>CBDCDC010000002.1:0-4862218 GCA_965215195.1 Candidatus Latescibacterota bacterium | reverse complement strand
GCGTTTCGCCCTCGGGGAGCTTGACGATAAATTCCTTTATAAAGGTTGCCACGTTGTCGTTGGATACGACTTCGCACTCCCACTTCTTGACCGAGAACACTTCGGGCGGCACTTCGATCTTCATGTCCTGCTTGACGTTGACTTGGCAGGAGAGCCGCACGCCCTCGCGCTCCTCGCGCTTGGTAATGTGGCTGGTCTCGGTCTGCAAGATATCGCCGCCGCCCTCGTAGATGTTGACCTTGCACTGGGCGCAGGTGCCGCCGCCGCCGCAGGCCGAAGACACGAAAACCTTGTTGTCGGCCAGCACGTTGAGCAGCTTGCCTCCGGCTGGAACGGAGAGGGCCTTGCTCTCATCGTCGTTGATGAGGATCCGCACGTTGCCGCTGGGCACCAGCCGGGAGCGCGCGATCAAGATGATGGCCACTAGGGCCAGCACCACGCCCGTGAACATGCCGACGCCGGAAATGACTTCAGTCATAAAACGCTCTTTTCTTTTAGAGCTGAATACCGGAAAAGGACATAAAGGCCAAAGACATCAGGCCCACTGTGATGAAGGTGATCCCGAGGCCGCGCAGCCCTGGGGGCACGTCGCTGTACTTCATCTTCTCGCGGATGCCGGCCAGCGCGACAATGGCCAGCGCCCAGCCAAAACCCGAGCCAAAGCCGAAAACCACGCTCTCGCCGAAGTTGTAGTCGCGCTCGACCATGAACAGCGAACCGCCTAAAATCGCGCAATTGACGGTAATCAAGGGCAGGAAGATGCCCAGCGCATTGTAGAGGGCCGGCACGAACTTGTCGAGAAACATCTCGAGGATCTGCACCATGGCGGCGATGATGCCGATGTAGCTAATCAGCCCTACAAAGGTCAGATCTACCCCACTCAAGCCCGCCCACGCCAAGGCGTCTTCCTTGAGCAGGTACTGGTAGATTAGGTTGTTGGCCGGGACGGTAACCGTCTGTACCACGATTACGGCGATCCCAAGCCCGAAGGCCGTCTGCACCTCCTTGGAGACAGCTAAAAAAGTACACATCCCCAAAAAGAAGGCCAGTGCCATGTTCTCGACGAACACGGACTTCATAAATATGCTCAGATAGGCTTCGACCATGTTCGGTTACTCCTTGTCGACTTGCTCGCTCTTCCAAGTTCTAAGCACCCATATAAACAAGCCAATTATGAAGAACGCACTCGGCGGCAAGAGCATCAGGCCGTTGGGCGCGTACCAACCCCCCTCGGCAGCCAAGGCGAACATCTGCACCCCCAAGAGCGAACCCGACCCAAATAGCTCGCGCAACACGCCGACGACCATCAGGATGACGCTGTAGCCCAAGGCGTTTGCCCAAGCCGTCGAGGAAGCTCAGCCTAGGGGCCGTTCTGCAAGGCGAAAGCCTCGGCCCGCCCCATGATGATGCAGTTGGTGATGATCAGCCCGACGAAGACCGAAAGCTGCTTGCTGATCTCAAAGGCATAGGCGCGCAGAAACTGATCGACGATAATCACCAGCGAGGCGATGATCGTCATCTCCACGATAATGCGGATATTGGCCGGGATGAAGTTGCGAATCAGGCTGACGGCCACGTTGGAGCAGCAGAGCACGAAAATGACCGCCAAGGCACATGGTGACGGTGGTCTCCAACTTGGTCGTCACCGCCAGCGCCGAGCATACACCGAGGCTCAGCAAGGCAATGGGATTAGAGTCAAAGAGCGGCCTGAAGAGGACGTCTCTTGGTTTGTCAGCCATTTAACTAACTCCTCGTTCTTTGAGCTTGGCCAAGTACGGCCCAAAGGCTTCTGCACCCAGCCAGTAGCGCAGCATGTCCCGGACGCCGCGCGAGGTAATGGTGGCACCCGACAGCCCATCAACCTGATACTGGGCTTCGGGCCGTCCCTGAACGACCTTGCCCCGGATCACCTCGATGCGCACTGCGCCGCTTTCGTCGAAGGCCTTTTTGCCGTCCCACAGGGCCTTCCAGCTCGGGTTATCGACCTCGCCCCCCAAACCCGGAGTCTCGGCGTGCTCGTAGTACACTAGCCCGCGGATAGTATTGAGATCCTTGGCATCGAGGGCCACGAATCCATAGAGCGTTGACCACAGCCCTAAGCCGTGGACGGGCAGGATGACCTTTTTGATCTTGCCCTTCTGCGAAACGAGGTACACCGAGGCATGGAGGGCGCGGCGCTTGACGTTGGCGATATCCACATCGGCCGGAACTACCTCGCTCTGCGCCGGGTCTTTGGCCGCCCGCCGCTGGTCGTAGGCGATAGGGTCCACTCCATCGACGTATTCCCCGGTCGCCAAATCGACGACGCGGGGATTTATATTATGGTACAACTCCTCGACGCGCTCGCCGCCTGCGACCTCGCCGGATTTGAGCAGGCCGGCAGCCATTAGGATATTGCGCTTCTTGTCGAGCGTCTTGTTGATCGCCTGGGTCGGCCGCAGCGACACGGCCGCCGCCGATACCAGCACCGAGCAGACGAGGCAAACGCCGAGCGCTACGCCGAATGTTCTACCTACTGAATCGTTAGCCACTTTGTCTATCTCTCCTAAGAGCTGACAGCGGTGCGGGCCAGCCGGCGCTTAATGTTGGCTTGTATTACCACGTGATCGATTGCGGGAGCGAAGACATTGCCAAAGAGAATCGCCAGCATTACGCCCTCGGGAAAGGCCGGGTTGATCACGCGGATCAGCACGGTCATAAAGCCTATGAGCGCCCCGTACACCCAACGGCCGGCCGGGGTCATGGACGCCGACACCGGGTCGGTCGCCATATAGACGCAGCCAAAGGCATATCCGCCCAGCACCAAATGCCAGCTCGCGTCCATCTCGAACATCGGGTTGGTATCGCTGCCAATCGCGTACAGCAACTCAGCGCAGACGACCGTAGCCACCGTCATGCTGGCGATGATTTGCCAAGAGCCGACCCGAGTCGCGATGAGGATGGCTGCGCCGATCAGGCAGGCGAGGGTCGATGTTTCGCCCATGGACCCGGGGATCGCGCCCAAGAAGGCCTGCGTCCAAGTCACCGAGCCGGTAAAGGCCGCCATGCCGTCGGCCGCAGCCGCCCCCAATGGAGTAGCATGCGTAAAGCCGTCGGCCGCGACCCAGATCGCGTCGCCGGTGATCTCGGCGGGATACGCAAAATAGAGGAAGGCCCGCCCGGTCAGCGCTGGATTGAGGAAATTCTTGCCGGTGCCGCCGAAGACCTCTTTGCCCAGCACCACCCCGAAACTGATGCCGATGGCCACCTGCCACAGTGGGATCGTCGGCGGCAGGGTCAAGGGAAAGAGCATGCCCGTGACCAAGAAGCCCTCGTTGATCTCGTGCTTGCGAACCATCGCGAAAAGCCCCTCCCACAGACCGCCCACCATATTGCACACCAAAAAGACCGGAAAAAAATAGAGAAAGCCGTGGAATACGTTGGCCAGTGCGCTGTCGGGATTGTAGCCGATGCCGAGGATGTCGATGATGATCCCGCGCCATTCGCCCGTCGTGGTGGCCTCCATCTGCTGCATGGCCAGATTGACCTGATAGCCAGTGTTCCACATAGCCATGAAGATACAGGGCACAAGCGCGACGACGACCGTGATCATGGTGCGCTTGAGGTCAATGCCATCGCGCACGTGCGTCGGCCCCTCAGTGACGCGACCGGGCGTATATAAAAATGTATCGGCTGCCTCGTATAGAGCGTAGAACTTTTCCAGCCGCCCCCCCTTGTGGAAAAGAGGCTCGGCTTGGTCGAGCAGATCTCGCAAAACCTTCATTGAATGCGCCTATCCTTCTCTTTCAATTCGCGCCAAATTTTGCCGCAGGATGGGTCCGTATTCGTACTTGCCGGGGCACGCGAAAGTACACAGCCCCAAGTCCTCCTCGTCCAGCTCCAGACAGCCGAGAGCTTGGGCGCGGTCCGTATCCTCTACGATGAGGGCGCGGAGCAGAAAGGTTGCGAGGATGTCCAACGGCATCACCTGCTCGTACGAGCCGATCGGCACCATGGCTCGGTCGCTGCCCTCGGTCGAGGTAGTAAAGTCGAAAATCCGGCTGGGCAGCAGCTTGGAGGCAAAGACATTCTTGATGGAAAACTTATCGACGCCCGGTTTCTGCCCACCCCAGAAACTCGCGCTCTCGGCCCTCGGCCAGCACCGAGACCTGCGCGTGGTAGCGGCCGAGGAAGTCCAAGGGGCCGGACGCGACCCGCCCCGCCAACACCGACCCGGCAATGACCCGATTCTCGCCCGGCTTGAGCTGGCCCGCCGGTCAGCTCGCTCAGGCAGGCCCCTTGGCGGGTGCGCAACAGGCGCGGCTGTTCCACTTGGGGGCCTCCCAAGGCCACGACGCGCTCGGTCCACAACGAGCCGGTGGCAAAGAGCTTGCCGCAGGCCACCACGTCTTGGTAGCCAATGTACCAGACGGTCTTGGCCGGCCCGACCGGATCGAGAAAGTGGATGTGAGTGCCGGGCAACCCCGCGGGATGCGGGCCGGCAAATTCGACGACCTCGGCACCGTCGGCCGGGATACTCGCACCGGATGCCTTGCACACATAGACCGGCCCATCGGTGAGTTTGCTTAGGATGGTCAGGCCCCGTGCGAAGTCGTCTTCGCGCCCGCGGAGCACGACTTGGGGATCAGCCGCGAGGGGGATTAGTGTCCATCGCGGTGACGAAAATCGAGTGCGGCGCACTAGCCGGCGCGGGGCACCTTGCTGTAGGGTCGCGTACGCAGTGCGGCCCACAGACCGGACGCCACCAAGGTTTCGCGCACCTGCTGGCGGCTTAGCTGGTCGGGTGCCGTGCGCGTGTGCTGCGCAAAGCGCTCTTCCTCGCCCTCGGCAACCTCGATGACGACCGAGAGCAACACGCGTTTGGCACCGCGATGGACCGCGATCACTTTGCCGCTCGCCGGTGCCGTATAGCGCACGCCTGAGATCCTCTTATCCTCGAAGAGCAACTGGCCCTTTTTGACCGAATCGCCCTCGCTTATGGCCATCGTCGGCCGCAGGTCAATGGAGTCCGGCCCCAAGACGGCCACCTGCCAATGGCCGGACCGTCTTCAATCACTTGCGTGGGCGCACCAGCAATGGGCAAGTTCAACCCTTTTTTGACTACAATTTTACTACTGGCCATTATGCGTACTGCGCGACCCCTTTCAAAAGTAAACGCCCCTGTTTAAGCCAGCCCCACCTGTCGAGAAAAACAGGGCCCTGATTCGCTGCCGAAAGTCTTTAGTGCCTTGCAATCGGCCAGACATCCGTTCACCTCCCGCAAACAGCCTCAAAATAAAAGCCAATGAGCGCGATGGAGCAAGCCATTTGCGCGGCAGTCGCGTTCCGGCCGAACTTGCCAAGCCGGGCGAAACCTCGGATTTTAGACGCTCATCCACCAAACCGATCGAGGACTTATGAGCCTGAATGCGCCCGCAACGCGCGAGGAAATCGCCGCCCTCTACAAAAGCCCCATACTCGACCTCGCGTACCGCGCCGCGACCGTTCATCGTGCGCACCACGATCCGCGGCAAGTACAGGTCTGCACCCTGCTTTCGATCAAGACCGGCGGCTGTCCTGAAAATTGCAGCTATTGCTCGCAGTCGGCCCACTTCGATACGGGTCTCGAACGCCAAGACCTGCTGTCGCTAGCCGCCGTGCGAGAGGCCGCCGAGTGCGCCGCGGCCGCCGGCAGCACGCGCTTCTGCATGGGCGCGGCTTGGCGCCAAGTCCGCGATGGCGCGGAGTTCGACCGCGTGTTGGACATGGTGCGCGCGGTCGCCGCCACCGGCATGGAAGTCTGCTGCACCTTGGGCATGCTCAACGCCGACCAAGCCCGCCGACTGCGGGAAGCCGGCCTCCACGCGTACAACCACAACTTGGACAGCGGGGAAAACTACTACCCCGAAATCGTCACCACCCGCACCTATCGCGACCGCCTCGAAACCCTAGGCCACGTCGGCCGCGCCGGGATTTCGGTCTGCTGCGGCGGCATCTTGGGCATGGGCGAAAGCGACGAAGACCGGATCGACCTGCTCTGCGCGCTCTTACAGCTACCAACGCCGCCGGAATCCATACCGGTCAACGCCCTAGTACCCATCGCCGGCACACCGCTCGGCGACCGCGAAAAGGCGACCGCGTGGGAGCTCGTCCGCATGATCGCCTGCGCCCGCATCCTCTTTCCCTCGGCTATGGTGCGCCTCTCGGCTGGCCGCGATCAGCTCTCGGTGGCCGAACAAGCTCTGTGCTTTTTGGCCGGGGCCAATTCCATCTTCTCGGGCGACCGCCTGTTGACTACCCCCCCACCCCGGCACCGACGCCGACCAAGCCCTCTTCGACCTGCTCGACCTAGAAGCGCGGCCGCCGCAAGGGGCTTCAGAGCGCGTCGATCAGCTCGCAGAAGCAGTCGTAGATCGAGGCTAGCTGAGGCCGCTCAATGCAGTAGGGCGGCAGCACGTACACGCTATTGCCCAGCGGCCGCAGCATGAATCCCCGCGCCAAAAATCGCTCCCTCAGCAGCGGCCCCACCTCGCCCTCGGCTACCACGTCCGCCGCCACAATCGTACCGCACACTCGCACCCGCCGGAGTCGCTGGTGCCCGCGCAGGCGCACCGCTTCCCTCGCGCTGCCAAGCCGCTAGGCGGCGGAAGGGCTTGTCAGCGAGCAGATCCAGCGAAGCCAGCGCAGCCGCGCACACCCAGAGGATTGGCCGTATAGGAGTGCCCGTGATAGAAGGCTTTAGCCGGGTCGTCGCAATAGAAGGCCGAGAAAACCCGCTCGCTGCAAACAGTGGCTGCCATGGGCAAAAAGCCGCCGGTCAGTCCCTTGGCCAAGCAGATGATATCGGGTTGGGTCGCGGCTTTCTCACAGGCGAAGAGCGCCCCAGTGCGCCCAAACCCGGTCAGCAACCTCGTCGTAGATGGCCAACACGTCGCATTGGCGCAAAAGCGCCTGCACGGCCGCGAGAAAGTGCGGGCGGCACATTCGCATGCCCCCAGCGCCCTGCACCAGCGGCTCGAGTATCATGGCCGCGTACTGGCCAGGACGGCGTGCCAACAGTTCCTCCAGTCGCGCAAGTGCCCGCCGCCCTCTTTGGCCTCTACCTCCCCATCGCCCTCCCAAGTGGCCGGAAAGGGCACGGCGTCGGTCGGAAAGAGCAAGTCGGCAAAAGGGCGCGTAAAAAGCGAGCGTTCCCCCACCGACATCGCCCCGAACGTATCGCCGTGATAGGCCCCTTCCAAGCGCAGAAAGCGCGTGCGATTGCACTCGCCCTTGTTGCGCCAAAACTGATAGGCCAGCTTGAGCGCCACTTCCACGGCCGTTGAGCCGTCGTCCGAGTAGAACACCCACTTTAGCGGCGCCGGCAAGGCCTCCACCAGCCGCCGGGCCAGCTCTTCGGCCGGGCGATGGGTAAACCCGGCCGCTATTACCTGTTCCAGCTCTTTGGCCTGCTCGGCCAAGGCCGCGGCGATTTCGGGCTGGCCGTGGCCGTGCAAGGTCACCCACCAGCTCGAAATGCAGTCGAGTATCTGCCGCCCATCCTCCAGCTCCAGCACGGCCCCGCGACCCCGCGCGCACCTGCTGCACCGCCCGCGTCGCCTTCATTTGGGTAAAAGGCGACCACACGTGGGAAGCAACGCGCTCAGCCACGGCCGCCAAAATAGCGGGCAAAGAGTGCCCGGACCTTGGCCGGCGACAGCTCTACCCGGCGGTCGATTGCGGCCAGCACCGGCACCTCCCCGTAGTGGGCAATAGCTCGGCAGTTGGCTGGGTTGGGGGGGCCATTGACCACTACGCCCAAGAGCGGGCAATCGCGGCGGCGCAATTGGTCCAGCGTCAATAGGGTGTGATTGATGGTGCCCAATTCGCTGCGCGCCACTACCAGCACCGGCAGGGCCAGAGCAACCATCAGATCGACCATCAGGTGCCGGCCGTTGAGCGGGACCATAACCCCGCCGGCCCCTTCGACGATCAAGCGCTTCCGCTGGGGCAGCGCGAAGCGGCTCATCTCGATCTGCACCCCCTCGCGTCGGGCCGCCTCGTGCGGCGACAGGGGTGCGCACAAGCGGTAGGTCTCCGGCAGGACGCGCTCGGCCGGCAGGCCGGCGACGCGCCGCACCCAATCGGCGTCTGCATCGGCCCCGCTTTGCACGGGCTTCCAATAGGCAGCCTCCAGCCCGGCGGCCAGCAGGGCCGCGACATAGGACTTGCCAACGCCCGTATCCGTACCGGTGACAAACAAGCGCGAGGGAAGTTCAGCCGCCACGGCCTCCCGCTTTCTCGACAACTAAGTAATGAACAACGCATGTAATCTCCACGCCGTTGGGGCAGTCGCGGTCCCAGCCGCGCAAGAGCCGGCGCAATTGCGCTGGGCCGAGGGCAAAAAGCCGCGTCGGCGTGTGGGCACCCGTGCGCTTGAGGTGGCGCAAAAAGGCGCACGCGGTTGGAAAGCGCAGCGCGAGCACCTGTTCCCATTGGCGCACTGCGACCGGCTGGGCGGCGAATGCGCGGGCCACGGACGCTAAGTCGGGCAAGGCATTGGCGCTGTAGGGGACGCCTTGGCGCACACATTGGCGCTGCCATTCGGCGTATGAACCCGCCCCCGGATAGGAGCAGAGCAATTGCCCGCCGGGTTTGAGCGCGGCCAGTAGCTGCTGTAGCCCGGCGCGCAAATCGGCGAACCAGTGAACCACAAAGCTGGCGCAGATCAAGGCGTAGCATCCCGCGCTTGCTAGCTGCTCCCCGTCCAAGACCCGGTAGCAGATGTGTGGATGGGCGGCCTCGGCGGCCATTTTTTGCCGACAATGCGCGACCATGGCCGGCGCAAGGTCGGTCAACTCCAAACGCCGCTCGGGGAAGAGCGCGGCCAAGGACGCGCTCAAAAAGCCCGTGCCGCACCCGATTTCGAGCACCGGGCCTTCTACTAAATTTCCGGCGCACTCGGCCGCGCATTGGGCCAAAGTGGCGGCACTAGCGCACTGCGCCTCGGCGTGGCGGTCGTACGTTGAGGCGCTGCGGGAAAAATTCTCGACGACGCGCGCTTTGAAACTCGCTTCCGTCATACAGGCCGCATCCCGCGCCAAGCCCGTTCAACCCGCTCCCAACACGCATAGGGATGCGTCAGGGGCAGGGCGTGGCCTGCCTCGGCGACGATGGCCAGCGCGCTGTTGGGCAGCATCTCGCCCAGCTCCTCGGCCCGCTCCACGGGCACCACCCGGTCGCGGCTGCCGTGCAAAATGAGCACCTGTGCGGCGACCGGAATCGCGGATAGTTCCAGCGCACTCTCTTGCAACAGTTGCAAATCGCGGCGCAGGCCGCCCACGTCAACGGCCCTAGGCCAGCACCTGTCTGGCGGTGCGCCACAACGGGCGTAAAAAATCGGCCAACAAGGCCGCTGGTTCGCGCTCCAAGCGCACGAGCATTTGCTCTACTGTGCGGCGCGAGCGCCGGGCCTGGCGGGCGCACGAGGCGTGAAAGCTGCGAAATCCGCTGATGACCACGATCAATTCGGCCGTCGCACACAGCTGCGATGACAACAAGTGCAAGCCAAGGGAGTGCGCCAAGACGATGCGCGGCCGGGCCGCGACCGCCACGGCTGGGCCAAAATACCCTCGATCTGGGCAGTGCAGGGCAAAGCCGGCGGGCAAGGCGTCGCGCCAGCGGTCCCAGCACCAAGCGCCAAAGCCCCACCCGTGTTGGGCCACCACGTCAACGCCGGCCATCGCGCCACCGCCGTAGCAGTTCGATCAGCATGTCGAGGTCGCTGTGCTGGTGCCGGGCGCTGAGCGCCAAGCGAATCCGCGCCCGGCCCGGCTCAACCGCGGGCGGGCGAATGGCCGCGGCTAGAACGCCGTTTTCCTCTAGATAGGCGTTCAGGGCCAGCACTTCGCCCTCTGCGCCCACCATCAGCGGCACGATTTGCGCGGTCGCCGCGCCGGTGTCCCAGCCTTGCGCCCGGAGTGCGCCGCGCAAGTATGCGGCATGGGCGAGCAGCGCTCGGCGCTGGGCGTCCATTTGCGGCACCAGCTCTAGCGCCGCATCCACCGCGCCCAAGACGGCTGGCGGAAGCGCGGTCGTATAAATGAACCCCGCGCAGCAATTGACCAAGTATTCCCACAGATCCTCGCCGCAGGCCACGTACGCCCCAAAGGACCCGAGGGCCTTGCCAAACGTGCCGACGCAGACGTCCACGGCCTTGCCGCACGTTAGCCCCATCCCCCGCTCGCCCAAAACGCCCGTGGCGTGCGCTTCGTCGATGGCCAGTAGCGCGTCGAATTCCCCGGCCAACTCCACGAGCGCGTCGATGTCGCTGACGTCGCCGTCCATGCTAAACACCGATTCGGTGACAATCACCCGACGCGAGTGCGCGGCCCCGGTGCTTTCCGCCAGCAGGGTGCGCAGGTGATCCAAGTCGCCGTGGCGGTAGCGCCGCATCCGACAGCGCCCCAAGAGCGCCCCTTGGACCCAGCTATTGTGGCAGAGCCGGTCGAGCAGGATGAGGGCGCGCCGATCGACCAGCGTCGGCAGCAGCGACACATTGGCCTGATAGCCGGAATTGAGCACCAGTGCCCGCGCGGCCTGCTTGAGCCTAGCCAAGGTCTGCTCCACTTGTGCAAAGCCCGGCTGAGAGCCGCAAACCAAGCGCGCGGCCGTGGCGCCAGCCCCGTAGCGCTCGACGAATTCAATGGCCCGCGCCTGCAAGAGCGGGTGCGAGGCCAAGCCGAGATAGTCGTTGGAGCTAAAATTGACCAAGGTGCGGCCATGGGCGCGAACTCGCGCGTTGCCGCACGGCTCATAGGTGCGCAAAGACCGCATCTGCCCGGCCTGCTGCCGCCGCGCCAATTCGGCGCGAATAAAATCGAATTTCGCCTGCATAAAGGTGAAGCTGTGGCAAATGATTCACACGGGCAAGGTAAGCCGCCTACAGGCTTGCCCCACAAGGTACGCCGCTCTATACTATCGCCTTGAACTTGTCCTTCCGCTGCCATGGTGCCGACGACCAATAAAATCACTGTTTCTTCGCTCCAGTCCAAAAAGGAGCGGGGCCAGAAGATCTGCATGTTGACGGCCTACGACTACCCCACGGCCGCGCTGCAGGACGAAGCTGGCCTCGACGTGATCTTGGTCGGCGACTCGGTAGGGACCCAACGTCTTGGGCTATCGCGGCCCCCAGCAGGTGACCATGGACGACATCCTCCACCACCTGCGGGCGGTGCGCCGGGCGGTGCGCCGGGCCTTTCTCCTCGCCGACCTGCCCTTCATGTCCTTTCAGCCGTCGGTTGCGACCGCGGTCCAAAAACGCCGGGCGCTTGGTGCAGGAAGGCGGGGCCGAAGGCGTCAAATTAGAGGGCGGCCTGCCGGTCTTGCCCCAGCTAAAAGCCATCGTCGAAGCCGGCATTCCGGTCGTCGGCCACCTCGGATTTACCCCGCAGTCCCAGGCCCGCGAATTCTACTTGTTCAGCGACCGGCGCGGCACTGTGCCCAAATTTCACGGCAAGGGGCCGAAGGGGGCCAAAGCCCTCGTTCGAGCAAGCCCGGTGCTTGGAGGATGCCGGCGCGTGTGCCCTAGTCCTCGAACTAGTCACCGAAGAAGCGGCCCGGAGCTGTTGCCGAGCGGCTCAAAAATTCCGGTCGTCGGCATCGGCGCCGGCCGCTATTGCGACGGCCAAGTGCTGATCGTCCACGACCTCGTCGGCCTCAACTCGGAAGACCTGATCCTGACCAAAGCCTACGGCCAAGCGCGCCGAGACTGGATCGAAATGTTCAGAACGTATTGCCGCGAAGTCGCCGAAGGCCGCTTCCCCACGGCCGAAAACGCAGCGCACATGGCCCCGGAAAAACGCGCTCAACTAGATAAACTGCTCCGCGATAACGAGCAGAATCACTGATCTTTGGAGAGGAAATTTTCCATGCGCTTACTTTATATTCTAGTGCTTACGCTCGCCCTTGCCATTCCCACCCTAGCTCAAGACGCCGAACAAAGCTGGATCCAAGACCACATCGCCGGTTTGGATGCTGCGTTTGGGGCCATTGTCGAAGTCCTCGCCCTCGTCCTGTTTGCCGAACTTGGCACCGGCGTCGCTGGCGTCCCCATCGTCGCCATTCTGCTCGCCGGCGGCATTTACTACAGCTTCTTCTTTGGCTGGATCAGCCTGCGCGGCCTCCGGCACTCCATCGACGTCATCCGCGGGCACTACGACAACCCAGACGATCCCGGGGAGGTCTCCCACTTCCAAGCCCTTACCAGCGCCCTTTCGGCTACCGTTGGGCTGGGCAATATCGCCGGCGTGGCCATTGCCGTGAAGCCTCGGCGGGCCTGGGGCGATCTTCTGGATGATTCATTGCGGCCTTTTTCGGCATGGCTTCCAAGTTAGCTTCGTGTACCCTCGCCGTCATGCACCGCAAAATTCACCCCGATGGCCGCGTCTCCGGCGGCCCGATGTACTATCTCGAACGCGGCCTCGAAGCCAAGGGACTGAAGGAATTTGGCCGCACCCTAGCCGTCTTCTTTGCCGTGCTCACCGTCGGCGGCAGCTTGGGCGGGGGCAATATGTTCCAAGCCAACCAGACCTTGGAAATTCTCGGCACGGTCTCGCCCTTTTTCCAAGAGTACAACTGGCTGATGGGGATTCTCTTCGCCGCATTTCGTGGCCGTGGTCATCATCGGTGGCATTCGCCGCATTGGCCGGGTGACCTCGCGCATCGTGCCCTTCATGTGCTTGCTCTACGTCGCAACCTGCATACTGATCATTCTCTCCCATATCACCGACGTGCCGGCCATGATTTTCAACATTATCGATCAGGCATTTTCGCCCCAAGCCGTGGGCGGCGGCTTTTTGTACGTCTTGGTCATGGGCGTCAGACGCGCCGCCTTCTCCAATGAAGCCGGGCTTGGCTCGGCCGCTTTTGCCCACGCCGCCGCCAAGGACCGACGAGCCGGCCCGCGAGGGCATGGTGGCCATGACTCGGCCCGTTCATAGATACCATTATTATATGCTTGATGACGGGTCTGGTCTGCATGATTACCGGCGTCTATGCCGATCCCCAATTCCAAGCCAGCGAAGGTTCTATCGTCGGCGTCAAAATGACGGCCGCGGCCTTTGAGTCCTTTATTCCCGGCTCGCGCTACGTCCTCGCCCTGGCGGTCATGCTCTTTGCCTACTCGACCATGATCTCTTGGTCGTATTACGGCGAGCGCGCTTGGGAATACCTCTTTGGCACCCGGACGACCATTGTCTTTCGCGTCATTTTCGTCTGCTTTGTCTTCGTCGGATCGGTCACCGCCCTCAACAACGTGCTCGGCTTTTCCGACATGATGATTTTGGGCATGGCCTTCCCCAACATCATCGGCGGCGTCATCCTCAGCCCGCAGATCAAGGCGTGCCTACAAGAGTACTGGGGCCGGCTGCAAAGCGGTCAGATGAAGCGGTATAAGTAGGGCTTTAGGGAGCGTCTCCGCCTTCCAACCACTCGCGGTCTGCGGCCAAGTAAATCTCCTCGACCTCCAAGTCGGCAAAGGCCGCAGACCAGCGCTGCCAATCGGCCCGCCCCTCCTGCTCCTGCATCCGCAGCCGCACCACAAAGGCAAAGCGATTGAGCGCGAACGTCAGCGTGGTGACCTCGCCCCCCTTCAGATCGACCTCTAGCTGTTGGGTCTGCCCTCCATAGTTCAACTCGACCCAGTGTGCGCCGGCGGGCAGATTGTGGAAGAGCAGCCCCTGATAGCCGCGCTTGAGCAATTCGAGCGAGTAGCGGCCGTCCAAGCGCACCGTGAGATCCTCTGTGATCTCGCTGCCGATAGGAGCCAACACCAAGGCCAGCCAAGCGTCTAGATCGTCGAACAGGGCTTCCTCGTCGCCGACTAGCTCGGCTAGCGGTGGCTCTTGCAGGGCGGCCACGGGCCTTTGACCCGGCATCCAAGCGGGCGGCGGCAACTGGGGCGTCATGCCACTTTTGCGCGTCAGGGCATACACCAAGATGTTGGTCCCGGCCATCAGCGCGTACGTCGTCGGCTGTGTGTTTTCTTCTTCAGTGTTGAAGCTGCCCAGCCAAATCCCCCCCAACATCAAGTCGCTGAGCACGGCCACCAGTTCGCCGTCCATCTCGACTCCCCACAGCCCCTCTGGCGGCGGCAACCCCTCGCCCCCAGCGCTAGCCCCGGAGAAAGTGGCTGCTTGTGCTTGCTGCAAGGCCAAAAGATCGTCTCGATTGTTGATTGGATAATACCAAGAGCGGTTGTCCCCCACGTCCACGATGCGCGATTTGTCCTCTCCGGGGAAGCCGCCGCCGAACTCGTAAAAGGAGTGATATATCGGATGCGAAGTTGGGATGGGCGCAAAGCGCACCTCAGACCCCAAGATATCGCGCAGGTGCTCGGTCATTTCGCGCAAATAGCGGTTGCCGCCCTCGATAAACAGGAAGCCGCCCGCGCGCAGATAGCGGCCCAACAGCGCCTTCTCCTCCGGGCTAAACTTGGTCAGGACGCTCTCGTCGTAGGCAGACAAAGTGTCTTGGAAGAGGAAGTGAACGGGGTCTTTGAGCAGTTGCTCGGACAGGAAGTACTCGTAGGTCTTGTCCCGCACCCGCGCCAGCAGGTGGGTGTGGTCGCGCAGGTAGCGGCTCAGGGCGTCGAGCGCACCGCGCCCCGAGCCGGCCCCATAGACGCGCAACTGGGTGAAGTTCACGTAGCCGGCCAAGTCGCGGCGAGTCGCCCGACTGGGGATGACGGCGGCGTGGTCCTTGTTGGCGCGGGCCATGTCCTCCAGCCGCAAGAGATCCATGGAGGCAATGCCCACGCTATCGGCCAAGCCCAACGACGAGGGCGAGATCATCTTTTCGCGCTCCAAAATTGGCGCATCTTCCTTTGCACCGCTGGCTGTCTCGCGCAGGGCCAAGGGGGCCGTCGGGGCCTCTATCGCGGGTGGAATCGCCTCGCTCTCTAGATTGGGGTCGCGGACATCCACAGCCGGCTGGTCGGCCCGCAGATACTCCATCTCCACGTTCAACGCCTCTAGGTCTAAGCGGGGCAGGGGACTCAGGCGGCGGGGCTTGAACTGCGGCGGGATGCGGGCGAGACGCACGCGAAAGGTCTCCGCGTCCAGCTCGTCGCGCCACAGGTAATCCCCTAGGTAAAGCGCGGTGAGATGCAAAAGCAGCGACGCCAGCAAACAGATATAGGCAGTTTTGTGTCTATGCACTGGGAGCCTCTCTTTCTGCGCCGCTCAGCGCGTGTGGCAATCTATAAATGATTGTAACAAAACGGTTTTTTGCCAAGAAAACACGTGCTTATTATCTTTTTTCAACCTATAAAACGGCTTACGCAAAGGAATTGTTTCAGCTATGAGCAACGCCCGTGAACTACAAGCCGAAATGAGCGAGTGGCTCGAATCCCTCGACTACGTGCTGGCCCATAGGACGCCCGCGCAGGTTCTCAATATCCTGCAGCAGCTCCAAACCCACGCCGCAGAAGCCGGCGTCGGTACGCCCTTCAGCGTCAATACGCCCTACATCAACACCATTGCCCGCGACCAGCAGCCCCCCTATCCAGGCAGCCGCGAGGTCGAGCGGCGGATCAAAAGCATCGTGCGCTGGAACGCCATGGCCATGGTCGTGCGCGCCAATCGCGACAACGCCAACCTCGGCGGCCACATCTCGACCTACGCCTCTTCGGCCACGCTCTACGAGGTCGGGTACAATCACTTTTTCCGCGCCCCCAGCAACGGCCATGCCGGCGACCAAATATACTTTCAAGGGCACGCCGCCCCCGGCATGTACGCCCGCGCCTTTCTCGAGGGGCGTCTCAGCGAGCACCAGTTGAAAAATTTCCGCCGCGAGTTGCAACAAGGCGGCGGCCTCGCCTCCTATCCGCACCCCTGGCTGATGCCGGACTTTTGGCAGTTCGCTACTGTGTCCATGGGGCTGGGGCCAATCCTTTCGATCTATCAGGCCCGCTTCAACCGCTACCTCGAAAATCGCGGGCTCAAGCCCGTTGACGACAGCAAGGTGTGGGCCTTTTTGGGCGATGGCGAGTGCGACGAGCCCGAGAGCTTGGGCGCGCTCACCCTCGCTGCGCGCGAACAGCTCAACAACCTCATCTGGGTCGTCAACTGCAACCTACAGCGCCTCGACGGCCCGGTGCGCGGCAATGGAAAAATAATACAGGAGCTCGAAGCGGTCTTCCGCGGCGCCGGCTGGAACGTCGTCAAGGTGATCTGGGGCGACGACTGGGATCCGCTCTTGGAACAGGACGCCGAGGGCCGCTTGGCCCAGCGCATGCACGAGGTCGTCGATGGCCAGTACCAGAAGTACTCGGTCTCCGATGGCAGTTACATCCGCCACGACTTCTTCGGCACTGACCCGCAGCTAGCCGCGATGGTCGAGCACTACTCGGACGAACAACTCCAGAAAATGCGGCGCGGCGGCCACGATCCAGAAAAGGTCTATGCGGCCTACCAGCAAGCCATCGCCCACCAGAGCGCACCCACCGTCATCCTCGCCAAGACCATCAAGGGCTATGGCATGGGCGAGGCCGGCGAGGGCAAAAACATCACCCACCAGCAAAAAAAGCTCAACGAGGACGAAATCCGCCTTTTCCGCACCCGCTTCGGCATTCCCATCTCGGACGACGAGGTCGCGGCAGCACCTTTCTACCGGCCCGCGGACGACAGCCCGGAAATGCAGTACATTCGCCAGCGGCGGGAAAGCCTCGGCGGGTACGTGCCCCAGCGGCAGGTGATGGCCCCCCCGCTGGCCATGCCGCCGGAAGCACTGTGGGAAGAATTCAAAAAGAGCTCGGGCCAGCGCGAGTTTGCCACCACCATGGCCTTTGTCGCGATCATGCGCAAACTCATGCAAGACAAGCAAATCGGCAAGTTAGTCGTCCCCATCGTCCCCGACGAATCGCGCACCTTCGGCATGGAGCCGCTCTTCCGCCAGTTCGGGATCTATTCGAGCCAAGGCCAGCTATACGAGCCGGTTGACAAAGAGGTCATCACCTACTACAAAGAGGCCAAAGATGGCCAGATCCTCGAAGAGGGTATCACCGAGGCCGGCTCTATGTCCTCCTTTATCGCCGCGGGCTCGGCCTATGCCACCCACGGCATCAATACCATCCCCTTCTTCATCTACTACTCAATGTTCGGGATGCAGCGGATCGGCGATTTGGTCTGGCTAGCCGGCGACATGCGGGTCAAGGGCTTCATGGTCGGCGGCACGGCTGGGCGCACCACGCTCAACGGCGAGGGGCTGCAACACGAGGACGGGCACAGCCACCTCTTGGCCTATCCAGTGCCCAATCTCGAAGCCTACGATCCGGCCTTTGGCTACGAGATCGCCGTCATCATCCGCGAGGGCATCCGCCGCATGTACGCCGAGCAGGAGGACATATTCTACTACCTGACGGTCGAAAACGAACCCTATACTATGCCGGCCATGCCCGACGGAGTCGAAGAAGGCATTCTCAAGGGCCTGTACAAGTTCAAGCCCTCGGCTGAGGAGCGCACCCGGCTCAAGGCCCACCTCTTCGGCAGCGGCGCCATCATCAACAGTGCCCTCAAAGCGCAGCGCATCCTCGAGGAAAAATACCAAGTCAGCGCGGATGTCTGGAGCATCACCAGCTACAAGGCCCTACACCGCGACGGGCTCGATGCCGAGCGCTGGAACCGCCTGCACCCCGGCGAAAAGCCCCGTCTCAGCTACATAGAACAATGCCTAGCCGAGGAGCGCGGCGTGTACGTCATGGCCTCGGATTACGTCAAGGCCCTCCCGGAGTCCATTGCCCGCTGGTTTCCCAACCCGCCCGTCTGCCTCGGCACCGATGGCTTTGGCCGCAGCGAGAGCCGCGAGGCCCTGCGCGATCACTTTGAGGTCGATTACCGCTTCATCGCCCTAGGGGCCTTGAGCGCGCTGGCGCGCGAGGGGCAAATCGAATGCGACGCCGTCGTCCAAGCCATGAAAGACCTAGCAATCGATCCGGCAAAACCCAATCCCATTTACCTGTGAGCTCAAACCACACTATGCCCGTAAAATTTGCCCTGCCCGACTTGGGAGAAAACATCGAAAGCGGCGATGTGATCCGCATCCTCGTCAACGTCGGCGAGCACCTCGCCGAAGACCAGATCGTCATCGAGCTCGAAACCGACAAGGCCGTCATTGAGGTGCCCTCCTCCATAGACGGCACCATCACCGAGATTCTCGTCCAACAGGGCGACACCATTGCCGTCGGGCAGCCCATTCTCGAAATCGAGGCGGCCGCAGCCGCCGAGGAAACGCCCCCAGCGCCTGTAGCAGAACCAGAACCGGCCCCCACCCCGGTTGCACGAGAGGCCGCCCCGGTTGTCGAAGAAGTCCCTCCCACACCTACAGACGACCCCGTCCCAGCCGCGCCATCGACGCGCCGCCTAGCCCGCGAAATCGGCGTCGATATTGCGCAGGTCCAAGGCACGGGGCCGGGCGGGCGCATCTCAATCGACGACGTCAAGGCGCACTCAAAAAAGCTGCATGCAGCGCGGGCCGCCGCCCCGGCCGCCGCCACCCCGTTGCCCGACTTCGGCCAATGGGGCGTTGTCGAGCGCCAAGCCATGACCAAAGTGCGCGAGATAACGGCCGAGCGCCTCGCGCAGTCTTGGGCCACCATTCCGCAGGTCACCCAATTCGACAAGGCCGACATCACCAGCTTGGAAAAGTGGCGCGCAGAATACGGAGCAAAGGCCGAAGCAGCTGGCGGCAAGCTGACGCCGACCGCGATCCTCATCAAGGTGCTCGGCATCGCCCTCAAGGTCTTCCCGCAGTTCAACGCCAGCATTGACATGGCCCACAGGGAAGTCGTGTACAAACGCTACTTCCACATCGGCATTGCCGTCGATACCCCCCACGGCCTGCTGGTGCCGGTAGTGCGCGACGTGGATCAAAAGAACATCGTCGAGCTAGCGGTTGAGCTGAGCGAGTTGGCGCAAAAGACGCGCGAGCGCAAGATCGGGCCGGCCGACATGCAAGGCGGGTGCATGACCATCAGCAATGTCGGCACCATGGGCGGCACCTCTTTTACGCCGATAGTCAATCCGCCCGAAGTGGCGATTCTCGGGGTGGCGCGCTCGCACGTCGAACCCACTTATATCGACGGCCAGCTCCAGCCGCGCACCTTCCTGCCCCTGTCGCTGTCCTACGACCACCGCCTGATCGACGGAGCCGATGGCGCGCGCTTCCTCCGCTGGATCTGCACGGCGTTGGCAGACCCCTTTATCGCGCTCTTGGAAGGCTGAGACAGCTATGGACAAGGCCCAGCTAGCGGTCATCGGCGGCGGCCCGGGCGGGTACGTCGCCGCCTTTAAGGCCGCGGATTTGGGGTTGGATGTCGCCTTGATCGATCCCGAAGCCCATCCCGGCGGCGTCTGCCTCTACCGAGGCTGCATCCCCTCCAAGGCCCTCCTGCACATTTCCAAGCTCCTCTACGAAGCGAGGGAAGCCGAGCACTGGGGCATCCAATTCGCCGCGCCCGAGATCGACCTCGACAAGTTGCGGACTTGGAAGGACGAGGTCGTCGCCAAGATGACGCGAGGCTTGGGTCAGCTCGTCAAGGCGCGCAAGCTGACTTACGTGCAGGGGCGCGCCCGCTTCCTCGACCCCCACACCCTGCAAATCGACAAAGCCGATGGCAGCCAAGGCGCGTTGCAGTTTGAGCACGCCATTCTCGCCACCGGGTCGCGGCCGGCCGTGCCGGCGCTCTTCGACCAGCCGAGTGACCGCATCATGGATTCGACCGCGGCCGTCGCACTCGGCGACGTACCCGCCTCCATGCTCGTCGTCGGCGGCGGCATCATCGGCATGGAGCTGGGGCAGGTGTACGCGGCACTGGGGACCCGGGTATCGGTCGTCGAAATGCTCCCCGGGCTAATCCCCCCGGCCGACCGCGACTTGGTCAAACCGCTGCACAACAAGGCCGCCGAGCGCTTTGACGACATCATGCTCAACACCCAAGTGACCGCGCTCGCAGAGAGCGACGAGGGCTTAGCGGTGCAATTACACAACAGCGATGGCCAGAGCTTTTCCAAGACCTACGCCAAAATCCTGCTCGCCGTTGGCCGGGTTCCCAACAGCGAAGACTTGGGTTTGGAACGCACGGCCGTCGGCCTCGACGAGCGCGGCTACGTCCAAGTCGATGACCAGCTGCGCACGGCCGCGCCTTCGATTTTCGCCATTGGCGACCTCGTAGGCGCGGCCCTCGCCCACACGGCCGCCCACCAAGGGAGCCTAGCCGCCGAGGTCGTGGCCGGGCACGACAAGCAGGTTTTCGCGCCCCACGCCATTCCCAACGTCGTCTATACCGACCCGGAAATCGCTTGGTGCGGCCTCACCGAGGAAGCGGCCAAAACACAGGGGCGCTCGGTCGCGGTGGCGCGCTTTCCCTGGTCGGCTTCCGGCCGCGCCGCAACCCAAGGCACCAGCGACGGGCTCACCAAGCTGCTCATCGACCCTCAGACCGACCGGATTCTAGGCGTGGGCATTGCCGGCAGCGGCGCGGGCGAGCTGATCGCCGAGGGCGTCTTGGCCGTGGAAATGGCCGCGCTCGCAGCCGATGTCCAGCTTGCGATCCACCCCCATCCCACGCTCTCCGAAACCCTCATGGAAGCGGCCGAAAGCCACTACGGCCCGAGCGCACACCTCTACGCGCCCAAACGCCGCTGAAGCACGGCGTCCAAGGCCCTGAGATGCGCCTCCGCCCGCACCGCTAGCGGCCATTCGCTGGGCGTCTCGCTGATCAGGGCGTGTTCGGTGTGATGCGCGTACAAGTAGGGTGCCAACCCGGCTTCGCCCCACGCTGGGTCCATGAGAAAGACGCCTTCGGCAATCACGTTGTCGTTTTCGCCGGCCTCCCCGTCAATGGGCATCACCTCGCGCACTTGCGCGACCATGGCCGGCCCGAGCCACTGCTCGTCGCGCTTGGCCTCATAGCAGTAAAACCCGGACGCCTCCCAGTCCTCGTGAAAGTCCAGCGCGCAATCAAAGCACCGACCGCTTAGAAACGCCTTGACTTGCTCAACGAGTGGAACCGCATCGCCGCCAAACTCCCGATTGAAATCCAAGCCGGATTCATTCTCGCGGGTATTGTGGACATAGCCGTGCGGATTGAGGCAGGGCAAGATCGAGAACTGACAACGCTGGGCGAGGCGCGGGCTCAGCCCCTCGGCAAAGCGCAGCGCGGCTTCTGGCCCGGCCGGCTCGTCCCCGTGCAATCCAGCCGTCAGCAGAATTCGTGCCTCAGTACCGCTCCCTAGCACTAGGGCGCAAACCGGATATCCACCGCACTCGGCTACTCGCTGTACCGGTCCCACCGCCTGCAGGCGATGCAGCAAACTCGAATAATCGCGCCTCTTCATTTTGCATGGCCCTCCTTGGCCCTGTTTTTTGCACCGCTACACGGCGATTTTCCGCTTGGCCCGCTGCGATACTATTGTATTTTAAGAGAAGGATGTGCCGCTAGCGTACCCGGATAACCACCCACCTCAAACCATCTTAAGACCAATGACCAACAAAGCCAAATGGGCTTGGACAACGCTATGCCTGAGCCTGCTGGCCTTGCTGCCAGCAGCCTATTTCTACCTTTCGGCACCCATCCCCAGCGAGGAGCCGCCCCCCGAGGCCCCTGCGCCGGCGCCGCCTAGCCCAATCGCCGAGCTGATCGCCGAGGACCGCTGCGACCTCGCCTATCCCCAACTGACTGCGCTAAACGCGATCCAACACGAGCCGACCGCTCAAGCTCACCTCGAGTTCCAGCGGGCGTTTTGCGAGCGCGTGCTCAAAGAGCCAAGCCGCGCGTACGCTCGTTTGCGCGACCTCGACCTATCGGCCTTGGACGACTACCGCCGCTTCTGGATGGCCCGCTCCCTAGAGGACATGGGCCAGACAGAAGAGGCCATGGCCGCGTACGAAAACTTTCTCGCGACCTCGGCCAACCCGATTCTCCGCAACCCGGCCAGCCTGCGCTTGGCTTCCCTGTACCGGGCCGACGGCCAACCCGCCAAGGCCCTCGCCCTGTACGAAGAACAACTCGCACGAGATCCCGATCCAGCGCGGGTTCTCTACTTGCTCGCAACCACCAGCCAAAAGCACGACTCGGCGCGGGCGCAAAAGTGGCGTTTGGATCTGCTGGAAAAACACCCCCGCTCCAAGCACGCCCGCAATAGCCTGTCGCACCTGCCTAAGCAGCTCGACGCCCGCACGGCTTATGCCAAGGCTCACACCTATTACAGCCACAAGCAGTTCAACCAAGCCATCAAGAGCTTTCGCCACTTCGTCCGCGCACATAGCAGCGACCAGCGCGTCGCCAAAGCGCACTTCATGCTCGGCCGCTCCTACTTGTCTGCTGGGCACTACGCCAAGGCCGAGCAGGTTTTTCGGACGGTTCACGAGCGCTACGGCAGCCCGGCGGCCCTCTATCGCATTGCCAGCCTCTTAGTCCGCAAAAATCGCGAAGACAAGGCCATTGCGGCCTATGCTAACTTTGTCAAGCGCTACCCCCAGCACGACTTGGCCGACGACGCCCTGTGGCAGGCCGCCAAAGCGGCCGAGCGCAACAGCCAGTTCGCCCGCGCCGAAACGCTCTATGGCCGCCTAGCCGAGCACTACCCGCAAACCGATTACGGCGACGAAGCGCGTTGGAGCGTCGGGTTCGCGCTCTACTGCCAAGAGCAATACCTCCAAGCCCTAGCGGCCTTTGAGCGCGCGAGTCAGCAGGCGCGCCAGCCCCACATCATCGACCAAGCCCTGTACTGGGCCGGGAAGAGCGCGGCCCAGCTAGGCCAAGCAGAGGCCGCCACCGCGTTTTATGGCCGCGCGGCCGCCGGATTTCCCCGCTCGTACTACTCGGCCCGCGCCGTCCAGTTGGGCCATAGAGAGCAGGTGCTGCTCAAGGGGCGGCCCGCCAGTGCGCCAAGCTCGCAGGACGTCCCCGCGCTGGCGCACAGGGCACACCTCGAGCGCGCCGGCTTGTTGAATCAATTGGGGCTGAGGGATTGGTCGGCAGCCGAGATGGAGCAGGCCGTCCGCGACTACGAGGGCCACAAGGCCGCGCTAAAGGTCATCCGCGACTACTATGAGGCGCTCGGCTTTCGCGACCAAGCCCTGCGGCTGTCGCTGCGCCTGTTTGACGGGCAAGACCCGGAGGAACTGCCGCGCATCTACCCGACGTACTACTGGGAAGAGATTGCGGCGGCCGGGGCCGAGGCCCAAATCGACCCCTATCTGGTCCTGTCGGTAATTCGCCAAGAGAGTACGTTTAACGAAAACGCGGTATCGCGGGCGGGTGCGAGGGGCCTGATGCAGATCATGCCCCACACCGGCCTCACCCTCGCGCGGACGTTGGAAATGAAACCCTTTGAGTTGCGTGCGCTCTTTGACCCGGCCGTCTCCATCCGCTTGGGCAGTTACTTTCTCGGGGATCAAGTGCGCCAATTCGCGGCCGGCCCGGGCGCGGACCTAGGCTTTGAACTGGGCCTAGCCGCGTACAATGCCGGCCCGCACAACGCCCGCCGCTGGCTCAAGAGTTTTCCCGCGGAGGACCCGGACGCTTTCGTCGAGCGCATTCCCTACAAGGAGACCCGTCTCTACGTCAAGCTAGTCCTCAAAAACTACGCCATTTACAAGGCCCTATCTGATGACGCCTGAACGAGAAGAAAAGCGAGAAAAAAGGCACAAGCTGATCGAAGATATCTTCATCTTGCTCTGCATTGCCAGCCTCTGGCCCGTGGTGCTAGGCTGGACCGAGCCGATCTATCAGTACTTGCTCTACGCGGCACTAGCGGGCCTGATTTTCATTTTTGTGCGGCGCATCCGCCGCTTCCACGACGCTCGCAACGCCCTGCGCGATGCCGAGGATGGCCCGCACATAGACCCCGCTCCCGAGCGCGACGCGACGGATCATTCGCAAAATTGAGGTTGTCGAGCATCAAGTGGACGAGAGCTTTTTTAGTCGGCTGCTCCATGGAACCGACCCGTCGTCTCAACCGTTGGCGGCACTTGCTTGCGGGGGCCAGAGATAGGGGCTGTCTGGAGTCGCTCTTCCCTACTGTTGATGCGCCCGGTTAATCAGCACCGCACTCAGGATCAGTGCCCCGCGCACCACCAGTTGCCAGTACTCGCTGATGTTCATCAGGGTCATGCCGTTGACCAAGATGCCCAAGAACACCACGCCGATCAGGGTGCCGCGTATCTGACCCTCGCCGCCCATCAGGCTGGTGCCGCCGATGATAACCGCGGCAATCACATCCAACTCCCACCCTCTGGCCGTCGTGGCCGCGCCAGACATGATCTCGGCCGACTGCATGATGCCGGCCAGCGCTGCCAAAAAGGCGACAATTGCCATGACGGCGATCTTGATTTTGCCGACCTCAATGCCGCTGAGTCGCGCGGCCTCGGCATTGCCACCCACCGCGTAGATCGAGCGCCCCAGCGTGGTATAGCCCATCAGGAAATGAGTCGTTAGAAAGACCAGCGCGAAGACCAGCGCCGGAAAGGGCACTCCGAAGAGATAACCGCCGCCCAAGAAATTGTACCACTCGGGAAACGGCGTCAGCGGAAACCCCCCGGTGATGAGCTGGGCCGAGCCGGTCAAGACCGTCATCCACGCTAGGGTGGTGATAAAGGTAGGCACTCCGAAGCGCACGCGAATAAACCCGCTCAGGGCACCGACGCTCAGGCCGACTAGCAAGGCCGCTAGTATGGCCGCGGGCACTGCCAATTCCACCGCCAGCCCAGTCCCGGCCAAGTGCTGCGTCAAATAGGCGGTCAGGCAACCGGCAAAAGCCACCGCCGACCCCACGCTCAGGTCGATCTCCCCGGAGATGATGACCATCGTCATGCCAAAGGCGATAATGCCCTGCATGGATACGTTGCGCAGCACGTTGAGCAGATTGTCAACCGAGAAAAACCCTTCGGCCTCAAACGCCAAAATTGCGCAGAGGACGAAGAGGATGATTTCCATAATCGAGCGCTTCACCCACGCCAAAAGCCGTTCACGCATTGCGGCCCGCCCCCATGCAGCGCAGCGCCAACTCGTCGGCGCTGATTTCTCCGGGCCGCACTTGGCCTTCGATCCGTCCCTCGCGCATGATTAAAATTCGGTGGCAGACTTCGACCAACTCTTCCAACTCGGTCGATACAAAAAGCGAGGCAATACCTTGGCGGCTCAAATCCCACATGGCTTCGAAGATCTGCTGCTTGGCCTGCACGTCCACGCCGCGCGTCGGCTCGTCAAAGAGGATGACTCGCGGGCGATTGCCCAGCCAATTGCCCAACACCACCTTTTGCTGATTGCCGCCACTCAGGGCCGAGACCGGGGCTTCGGTGTCGGCGACCTTGATTTCGAGCTGCGCCACCAGCGCTTCTACTACAGCCTGCTCTTCCACGCGGGTGATATACCCCCGGCGGGCGATCCGACCCATGCTCGCCAAGCACATATTGGCGCGGATGCTATGCGCTTGGATCAGGGCCTCTTCCTTGCGATTTTCAGGGGTAAAGGCCAAGCCCTGTGCCTTCATTTTCGGGGGAGTTGGCGCTTCTACGCGCTGGCCTTGGACCCAGATCTGCCCGCGGTCGCCGGCATCAGCACCAAAGAGGGTGCGCAGCAGTTCGGTGCGGCCCGCGCCCAGCATCCCGGCAAGGCCGAGGATTTCGCCCTCGTAGAGCGCGAAGCTCACATCGGCGAACGCATCCCCGCACGACAAGCCCTGCACCTCCAGCACTGGAGTCGCGCCCGGCCGCAAATCATCCGGCCGCTCCCGCTGGGCGATTTCGCCAAACATCATTTGCACGATCTCGGCGACGCTCGTCTCCCGCATCGGCACCGTGCCGATGCGATGCCCGTCGCGCAAGACCGTGACTCGGTCGGCGATAGAGCGCAATTCCTGTAAGCGGTGAGAGATGTAGATGATGGCCACGCCCGCGGCCGCCAGCCCTTTGACCAAGCGGAAGAGTTGTTCGGTCTCGTGCGTTGCCAGCGCCGAGGTTGGCTCGTCGAGGATGAGCACGGCCGGGTCCAAGGACATGGCCTTGGCGATTTCTACGATCTGCTGCTGTGCCACCCCCAGATCGCCAGTGTGCGCGCGCAAATCAATGGCCACCCCCAGCCGCTCCAGCACGTTCCCGGCCCGTGCGTAGGTTGCCGCCCAGTCGATGAGCCCGCGCCGTTTCGCTGCCCGGCCGAGCAGGATATTCTCGGCCACCGTTAGCCCTCGCACCAAGCTCAGCTCCTGATAGACCATGGCGATGCCATAGGCAAAGGCGTCCTGCGGCGAGCGCAGCGCGACCGGCACCCCATCGCAGAGGATACGCCCTCTGCTTGGGGCGACCGATCCGGCTAGGATCTTGACCAGCGTACTCTTGCCCGCGCCGTTTTTGCCGATCAGCGCGTGGACCTCGCCGGGGGCAAACCCCACTGAAACTCCGTCGAGCGCCACGGTCCCCGGGTAGTCCTTGCCGAGGTCTTCGACTGCTAGTTTGAAGGGGGATTGGCTCACTGGTTGCCGAGGGCGATCAGGTCCGCGAGCCGCGTGCCAAAGGCCCGCACTCCGGCCGAGTCTTGACGCGCCAAAAGCACCCCGTCCATCACCACCTTGGCCGCGACCTCTTGGCCCTTGAGCGCCCCGACGGCCAGCTCGATGGCCTTTGCGCCCAGTTCAAAAGGGGTCTGGGTGGTAAGCGCCTGCAAGATGCCGTCATCGGCGAGCACGAACTCGACGAGCTGCTGGCTAGCATCGGTGCCAAAGACGGCGACCTGCCCCTCCCGCCCGGCGTTTTTGACCGCCATCACCGACCCGACGGTGCCGCCTTCGTTGGCCGACCATAAGATGTCAATTTCTGGATGGGCCGTGAGAATGTCCCCGGCCTTCTTGAGGGCCATCGCCGGCAACCAGGCGTCCTGCTCGGCGACGAATTCCACGCCCGGCAACTGCCCCACCACCTCGACGAAGCCGTTGCGACGTGCGTCGCTTTGCTCGGCGAGCTGCGACTTGAAGGCGAGAGTCGCAATTTTGGCTCGTCCTCCTAGCTGCTCTTCGATGTAGCGCCGCGCCACAAGCCCGGTCTGTCGGCCCAAGTCCCCTTGGTCGCTCTCGATATAGGCGACGGGAATATCCCCTTCTACCGTCGAATTGTAGGTCACCACCACGATCCCGGCGTCCTTGGCCCGCTGCAATGCAGTAGCCGAGGCTTTGGCGCTCAGGGGCGAGATTACAATGGCATCAACGCCGCGCGCGATATAGGTATTGACTAGCTGAATCTCTTTGTCCGGCTTATTCGCGCTATTGGCCAGCAGCAGCTCGACGCCCGCTTTGTCGGCCGCGTCCTGCATTCCAAACTGGATCAGGCGGAAAAACTGGTCCTCCTGAAAGACGATCCCGGCGATCTTGAGTTTTTTCTTTTCAGGAGCTTCTTGTTGATCGCCGCAGCTTAGGGCGACTAGTCCCAAAACAGCCGCGATAGTCCATCGGCGCAATTTCATTGTGTACCTCTCTGAGCGTGTTGTTGCGTTATCCCTATAGTGTCGTGTACTAAGGCGTTATCCCTGCGTCGGCTGCAAATTGAGCAGCACCAACAGCCACACCCGGTGCCAATAGGCACTGTTGATGTACGGGCTGTATTGCGAAGGCCAGTTGCGCCAGTAGGTCTGGTTGTGGGGAATGCGGTGATACCACTGCAACAGCGGAATCGACGGCAGTTCGGCCAGCCAGATTTGCATGGCTTGGCGATACAATTGCACGAGCTGGGGATCGCGCGGCGCGATTTCGGCCATCTGATCGACGATCCGGTCGTACTCCTCGTTTTTCCAGCGCCAGAAGTACTCGGCTGGCTGGCCGGTGGGCTGCACGAAGCGGCTGTGGTAGAGCCGCAGGGTAAAGTACGGGTCGCGCACGCTGCCGCCGTGCCCTTCGATAAAGGCGCGCGCCGTGCCGTGCGACATGCGGGTGTAGGTGTCCGGGGTGTTGCGGAAGTCCGCGTCAAAACCCGCTCGTTCTAGCTGCGCGACTAAGACCGGCGTTATGTCTTGGAAAATCGAGGAGATGTCGATGACCATCTTAAACGGCTCGCCCTCCTTCGTCCAATAGCCGCCTTCGGGTCGCTGCCAGCCCATGCGCTTCATCAGCGCCGCGCTCTTGGCCAAGTCAAAGACCCCAATCTCGTGTTGCGCCAGCAAATCTTCGACCTCGCTGAAGTACGGCCGCAGGGCGGGGTATGCGGGAAAGGGCAGGAGTGTGGCGGTGCCCGCTCCCTGCCAGCCGATCGCCACGAGCTGGGTGCGGTCGATGGCGTAGTTGATGGCGCGGCGCACGTCCACGTCTGAGAAGGGGGCCTCCAAGTTGTTAAAGCCCAGCGAAATCGGCCAGAAATCCACGTACCCATACGGCGGCTCCCGCCCGGTCCAAGTCGTAACGCGGGGGTTGCGGTCGAGCACGGTCAGGATGTTGGGCGGCCGGAGGTCTAGGCAGGTATCGAGGTGGTTGGTGATCAGGTTCTGGACGCGCTGGGCTTCCTCCATGTACGGCAGATAGATGATGCGCTCAACTTTGGGCAGGGCTTGGAAGCCGCTCTGGGCAGCCCACCAGTCCGGCCGCAAGTCCCATATCCGCTGCTGCGGCGTGGAGAGCGTCAGCTTGTACGGCCCGGAAAACACCGGCCAGCCGCTTGGCGGATCGAAGTTGGCAAAGGTATCGGGCGCCTGCCCTTCCCACACGTGCTTGGGCACAATCGGCACCCCATTGCCGAAGTTGTGGGTGAAATACGAAAAGACAAAGCGCGGGTTAGGGGCCGTCAGGGCGATGCGCGCCGTCAGGCTATCGACCGCCACGGCCTCCCGAACCCAGTTTTTCATGTCGGTCGAATAGGACAACAGGGGCGCGTTGTCCTTGAGCATGTTGATCGTAAAGACCACATCGTGCGCCGTCCACGGCTGCCCGTCGCTCCACTCAACCCCCGGGCGAAGGGTGATTTCCACTTGGGTATAGGCGTCGTTGAAGCGGTGAGCGGTGGCGATCCAGGGAATCAGCTTGCCCTCGAAGGCATTGTAAAAGTACAGGGGCTCAAAGGCGAAATTGTATCCGGTGCGCGAGGTGGTTTCCGGCAGATAGGGGTTGAACGAGTTGTAGTCTTGGATCTGCCCGGCGCACGTGCCGCTTTCGGCGCAATCCATGATTAGGGTGCGGTTTCGCGGGACCTGTATAAGCGCCGATTCCGCGACGTCCGTGCCCTCGCTGGGTGCTTGGTGGGAGGGGCTATCGCCGCAGCCGCTGAGCAGCCACGCGCTGAGCAAGGGGCAAATGCTGCGTTTCATATTAGACCTCGCATTGATTTCGAGTGAGAGGCGATTGAGCGCGAGCAAACCGTCTCATTATAACTTCGCGTTGGTTGCAAAGTCCTCGACTTGGGCGGTGTAACGCCTCAGCCGCGGAAAGTCGGTTTGCAGGGGCCGCCAAAACGTATCAATGCGCGTTGGGAGGGTCAACCAACTTGAGCGAAGCCGCCAATCCGCCTGCGTTGTATGGTCTCGCCGGGAGCGAGTTGGGCTTGTTGCGTTGCGAGCCGCCTTGGTTCAAGTGCGACGATGGACGCTCAGCTATCCGACCGCGCACAAAAACATGCCTCCTTACTACACGACATCAGCCCTCAGCCGGCCAAGGATCGAGGGCATCTTGCCCTCGGCGAGGGCGGGACGCCCTCGATCCCGCACCCATCGGAAACAGCAAAAAATGCGTACTCAAAGTAAGGGTCGCCTACTTTAGGTGTCGTGTACTAAGCATGCCCCTTAAAATTGTGGGAAGGGATTTTCTGCGCTTTCGTTGAGTAGCCATCGTTGCCCGTCATTTGAACACGCTTGGTCGCCGAGTGCGCTCACCCGTCCAACGCGGCCACCACCGCGAAAGAGTCGGCGGCTTCTTCAGTGCGGTTTGGGTTATATTTGGTTATGTACTGATTGCGCAGGCTTGCGAGCTCTTGGTCTCTGGCCGGCGTGCCGGCGTCATGCCCGACCGGCTCTGCAAATGCAGAAGCGATACCTGAGGCGGCGTAACAGCAGTTATTCATACAAACACCACTCCGATCCGAAACGCGAGGTAAGACATGTACGACCTGTTAGTCCGCAACGCCCAGCTCCTCGACGGCAGCGGCCAGCCGGCTTTTAGCGGCGACATCGCCGTTGAGCAGGGCCGCATCGTGGCCATCGGCGATCTTTCTACAGCCGAAGCAAGCCGCACCATTGACGCCGAGGGCCGCATCGCCTGCCCCGGCTTTATCGACATCCACACGCATTCGGACCTGACCATCGCCCTCGACGGCCGCGCGCTCAGTTCCCTGATGCAGGGCATTACGACCCAAGTCATGGGCAACTGCGGCGTCTCGGCCGCGCCCACCCGCGACTACGAGCCGTACTACGGCCCGCTCGACCCGGCCATGACCCGCGGCTTGGCGTGCGACTGGACCCATTTCGGCGACTACTTCCAACGGCTCGAAGCCCATGGACTGGGCACGAATGCCGCGACGTTGGTCGGCCACGGCAATGTGCGCGTCGCTGCCATGGGCTACGAAGATCGCCCGCCGACTGCGGCCGAAATGGAGCAAATGAAGGCACTCGTGGCCCGCGCAATGGAAGACGGCGCAATGGGGCTGTCGTCGGGCTTGGCCTACGCGCCCGGCCCGTATGCGGCGCTGGAGGAACTCGTCGAGTTGGGCAAGGTCGTCTCTGAGTACGGCGGCATCTACACCTCGCACATCCGCAACCAGACCGAGTCGATTGCCCAAGCTGTCGGCGAGGTCATGGCCGTTGGCGAGCAAGCTGCGGTTGCCGCCCACGTCTCGCACATGCAGCCTGGTGCGCCCATGATCGGCGCGACCCGCGACCTGCTCGCCGCCATTGACCAGAAGCGCCGCGCAGGCTGCGACATTAGCTGCGACGCCATTCCCTATACGGTTGGCAGCACTACCCTAAAGTCGCTGTTGCCCCCGTGGGCCTTGGCCGGCGGCGACGAGGCCCTGCTCCGGCGGCTACAAGACCCGGAGACCCGCGCCCAGATCGAGCAGGACACCCGGCAGTACGGGGCCGAGAGCGGCGGCAGCCGCAAGCGCAACTTGGCGCGGGATGGGCAATGGGACAAGATCTGGCTGGGCAGCGCCGAGCAAAACGCCGCCCTAGTTGGCTTGAGCTTTGCCGAGATCGGTCGGCGGCGCGGCCAGCAGCCCCACGACGCGGTCTGCGACATCCTCGTCGAAGAGCGTGCGCGGCCGTGGATGCTGGCCGAGGACGTGTCTGAGGAGGACTTCCTCAACATCGCCCGCCATCCGGCCGGCGGCGTCATCTCCGACGGCTTCTCGCTGGTGCCCGAGGGCACCTTGGCCGAGGGCAAGCACCACCCCCGCTCCTATGGGGCTTTCCCCTACTTCCTGCGCCGCTTCGTCCGCGAGCAGGGTGCGCTGCGCTGGGCAGAGGCCATCCACAAGCTCACCGGCCACCCGGCTGCCCGCTTCCGCCTAGGCGCACGCGGTCTATTGCGCGAGGGCTACTGGGCCGACCTCGTGGTTTTCGATCCCAAAGCTATTGGCGAGTGCGCCGACTTTGCCGACCCCTACCGCTATCCGCAGGGCATTGACTGGGTAATCGTCAATGGGCGGATCGCCGTTGAACAAGGCGAAATAGCCAACAGCCGCGCCGGACAGATCGTCCGGGCCGCACCGGCTTCGACCTGAGCTAGCCTTTGAGGTACTGATGTCGGCTGCCGAAATTTTAGGCGAGTATGGGAATGGCTTCACAAGAATTTCTTGAACAAGTACAACGCGCCGCTACTCAACGTGTGCTCTTTCTTCCCCATGCAGTTCGCCAAATGGCACGACCGGACAGAATGATTAGACCAAATGAGATTAGAGTTGTTATCATGCAGGGCGAGCTAATTGAGGACTATCCCGAGAACGCACGCGGCCATAGCTGCCTGCTGCATGGCCACGGAGTTGACCAGCGAGATATCCATGTAGTTTGTGCGCCTAAGGAGGATTTTCTCGCAGTAATCACAGCGTACCTTCCCACAGAGGCCGAGTGGGAACAAGACTTGCGAACAAGGAGACCAAAATGAACTGCATCCACTGTCATGGGCAGATGAAGCGCGCGAAAGCACCCTTCCACGTCGACCGCAACGGCTATCACTTGGTCCTCGACACAGTCCCGGCTTGGGTCTGCGCTCAGTGCGGTGAGGCGTACTTCGAGGAGCGCGAGGTCGACGCAATTCAGGGCACCATTAGGGTGCTTGACCAACAGGCTCAGCAGCTTGTTGCAGACACTTGAGACAGCTTTCTTCGATCCCGCAGCTATCGGCGAGTGCGCCGACTTTGCCGATCCCTACCGCTATCCGCAGGGCATCAACTGGGTAATCGTCAATGGGCGGATCGCCGTTGAACAAGGCGAAATAGCCAACAGCCGCGCCGGACAGATCGTCCGGGCCGCACCGGGCGTTGGTAGTGGGTCACCTTAGTACACGCCACCTAAAGTAGGCACCCCTTACTTTGAGTACGCCTTTTCTGCGGTTTCCGCTGGGTCCGGGATCGCGGGCGTCCCGCCCTCGCCGAGGGCAAGATGCCCTCGATCCTTGGCAGGCTGAGGGCTGGTGTCGTGTAGTAGGTGGGTCACTTTGAAAATTACACGGGTGGCGGGGGACGGACCAGCTTTGCGGTCTCGCGTCGTACCAAGCCAAGAGACCCCCTAGCTCACTGATCCCCCCGCCCGCCGCGAGATTTATGTCAACAGGCGTAACGCGGATTACTGCAATAACTAAAAATATCTCGTACATCTCTTTCGCTTTGAATATGTCTATATTTGACAAGATTCGTTCGATAATCTAAACTCTACTGCCGTCATTGACTCGGAGGTGCTCCATGCTCATTACCCTTGAAGAAATCGGGCGGCGATTGCGCGTGGCACGGGAAAGTCGGCAACTCACGCAGGAGGTCGCCGGTGCGGCACTCGGCCTACGGAGATCGGCGATCAGCCTCATGGAATCCGGCCAGCGGCAGGTTTCCACGCTCGAGCTAACTCGTCTTGCGGATTTGTACGGTCGGCCGATCGAGTGGTTCGTCGATCCGCATATCTCGGTCCAAAAGGAAGACCCGGTCGTCGCGCTCTTTCGCGCCGAACCCGGCTTGCAAGGCGAGGTCGTTCAAAAGCAAGCGTCGCGTTGTTTGCGCTTGCTCAGAGAAGGGGCGTCGTTGCGACAGCTAATTGGCCGCAGGGCCGTCGTTTCCCTGCCACGTTACGAGTTGCCGCCCCCTCGATCGGTCGGACAGGCCATTGACCAAGGTCAACTCGTAGCCGAGCAGGAGCGTCGGCGTCTCGATTTGGGCCATGCGCCCGTTAAAGTGCCTGAGACCTTAGCCCACCAGAATATATGGGCGGCCGCGTTGCCTCTGCCGGATGAAATCTCTGGTCTCTTTCTGAGCAGTCCCGACTTTGGCTTGGCGATTTTGGCCAACCTCACCCAAGCACCGGTGCGGCGGCGGTTTTCCTACGCCCACGAACACGGTCACGCACTCATGGACCGCGATGAGCCGGCCACGGTTACGAGTGCCCACAATGCCAAGACGAAAACCGAGCAGCGGGCCAATGCCTTTGCCGCCGCCTTCCTCATGCCCGAAGAGGGCGTACGAGATTTTCTGCACAACTTGGGCAAAGGGAGGGGTACGCGTCGCGAGGAAGCGGCGCTGGATGCGGTCACCGAAGAGGGTATCCAAGGTCAGTTGCGTAGCCCGGCGCGCTCACAGCATGTAACCTACGCAGACGTGGCACTTTTGGCTTGGCATTTTGAGGTGAGCTATGCCGCGGCGGTTTGGCGGTTGCGCGGCTTGAACCTCGTGAGCCTAGAACAAGCCCAAACGCTTCTCGACCAGACCGCAGAGGCTAATCAATACCAGCGTGCGGTAAGAGCATTTTCCGATGTAGAAAATTCCGCAGACGAGGCACATTGGGACCGCGAATTGGATTGGCAGATTCTGTCGCTGGTTCTGGAAGCGTGGTGGCGTGGGGAAATTTCGCAGGGCCGGCTACTCGAAGTGGGGCGATTGTTGGATATTGACGACGAGACGATGTTCGATTTGGCGGATTCGGATTGAGGTACTTTGAATGCAGCAGACAAGCGCGGTGCCGATTGTCCTCGATGCGTCGGTCTTGCTGAATTTCGTGAAAATCGGTCGTGTTGAGTTACTCGGTCAGCTTGGCACACCGGTCGTGTTGCCCGACCAAGTGCTTGGTGAAATAAGGCGTCCAGAACAAAAAGAGGCGGTTGAAGATGCTGTGGCTGAGGGCATACTTGATTTACAAAGTGTTCGCAATCCGGTGGAGGTCGCCCTATTTGCTGAGCTTCGGGCAGGTGGGCGGCTTGGAGCCGGCGAGTGCGCCGTTCTGGCCGTTGCGCTTACGCGGAATTGGGTCGCCGGACTTCAGGACCGAAGGGCATGCGTTGAAGGGCAACGCCGGCGTAGAGACTTGGTAATCTATCAGACGGAGGACTTGGTGTTGAAATTAATCAAGGCCGGCTACCTGACTCTCGAAGACGCCGACGGGTTTCTTGCCGAGTAGGTGGCGAGGTATCGCATCAGATCGAGGCTTACCAGTTTTCGCGATCTGATGCGTAATTTTGGAGGCGATTATCGTGAATGAGCCATTTTACATCCTAGCTATTGATGGGGGTGGATTTCGAGGACTCTTTGCTGCCCATCTATTAAAAAGAATGGAAGAGGAGTGGCAACTCGATTGGAGAAGCCACTTTCACCTATTGGCTGGCACCAGTACAGGAGCGATTCTGGCCGCCGGGCTGGCCTGTGGCAAGACGGCCGTGCAATTGGCCGACTTCTATAAAACTCATGGCAAAGCGATCTTCGCCCCTCGACTACGAGCCAGTCTCGGTCCCTTACAGCTTTTCACGAGCCGATATTCGAGTAAAAACCTCAAGACGCGCCTTGAGGAAATGTTGGGCGAGATGACTTTGGGTCAAGTTGAAATCCCACTTATCCTACCTTCCGTTGACATTGGCAACGGTTGTGTACATGTTTTCAAAACAAAATACCACGACGACTTTGTTCGGGATCCTAATGTGCGTGTGTCGGATGCGGTCTTAGCCTCCTGCTCTGCTCCGACGTACTTCGACCCTGTCGTAGTTGATAACAAGTACCAACTCGCTGATGGTGGCCTTTGGGCCAATAATCCATCTCTCGTGGCGATCATTGATGCTCATTATCGCCTCAAAATTCCGCTTAAAAGAGTGCGAGTCCTCTCCATTGGCACTGGTAAGAGCAAGGTATTCTATCCTCGGAGCCAAGGTAAATGGAAAGACTGTTTACTCTATAGCTGGCAAGGGTGGGGCCTGCTGACTCGCTGGCAGCGCAGCAAGTTCATCAACGTTATCTTCAACCTTCAGTCCGAAAGTGCCCACAACATGCTTTGCTTACTCATGGGTGAGAGCCCGCTCAGGTCAGAGAAAATTTTTCGGTTGACCTTTGAATCGGACCAGCCATTGCCCTTGGACGATGTGCGAAAGCGAGACGATTGGATCTCAAAGGCGGACCATATCTTTACCCACCAATCACCAAGGATTGCCGAATTCCTCGCTATCGAAAGGGGTAGCCACAGTGAATAAAATACCAATTGCTTACTACCATCCATTTGTTGTAAATTCCGCTCCAGCATTCACCATAAAGAACACCCAATAGGAGGATCTTCGACATGAAGCATACTCAGTTCTTCAACGACTTTCTCGACGGTGAGGTAAATCTCAATCCCTCACGGCTCGACAGATTAAATGATAGTGTGAAGGCTATCAGCGAATTTTTGTCCAGAAACTTGGACTCTTACATAAAGATCGAACGCCAAGGGTCGTATGCCCTACGTACGATCATCAAACCCGTCAGAGAGAACCAAGAATATGATGCCGACGTATTGCTGTATATAAAGTATATAAGCAAATATCCTAGGGACTACATCAACGAGCTATACCAATGCCTCAGAGAAAACGGGGTATATGCGGAGAAAGCGCGTCGGAAAACCAGATGCGTGGTCCTAGACTATGCGGGCGATTTCCACCTAGACATTGTCCCGTGCATACCTTCGAGAAACAGGGATCAGTACATCTGCAATAACGAGACCAACAAATTCGAGCCAACCGATGGAACAGGGTACAGGGATTGGTTCAACGATAAGACCACGGTCACACACGGAAACCTCAAACGGGTCACGAGGCTCTTGAAATATCTCAGAGACCACAAGGGGAATTTCACTGCGAAATCAATTCTCTTGACCACGCTTATAGGTCACACCGTGTATGGTGAAAATGATGGCTACCTCTTCAGAACTTTGCCTGATGCCCTGAAGACGGTCTCGAATCGCATAAACGATTTCTTGCAAAGCAACCCAGTGATGCCGAGGATCACCAATCCCGTCTTACCGAAAGAAGATTTCACGCGGCACTGGGATCAAAAGAAGTACGCTCACTTCAGGGCTCTGTTCAAAATCTACAACGACAAGATCAACAAAGCTTTCGATGCCGTAGAACATGATGACAGCATCGAAAAGTGGCGCGACGTGTTTGGAGATAGTTTTGGGAAAAGGCGAGGTGATGGTGGCGGTGGGAATAGTGGGGGCCGTCGAGGAACAGGGGTAGGCACCGTCACGGTAACGCCTAGGAAGCCGTATGCGCGATGAAGTTGACGAATAGCGATGTCGAGTGGCTGAGATATTCTTTCCCTAGTTTGGTGTACGATCAAAATGCTCAGAGGATCGTTGGAGAATTGGACTTCTGCGCTTGCTTTGATGGTGTAACCAAAAGGATGCTAATCGAAAGACTTGAGCGCGATGATACTATTAGAAACTCAGATAGTGTTATTTGCGACGTGTTTGAGATTGAGATCCGTCTAGACACTGATGCCGTACATCCCAATGGCTGGCCTACAGTGTTTGAGATAGGTGGAAGATCCAATGCGATTGCGAAGAAATGCGGCGTAAAGAAGATCGATTTACACGTTAACCCCTGTGACGATTCATGCTGTTTAGGTATTAGGTATGCGCGTGAGAAAAATCTGACGATTGCCCGTTTTCTTTATGATTTGGTTATTCCCTTCTTGTATCGAATGTCATATACCGATCAGTTTGGGATCGAAGCGGCTCGAAAGAATCTGTGGGATGAGTATTCACATGGAGATTTGGGATTCATGGAACACGCAAGGAATATATTCCATATCGCTCGACATAAAGCTGGAAGAAATGAACCTTGTCCCTGTGGTAGCGGTGCAAAGTACAAGAGTTGTTGTTTAGACGAAGTTCAAGAGATGGAGAGAGTAGCGAGATCGAGACGCTAGAAAACACTACCTTAGGGTCCGTTTAATAGAATTTTTAAACTTTCTCCTGAAAGCACATTTACTAACCCATGCCGACCCTACACTGGCTAACACGCGACGCCGACATCCACGCCGCCTCACACGTCCCCTATCGTCTCCTCGCAGAAGCCCCTGACCTGTCGGCCGGCGACCCGGACGCTGGCAACATGCTCATCCAAGGCGACAATCTGGACGCGCTCAAGGCGTTGCTCCCGTTCTACGCCGGACAGGTGAGGTGCGTTTTTATTGATCCGCCTTATAACACTCGCAAGGACTTTGAGCATTACGACGACAATTTGGAACATGCTCAGTGGTTGGAGATGATGTATCCCCGCTTGGAATTATTGCGTGAACTGATAACAGAGGAAGGATCTATCTGGGTAATTATTGATGACGACGAGGGGCATTACCTAAAAATCATTATGGATGAAATTTTCGGACGGGGTAACTTTGTAGCAAATGTGGTATGGCAAAAAAAACACACTCGTGCCAATGATGCGCGGTGGTTCAGCGATAATCATGACCATATAGTTGTCCATGCAAAGAGGAAGGAAAACTGGAAGATCAACTTGCTTCCTCGAAGTGAAGAACAGAGGGGAGGTTTTTCCAATCCTGATGATGATCCCCGAGGGCCGTGGGCATCACAGCCTATACAAGTTAAAACACCGAATGAAAAATATATTTATCCGATTCAAAATCTATCTGGGAAAGAATTTTGGCCGCCGAAGGGCAGAAGTTGGCAATTTTCTAAAGAACGGTTTATTGATCTTGTCGAGGACAATCGAATATGGTTTGGCAGGAAGGGAAATAATGTTCCAAGAATTAAGAAGTTTCTTTCAGAAACTCAGGATGGCATTACCCCGGTTACAATATGGCCTCATATTGAGGTGGGTCATAATCAGGATGCAAAGAAAGAGGTCAAGGAATTTAATCTCGATAATGTCTTTCCAACGCCCAAGCCCGAACGCCTCATCCAACGCATCCTCCACATCGCCACCAACCCCGGCGACCTCGTCCTCGACTCCTTCCTCGGCTCCGGCACCACCGCAGCCGTCGCGCACAAAATGGGTCGCCGCTACATCGGCATTGAAATGGGCGAGCATACCATCAGCCATTGCGTCCCGCGCCTGAACAAAGTCATAGAAGGCGAACAAGGCGGCATCTCCAAAAGCGTCGGCTGGCAAGGCGGCGGCGGCTTTCGCTTCTACCGCCTCGGCCCGCCCGTGTTCGACGAGGAAGGGCATATCCGCTCGGACATTCGCTTTTCCGTGCTGGCCGCCCACGTCTATTTCAGCGAGACCGGGCGTCCGTGGCGCGGCAACGGCGATTCGCCTTTCCTCGGCCTGCACGACGGTCGCGCTTATGCCCTGCTGTACAACGGCATCCTCGGCGACAAAGGCAATGTCTTGACCCGTGCAACACTCGCTGTAATTCGGGAAGAAATTGCGCGCAAGGATGCCCATTTCGCCGGGCCGCTCACGGTCTATGGCGAGCAGTCGCGCTTGACGCCAGCGACGCTTGACCGGGAGGACATTGTCTTCAAACAGACGCCCTACGATATCAAAGCGCGCACCTGACCCATGCAGCTAAAACAATATCAAGCCGACACCCTCGCCATCCTGCGCCGCTTCTTTGAGGAAACGCGTATCGCCGGTCCCAAAAACGCCTACGAAGCTATAACAAAAGAGCCCGAGCAGACTACGCGGCTCGAATCTTACGCACCGCTAAAAGAATTGCCAGGCGTTCCCTACGTCTGCCTGCGCTTACCTACTGGTGGCGGCAAAACAGTCCTCGCCGCCCACGCTGTCTCCATCGCCCGCAATGCCTATATCGAAAAGGACTATCCACTGGTGCTGTGGCTAGTGCCGACTAACACCATCCGCCGGCAGACAGCCGAAGCCCTGAAAAACACCCGCCATGCTTATCGGCAAGTGCTAGACGAGGCTTTCGACGGCCGGGTGCGTGTATTCGACATCGCCGACTTCACCCATATCCGCCCGCACGACTTGCACGACCACTGCTGCATTGTGGTCGGCACCATTCAAACGCTGCGGGTGAAGAGCACCGAAGGGCGCAAGGTGTATGCCCACAATGAGGATATGGAACCGCACTTTGCCGCGGTGCCGCAAACAGCGCCGGGCTTGGAAACGCTGGACAATGGCACCGTCAAATTCTCCTTTGCCAACCTGCTGCACCGGCACCGTCCGTTGATGATCGTCGATGAGGCGCACAACGCGGTCACCGGCCTGACGCGGGAAATGCAGGTGCGGGTAAATCCCTGTGCCATCGTCGAGTTCACGGCGACCCCACAGCGCAAGTCGAACATCCTGTACAGCGTCGCCGCCCAAGAACTCAAGCGCGAGGAAATGATCAAACTGCCCATCATGCTTGCCGAGCACGACGCTTGGCAAAGCGCGGTGAGCGGAGCCATCTCCGCCTGTGCTTCGCTTGCCAAGACCGCCAAGAACGATGCCGACTACATCCGTCCCATCGTCTTGTTCCAAGCCCAGCCGAAAAACCAAGAGGTAACAGTCGCAGCCCTGAAAAAGCACCTGATGGATATTGAGCAGATCCCCGAAAGTAAAATCGCCATCGCCACGGGCGACCAGCGCGAACTCAACGGCATCGACTTGTTCGACCGCACCTGTCCTATCGAATACGTCATTACAGTCGAGGCGCTCAAAGAAGGATGGGACTGCTCCTTCGCCTACATTTTCTGCTCGGTATCGCGAATCCAAAGCGCAACCGACGTCGAGCAACTGCTCGGCCGCGTACTGCGGATGCCCTACGCCAAGCAACGCCAAACAGCCGACCTCAACAAAGCCTACGCCTTCCTGTCCGAGCCGTCTTTTGGCGAGGCGGCACGCGCCTTGGCCGACAAATTGGTGGACATGGGCTTTGAGGAAGACGAAGCTCTCGACAATATCGAGCCGGTGCAGCACACACTTGACTTTCAGAGAGACTTGTTTGGTCCGCAGGAAAAGCTGGAGCCGGTATTCAGATATACGACCCCGGCAACCCCGGAAATCCTGTCTGAACTCAAAGAGGCTGAACACGAGGGATTGCTAGTGCGCGAAACCGCTGAAGGACAGGTCGAAATCGCGCTTACCGGCTGGATCAATCAAGAGCGCGAGCAGGCAATCTACAAGACGTTGTCCGAGCAGGAGCGAAAAGGATTTGCCACAGCCATTGCCCAACACCGCGCCGCAGTCAAAGAGCACCTATCCCCGGTCGAACAAGGGCAGCCATTCAAAATTCCGCGTCTCATGGCGGAAATCGAGGGCACCCTAGAATTCGCCGATACAGATGTGTTCATGGAATACCACGACTGGTCCCTGTCCGGTTATTCGCCAAAAATGGACGAGCAGGAGTTCACTATCCGCGAGACGGCGCGCAGCTTTGAAATTGACCTCGACGGCAACCGCATCACCTACCAGTTCGCCAGCGAAGAGGAGCAATTGGCACTGGACATTGCCGTCGAAGGCTGGACCGCCGAGGCGCTCGTCCTGTGGCTCGACCGGCAGGTGCGCCAGATGGATATTCACCAGAGCGAATTGCTCAAATGGCTGCGCCAACTAGTCGATCACCTGCTCAACACACGCGGCATGTCCATTGCCGTGCTAATGCGTTGCAAATTTCTGCTCGCCAAGAAAATCGAGAACAAGATCGCGGCCATTCGCCAAGCGGAACGGAGCAATGTCTATCAGCAGTACCTCTTTGAATCCGAGGCCAACACAACGGTCTCGTTCGACACGGCCTTCACATTTGCCGACGACATGTACTGGGATCAACGGCACTATCGCGGTAGCTGGAAACCGCGCAAGCATTTTTTGGGCCCGGATCGCGTTCCCGCCTTTGACGGTGCGGACGACGGCGAGGAAGTGCAATGCGCTCAGATCATCGACAGTCTGTCGGTAGTGAAGTACTGGATTCGCAATGTAGCGCGTCATCCCAACTCGTTTTGGCTGCCCACCGCAACAGACAAATTCTACCCGGACTTTGTCGCCTTGCTAGACGACGGTCGTCTCCTCGTCGTCGAATACAAGGGCGCACATATCGCCGAAGGATCAGATACCAACGAAAAGCGGACCATTGGCGCATTGTGGGAGCGGGAAAGCAACAGTAAGGGCCTGTTCGTGGTCGTAGAAAAAATGGTTGATGGGAAGGACATGCGGCAGCAATTAGTAGAAAAGATCATCCCGGCGAACAATTGAAGTTAATCTACACCGCATCGCCGCTTTTGTGGGACGTATAACCGCTCGGATGCGTAGATGACCTATGCCCAGCTAACCCGCTTCATGTTGCCCCTAGTGGTAACGGCGCTGGTGCAAGAGCTTAGCGGCCAGTTCCTCAACGGCGGCATGGCGCGCATGCCGCGGGCGGTCGAAACGCTGGCCGCCTTTGGCCTGGCCTTTGGCTTGGCTCTATTCCTCTCCGGCACTCTGTCCCAAGTGCGACAGCTCGGCCTAGTCCTCGTCGAGCACACCCAAGGCTACCGAGTCTGCTGCCGCTTCGTGCTCGCGGCCGGGCTGCTATTGGCCGGCATTTTAGCCAGCTTGGCCCTGACGCCTTTGGGGGTTTGGATCATCAACGATCTGCACGGGGTCGATCCCGCGCTCGGGGAGGCCGTGCGCGTGGCCCTGCTGTGGCTCGTTCCCTTCCCCGTCCTGCACGGGATGACGCGCTTTTACAGCGGCGCACTCATCCGCATCCGCCGCACCGACATCCCCGCCTACGCCACCATCACCGGGATCTCTCTTAGCATCCTCGCGGTCTTTGCGCTGCTGCCGCTCGGCTTCGTCCGCCAGACCCCCATCTTACTGCCGGTCCTCGCCACGTACACAGGTGCCCTCGCCGAGCTGGGCGTGGTCGCGTGGGGCCGCTGGCGCTTGGTGCGCTGGCCTGCTCAAGCTACGGCACCGGCCCTGACTTACCTCTACGTCCTGCGCTTCTTTTGGCCCTTGGCCCTGATCATGGCCGTGCAGGCCGGCACCCGGCCGCTGATCAACGTGTTCGTCGCCCGCAGTGCCGACGGCACCCAAGCACTGGCCGTGCTGACCATCGTCTATGCGCTCGGCCACATCCCCTATGGCTGGCTCAACGAACTGCGCAACCTGCCGACGGCCTTTCGCCAAGAAGGGGATTTGGGCAAAATTCGCCGCTTCTGCTGGGGCTGTTGTCTGTTTTCCTGTGCGTGGATGGTGGTGCTGTTTTGGACGCCGGCTGTCCACTACATACTCGGCGCTTGGATCGGCATCGGCCCGGAGTTGATCGCCGACTGCAAGACGCCCCTGCTCCTGTTTACGGGCTTTCCTTTTGTCGTCAGCCTGCGCAGCTACTTCCACGGCATTGGCCTGCTCCAGCACCGCACCCAAGCCATGGCACCGAGCGCTCCGTCGCGGGTGGCGACCGTCTTGTTGATGCTGGCCCTGCTTGCCAATTTCGACCTCCACGGCGCGACCCAGGCCGTGGGGGCCTTAATTAGCGGCCACACCGTGGAGGCCTTGGTCGTCTGGTGGAGCATCGGGCGCGGGCGGCGAGCCTCTTGACGCAGCTAGGTCTGTGTCCAACGTTCTATGCAAATTTTGCGGGTGGGCAATCACAGGGGGTTGCCCCTACAAAATCCCGTAGGGGCCGTCCCTTGTGGCGGCCCTGACCCAACAACAAACCCCGGAAAGGGACGCCATACCCATGAACGGCAACCAAGCCATTGCCCACATCCTCAAGGCCGAAGGCGTTGCGTGGCTGTCGGCTTTTCCCGCCCAGTCGCTCATCGACGAGGCGGCCCGCGCTGGGATTCGGCCCGTTATCTGCCGCCAAGAGCGGACGGGCGTCAACATGGCCGACGGCTTCAGCCGCGTCACCAATGGCCACCCCCTTGGCGTCTTCACCATGCAGACCGGGCCGGGGGCTGAAAACGCCCTTGGCGGCGCAGCTCAGGCGTACGCCGATTCCATTCCCCTGCTGCTCCTACCCGGCGGCGTGCCCACGGCCCGCACGCAAGTGCCGCCCAACTTTGACGCGGTGGCCAACTATCGCGGCATTACCAAATGGGCCGCCAACATCAACCAAGTTGAGCGCATTCCCGAGCTGATGCGCCGCGCCTTTAGCCAGCTCGCCCACGGCCGCCCCGGGCCGGTGCTGGTGGAAATCCCCAGCGATTTAGGAGCCGCCGAGTTCTCCGGTGATCTCGACTACCAACCAATCAAAGCCTACAAGTCCGGGGCCGACCCAGACGCGGTGCGCGACTTGGTTGCCGCGCTGGTCAAGGCCGAATGCCCGGTCATCAACGCCGGGCACGGCGTGCTGTGGGCCGAGGCTACCGAGCAACTCGTAGCCCTCGCCGAGCTGCTCAACGCACCCGTTATGACCACCTTGGCCGGCAAGAGCGCATTTCCCGAAAATCATCCGCTCGCGCTGGGCACTGGCGGCCACACCGGCACCCTGATGGTCGATCGCTTCCTGCAAAAGACCGATTTCGTCTTGGGCGTGGGCACCAGCTTTACCATCTCGGCCTTCAATGCCCCCATGCCCAGCGACGCTGTCTTGGCGCAGGTGACCAACTGCGCCGAGGATCTCAACAAGGACTACCGGATCGACTTCGGGGCCATCGGCGATGCGCGGATCGTGCTGGATCAGATCGTCGAGGAAGTTCGCCGGCAGCTCGGGGCCGACGGGCGGGCCGATGGGCGCGGGACTGCGGCCGAGATCGCAGCCATCCGCGCTGAGTTCAACGCCACATGGGCTCCTAAATTCCGCTCGGACGAGGTGCCGATAAACCCCTACCGGGTCTTCGCCGAGCTCGCCCGCGCCGTGGATGTGCCCAACACCATCATCACCCACGACTCGGGCTATCCCCGCGATCAGCTCGTGCCGTTCTGGCGGCCCCAAATCCCCAGAGGGTACATCGGCTGGGGCAAATCGACTCAGCTCGGCTACGGCTTGGGCCTGGCATTGGGGGCCAAGTTAGCCGCGCCGGACAAGCAGGTCATCAACGTCATGGGCGACGCGGCTTTTGGCATGGCGGGTCTCGACATAGAGACCGCTGTGCGCGCAGAAATTCCCATTCTCACGGTGGTGCTCAACAACGGCGTAATGACCCACTACGACCAGCACATGCCCTACGCCAGCGAGCACTATCAGAGCAACCGGCTCGGTGGCCACTACGCACAGGTGGCCGAGGCCCTCGGTGCCCACGCCGAGCGCGTCGAAGCCCCCCCGAACTTGGCAGCGGCCATCCAACGCGCCCTCGCGGCCAACCGCCAAGGCCGCGCCGCTTTGGTGGAGGCGATGACCAAGGCGGAAGAAAACGTCGCCAAATTTTGGTAAAGGAGGAGAAAATGCACCAATACAAAGCTGTCCTCATCGGCTGTAGCCGCATGGGGGCTTTCATCGACAACGAAGTCCCGCCCGCGATGCGCCCGTACTCTCACGCCGCTGGATACGAGGCTTGTGAACGCACGGACCTCATCGCCTGTTCGGACCTGCGCCCCGATGTAATGGAAAAGGTCGGTGTGCGCTACGGCATTCCCGCGGACAAGCAGTACACCGACTACCGAGAAATGCTCGCCCGCGAAGAGCCAGACATCGTCAGCGTCGCCACCCAGCCCGAGCAGCGGGCCGAGATCGTCATCGCGGCAGCCGAAGCAGGGGCCCGCGCCATCTACGCGGAAAAAGCGTTCTCGGCCTCGCTGGCCGAAGCCGACCGCATGGTCCAAGCCTGCCAGCGCCACAACGTCGCGCTCAACATGGGCACCAATCGCCGCTTCCACCCCGGCTACGACCAGATGAAGGCCGTCATTGACTCCGGGGAAATCGGCGCGTTGCAAACCCTCATCATCCACCAGACCAGTGCACTCTTCAACGGTGCCAGCCACAGCTTTGACCTGCTCCAGCGCCTCAACTCCGATACCCCGGCCGCTTGGGTGCAAGCGCATTTGCCCAATGGCGACGCGATCATCGACGGGGCTATTCTGCGCGAGGATCCGGTCGGGCACGGCATCATCCACTTCGCCAACGGGGTCACCGCGTACGCGCTCAATTCGGGTCGGGGATTGGAAGTGGAGGCTGTCTGCGAAAAGGGCGTGGTGACGGCACTGGGCCACGATAAAGAGTGGCAGTTGCGGGCCCCGGTAGCACGCGATCATCGGGGCCGCGATACCTTAGGCTCGGTGGAATTTCCTGCTTTCGAGCACCGGGCTTCGACCCTCTGCTTGGTCGAGGATCTGGTCCACTCGCTCGATACGGGCGAGCCGCCACGCGGCGGCGCCGAGCTGGCGCGGGCCAATACCGAGCTAATTTTCGCGTTTGTCGAATCGCACCAGCGCGGCGGTGCTCGCATAGGGCTACCGCTTGACGGGAGCAAGTACCGACTGGAGCGGGCTCGCGCACCGCGGCAGCCCAAGTACGAGCCGGACACCTAGAGGCGTACGGCCGCTAGCCACTGACTAAACGCTCAGGCGAATCGTGCGGCCCGTTCAATCAAGAGCCGATCCTGCTGACTTTGCCGCACTTGGGTCTCTAAGGCGACCGGGTTCCACTCGGACAACAGCCGCTCTTGCAGGGCGGCTAAGGTGGCCGCGTGATATGGATGGTTTGCTAAATCGTCGAATTCGTTGGGGTCGGCTTCTACGTCGTATAGCTGGGGTGGGTCTCCCAAGCTGTAGTGGAGCTTGTAGCGGCCGCGCCGCAGCATGGCCGTGGGCCGCGCCACGCCGTGGGCTAGGTACTCGGAAAATGCTTCGTCCTTCCAGCCTGCGTCTTGCCCTTGCAGCAATCCCACCAGACTGCCGCCGTCCAGCGGCCCCGCGCTGGACGCGCCGGCGAGTTCGACGATGGTCGCCACTAGATCCACTAACGACACCACCCCGCTGATGCGCCGACCGGCCGGGATGTGCCCGGGATAGACCATTTGCAGCGGCACCCTCGCGGACGCCTCGTACATGCTCGACTTCCGCCACATGCCGTGCTCGCCGTTCATTTCCCCGTGATCGCTGAAATGCACGATGAGCGTGTCGTCGCGCTGTCCGGTTTCCTCTAGGGCGGCGAGCAGGCGGCCGATCTTCTCGTCGAGATAAGTAATCAGCCCGTAGTAACCGGCGCGGGCGCGGCGCACCTGTTCTGCGGGGAAATCGACCGCCCCGAACATGGCCCGCATCCGCTGGTGTACGGGGTGCTGGCTTTCGAGATGGCCGGGGGGAATCTCCGGCATGTCGATCTGGTCGAGGGGATAGAGATTGAAAAACCGCTCGGGCACTACGAGTGGAAAATGCGGCGCAATAAACGAGACATTCAGTGCCCAAGGCCGCTCCTTGCGGGCCGGGTCGCGTAGGTAAGCCAGTGCTCGTTCCTCCACCAGATCATCGACTTCGATCTCCAAGGTCGTCCCCGGCCCGGCCTCAGCCACGCCGCCCCAAGGCTTGTCGGCTGGCAGCGTACCCTTGCTCCAGTCGGGCGTACCGCGCAGAACGCCATCTTTGGTCCACAGCTCGGCGTGCAAATCGCGCGCTAGCTGGGCGCGGAAGCCGTGTAGTTGGTCCGGGCCGCAAAAGTGCTGCTTGCCCGATAGCACCACATCGTAGCCGACAGCGCGCAGCCGATGGGCCCAAGTGACCGCATCCGATGGCAGGGGACTGGCATTGTCAAAGGCAGCGATCCGGCTGATGTAGCGGCCGGTCATAAACGACATCCGCGACGGCAGGCAGAGCGGAGAGTTGCAATAGGCGTTGGCAAAGGTCGCGCCCTCGGCCGCCAATTGATCCATAAAGGGCGTCTGCACGAGCGGATGCCCGTAGGGGCCGCTGTACATGGGCGCGTGTTCGTCCGTCATAATGAGCAGTATGTTGGGGCGGTTCACGGGTTGCTCCTAGTTTACAGATGTGAAGAATTGCGGGCGAAGATAAGCGAAAAAAATTCCGCCAACCAGCCGCCGATCAGCCATCGGCCCGCACGCCCAAGCCGTGTACATAGACCAATTCGCTGCCGCAGTAGCCCGTCCACAAGACCAAGCCGCCGATCAGCAGGCCGACCGCGATCCACCCATAGAGCGGCCATCCTTCAAGCCGCCCCTTGAGATGCAAGGGCAAGCGCCCTAAGACAGCCCCCAACCCCAACAGCAAGGTCCAAGTAGCGAGGGATTCGTGCGTGGCTAAGGGCGCGGCGGCCGGCCCCTCCCAAGCCTCGGTTGCGGCCGCGTTGCCGCTGAGCACGGCGGCCGTCGCCGCTAGTACGCCCACCACCAGCAAGCCGTACGCTAAGTGATGCCCGGCGCGGCGTCTCAGCAAAAGCGCGCCTAGATCGCACAGCGGACTCAGCGACAAGAGCGCGATGGGGTAGTGGACGATGAAGGGATGCCAGTCCATATTGTTATTGTTAATGACAGCTTGGAAACGCAACACCTCAAACCGGAGCATGCCCCATGGCTACGGACCTGTGCCAACACATCGCCGACGCGCTGCTAATCGACACGCACGAGCACCTGCGCAAGGAGCGAGACTGGGTCGAGAACGGCCCGGACATCCTGCAAGACCTCTTCGGCAACTACGTGCCCGCCGACCTGATCGCGGCCGGTGCCACCGCAGAAGACCTACACAAGCTCAACGACGCGTCCGACCCGGATTTGGGTGCGCGCTTTGACCGCATCCGCTCGGCCTTTGCGGCCATTCGCTTCACCGGCTACGGCGAGGCCGTGCGCATCCTCGCGCACGAAGTCTATGGCATGGCCGATTTTAGCGACGACGAGCTGCACAAGGCGCAAGAAAAGCTCAATGCTTGGCGTCGGCCCGGCGGTCGGCGCACGCTGCTCAGCCAAATAGGCCGGCTAGACCACGTGCAGACCGACGACTTCTGCTGGCCCTGCCCGCCCGACGAGTCCGGCGTGGATTTCTTCCTCTACGACTTGTCCTGGGCCGGCTTTTGCAACGGCCAAGTCGACGCCGAGGCCATTGAGCGAGAAACCGGCGTGGCCGTCACCGACTTGGCTAGCCTCAAGCAGGGCATGGAAGCTATCTTCGCCCAGCATGGCCCCCATGCCATCGCGGTCAAAGCCCAACATGCGTACAACCGCACACTGCGCTGGGAAGAGCGCACCGACGCCGATGCCGAGCGCGTGCTCCAACGCCTGCTCCAAGGCACAGAACTCGACGAGCCGAGCCGATTGCTTTTGGGCGATTGGTGCTGGGCGCGGGGCACTGAGCTGGCGATCGAATACGAGCTGCCGTTCAAGATCCACACCGGCTACTACGCTGGCAACGACCGCATGCCGGTTGACCGCATCAAAAGCGGCCACCTCTGCCCCTTGCTGGCCCGCTACCTCGATTGCCGCTTTGTGCTGATGCACATTGCCTATCCCTATTCCAACGAATTGGTCGCGCTGGCCAAGCACTACCGCAATGTGTACGCGGATCTCTGCTGGGCGTGGTCCATTGACCCGTACAGCGCGTGCGACTTTGTGCGCCGCTTTATCCACGCGGCTCCCGCGTCCAAGCTCTTCGCCTTTGGCGGCGACACGGGCTGGCCGACCAGCTCGGTGGCCTACGCAATGCAGGCGCGTCGCTGGCTCACCCGCGCCCTCCAAGGCGAGATAGACGACGGCCTGCTGACCGAGGCCGCAGCCATAGAGCTGGCGACCCGCTTCATGCGCGGCAACCAAGAGGCCTGTTTCGACTTGGTGGGGACGCGGCAGGCACTGCGGGTTTCAGCGGCTGGCTAGGTTGCGCCAGGGCAGGAACGCCAACAGCCGCTCGCGGTGGGACCGCACCGTTCTATCTTCATACACCACAAGTTCCAAACCGATTAGGGCTTCGATGTCGCGGTGCAGCGTGCGGGGCGTGACAGTTGCATAGGCACGGCCCAAATCGGCATCTAGCGTGGGAATATCGGCGATGCGGACCGGTGCCTTTGCGCGAGATAGGCTCAACGCCAGCGTCCGTTGGCGGCTCGCCGCAGAGCCTGAGACCGTACGGAAAGTCTCGTGTACGTGGTTGATCCATGCGACATCCCATTGATGCTCGCGGATTAGGCCGATTTGTTCGCTTAGGCCGTCCACCAACCCCTCAATGGCATAGCTTATGAAGCGCACAACGCCGTCGTCCGTTTGGCGAGCGCGGTCTAGTTGGCGGTAATAGGCCGACCGCGTTTGGTTGTAGTGGTTGCTCAATAGGTGGCAGGCCGGCTGCGGTAGGCCAGCACCAATTAGGATGTAAAATTCCAGCAATCGCGCCGTGCGGCCGTTGCCATCGCCGAAGGGATGGATCCAAGCCAGATAGAGGTGCGCGAAAATGGCCTTCAGGACCGCATAGGCGATGGGGTGGTCCTCGGCGAGCGGAAATTTGTTCAATACGTCGCACAGGCGATCTAGTAGAAAGACGCAATCCTGATGCGGAGGACATTTGTATCTACCTACGACCACATCTGTGGTGCGGATTTCTCCGGGCGCGACATGGGCTTCGCCTTCGAGTTCGTTTAGTACAGCCCGATTCATTTTTTTGATGATCGCGGCTGTAAGCGGCTTGGTGCCGCTTGTGGCAATATCGTCGGTCAGTGCGTTACAGGCATTGACGATGTTTTCGATCTCTTGGCCGAGGTACTCCCGCGACGGCGGCAGTTTGAGCGAGCCTGCGAGCAGCCCTGTGACTTCTTCTTCGGACAGCGTATTGCCTTCGATCGCTGTGGTGGCCAACGCGCCCTTTGCCAGATACAGCCTGTGAACACTCTGCGCTACCTCAGGATCCATCATCGCATTGGCGATGTGATCGCATTTTGCCGCCACCGCGCCGAGCGCGATCCAGGTCTTGTAGTCTAGATGCGATAGGTCGAGAGCGAAGGTAAGCCAAGGATGCGACGCTTCGTATGGCCGCTTATTTGTCATGGCTTTTGTCATCATAACTCATTGTTATAAAAGAGTTAATGATATTTATCTTTAATAAATAAAAAAAGATATGTCATTGACTTTGACAAGGCGAATGACAAAATTTTAGAAGAAGAGCAAAGGTGAGTCAAGGCTCCAACTAGGAGAGTAAATGCGGTTTTTGGACAATGGCCCGGCGATTCCAGATGAGCTGCTCCATGCCCGCGATGAGGGCCGAGTAGTTTTCTTCTGTGGGGCTGGGGTCTCACGGGCTAAGGCAAAGCTGCCGGACTTCTTTGGTTTGGCAAAAAAAGTTATGGAGACACTTGGGGTCCTAGCTGATAGCCCAGCCCGGAAGCTACTTGATGAAGCGCGTAGTATTGAGGCCCAAACCAGTGTCGCTGGTGTAATCCCCGCAGACCGGATATTCGGCCTGCTTGAGCGCGAGTTTTCCATGGACGTTATAGAAGAGGCGGTGGCTTTCGCGCTGCGACCGGATAATGAACCGGATTTGACGGCCCATCGCATAATCCTCGACCTCGCAACCACTATGGAAGGTTTGGTTCATGTCGTAACGACCAACTTTGATCGCCTGTTTGATGATTGTGATCGCGGCCTTTCATCGTGGCAACGACCTCGTTTGCCTGATCCGTCGCGGCCGAATGATATGAACGGCATTATCTATCTTCACGGTAAGGCTACACCTGATTACCAAAGGGCTGAAGACGATGGATTTGTTCTGTCCAGTTCCCAATTTGGACAGGCGTATCTTTCGGAGGGTTGGGCTACTTCCTTCTTTCGGGAAATCATTGACAGGTACGTCGTTGTCTTCATCGGCTACGCGGCGGACGATCCTCCTGTTCATTATCTGTTAGAAGGACTAAACAGACAGATCAATGAACGCCAAGTCTATGCTTTTCAACCGGGTAATGCGGACGATGCCGCCTCTAAATGGGGGCACAGAGGGGTTAAGGCCATTTCCTATGCAGAAGATTCCGACCATGCTGCTCTTTGGAACACGCTAGAGGCGTGGGCGCAGAGAGCGCGAGATCTCGATAAGTGGTATTCGGAGGTCATCAATAAAGCGAAGCAAGGTCCCAAAAGTCTTTCGCCACATGAACGAGGGCAAGTTGCTCACATCGTCTCGACGGTTGAGGGAGTCAAAAAATTCTCGGAGGGAGAAAAACTGCCTCCGGCAGAGTGGCTGTGTGTTTTCGATAAGTACAGGCGCTATGGTGAACCGGGAAAGTTAGGTGGCTTTTTGCAGGAGGGACCATACGTCGATCCATTTGATCTTTACCACATCGACTCAGACATGCCGCCAGACAGATCTGATCCTGCAGGTCATTCCTCTGAACGTGAGGTGCCAACCGATGCTTGGGATGCTTTTAATCTGAGCCGCATCGACAAAACCACCTTGAGGAATGACAATTTTCCGTCGATAACAGGTCGTTGGGCGTACAACGTGCTGCCTCTTCCTCCGCGGCTCCGCCAAATGGGTGCGTGGATAAGAGGTGTTGCGAGCCAGCCCGCGGCTGTTTGGTGGGCAGTGCGAACAACCCCTCTGCATCCCGAAATTCGAAGCGGAATACGTTGGACTCTTACACGCTCACAACGGCCCATATCTCCCGCTGTTCGTGAGGCTTGGTACTATCTGCTCGAATACTGGGAACAAGGTAGAAATAGGGATGCCGATTTAGTCGGTTGGAATGAATTGAAAAGACGAATTTCAAAGGACGGTTGGAGCAGAAGCGTTGTTCGCGCCTATGCTGCATGTTTTCGCCCTTATTTGCGGGTGGAGCCACTTTTGGGCAATCCCAAGCCACCTGAAAAGCAGGGAGAGATAGGTCGCAGCGAGCTTATTGGTTTGGATGTGGTGTATCCGGCAGATAACAGTGAAAGAATCGACATTCCTAATGAATGGGTTGCTCCTGTTGTAGTAGTATTGCGTAAGAATCTCGAGACTGCTCTCGAGCTTGAGACCGAAATCGACAGAGGTGGCCTTGGTCATATAAGCTCTATTGTTCTAGACCAGAATACAGCCAGCGATCGCAAACTTAGGCTGTCTGGAGCCGTCATTGAATTTACATCGGTCTTTGAGCGTCTCATACGGATCGACATAGAGGCGGCAAGGCACGAGTTTTCAAAATGGTTGAGTGAAGACGACGCGATATTTGCAAGGCTGCGAATATGGGCCGCAGGCAAACCCGACTTGGTGTCGGATGATCAGTTTGGTTCTATGCTTGTCGATATGAGTGATGACATCTTTTGGGACCGTAGCCACGAGTGGGATTTGTTGCATACGCTGTTGGCTCGGTGGGATAGATTGAGTGCCGATACTCGTGTCGCGATCGAAAAACGGCTTCTGAAAGGACGTTCGCGCCGAAAACAAGAAGAGGATTTCGAGAAACAGCGTACTTTGTCAATACTAGCTCGGATAACTTGGTTGTCTCAAAAAGGATGCAAATTACATCTCAATCTTGCGGAAGAAACCGATCGGCTTCGGGGATTCGTACCGGATTGGAAGCCGGAACATGTCGATAAAATAGTAGCATATTGGGGAACTAGAATTGGGACAATGAACACTGAAACTGATTATTCAGCATTATTGGATATACCTCTTGCTTCAGTGCTGTCAGAGGCACAAAGTCTGAGTGGGAGACGAGATGAGCCTTTCGTCGGATACAACCCCTTCAGCGGATTGTCGAATGCCCGTCCTGTCAGAGCATTTTCTGCTCTCAGGACAGCGGCCAGCAGGGGAGATTTTCCAGATTGGGAGTGGAGCATCTTTCTGAATGCGGAGGAGCGAAAGACCGACAAGCCCAGATTTATGGCGTTGATCGCCGAGCGTTTAGCTGGTTATCTGGGTAATGGTGCTACGGAACTCGTCTGGCCAGCAGCAAGCTGGCTTATGAACGTGAGTGATCGCCTCTTCGATCAATATCCAGCAGGTTTTCACAAGGTAACGAGTGCGCTGATCCAAGCCCTAGCAAAAGAACCGGAAAGTAGTGATTCGGGGGTCTGGCAGGTCGATGGAGTCCGGGACTGGATGACGACGGCACTTAATGCACCGGTAGGACAGATTGCACAAGCTCTCTTTCGTAATTCGCAGACAAACGGCATGAAGATGGATGGGGACTTTCCTCTAGAGCATCTAGAGTATGCAGATGAACTGCTTGCTCTGCCCGGTGATCTGCGCCGGTACGCGTTAGCAATTTTCACATACCGGATAAATTGGTTTTATACGAATAATCGCGAATGGTCAGAAGATAATCTACTTTCGGCTCTTGATTCCAGTGGGCTCGATAGGGAGGCTTTTTGGGGAGGCTCTCTCGCGTACACGCCATGCCAAGAGCTATTTATGCGCTTAAAGACGCATTTGCTTCAGCTTGCAAGAGAGGATGGTCAAACTCGCCGCGAGTATCGCCAAGGGCTTTCAAGTATTATTTTGTCCGGGTGGGGGAGCTTTATTGAAGGAACAAGCAATCGTTGTGTTTCCAATGAGGAACTCAGGGATGTGCTGGTGCAGACGGATGATGAATTTCGATCTCATGTGTTACATGCTATGAGGAGGTCATGCACAGAAGAAAGGACTAGAGACAAATGGACATTATTGTTGCCAGAGTTCTTGAGAGATGTATGGCCTCGTCAGAGAAAGGCGAACTCGCCAGCAATGTCCGCATCTTTATTTGACTTAGCGTTCTGCAAAGAAGAGCTATTTCCAGAATTAGTAGAAACAATTCTCCCGCTTCTTACTAAGGCAGAGCACCTTCATTTGCCATTGTCTGAGAACATCGCCAAAAAACACCCTCGTCAGACGCTAGATCTCTTGTATGCAGTGCTGCCGGACAACATTTTATATTGGCCCTTTGGTATAGAAGATATACTAGCGTCGATAATCAAAGCCGATCCTACTCTGAAAACTAACGAAAAATTTCTCGAATTGAAGCGACGGTGGGACTCCCGGTAGCGCAGCAAGCTCAACGCTTCTTTATCTTTCGCCTCCTCACCTCCGCTTCCCCTCTGCTTCCGCCGCCAACGGAGCTTGCAGCCGCTCGTAAAGCGCAAACAGATGTTCCACGCGTTCTCGCTCCGAGGCGAAGCGTACCAGCGCAGATCGGGCAGCATTGCGTCTAGGGCGTAAGATCGGCGAGTGTGGACATCCGCCTCCGACTCGATTAGAAATAGAATCATCTTATTTCACCTATGGGCACCGTAACGACGCAAAACCGCGGCTGTCTCTAAATCCTCCTCCTCTATCGCGCATCTCAGCGGCGTCCTGCCGTTGTCTGTTTGGGCGTGGACATTGGCCCCTGCCTTGAGCAATATCTCGGCCGTATCAGAAGCATTCTGCTGCGCCGCCCAGTGTAACGGTGTAGTACCATAGATTCCCTTGGCATTGGCGTCGGCCCCTGCCTTGAGCAATATCTCGGCCGTATCAGAAGCATTATACTCCGCCGCAACATGTAGTGGCATGAAGTCTAAGAAGTCGGCTTTGGCATGGACATTGGCTCCTGCCTTGAGCAATATCTCGGCCGTATCAGAAGCATTCTGCTGCGCCGCAACATGCAGCGGTGTCCAGCCCTTACGGCTATCTTTAGCATTGACGTTGGCCCCCCACTCAAGCAACATACCGGTAAGACCTGAAGCATCCTCACTCACCGCCCAGTGCAGTGGTGTCCAGCCCATGTGAAAGTTGTCTTTGGCGTTGACGTTGGCCTCCCACTCAAGTAATACCGCAGCAACAGCCGCAGCATTATGCGCCGCCGCCCAGTGCAGAACCGTAGAACCATCATTGTTTTTGGCATTGGCGTCGGCTCCTGCCTTAAGCAACATACCAGCAACAGCAGCAGCAGCAGCATCCTCAGATGTCGTCAGATGGTGCAGCGGTGTATTGACAGCGTCAGTTGGTGTCACCCCCCGTCTTTTTTTGAGAAAACGAGCGGCCACCTCAGAAAATCCGGCTGCTCCAGCAACTCTTGCTGCATTCATGTCATAGCCAAAAATGTTATGCAGTGGTGTTTCGCCATCGTTGTTTTCGGCATGGATATCGGCCCCCGACTCAAGTAACACCGCAGCAACAGCAGTAGCATTATGCGCCGCCGCAGCGTGCAGTGGCGTTTCGCCACCGTCGTCTTTAGCGTGAATATCGGCCCCCTGTTTGAGCAATACCGCAGCCACAGCAGCAGCATTATGCGCCGCCGCAGCGTGTAGTGGCATTTTGCCGTAGTCGTCTTTAGCGTGGACATCGGCCCCCTGCTTGAGCAACAACCCTGCTACCGAAGAAGCATCATTGCGCGCCGCTATGTATAGCGACGTCCAGCCAGTGTTGTTTTTAGCATGGACATCAACCCCCGACTCAAGTAATACCGCAGCCGTCGAAGAAGCATCATTACGCGCCGCCCAGTGTAGCAATGTCCAGCCATCGCTGTTTTTAGCATGGACATCGGCCCCCTGATTAAGCAGGGATACTGTCAGCGCGGGCAAGTTCAGTCTCGCTGCAATATGTAGGTCAGGCTCTCCCTTGTTCGCACCCTTCGGATGTGGCATACGCCCCACCTCTGCGACAAATACCTCCTCCTGACGTTGCTTCTCGGCGTAATCGACATACATTTTGCCCCCAACGCCCAAAAGAGCAACCATGCCTAAGATCAAGGCAAGCAACTTAAATGGGTGTTTTTTCTGCGGCTTCTGTTGTTCGCTCATGGTATTCTCCAATTATTTCATTCCACGAAAGACGCATGACGATGGATTTGCGATAAAGATACAGCAGCGGTGACGTGTTGCTGATGAACTCAGACATGCTCGCGTTCTAGGTCATTCAACTCCGTCTCAAGTGGAAAGACCTTGTAGCGATCAAGCGTCAATAGGAATTCCACGCGCGCCATCCCAGCAAGCTCCGCAGCTCGCCCGGACGAAAGACGGCCGAGCTCATAGAGCTTGGCCGCGGCCAGCATGCGAAGTTCACGTGCAAAAGTGCGCTCGTCGGTCTTTTCAGCCAGCAGCACACTTTCTGGAACATCGATTGCGATTTTCCGCGTTGTCATTTTTACCTTGCTCTTTCGACCTCGCCGAGCACTGGGCTGCCTGCTGGAAACCAAGCTGTTAGGACCGTTTTGAGTTCCAAGAACGATGGATCATTGCAGCGGCGCAGGGAAACCTTTTCTGCAAGCTGCCGATACAAGGAGGCACTGCGAGGCTTTCGCACCGTGCGCAAAGCCGCTTGCAATGCTTCCTTGGGCCGCTCGGGTTTGGTTGCCCCTTCTTGCAAATAGCCCTGACTGGTCAGCCAGCGACGCAGCGGAGGTCGTCGATTTTTCCATCCCGCTACGTCGTCGACATGAGGCGAATCGCTCCAGACCCACGCCTCCAGTTCTGGGTCGAGCACGATGGCCCTCGCTCGTTTGCCCCACGCCGAATCCTTTAACTCACGGTTGAGTTCTTTCTGCATTTCTTGGGGCTGCTTCTGTTCTCTGCCACTGCCTTCGCGATCGAAAATGAGCAATCCGTGGAGATACAGTTCCGATAGATTGGATAGGAAATCAACGCCGCGTGTAGCACAGCCGGGATCGCGTTGCGGATGAACGGAAATGTTCACGTCAATCGGGCGAATACCCAATGCCTCTGGTCGCGTAAACAACCCAATTAGTACCTGTTCTATATTGGAGTCGGCCGCGAGAACAACGAGGTCTTTCTCGTTCATCCCAAAACCCCAGAGGCAAGTAGTGTGCCAAGGTCGGCTTGGCCTTGCCATTGCCGTAGCGTGGGGTGTTCGGTGCCTAGAACAATGTCGGTTGAGCCGTCGTCGTTTTTGGCAAAGCACAATACGTCATCCATGCTGGCCGCGCTCAGCACTACCGGCGAATGAGTCGCTAATAAGACCTGAGCCTCATACATTGAAGAGAGCGAATCATACACAGTGGCGACCGCTCGAGGATGTATCCCGTTCTCTGGCTCCTCTATTAGATAGATACCTCGTAGATCGGCCAAATATGCGGGCAGAGTGAGTGCTGTCAGTCGCAGCGTACCGTCGGAAACCATCCACGAAGGCACCTTTAGCCCGCCTTCATACTCGTAGATCATGTAGCAGTGCCTGTCCTCTGGACGCTCGAATGTCTCGATGTTGACCAAGTCGGTCAGGGCCGTGCGCAAATGTGCAATCCAGTCTTGGTGCCGCTGGGGAGTTTTTTCTCGCAAATGAGAGACCACCCAAGGCAGGTTTGAACCGTCCGGCAGAAAACCAGACCCCCTCATTGGAGAACTGGGGCGCTTAATGGCATTACTATGCAGTACAAACTCTTGGACACCGCCGGTTAGATACTCTAGAAACCATGTGGCAACGGGAAATCGCTCTATATCAGCAGGCAGGTTGCCGAAAGCCGATGTCTGCGGCCCTAATTTGAACGATGGTGACCAGCCTTTATCTGTTTCGCTATAAAAGCTGTCGTTTCCTCCTGCTGTCTTATTGATGACGACCTTGCTGTCTTTCCGCCCAATGCGCTCCAATAATGAATTCGGGGCGTCTGCTAACACTGGAAATAAAGAGCGTTGTGGCATTGCAAAGTCCGCAAATTTTTTTAGTAAAACCGTCTCGGACTTGAACTCGAATTGGCGGTGTGTTTCGTTAAACCCAATCGCTACCTGATACCTCGCCGTGTCCAAATCTGGTTTTATTGTCTGAGAACGTAGCTTATCGGGAATGCGTACCTCCACTGCTATCTCTAGTCTATCACCCTGACGCCGGAAGAAGAGGTCTTGGGGGTTCTGAGTGCGTTCTGCGATCGCCGTATCCAAGCCTTCATACAACAAATCACAGAGAAAACCGATAACGTCCAAAAAGGTTGTCTTGCCAGAGGCATTCGGCCCTACGAGGACGTGAAAAGGGCGCAGCGGCCTATGCACATACCGCAAACAGCGATAATTCAAGGCTTCAACTAGTGTTATCATCAATCGGCTTCGTCTGCGTTGTCATAGGGCGATGCACAACCGAATTTTACTTTGCGGAATTCTTCTAGACGCAAGAGAACGTTCAGCAAGTATAGTACAGTATCGCTCTTTAGTCGGCATCTTCTCCGACGCCACTGTCCCTCCCTACTGAAACAACTGCACCGTCGGCTTGATCGCCAAGAGGAGCACGCAGGCGCGGGCGATTAAGGATGCGTCGTTCCCGCACTCTGTCGCCTGATAGGATACTGCGGGAAGCGGTTGCTCCACGACGCGATGTTGAATACGCCACAACTCCGAACAGTCGGGCGAGGCCAAGGACGTGCCCTCGGTCCCAATAAGGGCAGCTTCCGCTTCAGATCTTCCGTCCTATTCAGTAAAAGGGCGTTATCTAGGGCGTCCATGGCAATCAGTACTAGGTAGTCAATGGGCTTGTTGGCTCGGCCCGACGCCCATTCGTAGAGAAAGGAATCTCGGTACTTGTATTTGAGATCCTCGTCAAGCTCACCGCTTTTAATTTTGCGAAGAAAGTTGTTGCGACTTTGCTTAGGTATCTGAGGATCTTGTGGGTCTTTGACTTCAATGAACAGGTAGCAGTCAAGAAGCTCAACGATGAAATCCACCGCTTTCATACAGTTGTTCAGTCCGTGGTTGGCATCGTCGAACTTTCGCGCATTGATCGCGTCGCCGATGGTAATTTGCAGATCCCCTTCCTCAAGAACGGTCATTATAGGTCGCGCTCAATTTCCCGGTTGTAAAGATCGGTGAAGGTATCCGCAATCGCGTTGGGATGGATGTCGAGATAGTTACTTGCCGTGTGACAGGCTATCTCGCCCATCTCGTCAAAGTAAAATGAATGGAAGGCTACCGCATCCTCATCGCGTATACGGAGATCAATCTCCTTGAGAATGACGTAATCGTGGGTCGCCAAGAATACCTGAACACCAGCGCGTTGCAGTTGCAGCAGGACATCAATTAGCGTACCTAACAGCTTCGGGTTCAGGTTGGTCTCAGGCTCATCCCAAAACAGTACTGAGCCGCTCTGCAAAGTGCCATTTTGTATTAAAAGCCACAACAATCCCAGCTTGCGCATGCCCTCAGCAAGCAGGGTGAACTCCAAGGTTCCTTTTTTATTTTTTAGAAAAAACTCCTCATTTTTGATCATCACTTTTCCGTCGATCTCTTTTTGCAGACGAGTGAGCAAACGCCTGTGTAAAGCATCCGATTTGCCGCGCAGTAATGGGATGTAAGCCCGGTCCAGAATGTCCGCATAAATTTCTTCAAAGTGAATTTCGCGTTCCGAGTAAAGTGAGCGAAAGCCGGGTGCGTTAGAGAGCATCTCCTTCACTGGAATATAGATACTTTTTAATGAAGAATCTTTCCAAGAATCAGCACCACTTATAGAAACGTAGGCGGAATTTGGTAATTTGATGCGATTGGAGAACTGGACTCTCAATCGCCGGTCGCCGCGATACACATCCACGAATGCGACCGGACTGCTAGCTAATATCTCAATCAGGCCATGGATTTCCTTGGCTTCCTTGTTTTCTTTGGCTCTCTTGGTACTGCCCGGCTGCCGTTTGACTAGTCGCCCTAGGAAGCGGCCCGACGGAAGTAACACCCGCATCAACTTCTCGGCAAAGTGGACGTCTGCTTTAGAAGAGTCACATGCCGCATATAGGACCTTCATCAAATGGGTCTTGCCTGTGCCGTTTGCACCCACTAAAACGTTAATGCCGGGGCAAAGCTCCAATTCCAAGTTCGAGAACGCAGTAAAGCGTCTCAATTTTACTTTTGTCAGAGTCATAACATCCTCATTCGGCTATATGCGCCTCACATGAGCTCCTGTGCCAGCAAGCATGATGTTTGTGACAAGGAGTAAAGACTATTACAATATAACTAGTGGTGATATTTACGAGATACTTCTAGTAACGCCCTACTGAAACAACTGCACCGTCGGCTTGATCACCAAGAGGGGCACACAGGCGCGGGGCGGCAGCGCAGCCACGAAGAGCGCGGCTTGGGCCAACTCTTCGGGTTGCAGCATGGCGGCCCGGCGTTGGGCGCTGACGGGTTCGGGCCGCTGGGCCAAAATCGGCGTCTCTACCTCGCCAGGGCAAATCGCGCAGGCGCGGATGCCGGACGCGACTTCCTCCTCGTTGATCGAGTTCGTCAGGGCCACTGCCCCGTGCTTGGAGGCCGAATACGCGGCACCGGCTAGCTTGCTGGCCCGCAGGCCGGCAATGGACGAAATGGTGATGATGAGGCCGTCGTTTTGTTGCCGCATTCCCGGCAACACCGCCCGCACCATGTTGTACACCCCGGTGAGATTGATGGCAATGGTCTGGTCCCAGTCCGCGGGTGCTACTGCGCCGACCGAGCGCGGATTGGTGTTGATGCCGGCGTTGTTGACTAGCACATCAACGGCACCCCACTCGGCCGCGACAGCCGACGCTAAGGCCGCGACGGCACCGCGGTCGGATACGTCGCAGGCGCGGACTAGGACCCGGTCAGCATCGAGGCCGGCGGCCGCGGCCGCGAGCGGCTCGGGACGTCGCCCGACAAACGCCACCCGCGCCCCTGCGTCAGCAAAACCGCACGCTATGGCCGCGCCGATCCCAGTGCCCGCGCCGGTGACTAGGACGACTTTGTCGGCGAATTGCCGCATCATTGCGCTCCCTTTTTGAGTGCCTGCAAGCGCTGGGCTTCCTCGCGCTGCTTGTAAAACGAGTCGAGGGGAAAGCAACCCGAAATCATGCCGTTGCGCGGCGCGGTCGTGCAATCGGAAAACGTGCGGCAGATGAGGCGGCGTTGCAGTTGGCCCGTTTGCAGCACGTCGCTGGGCAGGTCGGGATAGGACAGAACCATCCGCCCCAAGCCGATAAAATCCACCATGCCCGCCCGCACGAGGGCCTGCCCCACGTGCGGCAGATACTCCTGCAAGTAGGAATAACCCGACCCGACGAACAGGCTGCGCGGGAAGCGCGCCTTGAGCCGGGCGACCACCGCCACTTGCCGCGCCACCCCGCACAGCGGGTCTTCTGGCGGCAGGTATCCATCGGACGGGGGAAAGAGCGCCGGCCGCTGGATGTGCGGATTGTAGTAAGGGCTGCCGCAGGACACGTTAAACAGGTCCACGCCCAAGCTCTCCAACAAGGCGATGAACTGCTCGGCCTCACACAGGTCCATTTGCCGCGGGTCGCCCTGATCAACCCCAAAGCCGTACTCGTAGGGCAGGCAGTTTTGATAAGGCTCGGGCACCCCGCGCCCCCTCCTCGCGGTTGGATCGGGCCGGAAGGGCACCAAGTCGAACGCACTCAGCCGCACCCCGATGCCGAGGCCGGGTGCTCGATTGCGAATTCCCTCGATGATGCAGCGGACGAAGCGCGTGCGATTGGCAAAGGAGCCGCCAAAGGGGCCGGGCCGGGTAAACGCGCTGAGGAATTCGTGCCCGAGGTAGCCGTGGCAATGCTTAATATCCACGAAGTGGTAGCCCAGCTCGTGGGCGATTTGCGCGCTGGCGACGTAGCGGTCGATCAACGCCTCGATATAGGCGTCGGTCAGGAGCGGATGGTCCGCGGCAAGGCCGAATTTGCGATCCAAGATCGGGTGGTGATAGAGGATGGCCGGCGCGGCTTGGTCCTTGCGATAGGGCCGGCAAAAGCGCCCGGAATGCGTCAGTTGCAGGCCGAGGAGCAGGTCGTCGGTGGTGCCGAATCGCTCGCAGTGCGCCGACAGGAGGATGTCGCGCAACTCGGCCATGCCAGCGCGGTTTTCCTCGCACGCCATGAGCTGGTTCGGGTTGGCACGGCCCTCGGGCACCACGGCAAAAGCCTCCCCGCCCCATATCAGCTTGGCCCCGCTGCGGCCGAAATTCCGCCAGCGCCGGCGCGTCAAGTCGCTGGGCTGACCGTCTTCAGTCCCGTCCCACCCTTCCATCGGCTGAATAGCAAAGCGGTTGCCAATGCAGATGCGGCCGGCGTGGGCCGCTTGGGCCAGCGGGGAAGTGGGAGCGGTTTTGATCTGATCGTCGCAGGGCAATTCCGCGCCCAAATGAGCCAAGTGGGCGCGAAAGTCGGCTGCCTGCTTAAAGCTGGAGATGCGCGGGTAGCGCGCCTTGGCCATCAAGAAGCCTTCCGGCGTTGCAGATACAGCATCAGCCCCAAGCCGCAGACAATCATGGCGATGCTGAGAAGCTGGGCTTGGCTCAGGCCCCACAGTACGCGCGGATTGATCCGAATGAACTCCACTGCGAACCGCGCCAGCCCGGCGAGGACGAGATAGAAGCTGAACAACAGGCCCGGAGGCTCAACGCGGGTCCGCATCTTCCACAACAAGGCCGCGATTCCCAAGTGCGCGAGGGTTTCGTACACTGGCGCGGGATGGACCTTTTCAAGGGTCGGCACCACCCCGTTGGGATAGGCCATGCCCCAAGGGAGATCGGTCGGCACCCCGTAGTCGCCATCGCCGGCGAGCTGGCAACCGATCCGCCCGACCCCGTAGCCCACGGCAAGGGCAATGCCCACTGAGTCGGCAACTTGGCCCAGCGGCGCATCGCGGCGGCGAATTTGCCAAAGCACGCCGCCAGCGGCCACGACAAACCCCCCGTACCAAGTCAAGCCGTAGCCGGAAAATGTCAGGTCGAATACCTCGCCCCAAGTCTCAGGCGAGGTTTCAAATAGCACAAAGTAGAGTTTGGCCCCGACGAGCCCGCCGATCATGCCGGTGGTGACAATCGTCGATCCCAGCTCTGGGTGCAGCCCTTGGCGCTCGAATTCGCGGTTGAGCACGTGCAGGGACGCTAGGAAGCCGAGGGCGACCATGAGGCCAAACGTGCCGATGCTAATGGGGCCGATTTCGAATAGATAGGGGTACATAATCAGATATTTTTGCGGCCCAGCGCCTCGATCTGTCGCTTGAGAGCCGCGGCGATCTCGTAGTAAATCTCATAGGGGCTCAATGCCGTGGCGCACCCCTTGAAAGAGGTGGTTGCCACGGGGGAGCCAAAGAGCAGGCGCAAGGGGTGGCGCGTTGGTGTGCGCGTCCCCTTGGGCAGGGCTTCGCGGGTGCCGGCAATGTGCAGGGGCACTACGGGCGCATCTAGCTCGTAAGCCAAAAGCCCCACGCCCGCCTTAAACGGCTGTAGCTGGCCATTGACCGAGCGCGTGCCTTCAGGAAAGACCAGCAGCGGGCGGCGCACCCCCATCAATTGCCGCGCCCGCACCAAGCCGGCGGCAAAATCGCCGCGGCCGTCGAAGGGGATGGCGTTGGCAAAGGTGGACAAAAACCAGCGAAACTCGGAGTCGGCGAGGTAGTGCTCGCTGGTTGCGATATTGAGGTGATCCACATGGGAGCGCACGGCCGCGTACACGCAAGCACCGTCGAGGTGGCTGGCGTGGTTGGCGGCAATCAGGTAGGGCCGATCTTGCGGCAGGTGCTCTAAGCCGCCGGCTCGGAGGTCGAAAAAGCGGCGGAACAAGGGGCCGCCGGTCTCCCACAAGATTTCTTGCAGCATCTTTTTACCGGCCTCGCTCTCTGGCTCGGCACTTGGCTCGGCGTGCAAAATGCCCGACCAGTACGCGGGCGACTGCTCCACCTCCCAGTCCACCCCATCGCGCAAGTGGGCCTCTATGCGCGCCAAGACGCTGCGGAGCGTGTCCTGTGGCTGCAAGAGCTTATCGACTTGAGTCCCCAGCCGCTGGCCGAGCCACGCGGCGAACTCCACCGCCATCAGGGAATCCAACAAGGTGTCGAGCGGCGCGTCTAGGTGCGCTGCTACCTCCCCGCTGCTCAGACCCGCGAGCAGGCCGATTTGGCGCTGGATCGCCCGCTCCCATTCTGGCAGGGCAGCGCCTGGGCTTTCTTCGCGCTCAATGGCGGACAACAGGGCTTGGCGGTCCACGGCCCCGTCGTCCATCCTCGGCAGCGGTCGGGTCCAAAAGTGCAGGCACTGGATCCGGTGATAGCTGGGCAAAGTGCGCGAAATCTCGTATGAGCGCACTTGGATGGCCTCGCGCAAGTCCTCGGCCTCTTCGGCGTCGCTGTTGAGCACGGCCACGCCGTGTACTTCTTCGCCCCCGGTGCGAGCCGAAGGTACGCCGACCACGCTCAGCTCGGCCACGTGTGGCAAGCCGCGGTAGAGCGATTCGACTTCGCGTGGATAGACGTTGTGGCCGGCCCCGTTGACGATCAGGTCTTTGCTCCGCCCCTCGACGAAGAGATAGCCTGCGTCGTCTAGGCGGCCGAGATCGCCGGTGTGTAGCCACCCATCGCGCAACACCGCTTGGGTCAGCTCCTCTTGGGAGAAGTATCCCTCCATGACGTTGGCACCGCGCACCAAAACCTCGCCGACGCCGCGCTCGTCCGGCTCGGCGATCTGCACTTGCTGCCCGGGCAGCACCTGCCCCACCGACTTGGCTCTGCCCTGCTTGGGCGCATTGACCGCTACGATCGAGGCCGCTTCGCTCAGGCCGTAGCCTTGGCAAATCGCCACGCCGAGACGCTCATAAGCGCCGCTGAGGTCGTCGGACAGGGCCGCGCCGACGCTGACGACTCGCCTCAGAGCGGCGAGCGCAGCCGTGGCCTCGGCTCCGAGGCGCTCGACGCGGTCGGCCAAGACGCGCAACAGGCGCGGCGCGGTCAACAGCACGGTCGTGCGCGTATCGCGCAGGGTGCGGAGCATCTCGCGGCTGTTGACGGCCTCTAAATACGTGATGGTGGTCCCGCCGAGCAGCGGCAGCAGCAAGCCGCCGGTGAATTCGAGGGCCTGGTGCAGGGGCAGGGTCGAGAGCATGCGATCGGATTCGTAGATGCGCAGCACCTCCCCTTGGGCGAGGACGTTGGAGATGAGGTTGCGATGGCTCAACATCACCCCGCGCGGCTCGACGACGGAGGTAAAGAGGATCGACGCGGTGGCGGCTGGCTCAATTCGCGGCGGCTTCCAACGGCCTTCTTTGGCGGACGCGATTGGCTCGGGAGCGTGCCCGAATGGCAGGCCGTCGCGATCTATGTTGAAAAAGGCCATTTCCTTGTGGGCGGCCACGCCCTCGGGCGAGAGCTGGGAAAAGCGCTTTTCCGCTGCGATTAGCGCCCGCGCTCCGACAAAGTCGCCCAGCCTCCAGATGTCTTCCTCGCGCGTCTGCGGGCCGATGGGCACGACCGCTAGCCCGAGCAGGCTGGCGGCCATGTAGGCGACGACCCACTCCGGCCCGTTGTCCCCGCACAGCAGGACCCGCGCACCGGACGACGCACCCTGTGCTTGCCAACTGCGCGCTGTGCGCTCGGCGCGGGTGAGCAACTCGTCGTAGCTGATCCGCGTCCAGCCGGCTCGGTGCTCAATTTGCAAGGCCGTTCTGGCGGCGTAGCGGCCGCAGGCCCAGCGCAACAGGTCCGGGATGGTGCGGATGCTTTCCTCGATGCGCCAGCGCTGCTCTTCGCCTCCCACTTCGCCCGGTGCCGCGCCCAACGGCTCTCGGTCGTCGTCGGCCCCGCCCAGCTCGTGGCGCCGGAGGCCGGGCAGGTGGGTCTTTTGATAGTATTGATACCAGTCGATCCGCCGCACGTCCATGTTGAAGATCCGCTGCTCTTCTGGGGGCAGCGACTCGTACAGGGCCAACATGCGCTTGGTCTCATAGCGGCAATCGAGGGTCGTGTACGGGCTGAACAGGTCGGTGAAGTACTGGACGCGCTTGAGGCGCATCTTGAGCGCGGCCAAGCGGCGCTTCTTCTGGGCCGGTGCCCAGCGCTCGGGCAGGTACTCGTAGAGCTTTTGCCTTACCTCCAGCGGATAGAGGTACTTCCAGTTGAAGATGCGCTGGAAGCGGGCCACGGTCGGGAAGGTCCAATCCACTAGCTCGGGCCGCGAGCCGTCCTTGTTGAGGAGGGGGTGTTCCTCAAAATAGGACTTGATGTACTTGAACATTCGGGTGTTGGGCAGGGGGTTTTCCTCGCTGGTCGCCGCGTGGAAGACCTCCACTTTAGAGGCCGTGGCCTGCGTGGCCGCGGCCAGCACGGTATTGACGACGATGTCCACGGGCACCAAGTCCATGGGTGCGCCGACTGCGGCCGGGAAGTCCGGGACGATCCCCCGCCCGTAGGCCACCACCAGCGGATCGGTCACTTTGAGCCCGTGGATCCAGCCTGGATGCGGATCTTCGAGTGCGCCTTCGGTGACGCTGGGCCGCACAATGGCCAGCGGCACTTGGCCGCGGTGCTTGACGAGTAGCTGTTCGCCCATGGCCTTGGTAAAAGTGTACACGTCGTTCCAGCCATGCTGCCGCGCTCGGCGCATCCCCTCCTCAACCAGCTCGCGCTCGATCCAGCGACGACAGCGGTCGTCAATCAGCTTTTGCAAGCGGCTGTCCGAGAGCGTGCGGCGGTGGCTCTGCTCGACGATCTCGCGGCGGAAGGCTCGCTGTTGCTCGGGGCTTTGCGCTTGGGCGCGAATGGCTCGGCAGAGGGCTTGCGCTTGGGCGATCTCTTCTTCCGGGACGAAAGGTTGTGGAGGTGTGCTGCGGTCGATTAGGTGCTGAACTGTGCGGTCAACCGGCAGTGTTCGCTCGGAGATGGTGCCGGTGAGGCGACCGTTGACGTACGCGGTTGAGACGTGTACTAAGACGGGCTTTTTGCGGCCTTCACGGGCCAGCCGCAAAAGCTCCTGCGGCGCTAAGGTGTTGAATTGGATCGCCGAGTCGAGCGGTTCGTCAAAGGTGACGCTGGCCGCATTGCCGATGATGAGATCAACTTCCGCCAGCAGCTCGTCGCGCGATGCTTGGTCTAACCCGAGGCCCGGCTGCTGCATGTCGCAGGCGAGGGCACGCACCTTCTGCCGGGCCGCGGCAAAGGTGGCTGGCTCCTCGCGGCGAAAGCGGTCGAAGACGACCAGCTTGAAAAGCTCGTCCAGCCGCTCCTCTACCGGCAGCGCGGCCCCGCCAGGCCCCCGACCGGGCCGCAACACGAGGTACAAGCGCCGCACGCCGGGCAGATGGCGCAGGATCTTGGCCGTTAGTCCCTGCCCGTAAAACCCGGTGCCGCCGGTGAGCAACACGGTGCGGCCCTGATAGAATTCTCTGATCATAGCGGAATAGCGGAACGGACAAAAGCCCCATCCCGTGCAGCGAGTGGGAGGCTCAAAGCGCTGTAATATAGAGAGCGGGATGCCCTGCGACAAGGAGGCTCACTGCGCCGGACGCCTAGGATTGCGGCCCTTGCCGCCGCGCCGATTCCGGTCTAGCCCTTGCTTGGTGATATAGGGGTGTTGGACCTGTTTTTCCAGTTCGCGGCGCTGGTCGGCCCACTCGATGTCTCGTTTTCGCTTGGCCATGTTTTGATGTTATCTTTTTAGCAGTTTTAATCTACGTGCAAGGCCGCTCATGGGACAACCCAAGCTATGTCCAAACACTGGGTCTTGATAGCCAATCCAACCGCGGGCAACGCCCGCGCCCGCAGCGTCGCCGAGCAAGCCGCCTTGGCTATACAGGACGCCGGTCAAGCGGTTGAGTTGCGCTACACGCGGGCCAAAGGCCACGCAACTGAGCTGGCGCAGCAGGCCGTGGCCGAGGGTGCTGAGCGGCTCGTGGTTTGCGGCGGCGACGGCACCATCGGCGAGACGCTCGCGCCCCTTGCTGGCTCGCATACGGCCTTGGGGCTGCTGCCCTGCGGCACGTGCAACGACTTGGCCCGCGCCCTCGCCGTGTCGCTGCGCGTGGAAGCGGCCATAGGCAACCTGCTGGGCGGCGAGGTGCGCACCATAGACTTGGGCCGGGCCGGCGACCGCTTCTTTGCCACCATCGTCGCCTTTGGCTTTGACGCCGAAGTCAATCGCCGCATGGAAAGCGCCCAAGGGCCTTGGGCCGGGCGGCCCCGCTATATCTTAGAAGCATTGCGGCACGTCGTTCGCTACCAGCCGGTCTGGGTCCGCCTCTGTGGCGATTTCGGGGAGATTGAGCAAGAGGTGCTGCAAGTATCTACCGCCAATGCGCGGAACTATGGAGGCAATTTGTGCGTTGCCCCAAATGCCGATTTAGGCGATGGTCTATTCGACGTGGTCGTCGTCAATGCGGTGCCGCGGCGGGCGATTCTGTCGCTGATGCTCCGCCTCTTTTGGCGAGGACACGTCCGCCATCCAGCCGTGCGCATCGAGCGCACGGCCCGCCTAGCGCTGCACACCGACGCGCCGCACAGCGCGTATGCTGATGGCGAGTACTTTGGCCAGACGCCGCTCGTGCTGGAAATTAGCCCGGCCGCCCTGCGGGTGGTGGTGCCGAGTTCTTGCTCGCAGGGGGTGCGTTGCTGATATTGCCCGACGGGGCGGCATTTCAATCACGACTTATTTCACAGCGTCTTTATGGCTACCCGAGCACAGCAAATACGACTCGGCATTTTCTTCTTGGTTTCGCTCGCGGTCCTCGCGCTCTTCTTCATCGTCGTCGCCGGCAGCCATCTCTTGAGCCAGCGCGATACCTACTACATTGAGTCCAACTCGCCGGTCAGCGGCCTCAACAAAGGCGCGGACGTCAAGTACTTGGGCTTCAGCATTGGCCGAGTCGAGGACATCGCGATCGCGCGGGATCACCTCGCCACCGTGGTCGTGGAGATTTCGCTCGAGAGGCGGCTGGCCGCAAACGCCATCCGCACCGACACGCAAGCGCGCATGGCCTCGCTGGGGATTACCGGCCTGAAGTACATTGAGCTTTACGGGGGCAGCAACGACGCCCCGGTCCTCCCCCCGGGCTCCACAATTGTCGCGGGCGAGACCTTTTTTAGCAGCATGCAAGAGCGCGCCGAAGTGCTCAGCGCCAAGGTTGAACAAGTCATCGACGACCTAAGTGCGCTGCTCAGCAGCGAAAACCAGCGCGTCTTTACCGAGACGCTGAACAACGCGGGCAATCTGCTGGCCACGGCTAACGCGCTGGTCGAGGACAACCGCTCTGCATTCGACGAGACAGCGGTCAACATGGTTGCCACCAGTCGCTCGCTGGCCGCGGCTAGCGCGACGTTGGCGGTGACGGCCGATTCCCTGCACGCCTTGCTCGTGGGCGCGAAGCTGCAACAGACGGTTGACGACCTGCAAGTGACCATGCACAAGTTGCGCCAGCAACTAGACGGCCCGGTCCCTCTGCTCGTCGCACGGCTGGACACCGTGCTAAGCCATATCGACCGGACCTTTGTGGGCATCGACCAAACGGTGGGGGCCAGCCGGCAGAATCTCCTGCGCGCCATGCGGGAACTGGAGGAAACTTTGCAGAATATCCGCGAAACCACCGAACTAATCCGCGAGAACCCCGCGGTGCTCATCCGAGGTCGCAGTGGTGCAGCCCAATAGCCGAGTGCGCCGCTGCGGTCAAGCCCTCGTCTTGGCCGCCGCTCTATCCGGCTGCGCCCAAATGCTAGGCGGCGACGCCAAGCTGCCGCAGCGGCGCTACTTCAAGCTCCATATCGAACCCTTGCGCGGTAGCTTGGAAGGTTCCGAGCGTCCGTACCCTTTCCAAGTGCAGGTCAAGGGCTTTGAGGTGCCCCGAGCCTATGACCGCACCCACATCATCCGCCGCCGCGACCAGTACGAGTTGCGGCGCGACAATCTCCACCACTGGATGGAGCGCCCCGGCGACATGATCACCGACGCGGTTGAGCAATACTTGCGCCAAGCCGACCTCTTTACCTATGTCGGCGGGGATCGCGACTTTTTTGAGCACCGCCCGGATTACGTGCTCAGCGGCTCAGTCAAAGCCATCGAGCGCTTTGACAGCGGCGACCTGTGGGCGGCCCATCTGGTTATGACGCTGGAGCTAGTGAGGCAGGCCGATGGCCAAGTTATATGGCAGGCCGATTTCGCCGAGGAGAGACAGGTGTTCTTCTCGGCCATGAAATACACGGTGGCCGCGTTGAGCGGGATTTTGGGCCAACAGATGAAAAAGGCCATCGAGGAGATCGACTTCAAGTTTCGCAACAAGCAGCGACCCGCGCTCGTCGCAACCGACGAAGAAACCGCACCGGCGGCTCGAGATACGCTGCAAACAGAATCCGATTACTACGAGCTCATACCGGGAAAGCTGGCCCCCTAGGACTTGGCATGTACAAGCGGCTCTACATCCTGATCGCCCTGCCGTTGCTCGCCAGCCCAGTCTTGGGCAGCAGCTATACGTGGGTCGCCCCACCCGGGCGCGGCCAACTCGAACAGGATCCAACGCTGATTCCCAAGGGCAAGGGCCTACTCTTCGTGCCGACGATGACCGGCTCCCTCAACGAGCCGAGTTTTCTCGTCTTACAGGGCAAAAAGCGCGTCCGCGAAGCCTATCCCGGCACCGGCGTCCTGCTCTCGCCGGGATACTACGAGGTGCTAATCGGCTCGGGCACGGACGCGCAGATGACGAGCCGCACCGTGCCCATCCGCGAGAACATGACGACCTTGCTCAAGCCCTTTTGGTCGGGCTTGGTGATCAACGTCATCAATGAGCAGCGCAATGCCATCGACGAATCGTACGAGTTGTACTGGGAGGACAAACAGGAAAACTACGGCATTGGCTTTGGCGTCGAAGAGGAGCGCGGCGAGGCGGTTAAGACGTGGCTGTTGCCCCCGGGCGTGTATTCGGTGGTGCCGGTGGGGGAAAACATTTCGACGATCCACAAGTTCAGCGTGCGCCTAGCGCCGGGCGAACTGGTCCAGCGGAACCTCGTAGTAGATAGCAGCGACGATACCTTCGTCGGCTTTTACCCGCCATCGCCGCAGGGCCTCCTCGGTCAGAAGATCGGCTCTAACTGGAAAACCGCCTTGCAGCTAAGTGGCTCGACCCGGCTGTCAACATCGCAGAATGCCACTGGCGAAGACCGCTCAGTCCTCTCGCTGGACACCCAAGTCTTTGGTCGCAGCATCTATAACACGGACCGCAACTTCTTTAATCTGAGATTGACTTTTGAGGAGGATTTTATCCTCGAAGAGGGCGACGCCTTCCGCAATTCAGAGGATGAATTTGAAGTCCGCGCCACCTATATTTATCGGCTCTCCGAGCGGCTTGGCCCCTACTTGCGCGGGGTATTCAATACCAAGCTATTTGCTACCGAGATCCTCTTCGACCCGCCGCGCGACCTCCTAATTCTCAATGCCGACGGCCGAGTAACCAAGAGGACGGGCGTGGAAGAATTTACCCTCTCCCCGGCCTTCAGCCCCTTCGAGCTGCGCCAAGGCGTTGGTATCAACTCCCAAGTCGTCCGCAGCTTCCCCTTCACCCTCGACATGCGCGTGGGCTTTGGGGCGCGGCAGAAATACTTCACCGACACCTTTGACCTGAAATCCACGCGCGCCGTAGCCCTCAAGGACGAGGCCACGACCGGCCTAGAAGCCCTGCTGATCCTCAACCTGCGCCCGGCCCAATCGGTCATCTTGGACTCGGAGTTTGACATTATCATTCCGGGGCGGGCGGCCGACGATTGGGAATTTGCTTGGGAAAACCGCTTGCGCTTGGTGTTTAGCCGCTTTGTCAATATGGATATCGTCTTCGACTTTGAGCGCGAGAAGGCGACGCGAAGGCTGCAATCGCAACAACAGGTCTTGCTGCGCTTCGTGTATTTGCTATGACTTGGGTGCAGAGCGACGACTTGGGGATCGCGCTCGGAGGTGCGCTTTCGCTACACACCATCGGCGCCCTCGCTTCCCAAGCGCGCACCCTCATCGCCGCGCACCCGCGCTCCGCGCTCCGCGCCGACTTGCGCGAGGTCGAACACCTCGACACCGCCGGGGCCGTCTTCCTGCGCGGTCTGCCCGGCCTCGCCCGCGCCTTGGACAAGGACCTCCGCCTCAATGGACTGCCCGCCCACTTGCAGCCCTTTTTCGACTTTGCCCCGCCCGCGCCGCCTGCCCGCCCCGCGCCGCCCCGCGCCGCCCTTGAGCGCCTCGGTGCGTGGGTGCGCGCTTGTGGCGTCCGCGCCGCCGACTTTCTCTACCTGATGGCCGACTTGAGCGTTTTCTCGATTAGCACCCTGTTCCGCCGCGACCAGATTCGCCGGGGCAGCTTTGGCGAGCAAGCGTACGCGATTGGCGCACAGGCCCTGCAGATCGTCGGGCTGGTTCTCTTTCTCGTCGGTGCGGTTTCGGCCCTCCAGTCTGCGGCCCAGCTCCGCCAGTTCGGGGCCGATATTTTCGTCGCCAACCTGCTGGGCATTGGCCTGACCCGCGAGTTGGGGCCGCTGATGACCGCGATCATGGTGTCTGGCCGCTCCGGGTCGGCCATTGCCGCCGAGATCGCCACCATGAAGTTCACCGAGGAATTGGACGCCCTACAGACTATGGGAATTGACCCCCTGCGCTTTGTGGTCGTGCCCAAGCTGTGGGCCATGATCGTCTGCATGCCGCTTTTGACGATCATGGCCAACTTCGTCGGCATCCTCGGCGGCACCTTCGTCGGCTTGGTGTCGCTGGACATCCCGGTCGCGGTGTTTCTCAACCAAGTCTTCTCATCGCTCTTTCTCAAGGACCTGCTCACCGGGCTGGTCAAAAGCGCGTCCTTTGCGTGGCTCATCGCGATCATCTCGGTGCATCACGGCCTCCATTTCAGCGGCGGGGCCGAAGGCGTGGGCCGGGCGACGACATCGGCGGTCGTGTCGTCGCTGTTTGGCATCATCGTCCTCGACGCCTTCTGGGGCATTGTCTTTTACCTAAAATGGTGACCCACGCCATCGACATCCAAAACCTCTGCGTGTCCTACGGCGAGACGGCCGTCCTGCGCGGGATTGACGCACATGTAGAAGAGGGGGAAATCGCTGTCGTGCTCGGCGGCAGCGGCAGCGGCAAGAGCACCTTGCTCAAGGCGATCATCGGCTTGGTGCAACCCGTCTCGGGCCGCGTCGCAATCCTCGGCCAAGACGCGACGGCCCTCGGCGAGGAGGAGCTGGCGGCCTTGCGCAAGCGGCTGGGCGTCATGTTCCAATACGGCGCCCTGCTCAACTCCTTGACCGTTGAGCAAAACGTCGCCCTGCCCTTGGAAATGCACACGGACTTGCAGCCAACCCTGATTGGGGAGATCGCGCGCACCCGGCTCGCCTCGGTGGGCTTGGGGCACGCCTGCGACCGCTATCCCGGCGAGCTGTCGGGCGGGATGCGCAAACGCGCCGCTCTGGCGCGGGCCATGGTCATGGACCCGGAGATTCTTTTCTGCGACGAGCCGGGCGCGGGCCTCGATCCGGTCACCGCCGCCGAGATCGACGCACTCCTCCTCACGCTCAATCGCGAGTTGGGCATTACCATCGCCATTGTCACCCACGAGTTACTCAGCATTGAGCGACTCAACGGCCGCCTCATCATGCTCGACCAAGGTCGCGTGGCATTTACCGGCGCGGTCGCCGAGGCCAAGTGCTCAGAGCACCCGGTCGTCCGCTCTTTTTTTTACCCGTCCGGTGCGTCCGCATGAAAACCATCCTCATCGCCGCCCTGAGCGAGAACAGGGTCATTGGCCGCGACAACGCCATCCCGTGGCACTACCCGGCCGACCTGCGGCACTTTCGCCGCGTCACGCGGGGCCACGCGGTCGTGGCCGGTCGCAAAACCTACGAGACCTTTCAGACGCGCCCCTTGCCCCAGCGCCGCAACTTCGTCCTCACCCGCAATCCAGCCTACGCGGTCACCGAGGGCGTGGTCGTCTGCCAGAGCTTGGCCGAGGCTTTGCAGTGCGCCCGCAGCATTGGCAGCGAAAAACTCTTCGTGCTCGGCGGTGCTCAAGTCTATGAGCAGGCCCTGCCCTTGGCCGACGAAATGATCCTGACGCACCTGCCCATCAAAGTGGAGGGCGACGCGTACTTTCCAGAATGGGACGAAAGCGAATGGGAGGCGGTGGAAAGGCGCTGCGCAGACGGGCTGGTCTTTGCGACGTATCGCCGCCGGGTGCTTGGAGCGTCTGCGGATCAAACCTCAACGCAATCCCTTTGCCCTCCGAGCCCGACTTTATCTCAAGGCCATTCGAGGGGCCTTCGATGAACGGCAAACGATCAAAGCTGCGTAACGTCAGTTCCTAAATTACCTGTATGCCTCTGGCTAGCGCCGGTGGCATAGCGTTGAAGAAGAAAGGTTATAATGTTGGCAATAGACGGAGGGCCAAAGGTCCGCGAGACGCCATTTCCCCAACGGCATCTCTTTGGGGCTGAGGAGCGCCAGGCCGCGCTGCGGCTGTTCTCTGCCGCGATGGAGAGCGGCGATGCGATTGGCTACAGCGGCCCAGAGGAATTGGCTTATGAGCGGGAGTTCGCCGCGTTCATGGGAGGTGGCTACGCCGATTTGGTCAATTCGGGTAGCGCGGCACTCTACGCGGCATTGGGGGCATTAAAGCTAGAAGCGGCTGGCGAGGTGGTGATCCCGCCGATTACGGATCCGGGTGGGGCGATGCCCGCGGCCCTGTTGTGCCAAGTGCCGGTGGTCGCCGACGCTGCGCCGGGGTCATTCAATGCTGGTGCGGAGCAAATCGCGGCCGTGCTGACGCCCCACACCCGCGCCATTGTCGTGGCCCACATTGCCGGCGAACCAGCGGATATGACGCCGATTTTGGCGCTAGCCGAGGAGCGCGGCGTCCCGGTCATCGAGGATTGCGCCCAGGCCCACGGGGCGCGCTACAAGGGGCGGCTGGTGGGATCGTTGGGCACGGTGGCGGCCTTTTCGACCATGAGCGGCAAGCACCACGCCACGGGTCCGCAGGGCGGGGTGGTCTTTACCCGCGACCAAGAACTCTGCTGGGAGGCCAAGCGCTTTGCCGACCGGGGCAAGCCTTTTAATACGGACGCGACCTCCAACCTGCGCGCCGGGCTCAACCTCAACGGCAACGATCTGTCGGCCGCCATTGGGCGGGTGCAGCTAAGAAAGCTCGCTCCGATGATCGCCAAGCGACGTCAGGTAGCGGCGCAGATCGCCGAAAGCATTGCCGAGCGCAAGGCGGTGCGGTTGGGATGGCAGGTGGCCGAGTCCGAGGGAGTGTACTGGTTTATGCGCTTCCACGTAGATGCTGCCAAGCTGCGGGTAGAAAAAGACGGCTTTGCCCGGGCAGTAGCTGCCGAGGGCATTCCGGTGACGGCCACGTATCGCTATATCCCCTCCGAGATGATCTGGTTTAGGGAGCGGCAGGTCTTTCCGGGCAGCGACTATCCGTGGGGATTGTCGGCGTATGGGGGAGACCGCAATGCACAGTTCGCCTGTCCCAACGCCGTCGCCGCGGTTGAAAGCCACTTCATCCTGTCGATTCACGAGAATTTTGCCGAGCAGGAGGTGGCGGATATTGCGGAGGCGTTTGCGAAAGTGGAGCAGGCGTATTGGCGGTAGACGACCGGCGAGCTGGGCCCTAGTAACGCCGGCAACCTCTCGGAGAATAAGATGACAATGAGATTGTCCTCTGGCCGCATTTGGCCGCATCCAGTATGCGATATGCTGGGGTTAAACCTAACCCATCCTCGTTTCGCGATTGACGATATTGACTTGGGCAAAAAAGATGCGAGTACTTGTCGCGGCGACTTTCCCAAGTTTGCCGAATGGGGGGTGGGGGTGGTGATGTGCAAGGGGGGAGCGGCCTATTACGACGACAACTACAAACCGCTGTGGCGCCAAGAGTCGGAATGGCGTCCGGGCCGCGGCGGCGAGGATATGTTCCTGAGTCTGGCGATCAAGAATTCGACCCAACTGGTGCTGGGGGTGCTCGACCGTTTTTTGCTAAACGTCGAAGCCTATCCCGAGCAGGTGCTGCTGGTGCGGACGGCCCGAGACTTGGATGCTGCGCGGGCGGCGGGCAAGGTCGCGGTATTGATGGGTGCCAATCGCAGCGACTGGTTCGGCGATAGCCCTGGCATCCTGCGGATGTTTGCCCGCCTCGGGCTGCGGATGATCACCTTGGGCCAAGCGACCCGCGAGTTGGGTTGGGATGCTTCCAATGAGACCCGTTCGGGCGGGCGGATGACCGAGTTGGGGGTGCGGATGATTGCGGAGATGAACGCGACCGGAATCCTTATCGACTTGGCCCACAGCAATGACCCCTGTGCCCTCGATATCATCGAAGTATCGACAAAGCCGGTGGTTGACTCGCACTCGAATCCGCGGGCATTGGTTGGCGGTCTCAGGTCGGCACCCGACGAGGTTATGCGGGCGTTGGCCGAGCGCGGAGGTGTGTTGGGGATCCCGCCGCCGATCACCCGGCCACCGGGGGACGCGCCCTATCGGGCGGTCGCGCCAGAGCAGTTGGAGCAGACCTTGGTACAGGTGCGCTACGCCGCTGATGTGATGGGTGTAGAAGGCGTAGGGATCGGCACCCACTTCAACAGTGCGGTATTGCCTTGGGTGGTAGAGGGCTTGCTAAGTGCGGGATTCACCGAGGAGGACGCGAGCAAAATCTGCGGCGGGAATTATCTGCGGGTCTTGCGCGAGGTGCTGCCCGCTTAATCACCAACGCCGCTTTTTTCCCATCTGGGCTTGAAGAAGTCATAAACATAGGAGATTGGATGATGCAATGCTGGATTTTCGTTTTCAATCCGCTCGAACGCTACATGGCCAACTACAAGCATATCTTCGACGCTTGGGAAGAGGGCGGAGTGCGCGGCATTGTGGTAGGGCGCATGTTTTTCGTGGAGGACGACGGCAGCCGTATTCCCGCCTTTCCACAAGATCCTAAAGCCTACGCCGACTTGGGCCTAAAAGTGCCCGAGCAGCAGCCGCGCAATCTGGAAAAGGAGCGGGGACTAAGCGCTATGTTGGATGACGCGGCCGGGCGCGGTTGGCATATCATGGTATTCGACAGCGGCACCACCGCCCATGTGCAGAGCTTGATAAACCGCTATCCCGAGGTCGACGGAGTGATCATTGACGGGCCCGGCGAGAACCACTACGAACTAGCTTGGCACCACGGCGGCGAACTCTTTGAATTGCGCGATGGCGAGCGCCGCGAGTTCGCCAACTTGGGCTTTGCCATCGACCGGCTGGAGCGCGGCATTGCCCATCTGCACCAGCGTTTCCACAACCTCACCCCGGATCTCGTGCGCTACTGGGCCCCGGGCGGGACCTTGGCTGGTCTGAATCTCTTTGATATTAACGAAGACGCCCTGTACTGGCTGCGGGCCCGGCGGGAAAGGTCGCGGCGTTCTTGGGAACGGGCCCGCGCCGACTTGGACGGGGTGAACCGCTACGTCGAGTTGGGCGGCATTCCGCGCATCACCACTTTTTCTTCTCTGACCGGCCAAGATTACCAGCAGATGCCGCCGTACTTCGACTATATTTTCCCCAAGCACTACTACTGGCATCGCGGCTTCGACGGGATGTACGGCACAATTGCCCGCTGGGTGCAAAAGTTCGCCGAGTGGAATCCTTCCCTGACTGAGGCCGACTGCTTCCTGCTGGTCGAATCGCTATTCGGCCTGCGCCTGCCCAATGTCGAGTCCCTGTTGGACATGGAGTTGGGTTTCTCCGACGAGTTCTTCGCCGAAGTCGTGTACAGGGAAACGCGGCGGGCGCTAGAGGCCATCAAAGACGTCGACAAAACCATCTTCTGGGTATCCACTGGCCGCGCCCCGCACGCCGGAGACGCCATGCCGGCTCGCGACTTGGCCGGCATTCTCAAAGCCTCGCAGGCCGCCGGTGCCCAGCGCTTTCTCTTTCACCCAGACCCGGATCCCAGTCCGTCCGAGTGGAGCGTGATCAGCGGTTTGTGCGGTGTGCAATGGCGTCAATCGCGGGACGGGTACTGGCCGCCCAATGCGGCCAAACCAGACGAGTACCTGCGCGGTCAATAGGCCCCGCAAGACGGGCAGGGGAGTCTTAGACCTGAGTGAGAAAGCTCCCCATGTGTCCGGTTATATAATCCAGCACCAGCCATCCGCCCGCCGCCACGATCTCGCCCAAGATCAGGCCGAGAAAAAACGGCCGCAAATTCCGGTACAGCTTGGGACCGCCGTAGCGCAGAATTAACAGTTTGAGGAACCAAGCGAGAAAGGCGCTGCCAAAGATATGTCCCGTCTTCCAGTTGGCGCTGATGGTATAGCCGAGGGGATTGAGTGGCCACCAGACGAACTGGTGCCGCGCCCACATCAGTAGGGCCATCACCCCCCCACCAATGCCCATGAACAGCCAAGCGTCCAGCCTGGGGCCGGGCAGGTCTGCGGCGATGCGCGGCGCCATATCCCGAGGACCGAAGGTGGGGGCCTGCCCCACGAAAAAGAGCGGATTGAGATTGATGCCCCCGTATTTGTAGGCCAGCACTAAGGTCATATACGACGAGCCGACCAGACTGACCACAATGGCAATGACCACGGCCCAGAATAGTCGGCGCTTGGAACCGGTGATAATCTCCCCCATCTTCAGCCCGTTGGCTACAGACGCCATGACAAAGGAGCGCACTTCGGAATGCCAGCCGTAGGAAAAGCCTAGGGCCACCAGACCCGAAGCACCCAAGGCCGAGGCGCCGGCCCCCGAAATGACAAAGCTCGAAGTCATGATAGGGGGTCGCATGGCCGGAATCCCTCCTTCAGCCACTACCCGAGTTAGCCCTATAAACAGCATCATGGCACCAAAGATGAATAATAGTGCCGTGGGAAAAGTTAGTCCCATCATACATAGGCCGACCACCACTAGGGCGAGCGCCGCTAGCAGGCCGAAAAGGGCCTGCCGGTAGGATAGCATCTCGCCGCTGTCGTCGACCTCTTCGGCGCCATGGAAGGCTTTGCGGTATACATTTTGTAAATGGCCGCGTCCCACCCACAACCCCACCAGCACAAAGACTATCATAGAGCCCATACCCTGATGGGCGAGGAAAGGTTCGATAGAGTAGAAATCGATCCGCTGCGTGCTCTGCAAGCCGACGATGTTGAAGATGCCCCGCTGGACAGTGGTGAGGATGTAGAATATCCAGATTGAAGCCGTGATGTCGAGGTTGACGAAATAGAAAAAACCGGTCCAAGGCGGACTAAACCAGAAACTCAGGCCGACCGTATCGCGGAACAAGGGCAAGGTGAAGGTTTTAGTGAGCTGCGGAAAGTTCGGAAAGTAGGAGTGCAGGCCGTTGACACTGAGCAAAATGAATGATACGGCAAAACCGACCCACATGACTTTGTTGGTGAAAAACGACCGGCCGATCGTTTCTTCCTTTTCGCGGCCGATCATCTCCATGGGCACTTGAACCAGTGGATAGACTAGCTTTTCCCGGTCCATCCACTGCTGACGTACGATGACCATGGTGCAGATCATGGCGAAGCTGAGCACTAAAAAAAACCCATACCAGAAACTCAGCGGTACGACCCAGATGCCCCAAGGGATGGCCTCGCCCTCGGGCAGACCTTCAAAGAAAAAACGCGCCGCGTTTTCGCCGCGGGGAATCATCCAGCTAGGGATGTACTGGTTGTAGAGAAAGTCCCAGTTGTTCTCGGGCGTAGCATAGTAGGTGGAGCCCAGTAAGCAGGGTATGATAAATTGGGTGAAACCCATACCGGGAACACAGCAGGCCACCGCTAGCATGATATAGATGGTTACCAACTCGGCTTGGTCCAAAGCTAGGGGACGGCGGAGACAAGCGACCAAGGCACTGGCAAGCACGAGAAAAAAGAAGAAGAACAGGGCCGCCGGGGTGCTGAAGTTCAGGGTTAGATACGAACCTCGGATGAGGGTCGTAGCATAGGCGTCGAGGAGATTTAGCAGAAAGGCGAGGACCGCCCCCAATAAGATGGCGCGAGCCGAGATACCCTTAACGTCCCCGTAGGTCGGCTGGCGTCTTTTTAGCCAGGTGCGGTATTGGAGCGGAACTCTCTTTTTCAATGTTCATCTCTATGGGCTATTATATGTCGTATTTTAACTAATGGATAAGCCGTTTGAATGACAAAGAGAGGCCGTTCATTTTGTCATTACTAGGCGTGCTCCAATAGCACAGTAGCGGAGCGACGGATCAAAGCTGAAGCGTTTGGCTGATCGCACGTTGCGGGCGTAGTTGACAAAGCCGCCTCCGCGCATAACGCGGGTAGAGCCCGAAGCAGCACCTGTAGGATCTATCTGTTTGGCACTTGAATAGGCGTTGCTGTACCAATCTTGCACCCACTCCCATACATTGCCGTGCATATCGTACAGACCCCACGGATTCGGCTGCTTTGAACCCACCGGCTGGGCAAATTTCCCCCCCGCTTCACCCACGTTCCCTATGTACCACGCATACTCGCCCAACTGGCTTTCGTCGTCCGCGAAGGAACGGCTCGTCGTGGTCCCTGCCCGGCAGGCGTATTCCCACTCGGCTTCGGTGGGCAGGCGGTACAAATTCCCGTCGGCGGCTTCGTTCAAGCGGCGGAGAAATTCCTGCATATCGATCCACGAGATGTAGACGGCCGGGTGATTCGGTTCAGCTTGGACGTACTTGCGCCGGGTCCACGGCGCTGTCCCCATCACCGCGACCCATTGGGCCTGGGTAATCTCAAATTTACCCAAGTAGAATCCCTTGCTTATCGAGACCTCGTGCTGTGGGCCTTCGTCTTCACCGCGTGTGGAGGCTGAGGCCGGCGATCCCATCAGAAAAGTACCTCGCTCGATCCACACAAATTCCATCGCAGCTCCGGCGCGAAGTTCCACAACAGTGTTCTCAGATCGCCCTGTGGCCGCGCACGTGATGCCCATCATTAGGGCGGCAAGAATCTGCCTCATTCCGCACCTCTGGACCCATGAATGGCGAGCGTATATGACTTTTTAGCAAAAAAGCCGCAAAGATCCCCGGCCTTGCCGCAGCAAAGGGTAATTTCTATAATTGCGGCCATTATCTACTTAGTTCACCTCTACAGCGATGAGTGTATGGATTTTTTTTATCAGCACCGGACCCTTGCCTGTGCCTTGGTGCTGGCCGTGCTGCTGCCGAAATCGGTCCTACCCCAATTCACCGACCAGACGGCGGCGGCGCACATCGCCTTCCAATACGTGGCTGGCGGACCTGAGAAAAAGCACATTGTCGAAACCTCCGGCGGCGGCGCTGCTTTTTTTGACTACGATAACGATGGCGATCTCGACCTATACGCGGTCAACGGCGCTACGGTCAATACCTACCGCCAAAAATCCGGCCCGGGCAATGTCCTCTACCGCAACCGAGGTAACGGCACCTTTGCTAATGTGGCCTTGCCAGCCGGCGTCGGGGATCGCAGTTGGGGCATGGGCTGCACCGTGGGCGACATTGATGGCGATGGGTACCGCGATCTTTACGTGACCAATTATGGTCCCAATATCCTCTACCGCAACCGCGGTAACGGAACCTTTGTGGATATTTCCGCTGGGGTAGCAGGGAACGATTATAGCTCCAGCGCCGCTTTTTTTGATTACGATGGCGATGGCGATCTCGACCTATACGTCGCCAACTATCTCGTCTACGATTTTGACTCCCCTCCGGCTAAGGTCTGCACCTACGAGGGAATCGACATCTTCTGCGGTCCCCAGGGCCTACCTGGAGCTGCCGACCTGTTATACCGCAACAACGGAGACAATACCTTCACCGACGTCACTCGTCCCTCGGGTATCTCTTGGGCCAACCGCTATTATGGGTTGGGTGTACTGCCCGAAGACTTCGACAACGATGGCGACACCGATCTCTTCGTGGCCAATGACGCAACCCCCAATGTGCTCTTCGACAACAATCGCGATGGCACCTTTAGCGAAATTGGCCTCAAAGCAGGCATCGCGTATAACGAATACGGCGAAGAAGAGGCGGGTATGGGGGTCAGCGGTGGGGACTATGACGCCGACGGTGACCTCGACCTCTATATAACCCATTTTTTTCGCGAGAGTAATACCTTCTACCGCAACGACGGGCAGGGCCATTTCAAAGATATAACGGCCCAGATCGGTCTAGAAGAACCCACGCTTGGGATGCTGGGGTGGGGCACCCAATTCTTCGACTATGACAGGGACGGCGACTTGGATCTATTCGTCGCTAACGGCCATGTTTATCCGCAGGTGGCTAGCACTATTGCGAGCACTTTCTATCCCCAGCGCAACCAGTTGATCCGCAACGAAGGTTGCGACCGTCTAATCGATATAGGGGCTGCGGCTGGCCCGGGAATGGACCTTAAACGAGTCAGCCGCGGTGCCAGTTTCGGCGACTACGACAACGACGGCGATATGGACATTTTCGTCGTCAATTTAGATGAGGCAGCAACTCTGTTGCGCAACGATTTTGCCCCCGCCAACAACTGGCTCGTAGTCCAACTTCTGGGCCGTGGCCCCAATCGCGACGCCGTCGGTGCGAAGATCCGTTTGCTGGCCGGCGGCCGACTCCAGTGGCGCACGGCTAACGGCGCTTCCAGCTATCTCTCCTACAATGATATGCGTATTTTCTTCGGTCTAGGTGGGGCGGAAAGGGCAGATGAAGTGGAGATCGCTTGGCCCGACGGCATTCGTCAGGCAGTGCCATCGGCACCGGCCAATAAGCTGCTGGTAGTCCGCCAAAACGGCCCCTACGCCTTTGTGGAGATGGGGACCAACATCTACGCAGAATAGAACCTATGGGCCCTCATTCCCCCCGAAAGCGGCGTTGAGGTTATCCTCCCGAATAACCACTTTCGCTGCGTATTTATTCCGCACTTCTTCGATAAATTGATTGAAGGCCTTTCTGTTTTTTTCTCTTTTAAGTTGGGAGCGGACTCTCCACTCGGCCTCCGCAAAAGTCTCCCGCTTGCGTTCCCTAGAAAGCACCTTAAATATAGAATAACCTTCATTGACCTTGGCCGGACCGGTGAGTGCTCCTATCTCGGCTTTTTCGGCGACTTCTACAAAACCACCAAAAAAGGCCTTTTCAAAAAGGTGGAAGTGGAATCGGCCCTCTTCATCCCGATCCGCTAGCGACCGGATAGAGTACTTCTTGGCCAAATCGCCTAATGGGCTCCCCTTTTGGATCTGCTCCATCAACCTCAGGGCCTCGGCCTCCGTCTCTACCAAAATCTCCTGTACTTCGATTTGCTCGGGGTGCAGATACCTTGCCGCATGGACCTCGTAAAACTGGCGCAACTCGTTTTCAGCGATGGTCACTTTAGCTCTTAGGACTTGCGCCCTGAGGGCCCTTATCAAAAGTTGCGTTGCCTGATTTTCCAACCACTCAACCGTCTCTGCTTCCTCGTCTATGCCAGTGCGCAGGGCCGCTTCCAAGAGCATTGCATTGGGTACGACATGGCGCTCGGCAAAAGCGATCACTTGGCTGGAGTCGCTAAGTTGGGCTAGGGCATCGCGACCAGCTTCTGTCAAGTCTTGAGCAGTTATTTCTCCGCCGTCGTACCGATAGAGCACTATATTGCGCTCAGTCTCCGGGGCAAAAGATGTACCGCCACGCACTTTTTCGGCAATGAGCGCGAGGCCCTCCCGATCCAATTCGAGGTGGTATTTTTCCTTGAGTTCAGCGACTAAAATTGATTGCGCCCGCTGCTTTTTCTCCTTTTTTAGTCCCATTTCGATCGCCAGTTTCCTCTGGGGACTGAGTTCGATGGTAGAATCGGCGATGGCCGTGAAAATCGAATAGCGCCCACCGATTTTTATGGGCTCGGTGATTTCGCCCAAGGCGAGGGAAAACAGCTTGTCCTGAAGGGGCGCGATCATGTTTTCTCGGGTGGTATAGCGGCCCAAGTCCCCACCTTGGGCCGCGGTTTTTTTGTTTATGGACCATTTCTTGGCGACTTGCCCAAAAGGCACCCCATTTTTGAGTTCGCGGAGGGCGGCCAAGGCATTTTCTCGGCTGGGGAGCATTATATCGGCCAACCTGACCGCTCTAGTGAGCCCCATGCGTTCAGCGTATTCCCGCACTTCGCTCTCCTCCACTTCCTCCTCTACTTCCAGCGCTCTATCTTGGAAAATGCTGATTAACTTTTCTCGCCGGGCGTTTGCCAGCCGGGCGAGAAATTCAGGGCTTTCGTCGAGATCGGCCGCCTTCGCCTCCATGATCAGTAGTTCGATGTTGATCATGGTGTTCAAATGATTCCTCGCTTCTTCTACCCTAGTGTGCTCGGCCTTGGCATCTTCGGGGAGGCCAGCGATAAATTTCCGCAACTGGCCAACCGTTATCCCCTCATCACCTATCTGAGCAACGACCCGGTCTCCCATTTCCACTGTGCACCCCATGAGCACGGTAAAAAGCACGAGTGGTAAAAGCCAAAATACAGTCATTTCCCTTGGCATTTAGCTCATATCTCCTCTGCATTCCTGCGCACGGGTAGATTACTCCAAGCCGGCAAATACCGTGGCAAAAGCCATTCTGCCCGTTTCGGTTTCGTTGTCGATGGCTCTTCTAGTCAGCCTGAGTCCCATCAGGGTCGTCAAACTGTAGCCCAAGTAGTTTGAATTATTGGAGAACTGGGCCGCCCCCACAATTTCACTGAAGTCGTCTAGCAGCCCTTCCTTGACCGCTGTATCCGCATCTCTGAGCTGCTGGAAAACGGTATACTCCACGCCTGCCTGCATCGTGGAGTTATTAAATAATGGCCACCGGGCCAGTAAAGTAAAAATCAGGGTGTCTTCCCTGCGTTTGGGATTTGCTTTAAGTGCTGGAGACTCTATCCTCAATTCGTTTTTAATTTTGGGCTGGATATCGAGATTAATGAATTTGAGGACATAGTCCACTTTATTGATCAGGCCCACAAAGACGAAGTCGCGTCGCAAGTCGGGCTGTCTTTCCCTTTGATGCCAGCGGTCGTATTTCAGCTTGTTGATCAGATTTAGATTCTTCAGCTTGGTATAGCGGAAGCTTATATAGGACGAATTTATCCACGTATTCCGGGCCGCCAGAGGGTCAATGGTAGGGACGTTTCGCCGCTCGAATTCGTCCCACTGGCGGAGGTCATTCTCTATATTGTCCTTGGCCAGTCTAAAATTCTCAAAAATCCTCACCCTTCCTAGGCCGGGATAGTCCTTTTCTAGGGTAAAAAGCAAATAATGGGTGGTATTTTCTCCATCACCGGCAATGAGACTTTCGTCGGTGCGGCCGATCGTCAACCTCATCTCTGGAGTAATGTTGATGCCCGCATAAAAATTGTACCCGCTTAAATCTCGACCATAGGGAAAATCTGCTTCATCATCGTTTTCGAACCGGTCTACCCATATATTATTGTTCATATCTATGCCGAACAGATACTCGGGTCGGTCCGTAGAATAGCGCAGAAAAGGCTCGTTGTAGTCAGGCACTAAGTTGGGCAGATCTTCGCTGTCGTTCTGATTAAAATCGGAGATAAAATCGACGTTTTCATCCAAGCCGGGGAATACATTCAAGTCGATGCTTTCGTTTATCCTCTGCCAATCGGGGTAGCGATCCTGATCGTCGTTGTCGTCGACGAGTTCGTAGTAGAATCTCGTCCGGTCCTCGTAATCTATGTTGACCTCGCCCCGGGCCAAGATAGCGCTTGTATTATAATTGTGGTCCATACTGTAAGCCTCGCCAAAAAAGAACCATGGCTGGACGGTTCTCGACAGATTCAACATCCAGCCATCGCCTTGGTCAAAAGCCGACAGGTGTTTTGTATGCTGCCTGTTGGGGTATTTTCGGTAACTCCTACTGCGGTCGAATTCGCCGTAAAAATCAAGACCCGCAATATTGTTCGCCTCCAGAGTGAAACCGAAAATTTCGCTGGCGGTCGGCAAACCGTACGGGATCTTGAGGACTCTGAGATTGGAGCCATCTTTGACGTTTTCTTGGGCTCTGGCCGCTAGCAGAAACACGTTGCTGTTTTGCCGGTTAGTCTGGCGGTTCGAAGACAGCTCGATTCTGTAGTCGTTGGCAACCACTAGTTCAAAAGTCACCTTTCTTATCTCCGAGGGGTCGGGGCCGGTGTAGGTTCCCTCGGAAAAGTCGTATACTAATTCGATCTGCTCAGAACCGCTGGCTTCCCAGAAACCCGAGCGCTGAAAGCCGCCCTGAGGCGAGGGCTTGAGACCGGCCTCGCTGGCCCGGACAACCTCTCGACTAAACGCCCGTTCCCCCTCTTCATCAATGATTTCGACGTCGGCCTCTATGATCATATCCCAAGCGAAGAGGGTAGCGCCGCCTTCTTTATCTTCGGGCGAATCGTCGGTCAGACGGACGAAAAGCTGGGTGATATTTTCAGCGTTTTGACTAGAAGTGATCGAACCACTTCTGGGGGTTCCTTCAAAGGCATCTAAGAGTTGAAAGGAATTGTGGGCACTTACATAGTTGGCCCCGATGCTGATGAAATCGCCCACTTGGGCCACGGCCCGCCCACCCATCAGCGTTGTCAGGCTAGTCGTTTGGTTGACCGCAGGGTTGCGAGGACCGGATCCGCCGGGGGCAGAGATCCGAGAAAGGATTGTCGTGACTTGGTATTTGTCGGCTTGGTAGTCCACCTGGATTCCGTCCAAGGCTGGTTTTGAGAAAGTCATTGGGGTAAGGGTCGAACGGATCTCATTGCCTATGGTTATGGCCAAGTTGTGCTGCCCCTTCTGATCGGAGGCAATGACCAAATTGTTGAAAAAGTTTTGGAATCTCTCGGTCTTGAATAAATTGCTGCCCCCTTGCTGTGGCTGCGTCTGGGACCAGTCGTAAAGCAACCATCCCCTAGTGATATAGGAACCGTAAATATCGTAGAAATAATCCCCAGCTAAATTGATATCCACGTAGCGGTCGTAGTGATCCCTAGCGTAGTTGGTGTATTCCCACTGTTTCCAGCGGTATTCTAGGAAAAGTTCTTGCGGTACGTACCACTTCTTGACCGCCGGGTCCAAGGCACCAAACAGCACACCGGATCCAGTTGGTTCAAAGGTGAGTTCCGCCCCTCGGCGCACACCTTTTATACGCATCGGATCGACATCTTGGGCTTGTGCGTCGGCGTCGAAAGCTAACGTGGACGAGAGTAAGGAGCAAACTATAGTAGCTAGACTAATACCGCGCGTTACATTGCTGCAAATATGGCAGGTCAGCATGATAGTTCCACCCTAGCTTTCAGATAAAAATGGGAATAATCAATAGACTATTGGGACAATTTTCGTCTTACTCTCGAATCCTGAATCTGCATCAATTTCCACTCGCATCAAATAGATTCCGGGTAGCACCTTGGCACCGCTCTCAGCCGTCCCATCCCAAGCCCTTTGGTATCTCCTACTGGGAGCCAACCCTGAATAGATCTCCTTTATACGTCTTCCAGCAAGATCGTATATCGCCACCGCAACCAAAGCACCACCTGTCAGGTTGACGATGTCGTAGGTCACCAAAACTTCATCATTTAGGCCATCGCCGTTGGGAGTAAAAGGAACGGGAGTCACTTTCATGGAATGAATGAGGTCTTTGCCCACCGCGATCTCGACCGAAAGGTCATCCCCCTGCGCCGCGAAATCAGAGACTGCATCTCCCTCGGTGACTACTTGGGACAGATTGTCCGGTTGTTGGCTATCGGAGACTCTGCCGGCAAAAAAAGTATTGTACTGCAAAGCCACGTTCTCAAAGACCACTCGCAAGGTGCGGTTTCCCACAATCCGGGGGAAGCTAATTTGGGCCCCGTCCTCTGTATCCGTCTTTTCCCATTCGACATCGGTCCCGTCTATTTGCACGGAGCGCACTACATCTACCGGTGCCATAGTCTTTAGTTCGAGCCGGTTGAAGCCGCGGCTATTGACGGTTCTCACGGCATAGGTAAAGGAGGTATTCTGCCCGATCATAGCATTTTGGGGCCATATCTCGCCCACCAGCGAATCGGCTAGGGCAGGAGACACCTCAAAGGCGAGGGAGTCAACGGTCGCCGCCGCTAGAATATCGCTGGTCTTAAGGAGTAAATGGAATTGAAAAAAACGACGCGGAGCTGGTGATTCAATAGCGGTATGCACTCCGGCAGGATAGGGGGAGGACCAAGCGCTCCAAGACAGCGAATCGCTGGGATCTGGTGTGTTGCCACTCCGAGTCAATAGGATGGCATCCGTTTTCGTTGGTTCGCCGATGCTCCCCCTAGCCCATGTTATGTCGCCAAAGATAGCGGGCTGTTCCTGAGCAAATACTCTTGAGGTATATGATGCCGTAGAGGCAAAACCCGCACCAAAGACTTGAAATTCGTCGATCTCCCACTCTCCGCGCACCAGTTGCTTCACCTCTATGAAACGAACAAACTGCAGGGGAACGTCTAGGTCAACAGTTGGCTCGAGGTTGCGTTCCTCGGTTCTAAAAACCTTGAAGTCCGGCGTCCCGGCTAGGGTTTTCTGCTCCTCGCTGCCGTCGTTCAGCAGCAGTTCATAGCCTTTCAGGAGAAACTCTTCAAACCCCTTCCGAGGGAAAAATTTGATCCGATTGACCCCCAAGCGCTCGCCCAAATCTATTCTAAATATGACGCCTGTAGGGGAACCCCCCTTTACTTCAAAGGCCCTAGTCGTATCGCCGCTCACCATATGCGCCAATTGTTCATTCAAAAGACTCTGGGATATTTCGAGTACTATTCTCGCGTTGGGCGATGTTACGGCCCCTCCTCTTTCAAATATCTTCAGGGCGATATTGTCTTCGGGACCTGTCTGAGCCGGCTGAATTTGGCCGGGATTGGCGTCAAAATCGATAACCGATATCTCGGAATAATGGCCATCCCACGCTAGAGTACCTAGACCGCCTCCAATGACAATCGGCTCCCCATAGCCTTGGGCCGGCGCAAGTCCCTGCAATAGACAAGAAAACGCCAATAACGCGGTCTTGAGCAACGGGGGTTTGTTCAACCTGTTCCTCGCGAATCGCAGAAGATCAATAGGAGACATGTACTAAGCGGTAGTCCGAGGTATTTCTACTCGATTTTGAATCGACCTTAATGTTGATCCTCAGCACATATATGCCAGGGGCCACCAAAGCTCCGGAGTTATCGACTCCGGTCCAGACCGCGGAATGCCGTCCCGTGGTTATGTCCTCATCGCGCAGTTGGTGAACGAGACGCCCACTTAGATCGTATATTTGCATCTGTAACGGCGTTGATGACTCCACCCGCATGAGTGAAAGACTCACAGCCATATCATCATTGATGCCGTCGCCATTCGGGGTGAAGATTTTGTTTTTGACTTCGATATCCCCCAGTACTGCACCTCTTTCAAGGGCCAAGATCACGGTTTTTTCGCTATCCGTGATCTCGTTTGCATCGCCCGGGTCCACTCTTTGCCATGAATTGGGAATGGAAGAATGGCCGATAGAGCCATTGAAGAATGTGGTAAAATCAAATATGGTCGCCTTGAACTGAAGCTCGATCAACGCAGCCCCGTCGGTCCCCTTGATGGGAACAGGCAGACGCACCCAAAGCGAATCGGAATCATCAGACACGACCTCAAAACCCTCGCTTTGGGCGGTATAGGTTTGAGTCGGCTGCCCTGTGAGGTCCACATGGGCTTGCTTGAATTTCATTTTGACGCCGGGGGGAGCTTCAATGAGAATCTCGTCAAAGCCCTCGTTGGTTGGCTCGAAAGTCGTGCGGATGAAATAGGAAAACGATTGCTCAGCGCCAATCACTTCGAGTTGAGCGGGCAGCACCTCGCCAACAACTGTTTTGGCGACTGGCGTTACAAAGTTGAGTTTTACCCAACGGAGTGTAGCCGCCACGAGGGGATTTTCCGTGAGAAAGGTCGCTCGGATGGCGACGAATTTACGCGGACTGGGCGAGGTGATTTTGTCTCCCGAATTAAAATAGCGTTGACTCCAACCACTCCAGTCGCTGCCCGGGTTGGTCTGGGTAACGACGGGTCCAACAGAGGCATCCCCAAAGAACTTTTTGTCCGTAGCGTGCGCTTCCGCTGCTTCTTCTTCGGTGCCCGGAAACAACTCACCGTTCTTTTTGTAATAGAGCGTAGTAGTTTTGACCGTATTGCCGGTCCGGGTCTGAAGAATAATATCCGTGCCCGGCGGCCTATCCGCATCCCATTCTATAGACGCCAAATTTTGGGGAGTGGCCCCTAATTCTATGAACGCCGAAGGGCCGTCAAAGACCGATTCGAGCCGCGCCTTGGGCATGTATCCCTCGCCGAAAAACTGAATCTCTGACAAGCCGTGGCGTCCGGCCCCTACATGGAGTTTATAGGTAAAAGAAAAATGCTCGACTTTGGTGAGCGGAAACTTAAAATCGTGGTACGATTCATTTCCGTTGATGTGGTCGATCGACCCTACTGTTTGCCAGGCCAGACTTCCGCCGGCGTTGGTGGAGCCATCCGAGACTTCAATGCGGTAGGCGCGAAAAGGCCCAGGGGGGCTACTGCTGGCTTGGAGTACGCGGATATTGTCTAAGAAGAAGGCCCCTCCCAGATCCACCACTAAGGCACGCTCGACATCGGGTGGCTCCGAAGGCAGCAGCCTATCGGGATTGTACCCCCCTTGAGCAGGCCAGTACAACGCCTTTTCTACACTATAGATTACTCCGTCTACCACCACACCCTCAGCACCGTTGTTTTCCCAACTCGTTACCTTGCCACCCCGCTCCAGTACGCCAATGCCGATATTGTCGCCGATTGACCAGACTTCCACTTCCGCCAATCGGGGCAACTCGCGGCGATAGTAGACGACAGGACCCTGACTGTCTCCGCCGGCCAAGGCCTCCCAATCCTCGCGTCCCTCCAACAATCTCAGCCTTCCCGAGGTTTCTCGGCGGAAGTACTCTATATCGCCCTGTTGGTCCGGGTCGAGGCCCTCGTAAGCGGACTGGGAAACAGGTCTTGCCTTGCCAAAGTCGCTGTCCGTGACGCCGACCGAGACGAACCGGATCACATCGCCGGTAAAATCCCCGCGCACCTGTGTCCATTTGGTGGGCAACTGGCGGGTCAGATCGACTTCAAAGACCCGTTCATTCTTGATGGGCTTGTTCGTTGAGAAGCGTTTCCTGTACACCAGCGGGCCGATGATCGTCTCCCCCTGAGAGGTGAGGACCTTAAATTGGAGAAAGGGGTCTCCCAAATCCTCCCCGACAAACTTGAGGACGATCTTATTGGCTGATACGGCCCGCCCTAAATCGATTTGCACCCACCAATCCCTAAGGGGGGTAGAAGTATCCGGCTCCCAGTAGGTGTCCATCCTGCCGTCCATGAGGTTGTCTGCGCTCAAGCGATTGGAGCCGGCATCCCATATCCCGCCGCCGAACTCGGAGGCATTCAAGACCGCGTTAATGCCGGGGACTACCTGTTCAACGCCATCTATTTCGAGCTGGGTACTTTTGCGTATAAAAGCTGGTTTTACGCCCTCCGCGGTGATCTGGACGGTCTTTGCCACCGACTGCCAACGAGCCCAGTGATCCCTAGACTCGATGACAGCCGCGCTGTCTTGGATAGAAAAGCCCTCTTGCCCCCAAGCCACCATCCTACCTAAGAGACAGACCAAGCTAGTGCTCACCAGCTTGAATGTTCTCTGCCATGCCATGGCATTGGGTCTCCCACGTATTTACTCCCCTAAGGGGCGATTAAAAATCAATAGGCCACGGCGATAACGCCGCCTTTGATGCCCTCTTCTGATTGGATGTCTACCGCTATTCGATACAAGTAGAGTCCCGGGGATACCAGCCGGTTGGAGTGGTCTGTCCCATCCCAAGGGTGAGAATACTCTCCGATGGAAATGTCCCCGGCGTATATTTGCTTAACTAGCCGGCCGGACAAATCGAAAATTTCCACCGAGACGGGAATCTGAGATGTCACCCGCAAGAGTTTATAGGAAATATGCACCACATCGTTGAGGGCATCGCCGTTGGGCGTAAAGGGATTGGGACCAATCTGCGGTGCAAATACCAGTGAACTGCTCAGCGATGTTTTCACTGCAATCCCGTCGCTCTCAATCTCGTCGGCGGCATTGCCTGGGTTGATGCGTTGACGCACCTCGTTCGGCTCGGCGCTATTGAACACTTTACCAGTAAACAGTGTGCCCACTTCCCGCAGCACTGGCGCGTTGAACACCACCTCGATCAGGGCCCCGCTGTCGGTCGGTTCCAGCTTGCGCGGAAAGCCGATCTCAAAACCTAGGCCATCCGCGGTTCTTGCCCAGATAAAGTCGTTGTAGTTGATGCCGTCTATGCGTAGCGAATCGACTGAAGTCACCCCCGAGGGCGTGGAAATCTCCACGCCGTCAAAGCCCGTGTCGCCGGCCCGGATGGTCGGCCGGATGAAGTAAGTGAAATGCGTCGCTTGCCCCACTTGGGTATCCACCGGGAAAATCTCTCCCACCAGGCCATGCACGGCCGGCGGAACTGAGGCCTTAAACTCGACATAATCGATCTTGCCTCCATCCTCGACTGTGGAAAAGAAATCTACTTTGAGTTGTAAAAATTGGCGCGGACTAGGGGAAACGATGCTAGTCCCCGAGTTTTCAAATAGATAGGGACTGGACCAGAAACTCCAGTTTTCCGTATCCGGGCTCACTCTATCCCGGGGTTCTACCGGCTTGAGGACATCGAGCAGCTTGCTGTAGCGGTGCTTGTATTCGCTCAGGGTCAAGTCGCCACCGCCATCGCGAAATTGTACGCTGTCTCGCTGCTCGGGTCGCAACTGCCAAAAAATATCGGGATGTGGGTCTGTTCCCGTCCGGGTGCGGATATCGATTCGGGCGTCCGTATCTTGCCGGCCCGACCAGCGAATCTCGCCCCAACTGGCCGGATTGCCTAGATCGACTACTTCGGACTCATACGAGGATCGGGCTAAGAAACCACCGCCGTAGAGTTCAAAATCGGCGAGCCCTATTTCCTTGGGGGTGTCGCGAAAAATCAGTAATTGGACCGTTTGAGTCGATATCGGCGGGTCTAAAATCACGCTGACTTCAGGTTCGGTATTTTCTTTTACTTCGGCTACGGTCGGGAGATTGGACATTCTGTTGCCAATATTGACCAACCTCCTATCGAGAGTGCCAATGGAGAGCCGCTCCAAAAAGTGCTCTGGCTTTTCCGCCAGAGGGCGGAATCTCACTTCCCGGATGAGAAATCGCCCGCCTAAATCAAAAGTCAATTGTTCACTGAGGGTCCGAGCCGTGCCCACCTGAAAGCTCTCTGGAGCTACGGCTGGCCACATGAGGGCTGTAGTCGGATCGCCATCGACCAAGACCTCTCCAATAAGTTGATTTTGATTGGCGAAAAGCCGCACCCGTACCCAGCCACCCCTGCTCAGTAGGGTCGCGGCGATGTCTTCGTCCTCATCAAAGTAGTTAGGTTGCAGTGAACCAGTCGGCAAAGAGTCCAGATCGAGGCCATCCTGTAGTTGGGAGGCCGACCAGTCGATTTCCCTGAAGTCGATGCCGAGACCTTCAAGGCTGTCTTTTTCTGATATTGAAAAAGGCGTGCCAATTCTATAAATGACCACGCCGGAGACATTTTGAGAGCAGAGACCAACACCTAGCAACGCGAGTAACAGGAACCCAATTGACTTAGGTGAAAGCATGCCCAATCCTTTGGCAAAATTATTAAAAAAGGGGGCGAAGATAACCTCGCCCCCGAACTGCTCATGTTCTCTTACTTGTTCTCCTTAGCGGGAAAAACTCGCCTTGATGTTCCCCCAGCTATCCGACTCGACAGCAGTTCCCACGTCTTCACCCGCTACCCAGATGCTCTCATCAAAGGGGAGCAGGACATAGTCAACCATAGCGGTAGCTTTGAAATAGATTTCCGTGTCGCCGCTATTGGTCCAGTAGCCGTTGTACGAACCTTCGGCACCGTCGTCATCGTCCTGAACGGCAAAACCAATACCCATGATTTCGCCTGCCTGCATAGTGTGGACGATCACATCTTCGTCTTCTATGCCCGTAGAGCTAGTGGGCAGGTCGTCAAAGGGAGTAAACCACATTTCCATGAACAGGGTCCCGGCACCGCCGTTGATATCACCCTCAAAACTCCATTTAGCACCAGAATAAGGCTCGACTCCAGCCCATGGAGCTCCTCCCCAGAGCCACATGTGATTTTCTTGGTGCAGCGTGTAGCGGTAATTCTGGGATAGGGCCCCTTCCCACCTCTCCGGATCCAAATCCGCCGATTGGACATTCTGGAAAATGGCGTCGCCGCTGTGGTCGAAGTCCAAGGTTACCTCAACCGTATCGAAATTATTTTCGATGGTCCCGTAAAAGAGGTCGTCGAACCGTTCCTCCATGAAATACAAAATGTTGGTCACTGGACTCCAGCCGAAAATGATGCGCTCGGCCAAGTTGGAGGGGTCGGGGTCTCCTTGGGTGCCGGTGACGGTCTCGATTAGATCCTCATGGGTCACCCAGAAGACCGAAGGTACGTTGTCCCATTCGCTTATGTCGCCGTCCATCTGGACATCTCTTATGCCATCGACGCCAATAGGCACCTGAACAGCGGCCCAGTTTCTGTCTGTCCGCAGGTGAGCCGAACTGGACGCGACAGTGAAAAGGACAAGACTCCATGCCAAGAAGCTATAACTCATTGCTCTGCTCATCACCCAAGATCCTTTCCTGTGTGAGAAAACCGCTTATTTAGCGGTTGCTAAGGTTGCTAAGGTTGCTAAAAGGGGGGTTTATTTTCTCCTTTCAAATAATTTTTCGGTGGAACGGTAAGCGAAGCTGCGGAATAAAACAGTGAACACACAATTTTTGCAGGAAAATCGGAGTCATAATAAAAAGAAAGTAGCAAAAGGTCAAGCTAATTGCTGACTTTTGGGGCCCGGCGTTGATCGTTTATGGTTTTATTGGGCGTAAACTATTGATGAACATCCGGTGAATACCCTTTAGACGTGGCGCGACCCGAGTTGCTCTCTCCATCTACATGGACAATGCCCTCACCTTCTTGAAGCACCACGAGTCTATTGGCAGAGAGATTTTCAAATCGTTCTTCTAGACCACTTGGCCACAGCACTACCAACAAGTCGATGGACTCTCTCTGCCCCAAGCCGAAATGGGCCCTCAAGTCATTGTGCGAAAGATAGCTAGCACCGCTCCGGATTTCGGCACTTTGCGTGAGCCCTCCACAGCGGACCTCAATCCTAGCCCCTATACCGTCTCTGTTGCTTTCAGTCCCTATAGTCTTGACCATTAACCAGTTGTTCTTATTGCCCCCGTTGTTGTGCAACAAAGTAGGGCGATCGTTTAGATTCAGGACAACTATGTCCAGATCCCCATCATCGTCGTAGTCCCCAAAGGAGGCCCCTCTGCTCACTTTTTTAATCCCCAAGCCCTCCCCTGATAGCTGCGATACCTCGGCGAAGGTGCCATCGCCCAAGTTTTCAAAGAGTTGATTGGTCTGGGCATAGCTAGTGCCTAGATTGGTCCTGTCCAATTGTGGAAAGAGGTGGCCATTGGCCACGAAAAGATCTTTATCGCCGTCGTTGTCATAGTCGAAAAACTCGGTGCCCCAAGCCAAAAACTGGAAACTCTCCTTGCCCACGCCAGCGTCAAAGCTGAGATCGGAAAAGAATGCGCCGCGGTCGTTGTGGTAAAGCGTATTGGTCTGCTCCCAGAAGTTGGTGACTAATATGTCTTGGTACAGGTCATTGTCGTAATCCCCATAGGCAATGCCCATACAGCCTTGAGCCTCGCCGCTTTCGCCATAGGCAGCCCCGATCATCCAGCCGACATCGGCAAAGGTGCCATCGCCTTGATTCTGATAAAGGAAGTTGGGCCCCGTGTCGTTGGCCACATAGATGTCCACATCGCCGTCCCGGTCGTAATCGCCACCGACCACGCCCATACCGTAGAGCTTATCTTGGTCCACCACCCGCGCTTCCACGGTCACATCGGCAAAAGTCCCGTCGCCTTGGTTGCGATACAGGATATCCTCACTCCCTTTCATGCCGCGGGGTCCGAAGTGAACCCTTAAGCCTTTCCACATATAGGACCTGTTGGGGGTGGTCTGTAGAAAGTGCTTGAAATCGACGTAGTTGGCTACGTACAGATCTAGATAGCCGTCGCCATCGTAATCGAGGAAGGCACATCCTGTGCTGAACCGCTCGTCTCCTACTTGGGCGTACTCGGTTACGTCCGCAAAAGTCCCGTCGCCTTGGTTATTGTATAGTACGTTCCTGCCGTAGTTGGTTATGTAAATGTCCAAGTCGCCATCGTTGTCGTAATCGCCGATGGCGCATCCCATTCCCCAGCCCACGTCGCCCAAGTTCGCTTCGTCGGTAGCATCGACGAATTTACCGCGCTCGTTTCTATAAAAGGTATTGCGCGGGTGCTCTTGGTCTGGAAAGCCAACCACTTTCGACCCGTTCAAGATGTACAAATCCACATCGCCGTCTTGGTCGTAGTCGAAAAAAGCCGATCCTCCCATCATGCTATCGACCAAGTACGTCTGCTCGCTATCCCCGGAGACGTTCTGCGCCACAATCCCCACTTCCTCCGCTACATCCACGAACTGGACCCGCCTCTCTACTTCCCGTCCTTCGACAGCTAAGAGCCGTGCGGAAATAAGGGTTAGAAAAAAGAAGTGCATATAAACCAGCGGCCCCTATGGGTTGTGCCCCTGCTGCTTTCGTTTGGCATCCAAGCTCTGGATAATCTCCTGTTGCTCTTCCGCTTCCCGATAGCGCCCTGCTTTGGTATAGGCATCTTTGAGCAATCGGCGGTACTCGAGATTATGCGGATCGAGACCGATGGCCAGCTTGTACTCATTGATCGCCTTTATATACCTGCCCTGTTGGGTATAATGAGCGGCCAATTCGCCGTGATATTTTGGATTGTCGGGCACTAAGACGACCCGTTGTTCCATATCTGCTATATTGCCTGCGCGCAGTTTTTTGAAAATCTCCATCTCCTTGGCACCCGCCTGACCTCTACCCTGTTTCAGATAGGCGTTAGCCAAACCGAAATGTGCTTCGGCATTGTAGTAATCGAGGTCGATGGCTTTTTTGAATTTGCCAATCGCCTCTTCTCCTCTGCCGATCTTGGCATAGACAGCCCCCAAGGCGTAGTGGAAAACCGACCGGTCGGGCTCGAGCCGGATGGCATATTGGTATTCCTCAATAGCTTCTTGGTATTTTTTGTCTCTCGAGTAGATCATACCGAGCCGATAGCGGGTGTAGGCCATATCGGGATTGACGGCGAGTGCCTTGGCGAACTGCTCGGCTGCTTTGTCGTACTGACGCTGGCGTTCATAGGCCATACCCAAATTGTGCTGGAACCAACCGTTTTCAGGGGCCAATTCCACGGCCTTGCGATGCTCTTCAACGGCGGCAGCTAACTTGTCTTGGTCCGCCATGATAGCCCCCAGCAGGGCCAAGGACTGGTCGGTGTAGACCAAGCCCAGTTTATCGTGCACATCGGCCCAACTCGGCTCGAGTTGCAATGTTCTGTGGAATGCTTCTGCGGCCTCTGAAAGCTTGCCTATTGCCATATAGGCGTTCCCCAAGACAAAGTGGATTGATGGTTCGTTGGCGACTAGCTTGGCCGCCTGTCGCAACTCCCCTATGGCTTGAGAATAGTGCCCTTCTTCTAGGTATATCGTCCCGAGCCGGTAGCGCGAGGGAGCGTAGTCGGGGTTGATTGCGATAGCTGCTTTGAAATGCTCTGCTGCTTGAGCCCGCTCTTGGGTCTGCCCGTAGATGACGCCTAAGCCGTGGTGGGCGGGAAAGTACTTGGGGTCAGCCTCAATGGCCTTTTGGTAAGAATCGAAAGCCGCGTCGTACTCTTGGCGAATAAAAAAAATTTTACCCAACTTGTAGTGTGCTGGTGCGTAGCCCGGATCGGTTTGCAGTACCTTGGCAAATTCCTCTGCCGCCTCGTCCAGTCGGCTTTGCAGGGCGTAGATGAAACCGAGGCCGTCGTGCGGATAGATATTATTGGCATCTAGTTCTATTGCTTTCCGGTACTCTCTCTCCGCGCTTTCATAGTCGCCCTTTTGGGCATGGCGCATACCGAGCCTATAATGCTCTTGGCTTCTTGAGGAAGCACCCGCATCCTGTCCATGCACGGCTCCAATGGGGTACAGGGTACATATCAATGAAATTGCATAGCCAATCGATGCCTTGCGCAGACTTGGAAAATACATGGAGCAATTATCCTCTCTTAAAGAGCATCGCGAGTCTTGCCGAACGGGCCGGGGGAGGCTAGTGGGTGTGTGCCATCCCGTCCGACCCGTTGCCCGGGGCCATGGCGAAAGATTTGAATTGCCGGCGAGTCGGACGCGAATCCCCTTCGCGGATGTATATACTTTGGTCCATTTCGATATCGTTGAAAACCTGCACTTCCCCGCTGGTGGGCCAGGTGATTTCAAGCGCCTCGATAGACTCAGCCTGTCCCAAGCCTATTTCGCATTGCAGGCTGGAAGCACCAAAACTGCCCCCGCTGGTCACCGTGGAATAAATGTCGCGGCTGCCATGTGTGGTGTTCACGCTCACCTTTACGCGTACTCCAATGGCGGCCCGATTGGTCCGCCGGCCCTCGAGCCGGAGCTTGATCCAATGATTGCCATGACCCGGATTGGCAAAGAGGACGTTCTGATAGGTATCGCCGGTAAAAGCCCCGCCAATGACTGCAAAAACATCTTGGTCGCCATCGTGGTCAATATCGCCAAAAGCCACGCCGTGGCCCTTTTGCAAATGCCCAAAGCCGCCCGAGGTGGTGACATCTTGGAAGAAATTGCCGTCGGCATTGCGGAACATGCGATTGGGGACTAGTGTAGCCATATACGGGTCGCCGGTGCCGATGTAACAATCTTGGTACCCGTCATTGTCTAGATCGCCAAAATTGCTGCCCATGGCTAGGAGGGGCTCGTCGAGCCTTACTTGGCGCGTGACATCGGTAAAAGTACCGTCGCCGTTGTTGCGGTATAGACGGGGCTCTTCGGCGCGGTGTGGCAAGCTCAAATAAGCGGCCGCCACGTCCGCTACCTCGCCCTTGAAACCGGCGACGAATAGATCCTGCCACCCGTCGTTGTCGTAGTCCCAGAACCAAGTCGGAAAACTGTAGGGCGGTCCGGCGACACCTGCCATGGCCGTCACATCGACGAAACGCCCACTTCCCTGATTGCGAAAGAGCAGATTGGACTCTTTGGGTGCCAGACGCGCGATGTACAGATCCAGTTGTCCATCGTTGTTGTAGTCGCCCCAGACTACTCCTTTAACCCAGCCGACCACATCGAGTCCCGCTGTTTCGGCCACATCGACGAATCGCACCGCCGACACTCCGCGTCCAGAGCCTTCGCCTTTGTTGCGGAACAACTCGCACGGATGAGTAGCTCGCCCCTGCGATTCGTTGCCGACAAATAGGTCAACCCACCCGTCGTTGTCAAAATCGCCCCAAGCTGCCGTCTGCGTTGGGTGGAAAGTAAGCAAGCCGGCCGCCTCGGTCGCATCGAAAAAGTGCCCATTCCCCCGATTGGCCAACAGCGAGTTGGGGTAGCGTCCCTCGTCGAGCCAAGCGCCGCGCAACACCAGCACATCCGCAGAGCCATTATTATCGTAGTCGGCTTGACAGATATTCAAACCACCCACAATACCCTCTAAGCCTGCTGCTTGTGTGCGATCGGCGAAGGTGCCGTCTCTTTGGTTGCGGAAGTAGCGGAGTGGGTCGCGCAGTCCCCAAGATGAAGCCACGATGTCGAGATAGCCGTCGCTGTCAAAGTCTTCCATAATGGCTCCTCCCGAAAGTCCCACCCCATCCAGCCCCAACTGAGGAGCGACATCGCGAAAAATCCCAATATCGTAGTCAGAGGTGAATACTGCGGGTGGAATCAGCAAGTTCGGCGGCACCTTTTCCGGGTACTGCCCCAGCGTCATATAGGCGATATTGAGTAGCCAACGAGCCGACAAATCGCTTGCATTTCTGCTCAGGACCCCCAAAAACTCCTCAACAGCGGCGTTCGATCCGCGTTTGATTTGATGCACTCCAGTGCCGCGGATCGGCATTAGACAAGAGTCGATATTGTGTTGCGCAATGCAGTTTTCCTGTTCCCCCAAACGGAGATAGGCCAAACCTACTAGCAGTTGGAGAGAATGCCGCAGCCGAGGATGATGGACCACAGTCTGCAGTTGTCGGTACTCCTGTACTGCTTGATCGGCTTGACCGGCTTGCAGCAGTTCGTTGGCAAGGGAAAAGCGCGCTTGCAGGATTTGCTCGCGTCCCTGAGGATTGGTGGCCGCACCGGATTGGCGCAGGTGGTCCAACTGAGCGCGGAAATATGCAACTCGGTCCAAATTCACATACGGATGCGTGGCGGGATCGACATTGACGGCTATGTCTTCTAGGAGTTCAGCCATGCGCTGGGTGCTGGCCGCCTGCTCTCGCTCTGCACAGGCTACCAAAACAAAAAAATATCCTGCAACAACTTGGACCCCGTATAGAGCACTCTGCCTTATTATTGTCATTGTGGCCCACTGCCGCGCCGTTGATGTTTGCACCGGCAACCGCCGAAAATTACAGCTAAAAAGCGCTGTGCGGCAACTCCTTTAACTTTCGCTGCTAACTACACGACACCAATAACTTGTCGTTGATGGGCGATGAGTCCGGGATCGAGGGCGTCCCGCCCTCGACGAGGGCAAGATGCCCTCGATCCGAGGGTAAGGCCCTACTGTCGTGTACTTAGCTTTCGCTGTAAATAATAGGCGGCCCTTCGGCACTGAGGCCACGGTCGCCGCCGTTGCAAAATTGGTGAATCGGTGCGTTATTGCGTACCTATTCCCGTAGGTAGATCAAACTGCTGGGGGAGAACGCTGCCCGGGTTTACGGGATTTGAAAGAGGCCTTCGCAGACTCGCGGGCTCATCCGCAAAGCTGAAAGGGGTTTATTGTGCTGAATACCGACGCCGGGCGCTTTGCCGCCGAAGGCTATTGCTTTTTTCCCGATATTTTCGGGCTGGACGAAGTCGAAGCTATGCAGCATTCGCTGGACATGGGCGTCCGCGCGGGTTTTCTCGACCGCGATCAATACTACGGCGAGCCGCACACCAAGGAAGTGTTCTGGCTGGAGGTCTGCCGCTATCCGCTCCTGCTCGACGCGGTGGAAGCCGTCCTTGGTCCCAACCTGATTCTCGTCTATTCGAGCATGTTCATCAAGCTGCCGGGCGATGGGACTAGCGTGGGTTGGCACCAGGACAACAACTACTGGCCCAGCGTCCACGGCACCGATGTGGCGACAGTGTGGTTGGCACTCGATGACGCGGATGCTGAAAATGCCGCCATGCGCATCATACCCGGCTCGCACCGGGGCCACCGGGAGCTGGAAACCGTGCCTGCGGAAGAGACCGAGATGCTGAGAAAGAAGGTCCGCGTCGCTCCCCAGATGGAGGCCCAGGCCGTGATGATGGAGATGAAGGCCGGCAGTCTATCCATTCACGACTCCTATATTCTGCACGGCAGCCGGGCCAATGAGAGTGGACGCCGGCGCGCTGGTTATACGATTCGCTACTGCAGCACAGATACGGCCTGGGTGGACATGGACCAACATCCAATTCCAGTGTTTCTGGTGCGCGGAGAAGGAGGGCCACGGGGAGAGCGGTACACGGATTTGCGACCTGAATAATTCGCTTCTCATACAAGGTGCTGACACTAGGAGGAACCCAAAATGACCCGCGTATCTATTGCCGCTAAGACTCGCCAAAACCCGCCTCATTGGGCCGTGCGCCAACGCGACTTGATCGCCCTGATGGATCGCGCTGCCCGTCCCTTTGTCGAGCACAGCACCCGCCCGGACGGCACCCTGATCCAGCGCACGGAGTGGACCAGCATGGATGGCACGGACAATGGCTATGAGGCCTTCCTCTCGTTCCCCCTGTTTTACCTGCTCGGCGGCGGCGAGCACATCTACCAGATCGCCTGCAAAGAGTGGGACGCCATCACTTGGCAGTACGCCAACTACGGCACGGTCGAGCGCGAGTTTGTCACTGGCTTTGACTGGTTCCACCACTCCGAGAGCTATACTTACATTTACTATCTGGCCCTCGCCGATCCCGCCCACCACATCAACCGCACCCGCGCCCTGCGCTACGCCGCCATGTACACCGGGGCCGACCCGCTGGCACCCAATTGGGACGCCCAGCGCAAAATGATCCGCTCGCCGCTCAACGGCAGCAAGGGCCCGCGCTTTGTCACCACGCAGGTCGATTGGGATTACCACCGACCCATCTTGGCCCACTACTTGGCCCCCTTTGAGGATATTTTAGGTGCCGACAACTCCGACCCGCTCTTCAAGGTCAATTGGACAGACGACGAAGTATTCGCCCGGATCCTCGGCTTGATCAACCAGCGCATGACCCGCGGCGACGTGCCCCTCAACCTGAGCACCGCCAGCTTGATCACCAACGCCTATCTCTACACCGGCGACGACCAATACAAAGCCTGGGTACTCGATTATTTGCAGGCGTGGGAGGAGCGATGCAAGGCCAACGGCGGCATTATGCCCGACAATATCGGCCCCCAGGGAACCATTGGCGAGTTGCTGGACGGCAAGTGGTGGGGCGGATACTACGGCTGGCGCTGGCCGCACGGGGCGCGCAATATCGTCGAGCCGGCCTTGGTGGCTGGCAGTTGCGCCTTGCTCATGACCGGCGATGATTCCCATTTGGACTTGGCCCGCTCGCAACTCGACATGCTCTGGGAACAGCGGCGCGCGGAGGACGGCCTCGTCAAGGTGCCGGCTCGCCACGGCGACCAAGGTTGGTTTGATTTTCGGCCGCCCGACCCCTATTTATACGTTCATTTATATTACTTGAGCCAAAGCGAGCGGGATTTGGCCCGCCTCGACGAAGTTTTCCCTGACCGCGCCGCTTTTGCCGGTCTGCCTCCCGACTGGGGTGCTGCCAAAGCTGGCATCTGCCCGCCGATGGCTTGGTTCGCCTTTATCGAAGGCAAAAACGCAGGCTACGTCGATCAGGTGATTGACTCGACGTACTCCAGCATCTGCCACAGCCTGAATCGCTTGGAGAGCGACGACAGCGATCCCGAGACGCGCGAGTGCTATCACTTCCAGCGGCTCAACCCGGTGTTGCCCGAAGCCCTGATCCAGATGGCCTTGGGCACGCCCGCGGCGATCTACAACGGCGGGATGCTGCAAGCCCATGTGCATTATTTCGATCCGCAACGCCACCGGCCCGGTCTGCCCGAATGCGTTGCGGCCCTAGTGGATCGGGTCAGCGCCGACGGAGTCAGCCTGACGCTGGTGAATGCGGACCCGGTGGAAGGCCGCCCGGTCCTGTTGCAAGCTGGCTCCTTTGGCGAGCATCAATTCACTTGCGCCCAACTCGAAAATGAAGATGGCGAGGATCAGTCTATTGAGGTAGAAGCCCCGCATCTCGAGGTGCATTTGGGACCAGCGGCCCAGGCCCGCTTGCACCTTGGACTGAAGCGCTTTGCCCACCAGCCCTCCTACCGTTCTCCTCTTTTTGGCTGAGCACCTAGCTACGCGGCACCTGATCGGCCTATCTGCCATCGTGATTGCACGTGCAGAGCCGATGTTTGACGGGGGGCACGGCCTCCAGTATTTTCCTAACAACTTGTGGAGCGACCAGCAATTGGCTGCTGGTCGCCTTTTTGCGAAAGGGATACACGTTGCGCCGAGCGACTTTTTCCGCCATTGCCGCGCTGTTCCTCGCCGGAGCGGCCCAGGCCCAGCTACAGACCATCGTCACAGATCACTTCCGGGTCCACTTCCCGCTTGGGGCCGAGGGCACAGCGCGCCGAGTGGCCGAAACCTGCGAGGAGGTCTTCCCTACCTTGGCGGCAGCCTACGACTACTACGATGATTTTCGCACCATCCACGTCATCGTCCTCGACAACTCCGACGTGCTGGGCAATGGCTGGGCCAACTACTACAGCAATACCATGGCCATTTGGGCCACTAGCCTCGACTTTGAGTTGCGCGGCAGTCACGATTGGATCAAAAACGTGGTCGCGCACGAGCTGACGCACATCATTACGCTCAACAAGGCGCGCAAGAAATGGCCCTTCCAGTTCGCGTTGCTCTCGGTTTCGCGCTTCGACTCCAATCCAGACATTGCGTTTCAGTTCCCCCTGTACCATCTCAACACCCCGCGCGGTTGGACCGAGGGCATCGCCCAGTACGGGGCCCACAAATTCGGCTATGACTCTTGGGATTCGCACCGCGACATGTTGCTGCGGATGGCGGTGATAGAAGACGATCTGCTCTCGTGGGAGGAGATGGGGACGGTCTGGGATCGCACGGGCAAGTTCTACGGCGAGTTCGTGTACAATCAGGGCTACGCAATGATGGTGTACCTCCATCAGCAGTACGGCGCCGAGAAGGTCGATGAACTGACGCATCAGGTTGGGTCGCTGAGCTTCGACCCGGCCATTCGCCGGGTGTTGGGCATTTCCGCCGACCAGTTTTACGCGGATTGGGTCGCCTTCTTGGCCGAGAACTACGGCCGCCTCGAATCCGAGATCCGCGGGCGGGGCTTCTTTGAGGGTGTGCCGCTGGACGAGGTCAACGAGGGCGTACTCGAATACCATCCCGCGCTGTCGCCGGACGGCAAAAAACTGGCGTACCTCACCAGCGAAAAGCGGGATTTCGCGATCACGGCCCTCAAGATCTACGATTTTGAGACGCAAAAAAAGACCGAGCTCAAAGGCTGGATAGATACGCGAATTGGCTGGTCACCCGACGGGGAGGAGATCGTCTTTGTCCGCAACAAGGGCGGCTTTAACGACCTCTACATCTACAATTTAGCTGCGGATGAAGAGCACCGCATCAGCGCGCGGCTGCGCGCCAAAGACCCCTCGTTTTCCCCCGATGGCCAGCGCATCGCCTTCGTACACAATGAGGATGGGACCAACAACCTCGGCCTCGTAGCTCGCGACGGCACGGACTTGGTCTATCTGACGAACAACAACGACGCCACCCAATACAGTGCGCCGCGCTTTTCGCCCGACGGCGAGTGGCTGCTCTTCAGCGTGTTTCGCGGCGAGGACCGCGACATTGCGATGATCCGCGCCGCTAGCCCGCCGCGGCCAAAGACCTTTGAGAAGGCCAAGGAGAAGAGCAAAGACGACGACGAAGAAGAAGAGGAAACCATCGACGTCTTTCCCGATACGGTTGCCTTCGCGCATCCCGACTCGTCGGGGTTTCGTGCGGTCGTTGCCTCGCCGGCCGATGAGCGCGATCCATGCTGGCTGCCCGATGGCTCGGGTTTTGTGTTTTCGTCGGACCAGAGCGGCATTTTTAACATCTACCGCTATCGCTTGGAAAACCGCGAAGTCGAGCAGCTAACCAACGTCATCGGCGGGGCTTTTGTGCCGACTGTAGCCGCTGACGAGCGCGTGGTGTACAGTGGCTACTACTCCAACGACTATAGTCTCTATCGCTTCGAGATGGGCGAATTCGAGCGCGATGCGCACTTCGAGCCGGTAGCTAGGCGCGACTATCGCTCCATCTTCGACGGCCCCAAGCTCGCCGACCAGTACCGGGTCGCGCCATACCGGGGGCGCAGCGTCTTGCGCTACATCCCGATTCTACAGGTTGGCCCCACGTTTGTCGGCAACACCTTTGGCCTCAATCAAGCCAGCGGCGGCTTGCAGTTTACCACCGGGGACATGCTCGGCGGCCAAGAGCTGACGGCTTGGGGTATTGTCGGCAAGAACATGCGCGACGCCACCGATCTCAATACGGATGTCGGTTTCTTCTACGAGCGCCGGCTCCGGCCACAGGTGGGCAACAACCGGACCTTCAACCCCTCGTTTTACATAGCGGGCCGGCGGCGCGAGATTGACAACCTGCTCAAGGCCAGTCAGATCGAAGCCGATACGCTCGAGGTGGCCGATCTCTATCCGGTCCCGGTCGATTCGGTCACCAGCTTGTTCATCCCGGCCGTCCAGCAATACGTCTATCAGGGCACTAGTCGCCAAGATTTGCTCAAGAGCGTCTTGGGGCAACTCGCCGTGGGCGTCGATGTGCCGCTGACCCGGCGCACCGAGTTGAACGCCCTCTATATATGGCGCAACTACGCCGAGGACTTGACGTTGCGCCGCTTTCGCAGCAAGAACCAGATCTATTTGGTGCAAGACGGGGTCAATGTGTCGGACTCCTTGGGTTTAGACCCGGCGCTTTTGGGCCAAGACACTCTGTTGGTTGACAGCGAGGATCCGCTGAGATACTACGACGACCTCAGCTTTTTTCGCACGCACCTTTTGAGTGCGTCTTGGCGCTACCGGAAGATCAATCCCACGGCCGACCGCTTGCTCAGCCCGTCGGGCCGCTCCTTGGCCTTGGTCTATCGCTATCTGATGCCGACTGTGGCCGATTCGCTGGCCGAGCAAACACCTGCCGATGGAGTCCCCCGCGACCAGTTCGTCGGCGTCGAGCGCCGCCTGCGGGTCAACGAATACGTGGCCGCGTACAACGAGCGGATAAAGTTGCCGTTCAACAATTCGCTCAACATTGAGCTAATTGGCGCGTACAAAAACATCCGCCTCAAGCCGCGCTTTATCGAAGGGGGCGGGTTCTTTGAGGGCCGCTTCTACTGGCCCCTGCGCTACTATATCGGCGGGCGCAACTTCCTCAGCGGCTACCCCTATTTCACCGACTCGGGCACCAAGCTGCTCTACGCCCGCATCGGCTACGGGTTTCCGATCTTCAAGCGCATCAGCAGTCGCTTTATCAACTTCAACTTTTCCAAGCTCTACGCCGAGCTATTCGCCGAAGCCGGGGCAGTGGGCAACTTTTCGCGCTTTGAGGACATCGACTTCTGGAAAGGTAAGCGTTGGAACTCTTGGCCCAACATCGACCAATTCCTGACCGACGTGGGCGGCGAGTTGCGGTTACAGCTTTTTACCTTTTATCGCATCCCCATGTTCGCCTATTTCCAAGTGGCGCGTCCGCTCGAGTCGTCGCGGGTGAAGTGGCTCAAGTTCAATGGCGACGTAGAGTCCGAATGCAACCCGACCGACCCCGAATGCAGCCTGACCGTGAGGGACTCCGAAGGCAACCTCGACGAGATCGACAAGTGGCGCTTCTACTTTGGGTTTGGGCTGTGAGGCGCGGCAGCAAAAAACAGGGGAAAGATGATGCACTTTATATTGTCGTGGGATATTCGAGATGCAGACGGGGAGTGGAGGCCTGAAAGCGAGGGATGGGGCGAGATCAACGCTCAGCTAAAAGAGTGTATAGACGACTATTCTTGGGTTCGTCCCCTCAGTACTTTTTACATAGTTAGGGTATCCGGTCCGCAAGAGTGGAAACGGATTAAGGAAGCCCTTATCGAAGTAGCCGAGCGTTATACTACTAAAGCCAAGATACATTTCGTCATTAGTCCCTTAATGGTTGGAGGCCAATACGATGGCTGGCTTCCCAATGATATTTGGCCCAAAATACAAAAGAGAACGGCCTAATGGAGGAAGCAAACAAAGACACAGAATCTCATGCAAAGCATGATGAGGCTGATCCTAACTCGCCTCCTAGCAGTTCAAAATTTGCGGAAAGGCTCAACATACTGGTTTCCGTGCCCGAGACTATTGAAGTCGAGCTGGTAAATTCAGCTACCCTTGATGAATATGAGTTCCGGGCTCTCCTAGCTTCTGTTCTTGCCAGTGCCGTCATAGGCGTCATCGTCGGAATTGCACAATCTGGCCCGTCGTTTCCAATAGTATTCTGTGGTGTTGTGCTTTTTGTTCTGTTTGTTGTCTGTTCAGTCGCTGCATATAAGAAACGACGGCAATTGAAGCAAAAAGCAAAAAAGATATGGCTGAGCGGATAACTGTTTTGCCGTCGTCGCCTTCCGCATAATCCACGGACCACTTACTACTCCCCCATCCTTTCGGCTGTGACGCGCAGAGAATCAGACGGGAAAATCGACCTGCACAAGCTGGCTTTGCGGCTCAAGGTGCTGGAGATGATCAATTGCTACGTGCGGCGTCGCGCCTTGGACGAGCGTGCCCATTTGCGCTGGCGGTGCTTGATCCAGCCCAACTGATCCACGCCTCCGTTTAATTCCGTTGCAAGAGCCTGAGTGCGATCTGCGCGTAGCTCAAGCTGGAGACGACGACCAAGGCCGCCGCCGCCATACCTAATCCCGTGCGCAAACTGGCCGGGGCCTCGAGGACGTAGCTGAGGGCCGTAAGTGCCATGCAGGCGGTCGTGTATTTGCCCCAGCGGTTGGCGGCAATAATCAGTCCCTGTGAACGCAAGAGCAACCCCCCCACCAGTACAATTCCCAAGTCGCGGACCAAGAGCATCCCCAAGAGCCACAGCGGCAGCTCGCGCCAGAGGACTAGCCCGCCGAGCAGGCAGGCGAGGAAAATTTTATCGGCCAGCGGGTCGAGTATCTTGCCGAGGCGGGAGGCTTGGTCGTAGTGCCGCGCTACCCAGCCATCGCCGATGTCCGTGGCACCGGCAATGAGCAGCAGGAGCACGGCTTGGAGCTGGGCCGCCGGCCCTTGGGCGATGAAGTGGAGTAGGAAGGGGACGAGCAGAACCCGCAGAACGCTGAGAAAATTGGCCAACATTGCCGGGCTATTGCAACATTTCGCGGGCGTGTTGGCGCGCTGTATCCGAAATGGTCTCGCCGGCCAACAGATAGGCAATTTCTTCGGCGCGGGCCGTTGCGTTGAGTCGCACGACCTCGGTGGTGGTCCGCTGCGGCCCCTGCTGCTTGCGCACCGAAAAGTGCTGGTCGGCGAGGCTGGCGATCTGCGGCAGGTGGGTGATGACGATGATTTGGTGCGCCGCGGCGAGGACCTGTAGCTTGCGGCCGACGGCCGCGGCAATGCGCCCCGAGATACCAGCGTCGATTTCGTCGAAGACCAAAGTCGAAACGAGGTCGCGCCCGGCGACCGCTTCCTTGAGGGCCAGCATCACGCGCGAAATTTCCCCGCCCGAGGCAATGCGCGCTAGGGGTCGCGGGGGTTCGCCGGCATTGGCGGAAATGTGGAAGGCCACGTGCTCCATGCCGTGCTCGCCAGCCGCGTAGCGACGCCCGTCGCGCTCAACCGCTCCCTCCGGGTCCTCGGCGGTTGCCAGCTCGATGTAGAACTGGGCCTTGGCCATGCCCAACTCCCTGAGGGCGGCGATGAGCGACTGCGACAAGGTTGCGCTGGCCTGCTGGCGAGCCGCAGAAAGGGCTAGGCAACAGGCGGCAAATTCGGCGAGTGCTCGATCGCGGCGTTCAGCCGCTTTGGCCAGCTCGTCGCGGAGGCGATCCGCGCGGTCTTCGCGCACCGCAAGCTCGCGGGCGCGTTCTAGGACGGCGTCGAGAGTGCCGCCGTATTTCTTTTTGAGGATGCGCAGCCCATCGCGGCGCTCGCGCAGCTCGTCGGCCCGCCCGGGGCGCACCTCAATTTTACGGGCGTAGTCGCGGAGTTGGCCGGCTAAGTCTTCGACCTCGTAGATCAGCTCCTCTAAGGCCGCGGCTTGGGGGCCGAGCGCAGGGTCGATTTCGCGGAGCCGGTCGAGCTGACGACGAACTTGGCCGAGTGCCTCGCAAACCGCGCCTTCGCGCTGGTAGAGCAGGTCGTAGAGCTGGAGGCCGCCCTCGGATAGGGTCTCGGCGTTTTCGAGGACTTGCAACTCGCGCTCCAGCTCGGCCTCTTCGCCCGGTCGGGGCGCGAGGAGGCGGATCTCTTCGAGTTGGAAGGTGCGCAGTGCGTCTTCGGCCGCGAGCGCGTCGCACTCTGCGTACAGCCGGTCGAGGCGAGTCTCGCTATAGCGGTAAGTGCGCCAGTGCTGTCCCACGAGGCGGCGCTGGTCGTCAAGGCCGGCAAACGCGTCGAGAAAGTGGGCGTGGAGCTTGGGGTCAAGCAGCGATTGGTGTTCGTGTTGGCCGTGCAGATCCACCAAGATCGCGCCGATTTGCTTTAGTTGCTTGATTGGCTGGCCTTGGCCGTTGACAAAGGCCCGCGAGCGGCCTTGGCCGCGGATCTCGCGGCGGAGGATGAGCTGCCCGTCCTCCAAGAGAACGCCCAGATCGGCCAAGCGCGCGACTTGGTTTTTGTCGTCGAGTTCAAAAAAGCCCTCTACCGCGCACGCGCTAGCCCCTTTGCGCACCAACTCGGCGTTGACCGGGCCGCCGAGGATGGAGTTGAGGGCACCGATGAGAATGGACTTGCCAGCCCCGGTCTCGCCGGTGACGACATTGAGGTTAGGGCCGAATTCGATCGCCGCTTCTTCGATGAGGGCAAAGTCCTTGATGTAGAGGCGAGTCAACATCGGGCCGAGGCCGAGGGGCTGCTATTGGTCGTCTCCGTCGTCTAGAAAGGAGAGGCGGAATTGGCCCTCGGTGTCGGCGGTGAGGACTTGGACGCGCTCGCGGGTCTGGTCGAGCCACTGGCCGCAGGCGCGCGAGGCGGCGACGCCTTTTTCAAATAGTTCGAGGGCCTCTTCGAGCTTGAGGTCGCCTGTTTCGAGGCGCTGGACGCTCTCTTCGAGCAGGGCTAGGGATTCTTCAAAAGATTCACTCATCGAGTTTCTCCTCCACACAGCAGATGGCACCTCCGCGGCGAAAGCGCAGTTGCAGTTTGTCGCCCGGCTGAAGCTCATTGCTGTCGCGGACGAGGCGTTTGTTGGCGATGTGTTCGACTAGGGCAAAACCGCGCGCTAAGCTCGTAAGCGGGCTGAGGTCGTCAAGGCGGGTGGCGGCGTTGGACAGGGCCTCAACCCGCGTACGCAAAAACCAATCGAAAGCAGTAGAAAGGGCTTGGCGGCGCTCGTCGAGGTATAGGCTTTGTTGCTGCAAGCGGTCGTCGAGGCGTGCGCACAGGCGGGTCGGGTCGCAGTGGCGCAGCCGCTCCTCTAAGGAGCTGAGGTAGCGCTCCATTTCCGCGAGCAAGCGGCCTTGTTGCTCGGCGACTCGCTCGCGCAGAGCACTGCGTTCACGGGCGACCATTTCGGCCGCGGCCGAGGGGGTTGGGGCGCGGCAGTCGGCCACGTAGTCGGCGATGGTGTAATCGATCTCGTGGCCGACGGCAGAGATGACGGGCTGGGGCGACTGGTAGATGGCCCGGGCGACGGATTCGTCGTTGAAGGGCCAGAGGTCTTCTGGAGCACCGCCGCCGCGGCCGACGATCAACGCGTCGATGTCGTCTAGCTGATTCAAGCTGGCGATGGCCTTGGCGATCTCAGCGGCGGCACCCTCGCCTTGGACCCGAGCGGGGCAGAGGACGATCTCAATATCCGGGGCGCGGCGCTCGAGGATTTGGATGATGTCGCGGATGGCCGCACCGGTTGGCGAGGTCACCACGCCGATTTTGCGGGGATACAGGGGCAGGGGTCGCTTGCGGTTTTCGGCGAAAAGCCCTTCGGCCTCTAGGCGATTTTTGAGCTGCTCAAAGGCGATGGCCAGCTCGCCGACGCCCGCGGGTTTGATCTGCTCGGCGTAGAGCTGGTACTTCCCCCCGCGCTCGAAGACGGAGATATATCCGTACACCAGCACCTGCATGCCCTGTTGGGGGCTGAAGGAGAGCGAGCCGGCCTTCCACTTGAACATCACCGCGCTTAGCTGGCTCGCGTTGTCTTTGAGCGTGAAATAGCGGTGGCCAGAGCTGTGGTGGTTGTACTGAGAGAGCTCGCCCTCAACCCAGCACTTGGGCAGGCTCTCCTCGAGCAGGCCCTTGACTTGGCTGGTGATTTCGGAGACCGAGTAGGGCCGGTGGGCTGCGTGTTCGGCATCGGTCCAGAAGACCGGCTCGCGAAAGGACATAGATGCTCCGGTTGGAGAAGAGAGAATCAATTGGGAATTCGCGCTTAATTCGCAATTCCCAATCACCAGAATAGGCCGCTGGAGGGGCGAGGTCAAGGCTCAGCTAGCTGCAATCGCTCGATCCGGGTGGCCCGGCCGCTTGCTTCGTCGGCCTTGACGAGCGCACCGCAGAGGACCGCCTTGCCGTCGGCGGGCTTGAAGCGGGTGGGCACTTGGGTGAGGAAGCGTTGGATGGCCATTTCGGGACGCACGCCAATCACGGATTCGCAGGTGCCGGTCATGCCGGCGTCGGTTAGGTACGCGGTGCCTTTGGGCAGGATGCGCTCATCCGCGGTTTGCACGTGGGTGTGGGTTCCGATGACCGCGGTGGCTAGCCCGTCGAGGTAGAAGCCCAAGGCCATTTTCTCAGCCGTGGCTTCGGCGTGGAAATCCACAAAAATAAGGGGCGTCTCTGTGTATAGGCGCTCAACCTCGGCGCGGCCCGTGCGGAAGGGGCAGTCGATGGTGGGCATACCGGTGCGCCCTTGGAGGCAGAGCACGGCCACCGGGGGACCGCCGCGTACGGCAACGACGGTCGCACCCGTGCCGGGGGCCTCTTTTGGGTAGTTGAAGGGGCGCAGGACGCGGTCTGACTGGTCTAAGTACGGAATGAACTCGCGGCGATCCCAGACGTGATTGCCGCTGGTGATGATGTCGGCACCATAGCTGTGCAGCTTGTGCGCGATGCGGTCGGTGAGGCCAAACCCTCCGGCAGCATTTTCGCCGTTGGCAATCACCAGAGAGACGTCGCGCTGTTGCACCAACTCGGGAATCAGGGCCGCGGCGACCCGGCGACCCGGCCGGGCAAAGATATCGGCGACGAAGAGAATGTTCACCGCGCGTAGGACTCGGCGCGCATCTCGCGGATGATGCAGACGCGCAACTGCCCGGGGTATTCGAGCTGTTGCTCGAGCTTGCTGGTGATTTCATCGGCGAGTTGTTCGGCATACGTGTCGTCCACCATCCCGCTATCGACCAAGACCCGAACCTCCTTGCCGTTTTGCAGGGCAAAAGCTTGCTTCACGCCCACGTAGTCGGCCGCGAGTTCCTCAATGTAGTGCAAGCGGCGGATGTACTCCTCGACTTTTTCCTTGCGAGCACCCGGGCGGTGGGTGGAGATTTCGTTGGCGGCTTCGACTAGTACGGCGATGGCCGAGCGCGAGGGCGTGTGCTTGCTGTGGGTTTCGATGATCTGCACGACTTCAGGGCTTTCGCCGCACTTGCGGGCCAGTACGGCGCTGCTCTGTGCTAGGTCGTTGCCCAACTCAAAGTCCTGGGCCTTGCCGATGTCGTGCAAGAGACCGGCGCGGCGGGCCAGCACCACATCGAGGTTGAGCATCTCGGCCATCATGCCGGCCAAGAACCCGACTTCCTTGCTGTGGACCAGCAAGTTTTGCCCGTAGCTGGTGCGGAAGCGGAGCTTGCCCAGAATTTCCAACAGCGGCTCGGTCAAGTCGTGAATGCCGAGGTCAAAGGCGGCTTTGGAGCCGGACTCGCGGATCATCTCCTCAACGGTGCTGCGGGCCTTGTCGTACACTTCCTCAATGCGCCCGGGGTGGATGCGGCCGTCGCGGATGAGCGCTTCGAGGGTGTGTCTGGCCACCTCGCGGCGCAGTGGATCAAAGCCCGAGAGCATGACCATGTTAGGGGTATCATCGACGATGACTTCGACGCCGGTGATCATTTCAAAGGAGCGGATGTTGCGGCCGTCGCGACCGATGATGCGCCCCTTCATGTCGTCGAAGGGGATGGGCAATACCGAAAGCGTACTTTCGACGGTCAGCCCCCCGGCGAAGCGCTGGATGGCGCGGGTGATAATTTCCTTGGCCTCGAGGTTGGCCGTGGCAATGGCAGTGTCCTTGATCTCGCGGACTTTGCGGGCGGCGACTTGGCGGGCGCGTTCCTCTAGCTGATCGACGAGTATGCGCCGGGCCTCTTGCTGGCTGATGCCGGCCAGCTCTTCCAGCCGCCGACTCTGCTCGCGGTCGAGGTCCTGCACTCGCGTCTCGGCTGTAGTTATGGCTGCCTCGCGGCGGTCGAGGTCCTGTTCGTTCTTGAGCTGTTCGCGCTCCTTGCTCGTGAGCAGGTCTATTTTGCGCTCTAGTTGCTGTTCGCGCTCTAGCAGCTTGGCCGCGAGGTCGCGCAGCGAGTGCCTCTGCGTCTCTTGCTCCTTTTCGAGTGGGCCGCGCTCGCGGTGCCACTCGTCTCTCGCTTCGAGCAAGGCGTTTTTTTTTAGGACTTCGGCTTCTTGGCGGGCGCGGGCGACAATCTGATCGGCGGTGGCTTGGGTGCTGCGCAGTCTGTTGTTGCGCATCCGCTCGCTCCCGAGCCAGCCGAGGAGACAGCCGCCGGCGAAAAAAGCGAAGGCAGAACAGATTAGGATTATATAGTCAAACCCATTAAACATGGGGATCTCTTTCTCATTGGTCTCGATACCTTCGGGCATCGGACCAGAGCACGGGGCGAACCCGGCTCAGCATACTGCTTTAGCTATCGGAGCGGGGAACTTCCACTTCGGCGAAAAGGTGCCCAAGCGAGGTGGCGAGCTGAGAAGTCCGCAGGGCGATATCGGCTTCGGCGGAAGCGTAGTCCTCCCGCAGGGCTAGGAGTTCCTCCACCAAGCTCAGACTGGCCAAGATGGCCACTTGCAGTGGGGAGCCGCCTTTGATCTCGCGCTTGATCTCGTGCATGCGCTCGTCCACCATCTGGGCGAGCTGCTGCACGTATTCGGCAGAGTGCTCTTGATCGACCCCTAGCGTGTAGTGCTTGTCGAATATTTTGACAATTACTTGGGACGACATACTAGACCCCTTTTTCAGACGTCTTTGTCTAGGTGGGCCGCTTCGACCTGCCGAGCTATTCGTTCTCAGTGCTGACGGCGCTATCCAAGCGGCTGAGGATCTGTTCGATGCGTCCCTTCACCGCTTCTTTGTCCTTTTTGAACTGTTCGTTCTCACTGCGGGCGGCGCTGATTTCTTCTTGGAGGCTTTGGACCTCTGCCTGTAGGCCGTCGTTTTTTTGTTGGAGGCTCTGTATCTGCTCATTCAGCTCGCCATTTTCCTTGCGGAGCGTTTCGAGTACTCCCGTCAGGCGGTTGACTTGGTGCTCAAGGCGTTCAAAAGTTTTGTTTACATCCATTGGGGGTGCTGTACTCCTGATTGGGGTTGGGATTAGCGCAAACGAGCGCCGAACCGCGCTGCGAGGCCCTCGAGCATCGAGGAGATCGCCGCGTCGGCCTGAGCGTCCTGCAAGGTCTGCTCGCGGTCGCGCAGACGAATGGCGAAAGCCACGCTTTTGTGGCCTGCTTCTATTTGGTCCCCTTGGTAGAGGTCAAAAACCTCGATGGATTCGACGAGGCGGGGTGCGCTGTCTCGCATGGTGGCGATGAGTTCGGCGGTTGCAGTGTCTGCGCGTACGACTACGGCCAAGTCGCGCTCGATCGGCGGAAACTTGGGAAGCGCGGCAAACGAGCGCTCCCGACCGTGCCAATGGCGCACTAGCGCGGCAAACGATATTTCAAAAATATGTACTTGACGCTCTAAATCAAATGCCGCGCACAAGCCGGCCGAAACTTGGCCCAACCAGCCGAGGGGCTGGCCGCCGAGGGAAACACAAGCCGCGTACCCAGAGCGGCATTCGGGGCGGTCGGCGCGAGTAAAGCGGAGATCCCCCTCGCCCACTAGCGCTTCGAGCAGGCCCTTGAGGTCGAAGAAGTCGGCCTCGCGGGCGTCGGCCTGATAGGGAGACGCTGAGACCCGGCCCGACCACAGGGCTGCGAGGTGCCAGCTTTCCCCGGGCCTTGCGTCCTTTTCCGCGCTGGCGACAAAGCACTTGCCCAACTCGAAAATGGCCACCCCCGCGGCCCGCTGGTTGAAGTTGCGACGCGCGACATCCAAGAGGCTCGGCCCCAAGGTGGTGCGCAAGGCGTCTTGGGTTTCGGTCGGCGGGTTGGCCAAGCGGGCGGCTTGGCCGGCAGCACCGGCCAGTTCGAGCCAGCGGGATTCGACGATCGCATTGCTGACGACCTCGTCCAAACCCAAGCCCAAGAGCCGCTGCCGAGCAACCTGCCTAAAGGCGATCTCGGGGTCGCGCCGAGTGATCCAAGGCCCAGACGCCTCTTGACGGCCCTCAATGCGGTCGAAGCCGTAGATGCGGCCGACTTCCTCGATGAGGTCGGCCGGGCGCGTCAGGTCGGGGCGGAAGCTCGGGGCCGTTACCGCGAGGGGGCCGCCCGACTCAACCCGGCAGCCGAGACGCTCGAGAATCTGGACGATGGCGGCGGGAGCCAACTCCGTAGCCAAGAGCTGGTTGGTGCGCTCGACGCAGAGCGGGATTTGGCGGCGTTGGCTGGGGCGGGGGTACGCGTCTAAAGGATTTGGGGCGACCGCGCCGCCGGCCAGTTCGGCGATGAGGCGAGCGGCGCGGTCCATGGCCTGCGCCGGGGCGTCCCAATCGGCACCGCGCTCAAAGCGCGTGGCCGCCTCGGTGAACAGCCCCAAGCGAGACCGGGCCAGCCGCACCCGCGACGGTGCGAAATACGCGCTTTCGAGCAGAATGTCCGCAGTGGTCGCCGAGACTTGGGAATGGACCCCGCCCATGACCCCGGCTAGTGCTTGGGGCCGCGTCCCATCGGCGATGACCAGCATCTCTTCGTCGAGCTGACACTCGGTGCCGTCGAGGAGTTCCAAGGTCTCGCCGGAGCGCGCTCGCCGGACGACGATGCGCCGCTGGGCCAGTGCGCCTAGGTCGAAAGCGTGCAGGGGATGCCCCAACTCCAGCAGCACGTAGTTGGTGATATCGACGATGTTGTTGATCGGGCGTTGACCTACGGCTTGGAGTCGGCGCTGGAGCCACTGAGGCGAGGGACCAACCTCGACGCCGCGCACGATGCGGCCGACGTAGCGCGGGCAATCGTCCGGGGCCTCGATGTCGATCCGCACGTCTGCCGCGGTGGCCGGTCCGCTTTCGGGCACCTGTGCGTTGGGAAAGCGCAAGGGGTTGCCGGTGAGCGCGTGGACCTCGCGGGCAATGCCCAAGAGGCTCAGGCAGTCTGGGCGGTTGGGCGTAACCTCGAAGTCGAGGACCACGTCGCCCAGCCCAGTGGCCGCGGCAAAGGGAGTCCCGACCGGGAGGTCCTCGTCGAGCACCACAATGCCGTCGTGGCTATCGCCCAGCCCGAGCTCGTCTTCGGCGCAGAGCATGCCCTCGGATGCGACGCCGCGAATTTTGACTTTTTTGATCCGCATGCCCCCGGGCAACGCAGTGCCGGGCAGGGCGACGGCCACGGTTTGCCCGGCCGCGACATTGGGCGCTCCGCAGACGATGGTGTTGACCCCGGTCCCCACATCGACTTGGCAGACGGTCAAGCGGTCGGCGCTTTCGTGTGGGCGACAGGCGTTGACGCGGCCAATGACGACGCCCTCGTAGCGTGCGCCAAGGTCTTCGACGCCCTCGAATGCCAAGCCCGCCATGGTCAGGCGCTCGGCCAGCTCGGGCCAATCCCAGTCGAAGTCCACGTATTCCTTGAGCCAGTTATAAGTGATTTTCATAAGGCGTTGTCGAAAACCTCAGAACTGCCGAGTGAAGCGCAAGTCGTTTTCGAGGAAGCGCCGCACGTCGTCGATGCCGTGTCGGATCATGGCGATCCGCTCCAATCCCATGCCGAAGGCAAAGCCAGTATATTCCTCTGGGTCGTAGCCCACCGCGGTAAAAACGGCCGGATCGACCATGCCGGCCCCGGCGATTTCGATCCACCCCGTCTCCTTGCAGATGGAGCAGTTCGCGCGTTGCCCGTTGCAGATGCAGGTGAAATCGTATTCCACGCTTGGCTCGGTAAAGGGAAAGAAGTGAGGCCGAAAGCGCACTCGGGTCTCCGCGCCCATAAGCTGGCGTCCCATGGCCTCAATAGTGCCCTTCAAGTCGGCGAAAGAGACCCCGCGATCGACGTATAGACCCTCGATCTGGTGGAAGGCGAAGTGGTGGGTTGCATCGACCGTTTCCCTGCGGTAGCAGCGACCCAAGGAGATGATCCGCACCGGCGGCGGCGTTTGCTCCATGACGCGGATCTGCACGGTGGAGGTGTGGGTGCGCATGAGTCCACCGCCCTCTATATAGAAAGTGTCGTGCAGGTCGCGCGCGGGGTGGTCGGCCGGGGTGTTGAGGGCATCGAAGTTGTGGTACTCGTCCTCGGCTTCCGGCCCGTCGGCCACGTCAAAACCCATGCCTTGGAAGATGCCGATCAATTCGTCGGTTAGCTGGGACAGGGGGTGGGCACAGCCCAAGAGGGGCCGTCGGCCCGGGAGCGTTACGTCGAGGGCCGAAGCCGCTTCGGCCACCTGCCGGAAGGCTAGAGCCTTGGCGTCTAGAGCCTGCTGAATGGCCTGTTGAGCGCGACCAGTGGCCTCCCCTAGCGCCGGTCGTTGGGCAGCGGGTTGCTGGCCGATCAGCCGCGCGATCTGGCGCAACCGGCTCTTGCGCCCGAGGTGGTGAACTCGCAGTGCCTCCAGCGCCTTATCGTCTCGGGCGGCCGCGATTTCCTCTACGGCCACCGACGCCAATTGTCGCACTTCTTCTAACATTTATAGACCTATATAGAACAAAAAAGGGCCCAGCGCGCATCGCCGGCCCCTTTTTGTCGGATGGATGTAAGTTTAGACGTGGGACCGGGCTTGTTCGACTACCGCGGCAAAGGCGTCCGGATCGCGCACGGCCAGATCGGCCAAGATCTTGCGGTTGATTGCAACGCCGGCTTGTTCCAGCCCGTGGACGAGCTGGCTATAAGACATGCCGTTGCGGCGGGCGGCGGCATTGATGCGGATAATCCAGAGGCGGCGGAAGTCCCGCTTGCGCCGGCGCCGGTCGCGGTAGGCGTAGACTTGAGCGCGGTCGACGGCTTCTCTAGCAGTGCGGAAGAGGCGACTGCGCGCCCCCCAATAACCCTTGGATTGTTTGAGTACCTTCTTCTTGCGCTTTTTGGTGGCTACGGCGTGATGTACCCGTGGCATGGATTATTCTCCGTTAAATTCACTTACTTGAGGTTCAGGGCACGGCGAACATTGGCTAGGTCTGCCGACGAGACCGGGCTGTTTTTGCGAAAGGCCCGTTTGCGCTTGGTCGAGCGGCCGCCCAAAAGGTGCGTGGCATAGGCATTGCGCCGCTTCAGGCGGCCCGATCCGCGCTTCTTAAAGCGCTTGGACGAGGATTTGTGCGTCTTGATTTTGGGCATGGTGGTCCTTCTGTCTCGATTTTAGACAAAGGAGCTAAAATAGGCCATGAAATAGGGACTGTCAAGGAAGGGCAGGCCGCTCTGCGGGCGGTAAAATTTTGTCGGGAAAGGGCGCGGTACTGGGGCGCGATTAGTCCCTGAATTGCAGGCAACTAGGCGGCGGCAGGCGATCTACATTTTTCGATTCGCTCCCGCACTTGGGGACGGATAAAGACCGCGTCGAGCGGCAGCCGCGAAAGGGCGCGGCAAAACAAATGCACTCTGGCTCCGGTATCGAGTTCGCGATTGACGATCAAGTAGGACCTACCGCCGTAGCGACAAAGCCCACCCCGGCCCTCGAAATCGTCGTAGCGCACCTCGATATCCAGCCCTGCGGCGAGGGTTTCAAGTTCCTGTAGGAGAATGGAGTCATCCATAGCAAAATAATAGGGCCACAGGCCGCAGCTAAGCAAGGAAATTGTTGGGAGCCGAATGGCGGATTGTTATTATAATGACGCCACCTCCGAGCGCATCCATAGAGAAGGGAAAATCGACTGTGACCGCTGCAAAACCCCAACTATTGGTGACAAACGACGACGGTGCTGATTCGCCCATTTTGGTGCCTTTGCTGCAGGAGCTATCCGAGTTGGCCGAGCTGTGCGTGGTCGTGCCGGCTGCGGAATGTAGCTGGACCAGCAAGAGTATGAGCCGCTTTGAGCCGTTGGTGTTGGCCGAGATCGAATGCGGTGGCTTTCCCGTTCAGACCCTGACTGGCAAGCCGGCCGACTGCGCCCATATCGGCATTCACAACCTCTGTTCCGCAAAGCCGGCCCTAGTGGTTTCTGGCGTCAATATGGGCGTCAACTCCGGCCTCGCTTTCACCCTGAGTTCGGGCACGATAGGGGCGGCTGTAGAGGGCTTTCTCGCCGGAGTGCCGTCCGCGGCTTTTTCACTGGAACTGCCCGAGCCGGCTTTTGCCCATTGGCGGCGGTCGCGCCGGCTCGATCCCGCGCTCAGTGCATTGGTCGCGGCGGCCGCGGCCGTTGCCGCAGAAATCGCCGCCGAGATCTTGCGCGGGGGGTTGCCCGCTGGTGCCGACGTGATCGCGGTGAACATGCCCGCCAGTACTAGGCGCGAATCCCCGAGATGCCTGACGGGCTTGGCAAAGACGAGCTATGGTCCGCTATTCGCCCGGCGGGAGGACGAGCCGCACTTCGCGTACCATAGCTGCCAGTTGCAGGTGATCGGCGATGGCGCTAGCAGCGATGTGGTAGCTTTGGCGCACGGCGCGATCGCGATTACGCCGCTCCGCTATTCGCTCAATGCCCCAATAAGTCCGGTTGACCGCCAGCGCTTTGAGCGCGGCGTTTTCACGCCTTCACCCCCTGCGGACGCGGGGGCAGGACAGGCGCGGTGAAGCGGCTTCTCATCGGCGTCCTATTGTTCGCAGCGGGCGCGTGGGGCGAGGTCCGCGTCGATTCCACCCACAGCCAGCCTGAGTCCCCGCTGCTGGCCAAAGTCTCGCAGTCGGCGACCGAGCAGACCGTGGAAGCCGTGCGCTGGATGGCAAAGCGACGCCAGTTTATCCTGCGGGGCATTCCCTACGGCGTCACCGGTCTTCCCTTCGTCTTTCTCAGCCCCAACACGGGCTGGAACTGGGGTGCGCGCGTCCATTGGGCCGACTACCGGCACCAGCCCTATCTGTACAAGCTGACCTTGCACGTACAGCAGTCCTCGGAGGGCAAATTAAAAAACCGCGTCCAGATGAGGGTGCCGCGGATTTCGGGGACGGGTTTCGGCCTGAGGCTGGAGTTGGTCCGCGAGCGCAATCTGCGCACGCGCTACTATGGGTTGGGCAACGACAGCGCATTCAAGCGAGACTTCGTCGAGCCGAATAGCGCTGATTTCAAGGATGAGAACTACTACTACTATATTCTAGAGAGAAACCCGCGGATCTTGGTGAGCCTTTTTCGCCGTTTGTACGGTCCGGTATCCACGTCGGTCGGTTTTGGGCTGGAGCGCGTCGATGTGGACCAGCGGGGGACGCAGGCATTCTATTTAGAGCGAGGCACCCCAGACGGAGTGATAGATGGATTTTCCGGGTTTATCAGTGCGACTCTCCAGTGGGATACCCGCGACGACGAAGTGGTGCCGCAGCGCGGCCTGTTTCAGGAGTGGTCGTACGAGTCGGCGCGCAACTCGCTTCTGGCGCTGTTCTTCGAGCCTATTGATTTTAGCCGTGTGACCCTGACCAACGCCTACTACATCCCGCTGTCGCCTCGGGTGAACTTCTCCCATCGCCTCGTGCTGGAGGTGCTCAGTGGCGAAGTACCCCTCTATGCCTATGGCGAGATCGGCGGCAGCCGCCGGGTCAAGGGGTTGGGCGGCAGCGGTTCGCTGCGCGGTTTCGACACCCAGCGGTTTACAGACGACGTGCGCTTTTTCTCCAATGTCGAATTGCGCTACCAACTATACGATGTCTGGTTTTACGGGCAGTACATAGAGTGGCAGGGAATGGCTTTTTTCGATTTGGGCCGGGTCTGGCCCGACTTGGATCAGATTGGATGGTCGGACATGCACGTCAGCGGCGGCGCGGGGGTGCGCATGATTTGGGACGCCGATCTCGTGATCCGCATGGGCACGGGCGTGGCCGACGAGCAAATGGATATCTGGCTGAGCCTAGGACAGAACTTCTAGGCGTGGCCGGCAGTCTTGGGGGCCAAAAGTGCGATCAAGCGCGCCAATTCCGCCGCCATGCGGTCGCGCGGGACGATGCGGTCGATAAAGCCGTGTTCGAGGACGGTCTCGGCTTTCTGAAAGCCCGCGGGAAAGGGAGCGTCCGTGCCGAGGAACTGCTGGATGACGGCTGGCCCAGCAAACCCGATGCGCGCCCCGGGTTCGGCCAAGGCAATATCGCCGAGCATGGCGAAGCTGGCGGTGACTCCCCCGTAGGTCGGGTCGGTGAGAATGGCGATGTAGAGCAAGCCGTTTTGCGCGAGCTGGTTGAGCTTGGCACTGATCCGGGCCATCTGCATCAGGGAATAGGCGCTCTCCTGCATTCTGGCCCCAGCCGACTGGCAGATGACGATTAGGGTGCGGTGTTCGGCAATGGCGCGGTCAATGAGGCGGCAGATCTTTTCGCCGGTCGCGCCGCCCAAAGTGCCCATGAGGTAGCGCGTGTCCATAATTGCGAGGGCAATGGGCTGCCCGTCGATCTGGCCGACGCCGGTGCGCACGGATTCCTTGGTGCCGCTTTCGCGCCGCCCCTTCTTGATTTTGTCCTTATAGCCTTTGAACTTGAGCGGATCGACGGGCATTACGCCTGGGTCGATTTCGGCAAAAGTGCCGTCATCGACGAGGAAGTCGATGTATTGCTGCGGGCCGATGGGGTAGTGGAAGGCGCATTCCGGGCAGATCCAGTGGCTGCGGCGCAGGGCCATCTCGTAGTTGGAGCGGCTACACTTTTTGCACTTGATCCAGATGCCTTGGGGAATTTCGCGCTTTATTAGGGACTTGATCCCGGTTTTCATTTTTTCAAACCAGTTCAAGGCTTTTCCTCTCAGATTAGCGCCGCCGCTCGAGTCCGGCGGAAGTGAACGCGGCGATGGCGCGGATAAAGGCACTCGTCGCTACCTTGCTATTAAAGCGGATAACGTGCATTAAAAATAAATACTTGTCAATCTGCGGATGCGAGGCCAGCCGCGAAAATGTAATGCAGTTGCTACACAGATGTAATCGCGGGGGGTGTGATTTGGGTGGCCTTTGAAGTTGCATCTCAAACAGTAAATCCATATTTTGACGGCTCTGCGAGGCTGCATTGAGCAACGAACCCGCGAATTGTCGCAGCTCGGAGACCGTAGCCATTGAGGATTGCTCACCGTGAAATGTAATCTGATGCGTACCCTAGGGCTAGTGATCTGCGCCTTGATTTTGGGTGCCGAGGCCGAGGAAATTGCAACGGCCGATTCAATCCGCAAGTACAAATACTTGGCCAAGACGGCCCGCCAAAGCAAAGAGTACGACCGGGCCATAGGCTATTACACGACTCTTCTGCAATATAGTCCCCAAGACCTGAAGGCCGCCTTCTTCTTGGGGAAGGTGTACTACGATAAAAAGGATTTCGCCGGCGCGCGCATCGCATTGCGCCGGGCAGTCAGTATCGACTCGCTGCATCTGAATTCCAACCTGCTTCTCTATTCGGTATATCAAGCCATTGACTTGCCCGATTCGGCTGCTTGGAGCTTGGAGCGCGCACTGCTCAAAAAGCCGGACGCGGCCGAGCACCGGCGCAAGCTGGCCGACCTCTATCGCCGCGAGGGCCACAACGAGCGGGCTGTTGCCCACTACGAACAGTTGGTCGCGGACGGGAGCGAGGATGCCGAGCTATTTGAAATACTTGCGGTGTTGCACGAGGAGCTGGGGCAGGCGGCGCAGGCCCTTGCGTGGCGTCTCGAAGGCGGGACGGGTGGTGCTGACCAACTGGAGAGTATCGTCGAGTTGCAGTTAGAGGTCGGCGATGTCAAAGGGGCTTACGACTCGTTGTTGGAACTAGCGCGGGTGGATTCGCAGAACGCCTATTCCTATTATAACCGCCTCGCATCAATCGCCGCTAAAGCGGGCGACGACACTATGCGCGTCGAAGGCCTCAAGGGCATGATCGAGGCCGATCCCAAGGATCTGGAGAGCGTAGCTGAGCTAGTGGAGTGGCACCAAGGTCGTGGCGAGTTTGCCTCGGCAAAAGCGTGGTTGAAGCGGGGGCTGAAGGGAAATTCCGAGGATGCACACCTGCTGTTGCTCAAGGGCGATAGTTTGGTGCGGGAGGGCGACGAGGAGGGGGCTATCGCCGCTTTTGAGAAAGCCAAGGCCGATCCGGCTTGGGAGAAGATCGCCCAGCAGCGCATCTGGCAGCTCCGGCCACCCGAGACTGAGGAAGAAAAGCTCAAGCGGCAGTTCTTCGGTGGCGAAGAGGCACAAGAAGAGCAAAACTAAGCATCGCTCCGGTCTTTAGACCGGGACTAACGTTATAACCGCGAGGAGAAAAATGATAGATCTTTTTCAAGATGGTGGATGGGCCATGTATCCCCTGCTCCTTCTGCTCATCATCGGCGTTGCCGTAGCGGCCGAGCGCCTGTACAATCTGTCGCGCTCGTCGATTGACGCTGCGAATTTCTTCACGGACCTCGAAGAGGCACTCAAAAGTGACGGCCCCGACGCCGCGGCCGCGCTTTGCTCACGGACGCGCGGTCCGGTTGCCTCCGTTATCCACGCTGGGCTCCTGCGCTTGGAGCGCGGCATCGACCACGTCGAGAAGGCCATTGACAATTCCGGCGCGGTGGAGATGGCCTTTCTCGAGCGCGGCATGGTCTGGCTCTCGACCGTGGCCAACTTGGCGCCGATGATAGGCTTTTTGGGTACGGTCAGCGGTATGATCAATGCCTTTCAGGCGATCAAGGAAGCCGGCGATGTCGAGCCTTCCATGGTCGCGGGCGGTATTTCCGAGGCCCTAATCACCACAGCTACGGGTCTGATCGTGGGCATCCTGATCCAGTTTTGCTACAACTTCTGCGCCAATCGCATCGACAAGCTCATCGCCGACATGACCGAGCAGACGGCCAACTTCATCGACCTGTTGGCCGAGCGCCAGCACCAAGGAGCCTAAGCGTGATCAAGAGGCCCCAGAGCCGGGTTGCCCCGGAAATCCCCACGGCTTCGATGGCGGATATCGCCTTTCTGCTGATCGTGTTCTTCCTCGTCACGACCACCATGAACCAAGACAAGGGCCTCTCATTGCACTTGCCGCCGGTGGGCGAGACCAAGGAGGTACAAGAAAAGAACATTCTCAACGTGTGGATCAACGCCCGCGACCAAGTCGCCTTTTTTGAAAATGACCAGCTAACGCCGGTGCCTTTTGCCGAACTCAAGGGGCGAATTGAGGGGCGTCTGCGGGAAAACGAGAATCTGATCGTCTCGCTCAAGACCGAGCGTGGGGCCACCTATCGCACCTTCGTCGATGTACTAGACGAGCTCAAACTGGCCGGCGCTACCAAAATCTCGATTGCCAACCCGGAAGAATAGCCTGTGAAATTCGCACGCAAAGCCAAAGTGGGTAGCGTCATTCCCACGGCCTCCATGGCCGATATATCCTTCCTGCTCCTCGTGTTTTTTATGGTCTCGACGGTTTTTGTGCGCTATAGGGGTGTGCCGGTGAAGTTGCCGCAGGCCGAAAAAATTGAGAAGCTCGAAAGCCGCCGCAACGTATTGCAGGTTTGGGTCAATAGCGAAGGGGTCGTCAGTATCGAAGACCGGAACATACCGCTTTCCGAAGTGGGCAAGTTGGTGCATAAGTACCTGACGGCCAATCCTCGGTTGATCATCTCGTTGCGGGGCGATAAGGATTCCGAGTTCGGGGTGATTTCCGATGTTATGGAGGAGCTGCGCAAGGTGGAGGCGTTGCGGGTCAACTTTTCTACCAAGCGGGAGCTGGACGAATGATTCGCGGCAAACAGCCTGAAGCCAACCTGCGGTTGACGTACCGGAAGACGTTATGGGCCTGCACGGGATTTTCTACCCTCTTGCACGCGGCCCTCTTTGGGCTCTTCCCCAGCTTCGAGCCCGAAGCCTACGCCAAATCCGAAGAGCCGATCGTCATTCAACTCGAAGAAATCCCCGAGACTAAGCAAGAGCGCCGGCCCCCACCGCCGGCCCGGCCGGTAGTGCCCGTGCCTACCGACAACCCGGATGTCCCGGATGACGTGACCATTGAGGATACTGAGCTCGACTTCGATCTCGACGATCTGGCACCGCCGCCGCCACTAAAGGAAGAGGTGGTTGAGGAAGTAGAGTTGGAGGAGGAAGAGGAAATAGTTGAGTTGTGGCGGGTCGAGAAGCAGCCCGTGGTGGTCAAAAAAGTAACGCCCAAGTATCCAGCTACCGCCCAGAAGGCCAACATCACCGGCAAGGTGTTTGTCACGGCGCTAGTCGGCAAAGACGGCAAGGTCGAGCAAATCGGCAAGATCACTGGCCCCAAGGTCTTCCACGAGGTCGCCAAAGCCGCCGCGCTCCAGACGGAATTTACGCCGGCCATGCAAAACGACCGGCCCGTCAAGGTCTGGGTCAACCTGCCCTTCACCTTCAGGCTCAACTGACGGTTGCCTATTTTTTTTATGGTAGTATTAATTCCCTTCCCGTTGCTCCTCGCACAAACGCTGTCCGCCGTGCTCTGAATAGACTGGTGGGAGGATTCGTCTATGCGGTGTCCCTATTGCAGTTGTGAAGAAGATCGGGTGGTGGATTCGCGGTCGTGCCGCGAAGGTATGGCGATCCGTCGTCGCCGCGAATGCACGAGCTGTACCAAGCGCTTCACAACCTATGAATACATCGAAAACGTGCCCCTATCCGTCGTCAAGGCCGACGGCCGGCGCGAGCCTTTCGATCGCAGCAAACTGCTCGACAAGATACAGATAGCCTGTTATAAGACGACTATATCGGCCGAGGCGATTGAGCAGCTCGTCGATCAGGTTGAGGCCGAAGTGGGCAGTCTCAACGTGAAGGAAATTCCCTCCAAGCAGCTCGGCGAGCGCGTCATGGAACACCTGCGCCAGCTCAACGACGTGGCGTATGTGCGCTTTGCCTCGGTCTATCGCCAGTTCAAAGACAAGAGCGATTTCATGCGCGAATTGGAGCAATTGGCTAATAATTGAGTAGTGGTTAGCCAACTCCCCTCGGCCCACTGTTTTTCGCGCATTAGAAATTGCTCTGGCTGGATAGATAATTTACCTTGACAAACAAGTGCGTTGTTTCTACTTTGAAGCCAGACACAATATCTTGTATGTCATAAGAACGTATAGCCCTGAGATAGTATATTTCAGGGCTATACGTTTGTTCTTTTCTCTAATCCTAACAGCTAGTTAACCCGAATTTTGGCGATGTTTTACCACGTCGCCTATGGACCTTTTTTGCTTCAAAGGGAGGGCATCAATGGAGTCCGAACGCGCAGTCGCACACCGCTTTGAAGATATGTTGGCGCAACTCGAAGGCCACGGCTTCAAGTGCAACGGCCACGACGCTCTGTTGGCCCGCGCCGCCGATGCCGAGACCTATTACGCGGACAACGACCTCGCCATCGACGTTTTGCGCAACAAGTACTTGGCCCCCGGCGAGACCGGGCCGCTGCACATCTGGGACCGCATTGCCCGAGCCGTGGCTTCGGTGGAGGAGGATTCCCAATACTGGTACGACCGCTTCTTCTCGCTATTGATGGACTTCAAGTTCATTCCCGGCGGGCGCGTCATGCACGGTGCCGGCCGCGACGAGGCGAGGCGCAAACCGACGCTGTCCAACTGCTATGTCATTCCCATCGAAGAGGATAGCCTAGAGGGCATCTATCGCTGCCTGAGCGAGTCGGCGATGGTGTACCGCACGGGCGGCGGCGTCGGCACGGATTTGTCGATTCTCAGGCCCCAAGGGGCCTCGGTCAATGCCACGGTGGATGTCTCGCCGGGCTGCACCGCCTTTATGAACTTGCTCTCCGAGAGCACCAACGCCGTCTCCCAAGCCGGCCGTCGCGGTGCCCTGATGCTGACCTTGCGGGTCGATCATCCCGATATCGAAGACTTCATCACCATCAAAAACGACGCCAACCGCACCAAAGTGCAGTACGCCAACGTCAGCGTGCTAATTACTCACGAGTTCATGCAAGCCGTGTTGGCCGACTCGGACTTTGACTTGCGCTGGGACGGCAAGGTGTTCCGCACGGTCAAGGCGCGCCTACTGTGGGACAAGATCATCGCCAATGCCCACGCCAGCGCCGAGCCGGGGATTATTTTTTGGGACACGATGCGCGAGTATCACAACGTCGAATACGCCAATCCGCTCACCAGCACCAATCCCTGCGGCGAGCAGCCGCTGGCCTCGTACACGGCCTGCAACCTAGGCAATCTCAATTTGGCGAGCTTCGTCCGGGCCGATGGCGCGCTCGACTACGAGGCGTTGGGGCAGGCCGCTGGCGTGGCGACCCGCTTTTTGGACGACGTCATTGATTACAACGTGGACAACCATGCCTTGCCCAAAATTCGCGAAGCCGTAGCCTCTGATCGCCGAGTGGGTTTGGGCATCACCGGCATGGCCGACGCGTTGGTCCTGATGCAAAGCAAGTACGATTCGGACGAGGCCCTAGCGATCATCGACCGCATTATGGCCACCATCTGCCACAACGCCTATGAGATGTCCGTCGAATTGGCCCGGGAGAAAGGGGCCTTTCCGCTTTTCGACTGGGCGGGCATCAAGCAGAGCAAATTCATCCAGCACCTGCCCCAAGCACTGCAAGAGAAAATCGCCGCGCACGGCCTGCGCAATAGCACCTTGATTACCATGCCGCCGGTGGGCACGGGTTCGATTGTGGCGCAGATCAGTTCGGGGATTGAGCCGATCTTCTGCACTAGCTACACCCGCCGGGTAAAGCAGGACGACGGCGAGAGTTTCCGCGAATACAAGGTCTATCACCCGCTCGTCCAGCGCGTCTTCGGCGGCGACGAGGACCTGCCCGATTACGTCGTGACGGCCCACGAAATCGATCCCTACTTCCGAGTCAAGATGCAGGGCGTGATCCAGAAGTACACCGATAGCAGCATTTCTTCGACGATCAACCTGCCCGAAGACATCGCGCTAGAGACGGTAGCCGACATCTACATCACCGCGTACAAGGAGGGCCTCAAGGGAGTGACCGTGTACCGCGAGGGCAGCCGCGAGGGCATTCTACAGACCGAAGGCCAAGCCGCCCCGGCTGTGGAGCTCCCCGATTCTCTGGGGCCGGATGGCTTTCGCCACCGCCGCCACCGGCCGGCCGTCACCACGGGCATTACCGAGCGGATCAACACCGGCGAGGGCAAGATCTACGTGACGATCAACGAAGACGAGTACGGGGTCTGCGAGGTCTTTAGCACCATCGGCAAGGCCGGCGGCAATGCGGCCGCCCAGTCCGAGGCCATCAGTCGGCTCATTTCGCTCGCCCTGCGCTCGGGGGTTGACCCGCAGGAAGTCATCAGCCAGTTAAAGGGCATTTCGGGCCCGACTCCGGTGTGGGAAGGCGGCGAGTTGATCTTGTCCACGCCCGATGCCATCGGCAAGGCGATGGAGCGCTATTTGCAGCGGAAGGCGGGCGAGCAGCACGATGCTGTCACCCCTTCCGTCGAGAGCCGCGGGCCGAAGGCGCTGACGACCTGTCCAGAGTGCGGGGCGACGGTAGCGTATGAGAGTAGCTGTCTGATGTGCAAGCACTGCGGGTGGTCCAAGTGTTGAACTAAAGCCGGACCGCGCTTTTTGCCTGAGGCGAGGATGTCGTCGGGAGACCGGCGGCGTCCTCGTTTTTTATTGTAACTCCAGCACCAATCCGTCGTAGGCGAGTTGTACGCCTAGGGGGAGCTCGGCATTGGTCTGCTGGTGGTCGAGGTCGTGGGCTATATGCGTGAAGTACGTGCGAGCGGGCCGGAGCTCGGCGACAATGGCCAACGCCTGCTCAACGTTGAAATGGGTGGGATGTTCTTTGTGGCGCAGTGCGTCGAGGACCAAGACCTCTAGGCCGCGCAGCCGCGCCATGGCCGCCTCTGGGATGTAGTTGGTGTCCGTGGCGTAGGCGAAGTCGCCGATGCGGAAGGCGAGGACCGGGGCGCGGCCGTGATAGATGGTGAGTGGCTCAATGGCGAGCCCACAGGCCGTGAACGGCCCGGCAATCGGACGCAGGGCAATCTGCGGCGTCGCGCTGGGGGCGTCTTTGTCAAAGGCGTAGTCAAAGACGCGTTCGATGCGTGCAATGGTGTGCGGATCTGCATAGCAGGGCAGCGGCTGGTCGCGGTCAAAGCAATAGGGGCGCACGTCGTCGAGCCCGTGCAAGTGATCGGCGTGGCCGTGGGTCAACAGTATGCAATCGACGCGGTCGATCCGATAGCGCAGGGCTTGGGTTCTGAGATCCGGGCCGGTATCTACGAGGATGGACCGACCTTGATGTGCTAGGTGTAAGGCGCAGCGCAAGCGCTTGTTTTTCGGGTCGTCCGAGGTACAAACCGGGCAGTAGCAGCCGATGCGCGGCACTCCAATGGAGGTGCCGGTGCCGAGGAAGGTGACCTTCATGCCAGCACAGCGGGCAGGGTCAGAATTCGCGGACCGTCCTCAGTAATGGCGACGGTGTGCTCGGCGTGGGCGGCGAGCGAGCGGTCGGCGGTAAGGGTGGTCCAGTCGTCAAGGTGGTCGATTTGGGGGTTGCCCAGGCAGAGAATCGGCTCGATGCAGAATACGTGTCCAGGCTTGAGCCGAGGGCCTTTGCCGGGTGGGCCATAGTTGTCGATATGGGGCGACTCGTGCAGCTCGCGGCCAATGCCGTGGCCCCCGTACTCGCGCACTACGGCCAGCCCTTGGCTCTCGGCGTGGCACTGGATGGCATGCGAGATGTCGGAGAGTCGCCCGCCGGATCGCGCTCGGTCAATGCCCCGCGCGAGGCAGGCGAGAGTGCCCTTGATGAGGTGCTGGGCCGGCGCACTGATCGCGCCGACCGCGGCGGTAAAGGCCCCGTCGCCATAGTAGCCGTTGAGGCGGGCACCCACGTCAATGCTGACGATGTCGCCTTGTTGCAGCGGGGTTTTGTCGGGGAACCCATGCGCGATTGCGGAGTTTACTGAAGCGCAAATTGAGTAGGGGAAGCCGTGGTAGCCCTTAAAGGCGGGCACAGCCCCTAAGGAGCGGATTTCGGTCTCGGCGACTTGGTCCAGCTCGAGGGTGCTGACGCCAGGCGCGACGAGTGCTTCGAGCTTCTGCTGGACGGCACAGACGATTTCGCAGCTAGCGGCAATGTGCTCTATTTCGCTCAATTTCTTGCGGTGGACCAAGGTGCAAACCCCAGAAAATGCAGTGCGCAATACCAAGTGCGTTACAAAAAGGCAGCGGCTCTGGTTTGTCAAGAGCGCGTCTTGCGGTTGTTTTAGGGCGTCTATATATTCAGCAAATTACACAACTTACGGCTTCAGTACTATCAACCGAGGGAGCAGATGGGCAAATCATTGGTGGTTGTCGAATCGCCGGCCAAGGCCAAGACAATCAACAAAATTTTAGGCAAAAATTTTGTAGTCAAACCCTGTATGGGGCACGTGCGGGACCTGCCGCCGAAAGAGCTGGGCATCGACATTGAAGACGGCTTCAAGCCGCGCTACGTAACGATTCGGGGCAAGGGCAAGATCCTCAGCGGCCTCCGCAAAGCAGCCCAAGCCGCCGATACCACTTATTTGGCCACTGACCCCGACCGCGAGGGCGAGGCCATTGCTTGGCACGTGGCCCAAGCCATCGCCCGCAAGGACGACGACGTCAAGCGGATCCTCTTCAACGAGATCACGCCCAAGGCCGTGCGCGAGTCGCTGGCGCACTCGGGCGCACTAGACCTCCACAAGATCGATGCCCAACAGGCGCGGCGCGTACTCGACCGCTTGGTCGGTTACGAGATCAGCCCGCTCTTGTGGAAGGTCATACACTCCGGTCTTTCAGCCGGTCGGGTGCAGTCCGTAGCCGTGCGGCTAATCTGCGAGCGCGACCGCGAGATCAAGGCATTCGACTCTCAGGAGTACTGGTCGATCGAGGCCCGTTTGGGCCGCGAGAACCGAGGTTCGTTCTGGGCGCGCCTTTTGGCCAAAGACGGCGAGAAGCTCGACATCGTCAATCAGGAGCAGGCCGCTCGCATCGCCGCCGAGCTCGCCGCGCAGGATATAGCGGTCAAAGAGGTCAAGAAGCGCGACCAAGTGCGTCGCCCGGCCCCGCCCTTCACGACCAGCACCTTGCAGCAAGAATGTGCTCGGCGGATGCGCTTTTCGGTCAAGCGCACCATGGCTGTAGCTCAGCAGCTATACGAAGGCATTGAAGTTGAGGGCGAGACCCGTGGCCTGATTACCTATATGCGCACGGATTCGGTACGCGTTGCAGCCGACGCCATCGCCGAAGTGCGCGAGCGGATCGACGCCCTCTACGGTCGCGAGTACGTGCCCAAAACGCCCAAGCACTACCGGACCAAAAACAGTGCCCAAGACGCCCACGAGGCCATACGCCCCACCTCGGTGGCCCTGCATCCAGACGAGATCAAGCACTTGCTCAAGCCGGATCAGGCGCGGGTGTACTCCCTGATCTGGAAGCGATTCGTGGCCTCGCAAATGAAGCCGCAGGTGCTCAGCATCACGACGGCCAATGTCGAGGCCGGCCCCTATTTGCTCCGCGCCACGGGGAGCGTCGTCAAGTTTCCGGGCTTTACTCTGCTCTACAGCGAGAGCAAGGAAGAAGAGGACAAGTCAAAGGCCGTGTCTAACGGCATGGCCCAAGGGGAAGAAGAGGACGACTCAATGCCCGCTGACATTGCCCAAGGCGAGGTGCTGAAGCTAGAGGAGATCGCGCCCGAGCAGCACTTTACCAAGCCACCGCCGCGCTTTACCGAGGCGTCTCTCGTCAAGCAACTAGAGTCCGAGGGCATTGGCCGTCCCTCGACCTACGCGCAAATCATCACTACCATCCTCGAGCGCCAGTACGTCGAAAAGGTCGATAACCGCTACTTCGTGGCCACCGAGCGCGGCCAAACCGTCAACAAACTACTCGTCGATACCTTTCCGCACCTCTTCAACGTGGCTTTCACGGCCAACATGGAGGACAAGCTCGATCAGGTTGAGGAGGGGGGCACCAACTGGGTGGCGATCGTGCAGCAGTTCTACGACTCGTGGAAGGGCGACTTAGACGCGGCCAACAACCGCCGCAAAGAGCTAAAGCTGGCACTGCAAGAGGCGTCGGACGAGGACTGCGAAGAGTGCGGGGCCGACATGGTCGTCAAGTGGGGTCGCAACGGCCGCTTCCTCGCCTGCTCTGGTTATCCCAAGTGCAAAAATACCAAACCCCTCGAAGAGCAAAGCGAGGTGGAGACCGACGAGACCTGCGATCAGTGCAGTGCGCCCATGGTCGTCAAGACGGGTCGCTATGGTCGCTTCTTGGCTTGTAGCGGCTATCCAGCTTGCAAAAACGTCAAGCCCTACGTCCTCGGGATCCAATGTCCAGAGGATGGCTGCGAGGGCCAGATCGCGGAGAAGCGGTCGCGCAAGGGCAAGGTCTTCTTTGGTTGCAGTACCTATCCCCAGTGCAAGTTCGCCAGTTGGGACCGCCCCATAGACCGCAAATGCACGCATTGCGACGCCGCCTTGCTTTACGAAAAGAGTAGCCGCTCGGGCACCCCAGCCGTGTACTGCCGGGTCTGCGGCACCGAGTACGAAAGCGAAGAGGGCGAAAAAGACAAAAGCGCCCAAGCGGCCTGAGTACTCTTTTCTTTTTGGCTGGCTACGCCATGGCCGATGCACCGCAGAGCGCTCTGCACCCTGGAACCAGCCTTGAAGAGGGCATTGCCCGCTTCTTGGAATACCTGCACAAAGAGCGCAACTACGCCGAGTACACCCTCAGTTCATATAGCTGCGACTTGCAGCAATTTGCCCGCTTTCTCTACCCGCGCGTCGATGAGTTGCAATTGCCGCTGCGGGCAGTGCAGCGCGAGCAGGTGCAGTCCTTTGTCGCCGACCTAGAGGAAAAGGGCCTCAAGGCCAGCACTGTCGCCCGCAAATTGGCGGCCCTGCGCTCGCTCTTTCGCTATCTCTGTCGCGAGGGCGCACTCGTCGCCAATCCGGCGGGTGCAGTGGCATCGCCCTTAGTCGAGCGGGCATTGCCGCGGCACCTGCCCGTAGAGCAGGTCGCCGAGGCCATGGAAGCCCCTGCTACCGAGCGGTTCAGCGGCGTGCGGGACCGGGCCATCCTAGAGGTATTCTACGGAGGGGGCATTCGCCTCGGCGAGTTGGTGGCGCTCAACCTCTCGTCGCTGGATTTGGCCGAAGGCACCATCAAGGTGATGGGCAAGGGCCGCAAGGAGCGCATCGCCCCCATTGGTGCAAAAGCGCAAGAGGCGCTCAAAGCGTACTTGCACCGCCGCGCCGAGGTCCTGCTCGAATGCGATATGTCCCAAGTAGAAGCCGGTGCCCTCTTCCTCAACGGACGCGGCAAGCGCTTGAGCCGCCGCACCGTGCAGCGCATCGTCGAGCGCCATCTGCGCACCGTATCAGAAGACGATTCGCTTAGCCCGCATCGCCTGCGCCACTCCTTTGCCGCCCATCTCCTCGACGCTGGCGCCGACTTGGTGGCCGTCAAGGAGCTCCTCGGCCACGCAACCTTGGCCGCGACTCAGAGCTATACCGAAGTGAGCTTGGAGCACCTGCAAGCCATGTACGCCGAGGCCCACCCGCACGGTGCTGATTAGCGTCTTGGTCGCGCTGTTCTTGGGTTGCGCCAAAGTCGGGCCGCCCACCGGCGGGCCGGTGGACAAAGAACCGCCCCGCATTCTGTCTCACTACCCGGAGAGCGACGCCTTGGCAGTGGCGCGGGATACCAAAGTAGAAATCGTCTTCAGCGAACCCATGAATCGCGAGCAGACCGAAGCCGCTATTTTCACCTCGCCGACCGGGCCGCTGCAACTGGCGTGGCGCGGCCGGCGGCTGCGCATTGCCATGCCCTTGGCCGAGGAGCGGACCTACGTGCTGACGGTAGGTACTGGGGCGCGCGATCTGCGGGGCAATGCCTTGACGAAATCCTTTACCTTGGCTTTTGCCACCGGCTTACAACTCGACCAAGGCTTGATGCGGGGCCGGGTGTACCAAGACCATCAACCCATAGCCAGCGCCCATGTTTGGGCCTATGACTTGGGAACCTTTAGCGGGCGGGTGGGATTGGACGAACCGTCCTATCAGACTCAGAGCGGTACCGATGGGGGCTACGAATTTGCCCGCCTCGCTCCAGGCCCTTATCGGGTGCTGGCCTTTAGGGACGCAAACCGCAACGTCCTGCCAGATGCCGACGAGTGGCTGGCCCTGCCGGCGTCCTCTGTGGAAGTGGGGGAAGAAGAGGTGCTGGCTGGCGATTTGGCCCTCGTGCGTCAGCAGGTGCCCGCGCCCGCGCTCAAGCGGGTCCAGGCCATACACGCCGAGCGGCTGATGTTGCTGTTTGCCGAGGCTGTGGATCCGCAAGACTTAGAACTGGAGGTCGCCGGGCTGGCGATGGAGTCGCTGTACGCGGCCCCGGATGCAGAGGAGAAAATTTACGTGGAGACGGCAGCGCAAGAGCCGGGCCGGCGCTATGCCGTGCAGCTCGCGCTCGCCGGTGCGCCCGTGCAGTGGGACGCGCCCGTCCGCGGCAGTGGGCGGCCCGACCACAAGCCGCCCTCTTTCGTCGCACTAGCGCGGGATCAACTGGCGCCAGGGGACGCGCTGGACTTGCTTTTTTCTGAGGCCATGCAGCCGGTCGCGCTGGAAAAATTGTGGACGGAGAGCGATTCGACGCAAGCACTAGCTGGGGATTGGCTGTGGCCAGCGCCCAACTGCGCCCGCTTTGCGCCCGCCGAACCGCTGGTGCCGGGTGCATATCGGCTCGCCGGGCCGGCCGCTCAGCTCGTGGACCGGGCCGGCAACGGCCTCGCCGACAGCCTCCTTGCGCTCTCGTTTGCGGTCAGCGCGGAGACCGCGGCGATTCGGGGGCAGGTACAGGCCGGGGAAATGGGTCGCGTCCGGGTCGCGGCCATCAACGAGGACGGGCGGACGTACGCCGAGTGGGCCGACGAAGAGGGACGGTTTGCGCTGGACGGCCTGCTAGCCGGCACGTACGCGCTGTGGGCGTTTGTAGATCGCGATGGCGACAAAGAGCACGGCCGCGGCTCGCTCAACCCCTTTCGCTATGCCGAGCCTTATGGACGCTATGGCGAGCCGATTGACTTAGACGCGGCCCAAGTCGTCGAAGAGGTCGTTATCCCATGTCGCTGAGACTGCTCGAGTTGGCACTTTTGCTGGCGGTGCTCATAGGGCTGGGGATCGTGCATTTCTCTCGCTTGACCCCTGCTGAGCGGCGCTTGATCCAATTGGAGGCGCGGTTGGAGCAGCTCTACTTGGTCGAAAGGGCCTATTTTGCCGAGCACGGCCGCTACCTCGACCCGAATGACGAGAAGGTGCGGCGCGCTTGGTGGCGGGTAGAGGGCTATGCTTGGGAGTTGTGGCTCGTCACCGACGGATTCTGGTTGGTGGTGCGGGCCGACTTGGACGAGGACGGACAGGTTGGGGCTTGGACCATAGATGCGGCACATGCCCAAGTGATTGTCCTGAACCAAGACTGATAACAGGAGTACCCGCCGACCGAGAGGCCGGTGCAAACAGGCCCGTCAGACGGCGATTTCCATGGGGATGGAGGGATGGGGATGGTAGTTGAGCAGTTGGAAATCGTCGTAGCGGAAGTTGGAAATCGACTGGCCGCGATTTTTAATGGTCATCACCGGCTGCGGCCGGGGGGTGCGGGTGAGTTGTTGGCGCAGTGCGGCGACGTGGTTCTGATAGATGTGGACGTCGCCGCCGGTCCAGACGAATTCCCCGGGCTGCAAGCCGCAGACTTGGGCCATCATCATGGTCAGCAGGCTGTAGCTGGCGATGTTGAACGGCACGCCAAGGCCCACGTCGCAAGAGCGTTGATAGAGCTGGCAGGAAAGCTGGCCGCGGGCGACGAAAAACTGGAACAGGCAGTGGCAGGGCATGAGGGCCATTTGCTCCAACTCGCCGACGTTCCACGCGCTGACGAGGATGCGGCGCGAATCGGGATCGGTCTTAATGAGGTCAACGGCGCGTTGAATTTGGTCGATGGGGCCGTCCGGGGTGGTCCAGTTGCGCCACTGCTTGCCGTAGATGGGGCCGAGGTCGCCGCTTTCGTCGGCCCATTCGTCCCAGATGCGGACGTTTTTCTTTTGCAAATAGGCCGCGTTGGTGTCGCCCTTGAGGAACCACAAGAGTTCGTGGATGATGGAACGCAAATGCAGCTTCTTGGTGGTCAGGCAGGGGAACCCGGCCGCGAGATCAAAGCGCATCTGATAGCCGAAGATGGCGAGGGTGCCGACGCCCGTGCGGTCGGCTTTGGCCGCGCCGCGGTCGAGGCAATGGCTTACTAGGTCGAGGTATTGTCGCATGGTGAAAGCTGACGGGTGCAGCCGACCGCTAAGACAGGAAACGCAATATGGCTACTGTCGCGCCGGCGCTGGCTATCAATAGTCCAGAGGCGCGTCTCCATGGCCTTGAGTTCGCTTCTGAGTTCCTGCACGTCGGTTTTGACATTGGCGAGTTCGGTTTTGACGTCGGCTACATCGGCTTTAGTGGCAAAGTGTTCATGGGTGCCCTCGAGCCTGCTGACGCGCTCTTCAGTAGTAGTCATTTCTCCCTCCTTAATGCGTCACGACATTTGTAGCAATGCTCTTTTTATGTTATGGATTTTGTGAACCACGTCAAAGAGGCGGTCGAGATACCATCACATCTTTAATCTATTCTCGGCGCAGAACACATGGCGCAAGCAGGCGGCAGGCAGGTTGACAGGAGCCTGCGGGTCGCGTACTTTCAAATTCCTGTTTGAGGCGACGTGGCCAAGTGGTAAGGCAGGGGCCTGCAAAGCCCTTATCCCCGGTTCGATTCCGGGCGTCGCCTCCATTTTTTTGTTTATGCGCCGGGGTGGCGGAATTGGTAGACGCGGTGGACTTAAAATCCACTGTCCGCTTAGGACGTGCCGGTTCGAGTCCGGCCCTCGGCACCACTTCCCACTAATCCAGCAATTCCAGCGCGAAAAGCTCGGCCTCAATGTCCGTACGACTCGTCGCCGATTACGCGAGGCGTGTGGTCGGGCGTGATGACTCCGCCAGCGTCGCGAGCGCGGCGATCATGTTGACGTGGCCCGGGGAAGCCGCCGCGCACATTGCGGAAATGCACTGCCCGGTGCGGCGAAGCGGCGCACGGCTGCGATCGTCTTGTCCGGCCCCATCTCCGCCACTGTTCCCTGGCAAAACTCCAGCCCATTGCTCGGACTGGGCACGAGGTCGATCAACCGCTGCATGGCGTCGTGATTGGTCAGGAGCCGGCCCGTGCCGAAAAGGGTTTCGGCCGGGGGATCGTCTTGGTGGGCGGCGAGTTTGACCCCTTTCCCTTGACGCGCTGTACTTTGGCCGCTACTATCCGCTTCGTGCAAGCCTTTTACCTACACGGCGCTCGCGATCTGCGCGCCGCGGAAATCGACCGGCCGCAGATTGCCGCGGACGAGGTCTTGGTGCAAATCCGCGCCACCGGCATCTGTGGGTCGGATCTGCACTACTATGTACACGGCAGAAACGGCGATTTCGTTCCAGAGCGTCCCTTTGTCCTCGGACACGAGGCCGCCGGGGAAGTCGTCGATGCGGGCGCGTTCGCGGACGTGCTGCCGGCGGGCAGCCGAGTGGCCATCGACCCGTCCCACCCCTGTCGCACGTGCGCCCCCTGCCGCCAAGGCCGCTACAACCTCTGCCCGCAGATGCGCTACTTTGGCTCCGCTGCCTGTAGCCCACCCCAAGACGGCTCGTTCCGCGAATGCGTGCAAGTCCATGCACACAACTGCCATCCGCTGCCCGCTGCGATGGACTATCGCCAAGCGGCCCTACTCGAGCCGCTATCCATTGCGGTCCACGGCGTCGGCCAAGCCGGGGGGATCGCTGGCAAGCGCGCGTTGGTGACCGGTGCTGGTCCCATCGGCCAGCTCATTGGCCTAGTCGCTCGGCACTACGGAGCAGCCCATCTCGCGGTCAGCGATATTCGCCAAAGTGCGCTCGACTTGGCCACGTCGCTGTGGGCCGATCAGCCGGTGTGCGCCGACGATTCGGCGGCCATGGCGCGGGCGGCGGGCGCGGGATTCGATGTAGTAGTGGAAGCCTCTGGTGCTCCGGCTGCCCTGCAAGCCGCGTACGCGCACTGCAAGGCCGGTGGCACCATCGTGCAGTTGGGCGTCCAAGGCGGCCCGATTGAACTGCCGGTCAACTTGGTCATGCAAAAGGAACTGACCGTCCGCGGTTCGTTCCGCTTTGCCCACGTATTTCCCGAGGCCCTCGACCTGTTGGCGCGGCAGCAACTCAACGTGGGGCCCCTCATCTCGCAGTGCGTCGCTTTTCCCGACTTGGTCGCCGGTTTCGACGCAGCGCTCCAGCCCCAAACCATCAAAGTGGTGGTTGATTACTAAAGGAAGGCACTCCATGACCGCCAACAAACCCTACGCCCTGCGCGCTGTCCCCGGCCTGTACGCCAGCGAGCCGGGAATCCAAGTCGCCGTCCAGACCTCGCACAAGGCCAGCGACGAGGATTTGCAATTCTTCCAACAGCTCGGCGTCGAGTGGGTCATGCTCGGGATCGACGACCCAGCCTTGCACAGCGTCGAACACTACAAGCAGTTCGCGGCGCGCTTTGCCCAATACGGCTTTCAGATCTACCGCATCGCCAATCACGCGGTCCACAACGTCCCGCAGATCACGCTCAATCTGCCCGGCCGCGACGAGAAAGTCGCAGAGCTAATCCAGTTTATCCGCGACCTCGGCACGGCCGGCATCCGCTACCACACGTACGCCCACATGGGCAACGGCATCTGGAGCACCGGCCGCACCACTCGCCGCGGCCGCATGAGCGCACGGACCCTCGACATTAAAAATGCCAAAGGTCGCTGGAGCGGCGAGACCTTTGCCGGCGACTTGACGCACGGCCGCGAGTACAGCGAAGACGAACTGTGGGAAAACTACGAGTACATGATCCGCAAGGTCGGGCCGGTCGCCGAGGAAGCTGGCGTCTATATCGGCATCCATCCCGACGATCCGCCGGTCTATGCCCTAGGCGGAATACCGCGCTGCATCTTCGGCAACTTCGCTGGGTACAAGCGGGCCATGGACATCGCCGACAGCCCCAACATCGGCGTCTGTCTGTGCGTCGGCTGCTGGCTGGAGGGGGGCAAGCAGGGCATGGGGGCGTCGGTCGAAGAAGCGATACACTACTTTGGCGCGCGCAAAAAGCTCTTCAAAATCCACTTCCGCAACGTCTCCAACCCCATGCCCGACCCGTGGAGCGAAACCCTGATGGACGACGGCTATCAGGACATGCACCGCGTGATGCAGGCCCTGCGCGCCGTTGAATTCGACGGCGCCATCATCCCGGACCACATTCCCGAGCTGCTCGGAGGAAGCCGCGTAGGCGTCGCGTACTCCATCGCCTATATGCGGGCGCTGGTGCAGGCCGTCAACAACGAAAGCGGCGGCCCGGCCTAGCCGTACCGGCCGCGGCATACTTTATCGACCATCGGCCCGTCGGTGATCGGCTTGTTTCCGCCGGGTGCGTGGGCAGCCTGCCCGAGAATCACGAGGGAAAACGTCGTGCGGGTGCTTTCGGCTGAGCGCTGTTCAACGGGACGGTGCCACGTACGCCGAACCCGATCTGCCGGTTGCACCCGCGTTTACGGGAAACGGGATCGGGATCTCACCGCCGTGCCAAGGGAAAGCGTAACTCGGCTTGTTGCTGAACCGGGAGAGACCGGCGTTGAGGCGCACCTGCGTCGCGGGCGGCAGATTGACGGCGACATAGCGGCCGTTTACGTGCGTTGTGGCCGCTGCCGCCGCATTGTCCGTCCTCACCTCCGTGAAGGTGTGCTCCCCGAAGGCACCCGCCTGCACGATCAACCGTCGCTCCTCTTCCCGGCTGCAGTTCACGAGCTGGACCCCCACGGCGTCGGCTGCGAGATGGTCGACGAGGGCGGCGACGTCGGGCGGTAACCCGGGGCGTTGCTCGTCTCGGTCGTAGTAGCGAACCGCGGCGCACAGCAACCCGCCGTTGTAGATGGACTGAGGGGCCCCCATCGTCACTTGGGTCAGGCCCTTGGTAAAGACCGGGTTCTCGGGAATGGCGTTTTCCCGTAGTCTTTCGATCACAGTGCGCTGGTCCTGGCGCATCCGGTCGATGGCCTGCATTGACCACTCCGACTCGGCCGCAAGAATCTGCTCGGGCCACTGCGGGTTCTTGCCGTCGTAGTACTGGAACCGGGCGAACTCGGTCTGTCCCCCGTTCTTTTCGCCGGCAAACGCGCCAACGGCATTCCAGTCGCGCTCAACCTCCCCCTCGCGCACCCGCTCAATCAGCTCGTAGTCCTCCCGCGCCATGGAGGCGTGGTACAGGTGGGCCAGCTCCTGCATGCGCCAGGGAATCGGGCCGGTGTAAACATGGCGCATCGGCACGATTGTGTCTTCCCGCCGCGGCAGGGGTGGGTCGTACTGCCAGCCAGAGGGTCCGTAGCGCGTCGGCATAATTAGCTGACCATCCTCTCTGGTGATGGAGGCGTCGAGGAGGATTTTGACCTGATCGCGGAGCAGATCGAGGTAGCCGAAGTCGCCGGTTAGCAGCAGGGCGCATTCGGCGGCGATGTTGAGGCTGTGAAACATGATGTTGAAGCCCTGATAGTGGTTCCAACCGTACTGGCCGCCCCAGAAGTTGCCGTTGCGACGCTCGCCGATGATGCCGTGGGGACCCACGTTGTCGGGCATGATGCCGCCGTTTTGCGCGGCCCGCTCCATCCACGCCTCGGTGTACTCCAGCACCCAGCGTTTGTACTTCTCGTCCCCCGTGTACAGGTAGGCGTGGGTCACCAGCGCCGTGGCACCTAGGTTGTTGGGCGTGTCCGACTGCAGAATCAGCTTGTTGAACAGGTCGACGATCTCCTCCCGTCGCGCCGGGTCCTCCCACCAGTCGAGCTCGAGGTCTTCCACGATCGGGTAGAGACTGGCGCGGACGCCATAGTAGTTGACGTCGCCGCCCAGCCAGCGCCCCGCGAGGAGCATGGCGTGGGCGGTCTCGGCCCCCACTTTTAGCAACGGCCCCTCGCTCGACTGGAAGGGGGATCGCAGAATTTTGTGCTCTGGATCGTAGTTGGGTGCCTCTGGATCCTCGCCCGTGTAGAATCCGGCGAATAGCTGGGCGCGCCGGGCCATCTCCGAGATCGTCGGGTCGGCGACGCCGAAGTCGTAGAAGGCCATCATGCCCTCTCCCAGATGATGCCACTCCATGGCCTGCTCGATATTCCAGAACTCCCGCCGGGCCGAGGGCCGGAAGACCTTCTTGTGGTCGTTAAACCGGGTGCGATGGACGATGTTCTCATCGCTGATGCGGACTGTCGCGTTCCACGCGGTCGCCGCCATCTCTAGCAAGCTGTCGTCCGCCCCCATGGCGTAGAACAGGCCCCAGTTGTAGAATTGCTCGAAGAGATCGTCGAAATCCTCGGCGTAGAGGATGGCCCCACCGCGCTCCGTACACTGGCGAAACCTGAACCGAGCCCCCTCTTCCATCTGGGCGATGAGATTGCGCTCTAGTAGGGCCCAGGCCGGCGGCGCACCCACCCGGGTGGCGGTGATCTGCGGCAATGCACTCATATCGGTCACAGCAGCCTCCTTGATCGATTTCGTTTCTGCCCGCCCATCTGCTTCACCTAGACCGCGCCGCCGATGGCCCCTTTTCGCAAAAGCGGCGGACCAAGGCGAGCCGACGTGCAGGAGCAGGCGTGGAATATAGAGTCTAAGCCAAACCGAGAAAACTCACTTTTCGACCCAACGGTCTGGACGCGATCGAGGAGCTGGATTATCGTTTGCCACCATGCCCTCTTTTCCCACCGCCGAAATGGACGCCATCGCCCGTGCGGTCCCGGGCCGCGTCGGGTTCTTCGTCAAGTGCCTTGAAACCGGCCTGAGTCACGAATACAATGCCGACGAACCGTTGCCGACGGCCAGCACCATCAAGGTGGCGGCCTTGATCGAGGTTTTTCGCCAAGCCGAGAATGGCCGGTTGTCGCTTGACGACCGCCATCGCGTTCCTCCAAACGTCTCCACCCATGGCACCGGCGTGTTGAGCTGGACCCGGGACGATCCAGAGCTGACGGTGCGGGACTACTGCCGGCTGATGATGGCCGTCAGCGACAACGTCGCCACCGACACGCTCGTCGGCCTCGTGACGCCCGAGGCCATCAACGCCACTATGGAGTCAATGGGCTTCCACCACACCCGCTTTCCGATGCCGATCGGAGTCTGGCATTACCTCATGGACGGGATTACCGCGACGCCGTCGCGGGAGAACGACGAGTTGAAAAGAGCGGGCAAGCTCACGGGCGATGGCGACCGGGACCTGCCCTTTGCCAGTTCCCTCGATAACAACGTCGCCTCTGCCCGCGATCTGGGCCGGATGCTGGAGATGATGCAGCGGGGCGAAATCATCAACGCCGAGGCCTGTGGGCAGATGCTGGAGATGATGAAGAAATCGACGCAGCCGAATCGCATCCGGCAGTATCTCAAGCCCACAATCGAGGTGGCGCGGAAAAACGGCGGCAGCGGCCGCATCAAGGCCGACGCCGGCGTGGTCTATCTGCCCTCGGGGCCCCTAGTCATCGCCGCCCTTGCCACTACTGACGTGCGCGAGGAATCGCAGAAGGGCATGGACGCCATCGGCGACATCAGCCGGCTGGCGTTTGCAACCTTGTCTCCAGCGAGTGTTGCGTAGGGCGGAGTTGGCGAACTCCGGGTAGTTTTCCGACAAGTGTCAGCTCGTCCCATGCAAATTCCGGTGCCGCGGAGCACAATGGCCACTTCCCGCACCCCACAAGCCGCCGGCGAGACCCACCTGCGCTTTGCCCGCAGCATCATCGCCGGGACCTTGTTGTCCCTGCTCATCAGCGTCGGCTTTGCCTACTGCCGGCTGGCCCTGTCCACGGCCGGTATGTCCTCGGACTACATCACCGCCGGGGCCGTGGCCGTCTTCTTTCTTCTCACCGCTTTTCTCAATCCGTTGCTCAAGCTGGTGCATCGGCCTTGGGGCTTCAATCGCGGCGAGCTGGCCGTGGTCTACGTGATGCTCATCATCGCCTCGACCATTCCCACTTGGGGCTTTTCGGCCAACCTCATCCCGATGCTCCCGGCGGTTTACTACTTCGCCACGGCCGAGAACGACTGGTCCGCGCTCATTCACCCCTACATCCACCGCTGGATGGTGGTTCACGACCGCGATGCCGTCACCTATTTCTTTGAGGGCCTGCCCGAAGGCGCGGCCATCCCTTGGAGTGCTTGGGTCGTGCCGCTGGTCGCTTGGCTCACCTTCATCGTGGCCATATACCTGATGATGATCGCGCTGATGGTGCTGCTGCGCCGGCAGTGGGTGGACCACGAGCGCCTGCTCTTCCCGCTAGTGCAGCTACCTTTGCAGATGATCGAGGAGGGCCGGCCCGGCGATCGCTTCGGCCCATTCCTGAAGAGCCCGCTCATGTGGGTTGGCTTCTTGGTGCCGTTCTGCCTGATGAGTACCCACGGACTGAATTTCTATTTCCCGGTCATTCCCAAGGTCGAGCTGTACACCGTCATCGTACCCTTTCGCGACTTCGGGGCCCTCGAAATCCTCCTCAGCTTTACCGTCCTCGGCTTGGCCTACTTCCTCAGCTTCGCGTTGGCTTCCAGCCTCTGGCTGTTCCACTTGCTGGCCAACCTGCAGATGGGGCTCCAGTACATCATCGGCTACCGGCTGTCGGGGGAAATCGAAAAGTTCATGGAGGGGACCCTGATGCTGGCGCACCAAGGCATGGGGGCCATGCTGGCCCTCATCGCGTACGGCATCTGGACGGCCCGCGATCACCTCAAGGCGGTCGCCTGCAAAGTCTGGGGTTCCGGTCCCAACGCCCCCGACGATAGCGGTGAGATGCTCTCCTACCGGGCGGCCGCCCTGCTGCTGGGCGTCTGCGGCCTTTACGCGACAGCTTGGCTCACCTTGTCGGGGGTGCCGCTGTGGGTGACCATCGTCTTCCTACTGGTGGCGTTCGGCGTCTTCCTGTTTATGGCCCGCCTCATCGCCGAGAGCGGCTTGGGCTTCATCCGGCCCCAGATGACGTCCCAGACCATCGTCATCAACTTTCTCGGCACGGGTTCCGTCACGCCGTCCGGCATCTTCAGCTTGGCCATGACCTTTAGCTGGGCCGGCAACCTGCGCATCCTGCTCATGGCCTCGGCCATCAACGGCATGAAGTTGGCCGAGAGCGTTGGTGCGCTGCGGCGTCCCCTTTTGTGGGCAATGGTCGTCGCCATGCTCGTCAGCCTGCTCTCCTCGGTCTGGCTCGTCATCTATCTGGCCTACGAGCACGGCGGCATCAATCTGGAGCTGTGGGCGTATCAGGCCATGGCCAAGGGACCCGCTAACTTCACCGCCTACAAAATGCTGAACCCCGTCAGCCTGTTGGCGCCTTTTGACGTGATGGGCCCGCGGTTGTTGTTCACCGGCCTCGGCGGTGCGGTTATGACCGCCCTCATCTGGGCCCGGCACCATTTCCTGTGGTGGCCCATACACTATATCGGCTTCGCCGTCAGTGCCACCAACATGACCTCGGCGAGCTGGTTCAGCATCTTCTTGGGATCGGTCCTGAAGGCTTTTGTCCTCAAGTACGGTGGGGTCCGGCTCTACCGCGCCCTGCGACCCCTCTTTCTCGGTTTTATACTAGGGCAGATTACCTGCTCGGCGTTCTGGCTCGGCGTCGACTTGCTGGCCGGTGGCACCGGCAACAAAGTCCCGGTCTTCTCCCACCACTACTAGCCCGATTGCGTTCGCTGTTCGGCCCGCGCCCTGCCGGGCCTGCCGTTACAAGCGCACCGCCAATTGGTCGAGCAGCAACAGGAAAGCCAACGGGAAGAAATCCCCGAGGATGAGTCCGAGGAAAAACGGCCGCAGCCGGCTGAACAGCCTAGGACCGCCGTACTGAAGTATCGCGGTCTTTAGGAGCCAAGCCACCAGCACCGTGAAGAACATCTTGTGAATCACCAAACTGATGGGAAAACCGATCGGGTGCAGCGGCCACCAGACGAATTGCTGGCGCAGCAGCAGCAGCCCGCCCATGATTCCACCGCCGATGGCCATATACCCCCAGTATTCCCACTGGGGCCCCACAGGGGTGCGCAATCGGACCAAGGCGTCCTCAAAGGGATACTGGGACTGCCCGGCGAAATAGTGGGAGGTGTTGTGCCCGCCGTGCTCGTAGGCAATGGTCAGCAGCACCCAAGCCGAACTGCACATGGTCGCGATCAGGGCCACCACCAGACTCGGGAAGATGAACCGCCGGCCTAGCTTGACGTGCTCTTCGATCACCTTGAGCCCGTTGGCGCAGGAGACCATTACGAAGGTGATGATGTCGCTGGCCCACATGTAGGTGAGGGACAAAGCGGCGATGCCGGTTGCTCCCAAGGCCCGGGTGCCGATCCCGCCAACGACTACGTCAGACGCGACCATCGGGGCCAGCAGGTAGGGTAAGCCCCCTTCGGAGATAATCCGGGTGATGCCGAGAAACAGGATGAAGGCCAGAGCGAGAAAGATCACCGCGATCCACGCCGGCAGGCCCGCTTGCCACAGCCAGAAGCCCATGAAGCTCACACAACCCAACAGCAGCAGCACGGCTGCCCGGTAGGAGAGAATTTCGTCGCTGTCGTCCACGCGCTGGCCGCGCCCGAACGCCTGTCGCACCACCTGGGCGATGTGGCCGCGCCCGTTCCACAGGCTGAACAGTGCCAGCACGACAAAGGCCCCAAAACCTTGGTGCGAGGCAATGGTGCCCCCGCGGGAGAAGTGGCTGAACAGGGGTTCGTGGCGCTCGACCCCCAAGGTGATCATCACTGCTTCTTGGGCAAAGTTGACAATCGCGAAGACCCAGAACCCGAGCGAAACTTCGCGCCGCACTAGGTACGTGAAGCCGATCATCATAAAATTGATGCCGATCCGCAGGCGCAGCTGGTCCTCGAGGAAATAGAGATAATACCCCCCGATGGCGATCTGGGGCAGGAAGGGAAAGTGGCGGTTGACGCCGTTGTAACTCTGGATGAAGAAGGGAATGGCGAACCCGAGCCAGAACAGCCAATTCTTGAACAACGGTTTGATCAGTTCAGGGGATTTCCCGTCTTGGATCATGGCGATCGGCAGCTGGGTCATGGGGAAGATCAGGCGTTCGTGGTCCACCCATTGCCTTCGCAGGATGACCATGATGGCGATCATGGCAATGTGCAGCGAGAGGGCGAAAGGCAACCAGTGGAGTAGGGGAGGGAGCCACATCCGCCAGGGCACGCCGTCGGCCCCGCCCTCGTAGAAATCCTTGATCTCGCCGAATTCCTTGCTGGGAATGACCCAGTCCGGGATCAACGGCAGCAGTTCGTAGGTCCAGTTATTTTCCGCACTGGCGTAGTAGACGGCGCTGGTCAGCATGGGCAGCAGATAGGAGACGATGCCGCAGGTGGCCACCGCTGAGCCGACGATCCACATCACGTACATCTGCGCCAATTCGGCCGAGGTCAACATCCAGCGCCGGCGCATGAGACCCGCGATCGGGTTGGCGACCAGCAGTACGAGGAATAGTATGATCAGAGCACCCGGCGTGTAGTACCACCCGGTGAACCCGGAGCGCTTGAGCATCATGTCGGTGTACTGGGAACCGGCCCCGACCAGCAGGCAGCCGAGGGTGCCCAGAAACAAGGCTCGATAGGTTGGGCTCGAAGAACTCACGGGCCGGCCGCTGGTTCGCGCCCTCTGCCTAGGCGTCGGTAGAATTCTTCCACCTCGCCGGCCTGTTGGTTGCCCCGCTGGAGCGGCCGATCCAGTTCGAGGGCGCGGCGGTAGGCGGCGGCGGCCCCGTCGAGATCGCCCAGATGGCGGCGGGCTTGGGCCAGGCGGGCGTGGAAGATGGCGCGCCCGGGTTCCTCGGCCGTCAGATGCTTGAAGTGCCGTTCCGCCCGCGCATAGTCGCCCGTGTCGAGGCTCATCGCGGCCAGCCGGAAGCGGACGTCGATGCGGTCGGGATAGTGATGCAGCAGGCGCTCCCAGCTCGCCGCGGCCCGGCGGAAATCCCCGCGCCGCGCCCGCACGGCACCGGCGGCGTCGAGGGCGATCTCGTGCGTCGGTTCCAGCTCTAGCGCCTGCTCGTAGTGCCTAAGCGCATTGGCCAGCAAGCCCTCTGCGGCGTAGGCCGCTGCCAAATAGACGTGCTCTTGGCTGTCGCCCTTCACATCCATGGCCGGGATGCCGGCGTTGAGGCCCACCACCAATGCGGCCGGCAAGGCCAGCCCCCCGGCCAGTTGCCGCCCCCGCAACAGGCGCAACCGCGTCAGTGCGTAGCCGGCGAACAGGAGCAGGGGAGGAATGACCGGGAGACGATAGCGGCCGGTGACGAAAAACAGGACTACCGCTAGCGCGTAGGCGGCGGTAAACAGCAGCAGCAAGTCAGCGGCGGGTGAGCGGGCTTGGGGATCCCGCAGGTAGAGAAACAGCCCCGTCAGGGCGAGCGGCCCCACGAGGCCAAAGGGGAAAGCGAGGCCGTGGATCCACAACAGGGCCTGCAGCAGGGAGGACTCGCGGCGGGCGTAATAGGGATTCAGGTTGCGCGGAATCTCGTCGCCGCGCCAGAAGAGATAGAGCTTGCGCAGCTGCAGGAGGACATAGCCTGCCGGATCAGCGGCGATATAATCACAGGAGCGGCCGAGAAAGTATCTCGAGGAGGCCCCCTTGGCGGTGATGCCGGCCTCCCGCTCAGGCATGTCGGTCAGTTCCCGCCAGTCGCGCCCGGGGCGGATGTTCGTCGTGCGGTCGTAGTCGGGATTGTTGCCTAGGTAGAAATTGATGCCGGCGTTATAGGAGATCGGCACCCACTCGCCCCCGACGACGCGGTTGCGCAGGGTGACCGGCGCGATGACCAGTGCAAAGCCGAGAATCAGTGCGCCGACCGGTGCCCGCGCTTGGCGTCGTGCCCACAGGAGGGCAACGGGAACGAAGAGGAGCACGCTGGCGACGGTCAGCGCAGTCACTCCGAGGAGAAGGCCCGCGACCAGCCCGCGACCGCTGCGGCCAGCGGCTGCCCAGATCAGGGCCAGCAGCGCTAGGGTGTTGAGGAACACCGCCAAGCTGGCGGGTAACAGCTCACCTTCGAAGTAGAGGAAAGGGCCGTACAGCGCGGCCGCGCCCGCGGCCAACCAGCCCACTGCGGGAGAGGAGAACGCACGGCGGCCCAAGGAGAAGACTAGGAGGCAGACCGCGGCCCCGGAGACTGCCTGCACGAGCCGGGGCAAGTGGTAATCCTCGCCGAACAGGGCGAACAAGCCGCCGAGAAAATAGGGATACAGCGGCGGCTGCCAAAACGGCTGCGCGGCCCCGAGCCACTCGCCCGCGGACAGGTGCAGGGCCGTGCGCACATAGGTTCGGGCGTCGACGATGGGATGGGCGAAGAGCGGGCTGTCATCGGCCTGAAGTAGGTAGAGCAACCGCAGGGTGAAGGACGACAGAGCCAGCAGGGCCAAGCCGATTTGGTGCCGACGTTCCATAAAATAAAAAACGCTGGACAGGCGAACTAACCTGTCCAGCGCGAGCTTTGCAAGAGACTCTTCTAGGGGGCTTAGAATTGAGCCTTGATCCGGCCCCAACTCTCCGACTCGACCGAGGTGGGCACCTCGGGCCAGTTAATGGACGGGTTGATCGGCTCTAGGAAGTAGTCGCCTTGGCCCAGCCAAGTGCCTCCGACGAGGCCGCTACCGCTGCTCCAATGGCCACCGCGCTCGCCGCCGTCGTCGTCGTTGGTCCCGAAGGTGATGTGGATGGTCTGCCCCTCGCTGAGCGTTGCGGGGGTAATGTCGCTGGGCCCGAAGTCTTCGCCCAAGCCGGTAGTCCAAGAGTCGATAGGTTGGATCCGGTGCTCGTAGTGATAGGTGCTCTCGCCAAACTCCTCGCCTTCGAACCCGTGTACTAGCGTGTACCATTCGTTGTCGCCGTTATCCAACCATTCGCAGCCGATGCACATGCCGATCACCATCCAGAAGCCACCCTCGGGCAACTTCGGCAGGGCATAATTGAAGCCCCAATAGGCGGCGACGTTCGTCTCGAGCAGGTCCCTCACTTCCTGCTCCGAAAGGTGTCGGGTCGTGAAGAAGTACTCGTTTGAGTCGTCGAGGTACCAGTCGTAGGAATCGGGGCGATCGATGTTGTGGACATCGTCAAACACGGAGTTGCAGTAGTAGAGCTGGCCGGTGCTGGCGCTCCAGCCGACCCGGTACGTGGTTTGGAAAGAACTGGCATCGTTCTCGCCGCGGCCGAGTCCCTCGGTGGGATGGAATTCGCCCAGCGGGAAGAGGTCTTCGGTGAACACCCAGTACTGATCGCCTGGGACGACGGCCCAGTCGGAACAGTCGCCGTCGATCGTGGGCTCGAGGCCGGCCGGGAACTGGACCGCGTTGCGGACCTCATCCGGAGGATCGTGGGCCCAAACGGCCGTCGAAACTGCAAGTACGCCTATGGCAATCATCTGTATTTTACGCATGATTACCTCTCCTTATGTGAAGTGCGGGTTAGTGGGAAAGTGTACAGATGGTACGAACTAAATTTGTGCAATGCAACTAAAATTTTGCTGTGCCATAAACGCCAAAAAAATAAAAAATTAATAGGCGAGGGAGACGATCCCGATGGCCGTTTTTCGTCCGTCATCGCTGTCCAACTCAACCTGTACTACATAGATCCCGGGCCGGGCCAAGCGGCCGGCATCATCGCGGCCGTTCCAGCGGTGGGTGAAGCTGCCGCTGGCCATCGCGGCCGGCGGCAAGTGCCACACCCGGTCCCCGTCCAGCGTCCATATCTGCACCTCAACCGGGCGCGCCGCGGTCAGGTCGCGCAGGTCGAAGGAGACGCTGACCTCGTCGTTGACTCCGTCCCCGTTGGGCGTGAAGACTTTGGGGCCGAGCTCGAGCCGTTGCACGAGGTCGCCCCCAGTGGGCGTGCGCACGGAGAGGCCATCGCCGACGAAACGGATCGTGGCGTTTCCAGGGGTGATGTTCTGCTGCAGATCCGGCTCCCGGCTGTCGTAAACCCAGCCGCTGAATTCGGTGCCGAAACGCAGCACGCGGGCACTGAATTCCACTTCGATCCGCTTTTCGCTGTCCCGCTGGGGATCCTCCAGCCGGTCGAAGGAGACGACGATGCGATCCTGCTGGATTTCGGGCGGGAACCGCTCCGCGATTTCTTCCCCGCCCACGCGCACCGAGCGGACCCCGGCGGCCGGTCCGCCGGTGAATATCTCTAGGCGGTCGAAGCCGCGATTGCCATCGCGGAGGATGGGCTTGACCACATACGTGAAGAGATGAGGCGCGAAACTGTCCACCTCAATGGGCCAGATTTCGCCGATGAGTTCGGCCGCGGCGAGGGTCTCGGAAAACAGCAGGGACAATTCGTCTAGGCGCGGCGTCCGCGTACGGGTCGCTAGCAGGACAATCTCGAACTGAAGATACCGGCTCGGGCCGGGAGAGAGCAACGGGGTGCCGTCCGTCCAAGCAGCAGCAGATGAGCCGGCAACGCGTTCGCCGGCCGCAAAATCGTAAGTGGCAGACCAGAAGCTCCAGTTGTCTAGATCCGTAGTGCGTTTGACTTCGTCCGACGTGAGCTTTTGCTGGTACGCGACAAAGTCGATCGGCTGGAACTTTCCGCTCAACGCACGCCGCTGGAAGAGGTCTGGCTGCGGGGTATTCCCGGTGCGAGTGTGTACCTCTATCTGGGTGCCGAGGGGCCGGTCCCCGGTCCAACGGATCTTGCTCCAAGCCATGGGCTGGCCGAAATCGAGGATCTGCGAGCGATAGACCGAGCGGCGCACATACCCCTCGCCGTAAATCTCGATTGCGGCCATCTCCCAAGTCCGTTCGGGAATGTAGGGCCGGACCGAAACGAATCGCTCGTGGCGGACGGGGAAGCGAAAATCGATCACCGGGTCCAGATTCTCCCGGGTCTGGATCAGGGCTTTGAAGTTGGGGTCCGTGGCCGACGAATCGACGTAACCGGTGGTTTCGGAGAAACGCTTGAACTGCACCTGCCCCGGCCGGTCGCTGCCGCCCCCTCCGGGGCGCTCTTCGATGGGAGCGGCATTATCGGTCACCGCGATCTCGTACCACTCGAGATAATTGTCGGCAAAGCTGGTCTCCCCAAACCGCTCTGGATCGGGCTGCGGCACCTCCATCGCCGCGATAGCGGCAGCGTCGTCTAGGCGGCCCAGCCGCGGATAGACGCGGACGCGGTTGATGGGCATTTCCGCTCCGAGGTTGACGATGACGGCCGAGGCATAGGCCCCCCAGAATACGCCGCCGCGGATCAATGGCACAGCCTCTAGCGGATTCTGCGCGATCAGTATCAGGCGGGCGGTGGTGGGATCCCCATCGATGAGCCGCAGCAGATCCTCGGTCGGGTGTGCGTTGGTGTTGTGACCGTGAAAAATACTGCCGCCGCGGGCGAACAGGAGGCTGTCGAGGGACAGATTCACCAGAGGATCGACCCGGATTGCCGCGAGCGCACCGGCTTCCATGGCAGGCCGGTCGGGTCCGCGATAGTTGTACTCGGCCAAGAAGGTCCCGCCCCCCACCTCCTCGACGGAGTGGACCGGATGCTCCCGCAGCACAGTGCCGGCCGCGTCCACGACCCCATAAACCCCTGCCGCCTCTCCCTCGTCGGGGACGACAAAGCGTTCCCAAGAGTTCGGGCCAGATCCCAGATGAAATTCGGCACGGGCACCCAGTGTGCTGGCCAGAGCCAACAGCAGGGCACCAGTCGCGAATCCGCTGCGGACGAGCATAGTCTGCACCAGATCCCTCAATACGCTACGGCGATCACGCGAAAACGCTTCCGCCTTCCGGCCTCGGCATCCGCTGCCGCGCCGACCTGGCAGAGGTAGAGACCGGGGGCCACTGGGGCACCGCTATCGTCGCGGCCATTCCACGCGACAACCTGTGGACCACCCACCAACTGGCTCTCTAGGCGGCGGACGGGAGCGCCGCTTAGGGAGTAAATCCGCACCACGACCGCACGAGAGGCGGCGACTGCGAACAGGGAGAAACTGATCTGGGCCTCGTCGTTGACCCCGTCGCCGTTGGGCGTAAAGGGATTGGGAGTGATGGAGAGATCGGCGACGACGTCGCCTATTTCCCCAGCTTGGATGACCAAGGAGCTTGCCGGGCGCAGGGCGGTGACATCTTGGTCCGCAGCGCCCTGCCAAAGCGCCGCCAGACTGCTGTGGCGCACGGCTACTTCCAACTGGGTGCTCGGCAGGTACACCGCAGAGCAGAAGCGCAGGCGCAACAGCCGCCCAGGGCCGACCACCCGGCCGCGCTCGTTGGCGCTCAAGCGAGCGTACTGGCTATCGCTCAGGGAGTCCCCGAGCGCGGTGAACGCCGTCTGTTCCCCCAAGCTCGTCACGACTCGGAAGTAGCGCACCGGGCCCTTCTCCCCCTCGGGTAAGCTCTGGTAGGTGTTGCTAGCTACCTCCTCCAGTTCTGCTCCGTCTCGTCGGAAATGGCGAATTGCTCCCCGCTCGTCTTCGGGCAATCGGCTGTGGCTGTTTGCGGTTAGCAGCCGGCCGTCTAGCCCGGTGGGTACTTCGTCGCCGGGGTCGAGCTGGCGGTAGTAGAGGCGGGGGAGCAACCCCGCGGGGACGCTCCGCAGCGGTGCGGGCAGGCGCAACCAGAGCGAATCTCCCTCGCTGAATACCTGAAGGACTTGACCATCGGCACCTGCGAGTCCTTCGGCGTGGGGCCGCTCAAAGAGCCGCGCCGGCTCGCTCCGCGACAGTTCGGACTCGGTGCCCACCGCTAGGTCTAGTACGCGGAGATCGATTGGCGGATCGGCCCTGACGAGGACCTCGTCGAAACCCGGGCTGTGGCTACTGGAGGGCTGCTCGAGGAAACTGGGCTGCACGAAGACCTCAAAGGTATCGAGACGGCCGGCGGTCGCTAGCTCGGGCCAGACCTCAGCGCCCAGTCGCTGGGCCACCGGCGTCCGCAAATCGACGCTGATCTGCTCAATGCCCGGCACCGCCTTGCGGTCGCGATTGACGAGGCGCACCTGGATCTTCAGGAAGCGGCGCAGCCCTGGCGAGGTGGCCGGATCGCCGGAACGCTCGTACTTCCTGCTCCAAGCACTCCATCCCGGCCCTGCCACGTTCGACGTGTCGATAGGGCCTTTCTGGGTAAAGGACAGCCTTCTGTGCTGGGACTTGGTCTTTTCGTTGCCGGTCTTGTCGAAGTAGCGGATGCGCTCCACTAGCTGGTCGCCGGTGCGGGTGCGGATCTGCACCTCGGAGCCGGGGGGGGCCTCGGCCTCCCAGCGAACCGCGCCGAGGGCGACCACGCCGGGCAATTCGATCAGGTCCGATTCCAGTACCGCTTCGGCCGGAGGGCCCGCGGAGAAGAGCCACATCAGCCGAATCCGCGGCCAGACGCGGCTGGTGAGTTCGGTGCTGTCCTCTTGGAGAGCAAAGGCGATCATATCGAGGAAGCGGACGCGGCGGGCCGGCGCCAGTACATCCGCGAGGAGGCGGAAATAGCCGTTATCGACGTTGGTCTCGCGCTCAACCGAGGAGAGTTGCTCCCACTGGAGGTTCCCCTGCGCGTCCCTCGTGCCGTTCGAGCCGCGCAAGATGTAGCCGCGCGGCGGGTTTTGGCTGATGGTGCGGATCTCTTTCAACCAAACGGTGCCGCCGATATCGATGGTCAGGGTATTCTGTCCCGGAGCGGAGATGAGGTAGGTGCTGAGCTGATTAGCGCTGCCATAACTCCCATCGAACATTGCAGCCGGAGCGCCGCCGGTCGAAGTCTGCTCCACCGCGCCGCCGCCGGCTAGTATCTCAATACCGATCTCGTCCCCCCGACCCCAGGCCTCTACCTCGGCGAGGCGCGGCAACTCGCGGCGATAGTGGACCCGCCTTCCCTGCCGGTCTTCAGGGAGGGCGAAATAGGTGTCTTCATCCACGGGCTCCTCGAAGTCCCCGTCCTGCAGAAAATAGACGAGGTCGCCGCGCTCATCCGCCGGCAGGACCTGCCATTGCTCCTCGCTGATTTGCTCGGCGCGGCGCCCGCGAGTGTCCGTGACCACGATGCGGATGATTTCGACCAGCTTGCCGTTCCACTCTGGACTCGGTTCGGCAACTCCGTAGTACGCGCTGGAGTTCTTGTTGCTGTCCGCGACGGGCAGCCGTCTATTCTGTGCCGCCCGGTCGTCTGCGGGCAGGTCGTCGCTGACCCGTTCCGCGTCAAAGACGAAGGTGCGCTGGTCTGCGTTCACTCCTTCAAAGGGAATGAAGGTCTCCGCGTTGCCGGGCGTCTCATCGGTGTAGTTGCCTTGGGTTGGCCCGAGGAGGAGGATAAACCGGTAAAAGGGATCCCCCAACGCCTCCTCGGCGAAGGACAGCCGAACTCTCTCTAGGGGCACCGGACGGCCCAAGTCCACTTCGACCCACCAGTCCTCGGGGGGGTCGTCAAGGTCGGGTTCCCAGAAGGTGTGCGGATCTCCGTCGGCGATGTGCTGCATCAGGTGGGGATTGGACCCAGCGCGGCTCACGCCGGGTCGGACTAAGTAGTCGTAGACGAGATTGCCGCTCAGGTCCCTGACCGCATTGCCTTGGAAATCCAGCCTGAGGGTGCTGTCCATGTTGGCTATGCGCGCAGCGGAGCGGGTGAGGGTCACCGGCCGGGCGAAGGAGCGGTCGGACAGCAGCTCATAGACCGTGCGAAAGTCCCGCGCTCGCACCGCGCCATCCCTCTCGACGCGGACGAGGTGGACGGGCATCGTCCACGCCTCCCAGTGTCGCGCTTGGTCGACGACGATCTGATCGTTGCGCAGGTCGTAGCCCTGCTGCGCCCACAGCGGGCTGCCGCCGATCAGCAAGAGAATGCCGCACAGGGCGCGGTCTGCTCGTCTAGTCATTGCGGCTTTTCCAGTCCAGCGTATATGCTGATGAACGATTGCACCCTCGTGAAGGCATCCTCCCCTCGCGGGTCGGTGCGCTCCACCACGAACCTCGTGACGAGCCACATCTCGTAGCCCTGATAGGCCGAGGTGCTGGTGATCTGCAAGCCGTAGGACGCGGTGGTGAAATCGGCTGTGCGGCCGTCCAAGTCTCGGGAAAGGAGGTATTCGACCCCTCCCTGCAGGGTGGTAGCGTACAGCAGCGGCACGATCACCAAGCCGGAAAACATCTCTGTCAACGTGGTGCGTTCCTCGTCGCTGAACAGATTGCGACTCTGGTTTATGTATTCGCTCTTCCACCGCGGCACGAGTTCCACTGGGCCCAAACGATAGCGGTAGGCGGCCTTGTTGATGAGGCCGAAGAAGAAGTCGGACTCGTCGAGGCCGTGGCGCAGCCTTTCCTGCTCGTCCAGCCGCTGGGCGAAGCGGAGATAACTCAACTTGCTCTGCACGAACCAAGGCCCCACCTGCCAGTGGTGGCCGACGAAGGAACGGTTGACCGAGGCGTCCCGGGCCAGCAGCGGATCGGCTAGGCGCACGACCCGTCCGCCGGCGAGGGAATTGTTGGGGGCCCATTGCAGCAGCGGATCGGCGATATCGTCGTGGACCAACTCCAACATTTGCAAGAGGCGCAACCGCCCCCAACGCGGCGAGGTGCGATTGCATTCCAGCACTGCGTAGTCGCTGTGATTGCGCTGTTCGGAGGCGATCGCTTCCTCGCGGAGCGCACCGACTTTGACCTCTAGATACGGGGTCAGATGGACCCCCCCGAACAGGTTGAAGCCGCGGCGATCCCGGCGGTAGGGGTAGTCCGGCTCCTCGTCGTTCTCAAAGCGATCGACCCAGTAGTTGTGGTTCATGTCGACCCCGAGCAGGAACTCGGGACGGTCGCTGCCAAACCGCAGAAACGGCTCCTCGTAGTCGGGGATGGTATTGGGCTGGGCCCGATTGTCGTTTTGATTGAAGTCGGGGATGAAATCGTTGTTGCGATCCCAGCCGGGAAAAACGCGGAAGTCGACGGCACCCAGTTCTGCGGCAAAGGGATCGGCCGTGCCTTGGGCTACCGTGTCGAGGCGGTATAGGTCGGGGAGGCGGTCCTGATCGTCGTTGTCGTCCACCAGCTCCAGCTTCAAGCGGTCCTCATCGTAGAACATGGTGCCGTCTGCATCTACGACGAAGGTCTGGGTATTGTACAGGGGATCGATGGCATAGGCCTCGCCGAAGAAGAAGAACGGATGGGCCTGCTTGCTTAGGTTCAACATATAGGCCGGCCGGGCGCGCTTGCCGCGGACGCCGGACGAGACCTCGTGGCTCTCGGCCAGCGGATTGGGGTATTTGCGGTAGGTCCACCCGAGGTCGTATTCGCCGTAGAGGTCAAAGCCCCACACGTCGTTCACCTTCAAGCTGCTGCCGATCAGGTGCGTGGCGGTGGGCAGACCGTACTCGAACTGCACGACGCGTAGATTGGAGCCGTCACTGACATTGCCTGCCGCCCGCTCCACGATCAGCAGCACGGGCTCGCCGCTGCGGCTGGTTTGTCGATCCGAGGTCATCCATATCTGGTAGTCGTTGGCTAGGGTCAGGCGGAATTCGACCTTGACAATTTCGCTGCGGTCCGCTCGGGCCCGGGAGACAAACGAGGGGTCCGTGAAGTCGTAGGTCAGGCGGATCGCGTCGTTGCCGGTGGCGGTGAGAAAACCCTTGCCGGGAATTCCTCCCTGCACTACGGGCGCAAAGCGAATATCCTGGCCGGCATCTTTGGTGCCGTCGAGGTAGGTGATGATGACATCGGATCCGGCTGGAAAGTAGGCCGCTCCGCTCGTCAGGTCTTCGGGCGAGTCGTCGCGCAGGACGATCTCAATGCTGGAAACCAGCTCGTTCTTGGATTCCGGTAGCGAGCCGGAGAGCAGGTTGTCCATCAGCCGGTCGTTCAGGCTGTTGGACTGATGGGCGTTGGCCATGTGGACCCCCACTTCCACGAAATCGCCCACCTGAGTCACAAAGCGGCCTCCCATGATCGTGGTGACGTCGGTGCGGGGCCGCACGTCCGCCTGACCGCCGATGCCGCCCTGTGAGTAGATTATGGTCCCCTTGTACTTGTCGGTAGCGAGATCGAGCTGCACCCCGTTGAACCTCGGTTTTGAAAAGACCATCGGGGTCAGGGTCGTGCGCAGATCGCGGCCCACGGTCAGGGCGTAGCGATACTGACCCTTCTCCTCGGATGCGACGGCGATGTTGGAAAACCAGTCGCTCAGGTTGCGGGATTCAAACACGACGTGTCCGCGTTCTACCGGATTCGTCTGGTTGGTGTTGTAAAGCAGCCATCCCCGCGTGAGCAGATTGCCGTAGAGATCGTAGAAGAAGTCGCCTTCGAGGGTGTTGTTGACATAGCCTTGGTACGGCTCGCGGGCGTAGTTGGTGGTCTCCCACTGCCAGAACCCGGACTGCGAGTACAACTCCTGCGGCACGTACCATTTTCGCACGGCCGGATCAACAGCCTCCATCAGGGTCATGGGCCCATGCGGTACGAAGCTCCGCTTGCCGGCCTGCACTTGGCCGAGACGACTGCCGTAGTCGCTCTGACCATCCGCCGTCTCGAGACAGATGCCGGAACTTGCCGCGAGCAAGACACAAACAAGTCGCGGTATGGCCTTCGGCCTTCTGCGTCCGCCCCGGCCTCGTTTTTTCGTGCAATGACCCATAAAACGCCTGTTAATACGCAATCCCCACTAAGCGGACGGCCGCGGTGGCCCGGGCGTCGCCGCCCACCTCCAGGCGCACGAGATAGACCCCGGGCGGCAGCAGCTCGCCTCGGTCGTCGCGGCCGTCCCAATGGAGGCGGGAGAAACGGGCTCCAGTGTAGGTGCCGTTGCCGCCCCGGTGTTCGAAGATCGTTGCCTGCGGCCGGCCGCTAACATCGAACAGGGCCACCCGGATATCGGCCTCTCCCACGACCGTGAGCACCTCGAAACGCAGCCGCAGGCCGTCGCGTACGCCGTCGCCGTTGGGCGTGAAAACGGGTGTGTCCAAGGCGAAGTTGCCGATCAGTCCGGTGCGGGTCACGGCCGGACTCAAGACGGTGATGCCCGAATCGAAGCCGGCATCGCTCTCGTCTAAGGCGGCCGCGTTGCCGGCTTGTACCCATTGAAAGGCCTCGGTTCCCTGTACCAGGGCCCGACCGCCGAAATCGCTGCTGTAGGCAAGAACGCGGTTGACGAAGTGGATCTTGAGTATGGTGCCGTGCGTTTCAATGCGCGGGAAGCGCACGGCGAAACTCTCGTCGGTGATGGAAGTGATGGCTGCGTCGCCCTCATCCGCGACGCTATCCTGCGTCTCAAAGGTGTGATCTAAGATGCTCTGGCCGTCGGCGGCGACGATCTCCAGGCGGGCGATCCGCTCGACCCGTCCTTGAGTGAATAGTTCAAAACCGTTGAAGCCCTGAAGCTCGCTGCGCTCCATTTCGGCCCGCACCGCATACGCAAAGGCAGTGGACCGAGCGGCCTCCACGGTGCGCGGAAAGACCTCGGCGATGAGGGCATCGGCCAGAGCCGGCCTAGTGAACTCAAAGGCGACGCCGTCGAGGACTTGGCTAGAGTGCAGCCCTCGGCTCAGAAAGTCGACCCGGAACTGGATATAGGTGCGGGGTGCCGGAGAAGTATTGCGGGCGCCGTCCGCGCCCGAGTAAGGCGGCGACCACGGGCTCCAGTTGTCTAGGTCGTCCCGTATGGACCCGCGCTCATAGGCATCGGCCGCGGTCCCCTTGACGGGAAGGTCGAGGAACTCCGCCCGGGAAAGAGGTTGGCCCGGGTTTTCGCTGGAGAAGGGTATATCCTCGGCGTTGGGGTTGCCCACCTCCCTGCGGTTATAGACGAAGGGGGTGTCGTCGCTGCCGGTGCGGGTGCGGACGATGAGATCGGTAAGGGCCTCCTCGCCCAGCACGTTCCTCGTCCAGCGAATCTGTCCCCAGTTGCTGGGGGTGCCCAAATCGACGATGGGCGAGAGATACTGGGCGGTCGGAAAAAAGCCTTCGCCGAAAATCTGTAGCTTCTCGATCTCGAAGGGTATGGACGATGAGGCGCGCAGGCGGACAAAGCGCAGATAGCGGGGCGGATCGATTTCGACGACGGTCACTGGCTCGGTGCTGTCCTTAACGGTCAGGAAGGACTCCCAGGTCCCCAAGGCCGGCAACCCGGCTTCGTTCAGGTGCAAGCCATCGTGGATGCGCAGTTCAAAGTTCCTCAGAAAGTCGTTCTGAAACGGCGTGGTCGGAGCGGGGAGGAAGGTGTTGCGCGGAAAGAAGCGGATGCGGTTGACGCCGACGATGGTGCCGAGGTCCACGGTCAGCAGCGTGCCGAGGATATTGGTGCCCTTGCGCTCGAAAGCCGTGCCCGTCGATTTGGGAGAAAGGAGCCCCTGCAGGATCGCCGCCAGCTCGTCGTTGTTGATCTCCACGGCCGTTTCCGAGACGATGCTGCCGCCCTCGGCGACGAGACGCGCGGACAGGTTCTCGCCCTCGTCTAGCTGGATGGGCAGAATGGCGCCGGGGTAGTCGGAATGCGCCAGCTCGATCTGGTCGTCCGGGGCGACGCCGAGGGCGGTGGTGTGCGGATTGAGGGAAGGGCGGAATTCGGGCTGGATGGTGGAGACGCCCTGCAACCCGGAGACCTCTCCTTCCCAGGTGATGTTGCCCCCTTGGCCAAACCGCACCTCTTGGCTGTTAGCGGTGGAAAGCCCGAGCGGCCCAGCGAGTGCCAGCAGAATCAGAACAGGTCTCCGCACTATCTCTGCTCCAGATGGGATTGCAACTTCTCCGCCATCGTTTCTCCTACTAGCTGCATGTGCCCCTGCATGGCCGCGCGCGCTTTGTGCCGCCGATAGCGGATGTAGAGCGCGTGGGCATCGTCGGCCTTGGTATCTTCGCCGAGATGCTCGTAGAGCTTGGCTAGGTAGAAATAGACGCGGTAGTCCTGCGGCCAAAGCCGGCGCAACCGCTCGAAGTGGACCGCGGCGGCGCGGTGGCGGCCCTGCTCAAACAGTTGCTTGCCCCGCAGCGCTAGGGCCGCGGTTGATTCGGGCGCGACCTGCAGGACCCGCTCGAGCACGGCCGCCGCATCCTCGTCCCGCTGACTGCGGATTAGCACCTCGGCCAGCGGCGGACCGAATTCGGCCACTTGTCCCTCCTCGAACAGGATGCGGTAGGCGTCCACCGCCGCGGCGAGCTGGCCGGTCGCCGAGTACAACAAGGCCAGCTTGCCGCGTACCGCGCCGTTGCTCGGCAGAACATCTAGCGCCTCGCGGTAGGCCCTGATGCCTCCTTCCATGTCGCCGCTGCGGACCAGCGCCTCGCCCAGCATGGGTAGCACCTCGGCCTTCGCATCGGCCTCCGCGTTGAGCAGCGCCCGGTACAACTTCGCTGCTGCGGGAGCACGCCCGGAGGCCATGTACACCTCGCCGAGGGCCCGGCGTGCCCGGTCCTGATCGGGCCAGTGCTGGAGCAGGCTCTCGTAGAGGCCAGCGGCGCGGATATTGTCGCTCTGGGCTAGGTAGTGCTCGGCCAGCGCGTAGTAGGTCTCTAGGCTTCCGGCGTCCAGCGCAAGGGCCAACTCGTACTCCCGCACCGCATTGGCGCGCAGGCCGAGTTGCTCAAAGCCATAGCCGAGCCAGTAGTGCTGGCGGGCGCGGCCGGCCGCGCCCATATCGCCCATGTTGAGACCAACGCCTAGGAGAAGGCCAACCGCACCGAGGGCCAGCGCGGGCCGGCGCGGCCGGGCACCCATAGCCGCCACCCCGACGGCGGCAAAGATCAGCAAGGCCGGTGCGGCCGGGGACCGCGTGCCCGAGTCGGCCGGCGCGAAGAGCAGGGCCTGCACCGCGAAACATCCAGCGAACAGGAGTAGCGCGGTCTCCAGCGGCTGGCGCTCGACGCGGAGGCGCGAGAGGATGCCCACTAGGGCCAGCGGGGCCACTAGGCCGAAGGGAAAGGCCAGCCCGGCTTTCCACAACAAGGCCGCAAGCAGACTGGAATGCTGGCGCGCATAGTAGGGATCGAGGTCTGGCAGGAACTCAATCCCTTGCCAGAGGGCGTAGATCCGGCGGAAGCCCTCGGCCAGCCCAAGCTCTGCAAATCCCGGCGTCCAAGCCGACCACAGGAGGGCGGGCAGCAGCAGCGCGCAGATCCCCAAGGCCAGCGAGGCAGCCGCTCCCCGCTTTTTCCGCTGCAGCAACCAGACGAGCATGACTAAGGCGAACAGCGACACCCACCATTCGGCCAGCACGGCCAGTCCGAGCAGCAAGCCCGGCAGCGAGAAGAGCGAGGCCCTCGTTGCGGTTAGGGCTTGCGCTAGGGCGATCAGACTGAGCAGCACTAGACACGTAGCCAAGACCGGCGGCAAGAGCGCACCAGCGAAGTAGATCGCCGGACTGTAGACAGCAGCGGCTAGGCCGGCGGCGACGGCTATTCCGGGCGAGAAGGCGGCCCGCGCCAGCGACCAAGCGAGGACGCAGTTGGCGGTGCCCAGCGCGACTTGGACTCCCCGGGCTAGCTGGTAGTCCCCGCCGGCCATGCCCAAGGTGCCTGCGAGAAAGGCATCGTACAGCGACGCGAAACCGGCCGCTTCTCCAGCAGCTCGCTCGACATGGGCGATGGCGGCACCAATGGGAATATCCCGCAGGGGGTGGTCGCCGGTCTGGTGGACGTAGAGCCACCGCGTTGACAAAGCGAGTGCAAAGATGGCGGCCGCCTCGCCGACGGCCCTGTAGCCGTTGTCCCGCATGGACCTCTCTACTCCAGACCGGCGTAGAGCGTAATGAAAAACTGATTGGTCGTCCGCGACTTCCGCTGCTTGAAGTCCCGGTGTTCTACGGAAACCCCGAGCAGCGAGCGCAGGCCGTAACCCAGATAGGTGGAATCGGTGGTGAACTGTATCGCCACGGTTAGGGCGTTGAAATCCCGCTGGTCATCGTCCAGATCATTGAAGTATAGGTACTCGACTCCGGTCTGGACCTTGGATGCACTCAAGAGCGGAGTCTCCGCTATGGCCGCGACCATCTCGGTGAGGCTCGATCGCCGGCCGGCGTCGAACAGGCCGCGGGTCTGGCGGATGTACTCGCTCTTCCAGCGCGGTTCCAGCAGGAAAGGCCCGACCCAGCGACGGTAGCTCGCCTTGTTGGTCAAACCGAAGAAGTAGTCCTTGTTAGAAAGGCCCAGTTTCTGCCGGCGCTCGTCGGACATCCGCTGGTCGTAGAGGACGTGGCGGACCTTGTTGACAACCAGCCAAGGGCCTGTTTGCAGGGAGTAGCCGACGAAGAGTTGGTTGATATAGGTGTCCCGCGCGAGGAGCGGATCTTCGATGCGGATGAGCTCCCCGCCGCGCAGGGAGTTGTCGGGCGCCCACTGCAACAGGGGATCGGGGATATCGTCCTCAACCCATTGGGCCATCCAGTAGGTGCGCAGCCGGCCAAAACGGGGCGTATCCGAATCAATAGTCAGCAAGGCGTAGTTGCTGTGATTCCTCTTGTCGCTCGAGATCAACGCCTCCCGCAGGACGCCCGCTATCACCTTCACTGCGGGGGTGATAGCGGCCCCGGCATAGAGGTTGAACCCCTCGTGGTCTCGGCGGTACGGGAAGTCGGGGGCTTCGTCGTTCTCATACTGATCGATCCAGAAGTTGTGGTTCATATCGACGCCGAAGAGGAACTGGGGGCGGTCCACGCCGAAGCGCAGGAAGGCTTCCTCGTAGTCGGGGATGGCATTGGCGCGTACCCTGTTGTCGTTCTGGTTGAAATCGGGCACGAAGTCGTTGTTCTGGTCCCAGTTGGGGAAGACCTCCTTGTCGCCTTCCAGCCAATCGGCCCGCACCGTATCCGGGACGCGGTCGTGGTCGTCGTTGTCCTCAACCAGTTCAAACCCGCTGCGGCGCGTATCGCCGTAGTCGATCTCTCCGACGCCGGAGGTGAGGAAGGTGCGCGTGTTGTAGAACGGGTCCATGCTGTAGGCTTCGCCGAAGAAAAACCACGGTGCCCTGCTCTGGGAAACGTTCACCATCCAGGCCGGCGCGCTCGCCGCGCCTCGGATGCCAGAGGAGGAGTGGTGCGTTTCCTCTGCGACGTTGGGGTATTTGCGGTAGGTCCAGCTGCGGTCGTACTCGCCGTAGAAGTCGAAGCCGAACGGGGCGCGAATCTCGAGACTGCCTCCGGCGATATGGGTTGCGGTGGGCAGCCCGTAGTGGAAGCGCACCGTGCGCAGATTGGTGATGTCGCGGACGTTGCCCTCGGCTTGGGCCACGAGCAGCAGGACCGGCTGGCCGTCGAAATCGGTCTGCTGATCGGAGGTTACCCAAACTTGGTAGTCGTTGCCCATCTGCAGCCGGAATTCTACCTCGACGATCTCGGCCTTGGTAAATTTCGCTTGGTCGAGAAAACCGGGACTGTCGAAGTCGTAGACCAGCCGCACCTCTTCCGCGCCGTCAGCGGCGATGAAGCCCTGGCGGACAATCCCGCCCTCCACGAGCGGCAGGAAGCCGATCTCCCTACCCCGCTCCCGGGTGCCGTCCTGATAGGTGATGAAGATGTCTGATCCGGCCGGAAAGTACGCCGCGCCCCCCTCGCCGTCCTCGGGCGAGTCGTCGCGCAGTACGAGCTGGATGAAACCGATGGGTTTGTTCTGCGCCACGGTCAGCTCGCCGGCTAAGGGGTTCCAGCTCGTCCTGTCGCGCAACGTGTTGGACTGGTGGGCGTTGACGGCGTGTAGCCCCACCTTGGCATAATCGCCGATCTCCCCGGTCAGCCGCCCACCGATCAAGCTCGTGTTGTTGGTGCTCAAGGATTCCCTGTTGAGGGTGCTGCTGGCGCCGGGATTGCTTATGCGGGAATAGAGCAGCGTGGCCTCGACGCGGTCCGTGGCTAGGTCGAACTGCAGCCCGTCGAAGCGCGGCTTGGAGAACACCATGGGCGTCAGGGTCGTGTATAGCTGATTGCTCACGGTCAGCGAGAAATAGTATTGACCCTTCTGGTCGTGGGTGACGACCACGCCGGAGAACCAGTCTCTGAAGCGATTGGATTTGAACAGGGAGTTGCCGAACTGCCCCGGCGTGGTCTGCGAATTGTTGTAGATCAACCAGCCGCGGGGGAGCGAGTTGCCGTAGATGTCGTAGAAGTATTCGCCCTCTAGCGAGGTGTCGATGTAGCGCTGGTAGTGATCCCGCGCATAGTTCGTGTACTCCCACTGGTGCCAGCGGTAGTCTAGGTAGAGCTCTTGGGGCACGTACCACTTGCGTATGGCCGGGTCAATGGCGTTGAGCATCACCCCCGGCCCTTGGGGGGCATAGCTATACTCGTCCCCTTGGCCCCAGCCCAGGCGCGCGCCGTAGTCCTGCTGCCCGGCCGCTGGTAGGAGGCTGGTGCTCAAAAGCCCTAGGACGATGAGCCCCTTAGCTGTATTGTCGTGCAGGTTTATCAATTGGCTCCCTCGCTGATGAAGCGCGAGCCGGACTCCACCTGTTACTGACCCTGGTGCCGCTGCTCCAAGCGGTCGGCGAAGATGACGATGCGGTCCTCGTATTGCTCCCGCAGCGACCGGAAGAAGCCGGAGATTAGGGTGTCTCGCTGCTGCAAACGCAACGCGTACTCGACCGACTTCCGGGCCTCTGCAAAGGATTTGCTGCGGCTCTGCTGCCGCTCGAGGACCCGGAGAATGGCATAACTATCCGGCTTCTCTAGGTAAACCGGACCAACCAACTCGCCCTCTTGCGCGGCGAATGCAGCCTCAACCAATTCTGGAAAACCGCCCGTGAGGTGGGGCTGAACGATCATCTCGCCGCCCCTTTTATGGATGCCGTGCGAAGCCACCCCGGGACGCTGAAGGATTGCGGCAAACTCCGCTCCCCGCTCTATTTCGTCGCGCAACTGCATGGCGGCGGCCTCGTCCTGCACGTGTACTTCCTCGATGCGGACCGTTTCGGCCGTGCGGAAACTCTCGCGGTTGGCATTGTAGTAGGCCTGCAAGTCGGCTTCCGCAAGAGAAAGGTGGTCCTCCACTTCGAGCTGCATCAGACGGTCCAGCAACAGTCCGGTGTGGGTGTGGGATCGCCAGTCGACAAAGCCCTCCTCCTCGTGCCACTCGCGTTCGCGAGCCGCGAGGCTAAACAAATAGGGATGGAGGAGCTCTTGCTCGGCCATGGCGACGATCCGCGCACTATCTTTCACCGCCGAGTTGCGGCCCAGTTTTCGCAGCCGCGTCAAGAAGTCAGCCGCTGTAATAACGCTTCCGTCGGCAAACGTGAAAAGGGGTTGCCGCGCTTGTTCCTCCGACAACTCGCTCTGGCGTTTCTCGACGCGTTGGATCAACGCCTGCACCCCTTGCGCATGGAACTGGACGCCGTGCGCTCGGCCGAGGAGTTCGACCTCCTCTTCGGTGCGGCGCCACCACTGCTCCATGTGAAGTAGTTTGAGAATCTCCTCTTGGTAGGTTTGGATCTGGGCCTCCCGGTCTGCTGCGAACTGGATGATCTGATAGGCCCCGGGCGAAAGGCGCATCAGCGCCGGTTTGTCGACCGGGAGCGAGAGGAACTCGCGCTGCGGAATCAGGAAGCGCTTGAGCTGGGTCAACCCAATCCAGCCGATCGCGCCGTTTGAGTCGGCCTTGGCGTCGTTTGCGGAATGCTCTCTCGCTAGGTCGGAGAACTCTCTTCCGGCTTCGAGCTGCTCGAGCACGGCCTGTGCGTCCCGTTGGCTTCCGCTTACGACGATGCGGTTCAGCAGGCGCTCTCGGTCGAAGCCCATGTCGCGGAAGGCGCGTTCAATCTCCTTGGGGCCGATGTCTATCTTCGACGCGATCACCTCGCGCTGGTAGCGCATGGACAGGCGTCGCCGCACGGCGTCCTCCATTTGCTGGACTAGCGCTGCGGCCGTGTCCAGCCCCCGGCTCCTCGCCTCTAGCAGGAGCAACTCTTGGTCAACCATGGACTCGAGGTGTTCTCGGTCCGCCTCAATTCCCTGCTCGTCGCTGCGCAGATGTTTGGGCAACCGGGCGACAAATTCCGCCAACTCGGCCTCCGTTATCTCGGAATCTGCGATCTTGGCGAGGACCACCTCGTCGGGCGCACAGCCGAGCAGGGCTAGGAGGACGAGTGCAATGAGGGATTTCACTGCGGTCTGGAGCGAGATGCGAGCTAGACAGGCGGCGAGCAGGTTGCGCATGAGCAATCAAGAGGGCTGACGTGCCACAGGATAGCTGTAAGAACCCCGAATCGACAGGCGATGCGAACAGCGAACAGACCTGAGAGATGGCAAAATGGGCGAGACATCGACTGGTGTCAAACTAAAAAAAGCCACTAAGTACACGACAGTAGGGCCTTACCCTCGGATCGAGGGCATCTTGCCCTCGATCCCGGACGCATCGCCCATCAACGACAAGTTATTGGTGTCGTGTAGTTAGAAAAGCCATTAAAGGTTTGAGACAGCAAATCTATCGGGCTGCACAGAAACAGAGCCGCCCCTTGGCCAGCGGCATGTACCTCCGCCGAGGGCGTCTTGACGCGCAAGCTCGTCTTGCTGCGATATGCTATCCAACCATGTAACACATGGGTACTATTCGACACAGCTTGCGCCGACCACGAGCCGCCCTATCAGACCGTCGGCACTGGATGGATATTGCAGGGTACGCGCACGAAAGCCGCCGCTTGGTGGTTTTTAGCACTCGGTTTATATTGCCCCTAACACAGGAGCCCCGCCATGAGCGAAAGCACCGATCCTCCAACCCGTGCGGTCCCCCCCACCCCCGGAGAAATGCCTTGGGTCATTAGCTACCTGCGCGACGACATTCAAGACCTGCGAGTCCAAATAAGAGCCGGACATGACCGCATCGACGAAACCAACAAGCGCATGGACACCTATTTCCTTTGGATAATGGGCACGTTGGTGGCCATCACCGGCGTCCTCATCGCCGTCATCAAACTCTGACCGCACCCCACCCGCAGCCCAGTGGAAAGCCCTAACTCTAAGGTTTCCGCCGGGGGCGCGGGCAGCTTGCCCGCCAATGTTTATCAATTTTATCAATAGTTTACGCCCTTACTACACGCCACCAGCCTTCAGCCGGCCAAGGATCGAGGGCATCTTGCCCTCGGCGAGGACGGGACGCCCTCGATCCCGCACCCAGCGGAAACCGCAGAAAAGGCGTACTCAAAGTAAGGGTCGCTTACTTTAGGGGTCGTGTACTAAGGTTTACGCCTATATGATTGATAACGCATTCGCATTCAAGGGCGTCCTACATCAAGCACGAACGTACCCACAGGAGGGGTCGTGTCCTTAGCGACAGAACCAAAAAAGTATCGCGCCGGCGTCATTGGCTTGGGGTGGATGGGGATGCTCTACGACTTGGGGAAGCGCGATTACGAGCGCATCCTCGGGCCGCACGAAAACCCCGTGTACGATGTCGAAAGTGCCGACCGACCCCTGCCGGACGGGCTCGATGTCAAGCGGACGTTTCACCTGTACGATCACCCCGGGCGGGAGGGGTTGGCTACTTCGTATGCTGCGGCCCTTTGCGACCGGCCCGAAGTGGAATTGGTGGCCGGGGCCGACCGAGATCCGCGGCGGCGGGTCCTATTCGGGGAGCGCTACGGCATTGCAGCCTTGTACGCGGATGCGCTGGCGATGTTGGACGAGGAGCGGCTGGACATCGCAGCAATTGCCACGAATACGGAGGGGCGGTCCGCACTGACGGTGGCAGCGGTCGCCGCCGGGGTGCGGGGCGTGTTGGTAGATAAACCGATGGCGTTCTCGCTGGCCGAGGCCGACGCCATGGTCGGAGCGTGCGCCGAGGCCGGCGTGCCGCTGGTGGGCGGGGCGACGAGCGTCTCGCATCCGTCGTTTGCGCGGGCCAAGTCGCTGGTGCAGGCGGGGGCGATTGGCAAGGTGCGGTCGCTCGAAGCGCGGGTCCCAGTTTTGGCTCAGCATCAGGACTGGACCTACTTTTTGACCGGCGATCCGATCTGGGTGTGCGGCACGGGCGATCAGCCGCGCCGGGAGCGCGGCAGCACTGAGTTCATGGGGCAGGGGATGATCGCGTGCCGCGATGGCTTGGTGGTCCACATCCGCGCTGGTGCGCCCGAAGTGCGGATTTCCGGGAGTCGGGGGGAGGTCGTCTTTGAGCACAATCGGTGGCGGCTCTATCAAGACGTGGAAACGCCGGCCGCCGGGCGGGTGGAAATGCCGTGGCCGGCGCCGCAGTTTTTGCCGGGCATGCGGACGGTGTATTGCCTCGACGACCTGATCGCCTGCATGGAGGGGCGGTTGGACGAGCCGAAAAATTCCGGCCGCCGGGTCGCGGTCGCGCTGGAGGTGGAACTGGGGCTGAAGCAGTCGGCCGCTCGGGGCGGCGAGCGGGTGGAATTGCCGCTGGCCGACCGCAGCTTGGCGCTGACGTACGATTGGTTCCGCTAGAGGATGCGGTTGATGCGGGTATTGATTACGGGCGCGGCTAGTGCATTGGGCCGAGAGGTAGCCGCCGCGCTGGCCGCGAATGAAAACGCGCAACTGCGGCTGCTGGACGACTGGGCGGCGCGGCCGCAAGATGTCGAATGGATCGAAGCCCGGCTGACGGATTCGGACGCGGTATGGCAGGCGGTGCGCCATGTAGATGCCGTCGTCCACACGGGCGAGCCGCCGCCCGCGCCCGAAAGCGCAGAGGCCCTGCTCGACCGAGCGACGCGCGGTACGCACGTGCTGTTGCAGGCGGCGGTGGAAGCGGGCGTCAAGCGGTTTGTATACGGCAGCACCCTCGAAGTGTTCCGCGCGTACCCCGACGCGGTGTACGTCACCGAGCATTACAAGCCACTGCCACCGCCCGAGTTGGCGGTGCTGGCGCGGTATCTGGGCGAGATCACGTGCCGCGAATTTGCGCGCGAGTATCCCATTTCGGTCACGGCGTTGCGCCTCGGCAAGCTGGTGCGGGAGGAGGAGGTCGCCGGGCGGGAACGCGATTTGATGTGGGTCGATATTCGCGATGCGGCGCAGGCGTTTTGCGCGGCGTTGGCGCGGGACGCGAGCGCGTCCTTAGATTGGGTGCCGCGCTGGGCCGTGTACCACATTGCCGCGCCCCTCGCCCATCCCAAGTTTTTGCTCGACCGTGCTAAGTCCATGGGCTATCGGCCGCAGCGCGAGTTTCGCGGAGGCGCGTCTTGAAGAAAAAGGTATTGCTGTTAGGGGCTTCGGGGATGATCGCCCCCAATCTGCTGCCCGGCCTCGAAGACATATACGATCTGACGCTGGCCGACATTGCCCCTCACCCGGATGGCAGAGCCGTCGTGCATTGCGATGTGTCGTCGCGGGCGCAGGTGCGGGACGCGGCCGCGGGCATGGACGCGATCGCGAATTTCACGGTCGTGCGCGATCATCCCGAACAGAGCTTTCACGTCAACACGCGCGGGGCACTCCACGTGATGCAGGCCGCGGCCGAGCACGGGATCAAAAAGGTGATTCACACCGGCCCGCAGTTCGTCCGCCGCACGTACGATCACGACTTTGACATTGCCGAGGTGCCGCCGGTTTTGACCACGGGTTATTACTGCCTGACGAAGGGCTTGGCGAGCGAGATTTGCCGGACGTACGCGCGGGCATACCACATTCAGACGATCAGCTTTTTGTTCAATGGCTTGGGGCCGCGGCCGACGCAAAGGGCCGGGGATTTTCCGCCGTTTACGCTGGTGTGGGAGGACTTGCAGCACGCCTGTCGGCTGGCCTTGGAAATTCCACAAGTGCCAGACTGCTTTCAGGAGTTCAACTTGCTTAGCTATGAGGGGCACGGGAAGTACAATGTCGATAAGGCCCGGCGCATCTTGGGCTTTGCGCCGACCGAGCGTTGGGAGCGGTATTTTGCGCGGCGTGAGTAGTAGGCAAAAGCCGGAGCGCTGTCATTCCGCGCCTTTAGGCGCAACATCCAGCCCGGCAGAAAAACAATAAACGGCCGCTAATTTTTCACCGATCAAGGAGCTTTTCCATGAGCGAAATTATCGCCGATACTGCCCAAATCCCCGAGCTGGAGGACCAGCTCGACGCGCTCGACCGGCACGGGTTTCTATTGGTGCGCAACGCACTGCCCGAGGACGTGGTGCTGGCTTGGCGGGCGTGCTTGGTGCGGAAGTACGAGCGCCGGGAATGGGACATTAGCAACGAAGTGGGCAATGTGGCGTTTGACCACTTGCTGGAACAGGAACCCGAGCTGGCCCGGCCCATGGTCGGCCATCCCTCGGTCGCGCCGCATTTGCGGGCCATGCTCGGGCGGCAATGCCAGTTGCGGAGCTTTCGCGCACACATCAATCCAGGCGCTTATACTCAGGAATGGCACAAGGATTTTGGCTATTATTGGGACGCGCCCGACGAGGCGCGGCACGCGCTGCGGCCACTGTGTATAAACACCACGTTTTACCTGACGGACAACGCGCCAGAGACCGGGCGCTTGACCTTCATCAACAACTTCTGCCACAACGCCCTACCGCAAGAAATCCGCCACCTAGGCGGGTACAATTCCGACAACCCCTTTTACCAGTGGTGCGAGCGGCAGGAGCACATCCACCTGCATCCCATGACCGGCGACGCAGTGGTGTTTTTCAGCCACATCCCGCACCAAGGCGCGAAGTTAAAGGAAGAAGCCGACGCCCCAATCCGCTGCAACGTGGTGCTGCACTACCAGCAGACGCCGATGTTCCCGGGGATTCCCTTTGTCAGCTCGCCGCTGCCGGCCATAGCTGCACTCGGATACAACGGGACCTTTCCGTTTGCCGAGGGGCGTCACTAGCAAAGGAGAACGCGTATGCGTCGCTTTACCCGCACCCCCCATTACAGCGGGCCGGACGACCCGGAAATCGGCCAAGTGCGCGGCACTTTGGCGCTCGGAGAAACCGTCGTTATCGAGACCATTGGCGGAGCGGACAACGACTTTGAAGCGGCCGGGGAGACCCGCGCCGGCATGATCACTTCCGGCGAGAGCCATCGCCGCTACGCCCGCCCCGGCGGCCCCTTTCTCATCGAGGGCATTGAGCCGGACGATTGGGTGGCCATGGAGATCGCGGCTATCGAGGTCGGCCCCTATGGCTTCTATCGCAACGGCGGCCCCAATTGGGGCAATTGGCGCTGCGTGGCACCGGTGCGCGACGGGCTGATTCACTTTCCGCCGGATTTTGTCGTGCCAGTGCGGCCCATGATCGGCGTCGTCCAGCTCGAATCGTGGGCACCCAACGCCATAGATCACGGCGGCAACATGGACTTCAACGCCATCCAGCCCGGCAGCACCGTCCACATCCGCGCACAAAAGCCCGGGGGTCTGCTCTCGCTGGGCGATGTCCACGCGCGCATGGGCGATGGCGAGTTGACCGGGGCCGGGGTCGAGATCGACTCGGCCATCACCCTCAAGGTGGATCGCTCGCCCGGGTTTCCCAACAGCAGCCCGGTGGTCGAGACCACCTGCGTCGTAGAAGACGCCGAGGAATACCTCACCAGTGCGCGCGCAGCCGAGTGGGGCGATGCGCTCAAAGCGGCGTGGCTCGAAATGGTGGCCCTCCTTTGCGACCGCTACGACACCACGTACGAATACGCCAACATGATCGTCGGCACCATTGGGGACGCGCGCCCGGGCTTTGCCACCGGCTACATGGGCGGGTACGCGACCTGTCAGATCGCGGTGACCAAGAAGCTGCGGCGCACGGGCGAGCCGTACCGACCCTAGTGCCAAGGGGAGGGCCATCCGCACCAGCGCGTCCTCATCGACTGCAAAGCCTAGGCCCAGCCGGCGAGGGTATTACTGAAGAAAAAACATGCAGTACAGCGTCTATCTAGTTTGCATCCTCACTGCCACAGGAAAAGCCGCGGCCCAACAGATCGTCCAATCCGAGGAATACACCTTTCGCGTCGAGACTTTCGCCACCGGCTTGGGCGTACCGTGGGGGCTCGCTTTTCTGCCCGATGGGCGCTTGTTGGTCACCGAGCGCGAAGGGCGGCTGCGCATCGTCGGCACAGGCGGCGCAGTTTCGCCGGCTATCGCCGGCGTGCCCAAGGTGCGCGCCAAGGGACAGGGCGGGCTGATGGACGTGGCCTTGCACCCCCAGTACGCGGAGACCGGCTGGATTTACCTCAGTTATTCGGATCCGCTGCCCGGGCCTTTGGGCGGCATGTTGAGCTATACGGCCATTAGTCGTGGGCGTCTGCAAGAGGAGGGGTTGGTCGATGTGGAAGTGGTTTATCGCGTCCCGGACCAATTCTACACTCGGCACTCCCACCACTACGGCTCGCGCATCGTCTTCGACCGCGAGGGCTACCTGTACTTTGCGATCGGCGACCGCGGTCAGCGGCCCCTCGCTCAGAACGTGAAGCTGCCCAACGGCAAGATCCACCGCTTACACGACAGCGGCGGCGTACCGGCCGACAACCCTTTTGTCGGGGACGACGGAGCCATTGCGTCAATCTGGTCCTACGGCCACCGCAACCCACAGGGAATGGCCCTGCACCCGGAGACTGGCCAATTGTGGGCGGCCGAGCACGACCCCAAGGGCGGAGACGAACTCAACCACGTGCGCCGCGGCCTAAACTACGGCTGGCCGGTCATTGCCGACCAAACCCACGCCGAGGGCATGGAGCAGCCACAGACCTATTGGGTGCCGTCGATAGCGGTCTGCGGCATTGACTTTTACACCGGCGAGTGCTTCGGCAAGTGGCAAAACGACCTGCTGGCTACCTCGCTGCGCTTCAACCGCCTGCACCGGCTGCGATTGGCGGGCACAGAAGTGGTACACGAGGAGATCGTCTATCGCGGCCAGTCGCGGATGCGCGACGTGCAGACCGGGCCGGACGGCGCGATCTATCTCGCGGTGGAAGACCCGGGGCGGATTTTGCGGCTGGTGCCGACGGAGTAGGGCGGTGAGACGGAGGCAGTCCCCCTCTTATTGTCAAACAGCATGAACTGGCATCCTTTGCTGCACGATGGGTACCCTGGACGGACTTAATTATTCGCGACGATAAGTATCAAAATTCCTTTCACTATATTGTGATAGAAGGTACGAGCGCAGGGAGGGGACCTTTTCCATTGGAAAAACTCCCAGTACGTCAAGACATTTTCAGAGTGTGCAAAGAACGCAAGCCAAAAAGGCGCACAGTAGCCATGCCATATCTACCGAAATAGAAAATGCCACGTCTCATAGAGAAAAATTTTCCCTATGCCCGTCTCTCTGCAATCGCAGAAGCCGAATCGTGGAGAAAAGAAGTCCACCGTCCAGTCTATTACATCCACAAATGGTGGGCGCGTAGGTTGGGTTCTGTTTTTAGGGGTATTTTGCTGGGCGCGTGTCTCGACGACGGAGAGGACTTCTGGAAGCGCTTTTACGGGAGGAACGATTTTGCTGAAACTGTAATTTTTGACCCTTTCATGGGAAGCGGAGTTACCATAGGAGAAGCGATTAAGCTTGGTTGTACCGCTTTAGGCCAGGATATCAATCCAGTCGCGTATCTCGCATGTCGCGCTGCCTTCACTAAGTACGATCCGCCCGCAGTCATCGCTACATACCAACTCCTCGAGCGCACGGTCGGTCCCAAACTATTGAACTACTTCGAGACGCGTACAGAAGAGGGCAGCCGGGCAACCGTACTGTACTACTTTCTCGTCAAGGTTGTCTCGTGTCCACAATGCAGTAAACAGATCGATCTCTTCAAGTCTCGCATTTTCTCAAAGAACGCCATGCCGCGCAAAGACGCCAGTGCCCGCGCACTCTGTCCTAGTTGCGGTGCTGTCAATGCGACGCTCTACGATGCCGATTCCGCGCAGTGCTCAGATTGTGGTACGACGTACAACCCACAACAGGGCAATATAAAAGGAGCGAAAGTCGAATGCTATACATGCGGCCATACATTCCGCCTTGTCGAGCGGATGAAATCAATGCCGGGTCCTCTTGGTTATCGCCGCTACGCCAAGATGATTCTCACCGCGGATGGGCAAAAACGATACGCTTCTACGAATGCTTTTGATGACGCCCTTGCAGAACGCATCGCACAAGAGTTTACTTCTATCCGCTCCTCCTTCCCTCAGATTGAAATCGCGCCGGGTTACAATACAAACCAGATTTTGAAGCACAACTACCGCTTCTGGCACGAGCTGTTTTCCGCTAGGCAGCTCGTTTGCATTCACCACCTTCAAGAGGCTATTCGTCAGATTGACCACGCCGATCACAGACTCCTCTTTGCCTGTCTGTTCTCTGGAGTGCTCGAGTTCAACAACCTATTTGCATCTTTCAAGGGAGAGGGAACAGGAGCCGTGCGGCACATGTTTTCACACCATGTCCTCAAGCCCGAAGCAATGCCGATTGAAGCAAATGTCTGGGGTACGAGTAAGTCGTCTGGATCGTTTTCCACCTTGTTCCGCTCTCGCATCCTAAATGCGCTGGCCTACAAAGCTGATCCAACCGAGCTCTACATGACACCGGGAAAGAGCACTAAAGTTGGAGGAATTAATCGGCCGCTCGCCGTTCCAGTGTCCAACGAGTTTGCCTCGTCCGAGAACGGAAACGACGCGGTTTACCTCACTCAAGGCAATTCAAGTCGCACTAGTATTCCAGACCGCAGTGTGGACGTCGTTGTAACGGATCCCCCATTCTTCGACAATGTTCACTACTCCCAGCTCGCCGATTTTTTCTTTTACTGGCTGAACCAGATTTTGGACTATTCCAAAGCCAAAACGACGAGACGAAAAGACGAAGTCCAAGATACGAGTTCTGTTCTCTTCGCCAACAAGCTGACATCCGTATTCGCCGAATGCCACCGCGTTCTCAAGCATAGCGGGCTTCTCGTATTCTCCTATCACCATGCTCGGCACGAAGGGTGGACCTGTGTCCACAGAGCTATCCGACATGCCGGATTTGTGTGCAAACAGGCTTATCCGATTAAGGCTGAGATGTCCGTTTCCACGCCTCTGAAACAGGCTAGGACGCCGATACATTTGGACCTAATACTCATCTGTGGCAAGGAAGAGAACGGTGCTGCCCACCGCGTCGCCAATACTACTCGCGTTCTCCGCAGTGCAGAGGACCAGATTCGCGCCCTCAAATCGGCTAATATATCCGTCTCACTCGGAGATGCGAAGGTGATTCTCATGGGACGCTTCCTGTGCGAAGCCCACCGCCTAGGGAACCTGGACGAGGAAGAGACATTCCTTTCCGCTATTGAAAGACGTATTGACGACTACGTAGCCGATGTGATTAAAGCCCAAGGAGCGGTTCTATATACACAAGACCCCTCTGAGCAGTTGGTCCTTTTTGCAGAGATGGCCAACTATTTGACCGACAGAGGATAATTTAGAGGGACGCGGGCTTAATTGCGGCACCACGCGATAAAGTTTCGTTTTATTCGCTCATTCACGGTGGCAACAAACAGCAGGAGATCGCCTCATGGCCAACGATTGTTACGACGTGGTAGTGGAAAAAGACGTGATGGTAGCAATGCGGGATGGCGTCCGCTTAGCGACCGACTTGTATTTCCCCGGCCGCGCTGGGCAGCCGGTGCCCGGAAAATTTCCCGCAATTTTTCACCGCACGCCCTACGACAAAAGCGACGTGGAGCGCAATGGTAACTATGGCCGGTTTTTCGCCCAGCGCGGGTACGTGGCCGTCTATCAGGACTGCCGGGGAACCTTCCAGTCCGCGGGGGATGTGAACTTCCTCTTGCCCGAAGCCGAAGACGGGTACGACGCCTTGCAGTGGATCGACCAGCAGCCGTGGAGCAACGGCAAGGTGGGGTCGTGGGGGACCTCGTGGTCCGGCTGGACGCAGACGGCAATGGCGGCGTTGGGGCCGACAAATCTCAAGGCCATGGTGGTCAACATGAGTGGGGCCGACGCGCACGAGTCTTCAGTGCGGCACGGAGGCGCACTGGAGCTGCGGTTTTTGGCGTGGGCGTTTTGGCATTCAGCGGCCAACACGCAGCGCACACTAAAAGCCGACCCAGCGGTTGATGCGGCCCTAAACATAGGTGCGCCGACCTTTGCCGACTGGCTTACGCGGATGCCGATCCGCAAGGGACAGACCCAGCTCAAGTTGGTGCCGCCCTACCAGAAGTGGGCACTGGACTTGCTGACTAAGGCCGACTACGACGAGTACTGGCAGCACCCCAGCTACGCGCCGGTGCTCTTTTGGAACGACTTCCCGGACGTGCCGATTTTGCTCATTGGGGGCTGGTACGATTCGTACACGCGCTCAACGTGCAAAAATTACGCGGGGCTGGCAGGGCGCAAGCAGGGGCCGGTGCGGATGCTCATGGGGCCGTGGACGCACGGGACGCAAACGCTGGAGCAGAGCTTTGCCGGCGATGTGGAGTTTGGCGCGGACGCGGCGCTGGACGACTTCCGCGACCTGCATCTGCGCTACTTCGACTGGGCACTCAAGGGAGTCGATAACGGCGAGGCGAGCGCGCCGCCCGTGCGGATCTTCGCCATGGGTGGCGGCGGGGGCTATCGCACTAGTAGCGGCCGGCTTTTCCACGGCGGGCATTGGCGCGACGAGGCCGAGTGGCCGTTGGCGCGGACGCGCTATACCCAGTACTATCTGCACGGCGACGGAACCTTGTCGAAGGAACGGCCGGCCGCGGACGGCGGCGATACGGTCTATCGCTTCGATCCGGCCAATCCGGTCCCCTCCATTGGCGGCAATGTCTCGTCGCTTTCCGCGATCGGCCCGCTGCCACAGGGCGTGGGCACTGCGGCCAATGCGCCGTGGCGGGCGCGGGTGCAGCAATTGATGGTGCCGGGCGGGTTCGATCAGGTGGAAGGGCCGGAGTTTTACGGCTGTGCGCCGCCCTATCTACCGCTAGGCTCGCGGCCGGATGTGTTGGTCTTTACCACTGAGCTGCTGGCCGAGGACGTGGAGGTAAGCGGGCCGATTGAGGTGCGGTTGTGGGTCTCGTCGTCAGTGCCGGATACGGATTTTACCGCCAAGCTGATCGACTGCTATCCACCGAGTCGCTGGTATCCGCATGGCTACGCGCTCAACCTGAGCGATAGCATCGCGCGCTTGCGCTACCGCAACGGGCGCGAAAGAGGCGAGTTGCTAGCGCCGGGCGAGGTCGCCAAACTGACGATTACCCTCTACCCGACGAGCAATGTGTTTGCCGCCGGGCATCAGATCCGCCTCGACATTTCCAGCTCGAACTTTCCCCGCTTTGACGTCAATCCCAACACCGGCGACCCCATCGGACAGGAGCGACGACGCCAGGGAGCAGACAACAGAATTCACCACAATGCGGCGCAGGCCTCGCACGTGGTGTTGCCGATTATTCCAACTAGGAGAACCGCATAATGGAACAGTTGCAGTTGGCCCTCGTGGGCTGTGGAGGCATGGCCGGGGCGCACGTGCGCGGCTTGCAGGAATTGGCGCAGGCCGGGATTGACGACATTCAGGTGGTGGCCTGTTGCGACTTGGTGGAGGCGCAGGCGCAACAGCGGGCCAAAGAAATCGCCGAGTTCCAAGCGCACAAGCCGGCCATCTATACCGACGTGCAGAGGATGCTCGCGCACATGGAAGATCTCGACGCGGTGGACATCTGCGCCTTGCACTCGCAACATCACATCCTCGCCGTGGCCTGCTTGGAGGCGGGCAAGCACGTGATAATCGAAAAGCCGCTGGCAATTACCCTGCGCGCCGGCCGCAAAATACTCAATGCCGCCGTGGATAACCGCTGTCAGCTCGCGGTAGCGGAAAACTACCGCCGCTCGCCGCAGGAGCGGGCCAGAGCTTGGGCCGTGGCCAGCGGGCGGATTGGCCGACCGCGCACCTTCTATTGGCAGGAAGCGGGCTTGCGGTTGGGCAAGTGGGGCTGGCGCAACTTCAAGCGCGATGCCGGGGCTGGCTGGATACTCGACGGGGGCGTGCATTTTGCCGATTTGTTCCGCTATCACTTGGGGGCTGAGGCGCGGCAGGTAGTGGCGCGGGTACATGGCTTTGAGCCGTATCGCTACGACGAGCCAGTCGAGCGCGAGGGGGCTTGGCCAGTGGATGTGGAGGACTGCGCGATGGCGCTGATTGACTTTGATGGCGGTGCGGTGGTGCAGTGGACTTGGCAAGGTTCAGCCCCGGGACAGGACTTCAGCAAGCGCGTCCTCTACGGCAGCGAAGGCTGCATCGACTGGGAGAGCGGGCTGTGGACGCGCGCCGGTGAGAACACGTCTAACGAGGCCTTGGTCGAGGCGCATCAAAGCAGCCTCGCAGAAGACGAGCGCGAGCGGCTGTTCCCCAGAGGAGTGGAAAATCCCATCGCAACCGAGTTGAAGGATTTCGCCGATGCGGTGCGAGGACAGGGTGCGCCCGAAGTGGACGGCCTAAACGGCTATCGCTCGCAGGCGATTTGCATGGCGATCTTTGAGTCGGAGTGGTTTAACCGGCCGGTGAGCTTGGCCGAGATCGAGCGCGGCGACTTGGAGGGCTACCAAGCCGAGATTGACCAAGCGCTGGGGATCGATTAAGTACCATAGGACTTACGCAGTTGAACTGAGCCTGTGCAATGGTCGTTGCAGATACCGCTGGACGGCCTGTCGGATGATGTCCCTTTTGGCTTCATACCAACTAACGCCGGTTTGGAGTCTATGCACCTCCAACCGCACGAAGGCGCGGATCGACAACGCGATATGATTTCTCTGCGCCCGGGCCGACCGAACCTGCGCCTGCTCAACGCCGCAGCACTGCTTGAGGCCTCGGTGATACGTCTCAATGGACCACGCCCGCTTGGACCATGCCTCAAACCGGCTGACTGCCATCTCTAGGTCGTTGGTTGCCCAGTAGTGCGCGTCTCCGTTTGCCGAGACCGTCCGAAATACCTTGATGAACCCATAGCCTTTGAGATGTACCCGCCGGCCCTCCGGTCCGATAGCCACCGAGCGGATCGCCACGTTGCCGCTCCCCTCCGGGTTGACCTGTCGGTTGGCCTTGAGGCGCGTCAGCCAAGCCCACTCGTAGGAGCGAATCCGCTTGAGGTTGTCCAGGGACGCATACCAGCTATCGAACACCACGCACGCCGGCTGAAAGCCGCGCGCTTGGGCGCTGGCCAGCATCGCCCGGAAGTGCTCGTTCTTATTGTGGCCCCCGATAGGCTTGTCATAGACGCGGAAGTCGCAGGGAATGCAAGCATGGCCGTCCGACCAGACCATACTTATAAGGTTGATGCCCCAGACTACCCGGTGATGGGTGCCACTCCAATGGCGCGTCACCAGTTCGATCCGCTTGGCATAGGGCTTGTCCAAGGTGGAATCGTCCAGCACTAACACGCCGCCTTGGAGGCGAACCAGCCCTTGGGTCTCTTGCCACAACGCCTCGGTATCGGGAGGCTGTCTTGTCAGCAGGCGCGTGAAAGCGTCATGGGACACAGGAGGGCCATCCTCCGGATGACAGCGGGCGGCCTCGGTACAACTGAAGACACTCTGAGCGGCGATCAGGAAGTGGATGTAGTCGTGGTCGGCACACTTGGCTGGGTTCATCGGACGGGCTCGCGGTGGAGGGGGAATAGCCTTTATCTTATCCTAAACTATCCAACTGCGTAAGTCCTATACCATTAACCAATGAATCGCCAATAAAGCAGATTCTTATGTCCTGTGTCATTGCGTTATGGACTGCATCCCCTCTTCCATCCGATAACAATACTCTGTTCAGGATCTATAGGGCGGATCTCCAGGTCTTGAAAACCTGCTTCTGACATCATTTGTTGAATCTCGGAGCCAGTCCACTGTTTGGCCTCAATGTTGTTGTAAAAAACATGTAGTCCCTGGAATGCGGCTAGCAGAGGACCCGTCTTCTCTTCATTGAGGAGAAACTCCGTTGCAATAGCTACACCACCTTCAGGTAGAGCTTCATAGCATCGCTGCAGAATACACATACAGCGATCGCGTCCCCAGTCGTGTAGAACATGCGACATAAAAAATACATCGGTCTTTGGGGGATAGGTGTCTGCAAAGAAATTACCTGTTTGGAATGCGATTTTTCCCGAAGAATCCGTCTGAGCAAGACCTTCTTCTGCCCCCTGACGATTATATTCCAAGTCGAAGATGATAGCTTCTAAGTGGGGGTAGCGTCTCGCGATGCCCACTAAATGCCCTCCTGTGGCTCCACCGAGATCGACTATCTTTCTGTACGTAGAAAAATCGAACGCTTGCGCCACACAGTCGCCCCAGATGATGCGCAGATGATGGCGTTTGGGATAAAAGGCCATAGAGGGGCGGTTCTTACCCGTTGCGGTGTCCAGCCAGCCAGCTCCTTTTTGGGGTCTATCTGTGAGAATGGCTTCTTTGATCTTAGCGCCGCGCTCAGGATCGACATAACCAGCTCGCCCAAAAGCAGTATATTGATTGTAGAGTGCTTTGCCCTCCACGAGAAATTCCTCCATGGCACTAACATTTGCATAGCGAGCCCCATCTTTTTTTAATACGCCTATTGCTGCACAGGTTACAGCGAGAACCTCGGCAGGCCGTAGCTGGATACCCATCTGTTCGGCGATCTCGGCAATGGTCTTGGAACCGTCAGCTAGTCGAGTGAATAGCCCCAGTTCAAGGGCACAAGCCAGTACATCTTGGGCTTCAGCACCAACGCTAATTTTCCAGAGTTGGTAATAAGAATTGCTCTCGTTATGTAAATTCATTTTTCCCTCGGATAAAAGTAATAGAACGAAATTGCGGGGCGGGCAAGACTTGTCGAAAGCGCACTCACCGAATCCCTTCAGATTCGGTCGTTAAAGTGCGCCCAAAGTCGCCAGTCGTTTGCGTACTTCGTCCTGCACGGGAGCCGTCAGTTCCACCAGCGGCAGGCGGATACCGACGTCAATCCTGCCCATGGCATTGAGCGCCCATTTCGTTGGGATGGGGCTCGTCTCCATGAACAGGGCCTCGTGAATCGGCTGGAGCTTGGCATCCAACTCGCGGGCCTTGTCGTCATCGCCGTCGATGAACGCTTGGCAGAATTCGACCATGGCGGCCGGCAAGACATTGGCGGTCACTGAAATCGCCCCGACGGCACCGTGGCCCGCCATAGTGAGCGTCTGTGCGTCCTCGCCGGACAGCAAGACAAAGTCGTCGGTCACCAGCGCCTTGATCTCGGCGACGCGGCTGGGGTCGCCACACGCTTCCTTGATGCCGACGATCGAATCGACAGCAGACAGCCGAGCCACAGTTTCGGCCTGCATGTCGCACGCCGTGCGCGGCGGCACATTGTAGAGGACCATCGGCAAGTCCACGGCCTCGGCGATGGCGCAATAGTGCCGGTAAAGGCCCTCCTGAGTCGGCTTGTTGTAGTACGGCGTCACCGACAGGCAATAGTCGGCACCGTCGCCCTGCGCCGCCCGGGTGAATTCGATGGCCTCGGCCGTCGCGTTGGCACCGGTGCCTGCGACCACCGGCACGCGGCCGTCCACCTGGCGCACTACTGATGCGATCACTTGCTTGTGTTCGGCGTGGGTCAGGGTGGCCGATTCGCCGGTGGTGCCCACCGGCACAATGCCGTGGGTCCCGGACGCTAAGTGCCAATCCACCAAGCCATCCAGTGCCGCCCAGTCGATGGCCCCCGATGCGGTCATCGGCGTCACCAAGGCGACCAAGCTGCCCCTCAAATCATCTGTTGCCTGCGACATGGTATCCCCGCGAGATAAGGAAGAATGGAGGGTGTGAATGAAAGGTACTATCGTAGGGTGTCAAGGAGACAATGTCCGCAATCGGCCGCATCCCAGCGAACATGAACAGAGCCGGCGAGGCGGTTAAGCTCAAGTCTTGTATATCAGCGAATTCTGATTCTGTCTGGTTCTACGAGAATCAGTTTGCCATTGATATCGGACCCTTCCTGACTCGAAAGGAAATCGAGGAGACGGGACATGATGTGTGGGATGACTCTTGGGTGATTTTTGACCTGTAGTCCAATAATTCCACGGTAGTTGCTCGGCGGAAAGCGCACTATGTCTGCGAAGTCTCCATCAAGCGATAGCAGCACCGCTCCAAGCCTCCCGGCTTCAGCGATGACGACCTCATCAGGCGATGCAGTCGGGAGGTGATCCTTTAATACAAGTACTTCATAGCCTGCTTGTCTTAGATCATCTATGGCCACCGTCGGTACGCAATGGTCAGCAAAGAAAACGGCCGCCATCAGGCAGCTACTTCAAAATTCGCCAATTCACGGGCATAATCCAAGCAGGCGGCGACGCTCTCGGTCGTCAGATCCGGAAATTCGGCTATGATTTGGTCGGCGGAATAACCATCCGCCAAGTAGCCGAGCACCAAAGCCACAGGTATTCGCGTATTCTTGATACGCGGTTTCCCGCGCAGCACGTCCGCAGTGCTCTCAATGTAGTCTTTCCACGCCCTATGCATTGTCGCGAGCCTCCTAACAGCTTGCAGGTTGTCGTTTCGTCCTAATACATCATCTACGCGAAGACCGCCAAGAGTTTTCAGACCGCTTCTTAGGCCGTGTGCATCCGAACTTCTTGATTCAGCCTGTCAGCCAAAAATAGAACCTCACCCGGATGGATTGGCGAAAAGTCGCGCTTGGTCATTGCTTCTCAAAAACATTATCGTCGCGCCACACAAAGCACACACGCCACTGGTCGTTCACACGAATGCTGTGCTGCCCTTGTCGATCACCGGTCAACGCTTCGAGCCGGTTGTTAGGCGGTACACGCAAGGTGTCAAAGACCGTGGCAGCGTTGAGTTGTTCGAGCTTGCGTGTAGCTACTCGTTGAATATTCTGCGGCAATTTGGAAAAATCTTCTCTGTTTCCTTGTCCTTAAAGGATTTGATCATGCGTCAAATCGCTAATACATCAACCGTTGTCAATAAACAAAAGACATGGCGGGGGAAATGCTTCGATGCAGCGTTTCGTGAGTCTCCTAACAGCTACTCCCCGCTTTCAGAGTCCCCAAGTGGATGGAGATCAATCGGCGTGAGAATCCCGTAGAAACCGTATTTGATGCCCTGTCGATCCCCTTTCCCCGGGGGAAAGTATTCTTCTATAAGCACCAATAATCGACGACTAAATTCGGCGGCCTGTTCTGCGGAAAGTCGTGCGCGATTGTGATTGACGGATTGCTGGAAGGTCGAACCATATAAACCCTCGGCCGCTTCGCGCAATGCTTGATTGAACTGGCTTACGACATCCGTTGGCATGGCCTCCGCAATTTGGTCATTCGCCGCAAGGCTCTCTCGAACGCGAATCGCACCTACTGCTGGCAAACAACGCCATCCTTGGGGCTCTGCTCCATCTTCCTCCCAATGTACGACACCCGTTTGCACCAGTCGTTGCAAGTGGTATAGCACCCGAGCATCGGTAACGTCCAAGGTCTGCGCAATTTCCGCAACCGACTTCCCGTCTCCAAGGACTTCGAGGATGCGCCAGCGAAGTGGATCGGCGAGTACGTTCGCACGTTCATCCTCGATAACGAGTACCGCGTCCTTTAAGGAATTGGTCGGAAATGTCAATTCACGCCACGTACTCATTTAATCAGTTGCGCTCCGTAGGCGAGGAAACCGGAGATAGGGTGAAAGCCAGCAGGATCGCGTCGGCAAACATGCGCCAGACGACAGCAACTTCATCAAACCCGGCCTCGCTCAGGGCGTCGATCATGTTCTCGGCACTATGTTCGTATTCGACATCCTTCCCAGCGGCTTTCATCGCTCGCTTGTACTCCACCCTAGCATCAATCTCTTGCCAACTAGCTATCCCGGCAGCAACTGCGTTTTGGAGATGGCGCTGGCGGAAGCACAATGACTGCCGCCGAACACTTGCTCCCCAACGGGGGCCGACCGACATGGCGTCGTACAGGACGAAGCAACCGCCCGGCCGGAGTGCATCCACAATCCGGGCAAAAAGTTCGGGCAAATCGGCCGGCGGAACGTGATGAATGGTCTTGGACGAGAACACCACGTCACAGTGCGGGATATCGCAACTAATTATGTTCGCTTCCCGTACCTCAATTCGACCTGAATATGGCGTCAGTTTCCGCCTAGCGAGCACAAGCATGTCCGGTTCGCTGTCTATGCAGGTGCCAGTGGCGTGGCAAAAGTGTTCCAACACGCGCGCAGTCGGCTCTGCCGTGCCACAGCCGAGTTCCACAAACTCGAATGAATCATCGAGATCGAAGGGGATCAGATCCACAATCATGTCCAAGCCCTTGTTGTAAGGTGGACTTAGGACTGGCTGGAGCCGATCATACGAATCTGCGACAGTTGCAAAGTAACTGCGACCTTCAGGTAATGAGAAATCCATGTTCTACTCCATAATTAGACCCCAACCCCGAACGTCTCCTCAAACTCGGCCCAAATTTCGGCGGGCACTTCCCGAGTCGCCGCGTCGTACGCGTCCTGAAGCTGATGGCGGTCGGCGGGGCCGCTCATGACAATGCCGTTGATGGGCGCGTCGAGGCAGAACTGCATGGCCAAGTGCTTGATCTCTACATCTTGCTCTTGGCACCACTGCCACATGGCGTGAGCGCGTGGCTCGGCGACGCGGTTTGGCTCAACGCCGGTCAAGCGACCCATGCCAAAGACGCTGGCCAAGATCAGGCCGGTGCCGTGCTTTTTGGCCAAGGGCATGGTGGTGCGGGCGACGGACTGGTCGAGGAGCGTGTAGTCGAGGAAGGTGAGGACGATCTCGGCGTGGCCGGCTTCGATGGCGGCGCGGTGGAATTCGTGCTCGCGAACCCCCAAACCAATGTGGCGCACCAAACCCTCTTCCTTCATTTTTTGCAGCTCGTCAAAGGCGCGACCAGTGCCCAACGGGTCGGCGATGTCGGGTGGATCGTGGACCAGCACGGCGTCGAGGTAATCGACGCGGAGCGATTGCAGGCTTTGTTCGACGCTCCAGCGCGTGGCGGCCGCCGAAAAGTCTTTCGGACGCTCCGGGTGCGGGCCGACCTTGGCCTGCATGTAATAGCTCGACCGCTCGACGCCAGCGAGTGCCTTGCCCCAGCGGTCCTCGTTGCGGCCAGCATAGCTGTCGAAGTAGTCTATGCCTAGATCGAGGGCGCGTTCAATGGTGGCGATGGTCTCGGCCTCGGCGACGTGGCTGACAAAGGCTGCGCCCATGCCGAGCGCCCGGGGCTGCATGCCAGTGCGCCCCATCTTGCGGCGCGGTAGCGTACTCATGGATTCAACTCCCTTTTATCTCGTATAGCTCAATTTCAAAAATTAAGGTCGCGCACGGGGGAATGCTGCCGGGCTTGCCCTTTTTGCCGTAGGCCAACTCCGGCGGGAGCACCAGCCGCGCCTGACCGCCGCCCTTCATCATCTGCAAACCCTCGGTCCAGCCAGGGATGACCCTTTTGAGCGACAGCGTACTGGGGCGGCCCCGTTCGTACGAGCTGTCGAAGACCTTGCCGTCGGCAAACATGCCCTTGTAGTGGACGGTGACGCGGGCTTTAGGCCCGGGTTGGGGGCCGTAACCGGCCTTTAGCTGCTGATAGATGAGGCCGGATTCGGTGCGCACGGCCCCTTCTTTGGCGGCCTCGCGGTCGAGGAAGGCTTGGTCGATGGCTTCGGCGCAAGGGTCGGAGCAAGCGGCGAGCGACAATAGGGCGAAGGGGAGTAGGGCGTTCATGGCGTCACCTCGGGGCGTGAGGGTGGGCAGGCACACTCTCCATATTAGCGCACATGGCCCGCTCGCTCAAGGGACGGCGCGGGAGCGGATGTGGACAACGGAGAACTCCGCGCGTTATGTTACCCAACTGACGTTATGCACTTTGCTAAAAAACTGCTCGTAGTGCGTAATGGGTCATTCCTGCGCAAGCAGGCTTCACGGGCGCTGACATCTATCAGGGCGGCGGAGTGACAACCACAACGAACCACTAGCTGCGTAACGTCAATTACCTAAACGTTGGACGCGGAAGAAAGTACGGCGAATATGGAAAAATGGTCTAGGGCCGCTGGGCACTGGGCGTTCCTCTGCAGCGCGGTGCTAATAGCCTGCGGCGAACAGGCGACGGACGGTTTGCAGCAAGTGCCGCGCAACCGCACGCTGATCGTCGATTGCGCCGAGAGCAACACCTGCGGCGGCCAGATCCAAGACTACAACACCTTCAACCCCTTCGTGCCGGGCGGGATCTCGCGGATCGGCTATCAATTCCTCTACGAGCCGCTCTACTTCTTCAATGGCTATAAGGCCGACGCCGAACCGCTGCCGTGGATCGCCACCGGACACCGGTTCAACGCGGACTACACTCAAGTCGCGGTGGATATACGCCCGGGCGTGGAGTGGAGCGACGGGCAGCCGTGGACGGCGCACGACTTTGTCTTTACGGTCAACATGCTCAAAGAACACGCGCCGCAACTGGTGTTCTCCACCGATATGGAAACTTGGGTCCAAGAGGCGGTGGCAATCGACAGCCTGACGGCAAAAATCGTCCTCAAATCGCCTAACCCGCGCTTTCTCTTCAGTTATTTCACCCACAACCACGGCAACGGCGTACCCATCGTCCCCAAACACATCTGGGAGGGTCGGGATCCCTTGCGGTTTGCCAATTACGATCTGGCCAGCGGTTGGCCGGTGGTCACCGGGCCGTATCGCATTGCGCTGTCGGAGCCAGCGCAGCGAATCTGGGATCTGCGCCCGGACTGGTGGGCGGCCAAGACCGGCTTCCACGCGCTGCCCCAAGTTGAGCGGTTGATCTTTCTGCCCTATATGGAAGAGCACCAGCGGGTGCAGAACCTGCTGGCCAATAAGCTCGACACCTGTTTGGAACTCCGGCCATCCAACATCATCACCTTGCTCGCACAACACGACAAAATGAGCACTTGGACGGGGCGCGAGCCGCCCTACAGCTACATGACGCCGTGGGCGATTACCTTGGGCTTTAACAATATGGAGGCCCCTTTCGACGATCCCGAGATCCGACGGGCGATCAACTTCGCCATCAATCGCGAACAACTGGTCGAGATCGGCTGGCAGAACTCGGGCGACTACGCGCTGTTGCCGCTGCCGGACGTGCCGCAGATGCAGCCCTATTTTGCCGCCGCGGCAGATCTAGTGGCCCGATACGAGATCGGCGTCCACGACACTGCGCGCACGGCCGCGATCATGTCGGGCAAGGGGTGGATGCGGGGACCGGATGACTTATGGGAGAAGGACGGCGAGACATTTTCGCTCGTCATCGATATCTTCGCGCATTTTCAAGACCTGACGCCGGTTTTGGTCGCCCAGCTCCAAGCGGCGGGTTTCGATGCCTCGTTCCGCATGACTGCGGACTACATTTCGCGGGTGGCCCAAGGCGAGGCGCGCGCTTTTATGTTTGGCAACTTGAGCTCAATGCGCGATCCCTACCAAGTGCTGAGCCACTACCACAGCCGTTTCGCTAAGCCGACAGGTGAGACGGCCGAGCACTACTGGCGCTGGCAGAACGCCGAGTTCGACTCGCTAGTCGATCGCATGGCGCAGACGCCCAACGACGATCCCGCGATGATGGCGATTTACCGGCGGGCAATGGCGCTCTGGCTTGCCGAGCTGCCGGCGATTCCAATTGTGCAGTGGCCGCACCGGATCCCAGTCAACGAGACGTACTGGACCGGGTGGCCTTCGGCGGAAGATCCCTATATGAACACTTCGTATTGGGCGCGTTCTTGGCTGCTGGTGTTGCTCAATTTGCGCCCGGTTGGATAACGCTGTGCCCACCCTGTTCGACCGCACCCTATTGCCCGAGGCCCTAGGCGAGTTCGTCGTCATCGCCGATACCCACTATGCGCTAGAAGGGGGCGTTGGGATGGACGAGTTTCCCTCCCGCGCCCAACAGAGCCGACGAGTGGCTGCGGCGTTGCGCTCGGTGGCCGCCTTAGCGCCGGATTTTGTCGTCCACATGGGCGATGTCGTGCAGGAGTACCCCGGAAGCGCGGGCTTTGGCCCGGCCTTGGACCAAGCCCTAGCGCAGATGGCCGCCTGCGGCGTACAGCCGCGCTGGGTGGCGGGCAACCACGACGTGGGCGACAAACCCGACCCCACCATGCCGACCCATCCGGTCACCGCCGAGGGGCTGGCCGCATACCACCAGCGCTTTGGCCCATCTTGGTACAGCTTTGACCATTGCGACCTGCACTTAGTCGTGCTCAACAGCCAGATTCTGAACACCGGCCTGCCGGCCGAGGAAGAGCAAAGGGCTTGGTTAGAAGCCGACTTGGCCGCGCACGCCGGGATGCGCATGGCCGTGTTTTTGCACCTGCCGCCCTATCTGCACAACCCGGCCGAGCCGCATCTGGGCCACTACGACAACATCGGCGAACCAGCCCGCGCTTGGCTGCTAAAATTGTTGGCCGCCCACCGGGTGGCTTGGCTCTTTGCGGCCCACGTGCATTTTGCCTTTTGCGACTCGGCGGGCGCCTTGGACTATCGCACCGTCCCCTCCACTTCTTTTACGCGGCCCGGTTTTAGCCACTTGTTCAGCGGCCCACCACCATCCGAGCAGGGCCGCGACGACCAGCCCAAGTTGGGTTTCTACCTGTGCCGCTTGCGCCACAACCGACTCGACATCCACCTGATCCGCACGGCCGGGGCACCCAGAGCGCGGCGGCTGCTCACCCCGGCAACCGCCGACTTGGGCGGGGCCCCGTTGGGACTGACCGCAACCCACCCGCTGAGCTGGGCAGCGCAAGTCCCCATAACCTTTCCCTCGGTGGTGCGCCAGCCGGTGCGCAACGACTATCCCCTACTGGCCTGTCTGGAGCTAGGCGCACAGACCCTGCGCTGCCCTTGGACCGACTTGGACCAGTCCGGCGACCGCCTGCGCTTTTTGCGCCGCCAAGGCGTCCAAGTGCAGGCGACCATTCTCGACGACGAGGATACGCCTTACGAGTCCATTCTGGAACGTCGCCGCGACCAAGTGGATACTTGGGAGATCCAGACGCCGGGCGGGCCTTGGCCTTCTTCGTCGTGTCTGTATTTGTTCAAGAGCTACCACCGCAATCTGCGGCTGTCCTTGGCCCCGGTGATCCCCGGCCAGCAGATGGCCGGCAAGCAGCACCCGCGCACCCGGATCGGCTACCGGCCCGAGGAAATGGCCCAACTCGACCGTCGCTTGCAAGACGCTGATACTTGGATAGAAGCGGCCCTGTGCCGACTGGACGCAGCGGCCCCTTGGGAAGATGCCTTGGCTTGGCGCGAGGTAAGTGCCTTGGCCACGATGGGCCGGCTGGATTTGCTCTTTGAGTTGCCCGGGCAAAGCGACCAAGAGGATGCAGTGCGGGCCGCGGAGGCGCTCTTTGCAACGGCACTGCTGCCGCGGGCGCGGCTCTTTGTCGAGCCTTTTATCGACCTTGACCGCACCATGGATGTGGGCCAAGGCCTGCTGGATCCCCTGTGCAACCCCCGGCCCGCCTTTGGCGTCCTGCGCTGCCTCAATGCGCTGCTACAGCACTTTCACGCGCCCTTTGCGGCCACTAGCGTGGAGGGCGATGGCGCGACCGTGCGGCTGCTCCGGGGACCGAACCGCACACTGGCCCTGCTGTTGCCAGCGGTTGCCGGGGCTGCGATCCCAGCGGCTTGGGAGGGTGCGGGATTGGTGCGGCTCTATGGCCTAGCCGACGGCACCGTAGAAGAGCTGGAGGGAGGGCGGCTGTCCGAGGTGGCACTCGAGCAGCCGAGCTTGGCGATCGGCGAAAATTAGTCGATGTGCTCGGTGCGGTCGGAGTCGAGCAGCGCGCGCACTTCCTCGATATTGTCCAGCCCCAGCCGGACTCGGCGAGTGAGGTTTTCCTCGGCCTCGCGCACTTTGGGCAAGGTTTCCACGACAGGGTCGAACTGGTCGTGGGGGATGACCACCACCCCGTCGCGGTCGGCGACGACGATCTCGCCCGCATCAACGCAAGTCCCGCCCATGACCACTGGCATACCGGCAGTACCCGGCCCATTGCGGGTGCAGGAGTTCGGGGTAATGCCCATGCAGAAGGCGGGCAGGCCGACGGGCAGGATGCCGTCGATGTCGCGCATCAGGCCGTCGGTGACAAAGCCGGCGATGCCTCGGTTGCGCCCCATGGCTAGCATGATGTCGCCGGCGACCGCGGTGCGGGTGAACGTATCCGTGGCAATGAAAATCGCGTCCCCGCGCTGCGCGATTTCGAGCGCGGCAAACACGGCGAGGTTGTCGCCCGGCCCCGGATGACAGGTGACGATGGGCGCGACCAGCTTGCAGTTGTTGGGGTCGAGCGGCTTGATGCGATAGTCGAGTGCGCCGCGGCCGTTCATGCAGTCGGCGATAAAGCCGGTGGGCACATTGCGGAGGGCGCGCAGGATGGCTTCCGGGGGCCGGGGGAAGGTGCGGCGGACGGTGAGCAGCGGGGGATCTTTGATCATGTTGGCTCCAAAGGTGATGAGGGCGGACTATTCTACAAGGGGTCGAGGGGGCTTGTCAAGCATTTACCAAACTGGTACAAGGCGATCCGAGACGTCCGTACTCAAGTACGCATTCGCAACCGACTCCGGCGCATCGAAGCTGGGAATTTAGGCGACTGTAAGCCGGTAGGACGAGGCGTTGCCGAGCTTAGGTTGGACTTTGGGCCGGGATACCGGGTGTATTTTGCGGAGTTGGCAAATCGGCTTATTCTGCTTACGGCAGGAGATAAATCCACCCAGCAGCACGATATAAGGCAAGCCAAGGCGTATTGGGCTGAGTATAAGGAGTCAGAGCCGTGAGAAAATTAGGAACCTTTAAGGAATTCCATTTGCAGGAACTCAACGATCCTGTCAAGGCTAAAGCGTACATTGATGTGGCCTTAGAGGAGTATCAGAGCGATAACGACGACGGAGCGCTTTTGCTGGCTTTACGGGATATAGCAGAGGCGCAAGGAGGGCTGAGAAAACTGGCTGAGAAAACTGGCTTGAATCGGTCCAATATCTATCGAACCTTATCGGCGGGCGGCAATCCCCGTCTCCATACCTTAGCCGCCATCCTGCGCGGTATGGGTCTGCGGCTGTCAGTAGATTTTGTATCGTCAGATCCTCAATAAGGGCCGATGGTACGCAGTTTGAATGCGCTTTTCAGCAACATCGAAAACGATGTCGCCCGGACGGCTTTTCGATAAGCCACCTCAGCGTTTCACGGCGCGGCCCCAAGGCCCGGGGATGTAGGGGAAGCGCGTTTCGAGGTCGTCAGCTAGCTCCACACCCCAGCCGGGCGCGTCGGGCAGGGCGAGGTAGCCTTCGGTCGCGGGCGGGTCTTTGAGGATGTCCCATTGCAACGGCCCTTGGCCGATGAACATTTCCAGCACATGCTCTTCGGGGAGGGCGGCGAGGAAGTGGGCGTTGGCCATGGTCAACAGGCCGTTGTGCCAGTTCTGGGTGAAAAGCTCAATGCCGTGCTCTTTGGCGCGGTGGTAGATGCCGATGGCCTCGCCCAAGCTACAGACGCCGACATCAAGCTGGCCCTTGGCGTACGCTTTTTGCGCGAAGAACGGCTCAAACTGGTCGAGGGTCGTGTTGGATTCGCCGCCGGTGATGGGCAGATCCAGTTCGGCGTTGAGGCGGGCGTAGCCGTCGATCTGGTCCTTGGGCAGCGGCTCCTCAAACCAAGTCCAGCCCGCCTCGTCGAGGAAGTGGCCGATGGTGCGGGCCTGTGCCTCGTGGAGGCGGCAATTGCCTTCCAGCATTAGCTCCATGCGCTCGCCCACTGCGTCGGTCACCGCGCGCAACAAGGCGATCATCTGCGCAACGGTGACGCCCGACCACGACCACTCAGTGCCCAGCCGCATCTTATAGGCGGTGAAGCCCCGGTCGGCGAGGGCGCGTGCTTCATCGACGACCGATGTGGGGCGCTCGTCCCAGTCGTACTGGACGCCGCCCGAAGCATAGAGGCGCAGGCGGGGGCGCGGTTTGCGCTCGGGGGTGTCGGGCGTGATGAGGGGGACGATGAGTTCGGAGACTTTTTTGTTTTGCGCCTTGGCGCGCAGATCCCACAGCACCAGTTCGAGACCGGCGTGGGCAATGTGCGTCTGGCGGTCGCCGGTGGGTTTGGGCACGAGGTCCGGGTCGAACAGGTCGCGGCCGATGAGATTGGGCTTGAGCGCGTCGAGCTGTTGGCGAATGAGCGGCGGGTCGCCATAGGTGGAAGGCTCGGCAATGCCCTGCAAGCCGGCGTCCGTGTCGATGATGACGATGGGACAGTCGGCTTTTTCCACGTGGAAGGCCGCGCTAAACCACTGGCGGTCGGGTTCGTGGGGGCGGGAGAGGCAGAGGGTGCGGAGGTCGGTGATTTTCATGCGTCGCGTCGCCTGTTTAGGGGAAAGCCCAGACGCTGTCGTCGTCTAGAGCAAGGGGAATCGTGGATTCTTTGCACTACTACCAGAGAACCGATACCGGGTAGCGAGCGATATCCTCGTCGGGCGTTACAAGTGCCATGTCGTTCAAGACCGCCTGCGAGACGAGACCCCGATCGAACGGGTCGGAATGATGCGGTGGCAAGAGTGCGTCATGCGCGGCGCATGCCTCGTTGAAGGGGAGTGGCTCGAGCTGTAGCCAGCTTCGGCGGCTGACCACGTAGCGAGTCGGCGGCTCTGGCAACGGCAAGCGACCTAACCGGTACTTGATGGCAATCTCCCAAGCTGAAAGAGCACTAAGGTACACATCGTTTTCCGGGCTGCGGCAGTTCGTGCGCGCTGCGGGGGTCAACTGCGGGGCGTCGGCCGCCAGCCAGAGGAAGGTACAGGTGTCGAGCAAGAGCTTCACGTCGCCTCGTTGTTGCCCCCAAAGGCGTTGAGTAAGTCATCCGGGAGTGGCTCAAAGAAACTAGGGGGAAGGGTCATCCCGCGATCAATGCCTACCGGGCGCAGTTTCGCTAGCGGTTGGGGCACCGGACGGATCTCTGCTATCGGCACATTGTGCCGACAGACGACTACGGTCTCGCCCTGCTCAACGCTATCGAGATAGTGCGAAAAATGCGTTTTGGCCTCAGCAATGTTGACTTTGATCATCAAAAACTCCGGTCAGAATGAATTTTAGAGAGTGCGGACGTCAGTAATTCTCATGCGTCGCGTATCCAGTTTAGAGAGAAGCGAGCCAAGGTCAGGCGCTCGTAGGGCTGCTCAGTGCCGCATTCATAGAGACAGGCGGCGCGCCCGTCGGGCAGAGCAGCCAGACAGGAGTACGCGGCCGGGCCGGGGTGCAAGACGCGGGCGCAGACCCAAGTTTGGCCATCGTCGTCGCTGCGCCGCACGGTCATGTTCTGGCGGGTCTCGGGGCTGGCCGGGTTGGAAAAGAGCAGGCTGGTGCCGACCCGGCGGATGCTGGCTTGGCAGATTGGCTCGACGAGAACCGGATCGCGCGCTATGGACGACCAGCTCTGACCCCCATCGGTGCTAAAGGAAACGGCGCGGGCGCGGATGCTTGGGTCGTAGTTGCGCATATTGAGCAGCAGGCGGCCATCCTGCAACTCAACCACTTCGCACTCGTTGACTTGGTCTTGCGGGGTTGAGCCGCCGAGCCGCCAGCTTTGGCCGCCGTCGTCGCTGAGCAAAACGTGCGAGTAGTATTTCTTGCTGCCCGCTTCGATGTGGTCGCAGGGGACGACGAGCCGGCCGGTGGCTAACTGGATGCCAGCGCCTGGGCCGGTGGCGTACCAAGTCCAGTTAGGTTGCTTAGCGTCGGCCGTGGTCTCCACCGGCGGAGACCACGTGCGTCCGTCGTCCTCGCTGCGCGTCAGCCACACCGTGCGAGTGCCCTCGCTCGTTTGGTCGATGATCTCGGGCTCGTGGTCGCGGCCGAGGTTGTGGGTCATCAGGAGGGAAATCGCCCCGGTGCGGACATCAACGACCGGGCAGGGATTGCCGCAGGTGTTCGGGCCGTCGTCCCACACTAGCTCAAAGGGAGCAAACGTCTGGCCACCGTCGTCGCTGCGCCGCAGCAGCATGTCGATGTCGCCAGTGTCGCCGCGAGCGTTTTTGCGGCCCTCGCAAAAGGCGAGCACCGTGCCCGTTGGCGTGGTAATTAGGGACGGGATGCGGAAGGTGTGGTAGCCTTGGGTCCCGCTCTCGAAGAGGTCTATAGAATCGATCACGTCGTTGGTCTCTCCTTTAGGGCGTGAATATACTCGGTCGAATCCGAGTAGAGCAAGGTAGTAGGTCAATTAGTGCGCCAGAATAGAGCTTCAATAGACCACGGAGACCACGCGCCGGACGCGCTGCTGGTGGGCGTCTCCGTCGAGGTGGAGTTCGAGCAGGTAGAGGCCGGGCGGCACCCGTTGCCCTGCTTGGTCGCGGCCGTCCCAAGTGAAGTGCTGGGCACCCGCCGTGACGGCTTGGGAGCGCTCGACGAGCGCGTGGCCGGCCAAGTCGTAGAGCCGCAGGTGCCAAGGGCGCGGCTCGAGGATGTTGATCACGTCGGCGCGGATGGCGAGCGCGTCGTTTATGCCGTCGCCGTTGGGCGTTAGCACCGCCGTGTCGAAGACGACGTTGAGCAGGAGATCGCGGGCAACGGGAAGGCCGACGACGTTGGTGCTGCTGGCGACTTGCTCGGTAGCGTCCCCGGGATCGACGCGCTGGCGGCTGCCGTCCTCAGTGCGAGCGTCTTGAATGAAAAGGACGAAGGGAGTGGACTGCTGGAAGACCCGGGCGGCAAAGCGCAACTCGACGAGATCGTCGTCGCGCAACGGCTCGGAGAAAGTCACCGCAAAGCCTGCTTCGACCGGCTGGTCTGCGACCGCTAAGGGGGCGTCGTTGACCAAGGCGCGAATAAAGCGCACCGGCGTCGGCGTCTCCAAGACGAGGCGGTCGAACCCGGATGCTCTCGTCGCGCGCGGTCGTAGGAAGAAGCGGAACTCGGTTTCCTCACCCGGCAAGACCTGAGTCGGAAAAATTTCGCTGAGCGCGCGCTGGGATAGCGGATCGCTGAAGGCAATGCTGAGCGCGTCAAGTTGGGCTGCCACCGCTGGATCTGCGGTGACCATCCGCATCTGAAGCTGAGCGTAGCGCCGCGGCGAGGGCGACTGGAACTCCTGGCCGGAGAAAGCGTAGAGCTTGCTCCACGCGCTCCAGTCGCCGCCAATGACCCGGGAGGTGTCGATAGGCCCTTTGAAGCTGGGGATCAGCTTGTCGTAGCGCCTCTTGGTGACTTGCTTGCCGTTCTTGTCGTAGTAGGTGAGTAAATTTTCGACCTCGTTGCCGGAGCGGCTGCGTAGTTCCAGCCGGGTGCCTAATGGAATGTCGGCTTCCCAAGATACGGCGTTGAGGCTTTTGGGTCTTTGGAAGTCCATGAGGTGCGAGCGAAATTCGAGGTTCTGCGGGAAGCCCGCGCCGAACACCTGAAGCTCTTCGGCAAAGCCCCGGAAGGCCCAGCGATTGCTCGCGTCCCAGCTCTTCCACAACACCCGAATAAAGCGGGTAGGCACTAGCCCGAACTCGTGGCTGGCCGCGCCGGTTACTTCTTTGACGTGTTGGCTGGCGGTGCCGGAATAGTACTTCTGCCAAATCAAGGTGCCATCGGGTGCCACCGAGCCATCGGAACCGAGCACCTCGTAGAAATTGAACCCAAAGGAGCGCCGGGTGATGAAAAAGTCGATGACCCGGCCGCTGCCAGCGGTGATGCCACCGCCGGGCCGGGCAACTACGCCGCCGACGATTTTGAGCTTATCGACAAAGTACGTGGCACCCAAGTCGAGGACGATGTGCGAAAACACGTCGCGCTCGGCTTGAATGGTGCGCCGCACGAACCAGCGGGTGGAGAGGTCGCCGTCAATGAGCACTTGGGCGTTGCCCAGCGGAATGAGGTCTTGAGCGACGAACGCATCGAGCACGACTTCGAGGTTTCCGCCGCGGGCGAGCATCCCCAAGGCTAGGTTGTCGCCCAGCGCTTCGACCTCGACTTCGAGGAGACGAGTGTTCGGTTCGAGGGCGAGCAGATCCAAGCGCACGTACTGGATTGGCGTGTGGAAGGACTGGCCGAGTTCATAGGTGATCTCGTGGCGAGTGTTCTCCTTGAATCGCTCGCGCTGGCGATAGATAACGGTCTCGGCGATGGGGTTATCGACCTCGTCGACGGCGTGTTCGCCGGTGGAGAGCAGCAGGTCGAAAAGCGGCGGCGCCGGGCCTTGGGGATCGAAAATCAGCTTGACGCGGCGGGCGGAGACGCCGCGGCCCAAATCGACCTCAATGGTCCAGCTTGCAGGGGGATCGTCTATATGGGGGTGCCAGCCGGTGGAAAGATCGCCATCCACGACCAGCGGCGCGGCGCGTGGGTTGGAACCAACGCGGCGAATGCCGCCGCCAAAGGCCGCGGCATTGCGGGCGGCATTGATGTCGCGGCGGACCGCGACGGGCTTGAGGGCACCTTGTGGGGTCAGCTCAACCGTGCCGGGCAGCGGCCAAGCCTGCCAGTCGCGGCGGGTGGCAAAGCGGAGCTCGTCGGCACTCGCCGGAGGCACACTGAAAACGGCGCAGACAACCGCACATATAGATGCGAATCGCCTCGTTTCTACTCTGCGTCCATCTGCGTCCATTTGCGGCTCATCGGATGTTGCGCAGCCTTGTTCAGGCCGCGCCCGGTGTCAGCGGGTTTCACCGCGCCTAGCCCAGCGCCCTCGCGCCCTATACGCCTCGCGAAGGCAGAAGGTGCGTAACGCGGTGCCTGCAAACGCTACTTCTGCAAAACTCGGCCGGCGCCGTTGCGGTCCCAAATCCCCACCACGCCGTTGCGCTGCCCATCGGCCCCCAAGAAGACGAGGTGAGTTCCATTCGCGGCGTTGACGTGCAAGCCGCCGTTGCCGCCGGCACCTGCACCCGCGTAGATCAGGTTGTCGCCGGTGCGGCTGTTGAGCAACAGGCCGCCGTTTTGCGACGAATCGGCACTGGCGAGGAAGATGTTGACGCCCGCGGCATTGTTGGCCATGAGCAAGCCGCTGCCCTCGTCTTCGCCCACGGCCACGAGCAAGCCGCCGGCCGCGCTTTGCAGGGCCAAGTGACCGCTGCCGGTCTCGCTCGCGCCCAAGTATGCCAACTGTGCGCCGGCCGCGCTGTACACCTGCAATGCGCCCCCCTCTTGGTCGCTGCTGACAATTGAGACCAGCGGCTCGCCGGACGCTGTGTTGACCACGAGCAAGCCGTGGCCGGCCGCGTCGGCACTGAGGCTAATCCCACCTTGGCCCTTGCCGGCCCCCACCCACAAAGCGCCGTTTTGGCGCTCGTCGGCCGTAGCTACGAGCACGGGTTGACCCGCGTCGTTGAGGATTTCAAGGGCGCGGGCGCGGACCACGTCGGCCCCAGACGCCGTGCTCAGCAAGGCGGTACTCAGCGACGCGCTCAGCAAAATAGCAATGTCGATTAAGGCCAGCGCGGCCAGCAGCGCCAAGAGGCGGCGGCCCATGTAGTGTTCCAAAGAAGCGTAGGGTTGGAAGGCGCGCATGAGTATCCTTTCGGTAAAAGCGGTTTTTCGCCCATCGCAATGGGCTTAGGGTGTTGGCTATCGTATGAGCATAATTTTGCGCGTCAGCAACTTGTCATCTGCCTGTAATGCCAACAGGTAGATGCCACTGGTGACGGGAGTTCCTGCATCCGTTTGGCCGTCCCAGCTAATAGTGTGGAAACTGGCCGTGGGGGTGCTCTGCTCCACGAGCGTACGCACGGATTGTCCGAGAACGTTATAGACTCGCAGGGCAACCCGCATTGTGCCTGCGGGAATGGTATAAGAGACACTTGTACTGGAATTGAACGGATTGGGACGGTTGGCAGAGAGCGTCAAGCGGGCCGCGACAGGCTGTTCACCAGCATCTAAAACCGCCGTCTCACGGAATAGCACCACGGGCGGTCCTGACGTGCTCAGTTGCTCGATGCGGTGCGCGGCGGCAGGTGGAATTTCAGAATCTTCGTAGCGATTGATTCCGTCCCAACTAAATCCGTAGCGGAGTATATGGCCACCTTCCAAGCCGACCACAGCTATGAGATCCGAAATATCGTATCCTCCATCCTCACCTCCGCGGCACTCAAAGCCCAGACGACCCAAATTGTAGAGATGGTTGACCTGACCCAAGTCTGGATTGAAGTTGAAAACGGGATCAATTTCTGTTTTGTCGGGAAAAACGAAGGTGGCGAGTCGCGTCAGATAGGGGCGGGCCACGAGTGCCTGTTGCGTCTTGGTATTGGGCTCGTGGATATAAGTTACCCAGTCATCGACAAACCCCGAAAAATCGAACCACTCGTTGTCGTAGAAGTCTTCATACTGATCGGGAAAGCTGTAAAACTGGGACTCGGCATACGTGTGGAACTCTGCGGCACTCCAGGCACTCCAATCCATCTTCGAGTAGGTCGCGCTGTAGATCGCGCCTAGGGGGGCCATTCCGTCCATACCTTCTCGCTTGATCTCTTCGAGTACCGCATCCGGTATGGGTATATGTTGCCTAAGCAACTGTAGAAGTTTCAGATCTAATTGCCCCCCGGGATTACCGATACGCCAAAGGTCTCTCATGAAAGCACCGAGGTTTTCGGGATTGCGTAGTGATTCGAGGTCAATGCTCAATTCCACTCAAGCTGCAATCTCGCTCGGAGACTGGGCCTTGATGATGGTAGCGGAGCGCATCTCTCTTTCTTCCACGTATGCCAAAATTACGGTAGGGCAGCCGCCACAACCAAAGGAGTCAGCAATTGGAAAAAACCACTCATAAGCCAGATTGAAACACGCTTCATTGCGCTCGTTCTCAAAAGTGAGTTCTGGCAGGTCCGGGACGAATCCAAACCGTTCTTTTATTTTTTTATCACTCCACGTCTCATTGGGAAATGCAGATACCTCAGGTAACAAAACGTAGCGAGGTCGTGTATCTTCATCCAACCGCTCAAATATCTTGTTATGGCTGAGCTCGGCTGTCGATGTGGAAGGTACAGGTACGAGCCAGACGAAGTCCTGTGACGCTCCGGTAAAATACGCTTTCAGGTGAACCGTCGTGCTGTCTTCCCCCACGAGAAACAACGCTTTGACCTCGGTCATTTCGACCGGAACGCCGTCGCGGCTGAGTAGAATACCCCAAGCATGGGCTGGAGCGGCTGGCCAGAGCACGGAGGCCAAAAGCGCTAATGAGAAAGACATTGTATGCAAATAGGCTGACATTGCGCTTATATCCTTTATAATGGATGCGAGATACGTGGAGGCACCGGACTCTACGCTCAAACGAGCACGGAACGGCATTGCCCTCTCAGAAACTGACTCGCCAGATGCCCGTAGCTTGCCTTGCCATCCAAATTTGGTGTGAGCGGAGCTTCTCCACGGTCCAAGTATCAAAGTCCTCTGCCAGCTTGCGCGTTATTGCGAAGCCGCTCTCTTGGTAGGCCAATCGCTTTTCGGCATATCCCGAGTTGCCCACATCGCGATTGTCTGCGGTCGTCAAGAGAGTCATGTTGCCTAGACGATACGTAGAAGCCTCCCGCTGTTGGTCATCGAACTGGTGCCAGTCGGCACTCGGATTTTCCGGCAACACGTGCTCAATGCCGTATTTCGCGCTCTCAAATTCAAAGCGCTGTCCCGACAACTGCGCTTCGAGCCGGAACAGTATAAAGCGCACGACTTTGTTGTTGCGGGGGCTAGTTGTGCGCAGCGCCTTTTGTACAAACGCCGCCCTGAATTCTGCATCCTCGGGATAGACTGGCCGCAGCTTGGCAATCGCTGCTTTCGCACTGACAATTTTGCCTGCCGATAGCTCGCGGGCAATCTGGTTATACACAACCTCCTGCTCGTTGCTTTGGCGGCCACAAATCACGTTGTAGCGAAAGGATACTACCGCGATAGCCTGCAAAAAGCGTCCAAAGCCGGCGCGGTCGCGTTCCTCGAATCGCTCAAATGCCGCCAGCAATAACGCCAATGGCTGACGCACGTTGAACATCTGCAACTGGGCTAGACTTGTGCGCTCCGCTGCTGTCCAAGAGCCGTCCTCGGGGCGGCGCAGAGCCGAATACACCCGGGCGTGCCGGTCCATATCGCGGATCAACCGAAACACCCTAGACCTATCGCTGATGGCGCTGCGCATGGTTTTGAACAAGTCCGCCTTGCGCACCAGCCTGTTGCGGCTGTTCCAGAAGACCCGCAAGAACTCGGGAAAGCTCTCACTGCCCAGCAGCCCGACGATACTCTCCCAGCGGTCTTCCAAAGTGTTGAGCTCCGATTCGTGCGCCTTACCACGCGAGACGACGGAAAACAGGTAATTCTTCAGCAAATCGGTAGCGGACAAGCGCACGCCGCGAGCGTTCAGGGTCTCAAACACCTTGAAGGCATTCAATTCGTCTGTAACGCTGATGATCGTAAAAAACAGCTTATCCACCGCGCCATCGACAAAGCGCGCCACCGACTCACCATCGTCACCGGATCGTTCCTTGATGCAATCCTTGAACCAGAGAAACGCCCGGCGCAGGAGATGTTCCGATGCGTTCAATCCCCTCTGCGGCAGACTCTCTAGGGGAACTAGGTAATTCTGGTAAAAGCGATCGTTGTGCCGATTTAACGTCAGCTTGGAGCGCGGTACTAGGCTCACGGGGTCCAAATAACCGATGTACGTGAGACGCAACTGCTCGGCGCGCCGACGTTGTGGGTCAGCTAAGTCACCCGGCGCGGCCAAGTCCGTCAGATGCGCCACCGCCGCCAGCATCAACAGACTCAGCGTGGTCATGCGCTGCTGTCCATCGATGATGTCGAACGCCCTGTTGTCCGCCGATTGCAGTACTAGATAGCCCATGTAATGAGCGGGTTCTGGATCCTCGCCGAACAGCGCAACAAGGTCCTGCCACAGGTCATCCCACTCGTCGGCCCCCCAAGAATAGTCGCGTTGGAACAGCGGTACGCGATAACTCAGCCCATTGCCCATAAGTTGGCGAAACGTGCTGTTGGTGGCGTTGAAATTCATCTGCGTTCTCTTTTTGGCTGACGGGGAGCTTACTATTTTTAAGCTCAAACTTACGCAAGGAGGAGGCCAATGGCCAAGATCGAGGAAGTCCGCTGCATCCGCACCCGCCAGAACGGCACGTGGGTCATCGTCAAAATCATCACCGACCAGCCCGGTCTCTACGGCATCGGCTCGGCTAGCGAGCACAACCACGCGGCCACGGTCGCCACGGCCCTCGAAGAGAGCCTAGGACCGCTGCTGATTGGCCGCGAGGCCAGCCGCATCGAAGACATCTGGCAGTGCCTCTACACCAGCGGCTACTGGCGCAGCGGCTCCATCCTCAACGCCGCGCTGGGCGGCATCGACATGGCCTTGTGGGACATCAAGGGCAAAGAGGCCGGGATGCCCGTGTACGAATTGCTGGGCGGGGCCTGCCGCGCGGCCGTGCCTTGCTACGCCCACGCCGGCGGCAGCGACCACGAAGCGCTCGTCGATGACATCCAGCGCTACATCGACGAGGGCTGGCCAGTGATCCGCTGCCAACTCGGCGGCTATGGCGGCGGCGGGTTCGTGGAAGACGCGATCAAGCCGCGCAACCCGTGGTCGGCGGCACCGGCCTTTGACGACGAAGCCTATCTCGAAGCCATCCCGGCCATGTTCGACTACCTCCGCAAGCACCTCGGATTTGGCCCCAAGCTCACCCACGACGTCCACGAGCACCTCAAACCCCAAGTCGCGGTGGCACTGGCCAAGCGGCTGGAGCCCTACCGGCTTTTCTTTCTCGAAGACGCGCTCGCGCCGGAGCAGATTGGCTGGTTTCGGCTCATGCGCCAGCAATGCACCACGCCGCAGGCCATGGGCGAGCTATTCGTCAATGTCCACGAATACCTGCCCCTGATCAGCGAGCGCCTCATCGACTACATCCGCGTGCGGGTAGCCAAAGGCGGCGGCATCACCCCCTGCCGCAAAATCGCCGCGCTCTGCGAATTCTACGGGGTGCAGACCGCTTGGCAGGAAGGCGGGGACAACGATCCGGTCAACCAAGCGGCGGCCATGCACTTAGACATGGCGAGCTACAGCTTCGGGATCCAAGAGGAGAACGGCTTCCGGCCAGAAGAGCTGGAGGCGTTTCCCGGACACGCGACCATGGAAGGGGGGTACATGTATCCCAACGACCAGCCGGGATTGGGGATCGACATCGACGAGGAGAGGGCGAAGAGTTTGTTGGTGGGGGATCAGGTGTGCGCCTTTTACGCGGCCGAGGATCGCCGGGCCGACGGCAGCGTGGTGCGGCCTTAGCGGGCGATCAGCACCGCCACCCGCTGCGGCTCGGTTCCCGGCGGCAGTCTCCGGGCCCCGTGAGCATCTCGTAGCGCGAACGGGTGGTGCATGAGGATATCCTGCTTGCCGTCCTTGTTGAGGTCCACTAGCGAGGTGTATTCCTCGTCGTTGGGCACGGCGACCGCCACTGTCTGAGGCCGCTGGGAAAACAGGTCCGGCCCCGGTGCGCCGACAAAGACCTCCAAGTGCCTCGGGTGCTGCCCGATGAGCAGGTCGGAGAGGCCGTCGCCGGTCACATCCCCGATGAGCAAAGTCGAGTTGAATGCGCGCGGCCAACTCTTTTGCGTCTTGCGGCGTTCGTGCGTCGCCCCTCGCAGCACGATGTCGAGGGACACCCATCCCGGCTCCTTATGGCTAGGTACGCCGTCTAACGCAATTCTGCGGGTGGCGTTGGGTTTGTCGGGATAGCGGCCCCCTTCCATGTGGTAGAACTCGAGATCCAACCGGATGTCATCGCCCATGAACCCCTTGATGCTCTTCCAAAGGCTGCCCTTGAGGTACTCGACCGCGATCGTTGTGAACATCAATTCGACTTGGCCGTCGCGATCTAGGTCGTGCCGGTCCATCCCGAGTTGGATGCTGCCATCCGCCTTGAACGTGGCTCCGACCTCTGGCGCAAACGCGGTGCCGCCATCGGGTGTTGGCGTCCCAAGATGCACCTCATAGGCGGAACGCTTGCTGGCAATGCTCCGGCCCTCCAGCGAGAAGATCACCAAGTCGGCGACCCCGTCGCCGTTCATGTCGCTTAACGAGTGCAGCACCTTCCCGGTCATGTCTCCGGTGGCGAGCGCGGAGAACTTGTCGAATGCCACGTCGGTCGTGAAGGTCTCCGCCACCGACGCAAACAGCCCGCGCTCGTCCTGGAGATGAACCTCGAAGTGATCCTCGTTCCAGCACACCAAGTCGCGGCGACCATCTCGATTGTAGTCCACCTCGTGAACGCGGCTCTGCGACCAAGGATCGTATCGATAGCCGTCGGCTCCGTAGATCCTGCTCATATCGGTGGAGGGGCCGATCTTCACGGGATCGGCGAACGCGCCATCGCTCATCTGGACGAATACCGAGAAGCCAGCGACGTCCGGCACGACCAAGTCGTCGCGCCCGTCGCCGTTCACGTCCTGCGTGATGTCTACGTGGGGGATTTCACCGCTGCGAGGCGGATTGAAGTTGGCAGTAACCACCACTAGTGCGCATTCCGTCGCCGAGTCGGGATCGAACCAGTTTAGGCGACCGGGCTCGTACGCAATCAAGTGGTCGCGTCCGCCGATATTGGCCACATCGACGAACAACACTTCGGGCCGCAGCGTAGCGGCGAGTAGCGGCACCCAAGTGCTGTCGCCGAATGCGTACATGCGCAAGCAGCGGTCGTCGTTCTCGTCGATATTCACCACGGCAAGGTCCGCGACAGGACCACCGAGCAGGAATCCCGTCAGAACGGTCTGGCGTTCCGCCGCGCCGATGACGACCTCGTACTGCTCAAAGAGGTCGCTACTGAGTTGCGCGGCGGCAGACGTTGCCCATCCTACCAGAAATACCCCAAAAACCAGTAGGGGGAATAGGTACTTCATCTATAAGGAGAGTCTTGGTAAGTCCACAGGAATAGCTAACCCAACCGAGCCAGAAAGTTGTTTATGCCGGATAGGGTCGCCAAGATATGACTGGTTCACTGTAACGTATCTTGTCTTGAAAGTCAGCAGCCAGTCTTTCCACAGATTGTAGCCAATCCCCACGCCGAAACCTAGGCCGGCAAGCGAAAGAGAAGTTTCCTTGTGATCAAAGCCTATGATAGAAAATCCGTATTCGAGAAAACTGGTCCAGGAATCTGCTAGTTCAAAGGAATGATAAACGAGGAGGTGTGTTAGCAGAATCGGTGTGTCGCCTTCCCTGATCAGGCTATTTTGGCGAACCGAAGTTTGGGCTGCGCCATGGCCAAGATAGACACCTGTGGTAATCCTATCCCCGATGGCGAGAGGTTTCCACACACTGAATTCGATCGTAGGGGATTGACCCGTGGATTGGTTAAAACTGGATAAACCACCCACCACCATCTGGATGCGAAGATCGCGCTCGTTCTCCTCCTCTGCGAAAAGGCTTCCGGGCACCACAAACCCAAGGAGATAAATGAGCCGCTTTCTGATTGTTTTCATTGAGTAGCTCTCTTTGCTCAGCAGGCAATCAGCACCGTCAATGTATGTCGCGCCCCTTACTACACGACACCAGCCCTCAGCCTGCCAAGGATCGAGGGCATCTTGCCCTCGTCGAGGGCGGGACGCCCTCGATCCCGCACCCAGCGGAAACCGCAGAAAAGGCATACTCAAAGTAAGGGTCGCCTACTTTAGGGGTCGTGTACTAAGCTCGCGCCCAAAGGCCCAGTGAAGCGCGTTCCCTCGGATGGGACCACATCTAGCGTCGATGTGTTACCCGTGCAGATGTCCTAGCGGACCAAGGCCATCCGCCCCACCACAGTAAAATCCGCCCCGGCGGTAAGTCGGTACAGATAGACGCCACTGGCAGCCAGACGCCCCTCGTCATCGCGGCCGTTCCAAGAAGTGCGATAGTGGCCAGCCGTCAGGGTCTCGCCGCCGTACAGGGTGCGGACGCGGCGGCCCAGCACGTCGTACAACACGAGATGCACGGGTACGGCCCTCTCCACATCGAAAGCAATGGTCGTGCTAGCATTGAACGGATTGGGCCAGTTGCCGTGCAACCGAAATGCCTCGGGCACTCCTGCGGCCTGCTCGGCAATCGCCGTCGGAATCTCATTCGGAGCACCCGGCGTAGGGGTATCTACAGTCTGAAAATCGCCCGTAATGTCGGGCCGGCGCGCCCAACTCGTTCCCTCATCGGCCTGTCCCTTTTCCCAGTCGACCTGAGCGACCAAGGTCCCGTCTGCCGTCCAGATGCCCAACTCTTCGTCGCGGCCAAGGGCAAAGCCGGGCCATCCGTCTTTATCCAACTCGATCTGTAGAAACTCACCCGCCTCGATGATCGTGCCGTCCGGAAAGGGGGTGCGCTTACTCTCGTCCGTCAGATCGTCGGCCATCACAAAGTCCGCGAGATCTATCGGCCCACCCGAGACATTGTAGAGTTCAAACCAATCAAGGGGATCGCCTTGAGCGGCGACTTCGTTGATAACCAATCCGATCGCTGCTACGGCTTCTGATGCCATATCCTCTCCCCCGCCAAAGCTGAATAAGGTGCCGTAGAACCGACCCGAAATTTTTGCGCCCAGCTCCGTGCTCGCCTCGCTGAATTCAAGTCCTCCCTTGGCGATTAGTTCAAACTGGTCCGGGAAACTATCAGGGGACGGCAACGACAAGCGATAGCCACGGACTGCATTCATGTCGATGGGCAAACTGGCACCGCTCTCCACCCAGCCAATCGGCAGCGACACAGTGAGAACGTCTGTGGCAAAGTTTTTTCCAAGGCTAGTAATGGATACAGACGCCCTGTTTTTGTTCGTGCGTCCGTCGTCTTCTTCAAAGCCGGCAATGGCACCCGAAAGCTCAAAGCGTTGCTCTTCTCCTCCTAGCTGATAATTACTGAACGCGACCGTCCCTTCCCCCAGCGGATTCTCACTCCCACTCGATCCCCATGTCGTCTCAAAGCGCAGATCAAACGCGCCTCTTTCCGGCCAGCAAATGTCGGCCGAGGCCAGCGGCCAAGGCCAAGCAGCCGGCTCCGGGTCGAGATCAGCCAAAACCGCTGCCCGCCGCTCGCGGATGAATTGACGCACTCGGTCTGCGTCGCTGGCGGCATCCGCACGCCTTTTGGCCAGCACATGTTGCTGGACAATCGCCGCCATCTCGTTGGCGAGGGCGAGCAGTTCTTCTTCACTCCAGACCGTGTCGAGCAGTTGCTTGAGGCGGCCTGCATAGGCGGCTCGCATCGCGTCGTCGCGGTATAAACGGTGGGCGATGGCCCCGTGCGCCGTCACTGAAGGCGGCGACACAAAATCGTCGAAGGGGCCATCTATCGAGGTAAAAACTTGATCCGCGCCCCAAGGTATGAACACAAAAGGCGCATCCGGCTCGCGATACACGTAAAAGTTATTGCGGTTGCCAGCGTACCCATCCCAATGCCCAATGAGCACCTCGACAGCCCAGAAGGTGAGGAAGCGGTCGATGTCGATGATGTCGGCAAGGGCTTCGAGGCCGGCCGGGGAGGGATCTTGCAGCGCGGCGACGACCGCGTCGATATCCGACCAGTCCGCTTCCGCTTCGTTGGTTTTCTTTTGCAAAGTACCGCGCCACTTGGGGCGGAAGTCGCTGACGGTCCCTTCGTAAAAATTGCCGCTTGGATCGGAAAAATTGCGTTCCAAAAAGGCGGTTTTCATGCTCTCGACGTGTGCGTACAAGCCCAAGTTTTCGCCATTTACCGCAACGGTGGCAAAGTTGCAGCGCGGTGCCGGTAGGCCAGCGGCAGCAAAGACGTGGTAGGCCATACAGGTATTAATCAGCGACGGGTCTTGCTGGGCATTGTTCAGGGTCAGGCGCTTCATCGCGCCGCCGAGGACCTGCCCATCGACGAACTTGTCAAAGCGGACCTTGAGCGAGGGTTTAACCTTACTCAGCGATCCGAGGAACCCTTTCTTGCGGACGCCGACTTGGGTGTGGGTTTCGCCATCGACAGTTACGGTCGCCTCAAACCAAGTGAAGATATCATCCGCAGGGCTGTCGAGGCAGTCGGCACCGACGAGTATATCTGCAAGGGTCCGCGTTTGCCCGCGCAGACGATCCCAATCCTCGGATGCCATCTCAATGTTCACGTCGAGTACGCGAGCGAGGGCAAAGTAGGGGTCGCTGGGATGGAGGGAGTCCGCAGCGCCAAACGTTGGATGGACGGCCAAAAGGAACGCTATAAGCGCGGAACTAAGTAAGCTCTGGTGGTTTTTCATTGTACCTTTCTGTCTCCTTGAATAGATGAAAATTCGCTAAAAACTCGCGTAGTCCCTTTCAGCATTCCCCACTTTAACACCATCGCCTAACTACACGACACCAATAACTTGTCGTTGATGGGCGATGAGTCCGGGATCGAGGGCGTCCCGCCCTCGACGAGGGCAAGATGCCCTCGATCCGACGAGGAAGTAGCCAGCGATTAGGCCGATGAAGAAGGGCGCGATGCGGGAGTAGCGGTCAATTGGTCAAAAAGCGTTGGCTCCAACTCCATCAGGTAGGCCCGGCAATCCCGGCGAATAGCTTGGGCAATATCCAGTGAACGCCGACCTTGAGGCTCATTCACAACTGAAGTTCTTGCGGAGTTTCGCTCATATAAAGTGATGCCCTCGGCCAATATCTGGGACGCGAATGAAGACGGAGCTTCTTTCCAATAGTCCAATTCGGCGGGGGTGTACACGACAATATCCAAGGGGCAATCAATGCCTTCGAGCAGACGGCGCGTTTCAAGGGTGCGCTCCAACGGAGGCAAACCCGTCTGCCAGACTACGAGTAAGTCCAAATCACTGTCCCATTGGCTATGACCTGTAGCATGGGAGCCGAATAGAACGATCCGCTCGAAGGGGTGTGAGCGGACGAGGGTCTCTACGACGAGTTCGAGCGTTTGGTTGATCTTTTTGGTTGTCTCTGTGGTCATAGTGTAGAACCTAAAGAATCAACCCATTAAATCCAAAATCCTCAGCCGTGCAGAATCGCCATCCTCGAACCACGACTGTTGACCATCGCCCTATTTGCCTATCTTCTCGTCATTTTACCGCGAAAAACGACGACGAGGTAGGCAAATGATCCTTCCCCGCATCCTCCAAATACCCGGCCAGAGCTTCTTCCTGATGGGGCCCCGCGGCGTTGGCAAGAGCACCTATCTCCGCTCGGCCTTTCCCGACGCCCACATGGTCAACTTGCTCGCCGAAGAGACCTACCAGCGCCTGTTGGCCCATCCCGGCCTCTTCGCCGCCGAATTAAGAGCTGTTGACAGAGACCGCTGGGTGGTGTTAGACGAAATGCAGCGGCTGCCCAGCCTACTCAACGAGGTCCATCGCTTCATTGAAGAACGAGGGCTGCGCTTTGTGTTGTGTGGGTCGAGTGCCCGCAAACTCAAGCGAGCGGGCGTCAACCTGCTCGCCGGACGGGCCTTGTATCGCGCCATGCACCCTTTTGTCCCGGCCGAACTAGCCGCCGCCTTCGACCTCGAGGAAGCCATGCGCTATGGCCTGCTGCCCATCGTCTGGGCTTCCGCGGCCAAAGACGAGACCTTGGCCGCCTACGCCCAGATGTATCTCCGAGAAGAAATCCAAGCCGAGGGCCTCGTGCGCAATCTGCCTGGATTTGCGCGCTTTCTGCCCATTGCCGCCCTGTTCCACGGCCAGACGGTCAATGCGACCAACATCGCCCGCGAGGCCGGCGTTGCCCGCACCACGGCGACTGGCTACTTGGAAATTTTGCAGGAAACCCTCCTCTGCTTCCAACTACCAGCCTACCAAGCCAAGCTGCGCGTCCGCGAACGCACCTTGCCCAAGTGGTACTGGTGCGACCCTGGGATCGTGCGCACCCTCAAGCGGGTCGTCGGTCCGCTCGCCCCGGAAGAGCGCGGCCCTCTCTTTGAAGGGTTGGTTGCCCAGCTCATTCGGGCCTACAAAGACTATCGCGGGGTGTGTGAGGAGTTTTTCTACTGGGCCAGTGCCGCGCCGAGCCAAACCGAAGTGGATTTCCTGCTCAAGCGCCAAGGAGAATTTGTCGCCGTTGAAGTGAAGGCGGGTAGGACCTTTGCGAAAACTTGGTGCAAGGGCTTGCGGGTACTCGCCGGCCTAAAGGGCCTGCGTCGGCGCTTTATCGTCTATCCCGACGGGCCGTCCTTGCAAACAGCCGATGGCATTGAGGTTGTGCCGTTTGCCCGCTTCTGTGCGCTGCTGGCCAACGATGCCTTGTGGCCGTGAGGGGGGCGAGCTTGTACGCTGATGATGGTATCATTAACGGACCGTACGCAGGGATTTTCATAAAAAGGTCCTTAGTACACGACACCTAAAGTAGGTGCCCCTTACTTTGAGTACGCCTTTTCTGCGGTTTCCGCTGGGTGCGGGCTCGAGGGCGTCCCCCCTCGACGAGGGCAAGATGCCCTCGATCCTTGGCAGGCTGAGGGCTGATGTCGTGTAGTAAGAAAAAGGTCAATCGCCCCCGATAAAGTCCGCGATGGCACGGGCTTCCGCTGGGGTGATGGACAACGACGCCTTGAAGGTGCCCGGGGCAAACTGCTTGGGATTAGCTAAGAACCGTTCCAAGCGGGTCGGCGTCCACGCCATGTCCAGCGACTTGAGTGCGTCTGAGAACAGGTAGCCGCTAACCGAGCCGATGCGCCGACCCAGCACACCGACGAGATGCGGACCAAGGCCGTGCTCCTCGGCACTCAGGCTATGACAACCGCTGCAATGCGCACCGTATAGCTGAGCACCGCTAGCCGCGACCCCACCCACCGCCTCCGTATGATCAATCCCCGATCTACAGTCGATCGCATAGACGCGGCGTTCCTTCTTAGACTCAGCGTCGCAGTGGGCGTAGTAGGATCGGCTCAGGAAATGGACCTTTCCCCCATCGGCCAATAGCGCGATACGCCTGTCCGGCATTTGCGCGAGATCCCGTATCCGGTAGCCAACGCGGATGCGTTCGACGTATTGCACGTCCGGGCCATCGCGGCGGACTCGAAAGAGCGAGTGGCTCCTAAGCGAACCGATCAACAGATCGTCTCCCCACAGCGGGAACAAGCGCTCGTCATTTACGACGATGCTGGAGATGCCGATTGACGGCACCCAAGCGAAAACGGGCTTTGTGAAGCCCTCGTGCCGGCCTACCTCTTCGGCGCGGGGCACGTTGACCTTTCCTCCATACTTGACGCCATAACTAACCAACGGCCAACCGTAATTGCCGCCCGCTTCCAGCCCGTTGAGTTCATCGCCGCCCTGCGGTCCGTGCTCGGTTTCCCACAAGTTGCCGTCCTCGTCCCGGGCGAACCCCTGCGGATTGCGCAGGCCGACGGCCAGCGTCTCCGCGGTGCCGGTCTCGATTTCGATGCGGACGAGCTTGCCCAAGTGCGAGTCCGCGGCTTGAGCAAACCTACCACTACTCTGATGATCTCCTATAACGACCAACAAGTGATCGGGCCCGTCCGTCAACATCCTTCCCCCCGCTTGGTGTAGATCGGAACTGTCGATTGGCAGGCAAGGTTCCGCGTCGAATATCGTTCTCCACGCCGACGATACCGAAACGCTCGCTCCTTGTTGCAGCAGCGTCGTAGATGACAACCTGAACCGGATGCACGCGCCGGTGAAATAGTGATGCGTCACAAACAGTTCATAACGCCCCGCCGAATGCTGTTTCAACAAAATGTCGGCAACGCGAAACCGGGCCAAGCGGAAATTTGCTTGGTCCGGGTGCGCTAGGTATTCCGCCACCTCCATCGGAACGGTCCCCTCGAGATCGGCCACCTCTCCGTTTGGGCGCACCAGCGCGATCCGTCCCCACGGCGTTGCGACGAGCAAGTCGTTGGACAGAGGCGCGATGGCACCGCCCCTCGCACTGTCCCATTGGAGCTCAACCCACGCCGAGTGTAGATCATACAAGTGCGTCTGCGTCGGAGGCTCCCGGGCCGCGCAGACGACGCCCAACACCGCTGTCGCGGAGTACGACACGCCCTCTTTGTCATAATCCACCTGAACCGACACGCGCTTTCCTTGCATGTCGCCCTGCATTAAGTACTCATACGTCGGGGAACTTTGCGGCAGCACCTTGCACCCGGACCCGTCGGCGTTGCAAATAGACCAATGCCACGCCGACCTGTTCGCAAATGGACGCTGGCTGTCCAAGCTCGCACGTATGGTTTCTCCCACAAAAGGGGGAGGTAGGGAACTTATAATCGCGTCGGCCGGAGCTGCTTGGAGCGTGGGAGCTGTTATTGAGACGACACGTGACCACTCGGAGTGCCCGTCGGCGTTGACCGCAGCAACCCGAACCTCATACGGCATCCCGCTCATCGCATACATATCCGCGATGGTGTAGGGCGAGGAGGGCGTCGGGTATTCGCGCCATGCGAGGTCAAGTCCGTTTTTCAGTCTGACGGCAATCGCGTAACTCGTCGCGTTGGGGACCGCGTTCCAAACGGCGGTAATTCGTCTGTTGGAGGCACTAACGGCGACTCCGGTTGGCGCACCGGGCGTAGGTAACTCAATGCCGGCGTCGTTGTTGGAATAGCATGGAGCGGATGCCAGCAAGACAGCAATCCAAAACCTGGAGAATTTTCGGGGGGGGGGGGTAAATTATTGTTTTTTAACGACTTATGGCAATTATTGAACATTGTCAATCCAAAGATAAAGAGGTCCAACCGGGTTGTGCCATGGTGCTTGGCAGGCATTCGCGACTGCGTCGATTTTGCTCGTTGGGAATCTAAAAAATCAACCCATTAAAGCCAAAATCCTCAGCCGTGCAGAATCGGATGCCCGTTGCCGGGGAAGAACGCCACATCGACGAGGAAGGAGAGGCCAACGCCGAGGAAGTAGCCGGCGATGAGGCCGATGAAGAAGGGCGCGGCCTTGCGATACAGTTCGATGCCGCCAAAGCGCATGATCAGGCTCTTGGCCGCCCACGCCACAAAAATGGCCGCGGCTTGGTTCCTCACCATCCAGATCGCGGAGATAGCCAAGCCCACCGGGTGCAGGGGCCACCACGGGAAGCGGTACTGCATAAAGGTCAAAACCGCCATGGCGGCCGCGCCAATGCCGAAGAAGCTGAGCTTTTGCGCGTGGAAATCGGCCGGGGCCTTGATCTTGGCGACGACATCGCCAAAGGCCATCACGCCCGCGCCCGAGGAGACGCGGAAGATCCAGGAGTTGAAGTTGGAAGCCCCCTGCTCGTAGGCCATGGCGATGAGGTTGGTCAGGGAAACGGCGAAGGACAGGACCACGGCCAAGGCGATGGCCAAGACAAAGCCGCGGCGGGCAATGTGCAGGCTGTTGTGCAGCTTGGCGGCGTGCGCGGCCGAGGGCATGAAGATGGACTGCACGTCGCCGAAAAAGGAATAGGTCAACCCCAAGGCCGCCAACCCGGTCGGCGAAATGGCACTGGTGCCCAGCGTCATCATGGTCATCGCCTGACTGACGACGGGCGTGGTCAGGTAGAACGCGCCGGTCTGGACCACTAGGCGCGTAATACCCAAATAGGCGATGAGGACGCCGGCCAAAAAGAGCACGGCCACCGACCATTCCATGCCGGCCTTGTGCAGCCAAGTTAGCATGTAGAAGGTGCCCAGCAAGAGGCCCAGCACGGCGGCGCGATAGGACATCAACTCGCGGCGATCGTCAATCGGGTAGGCTGGATTCCACGCCTTGCGGACCACGTCCTTGAGGTGGTCGCGCGCCATCCACAGCCCCCACAGCACCAGCACCACAAACGCCCCCCAACACTGCCAAGACGTCGACGGCAGCCCCCAAACGAACTTATCCGCCTCGGTGACGCCGAGGCCAAAGCGGTTGAACAAACCCTCCTCGATCAGCATCAGCAAAAAGAAGAACCAAATGCTGAAGGTGACGTTGAGATTGGCGAAGTACATGAAGCCGATGACTGGAAAGTAGAAGCGGATGTTAATGGTCGGAAAACCGGGCGCAACCTGAATGGGGTGATGCCACTCAATTTTGGGAAAGAAGTGTAAGAAAAAGCCGACGATGTTCCACAAGACAATGCAAAGCGGAATGGCCGCTCCCGCCCAGAAGACTTTGCTGTACATGACCGCTGGCAGCCTGCGGGAGCGGTCGGCGTTGGCGACGAGGGCTTGCGGCACTTCCATCAAGGGATAGGCCAGCCGCTCGCGCTCGACCCACTGCTTGCGCAGGATGACCACCACGCAGAAGCAGACTAGGTACAAAGTCCATATAAAGCTCAGCCACCAAAACAGCGGCATAGCCCAAGCGGCTAGCAAGGTGTGCCAAGGGGTAGGTTCGCCGATGGGTAGGCCCTCGAAAAACCACGTCATGGCCAAGCCGTCGTTGCTCGGCAACAGCCAAGCGGGCAGGTAGGGCAGTACGTAGGTGCCCCATTGGTTCTCGGCCGACGCAAAGTAATAAGGCGTAGTCGGTATGGCTAGGAAGTAGCCGATGAGGAAAACCGGGATGCCAGTGCAGACCAAACCCATGACGACAGCGGTGATCATCTCGGCCGGGCGCAGGGCCCAGTTGGGGTTGAAGGTCTTGAGCAGGGCGTTGGCGAAGATGAGGCCGACAAAGAGAAACCCCACCCCGAGCGGAAAGAACGACCACGTCATCTCGGACGAGCCAAACGTCCAGATCGAGTGCGGTGCCCCCAAGCTGATCAACGCCACCACTCCGCAGCCCACGACCAAGGAGCGCACGGTGACGCCTGTGCCCTCTTGCTGTGCGGGATGGGTTGACAACGCGGCCTCAGCCGTGCAGGATGGGGTGGCCGTTGCCGGGAAAGAAAATCATATCGACGATAAACGAGATCCCCACCCCGAAGAAGTGCCCGAGGATCAGGCCGATGAAGAAGGGCGCGGCCTTGCGGTATAGCTCAATGCCGCCAAAGCGCATGATCAGGCTCTTGGCCGCCCACGCCACAAAGATGGCCGGGGCTTGGTTGCGCACCATCCAGATCGCGGAGATGGCCAAGCCCACCGGGTGTAGGGGCCACCACGGGAAGCGATACTGCATAAACGTCAAAACCGCCATGGCGCCCGCGCCCGCGCCGAAGAAGCTGAGCTTTTGCGCGTGGAAATCGGCCGGGGTTTTTATCTTGCTCATCGCGTCGTCAAAGGAGCGCACCCCCGCGCCCGAGGAAACGCGGAAAAACCAAGAGTTGAAGTTGGAGGCCCCCTGCTCATAGGCCATGGCAATGACGTACGCAATGGCGGCGACAAAGCCGACCAACAGGGCCAGCGCAATGGCCAAGCACAGGCCGCGGCGGCTCATGCGCATGGCGTCGTGCAGCCGGGTGGCATGGGCGGCCGACGGCATGAAAATCGACTGCACATCGCTGAAGAACCCATAGCTCATCCCCAAGGCCGCCAAGCCCGTCGGCGAAATCGCACTCGTGCCAAAGGTCATCATGGTCATGGCTTGGCTGACCACGGGCGTCGTCAGGTAAAAGACGCCGGCCTGCACCACCAAGCGGGTGATGCCCAAGTAGGCGATGAGCACACCGCCCAAAAAAAACGCCGCCACCGGCCATTCCATGCCGGCCTTGTTGAGCCAAGTTAGCATATAGACGACCCCGACCAAGAGGCCGATGACCGCGCTGCGGTAGGACATGAGCTCGCGGCTGTCGTCAACCGGATGAGCCGGGTTATAGGCTTTGCGCACCACGTCTTTTAGGTGATCGCGCGCCATCCACAACCCCCACAGCACCAGCACCACAAACGCCCCCCAGCACTGCCAAGACGTCGACGGCAAGCCCCACACAAAGTTGTCGGCCTCGGTAACGCCAATGCCAAAGCGGTTAAACAGGCCCTCTTCGAGCAGCAGTAGTAAAAAGAAAAACCAGATGCTGAAGGTGACGTTGAGGTTGGCGAAGTACATGAAGCCCACGACCGGGAAGTACAAGCGGATGTTAATGGTCGGAAAGCCGTGCGCGATTTGGATGGGATGATGCCATTCGATCTTGGGGAAGAAGTGAAAGAAAAAGCCGACGATGTTCCACAAGACGATGCACAAGGGGAGGGCCGCCCCCAGCCAAAAGACCTTGTTGCGCAAGACGGCCGGTACGCGCGCAGGGCCATCGGCATCCGCCACGAGAGCTTGCGGCACCTCCATCAGGGGATAGGCCAGCCGCTCGCGCTCAACCCACTGCTTGCGCAATACGACGACGAGGCAAAAACAGACCGCGTACAAGGTCCAGATAAAGCTCAGCCACCAAAACAGCGGCATGGCCCACGCATCGAGCAGGGTGCCCCAAGGCATGGGCTCCCCGAGCGGCAGCCCCTCGAAAAACCACGTCATGGCCAAGCCCTCGTTGCTCGGCAACAGCCACGTCGGCAGGTAGGGCAACACGTACGTGCCCCACTGGTTTTCAGCCGAGGCAAAGTAATAGGGCGTGGTGGGGATCGACAGCACGTAGCCCATCATAAAGATGGGAATGCCGGTCGTCACCAAGCCCATGACCACGACTGTGATCATCTCGGCCGGCCGCAAGGCCCAGCCGGGGTTGATCGTCTTGAGCAAGATGTTGAGCAGGATGAGGCAGCAAAACGAGAAGCCGACGGCAATCGGAAAGAACGACCACGTGATTTCGGACGACCCCAAGACCCAAATGGCGTAGGGCGCGCCCAAGCACACCACGAGGACTTGGATGACGCCGAGCACCAAGGAGCGGAGCGTGAGCCCGCTGGCCGCACCTTGGCGAGCGTGCGTTTCTCGGTATGTAGGGGCCGCAGTCGGCGACGTCATCAAAAGCCAGCTTCAGAGGCGATTCTAGCGGGATTCAAAGCGGACAATATGGTTTCAAGACACCGCAGCCGCAATCCTGCCGCGCTAGTCCCCGTCTATTGAGTGGTTAGTGGTCCGTTTGCGCCCCTAAGTTATGTGCGGGGACTGGCCACTAACCCGTGGCTCACAGCCCGGCCGCGTGGCGGCCCGCAGCCGGATCGCCGGCCGCGTAGTACGTGCCCGCGTCGGCCCACAGCATGACCGGGGTGGCGATGGGGCCGTTGCGGGCCTCAACTTGGTGGCCGCGCCGCGCCAGTTCGCCCCGCACTTGCCCATCAACAGCCGCGCTGATAGCCAGCGAGCCGGCCTCGATGAATGTCTGCTCGCGCACTGGGTTGGGGTCAAACGAGTCCTCGTGGTGGTCCGTGGCAAAGCGCGGCACCACGACCGCTTCGGCTGGTCGCATCCCAAATTCCACAAAGTCGAGCAACAGGTTCAAGGTGGCTTGGTCTTGCAGATCGCCGCCAGCCACGCTGATAGCTAACACGGGAGCGCCGTCTTTGAGCACCAGCGTGGGGGTCAGGGTGATGCGGGGCCGCTTGCCCGGGGCGATGCAGTTGGGGTGTCCGGGGGTCGTGTTGAGGCTGCGCAGGCGGTTGCCGTAGGAGACGCCCGTGCTGCCGCTGCCGCCAGCGCGATAGACATTCGCGCTCGGCGTGGCCGATACGACCATGCCCCAGCGGTCGGCCACCACGCACGTGGTGGTGCCGCCGACTCCGGGCCGGAACGCGCCCCCCTCCTGCACCGCCCTCATGCCGAGCGGGTCGCCGGGGCGGGCGTCCAGCGCGGCTTGGCCCATGTCGATCAGGGGCCGCCGGAGTTGGGTGTAGTCGTCGGACAGCAAGGCGTTCATGGGCACATCCACGAACAGGGGGTCGCCGTAGTGCGCGTCGCGGTCGGCCATGGCCAGCTTGATGGCTTCGACGACCGCGTGGACGTAGTCGGCCGAGCAATGCCCCATGCCTTTGAGATCAAACCCTTCGAGCAGGCGCAGGGCTTGGCACAGATACGGGCCTTGGGTCCACGGGCCGCACTTGTACACTTGGTAGCCTCGGTAATCGACGGCCACCGGCTCTTCGATCAAGGTCCTGTGGGCGGCCAGATCCGCGCGGCGCAAGAACCCGCCCTGCTCCACGTAAAACGCCTCCAGATCCTCGGCTATATCGCCGTGCTCGGCGCGACGGCCATAGAAGTGATCGCCGGCTGCTTGCAGCTTCTCTCGGCGATTGCCAGCGGCGCAATGCTCCTCCTCCACCATGCGCCGCAGCGTCCGCGCCAAGTCGGGGTGCCACGCCTCCTCGCCTTCGTCGAGCAGGGCCAAGGTCGGCGCGACAATCGCGGCAAAACTCTGCGTACCGTAGTGCTGCAACAGGGTAATGCACAAATCCACGACTGAAGGCACCGGGGCCATCTTGATGTCGTGGTCTGGGATGCCGTGTTCCATGTACCAAGCAATGGCCGCCGGCGACAGGGGCGCACGTCCCTGACCGGACAGCGACTTGACCGCGTTTCCGTCCCAGATGAGCACCGGCACTTCCCCGCCGATGGAACAGGCTCCGTGATCGGTGACGTTGAGCGCGAGAATCGCGCCGGCTGCGGCATCGGCTGCATTGCCGCCCGCGCCGAGAATTTCAATGCCGGCGGCTACGGCCCCGGCCCCACCGGCCGCAATGACGCCGGTTTTGCTCTCGGCGTGCCAGCCGATCTGATCTACCCTACTCATTGTATTGCTCCTTATTAAAAAGAAGATGTGCCGCGTTTAATATCGCTTTGCGGGGGCGGTCTGTCGAGGATGGCGTTGCGGGCGCGACATTCTGCCCGAAGAGGGTAAAATTCGATTATTCTTCAACATCCCGTTATCTTTACAGGCCCGCTGCAGCCCTGTGCCGCAGCGCCACCCACTATCCATTGCCGCAACTTGCAAAAATGCCCGATAGAATAGACAAGGTCCTGAAGAAGCTAGCGGCCCTCATCGCGGCAGGACGCTTTGAGGACGTGGAGGACGATGGCTTGGAGATCAAACCCACTCCGTCCGCTACCTCTTCTTGGCGCGAAAGCCACAAGTCTGCCAACGCCTTTCTCAACACCCGCGGCGGCCTCCTCCTCTTCGGCTTCAAGGAAGAAGGCCAAGGCCCGCAGCGCCACTGGGTCTTCACCGGCTACCGAGAGGACGCCGAGGCACAGCTAAAGGAATTCCCCCGCCTCTTTACGGACCAAAACGGAACGCCGCTCAACCTGAGTGCAGCCTTCCCACCGCCGCAAATCCGCCACTTTCAAAATGGTCGCGTGGCCGTGCTCTACGTAGATGAACTACCCGCCGACCGCAAGTTCGTCTTTTACAATGGACAGGCGTGGAAGCGCGTCTTGACCGGCGACCACAAGCTCACCGAAGCAGAGATCGCTCGCCAAGAAGACTACAAGGAGCAGGTGCGGGACGCCCGCGAAGTACAGCCCGTGCCGGGCGCGACCCTCGCCGACCTCAACCTCGACGCGCTCAATGGCTACATCCAACAGCTCAACAGTCTTGGCAAAGTGGAAACCATCAAGGCGGATCTGGAAGCTGCACGCGGATTTCTCGCCCGCAAACTGTTTATCAAGGACGCAACCGTCACCACCCTCGGCATGTTAGTATGCGGGCAGCACATAGGCGACCAACTCGGCTTCCGCTGCCACGTCCACGGCTATGTAGATGCGCCGCAAGAAGTCGCCCAAGATAAGCAGGACCTAATCGACAACATCCTGCCGCTGATGGAGCAAAGCCTCGCCTACATCCTGCGCAACATTCAGATCGGCATTTCCATTGCCGAGGGCGGCACGGCCGTGCCGCAATATCCCGAGGAAGTGCTGCGCGAAACAGTAAACAATGCCCTCGCCCACCGCGATTATTCCATCAACAAGCAAGTCATCATTTCCATCAAGCCGGGGCAACACATTTCCATTCGCAATCCGGGATCGTTCCGCCCGCACTTGCTCATTGAGCATCCAAGAGATGCCATTCCACTGCGCCGCATCATCCCCGAGGCCCGAGCGCGCAACCCCAAGCTAGCGGATGTGCTGCGGGTGTATCGGAAATGGGAAGGCCGGGGCATTGGCATGGCCACGTTGGTAAACCTGTGCTTGGAAAATCAGCTCGGCCTGCCGACCTATCGCATTTACAGCGAAGAAGTAACCCTCTTTCTCAACGCCGGTCCTTTAGTCGACAAGCGCATGAAAGCGCGGCTTGCTTCGTTTGACGCCTATATTGCCGGCAAACTCGCTGGGCCGCTCTCTGCCCAACAAACGCGCGTACTCTCCTACCTGATGAAGACGGAATGGGCGAATGAAAAACATCACTACACCATTCTGCTGACGCCAGACAACAATCACTTTGAACAGCTCATAGTGCTAGAACGCGCCGGCCTAATCTACCAACACGAGCGCAGCACACCGACGCAGCCCATTTTCGTCGCCGATCGCGTACTAATGCAAATGGATTACCGCACAGAACTGGAAGCACTATTTGGCGACCTCAGCGGTCTGGATTCCCTGTCGCGGAGGTGCCTTAATGTGATGTGGCGATGCGAAAAGTTCGCATCCCGCAAGGCCATGGCGGCCCCAGAGATCATCTTAGCCCTTTGGCACGAACTCGGCGCTGTGCAAGACCCCGATACATTCGCCGACCACGTCCGCCAAGTAATGGACGCTTTTGAGCGATTGACAAAAAAAGAATTCATCGTCCCTGATAGCGAGCGCTCCGGTTTTGTGCTCAATACGCCAAGAGATCGTTTAGAAGCGGTCTGAAAACTAGGGTTTCGCTCTCGGCCTTGACTCCAAGCCGCTGGGATCGAGGGCGTCTCGCCCGCGAAAAACGCCGGACGCCGAGGTCGCTGGACCGCCTTGCAAAGCAGCTCGAGCTGGACGTGTTGAGCAAGCGAACCGGGCGGGGCGATTCACTCTGTCAAGCGATCGATTTGCGCCAAAATTGCATCGGGCGGCGGACGGGCGGAGATGTTTCTCCCTACGTATTGCCATTTGATGTCGCCCTCGGGCGAGACGATGAAGGCGGACGGCGTCGCGAGGCCGTCACCTAACAGGTTGTACACTCCGTAGCCCTTGGCTACCTCGGCGTCCTTGTCTGACAGAATGGCGAATTCAGCGCCGGTGAGCTCTACCATTTTCAGGGCGTCGGTGGTGTCATCCGTGCTGATCGCCGCAAGCGACACATTTCGCTTTAGAAACTCGGGATACATATCTGCCAACTCACCTAGTTGGTTCCTACAGATACCTCAGAAGAATCCTCTGTAAAACAGCAGGACCGCGGCCGTGCGGTCGTCGAGTAAGTCGGCCAGGGAAACAGAAGTCCCATCCGCCGCAGGTACGGTGAACGCCGGCGCTCGACCAACGTCCACGGAGACCACATGGGACTTGCAACCGGCGAGGGCGATGAGGGCCGCGATTGCCAAGGACAGAAACACTAGAAAATCTCGTTTAAGTCAACGGCGAAACCTGCAAGCATGGGCGAGGTCATCGTTTGCCCCTCGCCGTAAATGGCCTCCTCTCCGAGCCGCAGCACCGTCACCGTCCGAGCGTCTGGATCGACCAACCAGTATTCCTGCACGCCGTGCTCGGCGTACAGGGCGCGTTTGAGAGTCCGATCCCGCCCGGCAGTAGAGGGAGACAGGATTTCGACGACCAAATCCGGTGCACCGAGGACACTCGCGCCGCCGCGCAGCAGGTGCGCTCGAGCATTGGAAACGAACAATAGGTCCGGCTGTACCACATCCGTATTCGACAGCACCACGTCGCAGGGCGCGTGGAAGACCTCGCCTAACCCCCTCTTCTGTACGAAGCTGTGGAGTAACGCTCCTAGCCGGATACCAATTCTCTGATGTCCTAGATTGGGCGCGGGAACCATAATCAACTCTCCATCCAATAACTCGTAGCGCTGGTCCTCCGGGGTGTGCTGGTAGTCCTCGTAGGTGAACTTGACGGCTGGATTGGGGCTGAGCATAGCACCCTCCTTTCTCTGGTGTAGTGAACGATCTATTGGGCCTACTCGGCGAGCCGCCCAATCGGCGTCCGCGGACCGACCAAGATCATCCGCCCCCACGTGTTGTCGTCATCGCCATTGCCGTAGATCATGAAGTGCCCGCCGTACGCGCCGCCATCCGGGTCGGTGTGGACGATTTCCATGCTGTATTCGTCCCCCACTTGCGGCGGCTGCCAGCGGGGGTCGCTCTGGCCAAACGTCGGCGCCATCTCGACGCGAGCTTCCAAGATGAAATCGGCCGCGCTCCGGCCCCAAGGATCTAGGCGCACGACGTAGTCGCAAGCGGCCTCGGGGATCGGCTCTTCCACGTAGCTCTGGCCGGGTGCGCCGTGCCTCCACCAAGCGTTTTGCGGGGTGCGCTGCGGGTCGGCCACAAAGCAGAAGGCATTGTCGCCTTGGCCAAAGCGCTCGTTGGCCCGGTCGCGCGGGCCTTCCATAAACCAGCAAATCGCATCCTTAAAATACCAGCGCTTGTCCGCCGGCTCCGGGTCGTCGAGGTCGTTGACATTGTCCCACACCTCGGCCCCGAAGTAGAAATTTTGCGCGTCCCAAGCAATGTAATAGCGGGCCCTCAAGTCGTCTTCGAGGGGCGGCTCGTGGCCGTGGTCAGTGAGGCGGTTGCGGGCGCCGCGATCGAGGCGGTAGAAGCTGGCCTCGCTGATGCGGCGCATGTCCCAGACGCCGTCGTTGTGGGCGCGGTCCTTCCACTCGGCGAGGTCGCCGTCAATGGTCGGGGCCGCCTCCAACAAGGGGGCGTTGATGTTCACGTCCGCGCACGCGGCCGAGGCGGCGAGCAAAATCGCGCACAAAAGCAGCATGGGTTTTCTCCTCAGCGGTAGTCTTCGGCTCGGTCCGCGGGCACAAAGCCCACCGCGTGGCGAGCGTGTTGCAAGTCGCGGTAACCCCATTTGTTGTCCGAGTTGACGAAGAAGGTGTCGAAGGGCAAGTCGAGGGGGGCGGCAAGGCACTTTTCGATCATCTGCGCGGCGTCGCGCTGGCTGCACCAGACGCAGAATTCGCGGGAATGGGTTGGGCGGTTTTCCGGGTTGACGCGGCCAAAGCGCAGGCAGAGGACGGACATGCCATAGGCCGCAGCGTACTCGCGGCCCAACTCTTCGCCCCACACCTTGCTGGCCGCGTACAGGCCCGTGGGCCGCAGGGGCGATTGCGCGGTCAGCATCGGCCACGTGGCGGGCACTTGGTCGTACTCGCCGGCCAAAAGCTCCTTGTAGGGCGAGAGCACGGCGTAGCCGCCCATGACCGAACCACTGCTGGCGAAGAGAACGCGGCGCACCCCGGCCGCGCGAGCCGCGGCCAAGACATTCCCCGTGCCCTGCAAGTTGGCGCGGAAGATCGCCGCTATATCGTTTTCAATCTGGGCGGCTAAGTGGACGACCGCGTCGATCCCGGCAAAGGCCGGCCGGATGGCGTCGAGATCGGCGATGTCGGCTTGGTGGCAGTCGAGGTTTGGGAGTGGGCGGCGGTTGAGGGCGCGCAGATTGTAGTGCTTACCGAGGCGGGCGACCGCGGCCGTGCCGATTAGGCCGCTCGCGCCGGTGATGAGGATATTTTGCATAAGCCTATTGGGGTGTAAGTGTTGGCTCTCATTAGTAAGGAATACGGTTAGAGGTGTCCAGCGGGCGCGGCCTGTATTGTGGGCCATTGGTGCTTTGGCTACTATAAATCGGCGTAAAAATAAACTGTTATAACAGTCCTAAATGATTTGAAAGCATGCGTTCATCGGCACGGTCTCTTTTACCTATACGTCATTCCCGCGCAAGCGGGCTTCACCGCGCCTTTAGGCGTGACATCCAGTCTTGAATGATGTAGGGTTGCTATAGGTTATGCACTTGCAACGAATACTATTTCCACTCCTTGTCGGCCTGATCGCCTGCGGGGGCGACGACCACCCGCGTCCCGGCGAGCCGACCCCGGTAGTGTTGTGGGAATTCGGCGGGGTGCCGGGCCTACGCGCATGGGTGCAGCAGGCCGTGTTGGACTTCAACGCCTCTCGCAACGACATCCAAATCGAGCTGGAGTTCCGCGACTGGGCCACGCAGCGCGAGAGCCTAATCAGCACTACCATCGTCGGCGACGGGCCGGATATCGTGCGGGTGCATCACAAGTACTCGGTGGAATTTGGCGAGTTGGGGGGATTGTACGCGCTGGAGAACTTTCCCGATTTTTCCCAAGTCAAGGAGCGCATCCTCGACAATGTTTGGGAACTGGTCGAATACGACGGCAAGCACTACGGCTTGCCGGTGACCATGCTGCCCTTTGTGCTGGCGGTCAACACCGAAATCATGGCGCGGATGGGGCTCGAAGTTCCCAAAACTTGGGATGAGATGCTGGCACTCGGCCCGGAATTCGCCGGCACCGGGATCGAGCCTTTTACCATGCCCGGGGGCGTCAATCTGGACACGGCCTACCGCTTCTTGCCGCTGCTGTACAAAGCGGGCGGGCGCGTCTTTAACGAGGATTGGTCGGCCGCTGCCTTTAACGGCCCGGCCGGGCAGGCCGCGCTGGAGTTTTTAGTGGAAATGAAAAACAAGGGCTATTTGCCAGCCGGCAGCGCGGCCTATCGCTTTGACGAGAACGCCGCGCACTGGTCGACGGGCAAGGCCGCGCTGTCGATAGAGGGGCCGTGGTGGCAGGATATCGTCCACGGCAACTACGACTTCGATCTGAACAATCTGGCGCTGGCGCAGGTTCCCGCGCCCACCGAGCACATCGGGCCGCACGAATCGCGGACATTGCTCGACGTAATTATGATTGCCATAACGGGCTATACCAAAGTTCCCAATGAAGCTTGGGAAGTGGTCAAGGCACTGGACTTGGACCATCCAGTCTGGCGCAACCCCAACCCGACCATGGGCGGCATTCCCACGCTGAAGGCGGCCTATGCCGAGGGCGTGCAGTCCGATTACATCAACTTGGACCAGCTCGCCCTAGCCGGGGCCAATGGGTTGGGCTGGCCCGGGCATCCGGCCATCACCCAGATCCAGCGGCACATTGCCGACGCGGTCAATATGGCGCTGACCGGCTCGCTAAGCCCCAAAGAGGCGCTGGACTTTGCGGCCGAAGAAGTAGATGAGGTGTTGAGTGATTACTAGTGCGCGGCGCAAACATCTGACGCCGTACTATTTCTTGTTGCCGGCCATGCTGGTCTTGGTGGTGGTCATCCTCTACCCGGTGTTCAGCAATCTCGTGATGAGCCTGTACAAGGTGAAGCTCTTCCGCGGGGCCGGCGACGAATTCATCGGCCTGACCCACTACGCCAAGCTCCTCGGCAGCCGCACCTTTGTCAACAGCATCTGGAGTTCGGTGCGCTTTACGCTCTACTCCTTGCCGGTGGCCTTCGCCTTGGGCTTGGGGATGGCGTTGATTTTTAACGAGATCCGCAAGTATCGGCCGGTCTTTACCGGCTTTTTGCTCATCCCTTGGGCCATCGCCCCGGTCGTAACCGGCTATATGTGGCGCTGGCTCTTCCACGACAGCTTCGGGCTGGTCAATCATACGCTCCTGAGCCTCGGCTTCATCGACGCCAATGTCCCTTGGCTGGCGCAGCCAGACGCGGCCCTCGGCGCGGTGGTGGTGGCCAATGTTTGGCGCTTCATGCCCTATATCACCATCATGCTGCTGGCCGGTTTGCAGGGGGTTTCCGCCGAGCTATACGAGGCCGCGCACGTCGATGGAGCCAATGTGTTCGAGCGCTTCTTCCACGTTACTCTGCCGCAGCTCAAACACGTGATCGGAGTGGTCTTTCTCTTCGCCACCATCTGGATGGTCAACGACTTTGCGCTGATTTTCATAATGACTGAGGGCGGCCCAGCTAAGGCCACGCAGGTAGTACCCATTACGGTGTATCGCATCGCCTTCGAGCACCTGCGGCTCGGCAAGGGTGCGGCCGCGGCACTCATTCTGCTGCTCTTTTTGCTGGCTATGAGCATCGTCTTCATCCGCGTGCTCTTCCGCGAGGAGCGGCGGGATGGCGATTAAAAATCGTCAGGTTATGCCCTTTGTCTTGGTATGCCAATCGGATATATTTCTCTACATCGCGTCCACTCCTTAGAAGCCATCCTTAGTACACGACAGTAGCAGCGGTATGAGCCTGTCCTGAGCAAAGCCGAAGGGATGCTGCCTCGCGCCACCCGTTTTAGGCGCGACCGCACCGTTGGCCTACGGTCGGGTACTCAAGGAAGCCGTCTTAAAATTTCGCCGTGGTCCGCGGCCACGAATACACCTGTCGCCCGACGCGAGTTTTAAGAACGCTTCTCAGGAGAACGGACCGATGGCCGAATTTGACAGCGTTTCCAAATCCCTGCTCAGCACTCATCCGCAGGGCTTTCTGACCTTCCTGCTGGGGCATTCACAGGTGCAGCTACTGGATATGCTCAACCCGGAGCAACCCACCGTCGAGATGCAGGTGATGGACAGCCTACTGCACGTGCAAATCCAAGGTGAGAAAGCGTTAGTGCATTGCGAGTTTCAAACTACCGATAGCACGGCCGTGCCCATGCCGCGCCGCATGGCCGGCTATATGGGACACTGCATTGCCGAGTACGGCTTGCCCCTGTTTTCCTACGTGATCTACCTGCGTCCCGAGGCCGGGCGGCGCGATCCGGGGCATTACATTCAAGAGCATGCGGGCTTTGAAGTGGTGCTGCGCTATAAGGTGATCCGTTTGATTGCGTTGGATGGGATGGCGCATTTGTCGTCGGGCAATGTAGGAGTATTGCCGTTTACGCCGCTGATGGGGCGTCCTGAAGGGATGGATGTGGATGCGTGGTTGCGTCGGTGTGTGGAGACGACCGAGGAGTTAGCTGTATCTCGTGCCGTTAAGCATAGTATGTTGGCACACATGGGGATGTTGAGTTCGTTGGTGTGCGAGGAATCAACCGTTTTTTCTCTTATATCGGAGGAGATCATGACTGAGTTTCCGTTACTTGAATCTCTGCGCAAGCGAGCACTGAAGCAGGGGCTGAAGCAAGGGCTGGAACAGGGGCTGGAACAGGGGCTAGAGCAAGGGCTGGAGCAAGGGCTGGAACAGGGGCTAGAGCAAGGACTGGAGCAAGGACTGGAGCAAGGACTGGAGCAAGGACTGGAGCAAGGACTGGAGCAAGGACTGGAGCAGGGGCTAGAGCAAGGGCGTGAGCAGGGGCTTCGGCAAAGTATCCAAGAAGCCTTGGCGATTCGGTTTGATGCGGATGCGGCTAAGGCGTTGTCGGGGTGCTTGGCCGGTATTGAACAGGTGGAGCAACTCCAAGCCTTGCTACGCGCCGCCATACAGGTGGCGGAGCTGGCCGAGTTCACGCGCCTGTTGGATGAGATGACTGCCGAGTGAAGATCGGCTGATCCAGAATATGGAAAAGGGCTGATTTTAGCCGTAATTCGGCTGTAATCCAATAGCGGGCTCTTCTAAGACAGCTCAAGCAACGTGATCGGGGTGGTCTTCTGCTTCGCCACCATCTGGATGGTCAACGACTTTGCGCTGATTTTCATAATGACCGAGGGCGACCCGGCCAAGGCCACGCAGGATCGGCAGGATCGCGTCGCCTTTGAGCACCTGCGGCTCGGCAAGGGTGCGGCCGCGGTGCTGATTCTGCTGCTCTTTTGCTGGCGCTGAGCATCGTCTGCATCCGCGTACTCTTCCGCGAGGAGCGGAGAGATGCGAATTAAAACTGGGATTGGCTTGGTTTTGAACCGTAGATGCTATACGTTAGACCAATCACCTCTTAATATCCTCCCTCAAGGAGACAAGAAATGGCTATGATGTGGAGAATACTCGTTGTGGTCTTGGCCCTCGGGAGCCTCAGCTGCGACAAGGAAGCCGAGAAGCAACGACAGACACTTGAAGCAGAAAAAGCAAGACTAGCAGCCGAGCAAGCCGAGAAGCAACGACAGACACTTGAAGCAGAAAAAGCAAGACTAGCAGCCGAGCAAATCGAGAAGCAACGACAGGAATTTTTCGTCCAGTCAGGCCGCTGGCCATCCCCGGATGCGGTAAAAGATCTACACATTGCAGTAAAACTTAATCTGCCCATGCTGACTGCGTCCCTGATCCAGCAGGGAGCCGACGTCAACACTAGGGCGCTTCTTATATATTTCTGGACGCCGCTACAGAGAGCAGCGAGACATAAGGCTGTTGAGACGGTCGAGGTCTTGCTCAAGTACGGAGCCGATGTCAACGCCGAGAGCAACGCCGACGCCTACGGAAATAACATTACGCCGCTGCACTTCGCGGCGCAGAACAATGATGTTGCGATGGCGGAAGTATTACTCAAGCACGGAGCCGATGTCAACGCCGAGCGCAACGCCGACGCCTACGGAAATAACATTACGCCGCTATACATTGCAGCGAGACATAATGCTGTTGAGACGGTCAAGGTCTTGCTCAAGTACGGAGCCGATGTCAATGCCAAAGGTAGAGCGGGCTGGACGCCGCTATACATTGCAGCGAGACATAATGCTGTTGAGACGGTCGAGGTCTTACTCAAGTACGGAGCCGATGTCAACGCCAAAGTGGACCGCAAGAGTAGTACTGTCAGCGGCTGGACGCCGCTACACATTGCAGCGAGACATAATGCTGTTGAGACGGTTGAGGTCTTACTCAAGCATGGAGCCGATATCAACGCCAAGGGCACATATGAAGGCAGCAGGCCTAGAGGCAGCAGGCCCATAGACATAGCGCCTCACAAGACGGCAGTTTTTTTGCGCCGTTATATGCTGAGCCATTTTGAGACCAACGTCGTCGCCCCCGATAAGGTAGACCAAGCGGCGCAGAAGCCTGGGAGCGAATAGTGAATGAACTGATTTTTTGAATTAATCAGAACTGTATAAGCGAACTTCAACTCTCTCACTAGCAAAAAAGATGGTTAAAGTAGTCCCCAACTAAGTCATCAACCGAACTAGACACAACAACCCAATAAGAGAAACGAGATGAACGGGGGACAATCCTACCTAAGTGGCCAGACGCCGCTACACATTGCGGCGCAGAACAATGCTGTTGAGACAGTAGAATCATTGCTCAAGCAGGGGATCGATGTCAATGTGAAGGACTACGATCGCTTGACGCCACTGCACTGGGCGGCATGGGCAAATGCTGTTGCGACGACCGAGGTCTTGCTTAAGCACGGAGCCGATGTCAACGCGAAGGAAAGTAGCGGCCAGACGCCGCTGCACTGGGCGGCGCGAAAGAATGCGGTGCGAAAAAGTGCTGCTGTTGAGGTGGCGAAAGTCTTGCTCAAGCAGAGACCCGCTATCAAGATCGACGCGAAGGGCAACTGTGGCGAGACGCCGCTGCACTGGGCGGCGCGGGACAATGAGGTTGAGATGGTAGAATTATTGCTCAAGCATGGGGCCGATGTCAACGCGAAGGAAAGTAGCGGCCGGACGCCGCAGCACATTGCGGAGGCGAACAATGCTCGTGAGATGGCATCGTTGCTACGCCGTTACGGCGGCCGACTGTGAAATAAGCCGATTCTTGCATTGACCAAAGATGCCATGAGCAACCAGCCCCGCTCAATGCCCTCCTGTGCAAAGCGGTACTAAGCCATGCAAATTAAAACCCAAGAAAAGGTCCGTGCCTATCTCGCCTACGGCTTGGGCTCCGTCTTTGTACTCGCGCTGGTGATGCCGCTGATATGGGTGGTGACCACGTCCATGCGCCCCCTGTCCGAGATGACCCGCACCCCGCCGCTGGTCTTCCCCCGCTCCCTCACCTTGCACGCGTACGTCGAAATGTGGAACACCGGGCCGTTTGTGAAGTACTTTGCCAACAGCATGGCCATTTCCCTTTCTACGGCCCTAATCGCCCTCGCGTTTAGCGTCTGCGCGGCATACTCCTTTGCCCGCTTCCGCTTCCGCGGCAACACCTTGTTGCTGATGGTGGTGGTGATGTCGCAAATGCTGCCCGGCTCTTCGATCCTCATCCCGCTCTTTCAGGTGATTCGCTCGCTCGGCTTGCTCGACACGCACGTGGGCATGGTGCTGATCTACACGGGGTTTGCCATTCCGTTTTGCACCTGGCTGCTCAACGGCTATTTCCGCGCCATTCCCACCGATCTAGAGCAGGCCGCGCTCATCGACGGCTGCAACCGCCTCCAGCTACTCTACCGGATCATCTTGCCGCTGGCCGCACCGGCGATCGTGGCGGTGGGGACTTTTGCGTTTTTGCTTTCGTGGAACGAATTCTTATTCGCGTTTGTGTTTACCAAATCGCAGGCCCTGACCATTCCGGTGGGGCTGCGCGCCGCGTTTTTGGGGCAATACGTCAACAAATACGACCAGCTATTCGCCGCATCGCTGATTTTTAGCCTGCCGCCAATCGCGCTCTTTGTGGGGTTGCAGCGGTACTTTGTCCAAGGATTGACGGCTGGTGCCGTAAAGGGATAGGCGGCTCGTGAAGGGCCAATACAACCTCACGGCATGGAAAGCAGTTTGTCGAGGGCGGTGCCTTGGGCCCGCCGGTTGCGTCTGACTGCTTTTTTTGCAAAAGTCGGTCCCCCAAGCCACTTTATCAGCCTAATCGCAAGACCACTTCAAAGGAGGAGCCCATGGGCACCTACACACCACTCAATTTGAATGCGCTGTACAACGCCGGACTGGACATCCTAGGGGGCCAAGGGCCGCTCGGCGCACAATGCTTGCGCGGCTTGCCCTTTGCGCTCGGCAGCGATGCTGAGCACTGTCTGATTGCCTGCGGCGGAGAGCGGTCCGGCGTGGAAATTCCGCTCGGCCAGCGGGCGACTTGGATGATTGTGGCGCATCGCCTGTTGGAGTCGCCGATCGCCGACAATGGGCCGCTGGCGACCCTGGTAGCTGAATACGCGCTGCACTACGAGGACGGGGAGGTGCTCGAGGTGCCAGTGCGCGACCGCTTTGAAATCTCGACTGTGCCGTCGTCGTATGGCGGCACGCCGTTTGTGGCGGTGCCGGATGCGAACGATGAGCTCTTGCCGCGCACCGAAGGCCCGTGGGACATGGCCGGGCGTCGCCAGACCGAAGTCGATGGCGGGCGAGCGCAGCACTTCGTGCTCTGGGCGTGGCCGAATCCACACCCGGATAAGGGCTTGGAAAAAATCGCCATTGAGGCTGCGGGTCCGGCCTTTGTCATCGGCGGTATCACCCTGAGCGACTTGGACGAAGAGCCAATCTGCCGCGAGGGTACGCGCGAGGTCATCATTACCCTGCCGCAAGAGGAGGACGCGCGCGAGTCCGCCGCTCTCGAAGTGGAAGTCGATCGGGGCGTTGCGACCTATCCCTACCCATTGCCGGAGGCAACGGCCGAGGATTTTCTCAACGGGCGCAAAGGTTGGGGCGAAGCGCAAAACGAGGGCAGCAGCCCTTCATACGTGGAAATAGCCGCCAATCCTTCGGCCACCGTGCAGGTCAAACGAGACGGAGAAGTTTTGGGCGCGGCTCGCTGGGAGGAGGTGCGTCAGCAGGGCCGCGTGCAGGCTTCGCCACGGGTGCGGCTGGAGGTGGTGGAACGCGGGCGCAACTGGGTGCATACCAAGGTCATTGACGACGCCACTGGGAAACCCGTGCCCTGCCGCGTCCACTTCCGCTCGCCAGAGGGCATCCCCTACGCCCCGCACGGCCACCACGCCCACGTCAACTCCAACATGGGGACTTGGCACTTCGATGTGGGCGGCGATGTGCGCTTGGGGCAGATCACCTATGCGTACATCGACGGGACCTGCCAAGGGTGGCTGCCGCGCGGGCAAGTGATCGTGGATGTGGCGCGTGGCTACGAATACGAGCCGCTGCGCACCAAAGTGGAGATCAAACCCGGTCAGCGCACCCTAGAGCTGCGGTTGAAGCGCTGGCGGCAGATGAACGAGGAAGGCTGGTACAGCGGCGACTCGCATGTGCATTTCCTGTCGGCGCAGGGCAGCCTCACCGAGGCGCAGGGCGAGGATTTGAACGTGGTCAACCTGCTGCAATCCCAGTGGGGCGGGCTGTTTACCAATACCGAAGAATTTACCGGCGGCGAGATGGCTACGCCTAACGGCGATCACATTGTCTATGTGTCGCAAGAGAACAGGCAGCACTTTTTGGGGCATCTGATCCTCATGGGGCTAAAGGAGCCGGTGATGCCTTGGTGTTCGGATGGCCCGGGCGAGGCCGAGCTGGGCGGGACGCTCGAAGTGCCCATGGCCGAGTGGGCCGACCGCTGCCGGGCGCAGGGCGGCAGCGTGGTGATCCCGCATTTGCCCAGCCCCAACGGCGAGCCAGCCGCCCTGATTGCCACCGGGCGCGCCGACGCCGTGGAGATGCTGCGGCACGGCATGTACATGCACGGCGAGTACTACCGCTACCTCAATTGCGGGTACAAGCTGCCGCTGGTCGGTGGCACCGACAAAATGAGCAGCGATGTGCCGGTGGGCATCTATCGCACCTACGTACAGATCCCCAAAGACGAGCCGTTCACCTATGGCAACTGGTGCAAGTACATGGCCGCGGGCCGCACCTTCCACAGCGGCGGCCCGCTAATCCGCTTCAGCGTCGATGGCCACGAGGTGGGCGACGCGGTGCAGTTGCCGGGCAATGGCGGCACAGTGGAGGTGGTGGCCGAGGCCGAGTCGGTGGTGCCGATCCACGCGTTGGAAGTGGTGCAGGAAGGGCGGGTGGTAGCCTCTGTCGAAGAGGCCAAAGGGACGCGCAAGTTGCGCCTGCAGGCTGCGGTAAAGGTGGAGGGCCACTCGTGGCTGGCGGCGCGGTGCAGTGGGCCGGGCTACGTGCAGAGCGTGCCGCACTTCGACGGATGGGGTCGGGGGATCATGGCGCACACCTCGCCGGTGTATCTGGCCTGCGGCGGCGAGTGGTGGATGTTCAACCAAGAGACGGCCCAGTACATGCTGACCTTGGTGGATGGCTCACTGCACTACATCCGCCACAACAGCCGCCAGCATCTGCGCGACGACATTACGCACCACCACGGCGAGGCGGATCACCTCGCCTATCTGGAGCGGCCCTTCCTCCAAGCGCGGGAGGCGATCCATCGCCGGATGCACCAATTGGGCGTGCCGCACTGAGTTGGTGAGGGGTATTTCAATTTCCAAGAGAGCCGACGGCCCCTAGATGGCGGACTTCTGGTCCATGGTTAGGCTAGTTCGATCCGCAGGCGCTTACCCATTGCCCGGGCGAGGCGATCCAACGATTCCAACGTAATAGAGGTATTGTCTGGATCAAGCAGATGATTCAATTGCGCCGTATCTGTACTCATGTTCTCCGCAATTTTCGTTTTACTTAGGTTGGTTGCCTTTATGACGTCCTCGATTTGCAGGGCCAACAACCGCTTTTGTGCGCGTGCGGATACTTCCTCGAGCAGGCCTTCCTCGGCGAGAAAATCATCAAAGTTGCTGCCGCTATACTTATTCATGTTGTCCTCTCCCACTTTTCCAGAGATTTCTTCGATTTCGCGCTGTACTCAAATCCCTCGGTAGGATCTTCTGAGATTTCTTGATAAAGCCGTGCAGAAGTGCCATATCGCTCCCTTCAATGGTGAACAAAACCCGCGCAATACGCCCTTCAGTTAGATTGCTGCGAATTTCCCATAGGTATGGTTCTATTTTTCTAACACGGGGCAGGCCCAAAGGCCAACGAAATTGTGCCAGTTTTATATCCTCACCGATGGCCTTTCGAGCGGTCGTATCAAGGCTCTTGAGCCATTGCCGCACGGGTTCACGTCCCGCATCGGTGCGAAAGAAGACAACGCTGAGGATAGGTTCTGCGTTCATACGAACGCCGTAGCGGTTGGGGGAAAGCCCGAATGGGTCAAGGCTAGGGCACTCCGTCGAATATGCGTAATATATCTGTTTGTCGTAGAAAATCCACCCACTGGCTACGTGGATAGCGAGGCCAATGAGGCCCGCTTGCTCGCCTTGCTCCAAGATAGCAGCCGGAATATATTGGGCGGCACCAATCCATAGAAAGGAAGCTGCAATGAGCGACCAGTTTGCACCGTTGGATTTGAGCGCAACGTATAACGCTGGCACCGGCAATGTCGACTCCGCAAGCGGCAAGCTCTGGCCGGCACCTGACGACGCGCCCGACAATACCCCGCTCGTGGGCTTGCCTTGGGGTGAGCAGCAGTTTTGGGGCGTACCCTTTAGCTTGGCGGCCGCGGGTGCTGCCCGGGCCGTGGTGCTGGTAGCGCAAAAGGCCGGGGATGGGGTGTGCGCGGCGGTGGAGATCCCGATAAACGCCAAGGCGCGGCGCATCCTCTACGCCCACGCTTGTGCGCCGGTGCCGGGGGCCTCGCCCACAGTCGAGGGCACGGGCGAGCCGATTGGGACCTATCGCGTCCTCTATGCCGACGGCAGCACCGTGGAGCAGCCGCTGCGCCGTCGCTTTGAAATCCACGACGTGCAGGTGCCTTGGGGGCACCATCCCTTTCTCTGTCGCAACTGCCGCCACTTCTACTCAGTGCCGCTGGACAGCCGCGAGCATAGCTATGGCATGGTGCAGACCGGGACCTTTACGCGCGAGGGCAGCGACTTGCAAGGCTGGTGGCTCTACGACTGGGAAAATCCCGCACCCGACGAGGAGATCGCGGCGATCGCCGCGTCGGCGGCTGGCCCTGCGGCCCTCGCATTGGCCGGCATTACGCTCTGCCACGAGGAGCGCGATCCCTTTGCTTGGCCGGCGCGGCAGGAGGTGGCCCTGCGGGTCGATGCCGAAGGAGCGCCCGAGGTGGCGATGGAGCGCGGCGAAATCGTGCGCCGGGATCAGCTCTGGGTGCCGAATGCAGATTTCCTCACCTCCGAGGAAGCCGGCTGGGGCCGGGGCGGGCAAGAGGCGGTGGCCGGTGGCTATCTGGAAATCCACGGCTCAACCGAAGGTCAGCTAGCCGTCAAGACAGGGGACGACGAAGAGTGCATTGGCTGGGGCGAAGTGCTCGAGGAAAAGAAGGTCGCCCAAGGCAAGGTGCGCATTGAGGTGGTCGCGCCGGCTGGCAAGCAGTGGGTTCACGTGCGGGTCGAGGACGCGGATACCGGCCAGCCCGTGGGAACCCGCGTCCACTTCCGCTCCAAGCACGGAGCCTATCTGGCGCCGCACGGCCACCAAGCCGACGTCAATGTGGCGTGGTTTGAGGACATGGGCGGCGACTGCAAGACCGGGGGCGTGCCCTACGCCTATATCGACGGCACCTGCCAGATCGACTTGCCCATCGGCCCGGTGTACGCCGAGGTCGTGCGCGGCTTTGAGTACCAGCCGCTGCGCCAGCGGGTTGAGATCGAGCCCGGGCAGCGCACCCTGACCCTCAAGGTCAAACGCGCCTTTGACATGAAGCAGCGCGGGTACTATTCGGGGGATACCCACGTGCATTTCCTCTCCTCCCAGTCGGCTCATCTAGAGGCCGAGGGCGAGGACCTCAATGTGGTGCATCTGTTGGCCAGCCAGTGGGGCCGGCTGTTTACCTCGTGGGAGGAGTTTACCGGCGGCTTGGCACCGACCAGCAGCCGCGAGCACTTGGTTTGGGTCAGCCAAGAGAACCGGCAGCACGTGCTCGGGCACATCAGCTTGCTCGGGCTCAAGGAACTGGTCGCGCCCATGTGTACCGGCGGGGCCAACGAGGATTGGGTCGGCGGGTCTGTGGATGCGCTGATGGCCGATTGGGCCGAGGAGTGCAAAAAGCAGGGCGGACTGGTCATTATGCCGCACATGCCGCTGCCCGATTTTGAGAACGCGGCCAACATCGTCTTGGGCCACGCCGACGCCGGCGAGATGTGCTGGATTTGGGAAGGCGAGCAGATCAGTTCGGCCGAGCAGGGCTACTACCGCTGGCTCAACGTGGGCCAGAAGCTGCCGATTGTCGGCGGCACCGACAAGATGTCCAACGGCCGCATTTTGGGCGGCTCGCGCACGTATGCTAAGCTGGGCGACGGCGAGGAGTTTACCTTTGACAATTGGTGCCAAGCCGTGCGCCGCGGCCAGACCTTTGCCAGCACTGGCGCGATGATCGATCTAAAGGTTGAGGGGCGGGAGATGGGCGAGGAAATCCACCTGCCCGGCAACGGCGGCACGGTCGAAGTGGTAGCGATCGCCGAAAGCGTCTGGCCGCTTACCGGGCTGGAGCTGATTTGCAATGGCGAGTCGGTTGCGCGCGAGCTCGCCGCGTCCGCTGCCCAGCAGATCGAGCTGAGGTTCGAGCTCAAGGCCGAGCGTTCCTGCTGGGTTGCGGCTCGCTGTTGGGGGCCGCACTACACGGACGCCGGGCCAGTGATGGCCCATTCCTCGCCGGTCTATATCGACGTGGGCCGGCGCTGCGCGTTTGCACCGGCCGAGGGCAATTATCTGCTGACGCACCTCGAAGGTGGCATTGCTTGGGCCGAAAGGATCGGCGTCTTCCGCGACGAGGCGATCCGCCAGCGCCTGATTGGCCTATTCAACGAGGCTCGGGGCGAGTTGCTCCGGCGCATGCAATAACAGGGGCCAGTCTCCGCTCAGTGCCACCACCCCCATAGGCCAGTCTCTACGCTGGTCTAAACGACCCTACATACCGAGAAGAATCCCATGCTCACGCAAGTACAGATCGACGAATTCCATCGCAACGGCTTTCTCAACGGCGGGCGCGTGCTCTCCGACGAGGAACTCGGCGAATTGAGCGACGCGCTTGACGCAATTTTGGCCAAAGGCCCGGACGGCTTTGCCTCCGGTGAGGCGCAGCCAGTATCCTTCCGCGACCTAGCCGGCGGGGGCGGCGTCAGCGAGCATCCAGTGTGGCAGATCGTCAATATCTGGGAGGCCGCGCCCGCTTGGGAGCGGCTGATTTACCACCCGGCTGTCGTCCGCGGGATCAGCCAGCTTACCGGCCATGCCGACCTCCAAGTCTGGCACGACCAGATCCAGTACAAACCTGCCCGCTACGGCGGCTCGACCCACTGGCACCAAGACGCGCCCTTGTGGCCGATCATCAAGCCGATGACGCCGGTGTCGGCGTGGATTCCCTTGGACGACGCGACCGAGGACAACGGCTGCATGTGGATGGTGCCCGGCAGCCACAAGTGGGGCAACCAGATTGCATTTTTGCGCACGCAGGGGGATTTGTCCCTGTTGGAAAACTTTAAGGACTTACGGGGCTTTACCCCGCCAGCCGACGCCGAGATCCGCGAGGTCGAGGCCCGGCCGTGCCCAGTGATGCGCGGGGAGGTCTCCTTCCACCATTCCCTGACTTGGCACGGTTCGCCGTTTAATCAGTCGCACCGGCCTCGGCGCGCCATTGCCATTCACTACATGACTGGCGCAGCGCGCTTCGACCAAAGTGGCGAGCACCTGATGAAGCAGTTCGTGGATTTGCCCGACGACGCGCCCATGGCCGAGGCCGGCCCGCACTTTCCGGTGGTGTGTCGCGGTGGGATGCCGGTGGGCGTGCCGGCGCGGTTGCAGGTGACGGGATAGGCGGCCACAGTTGAGCTACGCAATTACTCCGAGCCAATGCCCAAGAATCATGGCGGCCCCTCCCGTCAGTGCAGCAGCGTTAGCTTGTGCGTCTCGATAGCCCCATCGACCGAGAGTACCAACAGATACGTGCCCGACGCTTGGAACTGGCCAGTCTCGTCGCGCCCGTCCCAGACGAATTGGTAGGAACCCGCCGGACGCACAGCCTCTGCGGCCAACACCCGCACCTGCTGCCCTAGATCATTGTAGATACGCACCGCTACGGACGCCGAATGCGCCAAGTCGAAGGCGATGGTAACGGCGGCGTTGAACGGATTGGGATACAGACGCAGGGAAGGCAACGCCTCCTCAGCAAGGCTCGCCGACGCCTGCGCCTCGACGGCCGTGACTGATGTGGGCACCATCCACTCGCTCACCCGACAGATGCGGCGTAGCTGAGAAAATGCTCCTCCTTCCCATGTATAGCCCCCGTGCAACATAGTGACTAAGAGATCGCCCTCTTGGGTAAAGAGCATAAACCAAGGCCGCCAGATCGTAGCCTCCAAGGCCGGACCGCCATCGCCGATATGGTCTTGGCAGCGATGCCCCGCCACCCGCTTTCCGGGGGCTTCACAGCCTCGTAAATAACGAGAATCTAGTCCGTTGCCAGCGATGGTTTCAATGATGCCGTCTGGCCGAACCCGATGAATGCGATTGAAATAGTAATTAGCAATATACAGGGAACCCTGTTCGTCGATAGCCAGGCCCGCTGGCAAGCCTAGGGACGCTTCGGTCGCCGGCTGGCCATCGGCACTAAAATAATAACGCCACCCGCCCTCGAACTCCTCGCCAACAGCCCTATCCGGGTCCACTCCCGACCCGGCCACGTGTTCGATCGCGCCATTGGCCAACCGGCGGAAGACCTGATGTCCCAGCGAAAAATACAGTACCCCTTGGCCATCCATGATCAGTTCCCGTACCGAGTCTGCTTCCAGCAGCGTGGAGACGACTCCTTGGCCATCAATGCGCCGGATACCTCCCGTACCGGCGACTAGCAAATTGCCTGCCCGATCAAACACCAGCGAACCGATGACGCCAAACTGCGCCTCTCTGGCCGGTCCACCATCGCCGCTGGAACCGATTTCGCCGGTGCCGGCAAAGGTGACTACCTGCCCATCCGCCTCTAAACGTGCTATGCGGACTTTGCTCCGCTTACCGCCGGACCACACCGAATTGACATAATCGACAAAGTAGAGCCGGCCGTGCTCATCGAAGGCCATCGCCCCCGGTCCAATGCGAGCGTCCAACGCCGCGACCGTGTCCTCCACGACATTCGTGCGCTGCAACAGAGGGGACCGCCAAGTTTCCTCGTCGCTTTCGCTTACTAGGAAGGAATACTGCGGTACGCCGACGATGCGCGTAGCCGTGCCATCGGCTTCGAGCCGATAGATGATCGTCTGGTCGGCCACATAGACGCGCCCTTGCGGACCTAAGACCAACGCCTGCGGATAGTAACTGCGGTAGTCCGGCCGGGCGACCAAGTCCACACCGCCTCCTACGTTTAGGTGCTCCGGCGGGTAGATCGTGTAGTCGCTAAAGGCCGCTAAGTGGTCGCCATCCGGGGCGGTGATCGTAGTGATGGTGCCTGGCGCACCACACGGCGGCAGTGCCCACAGCGGGGCCTCAAGGAGCAGGAGCCCCAAAACGGCGATGAGAACGCCCCACCTATGCCTAAGCATGGCTTTCCCCCCGTCAGTGCAGCAGCGTCAGCTTGTGCGTCTCGATAGCCCCATCGACCGAAAGTACCAACAGATACGTGCCCGACGCTTGGAACTGGCCAGTCTCGTCGCGACCGTCCCAGACGAATTGGTAGGAACCCGCCGGACGCCGTGCCTCTGCGGCCAACACCCGCACTAGCTGCCCCAGCTCATTGTAGATACGCACCGACACGGACGCCGAATGCGCCAAGTCGAAGGCGACGGTGACGGCGGCGTTGAAAGGATTGGGATACAGGCGCAGAGCAGGAAACGCTTCTTCCGAGACGCTCGCCTCGGGGGCTTCCTCAACCGCCTCAACGGCTGTGGGCACTCCCCCCTCGCTGACCCCACAGATGCGGCGCAAATGCGAAAACACCCCTCCGGTCCACCCCATAATACTCTCCACCGGCATCGTGACTAACAGATCGCCCGCAGGCGTCAGCAGCAGACGCTCAGGATGCCAGATCGGAGCCTCCAGCGCCGGACCGCCATCGCCGATGTGGTCGCGGCAGTGTTCTGCCACCTCCTTCGGATCGTTATTACAGCCTAGTGAAAAACTAGAATCCAGTCCGTTGCCGGCGATGGTTTCGATGAGGCCGTCGGGACCCACCCGATGAATGCGGTGGAAATAGAAATTGGCAATATACAAGCTGCCCTGTGGGTCGATAGCGATGCTGGCTAGGAAGTCTACAACGGCTTCGGTCGCCGGCCTTCCTTCGGCCCCAAAGTGCCGACGCCATTTGCCGTCGAACTCCTCGCCGACGAACCTATCCTCCCCCGAACCGGCTACGTGTTCGATCCGCCCATCGGCTGGGCGGCGGAAGACCTGAGTCCTCGTCCCAAAATACAGCACCCCTTGGGCATCCACGCTCAACGATCCTACCCAAGGCATCTCCACTAACGTGGTGATTTCCCCTTGGGCATCAATGCGCCGAATGCCCGTATTGCCCGAAAAGAGCAGATGGCCCTCCGGATCGAACACCAGCGAATTTATGATGGTCTCCTCAAACGGACCGGCAAAGGTGACCACCTGCCCATCGGCGTCCAACCGTGCGATGCGCACCAGCGTCGGCAATCGTTCTTCGGTCCGCCTCCGGTTGACATAATCGACAAAGTAGAGCCGGCCGTGCCGGTCAAAGGCCATCGCCCCCGGCGCAATGCGGGCATCCAACGCCGCGACGGTGTCGGCCAAGACATTGAAACGCTGCAACACAGGGGGCTGAGAAGTATGCAACTCATCGTATCCGAGGGGATGGCTGGCGTAGTCATAGTCATCCTCGGTGTAGAAAATGCTATACTGCGGTACGCCGACGATGCGCGTAGCCGTACCATCGGCTTCGAGCCGGTAGATGATCGTTTGGTCGGCTACGTAGATGCGCCCTTGGGGGCCTACGGCCAAATCCTGCGGATAGTAGCTGCGGTACTCCGGCGCGGCGATCAAGTCGGTAGGGCCCTGTACGGTTCCGTACTGTATCGGCGGGTAGATCGTGTAATCGCTGAAGGCGGCGAGGTAATCGCCATCGGGGGCGGTCACGGTGGTGATGGTGCCGGGTGCTCCACACGGCGGCAGCGCCCAAAGCGGGGCTGCCAAGGGCAGCAGTCCCAACAAGGCGCGGACGGCATAGTGCCGATGTTCAAGAATCATGGTGGCCCCTCGCCTCAGTGCAGCAGCGTCAGCTTGTGCGTCTCGATAGTCCCATCGACCAAAAGCACCAACAGATACGTGCCCGACGCTTGGAACTGGCCAGTCTCGTCGCGCCCGTCCCAGACGAATTGGTAGGAACCCGCCGGACGCCGTGCTTCTGTGGCCAACACCCGCACCTGCTGCCCCAATTCATTGTAGATACGCACCGCTACGGATGCCGAATGCCCCAAGTCGAAGGCGACGGTGACTTCTGGATTGAACGGATTGGGATACAGACGCAGGGCAGGCAACGCCTCCTCAGCAAGGCTCGCCGACGCCTGCTCCTCAACCGCCTCGACGGCTGTGGGCACTCCCCGCTCGCGCACCCCACAGATGCGGCGCAACTGCGAAAACTCCTCGCCGCCCCAATAGATGCTCCGAAAAGACTCCAGCATCAAGACTAGAAGATCGCCTTCGGGCGTCAACAGCAGGCGAAAAGGCCACCAAATCGGGGCCTCCAAGGCCGGACCGCCGTCGCCGATATGGTCTTGGCAGCGATGCTCCGACAACCGCTTTCCAGCGACCACCCGTTTCTCAACAGCCGCACAGCCTCGAACAGAAAAGTAATCTCGTCCAGTGCCGGCGATGGTTTCGATGATGCCGGCCGGCCGGACCCGATGAATGCGGTGGAAATTAAAATTGGCAATATACAGGGCATCCTGTTCGTCAATCACTAGGTCCGCTGGGAAGTAGAAGGGGGCTTCAGTCGCCAGTCGTCCTTCGGCCCCAAAGTAATACCGGCCGCCTTCCACGACGAGGCTATCCGGGTCCCTCCCCGAACCGGCCACGACGTCAATGACACCGTCGGCCGACCGGCGAAAGACCTGATTGCCCCGCGTAAAATACAGCCTCCCTTGCTCATCCATGATCAAGGCCGTTACCGACTCGGCTTTCACTAGCGTAGAGACCATCCCTTGCCCATCAATGCGCCGGATCCCCCCGCTGCCGGCAACCAACAGGTGGCCTTCAAGATCGAACACCAGCGAACTTATGAGGCCAAACTGCGCCTCTTTCGCTGGACCGCCATCGCCGCCGGAGCCATACTCGCCGCCAGCGAAGGTGACCACCTGCCCATCGGCGTCCAGACGTGCGATGCGCGACAGCCTCCGTCTTCCTCCATCGGACCACGCCCAGTTGACATGATCGACAAAGTAGAGCCGCCCTTGCCGGTCAAAGGTCATCGCGCCCGGCGCAATGCGGGCCTCTAGGGCCGCGATGCTGTCTTGTAAGACATTGTCCCTTCGTTCCTTGCGGGTCTGCGGCACCCCGACGATGCGGGTGGCCGTGCCATCGGCTTCGAGGCGGTAGATCAGCGAGCCATCGGACACATAGACGCGCCCCTCTGGCCCTAACGCCAAACCCAAGGGTTGGTAGCTCTTATAGTCGCCAAAGGCGGCCAAGTAATCGCCATCGGGGGCGGTTACCGTCGTGATGGTGCCCGGAGCACCACACGGCGGCAGTGCCCACAGAGGCAGCCTTAGAGACAGCAGCCCCAATACGGCGATGAGCACCCCAAGCCGATGCCTAGCAAGCATGGCGGCCCCTCCCGTCAGTGCAGCAGCGTCAGCTTGTGCGTCTCGATAGCCCCATCGACCGAGAGCACCAGCAGATACGTGCCCGACGCTTGGAACTGGCCAGTCTCGTCGCGACCATCCCAGACGAATTGGTAGGAACCCGCCGGACGCCGTGCCTCTGCGGCCAGCACCTGCACTTGCTGTCCCAATTCATTGTAGATACGCACCGCTACGGATGCCGAATGCGCCAAGCGGAAGGCGACGGTGACGGCGGCATTGAACGGATTGGGGAAAACGCTCGCCTGTGTAACGCCGCTCTCTTTGGGGTCATCGCCGACTACGATCTTTGAACTTTGACCATCACCACCAAACAGAGTGCGGACGCTGTTGGGGCCTACGTAAATATACTGGTAGCCAGCCCGATCATTGCCCGTGACCGTCCGCTGAGCGTTCTCGTTCTCATAAGCGTTGCGAGAAACTTGGTTAGCACACCAGTCAGCACTGGAGGTCATCGCGTTTTGGCCGGTAGAATGGCCCAGACCGAGGGCATGGCCCAATTCGTGGGTCACAACGCTCTGTACATCCTTATCGGTATCGGAATCTGTCCCGCAGCTAGAGGTGCCAATCGTCCATTGTCGGGCGTCGTTGAGGACGATGTCAACATCGGAAAACTCGCCGGTGTCAAGACCGTCGGTCGGGGTCGTAAGGTTGTTGCGGCCGATTAACATAAATCCTCAAGCGATTTCTCGCCATTGGTGAGACCACTTGCCTTAAAATCCGCATTGAGGGGCGTTGATCGACCTTGGCGGCGAGGGGTTTGGAGAGTGGGGTGCCCTCGTTGAGGGGCGAAGAGTCCCTAGGCTATGAGCGAGATGCGGTGCGTTCGAGTCCGTTGCAGGGATGGCCGAGGCCGGAGTGGTGTGTCGCGGTGGGAGTGCCGGCGCGGTTGCGGGCGACTAGTCGGACTTCTGGGCAAACGCGGCCGACCAGTTCATCCGGCCGGTAAGCTGCATGGCGGCGAAAAGGGTGGCGATGCACAGGACGGTGATGGCCAAGCCGGTATAGCCATCGAAGAAGAAGGTGTAGGAGAAGAGCACCAAGTAGATGAATTGGGCCAAGCCTATCTCCACCAAGGCCAGTCGCAGGCCAACCACCAGCCGCATGTAGGAGACGACCAAGAAAACAGACACGGCCGCAGCCACCAAAAAGGCGTAGTGGATGAGTAAGTGGTCGGCTAAATAGGCCAAAAGCAAGTGAAAGCTGAAAAAGGCCGCGCCAATGAAGAAGTAATTCACAGGATGGATGTCGATGCCTTTGACCGCGGAAAAGACGAAGAGAAAAAAGAAAAAGAGAAAAAGGGATATGGGCGCGGCGAGGGTCACGTCTTTTACCCAAGGACCTGGGTTGAGGCGGGCGGGCATGACCATGCCGAGGGAGGCCCCAGTGAGCAAGCGGTCGTACTGCCAAGTGAGACGCCAGCCATCGGCGGTGCGCTCCTTGTGGGTGGGCGACAGGCTTTGACGCGGGAAGTCAATGGCGTCAAAATTCGTGTGCATGGTCAACTCAAAGTCGGAGACTTGCTCGACGTAGTCGCCGAAGCGGTATCCCCACTCTTCCAACCCCTGCGATTGATAGGAAAGACGGATCTGGCGGCTCTGACCCGGCGCTAGGTGCAACGGCTGTTGCAAGTGCCCTTCCGCTAAAGGCAGCGGAGCGATGGGTTGGCCGTCGATAGACAGGGCGAAATCATCGTACACAGCTTGGGAAGTAGGCAGGGCCAGATCGAAGGTCAGGTCGAGGGGGCGGTCGGTCGCGTTGGTCGCGTTATAGATGGCGTCCAGTTCCACTTGGTAGGTGGCGTACCACAGCAGACCCTTGCGGCGGTGTTCGAGGTGGAGATCGACTTGTAGGCGGCTGGCTTCTAGAGGCAGGAGATGCCGCCGCTCCCTAGCGTGCTCTGTCGTTTGGCCATCGGGGGCCTGTTTGACGACGGTTTCCTCGGTGGTCCAATACAGGAGCGGGGCGTGCTGGGATTGGGGAGTGCCCCACAATTGGCCCACCGCGGCTTTGAGCTTGGTATCTTGCTGGTGGGTGCGATGGGAGACGACCTGCGCCAAGATGATCCAAGCGATGGCCGTGCAGGCAAAAATGAAGCCGATAGCGGCGATGCGGTACAGCATGAAGCCCTCCTTCAACTGCGTTTGAACGCCGCGCCGATAGCTGAAGTTCCACGTACAGATAAAGTAATGTCGTGTATTTAGCGTCTTTCCTCCGAATAGACGCGGCCGCGCTAGACCACCCCTATGGAAGCGTGGATCTGCGCGAACTTCCATTCACCCGCTTCCCGCTCCAATACGCCCGTCAAGCGCAGAGCTAGTTCCTCGCACTGGCCTTGCCATTTGAGCCGCCACTGCTGCCGGGTGTAGAACCAAGCCACCGAATCGCGCTCCTGCACGTCGAGGTGCTCTGTGTCGATGGTGAAATCTCGGGTACTGGCGACGTGGTGGTAGTAGTACTGGGCAGCGCGCCCACCGCCCTCAATGTATTCCCCCGGTTCAGTGCCGATCTTGACAAAGTGATCGGCTGGAGAGATGAGGTCTATGAGTCGGTCGGCATGGCCGGTTGTCAATGCGGCGAAGTAGGTCTCGACCGTTTGGCGGGCGTTCACGGCGCAGGCTCCTTTCTGCTAGGGGGTCGCTTAACTTCTTGCGGTCCGCAGCAGTCCGCAAGCTGGCGGCGGTCGTTTGACATCGAGTAACTCACTTGCTTGTATAATTGAGCCTCCCGCTGCTTTCCTAGTGTCCGACGCCATGGCCCGCATCCTGCTCGCCCTCTTCATCGCCGTTCCCCTCCGCGCCGACATCTACGACCGCCTCGACGAGCTGACCCACCACCTGCGCTCGGGCGGAGTGCCCCGCGATGGCATCCCGGCCATGACCAACCCCCAGCCCGTTGCGCCGGAAGACGCGCACTATCTCGCGGATGCGGACCTGGTCCTCGGCGTGGTCGCAAACGGCGCAGCGCGGGCCTATCCGCACCGCCTCGGCTGGAAGCACGAAGTCATCAACGACCAGCTCGGCAGCCAGTACATCAGTGTCACGTTCTGCCCGCTGACCAGCACCGGGCTAGTTTTTGACGCGACCGCCCCAGACTCGGGACAAATCGAATTCGGGGTCTCCGGCATGGTGCTCAACAGCAACTTGGTGCTCTACGACCGGAGCGACGAGAAAACCCTGTATCCGCAGATGATCTACGCCGGCATCAGCGGCGCACGCAAAGGGCAGCGCCTCCAGCTCTTGCCCGTGGTCGAGACGACTTGGGGGCTGTGGCGCGCGCTGCATCCGCACACCACGGTCGTCCAAGCGGCGACCGGCCTCAACCGCTACCCGGACTATATCCGCGCCCTGTATCCGCTCGATGGGTACGGCCACTACCCTTATGGGAACTATCGCAGCGACCACCGGATGATTATTTTTCCGCTGACCACCGCTCGGCCCAGCGACCGCTTGCCGGCCAAGGAAATGGTCTTGGGGTTGCGAGCTGCTGGCAAGAGCAGGGCCTATCCTTTCAGCAAAATGCCCGATAAGGCCGTCATCAACGATCGCGTTGGCGACCGCGCCGTGCTCGTGCTCTACGACGCAGAGACTGCCACCGCCATTCCCTACAGCCGAGTTGTCCGCGGCCAGCTTTTGACCTTTCGCATACTCAGCCGCAGCGGCGACCTGCCGTTGGCCTTTGCCGACGTGGAGACCGGCAGCGAGTGGAACATGCTCGGCGAGGCCCTTGCCGGGCCGCTCAAGGGAGCGCAGCTAGAGCAAATCCCAGCCTATAATTCGATGTGGTTTGGATGGTCGGCCTACTGGCCGCAGACCCGACTGTGGAACGGCGAGGGCATCTTGCCCCCGCCCTGACGAGGAGCTTGGCTATGCACGAAGTCCCCAAAGGGAAAATTACTTGTATTGAAAAATGCGTTTTACGCGGCACCCGGCCGCGCTACATCGGCTTCAACGCCCGCATTCCCGCGCACGGAGCGCAGATCGCGGACCCGGTCGTCCGAGTCCGCACGGATGGCGGGGCGTGGGGTTTGGGTTGGTCCCGCATTGGCGAGGCCGAAGCGCACGCCCTCCTCGGCAAGGAGATCGGCGAGCTCTTCCAACTCCCCGACGGCTGCCGGCCCGCGGGCCGCAACCTCGACCTGCCGCTGTGGGATTTGGTGGCGCGGATGATGGATTTGCCCCTGTACCGCTTGCTCGGCGCGCGCGGCAAACGCGCGGTCGAAGTGTACGACGGCTCGGTCTATATCGACGATTTGGAAGCCACCGATGAGGAACAGGTCAAAGACATCTTCCGCGGCGAAGTTGCCACCGGCCACGAGCACGGCTATTTGCACTTTAAGATCAAGGTCGGCCGCGGTGCGCGCTGGATGCCCCCGGCCGCGGGCCTCAAGCGCGACGAGCTGGTCATTCGCACGGTGCGCGAAGCCGCCGGCCCGCAAGCCAAGGTGCTCATCGACGCCAACATGGGCAATACGCTCAACACGGCCATGGCCCTGTTGGACGCCTGCGCGGACGTGGGCATCTATTGGTTTGAGGAGCCTTTTGCCGAAGACGCCCCGCTCAACCAAGCACTCAAGGAGCACATCGTCGAAAACGGCTGGGACACGCTCGTTGCCGACGGGGAATTTTCGCCGCCGCCGTACTTTTTCGACTTGGTAGAACGGGGATTTATCGACGTGGTGCAGCACGATTTTCGCGCCATGGGGCTAACGTGGTGGCGTTCCACTGCGGCGCGTCTAGAGCAGTGGAACGCGCTCTGCGCCCCCCACTGCTGGGGTTCTTATGTCGAGCGCTTTCACCACGCCCATTTCGCCGCTTCCATCCCCAACTTCTGCCTGCTCGAAGCCGCGCCGGCTACCATGCCCGGGCTGCTCACCGATGGCTGGCGGTTCGCCGACTCCATCCTGCACGTGCCCGACACACCCGGCGCGGGCCTCGACATGGACCCGCGCATCTTCGCGCAGGGCATGGAAGATCGAGAGGGGTTTAGGGCGGTGCTGTGAGGGATGAGAAAAAAGAATAAGGATGCGAAAATCGCAGTTATGCATATCTTTAATACAATCCCCTCAATCCCCTGCTTTTCAGCCCAAAAGACGCTGTACATGAGGAGGAGTGTGCCATGACAGACGATCTTCACACCAACCCGTTTGAGAAGATCGACACCAATAGGGTCGCGGAAGATCTGCACGTAGTAGAAGATAGCCAAAGGAACGCGAGGCGGGGGCGGCCCGCGCTAGACAGTGCGGAAGACGACCTCGACCCCACAGAGCGCAAGGTTATCGGGCTGATTGAGAGTGCTCAAGCTCGGGCACAGAATACGTGCGAGAGCGAGCTAAAGGCATACAGAGAGCGTCTCGTCGAGCTAGATTTCCGCGAGCAACTAAGTTCCATTGAGATTGAAACGGCCAAGCAACGAGCGGAGCTCGATCAGCACGTCGATAAGGCCATAGTGGAGCTGAGTAGAGAGCAGCAGGATCTGCGCCGCAAAAAAGAAGACTTGCAGCAGTTCAAGGAACAAAATGGCCTCCACCGCGAGCCGCAGCTCCGCAGCTGGGACGATAAGATATTTAACATCGGCATCGTCGCCGTGCTCTTTCTCATTGAGACATTTGGCAATGCCGCCTTTCTGGCCAAGGGCAACGAGTTTGGGCTGTTCGGCGCGTACACCGAGGCGGTTGTCATCTCGTTTGTCAACCTCGGCATTGCCTTTTTGCTCGGCATCCTCGTCACCAATTTCAACCACATCCACTGGAGCAGAAAGTCCGTGGGCATCGCCGGTGCCGTGGTGTTTCTAGGCTTTGCATTGTTTTTCAACCTGATGGTAGCGCACTATCGGGAGACAACGGGCACGGTGCTCGACGAAGGAGGCAAACTCGCGATCGCCGCTTTCGGCGAGAATCCATTGGGTCTAGGGGACTTCCAATCGTGGATCCTGTTCTTCATGGGATTCCTCTTTGCGATTATTAGCTTTATCGACGGGATACTGTGGGATGATCGCTATCCGGGTTACGCAAAGTGCGCACGCGTATTCGCCGAGGCCGACGAAGCATACAACGCGTTCTATCAGGCCTGCCTAAAGGGATTGAAGAAAACGTCGGATGAGGCGGTGCAAGCGTTGGAGGACATCAAGCAAAACATTTTGCTCGCTGGACGACGACACGATTCCATCATCGACGACCATCGACGCCTCATCAAATCGTTCGACGATCATCTAGAGCACCTTGAGCACGCGGGCAACCACTTGCTCAAGCTCTACCGGGACACCAACCGGGCCATGCGAGACGGAGAAGCACCAGAGCGATTCAAGAAGCCTTGGCGCATAGGGAGAACGCCCATAGACACCAGCTTGCCGAAGGCCATGCTGACGCGCGAGGAGATATTGAAGATTACTAGCGCGGCTGAAATAAAAATTGATAACGGCGTAAAGGAGCTACACAATCAGTACGACATGGGCAGCGAAGAATTGAGACCTTTGGCGCCGCATCGGAGGCAGCCGGATAGCCCGAGGGACGATCAGGACGAGAAGTAATGAGTAGAGGTAAGCTATCGAATAAAACGATAGCCGGCGGTGCGATGATCGCCGGGGTCGTCGTCATCTTGCTCGTTTTTGTGTGGCTCAAGCCGCCAGCGGTCGAGCGCGATCCAAAGACCCTATGCAGGTCGGAGGGCCCCTCGGCGATTACGGCGATCCTGCTCGATCGCACGGATTCGTTCATGCCCACTACCAAGTCCGATCTGGAGAATCGGATCTGGAACCTGCTCGACGAGATCGAGGAAAATCACGAAATCAGTCTTTTTGCGGTAGACCCTGCACACGGCGGGGCCCTCGACCCGATTATCGCGGTCTGTAGTCCCGGCGACCCGAAAAACGTCGATCACCTCACGCAATCCGAAGCGATCCTGCGGCGCAACTGGCAGCAGAAATTTCGCACGCCTTTAGAAGAAGAGCTCGGAAAGCTGCTCACTAATAAAGAGGCGAAATCGTCGCCGATCATGGAGTCCGTGCAGTCGGTTGCCATAACGCATTTCCAGAGCACTAAGCGGCGCCATGTGCCGCGGCGTCTCATCATCGTTTCGGATCTCTTGCAGAATAGCGACGCGATTTCGTTCTACAAGAATCAGCCGGATTTCAAGCGCTTCCACGGCAGCCCCCAAGCCCGAGGGCTAAACCCGGACCTGCGGGGCGTCGAAATTGAGCTATGGCTCATTCAGCGGAAGCAACGGCAGCAGGGAGACGGCGAAGCCGTGTTGCAATTCTTCCGCTCTTGGCTCGCGGAACACGGCGGCCGAGTTCGTGCGTCCGTGCGAACTTCGGGCATAAACAACTGACGCAAACCACCCCGGCAAGTGCAGTAAACCGGAGACCCTGCTGCCCCCTCAGCGCTCTAACCACCCCGGCAAGCGAATTTCGGCAGACTGATGCCAAGCCGTCAGGTAGAGCGAGGCCGTAAAATGCACGGCGGTGCGGGCCAACTCTAGGGCCAAGGCGCGCATCTGGGCATCTTCTTCGTCCTCCCAGTGGCCCAGCAGCGCGTACACCTCTTCCACGCGCCCGTTGCTTTCTCTGATCTGGGCGACGATGGCCCGCATCAGCGAATCAAAGGCTACAATGTCCTGCTTAGCTGCCAAATCCTCGGGCGCAAAACCGAGCCGCTCCACCGATGAATCCACCTTTTCGTGAATACCCTTACCTATAACCGTGCCGTCTTGCTGTGGTTTGCCGTCGAAATGCACGGTGGTGTGCAAGGGCTGGCAAATGTCTTGGGCATAGTGGGCGAGCAGGCCCGCATAGACGAGGCACTTCTGCTGAATCGCCTCGTTTCCCGGCCACTGGCGATGCTCGGCAAAGGCCACGACTAGCCGCTCGGTCCACTCGGCGATGGCGTAGGGGGCCATCCCGACCCGCGGCGGATCCAGTTGTAGCTCAAAGCACAAGGCGATAAAATCAAAGCGCTTCGTTGGAACCGCTCGCCCCCCGAGGTACTCTAGATCGAAATAGTGCTCTCCGTGCTCGGCGTGGCTCAGCTCCGGGGCGCGGCGATTCTTAAACAGATCTGGATCGAAGACCACGTGGCTGGCCATGTTGTCCCCTTGGCGAAAGAAAGCTGGCATTTCCTCCGGCAGGGCCAGCACCGCCCCCTCGGTCAAAATTCCGTGTCCATCCCCCCACCAAGCTTGGGCTGGAACGGCCACCAAGCCGGCGACGACAGCAATCCATGTCGTGCGGATCGTTCTCATTGGTTCACTATCCTTTCTTTGTGCAAATTACCTACAGGCCGCCAACAACCCTCAACCGCGAGGATCCCATGAAACTCTCGCTCTCGGTCCGCGTGGCCGAAAAATTCCACGCCAAGCGCGAAGCCAATATGACGCTCGAACAATTGGCCGCCCTCGCCATCCGCCACGGGTACAGCGGGCTGTGTATGCGCGCCTCGCAAGTGGGCGTCCACAGCCCGCCAGAGGCGGTTGCCGCGGCCCGCGCCCTCCTCGGCCGCTACTCGCTGGCCGTCTCCATGCTCACCGGCGACTTCCCCATTCCGGAAAACTCCGACCAAGGGCCGGACGCCCTCCGCAATATAACGCCCTATCTCGATCTGGCCGAACAGCTCAGTGCTCGGCTGCTGCGCGTCTGCCTGAAAAAGGACGAAGATATTGCTTGGGCCCGTCGTGCGGCCGACGAAGCTGCCGAGCGCGCTATGCGCCTAGCACACCAGTGCCACACCCGCAGCCTCTTCGAGGAAATCGACCGCTCGCTGCACGTTTTGGCGCGCATTGGCCGCCCCAACTTCGGCCTGATCTACGAACCAGCCAACCTAGAGCTATGCGGCCAGCCTTATGGGCTCGATGCCATCCGCCGCCTCGCGCCGCACCTCTTCAATGTGTATCTGCAAAATCAGGTCTTGACCGCCGATGGCCCAGACGCGCTCGATACGTGGTGCCGCGGCGCGGTGCAGTTCCGCCAGATCCCCTTGTGGGAAGAAGGGGGCATTAGCTTCCCGCCGCTGATTGACGCGCTGCGCTCGGTCGGCTACGAAGGCTATGTAACGGTCCATCAGGCCTCGGCCGAACTGGGCACGGAAGCCGCGGTCCGCGAGAGCGCCCGCTATCTCAAGGGCCTGTTGGCGGGCGATTGACGACGGCTATACTATACGTACCTTATCGGCATACCCCATTCCTTAACCACCTTATGCACGGAGGAACACCATGGCCATCCGACTCGGCGACGAAGCCCCGGATTTCAGTGCGGCAACCACCGCGGGACCCATCAACTTTCACGAATGGCTCGGCGATTCTTGGGGAGTGCTCTTTTCCCACCCCGCCGACTTCACCCCGGTCTGCACCACGGAGTTAGGTGTAGTGGCCAATATCGAAGAGGAGTTCAAAAAGCGCGGCGTCAAGATCATCGCCTTGAGCGTCAACTCGGTTGACGACCACGAAGGCTGGATCGACGACATCAACGAGACCCAAAACGCCAACGTCGACTTCCCGATGATCGCCGATCCCGAGCGCAAGGTCTCCCAGCTCTACGACATGATTCACCCCAACGCGCTCGACAATATGACCGTGCGCTCGGTGTTCGTCATCGGCCCGGACAAAAAGGTCAAGCTGACCCTGACCTACCCGGCCTCGACCGGCCGCAATTTCGACGAAATTTTGCGCGTGATTGACTCGCTGCAACTGACGGCCAATTACTCGGTCGCCACCCCGGCCAATTGGCAAGACGGCGACGACTGCATCGTGGTCCCGGCTCTCTCGGACGAGGAAGCCACTGAGAAATTTCCCCACGGCTTTACGGCGGTTAAGCCCTACCTGCGCGTCACGCCGCAGCCCAATAAGTAAGCGATGAATTTAACTTGGGGGCTGGTTTGGGCGGGTGCGTTGGCCGCGCTGACGTGGTGTGCGGCGGCCGTCGCGGAATCCCTGACCGTAGTGTCTTGGGGCGGTTCGTACGCGCGTGCCTGCGTAAAAGGCTATCACGAGGCGTTTACAGCCGAGACGGGCATTGAAGTTCGCTTGGAGGACTACAACGGCGGCCTCGCCCAATTGCGCGCTCAAGTGGATGCGGGGGCCGTGCATTGGGACGTGGTGGACATGGAGGTCGCCGATGCCATGACCGGCTGCGACGAGGGCCTGCTCGAGGTCGTGGACTTTGAGCTGCCGCCGGGGGTGAATGGCGAATCCCCGGAGGACGATTTTTACCCGGAGACGATGGGCGAATGCGGCATCGGCACGTTGTTCTACTCGACCGTCTATGCGTATCGCACGGACCATTTTGAGGAGCGCAAACCAGAGACCATCGCCGACTTTTTCGACCTTGAGGCCTTCCCGGGCCGGCGCGGAATGCGGCGCATGCCGATCGCAAACTTGGAGTTCGCCCTAATGGCCGACGGGGTGCCCCGGGACGAGGTGTACGCCACCCTCGACACGCCCGAAGGGGTCAGTCGCGCATTCCGCAAGCTCGACACCATCAAGGATCAGGTGGTTTGGTGGGAGGCGGGTGCACAGCCGCCGCAGATGCTCGCGGATGGCGAAGTAGTAATGACCACCGCGTACAACGGGCGCATATTCAACGCGCAGGTCTTGGAGAAGCAGCCGTTTACTATCGTCTGGGACGGCCAGTTGCTGGACACGGGCCAGCTCGTCATCGCGGCTGGTGCGCCGAATTTGGAGGCCGCGCGCAAGTTCCTCGCCTTTGCGGCGCGGCCGTCGTCCATGGCCGGCGTGGGTCGCTACATCTCCTATGCACCAGCGCGTCGCTCGGGCATGGAGCTCATCTCGGTCCACGCTGGGACCGGCGAGAAGATGGCCCCGCACATGCCCACGTATCCAGCCAACGCAGCGGGTGCACTGCACAACGACTGGCGCTGGTGGAGCGACAACATGGACGAGATGAATGAGCGCTTCAGTGCTTGGCTGGTGCGCTAGCAGCGGGCCGGGGCCTCTGTATTTTCCTCGGCCCGCTTTCTACAACTCGGCAAAAATCGCCGCTAGGTCTGCCGTTTTTTGCCACTCGGCGAATTCCTCTTCCATCTTAGACGACCACTTGCGATCCACCTCCCCGGGCGTGTAGCGGCCATCGGCAATGCTCTTCTTGCCCCAATAGTCGCGCAGGCGGGTGTTTTCGGATGACTCCACGACCTCGCGAGCGTATTGCGGCGGCACGAAAATCACGCCCGTGGGGGTCGCCAGCACGATGTCGCCCGGCATACAGGTCGCCGCGCCTACGCGCACCGGGCCGTTGATCTCGGCCATGGTCACCTCGCCGATGGCCGAGGGATGCAGCCCTTTGCAGAGCACGTTGATGGGCAGCTTGCGCACGCGGTGATCGTCGCGGATGCCGCCATCGACGACTAGGCCCGTACCGCCGGTGTTGGCCGCGATCGCCGTGCCGAGATTGTCGCCGATAAAGGTCCCGCGCAGCACCTTGCCGAACAGATCGACGACCAATACGTCGTTGGCGACCAAGGTGTCGATGACCCAGCTATTCTGGCCGCCGATCCGACCGTGCCGCTCGCCTTCGGCCTGCACGACGCCGTCGAAGTCGGGCCGGTGCGGAATATAGCGGGCCGTCACCGCGCGGCCGACGAGTACGCGGCTTGGATGCAGGTTGATCCAGTCGCCTTCAAACTGAAACGAATGCCCCTTGCCCATCAGCACACCCCAGGCTTCCTCAATGGTCACCCGCTGCATCCGCTCGACGATGTCGCCATCGACTTTAGGCCGCCCGTCGCGAAAGCGCGGGCCGGTGTACGCGCTCGTTATGCTCTTTATTTTGCTCAACGCGTTGAGTTCAAACGCCATGGTCGCTCCTTCGATAAAATAAAAAAATGGCCGCGCATCCTTTGCGGACCGCGACCAAGCTAATACATCTCGTCCGAGCGTCAACTCGGCGGAATAGCGGAACCGGGTTAGAAGGGCAGATCGTCGTGGTTGGGGCCGGCCGCAGGGGCACCGGCGAGTGCATGGCCGTTGCCCACAACAGCCTCGGCGGCTCGCTCTGCGCCGAGCATTTTCATGGTGCTGGCGACGATTTCGGTGGTCTGGCGCTTCTGGCCCTTCTGATCTTCCCAAGAGCGCGTTTGCAGCTTGCCCTCAATGTAGATCTTGCTGCCCTTTTTTAGGTACTGACCCGCGATTTCGGCGAGGCGCTGCCACAAGACGATGCGGTGCCATTCGGTGCGCTCTTGGCGCTGCCCGTTCTTGTCGTTCCACGACTCACTGGTGGCCAAGCTGAAGTTGGCGACCTGAGCGCCGCTGGGGGTAAAGCGCGTCTCGGGATCGGACCCTAAGTTGCCGATGAGTAAGACCTTGTTGAGACTCGACATATTACTGCTCCTTGTCGTGCCCGTTGGGCTCGGTGAATCGGTTGTGCAGGCTGCGGTAATCCTGCTTCCACTCGCTGCGCTGGCGGCGCTTGCGCGCTTGCGGCGTCTCGATGCCGTAGCGGCGACAGAGGCGGCTAAAGCTGCCCGGGGCAATGCCCAAGGCCGAGCCGGCGTCGTGGTTGCTGGCGTACATCCGCGCGGCGCGTTCGATGCGATCTTTTGCGATAGGCGGCATGGGTTTCTCCTTTTGTGCCAGATTAGGTGAGGTAGCGGAAAACGGGAAAGCTCCAGACGACGAAGATGGCTCCTGTACACATCGGCCCCAGCCGGCCCACTTGGCGCTGGGCGCACTTGTTTTTGCTCAACTCGCGCAATGCGTGAAACGCAAAAATCGGGTTCATGGCTCTGCTCTCCTTTGGCCAGCGGCTATTAGTTGAAAAGCGGCATCGCCGCGAATACGAAGAGGCTGACGAGGGCGTACATCAGGCCCTGGCTGATGATCTCGCGTCGCATGTGGTTTTGCTCCTTGCGATGAGGTGCTTGGTGCTCGCTTTTCCAACGCAAAAAAGGCCCTTTTTACTTCGATTACCTGCACAAAAAGATAGTAAACATTTGTGTAGAAGTCAAGAAATTTGCCCCCTTTTTTCGCCCGGTTTTACGGGGGTTTTTCCATCTGACCAAAAAACAATAACTTATTGATATAAAAAAACTTTTTCAGCTTAATAAATTTCCATTAAAATGCGGTAAAACGAGGATTGTCCCGCCCGCCAAACGCGGTAGTGCCCCGCGGCGCTTGGTTTGTTACATTATGGGCACTAATGGCACAACGGCTGCGAGCCTACGAGAAAGGAGAAAAGCCATGAGTACGGTACTCGTCCACATTGGCGTCCGGGCCACGGACCTCGAAAAGACCATCCGCTTTTGGCGCGACGGCCTCGGCCTGCCCGTGGTCTCGACCCACGGGAGCTGCTACGACCTCAGCGACGGCCACCACAACTTCCGAGTCTTCCAGCACAACGGCCCGCCCCGCCCGGCCCACGTCAGCGGAATGCTCGACTACCTCCACATCGGCGTGCGGGTGCCCGACCTCGCAGAGGCCGGTCGCCGCCTTTTGGCCATGGGCTATGAAATTTTTTCCGATGGCTTGGGAGGCAAAGAGCCGGTCGATGTCCACGACATCCGCGAAGGGGCCTTCAAGGTCGAAGACCCGGACGGCATTACTGTAGATGTGACAGCCAGCGACGATCAGTGGCCTGGTGCGGTCCTCAAATAGCCCGCCTACATCCCGGCCTTTACCCCTAATCGAGAGGATCTAATGCCAGCTAAAAAGACCAACGTCATTGTCTTAGGCATCGACAGCCTGCGCGCCGATCACATGAGCTGCTATGGCTATCACCGCCAGACCACGCCCCATATCGACCGCTTTGCCGCAGACGCCGTGCTCTTTGAAAGGAATTACTCGGCCCACATTCCCACGACCTCGGCCTACGCCTCCATGCTCACCGGCCTCGACTGCTTCGGCACCAGCGTCGTGGCCCTGCGCCATCGCGGCGGCCTGCCCCAAAAGGTCCACACCCTGCCCGAGATCCTCGGCCAAAGCGGCTACAACACCTCGTGCGTTGGATTCACGGGCAACTCCAGTTCGCGTGGCTTCAGCCGCTATTTGGACTACCCGGGTTGGGGCTCCTTTGCCGAAGGCCGCAGTCCCAAGGCCGAGAACCTCAACCAAGTCGCCATCCCCGAATTGGAACGGCTCGCGCGCTCCAAGAAGCCCTTCTTTCTCTTCTTGCGCCACATGGATCCGCACGCCCCCTATCTGCCGCCGGCTCCCTTTGAGCGAATGTTTTACAGCGGCAATGAATTCGACCCCAAAAACAAAAGCATGGAGCCGGTGTTCAGCTTCAAGCCCTTCTGCGACTTCTTCGCCGATTGGATGCCGCCCGGGGTGCGCGACCGCCACTACGTGGACGCCCAGTACGACGGCGCCATCGCCTATATGGACGCCTACATTCAGCGCATCCTCACCCGCGTCGAAGAGCTGGGCTTGGGCGACCATACCTTAATCGCGATCAACGGCGACCACGGCGAGACCCTGTACGAGCACGAGTGCTGGTACGATCACCACGGCATGTACGAAAACACCCTGCACGTGCCCCTCATCATCCGCCTGCCGGGCGAGTTGCCGGCCGGCAAGCGCGTCGCGGGCACCGCCCTGCACCAAGACTTGGTGCCCACCGTGCTCGAGCTCCTCAACATCCGCACGGACATCGCATTCGACGGCCAGTCGCTGCTGCCGCTGATCGCCGGCCAAAGGGCCTCCAACTACTCGGACTTTTACATCACGGAATGCACTTGGATGCGCAAGCACGGCTGGCGCACCCCAGAGTGGAAGCTGATCGTCGCGCTAGAGCCGGACTTTCACTTCAAGCCCGAAGTTGAGCTGTACAACTTGGTCGCCGATCCGCTGGAGCTGAAAAACTTGGCCAAGGAAGAGCCGGGGATTGTTGCTGATCTGAAGGAGCGGATGGAGGCTTGGATCGCCAAACGCGAGCGCGAGACGGACGCGACCAACCCGATGTACACCAATTTGCAATGGCATGGCTCCAAGGCGCACGAGGGGCCGTTCGAGACTGCACAACAGGCCTACGACACCCTGCACATCGGCTCGGTGGGAGCGGCAGACAAACTACAGGCGGGGAACAAAAAGGGGCCGTAGCGGTACCCCATGCGTCCTTGTGCAGGTTGCGCCCGGTCCTATATTGCCGAGGACTGGGCGCAATTTTTAGAAGGGAGTACCCCATGACCACCCAGCGGCAAGGCCGCGCCTTCACGGTCGGCGAGTACTATCGCATGGCCGAGGCGAACATCCTTACCGAGGAGGATCGCGTTGAGCTCATCGCCGGGCAGGTCGTCGCCATGCGTCCCATTGGCAGCCGCCACGCCGCTTGCGTCGATCGGCTCAACGGCTTATTGCATCGCCAGCCGGGACCAGCCTTTATCGTGCGAGTGCAAAGCCCCATCGCGCTTGACGCGTACTCCGAACCGGAGCCCGACCTAGTGCTGCTCCGTCTCCGCGCCGATTTCTACGCGACAGCTCATCCGTCGGCGGCCGATGTGCTGCTGGCGGTCGAAGTTGCCGATACGTCGGCGGGGTACGACCGCGCGGTCAAAGTGCCCCTGTACGCGCAGGCCGGTATTCCCGAAGTGTGGCTGATCGACCTGTTCGCAAACCGCATCGAGGTGTATGCCCGGCCCCAAGGCGAGGCGTACCAACAGCGCGTCGAAGTCGCAGCCGACGCCACCCTTGCCGCGCCGACACTGGCCAGCCTAAAACTGGCTGCCGCCGACCTGTTGGGGGGGTAGCTATGACCACTCAGCGGCAAGGCCGCGCCTTCACGGTCGGCGAGTACTATCGCATGGCCGAGGCGAACATCCTTACCGAGGAGGACCGGGTTGAGCTTATCGCCGGGCAGATCGTCGCCATGAGTCCCATTGGCAGCCGCCACGCCGCTTGCGTAAAACGCCTCAATCTGTTGCTGGGAAAAGTGATCGGGGATTCCATGTTGATCGGCGTCCAAGACCCCATCGCGCTCGACGCGTACTCCGAACCGGAGCCCGACCTAGTGCTGCTCCGTCCCCGCGCCGATTTCTACGCGGCGTCCCATCCGTCGGCGACCGATGTGCTGCTGGCGGTCGAAGTTGCCGATACGTCGGCGGGGTACGACCGTGCGGTCAAAGTGCCCCTGTACGCGCAGGCCGGTATTCCCGAAGTGTGGCTGATCGACCTGTCCGCAAACCGCATCGAGGTCTACGCCCACCCCCAAGGCGAGGCGTACCAACAGCGCGTCGAAGTCTCAGCCGACGCCACCCTCACCTCGCCGACTATTGCCCATCTCGCATTAGCTGCCGCCGACGTGTTGGGTTGACTTCACGTCCCCTCGGCCCACGCCCAATCCAGCCACGGGACTAGGGCTTTGATGTCGCTGGTTTCCACGGTCGCCCCACCCCAAATCCGCAGCCCGGGGGGCGCGGCGCGGTAGCCGTTGATGTCGTAGGCCACGCCTTCATCCTCCAGCGCGGCGACCATTTGTTTGACCTTCGCTCGCTGATCGTCCTCGCCCAGACCTGAATACCACTCATCGTCAATCCGCAAACAGATCGACGTCGGCGAGCGGATCGCCAGGCGGTCGGGCAAAAACGCGATCCAAGTGCTGGCCTCCACCCAACGCTCCAGCACCGCGAGGTTGGCCTGCGTCCGTCGCACGAGTTCGGGCAAGCCGCCGATCGCCCCGGCCCAACGCAACCCGTCGAGCGCGTCTTCCACGCACAGCAGGGAGGGCGTGTTGATCGTATCGCCCTTGAATAGTGCCTCGTTGAGCTGGCCGCCTTGGGTCATGCGGAAGAGCTTGGGTATGGGCCAAGGCGGGGTGAAGCTGAGGAGCCGCTCGACCGCCCGCGGACTCAGGATGAGCATCCCGTGCGCGGCCTCGCCGCCCATGACCTTTTGCCAAGAGTAGGTTATTACGTCGAGCTTTTCCCAAGGCAGGTCCATGGCAAAAACCGCCGACGTCGCATCGCAAATCACCAGCCCCTGCCGGTCGGCGGCGATCCACTCGCCATCGGGCACCTTCACCCCGGAGGTGGTGCCGTTCCACGCAAAGACCACGTCGCGGTCGCAGTCGACCAAGGACAAGTCGGGTAGCTCCCCGAAGTCTGCATCGAAGACGCGCACGTCTGCTAGCTGCAAGTGTTGGGTAATGTCCGTCGCCCACCCCCTGCTGAAGCTCTCCCAAGACAGGACATCGACGCCTCGGGCACCCAACAGCGACCACAGGCACATCTCCACAGCCCCTGTATCCGAACCCGGCACCACCCCGATGCGGTAATCAGCCGGTACGCCCAGCAGCGCACGCGACCGCTCAATGACCTCTTGCAGCTTGGCCCGCCCCCGCGCCGACCGATGCGAGCACCCCACGGCCGCGTCTTTTAGGGCCGCGAGATTCCACCCCGGCCGCTTGGCACAGGGGCCGGAGGAAAAGCAGGGATTTTGCGGTTTGACTGCTGGCTTGGTCATCTACTCGGTCCGCGCCAGCATCCCGCCATCTACGGTCAGGGCGGTTCCGGTGATAAAGGACGCCTCGTCCGAGGCGAGGAACAGCACCGCATTGGCGATGTCCTCGCACGTGCCCAAGCGCTGGGCCGGCACCATCTTGGCGTAGCGTACGCGCTCCTCCTGCGGCACTTGTAGATCGTCCCACAAGGGCGTCAGAATCGCCCCGGGCAGCACGGCGCAGACGCGGATGTCCGGCCCGTAGTCAATGGCGAGGGTTCGGGTTAGGCCCAAGACTCCGGCCTTGGCCGCGTCGTAGGCCGTGGCCGTGGCAAAGCTGACCAGCGAATGCACCGAGCCGGTGTTGATAATCGCGCCGCCCCCGGTTTTGCGCATGACCGGGATGCCGTATTTGGCGGCGAGAAAAATCGCCTTTAAGCCAATGTTTAAGGTGCCGTCCCAATCCTTTTCGTCGAGTTCGGTCGCCGGGCCGTGGCGGAACCATATCGCGTTGTTGTGGACGATGTCCACGCGGCCAAAAGCGGCTTCGGTGCGCACGAACATCTCGATGACCTCGGCGGATTCGCCCACGTCGGTGCGGACGAAAATGGCCTCGCCACCGTCGGCCTTGATTTTATCGACGACCCGCTGGCCACCGTCGGCATTGACATCTGCCACGCAGACGGACGCACCTTCGCGCGCCAGCACTTGGGCGGTGGCTTCCCCAATCCCGGAAGCCGCACCTGTTACAATGGCCGCCTTACCGGCGACTCGGCCTTTATTGTTCATAGCTGGTCTCCTGTATTGGAAGTTGGATAGGCTGTCTGTAAATCACGTCCGCTCATATACCGCCTCTATTGAACTTAGAGTCCCTAACAAAACGCTCGGCGTCAGCCCAAGCTCCAATCCAGCTAGATCAATGTAGCCGATACGTGCATCCGGCTCGAACTCCACGAGTACATCCACGTCGATCTCGGGCGTGAAGTCGTCGCGCAGGACCGAGCCGAACAAGGCCATGCGCCGGATGTGATTGCGCCGACAAAAGGCGGCGATTTGAACGTGGATCGTTCGCTAGTCCATCAACTGACATGCCGGCGCAAACGTCTCAATATCCCAATCCAGTTGTGACCCGAACCTCCGGCGCAGGCGGATCATTCCGGGAGACGGGGCGATGTGACTGATTCTTTTACTAGCTTCCCGGATAGTCTTTTCTACCGTTCTATTCCTTCTCCGTGCGGATTTGGGACTAGGAATACCGAACGGCGCAGTCGCATAAGCCTTTCGGGTAAACGAGAGAATACGTTTTACGTCGCTCTTCGTCGGTAAACTCCGTCCACCTTTTCTCCACGGAGTGAGCGCCGCTATTGGTTCACCATGCAGCATCTCACTCCATACTCTATCCTCATGGGCGTTTTGGGAACCATGATGTGGAACTTTGAAAATGGAAGCTTTGCAATCCGGTCGTTCGTGGGCAGCGAGGATATCCAACCAGCCACGCCCTTCAAGATCGGAACCGAGGAGAATCGCCGTATCGCCGACCTTGATTAATAGAACAACCGCAATTTTGTTAGGGGTCAGGGTAGGAGTTCGTCTTTTTGTTTCACGTTCCTGTGGCCGGAGATGGTCCATTTCCTGCAAGAAGCTGTCAACTTCCTTGTCGAAAGGCGAGAGAGACCAGATTTCGCAACCATCCCGACTGAAGATTCTACGATTGGCTATGGCAAATACAGGCTTGGCAGACCTCTCCTCAAGGAGTGACCGGACTTTGTAGAGTTCCTGCATGCCAGAGCCCACTTGGGACATAGGACGACTCGCTATAGAGTCCATCATCGCGAGGAATTCCTGTTTACGAAGGGCACTTGCACAACAGAAAATCGCATCTTCGCAGACCTCGACCAACTCTCCCATGCCACGTATATGGTCGTCATGCCAATGAGTGGTAACTATGAGGTGAACCACCTCAGGAGGATCTAATCCCATGTCATGGAGATAAGCCAACGCTGCTGGACGAGAGTCTGCTCCGATACAGGAATCGACAATTACCCAACTTCCGTTCCCTATATGAAGAAGTATGCATTCTCCGTAACCAGGGCCGACAAGGGTCACTTCCATCACATTGTATTTAGGTGGAACTCCGCGGGTAGTTAGTCCGCCCATAACTGAGCGGTCTTCCTAGCCCGTTTCTCGGCTTCGGCTATATCCTGTTTGGTCGCAACAGGAAGTTCGCGGAAGACGATCCGGGAGACACGCTGCTTAGTTCCACTCGCGGAACGCTCGTAGCCCATGACCCAGCGAAAGATGCTGCCGAGGCGCAGACGCTTGAGATCGTCTTCTGAAATCTCGGAGAGAGGAATGACGGCTTCTTCCTCTTCATGCGAGGAACCGGCGGTCAGGTCTAATAGCCGCACTGTGAAGTCGTCCTCTCCTATTTCTATGACATGCCCTTCCCACTCCTGAAGCAGATGAAAACTGACTTGGGGCACAGGCCGCGAAACTTGAGCTAGGTCAGGGAAATTAATGATTACGTCAACATCATACAGCTCCGAGGTCCTCTCAGAAACGTCAACATCATACAGCTCCGAATCTCGGCACTGTTTTAGTGTAGCCGCGATCCGCTCCGCATATCCTTCCCGAAGAAGCGATTGCTCAAGGGTATTAGGTGCATTCGGATTTTCGTTGAACCCTGATGAGTCCTGAAGTTTGTTACCCGCAGGGGCGAATGCAGCTTCCGACATTCTTATTTCTCCGTTAAGGACATAATGTGATCGATGATTTTATCTGCACACCGCAAAGATTCGTCAAAATTCTCCTCTAGTAACACGACGATTTTACGAGTTCCCATTTGGCTCTCTACGTTCTCAGTAGTATAGTGGTCATTGACCCGAACGTAAACGCCGAGACGGCCTTGCCCGATCCGGTTAGATGGTTCCACCGTCACGTTTATTTGCCCGCCCGGCGGTCTGCCTTCTGGGTTAACTTGTCTCATAGTGAGGGAGGCCATGCCGCCATGCTTTCCGTCCGGTTCTAGTTTCTGTCCCCAGTCTCCCCATGGGTCGGTAGGCGCGAGCAATCTGCCGAGCCGATCTCGCTCGTCAAAGCTCCTCACGGAAAAGTGTACTTCTCGGTTGATCCCCATTGCGTTAAGAGGGATATGAGGAAGGTGTTCGCGGAAAATTCGGACAGCCAAGTCCCGCAGGCGAACATAGGGGGGCTGAGTCGTGTTGATTTGGAAGAATTCTGGTTGGACATGCAAGTTGAGCCAATCCGCCTCGAATGTTGCGATTTGAGGATGGACGATTTTCGTACCTGCAATATCGACCGTTTTTTCGGGAAGAAGCTCATTCCACCCGAACCACGCAGGTGTAAAAATAGCAGGATTGAAATGGCCAAGCATGACGAGCGAAACCCTGGCGATTTCGGGTTCAATTCTCATTGCTAAATTCTCCTGTCGAATAGTCTATTGGTCATTGCTTGACGAGTCTATCCTCATGGCCTCTCACACGTGCAATTGCAAGTCAAACACGAGTTCCATATTGGCCCACCACTCCCCCTCTTTGGCCTCGGGCACCTGCTGCTGAAAGGTCCGCATCAGCTCATCCCATTCCTTCGCCTTGGGGTTTTGCTCGACGTAGCGCGGGAAGTCGCGGGCTGGATCGAACTCGTCGGTGGCGGTCATGTACATGAACATCCGCTGGCCCAAAAGAAAAATTTTCATGTCGGTGATGCCGACCTCGCCTAAGCCCTGAAGCGGCTCGGGCCAAGGATTGGCGTGGTATGCCTTGTACTGGGCGATCAGTTCGGGGTTGTCCTTCAACTCAATGGTTAGGCCAAAGTGCTGCATTGCGTTCCTCCTTGGTTTTCAGCGCGATAGGCGGCGGCCAAAAGCGACACCGGGTGGACGACGTCCACGGCCGCTTTTGCGCGGCGGACGCCGTACTGGAGCTGAATGGCGCAGCCCGTGTTGCCCGTGGCCACGGCAGTCGCGCCGGTTGCGCACACGTGCGCCATCTTGCGGTCGAGTAGCTGCATGGACAGCTCGGGTTGGGTGATGTTGTAGATGCCGGCGCTGCCGCAGCACCAGTCGGCCTCTGACAGGGGCACGAGCTCCAAATTGGGCACGGCTTGAAGCACCTCGCGCGGGGCTGCGGAGACCCGCTGCCCGTGCTTGAGGTGGCACGACTCGTGGTAGGCGACCTGTTGCAGGGGCATTGCGGCGCGAGGCCGGCGCAAGCCGATGTCGGCGAGCCACTCGTGGACGTCCTTTACTTTTTCGCTCCACACAGCGGCCCGCTCCGCGTAGGTGGAGTCGCCGGCTAGCAAGCGGTCGTAGTGCTTGCAGTGCAAGCCGCAGCCACCGGCGTTGACGACGATTGCGTCGAGGTTTTTGGCGTCAAAGGCGTCGAGGTTGAGCCGCGCCTGCTGCCGCGCCTGTTCGACCGCGCCGTTGTGCGCGTGCAGGGAGCCGCAACACGCCTGTCCGCTCGGCAGCAGCACTTGGCAGCCGTTGTGCTGCAAGACGCATATTGTATCGGCGTTTACCTCGGCAAAGGATACGTCTTGGACGCAGCCGGCCAACAGCGCGACTCGGTAGCGCGGTGCGGGCGGATTCGCCTGCTGCAAGTCGCGGCGATACAGCTGGTCGGTAAAGCGCGGGGAAATCTGCGGTGCCAGCGGTTCGAGGTCCCCCAAGCCAAAGGGCAGCAGCCTGAAGAGGCCGCTGCGGCGCGTTAGGGTTTGCAGGCCGCTGCGCTGGAATGCGCGCAACAAGCGCGCCACTGCCCGCAGGCGCGTCTGTTTGGCAAAGAGCCAGCCTAACACCCAACGGCGCACAAAGTTCCGCACTGCGCCATTGAGTAAGCCCTGCCGCTCCACTTCGGCGCGGGCGTTTTCAAATAGCGCGGCATAGTCCACGCCGGCCGGACACGCGGTTTGACAGGCGAGGCAGCCGAGGCAGAAGTACATCTCTTCGGCAAAGGTCGCACTCGCCTCCAGCTCGCCATCGGCTAGGGCCCGCATCATCGCGAGCCGCCCCCGCGGCGAAGAGCGCTCGCGCAAGGTCGCGTCGTACGTCGGGCAGGTCGGCAGGCAGAGGCCGCAGTGCATGCACTGCTGGAGCGCGGAGTAATCCAGACCGCTAAGTAGGTTCAGGCCGTCGTCGCTCAATCGAACATGTTCCCTCGGTTTAAGATGCCCTTGGGGTCGAAGGCGGCCTTGACCCGCTTGAGAATTTCCAGTCCCACCGGCCCTATTTGCCCGGGCAAGTAGGGCTTTTTGGCCAAGCCGACCCCGTGCTCGCCCGTGATGGTGCCGCCCAATTCCACGGCGCGGGCAAAAACCTCGGCCATGGCCTTTTCGACGCGGGCCATTTCCTCGGCGTTGCGCTCGTCGCACAGGAAGGTGGGGTGCAGGTTGCCGTCGCCGAAGTGGCCAAAGGTCCCCACCTGCACTTGGTGCCGCTGGCCGACCTCCTGCACGTAGGCGACCATGGCCGCTAGCTCGCTGCGCGGCACGGTGACGTCCTCCAGCACGACCGTCGGGGCCCGCCGCGCCAGCGCACTAAAGGCCGTGCGCCGGGCCGCAGCAAGCTGTTGGGCCTCTGCTTCTGAGGCGGCTAGCCGCACCGAGCGGGCACCGCCCTCGCGGGCAATGGCCTCGATCTGGGCGGCCTGCTCGGCCACCTGCGCGGGATGTCCATCTACTTCCATCAGCAGCACGGCCGCGCAATCCGTTGGCAGGCCAATGCCGGCGTGGGCTTCCACGCATTCGATGGTAGTGCGGTCGAGAAATTCGAGGGTGCAGGGGATAATTTTGTGCGCGATAATCGCCGAGACCGTGGCCGCGGCTTGCGTCATCTCGTCGTAGAGGCCGAGCAGGGTCTTTTTGCTCGCAGGTGCCGGGACCAGCTTCAGCGCGATTTTGGTAATGACGCCCAGCATTCCCTCGGAGCCGACGAAGAGATCTTTGAGCGCGAACCCCGCCACGTCCTTGACGCATTTGTTGCCGGTCTCCAAGACCTGCCCATCGGCTAGGACCACCTCCAGCCCCATCACGTAGTCGCGCGTCACGCCGTATTTTAAGCCGCGCAGCCCCCCGGAATTGTTGGCCACATTGCCGCCGATAGTTGAAATTTTAATCGAGCCGGGATCTGGGGGATAAAATAGGCCGGCGGCTTGGGCCGCGTCGGCGACCTGCTGAGTGAGAACCCCCGGCTGGACGATCATGACTAGGTTGGCCGCGTCTAGGGCTAGGATTTGGTTGAGCCGGACCAAACAAAGCACCACCGCGCCGGGTGCCGGCACCGCCCCCCCCGCCAAGCCCGTTCCCGAACCCCGCGCCACCACGGGCACTCCCCGCTCATTGCACCGCGCCAGAACCTGCGCTACTTCCTCCCGGCTCTCCGGCAACGCCACGCAGGCGGGTCGCTGGCGCAGCAGGGCGGTCCCGTCGAAGGCATAGACGCTGCGATCCTCGGCCGAGGTCAAAAGCTGATCCTCGCGCAGGAAGGTGCCGAGATCGCCTATCAGGGCGGCGTGATCCATCGCAGTTTTGGACGCAGTAGCTGCAACTCGTCGGACAGGTGCTCGGTGCGGTTGAGGTATTTGACGACTGCCGAGGCGGGGTCTCGGTGCAGGGAAACGCGGGTGATGGCCGTGTTGTCGTGTTCGTAGTAAAAGCCCTCTTGTACAGCGGCGAGCCCAGACCAACTGTTGGCCTCGCTCCGCGGCCCGTTGCCTAGGGCCCCTAGCAGCAGGCTCATAAAGCCGCCGTGCGTCACCAAGCCGATGCGCGTCTTTTCCCCGGCTCGCGCTAGCAAGTCTGCGGCTACGTTGGTAGCGCGGCGCTGGGCCTGTTGACTCGTTTCCATGCCTTGGTCCCACCACCCGTCTTCGCCGACTTCCGCCGATGCGACGCTGGCGGGAAAACGCGCGGCAATCTCCGTGCGCGTCAGGCCGGGATAGCCAACGGTTCCCCGCTCGCCGCCGTGGTCGAGGTAGATGCCGCCCAGCTCGTGAATCGCCGCCCATATCTCGGACACCGATCCCAGTGCCTGTCCGATCGCTTGCGCGGTGTGCAGGGTGCGGATCATCGGACTGCAATAAAGCCGATCAAAAAAGGGCCGCTCCTCTGCGCGCTCGGCCGGGGCGAGGTGCAACCCTTCTGCTACATACGCAGCCACCCGCTCGGCCTGTGCCCGGCCTTTAGCGGTCAATTCGGGATCGGCCACGCGCTGGCTGACATCGGTTAGCGCGTTGTTGGTGGACTCGCCGTGGCGGATCAGAAATAGGTCCATGGCATTCTTGACAGCAATATGGTTAGTGGTTAGTGGTTAGTGGTTAAATGACCACTTATTTCCCATCACTAATGTTATGGATATTAAAGTAATTCAAGGAGCCATCCAAAAACAGGACGCGGACGTTGTGGTGGTCAACCTCTTTGCTGGGGCGCGCCCCGGTGGGGCTACGGGTGCGGTTGACCAAGCCCTAGGCGGGCAAATCTCGGCGGCGATTGACTTGGGCGACTTCGAGGGCAAGGCCGGCCAGACCTTGCTGCTGTACGCGCATGGCCAGATTCCAGCGCCGCGCGTCCTCGTCGTCGGCTTGGGCGAGCAGGAGAGCTTTGACCTCGAACGGGCGCGCCGCGCGGCCGGCACGGCCATCGGCACCCTCGGCGGCTTGGGTGCCAAGAGCGCGGCCACCATTCTGCACGGCACGGGCGCAGGCAACCTGCCCGTCGAACCGGCCGCCCAAGCTGTGGCCGAAGCCTCGCTGTTGGCAGCCTATCGCTTTGACGAGTACCGCTCGTGTGGCCAGCCCTATCCGCTCACAACGATCCACATCGTCGAATTCGACCAAGCCAAGCTCAAAGAGGCGCGGCGCGGTGTCCGCCGGGGCCGTGCCCTCGCCGAGGCCACCTGCCTTGCCCGCGACTTGGTCAACCACCCTGGCGGCGAAGTCACGCCGGCCTACTTGGCCCGCACGGCCCGTCGCTTGGCTAAAACCCACGATCTGCGCTGCCGGATTTTCGGCGCACAGGGCTTGGCCGAGCTAGGCATGGACGCCCTGCTGGCCGTTGGTCAGGGCAGTGCCAATAAGCCGCGTTTCATCGTCCTTGAACACGGCCCCGCTGAGGGTGCCCCGCTGGTGTTTGTCGGCAAGGGCATCACCTTTGACAGCGGCGGCCTCTCGCTCAAGAGCGTTGAGGGCATCCGCACGATGAAGACCGACATGTCCGGTGCCGCGGCCGTCTTGGGCGCTATGCAGGCGGTGGCCGCGCTCGGTCTCAAACGGCGGGTCGTCGGCCTGATCGCCGCGGCCGAGAACATGCCCTCCAGCACGGCCTTCCGCCCCGATGACGTGCTGCACACCCTCGCCGGCAAGACCATCGAGATCGTCAGTACGGACGCCGAAGGCCGCCTCGTCTTGGCCGACGCCCTCGCCTACGCCACCCGCTACGAGCCGGCCGCGGTCGTCGATCTGGCGACCCTCACTGGCGCTTGCGTAACCGCGCTGGGGCACCACGCTTCGGGCCTGTTTGCCAACGACGACGACTTGGCGGATCGGCTGCTCGCCGCCGGAGAGCAAACTGGCGAGCGGCTCTGGCGCTTGCCGCTGTGGCCCGAGTACCGCGACCAGATCGACAGCGACATCGCCGACGTGAAAAACTCAGGCGGCCGGCCGGCCGGTGCCAGTACGGCCGCGGCGCTTTTGGCTGAGTTTGCCTCCTACTCTTGGGCGCACCTCGACATCGCCGGCACTGCTTGGTGCGCAAAGGCCAAACCCTACGTGCCGCGAGGCGGCGTCGGCATCGGCGTGCGCCTGTTGACCCAACTCGCCCTCGATTGGAGCCCAGCATGACTATTCGCACGATCCATGTGGGCGCCGGTGGCCGCGGCCGCTGGCCCCTAAACCGCTTCCGCAACCGCACCGACTTCGAGGCCGTCGCCTTAGTCGATGTCAGCGCAGAAAACCTCGCCGCAGCGCGGGAGACTACCGGCTTGGGCGAAGAGGCGTGTTTTTCTGCGCTCGCCGCTGCCCTGCAAGCCGTTGAGGCCGACGCCGTAGTGGTCATTACGCCGCCCGACCTGCACGCCGGCCAGTGCTTGGAGGCGGTCCGCGCTGGCAAGCACGTACTCGTCGAAAAGCCCTTCACCAAAGACCTCGGCCAAGCGCGGCAAATCGTCGCCGCGGCAACTGAACGCGGTCTCAAGGTCGCCGTCACCCAAAACGCCCGCTACTATCCGCCGGTCTTAACCATCCGCCGCCTGCTGCAAAGCGGCGATTTGGGCCAGCCTTCCTTTGGCCTGATGACCAAATACGGCTGGCGCCCGCGGGTGCACCATTCGGGCGCGGACCAACACGCCTATTTGTGGGAGCGCGGCATCCACGACTTCGACCAGTTGCGCCACCTGCTCAGCGCCGAGCCGCGACGGCTGTTCTGCCACAGCTTTAATCCGCCCTGGAGCCCGTATAGCGGCGGCGCGGCTATCGACGGCTGGATCGAATTCCACAACGGCACCACGTTCAACTTCCAATGCACCTTCGCCACGCACAAAGGCGGCTCTAGCTGGCGGCTGGACTGCGAGAAGGGCACGGTCGAAGAGGTCGCCGGCGGCTTGGCGATCCGGCGGCCCGGAGCCGATGCAGACGAGATCGTGCCCATGGACGAAACCCCCCATCCCGAGGAAATCCTCTTAGACGGCTTCCGCGACTACGTGCTCAACGATGTGGAGCCGCCCTTCTCCGGCCCGCGCAACCTAGCCACGGTGGGCCTTATCAACGCCTTGGGAACCTCGTCAGAGCAAGGCGTTGTAATCGACTTCGACGAATACATGGCTGCCGAATAGAGGGAGAGACGTGCGGGCACGTTCATTGCCAGGTGGGCGTACGACGGTAAAGGATGGTCCTACAGCGACGACCGCGACGCGGCCTGCAATTCGCTTAGGCAGTACGCGCTCGCGCTGGAAGATCCTCTGCTTTTAAGCGTCTTGGCCCTAGCGCGATTCCGCGTCCGTACGAACTCGCTTTCAAGTGGGTGCGGTCCGAGTCCAAGCCTACGAGGATGCGCTCGACAAATTTCGAGGGAGAACATGAGAAACAGGCTTGATGCGATAACTCTCAAAGGGTTCAAGACCATTCGAGAGCTGAAGGACTTCAAGCCTCGTCCCTTGACCGTGCTGATTGGACCCAACGGCGCTGGAAAATCCAATTTCATCTCTTTTTTTCGCATGATAAGTTGGGCATTATCAGACCCGGACCACCTTCCGCTTTACGTGAGTCAGCAAGGCGGTGCCAGCACCTTGTTGCACGACGGTCCAGCCAAGACGCGAGAGATTGAGGCAGAACTGACCATTAAGACCGATGCTGGCGAAAATCAGTACGCGTTTCGGTTGGTTTACGCGGCAGGAGATATGTTGATTTTCGCGGACGAGCGATACCGATTCTCTCGCCGGGACTACCCTACTCTTGCGAGGTGGCAGCAAACAGGTGTCGGACATTTCGCGCCGCAACTTCTCGATAAGGCTAGCCAAGATGAAACAGCTCGCGTAGTTCTAAATCTTCTGCAAAAAATAGTCGTATATCAGTTCCACAACACGTCGGACACTGCTCGCATACGCGAAAAGTGGTATATGGATGATAACCGATGGTTGAAGGAAGATGCTGCCAATATCGCGCCCTTTCTACTTCGCTTGAAGAAAGACGACAACAGGTGCTATCAGCGGATCGTAGATACCATTCGGTTAATCCTGCCCTTCTTTTCTGATTTCGTGTTGGAGCCACAGTATAATCGTCTTCTCCTGAACTGGCGCGAACGAAACAGTGATCGGGTATTTAGTGTGTCACAGGCGTCGGATGGCATGTTGCGAGTCGTATCGCTTGTTACTCTTCTCCTTCAGCCAGAACGGGATTTGCCGGACGTTTTGATCCTCGACGAACCAGAACTTGGATTGCACCCCTACGCCATTAACATCGTCGGCGGTTTGATACGTGCCGCATCGACCAAGGTCCAGGTCATCGTCGCTACGCAATCCACGGCACTGGTTGATTGCTTTGAGCCAGCAGATATTGTCGTCGTCGAGCGCGAAGGCCGCAGTTCTACTTTCAGACAGCTAAACGCCGAGGCCCTCGAAGAATGGCTCGAAGATTATTCGCTTTCCGAGTTGTGGGAAAAGAACGTGCTCGGAGGGCGACCCTAGTGGCCATCAGACTGAATTTCATCGTTGAGGGGCAGACTGAAGAAGCGTTCGTGAAACAAATCTTAAGTCCGTATCTAGCCGGGTTTGAGATCTGGGCGCAGGCTCGCTGTGTCCTGACGAGTCGGAGACGCAACATTAAGCATCGTGGGGGTATTGAGAGTTATGAGAAGGCCAAGAATGATATCAATGCTTGGATAAAGGAAGATCGGAATTCGGATGTGCGTTTCACAACCATGTTTGACGTGTACGGTCTGCCGACGAATTTTCCCGGCTACAAAGACGCAAAGCAGAGATCCGATGCCTACGGACGGGTCAAGGTATTGGAGGACGCTCTGGGAAAAGACATTTCTGATCGGCGATTTATCCCGTATTTTCAGCTTCACGAGTTCGAGGCATTATTGTTGTCCGATCCTCAGAAACTCGATTCGCAATTTGATAGCAGTGCTGGAATACGGCGACTTGTCGATATGGTCGTCAGTTTTGATTCGCCGGAGCTCATCAATGACGGGAACAACACCGCCCCATCAAAGCGAATTATCGGCGCAATACCAGAATACGAGAGAATGAAAGTATCCGCGGCTCCTATTGTTGCGGAGAAAATCGGATTGCCTACGTTGCGATTGGAGTGTAACCATTTCGGCGAATGGCTTTGTCGGCTGGAGACCCTGAATAGGAGGTGAAGTCAATAATGCCAATGAACGAACAAACCGCCCGCCGCCTGCACCAAGACTCTTTGGTCATCGACGCGCACAACGACAGCATCGTCGCCCTGATCCGCCGGGGCATGTCTTTAGATGGCGCACAGCGCGCTGACTTCCACCAGCGCGAAGGGGCCGTCGCCTATTTGCGCCAGTACCAGCCGCCGGGCGCCGGCGTTCAGCTCGACTTGCCCAAGGCGCGCGAGGGCGGGCTAGACGCGGCGTTTTTCGCCGTTGACTGTACCCGCCCTCGGGGCAACCACCTGCTCTACTGCATGGACGCCTTGGGCTATTTTTTGCAGGAAGTGGAAGAGCACAGCGGGGGCATTGCCGTGGCGCACAGCGCGGCTGACATTGAGTGCGCCCGCGCCGAGGGCCGCTTGGCGGCCGTGCTGGCGGTGGAAAACAGCGATGCGCTGGAGAGAAGCCTCCACGTCCTGCCGCTGCTCTACCAGCTAGGCGTCCGCGCCATGACCCTCACCCACAGTACGCGCTCCTGGGCCGGAGACGGCTGCGAGGTCGCGGGCGGCGGCGGCTTGACCGGCTTTGGCCGCCAGCTACTAGCGCAGATGAACGAGCTAGGCATGGTCGTCGATGTATCGCATCTCAACGAACCGGGCTTTTGGGACGTGGCCCGAGCGGCCCAAGCCCCCTTTATGGCCACCCATAGCTGCTGCCGCGCCCTCTGCGACCACCCGCGCAACCTCGGCGACGAGCAGCTACGCGCCCTCGCCGAAAAGGGCGGGGTCGTGGGCATCACCTTTGTCCCAGACTTTATCGACGCGCACAACCCCACCTTCGGCGGCCTGCTCAACCACATTGAACACGCGGTCGCGGTCGCTGGCATCGACCACGTCGGCTTGGGGTCGGATTTTGACGGCGGCGGCTTGCTCTTGGCAGACGCGACCTGCCTCCCGGACATTGCAGTGGGTTTGGCCGCCCGCGGCTATGCCGAGGCCGATATCCGCAAAATCCTCGGCGCGAACCAGCTTAGGCTCCTGCAACAGGTCATCGGCTGAAGGCGACGACTGCGCCCATCTAGCCACCCAACGCCTAGGGCGATTCGCGAATCGCCCCTACGGTGGTCAAGCAGCGGAAAACCCGTAGAGCGCACCGAACTTCTCCTGCAAATAGTCGATGAAGTAATCCGCACTCAGCGTTGCGCCCGTCACCTCCGCGACCAATTCGCTGGCCGTTGCCCGCGCGCCGCGGGCGTGGATTTTTTCGTTGAGCCAAGTTTTGAGCGGCCCGAGCGCGCCCTGCGCGATCTGTGCTTCGAGGTCGGGTAAGTCGCGGTGGGCTTGGTGGAAAAACTGGGCCGCGTACAGGTTGCCCAGCGCGTAGGTCGGGAAATAGCCCAGCAAGCCGCAAGACCAGTGCGTGTCTTGCAGTACGCCGCGGGCGTCGTCGGGCGGGCGGATGCCCAAGTACTGCTCCATCCGCTCGTTCCACGCGGCCGGCAACTCAGCCACGGCAACCCGCCCGTCGATCAGGTCGCACTCCAGTTCAAAACGCAGCAGGATGTGGAGGTTGTACGTCACCTCGTCGGCCTCAACCCGGATCAGCGAAGGCTCGACTTGATTGACGGCCGCGTAAAAGGCGTCTAGCTCAACCGCGCTGAGCTGCTGGGGAAAAATCGCTCGCAGCTTGGGCAGGTAGTGCGTCCAAAAGGCTTTGCTGCGGCCGACCATGTTTTCCCACAGCCGCGATTGCGACTCGTGGATCCCCAGCGAGACGCTCGCGCCAGCCGGGGTGCCGCTGGCGTCGGCCGGCAGGCCCTGTTCGTACAGCCCGTGTCCGGCCTCGTGGATGGTGCCAAAGAGCGCACCGGGCAGCCAATCGGCATTGTAGCGCGTGGTCAGCCGCACGTCGTCGCGGGACGTGCCCGAGCAAAACGGATGCACCGCCAAGTCGAGCCGCCCGGCCTGCATGTCGAAGCCCATGTCCGCCAGCACCTGCCGCCCCAAAAGCTCCTGTTGCGCTATGGGGTATTCGCGGTCGAGTACGCCCCGCGCCGGGTACTGCCCGGTGGCGGCGATCTGCTCGACTAGCGGCACGAGCTGGGCTTTGAGTTGGGCAAAGACCGGGGCGATCTCCTCGGCCCGCGCATAAGGCTCGTACTCGTCGAGCAGGGCGTTGTACATCGCGCCTTCGTACCCGACTCGCTCGGCCACCTCCTTTTTGAGCGCGACTATTTTCTCCAGCCAAGGCCGGAAGAGCGCGAAGTCCGATTTTTTCCGCGCCTCAACCCAAGCCTCGTGCCCCAAGGACTCGGTCTGGCTCAGCTCGACGACCAGTTCCTTGGGCAGTTTGAGCGACCGGCTCTGCTGGCGATCGATCTCGCGGACGTTGACGGCCGCGTCGCCTGTTAGGTCGGCGTCCTTGAGGTCCGCGACGAGCGCGACCAATTCCGGTGCGGTGAGCCGCTCGTGGTACAGACCGGCCAAGGTGCCCATCGCCCTAGCCCGCATGGCCGCGCCTCGCGGCGGCATATAGGTCTCTTGGTCCCAGCTCATCAGCCCCTGAGCGTGGCCGATGTCGGCTAGCTCGTGGAGCCGTTCTACAAAGGTTTCATATAGTTTGCTCATAGCATTACCTCTTTGTTAATGGTCAGTGGTCAATTCCCCGCCAAGGGGGGTTGGGATTGATCGCTGGCCACTGACCTTAAATTAACGGTTGCTCGCCGGCGAATTTTTGCGTGTCTTCTGTCCACTAGCCTGTGACCCCATCATCCGCGGAGGACCCCATGAAGATCACCCACGCTGAATCCATTGCCCTCAATATCCCCTTCTACGCCGAGCACGTCACTCGCGCCATGCAGCGCGCCTCGACCCACGACGAGCGCGTGTGGATGGTGCGCTTGGAGACGGACAACGGCCTCGTGGGCTGGGCCGACAGCCACGGCCAGCCCTCGGTCGATGGCCTCGTCGGGCAAAATCCAGCCAGCTTGATAAACCGCGACGAGATCGGCTTTGGCCCGCAAGTCGCCTGCCTCGACCTAGTGGGCCAAGACAACGGCGTACCCGTACACGAACTGCTCGGCGTCAAGGTCCGCGACCGCTGCCCCATATCCTGGTGGGATATAGATATGCCGCCCCAAGACTGGGTCGCCGAGGCCGAGGAATCGCTAAAGCGCGGGTACACCACCTTTAAGATGAAGGCCCGTCCTTGGCGCGACATTATCGCCCAAACCAATGCGGTCGCCGAGGTCGTCCCGGCCGACTACAAATTCGACGTGGACTTCAACGGCTTCTTGCTCAACCAAGCCAAGGCCGAAATCGTCCTGCAAAAACTCGACGAAAACCCCAATGTCGGCATGTACGAAAGCCCGTTTTACCTGCACTCGGACGTGGATGGGGCGCGGATTTTGCGCGAGCGGGTGCGCAAACCCATTGTCGAGCACTACCAAGACCAATATCTGCGCAACAACTGCTGCGATGGTTTTGTCATCGGCAGCGGCGCGACCGAGACCCGGCGGTCGGCAACCCTCGCGGCCGCCCACAACAAGCCCTTTTGGCTCCAGCTCGTCGGCGCTGGCTTAACCACTGCGTATGCGGCGCACCTCGGCGCGGTGCTCTCGCACGCCCAACTGCCCTATATCACCTGCCACGAGCTGTGGGAGGACGACCTGCTGCAAGAGCCTATCGAGGTGCGCGATGGCTATATGCCGGTTCCAGACGCGCCCGGCTTGGGCGTCTCGGTGGATGAAGAGGCGATTGCAACGTACCGAGTGGACCCCGCAGAGCCTACGCCCAAACACCGCTACTTGGCCCAAAAGCGCATTCTCCGCGTGTACTGGCCGGGCGGCAGCAAAGCGCGGGAGTGGGAATTTACCGCTGAAGACCGCTATCAGCGGGCCTTCTACGCCGGCAACATTCCCGGGTTTGAGCAAGGCGTCGATTTGCAGGTGATTGAGGACGACAACAGCGCGGCCTTCCAAAAGCGACACGAGGAGCTGGTGGCGCAAGGGCGTTAGTCCCGCTGCCGGGCGATGGCCTCGTAGTCGGTCAGGGCGTAGCCGATGCCCACGTAGTCGAGCAGGTTGAGCAGCGCCCGCAGCGCGACCCCAAACCCATCGACGCCGCTGAAACCGCCAAACTGCCCGCCGCCCTTTAGGTGCGGCTCCAAGTCGAGGAACACGCCCGGAACTCCCTTCTGCTTCAGTTCGCGCTCCAAGGCCGGGATGCGCGTGCGGAAGTCGCGCAATATGGCCTCGTGCGCGGAGTCGCCGCGGTCGGCGGGCACAAAGTTTTTGAGCCGCTCCTCATCCACGACGCCCTGCCACTGGAGGGCCGGGTCAATTGTGTAGTCCTTGATGTGCATCCAGCCAATCCCCGCGCGCATTGCACGATACTCGGCTAGCGTCTCGACCGGGGTGAAGTTTTGGCTCGACAGATTGCCGCCGTCGAAAATCAGGCACAGGTTGGGGTGGGCCACCATCTCGTAGAGCTCTTGCAGGAGCCGCCCGTTTTGGCCGACGAGGTTGGCCTCAACTTCTAGGCCGAAAATGGCCCCGCCTCGGCTACAGACCTCGGCGATTTGCGCCAGCCGCTCGGCCGCCGGCTCCACGTAATCGGCTGGCTCTTCGCCTTGGGGATGGTAAAACGAGAACCCGCGAATCAGCCGCGTCTCAAACTCGCCGGCCAGATCCACGGCCCGCTGCACGTCCTGTTGCAAGTACTGGTCGAATGGGATATAGGCATTGGCCGAGCCGTCTTCTACATCGCACAGCTTGACCTTGCCAATCGGCGAGCCGATCGAGGCCACTGCAATCCCGAATTCGCCGTGCAATTGGCGCAGCCGCGCGATCTCGGGCCGGGTTAGCTGCATTGCGTTTTTGACGCCCTGTCCCGCATCGACAAAGCGCAAGCTGTAGTGCGACATGCCCAGCGCCGCCAGCATGGTTAGCTGGGCTTCGGCCTTTTTGTCGGCCGGCCCCTCGTCGGCAAAGCCGCTGATGATCACCTTGGGTGTTGCGCGCATAACACTCTCCTGAGCTTTTCTTTAAGTATAGGGCTTGGACAAACCTTGACAAAACGCGCCCTCGCCGCTGTCTTAGGGCGTCCTTCAACCACAAATGAAAGCCATGAAGCCTCTATATCGCCTCAATATCATTCCGTCCCTGCCCGAGCAACTGACGCCGCTGTGGGAGCTGGGGCACAACCTCTGGTGGACTTGGAGCAAGGAAACCATCCGCACCCTCTACCAGATCGACCCGCAAACGTGGATCGAGAGCCAGCGCAATCCCCTGCGCTTTTGGGCTTCCCTGCGGCCAGACCAGCTCGACGCCCTAATCGCCGACGAGCAACTGCGGGGCCGCATCGAGCGCGTCGGCGAGCAATTCGCCGGCTATTTGTCGCATCCGACGTGGTTTGGCCAGACGCACGGCGAGAGCCAGTTACAGGTTGCGTACTTTTCGGCGGAATTCGGCCTGACCGAGAGCCTGCGCATCTATTCCGGGGGCTTGGGCGTGCTCGCCGGCGACCACCTCAAGGCCGCCAGCGACTTAGGCATCCCCCTCGTCGGGGTCGGCTTGCTCTACCGCGAGGGCTATTTCCACCAAGCCCTCAACGCCGATGGCTGGCAGATAGAGCGCAACCCGGAAAACGACTTCTACCAGATGCCGGTGCAGCCGGTCCACGGCCGCGACGGGGAGCCCCTCGCCATTGAGGTTCCCTTTGCCCATGGCTTGGTGCAGGCGCGGATCTGGCAGGTGCAGGTGGGCCGGGTGCGGCTCTATTTGCTCGATACCAACCTCGACGAAAACGCCCCGGCGGACCGCGATATTACCGCCCGCCTCTACGGCGGCGACGCGGCCATGCGCATCCGGCAGGAGATCCTCCTCGGCATCGGCGGCCTGCGCGCCCTGCAAGCCGTGGGCGTCGAACCCACTGTCTGCCACATGAACGAGGGGCACTCGGCCTTTTTGGCCCTAGAGCGGATTCGCCGGCTCATGGCCGAGCACGGCTTTTCGTTTGCCACGGCCCGCGAGGCCAGCATCGTGGGCAATGTGTTCACCACCCACACCCCGGTCGCGGCGGGCAACGACTGGTTCCCAGCGGACTTGGTCGAGGCGCACTTGGGCCATTTCCGCGAGTGGCTCGGCCTGTCGCACGAGGAATTTATCGGCTTGGGCCGGGTCGATCCCCACGATTTCCACGCCGACTTCTGCATGACGGTCTTGGCGCTCAGGCTCTCGGGCCGGGCCAATGGCGTCAGTCGCCTGCACGGCGCGGTTAGCCGCCGCATGTGGCAGGGCCTGTGGCCCGACTTCTCAGAGCACGAAATCCCCATCGGCCACGTCACCAACGGCGTCCATCTCCACACGTGGATCTCGCTGGAAATGGCCGAGCTGTTGGACCGCCATCTCGGCGATACTTGGCGCTTTGTATCGGCCCACGAGCGCGATTGGGCCCCGGTCTATCGCATCCCCGACCGCGCGTTGTGGGACACGCACCAGCACCGGCGCAAGCGGCTGATTGATGTAACTCGCCACTACCTGCGCCAGCAGATGCAGGGCCAAGGTGCGCCGGCCGCCAAAATTGAACAGGCCCTAGCGCGGCTCGACCCGGAGGTGCTGACCATTGGCTTTGCCCGCCGCTTTGCCACGTACAAGCGCGGCAACCTGATTTTCCGCAATATCGAGCGGCTCAAGGCCCTGTTCGCGGACTCGCAGCGGCCCGTGCAGATTCTCTTCGCCGGCAAGGCCCACCCCCGCGACGACGCCGGCAAAGAGCTGATCCGCCAAATCGTCCACCTCGCCCGGCAAGCACCCTTTAATGGGCGGATTTTCTTTTTGCAAGACTACGACATGAACCTCGCCCGCTACTTGGTGCAAGGGTGCGATGTGTGGCTCAATAACCCCCGCCGCCCCTTGGAGGCGTCGGGCACGTCTGGCATGAAGGCTGCGGTCAACGGCGTGCTCAACGTCAGCGTATTCGACGGCTGGTGGGACGAGGCCTGCGACGAGCACGCTGGTTGGACCATTGGCCGCGGCGAGGACTACGACGACGAGCACTACCAAGACGCGGTCGAGTCCAATTCGCTCTACGACCTGCTAGAGACCGAGGTGATTCCGCTCTTCTACCAGCGCGATGCGGACGGACTGCCCGGCGGTTGGATCGCCCGCATGAAGGAGACCATTGCCCAACTCGCGCCGCAGTACAACACGCACCGCATGGTGCGCGAGTACGTCGAGGGATTCTATTTGCCCGGACAAGCCCGCTTTGAGGAATTGGCGGCCGACCGCGAGCGGGTCCAGCGGCTGACGCACTGGAAGTCGCATGTGCGCTCCAAGTGGGCGCAGGTCCAGATCGGCGCGGTGGAGGCCGAATTTCCGCGGCGGCTCAAGGTGGGCATGCAGGTGCCGTTGCGCGCTGCGGTGGCCTTGGGCGAGCTAGCGCCAGAGGACGTGCGCGTCGAGATCTACGCTGGCCGCCTCAATGCCCAGCGCGAGTTCGCCCAGACCGAGGTGTACCCGCTAAAATTGGCCGGTCCCAACGGCGACGGCACCTACCACTTCGTCGGCACCTTCACGTGCGCGGCGGCCGGCTCGCACGGCTACACCCTGCGCGTGGTGCCCGCGCACCCCGACCTGCAAAATCCCTTGGAAATGGGGTTGGTCCACTGGGCGAAGGGGTAAGGGTTGGCGGGCAGCCTGCCCACCCGTCCGTTTCCGTCGAGGAAGGGATGGATGGTCTCAAACTGCACATGGGCAAGCCCAGCTCGAATCGGCGCGGGCAACCCGTCATCGCGGCCGTGGAGAAAGCGCTCAAATGCGGTCATACATTCAGGCACAGCCGTGTGCGGCGGCGGCACGAACGCGGCGTTGCCGGGTCGGGAGCCGCCGATCCAGTTCTGCGAGCGGCGGAACTCGCCGGGCATTTTGCCACGGCCTCGCCCGCGGGACAATAGCACATCGTGAATCTCGCGGATCAGTCGATTGCACAATGGGAAGCCATCGGCCAGACGGCGCAGGCCATGTTCGAGGGCCGCCACGTAGTTGGAGACTTCGACGACATCATCGAGCGGAACCCCGGGCACTTCCTCCAACTCATAGAGCAAGAGATCAGACAGCGACGACTGCGTGCCCTCGATCTGAGAGGAAAGCACGGCCTCCTTGCGCACATAAGCGTAGAGAAAGAGCGTCTGGTCCGGCAGGAGTGCCGAGATGCCGTCGAGCCGACCGAGTGCGAGTGCGGCTGATTCGAACGCCTGCTGAAGCGGGCTGTCCAGAGCGAGCGGCGGAGCAGGCGGCAGCGGTGCTGGCACAAAGGCGCGAACCTGCTCGCCTCCAGTGCTCGTGATTTCGTATCGGCCGATTTCTCCGCGCTGCATATTGGGCAACTCCCATTAAAATTTTTGCAATAGCGGCTTGCGCTATTCTGATTTCATGCCCGAAAATAGAATAGTGCGTACTTCGTCGGCACCTTCACATGCGCGGCAGCCGGTTCGCACGGCTACACCCTGCGCGTGGTGCCCGCGCACTCCGACCTGCGAAATCCCTTGGCAATGGGGGTGGGCTACTGGGCGAGGGGGTGAGGGTCGCCTGCTAGCGTTTTTTGGAAGTGGGCCAGTTAAAAAAAGCAGCTTCTCTGAGGTCTCACTCAACCTGTGAGGTATATATCGGATCGGGAATGCCTTCCAGCGAACAGAAACTGCTCGCTGGGCCAGCTAAGACCTTACCAGCGGGCGCATTGCCGTCGGGATAAATCCTGAAGTTGTGTATATCCGCTTGGCTTGCGTCTACTCCATACCCCAAATCAGCTAATGCCTGAATAGTTATTGCGGATAAGGCGGCATTGCCTTCACTGGCGTTGGTGGACATTAGCTCATTGTAAATGACTTCACCGCGCCAGTGATGAGGCGTTGGCCCTTGTTCAACAGGAACCTTTTTGCCTCTATAGCTTTGTCCCCCCAAATCATTAAATGCTTGAATGGCTCGTGCGCCGATAAAATGCGTGTCGGATATGTAATCGGTTTGTGAGCCGTGATTTTTCAGTAATCCCAACTCATCCCATATCGTTCCGATTCCAAGAACATGGCCTATTTCATGGACGGCCACAAACTCACTTAACCATTCGCTTTTAGCTATTTCTACGCATCCAACCGCGGGCAGTTGACTGTCTCGTACTAAACGTGGATAGCCTTTCCCAAGGGGGCCGCCCTCTTCATGTTCAAAGACCGTTACATAAACGCGCAAGTCGTCAACTTGATCGCCGGCTGCAATATGGATGGGTTGGTTTCCACATGTCGATTGAAAATCATGCTTAAATGTGTAGTCGGGAATATCCTGTCTAATGATTTGTTCCCAACGCATTCTTACAGGATCCCAATAGTCGGGAATACCACCTGCGAGACGCTCAAAAAACTCGCTTGACTCGCCGAGAAAGACCAACTCAATATCAAAGGTGCCGGTAGGAAAATCCCAATGGACAACTGTTCCACGAGCCTGTAAGACGGGTATTGTATTTTTAATGGAATTTTCTGAGAGAGGCGAGCCTCGCAAGTCGATGTATTCTAACGTCAGATTTTCTAAAGGAGTGATGTCTGCTAAGCGTTCAGCAGGCCATGGCTCGGCAAAAAAGGAAAAGTCAAGCAACTTAAGATTAGTCAGGTGTTGCATAACGGAAATATCCGTTAGTTTGGGAACTCTGAGAAGTAAGGTTCTAAGACTTGTTAAGCCGTTCAACCCTGAAATATCGGTGAGAAAAGGCCCCTCTAGATGAAACTGGTTGAGATGCTTTAAGTTGTTCAAAAGTGGCAAGCTCGTCGCATGGGTTCTTAACGATAAAAACTCTAGGCTGGTTAATTGAGAAAGAGCATCCGCATTCTCAATTGGGTGTTCTATTACTGTCAAACTTTTCAGTTTCGTCAATGACGCAAGAAGTGATATATCAGTTAGTTTACCAAAAATCTCTTCTTCAAATGAACCATCTGCATAGTGAAGTAAAACCGAACCGCCCAAAATGTGTAAGTATGTTAGATTCGTGGCTGCTTCTATTCCTTTTAGAGAGACAATTTTTTCATTTTCTTTGCTGTCGGCCTCTTCGATAGTCAATCTCTCTAAAGAAGCCATATCGCCCCAAGTAATTGTTTCACTTGGTTGTTTGTTGAGGGCTTTTTCGAGAATCGCTCTAAGTACCGTATCGGGGATTGAAACAGGGCTGTTTTTATCGACTACTACCGGGGATGTATTCTGACCATCATCCGCAGAATCTTCCGGTGTTTCCTGTGGAGTCTGCGCTGCTGTCGAATCCTCTGATGCGGCAGGTCCCCCAGAACCGTCCGGTGCTTGGTAATCGCCACCGAGGAATTCGCACAAGGCACAGTTGGACTTACCTGCTGGCGCGACAGGTGACGATTGATGTTTGGAGCAGGAGAGAGCTAAAAATGATAGGGTGAGCAAGATAATGCGTGGCATGGGTATCCTCCGTCGCCTCAATTTTCAGAAGTGGACTGAAAAGTAATCAGTCAGGACCAGATTCCCAACGTAAAAATAATCGTTCAGACTCTACTCCAGCCCCACCTGCCGCTTGGCCGCCCACACGGTGTTGTAGAGCAACAGCGCGATCGTCATCGGCCCGACCCCGTTGGGCACGGGCGTGATCGCACGGGCTTTCGGGCGCACCTGTTGGTAGTCCACGTCGCCGACGAGCCGCAGACCGGCACCCGCCCGGCTGACGCTAAAGAGCTGCAAGAGCGACTAGAAGCGACGCTGTCGCCCGACGAAGCGCACAAAATCTCGGTTTGCGTGATCTACGTAAGCTATCCAGCATTTTCAATTGGCTAGTGGGTCTTGACTGAGCGTATCGTTTGCCGTTACGTTGGCACATGATCAAGAGCTTTGCGGACAAGCGCACTGCGGCAATCTTCGCAGGTCATGCCGTTCGCGGCATACCCATGCAGCTCCAGCGACGAGCGCGGGCGAAGCTACTGGCGATTGACGCGGCCGACCGGCTTGGCGATCTGCATACGCCGCCCGGCAATCGCCTCGAAACTTTGCGAGCGGACCGTCGCGGTCAATACAGCATTCGCGTCAATGACCGATGGCGCATCTGCTTCGTTTGGCGCGATGGGGAAGCGTGGGAGGTCGAGATTGTTGACTACCATTGAGGAGGCAAATGAATATGACTATCAAGCGGGAAGAACTAGACAGACAGGAGGTCGATTTCTCGGACGTGGCCTCTGGACGACGGCTGCCGCCGGTGCATCCCGGCGAGATTCTGCGCGACGAATTCCTGACGCCCATGGCGATCAGCGTGTACCGACTTGCCCAAGCGATCAAGGTTTCGCGCCCGAGACTGAACGATATTGTGCTCGGACGCCGCGGTATCACGACCGATACTGCGCTGCGCCTTGGGCGCTATTTCGGCACGACGCCTGAGTTCTGGATCAATCTTCAGACCCGCTACGATCTCGATGTCGCCGAGCGCACGATGCGTCGCCAGATTGAACGAGAGGTAGAGCCGCATGCAGATCTGGGCGCGATGGCCCTAGATTGATGGGCGATATTCATGCCCGGCCAATCCCACCTGCCGCTTGGCCGCCCGCCACGGTGTTGTAGAGCAACAGCGCGATCGTCATCGCGGTCTGCGAAGGGGAAGGGAGACGACATCGAACGGATCAAAGGGTACGCCAAGCCTCCTCATCTGCTGGAGAAGTCCATTCTTCGCGCATCGTCTGATAAAGACTACGCAGGTAATCGTCCTAAACTAGCGGCCAGCCACCGTAGGCGTCTATTGTTTCGTCAATGCTGGCCATGATGCGCGGCGTCTCGGCCAAGGCCGCGCAGAGGCGGCGGTAGTGGCCAATGTCGTCGTATGAGAGGATGCGATTTTTGCGGTCTTTGAGCCACTTTTCTGCCGGCCGGTAGCCACCAATGGCGAATTCCCACATGTCCGGCGCGACGCCGTCAAAATACTGCTTCCCGTTGATCCACACCCGCTTCTGCGGTGGCGCATAGCGCACCTTTTCTACGCGATTGTCGCCGGCGACCAGAAAGACGGGGGCCTCGCTATCATCGGCTTCCATTAAGTGCAGGACCGTCAGCCGTTTCCCAAGCGCGGCGAGCGACTCAAACAGCGCACCACAGTTGGTTACAGGAACGCGGGGAAAATCTGACTTGAGAAAGTCAGCGTAGCGGCGGCGGTATTCTGGGCCGTGGAGTACGGCATAGAGATAGTGGAAGACATCCTCCGGGCCGAAGGTAGTTTCGAGGTCGCCGGGGCCGTCGGGGATAAAGGCGAGGGCGGTGGCTTTTTCAACCGCCTCGACAAACTTGGGATTGAGGTTTGGAGTTCGGGTGCTGCCGAGGGTTCTTTCTTTTTCGGCTGGATAGAGGTAGAGCGGGAAGAGACTGTTCCCCCCACGTCGAAACAAATTGAAATCCGAGGAAAATTTTGCAGCAAGAACGATCTCCCAAGTGTCGGAACCAATAACTTGACCGGCCCGGCCGACGCACAATCCCAAGTTTGAGCCTACTAACATGTGGCGCATGACCTCGGTACGCGGACGGCAGATAAAGCCGCCAGCCCGGCCGGTGTACCAAGTAGAGCGCACATCGAACGGACGATACAAGATGGGCACGAGGTGCCGGGCCGAGTCTGGATGCTGACGCAGATCGCGCTGGGCCTCGGCCATCTTCCAGTCGCTGGAATCGGTGCCCAACTGGTAGCGGGACCTAAGGGCCTCGCCCTCACCCGATACGAAGTCTGCGGCGACGCGCTGCATGTCCTCGGTCGTCCACTGGATCGCCACCTTGTCGCGGCAGGTGACGATGCCAACCGAATGGATCGGAAAGAGGTCGGTAATGTTCCAGCCGGCCTCGTATTCTGCGGCCCGCGCCTCGTCGCGGGGCACAAACAGATAGTGCGGAGACTTGGGCGTTAATTTGGTCCATTTGGTGGTCTCGACAGTGTGAGCGGCAAGATAGGCGTATTTGCTCGCGCGCCCTCCCCACACATCGGCGTGGAAGACGCGCCCGGGGCCGCTGTCTTCCTTGCGCTTGACGAACAGACCTATCGCTACCCCCTGCTGAATGTCGAATGCGTTTTCGTCGTTGCCGCCGCTGGGGGTGCGTTCCTTCTTCTTGGCGTTGCCGTGCAGGTCGAGCAGATACAACTCGTCGAAGGTCGTCATCAGGCTGTGGCGCATCCCGCGAAAGGTGGGGTTGTCCAAGTAGCTGTGATTAGTAATAAAGCCGAGGACGCCCTCGCCGGTGCGCTCAATGCGCCATTGGGCAAAGCGGATGAACTTGACGTAATCGTCGTTGAGCCATTTGGGATTGCGTTCGCCCAGTGGCTGACCATCAACCGCGAAATAGCTGCCGGTCATTTGCTCGCCGTCCCAGCCGCGCAGCAAGTCCTTGATCCACCGGCCCTTGTTGGCCGAATGTCCAGAATAGGGCGGGTTACCCAAGACGACCATCACCGGCTTTTGGCGCTTAACCGCATCAGCACCAGCGGCCTCGTGGGCAATCTGGTGGGCGAACAGGACCCCGGCCGTGCTTTCGTGAGCTTCCTCTAAGGCGTTGGTGAGGAAGACATTGAGCCGCTCGCCGTCCGGTAGGGCAAAGTCGCGGTCAGCGTCGCCGATTTCGAGGGAGAGTTTGAGGTGGCAGATCGCGTAAGGAGCCATCAACAATTCAAATCCGAACAGACGTGGCAGAAGATGCTCCCGCACATAGCTAGGCCACGCGCCCCCTTGTCCCTTGGCCACAATGGTCTCGCGGATGGTGGCGACAGCTTCACGCAGGAAGGTGCCGGTGCCGGCTGCCGGGTCGAGGATCAGCGGCGTCCTATCGGCCAATCCATCGGCCAAGTTGAGCCGGGTCTGCAACAAGTGATTGACGCTCCGCACGATGTAGGAGACGACGGGTTTGGGCGTATAGTACACCCCGCGCATCTCGCGCAGGCGTTGATCGTAAGTCGCCAAGAAATCCTCGTAGAAATGCATCACCGGGTCTTCTTGCCGGGTCTTCTTGCCGAACTCGGATAGGATAGACGCCATGTCCGCCCGGTCTAGCAGATACGCCAGATCATCGACAATCCAAGCGATCCGCTCGTCCATCCCCGGGCCGGCAATTCGCCCGAAGACCTCGCGCAAAAAGGGCGTGGTCTCGGCAAACGCGGCTGACTGGCGAGTAAACGGCCCATTGGCGGGTTCGTGCCGGCACCGCGCGGCAAACAGCCCGTAGGCGGCTGTCTGCGCCTGCAAATCGGTGAAGTCGGCTATCGACAGATCGGCGATAAGTACCTCGCGGTAGCCGATGAGCATGCTGTGGAGGGGGCCGGCTTCAGCTTCTCGAGCCAAGATGCGCTCAATGCTGTCGCGGAGTAGCCGCGCCTTGGCCACCATGCGCTCGGCCAGTTCACGCGGTCGGCCGACGGACAGCGCGTCGGCGTCAAAGAACGCGGCGAACAATTCGGCGACTTGGGGAGCACCGGCTTGGTCAATAGCGATCCGAGCTCGGCTGTTGATGCGGGCAAGACGCGCTGTCAAGCGCAACTCTCCTTCTACATACCAGCGAAATTCGAGATAGTCGGTCAGGATTAGATTCGATAGACTCTCGCGGTAGCGCTTCAGTTGGGCATCTTTCTCAACGCGATCTAAGGGTGCGCCGATATCCTTGCATTCGACATGGCCGATCGGTACCCCTCCCTGCTCGACGATGAGATCGGGCGCACCGCAAGCGATGCGCCTAGGCTCGTTGAGGGCACGGACTCGGTCGCCGCCCAACTCCTGAATCAGGTTCTCAAGTGCCGAGCGGTAGCTGTGCTCGGTCGCCTGCTTGGTAGCAAAAGTAGCCTTCAGGCTATCGCAATACGCCCGGAGAGGACTGCTAAGGGCCTGCTTTGTCGTCATATCTAAGCTCTTTGTACTCTACTCCAGCCCCACCTGCCGCTTGGCCGCCCACACGGTGTTGTAGAGCAACAGCGCGATCGTCATCGGCCCGACCCCGTTGGGCACGGGCGTGATCGCACGGGCTTTCGGACGCACCTGTTGGTAGTCCACATCGCCGACGAGCCGCCAGCCGCGTTCGCGCGAGGGGTCGTCAACTTGGTTGATGCCCACGTCGATTACCACGGCGCCCTCTTTGACCATATCCGCCGTGATCCCGCGGGGAAACCCAGCCGCTACCACTAGGATGTCCGCTTGGCGCGTAAAGTGCCCGAGGTCGTGCGTGCCAGTGTGACACAAAGTCACCGTGGCATTGGCGCCGGCCGCCTTGTGCCCCAGCAAGATGGCTACGGGCCGTCCCACGAGGATGCTCCGGCCGACCACGACCACGTGCTGGCCGGCTACCTCAATCCCGCTGCGGCTGAGGATCTGCAAGACCCCGTGCGGCGTACAGGGCCAAAAGCACGCCTCCTGCCGCACGAGGCGGCCCAAATTGACCGGGTGCAAGCCATCGACGTCCTTGTCCGGGTCCATGGCGTTGAGGACCTGCTGCTCGTCTTGGCCCGGCAGGGGGAGCTGCACCAAGATGCCGTGGATCGCGTCGTCGGCGTTGAGCTGCTCAACGGCGGCTAGCACATCCGCGGTTGCGGCGTTGGCCGGCAGATCTATTTGCACGGAGTGAATGCCGAGGGCTTCGCAGGCGCGGCCCTTGGCTCGCACGTAGGACAGCGAGGCCGGGTCGTCTCCCACCAGCACGACCGCCAAGCCCGGCACCAGACCGCGCTCCCGCTTGAGGCGCGCGATGTCCGCCCGCAGCTCGTCTTGCACTTGGGCCGCAATCGCCCGGCCGTCAAGTCGCTCGCCCATCACGCGCCTTTCGGTTGCAGGACGCTCTTCTTCACGACCCGTTGCAAGGCTGCGGGGACTTGTACTGCGCCGTCGGGTTGCTGGTAGTTGTCCAAAATGGCGATCAGCAGCCGGCCCATGGCGCAGCCGGTGTCGTTGACGAGGTGGCAAAAACCCCGCCCGCCCGCGCCCTTGTAGCGGATGTTCAAGCGCCGGGCCTGATAGTCCGTGGCGTTGGTGTCGGTCATTACCTCCATGAACTCGCCCGCCCCGGACATCCACACTTCCACGTCCCGCTGCCGATGGCTGGCTAAATAGCCGGCGTCGCCGTGGCACTTATCCACGACCCGGTAGGGCAGGGCCAGCTTTTGCAGGAGCCATTCGTTGATCTGGCCAAATTCCTCGTACAGGGCCTCAGACTGATCGGGCAGGCACGCGGCGTTCATTTCGATTTTGTCGAATTGATGCATGCGCTTGATGCCCTTGACGTCTTGGCCCCAAGACCCGGCTTCCGAGCGAAAGCAGGCCGTATAGGCAAAGAGCTTGACGGGCAGCTCGGCCGCGTCCAAGGTCTGGTCCATGAAGTAGCTGAAATTGGCCGGCTCGGACGACCCGATGAGGAAGAGCTGGGCTCCTTCTTCCACGTTATCAGTCTTGATGGCATAGACTTGGTCGCGCCCCTCGGGAAAGTGCGAGGTGCCGTACAGGGAGCGCTCCCGCACGAGGAGCGGCGGCACGAACATCTCGTACCCACGCGCCAAAAGCTCGTCGATGAGGAGCTGGCTCAAGGCGTATTGCATCCGCGCCACGTCGCCGCGCAAATAGGCAAAGCGCGAGCCGGAGACTTGGCCGCCCTGCAAGGTGTCGATACCGCCTAATTTGACGCCGAGTTCGGCGTGATGAAGGGGCGCAAAGGCGTCGTCTTGGGCGTGCAGGGGCCGCTTGGGCATGTACTGGGCGCTGGTGTTCCCGCGCCCCAGTTTATCCGCCGCTAGGTAGCCCGGCCCCGGAATCCACGCCTTCTCCTCGACGTTGTCTGCCTCGCCCGCTCCGGCGGGCATGTCGGGATGCGGCCAGTTGGGGAACCAGTCCATAATGCCCTGCCACTCGGCGACGGCGGTTTCCAACTCGTGCTCCAGCACCCGCCCGCGCTCGCGCAACTCCCGCCCCTTTTGCCGCGCCGCATCCGGGTTGGTGCGGCCGAGCCGCGCCAGTTGCTTTTTTTGGCTATTAAGCGCGTCAATGTCTCGCTGCAGCTTTTGCCGCGCTGCGTCGAGGGCCAACCAGCGATCCACATTGGCTTTGGCCGGGTCAACCTTCCGCACTCGTATTGCCTCGCGCATGGCGTCGGGATGGGCGCGCACGGCCTTTGGGTCGATCATAATCGTCATTCTCCAGTCAATAAAACAGTGGTTAGGGGTAAAATAAGGCTACCCCTTGGCGGCGATCTTTGCCAGCCACTCGTCCCGCCCGCCGTAGGCGGCAAACACGGCTTCGAGCAGGAGCCGCACGGCCTGGCCAAAGTAGCGGCCCCGACGCCAGGCCACGCCGATTTCGCGCTCAAAGGCCACGCCGCGCACTCCTACTGTTTTGAGCGCACCGCTCGCCAGCGACTCGCGGATGGTCAGGCGCGGCAAAAACGAGACGCCTACCCCGGCCTCCACCAACTTGCGCATGGCCTCTGGGCTGCGCAGCTCCATCACCGCGCCCGGCACGAGGCCGGCTTCGGCGAGTTTTTCGTCAACCACCTTGCGCGAAACCGAGTCGGCGTGAAAGAGGATCAGGGGCTCTTCCACCACTTCGGCAAGAGCGACGAACCCGCCCCGGGCAAAGCGATGCTCTGGCCCGACGACCAAGGGCATGTCGTCGCGGTAAATCGGCACGGCGTCGATTTTGGGATGGGTATAGGGCAGGTGGATCAGGGCGAATTCAGAGCGCTGCATCAGCAGGTCGTCGATGAGGTAGCGCGAGGGGGCGACTTGGGTGTTGAGCACCACGCCCGGATAGCGGCGCATGTACTCTTTGAGAATTTCCGGCAGGAGATAGATGACGGCCGCATCTACCGCCCCAAACTGAAAGCCCCCGCCCGGCGCTAGGTCGCTCCGTTGTAGCCGCTCGCTCGCCTCCTCCAGCAAGTCCGCGACTTGGACGGCATAGCTCAGCAGCAGGCGGCCCTCGGTCGTCAGGGCCACGTGCCGATTGTCGCGGTTGAAGAGCTGAACCCCCGTGCTTTTCTCCAGCTCCAAAACCGCGCTGGAAATCGTCGGCTGGGTCACGTTCATCTGGCGCGCCGCTTGGGTAAAGCTGCCCGTGCGCGCCACGGCGAGGAAGTAGCGCAGGTGTTGCAGGTTCATGAGCGCAGCGCACAGGGCGAAGAGTTAGGCGGATTTTGCGGCTGCCACCGCGCCAAAGGTCGAGTGGCGCAATACGGTCTGGGTAGCGTAGATGGAGCCGCCGACCTTGGCCCCGGGCATCGGCATACTCACGGGCACATCGGCGACGCGGATGTGCCGGCTCGGCTCGCCGCGCACAAAGCTGCGGCAATAGCCCTCCCAGTCGGTCGCCGGCACGAGGGGCCAGGAATCGCCGGCGCAGTACTGCAAGAGCAGGAGCCGGCGCGGATGGGGCGAGGAGTTGGGCAGGGAGCCGTGCAGGGCGCGGACGTGGTGGATGGAAATGCCGCCGGCTTTTAGCTCGACCTTTTCGGCCGCAGAGTCGTCAAAATCCGTCGCGGTCACCGCACCGGCGAAATGGCCGTCGAGGTGGTGGTTGTAAATCGGCCCCTTGTGCGACCGCGGGATGACCAGCAAGCAGCCGTTGGTCTCGTTCATATCGTCGATGCACACCCCCACGGCGAGGAGGTCGTCGTTGGTGTGCGGATAAAAAGCCCAGTCCTGATGCCACTCCACCGGGCTGCCAAAGCCGCCGGATTTCATGTTGAGCTTGTCGCCGTTGGTGCGGATTCGCCGGCCGATTAACTGGGCGACAATATCCAGAATCCGCTCGTGGTGCAGGGTGCTGCGATAGAGCTCGTGCTGGGCGACCGGGCTTTTGAGCCGCCGCAGCTTGGGGCTGTGGGGTGCGTGCCCCGGCTCCAAGTCGAATACGGTATTGCTTTCGGCCGCGGCCCGCGACTGCTCCACGAACTCGTCGGTGACCTGCCGCAGCGCCCGTACTTCTGCGGGGGCCAAGACCCCCTCAACGCCGAGGTAGCCCTTTTCGTGGTAGCTGGCGATCTGTTCTCGAGTTAGCATGGTCCTTTCTCCTGACTATTGTCCTGCCTGAAGGCGCAAGCCTCGTGAGGTTTCGCGCTAAAGGCGCGGCGATTGCCTAAAAGCCTGCGCCCTGCAAGCGCCTATTCTGTGATGTAATTGACGTTACGCACTTTCCGGTCGCCCGGGGAATAACCCGATCCGCAGAGGGCGCCGATGGGATAAGGCGATCAACCGCTAAACGACGCGTCTGCGTTGCGCGGCGGATACCCCGGGCGCAACGCAACAATATACGTCCCGGCGAGGGTGACCGTAAGTGCGGATCAGCGAGCTCTGGCTCGCTGCTGGCCGCCAAGATCTAGCCGCTTGGTTGCATCCCAACCCGCAATTGCAGAAATTATGACCGCTCATTGCAAGGAGAATTGAGGTCCTACTTTGCCAAACGCGCCACACAGAACGCTCAGCCTTTTCGTCCTGCTGTTTTTGACTTGGCTGCTTTTGTCGGGCATTTACACGGGCCTGCTCTTGGGCTTGGGCGCACTCTCGTGCCTGCTGGTCGTCGCTGTCTGCCGCCGCATGCAGATCGTCGATCCCGAAGGGCACCCCATCCACCTGATCCCCGGCCTGCTGCGCTATATGCCTTGGATCTTCTGGGCAATAGTCAAAGCCAATATCGATGTCGTGCGGCGAATCGCGCATCCTCGGCTGCCGCTGTCGCCCCGCGTGATCCAAGTCGCGGCAAGCCAAAAAACCCACTTGGGGCAAGTCATTTACGCCAACTCCATCACCCTGACCCCGGGCACGGTCGCCGTTGAGACCGACGAAGGCACCATTGATGTCCACGCCCTGACCCGCGAAGCCGCCGAGGACGTGCGCTCTGGAGTCATGGACGGCCGCGTAACCGACTTGGAGGGGGAACGCTAGTGTTTGCCGCCGCCATGATCGGGGTGCTGGCCACCATGCTGCTGGCCTTGGTCCGCGCCCTGAAGGGCCCCACCGTGTACGACCGCGTACTCGCCGTCAATATGTTCGGCACCAAGACCGTGCTGCTTTTGTCGGTCATCGGCTTTTTGACCGGCCGGCCCGACTTTCTCGACTTGGGGCTGGTTTATGCGCTAATCAATTTCATCGGCACCATCGCCATCCTCAAATACGTCTCGACCGCTGGCGAGGAGGAGGCCCACGCCTGATGGAAGCACTGCTCTACTACGCTAGCTGGGCCTGTTTGTTGTTGGGGGCCGGCTTTTGCTTTGTCGGCGGCTTGGGCCTCCTGCGGCTGCCCGACTTCTACAGCCGCATGCACGGCGGCGGTGTCACCGATACGCTGGGCGCGGGTCTGGTCCTCTTGGGGCTTGTGTTCCAGAGCGGCCTGTCGCTGGCAACCGTCAAGCTGGTGATGATCGCGCTGTTCTTGCTGCTGGCCAGTTCCGTCGCCACCCACGCCATCGCCCGCGCGGCGCGGCACAGTGGACTCGCGCCCCAAGGCACTGGGGAAGAGCAGTGACGATCGCGCTGGTTGACATCGCGCTGATGACGTTCCTCGCCATTGTCGCCGTGGCCATTATCCAAGTGCGGGACCTTTTTGCCGCGGTAGTGCTCACCGGCATCTTCAGCCTGCTCTCGGCTTGTATCTTCACCACGCTCGACGCGGTCGATGTGGCCTTCACCGAAGCGGCCGTGGGCGCTGGCTTAGCGACGGTCCTCTTCCTCGCCGCGCTCTCCTCAACCGGGCCTAGAGAAAAGACCCAACCCCAACACTCTTGGAGCGGCCTCTCGGTCTGCCTCCTGACCGGCGGTGCGCTCATCTACGGTACGCTGGACATGCCGCACTTGGGCGACCCCAACGCTCCGATCCACCAGCACGTGGCCCCTCGCTATATTGCCGAGTCCCCCGCGGAAATCGGCATTCCCAACATGGTCACCTCGGTGCTGGCCAGCTACCGCGGCTACGACACCTTGGGCGAGGTGACGGTGATTTTTACGGCCGGGCTAGCAGTGCTCCTGCTTTTGCGCGGCAGCGGCACTAGGCTGGACGCGGCTGCCGACCAAGCGATGCGGCACGCCATGATCCTCCGCGTCGTCTCCAAGTTCTTCATCCCCCTGATCCTGCTCTTTGGGCTCTACGTGCAGTTCCACGGCGACTTTGGCCCGGGTGGCGGGTTCCAGGCGGGCGTACTCTTTGCCGCGGCCTTTATTCTCTACGCCTTGATCTACGGGGTCGCGGAAGCGCGCCGAGTGGCCCCACCAGGCCGCGTTCAAGTCTTTTTCGCCTTGGGGCTCCTGCTGTACATCGGCACGGGCTTGGCCTGCGTCTTGGCCGGAGGCAATTTCCTCGAATACAAGGTGCTGGCCAGCGAGCCTACTCGCGGCGAGCACTACGGCATTTTGCTGATTGAACTCGGGGTCGGCATCACCGTTGCCGCAGTCGTCATTAACATTTTCTACTACTTCGCCAGCCGAGGGCGACCATGAGTTCGTTCCTCGGTCTGTACAACTACTGGATCGTCATTTTCCTGATGATGGCCGGCTTCTACAACGTCATCGCCCGCGGCAACCTGATCAGGAAGCTGGTCGGCCTCAATATCTTCCAGACCTCGGTCTTTTTGCTCTACATCAGCATGGGCAAAGTCGAGGGGGGGACCGCGCCCATCGTCGCCGAAGGGGTGACGACGTACTCCAACCCTCTGCCCCACGTCCTCATCCTCACCGCCATTGTAGTAGGCATCGCCACCACCGCTGTGGGATTAGCACTAGTGGTGCGCATCCGCTCGGCCTACGGGACCATCGAAGAAGACGAGATCCAACGCCGGGAAGAGGGGCCGTGATCGCCGCCCATCTACCCGCCTTGCAGATCGTCTTGCCGCTGGTCGCAGCACCACTCTGCGCGTTGCTGCGCCCGCGGCCCTTGCTGTGGCCGTTTGTCGTGGCTGTCGGCTGGGGCACCCTCGCACTGGCCGTGCTGCTGTTGCAGCAAGTGCTCTCCTACGGCCCCATCTCCTATGCCTTGGGCGGCTGGAACGCGCCTTGGGGCATCGAGTACCGGGTAGATGTCCTCAATGCGTATTTGATTCTACTAGTGGCGCTGATCGGCGCCGTGGTCCTGACCTACGCGCCGGCGAGTGCCGCGCACGAAGTCGAAGCCGAGCGCCGCCCGTATTTCTGCGCGATCTTTCTGCTTTGTCTCGCTGGCCTGCTGGGCATTGCCATTACTGGCGACGCGTTTAACGTCTTTGTGTTTATGGAGATCTCGTCGCTTTCGGCGTATGGGCTGATTAGTCTCGGCCGAGATCGCCGCGCCCTTATGGCGACCTATAACTACCTAGTCTTGGGCACGATCGGGGCGACCTTTATCCTGATCGGCATCGGCCTGATGTACGTGATGACCGGTACGCTCAACATGGCCGATCTCGCCGTGCGGGTCGCAGCCGTTTCCCACACCCGCACCATCCACGCGGCCTTTGCCTTTATAAGCGTTGGCTTCACCCTCAAGATGGCGCTTTTCCCGCTGCATATCTGGTTGCCCAACGCCTACACCTATGCCCCTTCGGCCGTTACGGCCTTTATCGCAGCGACCGGGACTAAGATCGCAGTGTACGCCTTCCTGCGCTTTGTCTTTACGATCTTTGGCGCGGACTTCGCCTTTGGCACCATGCACCTCGATGTCTTGCTCTTGCCGCTGGTGCTGCTGGGCATTTTCATCGCCTCGGCCGTGGCCATGTACCAAGCCGATCTCAAGCGGCTTTTGGCCTATTCGAGCGCAGCGCAGATCGGCTATGTGATGCTCGGCATTAGCTTAGGCTCGGCCACTGGGCTAACGGCCGGCATCGTTCACCTCTTCAATCACGCGCTGATGAAGGCGGCCCTCTTCCTCGCGGCCGGCTGCATCTTCCTCCGCGTCCATTCCGTGCAATTGGCCGATCTCAGCGGGCTGGGCAAGCGCCTGCCCCTGACTTCGTGTGCCTTTGTCCTCGCCGGCTTGGGGCTAGTCGGCATGCCGTTTACCGTGGGTTTTATCAGCAAGTGGTACTTGATCTTGGGTGCGCTGGAGCGCGGCTGGTGGCCGGTGGCCGCGCTAGTGGTGGTCAGCTCGCTGCTGGCGCTGGTCTATATCTGGCGCTTTGTCGAGGTCGCCTATTTCCGCCCGGTGCCCGAAGAAGCCGCGCCCGTGGCCGAAGCCCCCCTCTCCATGCAGATCCCCGTTTGGCTGCTCATCGCCCTTACCATCGGCTTCGGGGTGCAGACCTCCCTGACGGCTGGGATCGCCCGCAAGGCCGCGCACTGGCTCTTAGGTGGTGCGCCATGAGTGCCCCCGCTGCCATGGCCGCGGCCGTGCTCCTGCCCTTGGGGGCCGCGCCACTAATCGCCCTTTTGGGCCGCCGACCCAACCTGCGCGAGGCCGCGACCCTGCTCGCCGGGCTGGGCACCTTTGCCGCAGTCTGCACCCTAGTGCCCAAAGTCGCCGCAGGAGAACGACCGGCCGTTCATCTAATAGAGGTCTTCCCGGGTCTGTCCCTCGCCTTTGAGGTTGAGCCGCTCGGCATGCTCTTTGCGCTGATCGCGGCTGGGCTGTGGATGGCGACCTCTGTGTACTCCATCGGCTACATGCGGGGCCACCACGAGGAAAACCAGACCCGCTTTTTCGCCTTCTTTGCCTTGGCGATCGCTGCGGCCTTGGGCGCGGCCTTGGCCGGCAACATGCTGACGCTGTTTTTTTGCTATGAGGCCCTGACGCTGTCGACCTATCCGCTGGTCACTCACCACCGCAGCGCGGAGGCCAAAGCCGGGGGGCGCGTCTATCTGGGCATCCTGCTGGCGACCTCGATCGGCTTCCTGCTCACAGGCGTGGTCGCTACCTACTACATCGCCGGGACTCTTGACTTCGTCTCCGGCGGCATCCTCGCCGGCAAGGCCCCGACTTGGATCCTCGGCGTCCTGCTCTTTCTCTACGCCTTTGGCACGGGCAAGGCCGCGCTCATGCCCTTTCACCGCTGGCTCCCCGCGGCCATGGTGGCCCCGGCTCCAGTTAGCGCTCTGCTGCACGCGGTGGCCGTGGTCAAGGCCGGCGTCTTCACCGTATTAAAGGTCGTCGTCTATATCTTCGGCATAGACCTGCTCGCCGACACGGGCTTGGGCACGTATCTGGCCTACGCGGCCTGCGCCACAATTCTCATTGGCTCGCTGGTGGCCATGACCAAGGACAACCTCAAGGCCCGCTTGGCGTATTCCACGGTCAGTCAGCTCTCCTACATCGTGCTCGGCGCGGCCCTCGCCAATAGCTGGGGCGTCCTCGGCGGCAGCCTGCACATCGCCATGCACGCCTTTGGCAAAATCACTCTCTTCTTCTGCGCCGGGGCCATTGCGGTCGCCTTGCACAAGACCGAGATCAGCGAGATGAAGGGCATTGGCCGGCAAATGCCGTGGACGATGGGGGCCTTTCTCGTCGGCTCGCTCAGCATCATCGGCTTGCCGCCGCTGGGAGGGGCTTGGAGCAAGTGGTATCTCATCCTCGCCGGGCTGGACGCCGAGCAGTACGCGGCCGTTGGCGTCCTCTTGATAAGCCCGCTGCTCAACATCGCCTACCTGTTGCCAGTGGCGGTCAACGCCTTCTTCTACCCAGCACCCGCCGAAGAAAGCCGCGTACAAGAAGCCCCGCTGGCCTGCGTCCTGCCGCTGATTTGCACGGCCCTGGGCGGACTGGTGCTCTTCCTCTACCCGGACCCTCTCCTCGACCTCTGCCGCCAGATCGGAAGGTAAAGCCATGGCCGCAAAGAAAAAGCATCTATTCGATCAGCCGCGGAACGTCCACCGCCTGCTATGGATCTTCTTTGCTCTCTGCGCCGTGCTCTTGGGCTTGGACCGGCTCGTCCACCGGCACTTGAGCTTTGCCGAGGGCGTCTTCCCGGTCGAGGGCTGGTTCGGCTTTTACGCGATATACGGGTTTGTCGCCTGCGTCCTCTTGGTCTTGACGGCCACCCAACTGCGCAAGGTGCTGATGCGCCGCGAGGATTACTATGACTAGCCTTCACCCAGCGGCCTTCCTGCTGTTCGGCGGGCTGCTGTTGCCCGTCTTGCCGCTGGCCGCGCGGCGGGTGGCACTGGTCCTCTTGCCGCTGGCTGGATTTTACAATCTCCTCGGCTACCAGCTAGGCGACAGCCAAGTCGGCGCCCTAGCCGGATACGAGCTGCACTGGGTGCGCGTCGACCAACTCAGCCTGCTCTTTGGCTATCTCTTTCACATGGCCGCCTTCCTCGCCGCGCTGTTCTCCCTGCACCTGCGCGACCGCCTGCAACAGGCGACCGGCTTCCTGTACGCGGGCGCAGCCGTGGGCGCGGTCTTTGCCGGCGATCTCATCGCGCTCTTCATCTTTTGGGAGCTGTTGGCGATTACCTCGGTCTTCCAGATCTGGGCCAGCCAAAGCGAAAGGGCCATTGCCGCGGGCACGCGCTACCTGCTGATCCACATCAGCTCCGGCTTGCTGCTCTTGGTCGGCGCGGCGTGGCACTACCAGCAGACCGGCTCGCTGGCGCTGGGTCATCTGGGCATTGATAGCTGGGCCACGCGGCTCATTTTCCTCGGCGTTGGCATTAAATGCGCCTTCCCACTCCTGCACTCGTGGCTGGTGGATGCCTACCCAGAGTCCACGCCTACCGGCGCGGTCTTTTTGAGCTCCTTTAGCACCAAGACCGCCGTCTATGTGTTGGCGCGTAGCTTTGCCGGCACCGAATGCCTGCTCTACATCGGCGCAGCCATGGCGATGTTTCCCATCTTCTACGCAGTCATTGAAAACGACCTGCGCCGCGTGTTGAGCTACAGCCTGATCAACCAGATCGGCTTTATGGTCGTTGGCGTCGGCTTGGGACCGGGCATGGGCGTCAACGGCGCAGTGGCCCACGCCTTTGCCCATATCCTCTACAAGTCCCTCCTGTTCATGTCGATGGGGGCCGTGCTCTACCGCACCGGCCGAATCAACGGCTCAGATCTCGGGGGCCTGTACAAATCCATGCCTTGGACCTGCGGCTGCTGCATGGTCGGGGCCGCGTCGATTTCGGCCTTCCCGCTCTTTAGCGGCTTTGTCAGCAAGTCCATGGTCATGCAGGCCGCAACCAACGAGGGCCACCTCGCGGTGTGGCTGCTGCTGCTGTTTGCCTCGGCCGGCGTCTTCCACCACGCCGGCATCAAAATTCCCTTCTTTGCCTTCTTCGCCCACGACGCCGGGATCCGCTGCCGCGAAGCACCGCGCAACATGCTCTTGGCAATGGGGATTGGGGCGGCCCTGTGCATAGGCATTGGCTTGTTCCCGCACTATCTGTACAAGCTCCTGCCCTATCCAGTTGAGTACGATCCGTATGATGCGACCCACATCGTCTTACAACTCCAGCTTTTGTTCTTTTCGGCGCTGGCCTTTGTCGCGCTCAAGCTGACGGGCCTGTACCCGCCGGAGCTGCGATCGGCCAATATCGACGTGGACTGGACCTATCGCAAGCTGCTGCCAAGCGCAGTGCGGCTGTGCGTACAGGTGGGTGCGCCGCTGCGGGATGGACTGATCGCTTGGGGCAAGCGACTGGTCTTCTCGCTAGTGGAACAGGTGCGCCAGTACCACGGCCCGACCGGCGTCTTTGCGCGGGCGTGGCCCATCAGTAGCAGCGTGCTGTTGGTGGCGATTTTCTTGGCGGTGTACTTGTTTGTGTACTTGGGATGACGCTGTCTCAAAGTTGCAAGGCCGTGCGGATGGTCGCGGCAATGGCGGCGGGCGGCGGGCCGATGTCCACGCTCAGGGCGTCGCGCGGCTCTTCGAGGGTTGCAAACTGGCTGTCGAGCAGGCTGGCCGGCATGTAGCGATGCTGCCGCGTCGCGAGCCGCTGGGCGATGAGGGCCTTCGGGCCTTGGAGATGGACGATCTGCACGTTGGGCCGCCCGCGGACCAAGATGTCGCGGTAGCGCTGTTTGAGCGCGGAGCAGCCGAGTATCGCCCCTTGCTCGGCACCAAGCCACTGGCCGATGGCCGCAGAGAGGATCTCCAGCCAGGGCCAGCGGTCCTCGTCGGTAAGCGGCGTACCGCTGGCCATTTTGCGCACGTTGGCTTGCGGGTGGAAATCGTCCGCGTCGTAATAAGCCCATCCGAGCTGGTGGGCGAGTTGCTCGCCCACCGTCGTCTTACCGCTACCCGTTACGCCCATTAGTACGATGACCATGCGCTTCATCTCCGCGTTGTGCGCTGCGGGCCTGAACATATAGGAGCGCGTCTGTGGCAACAAGGTCAGTTATCTACTAATGAGGCCTGCGGATTGATGGGCAGTTCCAAGGCCACGCAGGCCCCTTGGGCGCAGTCTTCGACGAGTAGGCGGCCGTGGTGGTCGCGGGCAATGCCGGCGCATATGCTCAACCCCAATCCGCTGTGCTGGCTCGACGCCTTGGTCGTGAAGAACGGCGCGAAAATATCGGCGCGGATTTTCTCGGGAATGCCCGGCCCATTATCCTCGATCGCCAGCACGATCCAGCCTTGGCGGGTCGATAGCCGCAGCGCGATCCGCCCCGCGCCTCGCGCCTGCTTTATGGCGTCGCGGCTATTTTGGATGAGGTTGAGGACGACCTGTTGGAGCTGGCCGGCATGAGCCTTGATGTAGGGCAGGTTCGGGGCTAGGTCCTCGGCGATTTCGATCTGGTCTTGCAGGAGCGTCCGGCGCATCAGCAGGACCGTCTCCTGCACGAGGCGGGTGAAGTTGACCCATTCCTTTTGCGCCGGCTGCCGGCGCACACACGCCAACAGCCGCTCGCTGGTGCTGCGCGCTTGGAGGCCGGCCTCGTACACGGCTTGTACGCCATCGCCGATGGCGGGCGCTAAGTTCTCTTTGAGCAGCCGGCGGGTCTCGCCGATGATCACCTCTAAGTGTTTGTTGATTTCGCCTGCAAACTCGGCCGTCAATTGCCCCATCACTTGCAACTTCTGCGCTTGGCGTAGCTGCGCTTCTTTGGCCTGCAATTGCGACAGGTCTTCTCGTCGGTAGTACAGCCCGCTGAGGACCTCGCTCAAGCCCTTGAACAAGCCCACGTCCGCGTTGCTACAGGCGATGGCCTCTTTGCGATAAACCGCTAGGACGCCTTGGTCAAAGGTCGTTTCGAGTATGGCTTTGACATGGCAACGCATCTGCCGGGCCAGCCAGTGGCATTCCCCGCGGCGGCTCGGCGCTCGATAGGAGGTCGCGGCTGATTTCCACGCCGCCAGCACCCACTGCTGCCCTTCCGTTAGCGGGGACCAGTGCCCGTCGGGCGTCAGGGGATGGACGCGCATCTTGCACTCGCCGTTGGCGACTTGCACCCGGTACAATCGGCAACCGTCGTAGGCGATCCCGGCGTGGTCCAAGGTCTGGCGAATCTGCGATAGGACCACGAATTCGCCCTCTGGTTCTCTGTGCCGCCAAACCGCGAGCCGCAAGCTGCGCAGCAGGCCCTCGTGGGCATTGCCGCCGCTGTGTTTGCCCATGCTCAGTCCCTTTTCTCCTCTGTCAGTAGCACTGCGCGGTCAGTTCGCACCTTAGATCTCTGCACACACCTCCGACCTATTTTTGCCTAGACCATCGACGAAGCTGTCCAGTATATGGATGTAACCACGAGAGAGTGCGTCGCCATCGGCAATTAAAATTCGGGCTATGATCAGCACTGTTTCCCCAAGGCGTAGAGATGATTGTGCCCCGCAGACTCAGGGGCGAGTCCACAGGGCCGAGTGGGCAGGTTGTGTTATTGGGAACGCGAATAGGCTGTGTGCAAGGCAGAGTAAGGTCTTTCGGTAGTAAGCAAAGCTAGTGCCACAGGTTTTATTTTTTGCAAAAGTCAATGTTAAATGACGAGTTAGAAACATGCGGCGGCACTCTATTTGCCGTAATAACGACAAAATCGTCAATGCTCCTTCCAAACGTCGACTTTTTTGTCGCAACAGCTCGCCAGCGCATTGAAAGCGCAGACTCGCCCTTTGCTATTGACAAAGTAATGCGCTGTGTTTGTGTTTGATGCGCTGCACTGTGAAGTCCAAAGAAGCCCGCATGGAAGGAAATCGCACACTAAGCCAAGAACGCGCCATCCTCGTTGGCGTCGCCCTGCCCCAGATGCCGGCTTGGGAGGCCGAACACTCCCTCGACGAACTCGGTCGCTTAGTCGCCACCGCTGGCCTCGTCGAAGCCGCACGCCAGCTCCAAAGGCGCGACCGCATTGACCCGGCCCACTACGTCGGCAAGGGCAAAGCCGCCGCCCTCAAGCAGCTCGCAGCCGAGTGCCAAGCCGACGTAATCGTCTTTGACAACGACCTCTCGTCGGCCCAGATGCGCAACTTGGAGGGCGTCACCAAGCACCGCGTTCTCGACCGCAGCGCCGTGATCTTGGACATCTTCGCACGCCACGCTCGCACCCACACGGCCCAGCTCCAAGTCGAGCTAGCCCAGCTCAACTACCTCCTGCCGCGCCTGACTCGCTACTGGACCCACCTCTCGCGCCAAGCCGGCGGCGGGGCCATCCGCGGCATGGGGGCCGCCGCTGTCCGCGGCCCGGGCGAAACCCAGTTAGAAATCGACCGCCGCCTGATTCGCCGTCAGATCAACTCCCTAGAGGCCAAGCTCGACAAAATTGGCGTACAGATGGCGACTAACCGCAAAAATCGCGCCGATGTTTTTAAGGTGGCCCTCGTGGGTTATACCAACGCCGGCAAATCGACCCTGATGAGGGTGCTTTCCGGCGCGGAGGTCCTAGTGGAGGACCAGCTTTTTGCCACCTTGGATTCGACCACTCGCGCCGTTGCCCTCGACCGCAACCACAAGGTCCTACTGACCGACACGGTTGGCTTCATCAACCGCCTGCCCCACCACCTGTTTGCCTCTTTCCGCGCCACGCTCGAAGAGGCCGTAGAGGCCGACTTGCTGCTGCACGTGATCGACTTGAGCTTTCCGCACTACGAGTCGCAGATCGCCACAGTCGAGCAAGTCCTGTGCAGCCTCGGGCTTGCAGACAGCCCCACCCTGATGGTGTACAACAAAATTGACCAAGTGGCCCCGGGCGAAGAAGAGCGGATCGTGGCCGCGTACGCGGCCCGCGAACACGCCATCGCCGTCTCGGCCAGCCAAGGCATCAACCTCGACGCGCTGCGCGACAAAATCCGTGCGTACAGCGTCGCTGGGGATATCACCTTAGAGCTTCAGGTCCCCCAAGCCGAAGGCCGGCTCCTGGCCCATTTACACCAGCAGGGCGAGGTTCTCGCAGAGACCTACACGGGCAACGACGTCTGCTTGTGCGTGCGCTTGGAAAAGACTTGGGCCAAGCGCTGGCGGCTAGAGCGCTTCGTCCCGGCCTGAGCTATTCAGCCAAAATCCCCTTTGCCACGGCTGCGTCGATTAACTTCCGCGCCAATTCCCACAACACCGGCGCCCCTTCCCCGATATGCTCGTTGTGCGCGATCACCTGCGCCTTTTTGATCCCATGCCGCTGCCACGCCGCTCCGTCGCTGTAAAAGTTGAGCAATAGCGGCTGTAGCCGGTCGAGCGCCGCCGCATAGCGCGCTTCCGCGCTCTGTCGCTGCTCAAACTCGTCCCACAACGCACGATAGGCTTGGGCCTGATCGGCCGGCAACAGGCCGAACAGCCGGTCCGCTGCTTGCTGCTCGCGTTGTGCCTTGTCCTCGTTGCCCGCCACGTCATAGACGAAGGTGTCGCCCGCGTCGATTTCCACCACATCGTGGATCAACAGCATCTCGATCACCTTCAGCAGATCGACTTCCGCCGCTGCGTACTCGACCAGCAGAACGGCCATCAGGCTCAGGTGCCACGAGTGTTCGGCGTCGTTTTCCCGCCGGCGGTCGCCCAGCAACAGGGTCTGGCGAAAGACCTGTTTGAGCTTTTCGGCTTCGAGGGCAAAACCGAGTTGGGCTTCAAGGCGCTCAGCGTCCATCTATCGCTCCATTGGGATTATTGGTTAGTATTAGGACAGACACATCGGTCTGCCCCTGCGAAGGCGTTATAGGGACGAGTTTACTATTTTTCATCTGGAAAAAACGACCACAGAGCGACGCGACCTCTCCTTTGCCGTAACCACCGCCGCGCACCCCCGGCCCCAAGAGTGTGCGACCGCACGCGGCATCGCGACCACAACCGGCTACCGCTACGTACCCCGCGCCCACCGCTCACTCGCTGGAATCGCCGCCGCCGAGGCACTCAACGGCCTGATCATCGTCGAGCGCACAGACCTTGCCTTGTGGGTCGCCGGACAGAGCTTGCACCACCATCCCAATATGGCCAAATTGCGGATACTCGCCTTGGAACAAGGCAAGCACGACGTCTTGGTTGACGCCTTACAGCTCAAATTAGGCGACCGCGTCCTCGACTGCACCTGCGGGCTGGGTGCCGACGCCATTGTCGCCTCTTGTGTGGTCGGCCCGGCTGGCCGCGTCCGCGCCCTCGAAGCCTCGCCCCTGTTGGCCCTGCTGGTCGAGCGCGGCATGGCCTCCTGTATGCTCGACGACCCTCCCGACCTCGTCCCAGCCATGCGCCGCGTTGAGGTCTGCTGCGCCGACTTTGCCGACTATCTGCGCTGCGAAGCCGACAATGCTTGGGATGTCGTTTACTTCGACCCCATGTTCACCGAGACCATTGCCGACTCCGCGGGACTGGATTTGGTCCGCTGCTTGGCCGAGGCGGGCGGTCCTTCTCCTGCCGACCTGCGCCAAGCCCGCCGCGTCGCCCGCCGCCGAGTGGTGATGAAGGACCGCCGGCCCGGCCACGCGCTCGCCCGCCTCGGTTTCGCCAAAGTCGAGGAGAGCCGCCGCGTCTGCTACGGCGTGCTGCCCGCTTGCTAAAAAATTAAGGAACGATCGTGGAACTATCCTGTTGTGCTTGGGCCTTGACCGGCTCGGAGGAAGACGCCCTCGCCGCGCTGGCCGCTATTGGCTTCCGCTCCATTGACGTGCAGGCCAAGACCTTTGTCGGCCCGGCGGCCCGCACGCGCATCGACGACCTCGGCCTGTCGGTCTCCTGCCTCGCGCTGTGTTTTAACATGGAAGACGGCGCGGCCCTCGACAGCGCAACAGCCGCCGCCCAACGAGCCGCCCTCGACCACTGCCGGGAGGCCCTCGACCACGCGGCCGCCCTCGGTGCCGGCACTGCGTATGTCGTTCCCGGGGACGATCCAGCCGCCCTGCCCCAGTTTGGCGACGCCTTGGGGCAAGTGGCGGACTTCGCGGCTGCGCGTGCGATCCGCGTCGGGGTGGAGCACTTCCCGGGCAAGGCGCTGCCCACGGCGGCCGGGACCTTGGAGTACCTGTCCCGCCTAAACCACCCCAACCTCTACTTGCTCCTCGACACCGGTCACCTACAGATGTCTGGGGAAGCCCCGGCCCCTGTCATCGCCGCGGCCGGAGACCGGCTCGGGTACGTGCATCTAGATGACAACGACGGGGAGGCCGACCTGCACTGGCCCCTGCTAGCGGGCGTGCTGACCGAGGAGGTGCTAGCCGCGACTTTTGCCGCCCTCGCCCAAAGCCCATACACCGGCCCGGCGAGCATTGAGCTCAGCCCCCAACTTCCCGACCCGGTGGCTGCGCTATCTCAAAGCCGTGCTTGCGCCCTGCAAGCGGCCAAAAGAAAGTAGTCAATGCCTATTTATATCCTGCTCTTAGCTACCGTACCCTTCATCGCCTGTAGTGGCGACGAGGGTGCGTTCAAAAAGGTGCCGCGCAACCGGACCTTGATCATGGACTGCGCCGAGGCCAATACCTGCTCCGGTCAGATCCAAGATTACAACTCCTTCAACCCCTTCATCCCGGGCAGCATCTCGCGGATCGGATATAACTTCCTGTACGAGCCGCTCTACTTCTTCAACGCGTACGGGGAAAATTCCGCGCTAATACCCTGGATCGCCGAGAGCCACCAGTTCAACGAGGATTACACCGAACTCGTGGTCAAAATCCGTCCGGGCGTCGAGTGGAGCGACGGGCACCCTTGGTCGGCGCACGACTTTGCCTTTACCATCAACATGCTCGTGGAGCACGCTCCCCAGCTCGTGTACTCGACGGATATGGCGACTTGGGTCCAAGAGGCGGTCGCCCTCGACAGCCTGACGGCGCGCGTTGTGCTCAAGGCACCCAACCCGCGCTTCCTCTTCAGCTACTTCGTCCACAGCGGCGACCAAGGCGTCCCCATCGTGCCCAAGCACATCTGGGAGGGCCAAGACCCGCAGACCTTTTCCAACTTCGACCTGCAAAAAGGCTGGCCGGTTCTGACCGGCCCCTATCGCATAGTGCGCTCGGAGCCGGCCCAACGGATCTGGGATCTGCGCGAGGGTTGGTGGGCGGATAAACTCGGCTTTCAGGAACTGCCCGAGGTCGAGCGGCTGATCTACCTGACCTACATGGAGGAGCACAAGCGCGTGCAAAACCTGATCGCCAACAACATCGACACCTGCTTGGAGCTGCGCCCGGCCAACATGGTCTCCCTATTGGAGCGCAATCGCAACATCACGACTTGGACGGGCCGCGAGCCCCCGTACAGCTACATCACTTGGTGGCCCATATCGCTGGGATTTAACGGGCTGGAGGCCCCTTGGGCCGACCCGGAGATGCGCCGTGCGGTCAACTACGCCATTGACCGCGAGCAGCTCGTGGCCATAGGCTGGCAAAACTCCGGGGCATGGACCCTGCTGCCCTTGCCCGACCTCCCGCAAATGCAGCGGTATTTTGCCCTCGCCGAGGACTTGGTCGCCGAGCACCAAGTGGGCGTCTTTGACTTGCAAAAGAGCGCCGAGATACTCGCCGGCAAAGGCTACGTCCGCAACGGGGTTTTCTGGGAAAAGGACGGGCAGCCCCTGAGCATGGTCATCGACATCTTCTCCCACTTTCAGGACCTGACGCCAGTGCTCATCGCCCAGCTCAAAAAGGCCGGCATCAACGCCTCCTTCCGCATGACTTCGGACTTCTCCACGCGCCTGCGCCAGGGCACGGCCCGCGCGTACCTAATCGGCAACTTCAGCTCCATGCGCGACCCCTATTTTGTGCTGCGCCAGTACCACAGCCGCTTTGTCCAACCCACGGGCGAGCCGGCCGACATGCCTTGGCGCTGGCAAAACCCGGCCTACGACGCGCTAATCGACCAAATGGGCCAGACTCCGACCAACGCCCCGGAGATGGACGAAATCTATCGAGAGGCCATGGACCTCTGGCTTGCCGAGTTACCCTCCATCCCCATCGTCCAATGGCCGCACCGCATCCCGCACAACGAGACCTATTGGACCAACTGGCCCAGCGCGAAAAACCCCTATATCAACAGCGCGTACTGGAGCCGCACTTGGCTCTTGGTGCTGCTGAACTTGCGGCCGCAGATGTGAAGCGAGACAACCAAATGCAGAGGACCCTTACTGCGGCGTGGGTAGTGGCTTCAGCTATGCTGCTTTTTTTACTGATTGCGCCCTATCTCGTGCCGGAGGAAACGCTTTTTGCCGCGAGTGAGGCTTTTAAGGTGCCGCATCGCAGCGGGGAAACGTGCGCTTTGTGCGGCATGACGCGCGCGTTCGCGGCCATGGCACGGGGCGACTTTGCCGCAGCCCGTATCTATAATCGAGGGGCGGTCGCCTTGTATGGAGCTTTGCTTGCCAATCAGCTAGTGGTCGCAGGTTTCTTGCTGCGTCAAATGCACAAAAGGAGATACCATCATTGTTGGAACGAGATGCAGACGGCCGGTTAAAACGTATTGAATACCGCGGCAAATACCTTCGGGCAAGCCGAACCGGAGGGGTTGCTTTGCGTACTCAGACAAAGGCAGCGGGGGTCAACTTAACGGCCAACTCCAGTCACGGTATGCGCGTATCAACGCGGATCGCCAAAGGTACACAAGCGGCTCTGCAAAACGGGCGTTTCGTCTTGCGTGGACGCTACGGCAAAGGGCCGCTCAAACTCAATCTGTCGAAGAGCGGCCTTTCGGTCTCGAGCAGGACGTCGGTTGGAACCTTCAACTTGCTCAAACCGCGGTATTCGAGCGCCAAGATTGGAGGTATCCAGGTGCGCGGAAAGAATGCCGTCTATATTCATCTGGTCGTTGCTTTGCTGCAACTGATAGTCCACCTTTTCCTCTTCCTGGTGCAGTTGGCAGTAATCCTGTTTCAGGGCGCCTGTTGGTTGATCGCCCGTCTATGGGTTTTATTGCGGCGAAGTGCTGTCATAATCCCGAAAAGGCGGGTCAGCGCGGCGGAAGCCGCATGGCTCGCTGAGCTTGAAGACCGTGAACCCGGATTGCTCAGAGAATGCCTTGAGTTCGTTTTTCTGCATCTGGCTCAAGGGGTGCCACTAACCACGGGTGCGGCAGATCCCAGTGGCGACGATCCCATCCGGCTCGTCGTCGAGCTTCTTGCCCAGCACCGTCTCAAACCCCCACTCAACCTCGAAGTGCTCTTTGGTTGCCTGGCAGAGGCCTACGCAGCCAGAGTGGGTGACGATGCCGCGCTTGAGTTTTTCTTTAGTCTCGACAAAGCCGCGGTCGAAACCGGTGGGCGCAATTTGCTTCAGGAGCGCCTGTTAAGCGTCTATGTCGATGCCTGCGGTATTGAAGACGCAGATGCCTAATCGAGCAGGCTCGGGACCGCACGGCAAAGTGCCTCATCGCTTACGCTGCTGAATTTGCGGTCGCCTTGTATGGTGCCTTGCTCGCCAATCAGCTAGGGGTCGCAGGTTTCTTGCTGCGTCAAATGCACAAAAGGAGATACCATCATGCAGGTGCTTAGTTTGCTGTGGGGAATTCTGGCTATTGTTGGCATGGTCGTGGGGTTCGTCCCGTGTCTCGGCGCACTAAACTGGCTCAACATACCTTTTGCCGGCGTCGGCATCATCGTCAGCGGCATCGCGCTGGCCACGGCCGGCAACAGCTCCAAAAGCTGCGGCATCGCTGGCTTAGTGTGCTGCATTGTGGCCCTGTTTTTTGGCATCATCCGCCTCGTCCTAGGCGGGGGCATTCTCTAACGCAGAATTAACCCGACGCACGGCGTGGATCCGGTCCCGTGTACTTGGCGCGCGGCCGGATTAGGCGTCCGGTCTGATACTGCTCAATGGCATGGGCGACCCAGCCGATGATGCGGCCGGAACTTGCCCCCAACGCGCACTTCGAGGAAACGGCCTACCTGCTGTGGCATGGCCAGCTTCCAAACTGCGCGCAGCTCGAGACATTCCGCGCTCGGCTGTCGAGCTGGTCCCTGCCCGGATGCACCCAGTCTTTGATTGAGGCCGCTGTCCGAGCTGAACAGAAGCCAATTGACGTACTGCGACTGGCCCTTGATTCGCTCCGCTTCGAGGGCGCGGAGGCGGATGTCGCGCTCGTGGGTGCCACCCCGGTCATCGTCGCTGCCACGTGGCGCTTGATGGCTCAAAAATCCGCGATTCAGCCGGAGCCGGGACTTCGCCTTGCCGAGAACTTCCTCTACATGCTGTCAGGCCGCCGGCCAACCGCGGCCATGGCCCGTGCGCTGGACACCTACTTCAACGCGATGGTCGATCACGGCATGAACGCATCAACCTTCACCGCTCGCGTCATCACTTCGACGCGCTCTGATCGGAAGTCGGCCGTCAGCGGCGCACTCGGTGCCTTAAAAGGCCCGCTGCACGGCGGCGCACCCGAGCCGGCCTTGGCCATGCTACGGCAAATCGGCGTTCCCGACCACGCAGAATCCTGCCTTAGAAATGCGCTCGACCGCGGTGAACGCCTGATGGGCTTCGGGCACCGCGAGTACAAGGTGCGGGATCCCCGAGCGGCCATCCTCGCACGAGCCGCTGAGAAGCTGTGCGTGGCCAAAGGAGACCCAGGCCTGTTCGACTTGGCCAGATTTGTGGAATTAGAGGCCGTGCGGCTGCTGGAGGAATACAAGCCGGGCCGGCACTTGTTCGCCAACGCCGAGTTCTATACGGCCGTTCTGCTAAGCGAACTCGGCATCCCGTCCGAGCTGTTTAGCTGCACCTTCGCCGCAACTCGCATGGCTGGCTGGATTGCGCACTGCCGCGAACAGGACGCAGTGGGGCGAATTTTTCGACCGCAGTCCGAGTACATCGGATGCGAAGGTAGAGCGTGGGTGGACCTAGGAGATCGCTGACTCAGTTCGCCGCATTGCACCAAGCGGGGAAAAGTTACAAGAGCCGCCCCTCTTTCTGGAGAATATCCCCGGCAATCGCGTAGGTAGTACCGTGCATGGCAATGACGACGAGGCCGATTCCGGCCGCTAAGTAGCCGCCGAGATACAAGTTGGGGACGTCAATCGACTCGTAGTTGTGGGCGTGGGTCTGTACTTGATCGACTTGGAATCGGTAGTTGTCGCGCATAGGCGTCCGGGTCAGCGGCGCAAAGCCCTGCAAGATCGAGTAGTCGGCCGTGCCGCCGACTTCCTTGATCACGTGATCGACCTCCACCACTTGGTCCCCTTCGGGCGTTTGCAGCCCGACCCGTCCGTCCTCGGCGATCTGCGTCACGTGGGTGTGATACAAGGTTTTGAGCCGGGGCGAGCGGCTTTCGAGGATTGCGGCCATGCGCTGGTAATAGGGCAGCCCGTGGCGGCTGTCGCCAATCAGCCGCCAATGCACTGCTGGCCCTTGGCGCATGGCGTAGTACACCTGCTTGCCGGCGTCGTGCAATTCGGTCGCGGCCCAATCGCCCGAGCGCCCGCCGCCTACTACCATCACCCGCTCGCCGGGGAAGTCTGCGGGCTTGTCGTAGTGCGCGGTGACAAAAGACCAGTCCTCGCCCTCCACTCCGAGGGAACGCAACCGACCGCGCTGGCCGGTTGCGAGGACCAAGTACTTACAGGTGTAGCGCTGCTCAACGCCCGTTTGCACGTGCCGACTGGTGAGTTGGAAGCCCCTTGCGTGCGGCTCAATCCGCTCGACCTCCTCAAAGGTGCGAATGCGCTCTGCCACCCCAAAGCGCTCGGGTACGCGGTGATAGTACTCGATCAGATCGGTTTTGAGAATCAGGGCGTTGACGTCTAAGGTGCGCCCGACTTCTGCGGCGTGCTGGGCCAGCGGATAAAAGGCAAACTCCATCCACTGACCCGGCGACAGAGTCAGCAGGTTTTGCGGCGCTCGGTTCCACAACCCGCCGACCGGCTCGCGGCTGATGAGCAGCGCGTCCAGCGGCTCGCCGCGCCGAAAGTCCATGGCGACTTGGTCCAGTTCCTCAAAGAGCTGACGCGGGTGGTGCAAGGCGCGAAACAGATCGACGGGCTTGATGCCGCTCTGCGCGAGCTGGCGCATATCCAGCCCCAACAGCGTGCGGTCGAACTGCTGCAAGTACCCGGCGAGAGGCGCGTAGTGCGCGGCAAACGTGCGGCTGTTGCGGAAGAAAGGATGCCAGCCGCCCAAGACCACCGCCAACGGCAGGCCGGCCGGCCCGCCGCCGACGATGATGACGGTGTGATGTTCGGTGCTCATAGTTTCAATCCACTCCCCTCGCCGAAGCAAGGGGAGACAAGATATGCTCTCACTCGTTAGGCTGACAGTAGTGGTTTCAATCCGCTCCCCTCACCGAAGCAAGGGGAGACCTCCAAGAGAGACAAAGAAAAATCGGACGGCTGGACGTTTCAATCCGCTCCCCTCACCGAAGCAAGGGGAGACGCACAGCCGCAATTTTCGCAATCTCTCCAACGACGTTTCAATCCGCTCCCCTCACCGAAGCAAGGGGAGACTGAGCGACCTTTTGAACCGTGTTGTCCGTCGTGTTTCAATCCGCTCCCCTCACCGAAGCAAGGGGAGACGGCCGGCATCCCAATGCAGATTTGCGCCTTGCCAATGTTTCAATCCGCTCCCCTCACCGAAGCAAGGGGAGACATCCCGGCAATTGGCCAGCTATCCAAGTAGATAACTGTTTCAATCCGCTCCCCTCACCGAAGCAAGGGGAGACCTACGACTCGGCCCTCGCGCGCCTGATGAATCGCAGTTTCAATCCGCTCCCCTCACCGAAGCAAGGGGAGACAACGCGCACGATCTGCGAGTATATCTTTCTCGCAGTTTCAATCCGCTCCCCTCACCGAAGCAAGGGGAGACATAGTCGCCGATTTTTCCTATACATTTGAGCAGCAGTTTCAATCCGCTCCCCTCACCGAAGCAAGGGGAGACAGAGTATTCGGTGGAGCACTGGAATGGGCAACCTTTGTTTCAATCCGCTCCCCTCACCGAAGCAAGGGGAGACCGGGGGCCGCTCGGTAGGTATCCAAGGGGATGCCCGTTTCAATCCGCTCCCCTCACCGAAGCAAGGGGAGACGACGCGAGCTCGGTGGGCAAGCGCACGAAATACTGTTTCAATCCGCTCCCCTCACCGAAGCAAGGGGAGACAGGTCAGATTAGGACAAAGACGCAGCAGACGGCAGGTTTCAATCCGCTCCCCTCACCGAAGCAAGGGGAGACCCTCGACCTCGTCTTGTTAGAAGATACAATTATACGTTTCAATCCGCTCCCCTCACCGAAGCAAGGGGAGACTTTGGCGTTACTCTCCCTTCGGAAGGAAACAGTAGTGGTTTCAATCCGCTCCCCTCACCGAAGCAAGGGGAGACTCAGCCAGTCCGGCTTTCCCTCCGTGCTGTACGCGTTTCAATCCGCTCCCCTCACCGAAGCAAGGGGAGACAGCCACGAGAGGACGGTGGCCGCCTCCGGGTCCGGGTTTCAATCCGCTCCCCTCACCGAAGCAAGGGGAGACATTTCATTTTCAACGCGAGGGAGATAGGCGAATGAGTTTCAATCCGCTCCCCTCACCGAAGCAAGGGGAGACATGTGTGCAACAAATTCGGGCACCAATATCGATGCGTTTCAATCCGCTCCCCTCACCGAAGCAAGGGGAGACGAAGCGGATACGGGCACGGACGCAACGCGCTACATGTTTCAATCCGCTCCCCTCACCGAAGCAAGGGGAGACTTCATTTTCAAACGCGAGGGAGATAGGCGAATGAGTTTCAATCCGCTCCCCTCACCGAAGCAAGGGGAGACGCCAGTCGGGGAGCCCCTCAATTTCGTACGTTATAGTGTTTCAATCCGCTCCCCTCACCGAAGCAAGGGGAGACATCGAGCCGTGTTGTGGAGGTACGCCTCGGCCAAGTTTCAATCCGCTCCCCTCACCGAAGCAAGGGGAGACCATGGCCAAGATCATTATAGGTAGGGGTAGCATCGTTTCAATCCGCTCCCCTCACCGAAGCAAGGGGAGACTGGAGGTTCCGACATCCGCCGGTCCCGATTTTTATGTTTCAATCCGCTCCCCTCACCGAAGCAAGGGGAGACGGAACGCCGACTGGTCGGCCGTCGCCGGGTCAAAGTTTCAATCCGCTCCCCTCACCGAAGCAAGGGGAGACCCTCACCCCTGCCTTGCAGGGACCAGCTACCGCTTGTTTCAATCCGCTCCCCTCACCGAAGCAAGGGGAGACGCTGGATAGGGTTCTGGGTCCCCGGCGGGATGCTGTTTCAATCCGCTCCCCTCACCGAAGCAAGGGGAGACGGCGACCACCCGATGCGGCTGTCTTCTAGATGTAGTTTCAATCCGCTCCCCTCACCGAAGCAAGGGGAGACGCCAGCTGCACGGCTTGCCCCCCGCGGCACCGCTGTTTCAATCCGCTCCCCTCACCGAAGCAAGGGGAGACCCATACGAGTCCGTGGCGATCTCGGTCGTCGTGCGCGTTTCAATCCGCTCCCCTCACCGAAGCAAGGGGAGACTTGTTCACTTCCCAATCTTCGCTTCGACTTCTGCTTGTTTCAATCCGCTCCCCTCACCGAAGCAAGGGGAGACGCGGCTGCGGCTGAGAACCCGCTTGGGCTAAAAAGTTTCAATCCGCTCCCCTCACCGAAGCAAGGGGAGACGGAAGGCAACGCCGCTAGGCAGGAGATTGTCGAGGTTTCAATCCGCTCCCCTCACCGAAGCAAGGGGAGACAGAAAGCGCAGAGCAGTCAAACAGAAAAATCAGAGGTTTCAATCCGCTCCCCTCACCGAAGCAAGGGGAGACCCCCGCCGAGGCCTCTATCGATGCTTCCATTTTTGTTTCAATCCGCTCCCCTCACCGAAGCAAGGGGAGACGTGTAGGTCTGGGTCGTCGTCGTGTCCTCGGCCGTGTTTCAATCCGCTCCCCTCACCGAAGCAAGGGGAGACCCCTGTTGGTGCCACAAATCGAAATAGGATCCCGAGTTTCAATCCGCTCCCCTCACCGAAGCAAGGGGAGACCGGTCGCTTTTGAGCAGGCCGGCTCCTCCGACGGCGTTTCAATCCGCTCCCCTCACCGAAGCAAGGGGAGACCAGGTTTTTCGGGGCCAGCCGGTGGACGACGAATGTTTCAATCCGCTCCCCTCACCGAAGCAAGGGGAGACCGGGTGCTACAATCTGACGAACACGTGACAATGCGTTTCAATCCGCTCCCCTCACCGAAGCAAGGGGAGACCCCAGGCCGGTCCGCTGGCGCGCGCCCAGGTCGTGGTTTCAATCCGCTCCCCTCACCGAAGCAAGGGGAGACGCTGGTTGCTGTAACCAGCGGAATACCAACAGGTTACACAAGTGGATGCGCGAACCTCCTTTCTCAGGCATCCTACTACCAAAGCGAGAGCATATTCCTCGCTGTAACTTATTGTTAGCCATAAAGTTACTAACAGCGCGAAAGCAAGCGCAAAACGCCGTCACTCCACTTTCGCGCACGCTATAAGACCAGTGGTTCATTCAAGTCCACGGGTTCACCGAGTCCGTGATGCTCCGTCTTATCCCTAGCGTCTTCGTCCAGATGATAAAATCTGAGCGAATCCTGTTTAGGATCAATTTCTTTCAGCAGACGACTCCTGAGAGCCGCCCATTCAGTTTTTCCCAACTGGCATTCAAAAAGAGATTTCTGCACTCGGACGCCGTAATCCTTACAGGCTCTTGCCACTTGGCGCAGCCGCCGTTGCCCAGCACGGTCGGTCGTGGAAACGTCGTACGCGATCAGGATAAACATTATTTAGGAATGAAGGGGATATAGTCAGGGACATCGCCGCGGAGCTTGCGAGCCAACAACTTGGCCTGAATGCTGAAAACTTGCCCCAAAAGGATATTTTGCTTGAACAGGGCGTGTTTTACTTCTGTTTGCTTGCGCCGTTGCCAAGCTTGGATGACCTCTTTCCTGCCTCGCTCGGTAAATTCTACGGCACCGCCCTCCCGCTCGCGAAAGTGTTTGGACTCGATCTGCCGTCGATTGATCAGGGTCAACGCCAGCCGCTCTGCCAAACAGGGCCGAAACTCTTCCATTAGATCCAAGGCGCAAGCCGGCCTTCCCGCCCGCGTTGCATGAAGCCAACCGACATAAGCGTCCAACCCAGTGGTCGTCAGCGCAGCCAAACAATCGTGGCGGACCAGAGCATATATAAAAGAAAGTAGGCAGTTTATCCGATCCCGAGGCGGACGCCGCGAGCGGGTTACGAACCTGAAATCCTCTCGCTGTTGCTTGAGCATATATTGGAACACTGAGAAATACGCCTTGGCACCCATCCCCTCTAAGCCCCTGATCGGGTCAAGTGCCTCCCGAAGCCCGCAGTCTGGAGCAACAGGTGGGGCATCGCCGAGTTGGCGGATCAGTTGAGCCAGTTCGTCAGCCACGTCCGCCAAGGCCGTGCGATCTGCATCATCCTCAGCTTCCCGGCCGGCCCGCAAGAGATTGGAGCGTGCGTTTTGCAGCTTTCCAGCGACGAATTGCCGGGCAATGCGCGATGCCTCCTGCGGGCTGTCAGCCGCGGCATACTGCGCCCGGCGCAGCAAGTAGCGGGTGTCTCCGCTTCCCAAGACTTGCGCCAGCAGATAGCCGTTCTCGGTGTGGTAATGCACCGCCACCTGATGGTCCCAGCACAAGGCCATGGCCGGAGGCGTAACCACGACCTGCCCAAACGCGCAAATGCTTTCCAAATGGTGAATGGGCACAGTCAGACGGGTTTGCTTTTCGATCTCAACCCGCAGCGTCAGATGGTCCCTGTGTACTACGGTGCCCGGCGTCGTCAGGTAAAGAGTATTTTGTTGCAATCTGTTCTCCCTTACCGAATCAAGGCGAGGCTTCGCTCGGCACGGAGAGCCGGGCGGCTCTAGTCGGTGGTATCGAATACTGCCCGATAGGCCCGCGTCAGCGTGGGCGGAACACTGGTGATTTCGGGAAGGCAATGGTCGAAAAGCGAGCACTCGGAACATTGAGGCTTATGGACGGCTTGTGGAACTGCTTCCTCTTCGATCAGCCGGTGTATGGCTTCAATGGCCTGTTTGGTGAGGCGGCGCAACTCCTCGGTAAATTCCACCTCGCGGCGGCGTTTGCTCTTGGCGTGGAAGATGGCTCCTCGGGGAATGTCCCGCCCAAACATTTCTTCGAGACACAACGCTTGCGCACAAAGCTGGGCGTCGTCGTTGTCGAATTTGCGGCGTTTGCCCTTTTTGAACTCAACCGGGACCAGCGAACCGTCGGGATGCTGCTCAACGATGTCGCACTTACCGTTGAGTCCAAGCCGAGCCGACCAGACAGGTAAAGCACGCAACAAAGTCACGCCCCTGACAGTTTCGTAGCCGGAAACGTCGGCCTGCTCGTGGACACTATCGCCGAGTACGGTGTGCTCGTTGGTCCCGCGCCACCCCTCAACTGCTTTCAACGCCGCCCGGCGCTGGCAATAGAGGAAGTCATTGAGGAGCGAGAGAGGGATGGGGTCAGGGGGATCGGGTGATTTCATAATATCGACACTTCACTGTTCTTAAAATACATCAAGTAGGGATCGGTATCGGTTCACACCATATACCCCTTTGCGCCGCCATCGACGAGTGGAAGCACTCCCGCCATGAATCCTAAGAAGGAATCGTACATAAGTTTCCACGCGAATAGTCCGGGCATGTGATCGAACTCGCGCAACGCCCAATCTTCGGCGCGTGACGTGTAGATCTGTACGCTTCCATTTTGAAGCTCTTGGTTTGGAACTCGTTGACCTGATTCAATCGCATCCTTAAGCGTCTCATCAACGACGGCTGTTAGTGTAGGCGAGTCAATGACGCGGAACAATTCGGCAACCTTTGGAAAATTCTGAGTCCTTTCAGCCTTAAGCAATTCATCTTTCTTCAGCCGCGAGCGGCGAATCTCACGCCGCAGAGCCTCAGTGCAGGAACTCACACCAACTCTTCTTTCATTGAATAGCTCTCCCAATACGGTGGATGAATGCTCAAATGTCGGATGGGGTCGAAGCCACGAGTCATGGACCAATTGAATGTCCCAAACGTCGGCAGACTCATACTTACTTTCACGGTTCACTCGGCCAGCGATCTGCAACAGGCTGTTCAAGGAAGCGCGTTCGCGGATGCCCGTCCGAAACGAAAAATCAACCCCAGCTTCAACGCAGGAAGTAGCCACGAGCGTCCAATCTCGATCTTCTTTGTTTGCGAGTCGGCCAATGACTCGCTTCAGAGTAATCTCGCGGTCAGTCGGAGTAAGTGCAGTTGAGAGGTGTTCGACTTGAGGATGATTTGATTGCCAGTCATCTCGATTCTCCCAGTCGGCGAGATAGCGTGCGATGATCGCTGCCGATTGGACGGTGTTCACAATAAGCAGTCGCGGACCCGGCAGTTGGAGTAACCACGGTTTCAACGTCGTTAAAGTCATGGGATCCGGATGCGATTGATAGGTGACGCGCGTTGCCTCTCGATCCAGGCTCTCGGCCCGCACACGCACATCCACCAGATCAGGTACGTTCGAAATCGGATCAACGAAATCCGACAACTCCCAGAAGCGGCTCAGCGATCCCGACCCAACGACGAAGTAACAGCCCCAGTTGTTCTTCAATTCTTGCAGCCACTTCCATGCAACAGGCCACAAGTGTGCCGGTAGCGCGGCGTGAGTTTCATCGATGAAGATCGCCGATCCAGCGACTTGATGAAGCTTTCGCAGTGCCCCAGTTCGACAGGCAACGAGCGTTTCAAAAAACTGAACGGCAGTTGTAACGACGACGGGGTTGTTCCACAGGTAAGTCAGATGTCGAGTCGCAAGGTTGTCGAATTCCGCACGGTGATGGTGGGCTGCGACGACTCGGTTGGGGCCCTCGTCAGGCTTTACCATTGAATCTCGGTAAACTCGAACCGACTGGTCGATGATATTAGTGTACGGTAGAATGACAAATACTCGCCGTAGTTTCCGCGCAACCGCTACGTTCAATAGGTGCGCCATGATTGCCGTTGTCTTTCCGGAACCAACGGGAGAATCGCAGGCCACCAATGATTCACTGAACGGATCGGCATTGCGACAAGCGCGATAAACGTCCTGTCTCAGGCGTGTGCGCTCGTCTTCTTTGTCCTCGGATAATCCAGTAACGTAGCGATCCAAAAGTTCGAGCCGTGCGGCCGGCTCGAGTTCTGGGCTTGTAACGGAAAAAGCTTGTCCATAATTTCGCGCCGTATCAAAGTGATCGGCATCAACCAGACAAGACAGTGCCAAACGGAGGAATACGGACCGATCGCTACGGCATTGCTCGGTCAAGTGCGTTGACTGCCCTATGCTCGCGACGACCGATTGGTGCAGATGCAAGTATTCCGCTAGCCGTTTGTCAGTGCGATCTTTTGTTATGCGTCCAGATTCGTCCGACTCCAAATCGCGGAATGGTTGTCCGGCTTCTCGCGTTGTATGTTCGCTGAACTCCGGCAAGCCTCGGTGGTGCGAAAAGACGAGAATTGCGGCCAATAGTGCGGCCAGTTGCGGCGGAGCTTTCAGCAGATGTGCGACACCTGCATCGACATGATTCACTGGTAGACGACCATTGCCGCCTACCGAAAGAATAGCTTGGTTCGCCGGGTCAAGTTTGCCGAGGTCGTGAAATTCGGCTGACAACTGAACGACCTGCTTGAGCAATTGACCGTCGGTCGCATAGGTATTCAGTTCACCAGCATGGCGAACCGCCGACTCGATGACGTTCTCAATGTGTTCGGCATACAGTTGAGCGGGAATTTCGTTCTTTGGTTGCGGACTGTGTGCGAGCAACATCATTCCACCACCAAATCCTGAACTTTCGCGACACGAACGGCCAATTCGTCTGGTAACTTTGTCGGCACGGTGTAATCGGCCCAGGTATTCGAGGGTTCGCTGGAATCTCCATTCCGGGTTGGCGTCAGAGCATCCATAATCGCGAAATCGGAGCAAGATCCCAGTGCCGATTTATGCTCAACCACCCAAGCGTGACGTAGATCGACTAGCGGCCGGGCGTGAGACCGAGTATGCGCGTAGGCGTGTGGGATGATTTTGAACAACAAGTCGATATCTCGCTGCGTGCAACCCGATTTGTGAGCCACGGACGGATTCACAAAGAATGGCATACAATAGACCCCATGTGGCACAAAACGATATCCCATTGGTGCCATACCGCGGTCTTTGTCTCCTTCCACTCCGGCCTTGTTTGTGTTGGTGTGGCGACTGATTTCGATCGGGGCCACGCTCAGTCCAAGGCCAAACTGGACGACACCCGTCTTGATTGTGTCAGCAGCTCCTTCCTCCAAGAAAGTGTTTCCGAATACTCGCCCATCCCAGTACTTGTCCTGAAAGGATCCGTCTCTCAATTCGCGTTCAATCTGCTTACGGTCTCGTCCACGCGACTCAAGAACCACGAATTGATCGTCGCTCAGGTTCATTTCCGCTTGCATCGCTTGCCAGACAACTCCATCCTTCACCTCGATCAAATCGCGCACTTTGCGTTTGAACGAAACAGGAGAAATTTCACCTCGGCCATCGGGCCGCTGTCGCGGGTCGCTCTCGCGATCCGGGTCGCCGTTGGGATTGGAATTGACGACTTCAATGATTAGAAGTCCCGTATATCGTTTCACGTCGTTGGTAGTAACGACAGTCATTCTTGCTCTCCTTCGCTTGAGGTATTCGACGAATCGTCGTTGGATTTATCCTTTTCAGCACGGGCGAGGTATCCAAGCAACATGGCGACCTTGTCGGTATCCGAACACCGGATCGGCAGATCCGTCTTGGAAAGTGACGCGCATACGCGACCCATCTCGCCGAGGAAGTACTTGACGAGCCGTACTTCATCGCCGCCTTGTATCGTTTGCGCCCAAGTGTAATACGGCTTGATACGCTGCCAGAACAAGGCGAGTGCTTTTTCGGGTGTTTCCATCGCGCTTGTCATGAGGGCATTGCCCACCAGTTGAGGCGGGACTTGGCCCTTGCGCACTTCATGGCAGTACTGCACGTGCAGTTGATCGGCCAGACTTAGCAGTCGCCCGATCAAGTAGGGTGGACTCTTCATATAGGTTCCTTTCTTGTAGCCGAGTTTTCCAAGTAGTAATCCAAGAATTGTCGGAAATAACAGTGCTTGCTTGCCGTAAACCTTCCCCATTTGATGAACCTTCCCCTGATGAGCAGCTTGACCGAACGCAAGCAGAAGTGACAACGAATTACTGGTGGTCGCCCGAATGGCCCGCGTGGCGACGGTTCGCAGCACCGGCCCGTCCGCCAGAAGCAAGGACAGGCCATCTGCAACCTGAAAGTCCAAAGCGGTTTCGGCGTACGTGCCCATTCGCTTCCAGACTGTGTTTAGACACCAAACTACTTCAGTCGGGTAGGGTGTGAGAGGATGCTGCCAGATGGGCTTGTCACCTTTCTTCGGGCCGAATTGACGAATCAGGATTGATGGCGAATTGCGACAAAGCACCTGCCATTCGTCAGCGCGGTCAAGCAAGTGTTGAACGGTATAGCGACTGCTGTGCAGCACCTTGGTTCGAAAGCCATCAGGCTTGGTCAGCACAAAGACGCGCAGGTCAGCATTTCGGGACGACGCAGGTTGTCCCTTGAGAGTCTCGGTAACGCGATGCGCACATGCCTCGAAACGTGAACCATCGGGATCAGATTGTTCTTCTTCGGCACCGCCTAACAATCCCGCTAACTCTGGTGCTTTGGCAGGTAGTTCGGAAGGATAGGCAACCAACATGGCAGGTGCGCCACCAAGTGAGGAGACATCGCACCATGTCTTACCACGCCGTTCTTCCTTTGTGACCCACTCCAAAGCATTCTTCATATTTTGCCGGGGTCCCTGCGATACCCGGAACGATTTGGCGTCGGCCGAACCATACCGCCGCTGACACGGCGACTCACTAGACATCGCATGTAATTTGACGTTTCCCAGTTTCGAGATCTTGACTTCGGGAAAGCTATCATTCATGCCACCCCCCTCTACTGCAAAAGCATCTAGTGAGTCGCCGTGCTCATGCCTTTCTTCCTCGGTGGTTCCTGTTTCCAAGAGACGATCGTTTACCCAAGCCTGAACCTCCGGATGATTGGCGGGATACGCAAACTGCGATTGATCAACGAGTTCCAAAATAATTGCTATATTCTTTGGTGTCTTCCCCGAATAGAAGAATAAAACATCCATCCATTCAGCGGCTTCGGGTGACTCGGACTTTATCCCGCATATGGAGATCGCCTTCAGTTGCTCATGTAAGGCAGCACCTGTCGTCTGCTGGGCGCGACGCAGCAACTCCACGAAAGATCGTGACTCTTCTGTACATTCACCCAGTATATCTGTCAGATCTTCAACAACTGAGGACAAGCAATCATTTAGTTGGTCCATTCTGTCCTTGCCCCGCTCTCCCTTGTCCGATCGAATCCAGCCTGACGTACTCACCGAAAGCAGATATTTAAGTTCCTCGTCACGCTCCGCCGCCGCCGGAGGCTTCTTCGATCCGAGCACCTTCTTAAACTTGGCCGCACGTTCCTTTTCCTGATCGCTCTCGAACTGTAGCAACGGCAGTACATTGAACGATGGGAACGAGTAACCAGCAGCTTTTTCGTACTTCCGCAAGCTGGCACGAATCTCTCGGTCAGTAATGGTAGACACTTTAGCGATCCGTCCTTGATTGTCAAGTTCAACAAAGAACGCCTTACCACCCTGCGGACATTCCTTGAAGTGCCGGTGCCAGGACTGAAGGGTAACACCGTTCCTTTCTAGGCTCTTGGAAAGATGAAAGAGCTCGTTAATCATAGATTAGTACTCCATTCTCGATTGCGACGTTTTGGCGAAACGTTGGCTTATAGGTGCCAAATTTTGGCTCGGAAAAGACGGAGTGCAGCATGCTTGGAACGACGGTATTGATCTTTTTACACGTCTCAGTCTCGTCGCGAAACGGACCTACATAGCTCGGCGTAAACTCCTTCCATCCCAAGCAAGGAACGGAATGCCATTGACCGCGCGTCAGCCGGCGTTCGAACATATCTCGATATGCGTGCGCCCCGTTTATAGAAAGGGTCGGAGATCGCTTCGCACGCTCCGATAGTTGTCGCATTCCGGAATTCACGGTTTCCACCTTTGCATACAGTCGATAGCTGACATTAATCAACACCGTCGCCAGTAGTTGGTAGCTGCTTCCCTTCTTCATTATCTTGCTCTTACGCAAAGGTCCTCCGTAGTTTGTCGAGTACGTGTGAAAAACAAGAGGTGCACATATTTCGACTTTTACAGGCCTAACGTTAGCTGACTTGAGCCAGCAGATCGATTCGAACATCCCTTTGGCCGCTGAAAACGTTGGCACCGGATAGCTAACAGGTGCATCACCAGTATCGGGCCGGGTCCACATGGCTGTCGGACCGGCGATTTCGAGTTGGACTGTATAGGATTTCATGCTCTTCTCCAGACTTATTGCCATGCCTTCAGCAGAACAGCCGGCAACCGCTTCAGTTCTTCGTTGTGTATATCGACCTCGAATCCGCCGGAGTCCAATGCCGTAGTACCAAGCAACGGTTCTGCGTCCTCGTCCCCATACGCGATGGTCCCGCCGACGACTTCTCCCTCGAACTCAATCTCGGCGATGGTTGTGTCCAAGGCGATGGGCTTTCCGTCCGCAAGCACGTACTCGCGGCGACCCCTCGGTTTAAGTCCGAGCGCTTCGAGGTGCGTCCTCGGCACGAGCGAGTCGAATGCGCTGGTATCGACGAGGAATTTGCCGGTCCAGCTTCGCTGCGGGTCCGCAGGATTGCGGATGATTACGTCAATATAGATCGTGCCCACTGTGGTTCGCCTTCTAAGTTGGTTTTGCTGCTGCCATACTTAAAAATAGTGCAATTTTGTTCACCATACAAGGCATTGCTGTACCTATATGCGATTTTTTATTTAACCGAGATTCTCATCCTTCATACACCACCCCCGCCGCCTGCATCCCCTCACCCCTAGCCGCATGCCTTCAACAGAACAGCCGGCAACCGCTTCAATTCCTCATTGCGCGGATCGACCTCAAATCCGCCGGACTCCAATGCCATAAGGCCAAGCAAGGGTTCCGCGCCTTCGTCCCCATACGCGATGGTCCCGCCGACGATTTCTCCCTCGAACTCAATCTCGGCGATGGTCATGTCCAAGGCGATGGGCCTTCCGTCCGCAAGCACGTACTCGCGGCGGCCCCTCGTTTCGAGGTGCGTCCTCGGCACGAGCGAGTCGAATGCGCTGGTATCGACGAGGAATTTGCCGGTCCAGCTCTGCTGCGGGTCCGCAGGATTGCGGATGATTACGTCAACGTAGGTCGCTCCCACTGTGGTTCGCCTACTGAGTTGGTTTTTTGAGAGACTACGGGGCAACCTCTCGAATGGCATCCCAATCAATTACAGCAACCCATAAATTTTCTTTTGAGGAGTATCTGACCACACCATCAACTTCTAAATTTTCGCTGTAAAGGATCAGCGATTGCCCTTCTGTCAGAGAAATTTTCTGACATGCGAGGTCTCCCACGGTCCCAACGCAATTCAAACGCACCCTGCCTTTTGCATCTGCGTTGTGAAAATCGGCGAACACTCTTGGTTTGTTCATTTTTATTTCTCCCGTGCAGGATTTGCTATTGTTGGCACAAAAAGTTCACTAACTTGTTCGGCCGTAAGTCCAGTCAATGTGCATGATAAGGGCTTCGCTCAGAAGTTCGCACTACATCACCGCCAGCTCTTCGGATTTCACCAGCGGTTGTTACGCCAACTTGTCCATGTGGAATCGTCCTTGCCAGTTCAGAGATGGATACACCTTCACCACTTTCTACTGATACGCCTGTGATCCCACTTGGATGTATTCCGCTTCCACGTCGAATGTCTTCGGGTCGGTTTTTACCGCCACGAACAACAAGGGCACCGTCAGAAATTCTTGCAATTAGCATATTCCGTTATTTTTTGCGATGCGTTCATGTTTGTTCATTTGCGGTCTCGCGGGAAGTATAGCTCCTGTCAGGCATCCGTCAACATCTGACGCTCTAAACTTTCCATTGAGCCGTTGGGCTGTCCATTGCGGCTTGGCCTTCTTTGACTAGCAAACCGCAGCAAACCATCTTAATAGCAAAGAGCGCACTCCTAACCCAGATAGCAGGAAAACATGGCCCCGTACAAAGTAGCCATCGTGGGCGCTGGCATGGTCGCCAACGTCGGGCACATCCCCGCGTGGCTGGAGTTGGCCCCGGCCGTAGAAGTAGTAGGCGTGTTCAATCACACCTTGGCCAAGGCTCAACAGACCGCCGACCGCCACGGCATCCCCCACGCGTCCGACGACTGTGGCCGCATGCTGGACGAGCTGCGCCCCGACATCGTCTCGGTCTGCACCCCCAATGTCTCGCACCGCGCCTACACTCAAGCCGCCCTCCAAGCTGGTGCCCACGTCTTTTGCGAAAAGCCCATAGCCGCCAGCCACCCCGATGCAGTAGCCATGTACGCAGCGGCCGAGGCGGCCGGCCGCCATCTGTTTGTCACCCAGACGGGCCGTTTCTCCGGCACCAATAGTGCTGCCAAGCAACTGGCCGCCAGCGGGCACTTGGGCGAGATGTACTACGCCGAAACTTCGGCCTTCCGCCGCCGCGGCGTGCCCACTTGGGGCCGCTTCCACATAAAAGAAGCCTCGGGCGGCGGCCCGCTCTACGACCTTGGCGTCCACGCCCTCGACGCCCTACTGTGGATCATGGGCAACCCCAAAGTGGTGGCGGCCTCGGGCGCGACTTATACCAAACTGGCCGACCAGCGCGAAGACGTGGTCACGTCGCTGGCCGACAGCGGCGCTCCAGAGGGCGTGTTCGCGCCGCGGGACTACGACCTCGGCGAATACGATGTCGAGGATATGGCCGCTGGCTTTTTGCGCTTGGAAAACGACGCCACCATCAGCATCCGGGCCAGTTGGGCGGCCAATCTGCCCGATGGCACCGGCGGCACCCTCATCATGGGCACCAAGGGCGGCCTCACGTTTAATCCCCTCACCTTTATCGGCACCTTGGGCCGCTATCAGGCCGACACCCAGCTCAAGGTGCCGCCGGATCCCTCGGTGCCCTTCTCGGGCCACTGGAAAGCCGCGGCCCACTTCGTCGAGGTGCTCGAGGGACGGGCCGAGTTGTTGGTCAAAAAAGAGGAAGTGCTCAATGTCATGGCCGCCCTCGACGGCCTGTACCGCTCGGCCACTGAGGGGCGGGAAGTTAGGATAGGCCAATGACCCGTCTAAGCGATGCAGCCCTGCAGAATTTTATCGTCGAGGGATACCGCGTGGTGCAACCGACCGCGACCGCGGACCTGCACGGCGAATTGCAGCGCGAGGTCGAACGCGTACTCGCCGCGGGCAATCCGGGCAACGACCTGATCGAGCGCATTCCCCTGTTGCACCAGTTGTTCGCCGACCCGGCAGTAGATGCGGCCCTGACCGGTATTTTAGGGCCTAAGTACGCCCTCTGCCGCCACTGCCACTGCCACGATCTGGCACCGGGCAACCAAGCCCAGGCTTGGCACAAGGATTATCCCTTCGGCGGCAATGTGCGCTACCACCGCCCGCGCTATGTCCTGCTGCTGTACTATCCGCACGAGGTGACGCCGGATATGGGGCCTACGGCGCTGGTGCCCGGGACGCAGTACTATATGGATGGCCCCGGCGCTGAGGTCGCAGGGTTGGCCCTGACCTGCGCGGCGGGCACCGTGGTCATCACCCACTACGAATTGTGGCACCGGGCCACGGCCAACCGCTCAACCCGGACGCGCTATATGCTGAAGTTCCTCTTTGCCCGCACCGAGGAGCGTCTGCCGGAACAGCGCAGTCAATGGATGCCCACAGGACGTCACGCGGCCCTGTACCGCACGCTGTGGCGTTGGTACGGGGGACAGGCGCCCGCCCTGAGGCCGCACCGATCGGTGGAAGCCTTGCAAGCGGCTTTGCACGATCCCGCTGAACGGGTGCGGCTGGATGCCTATTACGACTTGGGGGCACTGGGTATGGAGGGGGTGCCGGTGTTAATGGCGGCGCTAAAAGACGAGTCCGCCCGGCGTTGGCAAGCCAATCTCGCACGCGGTGATTTTACCAATCCCAGCCAGTTGGAAAGCCCCTACGGGCTGGCCGCGGCCGGCGCGGTGGCCGTGCCCGCGCTCATTGAGGCGTTGCAGGATCGGGATTGGTGGCTGCGCGCCGGGGCGGCCAGTGCCTTGGGCTGCATGGGGGCCGCGGCGCAGGAAGCGGCCCCGGCCTTGGCTGCGGCGTTACAGGACGACAGCGAATGGGTCTGCCGCAATGCCGCCGATGCCTTGGGCAATATGGGCCGAGTGCCGGCCACAGTGCCGGACTTGGTGCAAGCACTGGACGATAGTCGCGCCATGACGCCTTGGTCTTTGTCCGCTGCGCCGCTGCGCGAAAACGCGGCCATGACGCTGGCCAAATGGCGTGCGCCGGCCGCGGCGGTAGCGGCCTTGCAACGAGCGCGTCAGCAGGGCAACGAATACGTGCGGTCTTGGGCCGAATGGGCGCTGGAGCGCCGCGAGGAGCTATGATGAACTCGGTTTTTTCCTTTAGCCAAGTGGCCCGGCTGCCCATGCCCGGGGACAATGTGGCCATTGCCACCCGGTGCTTGGCAGCGGGCACGGGCATCAACTACGAGGGACGGTCGTTCACTTTGTCCCACACGGTGATGGAAGGCCATCGCTTTGCCGTCGAGCCGATTGAACCCGGGCAGTTCCTGCTGTCGTGGCAACTGCCCTTTGGCGTGGCCGAGCGCGCCCTGCAGCCGGGCGACTACGCCTGCAACCAGAGTATGCTCAACGCATTGGGCATCCGGCAGTTGGATTTCGATTTGCCCGCGCAGGCCAATTTCGTCGATCGCATTGAGCCGTATCAACTAAATCCGGCGAATTTTCAGCCCGGGGTTGCGCTCGATCCGCACGAGGAGCGGCGGACCTTTCTCGGCTATGGTCGCGCTGGGGGACGGGGCGTGGGTACGCGCAATTACATCGTCGTCTTGGGCACGTCCTCGCGCACGGCTAGTTATGCCCGGCTGTTGGCCGAGCGCTGGGCCGGCCGACCGGCCGGCGATGGCGTGGTGCCGATTGCCCACACCGAGGGCGGCGGCGGGTCCGCGCCCAATAACCGCGAGCTCTTATTGCGCACGCTGGCCGGCTTTGTCGTTCATCCCAATGTCGGCGCGGTGTTGGCGGTGGACTACGGCAGCGAAGCTGTGACCAACAAAATGCTGCGCGAGTACATGGTTGTGCACGGCTATGCCCTCGACCACGTCCGGCATTGCTTTATGAGCTTGGACGGCTCCTTTGAGGCGCGTCTGGCCGAGGGCGAGCGGCAAGTGGCGGCTTGGGCCGAGGAAATGGCGGGCGAGGAGCGGGGCGAGCACGACCTAAGCCATCTCAAGATCGCCTTGCAGTGCGGCGGCTCGGACGCCTTTTCGGGCATTTCGGGCAATCCGCTGGCGGCTTGGGTGGCGCGCGAGCTGATCCGCTATGGCGGCGCGGCCAATCTGGCCGAGACCGACGAGCTGATCGGCGCCGAACCGTACGTGCTGCAAAACGTCAAGGATGTGGAGACCGCACACACCTTTTTGCACATGGTCGAGCGCTTCAAGGAGCGGGTGTCGTGGCACGGAGCCTCAGCCGAGGGCAATCCCTCCGGGGGCAACAAATTTCGCGGTCTCTACAATATCGCGCTCAAGTCCATTGGCGCGGCGCGCAAGCGCGATCCAGACGTGCGCTTGGACTACGCCATTGAATACGGCGAGCCGCTCAAAGGGACGGGGTTCCACTTTATGGACAGTCCGGGCAATGACTTGGAGAGCATTGCCGGGCAGGTGGCCAGCGGCTGCAACGCCATTTTCTTTGTCACTGGCAACGGCTCCATCACCAATTTTCCCTTTGTGCCCACGATCAAAATCGTCACCACCTCGGAGCGCTATCAATTGCTGGCCGCGGATCTCGATGTCAATGCCGGGGCCTATTTGGATGGCGCGCCGATGGACGAGTTGGGCCGGGCCTTGTTCGAGCGCACTCTGCGGGTGGCCTCGGGCGAGCGTTCGCTGGGCGAGCGGGCCGGCCACGCCCAAGTGTCCATCTGGCGCACTTGGCACCAGACCGATACCAGCCAGCTAGAGGAGCTGTTGGCCGCTCCCGTGCCCGAGGGCCGGCCCGCGCCGGTGCGGCCCGCGGTCGGGCCAGCCGTGTCGTTCCCCATGCTGGACGGAGGGCGCGGATCGGCTATCGATCAGGTCGGGCTGGTTTTGCCCACCAGCTTGTGCGCCGGCCAAATCGCCCGCATGTGCGCCGAGCGGCTCAATACCCGGCAAGTGGGTCGCGAGGGCCTGTCGCGCTTTGTCGCCTTGGTCCACACCGAAGGCTGTGGGCTGTCGTCGAGCGGTGCCACCGAGCAAATGCACTTGCGCACCATGATGGGGTACGCCGCGCATCCGCTGGCCCGGCGCGTCTTGCTGCTGGAGCACGGTTGCGAAAAGACGCACAACGACTACATGCGCAACGGGCTCGAGGAATGGGGCTTGGACCCGGCCGTTTTTGGCTGGGCTTCGGTGCAGTTGGACGGCGGCATTGTCAAGGCCATGGACAAGGTCGAGGCGTGGTTCCGCCAAGCGCTGGCCGAGGCCGAAGCACCCGTTGCCGTGGAACGCGGCTTTGCGGCCTTGCGCTTGGGGATGCAGGCGATTGGCGCGTTGGGGGCGGACGCGGCGCGGTCTTTTGCCCAATTGACGCGCTGGGTGGTGACCGCGGGCGGCACGGTGGTCGTGCCGCACAACGCGACCCTGCTGCGAGAACCGGCGTACCTCGAATCCGTGCTAGTTGAGCCGTCGGACGCTGCGACATTGCCCTATGGCGAGGCGGCAGTAGAGCCGGGCTTTTACATCATGGAGACGCCCACCGACCACTGGGTGGAGACGGCTACCGGGCTGGGGGCTACGGGCGTGGATTTGATCCTAGCTCATACGGGCGAGCATCCTTTACAGGGGCATCCCCTGCTGCCGGTGGTGCAGGTGAGTGCCCAGCCGACAATGGCGGCGCGCTACGGCGAGGATATTGATTTGGCTCTGACGGGGGTGGAGAACGATTGGGCCGAGCAATTGGCCGCTTTGTTGGCTCAAGTGGCGCGGGGTGACCACATCCCCTGTGCCCTGCAACAGCGCAACACTGATTTTCAACTGACGCGCGGCTTGTTGGGGGTTTCGACCTGAGTGGGAAAAGCGAGCGCCCATATCTGGGCGATTCGGCCCTCGGCGGTGCCATCGCCGGTGGCTGGACCGGCAGCCCGACCCGACCCGATAGCGACGGAGGCGGCGATGATCTCATGCGACCGCCAAAGGCGGGGCATCCCGAGGTTGACCTTTCCGTCGTTCCTGACCTACATTCATTGATGGAGGCTCGGCCTCGTATGCGGTCTCATGCCAATAATGCGTGGGAGTGGCAGGCGGGGCGTTGCCTCCTTTTTTTATAGAGCCGTTCGAGGTTTGTACGGATCGGGAACGTAAACGATTCCATAGGTATCGAAGACGCGACCATCCCTGTATCCGTGCTCGCGAAGCTGGAGGCTGGCCAACTCGGCCCCGAACATGCCGGCGATTTCTTCACGGCGCTCTGCGTTCATGCCGCGTCTGGGCAGCCGAAACCCCCAGTTGACGCAATAGATGCACAAGTCCGCTGCTTGGACGGCATAGGTCATGTCGGACGAAACAAAGAGCGGAGTTGGCACGATCCATGCCGTCCTAGACCGGCCGGTAGCGGTCTTTGTGAAATATCTTTCCATCCTAGCGACAAATCTTTGGTCTCCGCGTTTCTCGGTTGCATCCATAACTAGGATACCATGTTCTCGCTTGTCTTCTAGAAAATAGAAAAACCTCTCAAGCAGGAAGACAACGTCCTTCCTCAAATAGTCATCGAATTCGTAGGCTGGCGGCTTAGCGACGCCTCGCGGTATGGCGGAAGCCAGCAATACGACTTCGTACCTTTTCAGTAGGCCGAACGTCTCCTGCGCCATGCGGAGACAGGCTTGGCCGTAGGCCGTGAATTCATCTCGGTGGGGCGCAACTCTTGTCAGGCCCTTCGCCAGAAAGGATCGGCAGAGCTTCTGCCTGTCACTGTCCCGGAATGGTTCGCTTTGGCTTGCAAATTTGAAACGCTTCCTGTCGATCAGTGTCGCCCCTTTGAGTTCTTTCTTGTACTCGTGCAATTGGCAGCCAAAACTCTCGACTTCCAGCCGTTGCATGTCCTGCACGAAAGACCATAACCGACTGACGTGGATCGCGAATCCGCCGCGAACTTCGTAAGGCGTGTTCTTATGGTCGTGTCCGCTCTCATCAATAAAGAATAACCAAGCCATAATTCACCGATCACACGGCGTCCACATAGACAGGGGCGATTCGTCAACTCAGGCCGAATTGACCCAAGTCGAAGACGATGTAATGGCGCTCAAGGGCAGTGTCCGGGTGCAAGGTCCCCAAAACTTCGATCAGATCGAGACCGAGGTCGAAAAGAGAATCGCCCAAGATGTCGCTGCCAAATTTTCGCAATTCCCAAAAAATCCATGTTCAAGGTCGCAAAGCGGAATTCTTCCACAATCGCTGAGCTACTGCTAGGAATCGCCCTCCAAGCAGAGAGTGGCCCAGTTCTGGAAGAAGGTTCGCCCGTTGGCGTGCAGGGCGGGCAAGTGCTGGGCCGCGTCGGCCTTGATTTGCTCGCCATCCAGCCCTGCCTCGCGCACCTCGTCGGCAAAAGCCCGCACCATATCGGCGATAATTTTTGTGGTAACTTCGAGATGGAAGAGGACGCCATACGCCGCCCGGCCATGAGAAAATGCCTGGCAGGCGGTGCGAGCAGAGGAGGCCAGCGCAGTAGCCCCCTTGGGCAGCTCGAAGATGTCGCCGTGCCAGTGATAGCCCATAAAGGATGGTTCTAGCCCGCCCATCAGCAGGTCTTGGCTAGCAGCGGGCTTCAGCTCAATTGAATGCCAGCCGATTTCCCGCTGCGAGCCGCGGGCGACCCGAGCGCCGAGGGCTGCGGCCAAAAGCTGGCTGCCCAGACAGATGCCCAGCACGGGCTTGTCTTCTTTTAGGGCTTGGTCGATAAGGCGCGTGGCCGCGTCCAGAAACGGGTAGCGGTCGTGCTCGTACACGCCCATTGGACCGCCCAAAACCACTAGGCCGGCCGCCTCGTCCATGTAGCGGGGGACCGCCTCGCCGGCAAAGGTATGTACGTAGGCGGGCGCGAGACCGCAGCCTTGGAACACTTGACCGGCGATCCCCAAGTTTTCCGGCTGCGCATTTTGCAGGACCCATATTTTGTTCATCGTCAGATCTCCTCGGTGTGTTAGTTCACGGACGGCGACTCGATTGCAGCTATCATTTTACGACAAGAGCTTACAGTTAATCCCGCGTCCCTTACAATTCCCCCCATAGTAAAGGCGTTTACAGGATTGTTTCTTGGAACAGTCAGAATGCGCACTCCATCTGTCATGGCGATGTGCTTGCCCTGACGTGCAATGCGAAAACCCGCTTTTTCCAAAGCTCGGACCGCGGCAAGGTGTTTGACACCCGGAATTTTGGGCATGTTTATACAGCCAGTTCGATTTCGCGGACTTCGGCATCCTCCAAAAGGTCTTCTACGACACTGAGATACTCGCGGATGGCCGCTTCGATATTAACGAGGGCCTCTTCTTCTGTTCTGCCCTCGGACCAACACCCTGGCAAGTTAGGTATCGACACACTGTAACCTTCGTCAGATGGGTGAAGGGCAGTTTTGTACCTCGTGATGATCTCCTTGCGGTTGTTCACTTGCCTCTCCTTCTCATGCGTCGCCGATAAGTGGCGAGTGGATGTGCCAGTCGTTCACAGGATTCCAACCTTCACTTTTTTACCCCGCAGATCACCGCTTCCGCGCCAGCGTCAACCCGTCGCCAATCGACAGTAGGGACGCGGTCACGCGCTCGTCGGCGCGGATTTTGGCGTTGAGCGCGCGGATCGCCGCGGTGCTCTCGTCCTGCTCGTTGGCATCGGCGGGCCGCCCGCCCCACAGCACGTTGTCGATTAGGATCAAGCCGCTTGGGCGCAAGAGCCGCAGACAGCGCTCGTAATAGGCGTCGTAACTTTCCTTGTCCGCGTCGATAAAGGCCATGTCAAAGCAACCGGCTTCCCCGGCCGCGAGCATTTCGTCGAGGGTTGCTACTGCCGGTCCCAACCGCAATTCGATCTTGTCGGCCACGCCGGCCTCCTGCCAATAGCGCCGGGCAATGCGGGTAAACTCGTCGCTCACGTCGCAGGCGATTAGACGCCCGTCCGCGGGCAGGGCCAGCGCCATTGCAGTGCTGCTGTAGCCAGTAAAAGTCCCGACCTCGACGATCCGCTTGGCACCGATCAGCTCGACGAGCAGCCCCATGAACTGCCCCTGATCGGGCGATATCTGCATTCCGCCCATGGGCATGGCCCGGGTCTCTTGGCGCAACCGCTTGAACACGTCTCGGTCGCGCAGGGAGTTGGCGAGGATGTAGTCGTAAATGTGCGCTGCGATAAAACCGTTGCGAGAACTCATGGGCCGACCTTTCGCAAAAGAGGATACAGGAAGTTGCGCCAAAGTAAACGGGTGCCGCACGCAGCACAACTTGCGGCTGTTCGCCGGGGGAAAGTCAGTGGCCCCCTACGGCCAACAACCTAAATCCGCCCGCCGCCAATTCCACGGCCGCGCTTTGATCCGCCACCGCCAAGGGCGCGTCAGTCGCTGCGTCGCGGACCGCATCCTTCTTCACGCCCAGCACCACCCGCCGCCGTTCCCAAGTCCGCCGATTGACCACCAACACGTGCGTTTGCTGCTGGAGGTCGCCAAAGAACCCGAATTCCAAGTCTGCAGCGGCCGCGGCGATGAGTTCGTTTTCAGCGAGAGGGTCTGCGCTGGTCGCGCCGCGAAAGTACAGGCCCGCGAGCACCGGACTCAGCGCGCGTACCTGCGCGTTGATCTTTTGCACGGCCGCATAGCTCGCCGTAGGGATCCCATCCCGATCCACCAAGCCCTCGTACTCTCGCATCTGGACCAGTTCGCCGCGGGCATTGCGCACCTTTTCGAGGCCCGAGCTGTAGAGAAAGTAGACGATGCCAGACGCTCCCCGCGTCAGCGCCAACCCCACCTGTACGGAAATCTCCGCGGGCGCGGGCTTGCGGTAGTACGGCTTGCCGCTCCGCGTCTCGCTGTGTACTTGCGCGATAGCGTGCCAGCGCCCCCAGTGTTCGCGCAGGTGCGCGGCGACTTGGTCGTACCCGGCGATCAATGCGCTGAGCCGGCGCTGTAGGCCCGCACCCGCGCTCGGCGCATTGCTCCTAAATACGTAGTGCTCGTGTTGGAAGATATTGGGCGGCCCGCCCCGTTGGAAAAACGCGTCGGCAAAGGCCCGGCGGTCCTCGTAGTGGTCGAGCCGCCCCACGCTGAGGGCCGGCCGCAGGGAGTCCACGCGCCCGAGTGCTGACACGACCTCGGCGAGTGCATCGTAGTACTGCTGATGATAATCCTCGTGCCCCACGAGATAACCCTGCAACCCGGCCGCGCCCTCCCACTGCGCGGCGAGTGCTTGTACCCGCAGCGCTAGCGAATCGGCAAAATCCGCGCCCACCGGGGAGCGCCTAGCCCATTGTTGCAGCTTGTCGTAGGGCGTGTACCCGTGCGACTCGTAAAAGACCGGCATCTGCAAGCCGCGTGCATTGCAAAAATCCATGGCCCGCTCTTCGGCCGTTTTGCCCTCTACCTCGGCCCGCTGCAACCATTCTAGCTGATTCAGACCCAAGTCGACGAGCCGCTGCCGATCCTCGCGGCTGAACCGATAGGTGTCCAGCCCGGCCGGCAGCCACGCGCCCACCACGAGCGCACCTATGGGGGTAGGAACGGGGGGACGCTCTGGCTCGCACCCGGCCCCGGCTAGCAACGCAGCCGCGAGATAGAGACCGTAGAACCTCATTGGAGTTTGGGATTTTCCGCGTGCCGCTGGCGGTCGCGTCGGGTCTTCTTGGCGAGGGCGCGCTGGAAGGATTCCTCCAAGTCGATCCCGGTCTGATTGGCGAGGCATATAAGGACAAAGAGCACGTCGGCCATCTCCATGCCGAGATCGGCTTCCTCGCCCTCCTTAAAGCTCTGCTCGCCAAAGGTGCGGGCCATGATCCGCGCCAGCTCGCCGACTTCCTCCATGAGCACGGCCGTATTGGTCAGCTCTGAGAAGTAGCGCACGCCGACCTCGGCGATCCACTGGTCCACGGCGCGCTGGCAGGCGCGGAGGGTGTGTTCAGGCGCGGGCTGGCTCATGGGGAACGGGTGCCAGACCGTCCTGCTGGCGTTGGGCATTGACATCGTCCAAGCACCAGGGCACGGCCGATCCGTCGGCGCGAAAGCGCTTGTAGTAGCCGCCTTGGCTGAGGCGGGCAATGGGCATTAGGGGCGCGGCCGGCCGCAGCTTGGCTAGGGCCGCGCTATTGAGGGCCGTGCCGCTTGCGAGATCGACGACCTCGATTTCCTCGGGGTCAATGGCCCCTAGGCCGCGGGCGTGAGCGAATTGCAGATAGGGGGTGGCCTGCGGATCGAGGCCCATTAGGTAGGTGGCTACGGAGTCTACGTGTACTTCGTTGACGCCGGCCAAGGCCCAGCCGAGGGGGTAGTTGGCTCCTTCGTTGAACGCCGTGCCGTCGCGGCCGACAAGGCCATCTACTACTGAAAGCCGCGGCATTCCCAAGCCGCGCAGCGCGACCAATAGATCGCAGAGCTTGTGATAGAAGCGGTCTTCAAAGAAGCTGAGGCCGCTCTCGGTCAGCCGCCACAGGTCCTCGTCGAATGGCTCGTCCACCGCTTGAATCGCGCACAGGTGCCGCTCGGGTTTGGCTATGACGCCCATCAGGTTTTTAATCGACAAGGTCGTGCAGCCCAAGTTGTGGCACTTGGCGAGGGGGACGTTAAAAAAGAAGGCGCAATCGGTCACTTCCCGGTACAGGGGATAGTGCTCGTACACCGCGCCATTGGCGACCTCGACGACGCGGGAATCCTCATCGGTGTTCATTTCTGCGAGCCGCACGCCCCGCTCCTCACTCATGGCGCGATAGCCGCATAGTTCCCAAGTGTGCCCGGCTGTGGGATTTTCCCCAGACTGGCCATCGGCCACCACCATGCGCGCGGCGGGTACGCCTTGGTCGCGCAGGGCGTCGAGCAGGCCGGCGACAAACCCGGGGTGGGTGATGACGCGCTTTTCCGGGGGATAGAGCACGGTGGCGTTGGGCTTGAGCACGATGGTGCCGGCCGCAGGTAGCGGCACTTGGAGAGCGGCGAGGGTGCGATAGGCCAACTCTCGGTAGGTCGCAAAGGGAGCGTCGGCGTGGTCGATGAGCGAGCGCGCTAAATACACGGCGTTGGGGTGGGCGAGCATGGTGACCTCCTGTGAAGTGAAGCGTAGGGAGATTCCCTACGGAGCGGCTTTTCCTTGATAAGAACAAAAGCGGTCGAGATTTCCAAAGGTCGACATAGGTCGGGAGAGTTTCCGCATCCAGAGTGCGGATTGTCCAGCCGGGATTGTGGTATTTAATTCAATAAAATCTAACTACACGACACCAATACCTTGTCATTGATGGGCGATGAGTCCGGGATCGAGGGCGTCCCGCCCTCGACGAGGGCAAGATGCCCTCGATCCGAGGGTAAGGCCCTACTGTCGTGTACTTAGCAATAAAATTAACAACGCATTCGCATTCAATGGCGTCCTACCATTGAGCACGAACGTACCCACAGGAGGTGTCGTGTACTTAGATTATACTCTGCCGTCGTGCATCGTCCGGCCTGCTTCGGCTCTTGGACAAAAAAATCGCCACTAGCGGCTGGGGGCGGTATCCGCTCGTGGCCGCCTCGGTTCAGCGCGCACGCTACCTAAGCGACCTCGGTCGCGCCGGCGCGACCCGGGTTTTGCCCCAAGGCAATTGCCGCTCCTACGGCGACGCCTGCCTATACGAGCGCGTCGTCTCCACCCTGCCCCTCAAGCATTTGCTCGACTTCGATGCGCAGCGCGGGATTTTGCGCGCTCAAGCCGGCATTACCTTGGCGGATATCATTCGCTTTGCCCTGCCGCGCGGCTTTTTCCCGCCGGTTACGCCGGGGACCAAGTTCCCCACGCTCGGCGGCTGCATTGCCGCGGATGTCCACGGCAAAAACCACCACGCCGAGGGTTCCATTGCCGCCTTTGTCGAATCGCTGGACATGGTGTTGGCCGATGGCTCAATCGTGCGCTGCTCGCGCAACCAGTGCCCCGACCTGTTTTGGGCCACGCTCGGCGGCATGGGCTTGACGGGATTTATCTATGCGGCAACGCTGCGGTTGAAAAAGGTGGCGTCCGCGTACATCCGGCAGCGCACCATTAAGACGGCGAGTTGGGCCGAGACGTGCCGCGTCTGCACCGAGACCCAGCATCAGTACACCTATTCGGTCGCGTGGATCGACGGCCTGCAAACGGGCCGGCAGCTAGGCCGCGGCCACGTCCTGCTGGGAGAACACGCCAGCGTACGCGATCTCAAGGGCAAGCCGCCCTTTCCCATCCACGGCCATGGCCGCTGGGCCGTGCCGTTCTTCTTGCCCGGCAGCGTACTCAACTCCAAGTTGCTGAAGGCGTTTAGCGCACTCTATTATCATCGCCAAGTGGGCCGGGCGACCGACGCGCTCGTCCACTACGACCCGTATTTCTATCCGCTCGACGCGGTCTGCGGCTGGAATCGCCTGTACGGTCGCCGGGGCTTTTTGCAGTATCAGGTTGCCGTGCCCTATGCCGATGGCGCAGAGGTGATCGCCGACCTGCTCGGGCGCATTGCCGGCCAAGGCGTGGCTTCGCCCTTGGCCGTGCTCAAGACGTTTGGGCCGCCAAGCGAGGGCCTGCTTTCTTTTCCCCTAGCGGGTTATACCCTCGCGCTGGACATCCCCTTGCGCGACTGTGGGACGATCCCCTTTTTGCGCGCACTGAACAAAATTATCGTCGAGGCCAAAGGCCGCGTCTATCTGGCCAAGGACGCCATTTTGCAAAGGGAGGATTTTGCCGCCATGTATCCGCAACTGGAACAATTCAAAGCGGTCAAGCGCAAATACGACCCCGAGCATTGCTTCCGCTCCTGTCTGTCCGACCGCTTGGGGATCACGTGAGGGCACTGGTATTGGGGGCGAAGTCGGCGATTGCCCAAGCCATCGTCGAGCGCCTCAACGGCTATGACTTTGCGCTGGCCGCCCGCGAGTGCAGCGAGCTGGAGCCTTTTGCCGCGGACTTGCGGCTCAAACGCTCGTGCCAAGTCGAACTGTTCGAGTTCGACGCCTTGGACTTGGCGGCCTTGGCGCACTTGCCGCAACAGGTTCACGAGCGCGGCGGCCCCTTTGACTTGGTCGTCCTCGCCTTCGGCTATTTAGGAGACGCACGCGCCGCCCAGCGCGATACAGACGAAATAGCCCACATCCTCAACGCCAACCTCACCGGCGCGGCCATCGCCCTCGCGCATTTGGCGAACTATCTGGAGGAAAGGGGTACGCCGGCCGGCATCATCGCCCTCTCGTCCGTGGCCGGCGAGCGGGGCCGCCGAGGCAACTACGCGTATGGGGCGGCCAAGGGGGGGCTTTCGATTTTCTTGCAAGGGCTGCGCAACCGGCTGGCCGCGACGCCTGTACACGTCCTGACCGTCAAGCCCGGGTTCGTGGATACGCCGATGACCGAGGGGTTAGACGGGCTTTTTTGGGTCGCTTCGCCAGAGCGAGTGGCCGCCGACATTGTGCGTGCCTATCGGCAAAAGAAGGACGTGCTCTACACGCCGTTTTTTTGGCGCTGGATCATGCTCGCGGTCAAGAGCATCCCCGAGCGCATTTTTAAGCGGCTGAAATTGTGATAGCAATCCGCTGCTTTGAACGGTTCGTTGCAGCGCTGAGCCGGCGAGAGAGGAATAAATTGGTCCCATGAACTATCGTCTGAAACGGGGCGAAAACACGTCCGCAGGAGTGCGGCGGATGGCGGCCGAACAAATCGACAAGGCCCTTGAGCACCTCGAGCGCCCAGACGGGAAACGAGGCGAACACATCCACGAGGCTCGCAAGGCCACCAAGCGCCTGCGGGCCTTGGTGCGCCTAGTGCGCCGCGAACTGGGAGACGAGGTTTACGCCTTGGAAAACCAGTGCTATCGGGACGCCGGCCAGCGGCTTTCGGGGCTGCGCGATGCCACGGTCCTAGTCGAGACCCTAGACCGCTTGGTGGCATACTTGGGCAAAGACGTGCCCAAGAGCCGGTTCGCCCGGGTGCGGGTGTGGCTGGTGGAGCGGCGAGATCGGGCCTATAGCCAAGCGGCCAGCAGCAATCGGGCCGTTGAGGAGGTGATCGCCGACCTCGCGCAGGCCCGCGAGCGCTTGGAACATTGGAATGTGCAGCGCCCGGGCTGGGGCGGGATCCGGGCGGGGTTGCAGCGGATATACGCGCAGGGCCGGCGCGACTTTGCCGCAGCCTACAACCTGCCCGGCGACGAGGCCTTCCACGACTGGCGCAAGCAGGTGAAGTACCTGTGGTACCACACCCAGATACTGCAAAATGTCTGGCCGTCGATTATGCAAGCCTTGGCCAAGGAACTGGACCAGCTAGGGGAGTTGCTCGGCGAGGATCACGACTTGGCCGTATTGCGCACCACGGTTCTAGCCGAGTTTCCGAGGGCCGGGGCCACGGCCACGCTGCGAGCCCTCGAAAGGCGGATCGACGTGGTGCGCTCCCAGAGGCAGGCCCGGGCGCGTCTGCTGGCAGAGCGCATCTACTTGGAACGGCCGCGGGAGTTCACCCGGCGTCTGCGGGGCTATTGGCGGGTGTGGCAGGCCGAGCGGCCCGGATGAACCCGGGGCGATGCACGCATCGCCCCTACAAGCCATGCGGCGAAAAAGGAGATATACCCATGATCCATACGACTATGTGGACCTATCCTTGGGACGTGATCGACGAGGGGGTGGACCGCGTCATCGGCCTTCTCAAGGAAGAGGTAGGGCTGGATGCGATCAGCCTATCGACAGTCTATCACACCTACGATGCCCTGCGCACCCACGTACCCGGCAAAAAGCTCTTTTCCGGGTACGAGGACGCCATCTACTTCCAGCCCCACAGCGAGCTGTACCAAGGCACCAAGCTCAAGCCGCACGTGCATCCCATGGCGAGGGACCAGGATCCAGTGCGGATCATCGCCGAGGCCTGCCGAGCGCGCGATTTGGAACTGATTTCGTGGACCGTGCCCCTCCACAACCACTACATGGCGCGGCAGCATCCCGACTGCGCCCTGCTCGGGGTGTTCGGGGATCGCTATCCGGGCTGTCTGTGCCCGGCCAATCCCGAGGTGCGGGAGTACGTCCGCGGCTTGAGTCTGGACTTGGCCACCAACTGCGATGTGCAGATGATTGAGTACGAATCCCTGCACTACATGGGCTTTGGCATGTTCCGCAACCACGCCAAGGTGGGGGTCGAGCTGGGCGAGGTCGGCTCGCTGTTGATGTCGCTGTGCTTTTGCACTGGGTGCCGGCAGCGGGCCGCGGGCCGGGGTCTGGATGTGGGGAAGTTAAAGGAGCGGGTAAAAAAATGGCTCTTGGACATCTTTGAGGAGGGACCGCTGGAGCGCAGCGTGGAAGAATTCGTCGCCGACGAGCCTCTGGTATGCGAATACGCAAAGATGCGGGCGGATGCAGTGACGTCGCTGGCCACACAGGTGAAAGAAGTCGTAAAAAAGCCCATTTCCTTTTTGTACATGGGCAATTATTACAACAACGGCATCGACCGCAAATCCATTGAACAGATCGTCGATCGGGTCAATGTCCTGTGCTACAGCGGCTCGCCCGAGGAGGCCAGCCAAAGAGCGCAAGAGACCCTAGCCGGCATGGCCGATCCCTCCATGTTGATCTGCGGTTTGAACGGCCACAAGCCCATAGACCGCGCCGAACAGATGCGAGATATCATCACGGCGGTTTACAAAACGGGCGCACGCCGGTTCTCGTATTACAATTACGGTATGATTTCTCGGCGCAATCTCAGGTGGATTGCCGCGGCCATTGCCGCGGTGCGCACCCTCGAGAGGGTGAGGTAGCAGAGCAACTCTGCAAGCGGTCTCACTTCCCGGTGGCGATTTTGCAAAATAGAGATGAATTTCTATTTTGCCGAGTATGATTTCTAGATTGCTTAAAAGGCAAATCGACGATCAACTCTCGCACTATCCGGCCGTGGCCCTGAGCGGAGCGCACCAGACGGGTAAGACAACCCTAGCTAAAGCATTCAAGGGCCATTATTTCGACCTAGAAAATCCCCGAGACCAGCTGCGTCTCGAAGTCGCTTGGGAAGAGCTGATGGGAACGCAGGAGTTGATCGTCTTCGATGAAATCCAAGCCATGCCCGAACTCTTTCCGCGCTTGCGCGCAGCCATTGACGCGGACCGCAAGCGCTGTGGTCGCTTCCTGATGCTCGGCTCGGTTGCTCCCGCCCTGATGCAGCGGGCCGCCCTGTGCCAGCTCACCGGTTTTTTGGCACTGGAACGGCCCGCTGAAGAGTGGGATAGCCTCTGGCAAAGGGGCGGTTATCCCGACGGCGGTATCCTCGACGCCAGCCGCTTCCCCGACTGGCAGCAAAACTACCTCGCGCTCATGGCCCAGCGCGACCTGCCCTCTTGGGGCCTGCCCGCCCAGCCAGTGCTCATTCAGCGGCTCTTCCGCATGTTGGCTGCGCTGCACGGCCAGATGTGGAACGCTTCCCAACTCCTAATCAGCCGCACGACCGAGCCGGTTTGCGGGAAAGCGGTCGCCTCGCTCAATCTGGCCGCTGCCCTCGATTGGCTTATGGGCTGAGCGGGCGCGAGCGCGGAGGTCTGCCGGGTACGCGGTTTGGAACTGATACGTAAGCGAGTGTCAGAGTTGACACCTCAGCGTATAAATGGTGCTTATAATTGATGTTACGCAGCTTTAAGAAGCCGTCTGAAGTTTGTTCTCTCAAGCGGATAAAATCTGGGACGAGGGCGTCGACGGAACTCGACAGCCCCGCAAAGCGGCCTGCCGGGGTCACCGCGCCTAAAGGCGTGAACACTTCTAACTGCTTGTAGTAGTGCTGGATACTCTTATACACCGTACTCCAAGGAGACGAAAACGTGAAACAAGCCTATGAACGCCCGTTTTGGCCCACTAAAATAACTAATTCCACCGCAGCATCCTTTCCCTTGTTGAGTATGGCCAATCAGCTTATGGGGGAGGATGTGGTTGAAAGGACGGGACGAAACGCGCTGTCCTTAGTGCGTGGAAGCGATTTAACCGTCGTCTTGATGGTCTTGAAGGACCAAGCCGTGCTTCACGAACATATCGCTCCAGGTCCGATCACGGTCACAGCTTTGTCTGGACATCTTGAGTTCTCGGTAGCCACTGAATCTAAGCCGTTGGGGTTGCGGACAGGTGAGGCTGCTGTCTGTGCAGCTCATTTACCTCATAGTGTCAAAGCCCTAGAGGACAGCGCCTTTTTGCTCGTCATTGGCGGCCGGGCCGAATAAGGAGCGCGAGTCGGTCCTTCAGGCGGTCATCCCCACATCTGGCCCATCCGCCCCTCGGCCTCACTCCGGCAGGGCCAGCGCCAGAAGCTGCGGCACCCAGTTGTCGTTGTTGATGGGAAAGACGATGTACTGACGCCCGTCGGCCATGTAGCTGATGGGGCTGCCATTGGGGTTGCCGGGGAATTCCATCTCAGCCAGCACCGCGCCCGTATCGAGGTCGAAGGCGCGTAGATAGGGGCCTTCCTCGACAAAGGCGTCGCCGCTGAGGTCTCCCCACCATCCGGGCTTGTGCGAGACCACCACCAGCACTGTCTCGGTGGCGAGCACGTAGTTGTAGTGGAACCAGCCCATCGCGGGCAGGTCGAGGCCGCGCAGGGCCTCGTGCTTGACCGGGCCTTTGCCCACCGGGCTCATCCAAACGTGCTCGCCGGTGTCCAAGTCGATGGCGGTGATCCGGCCGTAGGGGGGCTTGGTCAGGGGTAGGCCATCGATGTATTCGGCGTCGTCTTCGAAGAAGGCGTAATCCGAAAAGGCGCGCAGGCCCTCCACCTTTTCCAGCCGCACGATGTCGGGCCTGGTACGCGAAGGCACGTAGAGCACGTTTTCTTTTGGCACGAAGGCCGCGCCGCTCCAATCCGAGCCGCCCAAGCCCCCGGGCAATATCAGCGTACCCTGTTCGCTGGGCGGGGTAAAAAGCGGGCCATGCTCGTATTTTTCGAGAATTGCCCGCGCCTTTTCCCGCAGCTCGGGCGTAAAGTCGATCAGGTCGTCTTCCTGCAGGCCCTGGCGGTCATAGGGCGCCGGCTTGCTAGGGAAGGGCTGGGTCGGCCAGCTTTGTTCGCCCGGAGTTTTCGACTGGGGCACCTCGCGCTCTTTGATCGGCCAGACCGGCTCGCCGGTCGTGCGGTCAAACACATAGCAAAAGGCCTGTTTGCTCACCAGCGCTAGGGCTTTGATCGCTTTGCCTTCTACCTTTATATCGGCCAAGATCGGCGGGGCCGGCGGGTCGTAGTTCCACAGGCCGTGGTGGATGAGCTGGTAGTGCCAGACGCGCTCGCCAGTCGCCGCCTTTAGGCAGACCAAGGTCTGGCTGAAGAGATTGGCACCGGGGCGCTCGCCGCCGTAGTGGTTGTGGGTGGTGCTGCTGACGGGCAGGTACACGTAGCCCAGCTCGTCGTCGGCGCTCATCGCGGACCACACATTGGCTTGGCCATGGGTCTGCCAAGCGTCGTTTTCCCAAGTGTCGTTGCCGTATTCGCCTTCCTGCGGCACGGTCTGGAAGACCCACACCTGCTCGCCGGTGTGGGCGTCAAAGCCGCGCACGTCGCCGGGGGTGGAGTATTTGGCCGGAGGCCGGTCGTGCCAGTCGGTGATGCCGGAACCCACCACCACCACGTCGCGGCAGACGATGGGCGGCGAGGTGATGCAGTAGCGGCTGCGGTCGATGCGGCGGCGCAGCCCCTTGCCTAGATCGACGAAGCCGCCCGCGCCGAACTCCGGGTCGGGCTGGCCGGTCTGGACGTCGATCGAGTAGAGGCGGTCGGAGGCCGTGCCGTAGAAGATGCGCTTCTTGTCGCCGCTTTGCCAGTAGGCAATGCCGCGCGCAAAACCCCAGAAATCGCCCCGATCCTCATAGGCCCGGGGGTCGAAGGTCCACTGCTCCGCGCCGCTTATGGGATCGACGGCGCAGAGGATGTTGAAGGGCGACCCATAGTACAGTACGCCATCGACGACCAGTGGAGTGCCCTTGTTCGCCCGAGTCCAAATGTCCTCGGCCGCGGCAATCGCGCTGTCCGGGGCCGCGTAGCGCCAAACCTCCTGTAGCTGGGCGAAGTTGCGGCCGTCAATCTGCGACAGGGGCGCGTATTTGCTGCTCTTAGCGTCGGCCGCATAATAGGGCCATTCCTCGCCGCGGGCCGCGCCGCCAGCAAGGATTAGTAACGCACCGACGCACAATCGGGTCTTTCTAGCTGTAATGGTCATTCGGCCAAGCCTTGGTAGAGGGCGCTGATTTCCGCAGTTGTCAGCACGCGCCCGTAGAGCCGCGCGTCGTCTAAAGCTCCCGTGAAGAAGAAGTCCGTCTCGTCGAGGTTTTTCGCGCCGATGTAGATGGGCTGGTCGGGCGAGGTTTTGACTGCGCTCTGCTTCTGCTCCTGCAACACGCCATCGACGAAGAGCCGGTGGTAATCGCCGTCGAACACGGCCACCAAATGGTACCAGCGCTCCGCGCGCAAAAAGAGCTTGGAGTGGAGGTCGTCGTCGCGCATCCGGTGCCAGGTGACTCGCCGCCCTTGGGTGCTGAGCTGGAAGACGCGCACGCCGCCGCCGTTGTCCTGCGCCCAGATGCAGTTGTTCCACCAGTAAGGGCGCGTTTCGATTTCGTCGTATTTGGCCCAGATCGAGACGCTGAAGGGGCCGTCTAGCAAAAAGCCCTCGATATCGACGACGGCCTCGCCATTGAAGTAACCGGCACCGTCTTTGTCGCCGGCGCGGTCCTCGGTGAGCACTACTTCGACGTTTTTGAGCGGGCGCTGCTGCGGGCTGGTGTCGCGGATTTCGCCGTCGAATAGGACTTCGACGAGCAGGGCCTCGCGGCCGGGCGGAGTTGGCTCGGGCAGCCCTGCGCCGGGATCGGCGGCCTCGTCTCCCCAGCGCACCTCCACGTCGTACCAGTCGGCACCGCTGTCTTGGTCGGCGAAGACGATGCTGAGGGTGTCGCCGGGGGCTTGGGGTTCCCTTTCCAACTGGGCGACGTCGCGTGCCTCGTGTTTGACTAGGCGGTACTGCGCCCCGGAAGGCCATGCGACTTTGTCGGCAAAATGCACCTTGCGGGTTTTGTCGCCCTGCCAGACGGGTTGCCAGCGCACGCCGTTGATCTCGATGGGCGAAAAGCCATCGCCGTCCTCGTGCCGCCCGGGCAGGACGCCGTAGCGGTGCTCAACCCACAGGCCCTCGCTGTCTGCGAACACCTCATCGCCGCCATCGACGAAGAGGCGGACGCGAAGCTGCTCGCCCCGTGGCTTGACGGAGACCGTCTTGTACTCCTCGGTGGGCACTTGGTGGAGGACGCCGGCGATCTTCCAGCCGCCATCCCCCCGGTCGAGCAAATAGGCGCTGTATTGGTCCGCGCCCACCGGGCCGGACATGCCGACCAAGCGCTCCTGAGTGATGGCCATGGCCCGGTCGCCCCAAAGGAAGACGTCGAAAAACTCGGCCTGCTTGATGTACTGGTGGATTTCCGGGTCGTAGTCCCAACCGTCGCCGCCGGTCCACTCAACGACGATTCCGTCGAGGAATTCCTCGCGGGACTGGGCCTTGCGCAAAACCCAGGTCTGCGGCTCCCGGCGGCCGCGCATGTCGAGCTCGACGACGCTTTCGCCGATCAGGTTTTCGGCCGCGACGAAGTCCTGCTGGTTCCAGGCCTCGTAAAAGCGCTGTACTACGTCCTGTATCTGCTGGACGTCTGGGCGTTCGTCGCCAAAGGACCGGGCAGGGTACGACAGGCACAGAGCCAGTAAAACACATGCTACAAAGTTCATATTCCCCCTCGAAGGCTGGGCGGCTGGGTGCTACAAAATCAAAGCACGAGGGGCAATTGAACAGTGTCAATGTTTAGTCGCTTGGGGAGGGGGAGCGTCGAATTCGGGAGCTATTCAAAGAACGAACTACAGCAGGATCCCGGCCACGCAGGCGGTCGTAAAACAAGCTAGGGTGCCGCCCAGCATGGCGCGAAAACCCAAGCGCGCCAAAGCGCGCCGCCGCCCCGGAGCAATGCCGCCGATGCCGCCGATTTGGATGCCAATGCTGCTGAAGTTGGCAAAACCACACAGGGCATAGGTCAAAATAACCACCGAGCGCTGGCTCAGCTCCACGCCCGAGTTAGGCTGGATCCACTCGCTCAACTGGACGTACGAGACGAATTCGTTGGCCACCATCTTCTTGCCCAACAACTCGCCGGCCAGCAAACAATCTTTGGCCTCAATGCCCATCAACCAAGCAAAGGGCGCAAATAAATAACCCAGCACCGCGGACAAAGACCACTCCAGCCCCTCCATGCCCAAGAGGTAGCCCACGCCTTGGCCCAACAGGCCCAGTGCCCCGTCCAGCAGGGCGATCAAACCCAGCGCGGCAATGAGCATGGCGGCCACGTTCAGGGCCAGCCGCAAGCCGTCTAAGGTGCTATTGGCCGCGGCTTCCACTACATTGGTAGCCGTGCGCTCTACCTCAATTGATACCCGCCCTAGGGTTTGGGCCTCTTCTACCTCGGGCTGCATGATCTTGGCCACCAACAGTGCCGCCGGGGCCGAGATCACCGAGGCGGCCACCAAGTGCCCGGCGTCAATTCCCAAGCCCACGAAGGCGGCCAATACGCCTCCGGCAATGGTGGCAAAACCACCCACCATCAAGGCCATCAGTTCTGACCGGGTCATGCTGGCCACGTATGGGCGCACTACCAGCGGAGCTTCGGTCTGGCCGACGAAGATATTGGCCGCCGCCGCTAGGCTTTCCGCGCCCGAGGTGCGCAGCGTACGCTGCATGACCCAAGCAAAAGCCGCCACCACGTACTGCACCAGCCCCAAGTGATAGAGGACGCCCATTAAGGCGGAAAAGAAGATAATGGTCGGCAGGACCTTGAAAGCGAAGAAATGCTCGCCGAACGCATCGCCAAAGACAAAGCTGGAGCCGGCATCGACATAGTTGAGCAAGGCGGTAAAAAAAGCGGCGATATAACCGAAAAGTGCCTGTCCGGGCCCGGTTTTGAGGACGAGCAGGGCGAGGAGAAATTGCAGGCCCACGCCGGCCGCTACCAAGCGGCGATCTACTTTGCGGCGGTCGGCGCTCAGGGCAAAGCCTAGGGCGATCATCACCAAAAGTCCGCATAGGCTAATCAGCCGTTCCATCGGGACCTAGTTCTGCTGCGAGGGTTGGTGCGTTTTAGCGCTAGCCAGAGCTTTCAAGCGGCCCCAAGTGGTTTCGGCGACCGCGCTGGAGTCATCCATGCGGTGGAATTCCCAAGTTTCGACCCCGGTCTCCTTCGCAGTAGTGAGGAACAGGGTGTCCCCCTCAATGGTATACGTGCTAATCCCTCCCTCGTTGAGTATAGCGAGGAACTCAACCTCGTCGAGTTCGGCGAAAAACGCGTCGATAAATTCTCGTTCAAAAGCCGGGTAGTTCTCTTCGGGAATTTCGTGCGAGTCCGCTACATAACGGGCGAAGTCTCGGGCCACTTGGGTGAAAAATTCGCCGAAGTCCTCGCCATCGACGGACAGGTCTAATGTGGCTATAGCGAGCACGAGACTGTCGCCCAAAATTCCATAGGTGCCGGTGCCGCGGGCGACAATCGTCTCCATGGTGGGTGGTTGCGGGACTTGGACATCGGCTAGGAAGTCGTCCCTCACCTGAATGATTTGGTCGATCGCAAAGGCACCATCCGCCGCAAAGGTCAGGCGCATGGTAATCTCGCCTATTTGCTCATCGACGATAGTGCCCTCCCAAGTGCCGCGCAGGGCCTCTTGCTGGGCGGCGAGCGGCGCAATAAGTAGGCCGAGGCAGAGGAGTTGGCGCATAAGGGTCACTCGTACAAATGGGCGACGTACTCTGCGTAGCCGTTGTAGGGGAGGGTCTCGCGTCGTTCGGGCGCGTTCGGGTCGGTAGTGATGAAGCGCTCGGTAGCTTGCGACCAGCGGGGATGGGGAACGTCTGGCTCGACGTTGGAGAAAAAGCCGTACTCGCGTGGCACTAGGGTATTCCAAAAGGTGGCCGGCTGTTCGCTGGTGAATTCGATTTTGGTAATCGACTTGAGGCCCTTATAGCCGTATTTCCAGGGCGTCACCAAGCGCAGGGGAGCACCGTGTTGCTTGGGCAAGGCGTGGCCGTAGATGCCCGTTACCAGCAAAGTCAACTCATTCGTCGCTTCGGCCATGGTCAGGCCCTCGGTATAGGGCCAAGGCCAATCGGATCGGTCCCATTGCCCGGGCGCCACCTCGGGATTGAAGAAGGAGATCATGCGCACGTAGCGGGCCGATGACAGCGGTTGCACCAAGTCGATGAGCGCCCGCATGGGAAAGCCCGTCCACGGTATGGCCATGGACCAAGCCTCGACGCAGCGGTGGCGGTAGAGGCGCTCTTCTAAATCCATTGTGCCGATTAGGGCGTCGATATCGTAGGTCTTGGGCTGCTGCACTAGGCCGCCTATTTCCACGCTCCAAGGGGCCGGTTCAAAATTGTCTATGAAACGCCACACCTCCTTGGTGGTGGAGAATTCGTAGAAGTTGTTGTACAGGCCCGCTACCAACTCGTCGGTGAGCGGCCGGTCGAGCGTGGAAAAAGCATCGTTTGTGGGAGCCGGATACCACTCTGACGGCGGGGTTGGCTCAATGCGCGTGGGACTGACGTATTTCGTTGGATCGACGAGCGTTGCTGGATTGAGGAGCTTTTCTGGGATGCATCCGGCAAGCAGGCCGATGGTGCCCAAGCCGGCCCGCCGGATGAACTTGCGGCGGTTGAGATAGACGTCTTCGTCGGTGACCTGACGCTGGGGGAGCTCCCATTTTTTGCGCGACATCACAGCCTCCTTGTAATGGTTGGACGAGCAAAATATAACGGATCGGATCGGCAGCCGCGATTTTTCTAGCGCTTGAAAGCCAGCCCCACGGCATAGGTCGTGCCCGCTGCGGTATTGCAGCCAGCCGCGATGTGGAATAGATCGACGCCGATTTCTAGATGCTTACTGAGCGACCAGATCAACCCCGGGGCCACCTTGAGGATGTCTTGATCGCCGACGAGACCGCCTCGTCCCATGGCACCGCAGTCGCCCGTAGTGTGCATCCCTTCTACCACGCCCTTGACTAGCAGGCGTTTATAAGTGACACCGGCCTCGAAGCCATAGAAGAATTCATTGCTGAAGGCCCCGCCTCGCTGGCGATAGCCGACCGCACTCGTCAAGTAGCCCGGGAACGGATACAGCGATCTGCCCACCAACAGGCGCATGTCGACATCGTGCGCGCCCGTGCCCAAGGGGACCTTGCTGGCTCCATCGACTGGACTCGGCCCCAACGTCCCTAGGACGCCGTTGCCGTCTTGATCCACGTCGTAGCCCAAGGGGAATTTGCCCCCCAGCGCGAGGGAAACCACCGCCGGATTGAGCAGCAAGCGCCAGCGCAGGCGCAGTTCCAAATCGGCCAGACCTGTGCGGATTTCGTCGGGATGTACGCGGGTTATGGTGGTATCGAGCACGTCGCTTTTGAACACCTTCACTTCAGTCTTCTTGTACACCAACCGCTTATAGGGCAGGGTGGCCACCAAGGTCAAGCGCTCCAGCAAACCATATTCGAGGTACGCCGATATATTCCTATCGCTCAATTCCTCCACGCTGGGTTTTGCCGCTCGAACCTGCCGCTCGCCGGCGGCGTCGAGATATTCTTGGGAGTGGAAGGAAAGTCCGGCGATTTTGCAGTACAATCCGCCCGGGGCCTGCGTCCAAGCGCCGGCGTGTAGTGGGGTAGGGATAGCTGTCAGTAGAGCTGCCAGCGGAATCCAGCACCGCAGTGGGCGGAGCGACTTGGGTTGAATGCTGAGCGTCATAGTTGCTTGGCAGCCATGGTCGGTTCTCCTTCATTGGCATGCATTACAGGCACTGCCGCCGCGCTGCCCGTCGTAGAAACCGAGGGGCAACGGGGTCCAGACAGAGCCGACCTTGCGCGGCACAAAGGTATTCATAATCTATACTTTGTTTTAGCTGAAAATCCAAATACGGAGGATAATCTATTGGGCATCTTTCGCGTTCCCGCCAAAGTGAGGAACTGGCAGAATCGGTTTCTACCGCCGGGAGAAGTCTCCTGTGACATGCTAGTCAATTCCGGTGCCGCTGAACTCATTGACCTGCTCAAGCTCGAAGAATTGGGGGCCAGCGCGCATGCCGCGTCTTAGGCATGGTTCAGGGACGAGTATGTCAGGTCAGGGCCCTTGAATTGCCGCGTGGCACTCAACCATTGCTGGGGGCCGTTCCGCTCGAAGAAATGGACTGGCCAAAACGGGTCCCCAATCCCCTTTCCCCGGATCAGCCGCTACTACACCGTCCCGCCTACCGAGCGCCGATTGCTCGCTCTGCTCGAAGATATGTGCGCCCTCGCCGAACTACAGGGGCCAGTGGTTAGTCCAGGCCACTAACCACCAACCACGATGCCGGCGACCGGCGCTACCCCACCTGACCCTCGAAAGAGCGACGACCAGACCGAGCCGTCGGGAAGGGTCGGCCGGGGCCTGCTGCCGGCCGCCTTTCGCTCGCGGCTGGACTTAGGGCCGCCCGAGCCGGAGCCGGCCGCAGAAGAGGTCGGCTCGGCCTTTACGCTCCGGGCCTTTGCCCTAGGCACCTTTTTGGCCGCTTTCATCGGCGGCGGCATAGCCTATAGCACCCTGTACCTGCAAGGCTCCTACATGGCCTTGGGCTTTAGCACGGTGGGGGCGGTTTGCCTGCTGTCCCTGCTGACCGGGCTGGTCAATCCCCTGCTCAAGCTGGGCGGGACGCAGGGTTTGCGCCGCGGCGAATTGCTGCTGGTATATATAATGATGGTGATGGCCTCGCCCATCCCCATCGTTTTTACCTCGCGGATTATCAGCCAGCTCGCCGCCCCCTTTTACTTTGCCACGCCCGAAAACGATTGGCAGGGCCTCATCCACCCCCACATCCCCCACTGGATGATGCCGCGCCAGCTCGGCGAGGCCCAGTTTTTCTTTGAGGGAATGGGGGCCGCCTACGCGGTGCCGTGGAAGGCCTGGCTGCTGGCGCTGGCCGCTTGGCAGCCCTTTATCTGGTCCCTCTTCTTGGTGATGATCGCCAGCATGGTCGTGCTGCGGCGGCAGTGGATCGACAACGAGCGCCTCGTCTATCCGCTGGTGCAAGTGCCGCTGGCCATGACCGCAATGGGGGCGGCCAACGAGCGCTGGCCGCCTTTTTTCAAGAATCGGGGGATGTGGATCGGCTTTGCCCTCGCCGCCACGTGGAGCACACTGCACGGCCTGTACGCGTATTTCCCGGAAGGCGTGCATTTCGCCCGCGGCGTTGATCTGTTCCACCAAGAACTGTCGATCATGCGCGGCACCTCTAAGCTGTATATCATCTTCCGCTTCCACATCCTCGGTTTTTTCTACTTCCTCAAGACCGAAGTCGCGCTCAGCCTGTGGGTTTTCAATCTAGTGGCCAATATCATGCGCGGTGCTTTCTCCATTCTCGGCGTAGGCAATGCGCCCAGCTTGGGCAGTGGCCACGGCATCCCGCACACGCTTCAGGTCTATCACGCCATGGGCGCGATGCTGGTCCTGTTCCTCGGCGGCTTGTGGGCCGGCCGCCGACATCTAACCGCGGTCTGGCGCAAGGCGTGGTCCGGCGACCCGGCCATTGATGACGCCGAAGAAATAGTGTCGTATCGGGCGGCCGTGGCCCTCCTCGTCTGCGGCACGGCGATCATGCTCGGCTGGCTGTGGCTGGCTGGATTGCCGCTGTGGGCCAGCACAGCCCTGCTCTTTCTGGCCGGTGCCCTCTTTGTCGCCTTCACCCGGATCGTGGCCGAAGGCGGCCTGTCCGACGGGGCTCCGCCCGTGGTGCCGGCCGGCATCCTCATCTCCGCGGTAGGCTCGTCGGCGCTGGGGGCACCGGGCTTGGTCTTGCTGGCGAGCACCTATATCTGGACGGCCAATGTCCGCAGCTTTGTCATGGCCTCCTGCGCCAACAGCCTGAAGCTGGGCGGGGAATTGGGCCGAGGGCGGCGGCCTTTGTTCTGGGCCATGGTCGGGGCCATAGCCGTGGCGCTAGCGGCTTCGACCTATATGATCTTGGAGTTGAGCTACGAGCACGGCAACCTCAACCTGCGGGGCACGGTTAGCCGCGAAGCGCCCTATCGCTACGTCCAGAGCCTACTCCGCTATCCGAGCGAGCCGCATCTATGGGGCTGGATCAACATGGGCTTGGGCGCGGCCATCATGCTGGGCTTGACCGTGGCTCGCTGGCACTACGCTTGGTGGCCTCTGCACCCTTTGGGCTATCCCATTGGGCCGACTTGGATTATGGATCACCTGTGGTTCAATATGTTCTTGGCTTGGTTTATCAAAGTCTTGGTGCTCAAGTACGGCGGCGCCGACCGCTACCACCAGACTAGGCCGTTTTTTATGGGCCTGATTTTAGGACAACTGCTGCCGGGCGGCCTCTTCCTCGTCATCGACCACTTTTCCGGCACGGTCGGCAATGTGATTTTCTGGGGGTGAATAGCCATTGATCCCATAGGCCAGCCTTCCACGCTGGCCTAAACGACGGGCTTACTATGAATAACTTAGGATGGCTATATCTCGCACTCTGGTTGGGGCTGTTGCAAACGCCTTGCTACGGTGCGGTGGCTGCTTTGCGCGCCACCATCGAAGCCCTGAGCGCGGTCGAATCGCGCTTGGCTGGCTACCCGGGTGCCGAAGCAGGGGCCGCGTTGGTGGAGCGCGAATTGGTCGCGGCGGGCGTCGAAGCGGTGCGGCGCGACTCGTTTGCCGTGGTGGTGCCCATAGATCGCGGCGGGCGCCTGCACCTGGAGCCGAGCGGGGAGCAGGTGCCGCTGTGGGGCCTGTGGCCCAATCTAGCGCGGACGGTCACCCTGCCGCCAGAGGGGCTGCGCACGCCGATGATCTACGGCGGTCGGGGCGAGTGGCGCGATTTCGATGGCCACGCCATGGACGGGCGCATTGTGCTGCTGGAATTTGATAGCTGGAACCACTGGCTGCGCGCCGCGTCGCTGGGGGCCCGGGCCGTGGTATTTATCGCGCCCGAGCAGGCCAATCGCCACCAAGCCGCGGCCAAATACGCCCACGTGCCGCTCGCTATTCCCCGCTTCTGGATTGAGCGCGAAGCCGGCCTCATGCTGCGCCAGCACCTGCGGGCCGGCGAGCTATGGGTACACTTGCAGGGCCGCATGGACTGGCAACGGCGGACGGCGTGGAATATCTGGGGCGTGATCCCGGGCGCCGATCCCGAGCTGGCGGCCGAGCGCGTCGCCATCCAAGCGTACTACGACGGCATTTCCGTGGTGCCGGGCCGGGCACCCAGTGCTGAGACGGCCTGCGGCATGGCCGCCTTATTGGAATTGGCCCGCCACCTCGCGGTCCATCCACCCGCGCGTACCACCATGCTAGTGGCAACCTCGGCCCATTTCCAAGGCCGCCAAGGCATAGCCGCCTTTCTCGCGCGCCACGCCGGCCGCCTAGACCTGTTCATCGGCCTCGATCTGTCGAGCCGCACCGATCAAGTCGGCATCTGGAACAATACCGCCAAGCCCGAGTTGCGGCGCTTTTTCGCCCCATTCGGTCGCCGCTTCAGCCGCTACGCCAGCACCCTAGACTCGACCGCAGTCGGCAGCTTGGTCAACGGCATCACCCCCATCAAGGGCATGGAATGGTCCGCGTACATGCCCGGCGGCCTAGTCGCCGACAGCCAACTCGCCCTCGAAAGCGGCTTGATTGCCTTGGGCTTGATCACCGTCAACGACGCCCGCCTGCAGATCGATTCGCCGCTGGACCGACCGGCCGCAGTCAACTACGGCAATCTGGCGCGCCAAGTCGCCTTGCTAAACGGCGTGCTGCAACAGGCTCTAAACGATCGGCAATTGTTGGCGGAGAAAGCGGCTTTTGGGCCGGTGTTGCAGGACCGCTTGCGCGACTTGCGCCTCAAGGTGCGGACTTTTCCGCGCCGCTCGCAAACGCCGGACCGGCCGGTGGCCAACGCCGTGGCCGTGGTGCGGCCGCAATGGGCGACCGCTGGCAAAGCCGTCAAAGGGGTGCGCACGGCCCAAGTCCATCTGAGCGACGCCGAGGGCGAGTTGCTCATAACCGGGCTGCCACAAGCCCAATACCGCACCAACGTTTACGTCTTGGACCCGCACAGCGGCGCCATTACCTACGCGGCCGACCTAAGCAAAAGGGCGCAAGGCTTCCACGGGGCACCGCTGCTCGACGGGTCCATCCCAAGCACCGTCCAGTGGGCACGCACCGAACAAGCGGTGGTGGTTTTTCCCTGCCTGAGCCGCCCTTTTTACGGCCTAATTAATCCGCGCTCGCTCAATTTCTTGAGCGGCATCTCGGTGCTCAATCGCTACGACACCGCTCCGCGCCAATTCGGCTATGCGCTGGGCAGCGGGCTCGACGAAGCGGTTGGGGTGGTGTTTGGGCCGCAGGACGACGAGCCGCAAAACCGCATCAAAATACTGGCGGGCCGACAACTGCTGCTGCTCAACAACGGCATCCCGGGCAGCCGCCCCAACGGCGAGGGTTTTTCCCTCGCCAAAGAGCGGCTGGTGCCGACGCTGTTGCAGGCCGCTTGGGATATGTGGCGTCTCGACGAGGATCGGCTGCAGACCATGCGCGACCACGCCATTGAAAACCAGTACTTGCAGCACCTGCACCAGCGCACCGCCCAAGTCCTCGAAGCGGCCCAAGAGGCCGCCCGGCAAAAAGAATGGAGCCGCTACGTGGCTCATCTGCGGGTGGGGCTAGGGCTGGAAAACGAGGTCTATCCCCAAGCTATGGCCACCTTAAACGACGTCATAAAGGGCATGGTATTCTTTTTGGCCCTGCTGATTCCCGCGGCTTTTTTGGGCGAGCGCTTGCTGTTGGGGGCCGCGCAGATCACGCGGCAATTAGCTGGTTTTGGCGCGTTATTGGCCGTGGTCTGGCTCGCGGTTTCTCAAGTGCATCCGGCCTTTGCCATCGCCCATCCGCTGGTCATCCTGCTGGCCTTTGCCATCATGGCGATGGCTGGTTTTGTCCTCGTTCTCATCAGCAGCCGCTTCAACAGTTTTATGAAGGAGCGCGGCGACCGGATCCACCACATTGAGATGCGGCGTTTCAGCGTGGCCCATGCCGCGTTCATGCTGGGCATATCCAACATGCGGCGGCGCAAACTGCGCACCGGCCTGACCTTGACGACTCTAGTGCTGCTGACGTTTACGGTGCTTTCCTTTGCCTCGTACGAGAGCCGGGCGCGCTTTATCGCGCTCCCCCTTGAGCACGAGGGCGGGTACGAGGGCGTCTTGGTCCGCAACCGGGCTTGGAATCCCTTGGGCCAGCCCATGCTGGATTACATCCGTTCCCACTTTTCCGCGCTCGGCCCGATCAGCCCGCGCAATTGGTTCATTTTGCAAGAGGACAAAAAGACTTACCTCGAAGCGGCGGCCGGGCACCAGTTGGTAAGGACCTATGGCTTGCTCGGCCTGAGTCCCCAAGAAACCAGCATCACCGGCGTTGACCAAGCCCTGATGGCCGGCCGCTTTTTCACGGCCGCGACCGAGGCCAGTTGTCTGCTGCCCTTGCCGATGGCCCAAGCCTTGGGCTTGGATGCCCGCGACTTGGGCCGCGCTCAAGTGCAGGTGATGGGCAAAGAACTGACCTTGGTAGGCTTGTTCGATCCAGCGGCCTTTAACCGCATCCGCGACCTAGACGACGGCCCGCTGACGCCCGTTGACTTTGAGCTGTCGAGGAGTGCCGGCAGCACCTTTCAGCTCAACCAGAGCACAGCCGCCACCGCCTCCCAGTACCGCCCCTACGTCCACATACTGCCGGACAACGTGCTCATTGCGCCCTATGAGATCGTCCGCCAACTGGGGGGGCGGTTGCGCTCGGTGGCCGTTGCCTTTGATCGGGAGCGCCTAGGCGCTGGGGCGGCTCAAGGGTTGGTGGAGGATTTTCTGCTGCGGGTGGCCGCCAGCCTGTTCGTGGGTTTGCGGCCAGACGCGGCCGCGACCATTGACGTGTGGGCTTACTCGTCAATTGGGGCGACGGCCATACAGGGCCTAGGAGTGCTGATCGTTCCCATGCTCATCGCCGCCTTCATCGTCCTCAATACCATGCTGGGGACGGTGTACGAGCGCCTCAAGGACATTGGCATCTACGCGGCCGTGGGGCTGGCGCCGTCCCACATCGCCCTGCTGTTCATTGCCGAAGCCTGCGCTTATGCGGTCTTGGGGATTACGCTGGGGTACTTGGGGGGCCAGGGGACGGGCTTGGTGTTGAACCACTTGGACATGCTGGGCGGACTCAATTTGAACTATTCGTCCTTAGCCGCTGTGTTTTCGGCGCTCATCGTCATGGGCGTGGTCTTGCTATCCACGGTGTACCCGGCCCGGGTGGCCGCCCGCACGGCCGTTCCCGATCTGGCGCGGCGTTGGCAGCCCGAGCCGCCGGTGGGTGCCGAGTGGGAATTCCGCTTTCCCTTCTTGGTGTCGGCGGCCGAGGCCAAGGGCCTGTGCGGCTTTTTGTTGGATTACCTAGGCTCGTACGGCGAGGCTTCGATTGGCTCGTTTTACACCGAGGGCACTCTGCTCCAGTCCTTTGCCACGCCCCAAGGCACGGCCTACGCCCTCGAAGCCCGGGTGTGGCTGGCACCGCTCGATTTGGGCGTGAGCCAGCACGCCGTCCTGTGCATCCGCCCCGAGGACCAAGCCGATATTTACGGCCTAGTGTTCTATCTGCGCTGCCTCAGCGGCGACAACGATTCGTGGCGCCGGGCCAATCGCAGCTTTTTGCAGGCGATCCGCAAAGAGCTACTGATCTGGAATACGCTCAAGACAGCCGAGCGGAGTGCGTTTCGGCAGCGGGCGGAGGAACAACTTCAGCGGCCATAAACCGGCGCAGCTAAACGACCAACATTCAAGCCCTGTTGTTTGGTGGCTCGGAAAGCGGCGCGGTGATTGCGAGAGGGTTGGACATTGGCTATCGTATAAAACAAAACTGCCGAAGGAGCGAGATCGACATGATTGGAAAATCGAGTGGCAACGCATGGCGGGCGGGCGGATTTATCGCGGCCTGCGGCCTCCTAATGGGGGCGACCGCGGTCTATGCCGCGAGCGGCGAAGAGCTGCAATTCATTCTCAACACCTTCTCGTTTCTCATCTGGGGCGCGCTCGTAATGTGGATGTGCGCGGGCTTTACCATGCTCGAAGCCGGGTCCGTGCGCACCAAGAACGCCTCCATGATCTGCCTCAAGAACATCGGGCTTTATTCGATTGCCGGGATCACGTACTACTTGGTCGGCTACAACCTCATGTACGTCGATGTGCAGGAAGGCTGGATTGGTACGCTCAAGTTTTTGTACGGGCCTTCGGGCGAAGAACTCGGGCTGTTGTCTGGTCAGGCGGCTGCGGCAGACGTGACAAAGGCCGGCAAGGCCACCATGTCGGACTGGTTTTTTCAGATGGTCTTTGTGGCCACGACCGCTTCGATTGTATCGGGCACGCTGGCCGAGCGGGTGAAGCTATGGGCGTTTTTTGCTTTTACAGTCGCGTTGACGACGATCATCTATCCCGTCGTCGGAGCTTGGACTTGGGGCGGCGGCTGGCTCAGTGCAATGGGGTTTAAGGATTTCGCTGGCTCTACCATCGTGCATTCGACCGGAGGTTGGGCCGCGCTGGCCGGGGCACTCGTCGTCGGGGCGCGGTACGGAAAATTTCGCTCCGACGGCAGCGTCAAGGCCACGCCGCCTTCCAACGTCCCAGCCGTTACTTTGGGCGTCTTCATTTTGTGGCTTGGGTGGTTTGGCTTCAACGGCGGCTCCCAGCTCGCGCTGTCGAGCGCAGCCGATGCCGTCGCCATGAGCCATGTCCTCGTGAATACCAACCTAGCGGCGGCGGCCGGCGTCGTAACGGCGCTCTTCGTGTCGCGGCCCATCTTAGGACGTATTGACCTGCTCGCGGTCCTCAACGGTGCGCTCGCTGGACTCGTTTCCATTACGGCCGGGCCAGATATCGTCGATCACTACTGGGCGCTCGTAATTGGTGCTGTGGGAAGCGCGTTGTGCGTCGGCGGGATGAGGTTCTTGGAGATCGTCAAGCTAGACGACATAGTCGGCGCGATTCCGGTCCACTTGTTCGCCGGCATCTGGGGCACCCTTGCGGTCTGCATTGCAGCCGGGGGCAACTTCAGGGTCCAGCTCATCGGGGTGTTGGCGGTGGGCGCGTTCGCGTTTGCCGCTTCGTGGCTCTCGTGGTTGGTTCTGGGCAAGATAATGGGAGTACGGGTGTCGCAGAGCGTTGAAGAGCTCGGCCAAGATACCGCAGAGCTCGGCATTGAAGCGTACCCTGAGTTTGTGCTCATGCCCGATCAAGATGACGTCGACCAAATTCGGGGCAATTCTTAAATCAGACAAAACGGCGCATACCATTTAGAAAGGCAGGAGATCCAGTGAACACCGAACAGAAGGACAGCGTATTAATCGCCAAGCCCGAAGGCCGCATCGATGGAGTCAATGCCCGCGACTTCCACGGTGCTTTAAGCGAGGCGATCGGCACGGACAGCAGCGCGGTGCTCGTCGATTTGGCGGCCATCAACTACATCAGCAGCGCGGGCCTGCGGACGTTCCTGCTGATCGCCAAAATGCTCCAGCAGCGCAGTGCCCAGTTCGCGCTATGCTCACTTTCGGAGCCGATACGGGAAATTTTCGAAATCAGCGGCTTTGACAAGATCATTGCGATCCACGCCTCCGAAGAAGAGGCCCTCGCCGCCCTGTCGCAATCAAAGTGAAGAGGGGGGCGTCGTCGCGTCTGGATCGGCTTCGGCTGATTGCAAGGCCGTCGGCCGCACGGTGGGCAGCTCAATGGTCATCTCGGTAAATTCCCCAAGCTCAGAGTGGACCTTTATGGTGCCCCCGTGTTCGCGCACGATGTCGTTGGATAGCGCGAGCCCGAGCCCGGTCCCCTGATCGGTCGGCTTCGTTGTGAAAAACGGGTTGAAGATCTTGTCGATGACATCCGGCGGGATCCCATTCCCATTGTCGCGGATGCGGATTTCGACGTGGTCGGGCCTTCGCCGGGTGCTAAGCCAGAGCGTGGGGACGTAGTCGGGTGCCGTCTCTGGAGCGTGCCGCTTCTCGTTGGTGGCGTAGCAGGCATTGCTCACCATGTTCAGAAAGACGCGGGCCAAGTCTTGGGGAATCACCTCTAACTCCCCCACCGCCTCGTCTAACTCCTCCTTGATGTCGAGCTGAAAATCTACATTGGTCGCTCGTGCGCTGTGAAAAGCGAGGCGGGCGTGTTCTTCGAGCAGGGCGTTGATACCCACGGGTTGTGCCTCGCCCGACCCGCGACCCATCTGCAGCATGTCGCGGACAATGCGGTTGGCGCGCTCGCCGTGTTGGCGGATGCGCCCGAGATTGGCGGTCAAGTCGCCGCAGATCTCGCCGATTAGCTCGCGCTGCTCTGGGTCTAGCTGCTGGCTGTCTTGCTCTAGTACTTCTTGTAGCTCCTCTAACAGTTCCTCCGAGACTTCCGCAAAGTTCTTGACAAAGTTCAAGGGATTCTGGATTTCGTGCGCCACGCCCGCGGTGAGTTCCCCCAAGGCGGCTAGTTTCTCGCGCATGACGATCTGACCCTGCGCCTGCCGCAGATCGTCGAGCACCTTTTCGAGCGTGGCATTTTTCTCTTCCAAATCGGCGGCCAGCTTTTCCACCAAATTGAGCCGCTGGGCTTCCAAAGAGTGGCGGCGGAAAACTTCGAGGGCCGCGGCCATGTCGGCGACCTCGTCGCGCCCGGGCATCTCGATTTTCGCCTCTAGGTCGCCTTCTGCCATGCGGCGCATTCGGTTCGACAGAAATTCGAGGCGGCGCAATAGCACTCGGCCGACGAACAGCCAAGCGATCAGGATGGCGCCGACGATGTTGAACGCGTTGAGGGCGAGCAGGAGCTTGCTGCCGGTGAGGATGGCTTGGGTGGAGGTTTGCGTGGCCGCCTGTGCGCTCGCATGGGCCGTATTCACTAGGCCCTCAACCTCGGCGACTAGTTCAATGGCGAGGTCGCGGTTGCGGTCGAGCAGCACTCGTTGCTGTGCGACGATCTGGAGTTCCGCGGTGCGCAGTGCGAAGACCCGCATATCTCCGCGGCCCAAGTCGAACAGGTGCTCAAAGGTCTGGTTGAGTGCGCTGCGCAAGGGGCCTTCGTCGAGGGCCGCTAAATTTCGCTCAATGCCGCCGACCGTGGAGTCGAAGCGCTCCTGTAAAGGCTCTAGCAGGCGCGCGTCCGATAGGTTGAAGGCATTGGCCAGCAGGCGCGTGGCCGTAGTGGCCCCTTCCTGCAACTCGGCCAGATCGCGATAGCGAGAAAGTTCGGCCTCTGAAAGGTGCTGGACGCGGGGTGCGGGCGGTTCGCCGAGGGTGCGGTAGCCAGTCATGGCGTAGAATAGCTGATCGTCAATGGCCGGAACCAAGATGCTGGTCAGTTCGTTTTGCAGTGCCTCTAGGTTTTTGTGCAAGGCGCGGCTGTGCGCGTTGAGGTCAAAGCGCTTGGCCACCGAAGCCTCAATAGCGTTGATGTTGGCGATGAGGGTGTCGCCGCGGGCGCGAATCCGCGCGAAGCGTTCCTCGGCCGCGCCCTGCTGGGTCAGGGCCGCCAATTGCTTTTTGAAGTCGTCCCGCTCGGAGGCGATTTTGGCCGCGACCTCGGCAAATGCCTTCGGCGTCTCGGCCGCGGCCAAGCGCGGGGCTGCGGCTGCGAGGGTCCCGCTTTGCTGGGCGACCGCAAAAGCGGTGGCTATCTCCGGGACGGCTCGCTCGTTTACCTGCCTTTGGGCATCGCCGACTTGGTCGAAGGAGAACCAGCCCACCAAGCTCGCGACCATGGTCAGGGCCACGGCCGCGCCAATGCCTATGTAGAGCTGCACGGCGAGGCGATACCGGGCTGCGAGCAGGCGTTTCAGTAGAGCGATCATGGCTTGGTCCCGCCCTTTAAGGAGCGGATGGAGCGGTATTGGCCGTCGCGGTCGATCACAGTGAGGAAGACCGCGTCCGAACCCTGCTTGTCGCCATCTCCATAGCGAAGCTCAAACCCCTCTAGGTTGATAACCTCGGCGCGGTGCAAGTTGTCTAATAGGCAGGCGCGGCTGACCGCTCGGCCACAGGCGGCGAGGGCGGCGAGGGCCAAGCGGCCGGCGAGGTAGCCCTCAAATGAAACAAAGCTAGGCTCGGCCTTTGGGGCGTAGGCGGCGAGGGCGCGGCGGTACGCGCCGGCAATGGCTGGCGCGGCGGCCGTGGGTAAGGGCACGACTTGCGAGACTAAAACCCCGGTGCCGGTGGGACCGAGTTCCCGCGCCAAGGCCTTGCTGCCCACGAATGAGATAGTTGCGAAGATGGGGGTGAAATTCGTCGCGTGCGCCCAGGCGATTAGGGTTGCCACCGGCTGGTAGGTCCCGACCAAAATCACGGCTTGGGGACGGCCGCTGCGCAGGTCGAGCAGGGCGGTCTTTACCGCCTTGGTATTGCGCGGGTACACGCCGACCGCCACGAGGGATAGGGCGCGCCTCTCTAGTGCGCGGCGCACGCCGCGAAACCCCTCCCGGCCGAAGGAGTCGTCTTGGTACATTATGCCAATGCGCTCAATGCCCAAGTCGTCAGTCAGGCGGGCGACGATTTCCTCGGTTTCCTGATAGTAGGAGGCGCGCAGATTGACCACGCCGCGCCACTTGGGATCGCGGAGAAAACTACTGCCCGTGAAGGGAGCTATATAGGGGACGCCAGCGTCGTCGGCAATGGGTACGGCCGCACGCGAAGTGGGGGTGCCAACGGCACCGATTAGGGCGAAGACCCGCTCGCCCTCGATCAACTGGCGGGTGTTGTCGATGGCGGCTTCCGGCTCGTACCCGTCGTCGAGCGACACCAATTCGAGCCGACGCCCGTGGACCCCGCCCTGCTCATTCACCTCCCGGAAGGCCGTCAGCATCCCGAGCCGCATGTTCCGGCCCAGCTCCTGAGCTGGTCCGCTAAAGGCGGCGGATTGGCCAAAGAGGATGCTCCGATCGGAGACGCCGGGCTGTTCCTCGCCAAGCGCGGCCCCCGCAATCAGCAGCGCGGCCACGCCGAGGGCAAGTGCGCTGCTCAACCAGTCCTCCGCTTGACCAAGGTCAGGCAGTTCTTGTTTTGCTGTCGCTGGTAGTGGACCTCGTCCATCATGGAGCGCACGAGGTGAATGCCGAGGCCGCCCACGGTGCGGTCCTCAACAGCGGCCTCCAAGTCCGGGTCTGGCGCGTCGCTGAGCGGATTGAAGGCTTGGCCGTCGTCCTCGATCTCGATGGTGATCACCTCGGCCTCTGAGGAGATGACGATCTCGATTTCGTGTGCTCTGCCATCGTCGTGCCCGTACTCGACGATGTTGATCCCCAATTCCTCGATGGCCAGCCCGATCTGAAAGGTGAGGTCTGGAGGCCAGTTTTCTTCCCCTGCGAGCTCCTCAACAGCGGCGTTGACCTTCCGCAGCTCGTCTAGCTCAGTCGCCATGCGCAGCGATTTCTGAGCGCTCATTGGCGTGTCTCGCTGCGGCAAAGCGTCAGACAGGTGACGTCGTCAAATTGGGGGGCCTCGCCGACAAAGGCGTCGACCGCGTCAAAAACTGCCGCGTTGGTGGCGCGGACGTCCTCGGGCGGGCGGGCGGCGAAAACCGCGCACAGGCCCTCTAGCCCGAACTGCTCGCCGCGGTCGTTTTCGGCCTCGGTGACGCCGTCGGTGTAAAAGACGACGCGGTCGCCGGGCCGAAGGGGCACCGAACTTTCTTGGTAGGCGACATCTGGCACCACCCCGAGCGCCACCCCGCCGGTCGGCGGGAGCAGGGTCGTGCTGCCGTCGGCGTGGGCCACGAGCGGGGGATTGTGCCCGCCATTGGCATAGGACAGCTCGCCGCTTGCTGGGTCGAAAATCGCGTAAAACACGGTCACGAACATGGCGGCGTCGTTGTCTTCTTGCAGCAGTTGGTTTACTTCGCTCAACACCTCGCCCGGCTCGGCATGGCCGATGGCCGCGCCCTTGAGCAGGGTGCGGCTCGCCATCATAAACAGGGCCGCGGGTACGCCCTTGTCCGAGACGTCGGCGACCACGAGGCCGATGCGACCGTTGTCGAGGGGCAAGACGTCGAAGAAGTCGCCGCCGACCTCGCGTGCGGGCTTCATGCTACCGAAGATCTCAAAGCCCGGGCCCTTGGGGAAGTTGGTGGGCAAGATGGACTGCTGCATCTTGTTGGCCACGCTGAGCTCGTTTTGTAGGGCGACCAGTTTGTCGCGCGCCGCCAGCGCCTCGCGCCATAGCTCTAGATGGTGCAAAGTCCGCTGGATGGTCACGCGCATGTCCTCGAAGTCAATGGGCTTGGTGATGAAGTCAAACGCGCCCCGGTTCATGGCCGTGCGGATGTTCTTCATGTCGCCATAAGCCGAGACGATGACCGAGCGGATATTGGGGTCCACCTTGGGGATTTGCTCTAGCAAGGTGAGCCCGTCCATCCGGGGCATGTTGATGTCTGAGAGCACCATGTCGATGTCTTGCTCTTCGCTCAGCAGCTCTAGGGCTTCGACGCCGTTGTGGGCGAACACAAAAGTGTACTTGCCCAAGCGAATCTCGCGGCGCATGCGCTGCCTCACTAGGTGCTCTAAATCCGGCTCGTCGTCGACGACGAGGATCTTGGGTCGTAGTATGGTCATTTCTCTTTCCAAGTTGGCTTAACCTAACTCAGCCCCCCGGCTCTACCACTACCTTCATGGCCTCTTCGCTGCCGGTAATGTCGAGGCCCTCGCGGATGTGGGACAGCGGCAGCCGATGCGTGATAAAGCGATCCAAGGGCGCGGTGGTGCGGCGCAAAAAAGACAGCGCGGTCTTGAACTGCATGGAGGGATACGCCCACATGCCGCGGATGTCCAAGTCCTTAAAACAGACGATGTGCGGGCGAATCTCCACTCCCCCGGGATCAGTGAAATGCCCCACCTCCACGACGGTCCCACCCCGGCGCACCAAGTCGAGCGATTCCTTGAAGGCTACGGGTACGCCGGCTGTTTCAATGACGATATCGGCCCCCACGCCCTCGGTCGTGTTTTGAAGGGCCTGCTGCCGCTCTTCAGGACTCCCTTCTCCCATTGCGAGCACTTGATGAGCACCCATGGCGCAGGCCAGCTCCAGCCGGGCCGCGCTCAGGTCGCCGGCGATAATCAGGTCGGTGCCGATGTGGCTCAGCACGGCCACCACGAGCTGGCCGATGGGGCCGGCTCCGAGGACCAGCACGGATTTGTCGAGGCCCAGCCCCTCGCCGATGTGCGGGATGCCCGGCCCCAAGGCGCGCTCTACGGCCCGGGTGGCCACGGCCGCTGGCTCGGTGAGCACGGCCCGTTCGGACGGCAGGTCGTCGGGGATCTTGAAGAGCCACGAATGGCCCGTCAGATGCAGGTATTCGGCAAAGCCGCCGCGCGGCATGGGCGCGCGGTCCGCGCACACGAATCCGTACACAAAGCGGTTGGCGCACAGAGTGGGTCGCTGGGGCATGTGCAGGCAGTAGTAGCACCGCCCGCAGGCCCGCGACGAGGGCGTGGTCGTCACGCGGTCACCCACCTCGACCGGGCCGCCCACTATGGCCAAGCTATCGGCTGCGGCCGGGCCCATCTCCTCAATGGTGCCCACTAATTCGTGGCCGGGTATCACCGGGAACGGCAGGGCCATGTGGCCGGCGAACAGGTGCTTGTCGCTGCCGCAGATGCCCGTGCGCTCAATTTTCAATAGAACTTCGTCGTCTCCGATCTGGGGTTTGGGATACGAGCGCACGTCGATCTGGCCCGGGCTGGTCATAACCGCTGCCTGTATCTGAGCCATGCGTTTCTTCTCCTATGCGATTCTAATAGCCAATGCTGCGCATGTATTGGCGGTTGATTTGCATCTTCTCGGTTTAGGGCCGCTGTACGCCAATTTGTAGCTCATTTCCCTACGCCTGCCCACGAGGCCCAATGTACCCAACCGCCGTGGCTGGGGCAATGGTGCGCCGCCGTGCGCAGGGCTTTTCTGGCTTCGGCCCCTCTCTCCCGCCTGCCAGTACCTTAGCGGGAGTCATCCTAGCCGACCAGATTAAGAGCTTGGACTGGCGGGTGCGACGAATCCACTTTGCGTCTCAAGCCCCATCGCACGGGGTGGGTGAAGTCTTGGAAAAGCTGCCAAGGGCGGGTCACGTCCACGCAAAGACCACGCCCAACGCCTCTTGTGGATTGTTGGCGAGCATGTCGTAGGTGGTCTGGCAAGCGGCGGGGTTGGCGACGTGGGTGATTAGATCTTCGATGGGCAACTTGCCCGCGGCCATCAAACGCAGGACCAGATCGCGGTCCCTGCTCTTGCTCCAAGGATAGTAGATGTGGTCGCGGTCCGGGGTTTTGGGCTGATGCGCGCCGAGGATCGCGATTTCGCGCAGATGAACCTCGGGCAAAAAGCTCACTTCCACGGTGCCGCGCGGAGACCCCAGCGCGACTAGGCGACCGCCCAGCCGCGGCAAGGTCAGTGCCATGGGATAGACTGCGGGAATGCCGGTTGCTTCGATGACCAGATCGGCACCATCGCCCACGCCATGCTGGCGCACGGTTGCGGCGACATTGCCTGCGTCATTGGGATTGATACAGACATCTGCGCCGCGGTCCTTGGCTTTGCCCAGCCGGAACTCGTCTAGGTCAATTGCAACGAGCGGGAGGGCGCCGGCCAAGCGCGCCAAGGTTGCTGCCAATTGGCCCACCATGCCCATGCCGGTGATGGCAACGGCCTCGCCCAATTCGGGACGGCCAACCCGATGCCCGTGCAGGGCAATGGCCCCCATGACCATGAATGCCGCGGATTTGGGCGAGACGCCAGCGGGTGCTTTGCGGAAATTGCCGGTCAGGACCGCGTGGCTTGCGTGGTTGCCTTGGCCAGCAATGCGGTCGCCGGGTTTTATCCCCTGCACATCTTTGCCGACTTCGAGCACCACGCCTGTGTTGCAATAGCCTGTGGACCGAGGAAATGTTGTCGCACTCGACGGTTCGCCGCCGCGCGTGTAGCCGTAGATTTCCGTGCCAACGCTTACGGCGGTATAATCGTTTTGCACCAAAATGCCGTGATCGGGTACGCGCGGCAGTGCAAATTCCGCCAATTCAATCCGCCGGATGTCTGTGCATATCAATCGCTGTGATTTCACGGTCGTCTAAGTTCGCTTTCTCCGGGGTCGCTCGGCCCGGTCGCTGTGAACGGGGCTCGCGGATGACGATTTCTACGTTGCGTCCAAGTGCCGTCAAAAGGCGCAGGAGGCGCTCTACGGAGTACTCGCGAAAATTCCCCCGCAGAGGGACAGTCCGAGCAACTTCGCCGCCTCAACCTGCTTGAGTCCGCGCTGGCGAATAATGTTGTCAATGCGGGTGACGAGCTCGGCCTTCAACAGATGAGCCTCCGCCTCAGGGCACCCCAAGTCCGCGAATACGTTTCCGCTACCGCGTTCGATTTTCACTTTTTTTGTCTCCATTGATCTACCTTTTACTAGCCACGGGAACGACCAGTGGGCAGGATCTGTGCGGGTGGGGAATGACCGCTATTGGGATTTCGTAAACGGCTTCTATTATTTCGGCTTGCAGCACTTGCTCGGGAGAGCCTGTGGCCACCTCGCGGCCCTCTTTCAGCAGCAGGACGCGATCGGCGTATTGGGCCGCTAAGTTGAGGTCGTGCAGCACCACCAGTACGCCCACTTGCCGCTCGGCAAATGCCCGCGCTACGGTCAAGATGTGGTGTTGATGGGCCAAGTCCAAACTGGACGTGGGTTCGTCCAGCAGTAGATAGCGTGGTGTCTGGTACACCGCTTCCCAGATTTGCGCCAACACCCTTCCCAAGTGTACGCGTTGTCCTTCTCCCCCCGACAGGGTCGGGTAGAGGCGACCTTCTAGGTGATTGACGCCGGCCTCCTGCAAGGCCGCTCGCACGATGGCGTAATCCCGCTGCGTTTCAGGGCCGCGCAGATGAGGGCTTCGGCCCATGAGTGCCACTTCGAGCACTCGGAAGGGAAAACTCAAGCTGGATTGCTGCGGCAAGACCGCGCGGATTTGGGCGCTGGCCTTTTTGTCCCAAGATGCCAGTACGCGCCCTTCCATCGACACCGTTCCCTTGGTGGGGGACCAATCCCCGCACAATACCTTCAACAGGGTGGATTTACCCGCGCCATTGGGTCCCAGAACCGCCACCACTTGGCCGGGTCGCACGTGGATGGACACATCTTCGAGCAGGGTGTTCCCATCCAAGACTACGTGTATATTGCGGCCTTCGAGCATCAGAATTTTCCCAAGCGTCGCCCGCGTTGCAGCAAGTACATGAAGAAAGGGCCGCCGATTATCGCGGTCACAATGCCGATGGGGAGTTCGGCCGGGGCTACCAAGGTGCGGGCGATGAGATCGGCCCCTAGGAGTAAACTAGCGCCCAAAAGGGCGGCCCCGGGGAGCAGAAAGCGGTGGTCCGGCCCGAGGGTGAGACGCAGCAGGTGGGGCACGACCAGACCGACAAAGCCGATGATACCGGCCACGGCGACCGCCGCTCCCACAGACAAAGCGACCAAGAGGACGACGGAACGCTTGAGGCGATCGACATTGCAGCCGAGATGGCCGGCTTCGGCCTCGCCCAGCAGCAGGGCGTTGAGGGGCCGGGCGTAGCGCAACACCGCCAAGGTCGCAAGGCCGGTGAACGGCGCAGCCGCGGCCACCGCAGGCCAAGTAGCTCCACCCAGACTGCCCATACTCCAGAACGTCAGGCTCCTCAGTTGGGCGTCGTCCGCCACAAAAGTGAATACCCCGGTGATGGCGCCGGCCACGGCGTTGATGGCAATGCCGGCCAGCAGCATGGTGGATACGGAGACGCTGCCGTGGACCAACGACAGGCGATAGACCAGCAAGGTCGCGGCGGCACCGCCGCCAAAAGCAGCAATGGACAGGGCAAAAGGCCCCAGCGTCTGGGTCGCCCCCAGAACAATGGTCGCCACCGCGGCGACCGCCGCGCCACTCGAAACGCCGATGAGACCGGGATCGGCTAGGGGATTGCGAAACAGGCCCTGCATGGCGGCACCCGCCACGGCGAGACCGCCGCCGATCAATATGCCCAGCAAAATACGCGGCAGGCGAATGCTCAGGACGATGGCCTCGTGGTGGGGCTCAAAAGCCCAAGGCAGGGTCAAGTCTAGCCCCTTGCCGAGCACGGCTAGCACTTGGCCGGGGGCCATGGAGACAGCACCCGTTCCAAGGCACACTATGCTCAGCAGCCCTAGCAGGACTGTTAGGACCAGCAGGCCTAGCGTGCCCTTTTCCCCGACCGGCAATAAGCGGCGACTAGCTTGGTGCGGGGAAGGCTCGGCTGCTTCAATCGAAGTCATTTTTCCGCGTCGTACAAAGCTCGGTTCAACGCCAGCACCGCTTGGCCCAGACGGGGGCCAAATCCCAACAAGAAAAGCCCATCCATCGACAGGACTCGACCTTGCTGACCCGCTGGCGTCAGCGCAAGCCCCGGTAATTGCCAGAGCCTCTGGGCACCGCCGATGCTCTCCAAGCCATTGTCCATGAGCAGAATGACATCGGGTGCGGCGGCGACGGCCGCTTCGGAGGTGAGCGGCTTGTATCCGCTATAGCCTTGGACGGCGTTGGTGCCGCCGGCTAGGCCGATCATGGTATCGGCGGCGGTGCCTTGGCCGGCGACCATCAGCGTGCCTTGGCCGCGGGCGTAGAGAAAGAGAATTTTGGCTTGGGCCGCTGTTTGTGGAATGGAGGATTGTACCTGACTCAGTTCCTCTTTGAGGTTTTGCATCAGCGCCGCACCGCGCGCTTGGACTCCCAACGCGGCGGCGATGCGTTCGATCTTGGCGCTGGCCCCCTCTACCGTAGGTTCGTGGGGCAGGACGAGTACTGTTACTCCGGCCTCCCCGAGCTGTTGAATGGCTGCGGGAGGGCCGGCTTCGGTGGTAGCGATAATGAGCGTTGGTCTCAGAGAGAGTACGCCCTCGGCCGAGAGGCGGCGGTGATAGGCGACCTTGGGCAACTGGTTTGCTGCCTCGGGAAAGGAACTGGAGGCATCCACGCCCACTACGCGCTCGCCGGCGCCCAAGGCGAAGACGATCTCGGTGATGGTCCCGCCGAGGGTGACGATGCGCATGGCCGCGGCGTCGCATGTTGATCCCAACAGGGCGGTCATTAGTCCTAAGCATAGTATCCATTTCATGGTGATTATACTCGCTTGAGCACCGCCAGCGCGGCATTATAGGCTTCTACGGTAGCTCGGCCTTGCTTGCGCCGGGCAAAGAGCAGGGCAATGGTTTCGCCCTCGCTATCGTACAACTCCAGACTGAGGACCGCGCCCTCGCGGGTTGGTTTTTGCACGACCCAAGCTGAGTCCACGCGGTCCTCTCTGATGTGTAGGTTGAAGTCGTCGTCGAGGACGTTGAGCCAAGGGCCGGTCGGTTTGACGGTGTGGATCAGTCCCGAATGGATCTGGATCACTCCGGGACTGGCGACGAAAACCATGATGGCCAACTGGTCCCGGGCCGCGATATGCAGCACCTCGCTCAGGCTGGATGGGGCGACGCGGCAGGCCAGCGAGTCGTCGACCAAGCGCAGGGCCTGAACGCGCCCGACGTGGAATTGGGCGAGGAGCCGGTGAAAGTCGTGCGCGTCTTCGAGGGCATTCCAAGCCGCTTCCAGCCCGGCTACGTCAATGGCGGCGTCTGCTTGGTCCGGCACTGGGGGCATGGTCGGACAGACGCACTGCACGGGCGACTGATCGTCGCTGGCGAATTCGTCGATTAGCTGCTGGTAGGCCATCTGGTCGCTCGCGGCGGTCAAGTACACTTTGTGGACTGCGGTGCCGTGGCGGTCGAAAAACTGGAAGCCGCGCAGAGAGGTTTTGCGGCCTTCCTGCTCCACGGCAAAGCCGAGATGCCAGTGGTTCATGAACAGGCGTAGATCAATGCCTTCATCGAGGACCAATCCCATTTGGCCGTGAAAGTGGACATCGCGGAACGCGCCGCGTTTTTCGTGTACTGCGTGGGCGTTGCGCGTGAGGGCCATGACCGGGCCGAGGCTTTCGAGGCGCTGGATGAACTGCGGCCACTCGGCCCGTAGGCGGATCGCGCCTTCGCCGCAGGAAGTGGCCACTAACTCAGCTTCACTCACGCCCAATTGCTCGGCTGCGTCGCGGATGCGCACCCTCGGATTGGCACGTCGGAACGTATTCCAGTCGCCTCTGCTCGCTGGCGCTGTGGTAGTCATGTTATCTCCTCTTAGTTGAGATGGTCGTCCGGCTGGGGCAGGACGAACTGGGCTTTAGGAAAAACTTTTTCCCTGTGGTTTTTTAGTGGTCAGTGGTTAGTGGCCGCCGGTTGCGGACCACTTCCTTGCCTTGAGTTGGCCCCAACTCAAAAATTGGACTGCGGTCCCCGGCTCGTCTGTGAGCGGACGCCAGCGGAAGGTGATGAACCCCGACACCGGCGAGCCTTCGACCTCCCGGTAGTAGCTGAGAAGCTGCATCTTGTAGAACCCCGCGCCGGTGTCGATGACGTACACGTGATTCCGCGTCGATAGGAAATGGGTGGTGCTGTCGTAGCTGTACCACTCGCCGGTGTCGCTGCTGAAGGCCGAGCCCGATTTGTCGGCGAAGTATCCAAATCCCATGGCCTCGGCGATGTCCTCGAAGGTTTGCTCGGTCTGATAGGCGGGGAATGCGCCGCCTTGGCCGGGGCCGCTGATGCCGCCGTTGAGGCGGATGACGTAGCCGGAGAAGTGCAGGTCCCAGTCCGTGGAAGTGCTTAAATCGGCCGGGGCGACCTGCTCTCCCGCAGTCAGGTTGAAGTACACCTCCTTACCCTCGCTCACGTCCGCAGTGGCGCTGCGCACCGCACCCGTCAGATCCGTGCCGTCGGCCACGACCCAGCGGAAGGCGATGCGACCGGCGTCCGCGCGACTGGCTCCTTCTATGGCATCAACGACGAACTTGGCGAACTGGCCGTTGGCAGTGCGCAACTCGTAGGCGTGGCCGGAGGCCTCAATGCGGTGCGCTGACGAATTGTACGAGTACCACTCGCCAATGGCGTAGGCCGGCCCGTCGGCGATGAAGGCGTCGGCCGCGGGAACGTCCGTTGAGGTGATCGCGTCGAAGGCTTCTTCCGCGATGACGTCCTCGGCATCCATAAGATCAAAACCCCTGACGTTGCCCGGGCCGCTGATGCCGCCGTTGAGCCGGATCTCGCTGCGCTTGAAGGCGATGTGCCACTCGGCCGATTGCACTGCCTCGGCATCGGTGAGCGCGACCACGTCTTGCAGTGCGAAGCTGAAGTAGGTAAAGTCGCGGGGTTCGGTGGTAAAAGCACCGCCTGCGGTGGCGTCGATCACCGTGAGGAAATCGCCGTTGTCGAGCTGGGTGGTCGATTTGCCGAAGGCCGGTGCGCTCAGCGCTGCCAGCAACGTGATAAAGGCGGTAAAGCGAATGCGTTGCATGAGGTGTCCCTCCTTGGGATAGCAAATGGTGAAATCGGATTATTGCGGAAACGCGCCTTCGCTAATCCACGTCCGCACTGGCTGAATCTCCTCTTCTAACATGGGGAGTGCGAACATGGGCATGCGATTTCCCTCTATGCGCGGGTCGTTCTCCATTTTCCACAGCAGGTAGCTGGCGTCCGGCGCAAAGGGGTCGACGAGGAACTCTGCTCCTTTCACACGCGGCCTCACAACTGCACTCGCAGGCCGCCGCGCACGGCTCGGCCTCTCACGGAGCGCAGGTCGCCGGGGCGACTTAGGTCTCTGCGGTTGTCGAGGAGATTTTCAATGCCCAAGCTCAAGGCGCTGGAACCCCACAGGGGCTGCTCCGCGTTCACGTCCCACTCGCTCCCGGCCGGCGACCGCAGGGTTGCTTCGGCATCGGCCCACACCGCGCTGTCGCGGCGCAGCTTGACCTCTAGGCGGCCCTTCCCGGGCGTCGTCCACTTCGCCCGGACGCGCAGGGCGTGGCGCGGTCGCCCCGGCAGATCGCGCTGGGCATCTTGAGCGCGTGCGCGCAGATAGGTATAGCCGCCGTTGAGCATGAGCCGGTCGCCGAGCTGGGCACTCAAGCCGCACTCGATCCCGCGCGTTGTGGCGCGCCCCACGTTGTCGTACGCATAGATCGCCACCGAACCGGAACTCTGCTCAGGATCGAGCGCGGTTTGGATGAGGTTGTGCAGGCGGTTGTGGAAGTAATTGACGCGCAGGTCCAGCGCTTTCAGCGGCGCGAACTCCGCGCCCGCGTTCAGCCCATAGGTCCGTTCCGGTTTCAGCGAGGGGGAGCCCAATACCTTGTACCCTAAGTTGCTGTGGTCAAAGATGAAGTGGAGTTCCTTTAGGGAGGGGGCGCGGTATCCAGTGCCATACGAAGCACGCACCCTCAAGCTCGCGGAAAGCCGCTGGGCAAAGGAGATTTTCGGCGTCAGATGGAACCCGTAGCGCGAGTGCCACTGATAGCGGGCACCCCACACGACGCCGGTGTTTCCCGCCACCTGCCAATCGTCTTGGATATATGCCTCCGCAACATCTACGCTTGACAGCGGCACTTCCACCGCGTGCTGTTGCTCGCCCAAGGGCAGGGTGCGTTCGAGCGCGACTGCGAGTTCTTCGCGCGTGTGTTTCAACCCGGCCGTGAGGATGTGCGTACGCCGCAACAGGTGGGTGGTGCGCAGTTGGTACTTCGTCAGCACGTTGTCGGTGGACCGGTCTCGCACTTGGCGGCTGCCGATTAGTTCCTCTCTGCTCAGCTTGTCGAAATAGGTGCGGAAGACGTCGGCATTGGCCGTGCTTCCTTCGGCCCACTGCCACTCGGCACCGGCGCCGAGGTCCACCCGCTGCATCTGATCGGGATAGCGCCATACGTAGGTTTTGTCGAGCGGGACGAAGTACTGGCTGGAAACCCCCTCCTCGTTTTGGGAGAGCCAGCGCGCCGAGCCTTGCAGCAACAGGTTGGGCCGCGCTTCCCAGCGCAGTTTGCCTTGCGTGAAGCGCTGGGTGTAGGCGTCGAGGTCGGTGTCGGGATCCGCTGGGGAGCGATCGAGGGCTGCGAGGGCCGTTCTGGAGGCGGTGAGGGAGGCGGAGAGGCCGGAGCGCGTCAGGGCCGCTTGGCCTTCGAGCGCGGTCAAGCCCCCGGACCCCAAGCTAAACCGGACATCGCCGCTTCGCTCCTGCGGGGAGCGGGTGAGGATGTGGACCACTCCGCCCATGGCCTCGCTGCCGTACAGAGCGGAATGCGGCCCCTTCACTACTTCGATCCGTTCGACATGGCCGACGGGTAATTTGTCCAGATCGATCACCCCGCCCGGACCGCCGATTACTCGCTCGCCATCAACTAGGATCAAGATGCGCTTGGGATCGATGCCCTGGATCATGACGCCGGACGGAGACCCGAGATAGCTGTACAGGGAGGAATGCACGTTGAGTCCGGCCACATCTTCGAGCAGGCCCGCGACATTCTCCGCATTGGACAGTTCGATAGCTTCCCGGGGAATGATTGCCACCGGCACGGTTAGAGCCGCTGCGGACTTGGATCTGCCGGTCGCCGTGATCAGGGTGGCCCCTTGGGGCAGGGCTTGTACTTTGAGCGCAAAATTGAGTTGCAGGTTTTGTCCTGCGAGCAGTTCTATCTGTCGGCTCTGGGGGCCGTAGCCGATTCTGCGGACCTCAACCCGATAGCGGCCCGGCGGCAGTTCCAGTTCGTAGCGCCCCAGCGAGTCGGTGATGGCATCCGCCGCGCCGGTGGAGACTGCGACGTTGGCGTGGGCGAGGGGCCACGCGGAGTCGGCGTCCGCGATGATACCCGCTACCTGAGCGGCGCTTAGACTAAGCGGTGTCAGGCAAATGCCGCTCAGCAGTAATTTGCAGAGCCAATTTTTTTTCGTTGCGGATTTTTTGACGGCGTGGGCGTCAGTCATTAGGTTCCTCACAGAGGACAAAAAAGCTCGGATAGGCCCGGGCCGGCGCACACCGGTGCGGATCATATCGGCGCTGAGTTCTCGACGGGCTATTGGCGAAGTGCTGGCAGGCGCAGCCAATAGCCTCTTTTATTTTTTTATGCTAACGTCGTACTGTTCGTCTTGTACGCCGCGATCACAGCGACTGCAAAAAGGCCACGAGCGCGTCCCGATCGCTCCGATTGAGTTGGCGCACCAATTCCCGCGCTGTTTCCGCCTCGCCGCCGTGGAACATGATGGCTTCCATCAGGGTGCGCGCCCGTCCATCGTGCAGATACGCTGGAATGCCATTGACCGTTGCCGTCAGGCCAATGCCCCACAGCGGCGGCGTGCGCCATTCGCGGCCATTGGCCGCAAAGTCGGGACGGTCGTCGGCCAACTCTTCCCCCATATCGTGCAACAGCAGATCCGTGTAGGGATGAATGGTCTGGTCGGCTAGGGCCGCAACGTCGTGATGGCCCGTCCGCAAGGTGGGGATGTGGCACCCCGAGCACTGGGCCGCAGCAAAGACCTCTTGGCCGCGCAAAACCTGCGGATCGTCGAGGTTGCGACGGGCCGGCACCGCTAGCGTTTGCACGTAAAAGGTGTTGATATCTAGGGTCTCTTGGCCGATTTCCGGGTCGTCCCGCTGGCCGTCCATTTGCGGCTGGCCGGCCGTAGATTCCTCGGGGAAATAGGGGCTGGTGATGCCCATGTCCTGTTGGTAAGCCCCGGCGACCTGCTGCAACAAGTCGGGATTGTTGGCCTTGAGGCCAAAGCGGCCCAATTCAGTCTGTTGCGTGCGGAAGTTGTACACTCGATTGGGGCGACCGGATATGCCGTCGCCATTGCGGTCGCCCGGGTCGGCTAGTGCCAGAATGGTCTCGGCCGGGATGGCTTCGAGCAGGCCGCGGCCAAAAACCGGCGGCGCCATGCGCGGCGAGAACAGGGCATCCCCGGGAAGCGGTTGATAGGTGTCCACTACATCGTAAACCGGAAAGCGCAGGGAGTACGCTGCGCCGTCGGCAAAGTGGCGGGTCTCCTCAAAGTAGGTGACGTCGATCCGCGCTTCAGGTGCGACCCCAAAAACGGCGCGATCCCCAAGCTGTTCGCCAAAGCCCGGCACCGGCTGCGGTCCCCCCGGCACGGCCGGGTTGGTGCCGGGCAAGCTGACCCGCATGAGCATGGAGCCGACAAAAGGGGCGGTAGCGCCAAACCCTTCGCGCCCCCGGCCATCGCGGGCGTGACAGCCCGCGCACGAGGTTTGATTGAAAACCGGCCCTAGGCCATGCCCCACTTCGGCCGGCGCGGTGACAAAGACCTGTTCAAAGGCTGCGTCCCCGGCCAAAAAGCGGTCCATTTCCATTCCGTCCAAAGAGGGGATGGGGTTTTCAAACGCCAGACTGCTGGCGTCAAAGACCGTCGCCGCCCCGCCGGATAGGGCGCGCTCGTCCTCCGCGGGAGTCGGTCCTAACCCACGGTCGTCGCCGCACTGGACGAGCGTAGTTAGGAGCACCAAGAGTATGGAGGTACGGGTAATGATCATTGTGAGAGACGAGTTTAATTACCTATCGGTCGCCCGGGGAATGACCCGATCCGCAGATGGGATGAGGTGCTCAACCGCTGTTGGGTCTTCGCGGCGACCCAACAGCGGATACCCTATCGTGCGTACCATCACTTAGTTACCTAAAACCAGTGGCAGGATATTTTCCTCCAAGGTTTGCTGGACTTTGGCCACGGCCGCCTGCGCCGTTTCGATTTGCTCCCGATCTGAGACAATGGCGTCGCGGAAGGGCTGCTGGATGCGGCCGATCTCGTCGATGGCCGTCTCGATTTCCCGTTTGAGCCGCTGATCGAGGTCGGCGTCGGCTCGGCGGATGAATTCGTCCAAGCCCTCTCCGGTGCCCGCGTAGTCGCCGGTGTAGACGTGCTGGACGCTGCGGATATTGTTCTGGAAGTCGGCGATAGAATTGAAGCTGAATTGGGATTCGACGAGGCGGGGATCTTCCTCGACAAAGGGGTCGGCGATTTTGCCGTTGGCCACCTCGTCGCAGATGCCGATCATGCCGTTGACCATTTCCTGGACTGCCGACTGGGCGGACGGATACGCGTCGCTGCCATTTCCGGCGTCGCGGACCTTTTGTCCAAAGTTGCCGCCGCTAGGTATCCAGCTGTTGTGCAGGGCCGTGGCCGTGGCCCGCAGATCTTGGGTCGTGGCGATCAGATAGGCGAACTCGCGCTCGGTGAAATCGGCCGCGGTCTTGCTGCCTCCTTCGTCAAAGAGCAGGTACTCGATGGTGTGGAAACCCTTGAGGGTCCCGTCCAGCCCGCCCACGTACGCGGTCGTCAAGTCGTTGTCGCTGGCCAATACCCCGTCCAAGTCCGTGCGGTTGACCGGCCAACTGTCGAGCGATGGATCGTAGCCGTTGAAGTCCACCGGCCCAAAGAGAAACCCCTCGCTGGCTTCCCAAGGGATGCGCGTGGCCACCCAAGCGTCCCGGGCCGCACCGAGGTTTTCGGCCGTAGGATCGCCGCGCAGGGCCTCGACCGCGGCGAGCAGTTCGCCGGCCCGCTCGTCTAAGTCCGCGTACGTGGCAATTACTACTTGGTCGGTGAAGTTGCTCAAGATGGGCGCAAAGTCGAACTCGGCCGCGGCCGGCCCGGTGGGCGCGTCGCTGTCGTCGCCGCAGCCGGCCACCAGCAGTCCGATCCCCAAGGGCAAGAACATGGCTTTCATAAGAGTAGCTCCTTCGTCGGAATTGAAATCCAGCGCACGGGCGACTTCCGCCCGGGCCCGATTTCCCAGTGAATGGCTCTTTTTTTATAAGCGGTCTGCTTCACCGCGCCTTTAGGCGTGACAAACCCCCGGCGGACCCAGCGGCCCTCGGAGGGCGCGTTTGTCGAGGGCGAGACGCCCTCGCTCCTAGATTGCTGCACACAAGGGACGGTTCGCGGAATTTTCAGACCACTTCTTAGAACTGAAACCCCAGCCCTAAGCTCAGGGTGTTTTCAGGGTTAAAGCGGGCGGCACCCAGTCGCCGCATGGCGCAATCGGCCTTGAGCACCACGGTTTCCTCCATGTTGTAGTTCGCGCCCAAGGTATAGACCCGGCGCGCAAAGCGCGGATTGTCAAAAGTCTGGTCCGGGACCGCGGCCATGCTGTCGTACGCGTCCAAGCGGATGAACAGGTCCAAGCGGTTGGGCGAGGAAGCCGCCAGCCAAGGCAGGACGTCGTAGCCGATCTCGGCGAAGGCCGCGTACGCCGCTTGGGCCACGGGCGAGCGCAAGACATCGAGATTGTTCGATAAGGTGCGGTTGCGGGCGCTGACGAGGGCGGCATTTTGCAGATGCCCATAGAGGTACAACCCGCGCATGCGGACCCGCCCCCACTCCAAGCTGCCGTGTACATCGACGATGGAGACGTGCGCGTCAATTCCTGCCATATCGGGTTTGGGGCGGTTGTCGGCACTGTCGCCGCGATAGCCAGCAATACCCAATGCACATTGCGGCGCGAACTGATAATCGAAGCGGGCGACCCAAGCCATGTTGGTCGCCTGAATCGTCTCAAAGCGCTTTTGCTGGCCGCCGACAATCCAGTTTTGCGAGCTAAAACCGGTCGCGTCCAAGCCATTGACTAGCTGTAGCTGGTAGTGCCAGCGCCGGTAGGCCCCGGAGACCTCCACGCCGGTCTCGTGCCAGAGGGCCGGGATGATGGAAGTCTCGGCTTCCGAGCGCCGAGTGCCAAAGAAATCGGCCGGATGGAAATGATCGCTCAAGTGGCCCACGGCCACGTAGAAATGCCCCAAGCGGATGCGGAAGGCATCGCTGAATGTCCGCTCAACGGCCAGCTCCTCGACGATGACTTCGCCGCCTTTTTCGATTTCCTGCTCAAACTCGCCGAATTCCTCAAATTCCAATTCCAGCGCGGCACCAGCCCCGCCGTGCTCAAATTCCACCTCGGCTTCCAGCTCCGTATCTTTGAGCAACTCAACTTTTAGTTCGAGCGCGAGGCGGGTGATGTCCATGGTGGCGCGGCTGTCCGGGGGGGAACCATTAGGACCGCTTTTCTGATCCGGGCCGAAATCGAAGTGGGAATAGAGCAGTTCGCCGTAGCCTTCTAGATGGAAGGAGGGCTTCGAGGAAGCACTCGCACCTTGCACGGGCGGGAAGGCAAGAAGGATAAGTAGCTGAAAAATATGAAGATAAGGATTCTTCGCTGCGCGTCGCATGGATGGCTGAGAAGTCGTCATATCGCTAGTACATGTTTTTTGCCAATAGAACTAAAGTTTACTTTTACCTTTTTTTGTTTCATATATAAAACAAAAGTATGGGTATTATTCCCAATTGTCAAGGACATTATTTGTAGTTAAGTCGCTCCATGCGGAGGGCTTTTTTGCACTCAACTTCGCCGTATATTTATCGGCTTTGGATTGGAAAGAGCTATGGGATTTGCAGAAACATTTGCCGACTCGCTAAAACAAATGCCCGGTGCGCCGATGGGAGAGGCCCTGCGGCCACTGTGGCGCGAGGCCCTCGCGGACATCAAAGCCGAGCACGAGGCCGGAGCCGACGGGCAGGCCGTGGCCCGGCGGATCGCCGAGGCCATGGACGCTGTGGTGCTGTCTATTTACCGCAACGCCATGCCGCAGACGACTGGCCCTCACGCGCTGGTGGCGCTGGGCGGATACGGCCGCTGCGAAATGGCGCCGCATTCTGACGTCGACTTGCTCTTCCTGTTCGCCAAGAGAAGGGACAAGGTTCCCGAAGTGGTTGCCGGCGTATTCAATCCGCTCTGGGACTTGGGGTTTGAGGTGGGGCACAGCAGCCGCACGTTGGACGACGTGGTCCGGGCGGTGCGCGAAGATCTGGAATCGCGCACCGCGATGATGGACGGCCGCCTGCTGGCTGGCGATGCCGCGCTCTTCGCCCAGTTCCAAAAGCGGCTCTACAAGCGCGTACCCAAACGCACGGTTGCCGAGCTAAATCGGCTGCGCCAGCAGCAGCGCGCAGCGCGGCAATCCGTCCAGCTTTTAGAGCCGAATGTCAAGGAAAGCCCGGGCGGACTGCGCGAGATACAGATGTTCGAGTGGGCACTCAAGGCCAAAGCCAAAGCGCCCGACGGCGGCGATTTGTGCGCTCAGTATCTCGATGGGGGTGGCGATAGCCTCGCCCGCAGCCGCGCCTTCCTCTGGCGGGTGCGGCACGCGCTCCACTTTGCCGTAGGCCGCAAGCGCGATGTGCTAGAGCACGATCTCAAGCCGCAGATCGCGGCTGCCTTGGGCTACGAGGACCAGGGACACGAGCTGGCGGCCGAGTGCTTTATGCGCGATTACTACCTACATGCGCGCACTGTGTACCATCTAGTAGAGCGAGCCTTCCAGCGGCTGACGCGCAAGCCGCGCAACAGCAGCCGCAGCATGTATCTAGAGCGCGGCGTAGCTGCGATAGAAGGGGAGATCGTGCTCACCGATGGCGAGGCATACTTTGCCGCCGCTCCCCTGCGCCTGCTAAAAATTTTCCTCACGGCTCAGACCAAGAATTTGGAACTGAGCGATCAGGCGCAGTGTGCAGTGCGCGCCAGTGTGCCGCTGATCGACAGCGAATTCAGACGCCTGCCGGCGGCCCGCGACTTGTTCTTCAAGATACTCAAGCGCAAATACCGCACGGCGCGCACCCTCCGGCGCATGCACGACTTGGGCGTTTTGGGCGCGTACTTGCCCGAGTTCGGGCGGCTGACCTGCTTGGTGCAATACGACATTTACCACATCTACACGGTCGATGAGCACACGCTGGTCGCGCTGGAAAACTTGGAGGCTCTCGGTCAGCAGGAGGGGGGCATGTCGGCGATCCTCGCCCAATGCACGCGCCGCGACCTGTTGTTCTTCGCCGTGCTCTTGCACGACGTGGGCAAGTGGAAGCGCGACGACCACATCGCACGGGGCATTGAGATGACCGAGGCGTTGAGCGAGCGGATGGGGCTGGACCAAGAGGAGCGGTCCATGCTGCGCTTCCTCGTGGAGCACCACCAAGACATGGTGCTGATCTCCAGGCGGCGCAATCTCGACGACTACGAGATGATCGCCGAGTTCGCCGGGCTGTTCGCCAACGAGGAGTGGCTGCGCGCGCTCTACTTGGTTTCGTACGCCGATCTGTCGGCCGTTGCGCCCGATGCTTGGACCGACTGGCAAGGGGCTTTGCTGTGGGAATTGTACTACAAGACGGCCGAGCAACTGCACTCGGACATACAGGCCCTAGAGGCCAAACAGTGCGCTCGCCAGAAGCTCAACGAGCACCTCGATCACATTGAGGGCCGCTGGTCGGCCCAGCGAGTCGTCCAGTTCCAAGAGCACCTCGAGCAGCTATCCCCCAGCTACTTGGTGGCCTACAACCGCGCGCAGATCAAGGTGCATCTGGAGATGATCGCCCGCCTGAGCCGGGAGCAGCCTTTTGTCGTGGAATTTATCGAGCACGAAGGGCACACCGAGATCGTCATCTGCACCCGCGACCAGCGCCAGCTCATGGCCAAGATCTGCGGCGCTTTGGCCGTCAACGACATCAACATCTTCCGCGCTGACGTCAATACCCGCGCCGACGATGTCGTGCTCGACATCTTCCAAGTGACCGACATTGACGACAGCCCGGTGCTGCCCGACTGGAAGAAAGAGCGCGTGCGCGAGCGCGTGGCCGAGGTCATTTCGCTGCGGCTAAAGGCCCGCGACTTGCTGGCGCAGTACAGCAGCAGTTGGGACCGCCGCCGCCGGCAGCGGCAGTACGACCAGCCGCCGCGCATCGCGCTCGACAATCAGATTTCGGCCCGCTACACGGTCGTGGATATCGAAGCTCAAGACAACGTGGGCTTGCTCTACCGAATCGCGTACCTGCTGGACGAACTGGATCTCAACATCCACCGCGCCATTATCAACACGGTGGCGGCGCGAGCGCAAGACGCCTTCTACATCGTCGATGCCGAGGGACACAAGATCGCCAGCCACGAAGAACTCGACCGGATACAGCAGTACCTGTTCGACGGGCTGGCGTCTTGAGAGAGCTAAAACCCGGCAGACCTGATCCGGGAGGTAGAGGAATGGCACGAGTTACCGACGATCTCCTCGAGCGGATGGTTCAGGCCATTGTCGCCGAGATTGATCCCGAGCAGGTGATCCTCTTTGGCTCTCGCGCCCGCGGCGACGCGCGGGCAGATTCGGATGTCGATTTGGTGGTGGTGGTGGCCGAGCCGTTTGGGAAGACGCGGAGCCGGTACCAAGAGGCGGTCCGCCTGTACAAGGTCCTCGCCGGATCGGGCGTTCCAAAAGACATCCTCGTTTACAGCCGCGACGACGTCGAGTATTGGCGAGACTCCCTCAACCACGTCTTGGCGCGAGCGCTGCGAGAAGGGCGGGTGCTCTATGAGCGACCTTAAATGTGTGCGCGTGCTGTTGGCCGCCGCAGACCGCGACATCGAGATCCTGCAACTCATGCACGATTCCACCGGCGGCTCTGATGAGGTCTTCGGCTTCCACGCGCAACAAGCCGCCGAGAAGTCGCTCAAGGCGTGGCTCGCTCTCCTTGGAGAGGTGTACCCGCTGACGCATGATCTCGATGATCTCCTCGAGAGGATCCCCAAGAGAGATGAAGATGTAGGCAGGTATCGGGAGTTGACGGCCTACAGCGCATTCGCCGTTCAGTTTCGATACGAGGAAATGACCGAGGAAATCTCCATTGATCGAGAACGCGCGCTGCATCTTGTGAGTGCCCTTCTGCAACAGGTCCGACAGCGGCTGGCGGAGGTGGAGGGGGTGTGATGGAATGGCGTCGTGTTCGGCTTGGAGACGTTGCTCAAGAGTTTATCAGCGGCGGTGCTTCGACCGCCAAAGCTGGACGCTATTGGAGCGGGATATGTACCTGAAATGCGCTTTCTCCCAAACGGAAGGATGACTAATGGTGACAAAAACGTCGCAATTAACTTACCCCTCGAAAACCTCATTGACACTTCTACATCGTCGATGCTCGTTGGTGATCGCTAAAACCCGGCAGACCGAATCTGCGAGGTGAAGGAATGACACAAGTTACCGACCATCTTTTCGACCAGATGGTTCAGGCCATTGTCGCCGAGGTCGATCCCGAGCAGGTGATCCTCTTTGGCTCGCACGCCCGCGGCGACGCACGGGCAGATTCGGATGTCGATCTGGTGGTGGTGGAGGCCGAGCCGTTTGGGAAGACGCGGAGCCGACGTTTAGAGGCCGCTCGCGTCTATGAGGCGGTGGCCGGTTTCGACGCTTTGACGGACATCTTGCTTTATAGCCGCGACGAGGTCGAGCACTGGCGCGACTCAGTCAACCATGTCCTTGCCCGTGCGTTACGAGAGGGAACGGTGCTATATGATCGAGCTTGATGAGGCTCTGCAAACTGCCTCCTGATACTCTGAGGGAAGTCAAACAAAGGATTGAAAAGCAACTCCAAGAACCTGAGCGGTCTCAAGAGCCGTTGGATGACCTCCATGAAGACGACTTGTGGGGCCTAGAATGGAGTCAAGAAAATGCCGATGGCGCGGAGACTCCGGTCTCGCTGGAGGAAGTGCTCAGAATCACATCTAAGTTCAAAGGGTCCATGGCAAAGATCGTGAGCGAAGAACGAGATGAACGATAATGCTGTATATTGCCTGATATGCGGGGTAAGAACAACTAAAGCTTCAGAAAGTGTTTGGCGGCAGCCATGCTGGGGGCAGAGAGATCATACGTATTTAACAAACCTATCCCAAATTCATATTGACCAACAAGATCCTCAGCGACGTCGGATGGCCATTTTTCTACTTCGGTCAACCACGCAAGCAATGACTCAGCATCAAGCTCACCGTTAGCCTTATAGGCAGCAATCAGAAACCTAAACCACTGGCCTTGGTCTGAGGGGTGGCTAGATCCGGTAGATTTGTTCGCCCCCATAGAGAAGCTGTGGAGAGCATCGGCGGCTTCTTGGGATATCCAATCCGTAATAGGTCGCTTACGTTTTGTAACCCCTCCCTAATACGACCGCAGCGTCCGCCCCAACTCCTCGGCCTCAATCCACTTCCGCAACACGGCACCAGAGCGCGCCAGCAATGCTCGATAGGGCCGCCCCAATGTCTTGTTTTTTGGGTTTCTTCCCGACTGTCGCGGCACCGCGTTGAACCGCCCACGCACCTCGACGATGTTGCGGCTCGGATTGTGCATGGCGATCGTCAATACCCGTGCGCTGTGGCCCTCCGCATCGACCTGCATGGACCACACCGACTTGCTGCCCCGTCGGCAATTGGACACATAGGAGGCGACGCAGTGGTTCATCGCCCGTCCTTCGAGCGTGAGTTCTCTTTTGCAAGTCAGCTCGCGGATGGTCCAACGCAGCCCTTCCTCTTTGTCGTCCATCCACTCAAAGCCGGCTATGCCCGACGCCTCCCAACTCCCTCCGGGCTGGCGGTTATCGCGGGCTAAGCGCTCGTGCCATTCCTCGACTTGGCGCAGGAGCTTGACCGCGCTGCGTCCCTTCATGGTGTAGTTGGGCTGCGGCGGCGCCCCTTCCTCTGTGGGGACGAATTTTTGGTGATTGATATAATCAACGATTGGCCCCACCATATCCGGGTCGAGCATGGGGTTTTCCACGAAGAAGAGGACTACGGTGCTCCAGAAGGATTCGTCGGCAAAATTGCGACCTAATTCCGTGGCTATTACTGCCTGAGCCAGTGCCGTGCTGCCTTCCTGCCCCACCACTTGCGCCCAGCGCAGGGCCTCGTTCGCCGTCAGTTCGCTCGGGGCCTCGGCAAACACATGCGCCATGCGCTTGGAGAGCACGAGCGGCAGGTCGGCCGTGCGGATATTTTGCCCGCTGCCCACGTGGACAAACCACTCCTGCTGGCGTTGGGCTTCTGGCCCCCAGCCGCCGAACCACCCCGAATCCAAGCAGGCCGGCACGTCGTAGCGAGCCAATAAAAACCGCGTCAGCGCGGCGAATTGCCGCCGGGAGTTGCGGCTGTCTGGCTTCCACTCGGACGGTTCCCGCTGCCAAGCGTTGCTGTGTCGCGCCAACGCGCCGAGGGCTTCGGCGAAGGTATTGCCGTCCACTTGCCCCAAGCGATGGAGAGCTAGCCGCGCGTCAAGCAGGTTGGACGCCCGCTTTTCTACGTGCAAGAGCAAGTCCCGCAACTGGGCCCGCTCGGCTCCCTCCAAGCCGGCAAAGGCCCGATAGATCAGGCGCAAGACCTCGGTGCGCAGCTCTTCCTCGGCGATGGCTCCGGCCCAGAGCTGGTGAATGATGTCTTTGGTGCGCCGGCTGTGTTTGCGGCCCGCGTGCAGGACTTGGGTGCTCTGGATCTGCTGGTAGAGCTTGAGTTCCTTGCTGCGTTGGGCCGCGCTTTTGTGAATGGCGTCGCCCAGCCCCTGTTGCCGACACCACGCTTGGTACGCGGCCACTCCGTCTAGCCCCAGTTGCGCGACGTGTTGCCGCAGGGCTTCTTCGGCTTGGGCGGCCCGTTGGTCGCGCTGGTGGGCCATGCGCTCTTGCCGCCGCTCCTGCCACGACTTGTTCAGGGCCCCGGTAAAGCCGCGCTGGCGGCACCAGACCTTGTAGGCTTCAATGGCCTCTAGGCCCAGCGACTCTATATGGGCGTCCAACTCGGCATTGGCGCGTGCGGCCGCGCCCCGCCGCCGTCCCTTTTTGCGCCTCGTTCCTTTAGCCATCGTTTCCATCCTCCTGATCTCCGAGCGATGCTTCAGGCGTTGCGATCTCTATGCCGCGAAACGGGTTGAGAACCAGCAAATCGACATTGCCGGTGACGATGTATGTCGCTCGGAATCGACTGATACGGTTATGTGCTCTGCCATTATTATTCCTCCAAAAGTAAACGGCTCGTCCATCTTCTTTTTTTAACCGTTCTGCAAAATCCGCGCCAAATGCTCGGCGGGCGCGTTCCCGCCGCTGAGGATGCCCACGACCTTTTTGCCGGCCAAGGACTTGCGAATCTTTAAGGCCGCGGCTAATGATGCGGCCCCAGCTCCTTCGGCCACCAGTTTGGCCTCCCGCGCCAGCAGGCCCATGGCCGCGTCGATCTCCTCGTCGGTGACGAGTTCAAAGCGATCGACGAGCGCCCACATCATGCGCGTGGTCATCGCAAAGGGTACGCGCGTGGCTAGCCCCTCGTGCCGCGTGGCCATGGGGGCCGCCACGTCGAGCCGCCGCTCCTGCCAAGCCCGGTAGCAGACGGGTGCGCTTGCGGACTGTACGCCGATGATCTCGACGGCCGGGTTTAGGTGGCGAGCGACGAGCGCGCTGCCGCAGATGCCGCTGCCACCGCCTACGGGCGCGATCAGCACTTCTACCTCGGGCAAGGCGGCAAAAATCTCCAAGCCCATGGTGCCCACGCCGGCAATCAGCAACGGCTCGTTGGCCGAATGCACGTAGCGACAGCCCGTGCTGTGCGCCACGCGCTCGACTTCCTCGCGCGCCTCGTCGAAGTCGCGGCCAAAGAGGTGAACTTCTGCGCCGAGGGCGCGCATGGCCGCGACTTTGGCCGGGTTGCTGACGCGCTCCGGCCCGTAGATGGTCACCGGCGCACCAAAGAGCCGGCCGGCGTACGCCAGCGACTGGCCGTGGTTGCCAGTGCTCGCGCTGATGACGCCGCGCTGCCGCTCGGCCGGGGACAAACGCCCGATGAGGTTGACGCCGCCGCGCACCTTAAAGGCCCCCACGGGCTGCAAGTTCTCGCACTTGGCGTGGTAGGAACAGCCCAGCAGTTGCGAGAGCTTCGAGCAGTGGACCAGCGGCGTCGGCGCGAGGTGTGCGCCGATTAGGCTCTGTGCCGCTTCTACGTCGGCGAACGCAGGTAGATTTGTAGTCACGATCGCTCCTATGGGTAAAAAATCTAGCCCGCAAGATATACCGCAGCAAGGGGTTGCGGCTTGCCGCCCTATTCAGGCGCGGCAACTGGTTGCCCTAATCCTTCTCTCTTGCTATGATCCCCGCACTTGCTACAAAGGGAGGGGTAGCGCGTGAGCACCGAAGTTTGGGGACTGGTATTGACGGCCGCAGTCGGGCACGCCTTGTGGAATTTCGCCGCCCGCAAAGCCGCTGGCGATGCGGCAGTACTTTGGCTCTCCGTAGCTGTTGGGGCGCTAGTCGCCGTCCTGCTTTGCGCGTACACCTGGTGGCAGGGCGCACCGCCAACCCTGTCGTGGCGAGGCGTCCTTTGCCTCGTGGCCACGGGCATTATTCACGCGCTGTACTTCACCCTGCTGGCCGAGGCTTACGAGCACGGCGAAATCTCCCTCGTCTATCCAGTCGCACGCGGATCGGGCGTGGGGCTGACAGCGCTAGCCGCGTGGCTGGCCTTGGGCGAAGACATTTCCCTGTTGGGTGCCAGCGGCATCGCTGCGGTCTTGGCGGGGATTTTCTGCTTGGGGGCCCCAGCCCTCAAGCAGCAGACGCGCGGCTTGCAGCTCGCCTTGGGCGTGGGGCTAACGATTGTCTGCTACTCGCTGGTGGATAAAATAGGCGTTGGCTACGTGCAACCGATCTACTACATCGCCGGCATGTGGCTGATCGGCACCCTCGTGCGCGTGCCTTGGGTCGTGCGCCGGTACGGGGCGGGGCTGCTGACGACGGCCCGCGTCCGTTGGCAAACTATCGCTCTGATTGGCGTGGCCTCGCTGGGCACGTATCTCCTGATTCTCTACGCCTATACCCAAGGCCCCGTCGGCTACATAGTCGCCGTGCGCGAGTCCTCGGTAGTGCTCGGGGCACTCCTTGGTTGGTACTTTCTCCACGAGCGGCTCACCCTACTCAAGGTGACCGGCATCCTCGCCATCGTCGGGGGTTTGGTGCTTATTAAGGCTAGTTGATAATGGAACCGCGCATCTTTCCCATCCACCCGCCGTCCACCGCCCTGTTCGGCAAAGTGCTGGCCGCGTCTTTTGCCGCGACCACTGCCTTTTTCGCCGTGCTGACCCTCGCGCTCTACGCCGCCATTGACCCGGATGGCCCGGTCGCCCGCCTCGCCGCGCCCGTGGCTTTGGGCTCGTCTTACGCGCTGATGCTGATCATATTTTTCTCGGTGTTCACTTGGTTTTATTTTAGTGCCCGCCGCACGGATTTCGTCTTGCTAGCGGAGCATCTGCTCATCCGCAACAGCGCCCACGGCAAGCACTTCACCTATAACGAGCTAAAGGTGGAGGAGGCCCGGGTCGTGGATTTGCCGGCCGCGCCCCAATATCGGCCCGGAGCCAAAATTTTCGCCATCAGCGCGTTCTTCTTTTACGGAGGGGCGTTTCATCTGTGCAGCGGGGAGAAGGGGCACGTTTTCTACACGGGTGCGCCGCACGCCGTGTACATTCCAACGCACGGCTCCCATGCCCTGTTGCTCGGCCCGGCCGATCCAGCCGTCTTTTTGCACGCCTTGCGCGAAGCGGCGCAGCACCCATCGCTTACCTAACACCTTGTCGCGCCTCTGCACCCTGCCTTGTCCCGCCTAAAGGCGCGGTGAAGTCGGCAGGACAGGCGCGGTGAAAAGGAGGAGATTTCCATGGCGTATCACATATATGTTTCAAACGCGGGCAGCAACTTTTTATCGCATTTCCTGATGGACGAAGCCAGCGGCGCGTTAGAGCCGCAGCCCAATATCGAGTTGGAGGACTCCCCGGGGGCGGTGGCCACGCGCCCAGACGGGACCCAGCTATTCGTGGCCCTGCGCTCGGCCCAAAAACTGGCTAGCTATGCGGTCAATCGGGGGGAGGGGGCGCTGGTCAAGCGGGCGGAGACGAGCTTAGAAGAAGGCCCGCCCTATTTATTTTTGGACCATACCGGTGTCTTTTTATTGTCGTCTTATTATGGGTCGGGTCAGGTCGGCGTTCACCGCGTGGCTGCGGACGGAGCACTCTCGGCCCAGCCACTGCAAATGCTTTCCACCGCAGTACACGCCCACAGCATCCAAACCGACCGCTCGAATCGCTTTGCCTTTGTGCCGCACACCAATCCGGCCAACGCCATCTTTCAGTTTCGCTTTGACGAGCAAACCGGGCGGCTGACGCCCAACGACCCGCCCAAGATACAACCGGCCACGCCCGAAGGCCCGCGGCACTTTGCCTTCCACCCGACCCGAGACCTGCTCTATGCGGTCAACGAAAACGGCAGCACGATTTCGGCCCATCGCTTCGACCCGCAGGCCGGGACCCTGTCGCCGTTTCAGGTTATTTCGACCTTGCCGGAGGGGTTTGACCGCGAGGACAACACCACGGCCGAAATAAAGATCGCGCCCGACGGCCAGTTTCTCTACGGGTCCAATCGCGGCCACGATTCCTTGGCCCTCTTTGCCATTGGCGACGATGGGCGGCTGACGGCCCAAGGACACTATCCCACTGAGGCCACGCCGCGCTTTTTTGAGCTGGATCCGAGCGGCCGCTTCGCCTACGCGGTTGGACAGGGATCGGGGCGGCTGACCTCGTACCGCATTGACGCGGCTAGTGGGGCACTGACGCCCTTGGAGCAACACAAAGTAGGCGAAAGTCCGCTGTGGATCACCTTCGTCGAGCAGGCCTAGTAGAGGCGGGATTGTTCTTTGCTGTCCCACTCGGTATCTCCCTCCCTCTTACCCCGCGCCTTGTACCTTTCCTATGATACAGGCGGAATAAAGGAATAGCTCACTCCGCTCGTCTCTACTTTTGTTGGGCCGTCGCAAGCCAAATCGCACATAGCGGCACCACCAATACCAGTAACACTGAGGAGGACGCCAAGCCGCCTGAGGTCCCCAAGGCCAAGGTGTACCAGAAGTCGGTTTTTTCACCTTGCAGCAACATGGGCAGAAACCCGGCGATTGTCGTAAGGGTGGTGATGAAAATGGGGCGCAAGCGTTGGAAGGCCGCGTTGGCAATCGCCTCGGTGGGATCGGCCGGCTGCCGCTTCAGCGTGTTGAAGATGGTGTACACGAGCAGGATAGAATTGTTGACGGCAATGCCCATCAACAACAACAAGGCCGCATAGCCGCCTTGGTTAAAAGGGGCATCGGACAGGAAGTACGCCGCACCCATCCCTATGAGCGCGAGGGGCAGGGCAATGAGCACCAATAGCGGCCGGGTCCAAGACTCAAAAAGCGCGGCGGCGATCATCCAGACCAAGAGAACCGCCAAAAGCACGATGCCTCCCAGCTCCTGTCGCTCCTTTTTGTCTATCTCGTATATCATGGGATTGGAAAGGCTATACCCGTACGGCAGGGGCGTGTGGTCGACGATGTCTTGTAGGATGCTGTTGGAATAAGAGTGGCTTCCCAAAACCGTGAATCCAATGGTGCGGATGTAGCGTTGGTCTTCGCGTTTTATGCTGGGCGGCACGGCTCGTTTCTGAATGTGGGCAACGTGCCCTAGGCGCGCTGGGTGTGCATCCAAAGCGACTTGACGGAGGCGGCGGATGGTCATGCGACTGGCGCCGGTGTCGGCGACGCTTACGGCGTATTGTTGCCCGTCCATATAGACGTATGCAAGAGCAGTACCAACGGCGAGCCGATCTTGGATCTCATGAACAATATCGGCGTGCCCTAGGCCGAGAGGCGCGGTTTTGCCATGGTCGAACTGGGCCACTATTTCGTGCTGGAATGGGCCGTAGACAAAGTCGAGGTGAATGTCCTTAATCCGCCGCGAGCGCCGCTGCCTTAGCTGCTCGGCTATGTCTTCGGCAATGTTGCCTACCTGCCCAAAGTTGAAGCCGTGAATACTAAGCTGGTTGGAGACGCTGCGGCTCCCGACTGAAGGCTTGCCGATCCCTTCCAGTCCCTTGGCATATACCGACATTCCCACGCCGCCGAGGTTGCCCTCGTAGGCCACTAGACGCTCGTAGAGGATGTAGGGTATATCCGAGGTGCGGTACTCTTCCTTGAGCAGCACCTGAATAAGCCCGTACCGGCCCGTACTTTGGGCGATGATGCCCTCGATATACGGCGCAAAGTTGAGCAATTGTTTTTCCACCTCCCGCAAAATTTTGTCCAGTTGGCTTATGTGGGCGTTGTAGGATATTCGGAGAGAGACGATCAGGGAAAAGCCTTCTGAGAGTTCTTGGAGAATGTACCGGGGAGGCCGCTGGTCGAGCCGGTGCGATAGGTCGCTAAACAAAAAATACGTGGCCCCACCAAATGCTTTGAAGAGCACCGGCTTGATCGCACCCACTACCGGGTTGCCCCACGTTTGATTGTAGAAATCGGCTCCCCCCGCGTAGAGCCGATCCCAGAGCGGGGGAGCCTCTGGCGAGCGTTTGGACGCGAACAAGCTAGACGAAGTGGTGGTGTCTCTCGTCGCGAGCCAGGCTTTGTACTGATGCCGCGTAGTGATTGTGTCAGTGGCCTGCACGACCCGCTCGCGGCCTAGCTCGTCCGGCAGCAACCACAGCGGTACGCCCACAGTCCACAAGACCAAACCGAGGAACATTTTTTTGCGGCGGACGCACAACGAGAGGACCGCGCGATACAAGCGGTAGAAGCGCTCGGTGGATGCAGCCGGGGCGAAGGCCGACCTCGCAACCGTCCAGTAGAAGAAGGTCGGGATCAGGGTGAGGGCGACTAGGAGGGCCATCGCGAGCGTCAGCCCTAGGGCCACTACAAACGGCTCGAAATAGCCCTGTAATTCTCGGGACAGGAAAAAGACTGGTAGAAAAGCCCCCAAGGTGGTCAGGTTAGACACGACGATGGGATGAACCACTTCGCGCAACCCCGCGACCACGGCTGCGCGCACATCGCCGCCGGGCGCGAGGGATTGGACGCGGCGGTGGAGGTACTCGTAGATGACAATGGCGTTATCTACAATCAGGCCAAAACCGATGGTGAAACCGGCGAGGGTAGCGAGGTTTAGGTGAATGCCGAGGGCGAAGAACACCACGACCGCCCCCAAGACGGAGAGCCATATAGAGCTTAAAATGAGCAAGACCGTTTGGAAGTGCCGGAAAACGCCGACCAGCACCAACGCAATAAAGGCAATGGAAAACGCCGACCAGCGCAGCAGAAAGCGAAAGTCCTGCTCTATCTCGGCCCCCTTGTCGCGTAGCGCGACGATCTCAAAGCCCTCGGGTAGCTGCTGGGAGAGTTCGGCCACCCTCTCCCGGATCTGCTGGGAAGTGTGGATCATGTCGCTACCGGGCGTTTTTGCGAATTGGATGGCAATTGCGTTGCGCCCGTTGATCCGGTAGAGCGACAAAGGAGGGCCGGGCCGGTAGCGCACGGTCGCCACATCCTTTAGGTAAATGAAGCGGCCGTGCGCCAGCCGCTTGAGCGGCACTTGCTCGAGGGTCTCCAAGTCCGCGAGGTTGCCGTGAAGCTGGATGCTGCTGAGTGCGCCTTGGCTTTGCGCTGCGCCGAGGAAACGGGTCTGTATGCCTTGGGCGGCTAGCGCTTGGCTCAGCATCCCTTGGTCGATTTGCCAGCGCTGTGTTCGGAGCTGGTTTACTTCGAGGAGGATGTGCTGTTGGGCACCGCCGAGCACGGTCACCTGCTCAACGCCCGGCACGGATTGCAAGGGTAGCCGCAAGCGGTCGTCTGCATATTGGCGCAGGACAGCGGGGTCTTCGCGGCCAAGCAGCATTAAACGGACGAAATTCGGGTTGTTTAGCTGGTCGGGATCAGTGTGCTGAACGCGGGGCGGCGAAGCACCAAGCGGCATTTGGCGGCGGAATGAATAGATCTTTTCGGCTAGCGCTAGCTCGGCTAGTTGTATATCCGCGTCGGGGGCGAATTCAGCGGTGATATACGCATGTCCTTTGGAACTAGTGGAGCTCAGCAGGACTACGCCCCCCAGACTCTGCACAAGCGACTCTAAGGGAGAGGTAATCTGCGATTCAATGGTGAAAGCCGAAACGCCGGGCCAGCCAACGCTCACAGTGAGCCGCGGCGCGTCTAGCTGGCCGCCGATGTCAATAGGGACCAACCGAAAACAAACCAACCCCAACGCCATCACCGCCACGCTGGCTACGCCCACGGCCACGGGCCTGTCCAGCAGCTTGTGCATGTCAGTCTTTCGCCCGTGCAACGACCGCGTAGAGGATGGGAACGGCGATCAGGATCAATAGGGTTGATAGAGAGATGCCGCCAACAACCGCCCACGCCAAGGGACGACGCAACTCGGCACCGCTGCCGCTAGATAAGGCCATGGGCAACAGGCCGCAGACCGTGGTCAGGGTCGTCATACAGATGGGGCGGAACCGCTTTTGCCCGGCCTCCACAATGGCTTGACTAAGGTCGCCGCTGGCCCGGTAGTGGCGGTGGATAAAGTCGGTTTTGACGATAGAATCGTTCACCACAATTCCCACGAGGACGATACAGCCCAACAAGGACATGATGTTTAGCGTATTGCCTGTTAGCCACAGGGTGCAGATGACGCCTATAGACGCGAGGGGCACGGCTACGACGATTACAAAAGGAACGGCGAGGGACTCAAACTGGGCGGCGAGAATGAAATAGACCAATACGATGGAGATAAAGAGAATGAGGTACAGGTTTTGATAGTGTTCCTGCAACTCGGCGTGCTGAGTGCCGATCTCGATCCAGTACCCGTCGGGGATGGATACCGCGGACAGAAATTCGCTTAGCCGCGCCTCGGCTTGGGCAAAGTCGAGGCCCTGTAAGGCGGCCGTGACGGCGACGGTGCGCGCTTGATTCTCGCGGTGGATGGCTTCGTAGCCCTCGCTCGGTTTGAGGCGAACCAACTCGGAGAGCGGGACGGAAACGAGGTGCTCCGGCGTCCCGACCGGGTACTGCATGTTGAGGACGCGCCACAAGTCGAGTTCATCGCGGTGCTCGGCTAACACTTTGATATCTATGCGATCGGCAAAATCGACGAATTGGGTGGGCGTAGTGCCTTGTAGCTGGCGATTGATAAAGTCGGCGAGTTCGGCGAGGCGGATGCCGTACTGGAGGGCCGCTTCCCGTTGGATCTCGACATTGAATACCTGCTTGCTGGCTTGCAAGTTGGCGCGGGCGTTGGCAAAGCCCGCGTCCTGCTGCATAAAATCTGTGACCTGCTGGCTCAAATCAGCGAGGACACTTAGCTGCGGCCCGATGATTTTCAGATCGAATGGGGTCTGGTGCTGCTGAAAAAGCGGAGGACTAAATGCTTCCTATCGACGGTGGGTATGAGCTCCCGCTCTAGGCCGGTGGCCAGATAGGTACTCAGGGCAAGCAGGACAAACAGCGCTCCGGCTACCTCCCAGCGATGACGCAGGGCGCGGACGAGGCCGTACTCGTATAGCAAAAAAAACTTGTTGAACAGGTATTGAAAGAGGTCGATGGTGAGGAGGAAAGGGGTGGCCGCTACGCGCCCGATGCGGTAGAGTTGCCCCGATGTATTAGGCGCATCCCAAGACCGAGCCGACAGCATCGGCAGTAGCATGATGGACACGATTAAAGAGGCTGCCAACGCGAGGGAGATGGTGACGGCCTGCTCGTAAAAGAGTGCCCCAGCGATTCCCTTGACATACACTAAGGGCATGAAAACCGACATGGTTGTAAGGGTCGAGGCTGTGATGGCCAAGCCCACCTCGCGGGTGCCGCGGACCGCTGCTGCGCCCGGCTCGTGCGACATTTCGCGGTAGCGATAAATGTTTTCTAGCACGACGATTGAGTTGTCGACTAAGATGCCGATGCCCAACGCGAGGCCCCCCAACGACACAATGTTAAAGTGGATGTCGAGGAAGTACATGCAGATAAAGGTGGTAATAATGGAAATAGGTATGGATAGCCCTACGATAAGCGGGTTCTTAAGATCGCGGAGGAAGTAAATGAGGATGACAAAGGCAAAGAGGCCGCCCAAGTACAAGGATTGGAGGACATTGTGTATAGATTCACTGATGAACTCGGCTTGGTCGAAGACCGGCACTACGGCGAAGTCCGCGTACTCTTGCGAAAAGCGGTAGAGGCTGTCGTACACTTTTTCGGAGGCTTCCACAGTATTGGCACCGGCCTCCTTAAAAACATACAGGGTGATGACTTCGTGTCCGTTCAAGCGGGTGTAGCCGGTGCGTTCTGCATAGCCGTCTTCGACGCGGGCCACGTCCTGTAAGCGGATTAGTTTGGGCGTTAGTTGCACCGGGACTTGGCGGATTTGTTGCACGTCGGTGAACTCGGCTTGGATGCGCAGAGGGAACTGGGCAAAACCGTCGCGGATTGAGCCGCCGGAATGGGTTATGTTAAACTGTTTGAGGCTGTTTTCCACCTCGGCAAAGTCGATGTTGTAGCGCCTGCTTTTCTCGGCGTCGAGATGGATTTGAATTTCGCGGTCTAGCCCGCCGGCGACCTGCACGTAAGCCACGCCATCGATCTGCTCCAGCCGGCGTTTGACTACCGCCTGCGCCACTTCCTTCAGCTCCACGAGGGCCGCTTGGTAATCTCGCGTGGAGCGGGGCTGTTGGACCCGATCACTGGTGACCACAAGCGTCATAATGGGGGCGGCCGAGGGGTCGAAGCGCAAAATGGTAGGGCGGCCGGCCGTTTGCGACAGATGGCCTTGGTCGAGGCTGCTGCGCGCCTTGATGAAGCTGAGGTCCATGTCGCTGCCCCAGTTGAACTCAACCTCCACAAAAGAGATGCCGTCTTGCGAAATGGACTTGAGCCGCCGGACGCCGCTGATGGCACTGAGAGACGACTCAATGGGACGGGTGACGTGTTCTTCTACGTCGAGGGCACTTAGGCTGGGGGCATCCGTGCGGACGATGAGCCGAGGAATGTCGAGGTCGGGGAGGAAATCTACGCTTAGCCGGAAGAGGGAGTACGAACCCAAGAGGAGCGCGGCGAGAAAGCAAACGGTAGTGGCTACGGGCCGATAGACGGCAAAGCGCACGATACGCACAGGCCGCTCCTCTCAGCGCTGGACGACCACGACTTTGGCTTCGTGGGCTAGGTTGTAGTGCCCGGATACGATGAGTTCTTCGCCGGCTTCTAACCCTTCGGTAATCTCGATAAAGTCGTCGTTTTCGAGGCCGGTCTTCACGTAGCGCCATTGGGCTAGCCCGTCTTGGTGGACGAACACTAGCTTGCGGTCATCGCGGATGAGGAGCGCGTCGCGTGGGATGAGCAGCCGCTGCTGAAAGGATTTGACGCCGATTTCGAGCCGGGCGAACATGCCGGGTTTGATGCGCTGACCGGGGTTATCCATTTGGATCAAGATGCGGCAAGTTCCGCTTTCGCTATCGACTACCGGACTGATGGCTTTGACCGCGCCCGCAAACTGGTCGTCGGGGTACGCGTGGAGCGCGATGGCTGCCTGAGCGCCGATGTGTAGTAAGCGCAGTTCGCTTTCGAGAATGCTGACTTCAAGCAGCAGCGGGTTGAGCGCCAAAAGCTGCATCAGGGTCTGTCCTTGGGTGACCCAGGTGTTAGAGGTTACTTCCACTTCGGTTACGACGCCGGCAAAGGGCGCTGTAATAACTGCGTTTTTGAGGTCGAGTTCGGCTTGTTTCAGGTTGAGTCGAGCGCGAGTCAAGCCCGTAGTGCTGGCGATCCATTCTTTGGGGGTGCCGTTGGCAAACAGCGATAGAGCTTCTACATCGTTGATGTTGGTGCTATCGGCTTTGGTCTCGATGAGGTCGCGTGCTTGGTGCCCGCGGTCCAGTTGGTTGCTCAATAAGGCTATGGAGGCGTATTCCCGCAGTGCCCGCGTCATTTGGTCTTTTGCCTGTAGATAAGCGATAGTATAGCGTTCCGCGTCCAATTCCAAGATGGTGTCGCCTTTGCTGACAAAGCGGCTTTCCTCGACGTTGAGGCGGCGCACTTGGCCCGCTACTTGGGGGACGATGGCAGTCTCCATTTTGGCCTTAAAGACGCCCGTTGAGATAATTTTTTGAACGAGGTCGCGATGCTGGATCGTCTCTATGGCGACTGGGGTGTTGGGTGGTTCGAGTTCAGGGAGGGTTTCGAGGGATTCGTGGCGGGGATTTTGCGACGGCGTGGAATCGCTGAAAATCGCAAATAATAGGACGAGTAACCCAAGTGCGAGAGCGATGTATAGTAGCTTTTTTAATGTCGTCATTTTGTATGCTCGTGATCTTTGCCGTGGACAGGATCAACGCTCCATTTTACGATCTGCTCGAGGTTTGAGAGTGAGCGGCTAGAGCCTCTAGGACGTTCCGTTGATTCGTGCAAGGATGATTTACTGGGAACGAAAGACGGATTCATAGACCCTCACCGTGCCGTTGGAATGTTCGGCTCTCTCTGGTGGTGGCGATTGATAGTTATATAGACGACCATCCCAATGAGTGAGGTCGTTTCCGGGGATAGACATATAACGAACTTTGCTGCTGTCCACAGGGTCGGGATATGATGGAATGGGCTCTTCAAACGCATAGGCTTTGATCAGATCTGGAGTCTTTAGGTCATAGACGATTCCTTCCCATTTGAGTGCGCGTCTGGCTAAGTCATCGAAGATGGAGGGGTGCTGGTAGACAACAAACACATACCGGTCCGCCACGAGAACCATAGCCATCACGTAACTCATTTCATGGTCTAATTTACTCATGTCTTCGATGGTTCCACCCTTTAAGTTGTAGTAGCGCTCCGGCAAGGAATCATACCGCTCTAGCTGATAGCCAAACTGACGCACCAGCCGACCAGTGTCCGCGTCGATTTCTGTGACTTTGTAGTCATTAGGTCCCATGTAATACAAACGATGCCGCGTCGGACTGTAGTCCAAACGGGCATAGCCGAACATGCGTCTAGAGAGGAGAGACTGTTGGCTAGAGGACAATGGAATGCGATAGATCGGTTCGTAGGTTGCTGGGTCAAGCCGCTGCAATTCCATAATATGGCCACTAGACGTCCCTTTCGCCCTAATAAGGAACACTTCGCCGGCTCGCCCGGTTGCGATCCGAGACCCCTTAGAAAAGCGGGGAGTCTGGTCTAAGTATTGCCCTTGCCGATCATAGCGGAGTAAGTACCCGAGTCCCGGATCGAGAATATAAAGTTGACCTTGGGGATCTATGTCCATACTCATAGGCCTGACATATTCGCCCGGACCACTTCCCGCCCGCCCAAAGGATCGGATGTATTGCCCGTCGGTACGGCTGAACTCAACGGCTTGATTACCGATGAAATCCGTGAGTAGCAGGGTGCCTTCTGGCGAGAATCCCATCCAACCCACATTACCGATACCGGGGGTATTTTCGTCAAAAGCTAGTTCGATTTGCTCTTTCAAAATCAGGTCAACGTGGCCAGCATACTCGACGGGCGTTTGAGGGATGGTCGGCTCATCGGATGCTTCTGAGCTATCATCCGCGTACCATGATTTGACACTCTCCTTGATGTTGTCCCACAGCCCAGCGTCGGCTGGTTTAACGGTGAGGGCGAGGATGCTGGCGATGAGCAGGGTGCGGCTGTTGAGCGACGTCTTCCGTATGGAGTGTACGGTCTTCATAATGCGGTTCTCCTTGAGCAACAGTTTCGGCGAGGTCTTGTATTGCATGAGACAGCCTATTGTTGGGCGTCAATGGATTGTAATTAGGTCCGCTAGCCGACTCAAAACTATGTCGATGCTTCTGTTCCCGCATCCCTTACGCCAACTTTTGCCATGCGGCCCGCGTCGCCCCATAGCTTTCCCGCGTATCCACATCCACGAAAATGCCCTCGTCCTCCACGGGCACTTCCACGACATGGGCTGCGTTTTTTGCCAAGATCGGCCGCGCACCCCGATCGCCCTTCAACGCGAGCAAGGCATCTCGATAGGCACTGCCGATAGCTACCGGATGGCCGCGTCGCCCGTCGCACACCGGCACGGCGATAGTCTCGCTACTTTTTAACGCCTCGGCGACCTTTAGCATCGTCTTACCAACGACCTGCGGCATATCCCCCAGCGCAAAGAGATACCCTTTCTCGCTGGCTGCCGCTTCCACGCCCACTCTGATAGAAGCGGCCATTCCCTCGGCAAAGTCTGGGTTGTGTACCAGCCGCACGGGATAGCGGCTCAACGCTTTCTCTACCTCTGCCCGCTGATGCCCGGTCACCACGACCACCTCTCCCAAACCGACCTCGCAGATCCGCTCCACCACCACTTGGAGGACGCATTGCGTTTCCCAAGGCAGCAGCAACTTATTGGCACCCTCCATCCGCGAGGAACGCCCCGCCGCCAGTACAATCCCGCTGAGGTCTGCGAATCTGGTCATTCCAATCCGTCGCTCCGTCGCGTTGGCTGTTTAATTGACAAGGACAGGCAAAATTTTTTAATATCCATCGCACATCCGCTTCTGGCCCTCAACCACAGCATCGGCCCATGCAGCTTACAGACTCTCATACTTTTCGCGCCCCGCGGCAAATCCTGTGGGACTTGCTCAACGACCCCGAGGTCTTGGCGCGCATTACTCCAGGCGTCGATACCTTGGAGCAGACCGGCCCCGGCCAGTACCAAGCCGTGCTGCACATCAAAATGGGGCCGATCAACAGCACGTTCAACGGCGCGCTGCAAGTAGTAGATAGCAAGGAGCCGGAAAGCTATCGCCTGCTCATCGACGTCGATGGCAAGATCGGCCAGATCAGGGCCGAGGGCCACGTCCAGCTCACTGACAAAGATCACGAGACGACTACGGTGGAAGTCGAGGGCAGCTCCCAGTTGACGGGCCGATTGGCGAGCATGGGCCAGCGTCTGCTGTCGGGCGTGGCGCGGATGTTTACCAACCAGTTTTTCAGGGCGCTGGAACGCGAAATATCAATTGGGAGTTAGGAATTTCCGGCCCCAGCCCCAATTCGCAACTCGCAACTCGCAACTCGCAATTCGCAACTCGCAATTCGCAATTTTATTCAAGGAGGCGACTATGGCAGTAGCAATCAAGGTCACGGTCAATGGCCAGACCCACGAGCACGAGGTGGAGCCGCGCCAGATGCTCGTCAGCTATCTGCGCGATGAGTTGGGCCTGACGGGCACGCACGTCGGCTGCGACACCAGCAACTGCGGTGCCTGTACCGCTGTCGTCGATGGCCAAGCCGTCAAGGTCTGCACCATGCTCGCGGCGCAAGCCGATGGCGCGGAGATAACGACCATCGAAGGGCTTGCAGCCAACGGCACGCTGCATCCGTTACAGGAAGCCTTCCGCGAGACCCACGGCTTGCAGTGCGGCTTTTGCACGCCCGGCATGATTATGGCCGCTTGGCAGTTGCTAGAGCGCAATGCAATGCCCAGCGACGCGGAGATCCGCCACGCGCTCGAAGGCAACTTCTGCCGCTGCACGGGCTACGACAACATCATCAAGGCGGTCCAACGCGCCGCCGAGAGCGCATAGGAGGCTGCTATGGGACTCATAGGACAATCCGTCAAGCGCGTCGAAGATCAGCGCTTTATCACCGGCAAGGGCCGCTACACCGATGACATTGCCCTGCCCAACTCGACCTTTGCGGCCATCGTGCGCAGCCCGCATGCCCACGCCGCGCTCAAGGGCGTCGATACAACGGCCGCGGCTGCCGCGGCTGGCGTGGTCGCCGTCTTTACCGGGGCCGACCTCGAAGCGGCTGGCGTCAGCGGCCTGCCCTGCGGCTGGCAGGTGGATTTCAAAAACGGCGACACCATGAAGGAGCCAGCCCATCCGGTGCTGGCCGCGTCTAAGGTGCGCCACGTCGGCGACCCGGTCGCCATCGTCTTGGCCGAAAGCCGCGAGCAAGCCGCGGATGCGGCCGAGTTGGTGGACGTAGAGTACGAAGTCTTGGACGCAGTCGTCGCGGCAACCCAAGCAATAGAAGAGGGTGCGCCCCAGTTGTTCGACGACGTGCCCAACAACACGCCTTTCGATTGGGAGCTCGGCGATCAAGCGGCCACGGACGCGGCCTTGGCCAGTGCCGCGCACGTCACCACCTTGGAGTTTGACAATCAGCGGCTCATTCCCAACGCAATTGAGCCGCGCTGCGCCATTGGCGATTACGACGGCGCACGCGACCACTACACGCTCTACACCTCGTCGCAGAACCCCCACGTCATCCGCCTGCTGCTGACGGCGTTTGTCCTAAACCTGCCCGAGCACAAGGTGCGCGTGGTGTCGCCGGATGTCGGCGGCGGCTTTGGTTCTAAAATTTTTCACTACGCCGAAGAGGTTCTCGTCACGTGGTGCTCGCGCCAGATTGGCCGCCCGGTCAAGTGGACTGCCAGCCGCAGCGAAGCATTTCTCACCGACGCCCACGGCCGCGATCACCACACCAAGGTCGATCTCGGGCTCGACGCCGACGGCCACTTCGTGGGCCTGCAGGTCAAAACCGTCGCCAACTTAGGCGCGTACCTATCGACCTTTGCGCCCTGCGTACCCACGTATCTCTACGGCACGCTCTTGCAGGGGCTGTACACGACCCCGGCGGTTCACGTCGATGTAACCGGCGTCTTCACCAACACCACCCCGGTTGATGCCCTGCGCGGCGCAGGCCGCCCCGAGGCCACGTACGTTCTCGAGCGCACAGTTGAGCAAGCCGCCTTGGAGACGGGCCGCGACCCGGCCCAACTGCGGCGCAAAAACTTCATCCCGCCCTTTGACGGCGTCGAGCAGGAAGGCTATCAGACCCAAGTGGCCCTGCAATACGACAGCGGCAACTACGAGGCCGCGCTCGACAAGGCCCTCGCGGCCATCGGGTACGACGAACTGCGCCAAGAGCAGGCCAAGGCCCGCGCCGCCGGCAATGGCCGCTATTTAGGCATTGGCTTGTCGACTTATATCGAAGCCTGCGGCATTGCGCCCTCGGCCGTGGTCGGCGCGTTGGGGGCGCGCGCCGGCCTCTTTGAGAGCGCGGGCGTCCGCGTCCAGCCCACCGGCAAGGTCACCGTCTTCACCGGCAGCCACTCGCACGGGCAGGGCCACGAGACGACCTTTGCCCAAGTGGTGGCCGACGGGTTGGGCGTGGCACTCGAAGACGTGGACATCATTCACGGCGACACCGAGTCCGTGCCCTTTGGCATGGGCACCTATGGGTCGCGCTCGCTGGCCGTCGGCGGCACGGCCATCGTCAAGAGCATGGACAAGATCAAGGAGAAGGGGGCCAAGATCGCCGCCCACCTGCTCGAAGCGGCCGAAGAGGACCTCGAATTCGCCGCGGGCCGTTGGGCGGTTAAGGGCACCGATCAGTCGATTTCCTTTGCGGAGGTCGCGCTGGCCGCGTACGTGCCGCACAATTTTCCCGAGGGGCTGGAGCCGGGGCTGGAGTTTACCAGCTTCTACGACCCGGCCAATTTTACTTTTCCCTTCGGTGCCCACCTAGCGGTCGTGGAGGTGGATGCCGAGACCGGCGTGGTTGCGGTGCGGCGCTACGTGGCCGTTGACGACGTGGGCAATATCGTCAATCCCATGATCGTCGAAGGCCAAGTCGCCGGCGGCATTACGCACGGCATTGGCCAAGCCCTGTTTGAGGAGGCCGTGTACGACGACAGCGGCCAGCTCATTTCTGGCTCCTATATGGACTACGTCCTGCCGCGCGCCGACGACCTGCCTTCCTTTGAAACCGACCACACTGTCACGCCCTGCCCGCACAATCCCCTCGGCGTCAAGGGCGCTGGCGAGACCGGCACGATTGGCTCGCCGCCGGCCATTGTCAACGCCGTGCTCGACGCCCTGTGGCCGTTGGGTGTGCGCGACCTTGCCATGCCGCTGACGCCGCAGAAGGTGTGGCAGGCCATCCAGCACGTTAGCTAAGGAGAAGACCGACCATGATACCTGTCGCGTTTGACTATCATCGTCCCGCTTCAGTAGATGAGGCGATTGAGCTCCTCTCGGACGACGCCAAGCTCTTGGCTGGCGGCCACAGCCTGTTGCCGGCCATGAAGCTGCGCCTGTCGGCACCGGGTGCGCTGATCGACATTGGTCGGCTCGCCGAGCTCAACTACATCAGAGAGGATGGCGACGCCATTGCTATTGGTGCGACCACCACCCACTACCAGATCGAGTCCTCGGGTTTGGTCCGTGCCAACATCTCGGCCCTAGCCCAAGCCGCCTCGGTCATCGGCGATCCGCAAGTGCGCAACAAGGGCACCATTGGCGGCTCGCTGGCCCACGCCGATCCGGCCGCAGACTACCCGGCTGCGATCTTGGCGTTGGGGGCCGCGATTGTCGTCAGGGGACCCGACGGCGAGCGCGCAATTCCCGCGGACGAGTTTTTCGTCGATCTGTTTTTGACCGCACTCGCGCCGGACGAGCTCATCACCGAGGTGCGGGTCCCGGGCGCGGAAAAGTCGGCTTATGTCAAGTTCCCGCATCCAGCCTCGCGCTTTGCCGTCGTGGGCTGCGCGGCGGCTGCGGCCGGAGGCGCGGTCAAGGTGGCCTTTACGGGCGTGGCTAATGCGGCCTTCCGCGATAGCGGGGTTGAAGCGGCCCTCCGCGGCGACTGGAGCGAGGAAGCACTCGCGGCTGCGGCCGCCCGGGCGGCCGACGGACAGGAGGTGCTCGCCGACCACTTTGCTGGCGAAGAGTACCGCCGCCACTTGGCCAAGGTTTTCGCCCGCAAGGCACTTGCGGCCATCGCCTAACGGGAAAGCCAACTTATCGCGTTAGCGGCGGTTGGCTCCATGAGGGCCATCGCCTGAGTGCCGTCGCATCTAACGGGAAAGCCCCCGACGCTGGTATGGCGTCGGGGGCTTTCTCTTTTGTGACCTTATGTAGCATACTTTCGGCCGGACTTCGCGCACTCATAGTTGAGCAATCAATAGGCTTTAGGCCAAGCTCCACGCACAGACCCAAAATGCCGTTGCAACGAGGCAAATGCCTCGTGTGTCGGGTCGGGTTGCACAGGAACGGACTGCTGTCTGTCGAGATAGAGGCAACCCACTTCCCCCGCAGGCAACGCGGCTAGCAATCTACCGGCCCGCTCCACAGCCGAGCACCATTGCCGCTTCAGAGCCGGTAGCGGCTGGGGGACCGCCAAGTCTAGCGGCTGGATTTCCTCTTGGGTAAAAGCCGCATTGCGATTTAACTGGTCGAGCAAGAAATCCGGCGTATATCCCTGATCTTTCCCACAGGCCGCCCAACATAGCACCCCCAACGAGAGATAGCTGCTGTCCAAGTGCAGAACGTCGATGAAATCGCGCGCCTCTCGGCGTCCGGCCAAAGCTAACACTTTGTTGGTCGCTGCGTCGGCCCGGTGCAGGCGGTAACCGCATAGTTCGTCTCGTTCAACCGGAAAGAAGCGGAAGGCGGAATCTTGCGCCCACTCCAATCTGAGGGACTGTCCTTCCTTCGCCGCGATTGCCCTGAGATAGGCTGGCTGCCGCAAAAGCCATTCGATCGCAAAGCCATTCGCGTCCAGTATAGCAACGTCGAACTCGGCACTCCGTGCGACGCTGTCTTCCACGTCGTGGAACACATCTAGGTCATCGGAAAAGCGTGGACTATCGGGAATCTGGTGCAGGACCGTAGCACCAGCTACATAGCTCTCCGGGCTGCGATTTTGCGCTAACAAACGCAGGATGGATTGCTGAAACGCGCTTAGGGGCATAGGCGAGCGGCCAAGAGAAATCCCTGCTGGCCTCCGTGCAGGCGCAAGCCCCGCGCGATCTCGGGTATATCTCCGACGCTTATTTCCAAGTCCCGGCGCAAATACCAGAAACATCGGGCGTAGTAATCGGCAAAGGCTTGGCGGGCGAGTTGCAGCCGCTCGGTTTCGCTCAGTGTATTTTCGCGTTGTTCTGGATGCACGGGTTTGCTGCTGCGGGGTTACGTGCGAGAAACGGCGATTAGGCTTTCTACCATATTGGATTGTACTTTGCAAAATTTTTTGGGCAAGGCGCATTGACTCTTGTGATAAAAGGGACAATAAATACAAGAGTCAGCGGCGGGCGTTGATCTACACCAAGCCGGTAGGCGGGGGACGCAGTGCTTGGCACGGCGACAATGGGGGCAGCGAAACCTATCGGCCCTTGGGAGGGCGTAACAACTCATGCCGAGGGGCACTTCACTTCTAAGAGTATCGATGCTCCTAGCTCTTTTTATAGGCAGTTGGGGATGGATCGGCTGCGGGCAAAAAGAACAACAGTTACACAACGTGCAAAAACCCTTAAAGATCGAACCAGAGGAGCAGATTGCCGCCGAGGTTTACTATCGTCGCGGTCGTCGCTACCTGCAGAATGGTCAGTATGAAGAAGCGGTCCGAGAATTCAGCCAAGCAGTACGTCTGAAGCCAGATTTTGCCCGGGCCTTGGACCAGATCGGTTTGGCCTATACGCTGCAGCGAAGATCGGGGAAAGCCATTCCGTACTACAAAAAGGCCATCGCCCAAGCACCCGAGAATGGGGTTTTCCTCATGCATCTCGGAAAAACCTACATGGATCTTTGCGATTATGCCCAAGCCAAGAGGGCCTATGGACGCGCTCTTGAGTTGGGAGTAAAACGGGCCAAGATCTACTACGATCTAGGGCTGGTCAGTGAGCGAGAAAACGAATTGGAAGCTGCCAGAAGCTATTTCCAGCAGGCCATTCAGGTGAATTCCGAGTTTGCCGACCCCTATTGCCGTCTAGGGGCTGTCTTGGAGAAGCAGGGAGAGCAAACAGAGGCTGCCCATCTCTACCAGCAAGCACTCAAAAGAGACCCCCGCCACATTTCCACCCACTACCGTCTAGCTCAGCTTTATCTCAAACAGGGGCGTCGGGAAGAAGGTCAGCGGTTATTGCGGGATTTTCAACATCTAAAGCAAGCTGAGCGCGAACGGCCATAGAGCTGAGCCGCACTTGACACCCGATAGACGAAAGGGATAGGTTGGGTCGCAACGACCGAAAAAATGCGGCGCTTCAAATCGATCATAGGAGAGTCTAATGTCCCAGCAATTAGCACCGGCTCACAAGCCCACCAAGCGCGGGGCCGACGCCCACAGCAGCGAAGGCATCGTGCCTCCTCTCTTTCCCCGCACCATAGGGCCCAATAGTCTGAAGTACGTACAGGAGGTATTGGATTCGGGGCTACGCTGCGATTCAGTGGGCGAGTTTGAGCAGGCGTTCGCCGCCGAACTAGGCGTCAAGCACTGCATCGCCACCCCCACCTGCACCACGGCCATGGCCGCTCTGGCACTGGCCTTTGACTTCGATCCCGGCGACGAGGTCATCATCAGCCCGCTCACCGATTACGGCACCGTCTATGGCGTACTCATGCACAACTATATTCCCGTTTTTGCCGATACGGCACCGGGCACGGTCAATTTCAGTGCCGCGACCATAGAGCCCTGCATCACCGACCGCACGCGGGCAATTTTGGCGGTGCATAAATGTGGCCTGCCCAACGATATGGACCCGATCAACGAATTGGCCGCCAAACACGGGCTGATCGTGTACGAGGACGTCTGTCAGGCCATATTCAGCGAATACAAGGGGCGCACCGTCGGCACCCTCGGGACGGCCTCGGCCTTCTCTCTCGATTCGGAGAAAACCTTCAGCTCGGATAAAGGGGGTTGCATCGCTACTGACGATGACGAACTAGCGGAAAAAGTGCGCTTCCTCAGCTCGGGCCGCGCCGGGGTGGATGTGCCCCACTTCGGCCGCACCCACACGGCCTTTGGGCACGCCTACGATATGAGCCGCATGACCGCGGCGCTGTGCCTCGGTCAACTGGAGACCATCCGCGCTCAGGTCGACAAGATCGATCGCACGGCGCGTCTGATCACGGAGAAGCTCTCCTCTATTGCCGGCATTACGCCATTGCCCATTCCCGACTACGTCACCAAGTATTCCGCTTGGATGTCCAGCTTTAGCATCGACCCAGAGGCCTTCAAATGCACGGGCGAGGAGTTTGCCACCCAAGTACTAGAAGCTGGAATAAATGGAGCGGGCCAGGGCAAGTATTACCTGATGCCCGCCGCCCTCACCTTTCTCCAGGAATACGTGGACGCCAACAAGTACCCGTTTTCGCGGCCGCCGGCCTCGCGTGTGCATCACTACAGTTCCGCTACTTGCCCCACGGCTTGGGCTTTTCTCGAAAACTGGATCCGCACCTGCTCAATTAGCGAAAAATGGGAAGATGAACACGTAGAGAGGATCGCGGCCATCGTCGAAGAAGTGGCGGACCGAAATCGGGAGGGGTAGGTCCGATGAGTAAGACGCTTAAACTCAAGACTCGCCATTACCGCGCCCTGCCCATAGACAAAGCCGGCTACGCAGAGGACGTCTTCGAGTTGCCAGTGGAACGCACGGCGCTCATTGGTTTGCACTGCTGGAATGTGGGGCTGCCCGATGGCCCTGAGATCGACGTCAACTACGTCACCGGCATGGGCTGGCCTCAGGCCATCGAAGAATCTTGGCGCGTTATGAAAGAAGTGATCCGGCCGGCCATGGATATCGCCCGGCGGCTTGGTATGCCGGTGTGCCACGTCGAGCCCGAGGATTTTGACAAGCACTACCCCCAAGTGCCTTCTCGCCGCACCCGGGAAAACCAGCACCCGTCGGACCGCTGGGCCATCGCCCGCTCCGGCGAATTCCAAACCATCGAAAAAAGATCAACCGGCGTCGATCTGGCCAAATCGCCCGCTGCGCGTATGAAAAGGGCCAAAATCGTCGAGCCGCTGGGGGACGAGCCCCTCGTCTTTTACACCGACCAGCTCGACGCATACCTGCAAGAGCGCGGCGTCGAGACCCTCATCTATACGGGCTTTGCCGCGGATATGTGCATTCTCAACTCAGAGGGAGGGGGCCGCCCCATGCTGCGGGCGGGCTACCGCTGTATCCTCATGCGCGACGGCACGGTAGGCGTGGAAACGCCCGATACCTTTCCCGAGCGTCTGGCCACGCGTTATGGCATTCACCGCTTTGAAATAGCCGTAGGTTATTCCACCACTTGGGCGGATTTCCAGACCGCCGTTGCAGCGCTAGATAAATAAAGCCTAGCCGAACAAAGACGACGGAACTATGGCCCTGCGCATCTGCGACTGGAAATACGGCAAGAATTGGGTCTATTCGATTACCTACGACGAGGCGCTGGCCGATCTACACCGCTTTGCCATTCCCCATCACGAAGAATTCGGCATTCCCGGACACGTAGAGGCCGTGGCCCAGCAGATCGGCGAAATCCGCAATATCGGCACTTCGAGCTTCAACGGCTACCGGCACATGAATGGCGAGGAGCTCAAGGATTTGCTCGCCCGCGGCTGGGGCGTGGGTAGCCACGGCTGGAGTCACCACTTTATCAGGCCCGATATGGTCGATCGGGAAATCCGCCTGTCGCGCGATGTTATAGAACAGGCTATCGGTGCTCCGGTGCTGCTGTACTGCGCCCCCAACGGCAATGAAAATATGTCCGACTATGTGCTGGACGCCTGTCGCCAACTTGGTTACTTGGGCGCCATGAGCATAACGGATGGGGTGAACGCGGTGCGCGATGAATTGTACTACCTCAATCGCACGCCGTTGCACGAGCGCTATGAGGCACCCTTTTACAGTGCTTACGACCCGTTCCGCCATATTCTGCTGGCCCAAGAAGCGAGGGGTTGGATTATCGACTACTGCCACTGCCCGTTGGAACAGGCCGTTCACCCCAGCAAAGACTGCTCGGAAGCGCAATTGCGCCGGCGTTTGCAGACGATCGTCGAAGAGGGCGGGGACCAAGTCTGGTGCGCCGTGCCCGAAGAGGTCGTTTCCTATCACTTGTGCCGACGGCACGCCGTGGTCGAAACCGTGGCCGAAACGGCTCGCGAACGACGATACCGGATCCGCTATGAGGCGTTGCCTATCCGGGTTGAGCGCCGGGAGTTGACCTTTGAAGTGGAGGTGCCGGCGGCTTGGTGCAATTCGCCCCGAGTGTGGGTAAACGGGGTGCCGCGGTCGGCCTCGGTGGTGCGCCCTCGCCTGCTGCGGGCGACGGTGGAGGCGGAGGATGGGACGGAGTTGCAATTTCGTCCTTTAAGTTTCTGAGCTAACTACACGACACCTAAAGTAGGCGCCCCTTACTTTGAGTACGCCTTTTCTGCTGTTTCCGCTGGGTCCGGGATCGAGGGCGTCCCGCCCTCGACGAGGGCAAGATGCCCTCGATCCGAGGGTAAGGCCCTACGGTCGTGTACTTAGGTTTCTGAGTTAGAGTCGCAGTACGACAACTGGCTAAAAATCGTTCGCTGCAAAGGATTGATTATGTCGCTGCGCATTTGCGATTGGAAATACGGCAAACGCTGGGTTTACTCCATTACCTACGACGAGGCCCTAGTCGATTTGCACCGTTTTGCCGTGCCCTATCACGAAGAATGCGGTATTCCCGGGCACTTGGAAGTGGTCGTCGGGCAAATGGGGGAAGTGCGCCGGGTCGCCGGGTCGAGCTTCAATGGCTACCGGCACATGAATGCCGAGGAGCTCAAAGACCTGATCGCGCGCGGCTGGGGCGTCGGCAATCACTCGTGGACTCACGGCTTTATCGCACCCGAGATGGTCGATCAGGAGCTGCGCGTGGCCAAGGAGGTTTTAGAGCAAGCCATTGACGCGCCGGTGCCGCTGTATTGTGCCCCCGGCAACAACCGCAATATGGCCCCACACATTCTCGAGGCCTGCCGCCAACTCGGCTATTTGGGTGCCATGAGCATCAGGGAGGGAATAAATCGACCTGCGGACGAGTGCTATTGGCTCGACCGCAGTCCTCTGATCCACGAATACCCCCCTCCTTTCTTCAGCAAACACGATCCCTTCCGCAACATTCTCCCCGCCCGCCAGTACTGCGGTTGGGTCATCGATTACTGCCACTGCCCGCTCGAAGTGCCCATCCACATCAACAAGGATTGCTCCGCAGCCCAGCTGCGCAAGCGCTTGGAAACGGTGCTTGCAGAGGGCGGCGACGAAGTCTGGTGCGCCGTGCCCGAAGAAGTCGTGTTCTATCATCTGAGCCGGCGTCATGCCGCCATTGACGTTGTTGGCGACAGTGCCGATGAGCAACGGTATCAAATTTCTTTCACCGATCTGCCCGCAGGCGTGGCTTGCAAGGAGCTGACCTTTGAAGCGGAAGTGCCGGCGGCTTGGTGCAACTTTCCCCGTATATGGATCGACGGCGTAGCGCAGACAGCGGAGTTAGTGCGGCCCCGAGTGCTGCGAGCCACCGTCGATATAGGGGATGGGGTCGAAGTGGGGTTTCGCGCCGGATAAGTTGGGGTCTAGGTTCACTGCTGTGATCGCCGCTGCGGTGGAGCGGTTTGTCGGGGCCCGCTCAAAACAAAGATTTGGCGAAGGTTAGGTCTTCGGCGAGGAGTCGCTGTGTGGAGGCTGCATCGTGGTATTCGGCATCCATGCAGACGACACCGCTAAAGCCCCTTCGCTTCAGTTCCGCGACCGACCGCGGCCACGAAGCCAGTCCCTGCCGTCCCGTGGTCCAATAAGGACGCCACTCCACGTTTTCCGCTTCCGGTCCGGTCTGCCGCCGCCAGTACGCATTCTTGAGCTTGAACTGGGACAGATGCGACCAGACGATATCGATCGCCATCTCGGGGGATTCTCCGTTGAGAGCAGTGTGCCCGGCACAGGGTATGGCGCAGATATGGCTGGGATCGTAGCGGTCAATTAGGTGCTTAATGCCCATGGCATTGCACACCCATTGGTCTTCGTGATTTTGGATGCCCAAAGCGACCCCGTGTTTGTCGAGCAAGGGAATCAGGGCGTCAAAGGCTCGCTGGTGACCTTCCACGCTGGCCAAATACCCTCCGCTAGCAATGGCTGGACAGGTGCGAATGACCGGAACTCCGGCAGCGCCGCAAGCCGCAATGGTTGCTTCGTCCGTCGGTCCGGCCACACTGGTAATGGCGACACCCAAAGCGCCGAGTTCCTTGGCCGCTTTGGGCAAGTCGTGTCCAACATTTTCGGGGGGCACTGGATAATCCGCACGCACGGGCAGTTCAATGCCGTCGAAGCCCAGATCGAGTACAAACTCTCCGAGTTCGGTTGGAGATTTGTCTTTCCACATTTTGGTGAAAACGGAAAAGGAAACGCCTTTTTTTTGCATTTTTATACCTGAAGTACTCAGTCCGCAGCGACTAATTGCCGTGCCAATGATCCCTCCCGCGTCAACGCGTACACCACGACATTGACGCCCAAATTATAGACCGACACCCCAAAACCCGACGCCCGATCCCCGCCGATGAACACCCAGTCCTCCACCCCATCGGCATTCAAGTCGCGCACCACCACCGACGAGTGCAGAAACAGCCGCTCGTCATACAGCACCTCCGCTTCTATCCCATCCCCGGCTCCCCTGCGCTGCACCACTAAGCCCTTGACGCCTTCGGCCAAGTCGATTTGGAGTTTCGGCCCCACAGACCAAACCGCAGTCGCGGTCTCACTGCTTCTAGAGAGCACGATCTCGTCTCGGCCATCGCCGGTCAAATCGCCAGCCAGCACCTCCAACAGCACCCCGCGGGGCAGCCCATCGGGGCCGACGGCCACCGTGCTAACAACCTGCTCTACGCGCACGGGCTTAAAAGCTCCCCTACCATCATTGAGGGCCATCACCCGGCCCTGTTTGGGGGTTGACTCCCTTAGCTTATAATCCCAGACCGCGAAAAGGTCTAAGTACGTTGAATGTCGTTGCGATTGGCAAGTATTGAAGTTGGCGCGGGAGAGCGTTGCTTATTGCTGATAGTCAGGCTATCCGGCGCTTATGACAAGTCCTACACCCGCCCGTCGAATTCGCGCCCCCGGATCAACATAAAGCGAAATTCGCCGGGCGGCTTTTCGCACTCCATCATCAGGCGCTGTTCCTCGCTTGCAACGCCGAGGTACATGGTCTCCGAGCGGAGATAGTGCAGGGCTAGGCCGCGCCGCCGGTTGGGAGTCGGATTGGCACCGGTGCGGTGGAAGTTGAGGCCGTGGTGGAACAAGCAGGACCCGGCCGGCAATTCCACTGGCACGGGTTCGGGGATCAGGGGATTGGCTAGGAAACGAGCTTTGTGCGCCGGATTGATAGGCCCCCATTTATGGCTGCTCGGCAACACCGTCATGCAGCCGTTTTCCACGGTGGCATCGTCGAGGGCGACCCAGCAGGAAACGTGGTCTTGCGGGGCAAACTGGGGCCAAGCCACTGAATCTTGGTGCCAGTCGGTGACCGTGCCGTGATAGCGCGCTTTCATCATCAACTGGTCGCAGTAGAGTTTGATGTTGGGACCGAGCAAATCCTCGATAACATCGACGATGGCCGCCTTGCGGGCCACGGCCTCAAAGAGGGGATCGAAATAGCACAGGTGGGTCATCTTGCGCACTTGATCGAGGCGATCCACGCCAGCACCGTCTCCCTCGCGGAAAGCGGCTTCCAACTGGATGTAGCTCGGCGGCACATGGTCGGCTTGGCCGCGGGCGATCTGCTCGCTGCGCTGGCGCAAGGCCTGTACTTCGCTGTCGGAGAGGATCCGGTGATAGGGCAGGTAGCCCTGTTGTTCAAAGTGGATTTTTTGCGCCTGCGTCAAGACCATGGTCATTTCCTCGGCAAAGTAACTCGATTTTGGCAGCAGCGCCCAGACCATCGCCGACGAGCGCGGGGTGTAAAGCATCGTTGGCCAAGGTTAGGCCGGCGAAAAGACAGTTGAGCTCCGCCGGGATTCCTCCTGTTAGGACCCCGAGCTAGCTCTCCATCTCAGCGCGAATTTCCCGAATCCAATCGACGCTCTGGCGGACCTTGGCGGCCAAGCCATCCCAGTCCTTGGCGGCGACGAGTTCTTTGGTAATCAGCTTGGACCCAGCGCCGACGGCCGCAACGCCGGCTGTAAACCACGCCTCTAGGCTCTCGCGGGTGGCATCAACGCCGCCGGTGGGCATGATGCGGGTCCAAGGACAGGGGCCGAGCACGGATTTGACGAAGGCCGGGCCGCCGACTTCGCTGCCCGGGAACACCTTGACGATCTCGACGCCTAGCTCCTCGGCTTGGCCGATTTCGCTGACCGAGCCGCAGCCGGGCGAATAGGCAATTTTGCGGCGATTGCACAGGCGGGCGACCTCCTCGTTGAACAGGGGACCGACCACGAAGTTCGCGCCGTTGGCAATGTAGAGGGCGGCGGTGGGCGCGTCGCATATCGAGCCAACGCCCATGATGATTTCGACTTTCTCGGCCATCACGTGGCGCACGGCCTCGGTGAAGACGTGGTAGGCCAAATCGCCGCGGTTGGTGAATTCAGCGCAGCGGGCACCCCCGCGGGCGCAGGCTTCGACGATGTGGATGGTGGTTTCCGGGTCTTGGTTGTAAAAGACCGGGACAATACCGGTGTCGTAGATGGCGTTGAGGACGGCCATCCGGTCGTACTGGGCCATTGTGTATTCCTTTAGTAATAGTAAAGCGGATTATCGAGCAGCGAGGGCAAAGGGCACGGATTGCTCGGGGAAGTTGCCGTAGCGGTCCTCGCCGCGCACCAAGATGGTCGGATACTTGTTGCCCAGCGAGTTGAGCTCGACCTGCTCGACATGTGGGGCCACGTAGCGCAGCGTCAGCCCGCAGCGGCGGCGATTGGAGGTATTGGGGTTGCTGGCGTGGAATATCTGGCCATCGTGGATGGATATCTGGCCCGGTACGAGCACTAGATCGGCGGCTTGGCTGGCATCGACGAGCTCGTCGGGGATCTCCTGATTGATGCTGAGCAGGTTGCCGGCTCTGGCCGCCTCGCCGTGGGTGGCAATGCCGTTTTTGTGCGAGCCGGGGATGACCCGCATACAGCCGTTCTCCACATCGCTGGCATCTACGGCCACCCAAGCGGTGTGGGCCTCGGGCGGCTGCAACCCCCAATAAGTGACGTCTTGATGCCAAGCCACAAAGTGCTTGGCCTCTGGGTCGGGGTATTTGCAGAAGAAGTGCGTCGAGAGCAGCATGATGTCCGCGCCCATGACCTCCTGCATGGCGTCGAGGACGCGTGGGTCTGTGGCCATCTGCCAGATGAATTCTTCGTCGAGATGGCGGGCTTGGAGGCCGATCTGGCACTTTTCTCGGCCCTCGCGAGCTTCCAGCTCGTCGAAGCAGGCGCGGAAGTGATCGATCTCGCTGGTGCTGAACAGGTCAATGCCCGTGAGAAAGCCCTGCTCGGCATACGTCTGGGCGGCGTCTTGGGTCATGGAGGCTCCGTTTTTGTAGGGCTGCGGTTCCGTGTATATATTGCACAAATCCCCGGCGCACAACAAGGTTCGGTTCGCCGCATCAACACATGGAGGAAGGCCACAATGGGCAGTGTGCAGATCAACGAGGACCTGCTAGCGGGCAGCGCCTATTTTGCCGCAGAAAGTCGGCGCGCAGCGCTAGCAGAGCTGTTTGAATTCCGCGACCGGCGGGTCCTATTCGGGGCGGGTGCTCTGTCTCAGCTAGCGGCCGAGTGCGTCCGCCTCGGCGCGGGCCGGGTGCTGCTAATCCACGATCCGGGCATTGCCCCACTCGTCGATTTAGTCCGCCAAGCCCTCGGCGGCTTAGACGTGGTAGGCACGTACAGGGAGATTGCGCCCAATCCCTCGGTGCAAAGCGTCGATGCCTGCGCGCACGTGCTGGCGGCTGCGGATTTCGACGTGGCTGTCGCCTTGGGCGGAGGCAGCACCATGGACACGGCCAAAGCCGCGCTCTGCACCGCAGCCAGTGGCGGCTCCGTGGCCGATTACTTTGGCTTTGACCGGTGCGAAAAACCGCCGCTGGCTCCGCTCGTCGGCATCCCGACCACAGCGGGCACGGGGAGCGAGGTCAGCCGGGTGGCGGTGATCGCCGACGCAACCGGCAAGAAGGCCTTGTACAGCAGCTACTTACAGCCCAAGGCCGCGCTGGTGGACCCGCGTTTGCACCAAGACCTACCGCCGCTATTGACCGCGATCACCGGCTTGGATGCCCTCGGGCATGCCCTCGAATGCACGGCTTCCACCAAGAGCAATGCCATTGGCGACGCCGTAGCGCGGGCCGCCCTGACCGCGGGCTGCCCGGCGTACGTGCAAGCCGTAGTCCGCGGCGATCCAAACGCGCGCTATCAAATGGCGCACTGTGCCCTGCTCGCTGGGCTGCTGTTGAGCCCAATCAACACCGGGGCCGGCCACGCGCTCGGCTACGGGATCGAAAAGGTCTCCTTTGAGCGCGGCGCACCCGTGCCGCATGGCGCGGCCGTGGCGCTCGTCTTGCCCGGGGTGATGCGGCACAACGCCCCGGCCGTAGCAGACAAATACTACTTTGCCGCCGGGGCGGCCGGGCTGGCGCTGGGCGGCAAGAGCCGCGAGGAGGGGGTGGAGTTGGCGGCCGAGTGGATCGACGGGCTGCGGCGGCAGCACACTCCCTATGGCTCGCTGAGCGCGGCCGGGATAAGCACCGCCGACATTCCGCAGATGGTCGAAAGCGCCCTGAGCGTCCAGCGCTTGCTCGAACCCAATCCGGTCGCGGTGGCACCAGACGACGCGGCCCGCATCTATCAAAACGCACTGAACTAAAGCGAAAGGAACCGTGCGATGGCGTTTGATCCTCTGCTGCAGCGGCAGATTATGGGCCGCTTTGCCACCGGCGTCACCGTGGTGACCACCTGCTGCGATGGCCAGCTTTGGGGCATGACGGCCAACGCGGTCATGTCCCTGTCCCTGTCGCCGCCGCTGGTGGTGGTCTCGGTCGACAAAAGCGCGTCCATGCACGGCTTGTTGCAAAAAGCCGAGGGCTTTGCCATCAACATCCTCAAGCGGGAGCAGGAGGCCCTCTCCGTGCGCTTTGCCCAGCGCGGCCCCAAGGACTTTGCAGATCTGGCGACCAAAGTGGCCCAGACCGGCGCACCGATTTTGGCCGCCGCCTTGGCCTATGTGGACTGCCGGCTAGTAGAAATCGCGGCCGCTGGCGACCACGACATGTTCATCGGCGAATGCGTGGCCGGCGAGGTAGGCAGCGGCGCACCGCTGATCTTCTTCGGCGGGCAATACGCCGAGTTGGCCGATTAGGTACTATCCCAAGAGAAAGGAATGCTGCGATGAGCAAAAAAATCGTCAAAAGCGATGCCGAGTGGCGGCGGGAACTCACCGAAGAGCAGTACTACATAACGCGGCAGAAGGGCACCGAGCGCGCCTTTACCGGCGAGCTATGCGACAACAAGGAGTCGGGCGTCTATCGCTGCGTCTGCTGCGGCAGCGAACTGTTCAACTCTGCAACCAAGTACGATTCGCGGTCCGGTTGGCCCAGTTTCTGGCAGCCCATCGCGGCCGACAAGGTCGCCGAGGAGCGCGACACGAGCCACGGCATGGTGCGCACCGAAGTGCTGTGCAGCCAGTGCGACGCCCACCTCGGCCACGTCTTCCCCGACGGCCCTCGCCCGACCGGCCGGCGCTACTGCATGAACTCGGCGGCACTCAAATTCGAGCGCGAGTAGGAAGGCGAGAACTCTTGAACGACGAGAAATACTTGCAGATTGTGCTCAAACGCATTCGAGTATCCGCAGAGTACAGGCCAAAATTCGGACGGGGAAGCAGAGATAAGGGCCTGTCGTTGGACGAGTTTCAAGAGCTTTATCGAAACGATCCTTTCTATTCTTGGTTCGGCCTTGACAATCCGTTGATGTACGCCGCACATAAGGCAGCGGGCGGTATGACAAGCGTTTACAGGCAGATTGGGATCGGATGCGAAGAGTTGGTTCGCACCATCTTGCAGGATTGCCTAGGGCTTTCTGCAGAAGACGCGAACTGGTCTTATGAACTCCCAACGTCCGCTGGCAAGACGAGAACGCTCCACCTCGACGGAAGGGTAATTTTGGACAAGATCGGGGACGAAGCCTCCCGTAGGCGTTTTCACCAGTGGATGAAGGACTCGGCAAGCCTCGTAAACGTGGATCCTGACGTATCTGCAACCTTGAAGGGCACTGTATTCGAGATTCGCCAAGGCTACAAAAGCAAGGACTCCAAGAGGCAAAACGCCGATATAGTCAACGCTACGAACGCCTACGTGCGAGCCTATCTACCTTGCGCCTTAATCCTATCCACGCAGATCGACTCGGACATCCTGTTGCGATACAGGGCTCGAAAGTGGTCCATCCTCACCGGTGTAATCGGAACATCAGATCCTTTGTCATCGACCTACGGTTTTCTGCGGGAGGTAGTCGGCTACGACTTGGCGGGATTTTTCAGCCGAAATCAGGATGTCCTGAAAAGTGAAATTGACTCAATTCTCGGCAAACTGCTGGAGCCATCGCCATGACCGAGAGGCTTCGACGCTCACTCGCGCAAAGAGCAGATTACACTCACAAGCACAACGCCGAATCTGGGCGGCATGGTTGGCTGCGCCTGACTCCTGCCTACTCGCTCAAAATTGTCGACGAAATCCTGCTAGCGTACGAAGGCATTTCTGGAATCAATGTTTTCGATCCTTTTTGCGGGACCGGGACGACCGCTCTCTGCGCGGCATATCGCGGGCACTCCGCAGTCACGGTGGAAATCAATCCCTTTCTGGTCTGGTTCAGTCGCACCAAGATCGACACTTATTCTACACAGGTGATTGCCGAATTGACTCAGGTCGGCCATGCGGTTTCTGACGACATTCGCCACGGCAGGACGCCGAGTGCGCCAGCACCGCGCATGCACAACATTAAACGGTGGTGGAATGCCACCGCACTCGATTTCCTTTGCGCCCTGAAAGGTGCCATAAATACCAGATTTGCCGAGCAGACCAAGCAACGTTCTTTGCTTTTAGCCGCGTTCTGTCGGACGTTGATTCATCTCTCCAATGCTGCCTTTAATCACCAATCCATGTCCTTTAAGTCGGGCGTTCAAACGACCTTTGATTTCGATATTGACTTGTGCGGAATTTTTAGCAAAAACCTGAACTTTGTTCTGGGGGGAGCGAGGAAAAATCCAGCGGGTCGCGTACGCGTCCACCTCGCCGACTCTCGCCGGCTAACAAAAAAAGATGCCGACTTAGTCGATTGCGTCATCACTTCGCCTCCGTATGCTAACCGGATGTCGTATATCCGCGAGCTTCGTCCATACATGTACTGGCTCGGTTATCTCGTGGATGGCCGCGATGCCGGGGAAATGGATTGGGAAGCCATTGGAGGAACTTGGGGGGTTGCTACCAGCAGACTAGGAAAATGGACGGCTCCATCGCACGGGTTCCAATCTAAACTTCTGAGCGATACAGTGGCAGGAATCAGAAAAGCAGAAAACAAGAATGGCCAACTTTTGGCGAACTACGCGTCGAAGTACTTCAGCGATATGTGGAGCCACTTTCAATCGCTGATCGGCGTACTCAACAATGGAGCGAGGATCCACTACATCGTTGGCAATTCAACGTTTTATGGAGTCTTAGTCCCCGTCGAGCAAATCTATGCGGAGATGTTGTCCCAACTCGGATTCTCCAACGTGGAGTGCGTTCCGATCAGGAAGCGCAATTCCAAGAAGGAGTTGATCGAGTTCGCTGTAAGGGCGCGTTGGAGGTAATTCGCTTTAATCCCTACGCCCGCTCCAGCACCATTCCCTCGCGCTCAATCCGGCCGAACATCGCCCGGTACTCCTCCGTCCCGTCGTCGTCCCAATACTCGGTCTCAATGGGCGCGGCATAGCTCATGGGCATCAGGCGGTTGCGGTCGGGCCGCACCATGAAAATCGAGTGGGCCGGATCGGCGATGTTGTACATGCGGGCGCCGTTTTTGGAGCGCGATTTGATGATCCACTTGTCTTGTGCGGGCAGCTCCAGCGCCTTCAGCCGCTCCAACTCCCTCCGGTCCAAGGTCAGCCCCAGCCCCGGTTTTTCCGGCACCCGCACAAAGCCGTTGATCGGGTCCAGCCGCTCTTCTACCACGTCGCTTTGCCAGACTTCGCAATCGTTGTGGCAGTGGAAGGTGGCCGTGGGCGCGGCGGCCATCATGTGCACGACCATGGCGCGGGTGATGGCACCGCCGACGTTTTGCAGCATAAAGGGCTTGCCCGCAGCAGCAAACAAACCGGCACGGCGCATGGCGTCGCCGATTTTTGCGTGCCCGAGCATGTAGATGTCGGCTGGCTCCATTAGCACCTCATAGGTGGCCCCCAGCGGGAAGTGGTGCAAGACGATGGGCCGCTTGGCCCGCTTGCGCAGGTCGATGTAGCCTTCGATGTCCCCGGGCGGCAACGGGTCCTCAAAGCAACCGGCAATCGGATATGCGGCTAATTTTTCCACCAGCTCGGGCATGTGGTCGTCCGTGCCGTGCATGGTGAAGTCGTAGTGGATTTTGAAGCCGGGCGGCGCGACCGCCTGCATGGCCGCGGTCTGGTCAAAGACGTTTTCAAAGGGCGAAAGGTGGTACTTTAGCCAAGTGTAGCCCTGCGCCGCGTAGCGGGTCACGGCCTCGGCCATGTGCTGGGGATGAGTCGATACGGTCCACGCACCCACGGGTACAAACGACCGATACTTCTGGCCGAACAGCTTATAGACGGGGACGCCGGCGGCCTGCCCCATCAGGTCGTACATGGCCGTGCCCAACCCCAGCGAAGTCTCGTCGCCGATCCAGTCAAAGGGGTTGCTGCCGATGTATTGGTCAATGGTCTCCTGCGGCTCGGTGCGCCCGCTCTCGCCGAGGCCCATCCGGCCATCGTCGGTGTGGGCGATGTAGATCGTGCGGCGCGCCGGGCCGTAGTAGTGGTTGAGCGGATAGGCGATCCAGTCGCGGTAGGCCAGCGCGATCTCGTGGATTTCGATTTGGGCGACTTGCATGATGGGATGCCTTTCCGCTCAGAGTCAGGGAAATTTGAGCACGACTTTCAGGGCTTGGTGTGGCTCGGGATCGTCGAAGGCCATGGCAAAGGCCCGCTGAATCTCGGCAAAGGGCAGGACGTGGCTGACGATCGGTGCCACGTCAATGCGGCCTTGGACGATCCAATCGAGCGCGGGCCGGTAGTCGCGGTCGGGATTGGGGCCGATCGAGAAAATCAAGCGCAGTTCTTGGCGCAACAGGTCCAACATTTTGACCGTCACCAAGCCTTCGGTGTGCTCCTTGTCGGGGACGCCAAAGCATACGACTTGGGCGTTGCGGCGGCAGAGAGCGGGAATCAAGTCAAAGGACTGGGAGACGCCGGTAGCCTCAACCGCGAGATCGGCCATGGCACCATCGGTGATCTCGGCGATGGCAGCGACCGGATCCTCGGCGAGGTTGAGCGCGTGCGTGGCCCCCATCTGGCAGGCGACTTCGAGGCGGTAAGCGAGTGGGTCGATCGCCATGATCCGCCGGGCACCCAAGTTGCGCAATACCGCGTTGAACAGCAGTCCCACCGGCCCTTGGCCGATCACCACGACGTCTTGGTTGATGATGTTGCCCAGCTTGTAGAAGCTGTGGATCACCGTGCCCAAGAGCTGGCTCATCAGCACCTTTTCCTCGGGCAGGTCGCCGGGCAGGCGGATGCAGTTGCCATCGTCCTTGGCGAGGACGTACTCTTGGAAAAGCCCGCGGTCAAATCCCCACAACAGCACCCGCTCGCCCGCTCGATAGCGACCCGACGGGCAGGCTTCAACCGCGCCCATGCCTTCGTGCCCAGTGGCCCCGGGCGGCTGCGGATAGCGCTTGTGAACGCCGCAAAACGGCGGCTTGTCGCTGCCACAGACCGCGACCCGTTCCATCCGCACGAGCATCTGGCCGGCGGTTGGCTGGGGTTTGGCGGTCTCGATAATTTCCCACTGGCGAGGGGCGACTAGCTGTGCCGCACGCATACCTTTCCTTTCTGCTCTATCTCTTATAAGTCAAAAAAGTCGGCGTCTTCCTCGCGCAAATAGCGCCGCGCTTCTTCGGCGATTAAATCGACGCCCATCCCGGGCGCGTCCCAAACGGCGATATGGCTATCGACCACAATCGGGTCGGGCAAGCCCTCGACGATGTCGTACCACCACTCGGGCTGGCCGGTCGGATATTCAAACGCGAGGTAGTTTTGCGGCAGGGTCGCAGCGACTTGGACTAGGGCTGCCAAACCCAACAGGCCGTCGAGCACGCCGTGGGGCGCCATGAGGATGCCGTGCAGATCGGCGTATTCGGCCACCCACTTGAGCTCGGCGATCCCGCCGATGTCGCAGGGATCCGGGCCGATGATATCTACCGCGCGCTTCTCGATTAGGTCTTGAAAATTGTGCCGCAAGTAGATCTGCTCGCCAGTGTGGATCGGGGTCGAGGTGCTCTGCGTAACCTCTCGGTAGTGATCCGCGGAAACGTAGGGGACGTAATCGCCGGTGAGCATGTCTTCCAGCCAAGCCACGTTGAGGTCTTCAACGGCCCGAGCCAAGCGCAGCGCGTCTGGCACGAGAAAGCCCGGGCCTAAGTCCAGCGCCAAGCCGACCTCGTCGCCGCACACTTCCTTCATCGCACGGATGCAATCGACAATGTAGTTGAGGCCGCGTTCGCTCAAGGGGCCGCGATTGGCGTGGAACGGGCCGGCCTGGTGGGTGCCGTAGAAATGTTCGGGCGACTCGGTGATCCGCCCGCCGTGAAAGGCGAGGCCCTGCTTGATGATGCTGAAGTTTTGCGGCGCGTCCTTCATGCGCTGCATGTTTTTAGCGTAGTTCTCGGGCGACTGCCCTCCCTCCATGGGGAAGCGCACTGCGCCATTGTACACTCGCACTCGGTCGCGGATTTTGCCGCCGAGCAGCTTGTACACGGGTGCGCCCACGGCCTTGCCGGCAATGTCCCACAGCGCCATTTCAATCGCGCTGACCGCGCTGCCCCAAGGCTTGAAGCTGCCCAAGCGCCGTATCTTGAGCATCACCCGCTCGACGTCGGTCGGGTCCTCGCCGAGGATGAAGTCCTTGTAGAACAGCACGTGGGGCTTGAGGTAGGGCTTGCTCGCCTCAACTTCCCCGAGGCCGTAGAGGCCCTCGTCGGTATTGATGCGCACGACCGGGTTGTTGCCGATGACCGCGCACTTGAGATCGGTGATTTTCATCTCGTACTTCGCTCCTCTATGAATTAAAAATTTTGGTACACGCCAGTGCTAGGCATGGGTCTTTAGGGATGAGATGCGGTCTCGCCTAAAGGCGCGGTGAAGTCGGCAGGACCGGCGAGGGGAAGCGACTCCTTATCTCGAGCCAAGCCGAAAGACTCAGCAGAACAGCATGATCCACGGTTGAGCTAGCCTCTCGTCATTCCCGTGCGTCACCGCGCCGCAAGGCGGGGCATCCAGCCTAGCACAGGTTATTCCCCGCTCCTCCTTGTCGTTCCCAATGGCAAAGGCTGCGTAACGTCAGTTCCTAATCTGCCCTTTATCCAGGCTGCGGGCAATCGCGTCAGTCCCGCGCACCAAGTCCTTTAGCTTCCAGTTGAGCGGGATGCGCATGCGACCCTCGTTGCGGCGGTCGAAGAGCAGGTAGTTTTCGCGCAGCCCGAAGTAGAACAGATCGCGGGTCAGCTCCACGTCCTTTTGGCAGTACTCGGCAATCAAGTCCAGCCGCCCCTCCTTGAACCAGCGGAGCGCGTCCAGCCCATCGGCGCTCTTGGGCGCGTTGAGCGTGGCCTTGCCCAGCGCGTCAAGGCTCACTCGGTAGCGCAGCCGTTGGTGGATCTCGCGCAGCATGTCGAGCGTGTTGAGCGTGCGGAAGTCGAATGGGCTGTACCCGCGCAAGACCGAATAGTCAAAGCCAATGATGTTGAAGCCGACGATCAAATCGGCCGCCTGCAAGTGCTTCAGCAGTCGATCAATGTCTTCCTCAAAATACGCGGTGCAGGCCTGCGTACGGCTGTCCCACACCACGCCGACCGACATGCCCATCATGTGGGCCTTGTTCCAGCCGCCGACCTCGGCGGCCGAGCGCTGGGTTTCGAGGTCGAACACAACCACATGCGGGCCTTGTTCGGGCGGCGCGTCCTCTGCGCTTTCCTCCTCTTCCCATTCGGCGAAGATCGGCGGCGCGTCTGCGACCTCGGCGGTGGACGGGGTGCGCTCAATGGCCCGGCGGCCCGTGAGCACCCCGAGCAGGTGAATCGCTCCGTCTTTGTCGAGGGGGACGTTGCCCGCGCCGCACGTGGGGAAGTGGATGCAAGACGGGCAGCCGAGCGCACAATCGCAGGTTTCGACCATGGCCCGCGTCATGTCCAAGAGGCGGTCGAGCTGGGCAAAGCCCTTTTCCGCGAGGCCAATGCCGCCGGGGTGATAGTCGTACACAAAAATCGCGCCTTTGCCGAGCTGGGGGTGCTGGGGATAGCAAATCCCCCCGACATCCGTGCGGTCGCACAAGGCCAGCAGGGGAAAGAGCGACTTCACGGCGTGTTCAATGGCGTGGATCGAACCCATGTAGTGGTGCTGGTGGCGGCTGAGGTCGGCCTTGAAATGGGCATCGAGTTCGATCCAGAAGCCAATCGTCTCAAAGTGCTCCACCGGCGACGCTAGGGGGTGTTTGCTGAGAACGACTTGGTCGCCGACGCGGATCTTTTCGTAGCCCACCACCTGCGAGCTGACCTTGAGCCGGCCCAGCCGCGCCATAAAGCCCTTCAAGGGCCGCGAGCGCAGCTCCTCTAAGATCTCGGTGTCCTTTTCCGTGCGGGCGCGGGTGAAGTACGCCACATCTACCTCCTCGGCGTAGATCTGGCCCCGCTCGGGATTGCGGTCACCGATCTCGTACTGGCGGCCGCGGTGCAGGTAAATCGCGCCTTGGTAGCACTCGCCGTACACTTGGCCGCCGCTGACCGTGCCGATCGGGTCGTTGTGGCGATCGACGATGCTATACGACTCGCCAATGGTGCGCATATTGACCAAGCGGTGCGGCTGCTTGCGCGCGGCAAACCAAGCGTCGCCTTCGGCATTTTGCAGCAGTGCGCCCTCTTCAGTCAGAGCATCAACCGCCTCCTGATAGTTGGGCAGCGCGTACTCGGGTTCGCGGGCGGCAAGGGGCAGTTCGCGCGCCGCGCACGCAAGGTGGTTTTTGAGGATGTACTGGTTCGTCGGATCCACCACGGCGTCCTCTAGGTCGCGTGCGAAAAACTCCCTTGGGTGCCGCATAAAGTACTGGTCGAGGGCGTCGGGCGACGCGATGAGGAGGATTAGGGACTCGCGGCCGGCGCGGCCCACGCGGCCGGCGCGTTGCCAAGTGTTGATGATCGAACCCGGATAGCCGACCAACACGCAGATGTCCAAGCCGCCGATGTCAATGCCCAACTCCAAGGCCGACGTGGCCACCACGCCCATGAGCTGGCCGGCGTTGAGCGCCTGCTCAATCTGGCGGCGCTCGGTGGGCAAATAGCCAGCGCGATACGAGGAAATCCGCTCCCGCAAGTCCGGGCGGCTCTGGGTGGCCCAGCGGTACACGAGTTCGGTGGTGATGCGGGCGCGGGTGAAGACAATCGTGCGGTAGTCTTTGAGTACGCTGGTGCGCAGCACGTGGGCCGCGAGGGTGTTGGGGCTTTCGCTCGGGTTGACAAACACGAAGTGGCGCACCGCGGCCGGCGCACCATGGTCCTCAATGGCGCAAAAGGAGCGGTTGAGCAGCTCGCCCGCTAACTCGCGGGGATTGCCCATCGTCGCCGAGCTGGTGATGTACAGCGGATCGGCCCCGTAGTGTGCACAGATGCGGTTTAAGCGGCGAAAAAGGTGCAGGACGTGGGTGCCAAAGACGCCGCTATACGCGTGCAGCTCGTCGATGACCACGTAGCGCAGGCGGGCAAAAAAGCCGGCCCAAGCCTCGTGGAAGGCGAGGATGCCCGAGTGCAGCATGTCCGGCGTGGTAAAGAGGACCTGCGGCGGCTTGGTGCGAATTTGCCGGCGGCGGTGGGCGGTGGTGTCGCCATCGTAAATGGCCGCTTTCAACGCACCGCCCAAGCCCTGCATCAGCCCGCTTAGCTCGTCGAACTGATCCTGCTCTAGGGCCTTGAGTGGGAACACGTAGAGCGCGTGCGCGTCCGGGTCGTCGAGCAGCGTGGTCAGCACGGGCGCGTTGTACACCAAGGTCTTGCCCGAGGCCGTGGGCGTGGCAATAGCCACGTGCTCGCCCTCCAGCACTTTTTGGATGCCCTCGGCCTGGTGTGTATAAAGCGCGGGAATGCCGGCGATTGCGAGGATGCGAGCCATGGCCGGAGGCAGGCCAGACAGGTCGCGGACTAGGCGCGCCGGGCGCGCCGGCAAGGTCTGGTGATGGACGACCTCGTTGCCCAAGATGCGGCGTTTGAGAAAGCGGATGTGCTCGGCAATGTTCTCGGCGTCGCAGATCAAGGCTCAATTTCCTGCAAGCAGTGTGTGGCGGAGACGAGCGGGGAGGAGATGAGAATAGCTAAGCTGTTGGGCTGGGGCAAGGCGGGAGGGGGGAAATGGGACCGCGGCTAAGAGTTCGGAGCTTCCAAGCTACCACCGGACTGGCGAGGGCCGCTTCGCACCCTACCGGCATGTCCTTGACATCATATGTTGTCGAAGACATGTTTTGCCTATGTGTTAGTAGTCGAGATCGCCAACGAGCGGTTCGACCGGCATTTGGCCCGGCAGCTCACTTAGGCGCACGTCGTGCGCTAGCTTTGAACCAAAAAAGAATGGAATCCTATAAAACATCTATTGAGGCACTGACTGTCGATGTCTTTGGCACGGTTGCCGACTGGTACTCTACCATTGTCCGAGAGGGTGAGCGATTAGGCTACGACGACCTTGCAGCGCAACTTGGAGTCTAGCCCCATGTCCCCCCCCGCCACCGGCATCGACCGCAACCTAACCCACTACGCCGACCCAAGTTTTAGCCGCTATTTGCGCCGCGCTTTTCTCGCTTCGGCTGGCTATGACGAGGCGGATTTAGAGCGGCCCGTCGTCGGCATTGCCGATACCTCGTCCGACTACACAACCTGCCATCGCGCCATGCCCCAGCTCGTGGAAGCCGTCAAACGAGGCGTTCTAGAAGCGGGCGGGCTGCCCCTCGTTTTTCCGACCCTTTCCCTCGGCGAAATTCTCCTTTCCCCCACCGCCATGCTCTACCGCAACCTCATGGCCATGGCGACCGAGGAAATGATCGCGGCCCAGCCCATGGACGCGGTCGTGCTACTCGGCGGCTGCGACAAAACCCTGCCGGCCCAACTCATGGCCTCGGCTTCCGCATCCGTGCCCGCCATCCACCTCGTAGCCGGGCCGATGCTGGCCGGGGACTGGCGGGGCGAGCGGTTGGGCGCATGCACGGATTGCCGCCGCTACTGGGCCCAACACCGCGCCGGTGCCCTCAACGCCGAAGAAATCGCCGCGGTCCGGCAGAGCCTGTGCCCAACGGCCGGGACCTGTATGGTCATGGGTACGGCCTCGACCATGGCCTGCGCGGCCGAGGCCCTCGGGCTAATGCTGCCGGGCGCGGCCACTCCGCCCGCAGTCTCAGGCCAGCGTTTGCGGCTCGGAGCCGCCACCGGTCGCCGGGCCGTAGCCTTAGCCACCGAGGGATGCTCGGCGCGCGACATGCTAACGCCACCGGCCTTTGCCAACGCGTTCAAGGTGCTAGCCGCGCTGAGCGGCTCGACAAATGCGGTCGTGCATCTGCTCGCCATTGCGCGCCGAGCCGGCGTGGATCTGTCGCTAGACGACTTTCACACGGCGGCCCAACAAGTGCCGCTGCTGGTCGATTGCAAGCCAGCCGGCAGCGGGTACATGGAGGATTTCGACAAGGCCGGCGGCGTGCCCGTCCTGCTCAAGTCATTAGAGCCGATGCTCAACCTCGATGCGGTAGGAGTCAGCGGCCAAACGCTCGGCGCACTTTTACAGGATGTGGCCGCGCCCGGCGCGTGGCAAACCGCGATCCGCACCTTGGACGCGCCGCTGGGGCCAGCGTCGTCCCTCGTGGTGCTAAAAGGCTCGCTCGCGCCAGACGGGGCGGTCTTAAAAAAGGCCACCTCGTCCCCACACCTGCACAAGCACCAAGGGCCAGCCATCGTGTTCGACGGGCCAGACGACGCTGGGCGCGTTGACGACCCCGCCTTGGGCATTACGCCAGAACATGTGATGGTGCTGCGCGGGGCCGGGCCGGTGGCCCTTGGGATGCCCGAAGCCGGCTCCATGCCCTTGCCCAAGCACCTCGCCGCGCAGGGCGTTGCAGACATGGTGCGCGTCTCCGATGGGCGGATGAGCGGCACGGCCTATGGAACGGTCGCGTTGCACGTGGCACCAGAAGCGGCTGTCGGGGGGCCGTTGGCACTGGTCCGCGACGGCGACCTGATCGAATTGGACGTAGAAGCCGGGCGCTTGGATTTGCTAGTCCCCGAGGAAATCCTCGCTCGCCGGCGGGCCGAATGGACCGCGCCTTCCGCGCCAGCCCGTGGGTGGCGGCGGCTGTACGCCGAGTGCGTATTGCAGGCGAACTTGGGCGCGGATTTAGATTTTTGCTAAGTACACGACCCCGCCTGTGGGTACGTTCGTGCTCAATGGAAGGACGCCCTTGAATGCGAATGCGTTATTAATTTTTTAATAAACGTGAGTTCGGGTTCTTAGTACCCGACCCCTAAAGTAGGTGCCCCTTACTTTGAGTACGCCTTTTCTGCGGTTTCCGCTGGGTCCGGGATCGCGGGCAAGATGCCCTCGATCCTTGGCCGGCTGAGGGCTGGTGTCGTGTAGTAAGGTTCGGGTTAAGCGGCCTTTTCCATTGCTTGTTAGGGCCGGTTTTTTCGGCTGGTGGCCATAGGCAATGAATCCGCCGATGAGAGGGTGTGTTCCATTGGGTCGATAGCGCTCGTTTGCGCCGCAGGCGTTGATTTTTCATGTTGGATCGCAGCTTGGTACTCAACTGGCGATCGAAGGGCGCTTTCCATTCTTGGCAAAAATCATCGACGTGGCAAAACCATTCGCCTACATTCATCGCGAGGGCTCCGCGACGGCTACGCTTGATGGGCGACATACCTACGTTTAGCCAAAAAGGACTCCCTCACGTTAAACAACGCGAGGAGGAATACATGCTTAGCGCATTGCTCGCCGACCGCGAGCGGCAAGGCAAACCGATCCGGGTCGGCATCATCGGCGCGGGAAAATTCGGCGGGGGGTTGGTCGCGCAGATTGCCCAGATGCAGGGCATGGTCGTCGCGGCCATCGCCGACATCGACGTAGCGCGCGCCCGCTACGCATACGCAGCGGGGTACGGGGATGTTGCGGTGGGAACGGCGGATAGCCCACAGGCGTTGGCAGAGGCCATGCACGCGGGGAAATGCACCGCAGTTGAAGACGGGCTGTTGGTCGCGCAGGCCGAGGGTTTGGACGTGGTGGTAGAAGCGACCGGCTCGACCTCGGTCGGAGCCAACATGGCCAGTGCAGCCATTGCCAGCGGCAACCACCTCGTGATGGTCAATGTCGAAACGGACGTGACCATCGGTGCGCTGCTCAAGCGCAAGGCCGACCGCGCGGGCGTGATCTACTCGCTCGTCGATGGCGATCAGCCTGGGGTGGCCATGAACATGATCGAATGGGCGTGGTCCCTCGGCTTGGAGGTGGTGGCTGCGGGCCGCGGCACCGTGCTCTTTGCCGACGATCCCCAAGGCACCCCCGACAACGCGGCCACGCGGTTTGGCTTTGACGCGGCGACCTTGCAGCGGCGCAACATCAGCTTGAAGATGTACAACTCCTTCCGCGACGGCACCAAAGCCCAAGTCGAAGCCACGGCCATCGCCAACATGGCCGGGCTAGTCCCCGACATAAGGGGCATGCACGAGCCGCCATGCAGTTTGGCGGACATCCCGCAAAAATTCAGCTTAGTCGAAGAAGGGGGGCTACTGAGCCAGCGCGGGGTCGTTGAGCTAGCCAACAGCGTGGCCGAGGACGGCAAGACCCTGCTCGCCGATCCGCTGGGCATGGGCGTCTTTGTCGTCGTCCGCAGCGAGCACGCCTTTACCATAGAAGACCTCGCCACCTACAACCTGCATCCGGGCGGCGATGGCAAAAACTTCCTCCTCTACCGCCCCTATCACTTGGTGGCGGTTGAAGCCCCGATCACCATCGCCAAAGTCGCGCTCTACGGCCTGCCAACCGGCGCTCCGCGCTCCGCGCCCACAGCCGATGTGGTCGCCGTAGCCAAGCGAGATCTCAAGGCCGGCGAGACCCTCGACGGCGGGGGCGGCTACACCGTACTGGGGCAGAGCGAAAAGGCAACCGTGGCGCGCCAAGAAGGGCTATTGCCGTTAGGGCTGTCGGGTGGTTCCGTGCTCAAGCAAGATGTGCGACAAGGTGCAGCCATCGGCTACGCCATGGTCGATTTGCCAGATTCGCTCGCATTGCAGCTACGGCGAGCGCAAGACGCCATGTGCGAATAAACCTCGAGGTAAAAATTGAGCAATGTCCATATATCGAGACGCTAAGTTTGTAATCGTATCTATCTTGGAACTTTCAAAGGACTCAATCCACATGCACGTAGGATTGATCGCGTTTTTTTTGGCTGTAGTCCTTTGGAAAAAGGGTTCAATTGAAGCGCGATGTTTAGTCCCCGTTGTGACTACAGCATCCTTGATGGAAGTTCTCGATCTAATATATGATTATACCTCTGTGGGTTACTTTAGCCTGAGTTTCCTACCTGCAAGTATCCACGATTTGATTAATACTATGTTTTGGCCGGTGGTCATCGTAGTACTTGCGCGGATGGGCAAATTGAAGAATGCGCGGAATACCTAGTGGCCTATGACGACGATCATCTGCAAGCATCTTTGTTTGTCGCAGAGTTATCGGTGTAAGTACAAAAAAAGGGGAAGGGCGCGAGGCCCTTCCCCTTTTGCGCGTCTCAAGGCAGGCTAGCCGGTCTTGACTTCGACCTGGCGGACGACCTTTTTCGCCTCCTCCTTTTTGGGCAGGTGGATCGCCAAGACGCCGTTCTTGAACTTGGCTTCGATCTTGTCTGCCTCTACTCCATCGGGCAGATGGAAGGCGCGCTCGAAGCGGCCGTAGATGCGCTCTTGGCGGAAATACTTGCCTTCCTTTTCCTCGCTAGCGTCGCTCTTTTCGCCGCGCAGCACGAGGGATCCGTCGCCGACCGAGATCTCGATGTCCTTCTCCTCCAACCCCGGCAGCTCGGCCGAGATTTCGTAGGAGACATCGTCTTCTTTGACGTCGATGCGGGGGGTGAAGGCCGCGCTGCCAGCCCAAACGGGCAGGCGCGAGTCCTCGCCAAAGAAGGCATCGAAGAGGTTGTCGAACGGGCTGCGCCACAGGCGATTGCTGACGCGAGCGCTGGGTAGTAAGGTTTTGATGGCCATGATTTTTCTCCTTGTTGAGGGGTGGTTGGTTTGTATGGCCTTTGCCCATTGCATTGCAAAAGCCGTGCCAACGTGTTTAACTTTTTCTTATCTTATTGTTATAAATAGAGTTGAGAAATTTTTAGCACAAAAGGGGCATGGTCCGTATTGTCAGCACGGCCTAGAAAAACTGGCAGGCGTTGCGCGAAATAGGCCGAAATCCGTGCCGTTATTGCGCTGGTAGATTCCGGTGCGACTTACACCACGCTGCCTGAATCGCTTCTGCGAAGATTGGGAGAATGCTGCTCATAGACGCCTCGGACGCCCTGAGAGCTTTGATGTAAAGGAATAGCTGTGATCGACTGGAAAGCTGTGCGCACCGAAGTGACCGGGCATTTACAGGCCCTCATCCGCATCGACACCACCAACCCCCCGGGCAACGAAAGCGAAGCCGCGCACTATCTCGAAAGTGTGCTGCGGCGCGAGGGCTTTGATCCGCTCTTCGTGGAGTCCGCGCCCGGGCGGGGCAATGTCCTCGCGCGGCTGGCCGGCGGCGACGAGCCGCCGCTCATGCTCTTGGGGCATACCGACGTGGTAGCTGCCGAGCCGGAGCACTGGACCTACCCGCCTTTTTCGGGTGCGCTGGCCAACGGCTGCGTGTGGGGGCGGGGTGCGCTCGACATGAAGAACATGGTCGCGGCGAATCTGATGGTGTTGCTCCTGTTGCAACGGGAAGGCGTCCGGCTCAACCGCGACATCGTCTTCGCCGCCACGGCCGACGAGGAAGCTGGCAAAGGCGATCACGGGCCGGGGTGGATTATCGACAATCGACCGGACCTGTGGGACGCGCCCTTGATTATCACCGAGGGTGGCGGCAGCGATTTTGCAGTCGGCGAGCAGCGGTTTTACACCTGCCAAACCGGGCAAAAGGGGCTGTGCCGGCTGCGCCTGATCGCCCGCGGAGCACCCGGGCACGGCTCCATGCCGCACGGCGACAGCGCAATCGTCAAGCTGTCCAGAGCACTAGCCGGCTTGGCAGGAGCCGCGTTTCCCGCGCACGTGTCCGCGAGTGTGCGCCGCTTTGTCGAGGGGATTGCCAGCCGCCGTCCGGCCCCCGAGGCCGCCCTGTGGCGGCAAGTGCTCGACCCAGCGGCGGCCGACGCCGCGCTGCGCGACCTGCCCATCGGCAGCACTTTGCGCCGCGAATTGGGCGCGGTCCTGCACAACACGGCCTCGCCGACCATGGTGCAGGCCGGTTCCAAAATCAACGTGATTCCCGGGGAGGCGACCGCTTGGATTGATGGGCGCTTAGTGCCCGGGCAGACGGCCGAAAGTTTCGCGGCCGAGCTGCGCACGTTTGTCGGCGATGAGGTCGCCATCGAGATCGATCAGTACACGCCGCCGCTGGAAGCGAGCGCGGATACTGCGCTCTTCCGCGCGATTGCGGCCGTGATGCAGGAGCGCGAGCCAAGCGCACCGGTGCTCCCGTATTTGATGCCGGCCGGCACCGACGCCAAGCACATTGTGCCGCGCCGACCCGCAACCCAGATATACGGCTTTATGCCCTACCGGCAGCAGCCGGGCGAGGAGGAGATGGAATTGATCCACGGCCACGACGAGCGCACCGCCGTGGAAGAGTTGCTCTTCGCGACGCAGGTGCTCTACGAAATCGTCTGCCGCTTTGGAGGGGTAGAGTAGCGCTAGCTCGAATCGACGATGGCGACGCCATCGCGGATTTCGGGCGCTTAGTGCCCGGGCAGACGGCCGAAAGTTTCGCGGCCGAGCTGCGCACGTTTGTCGGCGATGAGGTCGCCATCGAGATCGATCAGTACACGCCGCCGCTGGAAGCGAGCGCGGATACTGCGCTCTTCCGCGCGATTGCGGCCGTGATGCAGGAGCGCGAGCCAAGCGCACCGGTGCTCCCGTATTTGATGCCGGCCGGCACCGACGCCAAGCACATTGTGCCGCGCCGACCCGCAACCCAGATATACGGCTTTATGCCCTACCGGCAGCAGCCGGGCGAGGAGGAGATGGAATTGATCCACGGCCACGACGAGCGCACCGCCGTGGAAGAGTTGCTCTTCGCGACGCAGGTGCTCTACGAAATCGTCTGCCGCTTTGGAGGGGTAGAGTAGCGCTAGCTCGAATCGACGATGGCGACGCCATCGCGGATTTCGAGGACCAAGACCCGGGTGCCCGGGTTGAGAGGGCCTTGGGCGTCGGCCCGGCGGGCCAACAGTTCGATGGTACGGCCTTGGATGGTAGCGGAAATTTTGCCGGTGCTGCCCGTGGCAATGGGGACGGTGACTTCGGCTTCGAGCCCGATTAAGTCGTCGCCTTCCAGCGAACTGTCGGCGGTGGAGATGCTCAGTCGGCTCAAAATCCAGTCGCCCACGAAGGAGCAGACTACCCCGGTGCCCAGTGCCGTGAACAACGCAGCACTTGGGGCCATCAGCAGGCTGCCGAGTAGCCCGGCCAAACCAAAAAAGAAGGCAAAAAAGAAAAACAGCCGCAGCCGCAAAAAGGCCAGTACCCGCAGGCCGTCGCCCACGCCATCGCTGTCCCCGCCAAACAGCGAGGCACCAACGGCGATCCCCCCGACGATCAAGCCGCTCAAGTACAGATAGAAGAGATCCACAGAAAACCCTGCCCGTTAAAAACCACCTGCTTTAGCGGGTGGCTTCCTGCGTCGGGACCTGCCCGTCGGCCTTGGCAGCGACGACCGAGGCCAGATCAACGCCGGTAGTGGCCTTGATGCTCTCGAAGAGCGCAGGAGCCAGCGTCCCAATCTGGTTGACGACCGCCGGCAGGCCGCTCTGACCGCCATTGCCGGAATCGACGACCGCGAGGTGGTCAATTTTGATGTCCTTGGCCATGGCGGTGATTTGCTCGACCAAATTCGGCAGCATCTGGATCAACAACAGCTCCTTGCCGTTGGGGCCAGCAATGGTCCAGACCTCGTTTTTCTGTTTGAGTACCTCGATCTCGGCGAGGCCGTTTTCGAGGATGTTGGCGGCCTCGCCCTTGGCGCGCAGCTCGGCTGCGTCGCGGTCGGCGCGGGCCGGTTCAATGACTTCAATTTCGAGCCGGCGCTTTTGCAGTGCTAGGCGCTCCTGCTCAACCTGCTGCTCGGCCTGGACTTCGGCTTTGCGGGCAACTTGCGCGGCGCGTTTCTCCGCGGCCAAGCCCTCGCCTTCCAACTCGGCCTTGCGGACCCGGAGCGTGTTTTGTGCATCGACGATCTGGACCTGAGCCTCGGCGTCAGCGACCTCGCCGCGACGGCGGGCCTCGGCGGATTTCTCCTGTGATTCGGCGCGGTTTTCGGCCTCGGCGATTTCGGCTTCTTTGAGAACCGCGGCCGTGCTCTTGCGGCCGATAGCGTCGAGATAGCCAACCTCGTCGGTGACGTTCTGGATTTTGAGCGTGTCGAGCACTAGGCCTAGCTTCTGCAAATCGACGTCCGCTTCGCCGATGAGCGATTGGGCGAACTTGAGGCGGTCCTCGTTGACTTCTTCCGGGGTCAGGGTGGCGAGGACGCCGCGCAGGTTGCCTTCGAGCGTATCTTTGGCAATGTCTTGGACCTCGGCGAGCTGGATGCCCAAGAATCGCTCTAGCGCGTTGCCGAGCAGGGGCTCGTCGCCGGCGATCTTGATATTGGCGATGCCTTGCACCGACAGGGGGATGCCGCCTTTGGAATACGCGTTGGTGATCGATACTTCGAGGGGAATCGTCCGCAAGTCGAGGCGATCGACCTTTTCGAGGAGCGGGATGCGAAAGGCGCGGCCCCCCTTAATTACGCGGTAGCCCACCGCCCGACCGTCGGCCGTCTGGCGCTTGCGGCCCGAAAAAATGATGACCTCGTTGGGCTGGCAGATAAAGAGGTTCGTCCTGACGATGACGATGACCACGACGAGCAACACAGCAAAAACTAGGGCGAAGGTCAGGAACATTTCCATCTAACACCTCCTCGTGGGGAATGTAGGGCGTCAATAGATATGCAGAAGTCGCCTCTACTTGGCAAATACACGGCGAAAATGTAGGCCATTGAGCCTATCCGCGCCCGTCAATACGCCCCCTTAATCCGCCCAAACCACCCGCGCAATGGGTCGCCCAATTCCTCCATGTAGCGGTCCATCCGCCCCATCAAGTCTTGGCGCACGGCTTCATACGCCGGATCGCCGTACGCGTTGTCGAGCTGATAGGGGTCGCGTTGCAAGTCGTACAGCTCGCCCGGGTCGCCCGAATTAAAGGTGAATTGATGGGTGCGGGTGCGGACCATGCGCTGGTTGGCGACCGTAAAATGGCGGTCGAACACGCAGTACACTTCCTCGCGGCCGTTTGCAAACGGACGGCCCTCTATGGCCGGGAGAAAGGACGCGCCGTCAAGGGCGGAGGGAACTTCGACACCGGCCGCGTCGAGCGCCGAGAGCATGATTTCGTGCAGATAGACGAACTCGTCGCAGGCCGTGCCGGGGGCCTGACAGGCGGGGTGGGCCACGACGAGCGGGATGCGGTAGATCTCGTCGTACATGAACTCGCCCTTCTCGATCAGCTTGTGCGCGCCGAGGCAGTCGCCGTGATCCGAGGTATAGACGATGATGGTGTCGTCGAGGACGCCCAATTGTTCCAAGTGAGCCACCACCCGGCCCACCATGTCGTCGATGAGCGTACAGTGCCCAAAGTAGCGGGCGGCGATTTCCTGAAACCCCGCCCAGCCGTAGTCCCCCAACCCCCACAGGCGTTCGATCAATTGCTGGCGATAGGGCTTTTTCTCAAAGGTCTCGGCGTACCCGGGGTGTTCGGGAATGGCCTTTGGATCGTACATGGAAAAGTACGGTTCCGGAACCAGCGAGGGGCTGTGCGGCCCCCAGAAGTTGGCCCAAAGAAAGAAAGGCTGCTCATCAGCGGCCACTTCGTCGAGGACGCGAATGGCTTCCTCGGCCACGAAATACTCAATGCACGACTCGAGCGGCCCCTCGTGCAATGCGAACATCTCCTGCGCCTGATTCGAAGGGTTGGTGCCGACAAAGCGGTGCGAGACCGGCGGCGGGTCAAAGCCGCGCTCCTTGAGATAATCGGCGTAGGGATTGTGGCCGCGCGGTTTAGCACCGAACTGCAGGCCGGGGAGCAGGTCGGCCCCCGGAAAGGCGTAGCCCATGAAGTCCTGGCCGGTGAACCCGTAGCCCGTAGGGCCGGTCTGCTCATCTACGTGCCACTTGCCAGCGTACCCGCAGCGATAGCCGATCTCGGCCAGATAGTGATTTAACCCGCGCACACCTTCGCGCAGGCACAGGCCGTTGGCGGTTACGCCGTGCTTGTGCGGATAGAGGCCCGTGTAAAAGGAAGCGCGGGCCGGCGAGCAGATCGCGGTCGGCGTGAAGGCCGAGTCAAAGCGGACGCCGCGGGCGGCCAAGGCGTCGATGTGCGGCGTCTGGCAGACCTCGTTAAGCCCGTAGCAGCTCACCGTGTCGAGCCGCTGCTGGTCGGACATCAGGACGACGATATTGGGACGCATTTAGCGCTCCTCACTCCGCAAATCCAGCCACGCCATCTCCGCCTCGGTGAGCGGGTTGTCGAGGGCCTGCTCGTTGGCCGCGATCTCAGCGCCGCTCATGCTGCCGACCAAGGCGTAGATGCTGAGCGGATAGCTAAGCACGTACGACAAGGCGATCTGCGGCACCGACAGCCCCTTTTCTTCGGCCAGTGCCCACGCGCGGTCGAGCCGCTTAAAGTTGTCTTCGCAGTAGTACGATTTGGACATGGTGCTGTCGAATTGGTCGCGCACTTGCTCGGCGTTGGCGCGGGTAATTTTGCCCGAGAAGAAGCCGCGGGCCACGCTCGACCAAGTAAAGAGCGGCATGTCGCGCTCCGCGTACCACGCGCGGGCGGCGGCTTGGCCCGGGCCGGCAATCGACAGGCAATCCTTCCACGGCTCGGCGATCTGATCCGCCAAGCTGAAGTTCGGGCTGGAGGCCGCAAAAGGCACGAGCCCGCGTTGGTCCGCGTATTCATTGGCTTCGGCCAAGCGCTCCGGCGTCCAGTTCGAGCCGCCAAACGCGTGGATGCGGCCGGCCGCGTGGTGCTCGTTGAGTGCCTCGACGATGGGGCCGACCGGGACCGCCGGGTCGTCGCGGTGCAAAAGGTAGAGGTCAATGTAGTCGGAGCGCAGTCGCACTAGCGAGTCGGCCATGTCCGAGGCGATGTCGTACGGGGTGACGCGATTGCGGTCTTGATTGAGGTGTGCGCCCTTGCCGATGACGACGATTTCATCGCGGTTGCCCCTTTCCTCCATCCACAACCCGAGCATGCGATCCACTTCGCCGCCGCCGTACCCGTGCGCCGAATCATAGGCCGCGATGCCGGCTTGCCACGCGGCGTCGAGCAGGGCAAAGCCTTCTTCCTTGCGGCGGCGGGTGAGCATGATGCAGCCTTGAACCAAGCGCGAGACCTTCTTTTTGATACCTTGTACGTTGCCGTATTGCACGAGTGCGTTCCTTTCATTCCATTGGGTATTTCAAGCCGATCTGGGCGCGGATTTCGTCGAGGATCCGCATCAGCGCCACGGTTTCGTCGAGCGGCGTGACCGCACTCTCCTTTAGACCTTCGCCGAGACAACGAGCGACTTCTCGCGCCTCGTAGTTGTAGCCATTGCCGGCCAAGGGCAACTCAACGCGCTCTTTGCGGTCCCCGGCTTTGAGCGTGGCACTTTCGCCTTTCCACCACGCAGGGTCAATGGCAATCGTCCCCTCGCTGCCGACGATGCGGGCCTCGTGGGGAGTCGAAGCGCGGATGGCACAGGAGAGGTTGGCAATGGCACCGCTGCTATAGCGGAGCACGATGCCCGTCCGCTCGTCAACGCCGGTTTCGCCGAGGTGCGCGGCCGCGGCGATCTGAGCTGGTTGCGACCCGAGAACCATCGCCGCCAAGGAGACGACGTAGATGCCGATGTCGAGCAGGGCACCGCCGCCCAAAGTGGGGTTAAAAAGCCGGCCGGCGGGATTGATGCCCGCGCGAAAACCAAAGTCAGCACTGACCATGAGCGGCTCGCCGATGGTCCCGGCGTCAAGCCACTGGCGCACCTGCACCATAATGGGCAGGTAGCGGGTCCACATGGCCTCCATCAGAAAGACGCCATTGGCGCGGGCGCAGGCGACGACAGCTTCGGCCTCGACGGCGTTGATGGTAAAGGGCTTCTCGCAGAGCACGGCCTTGCCAGCTTCGAGGCAGAGGATCGAATTGTCTTTGTGGAAGGGATGGGGGGTAGCCACGTACACCGCGTCGATGTCGGGATCGGCACTGAGGGCCTCGTACGAGGCGTGGCGGTTGGGGGCCCCGTACTGGTCGGCAAAGGTGTCGGCGCGCTGCTGGTCGCGCGAGCCAACGGCGACCAACTCTCCTTCGGGAATGGCCTGGAGGCCGCCGGCAAATTTGTGGGCAATGCTGCCCGGGCCGAGGATGCCCCAGCGAATGGGTTCGGTCATGGAGGCTCCTATTAAGACGAATTGCAAACTAGCGATTCGCAATTCGCAATTCCAACTGGGCTGATGGGAAAAATAGAAAAATAAATGAAGGTATAGTTTGTCAGCACACAGCGAGGGCGTCAACCTAGCTTTGAGCGGCAAAGGCGCGGGCGTTTTGGAAGAGGAGACTCGATCTCTCCGTCGCCACAAGTGAGCACCCTGTTAGCTCAGTTGTCCCTCGGCACGGCCATCATCCGCTCCAACGCCCGCCGCGCCCCCACAATCACCTCGTCGTCCAAGGTGATTTCGTAGCGCTCGTATAGCAGCGAAAAGTACACGTCTTGCAAGTCGGTGATTTTCATGTAGGGGCAGTGCAGCCGGCAGCCAATGCAGCCGTCAGCCGCTACGAATTCTTGGTGCGGGAAGCGCTGCCGGAGCTGGTGCAACATGCCGTTTTCCGTGGCGATGATGAAGCTCTTGGCCTCGGGATACTTTTCTACGGCCTTGAGCATCCCGGTGGTCGAGCACACTTCGTGCGCGATTTCGACCACGTCCTCGCGGCATTCCGGGTGCGCGATGATGACGGCCTCGGGGAACTCCGTGCGGGTGCGCTCAACGCTGGCAGCGCGCAGCACGTCGTGCGTTGGGCAAGCGCCGTCGTACACGACGACCTCTTTCTCCGGTACCTGCTCGGCCACCCAGCGGCCCAAGTTGCGGTCGGGCGTAAAGAGGATCTTGTCGCTATTGAGGCTGCGCACCACCGAGACGGCGTTGGCCGAAGTGCAGCAGATGTCGGACTCGGCCTTCACCTCGGCCGTGGAGTTGACATACGTCACCACCGCGTGGTCGGGATAGTCCGCTTTCCAATCGTCGAGGCTTTCCGGGGTGATGGAGTCGGCCAGCGAACAGCCCGCGCCTAAATGGGGCAAGAACACCTGCTTGTCGGGGCTGAGGATTTTGGCCGACTCGGCCATGAAATGCACACCGCAAAAGACGATGCGCTCGGCATCCGCCTGGGCGGCTTCCACCGACAGCCCGAGCGAATCACCCGTAAAGTCGGCCAAGTCTTGGATCGGGGGGATCTGATAGTTGTGCGCGAGGATGACCGCGTTTTTCTCGCGGCGCAAGCGGTCGATCTGGGCGATGAGCTCCTCGGCGGGCAGGTCGCTATAGTACTCGGCTGGGGCGAGCGTCTGTGAGTAGGTCATGGCTTGACTTGCGCTCCTTCGTCCGGGGGGATGGTCTCGGTGCCGTTGGGAAAAACGCGCCAAAACTCCTTGCGAATGAGGCCGGCGATCATGGCACTTTTGCTGCTGCCGTGATAGCGGGCAATCGCGTCGAGCATCTCGTGATCCCTGTCGGGCGCCGAAAAAGTTCGCACTTTGGCCCGGCGACTCTGATCTTTGGTTGGCATGAAATTATTTATTTTTTATATAAAATTTAATGAATATATGTAATCTAATGAATCGCTGGTGGCGAGTCAATATGTAACCATTTTTTAGCGGAATTGTCGCAAACATAAGGAACTGACGTTACGCACGGGTGGGGGCCTGAACGGTGCGTAACGTCAGTAAGGAAGGATGAGACGCGGGCCTAGCGCTGGCTAATCCGCGCCATGGCCTCTTCGATGCGGTCGCGGTGATTGAAGGCCGACAGGCGCAAGTATCCCTCGCCGGCCGCGCCAAAACCCGCACCCGGCGTGCCGACGATGTGGGCCTTGTCGAGCAAGGAGTCAAAGTAGGTCCAACTGTCTTGCCCGTCGGGCGTGGCCACCCACAAATAGGGCGCGTGCTCGCCCCCATGCACGGCAAGCCCGGCCGCCCCCAACTGCTGGCGCATGATCGCGGCATTTTCCATGTAGAACGCAACCCGCTCGGCAATGCCCTGCCGGCCGGCCGGGGTGTACGCGGCCGCCGCACCGCGCTGCACCGGGTACGCCACGCCGTTGAACTTGGTCGAGTGCCGGCGCGCCCACAGCCGATGCAGGTCCACTTCCTCGCCCGAGGCCGCACGGCCCGTAAGCTCCTTTGGCACCACAGTGTACCCGCAGCGCAGGCCGGTAAAGCCGGCGTTTTTGGAAAAACTGCGAAACTCAATGGCCACCTCTCGGGCACCTTCGACCTCGTAGATAGAGTGCGGGATCGCCGGATCGGTGATGTAGCTCTCGTAGGCCGCGTCAAACAAAATGACGGCCTGCTCGCGACGGGCGTATGCGACCCAGCGGGCCAAGGCGGCGCGGGTCATCACCGCGCCCGTCGGGTTGTTGGGCGAGCACAAGTAGATCAGATCGACGTGGCCGGCGGGCAGGTCCGGCACGAAGCCATTGGCGGCCGTACACGGCATGTAGATCAAGCCGGCGTACGAACCGCTCGCGTCGGCTCGGCCGGTGCGGCCGGCCATGACGTTGGAATCGCAGTACACCGGATAGACCGGATCGGTCAGCGCAACTACGCAATCGCCGGCGAAAATTTCCTGCACATTGCCCGAGTCGCACTTAGAGCCGTCGGAGATAAAAATCTCGTCGCTGTGAACGCACACGCCGCGTGCGCCAAAGTCGTGCTCGGCAATGGCTGCACGCAAAAATTCCTGACCTTGGTCGGGCGGATAGCCTTGTAAGGTGTCGTCGTGAGCCATTTCCTCGACGGCTTCTTTCATCGCATCGACGATGGGCCGCGGTATGCCCTTGACCACGTCGCCGATCCCCAAGCGGATCACGTCGGCTTGGGGGTGAGCGGCGGCAAACGCATCGACCCGACGGGCGATTTCTGGAAAGAGGTAACCGGCTTTGAGCTTGAGGTAGTGATCGTTGATATGCGCCATACATTATCGACGTACAGTAACGCCTCTTGCTTCGAGGGCGGGGATGTGCGTGTTGATTGACTCGTCATTGAGAGAAGTGCCATGCAGCCACAGATCTTCCAATTCGGTCAGGCTCAACAACGGACTCACATCCGTAATCGCGGTGCGATCCAGAACCAGCGTCTGCAATTTGGTCAGGTTCGCCAACGAAGCCACCCCCACATCCGTAATGGCCGTATCCTCCAGATGCACCCATGTCAGGTTGGTCAGGCTGTTCGCCAACGAAGCCACCCCCGCATCCGTAACGGCCGTGCCAGCCAAGGCCAGCAAGCTCAATTTGGTCAGGCCCAACAACGGACTCACATCCGCAAGAGCCGGGTTTTCTCGCAGGTCCAGCACATTCAATTTGGTCAGGCTCGACAACGGACTCACATCCGTAATCGCGTTGCGCCGCAGGTTCAGCGAAGTCAGCCCCCTAACGTGTTCGAGGCCGGCCGCGCTCTGAATGTTTCGCTCATAAGCTTCGAGCTGCGTTATGGTCGTCAGATATTGGGCGTAAGTAAGCCCCAGCATCCTCTTCACCTCCGCCCTCAGATTGGGGTCGACGAACGAGACAACCTTCATGCGGAACGTCACCGAAACAGAAGCACCGTCGGCGTCCGTAACCGTGTAGGTAATGTCAACAGCCTCACTTTCCGCCGTGGGCGTACCCGAAATCGTCCGCGTTCTCCGATTAAACGACGACCCGGACCCGTCGGGAATCCCCGACACGGAATAGACCAGTGGCGGGATCCCCCCCGAGGCTTCTCGTAGCGTTATACTAAACGGCAGCTCAACGACGAGTACAAGAGGGGAATTTGGCGATTGCAGTCCCAGTGGCGGCGGCGGTGGTGGCGGCGGTGGTGGCGGCGGTGGTGGCGGCGGTGGCGGCGGTGGCGGCTCCGGCTCCGTTGGTGGTGGCGGCGGTGGCGGCTCCGGCTCCGTTGGTGGCGGCGGCGGTGGCGGCTCCGGCTCCGTTGGTGGCGGCGGCGGTGGCGGCTCCGGCTCCGTTGGTGGCGGCGGCGGTGGCGGCTCCGGCTCCGTTGGTGGCGGCGGCGGTGGCGGCTCCGGCTCCGTTGGTGGCGGCGGCGGTGGCGGCTCCGGCTCCGTTGGTGTTGGCGGCAATGTCGGCTCCGGCTCCGGTTCGGCGCGGTCCCGTTGGCCGATGGGATTGCCCTCCAAGCCCAGCCAGTCGAGCCGGGTCAGGCTGTCCAACGGACCCACATCCACCACCTCGTTGTGCCCCAAGTCCAGCGAGGTCAGCTTGGTCAACCCCGACAACGCACTCACCGCTTCAATCGCGTTGCCCCACAGGTTCAGGTAGGTCAGCTTGGTCAACCCCGACAACGCACTCACGTCCGCCACCTCATTGCCCCACAGACTCAGCCATTGCAAGCTGGTCAACCCCGACAACGGACCTACATCCGCCACCTTATTATCCCCCAAGTTCAGGTAGGTTAGCTGGGTCAAGCCTGCCAACGGACTCAAATCCACAATCTGGTTGCCCCACAGACTCAGCGTGTCCAGTGCTGTCGCGTGTTCGAGGCCGGCCAAGCTCTCAATGCCTGAAACATCTTGCCGCTCTACGTCGAGCTTCGTCAGGGACGCCAGATCGTCGGCGGTCAGCGGGCCTTCGAGTTTGTTCAGTGTCCGCCGCACCGCAAGCTCCAAGTTGGCATCGGCAAACGAGCCGACTTCTAGCGCGGGGCTATCGGTCGCAGCGTCCGACTGCGTGCTATCGGCCTCGGCCTGCCCGAGGGCTTTGCCCGCCGGCACCGGCGCGACCGGCGGGTCCGAACAGGCCGCCACGCCTAAAACGACGACCAGCAGGGCGTTTATTCGCTTCCATAACGGCATTGTTTGTCTCCTTCTATTAAATAAAGGGTTAGATAAAAAAGAACAGGAACCGGCCGCCTTGACAGGCGACGGTCACGACGTACAGACGAATGCCGCACGAACAGCAGGCGGCGAGGGTCGGGACGGATCGCCAAACGGGTGCTTGGGAGCCATCGCCGGTGTTTGAACAGTAGAGAATCTAGTGCTACGCGCTCGAGAGAAATTTTGAGGGGAGAGGAGGGTAAGTTACTGTTTTTTAACAAGTCGAGAATCAGTAGGATATTCGGGACACCGCACGTTTTACCATAAGCCTAAAAGAAAAATGCGAACTCTCACGGCTTTTAATTATAAGTAAACGTGAATATAAATCAAGGAATGGTTGAAAATTTCAGTCCCCGGATAAAGAAGCCGAACGTCCCAAAAAATTAAAACGCACCCACTACATACATGAGGCTGATTCGATAACTTTTTGGTGATCTTTGCCCAAGAATGTATCATTGGCCCCCTAAGCCCTATAATCTGCCGTTTCCGGCTGGGGGCCTTACGCCGCTATTATTAGAATTGTATCGCGATCTGCTCAGTCCATTTAGGAATTGCGAATTGCGAATTGTCAACTATCCGCTCCCAATTTTTATTTTTTTATTAAAAGGAGACTCGCTCGTGGATATAAGTTTTATGACCAGCGTCGGCGGCGCGAACAATTGGAGCCTCGACGAATGCGCCCGTTGGGCGCGGGAGCACGATTTCGACTGCGTGCGCTTGAACGACTCCGGCACCCTCGACTCGGACCACATTCTAGCGGTCGGGCCGGAGGCCGTGCTAGAGACCTTGCGCCAGCACGGCCTGTACCTCGCTGCCCTCACCGCGCACCACAACCTGCTCGACGACGACCGCGCACAGGCCCGCGCCGCCCAAGCCAAGCTGCTCAAGGCCATTGCGTCGGCCCGCGCCCTCGCCTGCCCAGTCGTCGTCACCAGCAGCGGCGCACCCGTGCGCAACGGCCAGTTCTACGGCATGTTCTCCGCGGAACCCGGCAACCCCAGCGACCGTTGCGACGAATTAGTTGATCGCTTCCAAACCATGTTTGAGCCCGTGGTGCAAGCGGCCGAAGCCAGCGGCGTCCGGCTCGCCCTCGACGTGGCCGTGCGCATGGGCCAGATCGGCTGCAACCCGGAGATGTGGGAAAAAATTCTCGACGCCGTGCCCTCGGAAAACCTCGGCCTGTCCTGCGATCCTTCGCACTGGCTGTGGATGCACATCCTGCCGGTCGAAGACGTCATCCGCGACTTTGCCGGCCATTGGTACTACGCCGATGTCAAGGACTGCGAGATTAGCCAGCGGATGCTCTACCGCCAGGGCATCATCGGCAACTGGTGGTGGCAATACCGCGTCCCCGGCCGCGGCCAGCTCAACTGGAGCACCATCATCGGCGCGCTGTGGGAATCGGGCTACGACTACGTGCTGTGCGTCGAAAACGAGGACCGCGGCTTCCCCGGCCTAGCCGGCTTTGCCTTTGGCGGCCAACACCTGCGCGGCTTGCTGCCGCCCAAGGAGTCTAACTTTAAGCGGCAAGGAAGGCATTGGCAGACCAGCGGGTGGCAGCGCAAGAGTAGGAATCAGGAATTGAGCTAAGTACGCGACCCTTACTTTTGAGTGCGCCTTTTCTGCTATTTCCGATGGGTGCGGGATCGAGGGCAAGATGCCCTCGATCCTTGGCCGGCTGAGGGCTGGTGTCGTGTAGTAAGGGAATTGAGAATTGAGAAGTAGGAATTACAGAGGTACTGGCAGACGAGTGGGTAACTTGCCGCTGGGACTATTTGCCTTACTATTATTTTTTGTGCTGCAAACAGCCACCGAGGAGCCATGAACACGGACAAAAACCGCGACTTCATCCGCCAAGCTATTGACGCCGACCTCAAAAACGGCCGCTACGACCGAGTCATCACCCGCTTCCCACCAGAGCCTAACGCGTACCTGCACCTCGGCAGCGCCAAGGCCATTTCGATCAACTTTGGCATTGCCGCAGACTACAAAGGCCAGTGCAACCTCCGCTACGACGACACCAACCCCACGCGGGAAGAGCAAGAATACGTGGACTCCATGCAGGAGGACATTCGCTGGCTCGGCTTCGACTGGGGGCCGCAGCCGTACTATGCTTCCGATTACTTTGGCCAGCTCTACGAGTGGGCTGTCGCGCTCGTCAAAAAGGGCTTGGCGTACGTGGATGACCAGACCGCGGACGAGATCCGGGAAAACCGCGGCACACTCACCGAGCCGGGCAAAAACAGCCCGTACCGCGACCGCTCCACCGCGGAAAACCTCCACCTTTTCGCGCAAATGAAAGACGGAGCATTCCCCGATGGCAGCCGGGTGTTGCGCGCCAAAATCGACATGGCCGCGCCCAACATCAACCTGCGCGACCCGGTCATGTACCGCATCATGCACACCACCCACCACCGCACTGGCGACGCCTGGTGCATCTATCCGCTATACGACTGGGCCCACGGCCAGAGCGACTCCATCGAGGGCGTCACGCACTCGCTGTGCTCGGACGAATTCATCAACAATCGTCCCCTGTACGATTGGTTCATCCAACAGCTCGGCATCTTTCCCTCGCGCCAAATCGAGTTTGCCCGCGGCAACATCACGTACACCGTCCTGTCCAAGCGCTACCTCCGGCAGCTCATTGAGCAAAAGTTAGTGGCCGGCTGGGACGACCCCCGGCTCTGCACCTTGCGCGGCCTGCGCCGCTTGGGCTGTCCGCCCGAAGCCATCCGCCGCTTCTGGGGCGAAACGGGCATTGCCCGCCGCGGCAACAACATCGACATCGCCCTCCTCGAGTACTGCATCCGCGACCAGCTCAACAAGACCGCGCCCCGGCGCATGGCCGTGCTCAACCCGCTCAAAGTCGTCATTGAAAACTACCCGCAGGGCCAAAGCGAGATGCTAACGGCCATCAACAACCCGGAGGACGCAAGCGCCGGCACCCGCTCCATCCCCTTTTCGCGGCACCTCTACATCGAGCGCGAGGACTTTATGGAAGACCCGCCGCGCAAGTTCTTTCGCCTCGCCCCGGGCCGCGAAATCCGCCTGCGCTACGCCTATTTCATCACCTGTACCGAGGTGGTCAAAGACGCCAGCGGCGCGGTCGTGGAGCTGCGCTGCACGTATGACCCGGCCACTCGCGGCGGCAACGCACCCGATGGGCGCAAGGTCAAGGCCACCCTGCACTGGGTCTCAGCCCCCCACGCGATCCCCGCCGAGGTGCGGCTCTACGACCGGCTCTTCAAGGTCGAAAAACCGCTCAACGCCCCGGCCAAGGGCACTTGGCTGGACAACCTCAACCCGAATTCGCTCAAAGTCCTCAACCCTTGCTATCTAGAGCCGTCCCTCGCCGACATGGCCCCGGGGGCCTCCTGCCAGTTCGAGCGGCTCGGCTACTTCTGCGCCGACAGCGAGGACCACGCGCCGGACGCGCCCGTGTTCAACCGCACCGTCACCTTGCGCGACACTTGGGCGCGGATGCAGCAGCGCTAGGCCACCCCCAGCCGCGCATGCGGATTTCGCGCCTCCTATCGGCCCTGCTACTGGCAGCCCCGGTTGCCGCCGAAGAGATCGTCGTGCCGGCCGGCCCCTTCACCATGGGCATCGATCACCCGCGGGCCACCGACGAAAAGCCCAGCCGCCAAGTCTATCTAAGCACCTTTTCCATCGACCGCTACGAAGTTACCAACGCCGGCTTCGCCGCCTTTGTCGCGGCCACGGGCTACCAGACGGAGGCGGAAAAACGCGGGGCTGAAAAGGCCGACGGCATTAGCTGGCGGCGGCCTCACGGCCCCAACTCGGCCGCCACCCCAAGCCATCCGGTCGTCTATGTTAGCTGGCAAGACGCCCTCGCGTATTGCGCTTGGCGCGGCGGGCGCCTGCCCACCGAAGCCGAGTGGGAAAAAAGCGCGCGCGGCAGCGATGGCCGGCTTTGGCCTTGGGGCGCGGCTTTGGCCGCTGGCCGCGCCAATCTCTGGGGCGCGGAAGACGGCTATGCCGGGCTGGCCCCGGTCGGCTCTTTTTTAGCAGGGGCCAGCCCGTACGGCGCACTCGACATGGCTGGCAATGTCTGGGAGTGGTGCGCCGATTGGTACGACGCCCAGTACTACGCCACGGCACCTTCCAAAGACCCGCAAGGGCCAGAGACCGGCCGCTTCAAGGTCTTGCGCGGCGGCTCGTGGATCAACCCCGCACCGACCCTGCGCAGCATCAACCGCTTCGAGGTCCTGCCCGTAGAGCGCAGCCCCTATATCGGCTTCCGCTGCGCCCGCTCTCCATGACCCTGCTTGCCGCGCTCTGCGTCGCGCTTTTAGCAGCCTGCGACGCCCCCGCGCCAGATCCCTCCCCGGTGCGCTTCACCGACGTTACGGCAGAGTGCGGCCTCAATTTCCTCATGCACTCGGGCAGCCGGGTCAAAAACTACATCGTTGAGTCCAAGGGCGGCGGCGGTGCCTTCCTCGACTACGATGGCGACGGCTGGCTCGACATTTACTTGATCAACGGCTCGCGCCTCAAAGGCTATCCCGACCCAGCCGCGGCCCCGACCAACGCCCTCTACCGCAACGTGGGCGACGGCACCTTTGAGGACTATACCCACCTAGCTGGGGTCGGCGATGCGGGTTGGGGCATGGGCTGCGCCGCGGCCGACTACGACCGCGACGGCGACCTCGATCTCTATGTGACCAACTACGGTCCCAACGTCCTCTACCGCAACGAGGGCAACGGCCAATTCCGCGACGTCGGCAAGGCCGCCGGCGTCGATCTGGCGGGCTGGAGTACGGGTGCTAGCTTTGGCGACTACGACGGGGATGGCGACCTCGACCTGTACGTGGCCCAATACCTACACTTTGCGCCCGAGCGCGTGCCGCCTCGGGGCGGGATGTGGAAGGGAGTTCTCGTGTTCGCCGGACCACTCGGCCTCCCCGGAGCCCAGGACGTCCTGTACCGGAACGAAGGCAATGGCCGATTCCGCGACGTCACTGGCCAAGCGAGGGTCGGCCAATTTGAGCCTACCTACGGCCTGAGCGCTCTTTTTTGCGACTACGACCAAGACGGCGACCCAGATCTCTATGTAGCCAATGACTCGGCACCCAATTTTCTCTATCGGAACGAAGGCAACGGACAATTCCGCGACGTCGGCGTGGAGGCCGGAGCCGCCCTCAGCGCCGAAGGAGGGGCACAAGCTGGCATGGGCATCGCTTATGGAGATTACGACCGCGATGGCGATGGCGACTTTTTGGTCACCCACTTTGAGGACGATTACAACACCCTCTATAGCAACCAAGGCGATGGCCGTTTCGCGGTGGTTAGCAGTGCAGCCGGCCTCGTTGAGCCGAGCCGGCCTCACTTATCCTTCGGCACTCTTTTCCTCGATTACGACAACGACCAAGACCAAGACCTGTTCGTGGCCAACGGCCACGTCTATCCCCAAATACGGCATCTTGCGCCCGCTAGCTACGCCGAACCCAACCAGCTTTTTGCCAACGAGGGACCGACCGCGGGCTACCGATTCTCCGCGGTCGCGGCCGGGGACGTGAGCCTCCCGGCCGTCAGTCGCGGCGCGGCTAAAGGAGATTACGACAACGACGGGGACGTGGATCTGTTGGTGTTCAATCTCGACAGCTCGCCGCAACTTTTGCGCAACGATGGCGGCAACCAGCGCAATTGGCTGAGCCTGCGCTTGGTCGGCGGTGGCTTAGGGGCAAAAGTCTCCGTGGTCAGCGGCAGGATCGAACAGAGCACCGAGCTTGTCAGCGGCGGCAGCTTTCTCTCGCACAGCGACGGGCGCGTCCACTTCGGCTTGGGCGCGAACGCCGCGGCCGAGCGCATCGAGATTCGCTGGCCTTCGGGCCGCGTCCAGCACTTGGAGAACGTGGCTGCGAATCAGTTTTTAGTGGTGGAAGAGCCGGGGCCTTAATACCGCCTATTGCCCTCGGCGCCGATCTCTCACCTGCGCTAGGTAGTGCTGGGCCTGCGCGTGGTCGGGATCGGCCAAAAGCGCACGAGCGAAGGCCCGCGCCGCCTCGTTTAGCTGCCCTTGGCGAATGCGGACCACGCCCACGCCGTTCCACGCGCCGGCATTTTCCGGGTCCAAGATCAGAATCTGCTCAAACGCCTTCAGTGCCTTAGACCACGAACCCCGCTGTAGATGGATCCCGCCCAAGTTGTACCAGGCCTTCAGATAGGCCGGTTCAAGGGACACGGCCTGATTATATGAGCGGAGCGCCTCGTCCCAAGCACCTTGCTTGACCTGCAAAAGCCCCAGATTGTACCAAGCCATCGCATAGTCGGGATAGATTTTTAGGGCAGAAAGGTTATATACTTGGGCACTGTCGAGTCGTCCAGCCTCTACATGCATCCGCCCCATCCCCAGATGGGCCCGGGCACTGTGAGGGGCCGATTGGAACTGCGTGCGATAGAAGGTCTCGGTGTCGGCCCATGTCGCGTTGCGTGCCGTCGTCAGAACCGCATAGCAACAAAGCAACCCCAAGCCTCCTACCCAGAGGCTCCAACCCCAACGCTGCCCCAGCCGCCAGAGGCCCCAACCTAACAGCAGGCAAAACGCGGCTGATGGTGCGTAGATTAGCCGTTCTCCCATAATGGTCGGCACTAGGACCAGAAAATTGCTCGTCGGGGCGGCCAGAATCGCATAAGCCCCAGCGACAAAGGCGACCATGGGTGCTCGATGCCACAGATACCAAGCCGCGCCAGCTGCGGTAAGTACTGCGACGCAAAAACCGGCTACTCCCCAGTTCAGCGGATCGCTTACCAACTGGATCTGAGCATGGGAGTAGTCCGAGGAAAGCCCGCGTGGCCAGACCAGCAGGCGCAGGTAGGCAAATTGCACTGTTGCGGCCGTCAATACCCGCTCTAGTGGCGCGCCGTTTGCTAAGGGATTGTCAAGCGCGGAAATGTCGCTGTCGGTTGCCCCTAAGGCCGCTTGGCGCAGCAGCAGCCAGCCTCCCAAAACCAAGCCGTATCCACCGTAGGCCCGCCAGCGCGCCTTGAGCGGCTGTGCAGTGCAGATGTCCAGCCACAGGGCGACGAAGAGGTAGACGACTGCTGATTCCTTGCTCAATAGCGAAAACCAGTACAGTACTCCAGCCCCTTTCCACTGCCCGCGGTAGTGCAAGGCAAGAAAAGAGGTGCCAAAGAGCAGAGCCAAAGGTTCGGCTCGGCCAGTGATAAATGCCACGGCCTCGGTGTGGACCGGATGCGCGGCAAAAAACAGGGCCGCGGCTAGACAGGCGTGGACGGCCAAGCCCAGCCGTAGCATCAAAAGATAGAATGCACAGCTGGCCGCTGCGTGTAGCGCGGCATTAACCAGATGAAATCCCACGCCGTGTGCGCCGGGCAGGCCTAGGAATTCGTTGGCCCAATAATTAAACGCCAGAGTCCAAACCGTCAGCGGCCGGTAGTGGTGTGAGTGTAGGATCTCTCCCCAATAGCGGCCGACGAGAATCCGGTCCACCCGCCACGGGTCATGCATTAACTCGTTGGCGGGGATCAGTTTGCGGTCGTCGTACACCAACTCGTTGCCCAGCGCGTTGGCGTACACGCCGTACGCTACCAAGGCCACTAGCGCCAATGCCATCCACTGACCGCGCTCGGCGACCTTGGCGCACACAGATGGAGAATCCTTTTTTAGCTTATTGCGCACTCGACTCATAGGCGGATAGCTGCTTTAGGAGTGCCTCTCGCAACTGGACTGGCGTCAGCGCGATGGCCTGCTGCTGTAAGGCAACGGCCGCAGACCATTTCCCCTGCTGGGCTTGGGCTTGAGCCAGCACCACCAGTGTTCTCACCAGCGTCTTGCGGGCCAGCGGTAGATCCACCTGCTGGGCTTGTGCCTGCTCCAGCACTTTGCGTGCCTCATCGACGCGCCCGGCCCGCGCCAGCGCGATGACTAGGTTGTTAAGTGCCCTCGTGTCGTCGGGGACTAAGGCGACCGCCCGGCGAAAGTGGTCCAGTGCTTCGGCTAGACGATCCTGCTCTTCGAGCAAGACCCCCGTATTGATATGCGCCTTGGGAAAATCCGGCCGCAAAGCCAGTGCCCGGCGCAGTGCTCGCAGGGCCTCTGCGGCCTCGCCGCGAGCGTAGTGGGCCATTCCCAAGCCGTAGTGAGCTTCGGCCAACTCTGCATCCTGTGCCAACGCTTGGGTGTAGTGGGCTATCGCCGCTTGGGGCTCGTCTTGGCGCAGCAGAACATTGGCCAGATTGGTCTGTGTATCGGCGTCGGGTGCCAGCGCCAGCGATCGCTCGAACGCCTGCTGTGCTTCTAGTAGCCGCCCGGCCCGCGCCAGTGCCAGCCCCAATTTCGAGTAGGCATCTCGATGCTCGGGATGGACGCGGACGGCTTGGCGATAGCGAGCGATCTCCTGCTCGAGAGGTTGCAGCACCTCAAAGCGACGCAGGGCTTGGTGAGCGGCCTGCCCTTGGCCCAACCGCTGGTAGGTTCGCGCCAAGTGCAAATAGGGCATCGGCTCTTGGGGCACCAGCTCCCGCGCTTTGGCAAAGGCGGCAATGGCCGCCTCGCTGGCCCCGAGGTGGTTGTGGGCTAGGCCGAGTCGGTAGTGAGTTTTCCAGTCATCAGGTGCCAGCACCGCCGCTCGCTTTAGTGCCGCTACAGCTTGGGCGGGCTGGTTGAGATGTAGATAACTGATCCCCAGCAACCTGACCACCTCGACGACCGAAGTATCCCGTGCCGTAGCCTGCTCTAGCACCTCGGCCGCTTGCTCGTAGTGCCCCAAGCCAGCGTAGAGTGCCACGCCGGCCGCGTAGTACAGGCGAATCGCGTCTGGATAGTGCCTGAGCGCTGGCTGCAACAGGGCCACCGCCTCCCGGTAGCGGCCCTCGCCGTATAGCGCAGTGGCCTGCTCGTAGTACTTTTCCGCGGTCCAATCTGGATTGAACGCGACCGCCTCAATAGAGTCTGGGCGCTCGGTAAGCGGCGCAGACACCCGCGCTGATGGCGGCTTCACCTGATGATGGCTGTAGTGGGCTATTTCCACTCCCTCGCCCTCGCGCAAGACCAAATAGCGCCGGATGGTCGGTTGTTCGACCACTTGGACCCGCCTCGATGGCCAGCGGATCTCGATTTTTTCCACTTTCGCGATCCCGCCTAACCCAAAGAGCACCCGCCCATCGTTGGCGGACAAATAGCCATAGCCGCGCTTGGCTGGGCGCACGAGCACTTGCCCACCCGCCCAAAGCCGTACGCTAGCCCCTTCAGCGGACTGCCCCGCGGCACCGATCAGATCCAAACCCAGCCAGTGGTTGTGGTTGCCGCCATCGTTACGCAGCAGGTTCAGGCGGTCGTTGAGGTTGTTGACGATCAAGTCTAAGTCGCCGTCGTTGTCGTAGTCGCCAAAGGCCGTGCCTCGGCTCACCTGTTCATCCTCTAGGCCCGCGGGGTCGGCCAGCGTGAAAACGCCGTCCCGGTTCCAGTACAGTAGATTGCGCTGACGATAGCTAAGTCCCAACGGACGGGCTTCGAGCTGGGGGTAGAGATGGCCATTGGCTACGAAGAGGTCGAGCCAACCGTCCAAATCAAAATCGGCTAGGGCTGTGCTCCATCCCAAAAAAGGCCGCACCGCACCGCCCAGACCCGCTGCGTAGGTAGCGTCGGCAAACGAACCGTTTCCTAGGTTTTGATACAGAGTATTGACGTCGTCGGAAAAGTTGGTGACTACGACGTCTAAGTCGCCGTCGTTATCGTAGTCACCACTGTCGAGCCCCATGCCGGCTTGGGCGCGTCCCCCCTCGCTGTAGGCCACACCGGCGAAGGCCCCGACCTCGCGCAGCCGCCAAGCATCGTCGTTGCGATAGAGCAGGTTGGGGGTTGAGTCGTTGGCGATGTAGATATCTTGGTCTCCATCTCCGTCGTAGTCGGTAAAAAGCACCCCGAGACCGAGGTAGGTCCGTTGGTCAATCCCGGTCGCCGCGCTTACATCGGCAAAGGTGCCGTTTCTCTCATTGCGATAGAGCGCGTCGGCTTGGCCGTCCAATCCGTGGGGGCCACAGAACACGGACAAGCCCTTCCAGCCGCTGCATGGTTCGCCATCGCCGGGAGGGTCATTTAGGTCGAAGTCCACGTAGTTGGCCACATAGAGATCGAGCCAGCCATCTGAATCGACATCGCCAAACGCCGCGCTAGTGCCCCAGCGCCGGTCCTCAGTGCCCGCCTCTACGGAGGTAAAGGTGCCGTTTCCCTCGTTGCGGTAAAGCGCGTTCGGCCCCCAGTAGGTGACGTAAAGGTCGAGGTCGCCATCGTTATCGTAGTCGGCCACCGCGCAGCCCATGCCCCAGCCCGTTTGCCCTAACCCGGCCGCTTGCGTCACCTCTGCAAATGCTCGGCCGCCGTCAGTGGCTGGGACATTGCGCCAGAGGCGGTTGCCCGTCTCCGGTGCGTCCTCGGTGTGGGTACCATTGACGGCGAACACATCTAGCCAGCCATCCGCGTCGAAGTCGAACAAGGCCACTCCCGAGCCCATGGCTTCCAGAATGTAGCGCTGCTGCGGGCCACCGGACACGTGGACGAAGTCCAGCCCTGCCGCTTGTGCCGCATCTGTAAAGCGCACGACAGGTGCCAGCCTCTCTGCATTCCGCTCCGATACCGACTCGGGCGAGCATCCCCACCCCCACAGGCTCAGCAGCGCGGCCAGCACGGTGCCCTTTCTCGCGCTAGAACACACCGGACGCCTCTGCTAGTGCTCGTTGTAGAGGTGGGCGGTCTCTTGGATGCAATTCCTTAAGCATCTTCCTTAGAAAGCGCAGGCCGCCTTGCTCAATGAACTGGCGGCGCTCGGCTTCTTGCAGGTGCGGAAGCGCAGCCACTTGTGCCGCCATCAGCTCCGACAGACGTCGGCTGAGTGCCGCCGGGGGTACATTATAGGGCATGCGCTTGAGAAAGAGCATCAGGTCGTTGCGCCGCCAAACCTCTTTTAGAGGTGGATAGGCGGGCCGATAGTCCTCGTATTCCCCTAGCACAGAGGATGCACCCCACTGTCCGGCCAGCGGACTCGCCGCTAGGGTCTCGACTATCGTCCGAGCGATTAGGTAGTGGCCAAAGACTGTCGGATGTACGTACTCAGAGACCAACTCGCTACCGACGATGCCGTGTGGCGACGCCGTAGAGAAAGCAACTTCCACTTCGCAGAGCAGCACCCCTTCCGAGCCGGAAGCCACCTCGCGGAGTATCTGATTGAAAAGGGTGGGAGCACGGAAGGGCAAGCGATCCATGTCTCGCGCCCGCGCAAAGGCGGCTTTGGCCTCGCCGTATTCGCCGCGCAGATAGTGCAGCCGCCCCAGTGTGAAGTGGAGATTGGCGCAGTAGGGATTTTCGCGCAGGGCGTTCCGAGCCTGTCGCTCGGCCTCTGTCCACTGTCCGGTGGCGGCCAGCGCCTCTATGGCCGGCATCGCTGCATCGCACTCCGAGCGCAGCGGATGGAAATCCTTGAGATTAGAAATTAGGGTCGACAACAACAGCGGAATCCCACGCTCAGCGGCAATGAGGGCGATTTCCTCGAGGTTGGCGCGAAAGTTTTCCGCTGTCCTGCTGTATCCCATGTCAAGCGGACCGATTTCCTCGCGGGCTAGATGCAGACCGAAGGATGGAGTCTCCTCCTCGGGTTGGGCCCAGCTCTGGAGGTGTGCGATTAATTCCCCTAGGTAGTAGTAGATGCGCGAGTGCTGTAAAAGCATGTGAAGGCGGATCAACACTCGGTGGTTGCCCACGCGGACAAAGGGCGTAGTAACCCCGTAGGGGCCCATGAATTCGTTGTGGCCCGCATAGAGGATGACCAAGTCGGGATCGTAGTTGGCGATCTCGCGCATAAAGTCTACTAGACAGAAGGTGTTGATCGCGGTGATCCCACAGTTGATCACTTCAAAACGCCGCTCGGGGTAAACAGCGGGAAGCATTTTTTTTAGGTAGTGAGGAAAGGCGGCTGAAACCGGATGGGGAAAACCAACGAGGGTCGAGGCACCCAGCGCAAAGACGCGCACCACTTGGGGCGCTTTGTCGGCCGCAAAGCTCTGCACTAGCGGCGAGGAGCGCTGATATGGATGCTGGAAGAAGCGGTAGGAGACGTCCCGATTGGCGGTATAGACTTTTTCGCCGGCGTTCTCCGCCAACGCGAAGAGACGGGGTGAAGGACCTAGGTCGCAAAGTTGCAAAACGCCTTCGATCCCTGCCAGCAAGCCCAACCCCGCGAGCGCGGATAGCAGGTTTAGGGCCAGCGCTTTCCTCTGCATGTGCCCGCCGGATGGTGGCCCTTAGTAGGCCACCGCAATCACCCGCTGGGCGACTTGGTGCGAGGCCCCTTGTGCATCTACATCCACCTCGATTCGGCACAGATAGATCCCGGGAGGCACCGGTGTCCCCTGTGCGTCGCGCCCGTCCCATTGAACCACCTGCTCGCCGAAACTAAGGCGTTTCTCTTGCCAGACCAGCCGGCCGCTCAAGTCGAATATTTGTACTTGTAGTGCCCGCTCGGCATTGAGGTTGCCAATGGCAAAGCGGACTTCGGTCTGGTCGTTGACCCCGTCGGCATTGGGCGTGAAGGGGTTGGGAGCAATGGTCGCGTCTTGAATCACCCGCGAAGAGAACGGCACCGAGATGCTCAGCGAGGTACTCGGCGTCTCGGCAGTAGCATCGCCAGGATCCACTTGCTGCCAAGAATCCGGGTGCGCGGAGTCGCGGATCGACACATCGATAGTACTGCCGTTGAGCAAGACCCGCGCCTTGAAGCGCACCTGCACCATCTCCCCTGCTGCCACCACGGCCCCGCGCTCGGCCCGGGGCAGAGCACTGTAGGCGCTTTCACTCAGCGGCTCGCCATCTTGGTCGAACGGGAACTGCCCGCCTTTGCCTAGGAGCCGACGAAAGTAGCGGACTGACCCCTTGAGCGAGTCCTCTAGTGCCCGAAAATCCACCTCCGAAACCTCTTCCTCAATGGCTCCCACCGCCGCATCTTGGCCGGTGATCGCGAAGTAAACGATGCGACCTTGCTCCTCGAAAGGTAGCCCTAAGTAGGTCAGCTCATTGAGTAGCCGTCCGTCGGCATCTACGGGCACTTCATCTCCCTCTTCGACAATTGCGCGATAGTACGTCCTAGAGTCATCCCGCTGGGGCTGCAAGGCGACCTTCTCCGGTAGTCGCAAGAGTACCTGAGCTTCTCCAGAAAAGAACGCCTTGACAGTATCGCCAGCGGCGTTCAGAAATGCCTGATAGCGGTGTCCATCCGGCTCAGCAAACCAAAAAGTGTGTTCCCCGCTTATTGGGTCTTGGCGCGAGCCAAGCTCGCCGAAGCGGTGCGCTTGTTCATCGCCCAGACGTACCTCGATAATCTCGAGTGCGGGGATCGGGGTAGCATTGAGCAGAATTTCGTCAAAGCGGCGGCTCGGCTGGCCCCCAAGCTGGTCTTCGACAAAGGAGGGATTGACAAAAAGTGAGAAGTCGCGCTCCTCGCCGAACGGCACCTCGCTGGGCCAGACCTCGGCCAGCGTACGGCCAGCGACCGGCGGCATGAACTGCACCTGCACCGAGCGAAGCGAAGCAGTCACCTCGGGGTCTGTAGAAAACAGCCGGGCCTGTATTTGCATATAGCGTCTGGGGCTAGGCGAGGTGACCAATTCACCCGAGCGCGCGTAGCGCTGACTCCAACTGCTCCAACCACCGCCGGGCTTGACGCGGGAGACGACCGGCCCCTGGAACCCCTTGGGGAGCTTATTGTATTCGGACTCGGTCTTAGGCTCGCCACCACTGCCGTAGTATTCGGTTACCTCGATCAGCCGGTCGCCAGTGCGAGTGCGAATCTCCACCTGCGCTAGGTCGGGATCGGGGATATCAGCTTCCCACTCTATGCGACCTAGGAGGACCGCGCTTGGCAACTCAATCATCGGTGAAGTAAGAATGACCTCCGACGGAGCTCCTTGGCCAAAGAGCTGGAATTCGCGGATCCGATCGCCGGTATTGTAGCCGCCGGCCCGGCCTGCTTGGGAGGAGAATATCTGTGAGGACAGATAGCGCACTTGGAGCAATTCGTCAAAGCCCTGCTCGACCGTGCCGCCCTGCTGGCGGTGGATCTCCTCCCACTCGAGGTTGCCGTTGGAGTCCCGCGTGCCGTCCGAAGCACGCAGTACCATCTCATCAACGCCGCTGATGCCGCCGACCATGCGGAAGTAGTTCAGCCAAAATCTGGCCCCTAGGTCTAAAGTCAGTACGCCTCGGTTGTCAAAGCGCGGGTCTGGCGACCAGACTAGCTGCAAGTAGTTGCTCTCGTAGCGCCCGTCAAAGCCGGGGGTGCCGGCGAAGGTGCCAGTCAAGTCGACACTGCCGCCACCGTCAATGATCCCCAGCGCGATGTTGTCGCCTTGGCTCCAAACCTCGATGTCGGCCAGCCGGGGCCGCTCGCGCTGGTAGTAGATTAGCTGACCTTGGCGCTGGGGGTCAACTTGGGAAAAGATATCCTCGTCCACTTTGGTCTCGCTGCCGGCTGCGTTGACGATGTGGTAGTCGATCCCGCCTTGGTCGCCCACCGGCAGGGCCATAAACTCCGCTTCCGAGACCGTGCGGAATTTGTCGAACCGGCTGTCGGTGACGGCGATCCGCACAATGTGCAGTTGCTGGAAGAGGCCCTCGTCGTCCGGGTCTAGCGGGTCTAGGTCGAACTCCAACACCGTCTGATCTTCGTTGGGGACGATCGTGCGTTCAATGAGCGAAAGCGGCGCGTCGCGCAGGTCAGAAGCTGTACCGAGGATGCGGATTTGGCGGAACGGCTCGCCCATTTCTGGATCGACGAAGCGCAGGACGATCCGCGAGACCGCGACCAGCCGCCCCAAATCGATATCTATGTACCAGTTTTCAAACGAGCGGCTGTGGTATTCGATCCGCCGCTCGGTCCTGCTGGTCGCCTCGTAGGTTACGCGATCCACCCGCCGCTCGCCGACCTCCTCCCGGGCGAAGTAGTAGATCGGCCCGCGTTGGTCTTTGGGAAGATCTTGGTAGGTAGTGCGATCCACCACGCTGCTGGGTTCCCAATAGGTCAGGGGATCCCCATCGAGGATGAAGGCAGCGGACTCGGAATTATTGGGCGTGTACTTGATGCCTCCGTGGTAGTAGTACCAGATGACGGGATCGCCCACCTCAATGCCCTTCTTTGAGTTGGCCTTCAAATGCACGATGGGGACGCCAGCCACGGTCGCTGGTGCAGTGCGGATATTGAACGGCGTGGGACGGTCTGCGCGGCCGAGGTCCTTGAGCAGTTTTTCGTAGGCCTTCTGATCGCCAATGAGAGTCTGAAATTGGTCCATTCCCTCCACGGCATTGGTCTCGATGCGGATAGTGCGCGGGCGCACCGCGTGAGTGTGTGGATCGATCTCTACTGCGTGTTTGGGCCGAGTCCACGCTTCCCAATGCTCGGCCCGGTCAACGGAAATCCCGCTGGCCGAGAGGCTAAAACCTGCTTGGGCGGCGGTCTGCGCGTGGGCCAACGCGACAGAACTGAGCAAGTACAGGCCACACGCGAATAACTGGAACCTCTTGGCACTCAACATGGTTGGCTCCCCTCTGGCAGAAACGAAGACGTAGAGTCTAGATTTTAATCATTGAGTCAGGGGTTTTCAATCTGTTTTTGCGGCGGTCGAGTAAGGCCGGCCAAGAGTGCGTCCGGCAACGCTGCGTCCAGGCGATCGGCAAACGCGGTCACTTGACTCCGGTACTTGGTGCGCAACTGGTCCAGCAGTTCGTCGAAGTGCTCCCGCTCTTGGCGCTGGACTAGCGAGGCTCGCGCCCGTCGCAGTGCCTTGTCCGCTGGTTCCGGCTGCGGCTCTTGGTGCCGCACTACCTTAAAGAATATATGCCCGTCCCGAGTTTCCACTGGGCCACGCAACGCGCCCAGTGGTGCCTCCTGTAGTGCTGGCCAGAGTCGGGGATAAACGACCTCGTTGAGGCCGATCATGCAGACCAAGCCATCCGGCTGCCGCGGCCGCACGTTGAAGCCGTGCTGCCGGGCCACCTGCAGAAGATCAACGGCGTCGTCCAACTCTCCTGCGAGTTGTGCGGCTTCCTCCTTGGTCGGGACAATGAGTTCCTCGTAGCAAATTCGCTCCGGCAGCAGAAACTGCATCGGGTGCTCTTCAATATAGCGGCGGGCCGCCTCGTCCTCCACCGAGCTCTTGTCGCCGACCTCAATCTGGCGCAATCGGGTCAACAAGAGCTCCTTTTTGGCATCCTCCACCCAAGCGACAACGGCCGGCTCGTCCGGGATGCCCGCTTGGATCGCCGCATGGGCCAGCATGGTTTCGGGCAGGATAAAGCGGTGAGCAATCGCGGTGATAAACGCACTGTCCGCTAGCGCTTTTCGCGTGTGTATCCGACGCAGCTTTAGCGCGTGTAGGTACTCGTTTACGCTGACTTGGCCCCCTTCGTAGCTAAAGAGCACCGCAGTGCGCTCGGCCGCGCTCAAGTGCTGCATTTGCTGCGCCGGATTCTCCGCCAGTGCCGCGAGAACTTGGCGGCCGGCTGCGTCCATTGCCCAGTCCAGTTCGTAGGCCAGCATTTCTACCTTGCGGTCCTCGACTTCCTTTTGGCCTAGCTTCATTAGCTGTGCTCGCAACGCGGCTTGGTGAGTTTCCAATTCGGCCTGCCGCTCGCCGATGAAGCGAATGAGCTGGTAGGCTCGACCACGCGCTAGCGGAGGCGAGACTTTCTCCGCCGCGAGGGTATCGAAAATCGCCACTGGTATCCCCATCCGCTCGGCCAACGAGCGATTGAGAAAACCCACCTCGCCTGCGCGTTCAGCCGATTGGGCGTCCAGCGAATGCGCCCGGGCCAAATCCGCCCAAGACTCCCCGGCCGCCAGCCGCTGCTGAAGTTCGCGTACCTCTTGCTGGCTGGCGACCACGAGGGCAGTCAAAAATCGCTCTCGTGCTAAGCCGAGTTCTTCAAAGCGCTGGCGGATATCCTCCTCCGTTACTTCTACTAGCGGCGCGATCTCGCGCTGGCGCAGAATCGAGACGATGTATTTCCGCTGCTTATTGCTCAACTTCTCCACCAGTTGCGCGTCCTGCTCCAAACCTCGGTTGCGGGCCTCAAGTAGCAGTAATTCTTGGTCGATCAAGCTCTGTAGATAGTCTTCCCGCGCCTCTTGACCCTGCTTGTGGGTATAGAGACCTGGCAGCAAGTTGAGCACGAATCGCCGCAACTCCTCGGCGTAAATCGCTTTCTGCCCCACCACCGCGACGATTTCTTCCTCTTCCTGCTTGCCGCAGGCCCCTAGAGCTACCAGCAAGCCTAGGAACAGGCCCCCCACTCGCAACGCCGCATGTTGTTTACCCCTACTCATCTTCATACCTATACTTCCTTCTAAACCGGTCGCTATGCCAGCCGCACGTATATATACTCGAAATAGCCCCCATCCTCAAGACGCGTCCATGCCTGCTAGCCATACATTTACATGCTGGTTGCTGATCGTCTTGGCAGGTGTCCTGTGCTACCTCAATGCCTTGGGAAACGGCTTTGTCTTCGATGATTCGGCCTACCTGAGTAGCCCATTAGTCCGCCAGTTCCGCCCACTGGCCGTCTTCTTTCAGAGTGGGATTCATCCCGATCTCTACCGGCCCCTGACCCTACTCTCGCTGGCCTGTGACTTCCACTGCTATGGCGATCAGCCGCTAGGCTACCACCTGAGTAGCCTCCTCTTACACCTCCTCAACGCCCTGTTAGTCTTTCAGCTAAGTAACCACATCCTCGCACGGCAGTCTGCCGCGCTCTTGGCCGCCCTGTTTTACGTCCTCCATCCGCTGCAGACCGAGGTGGTTTCTTGGATATCCTCCCGCGGCGATTTGCTGATGAGCCTTTTCTTTTTGGCCGGCCTGCTTTGCCACCTACGCGCACGGACGCGCCGCGGGCGGGTCTTGGCGTGGTTCCTGTACGGTTGCAGCATTTTGTCCAAGGAGAGCGGCTTTGTCCTTCCCGCTGTCGCCTATTGCTACGACGCGCTCTTGGCCGCGCCTGTCCGCCCATTCCGACATTTGTTCGCCTTTACCCGCGCATGGCTCGTGCGCCACTATGGATATGCCCTAGTCCTAGCCTTGGCCCTAGCCCTGCGTTGGAACGCGGCAGAGGCGGCGGAACTGGTCTCTGCCAACTTCCTCGCCGACGCCGATGCGGTTTCGCGACTGCTGACCCTCCCGGCGATCCTACTGCGCTACCTACTGCTGATCGTCTTTCCGCTTCACCTCTCAGCGGACTACTCCTACGCCTCCATCCCCTTGGTGCGGACGCCACTCAACCCCTACTTCATTGCCGGCCTTCTCGCTGCTGGTGCGCTCCTCTACCTGCCCTTGCGTTCCTCCTCGCCTCCATTGGTCTTCGCCGCGGCCTTCGGCTGGCTCGCCTTCCTGCCCGCTTCCAACCTCTTGGTTTTGGCACCCAGTGGTATGGCCGAGCGCTATCTGCATCCGGTCCTGCCCGCGCTGGCGCTCCTCTTAGGGCTAGCCGCTAAGACCTCATTCCTAAAGCAGACGGCCCTGCGCTATCGCCTCGCTGGCCATGCCCTAGCCGCTGTCCTCCTCCTGCTTATGGCCGCCCGCACCATGGACCGCAATCGCGATTGGGCCAGCGACTACGCGCTGTTCTCCGCTGTCGTCGCCCTCTATCCCGACAACGCTAGGGCTCGCGAAAATTTGGCCCATGCGCACTACCAGCGAGGCGATGTCAACGGAGCGGTTGAGCACTACAAACGGGCCATTGCCATCAATCCGCACTGGGTCCGTCCCTACTACAACCTAGGGCTGCTCTACAGCGCGGAAGGCCTATACCACGCGGCCATCCGAACTTTCCAAGCCGCGCTGGAACTCAATCCCGTCCATGCTGGCGTACATTATAACACTGGCCTCGCCCACCAAAAGATGGGTCGCCATGCCACCGCGATTCTCCACTACGAAAAAACGCTGCGTCAATCACCCGATCACGTACGAGCTGTCTTCAACCTCGGCCGAGCCTACCATCACCTTGGCCAATACCCCCAAGCTATCAGGGCCTATCAGACCACTCTCACCTTGGATCCAAGCAGAACCAGTGCCTATTATCACTTGGGCGAGCTCTACCGCACGACAGGCGATTTTTGTCGGATGACTGCTGCTTGGCAGACCTTGTTGCGCTTGGTCCCCCATCACCCCGAGGCCGCGCGACTCCGCTCGCTTATCCAGACGTTCCAAAAAAATCCGTAGTTCAACGTATTTTGTGGTTGAACTACATATATGTATTTTGTACACTTAAACGCTGAAAGCAGTTGGTTAAATCTCTGGTTCGCCTCAAACCTCGTCATTTTTTTCGCGCTCACCTATAGGAGGTGCAACATGCGCAATGCCTTGATTTTCTTCACCGCCCTGCTAGTAGTGGGACTGGCTACACCAACCCATAGCCATTTCCCTCCGGGTGAGTTCCTCTTTGCCGTGCAGTTTCCCGACGAGAATTTGCCCAATGTCGATGGCGACATCTCGGAGTGGAGCGTCATTCCGCAGGTGCCCTACGAAGTGGGCAACGACATGTATTCAGACGCCGTTTACGCCAAGGTGCGCGGCGAGATCGACGTCAGCGATCTGAGCGTGCGCCAGATCGTCGGCTGGAACGACAACAACAACCGCCTCTACTTGATGGCCGAAGTTTTCGACAACATCCACAACACAGATCGCGAAGATCCGGCTCAGTTCTGGACCGACGACGCTTGGGAAATCTACATTGCCCCAACGCACCCCGAAGCCGACGGGGGCGGTCCTTACGCGCCCGGCGAGGGCGGCATCGTCAAGCAGTCCTTCAACTTCGGCATTCCGCCCATCGGCGATAGCTGGGGCCAGTTCCTGCCCGACTTCGAGTGGCGCACGGATCCGTTCAACGGCGACAACTGGGTCATGGAATACTCCTTTGAAGGCGAGGAGTTCGGCGAAAGTACCTACTTCTACGAGATGTGGATTCAGCCCTACGACTTCATTCCCGACGACGGCAACCGCGACGAGGCTGAGCTGACCGACCTCTCCGATGGCGACGTCATCGCCATGAGTTGGACCTTCGGCGATTTCGACGAACCGGGCACCACGTATCAGGGCTTTTGGTCCACCTCGCCCAACGGATGCTGCCGTGCCGACAACGACATGGTCATGAGCGAGTTGGACGACTCTATCGACTGGGGTGCCGCTCCCGTTTCCAGCGCTGTTGAGTCCGACACTTGGGGCCGCATCAAAGCCCAGTTCCAGCAGTAAGACTAGTACGCGGCATCGTTTTTTTAAGGGCGGTGGGCTACCCAGCCCACCGCCCTTTTTTGTTAAGGACGCTCCTCCGATACGCACCACCCTACACGAGGGAATCCGGCTATGAGAATCTGTGCTGTCTTACTGACGCTGGGCATCCTAATAGGCATCGCGGATCAGACCCGTGCACAAACCTACGGTAGTCGTCTAGGCGTCCAGAGGGGAGGACGCACCACCTTCGAGCCCCAAGGAGCGGGTGTGCTCTTCGACGCTTTGGACCCGGCGGTGCGCCGCTGGTACATCCCGCAGGAACTCTACAACGAGTACCGGTGGCAGCAGTGGGAGTACTCCAACTACGCCCGCCAGCACTATCAGCGCTATGTCGATACCGCCCTCGAAGGCGATTACTTCTACGACTTTTTCGGCAACTTCGTCGGCCGAGGCTGGCTCATATACAACAACGACCAGCGTCAGCCCCTGCAGAAAGGCAATCAACTCTTCAAAGACGACCGCTTCCGCAGTTGGTTTAGCAACGTAGTGATCGCCTCCGACGCCAAGGGCCAGTACCACTATGCCCTGACCATTGCCAACGGCCTGCGCACCACCCTGACGCCGATGACCTTCTCCAAACCGGATTTCGATGGCGTCCAATTCGACATCGCCACCGATAAGTACATGCTAACCGCCCTCTATTCGCGGCTGAGCGAGTCGGGCGGTTCCTCGACCTTTGCCGAGGGCATCAACCGCACCAACAACACGTCTTTGATGGGGGGGCGTACCGCGGTCCAGATCGGCGACTTTACCACCTTGGGCTTTACCTTCGTCAACGCCCACCAGTCCAACACCCTCACCGAAGGATTTGGCGGCAATCCTCTCACCGGAGAACTGACCGTTGACCAGAAGGCCGAGGCGATCGCTTGGATCGAAGTTTTGCTCAGCGACGACTCACCCGCCGACAATGAGGGGGGGGCCGCCTTCTTCCCCGCCGGCTCCGACATCGTTATTACTTATCTCGACGGTACTGAGGTGAGCGGCAAGGAAATAGGTTTCGCACCGATCATCGAAGGCGGCTTCCCACAAGAGGGCTTCATCTCCGCTGACGGCAACGAGCAGATCCGCCTGCGCTACGACTTCAACCGCAGCGACTACCTACTCACAGCTCCCCAAGACAAGACCCAAATCCGCAAGGTCCAGTTCGACTTGGTCTTGGGCAACGACTACAAGGTGCAGGTCACCTCTAACCGCCAAACCGGCCGCAACGACGACCCTGTCCTCCTGCTGATGGCCCGGGCCAAGGGCAACGTCAAGGACAACACCAACCTCAGAGTGGTCTCCTTTGAATACGGCCTACCGACCGCCACCTCGATCTTTGGTTTCACTGCCGAATTCAACGATATCAAGGGGTTCAATTTCTACGGCGAATTCGACAACAGCCGGGTTTACCGCAAGTACCCCTATCCCAGCAACGACCAAGGCAACACCGACCACAGCACCTCGTCGGGTACCTCTAACAAGCCCTCAGCCACCGCTTGGATGGCTAACCTGTCGAAGATGGCCTACCCCTTTTTCTTGTTTGGCGAGTTCTTCTACATGGATCCGGACTACGCTACCACCGTGTACGTCGCCGAACAGGACGGGTTTATCGACTATTCCTCTGGCTATTTTGAAAATGGCACTCCGGGCAACATTGAGCGCTTCTTAGTCGACTTCGTCGAGGACAACGACGACCAAGACCGAGTCCCCGATTGGGGCCGCAGCGACGGGCTGGTCACCGACCCAGCGGTTTTTCCCGGCTGGGACGAGAACAACGACTTCATTCCCGACTACAACCAGAATGACAACGGCCGGGTGATCAACCTGATCCCCGACTACGAAGAACCCTTCTTGCGGCAGCACGTCGAACGGCCGGAGTTCCTCTACGGCATTGACGCCAACAACAACACTTGGATCGATCGCTTTGAAAACGACAACCGCCCTGACTTCCCCTACCAGCGCGATCATCGCGGCTTCAACATCTATGTCGGTGCCCACCTCGCGCCGCAGTTGCGCCTTACGGTGGGGCATTTGCGCGACGAACTCATCACCTCCGACCAGCGCAACTATACTTCCTATGCCATGATGACTCTGGACGTCGACCACGCCCGCTGGGGCCGTCTGCGGGTCATGGAAATGGCCAAGAGCATTAAGGACGACATTGCCGACGATCTTCTCCAGTGGAATAACCGCAATACCTTGCGCGACGACCGCAATGTCGAAGTTATTGATCCGATGCTTGGGCGCGATACTTGGTACAACGGCTTCTTCATCGGCCATACCTATACGCCCATCGCTGACTTGACTGTCAAGAATTTGCTCAAATACGACTTCTGGCATCAGCGTCTCGATCGCGCCGCACGCGATTCCTTTGGTCTCGATCCCAACGAGTTTTTCTTTGGCCTCGTCAACAAGGCCGAGTACCTCCGCGAAATCGGCACCCTGCGGCTTATGCCGCGCTGGAAGAGCGAATTTCGGCGCCAGACTTATGACCTGTTCTCGCGCGCAGAGCGCAAGGAACTGACCGAGATTTTCGGCCTCATTGCCGAGGTGCCCTTCCTCCGCAGCACCACTTTTGCTGGCGGCGTCGAATACGTGCTCTTTCGCGACTTGGACGACGACATCAACAACTTCCAGTCCTTTATCTCAGCCACCCAAATTTCCAACGTGGCTGAGTACCAAGGATACGTGCTGACGACCCAAGTGGGCATGAAATTCGACGTGCGCGACTTCCAAGACCCCGGGCTGAAAACTCGGACCATCACCGAAGGCTTTATCACGGTTTACGCCGGTCTGGGCATCTGATTGGGCGCGATGGGGAGATCGGGCTGGCTGGTCGGGGGGTTGCTCTGGCTCGCGGCGTTGGCGGTGCGCCTCCTCTATATAGAGCAGAGCCAGACAAGCCCCTTCTTCGACTATCCGCTGGTCGATGCTAAAACCTACACGGACGCGGCTGAACGCATGGGGGGACAGGGGCACTGGGATGGCGGAGACGCCCCCTTCTGGCAACCGCCGCTCTATCCTTACTTCTTGGGGTTCCTCTATGCGCTCTTCACCCCCGGCTACTACCTGCCTCGCCTCGTCCAAGCCGCCATCAGTGCCTTCAACTGTGTCCTGCTCTATCTGCTCGGCCGCCGCCTGTTCTCGCACCGCCTCGGGCTTGCCGCGGCTATGGCGGCGGCACTCTACGGCCCTTTGGTCTTCTTCGCGGGTGAATTCCTGCCGCCTCCCCTAGCCCTTTTCTTTGATCTGCTGCTCCTGCTGACTCTGCCTTGGGCCATGGCCGGTCGTTCGCGCCGGCTCCTAGTCCCCGGCTTCTGTCTGGGCTTGGCCGCCCTTGCCGTGGCCAACATCTTGCTCTTTCTGCCCGCGGCCTTGCTCTGGGTGATTGTCGTGCGTCGTGCGCTGCCATGGCCGCGGCGCTTGCTAAATGCTCTACCCTTGCTACTGGGAGCCTCGTTAGTCATCGCTCCCGTCACTCTGCGCAATTACCTGATAGGCGACGACTTGGTGCTGATCTCCTCCAACGGGGGGATCAATTTCTACCTAGGCAACAACGCCAACTACGAGGAAACAATTCGCATTCCACCCGGCCCAGCATGGCGCACCTTGGCCAGCCAACCCCGAACCGCAGCCGGGCTTACCCAGGCCTCGGATCAATCGGCCTATTTCTTTGCCCGGGCTTGGGGCTTTATCAGCGCGGAGCCAAAAGCTTGGCTTCTGCTCCTGCTTCGCAAGACCTATCTCTTCTGGCATGGCGAAGAGATAGGCCGCAATCAAGACCTCTACTACGCTCGCAACTTCTCTCCCTTGCTAGCGCTGCTATTGTGGAAGGAGACCATTGCCTTTCCCTTTGGGGCCTTGGCACCGCTGGCCTTGCTAGGCATGGGGCTAGTGTGCTGCAATCGAGGGCAACGCCGTGCGGAGATATACCTTCTACTCCTCTACATCGTCGTCTATGCACTCTCCGTCATCCTATTCTTTCCGACCGCGCGCTACCGCCTGCCGGTCGTACCTCCTCTACTGCTTTTTGCCGCCTATGCTGTCGGTGCGCTCTACCGCTTCGGACGCCTACGAGCCGGTGTGCAACTGGCTTGGACTGGCGGCGTACTCGCAGCCCTTTGCGTGGCCTGTAACTTCCGCGTCGGCCCGATGAACATGGCCGGTGACGCCGAAACCTTGCATCGGCTAGGATTCGTCTATCAGCAGAAGGGCCTGCACGCTAACGCTATCGCCGCCTACGAGCAGGCTCTCGCTCTCGACCCGGAGATCCGCGAGGCCCGTTTCAATCTCGGGACCTTGTACGCACGGCGGGGCCGCTACGGCCGGGCCATCGCAGCCTACCAAGATTTTGTCGTCCGCTATCCGGGCCATCCCGAAGCCCGCTATGGCTTGGGCAATGCCCTCCTGCACGCCAGCCGCTACTCGGAAGCAATCGTCCAATACGAAAAACTGCTCGACGCGGATGCGGCAGTGGAGCGAAAAGCGGTACAGGAGCGGCTGGCCTACGCCTATATCCAACTAGACCAGCTTGACGCGGCTACCGCTCTCTATCGCGACCTCGTCGTCCAAGCACCCGACTCGCTGCGCTTCCGCTACCAGTTGGGACAGTTAAAAGAAGCCTTGGGCCAGCTAACCCAAGCCCGACGCGAATACGCGGAAATCCTGCAACGCGACTCCACCCACGCCGAAGCCAGTCTCCGCCTAGCCCGCCTGCTCTTGGCTACTGATGAGTCCACCGCGGCCGAGGTCCAGCTCAAACGCTTGGTCGCGACCCATCCCCAATTGGTAGCCCCCCGCTGGCTTTTGGCCGCTCACTACGCGGCCCGGCACGAGGGCACCAAGGCCCTAGTGCAGGCGCAAGCCATCCTCGAAATACAACCCGAACACGTGCAGGCCAACCGGCTAGTCGGACATCTACAGGTCATCCGCGGTGATACGCTGGAAGGAATAAAAAACTTGGATCGCTTCAAGAAGTACTACGCCGAAGAGCGCCAGCAAGCGATCCTCGAGATCGTCAAGGACCAATGGCGTCAACAGCTCGAAGGAATGTTTTGACGATTAATAGGCCACCGCTACCGCCACGGACCGCTGATTGGCCTTTGAATCCCCTTTGACTTCTATGTAAACTAGATAGATCCCCGGCGGCACTATTACACCTCCTTGGTCTCGCCCGTCCCAAGACAGCCCCGGTCGAGAGGTCTGGTCGTAGCGTCCGCTCAGGTCGGCACCTTCGTAGAGCGTACGCACCAAGTACCCACTCAGGTCGAATACTTGTACCTGCACCTTGGCCGCACGCGTCACGGCTACTATGTCATACCTCAGCCCCAGCCGGTCGTTGATCCCGTCCCCGTTGGGCGTGAAGGGGTTAGGTTCCAAGGCCAGTGACCCGACAAGGCTACCCTCGGTAATGCCCGGACTCAGCACCGTGATGCCCGAAGCCGTTGGCAGGTCTCCCTCGCCCAAAAACGCGGCGTTCCCCGGCGTGATCCGCTGGATGCTTCCGGGCTGAGAGGAGAGGATGGCTTGGCCTCGGAACAGGGTACTATAGAGCAGTACCTGTCCGCGGAAGTGAATTTTCAAAAGGCGTTCGCTCCCACCCTCTGCTGGCTCAATCCGGGGGAAACGGACGATGAAGTTGCGGTCGGTTATAGCTTGGATGGCAAAGGAATCCCCCGCTGCCGATACCGTTGAGTAGGGCAACTCCTGCACTTGGCCTTCCTCGGTTCGCACCATCGGTACGCCCCGTTGGTCGAGGATCACATCGGCGTTTAATTCTTGCTCAACGATGGTATCCGGCCCCTCCGCAATCTCGATCCGGTCAATTCCCAATACCCGCGTGGGCGTCAGGACTTCAAAGGTGTCGAATCCCTTAACTCCCTCAATGTTCATCAGTGCCCGCACTGCATAGGTGAAATTCACCGATTCGGAGACCTCCACTTCGCGCGGGTAGATCTCGGCGATCAGATCGTCGGCGATGGGGGGTCGCAGATACTCAATTGATAATTGTTCGACGATTTTGGTTACATCGATATCGTCGTTGAGAAAGTCAATCGAAAACTGGATATAACGTCGCGGCCCGGGTGAGATAATCGGGGTTCCACCCTCTTGACCTCCGCGCAGGTAGGGGGCCGACCAAGGGCTCCAGTTTTCTAGGTCTTCCCCGATCTCTCCTTTATCCCATACCCGGGGCGGCGAGGCCTCTAAGTCAGGGGCTAGGCTCAAGTACTCGTCGCGGCCTAGCTGTTCTTCTGGATCTATCAGCGAGGTGGATCGCTCGTCCTCGCCGATTCGCTGCACGTCTCTGCGGTAGTAGAGCAATGGGTTGGGATCGCTCCCCGTGCGGGTGCGGACTAGGATCTGCGATGGCTCGCCGACCGTTGGCTTGGCCGCTACCCGCTTGCCGGCTGTCTGCCCGGGAAAGCGGGTGATGTCCCCAGTGGTATTATCACGGCAGGCCGTCTGGAAGCAGATCCACACCGTGGTATAGCCTTGGTCGGGGAGGTTGAGTGAAGCGGTATCGCACTCGCCCCAATCGTCCGGAATATCCGCTGCTGTGGAAAAGGTATCGCGTTGAGTCGTGCAGTCTTGGTTCACTGCTTCCTCGAGGCTGGCAACTGTGCCACTGCGCAGGTCGATAAGACGCGTTTGCCAGCTAATGTTGCCCCAAGTGGCCGGTCCTCCCAGATCGTAAACGTGGGAAATGTAGCGGCTGCTGCCGATAAAACCTTGTCCATAAACTTCTAATTCGTCGATCTCATAGGGGAAAGACGAGGTGGATTTGAGGCGCACGAAGCGCACTGGACGGGCAGGTTGTACTTGGACATCTACTACTTGGTCTTCGTTTTCGGTACTGCGCAGCAGAATTTCGAAGTCCTCGAGCTGCGGGATCAGCCGACCTGTGCCGTCCAGCACTAAGTCTTGGCCATCGTGGAGCAACAACTCAAACTGGCGGATAAAATCTTTCTGGAAGGGATATTGAGGTGCGCTCTGCACGGTGTTGCGCGGGTAAAAGCGGATTCGGTTGATCCCGATCGGACTGCCCAAATCTAGCACGATAAAGGTCCCCAATGCGCCGAAAATCCCCTTGCGCGAGAAGGCGTCTTCGGCTCCTCCAGGCGCGATCAGTTCCAGCAAGGTTCCCTCCAAATCGGCTGCTGTCACATCCTTGATCGCCGGTGCGGTGATCCGCCCACCCCACCCCAGTGCCCGCTGGGCCACGTTCTCGCCTCGAGCCACGTGGTCCGGGCTTAGTCCCACCGGCAGGACCACGGGGTCGGTACCTGTAGGCAGCTTTAGCCCCTGTTGGATCTCGCGCTGGGCAACCAGCTTGCTCCCCCCCTGTAGCCTGCCCGGCCTACTCGTCTGGTCGCCGGTGGTCAGGTTGCGACAGATCGTCTGATAACAATCGGCCCGTATGCCGTTTTGGAAAATCGTCTCGCAATCACCCCAATCGTCGGTTATATCTGCGGTCGAATCAAAGCGGCGGCTCTCTTCGCGGCACTCCAGATTGGGGTCGCCGGCCTCCGTTTCTCCTCGCTCTTGGCGGGCCACCTGCGTCGAGCGGATTGCGTCAACCGCTTCTTCCACCCGATCTGTCGCTGCGTCCAGTGGCACCTCTGGAGCGAAATCCACCAAAATCACCGACAAAAATCCCTGCGTCGCTGTCCCGATCTGCGTCACTCCCTCCAGTAGTTCAATCTGGTCGAGCAACAACTGCTCAACTAGCGCCAGTTGTCCCGTTAGCAAAGCAGGCTCGACATCGACCACGGTCTTGACTAATACACGCGGCGTTACAACCTGTAGGTTAGTCAAGTCGATTAGATTGCCCGGCACATTGCCGACAGCGGTAAACTGCCGGTTCACCTTGTATTCGGGTAGGGTCGGGACCAGATCGGCGCGAGTGGTCTCGCCCGTCCAAGAGACGTTCCCGCCGATACCGACCCGCAGGGTATCTAAAGCCGATGTCGGAGAGGCATATAGCGTAGCTGCCAATGCTGCGAGCAGGATCGAACGAAGAGAGGTGGTAAAGTTCATGTAGCGTTCACCCGGTTTGCATAGCGCACGTGGGCTGAGGTGGCTCATGTCTTGTAATGTAAAAAAAATCAGACGGCACATTTATATAATTTTGCTTTCGATGCGAATCTGCTGGCTTGACTAGTCCCCTGCCCAAATCGTCGGAACTCGCGCCCGTTGACCCAATTTATTGACAGGCTCCTAGGGCGGGGGTATTCTATCCTCATTCAGCAGATGCCGATAACTGCCTGTCTTTTATGGAGAATTTGACCGCGACTTCACCAACTTCACAGCGGCCCGGCCTCCGTGCGCTCCTCGTCGGCGCAGCCGGAGCTTGGGCCATTGGTGTCGGCGTCCCGTATTGCAACATGGTGCTCCACGGCTCTCGGATCGCCTCCTATTTCAATACCCCCGCCGCCATCATTCTCTTCTTCTTTCTCGTCTTTGTCGGCAACACCCTGCTGGGCTTTATGCGTCGCTCGTGGATGCTGAGCCGAGCCGAACTGGCGCTCATCTACATCATGTGGATCGTCGCCACCTCCATCCCCGAATGGGGGCTTACCGCCTTTCTCCTGCCCGATATCACCAGCGTCATCTACTATGCCACCCCCGAAAACAACTGGGCCGAGCTGCTCCATCCACTCGTCCCCGATTGGATCATCCCCCACCACGACTTCGACCAGATCAAAAACTTCTACGAAGGTGCGCCGCAGGGGCAGGGCATCCCTTGGGCGTTGTGGCTACCCCCGCTGGCGTTGTGGGTACCGTTCGCGCTGGCACTCTACTTGGCGATGATTTCCATTGTGGTTGTCTTGCGCAAGCAGTGGATCGAAAACGAGCGCCTAATTTTCCCGCTGGTTCAGCTGCCCATCGCCATGCTCCAAGAAGAGGACCAACGCCCAAGCGTCCTCAACGCCTTTTTCAAAAATCCGCTGATGTGGATCGGCTTTGCCATACCCGCCTTCATCCAGAGCGTCAATGGCCTCAATCACTATTTTCCTTACTTCCCCCGCGTCGCCCTCGATAGTTCGGTCCCGCTCTTCCGCGACAGTATCCAAGTTCCGCTGCGGCTCAGCTTCCAAATGCTGGGCTTTTCCTACTTCGTCAACCGCGACATAGCCTTTGGGCTGTGCTTTTTCTTTTTGCTCAACACCGTCCAGCAGGGCATCTTCAACGTACTCGGCGTCCAGAAAGTTGATCCCGTGCTCGGTGCCTACAGTACCTATACGGGTTCGATCATCGTCCACCAAGGATTCGGGGCCGTCGTCGCACTGGTCCTCTTCGGCCTGTGGAACGCCAGAGACCACCTGCGCACAGTCTGGCGCAAGGCGGTCTCTGGTGTCCCCGGAATCGACGACTCCGGCGAGATCCTCTCCTACCGGGCAGCACTCTTGATGTTGGCGGGCAGTCTGACCTTTATGGGCGCGTGGCTCTGGCAGTCGGGCCTGCCCGCTTGGATTACCCCCATCTATCTCTTCTTCGCCTTCGTTCTCTTCATAGGCATCACCCGCGTCGTCGCCGAAGGAGGCTTGGCCTTTATCTTCGCGCCGATGGTCGCCTCGGATTTCGTCGCCGCCGGCTTTGGCACCCGCACCATCGGCTCTTCCGGCGTCATGGCCTTGGCCTTTACATACATATGGGCTAGCGACATTCTCACCTTTGTCATGGCCTCCTGCGCCAATGGCCTCAAACTGGCCGAGGAAACAATAAAAAAAGGACGCCGCATCGTCTTTTGGGGCGTCCTCTTGGCCATCCTCGTGACCCTCTTTAGCTCGATCTGGGCCATCCTCGATCTAGGCTATCGCTACGGTGGAATCAACACCGATCCTTTCTTCTTTGGCGGCGCGGCGCGCTACCCCTTTGACAACGCCGCCGCACGGCTGCAAGCTCTCGATGGCCCGCATTGGGAGAATTGGCTCTACACAGCCATTGGTGCCGGCACCATGGTGCTCTTGATGGCCGCCCGCCAGCACGTATCGTGGTGGCCCTTCCACCCGTTGGGTTTTCCGATCAGCGCTGTCTTTGGCACGATGTTTTTTAGCGTGTTCCTAGCTTGGCTTTGCAAGACGCTCGTCCTGCGCTACGGAGGTCCGGCGTTCTATCTCAAAACCCGGCCCCTCTTCATGGGCCTGATCCTCGGTCAGTTCGTCACTGCCGGCATCTGGTACGCCATAGACTACTGGGTCGGTGAAAGCGGCAACGCCGTAATGAGTTGGTAGCTTAGATCAGTACGCCAGCGAGAGGGTCCCCACTTGCACTTCCTCGCCGCGATCGGCGTTGAGGGCAACCCGGTATAAATAGATTCCCGGCCTCACCTTGCCACCCTGATCGTCCATCCCATCCCAAGCCAGAATGCCAGCCTCTTCCCCGAAGAGGCCGCGCACTGCATTTTGCTCTTGTAGTTGTCGTACCTGACGCCCCGATAGGTCATAGATATTGACCGTCAGCATCCGCGGAGTTGAGACCTCGTGCAACTGGAATTGGAATCGCGCCCAGTCGTTGATCCCATCCCCGTTGGGCGTAAACGGGTTGGGCGAGACCTCCACCTCCGCTAAGAGCGCGTCGCCCAACCCTACCGTGCGCACCCCCAGCGCATTGCCTGGAAAGTCAACGGTTGCGTCTCCGGGAGAAACGAGCTGTTTGACCTCGTTGGCCTCGCTGTCGAATATCCAGCCCTGGAACTGGGTGCCGTAGCGCACCACCCGTGCGTCGAATTCCACTTCGATTAGCTTGAACGTATCGTCCTGTCCGGCCAGCTTAGGAAAACCGACGACGATGCGATCATCGAGTATTTCGGGCGGATGTGTACCGCTGACCTCGACGCCGTCGACCCGCACCGAGCGCACTGCGTTGGCTCGCGTCAGCGTAAAGATCTCCAGGCGGTCGAAGCCGTGGCTTGCCTCTAGTGTCGGCAGCACACTGTAGGTGAATGCGGTGCTCTCGGTCCGCGACGCGTCCAGCGGCCAGATTTCGCCCACAACCTCCAACGCCGCTGGCCGCGCAAACTGTATTTCTAGCTCCTGCAGCTTCGTGCTCTGGTCGACAGTTGACAGCACCAAAAGCTGGAACTGAAAGTAGCGCGAAGGACCTGGCGAGAGGATCTCAGTGCCGTCCACCCAAGCGTGGGGTGGCTGCGTGGGATCGGCCAGTCCCGCCTCCCATGGATAGGGTGCTGACCAGAAGCTCCAGTGCCGCTCGTCCAAGGTAGTAAAGCGCTTCTTGATGTTGCCACGCTCGTATTCTTGCCGAGTTATAGCCTTGAACTCGCCGGCCACCTCGCTCGGCAGCCAGTAGAGGTTGGGATCGCCATCGCTGCCGGAACGGGTGCGGATCAGGGCTTTGCTGCCCGGATCGTAGTCGCCCTTCCAGCGGATCTTGCCCCAAGCCATCTCCTCGCCAAAGTCGAGTACCGCGCTGGTGTAGATGGCGCGAGGCACGTATCCTTTGCCGAAGACCTGAAACTCGGCGATTTCCCAGTTGGAGGTCGGGTAGAGCGGGCGAATCGTGATCCACTGGAGAGACTGCAATGGGAAACGGGCATCGAGGATGGTTTCTTGGTTTTCTGTATCCCGACGCAAAATGGTCAGGCGCGAATCGTTCTCGGAATCTGTTTCACGGGGGGAAATACCTTTAAACCAAGGGCTATCGGCGGTCTTAAAGGAAGCATGAGCGGCGAAGTTTTGCACACTATTGGCACCGGCGATTTCAAACCACGGCAGGAAATTGTCGGAAAAATCCTCTTCGCCAAGGACCTCCTTGTCCAGCTTGGGCGGGGCCATCTCCGCGATGATTTGATCGATATTGGTATCGGTTTTGGACAAGCGAGGGAAGAACCGCACCCGATTGATCGGGTAGTCCGCTCCAAAGTCGACGATTAGGTTCTGGACGACGAATTGGCTCCGAATTTCTGGATCCTCCGTATTGCTAGCGGCAAAGAAGGCCGCCGTTCGGGGATCGCCGTCGAACATCGGCCGGATCCTTTCGACTACGCCCGTAGTATGATTGGTCCCGCCCACGGCGATATTGTCGTACAGCCCCCGTGGAATCCGGTTGCGCACCTCGTCTTGCGCCAAATTCAAGGTGTCCGGCACCCAGAAGGGGCGCATCCAAAGCCCCCCAGTGCTATCGACAGTCACCATCAGAGTGTCATTCCACGTCGGGTGGGAGTCAGGGGCACTGAATAGCACCCGATCTTGGACTTGGCCATCCGGTCCGATGACCAAGTACTCCCCAGGCTCATATGATATCGCCGCCGACCACGGGTTCCCATCCTCGCCCCCGAGCCGATAGACGTTATATCCCTCTGCCAGCGTCGCCGCAAAAGCGAGCACTCCACAGACCATCAACGATACTCGTCGCAAGGTATTCATCCGAGCTGCCCTCCTAGCTAATGTCTGGATCAGCTTCTATAATGTCTGGATCAGCTTCTATTATAGAAGGGAGTTAATATAACAAGACCAACAATGTCCGGCATAAAAAAACATACTATCACCTACGCGCTGCGGGAGCCATCTGGCGGCGGGAGCACCCCTGCGCTAACTTTATCTCCCTACGCGGAACCACGCTCCGCACCGCAACATCTATATAGCGATCCCAAGCCCATTCCCTATGAACTCCACCCCACTCCCACCCCTTCTCGCACACCTAGCGGCACTGCGCCGCCGCGCCTTGGGCCTGACCTTGTGCTCCACCCTAACCTTGGGCCTAGCCGCAGGCTTGCTGTTTGCCCTGCTATGGGTGCTGCTCGAAGCCCTGTTTTTCCTCTCGCCGCCTTGGCGCACGGGCTTGGGCCTCTTGGCACTTTTGGGTACCGGGGGAGTGCTGGCGTTTGCCCTCAGGCGGCACTTGCCCATGCTCCTCTCGCAGCACCGCTTCGCCCTCTTCGTCGAAAGGCGCTGTCCCCCGCTCCAGCAGCGGCTGATTAGCGCACTAGAGCTGTCCGCTGCAGACCCAGCCCTGCACTCGCCCGCGCTGCTTGCGGCGGCGAGTGAGCGGGCCGCCGCGCTCTTGCGCACCGCCGCCCCGGCCCAAATCCTCGACCGCACCCCACTGCACACCTACCTGCGCCTGCTCGCTGGCGTAGCGGCCGTCGCGCTCCTCTGTGGCGCACTGTTTGGCAATGACCTCGCCCAAGCCGCGCTGCGCTGCGCCCATCCCCTCACCGCATACGAGCGGCCCCCGCGCACCCTGATCGCGGTCCGACCCGGTGACCTCGAGGTCATCAAGGGCGAGGACGCCACCCTGCAAGTGCATTTTGCCGGCCACAAGCCGCGCCGCGCCCGCATCGTGCGTCGCTCAAGCCCAGAAGCACCCTACCAAATCGAAGAACTCGTGGTCGATCGCGCCGACTCCGTCGCTTACACCTTCCCCCAAGTCCAGCGCTCCTTCCGCTACGCCATCGCGGCTGGCGACGACCGCTCGCCCGAATACGAAGTGCGCGTCATCGACCCTCCGGCCGTCCAGCGCTTGCGCTTGCACTACCAGTACCCTGCGTACAGCCGGCTGCCCGACCGCATCGAAGAGGAAGGCGGCGACATACACGGCCTGCCCGGCACCCGCGTCGCCCTCGAAATTGCGGCCAGCAAGCCCCTGTCCAAGGCCGCCTTGGTCCTCGACGACACCCTATCGGCCCAACTCGATGGCGCAACCGCCCGCGTCGCCTTCCAAATTGAGCACCCGGGTGCGTACCACATCGCCCTCACAGACCGCAAGGGCGCGACAAACCGCGACCCCATCCGCTACGCCATCCAAGTGCATAAAGACCACAAGCCGGACATCGCCATCGTCGATCCCGGCCGCGACAGCGACCTGCCCGAGTCCCTCAAGGTGCTGCTCAAGGCCGAGGCCAGCGACGACTTTTCCGTCGAGGAAATCGCCTTGGTCTATCGAGTCAACAACGGCCCCGAACAGCGCCGAGCTTTGCCCATCAGCCCCCAGCGCGAAGTGCTCGTCAGCCACATCTGGGACCTATCGGCCGCCAACCTCTTGCCCGAAGACCGCATCTACTACCACCTAGAGGCCCTCGACAACAATCAAGTGTCCGGCCCGCAAAAGGGTCAGAGCCGCCAGTACGCGCTGCGCTTCCCCTCCCTGTACGAACTCTACGCAGAGGCCGACCAAGCCCAGAGTGAACAACTATCTTCTTTGGAGGAACTCGCGGCCGAAGGACAGGCTCATCAGGCGTACGTCGAACGGGTGCGCCGCGAGCTGCTCAAAAGCGAGGAGCTGAGCTGGGAGCAAAAGAAGGAACTCGAAGCCACGCTTGAGGCCGAAGCCGAGCGCGCCCGCTCCGTAGAGGAGCTCGCGGCCGAATTGGAGAAAACCATCGACTCCATGAAGGCCGAGGGCACGGGCACCGAAGAGCTGCTCGACAAGCTCGACCACATCCGCGAGCTCATGGGCGACATCGCCACCCCCGAAATGCAGCAGGCCCTCGCCGAACTACAAAAAGCCGCCAGCAACCCAGACCCCCAAGCCCTTGCCGACGCCCTCAAGCGCTTTAACGAAGACCAGCAAGCCTTCCAGCAACGGCTCAACCGCACCATTGCCCTGCTCGAACAGGTGCGGACCGAGCAACAGCTTCGCGCCGTCGTCGAGCAAGCCTCAGAGCTAGGCCGCCGCCAGAGCCAAATCAATCGCGAGCTCGCGGCCGGCCAGAGCGGCCTGCGCCAGCAGCTACAGGAAGGCAGCTTGCAGCGCGACACCGAGCGGCTCGCCGAGCAGCTCCGAGAACTGAGTGCCTCCACGACCGCGCAAAACCCCGCGCTCGCCGAACAGCTAGCGCAGCGCGCCGAGGACATAGAGCGCAAAGCACTCTCCGAGCGGATGCGCCAGATGGTGCGCCAGATGCGGACCCAATCCCAAGGCGCGGCCCAGCAGACCGGGCAGGCCCTAGCCGCAGACCTCAACGCGCTAGCCGAGGATTTGCAGCAGCTTCAAGACGAATACCTCGCCGCAGAAAAGGACCAACTCAGCCGCGAGCTGCGCCGCGCCATGCGCGACCTCGTCCAGCTATCCCAACGCCAAGAGAGCCTGTTTGCCGATGCCCGCGCCCAAGACCAATTCGCGCTCCTGCAGGGCACCAGTCAGGTCGTGGAGCGCATCGCCGCCGTGGGCCGGCGCACCTTGGCCCTCGCCCCCGATCTGAGCGCAACCATCGGCTATGCCCTGCGCGAGATGCACGACGCGGCCCTGCGCCTCGGCCAGCGCGACGCGCAGGGAGCGCGCCATCCTCAGCGGGAGGCCATGCGCTATCTCAACGAGACCGTCCTACTCTTGCGCGAGAGTCTCGACAACCTCGCCAAGGCCCAGACCCCCTCGGCTTTTGCCGAGGCCATGCAGCAGCTACTCGGCCTCTCCGAGCAGCAAAGCCAGCTCAACCAAGCCTCCGAGCAGGCCATGGGCCAGATGCCCGGCCCGGCGCTCCAGCGGCAAATTGCGCGCCTCAGCGCCCAGCAGCAGGGCCTCATGCAGGCACTCGACGAGATCGCCCGCTCGCTGCGCGGTCACCGCGGGGCGCAACAGCGGGTGCAAGCCATACAAGAAGAGATGCGGGACGTGCTCGCCGACTTGCAGCGGGGGCGGCTCAACCAGCGCACGCGGCAAAATCAGGAGCGCACGTACCAGCGCATGCTCGACGCCAGCCGCTCCATCCACAGCCGCGGCTTTGATGAAAAGCGGCGCAGCATTACGGCCACTGACCAGCCCTACGCTGGCCCAATCGCCTTGCCCGCAGATCGCGGGCAGACGCCCGACCTGTGGCGCGAAGCCCTGCGCCAAGCCCTCGCCGGTCCTTATCCCGAGGAGTACCGCGCCTTGCTCCGGCACTACTACGACCAAATCTACCAAGACCTACAAGCGCACGAAGCCCCATGAAAATATCCACCCTCATCTGCGCCCTCGGCCTGTGCAGCACCGCCGCCGCCGCCGACGTTTCGGCGGAGCTCAGTCAAGCCGTTGAGCAAGCGCGCCTATTGCTGGAACGCGACGCCCTAGGCGCTTATACCGCTCTGCAAGCGGTGGTCGAAGCGCGGCAGCGCGGGCCGTGGACCGAGTCGGCCCTGATGCTGATCGCCGAGTGCAGCTTGCGCCTCGGCGAGCTGGACCGCGCCGATCTCTTTTGGGCGGACTTGGAAAAGCGCGGCGGCCCGGCTGCGTACGCGGCCCGCTATCACCGCGCCGAACTGCTCTACTTCCGCGGCGACTTTGCCGCAGCTACGGCCGCCTTGGCCACTTTAGGCGCAGCCGATCCGGGCCATGCCCTTGCCAACGATGTCCTCGCCCTGCTCGCCGTCTGCGAAGAACACGCAGCGGCTGAGGGACTCGCCGATCTCAGCCGCGCCCAGCTTCTAGAGCGACAGGGACAAAGCGCAGCGGCCGACGCGCACTGGGCCGCCCTCGAAGATCGCGCCGAACCGGGCCTCGTCGAGTGGAGCTTGCTCGTCTGCGCCGGACTGCGCGTACAACAAGGTCGTCTTGACGAGGCTATGGCCCTATATCAGCGCCAAATTGCCCGCTTCCCCCAAGGCGAGCACGTCGTCGCCGCCCATCTCGGCCTAGCCGCGATCTACGAGCACCAAGGCGCGATTGCACAGGCCCTCAAGACCTGCGAGACCGCGCTCCTCCAGCACCCGCACGACGCCCGCGCCCCTGAGGCGCGCCTGCGCATCGAACGACTCCGCCACCTGCGCGAAAGCGGTTGACCATGACCATCCTCTTTGCCCTAGCCCTTTGCACCCTCGCCCTCCTCCCGGCCCGCGCCGAGCGGCTCCTCGTGCCCATGGACACCTCCCAGCGCGACCATCTGCGGGCCTATGGCCTCGCTTTCTGGACCTTGGAGCGCGGCATTCCGGTCGAGTGGCTGCTCAACTACCGAGGCGGCGCATTCCTCGTTGAAGCACACGCCCTCATCGCCAGCGAAGCCGTCCTCCGCGGCGTCAGCACCGCGCACATCTCCGAGGCCCAAGCCGCCCAGATCTACGCGGAGATCGACGCATCCAACATGGAAGTCGTGCGCTTGGAAAAGGTGCCGAAGATCGCCGTGTACACGCCGCCCAACAAACAGCCTTGGGACGACGCGGTGACCCTCGCGCTGGAATACGCCCAAATCGACTACGAAAAAATCTGGGACGACGAGGTGCTCCAAGGCGCGCTCGACAACTACGATTGGCTGCACCTGCACCACGAGGACTTCACCGGCCAGTACGGCAAGTTCTATGGCTCCTACAGCAATCAGGTTTGGTATCGCGAACAGCAGGCCGCGTACGAGCAGATGGCGCACCGCCTCGGCTACGCCAAGGTCTCCGAGCAAAAGAAGGCCGTGATCGTCAAAATCTACGAGTACATGGCGGCGGGGGGCTTCCTCTTCGCCATGTGCTCGGCCACCGACACCTTTGACATTGCCCTCGCCGCGCTCAACGTGGATATATGCCACGCGGTTTTCGACGGCGACGCGGCCGACCCCAACGCCCAAGCCAAGCTCGACTTCAGCCGCACCGTGGCCTTTGAGAACTTTGTGCTCGAAACCAACCCGCTCGTGTACGAATTCTCAAACATCGACACCACGCCAAACGACATGCGCCGGGTCCGCACGGCCGAGGCCGAGTATTTCACGCTGTTCGAGTTCTCCGCCAAATACGACCCGGTGCCAACGATGCTCACCCAGTGCCACACCAACATCGTCGATGGCTTCCTCGGTCAGACTACGGCCTTCCGCCAAGCCCTGATCAAAGACTCGGTCATCCTCCTCGGCCAAGAAGAGGGCACCGATAGCGTCAAGTACATCCACGGCCGCGTCGGCAAGGGCACCTTCACCTTCTACGCCGGCCACGACCCGGAAGACCACAAGCACCACGTCCACGACCCGCCGACCAACCTCGCCCTGCACCCCAATTCGCCTGGCTACCGGCTAATTCTGAACAACGTGCTCTTCCCGGCGGCCAAGAAAAAGGAGCGCAAAACCTGAGATGGTCAAGGCCCTGTTATTCGACCTCGGCGGCGTGGTGATCGAGATTGATCGACAAAGTCTTCGTCTCCTCCGATCTCGGCCGGCGCAAGCCCGAGCGGCGGGCCTTTGACGCCGTCGCTGCCGACATTGACGTGGCGTACGCAAACATCTTGTTCTTCGACGACACCAAGGAAAATATCGCTGGTGCCGCTGCCGCCGGGTTGCAGACGGTATATGTCCAATCGCCCGACGACATACACTGCGCTCTGGCGAACTTGCATGGCCGTTGCAAAAGAGGAGGTCTGCTGTGAAACAACGCGCTCAAACCCTAGCCTACACGGAAGCGGGGAACCCCTTTTCGCCTCGACACGGGGGCCGGGTGCGATGGGCAATGTTGGCTTGTGCCGCGCTAATATGCAGCCCCGGGGCGGCGCAAGAGTGGTGGCAGTTCGGCGGGCAGGGCGGGGTCTCGCCGGCAGAAGTGGCGGACTTCAGCCTGATGATAGACGACGCAGCCGCTTCCCAAGCACTGCAGCCCTTTGAGCTCGATCCGCGCGAAAATATCTTGCCCCAGCTCGGCCCTTGGCAGCGCTGGCGCTTTCCCACCGATCCGCAATTCCGCGCCGGCCATCCGCGCTTCTGGACGGACATCAACCACAACACGCTATACCAAGCCACGGAAATTTTCCTCTTTGTCGATGGGGACTCGGCCACGTACATCGAGCGGCGAGACCAAGAGCAGATTTTCTATACCATAGACTTGGGCACCCAAGTGCCGGTAGAGCGCTTCGTCTTTTTTCCTCCCGAAGGCGTCAGCCCGGAAAGCGATGAGCCTTTCAGGCCCAATTACATCCTCAAATCCTATAGTCTGACGGCCGCCAAAGCCGAGACTGGCATTCTGCAAGAGGAGCTGGAGCGCGGGTTCGTCTGGCGGGGCGACGGGCCGTGCTGTCCGCTGGCCATCCCCCTCGCCTACGAGGAACGCAACACCGACGCGGTGACCGAAGTCGCGTTTCCCGCACAAAACCTCCGCTTCTTCCGCCTAATCGCCATCCCCGACGGCTTTACCCTGTACGGCGACCCCATCGTCACGCGCTCGGCCTTTGCCGAGATGGAAATCTACGGCCGGGGGTTCGCTCCGCAGGCGACCTATGAGTCGCAGATCATAGACTTGGGGCGGGAGGTCAACTTCGGGCAGGTGCGCTTGGCGGTGAGCAAATGGCGCAAGGACGGGGAGCAACTCCTGCTGTCCGACGGCCCAACCCGCGCCCAAGTGGAAATCCGCACGGGTCGCGACGACAGCCCGACCGCTTATTTTGGCTTTGACGATTTAGGGGCCCACGTAGAGGTGACCAAGAAGCAATGGGATCGACTGATACCGCTAGAGACGCGCGGCGCGACCGTGGCGGTCGGCTTTCGCGGTCCGGTGGCCGAAGATCTGCAAAACTGGAGCTTCTGGTCCCTGCCGTTGGAGGACTCGGGCCAGCATCCGCGCCTGCCGTGGGGCCGGTATTTCCAATTGCGCGTCCGGCTAGCAACGGATGCGCTGTGGGAATTTGCCCGCCTCGACTCCCTGCAAATCGAGATCGCGCCCCTGCTGGCCGACCGGGTCGTGGGCGAAGTCGTCCTCGCCGAAGAACCCCACCCCCAAGGCGGGCAAGTGCGCGTACCAGCGGGCGAGCAAACCCCGTTCACGTACGACCTCGGCGTGGAGTTTGCCAGCGCGGACCGCATCGGCTGCGACGCCGTGCGCATCTCAGCACCGGCCGAAGCTGCATTTGGCTATCTGGAGATGGGCGATCCACTTAGCCCGGTAGAGCCGGATAGCCTGCTACGCGAAGAAAGCGGCTTTGTCGTATTCTTGCCGCGCCCCTTGCATCCCAGCGGCGACCAGCGACTGCGCATCGGCCTTGAAGCCGTGCTGTACGGCGAAGCCGGCGAATTTGGCGGCGAGGTCTTCAACCGCCGCGAGCCGAGCTTGTTGCAGCGCATCGAAGGGGGCGACGTCAGCGCGGAACTAGGCTCCAACCAGTTGCTCGTCGTGGCGTCTGCCGCCTCCACGGGCGGAGTGCTGGGCGACATCGAGGCGGGTAGCGGCGCATTTACCCCCCAAGGCGACGGCGTAAACGATCTGTTGTCCATACAATACACCCTCTTTCGGGTGCGGGAGTCGTCCCAAGTGCAAGTCGGCGTGTATGGACTTGACGGGCGATCCGTGTGGCAAGCACCGCCAAATGTGCAGGGCGCAGGACGCCATGCGGTCCTCTGGGATGGCCGGGACGCGGCTGGGCAACGGGTCCCCATAGGCGTGTACTTGGCGCGTGTGGAAGTGGAAACGGATAAGGGGCGAGCGGTGCGGTTGCAGCCGGTGGCCGTGGCGTACTAGAGCACAATGAGCCTTTTTCAGCATGGGGTTAGCCCTGTGCGAAAATAGCACAGACAACCCGACCCTCGTAGTCTCTGGCATGGCCCGGTATTTGAGCAGCCAAGCAAATGTCTTTCGACGGTTAGGTCTATTTTGTGCGTGTTCTTCCGCATGCAATCAACTTACGATTTAGACAGAGTTGCCGAGGCACGTAAATTAACGGAAGTGAAGAAGTGAAGAGAGGTTATTTTGCCTAAAATCAAGAGAAGTATCAAAAGGGTACTCGTCTTTCTGGTAGAGGACGTCAGCTTGCTCCGGTATATGGTATTTTTCGCCGCGACGGTCATCCTCTTTGGGATTGCTTATACCCTACTCACCCCAATAGGGCATGGTATTGGGCGAGATCTTAAGCCGCTTCCTGATATTGCATTTCCCACAGACATCCCCACAGGCATATACTTCAGTATCGTCACGATCTCCTCGTTGGGGTACGGTGACATGCACCCGATGGGATTCTCGAAGGTTCTCATCTGCATAGAAGTCCTCATAGGACTTGCAGTGGTAGGGATCATGATTGCAAAAGTAACTTCTCGACGCCTTTCATATCATGTTTCGCGTCTCTTCAGTTTCGATGCCCAAAAACGGCTTGAAGATATTGCCGCAAAATTCGATACCTCTCGATCTGATCTTGACGGAATTATGCCGGATCTTGCGGATACATACCAAGGTACACCCGGTGGGAGGTCCACTGACGAGGACAGGGGACCATTGAACGCACGTTTCCAAAGAATTGTCAGAGACCTTCAATTAAAGTGTATCGAGTTGCGTGATTACTTTTCCGACGAAATGGCGCAAGGCAACTACTTCCAAATTGCTCCAGCAAGTTCAATAGTGAAGGTAGGAGAGGCCGTTGATGATACATTTTTTCTGCTTGGCCAACTTCTCACCAGCTTGTCACCACAAGCTAAAGCCGAAATTTTTGTTGGGCGCAATAGGCATAGGATTTCCGAGGCGATTGACTCACAGAAACAGGTATGTGACATGGTTCGTAATCAAGCGACTGAACCGGACACAAAGGCTATATTCCATCACATTGAGACTACTTGCAATCTGGTGCTAGCAAGTTACTTCGCACAAGTATCGCAACCCGACCAACTCCTACGATACCCTGACGAACCACAATAACTTTAGGAGGTAAAAGATGAACGAGAGACTTCTTCAAGAGCACGAACTATCGCCGGAGTTGGAATGGATGAGATGCTGGGGTGATGTCTGGTGCAAGCTTAATTTTGTAAACCTGAACCATGAGTATTTCGATAAGGATGTCTCTGGTGTCTATATAATTTGGCACGGGGGGCCAAATCCTGCGGTGGTATACGTTGGCCAAGGGAATATCAAGGAACGCATAGATGTCCATAGGAAGGATCCGGAGATTCAGGAGTTTGAATATCTGGATCTCTATGTAACTTGGGCAACAGTTCCCGAGGAGTACCGCAACGGTGTGGAAGCGTACTTGGCTTATAAATGGAAACCCAGAGTAGGTACTAACCATCCGCAAGCCCCATTCATAGAGGTGAACTCCCCGTGGTAATTGCCAACCAGTGCCTGAGCAGCCTTGAGTAAGAGCAACGCGACTTGGTAGCAATTTAAAAGGAAAGCCAAATCATGCCTAAACCCAATTTTATCATAAGCCGCTCACGGCCCTTGAGCACATTGCTGTGCGCCGCCCTGCTCGCCGGAGGATGCGGACACAAATTGGGCTATCGCCACTTTGCCGGACCCATATTGCCGGCCGCGGATTTGGCAGCCGCGGATTTGGTCGTCCGCGACGACCACAGCATCACCTTTGTCAAAGACCGCTTGGAGGTGAGTTTGTTGCCCCTGACCGTGGCTATGCTCAACCGGCAGCTAAGCAGCCACTCGCAGCGGCCAGAGGGCTTTCACGAGCCCAACCCCTATCTCGCGCCGGTCAATCCCTACACCTATGGCGACTGGAAACCGGGGTGGGAAGAGGAGCATCCCACCCGCTTTACGGTTTTTCTGCTCAAGGTCAAAAACTACGCGTACCCCAAGGTGTGGCTCAATCCCTACGCCATAGAGATCGCCAGCACCAATGGCCGGCGCTATCAAGCCTTCACCCGGCTGGCGCTAGACGAGTACTTTGCCCCGTATGCCATAGGCTATGCGGGCAATACCTTCCTCCCCTTCCGCGAACGGCGCGATCTGCTGACCCGCACCTTGTATCCAGCAGACGAGATGATCTTCAGCGGTCAAGAGCGCGAAGGCTTTGTTGCCTTCGCCCCGCTGGCCAACGATGTCGAAGCGTTTGAAGTGCGGATCGCCGAGATGGTACTGCGCTTCGACTACCGAGATCAGCCGGTGGAGACCATAGACATCGCCTACCCATTTACACGCGAAGTGTACTTGGCCAAGCACCGCCGCGCCGAGGAACTCTAAATGCTCGCTCGGGCCGTTGTGGGCGCCGCACTCGCGGCACTGTGGTGGAGTGGATGCGATGTGGATGGCGACGTGGTCGCCAAGGTAGGCGACGAAGCGATCGAGCTGGCAGCATTGCGCCAGTTCCGCGAAGAATCCACCGCCAACTACCGCGACCCCGAAGAGGGGGTCGCGGCGTGGCGTTTCTACTTGCAGACGATGATCGACATGAAGCTAATGCTCCTCGAAGCGCGGGAACGGCGGCTGGATCAGACCGTGGAGTTCGTGCGCCAATGGGAGCGGGAACGGCGCAAAAAACTGGTCGACGAGTACGCCGTGCGGACCATCCTCGCGGATGTAGATCTCGCAGTGGAAGACATGCGGCAGGGTTTTGCGACGAGCAAGTGGAATCGGATGTTGCGCTTGGCCCATATTCGCACTGCTAGCGCGGCCCAAGCCCAAAAGGCCATGCGCGACTTGGAGCAGGGGCGGGATTTTGCCGCGGTGGCCCGCGGGCGTTCTATCGCGCCGACCGCCGCCCACGGCGGGGTGCTCGATGTTTGGTACGGGCGCGGCAACTTGGAGGAGATGGGCCTGCCCATAGAAGTGGGGGAGCAGGTATTCGACCTACAGGTTGGAGACTTGAGCCAGCCCTTACTCGTGGGGGAACACTACGAGATTTTCAAAGTGCTGTCCGAAGGCCCGGCCCCTACTCACTACCGAGCGGCCTTCTTGCGCGAGCAGTACTGGAATGAGTTTCGCACCCGCTGGAATGAGCTGACCGCCCAGCTCAAAGACCGACTAAACGCCCGGCTGGACGGCGAGGCGATCCGCTTGCTGGTCGATAGGATGGCCGAATCCGATGGCCGGGGGATGCTGCTGGGTCCCGAAGAGCAGGAAGTGATCCTCTGCCGCTTCGAGGGCGGGCAGGTGACGCTGCGGGATTTCGCCGAAACCTATAACGCCTATTGGTTCATCCGCTCGGTCTCCTTCGACAGCAGCGGAATTGCCGAGTTCGTCCACCGGGACCTGTTGCCGCGGACCCTCGTCTATCAAGCGGCGTTGCAGGAAGGCTTGGACCAAGATTCGACCATAGCGGCTTGGTTGCAGGAAAAGGAAAAATCGCTGCTGCTCGAAGCCCTTCGCAGAGAGGACGTCGTGCAGCGAACCGAAGTCGATAGCACCATGGCCCGCCAGTACTACGACGATCATCCGCAAATGTTCATGGAACTGGAAGAGATTCGGGTGGCAGAGGTGTTGGTAGCGACCCGGGCCGAGGCGGACCAGCTCTTGCAGCGGATCCGCGCTGGCGAACGCCTAGAAGCGCTGGCCGCCCGCCACACGATCCGCACGGATGCCGAGGGCGGGCAATACCACATCCACAATCATCCCTCCGAGCGGCGGGTTTTCGGTGCCCTCTACGATTCGGTGGTCGCCGCGCCGGTGGGAGTGCTCACCGGCCCTGTGGCCCTCGACGAAGGCTATTCAATATTCGCGGTGCAGGAACGCATTCCCCCGCGTCCCACGCCCTTTGCGCAGGCGGCTTCGCGGGCGCGGTGGTGGGTGCAGAAGCAGCAAGAAAAGGCCCTCTTCAACGACTTGTTCGCCCGGCTCAGGGATCAGTACGCCGATAGAGTTGTCGTGTTTGAAGAGCAGTTGGACGCCTTAGACGCCAGCCCCCACTAGCCCATGCCATCACTCGTAGGGGCACCCCACGCTCACCTCAACTCCTCCGTCTATTAGTCCGTGGCCGCGGTTTTGTCTTTGTGGGCACTGCTCGTCGTGGGCAGCGCGGGATGCGGACCAGAAAACCCGGAGGCCAGACCGGCGTTTGTAGAGGTGGCGCAGGAGGTGGGCATTGAATTCCACCATCAGAATGGGGCGAGCGGGCGCTACTACTACGTGGAAACCTATGGATCGGGCGCGGCCTTCCTCGACTACGACAGCGACGGCGATCCAGACCTCTATGCGGTCAACAGCGCGCCCCTGCCGGGTTTTGTCGCCGAGGGCGTCCCCACCAACGCACTCTATCGCAACCGGGGCGACGGCACCTTTGCCGATGTGACAGCGCAAACGCGGACGGGCCATCCGGGCTATGGCATGGGGACCTGCGTCGGGGACATCGACAACGACGGACACGTGGATCTGTACGTGACCAACTTCGGCCCCAACGTCCTGTATCGCAATCAGGGCGATGGCACCTTTGCCGATCAGACCGCCGACGCCGGGGTCGGCGACCCCCGCCTGAGCACCAGCGCGGCCTTTGCCGACATCGACAACGACGGCGATTTGGACCTCTATGTGGCCAACAATGTCTCGGTTGACCTAGCGCACGACGAAGGGTGTCGCCAAGGGTCGATCCCGGTCTATTGCGCCCCCACCCAGTACAAAGGAGAATCCGGCGTCCTTTTCCGCAACGATCGGAGCGGGAAGTTCGCCGATATTACCCGGGCGGCTGGCGTGTACAGCGAAGCCGGCCGCCAGTTGGGCGTCGTCTTTGGCGACTACGACGGCGATGGCGACGCGGATCTGTATGTGGCCAACGACATGAAGGCCAATTTCCTCTTCCGCAACGACGGCGCAGCGCGGTTCGCCGAAGTGGGATTGAGCGCCGGGGTGGCGCTCAGCGAGAGCGCTCGCCCCGAGGCCGGCATGGGCACGGACTTTGGCGATTGCGACCGGGACGGCGACTTGGATCTCGTGGTCTGCAACTTCCAGTGGGAAAGCTGCCGCCTCTATCGCAACGAAGGCGATGGCGCATTTGCCGACCTGAGCTTTCCGTCGGGGCTGGGCGAGCCTACGCTTTTGACCTTGACTTTTGGCACGGATTTTTTCGACTACGACAACGACGGCGACCTAGACCTCTATCTGGCCAATGGTCACGTTCATCCACAAGTGCAGGCGTTTGACCAAGCCGCGTCCTATCCCCAGCCGGACCAACTCTTTGCCAACGACGGGGCCGGGCGGTTTGCGCTGGTGCAGGCTACGGCCCTGCGCGGAGTCGGCCGGGGCGCGGCCTTTGCCGACTACGACAACGATGGCGACCTAGACGCCTTTGTCTCCAACAACAACCAGCGGGCGTTTTTGCTGCGCAACGACCGCGACCAGCGCAACCACTGGATCGCATTTAAGACCGTAGGCCGGGTCAGCAACCGAGACGGGATCGGGGCGGTGATCCGGGTGGTAAGCGGCGATTTGGTGCAAGTCGAAGAGGTGCGCAGCGGCAGCAGCTATCTCTCGCAAAACGATCTGCGGGTGTACTTCGGCTTGGGCCAGCGGGAACGGGTGGATCGCGTCCAGATCCGCTGGCCCAGCGGGATCGTGCAGACGCTCGCAGAAGTGCCCATCGACCAGATTCACCAAGTGGAAGAACCGCCCTCCTCCGGTTGAACATGAGCAACCAGTGGAAAAGGACTCGAGTGTGCCGCTGGGCCATTGCCTGCCTGCTAGCCCTGCTCGCTGGGTGTGCCCCCGCCGAGGAAAGCCTAGGCGAGCGGGCGGTCCGCTATCAGCGCCAGATCGCCGAAGACCCAACGGACGCCGAGACCCATTACGCGCTCGGCCAAGTGTACCACGAACAGATGCGCTACTCCGAGGCTCTCCAGTCCTTTGGCCAAGCCCGGGCGCTGGACTCCACCCACACCGGAGCGCAGGTGGCGATCGGCAACATCCTGTTTAAGAGAGGCCAATTGGATCGAGCCGCAGAAACATACCAAGAGGCCGCGCAGGGATGTGCCGATTGTGCGGACGCGCACCGGGGGCTGGGGGCCGTCTATCTGCGGCAGCGGCACTTTGCAAAAGCCCGCCAAGCCTACCAGCAGGCACTTTTAAGCGAGCCGGATCATGCCCCCTCGCACTACAATATCGGCGCGGCCTTCGCCCAAGAAGGCGCGTACCAAGAGGCGGCCGCGGCCATGGAACAGGCCATTGCCAGCGACTCTAAATACATCTTGGCGCACACTGCGTTGGGGGATGTGTACTGTCTCAAGCTGGGGCAGTGCAAAAAGGCGGCCGCACTCCTCGTGCAGGCCGTAAATTTGCAACCGACGGCGGTCGCCCCCCGGATCGGCTTGGGGCGGGCACACCTCCGCCTGGGGCGGTACGAGGAGGCCGCGGCCAGCTTTGAGGCGGCCATTGCCGCGGATTCGACGGCCGCAGCGGCATTTAACTGGCTCGGGGTAGCCCGCACCAAGCTGGGGCAATACGAGCCGGCGGCCCAAGCTCTGCGCCGCGCCATTCACTTGGATATGCTCTCCCCGCAAGCCTATTACAACCTATCCCAGACCTACCAGAAACAAGGTAAGGCCGAGGAAAGCGCCGCGGCTCTACGCGCCTTCAAGCGCATGGACGCGTACGCTGGGGACATTCTCCGCTGGAAAACAGTACTGGACGGCAATCCGCACGATGCTATGGCGCTCTTTGAATTGGGCCGGATCTATGCGAGATTGGGCGTAGCAAGCGAAGCGGCCGCGGCCTTCCAGCGCACCCTGACGATCAACCCCACCCATGCGCCGGCTTGGCACAATCTGGGCAATGCCTACGCTCGTCTCAACCGCTTGGACGAGGCCATCGCCGCCTTTCGCCAGGCACTGGCACTGGACGAAGGGTACGCCCTTGCTTGGTACAACCTCGGCAACGCCCATTTTGCCAAGGGGGAACTGGCGCAAGCCCGCAAGGCATTCACTGCGGCACTCGAGCACCGGGCAGGGTACGCAGACGCCTACCACGGCCTCGGCGGGGTGGCGTTGCGCGCCGGGGCGGCCGAGGAGGCAGTGGGCCACTTTCGCACGGTCCTAGCGGCCGACTCGAGCTATGCCCGCGCCCATTACGGCTTGGCCTTGGCCTACCGGGCCCTCGGCGACTCCCTGCGCACCGCGCAGGCACTGGCGCACTTCAAAAGGTTGCGCGGTGAGCCGTAACATGCGGTCTATGCTGGGCGGGGCTCTCGTTGCGCTGAGGACGTTACCGCCTCCAATTCTTCTCCAGCCGACTCGCCTGTTTCTTAGACAGCCCACCCAACACCTTCATCGCGTCCAAGAGCCGCATCCGGGTCAATTCTGGCCCCAAGAGCGCGGCGGATTCAAACAGCGGCGGCCCCACCCGCTCGCCAGTCAGCGCGGCGATGAGCGGTACGGTCACGTCGCGGACCGGCCACTCCCAATGCGCGGCCACCCGGCGCACGGCCTCGGCCACGCCATCTTTGTCCCACTCCACCACCTCGTCCAGGGCCCACACGGCTGTTTGCAACATCCGCGCCACCTCGGCGGCCTGCCGCTTTTTCGGGACCAAATCCTCGGCCTTGGGCACCACCTGCCGGGCGAAGAAGAACGCCACGCGCGGCACAAAATCTCCCAGCGTCTCTAGCCGCTGCTGCATAAACGGCAGCATCTGCCCCAAGTACTCGTCGTTGAGCAGCCAACCCTTTAGCTCGGCCAACAGGGCCTCCGGCGTCCGCTCCTCGCGCAAATAGCGTCCATTGAGCCAACTCAGCTTGTCTATGTCAAAGATGGAGCCGCCCAAGTTGAGCTTCGCCGGGTCGAAATGCTCCGTTAATTGCTCCAAGGTGAACTTTTCTTCCCCAACCGGCGGATGGGCCATGAGTGCCAAGTAGTTGAGCAGGGCCTGCGGCACATAGCCGGCGCGGCGATAGTACTCCACCGAGGTCGGATTCCGCCGCTTCGACATCTTGGAGCCATCGGGATTGAGCAGCAATGGCAGGTGCATGTACGTCGGCGGTGCCCAGCCAAAAGCCTCGTAGAGCATGAGGTGCTTGGGCGTGGAGGTGATCCATTCCTCCCCCCGAATCACGTGGCTGATCCGCATCAAGTGATCATCTACGACCACGGCCAAGTGGTAGGTCGGAAAGCCATCGGACTTCATCAGCACTTGGTCGTCTATATGCCCCCACTGCAGGGAAATTGGCCCCCGGAGCATGTCCTCGACTACACATGCTCCCTCCTTCGGCATCTCCAGCCGAATTACGTGCGCACATCCCGCCCGCATCTTGGCTTCGACCTCGCTGGCAGCCAGCCCCCGGCAGTGTCCATCGTAGCCAATACGCTCCCTGCGCTCCTGCTGCTCCGCCCGCAGCGCGGCCAGCCGCTCGCTCGTGCAAAAGCAGGGATAAGCATGCCCGCTGGCTACCAACTTCGCGGCGTACTCCGCGTAGATGGGCAAGCGCTCGCTCTGCCGATATGGGCCGTAGGGGCCGCCCACATCCGGGCCTTCGTCCCACGCCAATCCCAGCCACCGCAGCGACTGCACGAGCTGATCTTCGTACTTCTCGTGCGACCGGGCTTGGTCCGTGTCCTCAATGCGCAGCACAAACTGCCCTTCGTTTTGCCGCGCCCACACCCAGTCGAATAGCGCTTGGTACGCGGTCCCCACGTGCATGGGGCCGGTCGGCGAAGGTGCGATGCGCACCCGCACATCTGTCATCTTTTGTCTCCTCGTCTATTGGGTTACAAAGTAAGCCCCCGCCGCTCCCGCGCAGCGCGGCCTATTGCACATTTGGCTTTTTTGCCTAAGTTTATAACTTATAACAAGTAACGCACATTCGCTGACATTCCGCGGCACACATCTGTAACCCAATAGACAGGATTTATGCAGTTTACCGAGCTCGACCTAGCACCCTACATCCTCAAAGCACTCAACGAGATGGGCTACGAGGACATGACGCCCATCCAAGAACAAACCATTCCCCACATTATCGCCGGCAAAGACGTCATGGGCCTAGCCGAAACCGGCTCTGGCAAGACCGGGGCCTGCGCCATTCCCCTAATCCAAGCCACAGACGAATCGCTCAACGCCATCCAGTCCCTCATCTTGGTCCCCACCCGCGAGTTGGCACTCCAATACGTCCAAGAGGTGGACGAAATCGCCCAGTACTCAGACGTGGTGCCGTTTGCCATCTACGGCGGCTTTGACATGGACATCCAAAAGGCCAAGATCAACCACGGCGTTCACGTGCTCGTGGCCACGCCCGGTCGCCTCATCGACTTTATATGGAATCACAGCCTCGACCTGACCCAAGTCAAAACCGTGGTCCTCGACGAGGCTGACGAGATGCTCAAGATGGGATTTATCGAAGACGTGGACTTTATCATGTCCTGCATCATGCAGGAATACCAAACCCTGCTTTTTTCCGCTACCATGCCCTCGGAGATAGAGCGGCTGACCCAACAATACCTCACGTCGCCCGAGCGCGTCCATCTCAACCGCCACCAGCGGGCACCCCAATCGCTCGCCCATCACTTCCTCCACGTCTCCCGCCACCGTTGTGACGCGCTCGTCAATTACATCGAGGACCACGAGATCCAGCAAGGCATCATCTTCTGCAACTCGCGCTACAAAGCATCCGACTTGTTCCGCAGCTTACAAAGGCGCGTCCCCTCGGTTGACATCATCCACGGCGGGCTGGACCAAGAGCGGCGCACCTCCATCTTCCGCCGCTTCCGCCAGCGGAAGATCCGCTTTATGGTCGCCACGGACGTGGCCGGGCGCGGCCTCGATTTTTCGCACGTCACCCACGTCATCAACTACGACTTTCCCTTTAACGCCGAAATCTACACCCACCGCACGGGTCGGGCCGGGCGCATGGGCCGGGCGGGCAAGGCCCTGACCTTGGTCGGCGACCGCGACCTCCGCGACCTCAAGCGCCTGCTCAACGCCAACCGCATCCACGCACAGTGGGAAGGCACTGCGCCCAACTTGGACGACATCCGCGCCAAACGAGGCGGCCGAGGACGCGGGCGCGGCCGGAGGCGCTCCCGAGGCGGCAGACCCGCCACCAAAGCCAGTTAGGCACTCCTTGCAACTCAGGAGTTGTTGAGTTATTCGGCATAATCCACGAAAAGGGTTGGTTTTCATTTTTGCAGGGTGCTGAAACCCCGTAGAATCGCTTGGTTTTCCCGATATTCGCGTTTAACTCGACAGCTTCTCAGCCCAGCAATCTGGCGGTCGCTTGCTCACGGCGCATCCGGTGAATTGGCTTTCTCCAATTCGGGCAGCAGCACGTACTTGACCCAACCAAAATCTGGATCGATTTCAAGCGCCTTTGCAAAGGCCGCTCGCGCCTGCTCCAGTTCGCCGCGGTCCTGGTAAGCGATGCCGAGCCAAGCGTACGTGCGGCTGTGTCCCCATGCGGGGTGGATGGGATCGGTCGGCTCTTCTTGGGCGAATAGTTCGGCCGCACGCTGGAATCCTTGCAGGCCCTCTTCTTTGCTTCCACCGAACATTTTGGGGGTATTGAAATCACTGATGGCCGCGCTCAGCACCACACGCGGATTGTCGGGGGCGAGCTGCATAGCTTTTTTGATGGCCTTCCCTACTCTGGAGCCCAAGACCATGCTCTTGACCGGGTTGAGGCCGATCTGTCGTCCGTACACGCTCGACAGCAGAGCATAAGCTTCGGCGGCTTGAGGATCGAGCCGGGTGGCCTCTTGCAAATGCTCGACAGCGGCTTTGAGATGCTCAGAAGCCGCGTCTTTGTTTTTTTTGCCTGCGGCTAATAGGAGGTCGACGATGCGGTAATCGGCCAAGGCGATGTAGTAGTGTCCCCACGCGGCCAAGCTGGTATCGGCTAAGGTGCGCTCGAACATCGCCCGCGCCGCATACATCGCATCGAGGGAACGCTCGTTTTCACCGGCTTCCAGCATCTGTTTTCCACTGACGAGAAGACTGTCAACCGATTGGGCGAAGGCGGAGTAAGCGGGCGAGAAAATGAAAATTAGTGAGAGCAGAACGCGTCGCATAAGTGGCCTCTTTGGTTAAGGTCAATAGTTCAGAGAGACGGTGGTGCCAAAGTAAATGGAGCGGCGAAAGATGGCGGTGCGTGGCTGGCGCTGAGCATAGTCGATGCTGTAATCATAGTCGAGCACATTGGCGCGGTTGAGCAGGTTGTTGACCGCCAAGTAGAAGACCGCTTGGTGACCGCTGCCAAAGAAATGCACGTAGCTCAATTGCCCATCTATCTGTTGAAAGGACGGCAGCCGTTCTGAGCCGACAGGTCCTTCTACGGGCAGGTAGTAGCTTTTATCTGCTACGGAAACGGCATCGACGATTGGGGTGATGGGGCGTCCGGTGGCGTATCTCAGAGTCAGGCCGCCGCTGAGGGCGTAGACGATCTGCCCCTTTGTGACCAAGGTCAGGTTGTGCGTAATATCAAACGGAGAAGGAGCTTCTTCGCGGAGCATCTCAAACCCTAGGTGGCGCACCTGCAATCGGCGCGATCGCAGCAGACTGTAGGCTATCCACCCGCTCAAGCGCGTATTGAGAAAAGCGCCGTACTTGCAAAAGAGGTCAACACCAGAAGCCCGGCCTTTACCCGCGTTTGCAAGGTTTAGGTCGGGGTGATCCAGGACGAGATTGCGGTAGGGTTTGTAGTAAGCCTCCAGCCGTACTAGGAATTGTCCGCGTTCGTGGTGCAAGCCGCCTACCCAGTGTTGGGCGCGTTGGGGCCCTAGATTGGGGTTGCCGCTGGTGGGGTTGTATTCAAATGGGGCGGGGAATTGGTGATAGATGCCCCAAGCGAGCCGAGCGTTTGTGTTCGCGGAAAACTGGTATCGCGCAGACAGGCGCGGGTCTAGGACAAAATCGTCGCTCAAGCTGTGGTGGTCGGCGCGCATACCGACATTGGCGACGATGCGACGCCCGGGCTTGAAATCAACCTCAAAGTAGGCACCAGTGCGCCGGGCACTGTAGGAAGTGTCGAGTTCAAATGTCTCTGCCTCGGGGTCGAGAACATCGTCCTGAGGAATGCTGCCCACGAAGCTGTTGTCAGCGTGCTCCAGTTCGGTACCGAGGCGCATGATCCCGAAAGCTCCGAGCGCGCGTTCCCAGTCCGTGCGAATTTTGCCGGTCCAGTCGCGGGGGGTCAGGTCTAGGCTGCCCAACTGCCGCCGGGCCGTGTGCCGGTTGAGCGAGGCACTGGTCTGGATGAACCAATCGGCCCATACATCCGTCCACTGAACATTGTGCAAGTAGTTATCGGTACGGTCTCGGTACTGGCCGTCAAACGAAGGCTCGACCACGCGCACACCGATTCGGTCGCCCGCGTTGAAGCTGAAGAGTTTGAGGCGTCCGGTCGGTGAGTATTTGTACACTAGGTTGAGATTGCCGTCGTGGCCGCGTGGAGTGGTAGTGAATTCGCTGCGGTGACCGTTGACGCGAAGCATGAGATCGGTAAAGCTGCGATTGCCCGTAAAGCGCAGGCCAAGCTTATCGTCAATAAGAGGCAGGTCGAGGCCCACAGAGCCGGCAGCGAGGCCCAAACCGAGCCTATAGCTCCGTTGCACGGGCATGTTTAGGCTCTCCATGGACAGCACCGCGGAAAGCGCATTGCCATAGCGGGCGGAGAATCCACCTGTGGAAAAAACCGTGCCCTGCACCATAAAGGAGGGAATCGTGCCGAATACTCCGCCGGTGGGCGATTCGTATCTGTAGGGATGCACCACCGTAGCTTGATCGAGCAAAACGACGGTCTCGCTCACGTCGCCCCCGCGGACAAAAAGACCGGCACCGTCATGTACGGTAGCAACGCCGGGAAAGGTTTTGACCGCGAGAAAAATATCGGCCGAAGCCCCAGGCGTCGTCAATACATCTAAAGGCGAGAGGGTGACGGTCTCATCCTCCCCGGTGGTGTAGGTGCTAACTGTGACGACGGTTTCACCGAGTTCAATGAGGGAGTGCCGCAGCACCAAGCGCACCAGTGTGGTGTCGCCCGCGATCAAGTGTAGGGTCTGCCGGGCAGGTTCAAAGCCGATGAAGGTGGCGTGCAGGTCGCGTGATCCAAGGTGCCGGGTAGAAAAGACAAAACGGCCGTCGCGGCCTGTTACTGAGCCGTCGGTAGTGTCGATGATTTGTACGTTGGCAAAGGCGACCGGCTGTCCGGTTTCGTCGACGACCTGCCCCTGTACGAAAGCCTTGCTCTGGGCAAAGGTCTGCCCAGCGAGTAAGGAAACGCAGAACAGGACGATCTCGGCCTGTCGAGCGGTGCATCTTTTATTCATTGCGTACTAGCGCTCCAATTCCGGTAATAAGTGGTTTTTTACCCAGCCGTTGTTGGGATTCACTTCGAGGGCTTTGACAAAGGCTTCCCGCGCTCCCTCGATGTCGCCGGCCTCCTGACGCATGAGACCCAATCGAGCGCAGGCTTCGTCGTAGCCCCAAGAGGGTTGGAAGGGATCGCGGATTTCCTCTTTGGCGAACAGTTCAAGGGCATGCTCCGAAAGACTAGCCGATACTACCTAGGGCAGCAGCGAAGGAAAACCAAACAATCATTATGACACCAATCCCAGTGTAGGCTTTGCTGCGATCGAACTGTCCGACAATGGACAGACCGAGACCAGTAATCACAACGCTCCAAACGACAAAGGGATCAATGAGAGACAATAAGCGACCACTGAAGCTTTGTAGGGCCTCTTCGGAGAGGAACACCCCCAAGCCCATTTGCACCATCGGTGTCTTTTTGGCCAATATTAGCAATGTCTTGACAATATGTTGGGGAATAGCGATCAACCCCGCATAGGCTACGATGGTTAGGACTTGGCCGTAGGAGAGTAGGCCGCCGAGTAATTTGCCCATCAGTAGGCAAGACGCGGCAAAAAGAAAAAGAAAAATGAAAAGCACAATAGGTGTGGAGATCAGCGTAATGGCCTGTATCATACCCTCGATTTGGGATTGCTCTACTGCCTCTCGCTGTTGAGCAGACATACCCTGAATACGCTGTTGTATGGCCTCCTGATTGAACTCAGTCGTGACGGGCATGACGAGCACGGCAGCAATTGTGGCAACTACGGTGCTCAGAATGGCGGGCATAAGCCAGTCGGCAGTGCTGTGCTTATGAGCGAAGGATTCAAAGGTCTTGCTGGGTGCGTAGAAGATCCGGATCATGCGGCCGACGAGGCCGATTTCAGTCTGGAGTGCGGCTTCCACGAGTTATCCTCCTTATTAAAAGAGATGGATTTATTTTCATAACATCGTATTCACTAAGAACGTATTTGATATATACTAGACTAACCATAAGCTTAAAACGGCACCGAAGGTTTTTCCTGTGCTAATTAGGACTGAGTTGGGATAAAGGCTGAGAGTTCAATAGCCAAAACTGACATATTGCGTAAAGAATGGTATATTATAGAAGGATAAAGAGAGCGCGTACCCTGATAGAAAAAAAATGAAAGACTTTGTGACATAAACATAATGATAAATTCCCTTAGATGTCCTTCTAAAAACGGAGAGTAATGGTGATAGCTGAAGAGAAAAGCGGTAATAGTGAAGCCGAGAACGAACCCCAATCGATTCCTTAGAGCAGGGAAAATCAGGCCTGTAAAATATGCCTCCTCTATAACAGGGGCAATCAATAAAGCACGAACTGAATATGGAATAATAAGGAGAAATATAGTACGAAATTTTTCATCCCAGTCGGCTTCCTCAGTCCAAGGTATTAGAGTAGGGTTGGGGTGTATTAAGTGGATATCAATCCCTTGGAGCTTCATGTAAAGGAAAAAGACCAATATACCTACTCCGGATACTAACGATAAAAAAATAAACGTCAAAACGAATCTTTTTGATCTTCTGGGAATTTGAGGGGATAATCCCAAGGTTTGGATGGTCAGATCCTGTTTCTCTATCTTAGAGAATGCCACGACAATTAAAATAAGTAAAACATAAGGAATAGTACATAATAATATGAGAAGGTAGTCGCTCAAAGCGAATAGATTAAGTATAGTATCGACAGTATAGCGAAAAAAGAAGAACATAAAAATAGCTAGTAGAAAGGTAGAAAATGTCCTACATCGTATATTTTCAAACTTTCTGGTAAATAAGGGATAAATGTGTTGGTCCATTGTACGGATTTTTTTCATGAGTACACCTGCCTCTTCTAAATGCTTGAAGTACACCCCTCAAGTCCGAACCAATACCTTAAGATAGTGTGGTAAAACCTCATAGTCCATAGCATGACACCGAAAATTGCTCAACATGCAAAAGACCATTCAGCCCAACTAAAGCGACCCTCGCCTTATAGGCGATAGGCTGAATCATCCCTAAAAGAAACACTAAGGCATTCAAAGTCGTAGAGTCCTTCTCTTAGTTAGCGAAGATTTTGAGCTACCAGTCTCGATGAAAAGACTGGTAGCTCGTCCATTCACCATGTAGAGGTTGCGGGTTTCACCTAGGTTAGCTTCTTACAGGTTTTGTTTGTTGTTTTTCAGTCTTCTTACGGGTTGCGGGCGTAAGATCCTTCTCGTTGTTGCCTTGAAGTCTCTAGATTCCCGTAAAGGGACATCGCACCAACTGTGAGTGCGACGTCAGCTGCTATGGCCCAACCTACCAGTGCCCAAGGGAGAATGCCACCCTTGATGTCCCGAGCCTCAGAAGGCGTAATAGGCTTGGAGATGATGGCACTGTTGCTAGGTGCGATACTGTAGGCGCATAAGCCCAAGGCTGTCGCCAGAGCTGTTACACCTTTCGTGTTGATAAGTTTGGTCATGATGTTCTCCTTTCTTAAAAGAGAAGATGACAACCCCTACCTCCACATGGTGAATGTTTTATTTTTTTGTCAATATCAAAGTCTCTCCTTTCCATATACGGTTGAATGCCCATTTCCTAATTCTGAGCCTGCCGATGGCTGGATCTCGCAAGATGACCTCACCGTGTTCGTTGATCTGGTCCAGCACAGCAAAGTGATCATCCTCAATAAAGACTACCACAGGAAGTGGTTTGCTCTCTAGGTCATCTATATTTAGCCTCCAAGCTTCAGCATGTACTCCTTGACTTTCGGCGTATTTCATCAAGTCGAATAAAGAAGAACCTGTCTCGTCCAATCTAATCATGTCTTCAATATCTGTAAGTTCTTGGTCTATACCTAGGCTATCCAAGACCATTTTAAGAGATGCAGGACCACAATTCATCTTACGTGTCTGTAGAACGACTCCTTCCGTTCCTTCGTATTCCGCACCTTTCAACCACGCCATCGCGTTACGGTATATGCTTTCATTCGTAACGAACACGGCGATTAATTGCAAGGTAGCAGCAAAAAAAATGACTAATATTATAGCCGCTCCAATTGTTAATTTACTTTTACAAAGTGTCATACTTGATAGGAATTATTACTCGCCTTTTGCGAAGGTATCGCCTTATGATATTACACTATAGTTCTGATCCTTGAACAGTCTTTATCTTTTCTTCGACTCGGTCAGCGTAGTTATACATATTCATTCCGGCGAAAATTTTTGATGCCATCGTCCACAAAGCGACAGCTCTTGCTTTTGACTCTTTTTGGGCAGCCACATCTCCCATCCCCATATAGGCAAGCCCTTGTCCGAGTTCGTCACCTATCTTCTTGCATATAGACAGAGCTCTACTATAACAAGATTCTGCTTCAATCCATTGTCCTCTAAGCTGATGTATCTCGCCTAGACTAGCAAATCCGTAGGCGGTGCCCTTTTCATCGTCCTCGGCTTCGTATATCCCCAGTGCAGTCTTCTGCTCTTGGTACGCGTCTTCATATTGTCCGCATTGGATATATACGAGACTTAAAGTAGCTCGGGCTGCAGCAATAGTTTGCTGGTTAGGCGAGTCTGGAGCAAGGCGTAGGTAATTGCATAGGAATTCCTTGGCTTTATCAAATTTTTTACTATGAGCGTACAATTTTCCAAGAGATAAATAACACTCAATCACATCGGATGACATACCTATACGTTCAAATAGGCTTATAGAATGATGCAGATAAGATTCTGCCAGAGGAAAATCCCCACGATAGAAATGCACATTCGCTAGTATTCTATATGAGTACGCTTTTCCCTTTTCATCCGCCAAGCTTTGATTAGCTTCTAAAGCAGCTTTGCCGCACTCTAGTGCTTCTTCCATATTTCCCATTAGAAGGTGTATCGAGGAAAATAATCCATAATGCAATGCCAATCCCTCTTTTCTATCCATCTTTTTATCTATACCAATAGCCTGTTCCAGTAGAGTACGTGCTTCGTAAATACGGCCTTGAATTTTTCTTAAATTTGCAAGTGAATTGTACTGGCTAGCAATTCCTTCGGAGTCTCCAATTTCTTTGTAAATAGCTATAGATTCCTCGTAAAGTTTCTCTGCTGAATTCAAGTCGCCTTTTAGTAAATGCACAGTACCCAAGTTGCTAGTAACTAAGGCATAATCTTCTCGACAATTTATTTTTTTGTTAAGGCTCTGTGCTTTTATATAAAAATCAGCAGCCTCAGTGAGATTTCCTTGTAGCTGTGTGATAAACCCTTTGCAGGTATATCCTACAGCTAGCTTCCTTGTACTCTCATCATCCTCAGTTTGTGAAAAAATTGATATGGCCTCATCATAACATTGATTTGCCTTGTCTAATTCGCCTTTCAGCTCGTAAACTTTGCCTTGGGAGATCAGTATGTTAGCTAATCCTATAGTTGTACCACCCCGAAGACGGTTAACTTCTTTTGCTAGTTCGATTTGGGATAAGGCGGATTCTAGACGACCGTTTTGCCAGTGCTCGTCAGCAGAGGCTAAAATGATTTCCCATTCTTCAGGACCATCTTGCTGGTCAACTAGTTCGGATACATTACTTTCAGCAGAGCTAAATTTGCAATGAGCAGGAAGCTCGGTATCTAGGTCAAGCTGTGGAAGTGCATCTAGGATCTCTTGGTATTCTTTTCTATCTGTTTCAGAAATAGTTCGGTAGATATGGTCAAATTCAATCAGACTGTCTATAACTGACTCCTCTGGAAGAAAAGGATTAGGCCACAGATGTGCCCACCAGAAGTGGATCAGACGCACCAAGGGGTCGCTATGTTTGCAGGCTATGTACTCAACCGCAGCATATCGCTTCACTCTTTCGGCTTTTGCTTTCTCAGGATCGGAGAAATTATGATGATGGTATAGGTGGTAAGAAGAGGCTTGGACACTGATAAATTGTCCACCTGCCGCCTTTAGGCGATAGCCAAGTTCCCATCCTTCACAAAAAGGTATGGTATCATCGAATTTCCCTACTTTTTCTAGTAGCTTTAACGGTATGGCCACATTGTGAGGGTATAATCCAATCCAGCCTAGTGCCGGTTCTGCGACAGTTTCGTAAAGATCGAGAGATTCTCGCTGCATAGTACGAACTGCTTCAAACGGATAGCCTCCTTCTACTGCTTTTTCAATAATACTATCGAACTCATTGCATACCATATCCTCTGTGACAATCATCTTATCTCGATGTAGAGCCAAGTGCCGACGCAGTGAATAAGGCAGCGAGATATCCAAGAGAGAACCTGTCTGAGGATCTTGGAAATACTCTAGATTGGGAAGGACATACTGGTACCCACAAAATACTGATTTCTGACCATTCTCTTTATAGGCTTCTAAGTAGCACTGGAGTAGATTCGGAGCCGGTAATGCATCTCCATCTAAAAAAACGACTAACGAACCATGTGCCCGTTCAATTCCTTTGTTCCGTGCTCGGCAGCGGCCTTGGTTCGTTTCAAAAGATTCAACTTCGAGATTCTGCATCTTCAGTGATTTCAGCATTGCTCCAGTACCGTCTGTTGAACCGTCGTCAACCACTAGTATTTCAAAGTGATCGTTTGGAATACTCTGACTTTCTAAACCTCTCAACACGAGACGGAGACGTTCTTTCTGATTATATGTGGCTACAATTACACTTATGTCCATTATATGCACTCCACTCTCATACGATATTGGCATTGTATGTTTGGAAGAGGTTCCCATTCATCCACACCTTTTGTTAAGCATAGAGGTAGTGTCTTCACAGAATTGGAAAACATGAGTCGTTGGTTATCTAAATGGCCAAAATAATAAGATTCAAAAGAGCGATTATTTTGCTTTATATATTTTTTTAATTTAGGATCCTTGATATTGTATTCGTTTATAGAAACTTCGCCGATAGCCACACTGAGGAATTCGACGGGTATCCAGCCTGCTTCTTCTAGGTAGATTTCGGCCCATGTGTGGCCTATTATAGGCTCGTTTATACTGCTGTATTCGTACACCTTTTCAGAAATTGGGTATCCTAACAAGGTTCCACATCTCTCCCGAGCAGGAATACCTACCATTCGACACAGAGATATAAAGGTTCTGGCAAAGTGAATACAATTACCACCGCTACTATTTAGTAAGGTAGCTGAACTATCAACTAGACCCATCGCAGGTGGTTTAGTCTTTCTGAATTTTTTGGTTCTGACTAGTTTGCTGTAGAAGGCCCAAGCTAGTTCTTTTTTATCACAGGACGCAGATGCTTCGAGTATCTCAGAGAGCATTTGATCTAACTCTGGAAGTTTTGCCAAGCCTTCGCCGGTGTACAAATATCTCGATCTCTCCCACTCTGGGAGGATGTACTCACCCCTACCTTTAGCATTGTACTTACTGACTTCAAGTTCGCAAGTATATGAAAAATTTGCCGAATTTGCAGTGAAAGGGTACGCGTAGAAGAATCCAAACTTGCCGCGTAAATAGTCTCTCATATCCTCTGGGAAACAGCTAATTAGATTAACTGCCTTTTGTTCTTCTGTCTCTAAAGGATATGGTATAAAAGCTCTTAACTGTTGATCCGATTTTTCAGTGAGGTGTATGTCGTAAGAGTAGGTTACTTTATAGCGTTGAATATGAGATTTTGAACGTATGTTGCCCATTTCATCTATATCGAAGAAGGTACTCCGCCTTTGATCACAGGCTCTGTATTCAGCCTCGAAAAATCGATCTTCCTTTTCGTAAAGCCAGTTCCAAGAATCTATTATGTCGAAGAAGTACTGATTGCCCTGTCGCCAGTGAGGTATTCCTCTTTGAATACCTTGCTGTAGCATTTTACGTAGTGACTCAATTGATAGCGTGGAGGGAGTAGTGCCGTCGAGTTGCTGTAAGAATTCGTTTTCGCTTACTAGAAATCTGGGATCGTAACGGAGTACCGTATGCCGGTTCACAAAATAATTATCTACCCAGTCAGCGACGACATCTTTTGTATACCATCTTTCCAAGATCTTAACAACGTGTTCTAATCGAACCTCCATTTTATCCCAAGTATCTAGTATTTTTCCTACTGCTTGTGTAACAATATGATAGCTAAACATATCTGGATCTATCTTGAAACCCAGATTAACTGCTTCGAGTCTATCGAGATGGAGCTCTTGGTCTAAAGTAGTAGCTATACCGACAGGCAAAACTCCATGAGATAAAGCACTGTATAGAGTCTCTATATCTAAATCTCCAACTATTATACGTATTCTTTCCCATGGTGGCTCTCTATATCTTTCGTCGACAAACTCTACACGGCTTTTAGACCATTTTACTCCTCTGGTAGATTCTACTAGTAAGCGATAAGGCATCTTTGTCCCGGACTCAACTTGTCTAAGTATATCTTCTCTTAGGAGATTTTTGGGATCCTTTATATAGACGGTAGGAAATGGTGTACCCCGTTTGCGAATCACCTTCCGTCCGTCTCTTTTTTTTCTCATGGCTGGCAAAAGAGGTCCTATATAATGGAATCCACTAGCACTAAACTCTAGTGTAGGATATAGATCGGGTATATCGGCGATTAGGAAGTACTTATTTCTTTTTTTGATTTCGCAGACTTTGCTTTTTAAGTATTCTGCAAACGTATCTCGCGATGGTAGTACAGATAGGGTCTGAAGAGGAAGATGACCGCCTGGTTGATCGTATCCTTGGATTATTTCAACTTCGTCAACACCTTCCAAATATGCTGCAACTGAAGCCGTTGGTTTCAAGGAGTGTATAATTAGATCGGGCTTGTACTCCTCAATCAAAGACCGTTCGGATTTTACGCAAGAATCGATCCATTCAGTATCGCACGACCTATAGTCCAATAGCTCAGTCTGGTCTCGGTGAATATCTAGAGGCAATGTTTCAACACTGCATATTTCTTCTCCCTTTTGGGAAAATTGCTCCGCATAAGGCCCATCTCCTGCTAGCCGAACCTCGTAGCCTCGGTGTCGTAATTGTCGGGCGATCTCACAAGCTCGTCTAGTATGAACGGAGCTACATCCATGGAATAGGACTAGAATAGATAATGTGCTACGGTCCAACATATTGGTTTCCGAGGATCTTCTGAGGCCACTGCTCCACCACAATAACCTTGATGCCAATCTTTCTCTTATAGATGCGAGCAATTGAAATATACCTCTAGTTGAAGATGGTTTGAAGCACGACTGAGGTCTCGGCCTCAGCGGGAACAAAAGCGAAAAACGTGCCAAGAAGCACACCAGATAGACTGAGCCGTCGTTGGTATTCGCTAACTCCTTGAAATTAGGTAGGTTAGCCAATCCAGATTTTTTGTCGCCACAGCTTCCGCTCCAACCAGTCGATACGCCAAAGTGTATCACCTCTGTAACACTACCGTTCCCAAAAGATACAGCAAAGTCGCTAAATCACCGCTTCTGCCCACACCTGCATTTGATTGACAACTGCATTTATGTTCACTATATTAAGCAAACGGAGAATTTCTTGAACTAGCAGTTGCACCAAGGAGAGTGGCTACCCCTTCTGCTCTCCTCCTATGCTTCTGTTTTCTCCTTCATTTTAATCGCTCCCATTGTCCGCCAGTCGCGTCCCTCCCCCACTGAGGCGCGGCTCATTCTACTATATTATTAGAAACAATGGCCAAGACTCTGATCAACAGCCGCGCCAACGGCAAGGCCACGTACGACGAAAGCAAGATCAAGACCCTCTCTTCGCTTGAACACATCCGTCTGCGGACCGGCATGTACATCGGCCGCCTCGGCTCGGGGGACGATTCCGACGACGGCATCTACATCTTGCTCAAAGAGGTCGTCGATAACGCCGTCGATGAGTTCATCATGGGCTGTGGCAAGCAGATCGACGTCGAGATCGACAAGGGGCGGGTCAAGGTCCGCGACTACGGCCGCGGCATTCCCCTCGGCAAGGTAGTAGAGTGCGTCTCGGTCATCAACACCGGTGCCAAATACAACGACGATGTGTTCCAGTTCAGCGTGGGGCTTAACGGCGTCGGCACCAAGGCCGTCAACGCGCTTTCGGCCCACTTCGCTGTCCGCTCCTACCGCGACGGCCGGTGCGCCGAAGTGCTCTTTGAGCGCGGCGAGCTGAAAAAGCAAAAGAAGAGCCGAGCGCCCAACGCGCCCGACGGCACGTACGTCGAGTTTTTGCCCGATCCGGCCATCTTTGGCGAATTCGCCTTCAACCACGAGTTCGTCGAGCGCCGGATGTGGAACTACGCCTGCCTCAACCAGGGCCTGCGCCTGTACTTCAACCGCCAAAAATTCGAGTCCAAACAGGGCCTGCTCAACCTCCTCAAAAGCGAAGCCGGCGACTCGGTTTTCTATCCGCCCGCTTACTACAAGGGCCAATACCTCGAATTTGCCCTCACCCACGTCCATAGCTACGGCGAGTCCTACCGTTCCTTTGTCAACGGCCAGTACACGGCCGACGGCGGCACCCACCAGAGCGCGTTCCGCGAAGGCGTACTCAAGGGCGTCAACGAATTTTACAAGAAAACCTTCAACGGCGTCGATGTCCGCGATGGGGCCTTTGGCGTCGTCGCCGTCAAGGTCAAGGAGCCGATTTTCGAGTCGCAAACCAAAAACAAGCTGGGCAATACCGACGTCCGCGGCTGGATCGTCAACGAGACCCGCGAAGCCATCGTCGATTTCCTGCACAAAAATCGGGAGACCGCGCAAAAGCTCGAAGCGCGCATCATCCACAATGAGAAGCTGCGCAAGGAGCTGAACGCAGTTAAAAAGGAAGCCAAGGAGGCCGCGCGCCGCATTGAGATCAAAATTCCCCAGCTCAAGGACTGCAAGTACCACAAAGGCGACAAGAAGCGCGGAGAGGATTCCATGATCTTTATCGCCGAGGGTCAGTCGGCCGCTGGCTCCATCGTCTCCTCGCGCGACCCGGAGACCCAAGCCATCTTCACCCTCAAGGGCAAGCCGCAAAACCTCTGTGGCAAAACCCGCGCCGCCATCTACAAAAACGAAGAGCTGTACAACATGATGATGGCGCTGGGCATTGAAGAGGACGTGGAAAATCTGCGCTACGACAGCGTCATCTTGGCCACGGATGCCGACGAAGATGGCTTCCACATCCGCACCTTGCTGATGACCTTCTTCCTCACGTACTTCGAGGAGCTCGTGACCAGCGGCCACCTCTACATCTTGGAGACCCCGCTCTTCCGGGTGCGCAACAAGCGCCAGACCCTCTATTGCTACGACCAGCGCGAGCGCGAGCGCGCCGAGAACCGGCTCAAGGGCAGCGTCGAGGTCACTCGCTTCAAGGGTTTGGGCGAAATCTCCCCCAAGGAATTCGGGCAGTTTATCAACGGCGACATGCGCTTGGTCAAGGTCGCTGTGCGCTCGCTAGACACCGTGCCGCAGACCCTCTCCTTTTACATGGGTAGAAACACCCCGCAACGCCGCGACTACATCATGGAGCACCTAGTCTAATGGCCTATATAGACCGCTTATACGAGAGCTACTTCCTCAGATACGCCGCTTACTACATCAAGGATCGCGCCATCCCGCACCTCGACGACGGGTTCAAGCCCGTCCAGCGGCGCATCCTCTACGCTCTCCAGCAGATCGACGACGGCAAGTTCCACAAGGTCGCCAATGTGGTCGGCCAAACCATGCAGTACCACCCGCACGGCGACCAGTCGATCTACGGGGCCTTAGTCGTCCTCGCCAACAAGGACCTTTTCATTGAGAAACAGGGCAATTTTGGCAACATCTACACGGGCGACGAAGCCGCTGCCGCACGCTATATTGAGTGCCGCCTCACGCCCTTGGCCAAGGAAACCCTCTTCAACAAAGCGCTTACCCCACGCGTTCCCTCGTACGACAGCCGCAACGAGGAGCCCGTGGTTTTTCCCGCCAAGCTCCCGGTGCTCCTCGCCCAAGGAGCTGAGGGCATTGCCGTCGGCATGGCCACCAAGATCCTGCCGCACAACCTCATCGAGCTTCTAGAGGCCCAAGTCGCTTACCTGCAGGACCGGCCCTTTGCCATTCGCCCGGATTTTCCCACCGGCGGGCTCGCCGACCTTTCGACGTACAACGACGGCAACGGCAAGGTCTTAGTCCGCGCCAAGCTCGACGCTTCCGACCCCAAGCGCATCCTCATCCGCGAGATTCCCTTCGGCACCACCACCGAACAGCTTATCGCTTCCATAGAAGACGCGGTGCGCAAAAACAAAATCAAGATCGGCACCATCAGCGACTACACAGCCGAAGAGGTTGAGATCGAGATCAAACTGCCGCGCGGCACGTACACCGAGGAGGTCGTGGATGCGCTCTACGCCTTCACGGACTGCGAGATGTCGATTTCGACTCACCTGATGCTGATCAACCAGCAGGACAAGCCCCAAGTCATGAGCGCGACCGAAGTCTTGCAGTACAACGTCGATCGCCTCGTCGATATTCTCAAGGCCGAGCTGCACCTCGAAGCCGACCAGCTCAACGACCGGCTCCACGCCCGCACCTTGGAGCAAATTTTCATTGCCAACCGCGTGTACGAGGCCATTGAGAGCGAAGCCTCCCCCAAGCAGATCGCCGCGGCCGTGCGTGCGGGGCTTGCGCCCTTTGCCGCGCAAATCAAACGCGCCGTTACTGCCGACGACATCGACGCCTTGCTCGCCATACCAATCCGCCGCATCTCGCTCTACGACACCAACCGCGCCCAAAGGGAAATGACCCAGATCCGCGGCCGGCTGCGCGAGATCAAGGGCCATTTAGACAGCATCATTCCCTACACCATCTCCTTCCTGCAAGACCTCATCAGTCGCTACCGCAGCCAGTTCCCGCGCCGCACCAAAATCGTGGAGCTCAAAAGAGTTGATGTGCGCTCGGCTGCCAACCGCAACCTCAAGCTCCGCTACGACAAAAAGACCGGCTATCTCGGCCACCAAATCAACGGCACTGTCCTCTTCGACGTATCGCTCTACGACCCTGTGCTCGCCATCCGCAAGGGCGGCACCTACTCGGTCGTCCACGCGCCGGACAAGCTCTTCGTCGGCAAGGGCTTGCTCCACTGCGGCTTGATCGACAAGGACCTAGTTTTCAGCATCGTCTATAAGGACAAGGCCGGTGCCTCCTACATCAAGCGCTGCACAATCGACAAGTTCATCTTAGGCCGTAGCTACGATCTCGTGCCGGCCGAGTGCAAAGTGCTCAAGCTGACCACGGATTCTAACAAAAAGATCGCCCTCGCCTACAAGCCCAAGCCGCGCCTGCGCAAGCTCAACGAGGTCTTCCCCATCGGCCAATATCCCGTGCGCGGGCTCCGCGCCGGCGGCATCCGCCTGAGTACCAAGGAACTAGCCGGGTGCAAGCTGCTGTAAGTTGCCCTCAGCCGCGGCACTAATTCATATTTCCACGCTATTAGATATTGGCTATATTACCCAGTAGTCAGGTCATTATCGGCCCTACTTTTGCCTGAAAATGGAGAATCTGGTAATGCCTAATCCTGAAACAGTAGAAGAACTGAAGGAAAATGCTGTAATCTATTGGCCATCTGAAATCGCCAAGCAAGAGAAGAATTCTAGTATTATCCCTCTGCTTCTTAAAACGCAAGATAGTTTTATAAGTATGCTCCAACTTGGATATAAAGCTCCTTATGATTGGACTAAGATTTTAGGTTTTGTTGAAGATCTCTATCCAAATCTTTTTTTAAAACATCTTTGCATTTTATCCGATATCAGCGGAGAAAACTTAAAACGCTTTGCAGCAGAGCTTCCAGAAAAATTTAAGTACGAGAATTTCAAATTCACCTTTCGTGGCAAAAATTACGATTACGAGATGAAATCTCTTTTTTGTGGCAGAAGGTGGAGTAATCCCAGCTTAGGGCTTGACGGAGAGGGAATCCAGCAACGTTTTGACCTTACAGACTCTATTGTTGACGTAAGTACCCTGATTTTATTTGGTGGTTTGTCAACGAATGATTTTTTACCAAAGGAAATCGAAGACAAATGTATTATTGGTTCAATGATTGGCGACAAACCAAGGTTGGAAAAATATATTAAAGAAAGATATATCTTAGTTAGTCGAATTACTGGAGGTGCAACGTCCAACAGGATGGGTTACCTCGCTCAGAATTATGTAAAAGAGCGGTTGGCTCAATATCTCCCGAGTTGGGATTTCTCACAAACCACGATTCCAAGCATCAGCCAGACCGAAGGTAGAACAGATACAAAATTTGACATCGTCGGTAAAAGTCCTAATGGTAATTATTGGGGTATTGAAGTGAGTTTTCAATTTACTACAAACAGTGTAGTAGAAAGGAAAGCTCAATCCGCTCCTGATAGACAAAGGCTTCTTCGTGAAAAAGGGCATAAAATTGCGTATGTAGTTGATGGTGCTGGCAATTTTGAACGCCGCTCTTTTGTGAAGAACTTAATCAAGTACAGCGACTGTATCATCAATCTTAGTGACGGCGATATTAGACGTCTAGCAGAAACTATGGAAGGAGGTAACTAAAATGGCTCACCGGAGTGAAAACTGCAAGTCCTTAGATATATCAATAAGGACATTTGAAAATTTTCAAAAATTATCGCCAAAGTCACTACGGCCGGATGTATGGCTTTTCCATTTGACTACAGAAATTGGTCTCGACGATAAAGTTTCTGTGGAATTTCTTAAGCAAGGTTTCGATGATTTTCTTGAAAAATTGCCCGCAGAAAGTACAATTTGTTTTTTGACAAATCCTCACATAGCTTGCTATATAATAGAAAAACTTCAGAACCGCGTCTATTTCAAACTTTGGATTGCTGTCAAACGCAAACAAGAGATACTGCGATTGGGGGCCTTGCCAGATGGCCATATTGCTCTCTTAGTTTTTACCCGTTACAAGGGTTCTTTGAAGCATAACAAGACTCAAATAGAATATACGTACTGTCCTGCCTGCAACAAAACAACAAAGGACTACGGAGGTAAGAAACATATTTATAGCCCCTATGGGACTCTTATGTCTGATATTTGGCGCGATATTTCTTATGATAATGATACAGCACCAAGAGCTATTCTGGAAAGACTAGCGGATCTCTTTGGGCACGAACCTTATAGCCAACTTATTTACTGCGATGTCAGGAACTTTCTTACATTCTCCAAAAAGAGAAAATTCCGCTCTTCAAACGGAATAATTAATAACCCCGGCAGGAGTCGTTTACTCAACGGAGATTGTTTAGATATCCTCAAAACTATCCCTGAAAATTCCGTAGATTTTATTTTTGCTGATCCTCCATATAATATAAAAAAGAAATATGATAACTGGAATGATGCCCAAGATATTAGTAATTACTTTTCATGGTGTGATCAATGGATAGCTGAATCAGCTAGAGTTTTGAAACCCAGTCGGACTCTTGCAATTATAAATATTCCTCTCTGGATCGTCAGGCATTTTTCGTTCGCGAGAAGCATTTTATATTACCAAGATTGGATAGTTTGGGAGGGATTGAGCTTACCCATCAGAAAAATTATGCCGGCACATTATGGAATAATTTGCTTTAGTAAAGGTCGGCCAATTGAAATTGCCAATCACGAAAAGAAAGCTAGTTGGCGAACTCCCCAAAACTTCATGAGCCTCAAACCATGGTATTGCGTTAGAACCTCTTGTATCAAAAAAAGAAATATAAACAAAATTACAGACCGACAGCCGATTGGAAATTTGTGGTGGGATATCCATAGGCTAAAGCACAATTCAAAAAGAGTTGATCATCCATGTCAACTACCTCCATCACTGATGAAGCGACTTATCCATACCTTTACCAAAGAAGGAGATCTCGTTTTAGATCCTTTTAACGGCGCAGGTACAACGACTTTAACATCAGAGATGCTTGGAAGAAAATTCATTGGAATTGAACTGTCGGCTAAATATCATGCAATTGCCGAACAGAGACATTTAGACCTGCAAAAAGGGAGGGATCCGTTTGCAAAAAATGGTACTACTCCAAAAGCAAAGAACAGTAGAGTTGCAAGACTACAAAAACAGAAGTACGAAGTGCCTAAAAAAACACTACAGATCGAAGTCAAGGAGATTGCTATCAAACTGGGACGCAGGCCCGATAGAGAGGACATTATTAGATTCAGTAAATATCCAGTTCGCTATTTTGACGAATACTTCATCGACTGGGGAGAAGTGTGTAGTGCCATTGGCGATAAAGGAATGACTGAAAATTCCTCTCAATCTATTCGCACTCGACCAGATGATCAACAGATGCAACTCTCTTTTGGATAGAGTTGCATAGACGATTTCCTCCAACTATCCAACCCTCGAATACGAGCGGCCACACCCGACCTAGTGGCTATCCAAGCCCGGCTAGCCACGTCCGCATCGCACTTGGATCATCCCCGAACATCAGCGAGCCGGGGACGATATAGTCGGCACCGGCTCGTGCGATCTGCGGCACGGTGTGGCGGCGAATCCCGCCATCGGCCTCCACCACTGTCGCCAAGCCGCGCCGGTCGATCTCGTCCCTAGCCCGGCGGATCCTGTCGGGTGCCTGCGGCTCCATATCAGCTCCCTTGATCCCGGCCGCCGTATTCATCAGCGTCAAGACATCCAATAGCGTCCAATAGGGCTCGAGTAGGTCGAGATCCTCTTCCAGCAAGAGCGAGACCCCGGCCTGAAGTCCCCTTGCCTTGATCGCCTCCAGCACGGCCCCCGGGTCAGCGGCCGAATCAAAGCAGAAGATGATGGCATCGGCACCCGCCTCAACAAAGGGATCAATCCACGCGGCCGGATCGCACGTCATCAGGTGCATTTCAAAAGGTCGATCCGTATGCGGTCGCAGGGCCGCCACCAGATCTGGGAAGAACAGCATAGTCGGCGTGTAATGGCCATCGGCCACGTCGAAGTGGAAGCGCTCCGAATGGGGTGCAACGCGCCGGATATCAGCCGCGAGATTAGCCAAGTCGGCCGACCACAGAGAAGTCGCGCATTTGAGCATCGTGAGCCTCCACAATAAACGGACGGGATAGATGTACTTAGGACCGAGACTATCGCCTAGTGGCCAATTTGCCTTTGTGCCAGAGGGCACTGTTATTTTTATCCGGCACTTACATCACAGCAAGGAAAACGCCCTATGACCACTACCCCGACAGCCATGGACTGGGACCTGACTAGCTATTTCGCTGAATTTGACGGCCCAGCCATGCGGCAATTCAAAGAGGAACTGCAAAGGGATCTTGCGGCGGCACGTCAGCAAGCCGCCGCCCTAGCACCGCTTGCCGAGGACAATGCCGACGCTTGGGAAGCCATATTCCTCCTGACTGAGGGCTTGACCGACCGCCTCTCCCATCTGGGCTCCTACCTCGGCTGCCTGACTGCGGCCGACGCCCGCAATGAACATTACGCCCGCGAGGAAGCCGCCTTTGCTCTGCTGGCAGCCGAGAGCGCAAAGCTCGATGTCGAGCTCCTGCGTGCGCTCAAGGACGTCTCGGACGAAATTTTTGCCAAGTTCGCCCAACGGCCCGCCTTGGCCGACTGCGGCCACTTCCTCCGCCGCCAGCGCGAAGACGCGCAGCGCACCATGAGCCCGGAGAAGGAGGTGCTCTCTGCCGACCTCGGCGTTGACGGTCTCCACGCTTGGGGACGTCTCTACGACTCGATCTCCGGCAAACTCGAATTCGACATGGCGTTTCCCGACGGTCGCACCGAGTACCGCCCCATATCGCAACGCCGCGCCCTGATGGAAGACCCCGACCGCCGAGTTCGCCAAGCTGCCTTCGACGGCGGCAACCGGGCTTGGGAGAGCCTCGAAGACGTCGCCTGTGCCGCGCTCAATGCCATCTCGGGGACGCGACTGACCCTCAATCAGCACCGCGGCATTGACCACTTTCTCGATGTCGCCCTCTTCCAAGCGTCTATTTCGCCCAAGACCCTCGACGCGATGTTTGCAGCTATTGCCGAGCAAATTGAGCTGCCCCGACGCATCCTCGCCCTCAAGGCGCAACTCATGGGTACTGAGGGCGTCGCTTGGTACGATCTGGGCGCACCGCTGCCGCTGCCCGACCAAGGGCAACTCTCTTGGGAAGAGGGCACAGACCTCGTCACCCGCTCCTTTGCGGCGGCCTATCCACGCCTAGGCGAATTCCTCGGCCAAGTCTGCAAACGCCAATGGATTGAGCACGCGCCCCGCCCCAGCAAGCGGCCTGGGGCCTTTTGCACCGGCTCGCTGTTGACCCGCGAGTCCCGCGTCTATATGACCTACAACGACACCCTCGGCGATGTGCTCACGCTCGCCCACGAGGTCGGCCACGCCTTCCACAGCTACATCATGCGCGACGCGCGCACCTACGCCCACTTCTACCCGATGACTCTGGCCGAATCGGCCTCTACCTTCGGCGAAATGATCCTCACCGAGGGCATCCTCGCCGACTCTTCCTTCAGCCCGGCCCAAAAGGCCAGCGCCCTCGACCAAGAAATCGGCCACGGCGCGATCTTCCTGCTCGACATCCCCGTGCGCTACCAGTTCGAGAAAAAGCTCTACGAGGAGCGCACCAGCGGCGAACTCACCGTCAGCCGCCTCAAAGAGCTAATGGTCACAACCCAGCGCGACGTCTTCGGCGACGCGCTCGCACAGGGGGGCGAAGATCCCTACTTCTGGGCCTCGAAGCTCCATTTCTATATCACCGGCGTGACCTTCTACAACTTCCCTTACACCTTTGGCTTCTTACTCAGCCGTGGCCTGTATTCCATGTTCAAACAAGAGGGCCGCGATTTCCTGCCCCGCTACGAGGAATTCCTCCGCCTCACTGGCAGCGACACGGCCGAGGGCGTGGCCCGCCGGGCCTTGGGCCGCGACCTCGAAGACACTCAGTTCTGGACCGAGGCGATCCAGACCTTGGAGGCCCCGCTGGCCGAACTGGAAAAATTGCTACCAGCAGTAATGCCCGAGACTTAGTGTCATATACTAAGAGATTCCCTCTAAACGCATTTAGCGCAAACCCTCTCCGGGAAAAGCCCTCATGCCCCGCCTACTCCTGCCCCTCGTCTTTTTCATCGGCCCGGCCCACGCCGGCGACAACCCCTCGGCCCCCGGCTTCAACGCCGCCGGTTCCGACCCCAAAGCCATCGCTCTAGCCGACGAAGTCATGGCCGCGATGGGCGGCCGCGCCAACTGGGACGCCACTCGCTACATCACTTGGCGCTTTTTCGGTTTCCGCTTACACGTGTGGGACAAGTGGACTGGGGACATCCGCTTCGAGCAAGGCGATTTGACAGTGCTGATGAACATCCACAGCAAAGAGGGCCGAGCCTTCGCCGCTGGTGTGGAGATCAGCGACCCCGACACCCTCGCAGCTAAACTCGACCACGGCTACCGCGCCTGGATCAACGACTCGTACTGGCTGGTCATGCCCTACAAGCTCAAGGACACCGGCGTCACCCTGCGCTACCGGGGCCTCGAAGCCACCCAAGACGGCCGCCCAGCCGAAGTGCTAGAGCTCGCGTTCAAAGGCGTCGGCGTCACCCCGCAGAACAAATACGCGGTCTGGATCGACCAAGAATCGCGGTTAGTGACCCAATGGGCGTTCTACCGCGACGCGGCCGACGCCGAACCGCGCTTTACTGGTCCCTGGACCAACTGGCAGCACCACGGAGCCATCCTGCTCTCCGATGGCCGCGGCGAGCGTCAGCACACTGACGTGGCTGTCTTCGACGAATTGCCGCGCTTGGTCTTCACAAGCCCCGCACCCGCCGCATTGCCATCGTCTGCCGATTAACGTCGCGTATAAAACGCAAAAGAGCCGACCTGCGGTTGCAAGTCGGCTCCTATTGTAGCCTGAATTGTGCTTGGGCTCACGCTACCCGCAGCTCGTTTTCGGGCGCGTTCTCCAGCCGCGACAGCCAGTAGGACACGTCGTAGCTTTCGTCGCCGGTCAAGAAGCGCCACAGCTTGATGCGGTTGACGACCTCTAAGCGCACCTCGTTGCCGTACCAGCGGTGGTTGGCATTGAGCAGGGCGGGTATATCCGCGTCGTCGATATCGTCGGTATTCCACAGCTTCTTCTGCCGCACCGTGGGGTTGAGCCGCAGCTTGAACATGTAGCGCTTGCGGCCGGTTAGGTTGGGCTGGGCGCAGTGCCAGATGCCGTGGTGGGCCACAGCCACTGTGCCGGCCTTGCAGACCATTGGCATCTGCCCGAGGAAGTTTTGATAGCGAGCGATGTCCGACTCGCTGATGCGGCGATAGATACTGCCGGGAAGGAACATGGTGCCGCCCATCTCCCGCGGCGTGTCGTGGGCAAAGTAAAAGAGCTGGATGTCAAAGTGCAGCCGGGTGTCGATGATCGCGTCGGCGTGCCAGATCTGCCCGTGCTCGTGGTGGGCATCAACCGTATGCACGGCGTGGTGGTCGTAGAGGGGGTCGGGGCCGACTAAGCTGTGAATGATCCCCTGCACACTGGGCAGGCGCACGACTTGGCCAACCGCCGCATCGGTCCACAGTTCGGCGAGCGGCGCGCCGGCTTTGCCCCGCGGAATCCCGGTTTCCATCTCCGCGCACGCGGCGCGATTCAGCTCGTCGGGCACCAGTTCATCAAAGCGCAACAAGCCGTCGGCGACAAACTGGGCCATTTGCTTGGTATTCAGGAGATATTGCTTATCGACCATCGATTGCCTCCATCTTTTCGAGGATGTACTCGTATTTCAGATAGGATGTATTGTATTCCATGCCTCGATAGGCCGGGTACTGCTGCGGGAACTGAACCACCCTCCACCCATCCCGCATGGCCGCCACCACCGAAGGATAGGGGGGCACCTCGCTATCGCCGCTGCTGGATCGCTCCTCGCCCGTGCCGTCGTAGAGCGACCAAGCCACGGTTTGGCTGTGCAAATCGGGAGAATGGGCGTAGAGCACCAATAATTTCTGCCGGAGCTGGGCCATAGGGTATTCAATAATAGGACGCGGCACAGCCCCCGGCAATGGGCCTCTCGCCCGCTCAGTTGCGCGAAAACTCGACCAACTGCCCGCCGCACTCGTCTTTCATTTTTTCCAAAGCCCTGTTCCGCAACTGCCGCACGCGCTCGCGGGTGACGCCCATGGACTCGCCGATCTCCTCCAAGGTCTTGGGCGAGCTGTCGTCGAGGCCAAAATAAGCGCGGACGATGTGGGACTCGCGGGAGTCGAGCACCTTCAGACAATCGGCCACAGCCGCACGCATTTCCCCGTCGACGAAGCGCTCGTGCGAGCTGGGCTCGGCCGAGACAAAGGTCTGCGCAAACGTCATCTCGCCATCGGCAAAGGCCGGGGCGTCCAAGGGCAGATCCGGCTGCCCCATCTCAAAGGCGTTGCGGATGCGCTCGGCCGAGAAATCGACGCAGGCGGCGATCTCCTCAACTGTCGGAGAGCGCCCTAGTTGCTGAGCGAGGACCGCGGCCTCCTTTTCGACCTTCTGCCGGTCGCTGATCCGGCTCAGGGGCGGGCGGGCAATTTTGCTGTGTTCGGCTAAGGCGCGCAGGATGGCCTGGCGAATCCACCACACGGCATAGGTGATGAACTTAAAGCCGCGCGTCTCGTCGAAGCGCTGAACGGCTTCGAGCAGCCCGAGGTTGCCCTCGGAAATCAACTCAATCAGCGAGAGACCACAGTCGTGGTACTCGCGGGCGACGCGAACCACAAAGCGCAAATTGGCCTGCACCAGCACCTGACGCGCCTCTTCGTCCCCTGCTTTGGCGCACTTGAAGAGGGCGATTTCTTGCTGGCGACTGAGCGGCTCGGCATTTTTTATGTCGCGCCAGTAGAGATCGGTCGCCGAGTACATTGTCTCTTTATTGTATGCGTTCATTTAAGGCCTCAACATTTTTAGAGAGATAACAACCTTTACGTTCACGTTAAAGTTGAAGGTAGAATACCAAGTGAACATGTGCAAATACTATCTTTTGACGCACCAAGAAGGCCAAACGTTCAATCCAAAGGCGGTCGGCGGCTCTTTTTTTTCTCGGAATGACGCCGCTTGCCGTCGAGGCGACGCGCTTGGGCGGCGCGGCTGGGCTTGGTTTTTTCGCGTTTAGGCGGCTTCTTGAGCGCCTCGGCGAGCAGGGCGGCCAGCTTGTTGAGGCAGTCGGCGCGATTGCGTCCCTGCGTACGAAATCGCTCCGACTGAATCGAGAGCGCGCCCGTGCTGTTCAGCCGCATGGCGAGCTTCTCGGCAATCTGCTGGCGCTGCTCGTCGCTGAGCGCCGCACTGTGGACAAAGTCAAACTGTAGCTCAACCGAGGTATTGAGCTTGTTGACGTTTTGTCCCCCCGGCCCAGAACTGCGGCGAAACTTGAAGCGCAGCTCGGAAAGCGGGATGGAGAGCGTGGGCGAGACGTACAGGGTTTCCATAATTGGCGCTAGCTCCCGAACCTGCAGGCTTGGGTTGTGCGGCCTTAAAGACTTGAAGATAACCTAATGTCTATTCTTTATTATGTCCCATAGTAAATCCGCTCTTACGTTTTCGCCAAGGAGATACGCTCTATGAAACGCTATACCGCGGCAATTGTCGGCTGTGGCTCCATAGGCAACGCCCACATGGAAGGCTACAATCTCGTGGACGAGGTCGAGGTGATCGCCGTCGCCGACCCGGTCGCCATGGCTCGCAAGACCTACCTAGACGCATACGGCATCCCGCAGGAATTTGAGACGGTCGAAGAGATGATGGAAAAGGCCCGGCCCGACATCGTCAGCGTCTGCACTTGGCATCTTTTGCATCCGGCACCCACCATGGCCGCGGCCGCGGGCGGTGCCCGCGCCGTCATCTGCGAAAAGCCCATGGCCATCGGCATGGCCGCGGCCGACTCCATGGTCGATGCCTGCGAGGCGCACGGCACCCAACTGGTCATCAGCCATCAACGCCGCTTTACCCCGGGCTGGGAAAAGGCCAAGGCCCTAATCGAAGAGGGCGCGATTGGCACACCGCTGTTCGTCACCAACAAGGTCGCCGACGGCCTGACCAACTGGGGCACGCACTCCATTGACGGCTCGCGCTTCGTGCTCGGCGACCCTTGCGCCCAATGGGTCATGGGCGCGGTCGAGCGCCGCACCGACCGCTACGAGCGCGACACCATGATCGAAGACGCCTGCATGGGCTTGGTCCACTTCGCCGGCGATCTCCAGCTTTTCATTCAGTCCGACCTCATGCGCGAGGGGGCTGGTGCCGGCCACTTTGAAATCCGCGGCCGCGAAGGGATTTTATCGGTGAGCGAGACCCGGCTCCAGCTTATGAACGCCTCCTCTGGCGGCTGGCGGGAAGTCGATCTCGCGCTCACTGAAGGCAGTAAGGCCATTGGAGGCAACACCAATGCCGCCCAAGTCCGCGAACTCATCGCCTGCCTCGAAGGCCACAAGGCCGCGCACCGCAATGCCGGCACCACGGCCCGCGACACCGTGGAAATTATGATGGCCCTCTACGAATCGGCGCGCCGCAACCGCGCAATCCACCTGCCGCTGCAAGAAAAGGGCTATCCCCTCCAGCTCATGGTCGAGGAGGGCGGCCTGCCCGTAGAAGTCGAGGGCCGCTACGACATCCGCGGCTTTCTCAAGCGCGACGGCATCGACGAGACGAGGTACAAAAAGCTCTGGGACGAGGGCATGGGGCATCATCAAATCATGCGCCAGCTCCACGACGAAATGAACCCGCGCTAACGCGGGTGCCGGGGCTGGGGCAACATATTGACATGCCCCGGTCCCTCCTGTATTTTCTGCCCTTCTAAATGTACGTGCCCGCCCAAGCGGGTGCCTTAAAAAGGAGCGTCGTCATCGCCAAGTTCCGCAGTACGCGCCGAGAGGCCGTAGCCAAGCTCAAGTCCGAAGACATCGACTACAAGCGCCTCGATGTCCTAGTCAAGTTTATCACGCCGACCGGCAAGATCGAATCGGCCCGGCGCACCGGTGCCACGCGCAAGCAGCAGACGCACGTCGTCCGCGCCATCAAGCGCGCCCGCTATTTGGCCCTCGTCCCCCACACCATCGACGACACTCGTTGACCGGGCCAAGCTCGCCCAATGGCTGCCCTAGGGCTGATTGAGACTCGCGGTCTCGTCGGCGTCGTCGAAGCAGCCGACGCAGCCGTAAAATCCGCTCCGGTCGAGCTCCTCGGCATCAAGCGCGTCGGTGCCGGGCTGGTTTCAACGCACTTTAGAGGTGAGGTTGCCGCCGTTCAAGTAGCCGTGCAAGCTGGCGTCGAAGCCGCACGCAAGGTCAGCGAGGTGATTAGCCACCGCGTCATTCCCGCCCCCCATTTAGACATAGAAAACCTGCTCCTGCACCAGCCCCAAGCAGCCACCCCGCCAACGCAGCCATCCCCCGATGAACTAGAGGGTTTGCCAGTCGCCCGCCTGCGCCAACTCGTGCGCCAGCTACCCCATGCTCAGCTCAAGGGCCGCCAAATTTCGCGGGCCAACAAAGAGACGCTCCTCCGCGAATTGCGCCGCGCCTCGGCACCAGACACTTAAACGATATGAGGTCTCAGTGGACAACCTGTGGAACAATCTCGTGAAAGGGCTACAAGAAGGCGCGGCCGCCGCGGCCGACAAGGCCGGCGACCTGACCCGTCTAGCGCGTGCCCGGCTCGATATCGCCGCTGCTAGGACCCAACTCCACCGCACCCAAGCGGATCTGGGGGCGCGGGTTCACCAGCTCCTCGAAGCCGGTAACGATCCAGTGGCCGACGATCAAGTACAAGCCCTAAACCAACAAATCAAGGAACAGAGTGCTGCGCTCGCGGATTGCGAGGCGGCCTATGAAGCGCTGCAGAGCACGGTGCGCACGGCTGGAGAGCGCAACGCCGATTAAGAGCTTAGCGGCAGCAGCGTTTGAGCGGCGGCCTTGCTTTTGCGCGGATGCGCTGCAAAGCAATCATTCGGTTCCGCGCTGTACTGAGCCACCAGTGCCATGCCGTCGGCCTCGCCGGCAATTCCCGTTACGTCGTTTAGCAACAGGTCTTGTTCCTGAGCCGTCATTACCGGAAATCCGTAATGGCGGTTCGCGTATTTCAACGGACCGCTCTCTGTCTTGCGCACGGCCGCCCACTCTGCGTGCCGAGCTAGCCGGGCGTGGTTGTACTCGTTGGCGGCTGGGGGTGTGGAGCGAAGCTGGTTTTGCGCGACCGGCACCAATGTCTCGTCAATCTCCACGCCGACCGAGTTTCTTCCCGCTGTTAGGGCGGCTGCGAGTGTCGTTCCAGTGCCCGCAAACGGATCGAGCACCAAGTCTTCTTTGACGGAAAACATGCAGACGAGCCGGTAGGCCAATTCAAACGGGAAGGCCGCATTGCGCTCGCGGGTCGGCGCATCAACGAGCCCTTGCGAAGTTCCCTTTACATCGAACCACACGTCTGAGAACCAGACGTTGCGCTCCTCCCAGAAGAAGGCGCTCGCTCGGCGGTTGGCTTTCTCGGCAGCCGTTGTGAAGGTTCGCCGCCGCCCTTTTCTAACCACGAGAATGTACTCGTGCTCGTAGGTCACATACGCCCCTACGGGCAGCATCCCAGACCCCATAAATTTGTTGGGTGCGTTGGTCTGTTTGCGCCAGAGTATATCGGGCAAGGCCGCAAAACCTTGGCCTATGAAGCTGCTGAGGATGCGGGAGTGATTGGAGTATAACTGGAAGTCGCCATCCAAGGTTCGGGTGGCGTCGCCAATGTTGACGCAGGCAATGGCCCCCGGCTTCATGACGCGGCTGCACTGCATCCACACTGCATCGAGCAGCTCGTGCATGAGCGCGAAGGCGGCCCGTCCGTTGCCGTGCGACAGTTGCTCCCGGATGCGGCCGTCTTGGAGCGCGAAAATCTCATCCCACATTTCTACCATCGGATAGGGCGGCGAGGTGACGATCAAATCAACCGATTCATCCGCGATTCCCGCCATGGACTGGGCAGGGCCGCATATCAGCTTAGCGGTGGTTTGCATGGATGCTATAATTTCTGTGAAAACTCTACTGCTTCGCCGTTACAAATCCTCGGCAAAGTAGTTTTCGTCCAACTTTTTTACGTCGTATGTGATTTCGGAGACCACGCCGACGCCGTGATTTATCATCAGACGGGCCAGCTCCTCACCGTCTATTAACCGGATAAACTTATTGCCCTGCGAGATGGCTTTCGCTCTTTCTCGAGCCGGCGAACTGAAAGTTGATGACGTGATAAATACGCCCTTGTTTGCTCCCTCTCCGTCAAGGCTACCGGAGAAGTTGCGAATCTCAGGTTCGCCAACCGGATTTTGCCAGCGTTTCGCTTGGATGTACACCTTCTCAAGCCCCAAGGCATCCTGATCGATGATGCCGTCTATGCCGCCATCGCCGCTGCCTCCAACGGTCTGACCTTGGCCATAGCCCATTTTCTCGAGCAAACGGACTACCAATCGTTCAAAATCGGCGGGCGATACCCTTTTCACCCGCTCCAATAGCTCGTCGGCAAGTCTGTCACTCAATTCCCGATAAAGCGCCGCAATTTGCTCATCGGGCGTACTATCCTCAGAGTCGCTGCCGACGTCATCGTTGACAGCGGTGTCAGGCGCGTCTGCCTCACCTCCACCCTGCCGCACTGCATCTAAGTCTTTCCATCGCAATGAAAGAAGATCATCGCCCGTTGCGAGCAGTTCTTTCCCCTGCGGGGTGATTTGGAAGTGCCCACGCGAAGGAGACTGCAAAAAACCAGCTTTTTTTAACTCGAAGAGTGCCCAAGAAACGCGAATTTCCAACCTCGTTCCTCCTCCCGACGAGGTCTTCTCTAGTATATCATCATTCGTCAGTGAGAAACGTTCGATAACCTTCTCCCTGATATACTGCTTGGGGACTACGTCTTCTTGTGCGCCATCCGCTATTTCGAGAATTGGCCGACACAGTTCTTTCTTATTTGGAACAGGCATGATTTTGAATAATCTCCTTCCGTCTTAAGTCGGTCGAATATACGCTTTCTATGCAAGCATCACAGAATCACTTCAGACCGGCATAGCGATCTGTCTCGTGCAACTCGCCGCCGTTGATTGCGGCTGCTCAATGCCGTATCCTTTCGGCGATACCCCTTACACAAGGAGGACCACCATGGCCACACCCCGCATTGACGACCGCGACTGGTCGGCCTTCACCACTGGCCAGCGCATCCGCCAACTCGAAGTCGAGGGCTACCTCGTCTTGCCCGACCTGCTCAACGCCGACCACGTCGCCCGTCTCAAAGCCATCACCGCTACTTTTGAGACCAAAGCCGTCGATTACAGCGAACGCCAGCGCGGCCGCAGCAACATCCAATTCGACGGCGGCGAAATCACCGCCCTGCTCGGCCACCCGCCGACGCTCGCGTTTCTGCGCGAACTGTTGGGCGACGAAGTGATCTTCATGCACTACGGCTATGCGCGCTCCGAACCCGGCCACCCCGGCATCAGCCTCCACGCCGATGGCCAACCCTACGGCTCCAAAATTTTCGGCTTTGAAGGCTCTTGCCCGGTGTTGATACGAGTGCTCTACTATCTCGACGACCTCATCCCAGAAGTCTCGCCTTTCCGCGTGGTGCCGCGCTCGCACCTGTGCCTGCACGCCCACGCCAACCCCTATACGCGCTACAAATCCCACCCCGAAGAAGTCATGGTTCCCTGCAAGGCCGGTTCTGCCGTGCTCATTCACCACCGCGTCTTCCACGGCAACTTCCCCAATGTCGGCACCTACCCGCGCGAAATGCTGGCCATCGCCTACCGACCCGCTTGGGCCGGGCCAGTTGACGAGATCAGCCCTTGGAGCGAAGAAGACCTCCAGACCTTGCCCGACGAAATCCGCCCGCTCTTCGCCGACCGCAACACCCGCCACTGGGACTACCACGGCGGCAACAAGCCTCCGAATATGGCCTCCGAGGCGCTGGGCATGGATCCCAGCCGTTGGGAGCGCGCCTAACGCTACCGAGTGAACACCGTCCCCCGCACGTAAGACCCTTCCTCGGAAGCCAAAAACGCCAAGACCCGCGCCACCCCCATTGGATCCCCCAGCACGGCGTTCCGCTTTGCTTCCTCTGGATCGCGGCCTGTGGCCTCTGCCGCCTGCGCTATATTCTCCAGCTTCAGGGGCGTTGCAATCCCCCCGGGGCAAATCACGTGCAAGCGCACCCCCTTAGACCCTAGCTCACCTTCCAGCTTGTAGTGCAAACCGTGCTGCCCAGCCTTGCTCGCTGCATAGGCATAGGACGAGGAGCCGCCCCGCACCCCGGCTCCCGAGGCGATGATCAGCAGTACGGACTTGCCGGCTGCCGCCAAGAGCGGCGTCGCGTATTTGGCCGAGAGGAAGGTGCCCTTCAGGTTGGTGTCGAGCGTCGCGTCCCAATCCTCCTCGGACAGCTCCTCAATGGTCTTGTACGCCCCCGTCAAGACTCCGGCCGCGAAAACCGCCACATCGAGGCGGGCGGTGTGCTCTCTGATTTGCGCGACCGACGCGGCCACGCTCTCTTCCAAGCGCACGTCCGTGGCGTAGAAATGCGCTTGGCCCCCGGCGGCCTCGATCTGCGCCACGGCGGCTTGGCCCTCGGCCGCGTTGTAATCCGCGATGTGGACGCGCGCTCCTTCTCGGGCGAAGAGCACGGCCGTGGCCCGGCCAATGCCGGTAGCTCCGCCCGTTACCAACGCATCTTTGTTTGCCAGTTTCACGCTTACCTCCCTCTATTGCGTGCGGCGACGCGGCAAAAGTTGCCGATATATCGCCATGGGGTATTTTCTACGAGTAATTTGTTCAAATTCCGCCAGATGATCACTAATCGCCAAATCGCCGCTTGGCTCCTCGCTGTCTCGGCCCTCATCGTCGTTCTCGTGGTGTACGGAGGCTGGGTGCGCCTGACCCGCTCGGGCCTATCCATCGTCGAGTGGAACGTCGTCACCGGCGTCGTTCCGCCGTTAAGTGCTGCGGCCTGGGAAAGCGAATTCGCCAAGTACCAACAGACGCCCGAATACCGGCTCGTCAACTATGGGATGGGGCTGGACGAATTCAAGTTTATCTACTACATGGAGTTCGGCCACCGCTTGCTCGGCCGGCTGGCCGGGTTGCTCTTTGTGGTGCCCCTGCTCTATTTCCTCTGCCGGCGAGCCATTCCCCGCGTCCACATACCGGCCTATCTGGGCATTGGCCTGCTTTTCGCCCTTCAGGGCTTAGTGGGCTGGCTGATGGTCAAAAGCGGCCTAGGCGACCGGCCTCAAGTAAGTCACCTGCGCTTGACCTTGCACCTTTGTTGCGCTCTGGCCCTTTTGGCCGCTTGCCTCTGGCAGGCCCTCGGCTATCTGTCGTCTGCGGCCGAGGCGCGGCCGGTGCCCCGCACCGCGCGCCGCCTTTGCGCTGGGCTGTTTGCCGCTGTCTGCCTCCAGATCGCCGCTGGTGGCCTAGTGGCCGGGCTCAAGGCCGGCTACCTGTCGGATACCTTTCCCAAGATGTTCGGGGTTTGGGTGCCGACCGGCTTGGGGTCTATGCAGCCGCCGCTCGTAAACCTGCTCGACAACCCCACTACCGTCCACTTCCAACACCGCTTCTTCGCCTTTGCGGTCCTTGGGCTGGCACTAGCCCTGTGGGTAGCTGCACACCGCACGGCCCTGAAAACTGGGGCCGGCCTAATCCTCTGCTTGGTAGTGATTCAGATCGGCTTGGGGATCGGCACGGTCGTCGCGCACGTGCCCTTGGCCTTGGCCTCACTGCATCAGGCAATGGCCGTGGCCCTGTTCGCGGCCGCGCTTTTCCTTTGCCACCGTGCGTCCAGAGGCTAGACCGCCTCATAGCGGTTGATGATCTTGGTTTCGACTGCGCCGGCGGCAATGCGGCGCACTGCAAGCGCGATCCGATGCTCGGAATTTAGGGCTTCCCAGAGGCGGGCGGGTGCGTCGGCGAGGGGTAACAGGTAGGGAACTCCAGAAAACGAGGGCAGCGGGTCGCCATCTGAGTCGTACGTGGTAATGGCATAGCCATAGCCCGGCTCGACCCAGTCGAAGCGGAAGAAATGGCGTTCGCTGCGCTCGGGGTCAAAGGGGCTGGCCTTGAGTATGGCGAGCCAAGCTTCATCGGCCTCCAAATCGACATAGCCCGCTATGCGCGGCGTGTAATTGGGCGGATCCGGCTCGTGTAGCCAGCCAGCCAAGCTCTCGGCAAAACTGCGGCCGGCCGCAAAACCCTCGTATATGGCGTCGGTATGGACCCCATTGGAGACAATGCTGCGTCGGGCGCAAACTCGCATGGCGTTGTAAATGATGAGCGTGGGGTCGCTCAACTGCGCGGGATCGGCCGCTTCGGTCCGCAGCACGTCGCCCGCGGCCACGAAGATGCGGTTGCGGCTGTTGGCACTGCGCCCCGCGATCCAGTAAACCTGCATCCAAGCCCCCTCCGCGGCCCGGCCAATGACAATGCCGCGGCCTACATAGGGGTTTTCGGCTAGCCGTTGCTGCAAGTTGGCCGCAGCCTGTTCTCTTACCGTTTTTGGCACCATGCCCCATAGTATAGGACAACGCTGCACTCGGCAAAAGCGCGACAGCACCCGCTTTTTGGCACAAAAAAGGCCGGTTCCTTTTCTCGATGGGGAATACCGAGAAAAGGAACCGGCCTGAACGAGGCGCAGCCGAGGCAACCTACTTGCTGCGCTTTAGCACTGGTAGGCCGTTTTTGCTCTCAGACACCTCATAGCCATCCGGCACCGCGTCGAGAGCACCTTCCTTCTCAGTTTTGGAAAAGAAGTAAATCGTCTGCGAGTTCCCGTTTTTGAGGGTCGTGGTCCGGGAATGCAGAATATACGCGACCCCCTTGGAATTCGTATGCGAAAAAACCATGGCATCTCCTTACGTGCAATATAGAGGAAGCATAGAAGTCGAACGGCGACGCACGACTTCTCTCTGAGTAGGGGAGTCTTTTTACAAAAAAAGGCCATCCGTCCAAAATCGCAACTACTTTTATCGCCCCCTTACCTTGGGTCAGCACTGCCGCCAAGACGGCTCTTGACTAAGAGCAACCCATAGCGTAAAATTATATTTTCTTCATGTAGAGACTGAAAAGCCAAGGGTTAGGAGCAGCACATGAGCAATTTTAGCGTTGAGGTCAGATCGGACGAACCCTTTGAAAAGGCGCTGCGGCGCTTTACGTCCAAAACCCGCAAAGCCGGCTTATTGCGCGACTTGAAGAAGCGGCGTTTCTATACTAAACCCTCGGTCCAGAAGAAGATCAATCGCCAAAAGAGCATCCGCCGGCAGCAGAAGGCCATTCGCATGGCCGAGGTCGGCTTCGTCCGCGGTGCGCACGGGGCCAGTGGGCGCGGGGTCGGTGGGCGCGGAGCCGGTGGACGCGGGGCCGGTGGACGTAGCTCGCGCTAGGTTTCTTTTGTAAGCCGACCCTGTTGGTCGGCGTCCTTAAGCCCAGCTTGGAACACTCAGCTTAATGCCATTAGCAATCGAAGGGAGGTAACCTTCATCATGTCTGAACGTCAAAGTGGATCCGTCAAATGGTTCGATAGTTCCAAGGGGTTTGGTTTTATTCAGCGCGAGGGACAAGACGACGTCTTCGTCCATTACAGCGCGATTCGCGGCGATGGTTTCCGCTCCCTAGAGGAAGGTCAGCGGGTGGAATTTGAAACGGTCGCTAGCCCCAAGGGCCTCCAAGCCCGAGACGTGGTTGTCATCGGCGCGGCCCCTGAAACCGAAACTCCGCAATAATCCCTACACAAACACGAGAAGCGCGGGGCCTTGGGGCACCCGCGCTTTTTTATGCCGACTCGGCCTAGTGAGTCTGGAAAAACTCCACGACTTCGCCGTTGGGGCCTTTGAAAAAGGCGATCGTCACGTTCAGCCTGTCCAGCGTCAGATCCTTGGGTTCGACCGAGATCTCGCATCCGGCCGCTCGCACCCGCTCCGTGGCGGCGCGTGCGTCTGTAACCGCCAAGGCAAAATGCGTCACCGGATCGTTGGGGCTTTCGGCTTTAGGTGCGGGGGACTCGGCCGTGGGGGCGAAGAGTTCGAGGTGACTTCCGTCACCCGCGTCCAAGAGCGCGATCTTGCGCTCGGGCGAACCAAATTCGGCGACGATCTCCATACCCAGCACATCTCGGTAAAAGCACAGCGACGTTTCCCAATCGCGCGTCTGCACGGCCACGTGGTGCATCCCACAACCGGCGATTATAGCGTTTTTGTCTCCCACAGGCATCGACGTTCTTCCTTTCCTTGCTTTAGTGAAACTGCCTAAGAGGCCGCCAAGCGCACAAAACGCGCGATCGTCTCCTCCAACGAATCCGCACACGGCCTTGTTTTGCGCGACGACCTGCCCGACCACGTCCAGTTAGAGCAGATGGAAGAAGATATAGGCCGCCAGCCCAGTGCCGACTACGGCACCGCCGTAGCAGAAGTAGTGAATGGGAAGGATCAGCTTCCGCACCCCGAACTCGTGGAGCATGAAGCGGATGCGGTGCGCCGCGTGGTAGAGCGGTAGGACGGCCACGACGAAAAAGAACACTTTGGCCAGAGGGTAGCTGAGCAACTCGCGCATGGCCTCGTATCGGCTCGCCTCCGCGCCTATCAAGCCCAGCGGCTCGGCCAGCCCGGCGAAGTAGATCAGCACCGGGATTAGCATGGCGGCTACCACGCCGCCAGCGGAAAACAGGCTCCACCAGAAAGGTTCGGTTTTGTCTTGTTTGTAGCTCATGGCGCTAGCGCGTACAGGAAAATGTAGCCAACGGCCGCCGACACTAAGAAAAACCCGACGAAGGCACCAGCCGTTACCAATTTGGGCGGCACGGTAAATGTGCCCATCCGCACGACTTGGACCCGACCCATTACCCCCAGCCAAGTGATCGTGTGGTAGAGCGCAAAGACAAACGCAACCGCGTAAAAGACCACAAACGCCGGCCTCGCCAGTGCAGAGCGGCAAGCCGCATACGCTTCCGGCCCCTTGGCCAGCGCAAAGAGCTGGTAGAGGAAGAGGAGGACGAAGGCGGCGATGAAGACGCTGCTCAATTCTCGCATCATAAACAGGAAGTAGCGACGGCTCTTCAGCCACCAAGCTGGAGATAGCTTTGGCTTGTAGGTTTTGTACGACTGGCTCATTTGTTCCCCCAAGGCATGAGAAAGGATTTGAACCAGTTAGTCGTGGTCTCGAGCTTGGTGCGCTGGATGGCGGCGGCCGGGTCCACGTCCTTGGGACAGACCACCGAGCATTCACCGATAAAGGTACATTCCCAGATGCCCTCACTGCTAGCGGCGACGACCGTGCGCTGGGCGTAGCCTTCGTCGCGCGAGTCGAGGTTGTAGCGGTAGGAAAGCGCGAGGGCCGCCGGGCCAACGAAGACGTCTTCCAGCCCATAGACGGGACAGGCCGCGTAGCACAGCAGGCAGTTGATGCACTGACTGAACTGCTTGAACTCCTTTAGCTCCGCGGGCGACTGCAAGTACTCGCCTTCGGCAACCGGCTTTTCTTCTGCGCGAATGATCCACGGCTGGACCGCCTTGAGCTTGGCCATGAAGTCTTCTACATCGACGACCAAGTCGCGAACGATTGGGAAGTGGGCGAGAGGCTGGACCACCAGCTCATTCGGGTAGTAGTCCTTGAGGAAGGCCGCGCAGGTCAACTTAGGCTCGCCGTTGACCATCATGCCGCAAGACCCGCACACGCCCATGCGGCACGACCAGCGGTACGAGAGGGTGCCGTCGATGTAGTCTTTGATGTAGTTGAGCGCGTCGAGGACGACCCAGTCCTCCTGATAGGGAACCTCGTAAACCTGCTCGGTGGGGGCGTCCTCCTGCTCAGGCCGGAAGCGGGTCACCCGGATGCCAATGGTCTTGTCGCTCATAGCTCCTCTCAATCAGTAGGTGCGCTCTTGGGGCTGCCAGCGAGTGATGACGACGTCTTGGTATTCGATGCGCGGCTCGCCATCGGTGCGGTACGCCAAGGAGTGGCTGAGGAAGTTGTCGTCGTCGCGCTCCTCGTAGTCCATGCGCGAATGCGAGCCGCGCGACTCCCGGCGCAAAAGGGCCGCATGGGCTACGGTCTCGGCCACGTCGAGCAGCGAGCCCAGTTCCAAAGCGGCGGTCAGTTCGGTGTTGAAGACCGCTGAGCTGTCGTCGAGCTGGACCCGAGTATAGCGTTCCTTGAGCTTGGGCAGCTCGGCGCAGGTCGCCGCTAGGCTCTCCTGTTCGCGATAGATGCCCACCCCTTGCTCCATCGTCTTTTGCAGATCCGTGCGAATGTCGGCGATTCGCTCGCTGCCTTTGTTTTTGAAAAACGCATTCTCAATCCGCTGCCACTCATCGGCCGCCATCTGCTCCAAGCTGCTGTACGGCGGTGTCTTGGCTTCCGCGGCGTACTCGGCCGCATACTGGCCGGCCCGAGCGCCGAAGACCAAAAGCTCGGACAGCGAGTTGGAGCCGAGGCGATTGGCTCCGTTGATGGTGACACAGGCCGTTTCGCCGGCCGCGTACAGGCCCGGAATCGGCGTCGCCGTAGTAATGTCAGTGTGAATGCCGCCCATCATGTAGTGGACCACCGGGCGCACGGGCACCGGCTCGTACACGGGATCGATGCCTACGTAATTTTTGGTCAGCTCGCGCACAAAGGGGATGCGCTCGTCGATTTTCTTTTCGCCCAAGTGCCGCAAATCGAGATGGACGTAAGTGCCGTACGGGCCGGAAAAGACCCGACCGGCTCGCTCCTCGTGGACAAACGCCCGCGAAACCATGTCGCGCGGGCCTAGCTCCATCTTGTCGGGCAGGTACTCGCTGAGGTAGCGGTCGCCCTTGTTGTTGATCAGGTAGCCGCCCTCGCCGCGCGATGCCTCGGTCATCAGGATGCCCGTGCCCGGCAGCCCGGTGGGATGGTACTGCACAAATTCCATGTCCTTGAGTGGGCAGCCCGCTCGGTAGGCCATGGACATGCCGTCGCCGGTCTTGATGGCGGCATTGGTCGTAAAGGGAAAAATGCGCCCGCCGCCGCCCGTGCAGATGATCACGGCCTTGGCCGGGATCGCCTGCATGGCCCCCGAGCGCACGTCGATCGCTGCCACGCCGCAAGCCGCGCCGTTGTCGTCGAGCAGCAGTCGCGTCCCGAACCACTCGTCGTAGCGCTGGATGCGGTCGTATTTGAGCGAAGTCTGGAAGAGGGCATGCAGCATGTGGAAGCCGGTCTTGTCGGCCGCGTACAGGGTGCGCTTGACCGACATGCCGCCGAAAGCGCGTACGCTGATCCGGCCGTCGTCGTCGCGGCTCCACGGGCAGCCCCAGTGCTCCAATTGGATCAGCTCGTCGCGGGCCTCCTTGACAAAGATCTCGACTACGTCTTGGTCGGCGAGGAAGTCGCTGCCCTTGATAGTGTCGAAGGCATGGCCGTCGAAGCTGTCGTCATCGCGTATCACCGCGGCCGAGCCGCCCTCGGCTGACACCGTGTGGCTGCGCATAGGGTACACTTTGGACACCAAGCCGACGCTGAGGTTTGGATCGAGCTCGACAGCGGCAATCGCCGCCCGCAGACCTGCGCCGCCGCCGCCGACGATCAGTATGTCGTGTTGAGGTACATTCACGGGAAAAGCTGCTTAGATAGTGGTGTGTTGCGAGGGAAAAAAATTAAACCATATCGCCGGGAGGAGCAACTACCCAAGCGCGGCGCGGATTACATCGGGGCATGCAGTGCCCGCAGCCGGGCCACTTCGCGCGGTGTGGAGCGCCACGCCGGGCCGAATTCGCAGCGCCGGGCGTAGCCCAGCGGCGTGAGTTCCTCGACCTCGGGAAAAAAGTGATCCTGCCCCTTGTGAATGCAGTCCATCACTTTGTCGTCAGCCGCCGGGTTGCGCTGGATGCGTGCCTTGGCCGTCAAGTCCGCCCCCTTGTCCAACAGGTACTCGAAGGTTTCCCAGCCCGTTCCTTGGTTGGCACCAATGGCGTGAAAGAGGGGCGTCTGGCCGCCCACGCCGTTGCGGCCGATTTCGGCGCGGGCATTCAAATCGGCACCGCGCCTCAGCAGCAGGCGCACGGCCTCTAGCTCGTGATATTCGACCGCCACGTGCAGGAGGGTGGCACCCCGCAGGGTGAGATGGTCGCCGTAGTCGAGCCAGAAGCGCGTCTCCACCAAGTCGGGACAGCGGTCGAGGCACTGCTCCAGTTGGTCGAGGCGGCCGCGGTGGATATCCATCGTCGGCCCGTCCTCAAAGGCGGCTCCCGCTTTGATGAGCGCTTCGACGCAGGCGTGCAGATGGGCGGGGGGCGAGCGGTGGTACGTCTGCAAAAGCCCGTAGAGGACTCGGCAGTCCCAGCCTTCATTGTATGCGTCGTCCGGGTGGACGCCCAGCTTTAGCAGGCGCTGCATGTGGTCTAAATTATGGTTCTCACAACACCCAAAGAGCACTCCGTTCAATTCGCGCAAATCGGCACCTAATTCGACCAACAGGCGCATGGCGTCCAAGCTAGCGGCGATGCGGTCGGCGTATTGCAAGGGGGTATAGCTCTGCCCGTTTGCGCATTCGACGCGCTGGTGCATTAGGTGCGGGTGCTGGCGCAGCAGGGTCGCCAAGGCGTCTAACTCGCCCTCGTCTATGGCCTTTTGCAAGTCGGTGCTATTCATAGCCGTACTTTCTAACTGCGTCTTCGTCAAAGCCCATAAAGTGCGCCAATTCGTGTACCAAGGTCGTTTCCACCTCCCGCGCCAGCTCGCCCCGCTCGGGGAAGTCCTCCTCCAAAGGCCCCTGATAGAGCGCGATTACCGGCGGCAGGTCTCCGCTGTCTTCGAGGCGGCGCTCGGGCAGGGGTGTGCCCGTGAAAAGCCCGTAGAGCACTTCCTCTGGATCGCCGGTTACCTCCTCGACCAAGGCGGGGTCGGGCCAGTCCTCCACGACGATGGCTAGGTTGTCCAGCACTTGACGAAACTCTTCTGGCAGGTGCTGAAGGGCCCTTTCCACCAGCTTCTCAAACGCGCGGCGGCGCACGGCAACGCTACCAGTCGGCGACGCTGCCGTCGCTTTCGTAGTAGAGTTCGCCGCCCAATTCCTCTGTGTACTCGAGCGTCTTTTCCACCTCGGACTCGATCAAGTCAAACCCCAACCCCGGCTTGGTCGGCAGCTCAATGTGGCCGTCAATCACCTGCCAAGGCGCGGTGAGCAGCCCTTCGCCCAACCCCACGTCGACCTGTTCCTGCACCAAGAAATTGGGCACCACCGCATCAACCTGCATACAGGCGGCAAAGGCCACCGGGCCGATGGCGCAGTGCGGCATGATGTGGATGTAATAGACCTCGGCCATATTGGCGATCTTTTTCAGCTCGGTGATCCCGCCGGCGTGCGAGCCATCGGGTTGGATGTAGGAGACGGCCTGCTTTTCAAAAATCTCCCGAAACTCCCAGCGCGAGAGCAGGCGCTCGCCCGTGGCAATGGGGAACGGCACGTGATCGGAGACCTCCTTGAGCGCATCCACATTCTCCTGCGGAATCGGCTCTTCGACGAACATCGGCCGCATCCCCGCAAGCTGGCCACACACCTCAATCGCCAGCCCCGGCGTCATCTTGCCGTGAAAGTCAAAGCACAACTCTACCTCGTCGCCGACCCATTCGCGCATGGTATAGGCGTCTTTGACAAACGCGTCGATTCGCGCTGGTGGCTCGTGGGCGCGCCACGTGCCCCCCGGCCCGGTCTTAAAGGCCGTGTAACCTTTCAGCACGTCGAGCCGCGCCCGCGCCGCCGCGAGTGCCTCGTCGGTCTGGCCGTGGATGCCCCAGTGCGCGTACACGCGAATCCGGTCGCGCACTGCCCCGCCCAAGAGCATATAGGCGGGGACATTGTAGTACTTGCCGGCAATGTCCCACAGTGCTTGGTCAATGCCCGACAGCGCGCTCATCAGCACATTGCCGCCGCGGAAAAAGGCCGAGCGATAGACGTGCTGCCAGTGGTGCTCAATGCGGAGTGGGTCCTTGCCGACGAAGTATTCGGCCAACTCCTCTACTGCGGCCCAAGTGCTCTTGGGCTTGCCCTCTAGGGTCGTTTCACCCCAGCCGACTAGCCCGTTGTCCGTGGTAATTTTGACCAAGCGCATGCGCTGGCGCGGGAAAAACTGTTCGATCTTGGCGATCTTCACCGTCTAGTCCTTTCGTTAGTGCGCCTCGCGCGTTACAACGGCACTGGACTTGCCGACCAAGAAGTCGAAGTCAACTCCTTTGTCGGCCTGCATCACGTGGTCGATATAGAGGCTGACGTAGCCCCGGGTATCGTGGGGCGCGGGGGGCTGCCAAGCCGCCCGGCGGCGCGCCAGCTCCTCGTCCGGCACGTCTAGGTGCAGCCGCCGGCTTGCTACGTCGAGCTCGATCGCGTCGCCATCGCGCACCAGCGCCAGCGAGCCGCCAATGGCCGCTTCCGGGGCCACGTGCAGGATCACGGTACCATAAGCCGTGCCGCTCATGCGGCCATCGGAAATGCGCACCATGTCCCGTACGCCCTTTTCGAGCAACTTCTTGGGCAAGCCCATATTGCCGACTTCGGCCATGCCTGGATAGCCAACCGGCCCGACGTTTTGCAAGACCAATACACTCGACTCATCCACGGCCAAATCCGGGCTGTCGATCCGTTGGTGATAGTCCTCAATCGTCTCGAAGACCACCGCTCGGCCGCGGTGCTGCATCAGCTCGGGCGCGGCGGCCGATGGCTTGATGATCGCCCCGTCCTCGCAAACATTGCCCCGCAGCACGGCCAAACCCGCGGCCTCGATCAACGGCTCATCTAGCGGCGCAATCACGGCGCGATTGTAGCAGACTGCCCCGGCGATATTCTCGCCGAGCGACTGGCCCGTCGCCGTCAAAGCGTCTAGATGCAGGGAATTCTTCAGTTCTTGGATCACCACCGGCAAGCCACCGGCGTAATAAAAATCCTCCATCAGGTACTTGCCGGCGGGCATCAAATTGACCAATAGCGGCAGCTCGCTGCCGAGGCGGTCGAAGTCGTCCAAGGACAACTCGACGCCGACGCGCCCGGCGAGGGCCAGCAAGTGGACGACGCAGTTGGTCGAACCGCCGATGGCCGCGTTGACCTTGATGGCATTCTCAAAGGCCGTACGCCCGAGGATGTTGGACATCTTGAGGTCTTCGCCCACCATCTCGACGATGCGCGACCCGGCCAGATGCGCCAGCACCTTGCGCCGCGAGTCCGGGGCCGGGATCGCCGCGCCGCCGGGCAGGGTCATGCCGAGGGCCTCGACCATACAGGCCATCGTCGAGGCCGTGCCCATCGTCATGCAGTGCCCATCCGAGCGCGTCATGCCGTCCTCGGCCAGGCCGAACTCCTCGCGCGTCATCTTCCCGGCGCGAAAGTCCTCGCTGAACTTCCACACGTCTGTTCCCGAACCAATATCGCTGCCGCGGTACTTGCCGTTGAGCATGGGGCCGCCGGGCACGACAATCGTCGGCAAATCTACGCTGGCCGCCCCCATCAAGCACGCTGGCGTGGTCTTGTCGCACCCGGTCAGGAGCACCACGCCGTCGACCGGGTTGGCGCGAATGCACTCCTCCACGTCCATGCTCGCCAAGTTGCGGAAGAGCATGGTCGTCGGCCGCATGATGGGCTCGCCCAGCGAGGTGACCGGGAATTCCACCGGCAACCCCCCGGCTTCGTACACGCCGCGCTTGACGGCTTCGGCCAAGTCGCGGAAGTGGATATTGCACGGCGTTAGTTCGGACCACGTGTTGCAGATGCCGATGACCGGGCGGCCGTCGAATTCGTGTTCGGGCAGGCCGCGCTTCATCCAGCTGCGGTGAATGAACCCGCCTTTGTCCTCGCGTCCAAACCAGTCGGCGCTCCTCAGTTTTCCGCGATCTGCTGCCATAATTTTCCCCTGCTTTTATTGTTGCGCCCCAGCGGCGAGGCAATCAATCTAGGCGATCTCTTGGCTCCCGCAATATATTTAGTTAGTAAGCCGCTACTGGGTAACATGGTACGGCCGATTAAAACCCACCTCCGGGCGACGATATGAATCTCAAACGCATTGCCGTCATTGGGGCCGGCACTATGGGGCGCGGCATTGCCCAAGTTTTGGCCCAGGCCAGCCGGGAAGTCTTGCTCTACGACGCAGACCCCTGCGCCCGCGCACAGGGCCTCGCCTCCATCGCCGCACGCCTGTGCCAACAAGCCGCCAAAGGTCGATTAGAGCCGGCCGCCAGCGAAGCGGCCACCGCCGCCCTACGCGGCATCGACGATATGGCCGACGCGAGCATTGCCGACCTAGTTATCGAAGCCGTGCCCGAACGCCTCGATCTCAAATGCGCGGTCTTCGCTCGCCTCGGCCAACTCGCCCGACCCGAGGCCATCCTCGCCAGCAATACCTCTGGCCTCGACATCGACGCCCTCGCGGCCGCGGCCGGGCGGCCGGACAAAGTAATCGGCATGCACTTCTTCAACCCACCCCCGATCATGCCCCTCGTCGAAGTGGTGCGCGCAGCTGAGACTTCGGACGAGACCTTTGCCGCCATCATGGCCTTGGCCCAAGACCTAGGCAAGACCCCCATCTCAGTCGCCAACAGCCCGGGGTTTGCGGCCAACCGCATCCTCTTTCCCATGATCAACGAAGCCATCTACGCCCTCGCCGAAGGCGTGGCCAGCGCCGCAGACATCGACCGGGTGATGGTGCTGGGGGCGAGCCATCCCCTAGGCCCCCTAGCCCTTGCCGACTTCGTCGGACTCGACGTGACCTTGCACATCCTCGAATCTTTTGAACAACGCTTCGGCAACCCCAAATACCGCCCCTGCCCCCTGCTGCGCCAGCTAGTCGATCAAGGCGCGCTGGGGCGCAAGACGGGCCGCGGGTTTTTCTCGTATCCATGACCGCATGTTGTGCCGCCTGCTCTGCTTGTGCCTCCTCGCCACCTGTAGCTGCTCAATCCGCTCGGCCCCGCGTTATACCGCCGACTCCGCGGATTCGGACAGCGTGGTGCGCGAACTCAAAGAACGCCGCCGCGCCAGCCCCAACCGCCTCGCTCGCGTCGTCGAAGGCTATCTCGGCGTACCCTACAAGTGGGGTGGCACCACCCGCGCTGGCATGGACTGCTCGGCCTTTGCCCGCGCCATTTTCCGCCAGACTTATGGCATCGAACTGCCTCGCACCACTAGGCAGATATACCGAGTTGGCCGCACTGTCAACCGACGGCAGGACCTCAAATCAGGGGATCTGGTTTTCTTTAGAGATACCTTCTCAGGACCGGGCGTTTCTCACATTGGGATTTACCTCGGCAAGGGGCGCTTCGCCCACGTGGGCGTGAGCACCGGGGCGACCATTACCGCGCTCGACCACCCTTATTTCCGCCTCCGCTATGTCGGCGCTCGGCGCGTCAAGCACTGACGTGCCCATCCGCCTGCTGCTGCTCGCCAGTGCCATTGAAGCCTGTTGCTGCTATCTGGTCTTTCTCGGCGATCTCCAGCGCCAGATCGGGGCGCTGTGGGCCGGCGTCTTTCCCGCTTTTTGCTGCTACGCGCTCGCCGCGTACCTCGTCCTGCGACCCGGCGCGCCCTCCGGGCGACCACACCTAATTCTCGGCGCGGCCCTCGTCTTCCGCCTGACGCTGTGGTGGAGCCCGGCCACGCTCTCGGACGACATTTTCCGCTACGTCTGGGATGGCCGCGTCCAGCTAGCCGGCATCAATCCGTACCTCTACGCGCCCTCGGCACCACAGGTGGCGCACCTGCGCGACGCGCTCTACCCCAGCGTCAACCACGCCGCCATTCCCACGATTTATCCGCCGCTGGCGCAGCTTTTCTTTCGCGCGATTTGCGCGCTAAGCGCGACGCCGGCCGCGTTCAAATTGGCCCTGCTGCTCTGCGACTGGGGCCTCTGCCTGCTCTTGGCACACATCCTCGGCCGGCGCGGCCAAGACCCGCGCCGCGTCGTGCTCTACGCTTGGAATCCCCTGCCCCTAGTCGAGGTCGCCGGTAGCGGCCACATTGACGCGCTAGGCGTGCTGCTCCTCTTCGCGGCCCTGTACGCACTCCACAGCCAGCGCTGGGCCGCAGCCATCTGCGCCCTCGCCGGGGCCTTTCTCGTCAAACTAGTGCCCCTTGCGCTGTTGCCCTCCTTTTGGCGTCGCCCTCGCGCCCCTTGGTTCAGCTTCCGCCAGCGCAGTGCCCTGCTGCTGTTTCCAATGCTGGGGCTGTTGGTCTTTTGGCCTTTTGCCGACGCCGGAGAAAAGCTCGCGACCGGCCTTATGACCTACGTGCAACACTGGCACTTCAATGCGGCGGCCTACTCGCTCTTGCGCTTTGCCTTGCAGCCGTGGGACGGCCACGCCTACGCACACGCTCGCTGGCTCTGCACGGCCCTTTTCGCCGTGATAGCCCTCGGCGTCCAAATCCGCTGCCGCGACCCCTACCGAGCCGCCTTTGCAACCCTCGGTGCTTACGTCCTGCTCTCGCCGACCGTGCATCCTTGGTACTTGCTTTGGATCCTCCCATTCCTCGCCTTTTTTTTTAGTCCCGCTTGGATGCTCCTCAGCGGCTTGATCTTCCTCGCTTACGAGGTGCAGATCGGCTATGGCAGCGAAGGCGTGTGGCGCGAAAAGCCGTGGGTTTTGTGGGCGCAATACGCGCCTTTTTACTTGCTCCTCAGCACCACGGCCTGCTGGCGCTTCATTGGCGGGCCGAGTCGCCGCGACGACTACGCTGCCACGCAAAGGGCAGGTGCATTAGAGCGAAAACAGTGAGAAAGATGGCCGAGACGGCCACTAGGAAGAGCCCGTGCGGGTAGGCGTGGATAAAGGCGAGCTGTTTAGGGGCTGAGAGCGTAAAAAAGTAATTAGTCCCGAGATACAGATTGAGCGGGGTAATGGCCAAGGCGTAGAGGTGGACGGCGATATAGCTGCGCAGGATCGCCTGCGCTGGCGGGCGGTAGCAGCAGCCAAAGGTGAAATAGAACCCCGCGCCGACCAAGGCCACATGGGTTAGGAAATAGCGGATTTCGGCGATGAAGCGGATTGACCCGGTCTCTGAGATCGCCGGGAAACACACCGCCAGCAGAGCACCGACTACCCCCGCGTAATACGCCAGTTCGGACCACAGCCTCCCACCTGTTGCCAGCCCGGCGAACAGGACGAATACCGACAAGTCGCACAGGTGCAGGGGCAAGTTGTCGGCGATGGGGATGCCAACGACGAAGTGCCGATAGGCGAACCAGCCGAGTTCGTTGACCAGCACAAGGGCGAAAAGCGCGAGCCGGAAGGCCGCATGGGCTCGCCCAGTCGGCGGCCAGCGCCTCATATTGGCGCAGCCCGCAGCGAAGAGCGCGGCCACTCCGATCCAGAACAGGTGGCGCGCCGAGAATAGTTCCATGCCGCCCTGAGGATTCTCAGAAAACCTGTGAAAAGGTGATGTAGAGTGCCCTGCGGCCACCCGAGGTGCCGTAGTCGGCCCGCACGATCGTGCTCTGCCAGTGGCAACGCAGCCCCATGCCGCGGCCGCGACGCCACCCGCCGCTCGTTGGCAGCGCGTCGCGGGCGAAGATCTGCCCGATGTCGCCGAAGGCCACCAGCCCCAGATACAGGTGCTGCCGACGCCATACCGGCAGCCCGCGCCAGCGCAGCTCGCCGTTGAACACGATCCGCGCTTCGCCCCGCTCCCTAGCACTGGCTAGGCCGCGGACCGTGCCGCTGCCCCCCATGTCCAGTTCCTCGTAGAAGGGTAGGGCACCGATGGTCCAGTTGACGCGCAGGCGGTTGGCGGCCACCAGCCCGCGCCCCAAGGCGTGGAAGTGCCGGTGGTCGAAACTGAGCGTCGCCCCCCGGTAATCTCCACCGCCACCAACCCCTAAGTCCACCAGCAACTCCTCCAGTACGCCCGAGGTCGCGTTGTTGTAGTTGTCGCGCGTGTCGTAGCGCAGCGAGCCGACGAGCTGGGCGAACGCGCCCCCGTCCGCGCCGGGGGGGTCGAGCGCAGAGAGGACGCCATCGGCCGCGTTTGGCTCGATATCGCTGTGGCTCAAACGCCCCCCGATGCGCAGACGCCAAGGCAAGCGCAAGGTCCGGATCCACTTGACTTTGAATTCCGGGAAAGCGTACCGGAACGTCCTCTGGTCTCGCGAATACCCGGCGATATCCTCGTCGCTGAGGCCGCCGTAGTAATTGGCGAAATCCTCCTTCTCGTAAACCAGTTCGACCTCGAGCCGCTGTCCGCGCCGGAATTCGGGCGCGTCGACGAGCAGGTGATGTACCCACTTGCCCTTGGTTGAGATAAATACTTGGGCGCTGTATTTGCGGCGATAGGGTACGCTCTGGCCGTCGTATTCGAAGAGATTGGCCCGCAGCCCGTATCCGATGCCGTCGTCCGAGCTAAAATTCAGCAGCGGCACCGCGGTCGGGCGCCAGCCAACTGTCTCGTGGACCGGCTGGGCACCGCTCGGACACGCCCACGCGCACGCCAAGGCCGCCGCAATTTTAAGGACCCGATTCAGCATAGATCGCCCCTCGCTAAAGTAGTTTATGTGCTATGCAGCCGTCCGCATTGCCCGCATGCAGATGGGATGCTACCGATCCGCGCAGCTTGCGGTGGACCGCCAGCCGATGGCGATAAAGTAAAAGGAACGAATCGCCCCCTTGCGCTGTCTCTCTATAATCAAGTTCTGCCATAACGCGCCTTTTCGCTTGCTCTTATGCGGCACCGAACTAGCTCGTCGCCGGATGGGAACAGATGGCTTGCGGAGGCAGCAGCGCGGAAAATAGTTCAAAGTGTTTCTGTTTGTTATATTTCTAATTATAATGGCGCAAGGCGAGAACGACCTCGCGCCTAGGAAAATTGCGCGTGAATGGCTCCTTGAAAAACACCTTGCGCCTCGTGGCCTTTGGCTTGGGTGCGCTGTGTCTGCACGGCTGTCTAGATCTGGTGCGCCGGCCGCCAGCGGGCGCACCCATCGGCTACGAGCGAGTCAGTGCCGCCGACACCACGGCCGCGAGCGCGGCAGCCGTGCAACCCACGCCGGTGCTAGTCGTCGTAGATCGCCCCAAGCGCTCGCGCCAGCAGTTGCAAAACATCGAGCAGGTCAACAAATACGCGCTCTGGTGCATTGAGAACGCCATGTGGAACGAGGCCCAGTCGCACCTGGAGCGCGCCCTAGCGCAAGACAGCTTGTCGGCCAGCCTGCACAACAACCTCGGGGTCATCTACGAGCGGCTCGGCATGACCGACAAAGCCGCTCAATTCTACGGCCGGGCGCAGGCCCTCAACCCCGCCCAAGAAGCCTATGCAGCCAATTTGCGCCACTTGCAACAATACCAACAGGCCAGCCTCGACTCTACAGGCTCACTCGATATATTCAAGTTGAACCATGGCCAGCCGCCGCGGACCGGACGCCCAGACAATTCACCTACATCCACAGGAGAGTGAACGTGCAGGCTATAACGAGATTTCGCAGCCTCGCCTGCGCCGCCCTGCTCGCTTGGGGCACCGCAGACCTCGGCGCCCAAGACATCCTCACCTTGCAGTTACAGCAGGGATTCGGGAAAAACAAGGTCCGCTATCGAGACTTCCAGTGGGAGATCCTCGAAAGCGAGCACATAGAGCTGCACTTTGAGCCTGAATTCCAAAATCTGGCCGTGCGGGCGATCGAGTACCTCGAAGAGGGCTACGATCACATCAGCCAAATTCTGCACCACGAGCTGTCGCACCGGCCGCCGGTCGTCATCTATCAGTCTCACTACCAGTTCCAGCAGACCAATATCTTCCCCGACTTTCTGCCGCCCGGGGTCGCCGGCTTTGCCGAGCCGCTGCGCTTTCGCATGGTCGTCCCCTTTGCCGGCGATCTCGACGAGTTCCGCAATGTCCTCGTCCACGAGCTGACCCACATTTTCCAGTACGACATCGTTCACAAAGGCCCCATTCGCCGCATCACCAGCCCGATCGTCCAGCCGCCCACTTGGCTCATGGAGGGCATGGCCGAATACACCACCCCGGGCCGCAACACGGTCGATGAAATGGTCCTCCGCGACGCCGTGCTCACCGACGGCCTCATCCCCCTCGAAACCATGAATCAGGCTTGGGGCCAAGGCAACGTATTCCTCGCGTACAAGCAGAGCCACGCGCTCATGGAATACATTGCCCAGCAGTACGGCCCGGAAAAAATCAGCCGCATCCTCCGCCTGTGGGACAGCCAGCACGACACCGACAAGCTCATGGATCGCCTGATTGGCATGGACTTGAAGACCCTCGACGAGCGCTGGTCGGCCCAAATGCGCAAAACCTATTGGCCCCTCTTGCAGACGCGCGACTACACCTCTGAATTCGCCGAGAAAATAGGCGACGACGAGAATATCCACAGCTTCTCCAGCGCCTGCTGGTCGCTCAGCGGCGACATGCTCGCCGTCCACTCCTCAGACGGGATCGAACAGCACGTGGACATCATCCGCCTGCGCGACGCCTCGCTCGTCGAGCGCGTCACCGAGAGCATGCGCGCCGCCGACTACGATCATCTCAGCATCGGCAGCGGTACTGTGGCATGGGCACAAGACGGCCAGACCATCGCCTTTGTCGCCAAAGAAGGCCCCCGCGACCGCATCATGCTGTGGAATCTCTACGACAAGGAGCTCGTGCAGACCCTGACCCTGCCCGATATGGATCTCGTCGAGAGCCTAACTTGGGCACCCGACAGCCGCCGCCTCGCCTTTATAGGCACCGGACAGGGCCAGAGCGATCTCTACATCATTGACGTGCAGACCGGCGAGCGGCGTCAACTCACGGGCACGCCCGAGCGCGAAGATTACCCGAATTGGTCGCCCGATGGCCAACGCATCGCCTTTAGCACCAAGTACCGCAACCAGTTCAACATCAAAGTTTACGATCTAACCGAGGATGTGGCGCACACGGCCATATCCAGCCCCACCGACGACCTGTGGCCTCAGTGGCTGCCCGAAGGCAACAAGCTGCTCTTCGTCTCCACCCGCGACAAGATCAACGACCTCTTCGTCTATCACCTCGACGAGGGCCGCGAATTCCGCCTGACCCGCAGCCTCAGCGGCATTATGAACCCCGCCCTCTCGCCCGATGGGCGGCAGATCGTGTTCAACACCTACTTCAAGGGCCGCAGTCACCTCTACCGCATGGCCATGCCCGAATGGCCCGAGGTCAAGCGCAAAGACGCCCAGTTGCTGGCGCGCGTGGCCGAAGCAGCACCGCCAGCAGCCACCGAGGCCCCAGCCCCAGAGCCGCCTCCAGCGCGGCCCGCGGTACAGGGCGACGCCGCGCTCTCCGACCAAGGCGGCACCCCGGACCTAGGGCAGGTCTTGGCCCTGAAGGATCAGGGGATCTCGGACGCCGCCGTGCTCCTAGCCGAATCCAGCGGCCCGGCACCGCCCACCGAAGCCAGCGGCCCGGCAGCACCCACCAAACCCCAAGAGCCGCAAGCTGCCGTCCAACTCGCGGCCGACGATGGCGAATTGGAACTGCGCCGTCGCCGCTACACCCCCAAGCTCGAATTTGATGGCATCTCCGTGCAGATGGGCTATTTCGATGGATTCTTATCGTCGGTTGCCCAACTGAGCATGAGCGACCTCTTGGGCAATCACTCGCTGATCTTGGCCACGGATTACGTGGCCGCGCAGGACATCAGCAATGATTTTAACTTTGCCGCCAGTTACAACTACTACGGCAAGCGGCCCACGTACCGCGTATCTATTTTCAACTGGAACCAGTACTTCATCAACAACCGCAACTTCATCGTCCCAGGCCGCTCCCCGACTCGGGGCATTAGTCGTCTCCAGCAGCGCGGGGCCTTGGCCAACGCCAGCTATCCGCTCGATCTCTACCGCCGCCTCGACCTGAGCTATACGTATGTCGGCGAGCAAGAAGAACAGATCAGTCCCATCTACGAAGCAGATTCTACTGCTACCAGTACTCATCTGTTCAAGACCGCATACGTCCACGACTCCATTACCTACGGTCTTTTGGGTGCCACCGCTGGCAAGCGCTACTTTCTCTCGGTGGGGCGCACACTCGACCTCGGGTCGGCCACGCGCTCTTTTTCGCACCTCGAATTGGACTATCGCCAATACGTGCGGCTGGGGCGTTGGTCGGTGCTGGGCTTGAGAGCCTATGGCGTGGGGTCTTTGGGCCGCAACGCCCTCGAATACAACTTAGGGGGGCCGGTTTGGTATCTGCCCTTCTACACGGGCTTCAACCTCAACACTGGCCCGCTGCGCGGCTATCCGTTCTCGACCTTCACCGGCAGCCGGGTTCTGCTGACCAATGCCGAGCTGCGCGTCCCCTTTGTGCGCGGCATCCTCTTTGGCTGGCCCGGCACCTTCCTGATTCCGGCTATTGACGGCAGCCTGTTTGTGGATGTGGGCATGGCTTGGGACGAGGACGACGAAATCGATCTGTGGCCTTTCCACAACCCCCACGACGCACCCGCGTCCTCCCCGCGGCAGGTACACGCCAGCGTCGGCTTTGGCTTCTTAGTGTACTTCTTGTTGCCGATGAACTTTGAATTCGCCCGGCAAATGGACATGCAGGGCAACTTCTCGGACTTCAAGTTCCACTTCAGCTTTGGACAGAGCTTTTGATCCGCGTCGCCATCCTCGCACTGCTCATTGGCCTAGCGGGCTGCGGCGGCCGCGGTGCTTTCACGCGCGTCGAATTCCGCGCCCCGGCGCAACCCGACCCGGTCTTGCGCCCCTTCCTCGCGGAAGTCGATCACATCGGCGTCGTTTGCGCGACCAACATCGAACCCTTCCGAGAACTGGACATCGAGAAGGTCATGGCGCGTCTGTCCAACGCCGTGGTGCGGAGCCTCGGCAACATGCCCAAGACCGAGGTGATGAACCAAGACGAAATCACCTACAGGCTCAAGGACATTCGCCTCGATTCGACCAGCGTCCACCAAGACTCGGTACGGGCCGTTCTCAGGGAAGAGCTCGAGCTCGACGCCTTGGTCTTAGTCGAGCTGAGGCACTTACAGGCGCGGATGATGCCCATGTCGCCCACGCCCTACGGCATGTCGCCCAACCCCGGCATAGACCTGACGATAGATCTCAAGGTCAGCCTAATCAACCTCAACACCAACCAAGTCTGGCAGCAGGGGGGCACACAGCGCAATTTCCAGCCGGTGCAAGTACAGCTCTTCGGCGGCAATAAACAAGGCGAGCGCCAACTGCTCATGGCCCTCGCCCGCCCGCTGCAACGCTTCCTCTTCCGCATCGCCCCGCCGCCCAAGCCGCAGGCCCGCCACTTCGATCTAAGCGGCGACTAGGCACAAAAAAGCGGAGGCCGCAAAAGGACCTCCGCTGGTGCTCCTCTGCTGAGTGCGCTTAGGGGCATTCTTTGAGTCGATCTGTCCATATTTGCAGGAACTCCTCAGGCGTCGCAATGCTGACCCCTAGCTGTGGGAAGTCGTGCGGATTGCGCGTGATTAGAACGTGGGATCCAACTCGAATGGCAGAATGGAACTGGATGGCATCCTCGAAATCATCGCAGGCTGAGTCGATAGCCTGATTGATGATTTTAGCATCGGGAGCTACGGAGTCGAAGGTATCCCGCAACAGTTGCAATACTTTTTCGGCCTTTGTTTTGCTTTCGGCTTTTCGCACAATGTAGTAAATGTTGTTGAAGCTAATGGCTGAGATAAACGCCGCAATTTCCCCGCGCTCGGCCAGCGTCCAAACGCATGCAGAGGCTCGATAGTGGGGTTCGCGGCGCGTGAGTACATCCAGCAGAACGTTGGTATCTACCAGCGCGATCACTACCGCACCCCATATTTTTCAGCAAGCGCACTTTCGAGCAACTCGCCCTTCGTTCGATCCGTTGGCAACTTCACGATTCCAGATGCACTGAGCGCAATCGGGCCTAAGGTGTCTTTAGGATCGCATTCTTGGTCAATAATTCGAAAAAGCCGGACGAAAAGGGCCGAAACGCTGGTTTTCTTTTTTGCTGCGATCCGCTTGGTCTCGGCGATAACTTCCTCTGGCGCACTCAGGGTCAGCTTTTTAACAGCCATCTTAGCCTCCTATACGTATTATTTTTTTGAAAATTTACGTAATTTTAGATCCGAGTGTCAAGCATGGCAAAAGCCAAAGGAGATCGGCTGCCGCTTAGGCATAAAAGAAGCGGAGGGCCACGAAAGGACCTCCGCTTCTTTGTGCGTACTCGGTCGGATAAACGCTAGCGCCGTCGCTTCTTGGGCGTGGCCGACTTCTTGGTTTCCGTCTTCTTTGAGGCTGATGCCGACGTCGTTGCGGGCGCTCTCGTCGCCGGCGCACTCGGCGGAGTGCTGACCGAGGACCGCGGCGTAGGCGTAGGTGTATTGCGCACTCGAGGCTCTACTCGCCTTTGCCACACTTCTTCTTCGCGGCGCTGTACTTCGGCTGCTGCTGCCGGATCGACCGTCATCGGAGTCGTATTCCGCCGGCTCGCCGCACGCAAATCGTCGAGCTCGCGTGTGCTGACCAGTTCATAACCTGGCGACACGTAGTAACCGCGTGAACTCCGATAGTACGGATCGTAGCCATAACTATAGGGCCCATAGCCGCCATAATAGTAAGGGTAGCCGCCGTAGCCGTAGCCGTAGTAGTAGGGTACATAGCGAGCAGTAGGATAGTAGCCACCATAGCGACCGTAGCCGCCATAGCCGCCACCATAGCCGCCGTAGCCGCCGCGCACACCCGGATAGCGATAAAAGTCGTCCATGTAGTCGCGGTCGTCGAACTTGCCAATCGTCGGTGCCTCTGCATCGCGGGTCGGTGCCTCCTCGTGCAGGCTGGCCACCTCGTACGGGCTGCTGAGCACCGTGTAGCAGCCGCTGGCCATCAGCGCGGTTAGCGGCAGGGCCGAATACAAAATCAAAGCCTTCATTTTCATGACTACCTCCTTGAGGAGCGTTAAACTCATCTCTCGACCTGAATATACACAAACCAGCAATCGCAGCAAAAAAAAGAATCCTAAAAGTTGTAGCCCACGCCGACGACTAGGCGATTGATCGCGTAGTCCTCGCTGAGTTCATTGCCCGAGTATTCTTCTACTTGCTTAAACGCACCCCGCACCCAAGCCAGATCGACTTGTACGGCCTCGTCGAGCAGTATCCCGGCTCCGAGGGTGATAAAGCGCCGGTCCTCCTCAATGCGGAGGGGCGGATCGTCGGAGCCGGGGTCGCGCGGGCCGACAAAGGGGATCGGGTCCACAAAGTAGCCTGCCCGCAGATCCAGCGCGACGATCGGCACTTGGTACTCGACGCCGAAGTGATAGCGCAAGACGTCTCTGTACTGAGTCTCAAACGAGGTATCAGCGCGCAAGCCATGCTCATCGGCCCCCTTGTACTCGCTCTGCGACCACTCGGCCAAGTGCAGGCTGCCCGCGAGTGTCAGGCCCGGCAGGGCCTCGGCCGAAGCACCCACGCCAAACTCAAAAGGCAGCGACAGTTCGTACGCGCTACGCACAACCGCTTCCGGGAATTCCCCTACGGTCCCGTCGTCGCACGTAATGGAGCTGTAATCCCCTTCAAGGAATGAGTCTGGAGTAGCTTCCGGGAGCAAGTGTTGGCAAGGGTCTTGTTTGCCATAGGAGGAGGCTCCGCGGAAGACGTAGCGAATTTTGTGCGTCCCCCCGGTGGCAAACGTCGCGCCCAATCGGTAGCGGAGCTTGTCGCGCGGCGTGCGCAGCATCGCGCCCAAGACAGCATACGGAGTCCACTGGTATTCGTCTGTAAAGGTGTCGCGCGCGAGAAATCGCTGCTCGAAGAATTCGTCCTGCGGATCGGCCCAGTCAAATTCATTGACGGCCTCGTTTTCGCCGCTTACCAAACCGAGGGTCGCGCCCAGCGAAACGGCCGGCGACACGTCAATGGCCGCGGACACTCCCGCCAAAGCCAACTCGCCCTCGTGCTGGAAGGCGTGGTCGGCAGCAAGTCCGTCTTCGTCGCCTTTGTGATTGAGGCTCCAGTCGAAGTCCTTGATGCGGGTCAGACCGGCCGCCAAGACCAAGCTGCCGCGATAGACCGGATAGGGATAGACAAAGCCGAGTGAGCCAAAGCGCGTATTGGTCAGCTCGCTGCTCCCCGGGGTGCCGTTGAAAATCGAGTCGTTGGCGCGGCTATTGCGCAGAAAAGACACCTGCACCTCGCGCCGCTGCATCTGGGCCAAGCCCGCCGGGTTCCAGTACATGGCCGTGAAGTCGTCGGCCACCCCCACAAAAGCACCGCCCATGCCCATGGCCCGCACCCCGACCCCGGCAAAGTTGTCGATGGCCCGCTCCTCTTGGGCCACTGCGCCACCAACCCAAACGCCAAGCAAAGCAATAGCCAGTAGCTTCATCGGAATTTCCTCCTGTACGTGACGGACAACTCCCGAATGGATTGGGAGCCGAAGTGATCGCTTTTTAGCGCGTTTTTGACGTAGTACGCGAATTTTAGCTGCGGCGATACGGTCCACGCCCCTCCGACGTTCAAATAGCCATCTTCCACGCCTTGACTCGGTAGGCCGTTGCTGCGGCCCAAGTCGTACTCGGCGAACAGGGCCATAAACCGCAAGCTCTTGTCTATGCCCAACCACGCCGACCAGTCGCTGTCGTCGGCATCCTCGCGCGACAGATTGGCACCCGCGTGGACGCCGAGTTCCCCTAACATTGAGGTGTAATTCTTGCTCAGTACCAAGTAGATTCCCTTGGATTTGACTTGGTAGCGCTGGCCTCTATACGGCCCGACGCCCTGACTATCGAAGCCCACGACCAGCGCCGGCCACGTGTAGCCCTCTTCGAGGATTCGGCAGCGGGTGGCCCATCCCACTCGCGGGTACCAATTGACCGCACCCGTGCCAATGAGCCGCTCGCCGCCAAAAGACGCGCTCACGCTCAGACGCTTGAGCACGCCAAGGTGCAAGCGGGCGACAGCCCCCCCGTCGGCAAACAGGCGAACATTCACCGCATAGTGCCCCTTGTTGACCAGCCCGGCCGTCGGGCTATCGACCAAGCTCGTCAGCTCGGCCCGGTCGGCCGCTGCCGGTCCAGCGGCAACGCAAAGACACAGTATCAGCCGCTGCAAAGTCCCCCCTTTGGCAATTTCTCAGAACTCTATTTCGCCGACCCCATCCCCCTGCAAGGTAATCCGCCGCTCGCAAGCCCTCGGCTGAGCTCGGGCCGAAGCCTCGCCGTGCTCTAGCCACACGTGGCAGCACCTAGCGGGCAACGAGCCATCGGCGCGCTCGGCCCACTCAACCAAGCAGACGCCGCAGCCGTAAAAGTACTCTTCTGCCCCTAATTCCTCAAGCTCGTCAGCACTCCTCAGCCTATAGAGATCAAAGTGATAGACGGGCAGATCGCGGCCCCGGTATTGCCCGGCGTATTCGTTGATCAGGATAAAGGTCGGGCTCGTGACGTAATCGGCCACTTGCAGGGCCTCGCACACGCCTTGGATCATGCAGGTCTTGCCGCTGCCCAAGTCGCCGCGAAAGGCGACTACATCGCCCGGTGCCAAAAGCCGGCCCAGCGCAGCGCCCAACGCGTGGGTCTGGGCGGCCGAGTGCGTGGTGAAAACCTTTTTCACTTTTCCTACTTAGGCTCCATAATCGCCACGGGCAAAATCATTTCCTCCAGAGAGATGCCGCCGTGCTGGAAGCTGCCCTTATAGCGGCGCTGGTACTTGTTGAACTGGGTCGGATAGACGAAGTAAAAGTCCTCGCGGGCGATGACGAAGCTGTGCCCGAGGCCGGTCGAAGGCAGCCCGTAGGCTTCCGGGTCGGCGATCAGCAGCGCGTCCTTTTTCTCGCAGCGGAGGTTCTGGCCATACTTGTAGCGCAGGCTCGAAGACGTGCTGCGGTCCCCATGCACCACCGAAGCGCGCGTACCGCGCGTTGAGCCGTGGTCGGTCGTCAGCACTACCACCGCGTCGGTGCGGGCAATGCCCTTGAGGGTCTCAAAGAGCGACGCATTGCCAAACCACGTCTGCACCAATGCGCGAAATGCCGCCTCGTTAGGGGCCATTTCCTTGAGCAGGTCCGACTGCGCCTGACTGTGTACCAGCATGTCGAGAAAGTTGTACACCACCGACACGAGCGGCCACTTGCCCAGCGACGGTATCTTGCGGGTCAATTTCCGCGCCTCGCTGGTGTCTAGCACCTTGACGTAGTGCGAACCCGGCTTGAGCGCGACGCCCATGTCGCAGACCAAGTCGTCGATGAATTGGTGCTCGTGCCGGTTGAGGCTGTATTCGTTGTCTTGGGCCTCGCGCCACGTGGTGCGATACTTGTCGGCGATCTCTTTGGGGAAAAGCCCGCTGAAGATCGCGTTGCGCGCAAAGGGCGTGGCCGTAGGCAAAATCGAGTAGTGGTAGGAGTGCTTGATGTTGAAGTACTCGGCCAATTGCGGCTCCATCACCATCCAGTGATCCAAGCGCAGGCAATCGACCACGATAAAGAATACCTGCCGGCCCTGTTCGAGATAGGGCACCACGAACTCGGGCACCACATCCACCGATAGCGGCGGCGAATCATCTTCGTCCGCTATCCAGCGCGCGTAATGCTGTTCGACAAAGCGCCCGAACTCGCGGTTGCACTCGCGCCGCTGATCCCCAATCATCTGGCCGAGACCCGCGTCGCCCAAGCGCGCCACTTCGATGTCCCACTTGCAGAGCTGCCGGTGTACGTCAACCCAAGTCTGCCAAGTGACCGCGCCCGCGAGCTGCTCGCGGATCTGGCCAGCCCTAGCGACGTAGTGCTGCCCGGCTTGGCTTTGGCGAATCTGCCGCGCGTCGAGGAGCTGTTTGCAAGCCATGAAAATCTGGCTGGGATTGACCGGCTTCGTCAGATAGTTGTCGATGCGGCGGCCAATGGCCTCGTCCATCAGGTGTTCTTCTTCGTTCTTGGTGATCATAATCACCGGCACGTTGGGATCGGTCATCTTGATCTGTTCCAAGGTCGAAAGCCCGTCCAGCCCCGGCATCATCTCGTCGAGCAGCACGATGTCAAAGGGCGCTTGGGCAATCAGGGCGATGGCGTCCTTGCCGTTGCTCACCGGCGTCACCGCGTAACCCCTTTCGTCGAGAAAGCGCCGATGCGCCCGCAACAGGTCGATCTCGTCGTCGGCCCAGAGTATCTTTCGCTTGTCCCCTTCCATGCCCGCCTTTTTGTAAAATTTCATTCTTAAGATGACGATCTAAGCTCGCGCCCGTTCCTCAACTTCTACCTCATCCTAGAGGCAAAACCACCTCAAAGGTCGTGCCCTCGCCCGGCGCACTATGCACCAAGCTGATCTTGCCCTTGTGGTATTCTTCGACGATGCGCTTGACAAACACCAACCCCAGCCCCCAGCCGCGCTTCTTGGTGCTGAACCCCGGCTCGAAGATGCGCTTGACGTGCTCGGGTTCAATGCCGCGCCCGTCGTCCTGAAACGCGACCTGCACGGCGCGGCCTTCGGGCAAAAGCTCCATGCGGATGCACAAGCGGCCCGTCTGGCCATCCATGGCGTCGATGGCGTTCTTGCACAGATTCTCAAACGCCCAGCTCATCAATTCGGCGTTGACCGGCACCGGAGGCAACTCGCCTAGGCACTCCAGTTCGATTTCCTGCCGCCCGAACTGCGAAACGCGACGCCGGAAGTACTCAATCGTCTCCTCCAGCACGGCAGCTACGTCCTTTTCCTCTAGTTCGGGCACCGAGCCGATCTGACTGAAGCGCGAGGCAATTTGGTCGAGGCGGCGCATGTCCTGCTGGATCTCCCCGATCATCTGATCGACGCGCTCCCAGCGCTCGTCTCGGTCCGGCTTCGGGGCGGTGGCGACCTCGCCGCGCAGCAGTTCCAGCCACCCGGACAGGGAGGAGAGCGGGGTCCCAAGCTGGTGGGCCGTCTCCTTGGCCATGCCCACCCAAAGCGAGCGCTGCTGGCTGCGCTTAATGTTGCGGTAGCCGATATAGCCGACGAGCAGAAAGAGAAACAATACGCCGATCTGCACGAAAGGGGCGAGGGAAATGCGGCCGACCAAGCTCGTGTCGCCGTAGTGGATATAGTGCTCGGCCGGGATCCTGAACTCTAGGGGCGGGCGTTGGCGGGCCAAGCTATCGACAAAGGCTCGGACCTGATCTTGAACCGCTTTGCTGGAATCGTCGCTAGCCGGCGGCAACCCAGCCCCCACCCAAGCCCTAAACTGGCCCTCGGCATCCGCGATGATCGCGTTGGTCCCGTCCCAGTGCAGATAGCTAAAGCTAGCGGCCGGTGCGCTGAAGGACAGCGGTTTTCCGGCCTCCATCTCCTGCAACGCCCGTTGCACCTCGGCGAGCGCAGCCGCCGAAGTGTCGCTGCTCGCTGGCAGGCCCGTCCCCTGCCAAGCCGCGATGGCCCCTTGGGTATCCGCGATGACGACGCGGCCGTCCTCGCAGTAGAGCCGCCCCAAGGTCTCTGGCGACCAATAAAAGGAAATAGGCGGATTCTGAACGTCCATTTCCTCGATCAGCCTGTGTAGCTGAGCGGTCGATACGGCGTGCGCGTCCGTCGCTTCGCTGCGCCAAAAGGCCCAAGTGTCCAAGAAGCTCGCAGTATCGATGTCCTCGGCCTGGATGATCTCGCCGCGGTGGTTGGTGATGATGCGCGGGAAATCGACCTTGGTAATCACCTCGGTGAAAAGGGTGGGAATCTGGCCTTCCGATGCCTGCGGCGCGAACGAGATCAGGTGTGCATAGAGATCGACCCGGTTCTTTTCGTGTTCGCGCAATTCGGCGATGATCGACTCGTTGTAGAGCAGGAAGGCCAAAATAGCGGCAATGCTGCCGAGAAAGATGTACGCGCGGAAAACCGGCGACGCGCCCAAGTTGGCTAGGGCACCGCGCGGCCAGCGCCGCCAGCCGCCGATAGGCACCGCGCCCTTTGCCGGCCGCTGCCGCGCACTCGAAATTGGAGCCGAGCGGCGGTGACGGCGGCGCTTGGACGCGGTATGGTCGCGTTGGCTCATCGGCAATAAGAAAAATCCATCCGCGGGGCAGATGGATTTTTCGCGCAAAACGAGATGGGAAAGCGCTATTGCTTTTTGGCTTGGGGTTTGGGCGAGGGGGGCTTTGCCTCTTCGCCGCTTGGGGGCGACTCGCTCTTTTTCTCGTGGTTTTCCATCGAACAAGAGCCGTGGAAGATCGCGCCCTCGGAGACCGTGAACGAGTCGGTGTACACTTCGCCGGTAAAGCGCGACTGCGTATCCAACCGCACCTTATCGGCGCGCACAGTGCCACTCACGACGCCGTCGATGTACGCGTCTTTGCACTGCAAATCGGCCTCGGCCTCGCCCGACTGGCTGATCGTCAGCTCCCCAGTGCAGGCCAGTTCGCCCTTGAATACGCCGTCTATTCTGACGCTGTTATCGACCGTCAGCTTGCCTTCAAAGCAGCTACCGCGGCCGATAATCGTATTGAGTGCCTGGCCGCTGCTAGACGTGGAAGCACTTCTGTTTTTTTTGTTGCCCAGCATTTATATCCCAACTTGGTTGCGCGTTTTCACGGCCCCTTAGCCGCGATTTTTGCAATATACAATACAATCCAGCGTCGGGCGAATCAACAAGCGATGCGCCCCGTCAGTTGGCCGCGCGCTTTTTGCGGAAGGCACTCAGGGCCTTGCGGATTTCCTCCTGCTCTTGTAGCTGCTCACTGACCACCATGGAGACCTCGCTCGTCAGGCTCTCAACCGAGGTTGTGGTAATCACCGGAATGCCGTGGGCCGCACTCGTTTCGATGAGATAGTTCTGAATTTTGAGAATGTCCTCCAAGTGCTCCATATAGCGATGGGCCGAGCGCGACGGAGCCTCGCTGGCGCGCTGGGCAAAGCGATTCTCAAAGGCATCGCGGCCAGGAAGCTCCAGACAGACCGGCGTAATAAAGGCATCGCCAGCATATCCCTCTAAGTCCAGCATGTCGCTGATTAGATGCACGCCGTCGATGATGACGCTGGTGTTTTCCTCGATGCAGCGGCTGATGATGGCCTTGACCCCAACGCAGACGCTGCGTGCCTGCTCGCGAAACCCGGCGACGACCGCGTCGAGGTGCCCGGTCGCAGGAACGACCTTATAGGCAGTGTACGAGGAGGCGTGCAGGGCCGGCATCAGCTCCTGTGCAAGCGTCAGGCGCATGACTTGGCGCAAATCGTCAGTAGCTACCACCCGAGGAATATCGAGCAAATTGGCCAGCGCAATCGCCAACGTGGTCTTGCCAACTCCGCTGGCACCGCCGATGAGGATGATCAGGGGTTTATCTACATCGCCCCAAGCTCGCCACAGGCAGTAGCGCTCGGCAAAGGACTTGTCAAAGGACTTTTCGATCAGCTCGGCCGCCAGCTCCTCCAGTTCCCAGTGCGCGATGTGCTGGCGGCGCTGGTCTATCAAGCGAGCTTCAATCGCCCGCGCAATCTCGTAGCTTTGGTCTGGCGGCAGCCCGGACGCCTGAATGGAATCCGACAGCAACTCCTTGGAGAAAGGCCGCGACCCGCTTTTGCGCTCGACGATGATGGTGGTGGGCTGGCGTTCCCAGAAAATGAGGTCGCCGGCCTCGTATTTGCCGAACCCCTTGCGAATGGCCCTGTTTACGAGCTGCACCATGTCCTTTTTGCGCACGAGCTCCACTTTGCCCAAAGACGCACGCACCTCATTGGCCACGGCGCGGGCGTCTTCGTAGCCGAAGCCGCGCTCAATTAGGTAGTGTACCAGCATCCCGCGCATAAAGGGGATGCGCTTTTTGCCATCGACTATGGTTGCCACAATAAGCGGTACTTTTTATTGCTTCGCGGCGCGGGCGTCTTCCCACGCCGCTATCGTCCGCTCCAACCCCTCGGCAAACCCGACCCTCGGCTCGTAGCCCAACTCGGCCCGGGCGCGCGATATGTCGGCTGATGAGAAGCGGATGTCGCCAGCCCGAGGCGGGGCGAATACCGGGGCCAACTCGGTCCCCAAAATCTGGTTGAGCGCGGCGATCAATTCCAGCAGCGACGCGCTGCGGCCGCAGCCGATATTGTATATCCGCCCGGCAACTCCCGGAGTAGTACTGGCCCTCATATTGGCCTCTACCACATCGCCGACATAGACAAAATCGCGCGACTGGTGGCCGTCGCCGCAAACGGTCGGTGACTTGCCCGCCCGCATCCGCGCGACAAAAATCGAGATGACGCCCGAGTACGGAGAAGACGGCACTTGCCGCGGACCAAAGACATTGAAGTAGCGCAGGCCAACCACCTCCAAACCGTAGAGCCGGCTGTACACTCGGGCGTAGTGCTCGCCCATGGCCTTGGAAACGGCGTAGGGCGACTCGGGTTCGAGCGGCATGTCCTCGCGCTTGGGCATTTGCGGGTTGTTGCCATACACCGCGGCCGAACTGGCAAAAACCACGCGGCGCACCCCGGCCTGCCGCGCCGCGTGCAAAAGCCGCAGTGTTCCCACGGCGTTGACTTCCTGCTCGACGAGGGGCTGCTCGACCGAAGCTGGCACCGACACCCAGGCTGCGTGGTGCAGGACGCAATCAACCTGCTGCACTACCTCGGCGAGCAAGGCCGCGTCGCGGATATCGCCCTCCACGAACTCTATCTCGCCTAGGAGCGCGGCCAAGTTTTCGCGCCGCCCGGTGCTCAAGTCGTCTAGGACCCGCACTACGTGCCCTTCTGCACACAGGCGCTGACATAGGTGGGAACCAATAAACCCGGCCCCACCTGTGACCAAATACCGACCCATATTTCCTCGCATCAAAGTTGGCCGCGCTAATATCAACAGCAGGGCGGCCGCACACAACGCCTCAACTTGTTGATATGCGCCCGCTCTTGTATATTTGCAAAACTCACACGAGGCGGTGTGGGAGGCCATGGCGTGCGCTGTGGCCTTTTTTATTATCTATACCTAAGTACACCCTCCTGTGGGTCCGTTCGTGCTCGATGGTAAGACGCCCTTGAATGCGAATGCGTTATCAATTATATAGTCATAAAAATTGATAAAAATGATAAACAAGAACCTCTGTCGGCGGGCAGGCTGCCCGCGCACCCGGCGGAAACCTTAGGTCGTGTACTTAAGATCACACACTATGATCCAACAACGCATCCCCGACCCCTGTGCCTTCGTCATCTTTGGGGCCTCGGGCGACCTGACCCGGCGCAAACTAGTGCCGGCCATCTGGCACTTGCAGCACCAAGGTCGCCTGCCCCAAGCCTTTCACCTAGTGGGCGTAGCTCGCCGCGCCTATGACGACGACCTCTTTCGCCAAAAGATGCGCGAGTCCTTGGCCGAATTCGTCGGCCCGCTCGACGACGGCGCACTCAACGCCTTCCTCGCCAAGTTCCACTACGTGCGCGGCGACCCGGGCGATCCGGCGACCTACGCCGCGCTCAAAGCACGGCTCGAAACCCTCGACCGCGAGTGCGGCACCGAGGGCAATCGCTGCTTTTACTGCTCGGTACCGCCGCAGATATACCTCGCCATCGTCGAGCAGATAGGGCGCGCTGGCCTTAGCTGCCAACACCGCGACCGCCATGGCTGGTGCCGGATCATCGTCGAAAAACCCTTCGGCCACAACTACGACTCGGCCCGCGAACTCAACCAAGCCCTGCATTCGGTCTTTGCCGAAGAGCAGATCTACCGCATCGACCACTACCTCGGCAAGGAGACCGTGCAGAACATCCTCGTCTTTCGCCTCGGCAATTCAATTTTCGAGCCGCTGTGGAACAGGCGCTACGTCGATCACGTGCAGATCACGGCGGCCGAGTGCGTCGGGGTGGAGCACCGCGCCGGCTACTACGACCAATCGGGTGCCCTGCGCGACATGATCCAAAACCACCTCTTGCAGGTGCTCTGCGTCATTGCCATGGAGCCGCCTTCCTCGTTTGACGCCGAGAGCGTGCGCCTCGAAAAGCTCAAGGTGCTCAAGGCAATCCGCCCCATCCGCATCGGCCAAGTTGACCGCTATGCGGTCCGCGGCCAGTACGGACCCGGCGAGAGTGAATCGGGCTACTTACAAGAAAAAGACGTGCCCCCCAACTCGCGCACCGAGACCTTTGCCGCCCTCGAATTCACCGTGGATAACTGGCGCTGGCAAGGGGTGCCGTTTTACGTGCGCACGGGCAAGCGCATGGCCAAGCGCACCAGCGCGGTCACCCTGCAATTCCACCAGCCCCCACACCTAATTTTCGCCCAAGCCGATTCCCTATCCCCCAGCACCCTCACCATCCGCATCCAGCCCGAAGAGGGCATCTCGCTTTCCTTCAACGGCAAAATCCCCGGTCCCGATGTCCACTTAGGCACCGTCAACATGGACTTCAGCTACGCCGACTCGTTTGGCGGCCGGACGCCCGAAGCCTACGAGACCCTGATCCTCGACTGCCTGCTCGGCGACGCGACGCTCTATTCAGACAGCGATTGGATCGAGAAGTCGTGGGCACTCCTGACGCCCATCCTCGACGCTTGGCAAGCATCTTCATCGGGCGAGGTGCCCTCCTATCCGGTCGGTGCGGCCGGCCCGGAGGAAGCCAACGCCCTGCTCGGGGAGGCTTGGAGAAAGTGGGCACCCCTGTGATCATCGCCGGTGATGTCGGCGGCACCAAAACGTACCTCGCCGCTTTCGACCCAGCCGCCCAAGGCTTTGACCCCTTCGTCGAGCGGCGCTACCAAACTGCGTCCTACCCTAGCGCTGGTGCGCTGCTCAAGGCCTTCGCCGACGAGGCGCAGATCGACCCCAGCCGCACGGTCTTAGGCGTACCTGGCCCGGTCCATCAGCTTCCCGTCCGCGCCGTCAATCTGCCCTATCTCATCGACCCCAGCGAAATTTCCGCGGTGCTCAACGGCAGCGAAGTTCACCTACTCAACGACCTGCAAGCGACTTCCTACGGCACCTTGGCGTTGGAGCCGGACGACCTGTGTCCGCTCAACCAAGGGCCACGCGACCCCAAGGGCAACATCGCCGTCATTGCCGCTGGCACCGGGTTGGGCGAGGGGGGCTTGTGCTGGGCCGAGGGCCGCTACGCAGCAATCGCCTCTGAGGGAGGCCACGCGACCTTCGGGCCAAGTTCGTCGCTCGAAATCGAACTTTGGCGTTTTCTCAACAAGCGCTACGGCCACGTTAGCTGGGAACGGGTCGTCTCGGGCCAGGGCTTGGCCGCGATCTACGACTTTCTCTGCGCACGGCATCCCGACCGCGCCGATGCCTCTTTGGCTCCAGAGGCCACACAGCCCGACCGCGCCGACGCCATTGCTCGCACCGGCCTCGAAGGCCACTCTGCGCTGGCCGTAGCGGCCCTCGACCTCTTTGCGCTCCTCTACGGCCGCGAAGCCGGGAACTTGGCGCTCAAGCTAATGTCTTCGGGGGGGGTTTTCGTCGGCGGCGGCATCGCGCCCAAGGTCCTCGCCAAGCTGCGCGACGGCCGCTTTATGGAGGGCTTTATGGACAAGGGCCGCATGGGCGCACCCCTCGCGGCCATGCCCGTCCACGTCGTGCTCAACGACAAGACCGCGCTGCTCGGTGCGGCCTATTGGGGGGCGCAGTTTTAGAATCATCCAAAGACACTATAGCAATCCAGAATGATTTGAACGATTCGAGCGGTGGATCGTCTTATGCATCCTATCCTGCGTCTATCTGCGTCCACCTGCGGATCACCTTGTGAATTTGGAGCGAGTCTTTTAATGAATGAGGCGGCAGTGCGGATTTAGCTGTCGTCGGAGTAGCGTTTTGTCGGGGAGACCGCCGCGTAGTGGAATTGCCCTTTCAGTTTAGGCATGGCTTACGAAGGCCAGAATCGCAAAACGATATTGAGCAGAGCTAAACCAGAAGTCATCGCTACCAGCAGAATTTTGACGCTACCCTTGAGTTCGGCAATATCGGCCTGTACGCGCGCAATATCGGCTTTGAGATAGCTTTCAACCCGCGCAATGTCATCCTTTAAGATTGCTTTTAACTCAGCAAGGTCTCCTTTGGAAGCGAGATGATCGTACACGCCTTCGAGCCGTGCTAACCGCTCCTCAATAGTTGGAGGTATAGTCGCCATCGTCGTTGCGCTCCTTTCGTTGGGGTTTGGGGGTGTACTGTGAACATATAGGACGAGATAGAGCGGCGTCAATGAAAAATCTACTTTTTGCTTGCTGTCTAAAATCGCCTTAATGTAACGGGGTCAACGGTTCAATTTTTCCCTACATCTCAAGGAGTCTTAATGATGCAAAAAACATTCATCGTCGCGTTCGTCGGACTGGTGTTGGCGGCCCATCTGGTGGCCGAGCCGCTGGTAGAGGGGCGTGTGCGCCTTTCTTCCGGTGAAGCAGCGGCGGCAGCGCAAGTGATGGTATTCGACTTGGCTGATTTGCGCTTGGTGGCGCGGGCGACGACCGACGCGGACGGCTATTTCGCGCTGCCGCTGGCGTCGTTGGGTCGCCCTGCACGGCCGCAGGGGTTTGCGCTGGGGCAGAACTATCCCAATCCGTTCAACCCTTCGACGATTATTCCGTATCAGCTCCCCACGGCCGCGCACGTGCGGCTGGAAGTATTCAACGTGTTGGGACAGCACCTTGCGACGCTGGTGGATGAGGAGCGACCAGCCGGGTTTCACACGGCGCTGTGGGACGCGACGAATGCGGCCGGGCAGGCCGTGGCGGCCGGGGTGTATATCTACCGGCTGCTCGGCGACGGGGTGGAGTTGACGCGGCGGATGGTGCTCATTGACGGGCAGGCCGGGCAGCGTCCGGTATCGGTCAGCGAGGCGCTCGAACCGGCGGTCGGTGCGACCTCTGAACCGGCGGAGCGGACCTATGGTATCGTCGTTTCGGGCGCGGGCGTGGTGCCCTATGTGGATGCGGCCTTTGGCGTCCGGGCGGGGATGGCTCCGGTGGAGTTCGTGGTTGAATCGGTGGAGGAACTGCCGCGGGGCAAGGCGTTGACCTGCGGTATGTTGGGTGATGTGAACAACGACGGGCAGGTTGACTTGGCCGACGCGCTACTGGTGGTGGTATTCAACATCGATCCGTCTATTACGGCTCCGAATAACGGCAATATGGGCTTGGGCGACGTCACCGACGATGGGACGGTCAACTTGGACGACTTATTGGCGATTATGACGTATGTCACGAATCCGTCGGATGCGTCCCTGTCGGCGGGGATCGGGCAAGCGGCAACGAGAGTGAACTGGGTGGCTGGGCCGATACGCCGGCTGACCAACGATATTGAAGTTGGACTCGGCACAAACGTTTGGTCCCCCAACGGACAGTATATCTATTTCAGCTCTGAGATTGACGGCAATCGGGATATTTATTATGTGGCGGCAGCGGATAGATCTTCCGTGTCCCGGTCGATCCACGGCAGTGCCGACCAAGCAAATCCCGTTTGGTCACCCAACAGACGGTATATCGCTTTCGACTCTGAGCACGACGGCAATCGGGACATTCTTTTGCTGGATATAGAGGAGGATATTTTCCACCGGCTAACCAACGACGATGGATACGACGGGCAGCCCACTTGGTCGCCCGACGGAACACAGATCGCCTTTGTGTCTAATCGCAGCGGCGATTGGGACATTTACGTAATGGATGCGGATGGCGAAGACGAATACCTGCGCCGGCTGACCAACAACGATGGATACGACGGGCAGCCCACTTGGTCGCCCGACGGAACACAGATCGCCTTTCAGTCTAATCGCGACGGCGATTCGGACATTTACGTGATGGACGCGGACGGATCTAACCAGCGCTGGCTGGCCTACACTTGGAATTACGAGGGTTTTCCCGCTTGGTCGCCCGATGGAACACAGATCGCCTTTGTGTCTAATCGCGACAGCGACGATTCGGACGATAGGTACATTTACGTAATGGACGCGGATGGATCTAATCAGCGCCGGCTGACCAACAACAGCGATTACGACCATTCTCCCGCTTGGTCGCCCGACGGACGAAAAATAGCCTTTTTGTCTCGGCGCGACGGCAATGACGACAATCTTGACATTTACGTAATGGACCTTCTGGGAAGCTGTCAGTAAGGCGGCAGCGCAGATTGGAAGCTAACAGCCGGATAAGTCGCTCGCAACATTTCGCGCCTATCCCTCGGCCCTGACGCTGAGCCGAGGAAAATCCGCGTCCGGCCTCTTCACCAACAAGCCCCGCCGAGCAAATGGTCTCGGCGGGGCTTGTTGTCTTTTGGTTGGCGGCAATCGGCGGCCGGCCTTTCCGGGCGCAGGTTTAGAATCATCCAAAGGCCATAGTAAGAGTTACGTGATGGAGCTAGTCTATGAATAAGGCGGCAGCGCCGCTTACGAAGGCCAGAATCGCAAAACGATATTGAGCAGAGCTAAACCGGAAGTCATCACTACAAGCAAAATTTTGACGCTACCCTTGAGTTCGGCAATATCGGCTTGTACGCGCGCAATGTCGTCCTTAAAACTGCTCTCAACCCGCGCAATATCGGCTTTAAGATCGCTCTCAACCCGCGCAATATCATCCTTTAAGATTGCTTTTAACTCAGCAAGCCCCGCCGAGACTATACCCGGCGGGGCTTTTGGCCTTTTAGCTCGCGCTCGGAGCGCAGTTTTAGCCGAGCAATTCCCTGAGCCGTCGGCCGATCTGTTCAGGCTCGCCCTCCTTGAGACACATCGGCCCAAAAATCACCACACCCTCGTGGACTTCTGTGGGGTTGGCGGCAATCGGCGGTCGGCCTTCCTGTAGCGCCTTGACCAGTTCCAGCGCCGTCGTGCCCGCAGCTTCCTCGTCGAGCACCAGCCGCGCGGTCGGAATCTCGGTGCGCTTGCGGTCGGCTACCACCGCAATCTCGGCGTGTCGCAGCACGCCACACGCGGCGACTAGTTCCTCCATCAGCGCAGACCAGTGCCGCCGCCGCGCGGCCGGGTCCTCGGCCACAAAAAGACGCAGCGCCTTCACCAACCCCGCGATCTCCTCCTTGCCGACCTTGCAGGGCCGCCCAATGCCATGCTGTGGGGCACCGGGTAGCTGGGACTTGTCGATCAAACTCGCCGGCGGATCCCACAGCTCGGGCATCACGTCGAGGTCCTGGTGTTGCAGGGCGGCCGCGGCGATCAAATCCCGCCGGCCGCACAAAATTCCCGAAGCCTGCGGCCCGCCTATGGCCTTGCCGCCGCTAAAGGCGACCAGATCGGCCCCGGCCGCAATGAAGCGCTGCAAGTTGCTCGCCGGCGGCAACTGCCCGGCCGCATCCACGATCACCGGCACACCGCCCTTGCGCGCGGCGGCCACCACCCCCTCCAGCGATGGCTGGGTATGCGCGTACGCCACGTACACTATCGCGGCCGTCCGCTCGCTAATCGCCGCCTCAATCTCCCATCCTTCGGCATCGCGCACACCCGCCCCGGAAAAGCGATCGGCGATCCCCACCTCCACCAGCTCAATCCCCACCGAGCGCACCGCGTGGTCGTAGAAGTTCCGGTGGCTGCGCGCCATGATCACTTCGTTCTTCATCCCGGACGTATCCGGCAAGCGGTTCATCTTCCCCGGGTCCAAGCCGGTCACACAAGCGGCCGTCCCCAGCAACAAGCCCGCCGCCGCCCCACTGGTCACGTACCCGGCCTCCGCGCCGGTGATCTCGGCGATCACTTCTCCGGCTCGCGCCTGCATCTGCGCTATATCCACGCAGCACTCCGAAGCCTGCCGCATGGCCTCGGCCACGTCCGGATGCATAATTGACCCGCTCAACCGCGTCGCCGGTCCCACGGCGTTGACAATGGGATCAACGCCTAGTTCGTCGTATATATTCATTAGAAGCCTTTTTTACGCCCGTACCGGGCCTTTTTCAATCACGTAGGTCAAATCGGCCTTCCCTCGCCATCGTAGAGCAAACCAGGTGCTGGAAAGCGAGCACACAGCGCCCGCACCTCAGCCGCCACCTCGGCGTACTCCACTTTCCGGTCGTTGAGTTCCAGCCGTTTGTCGGCGCGGACTCGGGCGACCCGCTCCATCCACTCGGCCACCTGCCTCATCTCCTCGGCACCAAAGCCCCGGCTGGTAATCGCCGGCGTGCCAATGCGGATGCCGCTGGGCTTGCGCGCCGGCCGCGGATCAAAGGGCACGCAATTGAAGTTGCAGACGATGCCCGATGCGTCAAGGGCCTTGGCCATCGCATAACCAGCAATGCCTTTATCGGTCATGTCCATGAGAATAAGGTGGTTGTCGGTCCCGCCCGAACTGAGGGCAAAACCGTGCGCCGACAGAGCGGCGGCCAAGGTCTGAGCGTTGGCGACAATCTGCTGGGCATACACTGCAAACGCCTCGCTCATCGCCTCCTTGAGCGCGACGGCAATCGCGGCCGTGGTGCTGTTGTGCGGCCCGCCCTGCAAGCCTGGGAACACCGCTCTATCGAGGGCCGCAGCGTACTGCGCCCGGCACAAGATCATCCCGCCGCGCGGCCCCCGCAGCGACTTGTGAGTTGTAGTCGTTACTACATCCACGTGCGGCACCGGGCTGGGATGCACCCCGGCGGCCACCAACCCGGCAATATGCGCGATGTCGGCGACCACAATGGCTCCCACGGAATGCCCGATCTCGGCAAAGCGCGCAAAGTCGATGATGCGCGGATAGGCCGTGCCCCCGCAGAAGATCAGCTTGGGCCGGTGCTCTTTGGCCAGCGATTCGACTTGGTCGAAGTCGATCTGGCCGCTATCCCGGCACACTCCGTATTGCACGGACTTGTAGTGCATCCCCGAGATGCTGACGCGGTCGCCGTGCGTCAGATGGCCTCCGTGCGCCAGCGCCAAGCCCATGACCGCGTCGCCCGGCTCGCACAAGCCGACGTACACGGCTTGATTGGCTGGCGAGCCCGAATAGGGCTGCACATTGACGTGCTCGGCTCCAAAAACCTCCTTGGCGCGCTCGACGCAGAGCCGCTCGATCTTGTCGATCTCTCGCTGGCCCTCGTAGTAGCGCGCACCCGCGTATCCTTCGGAGTACTTATTCGTCAGGATTGAACCGCTGGCTTCGAGTACGGCTCGACTGGCGTAATTTTCAGATGGGATCAGGCGAATTTTGTGGTGCTGACGCCTGTTTTCAGCGCGAATGATAGCCTCGACTTCCGGGTCCACTGTGGCCAGCGTCTCCTCGGTTGCAGGCTGTTCCGCCCATGCCTCCATTGCGTTGCTTCCCCTTTGGCAAATTGGTTACGTTGTAGTCCTGAATAAAAAAAACAATAAAGAAGGTCATTTTTATGAGCAACTATTTGGGCATTGACGCTAGCACCCAGTCCATCACCGGCCTGCTCATCAACGCAGACCAGCGCACCATCGTCGCCGAAGCGTCCATCAACTTCGACGAGCACTTCAAAGCCGCTTATGAGGTCGTCAACGGCGTCTTCGATCTCGGCGCGGGCGCGATCCACAGCGCACCTCTGATGTGGGCCGAAGCACTGGACCTGCTCCTGCAGACGCTCGCCGACCAAGGGCACGATCTCAGCGCAGTGCGGGCTGTCGCCGGCAGCGGCCAGCAGCACGGCACCGTCTATCTCAACGCCCGCGCCGGCCCGGCCTTGGCGCGTCTGTCGCCCGGTCAGCCGCTCAAAGACCAGCTCGCCGCCATCTTCTCCCGCCCGACCTCTCCCATCTGGATGGACACTTCCACGGCCTCGCAATGCGCCGAGATCGAAGCGGGCCTCGGCGGGCGCGAAAGCCTGCTCGCGCTCACGGGCAACGCGGCCTTTGAGCGCTTCAGCGGCCCGCAGATCCGCAAGTTTTACCAGACCGAACCCGCTGCGTACGCCGACACTGCGTACATCGGCTTGGTCAGCTCATACATCGCCAGCCTGCTCGCGGGACGGCTCGTCGGCGTTGACCCCGGCGACGGCAGCGGCACCAACATGATGGATATTGCCGCGCGCCAGTGGAGTGCGCTCGCGCTCGACGCCACCGCCCCCGGCCTAGCCGCCAAACTGCTGCCCATCGCTCCCTCCGGCCAGCCCGTCGGCCCTATCAGCCCCTATTACGTGGATCGCTACGGCTTTGCAGGAGACTGCCTCGTGTTGCCTTTTTCCGGCGACAATCCGTGTAGCCTAATCGGCCTCGGACTCGTCGCCCCGGGCCAAGTCGCCCTGAGCTTGGGCACTTCGGACACCCTGTTCGCCTGCATGGACCAGCCGCGCACTTCTGCGGCCGGCGAGGGCGCGGTCTTTGCCTCGCCCGACGGCACCCACTACATGGCCCTGACTTGCTATCTCAACGGCAGCTTGGCCCGCGAGGCCGTGCGCGACCAATACGGCATGAACTGGCAGCAGTTTACCCAAGCCTTGCACACCACGCCGCCGGGCAACAACGGCGCACTCATGCTCCCTTATTTCGCCCCGGAAATCGTCCCCAAAGTCCCCCGGCCCAACGTCGTCCGCGCCAACCTCGACCCCGAGGACGCGCCGGCCAATGTCCGCGCCGTCATCGAGGCCCAAGCCCTTTCCTCGCGCATCCACGCGCGCTGGATGGGCGTAGAAATTTCCTCGCTCTACGTCACCGGCGGCGCGTCGGCCAACGCCGCAATCCTGCGCGTCTTCGCCAATGTCCACAACTGCCCGGTCCACCGCTTCGAGACGACCAATTCGGCGGCTCTAGGCGCGGCCTTGCGCGCCGCCCACGCCCACCAATCCACAGCCGGCCACGCGCCTTCGTGGGCGGAAGTTGTCGAGCCATTCGCCCAGCCGGTCGCCGGATCGACCATCGAACCGGAGCCAAAGGCCGTAGCCGCGTACGACGAGCTTATCGGCCTGTACGCCGCCTTAGAACAATCACACACTTAGGGCGCGGCAAAAAAGATCGGGTTAGATGCTAGGCCCGTTGGCGTCTAAAATAGGTGCTGGAAGATGGGAGTCGCCGAGCACCGGCCATGAATATCGACGTGGAAGAGGCCACTTGACACAGGGTCTTTTTTAAGCTATTCATGCTTTCACAGGTTGCAATGGAACATAACTGCTTTATGAGCATTGAGTTAGCAGCGGCAAAGAGAGCACTGGTTTGCGCTGGACAGATGGCTACCTGCTGGGCCGCGATGGCGATTGTCGGGCTGATGGCCGGCGGTGCCTGGGCTGTGAATTCGGTCGTGCTGGCCAGGGTCGGGAGCGAAGTCATTCTGGTAGATGACTTGCTCCGCGCCGAGCGCAAGATGCGCCGCTTTACAGCGGGCAATGCGCGGGAAATGCTACAGCCTTTTATCGAGCGCAAGATGCTGGTCTTAGAGGCCCGGGCGAAGGGTTTGGATCAGCATCCCGACGTGGTCGCAAGCGTACAACAGGCGCACGACCGGAGGCTGGTCGAGCGTCTGTACGAGGAAGTCACCGGAGACGTTTCCATAGCGGAAGAGGAACTCCGGTCGCATTTCCACCAGAGCGGATTGCACAAAAAGCGGGAGCTGCGGGCGAGTCACATTCAGGTAGGCAGCCTCGAAGAAGCTCGGGCCGTGCAGGAGCAGTTGCGGCAAGGTGCCGATTTTGCGCTACTGGCGCGCGAGCAGTCCCTCGATCGCACATCGGCGGCCAAGGGTGGAGACACGGGGTTTTGGCAGGAGGAAGAAGCACAGCACAGCGGGTTTGTCGCCGAGCTTTTTCGCCTGCCGATCGGCGAGGTGTCCGAACCGTACCGCGACTCGCAGGGAACGTACCACCTGATCAGGGCCGATGAAGAGCGCTACGTCAGTTTTGCGAGCCAAAAGAAAACGCTGCGCCAAGCGCTGGAAAAGCAGCAAAAAAAAGAGCGCTGGTCCAAATACTTAGCCGACCAGAAAGCGCACTTTGGTCTTTCAGTAGATGCACAGGTATTGGGCGTTTTGCTGCAACGGGGGCGATTGGCCGAAGGCGGTGTGCCCGTGCTGGAGGCAGGAGACCACGGGCGCATCCTGCTGCGCCATAGCGGAGGGCGCATTGACCTGAACGCGTATGTGGCTTTGGTAGAGGAGGCCGAACCCAAGCGTCGCCCCCACGCCATAGACAGCAGCGCGGTGGTCGAATTTGCCCAGCACGAAGCGTTGCGCAAAATCCTGCTACCGCTGCTGGCCCAGCAACAAGGGTTGGACCGCGAGGAGGCCGTGCTTCAGTTCGTGCGGGATACGCGCGAAGAGGCCATGATCGAGATGCTGCGGCGCATGGAAGTAGAAGCGCACTTCGTCACAGAGGAACAGCAGCGCATTCTATATCGGGACCTAACAGAGGAATTCACCCTGCCGGTGCGCACATTTTTTGCCGGTGCATTGGTCGATTCGGAAACGGCTTCGCACGCCATCGCCCGGCGCGTACGCGCCGGCGAGGATATGGCCGAGATCATGCGCACGTATCCGGCATTTAAGGGGCGCGTACGTCAGTTCGACGTATTTAACTTCGCGCTGGCTGACACGGCGACAGCCCAAGGCGCTATGGCCACCATGATCCAAGCCGTGCGGGATATGCCGGTTGGCGGCATCAAGGGACCGCTCCCCATTGAGTTGAGCGGCGCTATGACCGGGTACCTCGTGCTCAAAGTGCTGGCACTGCGCCCGGAAAAGACCCTCTCTTTTGCTGCCCCCAAGGTGCAGTCCAGAATATGGCGTCAATTGCGCTACGCCCATCGGCACGCGATTGAAGAATACTTTGATAGCTATCTAGATGAGTTGAAGCATAAGTACAGGACTGAGATAGTTATTGACGAACAGGCCCTGTCTAACCTAGAGCAGTAGCGCTACCCATAGACGAGCCCAGATCGCCCTACTCTAAATGCGGAAGGAGGTGAATGGATACAGCATTCGCAACTGCAGAAGCAGAGAAGAGCAACATCTCTACCCTATCCAAATAAGGAGAAAAATATGCACAAGAACGCACTCATAGCAGCAGTGTTGTCCGTGGCCTTGGCGAGCTTCGCCTACGGCCAGTCCAATGCCAACGGCATTGGCTACTTTGCCTTAGAGGTGCCTGCTGATGTCACCATCACCATTGATGGCGACGATGGCGACTGGGCGTGGTTCGACGCCAATTTCACCGTTGGTCCCGACGAGATGTACGAAATCCAGAAGGCCGAAGTGCTGGACAAGAGCGACCTCGACGTGGCCATCATGACGGCGTGGACGGGCACGGACCGCGACAACAAGCTCTACGGATTTGTGCGCGCCACCGACGACACGCTGGTCGTCACCTCGGACGTCTTTGACGACGGCTGGCGCGACGACGATCTCGAGATCATCACCGACGCCAATGCCAGCGGCGGTCCGCACGACGGCGACGGCGAGTCGGGCACACGCGCCGAGGGGCAGCAGTTTACCATGCACCTGCCGGTTCCCGGCGTGTATGAAACGCCCTATGGCGGCGATGGCTCGTGGTGGTTGCGCTGGCAGGTGGTCGAGGAAATCCACTGGATGGACGAGTTCGCCGAGTCCAGAGTGACGACCAATCCTCCGGGAGCAACCACCGGTTCGACCAACGTCACGGTCAACTACGAATACAGCATTCCCCTTTGGGATTTTGCGTCGTTGGACGGTGCGGACAACAGCATCCGCCACGACAACGAGGCCGGGCAGATCATCCGCCTGACCTATCAGCTAAACGAAGCGGATAATCCCGAAGATCGCCGTACGCACCAGCTAGCAACAACCGGCGAGGACGGCGCTTCGGGCAACTGCGATGTCTGCTCGGAATACACGCTGCTCGGCGCGGACGAGTACGATCGCGCCGATGGCGGAGGCACCGCCGTGGAATCCGAGAGCTGGGCAAGAATCAAAGCGACCTTCAACGACTAACTGAACGGTCCTTTGACCACAGGTTGGGCGGCGGCAGATGCCGCCGCCCAATACAATTATACTTCCCGAGGTTAACATGATGGTGCGGTGTGGTTCGTGGCTTTGTTCCCTAGCGATGTTGGCAGGATGTGGGCGTTATTTCGACGGGCCAATTCAGCCAGCCCCGCAAGGGCAACAGGAGGCCGATATGGTGATTAAAGACGATGGCTTGATCACCTATTCGTTCGAGCGGCTGGAGATCGGTCTGCGCCCTATGACCGACGCCGAATTGAACCGCAAATTCCCCCAGCACTCCACCCAGGGGCCCGTATCGACCAATCCCTACACTTTCGGCGACTGGAAGCGCATGGGCGAAGAGTGGACGCCGCCCAAACACAGCGTGTGGCTGCTAAAAGTTAAAAACTACGCCTACCCCAAAGTCGGCGTCGATCCCCTCGAGATCGAGCTGGTTTCAAAGGATGGGTATCGCAAGTACGCGCCCTTAGAACCACTGCAGCTCCTAGAATACTACTATTCGTTTATTCAGGGATATGCCGGCAACGAATACCGGCGCTTTAACGAGCGCGAGGACGTGCTCAAGCGCACTATGTTTCAGGAGCAGATCATCTTCAGCGGCCAAGAGGCAGAGGGTTTTGTCGTTTTTCCGAGCCTAGCCCCGGACGTGACGGAGTTTTCCATCCACGTCCGAGGCATTGCACTGCGCTACAATTACCGCAACGAGCCCGTGCAGACCAAGGATCTGACCTTTCACTTTCAGCGCGAGGTGTTTAAGGGGTTTCAGCCACCGCCCGAACTAGTGAATAGGCAATGAGGGCTTCCTTGGTCGGGCTAATCCTGCCGTTCTGTATTGGGGCGGCGGACCTGCGAGCCGATGTCTGGGGGGTCGGCTTGGGCGGGCAAGACTGGGCCGAGCCGGCGCAGACTATGGCGGGGGTAGTAGTAGGCGCAGGACAAGTCTTGGGGCCGGCCAGCTTTTCACTCGATCAGAATATAACTCAGTTCATCGTCTGGGGGGTCGGCGCACCCAGCAGCTTTATCGCCGAGGGCAACGGACGGGTGTGGAACAATTCGGCGCGGGGCATTGCAGGGTCTGAGGTTCTGGTGGACGGAGATGGCACGACCAGCACGGAAAATCGCTTTAAGGAAGTGGGGGTCAATCAGCGCGGACGCATTTTTTTCTTAGATCTCGGGGCTTCGTTCCCAGTTAGCCAGATTGTATTTTACCCGCGTGCAGGAGAGGATGAGTTCGTCGCTGGCTACGAAATATCACTCAATGACGGGCGCACTTTCGACGCCAATGACTCGCCCGTTTACGAGGCCGTGCGCCAAGTGACGATCAACCGCGATCCAAGAGTGGATGCGCGCTTCCCAACGCAACTGGTGCGCTTTATTCAACTCAGAGTGCTTTCACCCAACCCCTTTGAGCTGGCGGAAATCGAGGTCCACGGCGAAGGCTTTGTGCCGCGTGGGCTCTACGAAACCCAGCTCATCCAGTTTGCCCAGCCCGTCAACTACGGCGCATTGACTTTTCGCGCGCGCAAAGTTTCGCTGTCCGAGGAAGGCGAAAGCAGCGCGGGTGCCGACGAGCAAGTGCGGGTGATCGTGCAGATGCGCAACGGCACGGACCAAACGCCTCTCGACTACTACCAGATCGCCGACGTAGAGACCCAGTCGGAAGTGCTGGTCAGCAAAGAAGAGTACGACGACCTACCGTCAGTCCTCAAGGGCAGCATCCGCCCGGACGCCACGCACTGGTCCTCCTGGACGGAGCCGCTCGTCGCCGACTCCAGCGGCGCGTTCTCCATTCCGCTGGATCTGCCGGGGCCGCGCGATTTTTTTCAAGTGCGCCTGCGCTTTGAGGGCAATACCTCCGCGAGCATGCAGGTCGATAGCCTAGCCATCGTGCATACGCCGCCGCTGGCCGCGCGGGCATGGAGCGAAGTGGCTCTATTGGACGATCCCTTTCCGGCCGGTGGGCGCGCGTCCGTTCCGGCCGGTCGGGATACGGTTTTTACCTACGACATAAAGGCCGACTTGGGCGCGGGAACGGGCTTTGACGGCGTGCGCATCTCAACGCTGATACAGCCCGAGTTTCTCAAGCTCGAAATGGGGGACGAATTAACGGAAATACAGCCGGATAGCGTGCGCGTGGACGATACGGGTTTGCGCGTTTACTTTCCGTCCCGGCGCATTAGCACCGGAGAAGACATGCGTCTGCGGATTACGTTTCGCTCGCAAGCCCTGCTCTTTGCCACCCAGTTTACGGGACAACTTCTAGATACGACCGGCAGCCTTCCCCAGCGCATTGCCGAAGGCGACGCGACGCGGGAAGTGGGCACGGATTCGCAGGAGGTAATTTTCCTCGCCAGCGGCGAAAGCGTACTGCAGTCCTTTTCCGTTTCTCCGCCGGCTATAACGCCCAATGGCGATGGCATAAACGATTCGTCCATCTTCTCTTTTGTGCTCATCCACTTGGTGCAGCCCGTCGCGGCCGAACTGCTCATATACGATCTTTCGGGTCGCTTAATAAAAAACGTGCTCTCCGATGCCCTAACCGCCGGACGTTATACCCAGTGGCACTGGGACGGAACGAACAATGCCGGCGCTGTGGTGCCACCGGGGACCTATATCGCAAGAGCCTCGATAGAGGCGGCTGCCGACGAAGTCAACCGCATGCGCCTAATCCACGTAGCCTATTAACGCGGAAAACTGAGCATGAAGCACCTAGTGGCACTAGCTCTTTTGCTATTGGCCCCTCGCTTTGCAGAGGCACAGGTAGAGCGATGGGTGCTGGGGACAGGAGATAACGGCTGGGAAGAACTAGCCGAGTTGATGGGCGGCATGTGGGTCGTGGGCGGCAGTCTGCAACCCTACGAATTGGACCCAGCGGTCAATATCGCGCTGGGCGAGAAGAAGGGCAGCTCGCGCGCGGATGTCTTCGGCAACCCCTGGGGGGGAGAACGGGCTGGGCCGCACGCCGCACGCCTCATTCCCGGCCAGCCCGAGGTCCTCGGAGATAATGGGTTTATATATACAGTAGATGGCGACACGACCCGGTCAGTAGCCATTGTCTCCGGCTTTTATTACTACAACCTAGGTTGGGAATTGCCCATCAATCGCATCCGCTTTTTTGCTCCAGCCGAAGGGCGCACGCAGACCGACGACCGCAAGCGGATCACGCCGGGTTTGCCGCTCAAAAATGCCTATCCCAAGCTGTATGAAGTTTGGGCTGCCATTGATGGCGAGCGCTTTAAGCAAGGGCAGTTTGACCTTTTGCTGGAGCAGAATCTCAACCAGACCACGCGCATCGCCAATGCCCGTTTTCCCACCCAGCCCCTGCAGTTCATTTTCTTAAACTTCCCGCAACTGGGCGTCATCGCCGAGGTGGAGTTTTACGGCGAGGGTTTTGTGCAAAAATCGCAATACATCTCCAAGGTGATCGACATCGGCGAGCCGGTCAACTTCGGGCGGGCCATACCCTATTTCAACGGGTTTTCCAAAGAGAGCATAGACAGCGAACCCGAACTTTTGCCAGCAAATCCCATCTCCTTTTCGCTAGAAACGCAGACCGGCCGGGACGATACGCCACAGATTTACAGCATATACACCGAGCTGAGGACCGAGCGCGAAGTGAGTTTTGCCGAATGGGATAAGGCGCCGCGCGACGATTATGTGCGCCCTAGAGCCCGGGGGCCGGAGCGGCCCGACGTGGACAACTGGAGCTTCTGGTCGGTGCCGCAAGAAGCGTCCGGCGGCGAGGGCCTAGAGATCCTTTCGCCGGATAATCGGCAGTATCTCAAAATCAACTTCACAATGAAGAGCGAGGATTTGTTTACCTACGGTCAGATGGATTCGCTGGTCGTAGAATACTCGCCTCTGCTGGTCGATGCGGTCGTCGGGGAGGTCGCCTTACAGGACGAACCCCAGCCGCTCGGGCGCAAGACGGAAGTGCCCTTGGGCGAGGAGCGCATTTTCACTTTTGACGTGCGGGCCGACTTTGAGTCGGCGACCAAGTCGGGTTTTGACGCCTTGAGGCTGCACACCCCGGCCCGCGTCCAGTTTATAGGACTGGAAATGGGCGACCCCTTGGTCCCTGTGGCGCCCGACAGCATTGCGGAGAGACAAAGCGAGCTGATCGTCTATTTTCCGTCCAATCGCATCGCGGCCGCAGACAACAGGCCCCTGCGGCTGCTGTTCAAAACGGGCATCTTCAGTTTCAACGCCCTGTTTCAGGGCGAGGTGTTTGTCGTCGGGGGAGCAGGACAGCCCCAATCTATCGATCCCGGAGATGCCAACGCGGAGGTATCGACCAATTCCATCGAGGTGCTGGCACCGAGCGAGGGGTTAGAGGTGCTGAGCGCATTAGACGTGGGATCGGCCGTAGTGACGCCGAATGGCGACGGGCGCAACGACGCGCTTGAACTGGCCTATTCACTGCTGGGCGTACAGGCCAGCCGGGTGGTCTTTGCAATCTGCGATTTGCGCGGACGCAAAGTGCGCACACTAGTGGCCGATTCGAGGAGCGAAGGGCGTTATGTCGAAGAGTGGGATGGGCGGGGAGAGGGGACGGGGCGCGTGGCGCCGGGCCTATACCTCGCCCGACTTGCCGTCGAGACGGACGCGGGTGATTTCACGCGCACGCGCACCATTGCGGTGGCCTACTAACGCTTTCGAGGATGTGCCATGAGAAAATTCGCTGCGATTCGCATTTTGCTCGTCGCCACCCTGTGTACAGCAGGTGCCCATGCCGACGAACTGCGCCTGAGCAGCCCGGCGGACTGGCAGACGTGGACCATTCCCCAAGGTACGCTGGAAATTGCCGACGACGGCAGCATCAGCCTAGCGTGGATGCGCCGCAATATAAACGCCGTGGCCAATGCCGCAGAGTTTTCCCACAGCGAGGGCAAGAAACAGGTTTTTGGTGGCATCCGCCAAGTCCATTCAAACGCCCAAGATGCGGCTAATATCATTGACCAAGACCCATCGACCTACTGGCAGCCATCCGCCGACGATCCGCTGGACGATTGGTGGATCGAAATCGACCTCGGCCGGCCGGTATTGGCGCACAAGTTGCGCTTTGTCTTTCCGGACACACCCGACGCCAAGCCCTTTCGCAATTTCACGACGTACATAAGCAACGGTGTCGATACGCGCTTTGGCGTAACCTACCACCCGGTCGCCGTCACCACCACGCCCAATGTGGAGCGCGTTTTTGAGGTCGATCTGAAGCGAATTGAGTTCGGTCTGGCCAGCGGAGAACATCTCATAGAGCGGGATACGCTAAATTTTAACCTCGTCCACCACGTGCGCCTAGTACCCACGGAAAAGAATCCGGGCGCGGCACTGGCTGAGATCGAAGTGGATGCCCTCGGAGATAATCTCGCCCTAGGTACAGTGGAACGGGGCGGGTCGGTGCGAGCGGGGCGCAGCGCAGACAAAATCGGTACGATCTTCGACGGGGATGTCAATACCAACTGGCGAGTTGCCGTCGGTGGCGACCAAGCCAAGGAGGGCAATCTCAGGACCTACGTCGAAGACGGCGATTGGTTCGAATGGGATCTGGGCACCACGTTCTGGGTGGATCACCTTTCCCACCTAGACCTGACTGTCGGAGCCGGAGAGGGGTCTCGTGGTTCCCACGGGCACGGGGCCAAGCTATTTATCCTCACCACCTCGGATGGCGCGCCGGCCAGCGGCCTGACCAGCGACCGCATTCGCAGCAATTTCGACTACGAGGAACTCAGCGACGTATTCAACGATAGATTCCCCAACCAACAGTCGTATCACTTTGCATTCCCACTGCGGAAAATCCGCTACATCTTCTACCACCGCAGCGGCATTCCAACGCGCTTGCAGATCCGCCAGTCGATTTTTGAATACATCCTCTACGGCGAGGGGCACGTAGCGGCGACGGAAATGGTGTCGGATTTCATCGACCTAGGCTCCATGAAGAGCGTGCGCAAGCTGTCGTGGGACGCCGATCTACCCGCCGGTACGCAGATCGAAATTCGCTCACAGACGGGCAATACCTTTGAGCTCCAGAAGAAGTATTACCACAAAAACGGCACCGAACTGGATTCGGCCCGTTTTGGTAAGCTGCCCAAGAGCGTGCGCGGGCGCATCGACACCCTCAAGCTCAAAGGGCCGGATTGGAGCGGCTGGAGCCAGCCCTATGATTTTCCCGCAGAGGCATTCCTCTCGCCTACGCCCAGACAATTCTTGCAACTACAGGTTCGCCTAGCCAACGACGACCCGCAGCTAACGCCGGTGCTGCGCTCCCTGACCTTAGCATTCGACGATCCGCTCGTTAGCGGCGGCATTGCCGCACGCATATTGCCACGCGAGGTCGGCCTCGATTCGCTGCAACGCTTTACATATCTGCTGCAACCGACCTCGGCGCGCAACGACCAAGGCTTTGACGAGGTCTTTATCCAAGTGCCGGGGGCTGTGCAAGAGGTTGGCGTCCGAGTCGGCGGCCAGCGCGTACAGCCGAAGGAAGTTGAACTAGCGGACGGGCTGCTGCGAGTCGGACTGCCAGAGCGGGTGCGGGAGGACTCGGTGGAAGTGCAGTTTACTGCGCAGGTAACGACCAACGCCACCCTCTTTGAGGCCTGGGCAGGGGACAGCCAGCAGGATGTGCGCCAAGGCGTCGAACCCTTAGAGCCGCGCTCGATGATCGTTTTTGTGCCCGATGTAGCCGGTGGGAGTTTGCTGCGCCATGTGCAGGTGACGCCGGTCGTTACGCCCAACGGCGATGGAGTAAACGACGAAGCGCAAATCAACTTTATCGTAGTCCAAGTTGAGGGCCATCCCAACGTGGCGATCTACGATCTGACCGGATCGCTCCTGCGGACGCTCGACCAGAGCAGCGCGGGTTTCGCGTGGGATGGCCGGGACGAGGCGGGAGCGGTTTTGCCGCCGGGTGTGTACATCTGCCACATCGAGATGGCAGCCGACTCTGGCGACCAGTCGGTATATCGCATCATTAGTTTAGCCTACTAAACCAGTACGCGTTGTGCAGCAGTAAAAAAGGGAGGGAACAAATGGGCCGGAAGTTTTTCGGTGCTCTGCTAACGGGTTGCCTTTTGGCAGGTGGAGCGTTAGCCGAAGGCCTGCAATCGGGTTTTCTCAACCCCTATGTCACCAGTGGGGTGCGGATATCGCCCCAGACCATCGCGCCGACTATGCGGAAATGGTATCTGCCCCAGACGCTCTACGATATCTACGGATGGAAAAACTGGGAGTACACCAACTACGCCAGAGATCGCTACGAGCGCTATACCGACATCGTGCTGCAGGGCCAGCGCTTTTACGACATCTACGGAAATTACATCACGCGCGGCTGGAAGATCTACGAGTGGGCGCAACAGCACCCCACGGAAACGGGCAGCGCGATCGACAAGTCCGTGGAGTTCAACAACTGGTTCAACAACCTAGTCATTTCAATGGCGTCGCAAGGCCAATACCACATGGCCCTGACCGTGGGCGAGCAACTGAGGACGACGCTGACGCCGATGACCTTTTCCAAACCCCTGTTCAACGGCGTGCAGTGGGATTTCCTCTCCGACAAATACGCCCTGACGCTAATCGCCTCACGCACGGATAACCCCGCTCTGGCAGCCACGGCGACCAACCGCGACCAAGGAGCCACGGTGCGCACGATTTTCACCAATCTGATCGGCCTGCGCGGCACGGCCCAAGTTGGCGACTTTATCAAGCTGGGCACCACCTACGTCAACGCCGGCCACTGGAACAGCTCGGAGAGCTTTGGCAACAACTCTCTCAAAGGCACACTCGGCGGCAACCTACAGGCGGGCAACGTGCAGCGCCTCTTGGTGCGTCTGTCCGACGATTCGCCCGAGGACGGCGAAGGGGGGGCGTTGCTCTTTTTGCACCGCGTGTACATAAATGGCGTAGAGCATCCCGAAATTTCCGACCGGGCGCTGGTTGACGGCGGCATTCGGCGGCAGGGTCGCTGGGAGGCCAGCGGCGGCAACAACATCGTCATTACCTACGACATTGAGCGCGACTTCACGCCCATTCCCGACGAAGACGAAATCATCGACTTCAAGGAAATCAAAAAGATCGAGATCGAGCTGGTCTTGGCCAACGACTACGCCGTTGAAGTCACTTCCAATATGCAGGTCAACAACACGGGCGAGCCCGTATTTTTGCCCGTCGCCCGCGCGGAGAAGAATATCAAGGACGGCTCCAACCAGCGCGTGGTGCGCTTTAGCTACGGCTTGCCGACGGCCAACGAAGTCGCCGGTCTCACCATGGAAATCGACGACCTCTTCGGCGGGTTTAACTTGCGCGCCGAATACAATATCAACCGCAAATACCGCCGCTTTCCCAACCAGAACTTCACCTACAATCAGGCGCTGGGAAAAGAGCGCGCCGAGGGCTACTACGCAACGGCGTCGCACAATGTGTACCCGTGGTTTGCCTATGGCGAAATTTTTAGCATGGACCCGGGCTATCAGACCTTTATGTTCGTGCCCGACAGCAACGGGCGCATTAACTACGAAAGTTCTGTAAACAACGTCTATGAATTCGTCGACGACAACGACGACCAAGACCGCTTTCCCGACTGGCGTCGGCGCACCTTCAGCAGCTCCTCGTCCGAGCGCTTGCTGATCCAGCGGGCTGACGTGGCGGTCTTTCCCGGCTACGACGAAAACAACGACCTCGTGTCGGACTTCAACCAAAACGACAACGGCATGCCGGACTATCTGGAGCCTTTTGTGCGCTACGATGTCGATCCGCTGGAGTTTCTCTACGGCACTGACATGAACAACAACACGGTGATCGACCGCTTTGAGAACGACGAGGAAGCGGACTATCCATATCCGCGCGACCACCGCGGTTACAACCTCTACGGCGGCGCTGAAATCAAGCCGGGCAGCCGCATAATGGTCGGTCGCATGCGCGAGTGGCTGCTGAGCAGCAATCGCCGCAACAAGTCGCTCTACGGTTTGCTGACCCTGACGCACGAGGTGCCGCGCCACGGTTTGCAGATGCAGCTCTACAACGGCCTGCGCAGCGTTGAGGACAATATCCCCGAAGACGTCATTGTGTGGGTGCAGAGTCCGCGCACGCAGGGCGATATGCGCCCCTTTGCCGATCCCATGATCGCGCGGGATGCCCTGATCAACACCACCTTTCTGAGTGCGCGGACGCGCAAATACGCCCCGTTCAATCTGGAGACCAAGCTGAAGTACGAGATCTATCACCAGCGCGGCGACCAGCAGCCGACAAACTGGCAGGACGAGACGCTCTTCGCCCTGATCACCAAGGCGGATCTGCCCATTCCGGTGGGGCGACACGTGCTGTGGCCCAAGTGGAAACAACTCTACAAGCGGCGCTCGCCCACGGATAAAAGCGAGCTGGCGAACGACGAGCTGGCGGAAATTTTCTTCTTCGTGTGGCAGCAGGAGCTGATCAACGCGATGCGCTTAGAGTCTGGCATCGAGTACGAGATTTTTAGGAACAGGGTTGCACGCACCGATCCGCTGCCCGCCGGATACGTAGATGATTTTGAACAGTTCGTGATTGCTGCACAGCTATCCAATCGCTCGGACTATCTGGGCTATCGCCTGATGACCAACATCGGCGGGCGCTGGGAGCGGCGCGATTTCCGCGACGAGACGACGACGGATCTGGTGCTGTTTCTGAGCATGTTTGCCGGATTGCAATAACGCCTGTGCAGTCTGATTCCCGCGATAGGTGCCCTTTGTACATGCCCATCGTTGCGGTTCTCTTTAGCTGGGGTGTGGCCCTGATCGCGGGGTGCTCAAATGAAACTCCCGCTCCAGCGACCAAAGCCACTGCGCCCAAGCCCAAGTTGGCTAGAAAGGCCCTGCCGAAATTCGTCGATGCCACGACCGCGGCCGGCATCCACTTTGTGCATGTGAACGGCGGCAGCGGTCGCTTCTATTACGTGGAGACCTATGGCTCGGGAGCGGCTTTTGTCGATTACGACAGCGACGGCGACGAAGACCTCTACTTGGTCAATGGGGCCGCATTGCCGGGCTTTTTGGAGCGGCGCGTACCGCAAAACGCCCTGTATCGCAACCGAGGCAATGGGAAGTTCGAAGAAATAACCGCGGCAGCAGGCGTCGGCGATGAAGGATATGGCATGGGTGTCTGCGCGGGAGATTACGACAACGACGGTCGCGTAGATCTCTACGTCACAAACTTTGGTGCCAATGTGCTGTATCGCAATGGCGGCGACAGTTCATTTGTCGATGCGACCAAGACCGCTGGCATCGGCGACGAGCGCTTGAGCATGAGCGCGGCCTTTGCCGACATTGACAACGATGGCGATCTCGACCTCTACGTTTCCAACAATACCGATTTTACCCTCGCAAACCACAAAGAGTGCCGGCACGGTTCCACACGCATCTACTGCGGTCCCGGTCAGTACAAGGGCGCGTCGGGGATTATGTACCGCAACGAGGGCAATGGGACGTTTGCCGACGCGACAAAAGCAATGGGCGTTTACAACGACCGCTGTCGTCAGCTCGGCGTGGTATTTGGCGATTACGACGCAGACGGCGATGCGGATCTGTTTGTCGCCAACGATATGACCCCGAACTTCCTCTTTCGCAACGAGGGAGGGACGCGGTTTTCCAATGTTGGGCTGAGTTCTGGCGTCGCCTTCAGCCCAGACGGCAAACCCGAGGCCGGCATGGGCACGGACTTTGGCGACTACGACCGCGACGGACTCCTCGACCTCGTCGTCTGCAATTTCCAGTGGGAGCACTGTCGCCTGTTAAAAAACGAGCGGGGCGGTGTGTTTAAGGACCGGATACACGAGTCCAAACTGGACGAACCGACTTTCTCGACATTGACCTTTGGCACGGACTTGCTCGACTACGACAACGACGGCTACCTCGACCTGTTCCTAACCAACGGGCACGTCGAACCGAACATAGAAATTATCGACCGCGCCGGACCTTCCTACGCGCAGCGGGATCAGTTATTTCACAACAACGGCGATGGCACGTTCACCGACGTCAGCACTGCCTCGCCCGGGCTGGCCGCCGCCGCGGTCGGACGCGGAGCGGCTACCGCCGACTACGACAACGATGGCGATCTCGACCTGTTCGTGGCCAACAACAACCAGCGCGGCCAGCTACTGCGCAACGACGGGGGCAACCGCCAGCACTGGCTGGCAGTGCACACAATAGGTACGCAGAGCAACCGCGACGGCATCGGCGCACGGATCCGGGTGGTCGCCGGCGACTTAAAACAGGTCGAAGAAGTGCGCTCGGGCAGTTCGTATCTGTCGCAGAATGCGCTGCGGGTGCATTTTGGCTTGGGGACTCGCACGCGGGTGGATCGGGTGGAGATTCGCTGGCCGAGTGGGGTGGAGCAGGTGTTGGAAGACGTGGCAGTCGATCAGTTCCTCGCGGTCCAAGAGCCGGAAAAGCTATAGGACCCGTGCCAGAATCCGCGAAAGGGCAAGGCGAGCGTGAAGCGGTTTAACGGTGCGCTATGGCTGGCGTGGATAACGGCTTTTGGCTGCGGCGGCGCCCTAGAAGACCCGCACGCGATAGAGCTGAGTTATTTGAATCGCATTCGCGCCGATTCCAGCGACGTAGCGGCGCACTACGAACTGGGGGCGTTCTACTTAAAACACGCCGTGTATGGGGAAGCACTGCGATATTTCAGCGAGACCTTCCGCATCGACTCGCTGCACCTAGGGGCGCTGCTGGGGGCCGGAGAGGTCATGACCCGGCAGGGCGAGTTGGAACGGGCGTTGGCCGTATATCGCAAGGCCATTGCGCTCGCGCCCGACAGCGCCGCGGCCTATCGCCAGCTCGGCCAACTCTATTTGCGCACGGACGACGATGCCAAGGCGCGGGCCGCGTTTGCAAGGGCCTTGCAATTGGCACCCGATCGCGCTCCGGCCCACTACAACTTAGGCGTGGCGCACGCCCGCGATCACGACTACGGGACCGCAGCCCAGCACATGCAGCGAGCGTTGGAAATAGACCCCGAGTACGCGCTGGTGTACTACAGCTTGGGAGAGATGTACTGTGCCAAGATGGGGCAATGCGCACGGGCCTTGGATATGGCGCGAAAAGCCGTCGAAATAGAGCCTAGGCGTGCGCGGTACCGCACGGCGCTAGGGCGCATCTACATGCGGTTGAATCGCCACCAAGAAGCGGAGGCGGCCTTTCGCACGGCCATTGAGCGCGATTCGGCGGCTGTAGAGGCGCTCAATGGGCTGGGCATGGTACTCGCCCAACAGGGCAAAGAGACCGAGGCGGCCGCGGTACTCGAGCAAAGCATCGCCCTAGACCCGGCCTATCCAGAAGCGTACTTGACCCTGTCCAAAGTGTATGTGAAGCAGGGCAAGTCAGAGGAAGGCCAGAGGCAGATCGAGATGTTCAAGCGCCTTGATCCGCATTTCGATACCATTCGCGAGCAGCGTTTGCGCCTAAAAGGCCACGCCGACGATGCCGTAGCCCGCTACAACTTAGGCGTGATCTACGCTAAGTTGGGTTTTGCTGAAGCGGCTGCTCAACAGTACAAAGCCTCCCTGAAGATCAACCCCGCCCAGATACAGGCTTGGCAGAATTTGGGCACGGCCTATTTGCGGCTACAGCGGGTTGACGATGCCATCGCGGCCTATCGCCAAGCCCTGACGTTAGACGAGGGCTATGCGCTGGCGTGGTTTAATCTCGGCAACGCCTATTTGATGAAAGACTATCCGGTGCAGGCGCGCTCGGCCTATGAGCGCGCTTTGGCGCTAAAGGAAAACTACATCGACGCGATAAACGGCCTAGGCAATGCCAAATTGCGCGAGGGCCAGGCCCGGGAGGCCATCGACGATTTTAAGGCGGTTTTGCGGGCCGATTCTACCTATGTCGGCACCCATTATAGTTTGGCCGTGGCCTACCGAGAAGTGGGCGACTCACTTGCGGCTCAGCAACAGATGCGCCTTTTCGCACGCAGGCAAAAAGAGCGCACCCGGTGAACTGGGCGCGTTGCGGCCGCTGCACTTATGTGGATGGGGCGCGGTGAACAGAAGTCGCAGCGGCCCGCGCTGCGCCGGTATGTCGATGTGACCGATCCGTTCCCTACCGTCCAAAAGCCGAAAAAACTATGGAAATTGCCGCACTGGAGGTGCTTGTGAAACGCTGGAATTTTGTGGGCTATGTACTCATGGCCCTGATATGGATTAGCTGTGCGACGCTGTCTCAACTCGAGGCAAAGCGCATCGATATCAATACGGCCTCGCGCACACAGCTAGAAACGCTGCCCGGGATAGGGCCGGCAACGGCTCAGAGGATAATCGAGGGCCGCCCCTATTCCAATGTAAAGGGCTTGCTCAACGTAAAGGGCATTGATCAGCAGCGCCTAAAGCAAATCGAACCCTATATAATGGCCGTTGAGTAGCTACCAGTAATTACGGGAAAGGATGAACCATGGCGCGATTTGACGACATGAAGGGGGTCTTCGGCCTGCTGCCAACGCCGTACAGGGACGACCTCGAGATCCACATCGACGACCTGAAGAAGGTGGCCAATTTCTGCTGCGAGAGCGGCCAGCACGGCATCGTCTGGCCGGTGATGGTTGGGGAGTTCTGGTTTTTGGGCGAGGAGGAGCGGATCCGGGGGCTGGACGCGGTGCTGGAGGAGGTCAACGGCCGCCTGCCCGTGGTCTTTGGCTGTTCTGGGCTCTCGCTGCCGCAGGTGCTGCTCTATGCGCGGGCGGCGCAAAAAGCCGCGGCAGATTCGATTATCGCCATGACGCCGGCGCGCACCGACGCCGCCACGGCCATGGACATGTACCGGCGGTTGGCTGGAGTGTTTGACGGGCCGATCATGGTGCAGAATGCCGATATGTACGCGCCGTTGCGCGGCGAGCAGGTGGCGCAACTAATCGACGAGATCCCGCAGGTCGAATACGTCAAGGAGGAGCGGCAGCCCGGCCCTAAGCACATCGCCGAGGTGGCCGAGATGGTCGGCGACCGGGTCAAGTGCATCTTCGGCGGGGCGGCGGGCAAGTTTTTGCCCGACGAGATGCGCCGCGGCGCCAATGGCAATATGCCCGCCTGCGAGCTGGCCGATGTGCTGGCCAAGATCACCGAGCTGTGGTGGGCCGGGCAGGAGGAGGAGGCGCGCGCCATGCACCGCCGCCTGTTGCCGTTGATACTTCTCGAGAACCACCCCTTTATGCGCTATATCCTCAAGCGCCGCGGGGTGTTCAGCACGCTGGTGGAACGGGCACCGGCCGGCAAGCTAGCGCTGGACGAGGGCGACAAGCGAGAGATCGCCACCCTGCTGGAGACCATTGCGGGGGATATCGAGTCGTTTCCGCTATTGCCGGAGCAATGATGAGCTATGGACCGCTCTACTCTGTTCTATAGCCTCTGTATCCTCGGCGTTGTCGGCCTGCTCAGCGTACCCACGGCGCGTTCCCTGCTACTGGGGCTCGACACGCCCGCACAAAAGGAGAGCGGGCGCACCGAGATCGTCCTCGCTGGCTGGGGCAATACGCAGGAAGTGGCCATGCTCAATCAGCTCATGGCCGATTTTGAAGCTGGCAACCCAGATATAAAGGTCAAGTTCATCCACATCCAGCAGAATTTCAATACCGTGCTGCTGACCATGATGGCCGGGGGACGCTCGCCCGACATCTTTTACGTGGCACCGAGCAATTTGGGCAGCATGTTGTCCAAAGGAGTGCTCCTCGACTTAGAGCCTTATCTGGCAAAGAGCGAGGTCGTTGGCGTTGAGGACTTTTTTCCGCAAACGGTTGAGCCGTACCGCTGGGACGGCAAGCGCTTTGGCCAAGGGCCGATCTACGGGCTGTGCAAAGACTGGTCGCCGGACTTTTTGATTTTCTACAACAAGAACCTGTTTGACGAGGCCGGTATTCCCTACCCAGACGGCAGTTGGACGCGCGCAGAGTTCGTAGAAATTGCCCGGCGCTTGACCAAGCGCGACGAGCAGGGGCGCATCGTACAGTTTGGCGTGTACAACAACGCCAATCCAGAGCAGTGGATCTGGCAGTCGGGCGGGCGCATCTTCTCCGAAGATCGGACGCGCGTGTTGCTCGAAAGCCCGCAAGTGATCGAGGCACTGCAGTTTGCCGCCGATCTTTCTACCCGCTGGCACGTGGCACCGGGCTACGCCGAGCAGGCGCAGAGTCCGGTAAACGTGATGTTCGAGACCGGGCGCGTGGCCATGTGTTTTTACGGCCAGTGGTTCGTGCCCCAGTTCCGCAAAACCATCAAGAGCTTTGCGTGGGGAGTCGCGACGCCGCCGCGCCACAAAGTAGATATCTATCTGTCCGGCGGCATGGTCGGTTATGGCATATACGCCCACACCAAACACCCGCAAGAGGCGTGGCGCTTTATGGAATATCTGGTCGGCCCCCAAGGTCAGGAGGCCATTGCCGAGATCGGCTGGAATATCCCCGGCCGCCGGGCAACCGCGTACAGCCCTGTTTTCGTGGAAAATCCCAATCTAAATGCGGAAATTACCCAGACTTTTCTCAAGGCCGCTGAGCGCACCGAGTTATTTCACCGCAGCCCCTATATCAATCCCGCCGAATACAATCTGCTGTTTAACCCAGAGTGGGAACTGGTCCTGCTGGGCGAAAAGAGCGTGCCCGAGGCCCTAGCAGATGCCGCCAGAAAAATCAACCAAGCCATTCGCGACAACATGGCCCTGCACAAGACCGAGGCAAATGGATGAAGCTAAACCTGCGAGAACACCTAGAAGGGTATCTCTTCATATCGCCGTGGATTTTGGGCATGGTGCTCTTTGCCCTCGGGCCGATACTGGCCAGCTTTGGTCTGGCGTTTACGCGCTGGAACCTCTTTACCGAGCCGGAGTACGTGGGATGGGCCAATTTTCAGAAGCTGGCGCACGACCCGCTTTTTTACAAATCAGTGTTTAATACGATCTACTACGCGGTTTTTGCCGTGCCGCTGGGACTCGTGCTAGCGCTGGGACTGGCCATGCTGGTCAATCACCGCCTGCGCGGCGTCAATTTTTTTCGCACGGCTTTTTTTCTGCCCAATGTCGTGGCGGGCATCGCGATGCTGCTGCTGTGGAAATGGCTCTTCGATCCCAATTTTGGCTTGATCAACCTGTTCCTCGACTGGACCGGGTTGATGGCGGTGTTGGAGTGGATCGGTATGGGCCGGCCCCAGTGGCTCTCATCGCGGACAGGGGCCATGCCGGGCATGATCTTTATGAGTATATGGGGATTGGGCGGATCGATGATGATCTTTCTGGCTGGCCTACAGAATATCCCGCGCGAGTTGATCGAAGCGGCAGAACTGGACGGGGCCGGGCCGTGGAAGCGCTTTAGATACGTCACCGTGCCGCTGCTGACCCCGACGATTTTTTTCTTGACGATGGTCGGGGTGATTGCCTCACTACAGATCTTTAACCAAGCCTATGTCATGACCCAAGGCGGGCCGGCGCACGCGACCCTGTTCTACGTCCTGTATCTCTTTCAAACGGCCTTCGAGCGCTTCGAGATGGGCTATGCCTGCGCCATGGCCTTGGTCCTCTTTATCCTCACCCTGATCGTCTCCCTGATCCAGTTGGCCATGGGCAAGAAGTGGGTTCACTACCAATGAGCGGTGATTCGCAAGACGCCCTGTCGCTGCGACGCCAACTCGTCCTCTACGCCGCGCTGTCCTTTCTGGCGTTTTGGTTTCTGGTGCCTTTTGCCTGGATGCTCATTACCTCGGTCAAGACGCCGGACGAGGTCTTTTCCCGCCTCCTGCCCTCCATGCTGCGCCTGACCAACTTCGTGGAGATCTTCACTCAGCCGACGTTGCCCTTCGGGCGCTATTTCCTCAACAGCGCGATCCTCGCGGTTTTTGGCACCGGGGCGAGTCTTTTTACTTCTTCCGTTGTGGCCTATGCCTTTGCCCGGCTGAATTTTTTTGGCCGCGACGTGCTGTTCGTCGCCGTGCTATCGACCATGATGCTGCCGGCCGCGGTGACCATGATCCCTACGTTTGTACTCTTCCAGAAGCTGGGCTGGGTAGATACATTTCTCCCCTTTTTGGTGCCGGCCTGTACGGGCAACGCCTTCCAGATATTCTTTTTGCGCCAGTTTTTTAAGACCCTGCCGCTGGACTTGATCGACGCCGCACGCATAGACGGGTGCTCGAATTTGCGCATCTGCCTGTCGATTGCCATGCCACTGGCCAAGCCAACGCTGGCGACGCTGGCCATTCTCAGCTTTCTCAGTATCTGGAACGACTTTATGGGGCCGCTCATATACCTGCACAGCAATGAGAAGCGCACACTGGCGCTGGGACTGAATGCCTTTGCCGGCATGTACGGCACACAGTGGCATCTGCTCATGGCCGCTTCCGTAGCCGCGACCGTGCCCATTCTGCTGGTCTTTTTTATGGGGCAGCGCTACTTCGAGCGCGGGCTGGTGATGACGGGAATGAAGGGGTGACAGGTTTAGTCGTTCTGCGAAAAACAGGGCCGGCGGACCGTTGGGTCTAGGCCGCTCGGTCTTCTATTACCAAGTTGCGCCCGACAGCCCGGAGGGCTTTCACGACCTGACTGATATGGGAGTAGTGGTCTGGGTTGAGCAACTTATGGACAGCAGACTCGCTCAGATCCAAGCGGTCAGCGAGCGCCGCCCAAGTGATGCCCTGTGTGCGCAGGGCCGTATAGAGAGCCAACTTGGCTGCGGCAACAGGAGGCACGGCGACGAGTTCCCGACCATCGGTAGCGGGACTTGGCGTTGGGATGTCCTGTTGCTCTTGGACGTACACAGAGAGCATGGCGACGAGAGCGTCTTCGGCCAGTTCAAGCGTCTCGACGCGGTCATCACCACAGGTCAAGGCACCAGGAACGTCGGGGAAGGACGCGAAGAAACCGCCTTCTTCCTCTGGCGTGAGGATGCACGGATAGATATAGCGCATGAATTAGAAATCCTTTTGGTCAATGTTCAAGTCTTTTAGCATAGCAGCTAGCAGGCCCGCGCCAATCTCTTTATACGGAACGGTAGTGCGACGGTTTCCCACATGGAGCGTCCCATGGCTGCCTTTGCCATGACGCGGATCGAAGCGGAAGCCCTTTCTGGTCTTTCTAGCATAGCGTCTGGCACGCCTGATGAATTCCCTTCCATTCATACAATTTAGATGGGATAGAACGCAAATTTTACCCAAGACATCGCAGCTTTGGGCACAGTTTTATCCTTCAAGCACCAAACCCCTATGCCAATTCCGGGTATTGCGCCGCGTAGATCGTCAACTTCGTCGCCTCCCCGATCTGTTCCAGTTGCGGTCGTCGCCCAGACAGGCGCAGGCTGTCGCGGACCAAATTCAAAAACCCCTCACCCCGCGCTTCCAGAAAACTAGATCCCGTAACCGGGCTTTCGTAGTAGCGCATGAAGCCAGTGAGAAACTGATTCCGGCGCACCGGCTGACACCCAGCGTACAAGTTTTCAATGGTCAACGTATTGTAGAGTGTCCCGGGATTTTGGAACTCAATGCGGTCGGGGAACATGCGAATGATGATCTGCGATCCGGCGATTCCGTAGTCCCGATGAATGACGGCGTTTACGACGGCCTCTTGGAGTGCGGCGTCTATATAGCTGGGATAATCTCGCCGACCATCGCCGCTTTTCCGCGATAGGATCGGCGTCAAAGGAGAGGCTTGGAAATACGACACGACCTTGGCGATTTGCTCGGGTAAAGGCCCGGTGATTTGTCGGCTATCCACGGTGTTGCCGTCGGGAATGTCGTGGTGGTACACGGCCAGATCGATGTACGCGCCGGAAATGTACTGCTCGGGCTGCTCGGCAAAGAGCAGGATGCCCAAGTGCGTCGGAATTGCGCCCACATCCAAGATCGCCGCCAGCTTGTGCGCCGCCAGCGTAGGAGCCCAGTCTTCTGGCGTGGACCAGTCCGGGAAGCGCCGACGGAAGTACTGTTCAAGTCGGGTTTTGTCCAAATCGTCGAGACTGCTGCCGACCATGGGTCGTTCCTCAAGCGGACTAGCCAAGCGACGTTCCGTCAACATGCGGGCCAGTCGTTCGGCCGGGATCAACTGGCGGTGGCTGCTGACGCGCTGGAGGAATCGCCCATCGCTCGTCTGGTGTACGTCGAACTTGGACGGGGGGATTTCAACGATTAAGCACAGTGTGGGGCGCTCACCTTCTCCGGGCAAGTATTCCCAATCCAACGCCGGGACGATCAGCGGATTGCAGTTGTGGGCCGCCACATTGACGATAAATTGCTCTAAGAGGTCGCGCTTGTCCGGGGGGATACCAACCGGGATGCGATCCGAGTCGCGGACGCCCATCACGACCGTGCCTCCTTCCGTATTGGCCATGCTGACGAATACCTCGGCGAGTTTCGACGCGGCGCGACCCCCTTCTCTGGCAAACCCAATCCGGTCTCCCCGAAATACGACCTCCTTGAGTTCGAGCTTGGCGTCTTCACCCGCTTGGATCGATGACATGAGTTGGGTTTTGTCGAGCATGATCAATCCGCGTTTTTAAGCTGTGCCAGAATGTCCATCCCCACCCGCCGACTCCACGCCTCCATCACCCGATGGAACAGGGGGCCGGGTCTCCCGTCGCCAATCGGCGCGTTGTTGATGCGCGTACACGGCGCTAGACAATAGGGCGTACTGGTCAACCAAGCCTCGTCGGCATTGACCGCGTCGTAGGGCTGCAACTCCTTTTCGACCCACCTCAGCCCCAACTCGGGTGCCAATTCCCGCAGCGTCACCAAACTCACCCCTTCCAGTATGTTGCGACTAGTGGGCGTAAAGATCGCATCGTTCTCCACCACCACAAAGTTGGCCCCCGAGCACTCGGTGAGATTGCCGTCCAAATCGAGCAGCAGCGAGGTAGCAGCGGGATCAACCGCCTGCGATTGCTTGTCGGCCAGCCAATAGTGCAAGCGCGAGCGGTTTTTGGTCTTGGGATCAACGCATTGGGGCGGCACGTGGCGGATGGAGGGCGTGACCGCGTGGACGCCCTGCTCAAAATAGGAGCGCCACACGGCAAAGGGCAGCGGGAAGGAGTGGATGCACAACGTGGGCGTCAGGCGCGCCGGTTTCCCGGCACTGCCAGCGTAAATTTGGTTTTCCCCGGGCGTTACAAAGTGGACGACGCCCAAATCCTGCTCGGGACCGATCAGCTTGCTATTGGTCTGGATCAAGGTCCGCGTACATTCGACCAACTCCTCGTGGTCCAAGGCCAGCTCAATACCGGCGTATTTACACGACCGCAAGAGCCGCCGCACGTGCTCCTCCAAGCGGAACGGCTCGCGTCTGAACGTGCGGGTCATTTCGGTCAGGGTGGCCCCCAGTACAATCCCCAAATCGTAAATTTTGAGATGGGCCTCGGAAGCGGGGACGAAGCCATCGTTGAGATAGACGACTGGTTCATTCATAGTGCGGTACGCTCCTGTGAATCCAAGGCGGCGTAAAAATCGGCCGTCGAGGGTGTGCATCTATGGCACTGGGGTCAATCCGCATGGCGACTCCGGCAAACCTGAAGGATATTGCCTTTCCCCAGCAACGCTTGGTACGCCACCAGCGCACCGGCCACGTGAACATTCATCGACGGCCCCTTGCCGTACATGGGGATATAGACCGCGCCATCGCACAGCGCCAAGGTCTGGCGATAGACGCCTTTGGTCTCGTTGCCGAGCACCAAGCACACTTTGTCCGGGAAATCGTATTCCAAATAGCACGCGGCCCCTTGCACCATTTCCAACGCCACCAAGTGATACCCCTCGTCCCGCAGGGCCTTGGCCGCTTCGTCCATGCGCCCGATCCGCCGCCAAGGCACCCGCCGCTCGTGGCCCCGCGCCGTGCGCTCAATATCCTCGTGCGGCGGCGCGGGCGTCGCGCCCGTAAAAACCAATTCCCGCGCCCCGCACGCATCGGCAATGCGAAAGATCGCGCCGACATTGAGCGGGTCTTCCACGCTCTGCAACAGAAAGGATAGCTCGGCCTTGGGCGGATAGCGCTGCGCCGCGCCCGCAAAGAGCCGCCTCACCTCAACCTTGCGCAAGGGGCGCAGCGCGCTCAAAAGCGGATGGCCTTGTACTTCTTTACGTGCTCGGTAATGGCCACCTCCACCGGCAACCGCTCCATGCTCGACGCGCCGTAGAAGCCATTGACGCCCGTCGCATTTTGCAACACGTACTCGGCGTCCTCCGGCTCTGAAATCGGCCCTCCGTGGCACAGCACAATCACCTCTTCGGACACCCCCCGCGCTGCGTCGCATATCGCCTGCACAACCCCCACCGATTCCTCCAACGTCAGGGCGGTCGTCGCGCCAATCGCGCCCTTGGTGGTAAGCCCAGTATGCGCCACCACAATGTCGGCACCGGCCGCGGCCATAAGCTCGCCCTCTGCGGGATTAAACGCATAAGGCGTCGTCAACAACCCCATCTCGTGCGCCGTGCGGATCATCTCCACCTCCACCCCATAGCCCATTCCGGTCTCCTCCAAGTTCTGCCGATACAACCCGTCAATCAGGCCCACGGTCGGAAAATTCTGCACGCCGGAAAACCCAATGGCCGCAACCTCGCGCAAGAAAACATCCATCTGCCGGAACGGGTCCGTCCCGCACACGCCGGCCAGCACCGGCGTATCCTCCACCACCGTCAACACCTCCCCGGCCATATCCATCACAATCGCATTGGCGTCCCCATAGGGCATGGTCCCGGCCAGCGACCCCCGGCCCGCCATGCGAAAACGCCCGGAATTGTAAATCACAATCAAGTCAACCCCGCCGGCTTCCTCGAACTTTGCGCTGATCCCGGTGCCGGCGCCCGCGCCGATAATGGGAATCCCAGCGGCGATGTTCTTCCGCAACCGCGCGAGTACCTGTTCTCTTGTAAAAGCCATGGCCGCCTATCCGTTGAGAGCCTTTTCTATCCGCACCCCCTCCATCTTCCGCAGCTCGGCCTCCGGCCCAAACGGCGCGTATATGGCGATCAACTTCATTGGGCTGTCTCCATTATTGACCGTTGAGTGATACACGGCCGTCGGAATGTGTACCAGCTCCCCCGGGCCGATCTCCTTTTTTAGCATGCCCGACTCCAGTTCCACCGTCTGGATCCCGGTGCCCTCTAGCACGTAGAGAATCTCCTCGCTATACGGGTGGTTGTGGCGCACGTGGCCCTTGCCCGGCGCCAGCTCCACCACGCCGCAGCTAAAGTGCTCGGCCGCGGTCACCAGCGGCTCGGAAAGCCAGTTCAGCCGGCCCCAGTCAAAGACTTGGGTCTCTACGTCGGCGCATTGTACGAATGTCTTTTTCTCGCTCATTACTCTCCTGCTTTCTCGGCAATTAGCTCCAGTAGCAGCGCGGTTGCGGCGGCTGCAAATGCTGGATCGTTGATGTTGTGATCAACTTCGCGGACGAGGATGCCCTCGTCCAAGTTGGCTTTAAGGGCGTCGCCCAAGGCGCGGTCGGCTTCGCGGTCGCAAAACAGCTCGCCATCGCCATCGAGGATCGACACGCCTCTGAGCGGAATGAGAACGGCGACCGGGCCTTGGGCGGCGTTGAGCTTTGCGGCGAATATCCGGCCCATCTGCGCATTCTCCTCGGCATTAGTGCGCATCAAGGTCACCTCCGGGTTCCACTCGTAAAAGAGCCGCGTGCCGTCCTTGTACTTTTGCGGCACCGTATCCATGCCGCCAAAATTGGCCATATCCACGCACCCGGGAACCACGAGCTGGGGCAAACCCGCTCGGCCCGCCGCGCTCAAGCGGTCTGGCCCCGCGCTGAAGACGCCGCCGCACACTTCGTCGGCCCACTCGGTGGTGGTGATGTCCAGCACCGCATCCACTAAGCCCTCGTCGATGAGCGACTCCATGGTGCGGCCGCCGGTGCCGGTGGCGTGAAAGACCAAGACCTCGTACCCGCTCGCCGACAGGGCCTCGCTGCACGCGCTGACGCATTCGGTGGTGTTGCCAAACATCGACGCTGCGACGATCGGCTTGTCGTCGCCAGCCGGTGCCGGCTCGGCCTCGACCATGCCGCAGATCGCGCCAGCGGCCCGCGTAAAAATCACCCGCGAAATCCGATTGACTCCAGCCACATCCACAATCGACGGAATGAGCACCACGTCCTTGCTGCCGACGTAAGGCGCGGTGTCGCCAGACGCCACGGTCGAAACGCAGACCTTGGGTACGCCCACCGGCAGGGCGCGCATGGCCGCGGTCACCACGCTGCTGCCGCCGGACCCGCCCATGCCGACGATGCCGTCAATCCGGCCCTCGGCGTACCATTGCTCGGCCACCTTGGCCGCGCCCGCACCCATAGCCTTCATGGCAGCACCGCGGTCGCTAGCCGCGCGCAGCGACTCTAAGGACGCGCCACCGGCCGCCGCCACCGCGCTGGCATCCACGTCCACGGCAAAGGCTTCGGCCCGGCCCATAACGCCCGTGTTCACCGCCACAACTTCGTGGCCGCGGGCCAAAATCTGCTCGCGCAAGAAGGCGTATTCCACGCCTTTGGTGTCAAACGCCCCAACCATCATAATCGCAGCCATGCGTCCTCTTCCTATTATATAGGCTATCTCTTCGCATCCCAGCCGGCTTAGTACACGACCCCTAAAGTAGGCGCCCCTTACTTTGAGTACGCCTTTTCTGCGGTTTCCGCTGGGTGCGGGATCGAGGGCGTCCCGCCCTCGCCGAGGGCAAGAGGCCCTCGATCCTTGACCGGCTGAGGGCTGGTATCGTGTAGTAAGCCCAGCCGGTCACATCCCCCAAACGTCGATTTCGACACCTTGGTCCGATACCCGGCGGCTGTGAAACACTTTGTCGGCCCATCGCCGACCTTCGCGCCGGTCGAAAATCACCAGATGACCCGTCTCGGCCTCGCAACGATCCATGTACTCGGACGTCTGTTCCAATCCTGCGGCCATCGTCTGCTCCAAGCTCTTGTGCAGCACCTTACACTCGATCACCACTTTAAGCGTCTCCTGCCCTTGCGGCCACACGATCAGCAAATCCGTCCGCATCCGACCCAAGCCATATTCCCGCTCAATGCGTCCGCCGCAGTTCACAATCCGCTGCAAAAACGCTTGTAGTAGCAGTTGCGGACCGGCTTCCTTGTACTGGAACCGCTCCACCCAGTGCTCCGAATGCTCGCGGAAAAACCCTTGGAAGGCCGATAGCAGCTTGGCGACCTCGAGATTGCCATTTGAATCGACGTACCAAGTAGGATCGTGAGAGATCGTCATCTCTTGGGTCGTATAGGTCAGCGCCCGAGGGATGATTTCTCGATAGATCGGATTGGCAATGGCGACGGGGCCCTCGCGGCGCACGAGTCCCAGATCGCGCGTGTATTGCAGGTCGTCGTCGGGCACCTTTTCGGCGGCCCCACGGCCGCTCAACAGCGGCTCAACCACTCGCCGCACCCGCTCCTCTTGCAGCTTGTCGGCCAACTGATCCAAGTGCGTCTCGCGCCGCAAGATGAGCTGCTCGCGAGCGGAATGGATGGCCTCGGCCGCGACCGGACGATGCCACGCCTCGGCAAATTCGCCGGCAAAACAGGTTTCGTCGGCCAGCGCGTTGACCAGCCACGGCTGCCCTTGCGTCTGCGTCCAGACTACGTCCAGTGCCTCGGCGGTAAACTGCTGGCCCGTTTCTTCGGTGTGCTGCCCCAGCAGCTTGAGCACCTCCTCCCGCGAAAAGTCGCCCAAGCGCAACGAACGCGCTTTGATATTGAACGCGCTGCCGCCGGCGATAATCGCATTTTCCGCGGTCGATTGAATGCGGTAGTCGCGCACATCGCGCACCCCGCACAGCACCACGCTCTGCGGAAAGCCCTCCGGCCGCAAATCGTAGCCCGCGCGCAACTGACGCAGCACCGACAGCAGCGAATCCCCGATCAAGGAATCGATTTCGTCGATCAGCAGCACCAGCGGCTTGGGACTGGCCTCCGACCAGCGCGTCAACCCCTCGCGCAAGGCCCCCGGTCCAAACTCGGCGAAAATAGCGGCCCACGTCTGGGTTAGAAATTCGTCGCCTAGCGTCAAGCGCACCCGAGAAGCCAGTTCGCCCAAGATGACCTGAGTGGCCTGTTCCACATCTTCGCGCAGGGCTTGGGCGGGCTCCACGTTGACGTACACGCAGCCATAGGCCCCTTCGGCGTTGAGCAGGTCGCGCAGGGCCAGCAGGGCCGAGGTCTTGCCCGTCTGACGCGGCGCGTGCAGCACGAAGTAGCGTTTGTCGCGGATGAGCCGACGCACCTCGGCAAGACTCAGCCGCTCTAAGGGCGGGATGCAGTAGTGATCCTCAGCCACCACCGGACCGCTCGTGTTAAAAAAGCGCATCGTGGGGTCTCCTCGTCGGGATGGGGCCTATTCGCCGATAGCTATGGCAGCTTCAGCCAAAGCGCCGCAACCGGAGCGCGTTCATCACCACTGACACCGACGAAAAGGCCATTGCGAGGCTCGCCAGCATCGGATTGAGCAGCGGGCCGCCGAACAGGTAGAGCGCACCCGCGGCCACCGGAATGCCCGCGGCATTGTAAAAAAACGCCCAGAACAAATTCTGCCTTATGGTCCGCACAACCGCTCGGCTCAGCTCAATAGCCCGCGCCACATCCGCCAATCGGCTGTGCATGAGCACCACCGGAGCAGACGCGGCCGCCACATCCGTGCCGGTGGCAAAGGCCATGCCCACATCGGCGGCGGCCAGCGCCGGCGCGTCGTTGATCCCGTCGCCGACCATGGCCACGCAGCGGCCCTCGGCCTGCAAGGCCTGCACAACCGCCGCCTTGTCTGCCGGCAAGACACCAGCGCACACGGCCTCAATCCCCACTTGACGCGCCACCGCTTCCGCGGCCGCACGGCTGTCGCCCGTGAGCATCACCACCTCCAAACCGCATTGGCCCAACCGAGCCACGTCGTCCTTGCTCTGCGGGCGGGGGCGGTCGGCCAAACACACGCGGCCGACCAGCGACCCGGCGGCCGCGACCCACGCGACAGTAGCACCAGCCGCCGGGTCCCTGTCCCCGTCCACGCGGACTCCCACCGCGGCCATCATGGCGCGATTGCCCACCGCCACGTCCTCGCCCTCCACCGCGGCCTGCGCACCTTTGCCCGGACTCGCCACAACTTCGCTAGCCTCCGGCACGACAAGGCCGCGCTCGGCCGCGGCCGCCACAATCGCCGCGGCCAGCGGATGCTCTGAGCCGCGCTCTACGGCCGCGGCCAAGCTCAGCACTTCGTCGGCGCGGCGTCCGTTGAACGGCTCTACCGCTGCGACCTGGGGGCGTCCCTCGGTGATCGTGCCAGTTTTGTCCAGCACCACGGCATCTACTTTGTGCGCCGTTTCCAACACTTCTGGGCTTTTGAACAGGATGCCCAAATGCGCTCCGCGGCCCGTGCCGACCATGATGGCGGCTGGCGTGGCCAAGCCCAAGCTGCACGGGCAGGCGATGATCAACACGGCCACGAAAACCTGCAACGCAAAGCTCAGGCCCTCCCCGGCCCACAGCCAACCCACCGCGGCCACCGCGCCTAGGGCCAGCACGGCCGGCACGAAATACCCGGCCACTACATCGGCCAAGCGAGCAATCGGCGCTTTGCCCGCCTGCGCGGCCTCGACTAAGCGCACCATCTGCATCAGCAGCGCGTCCCCGGCCACGCGCGTTGCGCGGACTATGAGCGCACCCGCGCCGTTGAGGCTGCCGCCGGTCACCTCATCGCCTGGGGCTTTGGCCACCGGCAGCGACTCGCCGGTCACCAGCGATTCATCCACCGTAGAATTTCCTTCGACGACTTGGCCATCGGCTGGGATGCGCTCGCCCGGGCGCACGCGCAGGCAGTCGCCCACCTCAATGGCGTCGGTTGCGATTTCCCGCTCTCCAGTGCCGGTCACCAGCGCGGCCTTGTCGGGCTTAAGTTGCAGCAGGGCCCCTATGGCCTCTTCGGCCCGCAACCGCGAGCGCGCTTCGAGATAGCGGCCCATCAGCATGAAAGTGACAATCGTCGCAACCGACGGGAAATAGGAGTCAAACGCCGCGGTCGCACCCACGGCTACCGACCCCAAGCCCCAAGCGCTGTAGAGCCAAGCCGCAGCCGTGCCAATGGCGATTAGCGAAAACATGTTGGGCCGACCCCGCCACAGAGCCTGCCCGCCCTCGGCGTAGATCTGGCGGCCAATCCACAGCACCGGCAGCGCGAACAGCAGGTGCAAAACGCCCACCCGCAGCGGATGCTGGGCCAAGGACAGGGCCGCGGCAACGGGCGCACCCATCTGCTCGGCCATTTCCACCGCGAAGAGCGGCAGCCAAAACGCAACAGCCCAGCGAAACGCACCCGCCTGCGCGGCTAGTTCGGCCTGCTTGCGCTCCTGTCGCCTAGCCGCGCCTGCGGCTGCGGGTGCTTGCAGCCGCGCCCGAAACCCGGCTTTTGCCACGGCCGCGGCAATGCTTGCCTCATCTACTGCGGCCGGATCAAAGCGCACGGCCATCTGCTCGGTCGCCAAGTTCACGTCAGCCTTTTCAACGCCTACCAAACCGGACACCTGCTGCTCCACCTGCCGCACGCAGCCAGCGCAGTGCATGCCCTCAATGGCAAACTGCTGCTCTCTACTGCTTTCCGTCATGTTACAACCTCGCAATTCGACCGGCGAACCCGCTCAGCGCGGCAGTTTTCAATCCCATAACGACGTTGAAAACCGCCGCGCCAAGCCATCCGCTCCGCCTCAGTCGAGCGCACCTATCAGTTGCTTAATCTGCCCCCAAGTCGTCTCCGCAACCGCCGTATCTTCTGGTTCGGGTGGCGGAGTGCTCGCTGGGTCGCCGGGGTGGAACACTTCGCTTTCTGGATTGGCGTCGCCCGCCGCCCAAGTGCCATCGGGGTCGCCCAGTTCTGCGCCATTGGACGCTCCGTCGCCATCGGAGTCCAACGCCGCTAGCTCCGCTCCCCAAACCACGTCGCCGGCTGGCCCGGCCGCGGTGAGAAAATTGGTTGCGATCTCTAGGCCAAACGGATTGAGCGGCGAACCGCCGCCGGCCACGTGACAGGCGTTGCAGCTAAACGTGGCGCCGTTGGGAACCTGTCGTACGCGCTTGCTGCGCGCAGCCGCCTCGTCGACGACCACGCCGCCCAAAAAGAGCACGGCTACCAGCAAAATTCGCCAAGTCATAAGAACATCTCCTTTCCTTGTTGCTGATGGTCTCGCTTGCTTCTCCCTGCCCTGCCACCCGTCCTCGTGAGGTCACACCTAAAGGCGCGGTGAAGCGAAGCATCTGCTAGTGTCCATCGTAAATCATGCGCCGCTGGAGTCTCTCCCTCAGAACATGCCCACGCGCACCACTACAAGTCAACATAGGCCCCTCGCCTAACACCGCCAAATCGCGCATATTCTCGTAACATTTCACAGGAGGCAACGCTCATGTCCACTGCTCAACGTCTCGACCTAAGCCAAGCGCGGCCGCCGATTGATGTCGATCCAGCGACCTGCGTCTATCACCGGCTCGCACCGGCCAGCGAATTTGCCGCCGGCGAGGGCCGGCCCTTTACCGTCGAAGGCATTCACCTCGCCGTCTTTCTCTACGAGGGGGCCTTCCACGCCGTTGACAATCGCTGCCCGCACATGGGCTACCCCATGTCCAAAGGCAGCATCCGCGACGGAGTGCTGATCTGCCACTGGCACCACTGGGAATTCGACCTGAAGACCGGCGGCTGCCTGCTGACTTCGGGCGACGACCTGAAAGCCTTTCCCGTGGAGGTGCGCGACGACGGCTGCGCGTGGGTCGGCATCCCGCCCGGCGAGAGGGAAGAGGCCCGCCTGCGGCTCGTGGCGCGCGGCAAGCGCACACTCGAACAGGGGCTTAAAGACCGCAGTTCCTTTCTCATCGCCAAAGCGGTCGCCGCGCTCCGCCAGACAGGTGCCACCCCGCAGGAAATCATCCAGCAAGGGCTTTACTACGGCGCACACAAAACCAGCGAAGGCTGGTCCTCGGGCGTCGCCATCCTAACCCTCGCAGCGAATTTGTGGGACGACATTGCCGAGGCCGATCAAAATCTCTTTCTCGTCCACGGCCTGACCCAGATCGCGCACCGCACCTCGGGATCGTCGCGCCGCCAGCGCTTCCCCTTTCCCCGCGCCAATGCCGACCAAGACTTAGCCACCCTCAAGCGCTGGTTTCGCACCTTTGTCGATCAGCGGCACCACGGCGCGGCCGAGCGCATTTTGCTCACCCTGCACGACCGCGATTGCGGCAAGGAAACCCTCGCGGATTTCGTCTTCACTGCGGCCACGGACTTCTACTTCACCGGCGACGGGCACGCCCTCGACTTTGCCAACAAGATGTTCGAGGCCCTCGACTACGTGGAATGGGTCGGCGCACACGAGATTCTCCGCCCGATCGCCGTCGATTTGGTGAGCCGCACCCGCCACGAAGAGACCTCGCGTTGGGCCGACAGCCGGCCGGTCTTAGAAAGCATCTTCTCGCGCCTAGACGAGATCTGGGAGGACAATCAGCGCAATGAAGCCACTCTCGACGTCTCGGCCTTTGCCCAAGTCATGCTCGGCGACGACTTTGAACCCATTCTCGCCCGCGTTGAAGCGGCCCTGCGCGCGGGCGTGCCGCCGACCCAGCTTTGCCGCGCCATGACCTATGCCAGCGCGTTGCGCACCCTGCGCTTTCACCTCAAAAACGAGGGCGATTGGCACGACGTGGCCAACATTTATTCCTACGCCCACGCACTCTACTGCACCTTCCACTACGCCGCCAGCAAAGAGCTGTTGCGCGCCATCTTCCACGGCGCGGTCTTCCTCACCTACCTGCGCTGGCTCAACATGCCCTCCGCCCGCGTCCCCCAGCACGGGCAGAAGCTCGACGATCATTTCGCCTCCAGCGAGGACATGCTCAAGCACCTCGGCGAATTGGCCGATTTCCAAAAAGTCTTTGAGGCCGAAATCCTCGTCAGCCAGTATCTCGAAGAAGGACGCGACGTGGCCAAGCTCCGCCACGCCTTGGCCCACATCATGCTCCGCGAAGACGCCGAGCTGCACATGTTCCAAGTGCTCGAAGCCGCGTTCCGGCACTACGACTTGAGCAGCGACCCGGAGGAAAAGCGCGTCCACCTGTTGGCGGCGACCCGCTACATCACCGCGCAAAAGGTGATGAAGAACATCCTCTGGTCCACCCAAAACGCCGAGCGGCTCCAGCGCGGCGAACTGCTCAGCGAGCGCGACGACGACGATTGAGAAAGTGATTGCCGGGAATCGCCGCGACGAAACCTATTGACCCGTGCCCTAAACGAACTCCGGGACGTGCTTCAACCATGAAAATCGGTTCTTGCACCGTCGATTTTCATTATATTTCTACTTATGATTCCTCGCCCACAGCCCATTGATCGTTTGCGTACAGCCCTCTCCAGAAGCCCGGTGGTGCTCCTCGTCGGCTCGCGCCAATGCGGCAAAACCACACTCGCTCGCGAGTTCGTGCGGGAGGATTCGGCGAACTACTTCGATTTGGAGGATCCGGTCAGCCTCGCTCGGCTCGATCAGCCAATGACCGCGCTAGAGACGCTGCGCGGCCTTGTCGTCATAGACGAAGTGCAAAGGCGACCCGACTTATTCCCGATTCTGCGGGTGCTAGCGGATCGCCGCGACTCACCGGCCCAATTCCTCATCTTGGGGAGCGCATCCGGCGACTTGTTGCGCCAGTCTTCGGAGAGTTTGGCCGGACGGGTTGAGCACCTTACCCTCGGCGGCTTTCAGCTAAGCGAGGTGAGCACCGACCAGACCGGTACTCTGTGGCTGCGCGGCGGTCTGCCGCGGTCGTACCTCGCATCCAGCGACGCGGCAAGCCACCAATGGCGCAAGGACTTCATACAGACCCTGCTAGAACGCGACATACCCCAATGGGGGGCGAGGGTCCCGGCCGTTGCTCTGCATCGCTTCTGGACCATGCTCGCCCACTATCATGGGCAGACTTGGAACGCTGCCGCGCCGGCCCGCGCCTTAGACGTGAGCGCATCTACTACGCGGCATTATCTCGATCTGCTGACAGATGCGTTCATGATTCGCCAATTGCAGCCCTACTACGCCAACATCGCCAAGCGGCAAGTCAAGGCTCCTAAAATTTACCTGCGGGACAGCGGCCTATTGCACCAATTGCTCGCCATTCGGACGGAGGGCGAACTGATGAATCATCCTAGCCTTGGCGCGTCGTGGGAGGGTTTTGTCATCGAGCAGTTACTCGCTTGGCTGCAGCCGGAGGAGGCATTTTTCTGGAGCACACATCAAGGGGCCGAAATAGACCTTGTGCTGCGCCTGAACGGCCGCTGGTTAGGCGTCGAATGCAAGCGCACGGACGCGCCGCGCCTGACGCGCTCCATCCGCATTGCCCTCGACGATCTAAAGCTCGAACGGGTCATTATCGTGTACCCCGGCCAGAAGTCGTACCCCCTCAACGCGCAGGTCCATGTCGTGCCATTGCGCTTACTCGGCGCGGCGCAGGATGCGGTCGCACAATTTTGTCGGAATCCCGGCTATGAAGCAAAGTGATCTTTTGCCGCTAGCCCATATGAAGTCGGCGAACTCGAACTTCTACGACATGGCGGCGACCCGCTACGTCACCGCGCAAAAGGTGGTGAAGAACATCCTCTGGTCAACCCAAAACGCCGAGTGGCTCCAGCACGGCGAGCTGCTCAGCGAGCGAGACGACGATTGATTTTTGCAGGAGACAAAGCAGCCACATGCAGCAGCCCCAACTTTTCCCGGACGCTCCGCCACGCCACTTGGACCCTGTGGTAAGCCAGCAATACGTCCGCGGACAAGCATCTATTTGCCATGGCCGAGCGGAAGACCACTATGCGGACTGGCCGGCACCGATTTGCATCATCTCCGATGGCCCCTACGGGGTGGATGGGTTTCCGGGCGATGCCCACACCGTGGAGTCCCTCGTCGAATGGTATGAACCTCATATTGAGGCTTGGAGCAGGCGTTCTACGCCCGAGACGACGCTGTGGTTTTGGAATACGGAAGTAGGCTGGGCCACGGTTCATCCGGTCTTGATAGCGAATGGTTGGGAGTATCGCTGCTGCAATGTCTGGGACAAGGGACTCGGGCACATTGCCGGCAATGCCAATACGCGCACGCTCAGGAAGTTCCCCGTGGTGACGGAAGTGTGCGTGCATTACGTTAAAGCGGCCCGTTTTCAAGCCAACGGTCACTCGCTCACCATGCAGGAGTGGCTGCGCCACGAGTGGAAGCGCACGGGTTTGCCCTTCCGCCTAGCCAACGAGGCGTGCGGCGTACTAAACGCGGCAACGCGCAAATACCTGACCGCCGACCACCTCTGGTACTACCCTCCGGTGGAAGCATTCGTAAAACTGGTCGAGTATGCGAATAAACACGGGGCCCCGGGCGGGCGGCCGTATTTCAGCATGGATGCAAACACACCCATATCGGGACGCCAGTGGGCCAAGCTGCGCGCAAAGTTCAAATGCGACATTGGCGTTACCAACGTTTGGCGCGAACCGCAGGTCAGCGGTGCCGAGCGCATTCAAGGGATGCGACGCGAAATGAAGTACAAATTCCGCAGCTTGCACGGAAGCCAAAAACCATTGAAGTTCATCGACCTGCTCGTTAGATCTTCGACCGACAAAGGCGACGTGGTCTGGGAACCATTCGGCGGTTTGTGTCCAGGCGCAGTCGTTTCCCACCTTCTAAACCGCAAATACGCTGCGGCAGAAATAAATCCCGATTTCTACAAGGCAGCGGTCAATAGATTGGCATCGCTATGACGGAAGGAAACTCGCCAATTCACCCCACAAGGGCGCTTCCCACCCCCGAGTGGGAGCATTTTCAACTCTACGAGAATGTCCGCGATGCCATCGCCAGCTTACCAATATACTTTCGCACGGAAACTCACATTTCTGGCATGATGGCGACGGATCTACACACGCTAAATACCGTACTTGGGGCGACGATTGAAGAGCAGGTCGTTCGCACGTTGAACCTAACCCGAAGCACTTGGGATCCCGACGAAAAATACGCCCTTTACAGTTTCGTTAGACAGGCGCAGACATTTCCGGATATCCTATTGCGCCGGTCATCGGACGCAGAGGTACTACTAGGCATCGAACTCAAGGGCTGGTACTTATTGGCGAAAGAGTCGGAGCCTAGTTTGAGGTTTCAAACTACGTCGGCGGCTTGTGCCGTACAGGACTTGATCGTCGTCGTACCATGGGTGTTGGGAAACGTCATCAGCGGTTCCCCGGTACTCTTTGAACCATTCGTAGAGTCCGCTAAGTTTGCCGCGGAACATCGCAATCACCACTGGCAACATGTCCGACAGACGCGGCAAAACAGGGAGATCGAGGTTCCGCAAAACGTGACGCCGTATCCGAATAAGTCGGATCGGATTCTCGACAAACCGGTCGCCGATGGCGGTGGCAACTTCGGTCGGCTGGCGCGTACCGGCCTTATGTCTTCGTATATGGAAAAGCTCAACGATGTTCAGCTTTGCGGCATCAAAACGTCTTACTGGCGAGATTTCTTAAAGATGTTCCAAGAGAGCACCACCGATGCCCAAGCACGGGCGGCCTTGGAACGGCTAAGGAAGCGCGTCGAAAAAACAAAGGACATTCCGTCTCCAATGGCCCAGTCGGCACTCGCGATTATTGGCGAACTCGAACTTCTACTCAACATGGCGGCGATTAAGGGCGCACCGTTTTAGACAATACTGGTCCGCAGCCACGCCCGGTAGGCCAGCATGTACGTGAGAAGGGCAAAGAAGAAAAGCCCAATTACATCGACGGCCGCGTGGCGCAGCAAGGTCGTCGCCGACAGATCCTCGGTAAAAACAGGTAAGGTGTCGGGGTCAATCTTCTGCCGCGACAGCCCTTGGGCGACGAGGTGGATGTGCATGCTTTTGGGATCGCCGCGGTCGAGGTTGAGCATGGTCTGCTCGAACTGCTGGACTAGCGGCTTGGGCGTAAGCACCGGCGGGCAGGAGGCGTTGGAGTTGGGCGTTCCACCGTTCGATGCGGTGGGGGAAGCCGCTTGACCATATCCGTGGGAAAGTACTTAGTCTGGCCGTGCGCCCGAGCGAGGTCGGTGACCTCCTGATCGAACTCCCTCCACACCTGCGCGGCCCTGTGGTGGGCTTCGGCATGCTTTTCGCCAAGGATTTCATGGTATCCTCCTTGAGTTGATTACATGATGTTAAATAAAAAATCTTGCGGCACACCTTGGCTAAAATAGATCTCTACATGGCGCCAAATAGCCTTCTCTGGATCCCAGGCTAGCCGAAAAAAGGACGGAGTGCGCCCCGGCACCTCGAATGTCGAGAACTGCTCAGGCTCTTCAACGATGAACATGACGTCGACAAAGACCAGTGGTGTGCCCTCTTGCAGTCGCTCCTCGACTTCTTCCCGCATTTTGATGAGATCGAAGAAGTCTATGCCTCTAGGAATCATGCCGTGGGTCTCGAGGTAGGACTCATAGCTATCGTACGCCCCCTGCATCTCGAACACTTTGAACACGCTATCAGAAAAAGACACGTTTTCAAAGAAATAGTCGCGCTCCGCCAAAAAATTGAGCGCGAACTTGTGCATGCTTTTGCAGAAGGCAAAGGGCGTATTGGTATCGCCTTTTAGGAGACCCATACGCTCGCCCTCCTTTTTCATCTGCGCTGCTAGGTCGGGATTATTGAAACCCTCGCGCAGGTAAAACGCAGCGGCGAGGCTGTCGTTGCCCGAAGCCGAAAAGGCGACCAGCAAGTCGTAGAGCCAGTCGCGCAGTCCGGCTTCTTGCGCTAGATCAATAGCCGTTCCCAGATTAACGGGGATCGCCTCTATGGCACGCCGTAACTCGGCACCGGCTTCGACCTTCATCATTTCCTGACCGTGGATGTAGTCGTAGAAGGGCTGGAGGCTGTCGGGGTTCGATGAAAAGCCGCCGTACTGGCTTTTGGGTTCGGCGGCGCTCCTTTACGTAGGTTTACTGAGTTTTCTCGGAGGCGATCTCCGAGGTGAAGCACTGGCTGCTAGGGCTGCAAGCCCCAAGCCAGTTGAGACGATGTGCTTCATAAGCCTTACCTCCTTTCTGTTATAGGTTGTTGCTTCAGTAAGCCTTAAAAAACAATTATCGTGCCAATGAGTGGCCAGCGGGCGATAATCACGCCGATTCCTTTGACTTGATATATCACAAATACCTGTTATACAATACTTTATAAAAAATAAGCTGATTTTCTCGCTCGTCTCTCAGGCCCTTTGCGATGCTCGCTTGACGCCCCAAAAGTGCGCGGATATATCGCACAAGTGCGTCGAATTATTGCTTTTGGTGCGTCAAAAAATCGCACGGACATGTCGGTCGGTTGCGGAGCAAGCCTATTCAGTTAAACGGTTCCGCCGCTTATTTTTTTCGGAGCGTCTGACGGTGTAGTTGATGCGGAATGGGCGGTGAGTGTTTACGTAGAGAGGCAGCCGGGGGCGGGGAAGCGCAGATAGGAATGTCTGCGCCATGTTTTGGATGCGGATCAGTGAATGGTGAAGCTTGACAGGCAGGTGGGGATTTCGGTGCGATCGGCCGCGGAAGCGGGCAGCGCGTCTATGTATGAGCTGCCCGCTTCTTCCGTTTTGCCTACTAGAAGGTATGGGGTGCTTCGCTTCACTGCGCCTTGTTCACACCAACTTCACCCTGCCTTTAGGCGAGACAGCTACTCAGCGTCCAAGGGGCCGATGCGTAACGTCAGGCGCTAAGTCACGTAACGGGGTCTGGTTCTTCCGCCCGCAACCCCACCCACAGCTTCCACTCCTCGACCGCGCAGTAGAGCACCGGCACCACCGGCACTGTCAGCACCACCGCAATCATGCCGCCAAAGGTGGGAATGGCCATCGGCAGCATGAGATCCGCGCCGCGCCCGCTCGCCGTCAGCACGGGGATCAGCGCCAAGATCGTGGTGGCCGCCGTCATCAAGCAGGGGCGGATGCGCCGCACCCCAGCGGCGAGCGCAGCGCGGCGCATTGCCTCAACGGTCACTGGCTTTTGCTCGCGGAAGACCTGTCGCAAATAGGTCGCCACGATCACGCCGTTGTCCGAGGCAATGCCAAACAGCGCGAGAAAACCCACCCACACCGCCACGCTCAAGTTCAAAGGACGGATGTGGAAGAGGGTGCGCATCTGTGTGCCTAAGACTGAGAAATCCAAAAACCATTCCTGCCCGTAGAGCCACAGCATGGCAAAGCCGCCGGCCCAAGCCACCGCAACCCCGGAAAAGACCAGCAGAGCCGTGGCGGCGTTGCCAAACTGGAAATAGAGGATGAGGAAGATCGCGGCCAACGCGAGCGGCAGCAGCACGTTGAGCTTCTTCTGCGCTCGCAGTTGGTTTTCGTAACTGCCGGCAAAGGCGTAGCTAACGCCGGTCTCCAGCGCGAGGTCGCCGCTGGCCCTTTTGCTTTCTAAATGCGCTCGGCACGCTTCCACCACATCGACTTCCGCGTACCCCGGCTTCTTGTCGAAGAGCACGTAGCCTAGCAAAAGCGCATCCTCGCTCTTGATGACCTGGGGGCCGCGCACGTAGCGGATCTCGGCCAGCTCGCCCAAGGGGATCTGCGCCCCGTCGGGTGCTGGCACCAAAATTCGCACCAGTTCCTCGACGCTGTCGCGCAATTCGCGCAGGTAGCGCACCCGCACGGGGTAGCGCTCGCGGCCTTCCACCGTGGTGGTGACCAGCTTGCCCCCGATGGCGATCTCAATTACGTCCTGCACCTTCTGCAGGGCGATGCCGTGGCGGGCAATGGCCTCGCGGTCAATGTGGAGCTCCAAGTAGGGCTTGCCGATGATGCGGTCGGCGTTGACGGTCGCCGACTCAACCGCGGGCACTTCCTTGAGCAAGCGCTCCAGCGTCAGGCCGGCGCGTTCGATGGCCTCCAAGTTAGGGCCTTTGATCTCAATGCCGAGGGGGGCGCGCATCCCGCTCTGCAACATGACGAGCCGCGCGGCAATCGGCTGCAACTTAGGTGCCGAGGTAGAGCCGGGGATCTGGCCGGCCCGGGCGATCTCCGCCCAGATATCGTCGGCCTCCTGTATCCCCGGCCAAGCCGCCCGCCCCGGATTGAGCGCCGGATCCAAGGGCGGACGCCACAAGCGGAAGGGCCGCCCCTCGGCGCTGGGCACGAGGCGGCCGGCTGCGTCGCGGCGATAGCGGCCCCAGACCTTATAGGGCGCACCATCCGGGGCGGGCGCAGGCGTACCATCCGGGGCGCGGAAGAGGTCCGTGGTGCGCTCGTCAAAAGCGAACAGTAGGCGGCGGCCTGTCGCGTCGGTGAGGTATTCCGTGCGATAGTTAATCACGGTCTCGATCATGGAAATCGGCGCGGGGTCCAGCGGGGTCTCGGCCCGTCCCAGCTTCCCCACGGCGGACTCCACTTCTGGTATCTGCGAAATGGCTGCGTTTTGCTTTTGCAGGACATCGAGCACCTCGCCGATGGAGGCGTGGGGCATGGTCGTCGGCATCCACAGGAAAGAACCTTCGTCGAGGGGCGGCATAAACTCCTTGCCCAACCCGGGCAGGGCCTCGGCGAGGGCGGCAAAGGGCGCTGAATTGCGCAGGGCGGGCGGCACAAAGCCGAAGACGCGGGCAAAACCCAGCCACGCGGACGCGCCCGCCAGCGTCAGGAGCAAGGGGAAGAGCAGCGCCCAGCCCTTGTGATCCAGACACCACCGCAGCATGCTGGGAAATGCGCCTTGCAAGACGCGAAAAAGCGCCAACAGACCGCCGATCAATCCAGCGGCGAAGAGAAAATTGCGCCACCCGCCCTTTTCCGGGCCCAAGGGCAACCAGTGTTCCGCTAGCGCGGCGACCACTCCGCAAGCCACGGCCGCCACCGCACCTCGCACCACCCACAAGCGCACCCACTCCGGCACGCGAGCGGCGACTAGGTGATACGTCCCAATAGCTATTAGCAGCAGGCCGATCCACCACGACAGGGCAAAGGCCACTCCGAGGCCACAGACCGCCCACAGGCCGGGGCCCCAACGCCCCAGTCGCGTTGCAAACGCACAGTGCGCCAAGGCCGGTAAGGCCGTCAGCGACAGCCACACAGCGGCCAACAGCGCGAAGGTCTTGGTAAAGGCCAGCGGTGCAAAGAGCTTGCCCTCGGCCCCTTCCATGGCAAAGACGGGCAAAAAGCCCACTACCGTGGTGAGCACGGCCGTCAGCACGGCACCGCCGACCTCGCGCGTGGCGCGGAAGACCACTTCCAAGCGGTCGTCCTCTGCGTCTGCATCCTCTAAGTGCTTGAGGATGTTCTCGCTGATGACGATGCCCATATCGACCATCGTGCCGATGGCGATGGCAATGCCGGAGAGGGCGACTATGTTGGCGTCAATGCCAAAGACCTTCATGGCAGCAAAGCAGGCGAGCACGGCCAGCGGCAACAGCCCGGAGACCAGCGCGGCCCCGCGCAGATTCATCACCAGCACCAGCACCACGATCACCGTTACCAGTATCTCCTCGCTCAGGGCGCGCTCCAGCGTGCCCAGCGTCTCCTCGATCAATCCAGATCGGTCGTAAAAAGGGATCACCTGCACTTGGCTGACCCGCCCGTCGGGCAGGGTTTTCTTGGGCAGGCTCGGGGCGATTTCCGCGACCTTGGCCTTCGCGCTTTCAATGGCTGCTAGGGGATTGGCACCGAAGCGCACCACAACCACGCCGCCGACCACCTCGGCCCCTTCCTTGTCCAACGCGCCGCGCCGCAGCGCCGGCCCCAGCCCGACCCGCGCGACGTTTTTGACGTAAATCGGGACGTTGTCCCGCGCCTTAATGACGGCGTTTTCAAGGTCGGCCAATCCTTTGACAAAGCCGATGCCGCGGATGACGTACTCGGCTTGATTCAGCTCTACGGTGCGCGCACCCACGTCCCGGTTGGACATGCGCACCGCGTGGAAGACCTCGTCGAGCCGCACCCCGTAGGCGCGCATCGCGTCCGGGTCGACGTCAATTTGGTATTCCTGCACAAAGCCACCCACCGAGGCCACCTCGCTGACGCCATCGGCACCCAACAGGGCATAGCGCACCTGCCAGTCCTGAATGCGGCGCAACTCGTGCAGGTCCCAGCCGCCGGTGGGCGCACCCTGTTCGTCGCGGCCTTCCAACGTGTACCAGAATACCTGCCCCAAGGCCGTTGCGTCCGGCCCCAAGGCCGGCTGGACGCCCTCGGGCAGGAGGCCGGCCGGCCGGCTGTTGAGCTTTTCGAGGATGCGGGAACGCGACCAATAGAAATCGACTTCTTCGGCAAAAATCACATAGATGCTCGAAAAGCCAAACATCGAGAAGCTGCGGATCGTCTCAACGCCCGGCACGCCCAAAAGCGCCGCGGTCAGCGGATAGGTCACCTGATCTTCCACGTCTTGCGGCGAGCGACCCGGCCACTCGCTGAAGACGATCTGTTGGTTCTCGCCGATGTCTGGGATCGCATCTACGGGCACCGGGTCGCGCGGCAGCCACTCCAATTCCCAAGCAAAGGGGGCGACCGCAAGGCCCCACAGCACGAGACCGACCAACATGAGCGCAGCGACTAGCTTGCGCGTGAGAAAGAAGCGCACCAAGCGGGCGAGCAGCGAGTTTTGCCCTTCCATCAGTGGCCTCCGTGGCTGTGCTCATGCGCGGAGGGTGCGGGCGCGCCGCGATCGTGCCCGTGCGCCGGTGCGCCGCCCGCTGGATACATCGCACTAGGCTGGGCGCGGATCTGGAGGGCACTGTCGATTTTGAACGCGCCGTTGACCACCACTTCCTCTCCTTCGCGCAGGCCCTCGCGGACCAAGTAGTAATCCCCAGCGCGCGGCCCCAGCACGACCTCGCGGCCCTCGTACAGGCCCTCGCCGAGCGCGACGTACACCACGGCGCGTTTGCCCGTCAGCAGTGGTGCCGAAGCGGGCACCACTAGCGGTGCCTCGCGTCCAGCCTCGTCGCCCGCGCCATAGCCCAGCTCTTCGGCGCGCACTAGGGCCATGCCGCAGATGTCGCAGGGACCGGGCGCGTCGCGGACGATCTCTGGGTGCATCGGGCTGATCCACTTGCCCCTGAGCGCGGGCGACATGGCGCGCCCGTGGGCACCCGCCTCGGCCTGAGCCACCGCCCACACCAGCATCCCCGGCTTCAGCCGGCCTTGCTCGTTGCTCACGTTGACCCGTACGCGCACCGTGCGCGTGCGCTCGTCTAACACTGGATCGACGAAGGATATTTGGCCGCTGAATACCTCGCCCGGATAGGCTTCGGTCGAAAATTCGACGGCCTGGCCGTAGTGGATCCAAGACAGGTCCGACTCGTAGGCGCGGAGCTCCAGCCACAGCCGCGACAAGTCCGCGATGGTGTAAAGCGGCGTCCCGGTTTGCACGTACGCGCCCTCGCTGAGGTGCTTTTCTATGACCACGCCGCCGGTTGGCGCGTAGATCGTCAGGTGGTCGGAGGCGCGGCGTTCGCGCTCAACGCGCTCAACTTGCTCCTCCTTCAGCCCGAGCAGGCGCAGCTTTTCGCGTGCGGCTGCAACCAGCGCCGTGCCCCTGTCGCCCAATTGCGCGCGGGCGCGTAGGGCCTGGATTAGCTCCTCTTGGGCGGTCAACAGCTCCGGGCTGTAGAGATAGGCTATGTGATCGCCCGCTTCGACTCGGACGCCTGTGTAGTCCACGTACAGCCGATCAATCCGGCCCGCTACCCAAGCGGTGATGGAGCGGACTTGCGTCTCATCTACCGCGATCTTGCCGACCATCCGCGTCTCGACCAGCGCAAAGTGGCGCTCGACCGGCGCGGTCTGGATGCTGGCGAGCTGCTGCGCGGTGGGCGAGAGGCGCAACTGGCGCGGGCCCAAGGAGTCGCCGACAACAGGCGCGGCCACCGGAATTAGGTCCATCGCGCAGATTGGGCACTGGGCCGGGCCGGGCCGGCGGATCTGTGGGTGCATTGAGCAAGTCCACGTCGCGGCCTGCTCGGCGACGGCAGAGGGTGCGGGTCCGCGGGGTGTATCCGAGCTACCCAAACCCCAGCCCAAAGCCAAGCCCACGATCCCGGCTGCGATGCCGGTAGCTATCATTTGCTTTGTCGCTTTCACGGTTGGATTTCCCCTGTGGTTGAAGGTTCGCCGATCAGCTTTTCAATCTCGGCCCCATGCAGGGCTTGGTCGGTACGCGCGCGTTCGTACGCTAGCTGGAACTCCAGCAGGGTGCGTTGGGCGTCGATGACCGCGAGAAAATCGCTGCGGTCGGCCGCAAAGGCGCGTTGGGTCACGTTGAGCATCTGTTCGGCCTTGGGCAGCAGGCTGTCTCGGTAGAGGGCGCTGCGGCTTTGGGCGTCGCGCCGTTTGTACAAAGCTAGCTCCAGCTCGGCAACGAGCCTGTTTTCCTCGTCCGCAATTCCCTGCAAGGCGGCCTGATAGCTCAGCTTGGCCGCGCGTTTTCCGGCCTCGTACGACGAGCGCCACAAGGGCAGGTTGATGGTCGCCATGGCCATCAGCGGATTCTCGCCGCGGTCCCCGATGTGGATGTAATCGAGGCTCACGGTCAGGTCTGGGTAAAACTGCTTGCCGGCCAACTCAACGCCTAGGGACTGCGCCCGCGCTTGCGCTTGCCGCATTTGCAGCATTGGATTCGCGGCCTGCAAGCGCACCTTTAGCACCTCCTCGTCTAGGTCCAACGCGGCCATGGGCAGCGAATCGGGCACAGCTACCGGGGCGGTCGCCGGGCGGCCGAGCGCGGCATTTAACCGGGCCGCGGCCGGCCGCCACCGCTGGCGCAGGCTGCGCACCTGGTCCTCTAAGCGGCCCAATTCTACCTGCGCTTTGAGAACGGCCGCGTGCTCCCCGGTGCCGCCGCGATAGCGGGCGCGGCCTACTTCTTCTAAGTGGGCCAACAGCCGCACGTTGCCTTCAGTGACGGCGATGGCTCGCTGCAAAAAGTAGCAGTCGTAGTACGCGGCCTTGACCGCGAAGATCAGCGACCGTCGGGCGGCCTCATAGTGCTGGCCCTCGACTGCGGCCTCTTGCTGGGCGATCCGCCCCTTGAGCGCCAACTTGCCCTTCCACGGGAAGGTTTGCGCCGCGCTAAAGCGCATCTTTTGTGGGCCAGTGCGCGTCTCCACCGGGCGCGCGAAATAGCCGTAGGTCAAGCGGGGGTCGGCCCAGGCGCGCTCCGGGGCCACCTTTGCTAGGGCGGCCTTGTAGCGCGCCAAAGCCTGCTTGAGCTTGGGGTTGTGCTGTTCGGCGTAGCGCGCATACTCCGCGAGCGTACTGGGCACTTCTTCCTGCGACCAGACCGGGCCTGCAACCAGACCGGCCAGCAGCAGGGCCGTTCTACTTTTGTACATGCAAATACTCCTCGCCGCGACGGCAATAGTGGTTAGTGGTTAGTCCCAACGGACGGGTTGGGACTGGGCACTGGGCACCGCAATGCAACGAGGATTAGATCAGAAAGGAACAGTATAGTTGGAAAAGTGGGGGATGCGGCTGGGGGACGCGGCTGGGACGCGACCGCAGCGCAGACGAGCGAGGCGGCGCAGAGGCAGACGCAACCATTCCGACCAAGGGCGTTGAGACGGAGGGCTGCTCGGCTGGGGGGACGAACTTGCGGTCTGCGCGCAGACAGCAACAACCCGCTTGCAGGCCCTCGCCGCCGCAGGCATTGGCGACGTGGCAGGGCATGGGGGCGGCCTCTGCGACACACGGAGCACAGAGAACCTGCAAGCCGCTACAGGCGAGGGCCAGCAGCAGGGATAGAGACGTGGTTACGGAGGGCTTGCGCAAATCGACGACTGACCAAACACAGCGCACGAGCAAAGTTAGCTCAATATCTTCAACTGGCTTGCCGCGCTAGCCAGCGGTTTATGTCGGTGATATCCTGCCCCAGTTCGGCTTGTTCGGTCATGGGTCAATCTCGCACCATCTTCCGCACACCGCGCTCGTACACCACTTCGTACTCGCCCTCCGGCACCTGCATGGCGCGCACGGCCAATTCGCCCATCGTCACCAGCGGCTCAGACTTCAAGAGCAGCTCGTCGAACGACTCTTCGGGCGTCTTGCCGGTGGTGTCTAAGACGATTGTGCGGTTCTGGTGGCTAAACAGAGACGCGGCGATCTCTTCCTCAAAGTGCGCTTTGACCTCGGCAATATGTTCTCGGCGCACGACCGGATATTCGTGCGGGCGGTCCTGCATCCGCTGAGCGATCTCTTCGTCCGAGGCCGTTACGTGGAATAGCACCACATCGGGCAGATGGGCCTCTAGCACCAGCGATTCGTAGAGCCGCTGGAAGCCGTAGTGAAAGTTCGGGTAGTAAAAGCTGTCCGGGTCGTCGCCGTAAAAGCGGGTGTACACGGCTTCCTCTAAGTGCCAGCCGACGATCAGGGGACAGGCGTACTTTTTAATAATGTCAACGTGGTAGTGGATCTGCATCCGCTGCCCGCGCTCCTTCATGTCGTTGGGCAGGCCGACCAAGATCTTGCGCGACGCCGGGCTGAGCGAGGCGTCGGGGAGGGTGAAGTGATCGTCGCCGTGAATGGGGACTCGGCGGTGCCGATAGTACTCCCCGAGCATGGTGGCCAGCGTGCTTTTCCCCGCGTATTCAATGCCTGCGAAAATACTGCGCATTCCTAGTCTCCCTTCGGGCTTTTCAAGACGGCGTTCTCGGATATATTGTCAAAAGTAAGTCGCCGCCCACCCTCCAGCAAACGCCCGCTCATGCCCGCTAGCTCGGCCAAAATTGGCGTCCTCGTCGCCCAGCTCGGCACGCCGCAAGCACCCACCGCCCGCGCCCTGCGGCCCTATCTGCGCCAATTTCTCTCCGACCCGCGCGTCATCGACCTCCACCCGCTCAGGTGGTATCCCATTCTCTATCTGTTTGTCCTCACCCGCCGACCCGCGCGCTCGGCCGCCCTGTACGCCAATATCTGGACCGACGAAGGCTCGCCCCTCATGGTCCATTCCCAAGCCCAGACTCGCGGCTTGCAAGAGCGGTTGGGCGCGGCGTATAGGGTTGTGCTCGGCATGCGCTACGGCGAGCCGAGCATCGCCCGCGCCGTCCAGTCCCTAGAGCGAAAAGGCGTTGAGCGCATCCTCGTCTTTCCCATGTACCCGCAGTTTTCCTGCGCCACCACCGGCTCGATCTACGACGCGGTCAATCGCGCGGCCTTGGGCCGGCGCTGCCCTTGGTTTTTCGACCGCAAACGCCAGATGCCGGCCCTGCGCTTCGTCCCGCCCTACCCAGACCACCCCGCGTACATCAATGCGCTCAAACAGTCGGTCGCCACAGCGGTCGCCCGCCTCAGTTGGACGCCCGACCGCTACCTAATCACCTTCCACGGCATTCCCCAGCGCTACGTCCATGAAGGCGACCCTTACCGCCGCCACTGCGAGGAAACCGCACGCCGATTAGCCACAGCCCTTGGCCTTGCAGACGACGAGTGGGTCAGCGGCTTTCAGTCGCGCTTCGGCAAAGAGCCTTGGCTAGAGCCTTATACCGAGGACGTGCTGGCGCGTCTTGGGGGGCAGGGCGTGCGGCGCTTAGTTGCCATCTGCCCCGGCTTCACGGCCGACTGCCTCGAGACGCTCGACGAGATTGGCCGCGAAGGGGCCGAGCAGTTTGCCCGCGGGGGCGGCCACCAATTCCACCTAGTGCCCTGCCTCAACGACCACCCGGCTTGGCTCGACGCCATGGCAGCCATCGCCCGCCAAGAACTGGCCGGCTGGGATGCCTGACGGCCATGTGTCATTTGCTTGACACTTTTGTGTCTTTTTTGTCATACTTAGCGCGACTGCTTATGGACAAGCTACCCCTCGCGCTGGAACGCAAACTCATCCGCCTCGGCACTCGTCTCATCGACCCAAAGCGCGGCCGCCGCCTCGTCGAGCCGACCGAGGACCGCGATGGCTTCTGGTTCGGCGGCGGCAACTCGGTCCGCGACCCCCGCGACGGCAGCCTCTTGCTCATTGGGCGCTACCGCGACGCTGGCGACAGCCGCAGCGGGCTGACGGCCGGCTCCCGAGGCCGCGCCCTAGCCATCTTTCGCTCAACCGACCATGGACGGAGCTTTGCCGAGGTGCGCACTTGGGACAAATCCGACCTCTACTGCGGCTCGGCCGTGCTCAGCATTGAGGGCAGCGCTCTGCGCCTCAACAAGCGCCGCGTTCAAGTGCTAGTCTCCACCGAAAAAGTGCGCCTTTACCCACGGCCCGTCGCCGCTTTTCAGAAGCCGGGCACCGGCGTCTGGAGCATCGACGCCTTTGCCGCCACCCGCATCGACCGGCTCGACCCGCAGGAGTCAATTGCCCCCCTGCTGACGAGCGATGATCCAGCCTATCTGCACCTCAAAGACCCCAACCTCTCGGCCGGAATGGGCCGGCAGCCCCTGCTGCTTTACTGCGCCCATCCGTACACTTGGTCTGCCAGCACTTCGGGCCGCGCCGTGCTCGCGGCTGATTCGTGCGAGAGCCACGGCCACGACTTCTTTCCCCGCGGCCCGACCTGGGATGTGGCGGCCTTGCGCGTCACCTGCCGCCTGCCTGTGCCCAAAGTGGGCGCGTTTGCTTGTTTGCCCTCGCTCTCGCTCTATTTCTACGACGGGGCCGAGTCCATGCACCCGCTCAAAGCGCATGCAAAGGGGGTCGCCCGGCCGCGCGGTTATTCCTGCGAGGAATTGGGCGGCTTGGCCTATGGCTTCGATCGCCAGTTTCCGCGCCTCCACCGCCTCAGCCGCCTCCAGCCGCTCTTCGTCTCGCCAGAAGGCACGGGCTGCTCGCGCTACGCATCCGTGCTGACAGAAGCAGACGGCGGGCTTTTCGCCACTTGGCAGTGCTCAACCCACACCCGCTCGCAGCCGCTTTTCGGCCACCGGCTCACGCCAGCGCGGGTCAACTCTCTGCTTTCCTGAATTTTCTAAGGGGTGTCCAGCCGCGCCCGCAGCCAAGAGGCTAAGTCCTCTAAGCACGGCTGGGCAATCGCGTGGGGCATGTCGTATTCTTTGTCCAGCAGGTCCAGGCCGAGGGGAGCGAGCAAGTCTCTAGAAGCGCGGGCTTGGGCAATGGGGATGACCGGATCAAACCGCCCGTGCGACATAAAAACCTTCAGGCCCCGCACCGACGCCACATCCTGCGGCAACATCTCTGGACAGCACAACCCGCTCAATGCAATGACCCCGGCGAAGTCCCGAGGCCGCTTTAGCGCGGCCGCCAGTGCCATGCTCGCCCCTTGGCTGAACCCCGCGATGAAGATGCGAGCTGGCCGATGCGTTCGCCGCAGCGCTTCTACTAAGGCTAAGACCTGCACTAGCGGTTCTTCGGCCTCGGCAAAATCAAAGCGCACCCCCTCCGAACCTATCTCGATATTAAACCATGCAAAGCCGCCGAAATCGAGCGCGTAGGGTGCGCGGGCACTCGCGCAAAGGAGCCGCGCATCCAAGTGCGGCACCAAGCCCAGCAGGTCTTCTTCATTGGCACCATAGCCGTGCAAAAGCAGGAGCAGCGGCGCACCTTCGGGGGGCGCGTCGGGCGACTTGTATAAGACGTGGTAGAGAGGTGCTGTGGTCATGTCGCCGCTACTCCACCAAAATCTCGTACTGCCCGGCCCGCCGCAACACCATCACCACCCGCTCCTCTTGGCTGATCAGCTCCTGCACGTGGAAATTGGGGTGGGCCTTCTCGTTGCGCCACACGGTCTCGCCGTTGATCTCAATTTGGGGGAAGCGCTTGTCGCGGCGGGGGACGGACAGGTGCGTTTCGCCGTCGTGCGGCACGGAAAGGCGCGCGGAAAAGCCGCCGCCATAGGCCCCCCAAGCGATCTCGACCTGGCCGTGTGGCGTGGGCACGACGCCCTCGGCGCGTTCGAGCCCGGACAACTGCGGCCGAATCTCCAAGATCCCCTCGGCCTTGGGCACAACCCCGAGCACGTGCGCCGCCAGCAAGCTCTCCGGCCCGGGTTGCGCGGCCAACGATCCGGCCTTCTCGCCCCACGTCCGGCCCGGGCGCACCAGCAAGCGGCCCCATTTTCTCTGGACGTACGCCAAGGCCGCCGCAGCGGCACCCGCCCGCCACAGGGCCCCGGCCACGAAAAACGCCTGCCACAAATCGCCTTCTGACGCCAAGCTGCTGGCTAGGTGCTGCGCGACCCGCACCTGCTGCCTCGGGTTAGCCAAAGCAAAGTAGAGCACTAAGGCATTCGCCCAGCGGCTGCCATCAGCGGACCCGGCGGCATCGGCAAAAAGCCCTTGCTCTTCGCTCCACGCAGCTTGCAATCCCTTGCGCGCTCGGTGATAGGCGCGCTCGCATTGGGCGGCTTGCTGGCGATCGCCGGCACTCCGGCACAAGGCCGCGACCGCTTGCCACGCTCCGGCTCGCAGGGCGACAGCAGCGGTCGCCGGCGCGGCCTCATCCTCGGCTGTTTGCAAGCTGTTCACTAGGTTCGCTAGCCGCTCGGTAGTCAATCGGGTGCCGTCGTGGCGCTGTACCAGCTCGACGAACAGCGCGTGGAAACAGGCCTGTACTCGGCCCAGCGGTGCCTCGCTGCCGGCCAGCACGGCGCACGCCGTATCCACGCAGCCAGTCGCGTACAAATCGTTCATGGCCCAAACGTAGAGCTGGTCCCAGCTGAGCCGTTCCTCGCCGAGAACGTACCCCTCTTGGCGGCTAGCGGCTAAGGTTTGCGCTCCGGTCCGCCACAACCGCTCCCAGCCTTCGCCCACGGTTGTAAAGCGCCCGTGCGCCGCAACGACCACGCGCCGCTCCACCAACGAGACACTGTCTATTTCCACGGCCTCTGGACACGATCCGATCCGCACCGCTAGGTAGCGGCACATCGCCAACTGCGGAGCTGTCCACTCCTGCAACCCGTCGCGGCACACGTAGCGCAAGCGCGATTCCACCGCGCCGGCCGCTCGCGCAAAACCTAGGTCAATTACCGCACCGGCCCGGCCCCGCAGCCGCAGATGGGGGAATCCGCACAGCAACCGCCCGAAGTCCAAAACTAGGTACGCGGCCCGAGCTGCGTCTGCTGTCTGTACCAAGGAGTGGGTCTTACCGGCTGTCAGGCACGCTTCCCGCCGCACGCATTTGGCGGTCTGCATGGGCTCGGGGTGGGCAACCCATTCGAGCGCACCCTCGCTAGCTACCTCGCCAAAAGCCACCACCTCCCGCGCCCACACCATGCTTTCCACTGCCGGCAACGGCGACCAAGCCCTCGGCTCGGCCCCAGCCACCACGGCCGCTTCCCGCCATCCCGCAAACCGCCCTTCGGCCCACTCAGCCGGTGCCAACACGGCTGCATAGCCAGCCGCGCCCTGCCAAGCATCGGCCGGCTGCACCTGCCAAGGTGCGCCGCTGTACAGCACCTGCTCGGCCCCATCGCTGCGCTCGATTTTTCCCTCGGCGCGGAACCAATCTGCTGTGCCGCAGCCTATGGCAAAAACCAACAGCACATTTTCGCCCTCCCGCAGGGCGGCGTCCAACGCGAATTGCTCCCATACCGCAACCTCGGCCACCGCTGGCCCCAATCCCCTACCCACTCGCTCGCCGTTCAAGTACACCTCGTATGGCCCACTCGCAGCACAGCGCAGCAGCCCTTTGGCTGCTGCGCCGGTCAGGTGGAATTCGAGGCGGATGTACACGGCCAGCGCGGCCGGGTGCCATATAGCTTGCGAGCGCATACTCAATTTACGGGCATCCGCATCCCTACCAGCCGCGGCGTCCCTCGCTCTCCCAGCACCCGCATCATAAACGCGCTCCCAGGCTCAATTTCTTCTAACACATCCTCGTAATCTTCCACGGTTTCCACCTGTTCGCCGTTGATTTCCTGAATGAGCATCCCTCGGCGCAAACCCCGCTTCGCCGCCTCACTGCCTCTGGCCACCCGCACGATCACCACCCCAGATTCGTCTTCGTACCCCAAGCTTTCCGCCCATTCCTCCTTTAGGTCCTCCACCCTGATTCCCAACGGCCCCCGAGCCTCCTTGGAATCGCGGGCACCGGCTGTGGCAGCAAGGACCTCCTCGGTCAGGGCCTCCAGCTCAACCTCGATGCGCTTCCTCTTGCCATCGCGCAACACCAGCAACTCAACCTCCACGCCGGGGGCCGTGCGCCCGATCCGACTCTTCAGCTCAACCGCGTTACGCACGGACTGGCCATCAACCTCCAGCACGATGTCGTCCCTTTTGACGCCGGCCTTATCGGCCGCTCGCCCGGGGCTGACGCTATTGATCAACACGCCGTGGGTGTTGTCCAGCCCCATGGCTTCGGCCAACAGCGGCTCCAAGTCGCTGATACGCACGCCGAGTAGGCCGCGCCGCACCTCGCCGTGCTCAATAAGTTGCTCGGTCACGTGCTGGACCAAATTGATCGGAATGGCAAAACCAATGCCTATATTGCCGCCATCGTTGCTGGTGATGGCGGTGTTGATGCCCACGAGCTCCCCGCGCAAATTGACTAGGGCACCGCCGCTATTGCCCTTATTGAGGGCCGCGTCGGTCTGGATGAAAGAGCCGTACTCTCGGGGGCCGAAACGATCCCGCCCCAGCGCACTGACCGTGCCCATCGTCACCGAGTGGGCAAAGCCCAAGGGATTGCCTATGGCCATCACCCACTCGCCCTCGCGTAACTGGTTTGAGTCGCCCAATGGCAAGGTGGGTAGATCTTCGGCGTCAATTTTCAGCACGGCGACATCGCTCAACGAATCGCGGCCGACCACCTCGGCTTCGAAGAAACGCGAATCCGTCACTTCTACGCGAATGTCGTCGGCGTGGCGAATCACGTGGTTGTTGGTGATGATGTACTGATAGCCGTCAAATTCAGCGATCACGCCCGAGCCTTGGCCTTGGCGCGGCTGGTCCGGGACGCGGAAGGGCCTTCTCCACGGAAGGTCAAATACGCGGCCCTCCTCGGTGCCCTCTGTAGTGATTTTTACGACGCCGGGCTTGACCTGCGCGGCGAGTTCGGCGAAGCCATCGCTCATCTCGCGCAGGAGCTGCATGTTCTCGCTGGCTTGGGCATTGCCAGCCACGGCGAGGCTCAAAATGAGCAGGGAAAAGCGCAACGTTCTCATGGATTTCCTCTCTGAAAAAGAGTGTGAAAGTACGGATAATTTTCAATGTTCACAAAAAAGACGACAAGCACTAAATCGCGGTTCCCGCCTTAGAAGCGTTCCTTAGTACACGACCCTTACTTTGAGTACGCCTTTTCTGCTGTTTCCGCTGGGTGCGGGATCGAGGGCGTCCCGCCCTCGCCGAGGGCAAGATGCCCTCGATCCTTGGCCGGCTGAGGGCTGGTGTCGTGTAGTAAGGAAGCGTTCCTTAGTACGCGCCAGTACAAGGGGTATGCGCCTGTCGAAGGGATGCAAACGGCCAATGACGGGGCAAAAGAGGGCGCGCCACGCATTGTTCGCTTAACTAAACTCGTCTCCGCACCGCGCCCTATGGAGGCGGGGGCTGACCATTGACCCCCGGTTAGTGCCGCACGGCCAACTGGCCTTCGTCGAGCACCACCTCAACCCGCGACCCCTCGGGCAGGTCGCCGGCCACCAGCAAGCGGGCGATTTGCGTTTCGAGCGCACGCTGCAAAAATCGCTTGAGCGGCCGGGCACCATAGACCGGGTCGAAACCTGCGCGGGCCATGTGCCGGCGCGCCGGCGCCGCGACTGCTAGCTCAATGCGCTTGGCGGCTAGCCGCTGGCGTAGCTCGGCGATCAGCAGCTCGACGATCTCCTCAATCTCCGCTAAGGTCAGCGGCTTGAAGAGCACCACGTCGTCGATCCGGTTGAGAAACTCCGGGCGAAAGTGCGCCCGCAACTCGCGCATCACCTGCTCGCGCACGGCCTCGGGGATCGCCCCTTTCGGCGTCAGGCCCTCGACCAAGTGCGGCGACCCAATGTTGGAAGTCATAATCACCACCGCGTTCTTAAAATCCACCACCCGGCCCTGCGCGTCGGTGAGCCGCCCGTCGTCCAAAAGCTGCAACAGGGCGTTAAAAACGTCCGGGTGGGCCTTTTCGATCTCGTCGAAGAGCACCACCGCGTAGGGCTTGCGGCGCACGGCCTCGGTTAGCTGGCCGCCCTCCTCGTAGCCCACGTACCCGGGAGGCGCACCCAACAGCTTGGACACCGAGTGCTTTTCCATGTACTCGCTCATGTCTAAGCGCACCATGTTCTCCTCGGCGTCGAACAGGGCTTGCGCGAGGGCCTTGGCCAGCTCGGTCTTGCCCACGCCCGTCGGCCCCAAGAAGACGAAGGAGCCGATGGGCTTTTGCTCGTCTTTGATGCCGGAACGCGCCCGCAGCACCGCGTCGGCCACCAAGCTCACGGCCTCGTCTTGGCCCACGACTCGCTGGTGCAGGGTCTGGTCGAGGCGCGCCAACTTCTCGCGCTCGCCCTCGGTCAGCCTCTGTAGCGGGATGCCGGTCCAGCGCGAGACAACGGCGGCCACCTCCTCTTGGGTGACTTCCTCGCGCAGCAGCCGCGGGCCGCTGCCCTCAGCCGCTTGCTGCGCCGCCGCTAGCTGCCGCTCCAGCTCGGGCAATTTTCCGTGTTTTAGCTCGGCCGCACGGTTTAGGTCGTATTGGCGCTCGGCTTCTTCGATTTGATGCCGCACCTGCTCGATTTCCTCGCGCAACGCGCGCTCGCCCCCGAGGGCCGCTCTCTCCTCCTCCCATTGGGCGCGCAGGGCACCGGCCTGTCCCTTGAGGTCGGCCAGCTCCTTGCGCAGGCCTTCGAGGCGCTCCCCGCTGGTTTTGTCCTGCTCCTTTTTCAGGGCGGCTTCCTCGATCTCTAGCTGCATGACCCGGCGCTCCACTTGGTCCAGCTCGGTTGGCACTGAGTCGATCTCCGTGCGGACGGTGGCGCACGCCTCGTCGATCAGGTCAATGGCCTTGTCTGGCAGGAAGCGGTCCGAGATGTAGCGGTTGGACAGCACGGCCGCATCGACCAAGGCATTGTCTTGGATGCGCACGCCGTGGTGGACCTCGAAGCGCTCGCGCAAGCCCCGCAGAATCGAGATCGAATCCTCTACTGTGGGGGCGTCTATCAGCACCGGCTGGAAGCGCCGCTCCAGCGCGGCGTCCTTCTCGATGTGCCGGCGGTGTTCGTCGAGCGTGGTCGCGCCAATGCAGTGCAGCTCGCCGCGGGCCAGCATGGGCTTGAGCATATTGCCCGCGTCGGTCGATCCCTCGGTCTTGCCAGCGCCGACGATGGTGTGCAACTCGTCGATAAAGAGCAAGATGCGCCCCTCGCTGGCGCGGATTTCGTCGAGCACGGCCTTGAGTCGCTCCTCAAATTCGCCCCGGTACTTGGCCCCGGCCATCAGCGCACCCAGGTCCAGCGCGAAGATCGTCTGATCCCGCATCCACTCGGGCACATCGCCGCGCACGATGCGCTGAGCCAAACCCTCGACGATCGCGGTCTTGCCCACGCCCGGCTCGCCGATGAGCACTGGATTGTTCTTGGTCTTGCGCGAGAGAATGCGGATGGTGCGGCGGATCTCTTCGTCGCGCCCGATCACCGGGTCGAGCTGGCCGGCGCGCGCCTGCACCACCAAGTCGAGTCCGTACCGTTCGAGGGCCTCATAGGTGGATTCGGGCGTCGCGCTCTGTACGCGCTGGGTTCCGCGCACCTCGGCCAAAGCCTGCAAGAAGCGGTCGCGCGTGATGCCGGCCTCGCTCAAGGCGCGGCCGGCGGCCGTGCCTTCGCTTTCCTCTATAAACGCCAAGGCGCAGTGCTCGGCCGAGACGTATTCGTCCTTTAGGGCGGCGGCCTCCTCCTCGGCTCGGCGCAAGGCGTCTTGCAGGCGGCGCGTCGCATATACTTCGACGCCCTTGCCCGAGACCCGGGGGCGGCGATCCAATGCACGCACCAAGGCCGGGCGCAAGCACTCGTCCGCTCGGTCTATGCGCCGCACAATGCGCGGCAAGACGCCTTCTTCCTGTTCGAGCAGTGCTAAGAGCAGGTGCGCGTCATCCACTTCGCCGTGCTGGCGACGCCGGGCTTGGTGCTGGGCTTCTTGCAGGGCTTCCTGCAATTTGTGGGTAAATTTGCTGGTATTCATGTCGATTCCCTCTCAGAAGTCGGTTTTGCCTATCCGAATGATTGCAAACGCAAATACCGTACCAGCGCCGATATGCCTCTTTTTGACACATCCAACCCATCGAATGGGACATTGTAGCACTCGTTGGAATGGACAAAAAAGACCTAAGGCCGCTCAGACCAGACTCAAGCGAAAGAGCATCACGGAAATGGCCGTGCCCTTCGCCTTGCCCGGAAAGAGGCCGCCGCGCATGGCGAGGCTGGTCTCCAAGAAGCGGAGCTGCATGGACGACAGCACAAACGGGCCAAAGGCAAAGCCGACCGCCGAGCTGTTGCTCCGCCCGCCCAGCGACAGGCCGATGCGGGCCGGCAGCCAGTCCGCCAGCCAGTACTCGACCCCGCTGGCCAGCCGCGGCCGAGTCCGCATCCCAAACGTAGAACTAAACGCCTGGTCCCAATTGCCAACCACTGTTAGCTGAGGCTTGGCCTGATAGGCCACCCCGAGCCGCAGCACGGCCGGCAGCGAGCGCGAGAAGGGCTTCTGGCCGATCTGCTTGTTGAATTCTGGATCGCCGTCGCCATCGAAATCCGGGTTGTCGAACACGTCCTCGATGGACCGCGAGTCCGCGTCCAAAAAGCGGGAAATACGCAGCTCGTTGGCCGCGAGGAAAATGGAATCTTGGCGCACCCCCTCATTCCAAGAGAAGGTGTCGAGCAAGTTGAGCACACTCAAGCTGAAGGTCGTCTTGCGATTTTTGGCTCGGCCAGCAATGCCAACGTCAATGCCAACGCCGACGCCCATTTTGGCGTACTGGGCAATCAGCCAAGCATCCGCCTCAGCACCGCCGACGCGGGCCACGAGCCCGGTGCCGCCGGATTCGATAATTTCTCCGTACGTGCCCATCGAGAGCTTGAGCGTACTGCCGACTGTGAACTCGCTTAGATAAGGCGCAAAACGCACTGGCAGGGCGGGCTTTGCAACGGCGACATTGAGTGTGCCCACGGCCCATCCCGCTCCATTCCAGTCGCTGATGTCGTACCCTTCGCCCTTGCCGCCCGCCAAGCGGGCCTCTGCAAATTCGTTGCCAAAAAAGAAAAGCTCTAATACGTCCTTGGGGATTTCGCTCTCGACCCCGCTGGTAAACCCCACGGCAATGGCCGAGCGCGTTTCCCCGATGGCAAAGGCTATGCCCCCGTTGAGCGGGAGGCCGGCGGCGAGCGTCGGCTCAATGTGCCCGTTCAGGCGCAGGCCGGCGTCTGGGATGTCGGCGAGCAGTTTCTTTTTGGTCACCGGGCTGATGTAGTACGGGCTGCCGTTGGGCGATACGTTGTGGTTGGCGGCCGTAAAGTGGGCGTTGTACGTAGCGACCGAAAAACTGTTGTTTTCCGCAGCCACGCAAAGGCCCGCGCCGAGCAGGTCCCAAGAAAACTTGCGGCTGCCCGCCAGCGCTAAATTCGCCGGATTCCAGAAGACGGCTTCCGGCCCCCGAGCCAAGGCCGTATAGGCTTGGCCCAGCGCCACGGCCCGCGGGCTGGCGTCGCCCGGGACAGCGGCCACCGGCCCGTAGGCCCCGGCGCCGAGCAGGGCCGCTACAACGATCAATCCCTTGCCTTGCACCTACTCGACCACGCCCTCGTTGAACTCCATGAAAATCACCGCCCCAGCCTCCACTGCGACAAAGTCGCTCCCCCGCATCACGACCTCGCGCGGCGTCTCGTCCAGCTCGATCAACATGCCCGTATAGACGCCCTTCTCCTGCAGAAAGACCTCTACATCTTCGTCCGAGAGCGCGATCCGTTGGTGGCTGAATGCACTCGCCACAACCTGTCCTGCGGGGCCGACCTCGCCGGCCCCCACCGCAAAGGAACCCTGCTTGGGAATCCGCAGATAGCCGTTGGCCTCGTTGTCGGCGAACAGGTCTTCGCGGCCGTACACATCTTCGGCCCTCGGCGCGACCCACAGGCTGACGCGGATCGCGGTGGGCAGGTGATTTTCAATCGCGGTAAGTACGGCCGCACTGTCGAGCCCGGCGCGGATGCGGCGACGGGCATCGTCGTCCTGTAGGCGGCGGAAGATCGGGTCGAACTCAATGCGGGTGTCTTCCTCTAGCTGAAAGTGGCCCTGTGTGGCAAAGCGCACTTGGTCGATCTGCACCCAATGGCTAGCGTCGATCACCTCCACGGCCTCGCCGTCGCCGATGCGCACGGTCGGCGCGACCGCGACTTGGGTCGGCAACAGGTTGAGAAACTCGGTCAGCTCGGCCGAGGCCAGCGACAAGGCGAGGGACACCGGGTGGTCTGGGTCGCCGCGCTGGAACATGGCGGAAATGGTCAGGGCATCCCGCTCGCCGTGGCCGTTGGAGCCCTCGATGTGGAGGTCGATGCGGCTGCGGAAACCAACGCCCGACGTCAGGCCGACTTCTAGGGCGGCTGCGCTGAAGGCGATCTGGTCTAAGCCGGCGGGAAAATCAACTGTGCGAGCGACCGGGGCGACCGGAAGGATGACCTCATTGAGCACCCCTTCGACGCGGCCGAGGAGCAAATCCTCGGTCTCGACCTCTAGCAGGAGTTCGTCGGTGGCGTCAGCCGCTGCGAACTCGCCTTGCACTCGGTATGAAAACCGCAATTCGAGGGGGGTCTGCGGGGCCAATTCGCTGCCGGCCAAGTCAAAGGGCACGGCCTCGCTCTGGCCGGGGGCGAGCGCGTCCATGCGGAAGGCGTGGGGCGTACCGTCCGGCCTTGTGACGTCGTCCAAGATCAGCTCGATCTGCAAGGGAATCGCGGTCTGGTTGGTCGCCTTGAGGGTCAGGCCGCCCTCGGCGATGACCGCGTGCGCGATTTGGATGCGGTCGTCGGCAAAGGCGAGGGCCTCGGTCTTGGCAATGGCAGCGTCAGCCGATCCAATCGGCACCGCAAAGGCCGCAGAAACGGGCGCGACGCGCAGGCGATCGCCGACTTCTTCGCGGTGGTTGAAGTCCGCTGTAAAATCGACCGCGAGCAGGCCCTCGTCGTCGATCTTGAGGAAATCGGTGCGCTCGCCGGCCAAGTCCTGCACCGTCGTCCGGTCGTCGGCGACCGGGATGCTGATCTGGAAATTAGTGCTGGGAATTTGGGGGGCGTTTACCTTGCAGCTCGCCAGCACCCCGGCCCCTAGGAGTGCGCTCAGCCATCGGCATGGTACGGCATTCATCTGCTAGCCTGTTCAAGACCCTATTTGATCCCCACGGCCCGGCGCAGCGGCTCGGCCTTGTCGGTCCGTTCCCAAGCAAACTCTGGCTCCTCGCGCCCAAAGTGGCCGTAGTTGGTGGTTTTCCGGTAGATAGGCCGCCTCAGGTGTAGGGCCTCAATGATGCCCTTGGGGGTTAGGTTGAAAACCGTTTCCACGGCCGCGGCGATCGCCTCGTCGGGCGCGACGCCCGAGCCAAAGGTATCGACCCGCACGGACACGGGCGCGGCCACGCCAATGGCATAGGCCAGTTGCACTTGGCAGCGGGCGGCCAAGCGGGCGGCCACCACGTTTTTGGCCACGTAGCGCGCCATGTAGTGAGCGCTGCGGTCTACCTTGCTGGGGTCCTTGCCGGAAAAAGCCCCCCCGCCGTGCGGGCACGCGCCCCCATAGGTATCGACGATGATCTTGCGGCCGGTCAAGCCGCAGTCGCCGTGCGGCCCCCCGACGACGAAGCGGCCCGTGGGGTTGACGTGGTACTGGGTGCCTGCGTTGAGCAGGTGGGCGGGGATTACTTCTTGTACGACCTGTTCGATCATGTCTTTTTCGATCTGCTCGTGCCTAGCCTCCGGGGCGTGTTGAGTCGAGAGGACTACGGCCCCTACCCGCACGGGCTGGCCATCGTCGTACTCGACCGTGACTTGAGACTTGGCATCCGGGCGCAGATAGGGAATTTTTTCGTCCTTGCGCAGCCGCGCGAGGTGCTGCATCAGGGCGTGCGCGAGGGTGATGGGGAGCGGCATGAGCTGGGGAGTCTCGCGGCAGGCATAGCCAAACATCATGCCTTGGTCGCCGGCACCCTCTTCCTTGTGCAGCCCCTCGCCCGCGTTGACGCCTTGGGCTATATCGGGCGATTGCTGGCCCAAGGCCACTAGGATAGCGCACGAGCGAAAGTCAAAGCCCTGCTCGGGATCGCAGTAGCCAATGTCGGCGATGACCTGCCTGACGAGAGCCTCAATGTCTAGGCGAGCCTCGCTTTTAACCTCGCCGGCTACTACTACTTGATCGGTGGTAACGAGGGTCTCGCAGGCGACCCGTGCGTTGGGATCCTCGGCGAGCATGGCGTCGAGCACGGCGTCGGAAATCTGGTCGGCGACTTTGTCCGGGTGCCCTTCGGACACGGATTCGGAAGTAAACATGTATTTGGACATGGTGTATTCTCGAGCTCCTTCAGCGATGCCTCTGACGCCAGAAAGGTACGTACTCGCCAACGGCATCCTCCAAGTGCTGGCGCACCTCAGCACCCGTGTCCATAGCCAAGCATTCGCTGGCGATCTGCCGCGCCTTTTCAGCGCGGATGGCGCGAATGACCTCCTTGACTTCCGGGATGAGACCCGGGCTTAGGCTCAGACAATCCAGCCCGAGCCCGAGCAAGAGCGTCGTGGCCAAGGGGTCGCCGGCCATCTCGCCGCAGATGCTCACGGGCGTGTTCGTGCGCTGGCCGCTGTCGGCGACCATCTCGATCAAGCGCAAGACCGCCGGATGAAACGGGTCGTAGAGCCAAGCCACTTTGCTCATGCCGCGATCCACGGCCAACGCGTACTGGGTCAGGTCGTTGGTGCCGAGGCTAAAAAAATCTACTTCGCCGGCAAAGTGATCGGCCATCAAGGCCACGGACGGCACTTCGACCATGATGCCCAGCTTGCAATGATCGGCAAAGGGCCGCCCCGCCGCCCGCAGCTCGTCTTTGGCTTCCTCCACTAGCGCTTGGGCGCACCGCAGCTCGTTCAGGCTAGAGATCATCGGCAACAAAATGTGAACCTCGCCCTGTACTCCGGCCCGCAGCAGGGCGCGCAACTGCGTCTTAAACAGGTCTGGGGTATCGAGGCAAATGCGGATGCCGCGCCACCCCAAGAAGGGATTGGCCTCGGGCGGCACCTCCAAGACATGGGACAGCTTGTCGCCGCCCAAGTCCATGCTGCGGATCACTACGGGATGCGGGGCCAGCGATTTGACAAGGGTAGAATAGACCCTGAGCTGCTCCTCCTCGGAGGGCAAGCGGTAGTTGAGATACAGGAATTCGGTGCGGTACATGCCCACGCCGCGGGCACCGTGGTCGAGTGCCGTCTGCACTTCGGTTGGCACATCGACGTTGGCCATCAATGCGATTTCCCGCCCGTCTCGGGTAATGGCGGGCAAGTTGCGCCGCGCCTCTAGGTTGCGCTCGCGCCGGAGCTGACGCCGGCGACGCGCCCGATAGCGCCGCTCGTCGGGGGCATCGGGCCGCACGTGGACCCAGCCTTCGTTGCCATCGACGACCACCAAGTCGCCGTCTGCCACTTGCCGCGAACAGTCGCCAGTGCCGACGACCGTGGGTAGCTGCAACGAGCGGGCGATGATGGCCGCGTGCGAAGCCGCGCCGCCGATGTCGAGCACCACGCCTTTGATCCGGCGGCGCTCTAGGCGCACCATCTCGGAGGGCAGCAAGTCGTGGGCGAGGACAATTGTGTTGGCGCGGAGCGAATCGAGCGCCTTGACCTCGCCTCCGGCTAACCGCATCAACACCTGATTTTCGATATCCGCTACGTCGCTTATCCGCGCCCGCAGGTATTCGTTCTCAATGTTGCCGAAGGCCTCTTTGACTTTCTCCAGCTCCTCGGCGTACGCCCGCTCGGCCGAATAGTGCTTTTCGCGGATCAAGGCCTCGGTGCGCTCTTTGATGGACGGATCCTCTAGCATGGCTAGCTGGGCGTCGAATATCTGCGCTAGTTCCTCTCCTTGCTCGCTGGCGACCCAGCGGCGAGTGCGCCGAATCTCGTCCCCGGCCTGGTGGAGTATGTTGCGAAAGCGCTCGACCTCCTCCCCAACCAAGTGCTGCGCTACGCGCCGGCGGGTGATGACCGGGGCCCGCTTGTGGTACGCGAAAGCCCGGCCAATGCCAATGCCGGGGGAGACGCATATCCCAGCGAAAACTCGATGTGCGCTCGCCGTGCTCAACACTGCCCCTCAAATGTGCTTTCCAGCAGTGAGACCATGGCCGCAACGGCCGCGGCCGCGTCCTCGCCCTCGGCCCGGACGGCGACTTGGGCCCCTTGCTCGGCCGCCAGCATCATCACGCCCATGATGCTCTTGCCGTTGACCCCATCGACGTCGCCTTTGGAGAGGTAAATGTCGGCCTTGAACTGCGCCGCCATCTGCACCAAGAGCGCGGCCGGACGAGCGTGAATGCCCAGCGGATTGTTGATCGTGGCCGTCTTTTCAACCATGGCCCATTGCTACTCCTGTCGTTCTTTTGCGTGTACTGCTCGGCTCAGGGCGCACAAGCGCTGCTGATCGTCTTCGACGACGCTGCCGGTGACCACGAAACCCGCGCCGGCCTCTACCTTGGCCTGCGCCACCCCTGGATCGCGGATGCCGCCGCCGACCACGACCGGCACCGACACGCAATCGGCTACCGCGCTGACCATTTCGTCGGGCACAGCAGCGCACGCGCCGCTGCCGGTCTCTAGGTAAATGAGGCGCATGCCCAAGTACTCGGCCGCCAAGGCGTGGGCCATGGCAATGTCGATCTTATCGCGCGGAATGGGCCGGGTATCGCTCATAAATTCCACGGAGGTCAGGGTCCCGGACTCGACCAGCATATATCCGGTGGGGATGACCTCAATGCCGTACTCGCGGATCAAGGGGGCGGCCTTGACGTGCTCGCCGATCAAGAGCTCGGGATTGCGCCCGCTGACCAGCGACAGGAAGAGGATCGCATCGGCCGTAGGCACCACTTGGCCCCAGCTCCCGGGGAAGCTGATCACCGGCACATCGACCTTGGCCCGCACGCGCTCGAAACAGACCGCGGTGCGAGACGAGAACATCAGGCTCGTGCCGATGAGGATGGCGTCGGCCCCGGCCGCAACGCAGCACTGGGCGCGAGTCTCCAATTCGTCTGGGGTCAACCGATCTGGATCTAGCAAGGGCAGGTAGCCAGCACCGCGGCGGTGGCGGATGTCTAATAGGTGTTGCAGTACACTGCTAGTCACGAACCAGCTCGCCTATTTTAGCTGCTGCTCGACGATGTGCGCCACTTGCCCTAGTGCTTCGTCGAGTTTGCCCCGGTCGCGGCCGCCAGCCTGGGCCAAGTGCGCCTTGCCGCCGCCCGAGCCGCCGGCTAGCTGGGCCACGCCGCGCACAATGTCGCCGGCCTTCAGCCCGCGGCCCTTGATTAGGTCGTCGGTAACAACGGCGACAAAGGAAACCTTGCCGCCGATATCCGCCCCCAAGACGGCGACGCCCGAGCCGAGGCTCTCGCGCAGTCCGTCGGCCATGGCCCGCAGGCTGGGCACGTCCTCCGCTTGGGTGCGGCGCGCCACGACCGCAACCCCTTTCACTTGGCGCGCTCCACTCGCTAGATCGCTCGTCTCTAGCGCCGCAACCCTACGTCGCAACTCGTCGAGGGTTCGCTCCAACTGGCGATTGCGCCCCAAGAGCGCCTCGATTTTGTCTGCTAACTCTTCGGGCGCGGCGTTGAGCCGAGTGCCCAAGCCCGCCAATACCTGCCGTCGCTGGCGTGCGGCGCACTCGGCCCCTGCGCCGGTCAATGCCTCGCTGCGGCGGACGCCAGCGGCAATGCCGCTTTCGGAGACCAAATCGAAAGCACCGATCTCGCCGGTTGAGCGCACGTGGGTCCCGCCGCACAGCTCTAAGCTGAAGCCGCCGATCCGCACCACGCGCACTCGGTCCTCGTATTTTTCGCCGAAGAGCGCCTGCGCCCCCATGGCCTTGGCCTTTTCCAATTCCTCTTGAAAGGTGCTCACTTCTAGATCGGCGCGAATCTGCTCGTTGACCCGCTCCTCAATTTCGCGCAACGGCTCGGGCGCAACCGCGGCAAAATGCGAAAAGTCAAAGCGCAAGCGGTCCGGCGCAACCAGCGAACCCATCTGCCCTACGTGATCGCCGAGGGTCCGCCGCAGCGACTCGTGCAACAGATGAGTTGCGGTGTGGTTGCGCTCGGCGTCAATGCGAGCTTGGCCATCAACGCGGGCTACTACTGGACCTGTCAACGCTTGGGTATCACCTTCCACTAAGCAACCTTTGTGGACGATGCCGCCGCGCGCTTTCTGCACGTCTTGGACTTCGACGACAAAACCGTTGCCCTCAATCCGTCCTCGATCGCCGACTTGCCCCCCTGCCTCGGCGTAGAAAGGAGTTCGATCTAACACGAGCCACACCCGGCTATCTTTGCCTCCTTCGGCACGTATCACCTGAGCGTCTATTTCCAATTCGTCGTAGCCTACGAAGAGCGAATGCGCTCCCTCCAAGGTATGGCCGACGCCTTCGGTGGCACTAAACTGTGCGCGGGTAGCTTGGCGCGCCCGCTGCCTCTGAGCGGCGAGTGCGCGGTCGAATTCCCCCTGCTCGACCAGCGGGATCCCCTGCTCGCGGGCCATCAGCTCGGTCAGGTCCTGTGGAAAGCCGTAGGTGTCGTAGAGCTGGAAGGCATCGCCGCCGGTGATCTGCCCCTTGGCGGCGAACCGCGCGAAGATGTCCAAGCCGCGGTCGAGGGTCTTGCCAAAACCCTCCTCCTCGGAGTGGATGACTCGGGCGCTGTGGTCCTTCCTAGCGGCGACCTCCGGGAAGACGTGGCCCATGGTTTCGCCCACCGTGCCAACTAACTGATGAATGAAGGGGTCGTGCTGATCGAGCTGGCGGGCGTAGCGCGCGGCGCGGCGCAGGATGCGGCGCAGGACGTAGCCACGGCCCTCGTTGGAGGGCATTGCGCCGTCGGCCATGGCGAAGCTGAGGGCGCGGACGTGGTCGGCGACGACCTGCATGGGGATGCGGTGCTCGCGGCCGTACTCTTTGCCCGTTAGCTCGGCGATGCGGCCGATGAGCGGCTGAAAGACATCGGTCTCGTAGTTGCTCGCGGCCCCCTGTAACAGGCTGCACATCCGCTCAAAGCCCATGCCGGTATCCACGTGCTTCTCGGGCAGCGGCTGTAGCGCACCCGTATCGTCGCGGTTGTACTGGATGAAGACCAAGTTCCATATTTCAACCAGATCGCCGGTATCGTCGATGAGCATGCGGCTGTCCTGCGCGGCCAGATCGTCGCCTAAGTAGTAGTGAATCTCGGAACAGGGGCCGCAGGGGCCGGTCGCGCCCATTTCCCAGAAGTTTTCCTTGGCCGGCAGGCGCACGACGCGGCCCGGCCGCAGGTCGGTGCATTCGTACCACAGCGCCTCGGCCTCGGCGTCGGCTTCGAGGCGGTCGCCGCCAGCAAAGACGGTGGCCCAGAGCCGCTCCTTTTCGAGGCCAAAGTGCTCGGTAATTAACTCCCAGCCCCACTCAATGGCCTCTTTTTTGAAGTAATCGCCAAAGGACCAGTTGCCCAGCATCTCAAAGAAGGTGTGGTGCCAAGGGCTGTAGCCGACTTCGTCGAGGTCGTTGTGCTTGCCCGACACCCGCAAGATCTTCTGCGTATCGACCGCTCGGGTGTAGTCGCGCCGGCCCAAGCCCAAGAAGACGTCCTTGAACTGATTCATGCCGGCGTTGGTAAAATAGAGCGTGGGGTCGTCCTGCGGTACGACCGGCGCACTCGGTACGCGCACGTGGCCCTTACCCTCAAAAAAATGGAGGAACGTCTCCCTAATTTCCCTCGACTTCATTGGCTAACTCCTGCCATACCTGTTCAACCGCTGCTCTGGCCATTTCCTGATCGCAACCGCGCCGGGCCAAAAAGCCCAGCATCCGACGCTTGGCCTTGTCGGGTGCTAACCCCCGGTAGCGCCAAGCCTGCTTGCTCAGCAGTTGGACCGCCCGCTCGCCCGAATTGAGCGCTGAGGCGTATTCGGCGAGGACCTCGTCCACTACGCCGGCGGCCACGCCTTTGTGCCTGAGATCTTGGACTAGTTTACGTGCGCCATAAGCCCGCGGCAATCGCGCCTCAACCCAGCGCCGGGCGAACTCGCGGTCGTCGAGGAGCTTCTGGCGCTGCAAGTCGGCGACGACCTCGGCGACGACCTCGGCGGCAAACTCCTTCTCCCGCAGCTTGTCGCGCACCTCCGCTGTGGACCGCGCCCTATAGCTGAGATAGCGATAGGCCGCATCCTTGGCCTTTTGCAGTTGGTCTTCCACCTATTCGCCTGCCTCGCTGGCTTCGTCTTGGCCTGCCGCGACCTTGAGGCCCAACTCGACGCGCAGCTTGTGCTCTATCTCTGCGGCTACTGTTGGATTTTCGCGCAGAAAGACCCGGGCATTGTCTCGGCCCTGCCCCAATCGCGCGCCATTGTAGGAGAACCACGCCCCGCTCTTGTCGACAAGCCCTTTGGCGACGCCGATATCGAGCAGGTCGCCCTCATGGGAAATGCCGATCTGGTCGCCGTGGAAAATCAGGTCGAATTCGGCCTCGCGAAAGGGGGGGGCCACCTTGTTTTTGACGACCTTGACCCGAGTGCGATTGCCGATATCGAGGTCTCCGTCTTTGACGCGGGCGATGCGGCGGATGTCGATGCGCACCGAGGAGTAGAAGGGCAGGGCGCGGCCGCCGGTGGTGGTCTCTGGGTTGCCGAACATCACGCCAATTTTCATCCTCAACTGGTTGAGAAAAATCAGACAGGTGTGCGAGCGGTTGATCGAGCCAGCGAGTTTGCGCAGGGCTTGGGACATCAGCCGCGCGTGCAAGCCCACGTGCGAATCGCCCATGTCGCCCTCCAGCTCGGCCTGGGGCACCAGCGCGGCCACCGAATCGACCACGATGATATCGAAGGCACCGCTGCGCACCAAGGTATCGACGATTTCGAGGGCCTGCTCGCCCGAATCCGGCTGCGATATGATTAGGTTTTCTACATCGACGCCAATGCGCCGGGCAAAGCTGACGTCGAGGGCGTGTTCGGCGTCGATAAAGGCCGCCGTGCCGTTCTGCTTCTGCGACTCGCGGATCGCGTGCAGCGAGAGCATGGTCTTGCCCGCCCCCTCTGGACCGGATATTTCGACGATTCGCCCCTTGGGCAAGCCGCCGATGCCCAGCGCGGCATCTACAGCCAGCGACCCAGTAGAAATTGCCTCCACTTCTTGCACCCCACCCTCATCGCCGAGGCGCATGATCGACCCCTTGCCGTACTGCTTTTCAATCTGCGACATCGCCAGTTCCAGCGCCCTAACCTTGTTGCCGGCTGGGCTGCGTCCGTTCGCTTTGGCCATGGAAATCCCCTCTTAAGTGTGGTATCGCGCCCACTCGATCAAATAGGACGACGAGCGAATGACCGCGTTGCTGTACAGACCGGCGACCACGTCGTCGGCCACAATGCCCCATCCCCGCGGCAGGGCTTCTAGCTGCCGCGCCGGGGGCGGCTTGACAATATCGAGGGCGCGAAAGACGAAGAAGCCGGCGATGGCCGTCCCTGCGCCCGGAGGCAAAAGTGCCACTGCAAAGAGAAAGCCCACCCCCTCGTCAACGACGACCTGCCCGGGGTCCTCGCCCCATTCCGGGGCCGCCCGGCCCGCGCTGTACACCCCAATGGCCGAGGCGACCAAAAGCACACCGAGCCACTCCAGCATCCCCAAATCCAAACGAGGAAAAAATAGCCAATATAACAGGGCGACGAGCGCGGTACCAGCCGTACCGGGTGCCCACGGGGCATAGCCGACGAAAAAGAGCGTGGCGATCAGTCGGTTCAGAAGAAACGCGTTCCTCTATGCCGCGCTCAGGATTCCTTGTAGGAAGAGGTCGCGCGGAACAGGTAGTGGAAACCCGACAGCAGCGTCAGCAACAGCACCCCCGCCAACAGTGCATTGGCCAAAAGCTGGATTAGCTGGTCGTCGAGAAAGAAGAGATGACCTGCGGCAAAACGCCCCATCGCCTCCTCGAGGCCAATGACGAAAAGTATGAAGATAACCGTGAAAAGCTGGACTGCGGTCTTCCACTTGGCCAAGCGCGAAGTGACCATGGGACGGCCCCGGTACAGCCCGTAGAGGCGCATGCCCGTGATCAGGATGTCGCGCCCGACGATGGGCAAGACCAGCCAAAAATTGACCATTTCGTCCAACGCTAGGGCGACGAGTGCCGACGTCACCAAGATCTTGTCGGCCAACGGGTCCAAGAAGCGCCCCAGCGGCGTTACTTGATTGCCGGCGCGCGCTAGTTTGCCATCGTAGAAATCGGTCAGCGAGGCCGCGCTGAAGACCACGAAGGCAAGGCTTTTCCAATACCAAGTATCGGTGAAGAGCAGCAGCAAAAACAGCGGCGTCAAGCCGATCCTGAGTGCGGTCAGCCCATTGGGCAAATTAAAGATATCGCGCCGCTCCATTTCTACCTTACAGCGAAGACCGGCCGGCAAAGGCCAGCGAGAGGGTGACGCTGTCGGCCAAGTCCAAATCCGCGCCCACCGGCAGGCCGCGCGCCAGCCTCGACACCTTGGTCAGCGGCACGAGTTGCTGAGCGATGAAGTGAGCGGTGGCATCGCCCTCGGCGTTGGCATTGAGCGCGAGCAGTACCTCCTGTACGCCCTGCTGGCGCACGCGCTCGACCAAGGAGTCGATGTGCAAATCCTCGGGCAGTACGCCGTCTTGCGGGGAAAGCACCCCGCCGAGCACGTGATACGCCCCGGAGTAAAACTGACTCATCTCAAAGGCCAGCACATCGCTGGCTTCGGCCACTACGCAGAGGAACTGCTGGTCGCGCCGGGGGTCGCGGCAGACTTCGCATAGGGGCTCGCCCTTTTGGGTGAAATTGCGGCAGGTGGCGCAGTGTTCGATCTGGTCTTTGGCGGCAACGAGCGCCTTGGCGAGCAGCTCGGCTTCCTCGCGCGGCCTCTTGACCACATAGAGCGCCAAGCGCTGGGCTGTCTTGCGGCCAATACCGGGCAGCTTGGCAAATGCGACGATCAAGTCTTCGAGGGCTAGGGGTTCCATGGGCTCTCTCAGACTAACTCGCCGTCAAAAGTGTCGAGCACCGAGCGCAGGGTGGGGTCGGACTCGGGCTGGCTCGCCGCCTGCGGGGCTGGCTGGTCGCCCTTCTTTACTACGGCCTCTAAGCGCAGCCGCCGCCCGTATTTCTCCTCGGCTATGGCCTCTACGCTTTCTCGGTTGTTGAGCACGTAGTCCTTAGCAAAGCGGTCGGCAGCACCAAAGCTCAGCTTGAGCACGTGGCCCTCCAAGCCGACTAAGGCCGCCCCATTGAGAAAGTGGGCCAGCGACGGCTTGGCGGCTCGCACGGCATGGACTAGCTCGGCCCAAGTGGTGCGCACCTGATCAAAGCTCAGGCCAGCAGCGGCATTGCTCGGCACCGCCGGGGCGGCGGCTTGCTGCGGGGCCGGGGGCGGCGGCGCGGCCTGTTTATTGAGACTACTTGGAGACGGACGCACGACTTGTTCGCTGCGACCCCTGCTTGGAGGTGGCGCGGCACTTTCGAGCGACTGCAAGCGGCGGAGCAGCTCGCCCACATCGACCGACCGGCCCATCAGCGCCAGATGCACCAAGGCGATTTCCACGCGAAAGCGCGGCTGTACCGAGCGCTTTATATCCGCTTCTAAATCCAAGAGCGACTGCATCATGCGGAGCAGGTCCTCGACCTCCATAACGGCCGCGAGCTCGCCACAGCGGCGGCGGGCATCTTCGGCCATATCCAGCTCGTCGGTCCCACCCTGTATCTTGGCGAAGAGCAGGTGGCGCAAAAGCTCGACTAGGCCATAGACGAACTCCTCGATGTCGGCCCCTTCGTCGATGGCTTGGGCGACGATGTCCAGCACCCGTGCGGGCGCCGCTTCGCGCATGGCGTCGAGCAATTCAAAGTAGAGGCCGCGATCGACGAGACCCAACACCTGCACCACGGCTTGCTGCGATACCTCCGCGCCCAAGGAGGCCACTTGATCGAGTAGGCTCTCGGCGTCGCGCAAAGCACCATCTGCGCGGCTGGCCAGCAGGTGGAGTGCCCCCTCTTCGACTGCGATGCCCTCGGCTTGGGCAATGATGCCGAGGTGGGCGGCGATCTGTCCGCTTGAGATGCGGCGAAAATTGAAGCGCTGACAGCGCGAGAGAATGGTGTCGGGGACCGACTGCACCTCGGTGGTGGCGAAGATGAAAACCACGTGCTCCGGCGGCTCCTCCAGCGTCTTCAACAGCGCATTGAACGCCGCGGTTGAGAGCATGTGAACCTCGTCGATGATGTAAATTTTATAGACGCCTGCGGTCGCGGCGTAGCGCACGACTTCGCGCAACTCGCGGATGTCATCGACGCTGTTGTTGGAGGCCCCGTCGATCTCCAGCACGTTCATGCTGGTGGAGGCGGCAATGCTCTTGCAGGAATCGCACGCCCCGCAGGGATTGCCGTCGCGGCGAGCGGCGCAGTTGAGGACCTTGGCGAGGATTCGCGCGGTCGTGGTCTTGCCCACGCCGCGGGGGCCGCAAAACAGGTAGCACTGCGCAATGCGCCCGGAATAGACGGCATTCTTTAAGGTGGTAGTGATGTGCTCCTGCCCTACTACTTCGTCGAATTGGCGAGGACGCCACTTGCGCGCTGTTACCTGATAGGCCATTTGCGTTGCTCGACACAGCTAAGATGAAGGGAGTAAACAAAAAATTAGAAGGCCGTGCACCCATCTTCGACCCCGTCCTCAGGTCTGCCCAGTGCCAGTTAGCTCCAACCGGACAGCTCTACGGCACACCAAGAGACATTCCTACCGCTGCTACCTTCCGGTCCTGACGGGGTTCAGAAGCTCTTGATTGCGCAGAATCCGGTCTTCAGCGCCACTTTGCTCCGGTCGAACAAGAGGTGCGAAAGCCTCTCGATGGGAATTCAATCCCGCTATAGCGGATTGCGGGTACAGGGCACCGCTATCTCCCCATCTAGCACGACCTAAAACACTGCATTTTACCAGCGAGTATCCGGAAAAAATGGTGGAGCAGATGGGGATCGAACCCACGACCTCCAGATTGCGAACCTGGCGCTCTCCCAGCTGAGCTACTGCCCCATCCGGATCAATAATGGCGGAGAGAGAGGGATTCGAACCCTCGGTAGGGGGTTGCCCTACACACGATTTCCAGTCGTGCACCTTCGACCACTCGGCCATCTCTCCACAAAATGGCGGAGAGGGTGGGATTCGAACCCACGGTGACCGTACAGCCACACCGGTTTTCGAGACCGGCCCGTTCGACCACTCCGGCACCTCTCCTCAATTTTTGGCCGCTCGCAGGGCCGCAAAAAAACCCTTGAGCAACTCGGCACATTCTCGCTCTAGCACCCCGCCGCGGACCTTACAGCGATGATTGAGCCGAGGATCCTCCGCAACATTGCGCAACGAACCGCAAGCACCGGATTTGGGATCCGCGGCCCCAAAGACCAGCCGCGGCACCCGGGCCAAGACTGCGGCCCCAGCGCACATGGCGCAAGGTTCCAAGGTGGCGTAGAGCGTCGTCGCCAACAGACGCCGCGTCCCCAGTGCCGCCGCAGCTTGGCGCAAAGCCAGCATCTCCGCGTGAGCCGTGGGATCCTGCGTCGCTTCAATGGCGTTGCCGGCCCGGCCCAAAACCCGCCCGCCCCCGACGACGACAGCACCGACGGGCACCTCGCCACGACGGCCAGCTCGCTCGGCCTCGCGCAGGGCCTCGCGCATCCAACGACCGTCTGCGGCAAATGAGCTAAGTTCTTCCGTAGATTCCATTTGAGGCCGTTTTTAAGGGGCCTCCCAAGCGGTGTAAATATAACGGCTGCCCAAAACAAGAGCAAGGCTCAGAACCGCTTGCGATAGTGGTCGCGGGGAAACAGAGAAGAGGCCCGACGCTGCCAGTAACTCTCCGCGTCGGGAGCGATTTTGCGGTCGAGCGGATCGCGTCCCAAAAGGCGCATGCCAAGCCCGATCAGGGTAAAAAGTGTGTAGAAAACCAGCCCTAAAAGCAGGTGGATATTGACAAAGGCCACGATTCTGGCCAGCCACATATAGGGAAAGTAGATCGGCGTCAGCGCAATGGGCAGCACCAATCCGACCCCGAGCAATACCAACGAGGCCGCGTGTACAAGCTGGGCGAAGCCGACAGCTTCCACATACCACAGATAGCCGCCTAGCAAGGCCAGCAACGCCGCCAGCACGAGTCCAAATCGGCGCAAATCGCCGCGCGTGGGAGTTGCAACCCCCCAGTAGGTCTTGGCCTCAGTCAAGCTCAAACTCCTCTTGCCAATCCCGTTCCTCCTGCCACTGCGGTTGGTCCCTCTTGTCCAAGACATAAGAGCCTAGGACCAAAAAATCCATCTCGGTCCGCATGAAGCAGCGATAGGCGTCTTCTGGGCTTTGGACGATGGGTTCGCCGCGCACGTTGAAGGACGTGTTGACCACCACTGGATATCCGGTCAGGCTCTGAAAGGCGCGAATCACGTCGTAGTAGCGAGGGTGATCTCGCCGGCGCAGCGTCTGCACCCGCGCCGAGTAGTCCACGTGGGTGACGGCCGGAATATCCGAGCGCGGCACGTTTAGCTTGTCAATGCCGAACAGCCGCTGCTGGCCCTCGCTCATGGGAATCTGCCGTTCCGCTTTAAGTGGAGCCACTTGCAGCATGTAAGGCGAGTCGGCATCCAGCTCAAAGAACTCGCGTACGCATTCGCGCAGGACCGTCGGGGCAAAGGGGCGGAAGCTCTCGCGGAACTTGATCTTGCGGTTCATCAGCGACTGCATCTCGGCTGAGCGCGGGTCGCCGAGAATTGAGCGGGCACCGAGCGCACGCGGCCCAAATTCCATCCGCCCCTGAAAAAAGCCCACGACTTTGCCCGCAGCCAAAAGCTCGGCCACGCGCACCGGCAACTCGTCCGCGGCGATCTTTTGCGCCACCCCCGCCTGCTGCTCAATGCACTGGTGGATTTCTTCGTCTCCGTATTCAGGCCCTAACAGCGACGCCCGCATCGCGTCGTTTGCGCCGTCTGCCACCCGCTCGTGGCCCAAGTGGTTATACCACAGCGCCAGCGCCACGCCCAAGGCCCCGCCGGCATCGCCCGCAGCCGGCTGGATCCAGATGTTTTCAAAGGGGCCCTCGCGCAAGATGCGGCCATTGCCGACGCAATTGAGTGCCACGCCACCGGCCATGCACAAGTTTTTGATCTTGGTTTCTCTGTGGACCGTGCGGGCAATGCGCAACATGACTTCCTCGGTGACGACCTGACAGGAGCGCGCGATATCCATTTCGCGCTGGGTCAGCGGCGTCTCCGGCCGCCGCGGCCCTCCCCCGAAGAGCTTGTCCATTGCCCGACTGGTCATCGTCAGGCCGGATAAGTAGTTGAAATAACGAGTGTTGAGCTTGAAGGAGCCGTCGTCCTTGAGGTCGATTATCTCTTCGAGCATTAGATCGACGTATTTTGGCTCGCCGTAAGGGGCCAGCCCCATCAGCTTGTACTCGCCGGAGTTGACCTTGAAGCCCGCAAAATAGGTAAAGGCCGAATAGAACAAACCGAGCGAGTGGGGAAACTTGAGGTCGGCCAGCGTGTGAATTTCGGCATCTCGGCCGTAGCCATAGCTGGTCGTGGTCCACTCGCCAACCCCGTCTAAGGTTGCGATTGCCGCTTCTCGATACGGCGACGGATAGAAGGCCGACGCGGCGTGCGACTCGTGGTGGTCGCCGAACAGCACCGGTACATCGCAGCCTAGCTGCTCTTGGATTAACTGCGGGATCCACAGCTTCTTTTCCAGCCAGACCTTCATGCTCTTCCAGTAGAGGCGGAGGCCCAACGGCACCGTGCCCAGATGAGTCTCTAGCAGGCGTTCAAAGGTCAGCAGGGGTTTGTCGTAAAACCCCACGCAGTGCAGGTCTTTGGCCTCAATACCGCCTTCTCGCAGACAGTAGGCGACGGCGCGAGCGGGAAAATCTGGATCGTGTTTAACGCGCGTGAATCGCTCCTCCTGCGCAGCCGCGACGATCTCTCCGTCGCGCACCAAACAGGCCGCGCTATCGTGGTAGAACGCGGAAATGCCGAGGATGTGGGTGGCCATAGGGAGCTTGACAAAATGGGATGTAGCAGCGATACTAAAGAGTTTTCATAACCTATGGATTCTATTGAAAAATATCAAGTTAGGGTCATTTAATGGAACGGCTTTCACTCCTGTCTGAAGAGCAAGTTCGCACCGTCCAGCGCCAGTTTGGGACGCCCACTTTTGTCTATGATCAAAAGGCGTTGGAATCCCAAGCCCAAAAGGCTCTTGCCTTCCCCAATGCACACGGCCTGACGGTTCGCTACGCTGTGAAAGCCTGCCCGGCCGCCGGCGTGATCCGCATTCTCAACCGCGCTGGCCTGCACATCGACGCCAGTAGTGGGTACGAAGCGCTGCGGGCCATGCGCGCTGGCGTCCCCGCGGCCCAGATTCAGCTCACGGCCCAACAACTACCCGACAATTTAGCAGACCTAGTGCGCCAAGGCGTCCTCTTTAACGCCTGCTCCCTGCACCAGCTCGAAACCTACGGCCGGCTCTTTGCGGGCCGCGAGGTCTCGGTGCGCGTCAACCCAGGCCTAGGCTCGGGACACAGCAATCGCACCAACACGGGCGGCCCTTCGGCGAGCTTCGGCATCTGGCACGAGCATCTCGACCAAGTGCTCGCAACGGCCGCTACCTGCGACCTCCACATCACCGGCTTGCACAGCCATATCGGCTCGGGCAGCGACCCAGAAGTGTGGCAGCACTGCGCCCGGCTGACGCTGGGCGTGGCCGCCAAGCTGCCCGAGGTCCGGCGCGTGAGTATGGGCGGCGGTTTCAGGGTGGGGCGCATGGCGGGCGAAGCATCGACCGACTTGCACAAAGCTGGCCAACCTGTGGCCGACGAATTCAACCGCTTCGCCCGCGAGCACGGCCGCAAACTGCATCTCGAAATCGAACCTGGGACCTTCTTGGTGGGCAACGCCGGTGCCATCGTGTGCTGCGTCGTCGACGTAGTCGATACCGGCCGGCAGGGCTATTCCTTCATCAAGGTCGATAGCGGAATGACTGAAGTGCTGCGTCCCAGCCTGTACGGGGCGCAACACCCCATCGTCGTGGTCCCGGCCACACCAGAGGCGCGCGGCCAAGGCGAGTACCTAATCGCCGGCCATTGCTGTGAAAGCGGGGATATTCTCACGCCAGTACCCGGCAACCCCGAAGAGCTGGGACCCCGCGTACTCACCGAGCCGCGCATCGGCGACGCGGTCTTTATCGGCGGCAGCGGGGCCTATTGCGCTGGCATGGCAGCCAAAAACTACAATTCCTTCCCGGAAGCATGCGAAGTGCTGCTCGGCACAGACGGCGAGCTCCATCTGCTGCGCCAGCGACAGACCCTCGACCAGATCGTAGCCAACGAGTCCCTACCCGCTTTCCTCCGCGCCTGATCCGCGCAGCTTCGGGTCCAGCGCGTCGCGCAGGCCGTCGCCCAGCAGGTTGTACAGGGTCACGGTCGCAAAAATGGCCACGCCCGGCACGACCACCAGCCACCACGCCGCCGCATTGCTGCGCGCCCCAGCCAGCAGGGCACCCCAAGTGATCACTTCTGCCGGCACTCCCACCCCCAAAAAGCTCAGTCCCGACTCGGCGAGTATGGCACCCGCGACTCCGAAGGCCGCCGGGATCAGGATCGGTCCGATGGCGTTGGGCAAAATGTGGCGGAACATGATCCGCCCGTTTGAGTACCCGAGGCTGCGAGCGGCGGCCACGTAATCGTAGCTGCGCACCTGCAAAAACTGCGAGCGCGTCAAGCGGGCGATACCGACCCAACTCGTAAGGCCGATAATGATCATGACGAAGAACAGGTTCGGCGGGAAAAACGCCGCGGCCGTCAGGATCAGGAAGAAGCTGGGAATCGCGGCCCACAGCTCGAAAAGGCGCGAGAGCGCCAAGTCGATCCAGCCTCCAAAGTAGCCAGCCAACGCCCCTAAGACCAAGCCAATGACCAGCGATATGCCCACGGCCACTAGGCCGATGGTCAAGGCGTAGCGCGTGCCGTGAATCAATCCCGAGAGCACGTCGCGGCCCAAGCGGTCCGTGCCCAGATAGTGCTCGGCCCCGGGGGGCTGGTACTTCTCCCGCAAGCGGATTTCGCCTGGGGCATAAGGCACCGGCGGGAAGATGGCCTCATCTGTCTTGAGCTTTTTGAAGTTGCGGCGGCGCTTCAATTCGGCCGGCCAGTCCATTACCCCCAGATAGACTGCGTACTGGCGGAAGGCCGGAAAGTAGGTCTCGCCCTTGTACTTCATATAGTAAGGCTTGTCGCCGGCCAGTAAGTCGGCACTTAAGGCCACAATTCCCAGCAAGACGATGCCCAAGAGACTGAGCAGAGCGGGTTTGTTTTTCTTGAACTGCCTCCAGACGATCCGCCCGTAGGATTGCCCTTGCGCAACGGCCTTCGCGTTCATGCTACATACTCGCAAAGTCGATGCGCGGATCCGCCACCTTGAGCAGAATATCCGCCACCAAGATCCCCGCCAGCGACAGGGCCGCGCCAACCGTGAAGAGCGCCATGGCCACCGGATAGTCGCGCGCGATGACCGACTGGAAAGCCAAAAAGCCCATGCCCGGAATGGTGAAGATCGTCTCGATAAACACCGAACCCGCGATCATCCCCGGCAAAAGCCCGGCCAGTAGCGTCACAATGGGAATCAGGGAGTTGCGCAGCACGTGGCGCAGCACCACGACGCGGTAGCGCAACCCCTTGGCTTGAGCGGTGCGCACGTAGTCCAGCCGCAAATTCTCCAGCATGCTGGTGCGCATATAGCGCGAGATGCCGGCGAAGCTGGAGTAGGTCGAAGCCAGTACCGGCAACACCATGTGGTGGGCGTGGTCGGTCAGCAGCCGCCAGAACCCCCAGTCTTCCCCAGCTTCTATGGATTGGATCCCAGAGGCCGGAAACCAGTGGAAGAATTCCTTGTTGCAGAAAAACAAGATCAACAGCATGCCGACCCAAAACGAAGGCATCGACCACAGCATGAAGGTTCCGATGGTAGCCAAGCGGTCGATAGCGGTATTTTGCTTGACTGCGATCACGATGCCCAGCGGTACGCCGACTAGATAGGCAAAGACGAGGCTGATGAGGTTGATTTCCAGCGTGATGGGCAGCCGGTCGAGGATGTGGTCGATGACCGGCTCTTGGTCTTTGAAGGAACGCCCCAGATTCAGCGTCACCAAACGCCAGTCCCCCGCCTGCACCAGCTCCAAGCCAGACCCGGCATACGCGTAGTTTTTGACTGGCGAGAACAGGCGGCTCTGCCAGAAAGGCGACTCAACTAGCTCGTCGACGCGCCCGGGACGCCAGCCGCGAAAGTGCTCCAAGAAGCGTGCCTTGCGCTCCGCGCCTTCGAGCGCGGCCAGCTCGGCCCGCGCCGCGTCTGGTAGCTCGTCGAGCACGGCGTCGGCCAACAAGGCCCCGCGGTCGAATGCGCCTAGGTCTTCTACGCGCAAGACCAAGTTGGAAAGCCAGTGCAAATACTGGATGTGCAGCGGTTGGTCCAGCCCGAGTTGGCGGCGCAAATCCCGGCGCGTCTTCTCCATATCCGCTTGGTGATCGGTGGAGATCCCCTCGCCAGCGGCGGCCCCGCCCAAGAACAGATCGACCGGGTCGCCGGGTGCCAAACGCATAATCAGAAAGGTCAGTAGGGTGATGCCGAGGAGGGTCGGGATGGCGAGCAGAATGCGCTGGATGGTGTACTGCAGCATGGTGGGTTACAGCGCCGGCGCTTTACTCCTCTAGTTCCTCGGCCCGCGCAAACGCCGCCTCGCTCTCTGCAACCAAGTCCTTGTGGGCGTAAACCGTGCCCAAGTGCATCCACACCAACGCATTGTCTGGCGTTTGTTCGGCGAGCTGTTCCAAGAGCGGCAACGCGCCATCCATGTCCTCGGTGGCCAAGTGGACCATGGCGAGGTTGTAGCGCACGTCCCCGTCGTCGGGTTCGAGCTGGAGGGCCTGCTCATAGGCCCGCTGAGCCGCGGTATATTTTTCCTGCTGCCAGTAGAGGTTGCCCAAGTTGAAGTAGGGCTTGAAATCATCGGGGTTTAGCTCAATGACCTTGCGATAATTGGCCTCGGCACTCTCGTAATCCTCGGCTTGGACTTGGGCGATGGCGAGATTGGTCAGGCCATTGAGGTTTGCCGGATTGATCTTGACCACCTGCGACAAGGCGCGGATGGCCGCATCAAGGTCGCCTTTTCCCAAGTAAAGCGACCCCAAGCTGAAAAAGGTGCGCTCGTCTTCTGGATCGGCCGACGCGATCTTCTGGTAGGTGGCAATGGCCGCATCCGTGCTGTCGATCTGGTAATAGACGTACGCGAGGTTGCGCCAAGCGTCGAGCGCACTCTCGTCGATGAGGGTAGCGTTGTGAAACGAATGCCGCGCCATGACGTAATTCGGCACCTCGCCTTGGGCATGGAAGACGCCGGCATTGTACTCGTGCGTCCAAAACTGGCGGCGCGTTTGCTCAACCTCGCTCTGAAACTTGGGCTCGCGCTCGGCATGCGCCAAGTGATCGGCCATTTCGCCATAGCGGCCCTCGTCCCCTAAAAGCTGGCCCATGAGCAAGTGAGCCTCGAAATTCTCTGGCTCGGTCTGCAAGACTAGGGCGAGTTGTTCTTTGGCCTTTTGCGGCTGCTCTTGCTTGATATAGAGCTTGGCCGCGGTCATGGTCGAACTCTGACATCCCAATCCGGCGACGGCGACGAGCACCGCTAGCCAACCTGCAAACCTCATAAAAAATCTCCTTTGGAGACCGCCAGTGGCCAGCCCCAACCCATCCCCGCGGAGTGGCAGTGGGAAACGGACCACTAACCACTAATTTCAAAAACCGAACTGAAAGGTGAAAGTATTGAGCGCGTCGAAATAGTCGACCGTAGTGTAGGCGTAATCAACGCGCAAATCCTCGAGCGTCCCGGCCTCCAGATTCATACCAAAGCCGAAGCTGGTGCCGTAGATGTAGTCGTCGGTCGAGTTGGGCGCGTAGTCGAAGCCAGCGCGCACGGCGAAGAAATCGCTCAACAGATACTCAGCGCCCAACCGGTACTGGTCGTAGGCGAAGTTGTTGTGCCGGAAGACCGAGGACAAGTTGACCGCGCCCAGACCAGCGGGCGTGTAGCGGTAGCTCAAACCGAGTTCAAACGTCGAGGGCAGGTCGGCCGCGCTAGCCTGTACATTGTAATCAGAGGGGCCGCGGCGCAACCCGTCGATCTGACCGCGGCGCAACAGGCCGGACCCTTCAAACTGCATCTGCGTACCGATGTGCTTGAGCGCCACCCCCAAGTCCAAGCCGGCAATTCCGCCCAGATTGGCGTATTGCAGACCGGCACTCAGCGAGGTCGCAGTGGCCTCGACGCGCTGGATGCGGTTGACGACATAATGGCTGGTAATCCCGACGGCGATGCGATCGGTCAGTTCCCGTGCGAAGGTCAGGCCCAAGGTGAAAAAGGTCGGCGAATAGGTCGCGCCGGTGCCGTCGGGATTGGCCTCGGTTGTCACCGGGATTTCGCCGAAATCTAGGGCCTTGATGTTGAGGGCCAGCGAGCCGAGGTTCTTGAAGTTGGCACCGGTGGCCAGATAGTTGATGCGGGTATCCGCCAGATAGGACATCGTCGAGAACATGATGCCCGCGTTGGATTCGGACTTGGACAGACCTGCCGGGTTCCAGTGTAGGGCTTCCAGACCGGAACTGGTGGCGATTGAGGCACCGCCCAAGGCCATGTCGCGTGCGCCAACCGGAATCAGCAGTTCCGGGGCCGCGGCCGTACCGGCGCGATCATAGCCATCGGCAAAGGCCGCAGCCGAGGCGAAAACCAGCGCCAGCAGGATCGTCGAGATGCTAAGCTTGTGTCGAATCATGGAATGGCCTCCTGTTTCTCCCCTAGAAGTTTTCCAAAAACTGCTGCTCTTGGATGACGGCCAGCTTGAGAATCCGACTCATGCCGGTTTCCGGCAACTCGATATGGGCGATGTACATGCCGCTGGCCACCGGCAGTTCGTTGTGGTTTTGCAGATCCCAGCGCATAAATTGCGCCGGATCGTCTTTCTCAATGGTGCGCACCAGCGTGCCGCTCATGTCGAAGATGCGGATATTCGCCTTGGGCGGCAGGTGGCTGAAGGTCACGAAGTGGTTGTAGCGGCTGGTCTCGGCCGAATTGACGCCGAGGTAGGGATTGGGAAAGACGTTGATCTTTTTGACGCTTTCCTTGGCCAAGGCTTCGGAGTACGTCTCGGCCGTCACCTTGAACTCAAACTCGTCCTCACCGGCCACTACGGTATTGCCGATGGTAATCCTTAGTACGTCGCCCGTCGACCAGACCGAAGAACCTCCCTGCGTGAAGAAGTAAACCCACGTGGTGTTCTCGTCCGTCAACTCGTGGATCTTGGTCGGATCGTAGTCGGTGTGGACGATGGTGATATAGTCGCGACCCGGCATGTTGTAAGTCTGGTGATAGACAACGCTGCCTTCGTCTCTGGACCCGTCGGCACCGCGGTCGTAAAACACGGCGTTCAACTGGCGCGGATTGTCCGGATCCTCCACGTCCCAAACCTCAAAGGGCACGCGCTGGAGGAAGGCACCGGTCGAATCCGACACCTCGGCGGGCTTGAAGGGATGCGCCGCGATGTCGCGCTCGCCGCTGCCGGCACTGACGCCACCGAGGGTCGCAATTGAGCCGCCCTCGGCAATTGCGGTCGAATCGGCGTTCCACACGCCGGTGAAGCGGAACTCAATATCGCGCACCAGCCGATTGTCCCCAGCGCCGCCGCCGTCCCAGAAAGTTGAGCCATAGCCGTCGGCAAAGCCGAAGAGCGTACCGTCGCCCCAAAGGCTGAGGGGGCCATCGTCTAAGTTGGCGTCGTTGGTCACTTTGGAACGGATGTAGGTCGTCGGATGGGTGAAGACCAGATCGCCCACCTTCACTTGGAGGCCTTCGACGATGGGATAGCTCTCGTCGAGGGAAATGTTGCTCTCCCGGTCGACTATCCTCTCCCCGTCCCGCGACAGACTCCAAGTCGCGTCGTCGTTGAAGGTGACCTTGTAGGTGGCCTGCTGCAGGGCCGTAGGATCGATCACCAGCGGCCATACGCTGGCGTCGCCGATGCCCTTGGTGTGTTCGACAGACAGCGTATCCCCGGGGTCCTCATGGGTGCGCGTGATACCCGGCGGCGCGATTTGCGGCACACAAGTGATGGTCTGCGGGCTGCTTTCTAGGGTGGTGGTCGTGGCCGCATCTTCCGAAGTGGCGCGGTTGTAGGCGGTCACTGTGAAATAGTACTGCTGGCCGTTGACCAGCGGGCCGCCGCGCAACGCGTCGTGGCTCAGGGCGATATAGCGCTGGAGGCCGCTGTCATTGCCGATCTGCAAAGGCACGTCCAGCACCACGCCGGACTGCTCGTCGAGAGCGATCCCCAATATGGTCGTCACGCCGTTGACTAAATCAAAAGTGGCGACCCTAGTGCCTTGGCTCAGCGTGGCCTCGGCTGAAGGCAATTGATAGACGTTATAGCCTTCAAAATCAAAACCGGGCGAACCCACGCCTTCGGTCTTAGACACCGACTCTGGGTCCCAACCCCAGTTGAGTACGATGGTCTGATCCAGCTCAATTAGGCGAACATTGGGCCGGACCGGCGGCTTGGGAACCTGAAAGAAGCTGTTGTACGCGTCCTGCACGAACTGGTCGGTAAACTTGAGCTTGGAGACGCTGCGCAAGCGGTCGGTGCTGCTCGCGCCCAAGAGTGCGACCACCACTTCTTGCGTGTCACCCAATGCCATCTCAAACGGGCCGGTCGCCATTACGATGCGCCGATCGCCGGCCGGCAATGGGATTCCGTCGTTCCAGCCAGTGGCCCGCGTTGGGTCGCCGTCGAGCGTGAACTTGGTATCCTCGTTGGTCAGGGGATTGGTGTAGGGCACGGGATTTTCAATGTCGGCCTGCGGCTGGAAGCCTTGCAGCAGGTTGTACCACTGCAAGGTGCCGTCGTACTCGTTCAAGTCCGGGTCACTAATCGACGAACCAGCCGCGAAGTACACGAAAGCGGTCATCGGCAAGTTCTTGTAACCGGGCCTCATGCCGTCGTTGAAGATCGCCACCGAGCTCTCGTCGAGCAGGGAGTTGCCTTCCTCATCTACGGCGACATTACCCTCCTCGTCGAGTAGGTACACCGGCACGACTGGGCCTTGCAAAAAATCGTAGCCCGCGGCCGGCGGGGCCAATTCAAAATTCACGTAGTGCGAGTCGTCGTCAATCGAGTTGTAGACGTAGCCCAAGCTCAGATCGACATCGGCGCCGGCAAAGTCGTCGCCAAAGTCGCCCAAGTCGGGATCGGACCATTGGGCCAAGTACATGTCCTCAATGCGCGCCGTGTCCGGCGTGCTCTCGGTGCCCTTGTAAATGACCTTGTACTTCTTGAAAATCGCGTCGCCCAGCGCGTCCGTGCGGGCGTAACCCCACAGCGTCACCTGCGTCTCCATGCCAATCGGTAAGGAGCCATAGAGACTGGCGACAGCCCCTGGGTCCAAGTCGTTGATGGCTAACCAGATCACTTGGTCGGCATTGGCCAGCCCCGGCTCGTCAACTGCGGGGTCGTACTGCCCGTTTCCGTCGTTATCGTAAAAGGGCGCGCCCAACTCGGCTGGCCACTCCATCCAGTCGCGCTCGTATTGGGTGCGCACGGCCTCCTCATCGGCGTCGGTGACTTCGCTCAGGCGCTTGTTGAGGATCTCGGAGGCGTCGAGCCGCAAATCAGCGGTCGCATAGTCGCGACGAATTCGGTACAGGCGCGCTGTATCGCGGTCTTGGGCCACCCCCCTCGACTCAATGACACCCGGGACCGTGCCAACGGCATAAGTCTGGCCGCCGACTCGCAACTCCTGCGGGTTGCCGTCAATGACCCGCCCGCCCCAAATCAGTCCGTCCTGAAAGATGACTTGGTCGGTCGAGCGCGGAAAAGTCACGCCCGCGCTACCGCTGATCGGGTTGTGAGCCGACTCGCCATCGCTCAGAATCCACATCGCCATGTTGTTGATGTTGAGCATCGTCCGATCGGTCGAGATCTCAACGGCCTCCTCTTGGAGGGATTTGGCTGCACGGCCGTAGAACGGCTCGCGCGCCTCGGCCGGGCCGATTGCCAGCCCAGCCGCAGCTATATATCCAAAAATGAGTTTTCGCATGGTGTGCTTCCTCGCTTTTAAGCGGCTAGAAGTCGAATTGTAGCCCGAAGCGGATCTGCCGCGGTGAGTCGTAGATGTCGCCGCCCTCGGTGGACCAGTAGTGCTGGCGGTTGAGCAAGTTGATCGCCTCGTAGAGCTGCTGGTACTCCCAACCGCCGCTGGCCTCGACGATCTGCTGGCTCAAGTCCGGGTTCGTCAAAAAGCCGTCGTCCTTGTCGTTGCCGGTCCGGCCGTACACGTTAATTACGTTCTGGCGGTTGAACAGGTTCTGCACGTACGTGTAAATCTGGGCATTGACCCCCATGAGCGAAAAGCCCTTGTCAATCCGCAAGTCCGTCTGAAAAGTCCAGGGCGTCGAAGAGCGATTGATGGACTCAACCGGCTTGCGCGAGCGCGGGTCGTCGCTGGCGAGGATGCCGCCTTCTTCCGGCCCGCGCTGGCCGATGGAACCCTCCACCAGCGTGAAGCTGTAGCCGCTGGCAAAGCGCGCTAACAGGTTGGCCCCCAAGCTGCGGAGAAGCGGGTTCGCCTCGTTGTCGGCAAAGCGGTAGTCCAAGAACAAAGAGCCGCGGTGCGTCTGGTTGAAGTCGAGCGGGGAGATGATCGTCGGCACGGTGGTGTCGTTCTCCACGCCCGACTGCGCCGATATCAGGGTCGAACCCGTGCCGCGTGCGTCGGACAGCGTGTAGTTCAACTCGGCCTGCAAGCGGTTGAACCGCCGCACCTTGAACTGGAACTCAATGCCCTTGGTCGTGGCGAAATCGCCGTTCTGCAAGTACGTAAACGAACCGGCGTTCCCGGCCGACACATCTTGACGCCTGATCTGGAGCTGGCCCTTGATGTCGCGGTAAAAACTCGTCACGTCAAACGAGGCAAAATCGGCGAACTGACGCTCAAAGCCGATCTCGTATTGGGTCGTGCGCACCGGCTCGACGTCAAAGGCCGTGGGCGTGGGAATGAAGTTTTGCCCACCCAACTCGATGGCCAGCCGCGCACCGCCGGTGAACATATCGCGCATCCGCGGCATCTGCGAGAAGCGCCCGTACTGCACGTGGAAGACCGTCAGGTCCGACACCGGGAACGAAAAGCCCAAGCGCGGGCTGATCTCCGCGTATGTAGGCGTCTTCTCCATGTACGTGCCGGTCGTGTCTGCGATTACTATGGTGCGTGCGTCTTTGTCTATCTTCGGCGCCGATTGATCGACAAAGCGCCAACTCGCCGCATCAAAGTAATCCAAGCGCAGCCCGGCGTTGATGATCAGATCGTTGTATTCGATCTTGTCTTGGACGTAGGCCGAGCCGACCACGGGCTTGCGCGGGTCTTGCAGCGGGTCGTCCGACGAGTCGATGGAGCGGCCGAATTCGTCGTAGCCATAGAAGTCGCCAGAACTGAGGCGTAGGGACTTCTTGAGGTCCTCGAGGCTACCTTCGTCATCGGGCAGGCCCTTGGCAGTCTCGATCAGCTCGTCGAGAATTTCGCCCTCGTTGAGCGCGTCGCTGTAGTACCGCTGATACACTTCGTCTAGCTTGGGATATGTCGCTGCGATACGCGAGCGAATGGATCCGTTGAAGATGGCGTAGCGGCGCGACGTCCACATCTGGTAGTCAAAGCCGGCCTTGAGTTGATGGACCGCGGTCTGCTTGGTAATGCTGCCGGCCAAGCCCCAATAGCGATCCTCTTCCTTGGCGTACCAAGCGCCCGTGCTGTTCCCGGACGCAGAATTGGTAGGCGACCCCGGGCGGTTGAACGGAAACCCGCTCAGGTCGTAAGGCTCGGGTATCGATCCGTTGGCCGTATAAGGGGTGTACTCCAGGCCGCCTTCCAAGGCGCGCTGGACGGCCACGCTGTCGTTGTAAACCCACCAACGCTCTTTGAACACCCCGTCGAAACTCTCGCGCCCCTGACCGTAGAAGCTGACGTTCATTTCGTAGAACAGGCTCGGGTCGAGCAAGTGGATGGCCTTTACGTTGACCAAGCTCGAAGAGTACGTCTGCTCGTTGAGGCGTTCTTGATTGAGGATGTTTTTGATGGGATTGATGTTGAGATCGCGGTCCCCGGTGGAGTGCAGGCCCGTGACCCGGAACTGGATGGGATTGTAGTTGAAGTGCAGGGTGCTGTTAAAGCCGAGGAACTCGCTGCCGGTGTGCGGGATATTGCCCGGTTTCACTTCCAGCCGCTCGACCGCGTCTGGGATGGGATTGCCCTCCTCGTCCTTTTCCCAATGTACGCGGCCTTGGCGGTTGCCCGTATCGACCAGATCCTCGAACTCAAACCCCGACCAGAAGGTCGGTCGGTAGTCCCGGCTCAACCGCTGACCGGCGAGAAAGGCGCGGATATTTTGGTTGCCCGCGACCGGGCCGCCGGCCGTGACCACTTGGTTGGAATAGCCGTATGAGTACGAGCCGAAGCGCTCCTCAAAGTCGGAAGTGAAATTGTCCGACTCGGCGACGACCTTGAAGTCCCAATCGCTGCCTCCGGTGCGCAGTTCCTGCAAGACGATGCCGGCGTTGGCCCCGCCGTACTCGGCGTTGAAGCCGCCGGCCTGTAGCTGAATTTCCTCTAGGGCTTCGTCGATCAGGGCCACAGCACTGCTGCCGGTGATTATGTTGCGGACGCTGGCCCCATCAACGTAATAGCCAATTTCGTCGCTGCGCGAGCCGCGGATGTGCAGCGCACCCTCGTCTTCGACCACGCCAGCCTGCAGGGACAAGACTTGGCCAACGCCTCTGAACGGCAGAATCTCTATGTCCTCGGCCCCGACAATGCGCACCGCATTCGTGGCGGTCTTGTCGATAATAGGCCGCTCGGCGCGAATTATCACCTCCTCGACTTGGATATCCGAAGAAGTCAGGTCGATGTCGAGATTCGTGGTCAGGTCGGCGGAAACCCGCACATCCTCGACCGTATAATCCGCGTAGCCGATATACGTGACCTTGAGGGTGTAGGTGCCCGCCGGCACGTTGAGAATAAAAAAGCGGCCCCTTTCGTCCGCCGTGGTCCCCAGCTTGGCATCCACCACCACGACATTGGCATGGGGCAGCCCATCCCCGGTGGTGGCATCCTTTACTACACCGGCGATCTTGCCGCCGGTGCTGGCCTCGGCCGGAGCCAAGCTCAGCGCGAGCAAGACGCCAAGTGCAATCAGGGCGCGAAAAACGCCTGCAAACTTGGTCATATATCCCTCCTTTGTAGGGTAGTTCTCAATATCGCTACATCAGGTGCAGCCAATCTTCTAAGAGAAAGGTCGCGCGCCCGATCAACAGCGAGACCCTCGCCATAATAGTGTAACCAAACGAAGCCCCAAACGAGACCATCAAAAACCATATCCCCACCTTGGAGATGTGGCCGGCCGCGCCAGTGTGCTCAACGGAAAAGAAGAAATAAACCAACACCCCGACGACCCCCACTAGGACGATCAGCAAATTGAGTCCCTCCCAGCTCCCAGTTAGTGGTTGTAATGTAGGTTCAACTTGGGCCAAAATAAAAGAAGAAATATAGCGGGGAATCGTCAGGCCGGCACTCAACCCCACGAAAAATGCAAAAGCATAGCGGCTGAGCCAACCAAAGCGCAGCGAAAAGCGCGTCAACATCAAAAGCCCGAGCGCCGTCGGGGCCAACAGCCACCAATCGGGCGACTCCCCTTCCCCCGGATCGGTCCATTCGGCGATGAGCTCGCCGTAAAGCGTCGGATACCAGTACTGGCCGAATACGTAGGCCGCTGCCACGCCGACGAAGACGTGCTCGGCAAATTTGAAGAGCGGGTTGTCCTTGTAGAGGAAGCTGTAGAGCGCCAAGGTCATTCCCGCGGCGACGATGACGCCGAAACCCGTCCAATCCGCCGCCAAGGTGCCGCTGGCCACTAAGCCGATGTTGACGGCCGCAAACAGCAGGAGCAAACCCAGAAAGATATAGGTATCGCGCACGGCTTAGCTCTCCTGCTGCGATCGGCCCCGCCGACCGACGAAGTAGGCGATATTGCCAAAAATCACGAAGACGACAATGATCAAGTGCGTCACCGACTGGGGAGACATGCTCTTGTTCGCCTCATCGCGGTGATCAATCAGGACCTCGTAGTCGGCTGCACCGGCCAAGCCCCCGAGCAGACCCACGAGTTGGCCCGAGCCGAGGAAGGGGTAGAGATCCGGGGCCATCACCGCGGTGCAGCCGGCGGCAAAGGGAAAGCCGTATTTCTCCTGCCCGTAGGGAATCCACCAAAACTCAATCGAATCTCCGGCCCCCAAGTCAAAGACGAGATCGAAATCCCTCAGCGAGCGCAAATTCCGCATCAATTCCAAAGTGCCAACACCGGCGCCCCAATTGTCCTGTGGAAAGGTGCCGTGCATGTCGTGCCCCATATTGAGAATGACGCTAAAATTGCCCGGCTTGTAGCCCATAAAGGTGTAATCCACCCCGTACTCCAAGTCGAATTCAGCCGCCATCTCGTCGAGCACCTCCTGGGCCAAGCCGGTCGCTTCCGGCCACAGGCAAATGGCAACCACCTTGAGGTCGCGGCGGAAGGCGTGGCGCAAAATCGCCCGCGCCATGGGCTGCATCTCAGGAGCTGTACTGGCGCCGTAGGAGAAGGAGACTAAGACGACCTGCCCGGCGGCAAGTTGCTCAATCCGGTCGTAAGCCGCTCTCACCCGCTTGGACGGCGTGATCGGCAGGTCTAGCCCCACCAAGAGCGGCACGGCCACTCCGAGAAACATCAAGGCGAAGAGGATGCGGCGATCTATCTGCATCACTTGTCTCCCCCTCCCAAGTACGAACGCTCAATACCGAAGATGATCCGCAGCGAGGTTGCAATGGCCCCTAGGGATACCCCAAGCAGGATGCCGCGCTTGGCTGCTAAATTCGGTACGCTCATCAGCCACTCGCTCACCAGCGGAAAATACTCGGAGATCTCCCGGCCAATGGGCACCCGGCCCAACATGACGATCACGGCGGCGACGAGCAACAAGGCGGCTTCGGGCGTACGGGCGCGGAAGGTCCGGTAGGCCGCCGACGCAATGAAGAAGGCCAAGATCGAGAACATGGTGGCGGCGCAGGGGAAGTGAATGTAGTCGAACATCCACTTGTAGGCCCCGGCTCCGGCTTGCGGAGCAAACGGACCGGCCCCGTCGTTGTACGCCACGAAGACCATCATCACCGCAAAGCTGACAATCGCCACGAAGCTATACCCCCAGCCGGCGACCTGCTGGCGGATGCGCTGCCAGTGCAGGTTGAGTAAGCTGTACAGCCCGAGGAGGTAGGAAAAAGCAAAAATGATCCGCACCCACAGCGACATCTCCCGCTCAAAGCTCTGGGCATAGCTGTGCGGTATGTAGTAAATGGCAATGCCCAGCAAACCAAAGACAAAGGCGACAGCCAGTGGTAGGGTGCGGCTGAAAAACAACATGGCATCTCCTCAGTACGGGGCGAACACGTGTGCGAATTGCGGCATCCCCAATGTCGCTAAGATCGTGCCCACCACCAAAACGATCAAAATAATGGCCTTGCTCATGTCCTGGCCCTTGAGCGTGCCCAGCATTCGCGGCTCACCCGACAGATAGGCACTGGCCGCGTACAGCTCTTCGCCGAGTAGGGTATAATCGCAAGTCGTAATAAAAAAAGGCAGTTGGGTGAAGGCGTCCGTACCGGCGATCTGGATCGCCCCGGTCGTCGAACCCGTCTCGGCCAACAGCAGGGACTCAGCGTAGAAGTACCCCATCATAATGTGAGCCGCCGGCCGCTCGCGCACCATGATGCCTTCAACCGCCGCCGCATAGCTGAACTGATCGGTACTAGCGACGAACACGTGCTCCGGGTTGAAGTCGTGGGGCCGGCCGGCCTCCACATAAGATGCCTTCATCGTCTCCTGACTCACGGACATGACCACCGGGTCTGGGGCCACCACCCGCAGCGCGGTCTCGTACTCGGCCGTGCGCCGCGCGACCCGGCCCAAGATATTGACCGCGGCAATAGTCGATATCGAGTCCATGCCGCGCAGGCCGTGGATGAAGAGCACCGGCTTGCCCATCTCGGTCGCCCGCCCCAGCGCCTCGTCGAGCGCCTCTAGTCCGGCGATGCGGCGAATTTTGAGCGCGCGCCGCCGTGCGATGCCAATGTAGCCCATGATTAGCCCTGAAAACACGAGGCACAACATCAGATTGTTGGTCTTGGCGCGATTAAAAAAATTGCCGGCCGACTCGGCGTTGACGATCACCTTGCCGCGGATCGCGCCCCCGGCCGACCGCACATCCACGTGAAAGTAATACGTCTTGCCGTCTTCTAACGGCACCTTGCCGCTCGCGCCGGCGAATTCCTCAACGTTGACATAGTGGTGATTCTCCAGATCATCCCCGTGCCCAAAGAGGGCCGGTGCCTCGGACATCAAATTCTCCGTTGCCGCAACCTCGGCCGCGACGCGAAAAGGCCCGCTGGGCGAGTCGGCAATGGCGACCTGATACATCGCATTTTCACTGATCTGACGATCTCGCGGCCAAGTCAGCGTAATGCTGCCCCCGTCGTCATTGGGCGTGTCAAAGGCTTGCACCTCAATCGGCGGCCTAGGGGGTGCCAGCAACGCGCCAAGCCCCTGTTCCGCATTCTCCGCCGCGCTCGCCAACGGCCAAGCCAAGACGAATGCAGCCAGCCAGCTTTTTGCTCTCATACCTTTATTCCTCAATCAGCTCCACATTTGCCCGCGGCACTACCGCCTGCTCCCCGTCTTCAAACTCCACGGCCAAGACCCGCACCCGCGCCCCAGATTCCACCGCGCACAATTCGGTCGGCAAGTCGCTGACGCGCCCAATGCGCCCAAAATAGGGCATCCGAATCACCCGCAACAAATCGCCCACCTGCAACCCGCCCGCACTCGGCCGCACCTCTTCTTCCTCTTTGTCAGCGGCTGTGGGAACGATGATCTCCGGCCGCAATACGCCAGCGCGGATCTGGGTCGCGCCGGCCATGGACGCATCCATGCCGGCGCAGGCGCGCAGAATGTCGAAGGTCTTGCGGGCCATGGCGACGCGGCCGAAGCCCTCGGTAGCTACCACGGTCAGGCCGATTTGCTCGGTCCCGGTGATGGCCACGCCCAAATCGCGGCCGAGCAGGTCGCGCAAGTCGCGGTCGCGCAGGCCGCCGCCGATCAACCCCACGGCCCCGGCCTGCCGGGCCTGTTCCACGGTCTCCGCGCTAATCAGGCTACCGACCACCGCGATTTTGCCCGCCACTTCCGGGCCCAGCGGCCCGGCAATGGCGTCCGGGGCTGCAACCGCCAAGTGCAGCGCACCCCAGCACTCGCCCCCCACGCCGAAAATGCCCTGGATATACGCACCTTGCGCTGCGACGCGCACGCCCTCCGCGGCAAAAACTTCCTCGACGACCCCATCGACGTAAGCGAGCACTTCGACCGGCTTAGGGGCTTGGCGCAGCATCACCTGCCCGGTAACCGGCGAAATGCTCTCGACCGTGCCGCTGACCGGGGCTTCGACCGTGGTCTTGAACCACCGAATAAAGGGCTTGGTCTCGGCGAGCGGCTCGCCGGCTTCGACGCGGTCGCCCTCTTTTTTGAGCATATAGCCGGATAACTCTTGCGGCGAGATGCCCAAGCGGTTTACCAAGTTGAGGATTGCCACCTCGCCCGGCAGTTCGGTGCGGGCCACGACTTGGTTTCGCCGCACCGCTTGGCCGCGCTCGACGACAACTTCGCCTTTGAGGGGCAAACGCCGCTCTTTGTGGACGACTGCGTGTTGCGTCACGCGCAGTCCAGGGGTATAGGCGTGGGCCATGAGCTACTCGTATAGGTTTAACGCCCGCTGCCAGTCGCTTATCTGCCGCTGGCGATCGCGGTCTGTCGCCATCTGGATGGGCCGCCCGCGACCGTCCAGCACTAGCCCTACAACCCCGCCGCGCACCCGCGCGTTTAGGGCTTGCCCCGGACCAGCACCCACATCCCAACGCCGCGCCGGCTGGAGTGAGACTTCGACCTCCTCGCCATCGGCCAAGGGCATCCACTGTAGCTGGCCGACCTGTACTTGGCCAGTTTGACGCCCGCTGGGCAGTTCTATCTCGTACTGGAGGCAAACCTCGCCGTCCTTACCCTCGCCGACGGGAGCTACACAAGTGCCCAAGTAGATCAGGCAATCGCGCTCAAAAACCTCGGTCGCGGCCCGCTCGTCAACGGTCGAGAGCACCCCCAAGTGGGGCATCATAAAGATGCTATCGACCGCCAAGCGAGTGACGCCTTCGGGCTGGAAGGCATCTATGAGCATGGCGCAACTCTGCTCGCGGCGGGGCGCGTGCGAGAGTACGCCGCCGCTGCCGACCAGCATGTCCAGCGCCATCATCTCGACTAAACTCTCGCCGGTGGCACCCTGCTCAAACACATCGGCCAGCGTGCGCTTGCTCTGCACCCCCTTCAATCCCACTGCCAACGCCCGGTGTTGCTCAAAGGCCAGGCGCAGGGCCTCGCGGGCAATGGCTTGCTCAACTTGCAGTTCCTGCATGAGCTGCGGGATGGTCGTCGGGCGGATCATCTTGTTTTTGATCCGGTCGCGGAGGTCGGCTTCCTCAATGTCAAAAGGAACCCAGCGCATGATGCGGTCGAGCCCGGCCTCGGCCAGCACGTTGGAGACGCTATAGGACATGCCTAAATTGGCACTGACCGTGCGGTTGAACGCGCCATCGAAGACGCTGAATACATCGGTCGTCGCCCCGCCGATATCCACGCCAACGACATTGAGCTCCTGCTGGCGGGCAATAGTCTGCATGATCTCGCCCACTGCCCCGGGCGTCGGCATAATCGGCGCACCGGTCCAGCCCATCAGCTTGCGGTAGCCAGGTGCCTGCGCCATGACGTGTTCGAGGAAGAGGTCGTGAATGACGCGCCGCGCCGGGTCCAAGTTTTCCTCTTCGAGCACTGGGCGGATATTCTCGGCGACGGTCAGGGCCATCTTCCCTCCCAACGCCTTTTTGACCGCCTCGCACGCGCTCTGATTGCCCGCAAAAATAACCGGCAACTTGAAGCCCGCGCCAAAGCGGGGCTTGGGATCGGCCGCGCTGATGAATTCGGCCAGCTCGACCACGTGGCTGACGGTGCCGCCATCGGTGCCGCCCGACAGCAACACCATATCGGGGCGCAGTTGGCGGATGCGCTCTATTTTCTCGTGCGGCAAGCGCCCATCGTTGGCAGCGAGCGCGTCCATGACAATTGCCCCGGCCCCCAAGGCGCAGCGCTGTGCGCTCTCGCCAGTCATCGCCAAGACCACGCCGGCCACTACCATCTGCAACCCGCCGCCGGCACTGCTCGTGGAGATGTACATATCGACCCCGACAGCGCCGTCTGCCGGAGTGATGATCTGCTCGCCAGCGAGAATTTGCCGCCCGGAAAGCTCCTCAACCTCTTGAATGGCGTTGAGCACCCCCCGGGTGACGTCCTCAAAGGGGGCCTCCACCGTAGTGGGGGCCTCGCCGCGAAAGGTCTGGCGATACCCTTCGTCCTTCTTTTCGATCAGGATCGCCTTGGTCGTCGTACTGCCGCAGTCCGTGGCGATAACTACGTTGAGGTCATCCATGCTTTTGGCTTTCGCGCCGGGCAATGGCCTCGGCGAGCAAATCTATGCACTGGCGTCGCTCCAACATGCGCGTAAAGCGCTGGTACTCGTCGCGCGAAAAAACCAGCGTGGCAAACGGGGCCAAAAAGGTCAGGGCTTGGCTGCCCAAAAAGTTGAGAGGGCGGCAAGCCTCCAACGCCATGGACGCGGCCGCTCCCATGCGGCGGCGCACTATAAACTCGGCCAGCCGCTCGGCCAGCGCACGCTCGTCTTCAGACCAACCCGCCGCTGGATCTTCAAGGGCAAAAGCGTGCCGCCACCGCGCTTTTAAGCTATTGACTCGGAACATGGCACCGGACGAAACGCGCAACCTCTGTGCGGTTTTGATCGCAGCGCAAAAAAACGCCGCGAAAGGAATCCAGCCGACTTGGGCGGACGGACGGACGTAAAAAAATGCCGTCCCGATGCTCTTCTACTCGACGGAATTCCGCCCAAGAACGGCGCTGTTTAAGGCCGAGGTGTTCGCTGCGGACCCCCTCGCCGTTGAGCGCGTAGCGCGTAGGGAAGAAATAGCGCGACAGCGAGACGGTCAATGCTCCGAGTGAAAACACCCCGTAAAACCAATGCTCAAAGCCAAAGGCCGCAGCCGCTGCGGAAGCGACGATGAGCGCGACCAGTAGCATGGACTTGGCCGGCTTCTCCCGGCGCAGGGGGTGGCTCTCCCAGCGGAGGGCGTCTGCGGAGGACACGGACGCGCCCTATTGGTACATCTGCTCTTCCCGCGCAACCCACCAGTCCTGCAAGCGGACGCCGGGGGGATACCAAGTGACGCCACTGAAGCGCCGGCTATAGGCTTGGGGCGAGCGCGATTTCCACATGAAGGTGTACGGCTGTTCCGCGTACAGGATCTCCTGAAAGCGGCGGTAGAGCTCAATGCGCTTGTCCATGTCGAACTCGCGGCGATAGGTCTCCAAGATGTTGTCAACTTCGTCGTTGATAAAGCTCACGTGGTTGGAGCCGTTCTCTACGGTCTGGGAAGAATGCCAGATCTGGTAGCTGTCGGGTGCGACGCGCAGGCTGCCGGTCCAGCCCAACACCATGGCGTCGAAAGCTTTGCTCTTGACCTTTTGCAGGAAAATCGACCAGTCTAGCTCGCGCACTTGGCAGTCAATGCCGATATCTTGCAGCTCGTATTGGACCGTCAGGGCGATGTCTTTGCGGATCTGGTTGCCCGAGTTGACCAAGATCTCAAAGCGAAATGGCACCAACTCTCCGTCGATGGTCTTGTCGAGAATGCCGTCCTCATCGGCGTCCTCCCAGCCAGCCTCCGCGAGCAGGTCGAGGGCGCGGTCGGGATCGTAGGGGTACGGCGCGAGGTCGTGGTTGTACTCCGGGCGAAACTTGTTAATCGGCCCCTCTACCGTCTCGGCCAAGCCGAACATGAAGTTCTCTACCATGCCCTCGCGGTCGGTCAAATAGGTCATGGCTTGGCGCACCCGCTTGTCGCCGAAGATCGGATGGTTGTTGTTCCACCCTATGTACATATAGCCGCTGGAGTAGCTGACGCCTTTGAGGAAGCGGCGATTGAAGTCTTCCGACCAGCTCTTTTCCTTAAATTGCAACGGGCGCAGAGCGTAGTAATCGAGGTTGCCGTTGGTCAACTCGATGAATGCCGCGTCGGTATTGTTGATGATGTTAAAGACGATCTTATCGACAAAGCCGGGCGGCAGCAGCCCTTCCACGTCCCGACCCCAGTAGTTTGCATTCCGCGTCAGCACGACTTTCTGCTGGGTGACCAAATCGCGCTCTGGATCTGCGATCCGGTACGGCCCCGAGCCAAGCGCCGTGCGATTGAAATTTTGGTTGAACTGTTCGGCAAAGCGCTCAACCCGTTCCTTGTGAGGCCCCTCCTCCCAAGAGCCATCCACCAAGCTCTTGAGCTCGACCGGCTCCATCAGCCCCTCCGGGTCGTAGAAATGCTTGGGCAGAATGGAGAAGCCGCCCAAGATCAGGTCATTGCGGAAATAAGGCTCGCGGCAAAGGAAGCGGACCTTATTGGCCTCCACGATCTGCACGTCTCGGACGGTAGCATAGTAGTTGCGCAGATGCGGCGCTAGCACTTGGGGGTTGTGGATGACCTTCATGCTGAAGACGACATCCGCGGCCGTCAGCGGCTTGCCGTCTGAGAAGTAAACCCCGTCGCGCAACTCAAACGTGTACGCGAGTTTGTCCGCCGCAACCTCTGGATATCCGACAGCCACCCAACCCCGCAGGTTGTACGGCGGCTCATGCTCGGTGTCGAGTAGGCTCTCAAAGATAAGCTCTAGCACCCGGCTGGCACCGGCATCGCTGGAGGTGTACGGATTGAGTTTTTCGGGATCGGACAGCATGTGGCGCACCATCCAGTCGCCGTGGGTCGGCTCTGCTCCCCCCTCGTAGCGCAGCGGCACCTTTTCGGTGCCGTCGAGTACGACGATATCCTTGGTACTCATGAGAATTTTCTCCACCACCTCCCACGCCCCTTCCTCCGCAGCGGCATGGCCGGCGACGCAGATGCCCAACCAAGCGGCCACTGTGAACATTCTAACTTTCGGCATATTCTCTCCTTTGACTAACTAACTGGTGGTACGCGCTTTAAGGTTGTTCGTCCTGCGCAGCCGCCGGCTTGCGGCCGTGAAAACGGGGGCGCGGGCGACGGGGCGACCCGCCGCATCGGGGTGCGCAACCCTCAAAACTGCAACGTTAGTCATTTATAGTAAGAAGCCCCTTATTTCCCTGCCAACCCCCGGGCGATGTCCAAATTTTCGCGGAAGCCCGGGGCATCCGGGGCCAAGCGCACTGCGCTGGCAAACGCGGCTGCGGCGGCCGCAAAGTCCCGGCGCATCAGGTGCAGGTTGCCGAGGCTATTGTGCGCGTTGGCGTGGGTCGAATCCGCGGCGAGCGCTTGGGCAAAAAGCTGCTGGGCCGCTTCAAAGTGCTCCTCGCGCAAGTAGATGTTGCCCAAGTTCACATAGGCCGCCGCAAAAGTTGAGTCGAGTGCGAGTGCGCGGCCGTAGCGCGCCGCGGCCTTGGCGAATTGGCGACGCTGGCCGTAGAGCACCCCCAAGTCGTAGTGGCGGCGTGCGTCCTCGGCCTCGCTCAAGAGCGTAAACTCCAAGCTCTTGATCATTTTTTCCTCTTCTTCGAGGCGCGCAAATCGCTCCAATACCTCGCGGCCCTTTTGCCGCTCGCCCAAGCGCATATAGACCTGCCCCAAGTCGTAGTGGGGGCGCGCCCAAAACGGGCGCAGCGCAACGGCCCGCAGCAAAAAACCCTCGGCCTCCTCGTAGCGTTGCTCCTCCACATACAGGGCACCCAAGCCCGCGTACGCGCCCGCTTGGGTCGTGTCCGTGCGAATTGCACGGGCAAAGGCCGTTTTCGCTGCTTCGCGCTCGCCGCGCCTGACTTCGACTTGGCCGAGATGATACCAGAGTTCAGAGCGCGTCGAATCCACCTGCAAGGCGCGCTCGTACAGGGCGGCGGCCTCTTGGTATGCGCCCTGCCGGATGTGCAGCAGGCCCAAGGCATTGTACGCGGCAACGTGCCCGGGGTCGCTTTCCAATGCCTTGCCGAGCGGCGCGTAGGCCGCGTCGTACTTTTTTTGCCGAATGTACACGCCGCCGAGTTGGTAGTGCGCGTCCGCGTAGTCGGGCTTGAGTGCGATGGCCTTTTGGTACGCGGCCTCGGCTTGGCCGAGGGCATCGGTCGAAAAATAGGCATTGGCCAGATTGTAGTGGACTTGGGGCGCGTCCGGCATCTGCGCGGCCGCCTGCCTATACGCGGCAATGGCTTCGTGGAAACGCCCGCGTTGGGCGTGTGCAAGGCCCTGCTCAAAATGCGCGCGCCCTACAGCCGAGGGCGACTCCTGCTCCTTGCAGCCGATGAGCAGAATCACTAGAAGCCATCTCATAAAGGACAATTTTCCCTACAAGAGGTGCCCTTACATATTATAGGGCGTCGGTAGGGGTACTCCTTAGTACCCGACCCCTAAAGTAGGCGCCCCTTACTTTGAGTACGCCTTTTCTGCGGTTTCCGCTGGGTCCGGGATCGAGGGCGTCCCGCCCTCGCTGAGGGCTGGTGTCGTGTAGTAAGGGGGTACTCTTACACGGGATCGGCTACTGCGGCTCCTTTGCGGTCAACACCTGTCCGCCCAGCACCCGGCCGAGCCGCTGCACCTTGCCGCTGGGCCAGCGAATCTCCACTGCGTCGGCCTGCGCGCTGGCCCCGAGGCCAAAAAAGACGCGCGGGTCGTGGCTCGACAGATAGCTGCCGCCGCGGCGCACCTCCCGCACTTGCACCCGAGGTCCGGTGCGCACGCGAATGCGCGCGCCGACGCCGTCGCGGTTGCTCTCCACGCCTACCGTGCGGACGGCCAAGTAGTTGCGCTCGCCCCCCATGTCGTTGCGCAGGAGCGAAGGGCGCGCATTGATATGGGCCACCGCAATATCGAGATCGCCGTCGTTGTCGCAATCGCCCAAGGCCGCCCCTCGGCTCGACTGCACAGCGCCCAGCCCGGCCGCGGCACTGACATCGGCAAACCCAGCCGGGCCGTCGTTTCGGAACAACTGATTGGGCTGCGCGTACGTGGTCTCGGCGAAGCGTTCTACGTTGTCGTCGATGTGGCCATTGGCCACGAAGAGATCCTCGTCGCCGTCGAGATCCCAGTCGAAGAAAGCCGTGCCCCAAGACAGGTGCGCCAGCGAGGGCTTGCCTAATTTGGCGTCCGTCGTCTGGTCGCGGAAAAACCCCGCGCCCTCGTTGCGGTACAAGGTATTGCTCTCCAAGTAGAAATTAGTCGCGAAAAAATCAAAGGCTCCGTCGTTGTCGTAGTCGCCCGCGGCCACGCCCATGCCGGCTTCGGATTGGCCCTGCCGATTGTGGGAAACCCCGGCGAGCAAACCCACTTCCGCGAAGTGGCCGCCCTCGTTTTGGTAGAGCAAATTGGGCGTACCATCGCCCGCGGCAAATAGGTCCAAGTCGCCGTCGAGATCCCAATCGACAAAGACCGCGCCCAGCTCCCGCGCTCGACCCGCGGCAAACCCCACTTCCGCACCGACCTCGGCGAAGCGACCGCCGTCGTTGCGGTAGAAAGCGTCCGCTTCGGGCGCATAGGTCCACGGCGCGCAATAGACCCGGACGCTATCTTGGCGAAAACAGGCGCGGTCTGGGTCGGCGCGGAAGTTTAGATAGTTGGCCACATACAAATCCAAGTCGCCATCGAGATCCCAGTCGCCAAAGGCCGCGCCCGTGCCGAAGCCCTCGTCGCCCACGCCGGCTGTGGCCGTGGCATCGGCAAAGCGGCCGTCGCCGCGATTGCGGTAGAGGATGTTCGCGCCGTAGCAGGTGATGTACAGGTCTGCATCGCCGTCATTGTCGTAGTCTGCGGCCACCGCGCCCATGCCGCACCCGGAATTCCCCACACCGGCCGCTTGCGTCTGCTCGGCAAAACGGCCATTCCCTTCGTTGCGGTAGAGCGCGGCCGGGCCCGCGACATTGACCCAATACAGGTCGAGCCAGCCGTCGTCGTCATAGTCGAAAAGGGCCACGCCCGACCCCATAGTCTCGGGCAATTGCTTGTGCCCGCTAGCCCCATTGCGGTGCTCGAATTCAATGCCAGCCGCCGCGGCCACATCCACGTACCGAGGCTGGGCGACCGCGGCCGCGCCCCACAGGCAAAACAGCACCAAAACCCAGCGCACTGCCATCATCGCCGCTTGGAATTTTGAACGATGTTGGTCCCGGCAACCATCACTCCCACTCGTCAAACGGGTTCGCCGTGCTCGCCAGCGGCAGCCCTACCCGCGCTCCGGCCTTGTGCGAGGCATGCGCCATCATCGCCATTTCCAGATAGAGCCGCGCATTTTCCAACTCCACCAACTCCCACTGCGGGTCGCGGCCTTCGAGCATGTCGATCATGGACCGCGCCATGCGGCGGTGGGCGTTGAGCCACTTGTGCTCATCCGGCGGCGGCGACGAGGGCATGACCTCCCAGCGCGGATCGCCGATCAGCCCGGGGTTGACCAGCGGGTGGTAGTAAATGTCCGGCAAGTTGACCATCGGCCCCGGCAGCGACAAGGTCCCTTCCGTACCGTGAATGTCGATGCGATAGGGGTTTTCCTTCCCATCGCCCCGGTAGGATTCAAAATCGGCAGCCACGCCGCCCGGGAACTCGTAGTACGCCTTGATGCCGTCGCCGGCCACCAAGCCCATCCCTTCAACGCCTTCCTGTACATCGGCCGGCGTCGCGCTGCGCCCATCTTGCGTCAGATGTGCATGGCACCACAGCGGCGCACCAAACAACTGATAGAGAAAGTCAAAGAAATGCGGATACAAGTCCAAAAACAGTTGATCCCCGCCGTGCGCGCCGCCCATCCCATAGATCCGGCACAGCCGCGGCTGGCCGATCTTCCCCGCCTTAATCGCCGGAATCGCCACTCGCTGGACGGGCGGATGCCCCCGCCAAGGATGCGCCACCACCACCGTTACTCCAGCCTTATCGCACGCTGCGATCATCTGGTCAACTTGGGCGACCGAAGCCGCCACTGGCTTTTCGAGGTACACGTGCGCCCCGCGCGCCACACAATTGAGCACCAACGCCAAGTGATCGCCGATCTCCCGCGAGGCCACCACCGCAATATCCGGCTGCTGCTCCTCTAACATCTGCACGTAATCGGCGTATCCTTGGGGTGCTCCGGTCTTGGCGACAGCGGCCTTTCTTCCCTCGTCATCGGGATCGGCCAGCGCCACAATCTCCGCGCCTTCTACCCCGACAAACGCCATGTCGAGGTAGTGGCCGTAGTGGCCGCGGCCAGTGTGTCCAATAATGCCAACGCGCATGATTCGTCCTTTCTTTGGTTAAAGTTTTAATTCCCTAACACTCCACTGCCCGCCCGGTCTCCATAGACTCCTTCACCGCGTCTAACACCCGCATCTGCGCGACGCTGTGCTCCGGCGCGATCCGATGCTCCCGTCCCTCGGCCAAGCATTCGCACAGGTGCTGCAACTGCAATGCAAACTGAAAGCAAGGCGCGAATTCGACGACCTCCGCCCCGCTCGGCGTGCGATGCTCTATGGCCACGGCCCGATTCTCGTTGTTCCACACTTGGTCTAGTCGCAGCATCCCGCGGTGCCCGGAAATTTCCGCGTACTGCGAGCTGAACGCATTAAACCCTACGGCGATCTGCGCGGTGCGGCCCCCGGAAAAGACGAGCACAATCGACGCGGCATCGTCGGTCTCCAAGCCCGGCTGCTGTGCGGCAAACACCCGCTCCGGCTCTTGGCCAAACACAAACCGCGCGTGGTGAATGTTGTAACAGGCCAAGTCGTACATGCTGCCGCCGCCTTTGGCCTTGTTGAAGCGCCAATTCGACTCGGGTGTGCGCTCTTTGAGTGCGCCTCCGGCACTGGTGCAAAACGTGCTCCGCACGCCGACTAGGTCGCCGATTGCGCCAGCGTCGATCATGGCCTTGGCCCGCAAGTGCATGGGGTGATGGCGAAACTTAAACGCCTCGGCCACGAGGACGCGGTTTTTCCGGCCGGCCGCGGCAAAGGCCGCTGCTTGGGCGGCGTTTTGGGTGAAGGGTTTTTCGCAGAGCACGGCTTTTACCCGTCCCGAATCGCAGATGCGGATCCCGGTCTCCGCGTGAAAGGCACCCCAAGTGCAGATAATGGCAATGTCCAGCTCGGCCGCGTGCAGCATGGCGTCGAGTTCGGTATAGCGCGCGGCAACGCCGAACTCCTCGCCGTAGCGCGCTAGCTGCTCTGCGGACACGTCGCAGACAGCGACGAGTTCGGCTTCGGCGATCTGCTGGCAGGCCTTGCCGTGGGCGCGGGCAATGCCACCCGTGCCCACGAGGCCGACGCGATAGGCCACGGCACCCTCCTCGCGGTTGGTGGTTAGCTAGTGGAATGGCCAGCAGTCAGTGCTTAGTTCCACCCCCTAGAGCGAGGCAGGGACTGACCACTGACCACGTTGATTATACCTGTGGGCTTAGGTCTTTGGGTTCAAAAAGCCGCGGCCGCAAGTAGATGGGTGCTCCGAGGCGCGTCACCAGCACCATGCCGTCGCTGGGCCGGCAGTCGAGCACCCACTCGCCAGCCGCGGTCTCAATGTACAAGTTGGCGTGAAAGGTGTTGTCCTCAATGCTGTGGACGACGAGGTGCATCACCTCGCCTTGCAGCTTCTCCAGCATCGCTTCCAACAGATCGTACGCGAGCGGGCGCGGGAAATCTTCGTCCCGCATGGCCCCGACCAACGCCCGCGCCTCGCAGTGGCCGATGATGATGGGCAACGGCGGCACGTCGTCCCCTTTGAGCACGACGGCCACCCCATCGGCACCGAAGTCGCGCACATCGACAATTCGGGCGGGGATGAGATCAGCGGGGGGTTCTCGGCCACAGGCGGCCAGCGCAAGGGCCGCCAAGGCCACGAGGAGCTGTTGCATGACATCGCTCCTGTTTTGCGGTGTTGGGTTTTTTGCACACGGCCCAATTATAGGGGCTGTGGCTGCGGCCTGCAAAAGCGAACGGGACGCGGATTGCAACGTCGACGAATACGCTCAATCGCGGGAGTTTAATTACTAATTTAGTATTAATTAGTAATTCATTGACATTGCTCTCTTTTCTTATTACTAATTTAGTATTAATTAGTAATTCATTAGTATTAACCTGTTCCTTAATTGACTTTTCCATGAATCTCCCTCAGTCCCCTCCCAAGCTCGAAGACCTGATAGCCGAAGTCTCGCCAGAGCGGATGCTTCAGCTTGCCCGCCGTATGCGGACTGGCGCTGGACACTACCTGCATTGGGATAAAGTCCGGTATCGCCCGCCGCCTGAGAACTTTTCCCACCGCGAGTGGTGGCTGGCATTGAAGATATTTCGCATCAACGCGCTGCAACCGATCAGCCTCAAAGACAAGGAAGGAAGGCCGTTCCAGTTTGCCGTGCCAGAGGGAGTCTTGCAGGAGTTACACCAGATTGATTTGGGCACGGGCGGGCTGGTGAGCATACCGGAACCCATTGTCAATCCTCAGACTCGCGACCGCTATTTGGTGCGTTCACTGATGGAAGAAGCCATCACTTCGAGTCAGCTCGAAGGTGCGGCGACTACGCGCGAGGTAGCCAAAGATATGATCCGCACGGGCCGCCGCCCGCACGATACGAGTGAGCAGATGATCTTGAACAACTATCTGACTATGCAGCGCATCCGGGAGTTAAAATCCTCGGCTCTCTCGCCGGAGCTTGTGTTGGAGATCCACCGTCTAATCACCGCCGATACCCTAGCAGCAGGTCGCTTCCGCAGGCCCGATGAGCGATGCGTCGTCGGCGATGATTCCGGCCAAATTTTTCACGACCCGCCGTCCGCTGGTGAACTGGCGGAGCGGATGAACGCCATGTGTGATTTTGCCAATGGCGAAACGCCTAGCCACTTCATTCACCCGACTGTGCGGGCCATAATTTTGCACTTCTGGTTGGCTTACGACCATCCATTTGTCGATGGCAACGGGCGGACCGCAAGGGCGCTTTTCTACTGGTCCATGCTGCGGAGCGGCTATTGGCTCTTCGAGTTTATTTCGATTTCTACTATTCTGCGCAAGGCACCGGTGAAATACGGCCGTTCGTTTTTGTACACCGAGACGGACGACAACGACTTGACCTACTTTTTGGTTGCCCAGACCGAGGTGATTGCCCAAGCTATAGGTGAGTTACACCGCTACATCGAGAGAAAAGCGGCTCAACTGCGCCAAGCAGAGCAGGATATCCAAGCACTTGCGCTGTTCAACCACCGGCAGGTCGCACTCATCCGCCACGCCCTGAGCAATCCAGGACAACGCTATACCATCGCCAGCCACCAACAAAGCCACGCCGTCGTCCACCAGACAGCGCGAACCGATTTGTTGGACCTCGTAGAACGCGGCGTCCTCGAAATGGTCAAAAAGGGCCGACCCATGATATTCGCCGTCCCTACGGACTTGGCAGAGCGGTTGGCGGCCTTGGAAAAGCAGCCCTAAGTCACCAAAAACCTATACCCCGTCACCGACCGCTAGCGCACCCCAAGCCGCAACACCACCGACGGAAAGCTCGGTTGGTTGTAGTGTTGGGTCTCCAAGCAAAAACCGGCGAGTTTGTCGTAGGTCATCCCGGTCTTCCCCAACACCCCGCCTAAGTGAATCCCCGACTAGATACTACGCCCGGCGCAGTCGTGTACCCTGCCATCGTGCGGCAGCGGCAAAAAAATGAAACGCACGGGAATGAATAGAATCAAGCGATGGTCTAATGGATAGTATAGCTAAATAAAACTGACCAGTCAGTTTTATTGACAAGGATCGAAGCCTCCTCTATACTCTCTTGACGACCCCGCAAAAGAAAGGAACCCCGTGGACAAAACACACACAACTAGGGCCTGCTCCAGATGACCGCTCGCCAATCTGCGCTGTCCATCGGCAGCGTCTTGCTCCTCGCGCTAGGCTGCGGCGAGGAGGAAGCACAGCAACCCGCCAGCTACGGGCGCGGCGGTTGGGGCGGGCGCGAAGCAGCGGCCATTCCGGTCAAAGGCGAAAAGGTCACTCGCGGCGACATGAATGCCTACATCGAGACGTATTCCCGCCTCGAAGCCGAGCGCCGAGTCAGCGTCTTGGCGCGCACGACTGGCCTAGTCGAGGAGCTAGCGGCCGAAGAGGGCGACCGAGTGCATCAAGGGCAAGCGATGGTCCGCCTCAACAAGGACGAATTGAGCCTGAACTGGCGTCAAGCCGAAGAGGCTCTTGCCGACGCCAGCACCAACTACGACCGCATCAAGGCGCTGCACGAGCGCAGCATGGTCAGCCAATCCGAATACGAGACGGCCCGCCTCCGCTTGGACAATGCCAAGTTGACCCTCGAAGGAGCCCAGCTCAATCTCACGTACGCGAACATTGCCGCGCCGATTGCAGGCGTTGTCACCGAGCGGTTGGTCGAACTGGGCGACCTAGTTCGCAGCAACCAAGAAGTCTTTGTCATCGCCGACCTCAGCCCGCTGCTGGTGAAAATTTTCGCGCCCGAGCAGCGCATGTACCAGTTGCACCCCGGCCAAGAGGCGACCATCGCGGTTGAGGCCCTGCCCGACACGAGCTTCCGCGGCCGCATCCGCATGATTAATCCAGAGGTCAATCCCGCCAGCGGCACCGTCAAGGTCACCCTCGAAGTCGCCAGTGCCGGCGTCCTCAAACCGGGGATGTTCGCCACGGTGCGCATTATTACCGAGCGGCGGCCCCACACCTTGATCATCCCCAAGAAGGCCCTAGTCCTCGAAACCGACGAGGACGACGTCTTCCTCATCGAGGACGGCACCGTTCGGCGGGTCGCCGTGGAGTTGGGCTTTGTCGAGGGCGATCAAGTCGAGATTGTCTCTGGCCTCAAAGAAGGCGACCAAGTAGTGACCATTGGCCACGAGGGCCTCAAGGACGGTGCGGCTGTGCGCTTGGCCGGCGAGGGCCTACCGGCTCCGGCGGAATTGGCCGCATCCCCAAGCGAAGGCGCCCGCCCGCCCGGGGCTAGGGGCGGCGGGCCGGGCGGCCTGCCCGACAGCTTGCGCCAAGTCATAGCCGAGTACCGCCGTGCGGGCAAGCCCCTGCCCGACAGCTTGCGCCAAGTTCTGCGCGCACTGCGCGAGCAGGGCGGCGGGTCGCCACCGCGGCGCTGGCAAGGTAGGGGCGAGTGAAACTAGTCGAGTTTTCCACTCGCCGCCGCGTCACAGTGGCGATGCTGATGGTGGCGATCATCGCCTTTGGCGGCGTGGGTTTTTCGCGCCTCGCAGTCAACCTCCTCCCGGACATCACCTATCCCACCATCACCGTCCGCACCGAATACGAGGGCGTGGCACCCCTCGAAATCGAGCGCCTCATTTCCGAGCCGGTCGAGGGCTTGGTCGGCGTGGTCAGCAACGTGGTCCGCGTCTCGTCGATTTCGCGGCCGGGCATCTCCGATGTGGTAGTAGAGTTCGGCTGGGGCACCAACATGGACTTTGCTTCGCTCGACATCCGCGAAAAGCTCGATTTGTCCAACCTCCCGCGCGACGCCAGCAAGCCCATCCTCTTGCGCTTCGACCCCTCACTCGACCCCATAATGCGCTTGGCGTTTTACGGCAAGTTGAGCCTGATGGAGATGCGGCGCGTCGCCGAAGAGCGGCTGCGTCCCGACCTCGAAAGCCTCGAAGGCGTAGCCGCGGTCCGAATCAACGGCGGCCTAGAAGAAGAAATTCAAGTCGAGGTCGAAGCCCAGCGCCTCGCCTACCTCGGCATCTCCATTAGCCAAGTCACCAGTCGCCTCGCCGCGGAAAACGTCAACCTGACCGGCGGGATGCTCAAGGATGGCGAGGCCGAGTTCCTCGTCCGCACCCTCAACGAGTTCCAAGGCATTGACGAAATAGGCGAAATCGTCGTCGGTCAGATCGACCGTGCGCCGATCAAGCTCAAGGACGTGGGTCGCGTCTTCCGCGGCCACCGCGAGCGCGACCTCGTCACCCGCATCAATGGGCGCGAGGGCGTCGAGGTCTCGGTCTTCAAGGAGGGCGACGCCAACACCGTTCAAGTCAGCACCGCGGTCCAAGAACGCTTGGACGAATTTCTCGCCGAGAATGTCACGCTACTCCAAGACAGCGGCATGGAAGTGGTCTTCAATCAGGCGACCTTTATCCAGCAGGCCGTCGACGAGGTACTCAACACCGCCATCCTCGGCGGCATCCTCGCCGTCATCGTGCTCTTCCTCTTCCTCCGCGACCTCAAAAGTACGGCCATCATCGGCCTCTCGATCCCCCTCTCGGTGGTGGCGACCTTTTTCCTGATGTTCGGCTCGGACGTGAGCCTCAACATCATGTCGCTGGGCGGGCTGGCTTTGGGAGTCGGAATGCTGGTTGACAACTCCATTGTGGTCTTGGAAAGCGTGCAGCGCTACCGCGACCAAGGGCTCAATGTCTTAGCCGCGGCCGTGCGCGGTGCCAGCGAGGTCGGCCGCGCCGTCATCGCCGCCACCACCACCACCATCTGCGTGTTTTTGCCCATCGTCTTCGTCGAGGGCGTTGCCGGCCAGCTCTTCCGCGATCAGGCCCTGACCGTCACCTATTCGCTGGTCGCCTCCCTCGTGGTCGCCTTGATGCTAATCCCCATGCTCTCGTCGCTGAGCCTCGAGCGCATGATTGCCGAGCGGGAAGAGATCGGTCCCAAACGCGGACTCCAAGGCCCCGCGCTGCTCATTCGGCTGATCCGCGCCCTAGCGCGCGGCATCGGTCGCGTCTTCTCCACCCTGCTTTTTCCCCTGTACTGGCTGTTCGACCTCGTCTTCAACGCGCTCAACAAAGCGTATCCGCTCCTTTTGCGCTGGGCACTGGGCCGCCGCTTGCTGGTCCTCGCCGTCTTTATCGCGCTGGGGGCCTTGGTTTTCGAGCGGGCGCGCGGCCTCGGGCTAGAGCTGATCCCAGAGATGAGCCAGGGCGAATTCCTCGTGGATTTGGAATGGCGCGCTGGCACCCCGCTGGAGCAGACCGCCGCCCAAGTCGCCGCCATTGACCGGCAGGTCCGCAGTCTCGATGGCATCGCCTCGGTCTTTGCCCTCGTCGGCAGCAGTGCCCAAGCCGGCGGCACGGCCGCGGATAAAAAGGAACACACCGCTCACCTCCACGTGCGGCTCGCGCCGGAAGTCGGCGAAGACGCAGCCATCGAAGCGGTGCGCGGCCTCCTCGGGCGCATCCCCGAACTGAAGTTCAAATTCTCGCGGCCGACGTATTTTTCCTTCCGCACCCCGATAGAGGTGGAAATCAGCGGCTACAGTCTAAGCACCCTCGATCTGTTGGCCGACGAAGCGGTCGAGCGCATGCACACCATTCCCGGGCTGACCGACATCCGCTCGAGCACGGCCGGCGGCCAACCCGAAATCCAAATTTTCTTCGACCGCCGGCGCGTCGCCGAGTTGGGCACTACCGTGCAGAATATCGGCGAGCTGTTGCGCAACAAACTGCAAGGCGACGTGGCCACCGAGCTGGCGCGCCGCGACCGCAAGGTCGATATCCGGGTCCGCTCGCTCGAGGAGGAGCGCCAGACCGTCGCCGACCTCAAGCAGATGGTCGTCAGCCCGGCCTCCTACCCGGTGCCGGTCGCGCTCGAATCGGTCGCCGACGTGCAAGCCGTGGACGGCCCCGCCGAGATCCGCCGCCTCGACCAAGAGCGCGTCGCGGTCATCTCGGCCAACCTCGATGGGCGCGACCTCGGCGGCGTAGCAGAGGAGATCGAAACCACCCTCGCCGACTTGCCCCTGCCCGAGGGCTTCACCGTGTCGATCGGCGGCCAGAACGAGGAAATGGTGCGCTCCTTTGACAGCATGAAATTCGCCCTGCTATTGGCCGTATTCTTGGTCTATCTGGTGATGGCCTCGCAATTTGAATCGCTGTTGCACCCGCTGGTCATCATGTTCACCATCCCCCTCGGCCTGATCGGCAGCGCCCTCGGCCTGCTCGCGACCGGCACCACCATCAGCGTAGTAGTGCTCATTGGCCTGATCATGCTCGCTGGCATCGTCGTCAACAACGCCATCGTGCTCGTCGATTACATCAACCGCCTGCGCCGCGACGAGGGCATGGAAAAATTCGCCGCGGTGTTGCGCGCTGGCGAGGTGCGCTTCCGGCCCATTCTGATGACGACCTCAACCACCGCTCTCGGGCTGTTGCCCATGGCCTTGGGGCTGGGCGAGGGGGCCGAGATCCGCGCACCCATGGCCATTACCGTCATCGGCGGGCTGTTGGTATCCACCCTGCTGACCTTGGTGCTCATTCCCGTGGTCTATACCCTGATGGATCGCAGCACTTAGGAGGTTGGTTATGAACCTGTCGGAATTTTCGCTCAAACGGCCCGTGACCACGTTGATGATTACCGTCTGCGCCTTGGTAGTAGGTGTGGTCGCCTTAGACCGCCTGCCCATAGAGCAGTTGCCGAGCATTTCCTCTTCTGGGATCACGGCCCGCGTCCAGTACAACAACAACTCCCCCGAAGAGATCGAGCGCTTGGTAGTCCTGCCGCTGGAGCAGACGCTGGGCACACTCAACAACATCGACCGCATCAGTTCGAGCTCGGGGCGCAATCAGGGCGAGGTGCGCGTTGACTTCAAGGCCGGCACCGACATGGACTTGGCCAACATGGAAATGCGCGAAAAACTCGACCAAGCCCGCGCCCTCCTGCCCTCAGACGTCGATCGCGTCAGCCTGCGCCGCTGGCAGTCCGACCAGCGCGCCATTATAGACGCCAATCTGGCGTGGCGCGGCGACGGCGACCGCCTGCTCGACCTAATCCAGAAGGTCATTGAGCCACGGCTGTTGCGGCTCAATGGCGTCGTCAACGTGGTCATCGACGACTTTGAGGAAAAACAGCTCATCGTCGAGCTGGACCAGGAGCGCTTGCAGACCCACAACATATCGCTGGGCTCGCTCGGCTGGCAGCTCAACGAGAACAACACCAACATCTCGCTGGGTCGGGTCATGGACGGCGACCAGCGCTACATGGCCCGCGCCATCGGCGAGTTCACCCGCGCTGAGGAAATTGCCTCCATGCCGCTTATGGGCGGTCAGTTCCGCCTCAGCGACATCGGCGAGATCAACTACGGCTACCCCGAAAAGCGCCGCTACGAGCGGCTCAACGGCACCGATGCGCTGGAGCTAGAAATTTTCAAAGCCTCCACCGCCAATGTCGTCGATGTCGGCGAGGCCGTCGTCGCCGAGTTACAGGCGATTGAGGACGAATACGATGGCGAACTCGGAATTTTCATCGACCGCAATCGCGCCGAGGCCGTGCTCAAAGAAGCGGGTATGCTCGTCAACTCGGCCCTGCTGGGCGCGTTTTTGGCGATGACTATCATCTTCCTCTTCCTGCGCAACATCCGCTCGACCATCGTCATCGCCCTCGCCATCCCCACCTCGGCGCTGTGCGTCTTTATCGGCATGTACGTCGCCCGCGAGGTTTTTGAATCAACCATCACCCTCAATATGGTCTCGATGATGGGGCTGATGCTGGCGGTGGGGATGTTGGTCGATCCGGCGGTAGTGGTGCTAGAAAGCATCTTCCGCCGCCGTCAAGAAGACGGGCTCGACGCCGATGAGGCCGCTCACGTGGGCAGCCGCGAAGTCGGCATGGCCGTGCTAGCCTCGGCCCTGACGACGATCTGCGTCTTCGTGCCCTTCTTCTTCCTCTCCGATGGCCGCTCGGCCGCGTGGATGAAGGACGCCGGGATCGCGATATGCCTCGCCGTGATGGTGTCGATGATCGTCTCGTTGTCGCTAATTCCGCTGGTGTCCTCGCGGCTGCTTCGCGCCGGGGTTGAGCGCTTCGACCGCTGGCTCAAGCTGCTGGTCGTCGCAGTCGTGGTGGGCATTGCCTACTGGCAGATCAGCGACCTTGGCTGGAGCGGCTTGCAGGCTTGGTGGGACCGCTGGTCTGGGCTGATCGCCGCCTCAATCGGCGGAATGCAGTGGCAGACCATTCTCGGCTGTGCGCTCACTGCGCTGGCCGGGGCCGCGCTCGGCTGGTACTGCTCGCGCCACGGCCTGCGCGCCTCGTATGGCCGCTTGCTCAACTGGACGCTCGACCACCGCTGGGTCGCGCTGCTGGCCACGGTGGCCCTGACCGGCACCGGCTATTACCTCTACAACCAGATTGAGCAGCGCGGCACCCCCTGGACCCCGGAGCGCCGGGTGGATATGACGGTGGTCATCGACCGCAGCTACAGCCTCGACGAGATCCGCGCACACTTCGAGCAGATCGAAGACATCATTTTGGCAAAAAAAGACTCGCTCGACCTGCAATCGCTCATGACGCGCTTCGGCCAGCGCCGCGGCAGCATCCGCGCCTATCTCGTCGATGCCGACGAGGGCCAGCTCTCGACCATGGAGGCCGGCAATGCAATCAAGGAACTGCTGCCAGAGAAAGTGGGCTACACGTACAAAATGGGCCGCTCGCGCAGTTGGACCGGCAACCAACTCGGCGTCGAAGTCCAGCTCCACGGCCGCGACCCAGAAGTCTTAGCCGTGCTAATGGAAGACGTCAAAGCCGGTCTCGAACAGCTACCCGGGGTCCAAGACGTCGATAGCAGCCTCGAAGATGGCGAAGACGAAGTCCGCGTCGAGATCAACCGCGCCGAGGCACTCGGCTATGGGCTGTCGCCGCGCGAGGTGGCCCAAGGCATTTCCGCGGCCTTGGGCACCCGCCGCACCAGCGGCTTCAAGAGCGACGACCGCGAAATCGACATCGTCATGCAGCTCAACGAAGGCGACCGCACCTCCCTCGACCAGCTCAAAAACAGCCGCTACGAGACCCGCGACGGCAGCTCGGTTCAGCTCGCGTCGCTGGCCGACTTCGAGCTTGGCCGCGGCCCCCGCGATCTCAGGCGCGAGAATCGGGTCCTCAACGTCACCGTCTTCGCCAACACTGAAAACCGCCATGTAGCCCGCACCCTGATGGAACCGATCAGCGAGATGATGGAAGGAATGCAGTTGCCCCCCGGCTATAGCTGGGATTTGGGCCGGGCAGCGCGCTGGGAGCAGGAGGAGGCCAGCGACAACAACTTCGCCGCCATTTTTGCCGTGCTGTTGATCTACCTAATCATGGCCTCGCTCTTCGAATCCCTGATCCACCCCTTCACCATCATACTCGCCATCCCCTTCTCCTTGATCGGCGTGGCCTTGGGGCTATACGTCCTCGACGTCCCCTTTGACAACAACGGTGCCTTGGGGCTTTTGATCCTCTTCGGCATTGTCGTCAACAACGGCATCGTGCTGATCGCCCATATCAACCACCTGCGGGCGAGCGGGCTGTCGCGGCGCGCGGCGATCTGCCTCGGCGGCCAGCACCGGCTCCGGCCCATCCTGATGACCGCCTTTACCACCATCCTCAACCTGATGCCGATCGTGCTGCCGATGGTCTATGGCACGTCCGAGGGTTTTGCCCGCCGCTGGGGGCCGGTGGGCTTGGTCGTAGCCAGCGGCTTGGCCACCTCAACGGTGCTGACCTTGATGCTGGCCCCAACGCTCTATTCGCTGTTGGACGATCTGGCCCTGTGGTGCAAGCGCGTAGTCCGCACATCGCACAAAATGGCCCGGGGCGGCCCTCCCAACCTACCGACCGCGCACTTGGACGAGCTCAGTGCGCGGTAAATCCAACGCACCGACGCAAATCTGGTGTCGCGTTGTACGGGGCAAATCCATGCAAGAGATTGAACGCAACACGGCAAAAAAGGCCGTGCCGCCGCAGGTGCGACGCGAACTGGCCGAGGTAGTAGGCCCGGACGAAGAGCTCCGCTTGGCAGTAACTACCGATATCAAGCTCGACGGCCAGTACGGCGAGGCGTGGCTGATGGCCACCGACGACCATCTAGTGGCCTTCAGCCCGGACAGCGGGGGCCCGCCCGATATGGTCTGTCTGCCCCTGAACCAAATAAACGGGGTGGAGGTGCGCGAGGATTGGGGGACTGCGGCCCTCAAGGTGCGCACCGCAGAGCGGGGCGCGACCATGGCCGTATTCTCCAAGAGCTTGGTGCCGGCCCTGTCCGAATTGCCCAATCAGGTCGAGCGCCTAGTCAAGCAAGCCCGCTCAACCGAGGCCGAGGGCCAAGTGCTGCACGGGCGGTTGGCCGGGGCGCGGGCCGGGCGCAAGCGCTGCGACCGCTGCGGCCAAGTCATTCCGCGCTACTACGGAGTATGCCCGGCCTGTCTGGAAAAGGGCAAGCTACTGTTCCGGCTGTTGGGCTATGCCCAGCCGCATTGGCGGCTCATTGCCCTGAGCCTGTTGCTCATGGTGGTGGCCACGACCATTGGCTTGGGCCAGCCGCTGCTGATGAGCGTTCTCATCGACGATGTCTTAAATGCCGGTGCCCCTTCTTCTATGGACGTTGGGGTGCGCTTTGATCTGCTATCTCTTTTGCCCGTGTCCAAGGACGATCCAGTCGCTGCGCTGACATGGCTGGTGGGCTTGTTAATAGCGATGAACCTCACCGTCAGCGTCTTGTCGGGTCTGCGCAGCTATATCATGGCTCGCATTGGCCAGCGCGTCACCTACGGCCTGCGCAACGAGGTGTACACCCATCTCCACGCGCTGTCGCTTAGTTATTACAACAAAAACGAGACCGGGCGCATTATGGCCAGCGTCACCCAAGACGTGGGCCGCTTGCAGGATTTTATCGGCGACGGTCTGCAAGAAGCCATCCGCGATGTGCTCACCTTGGTCATCATTTGCATCATCCTCTTTGCGCTCAATCCCGGGCTAGCAGCTCTCGTGCTGCTGCCGACGCCCCTGTTGGTGTGGGCGACCCTGCGCTTTGGCCGGCGGCTACACGCCATATACCGGCCGTTGTGGCGTCGCTGGGCCGGCCTGAGTGCCCTGCTGGCCGATACCATCCCGGGGGTGCGCGTGGTCAAGGCATTTGCCCAAGAACAGCGGGAAGTGGGCAAGTTCAAGGGCCGCAGCCTAGACCTGCTGCAAGGCGAACTGCGGGTGGCGTGGATGCGCAGCCTGTTCGGCCCGGTCATGGCCTTTATAACCTCCATCGGCACCATCATCATCTGGTGGGTCGGCGGCCGCGACATCTTGGCCGGGGAGCTGACGTTGGGGGCCTTTGTCGCCTTTACCAGTTACATGTATCGCTTTTACGGGCCGGTGGAGAACTTGTGCCGCCTCAACCACCGCTTCCAGCGCGCCGCCACCTCGGCCGAGCGCGTCTTTGACGTGCTCGATACGCACCCGGAGGTGATCGACCAGCCCGGCGCGGTGCTCATGCCGCCCATCGCGGGCCGAGTCGAATTTCGCGGCGTCCACTTTGGCTATGAGGAAGACAAGCCGGTCATTGAGGATTTGAATTTCGCGGTTGAGCCGGGCGAAATGATCGGCTTGGCCGGCCACAGCGGCGCGGGCAAGAGCACCTTGATCAACCTCATCTGCCGCTTCTACGAGCCGCAGGCGGGCACCATCCTCGTCGACGGCCGCGACACCCGCCAAGTGAACCTCCAATCGCTGCGCGAGCAAATCGGCGTGGTCTTGCAGGACCCCTTTCTCTTCAACGGCACCGTGGCCGAGAACATTGCCTACGGCCATCCCGCCGCTTCCCTCGAACAAATCGTGGCCGCGGCCAAGGCCGCCAATGCGCACGACTTCATCATGAACATGCCCGACGGGTACGATACCTTGGTCGGCGAGCGCGGCACCCGCGTGTCTGGGGGCGAGCGGCAGCGGCTGTCCATTGCCCGGGCCATTTTGCGCGACCCGCGCATTCTCATCCTCGACGAAGCCACCTCCAACGTCGATACCCAGACCGAAGCGCAGATTCAGGAAGCCCTAGAGCGGCTGGTCCAAGGGCGCACCACCTTTGCCATTGCCCACCGCTTATCCACCCTCAAAAACGCCCATCGCCTGCTCATCCTCGACAAGGGCAAACTCGCCGAAATAGGCACCCACGACGAGCTGATTGCGCAAGATGGCATCTACGCGCATCTGTGCCGCATGCAAACCGAAATGTCCAAACTGAGGGCTTGGTAACATTATGCAGCGCCGTAAGTTAGCTGCTGAAGTCGCCTATCTCGACCCGGATAAAGCGCGTTTTTTCGTCGATGCTTTCGAAGACCTGAACTTGGAGTTAGCCGGGGACCGCACCTATCCGAGGGTCCGGGTCAAACGGGCTTTTCCCCTCACCTGCGACGATTGCTTTATCGTCGTCCAAGACCGCGAGGGCAAGGAGATTGGCTCGCTCGCCCGGCTCGATGCGCTAGATCGGGCCAGCCGCCAAGCCGTGGAAGACGAGTTGGAGCGGGCCTATTTCACGCCGCGCATCCAGCGCATCGCCAGGGTGACCGTGGCCAACCGAGTGCCGCGCTGGGAGGTAGAGACCGACCGAGGACCGCGCACCTTTGACATCTATTCCAGCCACCGAAATAGCGATGTCCGCCTTTTGGGCGGCGGGCGAGTCGCAATACAAGACGCCGACGGCAACCGCTACGAAATTCCCGACTACCGGCATCTAGATCCGGCCAGCCAGGCCTTGGTCGAGGAAATGGTGTGAGAGCGCGCCCACCGCATCACCCCCAAGCGAGACGAAGCAGCAGCCAAACTGGCTTGGGAACGCACAATTAGTTTCTTCAACCAAACATTGAACGGCACGGCTCAATTGGAGTCATAGGTGTAAACTTTCGTGGATAGAGCTCATGCGACCTTGCGGCGAGGTCTCCTGCTGATTTTTGTCATAGGAACTGTGGGACTAGGCACCGAATTGCTGCTGCTCGGGCACTTTGAAGAATGGCGTCAACAGGTGCCCTTGGCCTTGTTGGCGTTTGGGTTGGTTTTGTTGGCGGCGCGGCTCCTCTACCGAGGCAGGGTCATTCTGCGCCTATTCCGCTTGACCATGCTAACTTTCGCCTTAGGCGGCATGGTCGGCTTCTGGTTTCACCTTAGTGCCAACATGGAGTTTGAATTGGAGATGTACCCGACGCTGACTGGGTTGGAACTGCTGTCTAAGGCGTTGGGCGGCGCTATGCCGGCGTTGGCACCCGGGGCACTGGTTCAGCTAGGACTAGTCGGGTTCCTTTACACGTACCAACACCCGGCCCTGAGTCGGGAGCAAACAAAGGATTAAGCAATGCAGCAAGTCGTTTTAGCCGTGATCTTAGCCGTCTGTCTCTACGGCAGCAGCGCCCAAGGGCAGGTGGGAAAAAACGAAACAGTCCTCAATCCCAACCGAGCCGGCGGCGAACAGCTATTGGCCCTAGCGCAACTCGATTCGGCGTTGGTCGAGGGGATTGTGGCGCAACGGCCTTTTATCGGCATGGAAGCCTTCAACGCCTATTTGGATTCGACTTTGGCGGACTCGGTCCGAGCCGAACTGTACGCCAAGCTCTTCCTGCCGATCAACCTCAACACCGCCAGCGACGCCGAAATGAAACTAGTGCCGGGGGTTGGCAAGCGCATGGCGCACGAGTTTGAGGAATACCGACCCTATAAGAGCATGGCGCAATGGAGACGAGAAATCGGAAAATACGTCGACGACCACGAACTAGCCCGACTGGAGCAGTACGTCTTCGTGCCGCTCGAACTCAACAGCGCCAGCGAGGCGGATTTCCTCACGATCCCAGGGGTTGGCAAGCGCATGGCGCACGAGTTTGAGGAATACCGACCCTATAAGAGCATGGCGCAATGGAGACGAGAAATCGGAAAATACGTCGACGACCACGAACTAGCCCGACTGGAGCGGTATGTGTTTCTTGAGGAATAAGCCCTGCCAAGCTCGTAACTGTACATTTTTTTAACGGAGATTAAGCCATGCGCATTCCCGGACAGCGCATCAAGCGAACGCGACTAAGTTTGTGATGGTCGTCCCAGCCGATGACCCGAGTGAGCCGTGCTATGAATCTGCAACGATTCAACTCCTGCGGGAGATCAAGGAGTACGCCGCACGGGAAGATGTGGCTTGGTTGACCAAAAGAGGCAAGGTGTACGCTGCGGTGGATGCAGCGTAAAATTTCATACTATGGCCAGAACTAACCGCAGAAAGCTCATCCTTGAAGAGGCGGCCCGCCTCTTTTCGGCCAAGCGCTTCGACGAAGTGCTCATGGACGATATTGCCCACCAAGCCGGCGTCGGCAAGGGGACGATCTACACGTACTTTGCCGACAAAGAAGAGCTGTACTTTGCGGTGGTCTTTGAAGGCATCCGGCGGCTCAACGAGCAGCTTCAGCGCAAGGCCAATCGCCAGCAGGACCCGGAAGAGGAACTCCGCCGGATGGTCCACGCCATTGTCTCCTTCTTCAACCAGAACCGCTTCTTCTTCCGCTTGATGTCGCACGAGGACGGCAAGAGCGGGAGCGGCAAGGGCGAAAACCGCAGGCGCTGGCACGAGGAACGGCGCATCCAGCGCGCCGCGATCGAGACGGTCCTGCAAAATGGCATTGAACAGGGCGTCTTCTCGGTTGAGCACCCGCAGGTCGAAGCTGCTATCCTCCGCGGCATGGTGCGCTCGGTGATGATCCACGCAAAGGGCCTGAGCGTAGAGGCCATGGTCGATACCATCATGCGCATCTTCCTCCAAGGCGTGCGTAAGACGCCCTGAGCGACGCTTGCGCTATCTATGGGCCAAAACTATCTTGAACTGCGCTGCAGCTCAAAATGCGCTGGCTCACGGCGGCGCAGAGGACCAGCCTCCCACTCGACTTGCAGCACAACCAAGAAGGATGAAAGGTGCCTCTATATGCCTACCCTATTCGTGATTCTTCTTATTCTTGGCTCATGTGCTCCTAGGTACAAAATCCCTGAGCTTTCTTCTTCTGAAGTCACCGAGGAAATGCTCCATCAATTGGAAAGAATCTTCCGATTGTCCATGCAGCGGCAAGAGCGAATAGCGCGCCTTGCGCCGTCTATCATGCGAGCCAACGCCGCGCTATGTGGCAAAAAGACTCGCTTCCAATTCGGATTCAGCTACTTAGACTCGGCGAGTACGCAGAAAATGAAGCCTTGGGATCGTCTCTTGAGGTTGCGCTATTATGGCATAGAGAAGTTGCGGGAGCAACCGATAGTCGTGGAACTTGTAGCCGGCTCCCCAGCCGCACAGTCTGGTCTTCAGCCCGGAGACCAGATTACGAGGATCGGGGGAGAGCCGATTAAGACAATATGGCCCCACTGGAACGAATACGACCTTGAGTACCAAAGCAATCTTCACAAGCTGCTTAAACGTCATGCGTCAGAGGAGCCGACGATCTTTACGGTCCAGCGCAAGGTTGCAGCAAACAAAGATACGATTATCGAAATCCCTATAAAGGCGGAGCCGATTTGCTCTCACTTGGTATATCATTCGGAGGGACAAGATGTTAATGCCTATACAGACGGTGAAAATATTGTCCTAACAGCAGGAATGCTTGATTTTGCGACAGATAGTGAATTGGCCTTGGTCATCGCCCACGAGTTGGCTCACTGCACCGAGGGACATGTCGATAAAAAGAAAACGAATGCTCTACTCGGCGGAATCATGGGAGCGGCTGTTGAATGGGCGGTAACGGGCGTACCGACCTTTGGCACCATCACACAAAGCACAATGGAGGCTGGTGCAATCGCCTTTAGCCAAGCCTTTGAGCAAGAAGCCGACTACGTTGGACTCTATCTGATGGCCCGGGCTGGCTTTGATACCGAGGGGGCGGCCGACTTCTGGCGACGCATGGCGGAACGCAATCCCGTTGCGTCAAACAACTTTAGAGGTACGCATCCGCCGACTGCACACCGCTACCTCCAGCTATACAAAACCCATGCGGAAATAGAGCGCAAGAAAGCCGAAGGCAGCCCCTTAGTCCCCAATCGTTAAGAGTAGGGCTAGACGGGTTTGCAACCCCCAATACTCCAAGGCGTACGCAAGACGCCCTGAGCGATGCTTGCGCTATCTAATGGGCATTACCCATGTTTTGTCCACAGAGAGGATGGAATGGATTGCGTTCGACAAATTGTAACGGGGCTGGTTTCGTTGTTATCTTCAATGACGCGTTGGTACACAGAACACCTCCTTGGCCGTTTACCGATCACGACCAGACGCACAACGTTGGGAAAAACAGAGAGTCAAGCTTAATCAAACTTCAATTGAAGGACCAACTGATGTACATGCGCAAGGTTAATTCGAATACGGATCAACGTTGTCGTTCTCTACTTCAAAAAGCAGTGCGCCGTGGTAACTCTGACCTTGTTACTAAGGTTGTCAATCACCTTTATGAAATAGGGGACATCAGGTGGCTCAGGCAACGAATCGGTGTGATAATCGCTGAAGAATGCTGGCCTCTCATGGTTAAATGGAGGCCACCTAAGAAGCACGAGGAACAGGTGGCAATGGTAGAGATTCTCAGCGAACTTGCCAACTCTGTAAAGTTCAAAGACGCAGCTGGACTCGGATCTCTGGCATATGCACTTTCAGAAGGCGATAGGTCAGTACTGACAGGCTGTGAAGAAGATGATACCATTCAACGGGTTTGTGAGGCGATTACAGATGCTAACACATATTGGGAATGGGCAATTTCTCAATGTTCAAATACGCGCGAAACTGAAACTAGACTCGTCGAACAGGCTGAAAAAGTTTATCGAAAGGGCGGATGGCCTTGGGATAGGGCCTTTATACAAGCAACAGCATATTTAGCTATTAGGGATGGATTACCCGAGCTGTACACAGATCCTAATACTAATAGTGAAATGAATTTTCCGTTTTGGGTTGCATTAGATAAACACACCCCTCAAGGAAAAGCCGCTCTTCACAAAGTTGCAAAGGAGACTCGATTTTCTTGGAGGCAACTGAATTGGATTAGTTTCTATTGTGAAAGCGGTCATGTCACAAAAAAACACAAACCCTCCCGATGGTGGGATAAAGAGGTAGAGTGGAGACTAGGTAAAGTAGGACTTTCATTTGACGAAGCCGAGGCAATTTGGGCAAAAGCGCAACCTATATTTGTTGAGCTTCTAAAAGAGGAAGCAACTCGTCTTGAACAGGACATAGGCGATAAAGTTCCCACAAAAGGCCCTGAAAGCAAACAACTTAATCTGTTTTAACTGTTGGAAAGGCTAATCTCATGATAACCGGTAACGACATTCAAGATTTGGTGGATTTATTTGAAGAGCGTCAAGTATTCCTCTATCATGCCTGTCAATTAATTGACTTTGAGTCGTATATTAGTCTTGGAGGAATTCCCTCACGTGCTTTGCTTGAAAGTAGACAATTAGAATTTACGCCATTTCAGACCGACGCTATTGACCGTGAAAACAATATGTGGGATAAAGTTTTCGTAAACTTGTCAGACTTTGGTAGCTCTTTTGCGAAGGGATCAAAAAGTGTTCCAAATCCCTACGGGCCCATACTATTTCAACTACGTCCTTCGGCTCTATTGGAAGCCTCCGATGTTGCAGTATGTCTCTGGTCAGCAGGAGCGAAAGGCTTCAACCGCGAACGTGAAGCACTCAAGACACTTGAAGATATTAATCGTCTCTTCAAGTATTCAAGCAACTCTGGCACTCCTAAAAGCACTTATATCAAGTTCCGAGATCAGTTGGCTGAGGAATTTGGCAGACAAAAGACAAAGACTCAAGATCCAGAGATTAGCTGTACAGTGCCCAACGGTGTGTTGTCAACCCAACATGTTAGCTTCATAGGGGTGGATCCATACGTCGTAAACAACCGAAAACTGCTGTATTGGGTCAATATAATCAAGCAAAAATATCCAGTTCAGTTTCGTATTCGTGAGCGTAGTCACTTTCCAGAACAAGCAAGAAGCAGTTTTTATAACGAAATAGCTGAACAAATTGGTGAACAAATTCCAACCCTACAGGCTCTTGCTCGCAATAATGCGTGCAGTCAGCCTCTGAGAGATTGGGCAGAACAAATTTTCTCCCTAGAGTGGCAATTCCAGAGATACGCTATGTACTTGCGTGATGGAACACTTAAACCTATGAAAGAGGGCGTAATGCCTAGAGACCATTAGTGCAAACTAATGGTCTATCAGCGCATTCGTCTCTCGGCTAAAGGACCTTATGGCATGAGATCTATCGCAACAGATGACATACGCGCAATGCCCTGTTACAGCTTTCCCGAGGCTGCCCACTACCTGCGCATTCCCGTGACTACGCTTCGCTCTTGGGTGCGAGGCCGCAAATATCCTACTAGCGGAGGAGACCAGTTCTTCCAGCCTGTGATCGACCTACCAGACGATAGCCAGAACCTTCTATCCTTTATCAATCTGGTCGAAATCCACATGCTCGATGCCATTCGCCGCGACCATTGCATATCGCTGCACAAGGCTAGGATTGCTATCGATTTCATCAAAGAAGAACTAACGTCCGATCACCCTCTCGCATACCACAAGATCGAAACCGACGGCTTGGACCTCTTTGTCGAAGAATACGGTCAACTCATAAATGTCTCTCAAGCTGGACAACTGGTACTTAGGAACCTGTTGCAGGCGCATCTGCGGCGCATTGATAGGGATTCGGCTGGTTATGCCCGGAGGCTATACCCCTTCACGCGCAAGCGCCCAAGCCAACAACTCATGGAAGAACCCAAGGCAATTGTCATTGATCCTCGCATATCTTTTGGTCGCCCGGTGCTCGCAGGCACTGGGATTCCTACGGCTATTATTGCCGAACGCTACAAGGCCGGGGAGGCAATCAGTGCATTAGCGGACGACTATGATCGCCCGACGCTCGATATCGAAGAAGCGATCCGCTGTGAGTTATACACCCGAGCAGCCTGATCCACTTGTTTTCTTTATCGACCGTTCTCTAGGGAAGAAGACCATTGCCGATGCACTCAAACTCATCCCCTCAAAACTGCCGCTCGCCGTCAATAGCGGCGTCCCAGCGCTGCGAATAGAGATAATCCATCGCGGCCTGCGTGGCTGTGGGCGAGCCAATCTGCTGCAGGGCACTGAGCGCGAATGCGCCTACGTGGCCGCAGGGGTCGTCGAGTGCCCTGAAAAGCTGGGCTTCTAACGGAGCGGCGGCCGGGCCGAGCTGGGCGCAGGCTATTGCGGCGTTGGTCCGCACTTGGTCGCGGGGCACCCAGCGGCGGCCAGCTTCCTCCTGCCAATTTGGGTGATCGGCCGAGAGCATGCGCCCCAAGGCTTCTACTGGTACGCCTTGCGCGATATTGCCCAGCGCGACGAGCGCCGTGCGCACCAAGCGATGCGAGCCCTCTTCAAGGGTCCGCGTCAGCGCCGGGACTGCTGCCTCCGCGTGCGAATCCATTTCGCCGAGGGCAAAGGCGGCGTTGACTTGAGTCCACTCGCTTTCGTCGTCCAACAGCGCACAGAGCGCTTCAACCGCCGGCTCGCCAACGGCCGCCAGTGCTTGGGCCGCGTCCTCCATGTTAGTCGCTCCCTCGCTCCAAACGGGCGGGGCCTCGTGTTGGTCGGCCTCGCGACCTGCGGTGCGCAAGGCTTTGGCCAGCGACGCGACCGCGGGCTCGCCGATCGCGCCTAGCGCGTAGGTCGCTGCCGTGCGCATGGCTTGGTGATCGGTGCCCAAGCACTCCACGAGCACTGGCACGGCTGCAGCCGCATCAACGCCGAATCCGGCCAATCGCTGTGCCGCCGCAAGCCGCTGCGCTAAATCCACGTCTAGATCGAGCTGGGCGATGAGTGCCGCCACATCTCCAGTGGCCTGTGGGCAGCTATCGTAGCGATCCCGCTTGCCGCATAGCCAGTCCCAAGTGTGCGCCCAAGCCAGTTCCAGATCGTAGGGAACCTCACTCCAGTGGGGCTTCTGCCAGTGCATGCTTTTGCAGTCCCAGGTCGGGGCCGTCGGCTCGGCGGCTCGCATGTAGATGAACTTGATCATGTGCCGATGCACCGGTAGCAGGCTGACGCCGGCCGCGTGGCCCACGTCAAAGTGCGTCAGGGACACCGTGCCGGCCCGGCCGGCCAATGGCAAGGCGCGCGCCCGATCCTCGTCGGTCAGTCCGCGATTGAACTGGGTGCCCGGGATCACGTGCGTCGGCCCCAACTCGACCGGCGAATCCTGCGGATAGTACATGATTCGCGCATAGCGCAGATAGTGCTGGCGCGGATGGCCCATGGGCGTGTACCCGTCCTGATGGCAGTTGCGGCGCAGCCTCTCTTCGGCCTCGGCCGCGGGCACGGGTTCCTCCACTGGCTTGAGGGGATGGCAGTAGCGGTGCGGATGCTCCAAAAAGTTCGGGCCTAAGACGCTGATGAGTGCGCCGCGCACCTCGGGCGAGTTGAGCACGTGGCGCATGGCGGGTACGCGCGGCAGGATGTTATTGCCCGGATTAGGCTCCGAGTCGATGATCTGGTTGAGCCGCTCATAGCACGCTTCGTGCGTCCCTGCGGGCACGGTCGGCTCAAAAACCAGATAGCCATTGACGATAAACTCGCGCATCTGCTCGTCGGTGAGCAGGATTGGGTCGGTCATAATAATCTCCTTTGGTGAATTGGGCGGTAGGGGAAAAGCGGCGGTCGCGTAATAAACTGGCCACTAATCACTGTCTTAATTCAAATCCGCACCTTCAGGGCCTCGGCCTTTAGCTGTTCGCAGCGGCGCGGCGCGTATGCGGGCTGTTGGGTCTCGCGCAAATCAAAGCCAAAGGCGCGCTTGCTCAAGACGATGACTGGCGGCGCTTGAATCCGCTTGAAGTAGTTGATCCGCACTTGGCGCTCTACCCATTCGAGATCTTCGATCCAACTGCGCGCGTCCGGGAAGTACGCGCGAAAGCGCACCGCGTCGTCCCACCCCAATCGCTCTAGCAGCACACCCTCTATAAACCACTGCAACAAATCGCTGCTGTGCCGCCGGTATTCAATGAACTGCCGCAGCACGGCGTCGTGGTATCCGTACTTGATCGGGTCGCCCAAGCCCTGCGTCACGTCTTGAGCCGCAGACAGCTCGGCACTGGGCACCACTGATCCGTCGAGCAGATTCTCCGGCACCACAGGGCGGCCATAGACGACCTCGTTGAGAAAGCGGGCTAGCGCAAAAACCTGCACCTTGTACAGGTCGGCAATCGGCGCCACCGCGCCGCTGACATCCCCGTAGAGCGTGGCGTAGCCCAAGGCAACCTCGGTCTTATTGCCGTTGGCCGTGAACACGAGTCCGTATTTGGCTGCTAAGCCGGAGAGCACGTCGGCAAAGCGAATGCGCGCCTGCACGTTCTCATCCACCAACCGAGTGTACTCGCCCCGGCCCCCGGAAAATTCCGCGCCCTGCACGAGGGCGGCTACGGCCTCGTATAGGGATTCGATCGGGCAGCAGAGGTAGTCGACGCCCAGCGCGGCGCACAGCGAGCGGGCATTGTCTTGGGTAACGGCCGCATTGAAGCGCGTCGGCATGTTGACCGCAAACACGCGCTCCGGGCCAAAGGTGCGCTCCAGCAGACAGCAGACCACGCTGGAATCTACGCCACCGCTCGTCGCAATGAGGAACTTGCTCTCCGCGCCGCGCACGTCGTCGAGGTGCCGCAGCCCGGTGAGGATGCCCGCGTACTGGGCTTCGACTTCGCTCTGGGGCGGCGCGATCTCGGCGCGGTGCGCGAGCACGAGCTGTTCCCGCCACGGATGAGCGCGGCACGCAATGTGCCCGCTGGCCGCGTACGCAGTGCTGTCGCCGTCAAACACAATGATATTCTTGCCGTTGTTTTGCGCCCCAACTTGGTTGACGTAGAAAAACGGCAGGGGCGAGCGCGCTAGGATCTGGCGCACCACGCGGTTGCGCTTGTCGCTTTTTTGCCAAGTAAAGGGCGAGGCCGAGAGGTTGAATACGGCCGCGGCACCGCGGCCGCTATATAGCGCGAGCGTGTCGAGGGGCTGGCCGCTGTGGCAGTAGTCTTCGCACCACATGTCCTCGCACAGTTGCACACCAAAGCTAAAGGGCCGCCCATCCTTGCGCCGCACCCGGTACGGATGCAGCCAGTCCTTTAGCGGCCGGCCCTCGGCCTCGGCCAAGTGGCGCAGCGAAAAGAAGTGCCGGTCGTCGTCAAAAAATCGGTAGTTGGGATGCAGGGTCTTGGGCTGGACGCCGCAGGGCAGCCCGGCGGGCACGGCGTCGCGCACCGCGTATTCGCCGTTGGCGCACACATAGACGGCATTGTACTTGCGCCGCCGTCCATCTTGGCCCTTGTGGACTGGGTCCACCGCCACGTTGCCAAAGACCACGGTCAACCCGATGCTGGCCCGGCAAATCTCGTCGCTGTACGCGGCAAAGTCCTCGACGTAAGCGTCCAGCTCCCACAAGTCGCCGAGGATGTAGCCGCTGATGCACAGCTCGGAAAAGACCACGACCTCAGCACCAGCCGCCCGCGCCTGCGCGATAAAGGCCAGCATCCGCTCGGCATTCAGGTCGGGTCGCCCGGGCTTGACCTCCATCTGCACCAAGGCGATTGCGGGCAGGCCCATCAGGCCATCACGGGCACCCGCGCCTCGTGGATGCACTCGGCCAACAGCGGTACGCCCGCACGGATGGCCGCCAGCGAGGCAAAGCCAAAGGCGAGGCGCATGGCCGGCACGTCCTCGCGCCGGATGTGGAAACCCTGCCCCCGCGCCACCACAATGCCGCGCTCGGCGCACAGGGCCATGAGGCGATCGCGATCTACCGCTGCGGGGAACTCAATCCAGATGAACATGCCGCCCACCGGCCGCGACCACGTGCATAGATCGCCCGCGTTCTCTGCGAGGCCGGCAAAGACCGCGTCGCGCTTTTCCCTGAGGATGGCATTGGTCGCGGCCAAGTGCTGCCACAGTCGGTCGCGGAACAGGGCCGCGCAGCTAGCGGCGGTCAGCAAGCTGTTGCCCCCGTCGTAGCGGCGGTCGAGGATCCGCCCCAGCATGGGCGGCCGGGCCAACAAATAGCCCATCCGCACCCCGGGGCCCAAAATTTTGGACAGCGAGCCGATGTACAGGACGTTGGGGCTGTCGTCGAGCGCGTAGAGCGCCGGTTCCTGCGGGCCCTCAAAATGCACGTCGCCATAGCAGTTGTCTTCCACCACAATGGCCTCGTAGTAGCGCGCCACTTCGAGCAGCTCGAGGCGGCGCGGCCGCGGCATGACCGAGCCGGTGGGGTTCTGGTAGGTCGCCAAGGTATAAATGAAGCGCGGCCGGGTGCCCCGGCGGTGCAAAGCCGCCAAAACGTCGGCCAGCGCATCAACGCGCATGCCCTGCTCGTCGAGCGGCACCCCGACCAACTCGGCCCCCAACCGCTTGTACGCGGCAATCGTCCCGGAATACGTCAATTCCTCGGTGACGATCACATCCCCCGGACCTTCCATTAGGGCCTCGGCTATCAGCGTGACGGCCTGCATGGAGCCGTTCATCAGCGCGATGTGGTCGGCAGACACCTCCACGCCCTCGCGCTTGGATTCGCGCATGGCCATGACCTCGCGCAAGCCCTGATGGCCCATGTCGCCGGGATAGCGCACCAAATCCGCGCCCAGCTCGCGCACGGCCACGCTCGCCGCCTCGGCCAACGCCTCTGTGGGAAACGAGCCGGGATCGGTGCGTCCACTGCCAAAATCGTATTTGCTCATAACATGCTCCTTTTAGCGTTCCAACCGCTTGAGCCGGGGGTTTTCAGTAAGCCCCGGTATCCGCCCCCGCTTGGCGAGAGGGCGGCCTGCTACTTCCTTGATGTCCGCAGTAAAATCGATGGGCGCGGCTCCGCTGATCGCGCTGCCGACCCCAAAGGCATCCACTGGGGCCCCGGCCGCCCGGAAATAGCCGATTCGCTCGGCGTCCAAGCCGCCGGAGACTGCGATCTTTACGTGGCTATGCCCGGCTTGGTCCAGCCGCGCACGCACCTCCGCGACCAACTCGGCCGTGACCCGGCCGCGCTCGCTCGGGGTGTCCAGCCGCACCCCCGACAGCTTCTCGCCCAAGGCTTCTGCCAAGCGCAGGCTCTCTTCGGCTTCGTCCTTAAAGGTATCAACCAGCGCGATGCGCTCGACCTTGGCGTCGATGTGGCGGTCAAAGGCCCTAGCCGCTTTGAGCGTGTCGCCGAGGCACAGGATCAGGGCGTGGGGCATGGTCCCGGTTGCCTCAATGCCGGCGAGGGCAGCCCCTTGCGGGGTGGCGCATCCGGCGCACCCCCCGACGATGGCCGCGTATTCCATCCGCGCGCTGACCTCCGGGTGGATGTGCCGAGCGCCGAAGCTGATGATCGGCACCCCGTCGGCCGCAGCCACGCACTCGGCCGCGGCCGTGGCCCATCCGGTCTCGCTGCTGAGCATTCCCAATAGCGCCGTCTCGTACAGGCCGAACTGCCGGTAGGGCGCGCGAATCCGCAAGGCGACCTCGCACGGCTCAATCCAATCCCCTTCGTCCAAGCTCCACACCTCTGCCTCCGCGCCGAGCACTTGCCGCAAAAGAGCTTGGGCCTCGCGCAAGCCGCACAGCAGGGCGCGCCGCCGGGCAAACACCTCCATCGCCACGACCGGATTGAGCTGCTCGGCCGCGAGGATGTCGCAACTGCGGCGGAAGTAAATATCCGCGTTGTCGCCCGCCAGCGTCGCAGCCGAGGGCGCGTATAGGTCGCGCTCTACCATCAGCGATTGGTGACCTGTGCCCCGAGGATTTTTTCCATGTGCCCCAAAGCCCATTCGTGTTGTTGGGGATCAAAGCTGGCGACGCAATCGGCTGGGACCTCGACCGGATAGTCGCGGTTGCGCAGCCCGGCCACGGTGTGCAGGACGCAAATATCCGTGCAATCGCCCATCACCACGACCTTGTCCGGCGCTAGCGCAGCCAATGCCGCGGCCAACTCGGTCTCGAAAAAGGCACTATAGCGCCGCTTTTTGACAATCTGCGCGTCTTTGGCCAATGGGGCCAACTCGGCGATGATGTGCTCCTCCTCGCTGCCTTTGATGCAGTGGGGAGGGAACATCTCGAATTCGCGGTCGTTTTCGCTGTGGCTGTCTTGGGTGAAAAACAGGGAGGCCCCAGCGGCCTTTTCGCGCTCGGCCCGTGCGGCGATTCGCGGGATGATCGCCCGCGCTTGATCTCCGCAGTAGAGCGTCCCGTCTGGACGCATAAAGCCGTTCTGCATATCGACGACAATCACGGCATTAGCCATGGCTTGGTCCTCCGGTTGAAGGGTATCGGACTCTACTCGCAAAAATACAATCCGCACAGAGCAATTCAAACCGGTTCGAGCCGATCCCCCACGAGCCGCCGGTAGTAGCAGCCCGACCGCACCCGACCAGTCGCATCCCGAGTGTGGCACGCGCCCTGTCCTTTGGGCCGGACGCGATACAACAGCGAATTTTGCTCGCAATTGACGCGGATTTCGACCAGTTCGAGCACATTGCCCGAGGTCGCGCCCTTGACCCACAACTCATTGCGCGATGTGCTCCAAAACGCGGCCACGCGCTCGCGCCGCGCATAATTCAGGGCCTCTTCATTGGCGTACGCCACGATCAGCACCTCGCCGCTGTCGGCGTCCTGCACCGCCACTGGCACCAACCCCGCGCCACAGGCTGCGGCCCGCTGCAACTTGCCAAAATCCAAGGCCAACCGCCGCCCTTCCTCCACGTCCTCGTGCGTCATATCCGCTCGTTCAACCACCGCGATCTCCCGTTGTCAGAGCCTTTAACTAGACCTTGCCCGGCCTTCCAAGTCAACCCTATTTTAGGCCCTACCTTCTAGCACTAGGGGAGACGGTTTAGATGGATTGGTATGAATTTTCGGGATCGGCGGGAACTCGGAAGGCGCGGAGACGTTTTTTAAGGTTTGGGCCGCACACAGCCCGCCCTTAACCATCAAACAGGAGGCAGGAGCATGAGCGAGCAACTACCACCGCCGCCGGAGCGGCCGTATCCGTTAGACCACGAAGGACGCATCGCCCGACTGGAGGGCATTGTCGAGCAAATCGACGCCCGGCTGGGCCGCATCGAAACCAAAATTGACGCCCACCGCGAATCGCTTGAAGCCAAAACTGACGCCAATCGCGAATCGCTTGAAGCCAAAATTGACGCCCACCGCGAATCGCTTGAAGCCAAAATTGACAGGCTATACCGCTGGATGATACCGCTCCAGCTAACGACGATCTTGGCAATCGCCGGGCTGGCGTTCAAGGCGTTTAGCGGCTAGCGTCGTTCTACAGATGACGCAGATAGCCATCGCAGCGTATTAACCAGCAGTACACATTGCACATTTTTTTAGTCATTTAGCTTACTACACGACACCAGCCCTCAGCCTGCCAAGGATCGAGGGCATCTTGCCCTCGGCGAGGACGGGACGCCCTCGATCCCGCACCCATCGGAAACAGCAGAAAAGGCGTACTCAAAGTAAGGGGCGCCTACTTTAGGGGTCGGGTACTAAGGTCATTTAGATAGAAGCGGTCTGCTTCACCGCGCCTCCCGTTTTCACGGGCGCAGGCTTTTAGGCGCGACAAACCCCCGGCGGACCGCGTTGAGCAGCGGTCAAGAGGGCCTCGGAGCGAGCCGCCCTTGCACACAAGGGACGCTACCCGGAATTTTCAGACCGCTTCTGAGGATTGCTATATCATGCTTTTTGACACCGCGTACGAAATCGCCACCTCCAACATCCGCTTCGGCCCGGGCACCACCAAGGAGATCGGCATGGATCTAAAGGACCGGGGGCTGAAGCGGGTCATGGTGTTGACCGACCCAAACTTGCGCGAGCAAGTGCCAGTGCAGACAGCCTTGGCCGCCATTGCCGAAGCGGGCGTCGAGTACGCGCTGTTCGACCAAGTGCGCGTCGAGCCAACGGACGCCTCGTTCAAAGCAGCGATTGCGTACGCCCAACAAGGGTTTGACGGGTTCGTCGCGGTCGGCGGGGGGTCGGTGATGGACACGGCCAAAGCAGCCAACGTGTACACCACGTACCCGGCCGATTTCCTCACCTACGTCAACGCGCCCATTGGCCGGGGTGAGCCAGTGCCCGGCCCGCTCAAGCCCCTGATCGCCGTTCCCACGACCGCTGGCACCGGCAGCGAGACCACGGGCGTGGCGATTTTCGATTTCGTGGAGATGAAGGCCAAGACCGGCATGGCCCACCGCTACATGCGCCCGACCTTGGGAATCGTCGATCCAGACAACACGCGCTCCATGCCGCCGCAGGTGGCCGCTGCAACCGGCCTCGACGTGCTCTCGCACGCCTTGGAGTCCTACACGGCCCTGCCGTTTGACCAGCGGCCCCGACCCGACCGGCCCCAACTGCGACCGGCCTACCAAGGCGCAAATCCCATCAGCGACTTGTGGGCGTTGGAGGCTTTGCGCTTGGTGGCGCAATTTCTGCTCCGCGCCGTGGCCGACTCAAGCGACGACGAGGCCCGCAGCGCGATGAGCTTGGCGGCCGCCCTCGCCGGCATTGGCTTTGGCAACGCCGGCGTCCACTTGCCGCACGGCATGTCCTATCCGGTGGCTGGCATGGTGGAAAGCTATGTGCCCGAGGGATATGCCATTGATTACCCGCTAGTGCCGCACGGGTTTGCCGTGATCGTCAACTCGCCCGCGGTCTTTCGCTTCACCGCGCCGGCTTGTCCTCAGCGGCATCTGCGGGCGGCTGCGGTCTTGGGGGCCGATTGCAGCGGGGCTAAGCGCGAGGATGCGGGCGCGATCTTGGCCGACCGCATCGTCTCGCTGATGCGCCAACTCGGCGCACCCAACGGCCTCAGCGCACTCGGCTACGGCCACCAGCACATCCCGGCCCTCGTCGAGGGTACGCTGCCGCAACACCGAGTAACCAAGCTCTCGCCGCGCGCGGCCGACGCCGAGGAACTGGCGGCGGTTTTCGCGGATGCCCTGAGCTACTGGTAGGAAGCCGCTTCCAAGCAGAAGGTCTCCCATTGTCGAGTCGCCTCGGTATGTTAGAAGCGGTCTAAAATTCCGAGTTCGGTCTCTCAAACGGATCAAAGCACCCCGGATCGAGGACGTCTCGCCCTCGAAAAGCACTCCATCCGAGGCCCTCTCGACCGCTGCGCAATACGGTCCGCCGGGGGTTTTCAGCCAGCGGGTGCGAGGAGGCAATCCAGCATGAACAGTGTTTTCATTTATTGGGACAACTCCAACATCTTCCACGAGGCACAACGGCTGGCGGAAGAACGACGTGAAGGTGCCAATGCCCGTTACCGCGTGCGCGTCAACTTTGACAATATACTGCGCCTAGCGCACGCCGATCGCCCACTGAAAAAGGCCCTTGCCACCGGCTCGGTGCCGCCAGAAATGCGCCAGTTGTGGAACCGAATAGAAGGCAAGGAGGTAGAAGTTCAACTGTTTGACCGAGGCAGTTCCGGGCGCGGCGAACAGGAAATGCCCGACCGAGTATTGCAGTTGCGCATGCTGGAAGATGCGCTGGATTACAACGGCAATCCCGGCATCGTGGTGTTGCTGACGGGCGACGGTGCCGGCTATCTCGAAGGCGCGGGTTTTCACAGCACGTTGGAGCGCATGCACAAGCGCGGGTGGCGGGTGGAAATCCTGTCATGGGCGCATTCTTGCAACCAGCGGATGCGCAGATGGGCGCAAGAAAACGGCATATTTGTCGCGTTAGACGACTTCTACGAGGCCATTACGTTCATGGAACCGTCCAGACCGGGAGCGGAGCTTGCGTCTGCACGTGATTCCGCGGAACTGGACTTGGAGCAGAGGCCGACGGCCTGATTGGGGAAGCGTCAGTTCGCGGGTGGCGGCTGTTTTTGCGGACGTGCTAAGCTACTAGTAGAAAGTTGCTTTCAAAATCGCATTGGCGAAAAGGACGCGGCGCGAATCGGCGGCGCAAAGCGAGCACAAGAAGAGGTGGGGTTTCCTCTGTTGATCGATTTTCCCGACTTGAACGAAGATTATCAGTCCGCGGAGCTGTTTCCGCTATTCCAAAACCGGGTTATGAATCGGACAAGGCCGGACTTTACCGACTACCTTGACCGCCTTGATCTAACCGAGGAAGCGGACCCCGTTGAGATTTTGTCCACCAACGGAGGCCACCGCGTAACGGACGCTTACGAGGTTTTTCCAAAGATCGAGAAAGACGACACCGGGGGCTTCTCTTGCCGGTTCTTCCTGCATGGCTGGCGACATATCAATGACGCGGCTAAAGATCGAATTGGCCGCCTTGAGCACGGAGAAGAGCTGTACGTCACACTGGAATTGACCAATCCTGCGACCGGGTTGGCCGTGCAAATTCAGACGACGGATTACTGTATGATCGGATGGGCACCGCGTTACTTGGTGGAAGATTTGGTTGCGGCGAGCGCCGAAGGGTTTGGTAAATTCGGGGCGAAAGTGGTGCGGATTAACCATCAACCTTTCCTGTTGAAGCAGCGCGGATTGATTGAGATGTACGGCTGCTGGGATAATCACGAACCAATGAGCAGCGCGGATTTTCAGCCTTTAGTCCCTTGATCGCTCACCAACCGACCCGGAAAACTGCATCTCACGGATAGGCAAGATGTACCGCCTTGCGATTTATTCAACAAATCGGTTGACAACGAGATTGTTGAGTTCTATGTTTTTCAACAATTTCGTTGTCAATCATTCTGTTGAATAAGGGAGGCACCATGAGATCATCGACCGGCCGCTGGGTAAGCGGCGGCGACTTTTTCAATCGCGAGCGCGAGTTGCGGATACTGGGGACGCGGGTCCGCGACCGTAATCACGTATTGTTGACCGGACAGCGGCGCATGGGCAAGACCAGTGTTGCCCGAGAACTCGGGCGACGGCTTGAGACTGAGGGTTGGGTCTTCCTCTTCGCCGATGTCGAGGGAGCGACCTGCGCGGAGGACGCGATCGCGGATATAGCACAGGCCGTGCATCCCGTCCGCTCAATCTCGTCGCGCTTTGCCACCGGGCTGAAGCGCTGGTTGAGCGACAGCATTGAGGAAATCAGCGCATACGAATTTCGCACTAAGTTCCGCGCCGGCCTAAATGCCGGAAGCTGGCGACACCAAGGGGAGCAATTGCTCCGTGCATGCGCCGAGCAGGACAAGCCGGTGCTCCTCGTCATCGACGAGTTGCCGATATTCCTCAAGCGTGTGCTTCGCGGGGAAAATGGCGTCCAACGGGTCGACGAGTTCCTGAGTTGGTTGCGAGGAGTTCTTCAAAGCATCGGAGACGGCTCCCCGGTCCTCATCATATCCGGCAGCATCGGGCTTGCTCCTCTCGTAAAGCGGCTCGGCATACCCGACCGTATAAACCATCTAGATCCTTTTCGCTTGGGGCCGTGGGACCGAGACACTAGCACTGAATGCTTCCAACGTCTCGCAAAGAGTTGCGGATTACGGGTCGAGGACGGCGTGGCAAACGCGGTGTACGATGCGCTCGGCGTCGGTATTCCCCACCATGTGCAGTCCTTCTTTGCACGGCTGCGGGACCACGCCACTATGCAGGGCCGCGACCAAGTGACAGTAGAGGGCGTCGGGGAGGTCTATCGCACGGAACTCCTCGGGCCTTCGGGACAAAATGATCTCGTACACTACGAGACGCGCCTCAAGGAGGCGTTGGAAGATGAGAGCCACACCATCGCCATGGTGATCCTCGCCGAGGCCGCTACCCAAGAGGTATTCACGCCAAGCGCACGGCGTTGCCTCGAACGGCTGTACTCCAAGGTGGTTGACGATGCACCGGGCCGTATTGCGGATACACTCGAAATCCTGATGCACGACGGCTATCTTAAAGCCGGCGACGCTGGCCATCGCTTCCCATCGCGCTTGCTGCAAGACTGGTGGTCGGCGCGTTTCCGCGATCACCATAGACCCCTCGAAAGCCGCCGGTCTGAAAACGGATCACCGGGAGACGCGCCATGAACAAATCCGATCGACCAATCCGCAAGTTCAATCCGGGGACGTTCCAATCCGACGAGGAAGTGATAGAGCAGTTCGTGGTCAGAAAACGCGAACTCGACATCGCGCTTGAGATCCTCCGTGGGAACATTGATTCACCATCGTGCCAGCACGTTGTGGTCGTCGCGCCTCGCGGGCGAGGAAAGACCATGCTGCTAGCTCGGGTTGCTGCGGAGTTGCGCACTGACCATGAGCTCTCCGAGAGTCTTTTGCCAGTTCGCTTCATGGAAGAAAGTCACGAAATATTCAATTTCGCCGATTTCTGGCTCGACACCTTGTTCCACCTTTCGCGGGAGAGCACCAAGCACGATCCCGTACTCGCTGCGGAGTTGCAAGAAACGCACGCCGACCTGACCAATCGCTGGCACGAGGAGGCACTCGCAGACCGCGTCCGTGCTGCTGTCTTGGAAGCGGCGGACCGGCTGAACAAAAAACTTGTCCTCATGGTCGAAAACCTACAAGCGCTCTGCGGAAGCGTGGACAAAGATTTCGGCTGGGGACTGCGCGGCGCACTGCAATCGGAACCCCAGATCATGCTGCTTGCCACTGCCACGAGTCGCTTCGAGGGGCTGGACGACGCGGAGCAGCCATTCTTCGAGCTATTCCGAATCGTCGCTTTAGAACCGCTCGTCACCGAAGAATGCCGCCGTCTGTGGCAGGTCGTCAGCGGTGACGCGGTACGCGAACGTGAGATCAGGCCACTCGAAATCCTAACCGGCGGCAGTCCTCGCCTCTTGGTCATTGCCGCCAGTTTCAAGCGGCACCGCTCCTTGCGCCAGTTGATGGAAGAACTGGTGGAGTTGATTGACGAGCACACCGAGTACTTCCGTGGCCACCTAGAGGTATTGGCTAAGGGCGAACGCCGCGTGTATATCGCGGTGATTGACCTTTGGCAACCGTCAAGCACGGGCGAGATCGCGGCGCGGGCGCGCATGGATGTCCGAACCGTATCGACTCTACTCGGCCGGCTTGCCATCCGGGGTATGGTCATCGTGGAGGGAAGCGGCAAGAAGCGGCTTTACGCCGCTGCGGAACGTCTCTACAGCATCTACTACAAGCTGCGACGCGAGCGCGACGAGGCGGCTGTTGTAGAAAACCTGATCCGCTTCATGGTAGCATTTTACGGGATGGGCGAATTGTACCAGATGTCTGGGTGGCTGACTTCGGAGGCGGCGGAAGCGCAGGTCATTCGAGAAGGAATAGAATATCCGGCTACCATGGAGACGTTCCGCTCCGCGTATGCCGCGTTCCTACCGAACAAAGAAATTGCGATGCATGAGATACTATGGCTTGTGCCTAACTTGATCGCAACCGGTGCCTCAACGCACGAATTTATCGAAACCCTGTCGAGCAACAAGTCGAAATCCGACGCATTGGCACCCCTCGTCGTTGCCCTGCGACAGCGCACCGGCGAGGAGATTCGCGCACCTGCGGAAGTCCTTGAGGTCGCGGCGGATATTAGCGAGCGTATCGAGGCAAGAGCGGCGAACGGTACTCCCGTGACTTTCCGACCATCGGGAAAACTCTAAAGAATAGGATTCTGTATAATATGGATCATACCCACATCATTAAAACCGGAGAGCTTGAGCGATATAGCAGTCCTAAATGACTTGAGAAGTTTCATGGTTTTTTCTATTAAGCCGAGCCAAGCATGGTTCCCGGTAGGTCGGCTGGATGCTGATGTCGAAGGTTCGCTCTATCGCTTCCGCAAGCGAGCACAAGAAGAAGTGGGGTTTCCTCTGTTGATCGATTTTCCCGACTTGAACGAAGATTATCAGTCCGCGGAGCTGTTTCCGCTATTCCAAAACCGGGTTATGAATCGGACAAGGCCGGACTTTACCGACTACCTTGACCGCCTTGATCTAACCGAGGAAGCGGACCCCGTTGAGATTTTGTCCACCAACGGAGGCCACCGCGTAACGGACGCTTACGAGGTTTTTCCAAAGATCGAGAAGGACGACACCGGGGGCTTCTCTTGCCGGTTCTTCCTGCATGGCTGGCGACATATCAATGACGCGGCTAACGATCGAATTGGCCGCCTCGAGCACGGAGAAGAGCTGTACGTCACACTGGAATTGACCAATCCGGCGACCGGGTTGGCCGTGCAAATTCAGACGACGGATTACTGTATGATCGGATGGGCACCGCGTTACTTGGTGGAAGATTTGGTTGCGGCGAGCGCCGAAGGGCTTGGTAAATTCGGGGCGAAAGTGGTGCGGATTAACCATCAACCTTTCCTGTTGAAGCAGCGCGTATTGATTGAGATGTACGGCTGCTGGGATAAGCACGAACCAATGAGTAGCGCGGATTTTCAGCCTTTAGTCCCTTGATCCCTCAACGGAGCTTCCGGCTGATTCCATCTTTCCTGTGGTCGCTCACACAGCACTGGCAGCTATCCTTTGTAGAAAATCGCGGACCGGGCTGAAGACGCTGTGATTCAAATCCCAGTAGTCATTCTTTGCGGCCACGCCTACGGAAAAATGAGGGTTGGGCTTTGTGGTCAGATAGACATGGGCACGGGCCTTGTCTGGGTTCTTCATGGACATATCCGGCAACGATTCGACACACTTGAAAAAGTCATTGATGCAGTCCTCCACCGGCGTAGCCGCAAAGCTCTCGCAAAGTAACGTCTCAAGCATCCCTTGGCGATTGTCGCCGGGCAGTATCAGTACCGTTACTGCTGGACTAGTGTCCGTGCGTTCTTTGGAATTGTCCGGCACAGATAGTTTGGCATTCCGCAGTGCCGACTGAACGCTTTGGAACGCTCCTCCGGCAGACGTTTCCGCATCCCGCACGATGCCGAGACTCTGGACGGTCGTCTGGAAGCCCGGTGCCTTCACAAACGCCTGTAGAAAACCACCCAACTCACTCACACCCCCGAAATTCTGAATCTGGACATTTGCAAGCGATAGATGTTTGATAAACGCTTCAAAGAAATTGCGCTGGTCATTGCCTTCAACGAGAAGCTGGATTGCCGATTTGATTTCTTTTGCTCTTGGCATACCTATCGAACCTCAAGGTTGTGTCGGATTGCGGCAGCGATTGCATCAGGTTCGTAGGTGACACAGCGACTCTTTCTGTCGGCGATTTCAAGCCTATGCAGGCGAAACCTGTCGGCACTCAGGGATTCATGCGCTGCCATCACGCATTCAAGACTATGCGTGGTCGCAAAAACCTGCGTACGGAACTGCTTGGCCGCTTCGTCAATGGCCCGCCAGACATCGGGCAGTACGGAGTGGTGAATGCCGTTTTCAACCTCATCCACCAGAACGACGCCATCCGGTATGAAAGCTATGGCCAAAACGATCCGGGCGAGTTGGGTCATGCCTTCGCCCATTGCTGGCAGCGGCACTAGTTCGGACAACCCAATATCCCCCCAGATCATGGAGGTGCCGCTGGAGGAATTTTCCTCAATGCTTTGCAGTTTTGGGTCGATAACTTGTAGTGCTTCTAATAGTAGAGATCCCTGTTTCTTCCTTCTCAATTGTCCCAGCCTCGTAGCATCTTCATAGATATTTCTACCTCGAGACAAGAGAATTGCCGCAATAAAAGGGGCATTTGTAGTAGGCTGGTTGATTTCAAATTCCTGTCCCTTCACACGTATCTGACTTTCCACACGTTTCCCTGAAGGATCGATATACTGAAATGTGAGTGGACGCTCGCTGAAATGGTCTGGCACCGAAGTTTCTTCTATAAGATCAAGAGCAGTCTCAGGAGTGGCTTGTCGCCCGGATGTAATTTTCAAAGTAAATTGACCATGCGTCGTATGCTCGCCCTCAATCTCAATGGCCCGTTCCATATCCAGATCAGAGAAGAGCTGTTTCCACAAGGGCCCAATCATAACTGGCGATACTCTACTATCCAGTTCCAAGCCGCGAATAATGTTGACATTTTTTGCTAGACTTGCGTCCCCGCCTCCAGACAGCAGAAAAACTGCCTCAAGTAAACTGGTCTTGCCGGAATTATTCTTTCCGGCGATGAGGTTAATACTGCTCAATTGGTCGATTTTGAGCGCATTGAAGCCGCGGAAGTTTCGTATCTGCAAGCGTTTTAACATGGCTTTGGCTCCTTTTACGTCTGATTTTGGCTAGGGCAACAAGCGGCGAGGCATTGAGCACCCAACCTTCACTCACGGTTCACTTCCTCGTGCAGCCGATACTGAATTTCGGTGGCTGAAGCCGTCTCGAAAAACAACTCCAATGTCTCCTTCAAATTCAGAGCAGAGGGCGACGTAACCATCGCCTTCGCGTTCAATAATTGCTGTCCACTGTCTGGTCATCACCAACTCCCGGCTGGCAGCGAGAAAGATCTGCTCGCCTTCGCTCTCTGTATTTATGACCTTGCATCCACCAGCTCCGTAAATTCAGCGATGAGCATTTCAGCGATTGATCCGATTCGTTGTTTGAGACTCTGGGCCAAATCCTCGTCATCCCAAATTCGGGGGACCAACGTTTGCTCGTACGTCTTTCTATTTTTGAGTTCGAGTGCTTCAGCAATAGCGTCAAAAGCATGGCTCTCGCGGAGTGGATAACGAGCAACAAGATCGTCCAGTCTTTTTTCATTTACGAGTTCATTGAAGCGACCCAACTCATCTTGATAGGGAGAATTAACAGATATATCGAATTTTGGTTCGGCTTTAATACGTTCCCAGTCCGGGGTTTGTTGTAATATCGCATCACGTACTCGACGTACGCACCGTCGCGCCGCCATCCTTTCGGCAAGACCGTTCTGATGGAGAGTGTCAAGTGCTTTCTGTTTCGCCGATTCGATCATCTCGTCTGCATTGCGCCCCAAGGACTCAGCTTGCCGATGGGCAACAGCGGCAATGGCGTCTGAGCAATAGTAAAGCGATTCGACCGAGTACATGTCCAAGGCAAACACTCCACCTTCGGCAAGCTGTTTGACTGCATCTTCGTCTCGGTCGTCCCGGTCAATCAGCCCAAACGCCTCAACGTGATGACACTCTTGAGATTCTCGCAAGCCCCTCACCGCTCTCTGGACATCCCTGCAACTTCCCTTTGGTATCACCGATATATCCGGAAATAGCGAGTTGTAAAACGGTAAGTCCAAACTGTTGGAGCCGCCTTCAACAAAGAGGATTCTTTTCCGGGAACCCAAGATCGCCCGTTTAAGATCCTCTGGGAGGCCTACGTTCGGTTCAAGGAGTTCGATATCCCAAGCTGTAGCTTTGTCGCCATTCCATTTGCATGATCGAACCATTAGGACGCACACTCTCGAGTTGGTGACCGGCAGGGCGGTCTCATGCGTTGAAACGATAAACGTACAATCCGTGCGACGCCCGAACAGCGCCGACAGAAATGGATCGATGATGGATCGATGAAGATGCCGTTCCGGCTCGTCAATCAGCAACACGGTTCCCGGTTCGACGGTTAGCACGGTGGCTGCGATGATTGCGGCGTTTCGCTCCCCATCTGACATCTGAGCGATACTGAACGGCGCACTGCCGTCTCGATGTTGCGCTAGTATCTCTTCGTCGTTGGAGTTTTCTAGCGTAACTACCAGTGTCCCGATTCGGAGTAGTTCGTTGAGTTGATCAAATGGAGATGGCGATTCGGCAGAAGTTTTTTCTGCTTCCTCCGTGTTTCCAGTATCAACATGGTGAGTGATGAGACGAGCACGAGCATTTGCCTTGGCAACTAAATCAAAAAGAACGGCCGATTGCCTTTGTTTTGCGTAGTCGTCTCGCCAACGAGATTTGTCTTGCACTTCTTGCTCTGTGCTATTCTGATCAAACCGTTTGCGACTCTGGGGGGTAAGGTTAATGCTCCCAGACTCGAACCATGTCTGTCGATGCGCTGAAATGCGCCTGATTTGATTACCCGGATTCGACGAAACAAAGTGTTGAATCAATGCTGATTTTCCTGAGCCGTTGGCACCAACGATGAAGAGTCGATCACCGGCTTCGAGGGTGATCTGTAGCGGCTGGTCTGAAATTCGAGAGATATTCCAATTCATCTGATTTTATCCTAGTCAATCAGTCGTCCCACACCCGCCCAATCGCCGCCCGAATCTTTCCCTCCATCCGATCCACTAACTCCCGGTTGGCGGCGACGAGGGCCTGCTCGGCTTCGATTTCGGAGATGATGGCTTGCTGGGTTTCGAGGGATGGCAGGGGGATCTTTATGGATGCAACATCTGACTGATTGATACTTGGGTATGCCCCTTTACCCATCATACTGACCATTTGGTCAACAGCATGATCTGAGCATACGGACGCCAAAAGGAAAGCAGGATCTGCTAGGCTACAGCGCGATCGAAGCACGGCAAAGCCCGTGGAAGCGATGGCACGGGGACACACATTTTCAAGAAGGGTAAATGCTTTCAAATTTGGACGCACAGTTGAAAGCAGTACATCGCCGCTTGAAATGCCGCGCCGTGCGCGACTTGGGGCTTGAGATGATGCGATTTCTCTGTATCCCAAGAAACGACCTGTTTCGTTCTCTACTGACGATATATCGATGTAAAAGACCGTTTTGTTTGGATAGGCCGAAACCGGACAGACTGTCTCTGGATTGATCTCGCAGGCTTCCCCCAACGCCACCATCGGCCACTCAGGATCAACCACAATCTGCGGCCGGTAGTTGTCGATGACGGCACGCGCCCCGTCTACCACCTTCTGATACCCCTCAATCTCCGCGACGATTTCCCGCTGCACTTCCAAGGGCGGGAGGGGAAACTGGAATGATGAGTATTGCTTGGCATTGATGTTTGTAAGTGTGCCAGTCTTTGAGTTGTTGAGTATCCATTCACGCCAAGAATCCGATTTGGTAACGTGATATATATACTCAGGAATCGCTTTGGCAGGATTGACACGGAAACGAATCAAATATCCAGCATATTGATAGGTGCCTGGTAGCGTTTTGTGAATGTAGGTGCGTCCCACGGAGCCGGAGCGAGCAATGAGAAGATCTCCGGATTCGAGAAAGTACTTTGGTTCTATTTTTGAGGGCGAAACAGGATCTTCGGTTTTGAGTTCGCCGGAGTCTGTTAGATCGGTGATTCGTACATATCGGACTTCGCCATCGTAAGAAATTTTACGAGCTCCAGAACCATATTGCGGCTTTCCCAAAAGTATCCCGCCAAGCTCTACCCATTCGTGTTTCGTCTCGGTTGTCTCGTTCTCCCGATACCGCTCCCCACTCAGGTTGTAGTCACCATCCTCAGCAATTCGCTCTTTCCCAACAACTAGTCCAAGCTCGCTCGACACCGCTTCCCCCACCCGCCGCCGCAGATATTCGGCAATTTCATCCTGCACCTGCGGCAAGTCATTCTCCGCAATCTCCCGCCGCTGCGCCCCCAAATCAAACCCATCGTTTTCCACCTTAAAAAAGGCAATGCGATCCGTCTTTTTCGCCAGCGACTTGTCCAGTATCAGCACGGACGTCTTAACACCTGAATAAGGCTGAAACACGCCCGCCGGCAGCGAGATGACGGCCACCAGGTAATTTTCCACCAGCATCTTCCGCAACTGCTTATGGGCACTCTGGCTCTGAAAGATAATGCCCTCCGGCACAATGATACCGGCGCGCCCGGTAGGCGTCAGATGCTCGGCCATGTAATCGACAAACAACACTTCACTGCGTTTGGATTGCACCGAAAAACGGCGATGCGGACGGATGCCACCCTTGGGCGACATAAACGGCGGATTGGCCAAAATCACGTCGGCATACTCGTTCCAGCGTTCCTCGCTGGTCAGGGTATCGTATTCGGCAATGTGCGGCTCGACAAAGCCGTGCAGATACAAATTCACCAGCGACAGCCGCACCATATCGGGCGAGATGTCATAGCCTTTGAAATTGGCCGCAAGGGTCCCCTTTTCGTCGGGCGTGAGCGCACTGTTGCCCTCGTCGTCGGCATTAGTCCTGAGAATGTGCTTGTACGACGAAATCAGAAACCCGGCCGTACCACAGGCCGGGTCGAGGATGGTCTCGTCTTTCTTCGGGTCAATGACCGCGACAATGAAGTCAATGATATGGCGCGGCGTGCGGAACTGCCCGGCGTCCCCCTGCGAGCCGAGGACCGAGAGCAGATATTCAAAAGCATCGCCCAGCCGCTCACTGTGATCGTAGGCGAACTCGTCAATGACCTTGAGAAAGGCACGCAAAGTCTCCGGGTCGCGGTAGGGCAAATAGGCGTTGTTGAAGATGTCGCGGAACAGCGGCGGAATGCCCGGATTTTCCGGCATCCGGGTGATCGCTTCAGCGTATAGGTTCAAGGTCTCGTGGCCGCCCAAGCCGGTGCGCACCAGTTGGGGCCAACCATAGCGGGCAAAGTCGCCGGCAAAAAACGTGCGCTGCCCGCCCAACTCCTCGCTCTCAGCGTCGATGTCGTCCATAAACTTGTAGATGAGCGCGATCGTAATCTGCTCCACTTGGCTTTTCGGGTCGGGCACCTTGCCGACGAGAATGTCGCGGGCCGTGTCAATGCGGCGTTTGGTAGCGGTATCTAGCATTTTAGGTCTGGATTGTGAGTTACGGGATTTTGGGTAATCTGATTAATCCATTCACTCTATATTGCCAAATATCCGTGAATGAACTGAGAAAAATGGGTGCTATTCACTGTTTTTGGGGATAAATGCGTTAATCGCGGATGAGAAAGCCGGGTTGATTGTCAGCCTCATGTCATGGTGAGACTTGACGGTATTTGGTTAGAAATTCAAAAGTCCGCCTCTTTTGACCAAGAACTCGGTTCAGTCCTAGGTCGCTTCAAGAACAAAACCGGCTTACCATAGTCTCCCTCACCCACTTGGTCGAGAGCGCGGTGTTCAATGTCTTCAAGTTGTCCGAGTTTGCTCGTCCATGTTCCATCCGCAAGCTGCCGCGCAGCGTGTGTGGGATTGCCATCTAAGCCAGCGAAAATGGCCACTTTTTCCACTCCTACCTCAAAGGTAGCATCTTGGCACACTTCAAACCCGAGCTTTTGGAAGGCTTCGACGTAGGCTTCCACTGTATACTCTCTAGGCACACCTTCGGGCCAATAGTACTGATCAAAAGAATCCGGTTCCCACCAACGGGAATTATCTCCTGCGGCCCAAGCGATACAGTTGTAATCGACCTGTGCTGGGCTAGTGATCTTATATGTGGCACTGCGGAGCCTTGGGAACAAGCGTTCCAGATTCACCAGCGCAACCCTTTCCTGCGCGCCCACTTCAGCCAATCCTCGGTCATCTCTGTGACAACGCCCCGATGAACGGGAAACACGGGATCTTCCTGTGCAATCGATCTTAGTGCCCAAAACCAGTGGGCCGGCCTGTGCTCGAGTTCTCTAAGAATAAACGGCAGCACTCGCGGCCCCATGCCTATGATCTGCTGGTACGCAGGATGTAGAACGATCTCTCGTACTGAAGAAAGATGAGCGCATTCCTCACGTACAATTTCTGCGAGACGGTGGAATTGTTCTGGTATGCCACCTAGCTGAGGAATTGACTCCGTTTCTGTTATCGAAGTAGGAAGCCCTCTATCCCATCCAATGATCAGAAGATCCCGGATCGGTTGGCTCAATTGCTTCGCCTCCGTGGACACGTACATGTCGTAAGGACATTGATCTTGTAACGACACCATGCTGGTCATAGTTGACCCTCCATTTCGAGCAAAGTGCGAAGTCGATCTGTAATACTGTCCTCAAAAGCCATCACCACACTATCGTGAGCCTGTTGAATCTGTTTTTTCAACTCAATATCGGCCGGAGGAACATCGAGTGTAGCAATATCGTATAGATCCAGCATGAAGACTTGCCTCTCTCCTTCCGGCTCAGAGAGGGAATCCGTGCCGAACGTTACCAGCACCACATGCCCTTGTTCAGCTCGGGGGATTTCCACTCGAACCAAAAAAGGACCATGAGTGTTTCCTAGGGACCTTGGGAGCTGTGGATAAATCGTAAAGTAGTCCTCCATCGCAATCCGCATCCCTGGAATCTCTATCTGATTGATGTAACGCAGCCCAACCCGAGCAACCCTTTGGGGCAGTGCGAGTTCCCTATATACTGCCAAGGAGCGGTAAACCACCGACTCCCACTCTGCAAAATGAGCATAAGGGCGCAATTTGTTGACCACGAGCAGGTTCTCTGCAACTTGTATCATGAGGTCGCCTTGCTTGGAGACGAATTGCATCCACGGTGGTAGCCTCTGCACACCGGCTGAAGCCGTACCGCTGCCTAAGGTGATCTGCGCTTCTTGGATTTCCCGTTGCCGTTTTATGGGGAATTCATTCTTGACTCTTTCGTAGAAGGCTCCAAGAACAGTGTCGTCCCATGTCGAATCGGCGAAGTATATCTCGCAAAGTGCTTCAATAACTGGAGGTTTCCGGTAGCTTCTTTTTAGTACCGTCCTGTGCGGATCATCGCAGGTAGGTTGTCTATGTGGGAACTCCGTGCTCAAAGCTTCACTCCCATATCAAAAAAGTCCAATAGCTGAATCTTCTGATAGAAAGCTCCTATCACTCAGTAGATTGGGTATGATCTTCACCCAAGAAACCTACAGGTCCAACGTATCCTATCCCTTGAGACTCGTCAACCTCCACGGCTCGAAGCGTCCTAAGCGGCGAACTGGTTCAGGGACACGTAATCCTTGACGTACTCGGGCACGAGCCTGCGGTACGGCTCCGGTTGAGAAAGGCACGCAAAGTCTCCGGGTCGCGGTAGGGCAAATAGGCGTTGTTGAAGATGTCGCGGAACAGCGGCGGAATGCCCGGATTTTCCGGCATCCGGGTGATCGCTTCAGCGTATAGGTTCAAGGTCTCGTGGCCGCCCAAGCCGGTGCGCACCAGTTGGGGCCAACCATAGCGGGCAAAGTCGCCGGCAAAAAACGTGCGCTGCCCGCCCAACTCCTCGCTCTCAGCGTCGATGTCGTCCATAAACTTGTAGATGAGCGCGATCGTAATCTGCTCCACTTGGCTTTTCGGGTCGGGCACCTTGCCGACGAGAATGTCGCGGGCCGTGTCAATGCGGCGTTTGGTAGCAGTGTCGAGCATTTTAGGTCCGATAAACGGATTCCGCCCCGATCTTCCACACCCCTTTCTCGCGAAAAGCGGGAATGGTCTGGCGACGGGCGGCGTTAGTGACCGCAGGGGCTGAGAGCCCATATTGCTTGATATAATCCGATAGCCGGATAATGGCCTCCCCCTGTAAATAGCTCAACCTCTTGTGCAGCGACTCCACGAGCCCCAACGCCAGAATATCTTCCATCGTCCTAGTCGTTTGGCGGTCCCCATAGTCCCTGAACGCCTGATAGTACCGCTCCTTTTCCGAGTTGCGGATAATGAGGCGCGGCAGTCCGAGCTGGAGGAGTTGAAAATTGATGAGAACTCGCCCCAAGCGGCCATTGCCGTCGCAAAAGGGATGAGTGGTCTCAAAATCCAAGTGAAATCGGGCAATTTTATCGAGAAAATAGGTGCCGAGATCGCTGGAATACTCGACGAGAATGTCATCTATCATGCGCTCGACATGCTCGGGTGCCGGCGCGATATGAGTGCCCACCCGCACGTATTCCCCCTGCTGGCGAAAGCGGCCGGCAATGGCATCATTAATGCCGCCGATGAGCATCTGATGCAAGAGCAGCATCAGGTCTTTGTTCAGCTCGCTACCTTTAGCTTTGGCGCGTTTGTATTCCGTGACGCGGGCTAGATTTTTCGCCTCAAATACTTCCCGCACAGACACATTTCGGGACAACATCTGATCCAACAGGATTCGCTCTGTCTCCTCAAGAGTAAGGGTTGAATTCTCAATCGCGTTCGAGTTGTACACGCTCTCGGCTATCTCCACTTCGTCGATCATCGACAGCAGCGATTCCTTGCCTTGGCGCAGGGTATCGTACGCCCGTTTCAGGACTTGGATGCGGTTTCTTATCGGCTGGGTAGTCGCCATGTCGTTATGGTATCGTATTCACTCTATATTGTCAAATATCCGTGAATGAACCGCTAAAAATGGGTTCCATTCACGGTTTTTTCGGATAAATACGTTAATCGAGGATGAGAAGGCCGGGTTGATTGCCAGCCAAGGATTTTCCTAAGCGGCGAACTGGTTCAGGGACACGTAATCCTTGACGTACTCGGGAACGAGCCTGCGATATGGCTCCGGCACCGCGCGAAAGTCGCGGGAGGAAAAGGCCGGATTGGTCGCCAACTCGGTGAAGTGCCGATTCTCAATGATGTCTCGGGTCCGGCCACTGGTCAGGTACGCCTTAAAGTACGCCCTGATCGCCGCGATGGACTCGGCCTCGTCGGGCTTGTGATCGGCGACGAATTTGGCGAACTCCTCTTCGAGCAGCTCGTCCCTCGACTTAAAACGCGGGATGAGGTCAAAAACCTTCTCCAGTATCTCGCGCAAGGTCAAGCGGCGATCCACCGCAGCGGCTTGGCGCAGCTTGGCAAGGGTGTAGTACTCCTCGGGCTTGTCGAAGACTTCCCGATTCACATAGTCAATGGCGCGATCCCATTGGCCCGCCTCAATGGCTTGGGCAATAAAGTCGTTTTCGCGCACCTCATCGGCAAAGCGGTCGAAGAACATCCGGTCAATTCTCATCCCCTCGGACCCGATCTGCTGTTGCTCGATCGTCGAGAGGAAGTCGCTTCCCAAGTGCTCGTACGTGCCGGCATATACAACCGGCCTAGGATCGTCCTGGCCGCCTTTATCTCCCCGTCGAGGCAGTTCCAACACCTCGTCGTAGTTGAACTCGTTTTCGAAGTATTGGCAGTTGCCAAAAAAGTCGAACAGCTTGAAGGTCGTCTTCTCCGGCTCGGCGTCGCCGGTGGCGCGGTGCCCTATCATCTGGTCGAGGAAGTTGTGTTTCCGCGTACCGCGCCCTTTGATCTGGACGAAGTCCGTCGGCGAGAATATCGGCCTGAACAGGCCCAAGTTGAGAATGTCAGTGCAGTCGTAGCCGGTGGTCATCATGCCGACAGTTACGCATACCCGCGCCTTGCTCGTCCGGTACTCGCGCATGAAGTTGCCGGAGCCCAAGAGGTTGTTGTTGGCAAAGTTGACCGCGAATTGCTGGGCGTCCGAAACGTGCGACGTAACTTGCACCGCAAAGTCCGACTGATAGCGGCCCGGAAACATGCGGTCGGCTATCTCGTTGAATAGCTGCGTTAGCTTGGCCGCGTGGGTTTGGCTCACTGCGAACGCGATGGATTTCCCAATCTCCCCGCTGATCGGATCGCGGAGCGCATTCTCCAAGAAGGTGCGGCAGAAGAGCGCGTTGGTGGCTTCCGAGAAAAACTCCCGCTCGAAATCGCGCTTTTTGAATGCCTCCTCCTGCTGCTCTCCTTCGCCATCGGTGAAAGACACCACAAAGCCCTCGTCGGCGAGCAGTTGGGTGGTCACCTTGGTTCGGGCGTCAACGACCCATGGATTGATCAAATGCCCATCGCGCACCCCGTCGAGCAGGGAGTAGCGGAACGTCGGCTCACCGCTCTCGCAGCCAAAGGTGCGGTAGGTGTCGAGCAACAACCGGCGCTCCACCGCGCGCGGATCGCGCACATTCGGGCCGGTCGCATGGGTGCCTCTGAGGTAGTCGCGGGGCGTGGCAGTCAGCCCCAGCTTGTACCCGACGAAGTAATCGAATACGGCGCGGGCATTGCCGCTGATGGAGCGGTGCGCCTCGTCCGAAATCACCAAGTCGAAGTCCGTCGGCGAAAACAGCGACTGGTACTTGTTGTTGAACAGCAGCGACTGAACGGTAGTGACCACAATGTGCGCCCGCCGCCAGTCGTCGCGTTTCTCCTTGTAGATGACCATGTCGAAGTCATTGGCCAAGTACGGGACGAAGGACTTGTTCGCCGCTTGGTCTTCCAACTCCAGCCGATCTACCAAGAAGAGGACGCGGCGGGCGTTGCCAGTGCGGAGAAACAGCTTGATAACGGCGGCGGCCACCAGCGTCTTGCCAGTGCCGGTGGCCATCTCGAACAGGAATCGGTCGCGGCCGTCTCGGACTGCCCGCTGCAAACGGTGGATCGCTCGTACCTGATAGTCGCGCAAAAAGCGCAGGCCGTGCGTCTGAATGTAGCCGGGGCGCTCGGCCTCGTTGCGCCACCCGGCCTCGGTCGCATAGTTGGGTCGCTGCGTGAGGACGATGTAGTTGTCGCCGACCCGTTCATCGATCAGGCGCTGTGGATTGGGCGCGACCTGTTTGTATCCCTCTACCGAGTCCGGCGTTGGAAAGGCGGTGATGAGGTGCGGATGGCCGCGCTCTAGGTCCCAGAAGTAGTGCAGATTGCCGTTGGAGAGGATGACGAATCGGCAGTTCAGGGAGCGGGCGTAGCGGCGGGCTTGCTCCTTGCCGACTAGCGGGTCTTTGTCCTCGGACTTGGCTTCCAACACGATCAAGGGAAAGCCCCGGTCGTCGAGGAGCAGGAAATCGACGAACCCGCGAAAATCGTCGCGCTGGAGGGCGACGTGCGCCTCCAAGCGGATATTGGCCGCTCCATTGCCGTCGTCGAAAAATCGCCAACCAGCGTTTTCGAGCAACTGGTCGATTTTACGCCGAGTGGTCGCTTCGTTCATCCTCCGCCCTTCTCCACCAACACCGGCTCCCGCTCCAGCCGAATGCCAAAGGTGTGCTCTACCGCGTCGCGAATCTCACCGGCCAAGGCGAGGACTTCGCGGGTCGTGCCGCCGCGATTGACTAGGGCCAGCGCGTGTCGCTCTGAGATGCCGACGGCACCCCTTTGCAGGCCCTTGTGAAAGCCCGCTTGCTCCACGAGCCAAGCGGCCGGCACCTTGACGCCAGCCGAATCGGGAAAGTGCGGGACGCTGGGATAGCGGTCCTTTAATGCGGCAAAAGCTGCGGCGTCGATGACTGGATTTAAGAAGAAGGAGCCGACCGAGCGGGAGTTGGGGTCTTGCGGGTCGATGACCATGGACTTGCGGCGGCGGAGCGCGAGCACAGCATCGCGCACGGTAGCCAAGGTCGGGCGGGCGTCGGGCACGTGCCGGCGCAGCTCCGGGTAGCGGATTTGCGGCTGGCCGCTGGCATCCAAGCGATACGTCACCGAGGTCACAATAAAGCGGTCGCGGTCGGCCCCCTTAAAGCGGCTCTGGCGGTAGGCAAAGCCGCATTCGGCCGGGGCAAACGCAATTTCTTCCAAGGTCTGCCGGTCGAGCGCGCGCACTTTTGCGATGGTGTCTTTTACTTCTTGGCCATACGCGCCTACGTTTTGGATGGGCGTCGCGCCCACGGACCCGGGGATGCCCGAAAGGCACTCCACGCCGGCCAAGCCGCGCTCCACGCAGCACTGCACAAAGCCATCCCAATCCTCGCCGGCCGCGACCTCGACGGTCGCGCCAGTGAACGCCACGCCGCGCAGTCCCACTTTGAGCACCAAGCCGCTGTAGCCGGCGTCGGCAAAGAGCACGTTGCTGCCGCCGCCGAGCACTTGCACGGGCCGGCCCTCGGCCGCCGCCCACCTCAAGCAGGCGCGCATCTCGGCTAGGGAGGCGCACTCGGCCAAGTAGCGCGCCGGCCCGCCGAGGCCCATGGTGGTGAGGGGGGCGAGTGGGGTGTTTTCGCGGAGGGTGGGGGATGGCTTTGCCATGGCGACGCTCGTTTCGCTAATGGGCATTTGCTTTGCACGGCCGATATGTAGAATATAAGGCCACCACCGGAGCGCATAATGAAAAAGACCCTCTATCTCGCCAGCCCCTATGGATTCTCGCCCCACTGGAAGGAGCAGCTCCTGCCGCAGTTCGTGGCCGCCTTAGAGGCCCTAGGGGCTGAAGTCTGGGAGCCTTTTGCCCGCAACAACCAAGTCGATTTTTCCGCGCCGGGCTGGGCGTACACAGTCGGCCAAGCCGATCTGCGCGACGTGGTCGAGGCCGACGCGATCTTCGCCATTGTCAATGGGACGCCCCCGGACGAGGGGGTGATGGTTGAGTTGGGGGCGGCCATTGCCCTCGGCAAGCCGACCTTTCTCTTCCGCGACGACTTCCGCCGCTGCACGGATTCCGAGAACTACCCCCTGAACCTGATGCTGTTTACCGGCCTGCCAAAAGACGGCTGGGAAGCCTACTACTACACGTCGCTCGCCGAGATTGGCGCACCCGACAAGGCCCTAGTGCGCTGGCTGCGGGGCGAACTGAGCTGACATGCGCACGAACATTCCCCCCCATCTGCTGCAAGACCCGGAGGTTGAAGCGTCCGAAAAGGTCTTGCGCGCCTGCGTCCACTGCGGCTTTTGCAATGCCACCTGCCCCACCTACCTGCTCACCGGCAACGAACTCGAAGGCCCGCGCGGCCGCATTTACCTCATCAAAAGCATCCTCGAAGAAAGCATCCCCCCGAGCCAGCAGACGCTCGAACACATCGACAACTGCCTCGGCTGCCTCGCGTGCGAGACCACCTGCCCGAGCGGCGTGGATTATTCGCGCCTCTTGGAGACGGCCCGGCCGCGGCTGGACCAGCTCGTCAAGCGGCCCTTGGCCGACCGCTTGCTGCGCGCCCTGCTGACGCGACTGCTGCCCTATCCCGGCCGCACGCGCTTGGCGCTCAAAATGTCTGGGTTGGGCCGCGCGTTCTCCGGCCTGATGCCCCGCGCCATGCGGCCCCTGTTGGCCATGGCCCCCAAGCGGTTGCCGCCGCCAGCCGCTGTGGCCCGGCCCGGAGTCGTGCCAGCCGAGGGCACACGTCGGTTGCGCGTGGCCCTGCTCACCGGATGCGTCCAACAGGTATTGGGGCCGCAGATCAACGACGCGACCGTGCGGCTGCTGACTCGGTTGGGGGCCGAGGTGGTCATTCCGCCGGATCTGGGCTGTTGCGGCGCGCTGACTTTCCACATGGGCGAGCGTCGGCGCAGCCTCAAGCTGATGCAGTGCGCCATTGCGGTTTGGCATCGCGAGCTAAAAGCGGGCTTGGACGCGATTGTGCTCAACACCTCGGGGTGTGGCACGGCCATCAAAGAATACGATCACATCTTTCGCCGCGATCCCCAGTGGGCCGACAAGGCCAAAGCCGTGGTGGAGCGGGTGCGGGACGTTTCCGAGGTGGTGGCGCAGTTGGGGTTGGGCGCGGCCAATCACGCGCCGGCCCTGAAGGTGGCGTATCACGATGCCTGTTCGCTCCAACACGGCCTGCACGTCACCGAGCCGCCGCGACAACTGCTGCGGGCGGCGGGCTTTGAGGTCGTCGAGGTGCCCGAGGGCCATATATGCTGTGGCAGCGCGGGTACTTACAACATGCTGCGGCCCCACTTGGCGCAAAAGCTGCAAGCGCACAAAGCTGAGCACATTGCCCGCGTTGCGCCGCAGATTGTGGCGGCGGGCAATATCGGCTGCATGGAGCAAATCGCCGCCCGCGCCGAGGTGCCGGTCGTCCACACGGTCGAGCTGCTAGATTGGGCGACGGGCGGGCCGCGGCCGGCGAATGTGTAGCGGGGCGGAACCCATTCTTCTGGCTAAATACGGCCTCATTGACAAAAAGAAGCACAACGTTTAATATGGTCATATAAAATGACCATATAGTCGCGAGTTGAGACCATGCAGATATCCATCAGCGATTTCAAAGCCAAATGCACCCAAGTCGTGCGCGAAGTCGGCACCAAATACAAAACCGTGGAGCTGACCAACCGCGGCAAGGTCGTGGCGCGCCTCGTCCCCCCTGAGCCGGAGGCCAAACCCGATCCCGAATCCTTCTTCGGCTCGCTCCGCGGTACGGTCGCGTACCAGCCCGGTTGGGATGAGCCTCTCGGCGAGGATGATTGGGAAGCGTGCCAGTGAAATACTTGCTCGACACCCATGCGTGGCTCTGGGCCTTGGAGGCACCGGAAAAACTGCCCGACCCGATAAGAGTGCTGCTGCTGGAGCCGGATCACCTGCCCTTTGGGCTAGCGGCGATCAGTCCTTGGGAAGTGGCAAAAAAAGAGTCTAAGGGGCTTTTGCATTTATCTATACCTGTGCGCCAGTGGGTTGAGCGCGCCACCCAAGCCCCGTTTATAGAGCTTCTGCCCCTTTCGGTGGATATAGCCCTCGAATCGGCGCATTTGCCTAGTCCCTTCCACAAAGACCCAGCCGACCAAATGATCGTCGCCACAGCGCGGATGCACAGTCTGGTGCTGATCAGCACCGACCAACGGCTGCGCGCCTATCCACACGTGCAAACAAAGTGGCAATAGTGATTGCTCTGACCGATACATCAGTCAGCTTCTTGGGGAGTCCCCTTCGACACGTTTCGGCAGGCTCAACGTAAATGCTCAGGGATCCCCTGAGACTGCAATCCCAGTCTCAAAATGTTGCGAGCGGCGTTTTCGTCTCGGTCCATGTTCAACCCACAGCAAGGACAATCATGTTCACGCAGAAACAACGCCTTGCGAAGCCGATGCCCACATCGGGAACAATCTTGCGAGGTATAGGCCGGGTTGACGGCAACCAACGTCCGAGAAGCCTCTGCCGCTTTGTCGGACAGATCGGGCTTCGTAGGCTTGTACTCGGTCGCACAGAAGCGTGTTGTAGGGGCGAATCTTCGTTTTCGCATCTCCAAATCAAGCACCCAACACGCCGGCAACAGCGCATCCAGGAGCGCACTCTCGCCTGGGTTGCGGTCTATTTGTTGCAAGCCCAACCGTGTCGGGGACCCTAACCTAGGGGTTTGGTTACTGATTGAATTCGGAAGCGTTTTCCAGCAACTCTTCCGTGCTGCCGCGGAGATCTATATCCGGGATGATTTCTTGGGGCTTGAAGGTGATGCGGTGATGGTACACGCTGACATCAACAGTTTCGAGTTGCTCGGCGAAGTAGGTGACATTATCGCTAAGGCCGAGGAAGTGTTTTGAGTAGGCGTGGTCGCTGGTCTTGCAGGTTACTTCTAATTGGCGGTTGGCGTCACGGATGGAACAACGGCCTTCAATCGTCAGCATGTACTGGTCGGTTATCCCGTTGTAGAATACGATGCGACGATTGATCTCGAAATTGTCTGCGGCTTTTGAAAGATTTCGAGAAGCTATACGTGCATCATCTCTACATCCGAGTCCGAAAAGAGATACGAGGGTTAGAACTGCAAGCATTTTTTTCATGTCTAATCCTTGGTTTAGAGTCGTTTGAGGCTGGTAAATCGATCTATTCGGCAAACTTTTGCTTGAGTGCTCCCCAACTTTCGTCCGCTATCGCGCTGGCCGGGCTGGACATTTCGGTGAGGCGGGCAATTTGGGTGGTCGTAGTCGGCGGGATGGTGCCGCTGGCGAAAGTCTGCTTGGTCTCTACAACTACGGCGACGCTGCCAATCCCACGGACATACCAACCATAGGCGTCTATCTCGGCGGTCATTTCACCCAAAGACGCGAGCTGCTCGTCGCCCGCGAAGGTAATGACGCCGGTGCCGGTCTGGTGGAGGCGCAGGCACTCGAAGGTGCCCGCCGGTAGCCGAATCTCGCCCCACGCATCAACCGCGTACTGGAAATCGTACAGGCCGGAGGTTGTCACCTCCGGTGCTAGGGGCAAGTCCAAGGAAAAATTTTCAACCGTCCAGCTTTTGCCGAATTCTAGCGGCCAAGGCGTTCCCGTATCGACAAGCGGGAAGGCTACTTGGCCGGCCGGTCCTGCGGCACCGACGGGAACATCGCCGGCCGCACTGCGCTGGAAGTAGTCGTATGTCTCAATCTCGTCCGTTCCGCCAATGGCATTGGGCGCAGTAATAATGTTGTGGACGGCGTAATCGGCGTCGGAGAAGCTAGCAGCGTCCGGGGCCTGCTCCAGAACTGCGGACGAAGGTGAGTATGCTGTTGGCGATAGGGCCGGTGAGGTCAAAAGCCTGATCGGCACCGGCAGAGCCTATGTCGAAGCCGGAGTCCTCTAGGCCGCTGATGACTGTGGCGATTTCTTGTTCCCAAGTCATGCCCAAAGACAGGCGTAAATCGTCGGGGGAGAGGGTGATCTGGGCTTGCGCAGAGAGGGGGAGGAGGGCGAAGGCGATTGATGCGAATGCGCGGACGACGAACATGGCGGTATTCCTTTTTATAGAAATGAGAAATGGCAGTGGCGTCCCTACGCCAGCTTCTCGTCGGAAGCGATGCGGCCATCGTGGATGCGGATTAGCCGCTTGGCCTGCAGGGCAATAACCGGATCGTGGGTCACCAAAAGCACGGTGTTGCCCTCGTCGTGCAAAGCGTCGAAGAGGAGCATGATTTCCTCGCCCGTCTGCGAGTCGAGGTTGCCGGTCGGCTCGTCGGCCAGCAGCAGCGAAGGCCCGTTGGCTAAGGCGCGGGCAATGGCCACCCGCTGACATTGCCCGCCGGACAGCTCGGCCGGGCGGTGCGTCATGCGCTCGGCCAAGCCAACCCGCTCCAGCGCCTGCATCGCCCGGGCGCGGCGCACCTTGCGGCGTTGGCCGTTGTAGATCAGGGGCAGCTCAACGTTTTGCAGGGCCGACGCACGCGGCAGCAGGTTGAAGGTCTGGAAGATGAAGCCAACGCGGCTGTTGCGCACTTCGGCCAACTCGTTGGCATTCATGCGCGACACATCCGCGCCGGCCAAGCAATACGTCCCATCCGTGGGCGAGTCGAGGCAGCCGAGGATGTTCATCAGGGTGGATTTGCCCGATCCAGAAGGCCCCATCAGGGCGACGTATTCGTTGGACTCAATCGCCAAATCCACCGAGCGCAGGGCATGCACTTCTTCGGTGCCGCGCACGTACACCTTGCTAATGCCGTTCAGTTCGATCAGCACGAGATCACTCCGAGCGCAATGCATCCACCGGATCGAGCCGCGAGGCGCGGGCGGCCGGATAGATGCCAAAGAAAAGGCCAATCGCGATGGACAGGGCCAGCACCAGCAGGGTGGCCTCCGGCGAGACAATGCTGGGAAAGTCCAATTCGCTGTAATGGGAAATGACGCGCGCAATGCCCTCGCCCAACCCATAGCCCGCTGCCACCCCGAGTGCTCCTCCCGTCAAGCTCAGGGCCATCGCCTCTATCACGAACTGCCACAACAAAGTCACCGGCTTGGCGCCGAGGGCCTTGCGGATGCCAATCTCGCGGGTGCGCTCGGCCACCGACACCAGCAAGATGTTCATAATGCCAATGCCGCCGACCAAAAGCGAAATCCCCGCAATCCCACCCACGACCAACTTCAACAGCAAAATGGTCTGCTCGACCTGCTCTAGGATGCTGTGGCCGCTGATGATTTGATAATTAGCCTCCGGGCCGTGGCGCTTTTTGAGTGCCTTTTCAATGGCAGCGGTAATGTGGGGCACGTCTTCGCGCTCCTCGGCGTGGGCTACCAAGGCTTGGATGAATTTGTTGCCGGCGAGGCGTCGCTGGGCCGTCGTCACCGGCACCAGCACTTGGTCTCCCCAGTCCTCGCCAAAGATCTGGCGATCCTCCATGAGGCCTACTACCGTAAAACGCTGGCCGTTGAGCTTGAGCTCGCGGCCCAAAAAGGGGGCCAAGCCAAACACTTCCTCGCGCACCTTTTCCCCAATCACGCAGACCCGGCGCAATTTGTCTAAGTCGGCGTTGATCAGGAAGCGACCCTCGGCCACCTGCCAGTTGTACACCTCGGCGAACTCGGGCAAGGTCCCGGCCGCCCGGCTCTGGTAGCTGGCCTTGCGATGGCGCAGATTGGCGCCATGCATCATAGAGGGCAGGACCGCCGCCAAGCGGTCAGAGGCTTGCTCGACCACGCGCAAGTCGTCCATGGTCAAGGGCTTATAGCGGGGATTGGGCACCCAGCGGCCGTCCTTGAGCTGCATGTATTGCGGCGTAATCATCACAAACTGCGCCCCGCCTAATTTGCCGAACTCGTCAATGACAAACTGCCGCATCCCCTCGCCAATGGACACGATGCCCACGACCGCGCCGACCCCAATCATCATGCCCAGCAAGGTCAGGGCTGTGCGCAGCTTGTTGACCCATATTTGCCCGAGGGCAATGCGGATGGCTTCGAAAAAGATCACGTGCGGCGCAGCGCCTCTACCGGGTTGAGCCGGGCAGCGCGAAAGGCGGGATAGACGCCGAAGAAGATGCCGACGCCCGAGGAAAAGCCCACGGCCCAGAGCACGGACTCAGCCGAGACAATGCTGGTAAAAGGCGAGCCGGGCGCGAACTGCTGAATGACGAAGGCCGCCCCCAAGCCCAAGCTGAAGCCGCAGAGGATGCCCAACAGGCCGCCGACCATGCTCAAGACTACGGCCTCGGCGAGGAATTGGCCGAGGATGTGGCGCGGCTTGGCACCAAGGGCCTTGCGGATGCCAATTTCGCGGGTGCGCTCGGCCACCGACACCAGCAAGATGTTCATAATGCCAATACCGCCGACCAAAAGCGAAATCCCCGCAATCCCCCCGCCCACTTGCTGCAAGACGCGAAAGAACTCATTGGCGTTGTCGATCTGCCCCTCGCTGGTTTCTATCTCAAAGGCGTCGCCGTGCTCGTGGTGTCGCCGGAGGACGCGGCGCACCCCAGCGACGACCCGCTCAACGGCCTCCAAGTCCTCGACGAAGAGCGTGAGTTCCGAGAAGTGATCCACGCCCTGCAGCCGCTTTTGCGCCGTGGTGTATGGGACCAGCACTATATTGCCCTCGCTTCTGCCAAAGCGGACGCGCGCGGCGAGCACGCCAACGACCACGTAGCGGTCGCCGTTGAGCAGGATCTCCTCGCCCAGCGGATCGGCCTCCTGAAAGAGGTCTTTATGCACATCACCGCCGATCAGGCAGACCTTGCGGGCGAGGCGCAAGTCGTCCGCACTTAGGGGTCGGCCGCTGGTCAAGGGCCAGTTAAAGCCCTCGGTGAACGCAGCGGAAGTGCCCGTATAGCTCGTCTGCACGGTGGTTTTGCCGCGCTGTAGCGAGGCGCTGCCCCCGACTTTGGGCACGAGGGCGTGTAGCTCGTCAATCTCTCGCTGCATGGCCGCCATGTCGGCCGCGGTCAGGTGCTCCTGCCACGGGCGGCGCACCCAGCGGCCATCCTTGCGCACCCACTGGCGCGGCGGCTCCACCTCGATCATGCCCGCGCCGCCGCTGAAGATGAACTGCGAGATCACTTGGCGGCGCAATCCCTCCCCCAGCGACACCACAGCAATGATGGCCGCCACGCCAATGACAATGCCCAACAGGGTCAGCAGCGAGCGCAACTTGTGCGCCCTAAGCTGGCCCAAGCCGGCGAAGAGGGGTTCGAGAACGGTCATTGGCGTTTTTCGTCCTTCGGGTCGAAGATGCAGCGATTAAAGCGTCAAAGCTAACTACACGACACCAATAACTTGTCGTTGATGGGCGATGAGTCCGGGATCGAGGGCGTCCCGCCTTCGACGAGGGCAAGATGCCCTCGATCCGAGGGTAAGGCCCTACTGTCGTGTACTTAGGTGTCAAAGATAAGTTAGATGAATCACAAGCCCAAAACGGCACCGAGAGTTCGGCTGATGCTAATTTGGCCAATTGCGCCGCCGATTTGCATTGACTAGATTTATTCAGAGGCGATTGACTAAATTTTCAAAATAAATGTAACTATACGCTAGCAATGAACTTAGAAGAATTCCAAATTCACAATAGTCATCTCGATGGCTCCTTTTCCGACCTCGATCCGCACCTCAGACGCCTGCGAACGCAGCCCCTAATCTATCGCTTTCCCCTCCTCGACCACCTGCCGCGCAACCAGCCGGGCATCTACACTGTGGGCGGGGGCCGCCAGATTGGCAAGACGACCCTGCTCAAACAGTGGATGGCCGACCTGCTTGCAACCGGCCTTGACCCGGCCCGTCTGCGCTTTTTCACCGGCGAACTCATCGACGATCACCACGCGCTCGTGCGCTTGGTATTGACCCTACAGCGAGCAATGCCCACCGAGGGCCGGCGCTATATCCTGCTCGACGAAGTGACCTATATCGCCGGTTGGGACAAGGGGATCAAGTACCTCGCCGACGCCGGCTTGCTCGAAGGCGTCGTGCTCATTGCGACCGGCTCGGACATGGCAGTCATCCAAGAGGCACGCATGCGTTTTCCCGGCCGCCGGGGGCAAGCCACAGCCGTTGACTTTCACCTCCATCCCCTGAGCTTTGCCGCGGCCGTGGGTCTAAAGCACTCGCTGAGCAGCCAAGAGTTGCTGCAATTAGCCCAGCCCAAATCGCCGCTACCCGCCGAGACCGAGCAAGTCCTGCTCGAGGAGTTTCTCGCTTACCTAGTCCACGGCGGCTTTCTCACCGCCATTAACGATATGGCCCGCCACAGCCGCATCCTCCCGGCCACATTCGCCACGTACAGCGACTGGATACGCGGCGATATGCTCAAGCGCGGCAAGCAGGAGCACTATTTGGGCGAAGTGCTGGCCGCCATTGTCCGCTGCTACGGCACCCAGACCACGTATAACGCCTTGGCCCGCACCCTCAGCATCGACCATCCCGCTACCGTGAGCGACTATATCGCCCTGCTCACCTCTATGGATGTCCTCCGCGTCCAGCCGGCCTTGCGCGAGGACAAGCTGGCCGGTGCGCCGAAAAAGGCGCGCAAAATTAGCTTTTGCGATCCCTTCATTTTCCACGCCGTGCAAAGCTGGCTGCACGAGGCGCAGGACCCTTTCACCGCACAGGTGCGCCCCCTCCTCGCCGACCCCGAGCGCACTGGCCCTCTAGTAGAAGCCTGCGCCGTTGCCCATTATGGCCGTCGCTATCCCACCTACTATATCAAAGGCGAGGGCGAAGTGGGTATCGCCTATGTAAAGGACGGTCGTTTTTGGCCCGTGGAAATCAAGTGGACGGGCCAGTTGCGGCCCAAGACGCTCAAACAGATCGGCAAGTACGCCAACAGCCGCATCCTCTCCCGCCGCAGTGCGCCGGCGAAGATGGGAGGTATTCCCGTCGAGTTCCTGCCCCAGACCCTGTTGCGCCTAGGGTAGGTCCGTCGAGGCCGATCGGGGTGCATTGGTTCCAGACGTACCCAAGCAACGTCGTCCCTTTTTTGGCTAGCCAACTGCGACCGCGGTCTCTTCCTCTTAGTACTGAGTTCAGATAAGGGCTGAGAATTCCAGAGACAAGATTGACATATTGCGTAAAGAGTGAAAGACGATAGAAGGATAAAGAGAGCGTGTAAACTGATAAAGAAAAAACGAAAGACTTTGTGATATAAACATAACGACAAATGCCGTTAGTTGTCCCTCTGAGAACGGAGAGTAATGGTGATAAGTAAAGAGGAAAGCCGTGAGAGTCGAGCTGAAAACGAACCCCAATCGGTTCCGCAGAGCAGGAAAAATTAAACCTGTGAAATATGCCTCCTCTATAAAAGGGGCAATCAGCAAGACGAGAACTGAGTATGGGATTATAAGAAGAAGTAGGTTACGTAATTTTCCCTCTATATCGGCCTCCTCGATCCATGGTATTAGTACTGGATAGGAAGTTATTAAATGGATATCAATACCTCGGAACTTCATAAAAGAGTAAAAGGCCAATATACCTACTCCAGCGATCGAAAATACAAAAATAAAAAACGCGACCAACTGTTTTGATTCTTTGGGGATTTGAAGAGATAGCCCTAGTGTTTGGCAGGTTAGATCCTGTTTTTCTATCTTAGCGAATGCGGCTACAACCATAATAAGCAGAGCATGAGGAATAATGGATAACAATATGAGAAGATAGTCACTTGAAGCGAATATGGTGGATATAATATGTATAGAATAGCGAAATAAAAAGAACATAAAAATGGCTAGTACGACGACAGAGAATATCCTACATTGTATATTTTCAAATTTTTTGAATGCCTCGGAATAGATTTCCGTCGTATAGATTTTCTTCAAGAGCGTTAACTTCTTTTTTTAAGTTTTGAAACGCGATACTCAACATTCCCTCAGTAGGAATAATTTATCGGATTGTACGACTTGCCACAAGATGGCACCAAGCCATTTTTTGGGCTACCAGCCTCTGTAAAAAGAGACCGGTAGCCCGTCCATTCACCATGTGGAGATTGTAGGTTGATTCTGTTGACCCACCGGCGCAATCCAGCGCACCCGGCCGCCATACGTGGTGTCGGGATACGCATCCACGACAATGTCCACGGCTTGGCCGACATCCACCCGGCCAATGTCGATTTCCGCGATGTCGCCGCGCACGATGAGCTGGCTGGGGTCGCCGATCTGGAAAAGTACCGTCCCGCCGGAATACGACGACAGGCCGGAGGCCACCACCTCAATGCGGCCGGTTTCGGCCAGCTTATCGACGACCGCGCCTCGCTCAACCAGCGCCGTGGCATAGGTGGCTTCGGCCTTTTCCTGCCGCAAGTTGAAATAGACCGCCGCCCCCACCGAACCGGCCAACAGCAAGAAGACGAGGACTTTCAGATTTTGACAACTTGTTGGGGAATGGTGATCAGCCCCGTGTAGGCTACTATAGATAGGACTTGGCCGTAGCCGAGCAGGCCACCGGGTAATTTGCCCATCACTAGGTAACATGCAGAATAGATAAAAAGAACGATGAAAAGCATAATAGGGGTGGCAATCAGAGTACTGTATAGTAATTCCTGCTCCAGTACGTCCCTGTCGTAACGCGAACGAGAAGAGTACGGGCTCTGGCTGCAGCGACCATTTTGACCAAGTTCTCGCCGAGGATGAAGGGCTCTCCTCCTGAGAAATTGACCATCTTGCAGGAACGGGCTTGCGCTGCATCCAGTACTCTGACGACATCTTCTAATGACCAAGGTATGGAACCTCTGGTCAAGTCATCTTTTTTAACAAAACAGAAGCCTCTGAGTGTTATATTTGCTTATAAAGTGGGAACATGGCTCTATTTTCAGGCGTGCTTCTCCCCGTTCCTCGTCCCGGTCTGCGATCGGGACGGACTGCTCCCTACCTCGTCGCCAATGCTCTACGCGCCAGATAGAAATTGGCCCGCGCCAACAAGGTAACGACTTGGGCGGCGTTCTTGGCCAAGCCTCGATAACGCACCTTGCGATAGCCCCACAGGTGTTTGATGACCCCAAAGGCATGGTCAACCCGGGCTCGGACACGGTTGCTCTTTTGGTTGAACGAGCGATCGGCACCCGTCAGCTTCCGGCTTCGGCTGGCTTTACGAAGCCCCCGCCCCTCCATACCATCCGATTCGGCGTCTGCTTTGCGTTCGGCCCTGGCATAGGCTTTAGCGCCATAGATGACCTGTTCCTCGCCGTGTAACACTCGTCCATCACCACCCAATCATGCACCGACGCCGGGGTCACCACGACGCTGTGCACCCGCCCCTGACGATCACTGCCCCCATGTGCTTTGAGGCCAAAATACCACGTCGTCCCCTTCTTCGTAGGCCCCATCTGCGGGTCTCGTGCCTTGTCCCGGTTCTTCGTCGAAGCCGGCGCGTGAAGGATCGTCGCATCCACCATCGTGCCTTCGCGGAGTAGCATACCCCGCTCCGACAAATACGGCGCGGTGCATCGAAACAGGGCTTCCGTCAAACAATGCTTTTCTAAGAAGTGGCGGAACTTGCAGATCGTCGTCTCAGCCGGAATGCTATCCAAGGGCACGCCTGCAAAGCGGCGCATCGATTCGACATCATACAGGCTGTCTTCCAGCGCTGGATCACTCAAGCCATACCAGTGCTGCATGAAATAGACCCGTACCATCACCGCAGCCGGGATCGGACGACGGCCATTACCGGGTTTCGGGTACTTGCTCACAATGGGTTGGAGCAGGTCGGCCCACGGCAACAGGTCGTTCCTCTCCGACAGAAAGCGTTCTTTGCGAGGGGGCTTCTTCTTGTAGGTGTAGGCGGCATCGGAAAAACTGAGTTGAGTCATCGCGAGTTATCGCCTTTTTTCTTAGAATATGGACTCGCAAAAAAGAACTCGAAAGAAAACTTAATCAGAGATTCCGTATCGCCTTCGGGGGGTCCGCTGCGGGATCCGCAATGGACGCAATTTAACGGACACCTGTTGGTAACCAGTAGGTTGATACCGTTAAGGGAACCTACCATTCACGCCCTTCTTTCCATGATTTCGTCCAGCTTACGCACGAGTGATTCGGGATGGTGATGGCCCAGATAGACGATGCGATTGTCGTATTTGACTTTCAACACATCGCGCCCTTGCCAAATATAAGCTTTGCCTCCTAGCCCGTAGCGAATGCCCCAACCGCCGAAATCTTTCAATGGACTGCATTGTTGGGTGCCGTACTCCGCAATCGCCGAGAGCGGGATGACGAGAGAAGTTCCCAGTAAGTGCCTGACTTCGATACCTTCCTCGGTGAAACGATAGTGAAAACCATAGCCAATGAACACCGTGGACGAGATGCCGACAGTACAAAAAAAGGCGATTAGCAGCACGATTAGCAGCACAAAGGGAGAGGGATAAATCAAATAGCCAGTGGTGATCATTATGGCGAGTAGTATGGCGAATATGGACCCTGTTAGCACAGGGAGAAATGAAGAACAGTGGATCTCCTCATGGAGGATGGTGCCCTGTTTCGGCAGCGCGGCCCCTTTGCGTTCGCCTTTGTTCAGTGAGGCCATGAGGAGGACAGGAATAGCACCACTGACGAGGCCAATGGCGGCAATCCAGAGCCAAGGTAAGGGCGTCTTGTCGAGGTTATAATCAAGGAGGAACCACGCCGTGGCGCATAGAATACCGATGACTGTAAAGTGCAACATGGAAACCGCAGTGAGCAAGGCTGTACCCAAACGACGGACCAGAATGTGGAAAATAGCCACTTGGCCACCCAACCACGCCGTCAGTAGGAGGAAGAACAGACCGCGCCCTAGCCAGCCATCGGGTGCGCCCTGAAGGTCGAAGTGGATGGCCAGCACCGACGGCAACCGATCCCACAGTAAGAGATAACGGACGACAAGTGCGATTATCGGGAGGCTCAAAGCGGCCGTCAGTAAGTTTTTTGATATTAATCTCATAATGTAACCCTTTTTGATGATAGCTAAAATCGATCCACCACCCAATTTGCCTGCTTGGATGAATTTACTTCGGCACACATGAAAGCCGAGTCCTCATCTTCAGCCCGAATAATATAGACTCTGCGGCACATAGCTATAGCAGTCCTAAACGACTTGAGAGGTTTCATGGTTTTTTTATCTTCATTCTATGTTTTCCTATGCTTCGTCTTTTTTTAGAGGTTATCTATGGTTTCGGGTACGTCTTTATCTGCGTTTATCGCGCGCAATCCCGACGCCCGGGAACGGAAACGAGCATTAGCGGTTCAGATGACGCTGTTGGGCATCAAACAAGGTGCGATACAAGCGATTCTTGGGGTGCAGTCGAGCTTCATCCGGACGTGGAAGAAGCGCTACCTATCCGAGGGGGTCGCCTGCTTTCGCTTAGAGCCTATACGAAAATTGATTTTTTGTTGATACAAAGGTCTTGGCGACCTACGCTTTCCGTACCATTTGACCCTCAACCAAGAGGAAGAAAGCCATGGCCACCAAGACCGATTCGCCGGACACGATCTGGCATACCCCGGATGCCTTGTGGAATCTAATCGCCCCGATTCTGGGTCCGGAAAAACAACCCGGCACCGTCGGACGTCCGCCCACACCCCACCGTGTCCTTTTTGACGCCATGATCTTTGTGTTGCGCAGCGGCTGCCAATGGCAGGCCATTCCGCGGGCAGCCTATGCACCCGGCTCGACCGTCCACGGTCGGTTCCGCCAGTGGGTGAAACAAGGCGTGTTTCTCCGAGCTTGGCAGACGCTGCTACACTACTATGATAAGCAAGTGGGCATTGCTTGGAAATGGCAAGCCCTCGATGGGGTGATCACCAAAGCGCCGTTGGGCGGCGAAGCGACCGGTCCGTCGCCGGTCGATCGGGGTAAAAAGGGCACTAAACGGTCGGTGTTGACCGACCAGCGAGGCGCACCGCTGGCCGTGGAAGTAACCGCAGCCAATACGCATGACAAAACGGTAGCACTGGCGACGTTGGATGGCCTCGTCGTGGAAAGACCCAAGAAAGTCGTCTATCGGCTGCACCATCTGTGTCTGGACAAAGGCTATGACTACGCCGAGGTTATTGAAGGAGTCGAGGAACGCGACTATCACCTACACTTGGCGAAAAGTCAAGCCGACAAGGCCTCTATACCCGCGCAAAAGAAACATCCGGCTCGTCGATGGGTGGTTGAACGAACCCATGCTTGGCATAATCGATTCCGTCGTCTGTTGGTCCGATGGGAGAAAAAGAGTACCCATTACGAAGCATTCATTCAGGTCGCTTCGGTGCTTATCATTTTTCAAATCGTCGAACGGTTGACATGATTTCCGTATAGGCTCTTAGGCTATAAAGGCTCGCAGCCGTATTTGTCGGCCGATCAACGGGCGCAAATCCATGCGTGGTTAGCGACCCAATCGCAGCCTTCGGTCGCCTCGTTGGCCTCGTATATCCAAACGCAGTTTGGCGTGGTCTTCAAATCGTCGCAAAGCTATTACGCGATTCTTTCTCAGGCGGGCTATCGCTGGAAAAAGACGCAGGCTCGACAGCCCCAGGTCGATCCCCAACAGGGGCGAGACCAACGAGAAGAGATAAAAAAAACGAACGGCGCATAAAGCCGAGATCGCAGCGGGTCACGTCCGTGCTTTTTTCATCGATGAGTCGCATCTACACTGGGCTGATGCCTGCGGCTATGGTTGGGGCCGTCGAGACCAACGCCTTGAGGTGGCTATTGAAAATGGACGCCAACGCCAAACCTATTATGGGGCCTTGGATGTGCTCAAGGGTACTTTCCTCATGCAAAGCTATCCCAAGGCCCATTCGCAGCATACGGTCGATTTTCTACGCTATCTACAACAACGGCGGCCGGGTCAAATCAGCGAAGCGATCATCCGGCCCTTGAATGTATCTAGGAGATCGTAGTCTAACGGCGAAAAAAGTGGGGGGATACGTTATTATTTTTTTAACGACTTACGAAGATTTTGTCGGGAGAATCTTGGGGCTGGAAGCAGGATGTAGTCACTGCGATAGACACTATCGGCGGCAACTTCATCTCTTATCATCTTCCAGTTCGTCCTCCGACGAGCGGAATAGCAGGCTTCATATATTGAGATGGTAAGGGCATTGTCAAGAAAAATTTCACGGCATCGCAAAAAAGTTTAGTTACGGTTGTCGATCCTGCCGATCTCCTCGTCTTTAGCGTCCAGCAAGGTCATCAACCTTCCTCGTCTTTCTCCTCGCCCTTCTGCTCCATTTGACTGCGAATGAGATCCGGGTCTTCGGCCACCCGGTCGCCGCGGGCGAGGCCGGAGAGGATTTCGACGCGGGTTGAGGTCTCAATGCCAATGGCCAATTCCACTTCGGCGAAGGCGCTGAGCGGCATCTGAAATGCGCTGTCCGGGCGCGTGCTGTCCGCAGCAGCGGCGAGCGAATCCGACGACTCGGCCACATACGCGACAAAGCGACCGCGCTCGCCCGCGCCGCGCTCGTCTTCTTCGTCCTCGTCGTCAAAGACCTCTAACACCCGCTCCACCGGCAGGTACACCGCGCTGTCGCGCCGCGCAAACAGAATGTCGATGTCGCAGGACATGCCTTGGCGCAGGCGCGGCGCGTGGTCGGTAATCGCGATCTCGGTGTCAAAGGTGACGATGGTGCTGCCCTGCTTCTGCTGACCCACCGGCGCAATCCAGCGCACCCGACCGCCATACGTGGTGTCGGGATACGCATCCACGACAATGTCCACGGCTTGGCCGACATCCACCCGGCCAATGTCGATTTCTGCGATGTCGCCGCGCACGATGAGCTGGCTGGGGTCGCCGATCTGGAAAAGTACCGTCCCGCCGGAATACGACGACAGGCCGGAGGCTACCACCTCGCCGATTTCCACGTTGCGGCGGATGACAATGCCGTCAATCGGCGCGAGGACGCGCACCTCGTCGAGCGCGACTTGATCGTCTGCAAGCTCGACGCGCTGCAGGTTGGCCTTGGTTTCGAGCATGTCCAGTTCGAGCTGGGCTAAGCGCAGGCCGGTGCGCGCCCGCGTCAGGCGCACCTCGGCCTCCTCAAACTGCTTGGCCGGTATCATCTTGCGGTCGAACAGGGCCTTCTGGCGGGCAAAGTTGCGCTCCTCTTCGGCCAAGTTGATTTTGCCCTGCTCCACGCTGGAGCGCTTCTGATACAATTGCAGCGATTGATTGGGGTCAGGTTCGATGACGGCCATCAGCTCGCCGGTCTCCACCCACGCGCCGGCTTCGATGGGCAGGTCGCGGATTTCGCCGGCAATGGTGGATTTGACCTCCACGGTGCGCACCAGCTCAATGCGGCCGGTTTCGGCTAACTTATCGACGACCGCGCCCCGCTCAACCAGCGCCGTGGCATAGGTGGCTTCGGCCTTTTCCTGCCGCAAGTTGAAATAGACCGCCGCCCCCACCGAGCCGGCCAACAGCAAGAAGACGAGGACTTTCAAGAAGCGGCGTTTCTTGGTCGCCACATCAACCTCCGGGTCTGAGGGTGCTGAAGAATGCGCCGATGGCGAGGAAGATCAACGTGATGGCCGCAACGCCCGCATAGGCGCGGCTGCGCTCTACCTGCCCGACGATAGACAGGCCGAGGCCGGCGACGCCGACCATCCAGACGACAAAGGGATCGATGGAGCTCAATAAAGCACCCCCGAAACCTTTGCGGGCTTCCTCAGAGAGGAACATCCCCAAGCCTATTTGCACCTTCATCGTCTCATTGGCCAAGACCAGCGGCGTCTTGACAATATGCTGGAGAATGGCAATCAGCGACGTGTACGCGACGATGGCCAAGCACTCGCCATAGCCGAGCAGGCCGCCGAGTAGTTTGCCTACCAAGAGGTAAATCGCAGCGCCAATAAAGAGCATGACAAACGTCATAACCGGCGCGGCAATCAGCCCGCTGATCCGCATGGCGTCTCCAGTGCCCCCCATTTCACTGCGCTGTTCTGCGGGTATCTGCTCCATCGTCTCAGCTACGTAGATGGGCGAGGTTAAGTACGTGGAGACAAAGATCACCACCGCGACTATAACGGTCGGCAGTAGCCAGTCGGCAGCACTGCGCTGCTCGGCTACGGCCTCAAAGGTCGCGGATGGAGCGTAGAAGACACTCACTATGCGGCCGACGACACTCACTTCGGCTTGGGGAGTTTCCATGGCCGTTCCTTTGCGTTGGGGTGAAGGCTTTCTCTAGCTTACAGAAGCAAACTAACGATTGCCCATCACAGTTCCAACCCTAACTACACGACCCCAATACCTTGTCGTTGATGGGCGATGAGTCCGGGATCGAGGGCGTCCCGCCCTCGACGAGGGCAAGATGCCCTCGATCCGAGGGTAAGGCCCTACTGTCGTGTACTTAGGTTCCAAACAAAGCCTCAACGGGCCATGACCGCCATCGGTGGGGCAGATTACGGAATACCCCGATTTCGCCCCAACGGAACCCCTACAACCACTGCAACAAGAAACGAGCCTGCGCCTCTTCTAGGCTCAGCAGACCCTGCACGCACTCGCGGATGCGCTTGAGCATAGCCGACGGGTCGTTGCGCACTCCCTTGAAGAACAAGTCGTACGTCGTCTCCCAGCGCCGGCCTATGTCCCCAAAGGTATCGGCCGCAGCCGACAAGGCGCCCAAGCCGGTTGCCGCCGCCAGCCGCCGCAGGTTGTCGTCCAGTCGCCGGCGCTGCGGGCCGAGTAGGACCATCTGGCCGAACACTTCCTGCATCCAAGCGCACAGGCTCTCTTCGCCTTGCTCAATCTGACGCTCCATCTCCTCGACAAAGCGCTGCGCGGCCGGCAGGCCCGTCTCTACCCGGCCGACCTTATTGCCCGCGAGCATCTCCCGCACGTCCTCTAAGAGGACCTGCTCCATTTTTTTAACTGGATAGGGGTCGAGGCCCGCTGGCACCACGTAGTCGTACACCACCAATTCGGGCAGCATCTCGGGCAAAAAAGAGAGCGGTACCTGCCCCACAAAGCCCTGCGGATTAACCAAAATCGTCAATGTGTCCGCCGCTCGATCGTACCCGTAGATGAGCATGGCTTCGCTCGCGCCGGGTATGCGATTGTAGTGAAAGGCCGCATCGCTCACATCGCGGGCATCCACCCAGGCGAGCAGCACTCGGTCTGCGGCAATTGACTCCTCAATCACCTGCCACAGGTCGGCAAAATTGTCGCGGCGCACCTCGCGGCGCTCAATTCCGTAGAGATAGTACAGGTTGCGGTGGATCAGCTCGTCGGCGGGCAGGCCGACCGGCATTCTCTCTTCGGCGTCAAAAAAGAACGACCAACTCATCAAGGCCCCGTAGTACGCTCGCTCGTCGGCGAGCTGGGGGCTGTAGTATTGGAGCGCGGCCATAATAGTCTCCCCACAGGCGAACAACGCGGGGTGCTCCTCAACTCGGTATAAATCAACAGGACGCAGTACCTTTTTCACGGTGTCCTCAATCGGTTAGAGGGTGGATTGCCAAGTGGCATAAACGCTAGACAGTGGGCGGGCTTTCACCGCGCCGGTCCTGCCCCCGCGTACGCAGGGGGTGAAGCATCCGGTGCGCTCAGACGACAAACGCAAAAGGCGTACCAAGAGGCGCGGAAAATGGGTCGAGTCAGCTATTTATCGGTAGAAATCATGGAGGCAAAGCGGGCTTTCACCGCGCCTTTAGGCGTGAACACGACGCATCTTCCGTTGAAGAAGGGGAACAGGCGGCCCCCGAAGGGGCCGGGCCATGTCCAACATCCCCTGCAGAATGCAGCGATGTCTCTACCTATTTGCCAAGGCGGAGGGAGCTACCCTTCGCCGGGTCTCGGCTATTGTATTCAGCAGATGACCCGACTAAGGCGGGATCTGCAAGGAATGCTGGACAGCTTGAAGATACGGGGAGAGGGCCGCTGACGACAAGGCAAACGAAAAATCCTTCGTCGCCGCGACCCGCCGGCCAAGGAGCAACTCCGCCAGTTTTGTATTTTTTTACGACCTCCTACCCTCATTTTGTAACAAAAAAACCAGCCCCTTTTGCAGGGCTGGTCGGCATGCTACAACTGCGAGCACCGGTCAGACGACCTGCTCAACCGCTGCCAAACTCTTCTTATCCAGTTCGTCGAGACGCGGAATTTCAAAGCGGTTGCCATCCACGTCGGTGATCAGCAGCCGGTGATCGCCGAGCCACTGGGCGTTTTCCGAGACATTCTGGACGACGAACTCGCGCGGGCCGCGGTCGGTCTGCACGTCCCAATACGAAGTGCCGTATTCGTTGCGCACCGCGTTGACCCGCTGAATCGCCGCCGTCAAATAGCGGCGGTCCAGCTCTTCCTCAATCAAGGCGCACGCCTCTGGGTCGAGCTGTTTGAGGTCGTCGATCATACAGATCTCCTCGTCTTTGGCGTCGAGCAGGCAGATATAGCGGGTCGGGTGGGACAAGGGCGCGGCGCGGACGACCTTCACCTTCAGGTACGAGCGGTCGCCGTTGATGGTCAAGCGCAAGATCCAAGCCGGCTCGCGGAAGAGGCGCAGCTCGCCGATATCCACGTGCTCGGGGTGGGTCACGGTGATCGGGGTGATCGCTAGCTTTTCGCTACCTGTCATTGCGTCTTTCCTCCCTAGCCGCTGGTGGCCATGACCGCCGACGTCTCGCGTTGGGTGTTTACCAGATTGTAGAAAATGCCCTCGCGCGCCATGAGTTCCTCGTGCGTGCCAACTTCGGCTATTTTGCCCGCGTCGAGGACCACGAGGCGATCCGCGCTGCGCAGGGTCGAGAGCCGGTGGGCAATGGCAAAGGTCGTGCGGCCTTTGACGAGCCGCTGAATGGCCTCTTGGATTTTCTTTTCGGTCGGGGTGTCGAGCGACGAAGTCGCCTCGTCCAAGATCAAGATCCTCGGGTCGTGGAGAATGGCCCGCGCAATCGCGATGCGCTGCTTTTCGCCGCCAGCGAGTTTGTCGCCCTGCTCCCCGACGACCATGTCGTACCCGTCCGGCTTCTTGACGATAAACTCGTGGGCGTTGGCCGCGCGGGCCGCGCGCAAGATCTCGCCGAACGTGGCACCGGGCTTGCCGTACGCGATGTTTTCGGCAATGGTGCCGTTGAACAAAAACGACTGCTGGGCCACCATGCCGATCTGCGAGCGCAGGTCGCGCAGGCGAATTTTGCGGATATCGATCCCGTCGATGGCGAGGCGGCCGTGCGAGACATCGTAAAAGCGCGTGATTAGGTTGATCAGCGTACTCTTGCCCGCCCCGGACTTGCCCACCAAGCCGATCATCTCGCCCGGCTGCACCACCAAGTCCAGATCGCGCAGGACGGTCTTGCCCGGATCGTAGCCAAAGGCCGCGTCCTCAAAGGCGACTTGGCCTCTAAGCACCGGGACGCGCTGGGCACTCGGATTGTCGAAAGGCTCGGAGCGCGCATCCACGATTTCAAAGATGCGCTCGGCACCGGCAAAGGCCCGCACCATGAAGCTGTAGAAGTCGCCAAACCACTTGAGCGGGTGGTAGAGCATCCACAGATAGGCGATAAAGGCCATCAGCTCGCCCAGCGACAGGTCGCCGCCAACGATCTGCTGACCGCCGAAATACCACACGAAGAACCCGCCAAAGCTCATAAAGAAGTTGGTCACCATGAAGAAGACCAACCACGAGCGCTCGGCGCTGACGCTGATTTGGCGCAAGGCGTGGTTGCGCTGATCAAAGCGCTCGGACTCGCGGTGCTCTTGCGCGAAAGCCTTGACCACGCGGATGCCGGAGATCGACTCGTTGAGATGCGTAGTAAGCCGCGACCAGCGCGCCGACCAGCGGCCCCAGAAGCGCTGCAAGCGACTCCAGATGAGGCTCGAGCCAATGACGATCGGCGGCACCGGGGCCAGCACGTACAGGGTCAACTCCCAGTTCATGTAGAACAGCAGCCCCAAGATGCCGACGATCATCGCCGCATTGGAGACGATGTAGGGCATGTCAAAGAGCAGAAAGTCTTCGACCATCTCCGAGTCGTTGTTCATGCGGGAGATCAAAGCACCGACTTTGCGCTTGTCGTAAAAGCGCAGGGGCAGGTACTGGAGTGCCTTGAACAAGTCCGTGCGCAAGTGCTCAATGGCGCGGAAGCCGACCCGGGTGTTGAGCCAGCGGCGGACCACGCCGACGCCCCACTCGATCACGCCGACCGCGAAGAGACCGCCGACCAGCCAGTAGAGCAGGTTGGAGGCCGCGCCCGGGACGAGCACGTCGTCGATGAGATGCTTAATGATATAGGGCGGTACTAACTCCAAAAGCGAGGACGACGCGGTCAGGCCCAACAACAAGACTAGCTGGACCCGGTAGGGCAGCATGTAGCCGATGAGGCGCTTAAAGGTATCGAATTTGGCGATGCAGACCGGACAGATCCCGCCTACTTCGGGCAGGCGGCGGCCGCATTCCTCGCAGTGCGTGCGGTCCAGTTCGAGGGGCAGGTTGAGGTCCTCGCCCTCTTTGAGCTGTTCGATGCCCTCGGCCACCTCGGCGAATTTGGCCGCCAGTGAATTGGAGTAATACAGATGAGCGGGTGCGCCCGCCTCGCGCTCCAGCTCTAAGCGCCCGCCGCCGACGAGCGCCTCAATGCGGGCGGACTTGACCGCTTGCAGCGAAAGCTCCACGTCGTCGCTCGCGCTGTTGGGCGACAGGACCATCAGGCGTTTCGCCGTTACGACCAACCAGCGCTGCTCAAAGCGGTCTTCGCCGACCATATCCGTAGAGACTTGGATCAGGACTTGCTCCTCGCGGCCCTTGCGCGATTCGACTTTGGCTTCAACCGCGTGCGGCAGATTTTCCAAAAAGGTGGACATGGACGGTCTATTCCTTAATGGCGATGATTTCGGCCACTTGTTTTTGCAAATTGACCAACTCGCAAAAGGTCCCCTGCCTCTCCATAAGCTCGGCGTGCGTGCCCTGCTCGACGATGCGGCCGTCGTCGAGGACCATCAGCCGGTCGGCGTTGCGCAACGTCGAAAGCCGGTGGGCAATGGCCACGGTGGTGCGGCCCGCGACGAGCCGCTGAATCGCCTCCTGGATCTGCAACTCGGTCTCCACATCGACCGAAGCGGTGGCTTCGTCGAGAATCAATACGCGCGGGTTGTGGAGGATGGCGCGGGCAATGGAGACGCGCTGGCGCTCCCCACCCGAAAGCCCGGCCCCCTTTTCTCCGACTTGGGTTTCATAGCCATCGGGCTTGGCCACGATGAAGTTGTGGGCGTTGGCCGCGCGGGCGGCCGCCATGATGTCCGCAAAGGAGGAGCCGGGCCGGCCGTAGCCGATGTTTTCGGCAATGGTGCCGGAAAAGAGCACTGGCTCCTGCAGCACGATGCCTATTTGCGAGCGCAAGTCGCGCAGGGCGATGCGGCGGATGTCGATGCCGTCGATCTCAATGGATCCGTAGTCGACGTCGTAGAAGCGGGCGATGAGGTTGACGGTCGTGGTCTTGCCGACCCCGGACTTGCCCACGAGGCCGATCATCTCGCCCGGCTGGATGTCCAAGTCAAAATCCTTCAGCACGGGCTTGCTCTTGTCGTAGCCAAAGGTGACGCCGCGGAAGCGAATGGCCCCCTTCATGCGCGGCACCCGCTCCGCGCTCGGGTCCTCATAAGCCTCGGGCCGGGTGTCGATAACCTCGAAGATGCGCTCGGCCCCGGCAAAGGCCCGCGACATCCAAGAGTTGACTTGGCCGAACCACTCCAACGGGCCGTAAAACAGCCACATATAAGAGTAAAAGGCCAACAGCGTGCCCAAGGTCATCGCGCCGCCGAGGACCTGCAGCCCGCCGAGGAGCCAGACGATCAAGACGCCCAAACCCGTCAAGAACGTGATGGTAGCGAAGAACACGCCGCGATTTACCGCGGTCTTTTCGGCGACTTCGCGCAGCCTGCCGTTGGGCTTGGCAAAGGCCGCTATTTCCCGTTCCTCTTGGGCAAACGCCTTGACCACGCGGACGCCGGTAAGCGTCTCCACCGTGCGCTCGGTCAGGCCAGACCAGACCTGGCCCCACTTGACAAAGTACCCGCGCAGCCGCTTCCAAAAGATCACCCCCCACAGCATGATCAGGGGCACGGGCACCAGCACGTACAGGCTCAACGACCAGCTCATCCAGAACAAAAACCCGAGGATGCCGAAGACCATCAGGCCGTTGATGACGATATAGGGCAGGCCATCGACGAGGAAGTCCTGCAACATGCCGGCGTCGCGGGTGGCACGCGAGATGAGGGAGCCGACCTTGCGCTTGTCGTAAAACTGCAAGGACAGCATTTCCAACCGGCGGTAGAGGTGCGAGCGAATATCCGCGGTGAGCTGTGCGCCGAGCCAAGTCACAATCCAGCCGTGCCCCCATTCGGCGACCCACGCCAAGAAGCGGACGCCGACCAAGGCCAAGACGAACAGGCCCAAGAGGTGGATGCGCTCGTCAAACCCGGTGGCGCGGCCCTCCACCGGCACCAACACCTCATCGACGATGCGCTTGGTAATCAGCGGTGGAGCCAGTTCCGCGACCGTCGTGGCAATGGAGGCGCAGGCCAAGATGCCCGCTTTGAGCTTATACGGACCGATGTAGCTGGCAATGCGCTTGAGGGTCGCCAGCTTCTTAATGCACGCCGGGCAGATGCCATTTTTTTCGGGCAAGAGCCGGTCGCAGCGCGGGCAGCGCGTCCGGTCCAACTGGCCGTTGATTGCAAAAGGTTCGCCCTTGCGTAGCTGCTCCAAGCCGCGCACGACCTCGGACATCTTGACCGCTTCCGAGCCGGTGTACCCCAAGCGCACGGGCGGCCCATCCACCCGCTCGATCTCCAGTTGGCCGCCGCCGACGAGCGCGTCCGTCCGCGCCCCGGCGAGCGCGGCAAGCGGAATTTCCACCACATCGCCCGCTGCCGGCACAACGAGGACCCGTTGCCCAGTAGCGACCAGCCACTGGTGGCTGAAGCGACCCGCAGCGTCCAAGTCCGTCCCGGCGCGGATCAGCACCTCCTCCTCAGCGGGCAGGGCGGCGGCAATCCGCGCGGCCGTGGCTGCATTGACCGGCTCCAGCAATTTTGGGGTGCTCATGGCTCGTGCTCGCTTTGGTTCGCGTGCGTACCTGTTCCCAACCTAGCCTGAAAAAGCTAATCCCGTCGTTTGAACAATGGCAAGAAGGTGCGCTGGCGGGCCACGAGCCAATAGCCCAACTCTATTCTTTTTCCATAAACATAAAGGCCGTGCGCGTCTCTTTCCTTATACTATATATGAGGTCATTTCCCAGCTTCAGACGACGAGATGGACAAAGAACGCAATCAGCAGTTAGAACACTACATCCGCGACTTGCCCCTAGCCCAGATGCCGGCCGAGGCCCTGTTGCGCTGGGCCAGCGAGACCTTTCCCGGCCGGGCCGTCCTCAACACCAGCTTCCAGTACACCGGCGTGGCCATGATCCACATGGCCTCGTCGCTCGGGCTGGACTTGCGCGTGGCGACCATTGACACCCTCCGGCTCCACCCAGAGACGTACGCGTTTCTCCAAGAAGTTGAGGCGCGCTACGGCTGCCACATTGAGGTCATCCAGCCCAAGAGCGGCGATGTCCAGCGGATGGTTTCGCGCCACGGCGAGTATTTGTTTTTTGACTCTAAGGAAAAACAGGAGCACTGCTGCCAAGTCCGCAAGGAATGGCCCAACAACGCGCTGTTGCGCACTGCGGATTGTTGGATTTCAGGGCAGCGTTGGGATCAGTCCGAGCACCGCCAGCAGACAGCGAAGAAGGCGACTTTGATCGATGAATACGGCACCCAGCGGAAAATACTCAAGCTCAACCCCTTAGTGGATTGGAGCGAGGAACAGCTAATAGAATTCACCCAGAAAAACGAGTTGCCGGTCCATCCGCTCTACGGGCAGGGCTACCCGAGCTTTGGCTGCATTATATGCTCTACCCCGACTCGCCCGGGCGAAGACAAGCGCACCGGTCGCTGGCGCTGGTTCAACGGGCACGACAGGGGGGCCGGCGACCACAAAGAGTGCGGGCTGCACTACAACATCTGAGAGAAACCTGGCGTGCTATTACGACCGCATCAATTACCACAGGCGGCGAACGCCGTACCGGTCGAAAAGCGATTCATTCGATATGAAAACGAGATTGTGCATCAGTGCTTGAGCGATGAGCATGCGGTCGAAGGGATCGCGGTGGAGATCCGGCAGCGATCCGGCGCGGGCGGCGTCTTCCACGGTGATCGGCAGCTCTTGGAAGCCTTGGTCGGCGATGTTCCCGGGAATGTCAAAAGCTATGGCGTCGGCATCCGGCAGCTTGCCAAGATTGTGCTTGATGGCGATTTCCCAAGCCGACGCTGCACTGATCAGTTTGTCGTTCGCTTCGGCCTCGATGGCCCGCCGAGCAGGTTGTGGCAACCGGGTGTCGTCTGTAAGCCACCAGAGAAAAGCGTGGGTGTCCAACAGGAGCCGCAACGCTCAACCCCCCTCCCAGAGAACCAGCTCCTCTTCCGGCAGCGGGTCGAAGAAGCTGTCGGGTATGGTTATCTTCCCCTTGAGAGTTCCGGGCCGCGGCTTGCCCTGGCGCTTGCAAGCCACCAGCCGCGCCACCGGCTTGCCGTTGCGGGCGATGACGACCTCCTCCCCGGCCTCAACTTGGGCAAGCAGGCGCGACAGGTTGGTCTTTGCTTCGTGTACGTTCACCGTTGTCATAATAGGCTCCTTGAGGATGGCTTAGCTAAGGATATGACTAACATGGGGACTCGTCAAGCGGCGCGCAAGGCGGCCTTCGCTCTCGCCGGAACGCCGGTTGTCGAATCGCGTCGCTGAGGCATATACTTGATCCATGCGCCGATTCAATACAGAAGGCCCCATCCGCCCCGAGGACCACTACCACATCCCGCCGCTGGACCGGGTGAATCTCGACGAAATCCTGCAAATGATCCGGGACAAACGGTACTTCGTGCTGCACGCGCCCCGGCAGACGGGCAAGACATCCGCCCTCATCGCGTTGCGCGACCTGCTGAACCACGGCGAACAAGGCGACTTCCGGTGCGTGTACGTGAACGTCGAGGCCGCCCAAGCCATGCGCGAGGATGTGGAAGGTGCCATGCGTACCATTCTTGGGGAACTGGCCGACAATGCGTTGTTGTCAGGCGACAGGTTCTTAGACGAGGCTTGGCTGGACATCCTGACGAAATTCGGCCCAGGCCGTGCGCTCGGGGCGGCGTTGACGCGCTGGTGCATGGCCGATCCGACGCCGGTTGTGCTGCTGATCGACGAGATTGACGCCCTCGTCGGCGATACTCTGCTGTCGGTGCTCCGCCAGTTGCGGTCAGGCTACGAGCAGCGTCCCGAAGGCTTTCCGCAAAGCGTGGTGCTGTGCGGGGTGCGCGACATTCAGGACTATCGCATCCGCTCGAGCGCGGGCGAGCTGATCGCCGGCGGCAGCCCGTTCAACGTGGTGGCCAAGTCCCTGCGCCTCGGCGACTTTTCCGAAGCCGAGACGCGGGCACTGATAGCGCAGCACACCGACGAGACCGGGCAGGCATTCACCCCGGAAGCCTTGGAGTTGGTCTGGACGCAGACGCAAGGCCAGCCTTGGCTGGTCAACGCCCTGTGCGCCGACGCCTGCTTCGACCACCCGGCCGGCCGCGACCGCTCCCGCGCCATCGCCGCCGCCGACATCCTCGACGCCCGCGAGCGCCTGATCCTGAGCCGACGCACCCACCTCGATCAGCTCGCCCACAAGCTGGAGGAGGCGCGCGTGCGGCGCGTCGTTGAGCCCATACTCAGCGGCACCGACGAACCCTGCTATCATCTCCGCGACCTCAATTACGTCCGCGACTTGGGCTTGGTCGCCCAAGACGCCCCGCCGCGCCTGGCCAATCCCCTCTACGCGGAGGTGGTGCCGCGGGAATTGGGCTACGTCCTGCAGGACAGCCTAGACCAAGACGCGGCTTGGTACGTGGACGCCGACGGCGGCCTGAACGTCGACAAGCTGCTGACCGCCTTCCAGTCGTTCTTCCGCGCCCACTCCGAGCATTGGCTGGGCCGGTTCGAGTATCGGGAGGCGGGGCCGCAGCTCATCCTGCAGGCGTTCTTGCAGCGGGTGGTCAACGGTGGCGGGCGTCTCGAACGGGAGTACGGCTTGGGACGGGGGCGCACCGACCTGCTGATCCGGTGGCCGGTGGGCGAGGGCCCGCCAGACCTGTGGAGCAAGGTCGTCATTGAGTGCAAGGTCTGGCATGAAGGAAGACGGCAACGCTTGGAGGGCACCATCGGCACGGGCGTCGAGCAGACGTTGCGCTACATGGACCGGTGCGGGAGCGAGGTCGGGCACCTGATCGTGTTCGACCGCACGGAAGCGAAGCAGTGGGCGGAGAAGGTGTTCCGCCGCGAGGTGCGCCGGGATGGACGAAGGGTCATCGTGTGGGGCATGTAGCACTGATATAGAAAATTTCCGCGCTAAACCAAAGAAAGGCCTGCTAATGAGAACCTTTTCCCGACTTCTATGCCTTTGCCTCGTCTGCGCCGCGTGCGCCGCGGATGGCGTTCGGGCCGAGACCTCTTCCCGGCTGCTGCAGGCCATGCAGGAGGAATTGACCCGCTCCTTCGGCCTGCTCCAAGAGCAGCCTGTCCCGCCCTACTACCTCAGCTACGAAATCACCGAGACGCAGGGGATCAATGTCCGGGCTTCCTTCGGCGTGCTGACCTACAGCGACGAATCGCGCCGCCGCCAGCTCGACATCGATCTGCGCGTGGGGGACTACGCCTTCGACAATACGCACCAAGTGCGCGGCAGTCCCACCAATTGGTCCGATCGCTATTCGAGGATCGAAATTCCCATTGAGGACGACCCAGACGCCATCCGCAGTGTGCTCTGGTATCACACCGACAAAAAGTACAAGCGCGCCATCGAACAGCTAACCGCGGTTCAGACCAACGTCCAAGTCAAGGTGGAAGAGGAAGATCAATCGGACGATTTCTCCAAAGAGCCGGTCGAGCACCATCTGGCAGAGGCCGCCGCCTTTGACATCTCCCGCGCCGAATGGGAGGCCAAGCTCAAGCAGTACACGGCCCCCTTCGCCCAGTACGGCGACATGTACGAGGCCAACGCCAGCCTCTCGGCCAATATCGCGACTCGCCAATACGTCAACAGCGAGGGCAGCGAGCTCCAGACCTCGCAGGTGCTCTACCGCCTGTTCATCTACGCCTTTACCAAGGCCGACGACGGCATGGAATTGCCGCGCTACGAATCCTTCTCGGCCTTTGCCCCGGAGGGCCTGCCCAGCGACGACGAGGTCCTCGCCTTGGTGGAGCGCATGATCGCCGACTTACAAGCCCTGCGCGACGCCCCGGTGGTGGCCCCCTATACGGGTCCGGCGATTCTCTCGGGTCGCGCCAGCGGCGTCCTCTTCCACGAAATTTTCGGACACCGCATCGAAGGCCACCGCCAGAAGCGCGAGGATGAGGGCCAGACCTTCAAAAAGAAAGTGGGGGAGAAAGTCCTGCCCGAGACCTTCTCGGTTTACTTCGATCCCACCCAGACAAGCAGCGCCGGCAAGGATCTAGTGGGGGCCTACGCGTACGACAATCAAGGCGTCAAGGGACAGCGGGTGGCCGTGGTCGAGAACGGGATTTTCCGCCGCTTCCTCATGTCGCGCTCGCCGATCGAGAATTTCCCCCATTCCAATGGCCACGGACGCAAGCAGCCGGGCTATGCCCCGGTGGCGCGCCAGTCCAACCTCATCGTCGAGACCGCGGAGCCCCTGACCCGAGACCAGCTCAAGGCAATGCTCATCGAACAGTGCCGCATGGAGGACAAGGAGTTCGGTCTCTATTTCGCAGACATCCAAGGCGGCTTCACCATCACTGGTCGCACCATACCCAACGCCTTCAACGTGCTTCCCATCATGGTGTACCGCATTTATACCGACGGGCGCGAGGAACTGGTGCGCGGAGTCGATCTGATCGGCACGCCGCTCACCGCCTTCAGCCAGATCGCCGCGGCCGACGATCAGATCGGCGTGTTCAACGGCATCTGCGGGGCCGAGTCGGGAGGTGTGCCCGTGGCCGCGGTCTCCCCCGGCATTTTCATCTCCCAGATCGAAGTGCAGAAGAAGACCAAGTCCCAAGAGCGCCGGCCCATCCTCGAAGCGCCTTTCTCCGAGTCGGCCGAAGAAGAAGCCGACGACCTCCTTTGATCCCGTTCCCTTCCGGCAGGAGCCATCCCATGTGCAAAAGGCCCTCTATCCACGTTCTGACGATTGCAGCCCTACTGGCGTTTTCCGCCGTCCACGCCGCAGACGACATGCTGCAACGCGCCCTGCGCGACGAATTGGCGCGCTCAATGCAGCAACTCCAGCTCGAAGACCTAGAGCAGCCCTACTTCATTTCCTACCTCGTGCGCCAAGTAAAGTCCAAGAGCAGCTCGGCGACCTTTGGCAGTCTGCTCAACAGCGGCGAAAACCACTCGCGCGAACTGAGTGTCGAAGTGCGGGTTGGGGACTACGCCCTCGACAACACCAACTTCCGCTCGTTTTCCTTCGGCGGTACGGGCGTGGTGCGCATGTACGGCGGCAGCGTGCCGTTGCCCCTCGAAGACGACTACGACGAGTTGCGGCGCAAAATATGGCTGGCCACCGACGGGGCCTACAAGAAGGCACTCGAAGATCTGGCCAAGAAGCGCGCCACCTTGCAGAACAAAACTCGCACCGAGGAAATTCCCGATTTCAGCCGGGAAGAGCCTGCCACCGCAGTACGCAAAATGACGCCCGTTGTCCTAGATCTCGACCTCTTGGACCAGCGAGTGCGCCAGCTTTCGGGCCTGTTCCGCGAGATGCCCGACGTCTTCACGTCGCGGGTTAGTTTCAATGGCTCCAACACCTCGGTCCACTACCTCAACAGCGAAGGCTCTTCCTTCTCGCGCACCAATTCGTCGCTGGCCTTCACTGCGGTTGCCGCCACCCAAGCCCCAGACGGCATGCCGCTGGAGGACTTCGTCGCTGTGTACGCCCGTTCATCAGAAGACCTTCCCAGCGACGACGAGCTGGCCGCGCAGATCAAGGCCATGGGCGAGCGCCTGAAGCAACTTCGCCACGCTCCTTTGGTCGAGCGCTATACCGGCCCCGTGATCTTTGCGGGCCAAGCGGCCACCGAGCTGTTCAATCAGGGGTTTGTGCCGTACATGCTGTCGACGCGCCGGGCCCTGAGCGACAATCCGCAATACGAGCGCTTCTACCCGCAGAAAAAGGAAAACCCTTTCCTCGACAAAATTGGTGTGCGCGTCCTGCCCGAATTCCTCAACGTGCGCGCCGAGCCGCTCATGGACGCCTATAAAAAGCAGCCCTTGTTGGGCGGCTATAGCGTTGACGACGAAGGCGTACCGGCGCGTCCGACCCGCTTGGTGCGGAAGGGTGTGCTGGAGACCCTGTTGACCACGCGCACGCCCGTGCGCGGCATCGACCAGAGCACCGGCAATCGCCGCGGTGCGGGCGTCGCCCCCAGCAATATCTTAGTGGAGACGGAGAAGGGCCTGAGCGAAAAGCAGCTCCGCAAGGAATTTTTCAAATTGATCAAAAGGCAGAAAAAACAGTACGGCTACATCGTCACCCACGTCGCCAACTCGTCGTACAACGTGGAACCTCAGGTTATCTACTATTCCTCCGGTTCCTCTGACGACGAGGACGAGCTGGCAAACGCGATCTTCGTCTATAAGGTCTATCTCGACGGCCGCGAGGAACTGGTGCGCAACGCGGAATTTGCCGGCATCGGCCTCCATACCTTCAAGGACATCGTGAAGGTGTCCAAGACGCACGCGGTCAACACCGTTCCCTTTCGCTCGGAGGACAACTCCTCTCCCTTTTACGGCGGTCGGGGTGAGTCAGTCCTCGTGAGTATCGTCACTCCTCGCATGGTCCTGTTCGAGGACATCACGCTCAAGCCGCCGAGTGGCGAGATCCCCAAAGCACCCGTGTCGGCGCATCCCTACTTCGACAAGTGAAAGAGGAATGCCGTGAAAATTATTCAGCGGGGCCTGTGCCTTGTTGCGATGCTCTTTGTTTTGAGTTGTTCGCACAAAAAAACCATTGCCAGAAATGGTTTGTCCATGCCCGCATCGTTTGTCGTGGTCAACGCTGCGATCCCGTCTCTCATTTTTGATATGCGGTATTATTCAAATGATAATTTTTTGGGGACAAAAGTGAGAGGGTATGAAAGCGCGAAGTGCATTCTCACCAGCCCGGCCAGTGAAGCACTCAAGAAAGTACAGAGCGAACTAAGCGAGGCAGGGTACACGTTGAAAATTTTCGATTGCTACCGCCCGCAGGAAGCAGTGGATCACTTTGTAGAATGGGTACGCGATGCAGACGAGCAAAAAATGAAGGCGCAGTACTATCCCAACGAAGACAAATCTCAACTCGTCGAGAAGGGTTATATCGCAGACCAATCGGGCCACAGCAGGGGCAGTACGCTCGATTTGACTTTGGTCGAGAACGCGAGTTCTACAGAGTTGGATATGGGTACGCCGTTTGATTATTTCGACACATTGTCCAATACGGACGATCCGCGAATTTCGGAGCAACAGAGACGCAATCGGCTGTTGTTAAAGGTCGCGATGGAGAACCACGGCTTTGTGAATTACGACAAAGAGTGGTGGCACTATACGCTTAAAGACGAACCGTATCCAGACACGTACTTTGATTTTCCCGTGCGGTAACGCTCGCGTTCGAACAGGTATTGCCGCCGCTATCGCTTGCTCCGTTCAATCGGGGTAATTGCTTTAACGCGCCTCTGCCGCCGTCAGCGCCATCTGCCCAACCTCGTCCACGCGCACTTGGTACTGAGGATGGACGACGGTGGTCGAATCGATTTCCTCGATAATCGCCGGACCGCGCACAATAGCCCCAGCCCCCAGCGCATAGCGGTCGTACACTGGACAATCGACGAATCCTTCGCTCTCGGCGAAATACACCGGGCGCTGCTCTTTGGCCGTAGCCTCTCCGGCAGCCTCCGCTAGCGGTGCTAACGCGGGTTTGGCGATCTGGCCGATGGCCGCAAGCCGCAGACTGACTAACTCAACCGGCTCGCCCGGCGCACTAAAGCCATAGGCGCGCTCGTGGGTGCGGTGGAATTGCTCCAATAGCTGCGCTAGCTGGGCCGGGTCTAAGGGGTCGGTCGCCAACGGGAGCGTCAGTTCGTGGCTCTGCCCAACGTAGCGCAGATCCGCTTGCCGCTGGAACTCCATCGTTGCTTCCGTCATTCCCTCGCGCTTGAGCGTTTGGCGTCCCTTGGCCTCTAGGTCTGCGAAAATTTGCGCCAAGGCGTCCGGGGCTACCGAGTCCAACCGCTCGATGAGAGTCGTGGCGTAATCGTGTTTTAAGTCCGTCACCAACAGGCCCAGCGCCGAGGCCGTGCCCGGGCTTTGGGGAATGATCGCCACGGGAATCTCGGTCAGGGCGGCGAGGCGGTTGGCGTGGGCTGGTCCCGCACCGCCAAAGGCCACCAGCGCAAAGTCGCGCGGGTCGTAGCCGCGCTGCACGGAGACCAGCCGCAGCGCGTTGACCATGGCAGTGTTGGCGATCTCGACGATGCCGTGGGCGGCCTCAACTAGCTCCATGCCCAGCGGCCGGGCGCAGTGTTGTTCGATGGCGCGTTGCGCGGCCGCCGGGTCGAGGGCGATCTCGCCGCCGAGGAAATAGCTCGGGTTGAGCCGTCCCAATACGAGGTTAGCGTCGGTGACCGTGGGTTGCGTACCGCCTTGGCCATAGCAGACCGGCCCGGGATCGGCCCCGGCACTTTGGGGGCCAACCCGCAGGATGCCGCCGGGATCCACCCAAGCGATAGACCCGCCGCCCGCGCCGATTTCCACGAGGTCGATAACCGGCGTGCGAATTGGATACCCCGCACCCCGAGTCGCCCCAAGGCCCGCTTGCGCCGTCGTCCCGACCTCGTAGTCCTTAGTCACGCTGGGGGTGCCGCCTTGGATCAGACCGGCTTTGGCGGTCGTCCCGCCCATATCAAAAGAAATCACTTGCTCATAACCCCGCGCTTGCCCCAGATGCGCGGCCGCAATCACCCCGGCGGCCGGGCCGGACTCAACCATGTACACCGGCTTTTGCCGCGCCGCCGCAAAGGTGTACACTCCGCCGCTGCTCTGCATTACGAGCAGCTCGGCCGCGATACCGGCCTGTGCCAACCGATCTTCGATCCGCTGCAAATAGCGCGCGACCACCGGGCGGATGCAGCTATTGATCACAGTCGTGCTGGCCCGCAAGTACTCGCGGAACTCAGGTGCAACTTCGGCCGACAGGGAGACGACAGCCTCGGGAAAGACCTCGGCGAGAATCTCCCCGGCCCGCCGCTCGTGGAGCGGATTGGCGTAGGCGTGTAAAAAGCAGACGGCGATGGACTCCACGCCCTCGTCGCGCAGCTTGTCGGCTACTTGGCGCAGGGCGTCTTCGTCGAGCGGTGTAAGCACGATGCCGCCGGCATTGAGGCGCTCGGGTACGCCAAAACAGCGGTGGCGCGGCACGAGCGGCCGCGGCTTTTCAAATTGCAAGTCGTAGAGGGTGGGGCGAATTTGGCGGGCGATTTCCAGCATATCGCGGAAGCCTTCGGTGGTGATAAAGCCCGTTGGCGCGACCTTGCCTTCGATGATGGCGTTGGTGGCGATTGTGGTGCCGTGGACGATGTAAGCCACGTCTTTAGCGGCGACCTGCTGCTGGGCGAGCAGCCGCTGCACAGCTTCCATAAACCCGGCGGACGGGTCTTGGGGAGTTGAGGCGACCTTGCCGGTATAGATGCGCCCGCTCGCTTCGTCAATGAGCGCAATATCGGTAAAGGTCCCGCCGATATCCACGCCGAGTCTATAGGCCATCGCCTGCCATCTCCCGCCGCTGCGCCGCGGTCGCCGCCGGATCGACTTGCCCAGTAGTGCTGTCGATGACCACGCCATACGCGGCCCGCGCCCGCTCCGCACTCACCTTGCCCTCGCGCACATCCTCGGCCACCGCCTGTGGGTCGCGCTGATGGGGCGGCCCATAGCCGCCGCCGCCGCAAGTGCGATAGCTAAAGACCGTATCGGCCGCCAGCGCGATCGTCGTCTTGGACCCCAATTCGGCGTGCTGGCCTTTGGGGTCGAGGATGTACCGAGCCTTGCCCCCGGCTTGCCCTCCAGCCAGCCCTTCCGGCCCCCAGCGATCCCGATCCGACAGAACGGTAAAGGACACTTCGTGATCGATAAATCGGTAGTCGCGCCGCAGCCCCAAGCCGCCGCGATACTGCCCAGCCCCCTCTGAGTCCTCTATCAGCTCATAGCGGTCAATCCGCAGCGGATAGTTGATTTCGATTTCCTCAATCGGCGCGTTCTCGGTGTTTTGACCGTGGCACTGCACGGCATCCGGCCCGTCCTTGGCACTGCGCCCCCCATAGCCGCCAGCCATCGTCTCGTAATAAGAATAAAGCTGCCCGGTGCGCGGGTCTGTGCCGCCGAACCCCACTTGGCACATCGTCCCTTTGGTCGCGGCCGGAATCTTATCGGGCAGCGCCGGATGCAGTGCCCTGAGAATGACATCGGTCAGCCGCACTTGGGTCTCCCAGCCCCCGACCACCGGCGAGGGTGCCATGCAGTTGACGACCGTCCCCTCGGGGGCCACCAGCCGCACCTGCTCGTAAAACCCGGCGTTGACCGGCACGTCTTGGTCGATCAGGCACTTGAGCACGTAGGCGCAAGCCGCAAAGGTCTGGGCGTAAGTGGAATTGACCGGGGCCCGGCGCTGCGGGTCGCACCCCGTCAGGTCGAAGAGTACCCCCTCTTCGTCGATGACGACGCGGACTTGGAGCCGCACTGGCTCGTCGGTAAAGCCGTCGTTGTCGACGACGCCTGCGGCAGTGAACTCCCCCTTGGGCAACTTGGCCAACTCGGATAGGGTCCGCTCCCTAGTGTAGCTGATGAGCCGATCCATGTAGAAAGACGCCTGCGCCGACCCCACCTGCTCAACGAGCCCGTTGAGCCGGCGAATCCCCGAATTATTGGCCGCCACTTGGGCGCGAAAGTCGCCGCGCGTCTCCCGCTTGGAGCGAATCTGGGCAATGACCAGCTCAAATACATCGGCCGCGATTTCCCCACCGCGCACTAGCTTTACCGGAGGAATGATGATGCCCTCCTGATACACCTGCTGGAAAGCACCAATGCTGGCCGGTGCCCCGCCCCCGACATCGACGTGATGGGCGAGATTGGCCACATAGCCGAAGAGTTCCTCGCCGCAATAGACGGGCGAAATTAGCGTGATGTCGTTGAGATGGACTCCGCCGCGATAGGGGTCGTTGACGAGGATCGCGTCTCCGGCCTGCAAGTGCTCCGGGCCGTATTCGGCGACTGCGCGGGGCGTGAGGATCGTCAGCGAGCCGAGGTGTACTGGCTGGGTAAAGGCTTGGGCGACGGGCCGCAACTGGCGGTCGAAAAAGGCGCAGGAGAAATCGGCGCGGGTTTTGATGTTGGTCGAATACGCGCTGCGCCGGAGGGCAATGGCCATCTCCTCGGTGGCTTCGAGCAAGGCGTTGCGAATGACCTCGAATTGGATGGGGTCGATCTGATTGGGCATGGCTTCTAGCGGTTGAAATGGGTTGACCTTACTACACGACACCAGCCCTCAGCCTGCCAAGGATCGAGGGCATCTTGCCCTCGTCGAGGGCGGGACGCCCTCGATCCCGGACCCGAGAGCAGGCTCAAGCCCGTGCTTGGGAACTGGTGCCCTCGCTCCCGAACACATCGGAAACAGCAGAAAATGCGTACTCAAAGTAAGGGTCGCCTACTTTAGGTGTCGTGTACTAAGTGGGTTGACTATAAAAAAGACGCGGCCTAGCACTAGAGCAAGGCAGCCAAAGTGGTTCGTGCGGGGACGAACCTTTTCGCCGACTCTAGCCGCTCTTGGCGATAATCTGCGGTGGGAGATGGGAACCGCTGTTCGGTTGCCGAGAAAACGACGCGGCTGCGTTCATCGCCGCACGGAGCCGGTCTCGCCGGTCCTGCTTCCCCTCGCCCCCCGGCAGGCTTTTAGGCGCGACCGCCTACCCGTGCGGACCATCAGTTGTGTCTTGACTTGTTGTTTTAATGCGCGGATTCAACTCGTAACGGACGTTACGCAGCGACTCTATATCTTGTAATTTGGTTAAAATTGGATATACAAGATGTTGTGGCGAAACGAAGCATTTTTCAGAAGCGGTCTGGTTCACCGCGCCTTTAGGCGTGACAAACCGCCGGCGGATCGCGTTGAGTAGCGGTCAAGCGGCCCTCGGAGGGAGCGCTTGTCGAGGGCGAGACGCCCTCGATCCTAGATTGTTTGCTGCACACAAGGGACGGTTCGCGGAACTTTCAGACCGCTTCTCAGCAAAGTGCGTAACGTCAGCTCGTAAGTGCAATTTCGCCCTGCTTAGGTTGCATTCCTGTTTCCTTGGGCATATTGTAAAAGGCGCACGGCCCATGCCGTACGTTTCGTTTCGCTGGTTGGAGGACTTGCGCGTTCCATATTAGCATCAGCGAGGGGCCTTACTGGTGTGTTGGGAGGTATCGCCGAGTAAAATGCGCTATACGTCGGTAAAAAAAGTAATTTATACCTCCTTTCTTCAAAGTTCTGCTCGTGCGCTAGATTCCCTACTGCTCAAGCACCAGCGACGGCTCCCAAGCGGCCGTTTGGCGATCCGTCCCGCCCCTCGCCGCATGTTGCCCGTGCGGCATTCGTCTGCCATAGCGGACGGTTCCTGCTCCTGATTCCTCAAACCTTATTATAGAAGGAGGCAAACAATGCCGTTATGGAAGCGAATAAACGCCCTGCTGGTCGTCGTTTTAGGCGTAGTGGCCTGTTCCGATCCGCCGGTCGCGCCGGCCCCGGCGGGCAAAGCCCTCGGGCAGGCCGAGGCCGATAGCACGCAGTCGGACGCTGCAACCGATAGCCCCGCGCCAGCCATCGTCTCGTTTGCCGACGCCAACTTGGAGCGTGCGGTGCGGCGGACGCTGAACAAGCCGGAAGGCCGGCTGACCGCCGACGATCTAGCGTCCCTGACGAAGCTCGACGTAGAGCGGCAAGACGTCTCAGGCATTGAGAGCTTGGCCGGCCTCGAACATGCGACAGCGCTGGACACGCTGAATCTGTGGGGCAACGCGGTGGCGGATTTGAGTCCGCTGGCGGGGTTGACCCAGTTGACCTACCTGAACTTGGGGCACAATCAGGTGGTGGATGTGGGTGCGTTGGCGGGCTTGACCAACTTGCAATGGCTGAGTCTGTGGGGCAACGCGGTGGCGGACGTGAGTCCGTTGGCAGGGTTGACGAAGCTGACCTATCTGAACCTGTGGGGCAACCAGATTGAAGCGGTGAGCGCATTGTCGGGGTTGACAAAGCTGACCTCGCTGGACTTGGGGCACAACGCGGTGGTGGATGTGGGTCCGTTGGATGACCTGACCCGGCTGGACTGGTTGGGCTTGGTGGACAATCCCATTCGCCAAGGGGACCTCGCCGAACAGGTGCCCACCTTGATAGAAGGAGACGTCAAGGTCTCGGTCGTCCTGCCAAACCCACAACCACCGGCCCCGGCTCCGGTAGCAGACCCGGCCCCGGATCCACCACCAGCCCCGGATCCACCCCCGACCCCGGATCCACCACCAGACCCGGTAGTCGTCTCGTTCGCCGATGCCAATCTAGAGGGTGCGGTGCGGCAGGCGTTGGGGCAAGCGGAAGGCGAACTTACATCCGCGGATCTGGCGTCCCTAACCCAGCTTTTAGCAAGCAATCTAAACATTGAGAGCTTGGCCGGCCTCGAACACGCGACGGCACTGGTTGAGCTGGACCTGTCCGACAACGCGGCTCTTGCGGATGTGAGTCCGTTGGCGAGCCTGACCAAGTTGCAAACGCTGATTCTGAGTAGCACGGCCATTGCGGATGCGGGGTTGGCTTCGTTGGCGAGCCTGACCAAGCTGGAAACACTGATTCTGAGTAGCACGGCCATTGCGGATGTGAGCCCGTTGCTCAGTCTGACCAACTTGAGTACGCTGAATCTGACTGGCGTCACTACCCTCAGTGATGAGTCAATCAATACACACATTCCCGCCCTTGAAGCAGCAGGCGTTCTTGTAGTAGGGGTGGTAATCGTCTCGTTCGTCGACGCCAACTTAGAGGGTGCGGTGCGGCAGGAACTGGGTAAACCGACAGGCGCACTTAGACCTAATGATCTGGCGTCCCTAACGTCCCTTACTGCAAGAGATCTAAACATTGAGAGCTTGGCCGGCCTCGAACACGCGACGGCGCTGACTTCGCTGAGCCTGAGTGATAACTCGGCTCTTGCGGATGTGAGTCCGTTGGCGGGCCTGACCAAGTTGCAAACGCTGTATCTGAATAACACGGCCATTGGGGATGCGGGGGTGGCTTCGTTGACGAGCCTGACCAACTTGGAAGAACTGGGTCTGACTAACACGGCCATTACGGATGCGGGGGTGGCTTCGTTGACGAGCCTGACCAACTTGGAAGCGCTGATTCTGAGTCTCACGGACATTGGGGATGCGGGGGTGGCTTCGTTGGCGAGCCTGACCAACTTGCAAACGCTGAATCTGAGTTTCACGAACATTACGGATGTGAGTCCGTTGCTCAGCCTGACCAAGTTGAAATCGCTGACTCTGATTAGTATCCCTACCCTCAGTGCCGAGTCACTCAACACACACATCCCCGCCCTCGAAGCAGCAGGCGTTACGGTCTCCCGATAATGAAAACCCTCATTCTCGTAGTAGGGGTGATCCCGCTGAGGAGCCATCGGGTGATCTACGAACACAATAGGTAGTAGCTACGGCGGCTGTCGTCTGCTAGGGCGGACGATTCCCGCTCCTGATCCCTCAAACCTTATTATAGAAGGAGGCAAACAATGCCGTTATGGAAGCGAATAAACGCCCTGCTGGTCGTCGTTTTAGGCGTAGTGGCCTGTTCCGATCCGCCGGTCGCGCCGGTGCCAGCGGGCAAAGCCTTGGGGCAGGCCGAAGCCGATAGTACGCCGTCGGACGCTGCAACCGACAGCCCTGCGCCCGCTGTCGTCTCGTTTGCCGATGCCAACCTAGAGCGTGCGGTGCGGCGGACGCTGAACAAGCCGGAAGGCCCGCTGACCGCCGACGATCTGGCGTCCCTGACGAAACTCGACGTAGAATGGCAAGACGTCTCAGGCATTGAGCGCTTGGCCGGTCTCGAACACGCGACGGCGCTGGACACGCTGAACCTGTGGGGCAACCAGATTGTGGATTTGAGTCCGTTGGCAGGCTTGACCCAGTTGACCCACCTGAACTTAGGGCATAATCAGGTGGTGGATGTGGGTGCGTTGGCGGGGTTAACCAATTTGAAATGGTTGAGTCTGTGGGGCAACGAGGTGGCGGACGTGAGTGCGTTGGCAGGCTTGACGAAGCTGACCTACCTGAACCTGTGGGGCAACGCGATTGAAGCGGTGAGTGCGTTGGCGGGGTTGACCCAGCTGACCTCGCTGGACTTGGGGTACAACGCGGTGGCGGACGTGAGTGCGTTGGATGGTCTGACCCGGCTGGACTGGCTGGGCTTAGTGGACAATCTCATTCGCCAACCGGACCTCGCCGAACAGGTTCCCACCTTGATAGAGCAGGACGTCAAGGTCTCCGTCGTCCTGCCGAACCCGCAACCACCACCGGCCCCGGCAGCAGACCCGGCCCCGGCTCCACCCCCGGCCCCGGTAGTCGTCTCGTTCGCCGACGCCAACTTAGAGGGTGCGGTGCGGGGGCAACTGGGTAAACCGACAGGCGCACTTACACCCGAGGATCTGGCGTCCCTAAGAACTCTTGCCGCAAACCGTCTAGACATTCAGAGCTTGGCCGGCCTCGAACACGCGACGGCGCTGGTTGTTCTGGAACTGACCGGCAACGCGGCTCTTGCGGATGTGAGTCCGTTAGCGAGCCTGACCAAATTGAGCGCGCTGCATCTGAATGGCACGGACATTGGGGATGCGGGGGCGGCTTCGTTGGCGAGCCTGACTACCTTGCAAACGCTGGATCTGGGTAGCACGTCCATTGGGGACGCGGGGGCGGCTTCGTTGGCGAGCCTGACTACCTTGCAAACGCTGGATCTGGGTAGCACGTCCATTGGGGATGCGGGGGCGGCTTCGTTGGCGAGCCTGACCAAACTGCATACACTGTATCTGGGTAGCACGTCCATTGGGGATGCGGGGGCGGCTTCGTTGGCGAGCCTGACTACCTTGCAAGATCTGAATCTGAGTAGCACGTCCATTACGGATGCGGGGGCGGCTTCGTTGACGAGCCTGACCAACCTGAGATGGCTGGCTCTGAGTAACACGTCCATTGGGGATGCGGGGGTGGCTTCGTTGGCGAGCCTGACCGCGCTATGGGAACTGGAGCTGAATAGCACGTCCATTGGGGATGCGGGGGTGGCTTCGTTGGCGAGCCTGACCAACTTGGAACTTATATCGCTGACTCACACGTCCATTACGAATGTGGGTCCGTTGACGAGCCTGACCAACTTGGAAGAACTGGATCTCCGGGGCATCACTACCCTCAGTACCGAGTCAATCAACACACACATCCCCGCCCTCAAAGCAGCAGGCGTTACGGTCCATCAATAATGAAAACCCTCATTGCCGTTTGGTGCGCGATACCATCCACAGGGGTCGGGTCAAGGGTATTACAGCGGCGCGGCGCAGGGTTTACCGAGGCAGAGCCATCCATTCGGGCAGCCGTATAGATCAGCCGCATTGCGGGCACACGACGCACGGCCCTTAGAGGCGGTCTGGCAACGTTCAGGCCGCCTCTACAATCGCAGCCCAGCGCCTACCCGCTCAACTCAAAGAAGCGCCGTTACGCAGTCTGGTTCGCCGCCGACGGGTCAGCTACCCCGATGCCGATTGTCCGGCGACCACCAAATCGACGAGGCGTTCTCTATACAAGCTAAACGACCCGTTTCTGAGCTTCTGGTACTCTGGCGGTGCTGCGCTGAGTGAAGAGCGTGAACAGCTTCATTCGGGCGAGACAGGGTTTTTACAAGCATTGACGACTCAATGGCCCCATCCATCTTTCGAGTCGAGTCGCTTTCGCCGGCTGGCCAGATTCCGCCAAAAAAGGACCGAACCATGACCCCAACAGACGCCATTCCCATCCTCATCGGCGAGCAGTGGATAAGGCCGGAGGTCGAGGACCACACGCCGGTGTACCGTCCCGCCACTAAAAAAGTGATCGGACGTACGCCCCAGTGCGGTAGCGTCGAAGTCGATCTAGCGGTGGAGGCCGCGAGCCGGGCCTTGGCAAATTGGTCGGCGACGCCAGCGCCGGAACGGGCGCGGGTTTTGTTCCGCTACCGCGAGTTGCTAGAGGAGCAATTCGAGTCTCTGGCCGAGATCCTCTGCCGCGAGAACGGCAAGACCCGCGAGGAAGCGCGGGGCGACGTGCGCCGCGGCATTGAGGTCGTCGAACTGGCCTGCGGTATCGGTCAGATGGCCAAGGGCGAGGTGCTGCCGGAGCTGGCCGCTGGCATCGATGGTGCTGCCACGCGCGAGCCAGTGGGAGTGTGCGCTGGCATCACGCCGTTCAACTTCCCGGCCATGGTGCCCATGTGGATGTACCCGCTGGCCATCGCCTGCGGCAACTGCTTCGTGCTCAAGCCGAGCGAGAAGGTGCCGTTCACGGCCAACCGCCTAGCAGAACTGTTCGTGGAGGCGGGGCTGCCGCCGGGAGTGCTCAACGTCGTTCACGGCGGCCGGGATGTGGTCGAAGCCCTCTGTCGGCACCCCGGCATCGCGGCGATTTCTTTCGTCGGCTCGTCGCCAGTAGCGCGTCAGGTGTACGAGCTGAGCGGGCAGACGGGCAAGCGCTGTCAGGCCGCGGGTGGAGCCAAAAACGTACTCCTCGTCATGCCCGACGCAGTTGAGTCCGGCCTGTTCGGCGCGGCCGCGGCGGCCGATCCGACCCTGAACGCGGTTATGCACTCTGCCTTTGGCTGTGCTGGCCAGCGCTGTATGGCCGGTTCCCTGCTGATGGGCATTGGCGACGCCAGCGACGGCCTGCGCGACCAATTGGCCTCTGCCATGGATACGATGACCGTGGGAGACACCCTGCGCGATGAGGTGGACATGGGGCCGGTCATCGACGGTGCCGCCCAGCAGCGCCTCGTCGGCCACATCGCCGGCGCTACCTCGGCGGACCTGGCCGTGGTGCGCGACGGGCGCGAAGGCGTGCCGGACACCGGCTTCTACGTTGGGCCGACCCTGCTCGACGGCGTGACCCCCGGCCACGGCTTGTTCGCCGAGGAGCTGTTTGGCCCGGTCCTAGGGTTGATGCGGCCCGAGACGCTAGACCAGGCCATCGACTGGATCAACCGCATCCCGTACGGCAATGCGGCGACCATTTTCACCCGCGATGGCGGTGCGGCGCGCGCCTTTGCGCGCGGCGTGGAATGCGGCATGATCGGCGTGAACGTGGGCGTACCGGCACCCATGGCCCTGTTCTCGTTTTCCGGCTGGGACCAGTCGTTCTTCGGCGACCTGCACGTGCAGGGGACCGAGGGAATCCTGTTTTACACGCGGCAGAAGACGGTGTTGTCGCGGTGGCTCTGAGGTAGCAATGGAAAACAAAATCGAAGAAGCAATCGTCGCCGAGATTGAGGCGCGGTCCGAGGCCTGGGAAAACCTGCTCGTGCTGGCCGACGACATCGGCATGCGCGTAGCCGGCAGCGAGGGGGAGGTCCGGGCGCGGGACTTCCTGCTGCAGACCTTTCAGCGCTATGGACTCGACCGCGTCCACTTGGAACCCTTCGAGTACCGCGCCTGGCGACCGCAGCGCGAGGAGTTGACCGTGGTGGCACCGGAGGCAGGACGCTCGATTCCATGTCGGTGCGGAGGGCTGTCGCCTTCGACCCCAGCGCAGGGAGTGGAAGGGGAGGTGGTGTTCCTCGAGTGCTGCGACGCCGAGGAGTTGGCGCAGCGGGCCGACGAGGTGCGCGGCCGCATCGCAGTGGCACCCTACTACCCCTTTGCCCGCCAGTTGAAGACGCCCCTAGCAGCGCGCTTCGGCGCGGTGGCACTCCTCGAGCACCGCAACTACGCCGGTGCCCTACAGCCGGCCCGCACCTGCTGCTTCCAGCGGGTCGGCGACCTACCGGTGGCCTCGATCAGCCTCGAAGACGCCGAGTACCTCAAGCGTCTGCAGCAGCGGCGTGGACCAGTGCGTCTGCGGTTGGTCCTCGACAGCCGCATCGAGCCCAAGGAGTCGTGGAACGTGGTCGGCGAGCTGACCGGGAGGGAGCATCCGCAGGAGATCTTGGTCTGCGGCGGCCACTACGACACCTGGCACGTGGGCCCCGGCGCTATTGACAATGCCGCGGGCGTGGTCGCCGTGGTCGAGGCGGCCCGCTCGCTCGCCTTGCATCGCCAGCACCTGCGGCGCACAGTGCGGTTCGTCGCCTTCGGGGTCGAGGAGTCGGGACTGGTCGGGTCCTGGGCGTACACGCAGCGCCACGCTGGCGAACTCGACGACACCTCGCTGATGATCAACAACGATGTCGGCGGCCGGCCTTCGGGACTGGGAATTGCCGGGGCCGAGGATCTGCTGCCGGTCTTGGAGGCGGTGGCGAGTCGCGTACGCGTGGATGGGCTCGAAAAGCCCTTTGGCGCGTCCTGCGGCACGACGAGCTGGGGTTCGGATCACTTCCCGTTCTTCGCCCACGGCGTACCCACCGTGGGTCTGGGCACGGAGTCGGTATGGCCCGAGGATCGCTTCTACGGCCACAGCCGGGCCGACACCGCGGACAAGGTTTATCCCCAGGGCCTGAGCGAATGCGCGGCGATCAACGCGCGGGTGCTGTTCAAGATGGCCAATCTGGACGAACGTCCAGCGCGGCGGCGCACGCGGGAGGAGTTGGAGGCGTCCTTTGCCGGTACGTCGCTGGCAGAGGCCGTCGAGTTGCTCGACTTGTGGCCGCCGGAGCGGGCGCTGGCGCGGTATTTCGGAGAGAGATGAAGCGGCTTCTCAGCCCAAGTCCAAATTAAAATCCGCGGGGTCGAGCCCGCTGTCCTCGGCCAGTCCCCGCAGACTGATCAGCACATCCTCGGGCATGACAATACCCTCGGCTAGGGCTTGATCGCGCTTGTTCCACTCGATCTCGCCCGGCAGGAAGATGGTCCCGCCTTTGGCTGTGGAGGCACCTTTGATCTCTTTGCATAAGGCGTCCATGCGGGCGCGGAATTCCTCCAGCGGCATCATGGCACCGACGTCAATGGCGATAAAGGCGTGACCTTGGTTTGAGGGCGCGTCCGTGTCGGCTACCCAGCTCTGGACGCCGCTCATCATCGCCGCCCCGCTAAGGGTGGCCGTCAGCAGCTCCACCAGCACGGCCAACCCGTACCCTTTGTGCCCGGCCATGGGCAACTGCGCCCCTTTTTCCGGAAACTCAGTGGGATCGGTCGTTGGGATGCCGTCTTCATCGACCAGCCAGGTGTCGGGAATGCTGCGCCCTTCGTTTTTGGCCGCGAATATCTTGGTCGCCGCAACCGCGCTGGTGGCAATGTCGAGCATGACGGTGCGGTCGGTGCCGGTCGGTGCGGCGTAGGCGATTGGGTTGGTCCCCAGAACTCTACTCTTTCCCCCTGGCACGGTCATGCAGGGTTCCACATTGCACATGGAAAGGCCGATCATGTCGTTTTCGGCAATCATGTTGGCGTAAAACCCGGCCGCACCGTAGTGGCTGCTGCCGCGGATGCCGATGTAGCACATGCCGCTTTGGCGGGCTTTTGCAACGGCCAGTTCAACGGCGCGGCAGGAGATGGCGGGCGGCATGCCGTCGCAGGCGTCGATAATGGCCCAAGACGGCCCTTCAGCGACGATTTTCTCTTTTGCGGTCGCAACTAGACGGCCACGCCGCGCATTCTGCATCAAGCCGCGGATCTGCCGAGTGCCGTGCGTAAAGGTGCCCCAAGTATCGGTGGTGACCAAGACGCGGGCACTTAGTTCGGCGTCTTCTGCGCTGAGGCCGGCTTTGACCATAGCGGCGATGCAAAAGTCTTTTAGGTCATCCGGTCGGATGCTTTGGCGAGTAGATTCAGTCAATGGATTGGCTCCTTTTTAGTTGGTGCGTGGTTCGCGCTATGGATAAAGAGATTTTTCGCGGCCCAGTCAAGGAGGGGCGCCGAGTCCCAACCGGGCCGCTCCTTGACTAGCGTCCGCAAGGGCCTTTTAATGCCTGTACATTCGTTAAGGAACACCAACGCCTGAGCGGCGCAGGAGATACAGCTTATGAACGGGAGTACAGGGCTTGAGCAGTACGTGACGATGCAAGAATACCTCGCGGGTCGGCGCTGCATTATCACCGGCTCCAGTGGGACGATTGGAAAACTCTTTGCGACCTTTATTGCCTCGTGCGGCGGGATCCCCATTCTGGTCGATGTGGTGCCGCAGGACGACGCGGTAGAGGCAGTTTCGTCCTACGGTGGCGAGCATAGCGTCCATCGCGTGGACCTCAGCGATGTCGCCCAGATCAAATCCTTCTATGCTGAAATCGCCAAACAGTACGACGGCCTCGACATGCTCATCAATAGCGCCGGGCTCCTCAGCGAGGTAACGTTACTCGACATGACTGAGGACAACTGGGACCGCGTCCTCAATGTAAATGCAAAAGGCGCGGCCTTTATGAGCCAAGGCGCGGTCGGCTTGATGCAGCATGGCAGCGGCGACCGGCAAATCATCAACATTGTGTCGCTGGCCGCACTGGTGGGCGGGCTGTACGTGGGGGCACCCTATGTTTGCAGCAAGGCGGCCCTGCTCGGTCTCAGCCGCAACTATGCGGTGCAGGCAGGTAAGGAATTCGGGATCCGCGTCAACTCCATCAGCCCGGTCATTGTCAGCGGCCAGATGATTTCCAATACGCCGCGCCAAGCCATTGACGGGGTCAAAAACCTAATGAAGGTGTGGAATCAGGAAGTCCCCCCTGTGCATTTGCTCTACGTTTTTGAAATGCTGTGTAGAACCCCGTCGATGACAGGCAAAAATATCGTCATTGATGGCGGCATTCTGCTGGACTAAGGGGAGCGTCGCTACCTGCTTGTGGCGGCGCGGCAAATGGCGTTACATTGGGATCGTGGACGGGCTTATACATGCATAGTTCAACACTGCGCGACAGCGACTTCGAGATGATCGCCTGCGGCCAGCCGGTCGCGCTGGCGGAATACTTCCGCGGCTTTACCAATACCAAAAGGCTGGGGCTGCTAGCGCCCAATCGCCTCGAAGGCGTCGGGGCCGTCAATTTGGTCATGGCCCACGTGACCGCCTTTTACAATACCTACCGCGCCAGTGGCGAGGATTTCTTCGCGTACCCGGATTACTTCACCTTCCAATCGCGGACGCCCAAGGCAGCTTACGGGATGTTCGACATCTGGCCGGAGCACAAAGACGTGTTGGTCGGCACCGATGCGGCCGCGCGGCTCAACGCAATCACCGATCGCGGTGTCCACATCCTGCTCGTGCCCGACGGCCCTGCGGCCCGGTGCGAGTATCAGCGGCAGCAGGTGGCCGCGGCCGCGCGGCTCATCGAAACCTGCTATGCGTATTCGGCCACCGGTGCGGTCGCCGACCCGGACTTGGTCATCCGCTGCCCGGTAGATCCGCTCGCCGCTTGGTGCCAAAGCGTCTGCGACTCTGTGCCCGACAGCGAGCGCGGGAAGGGCTGGCAGGGCCAAGGTCCCGTCCTCGAACAATCCTTCCGCCGCATCAGCCGGCAAGACGCGCTCGCTCGCCTCGCCTAAAAGCGTTCTTAAAACTTGGCTATTAGTGGTTAGTCGCTTTTCTGTTGACACCCTCCTATCTCGTCCAGTACTTTTTTCACTTCACTACCGAAAGGAGAATAAGATGACTACGACCCCCCTAACTGCCGAAGAACGACTGTCTAGACTCGAAGGCGTTTACGATCATCTAGCTACCAAAGCTGATGTGGCCGAACTCAAGGCCGAACTCAAGGCCGAGATCGCTCGAGTAGAGGGCAAAATATCTGACCTCAAAGCCGAAATATCCGAACTCAAGGGAAGTTTTCGCACGCTACTCATAGCGGTGACTTCCGGTTTAGCTCTACTCAATATCCTCTTGCGTTTTTGGCCGGCGTAGTCCACACCCCCCAGAGGAGCTTGCCATGACCGTTCTCCACGCCCCCGCGCTCAGTGCCGCCGAACTCGACCAGTTCCACCAGCAGGGCTACGTGCGCCTCGGCCACGTCGCTCCCCGCGCGGAAGTTGACGCGCTCTGCCGGCGCATCGACCAAATCATGCTCGGCAAAGTGCGCTACGACGGCATGCTCATGCAGCTATGCCCTTCGGCCGGCAATCCCGAGCTTTCGCGGCAGACCAAGGAGTTTAAGGGCTCCTCGCTCAAGTACCGCAAAATTCAGGACTTGGAGCGGGACCTGCTGTTCTTGGGCTATTTGCAAAAGCCGCTCTTCCGCGACCTAACCGCCAAGATCATCGGCGCGGAAGTCTCGATCTTTCGCGCCATGTTTTTCAACAAGCCGGCCGAGCAGGGCGTTACGATCAACTGGCACCAAGACGGTGTCGGCGGCTGGCACCTGAGCATTCCCCCCCAAGTCACGGTGTGGACCGCGCTCGACGACACGTGCGTTGCCAACGGCTGCCTACAAATCATCCCCAGCTCGCACCACAGCATGATCCCGGAAACGGGCGATCAACTCTCGGCGGACGAGCGCACCCTGTACGCACCGGACGAGAAGCGGCTCTATTTGGAAATGGAAAAAGGCGAGGTGGTGCTTTTGCACAACTGGACCTTGCACCGCTCGGAGACAAATAGCACCAATCGACCGCGTCGCGCCTTCAGCGTCTGCTACATTGACGCGGCTACCCGCCAGACGACCACGGGCCGCGCCTTTCCCCGCGTCTTCCCGACGTACCAGCCTGCGACCTTGTGCTTCCCGGTGTCACCCGATTCCGCGATCCTTCACCCCGCCTAATGAGATCTGGGGCTGGCGTACGTCAGCCCCACGTCGGTCTGTTCCAAAACTGGAAAGCCCGCCCAATGTCCGACGCCAGCCCATTCCCCACCCGAATTCGCTTGACGCGCTCTAATCCTCTACCACTTGTACCTCAAGGGTTTGAACGCCTTCGAGAAATAAATCGAGCTCTTCCTGCGTAGAAACCGCTACAGTGGGGGGAAATGTGTAGGCCCCAAAAAGTGCATCTCCTTCCTCAAGTGGTCTAACAAACGTCAAACGCACGCTCAAGAGGACATTTTGGTCCGTTCGATTCAGTCGGGCAAAAAGCTCGTCGAGCGTTTCATCGCTCGTAGAAACACCAGACTGTCCAAGCGATGGCCCACTGAAAAACTCTTCTGCCGGATCGTCGCTCAGGGTTGCGGCGGAACCCACTTCGAGTTGGTAAGCACCAACGGGAAGCGTGTCCGGTACGCTGAGTGCCAGCTCGATCTCCCGGTCGCTGCTCCGTCCCACGCGCAGCGAGGTGGTAACAGGCAGCGTGCTTCCAGCGCGGACGACGGTGTCGGCAGCGACCGCTACCACTTTTGCAAAACGGGATTCAGGTACTAACTCAACGTGGACCTCGGCCTCGCGTAGCTGCAAAGCGTAATCATCTCGCCCTATGAGTTGATTGAGTATGTCTGACAGGTCCGACTGAGCACTTTGGATGGCAGACGAGAGTCCTCCGTGGCGATCGGCGTAGAGCCGGGAGCGAGCGAGTATCGAATCGGTTCCGACAAAAGAAATATCCGTTCTGAGGCGCACACTATGGTTCGGCTCGTTTTCAACTCGGCTGGTCAATGGGGCAAAAAGACCCCTAGTCGCAAAAGTGACTATCCTCGATGGGGCCACACCGACCGTCGCCAACCTGTGTGTACTTTCGAGCACACGCCCGGAAGAAAAGGTGTATACGCTCCTGAGCGGTACGAGTTCCGGCTCCTCATTGAGTATCCCGCGCACCGCCGGCAAACGATCTTCGGTCAGGGTTCCCCGCACGGTCGGGTTGAGCGTCGCAAACTTGAACGGCGATAACGTGCTCGACACTTCGCCGAGCACCTGTGCTTCTATTATGGGCAGCTCTACCGGACCGGCAGAAGACATGGGATGCCCAAAACCATATACCCGATTGCCATCGACGTACGATATGGTTCCCAACGAAGCCATGGTATTCTCACCTAACACCAAACCGACCGCGAGGGGTCTGCCGGCCTCAAAGCTTTCCTGAGGCTGCTGGGTTTTCCCGGCCGGGGTCACCTCGAGGGGCGGACTGTGATCGTGCGGCTGATAGGCACCATTGAATCCCGTGTCCAGCAAGGGAATAGCCAGAGGTGCTATGCGGTTGCCTTCCCACGTTGCCGCAGGTTTGGCCAATGGCATCGCTCCCTGAGTGCCAATGACCCATTCTATGGGCGTGGCAAAAAAGTAGTACGGCGGACTGTCTTGCCCGGAAAATCCATACGCAATGGCCCCCCAAGTGCCTTGCTCCGTAAAAATGGGCGAACCGCTCATGCCCCGGGCAATGCCCCCGAGTTGTATCAAAACAGGATCCGAGGCTTCGACCATGTAGACGGGCATCGGCGGCCTGAACGTATCGACCACCCGTACGAAGGTCATTTCGAGATCGGCGAGTTGGCCGTTGGCAAATTCGGTCCGCAGGAATACGGGCGTACCGGTGGGCATGGTGCGAACCGAGTCGACCGGGACGATGGGGGAGAGATCCCAAGGTTTCAAGTCCCCGCTCGGGCGCAGAACCGTTTCTCGCGGAGCGGTGGGTAGCGGGTCATTATCATCGCTCTCACAGCCCCATAGACCGATGACGAGCGCGAACACTGCTAAACGGATAGGCATGACATCCTCCTTTTGGTTAGCGGCCCGTGGCCAGTCCCCCGCCGCCGGGGGACCTAAGAAGCGGTCTGAAAATTCCGGCAACCATCCCTTGTGTGCAGCAAACAATCTAGGAGCGAGGGCGTCTCGCCCGCGAAAAACGCCCCATCCGAGAGCCGCCTGGCCGCTACTCAACGCGATCCGCCGGGGATGCAGCAAACAATCTAGGAGCGAGGGCGTCTCGCCCGCGAAAAAGCTACGCAACGCGGTCCGCCGGGGGTTTGTCACGCCTAAAGGCGCGAGCCAACCGCACCGCCGCCAAGGCCCTGTCGGCCGCGTCCGGCCCCTCTCCCGTTAAACATCGCAAAAATGAAAGAGTTCCTGCAAGAATTGAACGCGTTAGGGAGTCAGTTGCGGCTCAGGACCACAACGGCACCCCGGCAGGTAGCGCGGCGGCGATGGCTTCTTCGTCTAGATCGACGCCCAAGCCCGGGCCGTCGGGCACGGCGATGTAACCTTGCTGAATTGGGTTCTTGAGGTCGAGCATGGTGCTCCACAGCGGGATGTTGCGCGAGTGGTGCTCTAGGGCGAGGAAATTGGGCAGGGTGGCGCATATATGGACCGCGGCCATACCCGTAACCGCGCTGCGCATGTAGTGGGGGGCCAGCGACATGTGGTACATCTCGGCCAGTTCGGCGATGCGGCGGATTTCAATGGCGCCGCCGCTGTGGGGAATGTCCGGCTCCAGCAGGTCGCAGGCCTGTTGTTCCATCAGCTCGCGGAACATCTTGGCCCCGTAAAAAATTTCGCCAGTGCAGATCGGCGTCTCGGTCTGCCGGCAGATTTTGGCCAAGGCAGCGACATTGCCCCACTCCCAGCGGATGGGATCCTCCAACCACAGCAGGTCGAGGTGCTCCACGTCTTTGCAGATGCGCAGGGCGTCGGCCAGGTTGAAGGAACCGTGCAAGTCGATGGATAAGTCGATGTACGGGCCAATCGCCTGGCGCAGGCTTTCGATGGTGGCGACGATGTGGTGGTGCTGCCGGCGGCTGATGGAGCGGTCGTACGCGTCGAGCTTCCACGGGTTGGGCACGTCAAGGTCGAACTTGACGGCGGTGTACCCTTCGGCCACTACCTCTTTGGCCATGGACACATAGGCGCTGGTTTCGTACACCGGATCCAATTGCCCGCTGGCCCGCGTCTCCCGCCAGCGCCGCTGGTAGTCCTCCCGCGTCCAGTGCGCGCCCGCGTGGCAGTCGCAGTACACGCGAATGCGGTCGCGCAGTTTGCCGCCCAGCAGCTCGTGCATGGGTGCGTTTAGCTGCTTGCCGCGGATGTCCCACAGGGCGATTTCCACGCCAGCGCCGCGGCCCTGCATCTGCCACAGGTGGTCGTAGTGCAGCCGATTGATGTTGGTCGGGTCGCGGCCAATGAGCATTTGTTTGAGCGGCTCAATAGGCCCCCCAGCGGTCCACTCGCCGAGGCCGACAAGGCCTTCGTCCGTGAAAATTTTCAGCAAGGACCAGTGGCGATTTTCCGCGCCGAGGGAGGGCGTAACCTTAATGTCGCTGATCTTCATGTTATAGCTTTCTCCGGCTTAAAATCAATGCGGTTTAGTGAATGGGTTGATCGTGGTCTAGGGCGTTCCTTGCGCCCTACATTCAGTTTAGCCGATTTTATAATACTCCTGTTCTATCGCCTCGACAATCCACCTACGATCTGGTGCGGGTGCGCTAGGGCCAAGACCGGATCGACAGCGAGCACCACTAGCCGCATCCTTGATCGGTTCCGCGAAGAACCGCAGTACACGGCTCGCCGGCCGCGAGCTTCACAGCGATAAATTCCAACAATTCGCCATCGCTGATAGCACCCTCTAAGGACCGAGGATGGAACTACCCAAAGATCTACGTTTCATTTCGCTGAAGTACGCCGGACGCTGCCGATCGTGCGCGACGAGGCTAGAGGAGGGCCAGCGCGCCCACTGGTCACCATCGTCAAAAAAGGTCTGGTGTATTGACTGCGCAGATGGCAAGGATTCCTCGGATAGCGCAGCGGGCGGTTCGCGGAATGCGGCAACGAACGCCAATCCCAGCAGATCGAAATTTTCAAAACCGGCTGCCAACAATGCACAAACTCCTTGGCAGCAACTCTGCAATTACGCGCAACAGTGCGTTGAAGCGGAAGCAGCGAAATCACTGGTTCCGTACGTCAAAGCGAACTCTCTTTGGTTCGTACACTCTGGGGAAGAGAAACTGGTGGTCGGGCAAAGCGACTCGACGCCGGCACCTGGAGAGCTCGCCGATAAACTGAGGGATCGCACCCGGTCGATCATCTACGGCTGGCCGACTATCGTCGTAACCGACCGCGATCACACGCCCAAGGTTGCCCCTCTTTTCGCTGTCCAGATCGAACCGGAACAAGATCCCAACTACCAGTGGAAACTTCACGCTACTATGGAGCCAGAGTTCAATTTGGCCATCACGGCAAGCGGTATCTTCGACCCTGCGGTCGCCGAAGACATCAGCGATCTGTTAAGTCGCGGCTTGCCATTCGGAGATGCCGACGCTTTTGGGGCCCTCGCCGCACGAACGGCCGACCTGCTCGGACTGCAGATCTGGTCGCCTCTCAACGCTAGAATCCTCGACTCGAACATCGATCGCAAAAAGGGCGTCTACAACGCCGCGATTTCGGTTGTGGCAGAGTGGTCTGGATATACCAGCACCCTGCGCGAAGAACTGCGACAACTGCAGACCCGAGAAGACTGGTCGACTACGGCTGCGGCACATCTTCTCCCCAACGGTTTCGCGCAGCAGGAAAACAAGCGACTCCCGTCCGGGCCTCTTGCGGCTCCACTTGTATGCAACCAATCACAGGAGGAAACTCTCGAGCGTCTGCGCAGAGAACCTCTGACGGTCGTGACCGGCCCACCTGGGACCGGCAAGACGCAACTCGTAGTCAACGCGATTGCGAACGCGTGGCTAGACGGCGACAAAGTCTTGGTGACCTCAACCAACAATGGTGCGGTTGACGTGGCCGTCGACCGTGCGGAAAAGGACGTGAGTAGCGGCTTGTTAGTTCGCACCGGCAATCGCGGTGTGCGCGAGCAGGTCCCGGATCGCATCACCGCGGCGTTGACTCAGGCGGCAGTGCATAGCGGCAGCCAAGCCGCAGCGCGTACCCGCTTAAAGCGCGTCGCCACGGGGCGCACCCAGCTACTGGAGAAACTGGCGCGGCTGGACGAACTGGATGTGAAACTGTTGCAGGTTGTAGAGGAGCAGGAGGAACTCAGGCTAGCCTTGCAAGAGGCGGCGCGAACACTCTGGCCTAACGCGAGCCCTCCTGAACTGCCCATCAGTTCCCACGAAATAGAGCGACGAAGCAGACGGTTGTTGAGGGCGTGGCTGTTCCGTCGCTTCCGCACGCGTCGCTTCCGCCGGCGACTCGGTTGCTCTGAAAACGCTCCATTGGAGCAACTCGTCACCTGGGCTGGGATTGATCAGCGCATAGCAAAGCTGACCTCCCAATTGGAAATTGGACGAGCTGAACGTCGACAACTGAAATCCGCGGTGGGCGACCCGGCTATTAGCGTGCGCGAAGCAGACCAGAAATGGGCCGCGGCAAGCCTCTACGCAATTCGCGTGGACACGGCAACGCGCGTCTCCGCCGGCGCTGACCGCCTAGCCGCTTTCGGGTCCATCTCCGCCGACAGCGGCCGCATCAAAAAAGCAATTGGCAATTCGCTTGGCCACTTGCGGGGCTGGGCATGCACCGCCTTAACAGCGCGTTCCAACTTCCCCTTGGAATCAGGCCTGTTTGACCTCGTGATCGTCGATGAGGCCAGCCAGTGCAGCCTCGCGGCCGTGCTGCCGTTGGCCTACCGCGCAAAACGTTTGGCTATCGTGGGGGATCCATACCAACTGAATCCGCTCGTTTCCCTCAGCGATGGACTCTTACAGGAGATCGCCACGCAGACCGGGCTTGACAACGACGATCTACGCAACCGCGGCATCCACCACAAAGACGGTTCGGCTTACTCCGCGTTCGAGTTTGCCGCAAGACCCCAAACACCAGTTCTTCTCAACGAGCACTATCGCTGCCACCCACACATCGCCCGTTGGTTCAACAAGACGTTCTACAAGGGTGAACTCGCCGTATTGACGGATGTCTCCGATACGTCCCCGCGCGATCGTCACATCTACTGGTGTGATGTCGATGGCGCGGCCGTGCGGCCCGCCACTGGAAGCTGGCTAAATCAGGCCGAGGCCGAGGAAACAGTGAAACAACTTCGCGGCTTAATCGAATCCGGTTACAAGACCGTCGGCGCGTTGACTCCGTTCACCGCACAGGCGCGACTCATCGCGCAGATAGCCAAAACGCAATTCGGCCAAGCCGCCCTAGACGACCTCGATTTTGTAAGCGGAACCGCACACCGCCTACAGGGAGACGAGCGCGATGCGATCGTTCTTTCTTCCGTGCTCTCGCCCGGCATGTCCAAGAGCGGGGCTCGGTGGATAGAAAAAGAGCGGAACCTCCTCAACGTGGCGGTCAGCCGCGCCCGTCGAATGCTAATCGTCCTTGGGCACCCACTCATGGGCGATTTGGGGAGCCCCACCTTGGCCTCCCTGCAGGCCTATCTGCGCGAGGAGGTCGCCCGGAATGAGGGCTCTGCCGAGTTCCGCACAGACAGCATGTCGGAGAAAATCCTGCTCAACGCCATGCAGCTCCAAGACCTCTTACCCTATGGCAAAATCGAGGTAGAGGGGTACGAGCTAGACTTCGCGCTGCTGGAACAGGGGATCAAACTGAACATCGAAGTTGACGGCGATCAGCACCTTGACGCCAGAGGCCGACAACGGCGTCAGGATATTACACGAGACCGCGTTCTGTCCAACCTCGGTTGGACAATCCTGCGGATACCGGCGTGGCGATGCCACGAGGAGATTGACTCGGTGATTGAAGAAATCGGGAAAACGCGGGACCGACTGCTCGACGAGACGACCGGCGACACCCTAAGCTCTTGAAAGACAAAAAGTTAAGCGCGCTCGTCTCTCCGCAGAGACGAGCGCGCTTAAAGATGGTGGAGGCGGCGGGAATCGAACCCGCGTCCGAGACCGGTTCTACCGAAATATGCTACGTGCGTAGTCGGCCTTAGTAATCTCGCCTGTTGCGCTGCCGGCCAACGGGCCACGCAACGGGCCAGCCCGAAAAATCTCGTCCCATTCCCTCGGGCGAAGGTTTGGGACCAGCCTGCAAGAGTTGACATTGGGGCCCGCCGCGCAGGCTCAACAGACCCCAATGGGCTGCGCTAAATTTAGGCAGCCAGAGCGTACGTGTTAGTTTCGTCGCTTAATTGTTTCCCGAGGATTTACGAGGTGTCGGGACCTCGGCACGCAATTTGGGCTTCTCCGACCCCGTCGAAGCCAAGTCGCCCCCTTGGAACATAATAACCGAAAATCGCACGCAATGTCAACGCTCAGTTCACCTTATTCTGCGGGTCAGGAATGGCCAGTTCCGTCGGCTGTAGGCGGCTGTCAGGTGAGTAGATCCGCACGATCCGGGCGTCGGTACGGACGGTCAGGGCGCGGGCCAAGACTTCGCCTGGAGCCAGGGCGTAATCGAAGCGCTCGCTGCTGGTTGAGGTGCTCGTCTCCACCACGACCGTGCCCCGGGCCGGGTCGGTGCCATCGTTGCGCAACCGCAACCGCAGCCCTGCCGGCTCGCCAGCCCCCCGCGGTGGCCCCAGTTCTAGGGCGGTGCGCACGTGCGGCGGCACGGTGGCGCGGGTAGCGTCCCGGATCAGGCCGATCTCGTCGAGCGGAATCACCCCGCACCCTAGGCGTTGCGCGGGCGACTCCGGGCCGAGGGTCAGCACCCCGAAGGCCTCGTCCGTGAATTCCGGATCGATGTCGATTAGGTTGTCTTTCTCGGCAATGCCATTGTCCGCCCCGGTCGGCCAAGGCTCGCCGATCCAAGGGGAGTGCCAGCAGACGTTGCCCTCGACCCGGTTGTGCTCCGGCGGCACACCCTTCCCCGCCGCATAGTGCGGGTCGACCCCCGCGATCTCGGGATAGCGCTCGCTGTAGGGGGGCTCGTCGTAGCGCATTGCCTCGAGGCTTTCCCGCAGTCCCTTGATGTTGTTTTGCCAGACCGGATTGATGTCTATCCCGCGGGCGTCGGCACCGATGGCAAGAAGGCACTCCACGAAGACGTTTTGCTCGACGACGAAGTCGCGGCCGCCGCCCAGCACGACGGCAGTCTGGCAGCACCAGAGGGTGTTCTCTGCAATGTGGGTGCCGCTGACGCAGTCATCCATGTAGATGGCCATGGTGCCCATGCCGACGCCGCCCATGTGGTGGATGAAGTTGCGGCGGATGACGTTGCCCCGGTAGGTGAAGTCGCGGCCGGTGTAGATAGCCCCGGCGTCCCCGGTCTCCAAGCAGACCCGGTAGATCTCGTTGTTTTCGATCAGGAAATCGTTGCCCCAGAATAGGATGGCATTGTGCGGGGCGTCGTGGATCAGGTTGTGGGCGAAGCGCATGCCGACCCCGCCAGCCCCGATGCCGGCCACATAACAGCGGCTCCAGCGCGCAAAGTGGTGGATGTGGTTGTTGACGACGGCGTGGTTGCAGGGAGTCAGACTAGGACGGTCGCCGCCGTTGACGCTGACGCCACCATCGCCGCTGCCGTAGATGTCGCATCCGGCCACGGTGTGGTCGGTACCGCCCTCAATCCGCACGGCCCAAGTGCCGCAGTTGCGAATGGTGCAGCCGATGATCCGCAGCCCCTCGCCGCCCTCGGCCTCGATGCCGCGGCCGCGGCCCGCCTCCACGGTCAGGCCGCGGAACTCTACGTGGTTGACGTTTTGCAGCGTCAGCAGCGGCTCGCTCACCTCCGACACCACGGTTTCCGCCGCGGACAACTCGCCCGGAGGCCAGAAGTAGAGGATGCCGTTGACGCGGTCTGCGTAGTACTCGCCGGGTTGGTCGAGCTCCTCCAGGACATTGAGGAAGTAGAACCGCTGCCCTGGGGTGAAGTGGTGGTTGCCGTGGGGCGGGGCGGTTTCCACTAGGCGGTTCTCGGGATCGAGACGGCTGACCCGCTCGTAGGAATTGGCCCAGTCATAGCCCCAATACCCGTGCACCCAGATGTCGTTGGCCGGTGCCCAGCGGCTCGGCCGGTCCCCGTCGTAGGTGAACCCGCCGGTCAGATCCCCCGCTTCCTGGCCCCACGGGTTGGACATCGGCTTGGTGAAGCCGGTGATCGCGGCGAACTGCCCGGCATTGGGCCACTGGGCCACGGTCATGGGCCGGTCATTGAAGAAGAGCTCCAGATGGGCCGCGGCCGTGTCGCGGCCGAACCCGCGCGAGACAAAGGTGCCAAGGTCTGTTACACCTTGGGTGGTTAGGTCGATCTGCACGACGTGCTCTTTCGCCCCCTCGGCCAGACGGGCCCGGACCGCGGGATCGATCACCGGCGTCCACGCCGCCGGGTCGAGCTGCCGGCCGCCCAAGAGGCGCACCGTCTCGCCCTCAGCAGCGCAATACGCGATGGGCGTTGCGGCCGTGCCCGAGTCCTCCGGGCCGAAGCGCACACCGTGCGCCAGTGCGTGAACCCGGCCGCGCACCCGGACTCTTAGGCCGCCGGCCGGCAGGCCGGAGGTCGCCTTTAGTTCCCGGACTGCATCGCGGGCGTCTTCGAGCGTGGCGAAGGGCCTGCCGTCATTGAGTTCTTCCATGTCCCTCTCCTCAGGTTTTGATGTCTTGTTCTGGGTGCCAGAGGCGAGTCGAGAAGGCAGAGCAGGCGGCGAACTCGAACTGAGGCTGGCCAACGCTCGCTCAGTTCACCACGTTGATCGGCGCGCCGGCCAAAAAGGCCCGCACGTTTTCTGCCGTCATTTGCATCAGTCGCTTGCGCGCCTCTAGCGTGGCCCAAGCAATATGCGGCGTGATGAGCAGATTCGGTGCCTGCAAGAGCGGGTTGCCGCTGGCAATCGGCTCAACCGAAGCCACGTCCGTGGCCGCGGCTCGGGGCTTGCCGGCGCGCAGGGCCTGCAAAAGGGCCTGTTCATCGACGAGTGCTCCGCGCGCCGTGTTGATCAAGAGCGACCCTTCCTTCATGGTCGCCAACAACTCGGCGTTGACAAAGCCAGTGTTGTCGGGCGTCTGCGGGCAGTGCAAGCTGACCACGTCGGCTCCGGCGAAAATCTCGGCCGTGCTCTTGAGGGCAAACGGCGCGTACCCCGGCGGGGCCTTGGGCGACGGCGCATACGCCCAGACCTCCATGCCGAAGGCGTGGGCCAGCTCGCCGACGCGCTGTCCGATGCGCCCAAAGCCCACGAGGCCGATAATTTTCCCGGCGAGCTCCATCAGCGGCGTCTCCCAGAAACACCAATAGCCCGATTCAGCCCAGCCCCCTCGATGCACTGCTGCGTCGTGATGCCCTATTCGGTGGCACAGCTCCAGCAGCAGGGCCATGGTGTATTGGGCGACCGAGTCGGTGCCGTACACCGGAATGTTCGACACCGGAATGGCGCGGGCACGTGCGGCTTCCACATCGACGATGTTGTACCCGGTGGCCATAACCGACACGAAGCGCAAATTGGGTAGCTGGGCAAACGCCTCAGCCGTCAGGGGCACCTTGTTGGTCAAAATCACGTCGGCGTCCGCAGCCCGCTGCAAAATCAGGTCGTCAGGAGTTTTGTCGTACACCGCAAACTCGCCCAACGCCGCGACTGGATCCCAGGGGTTGTCGCCGGGGTTTAGAGTGTGTCCGTCTAGTACTGTGATTTTCATGGAGTTCCCTTTGTGTGCAAGGCAATGTATACATACGCGAGAGGGGCTTCAAATCCATTCTTAGCCGACGCCGGGCCTGTTGTAATCTCGGATTGGGATGGTCGAATAACGCTACCACCGGGCGGTACAGACCTTTTTTTAGCGAGGCTCGATATGCACAAAGCCGCAAAGAGGCTCCAACAGCCGGATTCGGGGAAGAGTAAGCGGTGGCGACCAAGGCGGACCTGCTAACCCGCGAAGCCGGCCTGCGGTCCGAGATGCAAGAAGTGCGGTCCGAGCTTCGAGCACTTGAGTAGCGCGTGATCATCAAATTGGGCGACATTCTCGTAGTCGGCCTCGGCCTGATCACGGCCTCGACAAACTGCTTTCCATGCCGCGAGGATCCAACCGACTTGGGCTGAGCGCAAAGCTATTTCTGCAGTTGTCCCACGTCCCGCACGGCTCCGTGCGCCGCGCTCGTCGTCAGGGCGGCATACGCCTGGAGCGATTGGGGGACGGGACGTTGGCGGTTGCGGGGCCGATAGGCATCTATTTTTTGCCGGCGCGCCGAGAGCGCAGCGTCCGCGAGTAGCACGTCGATTTTGCGATTGGGAATGTCGATGCGAATCCGGTCGCCGGTTTCCACCAAGGCCAGAGCCCCGCCCTCGGCCGCCTCCGGCGAGACGTGGCCAATCGACAGCCCGGAGGTGCCGCCGGAAAAGCGGCCGTCGGTCAACAGCGCACAAGTCTTGCCCAGTCCCATGGACTTGAGGTACGACGTTGGATAGAGCATCTCCTGCATCCCCGGCCCGCCCTTGGGGCCCTCGTAGCGGATCACTACCACGTCGCCGTCGCGGACCTTGCCGCCGAGGATGCCCTCGCATGCCTCGTCTTGGGATTCGAATATCCGGGCCGCGCCTTCAAACACCCAGATCGACTCATCGACCCCAGCCGTCTTCACGATGCAGCCCTCCTCGGCGATGTTGCCGAACAGCACTGCCAGCCCGCCGTCCTGCGAATAGGCGTGTGCGACCGAGCGGATGCAGCCCGTTTGATCGTCCGTGTCCGACTCGGGGTAAAAGTTGTTCTGGGAGAAGGCGGTCTTCGTCCGCACGTTGCCCGGGGCCGCCAACGCCCGCTGCTCGGCCATCGCTTCCACCGCACCCGACCCGCGAATGTCGTTGGCGGCGATCAGCTCGCCCAGCGACGGCCCGGCAACGGTCCTCGGTTCCGGGTGGATTTTGCCGGCGCACAATAGCTCGCCTAAGATGCTCATAATGCCACCGGCGCGCGCGACGTCCTCTAGGTGAAACTCCTGCGAAGCCGGCGCCACCTTGCAGATACAAGGGACCTGCCGCGAGAGCCGGTCGATGTCGGCCATGGTGAAATTGACTTCGGCCTCGCGGGCCATGGCCAACAGGTGCAGGACCGTGTTGGTGGATCCGCCCATGGCAATGTCTAAGGTCATGGCGTTTTCAAACGCCGAGAAGGTCGCAATGCTGCGCGGCAGCACCGAAGGGTCGCCCGCTAGGTAAAACGCCTTGGCCATTTCGACAATCCGCTTGCCGGCCGCGGCAAAAAGCTCCCAGCGCAGCGCGTGCGTGGCGAGGATGGTGCCGTTGCCCGGCAGGGCTAGGCCGATGGCTTCGTTGAGGCAGTTCATGGAGTTGGCGGTGAACATGCCCGAACACGAGCCACAAGTCGGGCAGGCTTGTTCCTCCATCTTGGCCACGTCCTCGTCGCTCAAGTTGGGGTCGGCCGCGGCGACCATGGAGTCGACCAAATCGAGCTTGGCGCGGCCCGTTGACAGCTCGGCCTTGCCGGCCTCCATGGGCCCGCCCGAGACGAAGATCGCCGGGATGTTGAGCCTGAGCGTGGCCAGCAACATGCCCGGAGTGATCTTGTCGCAATTGGAAATGCAGACGAGGGCGTCGGCCTTGTGGGCCTGCACCATGTACTCGACGCTGTCGGCGATTAGCTCGCGGCTCGGCAGGGAGTAGAGCATCCCGTCGTGGCCCATGGCAATGCCGTCGTCAACGGCAATGGTGTTGAACTCCACGCCATAGCCGCCGTGCTGGTCGATCACTTCCTTGACCTGCTGGCCGATGGGGTGCAAATGCACGTGTCCGGGCACGAACTGGGCAAAGGAGTTGGCAATGGCGACGATGGGCTTTTGAAAGTCCTCGGTCTTCATGCCGGTGGCGCGCCACAGAGCACGCGCTCCGGCCATGCGCCGCCCCTGCGTGGTGGTACTGCTGCGAAACGATTGCATAAAAGCTCTTTTGAGAAGCTGCCGTCTGGCAGCGGATTTTAGGTAGCGAAATCAAATTCCAACGCATCGCCCAAAGGCACGTAGCCGATTCTTGCATAGATGCTGTTGGAGGTTGGATTGGCTAAGTCGGCAAATAGGCTGCAAAATGAATAGTGCTCGGAGAGCAGTTTTTGGGTCAACGACGCGACGCATGAAGTGGCGTATCCCTTGTTGCGCTGCTCGGGCGGCGTGTACACCGCGCTGATCGTCGTGCCGTTTCTCGTCGGGCGCGTCTCTTGGGCAATGGAGACCGGCCCATTGCAATCCCAAATGTGCAGTCGCCCGTCGGCGATGGACCGCTCGGAGCTTTTCACGGCCCCGTCGAGATCGGCTGGTTCGCCTAATGCCTCTTGCGCAAAGGCGTCCATCCACTGCGCCATGAGCGGATGATCGTCCATGCCGGTCAAGCGCAACGCTCCCGCAGCAAGGGGTACATCGGCGACCGTGTGCGCCTCAAATACGCGCATCCGCGTGGCCTCCATAGGCGATGCGCTGGGCACGGCCTCGGCCCAGCAAGCGGAAAAGGCTTGCGCTGCGGACGCCGGCCCCACAACGCCAGGGATGGGCGCATCCATTGCAAGTAGGTAGCGCACGAGAGGAGCCATAGCCTCTTTGACATTCGCGATGAACTTGCTCAGGACGATTCTCCGCGGCGGCGTCATTACGGCCACGCCGACCACTTCACCTTGCTCCAAGACGCTCAATAATAGCGGTGGCTCAGGCCCGTAGCGCAGGGGATCCTGGGCGAGCGCGTACGCGAGGCCGAGCGGCAAGTTGTTTTCGCTCTCGTGCGCTTCGAGGCAAGCACCTGCAAGCGCAATAAGCTCGTTGGCGCTGGCGTGATGTATTATTTCGACCACTTAGAAAGCCTGACCAATGGAAAAATACAAGCGATATTTTTGCTCGCTATCAAACCCGTCGTTGAACGCCACGTCAAGGCGGAAGGGAAAGCCCAAGACGTAGCGCAACCCCACCCCATAGCCATCCACCATCTGCCGCAAGGTCGCCTCGCTTGGCCGGCGCCAGACCTGCGCCCGATCCCAAAAGCCAACGAGGCCGAAGCTGTTTTGCTGATAGCGCAATTCCCCGCGCATATTCAGGCCCAAGCGTCCGCCGCCCAGCACGTGTATGGCGTCGTACTCAACGCCGCGCAGGGACCCCTCGCCCCCGTACTCCTTCCAGTAATCCTGCGGTAGTGGGCGTCCCCGACGCAGCGAGGCCGTCCGCGTCCCTTGCAGGGCTAGGGCCAACACCAGCCGGCGCGAGAGCGGTTGGTAATACCGAAACTCGGCCTCGCCATCGATCACATAAGTCGGACCTTTCCCTAGAATGAAGGCGTAGGCATAGAGTCCGATCAGCCGCAAGAACGCGCCGCGCGTGGGGGCAAAGGGGTCGTCGCGCGAGTCGCGCAAAAACTCGGTGCTCAAGTCGACCGATCGCTTGCGCGTGGTCAGAATCTGCAACCACTTCGCAGTTATTGGAATCTCGCCATCGCTGTAGTCTAAAACCTCGTCTTGGGCGAAGGAATTGCCTTTGCCAGAGTAGTCGAAGTCATCGTCGCCAAACAGATCGTCTGCATCGGTCGGCTCGTCGCTGGACTCGAGGGGCTTAGGTGAGTAAGCGATGCGCCCGCTCCGCTCGGGCTGGGTGCGCGAGTCTTCCCCGCTAAGGGAGACTTGGGCTTGGTAGATCTCGCGCCAACTCTTGGTGAGCGTTGCTTCGGCTTTCCACAAGTGCTCGACCGAACGGTAGCCGTACGAGGCCGTGCTGATGTACTCCCGTGCGGTCGCTTCCCCGAAGAAGAACAAGATGTTGTTGAGCACCGAATCGTTGGCCGTCAAAAGCGCGAATTGACGCCGATTGTCTGGGTCGCCCAGCACCTTTTTGTCTCCCCACTCGTCGGTGACTCCGGCCGACAGCACTAAGTCGGCACCCGTGCCCAGCAAGTTGCGCTCGGTAAAGGACGCGGTGACGCCCTGCTCTGGCTTCCCCCAACTGGCGTCGAGGCTGAGCCGAGCGCCGCGGCCCAGCCAGTTGTTGTGCTGTACGAGCCCTTCCACGCGCGGCTCAATGTTGCTGAAGAGGACTTCGCTACTTAGGGAGATGCGCTTTTTTTCGCTCAGGCGAACCACGACCGGCTGCAAGCTGTCGCCCGTCTCGGGGGTGAGCAAAAAGACCGAGCGGAACAGGCCGGTGCGCGCCAGTTGCTCGCGGCTTTTGGCTAGCTGCTCGGGATCGTACAAGTCCCCCTGCGCAAAGTGTAGATAGCGCTCAATTAGGTCCTTGCGCGTGTATAGCTGATCGAGGTTTTCGACCTCGACGGCGCCAAAGTACATCTTGCGCCCGGGATCAATGCGGAAAACGACCTCGGTGCTGCGGCTAGCGGGGTCGTCCCCCACCCACTCGTTGCGCACTGCCGCGTGCGGGTAGCCGCGCTGATTGAGGAAAACCTGTAACTGGCGCTCGCCTTCGAGTACCTTGCCGTAGTCGAGGGCGTCGCCGGCGCGCAAGCTGACTTGAGCGCGCAAGGTGTCGGCCGCAAAGGGCGCACCCCCTAAGAGCGTTAGGGTGCGCACCCTCCACAGCGCACCGCTGTCGATTTCAATGTGAATGTGGACCCGGTCTTTGGCGTCCAAGCGCAGGTACTTGCGGACGATCGCGGCGTCGCGATAGCCCTTGCTGTGGTAGAGGTTGACCAGTCCGCTCAGGTCGTTTTTGAAGAAGCGGCGCTGGAAGCGCTTGCCTTCTTGGGTCAGCATGGCCGAGCGCAAAGTCTCGCCTTTGATGCGCTTTTCGCCGCGGTGAACAAAGCGTATCTGGGCCACCTTGTGGCCATCGGCTTCGCGGGCCGATGTTTCGCGTAGCTCCCCTTGGGCCAAGACGTCCTCGGCGAGGGCCAGACAGAGCACAGCGGCGAGTACGCTCATCGGAACTCTCGCTTCAGACCGATGCCCAGCCCATAGTTGTCGTGCTTGCTTTGCGCCGAGCCGACGATGGTCAGAAAGGACTTGATCTTGTGTTCGACCTGCACCTCGCCCGCGGCCATCTCTTCTAGCAGGGCCTCGTAGCGCACCCAAAGAGGCAGGGGCAACCCATCGAGGTACTTGCCCGCGCGGAGGACTGGATCCCCAGTGCTCGACGGCAGAACCGTGAATTCATTAAGCCCTACCTTTTCGACTTGCTTGCTCAAGAGCTGGCCGGCGGCCGTGCCAAAGGCCACGGCGGTCGTATTAAAGGCCGCGGCGGTTGAGCCAAAGGCCGCGGTGTAGTCGAGGTTCGCCATGTTAAAGGCCAGCAGGTTGACGATGCTAAAGTCGTCCAGCGGATCTAAGTCCGGGTTCTCCGAGGCCGCTGAAAAATCCGGCACGATCTTCTGAGCCGGCCCTTGCAGGGTCAAAGTCACTACGTATTTCTCTTGGTCCTGAATGTCTGTGATTTCCTCGGTCTCGGCCTGCAAATCGAGTGTGGGATTCAGTTCGAGGGGGTCGTACATCACATCGAGGATCGATTTAGTCGGTGCTAAGCGGTTGAAGACGACGCGCCCCTGTGTGATGTTGAACTTCTGGCTGAGTACGAAGACCTGCCCTTCGTCTATTGTTATATCGCCTTGGAAGAGCGGCTTGTAGAAAGTGCCGCCGACCTCGACCGCACCCGACGCTTCGACCTCGGCTAGCTCGCTGTCGAGGGTGAGGCCGCGGATATCGACCTCGACCGCGAGGGCGAGGTTTTCCAAAAACTCGTCGCGCAAGGCCGGCGGCGGCGGTGGCACGGAGGGCGCGTTGAAGACTACGAGGCTCGCCTCGGAACGCGGCCGGTCGAGGCGGATGCGTCCCGCCAACTCAGATGCGCTGATCGAGCCGGCGAAAGACAGCTCCAAGTCGATGTCGTCCGCCTTAAACGACTGGGCGACGTCCTCGTAGTAGGAGGTCAACCGCTCGGCTTGGAGCCGCAAGTCAAAGCTAGGGTCGTCGAGCTGCGCTAGGTCGAGCTGCCCGGTGAGCGCCGCGCTGCGAAATCCCCGCTTAGGTTCTTTCTCGATGGCGAAGCCCACCAATTCGACCTTCCGGCCCTTGAATTGCAAGTGCCCGTCGGGCAGCGCGTAGATCGGCTCTAGATCGAGCAGGGCAAATTCGAGGTCCTCGACCCCTACTTGGCCTTGTAACGAGAGCGTTGAATCCAGCCCCTCGGCCCGCAGATCCGCGCTAATCCGGCCGTCGAGATGGTCCAATTCGGCTATTAGGTCGCCGAGGAAGAGGAGTCCGATGCCGTCGGAACGCGCCTCTAGCCAGCCCTCGTCTAAGGAGAGTGCGCCGGCCTGCAAATCCCAAGGCACTCGACCGACCACGGTGAGGCTGTCGTCGAGCAAGGTCGTCCAGTTCAAATGCCAATCGCCGCCGTCCCGGTCGCCGACGAGCCTCCCGCGCAACTGTCCGAGGTCCGCGGTTGCCACGGCCAGATCGACGGCGAGCTGGGGAGCGGATGCTGTGCCGCGGACCTCGGCGTCGAGCTGGACCAAGCCCTTGGGGCCGCCGAAGAAAGCCAAGCCCGAGTCTTCGAGGGTCAGCCCGATTTGCGAACCTTCGCCCGCTAGTTGACCCGCCAGCCGCAAGGTGCCGGCCGGCTGTACGGCGAGGCGGTCGCGGTCGTAGTGCCGCAAGCCAATCGCCACCGAGTCCAGCACTACGCGGCCCTCGCCGAGCGCGAATCGCCCGCCGGACAGGAGGTCCAGCCGCAGGGAGTCAACCGTGGCTTGGCTCTCGATGGACAAGCCGCGCACGTCGATATGCCCGGACAAGTCCCGCCAGCTCGGCATGGAATCCCCTAAGGCCGCTTCTAAGTGCCCGTCGAGGTTGAGCCGCCCGTGCAGCGGGCGTCCCAAAGCATAACTGAGCACCGGCCCCAAGTCGGCTGCCACCGCCTCAATTGCGAGCCGCGCCGGGGCTTCCCCCGGCCCGAAGAGCGGTGCGGCCGGGCAGGTGAGCGCAAGGCGCACGCCGGCATCGGCGCTGAACTCGGTAAGGAGCGAATCCGCCAGCGCAAGGCGCAGCCGAGCACTGCCGAGGGCGAGGGTGTCGAGGCGCATCTCCGCCAGCGTCACCACGCCTTGGGCCTCTGGCCGCGCTAGGGTGCCGCTGACCCGCAGATGCCCGTCGCCCGCCGCGCTGAGGTCGGGCACGAGATTAGACAGCGCGAGGGCCGGCATCTCTGCTGCAACCGCGAGCGAATCCCTGCCGACCCAACCTGAAAGGCCCACTAGGCCGACCGGCGTTTGCAGTTGTACCGCCGCGAGGTCCATGCGCCCGTCGCCATAGTCGGCCTGGAGGGGACCGTAGTTTTGCAGCGTCCATTCCCCCTGCCGCAGCAAGAGCGCGTCGAGCGCGAGGCCCCCTTGAGCCGCGTGTAGGCTGTCCAACGGCCCGTCCCAGCGCAAAGTACCGTCCAGTGCGGCCACTGCGCCGTTGGCCCCCCGCAACAAGGTATCGGCAAAATCCGCTCGAGCCGTTAAGTGCCCGGCCGCGTCTAGCGCCGCCAGTACGCTCACGCCCGGCCCGCCGCCGGCCCCCCGCGCCGCGCCCCGGTCCCAGCCTAGGTCCAGCGCGAGTTCGCCGCTCTGCCAACCCGCGTACTCTAGCGGCGTGGTCGCAACGCGCCCATCCAACCGCAGCGCGTTGAGCGACAGCTCACCCCCCCCGCGCAAATTCGCGGCGAGCCGCCCGCCCAACCCGGGCATGACCCGCGCCAGCGCCAGTCCGTTCACGGCCGCCACGAGCGTATCGACCTCGCTGCTCCCTAGGTCGATGTCTGCCCGCGCTACTAGGAGATCGCGCTCTAGGCGCAGGGCGGCCGCGAGGTAGCGGTTGGCGAACAGGTGTAGGTCTGCGGCGAGCGGCCCAAACTCCTCGCCCAATTCGCCGGGGAGATGGCTGGCCGTTAGCTGCAACGCCAGCGTGTCGGGCTTGGCCCGCCCGGCCATGGCTACGGGCGCTGCGCCGCGCAAAACAGACGCCGCCTGCACCGCGCCCGTTAGCGCGAGGTCGTAATCTCCCTCTAAGCTCGAAGAGCCAGTGGCCACAAGCTCCAGCAAGGGCGATTGCAGGTCGAGACGAGTCGCTCCATCGGGCCGGTGCCAAGCCTTTATCTCGGCGTCGAACCGCTGATCGGGAATTAGATCCACATCGCGCAGGCGGGCGGCAAAGTCCGCTGCATAGCGCTGGTGCTGCAAATGCACTCCAGCCGCTAGATCGAATTCCGCCCGCCCCGCAAAGGGGGCTGCTAGCGCAAGGTCAAATCCCTCGCCCCGCAGTTGGGCCTGCAAGCTGTCGCGGCCGGGAAAATAAATCGCCGCACCCGTGAGAGTGCCGTCGAATAAAGAGACGAGTAGAGAGTCCAGCACTAGGCGTGTACTGTCGGCGCGTACGCGCCCGCGCAGGTCCACAGCCGAGATAGCTGGCGCACTCCCCTCGCCCCTGAGCGCCCCGCCTAGCTGCAGCGGCGTCAACGCCCCGTCTATCTCCGCGGCTAGGGAACCCCGCACGGAATCGGCCTCTACTGTTGCCTCGGCGTCCACCTGCAAAGGCCGCGGCAACTTCAGCCCCAAGGAAAACGAGGCGTGCAGGGCGGCCCTTAGACTGTCGCTAATGCCCACGGCCCGCACCTCCCCGCGGTCAATGCGGTGCGGACTGAGCGCAAGCTCCAGCGTTAGCGAGCGCAGCGGCACTCCCTGCAAGTCGGACAAGGCCAGCTCTAAGTACGCCAAGGTGTCGGCTGCTACGCGATACGCGCCGCGCCAGTCCTGCGCCACGATCCGCGTTTCGCCCAACTGCCAATCAAGCGCGCCGGCGGTCGCGTTGAGGTTGGGCAGGAAGGCGATGGGTAGCTCGATGTCCGCGGGCGCGGCGGGCGCATCGGCTGCGGCGACTGGTTCAATTCGCACCTTGGGTGCCTGCACATCGACGGCCCAAGACCACGGCCGCACGGCGAGGTGCTCCACATCGACGGCCACCCCCAGCACCGGGTTTTGGCAGCGCAAGTCGGAAAGGGAAAACCCGTAGAGCAAGCCCCCCCCGCGACCGCCGATGGAGACCTGCCACCCCCCAACCCCGCGCTCTAGCAGGTGTGCGAGCGCGGCCGGCCCTAAGGGCGTGAGCGCGACGAGGCCGAGGACCAAAACGGCCGCCGCCCCGAACAGCTTCCTCTTCATTCGGATTCGAGGCGAGTCAGGGCCTTAGATACATAGAAGAGCGAGTCGGGCAACGCCGCGTACACCATGACCTTGATCTTGCGGTCTAAGCGGAACACTTGGCTGGGCTTCTCACTGCCGGGGAGCTTGACTGAAGCCGTCAAGGTCGAGCGCAGGGCGAAGCCTTTGAGTTCCTCGGCGTTCTCCAATTCGTCGCTCAGGGCTTCGTGGTCTTCTAGCCCGTCCAGCCCGCCGCCGATTAGCGACGGATAGGACGTGCTGGCGTCCTGCAGGGCCGCAAAGGCCGTGATCTCCTGAAAGCCGGGGAATTGCTTGGCAATGCAGGCATCGTACGTGTAGCGGTTTTCGCGGCGGAGCTTTTGGGTTTTGGGGTCGAGGTAGCGGGCGCGCATCTGCGCGACGACCCGCCGGCAGGGAATTCCGGCAATGCGCGCCGTATCTCCCGGCACCTTGACCGCAAGGGCCATTTGCGGCCCGCCGGGAGCGGCTTCCGGCTTGGCAGCGACCTTGCGCACCGGAGGGGCCTGCTGCTGGACGAAGGTCTGGGCCGTCAGGTCAATTTCGTACACTTGCGCTTGGTCCAGCCGCAAAATGGTGCTGGTGTTGAGGGATTGACCCTGCCGCCGGAGGGCCTTTGCGGTTTGCGCGTCGGCCTCAATCCGCTGCTCGACCCGCTGGCTCTTGCCCTTGATGTAAATTTTGTTGGTCGTTTTGCGCGCTCCAGTTCTGTCTTTGCCAAAGCCGCGATTGACGACCTCTTCTTCGAAATACACATCGGCCCCGGCGCTCGCCGCGCTGGCGAGCAATGCACATAACAGCACGATCATGCTCGCACTCTCCTGTGATGAGGTGGAACGATAATATAGCGAAACGCAGTTGGTAGCCCACAAGCAAAAGGCCCCTGCCCGCAAGGGCGAGGGGCCTCGGAAGCTTCTTGCCGCGCCGGCTGTTATTCGTCCGAGCCGCGCATGAGCAACAGACTCAATAGGTTTAGCACGGCGGTTGCGGCCGCTGCCACGTAGGTCATGGCCGCGGCGTTGAGCACCCGCCGCGCCGAGCGCACCTCGTCGCCGGCTAGGTAGCCCTGCGAGAGAATGGCCATGGCCCGCGAGCTGGCGTTGAACTCCACCGGCAAGGTGACGATTTGGAACAACACCGCGCCGGCGAAGAACATGATGCCGAGATCCATCAGGCCGGCGGCCCCAAAGAACATCCCCGCTAAGATCAGGGGAAAGCCCAGCGTTGAGCCCAAGTTGGCGACGGGTAGGATCGCGTGCCGCAGGTTGAGTGGCACGTAGCCGCGGGCGTGTTGGATGGCGTGGCCGACCTCGTGCGCTGCCACGGCCAAGCCGGCTAGGTGGTGCCCGTGGAAGTTGTCCGAAGAAAGGCGCACGGCTTTGGCGCGGGGGTCGTAGTGATCGGAAAGCATCCCGCTCGTCTCCTCGACAGACACGTCGTAGATGCCTTGCTGGTGCAGGATGCGCCGCGCGGTCTCAGCGCCCGAAAGGCGTACGGCCGAAGCCACTTGGCTGTACTTGTTGAAGGCACTGCGGACCCGCATTTGGGCCCAAGCGACCAAGATTATCGGCAGGATGAAAAACGGATTCAAAAAAAATGGAAACATCTCCTCATCTCCTCAATATGCGAAGGGCTTCTATTGGGACGCGAAAGGGACGCCCCGGGTTTCTAGCGAGAATAACGAAAGGGCCCGACAATCGCAAGAAAACTGCCCCAACCTTCCTCTCGGGCTGGTGGGGCGTGAACGAACCACTGGCCACTGCTTAGACATCCTCTTCCGCAACCAGGGAAAGAGCCGGGGGTACGACGACGCCGGCCGAGACGATCATCTTCAGGGCCTCCTCAACGCCGAGTTCGGTGGGACGCAACTGTTCGGGCGGCACGATGAGCATGAAGCCGGTCGTGGGATTGGGTGCTGTGGGTACGAAGATGCTGTGCGCCGGCGCGGCCTCGTCCTCGCGGGGCACGTTGCCGGCCAAAAAGCCCAAGGTCCACAGCCCGGTGCGCGGATATTCGACGAGCACGACTTTCTCGAAACCGCCCTTGCCCGGGGAGGTCAGGGACTCCATGAGATGCTGCACGGGCGCGTAGATCGTGCGCACCAACGGCAGGCCCTCTAGCGCTTCGCGTGCGTATTGCAACAGGCTGCGGCCAACCACGTTGGCGGCGAGTGCGCCGACGACCCAGAGAATGACAAAGGTCAGCACAAAGCCCAAGCCGGGAATGTGGAAATCGGGATCGCCCAACCGCTTGGCCAGTTGGCGAATCAACGGCGCGGAGAAGCTGTCGGCCCAATTGAACAGCGTCTTGAGTACCCAGACGGTAAACCACACGGGCAGGATGATCGTCAGGCCGGCCATCATCGTGCGCCAAAGCCGCTGTAGCCGACCGGGGCCTTTGCGGAGGGGCGTTTTACTCATCGCTTACATTACTTTTGTATATTGGCATTTTTTGAATATCCAATTGGGCCAAATTGATGTCAACACAAAGGACGCGCCTTCACATAAGGCTTAGAAGTGGTTAGTGGTTAGTTCCCCGCCACTACGCCGAGAGGACGGGTTGGGATGAGCCTTAATTTTTTTAAGAGTATGTTTATATGGGAGATTGAGAGCGTATGAATAATCCTATTGAAGCGGCACTACGCCCAATAGTCCGCCAGTATGGCTTAGGGAGTGTTCTTGAATCTCTGGGTAAAATTGCGGACGCTCAACGCGAAAGTTCTGTGCAGGCCGGAGCAGGCACTGGGAAGAAGCCCAAGAAGCGCAGTGTAAAAGCTACGGCATCAGAATACGTTTCCAAGTTGGAACTCTCCTTAGAGAAGGGAGCACCAGTAGTTGAGCTTGCAGAGCACTTTGAGCGCAAGGCGTTTTTGCCCACTGTTGGCGATATTGCTCACTTCTGTCAGATGTACGGAATTGAGGTGCCGGCCTCCAAGACTCGCGCAAGTGCCATCCCAAGGGTTTTCAAGCACATAGCATCGATGGAAACCGAAGCAATTCAAAGGATATTGGACGATGGGCTATTCTCCGGCCCAGCGCGTTTAGGGCCTATTGCGGATGCAATCCGGCGCAATGGCAGAAGCAGCCCCCCTCCTGACTCCTCGCCAGCGCACGACGCTGCTCGCCAGCCTACCGAGAGACATCCATAGCCCGAAACCGGCGCCGGCGTGGGCGACTCGTCCAGCAGCACCTAGACAACGGCGAGGATGGAGGGTTTGAGGGCGAAAAAAACGCGCCATAAGGGATTAAATTGCTTGACAACTGCACTTATGTTCAGTATATTTTGCTTGGTGAACATAGGTGCAGTAAGGCGATTCCCCACGTCCTCTCCGGCGCATCCCCGAGCCGCCGGCACTCCCTTAGGAGGTTTCCAATGCACAGACAGCGCGTATCCCCCACGTCCCCATCTGTATCCCGTCTGGGCGGCGAGCTCAGCGCGGTCATCAATCGAGTGCGAAGCGCTTTCGGCCCCATTCCCATGCGCGGCTCGGCCGCCCGTCCCCGGGTGCAACGGGCCGAGAAAGTCGTCGATCAAACCGCCCGCCAGCTCCTGCGCGGCGAAGCGGATCTGAGCGCGTGGTATCGGGTGCTGCGCCAGTACGAAGATGCTTGGATGCTAGAGTTGGAAAGGGTGCGCAGTGCCCGGGCCGAGCGCTGTGCGGCTTGAGGCTAGCCGAGCTGTATCTCGTCCACCTTGCCGACTATGGCCGCGTCCACAGGCAGTGGAGGGGCGAAGGCATTGCAGGCTTCGCGCGCAACCTCGACGATCACCGCGTCTCCCTCGCGCAGGGCCGCCCAAGTTGCGCAGACCTCGGCCTCGCCCACAGGCTCTAGGCACTCGTCGATGTCTTGGGTCAGGTGCAATATGTGGCCGCGGAACGGCTCAATGCACTGCGAGAGCACTACGGTGCCCACTACCTTGGCTAGCTTCACGCGGCGGCTCCTTCGTCGATAATTCCCACGATCACGCTCCTGCACGGCGGCCGCTCGGTCCCGGTCACCTCAGCCCCGGCAACACCTGACTGAACGACCAGCACTTTGCTGCCGATCCCCGCTTGGCTCCCGTCCACCGCCACCTGCAAAGCACCGCCCTCCTCGCCTTCGGGGCACACCACCATGATCTTCTGCCCGGCGAGCAAGGAATGTTTGCTGCTGGCGACTACGCGGCCAATGACGCGGCAGACCCTCATGCGACTTGATTTTCTAGGGTGCGTCCAAACGCCTGTAGCGAATCCACGATGCCGATGATCAGCGCATCTACGGGTATCTGATCCATGCCCGGTGCCTGCCGCGCCGAACTGCCCTGCACGACGACGACGAGCGCACCTTCGCCTGCTTGCACGGCGTCGATGCAGACGAGGTGCTTCTGGGTGCGCTCCAATCCCTCGGGCGTGGCAGCGAGGATTTCGACTATTAAGAGTTTCTCGCCCGCGAGCGCATCTACCTTGGCGCTGGAGACCACGTGCCCTTTGACGAGGCCGAGTATCACAGGCTCTCCTCAAAGATCTGCAAGCGGGCGGTGTCGATTTCTTGTGCGCCGTACCCGTACAAGCCGGCGACCTTTTCCAGTACTTGGTTCATGAGGATATCCGGGCAGGACGCGCCCGAGGTAATGATCAGCCGCATGGGTAGGGGGCGCGGCAGCCAACCCTCGCTCTCGATTATTTTTTTGGCGTAGACGTCGAAATGGCGAATGCGCTGGTCCGATAGGATCTCGTCGCTGTTGGCGATGAGGAAGCTCGGCATGGATTGGCGGCACAGCTCGACTAAATGGGAGGTGTTCGAGCTATTGTAGCCGCCGACGATCAGGGCCAAATCGGCTCCAGAGCTTAGCAGCGAGCGCGTGGCGTTCTGGTTTTGGTGAGTGGCGTAGCACAGCGTGTCATTGGTGTCGGCGCAGTGGTAGTCGAGGTTTTCCTCGCCATAGCGCTGGCGCATGGCGCGGCGCAAAATTGCGGCCACTTCTTGAGTTTCCTCGGCGAGCATGGTCGTCTGGTTGACCACGGCCACCCGCTCTAGGTCCTTTTGTGGGTCGAAGCCTTCTGAGCTTTTGCCGGCAAAGGTGCGCTCAAAGTCGGCGAGCGGCATCGCGCCCGCGATGTACGCAGCCACCTTCTCGGCTTCGGCGGCGTCGAACACCACTAGGGTCTTGGTGTGTCCCTCGGTGTGCGAATGAGTCGCTTGGGTCTCGGCGTGGTTGTACTTGCCGTGGATGATGATGGTATAGCCTTGGCGGCCTAGCTCCTCACCGCGCTTCCACACTTTGGACACAAAGGGGCAGGTGGTATCGTAATTTTCCCGGTATTCCTCGGACTCGATGTCGATGCCGCTCTGGCGGAGCGATTCCTCGATCTGCATGGTGGTGCCAAAGGCCGGGATGAGCGCGATATCGTCGCTGTTCAGCTCCTCTTCGGAGATTTGGCGGTCCCCCTCGGAGTCGTAGATGAAGCGGACGCCTTGCTTTTTGAGGTCGTTGTTGACCAAGGGGTTGTGGATGATCTCGCTGACGAGGTACGCCTTGCGATCCGGGTTCTCCTTTAGGGCTGAAAAGGCCATGTGAATGGCCCGCTCAACCCCAAAGCAAAAGCCAAAGTGCCGGGGGATTAAGACCTGTAGCTGGCCGATTTGCAGGAGCGTCGGGCACAGCGAGCGCTTGCCGTTTTTCAGGCGGTAGTCCTTGACGCGCTGGATGACGGGGCCGGCATAGTGGTTGGGGACTTGGTCGAATTGCGGGTACGCCATGCGAAGCTCCTCGTGGAATTTCTATAATGAAGGACATAGTACAGCATCAGGTTAAGCTGTCAATAGTGCGCCCTGCTCAAGTCCGGGCGATTAGTTATATTGCCCGGCGCTGAATTCACCTGTACGGGAGTGTCAACCAATGAAATTCGTCATTCGCGCTGGAGGGGTCGGTACGCGGCTATGGCCCTATAGCCGCGCACACAAGCCCAAGCAGTTCCACTGCATGGCCGGCGAGCAGACCATGCTCCAAGACGCGGTCGCCCGCATTGGCGCGATTGCCGCGCCGGCCGATGTGTACGTATCGACTGGCCGCCAGCTTCGGTCGCTGGTGAGCGAGCAGGTGCCGACGCTGCTGCCCGAGCAGCTAATCGTCGAGCCGGTGCTGCGCAATACCGGGCCGGCCATCGGCTTGGAATGCGCACTGTTGGAGGCCCGCCATCCGGGATGCACGGTCGCTAGCTTGGGATCGGACCACTACATAGGTCGGCCCGAGGAGTTCTGCCGCTTGTTGCAGGTCGCCAACCAAGCCCTAACCGACCGGCCGGACTACTTGCTCACGCTCGGAGTCAAGCCGACGCGCGCTGAGACCGGTTATGGCTATATCCGCCGCGGCCCCGTGCTGGCACAGGTGCGCGGGACGCCGGTGTACGCAGTCGCCGAGTTTACTGAAAAGCCTGCCGAACAACAGGCGGCCGAGTACGCAGCCAGCGGCCACTATTTGTGGAACAGCAACACGTTTGTCTGGAAGGCGGCGACCGTGCTGGAGCTTCTCGCCTGCTTTGAGCCGGAAATGCACGCCGGATTGCGGCGCATCCAAGCCGCCGTTGGCACGCCACAAGAGGAAGCGGTCATCGCCTGCGAGTATCCAAAACTCAAGCCGATTTCCATCGACCACGCCTTGGTCGAGCGCACCCCCAAGGTGGCCACGCTAGAGGCGGCTATCGACTGGGGCGACATCGGCTCTTGGACGGCACTGACGGACGTATTGCCGACAGATGCAGCGGGCAATTTGCTGGCGGGCGAGGTGGTGGCGTTGGACGCGGCCCGTTCGACGGTGTACGGGCAGGCCGACAAAATCGTGCTGCTATTGGGGGTAGAGGACTTGGTCGTGGTGGATACTGAAGACGCGCTGTTGGTGTGCGCGAAGGGGGCGGCGCAGCAGGTGAAAGACGCGGTGGACCTTCTCAAAGAGAAATATCGCTAGGCTTCTTAGGGCGTCATCCTTCCCGAGAATCGCTGCCCAGTTCTTCGTCGAATAGCCGTTTGGCTTGGGTAGCGGCCCATTGCTCGCCGTTGTCTAGGTGCTGCTGGACGAGTCGCCCACGCCGGCGCCGGTTTCGGGCTATGGATGTCTCTCGGTAGGCTGGCGAGCAGCGTCGTGCGCTGGCGAGGAGTCAGGAGGGGGGCTGCTTCTGCCATTGCGCCGGATTGCATCCGCAATAGGCCCTAAACGCGCTGGGCCGGAGAATAGCCCATCGTCCAATATCCTTTGAATTGCTTCGGTTTCCATCGATGCTATGTGCTTGAAAACCCTTGGGATGGCACTTGCGCGAGTCTTGGAGGCCGGCACCTCAATTCCGTACATCTGACAGAAGTGAGCAATATCGCCAACAGTGGGCAAAAACGCCTTGCGCTCAAAGTGCTCTGCAAGCTCAACTACTGGTGCTCCCTTCTCTAAGGAGAGTTCCAACTTGGAAACGTATTCTGATGCCGTAGCTTTTACACTGCGCTTCTTGGGCTTCTTCCCAGTGCCTGCTCCGGCCTGCACAGAACTTTCGCGTTGAGCGTCCGCAATTTTACCCAGAGATTCAAGAACACTCCCTAAGCCATACTGGCGGACTATTGGGCGTAGTGCCGCTTCAATAGGATTATTCATACGCTCTCAATCTCCCATATAAACATACTCTTAAAAAAACTTGAATAAAAATCCAAGTTTTGCGAAAAAACTCTTCGCAAAAAACTGAAACTCTTTGGCATCTCCAAGATGATTGAAATCGCCGCGCATCATTTTAGGAAACCCACGGGAAAAAGGTATCTCTTGCGAGAATACGTGCCATCCATTCTTAGCTGCCTCGTCACGTATCTCCCCCTTTGCTCTTTTTGATTCAGGCCCTCCAGAGTTGGAACTTTGATAAGTGGAATTATTGATGACCACCCCGATGACATCAATCAAGTGGCCTCGATTCTCGTCCTTGAATTTAGTAAGGGAATCATTTAGTAACGGGAAGCCAATGGTAGCGAAGTACTCTGGTTTGACGGGAACAAGAATGTAACGAGATGCGTGATACGCAGCCTGAGTAAATATCGACTCAGTCGGAGCGCAATCTATGAGTATGAGATTTTTGTCCTGAAAATCACGGGCAATGAGCCGCGCCAGAACTCGAGGATCAGGCTTAATTGAGTCAATCAGGTGATCGGAAAAATCAAACTTCGAGGGAATAATATCCAAATTGGAATTAACCGAGTGGACTGCATCACGGATATTGAGCGGACTTGGTGATGGCTTATCGGAAGTTGGGGGCTGATACTCCTTAAATATCTCAACAACTGACGGGGTTCGCCATATAAACACCTTTCCTGATTGAGCGGAGTAAAAAGTATGGGGCGTCCACTAGGAACGCCCCATACGAGAGGGTGGGCATTTATGAGATAAGTTGTACTACCTGCTACCTTTCTTTTATAATGAGCATATCATACAAAGTCAAGGCTACCCCCACCTCACTGTACCCTAGCTCAGGCTCTTCCGAAAGCCGCTTTAGAAGTCGCCTCGTCCCCGCAGGCTGAACTCGCCGTTGTCCAGCCACCTCCAGCCCACGTAGAAAATCGCCAGCACCAAGGCAACTTGCAGCAGCAAGAACGCGGCACCAAAGACGCCGGCCACTAAGCTCAACGCGGCCTTAAAGGCCAGATAGACCCCGGCGAGTAAGGCCAAGGCCCCGACGACCCGGCCCAAGATGCTCTCGCCGCGCAGCCAGCGCAGACCTATGTAGAGCGCTCCGGCAGCCAAGAGGCCGACTGCAACCGCGCCGAGCAACCCAAAGAGGCTGCCGAACAAGGGCCAAATCAGCTTGAGCCCCCAAGCAACGCCCCCAATTAGCAATATCACACCTAGTATTCTGGCCAACATGACCGGCCTCCTTTACGATGCCTTTAGCGTCGCCTAAAGGCGGGGTGAAGCCGCTTTCAGCGCGGCTAGTTCCTCTGCGACTTTGCGGTCGCGCTCAGCGCGGCGCTCGGCGGCTAATTCGCGCAGCACTTCGGCCTCAGCGGCTGTCTGATCCACCTGTTCCTCAAAGCGCGCCAGTTCGCGCTCGCTTTGCTGCACCCGCTGCGCGATCGCGGCAAAGCGGAGCGCGGACGCGTCTTCGCCAAATGCTACGCCGCGCTCGCGCTCGGCGCGACAGCGGGCGATCAGCTTGCCCCGCCGCGTGCGGATATCGCGCAGCTTTTGGCGTAGGATCTCGACCTGCTCCTCTAGCTGGACCACGGTATCGCCGCTCTCTGCGAGGGCCGATTCCAGCCGCACGTGCGCTTGGTCCAGCTCCGTCTTCTGTATCAAGGCGAGCCGCGCACCCTCGTCGTTGCCGGCCTCCACCGCGGCTGCGGCCTTCGCTTGCCACATCTGCATCTGCTCGGCGTTACGCTGGAGGTCGCGCTCTAGACGCCGCTTGGTAGCCCGCGCCTTAACCAGAGCGGCTCCAGCTTGGTCAACGGCACACTCTGCGTCGCGGACGATCTGATCCACCATCTTTGCTGGATCTTCGATCCGGTCCAGCGCCTCGTTGAGATTCGCCTTCCAAATGGCGGCGATCCGCTCTATTGCTCCCATGATATGCCTCCTATGTCGCGCCTAAAGGCGCGGTGAAGTGGGGTTAGTGCTTTTGGTCGCCTGACAGCGCTGCCGCTGGTGCCGCGCAAAAGGCGATTCAATGTCGTATTTGCGGCAAAGCCGACTAAAGCTGCGTATCGTGATCCCCAGCACCCGGCTAGCGTCCTGATTGCATTTGTACATCCGCGCTACGCGCTCGATCTGCTCCTTGCTAAATCCTTTGTTGACCAAGGTATCCTCCTTGTTGGGGTAAGGGATTCACCCAGTTTATTAGCAAAGGGCGTACCGCTGTTTTGCGCGGCGCACAACTCAATTGTAAACAATCAGATAGGATTTTAAGAGGAGCGTGGGCACCGCCCGCGTTTATGGCGGCATCCGCCACTTTGGGCGAGAGGCGCCAGCCGCTCGCACTCACATTGCGGCGCACGTTGACGGGCTAAAGGAGCAAGTTTATATTATTCTACATTTGTTTTATATATGAAACAAATGTTTTATTCACATACACCGCTTGAATCAATAGCTTAACTTGTCCATTTTGTCTTATATTCAATAATTTATACTTATAAAACCATGCTGCCCGCGTACCCGGTTAGGGTATCTTTCAATCCCTCAGTGATGGAGAAACTCAGTTGAATCCGCACAAGAGAGAAGTCATTGCGAGCATGGAGGATTTTGTCAGGGGCCAGCTCCAGTTGCTCAAGCCCGTAGAAGACAGTTGGCAGCCCGACGATTTTCTCCCCAATGTGGGCGAGGAAAACTGGGAAGACTCCATCCGCGAATTCCGCACCCGCGCCCAAGCGCTTCCCGACGACGTCCTCGTCGTCCTCGTCGGCGACATGATCACCGAGGAAGCCCTGCCCACCTATCAGACCTTGCTCAACAGCTTTGAAGGCGTGTCAGACACCACCGGCACGGATCCTAGCCCGTGGGCCCAGTGGTCGCGCGGTTGGACGGCCGAAGAAAATCGCCACGGCGACCTGCTCAACAAATACCTCTTTCTCACGGGCCGCGTCGATATGCGCGCTATCGAGACGACGATCCAACACCTGCTGCGCAATGGCTTCAACCCGCAGGCCGCCCAAGATCCCTACAAGGGTTTCGTCTATACCTCTTTCCAAGAGCGGGCGACCCGCATCTCCCACAGCAACGTAGCCCGCTTAGCGCAAAAGGCCGGCGATTCGCACCTCAAGACCATCTGTGGCGTCGTGGCCGGCGACGAAGCCCGCCACGAAAAGGCGTACACGAACTTTATCAAGAAAATTTTCGAGCTAGATCCAAAGGGCGCGGTATTGGCTTTCCGCGACCTGATGAAACGCCAAGTCGTCATGCCCGCTCACCTGATGACCGACGGGCAGGACCCCAACCTCTTTGAACACTTCTCTATCGTGGCCCAGCGACTCGGGGTGTACACGGCCAAGCACTACGCCGAAATCACCCAACACTTGGTCCGCCAGTGGGGGTTGGATTCGCTCTGCGGCCTCACGGGCGAAGCGGCCGCCGCCCAAGACTATTTGTGCAAGCTCGGGCCGCGCTACGCCAAGTTGGCCGAGCGCAACGAGCGGCGGCAGACCCACGCCGCGCCGCTGCGGTTTAGTTGGATCCACAACCGCAGCGTTTAAGCGGGGCGCAGTCGGCATGCGTCCGCGGTCTTCCGATCCTTTTTTCGCGCTCGTCCAAAAGGCGCACGACTCCTCCGACGAGATCGACCTCGCCCGCGGTGCCTTGCTCATCGCCCTGCAAGCCTATCCCGACCTCGATATCGAGCACTACCTACAGCAGCTCGACGAGTTGAGCGAAGGCTTTTACACCCGTTATGCCGCGGCCAATTCCCTGCCGGCCTCTCTGGCCAACCTGAGCCAATACGTGTTCGGCGACCTCGGCTTCCGCGGCAACCGCGCTCACTACGACGACCCCCGCAACAGCTATCTCAACGAGGTACTCAACCGCCGCCTCGGCATTCCCATCACCTTGGCGGTCGTCTATATAGAGTTAGGAAAGCGGCTGTCCTTCCCCCTCGCAGGGGTCAATTTTCCGCATCACTTCCTCGTGCGCAGCACCCAAGGCGACGAGCCGCTCTTCGTCGATCCCTTTGCCAACGGCGCTTTTGTCGATACTGCGTCCTTGGGCGAGCGGCTGCCGGTCATTGAGGGACGCCAACTCGAATTGGCCGCCGAGTTCATTGAGCCGGCCTCGTCGCGGCACATCTTAGCGCGCATGCTCCGCAACCTCAAACGCCTCCACTGCCAAGCCCGCGAGTTTCCCACGGCCATTGGCTGGGCCGAGAAAATCGCGTATCTACAGCCGGCTGAAGCCGAAAACTACCGCGATCTCGGCTTCCTCTACCACCACACCTGCGATTACCTCAAGGCCATTGAGGCCTTTAGCGCGTACCTCCGCTGGGCCGGCGACGCCCCGGACGCCCCCACCATTGAGCACAACATCCGCGTTCTTGCCAATCGCCTGATCCCGCTCAACTGACTCAGCCCGCTTCGCGCTCCGCTGGGCTGATGTCTTCTTTGGTCGTCAACCAGCGCATGACCTCTCCCAAGCGCGGCGGCTTGCCCGTCATCAAGATGCCGGTGCGGAAGACCTTGCTCGCCCCCCGCACCGCGAAGTAGATGGACAAAAGAAGCAGCACTGTGGTGGCCAAATACTCCCACAGCGGCGGTGAGCCAGCGGCCCGATTCATCATGACAAAAGGGGTAAAGAGCGGTATGTAGGACACAACCCGCGCCAAGGTGCCGTTGGGATCTTGGGTGATGGGGACCATCATAAGCAACGGCACTATCAGCGGTACGAGGAGCGGCAACATCAGGCTCTGCGCGTCTTTTAAGCTGTTGCACAGCGAGCCGGCCCCCACCAGCAAGCAGGCGTACAGCAGAAAGCCAGCCAAGAAGTAAAAGACAAAGGACAACAAGTACAGAGGAGTGCTGGCAATGCCGACGATGGAAGCCACATCGTCCCCCAACGCGGCCGGCGCGATTACCACCCCCACTGCGACGCACGCAACCCAGGTAAAGACCAAGGTCAGCCCAACCGCGGCTGTGCCGGCGATTTTGCCGGCCATCAGCTCAAAGGGCGAAAGCGCGGACAGCAGCACTTCGATGAGGCGCGACGACTTCTCCTCTACGGTATTGGTCATAAGCGTCTGCGCGTTGATAAATACCGCCATCCACAATAGATAAACGAACGGTATGACGGCCCACTGCTGGACTCTGTCGACTGTGGAAACTTCAGCCTCTCCGCCGCGCTTATCGACCTTGCGTTCCGCGAAATGCACTGGGGTCTGCAACCAGTAGCTCGTTTCCGCGTCGAGGCCCGCCTGTTCAATGCGCCGCGCTCGCACCACTTGGAACACCCGGTCTGCAAACCAATGGCGCAAGTCCCGGTCGGTCAGGTTCAAAGAGATGTATTTGCACCCCTCGTCGCTGGCGACTGGATCTGAGGCGATGACGAAGTAGGCAAAGAGTGATCCTTCGTTCACCATGCGATTGAGTGCGGCTGGCGGATCATCGCCGACCTCCACCCGGACGTAGCGGCTGCGCGAGAGCTCCAAGCCGAGGGCCTCCAGATCTTCAGCCGACACCTGCTGCCACCACTCGACGAGGCCGGCCGCGACCTCACCTCTGCCCGCAGCGAGGTCCTCGATCAGCGCCGGCCGCTCCGCTTCCGCCAAGCTCACATAGACCTTTGCGGCGGCCCGCACCGCATCCGGCGAGCGCTCCCAAGCCCGACCGCCGTCGCGGTAGCGCTCTGCCGCGTCCCGCAGCACCATGCCTAGATCCTCGGCCAAAATGCCCTTTTCCACCTCCCGTAGCACAAAACCCGAATGGTCGATCACGGCATAGGTGCGCGCCTGTTTGGTCTCGCTCAATAGAAGGGGCACCACAACGCTCAACGCGAGGATGAGCGGGAAGGCCAAGACGCCGATCCAAAACCCCTTGGTGCGGACGTGCTCTATGTATTCGCGCCGCGCAACTAAAGCAACCTTACGCATCGTCGGCCTCCCCTATGGCGCGGATGAAGATCTCGTGCAAAGAGGCCGTGCGCAGGGCGAAACCCCGTATCTGCACCTTGTATAAGAGCGCGGCCAATATCGCTTGCGAATCCGCGTCCTCGGCCAGAAAGAGCTCGGCCCGCTTGCCCGAGTCGTTGACCCGCATAACGCCCGGCAGATCGCGCAGTAGACGCCCATCGCCGTCGTAGTCGAGCACGGCCGCGCGCCCTCCGCTGGCGAGCACTTGGCCCAACGGGCCATCGACGACCTTTTGCCCCTTGTTGATCAGCGCGACAAAGTCGCATAGCTGCTCGGCCTGCTCCATGAGGTGGGTCGAGAAGATCACTGTCTTGCCGTCGCGGCGCATCTGCAAGATGACGTCCCGCATTACATCGCGGTTGACCGGGTCCAGCCCGGAAAAAGGCTCGTCGAGAATGACTAGCTCAGGCTCGTGAATCAGCGCCGCGAGCAATTGCACCTTTTGCTCCATGCCCTTGGAAAGCACCTCGCAGCGCCGATCCCGATAGGCACCGAGGCCATAGCGCTGCAACAACTCGCCGGCCCGCCGCTGGGCCGCATCGGCCGCAACCCCCTTGAGCCGCGCGAAATAGATCATCAGCTCGGCGACCTTCATCTTCTTGTACAGGCCCTTTTCCTCGGGCAGATAGCCGAGCTGGTCCTTGACCGCGAGGGCCTTTTGCCCATCCAGCAGGCCGATGCGCCCGGAGTCGGGGAAGAAGATGCTCATCATCATGCGGATAAGGGTCGTCTTACCCGCGCCGTTGGGACCCAACAGCCCGTAGATACATCCGGCGGGTACGCCCAGCGACACCCCGCGCACCGCCTCGACCGCGCCGAAGCGCTTCCACACGTCTTCGAGCTGAACCGCTGTTGAAAAAGCCATGCCTGCTGTACTCCTTCCGCAATGGGTTCGGGTTGACCGAGAAAAGCCATTCGCTCGTTTGGCCCTATATCTTATATTGACAAACCCAAACCCCTACAAGGGTTTTCGCATCCACACAGGAGATTTCTCATGCCCAAGCTCTTTGGCCGCAACTTCACCCGCCGCCAGCTTCTCAACCGCGTCGGCGACATCAGCCAGCTCATGTACGCCCGCCGCGCCGAGCGCCGCGAAGGCTTTGAGCGCGGCGCCGACCTCATCGACGTGTTCAACGCTTCGGGCTTGGGGTTTTCCGTCTTGCCCGGCCGCGCCCTCGACATTGCCTCGGCCCACTACAAGGGCCAGTCGCTGTGCTTCCGCTCCGGCCCCGGCGACGTCGGGCCGGCGTTCTACGAGCCAGAGGGCTTCAAATGGGGGCGCGGCTGGTTCGGCGGGCTAGTCACCTCTTGCGGACTCGACTTTGTCGGCCACCCAGAAGTCGATCCCGAAGAGGAAAACGCCGAAATGCCCCTGCACGGCCGCCTTTCGTACATACCGGCGAAGAACGTCGGCATTGAGGTGGGCTGGGAGGGCGCGGACTACGTCGTGCGCATCCGCGGCCAAATGCGCCAAGCCGAGGTCTTTGCCGAGAACTTAGAGCTGTCGCGCGAGATCTCGACCGTGCTCGGGGAGCGGCGCATCTTCATCCGCGACCGCGTCGAAAACCTCGCGGCCGACCGCTCGCCGCTCATGTTCGTGTACCACTGCAACCCCGGCTTCCCCCTGCTCGACGCAGGGGCCCGCCTCGTCCTCCACAGCCGCGAGAGCACCGAGTGGACCGCCGACCGGCCCGTCGGCCCGCAGGACTACGCCATAGCCAAAGGACCGCAACCGCACGCCCACGACGATGTGTACGTGCATCGGCCCCGCACCGACCGCCAAGGGCGCGTCCACCTCGGCCTCCTCAACGACGAGCTCGGCTTGGGATTGTATTGGAGGTTCAAGCACAGCGAGATTCCCATCGTCAACCACTGGCAGCACTTCCACAAGGGCACGTATGTCACCGGCATTGAGCCGGGCAACTGCTCGGTGCTCGGCCGCGCTTGGAACCGCAAGCACGGGACCTTGCAGTACATTGAGCCGGACGAGGTGCGCGAGTTCAACATGGAAATCGGCGTGTTAGACGGGGTGGATGAAATGCGCGACTTTGAGCGGAAGGTCGAGCGGGGATTGGCCGAGTAAGACTGCGCTGGCACGGCAGCGGAACAGCCGTTCTCAAAGAGGATGCCCCGAGTCGGGCAACAGGATTCGAGGAAATCCCGCCCAATCAAATCGGGCTGGTGAAGGATGAGTACAGGGAGATTTGCAGAGGAGGGACCGGTTGAGCAGCCTTTCGGCAAGAAGGATGGCGTCCCGTGCGCCGACCACTCGCTGCCCTGAGCGACGCGGGGATAGTGGCCGCGCTATGTCTGGGGCCGCCCGCTGGCTGGACCGCTCAACCCGCTCCTCTTCCCGCGATAGAGTACGTCGATGTGGCCGAGCAGGTCGGGGTCAAATTCCAGCACGTCACCGGGGCGAGCGGTCGGCGGTACTTCCCCGAGACCATGGGCTCCGGGGTTGGTTTCATCGACTTCGACGGCGACCAAGACCTAGACCTATACTTCGTCAACGGCGCTGCATTCCGAGGCTACACAGGCTCGCCGGATCCAGTCAATGCGCTGTTTCGCAACGAGGGCGGCCGCTTTGTGGAGGTGGCGCGGGACGCTGGGGTGGACGACCCGGGCTATGGCATGGGATGCGCGTTTGCCGACTATGACAACGACGGCGACGCGGACCTATACCTGACCAACTACGGCGCCAACGTCATGTACCGCAACGAGGGCGATGGGCGATACCGCGATGTCACGGACCAAGCCGCGGTGGGAGACACCATCTGGAGCATGGGCAGCACCTTCACCGACTACGACAACGACGGAGACCTCGACCTGTACGTGGCCAACTACGTCCACTACGATCTATCCTACGCCGAGAAAGATCTGGAAGCCTACCTAGCCACGCCTCAGCGCGCCCCCGCAGAAGGCATCGAGGCGTACCCCCATCCGCGGAACTTCGCCGGTGCCGAGGACCACCTATTTCGCAACGAGGGCGACGGGCGTTTTCGCGCCGTGAATCGGCTGGCCGGGCTGGTGGACACCTCAGCCGCGGCCGGACGGGGGCTGGGCGTGGTGGCCACCGACTACGACAACGACGGCGACATGGACCTCTATGTGGCCAATGACGCCGTGCCCAACTTCCTCTACCACAACGAGGGCGACGGGCGCTTCACCGAGCTCGGCGGGCTGGCCGGCGTGGCCTACGGCCAAGACGGCCAACAGGAGGCGGGCATGGGGGTTGATGCGGCCGACTACGACAACGATGGCGACATGGACTTAGCGGTCACTAATTTTGAGAACGAGCCTATTAGCCTGTACCAGAACCGGGGCACCGGGTTTTTTCCGCACGCCTCGTACCCCGCAGGTATCGGTCTGGTCAGCCTGCCCTACCTTTCGTTCGGCATCGGCTTCATCGACTACGACAACGACGGAGACCAAGACCTATTCGTGGCCAATGGCCACGTGCTCGACAATACCTCAGCGTTCCACGAGTCGAGTAGCTACGCCCAGCCGAACCTGCTGCTGCAGAACCAAGGACCCGATGTCCGCGGCCAGTACCGGTTCCGGGACATCTCTTCCCAAGCGGGGGTGGCCCTAACGCGGGCGCGGGTCAGCCGCGGCTGCGCGGTGGGCGATTACGATAACGACGGCGACGCGGACATCGTGGTCACCAACAGCGAGCAGTCGCCCGCCCTGCTGAGGAACGAGGGAGGGAATTCGCGCCACTGGCTCACCCTCTCCACCCGGGGCGGACCGAGTAACCGGGACGGCATCGGGGCACGGATTGAGGTGTGGGCGGGCGACCTCTACCAAGTGCAGGAGGTCCGGGGCAGCTTCAGCTATCTGTCGCAGCGAGACATGCGGGTGAGCTTCGGGCTGGGGGCCCGGACGCAGGTCGACTCGGTGCGGATCCGCTGGCCCAGCGGCGCGGTTGAGCACCTAGCGGGTCTGAGACCCGATCGGTTCGTCGCGCTGGTCGAGGGCAAGGTGGGCCCGGCCCCTAAGAAGCCATGATCATCGAGTGCTATCAGCCCAAAACGGAAGGCGAAAGACCATGGCAGTCTCCCTAGAGACGTGCGAATCGGCCCAGACACCACCGAAGTGGGCTTTGCTTCAGCGCCAGCTATTCGACGCAATTGAGGACGCCGCTCCGCAGGCGCTTGAGAAATACACCCATTCGGATGGGCGCCTGCTCTGGCCGCCGAGTCCCAACTTCGAGAGCATTGACGCGCTGGATGACTGCTACGAGAGCTTCCACAACTGGCCTCTCTTCTACCTCCTCGGCGGCAGCGACCGGTTTTTAGCCGCCGCCCAGCGGGAATTCGATGCCATCAATGAGCAGATGAGCCAGCATGGCACGGGACACGGCTACCCCATGGTGGTGCGGGAGTACCAGCCGGGCTACGACTGGTTCCACCAAGGCGAGGGCAACTACCTGTTCTACATGCTCTGCATGGCCGATCCGACCAATGGGGCCAACATCGAGCGGGCCCGGCGCTTCGCCGGGCTGTTCCTCGGTGCGGATCCGGAGGCACCCAACTACGACCCGGAACACCGGATCATCCGGTGCGCGAGAAACGGCAGCAAGGGGCCGGCCTACTGGGCTTTCGCAGAAGGTCCGCATTGGCCCTATGAGGGGTACAACCTGCCCTTCTACGACGTGCCGGGATGCACCAATCACGAGGTGGTGCGCGGTAGTCCCGAGTTGGCCGAGCGGCTGGGCCAAGCCATGCGCGATCGCATGGGCCGCGGCGACGCCGTGGTCAACCTCCTCGCGACCACCCTCGGGGCCAACGCCTATTTGCTGACGGCGGACGGGAAGTACCGCGACTGGGTCCTCGAATACACCGAGGCCTGGATGGAGCGCACCGACGCCAACGGCGGCATCGTGCCCGACAACGTCGGCCTCTCCGGTGTCGTGGGCGAACACATCAACGGCAAGTGGTATGGGTCGAGCTACGGCTGGGCTTGGCCCCACGGTTGGCACAGCGTGGGGCAGGCCGTGGGGGTCGCAGCCCAGAACTGCGCCCTGCTGACGCGCCGACTGGAATACATGGACTTTCCGCGCTCGCAGATCGACGTCCTCATTTCCCGCGGGATCGAGCGCGGCGATCAGCTCTACGTGCCCCACAAGTACGATGATCCCGGGCGGGTCGCCTACGAGCCGGGCCCGTGGCTGTACGACCCGATCCGGCAGGAGGACGGCACCGCCCTGCAGAAGGACGGCTGGTTCGAGTTCATGCCTATGTACCCGTCCGACATCGCCCATCTGTGGTGCATGTCGATGGCCCGGTCCGATTCGCGGCGATTCGAGCAGACCCGCAAGCGGTCGGGTGATCCGTTTGCCATCAACTCGTGGCACCACACCAAGGATCAGGGCGGGCACGACTGGGGCTGGATGGCCTACCTGCACGGCGAGTTCCCCGAGTATCCAGAGCGGATCCTGCAACACAATCTGGGCCAAGTGCAGGCGCGCCTCGGCTTCATGGCGCAAGACGACCAAGACCCGGCCAGCTATGGCGACGCCTATTTCCAGCAGCGGAATCCTGTTACTTGTGAAGGCTTGGTGCAGCTCACCATGGGGGCTCCTCTGCCGCACTACAATGGGGGCCTGCTGGTCACGAGACTGCGTCACTTTGACTGCCAGCGCCGTCGTCCGGGGCTTCCGCCCGACGTGGCCGCGCTGGTGTCGGGGCTGAGCGACGACCGGGCCGAACTGACCGTGGTGAACGTAAGCCCAACCGAGCGCCGGGAGGTGCTGATCCAAGCCGGGGGCATGGGAGAACACGAGTTCACCGAGGTTGAGGTCGCTGGGGCGTCCCAGCGCGTTCCGGTGAGCGGCAAGACGTTCGCGCTGGCGCTGCCGCCGCGCACCCAAGCCCGACTCGTGCTGGGCATGAAGCGCTTTGTCCACGAGCCGAGTCTGGCCCCGCCGTGGTGAAAGTATAGCGTCTCCCTGCGGAGACCTTTTACGGAAAGAGAGGTCCGGTTTGAGCGTTGTTGGGGCCGATACCGATGGCTATATTCGCCGCGTCGCCCCCGCTCAACCCCGCGACTCAACGGAGGACTGCGCGATGCATTCGACGTACGCAGTTCTGTTCGGCCGCACCGCCGCTGCCCTGATGACGATCGGGCTGGGCGCGTGCCAAGCACCCGAATCGCCAGCACCGGGCCCGGAGAGAGGGCACACCTATTTCCGCCAAGCCCGGTACCGAGACGCACTGGCTGCGTATCAGCAGGCAGTGGCCCTAGACTCCCTTTCCGCGGAAGCCCACTGCCATCTGGCCACGGCCTACATGAAACTGGGCCACAGGGATTCGGCTGAGACCGCGTATCTGGCCGCCATTCGCCTAGATTCGCGCCTCGTTCTGGCCTACCACAATCTGGCCGTGGCCTACGGAGAGGCGGGACGCCACCGGGAGGCGGTCGCCCTGCTCGAAGAGGCCGTGCGCATCGATCCGGGCACAGCTCCTTCGTACCGTCTTCTGGCCGGTCTGCACCAAGAGCAAGGGGCGTACGACCGGGCCGAGGAGGCCCTAGTGCGGGCCGTGGCGGCCGATTCGGCCGATGCTGAGGCACTGTGGACCCTCGGCCGGCTCCTCCGGCTGCAGGGGCGCTTGGCAGAATCCGAGGACCTGTTGACGCGCGCTGTCAGATTCGATCCCGGCAACAAGGAAGCCCACCGGGAACTCGGGGTGTTCTACACTTACGCGGAGCACTACGAGGAGGCCGAGGGAATGCTGCGCTGGGCTCTCGAGATCGACCCGGCCTATCCCGAGGCGCACTACAGCCTAGCCAATCTCTACTCCGCCCAAGGGCGCGTGGAGCAAGCCCAGATACTGCTCAACCGCTTTTCCGAGCTGAACCGGCGGGCCGCCCAAGTGCGAGCTCTAGAAAAACAGGTGAATCAGGCCGGCGGCGACCTAAACTCCTATCTGGCGGCGGGGCGCTTCTACGGCGAGCTCGGCCGGTGGGAGCAGGCCAGCGGAATGTACCGGGCGGTCCTAAAGCACCAGCCCGGACATGTCGGGGCCCTCTCGGGATTGAGCCATGCCCACCTGAACCAACAGAACCTAGACGAGGCGCTGGCGCTGGCCCGCCAAGTGATCGCCCGGGCCCCGGATCAGCGCGAGGCCTGCGAGGCCCACTTCACCATCGGTTATGTGGCGGCTAGGAGAGGGCACCTGAACCAAGCTCGTCGGTCCTTTGAGCAGGCTCTAGAAGTGGACACGACCTATGCCAAGGGGCACCATGCCTTGGGCAACTTGGGGCTGCTTCAGGGACGCCTAGGCGAGGCCGAGCAGTCCTACAAAGCAGCGATCCGCCACCGACCGGATTGGGTTGATTCCCGCCTGAGCCTCGGACAGTACTACCTCCGCCAGCAGGCCTACGACCGGGCGATCGCGGTGTTTGAGGCCGTGGCGAGGTTGGACGCCACCAGCGCGAAGGCCCACTACGCGCTCGGGGAGGCATACGAACAGACGGGCCAAGTGGATGCGGCGCTGCGGGCATACCGGCTGGCGGTCGCCCACTGGCGCGGAGACGCTCGTCAGCTTGCAGCGCTAGAGGCACGCATGGCACAGCTATCCCCCTAGCGAGTGTGGCCGGTCTCGGTTTTTTTTGCGCCGCCCCAAGGCCAGTGCATACATTCTGACTCGCGATATTCCCTACGCCACCCGATTCCTGCGGCCCCAGAGCGCCTGGGGTCGGGGAATCAACATCACGGAGGTTCTGCAATAATGAAGAAAGTGTCTTTCGCCCTGTGCCTGACCGTGGGCTTTGCCTTTTCCGCTTGGAGTCATGTGCCAGAGGACCAAGTTCTGCTCGCGTTCCAGTTCCCGGCCGGTGCCGAGCCGACTCTGGACGGGGATCTGTCCGAGTGGGCCGTGGTTCCCGAGGACTACTGGATCGGGCCAGAGCTCTATACGTCCACGACCGGCGAGAAGTGGACAGACCTATCCAGTCTGAACAGCAAGATCATCGTCGGTTATAGCGCCAGCTTGGACCGCCTCTATATGCACCACGAGCTGTTCGACAACTTCCGCAAGCGGGATGTCTCCGGTATCGAAAGTAGCCCTCCCCCCTTGCCCGACACCATCGAGCTGAGCGTTGACGGGGACCACGGCGGCGAACGCAGCTGGGCGGACGAACCCGAGGACCGCGGGCGTTTTGCCCAGAATATCCACTTCCGCCTCCCGGACATCGATCCGGCGTCGGTGAACAACGAGGAGACAGCGTGGTACTGGTTCTGGCATAGCCAAGCTACCTGGGCCGGACAACTGCCGTGGGCCGACCAAGGGTACACGTCGGATTCCGTCGTGCTCAACGCCGCCGACGTCACCGGCAAGGCAGAGTGGATGATGACGTTGTGGGACAACCTGCAGTGGGATGACCCGGACGGCAGCGTGGTACACGACTTTGTAGAAGGCGAGATCATCGGTCTGAACTGGATGATCGGCGACTATGACAATATGGACAACAACGAGGCCGTACAGTATGTCCTGAATGGCGAGGGGACCTACTGGGAAACTGCCGCGGTAGCCACCGACTTCCTGCTGGCGCCGTTGGAGGAGGTCGATTTTGGCACGGCAGTCGAAGCCGAGAGCTGGGGCCGCATCAAAGCTGCGTTCGGACAGTAGCTGACGGCGAGTAGGTTCGCTGCTAGCGCGCCAAGTTCCATGGGGGGATGTGGTCTCACATCCCCCTTCCTTAATAATCAGCCCAACAATGGACGCGGGTTGGGCCCACACACCACAAGAAGGTGACATCTTGGCAAGAGCGCGATTGGCAGGCTTGCTCTTGTGCCTGGCGGCGAGCGCGGGGATGTGGCGTCCGGCAGAGGCGGTCAAAATCTACCGGCTGGGCGGCGAGGACTACGCTAGCTTTCCCCTGCGGCCCGAGGTAGCAGACGGCAGCGTCGAGTTCGAGCAGTTGAGTTGGGCCGATGTGGATCCTGCCCAAGCCGGCGACTTCGACAGCGTCGACCTAGATGGAGTGCTGGCCCCTTACTACTACGGCAGCGACGAGAGCATCCTATCCACGGTGGGAGAACGGGGCGGCTTCCTGATGACCGAGCGCTACTCGGGCTATGGCCGCGATCCGACCCTAAACGTGGTCGCGGATGGCGACTTCACCACCTTCTTCTTGGTACACAATGCGTCGCTGTCGGATTACAGTCCGGGCGGCGGTATCACCGGCTTCACCCTGTACTTCGACCTGGGCGGCCTGTTCCCGGTGAACCGAGTGCGGGTGTCGCCGCGTCCCGGCTCCCCGCACTACATCGAGCACATCGCCATCGCCACCGGCAGTGGCGAACTCCACGGGGGAACGCCGAACCGGTCTCACCTAGAATTCCAGCGCAAGCTCGTCCGCACAAAACTCGACTTCAATCTGGTGGCGGAGATCACGGAGAACAAGAGCCCGGTGGTGGAGATCCCCCTAGACCGGACGCCGGTGCGACAGTTGGCACTGTGGCTGGACCCGTTTCAGCGGCAGGCGTGGGAGATTGCGGAGATGGAGGTGTTCGCCGAGGGGTATGTGCCGTTCGCCAGCTATACCTCGAACACCATTCCGCTGGGTGCCCCCTCCAGTCTGGGCTGGGTGCGCTGGTCGGGCCACCAAGACGAGTCGGCCCGGGTAGCGATCCGCAGCCATGGCGGCGACGATCCCGACCCGTCCCGCTACTGGCGGCGGACCTTCCGAGCCGACGAGGAGGTGCCGTATGGGTCGGACGGATCGCCCCTGACCCGGGCGCAGTACAACAAGCTGAAGGAGAAAGGCCGCATCACCCACGACGCGGCAAACTGGGACCTGTGGTCGGCGCCGTATTCATTTGGCGACAGTCTGGGAGTGCCGATGGTGGCGCCGCGGCCGCGCAACTACGTGCAGTTTTCGATTGACTTCGCCAGTGATTTTCTGGATGGGGGTCAGGTGAATTTCCTCGAATTCGCGGTCTCGTCGCCGCCAGCGGCGACGGATCTGGTGGGAGAGGTGGATCCGTGGCAGGCCGCGGCTTCGCAGCTAACCGATTTCACGTACGCGGTGCGGCCCACCTTGTCGCTGCAGGATCGGGGTTTCGACAGCCTAGAGTTGAGCTTTCAGGGGGGCCGAGTGGTGGAGGTGGTCGAGGTTGAACTGGCGGGAGCGGCGGTGGCCTTCGCGGAGGCGGACAGCCTGCGCACCGAGAACCGGGTGGTGGTGAGCTTTCCGCGGCTGGACGTGGACCAGAGCGGTGAGTTGCTGCAGGTTCGGCTGCGGGGCGAGGTGTATCGGTATGCGGCGACCTTCCAAGGTCGCATTTTCGACAGCGAGGCACCAGAGGAGGTCTGGCAACCGGTGCGGGGCGGCGATGCGACCAACAGGCTAGACGGCAACCGTCTGTGGGTCGAGACGCTGTCGCTGGGCGCGTCGATTGTGGGCGGGCTACAGGTTGAGCCGGCCGCGTTTACGCCCAACGGAGACGGCATCAACGACGCGGTGGCGATCCAGTACGACCTGCTCAAGTTGACCGAGGACCGGCTAGTGGAGGTAGGGGTGTGGGATATGTCGGGCCGGCTAGTGCGGGAAGTATATGGCGGCCGGGACCATTCGGGTCAGTACCTCCGGCCTTGGGACGGCCGGGACAGCGGCGGCCAGCTAGTGCCGCCGGGGCTGTACGTGTGCCGGGTCGCGGTCGATCGCGCAGGAGGTCGCGACAGCGCAACCCGCCTGATCGCGGTGGCGTATTGAGGCCCACAGGAACTTTAGTCGACGGCTCCCAGATGCGAAAGAGATGTAGCAGGATCGGCACGGCGTTGGCGCTCTGGGGCCTGTGTGGCAGCGCGCTCTGGGGCCAAGGGTACGTCATCCGCGGCAACCAGATCGCGGTAGAGGGCCGCCATCTGAAAACCTGGGATTTCCCGGTCGGCACGGTCGAGTTCTTCGCCCCAGCGAACGCAGCCCGACCGCACTTTGTGGCCAAGGATATCGACGCGACCCAAGACATTGTCGAGCACCTGCAACGGAACCCACCCAAAGGAGTTAAGGCCGAAGACGTCGACTTGCTGGATGCGGTGCGTGCCGGCACCAATGCGGCCGGGGTAGCCAACCTCCTCGACGGGGATCTGACCTCGTACTGGCAGCCCGACCCAGACCAGCCATTGCGCGACTGGTGGTTCGAGCTGGATCTGGGGCGGATCGCGTCCGCGACTCGTATCCTCCTAACCTTTGTGGACGAGGCTCTCGGGGATCCCTTTCTCCAGTATACCCTTCTGACCTCGGATGGCGAGCGTCCCGAGCAGGGTCTGAGGGACGTCAAGGACTACGTCGTCGTCCACGCGAGTCCGGGCGCGAACAAAAGCCAACGGGTCTTCGACATTGAGTTGGAGCCGTCGGGAGACGCCCGCGATCCGCACTGGCGGGGAGACGAGATCCGGTATGTCCAACTCGTGGTGACGGAAAGCGACTCGGTGCGAGGTGCCGAAGTATCCCGCGAAGTCTACGAAGCCCTAGAACCGGATCGCCGGGGAGCGGTGGACTACTATAAGAAGGTGGCCGACGGGAGCATCCGGGTCGAACCGGAGATCTACGAGGCGATCGACGCGGGATCGCGTGGTGAGATCCGCTACTTCCGCCGCGAGCGTCCTCGTCTGGCCAAGATGGAAGTGCGGACCATAGGCGAGAACATCGCTCTGGGGTTGACCGCCCGCCGGGGGGTGGCGCAAAAGATAGAGATTGATACCACCGTAGTCACCAGCTTGGTGGACGGCCTGTACGAAACGACGGTCGGAACTACCACCTTGGAGCACCGCCAGCGCTGGTTCTTTTTCGACCTAGGCGCCTTCTTCTGGGTGGATCGAGTGCAGATGTTCTTCCTGAACGCGGGGTATTGGGGACCCATCACCCAGTACGAAATCCAGACCTCAGACGGCAGTCTGACCCCTGAGGGCACACTGGCCTGGACCAGCCAGGCACTCGGGGGCGACGGCGGCATGGATTACCACGCCAACGCGTTCGAACCCACGGTCGCCCGCTACATCAGCATTCCCTATTCCGGTGGCATGGCGGGAGGCAACGCAGACACGCGGGAGATCCAAGTCTACGGCGAGGGATACCAGCCTCGCGTCTCACTCACGTCGCCCCTGATCGCGCTGGACGGCGCCCGGACCCTGAGTTCGATCGAGTGGGAGGGAGACATGCCCCCGGGAACCTCCATCGCGCTGCGCAGCCGGACCGGCAACCAGCTCGCCGACGTCCTCCGCTATTTCAAGAAGGACGGCAGCGAGATAACGGAAGAGCAGTACAACAAGCTGAACAAATTCGCCAAGAAGGATGTCGAGATCGCGACCGAGCAGGTGGCCGGGGGCGACTGGAGCGACTGGAGCGAGGAATACGACTTCTCGGGGGGGGCCATCACGTCGCCCAGCCCGCGAGCGTACCTCATGCTCCAGGCCTGGCTAAAGACCAGTGATCCGCAACAGGCGGCTTCCCTGCGGTCGATTCGCCTGAATTTCCTCGATCCCCTAGCCCAGCAGGTCTTGGGCGAGCTCGAGCGAGGTCTAGTATCCGAGTTGGGTGCCACCGACACCCTGTCCCTGTTCGTCAAAGCTCGGTTCCTGCGGAACGGCCCGGGAATGGACCAGATTCGCCTGTACGCTCCCGGGGTGGATCTGGATTTTCAGCTCCTCCGCATGGGCTTGGAGGCACAGTGGGACGCTGGCCCGGTAGCCGAGTTGGGACCAGCCGATCTGGAGCAGGTCCCGACCCGATCGGATTCGCTGTGGGTGCGTCTAGATTCGGCGGTGGGGCCCGAGGTCGATCTGATCGAAGTGCGGTTCACCACGACCCTGTTCCGCCCCGGCGCTACCCTGCAGGCGGAATTGGGAACTTCGTCCGAGGCCAATCGGTGGCAACGGGTGGATCCCGGCGATGCGACCGCCCTCGCCTCGAGTCAGGGGATGCTGTTGCGCGGGCCGTTGGCAGACAGGCGGGTGATGGGGCCGTTGACGATCCGTGCTCCGATCTTGACTCCGAACGGGGATGGGATCAACGACGAAATGCGGTTCGAGTTCTCGGTGCTCCGACTCGCCGGGCAGCGCGCGGTGCAGATTCGCCTCTGCGATCTGGGCGGCGGTCTGGTGCGGACGTGGGAGGAGCGGCGTCCCCTCGCGAGCGGCTCCTACGCGCTCCGCTGGTCCGGCCACGACCAGAGCGGCCGGCTGGTGCCACCCGGGATCTACCTGTTGGAGATCGCGGTGGATGCGGACGCGGACAGCCGCAAGGTGCAGCGCGTGGTCCACGTAGCGCATTGATGTTAGGGTCTATCGAGTGAAAATGCAGTGGATCAGAACCAGCTTGGGCATGCTGGGGACCTTTTGCCTAGCGACCCAGAATCTGGCTGCTGAAAGCCGGGTGTTGGGCGGCGCCAGTGGCCAACCTTGGAGCGGCGGTGGTGGAGCGATCCCGGCCGCGGTGCAGATCAGCGTCGACGAGGCCGCGATTACCAACGCCCCGGGCGATGTGGTGGACTTCGACTTTCCCGGAAAGCCGGGTTGGCTCTTCCCCCAGAGAGCCGACTCCACCAAGAATATCGCGGCCGGTGCCACGCTGACTTCGCCGAACCTCTTGACGCTCGGCATCGCCGAGGACCTGCTCCTGATGGTGGACGGCGATCTCGAGACGGCTTTTACCCGCAAGAGCGAGGCGGAGGGGCCACAGGTCCTCGCCTTCGGGGCCATGCTCGACTTTGACTTGGGCGCGCGCTTCGGGGTGAACCGGATCCAGTTCTTTCCGCGCAACGCCCCAAATTTCGCGGCCCCCGACTTTCCTTTCCAGAACGACTATCTGCGCGCGTACGAGCTTTTGGTCAACGACGGCAGCGAGAATGCCCGAGACGAGTCCGGCCGGCCGGTGATGACCAGCTTCAAGCTGGAGTTGCAGAACGATCAGCCCGTGGTCGACCTGCGGATTCCCCCCCAGTACCTTCGCTTCCTGCGACTGAGGTCGCAGACCTCCATCGGCTTTGAAATCGCCGAGTTTCGGGTATTCGGGACGGGGTTCGTGCCCGAGGCCCAGTACATCTCCAATGTTTACGATCTGGGTTCCAACTGGGGCGTGTGGGGCAAGATCCGATGGATTGAGGAGAGCCTGGGTCCCAAAGGGATGGCGCAGGCCCGCATTGCGACGCGCGCCGGGCACGACGATACGCCGCTGGAATTCACCCGCCCGGGTCCCGGTGGTTCGGTGAATCTCCCTTGGCAGCAGGGCGCGGTCGCCACCACGGCCGCGGGAGAGCAGATCGCCTTGGATGATCTGGAGCCGCTCGATGCGCTACGAGCCTACCGGGCGCTGCCGCTGGCAGAGAAAAACCGCGTAGCTCTGAGCTTGGAGGACTATCGCGGCCTGAGGCCACGGGGTGAGATCCGGGACGATCCAGACGCCTGGACGCCGTGGTCGGCGCCCTATGGGCAAGAGGGCACCAGCGGCATCGCGGTCGAGAACATCGCTGACGAGCAGCTCGGGGCGGTCGTCACCACTCCGGGCCCACGGCGCTATTTTCAGGTCCGGGTCGAGCTGGTGAGCCGGGACCTCGAAGCAGCGACCGGGGTTGGGCAGCTATCCTTCACGGTGTTCCCGCCGGCGGCCGAGCGGATCGTCGGAGAGATCTACCCTCGTCAGGCTGAGCTGGCCGTTCCGGCAACCTTCACCTACGCGGTCATGCCAACCCGGATACGACCGGGCCGAGACAGCGGCTTCGACACCTTCGAGATCGCCACGCCGGTCCGGGTCGAAGCGATCGACTCGGTCCAGGTCCGCTTCCACGACGGCCGCACCGAGGCGGCGGATTTCTCCGGTTGGGATCTGAGCTCGTCGGTGCTGCCCACCGATCCGGCCGCCGACTTCGGCATCGAGGCGGTGGAGGAACGGCGGTTCCGAGTGCGCTTCCCGGTCATAACGGATAGCGACCTAGAGGCCGACGAGGCCGCCGTCCTGAGGATCCGGTTTCGCTGCCGCGTCCTCAAATACGGGACGACCTTTACCGGGTGGGCCGGCAACACCAAAACCGGGATCACCGGTCAGAAGATCCTCGCCGGAAACGCGGCCCACCTCGGCCCCGAGGACGCCCCCTTTCCTCCGCTGGGAACGGCAGACCCGCGGGTGCTGTCGGTGGACGTGCCCCTTGCGGGCGGCCACGTCCTGATCAATACCCGGGCCGTACCGCGGCCCCTCAGCCCCAACGGCGACCGGATCAACGACCAGACCCGTATCTCCTACGACCTGTCCCGCGTGATCGGTCCCGTGCCCGTGGAGGTGAGGGTGCTCGATCTGGCCGGCCACCTCGTTCGCCGCCTCTTCTCCGGCGAGCAGGGAGGCGGTCACTGGTCGATTCCATGGGATGGAACCAACGGCAGTGGCGAGCTCGTGCCGCCTGGGATCTATCTGGCGCACGTAGAGGTACACAGCGCGGCCAGTGCCGAGACGGCCGCCACCGTGGTCGAAGTGATATACTGAAACTGGTTTGGCGATTTCACCGAGAGAGGGCCTCTCCATGTTGACGACCGGCAAGGCGGCGAGAGTGCTGGGCGCGTTCGTGCTCACCGCCACGATGCAGGCATCCGAGGTGTGCGGTCAATCCTCCGAGCGGCGAGGGAGGGATATAACCTATGAACCCAAGGGACCTGGGGTCCTGTACGACGCCTTGGATCCAGCCCTCAAGAAATGGTACGTGCCACAGGAGCTGTACGAGCTGTACGGCTGGCAGCAGTGGGAGTATTCCAACTATGCCCGCGAACAGTACCAGCGCTACGTAGGCACCGACCGCGAGGGGGACCCCTTCTACGATCTCTACGGCAACTACTTGACCCGGGGGTGGCTGGTCTACGACTGGAACCAGAGTCAGCCCGGCCAGTTCGGTTCCTCCCTCTACAAGGATCCGAGGTTCTCTAGCTGGTTCAGCAGCGTCCTCGTGAGCTCGGATTCCAAGGGCCAGTTTCACTATGCCATAACGGCCGGAAATCAGATCAGGACGGCGTTGACCCCGCTCACCTTCTCCAAGCCCAATTTCAACGGCATACAGATGGACTTTGCCTCGGACAAGTACCGCGGCTCAATGCTGTTTTCCCGGATCAGCTTTCCGATCGCCAGTACCACGCCCAAGAACGCACCCGTGACAGTGACTAATGGCACCAACCTGATGGGCGGGCGGGTCGTCGCCCAGATTGGGGACTTCGTGGAAGTAGGGGCGACTATGGTCAACGCCCACAACTCCACAACCTTCGAGGACGCCTTCGAGCGGAACCCGCTCAAAGGCACACTAACTGCCAACCAAGGGGCGGTCCCGGTGCGTGGCCTAGCCCTTGTTCTGAGCGACGATTCACCGGACGATGGCGTGGCCGGCGCGGCCCTGTTCTCGCACGAGATCATCATAACCACGGAGGACCCGGCCACTGGGCGGCGGGAGGATATCCGCCAGCGGGCAATGGTGACCGATCCGGCCGCGTGGCCCGTGGTCAGCGGCGGATTCCACCACGAGGGCTTCCAGAGTGCGGACGGGGACGAGAAGATCGTAATCAGTTACGACTTCACCGACATCGCCTACACTGGGCCGCGGCCGAATACCATCGCGAAGATCACCTTCGATCTGGTGGTGGCCAACGACTACCGCATCCAGATATGGTCCGATCGCCAGACCGGATTGCGCCCCATGCCCCACCTGCCGCTCAGCGGCGAAGATATCGACGAGCGCGCGCCGGCGCTCTTCGAAGTGGCCCGGGCCGCAGGCAATGTGCCGGACAACTCCAACCAGACCCGGCTCGTCTTCGAATACGGCTTGCCTACGGCGAACATGGTCTACGGATTCACCGTAGACGTCAAGGAGGTGATGGGATTTGATGCCTACGGCGAACTGGCCATCAGCCGGTCCTACCACCAGTTCCCCAGCCCCAGCTTAGCGCAAGCAGGCCGCGCTCTGTCCAGCTATTCCAAGGAGGCAGAAGCGTGGATGGTCAATGTGTCGAAGGTGGCCTATCCGTTCTTCGCCTTCGCAGAGGCCTTCCGCCTAGACCCCGACTACTCCACCGCGGCGTACCTCGTAAACAGCGAAGGGGACATCCTCTACGACCATTCGACCCGACACCTCTACGAGTTCGTCGAAGACAACGACGACCAAGACCGGATTTCCGACTGGGCCCGATTCGAGCAGGGCTCCGGTGATGCCAATGTGTTCCCTGGCTGGGACGAGAACAACGACTTTGTGTCGGACTTCAATCAGAACGACAGCGTCATTCTATCGAATCGCATCCCCGACTATGAGGAGCCCTTCTTTCGCTACTATTCAGACCGGCCCGAGTTCCTCTTCGGCATTGACCTAAACAACAACAACTGGGTGGACCGCTTCGAGAACGACGATCTGGCCGACTATCCCTACAAAACAGACCAGCAGGGGTACAACGTGTACGGTGGCGCTTTTGTAACGCCCGACATCAGGGCCACGCTGGGGCTTCTGCGGGTCAACTCGTTGTCTGCTGCCCGCAAAAACCACACGACCTACGGGCTGGTCACCTTTGCGCACGACTATCCCCGATTCGGCGCGGTTCGGGTCTACAACATGCTCAAGCGGACCAAGGACACCATACCCGACGACCGCCGGGAGATGACTCCGTACCTCGGTCTCGCCACTGGCAACCTCGCCAACATCGAGGACCTGCTCCCGGCCCGCGACACCTGGGTAAACTCGACCTACCTGGAGTTGGATTATCGCCCGGTGAGCGAGTTGAAAACGCGTACCAAAATCAAGTACGACCTGTATGCTCAGCAGGGAGACGCCTACGCACGGGGCGTCGGCCCTATCCTCGAGAAACGCACCCACTTCTTCGGGCTCATCAACAAAGCGGATTACACCTACCGCGTCGGCGGTCTCGAGGTCCAACCCAAGATCAAGAGCGAGTACCTGAACCAAGCACCTTTCATCCTAGGGGGCGACGAGCGCCAAGAGTGGACGGGAACGGGCACCCTGCTGCTGCGACATCCCATGCTGAGCGCGTCGTCTCTCGAGGCCGGGCTGGAATACCATCGAGTTGTGGAGCTGATGCTAGACGAGCAGGAGGCCCTCGACGCCAACCGGGTGGGGGCCACGGGCGACTCCCGCAGCTTGGTGCTGGCCGCCCAGTGGTCCAACGTCCGGGAATACCAGGGCTATACCCTGACCACCCAGTTTGGCATTATTTACACCCGGGCTTGGGACGAGTTCATCGCCGCCGGCGACCAAGGAAGGTCGGAGAAGGAAGACCGGGGCCGCGAATTGAGCACCACCTTCATAACCGTATATGCTGGGCTGTGATGAACAAGTCCCCCCAAGCGCACACCGGGCGGCCCGGATCCCGAATCCTCATCCTCGTCGGGCTCGCGGTCGCGTTGGACGTCGAGTCCGGTGCGCCCCAGTCGGACTACGGGAATCGCTTGGGAATCCGCGAGAGCGGCCGGGCGATCTACTACTCGGCGGCTCCCAGCCTGCGCCCGGACGCCTTGGTTCCGTCTCTCAAGAAATGGTACATGCCCCCAGAGGTCGCCCACCACTACCGCTGGCGGTGGGAGGCGGGGACCAACTACGCCCGCGAGCGCTACCTGCGCTATCTGGCCATCGATCAGGAGGGCGACAATCACTACGATCTCTACGGCAGGCTCCTAACCCGAGGTTGGCTGATCTACGATTGGCAGCAGAGCCAGCCTCGGACCTCTGAGGGGAACCTGCTCCACAAGACCGAACGGTACAAAGACCTTTTCGGCGCCCTCGTGGTCTCTGCGGACGCCAAGGGGCAACACCACTTCCGCGTGAGCATCGGCGACGAGATCGGCACGACCTTGACGCCCATGACCTTTCGCAAAACGGCCTTCAACGGGGTCCAATTCGACTATATGTCGGATCGCGGCTCGGCCACAGCCCTCATGTCCAGAATCAATGTCCCGCTGTTTTTGCCAGCGCGCAGTTTTATCGACGAGTTCACCAATTTCGTCGCTCTCCGAGCCGTCGGGAATTTGGCCGACTTTGTGCGCATCGGCGGCACCTTCGTGAACGCGCACAACGGGCGAAGCTCGACCGTGCCCTTCGACGGGAGTCCATGGACCGGCAGGCTAAGCTCCCACCAGTCGGGCGCGCGCATCAACCGGATCACTGTGCGGATTACCGACGATTCGCCGGAAGCTGGCGAGCGCGGTCCCGCCCTCTTCGCCCACGAGATCGAGATTACGACCCGGATAGGCGAGCTGGACACGGTGCTGGTGGGCAGCCAGATCGGCTTCCATCCTAGGATTTCGGGAGGCATCCCCCGGGATGGCGCCCTGATAGCCGAAGGCAGCGGCGAACTGGGGCGGATCCGGCTGGACTACGTGCTGGCGGATCCGGACCCGGCGGTCCTCGACGACTTGGAAACGGTGGTGTCCCTAGCCGATGCGGTCAACAACATCAGCAAAGTCCGCTTCCGGCTGGTCCTGAGCAACGACTACAAGGTGGAAGTCACTTCCGACCGGCAGACCGACAACGCCCTCTTCGAACCGCGCCCGGTGTTCAGGACCATGGTGCGGGCACCGGGGAATGTGCAGGACCATTCCAACCTTGGTGCCGTGGTCTTTGACTACGGACTGCCCACCGCCACCCAGGTCCTCGGCTTTACGGTGGAGGCCGACAATTTGGCCGGGTTCAGGCTCTACGGCGAGTTCAATGTGAACCATCAGTACCGCAAGTACCCGGATGTAAGCCGGACCACCCACACCACTTCAGCGGGCATTCGGGGCAATCCCTCGGCCGAAGGGTGGATGGTCAACGTGGCCAAGGATTTCCACCCGTACTACCTCTTCGGCGAGGCCTTCGGCATGGACGCCCAGTACTCGACCACCATGCGGTTTTTGGATTCGGCGGGTCGGGTCAACTACGCGGACACGCCGCAGGCCCATTCGCGCTACCTCTACGACTTCGTCGACGACAACGACGACAACGACCGCAAGAACGACCAGCAGCGCATATTCGACGACGGCAGGACACCCGAGGAACGCAACAGCATTCGCGTGTTTGAGGGGTACGCGGACGAGGCGGTTTTTCCCGGCCTCGACGAGAACAACGATTTCATCTCCGATTTCAACCAGAACAACACTCGAGTGCGGCCCAACAATGTGCCCGACTACGCCGAGCCTTTCCTGCGCTACGGCGTGGACCGGCCCGAGTATCTCTTCGGCATTGACATGAACAACAACGGCTGGGGGGACCGTTTTGAAAACGACGACGAACCTGACTACCCGTATAAGCGCGACCGCCGCGGATTCAACGCGTACGGCGGTGCGTGGATCGCGCCGGGCACCAAGGTCACCGCGGGCCACCAGCGGGTGCGCCGTCCCTCAACCGGCGAGACCAACGTGAGCAGCTATGCCCTTTTCGCGTTCGAGCGCAGCTACCCCCGCGTGGGCGAGCTGACTGTTTACAACCTGTTGAAGCGAGTTGAGGACGACATCGCCGACGACCTCTTCCAATGGCTGCATGGAAGGTTCAGGGACGAGGGCATGACCCCGATCCCGGATCCGCTGGGCCTACCGAATACGTGGGTCAACAAGCTATCCCTCGCCTTTGAGCGCCAAGGCCAGGCCGGCATCAACTCCGCGAATAAGCTGATCTATGAGGTGCTGCGGCAGCGGGAGAAACTCACCGTGGACCGGAAGGGCCGGAAAATCTCCCAGCACACCCGGCGGCTCGGCTTGATCAACAAGCTAGATTGGCTTTATCGCCTCAGCAACGGAATTCAACTCCGTCCGCGCATCAAGCACGAGCTGTTCATCGACGACACGCCGTTTAACGCGGAGTGGCTCCTGAACGACCGGGTATTCGAGCGCAAAGAGTGGGCCGGCTTGGCCTCCCTGCGGCTGGACATCCCGCTGCTGAGCCACAGCACGGTGATCGTCGGCCTAGAGCAGGTCCTCTTCCGCGACTTCGCGCAGCAGGAGGTGGCGTTCGCAGACGACCCGGTGGCCGGCCTGAACCGGGGCGATCCCACCGGCGATTTCAATGAGCTATCCCTCGCTCTACAGCTAACCAATTCCACCAGCTATGTGGGATACCGGCTTATGTCGACGCTTGGAATACGGGTGGACCGCCGGAAGATCGACTCGTTCGACCGCCAAGATCAGACCGAGACGAGCGGCCTGTCCTATCTCACTGTATACGCCGGATTGAGAGAATGATAAAGGCAGCACCACTGGCCTTGGCTCTGGGCATCGTCCTAGCGGGCTGCGGGGAAGACGCGCATGGCCCGGTGCTGGCCGAGGTGGGAGACACCCGCATTCACGCCGCCCAGCTACGCCGCTTTGAGGAGCGCCTAGGCGAAAGCCTGAGGGCCAAGGAGGCGGGCATCGAAGGGCGACGGCAGCATCTGCAGGCTCTAATCGACAAGGAGATCCTCATTCGGGAAGCGGCAGTGCGGGGTTGGGACCGCGACCGCGACATGCGCCGCAAGCTGGAGCGCGAATGGACCGAGCGGCTGGTGAACGAATTCTTCGCCCGGGAAGTGGACGCGAAGATCGCGCTCGAAGAGCGGGAAATCCACGACCACTACCTGAAGACTGGACGGAATCGCGCGGTCATGGGGGGCAAGATCGAGGTCGAGAGCAAGGAGGAAGCCGAGGAGATCGTGCGCCTGTTGCAGGGCGGCAGCGACTTCGGGGAGTTGGCGCGGCAGCACTCGACCCACCGTGCGACGGCCGAGCAGGGGGGCCGATTCATGGGGTACGCCACCAAGGACCAGATGCCCCTGCCCGTCATGCAGGAAAAGGTCTTTCCGCTCGCGAAGGGTCAGATCTCCGAACCCATACCCCTGCCGGGCGGCACCTACGGCGTGTTCCAAGTCATGGACGAGGCACCTGTTTCACTCGAACGGGTGCGGAGTATAGTGGTGACCGAGCTCCACCGGAAAAAGGCCGGCCTTCGATCCATGGAGCTCGGCCGGCAACTGCGGGATGCTCTGGACGTGCGTCCCCGAGAAGACGCTATCGAGTTTCTCGCCGTGCGTCTGGAGAGCGAGGGACGCGCGTTTTCCGCGGCGGAGCGCACCAAGGTGCTCTACGAATTCGATGGCGGCACTATTACGGTGGGAGAGTTCGTGGACTCGGCCCGGGAGAACTACCGGGAGTTCTCGGGCGAGGTGCGAGAGCAGGTACGCTGGTTTGCCGAGTCCGTCCTAGTCCCCCGTGCGCTGGCTGTGCAGGCCGCTCGCAATGCCGGAATCGACCGCGAGCGGGAGATGGTCGCTTGGCGTCAAGCCAGAGAGCAGGAACGCCTGCTGGCGGTCATCAGGAAGCAGGTGACGGGCGAGGTGCAGGTGGACGAGGACGAGGCGCGGCGCTTCTATGCCCAAAATCCGCAGAGTTTCGTCCCCCAAGAGGCCCTGACGCTGGACGAAATTTTGCTCGCGACACGCGAAGAAGCGGTCGCGCTCCGGCACCGGATTGAGCGCGGTGAAAACCTGCGGGTCCTCGCCCAGCAGCATACCCTGCGGCGCGTGGCCATACCAGACAGCGGGCGATTCCACCTCCATTGGTATCAGAGAGAAGCGCACGAGGCCCTGTTTGAAGCCGCCGGGGAAGCCGGGCCGGGCGACCTGCTGGGTCCCATCGAAGTGGAGGTGCCCCCCGGTGGTGCGGCGTCAGAAGACCGCTACTATTCCGTGTTCAGGGTCGTCGAATCAACCTTCGGAGCCGGCCCCCAGCCCTTCGCCGAGGTCGCGACCCGAGCCCGGGCCATGGTCCTGCGCCGGAAGCGCGATGCGGCCTTCTTCCGGTTCGTGAGCGAGCTGCGGCACCAATACGAGCCCCAAGTCAAGATCCACGAAGAGAACCTGAAAACCTTGGTACAAGAGGAACAGTGATGCGATCGACGGCGCGGACGCTCCGCTCGCACCCACTGACGCGCCTCCCGTGAAACAGAAAATCCCCCCGAGCTACCGCCAGTACCTGCGGTCGCGCTCCGAGCCCCTCCTCGAATCGCGCCACCGCCTGACGTGGCGGGGGTTCTTGGTGGGGGGCTGCCTGAGCTTCTTCCTCGCCATTAGCGCCCCCTACAGCAACATGGTCATCAAGGGGGCCTACGTGGCCGCCGACATCAGCACTCCGGGGGCCATTTTCGTCTTCGTCGTGCTGATCGGATTCCTCAACCTAACCTTCAAGCTGGCGGCGCGCAGCAGGGGCACAGCCCTCGCTTTCGCCCTAGCGTTGGGGGTCGCTTGGCTTTGCGCCTACTGGCCCCTGAGCGATGTCGATGTGCATTCGCCCGGGCTGATCTTCTCCACTTTCGCGCTGCTCTGCGCCCTCGGCAACGTACCGCTGGTCTGGTCCGGCCGCAGCTTGGCCCTCAACCGGGCCGAACTGATCATGGTGTACGCTATGCTGGCGATGGTCTCGGCCGTGTGTACGATGGGTCTAACCGAGCTGATCCTGCCTTCTCTCACCGCCATCTTCTACTATGCCTCGCCGGAGAACCAGTGGCGGGAGAAGCTCTTCCCCCACTTTCCCGAGCACGACATCTTGGTCGACGACGGGGCCGAAAACGCCCTGTTCTACGAGGGCATTTCCGCGCCCGGCCACAGCATCCCCTACGGCGCTTGGGTCGAGCCGTTGATGTGGTGGGCTGTCTTTCTGCTGGCACTGTACGTCTGCATGATCTCGATCGCCGTGATCCTGCGGCGCCAGTGGATGGAGCGGGAGCGGCTGAGCTATCCCATCGCTCAGGTTGGTCTGGCCATGATCCGCGGCGAGGACGAGAAGGGGCTGGTGAACGGCTTCTTCAAGCGTCCGTCGGTATGGATCGGCATGGCCATCCCCTTCATCGCCGGCAGCCTGAGGGGCATGTCGAGCTACAACTTCCCCATTCCCATGGTGTCCATGCACCTGCCGATACCGTATCTGGGCGGCAAGGTCAACTTCGCCCTGACCGGCTTCACCTACCTCATCGACACGAGGATATCGGGCAGCGTGTGGGTGTTCTACCTGCTCGGCAGGCTCCAGAAGAGCGCGCTGGCGATCGCCGGGATCAAGTCGGAGCAGGTACACTTCCACGGCGTTCCCGACGCACCCTTGGTCGGCTACGAGGGGCTGGGGGCCCTGCTGGTGCTGGTGGCGGGGGTGCTGTGGACGGCCCGCGAGCATCTGAAGGCGGTCTGGCTCAAGGCCCTCGGCCGGGCACCCCACGTCGACGACCGGGACGAGATACTCTCTTACCGCGGCGCCGTGATCGGCGTCCTCGGGGGGATCGCGGTCATGACCCTGTGGTTGTGGATCATGGGCACACCGCTGTGGGTCTCCCTCTTCTTCATCGTCCTATCCATGACGATCTTTATCGGCATCACCCGGATCATCGCCGAAGCCGGGCTGGCGACGCTGCGGACGCCCGTCAATGCCCCCGACTTTGTCGTCATGGGTCTCGGTTCATCTCTCGTCGGTCCCACCGGCGTGTTCAACATGTCCATGGCCTACATCTGGGCCGGCGAGGTCCGGTCGTTCGCCATGGCGACCTGCACGAACGCCCTCAAGCTGATCGAGGATATGGATGCCCACAGCCGGCGGCTGGTCTTCCTCGCTCTCATCCTCGCCCTGCTGATCGGGACGCTGGGCTCGTTCTGGATGATCTTCCACGTCGCCTACCGCCACGGCGGCGTCAACCTCGATTATTGGTTCTTCAAGGCGGGACCGGCGGTCGCCTACGACAACGCTGTGCGCAACCTAAAACCTGCCGGCATCTACTGGCCGGGCATCGGCTTCCTGTTCGGCGGCGGCGGCGTCATGGCCCTGCTGTACTGGGCTCGCCACCGCCTGCCCTGGTGGCCCCTCCACCCGATCGGCTTCCCGGTCGCGGCCGTGGACCTGATGCCGCACATCATTACCAGCGTGTTCGTCGCTTGGTTCATCAAGGTCGTCCTCCTCCGGTGCGGCGGCGTCAACTTCTACCACCGTACTCAGGGGGTTTTTCTAGGGATGATCGCCGGTCAGATGCTGACCCTCGGCCTCTGGCTCATCATCGACTACTTCACCGGGCACACCGGCAACTTCCTGTTCGCTTGGTAGTGGGCGCGGCACCAGTATGGGGAAGAGGGCAGGTTTTGGAGCTAGGTGCCGGGGGTGTTAGCGCTGATTTTGGGTGGGGGGATGTACGGTTACTTGCGACTTAAGAAGCTGTCTGTCCCTTGTGTGCAGAAAACACACTCGGCGGGCGGGCGGCTCAACGCGGTTCGTCGGGGGTTTGTCGCGCCTAAAAGCCTGCGCCCGTGAAAACGGGTGGCGCGGTTTGGAGCCGCTGCGGCCCTTAGGCGGGTCCGGGCTCGTTTTATTGGAGCCGCCTCCCGGACTCGAACCGAGGACCGTCTGATTACAAATCAGATGCTCTACCAACTGAGCTAAGGCGGCTTAGCTCAAATTATACGCCATCGGATTACCCTTTACAAATGCTGGGCCATCCGACGCGCCAAGTCCCCGCGCGTTATAGGGCCGTGGCCCACTAGGTGCGGCGACAGGCCCGCGGCCCGCAAACGCTCGGCGGGCGCACGGACCAAGGCATGGGGATCGAAGCGCAAATGATCGGCGCGGCCCGGCCATATTCCCTCCACCGCCAGCATCTGCACGGCCGCAAAGGCCGGGTGTCCAAGCGGCACGTCCTCATACCAATACAGGGGTACGCCGGCCGCCAGCAAGGTCTGCTGGTACTGGCGGCGCAGGGCCGCGCTACTGCACACGGCCGCTGGAGTCCGTTGTTGGCCCAAGCAAAACGCAGCCAAGGCACCGGCCGCCTCGCCGATATTCCACTCTACCGGATGCAGGCGGTAGCAGCCATTGGTGATGTGCGTGGTGCCGATGTTCTTGGCGGCCGCCAGCAAGTTGTCCAAGTGCCGCGACACGAGCGCCCCCAACGGGATTTGGAAAGGCTTGGTCGGGGCGGTGTACACCACGTCGGTGGCTTGGCCGTGGATGTCGATGGCGTACCAGCCCACGCCGACGCTGTCGCCAAAAGGAGCGGCGCGCGCATTGGGCTGGTGCGGGGCGGCTACCTCTTGCTCGACAATAGTTTTGTGCGCCTCTATGCGCCGGGACTCGCGGATGTAGGGATGCTGAGAGAAGCCGTCGGTGGTCCCCATGATGTCCGGGCGCAACCGCAGCTCGGGATAGCCGCGCCCGCGCCCGTCGTCTCGCAGCACCTCGGTTTGCAGCCAGTACAGCAAGCCCAAGCTCAGTTCCTTGGCGGCCACTAGGTGCTGCGCTTGCTCGGCGGGAGGCACGTCAATGAGGGTGCCGGCGGTGTAGTCGTTGCCCGGCCAGTTGATCAAAGCCACGTCCCCGGGCACCTGTCCCTCGGCGAATTGACTGGCGCACAACAAACGGCGGTAGGTCCAAAAGGAGCCGGGCAAGTCGCCGGCCGTCTCGAAGAACCGGTACGTGCGCAGGCCGCGGGCGTACTGCAAGGTCAAGGTGTAGGGCTGCTGGTCGCGGTGGCGCTCGTAGTTCGGCGGGCGGGGAATGGTGTGGTCTTGACCCGGGCAGAAATCGACCGCAAACGGGCAGGTAAAAGACTGGGTCAGATGCAGGGCTGGGCCGGCGGCGCGGGCGTGCGGCTCGCCGGTCTGGTCGCGGCTTTCAGCCCCGGAGACGTAAGGGACCGGCAGCAGGGGCAGCAGGTCGCCCAGCTCGGTGGCGTCGAGCACATAGGCCGGGGCAAAGCGCAAGACGCACGGGCCGCCATCTTGGACGACATCGACGGTGCGGATGGTCTGGCCTTGGACCTCGGCGGCAGACGCCCGGGCGCGGTAAAAGAGCATCAGGCGGCCGGCCTCAACTTGGGGTACGACTAAGGACAGCAGGGCCGTTAGGCCGGCTCGCGGCTCAAAGCACAGGGCCGAGACCCAGCCGGCCCCGGGGTTGAAGTGCGGGTCGTCTGGGTTTTTCAGTCTGTATTTGCGGCGATAGTACGCGCGGATGCCGGCGCGGAATTCGCCGTATAGGGCCGTACCGCCAAAGTGCTCTATGTGCGGATGCTCGTCTAAGGCGGCGACGCCTTGGCTGGTGGCTTGGCCGCCGATCCACGGGTTTTCTTCGGTCAGGCAGACTCGATAGCCCAAGCGGGCGGCGCGCACGGCCGCGGCCACCCCACCCAAGCCGCCGCCCAAGACCAAGATGTCGCATTCAACAGTGCGGGTTTCCACGTCACGTGAGTCCGGCTTGATCCCACACGCGGCCCAGCGCGGCGGCCGTCGTCGCCACGGCCTCTTCCCGCTCCATGGCGCGCACTCGCTGGCTGAACGGCTCGACCATGACCGGCCCGTCGTAGCCAATGTGCTGCAAGGCGCTGAGGAACGCCGCAATGTCGATTGCGCCGGTGGCCCCGGGCAAGTCGCGCACGTTGTCGAGCTGGTCGTCAATTTCTACGCCGGCCGGGGCGTCGTTGACGTGTACATCCACCACTTGCTCGGGGCGCAAGCGGCGCACATCCGCAGCGGTTTCGCGGGCCGTGTACCAATGCCAGCTATCGAGCAGAAATCCTGCGTTCTCGCCTACGGCTCGGCACAGTTCCGCCATTTGCTCCATCGCGTGGACAAACTCGTGCTTCTTGCTCAACCGCGACGTTTTCGGCGCGACGTATTCCAAGCCCAACCACACGCCTTCATCGGCGAGCACGGCCGCAGTCGGCCGCAGCCGCTCCACGTGCAAGGCAAAGTTTTCTTGATAGGTCAACTCGTCCGAGGCCGGGGCGATCCAAGTCGCCGTCCGCCGCACCCCCAAGGCCGCCGCCACCTTTGCCAACGCCGGCAACTGGGCCAAGCTCGCTTGGTATGCGGCCTCCTCCCCGCGAAAGTCAACGGGAAATCCCCACGCCGACAGGCGCACCCCCTTGCGCACGGCCAACGCGAGGGCCTCTTCCGCGCCCATGGCCGCGACTTCGCCAATGCTAAAGTGATATCCGGCGAACCCGTGCCGCGCGGCCAAGTCAAGCCCGTCGGCGAGGCTCTCTACGCTTGCGCCGATGGCCCCCGGTGATAGCGAGCGAAACATAACTTCTCCTTTTTGCGAGTGATTGGTGGCGGGCCTACGCGACGCACACCGTCGCGTAGCTTACCTTTCAGCTTTAGGCCGTAAACTACACGACACCAGCCGTCAGCCTGCCAAGGATCGAGGGCATCTTGCCCTCGTCGAGGGCGGGACGCCCTCGATCCCGGACTCATCGGAAACAGCAGAAAAGGCGTACTCAAAGTAAGGGTCGCCTACTTTAGGGGTCGTGTACTAAGGGGTTGGGCTATAACCGAGTCCTAAGAATGCCAACGCCGCCCCAACAAACTTCCCTCTTGCGCGGGCCTTTGTTACGCTTGGTTAAGATATGCGTAAATTAGTTAAAGTTAAGAGCACAAAAAAAGAGGAGCACTAATCACCACGCATTCACCCCCACTCAGGAGAAACGATCATGCAGCAGCCCCCCGAAGTCACACCCGATCCCGTGCAAGTGGAGTTGTCCAAGCGATTAGACAGCATTGAGCGACGCCTCGACCGCATCGAGACACACCAACGCGAGGACATAGCCGCCTTGCGGCAGGACAACGCCGCCTTGCGGCAGGACATGCGGCAAGACATCGCCGAGGTACACCGCCGACTAGATGCGCTCAATGGACGCATCTATTGGGTCATTGGCACCCAAATTGCCCTGACGGGTCTCTTGTTCGCCGCCCTCAAATTGACCTAACCCTCGCGCCTTGGCCGGGCATCACCCCAAGGAGAGACTGACCTTGCAGTAGCCCCCGAAGTCAAGCTCGATCCCGTGCAAATGGAGTTATCCAAGCGATTAAACTGCATCGAGGATAACGCCGCCTTGCGCCAAGAAATGCAGCAGAACAACGCCGAGATAAACCGCCGACTAGACGCGCTCAATGAACGTATGAACGTCTTGACGCGCTGGATTATTGGCAGCCAAATCGGCACCTTTACCGCACTGACGGGCCGGGTACCCGCGACGGTGGCCGCGAACACCTTGGGAAGGCGACTATCTCAAACCGAGGCGGCCGACCAGACTAGGGCGCTACGTAGGGCGTCTAGGGCACTGAAGATTTCCTCGTTCAGTGCCTTCGCAGCTTCTCGGAAATCTCCTTAATGGAATACCGGCCCGTTTTTCCATTTTTGCCTAAGAGGGCTTGTAAAAAATCTTTGGCTTCCGAAAAGGACTTGAGTACCTTTGGCCTTAGGCTAGGTAAACTCGTCAACTCTGTAATCCGTCATAGATCGGGAGGCCAACCTATGAAATCACTTGTTCAATTTCCTGTTTTACTATTGGCCTTTATATCGCCAACGTTGTTGGTTGGATGTTTCGCCCCAAAGCCGAGTGAGTCAGAAATAAAGGTTCTGGTAAAAGCGGCGATAGAAAAAAATGGATTCACTTCTGGTCATAGTAGGCTACTTGATAAAGATCCTGACCTCCTACGGTGGGATATGGAAGAAGTAAGCATAGAGAAATGGGGTTCTTACAATGAAGAAAGAAAATATTGGCCAGTACAAGTCCGGGTTCGCGGAAGCTTCTACTTAGACCCAGAACGCGCTTTTTCGTCTCGATTTCTAGCGCGTCTAGCATTTGATGGAGAGGAGTTTGATAAAGTTGGTAAAGCTAGACTTTATCAAAATGATTATGGCGAGTGGATAGTGAAAGTGGAGTGGAAAGATAAGGATTAATACTGCTTTCTTTACGTACAGTCGTAATATCAAAGCTCCGCCCTGAACCGCAACGCCAAGCGAATCGGGGGCCGGCGAGTTGATAAGTCACCAGCACCACCAGATAGGGCATCTCGTCCTTGGTGAAGAAGTGATCGCGAATGGACAACACCTCTTTGTCTTTGATGAACGCTTGGAGTTCGGCGTCGTCAAAGGCCCCTAGGGGGCTTTGGAACTTGAGGGTGAAAATGCGGAGCAATAGGGCCTCCTAAGTAAACATAATAATGAATTTGAAAAATTTCGCTCCGGCCTGCACGCAGGCCGGACATACCAGAAAAAAAACGCCCCCTCCCCCTCGCCTTTTAGGAGCCACCCGAAGGGCGGCTCCGCACGCCCCTTTATCGGGGTGGCTCCTAAAAGGCTCCCCCAAAAGACACCCCACACCCCTTGACACCCCACCAAGGGTAAAAGGGTAAAAGAGCTAAAGGGTTAACGAATCCTTAAAAGGCGCACGCCAACGTCGAAGTAGCGGCCGTCGGGCGAGTCGTTGACGCGACCCGCCGACCGCACGTACTGGGCGAGATTGCTGAAGGCGCCGCCCCGGCCGACGCGATTAGAGCCGGATGTAGGCCCCGGGGGGTCAACCCGAGGTGAGCTATTATAATAATCCGAGTCATACCAATCCTGCACCCACTCCCAAACATTCCCATGCATATCATACAAACCCCAAGGGTTGGGACGCTTCAGCCCTACCGCATGAGCATACTTCTCACCCACATCCCAAGCATTAGCATCATACCACGCATAATCCGTCAGTTGCCTCTCTTCATCCCCAAACGACCAACGAGTCGTACTCCCCGCTCGACACGCATACTCCCACTCCGCCTCACTCGGCAAACGATACACTACCTCACCCGCCGCAAAATTCAACTCCTCTATGAAAGCCTGCACATCGCGCCAAGAAATATACACCGCCGGATGAGATGGATTCGACTGAACATCGTCCTTGCCAGACCACGGCCGCGCCCCCATCACCGCATTCCACTGACCCTGAGTAACCTCATACTTCCCTAAATAAAACCCCTTACTAATCTCCACCTCATGAATCGGCCCTTCATCATCATTACGACCCGACTCCGAAGGCGGCGAACCCATTATAAACGTCCCCGGCGCAATCCACACAAAATCCATCGACGAACCCCCCGGAAGCTCAAAGGTCTGCGACGAACCCCCCACGCCGCAACTCACCGCCAGCAGATACGTCGCCAGCACATATCCCACTGAGACCAACCCCAGCAGACATACAGCAAAAGACTTCATAGCTCATTGCTCCTTATAAAAAAAGAGAAAAAACGAGAAAGTTAGTAACTACACCTTATCCGATTGCAAAATGAACATACCAGCGTTCTGCATTTGCCTCAGAATGACGAACCAGAGCACAACCATAACAATATATCCAATAAGGAGCATCCAAATCTGATCCTCTCGCCATCCCATTATCACCCATAGAGGGCCAAGCAAAAATGAGCAACAATAGATAAAACTGGCCGCCTCACTGACTGATTTTCGACCGATTTCGCTATTGAGGGCTTTGGCGAGACCGTAAATTGCAATAAAGTTCCAGTAGAAACCGAACAGCGGTATAAAGAAAAATCCAACGGCTTCGCTTGGTGTCGTCTTTGCTTTGTGAGCGGAGATGAGGGACCACAATTTATGTAGGATACGCAACCCGGATACAAAAGCAATCAACCCGAATACGGCCGCAACAATCGCGACTATGATGCTAAATAGTCCGAATACGCTACTCAGATATGGCTCTAGCGTCTGCGACTCTAAAAAACGGCTCAGGTCTTTGCGGACACGCTCGCCTTCTGAAGAGACTAATACCACCGCAATGCCAACAAATAGTGCCGTCAATACCGGTATGATGGCAGCAAGGCAAATATAGTGGAGCTTAAACCACCCGTTCAAACGCTTCGCCTCTTTAACTTTGGCTGCTGACTGAGTAGTTAGCGGCGCATCAGCGGTCTCGCTGCTCGCGCCCTGCCTTCCTTGCGTCAATGTCTTATCAATCACCGAAAGAAACGTTTGGCTTACCCGAACCGCATACCGCTTTACCAACGAAGGGTGCCGCTCGTCCTGCGAGACCGCATCCGCCTCCATCGCCGCCCGCCAAGCCCCAATACTCTGCGGACGATCCCCCTCATCCACTGCCAATGCCGCATCAATCGCTGACAAAAATGCACCACTCGCCCGATCCGCACACCGCTTTGCCACCGGAACCAACGGATCATTTCGCACCCGATCCATCGCATCGTCCGGTACGTCCCCAGTCAACGCCCGATAGCACACGCCCCCCAACGCATAAAGGTCCGTCCACGCTCCCTGATGCCCCCGACTCGAATACTGCTCAATCGGCGCATACCCCGGTGTCACGATAGACGTAACCGAGCGGCTCTTCGCCCCGATCGCCTGACGCGCCGCCCCAAAGTCCAGCAACACCGGCGAATGGTCTGCGTCTCGAAGGACGATGTTGCCCGGCTTGATGTCCCGATGCAAAAAGTCCGCTTTATGCACCACCTCCAAACCGTCCAGAAGCGGATATAGAAGCGCTTTGAGTTCGGCTTCGCTCAGCGTCCCTTTGCGCTCAAGATACGCCGACAAGGTCTCCCCTTCGACATACTCCATCACGATATAGGCCGTACCGTGCGCTTCAAAGAAACGATAGACTTTAACGATGTGGAGATGGTCAAATCGCGCCAACGTGCGCGCTTCGTCCAAGAACCGCTCCAAGCCCCACTCGAAATCGCCGCCAAAGCCGCTGGTTTGCGGGGCGACGCTGTGGTCGGCCGTGCGGGTGGCAATGTCCGATGGCAGGTATTCCTTGATCGCGACGGCTTTGTCCAAGTGGTGGTCAAAGCCCAGATACGTCATGCCAAAGCCGCCAAAGCCCAACACGCGCACCAGTTCGTATTCTTGCAGCCGATGGCCTTGGGGCAAGGCGTTGAGAGGTTGTTGCTCTTCGCTCATAGCGTCTCCAATTGTTGCAAAAATCAGCTTATTTCACCTTCGGCCACCGTAACGACGCAAAACCTTGGCTACGCTCACACTCGCATAGCGTAGCGGCGTATGGCCATAGCTGTCTTTGGCGTTGACATCGGCCCCGTGCTCAAGCAACACCGCCGCTACCTCAGAAGCATCCTCTCGAACCGCCGCGTGCAGCGGCGTCATCCCTCTTTCAAAGTTATCCACCGACCGCCTGATTCTGGCATGGACATCCGCCCCCCCCTTGATTAGGGACATAGTCAGCACGGGTAGGTTCAGGTGCGCTGCTACATGCAGGTCGGACACCTGTGCTTCTTCGATGCGAGATCTCCTAGTGCTAGTGATCACCCCATCCGGACGTGGCGAACGCCCCACCTTTGCAGCAAATACCTGTACCTCCTTCTCCAACGCCACCTGTTCGACATGATCAACATGATCAACATACATTTTGCCTCCAACCAAGACCGCAACAACCACGCTCAAGGCTACGGCAAGCCGCTTATATGAGAAATTCATTCCTCTCCTCCTGTGTTTAGTATGGCCTTGGGAAATTCTCCCTCCCAAGCAATGTTGTTCCCCACTTACGCCTCTTTACTCTAAGGCAGACGCTCTCAGGGCCGTATCTGTGTCTGCATCCACGCTCACCGCTCACCGCTCACCGCCCACACGCTCTTCTTGCGGCTCGTTGCCTACCCCCGCACGGGCGCTGTCCCCTGTCGCCTTCTCCTGAGAGGCCGGTACGCCCTCTTCGGCGTCGGATGCCATTGGCACTTGAACATCAGAGCCTTCAATGGGTTCAACATCCGTTGTCGCTGGCGTCTCAACAGTTGCCGGCGTCATCTCAACAGCCACATCTTCACCCTGCCTAAGCCAATAAAGCACCCCCCATAAGACAGCAACGCATAGCAACATTCCCAACAGTCTGCCCCAAGGTTTTCGTTTTAATCGCGGCTTACCCTGAACAGCTTCCCCCCCGCCAAGAGCAGCCGCAGCCGGCGCGTACAACAAAACGGTCGTATTGTCCTGATGAGGATGTTCGGCCGCTTCTACGGCTTGGATAAGGGCCGCCGCGCTATCCTCCAAGGGCGCGTCTTGCGTTTCTTTGAGGATAGCTGCGATCGCTTGATCGCTGAGGGTCATCAAACCATCGCTCGCCAAGAGTACCCGGTCGCCCTTCTGCACAGCAACCGGCTGCGACGACACGTCAATCAGATGGATGGCATCGCCCATGACCGCCGAGCGCAGCGAATGCCGACTTGGATCCTGAGCCGCTTCCTCTGCGGTCATGCGCCCGGTGGCCACCAGATCCGCCAGAACTGGTGCCATCGAGTGGTCGGCATTCAACCGCTCCAATTGACCCTCGCGGAACAACCACAATGGCGAGTCGCCCACGCTGATCCAGTTCAGCCCTTCGCTCGAAACAACCGCCGCAACCAAGGTCGAACCCATGCTGGCGAGTGCGGGATTTTCGGCAATGGCAGCGGCGATGGCTTCATTGGCCGCTTCGAGACACTCCCGCAGCCGATCGACGATGGGGCCAGACGCCTGCGGATACGCCTCGACAACGGTCTTGCTCAACAGGCCACTAGCCGTCGCGCCGCCCACGTGGCCGCCCATGCCATCGGCGACCAACAACATGGTGTGCTCGCTACCATCTATGCCGAGGTCGCGCCCATCGAGCAGGCCGTAATCATCCTCTTGATACTCCCGTTGGCCGGGAATTTGCCGCGCGGCAAAGCACCCGTCTAATTCGTTCATCACGCCTCGCTTGCTTCTGTATCCTGCCATTCAAACTCAGCACCGCACAGGGGCACGAACCGGAGAACCGTATGGCCGATACAGATGTGACTCAGGGCCGGCAACTCAGCCGGCGCGAGCACGGGCTGATCTCCGAGATACGTCAGGTTGGTGCCGCCGCCGTGCTGTACGTAAAACTTTCGGCCCCGCGACCGCGGATCATACGTGACAACCGCATGACCATTGCGCGAAATCTGATCGTCGCCGAAATCGAGTTTGACGCGGTTGGTTGCCCCGCGTCCAAGCGAATTGGAACCATAACCCAATTGCACGGCCCGCCCCTTTCCCGGCCCCTCCACAACCACCAACCACCCCACAACCGGATCGTCCATGCCGCGGTCCTCTGCGGTACGCTCTTGCCGGCGTTCCTTGTCTTCTTGCCGCGGCCACCCACCCACCAAGCGCGTCCGCTCCTCCTCGCCGACACTTTCGCCCATTCGCTGGGTGGGTGCCTCTAAACGCCCACCACCGGCGGGTTGCTCGCCGTCCTGTGGTGCCGGCGGCAACGGCCTGTTGGCCACGCCCGGTGGTTTGGTATCCTCGCTCCGCTTATCGGTCTTCTCTTCAATGACTTTGCCATCGGGTCCGCGATAAACAGGCATGGTGCCCTCCTATCTTTAGGTTGTTCCGGCCGCGCAGGCGTCACACCTGCAACTTACTTCTCATAAAGCCGGTTGATTAAGTTGTCCAAACAGTACTGGCCGGATTGGTTCAAGGCCATCTCTTCGCGGCTTTGTGCAATGTGCAGCGCAAACACCAGCAGGGCCGACTGGACCAACGCCAGCAAAGTCGTGTAAAACGCGACGCCCAGCCGACCGGTGATTTCCGCCAGCAAGGTCGGGTCCTGTGGATCTTCAATGTTGGCGGCATAATCCAACGCAAACGCAATACCCACCACCGTGCCAATAAAACCCAGCGTTGGGATCAGCCACACGAGATAGCGCAACATCGCGTATTTGAGTTCGAGCTCGTGCTGGAATAATTCGAGGGATGAATTCAATAGCGAGTTGGCTTGATTGACGGAGTGGCTCCCCTGAAACTGTAGAATACAGCGCATGATCAGACGCTGTAAATAGAAGGGGCGCTCCTCGGCCATGGGCCGCACCTTTTGATAAAAAGAACCCAAATCCCGCGCCCGCAACATAACTTCATCGTCTTCCGGCAGATAGCGTTTCGCCACCTGCTCCATTTCGAGCTGGGCTTGGTTAAACCGCACCCAGAGTTCACCGCAGCCGACCCAAAACATCAGCCACATGACGTTTTGGATTGTAAACGGATACGGGAAATTCTCGGTGTGGCGATCCAACAGAAAAGCACCGACCGCAGAATCGGGGTGATCAAAAATAAGGCTCATAATCGCGATGGATATGACGCCTCCTAACAGGCTGATGACGCTTGCTTTTAGACGTTGCTCCAGCTCTATCCCTTGCCCGTTTGCCATGTCAATCCTCCTCGCTAATGATCTCACCTGTATCTACGTTGCGCCGCACTGGACCTACGGGCAAGCTGTCCTGCCGCGTAGGTTTGCCGCCTCCTAAATGGCGCTCCTCTTGCGCGGCCAGCGCGATGAGTGCGGATGCGGTCGTCTGATAATGCCCGAGTAAAATCGCGTCGGTCGGGCTGATAAATTCTTGCCGGATGCGTCTCCACTCACCATTTCGCGCAACATAAGTACCCCCGCTGCTGGCGCAATCCGTGAGGTAGTACGAGCCGCTTGGCGTCGCAATCAACTCGGCGTGGACGCGAGAGACCGAATCATCGTCAATTTGAATATCTACGCCGGGACTGCGCCCAATTCGATACACTGAAAACCTCGATTTGTTCATGTCAACCCGGCTTAGCACCTATGAGATAGCCGTTGTTTTGTTCGGTTAGCTGCACTAGAAAATCAATAAATTTCCGGTCTGTCACGTAATTGCCAACGGCTACGGCGTGTATGGGTATTTTCCGCCTATTTTCAGCCGTTACAGCCTGCACGACCATGCGCCAATCTTCAGAGGGGGCCCCATCGCTCAACAGGACGATTTCTTCGGGGTGCAGTGCAATCGCCGCCAGCAACGCAGCGCGTGTGGGCGTGTCGCCATCCACTAATCTCATCCAGTCGTTTACCTGTCCTACGACGCGATCTCGCGTATTCCTTTTTACTTGAAAGTACCCTCTATTTTGAGGCCAATAGTGCAGCCGATTCGAGCCTTGAAAACCAATGAGACAGACCTCTATTTCCGCCTTAAAAGCAGCAAGCATGTCTTGTATGGCCAATAATATGAACTGGCGATAATCTTGCTTTCCAGGCTGATAAATACTGCCCGACATATCTATGACGAACGCGAACTTTCTCGCCTTCGTCTTAATGCCCAATAAAACGGTTGTGTCATCTATCTCCTGTTGCAAAGCCTCCACCCGTTTTGCAAGCTGACCTTTTGCTTTCGCCGCTTCGGCCTTTGCCTGCTTCAGCTCCTGTTGCAAAGCCTCCACTCGTTTTGCAAGCGGATTTTCTGTTTTCGGAACTTTGGCCTTGGCCCGCTCTAGTTTGGCTTTTTCCTGTCTTAGCTTGGCTTTCTCTCGCTCCAACTCGGCCTCCGCTTGCGCCAACTCGGCCTTCGACTTCGCCAACTCGGCCTGCGCCTGCGCCAACTCGGCCTTTTCCTGTCCCGACAAGTTCAGATTCGGGAAAAAGGGCAGCAGCACCATGGTAATGAGTATGAAAGCACCGAGAGCCGATGCGAACAGATCAAGCGCAGACATACTAAAGATGTTGAGCTCGCGGCTGCGTTTCTTCATGCCCGATACCTTCTAAAGTTTGGAGGCCATGAGCACCAAATCGCCCAGCGCGACTTTGGCACCATATTCCAATCGCGCCGGCTTAAAGGGCGACAGGCGTTGCTCGTTCAAAAACGTCCCATTGCTGGAGTTCAAATCTTCGACATACAATCGATTGCCTTGGGCGACAATGCGCAGATGCCGGCGGGATACGTTTCCATCGGCGACGACTTCATCGACCAACTCGGGATGCCGGCCGAGCGAAAGCCCCAAGCGTTGACCAGCAAATCGGGCCGGCGACAACTCAATGCAGACGCGGTGGCCGCGACCGTCAAAACCAGCTAGCACGATGCCGTGCCTTGGGCCTTTGGCAACGGCCCCTACCCCTACGCGCCGACTTATCTGTTGGACGAGTTGGCGCGGCTTCGCCAAGGTCTGCTGGGCGAACTGGCGCGGCTTCTTTAAGGCAACGACCAAGGCGACCAAAGCCACACCGCCCAACAAGAGTAGGTAGATGAAAAATTGATCGCTCGCTTCTTCGGCTTGCACCCGCGCTTGTTCGGCCTCGCGCCGCGCCTTCTCCGCCTCGCGCTGCGCCTTTTCCGCCGTGCCAGAACCTCCCGTGCCGCCAGCCGCTACACAATCGTCGCTCTCTGATTGAAAAGCAATGCCGTGGTCGTCCAACAGAGTTGTCAACTCCTCGATATGCGAAGACCAGTAAATGCCCGCCGCATGGGGCACCCGCGTCACCCCACTCGATGGACTGATAATGACCACGAGCGACGCCTGCGTATTGACGCCGACGGCCCGGCTACAATCATCTAGTAAGGGGCCGCCGCTGTTGCCCGGATTGGTCGGCGCATTGTGCTGAATAATCCTGAGTTCTTGCGCGTGCCACGCGCCCGAAAAAATCCGCCCAATGACGCCGTCTTGCACGGTCGGATCGTGCGCCGGTCTGTTGCGGTCAGCCCCACCGGGATAGCCTATGGACCATACCTTCTGGCCTTTTGTGGCCGGTGCGAGCGACAGCGCAATCGGAGGCAGGGTTATGTCGGGGATATGGGCGATTGCGAGGTCGAATTCTGGGGACGTGGCGATTACTTCCACCTCGTATAGCGCGTTGGAGTTGGTTGGGATGGCTTGGATCGAGTGGGCGTGGGCGATGACGTGGGCATTGGTCGCAATATAGCCTTGGTCGTTTATGGCGAATCCAGTGCCCGCATTAGGTCCTTGGCTGGTCTGGGTTACAATGCGTACCACGCTCCGCTCAAGCGCGTCAAAGTCTGGCGCGGCAACGGCGCGGCCCGGCAGCAGAAGCGCGAGTAGAAAAAAGACGCGATGCCAGCGTCTGAAGCGGTGCAATGTTCACTCCTGCACCAAACGCACGGCAAAAGCGACCGGCCCGATCTCAAGCCGATCATTGTTTTGCAACAGCACCTGTTCGCCGGGGTTGAGCAGGCGGCCGTTCACCTTGGTCCCATTCAGAGCATTCAAATCCTCTGCGTAGAGTTGGCCGTCAGCACACGCGAGCCGGACGTGTTCGCGGGAGACTTGTTCGTGGTCAATGATAAATTCGGCGTTGGCCGGGCTTCTGCCGAGCGTCACACCGGTTCGATCCCCCAAGGCCAAGGCCGATAGGGTCAAGGCGAATGGCCGGCCGGTGCTATCTTGGCCTTCCAATAGACACCTGAAAGGCGCGGGCTGCGGTGCGCTCGCCGCGGCTTGGCGCGCGGCTTCAGCCGTTTGTTCGGCTTCACTCACTCGGGACTCAGCGCTCTGTAATTGCTCCTTTTTCCGCCGCGAAGAAAGCCACCAACCGAGGAGGGCGAGCAGCACCAGTCCCGCCCCGGCAGCAAGGCCCCACTGCAATCGCTGCGCGGCCTTTTCTTTGGCCGCTTTGAGGCTGTCGGCTTTGGCTTGCGCCTGCACTTCTGCTGCTTTGAGGCTGTCGGCTTTGGCTTTGGCCGCCTTACTCGCGGAATCGGCCCGCGCTTTCGCCATCTTCAGGCTATCGGCGGTCACTTTCTCTGCGGAATCGGCCCGCGCTTTCGCCCGTTCTGCCGCCCGCCGAGCGACCTTCTCTTTGGCCTTGGCCTTTTCTGCGGCTTTGCTTGCCGAGTCGGCTTTTGCTTTAGCCACCTTGAGGCTATCGGCGGCCGCTTTTCTATCGCGTTCAGCGCGCTCAACCGCACTCAGGCATTCTGCTTCAACCACGGTATGGGCGATTTCTCGGTCTTTGAGCGCCGCTATTATGTCGCCGCTGCGCAAGGCAAAAATGGTTCCTCTCGGTTTCACTTTCCGAAACGGCCACGAGCCGCTGCCCGGATTGGGCAGGTTGATGGCGACGACGTCCCCGCATTCGTTGAACAGGGGCATGCCAAAGGATTTGGCCGTTATCAAGGCATTGTGTTGGAGCAGGTGGGCCACCGGACGGCTTGCTTTTTTGCCGCGGATGTCTTGGTACGTGCCAATCGTCCCGTGAGAGAGACGAACATCTCCCGCAGCCTCGAACCGCAGCGTCTGCACGGCCCGGCCGACAGCGGCTCCTTGCTCGGATAAGCTGAGGGGCGGCAAGTTCAAGCCCTGTACGTGCAACAGGGCCAAGTTCATGGCGCGACGGGCAAACACCCGCTGCGCCACGACCTCGGCCCCAGTCTTCAGGGACAAAACGGTCAAGCCCTCTGCCTTGTCTAGGAGATGGGCATTCGTCAACACGTAGCCCTTTTCATTGACGACGAACCCGCTCCCTTCAACCGCGACTTTGTGATCGTCATAAGCGCGCACCCGCACGATGCTTGCGGAAACAACATCCACATCTATTTGCGCCAAGACGGGGCTTGTGCAAAGGAACCAAGCCACGGCGCAATGCGCGATGAAAGATAGGTATTGTTGGTTCATAGCCTCTCCGTGAACGTTCAAACTGGCCGTCAACAGCTAAGAAGGCTGAAATAAACTTCCCCCCTACAAGCAGCGGGGTATTAGCGGGAACTATTTAACGGCCTACGCCGCAAGCGGCGAGAAATTCAACCCGAAGAGATTAAAACTATGCTCCCCATACCCACAAGGCAACTTTTCGGTACTGGGTCGCGCTTGGAACCGCCAGCACGGGACCTTGCAGTACGTCGAACCGGGCGAGGTGCGCGAGTTCAATATGGAAATCGGCGTGTTAGACGGGGCGGATGAAATGCGCGATTTTGAGCGGAAGGTCGAGCGGGGATTGGCCAAGTAAGGCCGCGCTGGCATGGCAGCAAGACGAAAAAGGAATGTCCTCTTAGGGTCAATACGGTTTAGTTAAACACTTAGGTAAACTATGACGCGGATGCCAGATATGTTTGTATTTACAAGAGTTATCAATAACTTTTCTTAGAACGTATCTGGCCGTTGGGATACCAAAAGACCCAGCGCCCCGTCCGTTCGCCGTTCGCGTAATGCTCTTCAGCCTTCAGGCTGTTGTCATGCCACTCAACCCAGCGCCCCGTCGGTTCGCCGTTTTCGTAGTGCTCTTCATACTCCATCTGGCCGTTATCATCAAACTTCCAACGCCCCGTAAGTTCGCCGTCTCGATGTACGCTAGGAATTCGACTTCAGTGCTTAGGCGAAAACCATAGCGATCCCTATTTACCTTTACCTTTTTAACCCAACCGGTGTACGTTCCCTCCAAGTCCCCCTCGTCCTCGTCCACCGCCTCGGCAAGAATTCGGCTCAGCGTTTCCGCATGCGAAGGTCCGGCTCCCCTCCGCATGCGGAAAGCAACAACATTAATGCACATAGCGGTACGGGAATCGACGCCAGTAAGCGGCCGCGGCCCACGATCCGATGTCCGTTGAGGGTGCGTCGTCGCACCAAGACGAGATACTGTTTCATCGCCATACCGAGATCGACTAACATTGGCATCTCCTTACGAAGGCGTTGAGTTAAAACGAGTTTGTATTCCGTTCAGGTACTCTCGAAACTGTTTATGAATCCGATGTGTCTTCTTCCGCCGATAGTCGTCCCTCAATCTTCTTGAGGTTTGTTGCCATGTCCGCAAACAGGTTGACCAACTCCGCAACGAAATAAGTGATAATCAAAAGAACTACACCAATAAACACAAAGGTAACAAGCGAAAATACTCCGCTAATAAAGCCGATGTTTCCAAACTGTGGCAAATAGCCTCCAATGCCCCTCACCGATCCCAAGATTGGGCCCAAAAGTGCCCCGTAAATACCTGTCCCGACGAGCAAAATGAAGCCGATTTCACCAAACAATCGGATCAGGACGACTGTAATAGGTATCAAGCTGAAATGTGATTCACCGCCGAGAGCACCAATTTTATTGGATCTGTTCCAACAAAGTATGACGAGAAGTGCCCCAATAATAACGCTCATGCAAAATGATAGGATTGATCCAATGATGGCAAATGTACCTAAAGAAATTCCCAAATAGTCAATAGCAGCTATCACACTAACAAAAATAGCAATTCCCACAATGACAGCGCCAACCGAAGTACACACACCAAAAATTTTGACGAGAATTGAAATCCATTTTCGAAATTGCCAACCGGATTCCAATGACACAATCCAATCAACGATCCTTTGTAAATAGCTCATAAGACATCTCCTCCTAATAAAGTTTCGGTACGATAAGAGTTGCGCGAATACAACCAAACGGCTTCCTGCCTTTGGGCAGGACAAGCGAGCGTCACCGCGCCTTTAGGCGTGACATCCAGTTTTGTTAGGGCTTCTAAGAATTTGCCGCGATAATGGCCTGGATTTGATAGATGTCCGTGTTTTTATCAAACTTCTTGGACACCGGCTTGGCTAGCTCGGTCAGGCCACTTACCCAGATTTTCAGCTCAGCATCCATGTCGAAATGACCTGCTGACTCCACACTAAATCCAGAAATCTTGCTGTACGGAATGCTCAAATACTCCCGCTTCCTGCCGGTAAACCCTTGAACATCCTCAATAATAAGCCGGCGATTCGTGAAGAGAAAGGAATCCCGGATAACTTTGAATCCGGCTAACACCTCTTCTCCCTCAAAGAACAGACGGTCGTACTTGGCTATATCGTCCTCACTCATTTGAGCCGCTGTCCCAAACAGCGCACCTTTCACGCGATTTAGCATTACTTTAGCCTCCTATAGCAATCCGGACAACAGTTCGGACAGTTTTTGACAAAAAGGTGCCGTTCACTCAGAGTACTTTCCTGCCGTCCCAGCCAACGCACAGGGCCAAGTAGAATAATTTAAGAGGTCCTCTGATTCCCTCAGTTACCTACTTTGGGTTTGGCCCGTACTGGTTTTCACCGGGGGTGCCGTCTTCCAGCGTAAAAACCAAGAAAATAATTCCGCCGACCAGTGGAATCAGAAGGAGAAGCAGCGATCGACCGCTGCGGCCGGTATCGTGAAGCCGCCGTACCGATACAGCTATGGCTGGAATCAGGATGGCTAGGGCGTAGATGAGGAACAGTACACTACTGCCTTCAAAGCCGAACAGGGCGAAGCCGATCAAAAACGACAATGCCATAAAGATGTAGTTAAACAAGCTAAAGAACCAATACTCTTTCCGTCTAGCTCTACCCTCAAACACCGCGTACTTCTTGAGAACTTCGAGATACCAGCTCATATCTTTCTCCTTTTCGTCAGACGACCATCTGAAAGTGGGTAGTGGTTAATGAGTGGATGGTGTATGGATTGAGCCCATTGTGTATATCAAAACCATTTACGCTTCTCAATGATGTAGATTTGTTCAAACTCTTCATCAGACTTTGTCAGGTATATGATTCCCTCAATAAAACCGATTACGCCAAGAACTATATTCGGGATCCCCAGAAGTATCCAAGTCACTGTCCAACCAATAGTATTAACCAGCAAAAAAATCAGTCCAGGTCCCGTGAAACCGAGATAGAATTTATGGATACCCAAACCACCTAAAAAGATACCGAGAAGTCCTGCTGCTATTCTGTTTTTCTCTGAAGAGGTCGTGCTTGCAGCTAAGTATATTTCCTTAGCTTGGTTACCTTCGACCGAAAAATCGACGGACATACCACGAGCAGGGAGACGATTCTCCTTCCAAGCGGATACATCGAAATTATATCTCTCACCATCCTCTCCCGAAATTGTGCCAGAATTAGACTGAATCGAGAAGTTTAGTATTTGACCTTTCATTGAGATCCCTCCTTCAATACCTTCGCCAATCAAGTAGCATGAATGCAGCCTAATTTGGCGATTTCCATAACGATTTGTTGAATTCGACTTTGACGCTTATTCGTCAGTCCTCATAGCAGCGAAACCGAACTATAGGCAACGTTGGATGATTTAAAAATAAGGATGCCGTGGACCTACCCGACTAATGACTTATGACACATTGAATCCGCGACATCTCCAAGCGCACCATAGGGCCTAGCCACCGCAGCAAGGCCCGCAGCAAGGCCCCTTGCGGATACTGATATTGAATGATCAACCATATTCTATTTCGGCCTCCAACCGGTCAAAAAAACGTACCGTACGGACACTGCATCCGTTTACAATACCCCCATTAAGACAACGTGTCAACAAAAAAGATGCCGGTATCTATGCGGCGGTTGTAGGTGGGTCATGTCCTGCCGGTGCTGGGGCTGAGATCGGCAATGGCTCGCTCTACGCTGTCGATGCGGCGTTCTATGCCGTCCAATCGGTGTCTAACTGCTCGACAATGCCTTTCAAGCGGCCAATGTGGCGGTCGTGGTCTTGGGCTTGCGTTAGGGGTTGGGGATGCTCGGTCATGGCTTGCTCCTTGCCTTGGCCACCACAAAGGCCAACCGGGGACTAAAGTGGTGGGCTACTTGGGCAAGCGGGACAAAATCAGCGTACCCAGCGCGATCAGGGTGGTGAGCTGAACGCCGATTATCCAACGCACATTGCGGTTCATTTCCTGCCGCAAGGTGGTTATTTTCTGCCGCAAGGCGGCTATGGCCTCGCGTTGGTGGGTCTCCATGCGGTCGAGGCGGCACTCAATGCTGTCTAACCGCTTGGACAACTCCACTTGCACGGGGTTGGGGTTGACTTCGGGGGGCTGCTGCATGATGGTTCCTTTCGTTGGCTCGGCCCCGGCCAGCACAAGGGCCAGCCGGGGCGGGTGATGGGTTAGCCCCTAAGTACGCGACCCTTACTTTGAGTACGCATTTTCTGCTGTTTCCGATGTGTCCGGGATCGAGGGCGTCCCGCCCTCGACGAGGGCAAGATGCCCTCGATCCTTGGAAGGCTGAGGGCTGGTGTCGTGTAGTAAGGGTTAGCCCTTCAACAGGATGCTGATAAGCAGGCCGACAACGCCGAACTGGATGCCGATAAGCCAGCGGAATTGAACATCGAGGCGGCGATTGAGCACGGCGATCTCCTGCCGTAGTTCCCCAATCGCCCGCTCAATGCTGTCCAAGCGGCGGTCTAACTGCTCGATAATGCCTTCCAACCGGCCAATACGCCGGTCATGGTCTTGGGCTTGCGTTAGAGGTTGGGGTTGCTCGGTCATGGCTTGCTCCTTGCGATGGGCTGGGGCCTTATGCCCCGGCCGGTGGGGATGGTGGCTACTCAGAAACTATCACGTTTACGGCGTCGGCCAAGCCTTGGGGCTGCTCGGCCTTGTCAAGCTGGTAGGCAAGGCGGGCCGTCAGCGAGTCGATGCGGTCGGCAACAGGCGCGGCGGCCTCTGTGCGGCCTGCTCCCTACGCCGCTGCTCTTCGTCGTTCATCGTCCCTCCAATCGTTTCAGAAGCCATGCACCCCGATTCTTCAGGCCAGAGTGGCATATTCGTAAACCGGGGTCTCAATGGTGCGGACGGGACGGCATTGCTCCCACACCGCTTGCTGCAAGCGCTCAACGGTCTCCGGTGAGAAGTGCCGCTCACCCGTCTCGACGTTGACGCACGCCGGGACATTCTCGATGAGGAAGAGCCGCCCAGCGAACTCAATGTGGTACGGCACGTTTTTTTTAATCAGCGTCTCGTTCCATGCGCTGTCTTCAGGCATCGTCCTATCTCCTTACCTTGAAGTCGATCCATCTTGAGGGCTCTGGTTCATACAGGGTGATGAGTTAGGGTAGCTTGCCCAAGATGCTGAACAACAGGCTGCCAATAGCGATTAGGCTGGCTAGCTGGATGCCGATGAGCCAGCGGACTGAAGCGCGCACTTCGCTACGCAGTTCGGCAATCGCCCGCTCGATGCTGTCCAGTCGGCGGTCTAACTGCTCGACAATGCCTTCTAAGCGACCAATACGCCGGTCGTGGTCTTGGGCTTGTGTTAGGGGTTGCTCGGTCATGGCTTGCCCCTTGCGGTGGGCCGGGACCTTGTGCTCCGGCCGGTGGGGTTCGACTAACGGCGTCGCGCCGCTATCAGTTTGTAATAGCCCTATTCTACCGCATCAACAATCAGACGTGCGCTGTGCCCACTATCCTCAAGCTGCCTTGTGCCCCAGCGAAGGTTGGCCTTTTTCCCGCAGCTACCTCGCATTGATTTTAAGATGGTTGAAGGCGGGGGAATGGCGGGTATATTACGGGGTGGAGAAGATCAATAAGCAATACCGAGGTACAAATGATCCGGCGCATTACTATCAGAAAGTTCAAGCGTTTTCGCGAGCAGACGTTTGAGTTGGCCGCGTCGGTGGTGCTCGCCGGCCCCAACAATGCCGGGAAGTCCACCCTGCTACAGGCCATTGCAACGTGGAAGCTCGGGCTCGACCGCTGGCTCGCCCAGCGCGAGGGGGGCCGGGCGGTCAAGCGCTCCGGCGTGGCCATAACCCGCGCCGACTTCACGGCCGTGCCGCTGCGCGAGATGAATCTATTGTGGGAGGGACGGAAGGTCACCGGCCCGCGCGGTATGTCGGGAACTCGGCGGCTGATCGAAATCGTCGTGGAGGGCACAAAAGGCAAGGAGGACTGGACGTGCGGAATCGAATTCCAGTACTCCAATCCCGAAGTGGTACATGCGCGTCCGCAGGGGCCAAAAATCTCGATCCGGAAGCCATTCGGGCGTTCCCACCCCTAACGGCCCGGGAACTCGACATCGTTCACGTTCCGCCTCTCGCCGGTATTGAGCGAGACGAGCCGCGGCGCGACCGAGGGATGCAAGATCTGCTCGTGGGTCAGGGGCGGCCGGGCGAGATTCTGCGCAATCTGCTGTGGGAAATTTCCGAAAACAGCCCGGAAAACTGGCGGCTACTCGCCGAGCACATCCGCACCCTCTTTCAAATCGAAGTGCTCGCGCCATCGTACGCTCCGGCCCAACCGTACATCGTCTGCGAGTACCGCGAGCCGGACCGCGATAGGCCCCTCGATTTGTCCAACGCCGGCAGCGGCACCCTACAAGTACTCCTGCTGCTGGCATTCCTCTACGCCCGCCCGGCGGCCGTCATCCTGCTCGACGAGCCGGACGCCCATCAGCACGTCATCCTGCAACGACAGGTGTACGATCTGATTCGCAAGGTGGCCCGCGAACGCGGCGGTCAAGTGCTCATTGCCACGCATTCCGAGGTCGTCCTCGACGCCACTGAGCCGACGCGGGTGCTCGGATTTTTTAGTGAATCGCCCCGTCCACTTATCGGCGAAATCCAGCGCAATCAACTGCGCGAAGCCCTCAAGCGTCTGACCACCACTGATCTCCTATTGGGCCGCGAGGTCGGCGCAGTGCTCTACGTTGAAGGGGAGACAGACGAGCGAATCTTGGGTGAGTGGGCGCGCATTCTCCAGCATCCGGCGCGGACCTTCTTTGAGCGGCCGTTTGTGCGCCCGCTCGGCGGTCGCAGTCTGCGCGAAGCCCGAGATCACTTCTTCGCCATGCAGGCCGCCTTTCCCGGGCTGCCGGCCCTGTGCCTGCTCGATGGCGACAACCGCGACGAACCGGACGAGGAGACCAGCCGTGCTGGCCTCGTGGTCTTGCGCTGGCGTCGCTACGAGATCGAGAACTATCTGTTGCAGCCCGAGGCGATCAAGCGGTTCGCCAACTTCCCGTTGGTGGAAAAGTCGGTGGAAGAGGCGTTTTGGCGACAGGTTCCTCGCGGGACCGACCTATTTGGGGATCACGTCTCGCTGGTGCGCGTCAAGGCCAGTGACGAGTTCCTCGTGCCGCTACTCGCACCCACGCCTAAGCGGGACTTGTATCTGCTGGCCGCCGCGATGCGACCCGACGAAATCCACCCGGAAGTCGTGGAAAAGCTGGATCGGGTGGCAACACTGCGTACGGGATAGGTTGTTGCTCTTCGCTCACAAATTGTCCCTTGTCTGTGAGTGATTATCCAATGAGAAGCGGATCGGAAGGTACTAAAACGGCCCCGGCCAGCCCATGGGCCAGCCGGGGTGGGTGATGGGTTAGCCCTTTAACAGGATGCTGATAAGCAGGCCGACAACGCCGAACTGGATGCCGATGAACCAGCGGAATTGAACGTCGAGGCGGCGATTGAGCGCGGCCATCTCCTGCCGTAGTTCCCCAATCGCCCGCTCAATACTGTCCAAGCGGCGGTCTAACTGCTCGGCGATTCCTTCTAACCGGCCAATACGCCGGTCGTGGTCTTGGGCTTGTGTTAGGGGTTGCTCGGTCATGGCTTGCTCCTTGCTGGGGGTGGGGGCTACTTAGAAACTATCACGTTTACGGCATCGGCCAAGCCGCTAGGGCGAAACGCTCGGGAATCGCGTGAGGCCCGCCAAGGGTAAAAGGGCTAAAGGGTTAACGAATCCTGAGAAGGCGCACACCAACGGTGGCGTAGCGGGCGTCGGGCGAGAGGCCGTAGCGAAACGCCGACCGCGCGGCTTGGGCGGAACTGTAGAAGGAGCCGCCCTGGACGACGCGATCGGCACCGGATGAAGGCCCCCGGGGGTCAACCCGAGGCGAGCTATTATAATAGCGCTTACTATACCTGTCCTGAACCCACTCCGACACATTCCCATGCATGTCATACAAACCCCAAGGGTTAGGACGCTTCAGACCCACCGCATGAGCATCCCAAGCATTAGCATCATACCACGCATAATCCGTCAGTTGCCTCTCGGCATCCCCAAACGACCAACGAGTCGATGTACCCGCTCGACACGCATACTCCCACTCCGCCTCCGAAGGCAACCGATACAACGAAGCCCCCGCCGCCTTATTCAACCGACCAATAAATCTCTGCACATCATGCCATGAGATATACACCGCCGGATGAGATGAATTCTCTACAACGTTCTTCTTACCAAGCCAAGGCCGCGCCCTCATCACCGACGCCCACTGACCCTGCGTAACCTCGTATTGACCCAACCAAAACCCCGCGCTAATCTCCACCTCATGCACCGGCCCTTCATTATTTTCCTGACCCTCTTCCGAAGCCGGCGACCCCATCTGAAATACACCCGGCGCGATCCAAACAAACGCCATCTCCCCACCCCCCGGAAGCGAAACCACCTTGCCACTCTTGCGCTCTTCTTCCAACGCCGCCTGCTCGGCGGCGACTCGGGCCGCTTCGGCGGCTTGCTCGGCCTGACGCTGTTTTTCGGCTTGCTCGGCGGCGACTCGGGCCGCTTCGGCGGCTTGCTCGGCCTGACGCTGTTTGGCGGCTTGCTCGGCGGCGACTCGGGCCGCTTCGGCGGCTTGCTCGGCCCGACGCTGTTTGGCGGCTTGCTCGGCGGCGACTCGGGCGGCTTCGGCGGCTTGTTCGGCCTGGCGCTGTTTGGCGGCTTGCTCGGCGGCGACTCGGGCGGCTTCGGCGGCTTGTTCGGCCTGACGCTGCTTCTCCAACGCGACCTGTTCGACGTGATCAACATACAGTTTGCCCCCAACCAACAGAGCAATAACCACGCCCAAGACTACGGCAAGCCGCTTGTAGCTGGGCTGCTTCTGCGGTGCCGAGGGCGGCGCGGCCGGCTCCACACGCGCCCGTTCCTCCTGCCGCTGCCTCTCCTCGCGCTGCTGTTCCCGACGCTGCTGTTCGGCTTGTGCCTCCCGACGCGGTTGCTCCAACGTCGCCCGTTCCTGCACATCCGCCGCATCTGCCGCCAGCATCGCCCGCCATGCCCCCACACTCGGCGGACGATCCTCCTCATCCACTGCCAACGCCGCATCGATCGCCGCAAGAAACGCTGGACTGGCTTGACCCGCACACCGCTCAGACACCGGAACCAGCGGATCATGACGCACCCGATCCGTCGCATCGTCCGGCACCTGACCCGTCAACGCCCGATAGCACACCCCGCCCAACGCATAAATATCCGTCCATGCACCCTGACGACCCCGACTCGAATACTGCTCTATCGGCGCATATCCCGGCGTTACAATCGACGTCACCGAGCGGCTCTTCGCCCCAATCGCCTGCCGCGCCGCACCAAAGTCCAACAACACCGGCGAGCCATCCGAATCGCGCAGGACGATGTTGCCCGGCTTGATGTCCCGATGCAGAAAGTCCGCTCTATGCACCACTTCTAAGGCACTCAACAGCGGATCCAGAATACCCTTTAGCTCGTCTTCGCGCAGCGGCCCCTTGCGCGTCAAATACGCCGACAAGTCCTCCCCCTCCACATAGTCCATTGCGATATACGCCGTGCTGTGCGCTTCAAAGAAGTGATGGACGCGGACGATGTTGGGGTGCTGAAAGCGCGCCAGCGTACGCGCTTCGTCCAAAAACCGCTCCAAGCCCCATTGGAAATCCGACGCCGCCTGCGTCGTCTGCGGCACGACCGACAAGTCCTGCTCGCGGGTAGCCAAGTCGGCCGGCAGATACTCCTTGATCGCCACGGGAATATCCAAGGCCATGTTCCATCCCAGATAGGTGATGCCAAACCCGCCGTGGCCGAGGACGCGGTGAAACTCAAAGTCCCGGATGCGCGTCCCCTGCGGCAGCGCCAAGCGATGCTGTTCGTTGTTCATAAGCTCTTCGCCGAATTATTCACTGATGGTGCGCACTTGGGCTCGCCGCGGTCTCGCTTCCCGTCCCAAGGTGCGGCGGCCCTCGAATCGTCCTTCTCACGTCCGCCGGCTTCACCGCGCCACCCGTTTTCACGGGCGCAGGCTTTTAGTTCAAAAGCTTAGTACACGACACCTAAAGTAGGCGCCCTTACTTTGAGTACGCCTTTTCTGCTGTTTCCGATGGGTCCGGGATCGAGGGCAAGATGCCCTCGATCCTTGGCCGGCTGAGGGCTGGTGGCGTGTAGTAAGGTTCAAAAGTCAGCGTATCTCACTCTCGCGCACCGTAACGGCGCAACACCTCGGCCGTCGCAGAAGCATTCCCCAACGTCGCCAAATGCAGCGGTGTGTCGCCATTGTTGGTTTTGGCATCGACATCCGCCCCCCGCGCCAGCAATAACTCCGCCGTCGCAGAGGCATCCCGCAACGTCGCCAAATGCAGCGGCGTGTCGCCATTGTTGGTTTTGGCATCGACATCCGCCCCCCGCGCCAGCAATAACTCCGCTGTCGCAGAAGCATCCCCCAACGCCGCCAAGCGCGGCCGCGGCCGGCCCTTGCTGGCTTTGGCGCGGACATCCGCCCCCTCAGTCAGCACTACCGCCACTCTCGCAGAAGCCGCCGCCACGTGCAACGGGGTAAAGCCATAGCTGTCTTTGGCGTGGACATCCGCGCCCTCAGCTAACAACACCGCCGCCGCCGCAGAAGCATCAACATTCGCCGCTACGTGCAGTGGCGTCCGGCCCTTGGGGTCTTTGGCGTGGACATCCGCGCCCTCAGCTAACAACACCGCCGCTGTCGCAGAAGCATCCCTCAATGCCGCCACGTGCAGCGGCGTCTGGCCCTTGGGGTCTTTGGCGTGGACATCCGCGCCCCCAGCCAGCAACACTGCCGCTGTCGTAGAAGTATCAACACTCGCCGCTACGTGCAGCGGCGTCCGGCCCTTGCTGTCTTTGGCGTGGACATCCGCGCCCCCAGCCAACAGGGATCTAGTCAGCACGGGTAGGTTCAGTCTCGCTGCAACGTGCAGGTCGGTCTTCTCCTGCGGATCGGGCATGCGCCCCACCTCTTCGACAAATGCCTGCTCCTGACGCTGCTGCTCCAACGCCGACTGTTCGGCATGATCGACATACATTTTGCCCCCAACCAAGAGAGCAACCACGCCTAAGCCTATGGCAAGCAGCTTAAATCTGGTCTTCTTCTGCCCCATAAGTCTCTCCTATTGTTGTTTTACTCCTCGCCCCCGTGCCAGCGCAACAAACGCACCATCCTCGTCTCCAGCCCAAAGAACCGGAGCACCACACTGACCGTATCTTTTTTGTGTGTTGCAAGAAACAACGACGTCCAGCCTTCTTTAGTCTCGGCGTTGACATCCGCGCCGTGCTCCAGCAAAAGCTCGGCCACGCGAAAAACATTTCGCATCGTCGCAATGTGCAGCGGCGTCAGGCCATCGTGGTAGTTCTTGGCGTTGGCATCCGCGCCGCGCTCCAGCAGAAACTTCGCACCCTCAACCGCATCTCGCATCGTCACAATGTGCAGCGGCGTCAGGCCGCTGTAGTAGTTCTTGGCGTTGATATCCGCGCCGTGCTCCAGCAGAAGCTCCGCCACTTCAATCGCACTCCGCGCCGTCGCAATGTGCAGCGGCGTCAAGCCGTCCTTATCCTTGGCGTTGGCATCGGCCCCGCTGTGCAGCAAAACTCTCGGGACCTCAACCGCATGCTCCATTGACGCAATGTGCAGCGGCGTCATCCCTTCCTTGTCCTTGACGTCGACATCCATGCCGCTGTGCAGCAGGGATGCAGTCAGGACGGGCAGGTTCAAGGTCGCTGCACGGTGCAGGTCCGTCCGCCCCTTATCGTCCACCGCTTCCAAGGACGCCTCGCGCCCCGCGGCCGCGGCAAATTTCTTTTTTTCTTTGTCGAGCTGTTTTTCGTCGTTCATAGCCTCTCCTCGGCTTGCGCGTTGCCCCTCGCCCTCGCCCTATCCATCCCAGTCCTAATCCTAATAGTCCGCCACATTGTTCTGCGGCCGTCCCTCCAAAAACGCAATCACATTATCCACCGCGCCCTCGTTCAGCAAATCCACCCCCTCGGGCGTCTGATCGGCCGCATGGGGCGTCAGCACCACCTGATCGCAGTCGAGGATGGGATCGTCGCTCGGCAGCGGCTCTTGGGGAAACACGTCTAGCCCGGCCCCGCCCAAATGCTCGGCCAACAGGGCCGCACGCAAGGCATTGATGTCCAGCACGTCGCCGCGTGCGCCGTTCAACAACAGGGCCCCCTCCTTCATCAGGCCAAACTCGCGCACCCCGAGCAAGTGCCGGGTGTCCTCGGTCAACTTCACGTGCAGGCTGACCACATCGGCTGTCTGCAACAGCTCGTCGAGTTCGACGAAGCGCACCCCGTATTCGGCCGCACGTTCAGGCGACGGATGAAAGGTCCACGCGATGACCTCCATGCCGATGGCCCGCCCCAACCGCGCCATCTCCGCGCCAATCGGACCCGTGCCCACCACGCCCAACACCTTGCCCTGCAACATGGTGTTCATCTTGCGCGTCCAGCGACCCGCCTTTAGCTCGGCGGTCTGGAAATAGGCGCGCTTGGACAGGGCAAACATCAGCCCGAACATGTGCTCGGCCACCACCGGCGCGGTGCGGCCGGGCTGATTCGACACCACGATTCCGCGCTCCTTGGCAATTGCCAAGTCGATCATGTCCGTGCCGATGGAGCAGGTGGCAATCATCTCGAGCGCGGGCAAGCGGCGCATTTCCTCGCGCCAAGTAACGACCCCGCGCGTGTTGATAATGACTTGCGCTCCCTCGGCGCGCGCGATTTTCTCGTCCGCGCTTTGCGGCGTATCCTCGAAAAGGGCGACATCCCCGTAGGGAGCGAGCCGCTGCAAATGCGGCGAACCGGCGATCTGGGTTGGGTTGTCGCCGGGCACTACGATCTGGACGCGTTCTGGCATGGCATATCCTCGCTTGGAATTGTATATTTTGACCCGCTATAAACCCCAAAAACGCGCCCAGCGTCAAGCGAGTCGCCCCATGCCCCGAGCGCTCATCGCCCCGGCCGCCGAACAAGTGGCCTTTCAGGAATGCGAATCCCCACCGCTGGCCAAAGGCCAAGTCCGCGTCAAAAGCCTGTACGCGGCCGCCAAGCACGGCACTGAAATGTCCCTGTTTAAGGGGTACGCCGGCCCGCGCGGCCGCTTCGACTCCGAGCGGCGCATCTTCGACTATCAAGGCGAGGGCGTCCACTATCCGGTGCCGCTGGGCAACATGGGCGTCGGCGAAGTCGTAGAGCTGGGCCCGGGCGTCACCCGGCTCAAACAAGGCGACCGCGTCTTTGCCTACGGGCCGTTCCGCGAGGAACATGTCTGGCCCGAAACCGCACGCCGCCTGCCGGCAGAGGTCCCTTGGCAAGCGGCCGTCTGCCTCGACCCGGCGGATTTTGCCCTCGGCGCAGTGCGCGACGGGCACGTCCGCATTGGCGACGCCGTAGCCATCTCGGGCCTCGGGGCCATCGGCCTGATCGCCGTGCAATGCTGCCGCTTGGCCGGTGCCCATCCCGTCATTGCCCTCGACCCGCTGGCCAACCGGCGCGCAGTGGCCCGCGCCTGCGACGCCGACCTCGTGCTTGACCCCACCCAATGCGACGCCGGCGCGGAAATAAAGAAGGCCACGGCCAACCGCGGCGCCGACGTGATCATTGATTACAGCGGGCATCCGGCCGCCATGCAGCAAGCCCTGCGCGGGGTCGCCTACCGGGGCACGGTCGTGGCCGGCGCGTATCCGGCGGCGTGGACGACCGGGCTGGACTTGGGGGCCGAAGCCCATCTGAACCGGCCGCACATTGTGTTCTCGCGCGCCAACAGCGAGCCAAACCCGGACCACCCCAATTGGGACAACGCCCGCATCTACGACGTCTGCTGGCGCTTGCTCGCGGCCGGCCAAATCGATTGCCGGCCCATTGTGCAGCCCATCGTGCCCTTTGACGAGCTGCTCAACGCGTACCCCCAGATCGCCACCCATCCCGAAGCAAACATCAAGCTCGGCGTCCGGTTTTAACGCCGGAGCGCCGGAGAGAGGACGCCATGAAAATCGCCTTACAGGAAGGTCTGCTGCCCGGCGAAAGCCTCGCGGAAAAGCTCGATTTCGCCGAATCGCTCGCCGTCGAGGGCCTAGAGGTCAGCGGTGGCTCGCGCCTGTACGACCACGTCGAACAGTACGAACAGGCCCTCGCCGGCCGCTCCATCGAGATCGCTTCTATATGCGGCCAAGAGACCTTTGACTGGCTGGACCCGGATCCGCGCAAGCGCACCAACAGCCTCGCCGAGACCCGCCGCCAGCTTGCGGCTTGCGGCCACTTCCAAGCCGCCGGCCAGATCGTCCCCCCCATCTTCGGCCCGCCGCGCATCCCGGACCTCTCGCCGCTCCAAGACGCCATTTCCCTCGAAAAGGCCCTGCTCGTCGAGCTGGTCAAAGAACTCGCCGCCTATGCCGCCAGCCAAGGCACCCTGCTCCTTTTGGAACCCCTCAACCGCTACGAGCAACACCTCTTGCGCCGCCAAGCCGATGGCGTCGAAATCATCGAGCGCGCCGGCAGCCCCCAAGGCGTGGCCCTGCTCAGCGACTTCTTCCACATGCACATCGAAGAGACCGACACCCCGGCCGCCTTGCGCCGTGCCGGCCGCCACGTAGGCCACGTCCACATGGCAGACAACACGCGCATGCAGCCGGGCACTGGCGACATCAATTGGCGCGCCGGCTTACAGGCCCTCAAGGACATCGGCTTTAGCGGGTATCTGGCCTACGAGTGCAGCCTTGAAGGCGAGCGCCGCGAAGCACTCAAAACGTCGGTGGAATTCGTGCGGGAAACCATTGCCGCGCTCGACTAGCACCCCCATGCAGGTTAAAAAACCCAACGCGCAATCCGCGCTCGACCATCCCTCGCTCTACATCAACCGCGAGCTCTCCTGGCTCGACTTTAACGCCCGCGTGCTCGAAGAAGCCCAAGACGAGCACAACCCCTTGTTAGAGCGCGTCAAGTTCATGGCCATCGTCGCCAGCAATCTCGACGAGTTCTACGAAATCCGGGTGGCCGGCTTGCTGCAATTGCACGAGTCGGGGGCCAACCCCAGCCGCCCCGACGGGCTGACCCCGGCCGAGCAGCTCGAGCGCATCGCCCAACGAGCCCACGAGCAGGTCGCCGAACAGTATCGCTGCTGGAACGAGGACCTCATTCCGGCCTTAGCGACCGAGGGCATCTACCTGTGGGAGGCGCGCCAGATCCAAGGCGAGCACCTCAACTTTGTGCATCAATACTGGGAAGAAGAGCTCGAACCGATCCTCACGCCCATCGTCGTCGATCCGGCCCATCCCTTCCCCCGCGTACTCAACAAGGCCCTGTGCATCGGTGCCCTGCTCGAAGGACAGGGCCAGTTGATGATGGGCGTGGCGACCGTGCCGCGCGTCTTGCCGCGCATCCTGCCCCTGCCCGGCCAAGGCCGCGACCGCCATTTTGTGACCTTGGCCGGGATCATGGACCTGCAAGTCAGCGAACTGTTCCGCGGCTACGAGGTCCTCGGCTCGGCCCCGTTCCGCATCACCCGCAACAGCGAGCTGTACGTCAACGAGGAAGACGCCGACAACCTGCTCGAAGAAATTGCCGAGCAAGTAACCAAGCAGCGCCAAGCCGACGCCGTGCGGCTGGAAATCGCCGCGGGCGCACCCGACCGGCTCGTATCGCTTTTGCAACAGGAGTTCGACCTCGACGACAGCCTCGTGTTTAGGGCGGCCGGGCCGGTCAATCTCCATCGCGTCATGGCCCTGTACGACCTCGTCCCGCGCCCGGCGCTCAAAGACGCTCCCTTCGCGCCGGTTGAGCGCGACTTGCCCAAAGAGCCGGAGGCCTTTTTCGCGTCCATCCGCGCCGGCGACATCCTCCTGCACCACCCCTACGAATCGTTTTCCACGGTTACTGACTTCATCCGCATGGCGGCCAACGACCCCAAAGTGCTGGCCATCAAACAGACCATCTACCGCACGGGCGACGATTCAGAGGTGGGCCAAGCGCTCATTGACGCGGCCGAGCGGCGCAAGGAAGTGACCGTGCTCGTCGAGCTAAAGGCCCGCGGCGACGAAGCGGCCAACATCGAGTGGGCCAAGCGCCTCGAGGACAGCGGCATCCACGTGGTCTATGGCATCATGGGCCTGAAGACCCATTGCAAGCTCTCCATGCTGGTGCGCCGCGACCAAGATCGCCTGCGCCGCTACGCCCACTTGGGCACTGGCAATTACAACCACACCACCGCACGGCTGTACACGGATTTGGGGCTGATTACCGCAGAGCCGACCATCACCGCAGAGGTGGCCGAGGTCTTCAACCTGCTCACGGCCCACAACCGCGCCAGCCAATTCGAGAAGCTGCTGGTGGCCCCGGCCGGGCTGATGCAGGGCATGCTCGACCGCATCGAGCGCGAGAGCCAACACGCCCGCACCAGCCGACCGGCCGCCATCATCGCCAAGATGAACGGCTTGATGGACCCAGCGATCATCCGCGCACTCTTCCAAGCCTCGCAAGCCGGCGTTGAGATCGATCTGATCGTGCGCGGGATATGCTGCTTGCGCGCCGGCCTCAACGGCATCAGCGAGAACATCCGCGTGTACAGCATTATTGGCCGCTTCTTAGAGCACAGCCGGGTCTTTTACTTTGCCAACGGCGGCGACGAGGAAGTCTGGCTCGGCAGCGCGGACTGGATGAGTCGCAACCTGCGCGGCCGGGTCGAGGTCGTCTTCCCCATCTTGGACCAGGGCCTGAAGCGGCGCATCTATCGCGAGCTGCTCGCGCTCGCGCTGGCCGATCGCGCCAAATCTCGGCAGATGCGCCCAGACGGCACGTACGTCCGCCGCCAACCCCCGAGTGCGGCCACCCCGGGCCACAGCGTGCAGGAGCTGCTCATGCGCGCGGCCCTCGGCGAGGACATCGACGCTCTAGAGAGCTAGGCGAAGGAACCCGATGCACGACCGTTGCGTTAGATTAGTGGCCAGTGGTTCGCTATGGGCGTCGCGCTGGCGGCAGCCGGCACTGCCCGCTTCACCCTGTTCACCGCACCTTTAGGGACGTATTGCGCTGGTCGCGGTTTTGATCCGCTGCGGCTATCAGGCATACTTGAGCATATGAGAAGCCGGTAACTAGAGAGCTATAGGAAAGGACCTGATGCACGACCTGCTCGCACAAATCAATTCGCCGATTCTAGACGACATCCACCGCATCGGCATCGTCTTGGCGGCTGGCCACGGCAAGCGCATCCGCTCGGAGACCTCCAAGATGCTGCACGAAATCTGGGGCCAGCCGACGGCCATGCGCGTGGCCCGCGCCGTACAAGAGGGGCTCGACAGCCCCAATCAGGTCATCGTCGTGGGCATCAAGGGCGCGGACGTGGCCCGTGCAGCCGGTCCCCGGCCGGGGCGTCTTTTCGCGTACCAAGAAAACCCGGTCCTCGGCCGGCCGGCCGGAACCGGCGACGCCGTGCGCGTCGGCCTGCAAGCCTTCCCCGCGACCGCGACCAACCGCGACGTGTACATCTTTTTAGGGGACATGGGCTTGTTGACCGGGCAGGTCGTCGCCCACTTCCGCACCAGCTTTGAAAGCGCCGACTGCGACATGATGGTGCTCACCGGCCTGTACAGCGGCCCGGCCGCGACCAACTCCTATGGCCGCATCGTGCGCGTACCAGCCATTGACGCCGAGGGGCGGCCAGCGGGTGCAGACCGCGACAAGGTCATTGAAATCCGGGAGCACAAGGACATCCTCGGCCTCAACGCGGCAAGGCCCTACGAGGCCGCGTACAACAGCCGCACGTACTCCTTCACGCGCCAAGAATTGTTGGACACGCGCGAGATCAACACCGGCGTCTTCGCCTTCAGAGAAAGCGCACTGCGCACGTACATCCAGCATCTCGACACCGACAATGCCCAAGGCGAGTTGCTGCTGACCGACTTGGTGCAAATTTTCAATCAGCACCAGCTCGTAGTGCGGGCAGCCACGGTCGACAGCGAAGAGGAGCTCCTCGCCTTCAACGTCAAAAGCGTCTGGCATCAGATGCAGGCCATAGCCCGGCGCTGGGCCTACGACAAGCTCAAGGACACCATCACCATCGCCGACGAAGAGGACTTTTTTATCGCCGACGAAGTCATCGAGCGGATACTCAACATGGACGCCGAATGCGGCCCCTTGGACATCGTCATCGGCAAGGGCACTTACATCGGCCCCCAAGTCCAGCTCAACCGCCGAGTCGCCATCGGCGACCGCAGCCATCTGAGCGGTCACGTGGTGCTCGGCGAAGGCGTACAAATTGGCGTCGGCGTCGAACTGAGTACTTACCCCGGGCAAACCCTCGCGCTCGGCGCAGGGGCCGAAGTGCTCAGCCGCAACATCATCAAGGGGAACCTGCGGATTGGCGCACACAGCCGCATTGAGTCCGGGGTGCTTATGACCGGCAGCGACGAACACCCCATGCGCGTGGGCGAGCGCGTAACCATCAAGGGCACCAGCTACCTGTACGGCTGCCAAATCGACGACGACCTGCTCATTGAGCACTCGGTCATCAAGTGCAAGCGCGTCGAACAGGTGCGCCGGCGCGACGGCACCATTCAGCCGATCCGCTATGTCCTGCCTCAGCCCGAAGGCTTGGATTCAATTGCGGAGCTGTCCGTCGCCAATTCTAACGACGCATTGTGAGAAGCTGTCGAGTCATTCGGCGCAATCCGCGCGTTCAGCCAGCCCCTAGCTTTCCCGCTGTGTGCGTTTAGCCCAACAGCTTCGAGGGCTTAACCTACCCCCAAATCGGCCAGCAGCGACTTGGCCACTTTGCAGATCATCGTATAAGCCGGGTCGTACACATTCCCCACATCGTATTCCACGCACTGTCCCAAGAGCGCGTGCGCACTCAAAGCGGACAACTTGTAGTCTTCTACCAGCCAGCGCACCATCTCGCTGGTAGCGTGTTGCACACACTGGTCCAAAGGACGCGCATTGCCGGCCGCGAAAATATGCGTGGCGTTTTCGCCGCGCGGCCAGCCAATTTGCTTGCCCTTGTGCAACTCGACCCTAAACGTCGCGTCAAAGGAAATTTCCACGCCCGTGCCCACGATCTCGCCATCGCCTTGCACGGCATGCCCATCGCCCAAGTGAAAGAGCGCACCCGGTGCCTCGACCGGCAGATAGACCGTCACCCCCGCGACAAAGCCGCGGTAGTCCATGTTGCCGCCGTGGGTCGAAGAGGTGGCCGTGGAAATGGCCTGCCCGCGCGGGGGGGCCACCCCGAAACAGCCCAGCATCGGGTTGAGCGGCAGAACCAAGCCCGGCAGCACGTCCGGCTGGATTGCCGTCCCTGCGGCTAGGTCAATCGGCCACCGGAGCGGTTGGGCGTCGCGCTCAATTCCAGTTGTAAAACCCGGGTCCAGCACATGGGGCGCGATTTCCTTGGCCGTCCAGCCCCAGTCGCGGTTGGGGTAGAGCTTGTCGAAGTGGACGACCAAGGTGTCGCCCGGCTCGGCTCCTTCTATGTAGAAAGGGCCGGTCATCGGGTTGCCGCGTTCGGTGACTTGCTCGCCGTGCTGGTCTTGGCCGCGGGCGTCAACGGTCGTGGTAGAGACCGCATCGCCGGGGGCAATGGCCAGCACGGGCTCGTGCCAGCCAATGGTAGTGTGGTAGTGGGTGGGGGTGAATTCGTGATGAGCCATAAGACCTCGCAGAAGGTGTGGAGTGCATGGGAATTTGCAAAGCTACTCAAATTCCTCAGACGAAAAAAGCGACATCGCTGCTTGCGCGTCCGCTTTTGCCGCGGCCGCACCGACCCACTCCTCCGGTGGCAGCAAGAGCGCGTCGAGGTTGCCTGCGGCGATGGCCTTTTCCAACGCCTCGGTCTCGGCGCGGAATTCGTCGGCAATTTTGGCCCTGACCGCCGGGTCATCCACCTCATTCTTTAGCTGCCCGGCTACCTGCTCCAGCACCTGCCGGCGCAGCTCGGGCCGCATCTTACCCTCAGCAAAGCACTCAGCGCGAAAGCGCGACACGTGCATCTCGTTGACCACTAGTTCGGTGCGCCCCAGCGCCAACGCCAAAATGACGCGGTGCAGCACGCCGGCAAAATCCACCTCGACCTGCTCGAGCAAATCGGCCACCGACGGCTTGGGCAACGAGCGCACCAAGGCCATCTTGCCGGTTAATTCTTGCAGCGTCTGGCCGTCGGTGCGCAGGTCAATGGCACTGGGGCCGGTCCACGCCTCGGGCACGAGCTTGGCTAGGGCCGCGACTTTGGGGCGCAGCTTGGGCCAAAAGCCCAGCTCGGGACAGTCGGCCAAGGCGCGGGCCTGCTGGCGCATCTGTTCCAAGCGCCGGAAAGCGCGCTCCCAGCCCTGCTTGTAGAGCGCGTCAAACGGGTCGCGGGCCAGCTTGGCGATGGCTGCGTTGAGGTCGCCGCCGCTTTCCTCCTCTAAGGCCAAGTCCATGCACGCCAAGGTCCGCTCCATGCCTTGGCGCAACTGGTCGCGGCCGAGGGCGATGCCGGTGCGCTGGCGCTGGGCAAAGCCCAACCCGCGGATTTGCAGATAGGCCCGCAGGGAATCCATAAAGTGCGGCGGCAACTGCTCGTATTCGAGGCCTGCGGCGACCGCTTGGCCGATGAAACTATGGCGGTCGAGCGGGACTTGGTTGAGATCGACGCGCGCTAGCCGGCTCACGAGGCCCCTCCACCGGCCCGTTCCCAAGCGGCGCGCAGCACCTTGGCCAGCAACTCGGGCGCGGCTTGGTGCAAGGAGTAGATGACCTCGCGGACCTCCGGGTCGCTGATCGGCGGCAACATCACCGCCTGGCCGGATTCCGACAGCAGGCGAAAGGCCGAAACGGGTTTCTCTATTCCGACTTGGGCGTGCATGTCAATGCTATCGACCTTGTCTAAGAAGGCTTCCTCTAGCAGGCTTTGATCGACCTTGAACAAGAGCGCGGCGCGCTTGTTGTGATCGTCTAGCGCTGCGACCGCTTCGAGCCATTCCCACGACACCTTGGTGCGGTTGCCGTGGTAGTAAACCGGATCGAGCGTGTCTTCTACGGCGCGGGCAAACGACTCGGCCGACATGGTTTGCAACAGCGCGGTGTTGAACCGCGCCAGCTTGTACTCGCTGGGGGCGACCAATTCGGCGATGATCTCCGACGGCAGCTTATCGACGACAGCGGGCAAGTACCCCGGGCGGCCTTTGTCGTCCATGCCGGTCAGGGAGAGCACCTCCTCGGGGTTTTCGTCGATGGCCACCAGCGCGGCTTGTTCCTCAACGACCTGCGCCTTGAGCAGCGCGCGGGCCTCGTCGGCGCACCCTTCGCGCAGCATTTGGCGTAACTCGACGTTCTTGGCGATCAATTCTTCCAGATCGCCCGACCACTCCCCTAGCACCACCCGGTCGCCCTGCACTTGCAGGGCATCGTTCTCGTGCTGGGACATGGGTCCTCCTGTGTGGAATGAATTGGGAATTGGGGGCGGTGTTAAAGTAGATTAAGCGGTGAATCGCGTCAAGATAAAATTTTTTCTAACCTATTATTTATATTCTACTTAAACCCATTGATTGGACATTCTCTTTCTTTTTTTGTATATTATATAATACGATAATACGACAAGCGCGGGGCTTGTAGCCCGGCGCTTCTTTTATATGGACCAGCGATTTGACGAGAAATGCGTTGATTAGTAGCGCAGTACCAAGTTCTGTCCTATATTGTCCCTTGTGCTACCCCAGCTTCCTTGGGGCCGGGGTTTTTCATTCTATTTTTTGTCAGAGAGCGCGCCCATGAATTACGATATCGGCGACTTGCTCAACAGTTGGGAATTCAAGCCCGACGAATTCCTCGCCCGGCGCATCCGCACCAGCAAGGGCGAGGAAAAACTTCAGATCCGCATCGACATGGGGCTTCTGCAGCTCGAATTGGATGGCCGTCCCGACGGCCAACAACCGCACGGCTGCCCCTCGCTGCTCGACTACTACCAAGACCTCATCGAATCGCGCAACGCCCCGGAAAGCTTCGTACTAGAGGAAGAAGAGTGCGAAGAACTCTTCCAAGAGGCTTGGCAGTACTACCACCGCTACTTGAGTCTGTTCAATCTAGAGGACTACGAAGGGGTCGTCGCCGATACCGAGCACACCCTACAGATTTTTGAATTGGTCGATCAGTGTGCGCCCAACGACGAGATCCGCTGGTACTTTGAGCAGTACTACCCACACGCGATTATGATGCAGACCCGGGCACACGCCATGCTAGCCCTTCGCAACGACGACTATCCAGCGGCCATGCGCGCCGTGGAAGAAGGCATTGCCCACATCGAGAGCTTTGTCGAAGAATGGGAATCCGAGCTAGAAGAGGACTTGCCCGAGATTTCCTTTTTGCGCGAATGGTACGAGGAATTGGAGCAGGAGCGCCCGCTGTCCCCGCGCGAACAATTAGAGCGCGACCTACAGGTAGCCGTAGAGGCGGAAAATTTTGAGGAAGCCGCTCGGCTGCGCGACCAGATCCAGACCTTGTGGCCGGGGCCGCAGAGCCTCCTCCGCCGCCCCAAGCGCTGAGCTACAGTCCCAACACGTCTCCCATCGAGTACATCCCCGGCGCAGCCTGCGCGGCAAAACGCGCGGCGCGCAACGCGCCTAAAGCAAAGGAATCGCGGCTCGTGGCGCGGTGCCGCAGTTCGAGGCACTCGCCCGGGGCTGCGTAGAGCACCGAGTGCTCGCCCGCCAAGTCGCCGGCGCGGATGGCGTGCAGGCCAATCTCTTGGCGGGAGCGCTCGCCGACCACGCCCGACCGCCCGTGTACAGCCACCTCGCGCAAGGTGCGGCCCAATCCAGCCGCGGCCCGCTCGGCCAGCGTCAGTGCCGACCCGGAGGGCGCATCAACCTTGTGCCGGTGATGCGCCTCAATGACTTCTACATCGTAGTCGTCGCCCAAGATCCGGGCCGCCTCTTCAACTAGCTTGAAGAGCACGTTCATGGCCGTGCTAAAATTCGACGCAAATACGCAGGTAGTGTCCGCCACCGTCCGCTTAAATTCCGCGAGCTGCTCCGGGTTAAAACCCGTAGTCCCCACCACCATCGGCACCCCGCGCACCGCGCAGAGCGCCGCGTCTTCGAGGGTCGCCTCCGGAGTCGTAAAACTGATGACGACCTGGTCTGGCTCAACCATGCCCGCCAGCGTGTCGCGGACCGTTAGGCCAAGGGGCCGAGTGCCGATGATCTCGCCGATGTCGCGCCCCACGGCCTCGTGGGTCGGGCGCTCCTTGCCGCCGCACAGCTCCAAATCAGCGGCCGTCAAAGTCAAGTGGGCCAGCCGCTGGCCCATGCGCCCGGCCACCCCGCAGATTGCGATTTTGGTCATCCCTCTAGCCTCGCTTAATACGATGGATACACTGCGGACTCAACCAGCGAGTCGTCGTGCAGACGCGCTTCCACATCCACCCCGAAAAACTCGGCGACCGGCGCAAAAGCCGTGGGGTCGTTGGCTTGTACTTGGCGCGCGGCGTCCAACACCGTTTGCACGCCCGCGTACGTCATCTTGCCCAACGGCTGCCGCACCGGGCCGGCCGGCATGCCGAGGATATTCATCAGCGTCTTGACCGGCACCGGGTTGCGCGCCTTGCACTCAACCGGGCCATAAGCACTCTGCTCGGTGGTTGCAACGCCGACGATGCCAAAAAGCGGTGCCAGCTTCTCAGCCAAACCATCGGCCTCGTTCTCTCGGCCGGCGTTGAGCAGCTCGGTGAGCCGCTGGATGGGACCCGGAATGACGTTGGACATCACCGAAATCACGCCAGCGGCCCGGATATCCTCGCTCTTCATCATGGCCACGGTCTTGTCGTCATCGCCCGAGAGGATGGTAAAATCGTCGCCGCAGAGCCGGCGCGTCTTGGCCATGTTGTCCAAGTCGCCGGTCGCCTCTTTGACTTGGGCCACGTTGGGATACTGGTGGGCGAGGATGGCCAAATCTTCCACCTGCATCATGCAGCCGGTGCGCCCGGGGATGATGTAGGGAATGATCTGCACCTCGGGAAAGGCCCGCGCCACCGGCTCGACGTATTCGCGGCGGATCTCCAAGGAGCTGGGCCCATTGTAGTAGGGATCGACCAAAAGCACGGCGTCCGCCCCGATGTGGGCGGCGTGCTCGCTGCCCGCTAGGGTCTCCTTAGTGGAGTTGCTGCCCGTGCCGGCAATTGATAGGGTGCGGCCCTTGGCCAACGCGACCGTGCGCTCAATGACTTCGTTGTGCTCCTCCCACAGCAGAGTCGGGCTTTCGCCGGTCGTGCCGACCGCGAGCACCGCTTGGATATTGTTGGCAATTTGGAACTCTACGAGCTGCTCCAAGCCGCCGTAGTCAATGCTGCCGTCTGCACACATAGGCGTCACTAGGGCTGTACTACAACCTTTGAACATGGTCGTTTTACCTCGCCTTGGCTTGTCAAAAGGGGGGTGATTGGCGATTGTCTTTTTGCCGCAATTGCCGAACATAATACGCCGCCCCAATCTTTGTCAAATGCGTCAAATGCCTCGTCGAGGAGGAACCATGCCCGCTACAATCGACATGCGCTACGGCTGCAACCCCCACCAAGCAGCGGCCCGCTGCTTTATGGCCGCTGGCCGCAGCCTACCCATCGAGCCGCTCAACGAGGCCCCTAGCTACATCAACCTCATGGACGCTCTCAACGCTTGGCAGCTCGTCCGCGATCTCAAACGCGCCCTCGGCCTGCCGGCTGCCGCTTCGTTCAAACACGTCTCCCCGGCAGGTGCTGCCATCGCCGCACCGCTCGACGAGGCCCTGAGCGCGTCCTATTTCGTCGCCAACCGCGACCTCAGCCCGCTGGCTACAGCTTACGCTCGCGCCCGTGGTGCCGACCGCCTCGCCTCCTTTGGCGACTGGATCGCCCTGAGCGACGTGGTCGATTTCTCTACGGCCGATCTCATTCGCGTCGAGGTATCCGACGGGATCATCGCCCCCGGCTACGAGCCAGAGGCTTTAGAGATCTTAAAAAAGAAAAAAGGCGGCCAGTACCGCATCCTGCAAATCGACCCGGACTACGCGCCGGCCGCAACCGAGCAACGCCAGATATTCGGCGTCCAGCTCGCCCAGCAACGCAACGATTTTATCCCCGACGACGCCTTTTTCCACAACATCGTCACCGCCCGCAAGGACTTGCCGGCCAGTGCCCGTCGCGACCTAACAGTGGCGACCATCGCCCTCAAGTACACCCAGTCCAACTCGGTGTGCCTAGCCCGCGATGGCCAAGTCATCGGCACTGGTGCCGGCCAGCAGTCGCGCATTCACTGCGTGCGTTTGGCCTGTGCCAAGGCCGACAACTGGTATCTGCGCCTGCATCCTAAAGTCCGAGAAATGAAATTCGCCAAGGGCCTCAAGCGCCCGGAAAAAATCAACGCCATCGACATCTATCTGCAAGACGATGTCACTCCGGCCGAACTCAGGGCTTGGGAAGCTAATTTCCGCGCGGTTCCAGAACGGCTCCGCGCCGAGGAAAAGCGGGCGTGGCTGGGCCATCTCAAGGGCGTGGCCCTGAGTTCAGACGCCTTCTTCCCCTTCCGCGACAACATCGACCGGGCGCAGCGTTCGGGCGTGGAATACCTAGTCCAAGCTGGCGGGTCAACGCGGGATGATCTGGTGATTGAGGCGGCAGACGAATGCGGAATGCTGATGATCAATTCGGGGGTGCGGCTCTTTCACCATTGAGGGAATAGCCGCAAAGTGGAGTTGACCCGCGAGATATATAGCTCTTTTAACGCAACAGCTTCTTACTCATCGAGGCTGACCTCGGCTTCCCAGACGCGGCCTTCTCCGGGCACATACTGGCCGGTCCTGATGCTGGCGATGCCGTAGGCCGGAAGCTGGAACACCGCAAGGCATCTCCCGCCGCCGCTGAGACCATAAGCCTCAAAGTCAAAATCAAGATGGTCGAAACTGTGCTGCTTCCGCCATTCGGGAAGGTCGCTATTGTCAACCGGGACGATGTGCAGGAAGAACTTCTGGTCAACGTCATTCGGGCCGCAAGGCTCCTTCTGGTATATCAACTCGTCGCCGTTGCGATAAACGTCAAAGACGGAGCGGATGATCGGCTCGCCCGCCTCCTCGATGAGCCGATGTACAACGAGGCCGTTTCTCCAGACCCGGTTCAACTCATTATCGTAGATATACCACGACCATATAGGGACTTCGGCATCCCGCCACTCGTATGGTCTGCCCCCTTGGAGAACCGAAGCCACGTTGTAAGCATATGACAAGGGCCTATAGTTTTCTGGCGAGTTATGTGGCTGGGCCTCTGTATGTTTGACTATGTAATACGGCTGCCCGGTATCGTCCGGGGGAGCCGTGTGTACATCAATTTTTTTGCCATAAAACCGGAGTAGAAAATTGGGATAGCTATTAACGATTTTGTGTAGCAATTCGTTAGGGTTCTCATACAGGACTTGGACATACTGGCCCTGCTCGTGAAGGCGGGTGATTTCGGCGAGGAGCTTGGCCTCGGTGTGGCGCGTGCTGTGCTGGACGACGGTCTGAAACAGGAAGTTGTAGTAGTTACAGCAAATGAAAAATATGATGAAGCCGGTTAGCGCAGATGCCGCTAAAAGTCGGGGGTGGGCAAAGCGCACAAAGCTCCACCGGAGCGGGCGACGCGCTGCGGCGAACTCCAGCGCGAACTTGGCGGAGAATGCCAACAGGGTGGTGAAAACGGGTACTAGGATGTACCAGTAGCGAAGCACAACACCCCAGGACGCGCTGAGAATGAGAAACATGCTTGCAAACTGGCCGAGAAGAAACAGCACGAAAATAAACTCGTCCCTGAACCGGTGCTTGATGGCCTTAACAATGACGGAGAGCAGCAACAGCGCAGAGAGAAGGGCAAAGCCGGCTGTGATCAAGAGGGAGGTATCGACTTGGAACAGGCCCCTCAGAATCCAGCTTGCATTTTCACGGATTAGCCCCGGAGTTACGGCTGAAGTGCCGTAGCCGCCGGCTTCCTTGATGTCATATACCCTGTCGAGGGTGTGGAGGAAAACTAAGACCAGTGGTAGGCCGCCCAAGACTTTCCACCGGCGTACCCCTTTCAGGCTGCGAATGGCATCCATGGCCGAGCCGCCCAGCCCCTGTTGCGCAAGGTTTGTCCGCCGGCGTACCCCTATCAGGAGCAGGGCATAGTAGCAGACCAGCAGCCAAAGCAGGACCGCAATGTTGATTTCCTTGGACCAGGCGAGGCCAAGGCCGCCCAAGTAAAACAGGCCGTATATCAGTCGTGTTGCCCGGATCTTTCCTTTCCTGCCCTCCTGCAAAAGCATGAGCGCCAGCATCCAGTTGCACAGGCCGAGGAAGAAAACGGTATAGACTTCTTGGGGAGCCAGCCGGGAAGCCGGTGAACTGGGAAAAAAGAGCCAAATGTAAACCAGTAACGCCAAGGGTAGGTGCCGAAACAAGCGGGACGCTGCGCCGTGTTCGGTTTGTCGGTATCGAGCAAAACAGAGAAAGGCCGCGGCGAAAGCAAAGACGGCACCAAAATGCACGACCCACCGGGCCAAGTGGTGCAGATGGGGCGTTGGGCCGAAGACTTTCCAAGTAACCGCGTTGTAGAACTCCCAGAAGGGCCGGTATCTGTTGTGACCAAAGTGGCCTAAATCGAGGAATCGGCTGTCGAACCAACGAAAGAACTGTTTTGGGCTATCGAAGAGGAAATAGTACCAATCGCCATAGTCGTCAACCAAGGCAAACGGCGTGGTTAATGAGTAGTAGAATACCGGCAGAAACAGCAGGGCTAGAATAAGGGCATGGTTGCCAAGCAACAGCTTCAGCCACCGCGCTCCTGTGCTAGGCATCCGCCGCCTCTTGCCGGACCGCCGCTCGACTCGTGGACGGGAACCCCAGCCGCTCCTTGACCAAGTAGAGCGGCCGCCGCTTCACTTCGCCGTAGATACGCCCCACGTACTCGCCGAGGATGCCCAAGAGCACGAGTTGGACGCCGCCGAGAAACAGGATGGCGAGGAGCAGCGACGCCCAGCCGGAGACCCAGGCGTCGGTCAAGAGGCGAATGGCAACGGCATAGACGATGCCCGCCAAGGCAAGCCCGGCGGCGAGAACGCCGATCCAAGTCGCCAGGCGCAGCGGCACCAAGGAAAACGACGCGATGCCGTCGAGGGCGAAGCGCAGCATCTTGCCGAATGAGTACTTGGTCTCGCCCGCGGCCCGGGCCGCCCGATGGTAGGGGACGGGCTCTTGGCGAAAGCCGGTCCAAGCCACCATGCCGCGCACGAAGCGGTCGCGTTCGGGCATGGCCAAGAAGGCGTTGACCACCGTGCGGTCCATGAGGCGGAAGTCACCGGTGTCGAGGGGAATAGAGATGTCGGTGAGGCGGTCAAGGAGGCGATAGAAGGTGCTGGCTGTCCAACGCTTGAAGGCGGTCTCGCTGTCGCGTTGGGTCCTGACACCGTAGGCGACATCCGCCCCTGTGCGCCAGCGGTCCAGCATCTCGGGGATGACCTCGGGCGGGTGCTGTAGGTCGGCGTCAATGACGACGACGGCATCGCCCGCCGCGTGCTGCAAGCCGGCCGTGATGGCGATTTGGTGGCCAAAATTGCGGGACAGGGCGAGGACCCGCACCCGCGCATCGGCACCCTGGAGCTCCCGCAGGACGCTCAGGGTGGCGTCGCGGCTGCCGTCGTCAACATACACGAGTTCGAAATTGAGGTCGGGGACTTGTCCAAGCGTGGCGACGAGGCGGCGATGGGTCTCGCGGAGGACGGGTTCCTCATTGAAGCAGGGTGCTACAACGGATAGAAGAACAGGTGCGGTTCGATCGTGCGGGGGGGAGTACATCATTGTTTTTTAACAACTTATGAACACTCAATCAGTGGCGTTTCGGGCCGGGCAATCGGATGCCGCCGCGGAAACTCCTCGCTTTTCCCGTCCGTCCTCAAAGCGGCAGGACCCAATGCTTGGCGTCATGGCGACACCGATGGCTAACGATAGGGTCTCAAAACGAGTTGTCAACCGCGGGATCGACGTCACCGGCGCGGAAGCGGTTCCTCCGCGACGATTTCGAGCAATTGGCCGAAGTAGGAGCGAACCTTGTGTTCGTCCTCGCTAGCTTTGCGGCCCGGCTTGATACCGCTCCCGCGCCTTGAGAATGTGCTCGACAATCGCCTCCAGCCCCTCCCGATCCTTGATGCAGGCAAAGACCGTTGGCCCCGCGCCGCGCATCTTCTTGGCGTCGCGATCCATCACCCCTAGATCCGCCCCCACCATCTCGGCCAGATCGGTCTTGTTGATTACCAGCAGATCCGACTGCGTCGTGCCCGGGCCGCCCTTGCGCGGAATTTTGTCGCCGCCGGACACGTCGATGACGTACACCGAATAATCGACGAGCTCGCGGCTGAAATGAGCGGCCAAGTTGTCCCCGCCGCTTTCGACCAGCAAGAGGTCGATACCGCCGGCGAAACGATCCATCAAGTCTTCAAGCGCGTTCAAATTCAGCGAGATATCCTCGCGGATCGCCGCGTGTGGGCAGCCGCCGGTCTCGACGCCGACGATGCGCTCCTGCTCTAACGCCTCGTGCCTAAGCAGGAATTCGGCGTCCTCGCGGGTGAAGATGTCGTTGGTGACCACCCCCAAGCTATAATGGTCGCGCAGCCTTTCGCACAAAGCCTGCAACAGGGCCGTCTTGCCGCTGCCGACCGGCCCGCCGATCCCCACCGTAAAGGCGCGCTCGGCAAAGTCGCGGTGAGGGCCTTGGCCCTCGCGCTCGGCGAAGAGTCCGGGCGAGTCAAAGGGCGCGTGTGTGTGGCCGTGGTCCATAGATTTTCCTGCGCTCAATTTTGGAAAAGGCGCGAATAGAGATCGTCGTGTACGCTCTGGGCGATGTCGAGCTGCGGCGCACAGCGCGTCGCTCGCGTGTAGGGTCGCCCTGCTACTTCCGCCAGCAATTCCTCGCAATGTACATACAGTCCCAACTGCTTGCGCGTGGCCTCTAGCGGCCCGACGATCCCGAGACGCACCGCAGCGCTCATCTGGTCCCTGAGCACTTGAAACATGTAGAGCTGCTGGGCGTCGGCTTGGGTAAAGCCCGTGGCCTTCAACGCCAGCCCGAAAACCACCGTGTAGTGCGCGTCCGCCCGCCGCACGTTTGCAAACTTGACCTCTGGGTACAAGCCGGCCATTAGCCGCAACCAGTTCTTGCCCAAGACCAAGCTCGCCCGCCGCATGGCCGGGGCCGCGATCATCGCGTCGTAGAAACGCAGCATTTCCGCCAAGGAGTCTTCGTCGGATTCAGCATAACAGGAGTGGATGAAGGGAATCTCGCCGTAGGCTGCGGCCATCAGTGCCGAACGCACGAACTCATCCAAAGCCCGAGGCGCATCCAACAAGCCCAACTGATAGGCCCCTTCCAAGCCATTGGAAAAGGCGTAGCCACCGGCCGGCAGCGCACTGTCGGCTAGGTGCATTAGCGGGTAGAGGCGATCCATCAACTCCTATCGGAATGATTTGAAAGGCTATTCCCTAAGTACACGACAGTAGGGCCTTACCCTCGGATCGAGGGCATCTTGCCCTCGTCGAGGGCGGGACGCCCTCGATCCCGGACTCATCGCCCATCAACGACAAGGTATTGGTGTCGTGTAGTTAGGGCTATTCCCTACAATCCAAGGCACCCGAGCGCACCATCAGCATTCCTAGAACAGGTGATACAGTTGCGCCAGCGGCAGTTTTTCCGCCGGTGCGCAGGCAATTTCCTCGCCGTCGACGTTCACCTTATAGGTCTCCGGATCAACCTCGATATTGGGCACCGCGTCGTTGAGCCGCATGTCGGCCTTGCCAATGTCGCGGCAATGCTCGACCGGCACGACCTCCTTGGCCAATCCGTACTCGCCCACTCGCTCGTGCGACGCCTGCGAGACAAAAGCTAGCGAAGTCGGACCAACCGCGTTGCCGTAGGCACCGAACATGGGGCGCGGATATACCGGCTGCGGCGTGGGTATCGAAGCGTTCGCGTCGCCCATCTGCGCGTAGGCGATTACCCCGCCTTTGATCACTAGCTCGGGCTTGACCCCAAAAAAAGCCGGCTGCCACAACACCAAATCAGCGAGTTTACCCGTCTCCACCGAGCCAATCTGAGCCGAAAGTCCGTGGGCAATAGCCGGATTGATGGTGTATTTGGCGACATAGCGCCGAGCGCGGTAGTTGTCGGCACTGCCCGCGTCCTCGGGCAACAGGCCCCGCTGCTGGCGCATCTTGTGCGCCGTCTGCCAAGTCCGGCACACCACCTCCCCCACTCGGCCCATGGCTTGGCTGTCCGAGGCCATGATCGACAGCGCACCCAAGTCGTGCAAAACGTCTTCGGCCGCGATGGTCTCCTCGCGGATCCGGCTCTCGGCAAAGGCTACGTCCTCGGGAATGTTCTTGTCGAGGTGGTGGCAGACCATCAGCATGTCGAGATGTTCGTCTATCGTGTTGACCGTGAAGGGCCGCGTCGGGTTGGTCGAAGAGGGCAGCACATTGGCCTCGCCGCAAAGCCGCATAATATCGGGCGCGTGTCCGCCGCCGGCGCCCTCGGTGTGGTAGGTGTGGATCGTCCGGCCTTTGAAGGCCGCCCGCGACGCCTCGACAAAGCCCGACTCGTTGAGCGTGTCCGTGTGGATGCAGACCTGCACGTCGAACTCTTCGGCGACCGCCAGACACGCATCAATGGCCGCCGGCGTCGTGCCCCAGTCCTCGTGCAGCTTGAGCCCGCAGGCCCCGGCCTCAACTTGCGCGGCCAGCCCTAAGCGCAACGACGAGTTGCCCTTGCCCAAAAAGCCGAAATTGAGCGGCCAAGCATCGGCCGCTTGGAGCATCGTGCGGATGTAAAAAGCACCTGGGGTACAGGTGGTGGCATTCGTCCCGGTCGCCGGGCCGGTGCCGCCGCCGAGCATCGTGGTGATCCCCGCGGCCATGGCTTCTTCAACTTGCTGCGGGCAAATAAAATGCACGTGTACGTCCAGCGCTCCAGCCGTCAAAATCAGCTTTTCCCCGGCCACCACTTCGGTGATCGCGCCGACGACCATCTGCTCGGCGACTCCCGGCATAATGTCCGGGTTGCCAGCCTTGCCAATTCCGGCGATGCGCCCGTCCTTGACGCCGATATCGGCCTTGTAAATGCCCGTGTAGTCGAGTACCAGCGCGTTGGTGATTACCAAGTCGAGGGCCTCTTTTGGGCTCGCGCCGCTCTGCTGTCCCATGCCGTCGCGCAGCACTTTGCCGCCGCCGAACTTGCACTCCTCGCCGTACGCGGTGTGATCCTTTTCGACCTCGACGACCAAGGCCGTGTCGCCCAATCGCACCCGGTCGCCGGTGGTGAGCCCGTACATATCCGCATAAGCGCGTCGATCAATACGCATGATTACTCCGCTCCTAAAAAGCCGCGCTCTTTGGCCCGCGCCAGCGCGGCCGGCTTGTTGTCGTCGCCCAAGGGCCCGCCGATTAAACCGCTGCCGCCGTGGACGACGCGCTTGCCAGCTACGGCGACCAGCGTCACCGTCTTGGTCTCCCCCGGCTCGAAACGCACCGCCGTCCCCGCGGGAATATCGAGGCGAAAACCATAGGCCCGGGCGCGATCAAAGCGCAATTCGGCATTGGCCTCAAAGAAGGGAAAGTGCGACCCCACCTGCACGGGGCGGTCACCCATATTCGCCACTTCGAGTTCCACTTTTTCGCGGCCCGCGTTGAGCGCGAGTTCCCCATCTGCCACCAGCACTTCCCCAGGCGCGGTGCTGGACGCGTTGTCCGGCGACCGCGTCGTACTCACCCGCACCAGCCCCGAGCCATAGAGCACCAACTCGGGGTTGCCGCGCACCCGGCAGATCGGCTGATGGACCGTCACCAGTTTGGTGCCGTCGGGGAACGTGCCTTCCACCTGCACCTCGTGGACCATTTCCGGCACCCCCGGCAACACATCTTCAATACCGAGCAATTGCTTGCCCTTGTCCATCAAGGTGGCAACCCGCTCGCCATCGCGGATAAACTCGAGCAACTGCGCCGCGATCAGGGCGGTCGCCTCTGGGTAGTTGAGCCGCAGGCCCCGGGCATAGCGCTTCTGCGCCACAAAGCCGGCATTGTGCAATACGAGCTTGTCGATTTCCCTCGGTGCAAGTCGCATGAATCCTCCCTCAAAACGTCAGATGGGTCTTGATACTTTCATCCGACAACTCGTCGGCCGTCCCCTGCAACAGGATGCTGCCCCGATCCATGAGAAAGAAGTGATCGGCGATCTGCCGCGCGAAGTCGAAGTACTGCTCAACTAGGACGATGGCGAATTCGCCCCGCTCCTTGAGCTGGAGCAACACCTTTTCTATTTGCAAAATAATCGACGGCTGGATTCCTTCGGTCGGCTCATCCAGCATCAGGACCTTGGGTTCGCCGATCAGGGCCCGGGCAATGGCCAACTGCTGTTGCTGTCCGCCGCTCAAATTGCCGCCCATCCGCTCCTGCATTTCCGCCAACACCGGAAAGAGCGCGAACACTTCCTCGGGTACCTCGCCACCGCCACCGCACGCCTGCAAGCCGATTTGCAAGTTTTCCCGCACTGTCAACTGCGGAAAAATCTCGCGGCCCTGCGGCACGTACCCCAATCCCCGCCGGGTGCGCTGATCAGCCGTCAGCCCAGTGACGTCCTCGCCGGCAAAAAACACCCGGCCCTTGGTCGGTGCCAACAGCCCCATGATCGCCTTGAGCAGCGTCGTTTTGCCGACGCCGTTGCGCCCCATCACCGCCACAATTGAGCCGCCGGGAACCCGCAAGCTAATGTCGCGCAAGATGCGGCTACCTCCGTAGTGGACATCCAGCTCCTCCACCGCCAGCGTGGTCTCAGCCGACTGCACTGTGTTCCTCCCGTTCCATGGCCGTTCCCAGATAGCACTCAATGACGCGCGGGTCGTTCTGTACCGTTTCCATCGGCCCTTCGACTAGGATCTTGCCCTCGTGTAGCACCGTTACTTTGCGGGCGATTTGCCGCACGAATTCCATATCGTGCTCAATGACGATCAGGGCGTGGTCTGCGGCGAGTCCTTGCAGGATCTCCCCGGTGCGGAAGGTCTCCTCGTCGGTCATACCGGCCGCTGGCTCATCCACCAGAAAGAGCGTGGGGTCCTGCAAGATGACCATGGCGATCTCCAACCACTGCTTCTGACCGTGCGACAGGGTCCCGGCGACCTCGTCGAGCACACCCTCCAGCCCGGTGCGCTCGGCCACCTCCTCAGTCCGGCGGCGCTCGGCCGCTTTGAGCCGGTGGAACAGCGAGGCGAAGACGCCGCGGTTGGCCTGCACAGCTAGCATCAGGTTGTCGGCGACGGTCAGAGAAGTAAAAACTGTCGGCGCTTGGAATTTGCGCCCCACCCCTAAATCGACGATCTCGCCCTCGCTCAGCTTGGTCAGGTCTCGATCCTTGAAATAGGCGTGGCCCGCGTCGGGCCGCGCCCGGCCGCAGAGTACGTCGAGCAGGGTCGTCTTGCCCGCACCATTGGGGCCGATGACCACCCGCAATTCGTTTTGGGCGACCTCAAATATGTCGATGTCCAGTGCCTTGAAGCCGTCGAACGACACACTCAACTGCTGCACGTATAGATTGTCCATCGCCTAATTCTCGTTACGCGGCCGCCGACGCCAACGCCCGATCACCCCGACGATGCCCTCGGGAAAGAACAGCACCACCCCGACAAAGAGCGCACCGAGGAAGTAGAGCCAAGTGCCGGGGAACGCGCCGGTGAGGAAGCTGTAGAGCAAGTTGACCAATACGGCCCCGACGATTGCGCCCACCAACGTCCCCCGGCCCCCGACCGCCGTCCACACCACGATTTCAATCGAAGCCTGCACGTCCATGCGCCCCGGCGTGATGATGCCGGTCTGCGGCACGTAGAGCATTCCCCCCAAGCCGGCCAAGGCGCTGGCGACGACAAAGACGAAGAGCTTGTAGCGGGTAATGGGGTAGCCGATAAAGCGCAGGCGGTGCTCGCTGTCGCGGATGGCCACTAACAATTTGCCCAATTTGGAGCCCACGATATAGCGGCACAGATAATACGCCCCCACCAGGGCCGCACACGCCACCACGTAGAGCCCGCGCTTGGTCGCCGGATCGGCCAACTCAGCGCCCAGCAGGGTCTTGAAATCAGTCAGCCCGTTGGTCCCCCCCAACATGGTCTCGTTGCGCAAAAAAAGCAGCCACAGCGCCAGCGCCAGTGCTTGGGTGATAATGGCCAAATACACACCCTTGATGCGGCTGCGAAAGGCGAGAAAACCAAAGACCAGCGCCGCCAATCCCGGTACCAGCAGCCCGAGGAGCACCGTCAGCGGCAGGCTGTGGAACGGCTGCCAAAAAAGCGGCAGTTCCTCAACCCGGTTCCAGACCATGAAGTCGGGCAACGCGCTGCCGTACACGCCCTTAGTCCCGGTCTTGAGCAGCATGTGCATACCAATGGCGTAGCCGCCCAGACAAAAGAAAAACGCCTGGCACAGCGACAGAATGCCGGTAAATCCCCAAATCAGGTCCATCCCAAGGGCGACGATGGCAAAACAAAAATAGCGCCCCCACAGGTTCAGGGTCGTATCGGCAACTAGGCCTAGATAGTTGAGCAGGGGGACTAGGAGGCCAAAAAAGGCAAACAGCAAACCAGCGACTATGTGGTGCCTAGACGCGCTCACAGTTCCTCGCTCCGTCCTTTGGCGGGAAAGAGGCCAGTCGGGCGCGATTGCAAGAAGACGATGATCAAGCCCAACAGGATGACCTTGCCGTACACGGCTTCAAAGAGCGGCTCGAGCATCTTGTTGAAAATGCCGATCCCCAGCCCGGCGCTTATTGTGCCCAGCAGCTTGCCGACCCCGCCGGTGACGACCACGAGGAACGAATCGACGATGTAGGTCTGGCCCATGTTGGGCACGACGTTCCCGATCAGGGTCATGGCCCAACCGGCGACCCCGGCGATCCCCGTGCCCAAGGCAAAGGCCATGGCGTCAATGCGCCGCACCGGCACCCCAACGCAGGCACTCATCGCCCGATTTTGGGTCGTGGCCCGCAGCTTGAGCCCAAAGCGCGTGCGAAAGAAAAGCGCCAACAGCATCCCGACGATCGCCGCGGCCAGTGCCATGATGAACATGCGGTTATAGGGCAACACCACTTGGGGCGCCATTTCCCAGCCACCGCTTAGAAGCTGCGGCAACTTCACGGCCGTCAGATCGCCAAAGATGCTGCGCGCCGCCTGAATCAGCACCAGACTGATGCCCCAAGTGGCCAGCAGGCTTTCGAGGGGTCGGCTGTACAGCCGGCATATAATCAACGCCTCCAGCAGAAACCCGACGCCTCCAGCCACCAAGAAAGCAAAGGGAAAGGAGATGGCGAAAAAGAGGTCTCCGTACGCAGCAGGTAGCACGGCCAAGCACAGGTTTTGCACCACGAAAGTGGTGTACGCGCCGATCATCATAAACTCGCCGTGCGCCATGTTAATCACTCCCATCTGCCCGTAGATAATCGCCAACCCCAGCGACATCAAGACCAGAATGGACCCCAAGCTCAGACCGATGAAAATCGTCTGCACCGCCTGCATGAAGGAACTAAAACGCCGCAAGCTAGTCAGGGCCGCTGCGGCCCGCTCCCGCACCTGAGTGTCTGGTTCGGCAAAGGCCCCAGACTCGCCTGTACGCAAAAGCTCCTCTAGGACGGGTATGGCCAGCGGACTGCGCAGTTCCTCCAATGCAGCCACCGCCTGCAAGCGCACCTCGGCTTGGGCGTCGGCCAATTGCAGCTTGGCCAACGACACGCGCTTCAACCGCCGGATCGACCCATCCGTTTCCGCCTCAATGGAGCGGCGCAACCTCGGGATGGCGGCGGCCGTGCCCTTGTTGCCGATATTTTCAGCGGCGATCCGCCGTTTGTCAGCGGCCGGGTGGAAGAGTTCCATCAGCAGCAAATAGGGCTGGATCAGCACCCGGATCTTCCGATTGGTCTCGACTTCCTCTAGGTCGTAGAGCGAAACCTCGACCTGCTCACCATCCCCGCCGAGGATGGGTACGCGCTCGGGATAGGCCGTAAAAAGCGGCGCGATCGAATCGCCGTACTCGTCCATTTCCTCATCGCCGATGAGCACCAAGCCGCGTTGCACTGCGCGCTCGCTCCAGCGATAGACCTCCCCGCTGAACAGCCCCTTCATCAATGCGTAATGGGCTTGGTCGTAGCGCGCGGCCAAGGCGGTTACGGCCCGTTGGATCTCGGCGTCATGGCCGCTGGTCAGCCGCGCAAACTGCTCTTCGTCCCACGTGTCGGCTCCCGCCGCCCCAGCCGCTAAGAGCCACACCGCCAGTACTTTTAGCAAAATTGAACTCCGCCCCGTAAAACGGAGCGGAGACGGCCTAATTACCATGTACCTTTACCTTTACCTTGTACCGTACCAATCGCTAAACTGCTAAGCGGCCGTCTCCGCTCCACCCACCTAAAACGTCAGCAGCGACTCCAGCGCAATTTGCGCCACGGCGTCGGCCTCGCCCACTGTGAGCATCTTCAGCTCGGCCACCAGACCCCAGTTGTCCGAAATGGCGTAACTCGGAGCGATGGTGAATTCGCTCGTTTCGTCGTCTGCGCCGCCGCCAGTTGGAGTCCACGCGATAGCCGAGTAGCGGGCCGTTACGCCGACTTGGTCGCTCAGGCCGTAATTGACCATCCCGAGATACCCCAATCCCGACTCATAAGCCCCCCAATCGCTCATCGAGTTCACCTCGGCGGCGAGCGACAGCGGTCCCGTCTCAAACAGGCCCCAAACGTTGATCAAGGTCTGCTCGTCTTCCCGCGCCAATGCGGCTTTGGCCGTTATCCCTTCGACCGGCATCAGGGCGACTTGAGCCTCAAACCCTAGGTCGCTCCCATCCCCGGAGAAATCGGTCTCCGCGCCGTCCCACACGCTAGAGACAACCGCCCCGTACAGGCCGAACATATCCGAGCCGTAGGAGGCCGCTACCCCATTCTGATAGCCGCCATAGACCAGCGTAGCCGAGTACGAATACTGATACATCCCCGTGGGTTCGGCCGCTTCAAAGCCGGTGCAACTGAGAAATTTGCCCACGGTGAGCGCCAAGCCTGCGCCGGTGTCGTACGCGATAAAGGCCTGCTCTAGCTCGACCGGGGCGGTAGGCCCCAAGGCATTGACATCTGCCCGCATGGAGAGCCCGTCCCCGAGGTCCGTCGAGGCGTCCAGTTCGAACTGGTCCAGCGACATGCTCGCGTTTCCATCGTCGCTGAACGCGCTCATATCGACAAAACCGGAGAATTTGACCTCGGCGGATGCCGTCTGGGCGACAAAAATCGCCAGTGCAAATGCTGCAACTTTCTCGTTCATGCTTTACGTCCTTCCGCGCTAGTAGAGTTTTATCACTCTAAGGTATAAGTGCCCATGTAATTGACGTGGTCGCAATCCTTGTCGGCGCTGGTGATATCGTCCCACGGATCCGGGGCCACGAGGCCATCCGACTCATAGACGATCTTGAACTGGCCGTTCTTTTTGATCTCGCCGATATAGACGGGCTTGTGCAGATGGTGATTGCGCTCGTCCATCATCACTTGGCCGCCCGGCGAGTCAAACGTCAGCCCATAGAGCGCCGGCCGCACCTTTTCTACGTCAAAGGAACCGGCCTTTTCAACCGCACCTTTCCACAGATAGACTCCGGTATAGGCCCACAGAATCGGATCGTCGGTGACGCGCATCAGCCCGCCGGGCAAGTCCTTGGCCGCACAGTACTGCTTGAAGCTCTTGACGAAGCCGCGGTTTTCTTTGGTGGGCACGGACTGGAAGTAGTTCCAAGCCGCTAAGTGGCCGACCAAGAACTCGGTATCCATCGCCCGCAGCTCGTCTTCGGCCACTGAAAAGGCCATGATCGGACACATCGCCGAAGTCAGCCCCTGATTGGCGAATTCCTTGTAGAAGGGCACGTTGGAATCGCCGTTGATCGTGCTCAAGACCGCGGCCGTCCCATCGGCGGCGAAATTCTTGATCTTCTGCACGATGGTCTGGTAGTCCTGGTGGTGGAAGGGCGTGTACTCCTCCATGATATTCGCTTCGGGCACCCCTTGGTCGAGGAGATAGGCGCGCAGGATTTTGTTGGCCGTGCGCGGGAACACGTAGTCGGTGCCGAGCAGATAGAACTTCTCGTACCCGCCGCCTTCCTCGCTCATCAGGTACTGGGCGGCCGGGATCAACTGCTGGTTGGGGGTGGCCCCTGTATAGATGATGTTGCGCGAGCACTCCTCGCCTTCGTACTGGACCGGATAAAACAGCAGCCCGGCGTTTTCTTCAAAAACCGGCAACACCGACTTGCGCGACACCGAGGTCCAGCATCCAAAGACGGCCGCCACCTCGTGCTCTAGCAACAGTTCTTTGGACTTTTCGGCGAACAGGTCCCAGTCGGACGCCGGATCGACGACCACCGGCTCAATTTTGCTGCCCAGTACGCCGCCGTTGGAATTGATTTCCTCGACCGCCATCAGCACGGCGTCGCGCAGCGATACCTCCGAGATAGCCATCGTGCCGCTGAGCGAATGCAGGACCCCTATTTTGACTGGCTCCTGCGCCCGCGCACTCGAATGCATCCCGGCGACGATTAGCCCTAAGGCGACAAATGCGATCCTTCTCATTGAATCCCTCCAAAAATTGTAGTGTTAAATGGCCCGGACGCGGACCGATTCCGCTCTCCTACTTGCAAAAAGGATACCACAATGGCACCCGCAGCAGTCCATAGACCTATCAGGAGGGAACATTTTGCTACTATCTCTTTATGTTGCAAAGAGATACGCAATTTGTAATTTTAACGTAAATGGCATTTTTGGTGGTTTAATCGCTTGGTTTTTTTCAACAATAGACGATAAAGATGTGGTTTTTAGTATTTCAAATGAACACATATGTCGCTTTTCCACACCTCATTGCAGGGCGAATCCATGCTTCTCGGTACTGTGCGGCTAGGGCGAGCAGCGGAAAAGATACAATTATGTGTTATTGGATAGGCTTTGATACTGCGGAGCGATCAATACTTTCGGCGCAGTGGATTTTCGCCTAGGACTTGAGGCAGCGATACGGCCGTGGCGAGCGCGTGCAAGACTCCCGCTAGATCGCCACTGGTGCGCCCCAAGGCGCGGAGCGCGAGCACTTGGGGACGAGGTTCGGCCAGCGCAACCAAAGCGGCCCTATTAGTTCCGCGCGTCCGCTGACTGGTGAGCATTGGCGCTAGGGCACGGCGCAGTACTTCCTCGACGGCAGAGCGCAGTGGGTCGCCGATGATAAAGGCGTTGGCGAAGGCAGTATATTGGCCAAAAGCCCCAACGCGGTCGGGGGCCTGCTGCTTAGGCTGCAAACTCAAGCGTTCAGCCAACACTAATTCGCCTTCCAAGTAGATGGACATATTAGAGGTATAAGAGCCGTAGTGGAATCGCTCGCCTCGTGCGCCGCGGCCGGCCGTGCCTCCATCGAGCAAGACCAGCAAGGCCCCCGCTTCAAGGTGCCAGACTTGCTCCTGCACAAAGGCGCTGTCGGCATAGGGCACCACCGGGTCGGGCAGTGATACTACGCAGGCACCTGCTTCGACGTGTCCGGCGAGTTCCTGGCGCGCAACTTGACCGTCGGTGGTCTTGTACACTTTGGTAAAGGCTTGGGTGCCCAAAAAGAGCTTGGCCTCCCGGCCGCAGCGCACGCGCAGCCGAGCGCAATCGCCGGCGACCAAGCCGCCGCCATAGCTCGAAAGCACGGCCGTGCTGTAATCGGCGCCGGCCTTGGGGCTGAGGATCTTCAACGGCGCGACAGCCAAGCAGGATGTCAACCGCGACCTTCCCCGGACGCGGCTCACTTCGACTATGGACCAAGCCTCGTCCATGCCTACAAGATCGGCGCTAACAGTGCCGCCCCGGTAATCCACTCCGCGAAAAACGCCACGGCCCGCCCAATGTCCCGCGGCAAGGGCGTGTTCCGCCGACCTTGGGCGCTTCCTGCATATCGGCCAGTTCGCGACAAATACCCCGCCCAATGCCCAAACTCCCTCCGCTAACAACGGCGATGCGATCTTGCAAACGCATGGATTTTCCTCCTGTTTGTCGCAAAAATGTATGGCGGCCGGAGAGGGGGGACAAGGTGGAACGGCTAGTCGAGCAGGCCATTTGATATGGCGGCAAATTGGCTCTAAAATAGATCGAGAGGAAAATTTGTCATGCCTGTGAGCCCATTCATTTTTAGACCTAGAATCCCGCTCTGGGCCGTCGCTTGCTATCTATGCCTGTCCTTTGGGTCCGCCGCGGCCGACGATTCTATCCGCGCCCAAATTGAAGCACTCCGCGCTGCCAAGGATAGCCTGCTCAAAAGCGAGGAGTCGCCGCTAACGCCCGCGCAGCGCAGCGCGTTTGCGGGCCTTGCGTACTATCCCATTGATCTCCGCTATCGCCTGCGGGGCGAGCTGCACATCTACGGTCGCCAGCGCATCGTCGAAATACCCAATACCGACGGCACCACCACCGAGCTCGAGCGATTTGGGCGCTTTGTTGCGGCTTTTGGCGAAAAAGGCTTTTGGCTGGAGGTGTACCGCAGTCCGCAAACCGGCGAAACGGAAATCTTCTTCAAGGATCGGACCAACGGCCACACCACCTATGGGGGCGGGCGCTACGCGCGCCTGACGCGGGAGGACGATGGCATATATGTCATTGATTTCAATAACGCGTATAATCCATACTGCGCGTACAATCCCACCTACATTTGCCCGCTGCCCCCGCGACAAAACCACCTCAATTTCGCGGTGGAAGCCGGCGAGCTAATGCGCCCGGCCGACTCTCCCTGATGCGCGGTGCGCGTTTTTTGCGTATAATTTTCGCCGATTGCAGCGCACCCTCGCCCCTTGCTAACGCGCATGAAAGCATTCCTCGCACGTCTCGAACAAGCCGCTGATTTGCGCGAAGTCCAATCGCTGGTCGATCACATCCTCGACGCGGCGCGCACCGGCGGCAAACCCGAGGAAAAGCGCCGCTTCTTCCGCGCTCTGCTCTTCAATCGGGTGCTTTTGTCCCGCTTAGAAACCCCTGCGGCCATTGACGCGCTCCTCGCAGCGACCACGCCCGAGGAGTGGGATGAGCTTTTCGGCAATGCGGTCGCCAAAGAGCTGCCGCAACTAACCGTCGATTTGGTCGATGGCTTGGTCGATCTCGATCACCGCCAATTGCTGCGGCTTTTGCCCCCCCAGTCCCCCAAGGTGCTCTTGCAGGTACTCAAACGCCTCAATGCCTATCTAGAAGAATGCGATGTCTCGGTCCGCTGCCTGCGCGGCATGCGCGTCGCCCGCGTCATGTCCGACATCTACCGGACGCTCGCCGGTGAGGCGCGGGCTTGGTGGCGAGCGCTGCCGCCCTGCTGCATCGACGGCCAAGACATCGTCCAGTTCAAAGAAGCCAAGCAAGTAGAAAAACTGGCCGCGGCCTACGAGGCGCGGATCAACCAGTTACAGAGCATCGACCTACAGCGCAGCTTGGCCGCCCTCGACAGGGGCCGCGCCCCGGCGCCGCGGATGAACGAAGCGGCCTACGAGCAAACCTTTTGCATCCAAGCACCCCTGCGCTTGGGCATCTCCAGTGCCAATGCCTCGGACAATCACCTGCGCAGCAAGGAACGGGGCGGCAAGACACTCAACATCGCCGTCAATCTGCAACAGGGCCAAGAAGAGTGTGCCCAACCGCCGCTGGAGGTCACCGCACGGAGGCTGACCGAACCCCAGCTCATCCTCCGCTCGCGCTCCCGGGGCTTCAAGGCCGACTTTGCGGCCAGCAAAAATAGCTCAGCCGCGACCGCCAGCGAGCTGTTCTTTGCCTACCGCCGCAGCGGCGACGAAGCCCTGCGGCTGGTCAAACAAGGGCTGGTCCACGCGGGCATCGTCCGGCCGGATTCCACAGACGTCATCGAAGACATCGCCGCCTTTACCGGCGGTGGCGGTTTGGAAATCACCACCCGTAGCAAGGTGCTACAAGGATCCGGCCTAGGAACCAGCGGCATCTTGTCGGCCGCCATCCTCAAAATGCTCTACCACCTCTCCGGCCACCCCTACGCCGCGCCCGCGTGCGAGTACCCCAGCCTCTACGACCAAAGCCTCATGCTCGAACAGAGCCTCGGCCTCAACAGCGGTTGGCAGGATGCGCGCGGCGCCAGCGGCGGCCCCGCGGCCATCAAGAACTTCTACGCGCCGCCGACCAACGGCCTGCCCGCGCCCGAGCGCACGTTCCTCACCCAAGTAGATGAGAGCCTGTTCACCGAGCGGATCGTGCTCTTCGACACGGGGATATCGCGCTCGGCGACCCGCGGCCTCAACGTCGTCCTCGACGCCTATCTGTCGCGGGATCGCCAGCGCTATGCAGCTATCCGCGAGTCGCTGGCCATTCACGACGACATGGTGGCCGCGCTGTGCGCGGGCGCATACGCCGATCTCGGGCAGCTAGCCAACCGCTACTGGCAGTTGCGCTGCATCCTCGACCCCGAGGCCACCAACGACGCCTTGCAACACCTTTTTGAGAATCCGCAGATCACCGACCTGACCGAGGGCGGGCTTCTCACCGGGGCTGGCGGCGGCGGCTTCGCCCTCCTCATCGCCGCAGAGGGGCAAGCAGCCGCGTTGCGCGCTAGGCTCGACAAGCTGCGCCAACGCGCGGCCTTTGCCAAAAGCAGCGTGGTCTCCTATCAGCTCAATGCCCAAGGCATCCAGCTCGCGTGAGGACGGCAGTGGTGGCTACCAAGAGAGAGCACTTGCTCATAGACGGCTACAATCTCATTAAATTGAGTCCGCTCTTCCAAGGCCGAGGCGATACACTAAAACGGGCGCGCAGCCGCTTGCAGCAGGCCCTCGCCGCCTACGGCCGCCGGGCCGACAAGCACATTACCTTGTACTACGATGGCACCGGAGCATGGCCGAGCGCACCGAGCGCGAGCGGCCCGCACGTCACCATAGAATTCTCGCGCTACCCTCAGCAAGCCGACGACCTGATCGCCGAGGCAGTCGCGCAAAAACACGGTGCCAAGTGGCTGCGGGTCATCAGCTCGGACCGCGCAGTCCAGCGCTGCGCCGCGCGCCACAAGATCCGCTCGACCTGTTGTGAGGATTTTCTCGACGAACTTACAGGACCCATCCAAACACCGAGCACCCCCGCGACGGCACCCACCCGCGACGGCACCGAACCCCACCCACCGCTTGCCCCAGACGACCTCGATCGCTGGGAAGCCTTGTTCCGCAAGGAGGCCGACCGGGCATTGAGCACCCCCGCGCCAGAACCCGCTCGCGACGGCACCGAACCCCACCCACCGCTTGCCCCGGGCGAACTCGATCGCTGGGAAGACCTGTTCCGCAGGGGAGCCGACCGCTAGGGCAGCGGCAGTGCGAGCTCGCGCAGCACGGCCAAGCTGTGCCGCCCTTGGGCACTGCCCGCCCGCGCCAAGGCTTCGAGATGCACCTTTAGGAACCCGGCCTCGGCCGGCGTATCCACGTCGTACCAAGGCGGCAACAGGCCGAGCGTCTGCGTCCCCAAACGCGCTAGGGTTTGCTCTAGCACCATCCCGCTGCTCCAAGCCACGCCTTGGAATATCCGGCTTTCCCCTTTGCGCCGGCCCACCAAGTAGTAGCCGCCATCCATGCTCGGGCCTAAGACCACGTCCTTCTCGCGCAAGAGTGCCAGCCCCTCGTCAATGTACGCGGCCGGCAGAGAAGGGCTGTCCGAGCCGACGAGGACCACCCGCTCGGCCCCGTGTGCAAAGGCCCACTGCATCAGGCCCTCCATCCGCTGTCCTAAATCGCCTTCGGGCTGCGGTACGTACTCGAAGACGCCGATCGGGGTCAGCAGGGTGCGCAGGGCGTCTTCGGCATGGGCCGGGGCAAAGGCCACGACCTTGGCAGCGGCCTTTGTTGCGTCCAGCGCAATGGCGCAATCAAGCAGCAGGGCCTCGTACAGGCGCGCGGCCTCAGAGGCACTCAAACGGCTCTGGAGCCGGGTTTTGACCGCTCCGGGAGCTGGTTTCTTGGCAAAGAGCACGGCGCAGGTGGACATCGGCCTCTCCCTATTGTCTATCGTCGGCAGACCGCGTATTTTTTGCAATATAATTCGCGGCAACCCTTCACAAAATCAACCGAGGAGCTCATGGCCCAAGTCAATATCGTCCGCCACAATCCCATCGCCATCTTTTCCAACCCCACCGAAGTGCTCATCACCGACGACAACGGCCACGTCGTGCGCCTAGTGGAGCCGTCGGGCAACGTTGGCACCCAGTACGCCAACGACGTCGGCTCGGAGTGGTTCGGCACCATTGAAAACCTCAACAAGGGCCTCGAAATCTGCGGCGTCCGCTGGTCCGACGTGTACAAGACCGACGTCCTGTGGACCACTCCTTCTGCGGACCGCGCCGAGTGCGACCAGCGCAAAAACGACTTCAACGCCTGCTACGGGGCCATGATCGCGGCCGTCACCGGCGGCCCCTTGCGCTCCAATCGCATGGCCCGCTTCACCCACCCAGAGGGCTTCCCGGACCCGGCGGCCCTCTTCGAGGTCCAAATCAAGGCCTGTGCCGGCGAGGCCGTCTCCATCAGCAGCGGCAAAATCGACTACGGCACTTGGGTCGATCACCAGCCCTCGGGTGCCTCGGTCATGCACCAGCGAAACGGCGAAATGATCACCACGCTCGGCTCGGACTTGGCCGAGGAAATGCGCTTTATACTCGACGAGCAATACGCCAAGCCCTTTGCCGAGCAAGGCATTGACTTCAAAAAGCAGACCGTGTTTATGGAAATCCTCGTGGCTGTGGACGACGCTCCAGACAAAACTTGGGAGCGCATCGAGACCACTCGCCAAGTCTTTGCGGATTACTACGGCGACGACCGCCCCGCCGGCTTGATCTACCCGGTGTCGCGGATACCCAATCTCGACGGCATCATCGAGCCGCAGCCGCGCGTGGTCTCCGGCGAAGTCGAAATCGCGCGCTCGGGGCAGTTCGAGGACGGCTTCTCGACCTGGGCGGGCCTGCGCCACCACGGCGTGTGCGAAGTCCACGTCTCGGCCATCGGCGGCAGCGACGCTGGCCAGCAGCTCGGCGCACTCGACGCCCGAATAAAGGAAGCCGGAGGCGCGGGACTCAAAGAGGATGGCGTCTTCAACAATGCCTATATCGTCGCCGGTGCCGACTCCGCGCAAAATCGCGCTTCATTGGCCACCTTCAACGAGTCCTTTAGCGCGTACTACGCCGGCACGGCCCCGGCTGGCCGCACCGCCCAGTTTATCGGCGGCATTCAGCAAGAAGGCCATCAGAGCGGCATCTCCACCCGTGCGATCTTCGCCGAGTAAGCCCGTGATTAGCGCCGCCAAGATCGTCGCCGCCCTCGAACGGCACGGCATTACGCACGTGCTAGGTGTACCAGACAACGGCTCGTGCGCTCTGTACGAGCACCTGTGGGAGCACGACACCATCGAAGTGATCCTCACCAGCCGCGAGGGCGAGGCGTACGGCTTGGCCTCCGGCCTGTATTTGGGCGGTGCCCATCCGCTGGTGTTGATCCAAAACACGGGCTTTTTGGAGGCCGGCGACGCCTTGCGCGGCACGGCCTACAACATGGGCATTCCCCTCGTAATGCTCGTCGGCTACCGCGGCTACGCGACCATGGCCCGAGGAGCTTCCCGAGTCGATACGGCCGCCACCTTTTTCGAGCCGACCCTCAAGGCTTGGAACATCCCCTACACCGCCATGCACGCGGACGGCGATATGGACCAGCTCGACGCGGCCTTCCACAAGGCCGAGGCCACTTCCCTGCCAACCGCTGTGTTGCTCGTCGCGGAGACTACGTGAGATGCTCGACAAATACACCTGCCTCGAAAAACTGGCCGCTAAGCGCACGGACGAAGTCGTGGTCACCACCATGAGCGTGGCCATGCCTTGGGCCGTGCACTCCGACGGCCCGCTAGACTTTGCCCACGTCGAAAGCGCCATGGGCCACGCGGCCGACTTTGCGCTGGGCTTGGCCATTGCCCGGCCCGAGCGCCGGGTCTTGTGCCTCAACGGCGATGGCAGCACCCTCATGTCGCTGGGTGTACTCGTCACCTTGGCCCAGCGCCCGGCCCCGAATCTAACCCTCGTCATCACGGAAAACGGCACCTATGAAGTAACCGGCAGTCAGCCCGTGCCCGGGGCCGCCTTTATCGACTACGAGCAAATCTGCCGCGGGGCCGGCCTCCAGCGCGTCTATACCATCGACACCGACTCCGACTTCGACGCCAAGCTCGACCAGCACTTTGCGGAAGAAGGCCCAGTCGTCTTTATCTGGAAAATCGCCCCGGCCACCGAGCCGGTGCCCAAACCGGCCCTGCCGATCGGCGAGCGCGCCCAGCGCCTGCGCGCCGCCTTGGTCGGCGAGGCCTAGAGGGACCCGTCGTGCAACTACCGCAAATGGCCCCGGTCAAACAGCACTTTGCCAGCGAATCGCTCGCCGACGTGGCCGGCGAGGTCCGCCGCCAGCTAGCGCGCGCTGGTCTAGCCGATGCCATCGCCCCCGGCGCGCGGATTGCCGTTGCGGGCGGCAGCCGCGGCATCGCCAATATCCAGCTCATCACCCGCACTGTCATCGACTGCGTCAAAGAGGCCGGCGGCGCACCCTTCCTGCTGCCAGCTATGGGCAGTCACGGCGGTGCCACGGCCGCCGGCCAAAAGCAGGTGCTGGCCAGCTATGGTCTCGACGCCGAGCGCATGGGCTGCCCGGTCGAGGCCACCATGGATGTCGTCGAGGTCGCCCGGCTCAGCGACGGCACCCCAGTGCTGCTCAACCGGCTCGCCATCCAAGCCGATGGCGTGGTGCTCGTCAACCGCGTCAAGCCGCACACCTCCTTCCGCGGCCCGTTTGAAAGCGGCCTGATGAAGATGATGACCATTGGCTTGGGCAGCCACCGCGGCGCGACCATGGCCCACGCCGGCGGTGCCGAGAGTCTCGCTCGCCTGATCCCGGCTTGGGGCCGCTGCATCCTCAACCAAGCGCCGATCCTCATGGGATTGGCCATTGTCGAAAACGCCTATGAAAAGACCCTCCGCGTTGAGGCCCTGCAACCCAAGGAGTTCCAAAGCCGCGAGCCTCAGCTTTTAGAGGAAGCGCGACGCGCCATGCCCCGCCTCTTCGTCCAAGGCATTGACCTGCTGATCATCGAGCAAATCGGCAAGAATATCTCGGGCACCGGCATGGACACCAACGTCGTCGGCCGCATGCTCCTGCCCGGCGTCAAGGAGCCGGAGTCCCCGGGTGCAGCCCGCATCGTGGTGCTCGACCTGACCGACGAAAGTCACGGCAATGCCAACGGCGTTGGCCTCGCCGACATCATCACCCGCCGCCTGTACGAGCGCATCGACTTCAAGGCCACGTACGCCAACGTGTTCACCTCCACCTTCCTCAACCGCGCGTACGTGCCAGTCGTCATGGAAACCGACCGCGCCGCCATTGAGGCCGCGCTCTCGGTGCAAAACCTCGCCCACCCGGAACAGGCGCGCGTCGTCCGCATCAAAAACACCCTCGACATCGGCCACATCCAACTGTCCGCAAGCCTGCTGCGAGAGTTCGGCGACCATCCCGACTTAGAGCAAACCGGCGCATTGGCCGAGATGGCATTTGACAGCGCGGGGCGATTGCGCTAAGCCGCGGCCAGCCCTACAATCCCCGCCGGTACTGCGTTTGAGGATCGGCGCGGCCTGTGGATGCGGGCGTACCAAGAGCCGCGTCTAGTGCTAAGAGAGGCCGAAATGCGCTATGTCGCAGATATACGAGGGGTCGAGGTCTGCGTGTTGCGGAGCGGCGACAACGAGGTCGCCTTTGCATTGGCTGCCTCGGCGGACGCGTCACCTCCGTCGATATTTCCGCGCACCTCCTAGCCGTGGCCGATGGCTTCAGGTTGTCTGGGTACTCCTGGACCGCCCGGAGTTCCTGTCGGCTGACTTGGGGAAGGTATAGAATCGGAGGCTTTTCTTCGGGCCATTCAATGTCCGGCAACGCCCGGTCCACGGCACTTCGCAGCCAGATCGCCGGGCCGATGCGCTGATCGGGCTGGTATTCCCCGAGCGTCAGGAGGTTCGGTAGCAGTTGCCGGAGTCGAGGAATAATAGGCTGCCACTGAGCATCCTGATCCGTCCACAGGATAGCGCACGGACGCACGGCGTCATTTGGGTTGTAGCTGACTGCATCCTCAAGAGAACGAATCAATGCCTCAGTTACCGTTAATCTCGAATGGTCGGCCTGAATGCCTATGGTGTTCACGATATATCCGCGGCCCAAATCGTCAGAAGGAGTTCTTCGCCACCGATCATTCGATACTCCGGCGTCTTCCCGGAGAGCCGCTCGCTGTTGTCCAAGATGACGCTCACACCTTCGCCCCGCCGGTCCATCAATGTCGAACGATCAGTGACCAGCCAAGGGCGATCTGAGACCGGAATTTTGGCCAGCAAACTTGCGATCACTTCGTTTCTCGTAGCTTGGATATCGCTTAGAGCTTCTACGGACATGGAATTCGGGATCGAACCAGGAGAATAAAGTTCTAGGCGATCCTCGAAAAGTCGCATCCGGACTTTCGAGCCGTAGATCGAGTAATCACGATGCGCTATCGCGTTGACGACTGCTTCGAAGACCGCCGACATATCAAATTGCGGCCGGTCCGATCGTCCCATGTTCTTGAAAGCCGCCGTCTTCATGTTCTTTGCGACGAACCGGCAAGCATCTTCGATTTGCTGATCCAAGGGGCCGATCAGATCTTCCGCATCAATTTGGTAAGGATCGTCCGATCCCGCCCTAATTTTTGTTCCCCGATAGGCAACCGCTTGGATGTATGCATTAGGCAACCAAGATCGTGCATCGGACGTGCCGATTAGTACGCCGGCTACGGTTGGTCTGAGTTCGCCTTTTTCGTCCGAGCGCATCATGTGCAAATTGGACAAGAAGTGCCGAAGGTCGCTGGCCGATCGGGCTGTGCGAAATCGCTCGAATAGATCGGGCTGCAAATCGTTCAGCGTACTTCCGGCAACGACATCTTCGTCGAAGCGAATCATTCGCGTCTGCGAGCGCTGCGATATTAATCGGGCAATATATTCGACCGACATGCGACGTTTCTCGCTGCCGATTCGGTGGACAAACCCTCCTGGACTTTGATGGACGAACAAACTTTGGGCCACGTCAATCTTGATGACGGCTACATCCTCGCCGGTAGTTGGCAGCCAGAGTCGCTCTATTACGGGTGCCAGCGGTGGCTCGATCGCATCGCGGCAAATCTCGCGTACGACAAGCTCGGCTCTACTGAGATCATCGAGAGCGATACCCAAAATCTCGCGCGGTTTATCTTGGACGCCTAGGACGAGAACTCCGCCGCGACTGTTGGCGAAGGCAGCGAGTTTGTCCGCAAGCGAATTCCGGTGCGGTGTGGTAAGCCTTTGCCTGGCGAAGCGCACCTCCTTGAACTCGATGAACGAGTCTTCGCCAAGGCGAATCTTGTCGAGTAATTCCTTCTTGCTATCGAACATGCCTCGACTCCGATCTCAGTCTGCGGTAACGGCGCTCGAATGCCTCCCGGCCGCCTTCCATGATCCGGCAGACTTCTTCTCGGATGGATTCTTCTTGCAACGATCCCGACTGGATAACCCTGCATTGTCCGGCTCTGAAATCCAAGGCGTGGAGCATGTCTGCATCTCCGTTCACGACGATGTTGGGATTGTGCGTTACCACGATGATCTGACGTCTAAGCTTGTTCTCCCGTATTTGGCGCACAACCAAGTCGTAGATTAGGTAGTTGTCCAAATCGTCTTCAGGTTGATCGAGTACCAGCGGCTCCTCGCCGTGGGCCAGCAGGAAAGCCAGCATCGCCGCGGATCGTTGCCCGGCAGAGGCTTGAGCAATGGGCTGAAAGTCGGCTCCGTCGCCCCGACGGCTGTACTCCACGATCAGGCTGTCATCGGGAAACCAAGTCAGCAACTTGTCGAGAAATTCCGGCGCTCGCTCGAAATTTCGCTGGAGATAGTTATTCAATCGTCCACCGAAATCTCCCTTTCCCTCGCATGCGGCAGCGAGGCGTTGTTTCAGATGATCGATGCGGTTCTCGATTTCCCGATACCGCTTGGTTGGATCCTCCGGCAAGTTTTCGATCAGTCGAGCGACGATACCCTTAGGATTTCCGGTCTCCATATTGAGGATATCTCGCTCAAAGTGGTCGAAATCACCTAGTATCTATTGACACTTAAAATTTTGGGTAAAGCCGTTTCAGTTTAATGCGCGCATCATCGGTGGTAAACCGCCAGTCCACGGCTTTCTGGTTTTCGTTGCGTGCCTGTTCCCAAGCGTGGGTTTCCGCCTTCAAGGTCTCTTCATCGGGTATGCGCGCATTTAGACATTGCTGGGACAAAATGCGCAACTCAATTTCAGCGATATTGAGCCAACTGCCATGTTTGGGGGTGTAATGCAACTCAAGTCGTCTAACTAACCGGCGCGCTTGGGCCGGTTCAAACGCTTCATACAAAGCGGCAATCGTGTGCGTGTTGAGATTATCACACACCACCAAGACCACTTCAGCATCTGGATAATCCACCTCCAATAGCTCTTTGATTTCAAAAGCCCAGTCCACAGCGGTCTTGCGTGAGCGCACATTGACCTTGCGCCAACCGGCCAAGGGGTCTGTAAACAGAAAATTGACCGCTGTGCCATTGTGCGCGTATTCGTAATCATACCGTTGGGGGTGTCCAGGCCGTGCGGGCAGCGGGATACGGGTTTCTCCAATCAACTGGATGGGCTGCTCATCCATGCACACCCAAGGCCTTTTCGGATCGTAGGGCCGATGATACAGATCCAGAACATCTTCCATGCAGGCTACAAAGGCTGCATTTTGTTCAGGTGGAATCACCCAACAGGTACGCAGATGCGGCTTCAATTCGTTTTTTTTAGCGTCCGTCCCACCGTGCGATACGAAATGGAGTCCACCACGTTGAGTTCGACCAACGTGTCGGCCAGTAACTCCAATGTCCAGCGGTTGCGTCCTTCGGGGGGATGGCTACAAGCCAGCGCGATCAAACGGGCTTCACCGGCTCCATCCAGAATCTTCTCGCGGGGCGGCTGTACGCGCTTTTTACGTTCTAAGGCCGCCTGCATCCCGTGCTCTACAAAACGTTTCCGAACGTTTTCGACGGTGACTCTATGGCAGGCGAATGCTTCCGCAATAGCCCTATCTGTCCAGCAGGGCCCTGCTGCATCGGCTTTCAAAAGTATATTCGCGTGTTTGATCTTGTAGGCTGGGGCGTGACCTGTGCTGACCAGAGCTTCTAACTGCTGACGCGCTTCGTCGGGGAGACGCACGATATATTTCTTCATATCTAGACTCCTCAGGTATCAGTTCGCGCTGGAGATTCGACATGAATATCGCATCCATAACTTTAGTTGTCAAAAGACACTAGTGCTTCGCGAAAGGAGTACTCGATGATTCTCGGGTTTTCGCCATACCTGCGATTGCGGATGCGCACGAAGCGGTTCCCAGACAACGCTTGTGCCAAGAAGGCATCTCGCCTTTCGCTTACGGCTCGCCGACATTCGAGAACTTTTCGGAGATACTGCTGCGATTCCTCTATCAGTCTGCTTTGCTCTTCCCGGATGGAGTTTAGATTCGCGAGTTCACTTTGGAGTCGCTGCCGGTCTTGCGCCAAGTGGCTGTACTCGTTCGGATCAGCGACACCTTCCGATCTCAACATTTTAACTAATGCCACGTAGTCGTCCTCCGCCCGGTCCCGGGCTGCGTGTCTCTCTGCTTTGGTCCAATGCACGTTGTTGACTCGTTCTTCGGTGGAGCTGCCGTTGCTCCAAAACCAAGGGAACTGCTCCTTGTCGCGCATTGGTTCCTTGCCGGGGTCCTTTTTCCAATGGATGCTCGGCTTGGAGCGGAGAACGCCGGCACCTTTCTTGCCTTGGGGGAGGTCTTCGGCCATGAAGGGACGGATATTGAGGCGCACGCCGTCGTTGAGTCCGGCTCCCAGCGGATGGGCTGTTCCTCGATTGGCTTCCAGCGGATAAAAAGATCGAAGGGTGGCTCGCCTGCGAGGATGGCGTCGAGTCGTTTCTGTAATTCCAGCGCTGCGGCCAAGCGGTCTTTCAGTATCCGAAACAGAATCACTCGGGGATTGAGGGCGTAGAGCTCGATCAGATGTTGTTTGCGGTTTGCCGTTGTTCGCTTGCCCAGACAGTTTTCTTCCATTACGGCAGCCGTGTAGTCCGCACGGCTAGCATTACCTCGAACTGCATCTAGCAGCAGAGACAACTCTTCGAGCATGATAGTGCGACTGCTGTGGGTACCCCTAGCTCCCCGACGGAACCCCCAAGCCGTAGCCTGAGTATCTGTCAGCCTCTCGTTCGCCTCGCTACAGCTCCCTGCGGTAGCGCTGCGAAGGGATTTTTAGCTGACCGCGGTATTTGGCTATCGTCCGCCGCGCAATTTTCAGCCCGCCCTTGCTTAGCTCCTCGGCGATCTGTTGGTCCGAAAGCGGCTGGGCCTTGTCCTCGTCGGCGACGAGCTGGGAAATTTTCTCCTTTACCGAGCGCACGGACACGTCTGCGCCCTCGTCCGTGATGAGCTTGTTGTCAAAAAAGTACTTCAGCTCAAAGACCCCGTGCGGCGTCTGTATGTACTTGCCGTTGCTGACGCGGCTAATCGTCGATACGTGCATCCCCACGGCGTTGGCCACGTCCTGCAAGACCATGGGCCGCAACCGCGCCGGTCCCTCCTCGAAAAAGGGCAACTGCGCCCGCAACAGGTAATTGGCCACCTTGAGCATGGTCGTGCGGCGCTGGTGGATGGCGTTGATGAGCCAGCGGGCGTCGTTGAGATTCTTGGACACGTAGTCCTCGACCGAGTCCTTGGTGTTGCCACGGGAGTTGTTGAGCAGATGCTGATACTCAGAATTGATCTTTAAGGACGGCATGGACCCGTCGGCCAGCGCCGCGACCCACTCCTCGCCAATCTGCTCAACGACCAAGTCCGGCGTGATGTACGCGACCTCGGTATCCAGCGTCAAGAGCTTGTTGTAGCTGCTCGCCGACAGGCCCGGATGCGGCTGTAAGCGCTCAATCACCCGCAAAACCTCTTTGAGCTTCTTGTTGGAAATGCCCAAGGCGCGGGTGATGTGCCGCAGACGCCGCCGCGTCAGGGCCTCTAGGTGGTCGCGCACCACCTGCAAGCCCAGCTTGCTGAGCGGGTCGTCGCGCTGGCTCAACTGGATCATCAGACACTCGCGCAAGTCGCGTGCGCCCACCCCGGGTGGGTCAAAAGCCTGAATGACGCGCAACGCCTTTTCCACGTCCGCGACTTTGACCGCTAGGTCGTCGGCGATCTCGGCGAGCGAACAGCCGACGTAACCGCGCTCGTCGATATTGCCGATGATGTACTCGGCGATGGTGCGCTCTTCCGGCCCCAAATCGCCAATCTCACCTAGCTGATTGTACAGGTGCTCCAAGAGGGGCGGCATGGCGGTGATGCGATTTTCTTGGGGCTCGCGGTCGGTCTCCCAATTGGGGTCGTATTCCGTGCGCTCGCTGTTGTACGCACCCGCGTCAAACTGGTCGCCCAACAGCGCGTCCCAATCGACCTCCTCCATGTCCTCGGGCAGTTCTTCCTCCTCCTTGATCCCCTCCTCCCGCTCGCGCAACTCCTCTTCCCCTTCTTCGCTCAACTCAACGACCTCTTCAAGTAAGGGGTTGAGTGAGAGTTGATGCTTGACCTCCTGCGCCAAATCCGGGGCCGACATCTGCAACAGCCGCAGCGATTGGATGAGCTGGGGTGCCATCTTTTGCTGGAGGCGTACGCTGGTATTTTGCTCGGGACCAAGCATTGAGTAAATCGTTGTAAGTTAATTAGTTAACTAAAATTATCCCGCCTGATAGTAGCTGTACAAACAAGCCCGTGCAACGAGAAAAGTCAAGATGCAAGCGCACCTACCTATCGGCCCGCCAACTAAAGCGCTCGCCGAGATAGAGCCGCCGCACCTGCTCGTTGGCAATTAGCTCCTCGGCCGGGCCCGCGGTTAAAATTTTGCCATCCACTAGGATATAGGCGCGCTCGGCAATCTCCAAGGTCTCGCGCACGTTGTGATCGGTAATCAGCACGCCCAAGCCCCGGCCTCTTAGTTCGGCGATGATGTTCTGGATGTCTTCTACTGTGCGCGGATCAATGCCGGCAAAAGGCTCGTCGAGGAGCATGTAGTGAGGCTCGCAGGCCAAGGCCCGCGCGATCTCGACCCGGCGCGTCTCACCGCCCGAAAGCGTGTCGGCGCGCTGATCGGCGCGCGCTAGCAAGTCCAGCTCGCTCAGTAGCTGCCGTTGGCGCGCGGCGATGCGTGCGCTGTCGAGCCCGCGCGCCTCCAATACTGCGCGGATGTTGTCGGCCACGCTCAGCTTGCGAAAAATGGACGTCTCCTGCGGCAGATAGCCAATGCCCATCTGCGCACGGCGATACATCGGCAGCCCGGTGATGTCTGCCCCGTCGAGCAAGATGCAGCCCCCGTCCGGTGCGGCAAAGCCGACGATGCTGTGAAAGGTCGTGGTCTTGCCGGCACCATTGGGCCCCAACAGACCGACGACCTCCCCTTTCTCGACGCGGATGCTGACCTCGTCGACGACCGCCCGGCCTCCGTAGCGCTTGCTCAATGTGTGCGTTTCCAATGCCACCTTACGGCTCTTCTGCGGGCGGATAGTACCGGCCTTTGATATCCGGCCCGACCCGCACCTCGGACAGGGACCCTTCGACAAAGCGGATATCCAACTCTTCGCCGCCGACCTCGTTGACGGCGACCTCTGCGCCCTCCTCGAGCCGCGTGACCAACTCGGCTGCGCCTTTCACCAAGGCCCGGCGCAATCCAGCCGCGTCAAAGTACAGGGTCATCTGCTGCCCGCGAAAGCGATTGATCTCTTCGTTCCCAGCCCGGCGGTGCGTCACGTCGGCTGCGGCACTCACTTCGACCCGCTCCAAGTCCCCAGCGGCCATAAAGACTTGCCCACCCCGGCCCTCGATCCAGCTATGGCGATCGCCTACCTCAATTTGGCCGCTCACGTGGCCGGGTATGGCGATCCACTCAACTTGGCTGTCCGCCAGTGCGACGACCATGGAATCGGCCATCAATTGGCTGCGGTAGTCGCGCTCGCTGTCTTGCTCTTTTAGCACCACGCCCTCGGCCACCAGCACCCGCGTTGAATCCGCTTCGTATGCACCGCGCGCGGCCGCGACCTCCAGCTCTTCGGCGTACAGCGCAAAACCGCCGCTTCCGGCCAACCGGCCCCGCACGAGATCGAAGCGCAGCACCGGGGCGGTGAGCACGAGCTCGTGCTGGCGCAGCGAGGGCGCACCCCGCATCCATCCAGTCTCCTGCTCCAAGTCAAAAAAGAGCGAATCGCCAGCGAGCGAGCCATCCAACTCGGGGGCCCGTAGGGCAATCGCGCCCTCGGCATGGACTTGGCCGTCGCGCCTATAGCGGAGGGTTTGGGCCGTCAGCGCGCGCTTACCGGTGCGCAAGACCACCCCGCCCTGAGCCGTCAGCGTGCGCTCGGAGCGCGAATGCGCCAACTGGTGCGCCTCAATCTGCCGCTCGCCCTGCACAAAGGTCGCCGGCGCCCCTCGGGCCTGCAATAGCGCGGCGTTGCGGTCGTCCTCTACTTCTTCAGCCCGCAGCTCGGCCTCCTCTTCTCGGTAGCGGACCGCGCCCCGCGCTACCAGCCGCTGCTTTTCCGCATCCACTGCGACCTCGTCGGCCGCAAACTGCGCCAGCGAGTCGGCCCCTTCAACCCCTCCGCTGATGTCGAAGCGGCCCGCTTGCGGCAGGAACGTGGCGCGCGGCCCGGTCAATCGCACACCGTCGTAGCGCACCTCGACGCTGTCGTAGGCGATCTCTTGTGCGCCCTCAACGCGGCGGCTTTCCTCGCGCTGGGCGCGCACTTCCACCACTGCTCCGTCCCGGCCGCGCCAGAGGCCCTCAACGGCTTCCAAGGACCACGCATCCACGGCGAAATTGCTCGTGAGATTGCGGCCCCACTCCCGTCCCTCGCCGACCTCCACCCGCAACGCGCCCGGAATGCGCAACTGCTCTTGCGCGTTTTCCCACAACAGGGTGTCGGCCTGCACCTCTAGGCTGTCCCCGGCGCACAAAACCACGCCGCCGGCCAAGCCAAAGCGATCTCGCTTGTGCTCTAGGACCAAGCGCTCGGCCCGCAGCGTCGAAGAGGCTTTATCGGAGCGGAACGCGACCTCTACGCCGCCGGTGGCTACTACTTGCTCGGACTTGGAAAATTCGCGCAAATAAGCGGCGCGTAGCTGGATGCGGTGGCCGGGGCGTCCCATCTCGATGTGCGCGTCCCATGCTTCTCCATCGACCTCTGGGATCTGCAGCGGCTCTTCGGGCACTTCGCCCGCGCCGCAGGCCCAGAGCACGGCCCCGCAGCAACCAGCGCGAAAAAGCCGCGCTCCCCTCGGGAAAGCGCGGCCCGCTGAGGCGATTGTATAGCCCACTGAACTAGGAGGCCGCCGCCTGCCTCTCCTCATGGCTTGCAACCTCCTGCTGGTAGGCCAGCGCGGCCTCGACAAACCCGGCAAACAAGGGCGAGGGATTGTCCATTCGCGACTTGAACTCGGGATGGGCTTGGGTGGCGATGAAGAAGCGGTGATCTGGCAACTCGATAAATTCCATCAAGCGGGTGCCATCTACGCGGCGGTGATAACCCGAAAAGACCAGCCCCTCCTCTTCGAGTAGCTCGACGAAGCGCGGCGACACCTCGTAGCGATGGCGGTGGCGCTCCAAGGCGACTTTGTCGCGCTCCAGCATGATCAAGCCAACGCGGAACGCCTGCTCGGGATTGGCCAGCAGTTGTTCGATGCGATGGGCGTCTTCGCAGAGGCGGCCCGACGCCTCGTAGAGCTGGAGGACGCGGCTGTCGTTTTTGAACACCGCGGCGTACGCGCCCAAGCGCATGCTGCCGCCGTAGCGCTTTTGCTCTAGTGCGCTCTTCTGCGCGTCTTGGACGCAGATGACCTTCCACTCGGAATCCGCGTCGAACTCTTCGGAAGTGGCCTCGGCGATCCCGGCGACATGGCGGGCGTATTCGACCACGGCGAGCTGTAAGCCGTAGCACAGGCCCAAATAGGGAATGTCGTGCTCGCGGGCGTAGCGAATGGCCGCAATCACTCCTTCGGCCCCGCCCGCGCCAAAAGCCCCGGGGACGATAATGCCGTCGAATGCGCCGAGTGCTGTTAGGTCCATTTCGCCGCGCTCAAACCGATGGCCGTCGATCCAAGTGATCTCGACTCGCGCATCCGACGCCACGCCAGCGTGTATCAGCGATTGGTTGACCGAGATGTACGAATCCGCGAGCTGAAAATCGCCCGTGGCCACGTATTTGCCGACCATGGCCACGCGGACGCACCGGCTCGGATGCCGGCTGCGCTTGACTAATTCCCGCCAAGGCCGCCAGTCCGGGGTCTTCTTGGGGGCGCAGCCGAGCCGGCTGAGAATCTTCTCGCCGAGCCCCTCTTCTTCCAAAACCAGCGGGATGTTGTAGATCGTCTCCGAGTCCGGGGCCGAAATGATGTGGTCGTTGGGCACGTTGGCGCCGATCTGGATCTTTTTCTTGCGCACCTCGTCGGTGGCCGTCTCGGCGCGACAGACGATGAAGTCGGGAAAGATGCCGTGCTCGCTGAGCATGCGAATGGCCTGCTGGGTGGGCTTGGTCTTCATCTCGCCCACGTGCGGGGGTATGGGAAGATAGGTAATCAGGGCGTGCGCAAAGTGCTCCTTGCCCAAGTCGCGCTCCAAGGTCTTTACGGCGAAGAGGAACGGCTCGTTCTCGTAGTCGCCGACAATGCCGCCGATCTCGACCAGCACGATGTCGTAACCCGCGCCCGCCGCCTGCAAGCGGCGGGTGATCTCATCCGTAATGTGGGGGATCGGCTGCACGGTCTCGCCGAGGTACTCTCCGCGGCGCTCGCGCTCAATGACTGTGTGGTAAATCTGCCCGGTAGTCAGGTTGTTGAAGCGCGGCAGATCCAACCCCAAGAAGCGCTCGTAATTGCCCAAATCCTGATCTATTTCGCCGCCGTCGTCCGTCACCCACACCTCGCCGTGCTCGGTGGGTCGCATGGTGCCGGCGTCGTAGTTGATGTACGGATCGATCTTGACGGCCGTGGTGCTGTATCCGTATTGCTGCAGAATCTTGCCCATGGAAGCTGTGGTCAAGCCCTTGCCCACGCCGCTTATCACGCCGCCGGTCACGACGACGTATTTGGGGCCTTTGTATTCTCCGGCCACGTTGCGCGCTCCTCCGTGCTGCGCAAAAAAGAAGCGGCGACAGTGCCCTGCCTCCGCTTCTCCATTCAATCGATAATTCTCGGAACCTTGAAGTAATCCTCTTGGCGCTGCGGAGCCGCCGCGGCGATCTCGGCCGCGGCGGGAAAGGGCCTTGCCTCGTCGCGGCGCAACGCGGTGGCGAGGGGCAGCACGTGAGACGTTGGCTCCACGCCGGTAGTGTCTAGCTCGTTGAGCTTGTCCATGTAGCGCAAGATGCGGTTGAGTTCCTCGGCCAGCCTTTCCTCCTCTGCGGGCGAAAAGCGCAACCGCGCCAACTCGGCGACCCCGTGGACCTCTTCTGTAGTAACCGCCATGTAAACTTTGTACTTAGATCAAAAAAGACGGGGCTGGCTGCGCCGACCCCTTTCACTTCGCAAAACAGGGCTAAATATCACGCATCGCCAAAGGTAGCGCAAGGGCTTGTAGCGCGGCCCGCCAATGCCTATACTTTGCCGCACAAAAGGCAAAGTCCCATGACGCGCAAGGCATTTACCATTGAAGAGGCCAACGCCAAACTGCCTCAGCTAGAGGACGCGCTCCAGCGCCTAGAGGTCAAGAAGGGAGCCGTCCGCCACCACCACCAACAGTTGCAAATTCTCGACGCGCTCTGGGGGCAAGCGGTCGCCCGCAGCACCAACCCCGACCGCGATGCTTTCGACCAGCACCGCCAGCGCATCAACGACCTAATCATCGACATCAAGCGCATCGTGGCCGAGGAAATTATCGCCGCCGGCATCCGCTTCCCGGTCGGTGGCCTCGAACGCGGCCTCCTCGACTTCCCCACGACCTACCAAGGCCGCTGGGTTCTGTTGTGCTGGCAGCGCGGCGAACCCCGCGTTGCCTATTGGCACGAACTGAACGCTGGATACGCGGGCCGCCAAGAGATCGCCGCCGAGCACATCATTGCCATGGGCAAAGAAGACGATCCAGCCGCGGTCGATGACTCGGCCCTCAACTTCTGATAGCGGCAGGTGTCTTGACAGGGTTTCTCGTTTTTGAGTACTTAAAGGCTGGCTTTTCCCTGAGCTGTCTTTCGCTCCCCTAGCATCGCTCGCCCCTCACCCTCTCCCCCAGCGGAGCGCCCCTCCCCAGCGCCCGGCAGGAGCTAGACCGTGCGCCTCAATCAACTCGAAATTTTCGGTTTTAAGTCCTTCGCCCAAAAGATCGTCATTCCCTTTGAGCCGGGCATTACGGCCATCGTCGGTCCCAACGGCTGCGGCAAGTCCAACGTGGTGGAGGCCATCCGCTGGGTCTTGGGCGAACAGCGCGCCGGCTCCTTCCGCAGCCAGCGCATGGAGGACGTGATCTTTGCCGGCACCCGCCAGCGCAAGGCCCTCGGGATGGCCGAAGTCGCGCTGGCGATTGAAAACCGCGACAACGCACTGCCCGTCGAATTCGCCGAGGTCGTGCTGACTCGGCGTCTGTTCCGCTCCGGCGAAAGCGATTATCTCCTCAACAAGATCCCCTGCCGCCTCTTGGACATCACCAACCTGCTCATGGATACCGGCCTCGGCCAAGGCGCTTATGCGGTGATGGAGCAGGGCATGGTCGATGAAATCATCAGCGATAAGACCGAGAACCGCCGCCGCATCCTCGAAGAGGCCGCCGGCATCACCAAGTACAAAGTGAATCGTCGCTCCACAAAGAACCGCCTAGAGGCCGCCCAAGCCGATCTACAGCGGATTGAAGACATCATCGCCGAGGTCAAGCGCCAAGTTGACAGCCTCGGCCGCCAAGTGGGCCGGGCCCGCCGCTACCGCGAACTCAAAGGGGAGCTGGACCAGCTCGACGTGCGCTTGGGGTGCCAGCGCTTCTTCGCCCTCAGTGCCCAAATCGCCCCGCTGCAAAGCGAATTCGCCGCACTCAGCAAAACGACCGAAGAAGGCTATACTCGCTTCACCAGCCGCGAGGCCGATCTCGAAAAGGCGCGCCTCGCCCTGACCGAGGCCGAGAAGGCCATGCAGGAAGCGGGCCTTGAACTCAATCGCCGCATCGAGGCCATCCACGAGCGAGAACAGCGCCTCGTGGCCGTGCGCGAGCGGCGCGAGGCGGCCGAACAAATCTGCGCCCGCACGGCCCGCGAGCGCACCGATTACAGCAGCCAACTCGAAGCTGTGCAGCAGCAGTGCCGCGACAATGCCGCGCACCACGACGAAGCACGTGCGGCCTTTGTGCATATAGAGCGAGAATTGCAGGCTCACCAGCAGCGCGCCGCCCAAGCCGAAGAGGAATACGCCAGCTACCGAGCCGAGCTGGACCACCGCCAGCGCGAGCGCATGGAACACCTGCGCCAAGGGGGCGAAATAAGCCGCACGCTCGAACGCCAACAGGCCGAGCGCGACGCGCTCGACGAACGCGCGGTTGCCATGCGCGGCGAAGAGGCCACGGCCGCGGCCGAGCACGACCAAGCCCTGCAAGCGGCCGCTGAGGCCGAAGCCACCCTCGCGGAAACTCGGCAGCAGCTATCTATCTGCCAGCAACAGCGCACCGCAGCCCGCGCCGCCCGCGAGCAAACCGAAAAAGTTCTCGGCGACCTCGGCGAACAACGCGATGCCGCCCGGCGCGCCGCTGAGGCCAACCAAGCGCGGCTCCAAGTTCTCGAAAAAGTCCGCGCCGGCTACCAAGGCTATCAGAGCGGAGTCCGCACCTTGATGCTCGAATCGCCCCACGCCGCCCTCTTCCGCGGCGTACTCGGCGACCTAGTCGACGTCGAAGCAGAATGCGCCCGCGCGGTCGAGGTCGCCCTCGGCGAGGCGCTCCAAGCATTAATCGCCCACTCGGACAGCGGCCTGCTCAAGGGCATTGCCCATCTGCGGGAGCGGTCCGGGCGCGTCGGCATCCTCTCGCTAGAGGCCCCCCCGCGCACCCTCGGCCCGGTCTTGGACCCGGCGCCCATGCCCGGGCTACGCGGCCCACTGCTGGACTACGTGCGGGCCGAAGCCTCCATCGCCCCCCTGATCGCCGGCCTCTTGCACAACACCTTTCTGGTTGACGACCTGCAAACCGCGTTGGCCCTGACGCGCCGCTACCCGAGCGCCTACGTGCGCTGTGTTACGCCCGATGGCGACGCCGTCGATCTGTTTGGCCTCGCGTCGGGCGGCCAGAGCCAAGCCGAGGATTCGGGAGTCCTCAGCCGCGGGCGGGAAATCCGCACCCTGCGCTCGCTCGTCGCCCACCAAAACGCCCGCTACGCAGCCTTGGTCCCCCGGCTCAACGCCCTCGCAGACCAGCTCGACGCCCTCACCCAACGCCTAGAGAACCTAGCCGCCGAGAACGAAACTTGGCGCGGCAAGGAGCGCGAGCAGGTCCATCAGCACCAGCGCGCCCGCGCTGACGCCGCGCGGCTCGTCGCACGCCTAAAGCAACTCCACGGCGAAGGCACTAGCTTGGCCAAGCGCCGCCAAGCCCTCGACCAAAGCATCGCCGAACAAGCCGAGCACCTGCGCCACAACGAGGCCGCAAGCACCCGCCTCAGCGAGGAAAGCAGCGCCTTGGAAGAGGACCTCAAACAGAGCGAAACCCGCCGGCGCGAGCGGCGCGAAGCATTGGGTACCTTGCAAGTAGAACACGCCCGCACCGCCGAAATGGTCCAAGGGCTAGAACGAGACGCCAGCCGCCTAAAAAACATCGACGCCAACCTGCACAAGAACATCGAGCGCCTAGCGGCTGAAGGAGCCGAGGCCGAGCGCCAACAGGCCGAGTGCCGTGCGCACAGCAGCGCCTTGGCCGACGAGCTCAAAGGGCTACACCAAGGCCGCGAGACCTTGGCCGCGGAGCAAGACCAGCGCCGCCAGCACTGGGCCGCAGCCAATGCCCAAAACCGCGAGTTGCAGGAAAACATCAGCCACTTGCAGCGGCAGCTCAACGACCAGCGCGAGCACCGCGCACGCCTCGAAGTGCGCATCTCCGAGCTAAAGCTACAGACCCAGCACATCCGCACGCGCTTGCAGGAGGAGTATCACTGCGACGTCGCGGCCATGGGGCCTCTCGACGAAGCCATCGACGAAGAAGCTGCACAACAGCGCATCGATCAGTTGCGTCGGTCCCTACATCGCTTGGGCTCGGTACATTTAGGCGTATTGGAAGAACACAAGGAACAAAAGGAGCGCTACGACTTTCTCCGCCAACAGCGCGACGATCTAGTGATCGCGGCCGAGGACCTAAAGAAAACTCTCGGCCTGATTGACCGCACGGCGCGGCGGATGTTCCTCAAGTCTTTCGAGCAGATCCGCGAGCAGTTCAAAGGGACCTTTGTCCGCTTCTTCCCCGGAGGAGAAGCCGACCTCCGCCTCGAAGAAAACATCGACGCCCTAGAGGCCCACATCAACATCATCGCCCGACCCAGCGGCAAGCGCCTGCAAAACATTGCTTTGCTGTCGGGCGGCGAGCGTGCGCTGACGGCCATTGCGCTGCTCTTTGCCATCTACCAAGTCAAGCCCAGCCCATTCTGCATCCTCGACGAGGTCGACGCTCCGCTCGACGACGCCAACATCAACCGCTTTGTGCGCGTGCTCAAGGAATTTGCCAAAGGGACGCAATTCGTCGTGGTGACGCACAACAAGATCACCATGGCCGCGGCCGACGCTCTGCACGGCGTCACCATGCCTGAGGAAGGGGTTTCCCAGCTCGTTTCAGTGCGGGTTGAGGGCGAGGAATTGGAAGAGGCCGCTGGCTAGATCGATCCCGCCAGAGCGACTCGTCGAGCGCGTGAATTTTCGGCAACCCATAAGTGCGCCCGCCCCGGCCCGCCATAGAGATATGCGGTATTGATGTAATAGGGGCCTACCGCGCCCGGTGGGTCAAGGCGCAACCTAAGAGGGCCGCTAGGAGGTCAAAGGTCATTTTTAGCCGGGCAGATCCTCGGCGGAAATATCTCGTAGCCGCGGGTTATTTTGGTCTCGCGGCGAGAGGATCGGCCCCCCCTCAATGCCCCACTCCAACCCTGCATCGGGATCGTCCCAAGCCACGCCCCACTCGTCCGTGCCGTCGTAGTAGGCATCGACCAAGTAGAAAAGCATCGCGTCGGTGACTGCGTAAAAGCCATGCGCTACCCCCGCCGGAATAAAGACGCCCCGCAATAGCTCTTGATCTAATTCGATGACCTGCCCCTGCCCACAGGTCGGCGACCTGCGGCGCAGATCGAGCAGGCCGACGCGCAGTGCGCCCATGCCGCAGTGCCAGTAGTCAACTTGGCGGTGGTGATAGTGCAAGCCGCGCAGCACCCCCTGTTGCGACTCCGAGCGGCTCCACTGCAAGGCGTTCCAGCAGCACTGGGGAAACCACTCCTTGCGATAGACCTCGGTAAAGCGGCCCCGCTCGTCGCCGTGCGACTGTAGCTCGGCGATATAGACGCCTTCAATGGCCGCAGAGAGGCGAACTTGGGCCATCTCAAGCCACCTTGCCGCAGCATCTTTTGAACTTCTTGCCGCTGCCGCAGGGGCACGGCTCGTTGCGGCCGACCTTGGGGGCTTCGCGGCGGAAGGTCTCTACCTTGCCCGGCAAGAGCCGACCGCCTTCTAGCACGGCGGCCGGTTTTTCGCCTTCTAGCGCCGGCCGCGGCGTCTGCAACCACTCCTCGTGCAATGCACTCAGGGCCTCGCTCACCTCCGCTTCACCCAACTCGCCCTCAAGCCCGCGCTCGCGGCAAAAGGCACTAAAATCGGCCAGCAACGCGCCCTGCGGCGAGCGCAACATTTCCTCGACCTGCTGCACGTCCACCCCGGGCGGCAGGGCCTGCTGGAGTTGGGCCAGATCCAGCTCCTCCACAGCGGCCGGTTCCTCGTCGCCTGTGGCGGGAGCAGGTGCCACCGCAGCGGAGATTTCGGCCAGTGCTTGGCCCATTTCGCTGCGATCGGCCTCAGCCGCGGCCGGCATCACTTGATCGACGATCCAATCGACTTCTTCCCCATCTGCCAATAACTCGACTATTTCTTCAGCCGAGAACTTTTCTGCTCCCTTGGCTTGGCACAATGACTCCAAGCGCATGACCAACTCTTGCACGAGCGCACTCCATTTTCATTTAGAAACTAGGCGAATTTATCGGTGCGAAATCTACCGCTTGCCCCTGTACCTGTCAAAAGATGCGCCTCAGAAATCTGAGGATACTCAGATATCTGAGTGGTCCATTTGGCTTTTGTTGCCAAAAACCCCTAAAAACGGCGATAATTTGCCTTAGTGAGGAATGGCACGATTATTGCTAATACATCGCGGAGATAATCGCTTGAGTTGCGTCGCCTTGCCCTCAGCGAGCGGCGCACTGAATCAGAAAGGATCGCAACCATGGAAGCGATGAATGCACTCACTGATAGGGAAATTTTGCTGCGCGCCGCCGAAGACCAAGGCCACCTCGGCGTACTAGTCAAACGCTACCGCACCCCACTATACAACTTCGCCTATCGCTTTGTCGGCGACCGAGAAACGGCCGAGGACATCGTGCAAGAGACGTTTCTCCGCTGCTTGCGCCACAGCCACCAGTATCCGGCCATCGAACAAGTTTCCACTTGGCTCTACACCATTGCCGGCAACTTGGCCAAAACCGAGTTGCGCCGCCGCAAGCGCTGGCAATGGATCCCGATCAGCCCCAGCGACGACGAACAGCCCGCCACCTTTTACGAGCCAGCGGCCAAGGACCCACTCCCCGGCGAACAGGCCGACAGCCACCGCGTCAAGTCCCTCGTCGTTGATGCCATCGAAGGCCTGCCCTCAGAATTTCGCGCCGCCGTGCTCCTCCGCGATTTGAACGGACTCTCGTACGAGGAAATCGCCCAGATCATCAACTGCCCCGTAGGCACGGTCAAATCGCGCGTCAATCGGGGCCGCCTGCGGCTGCAAAAGACCTTGCGTGGGCTGGCCGAAGAAGTAATTGGATCGCTCGCCGCGCCAGCCTGACCTCTTTGCTGCTCCGGCCGTATCCCTTTTCTGCGTTGTGCAAAAGACGGCCCAAGTCTTTTGCTTGACGGGCATCTCCCTGTCCAATATATTGAATGTTTCGTTGGCTCCGAAAACGTCGTAAAAAATGGGCGGAAGATTAAAATGGCGATCTCTCAAAAGGGCAGGAAACAGACCAGTAGTGTTTCTGTTGGAAACATCGATAAGGTCGAACCAGCGCGGGAATTTCACAACTCAACAGGAGGCAAGTGGGTCTCTATTCTGAAAGCGTTTAATCCTTTCGGGGCGATAGCTGAGGCATATGCCCAAACTCTGGCGTATAAAATCGAGACAAAGCGTCTCGAGGTAGAACTGACCAGAATAGAGAAACAAGCTGACATTGCACACGACGTAATCGACAAATCGTTTAAACTTAAAATGGAGGAACTTATACATAGAAGAATCGCTCTCGTTGGTTTCTACGAAACAGTAAATGCAGAATTACAAAGGCTTCATATACAAAGAGTAAAAGTCTTGGAGATGGCACAAGAAGCCCAACGAAAATCTTTTGAAAATGGCCTGTCTATTGAAGAACGTCAAATGTATAAAGAAATGGCAATTGAGATGACAAAAGTGTTACCTAATTTTGGAGCTCGAGCCAACGAAAATCTCCAAAAACTTGTTCAAGCTTTGCCTCCTGTTGAAATTTCTCCAAAACTATTGGGAGATTGATATGTGGTGGTTAATTCCTGTTGGAGTAGGTGTAGCACTAAAAGCTATTTATGATGCGGTCTCTGAGGAAGAACGAGAAGCGCGTCAACGTTGGGAGGAAACGAGAGGTCGTGTTGAACGAAGCGTCTGGGAACATCAAAGAAGTGTCGAATCACATCTTGCTCAGGCGCGACATAGCTATAATTTTCAAGTTTTAGTGGATGCACATTATTCCTCTATGAAAGCAGCGGATACTGCATATAAACTTCTCGATGACGCCCGTAGTAGCGAGAAGGGAATAAACAAAATGCTAAAAGAAGAAACCAACCAGAGAACCATTCTGCGGGAAAGACTAAAAAAAAGCAAGGCCAAGAAGTTTATACTTTTTAAAAAGATGAGGGAAAAGAAGAACAAAGCGTCAATACGCGATATTGAATTGCAGCTAAAAGGCATTCGCGAAATGAGGAAAAATCTTTTTGACGATAGAGACAAGGTGAAGGCGCAAAAGGAGTCATTCTTAAATGAAGTTCGGGTACTGAACAATAGAACAAGAAAATTGAAAGAGTTGATACGAGACGAGTGTGGAAGCAAAGGTCGGGACTGGTTTAACAGATTAGAAGCGAGAAAGAGAAGAAAGCGTTTATAGGTCAGCGAATTTCTGCTCGGACGACAAACAAAAAAAGCTATGACCACGATCCATACCATAGAAGACCTACTCCATGTACTGGATGAAAATCCCGATTGGGTTGAGGCCCTGCGCACTCGACTGCTGTCGCGCGAATTGATCGAACTGCCCGAAAAATTCACTCAGTTTGTCGCCGAAATGCACCAGTTCATCGCCGAAATGCACCAGTTCGTCGCTAAAACGGACCGATTCGTCGCCGAAATGCACCAGTTCGTCGCTAAAACGGACCGATTCGTCGCCGAAATGCATCAGTTCGTTGCCGAAATGCATCAGTTCGTCGAGGCCACGAACCGGCGTTTTGAGGCCCTTGAAACCAGAGTAGAGGCGATCCAAGAAGACGTCAACACGCTCAAAACCCAAGTGAAGTCTATCCAAACTGATATCGGCATACTCAAAGGCGGCCATGCCCGCACCGCCGCTCTCGGCGAAGCCGCTACCATCGCCCGGGAAATGGGCCTGCGGCGGACAAAAACCCTCACTCAAGATGATATGTGGATGCTGACCGACCGCGCCGACACGTCGGGCATTCCCAAAAACGAGTTGAAAAGCTACCACCGGGCCGACCTGATCATGGAGGCCACGGACTCGGAGGGCGACCTTTGTTACATTGCCGTGGAAATCTCCTTTACTGCCAACGGACGGGACACTCATCGAGCCATCCGCAATGCCAAGTTCCTGAACCAGTTCACCGGTCGGCGTTCATATCCCGCAGTCGCTGGTCTGCGCCGAGATGATCGGATACAGGACCTTATCGAATCCGGCACGGTGTTTTGGTATCAACTAGACCCGGACGTTCTGGAAGCAGAATAACCAGATGACCATTGATGCCCAACGCCTCTACGGCTTTGTCGAACAACTAATTGCCACCCACGCGCCCTCGGGCGCAGAATCCGCTATGGACGCCCTCGTCGCCGAACTCGCCGCCCCCATCGGCGACGCGGTCTGGCAGGATGCGGCCGACAACATCATCATCCACATCAAGGGCCAAAGCCACGACCAGCCCGTGGCAGCCCTCGCTCACAAGGACGAGATCGCCCTCATCGTCAAGCGCGTCGAAGCCGACGGCAAAATCCGGGTGCAGCCCTTGGGCGGCTTGCACCCTTGGGCACTGGGCGAAAGCCCGGTGGAGATCATGGCGCGGGACGGCCTCTGCCCGGGTGTGCTCTCCACCGGCGCCAAGCACGTCTCCGCAGAGAGCCCGGCCGGGCGGCTCAAAAACGGCCAACCCCTCAAGTGGGAACAGATGTGGATTGAAACGAGGCTCGCGACCGAAGAACTGGTCCAGCGCGGGATCCGCGCCGGCACTCGGGTCGTCATCGCCGGCAAACACAAAACGCTCTGGCGGCTGGGCGATTGCGTCTGCGGCTACAACCTCGATTGCCGCGCCGGCTTGGCAGCTATGCTCGAAGTGGGCCTGCACTTGCGGGAAAACCGGCCGGCCCAAGACGTATACTTAGTGGCCAGCTCCAGCGAGGAAATCGGCGGTCACGGCGCGATCTACGCGCTCGGACGGCTGCCGGTTGACGCGGCCGTGGCCGTTGACATCGCGCCTGTGGCCGCCGAATACGGCACGGCCAACAGCGGCGATCCCATCATCGGCGTCCGCGACAGTCGCGGTCTGTACGACACGCGCATTATCGACCGCTTTGACGCCTTAGCCGCTGCCGGCGGGTTCGGCATCCAAACGGCCGTCCTCACTTCGTACGCCAGCGACTCGTCGATTGCCAAAACGTCCGGTGCTATTGCGCGCGCTGCGTTGATTGGCTACCCGGGCGACAACACGCACGGGTACGAAATCTGCGCGTGGGACGGCATTGTCAACGCAGCGCGGTTGCTTTTGGCTTATTTGGAAAATCCAGCGGTGGACTAAAAGGCGCGCCGGACGAGAAAGTCCAGCATTTCGCCCAGCATATCGCGAGCCGGGTTGGCCGGGAGTTTCTCTAGGTGTGCCAAGCTCTCTGCGACCTTCTGTTGGCACACGCTCTCGACGTAGCGGTCGCATTCGTAGTGTTCAACCAAGGCGATGACCCGCTCGATCTCGGCGGCCGTATTGCGCTGCCGCTCTTGGTGCAAAATCGCCAGCACTTCCTCGCGCTCCGCCGCCGTGCATTTGTCCAGCAGGTCAATGATGATTAAGGTCCGCTTCCCTTCCGCAATATCCCCACCCCGCTCCTTGCCGTAGGCCCCGGAAGTAACCCTAGGCGCAGAACCAGCGTCTTGTTCGGAAGAGCTCAAGTTCAACAGGTCGTCGCGGAGCTGGAACGCAATGGCCATGGACTCGCCGAAGTCGCCGATACGGGTGCGCAACTCCATCTCAGCCCCCGCGATAATCGCCCCAGCCGTACACGGCCCCCGGCCCGTGTACCACCCAGTCTTTTGGCGCAACATGGTCATAAACTCGTCCTCGCTGGGAATATAGTGCTGGCGAATCCAGCCCACGTCGTATGCTTGCCCCTCAAATGTCTCGCACGAACCGCGGATCATCTCGTCTATCAAATCGAGCGCGATGTCCGCTCCCAACACCTCGCGATTCGCGCTGAGAATTTCAAAGACCTTGGCGTACAGGGCATCGCCGACGTTGATACTCAATGGGATCCCGTGCAGCTTGTGCAAACAGGGCTTGCCGCGCCGCATCTCAGAATTGTCTTCAATATCGTCGTGGACCACGGCAAACGACTGGAACATCTCAAAGGCCACCGCCGTCCGCATGGCTTTCTTCGCGTCGCCGCCGCAGGCTTGGCAAGCCAAGAGCACCAGCGCCGGGCGGAATCGCTTGCCGCCGCGCTGCGGGTAGTCGCGCATCAGCCGATATAGAAACGCCTCGGGTTCGCGCACTGCGAGGAACGAGAACATCTCCTCTTCCACTTCTGGAATGCAGCGGTGCAAAAACTGGCGCAAGTCTCGGGGGACCGCAGACATGTTCAACCTTTCGTTGGGAATGGCGCAAGCGCACCTACCACTTGGTGCGCCCCACTTGTACCTCGGGGTGCGAGACAATTAAATGCCAGATAACGGCTTGGAAGGATTCCGTCAGCGGCGTGACCGCATCCGGGGCGACCGTCGGCACAATCGCGCAGGCATCGGCGACTTGGGCTGTAAAGCCGCCATCCCGCCCCACGATGCCGCAGATTTTGGCTCCGATCTCTTTGGCGTACTCCAGTGCTGCAACCAAGTTGACGCTAGTGTTCAGCGGGCGATTGCCGCCGCCGACGGACAAGATCAAGATCAGATCCCTTTCGTTTAAGCGGCTGCCCTCCAGCCAGTTGGCAAAGGCTGTGTCCCAGCCCTCGTCGTTGATGCGTGCCGTCAGCTCCGAGACATTGTCTGTAGGTGCGTACGACTCAATGCCAGCGATCTTGCGAAAGTCGTTGACCGCGTGGCTCGCATTGCCCGCGCTGCCCCCCACGCCGAGGACAAAGAGCCGCCCCCCGCGCTCGCGAGTCTCGACGACGAGCCGCACCATCGCATCAATAGCATTGCGATCTAGCTGCTCAATGATCTGAGCCGCTGTCGCCAAGTACTGGTGGGTGTAACTCATCGGCCGCGCTTACAGGCTGTAGCCGGCCGCTGTGGCGTCTGCGTAAAAGATCTGTACGGTCTCTAGCGAGAACTGCCCCAGCTCCTTGCCCAAGGTCGGCAGCTTTTTGATGATGTCGCTGGTACAGGTGATGATGTGGCAGCCAATGCTGTCGGCTTGGACGACGTTGTACACTTCGCGGGGACTGGCCCAGATGAGTTCGGCTTGGGGGTTGGATGCGAGCAGCTCAACCGACTCGGCCATGACCGGCATGTAGTCTAGTCCGGCGTCGGCGATGCGGCCGGCAAAGACCGACGCGCAGCACGGTGCCCCGCCCTCAACTGCGGCCGCCACCTCTCGCACTTGGTCGAGCAGAAAGATCGCCGTGACATTTACCTTGACCCCGTCTTGCGACAGCCGATGGACCAAGTCGTAGCTGACCTCGCCCTTGGTGTTGCTGACGGGAATTTTGGCGTACACGTTTTCGCCCCACGTTGCGATCTCGCGGGCTTGGCACTCCATGTCGCCGAACTCGTCTGAAAAGACCTCAAAAGAAATGTGGCGATCGGGAATGGCTGCGACGATGTCGCGGGCAAAGGTTCGGTAGTCGGTGACGCCGGCTTGGCGCATCAAGGTGGGATTGGTCGTAAACCCGGAGACTAGCGGGTTGGCATAGCTCGCCAGCATGCTCTCGCGGTCGGCCCCGTCGGCAAAAATTTTGACCGCGAGGTCGGCGGCGGACTTTTCGTATGCGAGCACTTGCGCGGTGAGGGTGGTCATGGTATCGCTCCCTTATTTGTGATAGGCTTAAATCTATGAATATTAAATATAAAACTCGCCGCCGAAAGGTTGGCGGTTGTAAAACGCGTACTGTATAATCACAGGAAACCGTTGCATCTCACTCGCCATCCAATGAGAAGGGACTCTGCGATGAAATACCAATGGGCACTAGTCGGTTTGCTAATCGCCTCCATCGGCTCCACAGCCGATGTCCTCTCGCTACAAGAGTGCATCGACTTGGCCATGCAAAACAACTTGCAACACCAAATAAACCAACAAACCCTAGCCAGCAGCCAAGCTCAACTGACGATGGCGCGCGCACCCTTTGGCTTCAACGTGAACGCCAACCTCACCACCCCCAACTTCACCGGGCTGCGCGATACCCAAGAAAACATCGCCCTCGATACTCGAATCCGCACCGAGAATACCGATGTCTCCTACTCGGGCAACCTGTTCATGGCCCAGCGCCTGCGCTACCTCGGCCAGTTCACCCTGACCTCTACGGCTCTGCGGAAAGACTTCTCGTCCGATCGCCGCGCCGTGCTGCAGGACGCCGGATACACCCCCAACTCAATCAGCTTCCTCGAATACTTGGGTTCGACGCGCCTTGCTTACGAGCGCGATCTACTCGGCCAGCCCAGCGAGGAAATCGCGCTCAAGCGCGCCGAGCACGGCCTGCAAAGCGCACGCCTCAACTTCGACCGCCAGCGGCTCCAGCTAGAAGGCCAAGTCATCGACGATTACTACAATTTGGTGCAGAGCGTCCGCGAGCTCGAAATAGAGGAACAGCGCCTGACCCAGTCGCGCGCCAACTTGGAGTTGGCCCAACGAAAGTTTGAAGTCGGCCTCATCGCCGAAGTGGAAGCCCTGCGCCTACAGGTAGAAATGCTACAGGCCGAGGCCACGTATGACCAAGCCCAAACCAATATCGAATCGCGCCGCGACCTGCTCCGCGAAACCCTCGGGCTCGATGTGTGGGCCCCGCTCGAAATCGACACCGAGGTCCAGTACGAGATTCACCCCATCGATGCCCAACGCGCCCTTGAAATCGGCTTGGCCCGCCGCACCGACATGAAACGAGCCGAAATTTTCGAGGAAATCCGCGCGTTGGAATTAGAAGATACCCGCCGCCGCAACGGCATTAACGCGACCTTCAGTGCCAATGTCAGCATGCAGGGGCGCGGCAGCGAACTCGGCGAGGTCAGCGACAATTTCGAGCGCAATCGGTGGGGAGTTGACCTGCAGATAACCCTGCCGCTGATCGACAGCGGCCAGCGACGCGCCAGCGTCAGCCAAGCGCGCATTGCCTTGGAGCAAAGCCGCCTCACCCGCGAGCAGCAGCGCCGCCAAATCATCCAGCAGATCCGCGACGCCACGCGCCGCGTCCACGAGGCCGAGCGCCAGATCGACCTGCGCCAAGCCGCCCTCCAGTTTGCTCAGCGCACCTATGACGTCGAGCAGAGCCGCTTTGAACTCGGCTTGGCCGACAGCCAGCAATTGCTCCAAGCCCAAGGCAATTTGACGCAGGCCCAGATCAACGCCCTAGGCGCGGTCATAGGCTACCAGCGCCAGCTCAAAAACGCACGGCTCGCCACCATGGCCAAACTCGAAGACCTAGCGCCTTAGACACACAAGGGCGGCCCAAGTTGCTCAACACAACCTTAGGCCGCCCTTTAGCTTGCTCGGCTCGAATACGCGAAGGGCCTATTTGTCGTCTTCTGAATTCATCAGCGGATGCGAGAATTCTTCTATGTCCTCGCCAAACATCCGCCGCGGGCGCAGCCGGGTATAGGACGGAATCTGGTTTTGCTCCTCGGCCTCCTGACAGGACACGCACAGCCGCGCCGTGGGCAGGGCCTCCAAGCGCGGCTTGGGAATAAACGGGCAGGTAGGACACATGTTTAAGGGCTTTTCGAGGCAGGCTTCGCACTTGCCATACGTCGTAGTGTCCAGCTTCTCGAGTGCCAGCACGACCTCCTCCAGCTCGCGGCGCTCGGTATCCCCCAAAGCCACCAAAAGCTCCATGGCCCCGGCCTCGACCGCTCGGTCGAGGTCGTCGGCCTTGGGATCTTGCAGTTCGTCGATCTCGTGCTCGGTGCCGTCTAGATCGCTGAGCAATTCAGCGCGACGCACCAAGAGCTTCTTCTTTATTCTCTCTCGATCTCGCTTGTTGAGGGCCACCTTTTTGCCCATAGTTCCCTTCTCCTTTAACCGGCTCCAAAGTTAGTAGATCACCTGTTCAAATGCCCGCCGTCTGCAAGCGAAAAACCGCCGTGCCCAGCGGCCCTAACTCCGCGGCGAGCCGCCCGTTGGCCAGCGTCGGGACCGCCTGCCCGTAGAGCACTTCGGCCCGCCCCATAGGCGGCAAGCCTGCTAGGCGCAAATCGAGCCGCCGCGGCTCTTCGGCGACATTGGCGGCAAATACGTAAAAATTGCGTTTGTACTCTTTGACCGCCACTTCGACCCCGATACCGGCCGGTTGTGCCTCCAAGCCGTGTGCCTCCTGCAAGAGCACTGGCCCTAACTCGGCGAGTTCGGCCGCGAGGTGCTGCACTTCTCGCCACAGGGCGAGGGGCTGGATGTGGCGTTCGTTCTCCTCGCAATAGCGGTAAAACAACACGCCCTTGGCCCCCCCAACTAGCCCTTGGTAGATCATGTTCCGCAACTCGTTCGCGGTCGGCGAGCGCGGCCAGTGTTCCACGCCGCCAAAGGCCTGGGCGACCAACCAGACTGGCTTTCGCTCCAGCGAGGTCCAGCGCGCCTGCTGCATGTAGTCGCCCACTTGGGTGATGGGGTAATTCGGGATCGGATACACGTCTATGGCCAGAATATCGCTGGCGTCCGAGTAGGCGGCGTATGTGTGCGGCCGGTTGTTGACTAAATAGACCGGGTGATACGGGTCGAGTTCCCGGATCAGCTCGTATATCGCCAAGGCAGACGCAGGGGCCATTTTGGTCTCGTCCGGCTCGTCAACTAGATACCACGCCAAGAGCGCCGGATGCCGGCGATAGCGTTTAACGAGGGCGGCAATGGCCCGATAATCCGGCTCAGGTTGCCGCCGGGCGTACTCGGTCAGCTCGAGGAGTATCTGCATCCCCTCTACGGCTGCCGCGTCCATGAGCGAGGCGACCTCTTCCCCGCGCAGCTTGTAGAAGTAATCCCCGGTGTTGAAGTGCAGGCGCCGCATCGGGCCGAGGTCCTCGGCCCGCAGCCAGTACAGCCCAATGGGAAAGAACGGCTCGCCATCGACGAGCAAGGACTGACTGAACAGGTCGATTTTTACCTCTCGTGCGGCCGGCGCGAACTTCTCGCAGGCCACAGCCAGCGAATCCGCACCGCCGACCGGATCCAGCCACCGCGCCGCCAGCCAATAACGCCCCTCGGGCAAGGCGTATGCAGCAAAGGCCCCTGAGACCTCCTGCCCGACCATGTTTACATCCACGCGATCCAAGACTTCGACGCCGCGCCGCAGCTCAACTATCGCGGGGATGGCCATATCACTGCGGCGATTGCGCCGCAGCCGGAAGCGAATCTCATTTTCTACGGTATAGTACGAGCGATCGCCCAAAAGCTCCCAAGCGGGCCGGGCAAAGAGGCGCAACGCTTCGACCGCATGGATGGGCGCGTCGCGCTCGGGATCGTACAGCCGCAGGGCCGCGCGGTGCATGCCGGCCTCTTCCAACCGATACGGCAGCGCATAGCGCACGAGACGCCCTTGGGGCACCTGCAACCGATGCTCGACCTCGCGCTGCTCGCCCGAAGGGGTTTCCCACTCCAGCCGAGCTGTCAGCAGGCGCGAACCAGTACCCGGCCTGAACAACTGCAAGTCGAGCAGGTTGTCGCCTACTACGGGTACCTGTTCTTGGATGATCTGGACCGTTGGCACATCGGGCGTCGTCTTGGGGGCCATTTGCCCACAAGCACTTAACAGTGCGAACAGGGCAAAGTAAAAGGGCCGAGAGACAGCTCTCCTCGGCCCACCCCTCGGCAGCAAGCACTCTTTCAAGGCACCCTGCCGGCTTGCTCGGTCTCGAGCGAGCGCAAGCGGTCCCTGAGCGAAGCGGCCAACTCGAATCGATCGGCCTCAACCGCGGCCTGTAAATCGGCCGTCAGCCGCTCGCGCAGCGTGCGCGGCCGGGTGCTCTCCACCTCGCCTTCCCACTCGCGCAAAAAGAGCAGTTCGGGGCACTCGTCGAGCTGATCCAATTGACCAACTTTGGCGAGAAATTCCTCGATCTCGGCGATGCCTCGGCGGATTTCGGTTAGGGCCTCGGCGTAGTTTTCGGTCTCTAGACAGGCCAGGGCCCGCGCCTGCACCCGATGCGCCGTGACAAAGACGCGGTATTGTTCGGCTAGCTGGCGGTCTTCGTCCTCTTCGGCGTATTCGTAGCACAAGTCGAGGATGGCGAGGTTGTGCATGGCATCCTCTTCGGCCCGCTCGTATTCCTTTAGTTCAAAAAAACCGATCCGCCGCCAGTAGTATTTCATGGCTTCTTGGGCCAGCTCGGAACAATCCTCGTGCGAGAGGCTAAAGGTGCCTGGGCCGTGCGCTTTTTCCCATTCGCGTCGCTTTTGGCAATAGTAATCCAACAGGGACACATAGCCGTGCGGGCGGAGCGCGTCGGGGCGGCCTCGCCACTCTAGCTGCATCAAGCCCAGATCCATGCGGATTTGGAGCTTTGCGCTGCCATTGCCGCCTCGTATCTTGCGCACGCTCAACTCGCCTGGGGCGTATTTCCAATCGCCGAGGATCGGGCCGATATCGCTTTCCATAATGGGTGAAAACCTCGAATTACTTGGCCTTTCGGCCGGGGGTAGCAGGCGAACCAAGCGTCCGCACATCCGCCCTCAACGGGGCGGGTCTATCGCGTATATAGGTGATTTTTCGGATGGAATCGTCCTATTATATGCGCTGGGTGTACCCTTGTCAAATCACAGGTCTGAGGCCGTGGAATCGGCTTTTACGGCCGGCGCAGCCCCGCTGATTTCGCCTATTATGGCCAGTAGCTCCTTGCGCAAGGTCGGGCTTACGCGCAGGCTGTCTAGGTAGTTTTCAATCACCGGAATGGCGTCCGTCCCCACCGCTGTAATAGCCTGATGGGTTAGGGTGCGCTCCTCGGGCGTGGGGTCGTATTCCATCTGCGTAGGCTCAATAGGCGTGCCAAACATGCTCACCCGGGGCTGGCCCCCCTCCCCAAAGGGATCCAATCCCACGTTTGGATAGCGCCGCGGGCCGCCTGTGGAGTCGGGGTCTAGCCGTCCGTAGGGGTAGGGAGAGATCTCTTCGCCGGTGAACACCCCCCGGCGGGTTCGCTGCTCAGCGCGCAGGGTGAGTATGTCGTAGTAGCCGAGGGCATTGACCAAAATTTCAGCCGCCTTGGTCCCCCCCATCTGCCCGAGCGCTTCAATGGCGGCCATCCGCAGCTCGGCGTCGGCCGTATTGAGCGAGTAATTGAGCAGCCTCCCTATATCCAAGGCCGCGCTCTGGTCGCCGATGGTGCCCAAGGCGCGGAGCGCGTCCTGCTTGAGCGTGGTGCGCTGGTCGTAGTCTTGAAGCGCCATTTTCAGCACCGGTACGGCGCGCGGGTCGCCGATTTCGCCGAGAATGCGCGCGGCCTTGCGCCGCGTGGCATAGGGGTAGTCTTGGCGAGAGACGATCTCCATAATCCGATCTAACTGGGCGTGATCTCCCTCCTGATAGAGCTTGTGCATCTGGTTGACATTCGTGCAACCCAAGGGGGCCAAAACGACCGCCAGAAGCGCGACCCTATACATGGTTGTCTCCTTTGTCTCTCCCCTTGCCGCGGGGAGGTCTTTCGTCTATACTTCAAATTTTCCACTGCGCAGCGGGAACACCGGTGAACGCCCCACAAACCCACAACCGCCAACCCATTCCCGGCATTAAAGATACATTGGCCATAGCCAGCGGCAAGGGCGGCGTTGGCAAGTCCACGCTCTGCGCCAACTTGGCCGTGAGCTTGGCCCGTCAAGGGCTACAAGTCGGCTTGCTCGACGCCGACATCTACGGCCCCAACATCCCGGGCCTGCTCGGCCTAGCGGGCCGGCCGACCGCAACGGATGGCCGCATCCAGCCCTTGTCTGCCCACGGCCTCAAAGCCATTTCCATGGGGCTGCTAATCGGCCCGGGCACCCCGGTCGTGTGGCGCGGCCCCATGCTGGCCAAGATGATGCAACAATTCCTCTTCAACGTCACTTGGGGCGAGCTCGATCTGCTGCTCATAGACCTGCCCCCCGGGACCGGGGACGTACAAATCACCCTGACCCAAGTGGCACCCTTGACTGCGGCCTTGATCGTCACCACGCCCTCGGCCATTGCCCTCGAAGACGTGCGCCGCGGCGTCGAGATGTTCCGCCAGACCGAGGTGCCCATCGTCGGCTTGGTCGAGAACATGAGCTATTTCCGCTGCGACCACTGCGGCCATGCCGATCCCATCTTCGGAACGGGAGGGGGCCGCGCCACAGCCAGCCGCTTGGGCATTCCCTATCTGGGTGAAATTCCGCTCGACCCGGTCATCCGCAGCCAAGCCGACGCGGGCCAGCCGGTCGTAAAAACGCACCCCTATGCCGAGGGCAGCCAAGCCCTCGCGCACCTAGCCGCCGCCATCGGCACATATTTTGAGTGCGCATGAGCCGCGTCCAAATCGCCTGCGTTGGTGCTGGGTATTGGGGCAAAAACTTAGTGCGCGTCTTCCGCGACTTGCCCGACGTACATTTGCGCCAAGTTTGCGACGCCAGCCCGGAAATTCGCCGCGCCATTCAGTGCCAGTACCCGGAAGTCCCAATCACCGCTAGCTACGACGAGGTGCTCGGCGACGACGCGCTCGACGCCGTAGTATTGGCCGTGCCGGCCGCCGACCACTACGAATTGGCCCGCCGCGCCTTAGAGCGAGGCAAGCACGTGTACGTCGAAAAGCCCATGACCCTCAACGCCGCCACGGCCGCCCACTTGGTCGAATTAGCTGCCGAGCGGGACCGGGTGCTGATGGTCGGGCACTTGCTGAAGTACCACCCGGCCGTGCAAATGCTGCATGGTTTGGTGCGGGACGGCGCGCTGGGCGACTTGTACTATTTGTACTCCCAGCGCGTCAACTTGGGCATTGTCCGCCGCGACGAAAACGCCCTGTGGAGCTTGGCACCGCACGACATATCGGTCATCCTGTACCTGCTCGGCCAAGAGCCGGACGCGGTCAGCGCTCGCGGCGAGTGCTATCTGCAACCCGGCATTGAAGACGTGGTCTTTGCCAATTTACACTTTGCCGACGGCAAGATGGCGCAGATGCAGGTCTCGTGGCTCGACCCGCACCGCATCCGCCGCCTGACTGTGGTCGGCAGCCGCAAGATGGCGGTGTTTGACGATGTGGAAAGCGCGGAAAAGGTGCGCATCTACGACAAATCGGCCGAGCGGCCACAATACGACTCTTACGGCGACTCCATCGCGCTGCGCTTTGGCGATGTCGTCATTCCGCGGCTGCAAATGGCCGAGCCGCTCAAGCTGGAATGCCAGCACTTCGCCGAGTGCGTGCGCACCGGCCAAGCACCCCGCAGCGATGGCCGCGACGGGCTGCGCGTCGTGCGCGTCTTGGAGGCCGCGCAGGCGTCCCTGCGCCAAGCGGGTGCCCCGGTACCACTGCGCTAGCGCACGGTAAATTCCGAGTGGATCTCGGCTTGGTTGCCGCTCATATCCCGCACCCTCAGTACTAGGCGGTGTGCGCCCGGCGATAAATCTTCCACCAAATGCCCATGTACGCGCCCGGCTTCTGGATCGTATTCGGCGATCAGCGGGCGTCCGTCGAGCGCGAACTCAATGTCTTCTTCTCGGCCAATGCCCGCGCCTTGGTCGCGCACCGCGCCGCGAATTTCTGGGCGCGGGCCAACGACGGCCCCCTCAGCAGGCTGCAAACTGCCGATCTCAGGGGCTTCAAGGTCGGCCAACAGGGCGTAGCGGCCAAAGTAGCGCACCCGCGCCACGACCTGCTGGCTCACAGCGTCCCATTCGTTGCTCACGAGCGCCCACTTTTCAGCGGCTACCTCTCGGTAGAGGCCCAGCTTCTCCGGCGGCAGCGTTCCCCGGTCGTAGCGCAAGCGCAGCTCGACCTTGCGGTCGAAGCTGACCTCAGGCGGCCCCAAGGCAAAAGCCGCGCCGGCCGCGATTAGAGCAGTGGGCACACTCGGCTCAAAGGCCTCGACCTGCGGGAAGAACGGCGCGTACGCGCTCTCTGCGGCAAAATCCAATTCGACCGCGCCGCCGGCATACGTCAGCTCGGCCGCAGCACCCGGCTGCACGATCTGCCGATCCAAGGCGACCCTTTGCACGGCAGCCCTTGGCGTCCGCAGCAAAACCGGCCCCGCTGCCGGGTCGCTCGGATCGAGCGGCACGGCGACCCGGAACTCGCGCAAGCCGGTCTGGCGGGGGCTGATATTAGCGGTGCCAGTGCGGACTAAGGGCGCAGCACTGGGCACTTGTGCGTAGCGCATCACGAGCTCCACGAAGTCCGGGTGGGGGCGGCGCTCCAAGGAAAAGGTCGGCGCAGCGGCCTCGTCGTCGGGCAGGCGACAAACGGCAAAGGCCGCGACGCCGGCCGGATCCTGGGCCCGAATCCGCCAGTAGGGGGCGTTGCGGTGGATCCGCCACTTGAGCGGGCCGGGGCGGCTCTGCCGCCGATCTACGCGCCGCCACGTCTCGCCATCGCGCGAGCTGGCCAATTCCACTTCCACGAGCCGGTCGTCCGCATCGGTCAGCCGCGCCGCGATAAAAATTCCGTCCGCTGCCGCCGCGATCCGCGCCCCGGCAATGGCCGGCGGGGCGTCGACCACCAACCCAAAGCGCACCCGGCTCTCGTTGCCGTTGACATCCGCGACCGCGACGACGGCCTCGTGCCGCCCCTTGGCCAAGTTTAGCATTCCATCGCCAGGCCCCTCGTAGAATTGGAGGCGATTGCCCGGCAGGCGGCACAAGTTGTAAAAGCGACCCACCCCGCCCTTAAAAGCAGTTAGCGGCCGGTCCAAATACATCTGGTGCATATCGCCGTACGCGACCCGCTCGTAGCGCGCCGCGAAAACCAGATCGCCGTCGATGTGCAAGGCCGCGCGATAGGGGGCTAGCTTGTTGGGGGCCGCGTCGGCGCGATCGTACATCAACGCGCTGATGCTCACCGGGCCGAACACCTGCACAGTCCGCGCCCCGGTGAACTCCCCTCGATCCGGCTGCCAGCGCAAATTCAGCACATAAGGGTCGCGTCCCCCCTCAACTTGGGCATTGCGGCCGTGCGGTGTAATGGCCACTCGCTGCAAGGTCGGCGCGACCGTATCGGCGATGGCGAACCCGTGCAAGAGGGGATTGATCGCTGCGTTGTCTGCGTCGCGCAGTTCTAGGTGCAAATGGGGCGGGCCGGCCCCGCTGTCACCGCTCCAAGCGATGACCGCGCCGCCGAGCACTGGAATTTCCCCGGCCTCGAAATACAAATCCACGCTGTAGCGTCCGCCCTGCTGCTGTGCTTGCTGAACGCGCTCGGCCACGGGTGCGGCAAAGCCCTCTAAATGGGCATATACTACAATGCGGCCATCGGCCAATTTCTGGTACAGAGCCCGGCCATAGCCCCAAGGCGAGGTGCGCACTCGCCAGATATAGCCGTCGGCTAGGGCTTGGACGGGGTGGCCGGTTTCGCCCCAAGTCTTGAGGTCTATGCCGGCGTGGAAAGCGCGGGAACGCGATTCGCCGAAAGTGGAAGACAAAGCCGGCGCAAGGCGCAGCGGCCAGAGGAGGGCCCCCTCTTGTGCGCTGGCCGGCAGCCACGCGGCCACCGCCAATAAGAGCGTCCATTTAATCACAGTCGTCCTCGTATGTATGCAGAGCCATGCGATCCGGGGCCACTTCGAGAAAGTGGAAAGGTTTTTCAGTCCAAGCACCGGTGTTGAAGTAGCACCGGCCCTGCCGCTCAATCGCCATGGCCGCGTGCGTGTGTCCGCAGGCCACCGCTTCAACCCCCTGCTGCTGCGCCATGCGCAGGGCGTTGCGCACCACGTGCTCGTTGAGCACCCGGTAGAGCAAGGGCCATTTCTTGGCGTACTCGGCCACGTGGATATCGCGCCCGCCGAGCCAGATGCGACAACGATGCAAGCAGCGGAAGGCCCACTTGAACGCCGCGTGCCGCGGCATCAGCCGGTCGAGCCGATGGCCGTGGATTACGAGTAGCCGGTGGTCGAGCCGCCAGCTATCGACAAAGCGGATCCGCCCCGGCTCGGCCAGCCTGAATTGGTCATCGCGATTGCCATGCACCCAGATTACAGGTCGGGATTGCGACTCGCTTACGAGGCGCTCCAGCACGGCCCGATGGGCGTCGGGCAGGGCTTGGTTCGGCTCATCTAGGACGTCGCCGTTGAGCACGAGCGGCACCCCTTTGGGCAAGGCATCCAGCCAAGACGAGAAGTTGCGATGGTAAAAGTAAGCCGATCCGAGGTGCAGATCGCTGACGATAAAGCAGCGTGCGACGCTCATGTCTCTTGTTGTATGGGTTATATTTATTGAATAATTGCCCGATGAATAAACAGAGAACCCCACCTATGCGCAAAGCGTACGACCCGGATAAATTACAGGCCCTGCTCCAGTACATTGGCCGCCTGCTGCCCAACGACAAAGAGCGCGCGGCCTTTTATCGGTGCTCGCGCACACCTCCCCCAGCATCGCTGCGCTTGAACGCGCTCCAAGCCCAAGCGCGGCACGTCCGGCCCCACTTGCGCCAGCGCGGCCAAAGTGTGCCTTGGTGCAGCGAGGGCTTCGCCCTGCCGGAGAGTGGCGCGAGCCTCGGCCAGACCATTGAACACGCCATGGGCGCGTATTACGTCCAAGCCAAGGCCCCCATGCTGGCCGTTGAGGTCCTAGCCCCTCAGCCCGGCGAGCGCGTCCTCGACCTGTGTGCCGCCCCGGGCGGCAAGGCCACCCAGATTGCCGCGCATATGCAAAACAGCGGCCTGCTGCTGGCCAACGAAATGCAGCGCAAACGCATGCCCGCCCTCGTGGGCAATTTGGAGCGCTGTGGGGTTGCCAATCACGTCTTGACCCAAGCCCCAGGGACCATGCTGGCGCGTTACTTTTCCAACTTTTTCGACCGCGTCCTCGTCGATGCACCGTGCTCGGGCGACGGCATCGTGCGCAAGGACCAGAACATGCTCGCCTATTGGTCGCCGCAAGACGCCCAACACCTCGCCCAGCAACAGAAGGGCCTCTTGCGCGCCGCCTACCAGATGCTGCGTCCCGGCGGCACCCTAGTGTATTCGACCTGCTCGCTCTCGCTGGAAGAAAACGAAGAAGTGCTCCTCGGGCTGTTGCGCCGCTATGGAGAAGACGTCGCTATCCTCCCCATCGCAGAATTCGCGGGGCCGCCGCTAGCGGATGCACTGGCCGCCCAATTTCCGGCCGAGTTCGCCCGCTGCGTCCGCGTCTGGCCCCACCACCACGACACCGAAGGGGCTTTCGTCGCTTGCCTCGCCAAACGCACGCCGACGCCAAGCCCCGAAGACGCCCCTGTTTGGGCTGCCTCAACGACCACTGCCGCTGCCGCCGAGGCCCAGCGCACCATCGAAGGCCGGTGGAGCGGTGCTCTACCCTGCCCCCCGGACCAGATATTCACTCTCAGCAAGCGCCACTTATGCCGGCAACCGGCCCTCGGCCCGGCCATCCAAGAGCATTTGCCCTACTTCGTCCGCGCCGGCATGAAGGTGGCCCGCCTCCACAAAGGATACTATTACCTGTCCCAGCAAACCGTTGCCCTGTGGGGACATCTCATGCAGGGACCCAGCGTTGAGTTAAACTGGCCCCAACTACAGGACCTGTTCGCGGGACGTCCAATCTACTGCGACCCGCCCACCGCGCTCAAAGGCGAAATTTTCTGCCGCTTTGGGCCGTGGACCGTCTGTCGCGCCATCGCCAGAGAGGAAGGCCGCCTGCTCGAAGGCATGCTGCCGCACGCGTTGTTCCGCGCCAACTTGGATCGGCTGGTGTAGGATTACCGCGCAGGCCCCGGCCAAGGGGGGAAGAGCTGGTGTTCGATGCGCAGCACGTTGCAGACGCGGCCGGCGATAAAATCGCCCAAATCGTCAAAGGTCTGCGGCTTTTGGTAAAAGGCTGGCATGGCCGGCAATATGACGGCCCCAGCCTCGGCCGCTGCCGTCATGTTGCGCAACTGAATCAGGTTGAGCGGGGTTTCGCGCACCACCAGCACCAGCGGCCGCTGCTCCTTGAGGCTGACATCGGCCGCTCGCTCAATCAGGCTCGCAGACGCTCCGCGGGCAATGCTCGACAGGGTCTTGGCCGAACAAGGCACCACCACCATGCCGTCGATAGACACCGAACCGCTGGCGATGGGGGCGGATAGATCGCCGGTGTTGTATTCGCACAGGTCGCCAGCCTTTGTCTCCTCCCCGTAGCACCGCGTTATAAACGTGCGCAAGCTCTCCTTGTCCGGGCGGAACCCCAACTCTTCGACGAGCAGGTAGCGCCCGTACTTGGACAAGACCAGATGCACTTGGTGCCCGCCGATCAGCAGGGCGCGCAGCAGGCGGCCGGCGTAGAGCGCACCACTGGCCCCGGTGATGCCGACGACGATCTGCTTGCCGCTCACGACGCCCCCTTGAGCGCCGCGCGGCCGGCTTCGAGCGTAGCGACAATCGCATCCACGTCATAGACGCAACCGCCCCAAGTGCCGCCGCCGACGTTTTGCAGCGCCGCCCACAGCCTAGTGTCGTCGGGCAACTCGGCTTCGGGCGCAAGGTCTGGGCGCAAGGTGCGCTCGGCTAGCACTCGCTGGCCTTCCGCAGCGCCGAACTCCTCGCCTGCGCCGCCGACCAAGTCGATGCGCCCGCGCAGGTTGCGGCAGTCGATTTCAATGGCGATTAAGTCGCCATCCCGCAGCTTGCCGATTGGTCCGCCAGCTAGGGCCTCCGGGCCGATGTGCCCGATGCAAGGACCAGAGGAAAACCCCGAAAACCGCGCGTCCGTAAGCAGTGCCACGCGCTTGCCAACATCCGTGTATTTGAGCGCAATCGTAACCTGTGCGACCTCCTCCATCCCCGTGCCCAGCGGCCCGCAACTAATCATCACTAGCACGTCGCCCGGCGCGATCTCGCCGGCCTTGATCGCGGCGATGGTGTCGCGTTCGGTGGTAAAAACCTTTGCCGGCCCGGTGTGCCGATAGACCCCTTGCGCGTCTAACAGCGAAGAGTCAATGGCCGTGCTTTTGACGACCGCGCCCTCGGGCGAGATGTTGCCGATCGGGAAGCAAGTGGTGCTGGTCAGGCCCTTGGCGCGGGCGCGCTCGGCGTCCATAATCACGTCGTCCGGGTCCACCCGGTCTAGCTTTTGCAGTTCCTCACGGAAGCGGCGGCGGCGCGGCGCAGTCTCCCACCAGTCGAGGTTTTCGCCCAGCGTGCGGCCCGTAACCGTCATTACCCCTTCCTCTAACAGCCCCAAGCGGCGCAGGTGCAACATGACCTCCGGCACCCCGCCAGCCAAAAAGGCGCGCACAGTGACGTGGAACTCCGGGCCATTGGGCAGCACATCGACCAAGCGCGGCACCTCGCGGTTGATCCGGTCCCAATCCCCCACCGCTGGCCGCTTGCGCCCGGCCGCATGGGCAATAGCTGGCACGTGCAAGATCAAGTTCGTCGAACCGCCAAAGGCCGCGTGAACGACCATGGCGTTGTGCAGTGCCTGATCGGTGACCAACTCCTGCGAGCGAATGCCCGCGGCCTCCAGCGCCAGCAGTGCCCGCGCCGAGCGCACGGCCATGTCGCGCCAGACCGCTTCGCCCGAGGGGGCCAGCGCCGAATGCGGCAGCGACAGCCCCAGTGCCTCGCCCACAACTTGGGCCGTGGCCGCAGTGCCCAAAAACTGGCAGCCGCCCCCGGGCGTGGCGCAGGCGCGGCAGCCGAGCACCTGAAAGTCGTCGATGTCCATCTCGCCCCGCGCCAGCCGCGACCCGGCGGACTGGATCTTGCCCGCGTCCTCGCCTTCTTCCGGCGGCAGGGTCACCCCGCCGGGCACGACAACAACCGGCAGGTCTGGCGTACCCGCTAGGGCGATGAGGACCGCCGGCAGTCCCTTGTCGCAGGTGCCCACGCCCATCACGCCGCGCCGCGTGGGCAACGAGCGGATCAAGCGGCGCAGGATCATGGCCGCGTCGTTGCGGTACGGCAGGCTATCGAACATGCCGGTCGTGCCTTGCGAGCGGCCGTCGCACGGGTCCGAGCAATAGGCGGCAAAGGGAATGCCGCCTCGGCGGTGGATTTCTTCGGCCGCCGCTTCCATCAGCAGGCCGATTTCCCAGTGGCCGGTGTGATAGCCCAGCGCGATCGGCCGACCGTCCGGGGCGCGAATGCCGCCCTGCGTGCTGACGATGAGGAACTCTCCTCGACCCAGCTCGTCGGGGTTCCAGCCCATCCCGGCGTTTTGGCTGTAGCCAAAGATGTGGCCGCTCGGCGCTTCTACTACTTGCTCTATGGTCAGCGGCAGCTTGCCGCTGGGGCCGGGAGCGCGGGTGCGGACTTGGTAGATCGCTTCATCGGTCTCGCCGACGATTGCTGCAAAGGAATCAGTACTCATGCTGCCTCGTTATCTTCTGGTTCAGTCCTACCAGCCCTCTTCGCGGACTTGGATTTTCTTTAGCAGGGGACGCCACCAAGCTTCGTTGTCGCGATACCAGTGGACTGTCTGGCGGAAGCTGTGGGCAAAATCGACCTGCGGTTCCCAACCTAGTTGGGTGCGGATTTTGCTCGAATTGAGCAGGTAGCGGCGATCGTGACCGGGCCGGTCATCGACGTAGGTTTTGTGCGCGGCGTCCAGCCCCAAGGCGTCGAGAATGAGGTCGGCGATGGTTTCGACATCCTTTTCAATGCCGCTGCCAACGTTGTACGTCTGGCCAATCTCGCCTTTTTTTAGCACTAGGTCGATGGCCCGGCAGTGGTCATCGACGTGGAGCCACTCGCGGCGGTTCTGGCTCGATTTGTACAGCGGCATCTTCTGGCCGGTGAGCAGGCGGACGACGAAGAAGGGGATGACTTTCTCCGGGAATTGATAGGGACCGAAGTTGTTGGCGCAATTCGACAGCGTCACGGGCAGGCCAAAGGTGTGGCCATAGGCGCGCACGGCTAGGTCGGCCGCGGCCTTGGCTGCGTTGTACGGGGTGCGCGGCCGGTAGGGCGATTCCTCGGTGAAAGAATCGTCCGCGTCGAGGGCCAGATCGCCGTACACTTCGCAGGTGGAAATGTGGTGGAAGCGCGGCACTTGGGCATCGGCCGCAGCCTGCAACAGCTTTTGCGTACCCACGACATTGGTCTGGAAAAAGGCCGAGGGATTGACAATGGCCAAGCTGTTGTGCGATTCCGCGGCAAAGTTGACCGCGTAGTCGGGGCGGTGGACCTCGAAGAGGTGCCGGGTCAGATCGGCATTCTGAATGTCGCCGCGCACAAAAGTGTAGCGGTCGCCGTAGCTTGCTTCCACGTCCTGCAGGCTGGCCAGATTGCCGGCGTAGGTGAGCAGGTCGTAGTTGACAATGCGGTCGTCGGGGTAGGTCGATAGCCAGTAGCGAATGAAATTGGAGCCGATGAAGCCGGCACCGCCAGTGACGAACAGGGTGGTCATGGATGCTGTTCGCGCTCGGACTTGGCGCCTCGTGGGGCCTTGATCTGACCGGCGCGTTCCTCCAACTCGATGTAAGCGCGGCGGATAATCGCGAAGAGGAAGTTGAACCAAGGCGTCATTTCGCGTTTGCCGTCGTGCCAGCCGTGGGAACTGAGCCGGAGGCATTCGTAGTAGGACTCGCGGGATTCTTCAATGAGGCGTTCCAAGCTGATGTAGCGACCAATCTCGTAGCCGTGCTGGTAGAGCACCAACAGGGTGAGCAGCCGGGACACGCGGCCGTTGCCGTCCCGAAAAGGGTGAATGCAAAGAAAATCTAGGACGAGGGCGGCGATGGCGATGAGCGGCGGGATATTCTCCTCGTTGAGGGCGTACTGGTAATGCCGGCAAAGTTCTTCTACCGCGGCCGGAGTCGCCGTAGCCTTCACGCAGCGGAACCGGACCACCGGGGCCTGTCCGGGCGGAAATTCCACGATGTCGTTATCGACTCGTTTGAATTGGCCCGCGTCGCCGCTGGCGGATTGGCAAAGGGCATGTAGGCGTTGCAGGGTGTCCGGCGCGATGGAAAGCGCGGCGTAGCCGGCGTGAATCTCGTTCAAGGCGCGGCGATAGTCTTGAACCTCCTGCTCGGAGCGGTCCCGGGGTTTCGCTTGGCCGAGCACCAGCGGGTAAAGACGGGCTTGGGCGACCGTCACACCCTCAATGCGGTTGGAGGATTCAGCACTCTGGATGACAGCCGTGTCGCGGAGTGCTTTGAGGGCTTGTGGCGACTGGCGTGTGAATAGGTCCTGTTTTCCCCGCGACTCGGCGATGTCGTTGAGCAGCCACACCGTGCTCAAAGGTATTTGATGGTCGCGTAGGCAGCTGTTGCGGAAAGAGTTCATTCACGTGATGCGTCCAGACTATCCTACCATTTTGAACACAACGGCGGATAAAAGCTAGCGTTACCTGCGGCGTTGGTGGATGGAAGAGCCTTTAGGGTCTTGCAATGGGGCAGGCTCTTCCAGTTAGATTGGTTGGTGATTTCCGGCAAGCAACCCGTACCCTTCTTCCCCAAGAGCCTGTGATGAGCAAAGTATCGGGCAGTTCGCCCTCGGTCAAGTCGAAAACGGTGTATTGGGTCAACATCCTACCCCTCCTCCTGTTCACCACCGCCGCCGCCGACACTTGGAACACCTTCCGCGGCAACCCCCAACTCACCGGCGTCGCCACCTCCCACCTCGCCCCGCCCCTAACGCTGCTTTGGGCCTACCCCACCCAAGACGCCATCGAATCCACGGCCGCCATTCGCGCAGGCACGGTGTACATTGGCTCGCTCGATGGCCAGCTCTATGCACTCGACTTGCGCACTGGCGCGCTAGCATGGCAGTACCAAGCCGACGGCGAAATCAAATCCTCCCCCACCGTTGCCGACAGCACCGTTTACTTTGGCGACGAGGCCGGCACCTTCCACGCCGTCGCTATCCACAGCGGTCAGCGCCGCTGGACTTTCGCCGCCGCCGCTGGCATTATCTCCGCGGCCAACCACACCGGCAGCCGCCTTTACTTCGGCAGCTATGACCAGCACCTGTACTGCCTCGACGCAACCGCCGGAACCCTGATTTGGAAAATCGCCACAGACGGGTATATTCACAGTACGCCGGCCCTGTACGAAAATCGCGTGGCCGTGGCCGGTTGCGATGGATACTTGCGGCTTTTGGACCTCGCCGACGGCACACAGCACCAGCAGCTCGCGCTAGGCGGGTACGTGGCCTCTAGCGCTGCCATCCACGCGGGACACGCGTACCTAGGCACCTTTGGCAACGAAGTACTAGGCGTCGATTTAGGCGCGGGAAAAATCCGCTGGCGCTACGCCCACGCGGTGCGGAAGTTCCCGTTTTACTCGTCGCCGGCCGTTGCCGACCAAGCAGTCGTCATCGGCGGCCGGGACAAGCTCGTACACGCTCTCGACCCGCAAACCGGCCAACCCTTGTGGACCTTTGCCGCGGGTGCGCGAGTGGATTCCTCGCCGATCATTGCCGGCGAGTACATTTACGTAGGGGCCCGTGCGCTCATCGCGCTCGCGCTCGCATCGGGCGCAGAGGTCTGGCGCTTTGAAACGGGCGCGGCCATCACGGCTTCGCCGGCCATTGCCGGCGACCGGCTCGTCATCGGCACCACCGACGGCGTCCTGTATTGTTTCGGGAAAGAAGTCAAACCATGAGTCTAATCGGCAGCGATCCGGCCACCACCCGCGCCGCCCGCACCGAAACCGAGGTCGGCAGCGTCTTTGTCTCCAACTATCCGGCCTATTCATTCTGGGGCGAAGAGGACGTGCCGCGGGCACACCGCGCACTCGCCGACCCGCCGCGACCCGACACCAAGCTCGGCCTCTACCTCCACATCCCCTTCTGCCGCAAGCGCTGCAAGTTCTGCTACTTCCGCGTTTACACGGACAAAAACAGCCAGCAGATCCAGACCTATCTCGACGCCCTCGCCCGCGAGGTGGAACACTACGCCCAGCAGCCGGCCGTCAAAGACCGGCCGCTGCACTTCATCTACTTTGGCGGCGGCACCCCTTCCTACATCAGTTCGCGCCACCTGCGCTCCTTAGTCCAGCGCCTCAAGGACGCCATGCCTTGGGACCGCGCCGACGAAATCGCCTTTGAGTGCGAGCCTGGGACCTTGACCCAAGCCAAATTAGAAGCCATCCGCGCCATTGGCGTCACCCGCCTCAGCCTAGGGATAGAAAACCTCGACGACGAGATTCTGCGCCACAATGGCCGCGCCCACGTCAGCAAGGAAATCTACCAAGTCATGCCTTGGATCCACGCGCTCGACTTCGCTCAGGTCAACGTCGATCTGATCGCTGGCATGGTCGGCGAGGCGTGGCCAAGCTGGCGTCAGACCGTGCAAAAGACCATCGCACTCGGCCCGGACAGCGTCACCGTCTATCAGATGGAGCTGCCCTACAACACGCTCTACTCCAAGGACCTGCTCGCTGGCGACGGCGAGCCGCTGGCCTTGGCCGACTGGAAGACCAAGCGCGCCTATCACGCCTATGCCTTCGAGCAGTTAGCCGCGGCCGGATACGTGCGTTCGAGTGCCTATACCATGAAGAAAACGCCCGACGGCCGCTTCGCCTACCGCGACGCCGTGTGGACCGGCCAAGACATGATCGGCACCGGCGTTGCCTCCTTCTCGCACCTGAGCGGCATCCACTATCAGAACGCGCCGAATTGGGATGAGTACCTCGCCGCCAGCGACCGCGGCGACCTGCCCATCCACCGCGCCTTCGCCACCAACCGCGAGGAGCAGCTCACCCGCGAGGTGATTCTACAGCTCAAATTGGGCGCGCTAGACACCGCGTATTTTCGCGCCAAATTCGGGGTCGATATCACCGCCCACTTTGCCACTGCGCTCAGCGGCCTGCGCGACGAGGGTATGCTCCAATTCGACGCGGACTCGGTTGCATTGACCGACGAGGGCCTCATGCGCGTCGATCAGCTCTTGCCCGACTTTTACCAAACCCAATACCGCAACGCACGCTATACCTAAGTAGGAGGTCCCATTGAAAAACGCGATCCCACTGCTGCTGCTCTTAACCGCTGCTGCACAGGCGGCCGACTGGCCCCAGTGGCGCGGCCCCCAGCGCGACGGCATCTCCAGCGAAACGGGCCTGCTGCAAAGCTGGTCGGCCGACGGCCCCGCCGTCCAGTGGCGCACCCGGCTCGGCAATGGCTTCTCCGGCATCTCCATAGCCAACGGCCGGGTCTTCACCATGTTCGCCCAAGGCGACGACGAATTCGCAATATGCCTCGACGCCGAGACCGGCGCAGAACGCTGGCGTCATCGCACCGGCCCTTACTACAAGGAGACCCAAGGCGGCGACGGCCCGCGCTCAACGCCCACGGTCGAAGGCGAGATCGTCTATGTGCTCGGCGCCACTGGCAAGCTCTTTGCGCTCGCCGCCGCGAGCGGTGCGCCGATCTGGGAAAAGGACTTGGTCGCCGAGTTTGACAGCGAAGTGCCCAAGTGGGGGTTTAGTACCTCCCCGCTGATTGAGGGCGATCTGCTGCTGGTCGAAGCCGGCGGCCGCGACGGCAACTTCGTCGTCGATATGGTCATCGACCGCAAAACCGCGGTCACGGCCGTGGCCCTCGACAAAGCCACCGGCGCAACCGCTTGGACCGCTCTCAACGAAAAGATGAGCTATTCGTCGCCCATTGCCTTTACCGCGGCCGGCGCGCGCCAACTCGCCTATTTCACGGCCTATTCGCTCACCGGCCTAGCGCCGGAAGACGGCCGCGTTTACTGGCGCTACCCCTATAAGACCCGCTACGACGTCAGCGCGGCGACCCCAATTTTCATCCCACCCAACCGGCTTTTTATCTCTACCGGCGACGACAACGGCGGCGCAGTCTTGCAAATCAAGAGCGACAGCGACAGCCTCGCCATTGAGCCGGTCTGGCAAAACAAAAAGATGAAAAACCACTTCGGCACCTCGGTCCTCTACGAGGACCACCTCTACGGCTTTGACAATGCAATTCTCAAGTGCCTCGACGCCCACACCGGCCAAGAAAAATGGAAGACCCGCGGCTACGGCAAGGGCACCCTGATCGTGGCCGACAGCCAGCTCATCGTCCTCGGCGAAGAGGGCCAACTCGGGCTAGTCGAAGCCACGCCCGCCGGCTTTCGCGAAAAGAGCAAGGCCCAAGTCCTCAACGGCCGTTGCTGGACGATGCCCTCGCTGGCCGATGGCCGGCTCTACGTCCGCGACGAAAGCGAAATCGTCTGCCTCAATGTACAAGGAGCGGCCCAATGAGCACCGCGTACAACGCCCTATTCGCCCTCGTCTTATGCGCCTTTCCGGCCTTGGCCCAAGACTGGTCGCGCTGGCAATCAACAGGCTGGCCGCAATGGCTCGGCCCCGACCGCAATGGGATCTCGCCCGAGACGGGCCTGTTCGGCGAGATGCCGTCTTTCAGAGAGGCTTGGCGCGTCCAAGCCGGGAAGGGCTTTTCCGGCCTGTCCATAGTCGGCGATCGCATCTATACGATGTACATCCACAGCGGGGAGGAATACGCAGTCTGCCTCAACGCCCGCAATGGCGAAGTGCTGTGGCGCACCCGCACCGACGATAGGTTAGTGGAACGGCAGGGCGGCGACGGTCCGCGCGCCACTCCCACTGTTGACGGCGGGACGGTCTATGTCTTTAGCGCCCAAGGCAAACTCCACGCGCTCGACAGCCAGACCGGCTCCCAACAATGGCGCCGCGACCTAGTCCGCGAATTTGGCAGCCAGAGGCCCCGCTGGGGCTTTTGCCCATCGCCGCTGGTCGCAGGGGACTTAGTCCTAATCGAAGCCGGCGGCAAGGGTGGCCGTTCGCTGATGGCCTTTGACAAAGTTAGCGGCGAGGTCACTTGGACCACCGGCAGCGACAATCCGGGCTACTCCTCTCCCATCGCCGCTACCATCGGCCAAACGCGCCAAGCAGTGTTTTTCACCGGTTACGGCCTAATCTCGGTCGCGCCGCAACGCGGCCGGGTGCTGTGGAAACACCCTTGGACGACCAGCCACGACGTCAACGCCGCCACCCCGGTCTTCATCCCACCCAACCGCTTCTTTATCTCCTCTGGCTACGGCACCGGCGGCACCGTGGTGGAGGTCGCCGCCACAGACGGCCGCTATCAGGTGGCGGAGGTCTGGCGCAACAAGAACATGAAAAACCACTTTGCCACCTCCATCTACTACGAGGGCCACCTCTACGGTTTCGACGGCTCGATCCTCAAGTGCCTCGACGCCGAGACCGGCGCGGAAACGTGGAAGACCCGCGGCTACGGCAAGGGGACCCTAATCGTCGCCGACGGGCACCTCGTCATCTTGGGCGAACGCGGCAATCTCGGCGTAGCCGAGGCCACGCCCGAAGGCTTCGTCGAAAAGGCCAACACTCGGGTCTTTCGCAGCAAGTGCTGGACGGCCCCTGCGCTGGCCGACGGCCGGCTCTACCTCCGCGACGAGAGCGAAATCGTCTGTATAAACGTGGAGAGCGCGGCCCAATGAGGAAATGTGGTGCGCTGCTAATTTTTGCCTTGGTCCTGACGACCCCCCGCGCCCATGCCCAGAGTGCCGCCGACTCACTCCACGTCGTCGGCGAGACCGTTGTCACCGGCTCTCGCCTAACCATCCCCCGCGCCCATGCCATCGCCAGCAAAATGCCCCTGCCCCTGCACAAGACCCCCTTGAGCGTCGGGATCGTCCCCCAAGCCCTGATCGAGACTCAAGACGGCGCGACCCTCAGCGATGCGCTGGCCAATGTCAGCGGCGTCGGCGTCCACACCAACTTCGGCGTCCACGACCTGTTCTACCTGCGCGGCTTCGACTCGCTCGCCAACGGCTTGGTGCTCTCCAGCGGTGCCCCTGAACCCGAAGCTACTTTCTACCAGCTCTACAATGTCGACCGCGTCGAAGCCCTCAAAGGGCCCGGGGCCTTCCTCTACGGCGGCAACCCCCTGTCGGGCACCATCAACCTCGTCCGCAAACGGCCGCTCTCGGTGGGCAACTTCGCCCGCGTCAACGCCTCCTTGGGGAGCTTTTCCACCTACCGAACCACCCTCGACGCGGGTCGCGCCTTGCCCGACGCGGGCCTCGCCTTGCGCCTCAATGCGCTGTGGCAGGATGCGGAAAGCTACCGCGACGACAAAAACAGCTCGATCCTCGCCGTAAACCCAATGCTGCGGCTGAACTTCGGCGAGCGCTCAACCCTGCACCTCGACTTTGAGTACTTGACGAGCGAACACCAACCCGACTCGGGTCTGCCCATCGTCGAGGGTGCCCTGGCCGATGTGCCGCGCACCCGCTCATATCAGTCGCCCTTCGACCTTTCCGCACAGACCATCCTGCGCTTGCGCGCCGATTGTGAATGGCATTTAGCGCCCAATTTCACTTTGCGCGACAAACTCTACTACACCCGCCTCAACTGGCCCTCGCAGGGCACCCTCTTCAACGGGGCCTTTCCCAACGCGGCCGGCTCGCTGGACCTCGCCCGCACCTTGCTCGACCTCGACGACCAGCAAAGGATCGTCGGCAACCAACTCGAAGGCTTGCTAAAACTGCAAATTAGCGGTACTGAGCATCAGCTCCTCTTTGGCTTTGAGATCGCCCACCACGCGGACGACTTCACTCTCGACGTGGCCTTGCTTTCGCTAGTTGATCTGTTCACCCTCGACGCGATGCTGCCGCCTAGTTTGGCCCCCTTCATGCCGGCCGAAGCCGGGACCGATTCCCTCGTGGTTCCCCTCCCCGACCAAGCGACGGCCGGTCAGACCGCCGCGCAATCGCTGGCACCCTACTTTATCGACCGCATAATCGTCAGCCCGCACTTTGAGCTACTGCTCGGGGGCCGCTTCGACCGGATCGGCTACGAGGACCAGCTCACCGCCACCAAGCGCGATTACCGGCAGCTAAGCCCAATGCTCGGCGCGGTCTTCTCCCCCACCCAAGCCCTTTCGCTCTACGCCAATGCGGGCCGCGCCTTTGCCGCGCCTTCCGCCCAAGTCGTGGGCGACCGCGACGCCGAGGAAAGCACCCAATACGAAATCGGTGCCAAAGCCGCGCTGCTCAACGGCAACCTCACCGCCAACCTCGCCCTCTTTAACCTCGACAAAGAGCACATCGCCATCCCCGACGACAACGGAATCACCCAGCAACTCGGCAACCAGCGCGCTCGGGGCCTGGAGCTGGAACTGGCGGCGCGGCTGGCCCAAGGCTGGTACGCCCAAGGCACCTATGCCTTTTTGGACGCCGAGCTGACGCGCTTCAACGAATCCGCATTGGTCCCCACGGCCGACGGCTTCGTCCCCCAAATCTTTGACCGCACGGGCAACGCGCCGGCCTTTGCGCCCGAACACCTTTTGACGCTGTGGGCCGCCCGCGACTTGGGGGAAAACCTCACCTTGGCCGCTGGCATTCGCTACGTCGGCAGCCAGTTCGTGGCCGAGGACAACGCCTATGCGATCGACGGTGCGCTGACGCTTGACTGCGGGCTGACCTATCGGCGAGGTCCGGGGCTGCTGCGGATCAACCTCAAAAACGCGACCGGCAGCGAATACGAGACCCGAGGTTTTGGGGCCACCTCGGTCATCCCGGCGGCCCCCTTCTCCTTCAAGGCAACCCTAGGCTATTCGCTATGAGGGACTGCGAACGCCTCAGCCGCGACGCACTGGCCAAACACCAGCGCAACCGCCTGCACACCCTGCTCGGTTCCGTGCTGGCGACCAACGCCTTTTACCGCCAAAAGCTCAACGCGGCCGGAATCGCACGGGCCGAGGATATCGCCACTCTCTCCGACTTGGCCCGCCTCCCCTTTACCACCCGCGCCGAACTGTCTGCGGACCAAGTCGCCCACCCCCCCTACGGCACCAACCTCACCTATCCGCCCGCGTGCTACACCCGCATCCACCAGACCTCCGGCACCACCGGCCAGCGCCTGCGCTGGCTCGACACGGCCCAGAGCTGGGGCTGGTGGGGGCGCTGCTGGGCCCAAGTCTATCGCGCCGCTGGCGTCGGCAACCGCGACCGCGTCTTTTTCGCCTTCTCCTTTGGCCCCTTTATCGGCTTCTGGAGCGGGCACGAGGGGGCCAGCCGCATTGGCGCGCTGATCGTCCCCGGCGGCGGCATGTCTTCGGCGCAGCGCCTAGACGCCATCGTCGAAAACGAGATCACCGTCCTCGTCTCCACGCCGACGTATGCCTTGCACTTGGGCGAAGTCGCCCGCGGCCGCGGGATCGACCTCGCCGCCAGCAGCGTCCGCACCACTATCCACGCTGGCGAGCCGGGCGCGAACCTCCCGGCTACCCGCGCCCAAATCGAGCGCACTTGGGGTGCCCGCTGCTTCGACCACGCCGGGGCCACCGAGGTCGGCGCTTGGGGTTTTGACTGCTGCGAACAGGCTGGCTTGCACCTCAACGAGGGCGAGTTCATCTGCGAAGTCGTCGATCCGCAAAGCGGCGTACCGGCCGACGAGGGCGAGCTGGTCATCACTAATCTCGGCCGCAGCGGAATGCCGGTCCTCCGCTACCGCACCGGCGACCGCGTCGCGCTCAATCGCACGCCTTGCGCCTGCGGCCGCAGCTTCGAGCGGCTCCAAGGCGGGGTCACCGGCCGCCTCGACGACGCCTTGCTCATCCGCGGCGTGGTCGTCTATCCCAGCGCGATTGAAAACGTCGTGCGCCAGTTCCCCGCGGTCACTGAATTTGCCGTTGACGTCCATCGGCGCAGGGCACTGGACGAGCTGGAGGTGCGCCTAGAACTCGACGGCAATGCCAACGACACCGCCGACCAAGTAGAACGCGCCCTCGCCCACCGACTGGGCCTGCGCGCCGACATCCAAATCGCCGAGCCGAACACCCTGCCGCGCTTTGAACTCAAAGCCCAGCGCGTCACCGATCACAGGAGCGACCAACTCTAGTCGATCTTCTCTTTAGTATATTGAAAGGTAGGCCCTAAGGACGTACAATTTGATCCACGTCAATGACAGACTGCAGCAGAGCGAAATCACAAAAAGCCACAGACCTAGGACAAACGTGAGCGATGTCATCGTCATCGGCGGCGGCCCGGCCGGCAGCACCGTCGCCGCCCTCCTAGCCGCAACCGGCCGCCGAGTCCGGCTCTTTGAGCGGGCGCAGTTTCCCCGCTTCGCGATCGGCGAGTCCCTGATGCCGGACACCTACTGGACCTTCAAACGGCTCGGCGTGCTCAACCGGCTCAAAGACAGCGCCTTTCCCCGCAAGCACAGCGTACAGTTTTTCGGCAAGTCGGGGCGCGGCTCAACGCCCTTTTACTTTTCCGACACCAACCCCCACGAAAGCGCAATAACTTGGCAGGTCCTGCGCGGCCCATTCGACGAGATGCTCCTCGACAACGCCCGCGCAAAAGGTACTCAAGTGCATCAGGGTGCCCGGGTGCTCGAAGTGCTGTTTGAAGGGGACCGCGCTACCGGCGTGTGCGCCAAGCTCGCCGACGGGCAAACCCGCGATTTTGCCGCGCAAGTCGTCGTCGATGCCACCGGCCAGAGTGCGCTGATCGGCCGCAAGCTCAAGCTGACCCAGCCCGAGCCCGAACTGAAGAAGGCTTCGATCTACACCCACTATCGCGGCGGCCGGCGCGACGCCGGCATCGACGCCGGCGCGACCTTGATCCTCCACACCGAGAACCGGGACTCCTGGTTTTGGTATATACCCCTGTCCAACGATGTGGTCAGCGTCGGCGTGGTCGGCGCGATCTCCTACTTGGTCCAAGGCCGCCGCCAAGACGCGCAGACCATCTTCGAGCAAGAGTTGGCCAAATGCCGACCCCTGCAGGAGCGCCTGCAAAACGCCGACCAGCTCTTTCCGGTCAAGACCACCAAGGACTTTTCCTACCGCGCCAGCCGCATCGCCGGCGAGGGCTGGGTGCTGGTCGGCGACGCGTTCTGTTTTCTCGACCCTATGTACTCCTCGGGCGTGTACCTAGCCCTCAAATCCGGCGAGATGGCCGCCGACGCCATTGCCGGGGCCTTTGCCAAAGGGGACTTCTCGGCCGGGCAGTTGGGCGGTTTCGGGCCGGAGCTAGTGCGCGGCATGGAGGCAGTGCGCAAAATGGTGTACGCCTTCTACGCCAAGGACTTCAGCTTCGCCGAATTCCTCAAGTGCCATCCCGAGTGCAAACAGGGGGTCATCGACGTTCTGAGCGGCAACCTCTTCAGCGAACGCGTCGAGCCCATTTTCGGGCCGATGAGCGAGGTCTGCCAGATGCCCGCGCCCGTCGCCTTGACGCGGTGACCTAAGTACACGACAGTAGGGCCTTAATCTCGGATCGAGGGCATCTTGCCCTCGTCGAGGGCGGGACGCCCTCGCTCCCAGCAAAAATTGGGAATTGTACGCTTGACAAGCCTAAAACGGCCCGCGCCACCCGCGTTCCAGCGGATAGTTGCGGGCGCAACATTCAAATTTTGGAGCGCATGCCATGAGCACTGCTGCCGTACGCGCCGAGCCGATGGCTCTTACCCTTCATTTTAGTTCGGTGCTAAGACGCCTGAGCCGGCATGAGTTTTTCGAGTTTTGCCAAGCCAACCGCGATCTACGCATGGAACTCACCTGCCAAGGAGACCTGATCGTCATGCCGCCCACCGGGAGCAAATCCGGCCACCGCAACTTTACCCTTACGGCCCAACTTGGCCTATGGACGCAAGCCGATGCAACCGGGTTGGGCTTTGATTCCTCGGCCGGCTTCACCCTGCCCAATGGGGCGGTGCGGGCACCGGATCTGGCGTGGATTCGCCGCGACCGCTGGGAAGCCCTGTCCCCGGATGAGCAGGAGGAGTTTGCCCCGATATGCCCCGACTTTGTCGTCGAGTTGCTCTCCCGCACCGATCGGCTTGCCGTGGTCCAAGACAAGATGCAGGAGTATCTCGCGAATGGCGTACAACTCGGCTGGCTCATCGATCCGCGGGCGAAAACGGTGTACGTCTATCGCCCAGCAAAAACTGTCGTTTGCCTGTCGGCACCTGAAACGGTCTCGGGCGAACCCCTGTTACCCGGCTTTGAACTCCAAGTCGGCAAACTCTGGTCCTAGGTCGCCGAGGCCCTCGGCAACACCGGCTGGGCAACCACGAGGGCGATTGCAGGGGGCTATTCGCGAATCGCCCCTACCCGTTGGGTGGGTTTGTCCGGGCCGATAGACGCACAACAAAAGGGCGCGCAACGCCAACCACCTCTACCGCTGGAGTGCAGCATGAACGCCACCGTCCGCCGGCTCCTCTACTTGGGGCTTCTGGTCCTCTACCTCTTGCACAACGATCTCTGGCTCTGGGACGATCCGCGCATCGTCTGGGGGCTGCCCATCGGCCTGCTCTACCACATCGGCTTCTGCTTGGCGGCCGCCGGGCTGATGGTCTTGTTGGTCAACTACGCCTGGCCGCCCGGACTGGACGCGGAGGACGAGGAGCAAGCCGCATGACCACGATCATCATCTTCTGCTACCTCGGCCTCGTACTCTGCATCGGCGTCCTCTCCAATCGCTTCTTCCGCGGCACCGGCGAGGACTACTTCGTTGCCAGCCGCTCCATCGGCCCCTTCCTGCTGCTGATGTCGCTGTTTGGCACCAACATGACCGCGTTCGCCATTTTGGGAGCCTCTGGCGAAGCCTACCACACCGGCATCGGCGTCTTTGCCCTGATGCCTTCGGGCGCGGCCCTGATTATTCCCGCTGTCTTCTTCTTTATCGGCACCCGCGTCTGGGCACTCGGCAAGCGCCACAACCTCCTCACGCAGGTCCAGTACTTCCGCCGCCGCTGGGACTCCGATGGCTTGGGACTCCTGCTCTTCGCGGTCATGATCGCGCTGCTGATCCCCTACCTGCTCATCGGCGTCATGGGCGGCGGCATCACCCTCGCCCAAATCACCAAGGGCCAGATCCCCCAGTGGGCCGGCGGCCTGCTGATCTGCTTGGTGGTCCTGACCTACGTCAGTTTCGGCGGCATGCGGAGCACGGCCTGGGCCAACGCCTTCCAAACGCTGGTCTTTATGATCTTGGGTGGCGCGACCTTCTTCGTCATCGTCGATAAGCTGGGCGGGCTAGACCGCGCACTAGCGCAAGTCGCGGCCGCGCACCCCGAGCTGCTGATCAAAGGCGACCTCATCAGCCCAATCAAACTCTTAACCTACACCTGCATCCCGCTGTCGGTGGGCATGTTCCCCCACCTTTTCACCCACTGGCTCACCGCCCAAAGCGCCCGCACCTTCCGCTACCCCCTGATGCTGTATCCTCTGTGCATTGCCATCGTCTGGATCCCCAGCGTGCTCTTGGGGATTTTCGGCAGCATTGACTTCCCCGGCCTCAAGGGCGCGGCCGCCAACTCGGTGCTGGTCCAGATGATTGACCTACACGCTCCCGGCGCGCTGGCCGGCCTGCTCGCGGCCGGGGTCTTTGCCGCCATTATGTCGTCGCTCGACTCGCAGGTGCTCTCCATCAGCAACATGTTCACCCAAGACATCGTCCGCCACTACCGCAAGGGCGACGAACTGAGCGAAAAGGCCCAAGTCCTGTGGGGCCGCCTCTTCGTGATCGCCATCTTAGCTGTTGCCTACGTGCTCTCGCTGGTCTCGGCCCGCAGCATCTTCTCCCTCGCGGTCTGGTCCTTCACCGGCTTTGCGGCACTCTTTCCGGTGGTCGTGGCCGCCCTGTTCTGGAAGCGCAGCACCCAGTACGGCGCCTTTGCCTCGGTGCTCACCGTAGCCGCGCTGTGGTGCTATTTCTTCTTTCAGGGGTGGAAAGTCCCCGGCTATACGGTCGGCATGACCGGAGTAATGCCCGTGGCCGTGATTCTAGCCGCTTCGGCCGCAGCGATGGTCGTCGGATCGCTGCTGACCAAGCCACCGGCCAAAACCACCATCGACAAATTCTTCTAGCGATGCGCCTCGCCTACATCACGGCCGGTGCGGCCGGCATGTACTGCGGTAGCTGCATCCACGACAACGCGCTCGCGGCCGCCTTGGTGCGCCGCGCCGCCGATGTCGTCCTCATTCCAACCTATACGCCGCTGCGCACGGACGAGGAAAACGTCTCGCTGGACCGGGTCTTCTACGGCGGCGTCAACATCTTCCTGCAACAGCAATGGTCGTTTTTTCGCCGTACGCACCGCTTCTTCGACCGCGTCCTCGACTCCCCGCTCCTGATCCGCACCCTCGCGCGCTTTGGCTCCTCTACCAATGCCCGCGATTTAGGGCCGCTCACCGTCTCGATTCTCGCCGGCGAGGAGGGGAACCAACAAAAGGAACTCACCCGTCTCGTCGCCTATCTCCAGCGCGACTTCCAACCCGATCTCGTCGAGCTGACCAACGCCATGTTCGTCGGCATGGCCCGGCAATTGAAAGCGCAACTAGGCGTCCCCGTCCTCTGCGCCCTCCAAGGCGAGGACCTGTTCTTGGACGGCCTGCCCGAACCCTATAAGACCCAAGCCCTGAACATCCTGCGCCACCGCGCCCAAGACATCGACGCCTTCATCGCCCCGTGTACATATTACCAAGAGTACATGGCCGAATACCTGCAGGTGCCGCGCACCAAAATCCACGTGGTGCCGCTCGGCCTCAACCTGACCGGACACGGGCAAGAGCCACCCCCCACCGACAGCCCCGACAAAATCGGCTACCTCGCCCGCATCTGCCCGGAAAAGGGCTTTCACCTGCTCGTCGAGGCCTTCCGGCACTTAAAAGAGCAGCCCGAGTTTGCCGCCCTGCGCCTCGAAGCCGCCGGCTATCTCAGTGCTTATGACAAGCCCTACTTTGCCGAGCAGGTGCAAAAAATCCGCCGCTGGGGGCTAGCCGACTCGTTTGCCTACCACGGCGCAGTCGATCGCCGCGAAAAAATTCGCTTCCTCTGCTCGCTCCACGTCTTTTCCGTACCTTCGGTTTACGCCGACCCCAAGGGCCTGTCGATCCTCGAAGCCTTAGCCAACGGCATCCCGGTCATCCAGCCCGACCACGGCGCGTTCCCCGAGCTGATCGCGGCCACCGGCGGCGGTCTCCTCGTCAAGCCCCATTCCCCAGAGGCCCTAGCCAACGAGCTTGCCGCTTTGCTGCGCGACAAAAAGCGGCGACGCCAGCTCGGACAAACCGGCCAAGAGGCGGTCCACAGCCGCTTCCACGCCGACGCCATGGCCGCGGGGACGCTCGCCGTGTACGAGCAGTATCTATAGAAAGGATTATCCCCATGACTTGGCTCGTCTTCGCCCTCCTCACTGTCTCTAGCTGGGGCCTCTACGGAGTCCTGCTGCACACCGGCCAAATCGCCATGGCCGACCCGGTAAATGGCCGCTACAAAGCCTTCCTCTTCGTCGGCTTGGCCTATCTGCTCACCGCTGTCTTCGGCTCGCTGATCGTCCTAACCTACAATGGGGCGAGTTGGTTCTACCCGGCCAAGGGCGTCTTGTGGTCCACCGCGGCCGGCATGGCCGGGGCCATCGGCGCGTTGGGCGTCCTGCTCGCCTTTGGTGCCAAGGGGACGCCGGCCGTAGTCATGTCCATCGTCTTTGCCGGGGCCCCCATCGTCAACGCGGTGGTCGCCGCGCTCGTGCATCCGCCCGCCGGCGGCTGGGCGGCCGTGCGCTGGCCCTTTGTCCTCGGCATCGTCTTGGCCGCTTTGGGCGGCTGCTTGGTCACCTTCTTCCGCCCAGAAAACTGACGTGTCCGTCGAATTTCACACCCGCCGCCGCGTCGAGTGGGCCGACACCGATCAGGCCGGCATCGTCCACTTTGCGCGCTTCTTCGTCTTTATGGAGGCGGCTGAACACGCCTTCTGGCGCAGCTTGGGCCTGAGCGTCCACAGCCAACGCAACGGCGACATCATTAGCTGGCCCCGCCTCGTCGCCGAATGCGAGTACTTCCGCCCGGTCGCCTTTGAAGACGTCCTCGACATCCTCATGCACCTCGAAAAGCAGGGCGAGAAGTCCCTCAGCTTGCGCTTTGACTTCCACTGCGCCGGCGAACACATAGCCCAAGGGCGGCTCAAGGTCGCCTGTTGCGTCTGCAACCCGGGCGAGCCCATCCGCGCCATCCCGATCCCGAACTTCATCACGACTCAACTGAGCGCGCCCAAGTCCCGCAAACTGGCGCCGCACGACTCAACTGAGTGCGCCCAAGTCCCATGAACGCAGCCCCGGCCCTCATCGCCGCCGACGTCTGCAAGCACTTTGCCCTCGGCGATCAGACCGTCGAAGTGCTGCGCGGCGTCTCTTTCCGCGCCGAGGTGGGCCAGTCCCTAGCACTTATCGGGCCGTCTGGCTCGGGCAAGAGCACCTTGCTGCACCTGCTCGGCACCCTCGAACCGCCTACCTCGGGCCAAATCGCCATCAGCGACCAAGACCCACTAGCCCTCCCCGAACCTCAACTCGCCCGCTTCCGCAACCAGCACATCGGATTCGTGTTCCAAAATCACCACCTGCTGCCCCAATACTCGGCCCTCGAAAACGCCTTAATCCCCACCCTCGCCTTTCCCCAGGCCGACCGGCGCGAGCGCACCCGCGACCTCTTGACCGCCGTCGGTCTAGAAAAACGCCTGCACCACCGCCCCGCCGCGCTCTCCGGCGGGGAGTGCCAGCGCGTGGCCGTGGCGCGGGCCTTGATCAACCAGCCTCGTCTCTTGCTCTGCGACGAGCCTACCGGCAGCCTCGACCGCCAGACGGCTGCCACCGTCGCCGACCTGCTCTTCGCGCTGCACCGCGCCGAACAAGCCGCCCTCGTCATCGCAACCCACGACCTCGAACTAGCGGCGCGCTGCGACCGCCGCCTACATCTGCGCGAGGGGACGTGCGTCGAAGCCTGATCTACTACTGGCGGGTTCACTTGGGGCTGCTGCTGGGGACCGCTGTCGCCACAACCGCCCTGACCGGTGCCCTCCTAGTCGGCGACTCCATGCGCGGCAGCCTGCGCGACTTGGCCTTAGAGCGTCTAGGCCGCATCGACTACGCGCTGCTCGCCGCGCACTTTTTCCGCAGCGACTTGGCCCCCGCGCTGCCCGGGGCCCCCGCGCCCGCCATCCTCCTCAATGGCAGTGCCCGCCACGCCGCGACCCAGGCGCTCGCCTCCGGCGTGCAGATCCAAGGCATTGACGCCCGCTTCGCCGCGCTCTTTCCCCAAGACGGCTCCACCTTGCGCGACGCCCTCGAGCCAAGGCCCGGCCAAGCATTTCCCTCGCTCGTCGTCAGCGCTTCCCTGCAACGCGCCCTCGATATTGAACTAGGCGACGCGGTACTGCTCTCGCTGGAGCGCCCCAGCCCAACCTACCGAGAATCCCTGTTTGGCCGCCGCGCTACCGACGATCTGGTCACCACCCTGCGCGTGGTGCTCACCGGCGTCTTGCCCGATAGCGGCGCGGGGCGCTTTGGCCTGCGACCGCAGCAGCATCTGCCGCTCAACGCCTACCTCGACCTCCAAGCCCTCCAGCGCGCCCTCGGTCAGCAGGATCAAGTCAACGCCCTGCTCATGGCCGCACCTGCCAGTCGAAGCCAAGACCTGCAACGCGCCCTCGCCCAACGCCTGAGCCTCGCCGACCACAAACTGGACCTCGCCCTGCACTCCAGCTACATCGAACTCACCAGCACCCGCTTTGTCCTCGACGATTCGACCCGCGCCATCGCCTTGGCGAGCGGTGCCGCCCAACAGCTCAAAACCGCGACCTTCTCGACCTATCTGGCCAACGCCATTGCGGGCAATGGCCGCCAAGTTCCCTACTCAACCGTCACCGGGCTCGACGATCCCACCGGCCTCTACCTCGCCGATGGACAGCCCGCACCGCCCCTCTCCGCCGCCGGCCTCTACCTCGACGCTTGGACGGCCCAAGAGTTGGCCGCAGCCCCCGGCGATTCGATCTCCCTGACCTATTACCTCGTCGGCCCGCGCCAGGAACTCCGAACCGAGCAGGCCCACTTCCGCCTCCAAGGGATTGTGCAGATGCGCGGCTTGGCCATTGATCCCACTCTGACGCCCGCCTATCCGGGATTGCAGGAAGAAGGCGATATGGCGGCTTGGGATGCTCCCTTCCCCATCGACATGGGGCAAATCCGCCCGCAGGACGAAGCCTACTGGGATCAGTACGGGGCCGCGCCCAAAGCCTTTGTCGCGGCCCATACGGGCCAGCGCCTCTGGGGCAGCCGCCACGGCACCCTGACCGCCATCCGCTTTTATCCCCCCGCGCCCGCCGGCTACCAAAGCCTGCGTCAAGACTTGCTAGCGCGTCTGTCTCCAGCGGCCGGCTTCTCCTTGCACCCCGTCCGCCAAGAAGCCCTGCGGGCCGCGACCGGGGCCACGGATTTCAGCGGCCTCTTTATCGGCTTCAGCCTCTTCCTCATCGCCGCGGCCGCGCTATTGGTGGTCCTGCTGTGCAAGTTCGGCCTCGAACAACGCGCACGCGAAGCAGGTCTGTTGCTCGCCACCGGCTACCCACTCGCAGCCGTAGGCCGACGCTTCTTGCGCGAGGGCATGGCCTTGGCCGCGTTGGGTGCCCTGCTCGGCCTAGCCGGTGCCCCGCTCTACGCCTACCTGATGCTGGTCGGCTTGCACACTCTGTGGTTGGAGGCTATCGGTACGCCCTTCCTCCACCTCCACGTTAGCTGGTTGAGCTTAGGAGTGGGCTATCTATCCACCTTGCTACTAGTCTCGCTGGCGCTGTGGCGCACTGTGCAGCGCTTCCACCGGCTGCCCGTCCGCGCCCTGCTCGCCGGTGCTCTTGACACGGCTCCGCGTCGTCCGCGCCGGCGCAGTGCCGTCCTCGCCGCACTCGGTTTGGCCCTCGCCCTCGCCTTGAGCGTCCTCGCCGGTATGGCCGACGCAGCCACGGCCGCGGCGCTTTTCTTGGGTAGCGGCACCGCAGCCCTTTTGGCGCTATTGGCTTTGCTCGCGGTATGGTTGCGCACTCCGACCTCGGGACGCCTCAGCTCCAGCCTCGGCTTGGGGCTGCTCAACAGCACCCGCAAGCCCAGCCGCAGCACCCTCTGCACGTCCCTCGTGGCCTGCGCCACCTTTGTCATCGTCGCCGCTGGGGCCCACCGACAGGTCGAGTGGCTAGACGATCCGGGCACGGGCGGTTTCGCGCTCATCGCCGAGGCAGCGATCCCCCTGCACCAAGACCTCAATAGCGCGGACGGTCGCTTCGAGTTGGGGCTGTCAACAGCCTTGGCTGCCGTACGCTTTTTTCCCTTCCGCGTCCTGCCCGGCGACGACGTGAGCTGCCTCAACCTCTACCTGCCCCAAACCCCGCGCGTCCTCGGCGCACCGGCCGAGTTCGTGCAGCGCGGTGGCTTGCCCTTCCGGCAGACCCTCGCCCTGACGCCGGACGAGCGCACCAATCCTTGGCGGTTGCTCCAGCGCGATTTGGGGCCGGGCGTCGTCCCAGCCATCGGCGATTTTAATTCGGCGCAGTGGATTTTGCACAAGGGTCTGGGCGACGACATCCCACTTGCCGAGGGCTTGACCCTGCGCTTGGTCGGGCTGTTGGACGGCAGCCTGTTCCAGAGCGAGTTGCTCATTGCCGAGGATCGCTTCGCCGCGCACTTTCCCGCGCGCGAAGGCTATTCCTACTTCCTAGTCGAAACGGAACAACCAGCCGCTGTCGCCGCCGCGATCGAAAAGGGGCTAGCGGCCTACGGGCTTGACACCACTCTGAGTGCCGAGCGCCTCCGAGGCTACCGCGCCGTCGAAAACACGTACTTGGCGACCTTTCAGACGCTGGGCTTGCTCGGGCTGCTCTTGGGTACTCTGGGTTTGGGAATCCTCATTCTGCGCAACGTCCTCGAGCGCAGTGGCGAGCTGGCGGCCTTGAGCGCCTGTGGCTTTCGCCGCGCCCGCCTAGGGGCGATGCTGCTCTACGAGCACGGCTTTCTCCTGCTGGCAGGCGAAGGGATCGGCAGCGTCGCTGCCCTCATCGCCGTGGCACCCCGCCTCTTCGACCCCGCACCCTTGCCTTGGGCCTCGCTGGGCATCTCGCTCGGCTTGGTCTTGGCCGCTGGCCTGCTGGCGTGTGCTGCTGCCGCGCACTTGGCCCTGCGCCGCCCCCTGCTGGCGGTTCTCAAGGCCGAGTGACCGGCACTACTGGCCGATGCAGTACAGGTGCGACTCGGTCCGCAGGAAAATCCGCCCCCCGGCAATGGCCAGCGAAGACAGTGTATAGCCGCCGTCGAGTTCGTTGGTGGCCAGCACCTTGTACTCTGGGCCGGCTTGGAGCACGGTCGTCACTGCGTTTTCATTGACCACGTAGAGCTTGCCGTCGGCCAAGACCGGCGAGGCGCTGACCGACCCTTGGGCCGTGCGCTCCGGCCCCCACAGCACCGCGCCCGTCTTGGCGTCGAGGCAGGTGACCCGCCCGCGGTCATCGACCATGTAGAAATAGCGGCCATCAGTGGCGGCCGAAGGCACGTCTGGTCCTCCGGCCCCCGTCCACTTCCAAGCCAAGTGGCTCGCGCTAACATCTCCCGTGCCACCGGCGCGGAACGCCAGCACTGGATTGCGGCGACTGGTCGCGTACACCATCCCGGCAACTGCCACCGGCGACCCGACCACCCGGTAATTCCGCTCCTTGCCCGGATTCAAGCCACCCGCCCGCCACAGCTCTTGGCCGGTGGCCGGATCGTGGCCGGTGAGGTAGTCGCCGCCGGAGATGACGATTTGCGTCTGGCCATCGTGTTCGAGCACCACGGGCGTGGTATAGGCATCCGGGGACTCGCCCACCGCGTCCGTCCGCCGCTCCTGCTGCCACGCGACCTCGCCGGTAGCCGCGTCGAATGCAATCAGGTAGGAAGCATCGTCCGTGTTCATCCCGTGCAGGACCTCGACGTAGAGCTTGCCGTCGTGGAGCAGGGGCGAGGAAGCGTAGCCCCACATCAGGCCGAAGGAGCCGTGCTCGGCCTGCAAGTCGTAGTGCCACAGCTCTTCGCCATCCATGTCAAAGGCCCGGATCATCCCCGTGCCCGCAACGGCCAGTACGCGCTCGCCATCCGTGACCGGCGAAGGCGAGGTGTTGTTGTGCTTGCGCCAATAGGCGTTGCCCTCGTCGAGGGTGCGCTGCCACAACACATTGCCGTCGGTCGTTGACAAGCAGCCCAAAAGCAGCTTTTCGCCGCCTTGGATCTCCTCGCCCGTATTGGGCGACGTCAAAAAGAGCCGCTCGCCCCACACCACCGGCGTACTCCCGCTCCAAGAGGGCAGCTTCCTGCTCCAGACCACGTTCTCATTCGCGCTCCAAGTCGTCGGCAGGTCCACGGCCTCGCTGACGCCGTTGTGGTTGGGTCCGCGCCACTGGGGCCAGTACTCTTCGGCAGCGGCGCACAAAGCGGCCAAAAGCAGCAGGGAGACGGATATGTACTTTTTCATGGTTTGCTCCTATTTATTGTCAGCAAAACTGCGTAGCTCAATAGTAGCCCTGTATTCGCCGCAGCTTGTTGACCATCCCAATGAGTTCGGGGTCGGGCCACTGCGCTCTATTGGCCGGCAAGTGTATCTGAGAATCCAAGTAACTACGCAGCTCGTCAAGGCCGTCGTCGAGCCGCTGGATTTTTAATTCATCCGCTTTCTGTTTGTTGAGCCGCATATAGTATTTCTTGTCGAGGTAAATCAAGCTGTTGTCGTAAGCGCGATGTATGGTTGGCGACAGTGCTATGCCATTAGAAACATCATCTGTCCCTTGGGCCTTTACCGGCACAATGTGGGCGGCATCGACGAGGTTGAGTTGTGTTTTGGTCACCGCACAGCAGTTCCCATAAGCATCCATAACTTGCCGACGAAAACTCGACTCGCGCACATAGCGGCTTACCGATTCGACTATTCTTTGCCGCTCTTGCGTCAGAAACTCCATCTCTTGCTGCCTTATTTCCTCCAACTGAGCGGCCTTTAGCAAGAGAGTATATGTCGAAATATCTCCTCCGTGCTGATGCAGAGGGGCTGCGTTGAACACGTAATTCAAAAATTGATCGGGACGAATTCCAACAGCTACTTCTTCGTTATCTTTACGGGAAAAGGCTAGGCCGTCTCCAACAGCCGTACAAATAGCCTCTATATCGATCTGAACGGAGGGCGAACCTGCTGTAAATGTGCGATGTTTATCTATATCAAAGCCCGCAAACACATCGGTCTCAGCGTGATAACCCAGTAAAACAGTATGGCCGCTTGTATTGATCGGCAATGGAGAGGTAATCGAGGTCATCTGAATTCTGTACTCGTCCGGTAACGATGGCCGGCCGCCATGAGTGAGCGTCCATATATAAACCCAAAGTGAAATGGTATCTTCGAGGTACTGAACCAAGAATTTTCTGGGATGAGTAGCCGGACTTTCAGACACGTAGAAACCGGTGCCACCGGATTTCTGTATGGCGCGAAGAACAGCATCGACGAGTTCGGCGGGCGAAGCAGCAGGCATAGTTTCCTAGGGCCTCGTTTTGTTTTTAGGTCTTTTTTTTCCCCCATCGTCCGATAGGGCCTCTTCACTATCAGTTCCATTCCACATCGCAGCAGGGTGACAAAGGCCATAAGAAGGCACTTTCTTTTTCGCTCTATGTTTGGTCTCAAACCTAAAAAGACTGCCTTCGAGGTATTCTTTGACGAGATCACAGCAGAGCCATTTGCGCTTCAAGCGCTCGGCAACCTCTCCCGTCACACAAGAGCCAGCTAAGGGGTCGAAAACCAAGTCCCCCTTGTCAGTGAGCATCCTAATAAAGTACTCGGGCAATTCAGCGGGGAAGCGAGCAGGGTGTGGTTTTATATCGTGCTCCTTGCAAAGTCGCAAGTAATTAGAATTGCTCTCTGTATTGGGAATTGCGATGAGATTGGGCGGAATAGAAGCACCATTGTCAACGTTAAATTTTTCACTAATATCGTGCCCGCTTGGCCTCAGCTTGGCTCTATATCCACTTTTGAGTAATCCTTTCATTGAATTGCTATAGGGAATCAGAACCCGACGATTGCTAGCTTTCGGCCAAGGGGTCGGCGAAAGCCACCAGACGCAATTAACCGCATCCTTAACTCGAACTCGCCGTATGTTCACCCACTCGGCCGGCGTAGGCAATTTTGATGGATTCCACCAGAAGAATTCTTGGGCGAGATGCAAATCGAATTCCCTGCAAAGCATAATCAAAAGCTCATAGTGATACAGCGAGCGAGTCGGCTGCCCCGGAATCCAAGCACCACCAATATCAATGACCAAAGAACCATTATCCTTGAGGATACGTATAAATTCTTTGGCAAATGGCCGAAACCAATCGAGGTATTGATCCGCATCGACATTGCCGTAGTCCTTTTTGCGAACCAACCCAAATGGCGGTGACGTCATGAGCAGATTAACGCTTTTATCCGCGATACCTACCATGAGATCGAGCGCGTCGCCCAAGTAGATTTCCCCTAAATCGGTTTTGTGAAATAGTTCCATATCTCAAACAACCTCCTGATTTGAGATGATAAATTAGGCTTCGCTCTCTAGCGGATGCCATCGCCAAACCGCACCCCCGGCTCGCCGTACTCGTTGCCGGCCCGATCCCGGCCGCGCGCCAGATACACCGCGTGGGACTGGGTGGGTCGCATCTTCGTCGTCGCTGGCATGTAGCGCATGGTGTACCCACAGCGCCGCTTGGCACTGGTGTTGGGGTTGGAGCCGTGGACGATCTTGGCGTGGTGGATGTGGCCCACGTTCTCATTCGCGCTCCAAGTCGTCGGCAGGTCCACGGCCTCGCACAACTTCCAATGCAGACCCGTCAACAAGGCGATAAATATAAAAGTCTGTATCAACGGTGAACACGCGACGCATGGAACGGCTCTCCGCGGTTGCTACCAGAGACGCATCCGCCAAGTCCATCGGCGCATCTCGGTATTGCGTCATCAACGCCGCCATCCGGTCAGCTTCCGCTGACGTCAGAGTATGTAGGACGAGTCGGCCTGATGTACGCAAGTTCCACAGGGCCGCTTGGTAGCGATAACCGCCAACCTCGCTAAGGAGGTACATAGCCTCGGTGAGGCACACCCAAGTGGTGAGCAGCGGATCCGGTGGCAAACGATGCAACGCGGCAACGCATTCGGCATGGTACGGATCATCGGCATCGAGCAAGGCGACTAAGGGACCTGTATCCGTCAGGGTCATCGTTCCTCTTGCTCGCGTTGTTTGAGCAGGCCCGCGGCGAACTTTTTGCCGCTATTTTCCGACATACGCGCACCGCCGGGAATGTAGTCACTGCTGTGCAGGATGCCGATATGTCCTTGGAAAAAATCCGCCAGTGTTCCTCGCCCTTTTGACGGGCTTTCGCGAGACGCGGCCTGAGCAAAATGCGCCCGTAGGCTGTCGAGAGCGAGTTGTTCAGGCGTGGTGCCCAGTTTATGGGCTTGCTCAATCAACGCACGCTCAAGGTCGGGCGTAAGTGTAATGATCATTAGGATGATCCTTTCAATGGATTCCACCAGAAGAATTCTTGTGTGCATACCGCAAGCTAGCGAATGCCATCGCCAAACCGCACCCCCGGCTCGCCGTACTCGTTGCCGGCCCGATCCCGGCCGCGCGCCAGATACACCGCGTGGGACTGGGTGGGTCGCATCTTCGTCGTCGCCGGCATGTAGCGCATGGTGTAGCCGCAGCGCCGCTTGGCACTGGTGTTGGGGTTGGAGCCGTGGACGATCTTGGCGTGGTGGATGTGGCACTGGCCCGCACGGAGTTCCAAATCGACGACCCGCGACTGATCGACTTGCTCGGCCACGATCTCGCGCCCGAAAACGTGGGTGTTGGGATCGACCTCCACGTAGTCGGAGAAGCCGTGCGTGTGCGAATCGGCGACCACCCGCATACAGCCGTTTTCTCGCGTTGAGTCGTCAATGGCCAGCCACACGGTCAGCACCTCGTGCTCGCTGAGCCGCTCATTCCAATACGCCGAGTCCTCGTGCCAAGGCACGCGCTTGCCGTCGCCGGGCGGCTTGCTGATAAAGTGGCTCGACCACAAGACGATGTCCGGGCCGATAAACGCCTCGACAAAATCGAGTACCTCGTCGGCGAGGAGCCACTCGAAAAGCTCCGGGTGGGCAAAGTGCGGCACGTCCATGGCCTCTGGCCGCTTGCCGGCGGGCAACTCGGCCAACAGGCCGGCGAAAAAGGCTTGCAAGCGCTGGAACTTTTCAGCGGGAAAGAGCGGATGGGGATAGACGAAATAACCGCGATCGCGGTAGAATTGCACGTCCGCGGCCGTCACGTGCAGGGGGTGGGAAGTGCTCATCAGCGGCTACCTTTCCTCGTAGGGGCTTGGCGTTGCAATCTCAATATACGGCAATCCGTTCACCCGTGCAGAATCGGATGCCCGGCGCCCTTAAACCAGCCGCAGTCGATTACAAACGACAGAAAAACCCCGCAGAAAAACCCCACCACCAGCCCGATGAACAGCGGCTTGAGCCGCTGGTAGAGCGCCACGCCGCCGAGGCGCAAGATCAAGGCCTTGCAGGCCCACGCCAAGAACACTGAGAACGCAATCCGTTTGACCATCCACGTCGAGGCTACGGCCAGCCCCACCGGGTGCAAGGGCCACCACGCGATCCGGTAGTGCAAAAACGCCAGCACCACATAGCCCACCACCCCGCTGCCGGCCAAGCCGAGCTTGTCCCAGTCAACGGGCGCGGGATTGCGCGTCTGCTCGGCGACCCAGTCGAAAGCCTGGCCCCCGGCCCCCCCGGCCGCATTGAAAAACCACGAGCGCAGGTTGCTCGCCCCGTAGTCGTAGCACAAGTAGATCATGAAGCTGGTGGTCGCAACAAAGCTGACCACCACCGCCAAGGCAATGGCCGCGGCCAGCCCCCCACTGCGTTGATGCGCGTAGTAAGCGTGCAGCTTGAGCGCGTTAGCTGCCGAGGGCATAAAGGTCGATTGCACATCGCTGCACCACGCAAAGGTCAGGGCTAGCGCGACCAAGTTCTGCGGCCCCAAGGCCGAGCCGGCCGCAGCCACGATCGCGCCCTGTGCGCTCATGGGTGTGGTCAAATAGTGCAAACCGGCTTGCACCACCAGCCGCGTAATGCCCAAGAAGATCGCCAGCGCGGCCGCCAGATAGAGGGCCGCCAAGTGCAGCTCCAAGCCGCTGCGCCACAGCCAGCCGAGGATAAAACACAGCCCGGCCAACCCGCCGCCTACGGCGACCCGATAGGAAATCACCTCGTCGGCGTCGTCGATCCGCCCGGCGCGGCCCAGCGCGGTGCGCCACACGGCCGCGAGGTGACGCCGCGCCATCCACAAGCTCCCCCCCACCATAGCCGCAAAGGCCCCCCAAGACTGCCACGACAGGGGGGTCCCCCCGTACACAAACGGGTCGGCGCGCAAGTTAAAAAGGCCCGTTTGACTAATCAGGCCCAGTTGCACCAAGTGGAGCAGGTAGAAAAACCAGACGCTGAACGAAATGGCCAGTGGGGCCAAGTACATAAACCCCAAGACCGGAAAATACAGCAGCAGGTTGAGGGGCGGTGCGTGGGGAATGAGGGAAAAGGCCCATCCCCGAAAGATGGGCACTTGCGCCAAACCCGGGGAAAAGTAGCTGGGCATGTTGAAGGCGATTAGGCCAAACGGGATGGCAAAGCCGATCCAGAAGGCCCGGGTCTTGAGCGCCGGCGGCAGCGCCGATCCCGGGGCTTCTTCGGTCAGCATCAAGGCCACCTCGGTCAGGGGGAAGGTCAGCCGCTCGCGCTCCATCCAATGCCGGCGCAACACTACCACTGAGCACAGGCCGACGAAGTATATGGCCAGCACCAGCAGCAGCCACCACAGCAGCGGCCCGGCCCACGCCCCCCACGGAATGTCTTTGCTTGGCAAGCCCTCGTAAAAAAAGCGCATGGCGTCGTGCGCCGGGTCTGGGATGGCCCAATCCGGCAGATAGGGATGGACGTATTCGGCCCATTGGTTGGTGGGAAGCGCACCGTAATAAGGCTTGGAGATGATGCTGAGAATCAGGCCGATGATGAAAATGGGCATGCCGCTGGCGACCAGCCCCATGATGATAATGGTGATCAGCTCGGCCGCGCTGAGGGCGCGTTTGAGCAGCGCGTTGCATAGGACCAGGATAAACAGGGGTGCGCCTACAGCAATGGGAAAGTACGACCACGTCATTTCCGACGAGCCGACTATCCATATTGAATAGGGGCTGCCAACGCTGATGGCGATGACCAGCCCCAGACCGAGCAGCACAGATCGCCAGCTCAGGCCGGACCCGGGCAATTCCACGAGGTAGCGGTCGCTGAGATGGGTGAGGTAATGGGCGGGGATTTTCTTTTGCAAGGGGTGCGCTTCTTGGCAAAATTAACGGGAGGGCAAAAAAGGAGACGGTGCGCTAATCGTCAAGGGACCAAGATGGATGGGATGGGGAAAGAGGCCAGCTCCGCAGAGCGGACGACCCGTCCGACGCGGCAAATTGCGTGGCAAGGAACTGGTGAGCGTTGAATTATTTCCCGGCAAGCATTTACTCGTAGACGAGCATCGCATTGAGGGTGCTCAACCAGCCGCAGAAGCGGCCGCGGCCCGGCCGTGGGAGCAAAAGGGGATTCACCTCGGCAAAGTTTTGTTCGACTGCGCTTGACAGTCCTAACTGGTTCGAGGTGCTCAGAGCTTGATGACGGCGATGAGGACGCCGGTGATGGCCACCAACGTGCCCATCATCCACAGGAAATAGGTGTCCATGCGCTTGTGGACAGCGCGAATCTGCTCGCTCAATACGCGGTTGGTCTCGTCAATGCGGTTGTTGGTCTCATGAATCTGTTCGCTCAATACGCGGTTGGTCTCGTCAATGCGATTGTTGGTCTCATGAATCTGTTCGCTCAACACGCGGTTGGTCTCATGAATCTGCTCGCTCAATACGCGGTTGGTCTCGTCAATGCGATTGTTGGTCTCATGAATCTGTTCGCTCAACACGCGGTTGGTCTCATGAATCTGCTCGCCCAATACGCGATTGGTCTCGTCAATGCGGTTGTTGGTCTCATGAATCTGTTCGCCCAATACGCGGTTGGTCTCATGAATTTGCTCGCTCAATACGCGGTTGGTTTCGTCAATGCGGTTGTTGGTCTCATGAATCTGTTCGCTCAACACGCGGTTGGTCTCATGAATCTGTTCGCTCAATATGCGGTTGGTCTCGTCAATGCGGTTGTTGACGGCCCCTACTTGGGTGCGCAGGTCTCGACGTAGGTCTTGAATGTCGTTGTGCAGATAGCTAATGACCCAAGGCATTTCTTCGGGTTTGGGGATCGCACGGGTTTGGGGATCGGCACTTTCGCTCATGGCTGGACTCCTCAGCGGGAAATATAAACGAAGGACTAAAGACCACCAACAGGCGGCTTGCGCTGCGTGTAATGCAATATCTATGCCAGCACCGACGGTCGTCTGAGCGGGCGGCTTGCGAGCGGCGCAAGGTGTGTCGAACAGTATCCATCACTGGGTCGCTTAGGTGCCTTTGCCGCTTGGGGAATCCGCGCTACGGCGTCAGTTGGTCTTCCACGATCCGCAAAAAATGCGCTTCCTGTCCAACCTCTCCCCCCACCAAGCGCGCGTATTCCCGCGCATCCTCCACCCGCCCAGCCCAAACCAATTCAAACGCCAACGCCTGAAACAAGCTCAACGCATAGCGGCGGCGAAAATCCTCGGCCAAAAAAGCGCGCTCCAAATGCAGCAAGGCCGGATCGCGTTCTTCAAGCAAATGGTGTAGCTGGCCCTTGGCAAAATCGACGAAGGACGCGCCCACGGCTGGATCGTGCGCGAGAAAGCCCGCCTGTTTCAGGGCGGCTCGCACCTCGTCTTGCTGCTCGTCGGTAAGTGCCATCCCCTGCATCTTGGTACACCACGCCCACTGCACCGCCGCCCACAACCCGCGTCGCGTAAACGGCACCTCGCGGTGCGCGGCCGCGTAATAGACCTGTGCCCGCGCAAAATCCCGCGCGGTGAAAAGCTGATCCGCCACCGCCAGCACCAACGGCCCCTGCTGCTCCTGCTGCATCCACTGCTCAAGACCGCGCCGTTCCCCCGGCGACAACCGCTGCCCCTCCATGGCCGCCAGTTGCTCGAGATAGCGCACATTGTGCCCATTGTACTGGTGCAAGGGTGCTTGTGCGAGCATCGCCCCCATCTTGTTGTACGCCACCGCGCGCTCCACCGGCAGGTCCCCCAAGGCGCGCCGATACGCCTCTGCGCTCCGCAACAATCCCAAGTCAATAGCCTGCAATGCGGCGATGCTGTGGAGAACGGTCCGCGCCAACAAAGCCTGCCCGGCAACAGAAAAGTGAACGTGATCCACCATCCACTCCCAACCCACGCCCTGCGCGGGCGCAGCCTCCGCAAACGCCGCTTCCACATCCGCCAACACGACCTCATGCTCGGCGGCGACTGCGCGAATTACTGCATTGTGCGCCGTGGGAGCCCGCCACGGCATGGTGTCCAAATCCCGCGCCTTGCGAAAGGCCCGCTGCGCTTGGGCGTCCCGCCCCAGCCGCTCCAGCGCCCGGCCTTGCAAATAGCACAACCAAGCGTGTTCGCTGGCAAGGGCCGCTGCTTGCTCCAATTGCTGCAGCGCGTTCTCGGCATCGTCCGGCGCGACGTATCCCTGTGTCAGGACCTGCGCCGCTTGTTCCACCCGCGCCTGCCACGCCTCGCCCCCCGCGGTCGATCCCACTGGCGCAAATCCCGCGTCATTCGCCACAATAGTACACAGCACCAGGGGCACCTGCGCACGCGCACAGACCCGGGCCACGCGCCGCAAGTTGGCGCACAAATTCTGCTCAGCTGTCGTGCGAGCAGAACTGTGCAACAGCACCTCGCCGCGCACAGCCGCCATTTTTATCAAATCCGTCGGCTCGTCCCTTGCCGCAATGCCCCCTAGCAATCCATCCACTAAATGCGTCAAATGCAGTTGCCGCAAAAAGTACTGTAGCCGCTGGTGCCGCCCGGCCCCGTACAACCCGTAGAATTCGTTGTGTCCGGTATAGACGACGACCAAATCCGGCGACAGCACCAACGCATCTTCCACCACTTGCGCCACCGCAAAGCTGGCAATGGCTGCGATGCCCAAGTTGACGACCTCCACCTCCCGCTCCGGCCACGCATCCGCCAGCATCGCTTGCAAAAAAGACGCGGCGGCCAAGCGGCGCGGATGGGGAAAACCCTGCACAGTGGAAGCACCGACAAACGCAACTCGGTAGCGGTTAGCCGGCGCGGGTTCCACAAAGAAGTGCTCGCCCATTTGGCCTGCTGCGGCCAGCCATCGCTTGTATTGCGTAAAAAATCGCTGCGCGTAAAACCGGCTCGTCGCGCGCAGGGATTCGCCGGTCGCCTCGTCTTCGGCCAAAGTCACCACCAATGGCGACGGCCCCAAGCCCGGCGCGAGCCGCAGGAGGAACTCTAGCCCTACCACCAGACCCACGCCGGCCAGCGCCGTAAGTAACCGGAACGTCCAGAGCCGTCCAGAACGCGCTTTTGCCAAACGATTGCACCTCTCTAGAAATCAGATGGGCGATGAATCAATGGTTTATCGCATCGTGCATGGATCGCAAGTGCATATCGTCGGGAAACTCCAACGACGCCCGATGATACAGGGCGTCCGCCTTGTCGTATTCCCGTTGAAAAAGATACAATCGCATCAACTCGGCGTAGATGTCGGGGCGCGGTGGGGCCACGAGCAAGGCATTTTCAAGCGTACGAGTCGCCTGTGGGTACTCCCCGAGTCCGACATAGACGCCGGCCACATTGCTCCACACGTCAGCGCGTTCCCGCTCGTGCTCCAACACGTTCAGGAGGATGGGCAGCGCGCCGCGCAAATCGCCGCGCATAGCCCGCAGTGAACCGAGGTTGAACCAAGCCTGCCAATACGTCGAGTCGAGCCGCGTGGCCTGTTCGTATTTCAGTAGCGCCATGTCGTAGCGGCCTTGTTGCAGGTAGGCGTTGCCCAAGTCATTGTGCGTGGCGGCCTTGCCCCGCCCATCCATTGGCGGCAGCTCCCAATTCACCAACAGCACCAAGAGGGCGAGGCAGACCGTTGGCCAAAGACGCCATCTCGCATACAGCCAGCTCCCCCCGTACGCGGCGAACAGAATCAGCAGCGGCACGATTGGCAGGCGGTAACGAGCCGCGACAAAAAAGGAAATGACCGCGAAGCTATAGCCGAGGACGAAAAGCACCGGCAGCGCAATGCCACGCCGCCGGATGTACACTATCAGACCCAACAGCGCGAACGGGCTTACCAAGCCAAAGGGAAAAGCCACCCCCCATTTCCACAACGCAACGGCGAGAACGCTTGAATACTTGCGCCAATAGTACATTTCCTGATTGCGCTCTATTTCATCGCCGCGCCAGAACTGGGCTGTTTTTGCCGCTAGCAAGCCCATGTAATCGAGGGGCGCATTCTGCATGTACTCGAGAGCCTGTCGGTAAAAGAACAGGGACTTGGCCGACGGGCGCACAATCCCTTCCCGCAGGGGCCGGGCAACCAGTTCCTCCCATTCCCATCCCGGGCGCAGCGCGAGCGTCTGCGCGGCGTTTGCGTTGTTTCCTATGTAGAAATTCACCCCTCCGTTATAGGAGATCGGCACCATGTCGCCGCCAATGGCGTAGTTTCTCAGCGTCACCGGCGCAATCGCCAGCACCGCTCCCAGCAGAAAAGGCGCAGTGTTTTTCCGCAACCAACACAACAGCCAGATGGCCACGCCCGGAATCAAGGGCGCGAGAATCGCCGCGGTAAGGGATGCGAGGCCCAGCGCAAAACCCGCGGCCATAAAAATGGGTCTCGTCGGCCGCTCAACCGCGCGGATTAACAGCCAGAGACTTACAAGGGTGAGAAGAGTAGCTAGCCCAACCGGCAAAAGCCGGGCGTCAAAATAGATCAGCGGCCCGTACACTGCTGCAATGAGCCCGCCGCTGAAACCGACGCCGGACCCAAAAAGCCGCTGCCCAATCGGGTACAGCAACGCGCAGCTAAGGCTGCCGATTAGCGCCTGTGCAAAGCGGGATACGTAGTAAAAGGATTCTGGAAATGCGAGCTTGATTGCGCCGAGGAAATAAGGATAGAGCGGGGGTTGCCAGAACGGGCCTTGGCCGCGGCCCAACCAGTTGCCCGCGGCTAGGCTAGCGGCCTGTTCGGCGTACGTGGCCGCATCTACCGCCGGCATAGTAAAAAGCGGACTGACCGACATCTCGAACGCATGTACCAGACGCAGGCCCAGTGCCAGTACAAAGACGATCCCCGGGGCCCACCGCGGCTGGCTGGCAATGAGCACCAGCGCATCTACCTTTGCGCACGCCAGCAGTTCACCGGACCAGCACGTCCCATGCCCTCCGGCTCAATCAATGCGGTTGGCATTGATATAATCCCAGTTGTAGGCTATCCCCAGCCCCGGTTCTTGCGAAACGCGGACGCACCCTTCGCCATCCATGGGATCGGCAATCTGTCCAAGGTGAGGCGGGCTTTCGTCGTATTCGCGCCCAAGCCGCAACAGACCGCGCTCGTAATAGCGGCAGGTGGCTTCGGGGGCGGCCGCGGCCAAATGCACGTGCGGGGCCCCAACCCCGTGCAGTTCGCATTGTACGCCGTAGAGCTGGCACAAATTGATCAGCTTCCAGCAGCCCGTGATGCCGCCGTAATTCACGTCAATGCGCAGCATGTCGCAGGCCCCCTGCAACAGCCACTCGGCCCGCGCAAAGGGGCCGCCCTTGACGTGTTCCGGGGAACAAATGGCAATGGTGGTTTGCTGCGTCAAGCGGCGGTAGGCCTCTACCCGCGTCTCCACCATTGGGTGTTCCAACCAATAGTAATTCAATTCTTCCAATTCCCGCGCGACCCACAGCGATTCCTCCAGAGTATAGACCCCGAACGGATCGAGCATCAGCGCGATGTCGTCGCCCACGGTCTCGCGCACGGCGCGACAGATCTCTACATCCTCTTTGGGAAATCCCGGCAGTTGCGGCGCTGGCTCCCGCGTGTGCGGATTCCAGCAAATGTTGGCGTGTACTTTGAAGGCTTTGTAACCGCGTGCTACGCACTCGTGCGCCAGATCTACATATACCTCGGGGCCGCCCAAGTTCGGGTACGTGCTGGCGTATGCTTCGACCCTGTCGCGGGTGCCGCCCAAAAGTTGGTACACGGGCATGCCGGCTTTTTGCCCGGCCAGATCCCACAACGCACAATCGACAATGCCGAGTTCGTGTTCGGCGAGGCTGTGGCCAAACGTGGACATCTGGTCCATCCAGTGCCATAGTTTCTCGCGGTTGAGGGGATCCTCGCCGACCAAGAGATTTTTGACGGCACCTTCCATGGTCGCCTTGTTGCCGCCCAGCATGTGCCCGGTGACGCCTTCGTCCGTGGAAATTCGGGTAATCGCAGCGGTGCTTTCCACTTCCTCGTCGTCAATCCACACGCCGTAGCCCCAGCGCGAGCCAGCACTGCGGCCGCGGTGCTGGGTGCGAAAGTGAATGACTTCAACATTGGTGATTTTCACGACTGGTCCTCCTCAGAAACGAAGCGAATGAACTGCCGTTTGTATCCTTCTCAAGCCTAGTGCGCTGGATTGGACAGGGATACTTTTTGCTCAATGCAGCCAAATATCTCGCAGTTTTTCAACCCGAGTTCTAACAGCATAACTGGCGATTAACCCTCTGCCTGTGTGTATGACAATCGCATAAGTGTCGCCAGTCACTCTTTCAAAATGATGTTCGTCTTGGTTGGATTCCTTTTTCCAACCAATCAATCGCTGTTTGTTCGCCCTGCTCAATTGCTATTTCCACTGCTCGCTTGGCGCATTCCAGCAGGTGCTTAGACTGATTTCGCAAGTTGAAAGATTCAGCAACTTTTTGCTGTATTTGAGTTTGTTTTTTTATGGGCAGAATGGGAATAACTGTTCCCTGCACTTGATCTGATCGCCAATGTAGAATCACTGAGCCGCCGACATCGCGATTGACTTGTTCTTTTGTTAGTAGTGAGTTAAGCACCAGCGTCAGGTACTCATTAGCGATTTTATCTGTTTTGCTTTTTAATCGGAGTATGCCACCAGAAGGAATCATTTTTGGGGGTTGTTGCCGCAAATAATGGGCTATGCCGGGTGTTGCGTCTTTGCTGAATAGTATCTCGCCTTGTTCGGGTTGATGTTTAACGAGATCCGCATACAACGCTTCGGAAATGTATTTTTCTTCTGTGATTTCAAATGGGCTTAGATTGCTCACTCGTACGAAGGGTATGCCCTCAGTGAGGTACTCTTTGCTTCCCACCTCTACGCATTTTTTTATTGTCACCAGATTTCCCAGCGTCTCCCATCTACCCGCGTAACTTTTGATGGCATAGACGATTTCTTCGTATTTCGGCTGAAAATACTCGGCGTCAATGCGTTCGGCTCGTTGAGTATCGGAATAGTTTTTGACAAAGGTTCGGCGGTGTTTGGGTTGCCAGTCGGCAAGGCCGAGTTCGGATAGAAGAAGGGTTTGGGCTTGGTTGTAGACATTGTTAGCTTTTTTATTAGTTGATAACATCAATTTGAAAGCATTCTCTATACTTGATTGAATTTCGTTTCCAAACACAGGAATAAGTAATTTTTCAAGCTGCCATAAAAATATGTATTGCTGTACGCTTCCTATCGGTATCCTAGACATTTGCCTTTTTCCATAAATTGACTGAAGAAAAATTGAAAGATAATAGGGGTTGAGTCTCTGATTAGTTATTATTTTTGCAATATCTTGACTTGAATTTATTGGATAGTTTATTTCTTTTGTTGCTATTGATGAGTTGCCAATAGTGCCTGACATAGTAAGTAGGACAGTCTCTGGTTTAATTTCTGACTTCCATAAAAGCTCATTCTTTTCATCGCTGATATACAGTACGTCTGAAAAATCAATAAGTCCCGCTTTTATATCCTTTGCTCTAAGGAATGGGATGCCAATCTCGGTGTATTCAATTTGATTACAAAGGGAGTATGATCCAAAACTCTTTATGGACTCCACCAAATTTTCTAAATAATCCCAACTACCACATTTTAATTGTTTTTCTGTTTTAAGAAAAATTGAACTATAGTACTCCGCATCAAGTCGTGAAGATATAGATTCTATTTCACTCAATTTGACAATCGAATACTGCATCTTTAGCTCCTCATTTACTTCGTCACAGTATCATCAAGTTAACCGTTGTAATTTCTTTGATTTTGCTGAAGTCTGTCTTGTTGTAGGTAATCAGTTCCGTGCAATGCTGTTCAGCAATCGCCGTATGAATACAGTCATTGATGTTTCTGAATCCGATGCGATTTGCTATATCAAACGCCCTTCGTAGAGTTTCTATGTCATAGGCAAGAGGCTCTAGTTGCATGACTTCGTTATAAACGCTGTGGATAATTTCATCTTGAATGTCCAGCTTTGCAAGCACAAATAACAATTCCTGAACACTAAGCGTTGAGATGATCGCAACATCGTTGTCATTTGCTTGCTTAATGAGCTGATTAGCTTGTCGATTTTTAGCAATATCCTGAACAACATAGGCATTGACCAAGACATCTGTATCGATGTAAATCACCCATCAAACTCCATTTCCACATCGTTCATTTCGTCGGCCAAGCGGGAAATGTCGATATTGGGATCAACATAAAGCCGCCGATTGCGATTACTGTTGATAATGTTCTGCCATGCCTTACGCCTCTTGTTGTCAAGCCTATCTTCTTCAACTCTCCAGAAGCTCAGCTTTTCACTTTTAGCCCACGCAATAAACGCCTCTGCTATTCCATCGGGCAACTCTCCATCGTGATTGTGCAAATCGTGGTCAACAATTAGATGGCCGTTTCTGTCCAACTTATCCTGTCCATTTCTATCTTCGAGATAGATATAATCGCCGGAGTTGTCCTTTCCCCCCTTCTCACTCACAGCAAAAAAGATGGGATAGTCATCTACTCTGGGACAAAGCGGCCCTTTTGCCGGGTCATTATTCCACTTTTGCAGAAACAACACACTGGTCTTGGTGCCCGTATGCGGCTTAAAAGTATTGCCATGTAGCCCAACTACAGCCAAGATGCGAGCATGATCTGCGATAAACTCTCGGATGTATTTATTAGATGTGTTGTTGAATCTGCCCTGTGGCAGCACAATCGCCATACGTCCACCGGGTTTGAGAAAGTCCAGATTGCGCTCGATAAACAGTATATCGCGCCCGACTTTGCTTTGCGCCTTGCCGTTTGCCTTAAAACTGAGTTCGTATTGATGCAAAAGGCGACCTTCCTTGATGTCTCCTGCAAAGGGCGGGTTTGCCATCAAGATGTCGAAGTTAAACCGCTTGTTTTGGTCTTTTTTAGTTCGCAGTTTTTCCAGTCGTTCAAAACCTTTGCCATAGGTTATGATCCAATTTGTATCTCTGGTCTTATCTCGCCAGCGTTCAAAGTCTAGAGTATTCAAGTGCAAAACATTGGTTTCGCCATCTCCTGCAATCAGATTCAGAGTGCGAGCAACACGGACTGTTTTTTCGTCAAAGTCTATGCCAAATACTTTCAGCACATTCTCTTTTTCTTTATCTGTTATATCCGAATTGCCAAACAGGTGTCCAGTGAGCTTGAAGATAGTATGCACCGGGAAACCGCAACTGCCGGAGGCGGTGTCAATCATGTATTCGCCGGGTTGTGGATTGAGCATTTGTACGCACATATCAATGATATGACGAGGCGTAAAGTATTGTCCTTTTTCGCCTTTAGCAGATTTGTTGACCAGATATTCAAATGCTTCATCCACGACCAGTAAATTGGAGTTGAACAATTTGACATCCTGCAAACTGGACACGCAGACGGATAAGTGGCTGTCTGAAAGATCAAATGTAGAGCCTTCTGGAAAAACACCTGGCCACTTCTTTTTTGCCTTATCGAACAGGCTTTGTATTTTGTCCTTGAGCTCCGTATCAGTCTGTCCGGTGTTTCTGAACTCCATTACCCTAAAGTAGTAGTCTGGGATTTTTTCGACTTCTGCCTTGAGGACATCGTAATTCTGTCCATCAAGGCGGCCTTGTTGTTTTGGCTCACTAACAACAGTTGATATAGCACGACGGATAGAACGATTGATGAATTCCTTATCGTCTTGGCTAAGGAACTCGTCGTAGAGCTTGGTAAATATGAGCTTGAAAAGCTCCTCGAATACATCTACTCCGGCATTTGCCAAGACTTCATCTTCCATTTCGAGGATAATATCTTTGAGAGATTTTCGCTCATTGGCGATCTTATCCTTGGTGATTAAGTCTTTGAGTGTAAAGCGTTCACTGAGAATGTCCTCAAGTCTTTGCTCGCTATTTGGAACATCGGTGATGTCTTCAAAGTAATTGGGGTCTTTGCGGTGGTAATGGGAAATTTGCTCTCCATTCGTCCAGACGCCAATCGGCGCACCTGTGGCGTTGCAATAGGATCGAAGCTGGCTTTTTCCATCTTTGAGTTTGGGCTTTTTTACTTCAACGATGATATAGGCTGTATCAGGCCGGTCTTTATCAAAAATGACAATATCGGCCTTTTTCTTTTCGCGCCCAAAGCTAACCGGGTATTCAAAACCCAACCGATTTTTGGTATAGCGATACTGATCGATAAGTCTCTTTGCGTAGAGTTGGCGGACGATTTCTTCCGGCTTGAGTTGAATATCCTTGCCCCGCACAATACACTTCACATAGGGAATTTTCTTGCCTGTGCTGGTCATTTTGATAAAGACCTTTTGGCACAGAGTTGCAATTTCATCTTCTTTGAACAAGCCGAGATGATAATTGCTATCTTTGAGTGTCTCTTGGATAATGTCCGATTGTTGTGTCATTCTTTCTCCATTTTGTTTTATCTGTAAGTCTTCTTCTAAGCACAGATCGCCAATGATTTGCCGAAAGATGATTAGAGCAGAAATCTAGTGCAAAGACATTCAATAAATGAAGGCTAGAAGCTAACCCACACAAAGGCTAATGGCAATGACTCGCTCTGCCTACTGCGGCAACAGCGTCTTCAGACGGTCCTCATACACGACGACCCTCGCTTCGTACTCCCGCCGCAATCCCATCAAAAACGCATCCGCCAAGCGGCCCTCCTCGGCGCGCTTCAACAGCGCCCGCGCCCGCTTCGCCGCGGTGGCAAAAGGCTCGGGGACACTGCCGAAATTCGACTCCAACACCTTGAACACCGAATAGTACTCGCCGCCCCGCGGCATGGCCTCCGGGCCGACCACTTGGGCGGGCTGCGCCGTCACCGCGACCGGGCCGTACAACCGGCCGATCTCGGCGCTGTGTACCGCGTCGATCAATTCTCGGTAGAAGGATTGTTCAAAAGCGTGGATGTGGAATGTGCCTTGTGCGCCTTTGCCCGCCGCGCGCAAGGTGTATTCGTTGGCCAGTGCTCCCATATCCTCACCGGCCTCAATCCGCTCTCTGATCGCCACGGCCTCTTCCCGAGTTTGCACCATGATCTCCTGCAGTGTGACTTCCTCCGGTGCGGTGAACAACTCGGGCCGCTCGTCGTATAGTTTCCTGACGGCTTCCGGCGCGATATGGATTTGGTCCTTGACCGCCGTCTGCCTAAGCGCCAACAGCAACAGGGCGTCTTTGCGGCGCTGATACCAGCGCACAATCTGCTCTTCGCGGTCAATCCCCCTTTCATAGGCCACGTGCAGGAACAAGGTGCGGGGCAGCAGCACGTCTGCGGCAAACCAGCGCACGGACTCGGCAATGTCGCCCGAAAACCCCATGTCCAACTCGTCCGCGTAATCCCAGAAATCGCCTACCGAGACACGGCCGCCGCGAAAGTGAAAAAGTACCCCGGCGCGTTCTGCGGCGTTATACTCTCTGCGCCCGGCCGCGACCCATTGCTGTAACTGCTGCAAAGTCTCGCTGTTGGCCTGCAAGTCGAGGTCGGCCCGCAGTTGCGCCGAGAATGCCTCTATCAGTGCGGTCGTCTTTTCCTCGCGCAGCTCGGCCTCCAGCGCGTTGCTCGCGGTGGCAAAACTCACGGGCCGGGCGTGCATGACTTGGTAGATCCCGAACTGGCCGTTGGGCAGGCGAATCGGCTCGGAGTACTCGCCGACTGCCAGCGCGTTTATGTATTCTTGCAGGTAGATCGGAATGCGCTTGGCGGTCAGGTAGCCGTCCAATTCCCCACCCTGCGGTGCCGTTGATTGGTGCAGCGAGCGGCTGAGCGCCAGGGCGGTGAAATCCTCCCCGTCGGCAAGGCTTTGCCGGATATCCTCGGCGACGGCCTGCGTGGCAACGATAATCAGGCGCAGCTTGACCTCGCGCTCCTTGTCCGCGGCCTCGTAGGCCGCCCGCAATTCCTGCTCATCGACGCGGACTTTGGCGAGGAATTCGCGCTCGAACAACAGCCGCAACACCCGTTCGGCCTTTTCCTTGCGCAGCTTCTGCGCCACCTCCGGCACCTCGTCAAGCCCCCTTTTGAGCGCTTCTTGGAGGAAAATCTCCTTGTCGATGATCGTCTGTAGGTAGTCGCGGTAGCCGTCCAAGCCGGATTTCTGCGTTTTTAGCTGCGCCGGCAGGCGCTGTTCAAAGTCGATCAGTTGAGAGGCCGTTATCCGGCGATCCCCCACTGCGGCCAGCACGGGATCTTCCAGTTCCTCGGCATCCTTTGCACAAGCGGCGAGGACTAGGCCGGCATACAAGGACCATAGCAGGTTCATTTTATTGTGCCTTACTAAGCCGGTGTAGTGGTGATTAGTTGTCTAATTACAGCGAGGTGCGACCGGCCCCTAGCGGACGCTGCCATATACCGTCACAAAGGAGAGGGCCCCCGTCTCTCGAGCGCTGGGCTGTTCAAAGCGCTCCAAATGGCGTCTGCTCACCCTGATCCCCAGCAGGGTTTGCAGGGTATAGCCGAGGTACGGCGTGTCAATGGAAAGTTGCACGGCGAGCGAAGTCTCGGCGAAATCCCCGGTCGCATGGCCGACGCGCAAGCCAGCGGCAGCCGTTTCGTCTTGGGTAAAATCGCGGAAGATGAGATGCTCAACGCCCAACTGCAGCAACACGTGGTTCAAAAAGGGACGCCGCAACAAGAGCGAGAAGATCCCGCTCCAGTCCTCGCGCTCGGCCGTGGCGGGGCCGGTCAGGCGGCCGATGTTGTAGGGCGTGTCGTCCATGAAGAGTTCGTGCTTGAAGCGCGGTTGCACTGCCATGCGGCCCAGCGAGAATTGGTAGTCTAGGCGGTTGATCAGCCCCAGCCGCCGCGTGTTGCGGCCGTTTGCGTCGCGCTGCCGAATGAACTCGTGGATGAACTTGCCCTCGGTGTTGATGCCCTTGTAGGTCTTGCCACTGAAACCAGCCCACAGCCGATTGACGAGGGCGTCGCGCATGGCCAGCGGATCCGCGATCGGCTGCATCGAACCAGACGAGTCGAGGGGTCGGCCCAGTTCGGGCCGCGCCGTCACCCACTGGACCACGTCGTCGGCGATATCGTCCTGCACCAGCTTGAACATGTTGTAGAACGCCGCATTGCCGGCCCGCGGAAAATTGCGCTCGTAGGCCAGCAGGGCGTAGCGGGTCAGGTTCTTTTCGCCGGTCGATAAGCGTTGCACTTGCTCTTGCCCGGCCATCCACTTCAGCTCCGGCGTCAGCCATGCCCCCAAGTAGGCGTTGTACCCGCGCCGGTCGCGCTTGTAGGGATAGTCCGGCTCGTCGTCGTTCTCAAAGCGCTCGCCCCAACCATTGTTGTTCAAGTCGAGGGCAAAGACAAATTCCGGCCGATCGACGTAGTGGCGCAAAAACTGCTCCTCGTAGTCGGGCATGAAATTGGGGCGCACTGAGGTGTTGTTCTGGTTGAAATCGGAAATGAAATCGTTGTTTTCGTCGAGGCCGGGGAACACCGCTCCGTCGGCCAGCCCCTCCTTGTCGCGCCGCTGGTCGAGGCGGATGTCGTTGTCGTCGTTGTCGTCGACCAAGTCGTAGATAAACTCCGAGCGCGCCTCTTCGTCGTCGCCGTAATTGATGCGCCCGCCCTGATCCACGAGGAACGACGTGGTGTTGTACTCGGCGTCCATGCCAAACGCCTCGCCGAACAGGAAGAAGGGGTAGTGCTCTTTGGCGACGTTGACCATCCAGCCCGTGGCCGACTCATTCCCCAACACGCCGGACGCGCTGGGGTGCGTCTTGCGGGCGATATTGGGGTACTGCCGGAACTGGTGGTTGACGTTGTACTCGGCGTACAGCCGAAAGCCCGCCCAATCGCTGACCTCAAAGCTGAAGCCGAAGACTTGGGTCGCGGTCGGCAGGCCGTAGTCGAAGACGACCCACTGCTGATTGGAGTTGTCTTGGACATTGCCCGCGGCCCGCACCACGTTCAAAAACTTGGATTGGGCCCCCAAAGGTTCGTTGTCGGTCTGGGCATCTGAAGTGACATCGACCCGGTAATCGTTGTTGAGTAGAAAGCGAAATTTCACGGCGGTAATGTTGTTGACCAAATCGGCATCGTCGATGAGGTCTTCTAAGGCCACCACGGCCGGGTCCTCAGCCGAGAAATTGTACCGATAGGTGATCGCGCCCTCGCTGCCGGCCCCTTCGGCAAGGGGGAAGCCATTGCGCGTGGTCCCACCTTCTATCTGCGGCTGAAAGCCGATCTGGCTGCCCACCAGCACAGTGTCGCGGCCGCCGATTCGGGTATGCACTTCGACATCCCGGTCGAAAACCGTAGGCCCGCCCACCCCGTCTGCGGGCGAGTCGTCCGTTATGCGGACGATGATCCAATTGATGCGGTTTTCCAGTTGGCCATTGGTCAGCTTGCCCTTGAAGGGGTTGCCGCCGCGGTCGGCTTGCGCTCGGCCGTTGTGGGCGTTGACAAAGGTCGCGCCCAAGCGCACGGCGTCGCGCACCTGCCATTCGCCCCTCAAGCCGAGCAGGTTGGTAAAGTTCTCGGTGACCACGGGGACGCGTACGCCCGGGGCGATCTGATCTACCGGCAGACTGATCCGCGACATCAGCGCGGTAGCGGCCAAGCGGTCGGCCGCATAGTCGAACTGCACCCCGTTGAAGCGGGTTTTGCGGAACGTCATCGGCGTCAGCGTGGTGTTGATCAGGTCGCCAATGGTCACCCCCAAATAGTGCTGGCCCTTGGCATCGGTGGCGATGAGCAGGTTGCTGAACCACGAGTTGTAGCGCCCGTCCGGTTTGAGCAGGCCCGATCCCCCGGAGCTGGTCGGCTGCCGCTGCCGCCAGTCGTACACCAGCCAACCCTTGGTCAGATAGCGCCCGTACAGGTCGTAGAAATAGTCGCCTTCCTGCGCGGGAGAAAAATAGCGCCGGTAGGGATCCCGCGCGTAGTTGGTGTACTCCCACTGCCAGCGGTATTCCGGGGCGATTTCCTGCGGCATGTACCAGCGCTTCAACGCCGGGACGAGCGCGGCCTGCTGCACGAGTGGGCCGGAGGCGTAATAGGAAACCCGGTCCGCTTCGTTGATTCCCAAGCGGTTGCCGTAGTCGGGTTGGGCACCGGCCGGCAGCAGCCCGGCCAGCAGGCAAACCACCGCCCACCCCTGTGTTGAACCGCATCGCATCATTCTACACCAGCGTACACCGAAATAAAGCTGGTGCCGAAGGAGCGGCTCTCGCTCTGCTTCACTAGGCCCTCGGCCCCCAACACCACCGCCTCGTCCCACCGCTTGGTATAGCTAATGCCGAACTGGGTGGTGAGCTTGTAGCCGAGATAGTGCCCGAGGGTGGTCCACTGCACGGCCAAGACCAAATTGCGGAAATCGCCCGTGTCTTGGGTCGGGCCATCGGCCAGCAACGCGTCTTCGTCCAAGACCAGCTCGCGGAAAAGCGAATACTCCACTCCGCTTTCGAGGAAGGAGTTGTTCAGCACCGGCAGCCGCGCCTGCACAATGCCGATCCCCATCCACTCCTTGCGGTCGGGATCGGCCGGCAAAAAGGCCGTCTGGTTGAGGTATTCGCTTTTCACCTTGGGTTGCAGCACGAGTTGGCCGATCTGGTAGGTGTAATCCGCCTTGTTGATCAAACCCACAAACCGCGTGCGTTCATTGAGAATGGGCGCATCGCCGCTTTTGAACGCCTGACCGCGCTGGCTGAAGAGACTGTATTTGAATTTGTTGATGACATTCAACTCGTCGACCGGCGCGTAATCGAATTGCACGTAGCTGTCGTTGACCCAAGTGTCCCTCGCCGGCAGGATGTCCTCGACGTGGGCCAGCGAGACCGTCTGCAGGTCTGGCGTGGGCTCGCGGCGGATGTCGGGGATATCGTCCGCGACCTTTTTCAGGAAATTGAAAAACCGCAAGCGGCCCCACTGCGGGTGGTCGCGGTCGTAGGTGAAGACGCCGTACGTCACGTGGTTGCGGCGGTTGGAGGAGATCTCGTCCTCGCGCAGTCGTCCCACCGTCAAGCGGGCGTGGGGCGTCAGGTGTTGGCCGACGTACATGTTGTAGCCCTGGTGGTCGCGGCGATAGGGATAGTCGGGCAAGTCGTCGTTTTCAAAGCGGTCGATCCAATTGTTGTTGTTGAGGTCAACGCCAAAGAGGAATTCCGGCCGATCGACGTTGTAGCGGAAAAACGGCTCCTCGTAATCCGGGATGCGATTGCTCAGGGAGATATTGTCGTTTTGGTTGAAGTCCGAGACAAAGTCGTTGTTTTCGTCCCAACCTGGGAAGACGATCGCGTCCGGGCCGCCTTGGCCCCAGCGGCTCCAATCGGGCGTGCGATCTTGGTCGTCGTTGTCATCGACGAACTCATAGACCGAAGTGCGCTCGTCGTCGTAGTAGATGCTGCCGCCCGAATCCACGATAAACGCGGTCGTCGAGTAGGAAGGATCCATGCTGAAGGCTTCGCCGAACAAGAAGAACGGATACGCCTGTTTGGAAACGTTGATCATCCAAGCGGCCGCGTCGCGCGCGTGGGTACTCAGGTTGCGATCGGCGTTGGCGAGCGTGAGGTTGGGGTACTGGAGGTAGGCGCGATTGATGTCGTACTCGGCATAGGCGTCAAATCCCATTAGCTGCAACACTTCCATCGTAAACCCAAACACCATGTTCGCCGATGGCAGCCCGTAGTCGAAGACGACGCGCTGCTGGTTTGAATTGTCCGTCACATTGCCAGCGGCGCTGCGGACGTCAAAGAGCACGGCCCCCGCTTGCGCCAAGTCCAAGCCCGTAAGCGGCGGGCTGGGCAGGCTGCCGCGCCCGATCTGGCGGTCCGACCACACCTGGATCTTGTAGTCGTTGGCCACCACTATATCGAACTGGATATCGACGATCTCGGTCGGCCGCGGGCCAATATACGCCAAGTCCGTGAAGTCGTAGTTGATGACGATCTGCTCCTCGCCGTCGGCCGCCAAAAAACCCTCGCGCGGGAAGCCGCCGGTAATCACCGGCCACTTGGTCGGATCGGCCACCACCTCGCGCAAGCGGAATTTCGTGCGCTTCTTGGTGTCGAAATCCTCGGCCGTAATGATGATGTCGTGGGCAAACAGGGCTGCGCCGCCTTGGCCGTCTTCCGGGGAGTCGTCGCTCAGGACCACGGCGATGGCCCGGATTGGGTCGCTGCCCTGCTCGGCGCCCAAGGTGCCGATGAACGGGTTGCGTTCAAACGCCTCGGCCAAGGTCTGCGCATTGTGGGCGTTTACCATGGTCGCGCCGATCTTGACAAAATCCCCCACCTGCGCCGTGGCCCGGCCCCCCATCATATTGGTCGCGTTGGTCGAGACGCTGGGCTGGCGCTCGGGGGTGGTGCCGAGGATGGCCTCACTGGCGCGGGAGAACAACAGCGTGGCCTCGTATTTGTCCGCGGCAAAGTCCATCTGGATGCCGTTAAAACGCGGCTTTGAAAAGGTCAGCGGGGTCAGGGCGGTGCGGATGCGCTCGCCAATGGTTATTGCCAAGTAATACTGATCGCGCGAATCGGAAGAGACCGTGACCGCGTTGAACCACGAATTGAACTTGGGGTCTTTGTATATGGACGAACCGAATTGGCCCGGTTGGGTCTGGTTCCAGTCGAAAATCAGCCAGCCCCAAGTCTGGTAGTTCCCGTACAAGTCGTAAAACGGCCCGCCCTGGCGGTTGGTGTTGACGTAGCGCTGGTACAGGTCTCTGGCGTAATTCGAGTACTCCCACTGGCGAAAGCCGTAATCCACGTATAGCTCCTGCGGCACGTACCATTTCTTGAGCGCCGGATCGAGCGCATCGAAGAGGACGCCCGGCCCGCGAGGCTCAAAGGTGAGTTGCGCCCCGCGCTGGGTCCCAAAACGACGGTCCGGCGACTGGCCGGTCGCCGCGGTCGCCGGCAACACCAATGCCAAGAGGACCAACCACGCGAGTATCCCCCTAGTTCTGCCCATCAAAATCCTCCCTCACTTCTTCCCTGCCGGACGCCTCCGAGAAGGCCCCGTACTGGCTTGACGACCCGCTCTTGATGCTGAAAGTAGTCACACAACTTATCAACTGGTCAAACGTCTCAGAGATCGCCTTGCGCACATTACGCACTTCGTCAACCAAGGGGTCGACGTTAGTATGGTTCATCATCCAGCTCCCAAAGGAAATCAGGGGGTCGCGGGGGTCGTGTAGTAAGCCATCCGCCTTACTACACGCCACCAGCCCTCAGCCTGCCAAGGATCGAGGGCATCTTGCCCTCGTCGAGGGCGGGACGCCCTCGATCCCGCACCCAGCGGAAACCGCAGAAAAGGCGTACTCAAAATAAGGGTCGCCTACTTTAGGTGTCGTGTACTAAGGCCATCCGCTAATAAACTACCTCGACGATACCTACGACCGCTTCCCGTTTGGCATCGGTGGCCAAGTTGACGCGGAAGAGGTAGATGCCCGGGGGCACCTGTTGTCCCGCCGCATTCGTGCCGTCCCACTGCGCGGAAAAACTCCCGCCGCCTTGTGCGCCGGCAAAGAGCGTGCGGACGCGGTGTCCGGCCAGATCGAACACGCGCACGGTAAGCGGCGCGGCATCGACCAACCGCACCAGATCGCAGTGTATCCGCGTCTCGTCGTTGACCCCATCTTTGTTGGGACTGAACACCCGCGGTTGGGCCGCGACGTTGATCAGGAGGCGGCCACCGGCCAGCGGCACTTTTACCGCTAGGTCATTCGGGTCGGCCGCCCCGATGGGGATTAAATCGTCGTCCGCGGCCCCCAGATCGGCCGCATTGCCGCCGATGACCCGCTGGCCGAGGTCGTCGGTCGTGCTGTTCCAAGCGGTGCCGCTAAAGGTCGTGCCAAATCTCAGCACTCGGCACTTGAAGCGGATTTTGAGCACGGCGGCCCGGCCGGCGGTCAAATCGCTTTCCGCGATGGTGGGAAAGCGCACCCGCAGGTGCCGCTCGGTCACCGATTCTACGGCAAAGAGGCCGCTGGCGTCTTGGACGGGCAAATCGGTCAGGGCGATGCCGGTGAAATCCGCCGTTTGCACTCGGCCATCGGCGTGGACCACCTCAATGGTCTCGACCGCTGCGGCGCGCACGGGCGTGGCAATCTCGAACACGTCGAAACCCAAATCTACGCCGCGGCGCATCTTGGTCGGCAGGACGGCATAGGTGAACGACACCGGAACGCCCAGTTCGACTTGGCGCGGGACGACCTCGCTGATGATCCGCTCCGTCAGCGGCGGGTTCGATACCGTAAAGGCGAGGGGCCCCAAGGCGCGGGCGGATTGCAAATCCTCGCTGGCGAATTCGGCCTTCAACTGAAAGTAGCGGCGGGGGCCGGGCGAGAGGATGGGCGCGCCCAATTGATCGTCGTTTATAGCACCCGCAGTTAGTTTATACGGCGGCGACCAGCGGCTCCAAGCGACTAAGTCGGCGCGCACGTCGCCTTTGTCCGAACTCTTCAAATCGTCGTACTCGTCCTGCGTCAGCGCGACCCGGTTGCGCTCGTCCACGGGCAGGGCGTTGAAGAGGTCGAGCGCTTCTTGGACATCGTCCACGGCGTCTAGGTCAACCGCATCGCCGGTCGCCGTGGTCGCGACCGCGCCCGCCCGCCACGGCACGTCCTCCCCGCTGTCTGGATGCTGACGGGTGAATTCCAACGGCGTGTCGTCCCAGCCGCTGCGCGAACTGATCAGCAAGCGCGACAGGCGTTCGACGCCGAAGTGCTCCTCCTCCCAGCGAATGCGCCCCCACAGGGCTAGTTCCTCGCCAAAGTCGAAGATGTTGGAAAGGTAGTCGGCGCGGGGCACAAAACCGGACCCAAAGACGCGGAATTCGGCAATCTCAAACCCCACGGTGGTCTGGGATTTCAGGCGGATATAGCGGACGTATTGCGGCGGGATGGTCAGTTCGACGACCGGCTCTTCGTTTTCCGGCTCCAGTTCAACCGTGGTCAGCACCGGCTGATTGGCCACCTGCGTTTCTTCGCTGCCGTCGTTGAGCAGCAGTTCAAAGCCCCGCAGAAAATCGTTTTGGAACGGGAAGTCCGGGGCGAGAAAATCGGGATGTGCGTTGCGGGGGAAAAACTGGATGCGCTCAACCCCGAACCGCGCACCGAGGTCGAAATCCATGATGACCCCAAGCGAGTTGACCTGACTCGCCCCGCGCGCTGTCTTGCGCTCAAACGCGGTCGTGGGGTCGTCGTCGATCATAAAAATTAGCTGGTCTTTTATGACCTGCGACAATATGGTCGGTGCGCCGAGGCGACCGCCGCGGTCGAGGAGGCCCAAGGCGATATTCGCGGTCTCATCCGCCCGTTGCGGCGACATCCAGCCCACCCGGCCGTCGGCGTCAAACTCGAGCACATTGCCCGGGGTATTGCTAACCTCAACCTCGGTCGGGTCGGTTTGTATTAAGGCCGCGACAGTCCCGCCGCCGCTCGCCCACGCCAACCCGTCCTCGCCGCCCAAGACAATGGCGCGGCGTTCCGCCCCTAGATTTTGCACCGCCAACAATACCAGCACCAGCGCCTTCGCACGCGGATTCAACACAGCCGACTAGCTCCTCTGCTCAATACGCCACGTGCAGCAGGCGCTGAACGCCCGTTTGCCGCACGCCGCGGTGCGAATCCGCGTCAATGTCGATGCGCAAGATGTAAATCCCGGGCGGCACCACCCGTCCTTGCTGGTCATCGGCTGCCCAGTTGAGCGCGTATTTTCCGGCCACTAGGGGCTTCTGGGCATCGAGTCGGCGCACCAGCCGACCGCCTAGGTCGTAGAGCCGCACTTTGACCGGGCGCACGCCGCTCAGCCGACGCACGGTAAAATCAATGGTCAGGGCGTCGTTGACCCCGTCGCCGTTGGGCGTCACTACCGCTGGCTGGACGCTTATGTCGCCGAGCACGTTGTTGTCCTGCACCGAAGCGAGGATCTGCAACCCCTGACTCTGGGCCAATTCGGTCACGTCTGCGGGATCGACCTGTTGCCACGAGTTGGCCAACGACGAATTGCCCAGGGCCGCTTGGAGCACCACCCCGGGGGAAAACAGGGCCGTCGTAAACCGCACCTCCATCAGCTCGACCTGCCCGCCCTGCTGTACCAGCCGGTTGAGGCGCAAATAGAGCGAGTCCGAGCGCGTCTCCACCACCTGCACATCGGCCAACTCTTCGGCTTGGCCGCTTTCCCACTGCGCCAAGCTGCCCAAGCGCAGCGCGCCGAATTCGAGCGACATATCCGGCGGGGTGCGCACCAGTACCTCGTCAAAGCCCAAATCCTGCGGCGCGAAGATCGGCTTGACAAACAGCGCAACCTCCTGCGGCGCACCCAAGCGCGCAAAGACCCCTATATCCAGTTCGCCTAGCAGTTGTTTGGCTACTGGCGGATTGAAGTTCAAGCGAATGGAGCGCAGTCTGGCGGCGTGCGTTGGGTCTGTGGTAGAAAGCCGGGCGCGCAAGGTCAGGTATTGACGCGGGCTGGGCGAAGCAATGGGGTCGCCGGAACGCGCGTAGGGCGCGCTCCAGTTGCTCCAGTCCGAGCCGGCCACCTGCAGGGTGTCGATCCGGCCCTTTTTGAAAAAGCCCAACTTCTCGTATTTGCCGGCCGAGACTTCCACGCCGCCGCTGTCGTAGTAGCGGTACGCTTCGGCGACCTCATTGCCGGTGCGGGTCTGGATTTGCACGGACGTGCCCGGGGGCGCGTCCGCCTCCCATTCGATGGACACCAAGCTCTTGGCCCCTTGCAATGGGATCAATCCCGACTCCAGCGCCACCTCGGGATGGTGTCCTTCGCCGTAGATCTGCACTTCTCGGAGGCGCGCTTTATTCCCCTCGCGGCCCGATTCGCTGCTGGCAAAGGGATAGGCTATGCGCACAAAGCGGGCCGGCGTCGGCTCGAAGGTGTTGACTTCATGCGCCGTGCCTAGGCCGCGGACCTGTGCGGGCGTCGCCCACAGCCGCCCGCCGCCCGGGGCCGGGGTGCCGTCCGAAGTCTTGATTTCGTAGCGGTGGAAACTGGCTCCGGCCAGCCGCCCGCCCGCCACGCTGAGGTTGTACCACAGTTGCACGGTGTCGAGCCAGTAGGAAGCGCCCAAGTCGAACTCCAGAAAGCGCTCGCCGAATGCCACGTTCCCGGTCTGAAAGGCTTTGAGATTGAAGGTCAGATAGGTGCCTTCCCCGTCCACTAGGTTGCCCACCGACCCTTCGTGGGAGCTTTCGGCGCTGCCATTGCGATCTAGGATCATGCCCTGCGAAATGTTCTTGCCCAATTCATAGACGGCCAATTCGGCCAAGCGCGGCCGCTCTCGCCGGTAATGGCGCACCGCGCCGCGCAATTGCGGGTCAATCGCCTCGTAGATCGCCTCTTCGACCTCTACTTCTCCCTCCCCCACTTGCTTGTAGAAAACCACGTCCCCCTGATCTTGGCTTGCCAAGGCCGCGTATTCTTCGGCCGACACCTCAACGGCGCGTGCGCCATCGCTTTCGGTGACCACGACTTGCACCAAGCGCACCATATCGCCTTGGAAATCCACCCCGGGGACCGGGTTGATTAGCTCCCCGCGCTTCAGGTCGAACTCGAACTCGCGCTGGTTTTTGTTGTCGCTTGGGGTGCGGTACACCAAGTGCATGGGCACCTTGCCCGCTATCTTGTTGCCCTGATCGGCGTTGTCGGCCGTCAGCACTGCGAACTGCAAAAAGGGATCGCCCTGCCCCTCGGGCGCAAATTGCAACCCAACGCGCGTGGCATTGATCAACCGGCCCATATCAACTTGAAACCACCAGTCCCGCAGCGGGCTGTCCGGGTCTGGCTCCCAATAGGTCGTTTCGTCGCCATCGAAGAGGTTGGCGACCGCCGCCTCGTTGGAACCGGCTTCGATCGCGTCGAGGATGGTCGCGTCATCGGCGATGCGCCGCAGGTGTTGGCCAATGTCCGTTACGGCGTTGTGGTCCTTGGGCACGAAGGCTGGAGCGAGCTCCCCGCTAGCGGAGATAGCCAGCGTCCCCTCGACGAAGGCCCAGTTACTCCAGTGCCGTTGGGTGTTTACGACGACGTGGTCGGAGCGCAGGGCGTGATTCTGCGCCCCCACCAACCCCCACAACCCCAGACCCAACCCCAGCGCCAGTATGCACTTTCCGCTGACCATAGCCAATTCTCCTGAACGCTGCTGAACTAACGACCCCTGTGCGCTGCTAATTCGCAATTTGCAATTATTTTAATAGGTGACCGCTATCACCCCTGCGCGCTGCCGCCGGCCCTCCTCGGTGGCGACCTCGACGCGGCAAATGTAAACGCCGGGGGCCACCCGCTGCCCGTGCCCGTCCAAGCCGTCCCACGGCCGCCGGTGGCGACCGGCTGCGTCGAGACCATGGTACACCTCGCGCACCAATCCGCCGGCCACATCCCGCACCTGCACCACCACCGGGGTCGGTGCCACCAGTTTGAGCAGCTCATAGGCAATGTCCAACCTGTCGTTGACGCCGTCGCCGTTGGGCGTAAAAACGCCCCCGGCTAGGTCTAGCGCACCGAGAACCCGGGAGCCTAGCGCAAGAGCCTGCACCGAAAGGGTGTTGCCGTCCCTGAGCGCCGTGGCGTCGCCGGGCTGCACCGGCTGCCAAATCTCCTGCGGGGTTTGGCTGTCGAACACGCGACCGGCAAAGGTCGCTCCGTAGCGAAAGATCTCGCCGCTGAAATCCACTTCCACCACCTCTTCGGTGTGGTCCACGTTCAGCTTAGGTACGCCCACCACTAGCCGCTCGGCCCCTTCTTCAACTCGCTCAAAAGCCACGGCCTCGCCCCCGATCCGCACACCGTCGATGCTCACTAAACGCCCGCCGTTAGCCGCGATCTCCACGTGGTCAAACCCCGGGTCGTCAAGTCCAATGGTAGGCCGGATGGCGTAAGTGAACTGGGTCACCGCGGCCGTCTCGACCTGCCAAGGGTCAATCTCGCCGACCAGCGCGGTGACGGCCGGCGGGGACGCGGTGAACTCCACGTAATCCATCCGGCTGCCCGCGGCGATATTCGATTGAAAATCCAACTCAAACTGCACATAGCGCCGCGGCTTGGTCGCCGACCAGCGCGTCCCGCTGCTATCGCTAAAATCATAGGTCGTCGACCAGAAATCCCAGTTTTCTGCATCGCGGGTGATCTTGCCGCGCTCGGAAATTTCCAAGCGTCCGTAGGTGCGCAGGGTTAGCGGCTTGCCCTTGGCGTCGTACCTGACTTGCTCGTCGCCGCGGAACGTATGGCGCCAGTATATATTGGGATCGACATCGCTGCCGCTCTGGCTGCGGATGTTGACCGCGGCGGCCGCGTCCTTGTGCCCCGACCAGCGCAGCTCACCCAGCGAGACCTCTTTGCCGAGATCGAGGATGTTGGACAGGTACGAGGCATTGGGCACATAGCCGGGCGCGAAGATCTCGAATTCGGCAATCTCCCAGTCGCGAGTCGGCTGCGACGGCACGAATAGTGCCACGCGACGGATGTATTCGCCGGTGAGTTCCACTTCTACGGTGGAGCGGGTGTTTTCTTTGACCTCCAACAGGGCGTCGAAGTACATGTCTTTGCGGTTGTAGATGTCGCGGTGGGCCCGGTTGATGAAGCTCAAACAGTTGTCCGTCCTCCCGGCCGTGCAGAGGTCGACGCTGCTGATCCCGGCTTCTTCAGTCGTCAGGGTATTGGTCCACACGTGGAACAGCTCGATGTAATTGTCTTCGTTGCCAGCGCGCGTGGAAAAGCGGATGCGATCTACCGCAAACAAGCCGCCGAGGTCGAACAATAAGGTTTTGCCGAACCGCAAGTCATCCCCCACGTTCACCCGATTGGATCCCTTCTCTTCGTAATAGGCCGTCGCAGGATCGCCGTCATTTACCAAGCTAGTGTCATCGGTTTCGATCCAAGCCTGAAAGCCCTGGGTATGTAGGTAGCCGCCGCGATCCTCGACCGTCGGCGCGATATTGAAATCGGCGGGGAAGAACAAAGGGGCAATACCGTCGGGGGCAATCGCGAGGGATTCGCTTGCGCCCTGCAAGTCGGGGTCGAGTTCGGCCCAGCTAAATTGGACGAAATCGGCTTCCCCGCTGGCCACCTCGGGCGGCGGCGGCAAGCCCTCGCCGCCCAGCCGATAGACGGTCAATCCCGCGACCGGGGCACTACTGGCGGCCAACAATAGCGCGGCGCAAAAGCCTCTGAATGCGACCATGACTGCATCTCCTAACATACAGAAACCTGAAGGGGAGATGCACGAGACACCTCCCCTTCAGAGACTAGCAGTTGGGAACGAGAAGCGAACTATTGGATATAGGCCGCCTTGATGCGTCCCCAGCTTTCTTCCTCTACTGCGGTTCCAGTTTCAATACTGCTGAAATCCACGCGAGGATCCAGCGGCGCCAGCAGGAAGTCCGAGCAGTTGACGCAGTCGAACCACATCTGGATGTTGGGATTGATGCCCCAGCCGCCGTCGCTGGCGCCGCCATTGTCCTCTTCGGCCGAGTCCATGTCGTGTACGACCCAACCCAAGCCGATGGTATTGCCCTCGGTGAAAGTGTGGATCTGGCTCTCGTCGGGACCGACCCAGTGGAAGTCGTCCCAAGCGACCGACATCACCTCGATGCGCGCTGTGACCTCGCCCGAGTTGACTTCGCCGTCTAGCTGGAAACCGTAATCGCCCCACGGGGGCACGTCGTGCCATGTTGAGTTGCTGTTGAAGAACCACTTCCAGCCGACGGCCCGGTTGGCGTCGGGCATGTCGGGCCAGACGTAATGGGCGTTCTGGGCAAAACGGCCCTGATTGCGCTGACGCTCGTCGTCGTCTTCGTAATCGTCGGGGAGCGCAAAGTGCCGGTCGCCGCCGTGGTCGGCGTCGATCATGATCTCCCAGCTATCATCGCCAGCCGCGACCGCGCCAACGCCATTGCGATCCCAGTAGTTGTCGAAACGCTCCATCATGAGATAGAGGCGGTTGGTCCCCGCGCTCCAAGCGCCCACTACCCGAAACGACAAATTGCTCTCGTCGTTTTCGTGGCCCAAGCCGAGATAGTACTCGAAGTGCGAATCAAAGGGGACGTAGTAATCCTCAGGGACGATATCCCATTCAGAGAGGTCGCCGTCCAAGGTCGGTTCTTGGCCAGCGGGCCACTGGAAAAGCGTACCGGAGTCGATGCCGGGGATCGGCACGTGGGCCGATACCGCGCTGGCCTGCAACATGATGCCTAGGGCCAACACAGTCGCGATGCTCAAAATTTTCTTCATAATGCGATTCACCTCATAGGTTCGTGGTTGGAACATTCGTCAAAAAGCGAAAAGTGAACTTCTGATGCCTAAAACAGCTTCTCTTCACCTCCTTTCAACAACTCTTAATAATTGGCACATTATTATAATAAAAATTAGAGAACGGCCAAAAACAACTAGCGGTCCTGCGGGCTCTGAGCGCTCGCGCCTACTTTGCAACTCCCTCATCCAAATACCAAGTTTCTGGATAGTACGGCCACGTCCAGCGCGAATCCCAGCCCCAATAGCCCTGCGGCGGCACATTGCGCAGCTTGTGGCTGACCACGACCGGATGCGGCCCCAAGCCAATGACCCCGAGTGCCCACAAGTTCTCGGCTTGGCTGCGGAGAATGTTCTTGCCCATCGCGATGCGCTCGTCCTCGTTGGTAGTGCGGCGCAGGGTCTCCCACCAGCCGATCAGTTCCTTGATCTGCGCCGGCGGCTCCCACCCGAGCGCGCCATCGGTAAAGTACCACCGCGTCCACTTGGACCACTGGCTCTGCTCCCAGCCGCCATTGGTCGGCACGTACCAATAAGGCTCAATGGGAAAGAGGATATCCGCGTTGCGGTCGGCGTGCCATATAGTCATGTCCATCAAGCCCGCCCTCGCGCGAATCCGCTGCAAGGTGCCGCTGATCTGCTTGAGATTGACGTTCACCCCCACCTCGCGCCAGTGGGCCGCGATCAAGTCTAGGGTGACCTGCTTGGGCGTCTCCCCGATCATGTACTCCAAGGTGATTTGCAGCGGTTTGCCGTCAAGCCGCTCGCGCTGGCCGTCCCCGTCGCGGTCGACCAGCCCCACCGAGTCGAACAGGGCCCGCGCCCGCACCGGGTCAAACTCGGCCCAAGCGGCGGCAAATTCTGGCTCGAAGTAGCGGCTCGCCGGCACTACCGTCAACTGGCGCGGCACCCCGTAGCCAAAGTAAACGATGTCGTTGATTTCCTCCCGATTGATGGCCAGCGACATGGCCCGCCGAAAGCGCACGTCTTGGAAAATCTGCCGCAGGCCCGCGTCGGGGTGATTCAAATTGAACTGCAATACCACGTCCGAGCCGTAGGGCCGCGGCCACACATACGTGGAATAGCCGTTGTGCTGCTCAAAGCGCTTAAACAGGGGAATATCGGCCGTCATAAACTGCCGCCCGGCAAAGTCGATCTGCCCGGTCGAAGCCTTGGCCGCCATGATCTCGGGGCTATCGACCCGCTGTACCTCCAGAGAGTCAATATAGGGCAACTGATTGCCGGCCGGGTCGATCTTCGGATAATAGGGATTGCGGCGCAGCAGGGCGCGCGTCGAGGTCCGGCTAACCAGTACGTAGGCCGTCAGCACCGGGCGGTTGAAGGGGATCAGATCGGTCGTGCTGTTCACAGCCGCGAAATAGGTGCGCCAATCCTGCAAACCCAGCGCTTCGGCCTCGCGCTCCAATTGCGCCGGATCGGTGAAGGCCGGGTGGTAGCGGCGCATGAAGTGCGCTGGCACTGCCAAGCGCGAACTATTGTGGGCGAGGTGGTTGACAAAAAGCGGCATGGGCTGGGGAAAGTGATAACTGAAACTATGCGCATCGTGCTTTTCGATGTGCGCGCCCTTAAACCGCGGCTCCACCACGGGCGTGAGCTCCTCGTTCAGCAGCACGTGGTCGAACCAGAACGCGTAGTCGTCGGCCGTTACGGGATGGCCGTCGGACCACTTGTGACCGGGGCGCAGGGTGATCCGCAACGTTCTCGCGCCGTTGAGGTATTCGGCCTTTGCCGCAAAATTCGGCAGATTCAATCGCATTTGCGGCCCCGGACGCAGCACCCCCTCGGGCACGTTGATCAGGCTTTCGCCCGCCAAGAACAGCCGGGCCGTGCCCCCGTAGCGGCCAATTGCGTCGAAAGGTTCCACCACCACCGGGTCGTCGGGCAGGCGCTCGGCGACCGGCGGCAATGCACCGGCCGCGACCAATTCGTCGAGCGCGGGCGACTGGCGGAAGGTCTGCAAGCCCACGGCCGCGGCCGTGGCCGGTGGCCGGAACCAAGCCTCGGGCCACGCGCTGCGCGGGATGTCGCCCGTCGGCGACGGACGCTCCGCTTCGAGCGGAGCGCAGCCCAACCACGCAACCGCCCCTATACTCCACGCCATCTTTTCCCATCCAATCACCTGCATGGCCTCTCTCCTTTTGCCCACCTCCTTGACGGGTTGGGCGAAGATTCATAGTCTGTTCCCGCCCCGCTTGCGCGGCTAGCTAAGCCGCAGAAATCGCCACCGGGAAAACCTCCATGACCGCACAACCCCAGTTACAGCAAGCCTCGCCCCCCCAGCCCCAATGCGCTGCCGCCCGTCTGCTCCACGCCGCCATCGCCGACATCCCCATCCCCTGCCAGTTCACCTTTGCTCAAGGCGAGACCTTGCGCTTGGGACCCGCAGGCGAACCGGCCTTTAGCGTCGTCTTTCACTCCGACGAGGTGCTCGGCAAAGGACTCGACGAATACGCCATCGGTCGCGCCTATGTCGAGGGCCAGATCGATATCGAGGGCGATGTGCGCTGCTTCCTAGATCTGCGCCACTACGTCAAGGGCAGGGTCAGCCTCGGCTTCCTGCTGCGGGCCTATTTGCAACTCTTGTGGAGCAACCGCCTCCGCCTCAACCGCGCTTCCATCGCGCACCACTACAATTTCGGCGACGATTTCTACTTGGCGTTCGTCGATCGCCAGTACCATCTCTACTCGCATTGCCTCTTCCGCGACGACGACGCAACGCTGGAACAGGCTGCCGAGCACAAATTTGCTACCATGGCCCAAGCCCTGCACCTGCAAGCGGGTTCCCGCCTGCTCGACATCGGCGCGGGCTGGGGCGCAGTTACCCGCTACGCCGGCCCGCGCGGCATCCACTGCACGGCCCTGACCCTTGCCGAGGATTCGCACCGGCTGCACCAAAACCTCATCGCCGAACAAGGGCTGACGACCTGCCAAATTCTCCTCGAAGATTTCCTCGAACACGAGCCGCACGAGCCGTACGACGCCATTGTCATCTTCGGCGTCATCGAGCACATCCCCCACTACCGCGACTTTGCCGCGCAAGTGTGGAAGTGCCTCAAGCCCGGGGGCCGCATTTATCTGGACGCCTCGGCCACGCTCGAAAAGTACAAGGTGAGCAATTTCGTGCGCCGCTATATCTACCCCGGCACCCACACGTACCTGTGCCTGCCCGACCTGCTGCAAGAATTCCTCATGCACGGCTTCAAGGTGGAGGAAGTGGTAGATGAAACCAACGATTACGCCCTGACGCTGAGGCACTGGGCCGCTCGCTTTGAGGCCAACCGCCAAACTATCGTCGAGCGCTGGGGCGAAGCTGTCTTCCGCGCCTTCCGCCTGTACTTGTGGGGTGGCTCCCACGCCATGCACAACCGCCAGCTCCAAGCCTACCACGTGGTGGCCCAGCGCACCCAAGCCCCCGGCATCCGGCCGGGGTTTTTCAAGCGCCTGCTCTACTTCATCCGCAGTCTCAGTTAGGGGGCTTCCCACGTTCCGCCCCACCTCCCCATCCGCCTGCTCTTGGCGCGCTGTCCTCACGGGTTTGCTCCTCGTGGGGGCCATCAGCGTACTCAGCCCTTGGGGCATCCTCATCGTCAAGGGATCGCAGCTCACCAGCAATGCCATCCCGGTAATCGCCGTCCTCTTCCTCTTTCTGCTGACGGCCGCGATCCTGCCCCTGCTCAAGATGCTGGGCCGAGCGTGGGCCTTTTCCCGCGCCGAACTCATCGCGGTGTACGCCATGATGCTGGTCGGCTCAGTCGTGGTTACCACCGGCTTCACCGGCAGCTTTCTGTCGGTCATCACCGGAGCCGCGTACTACGCTACGCCGGAGAATGCTTGGCAGGAGCTCTTCGTCGAACACATCCACCCCTATCTCGCGCCAGCCGACGCCGAGGCCGTGCGCCTGTTCTACGAAGGGCTGCCCGAGCGCGGCGCACCAGTGCCGTGGGCGGCTTGGGCGCGGCCACTGGCGGCTTGGATGCTCTTCATATTCGCCTTCTACTGGGTCATCTTTTGCCTCGGCGCGTTGCTGCGCGGCCAGTGGATCGCCAACGAGCGCCTCGTCTTTCCCCTCACCCGCCTGCCCCTCGCCATGCTCGAAGGCGCGGACTCTGCGCCCCTCCTCGGCGGCCTGTTCAAGCGCCGCCTGCTGTGGCTGGGCGCGGCCGTGCCGCTTTTGCTGCACTCGTGGAACTCGCTCCACTACTACCACGACGCCTTCCAGCCCATCGCCCTCACCGGCGCAGTGTCCCTGCTGCAAGGCAGCGCGAGCCTGCCCTTGCGGGTCAACTTGCCGGTCATGGGCCTCGCGTACCTGATGGCACTCGATGTGTCCTTTAGCATCTGGTTTTTCTTTTTGCTCTACACCCTGCAAAAAGTCGCCTTCGCCCGCCTCGGCTTCCAACTGGGGGGCGCGGACATCTGGACTTCGGGCGGCCCGGTTCCAGTGTCCTACCAGCAGGCCGGCGGGCTTTTCGCGCTGGCGCTCTTCGTCGTTTGGACGGCCCGCTCCCATCTGCGCGGCCTGTGGCGTCAAGCGCGCAAAGGCGAGCCGGCCCCGGGCGAGCTTGTGTCGCCGCGTACGGCCTTTGTCGGGCTCGGCGTTGGCATCGCGGTCATGGCGGCTTGGCTGACCCTCACCGGCCTCTCCCTGTACGTGGCCCTGTTGCTGATCGCCGGCGCACTCGTCGTGTTCGTGGCCTTGTCGCGCATCGTCTGCGAGGCCGGCATCCCCGGCTGCCAGACCCCCATGGCCCCCCAAGCCTTTATCACGCGCGGCTTTGGCCCGGAGGGCCTCGGGCTGGGGAACATGACCAGCCTCGGGCTGAGCACGGTGTGGATGGGCGAGACGGCCGCCAACATGATGAACGCGGTCATGCACAGCCTCAAGCTCACCTCCGGCGACTCGCCCGCGCCGCGCTGGCTGCCGTGGGCCTTGTTCGCCGCCATTGCCGTGGGCCTGCTCGGCTCGATCTGGTTTACCATGACCCTCGCCTATACCTATGGCGGCATCAACCTGCATAGCTGGTACTTTAGCGGTGCGCCGCGCTGGCCTTTCACCTATATGGCCTCCATGTACCACAATCCCGACCCGTCCTTTGGCCCCCGCCTCTTGTTTACCTCCATCGGCGGCTCGGTCATGGCCGGCCTGCTGTTTTTGCGCCACCGCTTTGTGTGGTGGCCGCTGCACCCGCTCGGCTTCCCCATTGCCTCCACCTATACCATTATTTCCTATGGCTGGTTCGCCATTTTCTGCGCTTGGCTGCTCAAGGCGACCATCCTGCGCTACGGCGGAGTGCGTGCCTATCGCGCCCTGCTGCCGTTCTTTTTGGGGCTGATCCTCGGCGAGTTCACCACGGCCGGCCTGTGGCTCTTCATCGATGGGGCCTACGGCGTTGAGGGCAACATGATCTTCAATTTCTGAGCAGCCGTCTGCTTCACCGCGCCTAGGCGTGACAAACCCCTGTCGGGCTGCTTTGCAAGGCGATTTTCGCGGGCGAGACGCCCTCGATCCCAGCGGCTCGGAGTTAAGGCCGAGAGCAAAACTTTAGTTTTCAAACGGCTTCTGAGCGGCGTTCCTTACTACACGACACCAGCCCTCAGCCGGCCAAGGATCGAGGGCATCTTGCCCTCGATCCCGCACCCAGCGGAAACAGCAGAAAAGGCGTACTCTAAAGTAAGGGGTGCCTACTTTAGGGGTCGTGTACTAAGGCGGCGTTCTTTTGGCACCGCAATATACGCTTAATTTGACTCGGTGGGCGGAATGCCAGACACTTGGCACTTTGCGAAAAGGAGCAAACGGCCATGATCCTCATGCGCAGACGACCTCCCGACCCCATGTTGCGCTGGCTATTGCCCCTAGCGGCTGCGTGGGCCGGGCCAGGTTGGGCGCAGGTGGATGTGCGGCTGTCCAAAATCGACGAGGGCGTCGCTTGGGTCAGCCCCTATTGGGGGTACAACGCGCCCAAACTAATTTTCGACGGCACTGCCTATTACACGCTGGGGCTGTGGGGGGCTGAGCAGGCCACGGCGCGAGGGGCGATCTACAAGCTGGAAAACGGCCAGTGGCGGCGCGGTTATACGTGGGACGGCCTGAACTACCAGCCGGGCCTGCTGCTCCTCGACGGCCAGCAGCGCCTCATCCTGATCTACCCCACCCTCAACGGCCCGCCCGTGGTGCTGCGGGCGGCCGAGCCGGGGCAGATCGACCGCTTTGAGCCGTTGCCCGCGCCGCCTTCGGGCAAGGCCGGGTACATGGGGGCCGGGATCCACGGGGAGCGGCTCGTCATTGCCTATATTGGCGACCCGGCTACCTATACCTTCCAGCTAGCCGTGCTCGACTTGGCCGCGCAGACTTGGGACGGCCCCTTTGTCTTGGCCCCGGCCCAGCGGCGGGACGAGCCTTTTACCACTTGGCTGTACCCCATCGTCCAGCCCGACGCGACCGGAATTCATCTGCTGGTGAGCAACCAGCCCGATCCAACGGCCCGCTACGACCGCATCCTCTACATGCACCTGCCCTACGCGCCAGCCACGCCGCCCCAACCCGAAGTCATTGCGCAAGGTGCGATGGCCTTTGGCGAGGCCATGCTGCAAACGCCCGATGGCCGCATCTACGTCACCGCCCAGTACCAGCCCGACGAGGAGGCGACCAACCAGCTCTACATCTTCCAGCGCGATCCGCAGGCGCGAGCTTGGAGCGGCCAAGCCCTCAGCCCGTCGCAAGTGGCGGCCGTATTCCACGCGCCCGGCGAACCAGCGCGCCTGTGGATCCCCAGCACCTACGGCGCGCAACTGCGGCTCTACACCTCGGAGGACGCCGGGGCGAGCTGGGGCGCGGTGACCCTGCCGAATTTGGAGGAATACGGGCTGGTCTCCACCTTTTTTATGCACGGCATCTCCGCGGCCAGCGGCAGCCTCGCGCCGCCGATACCCACAGTAGTATTCAGCGCGGGCGTCCACCCCAACTACGAGTTGTGGTTCGCCCAATTCGCGCCGGATGCGCACCCCACCGCCGTTGAGGTCGCGGACGCGCCGGCCAGCCGGGGAGCGGCCCTCGTCGCCAACGCGCCCAACCCCTTTAACGGCCACACCGCCATCCGCTTTTCGCTGGACGCGCCCGGGCCGGTCGAACTGGCCGTGTACAACCTCAAGGGGCAGCGAGTAGCGGTTTTGGCGCAAGGCGCGCGGTCGGCTGGTTGGCACACCGTCACTTGGAGCGGCCGCGGCCGGGCCACCGGAGTGTACCTGTGCCGCTTGCACACCGCCAACGCGACCCTGACGCGCAAATTGGTCCTGATTCGCTAACCCACCCAAAAGGAGACCCCATGATCCGCAAAGCCTTTGTCATGCAGGTTAATCCCGACCAACACGCCGAATACGAAAAGCGCCACAACCCCATCTGGCCCGATCTGGAACAGACCCTCAAAGAACACGGCGTCCACAACTACTCCATCTTCCTCCACGCAGACACCCACCAGCTTTTTGCCTACGTTGAACTCGAGGACGAGGAGCGCTGGAATCGCATCGCCGAGACGCCATCCTGCCGCCGGTGGTGGACCTACATGAAGGACATCATGGCCACCAACCCGGACGACAGCCCGCGCGCTAAGGACCTGCGCGAAGTCTTTCACATTGACTGAGTTCGCGTTGTGGGCGCGTCGTCCTTAGCTTTTACGTTCTAACCTTAGTACACGACACTTACTTTAGAGTACGCCTTTTCTGCTGTTTCCGATGGGTCCGGGATCGCGGGCGTCCCGCCCTCGACGAGGGCAAGATGCCCTCGATCCTTGGCCGGCTGAGGGCTGGTGTCGTGTAGTAGCGTTCTAACTGACGTTACGCACAATAGGATATCCGCAGATGAACGCAGCGGCATCGTTCCCTCGAACGATCGTTATTCCCGACAATCCAAGGCACCCGAGCGCACCATCAGTTCCAATTCCTAACGGCGTACTTCGCTGCAAATTTAGCTGAAAACCATGCACATTTTGGTCATAGGTGCCGGGGCCATCGGCTTCCAGTTGAGCAAGCAACTGAGCCAAGACGGGCACGATATTACCCAGATTGACACCGACCCCAGCCGCGTCAAGCGCGTTAGCGAACAGCTCGACATCATCGTCGCCGAAGGCAATGGCACCAGTTTGCAGGACTTGCGCGGGATCGGCATTGAGCAGGTGGATCTCGTCGCCGCCATGACCACCAACGACGAAGTCAACCTGCTCGCCTGTAGAATGGCCAAGAAGCTAGGCATCCAATCGGCCATCGCCCGCATCCGCAATCCCGAATTTGCCGCGCCCGACTTTATCTTCAGCCCGCAAGAACTTGGCGTCGATCAGTTCATCCACCCGGAGAAGGAAACCGCCGACGCCATCGTCCGCCTCATCCGCCAGTCCAGTGCCACTGATCTGGTCGAGTTTTCCGAGGGCAAGCTCGTCTTGCTCGGCATGCGCCTCGACCATCAGTCCTCCCTGCTCCACGCCCCCCTGACCGAATTGGGGCGGCAGTTTGCCGACATTCCCATGCGCATCGTCGCCATCCAGCGCAAGCAGCAGACCTTGATCCCCAGCGGCAACACCAAGCTGCTGCCAGAGGACCGGATCTTCGTCATCAGCGATCCCGACTTTATTCCCTCGGTGCTCCGCTTGACAGGTCTGGCCGATCACCGCATCGAGAACATCGCGATCTTGGGCGGCGGCCTCATCGGCCAATTCGTCGCCCAAGCGCTTTCCTCGCAGATACACGTCAAGCTCATCGAAAGCCGCGCGACCCGCTCCCGGCAAATCGCCGACCAACTCGCCAACGTGCTGGTCATCCAAGGCGACGGCACGGACTACGACCTGTTGGCCGTCGAAGGGCTCGCCGACATGGACGCCTTTATCGCCGTTACCGGCAACGACGAGGTCAACATCATCTCGACGCTTGTCGCCAAGCACCTCGAAGTGCCGCGCGCCATTGCCTTGGTCAACAACGTCGATTACATGCCCATCACCCCGGCCATCGGCCTAGATTCGGTATTGAGCAAACAGCTCCTGACCGTCAATGCCGTCCAGCGCTACGTGCGGCACCAGCGCATTGCCTCCATCGCCAGCCTGCCCGGCCTCGACGTGGAAGCGGTCGAGTACATCGCCCACGGCGGCAGCAAAATCACCCAAAAACCCCTGATCTCCATCCGCCTACCGAGGGATTCGATCATCGGCGCTGTCGTGCATGGCGATCGCGTGATCATCCCCCGTGGAGATACGCGCATTCACCCCGGAGACAAAGCCGTGGTCTTCGCCCGCCACTACGTCCATGCGGAAGTGCGAAAGATCTTCGGAGCGTGAACTATAACGCATGCACCCCGCAGTCGCATTTCGGGTCCTCGGCGTCCTGCTGACGCTATTTAGCGTCACCATGTTAGTGCCTGTCGGCGTATCCCTCCTCTATGGCGAGAGGACTGAGAACGCCTTTCTGTTGGCCTTTGCCATTACGCTTGGCACCGGGCTGGTGTGCTGGTTGCCATTGCGCAAGCAGCGCGCCGAGTTGCGGATCAGGGACGGCTTTTTGGTAACGGTGTTGTTCTGGGTCGTCTTGGGGTTTTACGGTGCCTTTCCGCTGATGTTGTCCGACCAGCCCAAACTGGGCGTTACCGACGCGGTATTCGAATCCCTCTCTGGCTTGACCACGACCGGCGCCACCGTCATCCAAGGCTTGGACGACCTGCCCCGATCCATCTTGTTATACCGCCAGCAGCTCCAGTGGTTGGGCGGCATGGGCATCATCGTCCTCGCCATTGCCGTGTTGCCCATGCTCGGGGTCGGCGGCATGCAGCTTTTTCGCGCCGAGATCACCGGCCCTATTAAGGATTCCAAGCTGACGCCGAGGATCACCCAGACCGCCAAGGCCCTTTGGTACATCTACTTGAGTTTAACCGCGGCCTGTGCCTTGGCCTATTGGCTGGCCGGCATGGAACCTTTTGACGCCATTGCCCACAGCTTTACAACGGTTTCCATCGGCGGTTTTTCAACCCACGACGCCAGCATTGGCTTTTTTAACAGCCAAACCATCGAGCTAGTCGCCGTCTTTTTTATCGCGCTATCGGGCATCAACTTCACGTTGCACTTTTACGCCTTTCGCCAGCGGTCCCTGCATCCGTATCGCATTGACCCCGAATGCCGCACATACCTAACCATTTTGCTAATCACCATCCTAATTGCCTCGCTAATACTTTTTACGCACAACGAGCACGACGCCGGCACCTCCCTGCGCTACGGCCTCTTCGCCACGGTGTCCATTGTCACCACCACGGGCTTTAGCATTGCAGACCATTCGGTTTGGCCTAGCGTACTGCCGTTTTTGTTGTTCCTCGGATCGTTTGCCGGTGGCTGCGCCGGCTCGACAGCAGGGGGCATTAAAATGATGCGCATGTTGCTCATTCTAAAGCAGGGGAGCCGAGAGATCACGCGCCTGATTCACCCCAACGCGGTCCTCCCCATCAAGGTGGGGCAACGGTCTGTTTCCGATCGCGTAATGGAAGCGGTGTGGGGATTTTTCTCGGTGTACGTGCTGGCGTTCACGATCATGTTCATCGCAGTACTCGCCACCGACTTGGACCTGACTACGTCCTTTTCAGCGGTAGCCGCCTGCATCAACAACTTAGGACCGGGCCTGGGGCAAGTCGTCCATCACTACGGCGACATCAATCCGGTCGCCAAGTGGATTCTGTGCTTTGCCATGCTGATTGGGCGGCTGGAGATTTTCACGCTCTTGGTGCTGTTCAGCCCGGCGTTTTGGCGCAAGTGAGATCCGCGGCAATGGCGGCGAGCACTTCCCACAGATAGGTCGCCAAGCTGTAATCGACCCACAGGCGGTACGCGCGCTGCCCGTCCCTACTGTGCGGCAGCACCCCGCAAGCCGCCCCGGCCACCTGCGTGTACACCATCCGCCCTGCTGGCGCACGAGCCAAATCCACCGCGCAGGCCTGCGCCAAAATACTCGCGGCTGCATCCCCCCGCACCACCAAGGTCGCCGACTGCTGCTCCACCCGATAGACCCCGGCCTCCGCAGCTTCCAACGCCGCGTTCAGGCGCGCCCACAACTCGTCTGCGGGCCGGCACTCCAAGATAAGTTCGCCCGCGCCCACCCGCGCCAAAACCCCATCCGCTCCCACGGGCCGCGTGTCGTATATCCGCGCTGGCAGGACCAGCGCGTACTGCTCGGCCCACTCGACCAAGCGCGGTCCTTTGGCCCCGACCTTGACCATATCAACCGGATGGTGCAAGGCGGCCTGCACCGCAGCGGGTGCGTCGGCAACGAGATGGGCGATGGGGCTTTTGCGCGTCGCGTTCATGATTGTTAGGGGCGCTTATAGTCGATTGAGCAATTTGTCGTACTCATTTTGTGGACCCGACCAGCTTCAATGTCCGTGCGAACTTTTTGGGCCAATTGGGCGAGCTTATCCTGCGAGTCAGCGAACGAACGATCCCATCGTCGTTCATCTTCGAGTGAGTCTAGTAGGGAATAACGATCGTTAGTCAATGGCATGGGTAGGCCGCCCATCCTTCCGACAGCACTTCGGCCTGTGTTAGGACGGTCTTCGTGGCGTTTTCCTGCTTGTCCGGCGGATAGCCATGGCGTTTCAGCGTGCGCTTAACCAGCACGCGCAGCTTCGCCCGCACGTTCTCCCGCAGCGTCCAGTCGATAGTGACATTGTTGCGGACGGTCTCGACGAGTTCGCGGGCTATGCGGCACAGGGTCTCATCGCCCAAGACTTGGACGGCGCTGTCGTTAGTCTCCAGCGCGTCGTACAAGGCCAGCTCGTCTTCAGCAAGACCTAGTTGCTCGCCGCGAGCGTTGGCCTCGCGCATTTCCTTGGCAAGCCCGATCAGTTCTTCAATTACCTGCGCGGCCTCAATGGCCCGGTTCTGATAGCGGCGCAGGGTCTGCTCCAGCATCTCGCCGAAGGAGCGCGCTTGCACCACGTTCTTCCGCCGGCGGGCAGCGAGTTCGCCCTTGAGCAGCTTTTGCAACAACTCCACGGCGAGATTGCGCTGGGGCATCCCCTTCACCTCGGCCAAAAACTCGTCTGATAGTACCGAAATGTCCGGCTTATTCAGCCCGGCCGCGGCGAAGAGGTCCATCACCCCCTCGGAAGCCACGGCCCGCGAGATGATCTGGCGCACCGCGTGGTCCATCTCCGCCTCGGAGCATGCGCTGCCGGGGGCGCGCTTGGCGAGCACGGATTGCACGGCTTGGAAGAACCCCACGTCGTCCCGGATGCACAGCGCGTCCTCGTGCGGCACGGCCAAGGCCAAGGCTTGCGAGAGTGCCCGCACGGCCTGCACACAGCGAGCCTTGCCGTCTTCCTGTGCCAAGATGTGCTCCTGCGCCAATGGCAACAGGCCCAGCTTCTCTGCTGGCGTACCGGCGGTCCAAGCCGACCAATCGAATCCGTAGAACAGGCCGCAACAGACCTCGTACTTTTCCCGCATCGCCGCCACCGCCTGCTCCTGATCGAGCGCGGTCTGCCCGGTGCCCCCGCTCTCGGTGTAGGTAGCCAAGGCACTTTTCAACTCGTGGGCCAAGCCGAGGTAATCCACCACCAAGCCGCCCGGCTTGTCCTTGAACACGCGGTTGACGCGGGCAATCGCCTGCATCAGCCCATGACCGCGCATGGGCTTATCGACGTACATCGTATGCAGGCTCGGCGCGTCAAAACCCGTCAGCCACATGTCGCGCACCAGCACGACGCAGAACGGATCGGCCGCGTCGCGGAACCGCTTGGCCAGTGCCTCGCGCCGGGGCTTGTTGCGGATGTGCGGCTGCCATTCTAGCGGGTCGGACGCCGAGCCGGTCATCACCACCTTGACGGCTCCCTGCGTGTCGTCCTCGCTGTGCCAGTCCGGGCGCAAGCGCACCAGTTCGCGGTAGAGGTCGATGCAAATGCGGCGGCTCATGCAGACGATCATGGCCTTGCCGTCCAACGCTGCCAAGCGTTGCCCAAAGTGCTCTACGATGTCTTGGGCGATCAGCCGCAAGCGCTTCTCCGCGCCGACGATGGCCTCTAGCTGTGCCCAGCGGGCCTTGAGCTTTTCCTTGCGCTCGATTTCCTCGCCTTCGGTGGCTTCTGTAAAACCCGGGTCAATGCGCGGCCGCTCCCCCGCGTCGAGGGCCAATTTAGCGAGGCGGCTCTCGTAGTAGATCGGCACTGTGGCCCCGTCCTCGACTGAGCGCTGAATGTCGTAGATACTGATGTAATCGCCGAACACGGCGCGGGTGTTGGCGTCCCGCAACTCCACAGGCGTTCCGGTAAAGCCAACAAAGGAGGCGCACGGCAATGCATCGCGCATGTGGCGGGCGAACCCGTCGATGAAGTCGTACTGGCTGCGGTGCGCTTCATCGGCAATGACCACGATGTTGGGTCGCGGAGAAAGCACCGGATGCCTGTCGCCCTTCTCTTCGGGGAAAAACTTCTGGATGGTGGTGAAGACCACGCCGCCCGCTTCGACCGAGAGCTTGTTACGCAGGTCGGCCCGGCTATCTGCCCGCACCGGCGGCTGGCGCAGCAAGTCTTGGCAGTGCGCAAACGTGCCGAAGAGCTGGTCGTCGAGGTCGTTGCGGTCGGTGAGCACGACGATGGTAGGGTTGCCCATGGCCGGTTCGCGAATGATGCGCCCGGCATAGAAGACCATGGTCAGACTTTTGCCCGACCCTTGCGTGTGCCAGACCACGCCGATGCGCCGGTCGCCCAGCTCGCCGCCGGGCTTTTGGCCCGATTCGTAGCGCCCGCGCTCTTCGGCCACCTGCTTGACCGTGCGTTGCAGCTTGGCCGCACGCAGGGTCTCGCCCACGGCGACCCGGACCGCGTGGTACTGGTGATAGCCGGCCATCTTCTTGACGAGCGCACCGCTACCATCGTCCTCAAACGCGATGAAGTCGCGCACGAGGGCCAGGAACCGCCCCGGCTCGCAGACCCCCTCCAAGGCCACCTGTAACTCCGGCTTATTAGGGTCGGCTAGCGCTTCGCCGGTGATGGTGCGCCAAGGCTTGAACCACTCCCGCCCGGCCGTGAGCGTACCGACGCGGGCCTGCATTCCGTCCGACACCATCAGCAGTTCGTTAAACGCAAACAGCGTCGGCAACTCGGCCTTGTAGGTCTGGAATTGTTGCCAAGCGGTCCAGATGGTGGCGTCTTCGTCCGCTGGATTCTTGAGTTCGATCACTCCCAGCGGCAGGCCGTTGACGAACAGCACGATGTCCGGGCGGCGGTTATGCCGGTTCTCGGCTACCGTGAACTGATCGACAGCGAGCCAGTCGTTGGCCGCCACGTCGTCAAAATTGACAACCTGCGCTTGCGCTCCACGGATCGAACTGTCGTCGGCCCGATATTCGACCGTCACGCCTTCTACCAGCATCTGATGGAAGGTGCGGTTGCGCGTTTCGAGGGTCGCGCCTACCGGGCGGGTCAGCTTGCGGAAAGCGTCGTCTAGCGCACTGGCGGGTAGCGAGGGATTCAGCCGGGTCAAGGCGTCCCGCAGCCGTTGCTCCAAGACGACCTGACCGTAGGAGGTGCGCTCCGCGGCAGCAGCACCGGGGGCAATCGTCCAGCCGAGGCTTTCGAGCCAAGCGAGGGCGGCGTCTTCGACGACAGCTTCGGTGAGGGTGGTCATGGGACTTTCCGTGGGGGTTTGCGGCGGCTTGTCCGGCGTCGATGCAGATACGCGCATGACCGCCTGCGTTACTCGAATAGAGCCGATACCGGCACTCGTGTCCCGCGAAATACCCAAGCCCCGCTGAGCTTACTAGGGTCGCGTTTGACTGCGGAGCACTGCGCCCAGTTTGCCATTCCTACACCTCCTATGAGTAATGATACAACCCTTCCCAAGACATGGGCTATTCGTCCTCGTCCGACGCATCCTCATTCAGAATGACATCTGCGATGCGCGGGTTCAGCAATCGCCAGCGTTGGCCGGTTCGCTCGAGATCGCCCTCCATGACGAGCGGCGACTTAGTCTCGTGAGCCTGTATGGCTCGCTCGTAATCGGACTGTTTTAGAACGGCCACAACTACTTGGTTTTGCCCGTCAATGGATGCCCGCAGGGCAATAGTTCCTTTCGTATCCGTCTCGTCGCGTTTCAGCCTCTGCACGACGCCAAACAGACACATATCCGGTCGTGGTTCGCGGTCGCGAAATGACCGCGCGGCCTCGCGCAGGATCGGAGCATCGTGCGAGGCGAAGCGAACGACATTCCGGGCTGTACTCATCGGGTGTGTGCGCGCCCAAACCAGACTGATGTCCAGTATCGAGAACGGCTCGATCAGCTTGACGAGTGCCTCGCACAAATTGGCACTCACTCCATGCGCTACGGCTTCCGAGAAAGCGCCAGCGTCTCCGCCAACCGTTTTTTCGGTCGCCTCGCAGGTAGCTGCCAGCGCGTCCGCCAGACGCCTTGTTACCTGCCGCTCAATCGGGTCATCGCCGTATTCCAGCGCCGAAAAGAGCGGCTGTTGTATCGGGGGAGCAATAACCGGACTCAACAGCGTAATGGCGAAGCTACCCTGTTCGGTCTGCCCCAAGCGAACCCGGTTCAGGTAGGCCCTAGCCTCTCGGTTGGCACCCGCACGATAGAGGGGCTGTGGCCCTTGGAGCGAGCAGGCGGCAGCGAGGATCATGTCGCGTGCGCCACTCAGGAGATCGATCCCATCGTTCACTGCCACGCTGCCGCTGTCGTCGCCATCAACGGCTTGGACGCGGACCACGTCGCGGTCAGCCATCGCCAAGTCGCGATAGAGGGCAAGTTCGTCAACGTCGGCAACCTTGGCGAAAATTTCAACGACCATCGAGACGACTCTGGCGTAATCACCCAAGTGTGCAGTTCGCGGCAGAATGATCTCGGGCAGCCCCTCGCCCATAAATACATCAGAATGCTTGCCGTAGGTATCGACCTTGGTCCAGCCGGCCGTGCGAGCGTACGCAGACAACGCCGCAGGAGAAACCGCAAGCAAGGCTTTCTTGTCTTGGATACTAACTTTCATCGGTTCCCTCCTTTTCTTGATTGTTCCATTAGCGTACGCAAACCTTCGACGTTGAACAGATTCTCTTCAGGGATGCGGACGGTAACAGACGACTGGTTAGCGGTTTCTTCGTATCCTCGCAGATTAAGCCAATAGGCCCGATGTCTCAGTATGAGTTCATCTTGGGTGATCGTCATCCATCGTTGTTCGTCTTGCGGCAAGTCAAGCACCACGAGCAGCCGAAGGATCTGGGCTTCAATACGCAGGTCATTGTAATTTTTGATGCCCAGTGGGAAGTGCAGGAATCCGTCAAGAGGCCGTTCCAAGTTGACGGTAGCTTTCAACTGCAAATCGAGCAAGGGCCGCATCCTACCACCGGCGCGGATGCACAGATCAATGCTGTCTCGATCCATGTTGGGAACTTCAGTGACATAACCGGCACGCGCCGCCACTGCCTGTGCATAGACAAGGGACAGTGCTTATTTCTGGTCGGGGACTGTCAGCAATGCGTCGGTCATGCAATGGCCTCCGCCATCTTTTTAGCATTTTTCACGTAGGGGCTCACAGTCAGATTCGCGGCGGTCTAGATCGTAGGGACGACTCAACGCGGTCTCTCCTAAAAGATGAAAAGCAGCGGTTGAACCTCGGCTTCGGTGATGGTGGTCATAGAGAGTCGCTCCTGTCGAGACTGTCGAGGTTACGCCTTGCTCGTTCCATCAAATCTGCGTTGCCAACTGATCGGGCTAAATTGAGTGCTTCACCGTAGTCGGCGATGGCCTCTTCGATTTGTCCAAGACTGGTTTTTGCATTTCCTCGATTGTAGTACGCCCAATGCAAATTCGGCCCACTCAGGTTTAACTCAATCGCCTTGTCATAGGCAGCAATTGCTCCTGCAAAATTCTCTCCCTTCACATTCCTAGGAGACGTGAGGAAGCCGATGTTAAACCATGCTTCAGCCGCACGCTCGTCGTCGGTTCCTTCTGTGATGTTGGCGATAGAACGCCATTTTTCAATGGCCTCCTCAATCCTGTTTTGCTGCTGAAGCAGGATGGCCTCGGAGAACGCCCGGTCTATTTCGGTTTTGTCACGAATTGTCTTGATCTCTTCAACATAGCGTCGGGCTTCCTCCTTGACCTTTTCAAGATCGCGTTGGGTTTCCTCCTCATAGCGTTGAGCTTCCTGCGCATGTTTCTCAGACGCTTCCATATTCTCACGCGCTTCGCTCTCAATTCTATCGAGCCTTTTGAAACCGAAATAGCCGAGAATTGCAGCAGCAACGCCAAGCAACGTAAGGAAGATAGCTGTCGCTTCAAGCCACCTATCGATCATTTTCGCTCGGTCGTCGAGAAGCTCGCGCCGAAGTTCGTTGAAACGGCGGTCAGTCTCGACAGCGGCGGCGGGGGCTGTGTCTCTAGTCGATGCAAGCGCTGGTTGCTTTTGTTCGGGTTCGTCGCTACTCAATTGGACTTCTGCACTGCTGGGGGCATCGACAGCGGAAGGTTCCTCTGTTTGCGCGGAGAGAAAACTCACCGTCACTGCGAACGCAAGTAGTAAGGCAACGACCACCCACCATCTTTGCGAAAATTTCATTGGTGCTTTCCTATCGCTTCGCTCTCTTCGTCTCGCGTGTTCACTCGTATTTCGCCCGACACCAGCTTGGGCAGCAGTGTGTCGCGCAGGGCGGCGAGGCTGGTGGTCTCTCTACGGCAGTCAACACTCCTGTCCAAGAGTGCCGAGGCTTGCTGGTCAAACGCGTGAATGACTGGTGCCGATGGTATTGTTGCTCCTAGGGCGAGAACGGCTCCTACCTGCGCCCTTTGGTGACTCTTCGACGTGCCTGTCACGAAAGATTCGATCTGCTGGCGGAAGAGCGGGGAGCGTGCGAGGCAGTAGACGTAGCTCCGTTGGAACGGCAGTCGAGCTTGAAGAACCAAGAACTCGGTTGAGCATATCGCCCTCTCATCAGACGCCACGTCCACGAACCAGACGCGCTCAATCTCTGGATTAAGCTTCGATAACAAAATAACTCCCGGCGGTACACGCGATTTCTGACTTTTGATATTTTCGCCATGCTCTGTCTGTGGCCATTGGTCTTTATCGAAGGCCGGAATACTGAAATGGCGGAAGACGGTATCTGGAGAAGCGAGCGGGTTTTCCTTATCGCGGACCTGATCAACTATATCCCCAAAGCATCCAACTCCCCACCCTGCCGGCACTTCCCCCAATTCCGAATCGACAAAATGATCGGGAAACAACGCCGCAATGCTCGGATCCATCTCGTCGAGATACGCACGGGCGCGTTCCACCGTCCAATCCCGCCCCCCTTGGGCAGTCGCCGCATCAATACCTTCCCGCTCCACACTCCCATCACTCCCCCCTCTGGGGGTGCTCTGGGGGTGCTTGAGTGCGGCTTTGGCGCGAACCGGCTCAAAATCCACGAACCACGACTTGAACAGCGCCCGCGCCATCTCCTCCAGCGTCTCATTCATGCGCCGGTTGAGTTCGATCTTGTCGTCGAGAGTGCCGAGGATGTGGGCGATGGCGCGTTGTTCGGGAAGAGGTGGGAGGGGGATTTCGTATTGCGATACATACTCCCAATTTGCTCGCGGCATTCGAGTGCCTTCGGAGCCAGATGTCGCAAACTCAACAAACGGCTGATTTGCCATGCAATAGTAGAGAAATCCTTGCTCTACACTCTTTTGAGCGCGGACAACCCAAATGTCTGTGGAGCAAATGCCATCAAAAGGTGCTCTAACAACCTTGCGAAAATATGGGCGCAACTTTCCGAAAAGAATGTCGCCGCGTTGGAATTGTGCTTTTGTACTGGCAACATCGCTTGCTACGCCATTGTCTGTAAGATGAAGAGTGTTCTCTCCGATATGTTCAAGACCGATGTAGGGGGCATCGCCTACTGCCGATGGCGCAACCATCTGGCGGACGAGTACAGCGCAGTCGCCGATGGTCGTGGTTAGCCATCCATCCTCAATATCGCGCTCATTCGTCGCTTGCTCTTGTAACACCACATACTCCCGCTCAATCTCCCAATGAGAGCGCTCCGGCAACCTTGCCCAATCGTGCGTCTGCACAAGGATAGGGCCGTTCGACTCCTCCAACGCCTCAATCAGATCCGCCAGTTGGCCGCTCGGTATCCGCTTCAGGCTCGGCCCTCTGAGCACCAAGTCCAAGTCACTGCCCTCGTGGCTTCTGCCACTGACGCGGCTGCCGTAAGCCCACACCTCCACGCCGGGCACGTGCTCGTGTAGCAGGGCCTCGATCTGATCCCGGTAGCGGCGCGGCAAGTCCAGACGCTCAGGCATGCGATCCCTCCGTTATGACCCGAGCTAATTCCTTGGCGTCGGCTATGAAGCGGGGCAGCAGCTTGAGCGTCGTCTCGGCGAAGCCCTCGCCGTATTGGTGCGCCGTGTCGTTGCGGATGTCGTAGGAGATATCGTCCACATCGTACTGTTGCAACTGCTCCAACGCCATCTCTAAAGTGCGGATGCAGCGAGTGAGGAATTCAGTGTTAATGTTCATGTTTCACTGCCGATTCACTTTTCCTCTACACTTGATTAGATCGCTATTCTCCGTACATCTCCGTAATAAGGCGACGGAGTTGGGCCGCTGCCTCGGCAGACAATTTGTCGATCTGGTCCCTCAGCCGCTGTTTGCTGATGGTGCGAATCTGGTCCACGGCAATTTCAGCTTTCTTGCCCGCACATTGGATTTGCAGCCGGCTACGCCACTGAGGATGCAACGCGGAGGTGAGAGGGCAGACGACGACCGTGTCGACAAACTGATTCATCTCATTCTGACTGACCACAACCACCGGACGCACCTTGCGGATTTCTCCCCCCACAGTGGGATTGAGATCGGCAAAGTAGATGGCGTATCGCCTCGGAAAAGCCGCCATCAATCATCAATCGAGACCGTCAGCTACCGTAGTGTCGAGATCGCTCCAGTCTTCGCGGTCAGCCGCCATGGCGTGGTAGGTCTCTTGCCAAGAGAGCTTGTTCTTTTCGTTGCTGTACAGAAAAATTCCTTCTTCGGTTTCTTCGAGGACAAGGGAATCTCCCCAGCCGTATTTCTGCAACAGGACCTTGGGAAGACGAATGCCCTTAGAGTTGCCGATGGAGATTAGCTTGACATCTCTGGTTGCCATTGCTTGGAGCTTCTCCTGAAAAGAATAATTGTAATTATAGTAATTACTTATTAAGTGATGTCAAGCCTGCCAGCCGATGCGCTCCATCCAAGCGAAGGCAATTTGTGCGCCGTTGGCTTCACGGCTCTATTGCGCGATACTCCACCAGTGATGATCTGCCTGCGATATGAACGATGCGCCCCCACATTTCGACCCCATTGGCATCCATCAGCCGCAAGTCTTCACCAAAAGAAAAGTGAACGGGTTGGTGCTCGCCGTGGTTGATGGTGATGTTCGAGGCATAGAGGTAGGTTCGGTCATGGGGGCCGCGAATGGGATTGAGCTGCCCCTTGAGCCCCGGAATGGCACCGGTTGCCTCGGGAAAAATCACTGCGCCGCCGCCGGAAAGGGCTTTGAGTTCCACGGCCAGCGCACCATCCGCCGGGACCCACCCGCGTTTAAGGTGTGCGGCAAAGCCCTTGGCGGCGACGAACACAGTCATGGGCAGGTTCGTCGCGTACAAGTCCATCGCCGCTTCTCCGTTCTCGTCTGTCGTGGCTCGTTGCCAAGTGTTGTCGGGAAATAGCCCCAGCAAATCGGCACCCGCGAGCGGGCGACCATCTCGACGCACCGTCACCGCGACAGTGGCTGGCGTGGCATTCGTGGCCGCGGCGGGCAGCGTCAGGAAGAGGTCTGACTCATCAAGCAGCCAATACGTAGGAGGGTTCCCGCTCAACGCCTCGGTCTCGCGCAGGATAATGGGAACACCATCGCCGCGACGCTCCATGAAGAATTGACGCTTTTCAGACCCGGGAATGTCGCCAACGGGCATTCGTCCGAGCGCGGATGCGATGGTTTCGTTGCGCGTCGCTTGCCGAGCTGCCATGCTGTCAATGGTGAGGTTGTTGGCCAGCCCACCCGGCGAATTGATTTCTAGGCGGCCGGCAAACATGGACACTCGAATCCGGCTGCCGCGGATCGAATAGTCCCGATGGGCGACGGCATTCACCAACGCCTCGAAAAGCGCTTCGGCACTGTACTGCGGAAGGTCTAGGCGGGCAGGTTTCTTGTACGCCCCGAAGCGCATGTTGCGCATCACAAAGGCCATTGCGTCCGCCACCTGTTGGTTGATCGGACCCGTGATGATCCGCGCATCGAATTGGCCGGAGGCCCGATCCGCACCGCGATAGTGGGTCGCGGTAATGCAAGCGTTGGGAAGCCACTCCTCAGGCGCGTGGGTACACAGGAGAATCCCCGCCACCGTGGCTCGCATTGCACCGTCCTCATCCCTGCCCAACAGGGCGAGTTTTTCCAGTGCCATTTCGGGATCGGCCCGCCCGCCCACGCTGAGCAGCGGTTTCCAAAGTGTTTCGTCCAGTGTGCGGAACCCGGTATCCGGCACGGGCTGCTCGTCGAACCAGCGATAACGCGCTTGGCCGCGCTGTTGAGCCAAGCGCATGCGCTCAGCGCTGGCCATCTGTCGTTTGGAACTACCGACGCGCCGGAAGCTGCCACCCGGACTGTCGTGCTGGGCGGTGCCTTTGGCTACTGAGACGACCAACAGTGCTTTGTCGTCGAGTTCGTGGCGCGTAATGGCTACGTCGAAGAGCGCCGGCTTGATCGAGTGGGCACACAACTCGACGACCATGCGTTCCAAAGCGTTCATTTGTTCTCGCGACATGCCCTGTACTGCACCGTCATCAGAGACACCACAGAGCAGCACACCGCCGCCAGTATTGGCAAAAGCCGCTATTTCATCTGCCAAATCGTCTCGTTTGGGTGCAGTCGGACGATCGGCGCGGAACTCGACCTGCTTGAACTCCCAGTAGCTATCCTCCCCCAAATCGAGTTGGCGTCTGATATCTTCTGTGTTTATGTGTTTATATGCATCATCTTTTGCCAAACCCCAACTTCTCCAAATTCGCGTCAATAGCCGCGTCCAACCGAACACCCTCGGCCTGCTGCTGTCGCCACTGCGCCGCAAGCCGCTGCATCTTCTCGGCGAAAGGCTCCCCATCGTCTTCCTGTACCTCGGCACCAACGTAGCGGCCCGGGGTGAGGACGTAGCCGTGCTTGCGGACCTCGTCCAACGACGCGCTCTTGCAAAAGCCGGGAACGTCTTCGTAGTCGCCTGCCCCCTCCTCGCCTCTCCAAGCGCGATACGCACTGGCAATGCGGGCAATGTCCTCTGGTGCAAAATCGCGGTGGGTGCGATCCACCATCCAACCGAGCTTCCTCGCGTCGATAAACAGCATCTCGCCCCGGCGGTCGCGGTGAGTGCGCCGGTTGCGGGACAAGAACCAGAGGCAGGCCGGTATCTGGGTGGAATAAAAAAGCTGGCCGGGCAGCGCGACCATGCAATCTACCAAGTCGGCTTCTATCAGATTCTTTCTGATGTCTCCCTCTCTCGACTGGTTGGACGACATAGAGCCATTGGCCAACACAAAGCCGGCCGCGCCCGTGGGCGCGAGGTGGTGGACGATGTGCTGCACCCAAGCGAAGTTGGCGTTGCCCTTTGGCGGTGCCCCGAACTGCCAGCGCGGGTCGTCTTGCAGGCGCTCGCCGCCCCAATCCGAGATGTTGAACGGCGGATTGGCGAGGATGAAGTCGGCCTTCAAGTCGGGATGGCGGTCGTTGTGGAAGCTGTCGCCGTGGGCAATCTGACCCTCAATGCCCCGGATCGCCAAGTTCATCTTGGCCAGCCGCCAAGTAGTGTAGTTGGACTCTTGACCGTAGATGGAGATGTCAGAGCGGGCACTACCGCCGTTGCCGTTGCCCGAGGCATGGGCTTCGATGAATTCCATCGACTGGACGAACATGCCCGAGGAGCCGCAGCAGGGATCATAGACCCGGCCCCGATAAGGCTCCAGCATCTCGACGAGGAGCTTGACTACGCTGCGCGGGGTGTAGAACTCGCCGCCTCGCTTGCCTTCGGCGCTGGCAAACTGAGAAAGGAAGTACTCGTACACCCGGCCCAGCACATCCTTGGCGCGAGCCTCGGCGTCGCCAACGGCGATATTGCTCACGAGGTCTATGAGCTGTCCAAGGCGCTGCTTGTCCAATACGGGGCGAGCGTAGTCCTTGGGCAGCACGTCCTCGAGGGCGGGATTATCGCGCTCAATGCCGGCCATGGCCGCGTCCACAACTTGGCCGATGGTGGGCTGCCGCGCCTGCTCCTTGAGGCGAGACCAGCGGGCCTCGACAGGCACCCAGAAGATGTTCTCGGCGCGGTACTCGTCCGGGTCCTCGGGATCGGCTCCAGCGCTGCGCTCGGCCTCCAGCCGGGTGTATGCTTCCTCAAAGGCATCGGAAATGTACTTGAGGAAGATGAGGCCGAGGACGATGTGCTTGTACTCGGCCGCGTCCATGCTGCCCCGCAGGGCGTCGGCCATCTGCCACAGCTCGGACTCGTAGCCAGTGGTGGCGCTGTTGGTCCGTGGCGTTGTCGTCATTGTGTTTCGCATCCTCTACGCCATTATCCGCCGAGGTTGCACGCGCTCGGCGATGCGCTGGCCTATATCGATCTCGGCTCGGCGCAGTTCGTAGGTCTTCTGCAGGTTCAACCAGACCTGTGGCGTCGTCCCGAAATAGCGCGCTAGTCTAAGCGCGATGTCGGCAGTTACGTCGCGCTGACCGTTGAGGATTGCAGTGATGCAGTTCGGCGACACATCCAGCGCCGTAGCCAATTCATTGGCCGACAGGTCGAGCGTATCGAGTTCCTCACACAATATCTCGCCCGGATGCACCGGTCTCATACCGTTCTTTGCGCTCATGTCCTTACTCCCAGTTAGTGATAGTCCACGATCTCTACGTCAAAAGGCTCATTGTCCCTCCAGCGGAAGCATATCCGCCATTGCCGATTGATCCGAATGCTGTGCCAGCCGGCTCGATTTCCCCGCAACGCCTCTAGGCGGTTGCTCGGCAAGTTAGCCAGATCCTGAAGGGACTCCGCGCTGTCCAGATAAGCAAGACGACGCGTGGCTTGGTTGGCGAATCCTTGGAACTCTGCGACGTGATGACCGGCAAAAAAACGCTGGGTCTTTCGGTCTCTGAAGCTGCGGATCATTGATGTAGAGGTCCAAATAATATCAAAAATTAATACACCGGCAGGCGGTTGCCCACCGTGCCGGCGAACCCATCGACGAGGAGCCAGAGGCCGGCCGTGACGATTTGGCCGAGGGCTATGCCGAGGAAGAAGGGCACGGTCTTGTGGTAGAGAGCCGAGCCCCCGAAGCGGAGCACCAGAGCCTTGACCAGCCACGCGAGAAAAATCGAACACCAGATATGGTCCATGACCCAGCCCATGCTCGCGGCAAAGCCCAAAGGATGCAGCGGCCACCAAGCCCAGTGATTGCGCGCACCGATCAGGAGGCTCATCAGCAAGGCACCGCCGCCGGTCCATAGCCAGCCGATGGCGTCCGGGCCGGTGGGATGGAGCAGTTTTTGCGCGGCGAACTTGGAAGGCTCGGCCGCAAAGGTGGAAAAGTACTGCTGGTGGAGGTTGACCGCTCCGTGCGTATAGGCCAAGCGCAGGGTGTACCAAGTCGATAGCACAAGGCTGATGAGCATGGCCGCGGCCAAGCCCCAAAGCAACCGACCGCGGTCGCCGGCCAATTCGCTGCCCAAGCGCAGGCTATTGGCCAAGGGGGCCGTCATAAAAACCAGCAGGTCGCCGATCCAGACGAAGGTATAGCCCAGCGCCACCACGCCCGGCGCACCCAAGGCCGGCACCCCAACGGCACTGACGGTAAACCCAGCGGGAACCATGCCCGGCGTAATGGTGGGAGTACCAGCCTCGGCCACGATGCGCGTCAGCGCGACTAAAAGGCCCAATGCCACCACCACTACCAGCGCGGCAATCCACATCGGCAACCCGCTCTGCCACAGCCACACCACCATGCCCACCGCGCCCAAGACCAAGCCGACGACGCAGAAGCGATAGGACGCCATTTCCCCTTCGTCTTTCCGAGGGTGCAAAAAGCAGCGTCCAACCTCGGCCAGATGGGCGCGGGCCTTCCACAGGCCATAAGCGACGAGCACGGCGCAGGCCCCCATCATCTGGTGCCCCATCCCCGCATCGGACCACGTCCCCAACTCGGCGGTGTGGTGCAAATGCAGGCTGCGGAGCAGGCCCTCTTGCAGGGCGTGGACCAGATAGAAAACCCAAAGGCTAAAGGAGAGTTGAACGCCGATGAGGTAGGCAAAGCCGAGCATCAGGAAGTTGACGTCGAGGCGCAGGACCACGATCTGTCGCAGCAGCGACAGCCGCGTTTCCAGCACGGGCGAGGGTATGGCGGAGAAGTAGTGCTGCAGGGCCTCTAAACTGCCGAGGGCAAAGGGAATGGCCAAGCCCAGCCAGACGAGGCGACAGCGGAAAAAGGGCGCGAGCCGGCCTTCCTCCGCGCCTTGGATCATGGCCAGCGGTACTTGCGCTAAGGGGTAGGCCAGCCGCTCGTGGTCAACCCACGGGCGGCGCAGAATACTCATCAGGCATATCAAGGTCAGATAGAACGCCGCGTAGAACGCCAGCCAGTGCCCCAAGGGCCCCAACCAAGCGTCGTAGGGGATTGGCGCATCGCGTCCTGCGCCCTCGTAGAAGGCTTGGATGGCCTCTAAGTCCGCGACGACCATCCAGTCGGCCAAGTGGGGATGGATCAGCTCGGCCCACTGGTTTTCGGGAGTGGCGTAGTACAAGGTGCCGGTGATCATCGGCAGCAGCATCCCCACCACCCCGCGCGTGGGAATGGCCGTGGCCACCGCCATCATCGCAAAAATCGTCACCAACTCGCCGCGACCAAACGCCCACTCCCGCCGCACAGCCCCCAGAGCCACCTGCGCGGTCACCAGCAGCACGAATAACAAGAAAAACGCCGCTGGCGTTGCCGACGAAAGCCCCAGCCGCGACCCTTGCACCACCATGCCCCCATAGGGTACGCCAACGGCGATGAGCGCGGCCAAGAGGCCGCCGGTGAGCAGGGCACGCCCGGTAGCGCCGCGGCCCGTGGTGTGGTCGCGATGCCCTACGCGCTGGCGATAGACAGCCGGTACTTGTCGGAGCAAGACCCGTCCTTTCCTAGCGCCGCCCCAGCAAGGCCTGATACGCCACTTTTGTCAGGTTGAGCGGAACCTGCACGGCCGAGGACGCTGCGGCGACGCGCTGAGTGAGGGGGCTTGCGCGGGTTGACATCATAGCTGATCTTCCGTTTGCGAGGGGTCAAGCGAGCGGTAGGGACATAGCTTTTGGTTTTGCAAAAGTTTATATTATAGCAAATTTAGTTGGGAGGCAAATTTCGTGCTATCAATTGAGATGGGCGTTGCCAATCACTCATCGAGATAATAAGCGAGTGTTCATAAATGAGTGAAGAACTTTTGCAAACTTCGAGTATCCTTATCGGGCGATATACGTATCACCGTCTTGGGGCTTCTACGTTATCGCAGCTAAAAAGAGCGGGAATAGTCTCTGGCTCGATTCCGCACCGCATTAAAAACAAAAGGCCCGATGGGTTGATTACTCTCGGCAGAGGCACCGTAAAAGCGTGTATTGAATACAAGACTTCTGTTGAGCTATCTACCGAGTCCCAGATCAAAAAAGCGATCGATCAAGAGCTAGAAGTAGCAAGGCATTTTTGTAACCTTCTGATCGTCACGGATGGGAGGCAAACCTTCTGGGTTAACCCACATACGGGAAATCGAGTAGAATCCGATTCACTGCCGATATTCAACGCTAAGGCACTTATCGAAGAGACCATTTCAGCCGAACAACTACAGCGCCTAGAACAAGTAATCGACCAATCTGATCATTCGCTGTCTTCTACCAACGACGAGTTGAGCAACCCGACGCTGATTGATCCCTCGCAACTCGCCCACACGATTTGGCAAAAAATCTGGATCAACACTGGAAAAGAACCGGAAAAATGCCTTTACAACGTGGTTGAGCTATTTGTTTTTAAGTTTCTTTCCGACCTCTCCGTACTTGAAGCGCACAACAATTTCGCCCATGTGTATGAACTAAGCAAGTCATCCGGCCCGGTCGCGGCACTGACGAACTATGCCCAAATAAGCCGCCTAGCTATTCGCAATCTATTCCCAGAAGGGAGTGACGGGACTACGATCATAAACGGTACGATTTTCGTCAATGAGCGAGGCAATCCCAATTTATCCCAAGCTAGGCTATTTTGTGAGGTTTTAGGCGATCTGCAAGACTTTGATCGAGAATACGGGTCTTTCAAATACATTCAGCGGCAGTTCAAAATGAGGCTCTACGAATCATTTCTCCGTCAAGGGGCAGGATTGCGTCATTTGGGCCAGTACTTCACGCCGCGGAATGTCGTGCAAGCTATAGTAAAAATGTCAACGGCTAATTCGCTATCGCCCGGGACCTCTTTGTGCGATCCTTTTTGCGGCGTGGGTGGTTTCTTGTTGGAGGCAATCATTGAAAGTCCCCAGCTAATGGCGCAATTCAGGCCGCACAATGGAATCATAAACCCACAGGTATCGGTTGTCGGATACGATAAGGGAAGCGACGAGCAAGAAGACGAACGGACCATTGTTCTGGCAAAAGCCAATGCCATTATTTACTTTTCCGATCTTATCGCGACATATAACTCCCCTGATTTTATCGGCGAGTTTGCCGGAAAAGTCGTCAACCCGATGTTTGAGCTGTTGCGGACCAACCTCGGCACATTTGCCGTCGATAACGATGCCAAGCACGATCTCATTCTCACCAATCCGCCGTATGTTACGAGCGGATCCAGCAGCTTAAAAAATGCCTTAGAGGATGCCGGTATTGCGGACGAGTATGCCGTTGCTGGGCGCGGCACAGAAGCTCTTGCTCTACAGTGGATCATTAAGAGTTTGAAGCCGGGCGGATTGGCGTTTGTCATTGTACCGGACGGATTGCTGAACCAAGAAAACATCTTAAATTACACAAAACAAAAATGTCTTATTCACGCCGTGGTGTCTCTACCGATCCGCACCTTTTATTCGACTCCGAAGAAAACATATATTTTGGTGCTTGGACGCAAGTACGACGAACGCGACGAGCAGACTACTTCTGTTTTCACTTATTTAGTATCGGAGATCGGAGAGTCGCGTGATGCAAATCGTTGGGAGCTCGACAAAAATGATCTGAGCGAAATGGTAGATTTATTTAACCAATTCAAAGGTTCCCCTAATGCGTTCACTTCTTCATGCTTGCGCTGCAAAATTATCCTGTGGAACGATTTTGCAACATATCGGCATTGGATGGTTGAGCGCTATTGGACAGAGGATGAATTGGAGCAACTAAAAGTAACTCAGACGCAGGAAGAATTAGACATAGAACAGTTTAATCGCTTACTCGCGCAGTCAGGAGCAACACCGATAGATTACTTGGATGTAAACGCACAATTCAAGGAGGTATTGCTCGGCGATCAGGATTTGTTCACATTGCAGATAGGAAGGCGAGTTGTCAAGGAAGATTGTATAGAAAAAGGCATTCCTTGTATCAGTGCAAATGTTCGCGATGTCTTTGGGCACATTAAGGAATCAGACCTGTTGACTGAATTTGATATGCCATCGCTTACTTGGGGCATAGATGGAAACTTTGATTGGCACCTGATTCCCGCTGATTTTCCATTCCATCCGACTGACCATTGCGGAGTATTGCGAATAGTCGATAACAACATTGATGCGGAGTATTTGTACTATGCACTGCACACGACGCGAGACCGGCATGGGTTTGACCGAACATACCGTGCCAAACTAGACAACATAAAACGTGTATCAGTAGATATTCCAATATGCGAAGACGGGACCTTCGACCTTGCAGCCCAAAAGAAAATAGCAGCAAAACATCGCGAGATCGAAGAAAAGCGAGAACATGCCATACAGCTCTTGCAGCAGATCAAGGATGCTCGAATTGCGGATGTAGTAAGGCAAGATGAACGTCCGCAAGCCGACTAGAATTAAACCTTCTGCCGCTCGTCCTCAGGGTCGTAAAAAGGCAGCGCGACCACCTCTGCCACGCTCGTCGAACCATCGTCCAAGCGCACTTGCACCCGCGTACCGGGCGCGGCCATATCCGCTTCGACAAAGGCCATGCCCAGTGGATAACCGAGCGTCGAGACCGGGGCGATGCTGGTCATGCGACCGGCGATCCACCCTTCCCGCATGATTAGGTTGCACTCCTCGGGCAGCTTGCCGGCAAAATTAGCGGGCCACCGCACGCCCACGAGCGCACGCCGAACGGGGCGAGTGGCGTGGATTTGCAGGCTGCGCTGGCCCACGAAGAAGCGCTTGTTTTTGCCAATGGTCCACGCCAATCCCGCCTCTTGCGGATGCGTCAGCGCGTCCGTGTCGTGGCCGACGATCAAGTGCCCTTTTTCCAAGCGCAACAGGCGCTGCGCCTCCACCCCAAAGGGACGCGCCCCGGCCGCGGCCAGTGCCCGCCACACGTGCTCCCCCTCCCAAGCCGGCACGTGGATCTCGTATCCCAGTTCGCCGACAAAACCCACTCGCATCACTATGGCCCGCACCCCGGCCACCGCGCCCTCGCGCACCCTTAAATAGGAAAAAGGCCCGGATCTCAGGTCGATGTCCGTCAACCCCGCCAGCGCGTCGCGGCTTGCTGGGCCGGCCAGATTGAACGCCGCCAGTTGACTCGTGACATTGCTCAAGGTCGCGTCCAAGCCCCAAATCGCGGCCCAGCGCAGCATCTCGCGGTAAAAGGCCGCCGCACCGCTGCTGGTCGTAGTCGCGTAGAAGCGGTCCTCGGCCAGCCGCGCTATCACCCCGTCCTCGATCACGACCCCGCTTTCGTCGAGCGCCACGCCGTAGCGGCAGCGACCGACCACCTGTTTCTTGAAGCGGCCCGTATAGAGGCGCTCGAGTAGCTCGCCAGCGTCCGGGCCGCTGACCTGCAATTTGCCCAGCGTACTCACGTCGATGATCCCGAGGCCAGCCCGCACCTGACGCGCCTCCTGCACAATGCACTCGTCGCGGCTGGCGTCGCCGCAGGCGTAGTAATCGGGCCGATACCAGTCGCCAGCGTGGGCAAAGACCGCGCCGTGCTCGCAGTGCCAATCGTGGATCGGCGTCCGGCGCAGCGGGTGGAAGCGCCGACCGGCCAAATGCCCCAGCGGCACCGGCTGGTAAAAGGGACGGGCGGTCGTCGAGCCAGTCGCTGCGATGGGGTCGCCGTTGAGCTTGGCCAAAATTCGCATCGCGTTCACGTTGGACAGCTTGCCCTGGCTCGGCCCCATCCCCACGGTGCTGTAGCGCTTGAGCAGTTCGACGCTGTCGTAGCCCTCCTGATGAGCATGGACAAAATCCGCCAAGTGCAAATCCTCGTCGAAATCCACGAAGTTCTTTTTGCTCGGATGGGCGAAAATCGGATAGCTGTGGCTGCGGGCTTCGCGCACCGGCGGCACGGGCGCGGGCACCTCGCCGTCGCCATAGCCGGCGTAGTGCGCTGCCCTAAGCCCGGCCACCCGTCCGTCCTCCCGCTGCGCGTCTAGATCGCACACTCCGCGAACGCGCCCGGCGACAAAGACCCCGTCTGGACATGACTGTGGCACGAGCTGCTCCAGCACCTCGTCGTACGCGAACTGTACTCCCGCTTGGCTGGGCAGCGCGGCATTGGGCATCCAGCCGACCGACGCGGCAAGGCCGTCGCAGGCGATCTCGCTGCCGCGCTGGGCATCTATGGTGCCGTCTGCGGCTAGCGGGGCCACCACAGCACCGCGCAGGCCATTCTTCCGGCCATTGGGCACGGCCGCATAGACCGCGTGGCCGCGGTGGATTGGCACTCCGGCGGCAGCGATTTTTTCGGCTAGGGCCGGCCGGGGCGCGTCGGAGCGCAAATCGGCGATGGCCGCCACTTCAACCCCGGCCGCGAGCATGTCCAGCGCCACCTGATACGCATCGCTATTGGCCGCTAGCACTACCATGCGGTCGCAGGGTTTGACCGCGTACAACTTCACCAACCGCTGGGCGGCCGACCCGAGCAGTACGCCCGGCAGGTCGTTGTGCCCAAAGACGGCCGGCTGTTCGATCGCCCCCGGGGCATAGACGACGGCCGCGGCGCGCACCTTGGTCATCCGCACCGCGTCGAACAGGGCGACCCATCCGTCGGCGTAGTGGCCGGCGGCCACGGTCCCGCAGCGGATCTCGACATTCGGGAGAGTAGAAAGCACCGCGACCAGTTCGTCGCAGTTCCCGCCGTGCTGCCAAGCCCAGCTTCCCCCCAACCGCGCTTGTTCCTCGACCAGCAAAACGCGGGCCCCAGCTTCTCCTGCGGCCCGCGCCGCCTCCAGCCCGGCCGCACCACCACCCACAACTAGCACGTCGCACCAAGCGCATTCCTTGGGGCTAGCCGTGGCCGCTTGGGCGCGGTTGATCTGGCCCAAGCCCGCTATTTGGCGGATGATCCGCTCGTGGAAGGGAAAAAGCCACCGCGGCCGGTGAAATGCCTTGTAGTAAAAACCCACCGGCATGAAGCGGGCCAAAGGCTCCAGCCACTGGAGCAGATCGCGCTTCAGCCCGCCTAGGGTATTGACGGCTCGCAGATCCATGCCCGCAGCCAACGGCTCGCTATCGCCGCGCAGATGCGTGCGCTCGCCGTCTGTAAACAGTGCGTTGGCGTCGTGCCCGGCCAAGGTGTACGCCCCGCGCGGCCGGTGGTACTTGAAGCTGCGCCCCATCATCTGCACGCCGTTGGCCAGCAGCGCGCTGGCTACGCAATCGCCGGCAAAGCCCCTGAACTCCTCGCCTTCAAAGCGGAATTCAAGGGGCTGCGTCCGGTCGATCCACTCCCCGGGCTGTGCAGGCAGGCGGCGCGTCACCCTTGGTCCTCCTCACCCCACAGATAGGTGCGGACGATCTCGTCGCGGGCCGTGTCGCGCTCGGCAATAAACCAAGTGCTGCTGGCAGTGTGATACCACCACTCGCGTCGGATGCCCGGCTCGCCGCAGCGGTTGAACACGTAGTCGGCCCACTCAGGGTCGCTTGCTTGCTTGGCGTTGGGCATGGTGCGCACCTCGCCGCCGAAGACAAACTCCGCGAGCGGGCGCGGACCGTTGACTGGACAGGTGAGAATTTTCATTGGGAATTCGCAATCAGTGGCCAACGGACGCCGCACCCTTCTCCCCGACCAGCGCAAACGCGCCAAACCGCGACAGATTAAAGGCGCGGATTAGCGGATGGTCCTCGTCGTGGGCCATGGTGTGGGCCATGGTGTAGCCGCAAACCGGCGAAGCCTTAAAGCCCCAAGTGCCCCAACCCGCGTCCATGTAAAACCCCGCAATCGGCGTCGTGCCCATGATCGGCGAAAAATCTGGGGTCATGTCGCACAGCCCGGCCCACTGGCGCAGCACCTTGACGTGGCCCAAGCAGGGAAAGAGGTCAAGCATGTGCCCGGCCAAGCCCTCGGCAAAATCGAGCGTTGAGCGCATGGACGTCAGTTCGTAGGGATCCAACGACGCGCCAGCCACCAACTCGCCGCGCGATGATTGGCTGACGTACGTGTGCAAGCTGGCCGATACAACAATCGCGTCGAGCCACGGCTTGAACGGCTCGGTGACAAACGCCTGGAGTGGATGTACCACCAGCGGCGACCGCAAGCCGACCATCCGCTGCACCTGCGGCGTCCAGCCCGCCACCGCGCTGAGCACCTTGCGGGTCTGGATAAAACCGCGGTCCGTGTGTACGCCCGCGACCCGGCCATCCTCGACTTCAATGCCGGTGACAGTGGTCTGCTGGTGGATTTCAACGCCTTGGCGGTCGGCCCCGCGCGCATAAGCCCACGCCACTGCGTCGTGGCGGGCGATGGCCCCGGGCGGGTGGTAGAGCGCGCCGATGATGGGCGGTTGGTGCCCGCCACAACTCAGGTCGATCTCGGGAATGGTCTTCTTGACGAACTCCGGGCCTACGACCTCGGAGCTGATGCCGAGGTGCTTGTTGACCGCGGCGCGCCAGCGCTGGGTGCGCAGCGCGGCCGGCGTGTGCGCCAAGGTGAAGTGGCCGCGCTCGGAGTAGAACAGGTTGTAGTCGAGCTTCCGCGACAAATCGCGGTACAGATCCACGCTGAACTGGTAAAAGCGCGCGCCCTCTTCCGTCAGGTAATTCGAGCGGATGATCGCGGTGTTGCGGCCGGTGCCGCCGTGGCCGATGTAGCACTGCTCTAGGACGGCCACATCGCGGATGCCGTGCTCTTGGGCGAGATAGTGCGCCGCGGCCAGCCCGTGGCCGCCGCCGCCGATGATCACCACTTCATAGCTGTCGCGCAGCCGCGCCGGCGAGCGGAACATGCGCGGCTCGGAGTACTCTTTCTCGAAGCCGAATTTGAGCAACCGGTAGGGCATGGACCGTCTGGTTTTTCCCAAAAAGCAAGTGTTTTAAGGCGATGAGAGTACGACCATCCTGCAAAAGCCACTAAGCCTGTTGAAAGTGCTGCCAATCGATTCCTAGCTGTCGAACAGCGGCACGAACAGTTCCCAATTTCAGATCGCGTCCACCCCAATCTGGAACAATAGCGGCTCTCTCGGAATGGGGATTAAACCATTTTCTATGTGAGCCCCGGCCTCTCCGCTTTTGTTCTCGACAACCAAGGACCGTCAATTTCCGCGCAACCTCTCGATAGTTCACTGAGCAGATAGCACTGTCTCAAAACACACGAGACTATTGGTAGCGAGAATTTGGATATCTTGAGGCAATGAGCGTCCTAGGTCTTCATAGAGTTCAACAACCGCAGCAAAAGCATCTTGGACGTTTTCCAAAGCGTGGGATATCGAATCTCCTTCCGAGACCAACTCAGGCAACAAAGGTGACGTCACTGTGTACCCCCCTTCGGGTTGCGACGTTAAAACAAGGGGCACTTTGTAATTCATCGAAATACCTCCACGTATTCACCGGACCAAAATGTCAGAACATCATTAGCATACGTTAATAACGTACGTTGGTACATGAAGAAGAACTGGCATCGATAGCCTCCATATTAAAGTTAAGGGCATGGCCTCAGCAGGAGGTCAAATACCGCTCGATCTCCCAGCGGCTGACTTGGCTGTCGTACTCGGCCCACTCGCTGGCTTTTATCTCGAGAAACTCGTCGGCGATGGGGCCTAGCGCACTCTGCACCACTTCGTCCTCGCGCAGTGCGTCGAGTGCCTCGGCCAGCGATTGCGGCAAAAGCTGTATCCCTGCCGCCTGGATCTCGTCGAGGGAGCGCTCGTACATGTTGCCTAAATTTGGCTCACCCGGCTCCAAGCCGCGCTCAATGCCGTCAAGCCCGGCGACTAGATAGGCGGCCAAGGCCAGATAGGGATTGGCCGCGGCGCTGATCGTGCGGTCTTCAAAATGCCCCTCGCCGGCCGTGCGGATCATCTGCGTGCGGTTGTTGTCGCCATAGGTGATAAACGCCGGCGTCCAGGTAAAACCCGAGCGGCTCGAATAGACGCCAGTGCCGAGTTGCAACCGCTTGTAGCAGTTTACCGTGGGGCTGGAGACCGCGCACAGGGCGCGTGCGTGGTGCAAAATGCCACCGAGGAAGTGGTAGGCCAGCTCTGAGCAACCCAAGCCGCGCTCGTCCCCTTCGTCCAAGAAGAGATTCTCGCCCGAGTCGGCGTCGGCCAGATGGTAGTGCGCGTGCAAACCGCTGCCAGTGCGGTCGGCGAATGGCTTGGGCATGTGCGTGGCGATCGCCCCGAACTTTTTGGCGATCTGCGAAGTGGCCATCTTAAAGAAAATGATGCGGTCTGAAGTCGCCAGCGCGTCGGCGTAGTCGAAGTTGACCTCGAATTGCCCGTTGGCGTCCTCGTGGTCGCACTGATAAACCCCCCAGCCGAGGTCGTTGAGCGACCGAGTTAGCTCCTGCAAGTACGCCATGGCCGGCGACATGGAGCGGAAGTCGTAGCAGGGCTTGGCCAGCGTATCCACGCCGTCCGGGTCCCAAGGCCGGATCGCGCCCTCGGCATCGCGCGCCACGAGAAAGTGCTCCGGCTCCATGCCCACGTTGAAGACGTAGCCCTGTTGCCGGGCGTCGGCGCACACGCGCTGGAGGTTGGTGCGCGAGCAATAGGGATAGGATTCCCCATCGACGAAGAGGTCGCTGGCAAAGCGCACCGTGTTCGGCTGCCAAGACAGGCGCGCGTACGAATCGAGGTCGATCCGCGCCAGCATATCGTGCGAGTGCGGCCCTTGCCCCAAGCCCCAAATAGATGCGCCGGCAAAACCCGCGCCTTCGTCGAGCGCGTCGTCAAGCGCTGTCACCGGCACCATCTTTACTTTGGGCGCACCGGTCATATCGACGAACTGTACTAGGAGGAATTCTATGTCCTCTTGGGCGAGGCGTTCTTTGATCTCAGTGCGCTCAGTCACAGCAGGCTCCTTTAGTTGGCGTGTTTCCAGGAATCCAATCCGTCCCGGCCAAGGGGATCTTGGCCATGGCCGCGGCCTCAATGGTCAGCGCCGCCAAGTCCTCTGGCTCCAAATTGTGAACGTGCGATTTGCCGCAGGCGCGGGCAATGGTCTGGCACTCCATGGTCATCACCCGCAGATAGTTGGCGAGCTGTCGGCCGCCGGCCACCGGGTCGAGACGCTGGGCCAATGCTTCGTTCTGGGTCGAGATGCCGGCTGGGTCTTGGCCGTCCTGCAAGTCGTCGTAAAAGCCAGCGGCCGATCCGAGCTGGCGGTACTCGGCGTCCAAATGCGGGCTGTTGTCGCCCAGCGCGATCAGCGCGGCCGTGCCAATCGAACAGGCGTCTGCCCCCATCGCGAGGGCCTTGGCCACATCTGCGCCGCTGCGGATCCCCCCAGACACAATGAGCTGCACCTTGCGGTGCATGTTTAGCTCGTCGAGCGCTTCCACGGCTTGGCGCACGGCCGGCAGGGTCGGAATCCCTACGTGCTCGATGAATACCTCTTGGGTCGCACCCGTGCCGCCCTGCATCCCGTCGAGGACCACCACGTCGGCCCCGGCCTTGATCGCCAAGAGCGTGTCGTAGTAGGTCCGGGTCGCGCCGATCTTGACGCAGATGGGCACCTGCCAGTCGGTGATTTCGCGCAATTCCACGATCTTGATCGCCAAGTCGTCCGGGCCGGTCCAGTCGGGATGGCGACAGGCCGAGCGCTGGTCGATGTCCTTGGGCAAGGTCCGCATCTGGGCGACGCGGTTGCTGATCTTCTGCCCCAAGAGCATCCCGCCGCCGCCGGGCTTGGCCCCTTGGCCGAGCACCACCTCGATGGCATCGGCCTTCCGCAGATCGTCGGGGTTCATGCCGTAGCGCGAGGGCAAAAGCTGATAGACCAAAATCCGCGACTGTGCGCGCTCCTCCGGCGTCATCCCGCCGTCGCCGGTCGTGGTGCTCGTGCCCACCGCGCTGGCCCCGCGGCCGAGCGCCTCTTTGGCCTGAGCCGACAGTGAGCCGAAGCTCATCCCGGCGATGGTGATGGGGATGTCGAGGTGGATCGGGTTTTTGGCGTAGCGCGTGCCCAGCACCACATTGGTGTCGCAGCGCTCGCGGTAGCCCTCTAAGGGGTAGCGCGACATGCTCGCGCCCAAAAAGACCAAGTCGTCAAAATGGGGCACCCGGCGCTTGGCCCCCCAGCCGCGAATGTCGTAGATCCCGGTGCGCGCAGCGCGCTGGATCTCGTAGATGACGCTGCGGTCAAAGGTAGCCGACTCGCGCAGGCCCTCTTGGCTGTGGTGTGGTTGCGTCATATTTAGTGGTTAGGGGTCCCCCGCCCCCTAGGCTGGGGTGCGGACTTTAGTATTGGTCGGCCTTGTTCACCTCAAAGTTGTAAAGCTGGCGCGCCGAGCCGTAGCGGCGGAACTCTTCGGGCTGGACGCCGGGCAGGCCCGCCCGCGCCAACAGCTCGGCCAACGCGCTCAGGTGCTCGTCGCGCATGGGCTTTTCAATGCAGTCGGCCCCCAGGCCAGCGACCCGGCCGCGGACGAAAATCCGCGCTTCGTACAGGGAGTCGCCCAGCGCCTCGTCGGCATCGCCGCAGACGACTAGGTTGCCGGCTTGCGCCATAAAGCAACTGCTGTGGCCGACCGAGCCGCCGACCACAATATCGATCCCCTTCATGGAAATTCCGCAGCGGCTCGCCGCGTCGCCCTCAATGACCAGCAGGCCGCCGTGCCCGGTGGCTCCCGCGCACTGGCTGGCGTGGCCCTTCACTCTCACGAGTCCCGACATCATGTTCTCGGCAACCCCGACCCCGACCATCCCGTGGACGGTGATGCCGGCGCGCTGATTCATGCCGGCGCAATAGTAGCCAACGTGGCCTTCGATGTCGATCTCTACGGGCGCATTGACCCCGGCGGCCACGGCGTGTGCGCCTCGGGGATGCAGAATCCGCCACGGCGTCTTGGCCGTCTCCTCGGTGAGGTCGTGCAGGTGCTGGTTGAGCTGGCGCAACGTACCCGCAGCTAAGTCGTACACTTCCATTCCCGCGCCCATCGGCTAATCCCCCTCCAGCGCAGCTATAAGCGTTGAGGGCAATGCACTGGTAGAATGAATTCTCTTTTCTAGGAGCCGCGATTCAACCATGGAAATATATTCCTCGTTGATGTCTGATAAAATTGCGACCCGATTGTGTTTTAAGGCAAATGCACCCGTAGTACCAGAGCCACACATAGGATCATAAATTAAATCTTCTTCTTTAGTCGTCATAAAAAAAAGAGGCTCATATACCTTTAATGGTTTTTGCGACGGATGACCTGTTTGCTCATTCCGACCTACAAAGCCCACCAACAAGGACGCTTCTATTACGCTAGTTGGGCCAGGCATATATCTCAGCTTTCCCTTCTTTAACTTTTCTTTTTGTACATCGTTCAAAAAGTGTTCGGGATATAGCTTTGCATCTCCTTGAGAAAGGTGCAGGCAAGTATTTTGACTTGAGCGCCATCCTCGAATAACAGATGGGTTATTTTTGTAATACCAAGTGAGCCATGCGACGAGTTTGTACTCAGTTGGTATGCGATTAAAGTACTGAGCTATAATCTCGGGAAAACCCCACAAGAATACGTGGTCGGAGATATCAATAAGGGCTTCGAGTATGGACACGACAAAATCATTGTAATCATCTCTTATTTCTCCAAAACCTTTATTATACCATGGATCGAGCATTGCCACACGCGGCTTGATGCCAGCTAATTTAATCCATTCGATGGATTCAAATACGTCCATCGGTGGTAGTATTAAAGTACTGCCTTTTTTATTTTCGTTATTGTGTGTTACTTTGTCAAATTCTGTAAAAGTCGCTTGAGTCATGCTTATTTCTCCTCCAATTTTTTCTCATTGATTTGATACCCAAAATAATCTATTAAAAAAGAAAAGACAATCCTCTTTTCCCTTTCACTTGCGGCTTGAACAATAGCATAGACATTGATTTTGCCAGTGCTATCATCCCAAAAGTTCTTTTTCATAACCTGATGCCGTCCACATAATACTCTCCATTGGTTTGGATCACTTGGATCAGCTTCCATATTTATTGAATGGGGTGCCTTATGATCTGGTGTGAGTGTTACGGTGCCTCCGCCGATTGGATCTATATCTCCGTCTTTAAGTTCGCACCGAATACCATCTTCCTCCCATTCACAAGAATATTTCGCTTTCTCCAATATCTCTAACCATACTTTATTATGTGGACGAACTCTCTTGGTTGTTTTTGGTCTTTTTTTAGAAGTAGGCATAAGGTATTCTTGGATCTTTAAGTCACCACGATTCCGCCATGATAGAATTGTGTATCCATCATCAGTTCGTAATTCCGATAATCTCTGATGCCAATTTTCAGGGTCTTTTTGGGTTATCGGGTCCCTAGCTACTTCGATGATTTGTTCCCTTGATAGAACCTTTCCGAGGTTATCGAGGAAAAGAGCTTCGATCCTCTTTTTTATACTCGTTTGATGATACAGCCCTTTTACTTTACCATAAATTTTTTCTGCTTCAGAATTAAAATAGTTTTCTTTTTTCTTTTGCATATTGCAATGCCCGAATCAGGGTTGAAGCGCAACCTGTACGCCTTTGTCTTGGTAGATCATCCAACCCCGCCCCAAGTATAGACCTGCGCCGGCTTAGGCTCCCAGATCTCGGCGGCATCGATCCCGGGCAGGTGGGCCAACGCTTGGAACTCGCTGGCCATCGCCACGTACTCGTCCGTCTCGGCCAGCACGGCCGGCTTGCAGGCAATCGGGTCGCGCAAGACCGCGAAGCCATCGGCCGTGCCAATGGCAAAGGTATAGAAGCCGTCCAGATCGTCGAGCGCCGCTTGCAGGGCCGCTTGCAAGGTATCCCCCTGCTGCATTCGCCACATCAAGTAGCCGGCCGCCACCTCAGAGTCGTTTTCAGTGCGAATTTCGATCCCGCTGCGCTCTAGGTGCGCACGCAGCCGATTGTGGTTGCTCAGCGATCCGTTGTGTACTAAGCAGAGGTCCATGCCCGTGGAAAAGGGATGCGAGCCGTCGGTGGTCACCGCGCTCTCGGTGGCCATGCGCGTATGGCCGATGACGTGCGTCCCGCGCATCTTGCGTACGCCGAAGCGCTCGACGATCTCGGCGGGTGGGCCGATCTCTTTGAGGATCTCGATGCTGCGGCCGATGCTCATTACCGTCAGGCCCGGGTCTAAGCCAGCTATCACCCGCCATAGGGAATCGGCGTCGGCGCGCACCGCAATGACCGCGTAGTTGGCGTTGACGCGCAGGCTGGGCTCGCAGCCAAAGCGTGCGCCGAGCTGGTCGGCCAGCCCCGGCCAGTCGTAGTCGAAGGCCGCGTGCCGCAAGGTGACTTTGATAAAATCCTCCGGCGGCTCATTGCCATAGAGCGCTAATCCTGCGCTATCGGGGCCGCGATCGCTCATGCATATCAGCATCTCGGCGAACAGCGCACCGAGTTGGTCGGCCAAGTCGCGTTTTTTTACGTACAGCCCAACAATGCCGCACATTGCATACTGGCTCCGGTAGGATAGCTTTGTGGTCAAATGACACAAACGGCGCGCCGGGCCACCTCGTCCCAATCCGGTTCGGCCGCGGGACGGTCGCTCCAAGCTATCGACATAGTGCCATTCTCTACGACGAGCGCACCTCGGCAGTCCAGTTCCTCCTCGGGTGGAGGCGGCTGTACGCCCATGGCTTCAAAGACGGGATCGTTGCCAATAGATAGGATGACTTGGGGATCGCCGCCGTGTACCTCAACGCCGAAGCTTTCGGCTAGTTGAGCCTGTTTGACTTGGCCCGTGATGCCGATGCCCCGCTGCCGGACTATATCCGCGGCCTGTAGAGCCAAGTACGGTGCCGTATTGTAGGGCTGTCCGCCGATGGCGCCGATCCACTCGAGGGTCAGCACCGGAAGATCGAGGGCGGCGCACAGCTTCCTCAGCCCCATGATGTCGTAGTCCTGCAGCGGCTCTTCTATCCATCGGTAGCGGCACTTCTCCAGAATGCGGCCGATTTTCACGGCCTCCTCAAACGTGTACGACTCGACCGGATCGTGAAAGAGCAGGATATCGTCGCCCAGCGTCTCCCGCATCTTCACGGCCAGCTCCCCGTTGCCTTTCACCCCTCGGTACGAGTGATCCTTGCAGCCGATGAACCCCTCTTCTTCCACCCGCTTCACCGCGTGAGCCACCAAGTCGTCAATAGTCTGGCCGCCGACGTTGCAGTAGGCGGGTACGCTTTCGCGGCAAGCCCCGAGCAGCTTGTAGATCGGCAGGCGGGCAGAGCGACTCGCCAAGTCCCACAACATCCGGTCGATGGTGTCGAGCAGCCCCCGGCCCGTGTACATGAACCGCTGGGCCATCCAAAACCGCTGCCAGATGTATTCCCGGTCAAAGGCATCCACGCCGATGAGCATGTGGGCATAGCGGGCCAAAAACGCCTTGGCCTGCCATTCCAGTTCCCGGGGATCAAACCCCGTGGCATAGTCGGCGTACGCATCCAGTTCGCCATCGGTCACGAGCCGGATCAGCAGGCGGTACGTTGGCTCGGGTTCTTCCCCGGTGAACGCAAATCCCTCGGGATCGGCAGCACCGAATCCTTGGTCGTGGGTAAGCAGGCCGGAGAGGCCCGGCGGCACTGGGGCAATGCTTCCTCTGGCCCCACAGATCTCCTGCCGCGTCGCGGGTTCACCGTGCAACAGGTAACATTTGACATTCCGAATCTGCATAGGGTATCCATCCTCAGATCTGAATCAGTTCCGTGGTGTGTTCGCCGACGACGCCCATGTCGATCTCCATGCCCAGTCCCGGCGCAGCGGGAATCTGAATGTACCCATCGCATATCTGCAGCGGATTCTCCATGAACGGCGCAGAGGACGGTCCCGCGGATACTTCCAAGAAGGGCGTATTGCGAATGGTGCCCGCCAGATGCAGATGGGCGAAACCGTCGCATATCCCGGAACCGTCCAGATGGCAGTAGGCCCCGAAGGCTTCGGCACAGCGGGCGGCCTTGAGCACATCCGTCATGCCGCCGGCTCGCGTTGCCCCGGTGCGGATGTGGTCGGCCGCCTGGGCCGCCATGACCTGGGCCGCTTCCATGGGACTGGACACACCCATGCTGGTCGGGGTATCTATTGCGGCGGCTACCTGCCGCCCGCCGGACATATCGCGGTCGGGCCGCGGCTGGTCAAAACAGAAAAAGTCCGCGGCGTCGAGCGCCCGGCCGATCCGTATCGCTTGGTCAATGACCCACCGCGTCCGGCCGTCGAACAACAGGCAGAAATCCGCTCCTACGGCCCGGCGCACGTCGCGTATCAGGTTGACGAGCGACTCTTCGTCCAAAAGGGCGTCGAATTTGTACCCCCGGAAACCTGCCCGCTGCGCTTCCTTTGCTTCCTCGACGATCTCTGCGGCCGAGTTTCGCTCGGCACCCCTCCTGCAAACCGGAATGCGGTTGCGAAAGCCGTTGACATGCCGATGCACTGGCTGGCCAGCGGCCTTGGCCGTGAGGTCCCACAAGGCGACGTCAATGCAGGCACGGAGATCGGAAGGCACCCCTCCGTCCACTTCATTGAACGCCCGCCATATCCGTTCGCGATCGATGGGATTCGCCTTGATGAGGATGGAGGCCGCCGCGGCCACATCGGCCTCGGCGACCGTGGCCGCAACATCAGTACAGCGACCTTCTAGGCCTGTGTCGGTCAGAATGCGCAACAGACCGGCGGGCCGGTGGACAGCTATTTGGGATATAATCATGGGCTACTCAATGATGAGATGAGATGATGTAATCCAGTATGTATGAGTCGGTCACTCGCCAAACCAAGAGACCGCTATCTTCAACCGCCGTCCCTTGGGGTCGTGCGTAAAGCCATCGTACGCTTGCTCAATGTTCGCCAGCGGCGGCTTACTAGCGAGCAGGTTCATTCCCGAAAGCACGATGTGGACGCCCTTGGACAAGTTCCACAGGAAGGTCACATCCCACGTGAGGAACGGGTCAATGGTCCCGAATAATTCTCTGATTTTCTTCGTCGCGGAATTCATCGATCCCCGGTCCTCGTAAGACGAAACGTAGTTCAGGTAACTCACGAAGCTATAGGTTTCCCAGTGATAGCCCGCCGATGCTTGGCTCTTCAACTTGGGAAGCGAGGTCGCAATGGGATTGCCAAAGTTCAGGTAGCCGGCCGCGTCTGCCTCCTCTTGCAGCACCAAATCGCCCAGCGTCAGGGCCTTGGTCCGGTATTCGAGCGTATAGGTTCCGTCCAAACTGGCCGCAAATTGCCCGGGTCCCGCCTGCATTTGCGCCCCCAGATGCACGTCTAACCCCGAGGTCTTGACCCCCGGCCAATTGACGAGATCAACTTGCACCCGCTCGAGTGCTGAGGCCGCGCAGGTGCCAGTGCCTATTCCGTCCGGGCAGACGATGAATCGCTTCACTGCGTCCCGGATGCTCTGATCCTCGTCTGCGTAGAGGCTAGTAATCGCCCCGTAGGGCATGGTGCCGATCACATCCTTGAAATCGTAGCTCCAGTAGTCAAAAGTCGCGTCAAAGCCCGCCTCGGTGACCAAGACGAGGCCCGCATTATAGGTAAAAGCCTGTTCGGGTTTGAGGTCCTTGCTCCCGAATCGGTCCACCGTTTGATAGGCACCTGTCTCATTGATCCACTCGAGCGTCGAAAGCGGGCTTTCATTCACATCGTCCAGCGAGGGCGTGCGAAACGTCGTCTGCACCGAGCCGCGCAGAAACAAGGATTGGGTCGGGGATTCCGCTAGCTGATAGCGCCAACCGAACTTGGGATCAAAGCTGCTCGCCACATCGTGGAACTCGTAATTGGCGGCGAGCTGGGTGTCAAAGCGCGCTCCCAAGCTCAGGGGAATCTCGGCAAAGAAGCGATGCACCGTCTGATCTTCGTCATAAGGCCGATGCACATTCGTAAACGCATAAGGGCCGAACTTATCTTCCGCTGAGCAACTGTCATCGCCCACAACCGGGCAGGGATTGAGTTCCACGTCGCCTAGGTCGTTGGGATCGCCGCTGGCATTGAGCAGGCGGAACTGATAGCCGGCCGCGTAACTGGCGACGTCCTCAATCCAGCTTCCCGTCAGCGTCGCATCGGCGACCAATATATCCGCGGTGCTTTGTAGATCGACCTCCTGATTGAGCCATTGCCGCAATTCGGGGCTGTTGGCAAGGCTGGCGCGGTAATTGGGATTCGCCTCGTTTGCAAAATCCGAGCGAGGTTGCTGGGAAAACTCAATGGCATTGCTAAAGGGGTTGTAGTACTGGCAGTTGCCCTGACCAGCCACTTGGCCATTGAGCGCGCTGAGCCGCATCCCAGCAAGGGATGTGGGATCGGCCTCCACGCCAACGCCGCAATCTGGCCCGCCAAAACCGCGGAAGCCGAGGAATATCCGCTCGACGTACACCCCCGGCAGATTGTAGTTGCCCTCGGTGCGGGAATAGGACAGACCGAGGTCAAAATGGGTCTCTCGACCACCCAATGACGCAAATTCGCCCTGCGCGGAAGCCGCCACGCGCCACGTGCGGGAGTCGCGGCTTAGGGTGCGCCCGGGGCCTGAGTTGCCAAATGGACGACCGTTGAAATACCAGTTCTCGTCGCCTTGGCATTCGTCGTAGTAGGGGCTGCCGGCCTCACCGCCGTAGTCCTCGCAGAATGCCTGCCGGCCCGGGTGCTCGGGCGCGACCTCCATGATGCTCGTGTCCGTCAGGGGGAAAGGGGGATACGAAGGGGTCGTGTACCAATCGGGAATCTCGGCCTCGGCCCACAGACCCTCGATGTGATAATTAGTGCCACTGTCCAGAGAACCATTGAGCTCGGCAAAAGCGCGGGTATGGCTGATGTCCTCGATCAGGTTGTCCCAAGGCTGATAGCGGAAACGGCAGGTCCAAGATTCCCGGAAGCCGCCAAACTGCTCACAAAGGGGGGCGTGGATAGTGGCGGTCCATGGGGCAGGAGAACCAACGGCAAAGGTGCCGGGATTCCCTATGCTCGACCATCCTAGGCGCTGCCCGTCGCCGTGCCACGGTTGCAGCAGGTAGTCCCGCTCTGTGATCTTCAGCTCCTGACGCCGCATCCATTCCGCCGCAATAACCGCATGGGCACTGCCGAGTTTCTCACCCCATATAACGCCGGTGTTTGTATCGCCCGCGCCGGCAAAATGTTCGTGGGCAGCCGAGACCTCAAAGCCCTCAAAGTCGTCGCGAGTCAAAAAATTGGCCACGCCGGCCACGGCATCCGATCCATAGATGGCCGAGGCCCCTTCCTTGAGCACCTCGACCCGGTCTATGGCGATGGCCGGGATGGCATTTACATCCACGAAGCGCCCACCAATCAAGCGCGCTGGGACATAGGTCTGGCGGCGGCTGTTGATCAACACCAGCGTCCGCGAAGCCCCCAGTCCGCGCAGGTTCACGTTGGCGATGCTCTCCGTAAGGGTGGCGGCTTGGTTGGCGTTGTACCAACTGCTCCGCTCGCCGATTACCCCGTGGCTGGCACTCAAGTTCTTGAATAAATCGACGAGTTGCGGAGACCCCTGCTGTTCCATCTTTTCCCGGCCGACCACGGCGACCGCGTAGGGCAAACTGATGGGGGACTCTTCAAAGGCCGTGCCCGTCACCGCTACCTCCTCGAGGAGGAGCGCACTGGGCGCTAATCGCAACTCAACGCTCGTGGTCTGCTCGGCGACCACCGCGACGGTCGCGGTCGCGGTCGCATAGCCGATCAACTCGACGTGCAATTCGTGCGAACCCGCCGGCACCTCGAGGATGGTGAGCTGGCCCTGCGCGTCTGACAACCCGCCCAGTTTCAGGGCCGGGATATGGACCAAGACCGATTCCAAGGAACGCTCGCTCGCCGCGTCGACCACGGCGATGGCGACAGTGCCCGTCTCTTGCGCCGCTGCGGGTGCCGCGGCCCCGATCAATAGCAAAATGCACTTGCTCGACAGTCTCATGTTACTTCACTTGCTAAAGGTTGAAAATAGCGCATTGAGTGGTTGGAAGCCGTACATGCGAACCATCTTTCTCCAACAAGTGCTGATTCCCTAACGCTTTTGAAAAGCCTGCTCTGTGCTGGTCGGGGTCCTCCTATCATACCAAAGTGTCAGGGAATCGGACAACAGGATGCGAAAAATGCCCCAGAATAAAGCAACCCATCACTCCACCACATGACTCAGGACGAGATCGCGCAAGGTCACCATGCCGAGCGGGTTGCGGTCGCAGTCGACGACCACCGCACGGGAGAGTTCAAAGCGCACGAGCAAGCGCACTGCGTAGCGGGCGAGCATGTCCGACGGCAGGGTCAACACCGGCTTCGACATGATCTCGTACACGTTGACGCGCTCGGGGGCGCGGTTCTCGGCGATTACCTCGCGTGCGACATCGGCGACCACGAGCAGGCCGAATTCGTCGTCGTCGTCGCGCCGGTCAACCGCCAGCGAGCTGACCCCGTGGCGCTTCATCAGGGCCATGGCCGCGGCCGCGGTCGCCAGCCTGTCGATCGTGTAGAGCTCGGAGCCCATGACGTCTCCGACCCGAATGGTACTTTTCTCGTTCATATTTCGTCTTCTATCTCTTCGAGGATGGTGGGGAGTTGGGTGCTGAGGCCGACTGCGTCCTCAATCGGGATCTGGAAGGCAATGCCGGCCCCGGGCTCTTGCTCAAAACGCCCGGCCTCGCGGATGCGCTCCAAGATGTCGCGCGCCCGCGTCTCGACCACCAAGAACAGGACGACGTCGCGCTTGGCCGCCAAGTCGAGGCCGAAAAAGGTCTTCTGCGGTTTCAGCCCCTCGCCGCGCACACCCGTGATGATCGTGGCGCCGGTCGCACCGCCGGCCCTCGCCGCATCGATCACCGGGTCGGTCTTGTCGTCGCTGACCAAGGCGACGATCAGCTTGAGTCTCATGGCTTAGGTCTCCTCGGAATGGTTGGTGTTGGCGTTGCGCCGGCGGCCTACCCACGACGCGCCCAAGGCGTAGCCGAGCACAGACATGATGGGAAAGACGCTGGCAAACGCGATGAGCCCGAAGCCGTCGATCAGGGGACTGCGCCCGGGCACGGTGGCCGCCAGCCCCAAGCCCAGCGCGGTCACCACCGGCACGGTGACGGTCGAGGTGGTGACCCCGCCGCTGTCGTAGGCCAACGGCACGATGGTCCGGCTCGACCAAAAGGTCTGGACGATCACCACGACGTACGCGGCAATGATGTACCAGGGCAGGGGCGTGCCGGTGACAATGCGAAAGCAGCCCAGTGCCACCCCCACAGCGACCCCCAACGCCACTGCGAGCCGCAAGCCCCAGGCATTGACCGCGCCGCCCGAGACCTCTTCGGCCTTGAGCGCGACCGCGATGAGCGCGGGTTCGGCCACCGTAGTAGCAAAGCCAATGGCCGCGGCAAAGGCATAGACTAACAGGTAGTCGTACCAATCGACCCCGTCGGCCAAGCTCGCCGCGCCAATGGTCTCGGGCGCAGTGAGTTGACGCGCCATGGTCTCGCCGATGGGAAAAAGTGCCTCCTCCAAGCCGATGAGGAAGAGGGTGAGCCCCAACAGGACGAAGACGAACCCGGTCGCGATCCGGCGCAGATTGGGCAGCTTGCGGCGCAGCACCGCGACCTGAAACAGGACGAGGATGCCGACGATCGGCACCACGTCGAGCGCGGTGGCTCGTGCCGTCTCCGCAAAAGTACGCAGGAATTCCACCCTCAGACCACCATGCCGTAGGCGAGTACAAAAATCATGGGCGTCAGGCTGGCAAACGCGATGAGCCCAAAGCCGTCGATCATCGGGTTGCGCCCCCGGATCGACGCGGACAGCCCAACGCCCAACGCGGTGACGAGCGGCACAGTGATCGTACTGGTGGTGACCCCGCCGCTGTCGTAGGCCACGCCGATGATCTCGTCGGGCGCAAACGCGGTCATCGCAGTAACGAGCGCGTAGCCTCCAATGATCAGCCGCTGAATCGGCCAGCCCTTGAGGATGCGCAGCACCCCCAACACAATCGCCACGCCGACCGAGACCGCGACCACGAGGCGCAACTCAAACGCGTACGCGGCGCGCACTGCATCGTCGCTGGCAATGGCACCGGCTTCCGCGGCCACCTCGGCCGCCTCCGCGGCCACCGCGATCAGGGCCGGCTCTGCGACCGTGGTGCCAAAGCCCAAGCAAAAGGCAAAAGCCAGCAGCGCGGTCGCGCTCCCCTTGCGCGCAAAGGCCTGCGCTAGGGCCTCGCCGAGGGGAAAAAGCCCGCTTTCGAGTCCCTGAATAAAGAGCGTCAGGCCGGCAATCACGCAGACCAGCCCGACCGCGACGCGCCCGAGATGGGGAAAGGGCTGCTGCAACACCGCGATCTGAAAGAACGCAATGACGATGATGATGGGCACCAAATCGCGCAGCGCGGCCACGATCCGCCGCACTAGCGCGGCCACGACTTTGGTCACGGTGTCTTCCTTAGTGGATAGTGGCCAGTGGGTAGGCTCCCCGCAGCCTCTTCCCCCGGCCCCTTCTCCGAGGCGGCTAGGGTTTTATCACTTTTTTTGCTTTGGGTTGTCTTTTTTGTGCGATACATTTGCGTCAAATCGGTCAGATGCTGAAAGCTCCGCCACAGGGCTGTCTCGCCGAGCTGGAGCTCAGGGGAAGCTCGCCAAAGACCCGATGCACGGCTTGGTTGTCTTCGTAGGGATAGTAGCCGTTAGTGAACGCGAACGGACCGGACCCCCAAGCCGATCTGCCGACCGGTTTTGTCGAGGCACGGGCAGAAAAGCAAGGCTATAAAAATGCACTCGCTGCATTTTGAGTTGAGAGGTGCGGGAATTATCGCGGATAGCAAATGCTACCGCCGGTACAGAGCTTCAAACCGGTCCTTGGCCTCCCACCCCAAGAGCCGCTGGGCCTTGTCGGGCCGGTACTTGTCGTGCGGCAGCCGGGCGCAAATGAAGAAATTCTCATAGGGCGACGGCATCTCAGGCGCTCGCAGCCCATACAAAAACGCCTCCCCGGTATCTTCCCACGAGGTCGTATATGGATGTACGCCGCTTCCCCATTCCTCGGGCAGCACTTCCCTTGGGCGAAAATGCGTATAGACAAAGGAGAGCACTTCTAGACCCTCGCGCTCGGCAAACACGCGCGTAATGTGCCCCCCTAAATACTTGCTCAGCGCATAGAGGTCGTCGCCTGGATGCAGCGGGATGTCGGCTTCCACTTGAAAGTCGTTCCAATAGTCGGCATTGTGGTCCAGCGAAGTGTGAAAAGGCCCGGTGTGGATCAGCCTTTTTACCCGGCCGGCGACGCAGGCTTTGGCCACGTTGTACGCGCCGACCATATTGACTTGGAAGGCCAGCACCGGATGCGGCCGGATGACGGATACATTGATGGCCGCGTCCATGCCCTCGCAGGCGGCCAACACTTGCGCGTAGTCGGTAATATCGACAACCCGATTTTCGTGCGGCGGCCCCAGCACCTGCGGGATCGGTGCCCGGGGACTTTGCGGCGGCGCGACCGCAACCTCGGTCATCGGCCGGAGATCGGTCACCCGCAACGTGTAGTGGCCTTTGAGCGCAACGATCGCGGACGCTCCGACCGGGCCACCCGCCCCAAACAACACCACCTTGCCTTCGTTCACTGTTGCCATAATGCCCCCTTAGGCGAAGCGCCCGCTCGACGCCACATGTGATAGCGACCAGTGGTGCCCTTCGCGCTCGGCAGCAAGGGCTTGGCGCACGGCTTCCACAGCGTCTTCGGCCGAGGTCTCCGCACCCAATTCGCCGAGGCGCAAACAGCGCACTTCGAGCTGTCCGGTGCGGGCGATCTCGCGGCCGACCAGTTCGGCCATAAGCGGTGCCAGCGACTTGGCCTCGGCCCGCGGCAAGGCATTCCACTGCGGATCCACTAGATATTCTTCTGGGTAGTCGCGCACCAAATCGAGACAACTCAGCAGCACCACTTTCTCAATGCCCACGGCACAGGCGGCCGTCAGTGCCACGTAGGTACCTCGCGCCGCAGTGTCGAGCAGGGCCTGTTCGTCGTCGCCGACCGAATCGCCGCCCGCCGCGTGGACGATGGCCTCTACACCTGTTAGTGCCAGGTCTAATGCTTCGCGCTGGAGCAAATCGACCTGCCGGTAGCCAGCTAGGTCGCTGGTCTCTTCTGCGCCGAGTGCCACCACCTCAAACTCCGCACTCAATCCCGCCGCCAGCAGCGTTCCCCAAGGGCGATCCGCGCCGATTACTGCCACATGCATAGCATCTCCTCTACCAAGAAAGTTTTTCGTTCAGAGCACTTTGATCCGAAGTACTCTCAGTGTTCGATAACGGGAAAGCGCGTATCCCAGTCGTTTCTGTATTGCGATAGGTCGTACCCTTTGCAGGTAATACTCTCCTCCTCGAAACGCAAACGCAACAAAAGACTATCTTTGCTTTCACTGCCCATGCCACCCTCCCGGTATTTCTCTATATCCCGCCGGTCAATTATGACAAAATCATCCCAACGGCTTTGATGCCGAGTGTGGAGCCGAACCGCAAAAACGTATGTTATATCTGGATCCATCTCCTTCTGAAGCTGCGAGATCGGAATATTGAACTGTGCGCTGTGCCCATACTGATGCGATTTTGCCACAGCCGTCTTCACTTGTACTCGGTACAGGTCCCCTTTTCTGTCGTGGACGACGAAAATGTCGTCGCCTATATCTACTTCTGGAATGGCTGTATTCCAACCCCGAAAAAGAAGCTCTGCCATAACGGCTAAATGACCAGCCTTACCAGTGTACAGATTACTCAGATTACTTCTGTTAGGCATATTATACTGAAGGCTCAAATAGAGGATCCAGTGTTGTGGTATCCACAAATACGACCCCACCAAATTCCCGAAGTTCTGTTGTCGAATAGCCCGTTAGAATTTCTGTGATATGTCTCCAGATTGATCCGTAAAACAGTTCAAAATCTCCTTTGGTTCTACGAGAGATAAATACGCTCGTAGGTAATTTCTCCGAATCCTTTATTGATATTTGGCTCCACAGATCGAGAGCACATATATATCCATCTAGCTGTTCGGTTACGAGAACCACGACTTTGGACATCTGTCTGAATTTGTGCATAATTTGTTCTTTTTCATAAGAACGTATCAACGGCTTTGATCCATCGCCAAACATCCACCGACGATAGTAAAACTGTTCCCCTTTTGTTTCGCGAGATGCAATCGCGTCTGCGAATGCCAATAAAACTAAGTAGTCTAAGTCATGTTTTATATTGGCCAATTTTTTATTTGATATTTTCTTAAACTTATCTTTACCTCGGCATTCTCTATCACAACGCACTGCAAGAAGCGATTTAGATAGATGCCATAGGACCCAAGTGTGATCTACTTTATCGGGATTTTGAACAACATTCTTCACTACTAACCGAATATTCTCTGGGTCGTTGACCAAATTGTAACAGACCTGAACGACTTCCTTATTATTGGGGTCTCTGTTTCTAATTTTTTTTATATCTTCTTCGCTAAATGGCGATTGAGAAGTTGCGAGGATCCGCAATAATTCAAGACTACTTTCGCTTTCTGCTTCTTGCTTCCAATCCTCAACTAGTGTCTCCAAATTGTCAGATCGAAAATCTGGATTCTCTTTTAATATTTTTCGCATACATTTAGTTTTTTTAGGACGTAAAGGATCGCCGTACGGACGGTTCTTTTCAATCTCGATCCTATACATCTCGGGTACATGTTTCCAGACCTCAACAGCGTCCCGGCACTCCACCAGCTTCTGCTTCTCTGCGGGCCATCGATTGCGATCTGACGTTAAAAGCTCGCGAGCTAAAGTATCGGTTATAACGATGCGGCCGCCTTGTTCACTCATGGTGCGAAGCGGCGCACCGTCTTTGCTCATGCCGCGAATGTAGCTAGCGTCGATGATAATGCGTGGATTTGCAGCTTGTCCGTTACTACTAGCTTGATTGTCTTCCATGCGCTCTTGCCTCCTGTCAACATCCAAAACTTCCATTGCCATGTCTTCTTTTGTATAATTCCTAAGTACACGACAGTAGGGCCTTACCCTCGGATTGAGGGCATCTTGCCCTCGTCGAGGGCGGGACGCCCTCGATCCCGGACTCATCGCCCATCAACGACAAGTTATTGGTGTCGTGTAGTTAGGTATAATTCAGACGTTACGCAGCCTTTATCGTCTGTGGCTTCCTGTCGTCCCCATTGTCATTCCCGCGCTTCACCTTGCGGAGCAAGACAAGCGGGAATCCCTTTCGCCGTGATCCGTCGAGCCGCGCCGCCGAACCGCTGAGGGTTTTCAGACCGCTTCTGAAGGCTCAAATAGAGGATCTAGTGTTGTGGTATCCACAAATACGACCCCACCAAATTCCCGAAGTTCTGGTGTCGAATAGCCTGTAAGGATCTCTACAGTATGTTTCCATATTGGGCCATTAAAAAACTCAAAGTGCCGTTTGGTTTCATACGAGATAAACACGCTTGCAGGTAGCGTTTCCGAATCCTGTATCTTTAGCGACTCTCGGCTCCAAGGATCAAGTGCATACGTATATCCATCTAGTTGCTCAGTTACATAAATCGCGATTTTAGACATCTGTCTGTAATGTATGCACGATTTGCTCTTTTTTATAAGAGCTTATCAACGGTTTTAAGGCATCGCCAAACATCCATCGCCGATAGTAAAACAATTCTCCTTTTGTTTCGCGGGATGCAATCGCATCTGCAAACGCCAATAAAATCAAGTAGTCTAAGTCATGTGTTATGTTGTTCAAACGTTTCTCATGGTTCTTAGATATTTCCTTAAACGCATTCTCACCGCGCCGCAGACAATCGCAGAGCACGGTGAGAAGCGATTTAGAAAAGTGCCATATAACCCACTTTTCATTTACTTCTTGGGGGTTTAGTGAAACATCCATGTCATTCTTCACCGAGGACCGGACTATATCTACCATTGACCGAATGCTTTGGTCATCGTTAATTGCGGAGAAACAAGTTTGCACAACTTCTTTATCATGGGGTGCTTTATCTTTGATCTTTGCCGTGATCTCCTCACCAAACTCTTTATTGAGTCTTGCGAAGTTCTGAAATAGTTCAGGTATATTGGGACCTTCGCGTTCTTGACGTACCTTATCAATTATTTCTCCCAAATCATCAGGCTCGTCCTGCGGATCGTTTGCCAGCATTTCTCGAAAGCGTTCAGTTTCTTCTTCAGGGCGTAAAGGATCGCCGTACGGACAGTTCTCTTCAATCTCGACCCTCAACATCTTGGGGACATGTTCCCAGACCTCGATAGCGTCTTGGCACGCTGTAAGCCTACTCTTCGCTGCGGGCCATTGGTTACGATCGGAGGTAATAAGCTCGTACGATAAAGTATCGATTAGCACGATGCGACCGCCTTGTTCACTCATGGTGCGAAGCGGCGCACCGTCTCTGCTCATGCCGCGAATGTAGCTAGCGTCGATGATAATGCGTGGATTTGCAGCTTGTCCGTTACTACTAGCTTGATTGTCAACCTGCTTAGTATCGCCTTTCACCGATTCTTTTCTCCTGTCAACGTCCAAAATCTGGCCTCAGTCAGACTTTACCGATGGGGTGTAACTCACCCTTCTCACCTGTTATGACCGTCAGGATGTGCTAATCGCAACTCTCTTAGGTGATTCTTCAGTCGCTTGGCCATAGGTTTCATCATTGCCGCAGTCACGCCAGCGGAAATAAGTCCGCCAATAATTGGCACGACTTTTGACACGCTACGCGCAAAGGTGTTTTTGGTGACGTTAATTCCAATCCATTTGCCAATCTGTTTGATTAGCGGATAGTACATAGTCTTAGTGAGCGCCTGCCTCGGAAGACGGCGCACAGTTTGGCTGGCAAATCGCTTAGAGCCTATACGAAAATTGATTTTTTGTTGATACAAAGGTCTTGGCGACCTACGCTTTCCGTACCATTTGACCCTCAACCAAGAGGAAGAAAGCCATGGCCACCAAGACCGATTCGCCGGACACGATCTGGCATACCCCGGATGCCTTGTGGAATCTAATCGCCCCGATTCTGGGTCCGGAAAAACAACCCGGCACCGTCGGACGTCCGCCCACACCCCACCGTGTCCTTTTTGACGCCATGATCTTTGTGTTGCGCAGCGGCTGCCAATGGCAGGCCATTCCGCGGGCAGCCTATGCACCCGGCTCGACCGTCCACGGTCGGTTCCGCCAGTGGGTGAAACAAGGCGTGTTTCTCCGAGCTTGGCAGACGCTGCTACACTACTATGATAAGCAAGTGGGCATTGCTTGGAAATGGCAAGCCCTCGATGGGGTGATCACCAAAGCGCCGTTGGGCGGCGAAGCGACCGGTCCGTCGCCGGTCGATCGGGGTAAAAAGGGCACTAAACGGTCGGTGTTGACCGACCAGCGAGGCGCACCGCTGGCCGTGGAAGTAACCGCAGCCAATACGCATGACAAAACGGTAGCACTGGCGACGTTGGATGGCCTCGTCGTGGAAAGACCCAAGAAAGTCGTCTATCGGCTGCACCATCTGTGTCTGGACAAAGGCTATGACTACGCCGAGGTTATTGAAGGAGTCGAGGAACGCGACTATCACCTACACTTGGCGAAAAGTCAAGCCGACAAGGCCTCTATACCCGCGCAAAAGAAACATCCGGCTCGTCGATGGGTGGTTGAACGAACCCATGCTTGGCATAATCGATTCCGTCGTCTGTTGGTCCGATGGGAGAAAAAGAGTACCCATTACGAAGCATTCATTCAGGTCGCTTCGGTGCTTATCATTTTTCAAATCGTCGAACGGTTGACATGATTTCCGTATAGGCTCTTAGCCACCTCGCTTATTACTTTGTTAACTCCCTCAGCACCCATCATCGCTCCGATGAGTAGCGTAATCCTCGCCTTAGTCTCTTCGTCAGCCTCGTCTTCCTCCAGTAAGTCTGGCCAGCCATATAAGTGCGCCAACTTCTGGGATAAGACGATTGCGTGCCAATAGAATTGAGCTAGGTCGGCGGGAATTGTGGCCGCCATCGCCCAACCACCCGGCAAGCCCGTCCCAAATGAAATCGCAGAAGCTTTGCGAACATGCGACTTAATGCAGGCATCAGCCAACCTATCAATCAGATTGGATGGTATTCCAGCATTAGCAGGCCTGTCTTCAATTGCCTTCCTAACCTGCGTCTCATCGCAATGATTATGGAGTTGAGAATAAAGAAAGCTGTTGCGGTCAACTTTTGTCCCAGGAAGTGCCAACGATGCCCCCATGATCCGATCCCACGCCCTTGCTCCAGTTTCCTCGACTTCATGCTGTTCAGAATCGATATCGGTCATCTTTTTCCTCCTCTATGCCGTCGTCACTTGAAACGATACTGAATTCGACTCGATTGCCCGCCAATATACGGCTTGGAACATAATCTACCAAGAAAGTTTCTCCGACAAGTTGTGAAAAAAGTACTTATCGTCTAAGTAGATCAGCCGCGCCGTGTGTGCGGCTTGGCCGACGTACACCTCCTGCTCGGGGGCTAAACTGCATATCTCGCGGCCATCGACAATGAGCACCACATGGCTGTCCAAAATCCCGGGGCTGACGCGCAACCGCACCCGCTTCTCGGCCGGCAGGATCAAGGTCCGCGATGTGAAGTTGTATTCGTTGATGCCGTCGAGCAACATGCAGCGCACTTCCGGCATGACCAGCGGCGCACCCATAGATAGCAACAGCCCGGTGCTGCCCGTTGGCGTGCCAACTACCACGCCGTCGCCGCGGATAGTGCGAATTTTGGCGTCGTCGACGAAGACGTCCGTGGAGAGCATTTTGTGGTGCGCCCGCAAGGTCACCTCGTTGAAGGCCAGACTCTCGCCGCCGGGATAGCGGCAAGAGAGCACCAAGCGCTCGCTGACAAAGTACTGGCCATCGACTAAGAGCTGGACGATGCGCGCCAAATCCTTGCGGTCCCCAGCGGTCAAGAAGCCGACGGTGCCGAAATTGATCGCCAGCACTGGCCGCTGGGGGAAACGCGCAAAGGCGCGCAGCACTGTGCCGTCGCCTCCGAGCGCGATTACCAAGTCTAGGTCGTCCGGGCGCTCGTCCCCCTCGATAAAGCGCACTGCGATCCCATGCGGGGCAAATAGCTCGCGCACCTCGGCAACCGGATAATCCAAATCCTGATCGCGCAGCAGGACTCCGGCCTTTTTTAATGCGAGTTGCACCGATGGCCTACTTGGCCCGCGCCTCTTTGCCGGCCTGGGCCTCATAGGCTTTGATCAGCGCCTGAGTCCCCTCTTCGGCGCAACCCGCGCGCTCGACGATGTTGAAGAACTGGTGGGCGATGCTCACGGCCGGCAGGGCCAGCTTGACGTCGTTGGCCGCCTGCAAGACCAAGCGCAGGTCCTTTTGCTGCAAATAGACCATAAAGCCCGGGTCAAAATCGCCAGCGGCAATGCGCGGGCCTAAGTTGCTCAACTGCCAAGAGCCAGCCGCCCCGCCGCTGATGGCGTCAATGACCTTTTGCACGTCCAAGTCCGAGGTCGCCGCCAGCATCAGGGCCTCGGCCATGGCCATGTTGTTGACCGAAACTGCGATCTGGTTGCAGAGCTTGGTGGTCTGGCCCGCGCCGTTGGGGCCAATCAAGTTGATGTTGGTGCCCATGGCCTCAAAGACCGGCCGGCACTGGTCGAAGACAGCCTCGTCGCCGCCGACCATGATCGACAGGGTGCCGTTGATCGCGCCCACATCCCCGCCGCTGACGGGCGCGTCGAGCATGGCCACGCCCCGCTCCTGCAAGGCGGCCGCCACTGCGCGGGTGACTTTGGGCGACACCGTGCTCATATCGATGACGACCGCGCCCGCTTTGGCCCCGTGAATCGCGCCCTCCTCGCCCACGAGCACGGCCTCCATATCGGGCGTGTCCGTGACGATGCTGATGACGACGTCCGCACCTGTCGCCGCCGCCTTGGGCGAGCCGACGCGCACGCCACCGGCCGCGACGACCTCGTCGACGCGCGGCCGGTCGCTGCGGTTGTACACGTTGAGCCGATAGCCGGCCGCGAGCAGGTTCTTGGCCATGGGCGCACCCATGATCCCCAAGCCGATAAAGCCAATTTGCGTTTGCCCCGGTGCTGCTGACATGGTTCCTCTCCAATCTAAAACGTGAAAAAGCGATGTCTGTTGTCCTCGATCTCGGCCGTCTCGTACAGGTGCGCGAACCAGTTCTGCACGGCTTCCTGCTCGCGCTGGGCTTGGAGCTGAGCGACGACCTGCTCGCGTTGCGCGGCGAATTGCTCCTCGTCTATCGGCGTCTTCTCCAGCAGCCTCAGCAGGTAAGCGCCTCGCTTGCCGCCCTCGGCGACCTCAATTACTTCGCTGAGCTGGCCCTCTTGCAAGCGGAAGGCCGCGCCGATTACCGCGTTGCCGCGGCCTAGGCCCGCCACCGATTCGGTGCGCGCAAAAGCCTCGGGGGCGTGTAGCTCCAGCCCGGCGTTTTGCGCGGCCTGCGCCAACGTGGTCCCGGCTTCTGCTTCCCGCCGCACGGCCTCCAGCCGGGCCGCGGCGCGGGCGGCCTTTTTGTGCGCCTGCACCAACGGCTCAAGCTGGTTCTTTAGCTCGTCCAAGGGCACGATGCCCGCCGGGCGTTTGGCCACTAAATGCGCCACCCACAGCCCCGAGTCGTCCTCAACTACCTGACTGACGGCCCCAAGCTCCTGCTCAAAAAACCAGTTGACGAGCCAAGTCGTGTTCGCGCTGATGCCCGGCACGGCTTGGCTCTCGCGCAGGAAATTCGTGGCCGTCGCCTCAATGCCAGAGGCCGCATGGGCGGCCGCAAACCCCTCGGCTGTGGCCTGCTCTTGGAACGCCTCGGCGCGGCTGCGCAAGCTATCCTCGGTCGCGCGCGAGGGCTGGTGTCTAAGCAAGATGTGGCGGGCGTGTACCTTCTCCTCGCCGCCTTCCTCCAAGCGTTCTTCCACCTTAATCAGGTGCCAGCCATAGCGCGTCTGCACCGGCTCGGAGAGTTCGCCAGCCGCCAAGGCGAAGGCCGCTTCCTCAAAGGGCGCGACCATCTGGCCGCGAGCAAAAAAGCCGAGGTCGCCGCCTTGGGCGGCCGAGCCTTCGTCGTCCGAGACCACCGCGGCCAAGTCGGCGAAATCCTTACCGGCCTCGATCTCTTGGCGCAGGCGGCCGATCTCCTCTTTGATCTCCAGCGAATCCGCCGCGCTAGGCACCTTGGGAAAGTGCGCGTACTCCAGCTTTACCTGATCGGGGTGCTCGTAGTCGGCTACGTTATCTTGGTAGTAGGCGGCCAAATCTTCGTCTGCGACCTCGACCTCGTCATCCGCAGCGTCGCTGGGGGCGAATGCGTATTCGACGCGCACTTTTTCGTTGGCCTCGGCAAAGTGCTGGCGCACCTCGTTGGGACTCACCTGCGCGGTGCCCCGCAGCATTCGCTGGAGCCTGTAATCGAGCAATTGCCGCTCAATTGCGCTCTCGATCCACAGGACTAGGGCTTGGTTGTTGGGGTCGCTGAGATTGGCCGGGTTGCCGATGAACTGGGCGTACTTGTCCATGTCGAACGCGCCAGCGGTTTGAAAGATCTCGAATTCGCGCACGGCTTGCGGGGGCTTGTTGCGCGTGTAAAAGGCAATTTCCCCGTCGGTCACCTCGAAGCCCAAGCGCTCGTACTCTTGGGTCAGGATGATCTCGCGGACGTAGTAGTCCCACACTTGGCGCACGAGCAGGGCCTGATCGGCGCGCTGCTCCTGCGGCATCTGGCGCGCTAGCCGGCGCAGCGCGTCTTGAAACTCCCGTAGCGAAATGGTCTCGCCATTGACCACGCCGACTGCATCGCCGGCGTCGTTGGCACCTGCTCCTGAGTAGTCGGCACCCCACTCAACGACGATCAAGCCGATGAAGGCGAATATCACAAACCACAGGACGAGCACCGTCTTTTGGCGCAACAAAGTCATCATAAGCTATAGTTCTCCTGCTATCTTGCGTTTTTCTCGTTAGCCTCGGCAGCCAGCCGGTTCTTTAGCTGCGCGGGATAGCGCAGCAGACAGGCCGTGCAGTGGCCGCCGCCCAGATCGACGAGGCGCGGCACGACGCGGGTGCAGATCGCCTCGCGCTCCGGGCAGCGCGGGTGAAAGGGGCATCCCGAAGGCACGGCCGCTGGATTGGGTGCGTCGCCCTCCAAGAGGACGCGCTGTCGCTTAGTCCGCGGGTCGGGCGCGGGCACGGCCGCCAGCAGCGCACGCGTATAGGGATGGGACGGCTGGCGGTAGAGCTGATCGCGGGCGGCCACCTCGACGACGCGCCCCAAGTACATCACGGCCACCCGATCCGAAATGTGGCGCACCACGCTTAAGTCGTGGGCGATAAACATATAAGTTAGGCCCAAATCGCGCTGGAGGTCTTGCAGCAAGTTGATAATCTGGGCCTGTACCGAAACGTCCAGCGCGGACACTGGCTCGTCGGCGACGATAAACTGCGGCCGCACCGCCAAGGCGCGGGCAATGCCAATGCGCTGGCGCTGGCCGCCGGAAAACTCGTGCGGGTAGCGCCGCGTGCAATCCGCCGGCAACCCGACCATCTCCAGCAATTCCCCCACCCGCTCGGGCAACTCGGCGCGCTCGGCCAGCCCGTGGACCTTCAGGGCCTCGCCGATGATGCCGCCCACCGTCATCCGCGGGTTGAGCGACGCATACGGGTCTTGGAAGATGATTTGCATGTCCCGCCGCTGCCGCCGCATAGCCTCTTTGCCCAACCCCAACAGATCAACCCCGGCAAAGAACACCTGCCCGGCCGTAGCCTCAACTAGCCGCAGCATGAGCCTTCCCAGCGTGGTCTTGCCACAGCCACTCTCGCCGACTACGCCCAAGGTCTCGCCGCGCCCAATCGCCAGCTCAACCCCATCGACGGCCTTGACGTGAGCCTGCACCCGGCCCCAAAACCCCCGGCGCACGGGGAAGTGTTTTTTGAGTCCCTTGACCTCGACCAAAGGCGCGGCTTGGCTCATGCGTCCCCTGCCTTCCAACAGCTCGCCCAGTGCCCGCCCTCAACCTCTTCTAGCCGCGGCGCTTCAGCCCGACAGTGGGCGTCGGCCAGTGGGCAGCGCGGAGCAAAGCGACACCCCGGCGGGAAAGCGCGGGCATCGGGCACCACGCCCGGAATGATATCCAATCGCTCTTGCTCGTCGTCCAGCCGCGGAATCGAGCGCAGCAAGCCGCGCGTATAAGGATGGCGCGGACGGGTGAAAAGCGACTGCGTTTCCGCGTATTCGACGATTTGGCCGGCGTACATGACCGCCACTTGGTCGGCGGTCTCGGCGATTACGCCGAGGTCGTGGGTGATCATCACAATCGCCATTTGCAGGGATTGTTGCAGGGACTCCAACAGCGCGAGGATCTGCGCTTGGATCGTCACGTCGAGAGCCGTAGTCGGCTCGTCGGCAATCAACACGTCTGGGTTGCACGACAGGGCCATGGCGATCATCACCCGCTGGCGCATCCCACCCGATAGCTGGTGGGGATATTCGTCAATCCGCTGTTCGGGCGCTGGAATCCCCACGAGCTGCAGCATCTCGACCGCCCGGGCGCGCGCTTCCTGCATGGGGACCTGCTGGTGCAGGACCACGGCCTCGGCGATCTGGAACCCGCAGGTCAGTACCGGGTTGAGGCTGGTCATCGGCTCTTGGAAAATCATCGCGATGTCGTCGCCGCGCACTCGGCGCATCTCCTCCTCGTCCAGCGCGAGCAAGTCGCGCCCCTTGAGCAGGATCTGCCCGGCCTCAATGCGGCCCGGCGGATCGGGTACCAAGCGCATGATCGAGAAGGCGCTGACGCTCTTGCCGCAGCCGCTTTCGCCGACCAAGCCCAGCGTCTGGCCCCGTCCCACGGCAAACGACACCCCATCAACGGCGCGGGCGACGCCCTCCTCCGTGTGGAAATAAGTCCGCAAATCGCGGACCTCTAGCACGGGATCCTGCGCGATCATGCGCGGTCCCTTTCCCAAGCCGCAGCCCGGCGCACCTCGTCGGCAGCCAGTGCGCTCCAACGCATTGTTGCGCCGAGCTGGCGCTTAAAGCCCTCGACCAAGCAGTCGACCAGCGCGGCCCGGTCAATTGGCCGCCCCATGCAGGACTGCAAATCCGTGCTGTGCGCTCGCACCTGCCGGGTCCATTGTTGCCGCACACCTTCGTCAATCCGCATGAGGTGCGGCAGGCGCTCGTGCGCCCGGCCGAGTAAGATCGACCCGTGTTGCAGCAAGCGGCGTCCGTAGCGCCGCTGCGCGCTGCCGACCAGTTTGCGCTGCCGGCACTTGAGCTCCCAGCGCACCGTGCTGCCAAAACAAGGACCCGACCGCGAGCCCCCAACGCAACGGCCGGCCCTTTCCAGCTCGACGGGGGCCCCGAAAAGCCGCAGCCCTTCGGCCAAGCACGCGCCGATCTTGCAGTGCGTGGCCTGTACTCCGCCGCCCGCGCCCAAAATCTCCGCAACGCAGGCGACGCTGTAGGTCAGTTCCTCCCAGTGCAGCACCGCGCGCCCGCCCGTGGGCCGGCGCACCACGTCAATGCCCAGCGCCCGGCAGACCTGTACATTGGCCTCGCGCTCGGGCTGCTGGTTCCAGCCGCAGGAGATGGCCGGCGGATCCCAGCCGTAGAAGCGCAGCACCGGGCCTTGGGCCGCGCCGGCCGCGAGGGCCTGATCGACGCCCATGTTGTACGCGCCACAGTGCGCACCCGTATCGACAATGCGCCAAACAAGGCCCATTAGAGCGCATCCAAACTCTCGAGGGCGTCCTTGGCCGCCATCTGTTGCGCCGCCTTCTTGCTCCGCCCCCGGCCCCAACCCACGCGCTGGCCAGTGATGCACACTTCGACGCTGAAGATCTTGTCGTGGTCAGGCCCTTCCTCTGCGTGAACCAAGTAGCGGGGGTGGCCATTGCCCTTGCTCTGCGAGTACTCGAGTAACTTGTTCTTGAAGTTGTAGTTGGCGTCCTGTTGGACTATTTGGTGAAAATCCGCGAGCACGGCGCGCCAGACAAAGGCGCGGGCCGCCTCTAAGCCACCGTCGAGGTAGATCGCCCCAATCAGCGACTCCAAAGTGTCGCAGAGAATCGACGGCCGCTGTCCGCCATTGGCCTCGCGCTCATCTGCACTCAGCAACACAAAGGCCCCCACCCCAAGGCGATCAGCCTGCTGAGCCAGCACCGTGCGGCTGACTAACTGCGACCTCATCTGGGTCAATTCGCCCTCGCCCTTGTTTTCAAAGCGGCGAAAGAGGTATTCGGTGACCAATAGCTCCAGCACGGCATCGCCGAGAAATTCGAGCCGCTCGTTCGACTCGATGCGGTCGCTGCCCTCCTCGGCGTACACATACGATCGATGCTTGAGGGCCTTGACCAACAAATCCGCGTTCTTAAAGCAGTAGCCCAACAGCTTTTCGAGGGTGCGCCGCGACCCCGGGGCAAACTCTTCTCGGTCGCCCGCCAGCTTGCGGCGATTCCAAAGGGTTGAAATCCAGCTCATCTGCCTAATACCCGTTGAAGCACGGGGAGTGCTCGGGGAGTGCTGGGGAAGTGCGTCAGCCGGTGAAGCGACCAAACACCAGTGCCACGTTGTGGCCGCCAAATCCAAAGGAATTGTTGAGGGCGTAGTCTGCCTGCACGCGACGCGCCTCGTTGGGCACGTAGTCGAGGTCGCAGTCCGGGTCGGGGTTTTCGTAGTTGATCGTCGGCGGCAGGACCCCGCTCTTGAGCGCCAGGATGCAGGCGATGCTCTCAATGGCCCCGGCTGCGCCCAACAGATGCCCGGTCATGGATTTGGTCGAACTCACGGCCATGCTGTCGGTGTGGCCGGCGAAGACCGCCTTGAGCGCCGCGGTCTCCTGCTGGTCGCCCATGGGCGTGGAGGTGCCGTGGGCATTGACGTACCCTATGTCGCCCGGTTCCAAGCCCCCATCGCGCAGGGCAATGCGTATGGCCCGCGCCCCGCCCTCGGCCTCGGGTGCCATCGCCGTCTGGTGATAGGCGTCGGCCGTAAAACCCAGCCCGAGGAATTCCCCGTAGATCTCGGCCCCGCGCCTTTGCGCGTGCTCCAATTCCTCCAAGATGACGGCTCCGGCTCCTTCGCCGAGCACGAAGCCATCGCGCTCGGCGTCAAAGGGCCGGCTGGCCCGCTCGGGCTCGTGGTTGCGCGTCGATAGGGCCTTGGCCGAGGAAAAACCAGCCATGGAAATGGGGGTGACGGCCGCTTCCGAGCCGCCGGTCACCATCACGTCGGCTTCCCCGTACTGAATTTTGCGCGCCGACTCGCCGAGGGCGTGGGCCGCCGACGAACAGGCCGACACCGTGCCGTAGTTAGGCCCTTTGGCCCCTAACTCCATGGAGATTACGCCCGGGGCCATGTCGGAGATCATCATGGGCACGTAGAACGGGCTGATGCGCCTAGGGCCTTTCTCCAACAGGATGGTGTGCTGCTCTTCGTGGGTCTGAATCCCGCCGATGCCCGAGCCCCAGATGACGCCCACGCGCTCGGGGTCAACCGCTTCCATGTCGAGCCGGGCGCGGCCGGCCGCCTCCTTGGCCGCGCAAACTGCATAATGCGTGAAGGCGTCGTTGCGGCGCACGTCCTTGCGGTCCATAACCGCCGCCGGGTCGAAATCCTTGACCTCGGCGGCGATCGTGGTCCGGTGTTGGGAAGCATCGAACTTGGTGATCGGCCCGACCCCAGAGCGGCCGGCCAAAAGCGCGTCCCAAAACGCGGGCAGGTCGTTGCCATTGGGCGCTAAGACCCCCAAGCCCGTGACGACGGCTCTGCGTCTCTGCATTGGACTGCCGCTCACGCCTTGCTATTCTCTTCTAGGTACTTAATCGCGTCGGCAACGACCACCATCTTCTCGGCGTCCTCGTCCGGGATATCGATCCCGAATTCTTCCTCAAAGGCCATGACCAGCTCGACCGTATCGAGCGAATCGGCCCCCAAGTCGTCGATAAAAGATGCTCGGGGATTTACTTGATCTTGGCTCACGCCGAGTTGTTCGACGACCAGATCTCTCACGCGCTCTTCAATAGAAGCCATGTGTGTTCCTCTTGGGATAGGAGTGAACAGTTGTTACCGCTGTGGCCAATAGCCTGCGGTCTTAAAATTAGGGTCTAAATATAGGCGATGAGCAAATTTTTTACATGGCCATGCCGCCATCTACAGACAAGACCTGACCGGTGATATAGGCGGCTTGATCCGACGCTAGAAACGCCACGGCGCAAGCCACGTCTTCCGGCGTCCCGGCGCGGCCTAGCGGCACCGCGGCAATCATCTGCTCCTGCTGCTGCTCGGTCAACCCGTCCGTCATGCCCGTTTCCGGTACCAGCCCCGGGGCTACGGCATTGGCAGTGATCCCGCGCGAAGCCAATTCCCGCGCCAAGCTCTTGGTCAGGCCGATCAACCCGGCCTTGGACGCGGCGTAATTGGCTTGGCCGGCATTGCCTAGCAATCCCACGACCGAAGTGATGTTGACGATCCGCCCGCCGCGCGCTTTGAGCATGGGGCGCACGGCCGCCCGGACGCAGTTGAAGGTGCCCTTGAGGTTGATTGCCAAGACCTCGTCCCAATCCTCCTCCTTCATCCGCAGCAGCAAATTGTCGCGGGTGACGCCGGCGTTGTTGACCAGCACGTCCAGCCGGCCCAATTCCGCGATCGTCGCCGCTATCAGCTCGGCCGCCTGCTCGGCGTCGGCGACATCGGCCTGACGCACGAGGCAGCGGCGGCCCAGGGCCTCAATGGCCGCGACCACCTCGCCAGCCGCCGCAACATTGCGGGCGCAGATCGCCAAGTCCGCGCCCTCTGCGGCCAAGCGCAGGGCAATGGCCCGGCCAATGCCCCGCGACCCACCCGTTACGAGCGCGACTTTCCCGTCCAAGAGTCCCATATCATTCCGCTCCTTTTGCGGCGGCGATTTCTTCCACGGTACCCGCCAGTGCGACCGCCAGCTTGGGCGCGGTGCGACGCACTAGGCCCCTTAGCACGGCCCCCGGCCCCACTTCAAAAGCGCGGTTGATGCCCATGGCCGCCAGCCGCTGCACTGTCGCGCTCCAGCGAACTGGGTCCGTGATCTGACGGATTAGGTGCAGCCGCAGTTTTTCTGGGTCTTCCACGGGCGCAGCCGAGACATTGGTCACCACTGGTACGCGCGGCCGCGCAAAGGGCACCGCCTGTAACAGCGACTCCATCTCCACGGCCGCCGACGCCATAAGCGGCGAGTGAAAGGCCCCACTGACGGCCAATTCGACGACGCGCCGAGCGCCGGCTTGGGTGGCCAACTCGCTCACCCGTGCCACCGCGGCCGGCTCACCCGACACCACGACTTGGCCCGGAGCGTTAAAATTGGCGGCTACTGCGACCCCGACATCCGCTACCTGTTGGCACAAGGCTACGACTTGATCGTCGTCCAAACCGATCACCGCCCCCATCGTCCCCGGCCACTCGCGGCCGGCTTCCTGCATCAACTGGCCGCGCGTACCCACCAGCGTCAGGGCCTCCGCAAAAGAGAGTACTCCGGCCGCCACCAACGCCGAGTATTCCCCGAGGCTGTGTCCGGCTACGGCCACCGGCTGTAGTCCGCCCGCGGCGAGCAACTCGCCGGCGGCGACGCTGTGGACGAAGACGGCCGGCTGCGTGACGTGGGTTTGCGCCAGTTGCTCGGCCGGCCCCTCAAAGCACAGCGTACTGAGCGCAAAACCCAGCACCTCGTCGGCCTCGGCAAAGCGCGCCCGCACCGACTCGTGCCGCTCGTACAGGTCGCGGGCCATGCCCACGGCCTGCGAACCCTGTCCCGGAAATAAAAAGGCGCACCCGCCCATCTTAGTGCCCCCAGCGGAACAGGACGCTGCCCCAAGTGAGGCCACCGCCGACGCCGGTCATCAGCACCAAATCGCCGCGCTCCAAGCGACCTTGATCAGCGGCTTCTGCCAAGGCAATGGGAATGGTCGCGGCCGTGGTGTTGGCGTAGCGGTCAATATTGATCATCACTTTTTCCAAGGGGAGATCCATGCGCTGGGCCGCGGCGTCGATAATGCGCTTGTTGGCTTGATGCGGTACGAAGAGCTTGAGGTCTTCGCCCGTAAGATCGTTGCGCTCCAGCAGGCTAGCCGACACTTCGGCCATTTTCTCTACGGCGAACCGGAAGACCGTGCGCCCCTCTTGGCGGATGTAGTGCATGCGCTGATCTACGGTCTCGTGCGAAGGGGGATACAGGCTACCGCCGCCTTTGATGTGCAGGCATTCGACCGCGGCCCCGTCGGCGTATAGCTCAAAGTCGATCATGCCGGCTTTGTCCTCGCCGCGCTCCAGCAAAACCCCACCCGCCCCGTCGCCAAAGAGTACGCAAGTCGTGCGGTCCTCAAAGTCGAGGATGCTGCTCATCTTGTCGGCACCAATGACCATCACTCGGCGGTGTGTGCCGCTTTCGATGAATTGCGCTCCGGTCGCCACGGCAAAGACAAAGCCAGAGCAAGCTGCCGACAGGTCGTAGGCCCAGACCCGGCTGGCCCCGATGGCGTGCTGCACCAAGCAGGCCGTCGCCGGAAAGATCATGTCTGGCGTAATGGTCGCGACGATGATTAGGTCGAGGTCGGCGGCGGCAATTCCTCGGCGCGCCAAGAGTTCGTGGGCCACGGCGTTGGCCATAGTGGAGGTCGGCGCGTCCGCCGGCAGGAAGCGCCGCTCGGCAATGCCAGTGCGCGTGCGGATCCACTCGTCCGAGGTATCTACCAGCCGCTCCAGATCGGAGTTGGTGACCACCTTGTCGGGCAGGAAATGCGCAGTCGCCGTAATGGCCGCACGAAATCTTTTCTCCTCTTCAGCCACGCAAGCATCCGCCTCGAACAGCCTATACTTCAGGCTCGATGTATTCGCGGCCGCGATAGAAGCCGCAGCTCGGGCAGACGCGATGGGGCAGGGCGGGCTGTCCGCAGTGGGAGCAAGTGGTCCTCGCCGCCGCCTTGATCTTCCAGTGCGTGCGCCGCTTGTCGCGGCGGGTGCGCGAAATTCTCCTCTTAGGTACTGCAGCCACGGGGAACTCCTCTCAAGAACCTTCTTTGGGTTGCGGAAATTCGATCTGCGCGAGCGCGGCCCAACGCGGGTCCACTTCTCGTTCCCGTTGGGCGGTGGGTTCGTCGGCCCGGTCAACTCCGCAGTGCGGGCACCGCCCATCGGCGTCCGGGGTGGGTATGCGCATTGGCAAGTCCAAGATCACGGCCTCGCGGATGTGGGCGCACAAATCGAACTCGCGCGTCCCGGGATCGACGATCTCGATGAATCCGTCTGCTTCGGCCGAGGCCAGCTCTTCCGGGGTCGCTTGGCGGCGCTGCAAGAGCAAGCGCAACCGCGCCGCGACCTCTTCCTGTACTTCCTCTAGACAGCGATAGCACTCGCCGGCAATGCGGCAGGTTACGACCCCGTCGAGCCTGAAGTTGTCGAGCGCACGCCGCACCTCGACGCGGACTTCGACGATAGAGGGAAAGGCGAAAAATTCGTCTTTTAACTCCAGTTCCTCTGCGCGTAGCTCAAAGGAGAGCGCATTCGGCCCCTCTGCGAGATCGTTGAGTACTAGCAAGGCACTCATGGCGTACTCAGTCGGCAAAGAAAAACGCGATCTCGGACTCGGCGTTGGCCGCTGAGTCCGAGGCGTGGACGGCGTTGCACTGCACATCCGTGCCAAAGTCGCCGCGAATCGTGCCCGCCGGGGCCGCTAGGCTGTTGGTCGGACCGATGAATTCGCGCAGGTGCGCCACCGCGTCGGTGCGCTCTAGCACCATCGGCACGGCTGGCCCCGAGGTCATAAATTCCACCAACTCGTCGTAGAAAGGCCGCTCCCGATGCACGGCGTAGAAAGCCCTCGCCTGCTCAACGGATAGCTCGACCATGCGCAGGGCGCGTACGACAAATCCCGCGCCCTCGACGCGGGCAATAATTTGGCCGATGGCGTTTTTGGCAACCGCATCGGGCTTGACGATCATCAACGTGCGTTCCATAAAATATAGAATGTTATTTCCTCAAGTGCGTCCCTCAAATGAAATTTTTTAAGATAGGAGCCAATCGGTTTTGTGTCAATGGACAGCCCGTGCAACAAAATGCCCTAACTATTGCTTCCATAATGAGTTCGGTGCGCATTTCTTGACAGGGTAACAGGGGGGCCCTAGATTGGCCGGCGCTATGGATCATCCGCTTTTAGCCGAGGAAGGCAAGGTCATCCGCGACCCAGTTTGGGGCTACATCCACGTCCCCGCTCCCGTCCTCGCCCTCGTCGATACCCGGGCCTTCCAGCGCCTGCGCAACATCACCCAGCTCGGCTACGTGCATCTGGTGTACCCAGGGGCGCGCCACTCGCGCTTTGAACACTCGCTGGGCGTCTATCACTTGGCCAAGCAGTTTTTGGCCCGTCTCCTGCGCTCGGATCCGCCCCTAGTGCTGAGCGACGAAGACGTGCGCGTCTTCATCGCCGCCACCTTGCTCCACGACATCGGCCACTACCCCTTCTCGCATACCCTCGAAGAACTAAGGCCCTTTTTCATGCGGCACGAAGAAGGGGCGAGGCAGATCATCGAGGACCAAGACAGCGAAGTCTGCCAGACGATCGCCGATCAGTTCCAGACCGACCCAGTGCGGGTGGCCAACGTCATCGACTACGAAAACAGCGGCCGCGCGGTTGCCCCCGCAGACCTGCTGCTGGCCAATATCCTCAGCGGCACCCTCGACCCCGACAAAATCGACTATCTCCTGCGCGATTCCATGTTCTGCGGCGTACCCTTCGGCGAGAGCGTCAACCGCGACCGCCTGATCGCCTCGATCAAGTTCGACCCGCAGCGCAAGCGGCTGGCCATCACTAGCAAAGGCGTCTCCGCCGTCGAGGCCCTAGTCTTTACCAATTACCAAATGTACCGCAACGTGTACTGGCACCACGCGGTGCGCTCAGCGTCGGCCATGTTCAAGCGCGCCGTGCAAGAGATTCTCCTCCATCCGCACAACCGACTCAACTTCGCCGATTTCCACCGCCTCACCGAGAGTGGGCTGATCGCGCACCTCCAGCGCGAGCAGGAGCGCCTAGGGCTGGAGACCTCTGCCCAGCTCCTCGACGGCACGATCCACCGCCGCCTCTACAAGGTCGGTGCCGTCATCCATCCCAGCGAGCGCACCCAACCCCTGATGCACCACCTCAATTTCCTCTTCCGCCATCCCTACAAGCGCCGCGCCAAGGAAATTGAGCTGTGCCAAGTCTTCGGCCAGCGGCTCGGCCGCCCGTTCCAAGGCCACGAGATCCTCATCGACATCCCCAGCTTTGACAAGACGCCCGAAGTCGATCTCAGGGTCTTCTACGGCCGTACGCTTCCCGCCGACAGGACCGACCCTCTGACCTTTGCCGACCCAGAGGTCTCCCGCCTGCGCGACTCGCTGCTGCACAACTTTGAGGACCAAGCCAAAATTTTCCGCATCTTCTGCATTGACGACCCCGACTTGCGCGAGGTGGTGGGCAAAGAGGCCAAGCAGTATCTCAGTTGACGCGCTGATTTCTTGTCAGACGACGAAAATAGCCGACTGCGAAACGGTCCTATTGCGGTTTGCCGCCGACAACGCATCCCCACTACGGCCCTTGACAACGCGTCCATAAAGGCTTCTTATCAGTCCGAGTCCGCACAGTAGCACAATTAGGAGCACGGGTTATGGAACAAGCAATGACCGAGCGCGAGATCGAGGCTGTCGTCCGGGAGGTCACAGACGAGGAGGTGGCCTTCTACCACGAATACGGCTGGGTTATGATGCCGCGGCTCGTCGCTCCAAAGTTCGCCGCACAGCTCCTGCGCGTCGGACGGGAGTGGGCCGAGCGCCACGCCGAGGAGGTTGGCCCCGGCAAGCCGGTCGCCGGCCTGGCGCGGAATCAAGCGACCGAGCCGTTTCGTTCATTCATGTTCAGCGAGCGCATGGCACAAAACGCGACGCGCCTCGTGAACAGGAAGCGGCTCAAGGGCGTGGATGTTCCGCTCCGCTACCGCGTGGATCTGCTCCTAAAAAAGGCCCCCGGAGCAGCCGGGTCCACCTATCACCAAGACTCGTCCGAGCATGGCTCCGACCGGGTCGGCGAGCTCCAGTTCTGGCTGGCACTGGCGGAAGTCACAGCCGAGATGGGTGCCATGCGGTTCGTCAGCCGCTCCCATCGCGAAGGACCGCTCGGTTCGGTGTTCAACGACGACCGAGGCGACCTGCTCGAGCAGTTCCCGAATCTGACGTCCGTGCTGGAGCTCTCGCCGCCTCTCCACTACCAGCCGGGAGACTGCACCGTGCATCACGGATACACCATCCACGGGGGCCCGGCCAACACCACCGACGAGCCGCGCTGGTCCTACCTCTTCTCGTACAGCCCGTCCGACACCCGCTACTGGAACGGCAGCGCCGGCAACTGGGGCAGTGAGCGCAAGCGCCTCGGTGACGCGCACAATCCCATCGTGCCCGCCGAGGCCTGACCATGAATCTCGAGGGACGCGTCGCGGTCGTCACCGGCGCCAGCCGCGGCGTCGGACGGGCAATCGCCGATGCTCTAAAGGCGCGCGGCCTTGCCGTCGCAACCGTCGCGCGCCGCTCGGCGCGATTCGCGGCCGATGTGTCGGACCCGGCCGATGTTGACCGCCTCAAAACCGCGGTCGAAGCCGAGCTCGGTCGGCCCACCGTTCTCGTCAATGCCGCCGGGGTTTTCGGCCCGATCGCCCTCGTAAAGGACAGCGACCCCGAGGAATGGGTCGAAACGCTCATGATCGATGCAGTGGGGCCCTATCTCGTGTCCCGTGCGTTTCTAAGCGGAATGCTGGACGCAGGATGGGGCCGGATCGTGAGCCTTTCGTCTGCGGCGTCGCTGCACACCCCCGGGCGGCTGAACAGCGCCTACGGCACGGCAAAGGTCGCTCTCAACCAGTTCACCCGACACCTTGCCGCCGAGCTGGAGGGGACGGGCGTCACCGCGAACGTCATCCATCCCGGCGACGTCAAGACCGCGATGTGGGCGGATATCCGCGACAAGATGAGCACCGTCAGGGAGAGCGGCTACGACAACTGGGTGGCGTGGGTGGAGCAAACGGGTGGGGATCCGCCGGAGAAGGCGGCCCAGCTCGTGATCGACATCATTGAGAGCAACGTCAACGGGTGCTTTCTCTGGATCGACGATCCGCTTCAGACCCCGATCCCGAGCTGGGGTTAGGGTGCGGAGCCATCTCGCGGTTGTCCCCCGTCGTCTCATCCAAGACGGCGGGGTTTTTGTGCCTACTGTTTTCTCTTTTTTACTTTTCCGGAAGCGATGACAATTTCTTGCAAATCTTAATATCAGATGTTAAATTCGCAAGAAATAGGTCTCGCCACAGTATGTCCTATCTCAAGCGCCATTTGACGCAAACCATCCTTCGGGCCGCTGCTACCTTTCCCGCCGTGCTGGTCACTGGTGCGCGGCAGACGGGCAAAACCACTCTGTTGTGCCGAGAATTCGGCACTTCCCATCGCTATCTCTCGCTCGAACGCCCCGACATCCGGGCACGTGCCCAAGCCGATCCAATCGCCTTCCTCTCTGAGGCCGCCCCGCCGGTGATCCTCGACGAAATCCAGTACGCGCCAGAGCTGCTCCACTACATCAAAGACGATATCGACGCCAACCGCCGCCCGGGTCGCTGGCTCCTGACCGGCTCGCAGAACTTCGCGCTCATGCACGGCCTCAGTCAGACCCTCTCGGGTCGCGTCGCCATCCTCACCCTCGACCCGCTCTCCACCGCCGAAATCGGCCAACGACCAGTGCCGTCTGGCATGGATGCCCTGTTGGACAAGGTGTTCGGCGTTCCCGCGGCCGCGGACCAATCATCGCGGTCGATCAACCTCGCAGATTGGCTCTTGCGCGGCGGCTTTCCCGAGCCGCGGGTCGAGCCGCGGGTCGAGCCGCGGGTGGATCGCCAACTCTGGTTTGGCAGCTATGTCCAGACCTATCTCGAACGCGACGTGCGCGACCTAGCCCAGATTGCCGATTTGGGCGCTTTTACCCGCTTCCTCATGCTCGTCGGTGCCCGTACCGGCACTACGCTCAACACGACCGAACTCAGCCGCGAAGTCGGCGTCAGCGGCCCGACGATCAAGCGCTGGCTTTCAGTATTGGAAACCAGCCAGATCATTTATCTGCTGCAACCCTATTACCGCAACTTAGGCAAACGCCTGCGCAAAAGCCCCAAGCTCTACCTGATTGATCCTGGATTAGCCACCTTCTTCCTCGGCCTCCACGCGGCAGAAGCAGTGCTCCAAGGCCCCAGTCTGGGGGCACTAGTAGAAACCGCCGTCGTGGGCGAATGGCTAAAAGCCTGTCGGCAACAGGGCGAAAAACCAAACCTGTACTACTGGCAATCGAACACCATCGCCGAAGTTGATCTCGTCATCGAGCGCGGCGGCGCACTCTACGGCGTCGAGGTCAAGGCCACGGCCACGCCCACCCCAAAACACGCCGAGGGACTCGCGCGCTGGCTCGCCCTCGCTGGCCCTCAAGCTCGCGGCGTCCTAGCCTGCCGCGTCGATGCGCCGCACACGTTGCGGCCCGGTATCCGCGCTGTTCCCTGGCACCTCGCTTGGTAAGTAAAAAAGAAAATGCCCCCCCACTATCCACCCCTCTACCTGCGCCCCAACAGCGAGCGCACCGTGCGCAACGGCCACCCTTGGGTCTTCTCCGGCGCGGTCGAACGCCCTCCCCGAGATGCCGACACCGGCGATATCGTCGATGTCTTTGATGCCAAAGAGCGCTTCGTCTGTCGCGGGTTCTACAATCGACGCTCGCTGATCCGCGTGCGCAGTCTCACCCAAGACCCCAGCCGCCCCATTGACGCGGCCTTCTTCACAGAGCGCATCGCCCAAGCCATCGCCCTCCGCCGCAGCGCCGGCCTATCCGCCCACACCAACGCCATGCGCCTAGTCCACGGCGAAAGCGATGGCCTGCCCGGCTTAGTCGCCGACGACTACGCCGGCTACCTAGTGGTGCAATTCCACACGGCTGGCATGGAAAAGCAACGCTCCGCCGTCCTCGACGCGCTCCAAGCCCTGCTCGCTCCCCGCAGCCTGTACGAACGCAGCGATGTGGGCACCCGCCGCGCCGAGGGACTGAACGACCGGCCCACTGGCCTGCTCGCCGGCGCAGCACCGCCCGAATTCGTCGAAATCGCCGAGCACGGTACGCGCCTCTACGCCGATCTCTATCGCGGCCAGAAGACCGGCTTTTTCCTCGACCAACGCGCCAACCGCTTCTATCTCCAGCAGCTCGCCCGCGGCCAGCGCGTACTCAACCTGTTCTCCTATTCGAGCGGTTTTTCCGCCCACGCCCTCAAAGGCGGTGCATCCCGCACCCTCGACGTCGATATATCGCCCCAAGTCGTGCCCGTTGCCCGCCGCACCCTCGCGGCCAATTGCCCCCAAGGCTCCCACGCCGACCTCTTGATCGCCGATGTCTTTCCCTTTGTAGATGAACTGGCCGAGCGCGGCCCCCGCTGCGACATCGTCGTCTGCGACCCGCCCTCCCTGATGCGCAAACGCAGCCAGCACAAACAGGCCATGGGCGTCTATACCAAACTCAATCGCAATGCCTTCCGCCTCATAGCCGATGGCGGGCTGCTGGTGACGGCCTCGTGCTCGGCGCGCATTTCCCCAGAGGATTTCTTTCAAATCGTCCGCCGCGCCGCCGCTGGCGCCCGGGTTCGCACCCGTATCCTCGCCTACAACCTGCATCCAGCCGACCATCCGATAGATCCAGCCTTCCCCGACGGACGCTACCTCAAGTGCATCTTCGCCCGCGTCTTTCGCCTTTCTTGACGCGGCCCGGCAAAACGCATATTCTCGTTGCAATATGTCAACCTGCATCTCTTTCTGATGAAGAACCTCTCCGAAGATCTGCGCCTCAAACTCGACGCCCTGCCCAACGAATCCGGCGTCTATATGATGAAAAGGCGCGACGGGCAGATCATCTACATCGGCAAGGCCAAAAGCCTGCGCGACCGGGTGCGCTCGTACTTTCGCACCTCGGGCGGCGATGGCCGGCGTCAGTTCAAAGCCTTGGTCCGCAACATCGCCGATATCGACTACATCGTAACGAGTAGCGAGCAAGAGGCCCTCATCCTCGAAGCCACCCAAATCCGCACGCACAAACCGCGCTACAACATCCTGCTCAAAGACGACAAGAAATACCCTTACATCCGCATCACAGCCGAGCCTTTCCCCCGCATCTTCGCCACCCGCGACGTGGTCCGCGACGGCTCGCGCTACCTCGGCCCGTACAGCAACGTCCGCGCCATGTACACTACCCTCGACATGCTGCGCAAGGTCTTTCCCATCCGCTCCTGCAACGCCCAGTTGCCCTCAGACAAGGTGCCGCTGTGCCTCGAATACCACATCAAGCGCTGCGAAGGCCCCTGCGAAAACCTCGTCTCGGCCAACGACTACCGCAAAACCGTCGAGCGGGCCGTGCGCTTTTTGCGCGGCCAGAACGCCGAAGTGATCCGCGAGTTGCAAAAGCGCATGAGCGAAGCCGCCGAGGACATGCGCTACGAGAAAGCAGCCCGCTACCGCGACCAGATCCAAGCACTAGAATCCATGTGCGCGCGCCAGAAGGTCGTCCTCGACAGCCCGGTTGACCGCGACGTCCTCGGCATGGCCCGCAGCGATGACGAAGCCTGTTGCAGCGTCCTCGAAATCCGCGAGGGCCGCTTGCTCGGCAAAAAGCACCACTTCCTCGGCGGGGTCATGGAGTCCTCAGACGGGGAAATCCTCTCGGCCTTTGCGCGGCAATTCTACCTGCAAAACGACTTTGTCCCGCCCGAAATCCACCTGCCGGCCCAGCTAGCCGATGCCGACGCCGTGGCCGCTTGGCTGTCGCAAAAGGCCGACGGCAAGGTCGGGTTGGCCACCCCCCAGCGCGGTGCCAAGGCGCAGATGCTGGACATGGCCGCCAAAAACGCCGCCCAGATGCTCGCCGAACGCCAGCACAAGCGCGAGATGAAGCGCGACCGCATCCCCCAATCGGTCTATGCCCTCCAGCGCGACTTGCAGCTAGCGGGTCCGCCCCGCCACATCGAAGGCATCGACATCTCCACCTTCCAAGGCGCACACCCGGTCGGCTCGGTGGTCTGCTTTATCGACGGCCGGGCCAAGCGCAGCCAGTATCGCTACTTCAAGATCCGCGATCTCGCCCAGCCCGACGACTACGCCGCCATCCACCAAGTGGTCCATCGCCGCTTCCGCGGCCTTGCCGAGCGCAACGAGCCGCGGCCCGATTTGCTGCTCATCGACGGCGGGCCGGGCCAACTTACCAGTGCGGTCGCCGCCCTGCGCGAGCTAGATATGGCAGAACAACCCGTCGTCGGCCTTGCCAAGCGATTCGAGGAAGTCTTCCGGCCGGACCAGCGCGATCCTCTGCTGCTGCCCAAGACCTCGGCCAGCCTGCGCCTATTGCAGATGCTGCGCGACGAAGCCCACCGCTTCGCGCTCAAAAACCACCGCCAGCAACGCGCCAAGAGCACGCTGAGCTCGGCTTTGGATCACGTCCCCGGCATCGGCCCGCAAAAGCGCAGGGCACTGCTCCTCGCCTTTGGCTCGGTCAAGCGCATCGCGGCTGCGCCAGCCGAGCAAATCGCCGCCCTCCCCGGCTTCAGCCGCAAACAAGCCGACGCCTTGCTCGCCCATCTCAACGGCCCGGATCATGGCCCGCCCGAAATTCACTCCTGAGCGCCCGCTGCCAGCGGCCCTGTCCATCCCCTGCGAGCGCTTCCTCAAGGCCATGGAGCGCGACAATGGGCTAGCGGCCAATACCCTCGACGCCTATCGCCGCGACCTCCACCGCTATCTGCACCACCTGGCCGCCCAAGACATTGAGCACCTAGAAGCTGTCCAACACCAGCACATCGCCCATTTGCTCCACTCACTGCGCGACGCCGGCCTCACCCCTTCCACCATGGCCCGCAACCTCACCTCGATAAAGCGCTTCCACCAGTATTTGCTGGTCCAAGGCGCAACGACCCACAACCCGGCCGAACTCCTCGACCCGCCCAAACTGGAGCGCCGCCTGCCCGACGTACTCTCGGTTGAGGACATCGCCGCCCTGCTTGCTGCGCCCGACCCGGACGAGCCGCTGGGCCAGCGCGACCGGGCCATCCTCGCCGTGCTCTACGCCACCGGCATCCGCGTCTCCGAGCTGACCGCCCTGCAACAGACAGCCTTGCTGCTAGAGCGGGGTCTCGTCCACGTCCGCGGCCGGCGCGAGCGCATCGTGCCCATCGCAGCCAAAGACGTCCGCATGCTCAAACGCTACCTGCGCCAAGGCCGCCCCCACCTCGCTCGTCCCGACTCGAGCGACCACGTCTTTCTCAACGCCCAAGGCGGCCCGCTGTCGCGGATGAGCGTGTGGAAGATCATCAAAATCGCCGGCGACAAAGCGCGCATCGGCAAGGAAATTAGCCCCCACACCCTGCGCCATTCCTTTGCCACGCATCTGTTAGAAGGCGGTGCCAATCTCCGCGTAGTGCAGGAGCTGTTGGGCCACGCCGACATCTCCACCACCCAGATCTACACGCACCTCGACCTCAGCTACCTCAAAGAGATCCACAAGACCTACCACCCCCGAGGTTAAATGGAGCCTCAACTCGTCGTCGCCTCGGGCCTCGCCAAGTGCTTCCCCTCCGGGGTGCAAGCCCTGCGCGAACTCAATTTGGAGATTGGCCGCGGTCAATTCGCCTCCATAGTCGGCCCTTCCGGCTGCGGCAAATCCACCTTCCTCCGCCTCGTAGCCGGCCTCGACGCGCCCACGAGCGGCGCCCTGCGCGTGGATGGCCGCGACCCGCTCGGCCTTGCCTTCGTCTTCCAAGACGCCACCCTGCTGCCTTGGCGGTCGGTCGCGCACAACATCGCCCTCCCCTTAGAGCTGCGCCGCGAGGTCGCGGCCGAGCGCGTCGCCCAGACGCTTGAACTGGTTGGCCTAACCGACTTTGCCGCTGCGTACCCGGCCCAACTCTCCGGCGGCATGCGCATGCGGGTCTCCATTGCCCGCGCCTTGGTGACGCGCCCCCAGATCCTACTCCTCGACGAGCCTTTTGCTGCGCTCGACGAAATCACCCGTCAGCGGCTCAACGAGGAGCTGCTGCGCCTGTGGCAGGAAGATCGCTGGACCGGCCTCTTCGTCACGCACAGCGTCTCCGAAGCCGTCTTTCTCAGCCAGCGGGTTCTCGTGATGAGCGCACGGCCCGGCCGCATCCTCGCCGACATCCCCATCCCGTTTCCCTATCCGCGCTCAGCGCACTTGCGCAGCGCCCCTGAATTCAGCCACCTAGCCAACGGGATTTCGCGCCAGCTCGCCCGCGCTGATGCCGCATGAGACGACTGCGCTCCCTCGCGGCCAATGCCCTGCCCCCACTGCTGTTCTTCGCCTTGGTCCTGTGCGCTTGGCAAGCCGCGGTCGCACTCCTCGCGGTCGAGCCTTTTCTACTGCCCGGTCCCTTGCTCGTGGCCCGGGCCGTAGCCGACAACTTGCCGCGCCTGCTGTCGGCTACCCTGCTGACGGCCTCGGGTGCCCTCTTGGGCTTTGCCCTCAGCTTTGCCTTTGGCTTCTTGGTGGCCCTGCTGTTTTCCCAGTCGCGCTTCATCGAGCGCAGCCTCTACCCCTACGCGATCTTTTTGCAAACCATGCCCATCGTAGCCATCGCGCCCCTGATCATCCTGTGGATCGGCTACGGCCTCCAAGGCGTGGTGGCCGTCTCTTTCATCATCGCCCTCTTCCCGGTCATCGCCAATACCACTGACGGCCTGACTCGCGTCGATCCTCACCTCCTCGACTTCTTCGCCCTCAACAAGGCCAGCCGCTGGCAGGTGCTGTTCAAGCTCCGCGTCCCCGGGGCCGTACCCCAGATGCTCGTCGGGGCCCGCATCTCCAGCGGCCTGTCGGTCATCGGCGCAATTGTCGGCGAGTTCTTCGCCGGCTACGGCACCGAGGACTTTGGCCTCGGCTACTTGATCATCCTCACCAACGGCCAAGCCAAAACCGACTACCTCTTCGCCTGCATTCTGTTTTGCACGTTGCTCGGCTTGGGGCTATTTACCGCCGTGGGCAGCTTGAGTACTTTCTTGCTCAGGCGCTGGACGGGTGCGCCCGAGTAAATGGCGGGACGCCCGTTTGCAAAAGCTATGAACGACCCCGCGCTCGTCGACGAAGCTCGCCGCTGGCTCCTGCTGGCGACGACCCCTCGCTCGCCCACAAGCTAACCCTGCGGCCCTGGTGAAAGGAATTGTGAAATACTCGCTTCTCATCGCCCTCTTGTGGCTCAATGCCTGCGCCTCTGAAGAGGCCATCCAACTCGCGCTCAACTGGTTCCCAGAAGCCGAACACGGCGGCTTGTACGCGGCCGTAGTCCACGGTTACTACGAGGAAAGCGGCGTTGAGGTCGAAGTCCTCGGCGGCGGCCCGGACGCGCCGGTCGTCCAGCGCGTGGCCACTGGCGCGGTGGCCTTTGGCATAGTCAATGCCGACGACATCCTGTACGCCCGCGCCCAACAGATTCCAGTGGTCGCGCTCATGGCGTCCTACCAGATCAGCCCGCACTGCATCATGGTCCACGAGAGCGCGGGGATCGACTCCATTTCGCAAATCAAAAACATGACCTTGGCCCTGTCGCAGCGCCCGGCCTTCTCGCACTATCTGCGCTGGAAATACCCGTTTGCAGGCGTCAAAATCGTCCCGTACCCCGGCAATGTGGCCCAATTCCTCGCGGACGAGAATTTCGCCCAACAGGCTTATGTCTTCAGCGAGCCTTTCGTCGCCAAGGTCAAAGGCGGCGATCCCAAGGCCCTGCTCGTAGCCGACACCGGCTTCAACCCCTATGCCAGCGTACTCATCGCCACTGAAGAGCGCATCGCCGCCGAGCCGGAGATCGTCGGTGCCGTAGTCCGCGCCAGCGTCAAGGGCTGGGAGCAATACCTCGCCGCGCCAGAAGCGACCAATCGCCACATCAACGGGCTCAACCCCGAGATGGGCATGGACATTCTCGCCTATGGTGCCGCCGAATCCGTCGCCATGGTTCTCGATCCGGTCGCCCGACAAAACAGCCTCGGCAGCATGACCCTACAGCGCTGGCAGGAGCTATTGGAACAAATGGTGGCCGCTGGCCTGATCAAAGACGGGGTCGTGGATGCCGCAACAGTCTTCACCAACCGCTTCTTGCCCTAGCGCCTTGGCCTTTTTGCCGGACATTGCACTCGGCCGCTATATCGCGCTCGACTCGCCGATTCACCGCCTCGATCCGCGCACCAAGTTGGGGGCCGTTTGCGCGCTGACGCTGGCGGCTTTTGCAGCGTCCAACGCACTCGCCCTACTGCTGCTTGGGGCCTTCCTGCTTGGGGCCACCGCCTTGGCGCGGGTGCCTTGGCGCCTCGTGCTGCGCCAGTTCAAAACCTTTGCTTGGCTCTTCCTGTTCACCTTTGGCCTCCACGCGCTGCTCACACCTGGCCGGCCCGTCTTGCCGTTGCCCTTTTCCGAGCACGTTCTAACCGCCGAGGGCCTGCGCTTGGGGGCCTTCTTCACTGCGCGGCTAGCCGCGGCCATTGTCGCGGCCACGCTCTTGACGCTCGCGACCGCACCGATGGAGATAACCCGTGGCTTGGAGCACCTCTTCAGCCCTTTGCGCCGCTTCGGCTTTCCGGCCGGCGACATGGCGCTGATGATCTCCATTGCCCTGCGGTTCATTCCCGTGCTCCTCGACGAAGCCGAGCGCCTGCACAAGGCCCAACTAGCGCGCGGGGCCGACTTTAGCGGTCCTTTTCTGCGCCGCAGCAAAAACCTCGTGCCCCTCCTCGTGCCCCTCCTCGTCGCGGCCTGCGGTCGCGCCGACCGCCTCGCCTTGGCCATGGAGAGCCGCTGCTACGCCAGCGGGGCCGAGCGCACCCACTACCGCCCGCTGCGCTTTGGCCGCGCCGACTATCTATCGGCCTTGGCCGCCCTAGGCTTGGTCGCGCTCATGTACTATCTGCGTTAGAAGCAGTCTGCAAACCCTCGGCGAACCGCGTTGAGCAGCGGTTGAGAGGCCCTCGGAGGGAGCGTTTTGCGAGGGCGAGACGCCCTCGATCCTCATACAAGGGACGATACCCGGAATTTTCAGACCGCTTCTTAGGGCAATGCGAACTCTGCGCTTGGTAATCGAATACGACGGCACCCACTTTGTCGGCTGGCAGAGCCAAAAGAGCGGCCGCACCGTGCAAGACGCGCTCGAACGAGCTTTGCACATCCTGCTCAAAGAGCCGATCCGCCTCATCGGCGCCGGTCGCACGGACGCCGGCACCCACGCCCTCGGGCAGGTGGCTCATTTCCAGACCGAGGCCGCACTGCCCACCGCCCGGCTGGTCCGCAGCCTCAACGGCCTATTGCCCCCAGACATTGCCGTGCGCACCGCTGACGAAGTCGCCGCGGACTTTCACGCCCGCTACAGCGCGACCCGCAAGCGCTATCGCTACCGCATTCACCAAGGCAAGGCGGCCGTCAACCGCACTCAGGTGTGGACCTATTATGCGGCACTGTCTTTGGCCCCCATGGCCGCGGCCGCGCACACGCTCGGCGGCGAACGCGCTTTTGGGGCCTTTTGCAAACAGGATCCCATCCCCGAGCACCTGACATGCCGAATCTTCGACGCGGCCTGGTTCCAGCGCGGCCCCGAGCTGGTCTTTGAAATCGAGGCCAACCGCTTCCTCCGCCACATGGTGCGGATCCTCGTCGGCACCATGGTCGAAATTGGCCGCGGCACGAGGCCGCCAGCGGCCATGGACGACCTGCTCGCCAGCGGCGACCGCACCGCGGCCGGCCCCACAGCCCCGGCGTGCGGCCTCTGCCTGCTGTGGGTGGCGTACCCGGATAACCGTTTTAGCGCGGAAATGGCCTAGCCCCAATGCGCAAAAAATTCCAGCGGCACATTGAAAATTTTACCTGCGGACATTGCGGCTTCCACGTGCGGGGCAATGGGTACACCAATCACTGCCCCCAATGCCTGTGGAGCCAACACGTCGATGTACACCCAGGCGATCGCGCCGAGCCCTGTCGCGGCTTGATGGAGCCGGTGGGGTTTACCATCAGACGCGGCGATTACATCCTCGTCCACCGCTGCACCACATGTGGCATGACCAAAAGGAATAAGGCCGCCAAAAGCGATAGCTTTGATGCAATCCTTGGCCTGGGCGGCCCAGTGCCGGGCTAGCGGGACTGGGCACCTGCCGTGCAATACTTGCAACTATGTGTATGATTATTATATATATTACTTGTCGTTAGCGAACTTCATTTTTCGAGGTACAACCTTGCGCTTTACATGCTCACTCGCTCTGCTGGCATTGGCCCTGAGCCATGCCGGCGCGTCCATTGAGGAGTCGCGCCGCACGGCCGTAGTGCGGGCCGTGGAGCGGGTGCAGCCCTCGGTCGTCAGCCTCCACGTGCGCTACCGACAGCGCATCTATAATCTATACCGGCATCGCGGCGACCCTTTTTGGAACTTTTTCTCGCCATTCTACTACGTGCCCCAAGATCAACACCGCATGTCCACCGGCTCGGGATTTGTCGTCGATGGCGAGGGCTACATTCTCACCAATAGCCACGTCGTCGGCGATCCGCGCCAGCTACAGAAGATCACGGCCTCGTTACCCGAGCCCGATGGCCGCACCTTTGAGGCCCGCTACGTGGCCTCCGACTTCAACTTCGACCTCGCCGTCCTCAAGGTAGATGAAGGCGACCTGCCGGTTGCGCCCCTCGGCACTTCGGGCGATATTCTCGTCGGCGAATGGGCCATTGCCATTGGCAACCCCTTTGATTTGGGGCCTACCGTCAGCATCGGCGTCGTCAGTGCCCTAGATCGCGACTTTTCCGAACCCCAAGGCGATTACTACTACCGAGACATGATTCAGACCGATGCGGCCATCAATAGAGGCAATAGCGGCGGTCCCCTCGTCAATGCCGACGGCGAGGTCATCGGCATCAACAGCTTTATCTACACCGGCAGCGAGTACGACAGCGGCTCTATCGGCATTGGCTTCGCCATTCCCATTGACACGGCCGCGAGCTTCTTGGAGGAAATTCGCCAGCACGGCCAAGTGCGCCGCGCTTGGACCGGCATCCTGTCCGTCCAAGACATCACCCCGAATCTAGCCGAGTACCTAAGGCTCAATTCCACCGACGGGGCCCTAGTCGTCAGGGTGGCCCGCGACAGTCCGGCCGAACTAGCCGGCCTCGAAAGCGGCGATGTGATCGTCGCGGTCAACGACGAGAAGATCCGCAGTGCCGACGAGGCTATTGGCGTCTTGCGCGTCTTGCGCGTCGGCGAAGTCGCCGCGCTCGGCGTGGTGCGCCACAACGAACACTACAACCTAGACCTGACCCTTGAAGAGCGTCCCTACCGGACGCGGCGCTAGCGGCAGGAAGGATGCGAAAATGAGGCAGTTCATACCCAACGCGCTCACCATCGGCAACCTGTTGTGCGGGTTCCTCGCCTTGCACTACGCCTTTAACGACAACTATGTGCCAGCCGCTTGGCTCATCTTCTTGGGCGCGGTATTCGACAAAATGGATGGCCAACTCGCCCGGATTATGGGACGCAACTCCCAATTTGGGCTCCACTTCGACTCCATTGTCGATGCCTGTACCTTTGGCATCGTGCCCGCTGCCATCATCTATCAGGCCCACCTGCCCACCGGCTGGGGGCTGGCGCTGGCCTTCGCGTACCTGCTGTGCGGTGCTATGCGCCTCGCCCGCTTCAACACGCTCAGCCTAGAGGGCGAGCGCGGCGAATTTTACATGGGGCTGGCCATTCCCACGGCCGCGGTCTGCCTCACCCAATACGTGGTCTTGGTCAAAGCGTGGCCCATCCCCCACGCCGCGCCGCTGGCCGTGCTGCTGATTTTAGTGCTGTCCTTCCTGATGGTCAGTCGGCTCAATTACGACAGTATTCCCAACTTCCGCGGCACCTCCTTCGGCGACCGCTTCAAACAGCTTTACTTCATCGCCACGATCGGGCTGATCATCTACGACGGCATCTTTTTCTTTCCCATGATCCTCGTGTACGTCTTCTCCGGGCCCTTTCGTTGGGGCCTCCGGCTTTTGCACGGCGACGTCACGCAACACGCCTGAGTCCCCATGCTGCGCGACAAGCCCCTCAGCCACCTCATCCTCATCCTCTTCACCACGATGATCGGCGCCAATCTCGTCGGCGAAATGCTGCGGTTCATCCTCATCGGCCTAGTCGGCCCCGATACCATTGTCGAACTCGCTCTCTTGCGCTACGTGGAGTATTCCATCGGGCCGCACATGTTCAACCTCATCATCCTGTCTTTTTCGTTTGAGCTGTCGCTAAAGTTCAACCTCATCACTATGTTGGGACTCTTCGTCGGCTGGTACTACTTCCGCCACAGCTATTGAACACATCTTTCGGGAGATAGAGCCATGTTCGGTATGGGCCACTGGGAAATACTCATCATCTTCGTCGTCATTCTGCTCATCTTCGGCGCCAAGCGCATCCCCGAGATGGCGCAGGGCTTGGGCAAGGGCATCCGCGAGTTCCGCACCGCCATGCGCGACGTGCAGGACGAAATCGAGGCCCCGCAGCAACCTACTCAGCCTACAGCCCCCCCGGCTCAAACCGAGCCTCAGTCTAAAGACAAGGACCAAGCCGCCTCCTGACTCATGGCGCTCAACCAAGCCACTGCCCACGAACTCGGCGCTCAACTGCAACGAGGGGAAATCACCGCCCGCCAGCTAGTCGAGGCCGCGCTCAACCGCATCGGCGCAATCGACGGCCAGATCAACGCCTTCATCAGCGTAGATCCAGCGGGTGCCCTAGCGCACGCCGACGACATTGATCAGCGGCGCACGGCTGGTGCGGCTTTGGGGCCTTTGGCGGGTATTCCCTTGGCCCTCAAGGACGTCCTCTGCGTGCGCGGCGGGCGCACCACCTGTGGATCGAAAATTCTCGAACACTTCATCGCCCCCTACGACGCCACGGCCGTTGAGCGGCTGCGCGCCGCCGACGCCGTCTTCATCGGCAAGACCAACATGGACGAGTTCGCCATGGGCTCGTCCTGCGAAAACTCCTATTTCGGCCCCACCTCAAACCCCTGCCACCCCGAGCGGGTGCCGGGTGGCTCCAGCGGGGGATCGGCCGCGGCCGTCGCTGCCGACGAGACCATCCTCGCCCTCGGCTCAGACACCGGCGGCTCGGTGCGCCAGCCGGCCAGTTACTGTGGAGTCGTTGGCCTCAAGCCCACCTACGGCCGCGTCTCGCGCTACGGACTCATAGCCTACGCCTCTTCGCTCGACCAAATCGGCCCGGTGACCAAAGACGTCGAAGACGCCGCCTTTCTGCTCCAAGCCATCGCCGGGCACGACCCCCGCGACTCAACTTCCAGCACTGCACCCGTGCCCGACTATCGGGCCGCGCTTGGAGGGGACGCCCGCGGCCTGAAAGTGGGCTTGGCGCACGAGCACTTTCCCGCCGCGCTCGACTCGGAGGTGGCCGCTGCGGCTCAAGATGCAGCCAACGCCCTCGTGGATGCCGGGGCCGAGCGCGTGGATGTCCAGCTACCCGTGGCCGGCCACCCCGAATACTGCATCAGTACCTATTACATCATCGCCATGGCCGAGGCCTCGGCCAATCTCGCGCGCTACGATGGCGTCAAATACGGCTATCGCGCCAAAGGCAGCACCGACCTGCAGGAGATGTATTTGCAGACGCGCAGCGAGGGCTTTGGCAACGAGGTAAAGCGCCGCATCATGCTCGGTGCTTACGCCCTAAGTGCCGGCTACTACGACGCGTACTACCGCAAAGCCCAGCAGGTTCGCACCTTGATCCGCCAAGACTTTGCCCGCGCTTTTGCCGCCTGCGACGTGCTGATCTCGCCCGTGGCCCCGACCCCTGCCTTCCGCCTCGGCGAACAGCTCGACGACCCCTTGCAGATGTACCTCAACGACATCTACACGGCCTCGGTCAACCTCGCCGGGATTCCGGCCATATCCGTGCCCTTTGCCCACAGCCGCAGCGACTTGCCCATTGGCGTGCAATTGTTGGCCCCGCCCCTCGAAGAGGCCCGCCTACTGGGCGCAGCCCACGCCCTAGAGCGGGCCGCCGCCTGAGACAGTACTTACCGGAGATCAAACCATGAGATACTGCGCCCTCCCAGCCTGCATCCTACTTGTGACCCTGACGTCCGCGGCGGCGATCAACCCCAACGCCGGCACCACGGGTTTCAACTTTCTCAAGATCGGCGTCGGCACCCGCGCTGCCGCGCTCGGCGGGGCCTATGCGGCCGTGTCCGGCAACATCGAAGCCTCGGCTTGGAATCCGGCCGGGCTTTTCGGCTTGAGCGAGCGCACGGCCGCGCTCGCCTACAACAGCTATTTCGTCGATTCCCAAGCCGGCTTCGCCTCCATCGCCGCCCCCAAGGGGTCTCGCGTACGCGCCCTGAGCGTCCACTACGTATCCTACGGCGACTTGCGGCACACCGACGCAGAAGGGCGCGATTTGGGGACCTTCTCAGCGACCGACCTCGCCGCGTATCTGTCCGTGGCCCAACCGCTCGGGCCGGACTGGCTGGCCATCGGCGCCAATCTAAAAGCCGTCTATTCAACTATCGCCGAATTTTCTGCGGACGCTTATCTCGCCGACCTCGGCCTCCTCGTCCGCGCCCCGATTGAGGGCACGACCCTCGGCGCAGCTATCGCCAACCTCGGTTTTGTGCGCTCGGGCTACACGGCTGGCTTCAAGGATTCGCTGCCGGTACACATCCGGCTGGGGATGGCCCATCGCCTCGCGCACATGCCCGTGCCCATGCTCTTGGTGGCCGATTTCAACTTGCCCAACGACAACGACTCGTACCTATCCTTCGGCCTCGAGGTCCAGCTCGCCGGCGGCCTCTACATCCGCCCCGGGTACACCACCCAACAGACCGGTGCCCAAGACGAGGATCCGCTGGGCCTGAGTGCCGGGGCCGGCCTGACCATGAACCGCTACGCGGTCGATTACGCGTACTCGTCCTCTCCCGATTTAGGCCACGTCCATCGGGTCTCGGTCATCGGCACCTTCTAATCACCCGGGACTCGGCTCGAGGCGTTGCGCGGCACCGGCAGCGGCATCTGGATCGACCGCTCCGCCCCCGACGCCCGCGTGGATAGCTGCGGCTTTGGCATCTGAGCCGACAAATCGCACACTGCACCGTAGAGGGGGCGACGATGCCGCCATCGTCTCCGATCTGGGAAGCGGCATCCACCTGTTCAACGTCGAGGGCGGACACGACAGTAGGGCCTACCCTCGTGCGGGCCAGGTGTCGCGTAGTAAAGAGTACTTACCGGAGATCAAACTTTTGAAAATGACCGGCCTCAGCTCGGACCAACTCGCATTCTTCCACGCCGAGGGCTACGTCCACGTGCCCGACGCCTTGACCCCCGCAGACTTGGATCCGGTGCAAGAGGAATTGGAAGCAATCGTCGATCAGGCGGCCCAACGCCTGCTAGCAGCCGGCAAAATAGACCGCGACTACGCCGAGCTGCCTTTTGCAAAACGCCTGATCCCCCTCGCCAAAGCCGACGCCAGCGCCGCGGCCGGCCTCAACTTCCCCGCCAATCTGGGACCCAACATCTTCGCCTTTTTGCACAACCCACGGCTGCTCAATCTGCTCGAATCGCTCATCGGCCCGGAAATCTACGCCAACCCTTGCCAGCACATCCGCGCCAAAGTCCCGGCCAGCCACGAGTACGCCGGCAACTTCTCGCAAAGCGAATGGGCGCGCTCCACCGCTTGGCATCAAGACCTCGGCGTGCTCCTGCCCGAGGCCGACGACACACTCGTCGTCACCACTTGGATCCCCCTAGTTGATGCCGATGAAGAAAACGGCACCCTGATGATCTACCCTCGCTGCCACACCGAGCCGCTGCGCCGCCACGTGCGCCCCCCCGCCGACCAAGGCGGCAGCTTCACCGTCGCTCCCGAAGAACTGCCGCCTTGGGACCCAATCACCATCCCGGTCCAGCGCGGCGGCCTGATCGCCATTCACTGCCGCACCCCGCACGGCAGCCAGCCCAACCGCTCGGACGCGATCCGCTGGAGCATGGACCTGCGCTGGAACGACGCCCGCAAGCCCAATGGCCGGCCCCACCTGCCGGGCCTTTTCGTCCGCAGCCAAGAGAGTCCCGAACTCGTAGTGCGCGACCGCCAAGAGTGGCTGACGGCTTGGAAATTCGCCCGCGTCTCCAGCCGCGGCGCTCGCACCTATCGCTGGGTCTGAGCGGCTGAGACCCCCACTTGTCCAAGAGATTCCAATGAACAAAATCGCCCACACCGCCCGTCCCATCCACGCTCTGTTGAGCCAGCGCTGGAGTCCCCGCGCCTTTGCCGACCGTCCGGTGGAGCCGGCCAAATTTATCAGCCTGTTTGAAGCGGCCCGCTGGGCCCCGTCCTCTTTTAACGAACAGCCCTGGCATTTCATAGTCGCTCCCAAAGCCGAGGCCGAACTGTTCGACCAGCTTTTGGGCTGCCTCGCACGCGGCAATGCCAGTTGGGCCGCAAAAGCCCCGGTGCTCATGCTATCGGTAGCCCAACTGCTCGACGAAGACAGCGAGCCCAATCGCCACGCTTTTTACGATGTGGGCCAAGCCGTGGCGCAAATGGCTCTCCAAGCTTTCGACGAGGGTTTGTACATGCACCAGATGGCCGGCTTTGACGTGGCCAAAGCGCAACGGGTTTTTGCCATCCCCGAGCACTTTGAACCAGCCACGGCCATTGCCTTGGGCTACCCCGGCGACCCGGCCGATCTGCCCGAGCGCTACCGCGAGTACGAAGCCCTGCCCCGCACTCGCAAACCTTTGGCCAACTTTGTCTTTGCCGGCCAGTGGGGCCAAGCCTCGCCGCTGGTCGTCCCGGAGTGATGGGAGAAGCGTTACCCCCAGTCTGCATCACTGTGTCCCAAATGGGGCATTGTCCCCGGGCGCGGAGGTGCGCTACCTTCGCGTAACCATTTGTTCCTAAAGAAATAACGGCCTAGCCGACAGCTTGGCTCGCTTTTTGCAGAAGCAGGGGCATGGCCCGTCTTCTGCCCCTCGTCATTCTGCTTGGGTTCGCGTCCCTAGCCGAAGCCAACGTCGTCATCAGCGAAGTGCTGGCCGATCCGCCTGCGGGTGCGGCCGGCGACGCCAACCAAGACGGCCAGCGCGATACCTATGAAGACGAATTCGTCGAACTGTACAACGCCGGTTCAAGTCCCATTGACCTAAGCGGCTGGCGCTTGGGCGACAGCGCGTCGTCGGACACCCACTTTCAATTCCCGCCCAACGCCGTCATCGATCCCGGTTCATACGTCGTCCTCTTTGGCGGCGGCACTCCGTCGGGATTCGCTGTCCCGGTCTATACGGATGACGGACGCATCGGCAACGGCCTGACCAACAAGGGCGAGGACATTCGCCTGACCGACGACACGGGCACGGAGATCGCTGTCGTCTCGCACGGCACTTGGCCCAACGACCAGTCCCTCGTCCGCCATCCACTCGACAGCGACACATGGGTCGCGCACAAAACCGCCTCACCGACCGGAGCAGCCTTTTCGCCCGGACGCGCCACAGATGCCGAACCGGAACCACCGATTGATCCACCGGTTGATCCGCCGGTCGATCCACCGATTGAGCCGCCGGTCGATCCGCCGATTGAGCCGCCGGTCGATCCACCGATTGAGCCGCCGGTCGATCCACCGATTGAGCCGCCGGTCGATCCGCCCAACCCCAGCCCAGATTACCTCCTCGTCATCAGCGAAGTGCTGGCCGATCCGCCTGCGGGTGCGGCCGGCGACGCCAACCAAGACGGCCAGCGCGATACATACGAAGACGAGTTCGTCGAACTGTACAACGCCGGTTCAAGTCCCATCGACCTAAGCGGCTGGCGCTTGGGCGATAGCGCGTCGTCGGACACCCACTTCCAATTCCCATCTAACGCCGTCATCGATCCCGGTTCATACGTCGTCCTCTTCGGCGGCGGCACTCCGTCGGGATTCGCTGTCCCGGTCTATACTGACGACGGACGCATCGGCAACGGCCTGACCAACAAGGGCGAGGACATTCGCCTGACCGACGACACGGGCACGGAGATCGCTGTCGTCTCGCACGGCACTTGGCCCAACGACCAGTCCCTCGTCCGCCATCCACTCGACAGCGACACATGGGTCGCGCACAAAACCGCCTCGCCGACCAGCACACCCTTTTCGCCCGGCCGCGCCACAGATGCCGAACCGGAAACGCCGATTGATCCGCCGGTCGATCCACCGATTGATCCACCGATTGATCCGCCGGTCGAGCCGCCGATTGATCCGCCGGTCGATCCGCCGATTGATCCGCCAATTGATCCGCCGGTCGATCCACCGATTGAGCCGCCGGTCGAGCCGCCAGTCGATCCGCCCAACCCCAGCCCAGACTACCTCCTCGTCATCAGCGAAGTGCTGGCCGATCCGCCTGCGGGTGCGGCCGGCGACGCCAACCAAGATGGCCAGCGCGATACATACGAAGACGAGTTCGTCGAACTGTACAACGCCGGTTCAAGTCCCATTGACCTAAGCGGCTGGCGCTTGGGCGACAGCGCGTCGTCGGACACCCACTTCCAATTCCCATCTAACGCCGTCATCGATCCTAGTTCGTACGTCGTCCTCTTTGGCGGCGGCACTCCGTCGGGATTCGCCGTCCCGGTCTATACTGACGACGGACGCATTGGCAACGGACTAACCAACGGCGGCGAGGACATTCGCCTGACCGACGACACGGGCACGGAGATCGCCGTTGTCTCGCACGGCACTTGGCCCAACGACCAGTCCCTCGTCCGCCATCCACTCGACAGCGAAGCCTTTGTCCCGCACAAAACCGCCTCGCCGACCGGGGCCGCCTTTTCACCCGGCCGCGCCACAGATGCCGAACCGGAAACACCGATTGAGCCGCCGATTGATCCACCGATTGATCCACCGATTGATCCGCCGGTCGATCCGCCGATTGATCCGCCGGTCGATCCGCCAATTGATCCGCCGGTCGATCCACCGATTGAGCCGCCGGTCGAGCCGCCAGTCGATCCGCCAGTCGATCCGCCCAACCCCAGCCCAGACTACCTCCTCGTCATCAGCGAAGTGCTGGCCGATCCGCCTGCGGGTGCGGCCGGCGACGCCAACCAAGACGGCCAGCGCGACGGGTATGAAGACGAGTTCGTCGAACTGTACAACGCCGGTTCAAGTCCCATTGACCTAAGCGGCTGGCGCTTGGGCGACAGCGCGTCGTCGGACACCCACTTTCAATTCCCGCCCAACGCCGTCATCGATCCTAGTTCATACGTCGTCCTCTTTGGCGGCGGCACTCCGTCGGGATTCGCCGTCCCGGTCTATACTGACGACGGACGCATTGGCAACGGACTAACCAACGGCGGCGAGGACATTCGCCTGACCGACGACACGGGCACGGAGATCGCCGTTGTCTCGCACGGCACTTGGCCCAGCAAACAGTCCCTCGTCCGCCATCCACTCGACAGCGACACATGGGTCGCGCACAAAACGGCCTCGGCGACCAGCACACCCTTTTCGCCCGGCCGCGCCATAGATGTCGAAACTGAAACACCCGAAACGCCCAAACCCGAAACACCCGAAACATCGTCCGGCCCGCCTCCTACCTACGACCTCTTCATCAGCGAAGTGCTGGCCGATCCGCCTTCCCGCGCAGCCGGCGACGCCAATCGAGACGGCCAGCGCGACGGGTATGAAGACGAATTCGTCGAACTGTACAACGCCGGTTCAACACCCATCAGCCTAAGCGGCTGGCGCTTGGGCGATAGCAGGTCGCCGAACACCCACTTCCGATTCCCAGCCGATGCCGTCATTGCCCCTCGCTCGTACGTCGTCCTCTTTGGCGGCGGCACTCCATCGGGATTCACCGTCCCGGTCTATACGGATGACGGGCGCATTGGCAACGGACTGACCAACAAGGGCGAGGACATTCGCCTGACCGACGACAACGGCCATGAGATCTCCGTCGTCTCGCACGACGATTGGCCCAAAGACCAGTCCCTCGTCCGCATCCTATCGGCGCGAAGCGCGTTTGTCCCGCACAAAATGGTCTCGCCAAGTGAGGCGCCCTTTTCCCCCGGCCACGCCCCAAAAACGCGGCCCGTCATCACCTATTCCCTCTTCATCAGCGAAGTGCTCGCCGATCCCCCCGAGGGCCCGGCTGGCGACGCCAATCGAGACGGTCAGTGCGACCCATATGAAGACGAATTCATCGAACTGTACAACGCCGGGCCTGTTCCCATCTCCTTAGCCGGCTGGCGGTTGGGCGACGCTGATTCGATAAGCGATTACTTCCGCTTTCCGCGCAACGCAGTCATTGCTCCGCGCTCGTACGTCATCCTCTTCGGCGGCGGCCGGCCGTCGGGGTTCACCATCCCGGTCTATACCGACGACGGACGCATTGGCAATGGCCTGACCAACAGCGGCGAGTCCATCCACCTGATCAATGACCATGGCAATGAGGCCGCGTCCCTCTTCCAAGCCACTTGGCCCGACACCCAGTCCCTCGTCCGCACCCCATCGGATGGCCGAGCACTTGTCCCGCACAAAACCGTCTCGCCGAGTGAGGCCCCCTTTTCCCCCGGCCACGCCCCCAAAACGCGGCCTATCTTGATCTACGACCTCTTCATCAGCGAAGTGCTCGCCGATCCCCCCGAGGGTTTGGCTGGCGACGCCAATCGAGACGGCCGGCGCGATCCACATCAAGACGAATTCATCGAACTGTACAATGCCGGCCCCGTTCCCATCTCCCTAGCTGGCTGGCGGTTGGGCGACGCTGGCTCCCTGAGCGATTACTTCCGCTTTCCACGCGACGCGATCATTGAACCCGACTCGTACGTCGTCCTCTTCGGCGGCGGCCGCCCGTCGGGGTTTGCCATTCCCGTCTATACCGACGACGGAACTATCGGCGATGGCCTGACCAACAGCGGCGAGTCTATCCACCTGATCGACGACCATGGCGATGAGATCGCCTTCCTCTCTCAAGCCACTTGGCCCGACGACCAGTCTATCGTCAGTACGCCACCGGACGAGGAAGCCTTTGTCCCGCACAAAACCGTCTCGCCGAGTGAGGCCCCTTTTTCACCCGGAATCGCCCCAGAAACGCAGACGAAACCAAAAAAGAAAAAACGCCGCCCGTCCCCAAACCGGACTACGCCCTCTTTATCAGCGAAGTGCTCGCCGACCCGGCTGGCGACGCCAATCGAGACGGCCAGCGCGACCCATATGAAGACGAATTCATCGAACTGTACAACGCCGGTTCAACACCCATCGACCTAAGCGGCTGGCGCTTGGGCGACGCTGCGTCACTGTTTTCTTACTTCTACTTCCCGCGCAACGCCGTCATTGCCCCTCGCTCGTACGTCGTCCTCTTCGGCGGCGGCACTCCGTCGGGGTTCACCGTCCCGGTCTATACGGATGACGGACGCATTGGCAACGGGCTGACCAACAGCGGCGAAGCCATTTACCTGATCGACGGCACCGGCGATCTGGTCGCCAGCGTCTTGCACGACACTTGGCCCCAAGACCAGTCTATCGTCCGCACACCACCCAACGGCGGCGCGTTTGTCCCGCACAAAACCGCCTCCCTGAGCGAGGCACCCTTTTCACCCGGACGAGCCACAGACACGCCAAAACCGCCCGGCCCCACCCTCTTCATCAGCGAAGTGCTGGCCGATCCGCCTGCGGGTGCGGCCGGCGACGCCAACCAAGATGGCCAGCGCAATGGATATGAAGACGAATTCGTCGAACTGTACAACGCCGGCCAAGACACCCTCTCCCTCGCCGGCTGGCGGTTGGGCGACAGCACCGCGCCGGACACCTACTTCCGCTTTCCGCCCGACGCCGTCATTGCCCCCGGCTCGTACGTCGTCCTCTTCGGCGGCGGCACTCCGTCGGGATTCACCGTCCCGGTCTATACGGACGACGGACGCATTGGCAACGGACTGACCAACAGCGGCGAGGACATTCGCCTCATCGACGACACCGGCACTGAGGTCGCCAGCGTCTCGGACGCCACTTGGCCCAAAGACCAGTCTATCGTGCGCTCGCCACCGGCCGGCGGCGCGTTTGTCCCGCACAAAACCGCCTCCCTGAACGAGGCTCCCTTTTCACCCGGACGAGCCACAGACACGCCACCCGAACCAGCGTCCAAAATCCCTGCAATGGCATCTGCAACATCGCTCCAAGTTTGGCCCAACCCCTTCAACGCAACCGCCCACCTCAGCTTCCACCTCAGCCATGCTGCATCCGTCTCCTTGGCTATCTACAACGTCCAAGGCCAACGCGTGCGTACGCTCGTAGAAGCACCGCTCCACCCCGGCGTCCACCGGAGCCTATGGGATGGCCGAGACGAACGCGGCCATGCGGCTGCCACCGGCCCGTACTTCGCCCGCTTCTGCGTCGCCCATGGCCCCCCGCGCTACGCCAAGCTCGTCCTCGTCCGCTAAAACAAAAAAGCCCCATCTCCACGACGGGAGACGGGGCTTTCGCCAGCGAGACTTGGCAATGCGTCAGTTTTGATAGGCGTGCTTAAACTCGTGCAACAAGGCCCGCATCTTCTCGACCTGCTCCACATCCACCGTCTGCTTGCACTTCATGGCCCCCCGCAGCATCTTGTGCAAAAGCACCAGCTTGCCGGTATATGCGGCCATAGCCTCGTCTCCTTCTTCCACCTCCTTGAGCCGCTGCGTCATAAAGTACTGGGCGACGACATGCTGGATTTTGTTGGCGTGCTCTTCCTTGTTCGCCACCCACCGCGCTAGCTGATTCGCGCTTTGGGCGTCGCTTTGTCCGGCCAGTGCCGCGATCTGCGCCATGGACTTCTCAATGGTCGTCAGATCTTCCTCAATCGCGGCAAAACGCGCCTCATCCCCATAAACGCCGCAGGGAATCTCGCAGTGCGCCAACAGGGGCGCGGCCGCGGCCAAAAGACAACAGGCGAGCAGGAGCATCAATTTTCCGTTCTTCACAAGGGCCTCCTTGGCGAAATGGTTCGTGGATATAGGCAAGGCATTATAGGGCGATTTCGCTGGCGGAGCAATTTTGCGACCGGCCCTAATCGCGCCAAGTGCGCGAGTCTGCGCGGATGAGCCAGCGGTTGATCGCGCCGTCTGCGTCCAAGTCCGAGGCTTCCTCTAGCTGCGCCTCAAACTGGTGGTCGGTCACTTGGATGACCGGCGGCCAGCTAAAGTGCTGCAAGACCCGAGCCTCCATGCCGAGCGAGTCCAAGCTGGACGCATAGCGACCGCGCTCGCGGCGAAAGCTCTGCTGGCGGTAGTAGATCCCGCGCAAGACCTGCTTGGCCGCCTCGGCAGCGGCCGGGCGAAAGGGCGTCTTTGGCCGCCCGACGACCTCGGCGGCAAACTGCACGAACCCCCACTTTTCCGGGTAGTGCATATCGACCAGCCCCTGCGGCGACCAGACCCAGTTGTCCGGGCTGCGGCCCTCTACTTTGACGTACTTGCCCGCATCGTTGGCCACGGCCCATTGCACCCGCGAAAAGTTGATCCGCCATTGATCGCCCTCCGCGGGCGGCACCTTCTTGTGCGTGGCCTCGGCCAGTACGGCCCACGGAAAGGCCATCTCCACGGACCAGCCCTCGTCTTCGTCGCTGGGGTCGTTGATGCTGCCCCACACGCGCACGGCTGTTTGCAGGCCGGCGATGTCCCAAGCGCTGATGAAGGGGCCGCCGTCGCGGTAGGGCTTGACCATCAACAAATCCCACTCCGTGCCGAGGGCATTGATCTCGAATTCGTAGTACTGATGCGTATCGCCGTCTGGGTCGATAAAGACCTCAAAGTCGTTTTCTTGGTAAATCGTCGCGTCGCGCCTAGCGATGGTAGCCCACACGTGCGGCTCCTCCAAATCGGCAGCTATATACAGGTACTCGTCGTCCCACAAGATCTTGGCCCGCGTCTGTAGGCGCGGCAGCGGCCGGCGCTCGCCCTCGATATCCACGAAAGGCGCGGTCCAATCCGCCCGCTGCCAAGACGGCTCGTCGAGATTGCCGTTGATGTCGATGGCCCCGGCCGTGCGCTGCGCCACATAGGTCCGCGGCTCAATGCTCTCTACGTAGTCAATGTCAAAGCGCGATTGCCCCTCGGCGACAGCGGCCAGCAAGGCCGCGCCCAATACAGCCCAGTGCAACATGGCTCCTCCTTTGTTTGCCGGTTTGCAGCAATATACCACTTTGCGCTACTTTCTGACTATGTACCGCCAACAAGGACCCACGCCATGACCAACAAAATGGCCCTCTACAAGAGCGGCATGAACAAATTCGCCCACCAAGACTTTGCCGGTGCCTTGGACGATTTGGCCCAAGCCATTGGGCTCGACCCGCAATTTGCCGACGCCTACCAAGCGATGGCGCACTGCCACGAGAAGTTGGGCGATCTCGACCAAGCCCTCAGCGCGGCGCAAAAGGCCGCGGAGCACGCCCCCGACGACTTCCTCGTCCACACCAGCCTCTCCATGTTCTACCAGCGCAAAGGCATGATCCCCGAAGCCGAGCGAGAAAAGGCCATTGCCGCCCGGCTACAGGCTAACCCCCGACCCACATGACCTGAGAGTTAGGAATTGGAAATCTCGCAATTCGCAAGAAAACGAATCGCTACTATCGGGCGATTTTACGGGGCTTTCAGCACCCAGCGGACCTACAAATCAAATCAGCCCTTTTCCGCCGAACTCAACAGCTTCTAATTCCCAATTTCCAACATGCAGATCGGCCCTCACCAGCTCAAGCCCTTCACGGAAGATATGCCCATCCTCACCTTAGCTCCGATGGCTGGGGTGAGCAACTGGGTCTTTCGCCTTATCTGTGCGCGCCTCGGGGCGCGGCTGGTCGGGGTTGAATTTATCAACTGCCGCGCCATCGGCATCCGCTCGCGCAGAAGCTTGCAGATGCTCGACTTTTCCGACGCGCAAATCTACGCCGACACCGGCATCTCGCTGTTGGCCGCGCAAATCTACGGCAACGACATCGACCTGATCGCCAATGGGGCGCGGGAATTTGAGCGGCGCGGGGCGCAGGTGGTGGACATCAACTTTGGATGTTCCGTGCCCAAGATCGTCGCCAAAGGCTGCGGCGCGGCTTATTTGCGCGATCTCGATCGGCTCTATCAGGCTGTTGAGCGCACGGTCAAGGCCGTCGCGGTTCCGGTCATCGTCAAGACGCGCCTCGGCTGGGACGACGACCAGATCAATATCCTCGAAGTGGTGCGCCGCTGCGAGGACGCCGGGGCCCAAGCAGTGGCCATCCACGCCCGCACCGTTGCGCAAAAATACAAGGGCCGGGCCAACTGGCATTGGATCGGCCGTGCGGTTGCAGCCTCTTCGCTGCCCATCATCGGCAACGGCGACGTGCTCACCCTCGACGACGCCCGCCTCATGCAGCGGGAAACAGGCTGTGCCGCGGTCATGATCGGGCGGGCGGCCCTAGCCAATCCCTGGCTCTTTTCCGGCCGCAGCGGCGCAACCCTCGCCGAGCGCATCAACTTGGCGCTGGAGCAGCTGCGCCTGATGGCCGCGTACAAAGGCGAGCGCGCTGGCGTCCGCGAGACGCGCAAGCACCTCGCGCTCTACTTCAAGAGCCTGCCCCGCGCCTCCGAGTTGCGCCGCCGCCTGCTGACAACCACTTCCTTGACCGAGTTGGCCGATCTGCTCGCCGCGTGGCAAGAGCCAGCCACCGCAGAAGCCGATCTCACCCTGTCGGCAGCCGAAGCCGAGGCCCTAGCGTGGGGCGGAAACGGGTAACAGGCGATAAGCGTAGCGCATTAATCCGCCGACTTTGCTTTGCTATGGAAGCAGAAATACAAACCGCTCAAGATATATGGCCCATGCTGACTCCTGTTGTGTTCGTTCCTCATGCAGAGAGCGAATATCAACAGCTTGTGGCTGTACTGGACGATTTGATTGATGTGGTGGGCGAGGATGAGAACCACCCGCAACAACGCAAACCGCGATTACTCCAATGAAAATCAAATCCATCGACCTCGTCCGCATCCAACGCCCCGACGGGCCTTCGCTCAGTGCCCGTTCCCAAGCTGGCTCGACGCTCTCCGCTGCGACAGCCCCCGCCCAGCAGAGCCAACCCCGCCGCAGGGCTTGGCCCACCGAAATTGAAGTGGCCAACCCCATGTCGCGCTTTCCGCGCTTCAAGCCCCGTCGCCAGCTCTACGCCGCCCGGCAATGGCCCGGCTTTGCGGTCAAAGTCACGGCCGAGGACAGCACTTGGGGCCTCGGCACGGCCGCGGGTCGGCCAGCCGCCGCGGTCGTCGAGGACGCTTTCGCCCATATCCTCACAGGCGAGGACTGCTTGGCCATCGACAAGCTGTGGGATATGATGTTCCGCGTCTCTAAACCCTTCGGCACGGTCGGCATCGCCACCGTCGCCATCAGCGCCGTGGACCTAGCGCTGTGGGATCTGGCCGGCAAGCTGCAACAAAAGCCCGTGTACCAGCTCCTCGGCGGCCCGGCCCGCGAGCGGATCTTCACCTATGCCACCGGCGACGACGTCGATTGGTATCGAGAGCTGGGCTTCCGCGCCTTCAAACTGCCCTGCCAGTACGGCCCGGCCGACGGCCTGTGGGGTTTAGAGCAAAACGAGCGGCGGGTGGCCCAAGTCCGCGCCTTGATCGGCGCCGACTGCGAGCTCATGCTCGACTGCTACATGGCCTTGGACGTCGAATACAGCGTCCGCCTAGCCGAGCGCCTCAGACCCTACAAGTTGCGCTGGCTGGAGGAGTGCCTAATCCCCGAAGACGTCAAAAGCCATATCGACCTCAAAGAGCGCCTGCCTTGGCAAACGCTGGCCAGCGGCGAACACTTCTACACGCACTACCCCTACCAGCAGATAATTGAGCACCGCGCCCTCGACGTGCTACAGCCCGATATCCACTGGGTCGGCGGGCTGACCGCCTGTATCAAAATCTGCCACATGGCCGAGGCCGCTGGCCTTGAAGTCTGCCTCCACGGCGGAGGGCGCGACCCCTATGGCCAGCACTTGACTTGGGCGATGCCCAACACGCCTTGGGGCGAATACTACATCGGCTCGGATCCGGGGATTCCGCTGGAGGAAGTAGCCGAGCCGGGGGCACTGGTCCCCCAAGACAGCTATCTGGAATTTGTGCCGCGGGGACCGGGTTTTGACCTCGGGATCGAGGAGGATTGGCTGGTGCCATTCGAGGCCTAGGGCCGCTTGACCAGACGACCGATCTTGCGTATTTAGCTTCTGTAGATGTCTGTCTCCCCAGAGTCCTGCCCATGCGCCGCATCTTTGCCATTCTCTTCCCGCTGCTGCTGCCCGGTGTTCTGTCGGCGCAAATAAGCACTTGGCAGCTCGGCGGCAGCGGCGGCCTTGCATGGTCGGCGAGCGATTCGGTCCGCATCTTCATCGACTTCGATTCCGTCCCCGGGGTTTTGCGTTATCTTCCCGGGCGGAGGTACAGTGTCCTATGCACAGTGCTTGGTCTTTGATCCTAGTCCTCGCCGTTGTGCCCAGCCACGCTCAAGTAGCAAAGTGGCAACTGGGCGGCAGTCGGGCGGCGTGGGACCAGCGCGACTCCCTCCACGTCCTCGTCGATTTTGCCGATGGTGCGATCCAGCCGCTCTACTTGCAGCCGCACCAAAACGTCATTCACCTGCTCGACAACTGGCAATTCTGGCGCGAACCCTCCCTGCACAATCTCGGCTACGTCGATGGCCAGAAGCCGCGCTTTTGGAACCGCTCGAATGGCGTCGGCGGCGACCCGACCCAGAGCGGTGTCTTCTTAGTCGATCGCGATTCCACAACCTACAACGCCCCCAGAAGCCAATCGGTAGCCAGTACCTTCTTTTCGATTGATACGGCCGTGCCGATCCCCGGTGTCGGTTTCGGCTTCTTTACGCCCTCGCAGGGCTTTCGCTCCGACGGCACGCCGCTGCCGTTCGACACCACCCCGGCCTTTGACGTCTCCATCGGCTCAGACTCAGAACCCGCGGTCAACTGGGGCGGCAGCGACCTGTTCGAGCAGGTCATCGCCAACGTGGGTGCCAACTTCGACCCCGTCGTCCGCATTGACTTCCCGCGCCAATACGTGCGCTTCTTTCGCTGGCGCCGGCAAACGTCGCTGGCCGATGAGGAAGCCCTCAACATCTGCGCCGACTGCGGCGGCCAAGGCAACCAAGCCATCGCGCTCAAAGGCTCAATCGGGGGATTCGAAATTTTCGGCCAAGGCATACCTCAGCGCGTCGTGTACCTCAGCCAAGTCGTCGATCTAGGCCAAGTTGTGAATTTCGGCCGCCTGCACTGGGCAGGGACTCGGCTGCGCTTAGTCGATGGCGCGGCCGTGGCAGATCCCGACGCCCCCGTATGGCTCCAAGCCAAGGTCCGCGTTGGACGCGACGACAGCCCGGCGACCTACCACGAATACACGAACATCGGCCGCGAGAAGGAGGTCGCGCGCGAGCACTACGAGGCGCTTACCGCTCAGCTCAACCGCGACCCGCGACCCGGGATCCGCGCCTCCATTGGCTACGATTCCGCCAATTGGTCCTTTTGGTCGGTGCCTTTTACCGAATCGGGCCAGCTCATCCGGCTCAGGAGTGGATCGCATCTACAGGTAGAACTCTCCTTAGAAAGTCGCGACTTCGACGCTTGGATGCGGATCGACTCGCTGTGGATTGAGACCGCGTCCCTATTGGCCGCCGAAGTCTTCGCCGAAGTGGCGCGGCGCGACGACCCGCAGCCCAAGCGCGGCTTTACCGAAGTGGCCTTGGGCGAGGAGACCGAATTCATCTATCAGGTGCGGGCCGACTTCGACGACACCGCTCCTGGCTTCAATGCACTTAGAATCCACACCGGCAACCGCACCGCCTTTCGCGGCCTCGAAATGGGCACCCCGCTCGCTCCCGTCAATCCCGTCGCAGTAGCGGAAGACGACGGTTTGGTGATCCAATTGCCCCAGCGCGTCACCGGTGCCAACAACGCACCGATCCGCGTGACCTTCGCCACCGCAGTTTTTGAATTCGCTTCCACCTTTGCCGGCGAGATATTTGCCGCAGACAGCGAATCGCTCCCCCAGCCGATCCTCGCTGGCGACGCCGGCGAAGCGGTCTCCACCAACAGCCTGCGGGTGTTGGGCGCGGACGACGAGACGCCCGATTTCATCCAATCGCTCGCTTTGTCCACCCCAGTGTTGACCCCCAATGGCGACGGCGTCCACGACCAACTCCAGATGCGTTATTCGCTCTTCCGCCTTCCCGGTGCCGTGCCCGTGGCCCTAGAAGTGTACACCTTGGACGGCCGCCTCATTGCCCGCCTCGACAAGGGGCTGCAAGACTCCGGCCCGCAGGCGATCACCTATAACGGCCGCGACGAGACAGGCCAACTCCTTCGGCCGGGCCTCTACCTGCTCTCCATCGCCCTGCAAACCCAATTCGTCCAGGCCAAACAGCTATTGGCCGTGGGCCTTGCCTATTAACGGCCAATGCGTCCGCTGTTGCTCTGGGGCCTTTGTTCGGCGACCGCGCTGGCCGCCGCAGAATTCCGCTTCGATAGCCCAGCTAGCTGGGCGACCTGGAAAATGCCCTATGGCCTGATCGAGTTTGGCGACCGCGGCCAGTTGCGACTGGTCGAGTTCCGCAAGGACATCAACGCCGTAGCCAACGCGCCCGACTTTACCCACCTCACCCGCTCGCGCGGCGCCAACGCGACGGGCGGGATCTGGGAAGCCGGCAGCAACCCAGCCGCGGCTAGGCGGATCATGGACGGCAACCGCGAGACCTTCTGGCAAGCCTCTACCGACGACGCCCTCGGCGACTGGTTCGTGCAAATCGACCTCGGCCGCGCCGTGCTGGCCAAAGAGATCCGCCTGCACTTCCCCGACCAAGAAGGGGCCCGCCCCTTCCGCCAGTTCACCGTCTTCACCGCCACGGGCATCACTTCCGATGCCCTCGACGACCTCTTTATTTTTCGCCCGGTCTATCTCACGACTCAACCCAACCGAGACACCACCGTCTCGGTCCCCCTCGCCTTCGACCTCCAAGACAGCGCCCAAGTCCTCGACCCCAGCCGCGCTGTCGATCTGGAAGAATTCAACCAGTACCGCCTCATCCAGTACATCAACTTCACCGTTGAAGACTTCGATCCTGAAGGCGCACTAGCCGAAGTCGAAGTCATCGCTGTCGGCGACAACGTCAGCTTGGGCAATGACCAGCGCGGCGGCATCCTCGACGGACTTACTGCCCGCTCCACCGCGAACATCCTCGACGGCGACATGAACACGGCCAGCTCCATCCTGCCTGTGGGCTTCGAAGGCCGCGTCCGCACCTGGGAGGAGCAGGGCACTTGGTTTTTCATCGACCTAGGGGCCGTATTCTGGCTCGACGAGCTTTTCCTGTATGCACTCCGGCCGCGCGAAGGCACAGTCGGTTCCGTGGCTGGTGCTCCCAGAGGCTTTACCTTCCTCCACTCAGACGGAACCCGCGTCATCAACTCCCGACTCCCCATCCCCGAATCCTTCGACTTCAGCCCCTTCATCGACCAACCCGACCCCGACCCCATTCGCTATCTGCGCTATCTGTTCCAACCGCGCAAGGTCCGCTACCTGTTCTGGCACGCCCATACCCCCCAAGACTGGGGCTCGCGCTGGACCGAACTGATGCTCTTTTCGCCGGGCCATCCCGCCGAGGTCGTCATGCGCTCGGACTTTATCGATCTTGGCATGGCTACCGGCGACGGCCGTCCCAAAGTCATCAGCAGTCTCTCTTGGGACGCCGACATCCCGCCCGGCACTCGTCTGCAAGTGCGCTCGCGCTCGGGCAACACCCAGCGCGAAGTCTATGCCTTCCACGACAAGATCGGCGAGCCAATCGCCGAGGAGAAGTGGCTCAGCCTGCCCAAAGTGCTGCGGGGGAAAATCGACACCACCGTCGCGGTCAGCGAGGATTGGGATGCGTGGAGCGAGGCGTACACCTTTTCCGGCGAGGCATTCAAATCGCAAAGCCCGCGTCGCTTCGTGCAACTGGAGATGATCCTCGCCACCGACCACCCCGAGGTCGCGCCCACAGTCAATTCGCTGTCAATCGAATTCGACGACGCCCTGCTCCAGAGTGCCCGCGGGCGCGTTGAGCCGCGCAGTGCCCCACCCAACGAGGAGACGGCCTTCACCTATACCCTGTTGCCCAGTGCCGGCCCCGCTGACATCGGCTTCGACCTAATGCGTTTCGATCTACGAGGTCCGATCAATTTGCACAGCGTGAGCGTAGAGAAGGGCAGCGAAACCGTCTCGCCAGCGGCGGCCTCCCTGCGCGGAGATTCCCTGCTCATCGCCTTACCCGATCCGGTCCGAGACGATTCGGTCCGCGTCCACTTTGCCACCCGCTTAGTACACAACGCCACGCTCTTTGCGTTGGACTTAGGCTCCAGTGCGCATCCGGGTCTGTGGCAATCGGTTGAGCCGCTGACGCGCCGCGCCAATATCGTCATGCTCCCCGCCCTGACCGGCACGACCCAGCTCATCGACGACCTCTCGATCTCCTCGCGGGTGTTCACCCCCAACGGCGACGGCGTCCACGACGAAGCGGTCATCCGCTTTGTCGCCTTCAAGGTCAGCCAACGCACGCCCCAAGGGCGCATTTTCGACCTCGCCGGCCAGCTCATCGCCGAACTCGCGGCCCCGACCATCGACGGCGTGGCCTACGTCTTCACCTGGAACGGACGCGCTACCCAAGGCGACCTCGTGCCGCCCGGCACCTACCTCTGTCGCATTGACCTAGACGCTGACGCCGGCGACGATACAGCACTGCACGCCATTGCCGTGGCGTACTGATACTCCGCAGATAGGATAATTGCTTATCAAACATTATATTGTTGGCGCATGTCTCTGATTTGCGCCCTGCCAAAGGAGAGCCGTCATGCGCCGCGCCACCATCGTCCTGTTCACCCTAATTTTAGCGCAAAGTGCCACCGCCCAGATTTCCCACTGGCAACTAGGCGGCAGCGGCCTAGCTTGGAGCGGAAACGACACGACTCGCCTCTTCGTCGATTTCGCAGCCACCCCCGGCGCCATCCAGCCCACGTACTTCACGCTAGATGAGACGGTTTTTTCCCACATCGACAATTGGGCCTTCTGGCGCGACCCCAGCGACCGCGTCTTCGACTACCTAGACGGCGAAACGCCGCGAATGTGGAAGTGGAACCACGGCGTGCCCGATCCTTCGGAAAACGGCTCTTGGCTCATCGATGGCGACCCTATCACCTACAACCCACCCAAAGCCGACCGCATCGAGAAAGAGACCTTTACCATGGATTTGGCCGTGTCGGTGCCGGCCGTGGCCTTCGGCTTTATCCCGCCCAGCGAGGGCTTTCGCTCCGACGGCACCCCACTCGAAACGGACTTTGTTCCCGCCTTTCAGGTGACCGCCTCGGTCGCGCCCGAATCCCCGGTGCTCGAAGGCAATGTCAACCCGCTCTCCACGGTCATCGCCGACGTCAACTCCAATTTCGAACCCCAAGTGCGCATCGACTTCGCCCGTCAGTACCTGCGCTTCTTCCGCTACCGCCGGACCCTCTCGCTACTAGACGAGGAAGCCCAAGCCAAGAGCGGCAACGTCGCCATCGCCCTCATCGGTTCGATCAGCGAGTTTCAGCTCTTGGCCCAAGGCGTACCGCAGCGGGCCATGTACAAGACCAAGATAACGGACCTCGGCGAACCCGTGAATTTCGGGCGGCTGTTCTGGCAGGAGACAAAATTCCGCATGGTCGATGGAACCCCAGTGGAGGCCCCGGACGCGGCGGCCCAAATCAAGATCGAAATCCGCACGGGCCTAGACGAGGACCCGGCCGTCTATCACGAGTACATGGACACCGGGCTGGAGCGCGTAGTCGCGCGCGACCACTACGAAAACGCACTGCGTACTCGCTTTGTGCGCGTCACGGCCGCGGACGACCTGACCGAACGCCAGCCCAAGCCGGGCGTCCGCGCGTCCATCGGCTACGATTCAGACCATTGGACCTTCTGGTCTGCGCCCTTCGTCGAGTCGGGCCAACCGATCAACCTGCGCAACGGCACCTATTTGCAGCTCCGCATCGCCATGGAGAGCGATTCCTTCGACGACTTCGCGCGCCTCGACTCGTTGTGGCTCGAAACCGCTCCGCTGCTGGCCGCCAACGTGCGCGGCGAAGTGGCCCCCCTAGACGACCCGCAGCCGGTCGGCGGGATTGCCCAAGTCCCCTTGGGCGAAGCCATAGAATTCGTCTATGATCTCCAAGCCGACTTCGAGGCCGTTGACGCGCCCGGCTTCGACCTGTTGCGCATTCGCACCGGGCACCAAACCGAACTCAAAAGCCTGCAACTGGGCGAGAGCCGCACGGAAGCTGTGCCGGCCGAAATTACCCAAGAGACCGAGGGCTTGCTCATCCGCCTGCCCGAGCGCATCACCCGCGCCAACAATCCGCCCATCCGCATCGTCTTTGGCACGGAGATATTTGAATTCGCTACCACTTTTCAGAGCGAGGTCCTAGACAGCGAACGCGACGTTCTGCCGCAACCCGTAGTCGGTGCCGACGTCGGCGAAGCCCTTTCGACTAATAGCCTGCGCGTCCTCGCCACCACCGAGCAAGAAACCGCTTTCATCCAGAACCTGACCTTTTCCTCTGCGGTCTTTACGCCCAACGGCGACGGCATCAACGACGAGCTGCGCGTCGCCTATTCCCTGTTCCGCTTGCCCGAAGCCGTGCCCGTCGTCCTCGCAGTCTATAGGCTCGATGGCCGGCGCGTGGGGCTCGTCGAGGCCGGCTTGCAAAACGCGGGTCCGCAGAGCCTGCGCTGGGATGGCCGCGACGAAACGGGCCGGCGGCTGCCGCCCGGGCTCTACCTAGCGGCCCTAGACCTGCGCTCGGAATTTGCCGCCGATCCCCAACTCCGCCCATTGGGCATCGCCTACTAAGGAGGGTTTGATGCGCCGTGCAATTATCGCCTGTCTCGCGTTAGCCGCCCCACTAGCGGCTGACGTGCTCTCCTTCGACAGCGCTGAGGAATGGGCCCAATGGCAACAGCCCTTCGGCTTGGTTCAGGTAGGAGAGCAGGGCCAGCTCACGCTCGTCAAATTCCGCAAGGACATCAACCTCGTCGCGGACGCGCACCGCTTCGTCCACCAGACGCGCGCCCGGGGCGATGCCGTTGCCGGCGGCCTCTGGCAAGCCGGTTCCAACGCGGCCGACGCCCCGCTGGCCATCGACGGCGATCTGACGACCTATTGGCAACCCAGCCCGGCCGACGCCCGCGAGGACTGGTTCATCACCATTGACCTAGGCCGCGCAGCCCTAGCCCGCGAGATTCGCCTGAAATTCCCCGACCAAGAGGGTGCGCGTCCGTTCCGCCAATTCCGCGTCTTCACCACCTCGGGCGTGCGCATCTCGGCCACTGAAGACCTCTTTCTCTACCGCCAAGCCTTTCGCACCACGCGCCCCAACGCCGAAGCCGCAATCGCGATCCCGCTGCGCTACGCCGGCCGCGACAGCGCACTCGTGATCGACCCGGACTTGGACTTAACGCCCGCAGAGCGCAACCACTACCAGTTGATCCAGTACATCCAAATCATTTCCGAAGAGCAAAACCAAGACGCCGCCCTCGCCGAGGTTGAGGTCATCGGCATTGGCGACAACATTGCCATTGGCACCAGACAGCGCGGCAATTTCGTCGAAGGCGATGGCACCGGCTCTACCTTCAACCTGTTCGACGCCAACCTCAACACCAACAACACCGTCACCGACTGTCGCGGCGCGCTGTCGGAATGGGCCGAAGGCGGCACGTGGTTCCGCGCAGATCTCGGCGCGACGTTCTTCATCGACGAGATGTTCATCTACTCCATGCAGCCCGACGAAGGCACGCTGGGGTTCACCATCTCTGGCACCGGGCCGGGCCACACCCTGCTCTTTTCCGACGGCACCCCGGCCACGGGCACCGCCCCGCTCGTCGAAGTGCCCGAAAACGTCGATTACGAAGAGGTCTTCACTCATCTGGATCCCAACGCCGACAACCTGCTTTACATGCGCTACCTCTTCGCGCCGCGCAAGGCCCGCTACCTACTCTGGCACGGAGTTACCTGCCGGGGGTGGGGCATTTCCAAGTGGGGCGAAATGCAACTGTTCTCTCCGGGGTATCCGGCCCAAGTTGAGTTGCAGTCTGCTTTTATCAACCTCGGCGAGGAAGCCGGCGACGGGCGGCCCAAAGTCATCAAGGCCCTGCACTGGGACGCCGACCTGCCTCTAGGCACCCGGATGCAACTGCGCTCGCGTTCGGGTAACGCGCTGGCGCCGGTCTATGCGTTCCACAATAAGCTCGGCGAAGAAATCACCGAGGAAAAATGGAAGAGCTCGCCCAAAGTGCTGCGCGGCCCTATCGACACCTCGCTGGTCGTTGGCGAGGACTGGGACGCTTGGAGCAACGTGTACCAGTTTTCCGGTGAGAGCTTCAAGTCGGACAGCCCCCGCCGCTTCGTGCTGCTGGAGATGATTCTCTCCACCGACGATCCGGCGGTCGCCCCGACCGTCAACTCGGTCTCGGTTGAGTTCGAAAACGCCTTAGTCCAAAACGCGCGCGGCAGCGTCGCTCCCCGCGAGGCCAGCCCCAACCAAGACACGCACTTTACCTACACTCTCTGGCCCGAAACCGACGAACTCGACAGCGGCTTTGACCGCCTGCGCTTCACCGTCCCCGAACCTGTCGACCTCCAGAGCGTGTCGGTGATGGTCGGCGCGGAAGAAGTCGTTCCGGCCGCCTTGGACATGCAGTCCGACTCCCTGCTCATCGCGTTGCCGCAGGTGATCGCGGCCGACTCCCTGCAAGTGCGCTTCACTACCCGCCTGCTGCAAAATGCCACCGTCTTTGCCCTCGACTTAGGATCGAGCGAATCACCCGGCCTGTGGCAGTCAGTCGAGGCGGCCGAGCGCCGCTCCAACATCGTCATGCTGCCCGAGCTGACCAGCAGCGGCCAGCTCATCAGCGACCTACAACTGGCCTCGGCGACCGTAACTCCCAACGGCGACGGCATCAACGACCAGCTAGAGGTGCGATTCGTGGCCTTCAAAGTGGAGGGCACGGAGCCGCGGGTGGAAGTCTTCGATCTAGCCGGACGCCAAGTAGCGGTCCTCACCCCAAGCACCGAGGGCTCGCAACGCCTCTTCACTTGGGACGGCCGCGATGCCGACGGAGCGAGCGCCGCACCCGGCCTGTACGTCCTGCGCGTCAATCTGGGTGCGGATGCGGGCCACGACACTGCGCTCCGCACCATCGCCGTGGCCTACTAACACCATGACCGCACAAACCTACGACCTGTTGGTGCGTGCCCCGCGCCTGTTCTGCGCGGACAGCGGCCTAGACGGCCTCGGTGCCGTGGCCATCCGCGGCGACCGCATCGTGGCCTCCGGCCCCGGCGTAGAAGGACCGGCCCACACCGTGCTCAGGTGGCTACCATCCGCGGCGGCCAAGTGGTTTAATTGGAATTGCAAACTACGAATTCGCAAGTCATACCTGTGGAGGATTCTATGGCTGACAAACTAGCGCGCGGGATCTGGCCCGCGCTCGTCACTCCGTTCACCGACGACGGCAGCGCATTGGCCCCGGCGCGCGTCGAGCCGCTCGTCCGGCACCTGATCGACGCTGGCTCTAACGGCTTCTTCGTCTGCGGCGGCACGGGCGAGGGGAGTGCCATGAGCGTGCCCGAGCGCAAAGCCATGGCCGAAGCGACCCTAGCCGCGGTGGCCGGTGCCGTGCCCCTGATCTTCCAAGTCGGCGCGACGAGCACGGTCAATGCAGTGGAATTGGCCCAGCACGCTGCGGCCGCTGGTGCGGAGGCCGTGGCTTCGGTTGCGCCGGTGGATCAGCCCAACGACCTCCAAGCCGCGGTCGCCCACTACGCAGCTATTGGTGCGGCCACTGATTTGCCCTTCTACGTGTATTGGCTCGCTCAAACTGCCGCCAAGGACGTTACGGCCGAACAGTTCCTCGACGCCATGGAAGCCGTGCCCAACTTCAGCGGCCTCAAGTTCACCGACAGCAACTTCTACCTCTTCCAGCGCCTCGTGCAGCTAGGCGGCGACCGCCTCAACCTCATCTCCGGCCCGGACGAAATCTGCCTCGGCGGCATGGTCGCCGGCAGCGACGCGGCCATTGGCTCAACCTACAACATCATGCCCAAACTGTTCGTGGAGATGCGGCAGCACTTTGAAGCGAGCGACATCCGGCCGGCCATGGCCCTGCAAGCGCGCGCCAACGAGGTCATCTCCACCTTGTTCCACTTTGACCTGCTAGCGGCCGTCAAGGAGATTTTGACCATGCGCGGCCTGCCCGTAGGCCCGGCCCGACCGCCCCACATCCCATTCGACGATGCGGGCCGCGCCGCCCTGTGCCGGGCACTGGACGACCTCGGCTTTGCCGTGGAATGAGAACTAGCCATCATGAGAACCATCCGGCTAACGGACGGCGACCTGCGCTACGCCGCGGACTTTTTAGCTCCTGCCGAGGCCGACCAATTCATGCGGCAACTGTTGGACGGCATTGAGTGGCAGCAGCACCACGTCGTCGTCTTTGGCCGCCGGCTTCCCGCGCCGCGTCTTTCGGCGTGGCACGGGTCCGCACAGGCCCACTATGCCTATTCCGGGCTGGCGCTGGCGCCGCGCCCGTGGACTGCGCCGCTGCTGGCCCTTAAGACGCGGATCGAAGCGGCCGCCGACTGTCCCTTCAACAGCGTCTTGCTCAATCAGTACCGCGATGGCCGCGACAGCATGGGCTGGCACAGCGACGACGAGCCCGAGTTAGGGGCCGATCCGACGATCGCCTCGCTGAGTTTGGGCGGGACGCGGCGCTTCCTCCTGCGGCCCAAACGCCGCGACCGCGCCCCGGTCGAAATCTCCCTCGGGCACGGTGCACTCCTCATCATGCGCGGCCCGACCCAAGCCCACTGGCAGCACCAAGTCCCCAAGACTCGACAGCCGTGCGCCCTGCGCCTCAACCTCACCTTCCGCTGCATCGTCGCTACTCCACGGCCGCTCGCCGATGCGCCTTAATCCCCTGCCCTTGCAGTGCCGTTAGCGGCTCTTTCTACTGTCGGCACCATTTCATCGGCTGCGGGCCGCGCAGTCGTATGGCTGACGCCTCGCTGGTTGTACCAGCCTCTCCGTCGCATCCGACCACTTTCACGCATGCATTAATGATATGCGTCGTTCCGTAGCCAAGGCGCGTTTAGTCCCTCAAGCCCTCGGGCAAGGTCTCGATATAAGCACCGATCTCGTCGCGCACCCGCCGATACACCCCCAGTGCTTCTTCTTTATTGCGCGCATTCCGCGCCAGCTTCGGCGGATCGTCAAAGGCCCGGTGGACCACCCGGGCGCACCCCGGAAAAACAGGACACTGTTCGGCCGCGTGATCGCAGACCGCGACCACCCAGTCGAAGTCAATGTGGCAAAGCTGGTCAACGTGCGTCGATTGCTGGGCCGAGATATCAATGCCGACCTCGGCCATCACTTGGACAGCGTTGGGGTTGAGGCCGTGGGTCTCGATTCCCGCTGAGTAGGCTTCAAATTGAGTGGATTTTAGGGCGCGGGCAAAGCCCTCGGCCATTTGGCTGCGGCAGGAGTTACCGGTGCAGAGAAAGAGGATTTTGGCCATGGATACCTGCAAAAAATTAGTTCCTCGGATGGATTGTTAGCTTACAAATCGGCGGCGTGCAGACGCGGTCAAGTAGCTGCGAAATGTGCGGAATTCAGCGTGAAGATTCAACCACATTTCCCATGAGAATTTTGAAATCAGTTTGGTTACCAGCGATACCTCAGATCAATCTGCTGAAGTTATAATAAAATTTGCTTTTGCGCTGGATTTTTCTGTATATTGGCTGTCCAAAATTTTAACCTATTTTGGCCGACGTTACACACTTCACACACTTCTCCCTCTCAAAGAAAGGAGGTGGTTAATAGCAAAATCGGGTAAAGCGAAGTTTCGCAGAAGTTTTCAGCTTTCACCAGTTATACCAGCTTGGAGAATGCGCTATGAAAAAGTTTTTAGCCAGTATTGGCCTCGCAGTAGCTTTCGCTTTGCTACCTACCCACTCGGCATTCGCCCAGGGTGCCATAGGCGGCGAGGAGAATGAAATAACCGAGAGCCGGATGCCCACGGTGCTGACAATAGAAGTCGAGGACGTGAGCATCAGCAGCTTCCCCGTGGATATTCCCTTCACTATGTCGGGATCTCCCGCCACGGTCTATCTAGCTGTTTACACGAACTGGGGGGATGCCGATCTGCCGGGGCTGACGGTGGAGGGCGATTTCAACTGGCATACCTACCAAGAAGTGAACAAGGCTCTGTGGGTTTCCCCGGGCTCTCGCTTTGAGCCGGGTTCGCATTCAATCCGATGGGACGGAAACGATATGAACGGCAATCAGGCGGATCCCAATGCCAGCTATCGGTTCTTTGTCGTCGGCCTTGACGACCAAGCACCCATCAACATGGTGGGCTATGCTAATGAGCGGCACACGGCTGAGTCGTGTTTGGCCCGCGACCAGAACGGCGATCTCTTCATTGTGACCGGCGGCAGTACGCAGCGGCTGACGGCGGATGGGCCGCGCCACTTGTTCCTCACGCGCGTCGGCACCAACTGGCTGGAGACGCCGGGCGCGTGGCAGGCGATTGACGTCGAAAACGAACTCATGACCGTTTCCCACACCGATGACGTCATGCCGGCCCAGTGGCAGGGCGGCGGCAACGGCAAACAGTACGGTAGTCTGCCCGGCGACTTCTACGGCGATAGCTGGGACGGAACGATCTACGGTGCCATCAAGTTCAACGTAGATCCAGCGAATGGCCAAGTCACCCTAGACCGGAACTTCGGCACTGAAGGGGACGGCCGCATGAAGTTCGAGCCCTTCAGCGATGGGAATCTCGCTGTGGGCTCAACTGGCATAGATGTATGGAAGGAACGGCTCTACTACCCCATCTACGACCGAGGTAGAGACGCGCCCGCCCACGCCAATGTCGGGATTCAGGATGCGGCTACCGGAGAGGTCATCGATGTGCTCGACCTGTCCGACTGGCTAGTCGTGGATGTGGGCGAGGGCAACCAAGCCTTCAGCCCCCACGATATCTGGGTGGACGATACCGGAATCTACGTCGTGGGCTATGCGGGCTCCCAGCATGTCAAGATCACTCTTGACGGCGAGTTGAAGTGGCTCAACGACAATGGCGACGGCTTTGCGGATCGGCGGAACGCGGATACCGGAGAATTCGATTACGGCTCCTTTGCCATCACGCCGTGGAACACATCTGGTTCGGGCAGCAAGGACGGCTGGGGCTTTGCCTTTATCCCGCTGTTAGGCAGTACCACCAGCACGGTGGATATCTTAGGACCGGATGGCACGGGTATCCTCCACATGGTGGCCACCCACGCTCCGGCCCACTGGCCGCAATGGGTTGAGTCGATTGAAGAGGACGGTCCGTACGACGGGCTCTACTGGGACATCGGCTCGCGGCGCGGCGGTGGGACCGACCCCTGGGATGTGCCCGACTTCACGGGATTTCCGGCTCGTCAGGCGATCCACTTTCCCTTTGACACCAAGACCGCGCTCATCAATCCCGATACCGGGCTCACGGCCGTAGAATCGGTGGAGGGAGTGGGGCTGCCCGATACGTATGCGCTCGATAACGCCGTTCCCAATCCGGCCAACCCCCAGACCACTATCCGCTTCAGCATCCCTCGGGCTGAGAACGCGATGCTGCAGATATACAATTTGTCGGGTCAGCAGGTGAAGACTCTGCATCAGGGTTGGGTCGAGGCCGGCGCATATCAGAGCGCGTGGGATGGGACGGATGATTCTGGCGCGAGCGTGGCCAGTGGCGTGTATCTCTACACCCTACAGGCTGGTAGCTTCTTTGAGGCTAAGAAGCTGACTTTGCTCAAGTAATATCCCGGCTGTATTGAGCCAGATGGACGAGGTGAGCGGCTGTTTGGACCATTCGCCCACCTCGTCCTCTTTCACCCCCATCTCAACTGCACAGCTAAGTTGCCCCCTACAGGAAGCAGGCTTTCTCTTGGGAAGACGAAGAATTCTGCTGTCCTTGACTCTCCTCCTGCTCGGCTTTGGGAGCAGCCGGCTCTGTGGCCAAGCTCTCCACATCGGCCACTGGGAGCAGACAACGTACTACCGTCATACCTTCCAAGCTCAACAGGCTCGCTCGGGGATTGCAAGGGTTACAGCTATCGGGGATTATACCCTTTTTTTTAATGGTAGCGAAGTAGAATCCGACACCGACTGGCGGACTGCCGAAGGAGTCTCCGTAGATCTGCAGACAGGGGCCAACGATATCGCGGTGGCGGTGAACCATTTCGAGGCGGTGGCCGGCAGCGGCCTGATTCTCAGCCTTCAGGCTGGCCCTCAAGTCGTGGTGAGTAGCTTCACGGACGAAACATCTCCTTGGTTCTGGTCACACGCCGCGCAAGTCGGCACCGACTGGACAACCGAGAATGTGCAAAATTCGTGGCAGAGGGTGCAGGCCGGAACGATTAGCAGAGGGCAGGTGCAGGGAGGCATATTTCATCCGCTCGCCGAGGTGATCGCCGGCTATCCGAATGCGGTGAATCTGGGCAGTTCGAGTACGGGTCGCATCGTCCTCGCCGACCAGCGTGGCCAGAATATAGCCTTGGGGCTGAATGCTACTGAAGTGGGGGTGACCGATGGCCGGATCGGCACTCCAGTATGGTCTCTGCCCCAAGGACTGGGTGCGTTGAATCGCTTGGTCGACATTACGCTGCCGGACCTGACGCGGATCAACCGGGTTCGGGTTATAACCAAGCCACCCGCTGGAAACGAGACGTATGCTGGCAACTCGCTGTTGGGGTATTCTGTGCAGATTAGCGAGGACCAGTCTCGCTGGATTGAGATGGGGGGAATCAACGACATAGAGGACGTTATCTTCACCGAGGTGCTCTTTGATCCAGTGCTGGCGCGCTACGTCCGGATCCAAGTGACCCAAGCAGAGGTAGGCCGCGATCCGGCTAAGGTGACGGAGATCCAAATATACGGCGTTGATTTTGTCCCTGAAGGAAGCTATATCTCGCCGCCGCTGGACTTTGGCGATGCTGCGGTGAAGAATTTCGGGCGCGTCCGCTGGTGGGCGGATGTGCCTGCAGCCACGGAGTTGAGCCTGCAGTTTAGCACGGGAGATTCGCCGGATACGACCGATGCTAGCTGGAGTGCTTGGAGTCGGGAATTTGAGGCCTCAGACATCTTTGTTCCCTCGCCCGAACCGCGGCGCTATCTGCGCTACCGGGTCAACCTCCGCACCGAAGACTTGGAAGTTACTCCGGCTTTGGACAGTCTTGCGATCGACTTCAGCGCGGAGACAATCGCCGCGAGGGATGCACGTGGTTCAGTGGTCCCCAATCAGGTCCCGATGGGAGTGGAGATTCCCTTCGTCTATCGGGCTATCTTAGAGTTGGCCGAGGGCGACGCAGTGGAGAAAATTCGGCTCCACCTGCCTAGCTTTCCCACTAGAGTGGATTCGATTCAACTGTTCGGCGAGGATATCCCTGTGCCGCAATTTCCCACGGGTAGCAGAGGTATTGACGTGGGAAACCGCGTGTTGCGGATTATGCCGCGGAGCCTCAACGACCTAGACATCCTCTTCGAACCGCCGCTGAGTTCAGTGGACGGGACGGAAATCTCCTTCCAAGTTCTAGTCCACTCGGCCCTCTACACCGACACGCATGAATTTCGCGCCGCCCTGTTCAGTCCTAATTCCGAAAATCCACAGAACATCCGCGAAGACTCGGTGGACGGCGCTTCTTGGGGGGTCGTGGTGACCGATGTGGTGGCGAAAGATCTACTCAACGTTAGAGCCCATCCTCGCGTCTTCACACCCAACGGAGACGGTGTGAACGACTTCACCGTGATCGAGTTCACCCTGACCAAAGTGGCCGCGCCGCGCCGCGTGGATGTGGAGATCTTCGACCTGTCCGGGCGCAGAGTACGCCGGCTCAACGCGGAGCGGCTGATTGGTGGCCGCTATGTTCATCCTCTCTTAAATAAAGAACAAGCGCGCTTTGTTCCGGGCTTCTGGGATGGCATGGATGAATCGGGCGAATTGGCACCCCCCGGAATTTATCTCTTTACACTTAAAGCGAATCTGGATAACGGGGATGAAACGGCCGCTGGGGTCGTCCATCTCGTCTACTAGCGCGGCCGGTGCGCTTCACCTCGCCTTTAGGCGAGACAAAACAAGGGGATGGTCTGGCACTGATTGTGTCAAACCACGAGCCCAAAGCAATGCGGAGAAGCGTCGTGATAGAGCGGCTTAGAGGAGAATTATCACTCGCTGTATTCGCCGCGTTCCTCCTGTACTTCTGTAGGGCCGAGGCCCAGCTAATCTCCCGCGACTACTACCCTTTGTGGCAAAAAGAACGCTACGAGAATCTCGGACAGTACGGCTACCGCGACTTTGATGAGCAGGATATTGAGCGGCGGGTTTACGACCCCTTCGGGGTCTATTTGATCGACGGGGTGCCAGTATTCACGCTCGAGGAGAGCCGTACCGAGGGACCAGAGCGGGGCAGCGCCATCTTCAAGAGTCCGATCTACCCACAGATTTTCCGCAACTTGATGATCGGCATGGATTCCTACCGGGGATGGTCGGCTGCTATCATGGTAGGCGATGCCATCCCCACCCGCTTTTCGCCTTTGACCCTGAATTTGAGCCGTCTCAACGGCCTTCGCTTCGACGCCTCTACGCGCAAGACCGGTTTCAGCATCATCGCCTCGCGGATCTCGGATCCAGTCCTCTTGGCCACGGGGCTGTCGCAGAGCGGCGTTCAGGTAAACCCAGAGGGCGTATTCGGCAGACCTTCGTTCGGAACCTACCTAATAGGCGGCCACTGGGAGACGACTTTGGGGAGTGTGCTCAAACTGGGTTCCACCTATGTCAATGTTCACAATTTCGACAGTATTGCGGGCAGGAAGGAGGGATCGCTCAAGGGAGTCGTTCCCTTTTCCGCTCTCGACGAGGGCAAGTCGGTATTCGTCTTAGTCAGCGATGATTCCCATTGGGACAAAGAAGGGCCACGCGTCTATCGCATGGAGCTATACGTCGACGGCGAGAGGCGGGACGATATCGAGCCGATGATCCGAATGATTCACTCGGTGCCCGAACTTATAGGCGCTGCCAACAGGACCATCGGGCGGGGAACCAGTGAGATCGCGCTCCATCGGGCGGACAGACCTTCGTGGCTAATCCAGAATTATCAGATGGAGGAAATCGTCAGGGAGGGGTACACGCGCAGCGGTCAGCTCAGCAATTTTACCAGCGGCGGGCTGTTCTTTAGGGAAGGAGAACCCGTAAGCCACGATGGCGTTCCTTTCTTACAAGTAGATGAGACGGATATTCTGGTCTATCGCTTTGAGATTCCTCCGGGTTCCGAGAAGGTGCATTTCAGGGCGCTGGCCGCAGGGGACTACGTGGTGGATGTGGCCAGCGCCCTAAACTGGATCGGCACCGACGTCCAATGGCGGGATTGGCACACTGCAAAGCGGGCCGAGAACAATGCCAAGGACCGCGGCAATATGGGGTGGATCGCGTTCCACTATGGATTCCCGACGGGTATGATTCTCTACGGGATGAATTTCGAGGCCAAAGTCTTGGGCTTCCGCGCTTGGGGCGAATTCGTCCGCAATACCTCCTACTTCAAGTTCCCGTCGGGAGAGGGCAAGCGTCTTTCCGCGAATGAGGACGCCTATTTCCTCAATGGGTTTCGGGACCTGGGCCGTTGGGACCTCGGGTTCGAGTATGTGAGTTTGCCTTCGGGCTTTGCCACTTCTTTTCAAGCCCTAATGCAGAACCCCCGGCAAAATGTCATCGCCCCCTTTGACTTGGTGGACGACAACGACGACCGGGATGAATGGCCCGACCGCTGGGAGCAGGAGCGCGATTTTGCCTCGCTTAACATGACGCCGGCCCCGGGGGCCGGTCTGGGATTCGGAGTTTTTCCCGGCCTAGATGTAGATAACGATGGAGTTCGGGACAATACTTGGTACAACGGAGCGGACAAGGTTCTAACCTATTACGACCAGCCCTTTGTGTTCGGCGACGATTTCAACAATAACGGTCTGGTGGATGGGTGGGAGAACGACAATCGGTCGGATTATCCCTACGATCACGATAGTCGCGGCGGTCATTTTTTTATCACCTATCGTCCTTTTACTTCCCAACAGCATGCGTGGGTGCGAGTCGGCCACTACGATATGCGCCAACCGGATAGCGGTGGCCGGGATTTGACCACCTATGTAAAGACCAACTATCAGCGGCGCTGGCCGAGGCTTGGCCGGCTGCAGGTGGGCTACTACGGCAAGAGAGTACGGGACGATATTAGCAATGATCTGTACCAATTCGGCGGCGGCGGCCGGTACCAAGTATTGCCGGATCGCCTGCTGCTGCGCAACAGTCTGCAGAATACCCTCGTGGTGGGGACTCATGTCAACACGGACGAGCTGCCGCACTTGAACATCTACAATGATATTCTCGTGGAAGTCAACGACCAGCGGGAATTGACCGCTGGGGATTTCTTTCAGCCGGACAGCCGCATAACGACTATGGGGTATGTGGGTAGGGTCGATTACACCTGGTACATAGGCGATAGCTTCGGCTTCGGTCCGATGTTTAAGGCAGTCTTCAACCGGACCAAGGCCGAACTATTTAGTTTGCAGAGACACGCGTATACACTGACGCCGATCGCAAGGGGAGATTACCATTTGGCAGCGCATACCGTGCTGCGAGGGGGGATCCTCGGATGGCCACTGCGGGAGAAGCATCGAGACTTGGTGCGGCCTTTTTTGGATCGAGATTCTTGGTACTACATCTTGGTTCTGGAAAATCTCGGCAACTTCCGCGGAGTGGATGTGAGTACCAACATCGGGTACCAGAAAAATTTTGACCGCTATCCTTCCTCCTCACACCGCGTGGATGTCGGTGCCGTCCGCTATTTCATCCGCTTGCGCATCGGATAGAGTTGCTATGAGCAAGACGAGGGCTTTTTTAGCGTTAGGCGCTCTGGCCTTGGTGTGGGTTGGGGAGAGCAGCGCCCATGTACGGGGACCGGGGCTTTTTCTCTACCGGCCGGGCGAGGGATATATCACCCATGCCCGAGAACCGTACAAACACTGGCCGCGCTCTTATTTGGTCCGTCCCGAAGATCTCGTCTTCGACGAGTTGGGCAATTTTGTCGTCGAGGGCATCGAAGTGTTTCGGTTGCGCGAGTCGCGCACTCTCGACCCTGAGCCGGGAAGTGTCATCGACAAAAGCCGGTATTTCAAAGACTACCTCAGTCGGCTTTCAGTCTCCTCTGATTCCTACGGAAAAATTAACACTTCTCTGATCGTCGGCGACAATATCCGCACCAAATTTACCTCCCTGACCCTAGACTTGGCGGCCATGAACGGCATTCGTTGGGACATGAACCTGCCCCAGTCCGACTTCACCCTGATCTCCTCGCGTCTGGACTATCCCATCTTTGACGTGAACGCAAACGCCGATAACAAGCAACACAACTTTGGCGCGCTCGGCACTCGGCCCCCCTTATTTGCCACCTATTTGCTGGGCTCGCATTTGCAAACCGAGGTTGGCGCACTGAAGCTAGGACTCGTGTGGGTCAATCAGTATCGCGTCAACAGTCTGATGGAATGGGGTGGTTGGGATTTCAGGGGAGCGACGCCGGGGAATATCCAGCCGGTTGATTATTTGGTGGTGAAGTTTGCAGATGGGTCGATAGACGATGGCGGAGGGCCCCGAGTATACGATTTCGAGGTCTATATCAACGGCCAACTGCGACCAGAATTGAAGGTGTATTCGGATGCTGTTGCAGCGGCGGGAATTGACGATACCCAACGCATCGTCGTGACCCGGCATCACCGCGAGGACATTGATCCAGCCTTTCCCAACGGCGACAAGGAATTCCTGCGGGAATTGGGGCGGGAAATACCGCCCTATGTGGAATTCGTCAACGGCTTGCTGCCCGAGGACTTCTCAGGAGAAAAGGGTTATCTGGAAGCGCACGGCAAAGAATTCCTTCTTTACTGGGTGCCGCTGAGCGAGGAGGATATCGACGATGTGCGGTTCAAAGTCAAGGTGGGCAACGACTATCGGATCAGCCTGTCCGAGGTCTATGCCAACGATCCCACTAGGGCGCGGAGGGATCGAAGTCCGCGGGACCGCAACAGGGCACTTTACTTCTACGACGTCGCCCACGCGCTAGGCAAAGTACAAGATCTCTCCAATCTGAGGGTGGTGGAGTTCCGGCACGGCCGCCAGACGGGGAGGATGCTGGGCGGAGTCCACGCGGATTTTGCGGTGGAGGATCTCTTTGTGAAAGCGGAGTACGATCTCAGCTACGATTTTCGCCAGTTTCCAGTATCCAAAGGGAAGCGGAGCGATCGCCGCGGCGAAGCGTATTTCATCAATGCCGTCGTGGACCGGGACGGTGTGGAATTCGGGGGCGAATTATTCCGTATAGACCCGGAATACGGCACCTCCTTGCAGGTGCAAGATCCTAGCTATCAGAGCTTTGTCACCTTGCCCTTTGCACCCTTGGACAGCGAGATTGACGGCGGATTGAAAGGCATTGATGGGTTCAACCAGAGTTCGCTCAATGGAACCCTGATCTTCGATACAGTGGAGGACAACGACGACAAGGACCGCTTTCCAGATGAGCATTACATCAGGAGCCGGAGGGATCTGGATGGAATTTTCCCGGGACTAGATATCGACCAAGACGGCCGGCCAGAGACCAATATAAACAACAATGGCATCCCCGACTATCTGGAGCCCTTTCTGCTCTTCGACGTCAATCCCGCAGAGTACGACTACGGCGATGATTTGAACAACAACGGAGTCATCGACATCCGGGAGAACAATCCCGATGCGGACTATCCCTACAATAAGGACCTCGAAGGGTTTCACCTATTTGCGTCTTTCCGTCCTTGGCCGGGAACGACGCTCAAAGTGGGGCACTATAACACGGAGCAGATCGCAGCCGGGGACGAGAATAGGGTCTTTTACGCCAAGGCGGAACACACCCGCTATCTTCCCTTTTGGGGTCGCCTTACCCTGATTGACTTCGCCAAGAGGGTAGAGGACGACATCCGGGATAACGTCTTCCAGTTTCCCCGCAATGCCACCTTTGAACTGCAGGAAGATATCAGCGGTCGGCTGACCGGTGCTGGGTTGACCATTGACCTGATAGAAGATCCTCTGCGCATGAAGGATAGTTTCGTCAATACCGCCTATGCCGCCTTGGATTTTGACGGTGCCAAACCCCTCAACATCCACCTCGATTTCAAGCACGACTTCAATCGCCAATTTGCCCAGCAAGGACGCAAGTCCAACCGCATCGTCAGGCTGACTTCTGTCGTCAAGGGAGAGTATCCCTTGGATCTGTCGGGTGTGTTGCGGGATGTGCGAATCACCCCCCAAGTGAAGGTAATGGGACAGAAGTTGACCAATGATCGGTGGCAGGTTCCAGTGCTGCACGAGATATTTTTCTATCCCATTCTGCGCCTCGATTGGGATATGACCTCCTTGACGAGCGTTCGCCTAGGAGCCCAGGGCTTTCCCTTTCTACAGAGCCGTTCCCTCGACTTGGTCAATTCAAATAGGGACTTTGCGAGTGAGGACTATGTTTTCATACTCGCCAATACTTTTACCTATCAGGGGTACAGGGTGAACTTCAACATGGGCTATCAGATACAGAAGAGGGAATTCAATTCCCCCAGACAGGCCCTGAATAACGTAGATACGTCCATATTCTTTTTTCGGGCTTTAGTCGGACTCCGTCCGGTCATCTAGGAAAAGGCCGTGTTAAACGATTGGCGCAAAAGGTTTTCCTTTAGCGGGCCAGTGCTGCTTGTCGAAAGCTGGGTTTTGCTCGCTGTCCTGATCTCTGCAAGTCCGTCCAGCGGCACCGCGGAGAGTTGGGGACCGCGCACGGGAATCGACATTCCGGAGGTGCCGCGAATCCAGCCCGAGCGGATGTTTCTGCGGAGAGATTGGGAACCTTACGAGAATTATGCCCACGCAGAAAAGAGGTATAAAAACTATTCGACCATCCTTTCTCCCTACCGCGATCCCAAGCAGTATTTCTACGGGCCGCTGGGGAATCGCTTAGTCTATGGGATCCCCGGTTACGACTGGGTGGAAACCACCGGTCTGGGGCCCCAAAGACAGGGATCGTCGATACTGCGGGTGACAGGCGATCTCTACAACTATCCCGGGCGCGAACAGTCGACCTATCGGCGCTATTTCGAGGATGTGCTAACCGTCTCGGAGCAGACCAACCGGTGGTGGGCGGGCCTGACCATTGCTCAGGAGTTGCGGGGGCGCTTCACGCCGCTGACCCTGAAAGTCAACGCCTTTCGCGGCTTCAGAATTGACGTGGGTACAAAACGCGACGATCTCTCGGCACTATTCATGAACTGGAACACGGTGCGGATGGGGGCCTTTCACTTTGAGCGGCGGGTCGGCCTGCTGAATTTGGGTCTGACGTATGTCAACCAGCACGAGAGCTTCAGCGATGCGTACGGCCACACTTTCTCCCGCAAAGGAGTGCTGCGCCACAACCAGCCATACCCAGAAATTATCGCCGTCAAATTTTCGGATGATTCACCCGAGGACGACCGGGGAGGTCCCTACATCGTCGAGTTGAACATCTTGGTCAACGGAATTCCCCGCAAGGACATCGTCCCGGATATCGTCGAGCACATTGACGGCATCACCGAGTCCTCGGTGGGCCGGTTCGGCGCACAGGGGTTAGTGCGCAACACCTATGCCGAGCTGTCGGCGGCCTTTACTTCCTCGGTCCCGACCGAGCCCACCTATATGCAGTACCGCATCAACGAAGCACCGCTCTACATGGACTACCTCTTCTTCAAGGATCTAAGGTTAAATGATCCGGTAGATCCTGAACGCCAGTTTACGACGTACGTATGGAGGGGCGTAGAATTTCCCATTGAGGAGCCGTGGCACCTGGCGGTGAATCTGCAACCGGAAGCATCGACGAGCAGGAACTACTACCGCAATAACGCCGATGCGATCTTGGGGGAGCGATTTACTGAAGATGAGGTGCGTGCCATCCTGATTCGCAACAACGCCCTCAACAACATCTATAGACCGCTGGACCAGTCTTTCCGCTGGCGCACCGACGAAACAGGTCCTATAGAGGTCTCTGGCGACGACTTCGTGGTCTATTACTTCAACTTGGCGGGAGAAGGCTACGTTCAATCCGTTTCCTTCGACGCCGTGGTCGCCAACGATTACAAAATTGAGGTGGGAACTGTGGCTAGGAATAGAAGGGTGGACCTTGATGACCCGTACGCGCCGCTTGAAAGCCCCTATACGCAGCGCTATGGCCAGCCCACGCTCTTTCGCGTGGTGGAGCGCGCCGCGGGGAATGTCCAAGACCGGTCAAACGCAAAGCGCATTTCATTCGACATTGGTACGCAGACCGGGATGGAGATCTTGGGTGCCGATTTCAGCACCAATATCTTCGGGCTAAAAATTGACGGGGAGTACGCGAGGAGCCGGCACTACTTCCAGTACCCCGATGGTGTGGTCGGACCCGATCCCAGCACGGCCATGCGCTTTGGCAAGCGCTTCGACCAGAAAGGTGAAGCGTATTATCTGGTGGTGCGCAAGGAGCACGAGCGCTTCGACTGGGGAGGCGAATTCTTCCACATGGGACCGAATTACAGCACGGAATTAGTAGTGTTGGGAACGCCGGCTGTACCCCACTTCAACAGTACCATGCGCTTGATGATGGTGGACGACAACGACGACAACGATCGCTTTCCCGACTCGTGGTTCCAGCAGTACATCGCCGGCTTTGTCAACGAGGGAGTGGATGCGGATGGTATTTTCCCCGGCAAGGACGAGGATGGGGATGGGCGGCCAGATACAAATAAAAATGGGAATAGGCGGCCGGATTATCGGGAACCCTTTCTGATGTACGATGTGGAATCGGACGACTATATCTACGATTTGGATCTGAACAACAACGACAGACCGGATGGCCGGGAGGACGATCCTGAACCCGATTACCCCTATCCCGAGGATCTGGCGGGCTACCATCTGTTCGGGAAGTACTATCTGCGGCCGGATCTGAGCTTCTCGCTGGGGAGTCTCGATGCCCACCAGCAGGATGGGGCGGGTAAAAATTTGATGAACTATGGCCGTCTCATCTATAAGGCAGAGCAGCCGGGACTAGGTAGGCTGGTGGTGGAGAATACGCTGAAGCGGGTTTGGGACACTGTGCCGGATCGCGTCTTGATCTCCTCGGACTTTGGTAGGAGCCCCTTCGGCAAGACGCATCTGGCCGGATTCGGCTACCAACAACAGTTCGACCTGATCTTAATAGAGGACAATCTGAACTACAAGAATAGCTGGGCCAATAGATTCTACTTGGAGACGCTTCTGAGTCCGCTCAACGGCCTGAGAATGTATCACAACTTCCGCTACGAATTCAACTGGCAGCAGCGGGGCCTTTTGGACGACGGAACCCATCAGCGCAAGAATGCGATTCGCACTATGAGTTCGGTTCACCGCGTCGACTATACTTGGCGGAGGCACCGGAGTAAATTGGAGATCATCCCAGCGCTGAAACTGCTTTTCCTCAAGCGCACCCAAGACATCATCGACATACCTCTGGCCGATGAGACCACGGTCATTCCGTTGCTCAAAGCCAATTACTATGTGACGCCCCGAACTACCTTTCGCCTCGGTGCCCAAGGTTTGCCCTTGTGGAATTATGGCGTCGAGGACCATGGCAACAATTGGAACAGTTTCGAGCAGAATGTGTACGTCTTCATGATGACCAATCGCTCCGACTATTTCGGCTATGAGATTGTGGCCAATGCTGGTGTGACCTTCGATCGCCGAACGTACGACGATCCCTTCCGCAGTGCCGACAACACCAATGTCCTCGCTGTCTTCATACAGATCGTGGCAGGAGCCCCGCGATATTGAAGCAGGCGCACACTCGAGCGAACCCAACAAAAGGTAATTGCGATGAAGCAGTTTATTTTAGTAATAACACTTCTCAGCGTAGTATCTCCCGGCTGGGCGCAAAGCCAAGACGATGTCTTTGCAACTAGGCAGATCGCCACTAAAAAGAAGGCGGTTGTCCTGTCAGCTCTCTTCCCGGGGCTGGGACAACTCGCCACCGGCCAGAAGATAAAGGGAACGTTCATGCTGATCGGCGAGGTTAGCTCTTTGGCCGTGGCGCTAATAGCAAACGAAAACTATAATACCCGCCGCGACAATTTCCACCGGCTGAAAGACGAATACGAAGTGATGGCGACTGGGAACAGCCGCTACGATCTCGCCCAGCAAAAGTGGGACGAGCTGCATAAAACCAATGATGAGTTGGACGATCTGCATCTGACGCGCAGAGTCTTTGGTGCGGTAGCTGTGGGGATGTATATTTATAGCCTGACCGATATCCTCTTATATGATTCTCCCAAAGTATCCGCTGTGGCTCGATGGAACTTGAGGGCCATGCCGGGGCTGGGGGATGTGCCGCCCAAGTTGGTGATGACGGGAAGTTTCTGAACCTTTTAGAGGGAGTTCGTCAATGGGTAGAGCCTTGCTTTTTTGCGCGTTGCTGATCTTCGGCATCCTGCACTGCAGCAAAGATCATAGCTTGCCGTCCAAGTTTCACGACAATCGGATTGGGAGCCCCCAAGACTTGGAAGCATCCCTTGAAGGGGACGATGTGATTCTGAGATGGAACATGAGCAACGCGGCCGTCTTTTACTATATAGTCACGGTAACTGAAGGCACGTCGGGGGTGGAGCGTCAATACACTGCTCCCGGGGACAGGCAGTCCTATGCGGTTGAATTTACCTCGATTGACTCTTTCTATACCTTCCAAGTCCAAGCCGTGGATAAAACCAACTTCGCCGGGCAGAAGTCGAATGTGGACACCGTGTTTATTCCGCAGTAACGAATATGGGCTTTGTGGCGGAACTCACTTAGGACTGAATACAGGTGCGAAAATCTACTCCAGATCGTTTTAGGGCTCCAGCGGATGCGATAGCTCTAAGGAGACTCTATCGAGATAACCGCAGGATATCCTACGCTGCGTACGCTCTAGCGTTGCTCATAATGGCCTCATCTTTGGCCTACCTAGTGGGAATAAAAAAAGAAAAGCCCGTGCCCAAGCCCCTTGCAACGGAGTTCATAATTCGCAAGCCGATGGCCAAGAAGCCCTTCCGCATGAGAAAGACCTTGGTGCAAAAGAGGGTGATGACCCGAAAGCTAACGGCCTCGAAGCCGAAACTGACCCATACGCCCCCGCGTCCGGTGCGTCGGATGGATGTATTGGGCAATGTAGCTGTCTTCGATCGCGGAATTGATGCCGGGACCAGCGTGGGTACTGGCACTATCACGCCGCAGATGCCCTCAATGCAGATCAAGAGTTCAAAGGACCCGGAGAAGCGGATCAGTATGCAGGAGGAGTTTCTCGATCTGAACGCGCTCGATACGGGTAAGTATCGGGGCATGGTAATCCAAGATCCAAATGATCGGAGGAATATCAAGGGCTTCGTCTATTTGGCCCTCGCTTGGGCCAACGACCTCCAACCCGACGCGCCCCGCTCGGTTTCGCGGCTGGCAGATGGCATTAACTCTTATACCGGCATCCAAGCCAAAGTGGCGGACCACATGTTCTTGGACTCCCCCGAACTGTTCAAGACGCCTTTTGTATATATCACGGACAAAGACGGTTTTGAACTGACGGATAGAGAAATCGAAAATCTGGGATGGTACATGCGAAACGGAGGATTTGTTTTTGCCGACAATGACCGGCCGGATCTCAACTTTGGGCCAGCGGAAGCTTCGTTGAGAAAGATGTTCAGCTTGGCTTTGGGCAAAGATGGCAAGCTACAGCGCATTCCCAACAGTCACCCGATTTACCACAGTTATTTCGACCTAGATGGACCTCCGGTCGGGGGAGAATACCTGAGCGTCAGGGGTAACCCCGACATTTTCTACTACAACTCGGCCGAGCAGACAGATGTTTACTATCAGCCCGATCAGGCACAGTTCCTCGAAGGAGTTTTCTTGAATGGGCGCTTGGTGGCGGTTTACTCGGATATGGGCTATGGGAGCATCTGGCAGGATGAATTCGAGAATGAGCCTCAGCTAAGGATGGGGGTCAATCTGGTGGTTTTCGCCCTCACCCAAGAGGGTTCTATCGCGCAGCAGCAGATTGATTTCTACACTGAACTCACCGAGTAACTGACGTTACGCAGTCGCTCTCTATCTTGTGGTTTATCGAAGCCTGTTGATCCAAGATATTGGGGTGAAATTGAGAATTTTCTGGAAAACTGCGTAACGTCAGCGAGTAAGTTTCTTCTTAAAGCCTACCTCTGCTCGGCTGAAAATTTGAGAAGGGCCAAAGAGGAAGTATTGTGCTGACTGCTACCGATTGCGCTGTCATCGCCATCTATGTCGTCGTGATGACTTGGATGGGTCTGGTGGCGCGGAAGAAGGCGGCCAATGTCGATGAGTACTTTGCGGCCGGCCATCTCCTGCCTTGGTGGATGGCGGCGATATCGCACCATGTTTCAGGCTACAGCGCGGTACTCTTTGTCGGCTTTGCCGGCCGTGCCAGCAGTGCCGGGTTCAGCATGTGGACCCTGTTTTCGCTCTCGTGTTTTATCGCCATGATGATCGCCGCCCTAGCCTGGGCGCCGCGATGGTCCCGCCTCAAAGTCTTAACCCCGGTAGAATACTTGGAAGCGCGCTACGGCAACTCTGTGCGGCTACTGGTAGCACTAGCAGGGATTGGAGTTAAATTCGTCGATCTCGGGATTAAGCTCTACGCCATCTCGATCGTGGTCCAAGTTTGTACCGGTTGGGATTTGCTGCACATTATCGCCGTGGGTGGTCTAGTCACCATTGTGTATGTTCTGGTCGGCGGTTTGTGGGCTACGGTCCTGACCGATGTGATTCAGTTTTTCATTCAATTCGTCCTCAGCATCCTCATCGTGGTCGTAGTGCTTGAATACGTCGGCGGATGGGATTCGCTGTGGGCTCAGTTGCCGGCAGAGCGTGCGGTGCTATTCAATGCAGAAGCGGGTATTGGGTTTGATTTCTGGCTGGTTCTGTTGATCGTCACGATACTCAGCTACAGCGGTGGTACTTGGGGACTGGCGCAACGCTTTATCTCAGTCGGGCAATCGAAGGATACCCAGAAGGCGGCCCTGCTTTCCGGTTTCTTGTACCTTCTTTATCCGATTGTAATCTTCGTGCCGGCTTGGGCCGCACCCCTGATGATGCCGGACTATTTCGACCCTAGTTCATTGTTGCCGCGCGAAGGGTTCGATCCGGATCAGACCTATGTCCTCTTGGCTCGTCAGGTGCTGACTGATCTGGCTCCAGGGCTGATTGGGTTACTCATTTGTTCGATGTTCGCGGCGACGATGTCCATGATCGACAGCGATATCAATTCACTGGCCGCGGTCTTCACCAAAGATATCTACCAGCGCAATTTCAACCGCCAAGCAAGCGGCCAAACGCTCTTCAGGACCGGAATGATCGCCACGGTTGCCTTTGGGATGGCGGTGCTGATTACAGCTATCTGGATCGCCGAAAGCGAGGGGATAGGCAAGGTCTTTGAAAAGACCATCAAAATGTTCAGCGCCGTTCTACCCCCAATAGCCATCCCACTTATGTTCGGTCTAATCTGGAAACGGACTACAGCCCGAGGTGCCATTCTCTCCCTGATCGGCGGTTTGCTGACCTACGCTCTCTTCAATTCGATCTATCCCGACAATTTTACCATCAATCTGGCTGCCGAGTTGATCGTCAGCTTCCTGATCTACTTTGCGGAGGGATTCGCGAGCAAGCGCTCAGCGGAGAAGGAGCGAGAAGTCGCAGCACTCTTTGACCGGCTGAAGGGCTGATTCCTTTATTGACCTGCGCTTGCAGCCAATCAAGTGTTCATCACTACCGCCGCATGGCTCTCCGGGCCGCAAACCCCTGCGCTGTTGCGCACCTTGAGCCGCAGTTGGTTCAGGCCTTCGTGTAGTCTCCACTCCAGCGAGGGGTTTGTTTGTTCGCTCCATTCGGCTCTGTCGATCTGCACCAGAAATGCGTCAAAGCAGGGCGTCTCGGTATCCACATCCACGCGCAGGACATCCGGCTCGGCGGTTTCGCTTAAGAAGAGTTCCGTCTGGTTGAGTGGAGGACTGAAATCCTGCCAGCGCTTGGTGTGTTGGTGGTATTCGCGTTTGCGGGGGAACACATCGCTATAGAAACAATAAAAGAGATCACTTCCCCAATTGCTGGAGAGACGCCACGGTAGCGGCCAAGGCCGGCTGACAAAGTCATTGCGCCGCACTAGTTGCAAGTGTCCTTTGAGCATCAAGTGCTCCGGCCCTCCGCTCAGGTCGTCAATCGAGAAAGCACTGTCGCCTTGGCGGTAGGCAACGCGAGCGGCCCGGAGCATTTCGAGGTCCGGCAGGTGCCACTGGATGGGATATTCCCAAGTCGCCGGTCCCGGCATGATTTCGGCCAAGCGCCCGCTTATTTCCACTAGACTCAAGGGAATGCCCGTGTCGGGGTCGTAAATGTAGTAATCGCGCGTCGCATCGAGGAATATCCACTTGTCGAGCTCGTTGGACCATACTTCGGCCACCTCGTGCCCGTAGGTGTGCTTAGTGGAGATGTTGACCCAGCGAGCCGGAAAGCCCATGGCCAGACAGGCGGCAATTAGGGTCAGGTTGCAGTAGAGGCAGTGGCCATCGCGCCGGCGATTCTGGTAGGTGCCTAGCAGGCGAGGGCGTCCACTCGCATCCCCATCGAGTCGAGGCAGATCAAAGTAATTCCATTGGTAGGCGTCTAGGCGACCGAGCGGTACTTTGTAGGCCCAGTGCATGAGTTGCAGTTGGGCTTCAAACTCAGTCGCTGCGTCTGAGACCATCGCGTCCAATTCAAAGCGGTGGCGCAGTTCGTTCAAGCAGGCAAAATCTTCGTGAACGTAGGGTAGGGATGGGCGAATGACGCAGCCGTTGCGGAATTGGAGCAGGCGATAAAATCTATTGGAGCGGCACTTGTGCTCGCGGTACTTCGCTTCCACGGAAATGCCTTTGAACATCGGCGTCACCAGCGGATTATGGGCGTACATGACAATCTTGAACTGCAGGTAGCGTCCGGCGGGAGAGTACCATGTCTTGGAGAAGTTTGCTACGGGCTCGAAGGGGGACCACGAAGCGGCTGTCGGCACTGGATTATCGCCCAGACGGGCCTCTATTCCCACCTCGCTTCCCTCGGGCCGGTCCACCTCCCAGCTTACCCGGCACTCTTCCACGTCGAGCGATCTCTCGATTCTTCTGATCTCCCCTCCGGTAGCCAAGTCGATCACCGACGAGACAAAGGTGCCCTGTGGTACGCTGCGATCCAGACTGAGACGGATGGCGTACTCCCCGTCGATTTCATCTTTCCAGCCGAGGTGCTCAAAATCCCAACTATGGCCTCCGTCTCGACTCTTGGCACTGCGATTAGGGTGGCAGAGCCGCGTTTCAGAGCCACGCTTATATTCTTCATCGGCGGCCACCATGATTTCCCAACTGGTCTCCTCCGATTCGGCCCACAGGACGAACTCATTGACCCCCTGCCGCAGGGCACCCACCGGCACGGCTACCACGAACCAGTTGTCGAAGTGCGAGCCTCCCCAGTCGCTGGTGTAGTAGTGCCGAGCAGAGGGGTGGGCTATCTTGCTCGGAGGTCGGATCAAGTAGTGACCGTTGACAGAGATGTGGAGTGCATGGTCGTTGTCATCCATTTCCCGTCCGTTGAAGATCAGGTAGGCGGCTAAGGCGCGCGGATCATCAAGGACCAGATCTTTGCGGATCATCACCCCTTCTCGCAATTTTTCGAACCACGACCGGTCCTCAGCGCCTTGGGGGCAGCCGATGGCCGGCGCATCGTCTTCGACTAGGAGCATATCATCGAGGACAATAGCCTTTTTCAACTCGCAGTACTGGAGTTGGTTGAACTGACCTCGCGCTTCGAGCGCGGCGGCCTCGAGCGCAAAATGGAGATTTCTATCTAGCGGCATATTTGCACACTCCTCTGACTCGACTTTGGCCACCTAGGCGGCTTTAGGACACCCCAATTCCAACCTGAATTATACACAAAAAATAGTTTGCTGAGCCAAGTTGTTGCATTATAATAAGAACACCTCAAATCAGCCACTAGTGTTTCCTCAAGGGCCTCTGCTCCAATCAGTAGTTCAGATACTCTAAACACTCGTAACGCAAGAGCGGTAATGAAACTGAAAACAGTCATTTTGATAAGCCTATTTTTTGCTACCCTTCTTATCGCAGTGCTCTACGTCGATAGAAAGGAAGACGAAAAAGAGGGAGAAGAGTATCACTCTAGGGAATTACTAACCTTTGACAAGGATGCGGTGGACGAACTTAGCATAGAGAATGCGAGCGGTAGAGTGGTGTGCCGAAAGGTCGGGGAAGATTGGCAGATCATCGAACCCGTAACGGTTGATGCACATCGAGGGGCCATCCAAGCTGTCTTGGCCAATCTCGAGCGGGCACGACTGACGCGGTTTCTCGTCTTGGACGGTGAATCAACAGAAGAAGCATTCAAAAAGTACGGCTTGGATTCTCCGCATGTGAAAGTGAGTCTTCACGTCGGGGGACGCCTTCTAGACACGGTCCTGTTCGGGAATGAGAATCCATCTGGACGGTATGTCTATGTCAAGAAGGATTCTGAGGACCGCATCGGTATGGTCGAATTGTACCGTCGCACCGGAGTAGATAAGCAATGGAGCGAACTGAGAAATAAGACTACGCTCAAATTCAAGAGGGCGCTGGCGACGAAATTGAGAATTGAAAGTCAGGGGGACACCGTCGAAGTAACAAAGAGCGGTGAAGAGTGGCAGGTGACGCTCCCGACAGAGGCGCGAGGCGCTGGAGAAGCGATAGAATCCATTCTCCAGGGCTTGGCCTCACCCGTCGAAGAATTTGTCGACGATGCGCCCAATAGCTTGAGGCCATACGGCTTGAATCCACCGGCGCTGCGCGTCGAAGTTTCGGTGGGGGACGATGAGGTCCATCGTTTGTGGGTCGGCTCTGACAAGGAAGGGACCTACTACGCCAGCGATCTGTCAAGGAATCCTGTGTTCACACTTGATTCGTCTTTTGTACATCAGCTACATCGGGCGAGTTCCGAGTTGCAATTTAGAAAACTGTTCGACTTTACCCGCCAAGAGGTCAACCGCGTCGAGTTCGCCTATAGGGATAGCTCCATACTTTGCGTGCGGGACAGTGCCGTTTGGCTGGCAGTTCCCCAAGACCGGCCGATCAACGCGGTGGAGCTAGAAGCAATTCTGTTCAACATGGAGAAGCTCAAAGTCGAAAAATTCCCGACCCTAACTCAAGGTCCCCATCGTGGCCTCAATCCACCGCGCATGAGAATCAGGCTCTGGGCCGGGGAGGAGACTGTCGGCGATCTTTCCCTCGGTGAGGAAGAGGGAGATATGGTCTATGTCAAGAGGGGCGGGGACGACTTGATCTGTCTAGTAGATAGGAAAATGGCCGAATCCCTTACGGCGGAGCGACTATTTGCGCCAGAGTAGAAATAGACGCAAGGAAGCAGATCCGGTGTCGGGAAAGAGCACAGCCCGGATCAAATGGCTCGGTATCGGAATGGCGTGTGCCGGCCTTAGCGGAGCGATCTGTTTGTACTTTTTCGCCTCTGTACCCCCGAGCGATCGGTCCGCCGCCAAGGCCCTATTCGAGCGGGGAAACGCCCACTTGCACGTCGGCCAGGTGGGCCGTGCAATTGACTACTATGAGAAGGCGCTCAACCGCGATCCAGATTTTGTCTATGCCTACAACGGTATGGGCATGGCCTACAGAGCCACGGGAGATTTGGCCCGGGCAGAGTATTACCTCCTGCAGGCTCTTTCCCTAGATCGGACTGTGGTGGATACCTACAACAATCTGGGGATCATCTACTCGGAGAGCGCTAGGACGGAGAAGGCAGAAGCCATATACAGACAGGCTCTCGCCTTGGACCCGAATTCCGCCGTGATGCACTACAATTTGGGTGCCTTCTACGCGCAGATCGGCCAGTACCGCAAGGCGGTGGAGGAGTATAGAAGGGCCGTCCAGCTCAGACGGGACCTGTTCCAAGCTCACAACAATCTAGCACTGACCTACATCGCCTTGGGCAAGCCGAAGGAGGCTATAGCGGAGTACGAGATTTCGCTCCAGTTGAATCCTCATCAGAGCAGAGCCTACTACAATCTCGGACTCGTCTATGCTGAAGAAGGCCAGTATGAAGCGGCACTCAACTATTACAGCAAGGCGCTCGAGGGCAAGCGGGATAATCCCGATATCTACTATCAACTCGGCTTGACCTACGAGGGCATGAAACAGGAGGAGCAGGCGCTGGCGCAGTACGAGAAGGCGATCTCCCTCGCCCCATCCCACCGACAGTCCCATTACCGCATCGGGTTGCTTCTGGCGCGGGAAAATCGCTACCGAGAGGCTGTGGCCTATTACGAGAAGGCGATCTCCCTAGATCCCCAGTACGCCGATGCCCGCTACAATTTGGGCCGGGCCTATGTGAAATTGGGAATGGGAGCACAAGCCCAGCGCGAGATGGACTTGTTCAAAAAGATGAGCCAGTACAACAAAGAGAAAGAGCACATCGGCAAAATTCTGCTCTACATGCCCGGCGATGCGGCGGCGCACTGTAAATTGGGACGCATACACGAAAAATATGGTCAGTACGAGCGGGCGATCACCGCGTACAGGAAAGCCCTGACCCTGCGACCGGGCTTTGCGGAAGCCCGGCGGGGACTCAAAGAAGCACTGCAGAGGGCGCAGAGCCTTTGAGTTCTTCAAGAGGAGAGACCAGATGCATTTGCTGGGATTGACGATTGTGGGTATGACCTTGGGCATCGCCCTCTTGGCAAAAGACGTGCCCACCAGAGAGTACATGCTCTCCACCTTCCAAGCGGGTCAGAGTTTCTATTCCGAGGGTGCCTACGATCAAGCCATCGAGAAGTTCGAGGATATCAGCGGTGTTCGCAGTATGCTGCTGGAAGACAGCGACATCGTCGTCGTGGTTGGAAGAGTAGAAACTGCGGTGAAAGACGCGGCGATCTACCAAATGGGCAATGCGTATTTCAAGATGTTCGAGGAAGAATTTCGCGCCGCGAAGGACGAGTCGAACAAAGAAGAACAGGAGCAGCCGAAGGGAAGGGCGGAGGAATACTTGGAAAAGGCGGTGAGCTATTTCTCCAGAGTAGAAGAAAATGCTAGGTCTGAGAATTTGCGGGTGTTAGCGCAGAACAGGATTACGACCTGTTGGTACAGCGCACAGCGCTACCGGGAGGTCATCCGCGAGGGACAGAAATTTATCGAGAAATATCCCGACAATGCGTATGTGGTGGAGGCTCTTTACAACATAGGATGGTCCTACTACGAACTGAAGGAATACGCCAATAGCATCGAAGCCTTTACCGAATTGACGGAGCGCTTCAAATCCGGTTTCCAAGTCAGTCGGGCCTTCTTCCAGATCGGTGAATGCTATTACGACCAAGGACAGTACCGCAAGGCGATCCCCTACTATCAACAATTAGCGGACCAGTTAAACATCGGCGCGTTAAGCGAACGAGAAATTCAGAAGATGCAGTTCGAGAAAGTGGCCGGGCTGGTGGACGAAACCGAGTATGAGTTGACCGCCAAGGCCCAGATCCGAATCGGGGATTGCTACAGCCAGTTAGAGGATTTTGAACAGGCAGAGCGATCCTATCGCTCTGTTATCACGGTATTTGCTCAGGAGCGGAGGCTGGTTGAGAAGGCTTATCAGAGTTTGGCGGATATGTACTTTGAAAACCGGCTTTTCGCCCGCTGTGTGGATACGTACCGCGAGGCCATCGTCCAAATACCCAACAACACATTTAAGGCGCGAATGCAGTTCCGGCTCGCTCAGCGCTACACCCAAGCGAGCGAAGAGTGGGGAGAAGACTATTTTGACGATGCAATTCGCGAATACAATGTGTACGTGAAAGCCTACGGCGAGATCGCCTCCCGAGCCGGTTACTCCCTCGGAAATTCCCATTTCGAAATGGGTCGAGCCTACTACTCTAAGGCCGAAAAATTGGCACAGCAGGGAGAGGCCGCAGGGGCCCGCGAGGCCTATGCGGCAGCCGTGCAGGCCTATGACGCGGTCTTGGCGCAGTATCCCGATCCGAATTTTGTCACCGCAACCAGATTCAATGTCGCTCTCGCCAAACAGAGGATTGGCGAGCAGGCAGCGCAGCGCGAGGCCGAGGCGATCTACCGGAAGATCATCGCGGACAATCGCGATGGCACTTATGCGAGGAGTTCACAATTTCAACTGGCGCGGATGTTTTACAACGAGGAGCTATACGATAGGGCGGTGGCCTTGTACGACGAGATTATCGCGGCGACGGATGATTCCACTCAGTTGGATATCGCCCATTTTGAACTGGGATTGGCACTAAATAAAAAAGGAGAGGGCGCGAGGGCGACCGCGGTCTTTTTGCAGGTGCGGGAGACGGCACCGCAGTTCTCACTGGCATGCGTCGAAGCAGGGCGCATATACCTAGGTCTAGAGCAATTCGACCGAGCTTTGGGGGTTCTCGAACGGGGCATGGCTAGAGCCGGCAGCGAGGAGGAGCGAGCTCAATACCACTACCTGATGGGCAAGGCATGGGTGGGAAAAGAGGAATACGAGCGTGCGGTGGACCAATTTACGCAGGCCATCCACAGTACGGGCAACCCCAAGTTGAAGGAGATCGCCCAGTACGACCGGGGGACGAGCTACTCGCGTCTGGAGCGATACGCAGAAGCAGAGGAAGATCTGAGAGTGCTGGTGGATTCTGCCGACGAGAGAATCAAAAGTCCGGCCCAGAAGATGTTGGGACTGGCTTATCTCCGCTTAAATAGGCAGGAAGAGGCGTTGGAGAGCTACCGGCGATTGGCCACTGCGGCCGAAGAGCCAGTTGAACAGGCAGAGTACATGGTGCTGATGCTGACGCTCTATCTCGAGTTGGAGCAGTACGATACAGCCATTGCCACGGGACGGAAAATTCTGGTGCTGGACCTAGAGGATAGCAAAGGAGATAGAGCGTACAGGTTGGAGGAGCAGGTCTATTACCTCATTGGTGAGAGCCAGCAGCGCAAGGGGCAATACGAGGAAGTGATAGCGACGTATAGCGAAGGACTCAAGCGCTATCCGAACTCGTACTATTCCGTCGATATGACCTATGCTCTGGGCACGCTTTACTTTCACAGCGAAAAGTTCGACGAATCGGCCGAAGTGTTGAAAGCCTTTGTAGCGCGTTTCCCCGACTCAACCAACATTGTGTACGCGTACTACTATCTTGGGTACGCGTATTTCAATCTGAGGGAATTCGAGCGGTCTGCAGAGGTCTTCGAAAAGCTGGTGGAAAAATATCCGCACGCCGACATCGCGGCAGAGGCGCTGATGCGTGCATCTGAGAGCGCATTCAACTTGGGAAAATTTGACGAGGCGATTGCGCTGTACCAGCGTCTATTAGAGGATTATCTAGCATCGTCGTTTAGCGATGATGCACTCTACAATACGGCTTGGGCGTTCTACGAACTGAAGGACAATGAAAAATTCATTCGGACTTTTGAACGTCTGCTCGCAACCTTTCCCAATAGCGAGTTTGCAGTAGATGCCCGCTTTACGCTGGGCGATTACTACTTCAACAAAGAAGACTACGAAAAGGCGCTGGTCGAGTACCAACATGTGCTGGCCGACTATCCCGAGGCCGATATCGCCAGAGAAGTTCCCGAGATTCTAAAAAACATACGGGAACTTATAGCTTATGAGGAATACGAACGGACGATGGCCCTATTTGGCGCGGCTGTGGCCTTGGACAAAGAGGGAGAGGGAGAGAGGGCGCGGCAGAAATTCGACGAGGTGGTGCCGCTATTCATAGCTCTCACGGAGAAATATCCCGGCACTGAGGTGGAGATCGGTGCCCTAAGCAATCTGGGCACGTGTTATGAGTTTTTGCGCCAGTGGAAGAAAGCAGTGCAAACCTACGATAAAGTGATCGCTCTATTCGAGGACGATAAAGCCAGCGAGGATGCCTATCGTTTTGCCAAGGGGCATCGGGACTGGATCGTCAACTATAGGCTGTGATGTTCGGAGCTTAGTACACGACACCTAAAGTAGGCGACCCTTACTTTGAGTACGCATTTTCTACTGTGTCCGGGCTCGAGGGCGTCCCGCCCTCGACGCGGGCAAGATGCCCTCGATCCTTGGCAGGCTGAGGGCTGGTGTCGTGTAGTAAGTGCTCGGAGTGAGTGGATTGACTGAACTGGCGCAAGTCATAATAAAAGGGGAATGAATATGAAACTCACCGGCAAGGCGACAAGGTGGATATGGGTAGCTTGTACAGCCCAAATCGCGGTGGGATGCATTATTTTTCCGCCGCAGATCCACTACAACTCGTACCTAGTGCCCGTGGAAAAGATCGGCAGTGAAGCTCCGTATAGAGTAGAGAACGATGGCTCTGTATATGCGTCAGAAGGATTGCGGATCGACGTCAAATTTACGACGGATGCAGAGCTAAATGCCCTGCTCCCCGAAGATTCGAATAGAGGAGAGTATTCGACTAATCCCTACACCTACGGCGACTACATTGATCGGGATGTGGGTTATACCCCCAACCGCTTCACTGTCTTTAAGGTGAGTGTTTTCAACCAGACTTTTGCCAAAGTTCAACTCTATCCCCTCAAAGCCATTCTCTTGACGGATCAGGGCCAGACACTCCATTCCTATGGGATGCCGTCGACGTCGCCCTACAATAGCTTCGAGCGGTATTACAGAGGTTTGCGCGGGCAGAGCGGCAATGAATTCTATCGCTTTGAAGTCAGAATGGGGCATGTGCGCAGTCTGAACTACGCGGAGGAGCAGCCGATATTCAAGGGAGAGAGCTACGGCGGCCTAATCGCCTTTGATTCGCTCGACCCAGCGGTGGAGAGGGTGCGGTTGGTACTGAAAGAATTTGCGCTCAAATTCGACGAGTTCGATACGCCGCTAAAAACGGTCGATATCCGTTTCGACTTCAACCGCAGGATAGAGAAGTGGGAGGTGGGGAAAGACCCTGAGGCGGTGAGCTTTGACCGTGCTTTGGACCACCATATCCGCTCTGGGGACAGCTCTTCCCATGCTAAGAACAATAGCTATTCTGGGCTGGTCTCGTCTTTGTAGAGTCGACCTGCTGTTTGGACTCGCACTACTCCTGTATCCGCTTCGTTCTGCGGCGTTTCAGCCCGAAGCGGTGATTCTGATAGCACCCTTTGAGGACCACAGTTATTTTCGCGGCAGTTGGGATATCAGCCGGGGTATTCCCCAAGTCCTAGGCGAATTGCTCGAGCAGAAGCGGAACGTAGTTGTTTTGCCGTTGCTCGATTCTCTACTGACAGAAGGCGAGGACCGTGCGGCCCAAGCGTTCAGGATAGGAGCTGCCGCTGGTGCCGATCTGGTTGTGAACGGCGATATCCGCAACTTCTCCATCAAACGGTTCAATGCAGGCAACCCCTTCTTGGGGGGGTACACTTCCTACACGGCGCTGGTCGAAGTCGAGATCCAATTGCTGCAGCCGCTCTCTGGGGGTCAAGTTGGAGCGGCGGTGGGAAAAGCCGAAATGACAGATCGGGATCTGGGCTTGACCCTTTTGGGAAAACCTACTCGCAAAGAGGCCGCCCTTCTCGAACTCAACGAGATTCCCTTTGGCGTGGAGCGCTTTCGGCAGACAATCATAGGCAAGGTTACGCTAGATGCACTCCAGCAATTAACTGAAGAGATTGCGACTAAGGCCTCCCCACCGCACACCCTGCAACAGCGGGAACCGAAGATTCTCAGCTTACAGGGGAAGGAGGGCTTCGTCAATTTGGGGCTGGCGGACAAAGTCGAGGTAGGACACAAATTTGTGGTGTATTCTCGGCGGGAGGTAAAGCGGATCGGAGTCGTACAAATCGCCGAAGTACTGGCTCCGCATCTTTCCCGGATTCTGGTGCTCGAAGGGCAGGATAATATCGAGGTAGAGGATGCTCTGGGGAATCCCTAGTGCCATTGGGGCACGAACTCCTGCCGCATACTCAATGGGGTCGATCTGCCTCGTGCTCTGGGTTTCGGTCATCCATGGGGGGCAGGTGCATTTTGTGGAAGTGAGCGCAGAGGCGGGTATCGATTTTCACTACACCCACGGCGGCACTGGGCAGAAGTACTTTATCGAAACCATGGGACCAGGGTGCGCATTTCTGGATTACGATGGCGATGGATTTCTCGATTTATACGCAGTCAATGGTCACGATCTGACTCCCAACGCCGACTCTGAAGAGCGCAATGCGCTCTATCGCAACCGGGGCAATGGAACCTTCGCCGAAGTCGGGCGCGAGGCTGGGGTGCAAGACCGGGGATACGGCATGGGCGTGACCGCCGCCGATTACGACAACGACGGCGATGTGGATATCTACCTCACCAATTACGGTCCGAACGCGCTGTATCGCAACGAGGGGAATGGAACCTTTGCCAATGTCACCGATCAGGCGGGATTGGGGAACGAATTGTGGGGGACGGGCTGTGCCTTTTTTGATTACGACAACGACGGATTCCTCGATTTGTACGTGGCCAACTATGTCGAATATACTCTCGACGCCCCTAAAAAGGATCTGACTCCATACGCCGTTGGCTCCCTTGCCGACGAAGAAGTAGCACCAGATATCAGGGCCTATCCCAGTCCCGATAATTTTACAGGCTCTCCCGATGCACTGTATCACAACGAGAGAGATGGAACCTTTGCGGACGTCACGGTCCAAGCCGGGGTATTCAATCGAGGTGGAAAGGGGATGGGTTTGGTGTGCGGCGATTACGACAACGACGGGGACACCGATCTCTTCGTGGCCAACGACCAGACAGCCAATTTCCTCTACCAGAACAACGGCGATGGAACTTTTGCGGATGTAGCTCTTATCGCCGGGGTCGGCTACAGTGGCGATGGGCGGATGGAAGCCAGCATGGGGGCCGACTTCGGCGACTACGACAACGATGGCTTCCTCGATCTCGTCGTCCCCAACTTTCAGCGCGAGCCTACCAGTCTCTATCGGAACGAAGGCGATGGTCTGTTCGCGTACGAATCGACGCCTTCGGGTATTGGGCGCTATTCGCTCCCGTATGTCGGCTGGAGTACCGCCTTCTTCGACTATGACAACGATGGTTTGTTGGATGTATTCGTCGCCAACGGTCACACGCTGGACAACGCAATTCTTTTTGACGCCTCCACCTCGTATCCCCAGCGCAACCAGTTGTTCAGGAACGAGGGACACAGACGCTTCGCCGAGGTCTCCGACGCCTCCGGGGAAGGGCTATCCATCGTCAAAGTGAGCCGGGGGGCGGCGTTCGGGGATTACGACAACGACGGCGATGTGGATATATTCGTGGTCAATTCGGTCGGCCGCGCCGACCTGCTGCGGAACGATGGGGGCAACGAGCACAACTGGTTCCAAGTCAGAGTGACCGGTGTAGAGAGCAACAGGGATGGCGTGGGGGCGCGAGTCGAACTCAACGCGGGCGGTTTGCGCCAGATCAGGGAGATCAAGAGCGGCTCTGGACTGTACAGCCAAAATGACCGGCACGCTTCTTTTGGGTTGGGGAAGAGCGAGCGCATAGAGCAACTCGTCGTGCGCTGGCCCAGCGGCACGGTGGATCGCCTGCGCCAGTTAGCCGTCAATCAGCGCGTCGTGATCGAGGAAGGCAGGGGATGGGTCGGGGCCGGTGGATGGAACGACAGCAGCCGTGCGCCCTGAGGTCAGCGGTTCGACTATAGCATTCGCGAAAGGAGTTTTTCAATGCGATGGGCTTTATCCTTGGCTCTTTTGGGGGCCTTCCCCGCAATGGGCCAAGTATCTCTCTATACCAGCGAACGCGATGGGCAGCCGATATATGTGTTTGAAAATAAATACATCAGGAGTGAGATAGCCCATACCCGGGGCCGGTCGCCTCTGAGTTATTTCGACAAAATCGCGGGCGTGGAACAGCTAAGACAGCTCGAACCCCTCGACAAAAACCACGGCAAACACTATCCGCACGGCGGTGTCGCCGAATGTGTGCCGTGGACCGGGGGATCGCCCTACATGGGCTACCTATGGACACAACCGTGGGAGATGACGGCCCGGCTCTACGAGCGCCGTGCAGTTTTGGTAGGTGAGATAACTTTTCCCTACTCCGACCCAGTCACCGGCAAATTGTGCGAACTGAGATTCGAAAAGACCACGACCGCTTACGCGGGCTCCACGCGGCTGAAGATGGATTACGAGATAGAAAATGTCGGCGCACGACGCGCCCGCTTTCAACACTGCGTCCACGGCAGTCCCTGCGTGGGAGGCGAGTGCGACGACAGCGATTATTTTTACGCCCCCGGCAGTCAGTGCTGGGTGGTGTGGAGCGGACTCATTCCCCAATACCAGATCCCGGACCAGTCGTGGCACTCGTGGCCAATACCCGAAGCCGTGGATTTCCGCCGGGGGGGCTCGGGGGGGCTCCAGTTGTTTGTGCCGGCGCGGTGGGGTGTTATTGGGGACGATGCGAACCGGCAAGTGATGGCTATGGTTCGCTCTGCGGTGTTTGTCGGGGATAGGGAGATCCCCGCGTACATAGGATATACGCGGGGTGCAGACACATACTACTTAGAGCCTTCGCTGACCCGCCACATCTCCAATCACGCCGACCGCTGGGAGCGGGAGGGGTACTCTGTCGATCTCGACCGGGGCGAGGTGTGCGAGTACACCGTGGATATGGCGATGTTTCACGGTGTCACCAAGGAACAGGTTGTCTCTGTGTACAGGCTCACAGGAGATTATTTGCTGCTAAATGAGCCGAGCCTGACCTTTGAGAGCGGCAATGGTGGCAAGGCCGTCTTGAAAATGGATATTGGGGTATCGGCAGAAACCGAACTCATCGCGCAGGATGCAGCTAGCGGGGAGTCTCTTTTCACCAAGAGCTTGCTGCCGGGACAGGTAGCGCGGGTTTTGGAGGAAATCCGATTGCCCGGAGAAGCGGAAGCCGTCACTGTGATGCTCAGGAACGCGGCTGGAGACCAAGTTGTACTAAGCAGCAAGGGGAATCGCAATTAACTACTTCACCGCTGTGATCTGAATGCGGATTGGTGGGGAGTTGTGCGACGCGGGATAAATCGCTGTGTACTAGAGGGAGTTAGAGGAGGATGAAGGAACAGAAGCGAAGGGAAACGAGCGTGGGAAACTCCTCTGGGGTGACGGTGAGAGCTTTTTTTACTGGTCTGGTGTGCTCGGCACTGGTAGGCGGGGGAACCCAGTACGGGGAAATTTTTCTCAGAAGTTCGCGCATGTCCGATGACTTCAGCACCGGCGGAGCTCTATTCATTTTCTTTTTCTTAGTGGCCGGCGTCAATGTGCTGTTGAAGCTCATGGGCCCCAGAGTGGCATTCACGCCGACGGAATTGATCCTCATCTATGTGATGATGATGACCTCGTGTGCGATCACGGGAATGGGGCTGACCCACTACCAGATCCCCCTGATGGCGACGCTGCCCTACTTTGCCACGCCCGAGAACGACTGGGCGAATCTGGTGGCCCCCTATGTCAGAGGGTGGATGGTCATCGAGGATCCACTGGCGTGCAAGTACTTCTTTGAGGGCCTGCCGCAAGGCGAGTCGGTTCCGTGGGCTGTGTGGTTGAAGCCGCTGGCCTACTGGAGCGTCTTTTTCGCCGCCTTTTACTTTGTGATGATCGCGCTGATGGTCATTCTGAGAAAGCAGTGGATCGAGCACGAGAGGCTGATATATCCCATCATCAGAGCCCCCCTAGACATGATCGGTGAGAATAGCAAGGGCAGTCTGTTGGCGGGGTTCTTCAAAAATCCCCTGATGTGGCTAGGTTTCGCCTTTGCTTCCTGCATCACTTCTTCCATTGGTCTCAATGCGTACTACGATTATTTGCCTGCAATCAACCCCCTCTATCCCGGCGTCACTATCTCGTTGCTGCGGGAGTCGATCCAGTTGCGCTTTATGATCAGTTTCCCGGTGATGGGATTTGCCTATTTGATCAATCAGGATGTGGCTTTCGGGCTTTGGTTTTTGGATGTTGTGGTCAAATGCCTAGACGGAGTGTTCGATACCCTAGGGTTGTACCTACAATTGCGGGTCAATCACTACGGCGGCAGCTCCGGGATATTCTCCTCAACCGCGGTCGGGGCAATGTTGATACTGGTGCTCTATGGCGGATGGGTCGCCAGGGGCCACCTGCAAGATGTATTTAGAAAGGCGTTTACCCCGGCTCCTGATGTAGATGATTCCGGCGAGATTCTCTCCTATCGGAGCGCGGTGATCGGCACCCTAGTATCGGTGGTCGTCATGCTCCTCTGGCTCGGGGCGGCCGGCTTACCTCTTTGGGCGGGGGGGCTGTTCCTGTTTATCGCCTTTGTGATCTTTATTGCCATTACTCGCATCGTGGTCGAAGGCGGTATGGCCGCGTGCCGCGCACCCCTGATCGCGCCCAATTTTATGCTCTATGCCGTCGGCACCCCGGCCCTCGGCACACAGGGAGTGACCGCGCTGGGGTACACCTACGGGTGGTCTTCGGATATTCGGACCTTTTTGATGGCGTCAATTGCCAACGGGTTGAAGCTGCTGGACGACGAGCGTTTCCAAGGACGCAAGCGGCCGGTGTTTGGCTGTATTATCGCGGCCCTGATCGTGTCGCTGATTGTGTCGTTCGGGCTGATGCTCAAGCTAGTTTACGGAGTCGGGGGAGTAAACATCCACTCGTGGTTCTGCTTGGGAGCAAATTTGCTGCCCTTCGACCTAGTATCAACGGTAGCCAGTCGGCCGATTGACGTGACTTGGGGGATGTGGATGAACATGGGCATTGGGGCCTCGCTCATGGGCATGCTGACGCTATTGCGGCACAAATTTCTGGGGTGGCCTCTCCATCCGCTGGGATTGACTGTTGCCGGCAGCCGGGTGATGGACTGGACTTGGTTCAGCATCTTTCTGGCTTGGTTGATCAAGGTCCTCGCGTTGCGCTATGGCGGGCCCAAGATGTTTAGAGCTTTGCGCCCCTTCTTTTTAGGAATGGTGCTGGGACAGTTCGTTTCGGCGGGTATCTGGACGGTGATTGATGGATTCACTGGCATGACCGACAACATGATATTTGTAATTTGAGTCCGGGATATAACGACTCCCGAAAGGAGGGAAACAAATGACCAATAATTGGCTCACGGGAATTTATCTGACCACGGATGAGGTGCTCAAATACCCCGATTATGTCGAGCGGCTGCGCGATGAGATCGGTCTGAATGCGGTAGTTCTCTCCTTTACCGGCCAGCTATCGGCGGAGGTGCTCGCCCTCAGTCCCTATGGAGGACGCACACCGACCGCAGAGGAACTGGGCAAGCTCGTTATGCGGCATTTCGATGGTCGGCCCGTAGATCCGCGGGAATACCAGCAGGCTCAGGCCCTGTGCGGTCCCGGCGTTGCGGCCCAAGGCGACGACGAAGCATTCAGAAAGGCTGTGGGACAGCTAAAGGAAGCAGGCCTGAAGGTGTGGACGTACGGAGGAGCTTGGACGATTCGCCGTCTCATGTTCTGTCCATCGCGGGAGGATGTGCAAGACTGGATCGAGGCCGTGTGTGTGTATTGGGCGACCCAGTACGATCTCGACGCGCTCGACATCACCCACTTCCGCTATCCGATGGGCAGCTTTCCCCTGGGGCTTTTTGGCTGCACCTGTTCTTCTTGCACGGCCGCCGCTCAAGAGCTCGGTTACGACATGGCAGCGATGGTGGAGGACTTGCAGCGCGCCCGAGAGGGCCTGCGCCAGCTCGACGGTGCTCACCTCGGCGAGGTAGTCCGTCTCGGGGTTGGTTTCTTCGATGTGGTCCACGCGCTCGGTCTGAGGTCGGGGGTACTCGACTGGGTCCGCTTCCGCTGTGACCTGATCGTGCGCAATCTGGCGCGCTTTCGGGCGGCAGTGCATGCCGCGGCCCCTAACACGGCCTTTGGCACCGACACCTACCCGGCCTCCATGGCCCTGACGGCGGGCCACGATTACCGGCGTTGGGGTGAGATGGCCGATTTTGCCAGCCCGCTGGTGTCCCACATTTCCGCCTTTGTCTGCAACACGTTCATCGAGTGGGCCCGCTTTCTACAGGAGGAAATTCCCAACCTGCAGGAAGAGGATGCCCTGCAGCTCGTCTATCGGTTTACCGGGTACGACGGCATGGGGTTGCCAGAGACCATCGCCGCCTACGGCGCTGACGAGCCGGCGACGCTGGCCTATCGGATCCCCACGGCCGACTTGGTTTTGCGGGATCTGGTGAAGGCCAAACTGTACCTACCGGCGGACATGCCATCCTATCCGATTATCCACGGAGAGGGTTGGCCGCCAGAGGCAATCGACCGCATCGTCAGCGAAGCGCGTCGGCTGGGGCACAACGGTATCGTATGGCAGGGCACGGCCGAACTGATGGAGTACGACTTCAAGCGCTGAGAACGTGCGTCAAGTCATCAAGCCCGCAGCCTTGACAGGGTTGAATTAGCTTAGTTTCATACGGCGCAACAGGCTGCCACAAAAACCCGCCGGCACCATGAGCCGGCGGGTTTGGCTTTTGGAGGACGATCATGCTCATAGCTACCAGCAATCAGGTCTTCACCTTGGAGGGAGAAACGCCCGCGCAGCGCTTGGCCATTGACGGCATCCGCTGCCTAGACGAGGGCGTCCGTTGTTCCGCCATTGGTCTGGCCGATGGCCAAGTAGTCGTTTTGGCCAATGGCCAAGCCCAACCGCAGGCCACCGGCATCGGCGATTCGGTCAAGTGTATTGCCTTGCTATCCGAGGAGCCGCTGCAAGTGCTGCTGGGCACCGAGCCGCCCCACGTGTACTGTCTCAACGGCGACGGAGAACCAGCGAGTCGGATAGAATCCTTTGACGCTTTGGAATGCCGCTCGAGCTGGTACACGCCTTGGGGCGGTCCGCCGGCCGTGCGCAGTTTGGCGCGCAGCGGCGATTGGGTTTTTGCCGATATCCACGTCGGCAGCATCATGCGTTCGCCCGACCGCGGCGCTACTTGGGCGCCGGTGACTCCGGACTTGCACGCCGATGTGCATCAGGTGGCGACCGCCCCTAGCCGCGCAGGACGCCTGTACGCCAATAGTGCGGACGCGGTCTTTGTCAGCGACGACTACGGCCGTTCTTGGGAGCATCGGCAGGAGGGCTTGGCAAACCGCTATGGCCGCGCCCTCGCCGTCCATCCGCACGATCCCGACTGCCTGCTGGCCAGCGTCAGCAAAGGGCCTGGGGGTCGCAGGGATGTGCAGGGCAAGCTCTACTTTTCGCACGACGCGGGTCGCACTTGGACCCGGGCGCTTGCCGGCTTCCCCGAGGTCAGGGGCAATATCGACACTTTCCACATCGCCTTTGACGCCGAGGGGATTGCTTGGGTCGCTGTCGAGGATCAGCTCCATCGCAGTGAGGATAGAGGCGAGAATTGGTCTGCGTTTTGGCGAGCGCCCGCTGCCATTGTCGCTTTGGCCTGCGCCCAATCGAACGGGGTCTAAACATTTCATGGCATTGCAACTTCTCCTGACGCTGTTCATGCTAGCCAGTTGTTCTACTGCCGGGAACGCGCGGTCGCACTGGCCTGCATACCGCGTAAATCCATTCGTCATCCAATTGGACATTCCCGGCCCTACGGATTCTGCCGGCGGCCTAATTGTCGCCGATCTGAATGGGGATGGACGCATGGATTACTTGGTCACGGTTCCCAATTATCTCGCGGCTCATGCCCACGATGGCCGCAAGCTCTGGACGATCGAAACCGACCTCTGTGTGGGCGGCTCCTCAGGGCGCGTCGGCCTACCCGGCCATCACGGGCCAGGCGTTCAGGCTGCTGACGTCGATGGCGACAAACAGGTCGAAGTGCTGTTCCTTACCCAAGATGGCACGCTCCACGTGGTTGCTGGCCCTACCGGGCGCGAGCAGTGGAGCGCAAAGCCTCCCATCCCCAACGGCGTCCAACGCTGGGAGCATTTGGTCGTCGCCAATTTCCGCGGCGCGGGAGATCGCGATTTACTCCTCCAAGCCACCAATGCCAAAGGCTACCGCATGGGGCGCTTTCTAGCGGCCTATGCGCTGGCCGATCTCCGGCGCGGACATTTTGTCCCCCTGTGGCAACGCGACGATTTCGTCGCCTGCGCCCACAACGGCGCGCGGCTGGCGGATCTGAACGGAGATGGGTACGACGAGGTGATCGGCGGTACGGTCGTCTCTGCCGCTGGCAAAATTTTATTGCGAATTCCCCTAAAAGGTCACATCGACTCAATCTTCATCTACGACGTACGGCCCGATATACCGGGCTTGGAAATCGTCGCCTTGGAAGAAGGCGGCGGCAATCGCATTTTCCTCTACAACCACGAACAGCTCTTGTGGGAAACGCACTTCCGCCACCAGGAACCTCAGAATGCGGCGGTCGGCGAGTTCGACCTAGAGCGGCCGGGCTTGGAGATATGGTGTCGGAGCCGCTATAACGAGCATCAGAAACCCTTCATCTTTGACGCACGGGGAGAGAAGATCGCGGATTACCAGATGGACGATGTCGCACCCGAGGGCTGGACCGCAAGAGGCGTTGAGGTCATCCACAAGATCGATTGGACGGGTGCCCGCAAACAGCTTGCCGCGGCCAAAGAGCGCCATACCTCCGGGGACATTGGCATCTTCGACCCGCTCAGCGGGCAGTTTCTCCACCGCTTCGAGGAAAAGGCCGACCGGCTCTACGTCGCCGATGTGGCTGGAGATTGGCGCGAAGAACTGATCGTCTTGCACGGCAACCAACTCCACATCTACTTCAACGAGTCCGAAAATCTGGCTGATCGGCCACGCCTGTGGTCGCAAGACCACTACCGCCGCAGTAAGATGACTTGGAACTATTACAGTCCGTGAAATCTCGAAACCCGTTGGTTGTGATAAGGTCGGGCAACAATGTCGATTTTGCCGGGAAAAATTAGTGATTTTCTCAAGATCGCGGTGGCTGCCGCCGGGCGCGACGACCTGCAAACGGTCCAAGCCGTATTGGCGCAGAAACCAGCGTGGATCGGCCGCGTCGGTTCGCACGGCCGCACCATGTTGTGGGAAGCCGCGTACCGGGGACGGCTCGCCATGGTTGATTACCTGCTCGACCGAGGCGCTGACATCCACGCCTGCGGCTGTCACTTCACGCCGCTGCTGGTCGAAATCTCTCCCTACTGCGCCGCGCGTTACAAGCGCCACCACGCGGTCGCCGACCGGCTACTAACACGCGGTGCCGCAACCGACATTTACACCGCGGCCTTTCTCGGCGAGAGCGATGCGGTCGCCTTCTACCTCAACCGAGACCCGGAGCTGGCAACGGCCGAGAAAGCCCAGCACGATTCCAGCCAGCGCACGACGGTTTTGCATTACGCCGTCAGCGCCGGGCACCTCGCCATCGTCTCTATGCTATTGGCGCGGGGTGCCGACCCGCGGCCGTACAGTGGCGGGCTGATTCGCTTTGCCGTGTGGCGGGATCGCGCCGACATCCTCAAGGCCCTGCTCGACGCCGGGGCCGATCCAACCCACGCCGAGGTTCCTCGTTCCGGCATCGTCAATGCCGAGATCATCGAATTGTTGACCGCTCGCGGCGTCTCAGTGGATGTGGACCACGCCGAGGGCGGCTGGCCGCCCCTTGTCTTTCAGTCGCGCGGCGATCGCGGCGGCAATGTCCAGCGCGTGCGCGACCTGCTTGACCGCGGTGCTGACGTCAATGTCAGGAACCACAAGGGCCAGACGGCGTTGCACTGTGCCGCCAAAGCGGGATTCGACCGCATCGTCGCCTTGCTGCTCGACCGCGGGGCCGAAGTGAACGCCAAAGACGACAAGGGCCAGACGCCGTTGGCGACTGCGTTGCGCTCAAAGGTCAAAGACAAGGACCGGCTCGCGGCTGCCATCGGCTTGCTCACCGACGCTGGTGGCGTTTGAGCCTCAGCTAAGGGAGCATGGATAGCCTGCACTATTACTGACGCTCATCCCTTGCGTTCGACAGTTCTTATTAAGACTTTAGTGTTAAATGTTAATAACAATACGGCTTATTACGTTGTGCTTAATAAGGAAACCTCTCCGTGAGACGCGGCGAAACCGGCCGATACGAAACCACGATCGTTGGCGATGAGACAGTGCGGGCTTTCGTACCTGCGCCGCTTCCGCCCACGCCTGCGCTGGATCTGGTAGTTCTTCAGGATCCCCTAGAGAAAGCATTGCTGGCGCTAGGCCGGTTGGACAGTCTCTCCGTGTTGCTGCCCGACACTCACCTGTTCCTTTATACCTATGTCCGCAAAGAGGCTGTGCTGTCCTCCCAGATCGAGGGTACCCAGTCCTCACTATCGGATCTTCTGTTGTTTGAACTAGAGGAGATGCCAGGGACCCCCCTCGACGATGTCGTCGAGGTCTCGAATTATGTGGCGGCACTAGAACACGGATTGAGCCGGATACGCGAGGGGTTCCCGCTCTGCAATCGCCTCATCCGCGAGCTCCACGCCGAGTTACTCGCACGGGGCCGCGGCAGCGACAAAACCCCAGGTGAATTCCGGCGCTCACAAAACTGGATTGGCGGCAGCCGGCCCGGAACGGCGCACTTTGTGTCCGCGCCGGCACACGCCGTTGCAGAGTGTATGTCGGATTTGGAGCGATTTCTCCATACCGAGGCTTGCGGAATGCCCTCACTCCTACGGGCGGGACTCGCCCACGTCCAATTCGAGACTATCCATCCCTTTCTCGACGGCAATGGACGAGTCGGCCGCTTGCTGATCGCGTTCCTGCTGTGTCACGACCGAGTGCTGCGCGAGCCATTGCTGTACTTAAGCCTCTACTTCAAACAGCACCGAGAGAGCTATTACGAACTCCTCAATGCTGTGCGAAAAAACGGGGACTGGGAAGCGTGGCTCGCGTTCTTTCTCGATGGCGTGACCCAGACCGCGGAGGGAGCCGTCTCTACCGCACAGCGGTTGCTCGCTCTATTTCAGGAAGATCAGGCAAAGATACAACAGACAGGTCGTGCGGCGGGGTCGGCGTTGCGCGTCCATCGGGCTTTGCAGGAGCACCCGATTGCATCGATCCAAGAACTTGCCAAGCGCACGGAACTGTCGGTCCCCGCGGTTACCGCTGGAATACAGATACTCGAACGGGTCGGAGTGGTGCGCGAATTGACGGGCAAGAAGCGGAATCGGCTTTTCGGTTATGACCAATATCTTGCCATTCTCGGCGAGGGGACCGAATTACCATAAGCCGACATGAGTGTTTGCGGCTTCACAGTCGAGTTATGTTATTAGCGCATTCCAGCATGAACGCTAATTAGGCCCATTCTTATTTTTATATCTGAAAACAAGGGAAGCATGGACCTCGACTGAAGGACCCAAGGGTCCGGTGCTCCACGGCGCGAGAGGCCGACCGGCGGGCCGCTTGCCCAAACCCCCTAAAAGACCCTTTGTAACGCCTACACCTCAGCCCCTAACTGCCGGTCCAATAAGAAAAGGAAAATGCAACCAACGCCAACCAACCCAAGTGTGAAGCAAGTCCCGCTCCTGACGGCGGGCCAGATCGCCCAGTTCAAGCGCGACGGCTTCCTCGTGCTCCCCGCCGTGCTCAACCCCGAACTCTGCCGCCGAGCGAGGGACGAAATGTGGGCCGTGATTGCAACCCACCTGCCCCGCATGAAGCGGGACAATCCCTCTACTTGGGGGCCGCTCACCGACGAAGAAAGCGCCGAGCTAAACGCGCAACGGCCCGAGATCGGCGGCGACCCCTATTTCGCCGGCAGCGGCCACCGCTTCTATGTCCGCAACGGCGCCGAACAATTCATGCTCGACTTGGCCCCCCGAGCCTTGTGGCAAGTCGCCGAGCAATTGCTCGGCGCGGGCACGGTGGTGTGGCCCGCTGGGGAAGATGACGCTGGCATCACGACGGGTCCGTGCTTCATGTGCGACGACGCAGTGGGAGGGCTGGCCAGCCACTTGGGCAAAGAGATCGAGAAGTGGCCAGAGAAAGGATCCTTCACCACCGAGGAAGCCCTGCGCCTGCCCAAAACCGGGCCGGTGTGGCTCAACGGGCAAGGGACGCGCGGCTTGTATTGCACTCTGCCCAACAGCCCGTCTCCTAACCCCGAATACCGCAGCGCCCACTCCGACGGTGCCTGCTACGGCCGCTGGCGGCTGCAAATGTCGGCTTACATCGACGATCTGCCGCCCAACTCCGGCGGCTTCACAGTGTGGCCGGGCAGCCACAGCCGGATCTGGCGCGAGCAGTGGCAGGCCTTCCTCGCCGGCGAAAAGCACACGGACAAACACTTGCCGGAACGCAAGGCCGGCGGCTACAACGACCCGGTCATTCAACGCATCAAGGTCGATACCCAGCCCGTCGATTGCCACGGCCCCGCCGGCACAGTGGTTTTGTGGCACACCAAAATTTTGCACATGGCCGGGCAGAATGTATCTACCGACGTCATCCGCCAAGCGACCATCTACGGTTTCCTCAAAACGCCGGCATCCCTCCCCGACCCACTGGTCGTGGACAATACCAACGGCGACATCTGGCGGGATTGGTCCGACGAAGTGCGCGCCATAGAATAGCGAATAGTGCCCGCCAATTACAGGTTCTATTGCGCGGCCTATCGGCCCGCCGTACCTTGCCTCCCCATGAGTTTACGCATCGGCATCGTCGGCACGGGCGCTTTCGCCCAGAGCTTTATTCCCCTCTTCAAAGCGCATCCCCTAGTCGCCCAAGTAGTACTGTGTGATTTGGATGGCGAGAAGCTGGCACTCAACGCCGCCAAACACCAGCTACCCGACACCTGCCCCTCGCTCGACCTCCTCTGCTACTCATCAATGGACGCGATCTGCCTCTTCACTCAAAACTGGCTTCACGGCCCCCAAGCCGTCCAAGTACTAGAGGCCGGCAAACACGTGTACTCAGCCGTCCCCCCCGGCATCAGCGTCTCTGAAATCGAGTCCCTAGTCGCGGCCGCGGCGCGCAGTGGCAAGGTGTACATGCTCGGGGAGACCAGCTATTACTATCCCGGTGTACTCTACTGCCGCCAGCAGCATGCCCGCGGTGCTTTTGGCCAGATCGTCTATGGCCAAGCCGAGTACTACCACGACTGGGATCACGGCCTCTACGACGTGGCCCGCTGGCGCGGCCGAGAAAACTGGCGCGAGACCGCCGGCATTCCGCCGATGTATTACCCGACCCATTCGACGAGCCAAATCATCTCGGTTACAGGTGCCCGCATGACGCACGTGTCCTGCCAAGGCTTCCGCGACAAGCACGCCGACGGCATCTACCAGCACAACGACTGGCAAAACCCCTTCAGCAACCAGAGCGCCCTGTACAAGATGTCCGACGGCAGCACCTGCCGCATCAACGAATTCCGCCGCATCGGCCACCCCGGCTGCGTGCAAATGACTTTCCAAGGCACCGAAGGCTGCTTCGAGCAATCCGCCAGCGGTGCCCGTTGGCTGACCAAGGACCACGCCCAACAAGAAAACCTCGATCCGCTCCTAGCCTGTACCGGCCAGCCGCGCCTGCCCGACGACCCCATGGACAAAGTCACCGCGGCCGACGGCACCCACCTCGGCGCATCGGCCGTTCACCCGGTCGAGCGCCTGCCGTGCGAGTTCGCCGGCCTACCCAACGGCCACGCGGGCGCACATCAGTTCCTCGTCGATGACTTTGTCACAGCCTGCGCCAGCGGCCAGCTTCCACCCAACAACGCTTGGGACGCGGCGCGCTACATGCTCCCCGGCCTCGTCGCCCACGAGTCCGCCCTCCAAGGGGGAACCCTCCTCCCCGTACCCGACCTCGGCAATCCTCCACAGCAAAGTTGACTACTAATGAACAAAGTAGAAATCCCGCCGCCCGAAGGCGTCTTTGCCCAGTCTTGGTCGCTGAGGAAACTCTTAGGTATGCTCTCCGTCTTTGGCCCGGCGGCCATCGTCGCCTCGGTCGCCATTGGTGCGGGCGAGACCATCGTCGTGGTGCGGGCCGGTGCTTGGGCCGGCTATGGCTTGTTGTGGATGGTCTTGCTCAGTTGCTTGGTCAAGGGCGTCTTCTTCACTTATCTGATCGGCCGCTACACGGCTGTCAGCGGCGAACTGATCGGCCACCGCCTCGTGCGCCTGCCCGGTCCGCGCGGGTGGCTGCTGTTGACCATTCTGCTCTTTGAGATGATCGGCGCACCCCTAGCTTGGGTGCCCGTGTCCAAGCCCTGCGGCGACCTCTTTCACTTCTTGCTGCGCGACCTCCTGCCGGCCGGCGAGGAAGAAGTCTTCTGGGAAAACGCCATAACCTCGGCCTTTATTGCCTTGGCCCTGTTCTTTGGCATCCGCCTGTCCTTTGAACGCCTCGAAAAGCAACAACTCGTCATCTGCGCGATCCTAGTCACGGGGACCATCGCCGGGACCCTCATCGTGCGTCCAGACTTGGGCGCGGCGATCTTGGGAACCTTCCGCTTTGGCGACCTGCCGCCCTTCCCAGACTGGGCACCCGCGGACACAGTCGCGCATCCACTGCTGGCGCTGGGCACCACCTTTGGCTACGTCGGCGGCTCGGTCATTGGCTATATCGCCTACGCCAACTGGATTGGCCTGCACAAGTGGGGGCTGACTGGCCACCAAGATATCGAGGCCATCCGCGCCCGCGCCGCTCGCAGCGAGGCCATCAACTACCTACCCGACGACCCCCAGCAAATCCACCACCTGCGGCAACGCGTGTCGCCGCTGCGCTGGGATGTGGCGTTGGGGGCGCTGGTCCTCTTTGTCGTCACCGGGGCCTTTATGATTTCCGGGGCGACCGTGCTCTTCCCGCTCGAAACCCGCTTCGAGGGCTGGAACCTGCTGACGCACCAAGCCCACGTCTGGCGTCAGATTCATCCGAGCTTAGTGTGGATTTACTACGTCTGCATCCTCGCCGCGCTGTGGGGCACCCTGCAAGCCCTGCCCGAAATCTACGCCCGCGTGGCCCAAGAGTTTCTCGCGGCCCGCTGGCCCAACCGCACTTGGGAGTACCAAGCGATCAAGCGCGTCATTTGCCTCTACATCTTCGCCACCACCATGCTCATCGTGTGGAACAACATCCCCTTTGACATCCTGACCCAGATCGCCGGCTTCCTCATCGCCAACTTGGCCATTGCCATAATGATGGTCGCGGCCATCTATCTCAACTTCAAGCTGCCCGCCTCCTACCGCACCCGCGCATGGGTCCTCAGCGGCGCGGTGCTCTCGACTTTGGTGCTGATCGCCTCGGCCGCCGTCAGCGGTTGGGGCCTGCTGCAAAAATTGGCGGGCTGACAGGCGGCAACGAAGAGGCCATCAGCTATCCATTATGAGCGGCATGGAGCCGGTTGTATAGATTGTGGCGGAAGTATCGTTCGCCGGTGCTTAGGCTGCGGGGCGGCTTTATGCAGGCCCTTATCAGCTAACTCGCGCTTCGGCCCAAGCGGCGGTCTTCGGCCGCGAGCCACTCCACATACGGGCGCGGCATGGGGCTGGGCAGGCCCAAGCCCGCCTCCTCGCGCCAGCGCAAGAGCGGGTGGTCGCGTTCTACTTGCGGCAGATCGACGCGCCGACCGCGTACCCCCGACTCGAAAATACCCATCAATATCTCCAGCACGTGGCGGCCGGCCTCGCCCGAGCACTCGTGCGCACGGCCCCCATCAAGTGCCTGCACGTACTCGTCGGCGAACTGGTAGTCCTCCACCGCAGCCGGACCCGCCGGGTCGTAGTGTTCGGGCACTAAGGGAGCGAGCGGCTGCCATTCGGCTCGACCGGGGGCAAAGTGCGGCGTGGACAAAAACCACGGGGCACCGCTCTTCCAATAGAGCCGACCTTCGGTGCCGTAGATTTCGATCATATAGGCCGTTGAATCCACCTTGGGGAAGCGGTGCTGCAAGAGGGTGGCCGAAATTCCACGCGCAAAGGCGAGGGCTGCGGTCACGTGCTCGCCGGCGATATAGCCCATGCCGCTCGGCGACGGCACCACATCCTCGGGAGTGATCGGGCGGCCATCAGTCAGGGCCACGGCTTGGACGCTCCGCACCGGCCCGGCCACTCCGAGCATGGCATTGAGCGAGTGCGTAGCGATATTCATTAGGCCGTAGCCTCCGTAGTAACCCTTGCCGCTGCCCTGCACATAGCGCAAGTCGCCGATCCGGCCCTCGGCAATCGCCGCTTTGACCGCTTGCAGCGCGCCGCCGCTGCGGCCTTGGTGATGCACGGCCACTTGCACCCCTTGCTCCGCGGCTTTGGCTAAAACCGCGTCGGCCGCGGCCAAGGTCGTGCAGAGCGGCTTTTCAATGTCGATGTGGACTCCGTGCTCCAGCACCTGCATAGCCAGCGGATAGTGGAATTCGGTGCCCGTGGGAATGGCGACGATGTCCGGGGCCTCGGCCTCGATCATCCGGTCGAGGTCGTCGTAGCGGGCCGCAACCCCCAGCTCGTCGCCGAGAGTCGTCCGCCGCTCGGGCACGAGGTCGCACAGGGCCACGACCTCGGTGCGGGGATGCTGATGATAGGCGCGGGCCGCGGCCGTGCCCCGGCTGCGGCAGCCCAAAATAGCGACTCGGTATTGCTGCATGATGCACTCTCCTTGCGACGCCAATGCTGGCGTCATTTACCATCGATTAGCTCGGCCTTTTTCCAATATGCGGCCCAGTGCTGGCGCAGCCACGCCAACGGCGCAAAGCGCAGCGCATTAAAGCCCCCCCAAGACCAGCGCAGCGGCCACTCTTGCCGGCCAGTGAGCCGTTGGAAAAGCTGTTTGCGCTCCGCGTCCGCTAGCTCCACCCCAGTGCTGAGCCGCGCCAATTCGCGGTCGTACGTCCCCTCGATGAGCATGCGGGCGTGCCGCGCGACCTTTTCCGGCTCCAGCACCGCTACCCGCGGACACACCATGCCGGCCTCGCGCCGCACAAAGGCGCGAATTTGCGCCGACGGCAGAGCGCCCTGATGCGCGAGGGCTTGGCGGGCGATTGAGACCGAATTCATCGCCCCGTACGTGCGGCAGATCAGCGGGCGCACCGGATAGATGGTACAGCCATGGTCCGCCCCGAGAAAGGGGCAGCGCCGCGGCCGCTCCTCGGTAAAGCTCAGCAATGCCTGGCGGCGCTGAGGGGAAAAGTGCCGCTCCACATAAGCGACGATGTAGGAGTATTCGGCCCGATAGAGCGGAAACATGGTGGCGTAGTAGTTGTCGAACTCCTCGTCCGTGAGCCAGCAGCAATCGCCCGTACCAGCGCACCGCGTGGCCGGAACTTGATCGTAGAGCACCTCTAGATCGCGCATAACTCCTCCTGTTGTACGCTAGCGCACCTTTGCTATCAACGCCGCGGCCCGCTGCCGTATCAGCGACTCGCTCGCCGGCGCGATCATCTGCACACTCGGATAAAATTTATAGGCTTGGTCGATCTCGTAGCCGCCGCGCGCGTACTCGTCAGCCGTGGGCACGTAGCCAATGCAGCCATTGGCAAAGCCACACAAGACAGCTAGCCCATGCGCGGCCTCCAAGTCGAGCTGATAGCGGGCAAAAAGCTCGCCTTCCACGCCCAAGAGCACCAGTTCGCCGAAGGCCAACGCCTGCATCTCAAAGGGCTGGACCCGAACGCGCCCCGCGCCAGCCCGCACCCATTCGCGCATGGCCGCAGCCCATTCGAGCTGGGCTTTGGGAGCCTCGCCACCCCGCGCCAAACGCGCCCGCAGATGCCATTTGAGTTTCTCGGCCTCAGCGCGCCAGCGCGGCCGCAGGGGCCGCAGCGGCAAGTCCAACCGCTCGTGCGCCCAGCTTATCGCTGAAACCTCCAAAGGCGCGGCCGCATCCCGCCCCGCCAGCACGGCCCGACCCAACTCCTGCCCCAACGCCTCGACGTCGGCAGACGATCCGCCGGTTATCCGCGGGTTGACATCGCCGCAGGCACCGTTGATAAAGAGTGCTTTATCGCCGGTCTGCTCCTCGATATGGCGCACCGCCGCACCGGCAAAGTCGCTGCTGATCTGGAGGTTGTCGTGGCCCAAGACCACCGGATGACAGGCGTAGCTGAAGAGCGTGACCCCGGTGCCATCGGCAGCGACAAAGCGCAGTACGTATGCGTAGGGCACGACCGGACCAGCGGGATTTTGCCCGATCCGCGTGCCCTGCGGGTGCGGTTCGCGGCGGTTGATGCCTATCTGTACCTCGGGACGCGCACAGTACAAGCGACCCGGTCGGCTGTCGGCGGCCGCCGCTACCACCACCTCGAGCACGGCGTCTGCGACCTGCTGCAAGTAGCGGCTGTCGATGCGGCCCATGCCCCGGAAGGGGAAGGTCAGCGGGCCGGCGTGCGTGTGGGAGGCGCAGACCATGATGGCCGCGCCTTCGATGCCAGTGGCGCACCGTACCCGCTCCCGAACCACCCGCACGACGGCTGCGTCCAAGCCCACCAAATCGACGGCAACAAGGGCAACCCGCGCCGAATCGCGGCCGCAGACGAGGGCCTTGGCCATGAGGCGGTCGCGGATGTGCGTGGCCCCGGATCGCCGCCCCCAGTACCCGCCCATTGGGATGCCGACCGGCGGCGTGATGTCGACGACCGCCGCGCCAAAGTGCAACACTACTGCGGCCCCTCTCTCCAATTGGCGGGCAGGACGACGAGCGCGGTACCTGGACCGCAGGCATTGTACAGCGCGCGCAAATCAGCGGCCCCGATTTGCAGATCCATGGCGTCTGGGCGGTGCCACGCCGGTCGGGCGTAGATCAGCAGTCCGCTCGCAAAATACAGGGCGCTGGTAACCGCGGCATCGGCGACCAAATTCTGTTCCCAGTCGAAAGGGCTGGGCACCAAGCCGCGCCAAGGGCTGCTGGGTCGATAGCGGCGCAACCGGGCCTCGAGCGAGGATTGCACCGGCGGCCGCGCTCCAAGGGAGTCGGCCGCGAGCGGAGCACGCCGCAAAAGTGCCTTCCCGTGCATCAGCCGCAGTGCGCCCGCGCCCCGATCTACCAGCAAGTACGGCGCGTCCGCTTCTATAGCCTGCAACCAAGCCCTTAGCGCGGCGTTGACATAGGCCAAGTCCGCAGCCGACGCCGCGCTCGCGCCGTACGCAACGGCCCAAAACAACGATAGGAGCTTCATTAGTAGATAAAGACCGGCCAGCCGATTTCGACGGCTTCGTACAGGTACTCCAGATCCTCGTTGCCCACCCGTACGCAGCCGTGGGTTATGCTCTTGCCCAAGTTGATTTCAAAGAGCGTCCCGTGAATCATAAAATCCTCGAGGAAGTACAATGCGTACGCGCCCAAGACCCCGCGCTGGAACCGCCGCGGGTCCTCGGCGAAAATGGGAATCTCCTCGTCGCTTTCGACGAAGAACCAAGTCGGCCGGGTCCACAGGGGGTCGGCGACTTTGCGGCGGATGGCGAAGCGGCCCTTGGGGGTGTCGAAAGTCCAGCGATGCCACCGCTTAGTGCCTTCGAGCTTGCGGCCGCTGCCCGTTGCACAAGCAGCTTGGCGCAACACCTGCTCCCCCTCGCGGAGCAGGATTAGATTGTCTTGGGTATTGATGACGATGTAGGGAGTAGCTAGGTCGTGGTGCTCAACAGCTTGCACCAGTTGCTGGTGTTCTAACGCGAGCGCGGATGCAGACGCGGCGGGCGGCCCCCACAGCCACAGGAAAAAAAACAAGGCGGCCGGGAGCAACTCCCGGCCGCCTGTGGTTGGGGCTTGCAATGGCGTACGCTCAGATGCGCTCGTACCAAGGGCGCATCTTTTCGACCAACTCGTGGTATTTATCCACGGCCACCATCACGCCGTCGGCGACCTCGGTAGCCTTCTGATCCGCGTTTTCGGCGAGGGACTCGGCACCGGAGAAATTCTCGCTGTTCAGCGCAGCTTCGGCCGCGTCTAAATCGGCTTCGGCCGTGCTCAACTCGGCGCGCAATTCCTCAATATCGGCTTCCGTGCCTTTGCCGGACGGCGCTTCCTCTAGGCTGGTATATGCGGCACTGACCGCGTCGCGGGCGGCGGCAATCGCGGCTTCGGCCGACTCCCTCTGGCGTTTCTTTTCGGCTTGTGCCGACGTCTCTGCCCGCATGGCTTTGGTCTTAGCATCGGCGATTTGCGCTCGCGCCTGCTCAAAGTCCTTGAGGAGGAAAAAGCGCTCGGCTTCGCTGTTGGTCGTTGCTTCGGCTTCGCTGTACGCACGCTGCGCGGCCGAGTACTCATCGGAGGCAAAGCGCTCGGCACCGACGTCCCGGGCCGCGTCAAGGGCTTGCTTGGCCGTTTCTAGCTCGGCTGTGGGGGGGTCGTCACAGCCCGCCAAAACCGCAACGGCGACAAATAGCGATATTGCCCGCATTTCCATGGTCCACCTTCCTGAGTTTGAACGTTCTGCGCTTCCCTATAATTAGAGACAATCTAAAGGGAAGTACAGGGAATTGTCAAGCGCAAATCAGGACGCGGGATGGCTTGGGTGCGAGGGCATCTTGCCCTCGCATGGTGGAGGGCGAGACGCCCTCCATCCTAGGACCTAACGGCCCAACCAGCGCGGCTCTGCGTCCTTCAGAATTTCGCCTTTTCTTCGTCGTCCGGCTCTTCCCCGGGCACTTCGTAGATCCACCCGCAATTTGGACACAAGGGGTATTCCGCATCCTCGCGGCGGGCTTGGCACTGAGGGCACCGCTGGCCAAAGGGCTGCCAGTACTTCAGCACCACGGCGACCAGCAGCAGTACGGCCAACAAGGTGTAGAGCATCTGCGACTCCCCTAATTTCTCAGCGACCCCGCTTGGCGGCTTGGAGCTTGCGCAATTGGCGGCGGCGGCCCCAGCGGCTGCGCTTGACGCGCTGGCCCAAAGGCGGCCGCAGGTGCCCGTCGGCGACCAGTTCGTCGAGCACTTGATTGAGCCGGTCTGGCTGATTGGTGATGATCCCTTGTACCCCCATCATCGCCAAGTCGCGCATGGCAATATCCTCGTCAACGGTCCAAGCCCAGACCGCAATGCCCCGCTGGCGCATCTCTTCGAGGAAGGGCGGGGTCAGCGCCGCGTACCACATCGCCAGCGCGTTGGCCCCCACTTGCAGCACTTGGCGCACGAGGCGGCGCGCGCGTACCCGCGATGGCGTGGTCGGCAACTGGCCGACCAACAGGGCCGTAGGCAGGGTCGGGGCAAGCAAGTTGAGCCGCTGGACGGTTTGCGGATTGAACGCTTGCACTACGACGCGCTCCGCCGCATTCGCCGCCTCAATCACCTGCAGGATGCGCTCGGCCATGCCGTCGGCCTTGATCTCTATCAGCACGAGGGCTTGGTGGCGCGCTAAGTCGAGCACGTCTTCGAGCAGGGGTACGCGCTCGCCGGCAAAATCAGCACTAAACCAGCGGCCAGCGTCGAATTGGCGCACTTCCTCGCCCAAGAGGTCGGCGACCAACCCGGTGCCGTTGGTCGTCCGGTCCAGCGCTGCGTCGTGCAAGACCACGATCTGGCCGTCGCGGGTGGCGTGGACGTCGATTTCGAGGATATCGACGCCGATCTGGAGGGCCTTTTCGCAAGCGGCCAACGTGTTCTCGGGCGCTAGCCCCGGACCGGATGCGCCGCGGTGGGCAATGCGCAGGGGAGTGATCATCTCAAGCACCGAACTTGTCGAGCCGGCGCGCGTGGGCCAACGCGAGCGCCATCAAGCTGGTCGCCGGCGCGACTCCGAGGCTGCCGGCGCTGCAACCGCGTTCGGAAAATTCATCGGCCGCGTCGGCCAACGCCCACGGGCTGGCTATAGCCGTGGGCACGGGGTGCCAACTGTGGCTGCGCATAATCGCAGGAGTTGAGTGGTCGCCGGTGACGATGAGCACCTCGGGCTGCAGCGCGAGCAACCGCGGAATGTAGGTATCTAACTCCTCTAGCAGCCGCACCTTCAAGGCGAAATCGCCGTCCTCGCCCGCGCTGTCGGTCTTCTTTACGTGGACGTAGAAAAAGTCGTAGTCCGCGTAGCGGCCTTTGAGCAAGGCGAACTCGGACGCGAGGTCCCAGCCGACCTCTTCGACATCCATGCCCACGGCCCCGGCCACGCCGCGGTACATGGGATACCCGGCAATGCCCAGTGCTTTCAGCCCGTACGCCTCGTCCATGGACACCAGCTCTGGATAGCGACCAAATCCCCGCAGCAGCACCATGTTGGCCGGATGCTCGTCAGCGAGTAATGCGGCGGCTTGCTTCAGAAAAGCACTGGCCACTTCGACCGTGCGTTCGGAACCCGGCGCGAGCGCCGTCAGGGGCTTGGGCGGCACGCCCGTCACCTGCGGATCCGAATCCGAGACTTGGTCGCCCAAGTCCGCGCCGCAAAACACCACGCCGGCGCGGTACTCCATCTCGGCCGCGACCTGCACCTCCACCTCGGGCACTGTGATCGCTCTTAGCACTTCGCAAAGCTGGCGGCCTTTTTCCGTGGGGATGCGGCCGGCGCGGCGGTCGCACACCCGGCCCGCAGCATCCACCGTGCAAAAATTGAGGCGCGCCGCCACGTCGCCGCGGGCGAAGTCCAGCCCCAAGCCGAGGGCCGAAAGGGCACCGCGACCGATTTGGTTCTGCCAAGGATCGTAGCCAAAGAGGGCTAAGTGGGCTGGGCCGCTGCCCGGGGTAAAGCCTGCTCCCAAAGGCGAAATTAGGCCGCAGGTGCCTCCCTTAGCTAGGGCGTCTAAGTTGGGCAGCCGGGCCGTCTCCAGCTCGGACTTGCCAGTCGCCGGATGGGGCAACCCGCCCAAGCCATCGACGACCAACAGGACGATTTTGGCGTCGCTGTCCCGGATGCACAACTCCTTGGTGTATTGGGAACTTATCACGTTCGCATTCTCCAATTCCGCAGAAAACCGTCCCTCTAAACCCCTAGGCCCCCGGCTCTCGCAAGTGCAAATCCTTGATAACCATCTGCACGGCACCGTTGCCGGTATAAGTGTCTGCTTCCAGCTCGAAAGCCGCGCTTAGCCGGTCGCCCGGCCGCACCTTTTCCGCGAGTCCTTCTTGGTTCCACCACAGCGCAGTACAGCGCCGGCCCCCCACCTCCAATTCGGCCTTAAAGTGGCGGCCGTCGGTGCCAATTTGCCGCGCCCAAACGACCCGGCAGTCCTCTAGGGCAAAAACCGGACGCCGATGTCCGTTGCCAAAAGGCTCTAGCGCGGCGAGCTGCTCCACCGTGTCCAGCGTCAAATCGGCCGGCTTGAGCATCAGGTCGATGTCCAAGACAGGTTGCAGGGCCTCGGCGCTAATGTGGGCGTTGGCGTGCCCGATCAGGGCGAGGCGAAAGCCCTCAAAGGCGTTGGCTGCGAGCGAAAAACCCGCGGCCGCCGGATGGCCGCCATGCGTCTGCAAGTGCTCTTCACAGGCGTGGATCCCCTCGCTGATGTCGTAGCACGGGATGCTGCGAGCCGATCCTACGTAAAGGCCGTGGTCGCCGCCTTGGGTACACACGACAGCCGGGCGGGCGTATTTTTCGCACAACTTGCTGGCCAACAGGCCGACGATCCCCACATTCCACTCCCCTAGCACCACGATGATGCGGTCCTCCACGTCCTCCTCCGCGCCGACCTGTTCCTCGACTTCCCGTATGCCATCGCGCTGCCAGACCTGCCGCTGGGAGTTGAGCCGGTTGAGCTCGTCGGCCAACTGCGCGGCCTCGCCTTCGCTTTTGGAGCGCAAGAGCCGCAGTGCTATATCGGGCGTCTTCAAGCGGCCGGCGACATTGATCCGCGGCCCCAAGCGAAAACCCAAGCTAGCCGCATCGAGGGGCTGGTCTCGGTAGCTGGCCACCCTCTTGAGCGCGCCCAGCCCGAGGCGCTTGGTGCGCTGGAGAATCTGCAGGCCGCGCTGGATGAACAGGCGATTCTCTCCCAGCACGGGCACGAGATCGGCCACCGTCCCCAAAGCCACGAGGTCGAGCAATTCGTTGAGATAGCGGCGGCGCTCCTCGCCGCAGAGAAAAGCTTCGCTGAGAGCCTGCACTAGCTTGAAGGTGACGCCGACGCCGGCCAAGTCCTTGAAGGGATACGCACAATCGCGGCGATTGGGGTTGACGATGGCGAGGGCGCGCGGCAGTTCGGCGAGCTGCTGGTGGTGATCGACTACGACGACCTCCACGCCGTGCGCCTCGGCCAGCGCTAGGGCCTCATAGGCCGAAATGCCATTGTCAACCGTGACGATGACAGATGCGCCCTTTGCTATGGCGCGCTCGACCCCGGGCGGCTTGAGCCCGTATCCGTCCTTGTGGCGATCGGGCAAGAGGCAGTCGCAGTCGGCCCCCACGCGCTCGAGAAAATCCATGAGCACTGTGGTGCTGCAAACCCCATCGACGTCGTAGTCGCCGTACACGACTATCTTCTCGCGGGTGTGCACGGCGCGTTCTAGGCGCGCAACCGCCGCTGGCATGTCCTGCATTTGCTCGGGCGGATGCAAGGATTCGGGACCGACTTGCAGCTCGGCGCGGGTCAGACCGCGGCCGGCGAGCAGGGCATCAATTAAGCTATCGTACGGATCGTCGCGGACGACATGCCAGACCGGATAACGGCGCATAGGTGTTAGTGGTTAGTGAGCAGTGGTTAGTGGTTAGTGAACAGTGGTTAGTGACCGGCCCGCTTCTAGGTGGAGGGCAGGGGCTAATCACTGACCACTCAGACAATAATAAAACGCGGCAAAACTCGGTCAAGGCAGAGGGCAGAGCTGACGCGCTTGCCTAGACATTGGTGTTGCGTACATTTATCCGCTGTATTTTTTGAACTTAATCTCTTGGGAAAAGTGCATGTTTCTCTGGTATATAGCCTTCCTCGGCATCGCCGCGTTGCCTTGTCTCGCAGACGCCGGCCCCAACGCAGACGCCGAAATCCTCATCGGCGAAGAAGGTCCCTTCTGTGGGCTTGCAGCCAATAGCACCGTGGAGTTCAGCGTCTCGGCGCGCAACATGAGCGGCGTGCGCCAAGTCAAATTCGAGTTTAGCTGGGAGCCGGCCGACGCCATCGCCGCGATCGCGGGTGCGCTAGGCGAGACGGCGAGGGCCAATTCCTTTGTCGCCCCAGGACCACCGCAAATAAAAGGCCAGACCGCCCAATGGGGCATCGCGACCCTCGGCGGCGCAGAGATAGCGGGCGAGGGCCATCTCGCGAACATGGCGTTCACCTTGGCCGACTCCATCCGCCCCAGCACGCCCATAGACATCTACCTCGACGTGGTGTCGCTCGGGCCTTCTTTTAACGAGCGCGACAACATCCGCCCCCAAGTCGCGTTTTTGCGCAATTACTGCGATGCCGAGGGGCAGGCTTTGCCAGAGGGCATCTTCTTCCGCTCGGCCGGGCAAACCCTCTCCCCTTCCGCGACCGGCACTGGCGGCGTAGCCGATGGCAGCGCCGGCGAAATCCGCGTGTCGGCGCGCCTGTTGCAGGCTGGGCACTTCCGCGCTGGCGCGGCCTTTACTTGGGACATTACCAACTCTGGAGCAGGCCCGGCGTACGCGTTGGTCAACGGCGAGGCCGTCCGCATCTCGGCCGACGCTTCTCAGCAGGTGACGACCACCAGCGACGAGCGCGGCCAGACCTACCTGCTCTTCGACGCCGAACAGGCTACCACGCTCGTCTTCGAGACCTGCGCCGAAGGCTCGTGCGCTGAAAGCCAAGTAGAGTGGGAGGGCGTTGCCACGTCCATCTCAGAGCCGTCCGGCTTCGCTTTGCCGCACGAACTCTTCCTCGCGCCGAACTACCCCAATCCCTTTAACGCCGGCACTGCTATTCCTTTTACCATCCCCGCAGGGGCACCTCGCTTTGCCCAAATCGACATCTTCAACTTAGTGGGTCAAAAGGTGGCCACGCCCTTTGCGGCGAGTACGCCCCCGGGACGGCACGTGGTCCACTGGGATAGCCAGTCGGCAACCGGCGCACCGGCAGCCAGCGGCCTCTACATCTACCGCCTGCGGACGGATTCGGCAGACCTGCACCGCCCCATGCTCCTCTTGCGCTGAGCCGTGCGCCCCCCCGACCTAGCCCGCCTTGCGGCTGTGCGCCTGCTCCGCGACCTAGAGCGACAAGTCCAGCCTTTCGACGACCTGCTACAAGCCCTTGACGCCCGCTTGCCGACCAACCGCGACGTGCGCTTCGCCCGCCAGCTAGTCCTTGGTGCGGTGCGCTGGCAGAAGCGGCTCGATTGGATCATCGCCACCTGCTGTGCGCGCCCGATCGCCCAACTCTCGCCTTGGGCCCGCCACATCCTGCGCCTCGGCACCTATCAGCTCTTCTGGCTCAACCGCGTACCCCAGTCCGCGGCCGTCCATACCTCGGTCGAGCTGGCCAAGCACTTGACGCACCAAGGCATCGCCTCACTGGTCAACGCCGTGCTCCGCAACTTGCTGCGGCAGCGCGCACGGGTTCGCTATCCCGATCAGCGGCAAAATCCGACGCGCTACCTAGCGGTGTATCACTCCCACCCCGAGTGGTTGGTCGAGCGCTGGGTCGGCCGCTGGGGCCGCGAAATCGTCGAGCCTTTGCTCGTGGCCAACAACCAGCCCGCCGCACTCAACATCTACCTCAATCCGCTGCGCACCAGCCGCGAACTAGCCGCCGAACTCGACCTAGTTCCGGTCGGGTCAAGGCCGGGTTTTTATCGAGCGGCAAATGGCGCGGACCTCTTTGCCTCGCGCGCCTACCAGCAGGGACAGTTTCAGGTTCAAGACCCCAACGCCGGCTTGGCCGTGGCCCTGCTCGACCCCCAGCCGGGCGAGCACCTCCTCGACCTGTGCAGCGCCCCCGGCGGCAAGGCCGTGCAAGCTGCCATGGCCATGGCCGACCGCGGCTGGGTCGTAGCCGCCGACATTTCGCTGCCGAGGCTAAATCGGGTGTGCGAAAACGCCCGGCGCCTGCGCCTGCGCACCATCCGCCCGATAGCTCGCGACGGCACGACCCCCGGGTGCGGTGCCTTCGACCGCGTTCTCGCCGATGTGCCCTGCAGTGCCACCGGCGTACTCGGGCGGCGACCGGACGCCCGCTGGCGCCGCAAGCCAGCCGAATTTGCAGCATTGACCGCACGGCAACAGGTGCTCATCCAACGCGCTTACGAGCACCTGCGACCCGGCGGCGTCTTGGTGTACAGCACCTGTAGCTTGGAAGAGGAGGAAAACGAAGCCATTGTCGAGCGCTTCTTAAAGCAGACCCCGACCGCTCGGCTGGAGCGCGCCGATGCCCACTTTCCCGCCCAGCCTTGGGCCGGCCGCTACGTACTGACCATACCGGGCCAACACGCCGGCGACGGCAGTTTTGCCGTGCGCATCCGCAAAGGCACCGCCCCTGCGGATCGGCGGATAAAGCGTTGCACATCGTGAAAAACATCCTCCGCCAATTGGGCCTGCTCGCGGCGGCCGCACTCCTCGCTGGCGTTATCGCCCTCGTCCTACTCGACGCGATCATCATGCCGTACTTAGTTGACACGCCCAGCGTCCAAGTACCCGATCTCCAGGGCCTTTTCGCGGCCGCAGCATCCGCCCGCCTCGGGGCAGAGGGCTTGAAGATGACCATCGGCGATTCGCTGCACCACGAGACCATCCCCGCCGACGCGGTCGTCGAGCAAAATCCAAGTGCTGGGCAAGGGGTCAAAAAGGGGCGGCGCATTGTCTTGACCGTGAGCAAAGGGCCGCGCTACTACGAGGTTCCCGACGTGCGCCGCGTTAGCCTGCGCGAGGCGCGTTTGCAGCTAGAGGGCAACCAGCTAAAGATCGGCCAAATCCTCTACCGCTCCTCAGATGCCCTCCCCGAGGGCGCGGTCGTCGAGCAGTCGCCCCCACCCGGCACTCAGCTCGCTCTCGGCAGTTCGGTTGACCTACAGGTTAGCAACGGCCCGCTCGCGGCCCTCAAGCGCGTCCCGGATCTAATCGGCCTGTCCATCAAAGCCGTGGGAGATACCTTGCGCAAATACGAAATGCGCATCGGCCACATCGCCAAGCGCATTGACGCGCAAAAACCCGTCGGCACTGTCTTGGCGCAAGCACCTATGCGCGAGCAGCGCATCCCGCGCCACAGCCGCATCGACCTCGTCGTGAGTGCTGCAGCACCACCCCCGGAGCCGGATGCCTTCGACAACTGGGAGGAGCCATGAACGCCACGCGCATCGGCCCTTCCCTCTTGGCGGCCGACTTCGCCCGCCTAGCCGAGGACATCGGCCGCGTCGAGCGCGGAGGAGCTGATTTTCTCCATCTCGACGTAATGGACGGGCACTTCGTCCCCAACCTCAGCTTTGGGCTGCCGGTCGTCGCAGCCGTGCGCCAAACCACCCGCCTCGAACTCAACACGCACCTGATGTTGCAAGATCCTTTGCCCTTTATCGGCCCCTTCAAAGAAGCGGGCGCAGACTCCCTCGTCGTCCACGTGGAAATCGCGTCCGACCTGCGGGCCGTGTTCGACGCCATCCGCCAGCACGGTTGCCAGTGTGGCCTCGCGGTCAATCCAAGTACGCCTGTCTCCGCCCTTTACCCTTACCTCAACGCGCTCGATTCGGCCTTGGTCATGTCCGTGGAGCCGGGGTTTGGCGGCCAGACCTTTCAGCCCGCAGCCCTCGACAAAATCCGCGACCTGTGCGCGGAAATCGAGCGCTGTGGGTTAGACGTACCCGTCGGCATTGACGGCGGGGTCCATCCCGGCAACGCGGCCGCCTGCCGCCGAGCCGGTGCCCGGTGCCTAGTGGCTGGTTCAGCCGTCTTCGGTGCTCAAGACCCAGCCCGCGTCATCGCCGACCTGCGCGGCTGACCTACCTCTGTTGCCATATATATATATTGACCTATATTCTAACCTTTTTGTCGCATTCCACTTCTCGACGCAGCGGCTTATGTTTGACCGACTCAGCGAACGCTTTGACGACCTCTTCCGCTCGCTTCGCGGGCAGGGGCGCATCACCGAGCGCAACATCGACGATACCCTGCGCCAGATCCGCCGCTCTCTGCTCGAAGCCGACGTCAACTTCAAGGTCGCCAAGGATTTCATTCAGCGGGTCAAAAAGCAGGCCCTCGGCCAAGACGTCCTCAAGAGCCTGACCCCGGGGCAGCAGCTAGTTAAAGTCGTCCATAGCGAGCTCGTTGCCCTGCTGGGGGGCAGCCACAGCCCACCCAACCTCGCCGAGCACCCCCCCACCGTCGTCATGCTCGTTGGCCTGCAAGGCGGCGGCAAGACGACTATGGCCGCCAAGCTGGCCCGCCAGTTCAAGGAACGGGGCCGGCCCCCACTGCTGATCGCCGCCGACGTGTATCGCCCGGCCGCCGTGGCCCAGCTCCAATCGCTGGGAGCCTCTATCGACGTGCCCGTCTTCAGCCAGCCCGCGGGCGTCGATCCAGTCGCCATCTGCCGCCGCGGCATCGACCAAGCACGCCAGACCCACCGCAGCGTCGCGCTCATAGACACGGCGGGTCGCCTGAGCATCGACGAGGAGATGATGGACGAGCTGGATCGCATCCAGCAGGCGGTCCAGCCGCACGAGATCCTCTTTATCGCCGACAGCATGCAGGGCCAAGACGCCGTAGAGACAGCCACCCGCTTTAACCAGCGCCTCGCGTTTACCGGCTGTGCCCTGACCAAGCTCGACAGCGACGCTCGCGGCGGGGCCGCCCTGTCGATCCGCGCCGTCACTGGCCGGCCGATCAAATTCGTCGGCACCGGCGAGAAAATCGAAGACCTAGAGTCTTTTCACCCCGACCGCATGGCCTCGCGCATCCTCGGGATGGGCGACATTCTCTCGCTCGTGGAAAGAGCCGAGCAGGCCATGGAGCGCGACCGGGCCAAACAGCTAGAAGAAAAGCTCCGCCGGGCCTCTTTCACCTTTGAGGATTTTCTCTCGCAGTTGCAAGCTGTCCGCCGCATGGGGCCTCTCGACCAGCTCATGGGCATGATTCCCGGAGGCGGCAAGGCCGCCAAGGACATGGAGCTCGACGAAAGCGCGTTCTCCCAAGTCGAGGCCATCATCAACTCCATGACTCCCCAAGAGCGGACCCAACCCAAAATTCTCAATGGCAGCCGGCGCAAGCGCATCGCCCGCGGCAGCGGCACGACCGTCCAAGACGTGAACCAGCTAGTCAAGCAATTTCAAATGATGCAGAAAATGATGCGGCAGATGGGCCGCGCCAAAGGCGGCCGCTCAAAAATGAGAATGCCCTTTATGGGCTAGGCATCCAAGGAGAATAGCATTGGTCAAACTTCGCCTTAAGAGAATAGGCAAACGCAAACAGCCTTATTACCGGATCGTCGCCACCCACGTCAGCGTCGCCCGCAACGGCCGCGCCCTCGCAGAGGTGGGTTTCTACGATCCCTTGCACGCCAGCGTCAAAATCGACGTAGAGCGCGCCATAGAGTGGCTCGACAAAGGTGCGCAGATGAGCGAGACCGTCGCCGACCTCTTCCACAGCCAAGGGGTATTGGCCCGTTGGAAGGGTGGGGAGGGCCGGGTGCGCGACGACGCCCTCACCCGCGACAAGCCCAAGCGCCGACGCAAGCAAGCGGCGGCGGCGCCAGCCAAACCGGCCGCGCAAGAGGCCGCTGCACCACCCGAATCAGCCGCGCAAGAGCAAGCATAGAGGGACAGCCGCATGGCCGGGCGCGTCGCCGTAGCCTATATCTCCCGCCCGTGGGGAGTGCGCGGCGAAGTCCGGGCCGAGGCCCTGACGCACCGCGTCGAGCGCTTCAGCGAGTTGCGAACCGTCGTCCTCCAATGCGCGGGCCGACCCGATATGCCGCTCGAACTCGAGCGCTGGCGCACAGATGCCAAGAGCTTGTTGCTCAAATTCGCTGGCATTGACGCACCCGAACAGGCGCGTTCAATGCTGGTCGGAGGCTATGTCACCATCGCTCCAGATCAGCGCGATCCCCTGCCGGAAGGTACGCACTACATCGACGATATAGTAGATTGCGCGGTCGTCAATTCAGAGGGGCAGCCATTGGGCCGCATCGTCGAGGTCCTATCCATGCCGAGCACAGACGCCTACGTAGTCCGCGGCGCCCAAGGCGAAGCCCTCGTGCCGGCTGTCGGCGACTTTGTCGTGGAAATCGCCCCGGGTCGGGTCGTCGTGCGGGGCGTTGAAGAGCTATTCGAGCCATGAAAATAGACATCGTAACCCTCTTTCCGGATTTTTTCGCCTCGCCGTTGGCGACTAGCATGATGGCCCGCGCAATCGCCCGGGGCCTGTTGGCCATCGAGACCCACGACCCGCGCGATTGTGCGACCGACAGACACCGCACCGTAGATGACGCGCCTTACGGTGGCGGCGGCGGCATGGTCCTCAAGCCCGAGCCCGTGTACCAGCTTTGGCAGGATCGGGGCCTAGCGGCTGGTCGCTGCGTTTACCTGACAGCCGACGGCCAGCCGCTCAACCAAGCCCTCGCCGTCGAGCTGGCGCTCGCGGAGCGGTTGGTGCTGTTGTGCGGGCATTACAAAGGAGTAGATGAGCGCATCCGCACCGGGCTTATCGACCAAGAAATCTCGATCGGGGACTACGTGCTCACCGGCGGCGAGCCGGCCGCCCTCGTGCTCATCGACGCGGTGGTGCGGCTCATACCCAACGTTTTGGGCAACTTCTCTTCGGCCTTGGACGACTCGTTCCAAGAGGTCGTACTCGATTGCCCTTGGTACACTCGGCCGGTTGAATTTCGCGGCCAGCGCGTCCCCGAGGCCCTGCTTTCGGGCGATCACCAGCGCATCGAACATTGGCGGCGACGCCAAGCCCTGCGGCGCACGTTTGCGCGCCGGCCCGACTTGCTGCAACAGATCGAACTCGACGACGACGAACAACAGCTCATCGCCACTTGGCACGAGCAAGGGCTGGAAGAAGCCCCGTAACAAACAAGGTGATACAATGGACTCAAGTATCCTGCGCGAGCTGACCTCGGACCAACTCAAAACCGATCTTCCCGAATTCGGCGCTGGCGATACTGTGCGCATCCACGTGCGGGTCATCGAGGGCGACAAGGAGCGCACCCAACTCTTTGAAGGGACCGTCATCCAGCGCAAAGGCAGCGGCATCCAAGAGACCTTTACCGTGCGCAAGATCTCTCAGGGCATCGCCATCGAGCGCATCTTTCCCCTGCACTCGCCGCGCATCGCCAAGATCGAGCGCATGCGCGAGGGCCGGGTGCGCCGCGCCCGCCTATTTTACCTGCGCGGTCGCAAAGGACGCGCCGCCCGCATCCGCGAAAAACGGGCGCGGTAGTCATGGCCCAACTCGGCGATCTGCCTTTTACGCGCAAAAACTGGACCTTGGCCGCAGCCGGCTTAGCCGTGATCTTGCTCGGCTATGTGTTTTTGCGCATCCCGCCGGCCGAGGGCTTCTTCTCCCTCACCCTCGCGCCGGTGCTCCTAGTGGTCGGCTACTGCGTCCTAATTCCCATGGCAATTTTGGTCCGGGACCAGTCGGCGAGCAACGGAGAAGAGGCTGAACAGACATGACCAGTGCCCAACCCATCATCGACGACTACGCCTCCGATCTCTACCGCTACGACACCGAGGCCCAGCAGGTCGCCCGCTTCGCCGACATCGGCCCCGAACAGCTAGCCTTCTTCCACCAGCAGGGCTACCTCGTGATTGCAGAGGCGTTTTCGCCCGCCCAAGTCGCCGATGCTGGCGACGCGGTGTACGACCTGATTGACGGCAAGCAACCCGAATTTCGCGGCGTCCAGTTTGAAACCTCCGCGCAGGGCCAAAAGCTGACGGGCGCAGCGCGGCGTGGAGCGGTGCGCAAACTTATGAAATTCGTCGATTGGGACGTGCGCTTTCAGCCGCTGGCCGCCGACCCGGGTCTCTTAGACGTCCTCGCCCGCCTGATGGGCGCTGCGCCCGTTCTCTTTCAGGAGATGGCCTTGCTCAAGCCGCCTAGGGGCCGGGAAAAACCTTGGCACCAAGACTGCGCGTACTTCAACTATCCCTTGGGCACCACCATCATCGGCGTCTGGATCGCCCTCGACCGCGCCAGTGCGGATAACGGCTGCCTGCACATCATCCCCGGTACGCACTGCGAGGGTCCGGTCGATCACTTCAAACGCCGCGATTGGCAAATCTGCGACACCGACGTCCAGACCGAGCGCGACGTCGTCGTGCCTCTCGCCCCGGGCGGTTGCCTGCTCTGGCACGGCATGACCCACCACGGCAGCCCGACCAACCCCTCGCAAAAAATGCGCCGCGCCCTGCAGCTACACTACCGACCCGCCAGCACCGGTCAGATTGACACCGAGGAGCGCATGCAGCACTTCGGCGGCGAGGTTCGCGGCGCCGAGTGCTGAACTCATAATGACGAGGCGACCTGTCAACCACTTCCGGCCCTTATACATTTGACGGCAAGGGTCCAAGCAGTAGGGCCCGTTCAACCTCTCTTCAAACGCAACGTCGCCGCGTCGATAAAACCCCCCTCCACATGGTGCGCAGCCAACGCAGCAGCGCGTTGAGCGGCCATAGCAATCCCTGCCCCTCGATGTAGGCGATGCGCGATATACGCGGCGAAAAACACGTCCCCGGCCCCGGTTGGGTCAGCTACCGTCGCCACTGGAGCCGACGCAAACTTCGTCCGCTTCCCCTGCCGACTGGCGATCCAGCCGCCGTGCGAGCCTTCGGTGACGACCCACTCTGCTACCGAGCAATCGCGCATCAATTGGTCCAGCGTCAGGCCGCAGTCGGCGAGCACGAGTTCTAATTCATCGTTGCCAGCTTTGACATAGGCCGCTCGTTGTAGGGCGGCATACAGACTTTTAGCAACCCCCCGGTACACCTGCGTCCCCTCAATCCGCCGCACATAGCCTTGGAGGTCCAAGCTCACCACGCCGTCCATCGCCGCTAGCAGATCCTCGGCCAGATCATGCGGATGCAGCGGCCCCAAATGCACGTGCTTCACGCCGGCGAGCACCGGCCCGAGCTGGGCTGCGGCAATCGGCGCGGCGCAAGCGAGCAACTCCTGCCGCCGTGCGTCGCCATCGACGTAGTTGACAAAACAGGTCGTCGCCGCGCTCTGGCCCACATAGACTGCAATACCCCGCTGCTGCAACACCGCCAGCATCGCCCGGTCCGCTTCGGCGATATTGGTCAACACCCGCGTCTCCACGCCCAACTCGGCAAAGGTCAGTCCAGCATACGCGACCACCCCTCCGCGCTTATACACACTCGCGCCGCCTTGGACCACGCGGTCCATCGTCGCCGAGCCAATGACTGCCACCGCGTCCATCTCAGACCTTATCCTAATGAGCCATGACGCGACAAGCGTCGTCAACTCTCGTCCTCCTTTTTCGCACTTGAGCCGCTGTTTATTTTTAACTGATGTTACGCAGCATCTGCCGCTTGCGGCCCCGCCCGGTGTCCTTACCCGCGTACGCGAGCTTTATCGCGCCTAAAGGCAGGGTGAAGAGGCGCGACAGCAGGATTTAGTCTAACGCACTCCCCTCAAACGGGTCTTGCTGTTTGCGCCCATGTAGCGGTCGTTGTCTTCGATTGCGTCTGCCAACAAAAGTAAAGGGTATTGGCTTCTGGTCGCACCCGCACACCATCGCCCGCCTCTGTTCATGGTTCGCAACCCAACGGTTGCGCTTGACCCCCCGGATCTTGACATCGCGGAAGAGGATGGGTATCCTCTACCAATAAGCACCCCATCGTCCGGTTGCGATCGCGCGCATCAGCGGCTTGACCGGCTGCCAGAGGGGTGCCCATCCTAGTCGGCGCGAGACAGAAAACGCGGGACCCGATAGGGGCTGACGGCTCCTTCGACCCGCGCCGATAAGCCCGTCGCGGTGGTCGCGCCCAATGAACGGAGCAGAGAATCGCTATATCAGTCTAACCGTTCTTTGAATATCGGCGCGAGAATTTTATCGAAGCAACCCCCACCTAAGAGAAGGAGACAAACTATGAGGAAACGATTGACGCTGGCCGTAGCGCTTTTGGGGCTGAGTACGGCTTCTTTCGGGCACGTGCCCGAAGGGCTGATTTTGGGCGTCTGGCAGTGGCCTACGTCGCATCTGCCGGTAATGGACGGCGATATTTCCGAGTGGGACGTAGTGCCCGACAATTTGTGGCTCACGCCGTTCAGCGAGTTCAACGGCGAACTCCTGCACGCGGTAGTGGCCGGCGAGGTTGGGGCCGAGGTCAATACCGCCGATCTAAACTTCCGCTGGACCTCGGGCTGGAACGACGAGCTGGACCGCCTCTACTTCGTCTTTGACCGCTTCGACGATCTGTGGGATCGCGATGGCGGTGGTGTGGGCGGCGCTGGTGGCGACGACAGCTTTGAGATCAACCTCGACGCCAACCACGGCGGCGATGTCTCGTGGTTTGGCACCGACGATTTCGACACCGAGGAGGAAGTGCTGCGCAACCGGGGTCGCCTCAACCAGATGAGCCACTACCGCTGGCCGCCGCTGGAGCCGATTGGCTGGAACTGGCTTTGGGCCTCTAGCGCCACTTGGCACGATGTCGAGCCTTATTCGTGCTGCGGCGAATCCTTCAATCTCAACGGCGCACACGCCACTGAGGCGACCTTCCAAGCCGAGTGGTGGACCGTGGGCTGGGACGATTTCGACCACGCATCGCCCGAAAACAGCGTCCAACACGCCTTCAGCGAAAACGACATCATCGGTCTGGGCATCTCGATCATCGACAACGATGTGGGCACCGACAACGATACCGACCGTCGCTTCGCCGCTTGGCGCATGGGCGGTCAGCGCTGCGGCAATGGCGACGGCAAGTGCATCACCGACTTCATCCTGCTGCCGGCGCAGCCGGAGCTTTTGCCGACCGCTGTCGAAAACGATAGCTGGGGCCACATCAAGGCTTCGTACATGCAGTAGCTGGCCCGGTAGTTTTCGGATTTAACTTGGGGAGGTAGATCGCTTTCGATCTGCCTCCCTTGTTTTTTTAGGGTGCCATGACGCGGAGAAAAATTCTCGCCCTGTTGGCGTTTTTCGCCGGCATCAGCGCTGTGTATGCCCTCGCCGAGCGGCAAGCGCGGAGGATACAGGCGACAGAGGCCGAGCTGAGTATCGACTGGGATGCGGTCGTCGATGACCCGGCCGAGCGGCTCGAGATCTCTTGGATGAGCATCCCGCGCCATCCCACCGCACGCGAGGGGACTTGGATCGAAAAGCGGCTCGAAGCGCGGTTCAACGTCGAATTCAAGCCCCTGTTCACCAGCCATTTCGCCTATATGCGGCGTCGGCCGCTGGTCTTTGCCGGCGGCAATGTGCCCGATTTGTTCTACGCCGGCGATCCGGTCGTGGTGCAAAAGGACGCCCACCACGGCTATGCGTTGCCCATTCCCTACGAGGTCATCCAAAAACACGCGCCCAACTACGTGCGCTATCTCAACCAGTACGCGCCCTCGGCTTGGCTCTACGCCTACTGGAAGGGGGCCAACTACGGCATCCCCACTTGGGGCAGTAGCCTCGGCTATCCAGTGCCGGGAATCTGGCGGATGGACTGGCTGCGCAACGTCGGCATCGACAAAGTGCCGGCAACGCTCGACGAGATGTACGCGGCCCTGTGGAAGTTTCGCCACGAGGACCCGGATGGCAATGGGATACGAGACACCTACGGCATGTGTCCCAACGCGCAGGCTTGGTTCAATGTCTTTGGCGAGGTCTTCGGGGCCTACGGGATCGTGCCGCACGGCTGGATGCTGGACGACGGCGAGGTCGTGTGGGGCGGGACTCGGCCCGAGGTCAAAGAGATACTGGGCTTTTTGCGCAAGTGGTACGCCGACGGGCTGATTGACCCGGACTTTGCGATCGGCCAAATCAAGAGCAGCCCAATGCCCTACCAAAAATTCGTCAGTGGCAAGACGGGTTATCTCTTCGGCTACGGCAGCTACGGCAGCTTTGACGCGTACAACAAGGCCTCGTTGGTATCGGTCATTGCCGAGTTGCAGCCGGGTGCCGAGGTGGTGGTCGGGCCGTTCCCGGCCGGCCCCGAAGGCCTCCGCGGGGGGCGGGTGTGGAGCACGGCTGCCCACGTCTTTGTCTTCGGCAAGCAGGTGGCCGCAGCGCCTGAAAAGGTCGTGCGGATGCTCAAAATTTTCGAGGCGCTAGCTGTTGAGGAAACGCTCTTTGTCGAGGTGCGGATGGGCCAGCGGGGCGTGCATTGGGACTTCGACCCTGAGCGCGGCCTGTACCATCTGCCGCCCTACGACGACCGCAACGTCGCCCTCAAGCATCTGACCACGTTGAACGTCGATGGCCCGGGCGGCTTTTTCTCGCCCTGCGGGGTCCGGCCCGCCATTGCCGACAAGTACCTGCCGACGGCCATGTTGCAACACCGCGAGCGCTATCAGCACCCGGAGTGGGCGCAGGCCGGCCTGTTCGGCAAGCCGGACGTGGTGCCCTCGTCGATCAAGCATTTGCGCGATTTGCGCAATTTGCAGATGACGGCCTACGCCGAAATCGTGCGCGGCGAGCGCGACCTCGACTATTTCGACGCTTTTGTGGCCGAATGGATGGAGCGGGGCGGGGCGGAGATGCTCCGAGAGGCGCGGGAAATCTACGAGGTGCGCGCGGAGATTTACAGGAAGGTGGGGGTCCGGCGGTCGGCGGCGGGCCGGTGAACTTGGACGAGAACCAGTGGCTATAAATCGCTTGAGGATTTATGTTAATCCGCCGCAACAAGCCTCTGTGCGCTTGAGTCCAGCGGCTTAATCGCACCAGAGAAATGCCCATCTACGACCGCTGGTCTGACCGGCGGTTTTAATCGACGAGGAGGTCGTGCTATGTATTACCGATGGGACGGGCAGTTCCAAGCGTCGGGCACGTATCTGTTGGTGCTCTCGGTCGATGGGGCTACCGAGACGCACAAGCTGACGCTGCTGCACTGAGGAGAGGGGTCGCCATGGTTTTTAGGCATCGGCTCTATGCTGTCTTGGCCATGTTGGGAGTAGCGTCTCTGAGGTTGCCTCTTTGGGCACTGCCGCCGTGTGGTGCGCCAGGCACCATCACCACCGTGACCGCTCTTGACGGCGATTACTTGGCCGCCTTCAGCGATTACACAATCCACCCGCCGGTAGAGTACGGAACTGTACTTGGCCTTATCGACTTGGTCTCCGCGCCGGAGTACCGCAGCTACTATCCGCAGGCGTTGGCCTTAGACCCCCAAGGGCGCATCTATGTGGCTGACCAGACGATCATCTACCGCCTCGAAGCCGATGGCACCGCCACCCGCATCGTCGGCGTACCCCAGTATAGCATTTTTCATAACGAGGACGACTATGACTACGCCAGCCATCCCCTCGGATACGATGAGCTGCATACTTCTCAGCCCCCTGTGTTGCAGCGTTTCAATGTCTTGGCGGACACCGTCGCGGCATTGGATGCCCGCATTGCGCCGGGCGCGATGGCCTTTGACCGGCACGGCCGGCTCTACTTTGTCGATTATGTCAACCGGAGGCGGACCGAAGAACGATTGCCGACGCTGGTGCGCATCGCACGCTTGGACGCCGATGGGCAGGTGGTCACCTTTGCCGGTCCAGCCCCGTTTGGCTACACCGGTTCGCTAGTGTTCGATCGGGAAGGCCACCTGCTAGTCGCTGGCGATGGGGGTATTCGGCGCATTGATGGGCAAGGCATCATCTCCCCGCTGGTAGAAGCAGACCAGATATGGGCCTTGGTCATGGATGGGCAAGGGGGGCTGTATTTTACGATGGATAATCAGGTCTTCCGCCGCACAGCCGATGGGGGGATTGAGCACGTGGCCGGTTCGGGGGAGGATAGGTTCGTCGGCGAGGAGTTCGACGGCAAATGGCGTCGGCGCTTTGGGGCCGAAGGCCGACCGGCGACCGAAGCCGTTTTAGACTTCCCAGCCAGCCTCGCGATCGACGCACAGGGCAGCTTGTATATTGCCAATTACTATTTCCACCGCATTCATCGGGTGGGTCCCGACGGCCTCATCGAAACCATCGCTGGCAACGGACTGGATTCTAGTTTTTCACTAGGCTGTAATAACGCTCCGAAGGAGGTGGCAGAACACTGCCGCGACCACATTGGCGATGGCGGTCCGGCGCTGGAGGCTCCGATCTGGCATCCTGAGCGTCTGCTGCTGACGCCTGCGGGCGATCTGTTAGTCACGATGCCGGTGGAGAGTATTATGGGGTGGACCGGAGGGGTGTTTTCGCATTTGCGCCGCATCTGTGGGGTCAGCGAGCGGGGAGTGCCCACAGCCGTCGAGGCGGTTGAGACGCAGGCGTCGGCGAGCCTTGCTGAAGAAGCGTTTCCTGCTCTGCGCCTGTATCCCAATCCTTTCAATGCCGCCGTCACCGTCGCCTTCGACTTGGCGCATTCGGCGTCCGTAGCGGTGCGTATCTGTAATGAGCTGGGGCAGCAGGTGCGAGTGTTGGCCGCAGAGGAACGGCGTCCGGCGGGTTCCTACCAATTCGTCTGGGATGGGCGCGACGAGACTGGCCAGTTCCAAGCGTCGGGCACGTATCTGCTGGTATTTTTGGTCGATGGGGCTATCGAGACGCACAAGCTGACGCTGTTGCACTGATGGGAGGGGCCGCCATGGTTTTTAGGCATCGGCTCTATGCTGTCTTGGCCGTGTTGGGGGTAGCGTCTCTGAGGTTGCCTCTGTGGGCGCTGCCGCCGTGTGGTACGCCGGGCACCATCACCACCGTGACCGCCCCCGACAGCGACTACCTCGCCGCCTTCAGCGATTACACGATCTACCCGCCGATACAGTACGAAACCGTAGGGGGCCCGGCCGACAAGGTCGCCGCGCCGGAGTACCACAGCTACTATCCGCAGGCGTTGGCCATAGGCCCCCAAGGGCGCATCTACGTAGCCGACCAGACGATCATCTACCGGCTCGAAGCCGATGGCACGGCTACGCGCATCGTCGGCGTACCCCAGTATCATATCTCGTACAGCGAGGACGACTATGACTACGCCAGCCATCCCCTCGGATACGATGAAACAACGACGCATCGGCCCCCGCTGTTGCAGCGTTTCAATGTCTTGGCAGACACTGTCGCGGCGCTGGATGCCCGCATTGCGCCGGGCGCGATGGCCTTTGACCCGCAAGGGCGGCTCTACTTTGTCGATTATGTCAACGGGTGGCAGATATTTTCGGTTGCCGGCCAAGAGAAGGCGAAGGCACGCATCGCACGCTTGGAGACAGATGGGCAGGTAGTCACCTTTGCCGGTCCGTTCGAGTTCGGTGCCATAAATTCGCTGGTGTTCGATCAGAAGGGCCGTCTGCTATTTTCGGGCTATGGAGGGATTCGGCGCATTGATGCCCAAGGGGTCGTCTCCACACTAGTGGAGGCACCTTGGGTAGGAGCCCTGTCTATAGATGGCCAAGGCAGACTGTATTTTAGGACGCTAACTCAGGTCTTCCGCCGCCCTGCCGATGGCGCGATCGAACACGTGGCCGGGTCGGATTGGGGCGACCCTTTTAATCGGGACGACCGTAGGGCCATGCGCAACGCCGCGTTGGAAGGGGAGTGGGAATCGGAAGAACGCTTAGGCGGGTACTTTGTCGCCAATGGCGGACCGGCGACCGAAGCTCCTCTCTACTTTCCTACAGACCTAGCCATCGACTCCGAGGGTACGTTGTATATTGCCAATAACAATTTCCACCGCATCCATCGCGTCCGGTCCGACGGCCTCCTCGAAACCATCGCTGGCAACGGACTGGACTTCAGGAGGTCGCCAGGCTGTTTGGCCGCCGACAAGCGGGTGGTGGCTGACAAGGAGTGGGAGTGGCCTGTTTGCCGCGACCACATTGGCGATGGCGGTCCGGCCCTGGAGGCCCCGATCGGGTGGCCTTATCTCCTGCTGCTGACGCCCCAAGGCGATCTGTTAGTCGCGATGTCGACGGGGGGCTTTATGTGGGCAGGAGGGGCCTTTTCGCATTTGCGCCGCATCTGTGGGGTCAGCGAGCGGGGAGTGCCCACAGCCGTCGAGGCGGTTGAGGAAGCCCCCGAGGCGAGCGTCTCGGAAGAAGCGTTGCCTTCCCTGCGTCTGTATCCCAACCCGTTCAATGCCGCCGTCACCGTCGCCTTCCGCTTGGCGCATTCGGCATCCGTAGCGGTGCGTATCTACAATGAATTGGGACAGCAAGTGCAGGTGCTGGCCGCGGAGGCTCTGCGTCCGGCGGGTTCCTACCAATTCGTCTGGGATGGGCGCGACGAGACTGGCCAATTCCAAGCGTCGGGCACGTATCTGCTGGTGCTCTCGGTCGATGGGGCTATCGAGACGCACAAGCTGACGCTGCTACACTGACGGGAGGGCCACCATGCTTGCTAGGCATCGGCTTGGGGTGCTCATCGCCGTATTGGGGCTGCTGTCTCTAGGGCTGCCTCTGTGGGCACTGCCGCCGTGTGGAGCGCCGGGCACCGTCACTACCGTGACCGCTCCCGACGGCGATTACTTGGCCGCCTTTGGCGACCATAAGAGCTATCTCCCCTTTGGCTTGGCGTTAGACTCGGCGGGGCGCGTCTATGTGGCCGACGCCTCGCTGATCTACCGCCTCGAAGCCAATGGCACGGCCACCCGCATCGTCGGGGTGCCGCAGACCCGCAAGGAACGAAGGGACAATGTCTTACAAGACAGCATCGCGGCCCTAGAGGCCCGCATTGCGCCGGGCGCGATGGCCTTTGACCGGCAAGGGCGGCTCTACTTTGTCGATCATGTCAACTGGGCGTGGTCCGATGGAGGAAGACGGAGGCTGTCGCGCATCGCACGTCTGGACGCCGATGGGCAGGTGGTCACCTTTGCCGGAACCGGCGAATATGGCTCCGATGGCGATGGCGGTCCAGCGAAAGAGGCGCAGTTTGGCTACATCGGTTCGCTGGTGTTCGATCTTGAAGGCCACCTGTTGGTTGCCGGCACCGGGGGGATCCGGCGCATTGATGGGCAAGGGATGGTCTCTACGCTAGTGAAAGCCGAGTCGGTAACGGCCTTGATCATGGATGAGCAAGGGAGGCTGTATTTTACGCGGGGCAATCAGGTCTTTCGCCGGTCGGCCGACGGTGTCATTGACGTCGTGGCCGGTTCGGGGAGGGACCCGGATAGCCTCGTCGTGGAAGGCGGCCGGTATTACTTTGGGGCCGAAGGACGACCGGCGACTGAAGCCCCCTTCCACTTCCCAGCGGACCTAGTGATTGACGAACAGGGTGCCCTGTATATTGCCAATTTTAATTTCCACCGCATTCATCGGGTCCGGCCGGCCGGCATCATCGAAACCATCGCTGGCAACGGACGAGATTACTTTTCTGTTCGAGGCTGTGCGGCTGTTGAGAAACGGGTGGTCGCTGGAAAGCGGTTGTCGGAGCATCGCTGCCAAGACCATATCGGCGACGGCGGTCCGGCCTTGGAGGCCCCGATTTGGTGGCCTTTTCGCCTGCTGCTGACGCCCGAAGGCGATCTTCTAGTCTTGATGCTGGAGTCTTTTCGGAGCATCTATTGGGGCGGGGGAGAGTTTTCGCAGTTGCGCCGCATCTGTGGGGTCAGCGAGCGGGGAGTGCCCACAGCCGTCGAGGCCGTCGAGGCGCAGGCGTCGGCGAGCCTTGCTGAAGAAGCGTTGCCCTCCCTGCGCCTGTATCCCAATCCGTTCAATGCCGCCGTCACCGTCGCCTTCGACTTGGAACACTCGGCATCCGTAGCGGTGCGTATCTACAATGAACTGGGGCAACAAGTGCGGGTGCTGGCCACAGAAGCACGGCGTCCGGCGGGTTCCTACCAATTCGTCTGGGATGGGCGCGACGAGACTGGCCAGTTCCAAGCGTCGGGCACGTATCTGTTGGTGCTTTCGGTCGATGGGGCTATCGAGACGCACAAGCTGACGCTGTTGCACTGACGAGAGAGCCGCCATGATTCTTGGACATCGGCTTGGAGCCAACCGCCGCTATCTTATGGCCGTGCCGGTCTCGCATGTAGAAGGTGCCGGCCCGCTGCATACCGGGGAATTTCCACGCGCCAGGGCTGATGGGCCAAGGCAGGACATCGGCGCGCTCTGCCCATTCGCGGTAGCGCTTTTCCACTTCTGCAACTCTCGCTTTTCCGCTCCGCTAAATCGTTGAATTCTTTCATGTTGTAGAGATCCCAACCGCCTTGGCCACTGGTTTCGCAGACTAGTTTCCACGGACCGATGCGGATGGCGGCATTTAGGAATTAGGAATTGCCTCCCACCCTCGCAAAGAAGAGCTTTTCTATGAATGTACTGCACATCCTCTCCGACCAGCACCAAGCGGCCTGCATGGGCTGCGAAGGCCACGCGCAGGCACTCACGCCCAACATGGATCGGCTGGCCAGCGAAGGTATGCGCTTTTCAGGGGCGTACACCCAGAATCCGATCTGCACTCCGAGCCGCATGAGTATCTACACGGGACAGTACTGCCACAACCACGGCTTCTTCGGTTTGGGCGGGCCGCGTCCAGAGGGGATGCAGAGTTTTCTCGGGCATTTTAAGAAGCACGGGTACAAGACGGCGGTGATCGGCAAGACGCACGTGCCCAACCAGCCGCGCGATTGGCTTTTGCACCACGTTGACTACTGGATGTCTGGCACCTCAACCCCGGTGCCGGCCGCGGGTGGTCTGTCGCCGTATCAAACGTTTCTGGCGGGTGCCGGTTTGTTGGAGCAAAACGACAACTTCCGCATCACCGGCTACCCAGCCCGCCACCCGGTTGGCCTGCCCCAAAACCAGTTCCGCGCCCGGCCATCGGACCTGCCGCTAAAGTACAATGTCGAGAGCTGGTGCGTGGATCGGGCGATTGAATTTATGGATAGCTGCGCGGGAGACCCTTTCTGTATGCAGGTCTCGTTGCCGCGACCGCACGCGCCCTATACGCCGGATCAGAAGTTCTGGGATATGTATGCAGACGACATCGCGTTGCCGGAGACCTACTACCAAGATCCGTCGGGACGCCCGCCGCACTTCCGCGACATGCACGCGCGGTTCCAGCGGGCTTGGGAGGGGGAGGCATGGTCGCCGGAGGAGGGGGCGCGCAACATCTGGCGCGGCTATCTGGGCTGCGTGACGCAGGTTGACTACTGCATTGGTCGTCTTCTGGATTACCTCGACGAACGCGGCTTGGCCGAAGATACAATCGTCGTCTATAATTCCGACCACGGCGCGTACAGCACTGCTTTTGGCATTCAGGAAAAGGCCCCCGGGATATGCTCAGAGGCCGTGTGTCGGGTGCCGATGCTCTGGCGAGTGCCGGGCGTTGCGGCTGTGGGCCGGGTTTGCAATGCGCTGGTGGAAAATGTCGATTTGGCTCCGACGTTTATGGAATTGTGCGGTCTGCCGGCAATGGAGGGCATGGACGGGGCGGATATCAGCGAGCTTTTGCAGGGCGGCACTAATCCCGTACACGAGGTGGCGGTCACCGAGCATCGGCACAGCAAGGCGCTGCGCTGGGGCAAGTGGCGCTATGTCCACTATCAGCCGGAGGATTTCGGGGCCGACTGCGGCGAGCTCTACGACTTGGAGGCCGATCCGCACGAGGCCCGCAATTTGTACGGCGAGCCGGCGTACCGAGAGATCGTCGCGCAGTGCGAGAAACGCCTGTGCCATTGGCTGATCTCGACGCGGCAGTATCGCACGGCGTTTTTGGTGGGGGCGTGGAACGCGGCGAATTACGCCTAGTACCGCCTGCTAGTGTAATAAGTTATTGATTTTGCCTACCGTTATTCTGATCAGCTTGGAGGTGTGAATCTCACTGTGAAAGCTAATGCTGGCTCTCCCCTATACATTTCCGATTTGGACGGCACTCTACTGCGCGACGATACTTCGCTATCTCAGTACAGCAGGGATACCCTCAACGCGCTGTTGGACCAGGGGTTGCTCTTCACGGTAGCCAGCGCCCGCAGCATAGCTTCCATGCGCCACTTGCTGGCCGATGTACCTCTGCGCTTGCCGGTGGTCGAATTCAACGGTGCCTTTGTTTCCGATCTGGCCAGCGGCCAACACTACCTGATCCACGACCTGCCCGGCGACATTCTGCCTGAGCTGTGGCAACAGATAACCGACGCTGGTTACATCCCCTTCATCTCGACCTACGACGGCACTGCCGATCGTCTCTACTACTGCGACATCACCAACGACGGCATGGCTTGGTATCTGCGGAATAGGCAGCTCCACCAAGATCCGCGCCTGTGCTATTTAGCCGACTTGCAACGCGGCCTCGGCGACCAAGTGGTTTGTCTCACCGTTATCGGCCCGGGACCAGAGCTGGAGAAATTGGATGAGGCGATCAACCAACGACATGCCAAACGGGTTCAGACCCATTGCTACGAGAATCAGTACTCGCCTAAGTGGCACTGGCTGACCATCCACGATGCTCGCGCCACCAAAGAGCAGGGCATCCTGAGTCTCAAGCGCATGCAAAAAATGGAAGACCGCCGCGTGATCGTTTTTGGCGACGAAGTAAACGACTTGGACATGTTCAAGATGGCTGACGAGGCCCTAGCCGTGGCCAATGCCATCCCCGCTCTTAAGGAACAAGCTACTGGGATCATTGATACCAATGAAGAGGACGGGGTGGCCCGCTATATAAGTGCCCGTTGGTACGGATAAATGCACTTAAATCCGCCAAAACATATCGTCGCTGCTGGAATGCTCGTGGAACGGGGAGAGAACGCCGTGAAAGCGGTTCTATTCGATTTGTTTGAAACGCTCGTGACGCAGAAGTATGCAGATCGTCCCTCTGAACAGGCGTTTGTCGATAAACTGGGGTTGAGTTTGGATGATGTGCGAGCGTGGTGGAAGGATAGTGCTAGAGATCGGATGACGGGCAAGTTTGCTACCTATCGGGAAATGTTGTCGGCATTGTGCAACTCGCTGGGAGCTTCCGTTGAAAGTGCGACTGTTGAAGAAATCAGCCGCGATCGACTGCGGCGCAAGCGGGAATACCTGCTCGGAGTAGAAGCTGAAATGCTGCATGTACTTTCGCGGCTTCGTTCAAATGGCTGGACGATTGGGATTGTTAGCAATGCTACTCCAGACGAGGTAATCAGTTGGCCAGAGTGCCCGCTCCGCAATGTAGTGGATGATGCTGTCTTTTCATGTCAAATAGGCTATGTGAAGCCCGATCCTGAAATTTACAATTTGGCCTGCGAGCGTCTCGGCATTTCGCCAAGCAAAACCGCGTTCGTCGGAGATGGAGGATTTGACGAACTGCAGGGGGCTGCAGAAGTTGGTATGCGGCCTGTACAAGCCCGGTGGTATTATGCGCGAGAGATCGAATGGAATGCCACAGCAGAATTGATTGTCATCGACGAGATCGACGGTCTATTCCATCAACTTGAAGGTATGGTATCCTGATCAACAAGAATCGAGGAGGTAACATGTACGAACAATTAGAGGTACACTACGAAGGACAGACGGAATTCGTCGCCACGGACCAGCAGCGCAAACCCTTGCGGCTGTTCGTCACTTGTCCGGCGGGCCTAGAAGCTGGAGCCGATGTACGGGTTTCGATCAGCGCGTTCCATTCCTATTCTCGCCAGTGGACGCTTGCAGACCCTTTTGTCGAAGGGGGCGAGGGCGTGGTGGTGCTCGGACACGGGCTGCCCCGCGACTGGACCGATATGACGCGGGGCGGCGATGGGCCGGCCGGCGGTGGGTTGGTGGGAAGGCCGATCAACGAACTCTACTTGTGTACCATTCAGGTCACTAAGTCGCTAAGCGCAGGGGCGCGGCTGGTCTTTCCCTTTGGTGCGGTGCCGTCGCCACACGCGGATATAAGCGGGGCCCTGCAAGTGCGGGTGCGGCGACCCGCAGCCGAAGTTTTCGAGAAGGTGGGCGACCCGATTCCGCTGCTCAATGCCCCCGGCCCCCTGACGCGGCTGGAAGGGCGCGTGTCTGCGGCAGCGGATGCACAGGGAAAGCGCCGGGTCGTGGTTTTCGCGACGGACGATCATCTCAATCCAATACCGAGCTACCGGGGGACGGTGACTGTGCAGGCCGACGGAGCGGTCGCGGGGCTGCCCGATGAAGTGGAAATTGGTGCCGACGGCCGGGGCGTGGTCGAGGGTATTGAAGTGCCGGCCGACGGTCCCGTCCGCATTGCAGTGCGCGATGCAGAGCGCGGTTTAGCAGCGCAGAGCGGTCCGGCGCAAGCGATCGGCGAGCGCGGCCACTACTTCGGCGGCATCCACTTCCACACGCGGCTTTCAGTGGATGGCGACCGCGAACCGCACGCGGCCTACGCCTATGCCCGCGACTTTCTCAACCTCGACGTGATCGCGATGACCGACCACGCCCCGATCGGCCCCGGCTGGGCCGAGTGCTTGGCGGTCAATGAAGCATTTTACGAGCCGGGCCGCTTTGTGACGATCCCGGCGTGGGAAAGCTCCAATGCCTACGGGCACGCCAACCTCTATCTGCGCACCCCGGAGGTCGATGGCGGCACTTGGCACTGGAAACCGGAGCTTTGCCCTTCGGAAGTGGTTTGGGACAAAGACGTGGTCATGGTGCCGCACCACCCCAACTGCGGACAACCCATTGAATACGGCAAGCACCGCGCGGTCATGGGCAAGACGTTTTACTGGTCGCAATACCACTGGGAGTTCCCCAACAAGCGGGCCAGACTGGTGGAAATCGTCCAAGGCCGGGGCAATTTTGAAGCCGACGCGCCCGACGAGTACTGGGGTATTCGCTTAGGGGGGTTGGGTGCTGCGGTGCAGGATGCCTTTGCCCAAGGCTGGCGCTTGGGGTTTGTCGCCGGGACCGACAACCACCAAGGGTATCCGACGCAAAAACCGGGAGGCTACGTGGGGATGACCTGTTTCCGGGCGACGGAATTGACCCGCGAGGCCGTGTGGCAGGCCATGGACCAGCGCTGGACCTACGCGACTTCGGGCGTGCCAATCGTCTGCGACTATGCGGTCAACGGCGTGCGCTCGGGCGCGGAGGGCGCGTTGGCCGAGGGCGAAAAGGTGCATTTCTCGGCCAGCCTGCACGGGACTGCGCCGATTGAGCGGGTGGAGATCATGGCCAACGGGCAGTGCGTCTGGCAGGACGCACCCAATGCTTGGGACGTGGAGATCGACGGGGCCGAATTGCCTGCGCCAGCGGGCGCGTGGTCCTATTACTATTTGCGGCTGCGGCAGAAGGACGGGCACCGGGCGTGGTTGAGTCCAGTGTGGTTGGATCGGGTGTGAACGGAACGAGACGGGCCGATATAGCGCGCGGGATGCGCGTTGCCATTGTGCAGAAGCAGGATCAGCGCACGGGTCGGCTGACCGAGGGCGTGGTGCGGGATATTCTGACCAAGTCGGCGACACATCCGCACGGGATTAAGGTGCGCTTGGAGACGGGCGAAGTCGGCCGGGTCAAGCAGGTGCGCGGTTAGAAGTAGTAGAACGAATAGACCAGCGACGCTCCGCCCACGCCGACGCAAGCCCCCACGATAAACCCCAAAAAGAGCGGCCGCACTTTCCGGTATAGAATGACCCCGCCGTAGCTAATCAGAATCGACTTAACGAGCCAAGCGAGGAACATCCCAAACCAATCGCCGCGCACGGTATTGGTCAGGGCCACAGCTAGCCCCACCGGGTGCAGGGGCCAGCCGGCGAGGCGGTGCTGGGCAAAGGAAAGCAGCCCGGCGAGCCCAGCGCCGATGCCGGTAAACAGGGTGGTCAGATGCTGGGGCGGGTGCGGGTTGTTGACCGTTTTGGCGACCCAACCCCACTTGCTCAGGGGCGAGGCAATGTAGTACCAGCGGAAGCCGTGCATCATGCCGTGCTGATAGCCCAGCCATATATAGACCGCGATGGTGGTAACCGCGCTGACGACGAGGGCCGAGGTGAGGAAGAACAGCAGCTTGCGGGCGCTGATCTTTTCCTTGACCTCCTCGCAGACCTTAAAGGCGTGGGCCATCGTGCCCATGAAGAACAATTGCACGTCCGCGGCCCACACCATGTTGAGCCCCATGGCGGTAAGTCCCTTAGCGCCGAAATAGGCCGTGCCGAACACATTGGTAAAGAGCGGCGGGATGGAATGGGGTGCGCGCAACCGCCCCAAGCCGGTCTGCACCAGCAAGCGCGCCGTGCCCAAAAAGACCAACAGCGCGACCAGCAGCAAGGCCAGACTCCAGCCGAGGGAAAGGCCGGTGGCGTGGAGGAAGTACGCCATATAGCTCAGCCCGGCGACTCCCATCAGCGCCGAGGTGCGCGGCGAGGGCAGGTGCGTGTCTGGGCCTCTTGCGCCGCTGGCGATAGCGCGCCACTGGTCTTTGAGAAAGTTGCGCGACATCCACAGCGACGAGACGAGCAGAAAGACGAGCGCCCCCATCTGCTGATGCGACATCAGCACTGAGACCTGCTGGTGTGGCTGGGCCGGGAGGTTGACCACAACCCCAAAAAAGCCCAACAGGCCGTGTTCGAGATAGACGAGGATGTGGAAGAGCCACACGCTCAAGAGCACATTGAGGTTGAGCAAGTAGCCCAAGCCGACGACGAGGAAGTTGACGTTGATCCCGTAGGAGATGCCGATGCGGCGCAAAAAGATGCGCGTGGACGGGATGCCGAAGTTGTGGATGGTCTCAAAGTCGAACACTTGGTCGAGCATGTTGACGGTCGGGATGCTCCAAGCGATGAAAAACCCGGCCCAGAACAGGGGGTTCTTAAAGAGGCTTTGGCCCGGGTTTTCCACGCTTTCGACCATGGCCGTCGGCACTACGGCCAAGGGATAGACCAAGCGCTCGCCGCGCACCCACTGGTGGTGGAGCAGGGCGATGAGCGAGAAGCTGACCAAGAAGAAGGCGACCATGAAGAGGCCCCAGAAAATACACGGGCCGAGCCAAGCATCCCACGGCAGCGGCGCACCTGCTGGGGCCCCCTCGAAGAGGTTGCGGATCATCTCCAAGTCGCGCGGGGCGGCCCAGTCGGGGATGTGATCCCACAGCAGTTCGCGCCAGTTATTTTCCGGGGTGGCGTAGTAGAAGACGCCGGCGAGCAGGGGGATGAAATAGCCGCCAAAACCCATGGTCGGCAGGACCGTAGCCACCATTAGCGCGGCGTAGATGAGGGCGAAAGTCGAAGTCGGCAGCCGCAGGAAGGGCCGCAGCAGCGCGAGCAGCAAGGCGGTAAGCGCGACCCAGAACAGGGCGAAGATCACGCCGACCGTGTTGAAGTGGTCGGCGTAGCCCGAGTAGTGGTCGAGCAGGATGTAGCTGCGCACCCCGATGAAGTTGTGGCCAACGCACAGGGCCATGGCCAGCGTCCATTCGAGGGCGGGGCGCATCACTTGTTGCCCTTGCGCCCGGCCTCCCAGTCGTCGTCGAGCATTTTGAGCAGCGCGTCCACGTCGCGGTTGCCGGCTTGGATTTCCTGCATGATGCGGGCCAAGGTGAGGACGAAGCCGGTGGGGGGATAGTCCTCAATGGAGATGAAGTAGCCGGGCGTCCAGCCCCAGTGGTCGAGATTGGTGTGCATGCGCTCAAAGAGGCGCTGGGTCGGCCCATGGGTGCTTTTCGGGCCATTGACGCCTTTGATTTGAGTGGCGTTGAGCAGCATGCCCTCGGCGTTGAGGTACGCCTGATAGACCTCCGGGTGGTAGTACGCATGGAGCACGGCGAGGGCTTTGTCGTAGTACGGGCCTTGGGCGCTGGAGGTCATGGCCCACCCGCGCTGCTGGTTGGAGGTGTTGATGAAGAGGGGCTGGTGGCCGGTCATGGAGGGAATGGGCCAGTACTCGATTTCAAAGTCGACCTGTAGCGGCTCAACATCGCCGCTCATCCAGCAGCCCATCATCCAAGTGGCGGCGTGCTCGTTGAAGAAGTCGCGCTGCTCCTCGTTGTACCCGTCGCTCAGCGAGCCTTTCTCCACGAAGTTGTCGAGAAGCGCGATCATGTTTGCCATGATGGTGCGCATCAGCGGGTCCGTGGCAAAGGCGATCTCGCCGCGGTCGCGGCGCACGGTCCAGGAGGGCGCGTCGGCTGGGCGGGTCGGGTCGTAGAGGTTGGTCTGGATCGCGTAGGAGAGGGGCACCCCGGCCGACCACTCGCGGCCCCCATAGACGAGCGGCTTGTACCCGGCGGCTTTTATCTCGTGCAAGGCGGCGATAAAGGCGTCCCAAGTCTGCGGCGGCTCGGCAATGCCGGCCTCGGTCCAGATGCGCTTGTTGACGGCGATGCCGGTGATCTGGCGGCCTACTTGAGCCGTGTAGTACTGGCTGTTGTGCAACGGCGGCAAGTTTTGCCCTACTCGGTCGTAGAGCGCGCGGGGAATGGGGAGCAGGTGGCCGCCGTTGGCCAAGAATTTGGTGTAGTCGAGGGTCATTACCACGTGGGGCAGGTCGCCGGTGGCAATGGCGCGGCGGTAGTACGCGCCGGCGTCCTCGTTGCCCAAGTCGATCAGCTCGAGGGTCCAGCCGGGGTTTTGGCGCTCAAAGGTGGCCTTCCAGATGTCCCAGTGGACTTGGAAGCCGGGTCGGCCGCCGATATTGCGGGTGACGCGCACGACGCGGGCGTCTTCTTGGCCAGCGCAGGCCCCAAAAGCGAGGAGGGCGGCAAGGGCAAAAGTTGCGAGTTTGGCGAGGGGCATGGGGCGGAGTCCTCAGCGTGTGGAACCAGCGGTCAGTCCTTTGACGAAGCGGCGCTGCATGGCAAGATAGAGTATGGTGACGGGTAGCGACAAGACCACGACGCCGGCGAAGATGTAGTTCCAGTTCTTGACGTACTTGTCCGAGAGAAAGCGCCATAGCTGCACAAAGGCCAGTTCGCCCTTGTTGGTGCCCATGAGGATGAAGGCGTGCGGGAAGTCGTTCCAAGTGAAGAGGCCCCAAAAGATGATGATCGTCACCGTGCAGGGAGTTAGCAGTGGGAAAATCACGCGCCAGAAGGTGCCCAAGGGCGTACAGCCATCGATCAGGGCGGCTTCTTCGAGGTCGCGGGGGATGGAGCGCATAAAGCCGCTGTAAATGAACAGGCACAATGGCAGGCCGTAGGACACGTAGTGCAGCCAGAGGGCAAAGTACGTGTAGCCGATGCCGAGGTAGTTGAACTGGCGCAAAAGCGGCAACATGAGAATCTGGAACGGCACGGTGAGCCCGGCTAGGAAGAAGATGCGCCAGAAGCTGCCCGTGCGCATGCGGCGGCGCGTGAGGGAGTACGCGGCCATGGAGGAGACGACGATGAGCGTGGCAATGACCGCAACGCACATCAGCAGGCTGTTGAACATCGGCGCGGCGAGGTTGATGCCGGTGAAGATGTAGTGGTAGTTTTCGAGGGTCGGTGCCGCGGGCAGTGCCACGGGCGAGCGGACGATTTCCGGCAAGGTCTTGAAGGAATTGAGCAGCGCCAGCAAACAGGGCGACACGTAGAGCAGCCCTAAGAGCAGCATCCCGATCTCAAAGAGGGGCCGGCGGCGCTTCACAGGTCGGTCTCGCGGCGCTGGAAAAAGGCGACTTGCAGGGCGGCGACCAAGACCAAGAAGGCGAAGACGACGAAGGCGATGGCCGAAGCATAGCCCTGGCGGTCGTTTTCCGTGCCGAGCCAGTAGATGTAGTAGCCAGCCGTAAACGTGCGGTAGCCAGGGCCGCCTTGGGTGGTGACCAAAATCTGCGGGAAGAGGTTGATGCCGGTGATTAGGGCAATGACCGAGTTGGTCTTAATCATCGGCATGAGCACCGGGACTTGGACGCGGTAGAAGGTCGCCACAGGTCCGGCCCCGTCGATCTGCGCGGCCTCGTAGAGTTCGTTGGGGATGGTCTGTAGCCCGGCGAGGAAGATGGTCGTGTAGAAGCCGAGGCCGTGCCAGAGGACCAAGGCGAGGATGAAGTAGGGCACCAGCGCCGGGTCGCCCATCCAGTCTTGGGCCAGCGCGTCGAAGCCAAAGGTGCGCAGCAAGGTGTTTATGGCGCCGGTGCGGTAGTTGGCCAGATACTGGAAGAGCAGGGCGCTGACGAGAATGCTGAGGATAAACGGGTAGAAAAACAGCCCGCGCACTAGGCCGCGCATGACCTGCATGCGGTCTAGCAGCACGGCTAAAATTAGCGACAGCGCGGTGTAGCCAACCACGATCATGGCCGTTTCAAAGAGCGTGAAGCGCAAAGCGGCAAAGAAGCGGTCGTCGTCGAGCAACTCGCGGAAGTTGTCCAAGCCGATAAAGCGCGGGTCTTTGGTCCAGCCAGACCAGTCGGTCAGGCCGTAGGCAAACCCGAGCAGGGTCGGCAGTGCGAAAAAGACTAGGTAGAGGAGCGCGGCTGGGCCGCAGAGCAAGGCTGAGGCGGTTGAGTTTTGCATGGCGCAGGTGAAGTAAAGAAAGGGGATTATATGCGAAAGTGCCGACCTTTCTAACTAGGTGGGCACCAAAGAGTTTACATATGAACCAAGACATACGCTACCCATACGCTGGTGTCGCCGGTGCGGTTGTCCACATTGGCGACGCCAAAAAGAGCCAACCGTTCGTTTGCCTTGGTTCCCTAAAAAAGGTGCCTAGGATGTCAAGCCCTGTTTGGTCAATGAGGATACCATGAGCGAAGTACTGACGCAGTACCGCAAGCACAAGGGGCTGTTGCTACTGGTGGCCCCGGGGCTGGCCTTTTTCCTCGTCTTCAATTACCTGCCCATGTTCGGGCTGGTGCTCGCCTTTAAGGAATTTCGCCTGAGTGCCGGCATCTTAGGCAGCGAGTGGAGCGGGTTGGAGAATTTCTCCCGCCTCTTTGGCGGGGCCGACTTTCCCAATGCCCTGCGCAATACGATCACCATCAGTTTCTTGCGCTTGCTGTTCGGCTTCTTCGCGCCGATCGCGCTGGCGCTGATGCTCAACGAGATCCGCGTCTCTTGGTACAAGCGCACCGTGCAGACGGTGACCTATATCCCCTATTTCCTCTCGTGGGTCATCCTAGGCGGCATCTTCCTAATGATTTTCTCGCAGAACGGGCCGGCCAATCAGCTCGCCCAGATCTTCGGCGTTTCGGCCATTGAGTTCCTCACCGACGATTTCTGGTTTATCGCGGTGGTCATCGCCACCGGGATCTGGCAGGCGGCCGGCTATGGGGCGGTGATCTACTTGGCGGCACTAGCCGGGATTTCTCCCGACCTGTACGAGGCGGCTGTCGTTGATGGGGCCGGGCGCTGGAAGCAGACCTTGCACGTTACGATCCCGGGGCTGGTGCCGACGATTATCACGCTTTTCATCCTCAATCTCGGCCATGTGCTCAATGCTGGTTTCGACCAGATTTACAACATGTACAATCCCATGGTGTACGACGCGGCCGACATCATCGACACCTACGTTTTGCGGCGGATCGTGCTGATGGACTTTGGGCTGGCGACCGGGGCCGGGCTTTTTAAGGCCGTGGTCGGCTTGTTGATGGTGGTGTTGGCCAACTCGCTGGCCCGGCGGCTCAGCCGAGGGGAGCAGGGAATATGGTAAGCCGCACGCGAGGCGAGAAGGTGTTCAACGTCTTTAACCTGACGCTGTTGGGCTTAGTCGGGCTGATGGCGCTCTATCCGTTCGCGTACACTATTTCGATGTCGTTGAGCAGCGCGGCCGAGGCCATGCGCGCCAGCTTGCACCTCTACCCGCGGGACGTTTCCCTGACCTCGTACCGCATGGTGCTGTCCAATCCCGAGATCGTCACCGGGTTCACCAACTCGATCCTGCGCACGGCCTTGGGCACGGCCCTGACCCTCTTTTTTACTTGCCTGACGGCCTATCCGCTGGCGCGGCGCGAAATGCCGCACCGCAGCCCGCTGCTGTTCTTGGTGCTCTTCACCATGCTCTTTAGCGGTGGCATTGTGCCCAACTACCTGCTGGTCAAGAACCTCGGTCTGATTGACTCAATCTGGGCGCTGGTGCTGCCGCAGATGCTGACGGCGTTTAACATCATCGTGGTCAAGAATTTCTTTCAAGCCATTCCCGAAAGTCTGGCCGAGTCCGCCAAGATCGACGGGGCCAGCGAGTTCAATATCCTCTTTAGAATATACGTGCCTCTCTCCAAGCCCGTGCTGGCGACGATTGGGTTGTGGACGGCGGTGGCGCACTGGAACCACTGGTTCGACGCCATGCTCTATATCGCGTCGGACGAAAATCAGGTGTTGCAGACCTTTTTACAGCGGATCGTCATCGAAAACAGCGTCGAGTTGATCGAGCAGGGATTGGTTGATCCAAACATCACTGAGTTCACGCCCGAGACGATCAAGGCGGCGACCGTGGTCGTCACCATCCTGCCGATGCTTTTGGTCTATCCATTCGTGCAGAAGTACTTCGTGCGCGGGATTATGCTAGGCAGTGTCAAGGAGTAAACGAGCCCGATTTCACATCTGAAAGCCGCCAGCCACCAACAGCGACACGCCCGTGAGGTACTCGGCTTCGTCCGAGGCGAGAAAGGCCACGGCGCGGGCCACGTCCTCGGGCGTGCCCACGCGGCCCAAGGGCGTTTGCGCTTCGAGGTCGTGGACTAGGGCGGCCGTGGTGTGGGCGTCTGGCTCGTCGCGCTCGGCGAGGCCCGCAGCGATGTAGTGGGTGCGCTCGGTGAGGGTATTGCCCGGGCAGACGGCGTTGACGTTGATCCGGTGGGGGGCGAGCTCGCCGGCGAGGGATTGGGTAAGGCCGATGATGGCGAATTTGGACGCGCAGTACGCGGCGTAGCGCGGCAATCCTTGGCGGCCGGCCGTAGAGGACATGTTGATGATCTTGCCGCCGTCGCCGCGGTCGATCAGGTGCCGGGCCACGGCGCGCGAGCAGAGAAAGGTGCCCTTGACGTTGACGCTTTGCACTTGGTCCCAGGCGGCTTCGCTTAGATCGACGACTGGGACGCGGTCTGGCCCGGGGCGCGAGCCGGCGTTGTTGACCAGCAGGTCGATGCGGCCAAAGCGGGCGAGCGCGTCTTGTACCATGCCCTCGACTTGGGCGGCGTTGGACACGTCGGCCTCCACCGCGAGGGCCTGCCGCCCGGCCGCTTCGACTTCGGCGACGAGGGCGGGCAGGCCGCCCCAGCTAGACGCGCTATAAGGCTGGGCGCGCAAGTCATTGACCACGAGGTCGCAGCCTTCGCGTGCGAGGCGCTGGCAGATGGCGCGGCCAATGCCGCGTTCGCCGCCCGCGCCGGTGACGAGGGCGACCTTGCCGTTGAGATTGTACATGAGGTGAGGTTCTCCGCATGATTAAAGGGTTGGGTGGCAGCATTTCGACAGCGGCGTGTATATATCCATCCTCGCGCTGTCGGACACCATAATATGTGGACTACCTTAACTGCTCAAACAGCGTGAATTTAGATGCTTTTTTATCAAAAGTGAGAACACTATCACAATTTGAAAATTTTGCTGAGTGTGCAATTAACAAATCCGCAAGATCTATTTTGTTTGTCTGAGCAGATGAGAGAGTACTTTGCAGAGCAGATTGGGCCTCAAATATCAAAATAGGCATGAGAAGAAGTTCCTGAAGAGACGTGCGGATTTCTTCTCGTGGAATTTCATATGCAGATTCCAATACCCAGATGGTTTCGAGCACGACGAGCAAAGGAACAAAAAAGGAGTCGTTTTTGCCTTCTGCTCGCTTAAAAAGCCTGTACACAATTTCTGCTTGTTTTTTGTCATCCCGTACGAGAAAGCGAACAAGCACATTTGTGTCTAATGCTTTCACTTAAAACGTGCCTTCATTTTTTGCTTAATTTCAGACTTCATTTGGGGAACCGAAACAGGCTTTCGGCTAGATTTATATAACTTCCCGAAAATTTCATCTACTTTTATTTTTTTAACTATAGGTGTTAGGAGCGCTTCACCATTTTCCGTAAGCATAAAATCGACTTTATCGCCTTCACGGAGTTGAAGAGCCTCGCGAACGGTTTTGGGAATTGTGACTTGCCCCTTGCTTGTCAGCGTTGCTGTTGCCATGCTATGATCCTCTTGTTGAATGTTTATTTCTTACTTGAAAGTAAGGAAAATGACCCCTGAGTGCAAACATCGCTTCCATCGCAAGGGGTAGATAACAAAGGGCCGCCGCCGAGTCAGTGATCAGACAGTAAGAGAAGGGGGCAGGTCGTTGTAAAAAAGTTATTTGAGACGCCGATTCTCCCCTGTAATCGGAAACCACAGGAGCTGAAGGGCCCCTTGTCGCACCTCGACGGCGAGATCGTCCGGTGGTTCCGCGGCCTCAATCGGGTAGGAGCGGTGCAGGACCCTCGCCGGAGTCAGCGAGGCCGAGTCTCGAACGGTCACTTCACCACCCACCGACACTTCGATGGCGACATTGGGCACCTCGAGAGCGGGCGAAAGGGCGATGTCCAGCAACCCGTCGTCTAGGCTGCCGCGAATCGCGCCGATCTGCGATGCCGCACTCATCCCCTTCGTTTCCCGGTAGCTATACATCCACTCTGTCCACGCAAGCGAGCCTCCGGGTGGGAGGGGCCGTGTCTCATCGGGAAAAAGCACCGACGTGCCACCCCACATCTCGACATAGCCCTTGTTGGGCTGGCCAGATCCCATGGGAATCCCCGTCGGATGGAAGCCGTAGGTCCATACGTCGACACCGGGGTTGAGGACGGGATCGAAGACTCGGACCACGCCCTCTTCGGCGTCGTGGGAGTAGGCGCTGTAATAGCCGGCCGTCAATCCGTCGGCCATGATATCCCCGGCCTTCCACCCGCGGAGGTAGCGCAGCGGGCTCGCGCTCCAGACCTGTGGACTCGGTCCTAGGTTTTTCTGCCAGCGGTCAGCGATCAGGATGCGCGCGGTGGGGATGATGAACTCGGTGTTGTCGGTCAGCTCGTTCTCGCCTCCAGGGGCCCACATGGGATTGATCCAGTGGGCGAACTGAACGGTATCGGCTCCTGGATTGTGGAGGCGGATCTGGGCCTCCATCGCGGCCGAGCCTTGATGGACCGTCAGCCTGATTCTCTGGGTCAGGCCCGTCAGCGGCTCCGTGGTTGCCATCGACATAGATACCCGTTCTGGGCAATCTTCCAAAATTTTCCACGTCCAAGGCAGCGCGAAGGTCGTGCCGTGCTCGTAGCCTGGAAGCGTATACTCGATCCCGCCGATCCAGAGCCACCAGCCAGTGGGGTTGTTCGCCCCGCCGGGGCGCACGATGTCGTTCTTCCACAGCGCGTCGTGCCCGGTCCGCTTGTCGATAAGGGAGTACACCCGTCCCATCTCCGGCAGCACCTCCACGCGCACATAGTTGGACTCTAATACCACGCGTCTGTGCCGCTTGGCGACGATGCGCGTCCAGTCGATGCGCTCGAAAGCCAGATGCGGCAGGGGGTCTCCATCATCGTAGTAGATCGCCGGTTCGTAGTCGATCTGAGGGATGGCGACGTAGTCGACGACAAGCGATGTGGCTGCGCCTGAGGAACTCGCCGACAGCACCAGAATCAGGGGGACTAGGAGGGGAAGGATGCGGGGTTGAGTCATCATTTGATCTAGGGGCCCTTCATCGGTGGCGGAGAGGGCGGAGACGCCTTGTTCCTGAATGTTGCGATGGCTTGAGCTGCCGCTGCCCAGTCACCGGCCTGCCGGTACGCGAGCACGAGACCCCGCTGTGCCGATGGCAGATCGGGATCTTGGGCCAGCGCCTGTTCGTAGCGCTCGGCCGCTGCATGGGCATCGCCTTGTTGCAATTCGAGGTTCCCCAGCGCGATGAAAACATCCGCCGAATGCTCGGACAACTCCAAAGCCCGTTCGTACGCCTCGCGACTTAGGTTGATGTAGCCTCTGGTAGCGTAGGCCGTACCTAAGTTGTACCACGCCAAGCCATAGTCCGGCTCGAGGTTCAGGGCTTGGCGGTACGCCGAGATCGCCTCGCCGGGACGACCCAAGCGGACGTGGGCATTGCCGAGGTTCTGCCAAGCTCGGGCGTTGTCCGGCTGGAGGGACAAGCCGTCGCGCAGGTGTTTTACGGTTCCCGCGTCGTGACCGAGGCGGGCGTAGAGACGAGCGAGGTCGAAGTGTGCATTGGGATTGCGGCCTCGCTGGGCCAGCGCACGCAGGCTTTCGATTTTAGCCACGTGCGGTTCGATTCTCCGATGGGCGGCGTCCTGCTCTTCGGCGTCCCGGGTACGACCCAGATGGCGGTACGCGGAAGCCAACTGAAGACGGACATCGGGATGCACCGGGTCGAGTTCGAGTGCCCTCTCAAGAGCGGTGGCCGCTTCGACGTACATTTTTAGCTTGGCTCGGGACACGCCCAGACCGACGTGCGCCTCCACCGAAGAGGGGTCGAGATCGACCGCTGTGGAGAATGCCTGTAGGGCCTCGCGGGTCCGTCCTACCTGCAGGAGGGCGCGGCCTGCCGCTACCTCGTATCGGACGCTGTCCGGTGCCAAGGCGATGGCTCGCTGGAGGAGGTGCAAACCTTCCGCACAGCTACGTAGGCGCTCGCACTGGAGAACGCCCAATGCGAAGCTGGCCTCGTGCGATGTGGGATCCAGTTCCACCGCTCGCTCCAGCGAAGTCTGCGCTGCCGCTACATCACCTTGAGCGGCCAGTAGCACCCCCATCAACTTGTGAAGCGTCGGGCGGGCCGGATCCAGCGCGATCGCTTCGGCGAGCGCAAACTGGGCGTTCGCGAGCTGTCCGACCTCCAGCCACGCCACCGCTAGCCTCTCCAAAGTCTCCGCATTGCGCTTGGCCGCGACAGCCCGCTTCGCCAAGGAGAGAGCCATCGCGTGATCGCGGATCCGAGCTAGAACCTCGCTGAGACCCATCAGGGCCCCCACGTGCAGACTATCCGAGCGAAGAACCATTTGGAACTGATCCATTGATTGATCGAGGTGACCCAAGTCGAGCAGTACGCGGGCAAGCAACACCCGGGTCTCGAGATCGCCGGGGCGTTCGCGCAGTCGCTTTTCATGCGTTAGCCGCAACCGCCCCAACTCGTCCGCTGTGGGCGGCGCGTCCGCAGCAGGGCGTTGGCTTTCGCACCCGACGAGAGCCATTAAGGCAAGGAACCACGCACGTGCTCTCACAGCTCGCCTTCTACGATTCGCACAAAGCGCCTTGCCGGCACGGGGCCCACAGTCTGCAATCCACCCGATGGCCAACGAACTAAGATGCGGTCCACCGTTGTCCTGCGACCAAGGCCGAAGTGCAGTCGCAGATCGTTGTGCGACAGGTAGCTGCTACCCCCCCGTACCTCGGCCATCTGCTGTAGATCAGCGGAGAACACGGTGACGCGCGCGCCGATTCCACTGCGATTGCTCCGCGTACCTTGTACCTCGACTGAAATCCAGTTGGCTCGGTTTCCACCGTCGTTTCTGAGAAGGTGCGGGCGTTGGTTGTTGTTTGACACGAACAGGTCGACATCGCCGTCGTTGTCGTAGTCGGCCGCGGCTGAGCCTCGCCCCACGCCCGCGGAGAACGCCGTCAGACCGCTCGCCGCGGTCACGTCGGTGAATGTGCCGTCGCGATTGTTCAGGAAGAGCTGGTCGTGCTGCGCATAGCGCGGGCCGGCGCTGTCGAGAATCTCGATGTTGGGCTCAACGTGGCCGTTGGCGAGGAACAGATCGGGGTATCCGTCGTTGTCGACATCGATGAAATCTGCCCCGAAGGTGAGGGTTTGATAGGTCGGCCCTCCCAGTCCGCTCTGCGCGGTGTGGTCTGCGAATTGACCCGCCCCGGCATTGTGCAGCAGCCGGCAGGGCTCCCACTGGAAATTGCACACGCCTAGGTCGAGGCGACCGTCGCGATCGTAGTCGGACCAATCGGTGCCCATGCCCGCTTCCGCGGCACCATCGGGGCTCGTGGCGACGCCAGCGGAGACACCGACCTCGGCGAATCGGGACCCGTCGTTGCGGAACAGGAAGTTTGGCTCGTGGTCATTGGCGACATAGAGATCGGGGTCGCCGTCATCGTCGTAGTCGGCGAAGGCCACGCCTAGCTGCCGACCTTCTTCGCTCCAGACACCCATTGAGTCGGTGATATCTGTGAAACGGAGGTCGCCGTCGTTGCGGAACAGAGACCCGGAATCGCCGGGGTAGGCACCGGGGCCACAGTAGATCCGAATCAGTCCGCGGTAGCACTCTGGGAGATCGTCTCCGACAATCCGCACGTCGTTGGCGACATACAGATCCAAATCACTGTCGAGATCGATGTCGGCGAAGGCCGTGCTCGTCGATACCCGCAGATCGCCGGTTCCCGACCGTTCGGTCACGTCCGCAAAGCGGCCATGGCCCAAGTTTCGGTAGAGCCGATTGGCACCCCAGTTCGCGACGTAGAGATCGGCGTGGCCGTCGTTGTCGATGTCCCCAACGCCGACCCCCATGCCAAAGCTCGTGTCGGCGACCCCTGCCTCCGCTGCTCTATCGACGAAGGTCCCGTCGGTCTGATTCGCGAATAGGGCATTGGCAGGCAGATGAGCGGTGAGTACGCCGTGGATAGCAGCGCTGTTCACGACGTAGAGATCGGGAAAGCCGTCGCCGTTGAAGTCGGCAAATGCCGCACCCGAGCCATGGGTTTCGGGATAGTAGTAGGACCCGGCAGCACCATTGAAGTGGCGGAATTCGATCCCGGACTCGGCCGCGACCTCGCTGAATCGAGGGAGGGTAAGAGCCGATTTTCTATCGTCGCTGCAGCCCGACAAAACGGGTGCTGCCACCAAAGCAACTCGCAGCACCCGACGGATCCATCGACGATATCGACTCGTCTTTGTCTGTGCATTTGGATCGCTGCTGTGCATCACAGTACATCATAAGTTAATCCGTGGAGCGTCGATACTCCGAATCCAAGCGGAGATTCAAGTTACTCACCTTTCAAAGACGCAGTCAAGCGCGTGTAGAGGTTAAATTTGGTCGTATCAATTGCGACTGCGGAGCCGCGATGCGATAGGCCCTTTCACCTCCAGTGGCTTCCAATAGAAGAAACGACAAATAGTTGTTTATAAAAGATGTTATTGTTTTTAGGTACGCCTTGCACCTTACTGACTCACCAGTCAAAAAAGGTCTTGAAATTTTTGCTCTCGCGTCATAGATTACTGCCTTCGCTAACCTGTATAATAGGTTGATTCACAAGCGGCGTAGATGTTCATTTTTCCGCGCCAATCTACCGTCTTCCTTCGGCCAAAGGGTGAAGTGAAGACATGAACGAGAGGAGATCTCATGCACAAGAAAGCAGTTCTCAGCACACTAGTCCTCGGCACTGTGCTGCTGGCAGGTTTCGCGGCTCCGGTAGCGGCATACGAAAACTGCAACGGTATCGGCTATTTTGCCCTGCAGGTGCCAAACCCAGAATCCATGAACCCCGATGGCGACGACAGCGACTGGGCCTGGTACGATCCGGACTTCATCATCGGTCGCGACCAACTGTGCGACGTGATCGGCGAGGGTGAGTTTCCAGCGCGCAGCGACCTCGACATCGCTCACCACGTCGGCTGGACACCGGAGCCGGACAATCGGCTCTACGTATTCACGCGCGTCGTCGACGACACGCTGAACGCCGATGTCACCGAGCCAAACGATGGTTGGCATGACGACGATCTCGAGCTCATTCTGGATCCCGACCACGGCGTGTGGAACGAGGCGGCTGACGCCCTCCGCACCGGACACCAGCAGTGGACCTTCCACTACGCCCGTCCCGGAGGTTACCCCCTCGTGTCCTTCCTGCGCTGGAACCAGCCTGCGGAGATGCAGTGGGGTCCCGAGTCGGGTGCTGTTGAGGGGGCCGTCGTGGTCTCGCCAGCGGGTGCCGGGCACTTGGCCGCTGACGTGACGGTGAACTACGAAGTTCGCATGGAGGCCTACGATCCGTACCAGCCAGATGGCCGCGACGCAAGCGTCCGCTGGATATTTGAAGCAGGCCAGACGATCGGCATGTCACTGAGCCTCAATGAGGCGGACAGTGGAGGCCGAACGCACCAAATCACGACGCACATCCAAAACGGCGGTGCCCATAGCTCGGAATTCTCCTCCGAATTTACCTTGCTAAGCACCGGTGAGTTCGCCACAGCCGTCGAGGGGAGTAGCTGGGGTGCGGTGAAAGCCCTGATGCGGTAAGTAGGGAAACGCTCCACAGCTCTTGTTCCATCTAAGGAGGGAGGACGGTCCTCCCTCCTTATTTTATCTAAACTGCACTGCGCGGAGAGATCGTTTTGAGAGCGATTTGTAGCTGCCTGCTGATTCTGATTGTGTCCGGCTGTGGGCGCTACTTCCCGGGGCCTCTCCAGCCCAAGCCCAAGTCCGAGCAAGGCGAACACATGGTGGTCCACGACGATGGATCGGTGGCCTACGTCTTCGAGAGGCTCGATATCGCGCTGCGACCCATGACGGACGCGGAGCTCAACCGCAGTTTCGCCACAAAGTCGGCCAACGGAGCACGCTCCACTAACCCCTTTACATTCGGCGATTGGACCCCCCCAGGAGAGTCATTTACGCCCCAGCGATTTACCGTATTCCTTCTGCGGATCAAAAACTATGCGTATCCGAAGGTCAAGATCGATCCGTCTAGAATTGAGTTGCGATCCGCCAGCGAGCGTTTCTACAAGCCCCTGACATTCCTCGAAATCAGTGAGTACTACCGAGCGTATGCGTTGGCTTGGGCCGGGAACTACTATGTGCGCATGCGCGAGCGTGAAGATCTGCTGCGTCTCCACATGTATGCCGACGAGATGATCTTCAGCGGCCAAGAGTACGAAGGCTTTATCGTATTTCCACCCATGCCCCCGGACGTGGCCGAGTTGGCCGTCCACGTCAACGACGTTGCCGTTCGTTTCAACTACGCTGATGAGCCGGTGGAGACCGTAGATCTGACCTACGGGTTCCAACGCGACGTCTTCAAGGGATACCGGCCACCCGCTACCGTTTCGGTGCGCTGACGTGCTCCTGACAGCCATCCCGCTTGTCCTGACGTTTCTCCTGAGCATTGATGCGGGCGGCCAGATCGAGACCGTGCGCATCGGACGGGGCGGCGACACTTGGCAGAGCGTGGAGCTAGTGGCTGCGGGGGCGCAGGTCGCGGCCGATTTGCTGCTACCGGCCGGCTTCACAGCCGACGAGAACATCGTCGCCACTGTTCGCTGGACAGATGTTGGAACGGGCCCGGACGAGTTCATCCCCGAGGGCGGGGCACGGGTGTGGGCGCGCGTTGCCGACGGTCAGCCGAATAACGTTCTCGTCGACGGCAACCCAAACACATCCACTGGGGAGCGGTTTCAGATTCCTGGCCAGTCTCAGGACGGCCGGATCTTCGTCTTCGATTTAGGTGCCTCGTTTCCCGTCGAACGGATTGCCTTTTTTCCCAACCCGACAGATAGCACCGCCTTCCTGCGGGCTTACGAGGTCAAGGTTAGCGACGGGCGCTCTTTTGGAGCAGACGAGCGGCCGATCTACGAGACCTTGGCACGGGTCGAGATTTCCAACGAGGTTCGGACGGAGGCCGAGTTTCCACGCCAGCTCGTCAGGTACATCCGCTTGGAAACGCTGGAACCGAACCCCTTTGACATCGCCGAGATTGAGGTGTTTGGCCGGGGGTTTGTGCCCCGTGCTCAGTACGTCTCCAACTTCATTGACTTCGCTGGAGGAGGTGTGCGCAACTTTGGTCGCCTAACGGTCCACTCGACCCGCGTATCCACCGAGCCCGACGCGGCTGCGGACGATCCGGTGCAGGCGGTGTTCCAGGTGCGGGCGGGCAACGACACCTCTCCCGAGTCCTATTTCCAGATCGATCTCGAAACCGGCAGTGAGACGGAGATCTCAGAGGAGGCGTACCAGAACCTCATCGACCGCGAGCGCACGACGAGATACGATGCCGCAAACTGGAGTGCGTGGTCAAATCCGGTGACAATTGATTCGACGGGTTCCTACGAGATTAGCCTCGATTTTCTGCCGATGCCGAGGCCCTTCTTCCAGTTCAGATTCTTCTTCGAGGGCACTGCGACCGACGTAATCCGCATAGATGCACTAGAGTTCACCCACTCGGCACCCCTTGCCCAGAGGACGCGAGCCGAGGTCGTGCGCAGCGGCGATCCCTTCCCGCAGGCAGGTGTGGCCACCGTCGCTACGGGGCAGCCGGCGACCTTCGAGTACGCCTTGGCTGCGGATCTGTCCGGCGACGAGGGGTTCGATGGCTTGCGCATCGCAACGCCGGGCACGGCTCAGTTGGAATCGGTGTTGATCGGCGAGGACCGAGAGGAAGTGGCCGTCGACAGCATCGTTTTCGCTGACAGCGGCATGTCTTTCTTCTTTCCGAGCCGCCGAATCACGGCCGAGAGCAACGCCACGCTCTTTGTGCGGTTTACAGCAACGCCCTTGCGGTACACAACCCTGTTCGAGGGTTGGCTCTTGGATTCAGCCGGCGCAGTTCCGCAGCGGGTTGCTCCCGGTGATGCCACCAATCTGCTCGGCACGAATTCCGTCGTCGTCTTCGGTTCTCTCGGTGCCCCGCTCGGCCGATTCGATCTGGATGCCGGGGTTGTGACCCCGAATGGAGACGAGCTAAACGACGACCTAACAGTGCAGTACGACCTCGTATTCCTCATCGAACCAGCGCAAGTACGCGTCTCGATGCACGACCTATCGGGTCGGCTCATTCACACTCTCCTGCAAGAGGATCAGGCGGCAGGCAGCTACCTAACCACATGGACCGAGGCCCACAAACTGCCTCCGGGGCACTACATCGTCCGCCTGCGCGTCGAAACACAGACCGAAACGTTTGAGCGTCTGCGGATAGTGGCGGTGTCCTACTAACAAGGAAGTATTTATGCACACGCGAATGATGCTTACCGCAATGATCCTGCTGGTCGCGCCAGCAGTTGCGGCCTACGGTCAGCCCCGCGTCGTGCAGATCGGCGGGGTGGCAGGGGATTTCTCGTGGTCCCAAGTGCGTCAGGAGGCCGTCGCCCTCGATGACACGACCGCTCCGGGCGCATTGCAGCCCAGAGAGCTGCGGCCATGGGAGAACATCATGGTCGGCCCCGGGGTCTTCGCCAATATATTCGGCCTCTCTTGGGCAGAGGGACAGACAACAGGCAAGGCCTTTGGTTTCAAAGCCGGCGTTGACCCGCGTTTCTGGCACGGTGGTTACAGCCGCGAGGAGGCTGTGATCATCGACGGCGATCCCGAAACAGCGATCTCACTGCGTCAGCTAGTCGGAGACGGGCCGATAAGTACCTTCAACCAGATCCTGCGCCTGCAGGAAGAAATTTGGACCTTCGATCTAGTCTTAGAGACGCCGATCAACCGGATCCTATTTTTTCCTCGGCAATCGGGTGTCGATAAGCGCGGCATCCCCAACAAGCAGGGGTCGCCGCAGGCGTATCGTCTGTCAATACAGAACGAGGCCGAGGAATTTCTCCTCGAAGGCTCCGAGCCGATTCCCAAGCGGACGCTCGCCACCGTCATCGAGGAAACCAAGTCCAATACGAGAAGCCAAGTCGATGTCAGCTTTCCGCTGCAGCCGGCCAGATTCATCCGACTCGATCTGAGTTTGGCGGACCAGTTCTACAGCATGGCCGAGTTTCAGGTCTACGGCGAGGGCGTTCCGACGCACGTACATTACGTTTCCACCGCCATTCCACTCGATGAGCCCGTCAACTTCGGCGAGATCACCTACTCCTTCCGCTCGCTTCGACGAGACCGGGAAGCGGACGCGCTCGTCGAAGACCCCGAAGGCGTCGCCCGACTGCTCTTGGAGACGCGCTCCGGCACCGACGACACGCCCCGGTCCTACTACATCGTAGACGATTTCGGGCGCGACAAGGAGGTAACAGCGTCGGAATGGCAGCGAGCTTCCCTGCCCCGACGGGAGAGTCTCTCCGTCCGCTATCCCAATCAGCGCAGTGTCATCCTCGACGACGAGACCAACTGGTCCCCGTGGTCTTCACCCTATCGCTCCCCTAATCAGTTGAACCGATCCCCAGACGGCCGACAGTATTTGCAGTTCCGGGCGACGTTCCTGACCGACGATGTGCTGTCCATCGGTCGTCTCGATTCACTCCAGTTCGAAGTTTCCCCATTGCTCGCCTCGTCGCTCGTCGGCGAGGTCTCCTTGGCGGATGCGGCCCCGACGGATCTGACGCCTGAGGCCCAGCCGGCGGAATTCCCCATTGGAGAGCGCCGTCAGCTATACTTCGACATCGCGGCCGACTTCGCCAGCGATTCACAGGGATTTGATGCCGTGCGGCTGACGGTCCCCTTTGGCACTCGTTTCGAGGGGCTGAGGATGGGCGATGCGGACCTCGTTTCGGTGGCTCCCGACAGCGTGTGGCCCGGGGATGGGATCGCCACCGACGGTGAGCTTTTTATCTTCTTCACCTCCAACCGAGTGTCGCGCAACAATGATAGCCCCGTCCGCATTGACCTCGAGACCTCTCTCTTTACCTCTTCCACGATCTTCGCCGGGGAGGTCCTCGACTCTGCCAGCGACAACCTGCCCCAGTCGGTGAACGGGGGGAACGCGAGGGACGATGTCTCCACCAACAGTCTGCAGGTCTTCTCGCGCGATGCGAGGACGACCGTTCTCGATGGGGTCCGCCTGATGCAGTCGGCCCTGACCCCGAATGGGGACCGGGTGAACGACGAGATCCGAGTCGAGTTCAGTGTCCTCTTCGTGGACGAAGCAGACGTGACAGTAAAGGTCTACGATGTCGCCGGACGCTATATTGCGATTTTGGCCGCTGAGGATCGGGGCCGATCGGCCCAGCAGGTGTCTTGGGATGGTCTCGACGATGACCGCAACCTAGTCCCTCCAGGCCTGTATCTGCTGTTGGTCGAGGTAAATACCCAAAGGGAGACTGCACGGCGACTGCTGACAGTTCCCGTCGTCTACTAGGAGTTTGCGATGACTATGGCAAAAACGAGCTTGTGCATCATCGCCATGGCCGCATGGCTGCTGTCCAGTCGCGCCGCGGCCGATGAATTTCGCTTCGATCGTCGCAGCGATTGGCAGGAGTGGACGAGCCCGATTGGGGCCATTCAGTTGCGGCCAGACGGGCAGGTTGAGCTGGGGTGGTACGGAACGGACACCGATCCGATGGATGACATGTCCCTGTTTTCGCATCCCACCCGCAAAAGTGGCGAGGTCTTCGGCGGGCTGACGGCACAGTCGAACAACCGCGACGCCCGGTTGCTCGCCGATAACGACCGCGAGACGTGGTGGCAGCCCGACGCCGGTGCCGATCCCGACAATGCGTGGATACACATCGACTTGGGCCGCCTCGTCCTGATGAAGGAGATCCGCTTGGTCTTTCCGGATACCCTCGGCGTACGCCCCTTCCGGGATTTCTCGGTTTTTGTCAGCGAAGGTTCCACGGTGTCTTCATCCGCAGATGTCTGGCGGTTCCAGCGCGTTTTCACGACCACCGAGCCCAACGAGTTGGTCGAGATCGTCATTCCCTTGTCGATTGAAGATTTCGGGGACATTGCGACCGGCGAGAATCTGGTGACGGGCAAGTCGCTGGACTTCATGCCCGTACACTACATCCGCTTCCTTCCCCACGAGGTCGGGGAAAACGCGGCGCTGGCCGAGATCGAGGTAACCGCGATCGGCGATAATATCGCGTTGACGACCTTTGAGCGGGGGGGGACGATCCGCTCGGGACGCCCAAAAGTGGAGGAGCTGCGCGATGGAACCGTGGACAATGCATGGCCCTTGATTGCAAATAACCTCAATCGCTTCTGGCAGGATGGGGGGATGTGGTTCGAGTGGGATCTGGGTGCCCTCTTCCACGTCAGCCGGATCGTGTTCTACCAGTGGCCTCCCAATCATCTAGGGCGAACGACGTTCGGAATCGGCGGTACCAACACCGGCTATAATCTGGAGATGACGGACGGAACGCCGATTGCCCGGGACGATCCATTCCGCAGCCCCTTTGACTACACGCGCGTTTCGCTGGTCGACAACAGCCAAGCACCGGGACGCTATGTCTTCGACCACCAGCTACAAGATCGGGTCGGCCGCTATTTGTTCTGGAACCACATGGACGTCGAGGACAGAAGGGTTGGCTATATCATGCTGGAAGTATTCATCTATTCCGCTGGCTACCCGGCACAAGCGGCCTTGACATCCGACTTCATCGACCTCGGGGGGACCAAGAGCATCACCGGGATCTCGTGGGATGCCGACACCCCGCCGGGGACCCGAATCACCGTGCAGACTCGAACGGGCAACGAACTCGATGTGGAGCAGTTTTTCTTTAAGAAAAACGGTGAGCCGATCACCGAGGCCCAGTACAACAAGCTGCCCAAAGTGGTGCGGGGTGAGATCGTCGAAGTGCCCAAGGAAGGTGCGGACTGGAGTGGTTGGAGTGAGCCGCACCTTTCGTCGGGCCAGCCCTTTCGGTCGCCCACCCCTAGACAGCTATTGCGAATGCGGGTGAGTCTGGAGACCGACGATCCCCAAATCACTCCGGTACTCAAGTCAGTGACTCTTCACTTCGACGAAGCACTGGTGCAAAAAGGCGTTGAGGCCGCGATCTATCCACGGGAGGCGATCGCCGGTGAGTGGCAGGACTTTCGCTACGTGCTGCAACCGATCTTTACGGCGCGGGATCGAGGCTTCGATCGCGTGATTCTGCCCGTGCCAGGACAAGTGCGGAATGTGTCGCTGCGCATTGATGGGGAAGAGCGCACGGGATCGGTCGAGTCCACCGCGGACACGCTCGTCGTCGCTATGCCCGGACGCGTGCTGCGGGACTCGGTAGAGGTGCTGTTCACGGCGCGGCCGCTGAGCAATCCCACCCGCTTCCTCGCATCTGTGGCCAACTCGGCACAACCGGATAATCGGCAAGAGGTGAGGCCACCGGACGTCGACGACGACGGCGATGGCGAGTCCGATCGCACCGACCGAGAGGCCCTCTTCGTCTTCCTACCGGATGTAGCCACAGGAGGTACTATCCGCAATCTCGTCGTATCGAGCCGCGTCATCACGCCAAACGGCGACGCAATCAACGACAATTTGCGCATTACCTTTGATCTGTTTCGCACCAGAGTCGCTGCTGAGCTACGGCTCTACAACTTGGCAGGGCACCTGCTCCGGGTCGTCTCCGGTCGGCGAGGGGAGACGCAGGAGCTAGTGTGGGATGGAATGGTGAACGAGCGGCCTGCGCTACCCGGGGTCTACGTCTGCCGCGTAGAGGTGCCGGCAGACGCAGGGCCGGAGGCCGAAACCCTGCTGGTGAGCGTAGCCTACTAGGAAAGTTGATCCAATGACAATACGTGGCGGTAAGATAACGGAAGGGCTAGACGTGAAGCGCAACTGGGTCGGCTCCATTATAGCCGTCCTGCTGTTGCAAGTGACGCCAGGCCGAGCTGTCGAAGTTGGTCTGTTCAATCCCTACATCACGGAAGGGGCCCGAATCAGTCCCGAGACACTGGTTCCAACGTTGCGGAAGTGGTATCTGCCCCAGGCACTCTACTCCCTATACGGCTGGCAGGGGAGTGCTTACACCAACTATGCTCGGGACCAGTACCGGCGCTATGTGCGAACCGAGCTCGAAGGCGACCGCTACTACGACCTCTACGGCAATTACTTCACCAAGGGCTGGAACATCTACAACTTCACGAATGAGTATCCGCGGGATTTCGGTAGCGGAATCTGGAAAGATCCAAACTTCAGCCAGTGGTTCAATCGCCTCATCGTGGTCTCCGGGGCCAAGGGGCAGTTCCACACCGCTCTGACCATCGGCGAGGGCATTCGCACTACGATGACGCCGCTCACCTTCTCCAAGCCCCTTTTCGACGGTTTGCAGTGGGACTTCCAGACCGATAAATACCAAGTAAGCGTCCTAGCGGCGCGGGCCGATTCGCCTGGGCGCGTGGCCGTGGCCGTCGACCAAGGACCGGCGCGACAAACGACCTTCACGCAACTCGTTGGCCTGAACGGAAGCGTGGCCGTCGGCGATTTCGCGACATTGGGTGGAAGGTATATGACGACCTTTCACCAGAACTCGGCCCTCTCCCTCGACGAAAATTCGCTGCGTGGCGTCCTCGGCGGTCGCCTGAATGCGGGCAATGTCCAGCGGCTCATCGTGCGACTGTCAGACGACTCACCCGAGGATGGCGTCGGCGGCGCCCTGCTGCTCCGCGAGCAGATCTTCATCGACGGCGTCGAGCATCCCGAGATCGACCCGATCATCGAAGGGGGGGTCGCGCGCGAAGGCCTGCTAGAGGCCAGTGGCTCCAATACGGTCACCCTGACGTATAACATTGAGACGGATTTTCGGCCGGGTCCCGATGAGGAGATCACCGATTTCCGCGAGATCGAGCGAATTGAGGTGGGGCTGGTCGTAGCCAACGACTACCTCGTAGAAGTCGCCTCGAACCTGCAGACCAACGCGACGCTGGAACCCGCCTTCCTGCCCGTCGCCCAAGCGCAGGGCAACGTCACCGATGCCTCCAACCAGCGATTCATCCGCTTTCAGTACGGGATCCCTTCGAGCAACGAGCTGCGAGGGGTAAACTTGGCGATCAGCGACGTGGGGGGCTTCAATCTCCGATCTGAGTACGTGAGCAATCGGCGCAACCGACGGTTCCCCAACCAGACCATTCGCAGCAACCAAGCCCTCGCTCACGACGAGTCCGAGGCTTATTACGCCACGGCATCGCAGATCGCGTACCCCTTCTTCGGCTACGGGGAGCTCTTCAGCGTTGAGCCGGGGTACTCGACGTCTATGTTCATCCCGGACTCGCAGGGCTTCATCGATTACGAGAACGAGGAGAATTACCTCTACGAACTCGTCGATGATAACGACGACCAAGATCGCTTCCCGGACTGGATCCGCCGCAGCGCGAATCTGAGTGCCCTGTTTCCAAACCAGAATCAATTCCCCGATCGGGAGGTGTTTCCGGGCCTCGACGAGAACCAAGACTTTATCTCCGACTTCAATCAGAACCAGAACAACCAGCCCGACTACAGCGAGCCGTTCTTCCGCTACCACGTCGATTCGCCCGAATTCCTCTTCGGCACGGACATGAACAACAATACAATCATCGACCGTTTCGAGAACGACACCGAACCGGACTACCCGTACAAGCGGGACAGCAAAGGATGCAACTTCTACGCTGGTGTCGAACTGATGCCGAAAAGCCGCCTCATGTTGGGGCGCTTGCAGATGGAACAGCACTCCAGCGACCGCCGGGCGGTCTCCACATACGGTCTGCTGACGCTGAAGAAGGAGTATCCACAGCGCAGTCTGTCGATCCAGCTAATGGAGTTCGTCCGCAAAGTCAAGGACGACATCCCCGACCATCTCATCCAATGGGTGCAGCCGGCCTTCTCTGCCGGTGCGCTGCAGGACTTTAGCGATCCATTGATCGCGCAGGATACCTTCATCAACACCCTCTACCTTCAGGTTGACTGGAATCCGTTCGTCACGACGCAGACGAAGCTCAAGTACGACGCCTACAATCAGCAGGGGGATGCGGCGCAGGGAACGCAGGACGAGCGGTTCTTGGGCCTGATCAACCGGGCCGATCGTCAATTCTGGGCAACACCGACTGTGCTCCTGTGGCCTCAGTGGAAGCAGGTGTTCTCTTCCCGTACGCCGACCAACCCACGCGAGCGCCACACGCGCGATCTTGCGGAACTCTTCTTCTTCCTCGTCAGCTATCGCATCTCTCCGAAGCTGACTCTCGGTCTTGGCACCGAGTACGAGCTTTTCAATAACCTGAAGAGCCGCCCTGAGGGTGGTGCCGTCGACTACCAAGACGACTTCAGTCGCCTAACGCTGGCCTCGCAGTTTTCCAATCAGGCGGCGTATCTGGGCTACGAGCTGACCGCGAACATCGGCATGCGGTGGACGCGACGCAGCGTTCGCGGAGAACATGCCGACACGAATACGATGATCTTCGTGGACGTGTTTGCGGGTCTCGGAACTGGTCAATGATGAGCGTCTTATCGCGCGCCGTTATCTTGCTAACCGCGGGACTGCTGGCCTGCGAACAGACCGAACAATACGATCCAGAGCCCATCGTCGTCGCCATCATTGGCCGAGATACGATCGATGTTGAGGCATACAGCAAGATGGCGCCAACGCTGCTCGCTTCTTCCCATCGCGGCAAAGATCCCGCCAGTCTCGACGCGAGACGTCAGCTACTCGATGCGATGATAGACAGACAGCTTCTGGTGCTGGAGGGACAACGCAGGAAGCTGGCCGCAGCACCGAGAATCGCAGCTGCTCTTGAGCAGGAACAGAGCAAACTCCTCTGGCGCACCCTGTTCGACGAGGTCGCTGGCGACGCGGGGCTCGACACGTCGGGCCTCCAGACCTTCGCCATCGAAGCGGGATTCACCGAAGAGGTGCTGCTCCAGCACGTGATGCTGGCGAGTGAGGCCGATGCGTGGAGTGTCCTCGAGGCTCTCGCTGCGGGAGAGCCGCTAGATGTTCTCGCCGTCGAACGTTCAATCCACCACGAGACCGGGGGCTTGGGGGGCTACTTTAGCTACATGTCTGTATCCCAAGTGCTCCCGGAGGTCAGGGAGCAAGTGCTGTCTCTGGAGCTTGGTCAAACCTACCCGGAACCGCTGATCTCCCGCTACGGGGTTCACGTGTTTCGCCTCGTCGACCGCCGCCCCGCCGACATTGCGAGCCGCTGGGATGTTGTGCTCGAGGAGTTCCGCGTACGCGAGCGGACGCGCGTCTTCGAGGCCTTCGCCGACAGCTTGGCGAAGGCGCATGGCCTAGTCTGTGAGCCACTGGCCGACCCGCCCTGCACTTGGGCGAGCGGCCAGCTCTTGGCATCCGACGTCGACTTGGCCGCGGCCGAGGGCGATCCTCAGAGCTGGTTGCGCACGAAGGCCCGGGAGCGACTGGTCGTGGAGGAGGCCAAGCGTCGTGGCATGGACCGCGAACCCGCGGTGCGCGATCAGGTCAATGCGCTGAGGGAAGAAATGATGATCGACAGCCTCCGGCGGGTCGTCGTCGGCCGCGTCGAGGTCTCGGATGCCGAGAAACGGGCGTACTACGCCGAACATCCTGAGTTGTATGGTCCACGTCCAACGGTTCGCGTCGATGAGGTGCTCGTCGCGGACCGCACGCTGGCGCAACGGCTTCGAGGCCAAGCAGAAGCGGGTGCTCCCATCGACTCCTTGGCGCGGGTACACAGCATTCGCGAGGTGACGAAGAAGAGAGGCGGGTCAATGTGGCTCGTCACCAGAGACAACCCGCTCTTGGGGCCCCTCGCGCCTCGCGCCCTCGACTCGGAAGTGGGTGCGCTCTTAGGACCCCTCGAAGTACCTGGCGGATATTCCGTTTTGCGCATCGCCGAAAAGAGTCAGACGCCGGCGCGACCCTATGAGGCAGTGAAGCGAAACATTGAAGTAATCCTCCGTCTGCGCGCCGAGCATCAGAAGATGGACTCGTTGCTCGTCCAACTCCGCGTGGACTTTGCCGACGAGATCGTGGTCCGCGAAGACGCGCTGGGATCCGTACTGACCGATTGGGGGGATGGCGAAGAGGATGCCCGGAATTGAAGAGTGTCATGCCTGCCGTTCTCGTCTTCTTCCTACTGAGCGCCTGCGAAGGGCCTAGGCCCGAAAAACAGGCGGTTCGGCAGGGAGAAGCCGCACGAGCCCTCCTCGACAGTGCGTTCGAGCACTCGGCTCGCGGTGAATCCGCCGCAGCGATCCTGCTGCTGCGCCGTGCGGCGCAGCTGGATCCACGGGATCCAGTCATCCACTACGATCTCGGCAACAATCTGGCGCGGCAGGGGCGTCTCGACCAAGCCGCTGCATCGTACCAACGGGCGCTATCCCTCGAGCCCGAATACGCGGCCGCCCATTACAACTTGGCCTCCGTGCGCTCTGCGGCGGGATGGCACGAAGAGGCGGAAGAACTGATGGCGCGCGCGATCGAGGCCGACAGCGGTTATCAGCCCGCCCACAAGGCTTTGGCGCAGCTACGGGAACGGCGAGGCGACTACGACGGAGCCATCGAATCGCTGGAGATTGCAGTGGGAATCCGTCCCGACGATGTGGAGGCGCGCAACCAGCTAAGCTACCTGCTGGGGAAGCAGGGGCGACCGGACGCGGCCGAAGCGGTTTTGCAGAGAACGCTGCGGATCGACTCGACCCATGCAGACACTTGGGCGCACTTGGGTGCGCTACAGCTCGCCGCCAAGGACTTCGCGAGTGCCCGCCAGCAGCTCGAGAAAGCCATTCAGCTCAATGCGTACCACGCGAAGGCGCACTTCGATCTGGCCAACTGCCTGATGCGGCTGGATCACAAGGAGAGCGGGCGAAAGATGTTGCGTCGGTTCGAGATGCTGAGAGCAATCGACGCGGACATCGCCAAGTACCGCGAGGCGATCCGCCACGATCCCACCGATCCGGCTCTCTATCAGGCGCTGGCTCGCCTATACTCGCGACGGGGTGAGACGGACAGAGCGATTCAGTTCTATCGACAGGCTATCTCACGAGATGCCGAACTTGCCGCCGCCCACAACAACTTGGGAAACCTCCTGCTGCAGCAGAATCGACCCAAAGAGGCGGCCCGAGCCTATCGAGCTGCGTTGCGCGCCGACTCTACCTACGCCTTCGCCCACAATGGGATCGGCACCGTCAGGCTGCTCGCGGGGAATAGGATAGGGGCTATGGAGGCCTTTGAGCGCGCAGTCGAATTGGACTCCGCGAACCAAACGTTCGCCGACAACCTCAGATCCGCACAGATACTACAGCACGCGGAGGAATCGCATGATCGCTGAACGACCGCCGCAGCCTGTCCGATCCCGACGAGTTTGACCGCTCGGCGGATTTCGAGGTATATTGCGGCCTAGGTGTGCTCATCAGCATCGAGACAATCGCTGATCCTTTCTCGGCCAACGTGCGGAGCAGCGGCGCAACAGGCTGCGCACGGGACAAACCTGCTGCGGCAATCGCGGCGATCTTCCGTCGGCGCGGCCGGCGACTCATTTCCTTTTTTTGCAAATTCCTCAGAGCTAGATAACGACAAGGAGCGCGAAATGGACAAGGTGCGAATTGGCATTATCGGCCTCGGCGGCATGGGCAGCAGCCACGCCACCTATCTTTCCCAAGGTCAAATTGCCGGTGCGGAACTCGCGGCCGTAGCCGACATCGATCCGGCTCGGCTCGCGGATGTGCAGGACCAATACGGCGCGGGCGTACAAGCCTTCGCCGCAGCCGATGCCCTGTTGGCGGCCCAATGCGTGGACGCCGTGATCGTCGCCACCCCCCACTACTTCCACCCCCCGCTGGTGATCGCCGCGCTGGAAAACGGCCTGCACGCCATGAGCGAGAAGCCGGCTGGGGTCTATACGCGCCAAGTCCGCGAGATGAACGAGGCTGCGGCCAAAAGCGACCGGGTTTTTGGCGTGATGTTCAACCAGCGCGCGCGCGGCGAGCACCAGAAGCTCAAGTCGCTCGTCGCCTCCGGCGAATTGGGGCAGATCCGGCGCACGATTTACATCATCAACAATTGGTTTCGCGCCCAGAGCTACTACGATTCGGGCGGCTGGCGGGCGACTTGGGCTGGCGAAGGCGGCGGCGTGTTGGCCAATCAGTGCCCGCACAATCTCGACCTGTGGCAGTGGATTTGCGGAATGCCGCAGCGAGTGCGGGCCTTTTGTCGCTTTGGGCAATACCACGACATTGAGGTCGAAGACGACGTAACGGCCTACGTCGAATACGAGAACGGCGCCACGGGCGTCTTTATCACTTCTACGGGCGAGGCCCCGGGGACCAATCGGCTGGAGATTTCAGCGGATCGCGGCAAGGTGGTGTTGGAAGGCGGCAAAATCACCTTTTGGCGCACGACCGAGTCGGCGAGCAAATTCCTCGTGGAGTGGCCGCATGGGTTTGGCAGCCCGGAGATTTGGAAATGCGAGATACCAAGCGGCGGCGGCGAAGAGCACAAGGGCATTACCCAAAACTGGGTGCAGGCCATCCGCACTGGGTCGCCGCTGTTGGCCGCGGGGACCGAGGGGATCAACGGCGTGGAGTTGGCCAATGCCATGTTGCTTTCGACGTGGACGGAAGATTGGGTACCTATTCCGGTGGATGAGGATTTGTACTGCGAAGAGCTGCAAAAGCGGGTGGCCACCTCCAAGGTGAAGGAGGGGGGCGGGCAGGTAATGGATGTGCAGGGGACGTTTTAAGGCGAAAAGAGGTGGAAGGCATTGCCCGCGGACGAGTCGGTAAATGAGGCTCTTCGTTCACTCACTTATGGAAGCAGCAAGAATTTCTGTACCGTTAGCTGAAATTGCTTTGAGTTCGCGTTGTATGCGCGGAAGCTAGTTCATAACGCTAAAGGAGAAAGCCGTTGCTCAGCAAACTTTTTGTCGTATGCGCACTTGTCGTCGGCTTATGTGCCGGATGCCAAGCGGAACGTCCGGCCGGAATGGTGCTCTATTTCAAGTCTGGCGACGATGTATTTCTGCTGCTCGCCGATCACCGCGCCAGTGACCGAGGTTGGGCCGCGTACGGAGGAGGTTCCCACGAGGGCGAAAGCACCGCGGAAACGGCGGCGCGAGAAACCGAGGAAGAGACGCGGGGATACTTTCTGCGCGATGATTTGCTGGCTATGATCCAAGGACAGCAACCAGTGATAGATCGCAATGGCTTTGCCCTGTACTTCGCGGAAATCCCATTTGTTCCAGCGCAACGTGTGACCAACAACCCGCTCCCAAATGACGACAAATCCTACATGGAAAGAGGGCCATACGCTTGGATTCCGTACTCAGAACTCGACAAATACTTAAAAGGCCCGGTCAACTACGAGGAAAGATACCCCATTGCAGGGACGCTTCTTCCTGATGGGCAAAATACGGCGTGGTTTTGGCCAATTTGGCTGGGCAATGTCTGGCGAGCCATTGAAACCGATTCTATGCCTTGGACGATCGAGCGTTAGAACTCCTTAAAATGAGGGCAATATGAGCAACTTTTTGCGACTCAATTTGCGTTCTCAGCGCCTTGCACAGGACGAGGGCGGCCACGCTATCTGGCAGGTGCAAATCAGCACCCAAGAATGGGCGGCGGACCAAACCGCGCTCTTGCTGTGCGACGTGTGGAACAGCCACTGGTGCCGCGGTGCGGTCGAGCGTCTCGACGCTATGGTCGAGCGGATGGACGCGGTGGTCCGGGCGATGCGTGCGGCCGGTGGCCTGATCGTTCACTCGCCTTCGGATACCATGGATTTTTACGCCGATGCGCCAGCGCGTCAGCGTGCGTTCGCAGCACCCGAGGTTGCGCCGCCGCCCGAGGCCGAGCACCCGGATCCGCCGCTGCCGGTGGATGCCTCTGATCACGGGGCGGACACGGGCGAGACCGAAACCTTCAAGGCTTGGAATCGGCAGCATCCGGGGATTGGAATCGACCAAGAGCGGGATATTATTTCGGATAAGGGGACGGAGGTGTATAGCTATTTACAACACCAAGGGATTGCACATCTGCTAATTATGGGCGTCCACACCAATATGTGCGTTTTGCACCGCACCTTTGCCATCAAGCAGATGGTGCGTTGGGGGGTGGATGTGGCGCTGATCCGCGACTTGACTGACGCGATGTACAATCCGGCCATGCCGCCCTACGTCAGCCACGACGAGGGCACGGGCTTAGTAGTTGAGTTTATCGAAAAGTTCTGGTGCCCCAGCGTAGAGAGTGGGGATGTGATTGGGGAACACTAACCAAGAGCGCCTATGTACAGGCGACTCGCACACTTAAAAGCAAACCCAAAGGAGGTGCTTTTATGCGACTCATCAGTACGTTTTGCTTCATGCTGGCCTTTGTGCTGGCCGGCAGTGCCCATGCCCACATCGGCGACAAGATCTATCTGATCTTCGAGATCCCGGATGCCGATTTGGAGGATATCAACCTCTTCGACGCGGATATCTCCGACTGGGAGGACGTGGTCGGCGACGCTTCGCTCACGCCTGAGGACTTTTTCGCCGACCCGACCGTTGGCGACGGTGCCCAGTACAACCCAGCCGATATGGATTACCGGCTCTGGCTGGGCTGGAACGAGACCAACAATCGGCTCTATTTAGCGGCCGAGCGCATCGACGACGTCTATATCAATGAGTACAGCGGCGGCGCACCCGCCTCGGTGTGGCAATACGACTCGGTCGAGTTCATGGTGGACGGCGATCACTCTGGAGGTCAGTACAATTTCAATAACGACGAGACCATGACCGACGCGGAGAAGGCACTCAACCAGAACCGCCAAGCCCAGAAGTGGAACGCTATCTTCGACGCGCCCGACGGGCGCATTCTGGGCTATCCGGGCCGCGCCGAGTGGCTCAACTCAACACCGCTGAGCGATGGCGGCGGCGGGTCGGTCGGCGGCGGGCCAACCACGTCGATTCTCGAAATCTACGTCACGCCCTATGACGATATCGTCTTCAGCGACCAAGCGGGCAGCGTGGCCACGGACTTGGAGGCCGGCAACATCATCGGCTTACAGATCGCCATGCCGGACTTTGACACCGCCCCCCAAGAGTACCGCGGCTACCACACGCTCTCCGGTCAAGCGGCGACCTTCCGCTTTGCCGACCGCTTCGTCGATGCCCGGCTAGTCGGTGCTAACGACGCCACTGCGGTTGCCGATCTGTCTTGGGCGCGGATCAAGGCGAGTTTTGGCGAGTAGGTCCTCAGCTTTTTAGCCCATGCGAGAGAGGTGCTATCTCTCCTGCATGGGATACTTTCATCCTTAAAGACTAAGAAGCTGTCACGTCGCCGCCCTCTGCGCGAAGAACCGCGTCCTATCGAAAAACAGACTCAGACCGCCTTGTATGGCGATATCTCGGAGAAGCCTAGAGAAGTAGATATTATTATGACACCTAGATGAATAGATTTTTCAGACCGTATTGATTCTTTGCGAAAGGTTGCTATGACAAACCAACTTCAAGACGCCTTTGAAAAGGCTTCGCGTCTAAGCGCAGAAGAGCAGGACGATATTGCCGCGGCCCTCTTGGTAGTGGTAGATAACACTCTGGGACCAGAAGATGAGGCGGATGAGGCGGAATGGGACACCTTAGTAGGCTCAGCCCGCTCCCACGCTCTGCTCGAAAAGATGGTAAAAAAGGCACAAAAAGCTGTGGAACGAGGGGACGTTAGTAATTTTGATCCCGGCAATATGGCTCAATGAACTCCAGAGCAACCGCAGATTTCTGGGCGGCATTCTATCGTCTTCCCCGGTCCGTTCAAGCCCAGGCCGTCATTGCTTATCGGAGATGGTGAAGAAACCCTCAACAAAGAGGGCTTTTTTTAAGCAGGTCAAAAGGGAAACCGTGCCTATCTACTCTGTGCGGATCGGACGCAGTTGGCGGGCTTTAGGCTATAAAGCCGATGAAAATACAATGATCTGGTTTTGGATTGGCTCACATGCCGAATATGACCGTCTTCTTTCAGGATAAATAGTTTTACGAGATCAGTGGACAACTCCACGATCAAGGCCCCAAAGGTACTCGTGACCAGCTTGCAAATAACAACACCCAATAAGGCCCTCGGCTGGACGGCCGTTGTGCTGGGGCTGCTTTGCGGCCCGGTGCCAGCGCAGGCGGCGACTCGCGTTGAAGTGCCCATTTTTGAGGGCGGTGCCGGCTTGGACTTTTTCTTTTTTGCCGCCCGCGAATACGAAAAGGCCCGTCCCGAGGTGCAGGTCGATCTCTACGGCGATCCGCGCATTGCCGACAAGGTGCGGGTGCGGATTCTCGAAGGGACGTTCCCGGAAGTTAGCAACGCGGGTCTCAACTACTGGGCGCTGATCCGCAACGGCGAAATCCTGCCCCTCGACGATTATTTGGACGGGCCGAGTTGGGACGGGGACCGGACTTGGCGCACGTCCTTCCTGCCCGGCAGTCTCGATCGCTATGAGTACGAGGGCAAGGTCTACGGCATCCCCTTCCTCTATTCGGTCTATGCCGTGTGGTACAACAAGAACATGTTCGAGGAGCACGGCTGGGGACCGCCGCGCACTTGGGACGAGTTTTTCGCCCTCTGCGAGCAAATCCGCGCAGCAGGGATCTGGCCGCTGGCCTTTCAGGGGCGCTATCCAGGCTATATCGGCGGCGTTACCGACAACGCCTATTATCACCTCGCTGGCCGCACCCGGTTCTACGAACAGAAAGATCTGGTGCCGGGCAGTTTCGCCAACCCCGAATACGAGGCGGCACTCGGGCTTATTCAGCGCACGGCGCAGGAGTACTTCCAGCCCGGGGCCCTCGGCATGAGCCACACCGAGGCCCAGCTCGAGTTTTTCTTGGGCCACACCGCCATGGTCTTTTGCGGCTCTTGGCTCAAAAGCGAGATGATGGGCAAAATCCCCGACGGCTTCCGCTTGGGGGCGTTTAATTTGCCCGTGGTTGAGGGCGGAGTCGGCGAACCCGGTGCCATCTACACAGGTGCCGGGTATTACTTTGTCTTCAAAAACAGCGCCCACCCCGAGTTGGGCGTGGATTTTTTGCGCTTTATGACCTCGCGGGAGATGGCCGGCACCTTCGCCGAGATGCGCGACATTTTGGTGGCTGTCGATGGGGCGATGGAGGGGCGGACGACCGAGGACATGCAGGACTTGGTGAACTTGGCGCAACGAGCGACGACGACCTATGGCACGGCCCCGGGCGAGGGCTTCCCGGAGATGGACCAGTTCCTCAACGACGTGCGCTTCAAGATCGTCAATGGGCAGCTAACGCCGGAGGCGGGGGCCAGAGAGTTGGAGTCGGCCGCCGAGGCCGTGCGCAACCGCAGCCAGCGTCCCGACCAAATTACCATCCGCCATCTGTGGAAACCCGCGCTGCTGTTGGGGCTTTTGGCGCTGGCGATGGGCTATTGGTTGTACACGACCGTGCGGCAGTGGCGCAGCCAAGCCCCCCGACCTACCAGCACCGTGCGCTTGAACTGGGCTGGGGTGGTGTTCTTCGTGGGGCCGGCCGCGGCGTTTTATACGCTCTTTGTGGTCGTACCCAGCGTCAAGTCCTTCGTCTGGAGCGCGATGCGCTGGGACGGACTGACCGAGATGGTCTTCGTCGGACTGTTGCATTTCCAGCGGCTGCTCTTTGAGAGCGATGAGTTCTGGATCGCGCTGTCGAACAATCTCTTCATCATGTTCGTCATCCCGCTCTGCGTGTTGCCGCTGGCACTTTTCTTGGCGGTGTGCATCAGCCGCGAGCTCGTCGGAGCCAAGCTCTTCCGCATCGTCTTCTTCTTTCCCAACATCCTCGGCGGAGTCGCGGCGACCCTGCTGTGGATGCATTTGTACAATCCACAGGGCGGGCCGATCAACACGGTGTTGGTGGCCTTGGGCTTGGAGGGGTTTGATGGCTTTGCTTGGCTGGCGCAGGACAACCTCTACTGGGCGCTGATACCCATGTCGATCTGGGGCGCGGCCGGGTTCAACATGGTGCTGTTTTTGGCGGCGATGGAGAGCATCCCGCAGAGCATGTACGAGGCGGCCGACATCGACGGGGCCTCGGCTTGGCGGCAGTTTTGGTCGATTACCGTGCCGCTGATTTGGGAGGTGCTGTCGATAGCGATTGTGTTTATGATCATCGGCGGCATGAAGGCGTTTGAGGTGATTTGGCTGCTGACCAATCAGCGGCCGACGACCGACAACCACGTGATCGGCACGCGGATGGTGCAGGCCATGTTTACCGAGTTCAAGGTGGGGGAGGCCACGGCCATTGCAGTGCTGCTCTTTTTGATCGTCTTCTTTGGCACTACTGCGACCTTGCGCGCCATGAAGCGCGAAGCTGTGGAGTTTTGAACGTGGCCGAGCAGGGCAAATTTTCTCTCGCCAAACCCTTCGTCTATCTGGTGCTATGCGGCTATCTGACGGTTGTGGTCTATCCGATGCTGTGGCTGTTGTACACTTCCCTGAAGACGGACCGCGAAATTTTCCTCAACCCCTTCAGCCTGCCCGAGTTCGATGCCTTGCAGTGGATCAACTTTGCCAACGCTTGGACTAAGGGGCACTTTGGCGACTACTTCTTCAACAGCGTCTTTTTGACCATCTCGACCGTGGCGGTCTCCATGCTGCTGGCGGCCATGGCGGCCTACGCGCTGGCGCGCTTTAGCTTCTTTGGGGTGCGGCCGATGTTTTTCTACTTCTTGGCCGGGCTGATGATTCCGTTGCAACTGTCTATTGTGCCGCTCTTTTTTCAGATGAAGGACTTTGGACTGCTCAACTCGCGGCTGGGCATCCTGATGGTCTATGTGGCCTTTGGGATGCCGTTTGCCATCTTTATCCTCACGGGGTTTTTCAAGTCTTTGCCTTCTGGGCTGCACGAGTCGGCGCTGATCGATGGGGCCGGGGAGTTTCGGGCGTTTTGGTCGATTATGCTGCCGTTGGCGCGGCCCGGGCTTATTACGGTGGGCATCTTCGCCTTTTTGGGAACTTGGAACGAGTTTTTCATGGCCTTTATGTTCCTGTCCGGGGAGGGGTCGCAGGCGTTGCGCACCCTGCCGTTGGGGCTGGCCAACATCACCATCGTCAGCCAGTATCGCAGCGATTGGGGCATGGCCTTTGCCGGGTTGGTGCTGATCATGGCCCCGACGATGCTGGTGTACGCTTTCTTGCAGCAATACCTGACGAAGGGGATTACCGTTGGGGCGCTTAAGGGGTAGGGGAATTTCGTTGGACGACACTGACAATGCTTGAGAGCGTAGCTTGGGGCATCAGCCACTGGCGGGATAGTTCAGTCTCGGCGGACGTAGACGGTTTTGCCCTCGCGTAGCGCAGTAGAAATAAAAGAAAGGGGCGACTGTTGGCCTTTTTCTACCTCGTCCGGGGTATATACCAGCAAGTCCATGCCGAATGGATACGGGCGTAGCGATTTATATAGGGCGCGGCTGCGCTTGAAGCGAGGTAGGTCGCTTGGGGCGATCACGAGTAAATCGACGTCACTGTGCTCGGTAGCCTCGCCTCGGGCATAGGAGCCGAATAGGATGACCTGCTCGGCGTCTGCTTGGCGACCAATGCGCTCGGCGACGCGCCGTATCTCTTGCTCTCCAATTTTATTCATCGGAAACCTCTCAAGTCCTACGTTTTTTAGAGGATAGCGCGGCGACCGGAAGCCGTCAATCGCGCTTGCCCCTGCTTGATTGGGGGGCTATCCTTCCAACTCTGGGGACCAATGCGCTCGGGGACGCGACGTATTCCTGCTCTTCAACTGCTGCATTTAGTCGTCAATGCCCAAGGCCCCGACGACCTCTTTGATTCGAGCGAGACGGGCATGGATGGTCATGGATACTCACAGACGACGCAGCATCCACGAGGTGGCGAAAATTGACCAGAGAGGACGAGCGTACCGATGAACGAACGGGATGTGCAGATTATTGAGAAGGACGGCGAGCCAGAATACGCCGTCGTCCCATTTGAGGCGTACCGCCGCATGGTCGCCGCACTTGAGGACGCGGCCGAACGGGCATGGGCCGAAGACGCGGCCAGCGAGACGATTCCGGGCGAAGTCGTAAAGGCCATTCTCGCGGGCGAATCGCCCTTGCGCGTGTGGCGGAAGCACCGCGAACTCACATTGGATGCGCTGGCCGAGCGAGTAGGGGTCTCAAAAGGGTATCTGTCGCAAATTGAGAACGGACAGAAGCCTGGGACGCTCGATCTGTTCCGCCGACTCGCGGGCGTACTCAATGTGGCGCTGGACGAGTTAGCTGGCCCGTCTTTTAGCCCCGAAACGAACCCTTGATCTTGGCGCGTCAGAGCTTGTTGTCGCCAGCACCGATGATGAGGAACTTGCCCGCGTCCTCTGTTTGCGACTAGTTTATGTGTAACTATATGTGTTGGAGGTAACACAATGGCGACAAACTTGGCGATAGACCCAGAGCTGCTCGACAAGGCACTAAAAGTCGGCGGCGAGAAGACGAAGAAGGCGACCGTCAACCGCGCCTTGCAGGAGTTCATTGCGCGCCGAGAGCAGGAACGGCTCTTAGAGCTTTTTGGTAAATTCGACTGGGACGACAGCTTTGACTACAAACGCGAACGGAGCCGCGAGTGACGTTGTTTGTAGATACGAGCGTCTGGTCGCTGGCCTTGCGACGGGATACAGCACCCGAAGGACCCGAGGTCCAGCGCCTGCGGGAGGCGCTCGGTGGTGGCGAATCAATTTACGCGACCGGAATCGTCTTGCAGGAGTTGTTGCAGGGCTTTCGAGGGCCGAGAGCCAAAACGCGGATCGTCGCACGGTTCGGGGCACTCGCCATGATTGCGCCCGTGCGCGACGACTATATTGACGCAGCCGAGTTGCGCAACGAGTGTCGCCGCCGCGGCATTCAGATTGGCACCATCGACGCGCTACTCGCCCAGCTCTGCATTCGCCACCAATTGGTTATGTTGGCGACCGACCGCGATTTCAGCCAGATGACAAAGTGGACGCCGCTTCAGCTCTGGTGTGCCTGATGAATTCGTCGCGTTATGGTCGAAGCTAGCTCCCTACACGGCTTGCCCGGTGGTAGAATTGACGCGGCGGAAAATGTGGATGAGGCGGTTGCGCGTCTCTTGCGTCAGCGGCGGCCGGGCGAAAGACGCGAGATTGGCGGCGAGGTGGTCGGCGTTGCCCGTGCCGGAGAGGACCACGTGGACGCCGGGCTCGTCGCGGCAGAAGCGGTAGGCCGCGTCGGGTAGGGATGGGGCTTCTGCCAACAGGAAATCGGGGAAGGCGTTGAGGTCAGCCGGGTCGAGTTGCCCCTTTTCGACGAGCGCGGCCGTGAATGCACGTAGGCTGTCGGGGTGGCCAAGCGCCTTTCTAACGGCGAACATGATCAGGATGCCGACGTTTTGCGCGATGGCCGGCGCGAAGACGTTGGCGCGGGCGGTCTGGTTGAGCAGATTGAAGCCGACCATCAGGACATCCCACAGGTCGTCGGCAAGGGCCTGCTGGAGCATGGTGTGTTCGAGGTCTTCGTTGAACATCTCGCTGAGGCCGACAAAGCGTATTTTGCCCTGCTCTTGCGCCCTTTGCAGCGCGGGATAGATGTCGTTGACGAGATAGGCGTAGTCTTGGGGCACGATGCCGTGGAGGTTGTAGAGGTCGATGTAGTCGGTGTGCAGGTGCTTTAGGCTCTGGTCGAGACTTGCTCGCAAGGCGTTGGGAGTGACGTGCTGGTGGCGGGTGGATTTTTTGGTCGAGAGGACGACGGCGGTGCGGTCGCGGCCCTGTAGGGCTCGGCCGACGATGGATTCAGTGCCATAGCCTTCGGCCGTATCGACAAAGTTGACGCCGCAGTCTAAGGCGCGGCGGACGAGGTCGGCGGATTGGGCGTCGGTTAGGCCGGCGTGGCGTCCAAGTCGGCTGTGGCCGCCCGCGCCCAAGCCCATGCGCGAGACGGTTAGGTTGGTGCGGCCTAAGATGGTGGTTTGCATGCATGCTCCGGGGGTCGGCGCTTAATATAGGAGTAAACTCAGACCACGACAGGAAGGAAGGCGTACTCTATTTTGGCACTCGTATTTTTCAAAATCACGCACAAGGTGAAATACATTGCGTTGGCCCTAGCGTTACTCGGCGGCAGCGTCTCTGCCGAAGAGGCGGACTCCAGCCGCGTCATTCTCTTTTTTGGCGATAGCCTGACCGCTGGCTATGGCCTCGACCGCGAACAGGCCTTTCCGGCCTTGGTGCAGGCGCGGATCGATTCGCTCGGCTGGAACTTTGAAGTATTTAATGCCGGGCTTGGCGGCGAAACCTCGGCCGGGGGGTTGCGCCGCATTGACTGGCTCTTGCGCCGCCCCGTCGACGTGTTCGTGCTCGAATTGGGGGCCAACGACGGCCTGCGCGGAATAGATCCCAAAGACACCCACGCCAACTTGCAACAAATCGTCGAGCGGGTAAAAGCGAAAAATCCCGCAGTAGCCTTGGTCATCGCCGGGATGCAGATGCCGCCCAATTTGGGCGCGGAGTACGCAGGGGCGTTTGCCGCCGTCTTCCCGGCGTTGGCGGCCAAAAACGACGCGGCCTTGATCCCCTTCCTCCTAGAAGGCGTGGGCGACCAACCGGCCCTGAACCTGCCCGACGGCAATCATCCCAACGCCGCAGGCCACCGGATCGTCGCCGAAACCGTGTGGACGACGCTAGGGCCGGTGCTGGAGAAGCTGCGCCGCTAGCCGAGCGAGCGCAGGACTTCGAGCGGTGGTTTGGTGTGGACGCCGCGGCTGGAGAGCATGCCGACGGCAACTGTCAGCAGACAGACCGCCGCAAAGGCGAAGAGCACGGGCAGGTAGTTGGGCGCGAAGCCGATCGCGAACAGATAGCGGCTCAAGGCCCAGACGCCCCCTAGCGACAAAATCACCCCGGTCGCGGCCGCAAAAGCTCCCAAAAACAGGTATTCGAGCGCCATGATCGCGGCCACTTGGCGGCGACTGGCCCCCAAGGTCTTGAGCAAGACGCTTTCCTCAATGCGTTGGTAGCGGCTGCTGGCAATCACGCCGACGAGCACGATCAGGCCAACCGAGACGCTGAAAAGGGCCATAAAGCGGACCACCAATGAGACCTTGTCGAGGATGGTATCGACCGTGCTGAGGATGCTGCCGAGATCGATGACCGAGACATTGGGGAACCGGCGCACGGTGGCCCGCTGTAAGGCGGCCATTTGCTCCGCAGTGGCGGCGCGGGTGACGAGGACGTGGGATTGCGGTGCGGGTTCGAGAATGCCGGGAGGGAAGACCACGAGAAAATTGGGCATGATCCGCTGCCAGTTGACGCGGCGCAAACTGCCGACGACCACTTCGATGGGGACCCCTTGGACGTCAAAGGTCAGGGAGTCGCCCACGCCCACGCCCAAGGAAGAGGCGACGCCTGTTTCCAAGGAGACGTAGAGGGTATCGCCCGCGGGCTGGCTGCGCCAAGTGCCGGCGGCGATCTCTTCGGTCTCGGTGAGGAAATCGCGGTACGTCGCGCGGTACTCGTGCCGCAAGGCCCAATTGCCGCGCCGGTTGCCAGCGGTGGTATCGCGGCGCATGGCGCGGGCGAGTTGGCCTTTGACGCTGTGGATGTGCATGGTGACGATGGGCATCTGTTGCAACAGCGGCAGGTCCATCCCGGCGACGAGTTCGTTTAGCTCTTGGCGCTGGTCGGTTTGGATGTCGAAGAGCACGACGTTGGGATTTTGGTCCGAGCCGACGCTTTTGATGTGGGACAGCAGGTTGGTTTGGGTCAGAAACAGGGTGCTGAGCAGAAAAGTCCCCAAGCCGAGGCCCAACATCAGCAGCGTGGTCTGGTTGTTGGGTCGGTAGAGGTTGGCCAGCCCCTGACGCCAGATATAGCTCCAAGAGGCGGGAAAGAAGCGCCGAGTGCCATAGGTGATTGCGCGGGCCGTAAGGATCAAGAGGGCAAAGGCGGCGCCAACCCCGCCGACAAAGCCGAGGGATAGCGGCCAGTCGCCGGTGAGCCGGTAGGCAAAGAGCGCGGTCGTCAGGAGGATCCCCACGTACAAAGCCCAGCGCAGCAGGCCGCTGTCGGCTGGTTGGGCCTCTTCAAAGGAGGCCCGCAGGGTCAAAAGCGGCGAGGTCTTGCGAATGGCCAGCAGGGGCCGGGCGGCAAACAGCAGCGAAAGGCCGACGCCGAGCCCGAGCCCCTCCAAGACAGCGGGAAGATCAAAGCGCGGCTCAACTTGGAGGGGCAGCACGTCGGCGAGGACATCGGGGAGCAGGTAGAGGACCCCAACCCCGAGCAGGGCACCGGCGAGCGAGCCGACCAAACCCATGCCCCCGGCTTGGATTAGATAGATCGAGACGGTCTGACGGGCTGTGGCACCGAGGCTGCGCAGCACGGCAACGGTGGACAGTTTCTGCTTCGTATAGGTGTGGATGGCGCTGGCCACGCCCAAGCCGCCGAGCAGCAGGGCGATAAAGCTGCCGAGGTTTAAGAAGCGGTAGAGATTGTTGAGGGTGCGGCCGAGGCGGGCCTTGCGGCTGGCGATGGTTTCGAGCCGGAGGCGGTCGGCGCGCATGCGCGGCCGGATGGATTTGGCTAGGGCTTGGACGTCCCGCTCGGCAAAGCGGAAGAAGGCGGTGTAGGTGACGCGGCTACCTCGTTGGATCAGGTGGGTGCGGTCGAGGTACGACATGGAGATATAGACGCGCGGCTGGATGTCGCTAAAGAGGGCGTTCTCGCCGGGAATGCGCAGGAGCCGCCCACCAATGCGGAAGACCGCGTCGCCGATCTCAATTGAGTCGCCGACCGCCGCGCCAAACTGGAGCATGAGGGCCTCGTCAACGAGGGCTTGGGGCTGGGTGCGGAAGCTGTGCGCGGCCGTGGCAGGCTCTGTTTTTAGCTCGCCGTAAAAGGGAAAAGGGCCAGAGAGGGCGCGGATCTGGGCGAGGCGGGTGCTCTGGCTCTTGGGCAGGTAAATCATGGAATTGAAGGCGACTTGGCGCGCCTGAACTCCGCCGAGCGAGTCGATGAGCGCCTCGGAGGCTGGCGTGAAGGGCTGGCGGCTCGTCAGGGCCATATCGGCCCCTAAGAGCGCGGCCGCTTGTTGGTCCATGGCCCCTTGCAACGTGGCGCTGAGGCTGCCCAAGCCGACGAGCGCACCAATGCCGATGGAGATCGAAGAGGTAAAAAGCAGCAGTTTGCGGCGGTGGCTGCGGCTGTCGCGCCACGCCATTTTGCCGAGCCAGACCATCATGGGATTAGCTGATCGTCGGCCACCCGGCCGCCTTGGAGGCGGATGATGCGCTGGGTGAGGCGGGCCAGCGCTAGATCGTGGGTGACCAAAATTAGGGTGGCACCGGATTCTTCGTTGAGGCTGAAGAGCAGGTCCCGCACTTTGCCGCTGGTGCCGTCGTCGAGGTTGCCGGTAGGCTCATCGGCAAAGAGGAGGGCGGGGCGGTTGGTAAAGGCCCGCGCAAGGGCCACGCGCTGCTGCTCGCCCCCGGAAAGCTGCGCTGGGTAGTGGTGCAGCCGGTCGCCCAAGCCGACCCGGTCGAGGAGGTCGGCGGCGCGCTCGCGAGCGTTGGGCTCGCGGCGCAATTCGAGCGGCACCATGGCGTTTTCGAGGGCGCTGAGAGTGGGGATGAGCTGGAAGTTTTGGAAGACGAAGCCGACCTTTTCGCTGCGGAGGTGGGCGCGCTGATCTTCGTCGAGATCGCCCAAATCCACGCCGTTGAGCGCGACTGAGCCCGAGCTGGCGCGATCCAGTCCGGCGCACAATCCGAGCAGCGTAGTTTTGCCGCTGCCCGAAGGGCCGACGACCGCGCAAGTGGCACCGGCCGCTAGGGCAAAGCTCACATCGTCGAGGACCGTCAGGGCGTTTGCCCCGCTGACGTAGGTTTTGGTAAGGTGCTGTACGTTCAGGGCTACTGGGTCGCCCATGGTGCCTCCTCTGCGGGTTGGCGGTTCAGGATGCGTAGCAGGCGGTCGGGATAGTCGGTAATTAGGCCATCGACGCCTAGATCTAGGTAGTGCTGCATGGCGTCGGGATCGTTGATGGTCCAGACGTGAACTTGGATGTTGTGGGCGTGGGCGCGGGCGACGAAGCGCCGGTCTATCAGGTCGATCGCGCCGAAGCGGGTCGGGAACTGAAAGGCTTGGCTAGTGGGGTGGTAAGCCGCGTCGAGCCGCAGCCAGTGGAGAAAGACAAAGGACAGTCCTGTGGATGAAGAAGCCGAAGTCGCCACGGCCGGGCACGCTTGGCGCAAGCTGGCTAAGGGACCGCTGCGGAACGAGGCGGCGATGACGCGCTCGCTTAGCTCGAAGCGCTGGATCGCGCGGCAGAAGTCGCGTACTAGCACCGGGGAGTCGTCTTTGATTTCGATGAGAAAGCGCATGTTGGGAAAGGCCGTAAATACCTCGTCTAGGGTGGGGATTGCAATCCCTTGGCCGCGATAGGGAAAGGTTTGGCCGTCTAAGCTGAAGTGGTAGCCGGCGTCTAGCTGTTTCAATTGGGCTAGGCGCAAGCTATCGACCGGGCCTTGGCCGTTGGTCGTGCGGTCCACGCGCCGGTCGTGCAGGACGACGAGTGCGCCGTCGCTGCTTTGGCGCAAGTCCATTTCTAGCACATCAACCCCCAATGCGGCCGAGCGGGCAAAGGCCGCCAGCGTGTTTTCCGGTGCCAGCCCCTTGCCGCCCCGGTGGGCGATGACCAAGACATCTCCTGAGGCAAAGTAGGGATGCGGCGCTAAAGGATGCGATGTCAGGGCGAAGGCACCGTACAACACCGGTGCCAAAAGCAGCAAGGCGATCAAGGCCCGCTTGAGGTATAGACGCATGGATTATGTAGGATAGTGGCAAGTGATCAGTAGTTAGTGGTCAGTTTCCCGCACCGCACTTATGGGGCGGGGGTAGAACTGGCTACTGACCACTAACCATAAGTGTACCTAGTGAATGGATTCGGGCAAGTTTTGAACTGTCCATTTCTTCTTTATGTTCCACCGCTGCATAGGACAATGGAAAGGAGCTGGCCATGATCGTCGATACGCACGCACATATTTACCACGCAGATGAGACGCAATACCCCATGCAAGAGGACCCCTTTCGCCCGCAGCGAGGCGTGGGGACCATCGAACACTTGCGGCGCGAAGCCGAGGCCAATGGCGTCGGGCGCGTGGTGCTGATCCAGACCGGGTCGGCCTATCGCTGGGACAATCGGTTGTTGGCCGATACAGCCCGGGCCAATGCCGACTGGACGGTCGGAGTCTGCACGTTGGATCCAGCAGGAGACGATAGCCCGGCCGAGCTGGAGCGGCTGGTGACCGGATACAACGTCAAGGGGGTCCGCGTCGAATCCGCACCTGCGGGGTACGACCAGCCCGGAGCGGAGCGGCTCTGGCGTCGGGCCGGCGAAGTCGGCGCGGTAATCTGCGCCCATTTGCGCCAGGAACAACTCGGCGAGTTGGCGACCTTGTTAGAGCGATTCCCCCACGTCCCGGTGGTGCTGGACCACTGCGCCTATCCGGTGGCGGCCAACGGGATCGAGGACGCGGCCGTGCGCCAAGCAGTGGATTTGGCGCGCTTTGACCAGCTCTACGCCAAGCTCACTTTTGCGGTGACCAGCTCGCAGCAGGAGTACCCCTTCGCCGATACGCACCCGCAACTGCGCCACCTGCTCGCCGCCTTTGGTCCCGAGCGCTGTATTTGGGGATCGGATTTCCCGTGCGAGCACTGGTTAAAAAAATCGACTTATGCCCAGCACTTGGCAGTGTTCACCGAGGAATTGGGGCTGAGCGCGGCCGAGCAGAAGCAGGTATTGGGGGGGACAGCCATGCGGCTGTTTTTTGTAACTAACTGACTAGACCAAACAACCTTAAGGCGCGTACCATCAGTTCCTAACATGGACAGGATAGACGGGATTGTATTGTTTTATCTCATCCCGTGTCAAACATCAATTGATGCAAGGTCCCTCATGCAAATCGGCACTACCCTCACTCGCTTCATCATTGAAGAAGAGCGGCAGCACCCCGAGGCCACCGGCGAATTCACCGGCTTGCTCACCGACCTGAGCATCGCCGCCAAAATCATCGCCCGCGAAGTCAACAAGGCCGGCCTAGCCGAGGTAATGGGCATCACCGGCCGCACCAACGTCCACGGCGAAGAGGTGCAAAAACTCGACGAGTTCGCCAATGCGCTCATCGTCCGCACCACCGACCACACCGGGCGGCTGGCCGGCATGGCTTCCGAAGAGATGGACGACATTTACCCCATCCCGGAAAAACACCCGCGCGGTAACTACATCCTCGTCTTCGATCCGGTTGACGGCTCGTCCAATATAGACGTGAACGTCTCCATCGGCACCATCTTCTCCATCTACCGCAAGAAAAGCACCGACGGTGTTACCCTCGCAGACTTTCTCCGCTGCGGCCGTGAGCAAGTCTGCGCCGGCTACATCATCTACGGCTCCAGCACCATGCTGGTCTATACCACTGGCAGCGGCACCCACGGCTTCACCCTCGACCCAAGTCTCGGCGAATTCCTGCTCTCGCACGAGCACATCCAGATCCCGGAGCGCGGCCAGTACTACAGCGTCAACGAGGGCAACTATCTCAAATGGGCCGCGCCGGTGTGCCGCTACATCCATCAACTCAAAGAAGGCTGGCGATCCTACTCGGCGCGCTACATTGGCTCGCTGGTGGCCGACTGCCACCGCAACCTGCTCAAGGGCGGCATCTTCCTCTACCCCGGCGACATCACGTCGCCCAGCGGCAAGCTGCGGCTCTTGTACGAAGCCGCGCCCTTGGCCTTTGTCGTCGAACAAGCCGGCGGTGCCGCTTCCGACGGAACCCAGCCCATCATGGACTTGCAGGCGATCGATCTACACCAACGGACGCCCCTGTTCATCGGCAGCCGAGACGACGTAGCCACGCTGGAGGAATTCTTACGCGGCGAGCGGGCGTGAGCAGGCGATGCCGAAAAAAAAGCGCAAGCCGAGAGCGTAAAAATTGGCCGCCATAAACGGCGACCAACAAATCAGCCGGTCTTCAATGCTACCTAACTGATGGTACGCGCCCTAACTACACGACACCAATAACTTGTCGTTGATGGGCGATGAGTCCGGGATCGCGGGCGTCCCGCCCTCGACGAGGGCAAGATGCCCTCGATCCGAGGTTAAGGCCCCACTGTCGTGTACTTAGCCCATCTCTTACCTCATCAGGAGGGAAACTATTATGCAACGCAGCCTTTCTCTTTTTTACGCCCTAGTCCTGTGGGCCTTGCCCGCCGCTGGTCAAGAAGCCCTGCTGGGTACTTGGAAAGCTATTGAAGAAGGAGTTGAGTTCGGGTTCGTCGAAGAAGACGGCACCCTCCATCGCGAAATGCTAGAGGGCGAAATTTCTCTCCGAGCCACCTTTGCAGAAGACAGCTCCTGCCAACTTGACATTAAGATGCGCTTCGACGATGTCGCTTGGTCGGAAGTGCTCTTCGGCGGCGGAGCCGACGAGGCCAATTTAGTGCGTTTAGTAGAAATCGCCACCGCAGTAGATTCGGTGCCTAACGACCAGCTAAGCACTTGGCGTCAGCGAGTTGATGATGGACTTGCAAGGCTACATGCGGATTCGATGACTTTTGCCTTTATGGGTACCTACAGTAGTGAGGGTGACAGTTTGCGGATGGCTCTTGACGAAGCTGCCCTGTACTTGGGTGATACTGAGGCCGTTGAGTTCTTTATCAATTTCTTTGCTGAGGTCCTCGGATCAGACGAGCTCGCCGACGATTTAGTGGAAAGGATTACTTCCATCTTCGGCGGTACGCCTGAACGGGGATGGACTATCGCCGCTACTTTATCAAGCGACAGCGGCAATCTCGTCGTCTCTTTCCCAGATACAGACGGCTCTGTCGCCACCTTCGAGCTCATCCGCGTTCCCGGTCCCACGGCCGTGGCCCCCATCAGTTGGGGAAGCCTAAAAGCCGGCTGGTAGCAACGCATGTTCAGACAGCTAACGATGGCACCGGCCGACCCCATCATGGGGCTGAGCGCGGCGTTCAAGAGCGACGCGAATCCCAACAAAATCAACCTCAGCGTCGGCGTTTATCAGGACGCGAGCGGCCAGACGCCGGTTTTGGCTGCGGTGCAAACGGCGCAAGAGCGCGTCTTGGCCGCGGAAAAGACCAAGAGCTATTTGAGCATTGAGGGCAGCTCGGAATACGGTGCTGCCGTGCGGGAGCTCATGTTGGGCGTCGGGCACGAGGCGGCCGAGCGCGCCGTCACCGTGCAAAGCCCCGGCGGCACCGGTGCCTTGCGCCTAGCCGGCGATTTCCTCGCCCAGCACCTAGGCGACCAGCCCGTGTGGATAAGCGAGCCGACTTGGGCCAATCACCCCAAGATCTTTGTCGCGGCCGGCCTACAGGTCGAGACCTATCCCTACTTCGACGCCCGCGCCAACAGGCTTGACGCCGACGCCTTGCTCTCTGCGCTCGGGCAGATCCCCGCCGGCCATGTGGTGCTGCTGCACGGCTGTTGCCACAACCCCACCGGCTGCGACCCTACCCCGGACACTTGGCGGCAGATTGCTGAGGTCGTGGCCGAGCGCGGCCTGTTGCCCTTAGTCGATTTTGCCTATCAGGGGTTCGGCGACGGGTTGCAGGAGGACGCGACGGGCCTGCGGACACTCTGCGACACGGGCTGCGCACTGCTCGTGGCCAGTTCCTTTTCCAAAAACTTCGGCCTGTACAACGAGCGCGTCGGCGCCCTGACTTTGATCGCCGCGGACGCCGAGGCCGCGGAAAGGGCCTTGAGTCACCTCAAAATCGCAGCGCGCACCAGTTATTCCAATCCCCCGGCCCACGGCGCGGCCATGGTCCGCGAAATCCTCGGCGACGCAGTGCTCCGCCGCCAATGGGAGGGCGAATTGGCGCAGATGCGCGAGCGGATCAACCGCGTACGCCAACGGCTCGTCGCTCGGCTCGGCGAGCAGGGCGTGGAGCGCGACTTTTCGTTTATCGGGCGGCAGCGGGGGATGTTCTCGTTCTCGGGCTTGAACGCCGCGCAGGTCGAAGTGCTGCGGGAACAGTACGCGATCTACATCGTAGCGGGGGGGCGCATCAACGTCGCCGGCCTGACCGAGGACAATCTCGATTACTTCTGCGGAGCGGTGGCTGCTGTCTTGTAGGGCGATGCGCGAATCGCCCCTACGGGCGGGCGACCGGGCGGTCACCCCTACTGCACGGAAAAACTCAGGGCGCGCACCAGCACCGGAGTGCCGGTGAGGATTTCCGCTTGGCTCGACAGGGTGTTGCCGTCGTCGTACGCGAAGGTCTGTGGCCGGCCGCGGGAAATGCCCTCGTCGCCGCGCAAAACCTCGATGGGTTCGGGGCGTTGGAGAAATTCGATTAATGCCTGATCGAGCTGTTCTAGCCCGAGAAAGCGGTCGATTTGCCCCTCGTGGACAAGGGTGGCGAATTGCTCGTAAAAAGGATCGGCGTTTTCGGCCAATAGCTGCGGGCCGGCGAGGAAGTACAGGGTATAGACCTGATCAATCTCGTTGAAGGTGATCCAATTGTTCTCGCCGGGGCCGTATTGGACGATGTCTGAATAGACGAATTGTTCGTCAAACAAGGTCTCTAACGCACCATCAGAACTGCACAAAAAGGCGTGGACCTCGGCGTCTCGGCTTAGCTTGAAGCGCAGTTGTAGCTGGTCGCCTTGCTGCAATTGCACGCCCTCGGCTAGCTCGACAGCGCTGGCGACGCCTCCTTCTTCGCGCTTGGCAATCAGGTGCAAATCCACTTCAATTGGCTCATCGCTCGCGCCGGTTCCAAGCTGGCGCGAGGCGAGCTCGTGGCGCACGTCGCGCTCCAAGATGCGAGCGGTGCGAGCCGCCACGAGTTCGCCGCTGGCCCGCTCGACTAAGAACATCCGCACGTACATCCACGGGGCGTCTGCTTCGAGCCGCCCGCCCAACGCGAGCGCGGCGCGCCCCCCTTGCTTTAGGCCGACCAACTCCTCGTTGCGCCACCGCTTCCCGGTCGTGTCTGCCAGCCCCACCGCGACCTCGGCCCTCAGCAGCGCAGACAGCAAGTAGTCGTTGAGTACCTTGGTTTCCTCGGTCTGCACGCCAGCGGGGTCGCGCAGGCCCAGCCAGTCGAGCTCGCCCTCCCGGGCCTCGACGATCCCCACGAGGTCTTGGGCCACTGCCGCCAGTTGACGGCTTTGCTCGCGCCCGCCGATAAAGGGCACACAGCCGCCAAGCGCGAGGACGAGTGCAATCACCAGCCCAGCCATGTCACTGCTCCAGCCGCCGCAAAACGGGCAACAGCATATCCCCGGCCACGCGCTCCCAGCTCATCTTCTGGGCCGCTGCATAGCCTTCGTCAAGCAGCCGTTTGCGGCCGGGCGCACCCGCGGACAACTCGCTGGCCAAGGCGCTGGCTACCACCTGACTTTGCAATGCTTCGGCCCGGGCGCACTCCCGCGCTCCAATCGGCTGACCGGCGCGGCCGGTCTCGTCGAGCTGGGTATAGGCCCCTTCGATAAAGCCGCCCAATCCCGCCGCGCCGGCTGCTTGGCGCACAAAGCCGCGGCAACCGCACACATCGCTGACCACGCTGATGGTGCCAGCACTCAAGCACTCGACTTGGGAGATGCCGAAGGGCTCGTAAATCGACTGCCCAAACTCCGCGTCGCTACCTCGGCGCAAATCGGCAAATTCCGCATTGGCTGGCAGGAACGCGCAGCTTTGTTGGTTCCACCCGAATTGGTTGACGAAAAGCACCTTGACGGCGCGCGTCCGCGCATTGAAGGCGCGGACTAAAAGGTCGAATTTTAGCTCGCCGCTGCTGAGGTCGCTCCCTCCCTCGCGGTGGACCAGCGGCCAACCGTACGCAGCCATGCGCTGGACGTCCTCGGGATCGCGGCGACCGGTCTCGGTCGCCAATGCGATAAAAAGCCCCCGTTGCCCTCGCTCCCACAGGGGGCGATCGAGGTGTGCGAGCACCAGCAAATCGCGCCACAAGCCCTTGCTCTCCACTAGGCGAGCCACGTGCGTGAAGACCAGATCCGGGGTCCAACCCAAGAGCGCGGCCCCGCTGGCCTGCACTTTTTCCCGCGCCGCCTCCCGCTCGGCCGCGGACAACTCGACGGCCGGCACCCCGTTATACACGAGGTCGATGGGACGAGCGGCGAATTCCGGCCCGAGAAAGCGCAATTCCTCCACCACCCAATCGCCGACCGCGAGGACTGCGTCGAGACGATGGGCTTGGCTGACGAGGGCGTGTTTGAAATAGCCGTCTTGCGGGCCGAATAGCTCGTCGATGTACTGGCCGTTTGCTCGCGCTTGGCGCAGCGCATTGTAAAAGGCAATGTCGCGCCCGGGCCGCTCCTCCACCAAGGGCCGCACAGTGGCCACTTCGTGCGCGTAGAACAGGGTCTTGCACGCCGCATCGCTCAGCAGGGCCTTGAAGGCAGTACCTAGCCCCATGAATTCATGCGCCAACAGCAAGAAGGGCTCGGCCCCGATTAGGGAGCGCACGGCCGCGAAACCCGGCTCGGCCAAGCGCATGTATTGCTCGTATTCCCAATGCTGTTCGTAGCGCTGCGATTCGAGGCCAAAGTGGAGGAATAGGTTGCGCTTGAATTCGTTTAGCCGCCGGGGGGGATGGCTCACATCAACCAGCAGCACCTCCGGCGAGGCTCGGCGTCCGTCTTGGGTCAACAAGCGCCGGCCATAGACCAGCCGCACGCCAAACTCCCGCTCGACCGCGCTGAGCCGGTCGGCGACTTGCGCGGCGCGGATGCTGCGGCTGGCGTCGTAGAGGACCTCGCCGTCCGGGCCGAGCGGTTGGGCACTGTGTGGGTCGGCTAGGGGGCCGAGCAGGATGGTGCGCTGGCAATGGCTTTGGTAGCTGCGGGTCGTAATCAGGCCGCACAGGACCGCGCCGATTCCACCGGCTTGCTGCACGGCTTCGTGCGTGACGTGGACGAGGGTGGTCATCGCACTGGATCGCCGCACGTGATCCTTTGTAATAAGTGCGGTTCTTCTTCGAGGAAAGACTGGAAACTGGGGTCGTTCTGAACCTGATCTGCGAGAAAAGCCCCGCGCCTTTCTTCCTGCCTAATGAAGGTCATGATTTCTTGGGTTGCCCAATGCACCGCTCGGCTATCTACTCGTCCGGGTGGGTAAAATCGTCCGCGTTCAACGAGGGGTCTCCATGCTGATCTCAGCAGGCTCACCTTGCCTTGGGGCACGAAGAACAAGGGAAAATGGATGTGACACAATTCTAACCGGAAATGCAGATTTGAGTAAGCAAGTTCGACGCTGCCCCATCCACGCCCCTGCGTGAGAAACCTTGCCGTAACAAAATACACAACGTGTCGGCAGTGTATAATGCCCTCTCGAAGCGCGGCAAATGCTCCTTGGCCTCTAGGGTAGTGATGACGGTCGAGCCACGGCCCGTACGCGTTGTCTTCTAGCGCATCAAACACGGGCTGCACTAAGCGCACTCGATCCTCAGCACAATGAGAGAGGAACACGTGATGGGTACAAGGCGGCAGACGCTCGACCTTCCAATCGCCGATCATTCAAGTAGCCCATTCGTACGGCGAAGGGAAGGGTTCCACTTCCAGCGTAGGTGTAGCGGTACCCGTAATTGCCGTAATCAGTTCCTCGCCGAGGGGGGTCGGACAAGCGAATATCTCGTGCTTGATCTCCATAACACCGCCTTCAGCCATGTTTCCACACGCCTTTATAATCTGGCCGAGCGTGTATTTCCCATCCAAAGCCGAATACAGGGATTGGCACGACAAGCCATAGCCAACCTTGCGCGTCGGATTGAACTGCGGGAAGGCGGCGAGGATATCGCGATAGATATCGGGTAAGTTATTAATATATTCGTTGGATATTGGCATTCATACCTCCTTGTGTTGACTACGAATGGTAGTCTCTGACAAACATAGATTGCCGCCTAAGCCTCGACAAGGAAGCCAAAGCATCTCACAGATTCACCTGCGCTTCCCAAAACACCCTTAGTGTCGTGTGGCTAACTACGCGGCACCAATAACTTGTCGTTGATGGGAAATGAGTCCGGGATCGAGGGCGTCCCGCCCTCGACGAGGGCAAGATGCCCTACTGTCGTGTACTTAGGTCGTGTGGTTAGATTCGTCCTCTTTCTCGCCCATGCCCACAACCTACTTTCCAGCGAGGAATCATGCCTCTTAGCACTTCCCTCCCCCCCGCCGCGTATGACCAGCTCATCGAGCTAGCTTTGCGGGAAGACCTCGGTGCCGTAGAGGTAGAAGCCGATCTGACTGCTGCTTGGACCGTGGCGAGCTGTGCCGAAGCTCGCGCTCGCATCATCGCCCGCCAAGCCGGCGTCGTCGCTGGCATTGAGGTCGCCCGCGCGGTCTTCGCCCGTCTCGACGAGGGCATTTCTACGTGCGCCGAGGTCGCCGACGGGGACGAGGTCGCAGAAGGTCAGACCCTCGTCCGCTTGCAGGGCCGCGCTCGGGCGCTCTTGGCCGGGGAGCGCACTGCGCTCAATTTTCTACAGCAGCTTTCGGGCGTGGCCACCCTGACCCGGCGCTATGTGGAGGCCCTAACCGGCACGGCCACGCGCATCACCGACACCCGCAAAACCACCCCGGGCTGGCGGCACTTACAGAAGTGGGCCGTGCGCTTGGGCGGCGGCGTCAATCACCGCATGGGCCTGTACGACGCCGTGCTGATCAAGGAAAACCACGCCGCGGCCGCGGGCGGCGTCCGCGCTGCCATCCGCGCGGCGCGGGGCCAAGCAGGGCCGATTTACGTGGAGACCGAAAATTTAGGGGAGGTTGAGGAGGCCCTCGCGGGCGGCCCGGACCGCATCCTGCTCGACAACATGGATGCGCCGACTCTGCGCCAAGCCGTAGCACTCATCCGCGCCGCCAATCCCGCCGTTGAGATTGAGGCCACCGGCGGTTATACCTTGGCGACCGTGCGCGAGGCCGCGGCCGCTGGTGTGGACTTCGCGTCAATTGGTGCCCTGACGCATTCGGCACCGGCGTTGGACCTGAGCATGCTTTTTGAGCGCTAGAAGCGTCTAACCGCCCCGCCATTTGCAATAGGGATTGCACACGAGGTTGGCGTTGTAATAGCGTGGATCGCCCGATACTTCGACGCCGGCCCAAGGCGGTTTCTCCACGGCTTCGTCCGCGCTGCTCAGCTCGACTTCGGCGAGCACCAACCCCTCGTTTTCGCCAGAAAATACGTCGATGGTCCACACCTTGCCCGCCCAAGGCAAACTGTAGCGCGTCTTTTCGATGTGGGGCCGCGGGCACAGGGTTGCGAGGATGCTCTCGGCGTCTTGGCGCGGAATTTCGTACTCGTACTCGCGGCGCGCGATGCCGCTAGTCGCCCCCTTGAGCGTGAGCACTGCTCGCTCGCCCTCGATCCGCACGCGCACCGCGCCGCCGTCTTGGGTGGGAATATAGCCCTGCCGAAAGGCGACGCCCGCTAGCTGGCCGAGGCAAGAGCGGTCGGCCACGAGGTACTTGCGCTCAATTTCCCAAGACATCGCTTAGGCGGAAGCGGCGCGGTCAATGAGACTGTGCCGCTCTGGCCCCACCGAGACGTAGCGAATGCGGCAGCCGACGAGCCGCTCGATTTCCAGCACGTACGCGCGCGCCGCTGGGGGCAAATCGCCAAAGTGCCGACATGAACTGATGTCTTCTTGCCAACCTTGCATTTCTTTATAAACGGGCCGCGCTTTGTCCAAAACCGGATTCAAGGGGAACTGATCTACGCGCCGTCCATTGCACTCGTAGTGCGTGCAGATGAGCAAAGGATCGAGCCCGGATAAGCTGTCGAGCTTGGTCAGGGCGATTTCCGTGGCCCCTTGCACTTGGGCACCGTAGCGCGAGGCGAGCCCGTCGAAGTGGCCAATTCGGCGGGGCCGGCCCGTGGTCGCACCGTATTCGTACGCCGTTTCGCGGAGATGGCCAGCTTGTTCGCCTACCATTTCGGTGGCAAAACTACCGGCCCCAACGCAAGTGGAAAAAGCCTTCATCACGCCGATAACTCGATCCGGGAAGTGGCCGACTAGGCCCCCGCCGATGGGGGCAAAAGACGCCAGACAACACGAAGACGAGGTGTAGGGATAGATGCCGTACACGACGTCGCGCAATGCGCCCAATTGGGCCTCGAACAAAATGTTTTTCCCGCGTTGGGCGGCTTCTTCGAGCAGGACCGCGGTGTCGCAGATTAGGTCCTTGATTTGCTCGCCATAGGAAAAGACGTAATCCAGCACCTCGCTGTATTGGATGGCGGCTTGGCGGCCGTACAAGCCAGCGGCAATCAAGTTCTTCCACTCCACGAGGGGCCTGAGCCGCTCCTTGAGGCGGCTTGGGTACAGCAATTCGCCGACTTGGATGCCCTTCTTGAGGAAGCGATCGCCGTACGCGGGTGCAACGCCGCGCCGCGTCGAGCCAAAGGCGTGTTGGCCCAACCGCTCTTCTTCCCATTCGTCTTCCATCCGGTGGAAGGGGAAGCAAATCGTCGCCCGGTCAGACACCCGCACCGAGCCGGTTGCAATCCCGGCTGCGGACAGGTCGTTTAGCTCTTCTGCTAAGACCTCGAGGTCGACGACCACGCCCGGCCCCAACACGTTGACCACGGCCGGGTTGAATATCCCGGAGGGCACCAAGTGCATCTTAAAGGTGCCGCATTCGTTTACTACGGTGTGGCCGGCGTTGGCCCCCCCTTGGAAACGGACGACGACATCCGCGTCCCGAGCCAGATAGTCGATCATCCGGCCCTTTCCTTCGTCTCCCCAATTCGTCCCACATACTACCGATATAGTCATGGCGTGTGCTCCTTTAAGTGCTTGGCCAACCCGCGAGCTAAGTCGCCGCGCAAAACGCCGATCACTCGGGCGTCCTCGCGGCCAAAGCCCTGAGTCAGCACTTCCATTGCCTGTACTTGAAAGACGCGCGTCCCCCCGCGTTCCAAGCGAGCCAGTTCGCGCTGAGTCCGCTGCGCTAGGTCGCTGCTGGCAAATACAAAGGCCAGTGCCTTGGCGCGACGCACGGCCGACAGGCCGACGACCGTGGCCCCAGAGCGGCAGCCGATTCCCAAGAGCGCGGACAGTTGCGCCGATGGGTTGAGGCGGGGCAGCACTTGCTCAGACAAAGGCCGGCGCAATGGGCTCCGACCCGCGCGCCGCCGAAATGTTGGCTGCTTCGAGTACGCCGATTACCCGGCCCGCGGATTCCGGGGTAATGACGAGATCGGCGCAGCCCCGCAGGTGCGCGAAAACGTTTTCGTAGTACGCGTCCCAGTTGGACTCGGCGAAGGGCACCTCAGTGCTCATCTGGCGGCCGTTGATCAGTGCCTTGACGAGAAACTTGCCGCCCGCATCCTCGATCGCGCCCTTAGTGCCCAGCACCCGCCAGCGCGGCCGCGGACTCATCGACAGGTTGGACATAGTAAGGGTGACTGTGCAGCCGCTTTGGAAGCGCAGCGTGTACTCGGAGTGATCCTCGTTGTCGTATTTTTTCCACGCGGGATTTTTGACTTGATAGCCGCTGACCGCGGCGATTTTTTCTGGGACGATATTCAAAATCCAATCCGTAAAATGCGCGCCCCAGTCGTAGATGGCACCGCCGGAAATTTTGCGATTGGAGCGCCACCAAGTTCCCTGCTCGCCGTAGCCGTAGAATCCAGCCTCAATGCGGAAGACGCGGCCAATGATTTGCTCTTTGAGAATCAGATCGCGCAGCACCACAAAGTCGCCGTCCCAGCGCCGGTTGTGAAACGTCGAGATGAGGACCTTGTTTTTTTTGGCTGCCGCCTGCATGCGCTTGACTTCGGCGCTGGTAATGGCGAGGGGCTTCTCGCAGACTACGTGGACCCCAGCGTTGAGGCACTGCACCGCTAGCTTGGCGTGCGTGTTGTGCGGGGTGATGATTGTCACCAAGTCCAAGTTCGCGCTCCGCAGCATGGTGCCGACGCGGCCGTAGGTCTTGATGCCGGGAAAGTCCTCTTCCGCCACTTGACGCCGCTCGGCATCCAGCTCGCAGACCGCGGCCACTTCCACGCCCTCGTTCTTGGCCATGGAGGTCAAGTGCAACTGACCCATGTTGAACGCGCCGCCGTACCCTATGACACCTACGCGGAAGTGCTCCTGTTTTTTCGCCGCCACAGTGTGCTCCTCTGTTAAAAATTGGTGGTTAGTGGTTAGTTCCCCAGCGCCACTCCCGGGGGCCGGTCTAACTACGAACTCTGAGGCCGCGAATCTGCAAAATGCCGCCGTGCGCGTCAATGCGGCTGGTTTACTGGCCAGATTCGGAAGCCCTACGCCCCCAGAGCGCACAAAAAAGCCCGGATACCGGAGTACCGGGATGGCGGGAATGCCGCTTGCGGCCGCTTGCGCGGCGACCACTAGCCGAGATCCGCGCTTTTTATTTCAAACGGTTTCCGACGCAGCAGCAAGTTGGTGATTGACAACCTGCCAGAATGTGACAATCGATCTTTTCTCTCCGTGAAAAAAATCCTCAAAAAAACCAACTGCATTTAACGGCAATGGATAGGCATAACGCTCGCCATCTTGGCCAATCTCTGTGACCCAATCGTCAGGTTCTGTGGAATCGACCACCTCAAACAACGAAGCATCATAGAGAAAGGGCCTGCCCGCGTCGTTCAAAATTCTAAAGTCATCGGCTTCTATCCCAATTACAACATAATGTTGATTGGGCGTGAGATCGGGATGTGCGATATTCTGTTCTCTAAATTGGACAATCACAGCGGATTCACTCGTTTTTGCTTCAACTCAATGCGACCGATATCGGGATGTTCATACCAGTGAATTTCGTATTGATGCCCGGCAATTTCAAAGCGAGGACTGCTCTTTTTGACCCATCTCGATGCGCGACCACCATAAGTGTGAACCAAACGTTGAACATCGCGAATGCGGTTGCCTTTGGCGATCACTCGAGATTGTGCAATCTGTTTTGACGTCAGTTCAAGAACCTCACAGACCCTTTCTGACAGTTAGTTGCACTTCCCTTCCTTTCCGCGCACTTGTGACGGCTCCAAAGACCATAGACCTAGATTTCAGATTGTCTCCGGCATTACATTCGGGTTGGCCTCGCTAACTGGCTCATTTTTGGCACGAGCGATTACTACATAGCCGAATTTTTAGATATTGTCAAGAAGTTTGATTGCAAGCGGTCAAAAACATAGCGCAAGCCGATCTGTACCTCGCGCGCCTTGGTCGTCCCGGTCGTCTCAATGGTGCAAGAGGGCTACCCATTGCCCGGTCAGCGCGAAGACCTCCACCCGCGCCGGACCCGGTTCCGGCAGGACGTAGGCGATCACCGTTTAGCTGTTGAACGGATTGGGCGCGTTGGGCTGCACTCGCTCAACGCCTCGGCTGTCGTTGCGAGCCGCCTACCGATAGCTGTGCCGTGCCTTGGGTCCTGTTGCGCGTCAATGCGGCTGGTTTGTCCGCGTCCCCATCTTTTGCTATGTTGAACGCGACAAAATTGTCCCTCTCCCCAATAAATCTCCCGACAAATGGAAACAAGACTAACGAGAAAAGACCTAGCCTTCATCGGCGGCTGCTTGCTCGTCGCCGCCGTTAGTTTGGCCGTTGGTGTCCACTACTTCTACCGGGCCTTTCCCGAAGCCTCCATCGACTTCCGCGTCACCCGCGACGAGGCTGCGGTGCAGGCGGCCGATTTTCTCGCCGCCCGCGGCTTTGACCTCGCCTCCTACCGCCACAGCGCCATTTTCCGCTACGATGACCAGACCAAGACCTTCCTCGAGCGCGAGTTGGGTCTCGAGGAGGCCACGCAGGTCATCGGCGATCCCGTGCAGTTGTGGCGCTGGAGCAACCGCTGGGTGCGAGAGCTGGAAAAGGAGGAATTCCAAGTCGCGGTTACGACCTCTGGCGAGCTCGTCAGTTTTAGCCATCTCATTGAGGAAGAAGCGCCCGGCGCCAGCCTCGAAGAAGCCGAGGCCCGCCGCTCGGCCGAGGCCTTTCTCACCGGCGAGCTCGGCCGCGACCTCGCCGCGCTCGACTTTGTAGAAGCGCAGGCCGAGGAGCGACCCAACCGCATCGACTACACCTTTAGCTATAAGCTGCGCGACTTCGCCGTTGGCGAGGCTCACTACCGCTTGTACGTGCGCCTGCAAGGCGACCAGATCGGCGGCTTTGGCGAGTATCTCAAAGTCCCCGAAGCTTGGCAGCGCGACTACGCCGAGCTGCGGTCGCGCAATGAGACCACGGGTTTGGTGGCCGGGACTTTACTCATCCTAACCATACTGGCGATGCTGGTCTCGTTCTTTGGCGGCGTTCGCGCCCGAGACATCCGCTATAAGACCGCGGCGATCTTCGGGGCTATCGCCGCGGTCCTGACGCTGCTAGCCCAACTCAACAACCTGCCGCTGACCGCGTTTGGGTACGACACGACCGATACATACGGGTCTTTTCTGACGGGTCAGTTGCTCAACAGTCTGTTCGCCGCTGTTGTCCAAGGCATCCTCATCTTCTTTCTCACAGCGGCGGCCGAGCCTTTGTACCGAAGGTACTACGCGAACCAAATCCAGATCGGGGGCCAGTTTACGCCAGCGGGCCTGCGCACGAAGCGCTTTCTCCTCGGCACTATTCTCGGCTTGGCCATGACCCCGGCCTTCTTGGCCTACCAAGTTCTCTTTTACATCACAGCCGAGCAGTTCGGTGCTTGGAGCCCGGCGGACATTCCCTACAGCGAGATGGTCAACACGTATATCCCGTGGATCATGGTGCTGTTGATCGGCTTTATGCCCGCGGTCTCCGAGGAGTTCATATCCCGGGCATTTTCGATTCCCTTCCTCCACAAATACCTCAAGTCGCGCTGGGCCGCAGTCTTTATCGCAGCCCTTATATGGGGGTTCGCCCACGCCGGCTACCCGCAACAGCCCTTTTACATCCGCGGCATTGAGGTGGGCATCGGCGGTATTGTCGTCGGCTATATTTTCCTCCGCTTTGGCATACTCGCCCCCCTCGTATGGCACTACACAATCGACGCCCTGTACACGTCCCTAATCCTCTTCCGCTCGTCCAACAGCTACTTCGTAGTTTCAGCGGCCTTGTCCGCGGGCCTGATGCTCCTGCCCTTGGCGGTGGCTCTCGTCCTTTACTTGCGGCAGCGCCGCTTCGCCGACCCAACTCCCTTGCTCAACAAAAGCGCTGCGCCCGCCGCCTCAGAAGCCAGCGCGGACGAGCTCACAGCGCAACCGCCCGCCGCCCCGGCCCCCGCGTTTGCCTATACTCCGCTGTCTAAGCGGCGCATGGGTTGGGCTGCCGCGGTGGTCGTGGCTTCGCTGGGCTTTTTCGCCCTCTCCTACGACAAGCCGCTCGACTTTGTCGACGTCCACCTGACCCGGGCCGAGGCCGAGGCCAAGGCCATTGAGCATCTAGCGGCGACCGGCGCAGATGCCTCAACGTATGAAGTGGTCACTTACTATCAAAACCAACCGAATACTATGGCGATCCGGTACATCTTGGAGCGCGACTCAGTGGCCGTGGTCAATCGCCTATACCAAGAAGATCTTTTGGCCAGCTTGTGGGTGACGCGATTTTTCCGCTACGGAGAAAAGGAGGAATACAGAGTCGCCGTCCATCCAGCAGATGGTTCCCTCTACAGCATAAACCACCTGCTGGCCGAAGAGGCCGAGGGCGCGGACCTCGAAGAGGCACGAGCCGAGGCAATAGCTGTCGAACACCTGCGTACTTACGGTTTTGACGTCGATCACCTCGAACTCAAGGAAGCCTCGTCGGAAAAGCTCCCCAACCGCCGCGATCACCGCTTCGTCTTTGAGGCCGCGGAGGGCGACGAGCGCAACGTCGATGAGCTGCGCTATCGAGTGCGGGTCGAAGTGGCCGGCGACGAGCCGGTTTCTATCTATCGCTTCCTCAAAGTGCCCGAGGATTGGCGGCGTGCGCGCCAAGAGAGCACCACGCTCAAAACCGCGCTTTTCGGCCTGCTCATTGTCTTAATTGCCGCCGTGGTGCTGCACGGCCTGTGGCTGCTGGTGCGCCGCGTGCGGGACGAGGGCATCGCTTGGGCACCGCTGGTCAAAATCGCCGCGGTGGTCGTGGCCTTCCTCCTCCTCAGCCAGCTCAATGGCCTAGCGGTCGTCGAACGCTCCTACGACACTCGCCTCACGCTGTCGATCTTTACCATCACTCAGATACTCAGCGTCGTCTTGGGCAGCTTGGGGGTCGGCTTGCTGATCCTCGCGGCCCTCGGCTTGGCCACTAGCCTCTATCCAGACTGGCCGGCGCGCCTGCGAGCCGCACGGCGCGTACCCGAATTCCGCGACGCTGTCGTCGGGGTCGCGCTGGTCCTCGTCGCCCTAGAGTCGTGGCAGCACTTGCGCGGCTACGTAGAGAGCCGATTCATTGCCTCCGACCCGAGCCTTGGCTTTGGGCTACCTTCTGGATTGGACCAGTATCTGCCCTTTTGGAATTCCCTGTCCGAAGGCGTAATGGGGGCCATCTTCGTCCCGATTCTCGCGGGCTTGGTGCTCTACTACAGCCGCGTCGTGGTGAAAAAGAGGCTCTACGCAATCGTGGCGGGCTTGGCGGTGGGATTGATTATGTCCGGCAGCAACGCCGTCCACTTCGACGAGTTCCTCTTTGAACTGTTGACGTTTGTCTCCAGCATTGGCTTCGCCGTAGCCGCAATCGTCTTGGTCTTGCGGAACAACCTCCTCGCGTACGCGCTATTGGGGTTTGCCTCAGTGCTCTCGGCGGTCAAGAGCCTCGGCGCACTGTCCGCCCCGGCCTATCAGTTGCAAGCCGGCCTCCTGTTGCTGCTGGCTCTCGTGCTCGTCTTTTGCCTGTGGTGGCGCTTGGGCACCCAGCGCGAGGCGTCCTAAGACGCGGATGATGGAGCTTATTTCTGAGCACCTAGTGGCGTGGATTCCGCGCAACTTCATCGTCGCCACATCCCTCTATTTTACAACGCTGGCCTTGGTCGCTGCGGTGCCGCCTGCTCTACTGGCAGCCCTTCTGTTTAGGCTGCCCGCCCGAAGCCCCGAGCTTAAAGAAAGGAACCTACCATGCACATTCTCGTAACCGGCGCGGCCGGTCGCGTCGGCTCCACCGTGGCCCGCGGCCTGCAAGTGCGCCACCAAGTGCGCGGCCACGACCGCGTACCCATGCCCGACCTCGCCGATACCGTCGTCTCCGACCTCGCCGACTTCGACTCTATGTTAGAGGCCACTCGTGGCGTCGATGCAGTTGCTCACATTGGGGGCCTGCCCGGCGGCCACGAGTGGGAAACCATGTTGCAGGGCAACTTCATCGGCACGTACAACGTCTTTGAGGCCGCTCGCCAAAACGGCGTCAAGCGCGTCGCCTATGCCAGCCGCGCCGGGGTTTTGACCCTCTATCCGCGCAGCATCCCCCGCACGGTCGAGATGACTACCACGCCGGTGGGCATCTACACGGTCAGCAAGGTTTTCGGCGAGGCCCTCGCCCACTCTTTTGCCCACCAGCACGACATGGAATTTGTCTGCGTGCGCATCGGCAACTTCAACCTCGAGCGCGACCAGCCCCAACACCCGCACCATCTCAGCCACGGCGATTGCGTACGAGTCTTTGAGCAGGCGCTGATCCATCCGGGCGTAAAGTTTGAAATCGTCTTTGGCGTGTCGGGCAGCAACTGGCCGCTCTACGACGTCGAACACGGCAAAAGGGCGATTGGGTACGAGCCGCAGGATTATTCGGAGGTGCCGGAAGAGGAGTGGGGGCGGTAGAGCCGCGGGACGACCGAAAGAGACGCAGGCCGATGAATGGGCAGAGGAGGCACTCGAGCGCGGTTCGCGATCGTCCGACCTCCATGGCGGTGATGAATCTAGCGAACGTGTTGCAGGTGCATCCGGCGATCATTGCGGGTACGGTCCGATACGAACGGCAGAACCATCGCCTGCTGTCGCAATTCGTCGGTACCGGCGAGGTGCGGCGGCAATTCGGTATGGCGGCATGAGATTCCTACATCGGCGGTACTTCAGAGAGGTGATACCCATGGACCCAAGCTGCTTGCAGTACTGCATGACCGATGCACAGCGCGACCATTTTGAACAGCAGGGATACTTGATCGTCGAGGATGCGCTCGACGATGGCATGCTAGGTAGGCTGCTGGAGGCTGGCGACCGCGTCGATGCCCAAGAAAGGGCAGCGCGTGGCTTAGCCCCCAATGCTTTGATGGCAAAGTTCAGGACTATTGTCGAGGATGATGTTTTTCTCGAACTGCTCGATTGGCCCAAGACGTTTCCGCTGATCTGGGATATTCTCGGCTGGAACGTCCAGCACTACATCTCGCATTTGATCTACTACCCGCCCGAATCCCCAAGTAGCGTCAATCTGAAGCCCGGAGGATGGCACCAAGATGGCGGCCGGCCGGTCCCCGAAATGGAGCGTCCCCAACCGAGATTGTCGCTAAAGGTCGGATTCTGGCTGACCGACATCAGCGAGCCGGAGAGGGGGGGGATTAGGATTGTCCCCGAAAGCCACAAGCGGGACCAGCCGCCCGATTTTGCCGATGCCATGCAGGTTCAGGTGAAGGCGGGAACGGCCGTGCTGTTTGACCGACGGATGTGGCACGCACGCGGAATTAATACCTCGGAGACGACCCGGAAAGTGCTGTTTTTGGGGTACAGCTATCGCTGGCTGCGCGGCCTCGACTACAACCTGATGCCCGCTGAAATCCTCGCCCAGTGCAGTCCCATACGCCGGCAGTTGCTCGGCGATGGGGTGGATGTCAAAGGCTGGTGGCAGCCGACCGCTGAGGACGTTCCGCTCAAGGGCTGGCTGACCGCGCACAAGGGGAAGGAATACGTCGAGCGGATTGGGCAAAAGCAGTGGGAACGGAAAAAGTGGGACGTGCCGGACGGCTGATTATTGGCTCAGGCGGTCGAGGACATTGCGGGTGATCTGGGCGACGGCTGGGTCTCCTTTAAGCCCGTGCGACCAGTCGGTTGTCCCGGCCGTGAACACCGTGCCGCCGCGAGTATAGAGACCCATGACGGCCGCGCCCTCCCGCCCTTTTTCCCAGCGCTCATACCACTCGCTGTCGTCTGGGTGCCATCGCGCCGGAGCGGTACACAAGATGGTAAAATCCTTCGGGGTGCCATAGCTCCCCTTGGCTACTGGCAGCCCATTTTCCAGCGCGTACTCGCAGCCGTCGCACTCATAGCCGACGATGGTGTGCTCGCCCCCGAAGCTGTCGCCGCGCTGCAAGCCCGTCCCGGCAAAAACCCAGTGCTCCGGGCGATGGACTGCAAACGCCCCGGACCCATCCATGTATTGCCCGTGACTTAGGTGATAGCCCCCATAGAGGAAACCGACGCCGGTCAGCTCGTTTTCCGGCCGATCTACGAGGTGGTGGCTCCACAAGGTCGAAAGGTTTGCGTAGTCTCCGGCCGCGTAGGCCGGGTCCATGTTGAACTGTTGCTTCCAGCACACCAGCGCCCGGCCCTCGTCCTCGCTGCGCACTCGCCAGCACACCGAGTTGCCGCTGAAAAACGCGGCATTGCCCCCAGCAGCGATGTAGGCTTCGAGGTGGTCGCGCATGGGACCCGACCAGTATTCATCGTGCCCCACGCTCAGCACGAGCCGGTAGTCGTCCAACAGTTCGGGATGCCATTCGAGGTCGGAATTGGCGCAGTAGGAGAGCGCGTATCCAGCGGCCTCCGCCCACTCGACAAAGTCGCGTTCCCAGCGGTCGAACAGCCCGGCCAGTGGACGGTCGAAGGAGACGCGATGCCCCTGCAAGCCGCCGCGGCCGTGATAGCCGTAGAGACTGTAGCCGCCCCAGTTGTTGTAGGCGTTGTAGGTATTGGTGGCTAACTGGAGGAGGATGCGGGCGTCCGTGGGGCCTGCGGGGCGGACGATGAAGAAGCCCCGGCTCTCGGCCGTGCGCCGCCCCCGCCGTACGAACTTGCCGCCTTGGTCCTCGATGCGCAGCGCAAACTCGTAGTACCCACTGCGCCAGTCGGTCGGCACTTCCAACTCGCAGGAAACTGGCCAGCCGCAGCCATTGGACGAAGCGTCTTCTGGCACCGGATGGGTCGCCCCGGGCAGTTGATCTTGCCGCCACACGACTGCGCGCTCGGCACCGATCCGCGCCACTTCTAAAGAGTACTCGTCCGCGCTGGTGGCTACGTGAAAACGCACTTGTTCGCCGGCTCGGTAGCTGAGCTGATCGGTGTAGCCTTCGACGAACATTATCCTAAGTACTCCACTTCTACCCCTGTTTGTCAGGCGTGTTGCGTTTTGTTCACCTCGGCTAGTGCCGCCGGGAACTCCATCTCAGTGAATACAAGCCGAAATGTTCCTTGCATCGGTCCGTCGCGGATGGTCATCGTTCCGCAGTTGAAGGCATTCTGTAGGGTTTCCAGTACGCGTTGTTTGTAGTCCGTATCTGGGTTGCCGCGCAGGTGTTCCCCCTTGGTCTCGAAAACCAGCACGTGCGGCTTACCTATAGTTTCTCCGGCCATTGCGACAAAATCGGGCCAGATGCGTTCTTGTTTCCAGCCCCGTAGGTAGTACTCGCTGCTTTGCTGCACGGCCACCCTATGCCACCAGCTCAGTGCTTTCTGCTCGTCGAGGTAGCGGGCGAAACTGCGCTCTAGCGCGGAATCGAACTGCTGAGTGTACACCGGTTCAAACAGGCTGAGTTGCACCGGCCGCCCGTCATTGCCCGCCAGCAGCCCGTAGTTGTCGGTGATGGGAATTTCATAGGAGTCCCGTAGGCGAAAGTTGGGCTGCCCGGCCTCTAAGTCAAAGCGGATTTTGCCGGCCAGCAACTTATGGCGAAAGACGCTTTCGGCCTGCTCTTCCACCACATTGGCCACATGTTCCCGCAAGGCAAACGCCAGATAGGATCGACGATCATAGATTTCGTCGTCGCTGTCATCGCTCGCTTGCAGCTTCTCCACTAGCTGCTGCACAATGCGGGCCGATTGCCACGTGTTTGGCACAATGTCGGATAGGCGGCGGGCGAAGTAAGATATTCTGAGCGTCTTGTCGATGAACAACTCCCGGTCGGCGCGAAACACGGGCAGTGCGTCGCCAAGGTCAACAGACGCCGACTGCATTCTGGCGTGGTCGGGAAGACTGCTCTGCGGGTCGGGGGCGTCAATGGCCGCCCAATCAATGCCGGGCAGAATGTGCTGCTGGTAATCCAATTCGCGCCAGCCATCGCTGTCTTTGTGTAACACCAGCGGCAAAAAGATGGCCTTGCTCCGAAACGGCTCGCGCCGCTCCACCGCAACCCTCCGCAAATCCGCCCCCGACCCTAGCACCTCGTCGCTTAGGCCGCTTAGCCCTTCGCACTCCAGCCCATTTTTGACTTGGCTTACCGCCTGACCCACGTTTGTATTCCAGCAATAGACGTAGCACTGGTCCAGTGCCTCCCTCCCTGTGCGCCGTGCGTGGGGCTGCCGCATTACTCGCCCCACCAACTGGGTGATGGCTCGCTGTGCGCTGGTATTGTCCAGCATCACCAACAGATATGCGAAGGGGCAATCCCAGCCCTCCATCAGTGCCGCCTTGGTGATTATCCAGCGCAGCGGCGAAAACTCGGACAACAGGTCGATACCGGCTAGTTCGTCTTTTTCCGATGACTTGACGGCGACGGCATTCGCCGGCACCCCCAGCTTCTGCGTCAGATATTCCCGCACATCCTCGGCGTGGACGCGCTCGCCATCGCGCTGGTCTTTGCCCGTGCGCTCCACCCGAACCACTGCGATGGGGCGGATATAGCGGTCCTCGCTCATTTGCAAGGACTGCGCTTCGGCGTCCAGTCGCTCTAGTGCGTCATGCGCCTGCGACAAAGTATAATGCCAATCGGCGTTGGTGAACGACGTGATCTGCACCGGCAGCTTTATCATCTCCTCTTTTTTTAGTTCAACGCCGGTGATGTCCACCAGCAGGTTGCTGATGCCTTGGTTGGGCGTTGCCGACAATTCAATCACGAGGCTGGGGTCGAGGCGGTTGACCGAGCGTGCGAACTCTTCGTTAGATTCCCGCTTCTTGGCCCCATAAGCCTTGTGCGCCTCGTCCAGTACCACTACCGGACGCAGCATCTTGAACACGTTGAACAGACTATGCTTGACCGGTCCGTTGTCCTCGTTGCGTTCCAAATCGGGATAGTCAGCCAGCAATTTAGCATCGCCCCGCGCATCGTCGCTATCCGGAAAAAGCGTGGGATAGCGTCCGGAATCGCGGAACATCCGCAGAAAGTCTCGCCCCCTTCGCCGATTAGCAGCCGGCAGCATCAATAGCATCACGCACAGATAGTTCGCCACATCCGCCGCCGTGAACAGGTCGTCCTTTTCCAGCAACTTGACCCGTCCGCCGCTGCCGATTTCCAGCATTTGCCGGTAGGGATGCTCTCGGCTGCGGAGGGCGGCTTTGGTCTGCTGGTAAATGGCGCGGGTTGGGATTACCCACAGCGTTAGGCCGGTTTGGCGGTTGAGCCGTTGCAGTGCGGCAGCGGCAAGCAGTGTCTTGCCTCCGCCGGTCGGGACTTTGAAACAGATATGTGGGATGGGTCGTCCGGTGTCGTCTGTGCGATCGACGTAGGGGACATTGCCGTCGGCTACGCCGCCCGATTGGGCCAGTTGCTGCCAAGCTGTCTTGGGATAGTTGTGGAGATCAGCGGGAATACCAACGCCAGCTTCCCGCAACGCGGCGATGGCAGTTTCCGATTGCGCCCGCGCCGCTGCCAGTTCATTCCACCAGCGGACAAAGGTGTCTAAAGCGACAGATTGATACTCTTTCAGTTCCATTCCATCGCCCTTTTACAGTCCCCGGTGTAGTTCGTAGGGCAACTGGCAAAATGTGATGCCTATTCTCGTAAGTTCCGATTGGCCTATGTACTTACCCGGCCCAAAAACGAGGGCTTTTCTACTGTTTTGCTGGCTAGCGGTGCTGATGCGCCGCGCTCGCTCTAAGTTCAGTATCGCCGCATCACCGCGCAGATAATCCAAGTTGGGTTCGTACAACAGATAGTAATCGGTGATATGGTTGCTGTGGAACAGACCGTCATTATTCAGGGGCAACAAGGCACCTGCGCCAGCGGAGATACCAGAGGCTGTGTACAACAGATAAGCCGCCAGTGTGGCGTAATCCGGCAAAGCATCGCCCGTCAGCATTCCCTCCAGTTCAATAGGCGGACCTAGTGTGCAGTAGGTGAAAGAGCCGCCCAGTCCTTCGCGCAAGGCGTCATCTTTGGCGTCGGGAACGCCGTTGATGACACGGCGCACTCGCTCGGCGGTAGTGGTGTCGGCGTAATCTTCGCACTCAACGAGAATGAACTTGCGGTTGCCGCCGTCCTCTCTATTGAGCGCAAGGACAGCGTGGGCAGTGGTGCCGCTGCCGGCGAAGGAGTCGAGGATGATGTCTCCGTTCTGACCGACAAGTCTAATCAAATTTGTCACGAGTGCGGGCGACTTTGGGTGATTGAAAGGAGCACTAGAGAATAACTTTGTTAGTGTTTCCTTACCGACTTCGTGGTTTATTTCTTTTTCTATCCAAATAGACTTTGGTAGCGTAAGCAAACTTTCGCCTTCCAGATAGTCCTTACGATAAATACGCCATTCACCACCACGGACACTTTGTCCTACAACCAATTCAGGATTTTTTTGGATCTTTTCTCTACTCCAAGTCCAGCATCCCTCTACTCCGTCCCCATTTATCGGTAGAACTTCAACAGAAAAACTTGTGCTTGAAGAAAGAGAAATAGTCCCATTCTCTGGATCGACATAAATCGGGAAGAACAAGTTGGGACGAGTCTCCCGATTAAATTCTTGGATCCCCGTGTTTCTCAAACGCAAAAGACGGTAAGAACCGCCTTTATCAATCTTAGAGCCTATACGAAAATTGATTTTTTGTTGATACAAAGGTCTTGGCGACCTACGCTTTCCGTACCATTTGACCCTCAACCAAGAGGAAGAAAGCCATGGCCACCAAGACCGATTCGCCGGACACGATCTGGCATACCCCGGATGCCTTGTGGAATCTAATCGCCCCGATTCTGGGTCCGGAAAAACAACCCGGCACCGTCGGACGTCCGCCCACACCCCACCGTGTCCTTTTTGACGCCATGATCTTTGTGTTGCGCAGCGGCTGCCAATGGCAGGCCATTCCGCGGGCAGCCTATGCACCCGGCTCGACCGTCCACGGTCGGTTCCGCCAGTGGGTGAAACAAGGCGTGTTTCTCCGAGCTTGGCAGACGCTGCTACACTACTATGATAAGCAAGTGGGCATTGCTTGGAAATGGCAAGCCCTCGATGGGGTGATCACCAAAGCGCCGTTGGGCGGCGAAGCGACCGGTCCGTCGCCGGTCGATCGGGGTAAAAAGGGCACTAAACGGTCGGTGTTGACCGACCAGCGAGGCGCACCGCTGGCCGTGGAAGTAACCGCAGCCAATACGCATGACAAAACGGTAGCACTGGCGACGTTGGATGGCCTCGTCGTGGAAAGACCCAAGAAAGTCGTCTATCGGCTGCACCATCTGTGTCTGGACAAAGGCTATGACTACGCCGAGGTTATTGAAGGAGTCGAGGAACGCGACTATCACCTACACTTGGCGAAAAGTCAAGCCGACAAGGCCTCTATACCCGCGCAAAAGAAACATCCGGCTCGTCGATGGGTGGTTGAACGAACCCATGCTTGGCATAATCGATTCCGTCGTCTGTTGGTCCGATGGGAGAAAAAGAGTACCCATTACGAAGCATTCATTCAGGTCGCTTCGGTGCTTATCATTTTTCAAATCGTCGAACGGTTGACATGATTTCCGTATAGGCTCTTACTATATTCATCAGTAGATCGCTTAGGTTTTGCGATTTTATGAATCGCTGACAATGTGCTGTCTTTAGCGTACATCAGTATATATTCGTGAGTTTGCGCGACATCTTGCCTTAGAGAACGACCACGGGGATTTGTCTGTGCAATTATTTGTGCGATAAAATTCTTCTCGCCAAAAATCTCATCCATCAGCATCCGCAGGTGATGCTGTTCGTTATCGTCAATGGACACAAAGATCACGCCGTCGTCTGAAAGCAACTCCCGCAATAGCTGCAACCGCGGCCACATCATGCACAGCCATTTGTCGTGTCGCTCCAAATCTTCGTTGTCAACCGGGCCGTTGTCTTTCAGCCATTGGCGCATCAACGGGCTGTTGACTTTGTCGTTATAGACCCAACCCTCGTTGCCAGTGTTGTAAGGCGGGTCGATGTAGATGCACTTGACGCGGCCGGCGTAGCGGGGCAGCAGTGCTTTCAGTGCCTTTAGGTTATCGCCGTGAATGATGAGGTTGCCGTCAGCGTCCGCTGCGTTCACCGACCGGCCTGCGTCGGGTATCAGCGGGCGGTAAGGCACGGTGAGGTGATGGGCATAGATATGCTGCTTTCCCTTGAAATCCAGCGTAGGCATAGCAAAAACCTCCGGTGCGGCGTTGGCGGCTATTCGTCCCCTAGATAATGTGTGATGGAAAAAGGCAGAGATAGAAACAAAAAAGGGACCCTACCCATGCCAAAGAGTAGAGTTTATGTCGCTTGAGGTCAACAACTCCCAACCGAGGGCGTATCCACCCGACCTAAGTACACGACCGTAGGGCCTAAACCTCGGATCGCCCATCAACGACAAATTATTGGTGTCGTGTAGTTAGCCCCTTACTACTCTTGGTACTCCACTTCTACCACCCGCTCGTCCAACTCGCGTTGCAACTTCTCCACCTGTTCTACCACGTACTCTACCACCTGATCCACCGGCGTTTCTCGTCGATCTTTTTCGCGCCGCAACTTGACCTCGACAATTCCCCGCTGCAAACCGCGATCCCCTACCGTCACCCGCACCGGTAGGCCAATCAAGTCGGCGTCGTTGAACTTGACCCCGGCGCTTTCTCGGCGGTCGTCGAGGAGAACTTCAATACCGCGCTCCGCCAGATCGGCGTAGAGCTGCTCGGCCGCGTCTTGCGCTGCGCCTGCGCCTTTGGCGAGGAGGACGATGTGTACCTGATAGGGCGCAACGGCAATGGGCCACATCAAGCCGTTTTCGTCGCGGTGCTCCTCGGCGATACAGGCCAGCAACCGCCCCACGCCGATCCCGTAAGACCCCATGACGACCGGCTGCGCCCGGCCCTCGGCGTCGAGGAAATCACCGCCCAGAGCCTCGGTGAACTTGGTGCCTAGCTGGAAGATGTTGCCCACTTCCACCCCGCGCGATTCGCGCAGCACTGCGCCGCAGTTAGAGCAGCCATCGCCCTGCCGGGCGGCGGCGATATCGGCGACCACGTCGGCCTTGTAGTCGCGGCCGTGGTTTACATTGGCGAGGTGGTAGCCCGGCTCGTTGGCACCGGCCACCAAATTGGGCGAAGACGCCACTGCGTCATCGACGACGACCAGCGCTCCCTCGACGCCAATGGGCGATCCATAGCCTGGCTCCGCGCCGATGGCGCGTATTTCCTCGTCCCGCGCCGGCCACATCTCGAGCGCGCCGACCGCGTTGGCCAGCTTGGTCTCGTTGACTTCCATGTCGCCGCGCACGACCGCCAGCACAAACGCATCCTCCTTGTCTGGACCGTCGCCGACCGTGGCCATCGCAAAGAGCGCCTTAGCGGTCTTGTGCGCGGGGATGTCGAGCAGCGCGGTCAGCTCCTCAATGGTCTTGGTATTGGGCGTGGCGATCTTCTCGGGTGCGGCGGGCGCTTCGGCGGGATTGGCCTGTTTGGCAAAGGTGGCGATCTGGCGATTGGCCGCGTACCCGCAGCCGTCGCACAAGAGCAGGGTGTCTTCGCCGATCGGCGTCAGGTACATGTATTCGTGGGCCAGTTCGCCGCCCATCATCCCGGTGTCCGAGCGCACCGCGAGCACGTCGAGGCCGCAGCAATGGAAGATGTTGAAATAGCGCTGGTAATGGGCGCGGTACTGCCTGTCGAGGCCCTCCCAGTCGGCGTCGAGGCTGTAGGAGTCCTTCATGGTGAACTCGCGGACCCGGATGAGGCCCGAGCGGGGGCGGGGATCGTCGCGCCACTTGGTCTGGATCTGATAGACTAACTGGGGCAGTTGCCTGTAGGACTTGATCTCGCGGCTGACCAAGTCGGCTACGACTTCTTCGTGGGTCATGGCCAGCACCATGTCGCGGTCGTTTTTGTCCTTAAAGCGACCCATCTCCGCGCCGACCGCGTACCAACGCCCGCTCCGCTGCCAGAGCTCGGCCGGATGCACCACTGGCATGGTGATCTCCTGCCCGCCGATGGCGTCCATCTCGCGGCGGATAATGTCCTCAATCTTGCGCATCGCCCGCTGTGCGAGGGGCAAATAGCTGAAGATGCCGCTGGCCAACGGGCGGATAAAGCCCGCTCGTAGCAAAAGTTGATGACTAGCGACCTCCGCGTCGGCGGTAACGTCGCGCAAGGTCTGACTGAAAAGCCGACTCATTCGCATGATTTTACATTCCTCTCTGTCGATATCGGGCCGTTGCACTCAATTGCAAGCTGTTCGCAATAAGAAATCCGCCGCCAGCAGGGTGGTATTGTCATCGCTTGACAACCACGGCGCGCATCGCCCGATACATGCACACCAGCGACACCAGCACCCAACTGAAGGCAATCAGATACGCCAGATAGGGCACCTGCAACGGATCCAGCCCCCAATAGGCCGACAATATCCCGGCGTCCGTCCGCTCTGGATAGTACCACAGGTCCGTGCGGAAGTCGTAGAGACTGTACAGGCACAGCATTATCCCCATCCACACCGCACCGATGCTCGCCATCCGCCGCGACTTGCAGGCCATGACGCACAAGATCAGCCCGCCGCCGATCCCCAATGCGAAGTCAATCCCCCCCGCCTCTAGCGGCGTGTAGATCAGGGTCATCCCCGCGCAGGTCGCGCCAATGCACAGCAACACCAACCGCTGCGCCTGCGGATAAAGCGCGGTGTACATCAGCAACGCCCCCCACAGCGCCGACCCTACGTAGCCGGCCGCACTAATCAGCGGGAAGAAGCCCCCCTTGGTCAGGGTGTGCCCGGACTCGTTCCAATGGGTGCGGATTTCGAGGACCTCGCCGCCGGTGAGCAGGGCTGCGGCTGCGTGATTGACCTCGTGCACCAGCACCACAAAGATGCGGAACGGCTTGATCAGGGCGGTGTCCCAAAAGGCCAGCGCCAGCCCAGTGCAAAGGAGATAGTAGCGGAATTGCCAGAAGATTCCGGCGATGTAGCGGGTGCGGCGGAACATAGCGCACTAGCTACTAATCTCAGCACCGATCAGGGCGACGGCCTCGGCTACAGAGAGCGGGTCGAGCTGTTCGCCGGATCGCTGCCGGATCGCCACCTTGCCCTCTTCAACTTCGCGGTCCCCGGCGATTAGCATATAGGGCACCTTCTGCGTCTGCGCTTGGCGGATGCGCTTGTTGAGGGTCTCGCTGGCCGCGTCGAGTTCGGCGCGGATCCCGGCGGCGAGAAGCTGCTGGTGGAGCTGGCTCCCGTACTTGGCGTGGCGCTCGGCAATGGGCAAAACGACCGCTTGCACGGGTGCTAGCCACACCGGGAAAGCCCCGGCGTAGTGTTCGATCAAGAAGCCGATGAAGCGCTCGTGCGTACCCAGCGGCGCACGGTGGATGCAGATGGGGGTCTCCTCTTGGCCGGCCGCGTTGGTGTACGTCAAGCCGAAGCGGCCGGGCTGGGCGAAATCGACTTGGTTGGTGGCGATTGTAAACTGCCGCCCGATGGCGCTCCAGACCTCGACGTCGATCTTGGGGCCGTAGAAGGCGGCTTCGTCGGGCACCTCTTCGTAGTTGATTCCTCCCCTCGCCATGGCACCGCGCACCATGTCCTCAGTGCGGAGCCACTTCTCGCGGTCATCCACGTACTTTGCGCCCAGCCCCGAGGGCGCGTGGGTGCTCAAGCGCATCAGGTAATTCTCCAAGCCGAACAGCTCAAAATAGCGCAAGTACATCTGGCAGACGGCGAGGAATTCCTCCTCGAACTGGTCGAGGGTGCAGTAGATGTGCGCGTCGTTCATCTGCAACGAGCGCACCCGCATCAAGCCGAACAACTCGCCCGACTGCTCGTAGCGATAGCACGTGCCATATTCGGCCAAGCGCAGAGGTAGGTCGCGGTACGAGTGCCGGGCAGCGGCAAAAATTTTGTGGTGGTGGGGACAGTTCATGGGCTTGAGGTAGTACTTGACCCCCTCCAACTCCATGGGCGGGAACATGGACGCGGCATAGTAGGGCAAGTGACCGCTGCGCTTGTACATGGATTCCTTGCAGATGTGCGGCGTACGCACCCGCCGATAGCCGGCCTCGCGCTCGGTCTTGCGGGCTAAGTCCTCCAGCTCGTCGATGAGCACCGCCCCCTTGGGGAGCCACAGCGGCAAACCCGGCCCCACTTCGTCGTCAAAGGTGAACAACTCCAGTTGCTTGCCCAGCGTGCGATGGTCGCGCTTTTTGGCCTCCTCCAGCATGGCCAGATGGTGGTTGAGCTCCTCGCGGGTGGCAAAGGCTGTGCCGTAGATGCGCTGCAACATCTTGCGGCTCTCGTCGCCGCGCCAATAGGCCCCGGCTACGCTCAGGAGCTTGAAGTGCCTGATTTGCCCGGTGCCGAGCATGTGCGGCCCCCGGCACAAGTCGATGAACTCGCCGTCTTTGTAAAAGGACAAGGGCTGGCCTTCTTCCAAGTCGGCGAGGATCTCCTGTTTGTAGGGAGCGTTGGCGACCATCTCTTCCGCTTCTTGGCGCTCGACATCAATGCGCTCGAACCGGTGGTTTTGCTTGACGACCCGCTTCATCTCGCGCTCGATCTTCTGCAAGTCCGAGGGCGTAAAAGGCGCGGCCACGTCGAAGTCGTAGTAGAAGCCATCGTCAATGGCCGGGCCGATCGCCAGTTGTGCGTCCGGGAAGAGGCGCAGCACGGCCTGCGCCAACACGTGCGACATGCTGTGGCGGTAGATCCAAGCCGCTTCGTCCGCATCCCAGGGAATGAGCTCGACTTCCGCCTCGCTGCCGAGCCGGGTGTGAAAGTCGATGCGCTCGTCGCCGGCGCGGGCGGCAATGTATTGCTTCAAAAGTGCCTTGTTCTCTTGGGCGAGGATCTCCTTGAGCGTACCCTCGCCGGGGTATTCGATGGCCTGTCCTTGGGGGACCTTGATCAGCATGACGTGCTCCTTGGCATGAAAAAACCCGCTGTCATCGTAGCCGACAGCGGGGAGAGGTTGCAAAATGAGCTTTAGTCCGTCGCTATCCGGCGCATATAGTCGTAGTCGTAGTGGTGGTAGGGGTCAGCCCCGACGGGAAACGGCTGGGGCACGATGCGGACGCGACTGTAAGCAGAGCAGAAATCATGCCGCATAAGATACCGGCAGAGCGCCGATTGTGTCAAGCGTCAGCTACAAATGTTCCGGTCTAAGTCCGGTGCGCTTGGCAAGACGCGCCAACATTCGAGGACCAATTTCTTGGTAGTCATGGAAAGCAAAAGTTTAGTCGGGCCAGCCTTCTTTTGCCAAAGTCCTGTGAGAGCCTGATTGGCTTTTCACGCTCCATCCCGAACGCAGCAGAGCCGCCAGAACCCTTCTGGCACGAGTGCTAGGCCACCTGTTCATGCTGCCTGAAACATTCCGGCCCAATTTCTCCATGTTCAAGGCGTTCGGCCAAGACGCGCAGGGCAAGTGCTTGCACCTTTGCGGTGGCCTCCTCAACGGTCAAGCCATAGGTCATAGCACCGGGAATCTCGACGATTTCAGCAATCCATCAACCATCGTCTTCGCGTTCGGTTTCTACACTTTGGGGAGTTGGCAATCCTTGAATTGATGTCATCACTTTATCCTTTCGCTGACCTACAAACGATTGGCCAACGTTGCCCTAGTGTCAAATTCAGGCCAGCTCGTAGTGGGCGCGGTCAGGCAGGGGCACTGGCCGGGCGTCCTCGGTGTTGATGCTCCAGTCGGCTAACCGCAGGCGCATGGCGGCGAGGGCGTCGCAATGTTGCTCCTCGTCGATCACATTGACCAACTCGCCGGGATCGGCGACGAGGTCGTAGAGTTCGTCGCGGTCGCCCATGGGGTCGTGGACGTACTTCCACTGACGGGTGCGGACCATCTTGCACCGGCCAGCCGCCTCGCGCCACTGCAAGGTGTCGATCAGGGTCTTGCGGCCCCAAGGTTGCGGCAGTTTTTCCAGATCGGCCATGGTAAAGAGCGGCCCCCCGCTGCCGTATTCGGAAAAGGTCGCCTCCCGAGGTGCGGCCTCGGTCGCGGTGGGTAGCGGTGCTCCGTGCATTGAGCGCGGCTGCGCCAGCCCCTGCAAGTGCAACAGCGTCGGCACCACGTCAATTAGATTGGCCATGCTCTGGTCGCGGACGCCAGCGGCGACCTGTCCGGGCCAAGAGACGATCAGCGGCACCCGCGTCAGGCTGTCGTAGAAAACGCCGCCTTTGCACTGCATGGCGTGTTCGCCCATGAAGTCGCCGTGGTCCGAACAAAATACCACAATCGTCTGCTCCCGCAGCCCCAGTTCGTCGAGCTTGTCGAGTATTTGGCCGAGCGCGTCGTCGATAAAGCGCACCATGCCAAAGTACGAGGCCATGACGCCGTAGAGGTCTTCGGACGGATCGCGGCGCACCCCCAGCATTTGGTAGAGCACCCGATTGCGCTCGGGGGCGCGCTCATCGTCGAACTCGCCATCGCGCCAAGGAGGCAGGTCAATGGCCGTGGGCGGGAACAAGGCCGCGTACTCGGCTGGGCACAGCCACGGCTCGTGCGGATCGGGAAAGGAAACCCACAGGGCAAAGGGCTGGTCTTGGTACTTTTCGAGAAAGCGCGTCGTCTGCCCGGCGATTAGCCCGGTGGAGTGGTCCTCTAACGGCAACTCGGAGGTGCCGTAGCTAAAGCGGGGGTTCTGATGGGTGAGTTGGCGATGCTCGGCCGCGACCTTGCGGCGACCTTCTTCCGGCCGGAACCAGTCCATGCCCCGCGTCTGTGGCCCCTCGTCGCGCCCGCCGTGGGTAAAGGCGTTCCACACGTCGAAAAGCGCCAAATCCTCTTCCCGCTCGAAGCAGTGGTTTTTGCCGATCAGACCCGTGGCGTAGCCGGCCTTTTTCCAAAGCTGCCAAGTGTGCGTGGCACCGGCCGGCATCAAGGTCTGGTTGCGGCGGCCGCCGTGCGAGTGGGGAAACTGGGAGGTCCAAAACGAGATGCGCGCCGGCACGCAGAGCGGGTGCGGGGTGATTGCGTTCTCAAAGAGCACTCCGTCGGCGGCTAGGCGTTCCATGGCCGGGGTTTGGCAAAAGGTGTTGCCGTAGAGGTGGCTGGCCGTGGCGCGCTGCTGGTCGGTCATTATGACGAGGATGTTGGGGCGGTCGGTCATGGTGGGTTCCTTTGTACAAGGTGCGTGCATTAGGCAACAGGCTTAACTGCTAGCCCTAAGTACACGACACCAATAAATGTCGTTGATGGCGATGATCCCGGGATCGAGGGCGTCCCGCCCTCGCCGAGGGTAGGCAACGACCCGAGAAGCGGCCGCAGTAAAAGATCGCCCTCGACGAGTGGATACACGTATCCCGCAGCAAGGTCACTTGGTTCGGCGAGAAGCGGTCGCAGTAAAAGATCGCCCTCGGCGAGGGTAAGATGCCCTCAATCCGAGGGTAAGGCCCTACTGTCGTGTACTTAGCTGCTAGCCAATACGTCGTCTAGGGAGCGAGCCGTTCGGTACTCCGCCGGCGATTCGCTCACTTTGAGCGCGGCGAAGTGCGCCTCACCGCATTTGATCTTGGCGCTTTCGGCATCGCGCAGATCGCTGGCGAACAGGCTGGCCTTCGTTTCAATCACAAAGTATAGCTGCTCGTCTTCGTCGCGCTCAATCAGCACGGCCCAGTCCGGGTTATAACTTCCAAGCGGCGTCGACACCGTGAACCATCCCGGCAGCTTGGCGTACACCTTGACCGCAGTGTTTTTCTCCAACTGGCCGGCAAAGGATTTCTCAATTTCGGAGTCGTACACGACCTGATCGTACACCGATTTCTCGGTTCCCGGACGCATGTTCTTCAGATAGCCGGTTAATTCTTCGTTCTCAAAGAGTTCCTGTGCATAGTAGTACTCGTCTCCGAGGCGCTGGTACTTGACGCCGTCCACCAAGGCGAGGCACTTGCAGCGGTTGATGGCTTGCGCGGCGAGAGCGATGAATTGCTGTGGATTGCGCTTGAAGTCGGCGAGGCGTCCGCTCTCCGAGAGGATGCGGTGGATGCTGCGGCGCGTGAGTTGCGTGCGGTCCTGAAGCTCGGTAAGCACGTCGGGTAGCTCTACATCGGCCTCGTCCAGCACCACGGTTGCCGTCCCCTCGCGTTCGGTCGCCCCGACTCCTGCTTGGCCGATGGCGATGTCGGCTTTGCGCCACTGGAGCCGGGCCTTTGGGATCGGCGGCGCATCGCCAAGTGCTTGGATGCAGTGTGCGAGCAGCGCCTCGTTGTCGAACTCGACGCGGTACGTGGTCTTGTGCTTGATGCGGTCCCACAGTGCCTTGAACTCCGGGCTTTGGAGGACGGCTCGGCGCGGGCGGATTGGGCGGCGCTCGTCGGCGTTTTTGATTGTTAGACGCCCGGCGAACTTGCGTAGCACCTTGCCGATGTCTTCGCACTGATCGGCGAATTTATCGGGCAAGATGAGGGTGTCGGTCTCGAGTGCCACTCGGAGGGAGTCTTGGATTTTCCCTGCCGCGTCTATATACCCCTCTGCTTGCAGATGTTCCCACAAATGCTGCGACGCTTCGGAACCGAGAGCCATCGTCTGTTCGTCTGTGCCAACGACCGGAATGGCCGCAAACTGATGCGCCTCCACGACGCCGAAGCGGATGCCGGTGTCGGTCTCGATTTCCCGCTGGAGGTTCTCGGCAAATTCCTCGTAGCTCTCCGTGGCAACGACCGTGAGCGTGTTGACCTCGAAGCCGCGCAGACGCTGGCCCTCTTGATTGACGCACAAGCGCAGGCCGCGCCCAATGGTCTGCCGTCGCTCGCGCTCGGTGCGAATGTCGCGCAGGGTGCAGATCTGAAAGACGTTGGGATTGTCCCAGCCTTCGCGCAAGGCCGAGTGCGAAAAAATGAACTTGAGCGGCGTCTCTAGGCTCAGGAGTCTCTCCTTGTCTCGCATGATCAGGTTGTAGGCTCGTTCGGCGTTGTCGCGGTTGGACTGATTGTTCTCGGCGGTATCTGTCCAGCCGCCCTTTTTGTCGATGGAGAAGTAGCCGTTGTGGACATCTTCTGCGGGCACGTCGAGAGCCACGTCACCAAAGTCTGGATGCCTCGCCAGACGCCGATACTCCTCCTCAAAAATTCGGGCATATTCCCCTTTAGCAGAATTGCCCTCGTCGTCGTACTGCCGATAGTGTTCTACCGCATCGACGAAAAACAGGCTGAGCACTTTGATCCCCTGTGGGCGCAGGCGTTTCTCTTTGTCGAGATGCTCGTGGATGGTGCAGCGGATCATCTCGCGCTGGACAGCGAGATGATCTACGTCGCCGTAGGCTTCTCCCAACCGGAGAAAGTGCTCACCGCCGGGTACGCGCAACTCGACGAATTCGTTGCCTTTTTCGACGCGGATTTCGCCAATGCGGCAGTCGCGGTAAGTCGCACGTCCGGTGGTTTGTTCGAGATCGTCGCCATCTTGGACATTGATCTCTCGCCGTCGTACTCCAGTCGCTATTTCGACGTCAAGTTCGATCTTGGCACTGATCGTGCCGCGCTGGTTGCGCGTTGAGACCAAGCGGACGTAGGGCTTGTTGTGGGCGTCCTTGACCGTCGCCGATGCTACTTCGATCTGCTTGACTAGCTTGCGCTCGTAAGCATCTACCGCATCAAGCCGATAGACCATGTGGTGCTGGTCTGCGTGTGTCGCCGAGTAGCGCAGCGTGCAGAGAGGATTCATGGAGGCGAGGGCTTCTTTGCCGCGCCCCCGCAAACCGCCATCCACGCTTTGTGGCTCATCAACGACGAGGATGGGCCGCGTGGCTCGGATCAGATCAATCGGCTTTTCGCCGCCCGTCTTCTCGCTGTCCTTATAGAGGTTGTTGACGTCCCTTTTGTTAATAGCACCAACCGTCACCACCATGATCTGAATCTGCGGGCTGGTGGCAAAGTTTCGCACTTGGCCGAGCTTGGCCGAGTCGTAGAGAAAGTACTCGAAAGGCGTACCCGAGTAGAGTGCGCGGAAGTGGTCGTCGGTGATCTGGAGCGACTTGTACACGCCTTCCTTGATGGCGACCGACGGCACGACGATGACGAACTTGGTGAAGCCGTAACGTTTGTTTAGCTCGAAGATGGTGCGCAGGTACACATAGGTCTTGCCGGTGCCAGTCTCCATCTCCACGGTGAAATCGCCCGAGTTCAAGGCCGCCGAGGGAGGCAAGCCGTTGCGGAGTTGGACATCGTTTAGGTTTGCGAGCACCTCATCGTCGGGCAGGCTCAGCCGATTGCCGGTGCCCAGATCGCTTTCCGCAAAGCCGAGGCCAGCCTGAGCATTCGCCGCATTGCGCGTGACCGTGAATTCAGTACGGCAGATCTCTTGGCCGCGAAACAGGTCGCAGACTGTTTCGATGGCTTGGAGTTGGTAGTCGAGGTTGGGTTCAAAGTGGAATTTCATGTGGTACTCAGAAAACCGTTCAATTCGTAGATGCTCTTGAGTCGGAACACCTTCGTTACGCCAGCATCAGCCGCTCACCTTTGGGTTCTGGTATTGGATCGCCGAACTCTTTCGCTGTATCAATCCAGAGAGCCATCGCTTGATTGACGTGTCTGAGAGCGGCTTCTTGCGTGTCACCATGAGCCATGCATCCAGGAAGCTCAGGCACTTCAGCCACGAAAGCGTCGTCGTCGTTACTCCAATAGAGGATAATCTCGTATTTGTACATCAGTCTTCTACTCCTAGTTCGTACTTCAGGATCACTTTACGGACCTGCTGTACCTGATAGGGCTTAGCATGGCCGTCGTCGCGCTATAGATTGATTCTCTCCGCAACGCCATTCTTTCTGAATATATGGTGGCTTCCCTGCACTCGCTCGGCGAAGCCCAGATTCCGGAGCAGACCACGCAAGTCGCCGAAGCGGATATTCGCATCCGAGCGACCGCTGAGAATTTTTTGCAGAAGCTTCTTATGTTGGCTCATACGTAAGCTCCGTCCAACCCGTCGTGCCTACAAGCTCCGCACATTCCCGAGTTCGTGTTGCTCCAAAATGGCTGCCATGTTCGTCTTAGCCATGTCATCCTCAAAGGCACTATCTCGAAAAATCACCGTGGCGTCGCCCTCGGATTCGAGTTGCTTGTGCCACTCGGCAATACCGAGGGCCAGCGAATCGACCTTCTCCCGGACGATATGCTGGTCGAGACATGCAAACAGCGTCCCAGTGCCGACTGAGTACACAACTCTGCCTGCGATCATTCGCGATTCGAAGGACATGCAGAGATCAAAGCCCATCTTCAACATGAGCTCAAAAAGAATGTCCTGATCGGTACGATCTTCCTTGATGTTTTCAACATGTTCAAGGATAGATTGCTCAAGATTGTCAGGTTTCGCGATCCAAGATCGAATGTTCGAAGTGTCGAGCTTGAGAACCAAGAAACCAAAATCGCCCGTGAAGAGCGGTGTTTCCTGCCTGATCTGTTCCGCGGATCTACGCAGCCACTCTTTCGTCAACTCCACCAAATTGCGAGGTCTTCCAATTTGATCGCAAAAGTCGGCCGCAGCCCGATGAGTCTTGTTTTTCGTGTCGAGCGATTGGGGCAACTGCACTAGGATGAATCGTCGAGAGCATGAATCCTCGGCATTTTGCCGCCAGACGCCTGAAGCCGTGGTGCCTGATCCGGAGAAAAAATCCAAAATAATGTCGTTTTCTCGTGATACGGCTCCTATCAGATACTTGAGCAAGCCCTCGGGCTTAGGATAGGAGACGACATCCTCGCCGAAGATTTTTCGTGCCTGCTGCGTGGCATCTTCATTGGTCTGCATGGCGTTGATTCTGTAGGAAAGAAGGTTCGCTGTCTTCTTCTGTTCACCCGATCGGTTCACGTAGTTGGGACGGAAAGGAACTTTGCTGATCATAATATCCGCACCGGAGGCTACGAACTCGTTGAGTTTGGACTGCGAGTACCGCCATTCCCCACGCAGTCGAAACGCGTCGCTGTTCCTTCCTTTCACAATGCGAACATCATCGAGCAATTCTGTCTTGATGTTCCCTTCCGACATGTCCTGAGCTGTAATGGTTTGATCACTTAGGCCGAAGGTCGCGCTTCCTGCTGGAAACTCCAGTACTGCCATGTTGTTTCCCGCATTGTTAAAGGGATACTTTTTTTCTTCTTCCACTGATCCGGTTGTGAAGGCGGGAGATTGTGAGCGGTCTTTTGCATAGGAGACGATGTAATCTGTGACGGTGCCCATGTTTCGATCAAGGAAAGAAGGCTTCTTTTTCTTCTCCCATATGAAGATACCGCAGAAATTTTCGTAGCCGAAAATGTCGTCACATACTACTCTCAGATTATGTATTTCCTCGTCACCTATGGAAATGAGTATTACACCGTCACCTGCCAGCAAATTCCTTGAGACCTTCAACCGTGGATACATCATGTTCAACCAGTCTGTGTGGAATCGCCCCGATGCCTCTGTATTCGACGACAGCTTTTGGTTCTCGCCGTCAGTCTGTCTCGTCAACTCCAGATAATTCTGCATGTTGTCCCGGTAGTCGTCGGGATAGACGAAGTCCTTTCCCGTGTTGTACGGCGGATCAATATAAATCAGCTTCACCTTCCCGGCGTAGCTCTTCTGCAAGAGCTTGAGCACCTCTAGGTTATCGCCCTCAATCATCAGGTTTTGAGTCGTATCCCAGTCGACGCTCTCCTCGGGGCACGGGCGCAAAGTTCCGGTGCTCGGCGTCAGGGCAAGCTGCCGCGCTTGGCGCTTGCCGTGCCAGTTGAGACCGTACTTCTCCTCGCGCTCGTCAACCACGCCGCCGAGAAGCTGCTTGAGCACCTCGAAGTCGATCTTGCCCTCGGTGAACGCTTCGGGGAACAGGGCCTTCAGATGTTCGATGTTCCCGGCGATGACATCGGCCGAGCGCGTCTCTGGGGCGTTGGCGATGAGTTTTTTCACGTCTCCTCGGTTCACAATCTGGTATGCATGGCGGCCATCGATCAGCCGACCGTGTTTAGTTACGCCTAGAGTCTTCTCCCAGTCAACGGCCCCTTTGGGAGAGCCGCACACCCTACCGCTCCCACAATTCGCTCAGCGGCACGGAGAGTATGCGCTCGTCGGCCAACGGGAGCCGGTCGCGGCCGGCGTAGAGCAGCACTCCAAGCTCAAAATCCTCGCCGCAGCGATCGGCCAGCCGCACAAGTCCTTGCCCGTCTTTGGAGGTGAGCGCACTGGCGACTTTGACCTCAATACCCTAAGTCTTTCGGCCTTGGGTAAGGACTACACTAAAGCCTCCCGTAGGACGGGTGCCAGCGAGCGGGGAAACAGGGAGCGTCCAGCGTCCGATTGTCGGTTAAAGGAGCGTCCAATTGTCGAATGGTACTGTCTCAGGTAAACATAATCTTGCCGTCTTGGAGGGGCATGTAGATGGAGTGCGCAGCGTGAACTTGCCAAGCTGCATGTGCTGCAAGACGCTGCACAGTCTCCGGGGATAAGGCAGTGAATCCAGTCTTCACTGTGTTCATCCTGTGAGCAGCATTATCTCCTCCTAGTTGCGCGTGGTACTCTTTTGCAGTAGTGAGGTCGCAACCAACTCCTTCCAAGTAGGCGACGATACGTGCGGGATCGTCATTCGAAGGTATCGCGGCTTCGGACTCCCCAGCATGCCCGCCGAGCTCTACGAGCCTCCATCTTGGGATTGAACGAAAGAAGGAGTTCCAACTCTGTGCCACGCGAACAAACAAGAGTGCACGCCGTCTGCGTTTCGGCTCTTGGTCCAAATAGCTCGCTATCCCCTTGTTCGGCACGGTTGAGCCATGTCGCAACTCTTCGGCGAGCCAAGAGTGAATCAATTGATCGTGAATCTCCTGTCTTGCCCAGCGGTTCTGCTTGTCGTTCATCACTAGCATGAGCCGATCAAGGGTCCGTCCGCTTAAGAGCCACATGCAGAAACCCTTGACCGAACCAACAAGCCCTCGATTCTGCCAAGGTCGGTCATGGACACCCGCATCGCTCACAACAAGGTTCCATGAGGCATAGCGTCGGCTCTTCAAAAGAGTCTGAATGCCGAGGTTCTCAAGCACACCACCGTCAGTAAGGTAAATTTTCTTCACCCCAGCCAATGAGCCACTAAATTGCGTTCCGGGTGGGAAGTCTCTCAGCCGCAAAGTTAGCGGTGGAAGGCCGATTGGGAACGCAGCGGAGGCAGCGACAGCACGCGCTAAGGAAAAGTTGCTCCAAGGCACTACATGGGATGGTTTGGCTCCGGGGACAGTAATTCCCCAGGCCGAGAATCCGTCCCGTGAAAACTTAGCTATCTGGCCGTTGTTCAATACCGTCGTGTTTATACACAAAGCCGGGCGTTCGGGCAGATGCCCTAGCGTAAGTCCCTGTAACAAAACGCGAGCAAAGGTATCCGCGAGCAAATGAGTTCGCGAGTACGGTGCTTTAGGAATCAGCACGCGGAGCAGAGACGGCCTGAGCGACCTAGCAATGAACCCGCACGAAAGTTCTTCCTGAATACTATCAGTGAACTCTCTTACACTCTGTCCATCTACCTTTGCTGCCACCCAAGCAGCACCAAAGAGCGATCCGCCAGATACCGTAGAAACAACATCTATCTTGTCAATTAGATGCAGTTCCGAAAGCGCAGAGATCGTTCCACAATGAAATGCTGCGGCGCGAGACCCACCTCCAGACAACGCAAGTCCGAGATCGTACATGAGCACTTACCGATGGACCCTTTAATGAGCTTTGATGTGACACTGAATCTCTGTCTCCCCAACGATCAGTACAATTCCCGGAAGTCCCTCCGACCGCATGTGCTTGGCGACGAACTCTAGAACCTGCTTATCGTCAGAACTCATTTCCAACGATATACCTGAAGGATGTGAGTGCCATTCCCCTATGTAGTGTACGGCTTGACCTGTCCATTTTTCGATTTTCTCTACGTCCTTGCAAAGTCCCACTGAGCCTCGGATGAATGCCGTTGGCCATTTTTCGCTATCGGGGGGAGCCGGTAACGCATCCACAAGAAGAATACTCTTGCGATGTGCGTCCACCGTACCGACGAGGACGCCACCCGTCTCAGATGGCGAACCTTGAGATCGACGAGCGATAAGGTCGGTCACAAGATGTGCATCAATGCCCACCTTCCATCCCGATCCTTCGAACCACCGGCAGGCTGCCCCCTGTGAGCAGTGGTGCTCTACTGTGAGCTCGTCCGTCAAATGCCAAACTGAGACGAGCGCTCCTGCTGTGAGTCGCTGCACTGCGCCTGCCGTGATTGCCGCATGGAGCGCCACGCGATCTTGGGGTATGTGCATCGAGATATCGGCGCACGAGCCGCCGTATCGAAGTGATGCGGGATTTTCTTGGTAGAACTCTTGGAGGTCTTTCGTTCGAATAAGAAGCCGATGGAACTGAGCTTCCAGTTCATAAATCGTGACTGCTCGGGCGGTATCTTCGACAAGCATCACGAGGTATCTGCCGCTTGGACTCAAAAAAACCGATATTCGCCGTGCCTTCGAGAAAGTATCATCTGCGAGATACCGCGCCACTGCGGTGGACGCGGAGAAATCGAAGACAATCTCCGCCTCATTAAGAGCCACGGCGAGATCTGTCTCCTTATCTCCTGGCTTGAGCACATCGCAGACGAGGGCCTGTACCTTCGAGTCTTGGACCGTGGCCGCTAGCTCCGCTGCCATACACTGGGCCTTCGGGAAGCCCCGCTTCCAACCGAACAACGCGTGTCGTGCGAGATTATGAGGCAAAAGCACATCGTGATCAATAAGCGTCCATAAACCAAACCCCGTCCGTTTCAGGTTGGACACAACTTGCGAACCGAGGGCCCCTTGTCCAACTGCCACTGCCTTACGCAGATCTGGATCTCGTCCAGCAGCACGGGCTGCTATTCGCATCGAGAGCTCAGATACCGGGTGAAGGCATACTAGCCTGACTGCGTCAGGGTTTGGATTTTCTTGAGGAATCAGAATGCAGGCGTGTCCCTCTCTCATTTGCCATAGACCGAGCTTTTCTCCAAGTGTCGCGACTGTCTCGTCGATAGAGAACGCAAAAATGTCCGTCGCCTCTACGGCTCCGCCGCTCTTTCGGAGCTTGGGCAGAACCGTGATTAGGATCGGTTTTCGGCCCAGGAGTTCCTTGTTCTCTCTCCACTTCTCGAGTCGAGATACAAGTTCTGTAACGAGGTCGATTTCTGCGGCCGAAAGCAGATCGCGGAGGTCTGCGAGCGTACGTGGCGTACGTGAGATGATGCCATGCTTTTGCTCTTTACCGACGAGGACCGTCGCTACGGAGTATATGACGTGCTCTTGCCCAATATCCTCGATGTCCTCCGGACGCCGAGCCACCAGAACGGGCCGTTTCATCTCAGGCGTTTGGATGTGGATCACGTCGAGACGGACAGGTCCGTTTTCCTCCCCGATATTCGCTGGCACGATAAGCGGAATACCTGTACCCAGCAGCAGTGGCTCCAAGGGCTGATCGTCGGCATGCAACTCATCTCGCGCAGTTGCGGCGAGCCAATTGCGAAGGGCTTCTACGAAGCGTCCAGGCGTCCACCAGAGCTGGGTTTCATGCCAAGAATCTTCAAAGAGACAAAGACTACGAGGGATTTCCGCATCGCATAAATTCAGATGCGGTACAAGAGGGAAGGAACGGCGTAGGGCAAGTACCTCCGGTGCTCGTGCGTCATCATGCGGGAATTCGGCCGCTATCCGCTCTTGCAGACGGATATCGTGAATGCGATCTTGGGCAAGCTCAACGTCGACCTCAAGCGTAACGATATCTGTATCTTCGGTCTTGGAGAGGGATACGAGACGGGCAAAAGGAATCTCGCTTGCTCGCAGAAGTTCGGCCAACTTGCGAGCACGGGGAGCAAACGAGGTGCTGTCGTCGCACGGCTCGCCTCTTGCCACGACCCAGCTATCCCCCTTCATCAGCCCGCTCGCCGTGCTGGGCGGTTTACGAGCGGAGCACCCACCATGACTTTCTTCTTTAGGGACGCGCCCGAACTCCCGATCTCAATGATCAGTCGCTCTGGGACGCTCTTTTTGGGGTGCTCCATCGTCACGACAAACTCTCCCCGGAGATTGTCGGCGACTTTTTTATAGTAATTGGCTGCCTGTCGGTGAGGAGGATCATTCGTCTCCGTGGGCGGAATGGGGTCGCTGGACGACACCAAGATTGCTCTAGATTGACCTTGGTTCTCGTAGAGCCATTCGACCTCTGGAACAGGCTCCGTCGAGGTCTTTCCCTTCTCAGGTCCGAGTGAGAGATAGCTGCAATGATGGGGCAACTTCACGACATCGTATTCTAGGCGGCTCTCGTTTCCGCGTGCTTTGGTCACGGTGACGATTCCAGCGAGAGCTTCGTGGTCTAGGTCGGCACCAAAGAAGACACGGGTCAATCGCCCGCCAACCTTGAACATTGCTTGCAGCGCAAGCGAAGTAGAATTTCTCACGATCTCGCGGCCGTCAGAGGCCGACTCCGCAAACGGCGAGTGAACAAAGAGCTCTACTCCACCGGATGCGAACGAGAACCCCGGTACGAGGCACCCTGCGTCGGTGATGAGGTGCGCTCGATCCCTGAGCCTCAAGCCCTGCTGGTTGAGCCATTCCTCAAGGGCTTCAGGACGTGAAAAGACGCGGATACCCTTACCCTCCTTGAGCCTGTGACGTGCCTCGGCCCGGATGATCTTGGCCTCCTTCGCTTCGAGCGACTCCTCTACGATAACGGCGGCGGGGACCCAAAGTTCTCCGATCTTGATGCGGTCATCGCTCTGATACTTGGTGGCATGGTTTAGAAAGAAAACGTCGCTGACCCCCTTATAATGATCTTCATCGAGGTGCGAAATGGCCAGCACGTCGACATCATCACGTGTGCCAAGGTCTTCGCGAAGGGCTTTCGGAAGGTCGATACGGAGATCATTTTCCTCATCTCCTCTGGTTGCCGCGAAATCCATAACGATAACGCGGCCGTCGGTTAGTTTGACTAGACAGCAGTCGGCATTACCGAGCGGATAAGATGTTAATTTTGGTGTCATCTCTTGTTCTCCCTTATCATATTTGATTCTTTGTTCATCGGCGGAACTCTACTGGCCTCAATCCTAGTCTCTCCAGGACTGACCAATAAAGTATCATTTGTTAAAAATGAGAAAAGATGATAATTTTGTCAAGAGTTGCTCAAATACCCTACGAGGAGAAACAATGGCTGGTGAAGAGCACATTGCCGCGAATATCGCCCGGCTGCGGCTGGACCGGCAGTTGACCCAAGAGGAACTCGCCCGCAGGGCGGGACTCTCGCGGGTCGCGCTCGGAAAGATCGAGCGAGGCATCGTCGTCCCACGCGCCCGGACCCTCGTCGCTCTAGGGGACGCGCTAGGCGTTCCACTCGGCGATCTCGTGACGCCTGTTCGGCCCCTTGAAACCGTGCGATTCCGCGCCCAGGCACGGGTCCACGCTCGGGCGCAGATCTTGGCCGAGATCGCAAAGTGGATTGACGCCTATACCCAAGTCGAAGCCGATCTCGGCCAGTCGTGTCCCTTCCGGTTCAAGGCTGTTCGCATTCGGCACGGGAGCCCTATGAAAACCGCACAGGCCGCACGCAAAGCCATCGGGCTCGGGCCAGAAGAGCCAGTGCGCGACATCTGCGGGTTGCTCGAAAGCAACGGAGTGAAGCTCCTGCTGCTCGACAAGAAGAGCGACTCCTTCTTCGGGTTGAGCGTCGGTGCAGGGGACGGCGGCCCTGCCGTGGTGGTCAATACTTGGGATCGTATCTCGGTGGAGCGCTGGATCTTCACCGCGGTACACGAACTCGGCCATCTGTTGCTCCACCCCGCTGAGTATCGGCGCGACGCCACCGAACTCCCCGTGCAGACAGAGCGCGAGGCCGACGCCTTTGCAAGCCATTTCCTAATGCCAGAAGCCGCGTTTGCGTCCGAGTGGGACGAGACCCGAGGACTCCCGCTCCTCGTCCGCGTCCTCAAGGTCAAGCGCATCTTCCGAGTGAGTTACAAAACCGTGCTCTATCGGCTAGTCGAGTCGGGCCGTGCAACCTCGGATATTTGGCGTGCATTCCAGCGCCAGCATCGCAGTTACTTCGGCAAGACACTTCGCAGAACTGAAGAACCCGAAGCACTTAAAAGAAGCGAGTTTGCTTGGAACTGGAGTCGCTCCGGTGAGCCAGAGGGCCTCTCCCGGCACGACTTTGTCGAGGATCGCCTCTCGCGGCTCGTGAGACAGGCACTCGAACAGGAGCACATCTCACTCGGGCGCGCCGCCGAGATTCTGGGGCTGCCTCGGGAGGAGATGAGGAGGCAGGCACGTGAGTGGGTGGGGTAGATGGCGATGGCCCAGACCGTGCTTCTCGCCGACGCCGATGTGCTCATTGACTACCGCGATTCGGAGATCAAGATCCTTGAACTCGTGGTGCAGCATATAGGGCGAGTGGTCGTCTTGGCACCCGTACTTGATGAGGTGCAGGGCGTAACGCCAACGCAATGCGCACAACTCGGCATTGAGGTTGTCGAGGTCGAGACAGAGCAGTTGGTACGGGCTACGGAGGTCGAGTCCCGCGTGTCCTTCAATGATCGCCTCTGCTTGGTTGCATGTCGCGAGGAGGGCTGGACATGCGTCACAAACGATGGTGCGCTCCGACGACTCTGCGAACGCCACGGCGTGGCAACGCGATTCGGACTTGGCCTCATGGTGGATCTGGTCGCTGGCGGTGCCCTCACGCGGCGGCGAGCCATGGCTGTCGCACGTCAGATCCAAGCGTCGAATCCACTCCACATCAACGAGCGCGTGATTCAGCGGTTCGTGGAAGCCCTTGGGTAGCCTCGACATCTAGTCCCAGCGCACTGGCTCTTCCGGCCCGTCTCGCCACGGCATGTACTTGGCCAGCCGCACGATTTCGCGCCGCACGATGTGATCACCTACCAACAAGTGCTTCCCGGTATTCATCTATCAGTACCTCGTTGAGAACTTTATTATTAGGCTTAGTACACGACGCTAAGGTTCCGCCGGGTGCGCGGACAGCCTGCCCGCCAACAGGGGCGATTGTTTATCAAATTTATCAATTTTTACGGCCATATAATTCAATAAAATTAATACTATAATTAAAAAAATTAATACCTCATTCGCATTCAAGGGCGTCCTACCATCAAGCACGAACGTACCCACAGGAGGTGTCGTGTACTTAGTTATTAGGAAAACCCCGCTGGCAGAGCGACTCAACGGGCAGCCCCAACCGCAGGGCTGCCTCGTGCGGATGAGCAGGCCGGATAACGACCTATGAACCGACCGTCGCGTTTTGTGCGCATCACCGCTAACTTGGACCTCAATGCTCTGCTCAGCCCGCTGCGCAAATTTTTTTGGCTGTCCTTGGGGCTCGCCGTGCTGCTGAACGCGATCTTGGTCTTGCTCAACCCCTTCCAGCAGCAGGCGGAAAAAGCGCCCCGGCCGCTAACCACCAAATTCGTCAAACGCCAACCGCGCCTGACCAAGGCGCTGGAGCTGCGCAAAATTCCCCAACGCAAACGCCCGATGATCCGCCGCCAAGTGCGCGCTGCTGCCGCCCGCATGGATCAGGTGCAAGCTACCGCAGCGTTCTCCACGCGCGCCATCATCGCTCGTTCGACCGGCATAGCGAATATGCTCCAAATCGGACAGGACAACTCACAGGCGTTCCGGGCGACGCTGGAACCGGTCGTGAGGGTAACAGCGAACGTGAGGATCAGCCGCATGCCCGAGCATAAAATCGACATGGGCTTGGAGATGCTGGATGTCGATGCCATGGACACCGGCCGCTACCGCGCCTTGGTGATACAGGATCCCAACGACAAGCAGGGACTCAAGGGCTTTGTCAAATTCGCCCGCGTGGTTTCGGCCACGTATATGGCCGAAACCCAGACCAATGTCGTCGATGGTGGGCTCAACAATCGGGAAATCGACATTCTGCGCGATGTGCTCAACGAGTGGACCGGCTTGCGAGCCGAGTTCGTCGGCAGCTTTACCTTTGATGACAACCGCTTTCTAACGGTGCCGATCATCATCCCCCAAGGCGAACCCAACGAAAACGAGTTGGAGAATCTGGCGCACTACCTGCTGGCCGGGGGCTTTGTCATGGCCGAGCAATTCGACTTCGACGGATTCTGGACCGAGGCCCTAGAAAAATACGGGGGGCTGATCAAAGGGCGCGATTTCTACACCGAACGCCTGCGGGAAGACCATCCGATATTCACGGCCTATTTTGACTTGGGGGACGGCGTCGCACAGGGTGCTTCGCGTTTTGACGACCCGTACTATTGGAATGTGGTGAAGGGCTTGTTCGTCAAGGGGCGGCTGGTGGCGGTGCCCCGAGCCAACTCGGGTATCGGGGGCTATCTAGGCTTTGCCAGTGGCCGCGATTCGACCCGCATCCTACAGTTTGCAATCAACACCGTGATCTACGCCCTGACCCAAGAGGGGTCCATGACGCAGCGGCTGATGCAGATTGTCCACTGAGCCGGGAGCCGCTACGCTGGACAGACCAACTCCTTTTCGAGGAGGTCTTGATTGACCGCGTAGTTCACCGGCACCTCAATCAGATGGACGCCCGGAGCGGCGAGGCACTCGCGCATGGTCGGCAGCAGCTCGTCGGCCGCGCCGACGCGGTGCCCGTAGGCCCCATAGCTAGCGGCGTATTGAACGAAATCCGGGTTGCCGTAATCGAGGCCCCAATTTGCAAAGCCCATGTCGGCCTGCTTCCACTGGATCATGCCATAGCCGTCGTCGCGCAAAATGAGGACCACGAGGTTCATACCGAGGCGCACCGCGGTCTCCAACTCTTGAGAATTCATCATAAAGCCGCCGTCGCCGCAGATGGCCATGACCTTTTTGTCTGGCTCCACCAGCCGCGCCGCCATGGCCGAGGGCAGCCCGGCCCCCATGGTCGCCAAGGCATTGTCCAGCAGCACGGTATTGGGCGCGTGGGCGCGATAGTTGAGGGCGAACCAGATCTTATAGACGCCATTGTCGAGGCATATAATGCCGTCGTCGGGCATGACGCGGCGCACGTCGGCGACGAGCCGTTGGGGCGCGATGGGGAAGCCCGGGTCGTCGTTGCCGACCGCGCGGATTTCGTCGATCCACTCTTTGACCTTGGCGAAATAGCTAAAGTCCCAAGTCTTTTGCCGGTTGATCCTCAGCAGCAACTGCCAGATGCTGTTGCCTATGTCGCCGATGACCTCTAGCTGGGGAAAATAAACCGGATCGACCGAGGCCGAAGAGAAGTTCACGTGAATCACTTGCAAGCCGTTAGGCTCCATGAAAAACGGCGGCTTCTCGACCACGTCGTGCCCGACGTTGATGATGAGGTCGGCGCGGTCGATGGCGCAGTGCAGCGGATCGTTGGCCGACAGCGCGGCGTTACCCAAAAAGAGCGGGTCGCGCTCGTCGACGACGCCCTTGCCCATCTGGGTGGTGAAGAACGGGATGCCGGTGTCGCGGATGAAGTTAAACAGCATCTTGGAGGTGCGCTTGCGATTGGCCCCGGCCCCGATGAGCAAGAGGGGACTTTGCGCGCCCTCGATCAGGGCGGCGGCGCGGGCGATGGCCTTTTCTTCCGGGATGGGACGCCGCACTCGGTCCCTCGGAAAGAGCGGCGTATCGGTGTCTTCGCGGGCGATGTCTTCGGGCAGTTCTAAATGCACGGCCCCGGGTCGCTCTTCTTCGGCTAAGCGGAACGCCTCGCGGACGCGGGAGGGCACACTGTCGCCGCTGACGATCTGGTGGGTGTACTTGGTTAAGGGCCGCATCATCTCGACGATATCGACGATCTGAAACTGCCCCTGCTTGCTCGACTTGATGGGTTTTTGGCCGGTGATCATCAGCATGGGCATGGCACCGAGCTGGGCGTAGGCTGCGGAGGTGACGAAGTTGGTCGCCCCCGGTCCTAGGGTGGATAGGCAAACGCCGGTCTTGCCGGTGAGGCGACCGTACGTGGCGGCCATGAAGCCGGCGGCCTGCTCGTGGCGGTTGAGGATCAATTGTATCTGCTCAGACCCGCGCAGCGATTCGAGCAGGTCGAGGTTTTCCTCGCCCGGGATGCCGAAGAGGAATTCCACGCCTTCGTGCTCCAAGGCGCGGACGAAGAGATCGGATGCTTTCATTGGTAGGATGGCCTTTCTGGTCTATCTAAGTCAATGTGAGAAGCGTAAAGAGCGCAAGCACCTTTGCGGTGTGATCGCCCGTGGGGCAGGGGACGTCTTGCCTTGACACAGTTCCCGTCCTGCATCAATTTGGTTGCATACTCTGGCCTCACAGAAACGACGCGGTAATAAGCTATTATGGATAACGATCACATCATTCGGCAGATTATTGATGGCGAGCGGGACGCTGGCCTATTGCAAGGCAATTGTATAGAGATAATTGAACGGATACCCGATGAAAGTATTGACTGCGTAGTGACGTCGCCTCCCTACTGGCAGTTAAGAGATTACGACCTAAGCGAAAATCTAGGCGCGTTAATTGGTGCGGAAAAGACCCCTAAAGAATACGTCGATACCATTGCAGGTATTTTTAAACAAATTAAACGAATCTTAAAAAAGACGGGTTCAGTATGGCTGAACCTTGGCGATAAATATCATAATAAGAACTTGATGGGAATGCCTTGGCGCGTTGCCATCGCGATGCAGGAGGATGGATGGATTCTGCGCAACGACGTAATATGGCACCAGCTAAAGGGAACGCAAAGTGCTAAAGATAGACTGAGAGATATGTATGAGCATGTCTTTCACTTTGTAAAAAACAAGAGATACTATTACGATGCAGATAGTATAAGAATCAAACCTACTAAACTCCCCAAAGTGAACGGCAAAGAGGTAGTATCTGCGACCGGCGTAAGTGGAAAAAAATATCGCCAGCAAATTCTCAACTCGGATGCCTTGAATCAGAGCGAAAAAGAAGCAGCGATAAACGCTCTCGACGAGACGCTAAAAAAAATTCGCGCCGGCGAACTCGTCGATTTCAGAATGACGATTAGAGGTACACAACGCACGTATCACAGCAATGATGGCAACGTAAGCGGAAGAGCCAAAGAGTTGCAAAAAAAAGGGTACTTCATTTTGACGAGTAAGGCTAAGGGCTATATTCCTTCCGACGTGTGGAACATAGTCCCGGAAGATGAGTGGAGAAAAGACGCGCATTACGCGGTGTTTCCCATTGAGCTGTTGCAAATTCCGATTAAGGCAACTAGTAGAGAGAACGGTATAGTACTCGATCCATTTATGGGAACAGGTAGCACGTTAGTAGCGGCCAACCTATTACATAGACGCGGTATGGGGATCGAATTGAGCGGAAATTATATAAAAATCGCCCGACGACGATTAGAAAAGACTCCTTTGAGCCTCCGAATTTAGCTCCAGTCTATAATTTATGTTATTTTTGAATTCATCAATTGTTGGAAATGTATCTTCATGTGCGCCTCCTAGAATCTTTCGTATTCCCTCGGTATTTGTTCCAACCCTCTTATCAAAAGCCAATTTCCACGTAGATCGGCTCTCGCTCCAGACCATCTTGAACGTACAAAAGTGGATAGGATCCCCATCGGTTGCTTCATGTAAATCGCTGGCATCAGTGGTACACTGAATATAATCAAGGCCGACATCTTGAAGAACGAATACTATTTTTGTCCCCCAAGACTCGACGACCATTCCCTTCTTGTACACCTGCTGCATCATCGTTTTCGCAAATTCATTCGCCCAATTTATTCCATATCCATAAGCTTCTTTGCTGAATGTGGCTCTGCGTTGAAAGTCTAAAACTGCTTCCCAAGGAGTTCCCGTCGTGCCGGCTGCTTGAAATTCGACACAGATAAAATCTTCAATCCCTCTATCGCCAATTTTTGCAGCTACAAAATCTATACTACCTGCGACACCACACGATACTTCTGAAGCCCACCGTACTTCATCTTCTGACGAGCTCGCTGGGAAATACAATTCTTCAATGGTGTTATAGACAATTTTTTGCCCTATTCTATAGGGACAGATGATAATCGGGGATATTTTCTCGAGGAACCTCCCCTTATAGCCCACTGAGCAGACGCCTATTTTTATTTCTGGTTGGCTCTTTCGAGGCTTCTTGCATTCGCCACATAGAAAAGGACAAAACTGTTCTTGTCTTGCCGCTTGGGCCTCGGCGGAAAAATCCACAAAAGAATAGCCGAATATCTCCGTTGGGTGTTGAGCGATTTGCGGTTCCTGCATCATGGGTTCTCATTGGGTGCAAGGATCGGACTCGTGCGCCGGCAATGCCGCACCGACCCGGTGAGCGCAATCTAGAATTTGCCGCCAAGTCTCTTCCTCGACGACCACGCCGGACTGTCGCCCCTGTCGCTCGCGCTTTTCCAGATCGCCGGGCAGCAGGATGGCCTCAACGCCCGCGGCCTTGGGCGAGGCCCGCAGATAGGCCGCGTACGCCCGCACTTGGGCCGCGTACTCGGCGAGCGGCTGAAAGCGGCCAATGTCGATGACCAGCAAGAAGCAGCCGTTGCCGATCCGCGCCTTCCGGCCCCGCGCACAACCCGCCCCGCTCAGCGCCCCGCCCAACAGCTCCACCACTACTCCGAGTCCGTAGCCCTTGTGGCCCATGACGCCGCCAAAGGGCAAGAGGCTGCCGCGCGGCTCGTCGTAAAAGTCCGCGGGATCGGTCGATGGCCGGCCAGCCGCGTCCATGATCCATCCCTCGGGGACCGGCTCGCCGCGGTTGCGCTTGACCCGCACCTTGCCCTCGGCCACTACGCTGGTGGTGATGTCCAGCACGAGTGCGCCGCCCTCGCCATCGGGCCAGCCGCCCGCCAGCGGGTTGGTGCCCAAACGCCCGGCCATGCCGCCCCAAGGGGCCACGCTGGCCCCGCCGCCGTGCGAGTTGGCGCAGAGCAGGCCGATCATGTTCTCCTCGGCAATGCGCTCCACGTAGCTGCCGAGGCGACCGATGTGGTTGGCGTTCTTGACGGTTATGGCCGCGACCCCGCAGTGGCCGGCGCACTCTAGAGCCATCTCCACCGCTTGATTCATTGCGACTTGGCCAAATCCCCAGTGCCCGTCGAGCACGGCCGCTGCAGCGGTCTGGCGCACGACTTCGACCTCGGCGTGGGGCACGATCTCCCCCTTTTCGATGGTGCTTATGTATTGGGGAATGCGGATGACGCCGTGCGAATCGTGCCCCACGGCATTGGCGTCGGCCAGCAGCTTGGCGACGACGTCGGCGGCTGCGGGTGGCGCACCGGCGGCCGCGAAAATGGCTGCGCCGACTTGGCGCAAGTGTTCGATGGAAAATACGGGCATAATTATCGGGGTATAGCTGCCAGCACCGCCAGCAGGTGGCGCGCCTGCTCCTCGGAGAGTTTGGCCCGCCGCCGCGCCCTGTCGATTAGGGTTTCGGAACTAGCGACCTTGCCCTCAGTATATATCTTTAGGGCTTCGCGGCAGAGCGATTGCACTAAGCGGGCAGCTTTGTCGCCATCCACGCCAACCTCTGCGGCTGTAGCGGCGATCTGCTCTTGCAGCCGCCCCTGCTCTAGGTCGGCGAGCGTCTTGGCCAGCAGTTTTTGCAAGAAGTGCCGCGCCTGCGCCCGCCAAGTCCCTGCGTATTCAGCTAGGTCCATGACAATCCCGTCGCTGCGGGCATTAATGCGGTCCGCGGTCAGGCGCACCAGCGAGTGGGTCAATCTATAATAGAGAGAATCGACTTGGCCCGGCGATACCCCCTCGTCGTCATTGAGTGCCCGCACCCAAGCCGGTGCTGGCTTTGTCTTGGCCAACAACGACCTGTTTAGCCGCGACCTAAGCGCCGGCACGGCCGCAGCTTGCACGGCCTTTTGTGCCCTTCCTGTGCCAGCATCGCCGCTGTCCACCTCAGCCGGAATTTTCCTCTGTCCACCCAGACTTGCGCCAACGCCAACCGAATCCTGTCCATCCCGGTCCAGCTTTTCATTCTCCCCATCCCGGTCCAGCTTCGGTACGCTAATTTTTCGCGTCATCGCCGCGATCTCGGCAATGACCTGCGCCTTGGGCGGTTGGCGCAACCCGGGTGGTCGCCCCTTGAGCTGCACCTTGCCCTGCCACCAGATCCACTTGTTGCTCTGCCGCACCTTGTTGCGCAGGGCCTCGGTGGGCCGGTCGGAATCCGGCAGCAGAAAGAGCGCGTCAAGCACCATGTCGGGCTGGGGAGAGAGGCCCAACCAGCCCCAGGGAATGCCCACTTCAAAGGTGTAGAGCTGAGCGCGCAGCACCCCTCCGGCCTGTACGGGCACGCGCTCGGTAGGCTTCTCGCGCTGCATGCCCCCCCACAGATAGGGCGCACCGTCGGCCGGACTCAGCCAGATGGTATGCCCCAAGGGCTGCTCTGGGCCGCGCAAGAAAATTTTCAAGTGATCGTAGTAAAACATCGCGTCCTTGCGCTCCCCGGATGGGCCGCGCCATTCGCTTTTGCCCGGGGGAATCTGTTGGGCATCTACGGTGTCGTCAACTACCGCGGCCGCCACGTACAGGTAGTCGGCGTCCCACATGAGGTAGAGGTCGGCCTCGTGATCGGCTGAGCCGGCAAAGGCCCCGCGCACACCCACGCGCACGCCCCCGGGGACTAGGCCGATGCGCTCAGGCGCTCCCCACTCTACCAAGATGCCGTCGAGCGTTGGCTTGTGGCCGGCCGGCACTGCGGCGACTGGCTCTGCGCCGCCGGCCCCCGCGGCCATTAGGCTCGCCCACGCGGCCCAAGCCGCGCACCTCATCTCACCCCTCTTGGCGCAAGGAGGAAACGGCCCAAGCCGCGTCCGGATCGTCCATGGCCACGGCCCGTACGCCTCCGGGCACAAAGGACAACAGCTCCTCGTAGCTGGCCTGCCGCTCGGCGTTGGGATAGATCCAATCGTGCAAGTAGTACACCGCGTGTATCTTGGCTTGGAGGATTTCTTTGGCACAGCCAAAACAAGGCCGCATAGTCGAATACATCACCGCTCCTTCGGTGGCGATCCCAAAGCGGGCCGCCGACAACAGCGCGTTTTGCTCGGCGTGGACGCAGATACACAAATCGTAGCCCTTGCCCGAAGCGTACTGGTCGCGGCGGTTGCAGCGGTCGCACCCCCCGTCGAGGCAGTTGGCCATGTTGTGCGGGGTGCCGTTGTAGCCAGTCGAAATGATCCGGTCGTTCTGCACCAAGATGGCGCCAACGCGGTTGCCCGTGCAGTTGGCACGCGCCCGGACGGCCATGGCGATGCGCATGTAGTACTCGTCCCAGTCGGGCCGCTCGAATATAGTGCTTCCCTTCCTCGACATAATGGCTCACCACCTGCTAGCTATGCGGAATGCGGGTTGGTCGGAGATAGTACGCCCGCTACTACAACGGGTCAACCGCGACTTAGTAGCTATTCCTGCGCCGTTTTTGGATCGCGCACGAACGCGACCGACACGAGCAAGGCAACGACGGTCAGTCCAAAGACGAGCAGAAACGGAACCGCCGGGCTCCAAGCGTAGAGGAATCCGCCACAGAGCGCCGCCGCCATCAGCGGCAAGGTGGTCAAGAGCCCGGTTGCAGGGCCGCCCGTCCCGCCAGAGGCACTGCCGATCGACACGGATCCTCGGCCAATGGCGGCCATCACGCGGCCGCGGATTGCGCTGGGCACGGTGTCGGCTAACAGGGCACCCATAGCCGGGCTGAAAAAGGCCGCGGCCACGGCGATGGTACAGCGGATCGCCAGCGCGAACCCAAAGGAGCTAGCCAGCAGATACAATGGAGTCGCAGCCGAGATCAGCAAGGCAGCGATGAGAAACCGCGTACGTCCAAAGCGGTCAATGAGAAACCCCGCGGGAACCGTCGTCAGGTTCCGCAAGCCGAATTCTACCAGCAAGATCAGCCCCCACTGCGCAGCCGTCAGCCCAAGGTGGGTCTTCGCGTACACCACCCAGAAGGGGCTGGCCACGCCATTGGCGATGAAACACAGAATGATCACTGCGGTCACGGCCCGCAGAGAGCGCGGGAAACCCCGCAGCAGCGCCGGAATCCCAGTGTAGGAGCGGCGTAGCGTCTGTCCGAGGTTGACGACACTCACTGCTTCCGCTGGAGGCTCCCGGGTCTCGCGGATGAAGATCAGGTTGATCGTAGCACCCGCGGCGTAGGCCGAGCCCATCACCACGTAGAGGATCCGCATCCCCTTCTCAGTTCCCCAAGCGTCGATAGCCACGCCGGCGACAAACGGAGCGGACAGCGCCAAGCCCCCGGTCAGGCCGGCCATCGTCGCCATCCCACGACCCCGGTTTCTAGAGGGCAGAGAGTCGGCGACGATGGCCGATGAGGCTGGAAAGTGGAACACGGCAAAGCCCCGTATCAGCATTGCCGCGGCCACCCATTCCCAACTCGGCGCTACGGCGTTTACCAGCACGGCTATAGCTGAGAAATAGCCGGCCCCCGCGATCAACCAAGCCCGGTTCATGTGGTCGGCTAGATAGCCGGCGATCGGAAACGCGATCAGCCCGCCGAGAGGCCCTAGGGCATAAACGATCCCGATTTGCTCTGGCTCGCCGCCGAGGGCCAAGATGTAGAGAGGGACGTATGGGAATACCATGGCCCGGCAGAACATGCCCAGACTTCCCGACACGGTGAGCACGAGGACATTGCCACGGAGAAATCGGAAAGACTCGGACAGAGATTGCACTATCACTCCTTCACCCCCTCACCACGCCTGAGCAGCGGAGGGCGATTGGTCGGCGAGGAGGGAGGCGCAGTTCATCAATACTATTGAATTCAGTGTAGTATTTCTCTGCAAGCGGGATGAATTCGGATGGCTCCCAACCAAATCAACGGAGGATCTTGCGTGTAGTCACGTCGATTTCTTTTATCATGTACTCCATCGCTCCTACATAATAGGCACGATTCAAGGTGCTATGATAAGGCAGCCATACCTGATTATGGACAGTAAGATCGAATTCCCTTGTAGAAAGTCCCACACTGTATTTTATCTGTCCATTTTTTGGGTTTACTTTTTGAAAAAAAACGGTCTTATTGGACCAATGGTCCACTACGATCAGTAGGTCACCATTTGGGGTACCCCGCATGACTAGAGCGTTCATCTTTACGTTGTTTAGGTAGACGCCCTGCCGGTCATAGCACAACAGTGCCACCACTTTCACGCTCGGTTCCCTATCCCGTATCTGCCGCGTCGCCTCAATGCCATTCAAGTTGAGCAGGGCAATATCCATGACCACAAGTCGGGTAGGTGCTCGGAGACCAAGGCGACGGCCGTGTGGCCGTCCCCGGCCTCGGCGACCATCTCAATATCGTTTTCTTTCTCACACAGCGACCGCACCCCTTGGCGCGTAATTTCGTGAGCGTCCACCAGCAAGACTCGCGTACTCATGCAAACAGATCCTTTCCATTGGGAATATAGGCTCGTGAGAGAGACCGCGACCTGTTCGCAGCAAGGTGCGTCCCCCCGCCGCGCTATGCACTAGTCATTTCAACCTTGCCGGGGAGTTTACTGAGAATCAGTTTTTCCATTTCAACTTTGTTGCTAGCATTATCGATATCAATACCAACAAGCCTACCGTCGGCATCATAATCAAGAATGATACCTTCCGAGATTTCCCGACTCTCTACGCTAGACTGCTCGGACAAGTCAATGTACAGTGAGTCCGTTTCCGGGTAGTAGTTGAGCTTCATGGCTTGAACCCTCGATCTGGAAAAGCGTTGTGAATAGTCATTTTATCGTCGAGCGTAATGACTCTTAGATAGCGACCCCCGAATTCGGGAATTGCAGCCCAAAAACGGAATCTGTTATGCTCCTGTGGCTCGGAACGAACAGCGTTCTCAATGACATAGATGCACCACTCTTTCTTCAAATAAGACCGCTTACGCAGGACTTGCTGCTCAAAATATTCTGTGAACTCGTACTCAGCCATTCACTGTTCTTCCGCTTCCCATTGATCAACCATGATCGGGTTCCATAGTTCCTCCAAGTGATTGTCGCCTCATTTGAGTTCGCTGCGGGAGTAGGCTATCTTCCCTCTATGATACTAGCTCAATAGGAGAACCGCGTCCATGGACTGGATTGAAGTGTGCCAAAACAAGGCCCTGCAGGACCTGCCCTTCAAGATCGAACTAAACGAATGGGGGCAAATAACCATGACGCCGGCCTCCAATAAACACGGCCACATCCAAGTCCTCATCGCCTTCACCTTGATGCAGCAGAAAACAGCCGGGCGCGTCCTGACCGAGTGCTCAATCCAGACCAGCCAAGGCGTCAAAGTCGCCGATGTAGCTTGGGGTTCGGACGCATTCTTCGCCCGCCACGGGATGGATACGCCCTATCGCCAAGCACCGGAACTATGCGTCGAAATCCGCTCGCCCTCCAACTCCATCGGCGAGATGCTGGCCAAGAAGGACCTGTACTTGGCTCGCGGTGCCCAAGAATTCTGGCTCGTCAATGAAGAAGGTCGCCTGCGCTTTTACTCTTATGGCGGTGAACAAGAGCAATCGACCCTGTTCGCCGCCTTTCCCTCTGCCCTAGCGGTTCCAGCGTAACCTTCTAGCGGAATCCCCTTTCCCGCAAACAACCAATGCTCAACTCACTGCGCCGCCAATTTCTCGAATGGGGCCTCAGCAGGGACCTCAGCGAAGACCTCGCCGCACTGGTCGCCTTGGCCTTAGTCGCCTTCGTGGCCTTGCTCGCCCATCGCTTAGCCAGAGGGCCGCTACTCCGCGGCCTCAACGCCATCATTCGCCGCACCGATATCCCTTGGGACGACGCCCTAATCGAATGCCGGGTCCTGCACCGGCTGGCCCATCTAGTGCCCGGCCTCATCTTCTACCATCTAGGGCCGCTAGCCTTAGAGGGCCACCCCGTTTCCGTCAAAATCATCCAGACCGCGGCGCATGTTTACCTAGTGCTCTCCGGCTTACTGGCCATCGATGCGTTGATAAGCGCGGGCGTCCGCATCTACCACGGCATGAAGGACTCGCACGAAGTCTCTATCAAGGGGCTGGTGCAGTTTCTCAAGATCATCCTCTATTTGCTCGGCAGCGTCATCGTCGTCGCAATCCTAATCGGCCAATCGCCACTCTACTTGCTCGGCGGCCTGACGGCGATGACCGCGGTGTTGCTCTTGATCTTCCGCGACTCAATCCTCGGGTTGGTCGCCGGCATCCAGATCTCGGTAAACCGCATGGTCGCCTATGGCGACTGGATTGAAATGCCCCAATACGGGGCCGATGGCGACGTGCTCGACATAACGCTGACGACGGTCAAGGTCCAAAACTGGGACAAGACCATCACGACCATTCCCACGTACGCGCTGATCAGCGAGTCGTTCAAAAACTGGCGCGGAATGCAGGACTCGGGCGGGCGACGGATCAAGCGGGCAATCCACCTCGATGTCAGCACCATCAAGTTTTGCGACGAGGAAATGCTCGCACGCTTCGCCAAAATCCAGTACATCACCGCCCACATTGAGCGCAAGAAGCAAGAGCTAGCCGAATACAACAAGCTCAACCAAGTGGACCTTTCGCATCTGGTAAATGGCCGGCGCATGACCAATATCGGCACCTTCCGCGCCTATGTGCGGGCCTATCTGCAAAACCATCCGCAGATCAACCAAGAGATGACCTTTCTGGTGCGCCAGCTAGCTCCGACCTCCAAGGGGCTACCCCTCGAAATCTATGTCTTCTGCAAGGATATAGTCTGGGCCAACTACGAGGCGATTCAGGCCGACATTTTCGACCACATCTTCGCCATTGTGCCCGCCTTTGATCTGCGGGTTTTTCAGGAGCCGACTGGGACGGACTTTCGGGCACTGGGGATATCGCAGTAGGAAATAACGATCGCTAGACAACGCCTAACGTCAGCAATTAAGCTTACTACACGACACCAGCCCTCAGCCTGCCAAGGATCGAGGGCGTCCCGCCCTCGATCCCGGACCCAGCGGAAACCGCAGAAAATGCGTACTCAAAGTAAGTATCGCCTACTTTAGGTGTCGTGTACTAAGGCAATTAAGAGAAAATCGAAGGAGCACTATGCCTGCTGAAGGCCTGCTCTATACTACTATATATAGCCTCATCGGCGAGCTGGTCCTAGCCGGCGACCGCACGGGCTTGCGGCACATCCAGTTCAAGGGCCGCGACTTTACCCCGCCGCCGGATTGGCAGGCCGTGGCGGCTCTGCCCTATCCGGTCGCCGAACAGCTCGATTCCTACTTCGCCGGGCACTTGCGCGGCTTTGATCTACCGCTCCATCCCCAAGGAACGGCGTTTCAGCGCAAAGTCTGGGCCGCACTCGCGGAGATTCCCTACGGCGAGACGATCTCCTACTCGGAGCTAGCGCGCCGCATCGGCAACCCGAGCTCGGTCCGCGCCGTCGGCTTGGCCAACGGCAGGAACCCTCTGCCCATTGTCGTGCCTTGTCACCGCGTCATTGGCAGCAATGGCGCACTGGTCGGCTACGCCGGAGGGCTGCCGATCAAAAGAGCGTTGCTCGCCCTCGAAGGTGCGCTTGCTCCTCAACTCGATCTCTTTTAAGGCTGGAGGTCCCATGAAGACTTATCGCGTTGCTATTATCGGCACGGGTCGCGTCGGCTATCAGTTCAGTTTCTCCGACTTGCCCGACAACCACGCCGCCGCTGTCGCTCAACACCCATCCTGTGCGCTGGTCGCCGGCGTCAACCGAGGGCGCGACAAGCTCAATGCCTTCGGCGAGCGCTTCGGCGTGGAGGCACTCTACCGCGACTATCGGCAAATGCTCGCCGAGGTCCAGCCCGACATCTGCATCGTCGCCACCCACCCCGAACTCCACGCCGAAATGGTCACCGGCTGCGCCCAAGCCTCCTCAACGCGCGCCATCATCTGCGAGAAGCCAATGGCCCTTTCGCTGGAGGAATGCGACCAGATGATCGCGGCCTGCCAAGCGGAGGGTGTGCTATTGCAGATCAACCACAACCGCCGCTGGCACTCCGAGTGGGTTCTCGCCAAAACACTCCTCGGCGAGGGAGCTATCGGCGAGCTCAACCACATCTATTGCTACATGGACGGGGGCAAGCCGGCCCCTTGGTGGCGCAGCGACAACGAAGGCCCCTTACTGCACGACTTCACCCACTATTTCGACCTGATGGATCTCTACGCCGGCGAAGTGGAGTGGCTGTGCGGCATGGCTGAGCAGCGCATGCGTCCTTGGGCGGTCGAGGATTTTTCGGCTGCGATGCTCAAGTTCAAAGGGGGGGGCACTGGGCTGATCTGCGGTGCCGAACTGACGCAGTATAACGACAACGCCTTTGAACTGCGCGGCACGACCGGCCTGATCCGCATGGACCTCGAACAAGTCCGCCTCTTTCAGTCCAAGGTTTCGCTTTCTGAGCCGGACAGCGGCTTTGAGTGGAGCAGCCTCGAAGAAGTCGAGGTCGAACGGCCGACCCCGGTCTCTACGTACGTCGCAGCACTGTCCGAGTTGATTGACGCCCTCGAAGGCCGCGGCACCTTGCGCAGCGACGGCGCAGTGGGTCGCCGCTCGTTGGAAATGGTCATGGCCATCTACCAGTCGCAGCTAGAGGGCAACCGCCCCGTTCACTTCCCGGTCTCGCTCGCCGAATCCGGCGTCGAGGCGCTGCGTCGGGCGGGGATCTTTCGAGCAAAGAACTAAACGTTTCCCCACCGCGTCGCGATAACTGCATCCATGAAAATCTGCCCTAGGTGAAACACAATACAAGGTATTGCTATTAGCCCCTTCAGCTCGGGCGACACCGCCGACTCCGGCAAAAACGCCAGCACCGTCATTGCCACCGGCAGGGTCTTTTGGCTGGCCATCAGCACAACGGCCTTGCGCGCCGCGGCTTCGAGCTGCAACAGCACGCAAGCACCGCCGTTGAGCAGCAGGTAGAGCGCGTGGATTGCCAAGCCAGACAACGCCAGAATCAACAAGCTCGCCGGTTCTACCTCGGCCAGCCGTCCAGCAGACTCGCTGAATTTCATCCACGGAATCGAGATCAGCGCCGCGTTGCTGGCCAAAGTCAGCCGCGAGCGCTGGGCGTTGATCCAATCGGCGGCGAAGCGCCGCAGGTACTTGCCGATGCCCAAGGGCAGCAAGATCGAAAGACAGAGTTTGGCGAACAGATCGCCGGCCGAAAGCTCAACTTGGCCTAGGGCACTCAGAAGATGCGCTAGCACAAAGGGCACCGTGACGATACCGGCGATATTGGTCAGCACCGTCAAAAGCAGGGCTAAGGCTACGTTGCCTCGGGCCTGCGCCGTCAACGCCACGCCCGAAGTCAGAGTCGTGGGCATACAGCAGAACAGGGCCAAACCGAATTGGAAGGCGGGCTGCATCGGGAGTTGGAACGCGATTGCTGCACCGAGAACGGGCGTCGCGAAGAGAATCGAAACACACCCCCAAGACGTCGCCTTCCACGCGGCAAGGGCAGCGTGGACTTCGTCGGTCTTCAACATCAGCCCGGCTAGAAAAAAGATAAAGCTGACGGCGATGTACTGAGTGGGCAATTCGGCCATGTACTGGCCCGGCGCTGGAAAGAAGACGCCGACCACGGCCGCGGTCACCAGACCGATGGGGAGAAACTGACTTTGTAGTAAACCCAGCGTGATTTTCGCCATAAAAAAAGGGCCGGACGATGTCCGACCCGATCTGTGCAGTTTTGCGATCTGACCCTTACTCGCTCTCTGCTATAGCAACTATGGGGTAGCCGTAACAGATGTCCTCACAGAGGTTGCACGATTCCACATCGCCATCGCGGCACTCTTGGGCACCTTCGCGGAACATGTGGAGAAACTCATTGGCCGAAGGTTTTTCCGAAAACAACATGCGCAAAAAGCAAACTAGCCGCGCCCGCGCCTCATTGCTGATGAGGTGCTCAACCTTGCAGGCGTCGATCATGGCGTCGTCCTCGTCCATGCCGAGGGCGTCTCTGAGGAACCGCTGCACAACCAAGCGCGTGGCCTCAACCTCCTGCACCACTTTCAAACCCTGTTCGGTAAGTTTGAGGAAGCGGTTGAGGTCCTCTTGCACATAGCCGCGCTCCTTGAGGTGCTTCATTGCCGTCGAGACGCTGCCTTTGGTGATGCTCAGGTGCTTGGCGATATCCGAGACGCGGGCGTAGCCGTGCATCTCGCGCAACTCGTGGATGGCCATCAGGTGATGCGCAGCGCTGTGGCTTAGTTCGTTTTCTTCGTAGGCTCTCCAGACTTCCTCAAACATGCGTTTCGCCTTTCTGCCTCCGCCTAAGGCGGCGCAGGGCCTCGTATTGAGTCATCCGCCGAGCTTGCACAGCAAATCCACACAGCGGTTGGAATAGCCCCATTCGTTGTCGTACCATCCGAGGACCTTGACCATGTTTCCTTCGAGAACATTCGTCGACAGCGCGTCGAAAATACACGAGTGCGGGTTGCCTATAATGTCGGCCAAGACCAGAGGCTCCTCGGAGTACTCGAGGATGCCAGCCAGCGAGTTGGCCGCGGCGGCTTTGAACGCCGCATTGATTTCTGCGGCATCCACTTTGCTTTTGAGCACGGCAGTAAAGTCGGTCAACGAACCGTCGGGGGTTGGTACGCGGATGGCCAAGCCATCGAGCTTGCCGTCGAGCTCGGGTAGCACCTTACCTACGGCCGCGGCGGCCCCCGTAGTCGTGGGCACCATCGATGCCGCTGCCGAGCGCGCCCGCCGCATATCGCTGTGCGGGGCGTCGAGCAGGCGTTGGTCGCCGGTGTACGAGTGAATCGTGTTCATCATGCCTTTGACGAGGCCGAACTTTTCGTGTAGGACTTTGACCATCGGGGCTAAACAGTTAGTCGTACACGAAGCATTGGAAATGATTTCGTGAGCCGCTTGGATGGCCCCCTCGTTGACGCCCATTACTACGGTTATGTCTGCACCCTTGGCCGGGGCGGAAATGACGACCTTTTGGGCCCCAGCGTCGAGATGGGCGCGGGCCTTGCTGGCCTCGGTAAAAAACCCCGTCGCCTCCAAAACCACTTCGACCCCGAAATCGCCCCAAGGCAGGTTGGCGGGATCGCGCTCGGCCGAGATGCGGATCGCCTTGCCATCGACGACCAAGTCGTCGCCAGCAATCTCTATCTCGCCGGCGAAACGGCCGTGGGTGGAATCGTACTTGAGTAGGTGGGCAAGCGTCTTGGCGTCGGTTAGATCGTTGATGGCTTTGATCTCGATTCCACCTTGCTCAACGGCCGCCCTGAATACCAAGCGGCCGATGCGACCAAAGCCATTAATAGCAATAGGTAAATCTCCCATTTCCCAGTGCGTTCCTTCCTGCAAACGGTAGTAGATATCGGGGTGTGAGAAAAATCAACCGCGCATCTCTGCGGGCTATGCGGCTATCCAAAGGGATATAGTACCAAACGGATGAACGGAACTTTACAGCCCGCTGTAAAAACGTATATTGCACAGTCGCGGGAAGCGTACGAGGCGGGCAAGTCGGATTTGATTCTCAATTTTCAACTTTTGCGTTGCAACAACCTAATGAATAAATCCAACCTCAGCAAGAGCACTACCACTGGCCGAGATGCGCGATGGCGGGCTAGGCTGAAGGGCGGGGAGGACGATCAAAGAACAGAGGAGTGATGCGAGAGGAAGGCATAGCCTTGGAAAACGCTCTGCTGTGCATCGACGAGCAGCAGCGGGCCTATATCGAACAACTGAAAGCCTTTGTCCGCATCCCCAGCGTCAGTGCTGGTGCCGATGGCGACACAGGCGACGGCCTTGCTCAAGCGGCCGATTTCCTCGTCGGCCAATTCAAGCAAATGGGGTTTGGGGTCGAGAAGATCCAAGTGAGGGCCGCTACCAACCCCCTAGTCCTCGCCCGCAGTCCCGCGTTCTCGCCGGACCGCTCCACCGTCTTGATCTATGGCCATTACGACGTGCAAGGAGTAGATAACCCGCGCTCGGCTTGGGAGGTGGATCCCTTTGCTGGCGAGGAGCGGGGCGGCTTTCTCATCGCCCGGGGAGCCAGCGACAATAAGGGACCCTGCTTTGCACATCTGAAGGCAGCCGAAGCCGTTCTCGCCAGTGGAAATCAGCTTCCGTTCGATTTGGTCTTCCTGATCGAAGGCGAGGAGGAGTGCGGCAGCGCTGCGTTGAGCCAGTTTGTGGCCGAGGACGGGCTTGACGAATTTGCCCCGGTGCTCTGTACGGTGATTTCCGATACCAGCATGTACGGGCCGGACCAGCCCTCCCTGACTTTGGGTTTGCGCGGCATTGTCTATACCGAGGTCGAGGTTTTTGGGCCGGTGCAGGACGTGCATTCCGGCCTTTTCGGCGGCATTGTTCACAACCCCAATCAACTTCTCGTCAACGCCTTGGCCGGCCTCATCAACGCCGAAGGGCACATTGCTGTGCCCGGTTTCTACGAGGGGGTGCAGCCGCTTTCGGCCCGCGAAAAAAGCCTCTACGCCGCCCTCACGGTTGACGAGGATGCCTATTGCCGCACCTTGGGCGTGACCTCACTGGCGGGAGAGCAGGAGTACTCCGTCCTCGAAAGGCGCTGGACTCGTCCCACGCTCGACATCAACCTCCTCAGCGGCGGCAGTCCACGCACCGTCGTTCCGGCTGTAGCCCGAGCTGCCGTCTCCTGCCGATTAGTGCCCGACCAGAATCCCGCACGCATCCAAGCCGCCCTCGAAGGGCACATCCGCGCTCGGCTGCCCGCAGGCACCCGCGTCGAGTTCAAAAACCAGCATTGCTCACCGGCCTACTGCTTGGACCTAGATCACCCACTAGTCGAGCCGGCACTCGAGGCCATGCGCAAGGGATTCGGGGTCGAGCCGGTGTTTACCCGCGAGGGCGGCGCCATCCCCATCGTCGTCGATTTTGCCGCCGCGACAGGGGCACCAGTCCTGCTCATCGGTCTAGGGCAAATCACCGACAATTGGCACGGCCCCAACGAGCGCTTTTCCACGCGCGATTTTCACTGCGGCATCCGCACTTCGGCCGCGCTCTTATGCGAGTTGGCGCGAGCATCTCAGCGCACAACGTAGTCCTGCCACCCTGCACAAGGCAAGGAGCCACCCGTGTCTCTTTCCCACGCCCAAGTAACCCACTTCAAAGACCACGGCTACACTGCGGTTCCCGATTTTTTTGACTCCCGCGAAGTCCGAGCCATGCAAGCCGAAGTCGAGCGCTTCAAACGCGAGGGCTTGGTCCGCAATGTCGCCACCGAGGGCGACGGTAAGACCCCTTCCACCGTCAAGGTCAACTTGCAACTGATTCCTCTGTACGACAAAAGCGACCTCATTCGCGCCCTGCCCTTTGACGAAAAAATCACCGTCGCTGTCTCACAACTCATCGGCACTCCCTTCATCCTACACCTAGACCAGATGTTTCTCAAGCCGGCCGGGCACGGCATTGGCACGGATTGGCACCAAGACAACGCCTATTTCAAAATAGACGACCCATTAAAGGGCACTGCCATGTGGGTTGCCGTTCACGACGCAACCATCGAAAATGGTACCATCCACGTCGTGCATGACTCCTTTAAGGAGGAATACCCACACGACCGCGATCCCTACTCCGATCACCACATCCACTGCCAAGTGCCCGAAGAACGCGCCGTGCCCATTGAGCTAAAGGCCGGTGGCGTCGTCTTCTTCTGCTACGGCACTGCCCACGCTACCAAGGCAAACACTACCCATCGCGAGCGCGCCGGGCTCGCCTTCCACTTCCTGCACACCGCCTGCGTCGATCGCGCCAACCTCATCGGCGCAAGACGCGGCCAGCCCATCTTGGTGGGGCCGGAAGCCACTGGTGGCAAAGCCGAACACGGCGTACAAGTCACTGGGGCTTGGGAACGGGAAATCGAGCGCGTCCTCGAGGAAGCCACCAACTAATGCCGCACATCAAACCCGACGACCTGCGCCAGATCGGCTACCAGCTTTTCGAGACGGCCGGCTGCCCTTCCGCAAGCGCCCGCGCCGTGACCGATCACCTAGTCGAGTCCTCTCTCTACGGGCACGACTCGCACGGCAGCCTGCGTCTCTACGAATACATCCAACAGATCCAAGACGGCATCTTTGATCCCAAGGGCCAGCCTTCTATTGTCAGCGAAAGACCCTGCACGGTGGTCGTCGATGGCGGCGGGACCATGGGCCAGATCGGCGGGACCTTCGCCACCCAGTTAGCCATCGACAAGGCCGCTCAGCACGGGGTTGCTACCGCCACCCTGCGCAACTGCGGGCACGTTGGCCGGGTGGGGGCTTATCCGCTACAGGCCGCCCGTCAAGGCATGATTGGTCTAGCCTTTTGCAACGCCGGGCATCTCGGACGCCAAATTGCTCCCTACGGTGGGATCGACGGCAAGCTCAGCACCAACCCCATATCCTGCGCTGCGCCTCGGCGCAACGCCGATCCGCTCTTGGTCGATATGACCACCTCGGTCTGCGCCGAGGGCAAGGTCCGCGTCGCCCATAACCGCGGAGAACAGCTACCCGAGGGCCGAATCATCGACCACGATGGCAACCCCTCTACTGATCCGCAGGCATTTGTCGGCGATCCGCCCGGTGCGATCCTGCCTTTCGGCGGCCCGGTGGCCTATAAGGGATACTGCCTGAGTATGGTAGTAGAGATCCTAGGCGGAGCCCTCAGCGGTCAGGGCTGTGCCAACGGCGAGACCGTCATGCAGAGCAACGGGCTGCACCTGACGGTTTACAACATTGAGCACTTCGTCGAAATGTCCTACTACTTCGACGAACTTGAAAGCCTAATCCGCCATGTGTCCACCAGCCGCGTCGATCCGCACATCGGCGAGATACTGCTGCCCGGCGACCCCGAATACCGCACGGGACGCCGGCGTCAAGAAGAGGGTATTCCCATCGACGACACGACTTGGGGCCACATCGTCGAGGCCGCTCAAAGCCTCGGGCTAGACCCTCAGGCTTGGTCTCAATGACGACAGCACCTCCGCAGGGGGTGGTCGCCGAGGGCGGCATCCCGGCCATGCGTCCTCCCCTAATGACCTCAACCTTCGTGATCTCCGCGGTCGGCACCTCCTCCATCGGCACCCAAGGCCTAGTGGCGCTCGGCTTCTCCTACGGCTGGTACGCCGAGGTCCGCTCCTTCGTGATGGCCTCGGTCGCCAACGGGCTGAAGATGAATGAGATGATCCGCGGCCAGAAGCGTCGGCTGTTCCCGGCGATTGTCCTCGCCATCTTGGTCAGCTTGGCGGGTTCCTCCTACGTCACCTTGGTCATGGCTTACGGGCACGGCGGCATCAACCTCAACCCCCTGTTCTTTTCATGGCAGCGCAGGGCGACGGGGCATTGCCCGTGGGGATATTGAGCTATGGTTGACACTGGCGCAGATAGCCCGTAGTACAGAAAGGGAACCGGAGATGGCCAAGAACAAGAGAGCGAAGCCGACGACGAAGAGAAAGACCGCCAGCGGTGCCCCGGCGGGCGTCATCGAGCTGGGCGACAGGCGCGAACTGTTCGTCGACGACTACCTGATCGAGCGGCTGCGCGGCGTCGAGCTGCGCCTGCAAAAGCCGGTGCCGCGGAACGTGGCTATCGACCACGACGCGCCGTGGGAGGGAAACACCAGCGGCTACCACACGGTGTTCCAAGACGGCAAGTTGTTCCGGGCCTACTACCGCGGCTCCCACTACGACCCGTCCGGTGATTACAGGCCGGTCGTGTGCTACGCCGAGAGCCGTGACGGTATCGAGTGGTACCGCCCGGAGCTGGGCCTAGTGAACTATAAGGGCTCGACGCGCAACAACATCATCTGGGACGGCCCCGGCTCGCTCAACTTCACGCCCTTCCGCGACCGCAACCCGGACTGCCGCGAGGGCGAGCAGTACAAGGCCCTCGGCAGCCCGTCCGCAAACACGCATGAGGAGCAGGCCCTCTATGCCTTCAAGTCGGCGGACGGCGTGCATTGGAGTCTGCTGTCGGAGAAGCCGGTGATGGATCACACCGTGGGCACCAATGTCTTCGACTCGCAGAACCTCGCCTTCTACGACCCGCAGCGCGGCTGCTACGTCGAGTACCACCGCGACTCCATCTACCCCGACGGTGTGCGCTTCCGCCAGATCATGACCTGCACCTCAACGGACTTCCGCCAGTGGACGAAGCCGCAATTGCTCGACTTCGGAGACGCGCCCCTCGAGCACCTCTACACGAACGCGGTGACGCCCTACCACCGGGCCCCGCACATCTACATGGGCTTCCCAAAGCGCCTGTCGCCGGATCGCCGCATATCCGGCAATCGGGCCGGCGGTGTATCGGATGGCGTGTACATGATCAGCCGCGACGGCCTGCACTTCAAGCGCTGGGGCGAGGCCTTCGTGCGGCCCGGCCTACAGCCGGAGCGCTGGGAAACCCGCAACAACATGATCGCCTGGGGCATTCTGGAGACGGCTAACGATCTTCCCACGGCACCGAAGGAGTTGTCGATTTTCATCAGCGAGGGATACTACCGCGGCGAGGCCTCCCGGCTGCGGCGCTTCACGCTGCGCGTGGACGGCTTTGTGGCCGCCAATGCGCCGCTGAAGGGAGGCGAGCTGATCACGCGGCCCTTCACCTTCGCTGGCGGTGCCCTGAGCCTGAACACAAGCACCTCCGCCGCCGGCTCCGTGCGCGTCGAGATCCAGGACTGCGACGGCAAGGCGTTGAAGGGACACACCCTAAGCGACTGCGACGAGATCTACGGCGACTATCTAGAACATACGGTCACTTGGAAGGGCACCGCCGACATCAGCGGCCTAGCCGGCAGACCGGTGAGCCTGCGCTTCGCCCTCAGCGACGCCGACCTGTACAGCCTACAGTTCACGCCGCTGCCTGTCTGAGAAAGGGCAATCTAATGCCCCAACATGATGCCGCAGGCGCTGAATCAGCGGAGATGCAGATCTTCTGTGGCGATGCAATGCGGTACTCGTGCCCGACAGTGGTCCTACAGCCGGGGACGGTCGTCTATGCCGAAAGGACGAGCAAACTGATGAAGGTAAAGAGAATCTCTTGCAAGAAGGGAGCAAGAGGCCGGTGATGCCTTAAAAAAAGCCATCCCGATGTGGGAGACAGCTCTATCGGAGTTTTTCTTTTAAGTTCAAGGATAATGATAACCTTCATTGTTGATATTAAATGGCCATATCTTCAACATATGTCTGAGTCGAATAAGGTCACCTTTATCTAGTTCCCCTATATCCAGTTCCCTTTTTAAGGATGGATCATCAAAATCCAATCTTTTACTCGCGGTCAAAAACCCTTCTTTAAGAATGATGTGGGTTAGGTGGCTTGCGATTAAATAATATCCTTCATTTGAAGGATGCAGGTGTTCAACAATGATAGGTTTGCCAATCACACTCTTGGGATCGTAATCTTGGAATGCGGTTTCAAGGTCTGCTAATATGATGTCTGTTTCCTTGGCAACACTTTTTATAGTTTCGTTTACCTCTGATGGGGCTCTGATCGGTAAAATATCCAAGTCTCTTGCTCTTGTGAAGGCTCGTTTAGCTTTATCTTGATGTCCTTGGGCAAGGTAAACATGACCCAGATCAAAATGAGTTTGGGCATGATCTGGGAAAAGTTCAATTGCTGTCTGGTAGATACGCTCCGCCTCTTCCAGATGATTTTGTTCAAATGCAGCCTTACCATTCTTTAATAACTGTTGCCATTGGGTAACATCGAGAGAATATGGCGGTGGTTGTGAATCAAATGGGTGCCAATCTCGGAGATTGGAAACGATCGTCCCTAAAATCACAGGGATTTGATGACGCTTTGCAATAGAGATAATTTCATGGAGATTTCCCCTGAAATTCTCAATGGCTTGCTCCCGTAGAGGATGATGAGGGGCAAGAGAACTGTTCACCATCATTTTATATGGCGATCTTTTCCTTTCAAATTGACTAGACGGTGCTCTTAATTTTGAGTAAAAGCTGTTTGCTAGCTGAAATATCTTAATCTCGCGTAATTGTAAAATCAGATTGATTACTTCGCGAGACGTGCCCAATGCCACATTCGATGCTACGCCAACTGGTCCATAAATTTCGTTATGTCCCATATAAATAACCAAAAGATCTGGATCATACTGAGGAAGTTTTTTCGTAATGTCGAGAATCTGATAACTATTAAAGGTATCTATGCCCAAGTTAACCACTTCTACCGTTTTATCCACTTTGGATCGTTTTAATAATTCGTGAAGTAGCATGGGAAACGGCCCTCTTGTCGTTGATCCCCCAAGACAAAATATGCGAAAATCCTTTTCGGACTTTCGCTGTTTCATACTTATCTTGGGAATTAGATGTTTAAGCATTGGATTATTAATTGAATAATATTTTCGGTACAACTCCTGGTTAAGTTGATAAGTAAAAGAGGATCTTTGAGGGATGTATGACCTATCCTCAAGGCCATACTGAGGATCACGCATGGGGATAAATAGCCTATCATCAAGGCCGTAATGAGTATGCCGCAAATAGATTTCTAGTCCTATAAGCGGTAGAAACGGGATGAGAACCAAAAGGATTTTAATGAAAATGATGGTTTTTCCAGGCCGTTTAATAGTTTGTCCCGTTTTTGTCTGCATCATCTACGCCTTGCGAAAGAACTAGAAGTGGTCCCAAAACTCCGGATTCGGTTCCTTGTGTAAAGAAAAAGCGTCGGCTCAAAAGCGTCTCGCCCTATGAAAAACGCTCCATGCGAAGGCACTTGACGATCCTTGATGCGACCCGACGCTAGTTTTGAAACAGCTTCTACCCAAGTGAAATTTTTAGCGGTTTGGAGGGGTTATTAAAGGAGCGATCTTGCGAAGAACGCGCCACTCTACCCCGTCGGATTGGGCCTTCTGCTGACGCTGAGGCCATACCACTGTTGCATGAAATAGATGCGTAACACCACCTCGGGGGGAACCGGCCGGCCCCTTGACCCGGTTTTGGATACTTTCGCACAATGAGCTTGAGTAAGAGTTTCCACGGCAACAGGTCGTCTATCTCCGAAAGGAAGCGTTCTTTGCGAATGGTCTTCTTTTTGTGGGGGTAGGCGGCATCGGAAAAACTGAGCTGATCCATCGCTATTACCTCCGCTTGTCTTCCTTTATAGTAGTAAGGTAATCGCCAAGTAGGAAAGCCTTTTCAGGATACTAAATCAGAGATTCCTAAAGCTAGTACTATCCGGTCTTCGGGTCCGGTTGTGTGTTGCAATTCTCCGGATACGGGCAAACCCTCGTGAAAAGACCTGCTGAGATTGCGATTTCCGAAAGCGCATTGTCCAGTTCGAGCAGATCGTGGAACAACAGACGACGCGAATCGCCGAACTGGAGCAGGAATTGGCCCGCCGCAAGGGACGATTCCTTCGGCAACCTCGATCACGACGTCTTTGCCGTTATGGGTGGCGCGTACACGGGCGATGTCTATCTTGCTTGGGGCATTAACATGCTGGAAATTTTCTTTGGATTTTCGGGCATAATTCCCCATATTTAACGCCAAATTGCTTTTACAACTTCCTAACTGTGTGATTCAATGCAGAGAGACGAACGCCGGTCACTCATCCATAAAGACCGTAAGTTACTTATTCACAGTGGCTAATAAAGAAGCGCTTAGAGCCATTTTTGCACAAAATCACCAGTTCCTGTTTGCTCTCGCTCGCTGAGCAAATGGTGCGCTGAAAGGAGGTGTTCAAGGGAAAAGCCCGCATTTCAGAATCAACGCAGTAACAATAGTCATCTTTCTACAGATGAAAGGAGAAGCAACAGTGAAGAAGATTATCATCATAGCTGCCGTTTTGGGCCTCGTTCTCGCCTCCTTTACTCCGAGTTCGGCCCACCAGCGGACAGACCGGAACTGGGCAGCGGTACAGGTGCCCATTGACGTCGATGGAATCAGGGATGTCGTAATGGATGGTGATCTCAGCGATTGGGACAACGTACCGTCTGTCTTCTGGGTAACCCAAGATGACCTAATTGAGGTCGTCACGGGCACCCAAGGGGACCCGGATCCGGGCAATCTCGCCGAGCGCATCATCGTCGGCTGGAACCCAGAGACTAACCTTGTGTACGTCATGGAGGAAAGGTTCGACGACGTCTGGTACGGCACCCTCGACGATACCAACGACAAGCTCGAGCTCGTGATTGATGCCGACCACAGCGGCCAACAGTTCCAAGGCGTGGAATCTATCGACCTAGATCCGGAACGATGGGCCGGGGCCACCGCGCAGGACTGGCAGCAGTCGCTCAATAACGAGGACAACAACCTGTGGTTATGGGGCGGCGGAGTATGGGCTTCCGTGGAGCCTTACGCCGGTATCAGATGGAACGTCGAGGGCGAGGCCGGTGGACCCGCCACCCTCTTTCAGGAGAGTTGGTTCACCACTTTCGACGACTTGCCTGCCAGTTCGACCGGTCCCGACGATCCCGACCTGATTATCCATGACTTGGAGGAAGGCCAGGTCATGGGCATCGGCATGGCCATTCAGGACGATGACAACGGCCCAGGCGATTCGTACAACGGCTACTGGGTCTCCACTGGCGACATCAACATGTACTTCCACGCCGACTCCTTGGTAGACTACGTGCTACTTGGTTTTGACGCCAACAACTGGGTGTCCGACACCGACGCCACAGCGGTCGAGGACGATAGCTGGGGCCGCATTAAGGCGAGCTTCTCCAAATAGGAAGAAAGGTCGGCTGTAAGGACCCAAGACAGGTGTTGTTGAAGGGGGGGCGAGATCGTTGATCCTCGCCCCCCCTTTTTTTGGCACTCAACGGCGTTTCCGACATGAGCAGGGAGCAAGATAAGGAGAAAGAAGTGCGCTCAACGGCACTATTGCTGAACTCGACGAGAACCCGAGTGCCTCGCGGTGTAGGTAGGGAGCACCGCGAGCGGGGATGGGTCGGCGCTCAACGGCTAACGGACCCCCTCCGCACGGCACTCGTCTGTTCCGCGTTGACGTTGTCGGCGGTAAGTCCATGCTGGGGACAGGAGGGGTATTCGCTACAGTCAGGCAGGGTGGTCGTCGATTCCAAGGAGCATTGGGAACGCTGGCACTCCACTGCCAACACGGTCCAGATCAGCGATGAGGGAGTGAAGCCCGCCTTCATCCGCAAGCACACGAGACTAAAAATAGAAGATGAGGAAGTCGTCGTTCCCGGCATCAACGCCGTCCTCAATGCCGACGATTTCGGCGGCGGTGTATTCGATGCCGGATCCAATCGCTCGAGCGCCATCAACCTCATGGATGGCAGGATGGACACCTTCTGGGAACCGGACACGGCCGACCTGTTGCAGGATTGGTGGGTGCAGATCGATCTGGGGCGGACGGTATCGGCCACCAGGATCGTCCTCAAGTTTGTCGGTGAAGATCTGGGAGACCCTTTTCTACAGTTCAAGGTGACCACCTCACAAGGACAGAAAACCCTCGATCAGCTCCTTTTCCGGACGCGCTTCACCACGGACGGACCGAACAAGAACGAGCGGGTTTTCGAGATCGACCTGACCGGACAGCTACCGACGAAGTGGCCCGATGCACTGGGCGACTTCACCGGCGACGTCATCCAATACGTCGGAGTGGGGATCCAGGACAGCGACTTCGACAAGGCGAGGCAGGTTTCTCAGTCCGAATACGATAGCCTGCCAGCCGACCAACAGGGAGAGATAGAGTACTTCCGGCGAGAAGTGTCGGGGGCGGTGAGGTTGCTGGATGGGAAAGAGGATTGGGAAGCTCTGGCGGGCACGGAGCGGCAGGGGCCGGTAGTTTACTACCGCCGCGAAACACCGAGGCTGGCCGAGATCGAGGTCTGGACCATCGGCGACAACATCGGCACGGGCGTACTGGAGCGGGGCGGCAGGGTGACCGCCCGAGAGAATGTCAACAAGGGGGCGGCCGTGGTAGATGGGGACCTCTTCGGCGAGCTCGTGTTCTGGTCTGCCAACGGGAGTTACGATCCCAACAGGTTGCCGATTGCGGATCCGCGGGATGCGGAGCGCTCAATGTTCATAGATCTCGGAGGCTCCTATTTTGTGGACAATATCAGAGTACTCCACGCCCTCCCCAACCCACCTCCGTTCAGAGCCTACCGCATTCAGCTCTCGGACGGCTCCACCAATGCCGGCGGCGAACTGGCTTGGAAGACAGTGGGGTTGCTCAGCGACATCGTGCGGGGGCAGAATTTCCACGACTTCAAGTTCCCGCTCACGAAGGTCGAGCATTTTGCCTTTACCTATAGGCTCCACGACCGCTCCACGTACGAGCCCGGGCAAGGGAGCCACGGGGTGTCGGAGGTCCAATTTTTCGGGGAAGGGTTCCTGCCGGAGTCGCAGATCTCGTCTGAGTTCGGAGGGGAGGCCCCGTTCATAGAGGTGGCGCGGATCCCTCAGAACCTAGCCACCATTGAATGGGAGGCCGATGTACCGCCGGGTACGGATCTAATTTTGCAAACCCGGACTGGCGATACGGTCGAGAGCATAACCCGTTATTACAAGAAGAACGGGGATTTGTACCCGGGCACCGAAGAGGAGGCGGCCAAGGCCTGGGAGACGGACAAAAAGTTCTTCGGGGATGCTTCGGTAGGGCCGGTCTTAACCGAGACGCGCCCGGGCAATGACTGGAGCGGCTGGAGTCAGCCCTACTTCGATTCAGGCGCAAAAATTACCTCGCCCAGTCCCAGACGGTTCGTCGCCATCAGGGCGATCTTCCTGACAGAAGACCCCAAGGCGGCGGCCACGCTGCGTTCGGTGGCACTGAACTTCGTGACGCCGGTGGCCGGCGCGATCGTCGGCGAGGTGCTGCCCTCGCGTCTGGAGAAGATCGGCACGAAGCTGCTGCTGTCGTATTTCATTCGCTCAACCTTTGAGTCGGGCAGCAGGGGGTTCGACGAGATCCTCATTGAGGCGCCCGACGGCACCGACATGAAGCTGAAACAGGTGAGTGTGGACGTGACCGGGCAGGACGCCGTGACGTATACGGCGGAGAGCGAGGAGTTCGAGGTGGTGATGGAGACGGATTCGCTGTGGGTGCGTCTGCCGGCCCCGATCAAGACGACAAGGGGATCCGCGCTGGTGGAGCTCCAGTTCGAGACGACCCTATTCGGGTTCAACACGTTTTTCATCGGCTCCACGGGGAACTCGGCGTTCGAAAATTCGTGGCAGCGGGTGGATGACGGCGATGCCAACGGGGTTGTGGACAGCGAGACGACGGTGGTGTTGGCGCTGGAGCGCGGCGAGTTGCTGGGGGATCTACAGGTCGATCGCGTTTTCACGCCCAATGGAGATGGCGTCAACGACGAGCTGGAGGTCCGTTTTTCGCTGATGCGGGTGCTCAGTTCGGCACCGGTCCAAGTGGACGTGTACGATCTGGCTGGCCGGCCGGTGGCGCGTATAGCCGAGACGACCATAATGGCAGGCCGTCATACGGTGGCGTGGACGGGCGTCGACCAGTCGGGAGCGGTCGTGCCACCGGGGATCTATCTGATGCGCATCGACCTGAAAGTGGATTCGACATCCGAGAAGGAAACCTCGGTCCATCGATTGGTGCGCGTCGCCTACTAGTCTCCGCGACAGGACACCAAGGAGTCCGTGTTCAGCAAGTGATAACTGGAACGTCACCTCATAGAGCAGTGGCCCTGCCCGTTCTGTCCGTAGCTCTCCTCGGACTTGCGGCGGCAGGCAATGGAGAGACGATCGTCTTCGGAGGTGGCCCGGGTTCCCGCGCCTGGGATCAGGCACATTCTGACATAACGGTCATCGATTTCGAAGCCAATCCCGGTTTCATTCAACCGTTACAGAATGATCCTGAAGAGAATATTTCCCTGAAGTTGATCGAAAGGGGGGGGCAAATAACGTCGCCAAATGCGCGCACGGTCCTCGCAGTCACCCAGAGTGAATTCGAGGACTTGTTGGACAACATGGTGGATGGCAGGAACACGGCCTTCGAAGTCAAGATCCCAAAGGCCACAGGGATCATATTCAGGTTTGATCTGGGCGAGCGTTTCGGAGTCAACAGGATCAGATTTTTTCCCCGCGAAGGGTTTGAGGAGTTCTTCCTGAAGGGTTACGAGGTGAGGCTGAACGACGGCAGCGAGGAGCAGAAGACCGTTTCCGGCAATCCCGATCTCAGGCTCTTCAAGACCGTTGAGCGCAATCTCGACCCGGTCGTCGACATAGCTGTGCCGCTGCAATTCGTGCGTTTCATAGAGGTGAGACAGCTCGTTCGAGGGGAATGGGAGATCGACGAGTTTGAGATCTTCGGCGAAGGTTTCCCATCTGCTGCTGCGTACACTTCGAATGTGTTCGATGAGGGTCAGCCCGCTGTCTTCGGCGGTATAACGTGGGCAAAGGAGACGATAGGAGAGCCTACCAAGGTATCTGCTACCGTCTCCACCCGCAGAGGCAGTACGCCGGACCCGAGCGATAGCCTAAAGTGGAGCGGATGGTCTCCTCCCTATCCGGCCGGAGTCCGTACACCGATCGCATCACCTGTACCCCGCCGGTACTGGCAGTTTCGCGTTCTGTTCCACAGCAGCGACATCCTCTCGGCAGCGACGGTCGATTCGATCGCCGTGGAGGTCTCGCCAGCACTGGCCGATTCCGTGGTGGGGGAGGTGTGGCCCCAAGACGCCGTGCTCGGGCAGGCGACCGAACTGACTTACTGGGTGCGCAGCTACAACAGCAGCGGCTTCGACCAGCTCGACATCAAGACGCAGGCACCGGTGGAGGTCATCCGATCCGTCCAGATCGACGGGACCGACGTGGCGTGGGACAAGGAGGACACCGAAGACGACGGCGACATCGTCGGCGTCCGGATCAGCTTCCCGAGGATCACCGGTGACGACCGGCTGCTGCGCGTCGTGTTCGAGAGTATCGCGCTGCACTACAACACCGTCTTCGTCGGCAGGATCTTCGACACCCAGAGACCGCATAACCTGCCGCAGACGCTCGTCCCGGGAGACGTGGACGCTGACCCCGTCGCCGCGGGCGACGACCTGTCGGTCACCACCCGGGTCGCCGACAACCGCATCCACTTCCTCGAGGTTGCCCCGGCTCCGTTTACGCCCAATGGCGATGGAGTTAACGACCAAGCCATCGTCATCTACGATATCGTCAACCTGACGGGTGGCTCTCCGGTGTCGGTACAAGTCTACGATCTCGCCGGAGGCCTCAGAAGGGTGCTCTACTCCGACCTCGACATCGGTGGAAGATATCAGAGAGTGTGGGACGGCGTGGACGACAACGGACAAATGCTATCGCCGGGCGTCTATCTCGTGCGCGTGGAAGTCGCTACAGATAAAGGTGAAGAGAGCAAGACTGCGGTCGTGCCTTTGGTCTATTGATTTTTCGCGAAGGATAGGGGGAGTCACATGGTGACCGGTCATACATTCAGAGCCGCGATGCGCCTAATCGGTGCGCTGGCCATAGGATGCACCATCGTCTCGGCAATTCTGCTGCACAGTACTCGCTCGGAAGCCCAAGGTCCCGATCGAGATCGGATAAAGGGGTTTCGCCGCGGCGGCGAGCTCACGTTCGAACCGACAGGGCCCGGCGTCCTGTTCGGCGCTCTAGACCCCGCGGTCAAAAAGTGGTACGTCCCACAGGAGCTGTTTCGCGAATATCAGTGGAAGCAGTCGGAGTACAGCAACTACGCGAGAGATCACTACCAGCGCTATGTATCGACCAATCTCGAGGGAGACTACTTCTACGACATCTACGGTTCGTACATCACCAGAGGATGGCTGATCTACGACTGGAGCCAGACCCAGCCCCAGCAAGGGGGAAGCAACCTGTTCAAGACCGCACGGTTCCAGAGTTTCTTCAGCAATCTGGTCATAGCCTCCGATCAGAAGGGACAGCACAATCTGGCCATCACCATAGGCGACGAGATCCGATCGACCCTGACCCCGATGACCTTCTCTAAGCCGGCGTTCGACGGCATTCAGGTGGACTATCAGTCCGACAAGTACGAAGTAACGGCTCTCCTCTCGCGGATCAGCTCGCCGGGTGCCGCCGGCTCGCGAAGCCCCAATAACCAGCAGACGAACTCGACGACTCTGACCGGCCGACGCGCGACAGCCCAAGTTGGAGATTATCTCAAACTCGGTGTCAACCACGTGAGCGCCCACAACTCCTCTCAGCTCCTCGACGCCTTCGAGGGCAGCCCGCGAAGCGGTTCGATCGCCTCCAGTCAGAACGCAGAGAACGTCACTCAGGTCTTCGTGCGACTCTCGGACGACTCGCCAGAGGACAACGAAGGCGGTGCCACGCTGTTCGCGTGGGACATGATCATAGAGGCCGACGTCGAAGCGATCGATGAAGCGGGGGATGTGAGTTTCGAGAGGGAGACCGTCCGGGCCAGCGAAGTCGGGCTGATTCCCGCGCCCCAAGGCGGCTTTCAGAGGCTGGGGTTCTGGGAGGCGAACGGCTCCGAGCAGATCGAACTGGTCTACGACTTCTCGGTGGCGACGTACACAGGCCCGGATCCGTCAGAGATAAGAATGGTGACATTCGAGCTGATAGTCGCCAACGACTACAGAATCGAGATGACCTCGGACCGCCAGTTCGACAGGCAGTTGGCCAACGTCTATCTGCTGGCTGCGAGGGCCGATGAAAACGTCAAGGATGGCTCCAACCTGACAGTCCTGAAGATCCCGTATGGTCTGCCGACAGCCACCGAGATATTCGGATTTACGCTGGAGGCGACCCGCCTCTGGGGATTCGACTTGTACGGAGAATGGGACCGCAGCGTGAGTTACAGGAAGTACCCCAACAGGGCGCACACCAAGCACCTAGGGGCCTCTGACCAAGGCGATGGCTGGATGTTGAATTTGTCGAAGATCGCCCATCCTTTCTTCTTTTTCAGCGAAGCCTACAGAATGGCCCACAACTACAACACCAGCGCCATACTGGCTAGGGGCGAGACCAACATAGACTACTCGGACGAGGGGAGGTTCTTCTACGAGCTCGTCGACGACAACGACGATCAGGACAGATTCCCCGACTGGCAGAGGATATTCCAAAACATAGACATTGAGGTGTTTCCCGGGTACGACGAAAACCTCGACTTCATATCCGATTTCAACCAGAACGACAGCGAAGACCTTCCCAATCTCGTCCCGGACTACGACGAGCCGTTCTTGAGATACGGAACAGACCGGCCGGAGTACTTGTTCGGATTAGACATGAACAACAACATCTGGGTAGATCGGTTCGAAAACGACGATGAGCCGGATTTTCCCTACCCGAGGGACCACAAAGGATACAACATCTACGGCGGCGTCGACCTGCTTCCGAGCATTAGGCTGACCGTCGGACGAACGGATGAGAGACTGATTGCAGGCGACGGGGAGAACACGACTAATTACGTGCTCTTCACCCTAGAACGGGACTATCCGGGTCTTGGAAGGCTGAAGATTTACGAGAATTTCAGAATCGCGAAGGACAACATCGAGAACGATCTTCGCCAGTGGAACGAGTTCGAGAGGCGGAACGTTCCAACCGTTGATCCCCTCGCGGCTCAGGACACATGGATAAACTCCACGTTCATGAGCTTCAAGTACACCAAGATCGAGGATGTGAATTTCGTGAGTAAGTTCAAATACGATCGCTGGCACCAGAACGAACGACAGCCCGATCTGCGCGAGGACTACACCTTCTTCGGTCTCATCAACAAGGTGGACCTCGAGCGCAAGGTCGCCTATGTCGATCTCATGCCGAGAATAAAGAACGAACTCAGGCTGGAGGCTCCGGCGCTCAGGTCTGATCCCAAGCGCAGGGAAGACACGCTGCAGCTTTCCCTGCTGGCGCGATGGCCGCTGTTCTCTTCTTCCACCATGCAGGCCGGTGTGGAGTACACGATCTTCAACCAGCTACGCAAATCGGAGACCGCGGTCAAGGAGGGACTGCTCGACGATTTCACCGAGATCGTCGGAGCGGTGCAGTTCTCGAACGTCACCAACTACCTCGGTTACCGGCTTTTGACGAACATGGGTATGAGATTGACCAGAAGATCGATAGATAACGAGACCGAGACGGGCAGCGTATCCTTTGCCACGATGTACGCCGGTCTAGATTAGGGCATAGACGCGAGCTTGAGTGGAGGTGCTTGATGCGGGCTTTTTCTCTATCCTACGGATCGCTAGGCAGCCTAGCGATCCTTTTAGTTTGCACAGGCTGCGGACCGCAGGATGAAAATCCCACGGTCGCGGCGGTTGGAGACCAGACGATCACTGTCCAGGACGTGCGGGATTTCCTCGCCAAACTGCCCGAGTACGCCAAGGGCGAGGAGGCCGGGAAGATGCCGTTGAGAGACCATCTACAGACCATGATCGACATAGAACTGCTGCTGCTGGAAGCCCGAAGCCAAGGCCTCGAGAAGAGCTCGGCCTACCTGACCAAGATGATCCGGATCAGGAAGGCGAAGCTCGTCCTTGAGTACGAGCGAAGAGCGATCGACGCAACGGTAGAAGACGGTGAAGTAGAAGAGTACATAGACCGGGAGGGGCTCGCCCGCGCTGTCAGACTAGGCGACATCCTGGTCGCCGACCTCGCGACGGCAGAGAAGGCCGCGAGGGAGATCGAGGAAGGGGCGAGCTTCGCGGATGTCGCGAGGAAGCTGTCGATGAACGAAGAGACCGCTGCCCGGGGCGGGGACACAGGCCGGTTCACCACTAGGTACGAGATGATTCCCAGCCTCGCCGAGAAGCTGTTCGGGCTCGCTGTAGGCTCGGTGTCGGATCCGGTTCGAATCGGTGACCGATACGCCATCTTCAAGATTCTCGATGAGACGACCGCTCAGTTCAATCCGCAGCAGCGGATGAAAGTCGCTAAAGAACTCGAACGAAAGAAGCGCAGAATCGCGAAGGCCGAGCTGGTGGCGGAATTGAGGGACAAATACCGCCTTGAGCCGGTCCGAGACGGCATAGCCGCTGCCGTTGAGGCACTGCGCCCCGGTGCGGCGGCTGTCGGCCACGACCCATCTGCGATCGTACTCTACCAGTACGACAGCGGACAGATCACAGCTACCGACCTCATTGGCGCGGCCAAAAGCCGCAAGGGCAATGGCCTAAAGACACTCCGCGACGCCGATCAGGTGGCCTCCTTCGTCGAGCAGTACATCGTCCCGGACGTGATGATTCAGGAGGCGGCTGTGCGCCAGGGGATCGATCGCGAAGAGGAAGTGGCCCGATGGCTCAAAGAGCAGGGAAAACAGCTATTGGTAAGGGTCCTCAGGTCCAAGATGTTAAAGGAGAAAGTGACTATCACTGAAGACGACCTGAGCCAGTACTACGAGGACAACGCTGAGAGATTCCTGCATCCCGAACAGACCGAGGTGCAGGAAATCCTCGTAAGAACAGAAATAGAAGCACTACAGTTGAAAGGGATGATTGAGGACGGCACCGCCTTGGGCGACCTAGCGAAGAGACATTCGATTCGCGCGCTTGAGGTGCGTGATGACGAGGGTCGATTCCACGTGCATCGTTACGAATCGCCCCAGTTCGGCGGTTTTGTGGAAGCTGCGGTTGAGGCCGAAATCGGCGAGCTCACGGGACCGGTCGAGGTGCAGGAGGGCTACTCCATCTTCAAGGTGCTCTCCCGGGAACGCAAGCGCGAGACCTTTGCCGAAGCTGAGATGAAGGTCCGATCTCAGCTCAGACGCGAGAGACACCGGAACGCGTTCAACGAGTACATGAAGGAACTGCACAGCCGCTACGAGTCAGAGGTGTCAATCCACGAGGACAGGCTCGAGGCAGCGTTTACCGTGCGGTAGGGGTCATCGCGCTCCTCAATAATAAAGTGCCTGAGGGGTGGCCTTAGCCGTCGTCTCTAGGCTGATGCTAGCCAGATCTGTAATCCGCGTTTTCCGAGTGCTGCTACCTATTCCCGATAGCCGTGCAGTGCAATTCGATCCAGCAGGGTAACCTGGTCTCTGTCGCCAAACAGGAACGCCACCCGGACATCTCTTACATCCCTGCCGGTATGCTTGTACTCAATCGTATATTCCCTTTTTGCGTTCGAGATTGTCACCGGCGGGGATGTCCAAAACCCATCGCTCGAACCGGAGACGTCGGCCAATCGCACTTTGAGAGTTCCCATCCCACCCACGGACTTGGCCAAGAAGGATACCTTATAGAGCCTTCCCTTTCTCAGGGAGATCAGGTATCTACCCGGAGGACTCCACTCTCTCTTCGGGGTTTCCTGATAGATTTCGGCACGGTCCGATTTTTTGATTTCCACTTTGAGTGCAGCCAAGCCGCTCAGGCCTGCGCTCCTCGCCATGGACATCTGCACGGACCCTTCGCTAGTCCAGTGATCAGTTCCGCTGCTGAACTCCGAATTGATGAGTGGCGACATAGGCGGAGGCGGGGGGGCCGTGACTTCCGTAAGGATATCAAGTGCGTCCTGGTTCCAACCGTCCTCGGTATTGAGAATGTTGAAGGCCCATTGGTTGTTGAAACCTGCACAATAATACATCCAGCCGATGTTGTGTTTCTTGCATTCGTCGACCACAAACCCAATATAGGCCTTGAAGTCTTCAACCGTATGGCAGGGCGGCACCCAAGCGCCCCATTCGCTCAGAAGCAGAGGCTTCCTCCATTTCTTCGACCATGCCACCGGGTGTGCCATCTGCTCTCTCACTTCATCCTTCCACCGAGGAACTTCGCCTAGTCCCGAGGTTCCATGCGTGAACTTGTGAGGTTGATACATGTGGAAGATGCCGATGATATTGGTGTCGTCCTCAAACCCTGAGCCGTCTTCCAGCCTGTACGTCAGATATTCCGGTGTGACGAATTCCTCGAGTTCGCGACACCCGTTAAAGCCAGGTCCGCCGATTCCGAGAGTGCGGTCTGGGTTGGTCTTCCTGATGATGGGGATCGCCGCGTTGAGGTATTCCATAACGGTTTTGCCGTCCTTTATCCCCTGAATCCCTCCCGGTTCCACTATCAGCCCCGCCGGTTCGTTCCAAAGTTCAAAGACAACGCTACCGGGGTAGTCCTTGTAGTACTTCGCAATTCTATCCCAAATTGCGACAAACTCCTGTATCCCTTCTTTCGGCTTCGATGCCCATTGACCGCTCCCCCACAAGCAGATCACGACAGCAAGGTCTCGGTCAAGCGCGTCCTGTATCCTGTTTTTGTAGATAGCAGGATCTTCCCCAGCACCAACGAAGAAGCGGACGCTTTGGAATCCCGCTGCTTGGACGGCATCATACTGGGCAGGATCATACAACACCTTTTCGGGTGGACCACCTTCAAGATGGGAGACATCCACGTTGATACCTTTGCCGATTTGCTCGAACATGATCTCCCCTTTGCTCAACCTCGTCGTTGGTTCCCAACTGTACAGTTCCTCCAGTAGGGGAAAGCCCAGAATGAGCGCTATTGCGATTTTACGGAAGCAGAGTATGCTGTTTTTGCACCGGCAAAAGCGACGAAGCCGCCTAACCAGCGAGGGGCGATTCTTTGTTGCAATCAAGAGTTGGGCAAACACCGTCTGATGAGTTGAGTCGTGACTATTTTGCCCCCCGATGGTGATCGGTTGCGTTCCATACACGTCAGGCCGCCGTCACTGGCTCTGCTGAACGATTCCGCTTCCCTCGCGAATCACCAAGACCCTGTTGGAGGACAGATCTGCAAAGCTCTCGACCAGACCGCTCGGCCAGAATACTTCCAGCCGGTTTACAGTAGTGCATTCGCCCAAGCCGAAGTGGACCCTCAAGTCGTTCTGCGATAGATAGCTCGAACCGCTCCGCACCTCAGCGACCTGAGTCGCGTCCCCGCAGCGGAGTTTTACCCGAGCGCCGATGCCGTCTCTGTTGCTCTCGGTGCCTTCCGTTCGCACTATCAGATAGTTGTTTCGACCCCCCCCGTCGTTGCGCAGCAGCGTCGGGAGATCGTTGAGCTCCAAGATGAATATGTCGAGGTCGCCATCCTCATCATAATCCCCGAAAGAAGCGCCCCTACTTACCTTCTCGATCTGTAGTCCCGCGCCCGAGGTCCGGGACACTTCGGCAAAGGTGCCATCCCCCACGTTCTCGAACAGCTGATTGGTCTGGGCATAGCTGACTCCCAAGTTCGCCCTGTCGATCTGCGGATAGACATGGCCGTTGGCGACGAAAAGATCCTTGTCGCCATCGTTGTCGTAGTCGAAGAACCCGGTGCCCCAAGCGAGGAACTGGAAGCTCTCCAACCCCACTCCCGCATCGAAAGTGCGATCCGAGAAAAACCGCCCTCCGTCGTTGTGATACAAGGTGTTCGTCTCTTCCCAAAAGTTGGTGACCAGTATGTCTGGATACGCGTCGTTGTCGTAGTCCCCGAAGGCGATGCCCATGCATCCCTGTGGCTCGCCGCCCTCGCCGTATGCCGCACCCTTCATCCAAGCCACGTCGGTAAAGGTCCCGTCGCCCTTGTTCTCGTAGAGATAGTTGGGCCCCGTATCATTGGCCACGTAAATATCCGAATCGCCGTCATTGTCGTAGTCTCCCGCAACTACACCGAGTCCGTACAGCATGTCGCGCTCCACAAGACCGGCTACGGCCGTCGCATCGGAAAAGACGCCTTCGCCCTCGTTGCGGTAGAATACGTCCGCCTCTCCCCGCATCCCGTGAGGTCCGAAATGGACGGTCAACCCCCGCCACTCGTGCCTCCTGTCGGGAGTGGTTTCCATGAAATGATCGAAATCGACGTAGTTCGCCACATACAGGTCGAGATCACCATCGCGGTCGTAGTCGAAGAAAGCACATCCAGTGCTGAATGCCTCATCTCCGAAGACTCCGGTGCGCTGCGCGACATCGGCAAAGACCCCATCTCCCCGATTTTCGTACAGCGCGTTGCTGCCGTAGTTGGTCACGTAGATGTCCCCATCCCCGTCGTTGTCGTAATCGGCGACAGCGCAGCCCATTCCCCAACCGGTGTCCCCGAGACCCGATTCTTCTGTGGCGTTCGAAAACGTCGCACCCTCGTTGCGGTAGAGGGCATTGCGCGGACGATCCCGGCCGGGAAATCCTCCCACTCTCGACCCGTTCAGCACATACAGATCTAGGTCCCCATCCCGGTCGTAGTCGAAGAAGGCCGACCCCCCCATGAAGGCATCAACCACGTACTGCTGTTCGCCATCACCGGAGACGTTCATCAAGGTGACGCCGACCTCGGCCGAGACATCGACAAACTGTACGCGGGTGCCGAGCACGAACCCGTCGTCGGCCTGCAAGGGGCCACAGAGGGAGAGCGAGATGAGATAGAGCCCAGAGGTGTAGAGGCGAGATCCGCGAACCATCCGGTGTCAGCTCAGGGTCCGTTCTCGTCTGCCGGCTCCAGTCGGCGAGCGAGCTGGAACTGCTCATCCGCTTCATGGTACCTGCCCGTTTTCAGGTAGGCGTCGCCGAGACGGCGATGGTATTCGGCATTGGCAGGGTCGAGAGCAATGGCGAGCTTGTACTCATTGATGGCGCTGATGTCCCGCCCCTGTCTGGAGTACTGCACAGCGAGCGCGAAGTGAAACTGAGGATTGTCCGGGGCCAAGGCGACGCTGCGCTCGAGTTCGGCGATGTTGCCTTCGCGCTGCTTCCAGTATATCTGCATCTCCCTCTCGCCCTCTTCGCGATTCCCTTGCTTGAGATAGGCGTTAGCGAGACCGAAATGCGCTTCTGCGTTGAAGTAGTCAAGTCCGATGGCCTTCTCATACTCCGCAATCGCCTCTTCGGTCCTTCCGGTCCGGGCATACACAGCTCCGAGGGCGTAGTGGAAGAGCGTGTTGTCCGGCCCGCGCTCAATTGCCTGCCTGTACTGGTCGATAGCCTCCTCGTATTTCCTGTTTCTAAAGTAAATCATACCGAGGCGATAGCGCGTGTACGCAAGGTCGGGCTCCACCGTCAGGGTCTTTCTGTACTGGGCCGCCGCTTCCTCGTAGTTGCGCTGCCGCTCATAGGCCATGCCGAGGTTGTGCTGGAACCAGCCGTTGTCGGGGGCCAGCTCAACCGCCTCGCGGTGTTCCTTCACGGCGGCAGCGAGTTTGTCTTGGTCTGCCATTGCCGCTCCCAAGGGCACGTGTGATTGTTCGGTGTAGACGAGCCCCAGCTTGTCGTGCGCATCTGCACGGCGGGGGTCGAGCCGCAGGGTTGCGGCAAATGCGTCTGCTGCTTCGCTCAGTCTGCCGATGGCCATGTACGCATTTCCCAAGATGTAGTGAATTGACGGTTCATTCTCGATTAGCTGTGCAGCCTGCTGTAGTTCTTCTATCGCTTTCGCGTATTCCTGTTCCTGAAGATAGATGGCTCCAAGTCGATAGCGAGAGGGGCCGTAGTCGGACTTGAGCCGGAGCACAGTCTTGAAGTGCTCCGCCGCCGCCGCCGGTTTTCCCTCCTGCGAGTAGATCATGCCGAGCCCGTGATGAGCGGGGAAGTATGTCGGCTCAGATGCGATCACTCTTTCGTAGGCATCCTTCGCTTTTTCGCGATCTTGGCGGATCAGGAAGATCTTTCCCAGCTTGTAGAGAGACGGCGCATAGTCGGGGTTGATCTCCAGTACTCTCTCGAATTCTGCCTCTGCCTCTCGGAATCTGTTCTGCAAAGCATAGATGAAACCGAGGCCGTCGTGCGGGCGAATGTCATTCGAGTCCATCTCGATCGCTTTCCTGTATTCCCGCTCGGCGCTCTGGAAGTCACCGCTCTGCGCATGGCGCAGACCGAGTCTGTAGTGGTGTTCACTCTGTCGGGAACTTTCCGTCGACGGCATTGGCGACGCCACGAGTCCGTCGGACTCCTCGCTGAGAAGCTTCTGGGTGCATACCAAGAAGCAGATGGCGAATGCCGCGCAGCCGACGAGCAGTCCGGCCCCAGTATTGGGGCCGCCACCGCGAGCTTTCCGTCGACAGCATTGGCGACGCAACTCAGTGCTGGTCATGCTAAAAAAAACGATTATCAATAGGCCACCGCAACGACGCCGCTGCGGGTCTCCTTCTCTGACTGCACGTCCACCACCAGCCGGTACAGATACAGCCCCGGCGGCACCAGCCCGTTCGAGTCGTCCCGGCCATCCCACACGTGGCTGTACTCACCCACCGGATCCTCCCCCTTATACACCCACCTCACCAGCCGGCCCGACAGATCGTAGATCTCGAGCGACACCGGCACCGCTGCGGTCAACCGCAGCAGCTTGTACGATATGTTCACCACCTCATTCACCCCATCGCCGTTCGGCGTGAACGGATTCGGCGAGATCCGCGGCGAAAACACCAGCGACTCGCTCAGGGCCGTTCTCACCGACAAACGATCGCCTTCGATCTCATCGGTAGCATTGCCCGGCACGACCCGCTGCCGCACCTCGTGCGGCCTAGTCGAGTCGAACACCCGGCCTGCAAACAGGGTGCCCACTTCTCTCAGTACCGGAGCGGTGAACACCACCTCCACCAGCGCACCGCTGTCCGTCGGCTCCAGCCGGCGCGGGAGCAGACCCTCAAACCCCAGACCGTCTGCGTGGATAGTCCACGAGAAATCCTCCTGATTGATGCCGGCTAGGCGCAGCGAATCAACCGACACCACCCCTGAAGGCGTCGCGATCTCCACCCCGTCAAAACTGCTGTCGATGGACCGGATCGTCGGACTGATGTAATACGTAAATTGCGTCGCTTCGCCCACCTCGGTCTCGGTCGGGTGAATCTCCCCTACCAAGCGGCGAACCAACGGCGGGACCGACGCCTTGAACTCTATGTAGTCGATCTTGCCCCCCTCTGCGACGGTGGTAGAGGCAAAATCCACTCTGAGCTGGACGAACTTCCGCGGCCCGGGGGATGCAATAGGGACCCCAGGATGCCCGAACGCATACGGACTCGAATAGAAGCTCCAGTGCTCCGTGTCGGGACGCATCCTGTCCTGCTCGTCTTCCGGTTTGAGGAAATCAGCCAGTTTGTGATACCGGCGCTTGTACTCCGTCAGACTCAGATCGCCGCCCCCTTGGAGAAACCTGACGATGTCCTGCTGCTCGGGGCGGGTCTCCCAGAAAATGACCGGGTGCGGATCGGTTCCTGCCCGGGTGCGGATCGCGACCTGGGCGTGGGGATCCTGCTGTCCCAACCAGCGGATCTCGCCTAGACTGGCGATGTCGTCCAGTTCGATGACGTCGGATTCATAGGAGGCCTTCCTCACGTATCCCCCCCCGTACAACTCGAAAGCGGCCAGCCCGATCTCCTTGGGCGTTTGCCGAAGGATCCGCAACTGCACAAAGTTGGTCGTCACGGGTCGATTGAGCATCACGCTGACTTCGGGTTCAGTATTGCCCTCTACCTCCACAACAGTTGGGAGATTCGGGACGTGGCCAACTATACCGTATCTCTCGTCGCTGACACCGATGACGAATTGCTCCAAGAAGTGATCCGACCTGTCCGCCAGAGGCCGCAGTCTCACCTCTCTGATGAGGAATCGTCCGCCTAGATCGAAATGCACTCTCAACGATGCACCGGGGTCGTTGCAACAGGCGGCGCGAAAGTCGAGGGTCGCTTGATCTATGGCCTTCCACGTGTGCGCCGTACTCGGGTCCTGATCGACCAGCAGGTTTCCGATCGCCTGGTCGAAGTTGCTCCTACCAGCTTCCCGCTGCACTGCCACCCAGCCGTCTCTGCTCAACAGCGTTGCGGCGATATCCTCGTCTTCGGCGAAGAAATTGGGCTGCAGTACGCCCGCCTGTAGCGAGTCCGGGTCAAGGGCGTCCTCTAGCTGCGAGTTTTCCGACCAGCCGAGCTCCCTGAAATCGATGCCGATCCTCTCCAAGCTATCCTTTTCCGCCTTGGAAAAGGGCGTGCCGATGCGGTAGACGATCACGCCCGAAGCGTCGCGCGCATTGAGAGCGAGGGCAATTAAGACAAGCAGGAACATTCCTGTCGTCATCTGGCAGAAAAATTTGGCGGAACCTGATATCATTAGAAATGTCAAGCACCCCCAAGCGTGGCTAGCTGCTCTAGAGTCGTTGATGTTGCCAAACGCACTATGATCTAATGAAAGGTACGCATGTGAAAGTCAAGGAGAAAGCCATGTCCGCATGCTTGTTTGATCAAGTGTTCCCCCTTTCTAACGCGATAGACGGTGCGCAGATCCCGATGCGGTGATTGGCCATTGACAGGAACCACTCCTCTCCCTCGTGGTACACCAGTAGATTGCTCGCTAGCTGATCGGGCATGTGGCATTCGGTACAGCGGTCGCCCTGCGCTAATTCGGACTCTTCAGCGTGGGACTACTCGCTTACTACACGACACCAGCCTTCAGCCTGCCAAGGATCGAGGGCATCTTGCCCTCGTCGAGGGCGAGACGCCCTCGATCCCGGACCCAGCGGAAACAGCAGAAAAGGCGTACTCAAAGTAAGGGTCGTCTACTTTAGGGGTCGTGTACTAAGGACTGCTCGTGACAGGTCAGGCACTTCCGCGAAAACATCGCGGTCTTGTCCGTCTCGTCTTCGTGCATATTGAGGTGGAGCACGTCATGCTGCCCGACGCTTCAAAACAGCGACTTTCTTGGAGGAACGGCACCTGCCCCCGTGGACCGACAGCTTCTTCTGCAACGGTGAAGCCCCACGCCTTAACGCACGTCATAGGTTCATCCGTTTCATTTCCTCAGCGGCGTGATGGCACGTATATATGTCAGGGATGGACTCTGGCAGGCCGTAGGGGGACAAAGACGTTCGGCTGCTGAAATAGATTGCGAGCGCACGACAAGTCGTGGTCAGTGATGCTCAACCAGTGCCGTCAAGGTCTCCAACACCTGGATCCGCGCCTTGTCCGCCAGTGTGCGGTCCACTTTTTCGTTCAGCCAGTGAAAGCCGCCCAGCGGCTGGGCGGAGTCCATCCCACCCACGTGGCCCGCCGCATCACAGACCTTGGCCGGCAGGCTCTCTAGCAGGCGATGTGCCGCCTCCACCTCCGGCCCCGTCGCCCCCTGCGCAGACGCGTTCTTGATCGCCTGGTCCAACATCGCGAAATACTCGTAGTCCTCCACCCCCTCCCGCACCGCCTCGAGGTGTTTCCCGGCCGTCACCGAGTCCTCGGCGATAAACAAGGGCGTGTATGGATCCTTGAAAGTCAGGTACTCGTTCCACGATGACGCGCCGGCCGTGTCGCCCAATGACCACATGTAGATTGCCGTCGCCCCATAGCGCCAGCTCGACCACGCCATAAGCCGGCCCGCGTACGGATCAAAAACTCGACCCGTCCACGCCGCATAGAACTCCAAGCCGATCCCCTGATCGCGCTTCTTCAGGTAGTAGTCGCGATAGTCCTCGCCCTGTCTCAGGAAGGCTGAATAGTTCGGGCACAACACGTGGCACGCATCAATCATCTCCTGATCCGCGTCGTCCATGTCCCGGTGGTTCGTATCCTCCCAGATGCGGACGCCCGTGTCTGCTTCGCGGATCGCCTTCGCCCACGCCAGAATGCGCTCGTCCATCCACGGCTCGTCAGGCTCATCCACCAGCAGCAGCGCGAACTGCTCCGGCTTCAACCCCTTCGCCACCATATGCTCCGCCCAGAACGTCACCCACGCCTTCACCGCGGTCGTGAATTCTGGCGTGCCCATGGGCCACGCCTCGAAATGGTCGCCCACTTTCGCGAACACGAGGTACTGGGCTGCATCCGGCCACAATTCGATCCACGCATCGAAGTGGTCGGTGGCGGGTGGTGCCGTCATTGCCCCCTGCGCATTGTGCGTACCCCGCGGCAGCGCCAGTTTGAGGGCCCACGGCGAGTCGACGAAATGGTCGCGCAGGTGCTCAATGAGCGCCAACCGGTTCTGCTCTGTCACAAAGCGGAAATGACCGACCTGATCCGTATAGTCCCATCCGCCCAGATGCAGCGACTGCTGCTCCGGGAAATCCAAGGGATACAGGTACATGCGCAACGGAAATTTCCTGCCCCCGGACACAGACTCCACGACGACTTCGCCCTCGTAGGTGCCCGGCTCCACCTCCACCGGATGGAATGTCAGCCACACCTGCCGCGTCATGCCCGAGGGCACGGTCACCGCATACAGATCGTTCTCGACAACAACCTCTGGCAGGGCCGCCGCCACCGGCACCCCGGACCGCGTGTCCGTCCAAGCCACCTCGTGAACGGTCACATACCCCGGATTGTCGCCTCCAGGCAGCCCGCTCAAGCGGAACATCACCTGCATCGGCTCGTCACTGCTGTTGCTCACATTGAACGCCGCCGCGCGGTATTCCCTGCGCATCAGATGCACCTCGACGGCCAATTCCGCCGCCGCGTCCGGCGTGCCGATGAGCGGCAGCGGATCCCACAGATTCGAGCACCAGAACGTGAGCGGCTCAAATCCTCTGGCGCGCCAGAGCCACGCCTGCGTACGCAACACCCGTTCGTGCCACGGATTCAACGGCAGCACGGCTTGGAAGTCATCCCCGAACGCGGTGGCCAGCCCCAACTCCCCTTCCACAGACGCCAACTCGCTCAGCACATCGCCCTGCGTCTGCGCCGGGACATCCTCTTCTTCCACCGCTTCTTTCAGGGCCTCAATGTCCCGCACAAGGCGCGTCCGAATCCCTTTCTGGATGGCGATCCGGCGCACATACTCCTTCACGTCTGCAATGACTGGCCCCGGCATCGGCTCACCCACCCACTCCGGCTCTCCCGCGTAAACCTCGATCTCGTCCACGAATGTATACGGCTCGTTCCACACAACGAGGCTGACATATCGCCCGTGCGTCCGCAACCGGTCCGTCCAGTACCGATAGGTCCCATACTTAGCGGTGCGCTCCTCATCGAGATCTCGGAGGATCTGCTGACGCACTTCGGCGGTGAGCTCCGGTGGGTAGCGATCCCGGTGGAGGTCGTAATGATGGTGTATCTCGGCTTCATTGAAACTCGCGCCGCCCTGGGCCCACATGGCATCGCTCGCCTTCGTCGGTACGAGCGGACCGTGTTGTTCTGCGCTCAACTGCACCAAGTCCCCGATTTCATGGAATTCCCTGTCTTCACCCGCCACGAGGATGCGGATCGTCAGCGGCCACCTCACGTCCGCAAAACCCGCCGCCGTGTGGAACGATACCCCGCGTATCGGTTTCACCGCACCCAAATCCAGCGTCAGGATCGAGGGCGTCTTTTCCTGCCAGCCCACGGTCGATATCTGCGCCCAGAAATAGCCCTCCGTGTAGACCCCGTCCGTCAGTTGTTCGTGATCACCGGGGTCCGAGCAAAGCCCGTAATTCGGCCCCGGCTCTATCGTGTAGCTCGCCCCTAGTGCGATGTTCTCGCCCGGACGGTCCGTCGGAATTGTCCCGGATGCACTTGGCACCACCGCCGGGTCCTGAGCCCACGCCAGTGCCGCCATCAACAACGCCACCGCTGCCAAAGTCCATTTCATCGCTTGTCTCTCTCTTCCTCGAGATTCTGACCGGCCAAAAAACTAAGCTGGAAGAGCTGCACATTGCAGAGAATAGGTATTTCTCCTTACCCTCTCCGCTAGGTAGATTGAACAAGGCGCACCCTGAGTGGGCGCGTTCGGCATCTGCTTGTCGATATGATAAAACAGGGCTATTAACCAATGGTGCTAGTATCTATTGACACTTAAAATTTTGGGTAAAGCCGTTTCAGTTTAATGCGCGCATCATCGGTGGTAAACCGCCAGTCCACGGCTTTCTGGTTTTCGTTGCGTGCCTGTTCCCAAGCGTGGGTTTCCGCCTTCAAGGTCTCTTCATCGGGTATGCGCGCATTTAGACATTGCTGGGACAAAATGCGCAACTCAATTTCAGCGATATTGAGCCAACTGCCATGTTTGGGGGTGTAATGCAACTCAAGTCGTCTAACTAACCGGCGCGCTTGGGCCGGTTCAAACGCTTCATACAAAGCGGCAATCGTGTGCGTGTTGAGATTATCACACACCACCAAGACCACTTCAGCATCTGGATAATCCACCTCCAATAGCTCTTTGATTTCAAAAGCCCAGTCCACAGCGGTCTTGCGTGAGCGCACATTGACCTTGCGCCAACCGGCCAAGGGGTCTGTAAACAGAAAATTGACCGCTGTGCCATTGTGCGCGTATTCGTAATCATACCGTTGGGGGTGTCCAGGCCGTGCGGGCAGCGGGATACGGGTTTCTCCAATCAACTGGATGGGCTGCTCATCCATGCACACCCAAGGCCTTTTCGGATCGTAGGGCCGATGATACAGATCCAGAACATCTTCCATGCAGGCTACAAAGGCTGCATTTTGTTCAGGTGGAATCACCCAACAGGTACGCAGATGCGGCTTCAATTCGTTTTTTTTAGCGTCCGTCCCACCGTGCGATACGAAATGGAGTCCACCACGTTGAGTTCGACCAACGTGTCGGCCAGTAACTCCAATGTCCAGCGGTTGCGTCCTTCGGGGGGATGGCTACAAGCCAGCGCGATCAAACGGGCTTCACCGGCTCCATCCAGAATCTTCTCGCGGGGCGGCTGTACGCGCTTTTTACGTTCTAAGGCCGCCTGCATCCCGTGCTCTACAAAACGTTTCCGAACGTTTTCGACGGTGACTCTATGGCAGGCGAATGCTTCCGCAATAGCCCTATCTGTCCAGCAGGGCCCTGCTGCATCGGCTTTCAAAAGTATATTCGCGTGTTTGATCTTGTAGGCTGGGGCGTGACCTGTGCTGACCAGAGCTTCTAACTGCTGACGCGCTTCGTCGGGGAGACGCACGATATATTTCTTCATATCTAGACTCCTCAGGTATCAGTTCGCGCTGGAGATTCGACATGAATATCGCATCCATAACTTTAGTTGTCAAAAGACACTAGTGGGCTACAAGCTAAATTCCGCGATGGACAACCGGACGAATCCATTTTCATCCGGTTGCAATCCATGCCACTGTGCCAGCAGGTTAAAGGCGGCCATGGCCGCGCTCAGATACGCTCTAAAGTAGGCCCAAGCTCGATGGGTCTGTCGCTTGAACCGGCCGATGCGGGTCAGCATCGAAAAGACGGTCTCGATGACCATCCGGTCGCCCCAGGTTTTGCGGGGACACACTTTCAGATTAGCCGGATCACCTTCTTTGGCATGAAAGCCTTGGTCGCTGAGGAGGATCATCTGCTCTTCGTAGCGACCAATCATCGGGTGAAAGACCGAATCGTGGACATTGGCCGTGTTACAATCCCAATCGACGATCAAGCCCCACTGGTTGACGATCAAGCCCAGCTTGCCGCCGACGATCCAGCGGTGATTGGACAACCCTTTCTGGCCGATAGGGTGAGCGGAGCGGCCTTCGCGTACTGGATGGATCAACTCGATGCCATAGCTATCGATCACGCCTAAGGGGGTGGGGTCCGCTCGAAAGCGATCGGTCCAGTCCGCATGGGCGACAAACAGGCGGAACAAGCGGGTGCGTTCGGGCAGGCGCGGGAAAAAGGCGCGCCAATCGCGCACTACCCAGCGATAAAACGCCCGTTTGCCGTCCCCTTTGAGCGCATATAGAACCGCCAGGGTCACCGTTTCGCTGGGATATAAGGCGGCTTGGGGGTGTTTGGGCACATCGCCCATCTGGTTGTCGATCCGATAGAAGAGGGCTATTATAAACTCGGCCGTGGTCATGGGACGCTCCTTCGCTGGAAGGGGGGACACCCTCAGCGTAGGAACTACCTCGACCACGGTCAACTCACTAGCACCATTGGTTATTATAAAATCGGCCGTGGTCATCAGGACGCTCCGAGGCTGAAGATGGGATACTCTCAGCCAGCGTAGGAACGACCGCGACCACCGGTCAACCTACTAGCACCATTGGTTACACAGTTCATAACCGGACTCTTCAGCTAGCGCCCATGCCTTCAATCCGCCTCAAGACGCGCCATTTGGCGGCCAAACGAACTGTTTGGGGTCCTTGCCGGACAGATACAGACAAAAGGCTAGGATCGTCTTCTGATATTGATTTTTACAAGGCTCTTATGCTATGAATCGCCCTATAAACCCATTCGTGTTTCTCATCGCAGCAACCCTCGTACTCACTGCCGTCGGCGTGGCTGTAGGTGCCGAGGCCCCTGCGATTCCGGCGTTTCCCGGTGCCGAAGGTGCCGGTGCCCAAACGGTTGGTGGCCGGGGTGGTCGCGTTATTGAGGTCGCCAACCTCGACGACAGCGGTCCCGGCAGCCTGCGCGCCGCTGTCGAGGCTACCGGTCCTCGAATCGTCATTTTTCGCGTCAGTGGCACAATTCGCCTGCGCAGCCCGCTCAAGATCAGCGAGCCTTATATCACTATCGCCGGCCAGACTGCTCCTGGCGGAGGCATCTGCCTGCGCGACTACCAACTCAGCATCAACGCCGACCAAGTCATCCTGCGCTTCCTGCGCGTCCGACTCGGCGATACTACCGGCGAAGACATGGACGCCATCGGCAGCCGCTACCACAAGAACATCATCATCGACCACTGCTCCGCCAGTTGGAGCGTGGACGAATGCGTCTCGGTCTATCGCGGGGAGGACGTCACCGTCCAATGGTGCCTGATCTCGGAAAGCCTCCGGGAGTCGGTGCACGACAAAGGAGCCCACGGCTTTGGCGGCATTTGGGGTGGCCAGCGCACCAGCTACCACCACAACCTGCTGGCGCACCACTCCAGCCGCAATCCGCGGATCGCCGGCCGCGAACCCTTCACCCAATTCGTCGACCTGCGTAACAACGTCATCTATAACTGGGGCTACAACTCCGTCTACGGCGGCGAGGGCGACGTGCGCATCAATCTGGTCAACAACGTTTTCAAACCCGGTCCTGCAACCCGCGAAAATGTCCGCGCCCGCGTGGCTAATCCCTACGAGGGCTCTGAAGGACTGGAGCGCTGGTGGATTGCCGACAATCTCGTTATCGGCGCACCCGATGTCACAGCAGACAACTGGCTTGGCGTCCATCCTGACAAAGATTTTCCCTTAGATCACTTTCGCGCCAAGGGCGCTTTCGAGGTCGCGCCCGTCCGCACCGATTCTCCCGCACTCGCATACCGGCGCGTACTCAAGCATGTAGGTGCTTTCCTGCCCCGCCGCGACGCGCACGATGAACGCATCGTCGCCGAAGTCGAATCCGGGACAGCGACTTATGGTGGTACGTATGGTGAGAGTTTAGGCATCATCGACTCGCAGGAAACGGTTGGCGGCTGGCCCGACTTGGCCCCTGCTCAACCGCCTGCCGATGGAGACCACGATGGTATGCCTGACGCTTGGGAGACCCGGTATAAGCTAGATCCGGCCGATCCCACCGATGGCTCCACAGATCGCGACAACGACGGCTATACTAATCTCGAGGAATTCCTCAACGCGACGGACCCGACGGTCTACGTTGATTACAATGATCCAGCTAACAATCACTTCAGTTGGGAGATCGAACAGACCGACTCACAATGAACAGCCGACTGTTATCCATTACTTAAAATCTGGCGGGAACGTGTGGGAATCGAACCCACCCAGCGCAACTCTCGCTACGCCGCAACGGATTTGAAGTCCGCGGCAGCCACCAGGCACGCATCCGCTCCCGAAATACTCTCGTCTGTATTACGCAGAAATATAGCACCAACGAGACTCACGGCGCTATTTTGTCCGCATTGCTTCTGCTCGCGCCTCGCGCTCGGCCCGTGCTGCTGCCTTGCGCTCGGCCACCTCGGCCTCGGTCGGCAAGCGCCGCGAAGGCATTTCTGGATACGCGAGCGGCAACTCCCAGCGCAGGGTTCGCAATGGGACGTCACCCAAGTTCTCGATCTGCAACTCGAGATAACCGTCGTCGCGCCGGACAATAGGTGCCTTGTCGTCGCTCTTGCGATTGGGAAAGAAGACTCGGTAGTAGGTCTTGCCGTCGAGTATCTCACCTTCGGGCCGGTCACTCTCGTAAGGATAGGAATTAAACGTCCCGCTGGGCTGGAAACGCGCACCTCGCTGATCGACCAAGAACGTACGCGCACCAATATCGGCAATATATGGCTTGAGCTGAGACTCTCCGCTCGACAGGTAAACGGTAAAGACTAAGCGACTGTAGAGCGTCAAGCCCCAACGGTCGTCGTACTGGTCGCGCAGGATGGGAAACTTGGGGTCGTAGATGGCATCGACGACCCGGCGTATGTATTCGGCTCTCCAGATGTCGAAGGCGCGTTTCTGCAGGGGATTGCGCACATCGAAGGACGGATTTACGTAGATCAGATATTGAAGGTAGAGGCTGTTGATGTCCGTGCCGTCTTCGGCCGGGTAGGTGCCATCAACGTAGGAGTAGAGTAGCTGCTTGATGCGGTATTCGAGCTGCTCCTGCCCCAAATTCTCGCGCTCAGCACGCGCATAGGCGCGGGCGATCTCATAGGCAAAGGTGTGCAAGGTCGCTTGCACCAAGACGCCGTCAGCACCCCGGTGGCTTCTATTTACGGTGCGCCATACTTCCTGCCCGACGTGCGCGAAAGGGCCTTCCGAATGTTCCGGGCCGCAGCCGGTGACCGCCGCGCACATCCAGCAAAGGAGCAAGACCCTGCTTGGCATGAATTACCTCCGTTGAGGAGGGAGGGTGCCTAGCGCCGCACTATTCCTTGACGACCCAGAGCTTGACCGCTGCTACTACCTCTGGGTAGAGGCGCACTTCGACATTGTAAACACCCAGTTCGCGGATGGGATCTTCGAGATGGATGGCGCGGCGATCTATCTCGTAGCCCTTTTCATTGAGCAATTCGGCGATATTCTGGGAGGTTACCGAACCGAAGAGGCGATCCTCCTCGCCGACCTTGACCTGGGCGGTGATAGACTCCGTTTCCAGCTTCTTGGCGAGGGCCTCGGCGGCACGGCGATCGCGCTCGGCCAAAGTCTCTTGCTGTTTGCGTCTAGACTTGAACTGGGCCATGTTGGCGGCGGTGGCGACCAATGCCTCATTGCGGGGAATCAGGAAGTTGCGACCATACCCGTTCTTCACCTCCACGACCTCGCCGGCCGAACCCAAGGCTTCAATGTCCTTTAACAGAATCACTTTCACAACTTGTCCTCCACTTCATAGAAAACGGCGATGTTGTTTGAGCCTTATGCTTCTTCCTCTGTGGGGACTGGGCGCAGCCGACGCCAATCGAACCAAGTATCCAAAAGCCCCAATCCAGCCAAGAGCAAAAGCGCCAATCCTGCTATAAAAAAAAGCCCTACGTAAAAAAATAGCTCAACCCAAAGCGGCACCCTTTGGCGCTGGGCGAAAAAGCGCAGCACGGCCAATCCTTGAACCCCGTAGATAATCCCCACCAACACGATCAGGTTGAGGCCTAAATCGGCCCACAACCCATCACTCAAAAGGCTTAGGCCCAAGGCTGCGATCAACACCCAGATCAGCTCTTCCCAAGGCCGCCACAAGGGCAGCGGCAGGGGAGCGGGCAGTGACAGTTCCAGCCGCAAGGCCAAGCTCTCGCTCAACCGATACGCTAAGACAAACGTTAAAAGTAGGGTCGCCATCTCGATGGCCGGCTGCACCCGCAGGCCCGCGTCGACCATCGCGCGTAGCATCTGGCCGCCTTCCTCAACGTCCATCCCCAAGGCTTGAAACTGCTCCAAGATGGCGGCCGCCTGCTCTTGGCGATGTACGCCATCGTGCCCCTGAATTAACTGCCAGAGACACAAGCCCGCCGCCGGTGTGCAGGCCATGGCTATGACGCGACCGTAGGTCTGCTGACGCTCTATTTGCAAAACGGCGAGCAACCCCATAATGGGCACCAGCCCCAACGTGGCGCCTAGCAGCATGGTGGTGAACAAGCAAAGCGGGCCGATCAAGAGCAGGGCACCAAGCGAGCCGTAGCGCAAACTGGCCAAAAACGAAACGACCGCCAGCGCTATGCCCAGCAGAATCAGCATCGGCGCACGACGACTCTAAGAGTCGTCGGACTCTTGGACGACAGCCTCTTCTGGTGAAGCATCTGCCGCCTTATTAGGTTTCTCGTCTTCAGAGGCAGTATCGCGGCTGTCGGTGCGGTCCCTCGGGCCGCGGGAGTCCCGGTGGGGGCCGCCTCGGTCCCTCGGGCCACGGGTCGGTCGGGCAAAGGCTTCTTCGAGGAAATTGTCGGCCGCTAGCTGAGGCACGTGGATAAACTCGCCTTCGACAGCGGTGATGAGATAGCGCAGCACCGCTTCGTCGAGCTTGAGCGTCTGCTCCAATCCTTCGATCGCTGTCGGCGCGGCGGAAAACTGATAGAGCACGTAGTAGCCTTGGTGCCGATTCTTCAGGCTAGTCGAGGTATAGGCCAGACGCCGCAGGCCCCAATTGTCGATCCGGGCGACTTGCCCGCCGTTTTCTTCGAGATGTGCCTCGTATTTTTCGACGACTTGCTCATATTGGCCCTCGCCGACTTGGGGGTCCAAGATACATACGAGTTCGTAGTTTCTCATTGTATTGCGCTTTCTTGGTTCTAGTCTGAGGCCATTCCTCAGACGACAAAAAGCGGTGCCAGGACGAGAGATATCACCGACATCAGCTTGATGAGTATGTTCAGAGACGGCCCCGAAGTGTCCTTGAATGGGTCGCCGACCGTATCGCCGACGACAGCGGCTTTGTGCGGGTCGGAGCCCTTGCCTCCCAGATGGCCCTCTTCGATCCACTTTTTGGCGTTGTCCCAAGCCCCGCCGCTATTGGCCATCATCAGCGCCAGCAGTACGCCGCTGACCGTCGCCCCGGCGAGCATTCCGCCTAAGGCGACGGGGCCGAGACCAAAGCCAACGGCGACCGGAGCCAACACCGCCAAGAGGCCCGGTAGAATCATTTCGCGCAGGGCCGCCGTCGTGCTGATCTCCACGCAGCGCCGGGTGTCGGGTTTAGCTTTGCCCTCCATCAGCCCCTCGATCTCGCGGAACTGACGCCGGACTTCCTCGACCATCTTGAAGGCGGCCTTGCCGACCGAGGTCATGGTGATGGAGGCTGCTAGGTAGGGAATCATCGCGCCGATAAAAAGCCCGACGACGACTTCCGGCGTAGTCACGTCAATGACCACCGGCTCACCCGTTTCGACTTCGATGGCCGAAGAATACGCCGAGAAAAGCGCCAATGCGGTCAACGCCGCCGAACCAATGGCAAACCCCTTGCCCATGGCCGCGGTCGTGTTGCCGAGTGAATCGAGGCCATCGGTGATCTTGCGAGTATCTTCGCCCAAGCCCGCCATTTCGGTAATGCCGCCGGCATTGTCGGCGATGGGGCCATAGGCATCAACCGACATGGTGATACCTACTGTGGCCAGCATACCGACGGCCGCGATGCCAATCCCAAAAAGCCCGGCAAAGTGGAAGGCCAAGCCAATGGCGACGACGATCCCCAAGGTCGGCAGGACGACGCTCTCCATGCCTATGGCCAGACCGGAAATAATATTGGTCGCCACGCCGGTCTTGGAGGTTTCAGCGATGGTGCGGATGGGTTTGCCGGCGGTGTAGTACTCGGTAAAAAGGCCAATCGCGATCCCGGCCAAACAGCCCGCGCACAGTGCCCACACCGGCTGATTGGATAAGCCGATTGTCCCGGCGACCCACCAAGCACCCAAAATCATTAGTGCGGCTGCAACCCAAGTCGAGTAGCGCAATGCGGCACCCGGGTCAAAATTTTGCAGTATCCGCACCATTAAAACGCCCAAAAGCGATGCGGCTATACCGATCATAATGACGATCAGCGGGAAGCTCATGGCCGCGAGTTTTGCATCGGTTGGATCGGAGATGCCGGGGGCGAGAGTGGCCAGCAATGACGCGGACGCGGTGGCGGCGATGGCAATGGTGGCGATGACCGATCCGACATACGATTCAAAGATGTCGGCACCCATGCCGGCGACATCGCCGACGTTATCGCCGACATTGTCGGCGATACCGGCCGGATTGCGGGGATCATCCTCGGGAATTCCCGCCTCCACTTTGCCCACTAAGTCGGCACCCACATCGGCGGACTTGGTGAAGATACCGCCGCCAACGCGCGCGAAAAGAGCAATCGAAGAGGCCCCCATAGCGAAGCCATTGATCGTAGATGCTTGGCTTATATCGTCCCAGATACCAAAGGCACTCGCGAGCGCCCCAACGCCGAAAAGCCCCAAGCCCGCCACCGCAAGCCCCATCACGGCACCGCCCGAAAAGGCGATGCCCAGTGCCGGCCCTTGGCCGTACTGGTTGGCCGCTTGAGCAGTGCGCACATTGGCGTGACAGGCCGCCTTCATGCCGGTATAACCGGCCGAGATAGAGCAAACGGCTCCCAACAAAAAAGCGTACGCGGTGTGGGAGCCGACGAAGGCAAAAAGGAGGACAAAGACGATGACAATAAACCCGGCGAGGATCGTGTACTCGCGTTTGAGAAAGGCCATGGCTCCCTCGTGGATGGCCTCTGAGATTTCCACCATCTCTGGAGTACCGGCCGGAGCTTTTTTGATGTAAAAGTAGAGCAAGAGCGAGCAAAGCAACCCGCCCAGACCTATGAATGGCGCTGCGCTTGTCCAGATTTCCATATGCGTTTATAACCCTCCCTCGGCTCCTTTACTTTTAACCATTGAACCTGTTCATGGTCGCCTCAATGCCTTCGGCGTAGTACATTTCGAGCGCCGCATTCCCGCGCTCAATCAAGTTTTCTACCTCGTCCTCTGGGGAAAACGGATCCAGTACGTAGTCGATGATGTCAGCACCTGCGGGTGGGATACCGATTCCTAGACGCAGGCGCGGTACAGCCTCAGTGTTGAGCGCTTCGAGTACCGAAGCCAAACCATTGTGCCCGCCATCACTCCCGCCGCGGCGAAAGCGCAGGCGTCCGAAGTCGAGGAGGAAGTCGTCGAAGATGACCAGTACGTCTTCGGGAAGCACCTCCCATTGGGCGCAAAGGGCCGCGGCGGTCCGGCCGCTGTGGTTCATATAGGTCTGGGGCTTGGCCAATAGCACTTCTCGACCGCCCAGCACTACTCGGACAACTTGGCCCTGTACGTCTGCTTGATGCTGCCAGTCAACACCACAGCGGGCCGCTAGGTGATCTACCATCATAAAGCCTATGTTGTGCCGCGTCGCCGCGTAGCGCACACCGGGATTACCCAGACCCAAGGCTACTTGCAAACCTACTCTTCGCCACCTTCGCGATCCTCGCCGCCTTCGACTGCCTCTCCTTCACCCTCGGGAACTTCGGTCTCCTCGGCTTCTGCCTCGGCTGCGACCAAGCGCGGGGCCAAGATATTGACAATCGTGCGGGCCGAGTCGGTGGTAATGCGCGGCTCTTGTTCGAGGAGGTCGCTCACGTGCAGGCTATCGCCGATGACCAGCGAAGAGATGTCGATCACCATCGCGGCGGGCATTTCCGAAACGACGCATTCCATTTCGATTGAGGTCAGCGTCTGCTGCAAGGCCCCGCCCTCGTTGCGGACGCCTTCGGGCACCCCTTCAGTCAGGAGCGGGACACTGGCGCGCAGCGTCTCGCCCGGATCGATGCGCAAGAGGTCTAAGTGCAACACATGGCCGCGGACCTTGTGGTATTGGATGTCGCGGATCAGGGCCTGCTCAGGGACTCTGCCGGACTCTTCGTGCTCAACCAAGATGATCGCGTTTTGCCCCCCCTTGCTCAGAATGCGCTCCAAGCCATGGGCATCCGTCTTGAAGGCCTCAGCGGGCTGACTGTGACCGTAGATCACCCCGGGCAACTGGCCTTGCAGGCGACGCATTTGGCCCACCGGACCCTTGCCCTGCTCCCGGCGGGACTGGACTTTGAGCGCGACCTGCTCGCGCACTTGGATTTGTAGTGGAACTTGTGGCATCGGAACATCTCCTCAAAAAAACTCGATCAAATATCAATGGCATAATGGCAGCCCGGCGAGGACTCGAACCTCGATAAACGGAACCAAAATCCGTTGTCCTACCAGTTGAACGACCGGGCTACCTATGTCTATGCCTCGCACTGCCCCGAGCTAGACCGGCTGGCATAAAAAAGACCGGCAACCTTGCCTTTGCAGTGCGCTCTGCACCTGAGAGGCGGTCTTCCGGTCGTCGAAGATGCCGTAAACAGTGGAGCCGCTGCCCGACATTGACGTGGCGCGAGCACCAACTCGGTCCAGTTGAGAACGAAGGTCTGCGACGATGGGATAGGTGCGATCTACCGCGGGCGTGAAGTCGTTCTCCAGCACTTCAAATAACCTGTCGTGGTCAATGCACCCGCCGCTCAGGGAAGCAGTAAAGTTAAAATAGGGAGTACTTTCTGTCAAGATGGAGCCGAGTTGCTCATAAGCCCACGCCGTGCTGACTTCGACCTCGGGGAACGCCAGTACGTAAAAGACCGCGCCCTCCCAGTTCAGCTCTTCGAGTATCTCGCCCCGGCCTCTTAGTAGGGCGGTGCCGCCTTCCACTAGAAAGGGAATGTCCGAGCCAAGGGTGGCGGCGATCTGGCGGAGGTCTGCGTTCGAGAATGGCTGGTCGTACAAGCGATTGAGCGCTCGCAGGGCTGCGGCCGCGTCGGCACTACCCCCGCCTAGGCCCGCGCCTATGGGTATGTTCTTTTCTAGGTGGATGCGGAACGATTGGGCCGGGCGGTCGAGTTGAGCGCGAAAGGCATCAACTGCGCGGCGCACCAAGTTATCCGGCCCCACCGATAGGCTATCGAGGCTACAGGTCAACTGATCGGAGGAAGCGAATTCAAAGTACAAGACGTCCGCTAAATCCACGCATTGGGCCACGCTGAGGATCTCGTGATAGCCATCGGGGCGGCGGCCGAGGACCTTAAGCCCTAAGTTTATTTTTGCGTATGCTTTTTCGACTAGCAGACCCTCCATCGCTGCAAACCTTGACCGCATTTTACTGTACAATTATATATTAAGTGTCAGATTGGCATACACTTGAGAATTGATATGTTCCCAAAGTTGATATTAGTGCTTCTCCTCTGCCTAAGCACCCAGAGCTGGGCGCAAACGAGCGCAGAGGACGACTTCAAACTAGCCCGCAATCTCTTCCGGGACGCCGGCGACTATGCCACGGCCGCCGCGCTATTCGCCGAGTTTATTCGCAACTATCCCGATAATCCGCAACTGGCCGAAGCCCGGTTGATGCTGGCGCATGCGTACCGCCAGAGCGGCCGTTGCGACCTAGCGGCACCGGCCTACGAGACGTTTTATCTCGAACATCCCGATCACTTGAACACGGCCGACGCACGGCGCGAGCGAGCGGCTTGTTTGGCCGAGCAAGGTCAATACCTGCTGGCTGCCCGCTCATACGAAGAGGTGCAGCGTCGTTTCAGTGCCAGCAAATTCGCCGCCAGTGCCCTGATTGACGCAGCGGCTAATTATACCCGCGCCGAAAATTTGCAGCAAGCCGAAGCGGCTTATGGACGTCTGTTGACCGACTACGCGACTTCTGCCCAAGTGCATTTGGCGCGCTACCGGCTGGCTCAGTTGCGCTTTGCCGCTGGTCGGGCCGAAGAAGCCCAACAGCTACTCGGGCAAATCGCCGCCACTACACCGCCGCCGCCAGAAGCCCCTAGCGCCCTGCTCCTCGGCGGGCGCATTGCACTCTTTATGGGCAACAGAGAAATCGCTGAGAAGCGGTTCAAATCGCTGGAGCGCCGCTTTCCCGCGGCAGCGCAGACCGACAGCGCCTATCTAGATCGCGCAGACTATCTCTATGGATCGAGCCTCTTTAGCCAAGCTGGGGACGCCTATCAGCGGGCGTTTAAGAAAATTGACGACCGCTCCCTCAAAGAACACGCGCTCCTAGGACTAGCTGATGCCCGCCGCCAGAGTCATCAGACGCGCAAAGCCATCGCCCACTACAACGAGCTAAGCACCATGCTCCAACCCGGACACCCTGCTTACCTCAAGGCGCAGCTAGGCCGAGCCATCGCTTTAGGCCAAGCCGGACAATTCGCCCTCGCGGTAGGTCTGTTTCAAGGGTTGATCCAGACCGGCGCTTCACCGCGCCTTGGCGTGACCAGCCCCGAAGCCATCAGTGCTCTGAGGGAACTGGGCGTCCTCTACAAGCAGCGTGGAGACCACAGCCGCGCGATAACTTGGTATCGCCGCTACCTGCGGGAAGCCGATACGGCTTCCGACGCCGACGCCGTGCGCTTCGAGCTCGCCGCACTCTATGCCTCAACCGGCTACTACGAAGAAGCCATCGCTCTCTATCGCCAGCTAGCTTCGGGTCGGGACGAGGTAGCAACCAAAGCGCAATTCGCCCTCGCCCAAACCTTTGAGCAAAGTGGACAGCCGCGCACGGCACTGCGCGAATACGTGGCTTTCCTCGAACTCTTCCCCGCCGACCGCCAGAGCGAGGAGGTGCGCCAGCGAATCGAGTATTTGCGCGAATTCACCGTCTTAGACCCGGCCGGCCTCAACCAAGCCTTACAAAAATCCTGGATCGACGAGTTGAGCGGCAAGTCGCGCCAGCTAGTGCAGCTAGATGTCGCCCGGGTGCTTTTCTCGCACCACGATTTTGTAGCGGCCGCCCAATCCTTCAAACACTACACCACGGTCTATCCAGACGACCACTACAACAACGAAGCACAGTACTTTCTGGCCGAAAGCCTGCTCCGGCTCGCCCGCCAACGCCAGCTAGAGGCGCAGCCTGCCAGCGCAGACTCGCTGCGGACCCTTGCTCGGCGAGAATACCGCATTCTCGCCGAGCGGTCTTCCACTGACAGCCTCGCCGAGCAATCTCCCGCCGACAGCACATGGGTCCGGCGCGCACGACTTAGCCTCATTAAAATCGAAGCCGAGGACAGCCCCGATTCGCTGCGGTTATCAAATCTCGAAGAGGGGATTGCCGCTTTCGTCGCCGAATTTTCCGAGAGCCGAGGGGCCCACCTAGACCAAGCCCTTTTGCAGCTAGGCGATGCCCGCCGCCAGCTCGGGGCGACCGATACCACTTGGATCGACGGGGCCATTGCGGCCTACGACCAACTCCGCCAGCTTTCTTCTGATAGTCCGCTCGTACCCCGCGCCCTGTACGGCAAGAGTCTTTGCCTAGTGCAAAAAGGCCAACACCAAGCAGCGGCCGACTTGCTCAGTCGCGTCCTGCAAGACTACCCCGACAGTCCGCTGACGGCACCGGTGCTCTTTGAGTTGGGCCATATTCGCTTGGCGCAGGAGCGGCCCCAAGAAGCCATCGCCCGACTGCAAGAATTGCGCTGGGGCTACCCGGCCTTTCCCCAGCGCCGCGCCGCCCAGAAACTGTTGGGCGACATCTATTTTCAGCTCGGTCAATACGCCGCTGCCATTGAGCTGTACCAACCGCTGGTCTCCAGCTCGACGATCACCGACGACAAAGGGCCGATCCTCCGACGAATCGGCCGCGCTTACCACCACCTCAACCGCTATGGCGAGGCCATGGAGACCTATCGGCAAATACTCGCCGAAGAACCAAACCCGGCAGGGCTAGACAGCATTTACTTTGCCCAAGCGGTATTGCAACTGAGGTTAGGTCGAGAAGACAAAGCATCTCGGCTCTTCCGCAAGGTCGGCCGAGAGTTTGCATCCGGCGGATTGGCGGCCGAAGCCTCGGCGCGGGCCGGCCACATCGCCTTTGCCCGACAGCAATACAAACAAGCCTACCAGCTATATCAGCCCTTGCTGGAGCAAAGCGAGGATACCCTGATCCACGGACAAGCTATCCTCGCCCTGTTCCGACTCAAGCGCATAGAGGAGGGGCGCAAAGCAGCCAAGCGCTTTGCCAAGCGGTTCAAGGAGGAGACGGAGTGGCGTCAACACTTCCGGGTCGAAGAGGGGAAATACTATTTGCAGGCTGGTAACTACAAGAAGGCTCACGAGCTGTTTCAAGCGGTGGAAAAGCAAGGAGGTAAGTGGGCTGACGACGGGGCCTATTGGATGGCCGTGACCTTGTGGAAGCGCAACAAGGTGACGCCCAGCGAGGAAGGGGCGGCGTACGCGTTGGAAGCCATATCGCGCTTTGTGCGGGAATATCCGACGAGTCCCCAAGTAGCTGACGCCTACTTGCGCCTAGGCGACTACCACTTTTCGCTGCACAACTTTCTGCAAGCGGCAGGAGCCTACAAGCACGCCTTAGATGCGCCAGAAGTCAGTCGCGAACAGGCCCAAGATGCGATGTGGAAGCTCCTCAAGAGCTACCAAAGTGCCCACGAGTACGAGGCCGCTCACCAAGTGGCCAATCAGCTACTGAGCCAGTACCCCGAGCACCCCAAAGCCATCGAGGTCCAACTCGAACTGGGTATCATCCTCAAGAGTAAGGGCCAATACGCCCAAGCCATTGAACAGCTAGATGAATTGCTCTCCCAACAGCTACTCAATGGCAACGACGCTTCCGAAGCCCGGTTTTACATCGGCGAATCCTATCAGAACATGGGCGAGTACCGCAAGGCTATCCAAGCCTATTACAAAGTCAGCTACCACGGCGCCGAAGGACTCAGCATGTGGATTACCTCGGCGGATTTCCAGCGCGGCCGCTGCCACGAATCGCTGGGCGAACACGCCACAGCCATGACCATCTACGAGCGCATCGCTCGTCGCGAAGGGGGCCAGAGTCCACAGGGGCAGCTAGCCCGCGAGCGGATTGAGACCCTGCGCCACAAGCTGGAAACCCTCAACTGAGGCGACGCCAGCAGGGAGTACCATGGCCCCGACTCAAAGTCACATTTTGCTCTTGACCCAGCGAGCAGAGCTGGAAGCGGAGTTCAAGTCTGCGCTCCACGACGTGCGGTTGCGCGTACTCAACGCGGCTAATGGCGATGCACTTGGGCCGTTGCTGCGGCGCGGGGTGGATCTGGTCGCCTTTGATATGGAACTCCCGCCCGCCGTCCTAGCAGCGGGCGTCGCCGCACTCGACCAGCATCGCGATGTGCCCGTACTGGGCTTGGGCAATGCCGACGAGAACTGGGACCGACTTTTGTGGGGCTCGCCTCTCAAAGACCAAGTCGCCGTGCCCTTTAAGGCCGAAGTCCTGCGCCAACATCTGGACCAGTTGCTAGAGCGAGGGGATTTTTTGCACGGGGCCGAGCTGGTGGGTCAGTCGCCCTTAATGCGCCAATTGCGCGAACGCATCTTAATCGTGGCACCGACGCCGGTTTCCTCTATTCTACTGACGGGCGAAAGCGGCGCGGGCAAGGACCTAGTTGCCGAAGCTATACATCGCTACAGCAGCCGGCGCGAACATCCTTTCCGTCCGCTCAACTGCGGTGCTATTCCGGAGAATCTGTTGGAGAACGAACTCTTCGGGCACGAGAAAGGGGCCTTCACCGACGCCCGCGCCCAGTACCGAGGCCTCTTTGAACAAGCTAACGGCGGAACGGTCTTTCTAGACGAAATCGGCGAGATGTCGCTGGCGGCGCAAGTGCGTCTCTTGCGGGTCCTCGAACAGCGCGAGGTTACCCGCATCGGCGGCAGTGCGTCTATCGCGGTGAACATTCGCGTCATTGCCGCGACCAATCGCGATCTACAAAAGGCGGTTGACCAGCGCGAGTTCCGCCTCGACCTCTACCATCGGCTCAAGGTCGTCGAGCTCGACATTCCCCCGCTGCGCCGCCGGGCCGAGGACATTCCCCTCTTGATCGAGCGCTTTATCGGCGAGTTGACCGAGGATAACAAGAGCCGCCTAGAGGGATTCTCGGCTGCGGCGATTGACCTTTTGCAAAGCTATGCTTGGCCTGGCAATGTGCGCGAGTTGCGCAACCTAATTGAGCACTTGGTCTTCCTCGCCCCGCGTGCCCTCGTCGAACCCGAAGACTTGTTGCCTCACCTCAGGATCCAGCCCACGCGCCATTTGCCAGTGCCAACCAGCAAGACGCCGGATCAATCCGAGCGCGAGTTGATCTACTTTGCTCTCTTGGATCTCAAGCGCGAGGTCGCTGAACTAAGAGCCACGGTTGAGCGCAATGCCCCCGTGATGCCGTCTTCTACACCTCCCGTAGCACCAGCGGTCGTTCAGCCGGTAGCACCAGAGGAATCAAGTCAACCGATCTACCCGGTTGAGGGTGCCCCATACAATCCCGCAGAGCCCCAGCCCGCGGCAATACGCATCCCCGAGAATGCAGCTATTGAGCCTTTGCCCACACTCAAAGACCGGGAGAGGGAAGCCATCGAGCAGACACTCGACCGCGTCGGCGGCAATCGCCGGAAGGCGGCGGCAATCCTCGGCATTAGTGCTCGTACCCTCTACCGGAAATTGAAGGAATACGACCTCGGATGAAGCGGCGAGACTCGCTAAATGCCTCCGCTCTGTTCAGCACTTGTCGTCCGTGGGTGAGCATCTTTATTGCCGCGTCGTTCGCAAGTGCCCGGCCGACCGGGGCGCAAATGCCAGTGGAGAGCACCCAGCCACTAGCAGATCTCAGCAGAGCTTTCCGCCGAGCTTATGAACAAGTGCGCCCGGCCGTGGTTCTAATCGCGGCGACGGCCCGACCTTGGCAGAAGCGCGTATTGCCCCCCTTCCACCCAGAAGTCCCCGACGAAGACTTCCGCGGCATAGGATCGGGTACTATCGTCAGCGACGATGGCTACATTCTGAGCAATTACCACGTCGTCGCCGGTGCCGACTCCATCCAAGTCACCCTCTCTGACCGCCGCACCTATCAGGCTAAGATCATCGGCTTCGACTCGCTGATTGACATCGCCCTGCTCAAGGTTGAGGCGCAGGGGCTGCCTACTGTGCAGTTGGCCGACTCAGACCTTTTGCAAATCGGCGACTGGGTGTTGGCCATCGGGCATCCCTTGGGCATGGGGTCAACGCTGACGCACGGCATCGTCAGTGCCCTAGGGCGCCAAACAGGCATTTTCAACCGCAGTAGTGAAAATCGCTACGCTATCGAGAGTTTCATCCAGACCAATGCCGTGATTAACCCCGGCAACTCCGGCGGCCCTCTACTCGACCTACAGGGCAGAGTTGTAGGGATCAACACGGCCATTTCAACGCGCACTGGTTACTACATCGGCTACGGGCTGGCCGTGCCGATAAACCTAGCGCACGAAGTGGTAGATGATCTGCTGGTCCACGGACGGATCGTACGCGGCCATTTGGGCGTGACCATGGAATCTGAGATGACTCAAGAGCTAATCCGCAAGCACGGCCTCGACATGGAGCGGCCGCGGGGCGTTTGCCTCAAAGAAGTGCAGCCCAACAGCCCCGCCGAGCGCGGTGGCCTGCTCGTCGGAGATGTCATACTGTCGCTCAATGGTATCGAGGTGAACCACTTCAACCACCTACAGACGCTGATCTACAGCCGCGACCCGGGCGAGACGGTCAACCTGCAAATCGTGCGTCAGAGCCAGCTCCACCAAGTCGCCGTGGTGCTCGGCGAGCGCGAAGAGGACCGGCTCCTCTCCGAGGGGCATCAGCGGCTAGCACAGCTAGGGTTCTCAGTTGAGTCTTTGCCCGCCGAGTTGGCTACCGAGCTGGGCTTTGCCGGCGAACTGGCCGCAGAACTGGGTTTTGAACAAGGCGAGGAGCCAGTGGTGGTAGTTGAAGTAGAGCCGGAGGGGCTGGCCGCGGACAAAGGCATTCAAGTACGCGACGTGATCACCGAAGTGGACCAGGAGCGCGTTACCTCGCTGGAGCAATTTGTGCGCTTTGTTTCCGGGCTGGAAACGGGACAGTCTGCGTTGTTCTGGTTTTGGCGGCCCGATACCGGAATCGATGTCCGGGCGCTGAGTATCCCGGAGTAAAAACCATGACACCCGACCTAAAAGGTGCCGATGCCCTGCTGATGATCGGCAGCAGCGAACGCTGCGCCAATCTGTTTTACGCCACCCGCTTTCGCGCTCCCGATCCCTTTGTCTTTCTGTGGACTCCCAGCGAAAAACTCATGCTCGCCCACAAGCTCGAAATCGACCGCGCACGCGACCAAGCCTGCGTCAACCGGGTATTGCCTTATGCCCAGTACGAGAATCAGCTCAAGGAAAGGGGCGAGGAGCGGCCCAACGGCAAAGCCGTCTTGGTGGAACTTTTGCGCGACCTCGGCTTGGAGAAGCTGCAAGTACCCGCTGATTTTCCCCTTGGTACGGCCGACTTTCTGTGGGAGGAGGGCATCGAACTCGCCATTGCGGCCGAGCCGCTCTTTCCCCAGCGCAAGATCAAGGACGCCGTAGAGATTGAGGGCATGCGCCGGGCAATGCGGGCCGCCGAAGCGGGCATGCAAACGGCGATTGAGGGGCTGCGCGCAGCCGATGTGCGCGATGGCATACTCTTCCTCAACGGCGACGTACTCACTTCAGAGCGGTTGCGGCGCATGGTGCATCAGACCCTAATGGACTGCGACAGTATTGGCGAACGTACCATCATCGCCGGAGGCGACCAAGGCTGCGACCCACACCAAGTGGGCTTTGGACCTTTGCGCACCCGTGAGACCATCATCATCGACGTTTTTCCACGCGACGAGGCGAGCGGCTACTACGGAGACCTGACGCGGACCGTCTGCAAGGGGCCGGCACCCAAGCTGCTGCGGCACCTGTACGAAACCGTGCTGGAGGCGCAACAATTGGGCTTAGACCACATCCGCCCGGGGGCCGAAGGCCACCTTATTCACGAATCAATCCAACGGTTTTTCGGTGCCGCCGGCTACGAGACCGGAGAGAAAGACGGCTATATGCAGGGATACTTCCACGGCACGGGGCACGGGCTAGGTCTGGAGATCCACGAGGGGCCGAAGATCGGCCCGCACGGCGACGTGCTCGAGTCGGGCCATGTCGTGACGATGGAACCGGGACTCTACTACCGAGGCTTAGGAGGCGTGCGGATCGAAGATACGGTCGTGGTTTGCAAAGGCGGCTACGAAAACCTATCCAGCCTGCCCAAGGTGCTCGAAGTGTGAGCGCGACCACTTCCCGCCAACAGGCGTACTCGTTTGCACAAGAAAGGGAAATTGAGCAGATTTATTTCTATGAGACGGCACAAATTCACCCTCGGCTCCCTAGTCGTTGCCGCTGGTTTGATCTACCTTTTTGCTGCCGGCGTCCAACAGTCAACGGCGACCCACATGACGCTGCAAACCCTGATGGACGGAACTACGGTCGAGGGTCAGCGCATTCAGCTAGGCGGCAGCACGGTGGTGCCCGGTTCGATTGAGTGGGACCGGTATCGCTCGCGCCCCGAATTCGCGATTACCGACGGGCAACACACACTGCGAGTGCGCTACGTCGGACACACCGTGCTGCCCGATACCTTCAAGGACGAGGCACTGGTAGTGCTCGAAGGCGAATACCATCCAGCCGACCAGACTTTTGCCGCCGATCTCGTCTTTGCCAAATGCCCCTCCAAGTACGAGGGACAGAGCTATGAAGGCCACGTGCAGGCGATGAATAGCTCGAGCGGCTAGCCCACAGCACCTTTTGGCTTTTCCCGACATTTTATGGTTGCTATCGGCTTTTTTGCCTTGTGCTTGGCACTTCTAGCGTCCGGCTATGGGGTTCTGGCGTTGGCCTTCGGGGCGAGGCGTGGCCACTTGGGGCTAGTGCGCTCGGGCGAAAACGGGGTCTTGGCGACCTGTGCCCTGTTGACACTGGCGGTTCTCGCGTTGTGGTACGCTCTCATCTCCCACGACTTCCAAGTCGAGTACGTGGCCGAAAACAGCAATCGCGCCATGCCTTTGTTCTATTTAATAACGGCGCTGTGGGGCGGGCAAAACGGGTCGCTGTTGTTTTGGGGCTGGATCCTATCCATCTACTCGGCGGGCTTGGCAGCACTCTACCGCCGGCGCTATCGCGAATTGATGCCCTACGCGATGGCGACCCTATCCCTTACCAGCTTCTTCTTTTGCATCGTGCATCTCTTTGCCGCCGACCCGTTCCAGCGCCTCCCTTTTACGCCAGAGGACGGCCGCGGGCTCAATCCGATTCTACAACACCCCGTCATGGCCATTCACCCGCCTATGCTCTACTTGGGGATGGTGGGCATGGTCGTACCCTTTGCCTTTGCCATCGCCGCGCTCTTGACCGGCAAGCTGGACGCTACTTGGCTCCGCGCTTCTCGTCGCTGGATGCTCATTCCTTGGACTTTTCTCGGCTTTGGTCTCCTGCTAGGCGGCAAATGGGCCTATGTCGAGCTGGGGTGGGGTGGATATTGGGGGTGGGATCCGGTGGAGAACTCCTCGCTGATGCCTTGGCTGATCGCCACCGCTTTTCTGCACTCGATTATGATTCAAGAGCGCAAGGGCATGCTCAAGGTATGGAACGTGGCACTGGCGATCCTCACGTACGCGCTGTGTCTGTTCGGCACCTTTATGACCCGCAGTGGCATCATCTCCTCGGTTCACGCTTTTGCCCAATCCAATATCGGCCCTTTTTTTGGCACGTTCCTAGTCCTGACGCTGATTTTTTCTTTTGGGCTTTTGTGGCTGCGGGTACCCCTGCTCAAAGCCGAGAACCGCTTGGAATCTTTTGCCTCGCGCGAGACAGCTTTCTTGCTCAACAACTGGATTCTCTTGGGGATGCTCTTCGCCGTGTTCTGGGGCACGGTCTTCCCGCTGGTCTCCGAAGCCTTGACCGACGAGCAAATCACAGTCGGCCCCCCCTTTTTCAACCAAGTCACGATTCCCATCGGCCTAGTGCTCCTGTTGTTGACGGGTGCTGGTCCGCTCTTCGCTTGGCGTCGCACCTCCAGCGAAAGCCTGCGCAAAAACTTCACCCGCCCGGTGACGGTGGGCGCACTTTCTTGCGGGGTCTTTTTTGCTATCGGCGTACGCGATCCCTATGTCGTGCTGTCATTCGGGCTGTGCGTCTTCGTCCTCGTCGCGCTCACTTCCGAGTTCCACGCTGGAGCGCGAGCGCGGATGCACAGTACGGGCGAGCCTTATCCGGTGGCATTGTATCGCCTCTGCGCCAAGAACCGGCGGCGTTACGGCGGGTATTTGACTCACCTCGGGCTGGTATTGCTCTTTGCTGGCTTCACCGGCAAAGCCTTTACCCAAGAAGCCGAAGTCGTCCTTGACCAAGGGGCTTCGCATCAAGTCGGCGAATACCAGATTACTTTCGCGTCGCTGGCCTTCGCAGAAAACGCCAACCATAGCACTACTGCCGCAGCCTTGGCCCTGCATCGCGACGATCAATTCCTCGGCACACTGCTGCCGGAGCGACGCTACTACCCGGCTTTTGACCAAGGTACCACTGAAGTCTCCATTTACTCGACATGGCGCGAGGACTTCTATGTAATTCTAGTGGGGTCTGCCGAAGACCGGAGCACCAAATTCCAAGTCTATATCAACCCGCTAATCAACTTCGTGTGGCTCGGTGCGGTCGTCCTAGTGCTCGGCGCACTGTGGGCGATGTGGCCCACGCCGCGAGACCGGCGGTTGGCTCGGATCGATCGGGAGACCGCAATGGACTCGGCCATCGCACGGAGGTCTCGTACCTACGTGTCCGTACTCGTTGCGTTGACCTTGGGCTTCTCGCCGGTAGGGGCGGCGACAACAGCGGAAATCAAAGGCGTGGCTGAGGAGTTGGTCTGTCTCTGCGGTAATTGCCCTCGGGAATCCCTAGCTACCTGTCTTTGTACCGACTTCGCCGTACCCGAACGCGAGGCAATTGGCTTAGCCCTAGACCAAGGCCAGACTCGGCAGCAGATCGTCGATGGCTATGTAGCGCGTTTTGGCCTGCGGGTCTTAGCCACCCCACCGCAAAAGGGCTTTAACCTGCTAGCTTGGGTCGCGCCCTTTGTGGCTCTTTTGTTTGGCGTCGCCTTAGTGCGCACACTGCTCGTTCGCTGGAAGGACCACGGCCAAGCACCTCTACCGTCCAAGCCCCCCCCAGCCGACCATAGCCAAGACGCGGTTCGCCTGAGACGAGAGCTGGATCACTACGACGATGGTTAGTTCGACCGAACAGGTGCGGGCCTGCGAGGGTCGTATATAATGAATGCGATGGAACTCTTATCTATATTGTGTTCACTCGTCCTGCTATTGGGGCTATTGCTCTATCTGGGACATCCCCTCCTAATGAGCGGGCGGGCGGGTGCGGCGGGCGGGCAGACGCGACAGCTCTTTGAGCGCAAGGAGCAGCTCTTGGGCGAGATCGTCGAGTTGGAATTTGACCACAAGCTCGGTAAAGTGTCCGCAGAGGACTTTCAGCGCCTCTTCGCCGAGTTGGAGGCCGAGACGCTGGCAGTTATAGGCGAGTTGGATCGGCTCAACGGCGCGGGCAGCCATCAACTCGAACGACGCATAGAGGACGAGGTCGCGGCTCTGCGCCAAAAAACCGCCGTTCCTCGTTGCCGCGGCTGCGGGACCCTGCGCCGCGAGGGCGATCTGTTCTGTCCGCAATGCGGGTCCTCTCTAGTGGAACCTAGCTGAGCCATGGCCCTGCGCTCGCTTTGCGTCGCAGTCGTCCTTTGTGCTTCCGATCTGTGGGGTGCGGCGATCAACGGTTATGTACTCAATCCCTTCACCCAAGCGCGAGTCCCGGGCATCCCCGTGGCCTTCTACGTCCGCCAAGACGGACAGATTCTCGAGATGCGGCGCAAGGAGACCGACGCCGAGGGGCACTTCTCTTTTGCCGGTCCCTTCCTACAGAGCGGACTCCACTTCGGGCTAGCCGCCTTCTACGATGGCATCCCCTACTTCTCCTCAACCCTTGAGGTCGGTGTACAGCAACAGATCATCCTCGAGGTTTACGAAAAGACCAGCGATCCCTCTGGCATCCGCATCGGTACTCATCATCTCTTTTTCTCTTTGCGCGAGAACGCGGTTGAGTGTATCCAGCTCCTGCAAATTCACAACACCCTAGAGCGCACTTACTCGGGCAACGGCGACGGGCGCGAGCGTCAAGTGACTGAGCTTGCCTTGCCAAAGAGCATCTTCAATCTCCAAAGCCACTCGGGTCTGCTTCACCAAGCCGGAGAAGGCCGTTTCTTCGACAACCAGCCTCTGCCTCCGGGCCGCTCGCAGCGGAGCTTTTCTTTTTCTATCGACGTACGCAAATTCGCCAGTCCCTATGTGCATCAGGTGATCTATCCTACCAACCGCTTGGAGGTTTTTCTCGATCCCCCTTCCATGGAGATCAAACCACCTTTTATCGATCTAGGTATTATTGAGCAGCACGGCCGCCAATACCGGAAAGTTGCCATAGAAAACCTACAGCCAAGCCAGCAGGTGGCGATTCCCTTACCCTTTGCCCCCTCGCTGCGTTGGTCGCTCAAATGGGCTGTGCTGGCAGGCGCATTCCTCGCGGGTGGTGTCGCACTGGCATTGAGCCGCCAATACTCAAGCACCGATCGCACCCGGACGCTGGAACGGCGGCAGCATCTCATTGAGGAACTCGCTCGGCTCGACGACTCTTTTGTCGGGCGGCCCGAAGATCCGCATTACATTGACCAGCGGGCGCATCTGATGCGCGAAGCTGTTGCCCTGACTCAAGCACTTGAAGTTTGATGAGTGGAGACGACGCAATCGTCCTAGAGGGTGCTGCCAAGCGCTTCGGCACCCGCACAGCCCTGCATCCCACTGATCTGGTCATCCCGCGAGGTCAAGCGGTACTGGTCGTTGGTGCCAATGGCGCGGGCAAGAGTACCCTGCTGCGACTGGTGGCCGGCCTCTGCCGACCTTCGGAGGGAAGAGTGAAGATCAACGGTCGCGATCCCCAACGCACCCCCGAGGCACGGGCGGAGATCGGCCTGCTCTCGCATCAGACCTTGCTCTACGACGAACTGACGGCGAGGGAGAACTTGCGCTTCTTCGCCCAGCTCTATGGATTGGATAACCCAGACGAACGGCTCGCTACGGCCTTAACGGCTGTTGGTTTGAATGAGCAGCTCAACCAGCGCGTGGGTTCGTTCTCTCGCGGTATGAAGCAGCGTCTAGCTATTGCCCGTGCTATCCTGCATTGTCCCTCCATTCTCTTGCTTGACGAGCCGTTTACCGGCCTTGACATCAGTGCCAGCGCTGCATTGCACCGCCTTTTGCGCCGCCTTCGGCAAGAGGGATGCACCTGCGTCTTGGTAGCTCATCGCCTCGACGAAGCCGATGGTCTAGTGGATCGCCTGTTGGTGATCGAACGCGGGCAATGGCGCTTGGACCAAGTCCTGACGCATGATCTGGACCAACTGCACAGGCTCTGCACACCCTATCTCGACGCCGACCCATGAGCTTTTTCGGACGTGCGTTGGCAATACTGCGCAAGGATCTGAAAGCCGAGTGGCGGACTAAGGCGCGTCTCAGCCCGATGGTCTTCTTTATATTGTTAATGTTGCTGGTATTCAACTTTTCCTTTGATCTAGGCGGGGCCGCTCTACGCGAGATTGGGCCTGGTACGCTCTGGTCGTCTTATGTCTTCGCCAGCCTGCTGAGTTTGAGCCGCTCTTTTGCCGACGAACGCGAAAACGACGCGCTTGACGCGCTGCTGTTAGCACCGGGAGACCGCGGTGCCATCTATCTAGGCAAAATGCTGGGCAATTTTGTTTTTCTTCTAGCAGTCGAATTGCTGAGTTTGCCCTTTTTCGCCCTCTTCTTTAATCTGTCCCTGAGTTTCTTCTTGCTCCCTCTGCTGGCCGTCTTTGTCCTAGGCTCGGCTTGTATGGCGTCGGTCGGTACGCTCTTTGCGGCACTGTCGAACAACATGCGTTTGCGCGAACTACTGCTGCCGCTTTTGCTCTTGCCCATGCTCTTGCCGGCGTTGATTGCCTGCGTGGAGGCGACGGGGCTAGTGCTGGCCAATGACTGTTGCGAAAAGCTCTTTCCGCACCTACAAATGTTGGGGGTGTACGCGGTAGTTTTCACAGTGCTATCGCTAATGCTCTTTGAATACGCAATCGAGGAATGATGCGCTCGGTTCTATTTTCCTGTTTGGTTTTTTTGCTCATGCTCGTTGCCTTGGGCGCGATTTTTTTATGGGTCCCGACTGAAAAGGAAATGGGAATCGTCCAACGAATCTTCTATTTTCACGTGCCGGCGGCGATTTCTTCGTTTCTGGCCTTTTTTCTTGTATTCGTCGGCAGCGTACAGTATCTGCGCACCCGCGAGGACAAGTGGGATCGTCTAGCGCTATGCTCCGCCGAGTTGGGCGTGATCTTTGCGTTGATCGTGCTGATCACTGGGCCCTTGTGGGCCAAACCCATCTGGGGGGTTTACTGGCGATGGGAGCCGCGCCTAACCTCAATGCTGATTACTTTCACCATCTACGTGGCCTACCTAATGGTGCGAGGATACGGAGCTCACTCTACCCCAGTACAACGCATCAGTGCTGTACTGGGCATTCTCGCCTTCGCCAATGTTCCTTTGGTGTACTATGCTGTCGATCTGTGGGCCGCCGACCAACAGCTACACCCGCCGCGCAACGTAGAACTCGATCCGACAATGCAATACACCAAGTGGATCTGCTACGCAGCTTTCTTCCTGCTGCTCTTTCGCCTCCTAGCGCAACGCATGGAACTAGCCCGCATCGAAAAAGCCGTGGCTCTCCTGCGGCAAAAACTAATTGACGAAACGTAGGATCCTATGGACAATCTCCACTATTTATTTGCCGCCTTCGCGGCCGTGTGGATCGTGCTTTTTTCTTATTTGGCGCACCTAAGCCGACGCACCGAGGAACTGGGCCGCCAACTTGCAGAACTTGAGTTGAAGTTAAAAAACAAAAAGGGAGATTTGCCAAATGGCGAAGAGGCACGAGTTAGTTGACACTTGCTTTGAGGTCGTATTATATTTCCCCAAGTCAATTGGCAATCGCCTATTAAACCGCAGTGTACCGTTATGATTCTGATGGAAGTCAAGGGGGTCTTAAGCAGCAAATCTCAATCTTTATACCCTGAAGTAGTGCTCAAAGAAGTCGAAGGCAACTATTATCTGCACATTGTCATCGGCCGCTTCGAGGCGGCAGCCATTTCTATGGCCCACAGCAAGCGGCAACCCGCACGACCCATCAGTTATGACCTAGCCCATCGGATTCTCGACGACGTCGATGCCCGGGTAGTCCGGGTCGAAATCACCGACTTTAACTTACGCGAAAGAACGTACTACGCCGAGATTCATCTCGTCGACGACGAGGGCAGGACTCATACGCTCGACGCACGTCCCAGCGATGCCATTGCCCTAGCCTTGCGCTTTCGTGCGCCGATCTACGCCGCTGTCGAGATCCTCAAAGAGGTAGGCTGCGTTCGCTCCGACGACGATGAATGGGTTAAAGCTGACGTTGAGGCCATCACCAAACCCGTGACCGCACCGCGAGAAGAGCAGCCTATCATCGCCGCACCAGCCGTCAATCAGCTAGAACAACTCAAAAGACGCATGCGCCAAGCCGTTGCCGAAGAAGTTTACGAGGAGGCGGCGCGGCTTCGCGACGAGATTAGCCGTCTCAACAGGGAGATGATTAATGAGTAATACCTCTTTAGTCGAGATGTCCGTGGTCAAGGTTAGTCCCTATTTGCGCGAGGACAGGCCCTTGGTATGGTTAGGCGAGAAGGAAGGTGAACTGCCGCGGCTCTTGCCCATTCCCATCGGCGAATTTGAAGCGGCCGCCATTCGGATGCGGCTAGAAAACGATGGACCTATACGCCCGATTTCCTACGACTTGCTCTCTTCTATGGTCAACTACCTTGCGATAAATGTGCGCCAAGTTGTCATTCACAACGTGCATCGCTCAATTTACTACGCGAGAGTCGTCATTGAGAAGAATCACACAATAAAAGACATTGACGCACGTCCCAGCGACGCAATTGCTTTGGCCTTGCGCACTGATTCGCCTATCTACGTTTCTCATACGTTGCTTGACGAGGTGGGCTTGGAGCCTTTGGAGACCGACTTGGACGTTGAACACACACTGAACCGCTTCTACGAGTTTGAAACGCAGATTTCTAAATCTCTCAGTGTAGAATCTGAGACGGCCAACATCCGTCCACCTAAGCGGAACGCCGAAAAGGCCGAAGCCCGGCAGCCTCTCAAAAAAGAGAAAGACGAACTCAGCCTGCTTCAGGACCAGCTACAGCAGGCCGTTATTTGCGAAGAATACGAAGACGCCGCCCGGCTGCGCGATGCCATCGAATTGCTCGTTAATAAAGCCAAGCCCTGAAGCCCAATCTCGATGGACGCAGACATAACTCCTACCAAGTCGTTGACGTTGCTCAGGATACTAATCCGTGCGCTGCACACTATGGTCCTACAACCCTTCCTTTGCATCGTCCTTTTCATCTTTCTCGGCTGCCATAGCGAAGAAGTAGACCAACGGTTCTCCCACCCGGCCCAGACCTTTCAGACCTATAAATATGCCCTAGAAAACAGCGACTTTGACCTGCTTGGGGAATGTTTCAATTCTTCGCAAATGGAGGGAGAAGATCGTCAGGGCTTTGCCGAACGATGGCGGCAAAAGACACCAGCCGAGATAAAGGCTCATCTGCGGCGCGAAATCGCCGAAGAGCGCATCATCAACGAGCGCATAGGTTACTTACTCTTCGATTCCTCTACGCTAGACGATGAGCGCACGTCGCCATTCTTTTATTTTCTTCGCGATTCCAGTGGTTGGAAAATTACTTCCCACCTAGACAGCACCTTCCACCAAGAGTTAGAGCGAGCCATTGAGCGCGGCGAGTATAAATTACCCGACTTCTAACTCCTTCGCTCTCCATCAGACTTTAACTTTTTCGTCGATGGTTCCCCTAATCCTCCCAAGCGGAACTGCCCCCTCAATTAGGCGGTTCTAAGTTCCAAGTCCCTATTATGCCCATTACCATATCCCACTGTTTGTCGTCCATCGCCTCTACTAGAGCGAGCAGCCTCAACACATCGCGTTCCTTCTGTTTCTTGCGCGCCCGGGCAACTGCCTCTAACCACGGTTGATCCCCGAGCAGAGCCGCGATTTCTGGGTTGGAGAGCACCCCTAAGAGGGCTGGATCCAAAGGCTCTTCGCTAGACAGGAGCTTATTGACCACTGGGTCCGACAACGAGCGCATCATCTTGCCATAGAGCGCACGTCCCTCCTCCGAGCCCGCCTTGGCCTCATAAGCAGCAATCAACACTCTGTTATAGTCGAGTTCCAAAACCTCGGCCAACTTGATACATACTTCGTCGGAAGGAACCTTCTCCCCCTTCTCAATTTGTCCTATATAGGTTGCCCATACGCCATTGGGCTTTCGTGCCGTCACGACTTGCGCGGCCAATCCCTGCTGGCTCAGATGGGCTCGTGACCGGGCTTCCTTGATCATTTCCGCAAACTGCATTCGCGATCCCTCTGCTATTTTCAACCATTTTCTCCATTAAGATATGCACACACTGGTAAGTGTGCAAGACCCCGCTATGGTTTTCTGTGCATGTGTTTTTCTACTTGACAACACAATCTAGCGTGTGTATTTTAGGTTTCAAATAGTGTGGCGGTCCGCTAGCGTGGCCAAAATCCTGATTCGCGAAGCTCGGATTTCCCTTTTCGGGTCGTTGAGATCTTCAAAATTACCTCCCCACACCGCCTCGTTTGAGGATCTCACTTGCGTTTCAAGATCACACCGTCTGGCCGCCACACTCTTTGAAAAGCAGCCCATCTAAAAATGGGCTGCTTTTTATTTATCTTTATACCGATTCCTTTATACGCCATGCGTATCTGTATGGTCGCCTTCACCGACCTGAATTTCGACTACCGCATCTACCGAGAGGCCACTTCGCTGCGCCGTGCTGGTCACCAAGTCGTCATTGTCGCCTCCTCGTTCAAGCCAACTCCTCTCAAGGGATGGGACGATTTTGAAATCCATTCGATTCCGCTAGACCGAAGCCGCTCACTGCGCCGCCTCTACCCTTTGTTTTGGCAACGAGCCTATCCACTGCTGGTCGCTACCCATCCGGATGCTTATCACGCCCACGACCTAGACTCGCTCTGGCCAGCAGTGCGAGCTGCACAGCGACTAGATTTGCCCATCGTCTACGACGCACACGAATTTTGGACCGAACAATCCTCACTTGTCAACCGACCGCTGATGCGGTCCTGCTGGAGTTTGTTGGAGCGGCGGCTGATAAGACGGGTAGATCGAGTCATTACCGTCAGCGGGTCTATCGCCCAATCACTCAAGGAGCGCTACCGCCTTGACGAGGTCGTTGTTCTGCACAATTTGCCGTTATTCCGCCATAAGGTCCAAAGCAACCTGATACGCGGAACGCTGGACCTGCCCGATGATCGCCCTATTGTGCTCTATCAAGGAGGATTCCTCACCGAAAATGGCTTGCGCGAGCAAATTGAGGCCGCCGCTGGGCTTGCCGCCGCCCTAGTTCTAATTGGGGACGGACCTAGCGAACAGGCCCTGCGGAACCAAGTCTGCGCTGCCGGGCTAGACGATCGGGTCTATTTTATTCCCCGGGTGCCCTTTCACCAACTTCACAATTATACTTGCTCGGCCGACTTGGGGCTGTGTCTGATCAAAGGCACGGGCAAGAGCTTCTACTACTCTCTGCCCAACAAACTCTTTGAATATATGATGGCCGGGTTACCAATCCTAGCCAGCAACTTTCCTGAAATGCAGCGCATCGTCCGCGAAACGCGTACCGGAGTTACGGTTGATCCAACCAATATAGTTGCCATTCGAGAGCAGATCACCGCTTTTTTGGACAATGCAGAGCAGCGAGAGGCCTGTGCCAAGGCGAGCTTGCAGGCAGCCCAGCACTATAATTGGGAACGGGAAGCCGCTCAACTCACCCAGCTTTACGAAACTTTAGCATGAATATCCCGCTGACGCTCAGCGTCGTAATGCCTACCTATGGCGAGCCTGAGCGCCTCGAAGCAGCACTTAAGACCCTGTCGCAGCAAAATTATCCCCACGAGGCGATTCAAATCATCGTAGTGGACGACGCCTCCCCCCACTTGGATGCCGAGCAATTGCATGCGGCGGTCGCGCCTTTACAATTGCGGCTGCTGCGCAACGAACAGAATCAGGGACGCGCTCGGGCGCGCAACGCAGCACTTCGGGTCGCCAGCGGCGACCTCGTCGTCTTTCTCGACAGCGACATGACCGTCGGCACGAATTTTCTCCGCGCCCATGCCCAGCGGCATCAAAACCACGCGGAAGCCGTTTTTATCGGCAACATCCGCTTTGCCCGTGAAATTCCCACTACATCCCTGACCCGCTATCTCGAAGGGAGGGGGCCCCACAGGGTCGACGCGGATAAGCCCATACCTTTCAAGTGCTTCGTCACCGGCAACTCCTCAGTTCGCCGGTCGTCCCTGCTCCGCGTAGGTTTTTTCGACGAGGACCTCACTGCTTATGGCGGCGAAGACCTAGAATTAGGGTATCGCCTCCATTTGGCGGGTATTCCGCTTTACTATGCTCCTGAAGCCCTGTCCTACCACTATCACTTGCGTTCATTGGAGCCACTCTGCCGCCTGATGCAAACTTACGGTAGCAAGTCAATCCCCATCCTTTTGCACAAGCATCCCGAGCTTGACGCCGTACTCCGGCTGGACTTTATCAGGGCCTGTGGATTTTCTCCTCGGCGACTCGCGCTCCAGCTAGCCCTGTTGTCGCCGATTCACTACCCAATCCGCTGGTTGGCCCGCTGGCTTGTGAAAACCTATGTCCCGGATCTGGTTTTTAGTTATTTGTTCTGGTCCAGCCGCACTCGGGGTTATCTAAAGGCGGCTGCCCATTCAAAGTCGGCTTGCTAATCGCCTAGTAGCCTCTATTTTTCATGGCATCATTTCCCAACCAGAGAGACTAGCTCGAACAAAAGAACTCCCTAGCTCTATGCCTGCTCACTATCCCAGATTCTCCCAGATTCTCCGCGTAACTCTACCTGCTCTCCTGCTGGCCCACTTCGTTGTTTGGCCCATCGTCGGCCTCTTATCCCTACACGCTGGTATTATTGCCGCCGAATGTACCCTTTTGTGGTTTGTAGTCCTTTATATTCGCCGTCACCGCCTAATCGCCGAAGACCTGCTTCTGTTCAACGCTACGCCGGCTACGACCCTGTTGCTGACAATTCCGGTGACTATTTGCTGTAGCCTCGTAGTCGCCGAATTCGACTTGTATCTGGCCTATTTTCTCGGCCTGATAGACCTATCTATGCCGCCATCCTTCCAGAAAAACCTGCTGGAGATTCAGATTGTCCGCGGACTAGCGAATATCCCGAAGGCACTGATAACACTAGTGCTAGCCCCTGTGTTTTGCGAAGAGCCTCTCTTCCGCGGGCTTGTGTTCACGAGCCTTTACGCCCATTATGGACCGCGCTGGGCACTAGGCAGTTCGGCCCTGCTGTTCGCCATTTCGCACTTCAACCCTTGGCAACTGATCCCTCTCTTCCTCTTTGGGCTCTTCCTAGGTGCTCTAGTCTATTGGACTCACAGCATCTATCCTGCCATGCTCGCCCACGCGGTCAACAACTTGGCTTCGATAACCGGGATCAACTTGCGCACTTACTTAGGCATAGATGGCATAGGCCCCTCCCAACATCTCCCCATGCCCTTGGCCCTGCTCGCCAGCCTAATCCTGCTTGCCGGCCTCCTACTTCTCAGCCGCCAACCCGCCATTATGCCGCTGCTGACTAGGAGGGAATTCTCTTCGCCCGATTGTAATTGAACTGTTGGAGGGGAGGCACTTAAGCAGAAAAACGTTCCCCAAATAAATTACCCCGCCGCAAGCAGCAGGGTATTAGAAACTCGCTCATGCGGAATAGAATACACCGCAAGCAGCGGGGAATTCAACCCGCAGAGATTAAATCAGCTCAGTACCTTCTCTACCGTTTCCCCAATTTCCGCGGGACTCTCGCAGATGTGAATCCCCGCTTCCCGCATCGCCGCCATCTTGTCCTCGGCCGTTCCCTTACCACCTGAAATAATGGCTCCTGCATGTCCCATCCGCCGCCCCGGTGGTGCCGTGCGTCCCGCGATAAAGCCAATGACAGGCTTGTCGTAGCATTCTTTGATATAGGCGGCCGCTTCTTCTTCAGCCGTGCCGCCGATTTCGCCGATCATCACGACCGCATCGGTCTCGGGGTCGTCCTTAAAGAGCACTAGCGCGTCCACGAAGCGCGTACCGATGATTGGGTCGCCGCCAATGCCGATGGCAGTGGACTGGCCTAGGCCCCGCTCCGTAAGCTGCCCCACGGCTTCATAGGTCAGCGTTCCACTGCGCGAGATAATACCCACGCGACCGGGCTGGTGAATAAAGTCGGGCATAATGCCGATTTTGCACTTCCCTGGCGAGATGACGCCAGGGCAATTAGGCCCGATCAGCCGAGTAGAGTGCGCCTGTACATAATGATAGGCTTTAACCATGTCGCTCACGGGAATGTTTTCGCTGATACAGATCACTAGCTCTATACCGGCATCGACCGCTTCCATGATGGCGTCGGCGGCAAAGGGGGCTGGTACAAAGATGATTGAAGCATTGGCACCAGTGGCCTCGACGCCTTCGGCGACCATATTAAACACCGGAATGCCTTCAAATTCTTGGCCGCCTTTGCTTGGCGTTGCTCCTCCGACCACCTTCGTGCCGTATTCCAGCATTTGTCGAGTGTGAAATGATCCCTCCGACCCAGTAATTGCCTGCACAAAGACCTTGGTGTTTTCATCGACTAAAACGCTCATGTCTGTATTCCTCTTATCGAATGGCCGCCTCGACCATCTCCGCCGCGTCTTTCAGCCCGTGCCCAACGGCAAAGTCCATATCGGAATTTTCCAGCATCTCGGCAGCCACATCCGCGTTGGTCCCAGCCAGTCGCACGACGATAGGCACGTTGACTTCGATATTTTTGCGTGCCTCAATCACGCCTGCGGCCACGCGATCACAGCGCACAATGCCTCCGAAGATATTGATGAGAATGGCCTTTACATTCGGGTCGGAAAGCAGAATGCGGAAGCCATTTTCCACGGTTTCAGCACTGGCCCCTCCGCCTACGTCCAGAAAATTGGCTGGCTCAGCACCGGAGAGCTTGATGATGTCCATCGTGGCCATCGCCAGCCCGGCACCGTTGACCATACAACCGATATTGCCGTCGAGCTTGATGTAGTTCAGACCGTATTTGGCTGCTTCGACCTCGAGCTTCTCCTCTTCATCCAGATCGCGCATTTCCGCTAAGTCGGGGTGGCGAAAGAGTGCGTTGTCGTCTAGATCTATTTTGGCATCCAGTGCCAAGATCTGCCCATCGGCGGTCACTACCAGAGGATTGATCTCGACCAGCGAGCAGTCGGCATCTATATAGGATCTGTAGAGGCTAAGGATAAAACTGGCTACTTGGCGCACCTGCTTGCCTTCAAAGCCAAGCCCAAATGCTAGGCGCGTTGCTTGGAACGCCTGTATCCCTACGCTAGGATCAACCGTTTCCTTGAGAATCTTCTCTGGGGTCGCAGCGGCGACTTCCTCAACCTCAACTCCACCTTCTCGGCTGGCCATGACCACTAACTTGCTCTGGGCCCGATCGAGGGTGATGCCCAGATAGAACTCGCGTTCTATAGCCGAGGCTTTCTCTACTAGGACCTGCTTGACCTTTTGGCCTTCAGGGCCAGTCTGGTGGGTAACGAGCTGCATGCCGAGAATCTCGCTGGCCGCTTGGCGAGCCTCTTCGGGATTAGCGGCTAGTTTGACGCCTCCGCCCTTGCCTCGACCTCCAGCGTGGATTTGGGCCTTAATTACGACTTTTCCTCCCAATTCAGCAGCCACGCGTTCAGCTTGGTTAGCTGTCGTGGCCACGTTGCCGCTCGGAACGGCGATTTGGTACTGGCGCAAAATTTTTTTCGCTTGATATTCGTGAACTTTCATGAGCATTATCTATTTTATTGGGTGGAAAGGAAGCAAAAGAGCTTAGTACACGACACTAAGGTTTCCGCCGGGTACGCGGGCAGCTTGCCTGCCAACAGGGGCTATGGTTTATCAAATTTATCAATATTTACGGCTATATAATTCAATATTCGCATTCAGTGGCGTCCTACCATCAAGCACGAACGTACCCACAGGAGGTATCGCGTACTTAGGCAAAAGAGTATAAAAACCTCCCTCTATCAGCAAGGCGAGCTAGGAAGCGACCAGCGCAAGTACCAAACTAGGGCTGTTGATCGTCGGAAAAGTCCCGTAATATTCAGCCATATCCAAAAACCCCGAGGAGGTAGCCCGTGAAAATCTTGTTAGTCGGCGGGGCCGGCCACGTCGGCACCTGTACTACTCCCTACCTTAAACGCCATCACGACCTACGCGTACTGGACATAGCCAAGCCTCGGCATGAGGTAGAATGTATCGAAGGCTCTATCGCCGACCCAGAGGCCCTCGCCTGCGCCCTAGACGGGGTGGACGCTTTCATCAACTTGACCATGAAGAGCGGCCAAGGCGGCCTCGACAGCCACCAGACCGAGACCCAGATCGTCGATAACTACACGGTCAACTGTCTGGGACTGCACCTGCTCCTGTACACAGCTTGGAAGCTAGGTATCAAAAGAGGCATCCACACCTCCACCATGAGTGCCCACTACCGCGCCCGCTCCTATTATCCGTCCGAGGAGGAAGTACCGCTCGATGGCCCTAGTGTGTACGGCTTCACTAAGGGGCTAGCCGAGAGCATTTGTCGTTACTTCGCTCGCCAATTTGACATGAACTTGGCGGTCCTTCGCATCACCGGCCCGCGCTCCCGGGCGCAATTCCTAGAACAAGCCAAAAATCCACCACACTACCCCCCCGGCGGCCTTTATTTTACTGACGAGGAGGATTTGGCTAAGGCCTACCTAGCCGCTCTAGACTACGTATGTACAGGCCATGGCCGCTGCGACGTCTTCTTCATATCGGGCGACGCCGACCACCGCGAAATGAATATGTCCAAAGCGCGAACAGTCTTGGGCTGGGAGCCTAAATCGCACCTGATGCTGGAGGAGTGAGAATCCCAAGCGAGTACTATGTGTCCAATCACCCAGACACAACGTCAAAAAAACAGGCTCAACCATTCTGGTGGAGCCTGTTTCAATTCCTATGGATTAGTGCGCGTTATGACGGCTTATACAGCGTAAACGCTCACCCGCTTGCCTTTCTTGCCAAAAGCCTCAAATTGCACCTGCCCGTCAATTGTGGCGAAGAGCGTATCGTCCCCGCCCTTCTTGACATTAACGCCCGGATGAATGCGCGTACCGCGCTGCCGCACGATAATCGTGCCTGCGCTGACCTTCTCTCCGCCAAAGCGCTTAACGCCTAGACGCTGGGCATTGCTATCCCGCCCGTTTTTAGAACTGCCGACGCCCTTTTTATGAGCCATAATACCTATGTCCTTTCACACTCAGTTCGGGAGAACAATGTCCTCGACCCGAATCTCGGTGTAATCTTGGCGGTGGCCATTGCGCCGCCGGTATTTCTTGCGCCGCTTTTTCTTGAAAACGACGATCTTGTCTCCGCGGCCATGGCTGACGATCGTCGCCGAAACACTGGCCCCCTCGACCGTGGGACTGCCAACCCTGATCTCGTCACCGCCGGAAACTAGCAGTACGTGGGTAAATTCCTCGGTGCTACCTTCTTCGGCCTGAAGCCGGGGTACGCGCAGACACTGACCTCTATCGACTTTGACTTGATGGCCGGCGATATTGACAACTGCATACATGAATCGCGCTCCTAAGCTAAGACTGCTTCGCAATCAACCAAGAAATCTTTAAAGGTATAGGTCGGAATTCTTTCTGTCAAACCCGAAATTCGGCCGTCACATCTAAGCTGCGTTTGCTTGAGAAGAAACGATAGTCTTGGGGTCCCAAAGTGGAATCGGTCTCAATTTGGAGGCGAGCTTTAGTCGCCTTGCGCAAGGACTTGAGCCGTTCCTCGCGATTTTCTAGCATATAGGTGGCCACATCGGGATGAACCTTTAACACGTAGCGCCTTTCGCGGGTAGCAGCATAGGAACGCTGAAGCCAGCGTTCAATCCAAGTCAGGGTTGTGTCCGGCCCCATAATCCGGCCTGTACCGCTGCAAATGGGACAAGGTTCGCTATGAGTGTGCAAAAGGTTTGGACGGACGCGCTGGCGAGTCATTTCGACCAAGCCAAACTCGCTGATGTGCGGGCTGATAGAGACCTTCGCCCGATCCCTTTTGAACTCCTCGACCAAGCAGTCAACGACCTTTTTGCGGTTGCGCTCCTCATTCATATCGATAAAGTCGATGACGATAATGCCGCCAATGTCGCGGAGCTTGAGCTGGCGGGCAATCTCACGAGCGGCCTTCAGGTTGGTATTAAGGTTGTTTTCCTCCTGATCGTCTGAGCCGAGGTAACGAGCTGAGTTCACGTCGATGAAGGTCCCCGCCTCGGCGTAGTCGATGACCAAAGCTCCGCCCCTCCGCAACCACACGGTTCGGTTGGTGGCCTTTTCGATATCTTCCTCAATGTTGAAGGCGTCGAAGATGGGCCGACGATCTCGGTAAAGCTCAACCCTTTGGCGCAATTCAGGTGAAACTTGTCGCAAATAAGCCGTGATCTCCTTGTACAGCTCTTTGCTGTCGACGACTAGCCGTCCCACCTTGTCAGTGAAAAGGTCGCGTATTATGCTGGAGGTCATGCCCATTTCCTTGTATACTAAGGCAGGCACTCCAACCTTCCTGCTGGTCTTGAGCAGACGCTCGTAGTTTCTCTCCAACTGCTTTATATCGCGTTTGAACTCGCGTTCGCTTTGGTTCTGTCCTTCGGTCCGCACAATTACTGAGTAGCCATCGGGCTTGATTTTGAATACCAGATCTCTCAATCTCTTGCGTTCGTTCCGACTGATGATCTTGCGCGAGACGCCAACCCAATTGCCTCCCGGAATCAGCACCATAAAACGACCCGGAAGCGATAGCTGCGTTGTCACACGGGCACCTTTAGTGCCGATGGGCTCTTTGGTGATCTGCACCAGTACCTCTTCGCCCTTCTTGATCAGGTTTTGAATAGGAGGATAACCGCGATGGCGAGAGCGGCGCCCGTTACGCGCTCCATCGGTCTCTCCTCTATCAGCTTCCACCATATCGCGCACTTGGAGGAACGCGGTGCGGTCATGGCCTATCTCGACAAAGGCGGCCTGTAGCCCGGGCAAAACGGCCGTTACAATCCCTTTGTATATGTCCCCTACCGTCCGCTCATTTTCGGGTCTTTCGATCCAGACTTCCGCTAGACGCCCCTCTTCCAAGATGGCAATGCGGGATTCGTGAATGCCTTGGTTGATAAAAATCTCTGTTTGCACGATCTACCCTCACACTTAGTAGTCATATATAATGGTATAGACGATTTCAACGCCTCGCTTATCGCCGTTCACTTAGCTTCTTCCGCGGCCAATACCCCCAAATACTGGTCTTGATCTGCGAGTACCTCTATAGCTTTCGCTAGCTGTACATCCTCTTGCAATTCTTCGAGGAGTTGGGCCCTTCTGCCCCTGAAACGCAAGACTAGTTCTCGACGTAAAGCACTCTTTATATAAGGTTCTAACTTGCTGCTATATCGCTGCTCCCACTCCTGCTTCACCGCTGTTCGCAGTTGATGGATCGACTCCTGTGCCGCCGTACCCCAATCCATTTCCTCAGCCAAGTCCGCGAGTTCTTCTATTTGACTCAACCCTTCTTGGCCTTGATCCAGCCTTCTGTCCTGGACGAACTCCATAAAGCTCTTAATCATCTCATCGCTGACGGTCAAGCTTGGATGCTCCTCAGCCCAAGACGAGTCAGCTAATACATAATCTATGACAAAGTCAAAGAAGAGCCGGCGACGCTCCAACTCTTGTACGTAGGGAGGAAATGGTTCCGACTCAACACTAATATCTGGCTTAATACCGCCGCCGCCGAAGACCTCGCGGCCTCGCTGAGTATAATAGGTTTTTGCAATAGTATCCGACAATCCAGCCGCTCCTATCTCGGATTTACCCACTAAATCGCCCAAACGGATCAAGAGAATGCTCTCTGCGGACTCAGAATCCATGTCAAAATGGGTTTGGAGTGCAGAAAGGGCCTTAGCCCTATTCTCGGAACGCAAAACGAGGTCCATTACTAACTGATGAGGTAGTTCCCTTTGGCCGAACAGAACGCGATGCACTGGCCTAGCTATATCCTGTTCGCGGTGGATACTGCGCCCACTTGGCGCGTAGTAGAGTGCCGTCGTCAGCTTTAGAGCACTAGACACCTCGTCGCGTAGGTCGAATATGGTCTGTACCGAACCTTTGCCAAAGGATGCAGATCCGACAATCACTCCTCGATCATTGTCTTGGATGGCTCCAGCAACGATTTCGGACGCGCTGGCACTACCCTCGTCAATCAGAACTACCAAGGGTATATCTCGCGCAATAGAGTGACGGTGGGCATACTTAACTTCTTCTCTCCGCCCTTCGCGTTCCTTAATAGAAACGATCGGCACCCCTTGGGGTAAAAACAAATCCGCAACTTGGGTGGCTTGACTAAACAAGCCCCCTGGATTTCCTCGCAGATCTAAAATTAGCCCTTCAACCCGAGGGAGGCTTTTTATCGCCTCTTCCACTTCACTGGAGGTATGCTCGGAAAAGCGCGTCCGGCGCATGCTAATATACCCGATTTTGCCTTTGAGCTCCTCTACCAGCACAACGCTCTTGATCCTGATGATTTCTCTTTGAATTTCAATTTCGCGCGGCGTTGCTCCCAAGTGGGTGGCGACCGAGATTGCGACCTTTGTTCCAGGGTCCCCACGCAGCGCATTGACCACAGACTCAAGCTGCATATCCAAAGTACTTTTGCCCTCAACGGCGACGATCAAGTCGCCCGGTCTCAGCCCGGCCCGAAAGGCAGGAGTATCCTCAATAGGGGAAATTACCACGGGAAAACGATCTTTTATGGCAACCGTAATTCCCAATCCCGCGAACTTGCCCGTCGTGTCTTGGCGCAACTGGCGCAAACCTTCCTCGTCATAGTACTCGCTGTATGGATCGAGTTGGCCGAGCATGCCCTTGATGGCTGCGCCCATAACTTCCTCTTGATCCAGACGGGCGTAATAATTTTCCAGAATGCGCGAATACACGGCCCCGAAACGCTCCCAACTGGCATTTACCTCAGCATACGGATCTTCCGTAGTCGCAGCATGGATTGCGCCCCCACTTGCAAACAAAAAAATCAATCCCACTAAGATGTGTCGCATGATTACTTTTTCTCCTCGGGAAACCACGACCACTGCTGGCGCAGTGCATCCTGAATTCTTTCAGCTAGCCGATCTATCTCGAACTGCGTGTCAAAAACCAAGCCTGCTGGATCTCTTTTGGCAATCTCTTGGTAGCCTCGGGAGACCTTCTCTTGGAGTGCCATTCCCATTTGCTCTAACCGATCTGCGACGTCCCGTCGCCTTAGGCGTGCCCAAGCCACTTCTATGGGCAAGAGCAGATATATTGTCGCGTCCGGCAAACACGCCCCCACTGCCAGCCGATTGACTTGTTCGACCACTTCCAAATCCAAACCGCGCCCATATCCCTGATAGGCTAGCGATGATGCAATATAGCGGTCACAAACAACCACCTCTCCCCGATTAAGCGACGGTGCGATCACCTCTTCTACGTGCTGCGAACGACTAGCTGCGTAGAGGAAGAGTTCCGCCGTAGGAGATAGACCCTCTAGGCTTGGGTCGAGAACAAGCTGGCGAATCCTCTCTGCGATCGGCGTCCCGCCTGGCTCTCTGGTAAGCGTAACCGGAAGACCCGCTTCCCTTAAATACGACGCCAGCAGGTGGGATTGGGTTGTAGTTCCACTGCCATCAACCCCTTCAAAAACGATGAAATGACCCCGGGACACGATGGCAGAAAACCTTAGCCCTTATCAGGACTGCTGGACTGAAGCGGGCGAATTGGGACCAGATTTCAGCCTGTTGCGGATATGAGCGAGCCGCTCAACAACCGTGTAGTTGGTCGTAACGGCCAATAAAACCAGCACAAAAACCAACCCTTGATGGCCCATCAGGCTCCCCACGGCCAAGGCAATTAGACGCTCCGGGCGCTGCATAAAGCCCACCTTACAATCCTCGCCCAGCCCCTCTGCACGAGCCCTTACATAACTAACCATCAGCGAACCAGTGATGGCAAAAAAGAGGATACCCGAGGCAACCCACTCATCGCGGCCAATCAAATACGCACCGATTCCAAAATAAATGAATATCTCAGAGTATCGATCTGTAGTCGAATCCAATAAGGCTCCGAACTTGGTCTCCTTGCGGCCTTCTCTTGCAACTTGTCCATCCAAGATGTCGCAGAGGCCCGCAACCATCATAATGAGAGCCCCCCATTGTAAATGACCCTTGGCAAAAGCCACAGTTGCCCCCACGTTCATAACTAGCCCCATCAGCGTCAGCCAATCGGGCCTGAAGCCCAAGCGAATAAACAAGTGCGCCAACGGTCTAAGGAGGACCAAACACCACTTTTTCAGATATTTATCTAGCAAAAAAGAACCTATTTTGTAGGTGCTTGTATTGAGAACCCGTGTCCTCGGAAACTCACGTTAAAAACTGATGTTACGCAGTTTTCCAGAAAATCCTCAATTTCGTCCCAATACCTTGGAGCAACAGGCTTCGATAATCCACAAGATAGAGAGAGACTGCGTAACGTCAGTTAAAAATATACTTGTTTTTTCTTTTCTTTCAAAGGATTTACCGCAGAGTTTTCCACTTTCTTAGGAACAAGTTTTCCACATCATATCTTGTCAACTCTACTCAATACTTCGCTGCTGAATTTATAGCCTATCTATTGGATAAAATTAGACATATAGACATATAAGCCTCCTCAAAGGACCTAAATCCCGTAGGTCTTTTAATTTTAAGTGTGGATAAATATGGGTAAAACTACACTTGGAACGCCAGATCATTTGGGCTTACAGCAACTAGTGGAATAGCCCCAATGTACTCCCGATTCGATCCGTCCTCCATGCCAACGACCCCGAACGAAGTGTTGAAAGAATCCAACCGTGAGGAGATAAATGTCTTTGTACTAAATCAAGCAGTTTATCCGGAGAAGCCACCGCTCTCGCAGTGACCAGATCCGCTCCCATGGGACTCAAATTCTCTATCCGGTCGTTTACAACCTCTATGCAGTCAAGTCCCACAGATCGTACAACCTCCTTGAGAAAGTGTGCCCGCTTCCTCCTGCTTTCGACGAGAACAAAGTATGAGTCGGGAAGAGCGATCTTCAATGGAATAGCTGGAAATCCAGCTCCCGATCCTACATCCATAACCAGCCGACGAGGGATACTTACTACGACCGGGACCATAGTCAACGCCTGTCTCAAGTGCTTAGTTGCTACGACAGACAACTCTCGCCGAGAGACAAGGTTGACTCTTCTCGACCACCGGCTCAAGAGATATAGATACATTTCCAGCTTAGGCCATACATCCTCAAAAGAACAAGAGAGAATTTCTTTTCTTTTTAACCGATCAAAGTCCTCGCGAACCTCTGATGGTAGCTGAATTACCATATCAAAACACGTTCCACGTGGAACATTGAACTGCTCCACGAAATTTTCCAAGCCGCATCGAACCAACGCAAGTGTTCCACGTGGAACATTACTTGCCGATGCAAAATTGGGAGAAGATGGAATCGAGAACTTCCTCTTCTACTGTCTCTCCCAGCATCTCACCTAGGGCATTCAAGGCGTCTTGAAGTTCGGCTACGACGCACTCATCGGGCTGGCTGGACCTCAGAAGTTCCTCTGCGACAGCACCGGATTTAGCTACCCGCAAAAGGCAATCTTGGTGGCGTTGACGGGTGATCCCGATTCCATCTATTTCCGCCCTATGGGGCAATTGGGCCGTCACTTCCCTCTTTAATTTCTCAATACCGAACTCCCTAAGTGCTGATATTTCAACGGATACCGAGGTCCGTGCTTCAATTTTAGATCGAGTACTAGTACCCGGCAAATCAATCTTGTTGAAGACAGCAATTGACTTCTTATCAGACGGGAGCAGGCCCAACACAGCCATATCGTCCTCACACGCCTCGGTCGAACTGTCGAATACCGCCAAAACCACGTCAGCTTCCCCAACCGCCTGAGCCGCTCGTTCGATTCCCTCTTTTTCGATCAGGTTGTGGCTTTGCCTAATCCCAGCTGTATCGACCAGCCGGATCGTCTCTCCTGCCCATGTAGTCCGACCTTCTACTAAGTCTCGCGTCGTTCCCGGTAAGGGAGTGACTATTGCCCGATCTTCGCCGAGCAAAATGTTGAGCAAGGTGGATTTACCTACGTTGGGGCACCCGATGAGTACTATTAAATATCCCTCTTGGCGACGCCTTGTTCCCTCGAATGTTTCGGCAAGCCGCAAAGAGGACTCAACTGCCTCGCGCAGCGCGGTCTGTATTTCTCGACGCCCAATACTATCGATGTCTTCGTCGGAAAAATCGAGCCCGATCTCGAGCAGTGATAGCGTCTTAACTAGCTGTCTCTTAATCTCTTTTACCATCTTAGATAAACGGCCACTGGCCAAGCCATAGGCATTGTCGAGATGTGCTTTAGAACTGGCTTGGATGAGGTCAATTACAGACTCAGCTTCTAATAAGTCCAACCGGCCGTTGAGAAAAGCTCGACGAGTAAACTCACCTGGGGCGGCGGCGACAGCACCCAAGCGAAGCGCTTCCTCGACGACTGACTCTAATACGACCATACTGCCGTGGCAGCTAATCTCGACGGTATCTTCACCGGTATAAGAATGAGGAGCTGCAAAGACCCAAGCGACGCCAGTGTCGATTGCTCGACCACCAGCCCATATACGCCCGTATTCGACGTATCGGATCCGCTTACCTAGCGGAGGGCGGGAGCAAAAAAGCTGCTGGCCAATTGATAGGGCGGCAGGCCCGCTCAAACGCACTATCCCGATCCCCCCCTCCCCCCGTGGCGTAGAGATAGCGACAACAGTATCCGGCTGTATCAAGGACTCGAGATCCGGCTGAAATTTCAAGGGCTGGAAGGAGCGGCTTTTTTCTTAAAGTGATTGACCAATAGCTGCTGGCCAATGGTCAGGACATTGAAGGTAGTCCAGTATAGCACTAATCCCGACGACATGCTCCAAAAGATAAAAATCATCAGTACTGGCATCATGTAAACTAGAACGGCCTGCTTGGGGTCCTTCATAGTCATCTTCTGTTGGACGAGCATGGAGACGGCCATTAATAATGGCAGAATGTGAAGACCAAAACCGCCGATCAGCAACTCGTCAGGCAGGGAGAGATCCTGTATCCAAAGAGTAAAGGGTGCCTGGCGCAACTCGATTGTTTTGCCAAAAAGATTATAAAGCGCAATGAAAATGGGCATCTGCAACAAGAGAGGCAGACACCCCCCAAGAGGATTGACTCCTTCTTCTTTATAGAGCTTCATGGTTTCGCGGCTCAGGCGTTGATTGTCGTTCTTGTACTTCTCGCGTAGTGCAGCAATTTTCGGCTGAATCTCCTGCATTTTCGCCGCAGATTCATACGTTTTGTGCGTAAGCGGATAGACGAGAATCTTGATAACAACGGCGAAAAGGACGATGATCCAACCATAATTGGGGATATATTGATACGTCGCTATGAATAGAATAAGAAGAAAGCGGCTTATTTGACTTACGATCGGCCATCCGAAATCAATGGCCTGCTCTAGTTCAGCCTCATAGCCGATGAGCTCGTCGTAGTTGAGTGGACCTAGATAAATGGTGTTATTCCAAGAAATAGACCGTTCGAGTCGCCGACCTATTTGAAAAGAATAGTCGGGCAGCAAATTCGATCCTTGGTGATTGCCCTGTAGGACGACGCGGGAACGCTGCTCTCTATCGGCGGGGACGCAGGAAATCAAGAAGTACTTGTTGCGAATACCCGCCCATTTTAGCAATCCTTTGTCCTCCAATTCGTCCGTTTCCCCATCATCTACCTTGAGTTCGACCCGTTCTTCGTTTATATAGGCGAAAGTACGCATTTCGGGTAGGTCAATTTCCGGCTCGTGCTCGGTAAATGCTATGCCACGTTCCCAAGTGAGTATGGCTTCGGTATCGTCGTCAAACCCTTCGTGGCGCACTTGGAGTTCGAATCCATAGCGATCCCCATTAAAGGTCAATACCTTTTCCAGTCTCTTGCCGCCACCGAGTTGGGCCACCATAATTAAGGAGCGCTCTTCACCGGGGCCAACCTGCAGACTCGACAGGTTGGCAACAAACTCCGCCGAGGAAATATCCTTCCGGTCGTTCGCTCTTTGTAGATGAATTCCCAAGCCGCTGCCGGTTGGAGGTAGCAGTTCGACAGTACTTCCATCTACGTATCTGTATTTTAAGAGTTTACACGATATAATAGTACCGCCCTTTGTAGAGATAACAAAGCTCTGAAGCGGAGTTTGCACTACAATTTCTTCCGGGGTAAAGGACGGACTTTCGGCCGATTCGACCCTTTCAATGCCCCGAGGCTTAACGGGTGCTGGCCTTTCCGAGTGGAACTGTTCCGTAGGCTCGGGATCTCGTAGGTGCTCGGCCTCAGATTGCTCGTCAGCAACAGGTTCTGTTTCAGGCACCGGCTTTTGCTGCACGGGTGCCTGAGACGGAGACTGAGGCTTAGGATTGAGCCCCATCCATTCATTGTAGTAGGGAAGCAAGAGGAAAATCAGGCCGATAAAGAGAAAGGCCAACAGGGTCCGCTTATCTTCCATAGGTTTTACTTACCCTTTTATAAACAACATGTTATTAACATACGACTAGCGCAAAGGATCAAATCCATGCCCTCCCCAAGGATGGCATCGACTAATTCGCTTTAGCGCAAGCATCCCGCCTTTGAATGGCCCGTACTTATCTAGTGCTTCTTCGGCATATTGGGAACAAGTAGGTCGATAACGACAGGATGGGGGAAGGTATGGAGACAGGAGAAGGCGGTAGGCGCGGACGAGGAAAATGGCGATTTGCTTCATCGTGGGACAAGAGAAATAGGGATTTTTGCTACCAAGGAGTCCAGTTCCCTTTCCAAGTCAGCAAAGGGAGCTTCGATGGCTGACGGTTGGCAGAAGACGACTAGACTACGAGGAAAGTACGGGCGACTTCGGCAAATGCTGCGCAGGCGCCGCTTGAGCCGATTGCGCTTTACAGCATTGCCCAGTTTGCGTCGGACGACAAAAATTTGACCGCGATCTTCTCGACCGCAGCGGATCCAAAAGCAGCGGCCTCTAACCCAAGCAGCCACTAAACGCTAGACTGCTAACTGCTTGCGGCCCTTCCGACGACGACGATTGATGATATTGCGACCGGCCGGAGTGCTCATGCGCTTGCGAAAGCCGTGCTTGTTGCGGCGACGCCTGTTGCTAGGCTGAAAAGTGCGTTTCAAAATAAAATTCCACCTCGCGTTAGTTATGCGCAGCATACGTAGAAACGGTTCAATTTAGTGGCTATGCTAATTGGTGTCAATACTTAACTCTTTGAACGCTAACGAATTTCAATGGCAACCCCGAGGGAGACTCTTGACTGCCATATGCCTTCTTTATAGGTTGAAAATCCCCCTTAAAAATTGCGACCTCCGCTTTAATAAATGGTGCTGAATATACAGGATCCCCAAGAACTCTGGGCTCAATGTCTGCTCAACATAGAGCGTCAAGTCCGTCCCCAGAGTTTTGCTAATTGGTTTAGCCAGACTTCAGTAATCCGCTTCGACGAAGACTTGTTGGTCATCCAAGTTCCCAGCGCATTTTCTGCCGCTTGGATAGAGGAGAACTACTTGCAGATGATCCGATCAGTAGTACGGGAAGAGACAGCACTGACTCCAAAGATATCCTTTGTCGTTGCACAAGCACCCCAACCTAGTAGAGATCGAGTACTCCCTATTGAGCAGGGCTTACCTGCGAATGAAGGAGAAACCATAGAAGATGAACAAAAAAAAATAGAAGCAACTCCCGCCCAATCGCTAAACAAGCGCTATACCTTTGAAGAATTCATCACTGGTGCTAGCAATCGATTTGCCTATGCAACGGCATTAGCCGTAGCCAATGCCCCGGGTAAGACGGAATTCAATCCCCTCGTGATCTATGGAGGGGTAGGACTAGGCAAAACGCACCTGTTGCAAGCGATTGGGCATCACGCTCATAACCTCAACCTCGCCGAGAAGGTCGTTTACGTCCCCTCGGAAAAGTTTATGAGCGATTTCATCCAATCAATACGCTCCAAGACCGCCAGTGAATTTCAGAACTTTTATCGCAGCGTGGACATCCTCCTCATCGATGACATCCAGTTTCTGCTCCACGGCGAACAGACCCAAAATGAGTTCTTTCACACCTTTAATGCCTTGCACCAGTCCGAAAAGCAGATTGTCATGACCTGTGACAGTCCTCCCGGCCATCTCGATGGGTTAGAAGAAAGGCTGAAATCCCGCTTCATATGGGGTCTGTCCACCGCAATAGATACGCCCGAGCTCGAGACCCGGATTGCCATTCTCCACAAGAAGGCCGAGCGCAACGGCATACGGATTCCCGATGATGTGGCGGCTCTGTTGGGCAATCACATCCGATCGAATGTCCGCGAACTCGAAGGTACGTTGATTAGCTTAATGGCCTACTGCTCAATCCATCAGAAGGAACTCGACCTAGAGGCGGCCAAGCATATTATACAAGAACAGGGCCCCAGCCTAGCGGAACTGAGCATTGAGGCGATCCAACAGCACGTTGCCGATCACTTTAATCTGACTCAGGAGCAACTCACTGGAAAAGGACGCAAGCAAGACGTGGTAAGGGCACGACACATTGCTATGTTTCTAGTCAGGAGTCTCATCGGCAGCCACTTCACTACCATCGGCCTGCACTTCGGCAACCGCGATCACAGCACGGTCATCCACGCTGTACGCACGGTTGAGGCGAAGTATAAAAACGATCCCGCCTTCGCCAGACAAATCGAGGATTTGTCCAATACCATCCGCCGGCAAAACCGCTAGGCCATCCCCATCTTTAGTTCTCTCGGTCCTCTTAGTCTGTATTTTTCACTACCATAGTGCCTATTTGTCAGTGGAAAACTATTAACATCTATCCCCGCCTAGGTATTGATTCAATGTGGATAAGTCTGAACAAAAAAGAAAACCGTCATTTTTAACCTCTTGCGTGTGAAAAACCTGATCTTTCCACTCCACAATCCACAGATGAATGCCTACTGCAAAGTTTCCCATTTATAATATAAGTATTTCATTAACAATATGTTTTATCACATAGAAATAAATTCCTAAGACAGTTATCCACATATCCACACCACAACTAGAACCACTAAAACAAAAGAACACAAAAAAGTGTAGTTTTATTGGAAAGACTGGTGTGGGTTATTTTCTCTTAAACACACACACTATTCTTATTTTTTTACACACCTGCTCTTATGTTCTATTTTGTGTTAAAAATGGGACACTATATATAATGTATATGTAAAATTGCTTGACATAAATAGGTATAAAACCTAACTTTATTTAAGTTTCTACAATGTTCTCAAAAGGATAATCCGAGAAGCTTTATGAAGTTAAGAGTAGATCGCAATGAGTTATGGCGGGGCATTGATACTGTATTAGAAGCCGTGTCTTCAAAGCCCTCCCTACCAGTGTTGGCCAATATTCTGCTTGAAGCCGATGAGAGAACCCTATCTCTATCTGCGACGGATTTAGATTTGTCCATCCGGACTCAAGTCCCTGCGATAGTGGAAGAGGAAGGGAGGACGACTGTTTCGGCCCGCAAGCTGGCAGAAATCACCCGAGAATGGCCTGAGGCGGAACTGAGTATTGAGGTGCAGGACGAGCGACTCAAGCTCTCAGGGCGGCTCGGGGACGCCGAGAGCAGCGAAGGAGCGTATAGCCTGTCGGGAATAGAGGCTAAAGAGTTCCCGAATATGCCGACAGCCCTCGATGGCGTAAGCCTGAGTTTGGGAGAGGACGAAGCCGAGACCCATGTTCTGGTAGCCATGATCAACAAGACGGCCTTCGCCGTCTCCGGGGATGATACGCGACCAGTGTTCAACGGGGTACTCTGGCGCATCGATGCCGAGGGAATGAAGATGGTGGCTACCGACGGGTCGCGCTTAGCCTGTTGCAAAAAAGACATAGCTCTACAGGATCAGGTACAGGGCGACCAAGAGACCGCGGTCATCGTCCCTCCCCAAGCGTTGAACCAGATCGTCAAGTTGCTGGGTAGCCATAAAGGGCCGGTCAACGTCACGCTAGGCGAGACGCAGATACTGTTTGATATAGGACATACGCATTTGCTGTCGCGTCTGATCGAGGGACCTTATGTCAACTATGACCAAGTCATTCCTCAAAATAACGAAAAAGAACTAAGAATAGCTAGCGAAGCTCTTCTGCCGGCCGTCCGCCGGGTATCCATCCTCTCCAGTTCCTACACGCGTCAAGTGCGTTTTAAGCTAAACAGTGGCCAAGTGGAGCTATCGGCCGCCAGCCCCGAAATAGGTGGCGAAGCGAGGGAGGTCGTTCCGGCCCAATACGCCTCTGAAGAGATAGAGGTTGGCTACAACGCCCAGTATCTGATGGAGATCCTGCGCAGAATGGACGCGCCCGAGGTCTGTTTCGAGCTCAGTGACCACGTTACAGCAGCCCTGTTGCGACCGGTGGAACAAAAGGAAGGTGAGGACTATTTCTGCTTGCTAATGCCCTTGCGGCCGACAGGATGAGGTAAGCAGGCCTAGTGCGGATCCGTGAATTAACGCTTAGACCCTTCCGCAATTTTGCCGCGATTCGCTTGAGCTTTGCAGCAAATCACGTGCTGATTTTTGGTCCAAACGGCCGCGGTAAAAGCAATATCCTAGAAGCGATTTCCTACCTATCTATCGGTAAGTCAGTGCGCGGGGCCAAGGATCAACACGTCGTGCCGCACGGCGAGGATTTCTTTGATATCAGAGCCTTGTGTACTGATGGTCGCCACGACCAGCAATTACGCGTCTTTTACAGTAAGAAAGAAGGCAAGAAGGCATTTGCTGATGCCAGTCCCTTGCCCCGAGTATCGGAGTTGCTGGGTACCTTCCGCACAGTTCACTTCTCTCCCGAAGACGTATCCTTGGTACTGCGCTTCCCAGCCCAGCGAAGGCGGCTCCTCGACATACTTATCGCCCAGTCTAGCGCAGCGTACTTGCGATATATGCAGCACTATTACCGCGTGTTAGCCCAGAGAAACCACTTGTTGCGCACCGCAAAGAAGTCGAGACGCGGGCTTGTCGATAGTCAAGTAATGGAACCATGGAATGCCCAGCTAGTGGATTTGGGTGCCCAACTTCGACTATATCGCTTGGATGCGCTGAATAAGTTGAGTGCGCCCTTTGTCCGCTATTACGGCCGCTTCGCCACCGGCCAAGGCGAAGCGGCCGCCGTTGTCTATCAAGGTCCCAAGGAGCAGGATCTGGAGGGCCTTAGAGCCGAATTGCGCGAAGCACTTAGTCGCCGCAGGGAACAGGAGGCTCAAATAGGACATACGCTCTGTGGGCCACACCGCGACGATTTGAAATTCACGTTGAATAAAGAACAGGCCGATCTCTATGCCTCTGAGGGGCAGCTAAGAACCGTACTCATAGCGTGGAAGCTGGCTGAGGCTCGTTACATGGAGGAGCAAACGGGTCGGCAGCCCGTACTGCTCTTAGATGATGCCTTTTCAGAGTTGGACTCTGGCCGGATAGGAGAACTATTGGACATAATTGGTGAATTTGAACAGGTCATAGCGACGACCCCGCAAGAGCCTAATACGAGACAGGTAGCCCGTTTTGAGTCGATCGACCTACAAAAGTAAGGGCCGCTGCGTTGGTCCTCCGACCTTCTTGGATGAGTTGCTCGAGGTCGTCGTCGAGGATCTAGGGATCAATCAGAAGCTAGTGGAGTGTCGGGCGCGGATGGCTTGGGAAGAAGCAGTGGGCCCCACCTTAGTTCAGTACACCAGTCCACTGCGCTTGTCCAAGGGATATTTGGAAGTGGCCGTGCCATCTGCTGTATGGCGAACCCAACTAAACTTTATGCAGCGGGACATTGCAGCACGGATCAACGCGTTGCTGGGCAAGAAGGTCGTCAAGGGGTTAAAGTTGCTAAACCAGTCTGAAAGTGTGGAGAACAAAAGGAGGAGTAGATGACGGAACCAGCCAGAAATTTCTCCAAGGAAGCAGCGGAAGCAGCGCAGGAGGAGGAATATACAGCCGACGCCATACAGGTTCTCAAGGGGCTCGAAGGGGTACGCAAGCGCCCGGCCATGTACATTGGCGATACGAGCGAAAATGGACTACACGAGCTGGTAAAAGAAATCGTCAACAACAGCATTGACGAGGCCATGGCCGGGCGCTGCTCGCGCATTGACGTAACAATCACCACCCGAGGTACTGCCCGCATCCAAGATAACGGGCGAGGCATCCCGACCGACTTCCACGTTGCCGAAAATAAATCGGGAGTTGAGGTAGTAATGACTATGCTTCACGCCGGCGGCAAGTTCGACAAGAAAGCCTATCAGGTCTCTGGCGGACTACATGGCGTGGGTGCTTCGGTCGTCAACGCGTTGTCCGAGTGGTGTACGGTCGAAGTTTGGCAAAAGGGCAAAGTCCACCTGCAGCGCTACTCCCGTGGCATACCTGAAACGGGCTTGGAGGTCATCGGCGACACAGACCAGACCGGCACGATCATAGAATTCAAGCCGGACGCCGAGGTATTTGAAAACGTGGAATTCAGCTTTGAGTTTATCGCCATACGACTGCGCGAACTGGCCTTTCTGACTAAGGGGGTGGAGATCAATATACGGGACGACCGCAGCGGAGAGGTCGACCGCTATCTGTACGAGGGCGGTGTACAGGAATTTGTGCGCTTCCTCAACGAGGGCCGAAGCATGTTACACCCAGATCCGATCTACCTTCAGGGCGAGCGCGATGGAGTCGTCGTAGAGGTGGCCCTGCAATACAACGACGGCTACCAAGAAACCCTTTTTACCTACGCCAACAACATAAAGACCGACGAGGGCGGGACCCACCTCGTGGGCTTCCGCTCGGCACTGACTCGAACGATCAACAACTATGCGACCCGCAATAATCTACTCAAGAACGTCAAGTTTAACCTCTCGGGCGACGATACGCGCGAGGGAATCGCCGCCGTTGTCAGCGTCAAAGTGTCCGAGCCGCAGTTTGAGGGACAGACCAAGGGTAAGCTAGGCAACAGCGAAGTTAAAGGCATCGTCGATTCGTTTGTCTCTGAAGCACTGAGTACATATCTCGAAGAGAACCCGGATGTCGCTAGGCGAATCGTCGACAAGATCGTGGACGCCGGCCGCGCACGCGAGGCCGCGCGCAAGGCTCGCGAACTGACCCGGCGCAAGGGGGTACTCGACGGAGGAGCATTGCCCGGCAAGCTCGCCGATTGCTCAATCCGCGACCCGGCGCAGACCGAAATTTTCTTGGTCGAGGGCGACTCGGCTGGCGGCTCGGCGGCGATGGCACGAGACCAGAGCTTCCAAGCCGTGCTGCCAATGTTCGGCAAACCGCTCAATGTGGAAAAAGCGCGAATCGACCGCGTCTTGGGAAACGACAAGTTGCTGCCGCTTATAACGGCGCTGGGCACTAGCCTCGGCGAGGACTACGACTTTGAGAAGCTGCGCTACGGCAAAGTTATTATCATGGCCGATGCCGATGTCGATGGCAGCCATATCCGCACACTAATCATGACCTTCTTCTTTCGCTACATGCGCGACCTGATTGAGAAAGGCAAACTCTATCTGGCCCAGCCTCCCCTTTTTCAGGTGAAGAAGGGCAAGCAGGAGCTGTACGCCTTCGATCAGGCCGAGCGCGATCGACACATCGCAGCACTTGGCGGCAATGGCAACGGTCGAGGCATCGCTATCCAGCGCTACAAAGGGTTGGGCGAAATGAACCCCGAGCAGCTATGGGAGACGACGATGGATCCCGAGCGGCGCACTCTGTTGCAGGTGGCGATCGACTACGCCGTTGAGGCGGATCACCTTTTTACCCTACTCATGGGCGAGCAGGTGGAGCCACGCCGCGAATTTATCGAGAAGTACGCGTTAGAGGCAAAGAATCTGGACAGCTTCTATTAGACTACAAAGCTAAAGCTAGGATTTAATTAATGCTCGAACAGCAGGAAAGCCGGGTCATTCGGGTCAAAATTGAGGAGGAGCTCAAGACTTCCTTCCTCGACTATTCAATGAGCTTCATCCTGTCGCGTGCTCTACCCGATGTCCGCGATGGTCTCAAGCCGTCTCAACGCCGCATCTTGGTAGCGATGAACGACTTGAGCCTTTTTCCCAATCGCGGCTACCGCAAATGCGCCAAAATCGCCGGCGACACCTCTGGCAACTACCACCCGCACGGCGAAGGCATTGTCTATCCGACGCTGGTGCATATGGCGCAGACCTTTCGCTTGCGCTATCCGCTGGTCCAAGGCCAAGGCAACTTCGGTTCAATTGACGGCTACCCTCCGGCCGCCATGCGCTACACTGAGGCGAGGCTGAGTTGGCCGGCGATGGAGCTTCTAGCGGATCTCGACAAGAACACCGTCGAATTCGCCAGCAACTACGACGAGACTCAACAAGAGCCCCTAGTTTTGCCGTCTAGGTTTCCCAACTTGCTATGCAACGGCTCAATGGGCATTGCCGTAGGCATGGCTACCAAGGTCCCACCGCACAACTTGCGGGAAGTCGCCAGTGGCCTCAAGGCGCTGATCGATCGTCCCGAAGTTTCCATTGCCGAGCTGCTTGAGCACGTCAAAGCCCCAGATTTTCCCACTGGCGGAATCATCTACGGCATGAGCGGAGTACAGCAGGCCTATGCAGCCGGCAGGGGGCTGATCTACATCAGAGCGCGGGCGGATATTGAGACTCTCAAGAACGGCCGCGAGAACATCGTCGTCACCGAAATTCCCTTCTTGGTAAACAAGGCTAGCCTATTAGAGAAAATCGCCGATCTGGTGCGCGACAAAACCATCGACGGACTTGCCAATATCCGCGATGAGTCGGGCCGCAAGGGGCTGCGCATCGTATTCGAATGCAAGCGGGAAGCCCAAGCCGAAGTCGTGCTCAACCAGCTCTATAGCCACAGCATGTTGCAGACTACCTACGGGGTCATGATGTTGGCTATTGTCAATGGCCGTCCTGAGATGCTCAACCTCAAGCAGATGCTGCAGCACTACATCGATCACCGCCACGACGTGATCGTGCGCCGCACCAAATTCGACTTGGAGAAAGCCGAAGCTCGGGCGCACATTCTAGAGGGCCTGCGCATCGCCTTAGACCACATTGACCTAGTGATTGAGACCATCCGCCGCTCGTCGAGTCCTGCAGATGCTCAGGAGCGGCTGGCTCGCATCCGCCCTGCGACAGCAGATGCTGATGCTGTGGTGCAATTCGAGTTGAGCGAGCGGCAGATCCAAGCCATCCTAAGCATGCCGTTGCAGCGCTTGACCGGCTTGGAGCGCGACAAAATTGAGGCCGAGTACAGGGAATTGGCAACGGCGATTGAGGACCAGAGGGGCATCCTCGCCAGCCGAGAGCGGCAGATGCAGATCGTCAAGGACGAGATTGATGAGATCGCCGAGCGCTTCGGCGACGAGCGGCGCACCGAGATCGTCTATGCGGCCGAGGAATTCGACATTGAGGACTTGATTGCCGAAGAGGACATGGTCGTCACCATCTCGCGCAGTGGCTATATCAAGCGCCTACCCCCTAGGGCCTATCGAGTACAGAATCGCGGTGGGCGCGGGGTGAAGGGTATGAAGACGAAGGAAGAGGACTTCGTCGAACACCTCTTCGTAGCTTCGACTCATTCCTATATCATGTTCTTGACTGCCAAGGGCAAATGCTACTGGCTCAAGGTGTTTCGCATACCCGAAGGCGACCGCACGGCTCAGGGGCGGTCGATAGTCAACCTGTTGCCGCTCGGGCAAGACGACCAAATATGCGCCATCGTACCAGTTCAAGAGTTCTCCGACGATCAGTACTTGTTCACGGCTACGCGCAACGGCATTGTCAAGAAGACCAAGCTCTCGGCCTACCAGAACATCCGCCGCGACGGGATTATCGCCCTGAAGATCCAAGACGACGACGACCTGATTGGGGCGGCCATTACCGACGGACAGCAGGATATTGCCCTGTTGACGCGGAACGGCCAAGCTATGCGCTTTAGCGAAAGCGAAGTCCGCTCTATGGGCCGGGTTTCTACTGGCGTTAAGGGCATTAGCCTACGCCAAGGGGACGAGGTTGTGGACATGGTCGTGGTGTGCGAGAGCAGCACCTTGCTAACCATCTGCGAAAACGGCTATGGCAAGCGCACTAGCCAAGCCGAGTACCCCTGCAAGCACCGCGGCGGCCAGGGCGTCATCGACATCAAGACCACCCTGCGCAATGGCTCCGTAGTGGCCTGTAGGGAAATCCAAGCCGAAGAAGAGGTCATGGTGGTAACCCAAAACGGTATTATGATCCGCATACCCGTACGAGGGATATCCACCATTGGGCGCAATACCCAAGGAGTCCGGGTAATCAGTCTGGACGAGGGCGACCGGGTTATCGACATGGCCCCTCTGCCCAGCAGCGAGGAAGAGAGTGGCTGGGAAAACGGCGAGGCTGATGAGAAGGCCTCGGGTTGACCTAAGATAGTGCCTCATTTATATTTTTTCGCCGAGAAAAGGAGGGTTAGACCTAATTGGTAAGGCAGCGGTCTTGAAAACCGCCGGGCTCACGCCCTTGAGGGTTCGAGTCCCTCACCCTCCGCCAGTTTACCGTTTGATGCCGCCACACATCCCATCCCTTTAGCGGTGGGAGCACGTCAAAAGTTTGTTTGCAATGGTCGCGGAGAGGTGACCGAGTGGCCGAAGGTGGCAGCCTGCTAAGCTGTTGTGCGGGGCAACCCGTACCGAGGGTTCGAATCCCTCCCTCTCCGCCATTATTTGCGCTAGTTGCCCTCTAGCACAATTGGAAGTGCGCCTGACTCTGGATCAGGAGGTTCTAGGTTCGAGCCCTAGGGGGGCAGCCAATCCGGCTCCTGAAGGGAACGCTTCAGGGGCCTTCTTCTTTTGGCCTAAAATCCTACCGAGAATCGGGACGAGGCCGCATTCTCCCCGCATTTGGCCTCTCGTCTCAGCACTATCTCGCGCCGATGAGTACCCGCATCAGAGAACAACAGCTTGCTTGGGGCCTCCTCGCGCCGGCACTCGTCGTGCTGGGTGCGTTTGGACTCTTCCCCATTGGCTATGCCTTGTACGTCAGCCTGCACAAGTGGCGGATCAAGAAGGAAGCGGTGGTTGGATTCGACCACTATGTCCGCGCCGTAGGCGACTCGCAGTACCTGCTGCCTGTCGTCGCCGGAATCGGCCTCGTCTGGGCGGCTTGTCGCCTGCGCACCACGTTATTTGAGCGCGGTCTGCGTCCCCGTTATGTCCGCATCGCTTGGGTCGCAGTCGCACTATTGGGGCTTTGGGTGGGGTTGGCTCAGGGCTTGGGTGGCCTAGTCAAGACGGGCGATCCAGCGCTGTACAACGGCTTCAAGGTCACGTTTTTCTACGCGGTCGGGACGATCCCGTGCCAGCTGAGCTTGGCCACCGGACTGGCGTATTTGCTCTTCAAGATCGCACGGGCTAGAGGTGCGTTTCGCACGCTATTCTTTCTGCCGTATGTCACGCCGATCATCGCCTCAGCCGTGGTTTTTCGCACTATCTTTAGCCCCCACCCTTCCTCACTGGCCAACCGCTTCTGGAGCGTTTGGGGCCTGGAGAATCAGCGCTGGCTCTACGAGAGCAAATCCGTCGTAGCCCTGTTGCTACAAGGGGCCGGTTTTGCTTCGTACCCCGCGTGGGTGGACAGCTTCTTTCCGAGCCTAGCACTGACCTCGATCATCTTCTACAACATTTGGGTCTATGTCGGCTACGACACGGTGATTTTACTGGCCGGTCTCAGTGCTATCCCCAAGCAATACTATGAGGCCGCGGAGATGGACGGTGCTGGCGAATGGCAAGTCTTCCGCCACATTACCCTGCCCTTGGTCTCACCAACCCTGTTCTTTTTGTCGATGGTGGCCGTCATTGGGACCTTCAAAGCCTTTAACCACGTTTATATCATGCGGACTCCAGGTGCCCGCGACTCGGTCGATGTACTCAGTATTGCCATTTTCGACCAAGTTTTTGAGTACCACAACGCAGGTTATGCCTCGGCGATGGCCTTTGTACTCTTCGTCGCGATTTTGGTGCTGACGCTGCTGCAAAACCGGGTGCTCGGCAGGCGGGTGTTTTATGGCGACTAGGGGCGGCAAAGCCAAGCTGATTTACTGCGTCTTGAGCTTGGGGGGGCTGGCTGCGAGCTTTCCGTTCGCGTGGATGCTTTTGGCCTCATTTATGAGCCGCGGGGAAACGCTGCGGCGGGTCTTGCTGCCCGAGCGCGTCCAATGGGACAATTACATCGAAGCGTGGCAAGAGGCGGATTTCGGTCTCTACTTTGAGAATTCCCTGATCATCGCCGTCCTACAGGTCAGCGGGACCCTGCTTTTTTCGCTGATGGCGGCGTACCCACTGGCGCGCATGCAGTTCCGCGGACGAGATGCGGTGTTTACCGGGGTCTTGGCTACGCTGATGATCCCCGAGGCCGTGACCATCGTGCCGAACTTTCTCGTCGTGACTTGGCTGCACCGCAATACGCCGTTTGCTTGGCTCAATAGCTGGCCGGCCCTGACCATTCCCTTTATGGCCAGTGCTTTTAGCATTTTTCTGTTGCGTCAGTTTATGCGGGGCCTGCCCAACGAGCTGTGGGATGCGGCCCGGATTGAGGGAGCTGGCCACGTGCGCTTTCTGTTTCAGATCGCGGTCCCCCTGTGCCGGGCACCACTCTTGACGGTCGGCATGTTTACGTTTATTGGTTCATGGAACGCGTTGGCTTGGCCTTTGCTTGTGACTAATACGCCGGATTGGCGTCCGATCGCAGTGGGCTTGCAGCAGTTTGCCAGTGAGGCTGGGACCGAGGTCCATCTGCAAATGGCCGGGGCTGTCATTGCGACTGCTCCCGTGCTCTTGGCGTATTTTCTCATCCAGCGCGAATTCACGGAAGGCATTTCCATATCTGGGCTCAAAGGATAACGCGATGAAACCGAAAAGTGCGATGACGTTGATTGGGTGCGCTCTGCTGGGGGCCTGTGGCGGCCAGCAAGAGGCCGTTTACGAGCAGCAGACCAGTTTAGAAACCCTCGACCCGCAAGGACAGAAAATCGTCTTTTGGTATCAACACACCCGCGAGCGCGAAGAGGCCCTGCAGGAGCTGATTGCCGACTTTAACCAGACGAACCGCTATGGGATAGAGGTCCGCGGCGAGTACGTGGGTCGCTATGGGGACATCTACAACAAGATGAACGTGAGTATCCAGAGCGGTTCGCTGGCTGCCAGCTTGGTCGTAGCCTACCAAAACCAGGCTCTAGCCTACTACCAAGCCGACGGCATAGTGGATATAGCACCCTATATGGATTCGCCCGAATGGGGACTGTCGCCCGAAGAGCGCAGCGACTACGTCCAAGCGTTTCTAGAGCAGGACAACATCGCCGGAGTGCAGCTCGGCTTCCCGCCGAATCGCTCAATGGAGCTGCTCTACTACAATGCTGATTGGTTGCGCGAGTTGGGCTACGACGAGCCACCGGCGACGTGGGACGACTTTGCCGCGATGTGTCGCCTAGCCAAAGAGCAACCCTTTAGCAAAAACGAAGACCCAGCGCACAGCTTGGGTTTTTTGCTCGATGTTGACGCCAGCCGATTCGCTGCGATGGTCTTCAGCCGCGGCGGCGACCTAGTAGATGCGGCCGGCACCACCTATGCGCTGGACTCGCCAGAAGTTAAAGCGGTACTGGAGCTAATGCAGGAGCTAGCACAGGACGGCGCAATACATATCGCCGGCGAACGGGATGCCGAACTAAACGAGTTCGTCACCGGTCAGATCCTCTTCTCTCAGGATTCTTCCTCCGGGCTGCCCTTTTACAAGAGTGGCATTGAGGACTCTGGACTGACGTTCGAGTGGGGAGTAACCCATCCGCCGCAGACTGGCTCGAAGCCGGTTGTCGACGTGTACGGAGCCAGCGTGTCGATTTGCGCTGGTGCGCCCGAAAAACAGCTAGCGGCTTGGCTTTTCCTCAAGTGGTTTACTGCGCCGGAGCAACAAGCGCGGTGGGTGCGGGCAAGCAACTACTTTCCAGTGCGCAAAAGTACGGCGCGGGAGTTGGAAAGCTACTTCGAGGAAAACCCGCACTATGGAGTGGCGTTTGGAATGTTGGACTACGGAAAATCGGAGCCGACGATGGCAGGCTATCAACAAGTGCGGCGGTTGGTTCAAGAGGCGATGGTAGAGGCGATTGAAGGCGGAGACGTCGAACAGGTGGTAGAAGAATTGCAGTACGCAGCAAATCAAACGCTTGAGCCATAGGCGCAAAAGGAGACATGGGTAAAATGGCTGGAGGCAATAGACAACCAAACGTCATAGTCTTTTTTACGGATCAACAGCGCTGGGACACAACGGGGCTACACGGCAATCCGATGGGCCTTACGCCTCATCTCGATCGCTTGGCCCGCGAGTACACCCACGTGGCTCATTCTTTTACGTGCCAACCCGTCTGCGGCCCGGCCCGCTCTTGTCTGCAAACGGGTCTCTACGCCACGACTACCGGCTGTTACCGCAACGGCATCCCTTTGCCCGCGGACAGCCAGACCCTCGCCCACTATTTTGCCGCGGCTGGCTACGCCACCGGATATATAGGCAAGTGGCATCTACACGAGCGCGGGACTACCGGCCCGGTGCCGGCAGCGGATCGCTTTGGCTACCAGTACTGGTTGGCGTCGAATGTGCTCGAATTTACTTCCGACGCCTATAGTACGGTTCTCTACGACAATGATGACCAACCCGTCCGCCTACCTGGTTATCGAGTAGATGCGGTCACAGATGCTGCAATTCGCTACGTGGATGCACACCAAGATCGTCCCTTTTTTCTTTTTGTCTCCTATATTGAACCCCATCACCAGAATCACTTGGACGACTATCCGCCCCCGGATGGCTACCGGGAAATCTATACCGGAGGCTGGACCCCGCCGGATCTAGCGGCACTGGCCGGCTCAACTCACCAGCACTTAGGTGGCTATTACGGGATGGTCAAGCGGCTTGATGAAGCCTATGGTCGCCTGCACGACGCGCTCAAGAGCTTGGCACTAGCCGACGACACCATCGTGCTCTTTACTTCGGATCACGGCTGTCACTTCAAGACGCGCAACAACGAGTACAAGCGCTCTTGTCACGAAAGCTCGATCCGCGTGCCGACGGTCTTGACCGGCCCCAGTTTTCGCGGCGGCCAATTGCAAGAGCTGGTTAGCTTAATCGACCTGCCGCCAACTCTTTTGGATGCGGCCGGTCTGAAAATTCCCGATCAGATGCAGGGCCGTTCGCTCATGCCGCTTTTGCGCGGTAGAGTAGCTGATTGGCCCGCAGAGGTCTTCGTGCAGATCAGTGAAGCCCAAGTGGGACGGGCCGTTCGCACTCGTCGGTGGAAATACGGGGTGGACGCTCCAGATGGAAGCGGAAGAGATGTGGCAGGAGCCGATCACTACGAGGAGCAGTATCTCTACGATCTACAGGTTGATCCCTACGAACTGAACAATCTAGTCGGACTCGATTCGCACCGAGAAGCGGCCCAAGTAATGAAGGAACGGCTCTTGAGACGCATGGAAGAAGCCGGAGAAGATCGCCCCTACATCAAAGAGGCCCCTCCGCGCCGCTCCGGCCAGCGGAAAGTCCGCCCTGAAGAAGTGCGCTCCTAGCCTTAGAGACTCTAACAAACCCCGTTGGGCGATACGTTCGGCTGAGCTCACGTCGAAGCCTCAGAACGCGGGCTCTGCATCTTTAAGTGGGCTTCACCGCGCCACCCGTTTTTTCACGGGCGCAGGCTTTTAGGCGGGACATCCAGTTTTGTTAGGGCCTCTTAGAAGCTATCTGCAACTCCCTATCCGCCGCTCCAGCTTTTCGCGCAGCGACTGAAGCTCAAACAGCCGCTTAACGACCAAAGAGATAGAGCGGGCGAACTCGCCCAATATGGTCGCTAGCTGTTCGGGGCGTCTAGGCCAGCCCATGGGTATCCCCAAACCTAGCATCCCCTGTGCAAAGGGCACGTCGATTAGCTGTTCGGGGCGATAGACCGGGTCCGAGAAAATATCTCGGGTCATCTGTAGAAAAGTCTCGTCGGCCTCGCGCACCCAGACCTTGCGGCGGTGCCAGTAGCTAACCAGTCTCCGCAGAGGGGCAAAATGACCGAGCGACTCTTGGAGATTTATCGCGTTCTGTGACGATTGATAACCACGCGCTTCGGAATAGGCGCGATAGCAAGCCAAGAGGTTTCTTGGTTCGTCAATGACCTGTAGGTCAACCGCCTCGAATTGGACACCCATAGCCTCTAGCTCGTCGCCGAGAATGCGCACGACCTTACTTAGATCGCGCACCTTTTCGGTTTCGCAACCAGTCTGCAAGACGCGGAAGGCCCCTTGCTGGCAGCAGTGAGCGGTAATGTCGCGCACAATGGCCAAGTGCGCTTTTTCGCTGATGTTGACGTTGGTGATCTCGACGGGAAAAAAGCTGCTATCACTGCGCACCATGAGCACTTCATAGGCATTGGACGAGCCGCTGGCAACCATGTGCCGAGTTGTGGGACGGGACTGGGGAGCGAACATTAGCTCAATGCCGTCTTTGGCTAGCAATTCTTCCCCGCGATAACCCAATAAATCGGCCAAGGTCTGGCTGACGAAGAGCAAAGATCCGTTTTCGCGAATGACAAAGGCGTTGAGGGTCTCGGCGATTTGCTGCAAACGGTCTTTGTGGACTCGGGCCAAATGCACCTTGTCGTCCATTAGGGAATCTGTCGAGACGCCGAGGGCGTCGGCTAAACTTTTGACAGCCGACGAACCCGGCTGGCGTACGCGGCCGGTTTCAATGCGGGAGATGGTGGCTTGGGAGACGCCGGAGCGATCTGAGAGGTCTTTCTGGTTGAGCGATTGTTGCTGTCGCAGCTCTTTCAGGTTGTGTCCTAAGGACATGGGCTGTTCCTATAATGGGATCTAAAATACAAGGTGTTTGATATGTACTGATTCCCTAACCCTTTTGAAAAGCCGGCTCTGTGCCGCTTCACCGCGCCGCAAGGCGGGACAAGCGGGAATCCAGTGAATCCACGATCGGGCTAGCCTCAAATAATATGACACGAAGCGGCTGATTACCAAAATGGAAGGCGATAAAAACAAAACGTACACAAGGAGTTACGCATGAAAATAACCCAAGTGCGGTCGATTTATCCCCGCTATCGCGTCGCGCCCGCTGCTTGGCGTCGACACTTCTGGCAGATGGTCGTACGCATAGATACGGATGTCGGCGTCAGTGGTTGGGGAGCGGGTGGCGGCGGGATTGCTGCCGCAGAGGTGATCAACCGCCACTTGCGCGAGTTGCTGGTGGGGCGCAGCATCAACGGCATTGAAGATGTCGCCCGGCTCTGGGACGACCAATACAAGGCCAGCCTGCCCTACGGCCGCAGCGGCATCGCCGTCATGGCCATCAGCGGCGTGGACTTGGCGCTATGGGATGTCTTGGCCCGGGCCGAAGGAAAGTCCGTCTGCGACTTGCTGGGCGGTCGGCGGCGGGACGAGGTGTGCGCCTACGCCACAGGCCCAGATTGCGCTTGGTATCGCGACTTGGGCTTTAATGCCCATAAGTCTTCGCAGACGCGGCGAGAAAGCGAAGCCGTAGACATAGCGCGGATATTTGGGTGGGCCGAGGGGGCGCGCCAGACCTTGGGCGAAGACGCGCTCTTGATGATCGATGCCTACATGTCGTGGTCGCCCGACTTTGCCTTGGCCGCAGCGCAACAACTCGCGCCATTCAACATATACTGGTTTGAAGACGTGCTGCTGCCCGACGATCTGGACGGCTTGACGGCGTTGCGTCCGCAGATCCAGCCCGTTTTGTTGGCTGGAGGCGAACACGAATTCACCGCCCGGGATTTTGGTCACATTGCCAAGGTGCGGGCACTGGATTTGTGGCAACCGGACGTCACTTGGTGCGGCGGTTTGACGGCGGTGCTGCGCATTGCCAAGCTGGCCCAAGCCCACGGCATCCCCTTGGTGCCGCACCGCGGCGGCGAGGTTTGGGGTCTGCACTTTTTGGCGGCTGGCTACGGCGACAATTTGGCCGAAATAGTCATGGGTAGGCGCGGTGCGGTGCGCGACAAGCTATGGCTGGGTGAGCCGCAACCGCAGGAGGGGCGCTTGGTTGTACCTGAAGGCCCGGGATTTGGCGTCGAAGTAAACGAGGAGTTGCTATAAGTTTCTCTAAGAGACTCTAACAAAACCTGCTGGGCGATACGTTCGGCTGAGCTCACATCGAAGCCTCGGAACGCAGGCGTCCTGTCCGCCCATGTCATTCCCGCGTCACCCGTTTTCACGGGCGCAGGCTTTTTTGTTAGGGCTTCTAAGCAGCCGAGGCCCTACTCTTTAACTGCCAGAGATAATAGGTACGTCCCCCGCTGTTTGACCTTTTTGTAGTTGCCGAAGACTTCCTTGAAATTGCGCTTGATGTACTCCTTTAGCCCGGCAATGGTGACGACCCACAGGTGCCCGCCCGGTTTGAGGCGGGCGCAGGCGTCGTGCATGATGAGCGTCAGAAGTTCGTTGCCTGTTTTCGCGGGCAAATTGGAGGCAATGGTGTCAAAGCGCAGGTGTGCGGGTACGTGGCTGAAGGCGTTACTCAAATAGGCGCGACAATTGGTTAGCCCGTTGCGTTCGGCGTTTTGCGCCGCGTAGGCGACAGCGACGAAGTCCTTGTCGATCAGATGAACCTCGCCCTCGGGGCAGAGATAACCCAATGCCAAGCCGATTGGACCATATCCACATCCTAAGTCGAGGCAGTGGTCGGCAGGCCCGGCTTGGATGTGCTCAATGAGCAGCCGCGTACCTAGGTCAATGCGCTTGGGGTTGAAAAGACCCCAAGTAGAGTGGAAGGTGAAAGTGCGCCCCCTGAGGGTCTCTTCAAATACAATGTCTTCGCGCAGGCGGCTTATACCAGCAGGCATCGAGAGCGGCTGAGCCTAGTAGGCCAAGCCCAGCGGCTGCTGGTGGCGGAAGGTTTTGAATTCCGACTTGAGGGCGATTTCCACCAGATACAGACCCGGTGCCAGCAATTCGCCGCCCTCGCCGCGGCCGTCCCATCGCACGGTTTGCGGCCCGGCACTTTGCATTCCGATTTCGCGACCGCCGACCCGGACGCCGCGCAAGTCGTAGATGTTGAAGGCCACGGGCACCGGGGCGGGCAAGCGGAACAAGGTGTAGCTGATGGCTAGCACATCGTTGGCACCGTCTCCGTTGGGGGTCAATACCTCGCTTGAAAAAGCTAGGTTTTCGATGGGTGCCCCAGCTTCTTGGGCCCCACCCAAGACCCGCAAGCTGTTGGTGTTGACCGCGTCGGTAGCGTCGCCGGCCTCAATCTGCTGCGGCAGACTCTCCTCGCTCGTGTCGAACACCTCGCCGGCGAACGTGTTGGCAAAGATGAAAACCTCGGTGCCGAAGACTAGCCGCACCGGTTCGTTGCGGCTGCGCGTGACCGACTGTGGCAAATGCACTACTAGTTCGTTGTCTCCTTCTATCACCTCGGTCGGTTCTCGTACTTGGAGTGGCTGGCCCATGGCTAGCTGTTTGAACCGGGGGCGGCTGCCTGTGCGGATCCGGATCGCGTCGAAGCCCGGCTGGCTCGCCGCGTCGAATTGGGTGCGCACATCGTAAGTAAAGTCCGTCATCTCACCTAAGTACACCTCGGTTAGGCCGCCATCGGGCGTTGGCTCGTCAAAGCGGGCGACCTCGCCTATGACTTGCGAGGCCAGCGGCGGTGCGATCTCAACCCACAGCGAGTCGAGCCGCACGAAGTCGAAGAAGGAACTGCTCTCGAAGGCGAGTCTCACTTGGATATGGTTGCCGCGCTCCAGCGGGGCGGGCTGCCCAGACTCGGCGAGGGGAAATGACCAGAAGGTCCAGTTGTCTTGGTCGTACGCGATTGAGGCTCTAAGGCCGGGTTTGCCCTCTTGGATTAGGCCGTCGGTATTCTGGTCTGGTTGCTTGAGTTCGTTCTCGAAACGCTCGCGCGAGACCGTCCGCTCGGCCCCGGTATCGGTAAATTCGTGATAGACATTGGGGTCGTCGTCGCGGCCAGAGCGCACGGAGATCGCGACTCGGGCTTGGGCGTCGTCAACGGGGGTAGGAACCCCATTGACCATTCGCATGGGGGCGGCGTCCCAGAAAAGACGCCCGAAATTCACCGTGCGGCCGAGGGAGATAATTTTAGACAGGTAAAATACCCGCTTGGGCACCCCTTCGCCCTTGAGCTCGAACTCGCCAATGGTTCCCTGCTGGACATTGGCTTGGCCCGAGGCAAAGGCTTTGTCGTCGATGGAGGGCTTGCGCTGTAGGCGTATGAAGCGCACGTACTGTTTGGGAAATTCGAGTTGGATATTGGCGTCGAAATTGAGTGGCACATCGGCGACCAGCTTCTCTAGGCGGTGATAGTCGTTGTCGTCATTCTCCAAGTTGAGGACCGGATCGAATTCCTCGGCGATTGAGACTTCAAATGCCTTGAAGATATCGTCGCGCAGCAGTGTGCCGTCGGCGCGGAACCCATGCGGCGGCGTGTAGAACCCGACTACGTCGGCTGGCACGGGGACCCCTACGTCGAAGGTGTACCATTCCGAGTTGATGCCGCGTGCCACCGGCGGGCTGTACGAAGAGCTGTCGCCGTCGACCCACTCGGTCGTCAGGGTTCCGGCCGTGAACCAATAGAAGCCGTTGGCCGCGCGCCAGACTCGCGGAATGAGGCCGTCTTCGTAGCCCAAGTCGGTGGGAAACTTGAAGGGCGACCAAAAGGGGAGTTTGGAGAGAATGTTCTCCTCGCCATCGAAGTAGGTCGGTGCTATTGAGCCGGGAAAGGTGTCGAAGTCGATAAAGACTTCGCTGCTGTCGTTCCGGCTCCAAGCCAAGCCTTGGCCGCCCAGCTTCCACAGCGAAATCTGAGCGGATGCTGGTGCGGTAGTTAGCGCGAGCGCGATGAGAATGGACCATTTATGCACTGTTTTGCTCCGAGCGATTCTTTTACGCAGTCCAAGTTTTCGCTTAATCTAATAAGGCTGGTATTGCAAGCTCAAGTTGACAGGCGATTATTAACCAATGGTGCTAGTGGGCTACAAGCTAAATTCCGCGATGGACAAGCGGACGAATCCATTTTCATCGGGTTGCAACCCGTGCCACTGAACCAGCAGGTTGAAGGTGGCCATGGCAAAGCTCAGATGCGCTCTAAAGTAGGCCCAGGCTCGATGGGTCTGTCGCTTGAAGTGCCCGATGCGGGTCAGCATGGAAAAGACGGTCTCGATGACCATACGCTCGCCCCACGTTTTGCGGGGACACACTTTCAGATTGGCCGGATCACCGGCTTTGGCATGAAAGCCTTGGTCGCTGAGGAGGATCATCTGCTCTTCGTAGCGGCCAATCATCGGGTGAAAGACCGTATCGTGGACATTGGCGGTATTACAATCCCAATCGACGATCAAGCCCCATTGGTTGACGATCAAGCCCAGCTTGCCGCCGACGATCCAGCGGTGATTGGACCGCCCTTTCCGGCCGATAGGGTGAGCGGAGCGGCCTTCGCGTACTGGATGGATCAACTCGATGCCATAGCTATCGATCACGCCTAAAGGGGTGGGGTCCGCTCGAAAGCGATCGGTCCAGTCCGCATGGGCGGCAAACAGGCGGAACAAGCGGGTGCGCTCGGGCAGGCGCGGAAAAAAGGCGCGCCAATCGCGCGCTACCCAGCGATAAAACGCCCGTTTGCCGCCCCCTTTGAGCGCATACAGAACCGCCAAGGTCACCGTTTCGCTGGGATATAAGGCGGCTTGGGGGTGTTTGGGCACATCGCCCATCTGGTGGTCGATTCGACAGAACAGGGCTATTATAAACTCGGCCGTGGTCATGGGACGCTCCTTCGCTGAAAGGGGGGATACCCTCAGCGTAGGAACTACCTTGACCACGGTCAACTCACTAGCACCATTGGTTATTAGAGAATACTTCCCCGTTGACCACGCACCGTTTTGCCATGGCCGATGAAACGACACGCGGGCCTCTGAGGTGGGTCCGCGGCGATATGCACAACCACTGCGAAGATCACGCCTTGGTCGCCGAGCATTTGGAAGGGGTGTGCAACACACTCGATTTTATCGCTCTGACCAACCACGCGCAAAAACCCGTCTTCTTTGAGCAACATCGCATGATTGAGCAAGCCCGCTGCATCCTGCCGGGGTTCCCCATCTTCTTCGGGTTAGAGTGGAACGCGCCTATGGGAGGCCACGCTGGGCTCGTCTTTCCGATAGGCGAGCGCGAGGCCGAAAACGCCTATGCCTTTGCCGCAGCCCACGATCGGCTGGGGGCTGCAGCGCCTGTTGGCGTGGAAACGGCTTTAGAGCACTTGAGTGCGCTGCCGGCGGCCGAGCGCCCCGTCCTCTTCTTTAATCACCCCGCTGCCGGCCAGTGGTCCACAGAGAGCATCAACCGCTATCTCGCCGCTGATGGCGGGGCTAGAAAGCTCGCGCTGGGGCGCGGTGAAGCGGCGAGTCTTGTCATCGGCATTGAAGCCTTGCACGGACACCAAGCTCACGCCAAAGTCGCTGCAATGGACCCGTGTGCCTATCCGGGAGGTGCCATTGGCGGCTTGGTTGACCAAGTGTACGCCTGCCAGCGGCCCTTTTCCCTGCTATTGAACTCCGACTTCCACGTCCACAAGCAGTTGCACCAGTCCGATTATCCGCTAGGCATCTTCAACCACGTCCGGGTCGGCGTGAAGGTGGGGCACCAACCCACCCCAGAAGCGATTTTCGCCGGCCTGCGCCGAGGACGTACTTGTGCCGCCCAAGGGCACTGGATCGACCTCGTTGATTTCTCGGTCGATAACCATTTTATCGGCGACACTTGGACGGGAGGGGCCGGTGTTTTGCACGTCGCCTTTGAGGCAACCGAAGCGGTCGAAAAGGCCGAGTTGATTGGCCAGTGGCAGCCGAATGCCGCGCCCGCCGTGCTGGACCGTCTGAATAGCCAGCCAGCCGGTAGGTGCGAGTGGACGCTGGAGATCCCGCCCGATGCCGAGGGCTTTGTGCGTCTGCGCATAATCGCCGAGAGCCGGGTGCGCCCGGCCCCAGGGCCACCGGCCCCCAAACACTTTCTCACCTCGGCAATTCTCTTGGACGCTACCCGAGGTCTTTAAGAAGATCGACCTCTCCGCCAGCACTCTTCCGGCGAACAGCCCTGTTGAGAAAAAACCGTTTCGTTATGTTTGAATAGTAAGAACTCAAACCACCGGAGTTGTCCATGTCTGTCCAGCCTGCTGCACACGTCGTCTATGGGAGAATTTTCACGCTCTGTATCCTTCTCGCGGGTGCGTCGCCAATGCTGGCGACGGGAAGCCCCGCGCTCCACGCCGATTACCCCCCCGGTCAGATCCGCTTAACACCCAAGATCGACCTCCACCTCGAACCAACGCCGGTTGAGGGCCTCCCCGACCGCACGCTCAACCTCCCGCCCGGCTTTAAGGTCAAGCTCTTCTCCGATCAAGTAGATAAAGCTCGCTTCATGGCTTGGGACGACCAAGGCGTCCTGCACGTAGCCAACATGAAGACTCGCGGAAGAAACCAATGGAGCCCGGCCTCGGGCCGGCAAGGCACGGTGTTGGCCTTGCCCGACCAAGATGGCGATGGCCGCGCCGACACCGCGTACAAGGCGGCCGACGACTTTCACTGGCCCCACAGCGTCGCCTTCTACGAGGGAGCGCTCTTCGTGGCCGACGACGATGCGATCTACCGCCTCGAAGACCGGGACGCGGATGGCTTTTACGAGGAGCGCGCCGTCTTTGCCGAGGTGCCCGGCTTTATGGGCCGCGCCGCCGAACACGTGACCCATACGCTGGTCTTTGACGAATCCAACGACAAGCTCTACTTCCACGTTGGCTCGAGTTGCGACCTGTGCCGGGAAGACGACCCGGAACGCTCCACGGTCCTACAGTTCAACACTGACGGCACGGGTCGGCGGATTTTTGCCTCTGGCCTGCGCAATGCCATCGGCCTTGACTTGCACCCGGTCACCGGCGAACTGTGGGGCGCTGGCAATGGGCACGACCGCGAGGGACGGGGCTTGCCGCCGGAATGGATTACTCCTATTCGCGATGGCCACTTCTATGGCTGGCCCTTGGCCTATGCCTATCAGGTCTGGACCGATTTCTCCATTGGCGCGTACCAACGGGCAATTTTCCCGCTGACCCGCGCCGACTCGCTGTTGGTCGCCAGCATGGAGCGCCCGGCCGCCCTCGTGCCCGCCCATTTGGCGCCCATGGCGCTGCATTTCTACACGCACGACCAGTTTCCCCCTCAGTACAAACACGCCGCGTTTGTCGCCTTCCGCGCTGGCGTGTTGGGCAACGATCCGGGCTACAAGGTCATGGCGCTCTTTGCCGAGCCGGATGGGTCCAACGCCCGCATCGCCGATTTTCTCACCGGCTTTCGTCCCAACCCCAACGCGAATACCGTGTGGGGCAAGCCCGTTGGGCTGATTACCGACGAGGCCGGACGCCTCTATTTGACCAGCGATGACTTCACCCAAGCCATCTTCCGCATTGAGGCCAGCCCCCTCCAAGGCACATGGGAAAACCCCCCGCCCGACACCTTGCTCGCTGGCGCAGCGCTGTCCCTGCATTCGACGATTCGCCTCCGGCGACAGGTAGCAGACGCCGAGCCAGCCCAACTGACGGCCAATTTAGCTGCGCTGGGCGGCTCGGAGGCGTTGCCGTTGCAACGAATAGACGATCAGACCTATCGCCTCGAAGCCGACCTCGCGGCCGGCGAACACAATGGCCGCAAAAAGCTGGTGGTGCATCTCGCCCAAGGCGACGAGGCGACCAAACTGGTGCATTCCGTCGTCGTGCTGCCCAGAGAGGATCAAGTCCTCTTTGCCGACGAGCTCGCTTGGGACCAAGGCGCACTCTACAGCGCACAACTCAACCCGACCCATGCCGATACCGTCTTCGCTGGTCAGCGAGCGATGCGGGTAGAAGCCCGGGGTTTCACCATTGAATTTCTGCCCCGCGTGCCGGTCGCCAACGTCGGCTACGTCGCGCTGCGCTTGGCTTTGCATCCCGGCACGGCCGTTGGCGGCTTCCGGCCCTCCTTGACTTGGCTTGTCAACGGCGATACCGACAATCGGCTGGATGTGACGGATCAATTGGACTGGGAACTAGACCAATGGCAAGTGATTGAGGTCGGCTTGGACGAGCTGGCCTTCGACGGCTCGATCGAATCGCTGCGCTTCATCGGCTCCCTGCGCGGAACCTTCTACCTCGACGATATTTACTTGGTCGCTGCCCAGCCCTCTGGTGGGATTACGGCTGTGCGGGAGGAAGGAAACCAAAGTGCTGCGCCGCGAGCATTTGCCCTAGAGCCGAACTATCCCAATCCGTTCAATAGCTCCACAACCATCGGCTACCGCCTCGAAGAGCCGGGCCGGGTGCATTTGGAAGTTTTCGACGTACAGGGCCAGAGGGTGAAGACGCTCGCCGAGGGCTATGCAGGACCGGGCGTTTACCAAGTTGAATGGGATGGAGCGGACGCCAGCGGAAAACCTGTGGCCACGGGCGTCTATTTAGTGCGCCTACAGAAGGGCGCTGCCTCGTTAGTCCACAAGATGCTGTTGCTCAAATAGTCATGCAGCGCCTCAACCTCCCGGCCGCGGCCTTTGACATCCGCCAAGTCGAAGGCAAGCGCGAGATACTCGACCCGTTGCGCCGCAAGTACGTGCGATTGACGCCCGAGGAGTGGGTGCGGCAGCACTTGGTGCATTATCTAATATCGGACTTGGGCTATCCGCGCGGGTTGATCGCCATTGAGAAAAGCATTGAACTCCACGGCAAGGGGTTTCGCGCCGATGTCGTCGTCCACGACCGCGCGGGCCGGGCCGTGCTAATGGCCGAGTGCAAAGAGCCGGACGTTTCCGTCACTCAGCAGACCTTCGACCAGATCGCTACCTACAACCGCGTGGTTCAAGCCCGCTGTCTTTTGGTCACTAATGGCTTGGTCCACTACTGCTATGCCACCGACCGCGGCTTTCTCGACCAAGTGCCGCGTTACGACGAGTTGTGAACGTTTTTAGCCAGCCGAAGTACACGACCCCTCCTGTGGGTACGTGTCGTGCTCGATGGTAGGACGCCGTTGAATGCGAATGCGTTATTAATTTTAAGGACAGCTTCTAAGAGTCTGGATCGGTCTTGAAGCGGCCTTGGCTATCGATGTGCAAAGAAGCCCGCGTCTCCCCCTCTTCGTCGTAGAAGTCCAGCCGGGGATTCCCGCCGGTCGGTAGGCCCAACCCGGCGCGGAAACGCTGTTCCTCGTCGAGAACCCCCAGCCAAGCGATTCCCTCTTCCAGTACCCCGACGATGGTGCGCGTGTGGCTGCCTTGGTCGCGCATTTCAAGCATGGTCATGCCATCGGCCTGTACGCTCAGTGTGGCGCGCACCTCGCCTTGGGCATCGTAGAGCTTGAGCGCCGGCACTTCTTTGTCTTCGAGGCCGCTTTGCAGCCGCATCCGTCCTTCGTTATCGAAGAAACTCAGCCGCATTGCGCCGGCGTGGCCGCTGCCCAAGCCGGCGCGAGGCCGCCCGGTCTCGTCGTAAAAGGCCAAACTGCCGGCTCCGTCCTCGCTCAGCGAGAGGCCCGCCCGCACTTCGCCCCGCTCGTCGTAGAGTTCCAGCAGCGGGGCCTTATGGCTCTCCAGCCGCAAGTCGGCCCGCACCTGTCCTTCGCGATCGCGCAACTGAAGCCCATTGCTCAGCACGGCGGTAATTTCACCGTCGGCATCCCTCAACTCCAGTTCGCCGCCATTGGAACCTTGCACCAATTGAGCTATTAGTTGGCGCTCGTCGCCGCGCAATACAAAGCGCCGCGCCTGCACCGTCCCCAGCCGCCAACGCGCAACGAGCAGCCCCAACGAGACCAGCAGTGCCACTCCACTGGCCGAACCCACCAGATAGACGATGCGCTCCAATGCCTGCAAATCCTTCTTCAACGCACCCTCTTCTGGGGGCTGAGCTCCGCCCAACGAGCTGAGCAGAACCAGCAACTGCACCGCCCTCAGCCAATGGATCGACATGCCGCGGCCCTAAGCAGTTTGCGCTGCGGCCCCAATGCTGCGGCCGGACCGCTCTTTGTTCACCGCTTGGATCATGGCGATGATGTACCCAAATTGAAAGGCCCAGGCTTGGCGCACCCGGCCCGACGCGCCCGCGGGTGCCTTGTCGTCGGGGTGGGATGGCGCGTGGTCGGGCATCAGCATGTACTGATAGCCTACGTCCCTCAAGGTGCGCGCCACTTCGTGCATATCGACATCGCCTTCGTCGGGCCAGACCTCTTGGAAATTGTGCAGCCCGCCCTTGATGTTGCGGTAGTGGATGTTGAAGAGCTTCCCCCTCTCGCCAAAGTAGCGCACGATATCGCAGAGCTCCTCGGCCGGATTCTCCAAGCCTTCAGACGCTACGCCGCAGCAAAAGTTAAAGCCGTGATACGGGCTATCGACCAGCTCGGAAAAGCGCTTGAGCCCTTCCATCACCGGCCAGTTCCAGCGCTCGACGCCGCGCAGGACGGGAGCTGGCGGATCGTTGAGATGGCAGGCCATTTGCACCTTGTTCTCCTCGGCTACCGGAATCACGCGCTCGAGCCAGTAGGCCGCCCGCTCAAACGCTTCTTCGCGACTGACCACGCCCGCTTCACTCAAGGTTTCGTTGTCGTATTTCGACAGATCGAACGAACTGTACATCACGCCCCCGCGCCCGGGCGTAGGCTCGGTGCGCTGATGCGGCAGGATGCAGAAGTTGTAGAGCAATGCCCGCAGCCCGGCCTTGCCCGCGTTTTCGATCCAGCGGCAGACCTCGTCGAGGTCTTGGTCTCGCTGCGGGTCCTGCGCCAGTGTGACGCTTTTGGGTACGCCAATGTGGATCGACTCCATACTCACCCCGTACGCGGCCGCGGCCTCCTTGTGCCGCACCAAGGTCTCGACCTCGTTGTCCTCAACCGAGGCGTCCATGTGGGTCACCCCGTGCCGCACCAGAAACTCCAGTTCCACCTTTGAGGTGCCGATTCCCTGCACCCCAACGTGCATCCTGCTTTGTTTGTCACTCATTTCCGTTGCCCCTTTCTATAAAATGGCAAAATGGACTATCGCTAGGCCGACGCCCCTGAATAGTGCCGCACCCCCCACAACCAAAACGCCCGCGCTCCCACCAGCATGCCCCCTGCCATTGCCAACGCTCCCCCCAATACCTCCGGCGACAACCGCCCCACCAACGCCTCCGACGGCACGGTCACCGCAAAGGCCACCGGCACCAGAAAGGTCATCGCCAGCTTGAGCCAGCGCGGGTAGATTGCCACCGGATACTTGCCCGCAGTGTAAACGGCTTGGAAGATGACGAGGATATTCTCCGCTTTGATAAACCAGAATGTAGTTGTTGCTAGCACCAGCCAAAAACTGTAGACGATTGCCGCGCCAGCCGCAAGCGTCAGGACAAATCCCGCTGCATGTGCAAGGCCCGTCCGCATCCCGATCTCAACTAGGGCAACGGCAATCAGTACCGCCCCCTGCACTACGTCCAAGAACTTCCAAATCCGCACCTCGCCAACGCTCACCAGCACTTGTGCATCCTCTGGCTTGGTGAGGGTAAAGTCCAGCGTACCCAAGCGCACGTCCTCCATAAAGCGCTGCATCGACGGCTGGATCAGCGCGCCAATCAGGCCGCTCATCAGGAAGAAGACCCCCAAGAGAGCCACCAGCTCGGCCGGCTGCCAGCCGCCCAACTCCTCGGTATGCGAGAAAATCACCGCCAACCCCGCCAGCGCGACCCCCAGATTGAGCAGGCTCTGCACGAGCTGCACCCAGAAATTGGCTCGGTACGCCAGCTCGTTCATCGCGCCGATGCGCAGGAAGATCCACAATAGCCGCAAATAGTTCACGAGCCGACCGCCGAGTACCTGCGTACGCCGCGCGACCAGACCGCGGCCAGAATTCCCCAGCTCAGCCCCAGCCACACCACCTGCGCGGCCGCGCCCCAGAGCACCTCGATAGGCGCGAGTCGGCCAAGCAGGAGTTCGGTGGGAAAGGCCAGCATCCAGCGAAAGGGCAAAAGCGCGGCCAAGGTCTGAAGCCACTCGGGCAACAGCGACAGCGGTGCCATCTGGCCCGAAAAGAACAGCAAGGCCGCAAAGTAGAGCTGGTTGGCCGCGGCCGTGCGCGTGGTCCACAGGGCCACTAAAGCGAGTGCCCACTCGACGAAAAAGCGCATCAGGAAAGCGAGCAGGACGACAGGTATCGAGGCCCAAATTGCCCAAGCCAGCGGGTCGAAGACCGGGTCGAAAAGCCAGATCATTAGACCCATCGTCGGCAGCATTACCGCGAGGGTCATGAACTTGTAGGCGACGTTGATGGCGATGTCGCGGTGGATCGGGTGCAGGGGCTGGAGCAAGAGCGGCGAAAAGCCCCCCGAGCGCACCCGATATTCAAATTCGAACATGAACCAAGTAAACGTCAGGTGGCCCATCATCATCATGGTGATGTAGTAGGCGGCGAAGTCCCCGGTAGAGAAGTCGCCCACTTGCCCGCCCTGCGAGCGAGCCACCGCCGTCCACACCGAAAGGAAGACCAGCGCGTCGACGACGCGGCCGATCAGCCAGATCACCACCGCCGCCCGGTACTGAAAGTGTATGGCCAGATCGGTGCGGAAGAGCGTAGCGTAGATGTCGGCTAGACCCCTCATGCGCGTTCAAAAACTTCTTCGATCACGTCCTCAATCGGCGGGTCCTCCACCGTCAGATCGAGAACGGGTTGTTCGCTGAGGAGCCGCCCGGTCACCTGCGCCGTCTCCGCCTTGGACACCCGCAGCGATACGCGCCCCTCGCTACTGGCGACGATCTCTCCATAGTCGCCGAGGTCTCCGTGCCCGTTTTCCAGTTCGACGATGATCGTCTTGTGCGGTGAGAAGCGCTGCACAAGCTCGGTGAGCTGGCCGTCAAAGAGCAGTAGGCCGCGGTGGATGACCACCACCCGCTTGCACAGTGCCTCGACGTCGGCCATGTAGTGACTAGTGAGGAGCACGGTGGCACCGTAGCGCTGATTGTATTCGGTTAAAAAAGCGCGGATCCGGCGCTGCATGGTCACGTCGAGGCCGATGGTCGGCTCATCGAGGAAGAGGACTTGCGGCTTGTGCAGAAGCGCGGCGGCAATTTCGCACTTCATGCGCTCGCCCAAGGAGAGGTTGCGCACGGGCTTGTCGAGGAACGCGTCTAAGTCGAGAAGTGCGGTCAATTCTTCGACCGTTTGCCGGTACGCACCCCGCTCTAGCCGGTAGATGGCCCGGTTGCGCTCAAAGGAGTCAATTACGGGGATGTCCCAGAGTAGCTGGTTGCGATTGCCCATCACCAAGGTGATCTGGCGGAGGAAGTCGCGCTGCCGTTTGAACGGATCAAAACCGAGGACTCGTCCCCGTCCGCCGGAGGGGTGCAGGAGGCCCGAAAGCATCTTGAGACTGGTGGTCTTGCCCGCGCCATTAGGCCCTAAAAAGCCGACGATTTCGCCGGGAGCGACCTCAAAGCTGATCTTCTTGACGGCCTCGACTTGGCGCGTCTGGCGCTGCACGAGGCTCTTGAATGCCGCGGCCAAGCCGCCCTCGCGCACGGGGACCGCATAGGTCTTGCTCAATTCGCGGACATCAATGGCGGGCACTACCAAAGGTTTCGCGCTTTCCACGGGTTAGAGGGGATTCACCGCGCCTGTCCTGCCGACTTCACCGCGCCTTCAGGCGAGACAGCAGGCGTGACAAGGGCGAATATAACCGAAAGGATTAACAGGGAAAATCAGCTCCCGACGCGTCTCCATTGCCGAAGATGCCCGATCCTAGGCGAGGGGTCGGCCGCAGAGCCGGGTGCGCATGGAATCGAGGGGAAAGGCCGGGCCGGGATCGACCTTGCGCGAGGGGGCGATTTCCTCGTGGCCGAGAATGTGCTGGATGCCGTAGCGTTGGATCAGGGCGGCGCAAATTGCCTCGACGACCGCTAGCTGTTCGCTTGTGTAGCGGTGCCAGTAGGAGGACACCGACTGGTTGCGATGTACGCCGCGCACCACTTGCTCGGGCGGGTAAATTTGCCCAAACCACGACTCGTAGCAGCCATCCCGCTCGCAAAGCTGGCCGGCATTATCGATCTCGATGCCGATTGCATACTTGTTGAACCCCGAGCGCGTCCCCCACTGGCTCACGCCAGCGTGCCAGCCGATGATGTCAAAGGGCAACAACTGCGTCACTGCGCCGTCGCGAGCCACCACTAGATGGGCCGAGACCTTGTTTTCGCGCTTGTCGTCGCAGAGGGTGTGAATGGCCGCCTCGGCGCTGGCTGTGGCCGTAAAGTGAATGATGATTGTGTCGAGCGCGTCAGGGGCAAATGGGCCGCCTTGGTTGGGCGATTCGATGTAGTTGACGCCTTTTAATCGGTGATTAAGGTCTATTTCCATAGCACTTTATCGCAATAGAAGATGCGTTCGCGGCAATGGACGCGGAGGGCCGATTTCGTTATAAGTAGCTATCTATAAGTTTTATGTTATAATCTGACGTTGCGCCCGGGTGCCTTGTAACAATCGTTATTCCCTACCCAGAACGACAGGGCAATTATTATAAAATGCTTCGAGCCTCACCGCCCCTTTAGGGCTGACTACCCATGACGACAGACGAACATGCCGCTGATCTCGCGTGGCAGCACGCGACCCTGCAAGAGGTCTCGCGCACATTCGCACTCACCATTCCGCAGCTCCCGCCGGGCCTGCGCGATGTAGTAGGCAACGCGTATTTGCTGTGCCGCATTGCCGACACCATCGAGGATGAGCCGACTCTCTCGGCTAGCGGGAAACGCGAGTTTTCCGAGCGATTCATCCGGGTCGTCGCGGGCGAGGAGCCGCCCGCCCCATTCGCCGAGCAGCTTGCGCCGCGCCTGTCCGACAGCATGCTGCTCGGCGAACGCCAGCTCGTGGCCAATACCCCGCGGGTGCTGCGGCTCACCCAAGGGTTTTCCGACCGGCAGCGCGCCGCACTTGTGCGCTGTGTGCGGATCATGTCGCGCGGCATGGCCGAGTTTCAGCAAAGCCCGGGCCTCAAAGGCCTAGACGACCTCCCCCATCTCGACCGCTATTGCTACCACGTCGCCGGCGTCGTCGGGGAGATGCTCACCGAGCTGTTCTGCGACTATTCGGCGGAAATCAACCGCCATCGCAAGAAGTTGTTGCGGCTCGCCGTGTCGTTTGGCCAAGGCTTGCAGATGACCAACATCCTCAAGGACATTTGGGACGACCGGGCGCACGGCGCGTGTTGGCTGCCGCGAGACGTGTTCCAGCAATCCGGGTTTGATCTGCGCTCGCTCGAGGCCGGCCAGACGCATCCCGCGTTCCGCACGGCGCTGAGCAAGCTGATCGGCTTGGCCCGGATGCACCTCGGCAATGCGCTGGCGTTCACGTTGCTCATCCCCGGGCGCGAAACAGGCATTCGCCGGTTCTGCCTTTGGGCCTTGGGCATGGCCGTACTGACGCTGCGCCGCATCCACGCCCACGCGGATTTTACCAGCGGACAGCAGGTCAAAATTTCGCGGCGCAGCGTCTGGGCCACCGCGATCGCGACCAGCCTTGTAGCGCACAGCGACGTCGCGCTCAAAGTGCTGTTTGCGCGGTTTACGCGCAATCTGCCCTCGCACGTGGAGTCGCCGGCCTGAAGTTGCGGCCCCAATGCCGAGGCCGGACTGCTGGGCGCGTAGCAGACTGGGGCGCCGTTTTTTATCTTTTAATTCTTATCAAATTCTCGGAGAAATTTCACCATGCAGTTTGATCTCGTACTCAAGGGCGGTCATTTGATTGACCCCCAGAACGGCATTGACGCGCCCAAGGACATCGGCGTCAAGGGGAAGGCGATTGCGGCCGTAGATGTGGATTTGCCGATTGAGGGTGCCGGGCAGGTCCTCGACGTGAGCGGACTCTACGTGACGCCGGGGCTGGTCGATATCCACATCCACGCCTATGCCACGGCCGGCCACCGCGACACGTGGGCCGGCGACAACAGCATCTTGCCCGATGGCTTTAGTTTCCGCACCGGGGTGACGACGCTGGTGGATACCGGGAGCGCGGGCTGGCGCAACTTTGCGGACTTTCGCTATCGGGTAATCGACCGCTGCCAGACGCGGCTCTTCGCGCTGGTCAACATCGCCGGCACCGGGATGACCTCTATCGACCACGAGCAGAATCCGCACGACATGGATCCCGACAAGACGGCGGGCGTGGCGCGAGAAAACGAAGACGTAGTAGTAGGCATCAAGACGGCGCACTACATAGGCCCGGAATGGATTTCTGTCGAGCGCACACTCGCGGCCGCCGAAAAGGCCGCGACGCGGGTGATGATCGACTTTGGATACTTCAGAAAGGAGCGGCCCTACTACCAGCTCTTGGGCGAAAAACTGCGCCCGGGCGACATAAGCACCCACATCTTCCGCGGACCAACGCCGTGGTTTGACGCAGAGGGCAAAGTGCTGCCCTACCTGCACGGGGCGCGGGCACGGGGCGTCGTCTTGGACGTGGGGCACGGTGCCGGCAGTTTTTGTTTCCGCAACGCAGTCCCTGCCATCGCCCAAAGCTTCTATCCAGACTCGATCTCGACCGACCTGCACACCCTCTGCATGAATATGGGTATGCTCGACATGGCGACGACCATGTCGAAATTTCTGGTGATGGGCATGCCGCTCGGCGAGGTCATTCGCGCCTCAACCCTCAATCCGGCGCGGGAGATTGGTCACCCCGAGCTGGGGCACTTGTCGGTGGGGGCCGTGGCCGATGTAGCAGTCTTGAAGCTGATGGAGGGGGATTTTGGATACGCGGATTCTTTCGGCGGCCGGTTGGACGGCCACAAGCGCCTGTTTTGCGAGCTGACGGTCAAGGATGGCGAAGTGGTCTGGGACTGGAATGGCCGAGCGGGGGTCGCGTATCCCGAACTCGGCGACAGCTATGGGATCCGCGAAGGCGAGTATCTGATCGCGCCCCCGGCGTAAAAAGGAACGCGCTGGTGAAAATCGTCTCTGCGCTGTTGCTCGTCGTCATCGGATGCGGGCAAGAGCATACCGGCGACCCCATCGTCGTGCGCGACGCTTGGATCCGGGAGCCGCCCCCTCGCAGCCCGGCCGCGGGTTACTTGGTCATCGAAAACCGGGGCGGCGAATCCGTTGAGTTGGTTGCGGTGGCAACCGAAGCTGCCGAGCAAGCCGAGATACACCTAATGGAATACAAAGACGACCGGATGACGATGCGCCAAGTCGCAGGGATACAGATCCCAGCGGGCGAAGAGGTTGCGCTGAAGCCGGGCGCTGCCCACCTGATGCTGATGGAATTGCGCCGGCCGCTGCGGGATGGCGATGAGGTGGAGCTGGTGCTGCGCTTTGGCGATGGAACGGAAAGGCGCATCCAGATGCCGGTGCGGAAGAAAGGTCTTTATGAGGGCGATTGACGCGCTGATCTATTGCGCGATTTTTGCGCTGCTCGCAGCCTGCGGTGCTCAGCGAGAGGCCCAAAACGAAACCCCCGCGCCGGTAGAGGTCCCTCCCTTGCAGGATTTCGGCGGCATTGGCGGCGACTTCGCGCTCGTGGATCAGCACGGTGTGCGCTTTGAGTTGCAAAGTTTGCGCGGCCAAGGTGCCATGCTCTTCTTCGGGTACACCTATTGCCCGGACATCTGCCCGGTGACCCTGTCGAAGATGGGCCGCGTCTATCAGCTCTTAGACGGGCGCCAGCAAGAGCTGACGACCCTCTTCGTCACCGTTGACCCCAAGCGCGACACGCAGGAGAAGCTGGCGGAATACCTCGACTACTTCGCCATTGATGCGATTGGCCTGCACGGCGATAAGGAGGAAATCGACCAAGTGGTGCGCCAGTATGGTGCGCATTACTCGCTCGGCGAGGAGGGGACCGCGTCGTATTTGGTCGATCACTCAACCTACACGTACTTGATCGATCAGCAGGGCAAAGTGCGTTTCCTCTTTCGCCAAAGCGACGGGCCGGAGCTGATGGCGGCGGTGACCGAGCAACTCTTTGCCGAGAAAAAGTAACCTATCAGAGCAGACACCTAGGTCTGCCCCTGCGGTTCGCAATCAAATAATCACTGGAGGAGCGCATGAAACGCGCCGTACACATTGTGATAAAGGTCATCCACGCGCTGCTTTGGTTCCCGCTTAGTCCGCTCATCGGCCCGGATTTTCCGCAGCACTTTTTGTTTAGAGGCCGGCGAAAGTCGGCGCGTGACAAGCAGAAGCCGACCCAGACCGAGCCATAGCCGGCTTTCTGGTTTCATCCACACGGCATCCCCAAGGAACTCATGTCAACCATGCAGCGACCGAATATCCTCATACTCTACACGGACCAGCAGCGCTGGGACGCCCTCGGCGTCAACGGCAACTCCGAAATCCATACGCCGCACCTAGACCGGCTCGCTGCGGCCGGGGTCAATTTCGACCACTGCTTTGTGCAGAATCCGGTCTGCATGCCCAGCCGGGTGAGCTTTCTCACTGGGCAGTATCCATCCACGCTAGGGCTTTCGCACATGGGCGTACCCGTGCCCGCGGACGCGCCGACCTTGCCGCGCCTGCTGCGCAACTACGGCTATTGCAGCGGCCAGATTGGCAAGCTGCACTTCCTGCCGCATGCCAACCGCGACCACCGCCAACCCCATCCCGACTACGGGTTCGACCACTTGGAAATCTCGGACGAGCCGGGTTCGTACCACGATGCGTACCGCGCTTGGGTGGCGGCGCAGGCCCCTGAGCAACTCGACCGCATTAGCCTCGGCGAGGCACCCAGTTCAATCGAGTGGAAGCGGATTATGAACGTCCGCGACGGGATCGCGCATCCAGCGGAGCGCTTTGTCAAGTGCGCCTTGGCCAGCCGCTGCCGCAGCGACCTGACCCACACGGCGTTTGTCGCCGAGCAGACTATGGAATTTTTGACGCGCCATAGGGACGGCCCTTTTCTGTGCATCGCCGGCTTCTACTCGCCGCACGACCCGTGGGTGGCCCCCCAAGAATTCCTCGATCTCTACGATCCAGCCGCTCTGACGTTGCCGCCCTTCCCCCCGGCCCTCGACGCCCGGCGAGGCCCACAGCACTTTTCCGACGACGAACTGCGGTCCGCCCGCCACGGCTATTACGCCATGGTATCCGAGGTGGATCACCACGTCGGCCGCATCCTCGACCAGCTCGACGGGCTCGGCATTGCGGACAACACCATCGTCGTCTTCACGTCCGACCACGGCGAGTGGCTCGGCGAACATCTGCGCTACGGCAAGGGCTACCCCGGGCACGACGCGGTCACGCGCGTCCCCCTGCTAATGCGTTGGCCCGGCGGAGCAAGAGCCGGTGGGCATTGCTCCCGCATCGTCGAGGCGTTAGACGTGGTGCCGACGCTGCTGGAAGCCGCCGCAATTCAGCGGCCGGCTGCATTGCAAGGCAGCTCCCTGCTGGCCGACCTGCGCGGCGAGGAAGCCGCCGCCCCCGGCTGCGCCATTGCGGAAATGACCCTGCCCGAGCGACACTGGAAAACGCTGCGCGTGGAGGGCTTGCGCTACGTGGTGGATGCCGGCGGAGCGGAGGCACTCTTCGACTTGGAGCGCGACCCGCTGGCCTACCAAGACGTGGCGGGCGATAGCGCGTACGCCACTCAACTGCAAGCGGTCCGCAAGCGGCTGCTAGAGCGGTTGCTAGAGCGCGAGCGGCCGCTGCCGCGGCAGTGGACGTACTGAGCCGACGGAACAAAAAATCCCTCGGTAATAGCCCATGCAGATCGAGCAAATTCGGATAAAGAACTTTCGCGTCTTCAAGGACGTGGAGATGTGCAACATACCTCGCTTCACCATCCTCGTCGGCGCGAACGGCACCGGTAAATCCACCCTGTTCTCGGTATTCGGGTTGCCCGCGGAAGGTGTCGGATCAACCGCCGCAAAAGCGCGGGAATGAATCGCGGCGAGGCAGTGTCTAATTCGCCGTAGTGTCCCTCAAAATTTTTTGCAAGGAGAACCGTGAGATGTGCATTCGCAAAGTGGCCTTATGGGTTGTCGCTATTGGTTTGTCGAGCGCCGCGGTGCTCGAAGCTCAGCCCGGGGGTAGGCGTGGCGGCATGGGCGGCGGCATGGCACCGGAGCAGATTTTTGCCCTACTGGCCTTTGACGAGAAGTTCAATGTGACTGACGAGCAGGTACTCGCGCTGCGGCAGGCACTTAGGCCGCTATACGTTGAGCAACAGCAGATGTTGGCGGAAATGTTCAGCGGCGAGGTTGATTTTCGGGCCATGCGCGAGAAAATGCGCCAGCAGCAGACCAAGATGCGCGACAAGATCATGGCCGCACTCGCCGCGGCGTTAGACGCCGAGCAGATCGGAGCCTTAAAAGCGCATCTGCAGCAGGAACAGCGCCAGCAGCAGCGCCAGCGCGGTGGGCCGCGGGGGGGTGGAGACGGTCCGCAGGGCGGTGGGTTTTAGAATACTCTCAACGCAACAACAACATTTTCCGCGTCTCCTCCTGCGCCCCGATCCGCAAGCGATACAGGTACGCGCCGCTGGCCAGTGCGACTCCCGCGTCGTTGCGGCCATCCCAAGTTATCCGATAGTGTCCTGCGGCCCGGACGCCTCGGACTAAGGTGGCCACCCGCTGGCCGGCGGTGGTGTACACGCTCAACTCCACGGCCTCTTGGTGGGGTAGGGCAAAATCAATGGCCGTGCTGCTGTTGAAGGGATTGGGGTAGTTTTGGGACAGGGCGAACGCGGTGGGCCTGTCAGCGGTGAACTCCTCGGCTATGGCTGTGGCAGGTTGCCCGAAATGCGCTTCGGCCAGCGCAAAGGCATCCGCGCCAATGCGGGTACCGATGGCCCGACCGGGGATATCGTCGGCCGGCGGGTGGATGCCCCCCCATATACGCGACAGGCTGGTCTGGTCCGCGGCATCGCGGTAGGTGGCCCATTGCAACACCACATCGACGCTGGGGCCTTGCTCAAAGGCGAGGAATCGGTTGCGCTCGGCACGAAATTCGCCTAACCCCCCCGGGAAAAAGGGATCGCCGGTGAGTAGGGTCAAAACCTCGGCCGCAGCCCGCGAGAAGGTGGAGTGGCCCGAGATGTAGCCAGCAAAGGGCGGGGTGACAAACGTGGGCTGTTGATACGGCCACCAGTTCTCGGCCAAGATCCAGCCGACGCCGGCCAAGTCCGTGTCGGAATCGGCGATGTAAGTCGGCCCGCGCCAAGCCTTCAACTTGATTTTGCCGAGGTGCTCGCCCTCCTCGCCGGCGAGGGAATCGTCGGCTTGCACCAACTCGATATAGCCGTTGATGAGCGGTAGGCCAGCCGGGTCGTAGCGCGGCAGATCGGGATCGCTGCTCTGGCCGCGGTCAGCCATCCAGCGAATGGCCGAAATGGGGCGGACATAGTCGTACCAGCCCTTAATGCTCCAAGCGGCCACTGCGGCGTCATGCACGGCACCCCCCAAGGCAAAGTAGGCTTTGACATCCCATTCGAGATCGCCGAGGATCGGCCCCTCTCCCCGGAAGCGCTTCTCAAAGAGGGGATGATCGCTGACGTAGTTGAGGATGGTAAACCAATGGCCCGGTGGGGTCTCGGTCTCTGGGCCATCGGCCCAGAATTCGGCCAGCACTCGGGCGTAGTCGCCGCGCGGCACCCACTGTTCTTCGTAAGGCTGGCCAGTGTGGGGATTGAGCGGATGGCCTTGGCCGGCGTCGCCGCCTTCGAGCAGGTTGTAGAACGCTTGGTACTCAGCGAAGGTCTGGGGCAGTTCGGCGATGTTGCCGATGGTGCCGGGCGAAATGTCCCAGAGGACGCTGTCGGCCGGGTCGAGATGGGACGACCAGGTGGCGACCAAAGCAAAGCCCCATTGATATTCCTCAGAAGTTAGCTTCAGTTCCTCAATGCGGTCGGCGGCATCGGGTTGTTGGCTGTCGATGTGGGGCGGCGGACCGGGATCGTGGTACACGGGATAGTCATGGCCCTCCCGTTGGTACACGGTCAAATCCTCTGGGCCGAGGGCAAAGGGCGTCACCAAGCCCCATTCCGGACTGAGGAATGGCTGGGCCGCGTCGGGCAAGACATTGCCGCTTTGATCGATGAACTCCTCGAGTTTGAGAGGCTGCCAGAAATTGGGGTTGAGGAGGCCGCTGTGGCCCGGCAGGGTCGGTTCTAAGGGAGGATTGAAGGGCATGTAGAAGCGGTTGCCGTAGTTGCCATAGAAGACACTGCGCTCGTTGGCACCGTCCTGCATCCCAAAGTTGATCAGGCATTGGGCGATGTAGTTGCCCAAGGCCGCGGGGTTGCCGTCGGCGTAGTCCGTGGAGTGAAAGGTCGTGCTGTAACCCAACTCCCTTGTGAGCCGGTTGATTTGGGAGAACGACTGTGTCCAGCCCGGCGAAAGGCGAAAGCGGAATCTCAGGAGGCGAGCGGCCGCGTAACTCATGGCTTCGCGGCGGGCGGCCTCCACGTCGTCGGGGCGGGGTACGCCGGAAAAGGAGCAGGTGAAGCCGCCCAGCATATAGGTCTGCTCCGGTCCGTCGCTGTACACCGCCCAAGCGTCGTACAGGGCGATGCTGGTGTGAAAGAGGTTGCGGGCGTGGACCGTGGGCCGGGCGAAGTCGCCGCGGATGGACGCTAAGAGGACCTCGTTCCACTGGCGTGCCACCGAGTGTTGGGCCGGGGCCGGAGCAGCCGACAAGGCGAGGGCGGGGATCGCACAGGCGAGCAGCTTTGTCCGTAGCATGTTAAGACCAAGCTGCCCTTTAGGGGAATAGCAAATAGATCCTAACGCTCACAGCTTATTCACGACGTCGCCAACCCGTATCGCGCCCGGGCGAATGACCTTGGCATTGACGCCGCGTAGCTGAAGCTGTTTGCCCAGCGGGGAACTGATAAATTTCAGGGCGTCCAGCCCAAAGCGAGCGGCAAACTTTTTACAACCGGTGTGGGGCGGCTCCGTGATTTGGATAACGGCCGCGCCTAGGGACAGGCGAGTTCCGGGAGGCACGTTGTCCACGCTTAGGTCGAAGTCGATGTATAGCTGATCCCCTGCCAGTGGCCAATATCGCTTTTCTTGGGCCACTAGGGCCATCAAGCGGGCATTGGTCACCGTGAGCTGCATATCTGGATGCGCCGATCCATCTGCGGTTTGTGCGCTGCCGCGTCGTTTCCAATTGTCGCCCACCAGCCCTTCGGCTATATCGAGTTCCCCCACGTCTAAGACTTCCCGCGTCTCCGTCTGTGGTCGCCGCACGATGAGTTCCAGTACGCCCGTGGCTTTGGGCGACTGACGAATGTTGTCTAGCCCTGCGGTTAGTGCTTCTAGGGCTAGGTGTTTCACTTTGGCCAAGATCAACCTCCTGAACGTTTTGTCTGTGTAGGCGTCTTTTATCGCGGCACTTCGTAGGACCCTTCAATCCCGCTGGACGAGAAGAGCACTTGCCAGAGCTGGTTCGACCGGGCGCGGAAGGAGCCAGCGGAGGCCAGCAAGTAGAACGTCCACATCCGGTAGAAGCGCTCGTCGTACTGGGCCTTGAGTTTGCTCCAAGCCGCGTTGAAGTTGGCGTACCAAGCCATCAGCGTCCGGTCGTAATGCGGCCCAAAGGCGTGCCAATCCTCTAAGACGAAATGCCCCTCGGCGGCCGTGGCAATCTGCTTGGCCGAAGGCAGCATGGAGTTGGGGAAGATGTAGCGCTCAATCCAAGGGTCGTTATTGGCGGCCGAGTTGTTGCGGCCGATGGTGTGCAATAAAAAACGCCCGTCTTGGACTAGGCAGCGTTTGACCGTGTGCATGAAGGTGGAGTAGTTCTTGACGCCCACGTGCTCGAACATGCCGATCGACAAGGCGCGGTCAAAGCGTTCGTCTAAGGCTCGGTAATCCTGCAAGCGAATCTCCACCGGCAGCCCGCGGCACGTCGCCGCGGCCAGTTTGGCCTGCTCTTTGGAGACGGTGACGCCCACCCCTTTGACTCCGTAGCGCTGGACCGCAAACCGCAGGGTGCCTCCCCAGCCGCAGCCGATGTCGAGTAGGCGCATCCCCGGCTCCAGCCCCAGCTTGCGGCAGCACAAGTCGAGTTTGGCTTCTTGCGCTTCGTCTAAATTGGCGGCATTGCGCCAGTACCCGCAGCTATAAATCATGCGCTGGTCGAGCATAGACCGGTACAGGTCGTTTCCTATATCGTAGTGGTGCTGGCCGACTTGGAAGGCGCGGGCGGGCGTTTGCAGGTTGAGCAGCCGCGCCCTCAGATGGGGCCAAAGCAGGTGCCGACCGCGCAACTTCAGGTCCAGCCGGGCGCGCAAAACCCGCGTGCAAAGTTCGTCTAGCTGCTGGCAGTCCCACCATCCGTCCATGTACGACTCGCCCGCGCCCAGCGATCCGCGGCCCAGCACGTGCGCGAAAAGGCGGTCGTCGTGGACCTCTATATCCCAAGGCCGATCTCCGCCGATGCACACGTCGGCCTCCCCTAGCAGTGCTTCTATGCGTCGCCAATGCGTCGCCAAAATTGGCGACGGACAGCACTGGTGCTGGACAGGACTGTTCTGATTCATGGGGACTTCTTCTTGGCGTCGTCTTTTGAGAAATGACAGCGCATATTATGCGCAACGAGAATACCGCAAACAACCCTGTGCCAGCGAGCAAACGGCCGGGATGTAGGTGAATCGTACACTTGACAGTTCGCCGCGTCCCCCTGCAATTTTCGGCGCGGCGCAAACCGTCACTTTGTTAAAAAATTAAAGGCAAGGGGTCTATGACTACGCAGCGCTTCACCGCGACTTTGAGTCGCGACAAGCCCAATTTTCTGTGGATTTCATTTGAGGATACCAATCCCCGGTACGGGTGCTACGGCGATGCAGTGGCGCGGACGTCCACGTTGGATCGGCTGGCCGCCGAGGGGTGCCGCTGGACGCGCTGTTTCTCCACGGCCGGCGTCTGTGCCCCGGCCCGGTCGGCCATCATCACCGGCATGTACGCGATCTCCATCGGCACTCATCACATGCGCACGACCCACGCCAATCGCGCCACTCCAGAGATGCCCACGCCGTATTCGGCCGTTGTGCCGCACTACGTAAAGTGCTTCACGGAATACCTGCGAGCGGCTGGCTATTACTGCAGCAACAACGCCAAGACCGACTACCAGTTTACCCCCCCGCTGACTGCTTGGGACGCGCTCGGTCCGCACGCCCACTGGCGCGACCGCCCCGACCCAGAACAGCCGTTTTTCGCAGTCTTTAATCCCACGCGCACCCACGAAAGCGGCGCATGGCCCGAGAAGTGCCCTGAGCCGGAGTTCGACCCGGATGCCATCCCCCTGCCGCCTTATTTCCCGGATACTCCCATAGTGCGCCAAGCCATGGCGCGGCTGTACACGCATATTGCGCACAGCGACCAAGAGCTCGCCCAGCTCCTGCAACAACTCGACGAAGACGGCTTGTCCGAGAATACGTACGTATTTCACTGGAGCGATCACGGCCCGCTGCCGCGCGGCAAGCGCTGGCCGTACGACGCGGGCATTCACGTGCCCCTGATCGTCCGCGGCCCGGGCATGGCAGCGGGGCAGGTCTGCGAGGATTTGGTAAGCACCGTCGATTTAGGCCCTACGGTGCTCTCGCTCGCGGGGATTGAAGTGCCCGCCCACATGCAGGGCCGCGCGTTTTTGGGCCACCAAGCCCAACTGCCGCGAGAGTACATCTACGCGAGTCGGGACCGGCACGACGAGGCGTACGACATGGTGCGGGCCGTGCGCGACCGCCGCTTTAAGTACATCCGCAACTATCGACCGGACCTCCCCTACTTGGCGTGGATACCCTATCGCAACCGGCACCCCATTGTGCAGGAGATGTGGCGCTTGCACTTGGCCGATGAGCTAGACGAGACGCAAGCGGCCCTGTTCCGCTACCCGAGGCCGGTCGAAGAGCTGTACGACACCGCCGCCGATCCGCACGAGATCGACAACTTGGCGGCCAATCCCCAGTACCGGCCAGAGCGGGATCGCCTGCGCGGAGCCTTGGACGAATGGCTGCGAGAAGTGGGCGACATGGGCCGAGTGGCGGAAAGCGACATGGTGCGGCAGTGGTATCCCGATGGCCAGCAGCCACAGACGGCCCGGCCGGTGTGCGTACCCATTTGCGCCGACAGCCCCGGGATCGAGCCGGCGCTGGAAGGCGGTACATTCCGGGGGCCGCTCGTGGTGCAGCTCCACTGCGCCACGCAGGGTGCTTCTATGGCGTACGCCGTGGACGACCAGCCGCACTGGCACCTCTACACCGAGCCGTTGCGCTTGGAAGTGGGGACGACCACCTTGCGAGCCAAGGCGATCCGCATTGGGTATGCGGAGAGCCAAGAGACCCGTGCGACCTTTGTCGTAGAGTGATATAGCAATCCCAAATCATGCACAAGGCGATCCGCAGAAGGACGCAGAAGAGTTATGCACAAGACGATCCGCATCTCAAACCGTTCAAATCACTCTGGATTGCTATATCTGGGTGGACATGGCGAGACGATTCCAAGCCGACGAGCTGGAGCAGTTAGCCGCCGGGTTTTTGAGGCCCACGGCACCCCAGCTCAAGAGGCGCAGACCGTGGCTCGCCTGTTGGTACAGGCCGATCTCATGGGCCTGCCTTCGCACGGGATATTGCGCGTATTGCAGTACGTAGAAGACATCTGCCGCGGCGTCATTGTGCCGGGTGCGCCGGTGTTGGTGCGAGAGAGTGCCCGGGAATCTGGCGTGGAGGTAGAGGCGTGAACGAAGAATTGCACACCGCGGCCGAGCATCTAGACGCGTATGGGTACTGCGTGCTAAAAGACCGCATGCCCCGCGAGGCCGCCTTGGCGCTGGGCCGCCGCTGTCTAGCGCTACACAGCGACGTGCGCTGCCAAGACTATATCTCGGGAGACGAGTACTACCAGACCTTGTTCGGCATGCTCAACCAAGACGACGAGGTTTGGACCTGCGCCTTCCACCCGGACCCCGTGGCCCTTGCGCGGCACTTTTTGGGGCCGGGCTGCCGCGTTGTCGAAGCATGCTCCAAGCCGACTTGGCCCGGGGCACCCGCTCAGAATTTACACGCCGATTCTGCGGGCGCGTTTGCCCAAGTGCCCGATGTGCCGTGGATGATCAACAGCATCTGGATGCTCACGGATTTTACCGCGGCCAACGGGGCCACCGGCGTCGTGCCCATGAGCCACCGGTCGCGGCGGCCCGGCCCGCCACCCGATATGGGTGCGGATAGCCCGTTGATCAAGCCCGTGGAAGGCCGCGCTGGTTCTGTGATGCTATGGCACGGGGGGCTTTTGCACCAAGCTCGGGCCAATCAGAGCGAGGACGTGCGGATAGGGCTGAATATCGCGTATTACCCGCCTTGGTTTAACAACTGGATTGAAGGAGGCCACCAACCGCTGTGGCCGGAGACGTACGAACGCATGCCCGAGGATTTCCGCCGCTTGTGCCCGGGGCTGTTGGGTCGCTGCCGCGCCGACCGCTATGAGCGGCGGTGATTTTCGGACTTCTCCTCAGACAGGTTCAGGCTCGTAGAACTCGGCGTCGAGATCGTCTAGCTTGTCGAGCACGAAGGCGCGGGCGTCTTGGACGCCTTGATTCGCTGCGGTCTCGCCTTGCATCTACGCTCATTTCAACGTCTTTATTGGAGTCCCTCGGCCTTCGGGCAAAATCCAAAGGAATCCCCCATGAAAACAGTGGTCTTCGGCGCGGCCGGTTGGCTGGGCCGCGCCGTCTTGCAAAACTTGGCTGGCAAACACGACATCCGCGCCTTTGACTACGGCCCCCAAGCTTGGGAGGCTGGGCGCGACATAGATGGCGATTGGAACGGCGGCGAAGTAGTTCACGGCGATATAGCCGATTACCGCGCAGTGGAGCGGGCCATCAGCGGCGTGGATTGCGTCATTCACACGGCGGTCTATTTCGCCGGTGACCCCAACGACGACAAGCCCTTCCTCATCAACCTCAAGGGCCTGTGGAATGTCCTGCAAGTGGCCCAAGAGCAGGGCGTCCGCAAAGTAGTACACATCGGCTCGTGCCAGACCGTGCATCCCGAAGGAATTTTTTTCTCTTCGGAAGTGCGGCGACCCGACGGCAGCCTGTACGCGGTGTGCAAGCGGTTACAGGAGGAAATGTGCCGCCAGTTCCACGAAGCCTTTGGGCTGCCTATCGTGGTGTTGCGGCCCGACTATATCGTGGATTCGCGCTTGGGGATCGGCAAATACCGGGAACCACTGCAAAACATCCGCAACGGCTTGGTCTGCCGCCACGATTTGGCCGAAGCCTGCCGGCTGGCCTTGGAACGGGACGAAGTGAAGTTCGACGTATTGCACGTGGTCGGCATGCCCGAGGCCGACACCACCTGCAATACGGCGCGGGGGAGGGAGGTGCTGGGGTTGGAGTACAAGGGGAATTTGGACCAGTACCGCTGAAGGGGTAACGCGGATTTGCTCCAAGAGCTCTCGCTTGTGTGGCTAGGCCAAGGCTCGATATAGCAGGTAAATTTGCGATATGCGGGGAGGCCGTTTTAGTCGCACGTTGACTATAACTGATTTTTAGACTGGAACTCCTCGTCTAATGTAGCTCCGCTAGGACAGCTATCAAAGTTCGTCGCGCCCTTGTTGACACTGTTTAACGCCACCTCTTCTTTCGCTTAGGACCTTAGCTAATAACCAATGGTGCTAGTGGGCTACAAGCTAAATTCCGCGATGGACAACGGGACGAATCCATTTTCATCCGGTTGCAATCCATGCCACTGTGCCAGCAGGTTAAAGGCGGCCATGGCCGCGCTCAGATGCGCTCTAAAGTAGGCCCAAGCTCGATGGGTCTGTCGCTTGAACCGGCCGATGCGGGTCAGCATCGAAAAGACGGTCTCGATGACCATCCGGTCGCCCCAGGTTTTGCGGGGACACACTTTCAGATTAGCCGGATCACCTTCTTTGGCATGAAAGCCTTGGTCGCTGAGGAGGATCATCTGCTCTTCGTAGCGACCAATCATCGGGTGAAAGACCGAATCGTGGACATTGGCCGTGTTACAATCCCAATCGACGATCAAGCCCCACTGGTTGACGATCAAGCCCAGCTTGCCGCCGACGATCCAGCGGTGATTGGACAACCCTTTCTGGCCGATAGGGTGAGCGGAGCGGCCTTCGCGTACTGGATGGATCAACTCGATGCCATAGCTATCGATCACGCCTAAGGGGGTGGGGTCCGCTCGAAAGCGATCGGTCCAGTCCGCATGGGCGACAAACAGGCGGAACAAGCGGGTGCGTTCGGGCAGGCGCGGGAAAAAGGCGCGCCAATCGCGCGCTACCCAGCGATAAAACGCCCGTTTGCCGTCCCCTTTGAGCGCATATAGAACCGCCAGGGTCACCGTTTCGCTGGGATATAAGGCGGCTTGGGGGTGTTTGGGCACATCGCCCATCTGGTGGTCGATTCGACAGAACAGGGCTATTATAAACTCGGCCGTGGTCATGGGACGCTCCTTCGCTGAAAGGGGGGATACCCTCAGCGTAGGAACTACCTTGACCACGGTCAACTCACTAGCACCATTGGTTAATAAGAGAAGAGTGCGTGAGACAGACCGGTTTTCCCGTTAGTTTATTTTTCTTTTTACTGCTCCACTCCGCCACCCCATCCCAGCCGACCGACTGGCGCTATTACGGCGACGCGGGCAGCAGCAAGTACGCCCCGCTCGCTCAGATCAACCGCGACAATTTCGCCGACCTGTGCATCATCTGGCGCTGGCGGCCCCCCGAGGCGGAAATTCTCGCCGAGCACGATGTCGATCGAAACTACTACCGCAGTACGCCGGTCGTCATCAATGGCGTACTCTACGTCAGTTCGCCCTTTGGCATCGTCGCGGCGCTCAACGCAGCCACCGGCGAGGAGCTGTGGAAGTTCGATCCTGAATCTTGGCGCCTCGATGGCTGGTTTTCCAGCACCCACCGCGGCGTGGCCTATTGGGAAGAAGGCAGGGCCAAGCGCGTACTCTTCGGCACGACCGATGGCTATCTCTACTCGCTTGACGCCGAGACCGGCCGGCCCGACCCAGCCTTTGGCGACAGCGGCAGTACGGCCCTGCACAAGGCCGTCGATACCGAAGACGTCGAGCTAATTCGCTACTTGCTCGAAAGGGGCGCGGCTACGACCATTGGCGATGTGCGCTGGGGCGGGACGCCCTACGACTGGGCGGGCTACTACGGCAACGACGCTATGCGCAAGGCCCTCGGCGCACACGACGCAGCATCAAACGCGGAAGAGGAGAATTCCAATGAATAGACGCGCCTGTCGGGCCTTGTCGATCTTATTGTCGCTTTCGCTCGCGCTCGCGGCGTTTGCCAGCGATGTCGATTGGCCGTACTACGCGGCCGACCAAGGCGGCACCCGCTACACCCCGGCCGACCAAATCGCTCGCGACAACTTCGATCAGTTGCGCGTGATCTGGCGCTACCGCCCCCCCGATCAGCAGATCTACGAGATGGCTGGCCCCAACCCGGTGGGGCGCAATCTCCGCTTCGACAACAACCGCGGCACACCGCTTGCCGTGAATGGCGTGCTCTACTATGCCTCGCCCTTCAACATTCTCGTGGCGCTCAATGGCCAAAGCGGCGAGGAACTGTGGACCTTTGACCCGCAGGCTTGGCAGATGAATTTCCGCTTCTTGGGCAATTTGCGCGGGGTGAGCTATTGGACCGATGGCGAGGTTGAGCGGGTATTTCTGGCGACCTCGACCGCCTATTTGTACTCCATAGACGCCAAGACCGGCCTGCCCGACCCGGACTTCGGCGAGGCCGGGCGCGTCGATTTGGGGGCCTTGTTGCGTCGGCCGCTGGGCGAAGAGGATCGCTGGAACTACGGAGTCACGTCCCCGCCCGTGGTCTGCCGCGGCGTGGTCGCCGTTGGCTCGGCCATGGGCGACTGGCGCTTCAGGCCGCCACCCGAGTACACCCCTCCCGGCGACGTGCAGGCCTTCGACGTGCGTACCGGCGAGAAGGTGTGGGAATTCCACACGATCCCACAGGAGGGCGAGTACGGCAACGAGACGTGGGAAAGCGATGCGTGGAAACGATACGGAGCCGCCAATGTCTGGGCTACGATGACAGCCGACGAGGAACTGGGGTACTTCTACCTGCCGGTGAGCACGGCCAGCCACGACTACTACGGCGGCGAGCGCCCCGGCGACAACCTCTTTAGCGAGTCGGTGGTCTGTGTGAAGGCGGCCACCGGCGAGCGGATCTGGCACTATCAGCTCGTCCATCACGGCCTGTGGGACTACGACCCGCCGGCCGCTCCCCTGCTGTTGGACGTGGTCGTCGATGGCCAAGAGCGCAAGATCGCCGCCCAGCTAACCAAACAGGCGTTTTGCTTTGTTTTGGACCGCATAACCGGCGAGCCGATCTGGCCAATCGTCGAAAGGCCGGTGCCCCAGTCGCAAGTCGAAAAGACGGCCCCGACCCAGCCCTTTCCGACCAAACCGGCTCCCTTTGAGCGCCAAGGCATTAGCGAAGACGATCTGATCGACTTTACGCCCGAGTTGCGCGAGGAAGCCAAGGCCATTCTCGCCGAATACGACTACGGCCCGCTCTACGCGCCGCCGACCGAGAAGGGCGTCTTATCGGTTCCCGGCCAATGGGGCGGTGCCGACTGGGCCGGGGGCGCGGCGGATCCGCGCACCGGCGTACTCTACGTGCCGTCGCACATGGCCATCACCACCGTGCGGCTGCATCAAGTAGATGACCCGGAGGCCCATTCGGCTTTTTCTGCCACCAACAATATGCACGTCGTCGGCCCTCGGGGCCTGCCGCTGGTCAAGCCTCCCTACGGCAGCATCACGGCGATTGACCTCAACAGCGGTGAACACCTGTGGCGGACGACGGTCGGCAAAGGGCCGGTCAATCACCCGGCGCTCAAAGGGCTCGCCTTGCCGGATATGGGCTGGGACAACCGCACCTTTGTCTTAGCCACGCCGAACCTCCTGTTAGCCACCTCGCAGGACCCGCACGGCTTGGCCGAGGCCGGCGAGGATTACTTCGTCGATCGCGACGCGTACCTGCGGGCGTACGAGCTGGCGTCGGGCGAGGAGATTGGCCGCGTCGAGCTACCCAGCAACGCTTACGGTGCGCCGATGAGCTATGTGGCCGGCGGACGCCAATACGTGATCGTGCCGCTAGGCAACTATTTAGGCGAATCAGGACGCCCGCCCGAATTGGTCGCCTTGGCCATTCCACACGAGGGCGAGAAACTGCCGCCCCAAGGCCAAGACCGCGGCGACGCCGACCACCGGGCCTTTTACAAGGCCGTGGAGGCCATTGACGCCGGCGATGTCGAAGTCCTTCAGAAATTGCTCGCCGAATACCCCGAGTTGGTTGGGGCGCACGGCTATTTCGACGAGTACTACGAATATCCGTACTTTCGCGGGGCCACGCTCTTGCACCACTTAGCTGGCGAGCCGCAACGAGCGCCGCTGCCCGAAAACGCGGTTGAACTAGCCGCTGCCCTGCTCTCGGCAGGTGCCGACCCCAACGCCGCCACTCGCGACTCGGTCGCCGTGCTGGACTTGGTGATAAGCAGTGCCCAGCTCAATTGGGCCGGGAGCAAGGCCGACATGGTCCAGCTCTTGGTCTCGGCGGGCGTGGACTTAAATCGCAACCGAGGCCGAGTGATGTGGGACGCGCTTATCGAGGCAGACTTGGAGCTAGCCCACACGTTGGTCAAAGCGGGTGCGGCCGTGGATTTGCGCTTTGCCGCTGGAGTCAATCGCGTCGACCTGATGGCCGAATTCTTCGACTCTGAAGGTCAGCTAAAAGAGGGAACCAGCCACCTGTATCATCCCAACCCGGACACCGTGCTCACCGCCGAGCAGATTGTGGTGGAAGCGCTCAACTTTGCGGCGTATAGCGGCGCGTTGGAAGCGGCGGAATTCTTGCTGGATCGCGGTGCGGATATCGACGGCTTTGCCGGTGAGTTTCATCGTTACGACCACGGCAGTACGCCTCTACACAAAACCGTCATGGCCAACCAGCTAGAGATGGCCCAGTTGCTCTTGGCGCGGGGCGCGAATTCGCTCGTGGGGGACCGGGCCTATGACACCACGCCCTATGGGTGGACCAACTACTTAGATACCTCGAAGGCCCTCGACGAGCTGCTCGAAGAGCACTATGAGGCTGCCGCAGAGAAGGCGGCTGCGGACTAGGGCACCGAGCTGACTCGCTATTTGCTAGCAAAGGGCGCAGCCACGACTATTAGCGATGCCCGCTGGGGCGAGATACCCTACGCCTGGGCGGCTACTACTACAAGGCCCTCGAAGCCGCATCAAGCACGGAAAAGGGTGTTGTCTTGGGAGGGCGGGACGCCCTCGATCCGAACTACAAGGCCCTCGAAGCCGCATCACGCACGGAAAAGGGGCAATCCAGTGAATAAACGCGCCTGTCGAGCCTTATCGTTCTCGTTGTCGCTGTCGCTTGCGGCGGCGTTTGCCAGCGATGTCGATTGGCCGTACTACGCGGCCGACCAAGGCGGCACCCGCTACACCCCGGCCGACCAGATCAACCGCGACAACTTCGATCAGTTGCGCGTGGTTTGGCGCTACCGCCCCCCCGATCAGCAGATCTACGAGACAGCTAGAGCTAGCCGCGGCCGAGATCGAGCTCGGGGCCGGGGTGATCGGCGGCGCGGTGGTTTTCGCCTCCGCTTCGACAACAATCGCGGTACGCCGCTGGCCGTCAATGGCGTACTCTACTACGGCTCGCCGTACAACATCCTCTCGGCCATTGACGGCCAAAGCGGTGAGGAGTTGTGGGCGTTCGACCCGGAGTCTTGGCAGGCCGGTTCCTCTTTCGTGGGCAATTCTCGCGGGGTGAGCTATTGGACCGATGGCGAGGTTGAGCGGGTATTTCTGGCGACCTCGACCGCCTATTTGTACTCCATAGACGCCAAGACCGGCCTGCCCGACCCGGACTTTGGCGCGGCCGGGCGCGTCGATTTGGGGGCCTTGCTCCGCCGGCCGCTGGGCGAAAGAGAGCGCAGGGGATACGGAGTCACGTCCCCGCCCGTGGTGTGTCGCGGCATAGTCGCCGTTGGCTCGGCAATCGTGGATGTGCGCGGCCGGCCACCAGCCGAGTACATGCCCCCGGGCGACGTGCAAGCATTCGACGTGCGTACCGGCGAGAAGGTGTGGGAATTTCACACGATCCCACAGGAAGGCGAATACGGCAACGAGACGTGGGAAAGCGATGCGTGGAAACGATACGGTGCCGCCAATGTCTGGGCTACGATGACAGCCGACGAGGAGTTGGGCTATCTCTACCTGCCGGTGAGCACGGCCAGCCACGACTACTACGGCGGCGAGCGCCCCGGCGACAACCTGTTCAGCGAGTCGGTGGTCTGTGTGAAGGCCGCCACGGGCGAGCGGGTCTGGCACTATCAGTTGGTCCATCACGGCCTGTGGGACTACGACCCGCCGGCCGCTCCCCTGCTGTTGGACGTGGTCGTCGATGGTCAAGAGCGCAAAATTGTCGCCCAGCTAACCAAACAGGCGTTTTGCTTTGTCTTTGACCGCGTGACCGGTGAGCCGATCTGGCCAATCGAAGAAAAGCCAGTTCCGCAATCGCAAGTTCTAGGCGAAAAGACCTCGCCGACGCAGCCCTTTCCGACCAAACCGGCTCCCTTTGAGCACCAAGGCATCAGCGAAGACGACCTGATCGACTTTACGCCTGAGTTGCGCGAGGAAGCCAAGGCCATTCTCGCCGAATACGACTACGGCCCGCTCTATACGCCGCCGACCGAGAAGGGCGTTTTGTCGGTTCCCGGCCAAGTCGGCGGTGCTGATTGGGCGGGAGGCGCGGCGGATCCGCGCATGGGTGTGCTGTACGTGCCGTCGCACATGGCCATCACCAACGTGGAGCTGCGGCCGGTGCGCGACCTAGATGCCTATTCGGCGTTTTCTGCCCGCGCCGGCCGGCACATCCGCGGTCCTCGGGGCCTGCCGCTGGTCAAGCCTCCCTACGGCAGCATCACGGCGATTGACCTCAACAGCGGCGAGCATCTGTGGCGGACCGCAGTGGGCAAAGGACCGGTCAATCACCCGGCGCTCAAAGGGCTCGACTTGCCGGATATGGGCTGGGACAACCGCACCTTCGTCTTGGCCACGCCGAATCTCCTGTTGGCCACTTCGCAGGACCCGCACGACCTAGCCGACGCCGGCAGGGATTACTTCGTCGATCGCGACGCGTACCTGCGGGCGTACGATTTGGCGTCGGGCGAGGAGATCGGCCGCGTCGAATTGCCCAGCAACGCCTATGGCGCGCCGATGAGCTATACGGCCGGGGGTCGCCAGTACGTGGTCGTGCCGCTGGGCAACTCTCAAGGCAGGTCCGGGCGCCCGCCCGAGCTAGTGGCGTTGGCCATTCCGCACGAGAGAGAAGAACTGCCGCCCCAAGGACGCGGCCGCAGCGACGCCGACCACAAAGCCTTTTACGAGGCCGTAAAAGCCATGGACGCCGGTGACCGCGAGACGCTACAGAACCTGCTCGCTGAGTACCCCGCTCTAGCGACAGCACGCGGCTATTTCGACGAATACTACGAATACCCATACTTTCGCGGCGCGACGCTCTTGCACCACCTAGCTGGCGAGCCGCAACGAGTGCCACTGCCCGAAAATGCGGTCGAACTGGCCGCTGCCCTGATCTCAGCAGGTGCCGACCCCAACGCCGCTACGTACGACTCAATCAGCGTACTGGATCTGTTCATAGAAAGCGATCAGCTCGAATGGGCCGAGAGCAAGCCCGAAATGCTCCAACTCCTAGTGACCAATGGCGTAGATGTGAACCGCAACCGGGGGCAAATTTTATGGAACGCGCTGAGGGAAAGGGATCTAGATCTGGCGCGGATGTTGGTCGCTGAGGGAGCGGATGTGGATTTGCGCTTTGCCGCGGGCGTCAACCGCGTTGACCTGATGGCCGAGTTCTTCGACTCTGAAGGTCAGCTAAAAGAGGGGATCGGCCACCTCTACCACCCGGATCCCGACACCGTGTTCACCGCCGAGCAGATCGTGGTGGAAGCGCTCAATTTTGCGGCCTATTGCGGCGCATTGGAAGCGGCGGAGTTTTTGCTGGATCGCGGCGCGGACATCAACGGGTTTGCCGGTGGGTTTAACCGCTACGACCGCGGTAGTACGCCCCTGCACAAAACCGTCATGGCCGATCAGGTAGAGATGGCTCAGTTGCTCTTGGCGCGGGGTGCTGACCCGCTGTTGGGGGATCGGCGCTTTGACATCGCGCCTTATGGATGGTCCAATTATTTGAATACCTCTAAGGCCCTTGACGACTTGCTCAAAGAGCACTATGAGGCCGCCGCAGAGAAGGCGGCTGTGGACTAGGCTCGAAACGCATGTGCTGCATTCCACTACGACCATCTGCACGAGCCGGGCGATGTGACGCTGTGGGACAACTTACATGACCCTGCACAATTCGCCGTCGCTCAAGTCGAGTATCAACTCGCTCGACGATGCCCGGCTACTGTACCGCGAACCGCTATGGGCGAAAGCCCATACAGGCTCCGAGATTGGGCTGTATACAATGAGGCACCTGAGAAGAGTAATGTTCGACTGCCGTCGTCAGCCGACTCGTCGTTTTTATCGTCATTGGGTACGGGCGTGCAAGAAGACCATGAGCGAAGCGAGGTCGGCGGGCGAGACCCCGGAAATGCGCGAAGCCTGTCCTAGGGTCTGTGGGCGGATCGCCGCGAGCTTTTGGCGCGCTTCGGTCGAAATGTTCAGTCCGGGCGCGGCAAAGTCAAAATCGGTCGGCAGGCACAGGGACTCGAGGCGCTTGAGCTTTTGCGCTTGGGTCTCTTGGCGCTTGATGTACCCCGCGTATTTGATCTCGGCCTCGACGTGTTCGGCCGCGTCCGGGGAGAGAGGCTGTGGAGGTGGGGCGAATTCGCAGAGGTGGTCGTAGGTGAGTTGGGGGCGGCGCAGCAACTCGGCGAGCGAAGTCGATTCGGCGATGGGAGCAGTGCCCTGCCGCGCCAAGACCTCCCGCACCTTTTCGGTCGGTTTGACGCGCTCGTGCTGTAAGCGCGTGCGCTCGGCCGCGACCTGTTGCTGTTTGGTTTGAAACTGACGCCATAGGTCGTCGCCGACCAGCCCCAGCGCCCGGCCCTTGGCCATCAGGCGGTCGTCGGCGTTGTCCTCGCGCAAGAGCAGGCGATGCTCGGCGCGTGAGGTGAAGATGCGGTACGGTTCGAGTGTGCCTTTGGTCACGAGGTCGTCGATGAGGACGCCGATGTACGCATCGGCGCGCGTGAGCACCAGCGGATCGTCGCCGCGAGCTTTGAGCACGGCGTTGATGCCGGCCATAATCCCTTGGGCCGCGGCTTCTTCGTAGCCGGTGGTGCCGTTGATCTGGCCGGCGAAGAAGAGATTGGCCACGCGCTTGGTCTCTAGGTGCGGGTAGAGTTGGGTCGGTGGGGCGTAGTCGTATTCGACCGCGTACGCCGGGCGCATGATCTCGGCCCGCTCGAGGCCGGGCAGGGAGCGCACGATCTGAGGTTGCAGGGCCTCCGGCAGGCTCATCGACAGGCCGTTGAGATAAAACTCGAGGGTGCGACGCCCCTCTGGCTCGACGAAAACTTGGTGCCGCTCCTTGTCGGCAAAGCGTGCGATTTTGTCCTCTATGGAGGGGCAGTAGCGCGGGCCGATGCCCTCAATGCGTCCGCTGTACATGGCCGAGTGCGACAGGTTGGCTTGGACGATCTCGTGGGTGTGGGCGTTGGTGTAGGTGATCCAGCAGGGCATTTGCGGCTGGGTGACTTTTTGCACCGCATAGGAAAAGGGACGCGGCGGGTCGTCCCCGGGCTGTTCTTCGAACGCGGCAAAGTCGAGGGTGCGGCCGTTGACGCGCGGCGGAGTGCCGGTTTTGAGCCGGCCGGTCTCAAAACCGAGCGCGACTAGGCCCTCAGCGGCCTTTTCGGCCGCGGTCTCGCCGGCGCGGCCCGCGCTATACGAGAAATCGCCGACGTGAATTTTGCCGCGGAGGAAGGTGCCGGTCGTGAGGATGACGGTGCGCCCGCGGTAGGCGATGCCGCCCTTGACGCCGACGCCTTGGACGGTCCCATCCTCGATCAGCAAGCTCTCCATCAGGCCCTGGCGGATGTCGAGATGCTCCTGCTGTTCGCAGGTGTACTTCAGCTCAAATTGGTAGTCCTTTTTGTCGGCTTGGGCCCGCGAGGCGCGCACGGCTGGCCCGCGCGAGGTGTTGAGGCGGCGAAATTGGATGCCGGTGCGGTCGATGTTGACGGCCATCTGGCCGCCGAGCGCGTCGATTTCCTTGACAATGTGCCCCTTGCCGATCCCGCCGATAGCCGGGTTGCAGGATAGCTGACCAATGGTGTCCAAATTCATGGTCAGGAGCAGGGTCTCGGCCCCCATGCGCGCCGCGGCGAGCGCGGCCTCCGTGCCGGCGTGGCCACCGCCGACGACGATGACTTGGTACGCTTTCTCGTAGAAAATCACGATTGTTTGTACGCCGCGAGGATGCGGTCGCCTTCCTCTTGGGTTTCGCGCAAGAGCGTTTGGAGCACGTCTTCGGGGGTGCCGGTGCGCTCTTGCTTTTCCGACCAGTGCCACTGCTCCAAATAGGCGTCAGTGCCCACCAGCCCCTCCAGCATGGCGATGCGGTCGATCGCGAGCTGGAAGCGAGCGGGCAGGGTATGCGAGCGCGGCCGGTGGCCGACAAAGAGCTTGATTTGCGCGGGAATGTCGCGCCAGTAGAGGACTTGGTACTGAATCATGAGTCGAGGTCTCGGCGAAAGGCGCGGATGTGGGCGGGCGTGGTGCCGCAGCAGCCGCCGATGATCTGGACGCCAGCCGCCGCTAAGTCTGGGATGTACGCGGCCATTTCCTCGGGGCTTTGCGAGTAGATGGTGCGGAGAGCGCTGTTGAGCCGAGGCATACCGGCATTGGGATAGGTCATCAGCTTCTTGTCGAGCCCGCGCTCCTGCATGGCAGCCTTAAACTGCTCAATGCCGTGGAGGGCGTACGGCATGCCGGTGTGCTCGCTGCGCCGGGTTTCGGCACCGCAGTTGACTCCGACGAGGTGGACGTGGTCGAGGAGGTTGTCGCCGCCGGAGTATTGGCCCGAGGCGAGGAGGTCCAAAAGGTCGGCAGCCGAGTGCCCCCAATCGGTGCGATAGACGACCTGCTTGCTCTTGCGGTCCCGCGTGTATTTGAGTGCGAGGTTGACGGCAATGGGCAGGCCGGTCTGGCGGGCGATGTCGCAGACCATGGCCGCTTCGACGGCTGAAAATTGGGTCTCAACGGAAAAAAAATCGACCCCGCCTTCGCAGAGTGCGTCGATGATGCGCTGATGCGCGGCGCGGACCTTGTGGTTAGCAATGCCGAAATCCGTACTGCCGGCGTCGGCTTCGATGGCCCCAGGGGAGGGGCCGATGGAGCCGGCGATGAAGACGCTCCGCTCGCAGCGTTCCCGGGCGCGTTGCGCCAGCTCGGCCCCGCGCCGGGCCAGCGCACCGGCTTGGGCCGGGTCCTTGCCGGCCATGGCGAGGTGCAGCTCAGAGGCGACAAAGGTATTGGTGCCAATGCAGTCGGCGCCTGCGGCGATGTAGTCGGCGTGAATATCGACGACCGCTTCTGGGTGGCTTTCGTTGGCGAGGGTGGAATTGGTTAGCTCGATTTGGCGGGCAAAAAGCTGGGAGCCAAAGCCGCCATCGTACAAGAGGGGGCGGGGGTCGTCGAGTCGCTGGAGGAAGGGGGACACGGGTTTGTCTCCGTCTAGGATAGGGTGTCGGCGCGGGAGTCGCTGAACAGCCATTCGAGCAAGCGCTGGCCAAAGTCCGGCGCAAAGTGCGGTACGTGTGCGCCTTGCTCTATGGTCCACAGCTCGATGGTGACCCCGTTGCGGCAGCCCGTGCGGTAGCGAGTGCGGATCGTCTCGGGGCCGTCGAGGTCTTGGTCGAGGTCGAGCGGAGGGAGGGTTTCTGGATCGGTGAAGTCGCAGCGGGCGAGGGCAGCCCAGCGCAGCGCGGCTTCTTCTGCGCCCGCGTATTCCTGCTCGCCCGTGCTTCCGTCGTAGGCCACGGTTTCGTCGGCCGTGCCGTGGATTTGCAGCACCGAGACCGGGGATGCGAAGGCACAACGGGAGGGATCGCTAAAGGAAGTGCCGGCGAGGCTGGCAATGGCGACTAGGCCCGGAATGCCTTCGCAGGCGAGTCGGTAGGACATAAAGCCGCCGTTGGAGTGCCCGAGGGCGAAGATGCGCTCTACGGCGATATGCGTGGCGGCCTCTTCGAGTAGCCCGGAAAGGTACTTCACGTCGTCGACTTGGGTGTCGTGGAGGTCGCAGCAGAAGTCCGTGGCGTTCCAGAAGCGATGGCCATCGGGATCGCGCGTACCATTGGCCATAATGAGGGCGAAGCGATCGTCGTTCACCCGCTTTGAGAGACCGAAATAGCGGTCGTGCTCGGCCAAATGGCTGGTGAAGCCGTGCAAGCTGAGCACGAGCGGGATGGGCGTCTCGGGGTCGCAATCGGCTGGGAGGACCAAGAGGGCCGGGCGTTGGCCGCCCAACGTGTGGACGATGTGATCCTCGCTCAGATCGGCGACCAACTCGGTATGGGATATTTCGCCACAGGCGACAAGGGTCAACGACAGCAGAACAGCAAAGACACAGATTTTGTTGTTCTGCATATCGACCCTCCTTTCCTTTCCGTTCGCAATCTACAGACCGACGGCAACAAAGCTGTCCTGAGCTTCAGTTTTTAATCTACGGGCTTAGTACACGGCAGTAGAAGCGGTATGGGCCTGTCCGGGACAAAGTCGAAGCATCTCATCCATAGAGACCCATGCCTAACGTCCATTGGACTACTAGCGTGTACTAACTACGGGCCAAGGCCAACAATGCCAACGCGCTAGGCGGCGAGCTCGCCCTTGCGATAGGCGCGGAGGAAGGCGGCGCAGTACTCGTCTCGGCCCAATAGCATATCCGCAGCCAGTTGGTAGGGGCGGGTTTGCTGGTTGGTGGCAAAGAGGTCGGCAAGGGAAGTAGTGGTCGGGTCCATGATCGCGCTGTCGGCCCCGGCTTCAACGGCCAGCAATAGGAAAACATCGTTGATCAAGTGGCGGCAGGGCAGGCCAAAGGAGACGTTGGAGAATCCGCCAGTGATGTGAATTTCGGCACCCAACTCGCCGCGCAGTTGGCGGATGGCGTCAAAGGCATGGTGGCCGAATTGCGCGTCAACTGAGATGGGGAAGATCAGGGGGTCGATGTACAAGTCGGCGAGCGGCAGGTCCAAGGCGAGGGCCTTGTCCACCATTTGTCGGGCGTGATCAATCCGTTCTTCAGCACTTTGCGGCATGCCGGACTCGCCCGCCGCGGTGATGATGACTTGGGCGTTGTACCGTTTGGCTAGCTCCAGCGCTTCGGGCCGCTCTAAAGACGCCGAGTTGAGCAATAGGCACTGGGGGTGATGGGCACCGGCTTCGAGGCCGATGGCGAGGGTGTCTAGCTGGGAGGAGTCAATGGCCAGTGGCGTCTGCGACATGGCCGATACCGCCTGCACTAGCCAGCGCATGGCCTCTTGTTGCTCTGCGGGCTTGAGGGAGATCTCATCGACATTGAGGTCGAGAAAATCGGTGCCGGCTGCTTCTTGGCGCTGTACTTGGCGGCGCAGGTAGTCGAGCCCGTCCGCGTTGCCGAGCATGGCTTGTTGCACGGCGATCTTGAGGTGTTTGACGCGGCCTTCCTCGTAGTCTTGAGTCTTTTTGACTTCTTCGGGAATCTGGAGGAAACGGCGCTTGTTGTTGGCGTCGCGGAAGCGCACGGATTCGACGCCTTGGGGGTCTGCGCCGATGAGCTTGCCTTTGCGCAAGACCACGCGAGTGGTGTGGATGTTTTCGCCGATGACGACAAAGGGACGGTCCGTACCGGGGATGTTCATTGGAATTCCGTATTTGGGTGAATTGGCGATTGGGATGGGCGTTGCTGCATGAAGTTGAATAAAGATAGGCTTCTATGGATGGGATGCGATTTACTGGCAAGAAAATCGCCGCCATTTCGTTCAAGAAGCCAACCTTTTTTAAGGTATCACCTCTCCCATCCTTGGTCAACCCCGTTGTCCTCACTCTCTTGGGCGGGGATCCAACATTGCCAGCTTCTTATTGTTCAGACCACAGGGCCTTAGTTTTTTTGGGGCTGGTCGCCTTGGCCTATCCCTTGAACATAAGGATAGAATCGCAGGTATTTCACTTATAGAGTCACTCTCAATCCAACATCTGCCGTCATACCGTAACGCTCTTGCAACGCAGGAAAACTAGTTTTATGATTGAGATCAATATCATCCGCGCCTGTAATATTATTTAGGTTAAAAAACGCCTGCATTCCAAACCACGGAAGCCACTGGCTGATAGCGATATCCCACCGTGTATGCCTGTCCGAGTGAATCCGTTGTTGCAACCAGAAGTCGGGTTTCTTGAAAATGTTATCTTGGTATAAGACAGACACTCTAGACGAGAATCCGCGATAATCAAATCCAACTGCTAGGTTAAATATGTCGTTGGGCTGGTGCAATAGGCGGCTTGTATAAGACGTATCCACCACTGTTCTGTACAGCGTTCCAAGTTCATCATACGATATATCCAACTCTGTTCGCGGATAATCTGCTTCCGAAAACACGCGAGTGTAGTTGATATTAAAGACCAGATTAGACAGGGGATTAGGCAGATACCAAGGGTGCGTTTGCCAATCAATCTCAATACCTCGAACGTCGGTCGGGTTCGGATTGTTAATAAACGTACTGAAGTTATACAGTTGTCCATTTCCTTGACCGTCTTGAGGTAAATCTGGATATGCACTGAGATTGCTGAGGAATGTTGTTGATGGGAAGATCAGATCTTCTATACGTTTTCGAAAAGCGTTGATAGTAAACAATCCTACTGCATTTCCATAGATCGACACAGCGAGGTCAATATTTTTCGACGAAGCTGTCCTTAACGAATAATTATTGTAAATGATCTTCGCCAGAGATATGTCATACCGTGGAACAATTACACTATAGTCCGGGTAATTTAATGTCTTAGTATAGGCAAAATGAATTTGCAACCACTCTAGTATCTTGTATCGCGCATGTACCATAGGAAGCAGAAAGCCTTGGGAATTAGTTGTGGTTGTATCCCTAGCATTGAATGCTATCCCACCCCCTGCATCTGGCAGTTGCACACCGCGATTACCCGTATAGCTCGTCCTAAGGTTCTGGAAACGTACGCCGGGTAGCAGCGTAATCCTTTCTCCCATATTAATTGTGAGCATCCCGTATGCTGCGCTTTTGACTTCTGATCCATCATAATCAAAGCCGAGCGACCTGTACTCGTTATCTGTGAAACCTACGTCTCTAGCTATAGCGATTTCTAGAATTTCTTCCATAAAATCAATATTCATCGGATATGCAAGCGAATAGTCTCCAGCGAGAAAATTTCGATATGAATATGGATCGTTCGTAAATATAGCTAAGACGATATCACCATTGTACTTGTTCAATTCGGGATACTGTTCGAACACTCTAGCATATAGCTGTCTACCGCCTAGATTGAAATGTACTCCTGCTCTGTCCTCGATGTCGTAGGCTCGCTTGCGATATTGATAAGAACAGCCAAGCTTGATCCTAGATGCGAGAACATCAGTGGTCGCAAGACTTCTTTCTAGGTCTATAGAGCCCGTCAGCGATCTATCCTTGGCAATGTTTTCTGATGTATTAATCGTTGTCAGCGTGGCACCTGTTGAGTCAGGTACTCCTAAAGCGGCTATGGTTGAAGGATGTGATTTGGACAAATTCCCTTGACCAGAATATCCTGCTCTGTCTTGTAGAAATGTGAATGTGAAATCTTCCGGGTTCTGGCTTCTTGAATAGGCATGTGAAAATTTCAGGTCAATATCAAACAGTGGTACTTCTTGCCGCATACTGAGCAGACTAGTGATAGACATTAAATCGCTATTGGATCGCCCGCCTGAGTAAGTTATATCATCACTAGCATGTACGAATGACTGTCCTCGATGCAGAGATCCCGTCTCCGATGTACTAAAAAAATTGAGAATGCCCACCTCGCCCGAATCATGATTATAATCTAACACAAGAGTCGCACCATGACGCTGTTTTTCGCTGAAGACATCACTTAGGTCGACACTCGTTAGATCCGGAATACCTTCATCCCCGTTCGACTTGTCGTTTAGCACATAATGGGCACCTAACCGATTAGCACTCCGATTGCGCTTTTCAGTGGTGCCCTGTAAGAACATACCCAGTCGCTGATTGAAGACTCTATGTTCAAGTGAAGCAGCCAACCTATAGTCGGCATACGTTCCTTTCAGATCATTATAACTTCCTTGTGAAGTAAGGCCAAAGACAGGCCGAGTGTCGCTGGTCCTTGCTTTTCTTAAGCCGAAATTTACTACGCCGCCGAGAACCGCAGCATCCATATCCGGAGTGATCGCCTTTACCACGTCAATACCTCCGAGGATACTTGAGGATATCATGCTGAGATCAGCAGCTCTGTCTCCGATTAACGACGCTTGCTTATTGGGGTCATTAGATACGACGTTACCTGGAAGTTGGACACCGTCTATGGCGATCTGGTTATACTGAGGAGATAGACCACGAACAACGACTCTGGCACCTTCACCGCCTTCCCTGATAATCGACACACCGGGAAGTCTTGCTACTGATTCAGCTGCATTTGCATCGGGTAACTCCTGTATTCGAGCACCAGATACAACATTTGTAATCGCCAACGATGACAGTTGCCGATTTATCGCCTCCGTTTGACCACTTGCTTGTGCTGTAATAATAACTTCTTCTTCGATAAGGCTCACTGGATCTAACGGTAGCTCTAATTCCAGCACTTGATCAACCACTAGCACTACTTCAAGCTCACTTGTCTCGTAGCCAATATAGGTCGCTTTTACCGTGTATGATCCAACCGGGGCACTTCTGATTTCAAACTTGCCCTCTATATCACTTGCGCCTCCAATGCTCGTACCAATTATGGCTATATTTGCCCACGGCAACGGCTCCTTGGTAATCGCATCCAGTATGGTTCCGCGTACTATTGCAGACTGCGCACTAACCGTACTTGTAGTAAGTACGGTTAGCCACGCCGCCAGCAAGCTGACATGCCTATAAGCCAGCCTTACACACATAGTCCTCCGAAGCCTCCCATGACCCTGTACTAAGAAGCTATGAGATTACTTGAGAAATATCATTCGCTTCCACAGCGTAAGGTCTTCAGCATCTAGTGCGTAAAAGTATACACCACTGCTCAAGCCAGAAGCATCGAAATGGAATTTGTACGCACCAGATTCAAGATGCTGATCAACCAAAGTCCTCACCAATTGGCCTAGGGTATTGTAGACTTTGAGCGTAACCAATCCCGCATTAGGTATCTCGAATCCGATGGTGGTAGACGGGTTAAATGGATTAGGATAGTTTTCCGCAAGGTGGTACCCGGTCGGCACTTGACTCTCCAAGTGTTCGACCGCGGTTGCCCTATCCATATTTAGCCACTGCTCTTTCTGTTCGGGGAACCAGTTCAAGTCCCCCACCGCGAATCCATCGGTAGCGGCATGCTGTAATGCCGAATTCGAAAACGCTAAGTTCTCCGGTAGAGGCCACAGAGGTGGATAGTGGACACCTTCGCCCCCCGGATCGTAGGACCATCGTGAATTCAGATCAAGCCGTTCGTGCACGGTCTTGTCCATATACTCTATCAAGGCGTCCACGTGCCCTTCGATAGCCGGATCAAACATAGGATCCGCCTCCATATTACCCGCTAGAGTTGACTGAACGCCGATTGCCGGGAACAGGTTGTCGAACGTCCATTGCGTGTATCCCGTAATCCACCTCGGCTTATGCAATCTTCTGGGGAGTACCTGTATTGATCCGTCGGGGACCTTGACGCTATCAGTAAGCGTGATATTAGTGTTATAGGTGTCGTAATAATCGAGTAGCTTCTTGGGCCAGAAATACGCATTGTTCTGGACATCTATTACTCTTCTCGTTGGATCCAGCATTTCGGCTGTGACCCCTCGGTCCGGGTCGATATATACCTCTGGTCCGGGGATAGTCTGGTTCCAAATATCCGTGCTCCACTTGCTGACAGAGTCTCGTGCCGTAAAGTGGATCAGGCTAGTGGATGTAGTATCTGGCCAATTGGAGAAACCGCGGTCTTCTAGGACAAACTTCGTCCACCAACCCAAGGAATGTACCGAGTAGAACAGGTTGTTCTTGATGTGAACATTGGAGCCATGGTGGGCTAGGAAGGGATTGACATGGGTGTAAACTAGGGTGTTGTGCTCGAATACCGAATGATGGTCGTAGCCTCTCACCGACCAGATATACCCGTTAACGGCAAAGAAAGTGTTGTTAATCACTTTCAGCGTATCCATATGGACCCCAGGCAACGCAATCATGGGTGAACCGCCGGCAATCCACGCTAGACTGTGATGATTATTGCGAAATATGCAATCCTGCATATCGATTTTGCTCCAGTGGCCAGCTATGAGTATGCCAAATCCGCCACCGCTATCAAATACAATGTCACGGAGTTTCAGCGATATCGAATCGGCAGTTAGCGTCATGTAGTTATCCCAGCCTGCAACAACGTTATCGGCTCTTCGGGACAGCAAGTAGAGATCATTTATATTGATCTTTCCACCCTTCCCAATGAGGTCAAAGAACTGAGTTGGAGACGAGTCGTCCGGCAGGATTCCGGGAACAATTACGGGAGGTCTGTTAGCCAAGTTATTCGGATCGCCGTTTACTCCGGTAGCAATTAAGTTTAGGTCACCATTGATCTTCATCGTTTCCGTAAACTGGTATATCGCGCCTCTCTTGAGTCGATAGGCGCGATCGGGATGAGCTCTCTGGCCATTAGCTAGCGTGTCTGAGTTTATCACGGCATTGATATTGCCAGCAGGAAGCACTTCGATGTCAAGTGTATCTGCCATCTGGGCATGCATGGGATCCGGAATGGTGAAAAAATAAAGCACCAAGAGTGCAAGCAGCGATACGTATGTGAACGCGGTTTTCATGGGTAGGACTCCTTGTCAGGGGGGAGAGGTGGTATTAGTAACCAATGGTGCTAGTGAGTTGACCGTGGTCAAGGTAGTTCCTACGCTGAGGGTATCCCCCCTTTCAGCGAAGGAGCGTCCCATGACCACGGCCGAGTTTATAATAGCCCTGTTCTGTCGAATCGACCACCAGATGGGCGATGTGCCCAAACACCCCCAAGCCGCCTTATATCCCAGCGAAACGGTGACCTTGGCGGTTCTGTATGCGCTCAAAGGGGGCGGCAAACGGGCGTTTTATCGCTGGGTAGCGCGCGATTGGCGCGCCTTTTTTCCGCGCCTGCCCGAGCGCACCCGCTTGTTCCGCCTGTTTGCCGCCCATGCGGACTGGACCGATCGCTTTCGAGCGGACCCCACCCCTTTAGGCGTGATCGATAGCTATGGCATCGAGTTGATCCATCCAGTACGCGAAGGCCGCTCCGCTCACCCTATCGGCCGGAAAGGGCGGTCCAATCACCGCTGGATCGTCGGCGGCAAGCTGGGCTTGATCGTCAACCAATGGGGCTTGATCGTCGATTGGGATTGTAATACCGCCAATGTCCACGATACGGTCTTTCACCCGATGATTGGCCGCTACGAAGAGCAGATGATCCTCCTCAGCGACCAAGGCTTTCATGCCAAAGCCGGTGATCCGGCCAATCTGAAAGTGTGTCCCCGCAAAACGTGGGGCGAGCGTATGGTCATCGAGACCGTCTTTTCCATGCTGACCCGCATCGGGCACTTCAAGCGACAGACCCATCGAGCCTGGGCCTACTTTAGAGCGCATCTGAGCTTTGCCATGGCCACCTTCAACCTGCTGGTTCAGTGGCACGGGTTGCAACCCGATGAAAATGGATTCGTCCGCTTGTCCATCGCGGAATTTAGCTTGTAGCCCACTAGCACCATTGGTTAGTAGCGTGGTCAAGGCAAAATCCTGACCACGGCGGCAACAGTATAATAGAAAATCACCCCTTGTCAAGTCTTGTCTCGATAGTGCGTCAGTATGAAAATTTCAGTTCCTGACATCTTCAAGCTTGAGAGTCATCGCCTATCGAGATTTCGCACCAGTATTCTCAGTCTTTTGGCAGAGTAGCTATGTGCATTGCCGGCAAAAGTCCAATCGGAGTGTTTATCAGCTCGATTGCCAATGCCGATATCGGCGCGTTCCCCCCGACGCCAGTGATTGATGGCAAATAGCGTCTGTTCTGTAGTGGCGTTGTGTATCTGCATACTGCCATAGCCATCGGCGGGATCTATGGGCTGGTCGCCAAAGTCGTAGCTATGCTGAGAGGCATTGGGCACGGCCGCGGCGTTGGCTGGGGTGTAGTTGTTGGGCCAGAATTCGATGTGGCCTCCTGCCAGGCCAATGCCGTTGTGTACGCCCGTGTTGGACCAAATGTTCATCTGGGTGACGGGTTGTTGGAAGCGAGCCCCCGAAGCTAGGGTGGGTACGCCGATCATTTTGAGATCATCGGTAAAGGCATCCAGTGAAACGTAGAGAAAGCGCGTTTCGCCATCACTATGTTGCAATTCCACAAAATAGGCGATGCGGTCAAAAGACTCGGTAATCGCAGCACTATTGTCGACGTCGTAGTGTATATCCGCGCCGAGGTTGGCCATATCGAGGTCGTAAACGAGGCGATAGTCTGCCGCTTCGGGCACTTCCATTTCGAGCCGATCACGTTGGGGCACGGCGCCAGCGCGGAATGGGGTGGCGGGCAAACCTGCGGCGTTGACTAGGTTGGGTTCGGCCAACTTGTGCCAGGCAAAACGCACTGCCACGGGATGTTCGACACCCGGTGCCGAAACTACGACCTCGTCGCCTACTATCTTGGCATTTGCCCTGACGAAACCGCCGCGTTCTTGGTCGATTACCGCAAAGTGATCTGGTGCCGCGCCATTGCGTGTTTTTAGGCCGCCGTGATCAAAACGCAAGTGAATTTTGTCGCCTTTTATCTGCATCGAACGGTAGAGCGGACCTGAATAGATCACCTCTTGGTTATAGGTCTTGGCCAGCGCTACCAGTGCCAAGCGCCGCCCGACTTCCTGCTTGTTTTTGGGGTGGATATCATCGAGGTCGCCAACGTCGTGGATGACGACCATACCAGTGTGGGGAATTCCCAGTGCGGCCGTTTGCGCTTCCCAGAATTTGGGTAGGACATCAGAGGCTTCGCCACCGTAGGAATAAGGGGCGATCTGCACGTAGTAAAATGGAAACTCATCACCTATCCAAAGACTGCGCCAACCCTTGATGAGTGCCTTCATTTTCTCGGTATAGTGCATTCCCTCGGTGTGGTTGGACTCACCTTGGTACCAGATGGTGCCGCGCAATGCAAAGGGGACGAGGGGGTGGATCATGGCGTTGTAGAGCACTGCGGGTCGCTGCGGGTCGTTTGGCGGCAGGAGTTCGGGGGGATAGGTCGGCATTTCCGGTACCGGTTCTTCGCGTTGTCGCGCCGCCCGGGCGGCGTTAAGCCAGTCCTCGATTTCGTCTAGTACGCCTCCTAAACGCTTTTTGTACAGATCACTGCGTGGATTTTGCAATTGTAGTTGCTCGTAGATATCGCGTACCGCAGGTACTGCGGCAAAACCGGCGGGTGGGATCCAGGGTTCGATGCGGGTGCCACCCCAAGCGGCCTGAATCAGCCCGATGGGCACGTTGAGTTCGCGCTGTAAGTGGCGGCCAAAATAGTAGGCGGCGGCTGAGAATCCACCCCAGCCGCCCTTGTCGATCGTCTCCGGAGTACAGCGGGTCCAATCGGCCTCAATGTCCGTTTGTGGTTCGGCACTGAGTTTTTTGGGAATCTGGAAGAGACGGATTTGTGGATAGTTGGCTGCGGCGATCTCCGCTTCTGGGTTGAGGCAGAGACTGACGCCCATTTCCATATTCGATTGCCCCGAACAGAGCCAGACTTCGCCGACGAGCACGTTTTGTAGTTCAATGCTGTTGGTGCCTGTCACAGTCAGCGCATGGGGACCACCGGCTTTGACCGGTAGCAGTTCCACCTTCCACTCTCCCTGTGCATTGGCACTGGTACTGTCGATTTGACCGAGAAATTCGACGATGACCTGCTCGCCAGGTTCAGCCCAGCCCCAGATAGGCAGGGGGCTATCGCGCTGCAATACCATGTGATCGCCAAATATCTTGGGCAGGCGGACGTCGGCAAAGGTCGGTGGAGCGAGGGCTGGCGCGAGGATGAGGATCAGGACGATCGGATACAGGGGATTGAGGGTAAGGAAAGATAGGGAACCGCGCATGAGTTTTGTGTAGTTGTGGGGATACATACTGCCGTTTTCCGGTTTACTAGGGAGTGTAGGTTATTTCGAGCTTAATACCGTCGGGGTCGAAGAAGAAAGTCGCGTAGTATCCCTCGCCGTACTCTGGACAGTTGATTGGCGGGTCTTCGACATTCACCTTCTCTAGATTCTTGATCACCTTTTTGTAGATTCGTTCGACTTCTGCGCGTGAGTTCACGGAAAAGGCGAGATGGTGCAGTCCCAGCTTTTCCCTCTCGTGTCGGCCCACCGTATGGCCGATCAGCAGGACCGTCCTTCTCGAATCGCAATCTGTCGACCGCGCCCTGCTCTGTCAGTCGCGGGGACAACCTTAGGAATCCAAGCTCTTCTAGCAAGGGCGAGTAGAATCGCGTCGCAGTACCTAGATCGAAAACTGATAAGCGGATGTGATGGATGGCTGCCATCTATTCTTCGGCGTTTGGGTATATGCCTATTTTCTCTCAAAAAATATACGGTCAACCTCAATGGCAGCCGATGGGTTTATTTTTGCACGTTATCACGTATTTTGGGCAGTGGTCAGGGCAACTTTCTCAAAGACTTATGAAGCCGCTATGGGAATGAGACTGATGCGTGGATGGATCGCCGGCATTGGGCTTGTAAGCCTGATGTTGGGCGTAGGGTGCGAGCGAGAAGCAGAGACCAAAATGGCGACGGCCGGAGTGCAATTCGTCGATGTGACCGAGGCCGTTGGCCTCGATTTTCGCCAGGTCTCCGGTAGTGCCGAGCAGCACTATATTCTCGAATCAATGTCGTCGGGTGCCGCCTTTTTCGACTACGATGGCGATGGATATCTCGATCTATTCATGGTCAATAGTACGCGGGTGGGGGCCGAGTCAGCGAATCCCACCAATCGGCTCTACCGCAATACCGAAGGAGCCAATGGGCGCGTCTTCGAGGACAAGACCGACGAGGCTGGCCTGCGGCGGACGGGTTGGGGTATGGGGTGCGCGGTGGGGGACTACAACAACGACGGGGATGTGGACCTGTACGTCACCTATTGGGGTCCCAATGTGCTCTATCGCAACGACGGGGGGAAGTTTGCCGAGGTCAAGCTGGGCGTTGAGGACAGCGGTTGGGGAACCAGCGCGGTGTTTGGCGACGTGGATGCAGACGGATTTCTAGATCTATACGCAGCCAACTATTTGGTCTTCGACTTGGAAAACCCGCCCGGCGGTGGTCGACTCTGTAGTGGCTTCAAGGGGCTGGACGTCTATTGCGGTCCGCACGGCATGGTCCCCCAAGCCAATGTGCTTTACCGCAACGAGGGTGGGGTCGGCTTTGCGGATATGAGTCGGACGACGGGGATCGACGCAGACAAGCAGGCGTCCTTGGGGGTGGTCTTCTTCGATGGCGACAACGATGGCGACCAAGATATCTACGTGGCCAACGATGGCTACCCCAACCTGCTCTATCGCAACGACGGGCCTTGGCAACTGGAGGAAGTGGCGGCCTTCGCCGGAGCGGCCTACAGCGAGGACGGACGGGCGCAGGCCGGCATGGGCGCGGCGGCTGGCGACTACGACAACGATGGCGATCTGGACCTGTACATGACCCACTTTTCGGACGACGTCAACACGCTCTACCAGAACCAAGGAGACGGTAACTTTGTCGATTTCACGGCGGCGACCGGGCTAGGCGGTGAGGTGCGGCCCTACTTGGGCTGGAGCACGGGCTTTTTTGACTACGACAACAATGGCTGGCTGGACCTCTTCGCGGTCAACGGTCACATCTACCCCCAAGTTGCTCAGCATCCTTCGGGACTGCGCTACGCCCAGCGCAACCTGCTCTACCAGAATGTGGATGGGACGTTTGTCGAAATAGGAACTATGGTTGGGCCGGATTTTGCCCAAGAAAAGGTCAGTCGCGGCGGGGCGCTGGGCGACTACGACAATGACGGCGATCTGGACCTGCTGGTAATGAACCTGAACGACGCGCCGACTCTTTTTCACAATTTCGGCGGGAGCCGCAGCAATTGGCTGGGGCTAGATCTGGTGGGCACTGAGAGCAACCGCGATGCACAGGGGACGCGGGTTGTGCTCTTGGCGGATAATGGACAGCAGATGCGGGAAGTACAGCGCGGAGTCGGGTACTTGTCGCAAAGCGACAGCCGGGTGCTCTTCGGGTTGGGAGCTGCCGAGAAAGTGGAAAGCGTAGAGATTCGTTGGCCTAGTGGTAGGGTGCAGGTATTGGATCGATCGGAGACTCGGTGCTACTTGGTGGTACAGGAAGGGAAAGAGGATATAATTTCCAGTTACGTCGGGCCGGCCGAGGACTGGGTCGCACACGAGCAGCTAGTCCCAATGGATAGCCGGCCGGTTTTGCCCCGCTACGCGGCGGGGGACGACCAGACAGCCGCAGACCACTATAAAGCGGGAATCGAACGGTACAGACAGGGGCGCTACGAGGAGGCGATTGACGCCTTGAGAGCGTCTATCCGCATGCAGCCGGACGATCTCAAAGCCTACTACTCCTTGGGTATTGCGCTCTATTCGGGGCTGGGTCAAGCCGAGGAAGCCGCGGCGATTTTGGAAGAGGTCGTGGCCCGCGATTCGTCGTGGGCGCAGGTTTATCCGCTTTTGGGGGCGGTCTATATGGACCTCAACCGCCAAGACAGGGCCATTCAGCTCCTTGAGTGCGCTGTGGCACTGGACCCTGAGTGGGAAAACTACAACCGACTGGGACTAGCCCAGCTCCGTAGCGACAATCTGACGGAGGCGATCTCAGCCTTCGAACACGCCGTGCGCCAGGCACCGTGGCAGCCGCATCCACACTTGAATCTAGCCCGTATCTACGAGCGACAGGGAAGGGAGCAGGCGGCCGTGCGGCAGCGACAAATTTTCGCGCAGTTGCGGCCTGTACAAGACAAAGTGCAGTGCCATCTGGAGAACCTAGCCGCCTTCCCAAGCGATATCGAATCTCGCCATCTGCTGGGCGAAGCCTACGTGGCACAGGGACGCATTGAGGAGGGGGTCGCCGTTTTTCATCAGGTCATTGCCATTGATTCGAGCTATGCGCCATCTCATTACGGCTTGGGTGCTGCGCTGTATTACAAGGACGAATTGGAAGCTGCGATTGCGTCTTATGAACGAGCATGCAAGCTACAGCCGGATCTGGTGGGTCCCTTTGCCGATCTAGGCCAGGCCTACCACCAGCTCCGCGACTATGACCGGGCTATCGACGCCTATCGTCGGGCTCTGGTGTTGCAGCCGGATTTGCAGGCAGTGCGGACCAAACTGGGTATGGCCTACGCCCATCAGGGCGATTTGCAGCAGGCAGTGGAGGCCTTCAAAGCAGTCCTGAACGTCGATTCTACCTTGGTCGAGGCCCGCGACGCGCTGGCCCAGGTGTATGCCGCACAAGGGCAGTACGCAGGAGCCATCCGCGAGTGGGAGGCCGTGCTGCGGCTGGCTCCTCGCTATCCCCGAGCGGCGAGTCAGTTGCGCTTAGCCCGCGAGAAGTTCGCGCAAAAGAAAGCCCCCGTTTCGCAGACAGCAGCGAAACGGGGGCTTGGAGGTGAGTAAGGGCTAGCAGATGGGTTTATTTGCCCAAGCTGCTCTTGAGCTGGCCCCAACTGGTTGCTTCGACGCTCGTCGCCGAAAAGTCAATTCCCTCTTCGATCGGCGTGAGGATAAAGTCGTTGAGCGCGATATTGCTGCTCTCTGGGGTAGTGCCCCAAAAACCCTGATAGTCGTTGGCGTTGTCAATATCGCCGTTGTTGATCGAGATGTGGATGATATCGTCCTCTTCGAGGTCGTAAATCTCGATATTGTCGGGCGTGGCATCCTCCCGGGGAATCGTGGCAATAGGCGTAATACCTAGTTCGTAGTAATAGGTACTTTCGCCGAACATGTCGCCATCAAAGGACCAACCAAACGAAGTAAAGTCGCCCCCGTCCGAAAGCCAAGCTAGGTTGCCGATGGGTTCGAGCGACTGATAGACGCCTTCGAGCGGCGGCACGACCCATTTATAGGCGATCCGATTCACCGGCTCGTCGGCGAGATTCTGCTCGTCGGCAGCTAGGTGGGTCGGGTTGACTTCCACCTCCCAGTTGTCGTCGTCCCAATGACGGGCCGGATCTTCGCGGTCGGTATTATGGATGTTGTCAAAGACTTGGTTGGCGAAGTAGAGCTTGTTGAAATTTTCGTTCCAACCGAGGACGTGGAGCGGGTTGAAGTCGCTGAGATCGAGCTCACCGCGACCCGCTTCATTGAACTGAGCGGGGTCGTAGAGCTTGTCGCTGCGGATCACATAGCTTTCTGGAACGATATTCCAATCGGAAAGGTCGCCATCTATGGTCGGCACAGCGCTATCGGGAAACTGAAAGAGAAAGAAGAACTCACCCGGCGGGTTGTGGGCGTTGGCGAGCCCAGCCGATACTAGAAGGACCATCAGTCCCTTTGCGATTTTTTGCATGTCGAGAAAACCTCCTCAGGCTATCGGTATATCGGTATATCGGTCATGGGACCAGATTTGAGTAGGGGGATACGTTGCGAAGAAATCGCCTGTCGAAAAAACCTCCTTTCAACGACCGGCATGTGAAGAGTTTGGCTGCGGGACAGCATTTGACTATACCCTACGACAATCGCAAAAAAATGTCAAACAAATCACGCGTACAGATTTAATACGCCACTGCGAAGACCCCCGTTTTTCTTTCTTTTTGCTCGACATCGAGGGATAATTCGTATAGGTAAAGCCCCGGAGGGACTCGCTGGCCGTTGGCGTCGGTGCCGTCCCACTCTTGGCGAAACTGCCCGCTGCGAGACCGCGTTGGAGGCAATGGGGCCACCATTTGCCCAGCTAGATTGTAGATATGCACGGAGACCGGGCGATCCGTTGCCACCTCGCGCAAACTGTAGGCGATGGTTAGCGTCTCGTTGAGGCCGTCGCCATTGGGCGTAAAGGGATTGGGGCCAACTTCCACACTGACCAGCAAATTGCCGCCCACCGGGGTTTTTACGGCGAGCACATCGCCGGAAAAGCGGAAGGTGGCGTTGCCAGGCTGGACCTGCTGGCGGATCTGATCGGGATCCTCGCTGTTGAAAACCCAACCACTGAATTCGGTACCGAAGCGCAGCACGGGCGCATTGAAGGTCACCTCGAGCTGCTTAAAGCTATCCTCTTCGCCCTTCACTTCTGGAAATTCGACTACGATTCGGTCATCGAGGATCTCGTATGGGAAAAGATCGGGATCCACTATGGTTCCGTCGAGTACGACCGCCTCAATAGTATCGACCCGGGCGTGAGTAAGAATTTCTAGGTGGTCGAAGCCGATATTGTCCGCCGAGAAGGAGGGCAGCACCACATAGGTGAAGGTGGTAGGACTGAAGGAGTCCACTTCGATGGGCCAAATCTCGCCGACGACTTCTTGGGCCGAAGGTGTCTCACCCAACTGTAGTGAGAGCTGATCCAGCCGAGGGGCGGCAAAGGGGGCAGAAAGAAATTTAACGGAGATCTGGATGTAACGGCTGGGCCCTGGCGAGAGCAGGGGTGTACCGTCCTGCCAAGTTTCGGCGGGCAACGTCTCGTCGCGCAAGCCGGCCACAAAATCGTAAGGTGGCGACCAGAAACTCCAATTTTCAGTATCGAACTTGGTGGGCAGGCGGGACAGCGCGTCGATCTTTAAGTACTCCTTCAGAGTAATTTGGTCCAAATTGCCGTTGTTATTGGGAGCGAAGTAGAGTTTGGGATCGGGGGTGTGCCCGGTGCGGGTGCGGATCTCCGCCCGTGCGCCCTCGGGCAACTCGCCGCTCCAGCGGATCCGGCCCCAGCTAATCGGGCGGCCGAAGTCCAAGATCTGGGTAATGTAGGTCATCTCTTCGACGAAGCCCTCGCCGTAGATTTCAAACTCGGCGAGTTCCCAGTTGCGCAAGGGAAAGGCTTGGAAGGTGAGAAAGCGGATGGACTGCCTCTTAAAGCGCAGATCCGTCACCGCGTCGAGGTTTTCGCGGGTGGAGTGCAGCACGGTCAGCAAGGGGTCGTTCTTTTTAATCCAGCGCCTGCTAGGCGTACGCCCGCACGCGCCATCTTGGAAGGGCAGCGAAGCATCGCCCACGCGGATATCGAACCAGCCTACAAAATTATCGGCGAAGCTGTCTTCGCCAAAGGACTCAAGGGCAGGTTTGGGCTCGGCGAAATTTTCGATTAGCAGGCGGTCCTCCTCTTGGCTGAGGCGCGGATAGAAGCGAATGCGGTTGATCGGCAGATTGGCACCGAAATCGAATATGATGACATCGAGGAAGGGATTCCCTTGACCAATGCCCGGTGCTTTGTTGGGATCCTGCGTAAAAGGGCGAAACTGGGCGGATACGGGATTGGCGTCGAGCATGAGCTTGTTGAGAGGGGCGTTGTTGCCGGCGAAGAGGCAATTGTAAGCCGAAGTCCCATTGCCGTAGGATACGCTGACCTCTCCCCCGGTGAAGTTCAGGGGGACTTTGTCCGCCGCGGCGCTTAGATCGGTCAGGGCCAAATTTTCGAAAGGATCGATGAAGCGGGGGCGGATAGAGAGGTCGGAGAAATCGACGAGGGTGTCTCCACCCGTCTCTTGCGGGGCTGTGCCCACAGCGACGCTCTTGAGCAACTCGCCGTTGGCGTCATAAACCAGATACGCACCCACTTCGGCTTGGCTGCGGGCGTCCTGCCAGGACGCGTCGTCCACACCGCCCAGATGGTATTCGGTGCGGGCGTTCACCTGAAAAGCGGTGAGTAGGACCGTGCAGACGAAGAAAGACAAAGACCTAAGCATGGCCCATCCTTCCTTGAACTGGGGGACGAGATTTTATAATATAGGCAAAATAAAGCTATATCGACTCGTCGCCAAAAGTCATTTTACAAGTGCTGGCTGCCAAAAGCCGCCGTCTCGGTTATTTGGAGCGTCGCGATGCGTGTATCGGGCTATTTTTCGCGCTTTTTTACCCTAGTATCAGGATTCCTAACAGTCGTTTGTGGCCCTGTTTTCGCTTTCGAAACCGTTACCTTGGGCGAGGGCGGCGAGTTGGATTGGCAGGGCGAAGGCAGTGCCGCCGTGGCGGTCATCAATGCGGAACATCGCTCACCCCTCAACCCCAACCGCCTGCTAGTGGGCAATGCGCCCGGGAATCTAGTCGAATTCGCGCATCCCGATTTTTCTCGTGGTATCCTTCCCCTGCGCATAGAAGACGGCGAAAACATCGCCAACAATACGGTGGCGCGGGGCGGTGAAATAGACGCGCCCAACGTCTCAGACTTCGGGCGCGACGTCGGTGTCGCCAGTGGTAGTATATTTGATCGCAACGACCTCCGACTGGCTTTGGAGGAGTTGCTCACTAGCGAGGATGGCGGTGAAAAGGAGGCGTTTGAGCGCAAGAATTTCAACGCTCTGGGTACGCTGGTCATCCTCAATTTGGGGGGGCGTTTTGGCGTCAATCGCATCCGCTTCTATCCGCGCAATACCGTGCATAAATCCCCGACCAAGCCCTTCCACAACGACTTCTTGCGGGCCTTCGAGCTATTTACCAACGACGGAATCAGCCTGACCAACGACGGCAGCTTGATTTGGGATCCGCTGCTGTTGGAGGCCGACAACGAAAATCCCGTCGTCGATGTGGTCATAGACCCACCCAGTTACGTCCAGTTCGTACGCCTGCGAGCCACCTCTACGGTCAACTTTGAGATCGACGAATTCGAGGTTTACGGCACGGGATTCCTCTCCGAAGCCCAGTACATTTCGGACATATTCGACGCCGGCCAGCCCGCCCTCTGGGGCGATATGCGGTGGGTAGAAGAAGTCGTCGGCCCCGAGGTGTTTTCCCGTCTGCAAATCCGCACTCGCACGGCTAACGACGCCACGCCCTTTGTCTTCACGCGGCTGTTAGCAGGTAAGCGCGACGCCGAGGAGATTCCGCTCTCTTTGGAGGACCCGACCCGGGAAATGGAATTAGCCGAGTACGAAACGCTGCCCAAGGACGACTCCCTTGGCCGCCAGTGGAACCCCGGCCTCATCAGGGACGATCTAATCAACTGGAGTCCGTTCAGTACGCCCTATCCTGCGAGTGCGGCCAACGGCCCGGGGATTCCCATTGCCTCCCCTAGTCCGAACCGTTACCTCCAGTTCCAAGTTTTTTTTCAAAGCGACGATCTAGAGGCGGCCCGGGGGCTAAAATCCCTGAGTTTTGATCTGCTGACGCCGCCCTTTGCCGACGAAGTTATCGGCGAGATTTTTCCGCGAGAGGTTCGCATAGCCGAAAACACGACCTTCACGTATGTCGTGCGTCCGGTCTTAGAGACGGCCAACCTGCGCGGTTTTGACACCATAGAGATATTCACTCCTACCCGAGTAGAGAGCATAGATCGCCTAGAGTTGGTGGATGAAACCGGACAACTCGTCGCCGAGCGCGTCTTTGCCGGGCTTGAAGACACGACCCGCGTCGACGGATTCCAAATTCTCGCCGTAGAAGACGACAAATTCTCGGTACGGCTTCCCTTCCTGCAAGCAGGCAACGCACTAATAAAAATCTACTTTCAGACCGAGGTGCTGACCTATAGCACCAACTTTACTGCGGCGGTTCGGCTTTCCGACGAAGAGGGGAGTATATCCCAAGCCGTCGTTTCGGGCGATGCGGCAAGACTGGCTACAGACGACGATGCCGATCTATCCGGTACTACGGTATTGAGTCCCTCAATGCTGCACAAAGGCCGTTTGCTAGACAAAATGGAGATCGCACCCGCGATCTTCACCCCCAACGGGGATCGGGTCAACGATGTGGCCAGGGTGTACTATAACTTGCTCGCTTTGGATGTTGCCCGCCCGGTAGAGATCGCCGTTTACGATCTGAGCGGCCGGCTAGTCCGCCTCGTCTACGACGCTCCCGAACGCAACGGACGCTACGAAGACAAGGTGTGGGACGGACTTGATGCCCAAGGCGAGCTAGTCCCGCTAGGGCTCTATATTGTGCGGTTGGCGATAGAAGGGGATGCCCAACGCGACGAGCAGTCCCGGCTAGTGGGTGTGGCGTATTGAACGCGGATTCTATCGCTGTCCGAGTATCTTCTGCACCAGTTCTAAATTCTTTTCTACTTCTGCCCTCGCCTTGTCCTGCAAACGCCGTTTTCGCTTGAGTTCGTCGTAGTAAGCGAAGTGCTTCTGTGCTTCGGCTTCTCTGCCAAGGCGCTCGTAAACATTGCCCAGACAGGCGTGTACTTGGGAATCCTGCGGCGAGAGTTCGGCAATTTTCTCGAAGAAAATTAAGGCTTCGGGATAGCGATTCTGTCGAGCTAAGAGTAGCCCCATGCTCCAATAGCCTTGGAGGAGGTTTGGGTCTAGGTCGATAGCCCGGCGCAAAAGAGCCTCGGCCTTCTGGGTTTGGAGTGTCTGCTCCAAGAGTGCGGTCGTCTGTCCAGTGGTTGCTTCCTCGACGAGCAGATCGGCTAGGCGGATGCAGTACTCGGGTTCGGTAGGGGCTTGCTCCAGCAGTGTGCGGTACTCAGCGGCAGCGGCCTGCAACTGGCCTTCTGTTTCATAGAGCCGAGCCAACTGGTAGCGCACCACGGTGGAATCGGGACGCAGTGCTAGGGTGCGGCGGTAGGCATGGGCTGCTTGGCCGAGTTGGCCCGCCATTGCGTGGGCATAGCCGATTCGGCCGTAGATGGTCGCCCAGTTGGGGCGCTTTGCGGCGACCTGCTCGTAGGTGGCGATGGCGTCTTCGTAGCGATGCATGTGCAACAGGGCATTGCCGAGAAAGTAGCGGACTCGGTCCGCCTCGGGGTAAAACTCCAGATATTTTCTGTAGAGATCGACGGCTTTGTGGTATTCCTTTTCGTCAACGTAGAGGGCCGCTAGGCGCAAAAGCGCGTCGTCGTGGTCGGGAAGCTGCTTGAGGACCCACCTGTATTCGCGCATGGCATTGGCCGGCATACCGTTGCGCTCGTAGGCATAGCCCAGCCAGAAGTGCTGCTGAGGTTCGCCCGCCTCGTCCATAGCCCCGGCACCGATATTGGTCAAGAGTGCCAGAAGGGGCAAAGCCACTAGGGCCTTCCTGCGGTACTGTGCTTCTTTCCACAGTGAATACATCCCGAAGCCGGCGTAGAGTGAAAGCAAGGGCACGACGGGCAGCCGGTAGCGCGAGGTAACGAAGAAGAGCACCACCGAGACCATGTACGTCAGAGTGAATAGCAAGAAGATATGCCCCTGCTCGGTCTTGCCCGCCGAGGTGCGCGTAAAGAGCACTAGACCTAAGAGGGCGAATGGGGCTACTAATCCGAAGGGGAAGGCCACGCCCTTTTTCCACAAGAGAGCGGCCAAAAGTGCTGAGTCGCGGCGGGCAAAATATGGATCGATGTTGCGTTTTATTTCGTCGCCGTGCCAAAATAGATAGAGCTTGTAAAGCTGTAGCCACGCATAGTCGAGCGGATTCGCGGCGGCGAAGTCCCAAGAACGGGCGAAGAAGAAACGGGATTTAGCTGAGGGGCGTTCAATGCCGGCTTCGCGTTCGGGCATTTCCACTAGCTGGAGCCAAGCCCTACCAGGACGGATATTGACCGTGCGTTGGTAGTCAGGGTTATTGCCGATGTAGAAATTGATGCCGGCGTTGTGCGAGATTAGAACCCAGTCGTCGCCGACTAGATAATTGCGCAACGCAACCGGGGCAATGACCAGCGCGATGCCGAGGAGCAACAAGGCTCCTCGCTGGACAAAGTTCCCCTGAGAAAACCAGAGCCAAGCAAGCAATACCGGCGCGAAGAGGAGAATATTGGATACCGCTAGGGCGGCCAGCCCCAGTGTAATACCGGCGATCAGCCACGGCCAGCGCTGCTTTAGGGGAGCGGTGAGCAGCAAGAGCAGCAGAGCCAAGTCGAGGAGGAGGGCTGGGATGGTGGGCAGCAATTCGCCGCCAAAGTAAATCAGCGGGCCATAGAAAGTGGCGGCCAGCCCCGCGCCGAGTGCCACGGCCGGAGGAAAGAGACGGAGGCCGAGCAGATAGGTTAGCCCGCAGACGAACGCACCGAATAGGGCTTGGAGCAAGCGAGGCAGGTAATAATTTTCGCCGCCTACGGAGAAGAGCAGACCAAGCAGATAGGGATAGAGCGGTGGTTGCCAAAAGGGCGTCGGTCGCCCGGCCCAAGAAACCTCGCTGAGGTAGCGGGCCTCATCGACGTAGATCCGGGCATCGACGACCGGAACGGCGAAAAGCGGACTGGTGGAGAGTTCGCTCAGGTAGAAGAGACGCAGGCCCAAGGCCAACAGGACGATGAGGGCGCAGATCCAAAGTTCGCGGCGGCTCGGGGCCATAAGGCCAAAGTTATTGCAGGCCAGCGTAAACGGTGATGAAGCTTTCGGTGATGGTTTCCGATTCGTCACCCTTGGGGTTGCGGCGGTCTATCCGCGTGCCCATCTGCGTGGTGAGCTTGTACCCCAGATAGTCAGATACATTGGTGAACTGGGCAGCTCCGACGATGCTGTTGGAGTCGTTGAGGTCGCGCTCGAAATCGTTGACAAAGGTGAACTCCAAGCCGAGCTGCAGGGTTGTGTGCTGGAGCATGGGAAAGCCGAGTAGGAAACCGCCGATCTCGGCAAGTTCGGTCCGTTTTTCTTGAGAGAGTAAGTCGATGGTCTGTTGGCGGTACTCGCTCTTCCAGCGCGGCTCAACCCACAGCCGCCCTAGGTTGAGGCGGTAGCTCACTTTGTTGATGAAGCCAAAGAAAAAATCGCGCTGGCGCAAGCCTAAGGGGGCGCGTTGGTCCTCGTCGAGGCGCTGGTAATACGTATCGTATTTGAGGAAGTTTTTGGCGATGAAGCCTCCGTGCTGATAATCGTGGCCCAGCCATAGGGCGTTGATATAGGTATCGCGAGCGATGAGGGGGTCCTCGATCTTGGTCGATTCGCCGGTGCGGATATTGGCGTTAGGCAACCACTGCTGCAGGTCGTCGGGAATGTCGTCCTCGACCGACTTGAGCATCTCAAAGAGGCGAAAGCGCCCCCAATGAGGCGTGGACTTGTCGATGGTGAAAAGCACGTACTCGACGCGGTTTTTTTGCTTTGAGGAGATGAGGTCTTCGCGCAGGACCCCGGCCATCAGCCGGACCTCTGGCGTCAGGTGCATACCGCCATATACGTTGAACCCCCGATGGTCCTTCTTGTAGGGGTAGTCGGGTGCTTCGTCGTTTTCAAAGCGGTCAATCCAGACGTTGTTGTTGAGGTCGATGCCGAAGAGAAACTCGGGACGGTCGACATTGTGGCGCAGGAAAGGCTCTTCGTAGTCGGGTAAGGAGTTGGAGAGGAAGCGATTGTCGTTCTGGTTGAAGTCGGAGATGAAGTCGTTGTTCTCGTCCCAGCCGGGATAGACTTCTTGGTCGCCGGCGCGCCAGTCCTTGCGCACAGTGTCAGGGAAACGGTCTTGGTCGTCGTTGTCCTCGACTAGCTCAACTGCGTGGACGCGTTCGTCCTCGTAGTCAATGAAGCCGGAACTCAGCGTGGTGAAGGTCTTGGTATTGTAGCGCGGATCCATGCTGTAGGCCTCGCCGAAGGCGAACCAAGGATACGTGTTGCGCGAGAGGTTGATCATCCAAGCTGGTGCCGCCCGATCGCCGCGGAGCCCCGAGGAAGTTGAGTGGCTCTTGCGCAACACGTTGGGATACTGGACATAAGAGTAACTCAAGTCGTATTCGCCGTAGAAGTTGAAGCCAAAAACTTCCGCTAATTCGAGGGTGGCACCCCAGATCTGGGTCGCCGTGGGTAAACCGTACTCGAAGCTAACGACCTGCAAGTTGGTGTTGTCTTGGACATTGCCCTCGGCTTGGGCAACCAGCAAGAGCACCGAGACATCCGAGGTATTGAGCTGGTTGTTTGAAGAGATCCAGACTTGGTAATCATTGCCCAGCACTAGGCGGAACTCGACTCTTTTGATTTCTTCCTTAGCACCAGATGAACGATTGACAAAAGCCGGGCTGTCGAAATCGTAGCGCAGGCGGATCTCCTCGGTGCCATCGGCAGAGAGAAAGCCTTGGCGGATAAAGCCGCCCTCGATGATCGGCTTGAAGCGTATATCCTTGCCCCGATCTACCGTGCCGTCGTTGTAAGTAATGATGATGTCAGAGCCAGTGGGGAAGAAAGCAGCGCCGCCGACTTGGTCTTCGGGCGAGTCGTCGCGCAGCACGATTTCGATGAAGGAGATCGTTTGGTTCTGGTCGATAGTGAGTTTGCCGGTGACCGGGTTGCCCCTGAAGCCGCTGATGAGGGTGTTGGATTGGTGGGAGTTGACGGCCGTCAAGCCCAAGATGGCGAAGTCGCCCACCTGCATGGTGCCGCGCCCGCCGACCATGGAAGTGGCATTGGTGGCGAGGACCTCTAGATCGTTGGTGGTGCTGCCACCGGGTTGGCTGAGGCGCGAGTAGATGAGCGTACCTTGGTACTTGTCGGCGGCGTAGTCGAACTGGACGCCATCCCAGCGGGGCTTGGAGAAGGTCATAGGTGTAAGCGTGGTGCGGATATTGTCGCCGATAGTCACCGAGTAGTGGTGCTGGCCCTTGGCGTCGGCCGAGACCAACAACCCACTGAACCAGCCTTGGAACCTGTTGCCTTTGAGTACCGAGGAGCCGAACTGCTGGGGCTGGGATTGGGAGTTGTTAAAAAGGAGCCAGCCTCGGGTGACGAAGTTGCCGTAGAGGTCGTAGTAAGAGTCGCCCTCGTTGGTGATGTTGACGTAGCGCTCGTAGTGTTGGCGCGCATAGTTCGAGTACTCCCATTGGTTCCACCGGTACTCTTTGTAGAGCTCTTGGGGCACGTACCACCTCCGCTTGGCCGGATCGAGGGCACCGAAGAGGACTCCAGGACCTTGGGGCTCGAAGGAAACCTTGCCGCTTGGTTGGATGGTGCCCAGACGAGCACCGTATTCCTGAGCCGTGCCAAGCTGGGGAAGCGACAGGAGACAACACGGGACCAGAACAGCCAACACAAACGAGCGGGTGCTTTTCGTTCTCTGCACGACGACCTCCTCAGAGTAGTAATATCACATCTACCAATACCCCGCGACCAAAATTAAGTATGGCAAAACCGCTTGTCTGTCAAACAATTCTAATAGGCGATGGAGAGTAGGCGCGTCCGCGTGGCCGAGCGGCTTTCCCGATCTGTGTCGAGGCGCACTTGGCAAACGTATAGCCCAGGCGGTACTTTGCGGCCGCTCGGGTCTATTCCATCCCAAGAAATGCTGACGCGACCACTTTGAAGTATCTGGGTGTTCTCCCAAACTTTGCGACCTGCCAGCGTGTAAACCCGCACTTGGGCCTGTCGCGGAGCGGTGAGTTTGAAGACGGAGAAGCGGATTTCAGTCTCGTCGTTTATCCCATCGCCGTTGGGAGTAAACGGATTGGGGGCGATGCGGAATTCGTCAACTGCCTTGGCGTTGAGCGGCAGGTTGATCGAAAGTGCATTGCTGCCTATCAGCGCTGTCGCGTCGCCGGCTTCGACTCTTTGCCAAGGCGCAGCCATATTGGTGCCGCCCGTATTGCGCACGGTCATTTCCAAGGTAGTGCCGTTGACAAAGACGGGAGCGGCAAAGCGCAGCCGCATTAGAGCACCCGCGGCGACCACGGTCCCCCGGAAGGAGGAGGACAGGCGGTTATAGGCTGTCGCATCAAGCGAGTCGCCCGCAGCATCAAAGGGGAACTGGGCACCATCGCCGCGCAGAATGCGGAAGTAGCGAATCGGACCCTGCTGGTCGGCCTCGAGTTCTTGGTAGGCGGCTTCGGAGACCGCGGACAGGGTGATTTCGCCTTGGGCATCCACGGTGCGGCGGAAATAGCGGATATCGCCCTGTTCCTCCACCTCAAGCAGGCCATAGGCTGCGTCCGTTAGGGGCAGGCCGTCTGCGGTCACCGGCACTTGATCGCCCTTAGAGGTGCGGCGGTTGTAAATGCGGGGAGCATCCACCAGCGCGTTGAGGGATTCGGGTAGGCGTATCCAGAGCGAATCGGAGCTAGGACTCAGCAGTTCAATTTGGCTGCCGTCCCCATTGGCAAAGAGCGTGGGGTCTCCCAAAGGCGAGAATATCCGCTCTGCTCCAACAGTGCTGTTTTGGATGCCCACTTCGAGAAGTTGCATCTCTTGGGATGGGGGCATGGCGAGGAGGATTTCGTTGAAGCCGACACTGCGCGAAGTGGCGGGCGACTCTATAAACTGGGACTGGACAAAGACTTCGAAGGTATCAATCCGTCCTAGCACCTTTACCGCAGACGGCCATAGCTCAGCCACTATGTTGGAGGCTACCGGCTTGACGAGTTCGATGTCAATGGAATTGATCGCCGCGGCGATATTGCGGTCTGTGGTCTCCAGTTTGACTTGGATCTGCATGAACCTACGCAACCCTGGCGAGGTGACGCGATCTCCCGACTGCTGATAGGGTCGGCTATAGGGGCTCCAGCCGCTGGCAGGCACGAAGGAGGTATCGACCGGCCCCTTGTAACTGTTGAGCAAGCTGTTCCAAGCATCAAAAGTGAGTTCGGTGCCGGATTTGTCGAAGTAGCGGATGATTTTGCCAAGCAGATCGCCGGAGCGGGTGCGAATCTTGAGGCTGGTGCCGGGTGGAACCTCGCTCTCATAGGTGATGCGACCAAAGTTGCGAGTGGCTGGCAATTCGATCAGGTCCGAGGTCAGTACTACCTCGGCGGGGTAGCCTTGGGAAAAGATCTGGTATTCGCCGATATCGGCTCCCGTATTGTAGCCACCGCGGCGGCGGGGATCCACGGAGACGACAGTCATTTCGAGGAAGCGGAGTTCGATCCCGTCATACGTGTCAAGGAGGTGCTCATAGCGGTCAACGCTGTTGTCCTCGCGTTCTCGCGAGCTGATGCGGTGCCATTTCAAGCGGCCGGAGGAATCCCGCGAGCCATCCGAGCCGCGCATGATATAGCCATCGATAAAGCGCCGCCGCCCCGAAGTTGAGACCGCTATGGCGTCGAGGAAGAAGGAAGCACCCATATCGACGGTCAGCACACCGCGCTCAATGAGCGGGGACCAAACCAAGTGCAGGAAGTTGGTATTGTAATCGCCGTCGAAACCCGGACCAGGCGAGAAATTTTCCCCTGAGAGAAAGAGGCTGCCGCCGCCCTTGACGATCCCCGGGCTGATGTTGTCACCAAAGCCCCAAACCTCGATATCGGCTAGGCGGGGCCGCTCGCGAATGAAGAATTTTTTAGCTCCCTGCCTTTCGGGTGGCAGGTTGTCGTAGAAAATCTCCACCGGCTCTTCGAGACGGCTCTGGTCCAAGCGTTCCTCAAAACCCTGCTGGTCCTTGACAAAATAGAGGATGTCGCCCCTGTCTGACGGGTTGAGGGCTAACCATTGCTCTTCATCGACTTCAGTGCCGCGGCCGGCGCGGGTATCGGTGACGACGATGCGAATGGTCTGCACCAGCCTTCCTCGCCAGCTAGGAGAGCTATCAGGCTGCCTCAGCGCAAAGCTGAAGTCGCGCTGGTCCCGGTTGGGTGCCTGCGTACCGCCGACGCGATCTAAGTCCACTTCGTCGACCTCTTCGAGGATGGCTTCTTGATCGGGTGCTATTAGGACTCTGAAGCTCAGAAACGGGTCGCCGAGCTCTTCGCCTACGAAGTGCAACAAAATCTCATCGACAGCTACGACCCTGCCCAAGTCCACCTCGATCCACCAGTCGTCGAGAGGATCGTTACGGTCCGGTTCCCAGTAGGTGCTCGGGTCGCCATCGAGGATGTTTCTCGCTGCTCGTGGATTGGACCCTACCCGGCTAATACCCGGTCGAGCAAAGTAGGTATGGAGGGGGTTGCCTTTTCTGTCGGTAAGGACGTTGCCCTTCACGTCAAGCGTGAAGGTGCTGTCGATATTGAGGATGGCGTGCTGATTTTTCTTGCGCCTGAAATCGTTCAGGGGGCGGGTAAAGGTATCTTGGTCGTCGAGAATATTGTAGCGCTGGCGCGAGCGGTGGGGTCGAACCCCTCCTTCAGGTAGCACATCAACGGCGTGGATGGGTAGCTGCCAGCTACGCCAGTGCTCGGCGGTCTCGACGATGATGCGGCTATTGGTAACCCGATGTCCTTTGCTGCGCTGGGCGAGTGCTTCCCGCCCAGCGGCGAGAAAGCCTAAGCAGAAAATCAAGGTGAAGAAGAGAGGCGACGATTGGACGAGTCGTTTGCTAAAATGTCCCATGGCTACCTCCTGATTTGCAGGCGGTGAGTCTCCACTTGACGGGCTGGATGTCCTTGGCCCATCCCCTTTATGTGTAGAATACCAATTTGGCGAGGCTGCGTAAATGCGTCACGTCAATGTCGGGATTTAGAAGCTGTCTGAAAATGCCCGGTAGATGTCGCGTTTGCGCCCGCGCTTGGGGCTGCACTAGGATGCCAGACAGCTTCTTAGCGTCGCAGGAGACTGTCGGGCACGGCTTCGCGCAGGCGCGATTCGTCGATATTGATCTGGGCGGCGTACTTTTCTCGCAATTTCTCCAATAGGGCTTGCAGGTACCAGTGTTCCCGCTCTCGGCGCAGCAGGGAAGCGGCCCGCCTCTGAACCTGTTCATAGGGTTCGATGGAGGCATCCTCATGGTCGAGTACGCGAAAGAGGGAGAAACCTCCCTCAATGGCCACGGGTCCGACGAGTTCGCCTTCGGGTGCCTCCCCGATCGCCGCCATCAGCTTGGGATAGATGGTCTTCTCCAGCGGATGGAAATGGAATCGATTGGCCTTCTCAATAGCGTCTGACCGCAGGCTTTCGCCCGCTAGGTCGGCGAAGGGAGTGCCACCTTCTAGCAGTGCCCTCTTTTTTTGTGCCTCGTCGGCCGTGGGCAGGAGCAGTTCCTCAACCCATACGGCAGGCTCGTGGCTAAAAACCTCGGGGTGGCTGTCGTAGTAGCGGCGCACGTCCTCTTCGGATATATCTATTTCCCGAGTTATAGTCTCTTTGATACCGTCGAGCAAGGCCTCCTCTTCTTTGATCTGTCTTAGCCGCTGGATTGCGGGTTTTTGGTAGTAGCCGGCCCGCTGTGCGGCCTCTTTGATGAGAAAGGGATTCAGCACGATGCGTCTGAGCGTGGAAGCTGCTTGGACGCTCTCGGCGAATCCGGAACCGATGTTTTGTTCCTGCAAAACCTTCACCGCTGCTGCCAAGGTGAGCTCGCCCTCGTCGAAGGTATATAGGGGAAGCGATTCAGCGGTCAGAGAGGATAGGTCCTGTAGTCTGTAGGCGGTTACTAGCTGCTGTAGGGCATCTTCGTGCCGCCGCACCTCAAAGGCGTTGTGGAGCAGTTCGAGGTGTTCCTTTTTGGCTTGGGCAGATTGCTCTGCAAAGAGTTGATTTTTAATGGAGTCCCGATACTTGTCGTAGGCGGCGGGACGCTCTTCGGTGAAGCGCACGATGTTCCAGTACTTGCCCGTGTACACAGGATTCGAGATTGCGCCGAGGGGGAGGGTGCGGAAAACCTCCGGTGGAATGTGGAGCCGCGGTGCCATGTCGCGCCCTATAAACCCCAACTCGCCGCCCCGGCGCGCCGAGTGTGCGTCTTTGGAGTAGGCAGCGGCTATTTCTGCGAAGGGCCGTCCGGCGCGCAGTTGGGCCAAAACCGAATTAGCCTCAGTCTGGCTCTCTACTAGGATGCCGCTGACCTTGCGCTCTAGACCGTACCCTTCGGCGTCGAAATAGGCGCGAATCTCGTCTTCGGGAATTGCGATTGCATCCGTGATCTCGCGGGCCCGATAGAGGGCACGGACCCGGTTGTCGATTGCGTCCTGAACCGTTGCCCGCACGGCCTGCGTGGTATCGATCCCGAGGGCACGGGCTTCTACCAGCAACAGGCGGGCGTCGATCATGGTCTGAAGATAGTGCCGACGGGCTTGGTCGGCCGTCTGCGAATCGGGTCTGCTCCCCGACCATGCGGCGACAAAAGTATTCAGCGCAGAGGCGGTGATCTGGTGCGGTCCTACTTCCGCTACGGGCGGCTCCGACGAGAGGCCGCAGCCACTTGCGGTGCCCAAGCAGGCGATCCATAGGTAGCGCAGCATCATCGGCCGGATGTCGGGGAATGGTATCAGCACTTGGGTGAGACAGCGTTTTAACGAGACACAGCACGAAGCCGACGCAATTTGCAATTCGCAACTCCTAAAATCACCATACACCCGGTTCTGCCCGCGGTTCGATTTTACTCAGCGTCTTTCCTCTTCCCGCGGTGATCTCTTTGCAAAAAGGCGTTGGCCCAAGCGCTAGTGCCCTGTAAAGCCGCGTCCTTGATGACGGCTGCGTCGCCGAGCATTTGTTCCTCTTCTCCATAGGCCTTGAGACGGTCGTACGCGCGCGCCCAGATGCAGTCCTTGTCGCCGACTTCGCACTTGCCTTGGCGCGTACCGCCGCAGGGGCCGTTGCGCTGGTTTTTGACGCACTGCGATTCCGGGCACAAATAGGCGATGTCCGGCAGCGAGCAGTCGCCGCAGTCGCGGCAGTCAAAAGCGGCGATTTTAAGCGCGTGCTCCACAGTGTGCAAGGGCTTTTGCAGTCTCCCGCCCTCGAGTTTGCGCGACAGGGCCGCTCCTAGACGGAACAGGGCCTTGCTCGGCTCAAAGACGCGGTCGTGGATTTGGCGATTTATCCTGTACGGTAGGGGGGCTGGGCGACGCCCACTGGGAGTCTTTGAGTCGAGATAGGCTTGGTTGACTTGGGTGGAGGCCAAGCTGGTGTCGGGGTCTTCTGCAAAATAGAAGAATTCGCCGGGGCGCGAGTAGCGGATCTGGCGGGCGAAATCGCGCCAGTCGTCTGTAGCGTACTGTGCGGCTAGTTCCAAAATGCGGCCGTATTCCTCGGCCCCGATGTGCCCCCCCAAGTACACGCCGCGATAGCCCAAGCCTCGGGCAATGGCGCACTGTTGGGCGGCAAATTCGAGGAAGAAGGCTTTGCCCTTATCCGGGGAAGCGGCTTGCTTTTGCGCTACGGCGAGCAATTCGTCGGTAACTTCGACGCCGGGGATGCGGCCGGCGTGGAAGAAGCGGGCTACGCCCCCGGACAAGACGAAGACATTGGCAATGACCGGAACGTGGAGGCCGTGCAGGGCCATGTACTTGAGCAGCTCGTCCTGCTTGCGGGCGTCGTAGCCAATTTGACTGATGATGAAGCGGGCACCGGTGCGGATTTTTTGGGCCAGCTTGAAATACTGCGGCATGACCTCGGCTTCAAGCCGCTTGTGGTTGTTGACTACAGCACCGAGAAAAAAGCGGGTGGGTTTTAAGGGACGCGGCTTGCGGCCCGGCGAAGCATCCTCAAAGCGCCCCTCGTTCATATCGGAGAGCAATTGCAACAGGCCGACTGAATCGATGTCGAACACGCCGCCGGCCTGGCCTTGGTACCCGGCGATGGGATAATCGCCCGACAGGGTGAGAATGTTGTCGAAGCCCCCATTGGCCAGCTTCCAAGCTTGGCCCATTAGCCCGTTGCGGTTGAAGTCCTTGCAGGAGAGGTGGATGATGACTTCTTGGCCGCCTTCCTTGAGCGGAGTTCCCAGCGCGTCTGCGGTGAGCATGGGATTGCCGCCGGGATTGTCGGTGATCGACAGGGCGTCAAAGCGCGGATCGGCGGATAGGATGCGGGCCATGTCCAAAACGCGCTTGCCGCCGCGGTCGGCTAGGGTGCCCCGGGATGTGACCAACTCGACGCAGGTGATAAAGCGGTCGGTCTCTTCTAGCAGATGGCGCAGGGTGGCGGTTTTCTGCATGGCCTTTTCAGACGGAGGCAGCAGTCAGTTTCAGGGGCATGGGTTTGAATTGGCAGCCCTCGACGAAGAGCTCAAAAAAGTCGGGGGTCGTCTCCAGTTCGATGTGCTCAATGCGCTTGGCCAGTGCTTCGATTCGGGCGCGTTTGCCGGCCGAGAGAAGCACTTCGCGCGCCCCTTGGACAGCGGCGTTGCCCACCTTGGCGATGCGCGTGGTGGACACGGGAGCCAGAAAGCCAATGTCTATGGCGGCTTGGACATCGACGTAGTTGGCAAAACCGCCGGCGAGATAGAGCTGTTGCACGTCGCCCGGGTCCAAGCCCAAGGTCCGCAAGACGATGTACTGGCCGCAGAAATTAGCGGCTTTGGCTTGGGCTAGGTTTGAAGCGTCGAGGCGCGAGAAGGTGATGCCGCGCTCGGGGACCAGCTCAAATTGGCGCTTTTTGCCGGCGAAAACGCCCTTGGGGGTCATTAAGTCGTGGCGGCGCAACTCGGCGAGGAGGTCGATTAGCCCGGAGCCGCACAGCCCGGCCGGCGCGGCGTCGCCGATAGTTTCCCACCGCCAGCACGTGCCGTCCCAGCAGATGGACTCAATGGCCCCGTCGCAGCCGGGCATACCGTAGGTGATGCCGCCGCCCTCAAAGGCCGGGCCGGCCGGGCAGGAGGCCGCGACGAGACGGCCTTGGTGTGCGACTACTACTTCGGTGTTGGTGCCCACATCGACCAGCATCGCGCTTTCGCTGGCAAGGTCCATATCGACAGCGACCAAATCGGCGGCCACGTCCGCGCCGACGTGGCTGGCGATCAGGGGCAGCGAGTACGCGCGCGCTTTGGGATTGGCCTTCAGGCCGAGGCGGCGGGTTTTTTCGACTAGGCTGGTCGCGGTGCGTTCGCCGCTTAGGTATGCGTGCTCAATGCGCGATTTGTAAGGCTTTTGGCCGATGCTCTGCACGTCGAGGCGGAAGAGGATGTCGCGCATCGTGGAGTTGCCGGCGATCGCGATCTCGTAAATTTCCTGTCGCACAAAGCTGCCGCGCCGACAGAGGTTCTCGATTTCGTGGTTGAGTGCCTTGACGAGGGCTTGGCGCAACTCGCCGGGGTGTTGCCCGTCGTAGGAAATGCGGTGCATGATGTCGCTGCCGCCAAAGCGCTGCGGGTTTTCAAATGCGCTCAAATGCACGCTCTCGCCCGTTTCCAGATCGACTAAGTCGAGGACGATGGTGGTGGTACCCAAGTCGATGGCCAGCCCGTAGAGGTGGCCGCGATACTGGTCGATTTCCTCGTCGCCGTAGTAGATGGCTTGCCCCCGCCGCTGGACTAGCGGGTCGATCTCGGCGGGTCGATCCACGGTGTGGGTCAGGATTCGAGGTGTGCGAAAAAGCGGTGCGAACTCGATATCGACATCCGCGTCTTCGACTTTGGCTTGACAGGCGAGCCGGAACTCACCGCCGAGGAAGTCTTCGGCCGGCGTCGGCGCGTTGAGGGCTTGGGCACCGCTTGTGACCTCGACGATGCACTCGTGGCAGTGGCCGGTGCGCCCGCAGGAGGTGGGCACTCGGGTGCCGAGTTGATCCGCGTAGTCGAAGAGGGTGCCGCCGGTGGACAGCGGGTGGGAGGTGCCGTCGCAGCGGATTTGCCCGCGGCTGGGTGTGGCCGGGCGTTGGGTCGGTTTCACCGCGCCTTTAGGCGTGAACTCCCAAGCCGAGCGGTAGTCGAGCTGGTCGTCGCCGCCGCACTGGAACAGCCCGCCCGGCTTTTGCGGCTTGCGCTGGTTGCGGCAGCCGAAGTGGGCGGTGCATTGGTCGAAGCGGTTCTTGTACGGGCAGCGAAAGGTCGCCTGCACGTCGGCATGGGTGGCAATGCCGGCAAGGATGTCCGACAGGCGGTCGAGGCGCTTTTGGTACTCTTGGGGGTCGATTTGGGTCGTGGACGAAGGCATCGTTATGGAGAGTTTCACTACTCCTCCAACAGTTCCTTGGCCAAGGACACGCAGGCGAGGGCGTCCTTGCCGTACCCGTCGGCACCCATGTCGTCGGCAAACTCCTGGGTCACGGGTGCGCCGCCGACCATGATTTTGACGTCGTCGCGCAAGTCGGCGTCGATGAAGGCGTCGATGGTCTTGCCCATGTTCGGCATGGTAGTGGTCAACAGGGCCGACATGCCCAAGAGCGGGGCTTGGTGCTCTTCGATGGCGTCGATGAACTCGTCTTCGGAAGTATCTACGCCGAGGTCGTGGACGACGAAGCCAGCCCCGCGCAGCATCATAATGCACAAGTTTTTGCCGATGTCGTGGAGGTCGCCCTTGACCGTGCCCATGATCACCGTGCCGATGGGATCGACGCCTGAGGCCGAGAGAATGGGCTCAATGTGGGTCATGCCGGCCTTCATGGCGCGGGCGCAGGCTAACACTTCGGGGACGAAGATGAAGTTTTCGCGGAATTTGATGCCGACGATGGCCATGCCAGCGATCAGCCCGTCGTCCATGACTTCGAGGGCCTCCACGCCCGCGGCAATGGCTTGGCCGGTCAGCTCATCGACCGTTAGGTGGTCGCCATCGATGAGAGCCGCGGCGATGTCCTGCATGTCCGCGCTCGCTTGGGCGAAGAGGCTGGTGATGCGCTCGCGCTCGTCGTCGCGCTCGATGAACTCTTCGATCTCGTCGCGGATAAATTCGTTGGCGATGTCAGTGATGTCTGCCATAGGGTCTCTTCTTCAGTTGCGAGCTTGGTCCCGGTGCCACTCGTGGACCGTGCGGGGGATGGCCTTGAGGTTTTCGATGGAGGTCTGCAAGGGGATGGCGCACTCCGGGCCGATGAGCTGGACGCCGGCCTCGAGGTTGCGCACGACTTCGGCACCGACGACTTCCGGCCCTTTGGCAAAGAGGGTCTCGGGGTTGTTGATGTTGCCTACTAATGAGATGCGGTCGCGCACGATTTGGGTGGATTCCTCGGGCGTATTCTTGGAATCGAAGTGGAAGGCCGCCATGCCGGTTTGGGCGATGTACTCCATGCGGTCAACCGTGCGACCGCAGATGTGGAGGATGATGGGCACCGAAAGCCGCTCGGCAAACTCGATGTGCAGGTCGCGCAGGTAGCGCTCGTAATACTCGCCGCTGACGAGGTCGCCGGTGGCGTGATCGGGCAGGGTCAGGGCGTCGGCACCGGCCTCGATCTGCGCTTGCCCAAATTCAATGGTGATCTCTTTCATGCGATCGAGGCAGAGCTTGGTCTTGCCTGGGTCGTCGAGCGACAACAGCAGAAAAGGCTCGACTCCGAAGCAGTGGTAGCCCAGCGACCAAGGCCCCATGGTTTTGCCGACGATGGCGACTTCGTCGCCGTATTCTCGGCGCAGAATTTTGATCGCTTCGGTGACGCAAGCCGTGTCCGGGTGGGTGCAGAGGTCGGCGGGGATTTTGATGTCGTCTGGCTCGTGCCAGATTGGCTCGCTCATGCGGACGGTGGGCCAGTTGTCCTTTTGCTCCCACTGGATTTTGCACCCGAGGGCCGAGGACTCTTGGATGATGGTGAAGACCGGCATGATGGTGTCAAAGCCCAGCTCGGTGTAGCTGGTGGCGGCCAGCCGCGCCATGAGCTCGGGCTCGCGGTTGGCTGCGGGGAAAGGGGCATCGACGAGATCCATCAATTCGACGGTGGCCACCGAGGTCGGGTTGCAGAGCGGAGTGCGGTCCACAGGCTGGCGGGCGAGGGCGGCGAGGACGCGCTCGCGGCTGGTCATTGAAGAGGGCATATAGACTCCTTTATTCTTGAGTGCTAGGAGCTGAGAGCACGCCGCGGCTGGCCATGGCTTCGGCCTCGCGCACGGCGGCGCGCACGTTGGGGGCGCGGACGAGCAAGAGGCCAATAAGGGCGTCGTGGGAGTGGCCGCAGCCGAAGCGGACTTGGTTGGGTTGATCGGCGACTTCTTCCATTTCACCGAGGCGGATTAGGCCGCGGGCGATGGTGGCGACGCGGCGTTCCACACCGGGGGTCTGTTCGGTGGCGCGGGCTTCGTACAAGCCCTGCCCGAGGCTGGCGACGGCAATGGTGGCGTTGGCCTTTTTGTCGAAGATATGCAGCGGGCGCGGCTCTAGGGGCTGGGTCGGCGACAGCTTACAAGCCTCTAAAAAGAGCCGCTTGACCGCGAGCCGATGGGCGTGGCCGCAGGAAAAGCTGAGCGATCCGGCGCTCGTTTGTTCCATGCCTCCGAGCACCTGCATAGCGCGGGCAACCCCGGCGACGCGCTCGTCCGCCCTGGGGCGACAGCTATAGGTGTGGACTCGGTAGCAAGGGGGGCCGGGGCCGTCCGGGCAATAGAGAGCGATGGAAATGTCGTCGAAGTGGGGATCCATAGAGACCAATTCGACGCGCGAGCCAAGGTCCAAAGTCTGTGCCATCTGCATTTCCTCTTGACAGCAAAGTGCTACGTTGAGTACTGTTTGAGAAAATAGCTAATGGTCAGACCATCGGCAAATTTTTTTCGCTATCCGCGATTGGATACCTTGACCCACTCTGCTAAGAAAGCCGCGGCCGCGGCCATGAGCCCGGTGCAGCGCACGTCCGTAAGCGACGCGATCGTCGCGCAGATAACGAACTTAATCGAGCGCAACGTCCTCAAGCCCGGCGACAGGCTACCGCCGGAGCGGGAGCTATGTAAGCGCTTTAAGGTTGGGCGCTCCTCCCTGCGCGAAGCCCTGCGCTCGCTGGTCATGATGGGCCTGCTCGACGGCCGCGTGGGCGAGGGCACTTTTGTCTGCGACAAGGGACAATACGTGGAGCGGGCGTTGCAGTGGGGATTTTTGCTCGACGGCAAGAAGCTGCAAGACCTGAGCGAGACGCGGATGATGCTCGAATCGCAAAACGCCTATTTGGCGGCCGAGCGGGCCACGCCCGCTGATTTGGCGGCTATTGCCGACGCGCTGGCCGGCATGGCCGAGGGGTTAGAGGACGCAGGGCGCTTTCTCGCCAGCGATTTGCAATTCCACCTACTGATTGCCCAAGCCACGCACAATTCCATTCTCTACAGCTTGCTCGAAACCACGCGAAGCTATCTACAAGAATGGATCAAGGAGACCTTAGCGGACCCGTCGCTGGCTGGTCCCCGAGCCGAACTTTCGCTGGCGGAACACCAGCAGATCTTGGAGGCATTGCAGCGGCGAGATGCGGCGGCGGCGCGGCAGGCGATGGCGGCGCACATTCGGTCTAGCAGTGGGGATTTGGCGGAGAAGGTAACTTGATGGCCGCACAATCGCGGACTAGCCGTCGATCAGGGTCCGGTTGACGAACTCGGTGACGTCCTCGATTTTTCCCAATCCCGTCAAAATCAGGCTCTGGGCAATGCGCCGCGACAGCCCGATGATGCGCTCGTCGTCGAGCCCGACCGGCTGGCGGCCGTCGGTCGCGCTCAACAGCAGGCAGCCGAGATCGTGCACGGCTTGGTGTTTGACTTCCTCGGCCTTTTCGTAGCTCGCGTTCTCAAAATAGCTGTTCCAGAACACATTGACGGCCTCCAAATAGGCGGCTTTTTGGGCGGTGTTCTGCATGGCCTTGACGCACATATCGGCCGTGTAGAAGGCGAGGTCGAAGGTGGGGTAGCCGTAGTGGGCGGTGGCGAAATCGACCCAGTAGGGCTGGCCGTTGGCGACCCATACGTTGCGGGGCCGCAAGTCGCCCCAGACGAGGCAAAACCCCTCGTTGAGGAGGCGGTTGGTGTGGACGGCAATGGCCTTTTTGAGGTCGGGATAAGCATTGACGATGTAGTTGTAATGAGGGTCGATGCGCAGTTGCTCAAATGACTTGGTGGCGGCAAACTCGGCCGCGACCTCGGGCGAGCCGGCCGTCTCGTTGTGGACGGTGGCCAGCAAATCGCCGCACTGGACGGCGATTTGCAGGTCGATGCGGCCGTTGAGCAGGTCGAGCTCCCAAGACAGGGCGTTGTGCGGCGGTGGGGTCGTCACGAGGATGAAGTCCGTGCGGTCTTCGAGCAAGACTCGCGGGAGGAGCTCGGGAGCGAGAAATCGCGCCAAAAGTTCGATGCAGCTTTTCTCGGCGAAGATGCGCCGCCGGTCGATCCACCAGCGCTCCTTGATTTGGACGCGCGAGTGCGCCTGCTTGACGATCCAAGTCTGATTGGGAGACTCCACGTAGTACACCCGGTTTTTCAGCCCGTCACTCAAGTTTTGGACGCGAATCGGTCCCCCGTTGGCGAGCATTTTTTTGCGTTGCAGATACTTGGGTATAGCCTGTTTCTCTAGGTTCATCAGCTTCTCTCAAGAGGTAGTGGCGGTGGCGGCCCGCACTTGTTCGACTTGGCTGGCGGCGTGGTACGAGCTGCGCACCAGCGGGCCGGCCTCGACGTGGCGAAAGCCCAAGCCGAGGGCGAAGCGCCGCCACTGCGCAAACTCGTCCGGGTGGACGAAGCGCTCTACGGGCACGTGGTGGGCGGATGGGCTTAAGTATTGGCCCAAGGTCAGGATGGCGCAGCCGACATCCGCTAGGTCTTGGATGCTTTCGGCTATTTCTCTTTTGCTCTCGCCGGCCCCCAGCATCATGCCGGACTTGGTGGGGGCCGACCCCAGCTTGCGGGCACGGTCGAGGAGCTCCAGCGAGCGGCCGTACTGGGCTTGCGGGCGCATGATGGGGTAGAGGCGGGGCGGAGTCTCGATGTTGTGGTTGAGGATGTCCGGGCCGGCCGCGAGGACGGTCGCTAGGGCCTGCCAGTCGCCCTTGAAGTCCGGGATTAGGACTTCGACGCTCGTCGCGGGGCAAAGGCGGTGTACTGCCGAGATCGTCCGAGCGAAGATGCGCGCCCCGCCGTCTGGCAATTCGTCGCGATTGACCGAGGTAATCACCGCGTGGTCTAGCCCGAGGCGAGCAATGGCAGCGGCGACGCGCTCTGGCTCGCCCTCGTCGAGCCTTTGGGGCCGGCCCGTCTTGATGGCGCAAAACCCGCAGCTGCGGGTACAGACATCGCCCAAAATCATAAAGGTCGCCGTGCGCTGGCTCCAGCACTCGCCGATGTTGGGGCACTGGGCACTCTCGCACACTGTGTTTAGCTGTAAATCGGCGAGCAGGTTTTTTAGGGCGATGTAATTGGGGTGGCCCGGGGCTTTAACCTTGAGCCAGGGTGGGAGTCGGCGCTTGGAGTCAGATGCCATAAGACAGACGGGGAAAGACGAAAAAGAATAGAATAGGATATAATACGGTTCCAGTACGCTAATATCAAGACTTGGTGGGTGCAGCAGCCAAGCACGTGCGGCACAGCCCGTACCACAGGCAGCCGAGGGGAATGAGTTTGGTGCTGCGATAGGCGATGGAAACGGCCGGCCCCCACGTGCGCTCAGGGTCGATCGGCCCATAGACTTTAGGTTCGATGTCGAAGAGGACAAAGGGCGTCGGCAGAGCGATAAAAGCGAATATCCACAAGAGCTTGGGAGATCCTGAACGCGCGTACAAGCCCACGAGTACGGGCTGGAGAAAGACGTAGTGGTGCTCCCAAACGTCTTTGTAAACGAGAAAAAAGGTACACATCCACAGCGCAAGTAGCGGCAAGGCGGCGCGGCCGCGATAGGTGGCCACCAGTGCCGCGACGAGGATAGCGGCCTGCGAGGAGTAGATGAGTGCGCGGCCGGCGAGGGGGAGGTCTGCGAGAGTTGTCAACTCGGCGAGTGGCTGTCCAGCTAGCTGAGCCGCGACGCTGACCAGCCCACCCTGTAGCCCGAGATTGCCCGCATGGGTGAGGGTGCCTTGGACGGGAGCGTCATGGACATTAGTGGAGAGAAAGGCCGCCAAGCTATCTGGATGCAGGAGGAAGTAGGGCAGCGAAGTGAGCGAGCCGGCCAGCAGTCCCAAGGCGAGGACGCGATAGGCGCGGAGCTTGAGGAGCGCGGGGGCGAGGATTAAGGCGTTGGGTTTGACCAAGAGGGCACCCGCCCAACAGAAGCCGGCCGCCCATTGCCGGCCGCTGTGGAGGCCGACGATGAGCCAAAAGAGCAGCGAGGCCGCCCAGAAGCTGACCTGCCCCATGTAGAGCTCGAGAAAATAAGGCGAGTACGCCAGCCACATAAACAGGGCTAAGCCTCGGTGCGGCCCTTCGACCCATCGCCAAGTCAGATAGAGGTTGGCCGCGAGGAAGAGCTCGGTGCAAAAGAGGTGCAGGAGGAAGGAGGTGAGGGGCTGAAGGTGGGCGAAAAGGCTGGCGACCAAGGCAAAGGCCGGCAGATAGCGGAAGCCGAAGGCACCCGCCACCGAGTAGATGTCGCGGCCTTCGGCTAGGGCTTGGCCCGCCAAATAGAAAACCCCGAAATCAAAGCCGCGGCGAGTGTGGGAGGCGTCGTTGAAGAGGGGCCGGAGGAGGTCGGTGCCGAGCGCGGCGAGGAAAAAGGCGTGAATTAAAAGGCCCGTTACGAGGTAGGGAACAGGCCCTCTAAAGCGGTTCATGCCGCCGCAAAGTACAAGCTCCTACTGGAGATCGCCGCTGCCGTCCTCTTGGGCAATGGAGTCCTCTGCTGGTGCGCCTATTTCCCCTTTGTCGAACCACATCTGGTACTCGCTCGGGTCAGCGATGATGCGGCGCGCCTCCAGCACTTGAGGATCTACGGTGACGTTGTACGCTTCGGCCACTGGCCCCCCGAATGCCTTTTCGAGGATGTCGTAGGTAAGTCGCCAAGCGATGAGCTCTTCGTTTTCCTGCCAGTGTTTTTCCTCGATTTTGTCGATCTCATCGATCAGGTGGCTGAGCGGCTTGGCGAGTTGGTTGTACTCCTCGCCTTCGGAGACCTTGTCCAATTCCTCGACTTGAGCTTCGAGCTCGCTGATGTAGTTGAACCCGCGGTTTTCGGCAAAGGCGCGGAAAGCCGCTAGGTCCGCTGGACCGACGACGAAGTCTGGAGTTAGTGCTGGGTATTTGAGCCGATACTCGCGGGCGTAGTAGAAGAATTGGTTGTTGAGGCTGTAGAAGCCGTTGAGCTGTGCGTAGAGGTGGCTGCCGCTGCGCCCGGGGGTGCGCCCGGAGACCTTAATGTCTGGGGTGATGCCGCCGCTGCCGCGGACGATTCGCTCGAGTCGGAGGGTCTTGAACTCCTCGTCGTGCCCGCGGACGAGGGTGGAGTCCTTGCGCATGCGCTTGTCGATGGAGCGGCCCGAAGGCGTGTGCCAAGCGGCCATGGTCAGCTTGAGCTCGGCGCGATCGTCGATGTGGACGATCTGCTGAACGGATCCTTTGCCCACGGTCGTAGTCCCCAGCACCAGCCCGCGGTCCCAGTCTTGGATGGCACCGGCGACGATCTCAGACGCCGAAGCGGACTGGTGATTGACCAAGACGACAAGGGGCGTGTCGTGCAATAAGGCGTCCTCGCGGGTTGCGTACTCTTTAGTTTTGAAGGCGCGGCCCTCGGTAAAGGCCACGAGGCGGTCGCGGGGCAGGAAGAGATCGGCGATATGCACAGCTTCTTCGAGGTACCCGCCGCCGTTGTTGCGCAGATCAAAGATCAGCCGCTGCATCCCTTGTTCCTCTAGCTCGACGATGGCTTTGAACATCTCCCGGCTCGACCCCTTTTGGAAGCTGCCGAGCTTGATGTAGCCGGTGTTGTCGGGGAAGAGGGTGGCAAGGGAGACGCTGTTCATCTGTACTTCTTGGCGTTCGATAGTCAGGTCAAAGGAAGTAGCGCGGTCGGCGCGCTCTAGGGTCAAGGTCACGGAGGTGCCGGGTTCGCCGCGCATGCTGTCGGCAGCCACGACGGCCGACATGCCCTTGGTGGAGGTGTTGTTGATCGCGGTGATGAGGTCGCCGGCCTTGACGCCGGCTAGGGCCGCTGGCGTCTGGTCGTGTACGAGGCCCCACACGGCAATCGCGCTGTCGGGATAGACGACTTGGATGCGGAAGCCCAGCCCTCCGTATTTGCCTTGGGTTTGGATGTTGAAATTGTCGAGGTTGTGCTTTTCCAAAAACACCGAATAGGGGTCGAGAATTTCCATCATCCCGGCGATGCCAAAGCGGATTAGCGTATCCGCGGCAACAGGATAAAAAGCATTCTCGTCGATGGCTTGGGCCATCTGCATGAGGGTGTAGAAGCGACGGTCTAGCTGCCCTGCAGTGCCCTCGCCGTCGAATTGGGCGCGGGCATTGAACGCGTATTCCGAGGCTGGATCCAAGGCGTTGAATATCCCGTGCGCAGCCGCCTGCACGAGGGAATCGGGATGCACCTCCTCAACGTAGTAGTAGTACTGGTGAATGGTCTTGGCCGTCTTCCACAACAGGGCTTTGTATTCGTCTTCAACCGAGTGCTCGGCCCTCAGGTCGGAGGTAAACGCGACGAGGGCGAGCAGTAGCGAAATGCGCAAAATGGACAAGCGACACTCCTTGGTCAGTGGGGCGTGTTGAACTGCTGTTACATACTATGGATGGGCTGGTATCGCGTCAAGCAGTGCGCCGCCAGTACGCGAGGGCCAAGCCGCGCAGTACGAGGTCTGGGGCGCAAGTGTGGACTGCGGCGATGTGCGGCTGGAGCAGGGGGGCGTCGCCGCCGGTGAGGAAGAGCGCGGCCGGACTGTCTAAAGTTGCGGCCATGCGAGCGCAGAGGCCCTCGACGAGCGCGGCCGACCCGTGCAGGGCCCCCGAGCGCAGGCCGTCCGCAGTGTTCTTGCCCTGCAGGGGCGTTGTGGCCGCTAGCTCAACTTGGGGCAAGAAGCTGGTGCCCGCGCTGAGGGCGTTTAATCCGAGGCGCAGCCCTGGGGCAATGGCACCGCCGCGGAAGGTCCCCTCGGCGTCAATGACATCGACCGTGAGCGCAGTGCCGGCATCGACGACCACGACCGCTTGGCCGGGGGCTGCGCGATGGGCGGCCGCGGCCGCGGCGAGGCGGTCAACGCCAATCCGAGCGGGGTCGTCGTAGTCGATGTGCAGGCCCCAATCCCACGTGCTGTGCGCTTGGAGGACGGGGCCGGAGAAGAAGTCGCGGCAAGCCTCGGCGTACGCAGCCCCCAATTCCGCGACGACCGACCCGATGATCGCGCCAACCGGGGGCGCGGCAAGCGGTGCGAGCAGGCGTTGGAGGTCGGCATCGGCCGGGGGGGCCGTGGGATATTTGTGGTGAAAAACGAGCGCGTCGCCGGCCAAAAGACCGATGTCAATACAGGTGTTGCCGATGTCGATAGCCAAGAGCATGGGAGAATTTGGCGATTGACTTTCCGCCGTGGCGTCTATACCTTAGAACGGTTTAACTCAAACAATATCCAATACATACAATACTAACGAATACGAATGCCTCAAAATTTGCTATCAGACTAGCAAACAGAGGGATAGGTATGAATATATTAGGCAAGCGTTATACTTTTATTGTCATTTCCCCGCGCGATGGTCAGATCCGGGAATACGGTTTTTTTCCCCGCATTCTCTGGCTGACTCTGCTGGGAGGATTTGGTCTTGTGGGAGTGCTTGGTTACTACACCTATGCACAGGGTTTTTACAAGCCGGGCGATCATCAGGCTCTGCTGGCTTTGCAGGACGAAAACAAAACTCTCCTACACAGCTTAGAGCAGACCCGCGAGGAAGTGCAGCAGCTCGGGCAGACCATAGATCAGCTCAGGGCGACGGAAGACAGATTGCGCGCTCACCACGAGATGGAGCCGCTCGCCGCGGATGGGGCGTCGGGCGGCGTCGGGGGCGTGGAGGATTTGTCCGAGGAGTTCACGTCCTTGCCGCCCCAAAAGCAGCTAATGATGCGCGAGCTGGGCGTGCGCATCGACTACCTGAAGCGGATGGTCAATCTACAGGCCGAGAGCTTTGCGGAAATCGAGCGCAGATTCCAAGAGACCAACGTCCAATACCTGCCCACGATTTCACCGGTCCACGAAGGGAGGACATGGCGGTCGTCGTCCTTTGGTTGGCGCATGGACCCCTTTACCGGTCGTCGGGCCTTCCACAGCGGCGTCGATTTGGCCGGCCGCAAGGGGTTGCCTATCTACGCGACGGCCGATGGCTTTGTAAGCTACGCCGCGAAGGATAAATACCTCGGCAATACGATTATTATCGATCATCGAAAAAAGGAACTCGCCGAGCAGGGCCAACCCTATGCGCGCCAAGGCGGCTACCAGACCGAATACGGCCACTTGGACAAAATTTTGGTCGAGCAAGGGCAGGAGATAAAGCGCGGACAGAAGATCGGGACGATGGGCAACTCAGGTCGATCGACCGGCCCCCACTTGCACTATGCGGTGCGCTTGCGGGATCATCAATTGGGCAAGCACCGAGGATACAAGAATCCAGAAGACTTCATATTCGACAACAGTGAGGGCGATAGGTGGGCCGCAGGCGAGTGAGTTAAACGCTTCACTCTCCAACCGCACGGTCGGAGCCAATTTCTACCAAACATATCGAGACCGGTCCAGCGAGCGCGGGCCGGTTTCTTTTTTTAGGAGCACAGCCGCATGAGTACACCTATTGAAGGCAAGGTAGCCGCCATTATCGACGACACAACTCTGGTGCTCAACGTCGGTAGCGAGCAGGGAGTCGAGGAGGGCATGGCCTTTGCCATTTTCGCCTTGCACGGGGAGATTGAGGACCCAGACAGCGGGCAGCCGCTAGGTCGCTGGGAAGTGGTCAAGGCGCGGGTGGTCGCCACCCATGTACAGGCGCGCCTGTGTACCGTGCGCGCTCCAGTGGTAGGCGAGGCACCGATGGTAGGCGATACCCGGCCGTTGAGCGCGATGATGGTCGAGCACTCGGTGGCCCGCGCCTCGGGTCAAGAGCAGTGGCAGCGGCTGGAGGTGCGGGGGACCGATGTCCGGGGACGGCCCCAGAATCAGCCTATCGCCGTGGGCGACGGAGCGCGGTCGCTGGCGACGGCCGAGAACGATGCGAGCGCGGCAGCCGAAGACGATGCGAGCGCGGCAGCCGAGGACGATGCGAGCGCATCGGACGATTAGAGTCGCGCTGGCGGTGCTCTGTATCGGGGGATGCGCTTACTACTCGACTTCCGGCGGTCTACTGGGCGGCATCCGCAGCATTGGCATCCCCGTAGCCGACAACCAGACCTCGGAGTTTGCCGTGGCCGAGCGCCTGACTGAACGCGCCATTGATGCCTATGCTGAGGATGGCCAGCTGCGGGTGGTCGACGAAGAGAGTGCCGATGCCCTCTTGCAACTCAACGTGATCTCGATTGAGGACCGCCCCTTTACCTATACGACAGCCGAGCAGACCGAGCAGTACCGATTTGCGGTCTTGGTGGCGGCCGAGCTGGTGAGAGTGGAGGATGGGGAGGTGTTGTTGGCATTGGCCGACCTAGAGGGATCGGGGACGTATGACGCGGCGTTGGCCGAAGAAAAGGGACGGGATCCAGCGGTGGAGCGGGCGCTGAACATGGTGCTAGAGGAATTGGTGGATCGGACGACGGCCGGGTGGTAGTTAGTTCCCTTACTACACGACACCAGCCCTCAGCCTGCCAAGGATCGAGGGCATCTTGCCCTCGATCCCGGACCCAGCGGAAACCGCAGAAAAGGCGTACTCAAAGTAAGGGGCGCCTACTTTAGGGGTCGTGTACTAAGGTCAGTTCCTTACAGTGGCCGGTGCCAGTCCCAATTCCCGGTCGGCTCAGCGATGCGGGGACTGACCACTAATTCAATCGGCGTCCGTTTTCCTTCCCACTGCAAAAATCACTGCGACAATCAGGCACAGCCCCACGGCCAAGCCAGTGGTCGGAGACCACAGCAGGGTGCTGCCCAAGTAGCCGCACAGCCCGGCGATAGTCATCGTCGTCAGAGCGTAGGGTATCTGGGTGCGGACGTGGGCTAGGTGGTCGCAGGCGGCGGCAATGCTGGAGAGGACGGTGGTGTCGCTGATGGGAGAGCAATGGTCGCCGAAGATTGCGCCGTCCAATACGGCGGCGGCGACTAGAACCGTCAGCGCCAGACCGCCCAAGTCGTAGGCTACTGGAATCATGGTCGGCAACAGTACGGCCATAGTCGTCCACGAGGTGCCGATGGATAAGGCGACCACCGCGGCAAGCAAGAAGACGAGGAGGGGGAGGAAGTGCGGGTCGAGGAAGCCGGAGAGCGCACCGACGATATAGGCCGAAGTCTCGACAGCCTCGCAGGTTTCCTTGATCGCCCAGGCCATGATCAATATCACCAGCGCATAGGAAAAGCCCGCAATGCCGCTCGCCCAAGTCTTGCAGACTTCCACTAGGCCGAGCGGGCGTTTGGGGCTTGCTTCCTCGCGGCGGGTTAGGGCCAAGACCGCTGCGAGTGCCGAGCCGGCTAAGGCGGATAGAAACATCACTTTGGCGCCGTCGGCGTGGGAGAAAACTTCAATCCAGTAGAGCCGAGCGAAAAAGCCGTGTTCGGCGCGGGCGGCCGCCACGGCCGGTGCTTGACTGGCGTCTAGGTGCATTCCGCCGAGGACGCCAGCGACGACGAGGAGGACCGGGCCTGCGGCCACGGCCCAATGGGCGCGGAGGCCGGGGTGCTCCGGGAGTTGAGATGCGTCGCCGGTCATGGGGCGGGCTCCGGGCGCGAGGACTTGGCCCGTTCGCCGGGTGCGGCGCTCAGCTTTGAGCATGGGGCCAAAATCGCGGCCGGCAACGGTGGAGCACAGCACGAAGGTCAGGGTTAACAGGCAGTAGAAGCGGGCCGGCAGAGCGCGGAAGAACAGTTCGTAGCCGGAGATACCAGCACCGACTTGCTCCATCGCGCTGTCGAACAGACCCACCTCAAAGCCGATCCAAGTGCTGACGAGGGCGATGCCGGCCACCGGGGCGGCCGTGGAATCGACGAGAAAGGCCAGCTTTTCGCGCGAGATGCGAAAGCGATCGGTAATGGGGCGCATGGTCGTGCCAACGACGAGCGAGTTGGCGTAATCGTCGAAGAAGACAGCCAGCCCCAAGAGCGCGGTGGCCAGCCGGGCCGAGCGCACACCCGCGGCCCGGGCCACTAACAGGTCGGCGATGCCGCGGGTGCCGCCGGCCAGCGAGATGACGCGCACCATGCCGATGAGAGAAGCGGTGAAGCCGAGGATGAAGAGCTGGAAGGAGTCGCGCAGCGGGGTCCAGACAAAGTCTAGGAGGGCGCGCTCTAAGCCGCGCAACGGGATCGCGTAGAGCGGCACGTCGGCCGGCAGGGAAATGAGCGCACCGCCGACGATTGCCAACCCTAATCCCAAGATCAAGCGGCCAGTGGCGATGGCGACGAGGATGGCCGCGGCCGGCGGAAAGAGGCTCAGGCCGCTCGTTGCGCCTTGGTCGGGCAGGAGCAGTGCGCCTAACAGGGCCGCGCCGAGCGCTAGCAGCAGGCGGAGAAAAGGGAAGGCCGAGCGCACCTCAGGCGTCTTGCGGCGGGGATTCGACCTCGCGGGCGGGGACGGTGGACATTTCCAGCTTAAAAGCCAGCAAATACATCATAAAACAGCCGATGATCCACCAGGCGATCTGCCATACCCACAGCGAGGGGATGCCCAAGGGCCACTGGGCGGGATCGGTCTGATTGCCGAGGACGGCAAAGGGGCCGATGGCACAGAGGAACCAAACTACCGTCAGAATCCACACCGGTGCTTTCCATTTCTTTTTGGCCTCGGGCAGGGCGGTGTGCGCTTGGAGGAAGTGGTGGTAGCGGTCGCGGTGGGTCAGGTGGCGGGCTTCCTTGGGCTGGGTGAAAAAACTGACGACAACGACAATGCCCATATTAAAGAGGATGCCCCAACCGGCGCTGTGGAGTGTGAGCGGATAGCGGCCAATGCCTATGAGCCCGCCCAGCTCGGTTATATAGGTGAAGGTAACGGCGATGAGGCCGGCGATGAGGCCGGCGACGATGCCTTGGGGAGTGAAGAAGCGGATGTAGCAGATGCCCAGCAGGGCCGGCCACATCTGGAATCCATAGGAAACGGCCAACCCCCCCAGCAAGACGAGCAGATCGCCGGAGGCCAAGCCGACTAGCAGAGCTAGGCTGACGACGATGGCCACGCTCAAGCGGCCGACAAAGACTTGGGCCGAGTGCGATGCCTCTTTGTCGAAGAAATGGCGGTAGAGGTCGCGGGTAATAATGCCGCTGGCCGTTGACATATAGGCGGCCCCGGTCGATTGCATCGCGGCTAGCGCACAAACGGCCAGAAGCCCCAAGAGGAAGGGGAAGCTGTCGGCTAAGGTGTCTATCAGGTAGGGAACCAAGTGGTCGGATGCCGGCAGGCCGAGGGGCTTAGTCCCGGCGACCAGTTCCATATCGAGGAGCCGGACGCCTAAGCCTTGGAAGGCGGTGAAGAAGAACATGATGCCGCCGATGACGAGGGAAGAGGCGAAAACCTGTTGCCAAGGAAAGGGCCGAGGGTCGCGGTTGGCAAAAGCCCACATGGAAAAGGCCGGGGCCGACTGGATGCCCATCAAGGCGAACATATAGGTCAGGATCATCAGGCCGGTCCAAGGGCCGCCGGCGCTGTCGAAAAACAGGGTGCCGGCTCGCTCGAGGAAGGAGTCGGACTCCGGCCGGGTCGGAATGGCGACCATATCGGGTTTTTGTTGGGCGAGGGCGGCCAACCCCCCCTTGAAGGCCGTCCAGCCGCCGACTAAGTCGAGGGCAATAAAGCCGAGGACGACGATGCCGAGCGCCAAAAGGATGCACTGGGCGCAGTCGACGTAGGCGACCGAGCGCAACCCGCCGGATGCTACGTAGATAAAGACGACGACCGAAAGCACAATTGCCCCACCCTCAACCGAGCCGATGAAGCTGCCCTCCAGCGGGGTGCCGGTCGTCAGGCGGTTGAAAAGCAGGCCCGAAGCCTTGAGCTGGATGCCCAGATAGGGCACGCTGAATACGAGCGCGACGATAACGGTGAGGAAGCGCATCGCATCCGTGCGGTAATAGTCGCTGAACATTTCGCCCGGGGTGATATAGCCGAAGCGCTGCCCCAAAAGCCACTGGCGCTTGAGGAACAACACCCCGGTGAAGGGGATGGTGATGGCGTAGAAGGAGGCAAAGGCGTAGGGCAAGCCGACGTTGTAGATGGTGCCGGGGTGGCCGACAAAGGTCCAGCCGCTAAAGGAGGTGGCGGTGGCGGCCAGCACAAAGACCCACAGGCCAATGCCGCGCCCGGCGATAAAGTAATCCGAAGCTGTCTTAGCTTGGCGGGCCCCTTTGATGCCCCAGAAGACGCAGTAAGACCAGTAGCCAACGGTAAAGAGCAGCAGCCAGACCAGTTTTTCCATGCGTTGCGCCCGTGCTAGTCGGCAAGTCCCACGTTGAATACCATGTTGGTGATCTTCCACGAGCCGGAGCGGCGGCTCAGCGTCCAGAACACGTAGCGTTCCTTGTGGTGTTTGGCCGGCCCTTTGACGTGCTCAACAGCCACTTCTTCGTGCGTGACGGCCAATGCTTCGCGGCCGGCCGGCCCTACAGCTGTGTGGAGCACTTTGCGGTCGAGCTCGTACTGCACGTAGGGCAACCGCTTGTCGAGCCACTTTTCTAGTTCTTCGCTGCCGCTAAAGGCGATTTTGTAGGAGGCCGGTTTGAAAGTGCCCAAGGCGTCGCAGCCAGTGAAGTTTGCGTCGAAGAAGCCGAGGATGCCGCTGCCCGCTGCCCACGCTTGGCTTTCGCGCTGCAACAGCTCGGCGATCTCGCCGTTGGCGGCCGCGCCGGCCGCGGGCAAGAGCGTGTCGCCCAAATCCGCGACCATGGCCGTGGCCAGCCAGTCGTCCTCTTCCTTGAGAAAAGTCCAGAAGCGGTGGATGGCGACCGGCGCGGCCTTGCTGGTCTGGCGATCGACGACGCGCCCGGAGTCTAAGCTGGTGGCAATGGCGTGGGTTGCGCGCACCGCGATAAAGGGAACTGTGCGTGCGACCTCGTAGCGCCGGGCGCTGAGGTCCTCGGCTAGCTGGCTGGCGAACGCATCGCGGTTTTCGTGCAGGACCGTCCAGGCGCGAGGGTCGCCGTTGGCGTGGCCCTGATAGGCGACGAAGTGCGGGTGGTACGCCTTGAGGGCCAGCTCGGCATCGGCCCGGCGATACCCGGAGATGTCGTTGGCGAGCGCTTGGCGGATGAGGAGGGTCTCGGGCGTTTCGCCGGCGCGGCTGGGTGCGGCAAACGGCGGCAGGGCCAAGAGGACGAACAACAGGCAGATTGCATTTTGCATGGCGCGAGAGGGGTTAGGGTCAACTAGATCCGAGCTGACCCAAGGCCCACTCGGCGTAGTAGGAAACGGTGGCGTCGCTGTCGCGGCGCAATTTTTCGAGCTGGGCGCGGCTTTGGTCGCCGCCGATTTGACCGAGGGCAATGGCCGCGTTGGTGCGCACGTCGGCAACCTCGTCCATGGTGGCCGCCAGCAGGGCGCTGAGGGCAGATTGCACACGCGCTTGGCCCAAGACTTGAGCTGCGCCGGCGCGGGCGAGCGGATCCTCGTCGTTGAGGGCGGCTATGAGCTGGGCTTCGACTGCGCCGGACTGTTGCTGGACGTTGGTGAGGAACTTGACGGCATTGGCGCGGAGGATGGAGTCGGTGTTGCGCAGGGCCTCAAAGAGGAACTCAATGCCGCGGCTGCGCCCCATGGTGGCCAAGGCGGCAGCCGTACTAAAGCGCACTTGATTGCTGGGGTCTGTCAGTAGATCGGCTAGGGCGGCGGCAGCACTCTCGTCGCCGATGTAGCCGAGGGCTTGCGCGGCGCGCTGGCGGTGGACGGGCTCTTCGGCCTCTAACTGAGCGATGAGTTGGTCTTGGACCTCGGCTATCACCGAGCGCAGTGCGCCTTGGTGAGGGCCGGCGCGGCCGCTCAGCTCCACGAGCAGCGGGACGCCGAAGTAGCCAGCTTCCTCTAGCCCTTGCAGGGCGGTTTGGACCAAGCCCGGGTCGTTGCCGGTTAGGGCGGCTTCGATTTCGCTGGTGCCGAGCTCGTCGTCCATCTTGAGCAGGGCGATGGCCGCGTGGATGCGGATGATGGGATCGGGGTCGTCGAGCTGGACTTTGGCCGCATCCACGCCCGCTTGGACGTAGCCGACTTGGCCCATGGCCCACAGGCAGGCGATGCGCTCGCGGTCGGTATAGGCGGTTGTGATCCGATCCTTGAGCGCGGCTGTGGCCCCGCGCGGCTTGATGCGGCCCAAAGCTCGGGCGCAACCGATGCGGAGCTTTTCCTGTTCGTCGCGGAACTCGCGGTAGTTTTCGCCGAGGTACAGGTCGGGGTTGAGGCGGGCGATGAGCTGGCGGGCGGCCGGGCGGCCAATGGCGGCCAATTCGTCGATGGATTGCTGATAGGCGGGCGCATCCACCGGGTTGGCGGCCATCTGTTCTAGAAGCTCAACGACCTGCTCTTCGGTGGTGCTACAGGCGCTGAGGCCCAATAAAAGGAGGCAGGTTAGGCGCTTGGCGATCATGGTCTATGGCGGGTTAGGGGTGGCGGAATGCGGATAAGGTAAGCCGCGAGACGCCATAAATCAATTCTTAGGTGCTGCATCCGCATCGCTTTCTCGCCGCCCTTCCGCCGCGATGAATACCTGAGATGTCGTCCAAGTCACCGTGTGGTTGGCCAAGCTCTGCTCAAAGAGCTTGCGCACCCGCCGCAGCTCGCCTTCGTCGAGATGCTGGGTCAGATGGTGGGCGTACGTGTGCCGCTTCTCGCCGCCGGGATTGAACCAGTGCGCGAGATGGCGCGGCTCAATGTGCCGCTGCGACTGCACCGCTTCCACCCGCACCTGCACCGCACCAAAGCCCGCGGCCGCGAACATTTGTTCGAGATCCGCGGCATCCCAATTGACACGCGGATTGTCGGGCGCGGCGTAAATGGCCTCTTCGGCCGCGACGAGGCGCTCGCCTAGGTCGCCGAGCCGCTGTAAGTCGAGCAACTGGTACAGGCGCTGCGACCGGCGCGCGAGGGTCTCGACCAAGCTGACGCGGCCCTGTGGGGCGAGGTGGCGATGCAGGGCTGCGATGACTTCGGCCTTGTGCGCTAGTGCGCCGAGGGCATTGCGCCCGATGATGGCGTCAAAAAGAATGTCGGGGTCGCGAGCGGCGAGCTGGTCGGCGAGGGCGGCGAGCGGGCCTTGCAGCACTTGGGGCCGCTCGATCTCGGCTAGGTGGGCGGCGGTTTCGTGCAGGGCCACGGCCGCGATCTTGTCGCTGGTGTGCGCCCAGACGCCGCCTTCGGGCACGCGCCGCAGGGCTTCCCAAGTGAGCAGGCCCGTGCCGGCCTCCAAGTCGAGGACGAGGTGATGGCGCGCCAGTGCGAGCGGGGCGAAGAGGCGTTGGCGCGTGTGCTCTAGTTGGGTGCCAACGTCGCCGCTGGCGCGCTTGAGCCATTGGTCGCGCACTTGGTCGGGCGGGGACAGGGACAGAATCTCGGCCGGGGCGGCCTCGGCTTCTCGCATGGCGGCGAGCTGTAGCTCGCGGCGTTGGCGGACGCGGTCACCAGCTTCTTTTTCGCGGCCTTGATCCGAGGGCTGGTAGAAGATGCGGCCCTGCAGAGCGGCGGGCAGGTACTGCTGGGCAACCCAGTGCTCGCGGTAGGCGTGGGGGTAGAGATAACCCGCGCCGTGGCCAAAGCCCTCGCTGTCGCGGCTGGCGTCTTTGAGGTGGCTGGGCACCTCGCCTTCGCGCTCTTTTTCCACGACCGCGAGCGCGTCGAAAAAGGCCATAGTTGAGTTGCTCTTGGGCGCGGTGGCCAAGTACAAGGCGGCGTGCGCCAAGGGAAAGCGCCCTTCGGGCAGACCGATGCGGTCAAAGGATTCAGCCGCGGCCACGACGACCTGGAGGGCGCGCTCGTCGGCGAGGCCGACGTCTTCGCTGGCGAAGATGAGCATGCGGCGAAAGAGAAAGCGCGGGTCTTCGCCGGCGTACACCATCCGCGCCAGCCAGTAGAGGGTGGCGTCTGGATCCGAGCCGCGCATGGATTTGATAAAGGCGCTGATGGCGTCGAAGTGGTAGTCGCCCTCCTTGTCGTAGAGCAGGGCGCGGCGCTGGATGGACTCCTCGGCCACTGCTAGGTCGATGGCGATCCGCCCTTGGGTGTCTGGCTCGGTGGTTTCGACCGCCAACTCTAGGGCGTTGAGCAGGGCGCGGGCGTCGCCGTTGGCCACGTCGATCAGGTGCGCGAGGGCTTCGGGGTGCAGAACGACGCGGACATGGCCATAGCCGCGCGAGTCGGCGAGCGCCTGTTGGGCGATGTGCGCGAGGGCGTCGGAGTCAAGCCCTTGTAGCTGAAAAACCCGGCTGCGCGAGAGCAGGGGGCGGTTGACCGAGAAGTATGGATTTTCGGTGGTCGCGCCGATGAGGATGATGGTGCCGTTTTCGACCCAAGGCAGGAGCGCGTCTTGCTGGGCCTTGTTGAAGCGGTGGACCTCGTCGATGAAGAGGATGGTTTTGCGGCTGTGCAACTTGCGCAACTGGCCGGCTTCATCGACGGCCCGGCGAATGTCGGCGACCCCGGCCAAAACGGCGTTGATGGAGATAAAATGGGCGCGGGTGGTGTGGGCGATGACCGCGGCGAGCGTGGTTTTGCCCGTGCCGGGCGGGCCGTAGAAAATCAGCGAGGAGAGTTGATCGGCCTCAATGGCGCGCCGCAGCAGGCGGCCCGGCCCGAGAATGTGGTCTTGGCCGACGTATTCGCCTAAGGTGCGCGGCCGCAGGCGGGCGGCTAGGGGTTGGTCCGCGGCTTGGCGATCCCGAAGTCCGGCGTCGAAGAGATCCATGCTTTCACCTCCGGGGCAAGAGGGAGCGAACTAAAAACATAACGACTCCGTTGAACCGCGTGAACCCCGCCGTGCGTAGCGGCTTGACTGTCTCTTCTTTATGTTTTCTGAGGGCGCAGTTTTACGCTGGAGAGACCGTGTGAAAATTACTCGTTTGGAACTGCATTCAGTGGCGGCGTCGCAGCGCGGCAATTGGCTCTTCGTGCAAATCCACACCGACGCCGGGCTGAGTGGGCTGGGCGAAGCGAGCCAGAGCGGCAACGATGGCTTGGTCGCGGCCGCGCTGGAGCAATTGGGGCCGCGGTTGGTGGGCGCAGACCCGACCCAAGTAGAGGTATTGTGGGAACAAATGGCGCGGGGCGCGGCGATTTTCTCGGGCGACGCCGGCCGCGTCGGGGCCACGGCGCGGAGCGCAGTCGACCAAGCGCTGTGGGATTTGGCCGGCAAGGCACTCGGGGTGCCGGCTTGGCGCCTGCTGGGCGGCAAGCGGCGCGGCGCGGTGCGCTTGTACGCCAATCTCAATCGCGGCACCCGCGACCGCAGCCCACAGGGGTTTGCCGATGCAGCGCGCCGAGCGGTTGACGCCGGCTTTGGTGCCGTCAAGAGCACGCCCTTTGACGAGGTGCATTGGCGGCGGATGGATCGCGGTGGGGTTGAGCGCAGCGCGGACAAAGGGATCGCGCGGCTTGTGGCGACGCGGGAGGCCATTGGCGACGAAATCGAACTGTTGGTCGATTGCCATCAGCGCTTTGACTTGGCTTTGGCTTTTAAGGTGGCCGAAAAGGTGCGTCCGCTCGATCTGCACTGGTTTGAGGAGCCCGTGCCGCGCAACCAAGTCGATGCCCTGCGCCAGTTGCGGCTGCACTCGGGCCAGACCATTGCCGGCGGCGAGTCACTCGTCGGCCGCGAAGGCTTTTGGCCTTACATTGCCCAAGGAGCAGTGGATGTGCTGATGCCAGATGTCAAACACGCCGGTGGCATTACCGAATGCCGGCGCATTGCCGCGTTGGCCGAGGTAGCACAGATGCCAATCGCGCCCCACAGCCCGGCGGGTCCGGTATCGACGATGGCCGGGGTACACTTGGCGGCGACCGTTGCCAACTTCACGGTGCTCGAATTTGCGTTTGGCGAGGTGGATTGGCGCGGCGAGTTGGTGCGTCCGGCAGAAACCACAATAGACGGCCACATCCGGGTGCCGGACGCGCCCGGCTTGGGAATTGAACTCGACGAAGCGGTGCTTATGGCGCACCGGGTGCAATAAATGTTCTGTCGGCTCAACGAAGCGATCGCGGATTTCCGCGCTGGACAGTTCCTAATTTTAGTGGATGCGCGCGAGCGGGAAGACGAAGGCGATCTGATCGTGGCCGCCGAATGCGTTTCGGGTGCTGCGATCAATCAAATGCTCAAAGAGGCGCGTGGCATGCTACACCTAGCCACGACCGAGAACCACTTAGCGCGTCTCGGCGTCGGACTGATTGAGCCGCACAACGCCGACTGGACGACCCCGCGCTTCGGCCTGCCGTTTGACGCGCTAGAGGGGATTGGAACCGGCGTTTCGGCTGAAGACCGCGCCACGTCCATCCGGCGCGCCCTCCAGCCGGATACCGGCCCCGACGATATCGTCATCCCTGGGCACGTATTGCCCTTAGCCGCCCGCCCAGAAGGGCTGCTCAGCCGCCAGGGGCACACCGAGGGCGCGGTGGAGTTGGCCCGTCAGGCCGAACTTTTTCCGGCGGCAGTGATGTCCGAAGTGATGGCTCCTGACGGCTCAATGGCCAAGGGCCAGCAGCTAGTGGATTGCGCCCGCCGCTTGGGTTGCCGCTTAATCGACATCGAGCAGATCCATCGAGCCGTGCTGCGCGGGTGACCTGTGGGGGCGATCTTTGTGATTGCCCTAGTCGTCTCTAGGGGCACCCCTACCAACGCTCTGGGCAAATCGCGTAGGGGCACCGCCCTATCCCCTTCCCCTTATCTCTCCTTCGAGGTTCCCATGTACAATCTCATCTTCCTCCTCGCGTTAGTCCTCTACGGGCGGCTCAACGCCGACGACCACCCAGTACAGGCCAATTTTTTGGCCGATGTACATGCCGTGGTTCCCGGCCAGCCCTTCCGGCTGGGAGTCGAGCTGAAGATGGAGGAGGGGTGGCATACCTATTGGATTTTTAGCGGCGACGCCGGCTTGCCGATCGAGGTTGAGTGGCAGCTACCGGCCGGGGTTGTGGTAGGACCGTTGCAATGGCCCTTGCCCAACAAATTCGAGGAACAAGGGGAGCTGGTGGTCTATGGGTATGCCGACGAAGTGCTGCTCATGGCCGAGGCTACCGCGCCGAGCGCGTTGGCAGCCGGGGATACGCTGCGCCTTGCGGCCGAGGTCTCTTGGCTGGTGTGCCGCGAATTGTGCATCCCGGGCGAGGCGTCGTTGGCGCTGGCGCTGCCAGTGGCCGCCGTCGGCAAGCCGAGCGCCCAGCAGGCGCAATTTGACCGCTATGCAGCGCGGGTGCCGGGCGCGTTGGACGAGCGCATTGCGGTAGAACTCGCCGTGCGGGGCGAGGGGGCTTTGAAGGTTGACGTGCGCCTTTCCCACGAGGACAAGGCTTTCGAGCAGGGCGAGCAGATGCCCGACTTTTATCCGCTGGCAGCCGACGATTTTGCGCTTTCCACCCGGCGCCTAGCGGCCGATCACCTCGTGCTGTCTGTCGAACCCTACGGCGACGCCGAAGTCGATGCGTTGCGCGGAGTGCTCGTCTATGGGCTAGATGGCGAGGTGCAGGCCGGGACGCTGGTGCTAAATTTGCGCGCTGCGCCGCGCGAGGGAGGGGGGCTCTTGCAGCGGGATTACCGCGCGGCTAGCGGGCAGGTCGCTCGGTCGCTGTGGGTCTATATGGCCTTTGCGGCGTTGGGTGGGTTGATCCTCAACCTGATGCCCTGCGTGTTGCCGGTCATCTCGCTCAAGGTGCTAGGGTTTGTCAATCAAGCCGGCGAGGAAACCAAGCGAGTGCGGCAACTAGGGTGGGCGTTTTGCGCCGGTATTGTGGCCACTTTTTTGGCGCTGGCGCTAGCAGTGCTGTTGGTCAAAAGCAGTGGTGAGCAGATCGGTTGGGGTTTTCAGTTCCAGTACCCGGGTTTTGTGGTGGCGATGAGTGCCTTGGTCTTCGCGTTGGCCCTAAATCTGTTCGGCGTTTATGAAATCCTGCTTCCGGGAACCAGCAGCTTGGGAGGGCTAGACGGACGCGAGGGGTTGACGGGATCCTTTCTCAACGGCGTGCTGGCGACGATTCTGGCCACGCCCTGCACCGCGCCCTTTTTGGGGACCGCGCTTGGGTTTGCCTTTGCCCAGCCGGCCGGCGTCGTCGTCGCAGTTTTTTTGGCGATTGGCGCGGGTATGGCCCTGCCGTATGTGGTGCTGGCGATTGAGCCGGCGTGGATCGGGCGCTTACCCAAACCCGGCCCTTGGATGGTGCGGTTCAAGCAGCTAATGGGCTTTTTGCTGATGGCCACGGTGCTGTGGTTACTCTGGGTCTTGGGCAATCAGGTCGGGGTCGAAGGCGTAGTGTGGACGGGTGCCTTTTTGCTGGGTCTGGGGCTGGCCTGCTGGGTCTGGGGTCAGTGGGGCAGCTTCCAGCATCCCAACCGTTCAAAGAGGGTGGCCCGTGCGGTGGCGCTGGCGCTGGTTTTGGGCAGCTATGCGATCTTTGTCCATCCGTTGCTAGCGGCCGAGCAGACGGCAGCATCTGAACTAGACTGGCAGCCGTTTAGTGCCACCCGCGTCGAGGAATTGGTCGCGGGCGGGCAGATGGTCTTTATCGACTTTACGGCCGAGTGGTGCTGGACGTGCAAAGTCAACGAGCGGGCCGTGTTGGCGCAGCAAGTGGTACGCGAGCGGTTTGCCGCGCTCAATGTGGCTCTAGTCAAAGCCGATTGGACCAACCGCAACCCCGAGATCACGCAGCTCTTGCGCGCTTTTGGTCGCTCCGGGGTGCCCCTGTACGCAATTTTTCCCGCCGGTCTTATCGACCAGCCGCTGGTGTTGCCCGAGGTTATTACGCCAGAAATGGTCATCGAAAAACTAGACGCGGCCGCCGCGCTCGCTGCCAGCAACTGAGCCGGCTGTGTTCTCGGTGGTCATTCCCGTGTACAACCGCCGTGCGTTAGTCGGCCGGGCGATCCGCTCGGTACTGGCGCAGCAAGGGGCGGATTTTGAAGTGATCGTGGTGGACGACGCCTCCGACGATGGTACGCCCCAGCGGGTGCGCGAGGAATTTGGCAGTGCAGTCAAAATGGTGATCTTGGAGGAAAACAGCGGGGTCTCGGCCGCGCGCAATCGCGGGATCGCGGCGGCCGAGGGCGAGTGGATCGCCCTGCTCGACTCGGACGACGAATGGCTGCCCAACAAACTCGTACGCCAAGCAGCGGCTCTGCGCGAGAGCGGGTTGTTGGTATGCCACACCGACGAGATTTGGATCCGCAATGGCGTGCGGGTCAACCCCCACAAACACCACCAGAAATACGGCGGCGACATTTTCTACAAAGCCTTGCCCTTGTGTGTTATGTCGCCTTCGTCGATTGCGATTCACCGCCGGGTCTTTGCGGACGTCGGTCTATTTGACGAATGCCTGCCCGCTTGCGAGGACTACGAACTTTGGCTGCGGATTACCTGCCGCTACGAAGTGGTCTATTTGGCCGAGCAACTCATCCGCAAATACGGCGGCCACGCCGATCAACTATCGCAGGCGCACTACGCGATGGATCGCTTCCGGGTGTACGCGCTCGACAAGCTGCTGCGCGAGGAGCCGCAACTCACAGCGGATCGCGCTGCGGCCGCGTGCGCCATGCTATTGCACAAGGCGCGGATTGTCTGGCGAGGAGCCGTTAAGCGCGGCAACGCGGAGTTGCAGCAGCAGATGGGCGACTATATAGCGCACTGGCAGTGATAGTTCGTGGTTAGTCCCAACCCCTCGGCGGTGGTGTGGGCTTCACCGCGCCTTTAGGCGACTAATCACTAATACTACAAAACCCCCTTAGTCCGCGGACTAAGGGGGTTTTGGTTCTTATGCAAAGCCGGTTATTCGTCGAGCTGTTTCTTGACTTCCCGCAGGCTTATGGAGCGGAGTTGGTCGAGTCCCGGCAGGTGCTTGCTGCGCGGTTTGGATTTGCCCGCTTCCCAACGCAGAACAGTGTTGGTGCTAACGTTGAGCAACTTGCCCAGTTCGGCTTGGGAGAGCTTGAGGCGCTTGCGGTGCTTGAGAATCGTATCCGGGGAGATGCGGCGGCGGCGGACTTGTTTTTCCTTCGCGCCGGCAGGTGCTTCGCTGACTTCGTCGGTCGGTTGGGCGTCGGTTGATTGGGCGTCGGCCGGTTGGGCATCGGCCGATGCTGAGCCGAGTTTCTTGACTTCCCGCAGGCTTATGGAGCGGAGTTGGTCGAGTCCCGGCAGGTGCTTGCTGCGCGGTTTGGATTTGCCTGCTTCCCAGCGCAGAACAGTGTTGGTGCTAACGTTGAGCAATTTGCCCAGTTCGGCTTGGGAGAGCTTGAGGCGCTTGCGGTGCTTGAGAATCGTATCCGGGGAGATGCGGATTGGTTTTTCCTTTGCGCCGGCAGGTGCTTCGCTGACTTTGGCAGCCGGCTTGGCAGCGGCTGATTTGGCGGCGGCTTTTGCCTTTGCTGGGCCGATTTGCTTTTCCAAGCGAGCGATCGCAGTGCGCTGTTCGCCCACTGTCTTCTTGAGCTCGCGCATTTGGTCTTGCACTTCTTTGCGGGCGATCTTGCTGATCTCTTCTTTCAAAAGGGCTGCTAGGTTAGGCATGAAAAATCCTTTCACCTTAGAGTAAGTGTATGTGTAACATTTTCAAATTAAGAAAAAAATATAGTATTTAGCAAATGTACTGCAAAATGGTATTGTGCGCCTAGCGAAAAAATAGCAAAAGGGGATGCAGCAGACATTCTCTAGAGACGAGGTCCTCGTGCCGTTCCAAACAAAGGACAACCCTAGGTACACGACAGTAGGGCCTTACCCTCGGATCGAGGGCATCTTGCCCTCGATCCCGGACGCATCGCCCATCAACGACAAGTTATTGATGTCGTGTAGTTAGAGGAAACCACAAAATTGCTAGCGACAATTCAGCTTCTAGTGCTGCGGCGACATTTGTGCCGATGTGCCGACCGGCGGCGCAAAGTTTTGCGGAATGGGCGCGTTGATTTGGCGTGTCGTATGGGGAAAAATTATCGCGGCAAAGAAGCGGTCGAAAGGCGCGATCTTATCTCATTCGCGTTGTGCGTACGGGTGGGATGAGAAGGCGCGTAGCACCCTATTTCCATAGGGCGAAACAATGCAAACGGGCAGGCGGCGGCATCGGCACTTGCACAGAAAAACGCCGGCTGTATGCGACAAATTGCGTACGTCAATGCAGCGTTTGCCAAACGTTTTTTAGACTAGGCGTTGTAAGCTGTTGATGCGGTCGCGCCTCCGCGCCCGGTCCAGTTAGTGTGGAAGAACGTGCCGCGTGGCTTGTCGGTGCGCTCATACGTGTGGGCACCGAAGTAGTCGCGCTGGGCTTGGAGCAGGTTGGCGGGCAGGCGGGCGGAGCGGTAGCCGTCGTAGTACGCGAGGGCGCTGGCAAGGGTTGGCACGGGTATGCCGAGGGTCGCGGCCGTGGCCACGACTCTGCGCCAAGACGCTTGGGTTTGCGCGAGTGCTCGGCTGAAGTACGGCGCGAGTAGCAGGTTAGCCAGCGTTGGATCCGCGTCAAAGGCTTCCTTGATGCGGCCCAAAAACTGGGCGCGAATGATGCAGCCACCGCGCCACAGCAGGGCGATGTTTCCGTAGTTGAGTTCCCAGTTGTATTCGCGGGCGGCGAGGGCGAGCAACTGATAGCCTTGGGCATAGGAGCAGATTTTGGCCGCGTACAGTGCTCGGCGGATGTCTGCGACGAAAGCGTCTTTGTCCCCGGTAAACGAAGCGTCTGGCCCTTGGAGAACGCCGGCTGCCGCCACGCGCTCGTCCTTGAGGAAAGACAGGGCGCGGCTGAAGACCGCCTCGGTAATGGCGGTCACTGGTGCGCCCAATTGCAGGGCGTCGATGCCGGTCCACTTGCCAGTGCCCTTTTGCCCGGCCGCGTCGAGTATGACATCGACCATTGGCTGGCCGGTCTCGTCGTCGATCTTGGCGAGGATATGGCCGGTGATCTCGATGAGGTAGCTGTCGAGTTCGCCCTCGTTCCACTGCTTGAAAATTTCGCTCTGTGCCTGCGGCTCAATGCCGAGCCCCTCGCGCATCAGGGCGTAGGCCTCGGCGATCATCTGCATGTCGCCGTACTCGATGCCGTTGTGGACCATTTTCACGTAGTGGCCGGCGCCGTCGCGGCCCACCCAATCGCAACACGGGCTGCCGTCTGCTACTTTGGCGGCAATGGCTTGGAAGAGGTCTTTGATGTGGGGCCAGGCGGCGGGGTTGCCGCCGGGCATGATGCTCGGGCCTTTGAGCGCACCCTCCTCGCCGCCGGAGACGCCAGTGCCCACGTAGAGCAAGCCTTTGGCAGCGAGCTCTTGAGTGCGGCGGGCCGTGTCTTGGTAGTTGGAATTGCCGCCGTCGATGAGGATGTCGCCGCGGTCGAGCAGGGGCGCGAGCTCGGCTATGACGCGGTCCACGGCTTGGCCGGCTTGCACCATGAGCATCACGCGGCGCGGCTTTTTGAGCTGGGCGAGCAATTCGGCTGGCGCGTGGGTGCCGATGATGGATTGGCCGCGGGCGCGGCCGGCCATAAAGGCATCGACCTTGGCGGTTGTGCGGTTGTAAACGGCAACGGTGAAACCGCGGCTGGCCATGTTGAGGACGAGGTTTTCGCCCATCACGGCTAGGCCGATTAGGCCGATGTCTGCTCGGCTCATTGGACTTCTCCTGTGGAGTCGTTGTTCGGGCCTAGGGCGCGGCGCAATTGGGCAAGGCCCGCGGCGATGTCCGCGCCTAGATGGATGCGGAGCACGGCCCGCCCTCGATCGCCGAGGGCTTGGCGGTCGCCGAGGGCTTGGGCTTGGGCGAGGACGCCGAAGGTAATGCTAGAGGCCGAGGCCCCGGCTTGGTCGGGAATCGGCGCGTCCTCTGCCGAGTCGGCCGTTAGCTGAATAAAAAGCCCGCGCCCGGCGTCGCCCTTGTGCAGTTGCCCGGTTGAGTGCAGGAAGCGCGGCCCAAAGCCGAGCGTCGTGGCTAGGCCGGTGTGCGCTAGTAGCTGGTGGCGCAAGTCCTGTAGAGCGGCGGTGGTGGCCGGGGTCGGCGGGAGGTGGGCTTGCAGGGCAATGTACGTACGCCCTTGCTCGCCGCGTGCCAAAAAGTGCGCCAAGGCTTGGGGCAGGGTGGTGCCCCGCACAGGTCCGTATAGCGCAAGACCATCGACGAGGTCGGGCGCGGGCGCGGGCAACGCACCGCATTGCTGGTAGGCGGCCACCATCTGGCGGGCCAGCTCCTTGGCTGCCTCGACATCGGGCTGGTCAAAGGGATGGATGCGGAGGAAGAATCCGGCGATGGCCGCGGCAATTTCCCAGTGAAAGAAGGCCGCGCCGAGATCGTAGGCGTCCGCTAGCTGGAGGCACAAGACTGGGTGCCCGGCCGCGGCAATGGCTTGGGCGCGGCCTTCGGCTGCGTCGTCCAAGCGCAGATGGACGAAGAGCCGGTCGGGTCCGTAGGCGTGGGCTGCACACGCAGGCTCTAGATCGACCGGCAGCAACCCCTTGCCGTCTTTGCCGGTGCTCTCGGCGATGAGTTGCTCGATCCAAGCGCCAACCGCGCTGGCGGCTGGCGAAGCGATGAGGGTCAGCTTGTCGCGGCCGGCGAGGGCCCCTGCGCCGAGAAAGGCCCCGAGTTGGATGCCCGGTTGCGGGTCGGCCGTGGCTCGCACGGCGCGGTTGAGCAGGCAGTCGAGATCCGCGCCAATGGCCCCGGCCGCGACCAAGCCATAGTGCGACAGGGCCGAGTAGCGCCCGCCGATGTTGGGGTCGTTGCGGAAGATGTGGCGAAAGCCGAGGCGCTGCGCGAGGGCTTCGAGGCCGCTGCCCGGGTCGGTGATGGCGGCGAAGTGCCGTCCGGCCTCGGCTGGCCCGAGGGCGTCCGCCGTGCGGTTGTAGAAGTACTTGAGCAAGGACAGCGTCTCTACGGTGCCGCCGGACTTGGTGGCCGGGAGAAATAGGGTGTGGGCGGGGTTGAGGGTGCGCGCCTTGGCCAAGACCGCGTCGGGTTGGGTGCTGTCGAGCACTGAGAGGTCGAGAAAGCCATCGGCCACGCCCAAGGTCGCGCGGAAGACTTCCGGCGCGAGGCTAGAGCCGCCCATGCCCAACAGCAGGGCGTGGGTGTATCCATCGGCGCGGACCGCGTCGATGAATTGGCGGATGGGGCCGATGGCGTCCCGCATGACGCGCGGGCTGTCGAGCCACCCGAGCCGATTGGCAATCTCGGTTGGGTCGGGCCGCCAGACCGCGTGATCGCGTGCGAGGATGCGGTCATAGACGCGCTCGGCGGACAGGCACTCGGCGGCTTGCTGTACCTGTGCGCCGAAAGCGGCCGAGGCCCGAAGGGCGGAAATTTGCATTGAATGTCCTAATTTAACGCCCTTTAGAGGACGGCCGGGGAGGGAGGACGAGCTTGTTTAGCGCTGGATGCCGATAATCCACGCGGCGGCTGCCCTCTGCTCGACAATCCTCTGCGCCGGTCGTGAGTGATGGATTCGGCCATGGTCTTTTGTCGCCTCTCCTAATGGTGAGGTTGGGGTTTGACGACCCAAAGCTGTCGAGATGATTTGTCGGCTGCGTTGCGAATGCTTAAAAAGTACGCGGTCAAGCTGGGAAGGCAAACGACGTGATTCAGGGAGAAGGAAGCTATGCGAGCGACACTCTACACAGACGACGGGGCGTATTTCATCCGCTTGGGCAATGGTGTGGTAATCAGGTGGTGCCGTGCGGAAGAAGGGTGGAACAAGAGCCGGGCCGAGCTGCCGAGCGGGGCTGGGCAGATCGACTTCGCGGCCCTGCCAGAGGCCCTGCGCGAGGAGGTGCTGGCGGTTTTGGCCCGCGCCGCGGCCGTGTCGCGCTAGGCTTTGGCCGCAATGAGCCGGGCGACGAGGTCGTCGAGGCGAGTGTGCGCCGCGGCTAGCTCGGCTGGTGTGAAGGGCACGAGGTGCGCTTCATCTAAGTCGGTAAAATACAGCGTGGCGCGGTATTCGCCTTGGCTTGGGTGCAGGGCCTGTAAGCAGAGAGCGTACACTTCCAACTGGAGGCGGTAGTGCTGTACGGCCTCTTCTGTATGTGCGCGGTGGCCGGTCTTGTAATCGACTAATTCCCACAGTCCGTCGGCCCCGAGTCCCATGTAATCGACCACTCCATGTACTAATCCGCGGTTCAGCGAGAGCGTAAAGCGCACTTCGGTGCGGGCCTCGGCATGGGTACGCCAGAGCGCGGCTAAGGGCGACTGGCGGCAGCGGCGCAATAGGGTGGCCAGCTCGCGCTCAAACGAGGCGCGATAGGATGCTACGGGCAAAGTGGCGGCGGCGACGAGGTCGGCGGCGAGGCCCGCGGGGTCGGCGTCTGGACTGTTGCTCAGGGCCTCTAGACCGGCGTGGGCGAGCTGGCCAAAGAGCATGCCGCGGCGGCGCGGCGCATCTACTTGGCCGAGGGGCCACGCCGGCAGACCCAGCGCGTACTGGCGATGGTGCGCGGCCGGATCGGCGGCGAAGAGAACCAGCTCGCCAACCGCGAATTCGGGCCGGTCTTGGGAATCGTCGAGCGGCGACAGCAGATCCAACGCTGGTACTGGTGCTTGCGCGGGCGCGGCGGCGCGGGTGCCGGCCCGGCGGGCGGTGGTCGCGGGGACCGGGAATGCACTAGGGTCGATGTGGATGGGCAAGGGGGATGGTACGCCCGCGACGGCCTTGCTGCCGCAGGCGAGGTCGGCTTCTGTCAGTGCTAGACTTCCACAAATCCAACCGAGACAGTCCGCAGCCGCGTCGAGGTCGGCGGCAAAGTGCTTGTCGGTCAGGGCGCCGCCGAGCAGCAGGTGATCGCGGGCGCGGGTGCAAGCCACGTACAACAGGCGCTTCTCTTCAGCGCGCTGGCGGCGGCTCGCGTTGCGATTGATGAGGGTGCGGATAAAGGAGGAGGTCTTTTTATAGCCCTGCTCGGGGTCGAGTGCGCGCAAGCCGATGCCCTTTTCCGCGTCGAGGAGCGCGGGGGCGCTGTTTTGCAAATTGAATCGCGCGGCCAAGTCGGGCACGACGACGATGGGAAACTCCAAGCCCTTGGCCGCATGCACAGTCAGGATGTGCAAGGCGTCCGCGTCGAGGCGGGCTTCGCCCTCTTGTTGTTCTTCACTAGTCAACAAGTCGAGGCGGGCTGCGAAATCGGCCAAGGGACCGCGGAATTCGCGAGCGAGGTCGAGGAGCTTATGCACGTTGGCCACGGCCTGCTCCCCGCGCTCGCCATAGCAGAGAAAGCCCCAAGCCCCGGTGTCTTCGAGGATGGTGTGTACAAGCTCGACGAGGGGTACGCGGTCGCGCAGCCCGCCCCAGCACTGGAGTCGGGCGACCGCGTCTGCGGCGGCCTCTTGGTCCGCAGGGGCGAGGCGCTGACGCTGCTCGGCGTCGCCGAGGTGCTCGGCGAGGCGCCCGCCGTGGGGCGCGGTCAGCGCGTACAGGGCGTTGTCCGACAGGCCAAAGTACGGGGAGCGCAACGCGCCCATCAAGGCGATGCTGTCGCCGGGATTGCAGAGGACGCGGAGGATATTGGCTAGGTCGTAGATTTCTTGGCGCTGGTAAAAGCCCCGGCCGCCAGCTACTTGGAAGGGGATGCCACAGGCCCGCAGCGCGTCTTCGTACGCGAAGAGGTTGCGGCGGCGGCGCAGGAGCAAGGCGATGTCTGCGGGAACGGGCGGGCGCAACCCCCCTTCGTCGGCAACTTGTAGGTCGCTGCCTGCCAGCAGGTGGCTCAGGCGGCGGGCCACCAGCTCGGCTTCGCCCAGCGCGGCCTCGGTCGAATCGCGGCTATCGTCTGGCGGCAAGAGCAAAAGCTCGACCGAACCCGTGCCTGCGCTGGTGGGGCGGCACCCGACGAGCGGGTCGTAGCCTACTTGAAAAGGCTCGTCCGGGACGGCCTGCATAAACTTGGGAAAGAGCGCGTTGACAAAGGCAATGGGCTGGGCGAGAGTGCGGAAATTTTCGCCCATGACGAGCGTGCCGAGCCGCTCGTCCGGGGAGGCGTTGAGGACCTCGCCGTCGTCGCAAAAGGGCCGGGACTCGCGCTCGTGCGCGGCATTGGCCGCAGCAATGGCGTCGCGAACGCGGGCAAAGACGGTGACATCGGCGGCGCGGAACGAGTAAATCGACTGCTTGGGATCGCCGACGATGAAGAGTTTGTCGCCAGCCAGTGCCCCGTCCGGCGACGCCAGCGAGCGGATGATTTCCCACTGCAAGGGGTCGGTGTCTTGGAATTCGTCGATCAGGGCAAAGCGATAGTGTTGGGCCAAGCGGTGGCGGATGTCGGCGTCGGAGGCGATGAGCCGATGGCTTTTCTCTAGGAGGTCGTCCATGTCCAGCATACGGCCGTTGCCTTTGCTGCGCTCACAGCGAGCATCGGCGCGGAGAAAGACGCGCGACAGGGCGGGCAGCACGGCGGCCGCGCGCTCGTCGGCCGCACCGAGTTCGAGGCCGAGGAGGTCGGCGTACGGGGCCAAGCAGTGCCCCAAGGCGGGCACGAGTTCGCGGACGCGGGCGAGCGCGGCTTCCTCCCAATTGGATTTCTTGCCCAGTCGGCTGCCGCTTAGGGGTTTGCCGTTGGTCAAAAGCCCCTTGGCTAGGCGCGGGAGGATTGCTAGGGCCTCGTCGAGCGGGGGCGTTTGGCTCAGCCGGCGCATGGAGTCGCGAAGCGGGTTTAGCCGCTCGACGGCCGAGTCGCTCGCGTCGGTCAGGGGTGCGAGCGCGGCGAGCGCGGCGAGCATCGCGGTGAAGTGGGCATCCGCGAGCAGGGCGCGGCACGCGGGAGTGCCGGCCGCTTGCTGCATTTTGCGCCAGTCGCTGAGGATTTGCTCGGGCGACTGCTCGGCGTAGCGGCGGCACCACGAGCGGGCGTGATGCTTTTTTTCGAGTAAGTATTCCAAGACCTGTTCGAGATAGCGGCGCGGCCATTCGGCCAAGGTGCGCCGCAGGGCCTCTTTGCCCGGGTCGGAGTCGCGCGTACGGGCGAGGGACTCTAGGGTTTGGCGCACGGCTTGGTGCCGCAGTTGCGCGGCATCTACTTCCTCCAAGACTGCGAAGGCCGGGTCCACATCCGCTTCAATGGGATGCTCGCGCAACAGGGCCGCACAGAAGGCGTGGATGGTGGAAATGCGCGCTGCCGGCAGGTCTGCGCGGATTTGCCGCAGGCGCTGCCGCTCTGGCTCGGGCAGCTCTTGATCGAGGGCGTCGGATAGGCGCCGGGCGATGCGCTCGCGCATTTCCGCGGCCGCCTTTTGGGTAAAGGTGATGGCCAGCACTTGGCGTACGCCGATCTCGGGATGCCGGCGCAACAGCTCGATGTAGCGCTCGACTAGCGTTGCGGTCTTGCCGGCACCGGCGCTGGCGGTGACCGCGATATTGCGCTGGCTGTCGAGGGCCATGCGCTGGACTGGAGTCAGGGGGATGGCGCGTTTCACGACAAGGCCCTCATGCGCTGGGGATCGAGGCGGCAGCTTTGTTGATACGGGCAGTGCGGGCAGATTTTGGCCGGGTCGTGAGTAGTGACGCGAAACACGCCACGGCGCATGGCTCGTGCATACGAGAGGACGAAGCCGCGCACGGCGTCGAGGCGCTGGCGATACGCCTCGTGGTCGTACATGCCGTAGCGCCCGCTGGCGACATAGGCTGTATTGCGATGAGTGGCATCGGCGAACAGCCCGCTGCGGCCGCAGTCCTCTAGGTCGCGGAGCATCAGGTACGCGGCCCCGGCCCCTTCGCGCAGCCCGATTTCCCCGAACAGGGATTCGGCCGCCAGCAAGTAGAGCGGGAGCTGGAGGTTGAGGCCGGTGTCAATATCGGCTGCGGAGGGCATGCGGCCGGTCTTGTAGTCGAAGATCACGAAGCGGCCGTCGGCCGTGCGGTCGATGCGGTCGATCTTGCCGGAGAGCCGCACCTCGTCCCCGGTGTCTGGGTCGCCGATGGCATAGGGGGTGGTGGTCGATTGCGGGTCGTGCGGCCCTATGCCGGGATAGCTGCCAAAGCTCAGCTCGAAATGGGTTGGCACGGCCGGGTCGGGCGCGGCCGCTTGCAGGCGGAGGAAGCGGGGCAAGACGCCCTCCCGCTCCCGGTTGTCAGAGCCGAGCAGGCGCTCTAGTTCCCGCTCCCAGAAAAAGCCCGTAAGCCCCATTTCTGCGGCGATTTGGCGGCCTTGGTGGCGCAGTTTTGCGATGTTGATAGCCAAGTTTTCCGTGCGTTCGGCCGCTTCGCCGCGATCGGCATAGAAATGGTAGAGGATGCGGTGGACGAGGTTGCCGCGCACGAGTGCCGAGTCGTCGGCTTCCGGGTCGCGGAGGGGCTGGAGACTGAGCAGGTGCTCGGCAAAAAACCGGAAGGGACAGCGGCCGTACAGCTCCAGTTGAGTCGCGGAGAAAGAATGGCCCGCGCCAAGGCGGGTGCGCAGCGCGGCGAGCAGCGGTGCCTCGTCGAGTACGCCTTCATAATTGCCGCAACCCTCGGGGCTGGTGCGCAGTTCGGCGATGTGCAACCCGCGCACGAGGTGGCGCAGCGCGGTGGCTTGACCGTAGAGCGCTGGGTCGGATGCACGGCCTGACGGCGGGGGGGCCGCGCACAGGCCGCGGCCTAATGCGAGGTGCAACTCGGCAAGGGTGCCCGGCGCAGTATCAGCCTCACGCGCCGCAGCCTGCGGCCCGAGCAGGCCGTCTAACTCAGTGACAAAGGGCGAGGGAGTGAGCATCTCGCTGCCCGCCTGCTGGGGATAGAAGACGCCGAGGCCGCGGCGCGGCGAGCACGCGGCGCGGTAGAACAGCAGGCGCTCGGCCGCGGTGGTGGTGTCCTCGTCCAAGTTCAGGGCGCGGCGCTGGGTTTCTTCGAGGAAAATATCGGCCGGCGGCAAGCGGGGAAACTCGCCTTGCACCAGCCCGCCGAGGAAGAGGTAATCGCAGGGCGCGCTGCCCGCTGCGGCGAGATCGGTCACTTGAATGCCGGCGTGCGTTGTGGCGGGGACGTGCGCTTGGGAGATGGCGTCGCGCAGCAGGTCGGCGAACTGGCCCAGAGTGCGGGGCTGCAGGGCGGCGGCCGGCGCGCACAATTCGTCCAGCAGCTCCAAAAAGCGCGCCAGTGCTCGACCGTCTTCTGCGGCCCCATCGGCGAGCGCGTCTTCTACGCCCAATGCGCCGAGGGCGTGGAGCAAGTGGTGGCGGAAGGAGGGCAGATCCTGTCGGCTCTCCAAGGGCTGGAGCAGGTCAAAGAGCGCGGTCAGGCCGGCTTGTAGGGGCTGGAGGGCCGCCAACTCGCCGCGCAGGGACTCGCGCCAAGCCGGAGGATCGTCGATTTCTTCGCAGACGGGCTCGCCTTCGCGGCCTAGCTCGCGCTCTAAGTAAGCGCAGGTGTCGTCGATGGCTGCAAGCCATGCGTTGCGCCCGGGCGGCGGCGGGAAGTTGCACGTAGAAGCAGCGAAGTCCGCGGCCGAAAGCGCACAGGTCTGGCCGGCGAATGCGTAGCGCAGCCGCACCAAGGGCAAGCTGAGCAGGCGAAAGAGCGCGGCGCGGCTGTAGCGCTCTAGCACCGCGTCTAGGAGCGCGAAGACGGCGTTCATGGCGGGCGCAGTGGCAAGGGGCCGCCCGCGCGCGAGGTAAAAAGGCAGGCCGTGGCGCGGCAGCACTTCCGCCACAAGTTCGGCATAGGCGTCGAGGTTGCGGAAGCCAAGGCGGATCTGGGCTAGCTCTACTCCCTGCTCTTGGTGCAACTGGCGGATGCGGCGGGCCATGGCTGCGACTTCGCCGACTCGGTCTGGGCAGGCGACCCGCTCTACAGGTGCGTTGAGGCTATCGCGGCTGTGGGTGAAGAGGCGGCCGGCAAAGGCGGCGGCCGGGTGGTGCTCGGCCGCACTGTATTCGACGCGGCCGGCGCGGGCGCGGAGGAATTCGCACAGGGGGCGCGTACGGGCAAAAAAACCGGGCCCCTCCGGGTCGTAGTCGAGCAACGCGATGGATTCTGGAACGAGGGCTAGCAGCTTCTCCAGCACGGGCAAAAAAGGCGCGGGCAGTTCTACAAAGCCGCACAACACGAGCAAGCCGAGGCCCGGGAAGTGCTGTGCGAGCATTGAGCGGTCGAGATGAGCATGCACGGCGGCAAAGCGCTCGCGGCTCTCGCTCCAGCTAGCGAGGCGCTCTAGGTAGGCCGCATAAAGGGCCTGCAATTCCGCGCTGCGCTGGGTTGTTCCCCCCAAGTCGCTCGGCTGTGTGCCCGCTTCCTCCAGCCGGCGGAACAACTGAGTCAGCCCCCGGCTCAACCGCTCGGGTCGGCGGCTGTAATAGGGCGTGCTGGCCGCGCTGGCTGCGAGGGCGTCTTCGACGAGGAGCCGGTGTGCGCTGAGGGGCAGGGCCGGCCGCCGGCCGGGACAGAGGCTGTAGAGGCTGTCGGTGAAACTGTTTAGGCTGAGGGCCAAGTGCCCGGTGAACAGGCGGGTGCGGCTGGCGCGGATGAGCTGCCGCCGCATGAGCTGGGCTTGGAACTGCGTTGGAAAGAGCCAGAGGAAGGCCCCACCGTCGCCCGCGTTGAGGTGCGCCAAGCAGCGCTCGTACGCGGGCGCTGCCTTGTCGGGATGGGCCGGGCCGCAGATGAGGGTCAGTTCGCCCATTAGCAGCAGATTGAGAGTGGCGTGGAGGGGTGCGCTGCCAACGTATCGCCGAAGAAAAACACTGTCAAGCCGTGCGTTGACATAGAACCGGGTGGGTCGCTTTTTATGCCACTAACCACTAATTGGGAATTCGCGATGAAAAAATGGACCGTTGCATTTCTCCTGTGGTGTAGTTGCGCCCCCCTGACTTCTCCTGCGGGAGGGCCGGGGCAATGGCAGGCGGCCGAGCCGCCGGCCGAGCCGCCGAGTGCGCTAGAGCAGTACTTGAAGATGCGCCAGCACTATGGCGCTGGCCCCCGGCCCGACTTTGTGGCCGTGGTGCCGTTTGTCGATGAATCCGGGTTTCGCGAGGGCGTGTGGAACGTCGAATACGAGTTGGCCAACATGCTCAGCGCGGAGTTAGCGGCCGTTCGCAGTTGGAAGGTCGTCCCTTTTGACGCCGTCGCCGAGTTGGCTCTGGAGTGGGGGTTTGCCGACCACGAGAAAGCCCTCGCGATCGGCCGCAAGCTAGGGGCTGATTTCGTAGTCGCCGGCCTTTTGCAGGACTACGACATGCGCCGCCTGTCGGTGGGGGATCCCTTGTTGGGAGGCTACAAATCCTATTCGGCCGTGGCGCAGATGCGCGTCGAGATTGCGCGGGTTGACGACGGCAGCGCAATCGGTCGCGCAGAGGCCCAGCGCGAGCTCACCGACCGCGACTTGGGGCTCGACCTGTTGGGCAAGCCGCGCGAGCAGGATCTGCAATTTGCCGGATTGAAGGAGCTAGCGTTTGGCTCGGAGGAATTTCGCCAGACCTTGTTGGGCCAGGCGACGGTAGAGGCCGTAGGCGAGCTGGTGCAAAAGGTGGCTGCTGCTTTCGAGCCGCAGGGCTTGGTGTTTGAAGGCGATGCGCCCGAGGTCATCGCCGTGTACAGTGAAGACATCTACGCCAATATCGGCAGCGCACACGGCGTGCGGCCGCGGTTGCGCTTTTTCGTCTATCCCAGCAATGACCGCATAGAGGCCGAGGGGCTGGCCCCCGAAGAGTCGGTTGCCCTCGTGGAGGTCATCGAAATCATCAGCACGCGGCTCGCCAGCTTGCGGGTGCTCCGCGCCACCGGGGAGATCAAGCCGGGCGACCGGCTCGAATTAGCCGAAGGAGAATAGCCATGCAGGGCGTGGTCAAATACCAGCGGGGCGACGGGTTTGTCGATCTGCGCGACTTAGCGGACGCAGCACCCGGCCCCGAGCAGGTAAAGGTTGAGGTGCAGGCCACCGGGCTGTGCGGCTCGGACCTACACGTGTACCGCGATACCATCAACTACAATATCCAGACCCCGGTCGTCATGGGACACGAGTTCAGCGGCGTGGTGGTGGAAAAGGGCGCGGCCGTCGGCGACCACGTGCAGGTGGGCGACCGGGTGACCGGCGAGCCGAGCGTGGACATCTGCGGCCACTGCGACTACTGCCTGAGCGAGCACTACAACCTCTGCCCCGAGCGCAAGGTCATGGGCTATTGGCACCACGGCTGCTTTGCGCCCTACTGCAATGCGACCTTCGTCCACAAGCTGCCGGCCGGCGTGGGGTTTGAAGCCGGGGCTCTGACCGAGCTGTTGGCCTGCTGTGTGCATTCGGTCATTGAGCAGGCTGGCGTGACCGCCGGGGACTTCGTCGCCATCACCGGGCCTGGACCCGTAGGGCTATTCTCGGCGCTGGTGGCGCTGGCCGAGGGGGGGACGGTGATCCTCTGCGGCACTGAGCGAGATGCCGAGCGGCTGCAACGGGCCGCGGAATTAGGTGTGCAACACACAGTCGATATTACGGCCTGCGACCCGGTGGCGCGGGTGCGCGAGTTGACCGGCGGCTATGGCGCGGACGTGGTGGTCGAGTGCGCGGGGGTGGCACCGGCCATGCGCTTGGCCTTGGACCTTGTGCGCAAGCGGGGCCGCTACGCCCAGATGGGTCTGCCGGGTGCGCCCGTGGAAATCGACTTCGAGAAGATCGCCTACCACGAGCTTCAGGTTTCCGGCGGCATTGGGCAGCGGCGACCGGCTTGGCAGCGGGCGCTGCGGCTGATGGAGGGGGGCTTTATTCCCAGCGAGAAGCTGATCACCCACCACTTTGCCCTGAGCGAATGGCAGCGGGCCTTTGACATGGCCGAGCGGCAGGAGGGAATTAAGCTGATGTTCATGCCGCAGGGGTGAGCGGGAAGAGCATTTGGAATCGCAGTCTTAGCACCTAATTCGCTATCGTTTTGACCGATCCATTCTTTGAACAGCCGGTCCTCAACTCGCCCTACGAGCGTCCGAGTCGGCATTGGGAACTAGACGAGAGCGGGCAGCCGACCCAGCAGATCGTCGAATACCGCCGACCGGCCGAGTTCATCACGCCGATTCCGCAGCCGAAGAAGCGCGTTGGCGGGGTGAGAATAGGGTTCCGCATCGGATATTTTGTTATGTCTCTTCCGATAGACAGTTGACATTGCTCTGTGGCTGCATACACAAGGACGCTCGATATAAGCCTACGGAAGCCTATAATACGGCGGTACAGCGCCGCAATGAAATAGAAAACGGGGAGGCAAGCATCCATGAGTTCGATTTCTAAGCTCTGGCGTAAACTGCGCGACAAAGCGTACCGAGACGGCTACACGGAATCTCAGCTCTCCATTGAGATGCCCTTTCAGATTCGAGCAATCCGCAAAGCACGTGGCTGGACGCAAGCCCAACTCGCGGAGCGGAGCGGCATTCCGCAAGCGCGGATATCCCACATTGAACAGCCCGGTCGGGATCCGCTGTCATTGCGGACGCTGTACCGATTGGCAGCCGCCTTTGACGTGGGCTTGCTGGTCCAATTTGTCCCGTTTAGCGAGTTGGTACGGCGGGAAGCGGCCTTTGATCCCGAGACGTTTCGCGTTCCTAGCTTTACAGAGGACCATGTAGAGAGGGCCGTACAGACTGCCGATATATTGGTGACAACGGAGCCTTACACAACCAACCTCAAGTTTGAACCCAAGGTACATGTACTGCCCACAGAGAGTGTGCAGATCCGGGACTTATCCCTTCAGTCGCCAGAACCGCAGATTCTGAACATGTCTCTGGCTAGCACGGCATACAGCAGCAAGCCTATAGAAAGGACGCCGTATGAATACAAAGCACAAGCCACAGGATGAGCCTGTAAACATTAATGAACTGCCACAGCAGCGGGCAGCAGATTATCTTTCGACGTACTCAAATCACGTTGAAGTAGGATTCTCGCCGTGGGACTTAAGGATTTTGTTTTTCGAGATCACGGAAGATGAAAAAGGCGACATCATACGCGAAAAGAAGGCCCGCGTGGTGATGTCCCCTCAACATGTGATGGCTTTTTCGCAGGTATTGAACAACACTATTGAGAAGTGGGCTAAGGAACACGCGTCCGACCGTCGGTGAATGGCGCGTTTTGACCGATCCATTCTTTGAACAGCCGGTCCTCAACTCGCCCTACGAGCGTCCGAGTCGGCATTCGGCCCTTCTTCTGCCAAGTCAAAGCAGTATTTTGGTGTTCAGTCCTATATTGAAGATCTGCTAGGGCGTCCGGTTGATCTGGTAACGGATAAAGCACTGCGGGAGGAGATGCTATAGAACGGGGGATGGTCAATGTCTGACCTTAGTACACGACCCCTAAAGTAGGCGACCCTTACTTTGAGTACGCCTTTTCTGCGGTTTCCGCTGGGTGCGGGATCGAGGGCGTCCCGCCCTCGCCGAGGGCAAGATGCCCTCGATCCTTGGCAGGCTGAGGGCTGGTGTCGTGTAGTAAGATGTCTGACATACACCAAGAAGCACGTAGTTGGCGGCTCTATATTCAGGACATGATCGACTTTGGCGAAAAAGTGCTGTCTTATACGGATGGATAGGACCGAGAGACGTTCATCGCTGAAACGCTCGTCTATGATGCCACCCTTCGCAATAATGGCGCGACATTATAGCAACGCGAAATCACTTGGCGCACCGAAAGAGTGGTAATGCCTTGGGATAGCGATAGCTTGGTGCAGCAACTCAAACTCGGCGAGGACAGCCGCGTTGAGTTCAAGGAAGCCGCGTTTTGCGGCAACCGCGTCCGTACGCCTCATCGGGACGCTATGGCCGACGAGTTGGCCGCTTTTGGCAACACCATCGGCGGCACCTTGATTTTCAGCGTGTCAGATGCCGGTGAAGTGTGGTCGATGAACCGTCAACAGATGGATGCGCTGGAAGCCTTCGTTGGCGAGATTTGCTCGGATAGCATCCGTCCCCCGTTGGCGTTTGTCACCCAACGATTAGCTCTGCCAGACGGTTCGTTCGCACTGGTCGTCGAAGTTGAACAGAGTGCGTTGGTACACAAGAGTCCCGGGGGATACCTCTCCCGGCAAGGCAGCGCCAAGCGAGAGATGTCGTCGGAGGCATTGAACCGTCTGTTTCAGCAGCGGGGGCGTTCTGGTCGGCTCGGCCCTGACGAAGTGATCGTCGCCGGAACCGGATCCAACACGCCCGCGACTACTCGATGGAGAACGCGAAGATACGGCTCTTCATCTTTGACGACCGCCTTGAGTTGTACTCGCCGGGCACCCTGCCCAACACGCTGCCTATCGAGGCCATGCGCAATCGACAAGCCACCCGCAACGAAACGCTCGCGTCCATCCTCCGCAGGCTCGCGATGGGGGATATCGCCGGTGCGGGTGATCGACAGTATTTCTTGGAGCAACGCGGCGAAAGGGTTCCGATCATCTACGAGCAGACCCGGGAGCTGACCGGACGCGATCCAGAGTACGAACTGCTCGGCGGCGCGGAACTGCGGCTGACGATACCTTCGGCCCGTCCGCCGGTAGCGGGTATCGACGGGGAAGTGTTGGTATCCGCGGCCGGTCAGCCGCTTGCCGGGGCACAGGTCGTTGCGCTGTATCCCAACAAGACTTGGATGGAGGGGGAAACCGATGCGTTTGGCCGGGTCGGTTTTGGGTTTCACTCGGAACTTCCGATTACCGTTTTCTGCGCGACACCGGGATACGGCACTCACGTAGAGCGGGATTGGCACCCGCCGGAACCGATCTCCGTACAGCTCGAACCGTTGCCATTGGGTGGTTCGGTCGTGTTCGCGGAGGGAACAGGTCATTTGCCCGATTTGACCGGGCGGCTAAACCCAATCCTCGACAATCTCGACCGCATGTACCTGTATGCAACCAACGTCGCCATTGACGAAGGCAAACAGCAACCCGTTCACTTCAAACTGAAGCAGTCCTTGCGGCTTACAGATGTCAACGGGTTTGAATGGATCGTGCGGTTCATTGAGATGATCGGAAAGTCGGCCCTGTTGGAATACGAACCCCCCGGTACTAAGGGCATCTCTAAAGCTGGAGCCTAAGTACACGACAGTAGGGCCTTACCCTCGGATCGAGGGCATCTTGCCCTCGTCGAGAGCGGGACGCCCTCGAGCCCGGACTCATTATTGGTGTCGTGTAGTTAGAGCTGGAGCACTTAATTCGATATAGACGTTGAATTGGACGAGGTTAGGAATATAAAAGGGCATCGTTTTGACTGAGCTATTTTTCGCACAGCCGGTCCTCAACTCGCCATACGAGCGTCCGAGCCGGCATTGGGAACTGGACGAGAGCGGGCAGCCGACGCAGAAAATCATTGAAAACCGAAGACTGGTCTCATTCATCACGGCGGTCCCGACATCGAAGAAGCAAAGGGGATCATCTGCGAATCAAGCCTCCTTTGTGTTCGACAAGGCCGCGAGAGAGCTTGAGACAGATAATCAGCAATACGAATTGATGCAGACCATCAACGGGGTTCGTCAGCAGGTTGACCGCTGGCGCAATCTGCCGAACCCAAACCAATGGCGGGTGACCCCGGAGACGGCGCGCCTGCTCCAGCACTGGCGGCACCATCACTTTAGTGGCATTCGGCCCTTCTTCTGCCAAGTCGAAGCGGTGGAGACTGCTATCTGGCTCACCGAGGTTGCGCCCAATACGCGATCCGGAAGGGACTTCCTCGACCATTTGGAGAGTGCCAACAGCGATGCCAATCCAGACCTGCCTCTGCCGCGGCTGGCACTCAAGTTGGCGACCGGCGCCGGCAAGACCACGGTCATGGCGATGTTGATCGCTTGGCAGACCATCAACGCGGTGCGCCGGCCCCAGAGCCGCCGCTTCACGCGCGGCTTCTTGGTGGTCGCGCCCGGCATCACCATCAAGGACCGCCTGCGCGTACTGCAACCCAACGACCCGGATAGCTACTACCAGAGCCGCGAGTTGGTCCCCAGCGACCTGCTCCCCGACTTGGAAAAGGCCAAGATCGTCATCACCAACTACCACGCCTTCAAGCTGCGCGAACGCCTGGAGCTTTCCAAAGGCGGGCGATCTTTGCTGCAGGGACGGGGCGAGATGCTGACGACCTTGGAGACCGAAGGGCAAACGCTGCAACGGGTGATGCCCGAACTCATGGGCGTCAAGAACATCCTCGTCCTCAACGACGAAGCGCACCACTGCTACCGCGAAAAGCCGGGCGCGGGAGAGGAAGGTGCGCTCAAGGGCGATGACAGAAAGGAAGCTGAAAAAAACACCGAGGCGGCGCGGCTGTGGATTTCGGGGCTGGAAACCGTCGGCGACAAATTGGGCATCAACCGGGTGATAGATCTGTCGGCAACGCCGTTCTTTTTGCGCGGGTCAGGCTATGCCGAAGGCACGTTGTTCCCGTGGACGATGTGCGACTTCTCGCTCATGGACGCCATTGAATGCGGCATCGTCAAACTGCCCCGCGTGCCAGTGGCCGACAACATCCCCGGCGGCGACATGCCCAAGTTCCGCAATCTCTGGGAACACATCCGCAGCGACATGCCCAAGAAGGGGCGGGGTAAGGGCAAGGCCCTCGATCCCCTCAGTCTGCCCGTGGAGTTGCAGACTGCGCTGGAAGCTCTGTACGGACATTATCAGAAAACTTTTGAGTTGATGCAGGAGGCGAACATTGACGTGCCGCCGTGCTTCATCGTGGTCTGCAATAATACCTCAACATCCAAGCTGGTGTACGACTACATCTCCGGCTTCCAGCGCGAGAACGACGATGGCTCAACGACGCTGGTAAACGGCCGCCTAGAACTGTTTCGCAATTTTGACGAACAAGGCAACCAGTACCCCCGGCCGCGGACGCTGTTGATCGACAGCGAACAATTGGAGTCCGGCGACGCGCTGGACCGCAATTTCCGCAATATGGCCGCCGACGAGATCGACCGCTTTCGCCGGGAGATCATTGAGCGCTCTGGCGATCGTCGCCAAGCTGAGAACATCAGCGACCAAGATCTGCTGCGCGAGGTTATGAATACGGTCGGCAAGCCGGGGCGGTTGGGGGATTCGATTCGCTGCGTGGTGTCGGTGTCAATGCTTACGGAAGGTTGGGATGCGAACACTGTCAGCCACGTACTGGGCGTGCGCGCTTTTGGGACGCAGTTGCTTTGCGAGCAGGTCATTGGTCGGGCGTTGCGCCGCCAGTCCTACGATCTCAACGAAGACGGCCTGTTCGATGTCGAGTACGCAGATGTCTTGGGCATCCCGTTTGACTTTACGGCCAAGCCCGTGGTGGCTCCGCCGAAGCAGCCGCGAGAGACCGTTCATGTGCGGGCCGTGCGGCCCGAACGGGATGCGCTGGAGATTCGCTTTCCTCGGGTGGCTGGGTATCGGGTGGAATTGCCGGAAGAGCGGCTCAAGGCCGAATTCAACAGGGACTCGGTGCTGGAACTGACGCCCGATCTTATTGGTCCGTCGAAGACAAGAGTTCAAGGCATTATCGGCGAGAGTGTCGATCTCGATTTGGTTCACACTAACAGCCTACGGACCTCGACTCTCCTATTTCACCTGACTCAGCGGCTGCTCTACACCAAGTTCCGCGATCCGGGCGAAGAGCCCCAACTCTATCTTTTCGGACAGCTCAAGCGGATCGCCAGACAGTGGCTCGATGGCTATCTCGACTGCACGGGCGACACTTATCCCGCTCAACTCATGTACCAGGAACTGGCCGACACGGCCTGTGAACGCATCTTTACCGCGATCACGCGCGAGGGAATCGACCGTCGTCCGGTCAAAGCAGTGCTCGATCCGTACAATCCCGTCGGTTCGACCGCCCACGTAAATTTCAACACGACCAAGGCTAGCCGCTGGCAGGCTGATCCCAGCCGTTGCCATATCAATTGGATCGTTCTCGACAGTAGCTGGGAAGAACAGTTTTGTCGCGTTGCTGAATCCCATCCGCACGTCAAAGCCTACGTCAAGAACCACAACTTAGGCTTGGAGGTACCCTATCGTCGTGGGTCGGAAATGCGGACGTATATCCCGGACTTTATCGTTCTCGTTGATGATGGCCGTGGCGATGATGATCTTCTGAATTTGATCGTTGAGATCAAAGGAGAGCGAAGGGAAGACGCCAAGGCCAAGAAGACGACCATGGACACCTATTGGGTACCTGGTGTGAATAATCACGGAGATTACGGGCGCTGGGCTTTTGCCGAGTTTACCGATGCGTTCGGGATGGAAGCTGAGTTCGCGCAGTTGGTTGAGGGGTTTCGGGCGAAGGGGTAGGGAGCTACCAACCGCTCATTCGAGCCTACATAGGCCAAGGGCTTCGTCAGGATCTCATGCGACTGGAAAACAACCTTGGACTTGAACTATTTGTCGAGAGCCTGCAAAACCATGGCGTAGATACGAAAACGATCGAACAAGCCATGGCTGATGTGATGCAGCCTTCCTGATCCCCGAGCTTCGGAGGTTACGTGAACCATGACCAGCCGACGTTTGCAGATAACATTACAACCTGAAGTGCTGAAATGGGCGCGAGAACGGGCAGGACTTGAGTGCCCAGAACTGGCGCGCAAGCTGAGAGTGAGTCCAGAGCGCGTGTCGGAGTGGGAACGCAATGGCAAGATCAGTGTTGCACAGGCAGACAGACTCGCCCAACGCACTCATACCGCTCTGGGATTTCTATACTTGACAGAGCCACCCGAAGAACGCTTGCCAATACCCGACTTTCGCACTCGAGATGATGCGCCGCCTCCGAGTTCCGATCTACTTGAGACCATTTACCTTATGCAGCGACGTCAGGCATGGATGCGCGATGAGCTTATCGAAGGTGGTGCTGAACCGCTGGATTTCATCGGGGCCTACGGCACGGATGTCCATCCTCGGCAAGTTGGAGCTGCCATGCGCGATGCGTTGCAGCTTACCGAAAATTGGGCGGAACAGTTAGATGCTTGGAGCGATGCGTTACGGCATCTGAGACATTTGGTTGACGCCGCCGGGGTGCTGGTTTCGTTCAATGGAGTGGTGGGCAATAACGCATATCGAAAGTTGGATCCCGATGAATTTCAGGGCTTCGCCCTCGTGGATGAGTATGCCTCGCTCATCTTTGTGAATAGCGCTGATTTTATGGCGGCGCAGATGTTTACTCTGGCTCACGAACTGGCACACCTCTTCATAGCCCAGAGCGGTATCTCTAATTTAGAATACTTACAACCGCCATCGGATGAAACCGAGCAGTTCTGCAACAAGGCCGCTGCCGAATTCCTGATACCGGAGGAAGAGTTACGGGCTTTCTGGCCTAGTGCCCGACGAGCAAATGATCCTTATCAGACTATTGCCCGCAAGTTCAAAGTGAGTTCCCTCGTGGCCGCGCGTCGGGCTCTCGATCTCGATTTGATCGACAGGGATGCGTTTCTCCTTTTTTACAACCCAAGAGTCGATAGGTGGCGTCGCGGTCAGCAGCGTCAGGGAAGTGGAGGCCACTTCTGGAATAGTCAGAAATGGCGCATTGGTCCTCGCTTTGCCTCTGCCATAATTCGTGCGGTTGGAGAGGGTCGTTTGCCCTATCGCGAGGCGTACAATCTCACCGGTCTTAAGGGAGAAGCCTTTGAGAACATGCCGAAAAAGATGGAAATACCGATTGGACAGAATCAAGAGGAACATGATCGACTTTAGCGAAAAAATCCGTTGAATACGACAAACGAGGACTCCGTATAGATGGCGAAACGAAAATCGACCAAGACCGTCGAAACCCTGCGGCACCAGGATGCGTCGCGGAAGAACATCCCCACGGCCGAGTATCAGGCGGTCATGGCCGACGACGACCGGAATCCCATCCGCATCGCGTACGAGCGGCGCAACCGCGACCTCGATCCGCAGCTCGTTTGGCGAGGGAAGGACGAGCAGAACTGGTCGGACTTGGTGGTGCAAGCGCCGCCGCTGTTCATTCAGGAGAAGGTGCATCCGAAGGTGCTGATCGATGATTTGCGGCAGCGGAGCAAGGAGACCGGGGACGGCGAATCGAGCGTGCAGACGGATTTGTTCGCGGATTTCAACGGGCTGCCGAGCGCGGACGCGCAGACGGAGTTTTACCAGCACGACGCTAACTGGTCGAACCGGATGATCTTAGGCGACAGCTTGCAGGTGATGGCGTCGCTGGCCGAGCGGGAGGGCCTGCGTGGCAAGGTGCAGTGCATCTACATCGACCCGCCCTACGGCATCAAGTTCAACTCCAACTTCCAGTGGTCAACCATCAGCCGCGACGTCAAGGACGGCAAGGCCGAGCACATCACGCGAGAGCCGGAGCAGGTGAAGGCGTTTCGGGATACATGGCGGGATGGGATCCATTCGTATTTGACGTATTTGCGGGATCGGCTGACGGTGGCGCGGGATTTGTTGACGGAGAGTGGCAGCGTATTTGTGCAGATTGGGGACGAGAATGTGCATCGGGTAAGGGCATTGATGGACGAGGTGTTTGGGGAGGAGAATTTTGTACGAGAAATAATTTTTACAAAGACCACAGGTCTTGGGCAAGCATTACTTAACGGTATCAACGATTATGTCCTCTGGTATTCCAAGAAACTCGGGGTTGTGAAATACCGGCAATCTTTCTTTGAGAAGGTAGCTGGTACCGCAGGTGCCAGTAGATATACTCATAGTGAAGATGGTAATGACAGATTATATGCGACAACAGACTTAAGATCTCAAAGCGGCAGTGAGAGTATTAGTTTTACATTTCAGTACCTTGGACGGTCATTTGCACCTGGTCGACTTTTTTGGAAAACCACCCAGCAAGGAATGGAGCGGATTGTTGCTGCTGGAAGGGTAATAGTTGAAGGAAATACCCTTCGCTTCAAGAGGTATATAGACGACTTTCCTGTAATTCCAAGAAATAATGTTTGGACAGATGTGGGAGGAATACAAAGTAGAAGTGACCCGAAGATATACGTTGTACAAACAACTAATAAGGTTATCCAACGCTGCATCCTCATGACCACCGACCCCGGCGACCTCGTCCTCGACCCCACCTGCGGCTCCGGCACCACCGCCTATGTCGCCGAGCAGTGGGGTCGCCGCTGGATCACCATCGACACTTCCCGCGTCGCCCTCGCGTTGGCCCGCGCCCGCGTCATGGCCGCTCGCTATCCCTACTACCTACTCGCCGACAGCCGCGACGGGCAAATCAAAGAAGCCGCACTTGCCCGCAAAGCACCCTCCGAAACGCCGACCTACGGCGACATCCGCCAAGGCTTCGTGTACGAGCGCGTCCCCCACATCACCCTCAAGTCCATCGCCAACAACGCCGAGATCGACGTAATCTGGGAGAAATTCCAAGAAACGCTGGAGCCGCTGCGGGTGGAGTTGAACGACGCGCTCGGCACATCCTACGAAGAATGGGAAATCCCCCGCGACGCCGACGCCGCTTGGCCCGAGGAAGTCAAAAGAATACACGCAGGCTGGTGGAAACAGCGCATCGCCCGGCAGAAGGAAATTGACGCCTCCATCGCGGCCAAGGCCGACTACGAATACCTCTACGACAAGCCCTACCAAGACAACAAGAAAGTCCGCGTCGCCGGCCCATTTACCGTAGAAAGCCTGTCGCCGCACCGCCTGTTAGGCGTTGATGAAAACGACGAACTCATCGACAACGTCGCCGAAGCCAAGTTAGGATACGGCGAAAAGCAGGACTTCGCCGAGATGATCCTCGACAATCTCAAAACCTCCGGCGTCCAACAGGCACACAAAGAAGACCACATCGCCTTCTCCGGGATCAGACCTTGGCCCGGCGACCTCGTCTGCGCCGAAGGAACCTACGTCGAAGGCACCAGCGACTCGGGCGCTGAGAAACGCGCCGGCATCTTCGTCGGCCCGGAATTCGGCACCGTCTCCCGCCCCGATCTCGTATCAGCGGTGCGCGAGGCCGCGGACGCCGACTTCGACGTGTTGGTCGCCTGCGCCTTCAACTACGACGCCCACGCCGCAGAGTTCAACAAGTTAGGCCGCGTCCCAGTCCTCAAGGCCCGCATGAACGCCGACTTGCACATGGCCGACGACCTCAAAAATACCGGCAAAGGCAACCTGTTCGTCATCTTCGGCGAACCGGACATCGACATCCTCGACATGGACGACGGTCAAATCCAAGTCAAGGTCAACGGCGTCGACGTGTTCCACCCCAACACCGGCCAAATCCGCAGCGACAACGCCGACGGCATTGCCTGCTGGTTCGTCGATACCGACTACAACGAGGAGAGCTTTTTTGTGCGCCACGCCTATTTCCTCGGCGCCAACGACCCGTACAAGGCGCTAAGGACGACGCTCAAAGCCGAGATCAACCAAGGAGCGTGGGAAACGCTGCACAGCGACATCTCGCGGCCTTTCGACAAGCCGACGTCGGGCCGCATCGCCGTGAAGGTGATCAACCACTTGGGGGACGAGGTGATGAAGGTGTTTCGGGTGTGAGGGTCGGATAACGACGATCACCATTACTCATTGACTAGCGAGAAGAGGTTCCCATGAAAAAACAAACCATCCAATACACTTCGCCTATCGACGCGCTCATTGCAGTGACCAAGCGGTTGAGTACCTACGAAAACCAGCAACAGATGGATTCAGAAGAATTCTTTGACCAGTACAGCCGGGGCCAACTAGCCGACGACGCAGTATTCGTTGATTGGGCCAATGACTACCGCCACTATTTGCAACTCCGTCGAAAACTAGCGGAGAGTCTACCCGATGTTGCATGAGGTACTGGTCGCCTATTTGGAGAAGGTAGAGCAGGCCATTCTTCACTGTCGAAATGTCTATGTTGAGCGCTACGTTGAAGAAATTCTCACACCGGAACGAATAAATTTGCGAGTCAGACTTCGCTTTGAGCGACGGTAGCCACAAAAGGATTTCGCCGTGAAGGTCATCAACCACTTGGGGGACGAGGTGATGAAGGGGTTTCGCATTTCTCGATCTAGCTCAGACCAGCACCTACCCTCCCTAAAAAGGAGAACATGAGCATGACCACAGAAGCCGTTAGTCAAAAAGTCGCCAATATCGTCAGAAAAGCGCTGGCTGACCGATTCAAAGAAGAATTCGTATTTGATCCAATTGTCGTAGTACCCAAAGTCGATCACGATGGCGACGAATATCTGCACATTTACATCGTATTCGATGGCGACCAGAAACGACTGGACCCCGATTGGACGTTGGGTCTCGTTGATCTCATACTTCAAAACGTGACGAGAGAGGAATTGCCCCATCTTCCCTCCAAATCGTTTGTGGAAAAATCGGAATGGGAGGAAATCTACGGGAGCAAGTACAGTGAATTCGCACGACCTGATTAGAATCGCCAAGCAATTAGCGTCCGGGGCCGTCGGCGGGAACCGAGGGCGGCCCCGGCAAGCCGAACTGCGCCGCGCCGTAAGCACGGCTTATTACGCGCTGTTCCATACCCTCGCTCGCTGTGGTGCCGATCTGCTAGGCGGTGCCACCCGCGCCACCCGAAGCCAGCCCGCGTGGCGTCAGATCTATCGCGCTTTGGAACACGGACACGCCAAAAATCAATGCGACCGGCCTATGATGAGCAGATTTCCGGCGGAAATCCGAAAATTTGGGGAATCATTCGCCGTTATGCAGCGTCAACGCCACGCTGCCGACTATGACCCCGAAGCAAACTTTTCCCGCTCCGACGTCCTGCAACTCATTGACGAAACCGAGAGAGCGATAACCCAGTTCGAGAATGCAGCCACTAGGGACCGGCGTGCGTTTGCAATCTACGTTCTGTTCAAATTCAGGCCGCACTGACCACCCCTGATACAATAAGGGCACCCACAAGGGCATCTGTTCTAGACCAATAGTTGGAACAAATGCCACAAGGGGGTGCCCCTACGATGGCGTCGCGTATTTAACGTCCCCTACTTCTTGTCGTCGTCAACGACCTTGAAGTCGGCATCGACTGGACCCGTGTCGCTGCTTCCTTGCGGCTGACCGGCGTCGCCTTCGGGCGCTGGCCCGCCCTGCGCCTGCTGGGCTTGGGCGTCCTTGTACATTTCCTCGGCTAGCTTGTGCGACGCTTGTTGCAGCGCGGCCATGGCCTGCTTGATGGCCTCGTCGTCCGTGCCTTCGAGTGCTTCCTTGAGCGCGACGACCGCGTCCTCAACGCCTTTCTTGTCGGCGTCAGCTAGCTTGTCGCCGTGTTCGGCGAGCGATTTTTCCGCCGCGTAAATGAGCTGGTCGGCCTCGTTGCGGCGATCTACGGACTCGCGACGCTTTTTGTCCTCGTCGGCATGGGACTCGGCGTCCTGCTGCATCTTGTCGATCTCGTCTTGACTCAGGCCCGAGGACGACTCAATGTGGATGGATTGCTCTTTGTTGGTGCCCTTGTCCTTGGCCGCGACATTGAGGATGCCGTTGGCGTCGATGTCGAAGGTCACCTCGATCTGGGGCATGCCGCGCGGGGCTACGGGGATGCCGTCGAGGTGGAAGCGGCCGAGGGTGCGGTTGTCGTTGGCAAACTCGCGCTCGCCTTGCAGCACGTGGACCTCAACCGAGGGCTGGTTGTCCGAGGCCGTGGAAAAGATCTGGCTCTTCTTGGTGGGGATGGTGGTGTTGCGGTCGATCAGCCGCGTCATCACCCCGCCCATGGTTTCGATCCCCAGCGAGAGCGGGGTGACGTCGAGGAGCAGCACGTCGTCGACGTCGCCGGCGAGCACGCCGGCTTGGATGGCCGCACCCAAGGCCACCACCTCGTCGGGATTGACGCCGCGATTCGGCTCTTGGTTGAAGAGGGCTTGGATGGTCTCTTGGATTTTGGGGATGCGCGTTGAGCCGCCGACCAAAATCACTTGGTCGATGTCGCTGGCTTGCAACTCGGCGTCTGCGAGAGCCTGCTGACAGGGGGCCTTGGTGCGCTCAATTAGGTCGTCGACCAAGCGCTCGAACTGGGCGCGGGACAAGGTGGTTTGCAAGTGCTTGGGCCCGGTCTGATCGGCGGTGATAAAGGGCAGGTTGATTTCGGTCGAAGTGGAGGAAGACAGCTCGATCTTGGCCTTTTCGGCCGCCTCTTTGAGCCGTTGCAGGGCCATGGGGTCGCGGCGCAGGTCGATGCCTTCGTTGCGCTGGAATTCCTCGGCGAGCCAGTTGATGATCTCCTGGTCGAAATCGTCGCCCCCCAGATGCGTATCGCCGTTGGTGGATTTGACCTCGAAGACTCCGTCGCCCAATTCTAAAATCGAAATGTCGAAGGTGCCGCCGCCGAGGTCGTACACGGCGATCTGCTCGTTGGTGCCGCCCTTGTCCAAGCCGTAGGCGAGGGCCGCGGCGGTCGGCTCGTTGACGATGCGCAAGACCTCCAAGCCGGCGATGGTGCCCGCATCCTTGGTGGCTTGGCGTTGGGCATCGTTGAAGTACGCCGGGACGGTGACGACGGCTTGTTGCACTTCCTCGCCTAGATAGTCTTCGGCTGTCTGCTTCATCTTTTGCAAGATCATGGCCGAGATTTCCGGCGGCGTGTATTCCTCGCCGTCGATTTCGGCCACGGCCATGTCGCGGCCACCGGGGGCCACTTCGTAGGGGACTTCGCTGATTTCGTTGGCGACTTCGCCGTAGCGGCGGCCCATGAAGCGCTTGATCGAATAGATCGTGTTCTGCGGGTTGGTGACGGCTTGGCGCTTGGCGGTCTGGCCGACGAGGCGCTCGCCGTCTTTGGTGAAGGCCACCATGGAGGGCGTGGTGCGGCCCCCTTCGGAGTTGGCGATGACCTCGGGGTCTTGGCCCTCGATGACGGCCACGCACGAGTTGGTGGTGCCCAAGTCGATGCCGATGACTTTAGCCATTGTGTTGTCCTTTCTTAGGTTGGGGTTATTACTACGTGATCGCGCTTGATGAGGGTGTTTCCCGTCTTCTCGACAGCTAACTCACAGTATTCTAAGAATTCTTTCAGTTCTTCTTTGTATTTGAGTAGGGGGCTCATGATGTATTCCTTTAGAGGATTGGATTGTTGGTTAGAGAATTTGCTGCTAGCCGACCTTATGCTGCGACTTCAACGTAAGCGGACTTCGCCGAGGGCTGCGGCACAGGGAATCCCTCCTGCTTCAGGCCCTCGACGTGAAACGCGATCGCTTCCTTCATATTCGCTTCGGTTTCTTCTTCGGTGGCACCTGTAGCCACGCAACCTAAGAGATCCGGCGAGTACGCCGAGAATCCCGTCTCGGTCTTTTCCACGACGATTAGGTACTTCATTCTTTTAGCCCTGCTTTCTTCAATATGCTGTTAAGAGTGCCAATAGCCAGATCGTCGCCTAAATGTCCGGGCACCGTCACCAGCTCTCACTTGGCAGAGTGTTTGAATTGCCGATGACTTCCACGCATTCTGACTTGGTGCCAGCCGTCCCTTTCGAGCATTCGCACCACCTCTCGGACCTTCATAAATCAAGAATCACTACGTGATCGCGCTTGATTTCGCGGTAACGTTTAGCGGTTCGATTTCCACTCGGACCGCATCAAAGCCTGCTTTTCTGACGTGTGCCAGCGCCGAACCGATGGCGTCCTCCAACGACAGTGCTTCCCGGTGAAAGTGGATCCGCGGCATACCAGCCATCGTGACAAGCGTACCGTCATTGAAGATGCTGTAGAGCCGATCCGATTCTTCTTCGTTGGGATCGGCTGTTAAAATGACCGTGAATTCATGCACTTTCATAGTAAGTTTCTTTTATCTCTATCCCTTCATATCGCGTGGGTCAGGGAATCCTGCTGTTCAGATCCGCGACGTGAAACGCTATTGCCCTTTTCATAAGCAAGATACATAAGCAATATAGGTGCCGCGATTTGCCAAATGGAAATAACATCTTGTTTTATAATAAAATACGGCAATAAATGAGCAATTTGCAAATCAGCTAATAGTGATATGATGGCAGCAAAAGTGTGTTATCTTGTCAGCAGAAGCCGGAGGCGCATTGACAGGGTGCTGCCACTCGGCTAGATTGGCCGCCTAGCAAGGAGGGTTCATGGAGCAGTTCAAGCTAATTTCCGAATACGCGCCTGCGGGCGACCAACCCCAAGCCATCGCCGAGCTGGTCGAGGGCGTGCGGCAGCAGCACGCCCACCAGACGCTTTTGGGCGTGACGGGCAGCGGCAAAACCTTCACCATGGCCAACGTCATCGAGGAATTGCAGATGCCGGCTTTGGTCATCTCGCACAACAAGACGCTGGCCGCCCAGCTCTACGGCGAACTCAAGGGATATTTCCCCGACAATGCGGTCGAGTATTTCGTCAGCTACTACGACTACTATCAGCCCGAAGCCTACAAGCCGAGTACGGACACGTACATCGAGAAGGAGGTCGAGCGCAATGAGGAGATAGACCGCTTGCGGCTCAAGGCCATCACCTCGCTGTTGCAGCGCCGCGATGTGATCGTCGTCGCCACAGTCTCGTGCATTTACGGCATTGGCTCGCCCCGCGAATACGACGAGCAAAAGGTCTCCCTGCGGCGGGGCGAGCAGATCGAGCGCGACGATATTTTGCGCGCCTTGATAGACATCTATTACAGCCGCAATGATTTCGAGCTGCAACGCGGCTGCTTTCGGGTGCGGGGCGATATCGTCGAGATCGTGCCTGGGTCGGAAGAGCGCGCCGTGCGCATCGAGATGTTTGGCGACGAGATCGAGGGCATTTACCTGATCGACGCACTCACCGGCCACATGTTGGAGCCGCGCGAACACGTCAGCCTCTTCCCGGCCAAAGCCTACGTGACCGACGAGGAGCGGACGGAGCAAGCCTGCGAGCAAATTCTCGTTGAGCTGGAGCATCACCTCCTCGACCTGCGCACCGAAAACAAGCTAGTGGAGGCGCATCGCCTCGAGACGCGCACCAAATACGACGTGGAACTCATCCGCGAGGTCGGCTTCTGTCCGGGGATCGAGAACTACTCGCGCTATATGGATGGCCGCCAGCCGGGATCCGCTCCGTATGTGTTGCTCGATTACTTCCCGGAGGATTACCTGCTTTTTATCGACGAGTCGCACGTTACTGTGCCGCAGATCCGCGGCATGTTTCGCGGCGACCGCTCGCGCAAGGAGACCTTGGTTGAGCACGGCTTCCGCCTGCCGTCGGCCTACGACAATCGACCGCTGGTATTCGGAGAATTTGAGGAGCGGATGGGATGGACGGTCTTCGTGTCGGCCACGCCAGCCGAGTACGAACTCAAGCAGTCGGGCGGGGTGGTGGTTGAGCAGGTGATCCGGCCCACGGGGTTGGTCGATCCCTCCATTGAGGTGAAGCCCCAAGAGGGGCAGATCGACGACCTCGTCGAGGAGATACGGCAGCGGGCCGAAAGGAGCGAGCGGATCTTGGTCACAACCATGACCAAGCGCATGGCCGAAAATCTCGCCGACTACTTTGAACAGCTCGACATCCGAGTGCGCTACCTGCATTCGGATATCGAGACGTTGGACCGCGTCGAGATCCTCCGCGACTTGCGCTTAGGGGAGTTTGACGTGCTGGTGGGGATCAACCTGCTGCGCGAAGGCTTGGATTTGCCCGAGGTCTCGCTGGTGGCCGTGCTCGACGCCAGCAAGGAGGGCTTTCTGCGCTCGGAGATCGCCCTGATCCAAACCATTGGTCGCGCGGCCCGCAACGCGGCCGGCAAGGTCATCTTCTACGCCGATCGCGTCACCAATTCGATGCAGAAGGCCATAGACGAGACCTATCGCCGCCGCCACAAGCAGGAGGCGTACAACGCCGAACACGCCATCGTGCCGGAGACCATATACCGCAGTCGGGAAGAGATCATTCAGGCGACCTCAGTGCTCGAAAGTGTGCGCGGCGTTGCGCCCGAATTGGTAGCCGAGCCGACGGTCAACTACCAAGAGATAGAAGACCAAGAGGAGCTGCTCGCCGACTTGGAGCAGCAGATGAAGGCCGCGGCGACCAACTTGGAGTTTGAAAAGGCCGCGCATTTGCGCGATGAAATCACCCGGATCAAGGAGCAGCAAGTGAGTTGAAAGGTGCGCCGCCAAATTTGACCTGCGGTGCTGTCCATTTTAGATTGATCCGTTCTTGGAAGAACAACATCAAATTAGGAGTACATTATGCAGGGAAATGGCCGCGATGTAATCGTCGACGTCCAAGACGTCAAGATGGTTTACAATGCCAAAAACCGCGACGAATCGACTCATGTTCACGCGCTGCGCGGTTTGAGCGTGAAGGTGTACGAAAACGAGTTTTTTGCCATTATGGGGCCTTCTGGGTCGGGGAAGAGCACGCTTTTTAACATGATCGGCGCTCTGCAGACGCCCACCGACGGCGAGGTGCTCATCGAGGGCGTCAATCTGGCCATGCTCAACGCGCAGCAGCTAGCGGCCGTGCGCTGTTTTGAGTTGGGTTACATTTTTCAGACCTACAATCTTTTGCCGGTGATGAGTGCGCTAATGAACGTGTCGCTGCCCACGGTGTTTGCCGGCATGACCACGGCCGAGGGCGAAAGGCGGGCCATGGAATGTTTGAAGATCGTCGGCCTAGGCGATAGGGCGCACCACATTCCCTCCGAGCTGTCGGGCGGCCAGCAGCAGCGCGTAGCCATTGCCCGCGCCTTCGTCAACAAGCCGCGCATCATCCTCGCCGACGAGCCGACCGGCAACCTCGACAGCAACACCGGGCAGGAGATCATCAACTACATGAAAAGCCTGCAGCAGGAGATGGGGACGACGATCATTACCGTGACCCACGACGACAAAATGCTCACCGCGGCCGATCGCATGGCTTGGATCCGCGATGGGCGGTTAGAGCGGGTAGCCAACCGCGAGGACATCGAAATCCACATGGGCAGCATCAGCGAGCACTAAACACCGCTGCCCAAGACCGAATCCAGCAAAGCGCCCGATGCTCCACCAGCATCGGGCGCTTTTTCGCGTTTGCTTTGAGATCGCTAGGTTCGGCCCTCAGCGCAGCAGCAACATGCGCCGCTGCACGGCCCACTCGCCCACATCGAGTCGATAGATGTACACCCCGCTGGCCACTGCGCGGCCGTAGTCGTCGCGGCCATCCCAACTCAGGGTGTGTTCGCCGGCCTGTTGCGTATCGAGCTGCAGGACGCGCACGAGCTGGCCCGCCAAGTTGTAGATGCTCAGGCGAGTCGCCTCTTCCGCGAGGCGGAACGGTATCAGGAAGGAGATTGCCGTGGAGGCGTTGAAGGGGTTGGGGGCGTTCTGCAGGAGCACCGGCCGGCTGCCTTGGGCGTCCGCGCGGATCTCGTAGGCTTGCTCTTCCACCACCACGAGCATGGCTTGGCCCAACCGGGCAAAGTTGGCTAGCTCGGCGGGCTGATAGGTGCGGCCTTCGTACAGCTCCTTGAGCATACCCGGCTGGTAAGCTGTATCAATCCACACTTCGTCCTGTAGCACGAAGTCGCGGCCCAACCAGTGGGTCGTCGGGCGGGCGTCGTTGATGTCTGTAGTGCCAAATAAGTCGCCGAAATCGCCGAAGTTTAACGCCACCTCCCCATCGCGCGGTTGGGGATTGACCTCGACGCCGTCGTCCGGGGCAAACAGGGAGGTGCGCCGCGTCACTAGCTGGTAGTCTAAGCCCAGCGCAAGAATGTCGTTGAGCAGTTCCTGTTGCTCGCCAAAGCGGGCGATCTGCTCTTCGAGGGCTTGGATCTTCTGGTAAGCCCACAGCCGGGGAATCAAGTTGCCCGAGACATCGGTCTGGGTAAACTCCAGCGGGAAGTCCACGCTTACATTTTCTTCCCCCACGCGGCCGGTCACGCTCAACGTGAAAATCCCACCGTCCCGGTAGCGGCCCACTTGGAACAGTTCGCGGCCGGCCGCGAGGGCTTCCACCCCGCGTGGGTGGATGTCGTGGATTTCCACTTGGTCGAAGCTCAGCTCGTCGAGCAGCAAGACGGGAAAGGTGAAGGACTCAAACAGTTCTTGGAGCGCCGCCTCGATATCGCCTTCGTCCGAGAGGAAGTACGCCTCGCCGCGGTGCTCTTCGGCTAAGCCGCTCAAAAAACCTTGGTCCACGTCCCGACCCACGCCGATGGTGAAGAGACGCACTTGGTCAGCGGACCACTGGCCGACCAACTCGCTCAAAGGCTCCAGTCCGACTTCGCCGAGGGTGGGCAGGCCGTCGGTGAGGAAGACGACGTGGTTGACCCGGCCGACGGGAAAGGCCTGCTGCATGGCGTGGCCCAATCCCGCCTCAAAATTGCTCACGCCGAGCGCGTCCTGCCGGTTGATGAAGGCCGTGGCCGCCTTCTTGTTGGCCGGATCGGCGGGCACCGGGGCGGCGGCAAAGGAGTCGGCCCGGTGGGTGAAGACGACAATGTTGAACAGGTCCGCTGGATCCAGCGCGTCAATCGCTGCGGCGAGTGCGCCTTTGACGGCTTGGAGCTTGCCCTGCTGCATGCTCGACGAAATGTCGATGACAAAGGTCAGGCTGCGCGACAGGGGTTCGCCTTGCGTCAACTCGGGCAGGGGCGGCAGCCACAGGGCGTAGTACCCTAAGTCGTCGTTCTCCTGCGGCGCAAAGCTGAGCACGGTCGGCTTGGGCCGGTCGTCGGTCTGGCGGATGGTCAGGGTAAAGTCCTCCCGGGGCCTTATCTGCTCGTCGCCGAAGAAGATATTGGCGCGGTGCGCGTCGGGCCGGTTTATCTCGGTGAGCCGCGGCAGCCCCGAGGTCGTGGCCTCAAAGGTGTGCTGGCTGCGCACTTGGGCGCGCAGCACGAACAGCTCCATTTGCAGGGGCTGGTCGGTTTCGGGGGCCAGCGGGAAGGTGTAGTCGAGGCGGCCGTTGCGGGATTCGAGGAGCTGCATGTACTCGAATTCGACGCGGCGGCTGCCCTTGGCCGGAAAGGGGAAGATGCTCAGGCGAAATTGGTTGGGGGTCACCTGCTCGATCAGGGCCGGGTCGATGCGGCGGCCTACAATATCGTCGTACGTTCGGCGCGCCTCTTCCTTTTCGAGGACCATACCCTGTATCCGCTTGTCGCCGATCCACAGCACCAGATCGGTGATGATCGCCCCGTCGGGCAGGGTGAATTCGTAGATGCCCTCTACCTCCCATTCGGCGTGGTTGGTGAAGATCTGGTCGGTGCGCGTGCGGGCGATGCGCTCGTCGATCTGCACAGCCACAGTGACCGAGGTCAGTTCGAGGTGCTGGCGGCCGTCGTCGCCCACGCCGGTGTACACGTAGCCGATGCCGAGGGCGGGGAGGGGGACTAGCAGGGCGAGGAGGAGGGTGAGTTGGGCTTTCATGGCGGGGTCCTTTCGCTGAAGAGGGACGGATGCGGGGGGTTTAGTAGTGAACGGCGACGCCTCTCGCTTACAGGGCGGGGATGTGTTTGGTGCGGGACTGGTCGCTGAGGGGGTTGTTGAGCAAGTTTACGAAATCGCCGTCCCCTAAGCCAGTGTTGGCGGTCAAGGGACTTATGTCTTCGATCTGGTTGTCCTTTAGGTTCAGCGACTCAAGATTGGTCAAGGCGGCGAGTGGGCTCACATCGGTAATCTGATTGTCCTCCAGATATAGTCGTTCAAGGTTGGTCAAGGCGGCGAGTGGGTTCACATCGGCTAGCTGGTTGGCACCTAGGTTCAGCGATTCAAGGTTGGTTAAGGTAGCGAGCGGGTTCACATCGGCGATCCGGTTATTCCACAGACTCAGTTTTTTAAGGTTGGTCAAAGCAGCAAGTGGACTCACATCGGCTAGCTGATTGAAATACAGACTCAGTTTTTTAAGGTTGGTCAAAGCAGCAAGTGGACTCACGTCAGTAATAGAATAGTCGATGGCTAGACTCAAAGTTTCCAAGGCCACAAAATGCTCGAGACCCGCCAAACTGTGAACACTACTATCGGAGACAGAGAGGCTGGTCAGAGAAGCGGCTTCCGGCAAGGTAATAGGCCCCTCCTGTCGGCCCAAAGCCTTCAATACCCACTTCTCCAGATTCGGATCCTCAAACGACAAGACCAGCGTCTCCCGCACCCTTCCGCCCGGATCGACGCAGCGAATCGCCGCCAAACTGTCGGGTCGGCCTTGGTATTCGACCTGAAGGCCGGCCAGCGCATCTCCCGCTTTATCGACCAAGTGCAGCCACAGACCGAGCGGATACTGCGGCGACTCAATCAGCACATGGCCGTCGGCATTGCTCTGCGCCTGCGCCCAGCCGGTGCTATCGACGCCAGCGGCAAAGGAGAACTCGGTCTGCGCTGCCGCCGCAGAGGCCCCGAATGCTGCCATTACTAGAATCATTCCAGATCGCAGGATCGCCGGGCGCATGAGGAGGCCCCTTATTCGGTTGCCCAATTTTCGACGTTTAACGTGGAAACGCACCCAAGTTCTTTTGCGTTGTGCGTAACGAGGTTTGGGGATCTCAAAATCCAATGCCCTCCGAGTGTGTTTTAATCAAACATACCATGCCGGGCACCAGAATAAAACTTGACGCACCATTGGAGTGACCGTCGCCCGCGCCGGTAGTGGGCCGGGCGCAGGCCGGGCACCGCCTCAGCAGAGCAACATTAAAGCGGCTAGGGCCGAGGCGCGGCGTTGCGCATGCGGATGAAGGAAAACCGCATGGTGGATTGAAACACGGCGTCGCGCAGGGGCCACAGGGAAGGGGTGATGCGAACCTCCACGTCGCTCGCGGCCAAACAGGCGAGAATATCTTCAATGGTTTCCATCGAACGGGGCGTCACCCCTTGGCGGGAGATATAGTAGCCAGCGCCTTTATTCACCGGTTGGAAAGTTTCATTAGGCAGAGCATAAATATAGAGGCACTCGGTGCACAAAGCCTGTAACCAAGCGGTCTCAATGGCCACCACGTGGCGGGCGGTCGTGATGCCTAAAAAGCGCTCGGCGTCCTCGGCAGTAGTCCGGGGGCCGGCGTAGAAAGCGACTCGGGGACAGTCGCGCGGCACCAAGTAATTGTGCAGCAGGCGCTGGCCCACGGCCCAGACCATGCGGCCGGTAAAGGTGGTATTGCTCAGAGGTGGGGGACGAGGCTCAAAGCGGGTTATGCCGGGCCGGTCGCTGACGTGAAACAGTTCTTCCATAGGACTTGAGACCGCAGAGGATCCTCGCCGCAAAGCAGCGAAAGCAGCCCGTTGTCTGTATCAAGAACTGGCTTGCCGCTTCCGCAAGCCCTCTTGGAGAAAGACCTCGCGGTTGGGAAAATTGCCGGGCAGGGTAAAGCCGCCATCAACGGCGATGAGCTGGCCGGTCATGTAGGGGATCTGGGTGAAGGCGTAGGCGGCGAAGGCGATGTCCTCAGGGCGTCCGATGCGGCGAATGGGTTGGGACCCTCCTGCGGCCATCAGACCGTAGATCTCGGCCACGGTGAATTCGCGGCCCGATTGCGGATCTTCCACCCCCGAAGGGCGGCTCGTCAGCGGCGTATCCACGACCCCGGGGCGCAGGGCGTTGACCGTGATGTTGTAAGGCCCGCCGTCGAAGGCTGCCCCCGCAACTACGTGATTGAGACCGGCCTTGCTGACGCCGTAGGGAATGCGGGTGCTCTCGGGGGCGATATCCGAGATGGAGGTAATCAAGAGGATGCTGCGGTGCGCGGGATCGGTCTCTTTTGCGGCTTGTTCCACCATGCGCTTGAGGGCGCGTTGGACTAGCCGGTAGGCCCCCATGAGGTTGAGGCTGAGGACGCGGGCCATCTCCTTGTCGAGGTGCTCGACCGGAGTGTCGCTGAAGCGGTAGCGCACGAGCTGGCCCTGCTCGTCGGCCACGTAGTTGGCCACGCCGCTGTTGCTGACCGCCACGTCGAGGCGGCTAAAGTGCGCGAAGGTGCGGTCGACTAGGTCGAAAGGGGCCTCTCGCTGCGAGAGATCGGCACCGAGGACTAGGACTTCGACTGCGTACTCGGCGCGAATGGCGGCGGCGATCTGGGCGGCGCGCTCCTCGCCGGCGTTGTAGTGGACCACCACGTCGTAGCCTTGGGCCGCGAATTGGCGGACGATGGCCGCGCCAATCCCGCTCGAAGACCCCGTGACGAGGCAGACCGGACGCGACAAAAGCCTACCCTCGCTGTGAAAGTACGGTCTCGACGATGCGCTCTTGGCTGGGGATGGTCGGCATCTCGAGGGTTGGGCTGAAGGGAATGGGCACGTCGGCCGCGCCAATGCGCAAGACGGGCGCGTCGAGCCAATCGAATGCCTCGGCGTTGAGGATGGAAGCGAGCTCGGCCGTGGCACCGTAGCGCTCAACGCCTTCGTCAATCACCACAGCATAGCCAGTTTTGCGCACCGAGGCGAGCAGGGTCTCCTTATCTAGAGGTACTAGGGTACGCGGATCGACGACCTCGGCTTCTAGCCCTTGGGCGGCGAGCTCTTCTGCGGCGGCCAAGGCGACGCCGACCATGCTGGAGGTGGCGACGAGGGTCAGGTCGGTGCCGGCGCGTTTGATCTCGGCTGCGCCAAAGGGGATGAGAAAGTCGTCGTCTTCGGGCACGGGGCCGGAGTCGTTGTACATCATCTTGTCTTCAAAGAAGAGCACGGGATTGTCGTCGCGGATCGCGGTCTTGAGCAAGCCCTTGGCGTCGCGGGGTGTAGCAGGGATGGCAACTTTGAGCCCGGGGACATGGGCGAAGATCGCGTGCAAGCTCTGGGAGTGCTGGGCGGCGGAAGAGCGCCCGGCCCCCATCGACAGCCGGATCGTCAGGGGAACTTTGCACTGGCCGCCCGACATGTAGCGGATCTTGGCCGCCTGATTGACGATCTGGTCCATGGTCAACAGCGAAAAGTCGCCGAACATCAGCTCGCACAGCGGGCGCATGCCGGTCATGGCGGCACCGACGCCAAGACCGATATAACCCGCCTCGGCAATGGGAGTGTCGATGACGCGCTCAGTCCCAAATTCCTCGAAGAGGCCCTCGCAGCATTTGAAGATGCCGCCGGAGGGCCCCACGTCCTCGCCCATGACAAAGACGGTCTCGTCGCGGCGCATCTCTTCGGCCGTAGCTAGGCCGATGGCCTCTCTAAACAGCATGTCCCGATCAGGCATATATATCCTCAAAAGCTTGTTCTGGCGGGGGAAAGGCGGCTTCTTTGCCAAATTCGATGGCGTCGAGGACCTCGCGCTCCACTTGCGCGTACAGGGCGTCGAGTTCGGCCTGTTTGGCGACCCGGTTGGCGACCATGTACTGGCCCAACAGGCGAATGGGGTCCTTGTTCTCAGACCACCAGCCGACCTCATCGCGAGTGCGGTAGGTCTGGGCGTCGCCGACGTGGTGCCCGTGGTAGCGGTAGGTTTTGGCTTCGATCAGGCTCGGACCGTGGCCTTGGCGCGCCTTGGCTACGGCAGCGGTTACTTTTTCGTACATCTCCAGCACATCGGCACCGTCGGCGATGATCCCTTCGAGGCCAAGCCCCTTGGCGCGGTCGGCGATGTCGGTGACGCCGGTGACGGCCTCGTAGGGGGTGTGCTCGCCGTACTGGTTGTTTTCGCAGATGTAGATGACCGGCAGGTTCCAGATCACGGCCATGTTAATTGTTTCGAGCATGATGCCTTGGTTGGCAGCGCCATCGCCGAAGAAGCAGACGCCCACTTGATCGGTGCCGCGCAGCTTGGCCGAGAGGCCGGCACCGGTGCAGATGCCGAAGCCGCCGCCGACAATGCCGTTGGCCCCGAGGATGCCCACCGACATATCGGCGATGTGCATGGACCCGCCCTTGCCGCGGCAATAGCCGGCCTCCTTGCCCATGATTTCGGCCATCATGCGGTCGAGTTGGCCGCCCTTGGCCAGACAGTGCCCGTGGCCGCGATGCGTGCTGGTGATGTAGTCGGAGTCGCGCAGGGCCGCGCAAGTGCCTACGGCCACGCCTTCCTCGCCAATGTAGAGGTGGGCTAGGCCGGGCATCAGGCCGCGGGTATAGACGTCCCAGACGTGCTCTTCAAAGAGGCGGATCTCGGACATCTTGCGGTACATGAACCACAGTTTGTCGGGCGCGGCCCGGAGCTTGGCTTTCTTTGCTTTAGGTTTTTTTCGGGGGGTTGTCTTCGCCATGTACACCATCTCCGGCAATTTTGTTAGGCAAAAAAATAAGCGGGGTGGGTCTGATATCGTCAAGCGCGAAAAAGCCGGGAAACCCATGGGGCGTCCCGGCTTTTCTGCGCGAAAGGCGGCGTCCTAGCTGGTTTTTTCGAATTCGGCTGCGTGTTCCTGCTTCCACTGGTCCCATTCTTCGGGGTCGTCGCGCAGCTCAAAGTACTTGGTGTTAATCTCGACGAAGCGGTCTTGCTCCTCGGGCACGTCCTCTTCGGCGAAGATCGCCTCAACCGGGCACTCCGGCTCGCAGGCACCGCAATCGATGCACTCGTCCGGGTCGATATAGAGCATGGGTTCGCCTTCGCCGTCGATCGGATGGATGCAGTCAACGGGGCAAACCTCGACGCAGGCCTTGTCTTTGACGTCGATGCAGGTTTCGGTGATGTAGTAAGCCATGGGTTCCTCCCAATAAGGTGCTATTGCTTCTTTGCTCTTTGAATCGGGAACTATCGCAAAAATACGGGCCTGTTTACCTCTGTCAAGCGGCGAGATTGCCCAGCAGGGTCGCCGTGTCGGCGTTGGTTTGGCAGCGTATTCTCAGGTTGAGGCGCAATTGAGGAGCTGGGTCGCGCTCCACTGCGTACTCGGTGCCGGCGAAGAGCTGGGCGAGTACCGGGCCGAGGGCGGCCCGCAGGGCCTTTTCGCCGGCTTGGTCGTTGGTTGCGCTGAGGCGGTCGTTGGCTACTAGGAGCACATCGCCGCGGCGAAATTTGACTTTGCCCGCTAGGCTAGGCTCTTCTTCGAGGCGTCGGCAGGCGGTGAGTGCCGCTTTTAAGGCACTGGCAAGCCGCTCGCTCAGGTCGCCGTCTGCGGGTTGTTTGCGCGAGTAGAGCAAGCCCAACTCGGCGCTGTGGTTGTCGAGGCTATAGTTGGCTTCGTGGCCGACGAGCAGGGTCAGCGGTCCCTCGGCTAGGTGGCTGTAGTCGGCCACGTCGATGAGGACTTCGTCTGGAGTCGTCGGGATCCAACTATTGAAGATGCGGAAGGCCTCTTGGGCCGATAGGGACTCGGGATCTTCGAGATAGAACTTGATGTTGATGCGCTGTAGGGCTTCCATGGGGACTCACGCGGTAGCGCCGACCGGCGCGGCGATTTTGTCGTAGCAGGTGTACGCGCCTTCGATGAAGAGCTGGGCCTCCTCGATGAAGCGGTGGACTTGCGCCTCGGCCAATGCGCCCGGCGGGTTCCGATGCGCGGCGAAGAGGTAGTTGGCAAATTTCGGCGAGAACAACTCGCTGTCGTAGAAGCGCGCCCGAAATTCGGCTACCACTACCTCCGGCGTGGTGGGCACGTCGTAGAATTGCTCTTTGACTAGGGCGCGGGCCGCGCGCAGCATCGCGCCCAAAGCGCCCTGCCAAGCGGCTTCTAGCTGGCCCTCGTCAAAGGCGACTTGTGCTTCAAAGACCTCGCGCTCGGCCGCGGCAATTTCCATGGTCGTAATGGAAACGACCTCGCCGGCGCATTCGCCCTTGCCGAGGTCGGCCATGGTAAACTCGCGGGTGTCGCCCCAGTCTTGGTAGTACCAACTGTTTTCCTCGTGGGACGGCACTTGGGTCAGATCCTCGAGCATGGCCTTGACTTGGCGTTTGCCGATGCGGGTGATGAAGTCCTTGAAGGTCTCGTCCTCAGCGCACTCGGCGACAAAGTGCTTGGCCAAGCGGGTGACGACTTCAGGGATGTTCTTGGAGGGCACGGCACCCGTGGCCAAGCCAAAGGAGCCGGCGTTTTCCCGCCACTGACCGCCCAAGACGACCTGAAAGTGCGGCACGGTGATGCCGTTGATTTTGCGGCTGTTGCCGTAGAAACCGATGTCGGCCGCGTGGTGTTGGCCGCAGGAGTTGAAGCAGCCGCTGATCTTGATCCGCAGGGACTCAATGGCTGCGTTGAGCTGGCCGTTTTCTTCGCCAAGTCGCTTGCGTAGCTCAGCGGCTAGGCCGCGCGAGGAGGCAATGCCGAGCTTGCAGGTGTCGGTGCCCGGGCAGGCCGTCACGTCGGCAATGGTCCCGGCGCCCGACTCGGCGAGGCCGAGAGACGCGAGCTCGTCGTAGAGATGGGGCAGATCGGTTTCGCGGACCCAGCGCAGGACGAGGTTCTGCTCAACGGTGGTGCGGACGGTTTCGCGGACGTAGTGCCGGCTGATGGCGGCCAGCGCGCGTAGCTGGCTAGAGGTGATATCGCCCAGCGGCAGGACCACGGTGGCGACCGCATAGCCTGCTTGGCGTTGCGGATAGACGTTGGTGCGGTGCCATTCGGCAAAGCCGGCGCTCGCGGCCGCGCCGTTGAGAGCTTGGCCCGGCTTGAGCGGCTGCTCGTCGGTGGCGTGCAGGTCGTGGAGAAATGCGGTCCAGCGCGGATCCGGGGGCAGGATGGCGCGTTCCTCCCACACCAAGCGGCGGAATTCCTCAATGCCGAGCTTGGCCACCAAGAACTTAATGCGGGCGCGGTTGCGGTTTTTCTTTTCCCCGAGGCGGGCAAAGACCCGGGCGATGGCTTGGGCGATGGGCAGCAATTCCTCGGCCGGCACGAACTCGTCGAAGATCTGGGCTTGGTGGGGCACCGCTCCTAAGCCGCCGCCAACGTAGAGCTCAAAGCCGCGCTTTTCCTCGCCGTTGATGGTCTTTACCACGGCGATGCCGCCCATGTCGTGCATGCTGGTCAGGCCGCAGGCTTCGTGCCGGCAGCCGGAGAAAGCGATCTTGAACTTGCGCCCGAAATCTTGGCAGTCGGGATGCCCGAGCAGGAAGCGCATGACGGCTTGGGCATAGGGGGTTACGTCGAAGGTCTCCGTGCGGCAGACGCCGGAGAGGGGGCAGGCGGTGACGTTGCGCACCGAGTTGCCGCAGGCCTCGCGGGTGGTGATGCCCACTGCGGCCAAGCGACGCATCAGGTCGGGCGTATCTTCGAGGTGGACGAAGTGGATTTGGAAGTCTTGGCGGGTGGTGACGTGCAGGACTTCCTCGGAGTACTCTTCGGCCACGTCGGCCAGCACCTCCATCTGCTCGGCCGTCAGCCCGCCGAATGGGATTTTGATCCGCATCATGCCCGGGGCGTGCCAAACCGTGTCCGGCCCCTTGGTCTGATGCTCGGGGAAGTGCAACAGTTGCGTCTGGGTGCCGTCGTAGCGCTGGCCGTTGTCGTAGCGCTGGCCGTACACGCCGCGGCGCAACCGCGTCTCGGCGAAGAGCTTCTCCTCCATCTTGCCCTGCTTGCGCAGGTGGAGCTGGGTCTCAAAGGTGTCGATTTCGCCGGCTAACTCCGCGGGCATTTGCCCGGCTAATTTTTCTTTCCAACTTGCTGTGCCCATGCCTAAAACCGCCTCTATGTGGTTGGCGTCCAATTGAACCTTACTAACATTATGGATTTGCAAGAGACTGTCAAGATGAGTCGTTGGCCGGTAGTGGTCTATTTTGAAATTCAAGCCGCAGACCTTTTGCGATAGGTCTTGGGACGGCGCGGCTTGGGTTCGGTTTCGGCAACGCGATCAACGATCCACTCCATGTCGTAGAAGGTGTCCGTGATATTGGCCGCCATCGCCGACGTTATGTCGATGCTCTGGTGGATGCGGCAGAAGTTGTAATGGAGAAAGTGCAGCGCGACGGTATGGGCGTAGTTGATAATCTTCTTGGAGAAGCCGTTAGTGCGCCGCATGAATCGCTGCATGGACATGCGCATGGTCAAGTTCTGCCGCCCGACGCCGGACGTGCTCACCTTCTCCATGTCGGGGTTGCCCATGACATTCTCCATGTTCAGCGCCAATTCGTCCGAGGCGTATATCTTCGACAGCATTGCGTAGTGCATATAACAGCCGAAAGCCTGTTCGACCGCTTCTACACTACATAGGCCCTGAGATCATCCGAGGTCAACTGGACGCGGTGAGTAAGGCGTCCCTTCAAGTCAGCCATGAAGTCGATAGCTGTCTCTAGTGTTTGATCGCCGATCCGCTAAGAGGGATTAGCTTGGTTTCAGGGTCGAAGGCAACCCACAACCACACATCGCCCGCCTGATGGGGTGCGCTCTTGGCCTGTCCCAGATTGCGCTCCTTCGCATAGACAAAGCCTCCACGCCTCGTCCACTTCTAGGCGGCGACAGGCCAGATTGCGTAAGTGCCTGTCGCAATACTGGGAGGCCCAGGTCCCCGCCGAGCACAGTAGCTTGAGGATGGTCTGGTGGTGGTAGCCGACAACTCAGGCTGTCGGACGGACGCCCATACCCTCTACCAAGCAGTTCAAGATCGTAATCAGCTTGTCTTTTTGGACCCTGTTGAACATTCCTTAAGTGTAATTGAATTAAGACACTTACTCAACAGATACTTTATAGATACTTTGTGTTGGGGGGTCTGAATTTAAGACTATTTTTACAGGGGGCTTGACAGGATGAAGCAACACATCTATCGTTCTAATAAAGAGGGCCGAAACGGCTGCCACCGCTCGGCCCAAGAAAACCATCCCGTCTAACCAAAGAAAGGAGGTTTTTTTAGTGGAACCCCGAATAAGAAGCCCACCATATTTATATAAAGTGGAGCGAGTCGCTGTTATTGTCAAGCCCGAAGAAAGGAAATCCCGATGACAAAAAATACGGATCTGACTCCGATGCACCTCCTCTTCAACCGACTGCGGGAGAGAATAAAGGAGACGAAAATCGAAATTGCCGAGCTAAAAGTAAAGCTTCAGCAAATGGAAAAGGTCGAGGCGGCTCTGGTGGAGAAGCACTCAGACCCCATGCTTGAGTTCGTTGTGAACTTCTGGGCTAAGGAATTTACTTTGGTTATTGAAGGGGCGGAGCAAGGGCCGTGCGTGGGGCCGACCGAGGCGGTTCGTCAAATATTTGCCCCACCGGATACACAATTGACCGCGGCTGAGGTGCGAGATCTCCTAGAGGATATGCGTCAGGAGGGGCAGATTGAGACAAAGGTAAAGCTGTTCGATTCCGATAAGACGAATAAAATCTTGCGAGAATTGGTCAAGCAAAAATTCCTGTTGAAACAAGTCACAAAGGAGGGAAATCGCGTTATCAGCGTCTACGCCAGACGTTAAAGAAGGGGGATTTTGAAATTGACCTTTCTGCTTGGTCTGCATATCATCGAGGTGTTCACACTTTTGCAGAGAACCTGTGCTTCTTCCGTAGTACCTTTCCCTGCATGAACAAGCCTAACTGGGTCAACCATCTCGAACCGGAGGTAATGCAATGAAGATCGCCAGTTATGTCCTGTTGGGCCTTTTTCTTGCGTTGAGGTTTTGGCCGGAGAGACCGCCTTTGACAGAGCTGTAGAGGCATATCGGACCTATAAGAAAGCCCAGGCCGCCTATTTTGAAGCCATTGACGCCCACGAGGAAACTAGGCTGGCCTGGGATGCTTATTGGGCCGCAGATCGCGCCGACGACGAAGCCCATAAGAAAGCCGAGGCCGCTTGGGAGGAAGCCAGGGACGCAAATAAAAAAGTCAAAGGTGCCTATGCGATTTTTAGGATAACCGCCTACGGCTACGATAAAGCCGTGCATGCGATTGAAGAAGTCCGACTAGCCTTTGCCGCTTGGGAGGAAGCCGAGCGTACCCTCGATGAAGCCAACCATGTCATCGATGAAGCCCATCGTGCTGGCCGACGAGCCGGCACCGAAGCCCATCGTGTCGCCGATGAAGCCCTCGATGCCTATGATGAAGCCGGCGACACCTACTTTACTGTCTTTGAAGTCTTTGATAAAGCCATCAAAAAAGCCTACGAGAGGGGCGAAAAAAATCATTGATAAGTTGACTTAATGCGGTGATTATGTAGGGAGGCGACCCGTGCGGGAAAGATAGTTTGTATTGTCGTATCACACGCGGTAAGGGGGCGATCCAGTCAGAAGGATAGTCCCCGATTTTTTGGACGGGACTTGAGTGGTTGGCGTGGTTGGCGTGGAGGTGGGCAGATTGATCGCTGTTCCACACGGTCTATCGCCTCGTGGACAACCGTGTGAGCCAGTTGGTTGGTGTCGCGTGGTCGTTTGGGCTTAGAGCCTATACGAAAATTGATTTCCTAATAATAAAAAGGTCTTGGCAATCTACGTTTTCCTTACCTATTGCGCCTCAATCAAGTCCGAATTGTCGACCGTTTGACATAATTTTCGTATAGGCTCTTAGTCGAAGCCAGTAACATATTGCGCCAATCTCCTATATAGCATTGATCCGCGGAAAAGTAGCTGGTTAGTCTGGGGGTCGGGTGTCTGAACGACCCCAATGCGTTAATGGGGGTTACAGGGCGTTTCAGCGCAGGCACATGCACATCAAAGGCCGTCCAGATGTGCATGTTGGTTACAGTGAATCAATGTTGGTCTCGAGCCTGCGCTGGACGGGCGCAAGTTCTAACGAGTGTCTTTAGGTAGGTCCCATTTGTTACACGTGGAAGCCGGCAAAATCTCGCGCACTGTTTCCGCTTCCTGTTTTGACCAATCGATTTCTTCTTCTACTTTTGACCAATTGATTTCTTCCCTTATGGGCCATGCCGACAATTCAATGCGGTAGCAATCCCAATGTAGTTCATCTAGTCCATATCTAAGCCAAAGACGGGCTCCTACGTAGTCAAATGTCTGCCCCGGTTTTAAGTAGCCATATCTTCGGGCATACTTTCCGTCTCCCCACTCTACTTTAACGCTACCATCCCCCATTCTTTCGCCGTTTTTGTACACCTCAATATCAACTACGTTGTTTAGGAGTAGTTGATTACTACGGTTGGCTAAGGTCAAGCTGAATTCGACATATTTACCTCCCCAGCTAGTCCAAATAAGGCTGTCGTGTATGGTAAAATTGCTTAACTCTAAGCCAAAGCTCGACCGCCATGGGACGGTATCCGCTGGCGTAGTTTGCGCGACGGTATCGCAGTGCGCTGGCGCAGCTTGACCGCTGCTGCCGACCTCGATTTCGTTACAGGCCGCGAACTCAAATAAGTCAACGTTGCCGTCGCCATTGGTGTCGCAATCGCCTTGCATAGCCTTGCCCGCCAGGCCAGACTGCTTGACGGGGTTATTCTGTTCGGAGCAAGCCAGAAAAAGGGTCATCAGGCCCATAATCAAGAGCATCAGCATGTCGTTTCTCCTTCTCTACTTGGCAAAAAAAATAGTTAGAATGTTAGAATAGTTAGAATGTTAGAATAATTGTTATAAATATCTGTCCACTCACCATCAAATCTACATACGGAGATAATACAGGACTATTGTGTTTACGTCAAGGCTTTTTTGTTGATGTAGGTGCTCTCCGACGCACAGGGTCCATAGTACGCCGAGGGCGAGCAGGCCGACCAAGCGTACGACCCGCTTGGATGTGCGTAAATGCGTGGCTTCCAAATCAAAGCCTTTGGACTTAAGGAACCCAAACGCTGTCTCGGCAGCCCACCGCTGTTTATACAACGCGACCACATCGTCGAAAGTGGTGGCCAGAAACAGCCGTTGGCCGCTCGATGACATATAAGATGAGATGAACGGAGACGGCATTGGAGCCTTCATACAACTGCACCTGTTGATAGACCCGCGTGATGCCTCGGGCTTGGCGGCGGGTGCTCCGCTCCAAGGATAGGGTACGCCCGTCAGCCCGTTTAAGGGTGTGATTAGAACGCAAACAAATGACAAAATCCACCTCGCGCTTGAGCAGATACCCAAGCCACGCCCCACCGATAAACTCGTGGTCGGCCAACAGACAATAGTGCCCTGCGGGCAGATAGCCCAACGCTTGATCCAACAGGTGCATCTGATCGGACGTGGCCGAGTTGCCCGCTCGCCCGAGAGCCACGTATTCCAAGGGAATTGACACCCGCTGGTGCACTTTCAACCGTTCGAAGATTTGAAAAATGATAAGCACCGAAGCGACCTGAATGAATGCTTCGTAATGGGTACTCTTCTTCTCCCATCGGATCAACAGCCGACGGAACCGATTATGCCAAGCATGGGTTCGTTCAACCACCCATCGACGCGCCGAATGGTTCTTTTGGCCGCGCCGAGTGGTCTTGTCGGCTCCCCTTTTGGCTAAGTGTAGGTGATAGTCGCGTTGCTCAACTCCTTCGATCACATCGGCGTAATCATAGCCTGTGTCCAGACACCGAGGATGCAGCCGATAGACGACTTGCTTGGGTCTTTCCACGACAAGGCCATCCAGCGTCGCCCGTGCCACCGTTTTGTCGTGTGTATGGGCTCCGGTTATTTCCACCGCCAGTGGTGCCCCTCGCTGGTCGGTCAACACCGACCGTTTGGTGCCCTGTTTACTCCGATCGACCGGCGACGGACCCGTCGCTTGGCCGCCCAACGGCGCTTTGGTGATCACCCCATCGAGGGCTTGCCATTCCCAAGCAATACCCACTTCCGTATCATAGTAGTGCAGCAGCGTCTGCCAAGCTCGGAGAAACACGCCTTGTTTCACCCATTGTCGGAAATCGCGTCGAAGAGGACGCGGTGGGGCGTGGACGGGCGTCCGACAGTGCCGGGTTGTTTTTCCGGACCCAGAATCGGGGTGATTCGATGCCACAAGGCATCCGGGATACGCCAGATTGTGTCCGGCGAATCGGTCTTGGTGGCCATGGCTTTCCGCCTCTTGGTTGAGGGTAAATGGTACGGAAAGCGTAGGTCGCCAAGACCTTTGTATCAACAGAAAATCAATTTTCGTATAGGCTCTTAGACTGAGGCATATCACAACGATACAAAAAAGGAGACCGCAACGCGATTAGTCGATCCTCGAACGAATTTCAAAAAGGAGTAGACCTGTGGCTATACTTCAGGCACACAAGGAGAGTTCAAATGGACTACCAAGCTATTATCCAAGACTTGAGCGAGCAAGTCCGTCGATTTGATTGCAAGAGGAAATACAAGAGGGGAAAAACAATACTTCAAATATATCGACTATTAGACAATAGCCCCTCGGGATCGGGCAATTTCCGAAGACAGTGGGGCTGGGAAGATGTAGGGGAAATTCGCCAGTATTATAAAGGTCCGGCAACGATTGTGAACGTAACCCCTAGTGCGCCGAACTATATAAAGTCGCTGGAAGGCGATCCCCACAAAAATTTCCCCGTGCTCCAGAACGAAATCCGTTGTAAAGCGTTTCGACATGAAGCCAAAAAAGTGTTCAGAAACTATTTGTCAGCCGGGATAAAACAGCTTGAAGATGACGGCTAATCGGGCAGGCAGACTTCAAAATAGACCACTACCCGTTGGCTAGTTTTGCTCGCAGATAGGCGCGGATTTGCGCCCCCCATTCTGGGTCGTCGAGCGCGTAATCGATAAAGCTCAAAAAATAAGACAGGTGGTTGCCAATGTCGCAGCGCTGCTCGTCGGTACTCAAGCGCACGGCGCGCACCGGGGCACCGGCGGCGATGAGGGCGGCGATTGCGTCGGTGAGAAATACCTCCCCGCTCGCAGCGGGCGCGGTGGCGCGGATGTGGGCGAAAATGGCCGGAGAAAACACGTAGCGCGCACTAACGGCCAAGCGACTAAAGGTTTGCGCGGGCGTTGGTTTTTCTAAGATCGCGGTCAGCTTGGCATCTCCGGTCGTCGCCACTTCGGGCACCAAGATGCCGTAGTGGTGCATCTGCTCTGCGGGCACTTCGTACGCGCCGATGGTGCCGGACGAGCGATGGCGCAGGTGCGAGTCGATCATCCGCTGCAACAGGGGGCGATCGCTGCTGGTGCGCACGATGCTGTCGCCAAAGGCCACGACAAAAGGCTCGCCGGCCACAAAGGCCTCCCCGGCGGCGACCGCAGTACCGGTGCCGGGAGGCTGGGGTTGGCGCACGGAGAAAAACTCAATGCCGCGCTCGCGGTAGCCCGCGTCGCTGTCGTCGAAGTGGTCCTCAATCGCGCTCTTGCCGCGCCCGGTGACGAAGAGGATTTGGCGGATGCCAGCAGCCGCTAGTTCTTCGACGACGTGGTGGATGACCGGCCGGCGGCCCACTGGCAGCATTTCCTTGGGCACGGCTTTGGTCGTGGGCAGGAGTCGGGTGCCGAGGCCGGCTACCGGCACGATGGCTTTGGCGATGTTCATCGGATGAGCTCTCGCAAAAAATATGGTTGTGCTGCGGGTGTTTGACAAACAATAGCCAGAGCGATATTGTGAACTACTATCGCCTAAAGGCGGATAGCTTCTTGGCCTACGCACGACCTTACTGCGTCCACGTTGACGGCCAACGGCCCGCACCGAGCCACTGATAAGAGCGTCGCATTATGACATTCTCTCCTGTATCGGCCTGTACTCAGGGACGCTTCCATGTGTCGCCAATACTGGTGACTGCCGCCTCGCTTCCCGTCGTCCAGACGGCAGTCCTCTGAAAGGTTCTCTATGGGCGATCCACCGGTAAAAGAGGAGATGCTTCCATGAGTGAGGTGCGGCGCTATCCCGCGCTCAGCGAAGACATGCAGGCGCGCGGTGTGGGGGCTATGCTGCGCATTTTTGGCCCGGGCGCCATCATCGCCTCGGTGACGATCGGCAGCGGTGAGACGGTCTTTGCCTCGCGGGGCGGAGCGGTGTTCGGCTACGCCCTGCTGTGGTGCTTTATCGGCGGCGGCTTGATGAAGTTCGTGCAAGTCTATACGGCGGCGCGCTACATGACCCTGACGGGAGAACACCCGCTCGAACGCTGGAAGTTTTTGCCTGGGCCGCAGGGCTGGGTGGTGTGGGTTATGGCGGTGCTGACCGCGCTTTGCTTCCCGCTGTGGCTGTCGGGGTTGCCCAAGATGCTCGGCGGGCTGATGGTGTGGATCTTGGGCTGTGAGGGGCTGGCGATATGGGGCGACCCCCGCGTGTGGGGCACGGCCTTTGTCGCCTTGGCCATCGCCATTACCATGGTGCAGAGCTATGGTGCGCTCGAGAAATTTCAGACTGTGGTCGTCGGCGTCCTGCTGCTCTCGATCCTGACGGCCGCTGCGGCCGCCCAGCCCGACTGGCTGGCGGTGTTGCTAGGTTCGGTCGTGCCGACCATGCCCGCTTATGATCCCTGGCTGATTAGCAAGTATCCGGCCGTGGCGGCGCGCTCGGCCTGGGTGGAGCTGGGCACCTACTTAGGTGCAATCGGCGGCGGCACACAGGACTACTTCGGCTACATCGGCATGTTGCGGGAGAAGGCTTGGGGCCTGCTGGGCCGCAACGTGGAGGCCGCCGAGGAGGGCGTGGCCATTGCGCCCGACGATAAAAATATGGCCCGGGGCCGAGCTTGGCTGCGGGGTCCACTGGTGGACTCAGGAGTGTCCTTTGTCTGCGTGGTGATTTTTACCATGGCCTTTGTGGTGCTCGGCGCGGCCGTGCTCCGCCCCCAGCACATCGTGCCGGAGGGGATGCAGCTGCTGTCGGTACAGGCCGATTTCCTCACGCTCCTGCATCCAGCCTTGGTCTATCTGTACCAATTGGGCGTGTTTACCGCGTTTTTTGGCACCATTATGGCCGCGTACGAGCTCTATACGCGCACCACGTACGAGTGCTTCCGGCCCATTGTCCGGCGGCTGCGCGAGGTGCCCGTTGCCCGGCTGCGGCCGTGGGTGGTGGCCTACTGCGGCGTGGGCGGCGTCGCCATTATGTGGATGGGTGGCAACCCGGTGGCGATCGTGACGCCAGCGGCGATCTTCGGCGGGGTCCTCACCTGCGGTCTGTGGTGCTTGCTGATGGTATGGACCGATCGCCGCTTCCTGCCAGCACCGCTGCGCATGGGGTGGCCGCTGCGAGTGCTCAACTTGGTCAGCGGCCTCTTCCTCACGGGCTGGGGCCTCCGCAGTGCCTTCGACTTCTTCGCGGGGTAGAGCGGCTTGCGCGTCTCCGGCGACATCTGGGCGCAGGTCGAAGCCGTATTGCACAGCGGCCTCCGGCTGGCCATCGCGACCACCGGCGGGGGCAGCGAACTCATTAGCTGGCTCTTGAATCACCCCGGGGCCTCGCACGCAATCGTCGAAGCCCAAGTGCCCTATAGCGAGCGAGCGCTCGCGGCGTATTTGGCCTCGCTAGGGCCGCATCGGGCAAACGAGCAAACGGCGCGGGATATGGCGGGCCGGGCCTTTGTGCGGGCCGCTTCTCTTGCCGAGCCGGGGCCGGGCTGCCTCGGCGTGGGTTGCAGTGCGGCTCTGGCGACGAGCAGGCTGCGGCGCGGCGCGGATCGGGGCTGCATCGCGCTGCGCTTGGAGGGGGCCTATCGCTTGTACACCCTGCATTTTGAGAAGGGTGCTGCCGCCCGCTTGGAGCAAGAGGAGGTCTTGAGCCGCTTGGCCTTGGAGGCCATAGTGGAGGTCTGCGGCGGCCCGGTCGCTGGTGCAGCGCTGCCGCACTGCGCGCGTCTTTCGCGGCGGACGCTGTCGTTAGACGATCCGCTGCGCTTGCTGTTTGCGGGCGAGTTGGACGTCGTCGAGATGCGTCCCGATGGGGTGCTCGCGCCCGAGGTTGAGCGCGGGCAGCGCCTGCTCTTGTCCGGGTCTTTCAACCCGCTGCACGAGGGACACGAGCGGCTCGCGGCTGCGACGGGACAGCTAAGTGGCCGGCGGCCGAGCTTGGAGCTGTCCATTGAAAACGTCGATAAGCCGCCCCTGCAAAGGAGCGAGGTTGAGCAGCGCTTGGCGCAAATGCGCGGTCGCTTCCCAGTGGTGGTGACGCGGGCACCGACCTTTGTGCAGAAGGCCCGACTTTTCGGCGGTTGCCATTTTGCAATTGGGTACGATACGGCCGTGCGGCTCTTGCAGGGCCGATATTATAATGAAAAGGAGCGGGGCGTGGTTGCGGCCCTAAAGGAGTTTGCCGCTGGGGGCTGTCGCTTTTGGGTTGCTGGTCGAGTAGATGGAGATGCGTACCGCACCTTAGCGGATATAGATGTACCGGCACAATACGCGGACCTTTTCGCGCCGGTGCCCTTTAGGATGGATATCAGCTCTACGGAGCTTCGCGCCCAGACCCCACGCCCTACGGACCCAAATTACTGACCACTGACGACCAAACCCGTTTTCACGGGCGCAGGCTTTTGGGCCAGAGTTAGGACGATGAGCGAAGAAAAATGGGAAGAGCCCGAAGCGGTGGAAGTGCCCATCGACGGCACGCTGGACCTGCACACCTTTCATCCACGCGACCTCAAAGAGCTTTTGCCCGACTATTTGGATGCCTGTCGCCAGGCGGGCATTTTGCAGGTGCGCGTCATCCACGGCAAGGGCACGGGCCAGTTGCGGCGCTCGGTCCACGCCATTTTGGGCCGCTTGCCCGAAGTGGAGACTTTCCGCTTGGCCGGCGAAGGGGGCGGCGGTTGGGGGGCGACCTTGGTTTGGTTGGCACCGCAGAAGGACAGCTAACGGAGCCGATAGCGATCCCCTGCTCGTGGTCGAGAGGGCGGCACTCCGTTTCGCGAAAGCCGGCCTCAGCACTTCGATTTCTGGCCCGGTGCGCTGGTCCCCAGTCGTTCCGTTGAAACACCGCTACCATAGGCATTCCTGCACGAGCGCCGGCGAGCCTTCTGGCAAGGCTTAGGGACACCGACGCAGCAATTTGATGCAGTGTTCAGCATCCCAATCGTGGATTACATGGGACATAAAAAACACGTCAATCCCGGCCGGAAAAGGCAGCGTATATGCGCTCTCCACCTAGAGTTTCCAGACGCCTTGATTTATCATACTTGATTCATCATATATATAGCGTCCTACAACCTGCAACGAACGTCGCGCTTTAGGGAAGGGCAGCCTTCGGTGCCTAAGGCTGAAATCTACTAAGGAGCCGACTCTCACCATGGAATATCATCCCATCGGTCCCCTTTTCAAGCTGCTGCAATCGCTACGTGAAAAACGCGTCCCTCCTGCGCCAATTTTTCTTCACCTACTGCTACTGCTGTCCGTGTGCCCAACCAGCGCACAGGATGTTTTTACGGTCGGCGGCGACGAACGTCCTTGGCGCAATTCTGGCACAACACCCGGGGGCGTGATCGATTTTGTCGAGCAACTCGGAACTATCGAGGATGCCAACGGCGGAAGAGTGTTCGCCGTTGGCGCGGATTCTCTGCGGAACTGGATCACGCCGCTGCGCTTGCGCTCCGACTTCAACATTTCGCTCGGTATTCTCGAGCGAGGGGGCACTATAGATGTTCCAGGGCTGGATGCCAGCCAGAAAGATCCAGAGCAATTGGCGGGCATGCTCAATGGCGACCACCGGGTAGCTTTTGACCGCAAGTTCGTGGCCGGCCGCATCGTGCGCAACAACGGCGTCACCATTCGCATTGACCTTGGTGCGCGCTTTGGCGTGGACCGGATTGCGTTCTATCCGCGGATGACGGCGTCGTTTCCCTTTGGGAACGAATTCATGCGGGGATATGAGTTGTTCCTCAACGATGGCTTGCCGCAAAACCTCTTTGCCAGTGGGCAGCCCATTTTCACCTCGCCGGTGCGGCGCGAGCCGGACAACCGCGAGGCCAGAGTAGAAGCACAGATCAGCCCCCAATTTGTCCGCTTTCTGCAACTCAAGTCGATTTCCACCCTCGGATTTGAAATTGACGAGATAGAGGTGTACGGCAGGGGATTCGTACCAACGGCCAGCTATGTGTCCAATGTGCTGGATCTGGGCGAGGAGGTGGTCTGGGGCCGAATCGCTTGGAGCGAAGTGGCCGCCGGCAATAGCGCGGATTCCAAGATGGAAGTTCGCGTGCGCAGCGGGCAGGATACGACGCCTGATATCTTTTTCCGCAATGCCAATGTAGGAGGCCGACAATCCGAATATGTGTCCACTGACAGCGAGGGCAATGCGCTGACCGAGGAAACCTTCGAGAAACTGGCGAAAAATCAGCGGGGCCCCATCAAAGCCGACACCGACAACGGCTGGGTCCAGTGGCAACTAGTCGATAACGGCACTCCCCTGACTGTGCCGGCACCGCGGCGCTACTTCCAGTTCCGCATCGATTTCACCAATCTGAGCTTGGATGCCGGCCGCGCTGTCGCCGACTTGGGCTTCCAGTCCGCACAGCCCCCGGTTGACCGCATCATCGCCGAGGTGGGACCGCCGCGGACCGAGGTCGGCGAACAGACGACTTTTACGTACTTCGCCCGCATCGCCAATACTACGGGCCGGCCGGGATTTACGCGCTTTGAAATCGAAACCCCGGCCCGCATCGCGGCCATCCATTCGGTAGAAATCCAAGATGGGGCGGGCAATCGCCTAGCTGGAGCCGAGTTCGGCGGCGATCTGGCCGGTGTGTCTTTGCCCCTGCGCGTCGGATCGTTCTCCATTGAGGCGGTGGAAAAAGACCACTTTGCCCTAGGCTTACCTCTGATCGACGCCGATGGCACTCTTTTGAAAATTGTCTTTGATGCGGCCGTGTTCCGCTATGGTACGCGTTTCCAAGGGCGGGCTTTTGCCGATGCCAGCGTACAAGTGCCGCTGCAGACCGAGGGCGGGGATGCTTCAGCCGAACAGGATACCGACGAGTTGCTGGTGCGAATTCCCGTGGGCTCGCAGGTGGCTGGTCCGCTGGCAATCCAGCCGCGGACCTTCACCCCCAACGGAGATGGGGCCAACGACGTAGTGGAAATAAGCTATGCGGTTTTGCACTTGCTCGAACCATCGCCGGCCGAGGTAACTATTTACGATTTGGCCGGTGGCCGCGTGCGGCGGCTCAGCTCTGTTGAGGTGCAAAACGGCCGCATTGAGCTACAGTGGGACGGTCGCGGCGACGACGACCGCCTAGTACCGCCGGGCATCTACCTAGCAGTAGTGGAAATCCGCTCCGACCGGGAGATTGAGCGGCGTTCCAACAGTGTGTCCGTGGTATACTAGTGCCAGCCAAGCGAGGAGGAGGATTTTGAGCAAGTGCTATCTGATTGTGGTAGGTGCTGTTTTTTGCGCGCTAGGCTGGAGTGCGCCGACTCCGGTTGGTGCCCAAGCATACGGCTCGCGCCTCGGTAGAGTGAAGCAAGGTGGAGAGGTGGATTTTTCCCCGCAGGGACCGGGGGTATTATTCGATGCGCTGGATCCGGCAGTGCGCAAATGGTACGTCCCCCAAGAACTGTATAGGGAGTACCAATGGAGACAGTGGGAGTACTCCAACTACGCCCGCGAGCCCTATCAGCGCTATGTGGACACCGCGTTAGAGGGCGATTACTTCTACGATTTCTTCGGCAATCTAGTCGCCCGGGGCTGGTTGATCTACGATTGGCAGCAAGATCGTCCCCAGCAATTCGGCAGTAGCATCCTCAAGACCAACAGGTTCAACCAGTGGTTCAACCGAGTAGTCGTCTCCTCGGACCACAAGGGACAATACTACTATAGCATCACGATTGGCGATGAGATCCGCACCACTTTGACACCGATGACCTTTTCTAAACCCACATTCAACGGCATTCAGTGGGACTTTGCTGCCGATAAGTACCAGGGTACTCTCCTGTTGGCCCGGCCCAGTCGGCCGGCCGTGGCCACTTCGCTGGATATTCCCGATCAGAAGACCAGTGTCACCAACTTGCTTGGTGGGCGGGGCATCGTTCAGGTTGGCGACTTCGTCGAGGTCGGGGCGACCTATGTGACCGCCTTCCAAGGCCAGACGCTGTTCGACGATTTCACCGGCAACCCTTTCACGGGCGGGGCCTTGACCACCGACCAGAATGCGCTGCCCATATCCCGCATCATTATCCGGCTGTCGGACGACTCGCCTGCCGACGGGGTGGGTGGGGCGGCCCTGTTCGACGACGAAATCATCATCGAGGATGTCGATGGCAACGTTTTCAGAGGCAGTGCCATAGGATTCGAGCCCATACGCGAAGGGGGATTCCAACGGGTGGGGTTTTTAGCCGCCGACGGGGACGAGCGCATTACCCTCACCTACGATTTTACGGACCCTTTGTACATAGGACCCGATCCTACGGTTATTGAGAGAGTATCCTTTGAATTGGTGATCTCCAACGACTACAAGGTGGAAATCACGTCCGACCGGCAGACCAACCGGGACTCGCAGCCCGTCTTTTTGCTGATCGAACGGGCCGAGGATAATATCCGCGACAACTCCAACCAGCGCCTGTTGCAATTCGACTACGGCCTGCCCACGGCCAATACCATCCTCGGCGTTACCTTAGAGACCAATAAGATCTGGGGTTTTGACTTTTACGGGGAGTACGATTTCAACAAGCAGTACCGCCAGTATCCCAATCTCAACCTAAAGGATCATCGCAAGGCGGTTGACGACGCCGAGGCATGGATGTTCAACCTGTCCAAGGCGTCCTATCCTTGGTTTGTCTTTCTCGAAGGCTACAGCATGGACGACGACTATTCTACCCGCACCTTTTTGGCGGGTACTCGGGGACAGGACGAAATCGATTACGAAGACGAAATATCCTATATCTACGAGTTCGTCGAGGACAACGATGACCAAGACCGCCGGCCGGACTGGAACCGCTATAGTATGCTGTCGGACAATGCGGTCTTTCCAGGTTTTGACGAGAACAACGATTTCGTCTCGGATTTCAACCAGAACGATACCGAGGATCGACAGAACTTCATTCCCGATTACGAAGAGCCCTTCCTGCGCTATCACTCCGATAGACCCGAATACCTCTTTGGCGTTGACATGAACAACAACGGCTGGATCGACCGCTTTGAAAACGACGAAGAACCCGATTATCCCTACGGGCGCGACCACCGCGGCTACAATATGTACGCGGGAACCCACATCGGCCCCGAGGCCCGGCTGACCGTCGGGCATTTGCGCGAAAAACTGCTGGCCGGGGATCGCAAAAACGAATCCACGTACCTGCTCTTCACCTACGAAAGGGATTTTGCCCGGTTGGGCCGCTTGCGGGTGTTCGACAACTTCAAGCTGGTCGAGGACGATATTCCCGACAACCTCTTCCAGTGGGTGCAGCCGTCTAATTCCCGCGGCACTCAACAGCGCGTTTTCGATTTGCTCCCGGCCCGCGACACTTGGGTCAACACGTCCTATGTACAGTTCGACTTCACGCGCATAGGAAACCTCAACGTAATCAACAAGCTCAAGACTGAAACCTACAACCAGCGCCGGGATCAGCGCGACCTACGCAGCACGGCCAGCTTTGTCGGTCTCATCAACAAAGTCGATTACACCTTCCCGGTGGGAAACATCGAACTTGAACCGCGCTTCAAGAGCGAATTTTTGCGCGAGCGTCCCGTTCGCAAGCGCGACCCGGAGCGCCGCGAGTTGACCGAGACGCTTTTTCTCATTGCCCGCATTCCCCTGCTCTCCCATACGCTCATCGAATTGGGACTAGAACTATCCCACTTTGAGCAGTTCCGCGACGACGACGAGGGGGTGCCAGTCAAGCGCGACCTAGAGCCGGATTCCTTCAGTCGCATCGTCGCGCTGCAATTTAATAACGCCTCGGATTACCTCGGCTACAGGCTCCATCTACAGACGGGATTTCGCCTACAGAAGCTGACGTTTGAAAATTTGCCCTCTAGCACGACCAGCAAGATATTCATGACGGCCTATGCAGGGCTGGAACGCTAGTGGATTTGACCTGCCTCAAAGTTGAATTCAAGATATATTTTTAACAGACGATCTGTTGGCAACTGAAAGGAGGAGAAAGAAACAGGCGTCGTTTCAGGCCCGCTTGGAGCAGCAAAGGGCGCAATGTCCACACACTAACTGAAAAAGAGGTATTACAATGAAGAGAATCAATCAGGTGTCCATTGCTTTATTGGTCTCGGCCCTCGTGGTCGGCGCGGCTTTTGGCCACCAAGGCGAGATCAGGTTCATGTTCCAGTTCCCGGATCACCTGACGCCGGAGTTGGACGGCGATATGTCGGACTGGGACATTGTCGGCGATGTGTACAAGATCAAAGCCGAAACCATGTTCAACCAGTTCGGTGCGCCCATGGATTTGAGCGATTTCAACGCCTGGCTCGTCTGGGGCTACAACATCAACGACGGCAAGGCCTATTTTGGCGCTTGGATCGCCGACGACTTTATCAACGACACCGAGAAGTGGTCGACGACCACGGATTGGGATCACACCGGCGGCATCTTTCGCGGCTTTGACCAAGGGGATGACTTCGAGACCCGTTGGGCCAGTGCCCAAGCCCAGCGCTACGATCTGGCCGGCCCGATTTTCAGCTCTTCCGGCTATTATACCCGGATTATCGATGGCTCCAAAGCGTGGGCGGGCCAGTCCCCTTACGTAGAGTGGGCCGGCAAGTTTCTCCGCGGCGACGTCAATACCCAAGAGCCGGCCGAAATGTTCGGCGAGTACTCCATTGTGCCCTTTGACGACATCCATCCCGACGGCCCCGACCAGAGTGTCAGACACAATTGGGTCGAAGGCACAGTCGTCGGCATAGAGGTCAACTGGGGCGACAAGGATGCCGATCCCGGCTCCTACGACGATGCCTATTGGTCCGGTTTCGGTGGCATAGGCGCTTCTAGGGATGCCGACCAGTTCGGCGACTATTTGTTGGCACCAATCGAAGAGGGATTGCCCGAGGCTAGAGCTACCGCGGTCGAGGCCAACACTTGGGGCCAGATCAAGTCCACCTTCAAATAGGCCGACCCGACTGTCTGCACCACAGAGGTCGAAGGATCGTTTTAGGCGGGGTTCGCGGGCGACTGTGAACCCCGCCGTTCTCTTGGTTGGCAACCAAGCAAAGGAGGCACTCGGTGAGACAGGTCCTGATTGTAGTCCTGACAGGGTTGATGGCGGGAGCGGGCTATCGGGCCGAGGCGCGCCAATTTTACCAACTGGGGGGCCGCGCCGGAAACCCTTGGAGTGGAAGCGGTGCCCTGAGTTCTATCGACGTGAAAAAAGTGCCGGGTGCCATCCGCCCATTCAGCGCCGAAAGCGGCGAGAATCTGATTGCCTCGATGGGCGAGCGGAATGGCGATATTACCAGCTTGGTGAGCATTTACACCCTGCCGGCCAATTGGCTAGACGACCGCGTACTGATAGTAGATGGCGATTCGACTACGGCTTTTGTACATCCGCCGCGCATCAATTTCTTTCGCGGCCCCGGGTTCTTCTATACCACGCCGCTGTTCTTCGATCTGGGGGCCCCATTCCCCATTGAAGGGGTCCGCTTTGCAACCCGCGCCGATCATCCGGGGCACAAGATCCGCCAGTTTAGGCTTTATATCAACGACGGCAGGGAAGAGAGCAAAAACGAAAAAGGGAATCTCATCTGGACCTTAGTCCGCGACGAGAAAGACAACTTGAACCCGGCGGTCGAACTGGATATCGAACCCCAGATAGCACGCCACGTCTATCTCCACCCTGTGGAAGTGGGGGAGACTTGGGAAGTGGCCGAGTTCGAGGTGTACGGTCAGGGGTTTGTTCCCCATGCCTCATTTCTGTCCGACCCGATCGATCTAGGACGAGCATCGAGTTTGGGACGCATCTGGTGGAGCGGCCAACTCGATATAGGAGCGAAAACAGTCATCCAGAGCCGCAGCGGCCGCGATGACCAGCCCGAAATCTACTGGCGCAAGACCGGCGTGGGGGCAGAGGAAGTGCCACTCGGGATCAACGGTCGGCCCATGAGCCGCCAAGCGTATGAGGCTATGCCCCAGAACGTGCAGGGGCGCATTACCCCGGATCTGGAAAACTGGAGCGTATGGCACACCTATGAGTATGCGGACGGACTCGCCGGCACCCGGATGCTTTCTCCCAGCCCCCGGCAGTACGTGCAGCTACGCATCGCTTTTTTTTCTGCTAGCTTGGCGGGAGGACAGATTGACTCGCTGTTTTTTGAATTTTCCCAACCCCCGGTAGTCGCCGAGGCGATTGGCGAGATCTACCCTTCTTTTGTTGAGTCATCCGACCCGGTTCGGTTTACTTATGCAGTGCGGACTCGACTAGAGGCCGGGCAATCGGGTTTCAATGTTCTCGAGGTGCATACGCCCGCTCGTCTGGAGGCCATCCACGAGGTGCGCATCGACCGCGAAGTAGAAGATTTTACCCCGAGTTTCGCTCCGGCAGATCCCCACCAATTCGCCATCCAATTTGACCGCATCGACCAAGACCAGACGCTGTTAGAAGTAGATTTCGACGCCCGAGTCTTCAGCTATGGAACGACCTTCAGCGGCGCGGTGTCGGATGCGGACCGCGACGAAGTACCCCAGAGCGTGATTCCCGGAGATGCTATGAGCGAGTTGTTGAGCGACGCCTTGAACGTCCGCACGCCGCTCAAGGGCCGTCTGCTCAGCGCCGTGCAGGTGGTTCCCAACCCATTCTCACCCAATGGAGACGGGGTCAACGACCGAGTGCAGTTCTCCTATACTTTACTGCGTCTGACCGATGTCGTGCCTCTCGCGACGGAAATCTACGCGCTGGCGGGAAACCGAGTGCGCACCTTGGGCGGCAGGGAGGGGGGTAGCGCACTCTATAAAACTGCTTGGGACGGGCGGGATGACCAAGGCGAATTGGTAGCTCCAGGACTGTACATTTACCGCGTCGCGGTAGAAGCAGGCAGCGGGCGGGAGGAGCGCTTGGGGTCTATCGCTCTGGCGTACTGATAGAAGACATGGGACACAGAAAACCATGGACTTGGCAAGGATGCGAACTGGCACTCGTATGGAGCCTCGCGGCGTGTTCTCCGGGTGCGGAGGTCGTACTCGAACCCGGGGTGGTGGCGCGCATTGATTCCACGTCCATCTCGGCTGCCGAGATGCGCGATTTCGTCGTCCAGATGCCCCAGCCCTTGCGCCTCAAAGGGCAGGGCGACCCGGTGCGGAAGCACTACCTGCGCAGTCTGCTGGCCAAGCACCTGCTCGTATTGGAGGCCAAAGAGCGGGGATTGGATACCGCCGAGGTGGTACAGACTAAGGTGATGCCCTACTGGCGCCAGCACTTGGTCAACACCTATCGCCGGCTCGCACTGGCACCCAACGTACAGGTTTCCGAGGAGGAGGTACGCGCCTATTTCGCCCACAGCGGCTTGGACCGCAAGCGCCAGATGGCGGGCATTCTGGTGGAAGAAGACAGCACTGCAAAGCAAATCTATGAGCAACTCGAAGCGGGCGGGGATTTTGCCCGGCTGGCCGCCGAATACACCATAGACGAACGGTCGGCTTCTCAGGGGGGCGTACTGGGATTTATCGATCTGGAGCAGGCTCGCAGGTTGCAGATTCCAGACGAGGTGTTCCGCAGTCTGCCGAGTGGACAGCTATCCCCGATCATGCCCATGGGTACGCGCTACCAGATCGTGCGTTTTCTCCAAGACCAGCCCGTTGCGCTCGAGGAGAGACGACAGCAGATCCGCGATATACTTTACGAACGCAAGCGACTAGAGCAGGAGAGGGCGGAAATCGCGGCCCTCACCCGCAAGCTGGACGTGCAGCTAGTGCCAGAGGGCGTGGAGCTCCTGTTGAATAAAGCGGCCCTCCACCCCCGGGTGCGACGCGCCCATCTGGCCGCCGAGGAGGCGGACCAGCCCCTCTTTACCTATGAGGGGGGGCAGATCACGCTGGGCGATTACCTCAATGCCCTGTGGAAGGATATGCGGGCCATGTCCGGCTGGGGTGTGCGGGACAGTGCTGAAGTAGTCAATACAGCGAGGGAACTGGTACTGATACCGGCCTTGTTGGCAGAGGCGGCGCAGCGGGCCGGATTGGCGGAGATGGCGGGTGGACAACAGCGATTGGAGGAAATGCACGCGGAATTCATGATCAAACAGCTACGCGAGGAAGAGATCATCGACCAATCCGCGGCGAGCCGGGAGGAAGCGAGGGATTTTTACGAGAACAATGAGGGGTTGTTCAGGGAGCCGGCCCAATACATCGTCGTTGAAGTACTGGTCGAGACCGAGGTGGAAGCCGCTGGTTTGCTGCGCACCATTGAACGAGGTGCGACCCTCGGAATGCTCGCGCAAAAGCACACTATTCGCCCGGGTATGAAGGAAGAGGATGGCTTGATGCCTCTGGGCGAGTACGAGCGTTTGACCCAGCCGCGGCTCTTCAAAGCAGTAAAGGCGGCCGCTCTCGACGAAATAACCGGCCCGGAGCGCGTCAAAGGCGGATACAGCATTTTTAAGGTTCTCAACCGCGAGGGGGGAGAGTTAGCGCCCTTTTTTCAAGTCGAGAAAAAGGCGCGGGCTTTGGTGCGCGGACAGAAGCGAGAGCAGCTTTTTGAGGAACTGATCGACGATCTGCTGGACAAGTACAAAGAGCGGCTCGCCGTATCTGACAGCGCGTTGGAGGCGGCCCTGCCCGATGCGTTCCTGCAACGCCATACATGGGAAGCCCCAACCAAGGGCGATGATTCGCGATAAACAGATGCGTCTTATCCGGGACAACAGGTTATGAAACGCTGCTTGCTTGCACAGTACTCGATGATTTTGGCGACCGCCGTGCGGCGATTGGGTCTTTTGTCCGCGGCTCTCTATTGTGTAGCCCTTCTCCCTATGGCTCTAAACGGGGTATGGGCCCAGTCGAGGGGTTACAGTATGGGCGCGGGTCAGGTGGAGGTGCGAACCGAGGCGCACTGGCAGGCTTGGGATTTTCCGCGGGACATGGTGGCGATAACGCCATCTGGCTCAGTGCAGTCCAGATTTGTACAAGTACCGCACAACGCCATATTGAATGCGGCCGACTTTAGCTATCCCATTGATGGCAGCTTGCGGGATCAGTACGCCAATTCGTTCCAAGACGAAAACAACGCGCTGCTGGCGCACGGCGGTATCAAAAGGGCCGGTTCAAATCCGCAACTCGCAGAGTGGGCCATTGACGCAGATCCGGCGACAGCTTGGGAGCCGGATCCGGCGGACCCCCTACAGGACTGGGTGTTGGAGATCGATCTGGGCCGTCTGGTGTCGGCCACCAAGGTCGTCGTGCGCTTTGCCGAAGAAGGGGATCCGTTCCTGCAATTCAGGGTGCATTCGGCAGGGGGGCAAAATCCCTTTGGCACGGCCGACCGCAGCGGCGCCTTGGACTACGCCTTGGTCGGCAGCACTACCCAGCCCAATCGCGCCCAGCGGGTCTTTGAGTTCGATCTCGCACCGCTGGGCACCTATGCAGAGGAGTGGGCCGGCCGCATTATGCAGTACCTGCGCATCGCGGTCACGGCCACCAACGGCGAGCGGGCGCAACAGCTCTCGGCCGAGGAGTATCAGGCGCTGGCAGCAGAGGACCAAGGTGCTGTGGAATACGTCTGGAAAATCGCCAGCGAAGAGCGTCTAGTAACGGCCGAGCGCTACGACCAGTTGCCATTTGAGCAGCAGGGCGGGGTGCGCTATTACCGCCGCGAACGGCCTCAACTCGCCGAGGTGGAGGTGTGAGTGTGGGCGAGAACATTGCCTTGGGGATCGTAGAGCGCGGCGGCAGTCTGCACGACGTCAATCCCAATTCTTCGCCCGAACTTGCCGTTGACGGCAACGTGCGTACCGAGTGGCAGGGCATGGTCTATTTTCCCACTGGGGAGACCGCCGAATGGGGTCTGTTGAACGTGGATCTGGGCACCCACTTCCTAGTCCACGCCGTGCGCATCATTACCCGCGTCGGAGGAAGAAACCTGATTGGTTATCTATTGCGCGGTTCGGACGGCTCGCTAGCATCCGATGGCAGTTTAATCTGGGAGGAATTGAGTGGTGAGACGCGGCAGCTAAACCAGAATACGCGCCTGTTCGAGGATCGCTTTGCACCGCGCCCGATGCGCTTTCTAGAATTCCGCAACCTAGATATTGCCCGCCGCACTAGGGCCCATGAAGGGCACCGGATACTGAGCACGGTGACCGAAATCCAAGTCTTCGCCAACGGGCACTTGCCGATCCTCGAGATGACTTCCGACCTCATCGATCTGGAGAGTTCCAAGACGCTTTCTACCATCGAATGGGAAGCTAACACCCCCCCGGGCACAGCGGTGGAAATCCGCACCCGCACGGGAAACGATCTGCGCGAGGTAAACCGCTATTTCAAGAAAGACGGCACAGAAGTAGCCAACAAAGAAGAATACGAAGCTCAGCCGTCCTTCTACAGAGGGGAGATCCTTACCGAGTTTCTGCCGGGAGCGGGCTGGAGCAACTGGAGTCAAGCCTACGTCAAACCGGGCGAAGTCATACGTTCCCCCAATCCCCGGCGCTATATGATGCTCCAGACGAGACTGCTCAGTGAAGACGCGGCCGCGGCCGCCAGCTTGCAGTCGATCCAAGTCCACTTCACGGCCCCGCTGGTAGAGCGCATCGGCGGAGAAATAGAGCCCAAGCGGAATGTCTCCCTCGGCGAACTCATCGATTTCGACCTCTTCATCCGCCCCTCCTTTGCCGCTCGAGACCCGGGATTTGACCGCATCCGTCTCATCGCTCCTTCGCAAGCGACTATCGAACTGCGCCAAGTGAGCTTGGGAGACGAAAGCGAATTTGCAGCCGGAAACGAGGAAGTATTTGCCGAGGTGGCAAAAGGACGTTTTGAGAATGGGGTGGGGGAGAGGCTGGAGTTGGTTAGGGCGACAAGCGACACGCTGCAACTTGGCTTGCCAAGGATACTGCGGCGAGGCAGTGCGGATATTGTGCGGCTCTCTTTTTCGTCGCGCGTTTTCCTGAGCGGTGCCACTTTTGCGGCCGAGGTTGGGCGTTCGACGCAAGCGGACAACTGGCAACGGGTGGATCCAGCGAACCCGGTAGGCGACGAATTGGCTGCAGGTGAGGGGTTGACAGTGTTGACGACCGACCGCCGCGGGCAGATCGGGATGATCGAGGTGGATCCCACCACTTTTACCCCAAATGGCGACGGCATCAACGACGCGGCTGTCTTTTCGTTTGCCGTGCTCAAAGTCAATGTAGCCCGGCAAGTAGCGGTGGAATTCTACGACTTGGCAGGCAGGAAAGTGAGGCGTCTTTCTGAGAGGCGCAACATGGCAAACGGGCTGTATCGCCTCGTCTGGGACGGACGAGATGCAGGGGGAATTTTAGTATCCCCGGGCCTTTACCTCGCCCGTATTGAGGTAGATGACGACGCGAGGGCTGACAACTCGGCTGCCCGCCTAGTGGGGGTGGCGTATTGAGTTTTGCGCTCCGTCACCGGCCGCACAATCTGTCTGAAAATTCCGGGTATCGTCCCTTGTGTGCAGAAAATCTAGGATCGAGGGCGTCTCGCCCTCGAAAAACGCGGTCCGCCGAGGGTTTTGGACCAAGTCTGTTCCTCGTTCCCCACCGCTCCCTACTCGTACAGCTCCACTGCGGTCTCGCCCCGGGCAAAGCGCTGCGCCGTCTGCACGGCCGACTGACTCCCGGTATTGCGCCGCACATCCGTAGCCCACCGGGCCAGCCCCACCAGCAACTGCCCCCGGGCAGGATGACCAGCGCAACGGCTCCACTCCTCGCTGACCGTGCGCAAGGCGTGCAGCAAATTCCAGCCATTGTCGTCCCTGAGGATGGTCTGGCCCAATTCGCGCAGCAGGTAGCCCCCGTCAAAGCCGCGCTGCAAGTACTCGCGCACCAAGCGGCCCACCTCGCGGATCTGGATGGTCTCAATCGCCTCGATCACCGCGGCCAGGGCCTCGTCTTGGCCAGTAGAAGCCTCTTGCGGGGCCGGGTGCGCCCTCAAGGGCCGGGGCGCGATGTTGAGCCAGCGGTTGTCGAAGAATTGCCAAGCCGCGTGGTACAAGGCGCGGGCTGCCACCTGATCGCCGGCGCAACGCCGAGCCGTGCGCACGGACGCCGACAGGATCAATTCGCGGTTCAAATCGCCCCAGCCGGGGCTCATATTCACCGGCGTGCGGGCCATGCGGTCGGCCGCCAACAGCACCATGGTGGAAACCACCTGCTCGATATCGGCACCCGCTTTTAGCACCCGCGTCACCGCCCCAAAGGTCTCTTCCAAATCGCCGCTGACCAAGCCGGCGGCCAGCCGATCCGCGTCGAAATCCCCGGAACCGGACGCGTACTGGGCGACCACCGGCTCCACCTCGGCGAACAAGTCTATGGCCTCTCGGCGGGCCTCGTGAGGAGCTGGCCGATTGCGGCCCAGCATTTTGGCGGCCAGATTGCACACCAAGAGTTGGGCCCGGTCCCAGCCGAATTCCTCCAGCAACTCGGCCAGATAGCCCAAGTGGATCAGATTGTCGGTCATGCCCAGCAAATAAGACTCGACCGCGCACTCGTACAACAGCGGCACAATGCGGTCGTCGCAGTCGCCCAAATGCCGAGCGGTCACCAAGCACTTCTCAATGCCTTCCCAAGTCTTGTCGGTGCTGAAGACGCGGATCCAGCGGGCCAGTTTGTCCCAAGTTATTGGTTGCGGTAGCGGGTGGATCTGGGGGCGGTCCCCGGCCCGGCCCGCGGCCCCGGAGGCCGCCATCATGAGCGGGATGAGGCGGTCAGCCGGCTCGTACAGGCGGGCCACCTTTACGCCGTTGACCAGCAGGGCCACGTCGCGGCCTCCGTCGGGGCCGCGCTCGGTGGCGATAAAGCGGCCCATGTGCTCCATCAGCAGGTTCAGCGTCTCATCCTCGGAGACCCCCCGGGCCAGCAGAATGGCGATGGCTTTGGACAAGGTCCAGTTGTCGCCGCTGAGCAGGCCTTCCTTCAGGAGCAGGAAGTGGGCGTCTTTGCGCTTGGAGTTGGCCGCGGCCACATCGACGAATACTTGGCCGTTGCGCTCTTCCACCGGATAAGTGTCCAGATCGTCGCAGCCCCCGGTGAAACAGCCACCGCCCCGCATGTCGTAGCTCCAGCCGTGCCAGTCGCAGGTGAGTACGCCATTGCGCACCCGCCCCCGGGTGAGGGGGTAGCCCATGTGCGGACATTGGTTGTCCGTGGCGTACAAGGTGCCTTGGTGGCGAAAGAGTGCCACGCTGCGGCCCTCGATCCGCACGGCCTTGGGCCGCCCCTCCTCTACCTCGTCGGCGCGGGCCACCGGTACAAAAGTACTCGCTTGTTCGGACATATTTTTCTCCTTAGTCGTCAAAGATATCTACGGCCGTGTGGCCTTGGGCAAAGCGCAGGGCGGCGCGGGCGGCCGAGCCGCTGTCTTTGTTGGTGCACACATCCGTGGCAAAGCGGGCTAGTCCCGCCAAAATTTGCAGCCGGGCCGGGTGGTCGCTGTTGGCAAAATGCTCCCACTCCGCAAAGACGGTCCCCAGCGTGGGGAGTAACTGATGGGCCGTGTCGTCCCACAGGATGGCCCGGCCCATGGCTTCTAGCAGGGGTTCTCCCGGGTGGCCGGACAGTCCATAGGCCAAGACGCGGCCCCCTACCTCTTGGACATTGAGCGTCTGAATGGCCTCCACAATGGACGCTGGATCCTCTGCGGTCGCCGAGGTGGTCAAAGGCTCGCTCAGAGGGCGGAAGGGAATGTTGAGCCAGCGGTCGTCGAAAAACTGCCAAGCCGCGTGGACCAGCCCCCGGGCCGCGGCCGCAGGGCCTCCGTAGCACCGCACGGTGCGCAGGGCCGCGGCCAAGTTGAATTCCCGGGTGAGGCAGGGCCAGCTCGCCTCCACGTTCACCGGCACCCGGGCCATGCGGTCGGCCGCCAGCAGCAGGCAGGTGTCGATGAGGCGGTCGAGACTAACTCCGGCCTCTAGCTGCTGGGTCAAGGCACCAAAAGCGGTCTCCAAATCGGCGCTCAATAGGGCCTTGGCCAAGCTGTCTTCGTCGTAGGGGACCTCCGGGTCGCCGGCTCGGGCTTGGGCCAAGATCGGCTCCATATCGCCCATGAGGGCAATGGCGTCCCGGCGAAAGCGCTCAGGCTCGCCCCGACCCCGACCCACCAGCTTGGCCCCTAAGTTGAAAACCAACTCCCCGGCCCGATCCCAGCCGAATTCCTCCTGTACTCGGGCCAAGTGGTGCAGATAGATGACGTGGTCGGCAAAGCCGAGAAAGTAGGGGGCCGTCGCGCAGCCGAAGAGCAGGGGGAGAATTTTCTCCTGATGCCCGGCGTGGCCAGCGGTGAACAGACAGCGTTCAATGCGCCCGGCTTGGCTGTCGCGGGAAAAAGCGCGCACCCAACGCGCAATGGAGGCCCAATCGACCGGATCGGGCAGGGGGACCACATCCAAGCGCTCGGCCGCTCCCCCGGCCGCGGCTCCGGCCGCCGTGGTCAAGGCGATCAGGCGATCTGCTCCCTCGTAGTGCCTCCCCACTTGGAGGCCGGACAGCAGGAGGACCACGTCTTGGCCTCCCTCGGCCCCGTGGGAACTGGCGATGTGGCGGCCCAAGTGGCGCACGACCAACTCCACGATATCGTCTTGGGGCACGTCTCCGCGCAACAGCAGGGCGATGGCCTTGGACTGGGTCCAGCGGTCGCAACTCAACAGGCCCTCCCACAGGAGACTCAGGTGTTCTTCGCGCCGCCGATAGCTCGGCTCGGGCACCTCAACCCAGATATCGGGCCCGCGCACCTCCACGGCAAAAGTCTGCAGATCGTCGCACTCGCGGTTGAAACAACCGCCGCCCTCCAAGTCGAAACTGCGGCCGTGCCAGTCGCAGGTGAGCACCCCGTGCCGCACCACGCCGCGCACTAGCGGATACCCCATGTGGGGGCACTGGTTGTCGGTGGCGTAGATATTTTTTCCCTCGTTGAACAAAGCAATGCTGCGCTCGCGGCCCAATCGCACGGCCCGGGCTTGGCCCGGCGGCACGGATTCGAGCGGAGCGGCGTTTACCCACTGGGTTTTCTGTGCGGACATGGCACCTCCTCTTTACAGTAGTAGATTTCATATATATACGTTTATATACGTTGCGTCCCATTCATCCAACATCACGGCAGTTCGCTGGCAGAAGTTACGACCTTGTAGCTGATCCCCTCCAGGGCACCGTCGCGGACGATTGGGGGTTGGGTAGAGCCGAAATGGGCGGCACCGCAGTAGATTTTGCGGCGCTCATCGGGCCGGAGGTCGTCGAAGTGGAGGGTGGATTTGGTTTCGGCGACCAAGTACAGGGTGTCCTTACCGTCTCCGTCCGCAATAACCACAGCCCAGTCCGGGTTGTAGTCGCCTATGGGGGTGGGCACCGTGAACCATGCCGGCAGTTTTGCATAGAGTTTCACATCGCTCCTACCCTCCAACTCCTCAACGAATTGACGTTCCACCTCTGAATCGCAGGGAATGAAGTCATAAGGTGCTTTCTGGCTACTCTGGGTGTGCTTGCTGAAGAGTTCGATTTCATCCTCGTCCAAGATCTGCGACATCTCGTACCACTGACCGATCTTTTCGTAGCGAATGCCGTGCATCAAGTGATCGGCCAATTTCTCCTTGAGGGTAGCGATGGCTAGGGTGGCAAACTCATGCGGATTCTCCACGGCCGCCTGTCGATCCTCGACGCGACGGAGGATTTCGAGCAATATGCGGCGCGTGAGCCGGATGGGTGGAGCCGTGTACTCCAGTAGATTCGCCATGACGTCGATGAGATTGGGCAAGGGAAAACGGCCCGCTAGGTAGGCCACCGTCTTGACTGCGCTCCTCTGGAGAGCCTCAAACGCGCTGGCCCGATCATCCACCTGCACAGACGCCCTAGTAATGGTTACGCGCGGTGCCGAAATGTCGCCTTTATTGATCTCAGCCACTACCTCGTCTAAAAGCTGTTCGGCATTTATGGAAAGGGTGTAGCGGGTTTTCTGCTTAATCCGCTCCCACAGTTCCTCAAATCCGGGATTCAACACCCGTGCCCTTTGCAACTTGGCTTTGGAGGCACCGGCCTGCCGAGGCGGGGGCGGCAGAATCTCTTGGCCGTATTCCTCTTCGACCCTTCGCCGTTCCTCTGCGCTCAAATCCGTTAGGGACTTACCAAAGCGGGCCTCAATCTCCTCTTGATACTCAAAGGCAATCTCGCTCTGGAGGGTTTCCACGTACCGGCGATAGCTCTCATTGGCTATCACGGTGAGAATATTGACCTGCTCGTCGTGGATTCGTTCGCCGGTCTGATCTACGGCCAGCCGCACGCCGCGGCCGACCTCTTGGCGCTTTTTGACGGATGAGACGGATTGATTCAAGGTGCATATCTGGAAGACATTGGGATTGTCCCATCCCTCGCGCAAGGCCGAGTGCGAAAAGATAAAACTCACCTGCTTTTTGCGTTTGGTTTCCTCATCGTCACTGGCCGCTGGAAATGAGAGCAGGGCTTCCTTGTCCTTCATAATCAGATCGTAGGCCGCCTCATCCTCCCGCGTTTCGCCCGATCTCGAGTCCAAGATCTCGACTACTCCACCTTTGCGCTGCTTCTGTGCAAAATACCCCGTCTGCACATCCTCCGGCTCTACATCTTGCCAATCTGGATAGCGTCCCTTGAGCGCGGCGAAGGACTGGTTGAAGAGGCGGCGGACGAGGCCATCCTCCTCGATATAGTTGCCGACCCGGTCAATAAAGAAAAGCGAGAGCACCTTGATACCCCGCGCTCTAAGGCGGGCCTGTTTTCTGAAGTGTTCCTCAATGGTATGGTAAATTTGCGCTTTGAAGATGGCTTCTTTGTCCGTGCCCTGCTCCTCGCCCAGTTGCAACTCGACATTGTTGGCAAAGCGGACAAAACCCAAGCCGAAGTTGATTTCGTCGATCTCAAAGCCTTGGTATTCGGGGCGGCTGGTCTTCTGTTCCAGCGAGTCGCCAGGCTTGACCGTGACCACCACTTCTTTGACCTGCCCGCTTTTCAGGAGCCGATGCACGGCCAGACGCGTCATCAGTGTGCGTTTTCGCGTCTGGATATCCTCGACTCGAATAAAGACTTGGTTGGCGTCGTTTTCAGCGACGACAGCGTCCACCTCAATGCGCTTAACCAAGCCTTGGCGATAGGCCTCGTACGGCGTGAGCCGGTTGACGAGGTTGTAGGGATTGCGGTGAGTGGCGCTGTAGCGTAAGGCGAATAAGGGATTGAGCGAAGAGAGGGCCGCGATACTCTTTTCGCTCTCCATGTTCTGGGGTTCGTCGAGAATGAGGATGGGGCGGGCAGTCTGAATGAGATGGAGCGGGGTCTCGCCTTGGAGCCGGTCCATGCTCTGACGGATGACATTGGCGGACCTATTGAAAGAACCAATGGTCATAACCATGATTTCAATGGCATCCGACAGGGCAAACTGGCGCACTTGGGACAGATTCGCGGAGTCGTACTGGTAATAGCGCAGGATCGGGTTGCCATAGTAGCGAACAAAGTGGTCTTGGGTAATGCTCAGGGTTTTGAGTACTCCCTCGCGCACCGCTACCGAAGGCACTACCACAATGAACTTGCGCAGGCCGTAGCGTTTATGGAGTTCCAAGATGGTGCGTAAGTATACATACGTCTTGCCCGTACCGGTCTCCATCTCAATGGAGAAATTAGGGAATCGGACAGTGTGGTTTCCCCTTGCGGTCTCGATTTCCGCCTCGATGCGCTGGAGTGCTTGGTCCGGGGTGATGTGGTTACGGGCTTGGACGCGCTGGAGATTTTTGAGCAGAGCTACTTGGGTTAAATCGAGGTGATTGGCCACGGCCGAGAGAGTGCCGAATTGGAATGGCACTGCGGCCTCAAAGCGAGGTTGGCCTCGCAGGAGCTCCACCGCCGCCTCAACAGCTTGGACTTGGTATGCTTGATTGGGGTCGAACTTAAATTTCATATGACCTTGAGCCGACAGTACTGCACGATATTGTTCGCCAGTTCATCCGTGAGGGCAACATCGCGGACAATGAGCAGGTCGTCAAGTTCCAATCCCAGTTTCACTTCCAGCGTCTTGACGGTTTGGAGTTCGAACTTGGGATCGAGACAAATATAGAAGAACTGATCTTTTTCTGCATCCATAACGCGGTGAATGGTATTGGTCTTGATTTCCGTGAGTTCCTCAATCCCGGCGTTGAGGCTGTAGCCTTCCTTGAGGGCGACTTCGTACCGCACATTTTCTGCCTCCCAGCCCGGCAGAAGCGGATCCTCGAATAGTTCCAACGTCTGGATGTATTTTTTAGGGTCTTTCTCTTCCACCCCGGTCCACTGACGGTAGTTGCTTTCGGCTAGCTTAAAGACCTTGAAGCCGAGATCCTCCGGAGTTGGGTGGTCTTGGAGCGGAAGTTCGCCATTCTTCTCGTCATTCATCCTGTTGATGACGCGGCGAATGCGCTCTTTGCCGATATCAGCAATGGTGTCAAAGCCGGCCTTTTTGGCGGACGACTTCTCTTTAGTTGGCTCTGGAAGTTGCACCATAATAAAACGCCGATTGCCGCCATCCTCGCGGTTGAGATCGAGTACGGCTTGAGCGGTCGTGCTCGAACCAGCAAAGAAGTCGAAGACGATATCATTGCTTTGAGTATTTAGGCTAATTAAAAACTTGACCAATTCAACCGGTTTAGGATAATCGACCAAGCTCTGCCCAAAAAATGACTTCATTTCATTTGTCCCATCCTTTGTTTTCGCAATGTTGTTTATAACTGTTTTGGGATGCTTGGTCCCTCTTTCTTTTTCGTACCAAAGAATTCCCTGAGAATTGAAGTAGAATTGTTTGACTTTTTGCCCTTTGCTATCAAAGGTTTCCTCATCCGAGAGCCACGATAGTATCTGGTTCTTCATGGCCCAACCAGCTCTTAAAGTCACAGGCATCTTGAGCTTTCCGTTTTCAAATATCATCTTATCACTTACGATTATCTGTTTCTCAGACCCTCCAAGTTCCCCAAAAAATGTAGCATCTTTGCCTTCGAAGCCCATTCCTGCTGGAAAAGTGATCTCGCTTGCAGGGTTTGCACGAGAGATCTTTTTAAGTGCACCATGTTTAATTGGCGTACGGTCAATTGTCGGAAAATAGGGTAAAGCAGGCTTACTTCTTGCATATACAAGGATGTATTCATGTGATCTAGTAAAGTGACCGGCCTCTGTCCCCGTGCCAAGATTCCACACCAGTTCCGATACGAAATTCTCTTCTCCAAAAATTTCGTTCATTAACAGTCGTAAGTTTGCTAGTTCACGATCATCAATCGATACGAATATAACACCCTCTTCACTGAGCAACTGACGGGCGACGAAAAGCCGGGGATACATCATATTGAGCCATGCCGAATGATAGTGCCCATTGGTCTCCAAGTTGCTCGAAAGGTGATTGCCATTATCGTCCTTCTGGCCCGTGATCTTGAGATAGGTGTCCAGCGGATCGGCGAAGTTGTCGGGATATACGAAGTCCTTGCCTGTGTTGTATGGTGGGTCAATGTAGATCATCTTCACCCGGCCGGCATAGCACTTGTACAGGAGTTTGAGGACTTCGAGGTTGTCGCCCTCGAGAAAGAGGTGCTGGGTCGCGGCGAAGTCGACGGATTCCTCTGGTGCCGGAATCAACGTCGCACGGCTCGGGGTCTGCAGGAGTCGAATCGCGTCTTTCTTACCTGCCCAAGTGAATGCGTATCGCTCGAGCCGGTCGTCTGCGATCTCGCCCAAGGACTGGCGGAGTTTTTCAAAATCGACCTCACCCTCGCTGACGGCCTCTGGAAACAAGGCTCTGAGTCGCTCGATGCGATCTTCCACGAAGTTCGGGGAGGTTGCTGCCACGGATTCTTTGGATTTTGTCGGTTTTGTAGCCATGGTTACATTTCAGTCCTAATTCAGTGCGAACTCTAATTGGGATGCGTCTTCTTTCGGCGGCCAGAAAACTCCTACCACGATCCAACTATTATATGGAAAAACTGTGCCCATGAAAAAGCGCGTATCTTTCACTGGAGAGCAGAGTTCCTTCAGGAATTTATCTCGAACACTTTCAGCAGCTTTGCCGTCTTCGCCTAGCCGTTTTGCCTCTTTTAGCCAGAGTACCCCCAACTCCCAATCAGTGATCTTCGCACGATGAGGTTTATCGGTGTCTTCGCACTCGAAAACATAGCTGAATTTGTAGGGAATTTTTCTCAGAGTCAGTTTTCGATCATCTTCGGCGAATAGATTGAGCTGATCGAATGTCGCTTGGTATTTCGGATCCCAGTCTGTACTGTCGTCTTCGATTTCGATATCAATCACTCGGGTAGGTCTGACTATTCCCAGCGAAGTTTTATCTTTCTCATACAGATCCATCAACTGATTCAGGGTATGGTGGGGGAGCGAGTCGATTATCTTCCGCCTCTCCTTCCATCTACTTTCCGGACGGAGAGGCAATCCACAGATCCGAATCGAATTCACATCTGGCCTTCGGCTTTCTCTGCGGCTGTCATTTCCACTGCCTTGTGCATCTAAGCCCACCTCAATCCATTGAAATTTTCTGAACTTCTGGTATTGCGGAAGGTCTCTATGGTTGATGGGATAGAGGCGTACCCACTCTCCTGTTTTCGTGAGACCGGCGGTACAGACGATTTCTCTGTACTCTTTAGTCCGCTCCATGATGGACCTTCAGCGCGGCCATCCCAGATGGACGGTAGGCAGAGAGTTTTGTTGAGCAATCCTCTCCGCCAGTATGGACCTGTGGCATAAAGTAGGATTCGCCTCCATGCACATCAATGCACCCGGCTTTCTTTTTATAAGCGTAGTCACCTCCTTCAAGGTGATGATTCGCTGGAGCAGCATTTCTTCCTTATAGAGATGAAAAAGATCCTCATAGTCCTCTAGCGTCTGCAGGTTCGCCCGATGATTGCTGGGCACACCCAGTTCTGGGTAATGACGATACTCGATAGCGAGCCCACTGCACAGTCTGCTCAGAGTAGATCTATGATAGCCGTATTGCCGAGAGACAGCGTTCTCTCGAACGTCTATGAGAGTCTGGATTCCGGCTCTCAGGAGATGGTTCAAAAAACCATCGACGAGCAATTTTTCGTATCCGATGGTGTACACGGCGGGATCAACAACAGGTTGTTCCTCAAGACGCTTTGAAACATCTTGGCTATTTATGGTAAACCAAGGATATTTCCAATAGACCAAATCAGGTAGATCACAAGAGGAGATCCTTCCATACTGTTCCACAGTCCACAAGACGTCTGTCCCAAGAAGATTGGGTAGCCCTGCGAGCGTCTTTCTGGCCATTGGCGTGAGCATCCATCGACGAGGGTCAGGTTCGCTGAGCAGTCCATCTCGCACTAGAGATCCTACTTCGTAGTAGAGCGTAAATGAAAAGGGACCGTACTTATAAGGAACGAACTGGTAGAAGGAGCCTCCACCGCAATGGGGAGCTTCTCGAGAGAGCAGAAAACACAGCTTGGTGAGCTGCAATCGGTCAACTGAGCCACCGAGTCTATCGATCATGAATAAGAGGACTTTCTGGCGGTTGAGCACAGGATTTTTTTTTATTTATAATAATGATTGAAGTGAACGGAAAGTTGGGCAAGTTAGCGATTTTGCCTCACCCAAGGCGGACGATACTTTAAATCCAAGCGGGCTTCTTAAAGGGCCCCTGTTTCATGGCCGCCTCCAACGCCTGACGCGCCGAGGCAGGAAGGGGGCTAGGGGATAAGTTCTCTCTCCCATGCCGGCTCGGCAATACTCGGCAATATCGGCAATAGGCGTTTGCCTCAGCCGGTTCCTTTCCCGAACAATAATACTGAACAAATGTTTAGTTGTCAAGAAGAAAAATACAAAGAAAACAGCTTGTATCTAGCCGTTGCCGCGACAACGCCGATCCGCCCGATCCGGCCTTGATACAGCAAAGATTCTCGGTTTAATTTGGAACGTGCCGGCGAGAGCGGGAACTGCTTGACTTTTAACTATTTAGCTTAGTACACGACACTAAGGCTTCGACCTGAGCTCAGCCAAAGGGTTTCCGCCGGGTGCGCGGGCAGTCTGCCCGCCAATTTTACGGCTATATAACTCAATAAAATTAATAGTATGATTAAAAGAATTGATAACGCATTCGCATTCAAGGGCGTCTTACCATCAAGCACGAACGCACCCACAGGAGGGGTCGGGTACTTAGCTATTTTAGGTTTAGGAGATAGGCCATGAGCGATCCGACCTCAATTGTCCAAGACGCCTTGGCTCAAAGCCACGCCGATGATGCCTGTAGTATCAGGCACAGCCCAGACAGCCGCTGAACGCCTTGTCCAATTACTACGAGCCTATGCCGCTGGTCCTGTTGCCGCGTCCGGTGGCCCTCATTGGCTTCTTAGGCGTTGACCAACACGGCTTGGGCCGCGACTTGGCCGCCTTGAGCGGCCTGCCTCTCATTGAAGTGGATCGCTGGATCGAACACGAGGCCGGCCAGTCCTTGGTCGCCCTCGTGCAGACGCAAGGCATAGCCGCTCTGCGCCAATTGGAGGATCGCTTTCTCGCCCAAGCACTGGCCGCTCGTCCGCCCGGGATCGTCGTCTTGGGCGATGGGGCGCTGCTCAGAAAAGCCAACCTCCGGCAGGTACTGGCCAAAGCGACCTTGGTGTACCTCAAATCGTCGCTGGCCAGCACCTATTGGAAGCTGCGCCACCAAGCCCTAGGGCCGCATCCGCTGCTGCGGCAACCGCCCGCAAGTACGGCGCAACTGAGGCCGCTGTTGGCCGAGCGCCAAGGCGGCTTTGACCAAGCCCACGTGACGCTGGACATGGACGAGATGACCTTAGAGGCGGCCCTGCGCCACCTGTTGAATAAGCTGCCCCAATGGGGGACCGCGCGGCCCTTAGCTTAGGATTGCCCTACCCGGCCTCCAGCGATACTTTCTGGGCCGAACTCGCCCTTGTTCCCTATCTCAGGAGACTTCTCATGTTAGACCCTCAGTACCTCCTCGGCGACGAGGAGATGCAGCAGTTCATTGCCGAGGGCTATCTCACGCTCAAATCCTCTTTGCCCGTTTCCCTCCACCAAGACATCTACCAGCGCACCGAAGAGGTCTTTGCCAAGGAGGGCAATCCCGGCAACAACATCCTGCCTCGCATCCCGGCCTTGCAACAGGTCTTTGACGATCCAGTTATACGCGGTGCGCTCGCGTCGGTGGTAGGGCCGGATTCCATCATGCACGTCCACCGCCACTGCCACATCAATCGGCCCGGCAGCCAAGGCGGCGGCTGGCACAAGGACAGCTATTGGGGCTATCGCAAGGTGCGCTACCACCGCAATCGCTGGGTGATGATCTTCTACTACCCACAAGACGTCACCTTGGAAAACGGCCCCACCGCGGTCATGCCCGGTACGCATTACTACAACGACCGCGCAGCCGACGAGAAGGACGAGCGCCACTTGCCAGTCTGCGGCGAAGCCGGCACCTGTACCTTGGTGCATTTTGACTTGTGGCACCGGGCCATGGCCAATAGCACGGACGCCAATCGCTACATGATGAAGTTCCAGTTCACCCGCCTCGGCGAGCCGAGTCGGCCCAGTTGGAATATCCAGAGCGCAGAGTGGCCGGCCAACGGCTCGCTGCCCTCCACCAAGCACCGAGTCGTGTGGTCGCGGATATGGGATTGGCACGCGGGCAGCCAAAGTCGCGCCGAGGCCAACGGGCAAATCGAGCAACTGATCGAGTCGCTGAAAGGGACATTGGCACAACGCCTCGCCGCGACCAATGCCCTTGGCGCGTTGAGGGAAAAGGCCGCTCCTGCACTGGACGCGCTGCTCGGTGCGCTAGGCGACGAGGCCGAGCCGGTGTGCCTCAACGCCGCCTATGCACTCGGTGCTGTGGGGGCGGCCGCAGTAGGTCCGTTGCTTGCAGCCCTCGACGACGAGCGCGAACCCGTGCGCGAACACGCGGCCTATGCGCTCGGTGTGGTCGGGGAGGTGGCCGTGCCCGCCTTGATCGCGGCCCTCGGCGATGAGCGCACCCACGTGCGGGGTTTTGCCGCATACGCGCTGGGCGACATGGGGGCGCGGGCGGGTGCTGCGGCTGCGGCCGCCCTGTGTGCGCTATGCAGCGACCCGGATGCATGGGTGCGGCGCAACGCAGCCGAGGCCCTCGGAACCATTGAACTGCATCGAGAGGAAGCCGTGCCCGCGCTGGCCGCGCTGCTGGCGGACGAGGACGAGCAGGTGCGCTTCAACGCCGCCTATGCGCTGGCCCACTTTGGTCCGGCGGCTGCGGCCGCCACAGACGCGTTGGCCGCGGCCCTCAGCGACGAGAATCGCTACGTCCAAGGGCACAGCACGGCCGCCCTGCAACAGATTGGTACGCCCGAGGCCCAAGGCGTATTGCTGCACCATTTGACGGCGGCGCGTTGGTGCCCCATAACGACCAAGGAGACCACGTTCTGAGAGGAGCGCTTGTGAAGTCTAGGGTCCACCAATACGTCGAAGAGCACCAAGAGCAATTGCTCGACAGTGCGCAGGCGCTAGTGCGCGTGAATACGGTCAATCCGCCGGGACGGAACTACCGAGCGATGGCCGACGCGCTCTTGGAGTGCTGTCAGGGCTTGGGCCTGCGGGCCAAAGTCCACCGCGTCCCCGACCAAGAGGTGCGCCGCGTGCTCGGCTCGGTCGAGTTCCCGCGCTACAACCTGATCGCTCGCTGGGACGTCGGCCGGCCGCAGACCGCGCATTTCAATGCCCACTACGACGTGGTGCCCTGCGCCGGGCAGTGGAAATTCGGCGACCCTTTCGAGCCGGGCCTGTCCGCTGGTGCGCTCTACGGCCGCGGTGCTGGCGATATGAAAGGCGCGATCGCCGCGTTGCTGATGGCCGTGGAGGCGCTCAAGGCAACGGGGGCTGAGCCGGCTTTCAACATCGAATGTTCTTTCACGGCCGACGAAGAAACCGGCGGCCAATTGGGCGCGGGATGGATTGTAAACAAGGGGCTGGTAAACGCCGACTTCGCGGTCGTCTGCGAGGGGGCAGCCGGGACGCAGGTCGGCTGCGGCCACAACGGCGTACTCTGGTTAGAGGTCGAGCTGACGGGCAAGGCCGCTCACGCCTCTAGGCCCGAGCAGGGGGTCAATGCGTTTGAAGCCATGGCGGATGTGGTGCAAAAGCTACAAGCCTACAAGGCGCAACTCAACGCGGCCGAGCTCCGCTATGTGGATTTTGACGGCGAGGTGCGCAACCCTACGCTCAACATCGGCGGCACGTTCTCGGGCGGGGCGGGCGATAAAATCAACACCGTGCCCGCCCGCGCCCGCTTTTCGCTCGACCGCCGCTTAGTGCCCGGCGAGCAGCTCGCGGCAGTCGAGCGCGAGCTGAGACGCGCGGTGGTGCAAGCCGCTGGTTCACCCTGCCAAGTGGCAGCGCCTTTGCGGATCGAGCCTTGCGTCGTCGATGCCGATCACGCGCTGCCCCGGGCCTTTGCGCGGGCCGTGCAAGCCGTGCGCCGCCGCGCCGCTGGCTATCGGCTCAGCTCTGGTTTTACGGATTTGCACTACTTTGCGGTTGCCGGCGGCCTGCCCGGCATTGGCTATGGCGTAAAAGGCGAGCGCATTCACGGAGTGGATGAGCGCGTACGGGTGCGCGACTTGGTGTTGACGGCCCGCACGTACGCCGAGTTTATGCTGCGCGGCTTGGAGGTCCAGTGAGCGAAAACCTGCAACGCTTCTTGTGGACGGCGTACGATCGCTTGGGCGGGCTGGTGGGCTACAACCTGCTGTGGAGCGCGTTGAGTCTGCCTTGGATCGGAGGGGCTTACGCGCTTTTGCAACTGGGATTTGGGCTCGGCGGCTTGGGCTTGGTGGGGGCCGCTGTCTTAGCCGGTGCCCTGCTGTTGGGCGCACCGGCCACGGCCGTTCTATTCGCCGCTGGGGCGGCTTGGGCGCGGGGCCGGGACTTCGGCCTGCGGGAGTTCTGGGCGGTTGGCCGCGCGCTTTTTTGGCGCGCCCTCGCGCTGGGGTTGCTAATGGTCGCGGCGGTCGCGCTGGTGCTGGCCAACGTGGTCTTTTACCAGCAGATCGGCGGCTGGCTGGGGGTGTTTTTGGGCGGGCTAATGGTCTGGTTCCTGCTGCTGATAGGCATGGTTGCGGTCTATGTTTTTCCAGTGCTGGTCACTCAGGAGGGGTCGGTGTGGGCCACCGTGCGCCACAGCTTTCTCCTGTCGGTCGATAATGTAAAGCTCTCGCTGGTCTTTCTACTGAGCGCAGGCTTGGCCTTGGGCCTTGGCGTCGCTTCTGGGTTGGGGTTGTTCTGCGGCGGTTTGGCCGCTTGGGCCTTGTGGGTCAGCGTCGGCTTTCGCGCGCTCTTGCCCAAGTACACGGGCCAGCCCCTGCCCCGCGAAGCTCCGCGCCGGCTGCGCGAACTGATCCGCCCTTGGGAGGCTTGAGCATTGGACTTGCCCAAACTGGTAACGGGCCGCGAAATGGCGGCGGTCGATCGGCGCACCATCGCCGAGGCGGGCATATCTAGCGCCGAACTCATAGAGCGGGCGGGCGCAGAGGTAGTTGCGGCCATTGCGGCGCGCTGGGATGGCTTGGCCGGTTTGCAGGCCGTGGTTCTGTGCGGCAAGGGCAACAATGGCGGCGACGGGTTTGCCGCGGCCCGGCTCTTGTGTGCTGGCGGTGGCTCGGTGCGCGTCTTCCTCGCGGCCGATCGTGCGGCCGTGCAAGGGGCCGCGGCCGAGCACTTGCGGTGCTGCGAACAGGCGGGCTGTGCCGTCGAAGTGCTCGGCGAGGACTTGGCCCGGCTCGACGACGCCCTCGGCGAAGCTGACTTGGTGATTGACGCGCTTTTGGGAACCGGATTGCGCGGGGCACCCCGCCCGGCCGTGGCGCGCGTCATTGAGCGCATTGCCAATTGCTCGCGGCCGGTAGTGGCCGTGGATATTCCCTCGGGGGTCGAAGCCGACACCGGAAGGGTTCACGGCGCGGTCGTCCAAGCCGCACTGACGGTGACCTTCGGATTGGTCAAAGTCGGGCAGCTATTCTATCCCGGCCGGTCCCATTGCGGTGCGCTGCACTTGGCCAATATCGGCTTCCCCGAGCCCATCCTGCGCACTGCGGTGGCCGAGGCCCTGCTGCTTTCCGCCGAGGGGCTGGGGCCGCTCGTGCCGCGCCGCCGCGGCGATGAGCACAAGGGAAGCTGCGGGGCGGTGGCCGTGGTAGCGGGCTCGGTGGGCATGACCGGGGCGGCCGCGCTGACGGCAGATGCCGCGCTCAGGAGCGGGGCCGGTCGCGTCCATCTAGGGGTGCCCGCAAGTCTCAACGACATTCTCGAAGTCAAGCTCTCTGAGGTGATGACCCGGCCGTTGCCCGAAGTGCGCAAGCGGCGCTGTTTGTCGCTGCGGGCCTTGGGCGAAGTGCGCGCTATGTTGACGCGGGCCGATGTCTTGGCGTTGGGGCCGGGTTTGGGCCGCTATCGAGAGACTGCGGAGCTGGTGCGGCGGCTGGTGTTGCAAACCGAACTGCCCCTCGTTTTGGATGCGGACGGGCTTAGTGCTTGCGCCGGGCAAGCCGATGTGCTAAAGGGCCGCTCGGCACCGCTGGTCCTCACGCCCCACGTGGGCGAGTTTGCCCGCTTGAGCGGGTTGGACAAGCGGCGGATTGCCGCCGCGCCCATAGCGGTGGCCCGCGACTTTGCCGGCGAATTCGGCGCGACGCTCGTGTTGAAGGGTGCGCCGACCGTCGTGGCCTCGAGCGATGGGCGCGTGGCGGTCAACTCCACGGGCAATGCGGGCATGGCCACGGCCGGGTCGGGCGACGTGCTGACCGGGATCATCGCCGGGCTGCTGGCCCAAGGGTTGGATGCAGAGGCTGCGGCCTGCCTCGGGGTCTATGTCCACGGCCGGGCCGGGGATCGGGCGGTTGAGCGGCTGGGGGAATGGGGAATGCGGGCGGGCGATATAGCCGACGAAATCGCCTTGGCCATGGTGGATGCGGCGCGGTCTGCTTGACATGTTTGGGGCGATGCTGTACTGTGAAAATGGAAATGGAAACGGGGTGCCGGTGTGGGCGCTTCTTGGCTTTTGCACCTTTAATTTACAGGGCTTGCGCTATGGCCGACGTCAAAGACGCCATTGAAGAAATGATCGAAGAGTCCTACTTGCTGGGGCTTTCGGAAGAGGAGATCCTCGCGGATTTCAGCCGCTTTATCGATACCTGTTATACGGTTATCCAAGACAACGTAAAAAGCCGCGAAGCTCTTAGCTGCTTGGCCGAGAATTTGGCGCGGGAGAAGACCAGTACTCGCAGCGCCGATGACTCCACCGCGCTGGGCGAGATCGCGGCCAAGGACTCCCAGCGGGCCTGCGCCGAAAAAGCAGCGCGCCGCAAGCGCATGGTCCTAAAGGCCATTGCCGACTACGACCCCCACCTCGTCCGCCTCATCAATGAGCAGCGCTTTCAGGTAGCTTTCAAGGAAGTGGTGCGTCCCAAGTTCAAGGCCGATCCGAGCTATGATTGGGAGCGCTGCGGCCAGCTTTTGCTCAAGGCCGGCTTTACCACTGTGATCGCGCTCCTCCTGCTCCTCCTATATTTAAGGCTTTAACCGCTTGCATCGGGCGGTAAGAGCCACGGCGCCAGACAGCTTGTATTCAGAAGCCCCATAGGGGAGCAATTTGGATTCCAGATTTTTAATCGAATAAAGGACGGATTGAAATGTCTGCCGATTTCTACGTCCATATCAAGGAGCGATTGATAGGGGCATCGCGAGAAAGCGCGAGAAAGCACAAGCTACACGTCAGGCCCGTTCGCAAAGACGCGCTAGGGCCGATAAAGAGCAAATCTCGCCTACACTCTATAAGGATCGCATCATCTGCAACCCGCAGATACTGGCGGGCAAGCCCACGGTGAGAGGTACTCGCATCTCTGTGGAACTGATAACCGACCTGTTGGAAAGCGGCAGTACCGTAGATGACATTATGCATAGCTACCCGCTCATAGACGAGAAAGATATTGAGGCTTGCCGACAGTACAAGGCCACCGGTGCCAAGTTGTCCAATGTTACTTGGGAAGACCTCGACGCCATTATGGACGGCGAAAGGGCATGAGAATACTAGTTGACGAGGATGTGGATAAGGATGTCGTAGATGGCCTCCGTGCTTGTGGCTACGACATACTTTGGGCCACAGCAACCAACAGAAGTGAAGAAGATGCCAATCTACTGGAGTTGGGAACGCAGGAACAACGCACACTGATAACCTACGACACGGATTTTGGGGAATTAATCTGCCGCGACAACGCGCCGGCACCCTATGGCGTAATCCTGTTCCGCATACACAACGATGTACCTAAAAAAGTGAAAACGCAGTTTGTCGTCAGCACCATTACAAGTTGGGACGCTTGGCCTGCTGGCATCAGGACTGTGCAGATACGGCACCAGCGCAAATCAGCGTAAATCTATAGCCAAAATTTGCCTTTATAGAGGTTGCGCAAATTCGCAATGACTACGGATTTACTGCCCTATTTCATCCGCGAGCACTACGAAGTCCACGAGTGGAAGCACGCCTGCGCGATACTGAACGAGGACTTTCCCGATGAGTGGAACGACATCCTTTCGGTTTTGCAGGAATTTCGCCTTAAAAAGAGCTGGATAGTAAATCCCGGTGGCCGGAAGTCTGCGATTTCAGCTTTCATTGACAAATATCTATACGAAAGAAACTGGCAAGAAAAGGAATTCTCGACGAGGGTCGTAATAGACGGAGCTATCCGCGACGCGCCAACTCACAAAATCGATTGTTTCCGCAATCGAGTGGCTCTCGAAATAGAATGGAACAACAAGGATCCATTCTACGACCGGGACTTGAATAACTTCAGGCTGCTTTTCGACCTTCGCGCTATCAGCGTCGGCGTCATCATCACCCGATGCGATGAACTCCAGTACCTCTTCAATGCCCTGAACAAAGGGCCGTCTTACGGGGCATCGACAACGCACATGAGCAAGTTGCTCCCGCGAATCGAAGGAGGCGGAGGTGGCGGCTGTCCCCTCTTGGTATTTGGTATCTCGAAAAAGCTGTACGTAGAGGATGAGTGAATGACCGCAGCGAACGATTTGCTCAACGCAGTCGGCAAAAGGAAATTTTCGACCATTCTCGCCGATCCGCCGTGGCAGTTCCACAACCGGACGGGCAAGATGGCACCGGAACACCGGCGGCTGTCTCGGTATTCGACGATGGCCTTGCAGGACATTGAGAGCTTGCCGGTCGAATCAATTGCGATGGAAACCGCGCACCTGTACCTGTGGATACCCAACGCGCTGTTGGCGCATGGGCTGCGTGTGATGGATAGTTGGGGATTCAATTACAAGACGAACATCGTCTGGTACAAAGTGCGAAAGGACGGGGGGCCAGATCGGCGGGGCGTGGGATTCTACTTTCGCAATGTGACGGAAATGATCCTGTTCGGCATCCGGGGCAAAAACGCCAGAACGCTACAGCCCGGGCGAAGTCAAGAAAACATCATCGTCTCGCAAAAGCGAGAACACAGCAGGAAGCCGGACGAACAGTACGATTTGATCGAGGCGTGTAGTCCGGGTCCCTTCATCGAGTTGTTCGCACGAGGGCCGCGGAAAGGTTGGTTCGGGTGGGGGGATCAGGCCGACGCGTACTCCCCTAAGTGGGACACGTACTCGAACCACTCGCAGGCCAACGCAGCACCCACCGCCCAGCTTCCCCTCCTTTGATCCTGCTGCTCTGTCGAAAGCACTCCATGCCCAAACGCACAGACATTCAAAAAATAATGCTCATCGGCTCTGGCCCCATCGTCATTGGCCAAGCCTGCGAGTTCGACTATTCGGGAACGCAAGCCTGTAAGGCGCTAGCTGAAGAGGGCTACGACATCGTCTTGGTCAACAGCAATCCGGCCACGATTATGACCGATCCCGAGGTGGCCGACCGGACCTACATTGAGCCGATTACGCCGGAAATTTGTGCGCGGATCATGGCCGCGGAAAAGCCGCAGGCCCTCCTGCCGACGCTCGGGGGCCAAACCGCGCTCAACACAGCGGTGGCCTTGGCCGAAAGCGGCACCCTCGCCGAGCACAACGTCGAGCTGATCGGCGCTCCCCTCGCGGCCATCCAGATGGCCGAAGACCGCCAACTCTTCAAAGCCGCCATGGATCGGGCCGGGTTGGCCATGCCGCGCGGGGCCTTTGTCCACAGCCTCGCAGAGGCCCAAAAGCACCAAGCCGACTTGGGCTATCCGACGATCATCCGCCCCTCTTTTACCCTCGGAGGCTCTGGCGGCGGCGTGGCGTACAATGCCGAGGAATTCGAGCGGATCGTGCGCCACGGCCTCGACCTAAGTCCGATCGACGAGGTGCTAATCGAGGAATCGGTCATTGGGTGGAAGGAATTTGAACTGGAGGTCATGCGCGACCACCGCGACAACGTGGTCATTATCTGCTCGATTGAAAACTTCGACCCCATGGGGATCCACACCGGCGACAGCATCACGGTCGCGCCGGCCCAGACCTTGTCCGACAAGGAATATCAGCACATGCGCGACGCGGCCATCGGCATCATGCGCGAGATCGGCGTAGATACCGGCGGGTCCAATATCCAGTTCGCGGTCAATCCCGCAGACGGCCGCATGGTCGTCATCGAGATGAACCCCCGGGTCTCGCGCTCCTCGGCGCTGGCGTCCAAGGCAACGGGCTTTCCCATCGCCAAGATCGCCGCCAAACTGGCCGTGGGCTACAGTCTGGACGAAATCCGCAACGACATTACTCGCGAGACCCCGGCCTCCTTTGAGCCGACCATCGACTACGTGGTGACCAAAATTCCGCGCTTTACCTTTGAGAAATTTCCCAGCACGCCGGATGCACTCGACACCCAGATGCGCTCGGTGGGAGAAACCATGGCCATTGGCCGCACCTTTAAGGAGTCCCTGCAAAAGGGCCTGCGCTCGCTGGAGGTTGGCCGGGCGGGTTTTGGTGCCGACGGCAAGGACCTCAGCGCGGCCAAGGTGGCCGACAAGGAACTGCGCGAAAAATTGCTGCGTCCCAACTCCCAGCGCATGTCCTACCTCAAGCTGGCCATTGCCAAAGGCTACACCCACGACGAGATCTACGGCCTCACGGGCATTGATCCGTGGTTTCTCGACCAGCTCTACCAGCTTTTTGAACTCGAACAACAGCTAGCGCGGGCAGACGTGCTCGCCGACGCGGCCTTGTTGCGCCGCGCCAAGGAGTGGGGATTTAGCGACCGCCAGCTAGCGCATCTCAAGGGCTGCGACGAGACTGGCGTCCGCCGCCGTCGCCTCGATTTGGCCATTCGCCCGGTGTACAAAACGGTCGATACCTGCGCCGCTGAGTTCGAGGCCCACACGCCCTACCACTATTCCACGTACGACCGCGAGGACGAGGTGCAGCGCTCGCCGCGCAAGAAAATCGCCATCCTCGGCGGGGGGCCGAACCGCATCGGCCAGGGGATCGAGTTCGATTACTGCTGCGTACACGCGTGTTTCGCCCTGCGCGAAATCGGCTATGAGACCATCATGGTCAACTCCAATCCCGAGACGGTCAGCACGGATTACGACACGGCCGACAAGCTCTACTTTGAGCCGCTGACCATCGAAGACGTGCTGCACATCGTCGAGCGCGAAGCCCCAGACGGCGTCATCGTGCAGTTCGGGGGGCAGACCCCGCTGAACTTGGCGGCCGAACTAGAGCGCGAGGGTGTGCCCATTATCGGCACCTCGCCCAGCAGCATCGACTTGGCCGAGGATCGCCAGCGCTTCGGCCAACTGCTCAACGAGCTGGGCATCCGCCAGCCGGCCAATGGCATGGCCGCCAGTTGTGCCGAGGCCTGCGCGGTTGCCGAGCAGATCGGCTTCCCGGTCTTGGTGCGGCCTTCCTATGTGCTGGGCGGGCGGGCCATGGTCGTGGCCTACGATGTCCGGGGCCTCGAAACCTACATGAACGAGGCCATTGAGATAGCGCCCGAGCGGCCCGTGCTCATCGACCGCTACTTGCAAGGCGCGGAGGAATTCGACGTGGATGCCGTGGCCGACGGGACGGACGTGGTCGTCGGCGGGATCATGCAGCACATTGAGCACGCTGGCGTCCATTCGGGCGACAGCGCCTGCGCCCTGCCGCCCTACGACACGCCGGCCAAACACATCGAGACCATGCGCGAATGCACCCACGCACTGGCGCGCGCCCTCGGGGTGATCGGCCTGATGAACGTGCAATACGCCGTCTATCAAGGCGAGGTCTATGCGATTGAAGTAAATCCCCGCGCTTCGCGCACCGTGCCTTTTGTCAGCAAGGCCATTGGCCGCCCGCTGGCCAAGATCGCCGCGCGAGCCATGGTGGGGATGAGCTTGCGCGAGCAGGGCTTTATGGAGGAGGTCGCGCCCGCGCACATATCCGTCAAGGAGGCCGTGCTGCCCTTTATAAAATTCCCCGGGGCCGATAGCCTGCTAGGGCCGGAGATGAAGTCCACCGGCGAAGTCATGGGCATTGGCCGCGACTTTGGCACGGCCTTTCTCAAGGCGCAGATGGGGGCGGGTTCGCTGCTGCCGTCGCGCGGGCGGATCTTTATCAGCGTGGCCGACTGCGATAAAGAGGAGGTCTTGCCGGTGGCGCGCCGGCTGTGCGCGGCCGGGTTCGAGTTGGTGGCCACGCAGGGTACGCGCGACTTCCTCGGCCAGCACGGCATCGCCGCCGAGCGGGTACACAAAATCCACGAGGGCCGCCCGCACATCGAAGACGCGATTCGCAGCCGCCAGATCGACCTGATTATCAACACCCCCCTCGACGAGCCTTCGCACTACGACGACTTTGCAGTGCGCCGGGCCGCAGTTGTAACCGGCGTACCCTACACCACGACGATGGCCGGGGCCCGGGCCGCGGCCGCGGGTATTGAGGCCCTGCAACGCGCCGAGCTAGGCGTGCAGTCCCTGCAGGATTACCATCGGGGCTAGGAGACGGCCCGTGACGATTGCGCCCACCTGCCGCCTGTTGCTGGCTTGTTGTCTGGCGATTTCGGCCTGCGTCTATTTCAATACGTTTTACAACGCCAAGAAACTGTTCCGCGAGGCCGAGAAAGAGCGGCGCAAACACGAAGAGACCTACGCCGACTGGGCCTTTGACCGGGCCGGTCCCGAATTGCAGCGGCGGCGCTCGCCGCAGGCCGACCAACTCTACGACAAAGCGGTGCGCAAGGCGTCCAAGGTGCTCGACGAGTACAAGGAGAGCGACTTGGTCGACGACGCCATGTTCCTGATCGGCCGGGCGTATTACTGGCGCGGCGAATACCTCAACGCCCAAGAGTCGTTCCGCGACTTGGAGACCTTTTTCCCGTCCAGTCCGCACTTCGACCAAGCCCGCTACTGGCGCGCCCGCTGCCTAGAGGAGCAGCAGATTGACGACCAAGCCCAGTCGCTCTACCGAGCGCTTTTTGACGAGGCCAAAGAAAAGATCGCCGTCCAAGCGGGCCTGCGCTTGGCCGAGATGGCGCACGACCGCGAGGACTACGTCGCGGCCATGCGGGAATATCGGGCGACGCTAACGGCCTTTCCCAAGAGCGCGGTGCGCGCCCAGTTGTGGTTGCGCTTGGGCGAGGCCCTGATGGCCTTAGAGGACCCGGCCCGCTTAGACGAGGCCCTAGCGGCCTTCGGCGAGGTGCAGCAGGCCGATCCAAGCGCGGATCAAAAGTACCGCGCCCAGCTCAACAGCGGCCGTGCGCTCTACGCCACGGGCGCGCAGGAAGAGGCCCTAGCCACATACGTCAGCCTGCTCGACGAGGGCCGCTTTCGCCGCTTTGAGGGCCGCACCCGGCTCCTAATCGGCGAGTGGTATCAGGGCCGCCGCTTGCTCGACGAGGCGCTGGCCGAGTACGAGCAGGTGCGCAACGACTTTCCCCAGACGTCCTCGGCGTCCATGGCCCTGTATCGCATTGGTTTGCTGCATCTGCAGGAATACGGGGATACCGAGCTGGCGCGCGAGTACCTTGAAGAAAGCAGCCGCGAGAGCCCGGGAGCCCAAGGCGTGCTCTTGGCGCAGGAGATGCTGGGGCACATGCGCCGGCTGCAGCAGTTCCAGCGCGAGGTCCACCGCGCCGATTCGCTCTACGCCGACTCGCTGGGCGTCGTACAGGGCCCGCTGTTGTGGCAGGCAGAGGAGGCCCCGGCCGACACAGTGGTGGTGGCGCGGAGTTTGGATGTGCTGGACGACCTGTTCAGCGCGTGCGAGCTGTATCGCGACGACATCGGCCAAGCCGATTCGGCCCGCGCGTACTACGAGGAGGTAATCCGCCGCTTCCCCCACAGCGACCAATTGCCCCGCGCCGTGTACAGCCTCGCTTGGATCGAGCTGCAAATGCGCGGCGACGAACAGGGCGCTAAGCCCTATTTGCTGCGGCTAATCGAGGAGTTTCCCACCACGGCCCATGCCAACGAGGCCCGCCGTCTGCTGGGGCAAAAGTCCGAGGTCACCGCCGAAGAGCTGGCGGCCCGCGCGTTTGCGCGGATCGAAACACTGCGCTTAGCGCAGCCTGAAAACACCGAGGCGTACATCCCCCTGTTGGACAGTTTGAGCCATGCCTTCGCCGGAACGCACACCGGGGCGCAAGCGGCGTTTTTGGCGGCCAATACCTACGAGAATGTGGTCGGGGATACGGTCGCGGCCGAGCAGCGCTATCAATTGTTGCGCGAAGAGTTCGCCGAGACGCGGTTTGGCAAGCTGGCCCAGCAGCGGCGGGAAGTGCGCGAAGAAAAGCTCATCGACAAGCTGGAGCGCAGCCTGAAGGCGGTCGGCGGCCAGCTCGGCCCGGGGGAGCGAATCGAGCTGCTCGCCTTGGAGCCAGACACGCTCGACTCGGTGGCCTTGGCGCGCAAATACATCGGCTTTGCCGAGCGCGCCCAGCGGCGCGGGGCCGCCGCGCTAGCCCGCGATTTTTTCGAGCGGAGCATCGACCAGCAGGCCGCCAACCCGCGCGCCCTGTACCAACTTGGCAATATCAACTGGGAGGAAGGCTATTACGACGACGCCACCGAGTTTTACCGCCAAGCCCTGTCCTTTGACAAGCGCAACCTCAACCTCTACTACCGGCTCTGGCGCGCCTTTGCCGAGCAGGGCCTAGAGGACTCGGCCAACCACTACCTGCGGGAGGTCGCGCGGCGCGATCGCAACAGCCCGCAAATCCGCTTCCTGCTGGAGAAACACCCGGATTTTCAGGCGGGCCAGGACCGAGAGGACTTGGATATAGAAGCGATGATCGCGCTCGACTTGGCGATTCCCCCCGACGAGCTAGGGTGGAAGGAGGCCGACCTGTCGCTGAGTGATTGGCCGCTGGTCCGGCAGGTGGTGCGGCCCGTCTATCCGGCGGCTGCCGGGGATTCGGCCGAGGTGTTGCTCGACGTGCTAATCGACCGCGAGGGGCGGCCCGAGCAAGTGGAGGTCTTTCGCGGAGACCCTCCTTTCGTCGAGAGCGCGGTGGCCGCGGCGTATGGCTATAGCTTCTATCCCGCGGTGCGCCGCAACGGCGAGGAAATCAAGTCTTGGGTCGAGCTGGCCGTGCCGTTTGGATTGCCGCAAGGCGAAGAGAAAGAGCCGTGATTGACGAGCAAGCGCGCCTGTTGAGCAACCGCGAAGTGGCCGCGGATTTCTATTTGGCGCGTCTGAGCGCACCCCACATTGCAGCGCGGATCGAGCCGGGTCAGTTCGTCAACATCCAAGTCGGCGCGGGGATCGCTCCCTTGTTGCGCATCCCCCTGAGCGTGAGCGGCGCAGATCTCGAGGCCGGTATTATCGAGGTATTGTACGAAGAGGTAGGGCCTAAGACCCGAGCGCTGCGCCAACTCGGGCCGGGCGCAATCCTGCCGACCCTCGGCCCACTGGGCACGGGGTTCGCACTGCCGCCTGCGGATACGCGCGTCGCCTTGGTCGGGGGCGGCATTGGCGTACCGCCGCTGCTGTACTGGGGATTGGAACTGAGGCAGCGGGCATATCAGACCGCGCTGCTGGTTGGGGCGCGGACTGCGGACAAGCACCTGCCCAGCGAATTGCTCGCGCCGGCCGCGGACCTAGTGCGCCGCGCCACCGACGACGGCAGCCTTGGGCACGCGGGCTTAGTCACCGATCTGTTGCAGCACGAGCTAGCTGTAAAAGGGCCGTGCGCGGTCTATTGCTGCGGTCCGCACGGGATGATGCAGGCCGTCGCCGCCATCTGCTTAGAGGCCCAAGTTCCATGTCAGGTTTCCCTCGAAGAGTACATGGCGTGCGGCATCGGCATCTGCGTGGGCTGCGCCGTTGAGTTGGCGACGGCCAAAGGCGACACAGACTACGGCCGCTACGCCCGCGTCTGCGTGGATGGACCGGCGTTTGACGCACGGCAAATAAAATGGGGCGGCGCATGGCCGACCTGAGTATAGACTTTGCCGGCATGCGGCTGCGCAACCCAGTGCTGCTGGCCTCGGGCACCTGCAACTACGGTCAGGAGCTTTTGCCGCTGACCGATTTTGCGCGCTTGGGTGGGCTGGTCACCAAGACCATTACCCCGCAGCCTCGCGGCGGCAACCCTCCCCAGCGCATCGTCGAGACCCCGGCCGGCATGCTCAATTCCATTGGCTTGCAAAACCCCGGGCTGGCGGCTTTCGTTGGGGAGCAATGGCCCTTGTTGGCCGGTTTGGACGCGCAGGTGGTGGTGAATATCGCCGGATTTGCGGTTGAGGAATTTGGGCAGATGGCAGCGAGTCTCGAAGCGTTGGAAGGCATTGCCGCGCTCGAGGTCAATATATCCTGTCCCAATGTCGAGGCCGGGGGCGACAATTTCGCCACGCGACCTCAGACTGCGGCCGCAGCCATTGCCGCAGTCCGCGGCCACACCGAGCGGCCGGTCATCGCCAAGCTGACGCCCAATGTCACAGATATTGGCGAAATTGCCCGCGCCGTAGTGGATGCGGGTGCGGATGCGGTCTCCCTGATCAATACGCTCGTGGGCATGGCCATTGACGTGGAGCGGCGGCGGCCGGTCTTGGGCGGGATTACCGGCGGCTTATCCGGCCCGGCCATCAAGCCCGTGGCCCTCGCCATGGTGTGGAAGGTGGGGCAGGCGGTTGACGTGCCCGTCATGGGCATCGGCGGCATTGCCACCGCCGGCGACGCGCTCGAATTCATGGTGGCGGGGGCTTCGGCCGTTCAAGTGGGCACGGCCAATTTCGTCAATCCGAATGCCGGCGTCGAAATCGCGGAGGGGCTTCGCGCCTATTGCGACGAGCGCGGCATCGACCGCCTCGCCTCGCTGGTGGGCAGTTTGCGGGGTTAGCGGATGGGGTGGGCGGCCCTTTTCGGGCGATGCGGCTTATCGCGGCACCACGCTTGAATTCGTAGAGACCATGTTGGGATTACGACTCAACATCGCCTCTAAATCAGCGTTAGGATGCCAAGGGATGCCCAAACGGTGGATTGTCGAACGCCCCGGGGCGTGGTTGGGTGGATTTCGGCGGTTGGCTAAGGACTTCGAGAGCCTCGCCGATTTACGATCGCTAAGAAGCACTTGGCGCATGAGAGAACCCGAAGATTGAGGTTAGATCGGATACTGTTATATGCGAGGCAAGTTTTGTCAGTGACGAGACTAATGGAGGGACTAGGAGCCTTCCTCAGTGTACTGAAGTACTATCCTCGTGTATTTGGCTTGGTGTGGAGAACTACCAAGACGTTCACTTTCTACACAATGGGACTGACTGTCGTTCAAGCCCTAGTCTACCCTACACAGATATGGTTGAGCAAGGTGTTGATAGATGATGTGGTCGATGGATTTGGCGCGGGCTTAGAGAGCTTCTCGGAGAGCTGGCAAGTGATCGCTGTAGGACTATGCGGAATCCTCCTTGTGTGGATTGTCGGGTCACTTTGCCAAGCCATGCTCTCCAGCGTAAAAGAGATCTGGGGTTTTCAAGTCTGGATTAAGGTAGAATACGAGATCTTGAAGAAGGCAAGCCAGTTGGATATCTCGTTCTACGAGACCCCCTCCTTCCATGATACGATGGAGAGAGCTCGCCGCGACGGATACCGCATTTACAACCTTGCGGTCCTCTGGGTCGAGTTATTCGGCTCGATGATATCACTCCTCGGTGTGTGTGCCCTACTTGTGCGGTTACATGCCTTGGCGGTGCCGCTGGTGATACTTACGGCTCTACCCCAAGTAATTATTAGTGCATACTTCGCAGGAAAAAGGTTCTCGCTGGTAGGAACCCACACACCCGCTCGAAGAATGGCCTCCTATCTATCCAACCTGATTGGTTCAAGAGAGGCTGCCAAGGAAATCCGCTTGCTTGGTCTCCGCGAGACGCTACTGAGCCGCTTCTTGGCATATTGGCAGCGGTTTCTCAAGGAGACTAGAGGCCTTAGGTTCAAGCAGGTGCGTATCGGACTAGTCGGGGACAGTGTGTCGATCCTAGGAACCGTTGTGATCTGGGGATACGCAGCGATTCAGGGCATTCGAGGGCAGTTGAGCGTAGGAGATGTCGCACTTGTCCTTCAGGCGAGCGAACAGTCTCGCAGCGGAATGAAGACGCTGTTTGAGAATGGGGGTATTTTTTATGAGCACCTCCTGTTTGCAGGATTACTCATGGATTTCCTCGACATGGAGCCTGATGCCGTTCAAGGGGCTCTGACGCATAGTGCGAAGGGCGAAGGACTGAGACTTCCGGAGAATCTCGGAACCGGGATAGAGTTCCGAGCGGTGTCCTTCCGCTATCCAGGGACAGACACTGATGTGCTCAGGGGCGTGTCTTTCAAAGTATCCCCAGGAGAATCGATTGCATTGGTGGGTGCTAACGGCGCAGGAAAGACGACTTTAGTGAAGTTGCTAGTGAGGCTGTATGATCCGACGGAAGGTGAGATCCTGTTTGACGGAAAGAATATAGTGAACTACTCGCAGAAGGAGCTGTGGAAGCGTACTAGCGTCGTCTTCCAAGATTTCGTTCGATACGAACTGTCTGTTCGAGAAAACGTCGGCTTTGGCCAGGTACAGGCACTGCAAGATGAGACGAGAGTGAAATTGGCTATAGCCAAGGGAGGAGCGGAGAGCGTAGTTGAGAATCTACCAAATGGACTCGAGACAATGTTAGGCAGGACTCTCGAGGACGGCACTGACCTATCTGGGGGGGACTGGCAAAAGATCGCCCTTAGTCGTGCGTTCATGCGGGATAGCGATCTTTTAATCCTAGATGAGCCCACTGCGGCCTTGGACGCATTTGCTGAAGCCGAAGTCTACAACAAACTTTCTGAATTAGCAACGGGAAAAACGAAGATCTTCATTTCACATAGGTTCTCTACAGTGAGAGCTGCAGGACGGATAATCGTGCTAAAGAGTGGTACCATTGCGGAAGAGGGTACTCACGATGAGTTGATAAACCGTGGTGGTCACTATGCTCGGATGTTCAAGGTACAGGCAGATCGCTATCGGTAAATGGTCGAAGAACGCCCTCGGGAATTTTCTCTGAAGAAGGAACTGTACTACAGTCTGCATTATACGGCAAAGATTTTCAAAACTGATATACCCCAATCCTTACTTGAGAGCCTAGCGGATGGGCAAGACATCCACTTGGACGGGTTCCAGTTCTGGCTTGATAGCGAAGACTGGTATACATGGGATTCGTCTTTTATGGTTCGTCTCTTTGACGAGTCGCGTAGTACGGAAGCGAAGAACATTGTGATGAATCGGGCTTTGTTACTACTTCCACCAGCCACTTGAAGACGCTGGCTAGCGTTGGTGTTTACTGCGCGGTTGGATGGGCGCATTGAGCATCTCGTCTTGGTTGATTATCGTTCAAGGCGTGAACGATTTGCATAAAATCAGGCCGCGACTGCAAACCCCTGTACTGGCCCAAGTCCTGACGCAATACCCGGTCGTCGTGGTACACGGGGCCCGTCAGACCGGCAAGACCACCTTGGTCCAATCGCCTCCCCTCGGCTAAGGACGCACTTTCCTTTCCCTCGACGACTTTGACGTGCGCGATGTGGCTCAGAGCGATCCGGCTGCTCTGTTCATCGGCCGGGATCACATTACCCTCGACGAAATCCAACGACAACCCGAGTTGCTGCTGGCCATAAAGGCCGATGTCGATCGCCACCGGCAGCCCGGTCGCTTTTTGCTGACGGGTTCAGCCAATCTGCTGTTGATGAAGCAGGTGGCGGATACCTTGGCGGGTCGGGCGGTCTATTTTTCCCTGCCGCCGCTGACTTGGGCCGAAATTGAGGAGCGTGGTTACGGCCGGACGCTGGATCTCCTCCTCGAGCAAGAGACCCTAGAGCAAGTCGCACGGGCGTTGCCGTCCAGTGTGCCAGCACCTGACAGGCCGTTGGAGGAGGCCGTATGGGCTGGCGGCTATCCAGTGCCGGCCTTGGCCGAAGATGCGGGGTTTCGGGCGCGCTGGTTTGACGGGTACGTGCAGACGTATCTAGAGCGCGATCTGCGCCAGTTATCGGCCATTGACCAATTGATGGAATTTCGCCGGCTGATGCAGTTGAGCGCGGTCCACAACGGCCGGTTGCTCAACATAGCGTCCCTAGCCGGGGACGCCGGTCTCGCCGCGGCCACCGCACCAGTTGTTGCTCTTTTGAGGCTTCCCTAGCTAGAGCTTTCGGTTTTTTTATCCGCGCAACCGCGAACCGACCACCGAAAATCCCCGCCAGCTTACCGCAGACGTTGCCCGCGTCCTTGCAGCCCGAGGCGTTGTGTGCATACATCCTTGTTTTTTTAAAGTGCCGCTTTAAGTTTGCAAGGTATGATTCCGCGCCGGACCCAGAGAATCGTTGCCAACGCCTTGGACCGACAAGCAGCGGTCGCCCTAATCGGGCCGCGTCAGGTTGGCAAGACGACGCTCGCTTACGAGATCGCAGAGCGTACGGACGCGCTGTACCTAGATCTTGAATCGAGTGTCGATCGGGCGAAACTCGCCGATGCGAGGCTTTTTCTCGCCGAGTACGAAGATAGTTTGGTTGTTCTCGACGAGATCCATCGTGCGCCCGGGCTGTTTACCGAGCTCCGCGGCATGATCGACCAAGGCCGGAGACGCGGAAAGCGGACGGGACGTTTCCTAATTCTCGGATCGGCGTCCGTAGAGCTGCTCAGACAGTCGGGGGAGAGTTTGGCGGGACGGATCGAGTACGTGCCGCTCCACCCGTTCGACGTGCTGGACGTGTCGCCGGAGATCGCGTCCACGACCGAGCTGTGGGTGCGCGGTGGATTTCCCGACAGCCTTCTGGCGGCAAGCGGCGACAACAGCCTAATATTCCGCCGCAACCTGATTCGCACCTACTTGGAACGGGACGTATCCGAGTTTACCGGACGGCGCATACCGGCCGAGACGCTGGAGCGGCTGTGGACCATGCTCGCGCATGGCCAAGGTGCGCTGCTGAATGCATCGAAATTAGCCGCCAGCTTGATGGTCAGCAGCCCAACGGTGGCCGGCTACATCGATTTGCTGGTTGATCTGTTGTTGGTACGCCGCCTGCGACCATTCCACGCCAACACTAAAAAGCGCCTCGTGAAGTCCCCCAAAATTTACATCCGAGATAGCGGTTTGGTCCACGCTCTACTCGGCCTTGCTAGCTACAATGCGCTCATTGGCCATCCCGTTGCCGGTGCTAGCTGGGAAGGGTTTGTCATCGAGAACCTGTTGGTCGCGGCCCCACCCGGAACCGTCGCGCACTTCTACCGCACCCAAGCTGGGGCCGAGATCGACTTGGTACTGGAGTTGCCAAGCGAGCGCGCACCTTGGGCCATTGAAGTCAAACTGGGGCTGACGCCTAGCATTGACCGCGGGTTCTACAATGCCTGCGAGGACGTCGCGCCGCAACGAGCCTTCGTGGTGTACTCGGGCGATGACCGCTACCCGCTATCAGCAGATGTAGAAGCGATTGGTCTGCGGGCTATGGCCGAGTTGCTCTACGAGCAAGTGCGCGGCAGTGATTGAATCCTATACCATGGGAACGCGCCAACTCTGCGCTACATTTCTCTCCTCATTGCATCGGCACGAAGCGCACGGGTAGGAGTTGGCGCTGGCTGAGGCCGGTCGCGCTGCGCTCTACCAAGACCAAGTGCTGGCGTTGGGTGCCTAGCGGGAGAATGAAGCGGCCGTTGGGCGCTAGTTGTTCGGTTAGGGCGGGCGGGATGGTAGCGGGTGCGGCCGAGCATGCGATGGCGTCAAAAGGGGCGGCCTCGGGCCAGCCTAGGCGGCCATCGCCGACGCGGAGGGCGACGTGGCTATAGCCCGCATCGGCGAGTACGCCACGGGCCCGTGCGGCGAGGTCGGCGAAGCATTCAATGCTATAGACTTGGCCGGCGAGTTCGGCGAGCAGGGCGGTTTGGTATCCAGAGCCGGTGCCAATCTCCAAGACCCGTTCTGTGCCCTGTAGGCCGAGTGCCGAGAGCATGTAGGCCACTACGTACGGCTGCGAGATGGTTTGGTCTGAGCCGATGGCCAGCGGGTGGTCGGCATACGCGTGGGAGCGCAGGGCCTCCGGGACGTAGCAATGCCTTGGGACGCGGGCGAACGCGGCGAGTACGTGCGGGTCGCCAATGCCGCGGTGGCGGAGTTGCTCGCGCACCATGGCGCGGCGTTGGTCGGCGTAGGAAGTCATGGCGCACTCTAAAGGAGGGCTAGCGCAGCGTCTATGGCGGCCGCAGTGGGGATTGCAGCGATGTCTGCGGCCGGTGCTTGCAGGACTTGACTGCACTTGCCGCGCGGTGCCCACAGCCGGGGGTCGGTGGGGCCAAACAGCGTCAGGGTCGGGGTGCCGATGGCCGCGGCCATGTGCCCGGGGCCGGAGTCGTTGCCAATGAAGAGCGCGGCCTTGGCGAGCAAGCCGGCGAGGGAGCGCAGGTCTGGGGGGTGGAGCACGGGTAGGGTGCCGACTGGGAGCTGGCGTTCGCGTTCGACCGGGCCGCACAGGAGCGCGGTGTGCCAGCCCCTTTTTTGCAGCGCGAGGGCGAGGGCGTGGAACTTCGCCGCGGGCCAGCACTTGGCCGGCGAGCCGCTGCCTAGATGGATGACGACTTCGGACGCGGACGCGAGCGCGTCTGCATAGCCGTAGTCGCCGGGCCCCAGCTCGATGCGCGGAGTGCGGTTGCCGACGGGCAAGCCCCATTGCCTCAAGGGGCTTAGCAAGTGATCGACGATGTGGCCGCGGAAATCGGCTGGAGGGCGTGGGTCCCACAGCAGCAGGGGGCCGGCTACGGCTCGGCGCAGTTGCGGACCGAAGTGTTGATCCACCGCATAGGCTAGCACGCGCTGGGTAGTGGCGAAGAGCTGGCGCGTGGCCGGGGGAAGCGGTCCAGTGCGGTGCAAGGCAATCAGGCGCGGGTCTTCGCTGTCGAGGATGGAGGCCGCTGGGCCGAGCGCGAGGGTGGCCGGGCGGCCGATGAGGCGCAATTGAGCGGCGGGAAAGGCCCGGCGCACGGCATCAATGGCGGGCAGGGTGAGGACAAAGTCGCCGATCGCCCCGCCGCGAAATATGGTTAGTGCGCTCAATGTTGCAGCCCTGCTGCGGGCGTCTCTTGCCCGCTAGGAAACTTTTGCGTAATTTTTACGATTCTGTTTGCGCGACAACTATATGAAGGAGTTGGCCTTATGGCGGCCTTGATTGGCAAAAAATTGGGAATGACGCAGGTGTACAACAACCGCGAGGAGCTCACGCCGGTGACGATCGTCGCGGCCGGCCCCTGCCCGGTGGTACAAGTGCGGACCGAAGAGGACAATGGATACTCGGCTTTGCAGCTCGCATTCGACGAAGTGCCGGAGCGCAAGCTGAGCAAGCCGCAACGGGGCCATCTGACCAAGGCCGGCGTGAGCGGGCACCGCATCCTGCGCGAATTTCGCGGCGAAGAGGGCGAATTCGAGGTTGGCCAAGTTTTGGATGTGAGCCAGTTCGAGGTGGGACATCGAGTCAAAGTGACGGGCAAATCCAAGGGCAAGGGGTTTGCCGGGGTGGTCAAGCGCCACGGTTTCCGCGGCAAGAACACCAGCCACGGTACGCCCAATACCGTACGCCACGGCGGCTCCATCGGCCAAGGCACGACCCCGGGCAAGGTGTGGAAGGGCAAGAAAATGTCCGGCCAGATGGGCAACAAGCGAGTCTCCACCAAGGGGTTGACCGTCGAGCGGATCGACGCGGATCGCAACTTGCTCTTCCTCAAGGGAGCGGTGCCGGGCGGGGCCAATGGCTACGTCCTGATACAGACCATCTAAACCCCCTGCCTTTATGAGTGCTTGCGAGGCGGTGCCCGGCGTGGCATCGCCTCTTTTTTTATCCCGGCGGCCACTGCATGGCGCGGCCGCCGAGCAGGTGGACGTGGAGGTGGGCGACCGTTTGCCCGCCATCGGTGCCGGCGTTGATGACCAAGCGGTAGCCCGCCTTGGCTAGGCCCTGTTCCTCGGCAATCTGGCTGGCCTTGAGCAGCAGGTGGCCGAGCAGGGGGCCGTGCTCGGGAGCGGCGTATTGCACACCGGCGACGACTTCCTTGGGTACGACGAGAATGTGCGTCGGGGCTTGGGGCTGGATGTCGCGGAAGGCCAAACAGTTGGAGTCCTCATAGACGATGTCGGCGGGAATTTCGCGGCGGATGATTTTGCTAAAAATGGTTGCACTGCCTGAAGGCAGCGGGGAAAGCGCGTCCTCGCTCATCGGCCTTTCTCACAGGGCTTAGGGGTTTGGCGGATTATAGGCGCGGCGGCTGGCGACGTCAAGCGGGTCGCTGTGATTGCGATATGGATTTGAGCATCGTCATACCTGCGTACAACGAGGAGAAGCGGATTCTCATCGCCTTGGAGCAAACGCTCGCGTTGCTGCAGCAGCGGCCGTGGTCCTATGAGCTGCTGGCTGTAGATGACGGCAGCACCGACCGCACGGCCGCCTGCATTGCCGAGTGCGCCCGCGAGTATCCGCAAGTCCGCTGCGTACAGAATGGCCGCAACCGCGGCAAGGGCTATTCCGTGCAGCGCGGCGTGGCCGAGGCCCGGGGCCGGTACATCGGCTTTATGGACGGCGACTACAAGACCGACATCGCTGCGCTCGACCAAGTGATGCCCCTATTGGCAGCCGGGTGGGACGGAGTGATCGGCGACCGGACCCTGAGCGCGACCGAATTCGTCGTCGCGCGCTGGCGCTACCGACAGTGGGGGACCGCGGCGTTTGGCTGGCTCTTGCGTGCGCTGATGGGCTTGGGCGAGTTCGGCGATACCCAGTGCGGATTTAAGTTTTTTCAGGCTGCGGTGGTGCGCGACCTCTGCACTCGGCAGCAGATTGCCGGCTTCATGTTCGACGTGGAGTTGCTGCTGCTGGCGCGCCAATCCGGCTACCGCATCGCAAAAATTCCGGTGAAGTGGCGTTTCGACCCGGACAGCCGCTTTAATCCGGTAACCGGGACGCTTGCCAATCTCAAGGATCTGGTGCGGATCCGCTGGGCGCATCGCGGCCGAGCCTGAGTTAGTGGCCAGTGGCTCAGTACGCGACCCCTCCTGCGGGTACGTTCGTGCTCGATGGTAGGACGCCTTTGAATGCGAAGTCGAAGCCTTAGTGTCGTGTACCAAGGGCCAGTGGTTAGTAGTTAGGTCGCGCCCTCAGTACATGAACGCAAAGAGCAACCCCCACCTGCGGGGCTGGGGCTATAAGGGCGGGTCCGTACCCATCGAGCCACAAACCGCCCCCTGTTAAAAAGCATGGCGACCCCGCACAAAGCCTCTCTCTTGCGACGGGGACGCGACGACCGAGCAAGGCCAACCAGAAAACAACATCAAATACGACACGTCACCAATATCTTGGTGTCATGTAGTTAGGGTCGCGCCTAAAGGCGCGGTGAAGCCCCGCACCGGCAGGGGGGACTGGCCACTGCTTCTAGCTGTCGTCGATCTGGCGGATCAAGGCGGCTAGGCGCGCTAGGCACACGGTGAGAAAAATTTCCTCGACAACGGGCGACTCTCGTCGCACCGGGCTGTTGATGAAGCTGCCGATGGCCTCGACGATCACGTACACTGACAGCACTTCGCGGGTCTTCTCGCCGGCCGTAAAAAGCCCATCGCGCACCGTGCGCACAATCTGCCGCATGGCCTCGACTAGCGCCTCGGCCTTTTCCTCTTCATACGCGACGACCACCTCCCGGCACAGGGCCTTTAACTGCGTGCGGTATACAGCGTCAATGCAGCGGGCCGCGCCCAAGGAGTCGGTTGCCCGGCGCAGCCGGCGGGTGATGGCGGCGACGCGGTCGGTATCCTCGTGCGAGAGCAAGCGGTAGAACCGGTCGCCGGCCCCCAACGCACGGCAGACCCCGTTGAGTAGCTGCAAGCGCACGGCTGGGGAGGGAAAGTCGGCTAGGTGGCTTAACGCAGATTTGACGATGCGGTGGTCTTGGCGCTCGCCGAGCACATCGACCAGCGTTGGGAACGTCAGGGGGTCGAAATCATCGCCAAAGTGCCAGAATAGAAGCTCGCGGACTTCGTCTCCACGGATGCTGGCTAGGCCGCGGATGGCGCTGATGCGCACCCGGGGATCGGCGTCGGTCAGGGCATCGACCAGCGGATCGATACTCGTGGAGTACCTCAAGCGGCCGAGGGCTTCGGCCGCTTCGCTGCGGATGTCCGAGGCCCCGTCGAGCAGCTCGCGCACCAAGGGTTCAGTGGCGCTTTCCGACCGGCTCTCGCCCAAGGCGCGGGCAGCGGCGCGGCGCACTCGAGGACTGGCGTCGGCGAGGGCTTGGACCAATTGCTCAATGGCGAGGGGGTTGCCCGAACGGCCGAGGGCTTCGGCCGCACGCGCCCGGGTTCCCTCGCCCGTGGCTAGGCTGAAGATGGTGGCGTTGTACGCATAGCTGAGGACATTGCCGCGCAGCATCCGCGATAGCAAGCTGCGCGACGTCGCGCTCCGCGCATCCCTGACAGTGCGGAGGATGAACAAAGGGGCCAGCCGGGTCAAGGCGCTGAGGGCAAAGATGACCTGCAAATCGCCCATGGGCACGCCGAACAAGGAAAAGCGCAAGCCCTCTAGTTGGGCCACGAGCAGGCCGCCTAACAAAGGACCGAGCGCACCCATTAAGTTGACCGTCACCGACCAAGTCGCCAAGTACATCGTGCGCCGCTCGCCTTGGGGCAACAGACCGTAGAGCAGGGGGTTGATGCCCACTCCGATCCCGGAGAATAGGATGCCGCTCAGGACTAAGGCCACAGGTACTAGGTGATAAGCCCCCGGCTGGTTGAAGGCCCAGACAAGAGGTAGGAACGCGGCCGGCGTCATCAGGATTTGCAGGACGGGTCTGGCGCCGAAGCGGTCGATGAGGCCGGCCCAGAGCCGGTAGCCAGCGATGCTGGTCAGCATGAACAGGGCGTTGAAAATCGAAACCTCGGTGTAGGAGATCTGCAGGCGGTCGAGCATAAAGACGCTGTAGAGCGGTCCGGCCAGCCCAACGCCAAAGGTCCACAGGCCAAAAAAGAGGGCGGCGCGGCCGAAGTTGGCGTCGTGGAAGGGCTGCAAGAGATCGCGCAAGCGCGTGCTCTGTTCGTCGGTGGCGGTCGTCTGTTGGGGAAAGGGGGCGCGGAGGAGATTGGAGTAGCCCAAGAGTCCAAAGAGCGTCCCGGCCGCAAAGACCCAGACAAAGCCGCCTCCTTCGGGGAAAAGGTCGAGGAATTGGCCGATTGCGAAACCGGCCACCATCGCCACTAGGGTGCTGACGATGGTCTGGCGGCTGGCAAAGCGCGCGCGGATATTCTCCGGCACGGCGTTGGCGATCCAAGTGCTGTAAAAGGGCGAAATTGCATAGCCGCTGAACATGCTGAGGCAGACCATGGCTACCAAGGCCGCGAGCCGGTACTGCGCTGGGACGAGGAGGGGAATGACCAGCGGCAGCCCGCGGAAGGCGATTTCCACGTAGCCACCGGCCACGACCAAGCGCTTCTTGTCGCGGACGCGGGCACTCAACAGGGGGGCGAGCAATTGCGTCAAAGCGAGGAAGTACGCGGCCGAGGTGAAGAGGGCGATAAAGGCACCGTCGGCCCCTAAGTACAGGGCAAAACCGGTAAAGGCCGCTGTCCCCAACCCACAGGCTTGCCCCCAAGCACCCCACAAGCCGCTGGCGACGACGAAGGAGCGGAGGGCGCGATGCACTTGGCCGCGCGAGAGAGAAGGAGCATTTTCCATGGTGGGCAAAAATATCGTTGCGATGCCAGAAAAGGGCAACGAACTTTGCCCGTAGCTCTCTGTTTGATTTTGAGTTAGATCACACCACAAAGGAGGCAGATTATGGGACTCAAGATGGGATACGCGACCCTGCGCTGGCGGCAGCCGGATTTGACCAAGGCCCTGACCGAACTCAAAAAGGCCGGCTGGGATGGCTGGGAGGGGCGGTTGCCGCTCGACTGGTTGGGGCCGCCGAAGCGGCTGAAGCAAGTGTGCGAAGATGCGGACATGCCGCTGTGCGTGTTTACGGCCAGTGGATCGCCCGAAAACCGCGACTGGGAGCACACCGAGCGCAACAAGCGGCGGATGGATTTCGCCGCCGAGATGGGCGTGGATTGCTTTATGTTTATGAGCGGGCGCAAGCCGGAGGGACGGCCGGTGGAACGCGCCGATATCGAGCGGGCGGCCGAAGGGGCCGAGCAATGGGCCGAATACGCGGCCCAGTACGGGCTGGAGCTAAGCTACCACATCCACACCAACTTGCTGGTGGATTCGGCCGCGGACTGGCGGCTGTACATGAGCTTGCTGGACAAGACGCGGCTGTGCATTGACGTGTCGCACGCCGAGTTGTGGGGCTGCGATCCGGTGCAGGCACTGACGGACTTTTGGAGCCAGCTCAACTATGTCCACCTACAGGACTATGCGTCTTGCACGGTGCGCGAGCCCGGGCGCTACAATCCCGAGTGGGTTTCGGTCGGCGAGGGCGAGTGCCTCGACTTTGCCGGGGTGCTCAACGCGCTCGCCGAGCGGGGCTTTGACCGCTGGGTTACAAGCTGTCCGGGGGAGCCGGCCTACGAGGGCGAGGACGCGGTCCGCGAGGCGCGGCGGAGTGCGGGGATGCGCCACTATTTGCGCGGGTTGGGGTACTAACGGAGGGTGCTCACTGCCTACGCGATGTCAATGCCGAGCCGGAAGCAGGATCAGATTTATTCGATGGGAGCGACGGGATTGCTCTTTAAGATGGCAGCGTGGCTGAGAGCCCGCGCGATGACCAATCTGATTTTGAAAAGAATCATCTAGCAGGACGAGAACCGGCCCATGCCAAAATTATCGCGCTCGAATTGATCGGACTCTATCACCTCGCCAAGGCAGCCGCGATTTTGGTCCGCTACATGACCGATGATGTCGCGGACGAAAAATACCAGCTACGCCAATCGCTTGATACGCATTTTAGACAAGTACTAGCTGTCTGCGGACATGCGCGAATGATCGATCTGGAACTGCTCGGTCGTCTGCTTGCCGCTAGTGCCGTGCAGATGACCGCAGAAAGGGGGCTAACGCATACCCGCCGCTCTCTAGTTTCGCAAACAGCCGAAGAGGCGCCAACGTATATGCCAGACCAAACGGAGTTTGTACCGGGTCAAATGGTCGTCTTGAAGTCCAACCCTTCCCTGCGGGGCGCGGTAATGAAGGTGCTTTCGGGACAGGCTGAAAATCGGGTTGAGGTATTTATGGGCAGCAGCGTACAGACGTATTACGCCTCCCAGTTGCAGGCCTCGGAGCAGCCCGATGACGAGTTGCAACCGCTTTCGTGCGACTTGTTTCACGCTTACCTGACCGCGCTACAGATTCGGCATCCCAGCCTATTGACGTTGTATTCGCTGAATGCAGCGCGCGTCAATTTCATCCCGTATCAGTTCCGACCCGTGCTGAGGTTCATTCGGTCGGACCGTCCGCGCCTGTTGATCGCCGATGGCGTCGGGGTCGGCAAGACCATTGAGGCCGGATTGATCCTGCGAGAGCTACAAGCGAGGCGGGAGATCAAGTCTGTACTCATTATATGTCCCCGTCCGTTGGTGATCGAGGGCAAGTGGAAAAATGAGATGAAGCGGTTTGGCGAACAGTTCACCCATTTGGACGGCCCGACGCTGAGGTACTGCATCAAGGAAATGGATATGGAAGGCGAATGGCCCGTTCAGCATCAGAAAGCGATTCTCCCGTACTCGCTGTTCGACGAAGTACTTCTTTACGGGCCAGAGGGGAGAGGCAGAAGAAGTAAGGGAAAAGGACTGCTGGATTTGGACCCGCCACCGCGTTTCGACCTCGTGATCGTGGACGAAGCGCATCACATCCGCAATCCGAACACCCGTTCCTACGAGGCCGTCCGGTTTTTCTGTGACTACGCCGAGGCTGCAGTCTTTTTGACTGCAACCCCGATCCAGCTTGGCAGCGACGACCTGTTTGTGCTGCTGAACGTGCTGCGGCCCGACCTGATTCAGGGTATGGAGAGCTTTGAGCACATGGCCGCGCCGAATCCGTTTATCAATAAAGCGGTGGATCACGTGCGGACCCAAGCGGCAGATTGGACGACTCAGGCCATAGAAGCACTTGACGAAGCGGCCGCTACGGGTTGGGGACGAGCCATTCTCAGCCGCAATCCTGAATTTAAGCGGATCAGGGGGCAACTTGCTGAGGGCTGCGTAGCTGCGGATGAACGCATCCAACTCATCACGGACACGGAAGCGCTGCATACCTTTGCGAGTATGATAAACAGGACGCGGCGGCGCGATATTGGGGCATTCGCCGTGCGGAAGCCGGAGACGGTGCATGTGGAGTTTACTGCTAGCCAAAAGCAGCTTCACGACGAATTACTGGCTGTTCAGGCGGACATATTCAGCCGGCTGCACGGGGATAGGAACGTCAAGTTTATGATGACCACGATTAGACGCCAAGCCGCGAGTTGTCTGTATGGATTGGCCCCTTTTTTAGAGAGCATTCTGCATCGCCGGCTCGACGAATTGGAGTGGGGAGAAGCCGACGACGGGGAATCCGTTCCGCCAAGTGATGCCGTCAGCGCGATCCGATCCCAGATCGAGGACGTACTTGAGAAAGCGCGTGGGCTTGATCCCCGCGATCCAAAGTTCGATACACTACGCACAGGCATCCGGGGCAAGCAAGCCCGGCCCAACAACAAGGTCATGCTGTTCAGCAGCTTTCGCCATACGCTGCACTATCTTTACGAGAAGCTCAGGGCGGATGGTGTGCGCGTCGCCATGGTCCACGGTGGGACGCCGGATGAGGAGCGCGTTGAACTGCGGCGTCTGTTTGAGAAGCCGCGCGAGGACAGCGACGCTCTCGATGTTTTGCTGTTTTCAGAGATTGGTTGCGAGGGCTTGGATTACCAATTCTGCGATTGCATTGTGAACTACGACTTGCCTTGGAACCCGATGCGCGTTGAGCAGCGGATTGGTCGCATTGACCGCAACGGCCAGAAGAGCAAGAGTGTCGCCATCGTAAACTTGATTACGCCGGGCACTGTTGACGCGGACATTTATCAGCGTTGCCTCAAACGCATCGGCGTATTTGAACAGGCTCTCGGCGCTAGCGAAGAGATCCTCGGGGAGATTTCCAGAGAAATAAAGAACATTGCCGAGAACTATGCCTTGAGCGAAGCGGAGCGTCAGGCCCAACTCCAACAGTTGGCAGACAATGAAATTCGCTTGATACAAGAACGGGAAGAGTTGGAACAGAAGCAGATGGAGCTTTTTGGCATTCGTCTCCCTGAAGACCAGATGAAGAGGGAGATTAGAGACGCTTCGAGCTTTTGGTTGACGCCGGATTCGCTGCAAAGGCTCGTCGCGCTCTATTTGCAGCAGCGGTGCGAGGAAGAGCGAGATTTCATTCTCGGCGAGAAGCCTCTGAAAACGCTGAGGCTTTCACAGGATGTGCGCAACCGCTTACTGCAAGATTTCCAAAAACTCCCTAGGCAGAGTACCTATCGGGAGTGGGAGACGTGGCTGAAAGGGGGCGACCAGCATCTGCAAATAACCTTTGAGCAGGATTGTGCCACCCAGCATCCACAGGCTGCTTTCGTCATGCCGCTGCATCCTTTGGTGAAACAGGCGGCCCGGTTTTTTGATAGCGATGAACGGACCGTTGTTCATCTGAAGGTATGGGACGATGATGTGCCGGCTGGCCGGTATCAATTCGTCGTTTATCAGTGGCGGTTTTACGGCATTCGGGAAGATTTGAAGCTCAAGCTAATTGCCTCGTCGGATGCAGTAGCGCCGCATTTGGGCCGCCTTTTAGAAAGGGCGGAGGATGCCGAGACAGGGGAACAGGGCGAGTGGGACGAGCTGGAGACGCAGCATCATCGGCTGTGGTCTGAGGCACGGACAGAACACCAGCAACGGACTCAGGAGTTGGCAGCGTACCGCAGAGAGAGTTTGGCGACGAGCCACCAAGCGCAGATGGCACTTCTCAGGGAGCAGCTTGAAAAGGCAAGTAATGAGAAGATACAGAGGATGCGGCGGTCGCAGATAGGCCGGGCAGAAGCTGACTACAACCGGCGCATTGAGGAGTTGGATAGGGCCGAGGAGAAAGTCGATATTGTCGCCGAGCCGGTGGCGTATGGGATTCTCGACATTGAGGCGATAAAATGAACATAGAAGAATTACGAAAGAAGCGTTTGAAGTGGGTAGAGGCGAACCTCCGCCGCGCCGTCAGCACGACGTACTATGCGCTGTTCCACTGCCTAGCGGCCTGTTTCGGTGGCTGGGCATTACAGCATGGTCCCGTACGACAACGCTGCGAACGCCAGCATCATCGCAAAATTTCCAGACGAGATTCAGGATTTCGCCGATCTATTCGTCGGTATGCAGAAGAAACGGCACGGTGCTGATTGCGCTCCCGATGCAACAACAGCCTGCGATCCAGATACGGCTTTTCCAAATCCAACGTCATTCAGGACATTGCTGTTGCCGACCTGCCGGACATTAGGAGAGACTAGGCGGGGTTGCGGCACAGGGTCTTGCCGCCTTGGCGCACTTTGAACATCGGCTGTGGTCTGAGGCACGGGCAGAGCATGGAAGATGAAAATTGAAAAACCACCATACACAATCGCGTCGGATACCCTTTTTCTCATTGAAGAAATCGGGGAGGCGATTGGCCGGGCGACAGACATTGTGCAGGATTTGCGCCTGCGGCGAATCAATCGCATCCTCACCGTTTGCGGATCGCTGGCCATTGAAGGCAATATCCTCAGCGAGGAGCAAGTTTCCACCATTCTCGATGGCAAGCCCGTTGTCGCGCCGCTGAACTTCAGACACCTACAGTAAGCGACCAAGTAAGCGACCAAGTAAGCGACCAAGTAAGCGACCAAGTAGCGCGGCTGCTTGCGACTTTGCGGACCGGTCCAAAAACGGCCGCCGAACTGATGGCGGCACTGGGGTTGTCACATCGTCCCACATTCCGCAAAAACTACCTTCGCCCGGCCCTGTCCGCAGGGCTAGTGGAAATGACGCGCCCCGAATCGCCCACCGCGAAAAATCAGAAGTATCGCCTCGCCGTGCGTGGGCGAGAGAGGTGATTTCGGCAAGGGCATCCCCTAGGGCGCTTTGAACATCTGCCGCAGTTGGTCGGCTAGCTCCTTGGTTTTTTCCAACGTCTGTTGCTGCATGCGCTGCTGCCGCTTTAGGTGCTGGTAGCGGGCGTACTCGGCATCGGCGCGTGCGCGTTGACCCATTTTGAGCAGAAGATGAGATAGGGCACGACGGGCTTGGAGATCGCCGGGGTGGTGTTGCAAGATGCGCTCAAAGCGCTGGAGAGCTTGGCGGTACTGACCTTGGTTGGCCTCTAAGGTCCCCATGCTGCGCAAGGCGTGCGCGTTGTCGGGCTCGAGCACCAGCGCCGCGAGCAAATGGCCTTTGGCTGCTTCCGCGTCCCCCCGCTTTAGGAGCAGATCGGCCAAATGGCACAGCCCGGCGAGATGGTCGGGTTGACGGGCTACTAGCTGCCGATAGGCTTGTTCGGCGCGCTCGGACTGGCCTTGGCCTTCGTATAGCTGACCTAGCAGGTAGTACGCCGCATGGGAGTCCAGTTCGAGTGCGCGGAGATAGGCCGCTTCGGCTTGCTGCGGCCGGCCGGCCGCGGCTTCGGCCCGACCGAGGCGGAGGTACAGGTGGGCTTGGGCTGGTTGCCGCACTAGGAGCTTTTGGTACTCGGCCGCCGCCTCTTGGGGTTGGCCCCGCAGCCGAAGAAAATCCGCTAGCTGGAGGCGGACGTCGTCTTGGTCGGGATAGTGGTCGAGGAATTGCCGCCACGTGTGGGCAGCGTCATCGTAGCGCTGGGTCGCCCCGTACATATGGGCTAGGCCGAGGAGGGCGCGGTCGTGAGCCGGGGCTAGTTCAACTGCACGGCGGTAGTGCTGCAAGGCGTTGGTCTTCATGCCTTTGCTCTCATAGACGGCCGCCAACGAGTAGTGGTGGAAAGCCGCCACGTGCGGGCTGGTCGCCGCGGTCCCGGCGTTGGTCGCCAACAGCAGCAAGGCGAGGGCACCAGCCGACAGATACAAGGGTCTGTGGCGCAAACCAGCCAAAGTGCAAGCGCCATAGGCGGCCAGCAGCAAGAGACAAGGCACGGCTGGCAAGCGGTAGCGGCCCGTGACGAAAAACAACACCACCGACAGCATATAGACTCCGGCAAAGAGCAAGACGAGATAGGCCGCTGGGGTGCGGCGTTCCGGTTTGAGCAGGACATAGGCCACCCCGAGCAGGGCGAGGGCCGAGACCAAGCCAAAGGGAAACGCGAGCCCGTACTTCCACAGCAAAAGGCGCAACAGCGGCGAGTACTCAGCGGCGGAGTACGGATCACTATTGCGGGGGATCTCGGCTCCGTGCCAAAACAGATAGCCCTTGTGCAAAAGCAGGGCCAAATAGCTGCTCGGCTCGGTGCGTATATACTCCCAAGATTTGCCCAAAAGGTAGCTCGAACCGGCGCCCGGCTGGGTGATGCCGGCCTCGCGCTGAGGCAAGTCGATCACATCGCTCCACCCCGCGCCGGGCCGCGCCGCTGTGGTGCGGTCGTAGTCTGGGTTGTTGCCGAGGTAGAAGTTGACGCCCGCGTTGAAGGAGATGAGCACCCACTCGCCGCCGACGATGCGGTTGCGCAGGGTCACCGGGCCTACCACCAGCAGCAGGCCGGCCGCAAAGACCGCCAGGTGGAGCCCGCGGCAGCGGGGCCACCAGCGGTACACCCACCAAGCCGCTACTGGCGCAAAGAGCAACACATTCGGCACGGCCAAGGTGCCCAGCCCTAGGACGAGTCCGGCGACAAGCGCGGGAAGTGCGCCGCCGCGGCGCTGGCCCCACAACAAGACCAACAGCAGCACCGCGGCGAAAAGCACGGCCCAAGTCGTGGGCAAAAGTTCGCCCTCAAAGTAGAGGAAGGGGCCGTACAGGGCCGCGCCTAGGGCAGCTACCCAGCCCACCGCCGGCGAAAAGGTCTCGCGGCCTAGCTTGAAGACGATCAGGCAGGTGGCCGTGCCGGCCAAGGCTTGGAGTAGCCGCGGCAGGTAGTAGTTTTCGCCAAAAAGAGAAAAGAGAACGCCTAGGAAATACGGGTAAAAAGGGGCCTGCCAGAACGGCATCGGACGCCCAGCCCAAGAGCCGGCCGCCAGTTCGCGGGCGTATTCGGTATAGCTGCGGGCATCTACAATCGGCGCGTCGAAAAAGGGACTGTCGGTGGCTTGGAACAGGTAGCCCAAGCGCAGACCTAGGGCCAAGACAGCTAAGGCCGCCAGCTTGGGCCAGTGCAGCGCCCGCGCCCTATTTGCCCAAGCCAGCATATAGGGTGATAAAGCCTTGGGTCAGGATTTCCGATTCGCGTTCAATGCTTTTGAAGTCGCGCCAATCTGCTTTGAGCCCCACTTGGGCGGATACCTCGTAGCCCAAGTAGGAACTCACATTGGCTAGCTGCAAGGCCCCGGCGACCCCGGTGAAATCGTTGTTGTCGCGCTTCATGTCGTTGGCGAAAGAGTACTCGATCCCGGTTTGAATGCGAGTGTTGTTGAGGATGGGAAACCCCAAGAGGAACCCCAGTATCTCGGTCAGCACCGTCTCCTCGTCGGCCGTGAACAGCCCCACGGTCTGGCGGCGATATTCGCTTTTCCAGCGCGGCTCGAGTTGGACAGTGCCCAGATCGTAGCGGTAGCTGAGCTTGTTGATGACGCCAAAAAAGGAGTCCGTCTCGCGCAAGGCCGCGTCGTCGCGCTGGTGGAAAAGCTCCAAGTTGAGATAGTTGTACGCCTCCAAGCCGCCGCGGTTGTACGTGTGTCCCAGCCAAGTGGTATTGATCCAAGTGTCTTGGGCCAAAAGGGGATCTACCACTTTTTGGAGCTGGCCATCGCGCTGGGTGTTTTCCGGGAACCACTGGAGCAGGTCGTCCGGGATGTTGTCTTGGGCCAGCTTGACCATCTGCATAAAGCGCAAGCGCCCTTGTTGGGGATCGTCCCGGTCTAGGCCGAACAGGGCGTAGGAAGTGTGGTTGCGCTTGTCGGCCGAGATCAGTTCCTCGCGCAGGTGGCCGATGGTCAAGCGGATGTCCGGGGTCAGCCGGTATCCCATATATGCGTTGAAACCGCGGCGGTCTTTCTGATAGGGGTAGTCTGGGGATTCGTCGTTTTCAAAGCGGTCGACCCACAGATTGTTGTTCATGTCGATCCCGTAGAGGAAGTCGGGTCGGTCGACGCGGTGCCTGAGAAAGGCTTCGTCGTAGTCGGGGATGCCGTTGGAGATGGTTAGGTTGTCGTTTTGGTTGAAGTCCGAGATGAAGTCGTAGTTCTCGTCCCAGCCGGGGAAGACCCGGCGGTCGCCGGCTTGGGAATCGGCGCGCACTAGGTCGGGTGCGCGGTCTTGGTCGTCGTTGTCCTCTACCAGCTCCACCACGTGGAAGCGCTCGTTTTCGTAGTCGATATTGCCGGCCGAACCGGTGACAAAGGTGCGGGTGTTGTAGAGCGGATCCATGCTGTACGCTTCGCCAAAAAAGAACCACGGATGGGCCACCTTGGACAGGTTGACCATCCACGCGGGCTCGACCTGCTCCCCGGCCACGCCCGCCGCAGTGGTGTGGCTGGTCCGCGTCACGCTGGGGTATTTGCGGTAGGCTACACTCAGATCGTACTCGCCGTAAAAGTTGAAGCCGGCCACGTCCCGCAGCTCTAGGGTGGCCCCGACAATTTGCGTCGCCGTAGGCAGGCCGTACTCGAATTTGAGGATGCGGAGGTTGGTGTTGTCCTGCACATTGCCCTCGGCCTGTGCCACCAGCAGCAGCACGGGCTCGCCGCTGCGATTGGTCTGGTTGTTGGAGGTCATCCACACCTGATAGTCGTTGCCAATGGTCAGCTCGAACTCGACTTGGGCGATTTCTTCTTTGGGGCCCGAAGCTCGGTTGACGAAGGCCGGCGTGTCGAAGTCGTAGAGCAGGCGGATCTCTTCGGTGCCATCGGCCGAGATGAAGCCCTCTTGGACGAACCCCCCTTGGCTGGCTGGTTCAAAGCGGATTTCCCGGCCGCGGTCCACGGTGCCGTCGTTGTAGGTAATGATGATGTCCGAACCCACCGGGAAGAAGGCGGCACCACCGCTGCCATCGGCGGGCGAGTCGTCGCGCAGGACCAGTTCGATGAAGGAAACGGTCTGGGTCTGGTCAACCGTCAAGGCCCCGGCAATGGGGTTGCCCTTAAAGCCGTCGCGCAGGGTATTGGACTGGTGGGTGTTGACGAAGTGAGCACCGACTTGGGTGAAGTCGCCGATCTGGGCGGTGGCCCGGCCGCCCATGAGGGTGGTGAGGTTGGTGGTGAGAATCTCGGTGTTGTCGGTTGAGGCCCCGCCGGGCGAACTAAGGCGCGAGTAGATGACGGTGCCTTGGTACTTGTCGGTAGCCATGTCAAACTGGACTCCGTCCCAAGAGGGTTTGGAAAAGCTCATGGGAGTGAGCGTGGTGCGCAGGCGATTCGACACGGTCAGGGCGTAGTGGTACTGGCCCTTGCTGTCCGAGGCAATAGCCACGCCCGAAAACCAGTTATTAAAGCGAGTGGCCTTGACCAGCGAGCTGCCAAATTGCCGCGGCTGGGTCTGGGAGTTGCTAAAGATGAGCCAGCCGCGGGTGATGGCATTGCCAAATAGGTCGTAGTAGTAGTCGCCCTCTAGCTGGATATCGACGTAGCGTTGGTACTGGTTGCGGGCGTAGTTGCTGTACTCCCACTGGCGCCAGCGGTATTCGTTGTACAGCTCCTGCGGCACGTACCACTTTTTGACGGCCGGGTCCAGCGCGTCGAAGAGGACGCCCGGGCCATAAGGGGCATAGCTGGTCTCGCCGCTCCCGCGGGGGACGCCCAGCCGCGTGCCATAGTCGGGTGTTTGGCTGTGGGCCGGGCTTAGCAAGCAGCTCAAGACCACCAAGACAGACGCGGTATTTCGCCTTATTGCTTCCATAATGTTCCCTTTGACTGGTGTAAACTAATAGACTACGGCCACGATGCGGGCCAAGGCCGGGTCGGTGGCGCGGTGCGAATCGGCCTCGAAATCAATCCGGCATATATAGAGTCCCATGGGCACGGTGCGGCCAGCCGCATCGCGGCCGTTCCAGCGGATTTGCTGAGCCCCGCCTGCCACTTGGGCGCTGTTTTCCCATACTAGGCGTCCGTCCAGCGAGTAGAGGCGCAGACGCGCTTGGCGCGCTTGGGTCACTTGGAAGATGGAAAACGCGACCACCAGTTCGTCGTTGACCCCATCGCCGTTGGGCGTAAAGGGGTTGGGGGCCAAGCTCAGGTCGCCGAGGACTTGCCCCCCCACCGGGACGCTCAGGGTCAGTTGGCGGCTGTCCGTCAGGGAAGTGGCGTCGCCTGGATCTACTTGCTGCCACAAGTTGCCGTTGGCGCCGGCGGCAGCGCGGCGCACAAAAGGCTTAAACGTGGTTCCGTTGCGAAAGACAGCCGCGGCAAAGCGCAAGTGGAGCAGGCGGCCTTGCCCCAACACGGCCCCGCGTTCGGCTGGGGGCAGAGCGCGGTAGGCTGCGCGCGTCAGGGAGTCGCCCAAGGCGTCAAAGGGCGATTGGGCCCCGCCGCCGCGCAATTTGCGAAAGTAGCGAATCGGCCCTTGTTCGGCTGGGGACAGAGCCTCGTACTGGGCGCGGCCAGAAACCGCTTCCAAGCCGTCGGCGGTCTGCCGCAAAAAGAGAATAGCTCCGCGCTCGGCCTCGGTGAGCAGGCCGTAGGCCGCCTCGGTGATTGGGTCGCCGTCCTCGCCAACTACGACTTCGGCCCCTTGGGGGGTGATGCGGTGATAGGTCTGGACCGCCTGCCCGGCCGGTAGGGTCTGGTGTAGTTGGGGCAGCAGGACCCAGATAGAGTCGGCGTGGTTGCGCCGCACTTGGGCGACGGCCCCAGCGGCGTCGGTCAGGTGGCCAGCGGCTGCTAGGGCAAATGTCTGCGAAGGGTTTCCGCGGCCTAGTTCTTCCTCGGTCCCCATGCTTAGGCTCAACAGGTGCAGCGCGAGCCCGGGAGGAGCTTGTAGGAGGATTTCGTCAAAGCCCGGGGTGTGGTCGGCCGCCGGCTCGTCTATGAATACCGGACGCAGATACAGGTCGAACGTGTCCAAGCGGCCGACAGCGGCTTGGGTGGGCCATACTTCGGCCGTGAGGGCGCGGGCCACTGGCGGGGCCAGCTCTACTTCGATTGACCTGATTGAGGCAGCTTGCAGGCGATCTTGGCTGGTAAAGCGCACTTGTAACTGCATGTAATTGCGCAGCCCGGGGGAACGGACCCGGTCGCCCGGCTGGAGGTACTGCTGGCTCCAAGGACTCCAGCCGCTGCCGAGGGCAAAGGTAGTGTCGATAGGCCCCTTCCAACTGCTGATCAGCTTGTCCCACTCTTCTTTGGTTTTCTCGTTGCCGTTGACGTCGAAATGGCGAATTTGCTGCACCAGCAGATCGCCGGTGCGCGTCCGCACTTCGGCTGTCGTGCCGGGCGGCTGGGTGCCGGGGGGCGGATCCCAGCGGATGGCACCAAAGTTGCGCGGTCCCGGCAGGCGAATGATATCGGACACCAGCGCGGCTTGGCTGACAAACCCCTCGGTGTAGAGCAGGACTTCGGTCAGGTCGTAGAAAAAGCCCGAAGTCCGCGCGATGCCCGGCAGGCGCAGGTTGAGGAAGCGGATATCTAGGGGTGGGTCAAAGAGGTCGGCGGCGCGCGTGAATCCCCCTTCCATGCGGTCGGGTAGGCTGATCTGTCGCCAGCGCAGCCGGCCGTTGGGATCGCGGCTGCCATCGGCCGCCTCGGCAATGTAGCCGGGGATAAAGGGAACGGCCAAGCGCATGGCGTCGAGCCAGACGCGGGCGCCAATATCAACGGTGAGAATGCCAGCGGTGGGGTTGGTACTAAACCACGCCGGCATGCGGAAGGTGGTGTTCCAGTCGCCGTCAAAGCCCCCAGCCGGGGCTTCCGGCCCGGTAAAGCTAACGCTGCCGCCGCCGTCAATTAGCTTAGGCGAGAGGTTGTCGCCCCAGCCCCAGACCTCGACTTCGGCCAGCCGGGGCCGCTCGCGGATATAGTACTCTTTGCGGCCCTGCTGTTGTTGGGGAAGGCTCTCGTAAATGGCCTGCTCCACTGGCTCTTCAAAGCCGGCGTCGTCGCGGATGTAGTAGAGCACATCGCCTCGTTCGCCGGCCGGCAGGGCCTCCCACGCGGCTTCGTCGGTTGGGTGTGCCCGCCCCAGCTTGCTGTCGCCGATGAGAATGCGCACGGTCTGGGCCATGCGGCCGGTCCACTCGGTGCGGCCGTCGTCGTCTTCGGAAAAGCCGGGCGTGTCCGCGGAAGAAAACGCCATGGTCCGCTGGTCCGTATTGGGCGCCCGGGTTTGGCCGACCACCTTGAACTGGAGTACGCGGCTTTGGGCTTGAATGAGCTTTTGCTGGGGGGCTAGCATGACGCGGAACTGGCGAAAGGGGTCGCCCAAGGTTTCATCGACAAAGTGCAGCACGACCTTCTCGACCACGACCGCGCGGCCCAAGTCGATTTCGATCCACCACGTGTCTGGAGTGGCCGCTAAATCCGGTTCCCAAAAGGTGGTGCGGTCGCCATCGACAATGTGGGGGGCTAGGGCCTCGTTGGAACCCACCCGGCTGACGCCGACGCGCTGGACGTAGTCGTACAGCGGGAATGCGATTTTGTCCTTAGCGCCAAATTCGCGCGTCGATGCTACCCCCGTGCGTGCGTTGTGCAGGCTCAAGGTCGCGGTCTTGCCATCGCTGCTGAGGGTGGTATCGACAATGGTTAGGAGTTGGCCGCCAATGGGGATGTGGCTGTTGTTGCCGGGGAAGCGCTTGAAGTCCCGGTTGAGGAATTTGATCAGTTGCTCGGCTTTGCCGAGGGCAACGCTGCCGTCCGCTTCCAACGTTGGGGTGCGCTGGAGGTTCATAATCGCCCGGTCCGCCTTGCGGATGCCCGGTTGGTCCACGGGTTTGGCAAATACCGCGCGATCTTCGGCAATGATGTCGTACACGTGGCGAAAGAAATGGGGCTTGACCGTGCCGTCTAAATGCACATCGACCACGTGGGAAGGCCCGCTCCAGTGCCGCCAGTAGGAAGCCTTATCCACGATGAGGCGGTCGCCCTGCAGACGGTGGCCCAAGGGCACTTGGGCACTGACTTGCTGGAGGGCCAAGCACCCAAAGGCCAAGGCCCAAACCCGGCTCCAATGGCTGTAGCGCTTGCAGTTCATGGCGTCTCTCTCAGAAAGCGGTGAGGAAATCGTCGGGTAGGGCCGCAGCCAATTGCTTTTGGTCGATTTGGATCCGATCGGCGTATTGGCGGCGCAGGGTTTCTATATAGGCTTGGAACCGCTCCCGCTCCTCGGCCCGGCGCAGCACGTCGCCAATTTGCCGGCGGACTTGGGCAAAAGGCATGCGCTCCCCGGGCTGGCGGCGGACGATCTCGAATACCGAGAAGCCGTCGTGGACTGGTACCGGCCCGACCAACTCGCCCGGCTGCGCGGCTAGGATGTGGGGCACCAAGTCCGAAGTGTTCTCCATGGGAAAGACGCCGCCCCGCGCACGCGCCCCGCGGCGTTGGCTGCGCTCTTGGGCTATGGCGGCGATGGCGGCCCCGGTTTCGATTTGCCGCCGTATGGCTCGGGCCTCTTCCTCGGTCTCCACCAGCACCTCGGCCACGTCGATCTGGTCCCGACGATGGAAGCGCTGGGTCTGCTCGTCGTAGTAGCGGCGCACGGCCTCTGGGGCGATGGCGATGGATGCCACTACTTTTTGCTGGCGCAGTTGGCTTAGGACGACCTCTTCTCGCAGGCGCTGCTGCACTGCTTCGAGGGCCTCTCGGTCAATCAGCTCCTCGTGGCGGGCCGCTACAGCAAAAACGTAGGGCTGGAGCAGCAAGCGCTCGGCGAGCTGGACCAAGGCGGCGCTGTCGGCCGCGGCCGCGTCAATTTTGCGGCTCTTGAGTTGGTCGAGCAGCTCGCCTAGGGGCACTTGGCCACCGGCAAACTGGAACAAGGGCATCCGTTCTTCGGCTGGCGTCCGTTCCAAGGTCGCCGACGGCTGGCCTTTTTTTAGCAAGAGGCGCAACCCCGGCTCGTGGAGGTTCCAGTCGTATTGGTGGGCCAGTTGCTCGGCCCGAGCCGCCCGCGCTTCGCCGAGCCGTTCCTCTTGGAGTTCTTGGAGGATTTCGTCGCGGAAGTCGAAGTAGGACAACGGCCGTTCCTCGGTAAAGCGCACGACGCAAAAGCCGGCCGAGTGGGGCAGCACGGGCGATAAGACCCCCAAGGGCAGATCGCGGAAAAGCGAATCCGGGAGGCCCATGCGGCGGATGGATTCTACCCGCAGCCAGCCCAGCTCGCCTCCGTTGGCCGCGTCGGGCGTGATGGAGTAGCGGGCTGCCACTTGGCCAAACGGGGTGCCGGCGGCCAACTCGGCCACGGCTAGTTCCAGTTGCGGCTGCTCCTTGGTCATAATGCCCCAAGTCAGCCGCTCAAACGCGCGGTGGAGACCCTTGCGCTCGAAGCGCTGTTTGAGCTCGGCCTCGTCAACGAGGGGCGGTTGCACGGGTTTGCGTTTGAGGTAGAGAGCGACCAAGTGCCGACGGATTCTGCGCTCCAGTTGGCGCTGGACTGCGGCCGCGGTGTCCAAACCGAGGGCTTGGGCTTCCAGCCACATGAGGTGGTAGTCGATGAGGGGTTGTAGGTACTCGCGCCGTGCGGCTGGGCCTTCTTGGCGGGTCCTCTCGCTTTCGTTCAGCCCGAGGACGTAGGATCGGAGATCCTCGGCCGTGATGGACCGCTCGCCGATCCGCACCACGATGGGGGACTCCTGTTCACCACAGCCCCACAAGCAGGCCCCGATTAGGGCGCAAGCTATCGCCGCGATGCGTACTCGGTCCATGTCAGTAGGCTACGGATAGAGGGTGTGCCCGCAGGTCGTCGCGCTGGTCCCCGGCCACGGCCACGCCCACCAAGTACGCGCCCGGGGGGACGAGCCGGCCACCAGCGGCTCGCCCGTCCCAAGTAAGGGCGTAGCGACCGTTGCTGAGCGCCGTCTGCTGTAGGGTGTGTACCAGCCGGCCCGACAGGTCGTACAGGCGCACCGCAACGGCACTGGCCTTGGTCAGCGCCAAGATGTTATAGGCAATGGCGACTTGGTCGTTGACCCCATCGCCGTTGGGCGTAAAGGGGTTGGGCGTCAGTTCGAGGGCATCAATCAGCCGTGCGCTGCGGATGATCGAGGGACTGAGCACTGTGGTGCCGGAGCGGGTGGGCTGGTCCGCGGCTCCCAAGTCGGCACTATTGCCCGAGGTGGCGTTTTGGAACGAACCGGGTTCGCTCGACAGGGAAGCCTGCCCGCGAAATTCGGTGCTAAAGGCCAGCACGGCCGCGCGAAACCTAATTTTCAGCAGACTGTCATCGCCTTGGATGCGCGGAAAGCGCACGCTGAAGTGGTCCTCTGCAATGGCGTTGATGGCAAGCCCGGACCCGCCGGCCGTATCGCCTTGGGCAAAGGCATGAGAGGCGACTAACTCGCCTTGGGCATTGAGAATTTCCACCTGTTCCACCTGTTCCACCCGAATGGGGGTCGTTATCGCAAAAGTATCGAATCCCAGCAGGTTGGGCGAATCCATGCGCATCCGCACCGCGTAGGTGAAGGACGTAGAGGTCGAAACCTCTACTTGGCGGGGAAAAATCTCGGCGACGAATTCGTCGGCCAGCGGCGGACTCAGGTACGAAAGGGAAATGCGCTCGAGGCGGCGGGCTGAATGGATGTCGCTGCTCTGGGCGATGACGCGGAACTGGAGGAAGCGCCGCGGCGAAGGCGAAATGATCGGGGTGCCTTGGGGGGACGTGCCCTCGTCGAGTGGATAGGGCGGGCTATAGGGGCTCCAGTTTTCTAGATCGTCCTTGATCGAGCCTTTGGCCCACGTGACGCCATTGGCATCGACTAAGGGGAGTCGTTCGTACTCGTCTAGGCGCATGGGCGCGGTGGGATCGGCGATGGAGAAGGGGATCTCGGGGTCGGTGCGCTTGTCCGTGCGCCGGCGGTGAAAGATAAAAGGCGTGTCGTCATGGCCGCTGCGCGTGGAAATCAGCAGGCTGGACTGGGCCGAGTCCCCCACGGCTTTTTCCACCCAGCGAATGCGACCCCAAGCTGCAAGGCCGGTGGCGAAAATGTCCGAGAAGTACGCAGCGGCCGGCAAAAAGCCAGTGCCGTAGATTTCGATCTCGTCTATTTCAAAGGGGATGGGCGTGGCCGAGCGCAGGCGGAAGGAGCGGATATAACGGGGCGGATCGAATTCGATGTCCACCACAGGCTCGGTATTTTGGGCTTCCTCCACTATGGGCGCACCCCACAGGGGAAAACCATCGGCCGTGAGATTGAGTCCGTCGTTGACGAACAGCTCAAACGCGCGCAAAAAGTCGTTCTGAAAGGCGGCCGTGGGCGCGGGATGGACCGTATTGCGCGGATAGAAGCGGAAGCGATTGACGCCAAAGCGGGCCCCTAAGTCGCCGATGATGAGGGTGCCGCGCACGTCGTCGCCTTTGCGCTCAAAAGCTTGGGTCTCGCCGCCAGCTAAGTCGCTGAGGATTTCGCCGAGGGTTTCGCCGAGGTCCTCGCGGGTGAAGTCGGCTGTGAAGCGCAGTACCGTGGGGGCGGCTATGGTGCCGCCGCGTTCGAGGGTGCCCGAAGCGATGTTTTCGCCCTCTTGCAGTTGGCGGGGCGCTAAGACCCGCTGGGCGAAGTCGATGAGCGCACCCGGGGCGTTGCCTACTAGCACCGCGTTGGGATCGACTAAGCTGCGGTACTCTGGGTCCAGCGTGCCGATAGCAGCACCGGTGCCATCCCAATCAATGGGGGCGTCCAAGCCCACGCTGAGCGTATCCAAGGCCCCGGCCGGGGCCGTGAGGACGAGGGCTGCTAGGCTTGGAGCAAGCAGGCTTCTCAACATGCTCAGGCTCCTAGTAGGCGACCGCAATGGTGCCGACTTGTTCTTCTGCGCCTTGGTCGGTGTCTAGGCGAATGCGGTAAACATAGACCCCTACGGGCACCAGCTCGCCGTCGGACCGGCGTCCGTCCCAAGAGTACTCTACTATGCCGGTTTTGATCTGCGTGGTAGCCAAGGTCCGAACCTCGCGGCCCGATAGGTCGTACAGGACCACTTGCAAGGGACGGCGCACGACCACTTCGCGCACGTCAAAGGACAGCCGCGTGGCGTCGTTGACCCGGTCGCCGTTGGGGGTAAAAGGGTTGGGATGCACCCGCACATCCGCCAACAGCCGACCTCCTACGCGGGTGCGCACGGCTAGCACGTCGCCCGCGTAGCGGAAGGTGGCGTTGCCCGGCTGTACCTTCTGCTTGATGCGGTCGGGGTCGTCGCTGTTGTACACCCAGCCGGCAAATTCAGTGCCGAAGCGCAGAACCGGCACTTTGAAAGCGACCTCCACCTGCTTGAAGCGGTCGGTTTCCGGGCTTGACAGCTTGCGGTCTAGCACCACGATGAGGCGGTCGGCCAGCACTTGGGGCGGGAAGGCCGCCAGATCGATTTCTACGCCGCCGATTTTGACGTGATAGACGGTGTCAACTTGGGTATGGGTGCCGATCTCGAGCCGGTCGAAGCCCGTGTCGCCGGTTTGGAAATCCGGGCGCACCACGTACGTGAAGCGCTGGGCGCGGGTGTCTTCGACTTCGACCGGCCAAATTTCGCCTAGCAGTGCGGAAGCCGACAGGGAATGGGCTAGCTGAAACTGTAGCTCGTCGAGGCGGGGGGCCTCGGTTTCAGTGGCAAACAAGGTGATCTGCAACTGCATGTAGCGTCGTGGAGAGGGCGACTGCAGGACCGTGCCGTCGGCCCAAGCTGCCTCCTGAGCGCGGTCGCGCAAGCCGTCCGCAAAGTCGTAGGGAGGCGACCAAAAGCTCCAGTGGTCGCGGTCGTATAGCGGGGGTTCGCGCTCGCGCACGGGCAGGCTGAAGTGCTCGTCAAAGCTAATTTCCTCGGCCTCGCCGGTAATGGCGTTGGGCTGCCAGTAGATGTGGGGGTTGTGGTCGGTGCCCGTGCGGGTGCGGATTTCGACTTGGGTGCCGGGAGGCCGCTGGCCACTCCAGCGGATTTTGCCCCAGTTGATGGGTTGGCCAAAGTCGAGGATGTCGGTTAGATAGCGGGCTTGGCGCACAAACCCTTGTCCGTAGATTTCTACCTCGGCGATTTCCCAGTCGCGCACTGGGTCCAAGGCGCGGATGGCCACCCAGCGGACGTGCCGCAGGGGGAAGCGAAAGTCGACCACCACGTCGAGGTTTTCGCGCACACTGCGCAGAATGGTATAGGCCGGATCGTTGCTCACCCGGTAGCCGCCGAGGCCAGCCGAGGAGAGGACTTTGTGCCAGCGCAGTCCTTTGGGAACAGTGAAAGCATCGTCGGCTATGGGGGCGCTGTTGTCGGCGATGCCAATCTCGTACCACTCGAGAAAGTTGGCGGCAAAGCTCTCCTCGCCAAACGCATCGGGGTCGGGTTTGGGCTCGGCCATGGCGGCGATGATATGGGCGTCTTCAGTCTTGCTGAGCCGGGGATAGAAGCGGATGCGATTGATGGGCATTTCAGCGCCGAAATTGGTAATGGTATTGTTGCGGAAGCCGCGGCCCACCCCCGGGGGTGCCCCCTCGCGCTGCACGAAAATGCGAAACATGGCCGAGGTGCGGTCGCCGTCGTAGGCCAGCAGGGTGCTGGGCAGGGTCATGCCCATGAAAGCCGAATTCTCGCCTTGGGTGACGCGGATATTGCCGCCTAGATCGTGAAAGGGCACTTGGCTCTGACCGTTCTGGTCCCAACTGACGATGTGGGTCAGGTTCAAGTTGGGGTCAACCCAAGAAGGCGTCATGCTGCCGTCGGCGTAGCTGATCAGGGTATCGGCACCGACCCACTGGGGGGACGTGCCCACGGACTCGGTGCGCACGACTTGACCGTCGGTGCCGTACACGGTGTAGAAGCCGCCTTCTTCTCCCTCTAGCGCGAGGGGGATGGTCCAGGGATTGCCGTCCTCGCCGCCCAGCGCGAACTCGGCCCAATCGCCCAGTACCGGACTCGCCAGCGCAATGACCAGCCATAACACCCCGTGTTTTCTCATGCGTCCCCTTTGGAGGTACGTCTTTGGCGGCGAACAAAAAAAGCCCGTGTTCCACGCTGGAACACGGGCTTCCGAGCGTTGCCCCTAAGCTGGATTGAGGCGATTCCAGCGGCGACGCGACCTACTTAAAGCGGGCCTTGATGCGGCCCCAGCTATCGTCCTCGACCGCGGTGGAGGCGACAAAGGCCGGATCCGGCTCGGCCAGAAACCAATCGTTGACAGAAGCGCAGCAATTGTCAAGGGTGCTCCAGTAGCCGCAGCAACCGGGGGTGCGATAGTTGTTGAAGTCGCCATCATTGTCGATCTGGACGATGGAAATGTGGATGATCTGACCTTCTTCCAGATCCCATACCTCCACATCCTCGGGCTGGTAGCCGCCCTCTAGACCCGTAGGGTACGAGCCTATGGGCGTGAGACCCATTTCGTAGTAATAGGTGCTCTCGCCGAATTCGTCGCCATCCCAAGTGTAGTTGAATTCGAGCCAATCGGTACCGGGCCATATCCACTCGGTGCCGGTCAAATCGCCCGGGCGCAACCAGAACCAGTCGCCGAGGGTCGGATGGACGGGCACCGCGAAGTTGTAGCGGGTATTGATGCCGATGTTCTCGTCGTTGATGTCGACGTAGCCGCCGTCATCGGCATAGGCGTCGTGGTTATAGGTAAACGACACCTCCCACGAATCGTCCTCGCTCCAGTGGCTGGTGCGGTCCATGTTGTGTTCGTCGTCGAAGGTTTGGGTGGCCATGTAGATCTTGTTGTCCGTCTCGTTCCAGCCGACCCGGTGCAACATGCTGAAGTCGGTGACGTCCCAGTCGGCGTTGCTCCAGCCTTCGGGCACTAGGCCGCGGGCGTCGTTGAAGACCGAGTTGTCAATGCCATAAGAAGCTGGCACTCCGTCCCAGTCGCCGTGATTGCCGTCAATGGTGGGGGTAGCCCCGTCGGGAAACTGGACGACGAACCAAACTGTGCCAGCGTCCCAGTGCGCTTGGCCCGCATTGGGCAGGGCCGCTAGGGCGAGGACTGTAAAGAGAATAGCAATGCGCTGCATGAACCCACCTCCTTTGGATGAGTTGGATGAATAGAAAAAGTGCCTCGTGCCTGCAAATTTCTTCATAGGATACGGCGAATACGCCGCAATCTCAAGCAAAAAGTGGGCGGATTTGGAGCACCCTCGAACGAGGGCGTCTATGGGGTGGTGAACCAGAATTTGATGAGCGCGGTGATCATGCCCAAGACCAGTACGCCGCCGGTGCTGAGGATCGCATAGAGTAAGGTCTTGACCGATTTCTCCATGTCGCTCCGCATGCGGGCAAATCCGGCATCCATTTTGCCGTTGATCTCGGCAAACCCGGTCTCCATTTCGCCGCGCACGTGGACGATTTCCTTGTCCACGCGGGCAAACCCGGCATCCATCTTGCCGTTGATCTCGGCAAACCCGGTCTCCATTTCGCCGCGCACGTGGACGATTTCCTTGTCCACCCGTGCGAATCCGGCGTCCATTTTGCCGTTGATCTCGGCAAATCCGGTCTCCATTTCGCCGCGCACGTGGACGATTTCCTTGTCCACCCGTGCGAATCCGGTCTCCATCTTGCCGTTGATCTCGGCAAATCCGGTCTCCATTTCGCCGCGCACATGGGCGATTTCCTTGTCCACGCGGGCAAACCCGGCGTCCATTTTGCCGTTGATCTCGGCAAATCCGGTCTCCATTTCGCCGCGCACATGGACGATTTCCTTGTCCACCCGTGCGAATCCCTCTCGCATCTCGCCGCGCACATGGGCAAATCCAGTATCCATTTCGCCTCGTACTTGGGCAAAGCCCTCGCGCATCTTGCCGTTCATATCGGCCAATTTCGCATCGGCTTGCGCCGACTTCTCGCGCATCTCGCCGCGCACGTGGGCAACTTCGGTACGGACATTTTCTTCAGCCATGATCCTGCTCCTTTCAGTAAATGAAGTTAATGATGGGCTAGGCCAAAAAAATAACGAGTGGTACGCAGCGTGTCATGGGCCAGAGCACCATCGCCGAACCGGGGCTAAAGCCTGTCCTCGTGAAAACGGATGGCGCGGTGAAGCGCCGGAATGACGTATTGAACAATTGTCGTACACAGCCTAATAGTAGAGGGGGATGCGGTTGCCCACCATGCCGGTAAACCCGTCGATGACCAACCAGACGCCGCCGATGACTATGTGGCCCAAGGCAAGGCCCAAAAAAAACGGCAGGGTCTGGCGGTACAAACCCACGCCCCCGTACTTGAGCACCAAGCTCTTAAAGAGCCAAGCTAAAAAGAGAGTAAACCAAATCCCATCCATTACCCGGCCGTGGCTGACCAAGAACCCGAGGGGATGGAACGGCCACCACAAAAACTGATGCCGGGCCAAAAGCAGCAGCCCCATAATCAGCCCCCCCCCGGCCATCCACGAGTACCCGCTCAGGCTGGGGCCGGTGGGATTGGCGATCTTTTCGAGGGCAAAGCGGGAAGGCTCGGCCGCGTAGTGTTGGGAAATGAGCAGGTTCATGGAGCCGTAGCGGTAGGCGAGGTACATGGTGAACCACGCCGACAGGACCAAGGCGATGACCATGGCCAAGCCCACAGCCCACGTCAGGCGGCGCTGGCCGCTTTGCAGCTCGCTGCCGAGGCGCAGGCCGTGGGCCAAGGGTGCCATCATAAAAACCAATAAGTCGCCGCACCACACCATAGTGTAGCCGGTGGCGACCATGCCCTTTACGCCCAGAGCCGGTACGCCTACGCTGGACACGACAAAGCCCGCCGGGATCATATTGGCTTTGAAGATCGGTAGCCCGGTCTCGGAAATGACCCGGGCTAGGCCGATGAAGATGACCAAGCCCGCAAAGAGGAACACCGGAACAATCCAAGCGGGAATGCCGGTCTGCCACAGCCACAGCCACAGGCCGGCAAGGCCACAAGCTGCGCCGCAGACAGCGGCCCGATAGGACATGATCTCGTCGCCATCTTCTACCGGGGCGTCCCGGTGCCAAGCCTTGCGCAGGACCCGTTTGAAATGGGGTCGGCCTATCCACAGCCCGGAGAGAACCAAGACGATGAGGGCCCCCATCATCTGGTGTCCCATGCCCGGTTCGGTCCACCAGCCCAATTCGGCTTGGGTATCTTGCAGGCCGTAGTAAAACAGCAGCCCCTCCTGTAGCTGGTGCAACAAGTAAAAAAACCACAAGCTGAAGCCGATCTGCGTATTGATGAAATAACCAAAGCCCAGCATGAGAAAATTGAGCCCAAAGGTCAGGAAAATGCTCTGGCGGAACACGTCAATGGAGGTTCTGAGGACGACTTGGGGGAAATAGGGAAAGTAGTTGTGCAGAGCAAAAAAACTCATAAAGACCACCGGGATGGCAAAGCCGATCCACATGGTCCAACTGCGGAAAAAGGGCTTTAACAGCCGGCCCTGCGGATCGTCGGCCATCATGGCCAGCGGCACCTGCATGAGCGGGTAGATCAGGCGCTCGTGCTGGACCCACTGGCGGCGCAAAATGACGCTGAGGCAGGTCGCAGCTAGATACAAGGAGCCGTAGAGCAACAGCCAAGCACCCAAAGGAGGCAACCAATGCGCCCAAGGGATACCACGGCCGCGGCTGGCCCCTTCGTAAAATTCTTTAACCGCTTCGGGATTGGCCACCAAGATCCAGCGGGGCAGCCACGGATGGATTTGCTCGACCCAATCGTTTTCCGGGGTAGCGTAGTAGAAGGTGCCCGTAATCATGGGCATGAGCAGGCCGTTGACGCCTTTGGTGGGAATGGCCGCAGCCACCATCATCATGGTGAAGATGGTAATCAGCTCGCCCCGCTGGAGGGCCCAGCCGCGCCGGCACCAGCCCAAGACCAGATGCAGGGTCAGCAGCAGCACAAAAAAGAGAAAAAACGCGATCGGGGTAGCCGACGTCAGGGCCAGCGAAGTGCCTTGGATTAGCTGGCGTCCATAGGGTGCGCCAATGGCAATGACGGCGCACAGGACGCAGCCGATGAAGAGGCCGCGCCCAGTCACATGGGCAGCAAGGGCAGGTTGCGGACGCGACATGGGCTGGTTGGCATGGGGTAGAGGATGCTGGGCAATTCGCTGCGGATAGGCTACAAAGTTCTCCACTAGATGCCAAATGCCGGGCGCGGTTACGGCTGGCGGAACTCTGGTTTTAGCTCGTAAAAGTTGAGGTACTGTCCCGGGGCGAGCTGGACCGAACGGGGCTGGTAGCGTTCAAAAATCAACTCGGTGGCAAACATATCCCGTTCCCGCGCCCAGATGTGGGGATTGTCGTAGGGAATAAAGGGCCGCTTGCCGGGGTCGCGGGGCTGCTCGGTCACATCGACATTGCCCAGCAGGAGGTACGTGGGTCGGCGGCGGAGGACGTACTGGCCGTCGTGCTTTTCGTGGCCGGCCCAGCCCCGGCCTAGGCCCGACAGGTTGCGCTGGGCAATGTGCCGGTCGGTCAGGCCCAGCATATCGCGCACCTCGAGCTTGGAGTAATACGCCACCGCGCCAATGGGCACGACGGCAATGCTGGCCCCGGCTGGCGCACTGGCGGCCAACCACTGGCCCACCCGGGTCCAGCGGGGAATTTCTACTTGTTGCTGAAACTGATACGCGCTGTAGTGCGACTTGAGGCGCGGCGGCGACCCATGCGCATAGGCCCAAGCGCAGCCCAGCACCACCGCCAAGGCCACCCCGCTTTTGCGGCCTTCCCAAAGCGAGGGCCGCGCCAAGTCGGAGACCAAGGCTGCGGCCAAGGCCGCAAACAGGGGCAGTGGGGCCAGCGCAAAGCGGTACATGGGCAGACCGTCGCCGCCCATCCACGCGACCGCCAGCCAAAAGAGCAACCAGCCGACAGCCACCAAGCGCAGCCCGGCTGTGCGGCGCAAAAGGGCAAAAACCGCCAGTCCGACCAGCAGCAGTAGGCCCTCGTGATCGGCGGCGTAGTCGCGCAGATAGTCCAGCCCGCGCTGTATTTGCGCCCAGCCGCCCCCGGTTTTGGCGTAGTATGTATTGGGCAGCCAGTCCCCGTAGTACCAGCGGCGGAACCCCAAGAAAAGGGCGTACGGGCCGCCGCCAACGAGGAGCCACGGCAGGCACGAGCGGCCCTCGCCTCGCTTGGCCGGCAACAGTTGATAGAGGCCTAAAACAAATAAGACCAGCAGCCCCTCCGGCCGGGCTAGGGCGGCGGCCGCCGCCAAACTAGCCGAGGTCCAGTAGCCTCCGGCCAAGGCAGTGGCAAAAGCAGCGGCAATCAGGCCGACAAAGAGCGGGGTCTCCATGCCCGAGGCGGCCCAGCAGGCAAAAGAGCCGTTACAGGCCAGCAAGGCCGGTGCGATCAAGGCGGTCGGCCGGGCCGCCCCGCACTGGCGGGCCAGCCAATAGGTGGTTGGGAGCGCGAGGACCGAACAGAGCAAGCCGAGGGCGCGGGCAGCTTCTAGCAGGTCAAAACCGCAGGCACCAAACCCGGCCAAAAGCAAGGTCCACAGCGGGCTGGTAAAGCCCTCGACGCGTTCTCCTGGGTTGAAAACCAGCCCGTGTCCGGCGAGTAGATTGGCCGCGTAGCGCAAGCTGATAAAGGCGTCGTCCGAGACAAAGTCGTAGCGCAGAACGTGGAGGACATGTAGCGCAATCAGGGCGACCCAAGTCGCGGAAATGATGCGGTTGACAGGGGGCCGGACCACGGCCTACTGCCAATGGGCAAAAGGGTTGGCGCAGGGGAGTTCGTAGGGGTCGTAGTAGGCTCGGTAGCCAACGACCTTTGCCCCATCGGCGCCATTCCAAAAGAAATCGCTCGACAGCAAAAACTGCTGGCCGAGCCACGCCTCATCCTGCAAACGCGCTTGCTGGTCCCGCGCCAGCAGGTCTTGGGCGAAACGGGCCAAGGCGTCATCCTCTATCCGCAGATAGGGCAGCAGGCGGCGCACGGTTGCCGCGATTTGCTCAGTTCGAGGATCGGCGAGCCGGCGCGGGCGGTAAAACCACCGTCCTAGGCCGACGCCCAGCGACAGGGCGGCTATAGCCCCCAAAAAGGCGCGGCGCTTGTTCCAGACCGCCATACTCTAAGTCAGCAGGTGGTGGGCCGCCCACAGGGACAGGGCCGACAGGGTGAGAGTCGGGTTGGCCGGCGAGCCGGTTGGGAAGGCGCCGCTACCCAAGACCAGCAGGTTGCGGACTTGGTGGTGGACCAGACCGCGGTCGATAATGCTGCGGCGCGGGTCAGTGCCCATCGGCGTGGTGCCCAAGATGTGGTTCTCGGTGCGGGTAGGCCGCGGGTTGAGGTTGATTTTTTCCACCGGCAGGGGGCGCAAAAGATCGGGCAGGGCCTCGGCGAGCGCGTCAATGCCGCGCTGGGCATACTCCGAGTGGTTCTGGTACGCGGTTTCGGGCCGGGTGGGGTCGCCCGCAGCAATGCGGACGTGGTTGTGCGGTGCGGGCAAGTCCTCAAAGAGGAATTTGAGCACCAGCCGCTGCCGCCACTTGCCCGGTTCCAAGCGCAGGGTGGGCACGTTCCACGATTCAATCAGACAGCCGGCCCGCTGCGCTCGGTGGGGTCCGTCGTACAACATGTACCCATGCCCGGTGATGCTGGTGCTGCCTTGGAAGTTGTCTACTCCGTCGAGGTCTATGGTCGCGCCGACGGCGACTTGCTCGTGGAGGAATTTGCCCAAGAGGGGATGAGACAAGCCCGAGCGCAGCAGAATGTGCGGATTGAACAAGGCATTGGCTCCCAAGACCACCAACTGGCCCTGCGCCTGCGCCTCGCTACCGCCTTTTATGTAGCGGACGCCCCGGGCCGTGCGGCCGGTGGTTTCCACGCTCTGCACGGCTGCCTCCAGCACCAACGCGACGCGAGGGTCGGCGTAGAGATGGCCCATTTCGTTGAGGACCGTGAACTTGGCGTCTATGGGGCACAAGCCGCACACCCCGCTGGCGCAACAGGCGGGTCGCTGGGTCGTAGCCAAGCGGGCTCGGGCCGTGGGCTGGTGAAAAAAGAGTTCTGGATAGGCTTTTTTGAGCAGCTGATCGGGTCGGGAAAAGCGGTGGGGTGGCTGGGGATAGGGCCGGCTGCGGGGCTGGGGGGTTCCATCGGCCGGCCCTGAGACGGCCATGAGTGCTTCGGCTTGGCAGTAAAATTCCTCCAACTCGTCGTAGCTAAGGGGCCAGTCGGTGCCCACCCCATAGGTGGAGTGCAAGGCAAAGTCACTGGGCATCATGCGCGGCGTCACCGCCCACCAGCAGTTGGAGCCTCCGCCCAGCGCTGGCGTGTAGAACCACTGTTTGCGGCGGTGGCGGTTGACAAAGGTGGCTTGAGGGGGGGTGCTGGCTGGCCGACGATGGCGCAGTTGCCAAGCATGAGTGTCGCGCCGGCCTCGCTCCAAGACCAAGATCCGGGCGTCGGCGCGGCACCGGGCTAGATAGGCCGAGAGAAAAAACGAAGCGGCAAAGCCGGTGCCTACGACAATGAGGTCGTAGTCTTGGTCCATGCGCTGATCCTAGTGGAGACAGGGCTGGCGGCCGCTGGGGGCCACTGGGCGGAAGTAGAGCAATTTGCGCAGCGGCCACGGGATCGGCTGCCGCAGTTGCGCGTCTGGGGAGGCACTGGAACCGGCGTACCGCTCGTAGGTGAGCGAGGTGTTGGGATGCTGTTGGAGCAAGGCGCGCACCTCAAAGAAGGGCAACATTAGTTTGCGCCGGCTTAGACTGGCCAAGAAGCCGGACGAAGAGTCCTTTATTTCTACTAGGTCCCGCTGGAAACCAAACGGTTGCACCCCAGCCGGCACCACCAAGTGGTTGCTCTGCCCCCCTTCGGTGCGCAGGTTGGAATACATGGCAAACGCCGTCTCGGTCTTGAGCCCCAAGTAGGGACTACACCCGTTGAGGCCGGTCAGCAGAGGCACTAGCAGCACGGGCCAAGGCCGGAACGAGAATGCGGGCCGCACCGGAGGCGCTTTGGGCAGGAGGACGAAAAGGAGAATTAGACCCGCGCTGTACAGTCCCCACAAGGGGAGCACCAACTCGGCCGGTGCGGCAAATAGCTCGTCCAGCGCGACCAAAAGCCCCAACCCCCCCAACACCGCGCCAACTGCGAGTGTGCTCTTGCCGGGAAAAGGCACACTTTCCCACCGCGGCAGTCCCCAAAAGCGCCGGGCCGGCCAGCCCGCGTCGAGGCGCAGGGAAGCAAACAAAAACAGCAAGGCAAAAACCATGGCGGAGAAATTGAAAAATTCGCTTAGGGGGTTAAAACCGATTGCCGCGTGGAAGAGGAGACCGAGCAAGATACCGGCGTTGCGGGTGGGGGGCCAGCACAACAGGAGCGGAATGGCCGTTTCGACAGCTAGGGTAAGATAGATGGGAGCCGCTCCTGCCAAAGCGAAGGGAAGTGACTGGAGTTGGGCCGCGTAGAAGTGGACCGCGCAACTCATCTGGGGGTCGAGGAAGTCGGCGTTGAGTTTGTGAAAGACGGCGAAGAAGTAGAGGATGATCAGTTCGAGGCGGACGATGGGGGCGAAGGTTCGGTACAAGGCCCCCGGGTCCACGGCGAATGCGCGCCCGGCCCACGCCAAGCGGACGTAGGCTTGGAGGAGCGTCAGATTCACTAGCCCGGTGAAGAGATGGTGATTGGAGATAAAAGGAGCGCTCGTCCAGCTTTCGCACACCTGTAGGACTGCCAGCAATACGAGGCGGTGCGGTGCGGCCGGCTGGTGCAGCAGATAGAGAGCGGCCGCAGCGATTAGAGTGCTGAGCAGAGGAGCCGGCCATGGATCTTTGGCAACAAGGTGAAAAAGCGTTGCCAAGCCCCAGAGGACGCAGAAGGTCGAGTACGTCTTTTGCTCGCTGGTCGGCATAGCGGCCCTAAGATATAGCAATCCTGAATGATTTGAAAACTTGAGCGGCTTGTCTGCTTGTGCATCTATTTAGCGTCCGTCTGCGCCATCCAGCCGCCGTTACGCGGTGCCCCTACTCGTCGGCGTCCAACAGGCGTCTAAAGGCTTCGAGGCTGGACACCAGCACTCAATAGAGGGGAATGCGGTTGCCTACGGTCCCGGTCGCGCTGTCGATGAGCAGCCAGACGCCGCCGCTGCTAATGTGGCCTAGGGCCATGCCGAGGAAAAAGGGCTGCATTTTGCGGTACGCGGCCGCGCCCCCCAAGCGCAGCAGGCACTTTTTGCTCAGCCAAGCTAAGAATACCGCAAACCAGATGCGCTCCATCACGCGGCCGAAGCCGACGACAAAGCCGAGGGGGTGCAGGGGCCACCACAGCAGGTAGCGCCGGGCCGCCAGCAAGCCCGCCATAATCGCGCCCCCACCGCCAGTCCACAGCCAACCCGCTAGGCTCGGCCCGGTGGGATCGAGGAGGTGCCGGGCCGCCAAGCGCGAAGGCTCGGTGGCATAGTGCGTCGAAAGGTACAGGTTGATGGCGCCGTGGCGGTAGGCCAGATGCAGGGTGTACCACATGGACAGCACCCACGTGAGGAGCATGGCGGCGGCCAAGGCCCAAAAGAGGCGGCGCTGTCCGCTTTTTAAGTCGCTGACCAAGCGCAGGCCATTGGCCAAGGGTGCCATCATAAAGACCAGCAAGTCGCCACACCACACCATGGTATAGCCCAAGGCTACCGTCCCTTGGGGCCCCAGCACCGAAGAACCTATGCCAGACAAGGTAAAACCGGCCGGGATCATGGTGGGCTTGACAATCGGCAGGCCGGTCTCGGCGATGACGCGGGCCAAAGCGACAAAAATGGTCAGACCGACTGCCAAGACGAGTAGGGCGATCCAAGCGGGGAGGCCGGTTTGCCACAGCCAAAACCACAAGCTCGCTACGCCAACCACAGTGCCGACTACAGCGGCCCGGAAGGACATAATTTCGCCTTGGTCTTCTATCGCGTCGCTTCTGTCCCAAGCGCGCTGCAGGACAGCTTTGAGATGGTGCCGAGCGTTCCACAAGACTGCACTTAGCAAGACCGCGATGGCCCCCAGCATGAGGTGTCCTCTGATTGGAACGCTCCAGTGGCCCAAATCGGCTTGGCTGTGAATGCCCATCACGCCGAAGGCCGCGTCTTGGAAATAGGCGATTAGATAGAACAACCACAGGCTGAGGCCGATGTTGAGATTGATGAAATAGGCCAAGCCTAGCATGAGAAAGTGGATGTTTAACTGGAGACTGCGGCCGCCTTCGATCGGCTGCACCGCCGTAGAGAGTCCCGGGACGGCCACTTGGGGAAAGTAGTGGTGCAAGGCCCCGAGGCTGGTGAGAAAGAAGGGAATAGCAAAACCTGCCCACATGACCCAATTCCTGAAAAAGGGCTTGAGCAGGCGGTTTTCGGCCCCCTCGTCAATCATGGCTAGCGGCACTTGGGCGAGGGGATAGGCGAGGCGCTCGTACTGGACCCACTGGCGGCGCAGAATCGCGCTGATGCAGAGGAGCGTCAGGTACAAAGCCACGTAGAAGGAAAACCACGCCGCCAGCGGCCGTAGCCAGTGGGCCCAAGGGATGGGGCCACCGCCTTCGTAAAAGTCAATGACGGCTTGGGCATCATCGACCAAAATCCACCGGGGTAGCAAGGGGTGGACTTGGGCGGCCCATTGGTTTTCGGGCGAGGCGTAGTACAAGGAGCCCGTGATGATGGGCAGCAGCATACTGACCACGCCTTTGGTGGGTATGGCCGCGGCCGCGGTCATCATCGCGAAAATGGTGATCAGTTCGCCGCGGGTAAAAGCCCATGCGCGGCGGCAACGACCCAAGAGCAGGTGCAAGGTCAACAGCAGGACGAAGAGCAGGAAAAAGGCCACCGGAGTGGCGGATGTCAGGGCGAGGGCGGTCCCTTTGACGATGTGCCGGGCGTAGGGAGCGCCTACGGCGATGAGCGCACACAGCAAAGACCCCATTAGGATGCCCCTCCAAGTGACGGTCGCCCGGAGGTCGCGGTGGGACTTGGGACCCCTGCGCCGCGCTAGATAGGTCTGATAGTCCGGTGGTATCTTTGGTTGCAAGCGATCAACTCCAGCCGACGGCCCGGTTTCTAGGGATCGGCCCCCACCGCTTGCAGGGCCGAGGCGAGATTGGCTCGAGCTTGGCGGTAGGTGGGTTTGAGTTGTAAGGCGCGTCGATAGTGGTCGATGGCTTCTGCGAACTGACCCCGGAGAGCTAAGAGCCGCCCCAAATTGTTGTGCGCCTCGGCAAAGTCGGGGTTGAGTTGTAGGGCGCGTTGATAGTGTTCGATGGCTTCGGCGTCTCGTCGTTGGATCGCCAAGGCCGCGCCCAGATTGCTGTGCGCCAACGCGAGGTCCGGGGCCAGTCGGAGGGCGCGGCCGTAGTGTTCAATGGCCTCGGCGACCGCGTTTTGGCCGAGGAGGGCGTTGCCCAGTTTGAGGTAGGTTTCGACGCGGTCTGGCTCGGCGTTTAAGGCGCGGCCGTAGTGGCGCATGGCTGCGGCAGGCTCGCCCCGCGCTCGGTGCGCGTCGGCGAGGTTGAGGTGAATTTGGGCGCTGCCGGGCTTTAGCAGTAGAGCTTGCCGGTAGTGGCCGATGGCTTGGTCGAGCTGGCCGCGCTCTTTGAGGATATTGGCCAGGTTGTTGTGGGCGATCCAAGCGCCGGCATTTTTTTTGAGGGTATCGCGCCACAAGGTTTCCAGATCGGCATAGACCTGCCCTTGCTGCCAAGTGAGCAGACCGCACAGTGCCAAGGCCACCGCTAGTGCGACCGGCCCGGCCGCCGGTCGGCCCAGCCGCGTCCACGTGCGATGCCCACCGGCGGCGACCAGCGCCAAAAGCCCCAGACTGGCCAAGTATTGGAAGTGGTCGGCGACAAAGGAGTAGAGCATGGGGTAGAAGTTGAAAAAGCCTAGGGCTGGCGTTAGGGTGCCGGCGAAAAACAACGCCCCAGTCAGCACCCCCCGCCCCCAGCGCTCCCGAAAAGCCCACAGCAGGGCTCCGACGCCCAAGGCTCCGGCTGGATAGACGTATTGCCAGACCGCGGTCGCGTCGATTTTCCAGCGGGGATAGATAAACGCGAGCTCGAGCGGCACGAGGAGTTTTGCCGCGTAAAACCACAGCGCCCGCCCGGCGATCAGGCCGCGCTCCACCAGCGACAAGTCCCACTCTGGCCCCCAAGCACCGACACTGTGCTTCTCCATCCACACCGTCACCCCGCTCATGGCCACCCCGAGGGCAAAAAACGGCACGAGGGCTACTGCCGTGCGCCGCATGGGCGTTTGGCCCTTCCACCACAGCACCAGCAACAGGGCGGCCGGCAGGGTGCAGGTGACGGTTTTGCTGAGCAGGGCCGCGGCAAAAAGGAACAAAGCGGCCCAGTACAGACGCGGGCTGCGCGCTTCTTGGCAGCGCAGGTAGGCCCATGCCGCACTCAGGTAGAATGCGCCGGACAACACATTCTTGCGCTCGGTAATCCACGCCACCGACTCGACGTGTACTGGGTGCAGGGCAAATAGGGCGGCCGCAGCCCAAGCGCCGGCTACTTTGAGTCGGATTAGGAGCCGCCAGACCAAAACGGCACTTAGGGCGTGCAGGATTACATTGACCACGTGGTAGCCGGTCGGGTCCAATCCCCACAGACGGTATTCGAGCCAATAGGTCGTATGGACTAGCGGGTAGTACTGGCGCGTGGTCCCCGGCTGGAACCAGATCTGCCCAAGCCCGGCTAGCGAGCGCAGGGCGAGGTTGTCCTGCACGTAGTCGTCGTCGTCCCAGATAAAACCGCCGCTCATCGCCGGTACATAGGCCCCGGCGGTCAGCCCCACCAGTAGGAGGGCCGGCACGAGCCAAGTGCGGCGTTGTGGTTGGGAGGGAACTACGGGTGGGCACATGGGAGGCTTGGGCACTGGGAGACCTTGCATTACAATATAAATATGCACACCTGCTTGAAAATAGGCTCCAGCCTGCTGCTGGCCGTCCTCCTAGGGCTGCTCGCTTGTGGGGATCGCCGCGCAGCTCCCACCGAGGCTGAGGAAGCCGGCGCAGTCGTGCTGCTAGCCGCTAAGGTGGATGCTGAAGTGGCCGCTAGGCTCGCCCGAGTTGAGGTAGTGGTCACGGCGGCCGATATGCCAGCCATGCGCCGGATATTGGCCGTGGATGGCGATCGCATCGTCGGTACCGTCTCCGGGATCCCGGCGGGTGCCGCCAGACTATTTGCGGTTGCCGGCTACGATGCGGCTGGGGCCTTGGTAGCCAGCGGCTCGGCCAAGCTGGATCTGGCCCCGGGGCAGTCTGTTCCCCTCGGTCTTACCCTCGTTGTCGAGCCATTGCCTTCCCGCTCGCAGCCCCCGATTGCCGTAGAGTTGGCCTCGGGTGTGCGGCTGGATATGGTGTGGATCGAGCCGGGTGCCTTCACCATGGGTTCGCCGCTAAGCGAGCCGGGCCGCAACGACGACGAAGGTCCTCAGCTCGAGGTTCGCCTAACCCGGGGTTTCTACCTAAGCCAGTGCGAAATCACCCAGCGCCAGTGGACGGCTGTGACCGGGGAGCGGCCGTGGAGCCGCCACGCCGGCGAAATGGAGGAGGGCGCTGACCGGCCGGCCGTGTACATCTCTTGGGAGGATGTGCAAGAATTCATAGCCACCCTCAACGCCGCAGCCGGTGCCGAGGTGTACCGGCTGCCTACTGAAGCCGAGTGGGAGTACGCTGGGCGGGCGGGCACGAAGACGCCGTGGTCTTTTGGCAATGCCCAAAAGGAGCTGGACCGCCACGCTTGGTGGGCGGACAATGGTTCCCTTGCCGGGCGGCTGGCTGCTCAGCCAGTGGGGTTAAAAGTGCCCAACCCTTGGGGGCTATACGATATGCACGGCAATGTGTGGGAGTGGGTAGGCGACTGGTTGGGTGCGTACCCGGGGGGGCCGCAGATCGATCCCCAAGGGCCGCCCGAGGGTACGGCTCGGGTATTTCGCGGCGGCAGCTTTAAGGACGCGGCTTTGCTTTCCCGCTCGGCCCAGCGCTGCTGGAACGCGCCCGACCGGCGTTTTAGCCACATTGGGGTTCGGCTAGTGCGGGGCTTGGACCCATGAGCGAAGCCACGCTGACCCAGCTCACCGCCCAAATCCGCCGCTTTGTGGAGGAGCGCGACTGGGCGCAATTCCACACCCCCAAGGACTTGGCCATTGGTCTTTCTACCGAAGCAGCCGAAGTTTTGGAGCACTTCCGCTTCCGCTCCGACCAAGAGATCGCCACCCGCCTAGAAGACGAATCCTTCCGCCGGGCTATTGGCCACGAACTGGCCGACGCCCTGTACTTTGTCCTGCTCATGTGCGACCGCTTCGGCTTGGATGCCGCGCAAATGCTGGAGGAGAAATTGGCCATTTCGGCCCAGCGCTATCCAGTAGAAAAGGCCCGGGGCAAAAACCTCAAATACACCGCCTACCAAGTTCCTTCAGCAAGCGACCACACCCCGTAAAGAAGCCTCCTCCCTGGAGCCGGATCGCCACTTGAGTACGAAAAAAGAGATCCCTCTGGTGCGTTCAACACTGGGTGTGATTCAGTATCTTCACCGCTTGGGCGTCTCAAGTTCGGCGGCTCCGCAGGGCACTTGAAGGCGCGGCCGTTTTTTCTCGGTTTGATTTTGGGCCAAGTTTGTAGTGTACAGCGGAAAGACCGGAAATGTATTGGGGTATTTTTGAGAGGGTAGGAAGGTGCGCAACATCAGTTCACTAGATGGCTCCAAGCCCCCTCGGATCACCTTGCGTGCCCTGATTATAGGGGGGCTGACCATTGTTGCTGTATTCTACTACCTCATCCTCGAGGTCGGACAGGCATCGGGGTCGGGGAGCTATGTCCGTTCGCAGTTCCCCATGGTGGCCTTTATGCCCTTTGTGCTGTGGCTTTTCCTCAATGCCGCCTGCGGGCACTTGTGGCCTCGGCTGGCCCTAAATCGGGGGGAATTGCTGACCATTTTCACCATGCTCTGGGTGGTGGGTGCCCTGCCGCAGTGGGGCTGGAGCGACTACTGGATCGCCATTATCGGAGCGCCCTTCTACATGGCCACGCCCGAAAACCAGTGGTCGGACCTGCTCTTTCCCTATTTGCCTTGGCGCGCTTTTCCCGACTCCTCTCCTCGGGTGCTAGATACCTTCTGGATGGGTCTGCCTCAAGGGGCGGCGGTGCCGTGGGACGGCTGGATCGGGGCGATTATCGAGTGGCTGGGGGCTTCGCTGGCCATGGTGGTATTCGGCTTTTGCTTGGTGGTGCTATTCCAGCGCCAGTGGATGGAAGCCGAGAAACTCACCTTCCCGCTGGCGCAGATGCCCCTCGATCTGACGCGGGGCTTCGACGGGCCGCGACGGGTGCCCGACCTCTTCTGCTCGGGTCTGTTCTGGATCGGCTGCGGGGTTGTCTTGTTGCCCCTGCTCTACAATATCGGCGCATACTTCACGCCGGGCTTGCCGCTGTTTGAACTCTATACCAAGCGCTTCCACCTTGAATTGCCCCGCCCCTTCCCGGGCCTGACCATCCGCGTTCTGCCTTTGGTGATGGCCTTGACCTATCTATGCCCGCTGGATATCCTCGGCAGCCTAGTCGTCTTCGCCCTGCTGGCTACTCGATTGTGCTCAAGTACGGAGGATCCGCTGCCTACAGCCGGACTCGGCCTTTCTTTCTAGGGTTGATCCTAGGCCAAGTAGTAGTGGCGGGCATGTGGCTGGTAATTGACTACTTCACTGGTATGACGGGGAATGTCTTGGGCTACTTGTAAGTTCAAGACGGACATCTAGACGCCGGCTGCGCTCTTCGTCTTTTTTATAACGGCTCATCGCGTATTACGCAAGCGGCCCATAGGCACTGAGTGCCGAGTCGTGGAAGAGCGCCCGGCGCTCGTCGTCCGAAAAGCCGGTGCTCCACTCGAGGAACTTGGCGTAGAGATAGCCGATGCTAATGCCCCGCAGTTTATCGACGGGATAGTTGCTGGCAAACATGCAGCGGCTACAGCCAAAGCGTTCGATTAGCTCTTGGACGACCGCGGCGATTTTGGCCTCTTTGGCGGCATCCTCGTGGAAGGCGTCCCGCGCAAACCACGCCATGGACAGCTTCATATAGACATTGGGCAATGCGGCCAGCGCAACCATGCCTTCGCGCCAGAGGTCCTCGTGCGCTTGGTCCTCGCCGTCGTGGAGGAAGCCGAGGTGGTTGACGACGACGCGGAGGTTGGGGAAGTCGCGGAAAAGCGCGACCGCGTCGGCCACTTGGTGGGGATTGCAGGAGAGGTCGAAGGCGAGGTTGTGGTGCTCTAGGAGGGCTAAGCCAGCGCGGAAGCGGCTGCTTTGCAAGACGCCGTCTTGTACCTGCGGCCAAGTCAGGTCGGGATTGTCGGGATGGTGATTGAGGATCATGCGCACGCCGCGCAGACGGCCCCCAGCAGCCTCTAGATGTTGTTCAATGGTGCGCTCGGCCGCGGCAATGTCGCGCTTTAGATGCACGTACGCGACCATGCCAAAGGGCTGTTTGGCCGCAGTGGGTTCGAGCTGGTCGCGCACCCAGCGGGTTTCCTCTACGGTATCGACGGGAACGCCGCCAGCGACTTGGCCGACGACGGTTTCGACGTGGACGCCGCTGACTCGCCGCAATGCAGGGGGCAGTTCGCTCATGTCTTGGGCGTAATCGGCCGCCCGGTACGCCGGCATGACGGAACCGAGGTTGGGATTGGGCCGCTCGGCTAGATCCCAGAGGTGGAAGTGGGGGTCGCACAGGGGGATGGAAGTCTGCATGGCGCAAAGCCTTTCGCTGATAAGTGGTTTTGTGGTCGCCCGTTGTTTAGACCAGCGTCGGGGCTGTCCCTATGGGGACTTCTAGGCAAACGCCGCCTTCACGGCTTCGGGCAGCGGACAGTGGGCCCCTCGGTGCTGCACTGCGCTGGCACCGGCGGCGCAAGCTAAGTCGAGGGCCTGTTGCGGGTCAATGCCGAGCAGGGCGCTGGCGGCCAGAACCCCGCTGAAAGCGTCGCCAGCTCCGACCGCATCGACGACGGACGCGGGTGCCGGCCGTGCGGCGAACGAAGTGCCCGGAATGTGGAGTTGGGCACCGTCGCCGCCAAAGGTAATCGTTAGGCAATCCAGCGCGTAGCGGGCGAGCAAGTCGGCGGGCGCGGCGACCGCGGCCATGGCCCGCACGGCCTCCCATTCCTCGTCGTTGAGCTTGACAATGGTCGCCGCTTCGAGACCAAAGCGCACGGTCTGCGGCGTATAGCAGCCCTCGCGCAGGTTGACGTCGAAAAACCGATGTCGGGGGTTGGCTGCCAGCAAGTGCTCTAGCCCCGGACGATTGGCCGGGCTGCGTTGCGCGGCCGTGCCATAGTAGATCAGGTCAGGGGGCCGGTTCAACGCCGGCTTAGTTTCGATATAGTCCCAGGCTACGCTAGCGCGGATGGTGTAGGAGGGCTGCCCAGCGTTGAGTAATACATCGACCGTGCCCGTAGGCTCGGGCCGGTCGGCGACCCATTGCTGATCGATGTCGGCGCGCCGGAGAAAGCCCCGCGCCTGCTGCCCTAGTTCGTCGCGCCCCACCGCGCTGACCATGGCCACGGGAAAGCCGAGCTGGCGCAGGTTCCAAGCGAAGTTTAGGGAGGCACCCCCCAAGCAGGTGCGGTCGGGGAAGCGGTCGTAGAGGATCTCGCCGAAGACGATGCAAGTGAAGTTCGCTTTGTCCATAATACATTTATAACGGCGGAAAGAGCACGTAGCCCACGGCGCTGCGCTCCAACCAGATTTTGCAGAATTCCGCTAGGTCGTACGCTCGTCCGATCTCGGTGGCAGCAGCCGGGTCGTTGACCAGTACGGTATCCCCGGCGCAACCCCGCACGACCAGCAAGTGCCCAGCCGTCCGCTCAATGGCCGCTCGGCTCAGCTCGCCCACCTCGTAGCGCACCGAAGCAATAATGGGAAAGCCCGCGTCGAGCAGGGTGTGCGCTGCCGCCCAAGAGGGAAAGTGCAATAGATAGCCCAAGAGGCCCCGGCCGGCGGCGGCGTGGATATTGGCCGGCCACACGCCATATAGCTCGCTGGGCTGGTGGTGCGCCTCAGCAATCACGTCGTAGATGTCCGCGCTATGGCCGTAGTACGCGAGGAGCATGGCGACGCTGGTCGGCGAGCAGACGCGGGAAGCCAGCTCGGGCCGCAGAGTCATCTGGCTTTGCGGCGGCACCGCAAGGGCCGTACCTCGGCTGGCGAGCATCGGAGCGGGCACGGCACCCTTGCGGCGCACCGAGACCGAGAGCAAGGCCGGGGCTGTGGGGACAACGCCTTGGACGCGCAGGTGTAGGGTGGCCGCTTGCAAAGGGGTGCGGATGCGCAGGAGGTCGATATCCGCTGCGACCGCCTCGTTTGTCTCGCCCGCTTCGGCTCCGACAAACGAGCCGATCGGGTTGAGGACAGCCCGGTTGTTTTCGCATTCCACTGCGAACTGATAGCCCCACGCGCCGCTTTGGACGACCGAGAGGCACGGCAGGATTTCTAGTGCGCCTTCCAGCGCTGCGGGAGGCAAGTCAAACGAGAACTCGTCGCCACGCCATGCCAACGGCTCGATCTGCTGTGGCCGGATGGGCGGCGGTACGGCGCGTTGCAGGGCGGCCTCGTCCAGCCCTTGGGCAAACAATAGAAGTGCGTTGCTCATCCGATTCGTTGGGGAACCTGCGTCCAGCAAGGTTTGCGGACGTGCGAGTCGCCTATCCCCAGAGTTGAGGATCGGGCGGATGGAGGAGGCTGCCTTCGTAGCGCAGCCCGTGCTCCCGATCTTTTTGTAGGAGCAAGGGGCCATCGAGATCGACGAAACGGGCTTGTTGCGCCAACAGGACAGCCGGTGCCATGGCCAGCGAAGTGGCGATCATGCAGCCGACCATCAGGTCCAATCCGCACGTGTGCGCCTCGGCTGCCAAGCGCAGGCCCTCGCTGAAGCCGCCGGTCTTGTCGAGCTTGAGGTTGACGCATTCGTAGCGGGAGGCCAGTTCCGCGAGATCGGTGGCGGTGTGGCAGGATTCATCGGCGCAGAAGGGGATCGGGTGTTCGAACTCGGCGAGTAGGGCGTCTTGGGCGGCGGGCAGGGGCTGTTCGATGAGCGCGACGCCCAAGCGAGCTAGTGCAGCCGAGAGCGGCTCGACTTGAGCGGGGGACCAGCCTTCGTTGGCATCGACGATCAGAGTTGAGTCGGGGGCGTTGGCGCGGATCGCGGCGACGCGGTCGAGGTCGTCGCGACCGGCGAGTTTGATCTTGAGCAGAGGGCGATCGGCGTGCTGGGCAGCGGCCCGACCCATGGCCTCTGGGTCGTTGAGCGAGAGGGTGTAGGCCGTCGCTAGCGGGCGCGGCGCTGCTAGGCCGGCCAGCTCATAGACCGGACGGCCGCTGAGTTTGGCTTTTAGGTCCCAGAGGGCGCAGTCCAAGGCATTGCGGGCTGCGCCGGGCGGCAGCGCGCGTTGCAATGCTGCTCGGTCGAGGTCGGCTTCTACCTGTGGGCGCAGCGATTCTAGCGCACCTATGGCCCCGGCTACGCTTTCGTTGTAGCGGGGGTACGGGACGCACTCGCCGCGGCCAACACAGCCATCGCGGCTCAGCTCGACGACGACGACGGCGGCGGTGGTCTTGGCTCCGCGCGAGATGGTGAAGGTCTCGGCGAGGGGAAAGCGTTCACCGCGAATGGAGAAGCGGATCATAGGGCATCGACCAAGCGCGCGGCCCCTTGGCGCAGGGGATCGACTGCGGGCAGACCAGTTTGGCATTCTAGGGCGCTGAGCAGTTCGGAGGCGCGGTTTTCCGGCAAGTGCGAGGTATTGACCGCAATGCCAACGGTGCGGCAGGCCGGGTTGGTGAGCCGACCGCACTGCTCGTTGAGGCGAATGCAGTTGAGCAGATCGGGCAGCCGGTATTCGGGCAGGCCGCGCATGTGGGGGCGGTTGGGATCGTGGCAGAGGACGAGCGCGTCGGGCTGGGCACCGTGCATGAGGCCCAGCGACACGCCGGCATAGGAGGCGTGGAACAGCGACCCTTGGCCTTCGACTAGGTCCCAGTGCTCGGGGTGGTTGGCCGGGGTCAGAACCTCAACGGCCCCAGCGAGAAAGTCGGAAACCACGGCGTCAACGGCAACGCCCGTCCCGGCGATGAAGATGCCGGTTTGGCCGGTGGCGCGGAAGGTACAGGCCATGCCCCGCGCCTGCATCTCGCGCTCGATGGCCAGCGCGGTGAACATCTTGCCGACCGAGCAGTCGGTGCCAACGGTGAGCAGGCGTTTGCCCGGGCGTTTGACGCCGGTTGCAATGGGAAAAGCGCGGTCGGAAAAGCGCGCATCTATGAGGCGAGTGCCCTTTGCGCGCACGCGGTCGGCCAAGCCGGGGATGGTGCCAAGGTGCGCGTGCAGGCCACTGGCGAGGTCGTAGCCGAGGTCAATGGCCTGTAAGAGGGTCTCGCGCCAGAGATCGGAGATGGTGCCGCCGCGATTGACGACGCCGATGATGAGGGTGCGGGCACCAGCGGCACGGGCTTCGGCGAGGGTCTGGTCGGGCAACCCGAGGTCGGCGTGGCAGTCGGGCAGGCGGAGCTGACCGAGGCACCGTTCGGGCCGCCAGTGAGCGATGCCAGCGGCCGTTTTGGCGGCTAGCTGGTCGGCAGCATCGCCGAGGAACAATAGGTATGGGTGCGCTAGCTGGATCACGAGGCGTCGGCGAGCTCAGCCGAGTCGCCGAGGCGGCGACGGCGCTGCTGCCAGTGCCACTTGTCGCTGCCGGAAATGAGCGGCTTGAGGGGGTCGGGCGTTTGGGCGATAAATTCAGCGCTCGGCTCTTGGCCATTCCAGGCTTGGAACATGGGCGGGGTATAGCCGCCGATGACGATGACGCGCTCGCGGTCGGAGCGGAGCTGGCCGGAGGCGTGGATCAGGGCCTCGCCAAAGAGCAGAGTTGATCCAGCCGGCGCGACCACTTGGTGGATCAGCGCGGGGTCCTCGTAGGCCGCGGCGATGATGGCCTCGCGGTCGCTTTTGATTTTGTGGCTGCCGGCGATGACCACAGTGCCGCCGTCGTCCGGGCCTAGCTCGGTGAGGTTGGTCAGGGTTTTGACAAAGGTGCAGTGGTAGAGGCCGTTTTCGACGTACGTGCCCACGTCTGGGGCGGTGCCGGTGTGGAAGCCGTAGCGCGGCGCGGTGGCGAGGTCAATCTCCGGATCTCGCTCGTTGACGACGGCTTCGGATTCTTCGAGGCGCACGCTGCCGCCGACCAGTTCCTCGGCCATGCCGACTAAGCGCGGATGAGTCAGGTAGGAAAAGATCGCGGGATCGGCTTCGAGGATGTGGGCAAAGTGCAGGTAGTGAGGCCGATAGGCGGAGAGACGGCAGTTGCGGACGCGGGCCTTGGCCGGGTCTGTAGCGGACAGGAGATCGCGCTTGAGCCGGAGCATGGCCTCTAGCAGGCGATCCGTCAGGTCTTGCTCAAGCGCGTTTTCAATCACCACATAGCCATAGACTTCGAGGTGATAGCGCTGGGCCGGGGTGAGCGCGGGAAAGGGCCGGATGAATTCGCCGTGGGACATGCGCGGAAATATAAGCGCGGGAAAAGGGAAGGGGAAGTAAAGGCGCTATTATTGCAGCCAAAAAAGCGACTCGCACCGCAGCAAATCGCAGCCGGTATCTCGTCGCGTCTAGTTGAAAATTTAGCTTTGCATTAAAGTACGCTTTCTCGTCTCTTTAGATGTACATATAATTACGGGCCTTTTTTTAACTTCGCATATATAGAGTATTATCAACAGCTTACTCATTGGCAATTTCCACTCTCTTGCGAATTCAAGGAAATATGCTACAATTATGGGCCATCCAAATCGCCACTTAGAGTACTTATCTTAGTACCATATACAGTACAAGAGAGGAAATATGATCCAATCCATGCCCATTGCCCAAGCTCGCAAAATCCTGAATCAATTACCCGATCGCTTCGCGGCCGAACCGGAAGCGAGTGCCCTCGCCGTAACGCGCCGCGGCCAGCCAGTGCTCGCGCTGATGCCGTGGTCGCTTTACGAGGGCATTGTCGAAACTTTAGAGGTGCTCGGGGACGAGGCCCAGTGCGCCGCGTTGCGCGAAGGCATCCGCCAGATCGAGGCGGGCGAGCGCACCGTTTGGGAGGTACAATGACGTTTAGAGCCGTCTTGGCGCAGAGTGCCTTAGAGTCGCTGCAAGGCGTGCTCAACCGGCGGATCGCCGAGCAAGTAGACCAATACATCACCGGGCTGGCAATTGACCCCGAGGAACAGGGCTGGCCCTTGGTCGGCGAACTAAAGGGCTATCGCTGCCTGCGCCCGCCGGGTGGCTGGTTCCGCATCGTCTATCGGGTGGTGCTTGGGGAGGTTGAGGTGGTGTTGGTGTCGGTGGGGCAGACCCATTGGGCAGGTGAGCGGGACGTGCGCGCCTTGGCGCGGACGCTGTTTAGCGAGCGGCTGCTGGGCCAAGCCGAGGATCGCCCCCGCCTTTAGGTGAGCTCTATTTTTTTGTTTTGCATGGAAAAATTCCTTATATAAGCCCCAACGCCGCGGGCATTGAACAAACTGTGACGATAATGCAGAGGATGCTACTGAGTGTCATGAAAACTATTCTTCGACCGCTGACTCAACTGACACACTTGGCAGCATAACCAATTATTACTCTGTTTCATACTATTATCCACCATGCGCCCGCGTCCTCATCCCCTAGCGGCCCTTCTATCGATTGCCCTGCTTTGCAACACCGCGGTCGCTGAGGAAGAAGGCCCTCTGAGCGACCGCGGCAAGACTGCCCTCGGCCTGCCCCTTCCGTCTAGCGGCTCTAAAGGCATAAGCATCTGGCGCGTCCGCTCTAAGACGATGTGGGGTTTCGAGATGGACTTTTCCCACGTTAGTGCTTCGCGAGTGAGCGGCCCAGTTCGTCCCCCTGAAGTTCGCGATGGCGTCACCTATTACCCTCTTGATGATCGCTTAAGAATCGGTCTCCGTCCTACCCTGACAATCAAGCGGTTTAGTCCAGTGCGCAGGACCGTGGCCCCGTTCTGGTATCAGACCCTCTATGGGAATTTCAGCTATTTGAAATTTCCACAAAGAGACGAACCTATACAGAGAGGCAAAATAAACTGGTCTGCTGGCGTGGGTCTTGGTTTCGGCGTGGCATGGTTCCCTTGGCAGCGCGTCAGCTTATCTCTTCGGCAGGGTATCGCGCTTGAATTCAAACAAGAAGATGTTGGCACTGCGGCCTTATCCAACTCCCCACGAGATGAGCCGACAATCGTAAAAGTCTTGGACAACACGTTTTCCCTTCTCATTCCCTCCATGCGTCTGATCGCGCTCTTTCACTTCTAACAACGGTTGAGGTAATCGGATTTATCGGTTCGCATCACCTCTTTTTAGTGCTTCTGGCCCAGCCGTGCCAATATAGACGAAGCCCTGTTCTTTTTGCTAGATAGACAATGCCCGTAGTCTTTTTTGGCCCGTCCACGCGAAGCGGCTCAGTAGCTCAGGCCGATGCTGCGGATTAAGGTGCGGGTGGCGGAGTCGCCGGCGATCTGCAAGCGGAAGAGGTAGAGGCCGGGCCGGGCCATAGCACCGGCGTCGCGGCGGCCGTCCCAAGTTAGCTGGTAGTGGCCGGCCACGCCGGCGGCGTCTCGTAGCGTGCGGACTAGCCGGCCGCGCAGGTCGTAGATGCGGGCTTTGATGGGGCGGGCGTCTAGGACCTTGAGCACGTCGAAAGAGATGGCGAGCGCGTCGTTGACGCCGTCGCCGTTGGGAGTAAAAACTCCCGCGCCCATGTCTAGGCGTGCGAGTAAGCTCTCGTTAATGGGCAGCGAGACCGCATCGCCGGCTCCCGCTAAATCGGGGACGGCGTCGCCTGGGTCGACCTGCTGGCGCAGGGTGTCAGGCCCGTTTGTGCGCTCTAAGAAGGCGCGAAAGCGGGTGTTGTTCTGGAAGACGGTAGCCGCGAAACCTAGCTCGACGCGCTCGGCGGCCGCGATTCGCTTGGGCAAGTGCAAGCGGAGGCCCGCATTCGTCGTTTCCACCTCGGCGTTGACTGCCGCGCCGTCGATTTGCAGGGCGCGGAACGAAATGGGCACCGAGGCTTCGAGGGCAATGGCCTCAAAGCCTTGGCTGTCGCGGGCGAATTCTGGGCGGAGGAAGTACGTGAAGTCGGTTTGCTCGCCCGGCTCAACGCGCGCGGGGTGGATTTCGCCAACGGCGGTGTGCGCCAAAGGACGGGAGTAGATCAAGCTCAGCGCGGCGAGGGCAATGCCGGCCTGCGGATTGTCGGTGCGCAGCTCGGCTTTGAGCTGGACGTAGCGCCGGGGCGAAGGCGAGCGGAAGCGGGTGCCCGTATGGAGGTATTCCTCGCTCCACACGCTCCAGCCATCGCCCGGTTGGAGCGTGGTTTCAATGGGGCCGCGAAACGAGGCGATCAGCTTTTCGTAGCGCCTTTTGGTAATCTCTTTGCCATTTTTGTCGAAATAGCGCATTTCCTCGACGACGCGGTCGCCGGTGCGGCTGCGCAAGGCGAATGTGGCCCCGGGTGGCGCGTCAATTGCCGACTCAATTGCCGTGATATTCCAATTGGTCCCGAGGTCAATGACGGGTGAGCGGAGCGCGACGTGGGCTGGATACCCCTCGCCGTACACTTGGAACTCGCTGACTAGACCCAGCCCATCCAAGCGGCCCGTGTTGTCAAAGTCGCTGCCCGACAGGCCGCCGCCGATGATGTTGCCGCCTTGACTAGTGGGGTAGATCAAGCGCAGGTAGCGGGCGGCGATTAGGGGAACATCGTGGCGAAAATTGCGCACGTCGAAGAAGTTGCGAGGGTCAGGGGGAATGGAGGCCAACGCCTGCCAAGCCAGCGAGCCGTCGGGTGCCAGCGAACCGTCGGAGTACTGCATCTTATAGGAGAGGAAGTTGGCGTAGTAATGCCTCACCCGCGGCGGAATGCCCAGCGGCTCTCCCAAGAGCCAGACCGAATCGATCCAGTAGGTGGCCCCTAGATCAATGCGGTAGTCGCCGAAGGTCTCGCTGCCGCCGCTGGAGCCTTTGGCGAGGGGGTTGACGCGCCACATGGTCGAGAGGTCGCCGTCGAACATGACGGAAGGAACGCCGGCCACGGCGACGATGGCGGCTTCGACGTCGACGGTGCCGCCTTTGGCAATCAGGTCAAAGGCGATATTGTCGCCAAAGGCCCTGATTTGGATTTCGGCGAGCGCGGGCGCACCCATCATTTCGCGGGTGGCCTCGATGCGGAGGACTTGGACGAGCTCGTCGTCGAGGTCGATCGTCACGTCGCGCATCTCGTTGAAGGCGAAGCGCCTGCTGTGGCTGTAGATTAGGGTGCCTTCGACTACGACATTGGCGCTGTTGATAAAGCGCTCGCCCTTGGAGAGCGAGAGGTTAAAAAAGGGCAAAGGCGGTGCGCTGTCGGCAAAACGCAGGCGAATCTGTTGGACTGGGAACACCTGTCCCAAGTCGATCTCGAGCCACCAGTCCTTTGGAGCTGTCCCCGGCGGTGGACTCCAGCTAGTGGCGAGGTCGCCGTCAAAGGCGCGGGCAGCCGTAGATTGCGCCGCTCCAGCCCGGCGAACAGCAGCCTCAGAGAGCGGGTCAATGTCTTTGCCGATGCGCACCGGCCGCAACGAGCCTGCTTCATCTAGGCGCAGGACGCCGGGGGGATAGACCCAGTGTTCCCATATATCCGCCGAAGTCATAACGAGGTGCTCGGCGCGAATGGGGCTACTGAATGGCACGAGCAGGCACAGGGCTAAGGGCAAGAGGCAGAATGGCGACACGGACGATCTATTGTTTTTGTCGGACATAAAATATATTGAATTTAGGGTTGATTCGTCCTACGGGCGAAAACGGACCGGCACGAGATGCCAAGCGACCGCGACATGGGAGCGCGTGGAGGATGATTGGTATTATGGTTGCCAAAGGATATATTGACCTAAGAAAATAGCCGAGGTTTTGTCGCTGGCGAAAACACCAATGTTCAAGCGCAACAACATTACCGTAATCGTCGTTCCAGAAAAGGGTCGCAAGACCTTTGAATTTAAGATCTCCGGCGCACTTGTGTGGTTGCTGGGGTTGTGCAGCGTCGCCTTGATCGTGCTCTTGCCCATGGGGCTTAGCTCCTATTTCGACAGGCGCGGGCTAGTGCAGAAGGTGGCACAACTCGAGCAGGACAAGGCCCTGCTCGAGGAGCAAGTAGGCCAGATAGATCGGCTCGAAAAAATGCTGGTCCAGCTCAAGCGCGGCAACGACCAACTGCGCGCCATTTTAGGCAAGCCCGAGGCATTGGACGAGGCGGCGCAGCGCAGCGATGATCCGCCTTATATCTCCTCCATGCAGCGGCTGCGTTGGGGCCACGTGCAGACCGTCCCCACCTGGTGGCCGCTGCGCGGGTCCGTGCTCAGGCCCTTTAGCGAGGAGGAGCCCTCGGTTGTTATTGCTGCGGCCGCGGGTAGCTTGGTAAGGGCCAGTGCCGCGGGCCAAGTGCTGCAGGCGGGCTACGACGAGGACCTCGGCTACGTAGTGATGCTCGACCACGGCAATGGTCTGCTGACTCAATACGGATACAACGCTCGCCTGCTCGTCGAAGTGGGGGACTACGTGCTCAAGGGGCAGTCCATCGCTCTCTTGGACGAGGGACGTGGAGCTCGGAGGCCGGGATTGCACTACGCCGTCCAAGAGGATGGACAGTTCCGCGACCCCTTGCTCTACAGATTGTGGATGTGAGAAAGGGAAAAACGAAAAAAGGCTCGCTGCCAAAGAAGCAGCGAGCCTTTTCTATTTGCGACAGAAGGGCTACATGCCCATCCCGCCGCCGTACATGTCGCCGCCAGGAGGCCCAGCTGGGGCCGGAGCGGGCTTTTCGGGCAGCTCGGCAACCAGTGCTTCGGTCGTCAGCAAGAGCGAAGCAATGCTGGTGCCGTTTTCGAGCGCAGTGCGCGAGACCTTGGCTGGATCGACGACGCCTGCTGCGCGCAAATCCTCGTATTCCTCGGTGCGGGCGTTGAAGCCAAAGGCATCCTCGCCATCGGCGACCTTGCGGACGATGATGGCCCCTTCGGCACCGGCATTGGAGGCGATCATCCGCAGCGGCTCTTCGAGGGCGCGGCGAATGATGTTGACGCCTACGGCCTCGTCGCCTTCGGCTTCGATCTGGTCAAGCGCCGCTCGGGCCCGGAGGAACACGACGCCCCCACCGGCGACGACGCCTTCTTCGACCGCGGCGCGGGTTGCGTGCAGCGCGTCTTCAACGCGGGCCTTCTTTTCCTTCATTTCGGTCTCGGTCGGAGCGCCGACATTGATCACAGCGACGCCGCCGGCGAGCTTGGCCAGCCGCTCCTGCAACTTCTCGCGGTCGTAGTCCGAGGTCGTTTCCTCAATCTGGCGGCGGATTTGGGCGACGCGGCCTTGGATATCCACGGCCTGACCCGCGCCTTCGACGATCGTGGTGTTGTCCTTGTCGAGGACGACGCGCTTGGCTTGGCCCAAGTCGTCGAGGGTGACGCCTTCGAGCTTAAGCCCTGCTTCTTCGGAGATGACCCGGCCGCCGGTGAGGGTGGCGATGTCTTCGAGCATGGCCGTGCGGCGGTCGCCGAAGCCCGGGGCCTTGACAGCGGCGACCTTGATGGTGCCGCGAATTTTGTTGACGACCAGCGTCGCTAGGGCTTCGCCCTCGACATCCTCGGCGATAATCAGCAAGGGCTTGCTGAGTTGGGCGGTCTTTTCGAGGACCGGGACCAAATCGCGCATTGAGGAGACTTTCTTGTCGTGGATCAGGATATAGGTGTCTTCGAGCTCGGCGGTCATCCCCTCTTGGTCGGTGACAAAGTAGGGAGACAAGTACCCGCGGTCGAACTGCATGCCCTCGACCACATCGAGGTTGGTGTCGGTGCCCTTGGCCTCTTCTACGGTGATGACGCCGTCTTTGCCAACCTTTTCCATGGAGTCGGCGATCAGCTCGCCGATGGCCGAGTCGTTGTTGGCCGAGATGGTGCCGACTTGGGCGATTTCCTCGCGCGACTTGACTTCCTCGCTGGACTTGCGAATCTCGTCCACGACGACTGCAACGGCTTGGTCAATGCCGCGCTTGAGGTCCATGGGATTGGCACCGGCGGTTACGTTTTTGAGGCCCTCGCGGAAGATGATCTGGGCAAAGACCGTGGCGGTGGTGGTGCCGTCGCCAGCGACATCGCTGGTCTTGGAAGCGACTTCCTTGACCATCTGTGCGCCCATGTTTTCATAGGCGTCTTTGAGCTCGATTTCCTTGGCTACGGTGACCCCGTCTTTGGTGACGGTCGGCGAACCGAACTTCTTGTCCAGCACGACATTGCGGCCCTTTGGCCCCAGCGTCACCTTGACGGCATCGGCCAACTTATCGACGCCTCGTTGGAGCGCGTCGCGCGCCGCCATATCAAATTCTAGCTGCTTGGCAGCCATGGTATATACCTCCTTAAAATGTGGTGAATGGATGGGAAATTTATAGCCATTAAACTTGGGGCTGGCACTTAAAAAAAGAGAGTGCTAAAAAACAAAGCTGAACTGTCAAATATAGAAATTGCACCGTTTTTGTGCAAGGCACGGGCGAGGATCGGCGCGGTGGGGTGGTCTATTGGGAGCGGAAGTAATCCGTCGCGGGTGTGGACAAGGGAGCCGCTATGTCATTGAGCCACTACGAAGACCTCGCTAGCTGAAGAGCAGTTGTTCTGGCTATCGCTCTCGCCGCTGACGGGCTGTACACAGGCACCGTAGTAGTAGGTCCCCGAACTCGACGGTGCTGTCAGCCGGATCAATTTGAACGTAGTGTTTGGGGCGGTCAATTCGCTCACCGTGCCTGTGCCCACCTCGGTGTCGTCGGTGGTGATCGTCGAGTCGGTAGAGAGATAGTAGAGCACCGTCGTCGGTGGTGCCGGGGCGTTACCCCGGTTGTGGATCGCGACCGACAAAGTGAAGGATTGACTTGGGGCTGGGTTGGGCGGGTTCGCCGAAGGCGACGTGACCACTAAGTCTGGGGCGACGATTTCTAAGGCCAAGCCCACCGGTTCGCTCAATCCGGTGACGAGATCTTCGATCCGCGTACCGTCGAGGTTGGCGCGTCGGATATCTTTCGTGCCCAAGTCCGTCCAGTATATCTTGTCTCCGGCCAAGTCGAGGGCTAGGCCCATTGTTGGATGCCCTAATCCAGAGACGATCACGTCTTCGACTTGGGAGCCGTCGAGGTTGGCGCGCTGCATCCTGAGCGTGCCCAAGTCCGTCCAGTATATCTTGCCTCCGGCCAAGTTGAGGGCTAGGGCCCGCGGAGTGTTCAATGATCGGGTGACGAGGATTTCGACCTGCGAGCCGTCGAGGTTCGTCCGTCCGATGTTAGAGTTGCCGGTGTCCGTCCAGTACATCTTGCCTCCGGCCAAGTCCAGAGCAAGGCCTGCCGGACTGCTCACTTCGGTTAGGAGGTCTTCGACTTGGGAGCCATCGAGGTTGGCGCGCTGAATCCTGCCCTCGGTCCAGTCCTCGTCCGTCCAATACATCTTTCCCCCGGCCACATCCAAGGCCAAGTTTCTTGGAACGAACAATCCGTTGGTGACGAGGTCTTCGACTTGGGAGCCGTCGAGGTTGGCGCGCTGAATCTTGTCCGTTCCTGCATCCACCCAGTACATCTTTCCCCCGGCCACATCCAGAGCCAAGCCGCTTGGATAATCCAATCCGTTGGTGACGAGGTCTTCGACTTGGGAGCCGTCGAGGTTGGCGCGCTGGATCTTGTCCGTTTCCCAATCCGTCCAGTACATCTTACCTTGGCTCTCAGGTACGGGTGCCGTCACTTTCATCGTAAAGGTCTGCGTGGTGGTCGCGCCGCTGGCATCACTCGCCGTCACCGCTATCGTGGCGACGCCCAGTTCTACTGGGCTGATCGTCAACTGGCGGCCGGACACGCTCACCGTCGCCACGCTAGGGGCGTAGGATTGTGCCTCATAGGCGACCTCATCCCCTTCGGGATCGCGGGCGACCAAGTCGATGTGCAGGAGTTCTCCCTCTGCAACACTCTGCTTGCCGATGCCGTCCAGTACCGGCGGACGATTCACTTTGATTTCAGGCAGGTCGGCCAAATCTAGGGCTAGACCCCGTGGAACGCGCAGTCCGGTGGCGAGGAGTTCTTCGACCTGCGAGCCGTCGAGGTTGGCCCGGAGGATCCTGCCATTGCTCACATCCGACCAAGCGCCTTCCGTCCAGTACATCTTCTTTTCGGAAAGCACCAAGACGAGGGCACTTGGATTGTCGGGCATGCTGAGAAGTTCTTCGACCTGCGAGCCGTCTAAGTTCGCCCTATGGATTTTATCCGTTCCGTAGTCCGTCCAGTACATCTTCCCTCCGGCCAAGTCCAGTGCCAAGTCCCATGGGCTTGCCAATCCGGTGGTTACGAGGGCTTCAACCCGTGAGCCGTCCAAGTTCGCCCTATGGATTTTACTCGTTCCGTAGTCCGTCCAGTACATCTTTCCTCCAGCGACGTCCAAGGCCAGACCAGCTATCTGAAATAATCCGATAGTGACGAGGTCTTCGACTTGGGACCCGTCTAAGTTCGCCCGCTGGATCTTTTGCCCCCGCCAATCCTCGTCCGTCCAGTACATCTTTTCTCCAGCGATATCCAGAGCTAGGCTCCAGATAGTGCCCAGTCCAGTGACGAGGTCTTCGACTTGGGACCCGTCTAAGTTCGCCCGCTGGATCTTGTCCGTCAGCCGGTCCACCCAGTACATCTTGCCTGCGTCTAAATCCAAAGCGAGGTCCGTCGGCTCCTCCAACCCGGTGGTGACGAGGGCCTCGACTTGGGACCCATCTAGGTTGGCCCGCTGGATCTTAGCCGTCATCCGGTCCACCCAGTACATCTTGCCCTCGGCGACAACCACCACCGGGGTGCCGATCCCCGCCGGCAGCGAGGGGTCGGTCGGATTGACGCTATAGGTGGCGATGAGATAAGCGTCGGTGATGTCGATGCGACCGTCGCGGTTTACATCCCCTAGGGCGATGTCGCCATCGTTTGGGATGGTGATCGAGGGATCGAGGCTGTACAATCCCACTAGCAGCGCGTCAAAAATGTCAACTTGGCTATTGGCGTCGACGTCGCCCCAGATTCTGGCACTTGTGGTCACCTTTATCGCGGCCGGGCTGGCGGCGCTGATGCGCGCTTCGACCACGATCTCCACCAGCCCGACGTCGGCTTGGAAATTCGGGTCCACATGGGTGACCACATCGCGTCCCGAAACGGTCAGCCCGTAGATCGGCTCGGGTGCCGCCGATCTCGTCGGAGGCTCGGCAGCGACCATCGCTCCCAGAGCATGGACCGGACCATCGACGAGCACCATCCGCCGGGTCTCACTCGGCCCGGTCCCACTGATGCGATAGAGATAAACCCCCGCCGCCACAGCGCGACCGGCTGCATCTGTGCCGTGCCAAGTCGCCGTGTACCAGCCAGCCGGCTGTTCCCGATCTACCAAGGTCGCGATGTGCTGCCCAAGCACATTGAAGACCTCCAGCCGCACGTGAGTCGGTTCCGAAAGCTGGTAGGGGATAATCGTGGAAGGATTGAACGGATTGGGATAGTTCTGTAGTAGTGCGAAGCCTTGAGGGCGGGCATCGACTGGACGAGGAGCGGCCAGCGCGAAGTACCCTTCCTCATTTGCAGTGGTGCCGACTGAGCGGCGCGGATCGGTCAGATCGAAAAGCCGTACCTGCACTCCGGCCGCCAGCTGCCCGGAGGCCAGCCGCACCCAGCCTTCGATCTGCGGCTCAGGTGCTATCGCCTCGCTCCGCCCGCTCAACAACACCAGCCCGAGGAGACCTCCAGTCACCAAATTCACAACCTGCTGGCTCCGTGCGTTCATAGCTTCTATCTCCTTGTTGTCCACACCCAAAGGAGTACAGCAGGGGTGGTGCAGGTGGCGTACTGAATGCTAATCGAGCAAGCTCTGAAGCTCGGGCGGCAAGCCTTGGCGCAATGAGTCGGGAAAGTTGTCGCGGTACTTGGTTCGGCGCACCAGTTCCACTAGGCGAGCCGCTGAGGGGTGATAAAACGAGGTGAAATATACGTAGCGGGGCCGATCGGTCTGGTTGGGAGAGCTGGCGTGATAACACAGGGGATTAAAGACGATGAGATCTCCATCGTTGGCACAAATTTCAATGCCGTCGTCGTCATTTGCTTCGGGGACTAAGGCGGTGTGATTCTGGATGGGCTGCCGTCCTCTTTCGCGCTCTGCTTTATCGCTGGCTGCGAGAGATAACCGATGGGAGCCGGGCACGATCATAAACGCGGCCCCTCCGGTGGAAACCGCACTACAACAATGCAGCATCTGGTAATAGACCTGTCGCGGCCTAGCTTCAAACTCTGCGCGGCAAAAGGCCGCGTCAATGTGCCATTGCGGAGCTTGGTATGGCGGCGGCGAAGGATCGCTGCGTATGAAAACTTGCTCGCGCAGGCGAAGATCGCGCGACTTAATCAATGTTGCAGCGAGTTCGAGAGTTGCAGGATTATTCACTAGGCGAGACATGATCGCCCCTAAAATGGGATGCCGCAGGGCGTGTCTAGCGGCGGTATGATCGGCGGACACAATGGGGCCTACGAGGCTGTCGATGTGAGCGCACACTGCGGCTGTAGTGTCACGGTCGAGATAATCGGGGAATACGGTGTACCCTTGGCTCTCCAGCTCCTGCAACCGGGTTTTGAGATCAGTCAACTCGGGATAGGCGTCGTTCTTCATGGTCGAATCCCCCTACTTTCTGTAGGAACATTGGCTCGGTACTGTTTTCAGGATGTCCTCAGTAGTGCTGTAGAAATCAAACGTACAGGTGGTTGGCATTTGGGAGGCCCGCCATCTTCCGATCCAGCGTCAGGGTCTCTAGCTCTGCTCGCGTATAGTCATTGGCGATCAAGCGGTCAAGGAGACCGGGGCCGGCATTGGATTCGAGCGCGGCAAGCCTCCTGGCCCTACGCCCAGCGCATCCAATACTCTGGCAGGGAAGGTGACTTGGTGCTTGGAAGTGATCTTGACGAGCATGAGCGGTTCCTTTGGAGTTGCCTTACTAAAAGATACATCGTGAAAGGTAATCGGGACAAATTCAATCTGTGACGACTATGAGGTCCTTGGATAGGTCCTTACTCTATAATGGAACAGAGCTATCCCGATACCATTGAGCAACTCATGAATGAAACGCGCGTTTGCCGAGTCGGGCGGATCGCTTTCGCTCGGGCTTGGGCTTGGCAAGAGTCGCTGCGTCAACTGCGGCGAGCCGAGCAAATTCCGGACACCCTGATGTTGGTCGAACACCCGCCAACTTATACCGGCGGACGGGCGACGCTGCCCGAGCATCTCCTGACCAAAGGGCTAGATGTGGTCGCGATTGACCGCGGGGGCAGCGTGACCTTTCACGGGCCGGGCCAGATCGTGGCCTATCCAATCGTCGATCTGCGCCAGCGCGGTCGGGATGTACATCAGTACTTGCGCGATTTGGAGGCCGTGCTGATCCGCACGTTGGGCGCATACAACTTGGAGGGAGAAGCTCGGCGCGGCTTGACGGGCGCTTGGGTCGGCTCGTCCAAGGTGGCGTCGATAGGGGTCAACGTGCGGCACTGGATCACGACACACGGTTTGGCCCTGAATGTGGCTACCGACTTGAGCCACTTTGCAACGATCAAGCCCTGCGGCTTGGGGAGCGAGGAGATAACTACGATGGCCGCGCTCTTGGGGTATGCGTTAGATCGGCGCGAAGTTGAGTCCGAACTCTTGCGCGCCTATGCCGACGTATTCGCCTGCGAGCTGGTCGAGGTTGAGCGCAGTGCCTTGGCCGCTTGCATTGGCCGTCTCGAGCGAAAGTCTTAGATTCAAAAGCCGCAACAGATAGGCCCCGAGCACAGTAGTCGAACCGGGCCGATTATTCCATAAAACAAAAGAAGAGGAGTTTCATCCTATGGCCGATTGGCAGCCCAAGGTCCCCGCAGGCGGCGAAAAAATAACCTTAGTGGAGGGTGCGCTCAGCGTTCCAGCCCAGCCCATCATCCCCTTTATTGAAGGCGACGGCACGGGGCCAGATATATGGGCTGCGGCCGTGCGCGTCTTTGACGCAGCGGTCGAGAAGGCGTATGGCGGTCAGCGAAAGATCGCTTGGATGGAGGTTTTGGCCGGCGGGAAGGCATTTGAGCAGACCGCTAGCTGGCTGCCCGACGCCACGGTGGAAGCCTTCAGCACCTATCGGGTCGGCATCAAGGGGCCGCTGACGACGCCGGTCGGCGGCGGGATCCGCAGCCTCAACGTGGCTTTGCGCCAGATACTCGACCTCTATGTATGTCTGCGCCCGGTGCGCTACTTCAGCGGCGTACCCTCGCCGGTGCGGCAACCTGAGCTGGTGGATATGGTCATCTTCCGCGAAAACACCGAAGACATCTACGCCGGGATCGAGTTCGAGCAGGGCACGGACGACAACACGCGCTTTAAGGCTCTGTTGCAAGAGCACTTTGCCGATCGCTACGGCAAAATTCGCTTTCCAGATACCGCTGGCTTGGGCGTCAAGCCGATCTCACAAGAGGGCACAGAGCGGCTGGTCCGCGCCGCCATTGACTACGCCGCCGCCCAAGGCCGCGACAGCGTCACCTTGGTACACAAAGGCAACATCATGAAGTTCACCGAAGGGGCCTTCCGCGACTGGGGCTACGAGCTGGCGCAAAAAGCCTATGGCGGCGAAGAAATCGACGGCGGCCCTTGGACTAGCATCGTCGTGGACGGCACCCAGATCACCGTCAAAGACGCGATCGCCGACGCCTTTTTGCAGCAGATCCTCACGCGCCCGGCCGAGTACTCGGTCATCGCCACGATGAACCTCAACGGCGATTACATCAGCGACGCGCTGGCCGCTTGCGTCGGCGGCATCGGCATTGCTCCAGGCGGCAACATCAACTACGCCACGGGCCACGCCATCTTTGAGGCCACCCACGGCACCGCTCCCAAATACGCCGGCCAAGACAAGGTCAACCCCGGCTCGGTGATCCTGTCGGGCGACATGATGCTCCGCCACTTGGGTTGGAACGAGGCGGCCGATCTGATCGTCAAGGGGCTGGAGCAGGCGATTGCGCGCCGGGTCGTCACCTACGACTTTGCCCGGCTGATGGACGAGCCGACCGAGGTCAAGTGCTCGGAGTTCGGCACGGCAATTATCGAGAACATGTAGTGGCCGACGCGCTGACTCACCTCGACGAGCAGAGCCGCCTCAAGATGGTCGATATCGGCGGCAAGGTGCCGACGGCGCGGCTGGCGCGGGTGCGCGGCCACATCCGCATGGACTGTGCGACAGCGCGGCTAATCGCCGAGAACAAAGTCGCCAAGGGCAGCGTCTTGGAAGCGGCGCGGCTGGCCGGAATCATGGCCGCCAAGCGCACCGGGGAGCTGATTCCCTTGTGCCACCCGCTCAACCTCACGGCAATCCGCGTGGATTTGCACGTCGGCGAGGATCGGGTCGAGGTTGAGGCCGAGGCCAAAATTGACGACCGCACCGGGGTGGAGATGGAGGCGCTGGTGGCGGCGAGTACGGCCCTGCTGACCATTTACGACATGTGCAAGGGCGTCGATCGCGGGATGGTGATTTCCGAGTTGCGGTTAATGGAGAAGCGGGGTGGGCGAAGCGGGACGTGGGTGCGGGAAGAGGAGTAGGTTGGGCGGAGGCCGTCGTCAGCGGGAATGCGGTTGGCCTCAAGGAGTGCCACAGGATAAATTACCTTGTAATAATACATTTTTAGCGGATAAATTACCTTGTAATAATACATTGAACCGCCTAGTCGACAACAAGCTCAGCACTTGGAAAAACCGCCCGCGGCGCAAGCCGCTCGTCGTGCGCGGGGCGCGTCAAGTGGGAAAAACGCACTCTGTCTGCGCCTTTGGGAAGCGCGAATTCGTCCGTACAGCCGTCTTTGATTTCGAGATGGATCGACGCCTGCATCGCATCTTCGCCGAGGACCTCCGCGCCGAAGCAGTGCTGATGCAACTGGAGGCCGAGGCGGGCATGCGGATCCTTCCCGGCGAGACGCTGTTGTTTTTCGACGAGATCCAAGCCTGCCCGCGAGCACTTATGGCCCTGCGCTACCTCTACGAGCAAGTGCCGGAACTACACGTGGTGGCGGCCGGTTCACTGCTGGAATTTGCCCTAGAGGCAATCTCTTTTCCAATCGGTCGCGTCGAGTTTGAATGGATGCGGCCCATGTCTTTTGCCGAGTTTCTCATGGCGCAAGGCGAGGAGATTCTGTGCGCACATCTGCCCGCGATGGACGCCCGCTCGCCCGTGCCGACAGCTATCCACGAGAAATTGCTCGGTTATCTGCGCCTGTACTTTGTGGTCGGAGGCATGCCCGAAGCGGTGCGTGCCTTCGCCGAGACGCGCTCGGTTGCCGCAGCGGCCGAGGTGCATCGGGCGCTCTGTGGTGCCTATATCCAAGACTTCGCCAAGTACAGCCCGCGCTTGGACCGGGATTGCTTGGACCGAATTTTTGCCGAACTGCCCGCTCGCGTCGGCCAGCAAACCAAGTACCAAGCCCTTTATCCCGAAAAGCGCATCGAGACGATCAAGCGCTGCCTACAGGTGCTTGAACAGGCTTCTGTCATCCAGAAAGTACGCGCAACAGCGGCCTCGGGGCGGCCCCTTGGTGCAGGCGTCGCGGACAAAGTGTTCAAGTACCTCTTTCTCGACATCGGCATGGTACAACACCTCTGCGGCGCGGCACCTAGGGAGATATTGCAAGAAAGGGACTTGCTCAAAACGTGGCGCGGGGCACTGGCCGAACAGTTCGTCGGCCAAGAATTGCTAGCGCAGCGCGGCGGCTCGGAGAATGGCCGACTTTACTACTGGGCGCGAAAAAAAAAGAGCAGCAGCGCAGAAGTGGATTATGTATTGGTAGATGATAGCGGAAAAATAGTGCCGTTGGAAGTCAAGAGTGGGCCAGCGGGCCGCTTGCGGAGTATGCACCTTTTCTTACAGGAACACGAAAGCGCCGATATGGGTTTGGTGTTTTCAATGGCCAATGTATCGGTCCTTCCCGAACAAAAGCTCGTTTTCTTGCCTCTCTACGCGCTCTTTGGCCATGTTCCAAACGCGCCGCGCTCAAGAAAGGGCACTCGCTAGCTTGAGCAGCACGGCCTTCTGGCTGTGCAGGCGGTTTTCGGCTTGGGTAAAAACCAGCGAGCGCTCGTCGTGCAAAAGTTCCCCTTCGATCTCATAGCCGTGATGGGCGGGCAAGCAGTGCAGGATTTTCAGGTCTAGATCGGCGAGCAACTCGCGGTTGAGTTGATAGGGCTGAAAGGTCTGAACCCGGCGCTCCTTTTCGCGGGCGAACTTGGGATCGGTGAAGAACTCCATGTCGATCCAAGTGTCGGTGTACACGACGTCAGATTTTGCCAGCGCCGGGTGCAGTTCCTCGGTGTGCTCGTAGAGTCCCAAGCACTTGGCTTCGGCGTAGAGCTCGTCGTCGCGTGCGGCAGCGTTGATCTCCGGGCAGACGCAAGTGACGTGCATGCCCACTTTGACGCCGGCCGCAATGAGCGAGTTGGCGACGTTGTTGAGCACCCCGACGTAGGTCAGCCGCACCCCTTCGAGCCGGCCGAAAGCCTCTTGGAGGGTCATCAAGTCGGCCAGCGCCTGCAAGGGGTGGTAGCGGTTGCAGCAGCCGTTTATCAGCGGCACCTGCGAGGCGGCGGCCGCACGGCGCACAGCGGCGTGTTCGAGCAGGCGGGCGACGATGAAGTCGGCGTAGCCGGAGAGTACGCGGAACTCGTCGCCTAAGTCGGCGAGGCCGAAGTTGGTGTTTATCCAATCGAGATAGAGGGCGTGGCCGCCTAGCTGGGCGGTGCCGATCTCGCCGGCGCAGCGGGTGCGGGTCGAAGTTTTCTGGAAGAGCAGGACCACCGTGCGCCCAGAAAGGGCGTCGGCGTAGTGCTGTGGGGTGGCCTTGACGGCGCGGCCGAGCTCGACAACTTGCTGCACGTCGGCAGGAGACCAGTCCTTTAGGGTAATTAAATGCAATGGAATGCCTCCTTGCTTGTTGCTCTTTTGGTGGCGAAACAAAACAATATAATAAATAAAAATCTATAATCAAGAATAATTATTACTAATTCAAATGGCGGCCAATTTCGGCCAATACATTCTCGACAATGTCTCGGGGCGCACCCGTTAGCTCCAGCCCAGCAGCGCGGGCATGGCCGCCGCCGCCAAAAGTGCCGGCGACTTGGCTGACGTCGACCTTGTCGCGGGAGCGCAGGCTGATGCGGTAGCACCCGGGGGTGCGTTCCTTGAGCAGCACGGCCACTTCGACGCCCCTGATCATCAGGCCGTAGTTGACGACCTCGTCAGGCTCGCCCGCGCTCATGGCTTCGCGGTCGAGATGGAGCACTGCCACGCGGCCCCCGAGGCGCAGCACCAAGCTCTCAATGGCTTGACCGCGCTGTTTGACCAAGCCGAGGCTCTTGTTGCCGAAGACGCCCTCGGCGATGGCGTCGAGACGTGCGCCGCGCCGCACTAGATCGGCCGCCACTTCAAAAGTGGTAGCTGTCGTTAGCGAGAAGCGAAAGCCGCCGGTGTCAAAGAGAATCCCCGCATAGAGCTGGGCGGCCGCGACGGCGTCGATCTCATAGCCGAGGCCGATGGCGAGATGGTAGAGGAGCTCGCAGGTAGAGCTGACCTCCTCCACGATATTCACCGCGCCGAAGCACTCATTGTCGCGGTGGTGATCGATGTTGAGGAGACGGATGTCGGGGCTGAGCTTTGGGCGCACCGGGCCGATGCGGTCGAGGGAGGGGCAGTCGGCGACAATGGCGCAGCCATAGCCGGCCAAGTCGAGGTCGGCGAAGTGGCGCACGCCATCCCAACCGGCGAGAAAGGAACATTGGCCGGCCGGTGGCTCGGGCAGGCCGATGTCAGCGCGTTTGCCGAGGCCCCTCAGCAGGTGGGCCCAAGCCATGCAGGCACCTAGGCCGTCGGCGTCGCTGTTGACGTGGGTAGTAAGCAGAAAGTCGTCTTCTGCCTCAATGAATGCGTGCGTTGCTCTTAGCTGCAGGTCCAAAGTCATTTTTCCGCTCGCGGAGCGCGGAGGACGAAGTGAACGCGGTCCGATTCCTCGGTCCCCTTGTCAAAGGTGAAACCGTCGAAGAACGCGAGCAACTCCCAAGCACTCGCCTCGACGCGGGCGGCGATGGCGGCGACCGGATAGATGCGCTGGACATGGGTTTCCTCTAAGGCGACGTCGCTCCCGTTGCGGCGGATGCGGAAGTGGTTGCTCTGTAACCGCCGGTCTGGATCGTACATGCTGTGCCGCTCGTAGGAAAAACCCGGCCCCCGCTCGCTGTGGCGCATGTTGCGGAAATAGCGCAGCGAATTGCGCTCGGTGCAGATGTCAAAGACGAAAAGCCCACCCGGCTGCACAATGGCTTGGGCACCGCGCAGGGCCGCGTCGAGGTCGGCGGGTGCGAGCAGATAGTTGACGCTGTCGTACAGGCAAGTGGCCGCGTCAAAAGGCCCTAGGCCCGCTAGCTGGCGCAGGTCCTGCTGGACGAACGCGACGCCGGTGCCAGCGGCCTTTTCGCGCGCGACCCGCAGCATGGCCTCGGAGCGGTCCACGCCCGTTACCTCATAGCCGAGGCGGTGGAGCGCAAAAGACACATTGCCGGTGCCGCAGGCCAAGTCTGCGACGCGGATGGCGTCCGGAGCAAAGCGGGCGAAGAGCGCGTGGATGTAAGCGGCCCATGCGCCGTAATCGACATGGGCCATTACATAGTCGTAAATGGGGGCCAGCCCTTGGTAGGGGGATTGCGCGGCGCTACCCACAATTCGCGTCCTAAAAGCTCAGGTCTTCGTACGGGTCGCGGTATTCCTCGCGGAGGATCCGATAAAAGCGGCGGCGGTCCCGCCGTGCGGGCTGACGCTCCGGGATGCCGAGCACTTCGATGTCGAGCAGGCGGGTGGGGGTTGCAATGTGGATCTGCTCGCCCACGGCCACGGAGTGCGAAGCCTTGGCCTGCTGGCCGCCGATTTGGACTCGCCCGGCGTCGCAGGCCCGCTTGGCTTCACTGCGCTGCTTGATCAGCCCGGTGTTCTTCAGAAAGATATCCAGTCGCATCTCGTACCGGTCGGCGCAAGTTTTCCACGTCGAGCCGAACCTCGATGTGGATTTGCTGCCGGTATTCGTCGATTAATTGGCGCATGGCTTCTTGGGTGCGGCTTTCGCGGATCAGGCCCTCAATCACGGCTTGATCGTCGTCAACTTTGATGATGTGGCCGCCATCGTCAAAAAAGAAGGGTTCGCTGATGTCGCCCAGCTTGAGGTCGCGGAGGTAGGGCTGGAGAAATTCGGGGATCGCGTCCTTGGGGAAGGTGCCCCAGAGGCCGCCCTGCATGGCCGTCTGCGGGTTGGCCGAATACTGGCGGGCGAGCTGGGAAAACTCCTCGCCGTTGAGGGCGCGGTGGCGCAAATCCTCTAGCGTTTCCCGCGCCCGGGCCTCGTCGCTTTCCGAGGTTTTGGCCAAGACGAGGATGTGGCTGGCGCAGATGGAGGCTTCGCGCTTTTCGCGCACCTGTATCAAGTGGTAGCCATAGGGGCTCAAAACTGGCCCGCTAGTCTGGCCGGGTTTCAGGGCGAAGGCCGCTTCCTCGAACTCGGGCACCAAAGTCTGAGGCGAGAAACAGCCCAAGTCGCCGCCGAGAGAGGCCGTGCCGGGATCTTCCGAGTGGGCGCGGGCTATTGCGGCAAAGTCGCCGCCAGCGGCCAGCAGGGCTTGGATCTCTTCGATCCGCGCCCGTTTCTCCTTTAGCACTTCATCGCTGGGCTGGACTTGGATCAGAATGTGGCTGAGCGAGATTTGGGCCGGCAAGGTGTCTTGGTGGGTACTGCGGAACGCCTCTACGTCGCGGTGGCTGACGTGTACCCGATACGAGACAAAGGCGCGCATCTGGCGCGAGAGCAAGCGGTGGCGGATTTCCTTGCGGTAGCGGGCCTTGAGCTGGCGCTCGCTCAAGCCCACGCGCTCTAGCATCTGCCCGAATTGCCCGTCGTCCATGCTGCTCTTGGCCATCTGGAACTGCTGGCCGAGCATTTCCTCGACTTCGGATGGGTCGATCTGAATGCTGTCTTGCTTGGCCTTGAGAACCAGTACTTGCTCGTCGATCATGGCGTCGAGGATCTCGCGGCGGAGTGCCTCGATTTGCTCGGATTCGGCAAAAACCGAGAGGCCGCGCTGCTCGGCCTCAAAGCGCAGTCGGTAGTTGAGCTCAGACCAGAGGATCGTGTGGTTGTCAACGGTGGCGACGATGCGGTCGATGAGTTCGGGCAAGGCCCCTGCGCGCGGCGCAATACACAGCGCGAGGCAGAGAGCTAACAACAGGCGATTTGGCGAATGCAGTGGCATATTCAGGGATGGGTGGGGGCCGCGATAGCCCAGTCTGCGGAGTGTTTGAGCTTGGCGACGAGTTGGTCGAGCTGAGATTGATGATGCTGGCGCACCAGAGCCTCGACGATCTGGGAGCGCACTTGTGTGAGGTCGCGGACCGTGCCGACCTCGCAGTGCTCTAGGACTTGGATGAGGTGGTAGCCGTACTCGGTCTGCACCGGCGCGGAAATGCGCTTGAGCGGCAGATCTTGGCACGCGGCCCACAGCACGGGATTTTCTACTTCGGAGAAATAGCCCAGCTCACCTCCCTCGTTGCGGGTGGCGTCGTCGTGCGAGTACTTGCGGGCCACCTCGGAAAAACGTTCGCCGCGTTGTAGTAGGGTTTGACGTCGGGCGTTGGCCTCGCGCTGGTTCGTCAGGAGGATGTGCCGCGCCTTAACCTCGGGGCGGAGCCGCTGAAAATCGGCTTGATGCGCGTCGTAGTAGCGGCGGATCTCGGCCTCGCTGAAGGCGAGCTCGTGGTCTTGGAACTCGGCGTCGAGCAGGGCCGCCACCAGCAGGTCTCGTCGCATCTGCGCTAGAAGCGTTTTGAGTCGCTTCTGCTGGTGGATCCCGCGGGCGAGCGCTTCTTGATAGAGCAGTTCCTGGCGCACCCAGTCCTCGATGAGCTGCTCCCGCTCGCCTTTGGCTAGCTCAGCGTCGGGGCCGGGCGCAAATTGGCTTGCAAACTCGCTCTCGGTGAGTTCGGCGTCTCCGACGCGGGCGACGATGGCGCGGGTGCTCGACGATTCACACCCGGGCAGCGCGCTGAGCGCGAGCGCGATGGCAAGCAGTGTTTTCAGAGGATTTCCTCCAGGATGTTGCGCACTTTTTCCAAGCGCTCTATCTCGTCGCGGCCCGGCACTCGGACCTCGATCTTGAGCTGCTCACCCAAGTCGAAGTCTAGCTGGGTAGAACACTGCTCCACCATCTTCTCGATGTCGGCTGGTGAGACTGGCCTGTCTGGCAGAAAGGCGAGGCGAAAGCGACTCTGCTCCAACTGGACGCTTGCGAGGCCGAGCTGGCGGGCCATGATCTTGATTTCCATGATGTACATTAGCGAGCGCGCCGGCTGGGGCAAGCGCCCAAAGCGATCCTGCATCTCCTCGCGGATGTCCAAAAGATCGACAATGCGGCTGGCGTCGGCTAAGCGCTGGTAGAATTCCATCTTTTGGTCTGGGTCGCGCAGGTACTCATCTGGAATATAAGCCGAGACCGCGATTTTTATCTCGGGTTCGGGGTCGTCGGGCGCGTACTCGCCCTTGATTTCGCGCAGGGCCTCGTCCAACAGGCGGCAGTAGAGGTCGAAACCGACGGCAGCGATAAATCCGTGTTGCTGCGCCCCCACTAGGTTGCCGGCCCCGCGGATCTCCAGATCGCGCATGGCAATGTTGAATCCAGACCCTAAATCGGCGAATTCCTCGATGGCGCGCAGGCGCATGCGGCTCTTCTTGGTCAGCTTCTTGCCCTTGGGCACCAGCAGATAGGCGTAGGCGCGCTCGTTGGAGCGGCCGACTCGGCCCCGGATTTGGTAGAGCTGGCTCAGGCCCAGCGCATCGGCGCGGTTGACGATAATGGTGTTGACCGAAGGGATGTCGATACCCGATTCAATGATCATAGTGCAGACCAGACAGTCGTACTTTCGTTCCAAGAAATCGACCATGACCTTCTCTAGCTGCTTGGGGGGCATCTGCCCGTGGGCGACGCCGAAGCGCACCTGCGGCAGGAGGTCTTGCAGGTATTCCGCGAGCCGCTGAATCGGCTGCACTCGGTTGTGGACGAAGTAAATTTGACCGCCGCGCTCGACCTCGCGGTGGATGGCCTCGGCAATGCGGGCCTCGTCAAAAGCTAGGATCTCGGTGTGGATGGGCAGGCGATCCTGCGGCGGGGTGTTGATCACCGACATGTCCCGAGCGCCCATCATGGACATGTGCAGGGTGCGCGGGATTGGGGTCGCCGTCAGGCTCAGCACATCGACGAGCCGCTTTAGCTGCTTGAGCCGCTCCTTGTGGCGGACCCCAAAGCGCTGCTCCTCATCGACGACCAAAAGCCCTAAGTCGCGGAAGCGGATATCCTTGGAGAGGATGCGATGGGTGCCGATGAGCACATCAACTTGGCCATTTTTGACGTCTTGGAGGATCTGCTGCTGTTCCTTGGGGGTGCGGAAGCGGCTGAGCACCTCAACGCGCGCTGGAGTGTGCCTCATGCGCTCTGAGAAGGTCTGGTAGTGCTGCTCGGCGAGAATGGTGGTAGGCACCAGCACAGCGGCTTGCTTGTGATCGCAGATGGCCTTGAAGGCAGCGCGCACGGCGACCTCGGTCTTGCCATAGCCAACGTCGCCGCAGACTAAGCGATCCATCGGCTGCGGTGCTTCCATATCCTTTTTGACCTCTTCCATGGTGCGCAACTGGTCGGGCGTCTCTTGGAAGGGAAAGGCCGCCTCTAGCTCGCGGTGTAGAGGCCCATCGGCTGAGAACGCGAAGCCGGGCCTTGCCTTGCGCTCGGCGTAGAGATGCACCAACTCGCTGGCCATTTTGAAGATCTCTTCGCGCGTGCGCTCCTTGAGTTTTTCCCAAGCGGCACTGCCCAGCTTGCTGAGCAGGGGGACCTCGCCTTCGGCGCTGGAATACTTGCGCAGGCGGTCGAGTTGTTCGACCGGGACGAAGACGCGGTCTTGGCCCTGATAGACCACGACGAGGCAATCGTGCTCGCGTCCGCCGATCCGCAGGCGGCGGATGCCCGAGTAGCGGCCAATGCCGTGGTCGATGTGAACGACGAAATCGCCGCGCTGCAAGGTGCCGTAGTTGGCGATGGACTTGGCCGTGCGGAACCGGCGATAGCGATAGCGGCGCTTCTGGCGGCTGAAGATCTCGTGGTCGTTGAGCAGGGCTAGCTGGGCTTGCGGAAAGGTGAAGCCTTGGTGCAGCGAGCCAAGCCCAAAGTGGATCTCGGGGCAGTCGGCGAAAATTTCCCGTAAGCGGCTCGCCTGCCCCTTGGTCTCGCAGCGGATGTGGATGGCGTAGGACTCGGTTGCGAGCCGGTCGATTTCCTGCTGTAGGAGCGTGCGCTCGCCGGCAAAAACGCGCGGCTCTGCGGCCCCGAAGCGGACAGCGGCGTCGAGCTGGCCCAAGGGTGCCGGCTCGGTCCGGGTGCGGTTGTCTAGCTGGGCAATGAGCCAATCCCCGTCGCGCAGGAGTGCCGACGGGGGCAGCCGCGATTCCTTTTGCCGCGACCGCTCGTATTCTTGGCGCGGCCGCGCTAGGGCCTTGTCGAGGGCCGCGGCGATTTCTTCGCGCTCGTCCAAAAAGAGCACCGGCTCTTTGAGGTACTCGAAAAGCCCGTCGTCGCGGCCGTAGAGCAGGGAAATGTAGCACTCAATGCCGTCGAGCGACTCGCTTAGCTCTAGCTGGTCTTTCAGCGGAGCGAGGGCTTCAGCCGCGCCAGCCGCCTCAATCCGCTGAAGGTAGTCTTCGCAAAAGAGGTCATTGAGCAGCACCTCGTGCGCCGGCAGCACCCAAGCCTCTTCGCAGGTGCTCAGCGAGCGCTGAGTGCTGACGTCGAAGTGGCGGATGGATTCGATCTCGTCGCCGAAGAACTCGCAGCGGTAGGGATGCTCAACCCCGAAAGGGTATATGTCGAGGATGCCGCCGCGCAGGCTGAATTGCCCGATGCCGTCGATGGCCGCCACGCGCTCGAAGCCGCAGGCGACCCAGTGCGAGCAGAGCGCGTCGAGGTCGCGTTCCTCCCCGACCTTGAGGACCTCGGTGCCCAATTCGAGGGCATGAGGCGGGATTAGCGGATCGAGCAGGGCCGAGGCCGGGGCGACGACGATGGCTGGTTCGCCGCGCATGAGCCGTGCGGCGGCCGCTACGCGCAAGCTGGTAATTTCGAGGTCCGGGGACTGCCGGTCGTAGATGCCAACGTCCCAAGCCGGAAAGTAATAGACCATCTGCTCGCCGGCGATGACTTGGAGGTCGTCGCGCCACTGTTCGGCGCGATCCTCGTCGGCCGCGACGATGAGCACCGGGCGTTCGAGGGCCGTGCGAATGTGGCTGGCGAGAAACGCAGCTAGGGTCGTGGGCAGCCCGTGGAATAGGACTTGTTGCTGCCCATTCGCAAGCCGGGCGGCGACCTCTTTGAAGCTGTTCGTCTGGGAGGTCAGGCGAACGATGTGGTCGAGTGAATGGGCTGAATCCATTCCGTTCTCAACGTGCTATTAGGGAAGTTTACGTGGCGAAAACAGCCAAGGCAGGGCATGTTCGCGGTCGAGAAATCCGAAAAAAAGGGTCTGCGACGGCATGTCGTAAACCCTTTACTACCTGACAGCTTATCATGGTGGAGCTGAGGGGAATCGAACCCCTGACCTCCTGAATGCCATTCAGGCGCTCTCCCAACTGAGCTACAGCCCCACAAGAGCAAAAAAGATAAGCAATCCCCCTCTACATCGTCAAGGAGTTGAGTTCATCCGCCGTTAATCACCACGCCCATGTTGAGGTCGGCGGCCGCGTAGGAGTCGCGGTCGAAGGAACTGGGTCCCAGCGAAAAGAAGGCCACGCGCACTTGCACTTGCATTCCCGCGGCGAAGTCGTCGCCAGTTCTCAGCGTGAGCGTCCCTAGGGTATCGTCGCCCTTTTTGGCTTGGGTGATGCTCGCGCCGCCGGTGTGCCACAGCCCTTCTTCCGTCAGCTCAATGCTGAAGGGAGGCGTGAGGAAAGGCTCGGTCGCGGCGAAGGAAGAGCCTGCAAAAGCCAAGGCATTGGCCGGCTCGATCGCTAGGCGCAACTCAAACTGTTTGACGTTTATCATGCCTTGGGCCGCAAAGGTGAGGACGACCTCTTGACCGGGGCCGGTAGCTGTGAATTGGCCGTCTTCAATGCGAATGCTTTGCGCGTAGCGGCCGTTGAGCTGGGCTGAGAGCGCCGGCGGATTCGCGCTGGGGCTTTGGGTTGAGTCCGTGCCACAGGAAGCTAGGAACGCGGCGAGGAGGAACAAGGTATAATGGCAAATTTTCATGGCGCACCTCAAATCGGAAGTCTTTGTTTTACCGCTTGCTTCAAATCGCCTGATATTACCGTTTCGTTTTAACTCAACAGCTTCTTAGTTGTGCGTAACGTGAGTTGGAAAATGAGCTTGAGCCATCGGGCCGCGCACTACATATTTAGGCGCGACATGTTCCACTACTTCCTATATGTGGCCTGCGGGGTCTTCCCAATCTGCCTAGCCTATGCGGCCTATGTGATCTTGGGGCGGCTAGTCGTCTTACGCGGTCTGCGGCAGCTCGCTTTCCGAGTACAGATGCTGGCCCACGGCCGCACCGCGCGGCTCGGCACCCTGCTCAACGCCCACCCGCTGGCGTTGTTTTTCTCCGACCGGCTCTCCGTCGAGATCGAGCGCGAACTCGTGCGCTTGGAGCGCTGTCGCCGCATCCCAACCCCCTACCACTCGCGGCAGTGTATGCCGTTTGCATTCGACCGGATCAAGCTGCTGAGACGCCGCGTTGAGCGGATTGAGCAAGGTATCTAAGGCAAGGTTGCTTTCAGCCGAAGCCACGCGTTGTTGCGCCGCATCCCTACTTGCAGCGCGGCCCCAATGCTGAGGCCGGACGGCACAGCCCCAAAGTCCGCGAGGTGGGCATCGACATAGGCGTCGGTCGCGGCCAAGGCGACCGAGAGCGCGAAATAGAGCAGGCGACTGTTGCGGCGGGCGGTGCGGTCTTGGTGTTCCTCGGGCGTGGGCGCGGAACGGATGCGGCCATGCTCGACCAAGACCGCGGTGAGGGCGGTCGCGCTTGCCGCGCCGAAGAACAGCCCCTTGACAGGGCGGCCATTGTAGAACTGTCCCCAGCCGGGCAGCACGGCCGAGCGCAGGAGCGCACCATGCGCCGAAGGCAGGGTGGCGGTGCGAGTCGAATCGGTCTCTACCTCTGTGGCGCAGGCCGGTCGCCCTGCGAGCAGGGCGAGGAGCAGGCTAGCCCAGCCGCATACCAACTGCAATCGGGTAGCCCCGCACAAAGGCCGTTCCCTCCATGGCGGCTTTGCCCGCCGGTTGCACTTGGGTCAGTTGCAGGGCACCCTCGCCGCAGGCCACGCTTAAGCCTCGACGACCGTCAGCGCAGAGTACGGTGCCGGGTGCGCCGCCGCCCGCAGCGTGCTGAGTCCGGTGTACTTTGACCGTTTTGCCCTGCCAGTGGGTATAGGCACCAGGCGCGGGATTCATGCCGCGGACGAGGTTGCGGACCCGCTCGGCTGGTTGGTGCCAGTCAATCTGGCCGTCCTCTTTGGTCAGCTTAGGGGCGCGACTGACGCCGTCCGCACCTTGGGGCCGTCCGGTGAGGCGGCCGTCTTCCAGCCCATCGACGGTCTCCACGACCATCTTGGCACCCTCCACGCACAATCGGGCCTCCAGCTCGCCGGCCGTCTCGTCACAGCCGATGGCAAAGCGGTGCTGGAGCAGGATGTGACCCGCGTCAATGCGCGGGCTGAGTTGGAAGGTGGTGATGCCCGTCTCCTGCTCGCCGTTGGCCACCGCCCAGATAATGGGGGCCGCGCCGCGATAAGCGGGCAAGAGCGAGGGATGCAGGTTGATTGAGCCGAGGCGGGGAATGGCGAGTAGGTGCCGGGGCAGGATTGAAAAGGCGACGACGACAAAGAGATCGGGCGCGTGCCCAGCCAGTGCCGCGGCTAGCGCGGGATCGTTGACCGCGGCCGGTTGCAGTACCTCTAATCCGAGCTTTAGGGCTTGGTCTTTGACCGGCGGACTTGCAAGCTGGCGGCCCCGCCCTTGGGGTCGGTCGGGATTGGTGACGACGGCGATGATCGGGTGGCGGCTCTGGACGAGGGCTTTTAATGAGGGAACCGCAAAGCGCGGGGTTCCCATAAACGCGAGCCTCACTACTTCCTCTTGCCGTCGGCGTCTTCTTTGTTTTTTACCCGCGAAACGGCCGCCCGCGAGATCTCGATCTTGACGTTGTCGGCGATTTTGACCACGAGGATATCGTCTTTGATGTTGAGGATGGTGCCGTGGATCCCGCCGCTGGTGACGATCGCATCGTTTTTTTCGAGTTCGTCGATCATCCGCTGTTGGTTCTTCTGCTTCTTCATCTGGGGCCTCAATATCAAGAGGTAGAGAACCAGAAACATCAACACAAAGGGCAGGAACGAGGCGATGGCATTGGGCTGTCCGCTGCCGTCGGAGGGTGTGCCGCACTGGGCGTAGGCCGTGGAAATGAGATCGAACACGGGCAAATTCCTTTCGGTAGATTAAACGCTCTAGAAAATCTAATAAAAATCCCCGCGCTGAGTAATACCGGCATAGATGGTATGCCGCGACCACTCCTCCTTTGACATTGCAGCACCTTTACTTTTAAGATGAAAACGATAAGCGCGAGACAGGAGAAGTGGACATGAGCAGAAAAGGACACAAGTCGCGGCCCAAGGGACTGAACAAGTATCAGCGGGCGGCTTTCCGCTTAGGCGAGCAACGCGTGGGGCGCGAGGAGATTCAGGAGCTGTTGCAAATGTCGCATAGCGCCGATCCAGAAGATCGCTTACAGGCCGCGTCCTTTTTATGCCCCTGCCACGTGCGGCGGAGCATAGGCGAGGTCTGGAAGGCGCTCTATCGGATGCTCGAAGACCAAGATGCGCGGGTGCGCCGCGCCGCTTGGCATACGCTCGAAGACGGCGGCAAGCCCGACGACCCGGCACTTGACGAGATCATAGAGCGGACCTTGGAGCGCGAGACCGACAAGCAAGTGCTCAATTTTGCGCAGCTATTTTCCCAAGGGCGCGAAAAGCGCAAACAGGTCGAGTTCGAAGTAGCGGCAATTCCCGAGTACGCAGAGCGCGGCAAGTGCGATTTCTGCGGCGAGCGGTCCGTGCCGGTCAAGAGGGATTTTGCGACCGAAGTCGGCGTGGGCGGTGCGCGGCGGTTTGCCTTAGTTTGTGCGCCCTGCGATCGGGCCATCTGAGCCTTAGCGGACCATCTAGCCACAAGCCCCGCCTGACAGTACTGTCGGGCGGGGCTTATTGTTTTCCCTCTATCTATCGCGGTACAGGGCGAGAAATTCCGCCTGATAGGCGGCGAAGTGCCCACGGATGATTGCGTCGCGCATCTCGCGCATTAGCTGCTGAAAGAAGAAGATGTTGTGGAAGGTGGCTAAGCGCGGGCCGAGCACTTCGTTGGTCTGGAAGAGATGGCGCAGGTAAGCCCGGCTGTAGTGGCGGCAAGTGGCACAAGCGCAACTCGCGTCGAGCGGTTGAGGGTCTTCGGCGTGGCCGGCGTTTTTGAGGCGCAGGCGTCCTTGTCGGGTAAAGGCCGTGCCGTTGCGCGCATTGCGGGTGGGGACCACGCAGTCAAACATATCGACGCCGGCTGCGACGGCCTCGACCAAGTCGTGCGGCAGGCCCACGCCCATCAGGTAGCGGGGTTTTTTCGTTGGTAGGTAGGCGGTGGTCTGGCGCACGACCTCGAACAGGTCCTCGCGCGGTTCGCCTACGGCTAGGCCGCCAATGGCATAACCGGGCAGGTCGAGCTGCACTAGTTCTTGGGCGCAGGCGCGGCGCAAGTCTGGATAGATGCTGCCTTGGACAATGCCAAAGAGCGCTTGGGGGGGGCGGTGGACGCGCTCAGCCGCCAATTCCCGGTGGCGGCTCAGGCAGCGCTCGGCCCAGCGCAAGGTCCGCTGCATGGACTCTTGCGCGTAGTCGCGCCCGCAGGGATAGGGCGTGCATTCGTCGAAGGCCATGATGATGTCGGCACCAAGCCCGTGTTCAATTTCCACGACCTTTTCAGGGGTGAAGAAGTGATGCGAGCCGTCCAAGTGCGATTGGAAGCGCACGCCGTCTGCGGTGACTTCGTTGCGGTCGCTGAGGCTGAAGACCTGAAAGCCGCCGCTGTCGGTGAGGATCGGCCGCGGCCAGTTCATAAAGGCGTGGAGTCCCCCCATCCGCTCGATGAGCTGGTGGCCGGGCCGCAAGTAGAGATGGTAGGCGTTGCCGAGGATGATCTGCGCTTGGGCCGCGGCTAGATCCTGTTGGTCGAGGGTCTTGACGGTGGCTTGGGTGCCGACGGGCATGAAGACTGGCGTCTCCACCGCGCCATGGGGCGTGTGGAGGATGCCCGCTCGCGCCCCTGTTGCAGCGTCTTGGGCGACGAGCTCAAAGCGGAAAGTGCTCACGGCAGCAGCCGGGAGACGGGGACGAAGCGAAAGCCTCGCCTCTCTAGCTGGGGCAGGGCGGCTAATAGGGCGATGAGCGTCTCTCTGCGGTTGTGCCCCACGCCGATGGCTTGGCCCGCCCGCGCCGCGACCGCCGCGAGTTCCCACAGCTTTCCCCGAATGGTTGGGGCGTCGGCGATCTCGTCGATAAAGAGATCGCGGTTAGCGGCTCTAATATCCATATCTACAGCTAGTTGATAGGCGACTGAGGAGGCCGTGGTGCGGCTGTCGAGGAAGAGCAGGTTGCGGTCCTTTAGCTCGGAGAGCACTAGGCGCATGACTCGCTCGTCGCTCGTCGCCTTGGACCCCATGTGGTTGTTGATCCCGCGGGCGTGGGGTACGCTCTGCAAGGCGCGGCGTACGCGGCGGCGGATTTCCGCGTCGTCGAGGCCCACTAGTATGGCGTGCGCCCCAGGAGATGCCTCGCCTCGGGGTTCCATCGGCAGGTGGACCAACACCTCGTGTCCATTGGTGCGCACCCGCTCGACGAGGGTGTGCGCTTGGCCCTCTGCGGGCAAGATCGAGAACGTCAGGGACTGCGGTATGGCGCAGAAGTGCGCGGCGATAGGGTCGTCAGCGAAGTCGTCGATGACAATGGCAATGTTGCCGGTGCGGCGGCGCTCGGCGACCGGCGCTAGGATAAAAGTGGTCGTCTGCACCGCGCCGAAGCCGCAGTGGACTTCGACTTGGCCCCGCCGCTCGCTGGCGCTGAGGACTTGGCCGCCGAGCCGCTGAACAAACTGGGAGATGCCCAAGTTGGCTTCGGCTAGGGGCAGGTCGGCGGGTACGCCGATCTCAATGCGCTCGCGGCGTTTGGAATAGAGGGCCGGCCAGATGCCCAAATCGGCCAAGGCGCTGTCGATGCCTGCGTAGAGCGCGTCGGCTAGCTGGGTGGCGTCGGCTGCTTGGTGGGGAACGGGCGCGTCGGCTGGCGCAATGACGGGCAGGTCGCTGGTTTGTTCTGGCGCGGGCGCGTAGAGCAAAAAGGCGGTCGCGCCGGCCAGCAACAGACCCGAAAGGACCAAGTGCCAACCGGGATGGTGCTGGCGCTTGACCAAGCGTTTGCTCACTGGCTCAGGGCGCGATTTGTTGCTTTAGTGCTGCCCAGCTAAAGGCGTTTGCCAAGCGCTTGCCGGCCCCGCCGCAGTCGCTTGACAAGCCAGAGTTGAGCCAGCGGACGATTTTCCACAGGCCGTCTTCTGGATCGAGGCGGAGCTTGTAGGTCATAATCTGATCTACGCGGTAGCCATCGCCATTCTCGTCGAGCAAGAGCATCTGGACCCGGCCACGAAAGACCTCCCAGTCTTCGTCTGGGTGGCCATCGGGATCTCCGGGATAGGATTCTGGGTATTCGGAGCCGAGTTCTTGGTCGCGGTGAATAAGCTCAAAGTCGAAGTCAAAATCGCGATATATGTCAAAAATACCTAGCTGCGAACCATCGCGGCTGCCGGCCATGATCTGCAGTTCTTCTTCCAAGCCGTTGTTGTACTCCACTTCGCCGAGGCAATTGTCCTCGGTAAACCAGAAGTCCTTGTCGAGCAAGCTCTCGTAGAGTTGTTTGTCGCGGGTGCGCATGGCGCGGGCGAGATTGTCCATGAGTTGCTCGGGGGTCGTAGCCTCGGGGGCGGGCGGCTCGGGCGGCTGGGGTGATGGGGTGTGTGTATCGGGTGCAAAGGGGTTGCTGCAGCTACTACAGGCGCTCAAGGCGAGGAGGCCGCAAAACATAAAAAAGGTGAATGATTTCACAGTCGTACCTCCGGGTCGGTGTCGTGCAATTAGTTATGTAGAAGATACAAATCAGAGGGGCAGTTATCAAAGAGTCACTGCGAGAAGAGCGCCCGCAGCTCCCCCCAAGAGAACTTGGCCGAAGCTCTGTCGCGCAGGTCTTTCCAAACCGCGATCGACCACACGGGATTTTCCACCGTTTCCGTCACCAACTCGATTTCCGCTAGGCCCTTAATGCCGATTGTTTTGAATGTCATTTCCACGGAGTCTGCCCCGGCCGCGCTGATTATCTCGACGAACTCGGCTTCGTAGGGAAAGATGAAGGTTTCGCGCAACTCGTCGTCGTCCGGGATGCGCTCGTCCGACGATTTGAACCAGCGCACAAAGTGCGCACTATGGATCTGCTCCGGCGAGAGAATGAAGCGGGCAAAGTTGCGCTCCTCAGCCGCCCCCCAGAGCGTATCTCGGTCGGCGTCGTATATCTCTGGATATAGCTCCACATCCTCGGGGTCAGGTTCAAAGACAAAGTCGGCGGTGAACTGCTCCATGTACTGTTGGGGGCTGCGAAGCTCGGGGTTGGCTTGAAAGATAGAAGCGAGATTGGCCAGTACGGCTTCGGGGCGTGTGCGGCCGCGCAGGGAGAGCTGTTGGCCACTGGGGCAGTCGGGAATCTGGGTCGATAGCGGATTAGGGGCGGGGCGCACAGCCACGCTGTCGATGTCGGTGCAATGGGGAAAAAGCTGGATACTCGTGTCGGGCGCGCAGCGGCAATCCACTTGTTCGCTGTCGCCTATGGTGCAGCCAGCCAACAGCGCCGCGAGCAGAAATGGTAGGGACGAGAGCATGGCGCAGCTCAGCGGGTGACAAAAGGCACGGGAGCGAAACAGACGACAAAGATCAGCAGGCACAGGTAGCCGACGAAGTGCCGACCGCGGTCCAGCGCGACGAAGGGGTCGTGGGGAGCCGGATGATCCTTGCCAAAAAGCGCGAGAAAAAAGGCCAGCACAAGCCACCCCGGCCACCCTTGGGGCCATTCCCACAGCAGCGATAGGACCCCATAAAGCCCCAAAATCAGCAAGGCGACATAGGTCGTGCGGGCGATCTGCCGGTGCCGGTGCCCAAAGAGCGCGTACGCGATATGGCCGCCGTCGAGTTGGCCAATGGGAAAGAGGTTGAAGGCCGTAATAAACAGCCCGACCCAACCGGCAAAAGCCACCGGGTCTAAGAGGACCATTTGGTCCGGCCCAATGGCGGGCAAGACGAGAGCGGCAATGCCCGAAAAAAGCAAGGGTGCCCCCAACTCGATGGGGGCAGAGTGAAAGTAATCGGCCGAGACCACGGCCGAGCGCGAAAGCCCGGCGAAGCAGGCCGCAAGGGCCACGACAAAACCCGCTAGGGGGCCGGCCGCGCCAATGTCGAGGAGGGCGCGCTTGTTGGGGATGGGGGAGCGAATTTTGATGACCGCGCCCAAAGTGCCGAGAAAGGAAACATAGGGCAGGGGGAGAAAGTAAGGCAGCGAGGCCCGGACTCCCCAGCGGTGCGCAGCAAAATAATGACCAAATTCGTGGACCGTGAGAATAAAAAGCAAAGTCGCGGCAAAAGGGACACCTTCGACGAGGTGGACCAAGGCTGCGATGCTGGTCAGCGGGTCAACCCCTTGCTGCATGGCACCAGCGGTCGCGGTTGAAGCAATGGTACAGAAAAACAGCAACAGGTGGACCCATAAGCGCGAGGAGTTGGTGTACTGGACCGGGGGTGGGGTCGGGGTTGGCGGGGTTGGCGGCTCCACCGGCGACACTGTTTTGCGCCAGAAGTTCAAGGGGTTGCGTTTTCTAGCTGGAGGCTGAGCCAGTGCGCGTCGCCCAAACCCGAGCCAAAGGGCAGGTATGCGTAGTCGATGACCCAGTGCTCGGCCACGAGGCCCAGCCCGGCCGAGAGGCTGCGGTTTTCAGTGGTCTGGTAGCCGGTGCGCAGGCGCAGGTGCTCGCCGGCTCGGTACTCGCCGCCCAGATGCAGTGCGAGGTCGTGGCCGCGGGCCTTCTGCGCTTCGACAGCCACGAGCACGTCTGTGCGGCCGACATAAGCGGCACCTAAACGAGCTTCTAAGGGCAGGTCAGTCTCCCGTCGGTCGAGGCGGTTCATGCGGCCCAAGTTGCGCACCGTGGCTCCCAAACGCAAGCTAGCTGAGACATCGCACAGCAGCCCGAGATCGGCGGCTAGGCCGTTGGCGTTTTGGGTGAAAATGGACTGGCGAATGAACTTTAGCTGCAAGCCGAGGCGCGTCTGCTGCATCTGGCGGGCGTAGCTCAGGCCAACCGCTCCCTCGTACACGCCGAAGTGCCCCAGCGGCTCAGCCGAAGGGCCGGTGCGGCGCTCTAGGTCGTTGGCCTGCCACAGTTGGGCGAAAAGCCCCCAAGTGCCGCGGCCGCGGGCCTGCGTCAGGTGCAGGTGGTTCTGGCGGATATTCTGGATTGAGGCGTGGTGATTAAAGGCGACGCTGCGCCCATGCGCTTGCCGGGCCGCCGGGTTGAGGGCTTGGGCGGCGAACAGGGCCGTTTCCGCGCCGGCCAAGCTCGCCGCGCGGGCCCCGCCGCCTTGGCGCAGCGAAGGCAAGCCAGTCGCGGCGAGGGCCGTGGGCAGAGTCAAGAGCGCAATTAATAAGAGCGCCATCACTTCTCAGAACGCCAGCGCCAGACCCACGGTCGTGCGGCCCCCAGCGCCGAGGGGATCGGTTAAGTAAGCGTATTGGAGTTGCAAGGTCTCGCGGTGCATCGGGCGCAAGGTCAGCCCGGCCGAGAGTTGGCCACCGTCTTCGGCCCCGAGGCGGTGCAGGCCGCCGCGCACCACGAGCAGCGCATTGAACTGCCACTCGGCCCCGAGGTTGACGCTCTGTTCCCGGTCGGAGCGGAACTCGGCGGCCAACAGCAGGGCATCCAAAAGCCGCTGGGACGCGCCAAAGACGAGGATGCGCGGCAGGGCATTCTCGGTGGTGCTTGACCGCTGGTCGGCGTGGCGCACCTTCCAAGCGAGGTCGGTGCCGAGATTGGATACGCCGGCCCCGAGCCAAGTATGCTCGGCCGCGCGGAACTGCACCCCCAAGTCGAGTCCGCTGCCGTTGGCCGTGGCCTTGGGAACTGAGGGAACGTCGATGCTCTGGTTGAGGACTTTAACGGCCAAACCAACTGCAAGGCGCGGCCCAAGGGAGCGGCCTATGCCAAAGATAAAAGCGTTCGCTTGATCCTCGATTGGCCCGGTGTATTGGCCACTAGCCGTGCGGCCCTTGATCCCGCCGACTGCGGCATGCGACCAAGCAAAGCCAAAGCCCATGTCGCCGCGCACGTTGAGCGCAACAGCCGCACTGCCTTGCCGCCGCCCCAGCGACAGCGACTGCATGGAGGTCTCTAGGGCCTTGCCGCGCAGGCGGGCGAGGCCGGCCGGATTCCAGTAGGGTGACGACGCATCGTCGGCCGCGGCGACAAAGGCACCCAGCCCTAGGCCGCGGGCACCCAGCCCCGCTCTGAGAAAGGCGGCGGCAAAATCGGCCCCGTGCGCGGTGGAGGCGGCGAGTAATAGCGCGAAGATCGTTTTCAATCGAGCACCACTACTCTGCCAAAGGCCTGTTGACCGGTGTTTAGAGCAATGCGGTAAAAGTACGTGCCATTGGCTACTAGTTGGCCGTCTTGGTCGAGCCCATCCCAGAGGATGCGGTGATCGAGGCCGCCGGCAAAGGGCGCGTCCGCCGCGAGATCGCGGACTAGGCCGCTGGCAAAGTCGTAGATCGCCACAGAGACCTCTGCGTCCTGTGACAGGCTAAAGACGATGGTCGTGGCTTCGCGCGAGGGAGCGAAAGGGTTGGGGGCTGCGTACGCGAGGGCCGTGCTGTCGCGTACGCCTCCGGCGCTGACGAAGGTCCCTTCGTCGAGCGTACGCGTGCGGATCAGGTCGCGGATGACGCGCCAAGTGCTCCCCTCGTCCTCGGAGCGCCCGAGGCCATGCTCGGCCCCGGCCCAGAGCACCTCGCCCACCCCGGCAAGCCCGACGAAGGTGCCGGTCAGGGGCTGTCCATCGACGACTTCTATGGCGTCCCAGACGCGTTCTGCGTCGGTCGGCAAGGCTGGGTCTGGGCTGGCCAGCAAACCTTGGTCCGTGCCGGCCCAAACAAAGTTAGGGGTAAAAGCAAAGTCCCAAGCAAAAGTCGGCCCAGTGTGGCTCCAGGTCTGGCCGAGGTCGCGGCTGACGCTGATGGCTTGGGTTTGGTCGGGCGAGGTGGTGTTGGTTCCCGCCCAGATGGCAGTAGTGCCGTCGGGCAGCACTTGGCGTTCGAGTGCGACGACCCAGTTGCCAGCCGGATGACCTAAAAGGGGAGTGCCCTCTTCGCCGAGGCGCACTTTGGCATTTTGCCAATGCTGGCCTCCATCAAAGGTGAAGGCAATCCCACTCGCAGTGCCGATCCACACGGTATCCCCGTAAGCTAGGACCGCAAAAGTGCGGTGCAGAAATGCTTGGCTAGCTAAGCTGTCGGCAGCAGCGCGCAACCCGGCGATGTTGCTTGGATCGGCGCTTGCGCGGGCGAGACTGTCGGCCACAATTAGCAAGCTGTCGGCAGCCGTTTCGCTGGCGAAGAAGACGATCTCGTCTGCGCCGCCGGGCAAGACGGGTTCCCAAGTGCGGCCTTGGTTGAGCGAACGCACGGTGGAGCCAGCGAAAAAGGCCGCGTACACGGCCTCCCCGTCGATGAAAATGTCAAAACAAGCATTGTCAATGGGCGTACCGGGGGTGCGCTCAAAACCGGCCTTGGTGGGGTCGAAAATGAACTCGTTGGGAATGTGGTGCCAGGAGCCGCCCCCGTCGTGGGAAAAACTCAACCCGGTGCCCGCTTGCTTCACGCCCTGTCCGGCGGTGACCGAATCGACCAAGGTCGCTACCCACGCGGTATCGCCGACCGCGGCGAGGGCGCTAATCGCGCCGCGGCCGAGGCCGTTGAGCTCGGTAAAGGTGACCCAGTCCGTGGCCTTGAGGCCGCTGCTTTGTGCCGGGTTGAGGCGCGCCACTCCACTCTCGGTGCCGACCCATAGATAGCGCCCGCTCCAGACGACGTCGCCTATTGAAGTGCCGAAAAGCCCGCGAATAGGCTCGGATGCTTGGTGGAAGCGCTGGGGCCGGAGCGCATGGCCGGGCACTAGATGCAGCGCGAGGACGAGCAGCGAGAAAGAGAAGAGGACGGCTTGGCGAAAAAAGAAATAGGTCATTGAGCGAGCATTTTTACTGCGGCCAGTAATTGGACCACTCAAGCATAGGTAGCGGCCCGCTCGCGCATGGCCTCAATTACTTCGTAGCCGACTCCGTAGTCGCCGATGCGGGTGCCGTGGCTGTCGCCGTGGCTGTCGGATCCCCCCGACTTGATCAGGCCATAGCGGTCGGCGAGCTGGTCGTAAAAGTCCATTTGCGCTGGCTGGTGGGCCGGGTGGAAGACCTCAATGCCGTCGAGCCCGTAGGCGACTAACTGCTCGATAATGGATTCGGGGAGACTGATGCTGGGGTGGGCGAGCACGGCCACGCCCCCGGTGCGATGGATGAGGGCGATGAGGTCTTTGGCCGCAGTGTAGGGCTTGGGCTTAAAGGCGGGCCCGTGGTCGCCGATGTAGCGGCTGAAGGCTTCGTCCCTATTGGCCACTAGGCCGTTTTGCACCATGGCCGCAGCAATGTGCGGCCGCCCGAGGGGGCTGCCGTTGGCTTGGGATAGCACGTCGTCGAGGCTGACGGTCAGCCCCATGCTGTTGAGCGCTTTGATGATCGCAACCCCCCGCTGGTAGCGGGCTTGAAAAGACTGTGCGAGGGTCGTGCCGAGTTGGTCGTCTTGGTAGTCGATGCAGTAGGCGAGGATGTGTACTTCGCGCTCCCGGATGTGGGCACTCAACTCGGTGCCAGGCACCACTTCCATACGCATGCGCTCGCCGGCCTCCGTGGCCTCGGGGACGCCCTTGACCGTGTCGTGATCGGTCAAACTCATCGCTTGCAAGCCCGCTTCGCAGGCCTCTTCGACCGCTTGGGTCGGCGTCCGCAGCCCGTCAGAGCACAGGGAATGCGTGTGGAGATCGGCTAAGTTGTAAGGCATAAAGGGTCTCTTTATCCGGTGAGAACTGTCGCAAAGTCCTGTAAATAATATGAAAGAAAGCCTTTTGCCGCGCCCAATCAAGCCCTTTGTCCCATCGCGCTTCGCCTCGTGCAGCAAGCACTACAGCGGATTGTTGAAAAGTTCGAGCAGTAGATCGCCAGCGTGAATTCGCATTTTATCGAGGGCTTCGTCCCTGAGCTGGCGCACTCGCTCGCGCGTGAGGCCCAATTGCACGCCGATTTGCTCCAGAGTCTGGGGCTGTTGATCGTCGAGGCCGAAATAGGAGCGGACGACTAAGCGCTCGCGCTGGTCGAGCAGGTTGAGGCAAGTGCGCAGGGTGTGGGCGATCTCGGCGCACTCATAGCAATCGGCCGGATCGGGGGTGCAAGCCGCAAAGGTGGCCATCAGCGGCTCCCTTTCATCGGGCACAGTCGGCACGTCCATAGAGACATCGGGCTGGGCCATGTAAAGGGCATTGTGCGTCCTCTCCAGCGACAATTCGGCGCTGGTGGCGATTTCCTCGGGGGTGGGATCGCGCCCCAGTTTTTGGGCGAGGATACCCGTCCACCGCTCGACCTTTTGCAGATCATTGACCCGGCTCAGGGGCGGGCGGGCAATTTTGCTGTGTTCGGCTAAGGCGCGGAGGATGGCTTGGCGAATCCACCACACGGCATAGGTGATGAACTTAAAGCCGCGCGTCTCGTCGAAGCGCTGGACGGCTTCGAGTAGCCCGAGGTTGCCCTCGGAAATCAGCTCCATAAAGGAAAGCCCGCGCCCGTGATATCCCCGCGCGATGCGGACGACAAAGCGCAAGTTGGCTTCGACCATCTGGTGCATGGCGCGCTCGTCGCCGGCGCGCGCTCTGGTCACCAGCTCGATCTCTCGTTGGCGGCTCAGCGGCTGAAAGTGCTGAATGTCGCGCCAGTAGGACTCGGCCATACCTAGCGAATCGGGGCTGCTTTTTCCCATAGCTAGCCAAAACAATCGAAAACTAGGGAATAACGATCGTTATTCCCTAGACCCACAAGGAGCACCAACGCCTGAACGGTGCGTTTAATGTAGAACGGCGGAGGAAGAGCGCGGTTCCAGCCCGGGATTAGGCCGGGGAGAGCAGCGGGAGGAAGCGGTCGTAGGCCGCGTCCCAAGCGGCGGCTTGTTCCGGCTCGTACACAACGGGCGCAAAGGAGTGGCGCACAACTTGGCGGATTTCGGCCAGCGAGGACATCTGGCCCAGGCCGATGAGCTGGAGCATTAAATTGCCGATGGCCGTAGCTTCGAGCGGCCCAGCCACGACCGGACGACCGGTGGCCGAGGCGGTAAACTGGCAGAGCAGGCGGTTTTGGATCCCGCCGCCGACTATGTGGATGCATTCGAGGCGGCGACCGAGAATGGTTTCTAGCGCGTTGAGCACGTAGCGGTACTTAAACGCTAGGCTTTCGAGGGCCACGCGCACGACTTGCCCTTCGTCGGCGGGAATGGCTTGGCCCGTCTCTTGGCAGTAGGCGCGGATTCTGGCGGGCATATCGCCCGGCGCGAGAAAGCACTCGGCGTCCGGCTCGACGAAAGCGGTAAAGGGAGCAGTGCTTTGGGCCATGGCCGTCAGCTCGCCGTAGGAAAAGGCGCGTCCCTCGCGCTGCCAAGCGCGCCGGCACTCCTGTAGCAGCCACAGCCCCATGATATTCTTTAGGAAGCGGTAAGTGGGGCCGACGCCGCCTTCGTTGGTGAAATTGTACTGGAATGCCTGATCGCTGATGAGCGGTTGGTCGAGCTCGACGCCCATCAGCGACCAAGTTCCCGAGCTGATATAGGCGTAGTCGCGGACTTCGGCGGGCACCGCGGCCACGGCCGCGCCCGTATCGTGGGTAGCTGGAGCGATGACCGGGACCGAGTCAAGCCCTACTTCAGCAGCAATAGAAGGCAGGAGCGATCCTATGCAGGTGCCGGGCTGGACGATCTGGGGCAGAAAATGGGTCGGCAGCCCCAGTCCTTCTAGGAGCTCGACCGACCAAGTGCCTTGGCGCGGGTCGTAGAACTGGGTGGTAGTGGCGTTGGAAAATTCGCAGGTCTTGGTGCCCGTCAAATAAAAATTGAAAAGGTCGGCCATCATCAGAAAAGTCTGCGCCCATTCCAGCAAGGGCGAGTCGCGCAGCGCAAGCAGTTGATACAAGGTGTTGAGCTTCAAAAACTGCACCCCGGTGCGTGCGAAAATTTCCTCGCGCGGCACCCGTGCAAAGGCTTCCTCTAACATGCCGTCGGTGCGCGGGTCGCGATAGTTGCGCGGATTGTCCAAGAGCGCGTCCATAGGCCCTAAGAGGGCGAAATCGACTCCCCAGGTATCGACGCCAATGGCATTGAGTGCCTTGCCGTGTGCGCGAGCAAAGAGGCCGAGGCCCTGTTTCATTTCGGCGAAGAGACGCAAAGGGTCCCAATAGAGACGGTCGAAAACTTGAACCGGGCCGTTTGCAAAGCGGTGCAGCTCTTCTAGCGCTAGGCGCTCGCCGTCGAAGTGCCCGACGATGGCGCGGCCACTCTCGGCCCCTAGGTCAAAGGCGAGCAGCTTGCTCATAGGTAGTTAAGACCGAGTTCGGAAACCAGCTCGCGCGTGTCGTTGTCGAGGAGGGCGCAGATCAGGGCGATGCCCAACTCGCGCTCCATGGCTGCGGCATACGCGGTGTGTTCGTCGCGAAAATTGATCCGCTGAAAGCCGAGGACGGCCCTTTTGAAATCCTCGCGCCGCTCGTAGAGGACAACGTGGGCAATGGGTGCGTTGGCGAGTGCCTCAGCGACAAAGGATGCGCCGAAAATTTCCTCTAAGGCATTTCTGAGCTGGCGATGCAGCATTAGAAGGGATAGACCTCGTCGAGCCGGCGCTTAATCGCACTGCTGCGCTGCTCGCCGTCGTTTTCAACCACGTACTGGACGATGGGAGCACGCCGCCAATAGCTCAACATGGCCTCAAAATTGAGGGTGGGCTGGTGGAACTCCAAGCGGAAGACCAAAAAGGCGCGGAGCAAGTTTTTGACCATGATTTTCTAATCGCTGCTTCATTCCCGGACGAGCAGAAGACCACCAGCGCAAACGCCGCACCTCAGTTGAGGTACTCGGAAATCCGCTCCTCAATGCGCTGCAAGACCGGCGTTGCGCCGAGTTCGGCTGCGAAGTCAGTGCCTGTAACTCGTTGGAAAAGGTCGATATAGCGCTCGGCAACTTGGATGCGAATCTCGTCGTTGAGCGCCGGGATATTGTCGTCGGAAATGCCCTTGTCGCGGAGCCAAAGGCGCAAAAATTCCTTGTCGAGGCTTTCGGGCTCTGCGCCGCGGGCGTGGCGTTCCGCGTAGGTGTCTCTGATCCAGAAGCGCGACGAGTCGGGCGTGTGGATCTCGTCGGCGAGCGTGATGCGCCCGTCGGCGTCTAGCCCCATCTCGTATTTGGTATCGACGAGGATTAACCCTTGCTTGGCCGCTAGTGCCTCGCCGCGAGCAAAGAGCGCGAAGGCGATCTCCTCGACTTGGGTCCAAGTGGCTTCTGGCACTAGGCCTTGGGCGATGATCTCGTCGCGCGAAATCAGCTCGTCGTGGACTTCGTCCTTGGTCGTCGGCGTGATGATCGCCGCGTCGAAGGGCTGGTTTTTGACCATGCCGTCGGGCAAGGTGTGGCCGCAATAGTGGCGCACACCGCTGTTGTAATGGGTCCAGATGGCAGTGTCCGAACTGCCCGTCAGGTACTTGCGCACCACCACCTCGACGGGCAGGATGTCCAGCTCGCGGGCGACGGTGACGTTGGCGTCGGGCACTGAAATGACTTGATTGGGGGCGATGTCTTGGGTCTGCTCAAACCAGTACTGGGCAATGCGGTTGAGCACTTGGCCCTTGAGGGGAATGGTGCCGAGCACGTGGTCGAACGCGCTTTGGCGGTCCGTAGTGATCAGCACGCGATGGTTTTTGAGCAAATACATATCGCGCACCTTGCCGCGCTTATAGCGCGACTCCCACTGGGGGAATTTGGCCTCCAGCAGGCAATTGTCGAGTTGGGATTGAATCTGTTCGCGAGTTATCATGGGATGGATGTCCTCTATGAGCAAGAGTGTGGGATGCAAAAATTGATATTATGAGGGCGCATAAACCTCGTCAATAGGGTCCAGCGCAGAGAGTGCTTGATTTTCGCCTCTCTGCGGCGTATTTTGAAGCCGACGAAACAGGCAATCTCACCCCTACAGGGAGGTCTATATGTCGAGGAAACTGGTTGTGTTGGTGTTGGCGCTTGGCTTGGTCGGGTGTGGGACCGAGGAGGAAGACAAGCAAATACTCATCGAGTATGTGGCGAAGTTGAAGGAGCTGGACGACAAAAACCGACAGATTGTCGAGATTATTGAGCATCTGAGAAAGCCGCTCAGCGAGATCTCCGAAGCGGATCTGGCCAAGGCGCGTCGGCTCATCAACGAGTACGTGGCGAAACTGCAGACCTTTCCCCGAGATATCACATACCGCGAACTGCGCGTGACCCACAACCTCTATGTCGACAAGGTTGCGCAGGCCATTGAGTTGTCCGGAGACAAGGGGCGCGAAATGCGGCGCGAGAAGAGCAACGTGGACATCGGCGTGCGTCACATTGAGAAATTCACCAAGCGGCACCACAATGGCATGAGCGTCTTGTGGACCCGCCATAAATTGCCGGATTTTCCGCTGGAGTGGCCCCAGTAATCCAAGCGGTATTCAGGCGAGCCAAGCCCCCGGCCCCATGCGGTCGGGGGCTTTTGTGCTTTAGGGCACCCGGTGCAACCAGCGCTGGCCGCTGGAGAGCAAGCCAGTGTAGAGGAAGCCGGCGTGGAAGAGCAGCAGGAAGGGCATCCCCAAGTAGAGGCCGGTGGCATAGGCGTGGTAGAGAGCGACGACGAAGTAGAGCGCCATGCCCAGTTCGCCCAAAGACAGCAAAGGCCAGCGGCTTAGGTACTTGTGCCGCTGGCTTTGGCCTCGGGGTCCAGTAGGCCCGTATTTGGGGGTCCGGTGGAAGTCGGTTTGGTACCCGACGAGACCTTCGAGCACCGCTCGGGTGTTGTTGATGCAGAGGCTCATGCCAATGGCCATCAGCACGGGCAAATACTTGATCTGCCGCCGCCAATCCGCATAGAGTACTCGCTGGGAGGTAATGTAGAAGCCGGAAATGGCCATGGTGGCAAAAGAAAACAGCGGCAGGTCAATGATAAAGAACCGCTCCCAGCCGAGTTGTACGCGAATGGAGAGCACCGGCAGGGTCAACAGGGCCATCAAGAGCATCATAATGTAGCAGAGGTTGGCCGTCAGATGGAAGGTGGCCTCAACCTTGACCTTGGCTGGGAGCGCCGAGCGCCAGATACGCGGCAGCACTTTCTTCGCTGTCTGGACCGCGCCCTTGGTCCAGCGGTGCTGTTGCGACTTGAAGGCATTGATCTCGACGGGGATCTCGCCGGGCACTTCAACTTCGGGCAGATAGAGAAACTGCCAGCCCGCTAGCTGAGCGCGGTAGCTCAAGTCGAGGTCTTCGGTGAGCGTATCGTGCTGCCAGCCGCCGGCGTCGTAGATGGCCTTTTTGCGCCAGATTCCAGCGGTGCCATTGAAGTTGAAGAAGCGGCCCGAGCGATTGCGGGCCGTGTGCTCAACCACGAAGTGGCCGTCGAGAAAGATCGACTGGATGCGCGTCAGGAGCGAGTAGGAGCGGTTGAGGTGCCCCCAACGCATCTGCACCATGCCGATGGAATCGTCGGTGAAGTAGTGAATAGCCCGCTGGAGGATGTCGGGAGGGGGCACGAAATCCGCGTCGAGGACCAACACGAATTCGCCCCGGGCGCACGCTAGCCCGGCGGCCAGAGCACCGGCCTTAAAGCCGTGGCGCTGGGTTCGGCTCATGTACTCGACATCTAGCGCTTGGGCCGCTAGCCGCGCAGCCCCTTCCCGCGCCTTGTCGCGGGTTTCGTCCTGCGAATCGTCGAGGATTTGGATTTGCAGGCGGTCGCGGGGATAGTCGATCTGACCCACGGCTTCTAGCAGGCGCTCAACCACGTGATATTCGTTGTAGAGCGGTAGCTGGATCGTGACGGAGGGCAGCTTGGAAAAGCGGTCGGGTTCGGGAACCGGGGTTGGGTGATGCCGATAAAACAGGTGCAGTAGCTGGTAGCGATGGAAGCCATAAACGCCTAAAACGGCGATAATGATGCTGTACACCACCAGACATAGTACTTCCCAGAAGGTCATGGCACTCCCCTGACGCTCTCAGGCATTGAGGCCGTGGCAGCGCTTGTATTTCTTGCCGCTGCCGCAGGGGCAAGGCGCGTTGCGCCCGACCTTGGGGTGGGCGCGGACGACCGGTTGGCGCACGGCTTGGCCCTCGCTGCTGCCGCCACCCGAGCCGCGCAGTTGCGAGGGCTGGCCGGGAACGCCCGTCGGAGCCGGCTCGACGCCGCGAAAACCCATATTGGTGGCGTCGTGGTGAACCGCGTTGATGCGACCTCGCTGGCGTGCTGGCCCCAAAGCCTCGGGACTGATGTCGATGCGTAGCTGGAAGAGGTTGCGCAGCGTCTCTTGGGCAATGCGGCCGATCAGGCTCTCAAACATGTCGTAGGCCCCCCGCTTGTATTCTATGAGGGGGTTTTTCCCGCCGACGCCGACAAAGCCGATCCCGTCCTTGAGCTCGTCGATTTCGTGGAGGTGTTCCTGCCAGCACGTGTCGATGGTGTGCAGGGCGATGCTCTTTTCGACTTCGCGGAAAACCTCTTCGCCGACGGCGTTGATGCGGCGCTGATAGGCTTCGCGAACGGTGGCGAGGAGCTGCTCGCGCAGACCATCGACACTGGCGTGGGCGCGCTCGTCTGCGGGAACGGTACAGGCCAAAAAGAAGGTGCTGCCAAACTCGGTTTGCAGGGCCTCCCAATCCCACTCATCTGCCGGGCCGTCTGTATTGACGTGCGAGGCCAAAATGCCATCGACGCTTTCTTCGATCATGTCCGCGATTTGCTCGTGTGCGGTCTGGCGCTCCAGAAGATCGTGGCGGCGATTGTAAATGACTTGGCGCTGCTGGTTCATTACGTCATCGTAGTCGAGGACGTGCTTGCGCATCTCGAAGTTGCGGGCCTCGACCTTTTTTTGCGCCCGTTCAATCGACCGCGTAACCATGCCGGCCTCGATGACCTCGCCCTCTTCGGCTCCGAGCTTATCCATGACAGCGGCGATGCGTTCCGAGCCAAAAAGCCGCATTAGGTCGTCTTCGAGAGACAGGTAGAAGCGCGAGGAACCGGGGTCGCCTTGGCGTCCCGAGCGACCGCGTAGCTGGCGATCGATGCGCCGCGCTTCGTGGCGCTCGGTCCCGATGACCTGTAAGCCAGAGGGGTTTTCTTGTAAGTACTGTCGCAAGCCTTGGCCAGAAGGCAGCTTGTCCTCGAGGGTGAGGTTGGACTCAACGGTCTGGCGGTTGAGGTGGACGACCTTGGGAGCCAGCTTAATGTCCGTGCCGCGTCCGGCCATATTGGTGGCGATGGTGACCGCGCCGAGTTGGCCGGCTTCGGCGACGATCTGGGCCTCTTTGTCGTGATGGCGGGCGTTGAGTAGCTGGTGCTTGATGCCGCGCCGGCTGAGCATCCGGCTGAGCAATTCGGAGACCTCAACCGAGATGGTGCCGACTAGCACCGGCAGGCCGAGCTGATGCAAGCGGTTGACCTCCTCGATGATCGCGTTGTATTTCTCGCGCTTGGTGCGGAATATCTGGTCTTCTTGGTCAAAGCGGCGAATCGGGCGGTTGGTGGGGATGACGGCCACGTCGAGTTTGTAGATCTCCCACAGCTCGCTGGCCTCGGTCTCGGCCGTGCCGGTCATGCCGGCCAGCTTGTGGTACATGCGGAAGAGGTTCTGGACGGTTATGGTGGCCACGGTGCGGGTTTCGTCCTGTAGCTTCACCCCCTCTTTGGCTTCTAGCGCTTGGTGCAGGCCATCGGCAAAGCGCCGGCCGGGCTGCGGGCGGCCCGTGGCTTCATCGACGATGACCACCCGCCCGTCTTCGGAGACGAGGTACTGCACGTCCTTCTCGAAGAGGGTATAGGCTTTCATCAGTTGGTTGATATTGTGTACCGCTTGGCTTTTTTCGGCGTATGCGCGGTGCGCCTCCTCCTCGTTGCGGGCCTTGTCCTCGGCGCTCAGGTCCGGGTCGTTGCGGATCGCATCAACCTCAATGCTGATGTCGGGCAGCACGAAGAGGGCCTGCTCGTTGGGTGAGAGCAAGTCGCGCCCCTTCTCGGTTAGGTCGATGGTGTTGGCCTTCTCATCGACGACGAAGTAGAGATCCTCGTCAATCTCGTTGAGGCGCTTGTCGCGCATGTAGTCGGCCTCGATCCGGTTGATCAGCCGCTTGACGCCTTCCTCTTGCAGAATTTTGGCCAACCGGCGATTGGTAGGAGCACCGCGGGTAGCCTTGAGCAGGGCAATCCCGGTGTCGTAGTCGTAGTCGCCCGATTCCTTGCTCGCCTGCTCGGCACCGGCGACGGCCTTGTTGACCAGATGAGTCTGAGCCCTCATCAGCCGTTCCACGAGGGGGCGCATCTCTTTGTATTGGTTGGTGGAGTCGGGGACGGCCCCGGAGAGGATGAGCGGGGTCCGCGCCTCGTCAATGAGGATCGAGTCGGCCTCATCGACGATGGCGTAGTTGAATTCGCGCTGCATCAGGTCGTCGAGCCGCACCGCCATATTGTCGCGGAGATAATCAAATCCGACTTGGCTGTGATTAGCGTACACAATATCGGCATTGTACGCGGCCTTGTGGTCGGTCCGCTCCCAGCGGAATTCCTCGGGCACGCCCTCGGACGCTTGGAGCATAAATGCTTCGGTCCCGGTCTGGAACACGTCTTGGATGATGCCCACGGACATCCCCAAGAAATTGTATATCGGTCCCATCCACATGGCGTCGCGCCGAGCGAGGTATTCGTTGTGGGTAACGAGGTGGACCCCGCGTTGGGGTATGGCGTTGAGGAAGAGGGGCATAGTCGCCACTAGGGTCTTGCCCTCGCCGGTAGCCATTTCGGCGATCTTGCCTTGGTGCAGGGAGATGCCGCCGAATATCTGCACGTCGTAGGGCACCATGTCCCACTGCACGGACTCGCCGGCGCGGTCCCACTTGCGGCCCAAGAGCCGACGGCAGGTCTCGACGACCATGGCAAAGGCTTCGGGCATGATTTCGTCGAGGAAGGCCGCTTCCGCGTCGCGGATGGCTTTGTCCAGCACTCCGTACTGGTCGTTGAGCCGCTCGCGCTCTTCAGGTTCTAGATCGCCGCGCAGGCGCTCTTCGACTGCTTCGAGTTGCTGGCGGTTGTCCGCGTTGCGCACTCGTAGGTCTTGGCGAAAAGTCGCGGTTTTGGCTTGGAGCTGGGCGTCGCTCAAGGTTTGGTACGAAGCCGCTAGCTGGCTGATCTGGTCCACTTGTGGCAAAGTGCGCTTGAACTGGCGCTCGGCTTGGGAGCCGAAGAATTTTTTTACGAGCGACTTGAGCATACTAAATCCTCTTAACTAGTACCATGGTAGATCGGCTGCGATATGCGATATGGTTGGTAAGCATGCGTACGGACTGGCACCAGGACCTCTACGCATGTTCAGCTTAGACGCTGAGCCCCTTCTGGCGCACGATGCCGTCGAGGACGCCATTGACGAAGGCATAGGATTTGTCGGTGCTGTAGGACTTGGCCAGTTCGACCGCTTCAAAGATAGAGACCCGGACTGGAATTTCCTCCATAAAGAGCATTTCGGCTAAAGCCAAGCGCAGGATCAAGCGATCGATGCGGGCGATGCGCTCCCAGCGCCAGTGCTGGACCCGGGCCGCTGCCAGCGCATCCAGCTCGGCCGCGTGCTCGCCTGCGCAATGCAAGAGTTCGGCCGCAAAGGATTGCACCTCTTGCGCGAGGCCAAAGCGCACACAGAGCTGATCCAGTGCGCCGAGTGAGTCGATCGCCGCGCTCTGCCCCCAGTACAGGGCCTGCAAGGCCACTTGGCGGGCGCCGTGGCGGTTGTTGGGCGGTGCCTCGTCGGCCGAGGTCCCATCGCCAAAAAAATCGCCTTCGCCGCTCATCCCAACTCAGCCATCAAACTGGCCATTTCAACCGCGTTGAGGGCGGCGTCCCAGCCGCGATTGCCGGCCTTGACGCCGGCGCGCTGCACGGCCTGCTCGACCGTGTCGGCGGTGATGACGCCAAAGATCACCGGGATGCCGCTGTCGAGGCCGACGCGGGCGATGCCCTTGGCCGACTCGCCAGCCACATAATCGAAGTGAGGGGTATCGCTGCGGACGATGGCCCCCAAGCAAATGACGACGTCAAAGCGACCAGTGCTCGCCAGCTTTTGGGCGGCAATGGGCAGTTCAAAGGCACCGGGGACCCAAGCAATTTCTATGTCGCTACCGTCGCCACCGTGTCGCTGGATGCAGTCCAACGCGCCGTCGAGGAGCCGGGTGGTCACCAAGTCGTTGAAGCGACTGACCGCAATGCCGAACTTGCGGCCGCGGGCGTCGAGCTGTCCTTCATGCACTTTTGGCATGGTTTTCATCCTCGGCGGCTGTGCGCTTGAGCAAGAGGGCGTGGCCCATCTTGTCGCGCTTGGTTGTTAGATAGCGGATGTTGTGCGGGTTGGGAGCGGCCTCAATGGGCACTTGCTCAACGACGGTTAGGCCATAGGCATCCAAGCCAACCCGCTTCTTGGGATTGTTGGTCAAAAAGCGCACTCGGCGCAACCCCAAGTCGTAGAGCACTTGGGCGCCAATGCCGTAGTCGCGCGAGTCCATGGGGTGGCCGAGGGCGTGGTTGGCCTCAATCGTGTCGAGGCCCTGCTGCTGTTGCAACTCATAAGCCTTGAGCTTGTGCAAGATGCCGATGCCGCGCCCTTCGTGGTGCTGAATATAGACGATAACGCCCCGTCCCTCTGCGGCAATGAGCTGCATGGATTGCGCTAGCTGCTCGCCGCAGTCGCACAGCAGCGAACCGAGCGCGTCGCCGGTCAGGCAACCCGAGTGCATGCGCACCAAGGTGTCGCGGCCGTCGGAGACCTCGCCGTACACGAGGGCGAGGTACGGGTTGTCGTCCACCAAGCTGCGGTACGCATAGGCCGTGAATTCGCCGTAGCGAGTTGGCATGGGCGACTGAGCTTCTAGGTGAATTAGTTTCTCGGTGCGTCGGCGATGGGCAATCAGGTCGTGGATGGAGGTCGCCTTGAAGCCGTGTTCGCGTACGAAATTGAGCAGGTAGGATGCGTCGGCCAGCGCACCCGCTTCGTCGAGAATGGCGGCGATCAAGGCCACGGGCTGGCAATCGGCCATCTGCGCCAGATCGACCGAGGCTTCGGTGTGGCCGGCGCGGCGCAACACCCCGCCCGGTTGGGCTTGGAGCGGCGTGACGTGCCCAGGCTGGACGAAGTCTTCGGGCGCGCTGCTGGGGTCGGCTAGTTTGCGGATGGTCGCGGCGCGGTCCTGAGCCGAAACGCCGGTGCCCTCAATGGCGCGGGCATTGACCGAGACCATGATTGAGGTGTCCATAGGCTCGTGGGCCTTGGGAATCTGCATGTGCAGTTTGAGGGCTTTGAGGTGCTTCCTCGCGGCGGCAACCACGGGCGGGCTGCTGGCGCAGCGCGTCATGAAGTTGACCGAGGCAGCCGTGGCCCGCTCGGCGAGCATTACCAGCACACCCTCGCCCACGACTTCGCACTCGTCGACGAGCACGACCATGCGGCCGCTTTGTAGGTCCTCGACGACTTCTTCAATGGTGTTGAAATTGAGCATTGCTCAGTATCCCATGTCGCGCAAGTCCGCGAAGGCGAGCTGGGGTCCCCCGCCGAGCAAACGCTCGACATAACGGGCGATTACATCGACTTCGAGGTTGACGGAATCACCGGTGCGCCGATGGCTAAGCGTCGTATTGTCAAATGTATAGGGTATGACCGCAACCGTAAAGGCATCGCCGCTGACCTCGGCCACCGTCAGGCTGATGCCGTTGAGGGCCACCGAGCCTTGGGCGGCGATGTAGCGGGCGAGCGCGGGCGGCGGCTCGATCTCAAAGCGATGCTCCCGGTCGCGCTCAGTGCGCCGGCGAATGCGGGCGACGCCATCGACGTGTCCTAAGACGAGGTGGCCGCCGAGCCGCTGGTCGGCGCGAAGGGGACGCTCTAGATTGACCGCTTGCCCGATGCCGAGGGTGCCCAAGGTCGTGCGGGCGAGCGTTTCGGCGACCGTCTCGACCGCAAAGCCGCTCTCTCCTATGGCCACCGCGGTCTGGCAAACCCCGTCGATATTGACGCTGTCCCCCACCTGCATGTCGGCGAGAACGCGCTCGGCCGCAATATCCAACTGCTGGAACGCACCTCGGCGCACGCGGCTGCGCACGCGCCCGAGTTCTTCTATGAGTCCGGTGAACAAGTGTATTGTACCTCGGCCGTGTAGAGCAGGTCGGGGCCTAGCCGCTGGATGCGGCTGGACGCGAGGCGAATGGCTTCGGCCGCGCGCTCGACTCCCAAGTCGCCAATGGCGGCCACCCCCTCGCCCATCAGTCGCGGTGCGAGGTAGAGCAGGACTTGGTCGACGACGCGGTCGCCGAGTGCGGCCGCGGCCAACTGGCCGCCACCCTCGATGAGGACGCTGGTCATGCCCTCTCGCGCCATGCGCCCAAGGGGCAGGCGCAAGTTGATGCGCCCGGCAGATGCCGGGAAAGTCCAAACCACGGCCCCTTGGGCCGCGTAGGCCCGGCGCTTGTCGGCGGGCGTGTCCTCTGCGGTGACGAGCACGGCCCCGGGCCGCTGATAGACGCGAGCTGCGGGCGAGGTGCGCAAGCGCCCGTCTATGACGATGGGCCGCGGATCGCGCCCGGGCACGTGGCGCACCGTCAGGAGGGGATCGTCCGCTTGCACCGTGCCCGCGCCCACGGCCACGGCATCGACCCAAGAGCGCCAGCGATGGACGTGTCGCCGCGCTCGGGCCCCGGTGATCCAACGCGCATCGCCGCTGCGCGCTGCAATGCGGCCGTCGAGGGTCTGCGCCAGCTTGAGTAGGACCAAGGGCAGGTTTTGGGTGCGGTGCTTGATGTAGGCCGCGTTGAGGCGGTGCGCCTCTTCAGCGCAAAGCCCGACGTCAATGGCGACGCCCTGTTCGCGCAGCGCGGCAATCCCCCGCCCAGTCACGCGCTCGTCGGGGTCTTCCATGGCGCAGTAGAGCCTTTTAATGCCAGCGCGCAGCACGGCTTCGGTACAGGGCGGAGTGCGGCCGTGAAAGGAGCAAGGCTCCAGCGTGACGTAGAGATCAGCCCCCCGCGCTGCGTCGCCGGCTCGGCGCAGGGCGTGGACCTCGGCATGGGGGCCGCCGACCTTTAGGTGGGCTCCTTCGCCGAAAATGCAGTCCCCGCGCACCACAACCGCGCCGACCATGGGATTGGGGCTAACCTTGCCCCGCCCTCGCTGGGCTAATCGCAGGGCGCGGCGCATGTATTGCGCGGGCTGGTTCACTTGACTTGGATGACGATTTGCCGCACGCCGATGTTGTCGAGGGCGTCGATGGCCCGCACGACAATGACGTGCTCGCCCGACGCCAGCCCCTCAACGGCAAAGCGCGCCTTTTCGCCGCGGCTGTCAAAGACGCCATCCAACGGCGCGATGGGGTGCTGTTGTTCGTCGTAGTCAATAGTGTAGTGGGCTTTTTGCACCGCTGAGATGCGGTCGCTAATCGCCACTTCGACGACCGCACCAGCGGCGCTGGTCTGCGCGTCAAGCACAATGGCTGGCGGGCTGTTGTCGATGGCGAAAGGCGCGCTTTCGCGCTCGTCGCGCAGGCGTTCGGCCGCTGGGTTGTCCATGCGATCGGAGGCCACCAGCTTGAGCTGGGTTTGGCCTTCGGGCATGGATTCGGTATCCCAGACGATCGAGCTCTGCGCGATGTTCTCTTCGACTAGCTTCCACGCTTGCTGATCCTCGCCCTTGAGATAGAGATCGTAAACCAGCTCGTCCTCGTTGGGGTCTTGAGCCTGCCAACGCACTAGACGCAGACTCTTGGCATGAGGTGGACGATTGTTGCGCCGCCCTAAGCTAGCTTGGGGTGTGCCTTGGGGTTGGCCGCCGTTGCCGGATTGTTGCGGCCGGAAGGGAAAGGTTTGCAACTCGACGATGCGGGGCTTGAGGTTGACTTGGACGCCGCGGACTGCGATCGAGCTGAGCCGGGGCGTGGCCCCGTCGCGGGTGGATTCCATCTCGACCCGGTACTGGATAAAGCGGGCCGGGGGGCTGGTGATGGTTTGCCCGCTCTCGGTCAGCGGCTCGGACCACGCGCTCCAAGTTTTGTCCGGCATCTCGCTGTTGCCGGTGCGCGTCTGCACGGTTATGCGGGTGTCTGCGGGTTGGGTGCCGCGCCATTCGAGCGCACCCCACCGCGCGTGGATGGCAAAGTCCTCAACCGCTGATTCAAAGTGCCCCTTGCGGTGGCCCTCCCCGGGCAGGATGGAGACAGCGGCCTTTTGCGCCCCTCCCAAGTGGAGCGCGCCATCTGGCCCGAACAAGAGGCGGCCGGGGACGAAGCTTTCGAACTGCACGACTAATGCACGGCGGCCCTCGGCGCTGAGGCGCAAAAGCCGCGCCGGGTTGGAGGCGCTGAGCAGCAGATGCTCGCCGGCCGCAACGAGATTGACGAGCTGGGCTTCGGCATCCTCCCAGATGGGATAAACCGCTCCTTCTGCTCCGATTCGGTACACGGCCGCCGGGACCTTTGGGGAATTCTCGCCCTTGCTCGGCGCGGGAATCGCGCTGGCGAAAATCTCCCCGTTGGCACCTGCCACTAGGTTGTGAACTTCTTCTTGTGCGCTTTCAAAGAGCAGCCGCCCGCGGCCCTCGCTATCGATCTCGTAGATGCGGCCCTTGTCGGCCGTGCCGGCGTATAAGCGGTCGCCGTGGGCGAGCAAAGTCATAACGTGGCGATCTTCCGGCGCAAAGAAGACTTCGTGCGACCCGTCTTTGGCGACTTTGAGCACTTGGCCGGGTTCGCCCGTGGCTGCGTAGAGCTGGCCGTCAATTAGGGCGAAGTCCCACACGTAGTGGCTGCCGCTCTGGAGCAGGGTTTCCGCCCGCCCCTCGCCGTCGAGCGCGTAGATTAGGCCGTCGGGGGCCGAGCCAGCGTAGAGCCGCCCGTCGGGGCCGGCGATCAGGGCGTGAAGCACGAGTTCGGGCGAGTCGAACAGCAACTCGGCTTGCCCCTCGTCATCGACGGCAAAGAGCCGCCCTGAATCGCCGGTGCCCACGTAGAGACCCCCCTTGGGGTTGGGCGTCATAGACCAGACGCGCTCGGCGTCTAGCGCAGCTAGCTCGACGAGCGCGGGCGCTAGCTCCAGCGCACCGTCTGCGGCAATGGAGATGCCTTCGCTCTCGCCTTTGGCGAAGTCGTCGTACGCATGCTGCTGCCAAGCCTTGGCGCGCCCCGCTTGGGTCGCGCTGGCCGCCGACAGTACCAAGAAAAACGCAAACAGGGCTCGAGTCGTAGTGCGTATCATTAGATCAGGGCTTTCTCAAGGTCATGTCGAGGCTTTGCTCGCCGGAGAGAACGTACGCGGTGGTTAGGGTGCGGCGGAGGACGACCTCGCCTTGCACCGGCCCCAGATGCCCGGCCGAGCGGTCCGCGCTCAGCACGGCCAACGCCGAGGGGGGCAGCCCGGGCAACTCGCGCCCTTCTACTGTAAAGCCAGGCCCGGCGCGAAAGACCTCGACGACCAACTCATCGGCGGCACCCGTGCGCTCGAGCAAGGCGAGCAAGCCGGCGGTATTGCGCGGCACAAACGCATCGGGCCGGCGGGCCGCTTCCCAACGCGCGCTCGCCGCACCGCTGCCAATGCGCACGACGAAGGGACCGGGTTTGAGATGCGCGGGCAAATCCAACTCCATGCGCTCTGTAACCGGCTCGGCGCGATACGGTTGCAACGTCGCTTGCAGCAAAACCCGCTGCCCGGCCTTGGGATCGGGCGGCGACAGTCGCAGGCCCGTGATGCGGGCTTGCGCTAGGCTTTCGCCAATTTCCAACTCAAAGTGCAGCGAGTCTAAGGTCAGCCCGGCGAAGGGGTTGTTGAGCAGCACGCCGACCGGCTGCACGGCTTCTATCACAGCCCTAAGCAGCGCGATCCCACTGCTGTACACTTGCTCGCGCTCAACCGTGCGGCCATCGGTTAGGGCGATGTGGCTGCGCACCCGCAGCGTGGCGTCGCCAAAGAGCTTTTCGGCCGTTTCGAGGGCGTTGAACAAAACCGAGCGGACGAGGGACGCACTAAGCTCGGGGTGGCGCAGCACCTCGCAGCGAAAGTCGTGGTCGCCAGCCGCCGACCGCAGGGCGACCCTCACTGGCAGCATGTCCGGCATCGCGCCCAGCGTCCCGGCAATCGCGGGAAGGCGGTCTTGGCGCACCGCCCCCATTGCGCCGGCCGGCGTCCCCAGCTTGAAGGAAGCAATCTGGGTGGGAATGACTTGGTGGATATAGGCACCGGTGGCGGGCAGGTTGGTGGCCCCCAGCAAAAACAGCGGATGGCCAAAGCCGACGAAACGCCCGTCGCCGACCCAGGTGAGGGTGCCGATTGCCGCGGCACTGTAATCGCCGCGGATTAGCTGCACGGCCAGCGAGGCCCCGGGCGCGCAGGGCACCTCTTGGCCGGGCAGCACCTGCCCGGCCGGGCTGTCCAGAAGCTCGATGCCCGGCGCGTCAAGCGCGTCGCGCAACACTTGCCGCCCCCTTGGACTGAAGCCGGCAATCGCTATGGGCATCCCCAGCGGTGCTAGGGTGCTGACGCCCTCGCCGCCGAGCAGGCGGGTGGTCTCTTCGTCTAGTTTTAGAGCTTTTCCGTACTGGCTTGGCGTGGGATGCTCTCGCGTGGCGACTTCGAGCATGTGGGCGATGGGGGTGATGCCGCCGATGGGTTCCTTGGAAAAATACCAGCCGTAGGCAATGGCGCCGATGAGCCGCCCGTCGATGTACACCGGGCTGCCGCTCATGCCCCTTATGAGGCCCGTGTGTTCCAATGGGCCGCCGGAGAGCCGGGCGAGGATCATGTCCATGCGCGGCCCCAAGGCCCCTTTGAGCACCCCCAAAATTTCGACTTGGAAGGTGTCGATCTCGGTGCCTTGGAAGGTCGTCAGCCCAAAGCCGCTCATGCCGCGGCGCAACTCGCTGGACGCCATGACGGGTTGGGCGCGGAGCGCGGGAGCGGCCAAGAGCAAAGCCGCCAGCGCCACTAGTATGCGAAATGAGGTCTGCACGACCTTTTGCTTGCCTTTTCCATAGAGACAAAGAATGAAAAAAGCTATGCTTGGGCTAGGGAAAAGTCAAGGTAAGCCGAGCGTTAATAGGCTGTGTAACATTTTGTTTGACAATGAGTTGCCTCTTTGGGATTTGCGGGCAATCCCTTGACAAACGCCGCGCTAGACGCCATTACTTTGCTCTCGCAACCATCTACGTGCCAATAGGAGAGGATCATGCTGAATATCGGTTTTATCGGCTGCGGCGGCATTGCCCGCCATCACGCCAATTGCTTATCCCAGATCCGGGGTGTGCGCATTCTCGCGGCCGCGGATGTCGTCGCCGACGCGGCCGCAGCGTTCGCCCGCGACTTCGGGGCCGAACACCATTTCGCAGACTTCCGAGCACTGCTCGAGCTGCCCGAAATTGACGCGGTGTGGGTCTGCACCCCCACCTTCCAGCACCCCGCCCCGGTCGTCGCCGCAGCCAAAGCCGGCAAGCACGTGTTCTGCGAAAAGCCCATGGCGCTGAAGGTAGCTGATGCGCGGCGCATGGCGCATGCTTGTAGTCAAGCCGACGTGCGGCTGACCATTGGCTTTGTGCGCCGCTTTGACGCTCAGTGGGGCAAGCTCAAGGAGATCGTCCAATCGGGTGCTGTTGGTGCGCCGGTCATCTGGCGCTTTGCTGCGGGGGGCCGCCCGGGCCGCCCGTGGTTCCGCGATGTGAACAAAGGCGGCGGCCCCCTGATGGACGGTGCCGTGCACAACTACGATTTCGCCTTGCAGATTTTCGGCCGAGCCGCCTCGGCGCAAGCCTCTTCCCTGCAATTCGACCCCACCAGCGTCGGTGCTGACACCGCGAGCGTTATCATCAACTTTGCCAGCGGCGACCAGCACGCCTTGATCTGGTCTTGGGGCGTGGCCGCTGGCGCACCTGTGGCGAGCCTCAACGACGTGATTGGCCCGGCCGGCACCCTGCAATTTGGCATGACCGCGCAAAAGGCCCCAGCGCACTTCAATCCGCAAAAGAGCGGTGCCTTTACGCTCAAGACGGGCGAGGGCCGCGAGCGGGTGTACACCTATCCGCTCAAGGACATGTTCGCCGAGCAAGCCAAACACGTAGTCAAGTGCTTGGCCAAGGGCGAACAGCCCTTAGTGACAGGGGATGACGGCATCGACGCTTTGGAGATTGCGACGGCGGTGTTGCGGGCTGGGAAGGGGCAGCGGACGGTGAAGATCGGGTAGGACTCAGGAGAAGCGAAATGCCCGTAAGAGAACATAAGGCCAGTGATTACCTGAAAACGCCCGAGGCCATCGCGGCCTATCTGAATGTCGTGTTCGAAGATCCTGATACCGACCACGAGGACTTGATGATTGCGCTCCGCAACGTTGCTGACGCCATCGGTGGCGTATCGGAACTGGCGCGCCGAACCGGCCTGAATCCATCGGGCCTGTCCCGTGCGCTCTCGGCGCAGAACACCCCGAAGATTGACACCGTTCACAAAATTGTCAGAGCTTGCGGGGTGCGGCTCCAATTCGCTGCATGAGCCTGATCGCTCCAGAGGGAAGATGCCCGCTCACGCTGTAGGGCGTCCCCTTGTGGACGCCCTATATCATTAAAAGGCATCTCACTAGTCGTATCGCTGGTGGTGTCGGCGGTCAGCGGCATAGTGATGTATTTTCTGAGGTGAACAGTTAACTAGGAGGATGGTATGAACAAGATGATTTTCGCGGTAATACTTCTGGCCTTCTCGTCGATTGCTGTTTCCAGCGAAGACGACCTGTCTAGGGCTGCCATGCTGGCGCAATATGGCTTGATACGGGATGCCAAGCTAGCCTATATCAATCTTATGTTTAGAGTCGATGACGACACCGTCAGGGCAAAGTGCTTATACGAATTAGGAATGATTTCTTTCCGGGAAGACGATGTTGGCATGGCAATAAACACTTGGAGAACGCTGATAGAAGAATTCCCCGACTCTGAAGAAGGGCAGGCTGTGACGGAGAGAATAGATGTCCTGTCCTCTAAGCTATGAGGAGGTGCTTGTCGGGCACTCGGAAGACGAGACGGCCTCTCTATATCTAGACAATGCGGATTTTTTCTCCAATGGCTTCAGGAAAGACTCTTGGACTATTGATACGAGCTGGCTTAACGCGGAAGACATGGCCTTGTACTGGTACGACAAGGTCATAGCCGAGTTCCCCAAGACGGATGCTGCACATCTAGCTTATGTCAGAAAATTTAAGACTCTTGTGGGAAGCAGCGGAAGAAGCGGCGGAGGATTTAAAGCGGCTGTCTACGGCGGAGGCGGCTACGGAGATTACGGCACAAGAAGGCAGCCAGAAATTACATAACTCTCATGGTAGTCTGCTTTGAGGACTACATGCTAGATTTTCCAGATGGCGTATTTGCCAACAGAATGCGATACCAGATAGGCCAAGCCCACTGGGTTCTCAACGACGATGAGAAGGCCACCCTGTGGCTAGAGAAGATTGTTGACAGCGGCAAGGGTGATGACGATTTCTACGTGTACGCAGCTAAGCAGCGCATGGCGAATCTGGACAAGCGATGAGCTTGCCCCCAGCGTCAAGGAGATGTCGGGGCTTTTCATTACTGGAGGGGGTGGCCAGTAGGCCTCGCCTTGGACGTAGCCGAGGGCCATGTGTACTGGACGGACTGGATAGAGAATAAAATCTATCGTGCCACCTTGGATGGTCTCAATGTCGAAGCTCTCGTCATCGGATTGGATGATCCACACGGCATCGCCTTGGACCTACCGGGAGTAGAGAGTGGCGGCGATGGCACCGGAACGGGCAATATGCCGGGGAGTGAGATTTTCAGAATATCTTCTTCTCCGTACTAGTCGGTACGACGTCGGTGCCGGGGGAGGGCGGCGGCTCGGTGGAGATTGCAGGTAACGACTGGACGTTTCAGGATTATTCGCCCGATGGCGCGTTGGTAATCAACGGTATCTTGAATGTCGGAATAGATCAGACGCCCATTCTATTGACCGGGACAGTTACTCTTTCTGGAGCACAGGAAGCCGAACTGGTGCTCAATCTGCTGATCACGGTTGGAGCCGACGGCCTTTCTTTTACTGGGACGATGACCATAGACGGCGCAGGATTTGATATCACCGAGATCATTGAAGCGGCTGAGGCGGAATGACCACTGGCTCGCTGTCGTCGCCAACGTACACAAAGGTTTTCGAGGAGACGATAGAGCTCGCGAGGAGGTGGTGATGTTCGTCTCTTTAGCCAATGAAGAAAATAGGCATTAGTTAGTGTCCTCTTTGGGGACGGACGACATGGCTTCGTTGTATTCAGCGATCCATTTTTCGGCGTCTTCTCTGGTGTAGGTGCCAGTGATGGCACCGCTGCTTTCTGGCAGTTCATTACTTTTCGGTTTGTCGAGGTGCCGTGTCAGCTTTTCTCGTAACTTCTTATCTTTTTCCAAGAAGAGATCCCCGACAATGCAATCTAGAGCATCTTGCCCCAATCCGCCCTCAAAGGTAATTCCGCTCATATCGCTTTCTTTGCCAATTTGGGTTCTAATGCGTTTTTCAAATGAAATTAAACAGTTCTTTTTGCTAATAACTCCTTGCAGTTGAGCCTCCGTGAGATCTGTCTCTTGTAGTTTCGCTGCCCAAAGATTAGCCGCTTGTAGTTGAGCCTCCGTGAGGTCCACCCCTTGCAGTTTTGCCGCCCAAAGCACGACTCCTTGTAGCTTCGCTCTTTGCAGGTTTGCTCTTTGCAAGTTCGCTCTTGTGAGGTCCACCCCTTGCAAGTTTGCTCCCTTTAGGTTCACCCTTTGTAGCTTCGCTCTTGTGAGGTCCACCCCTTGCAGCTTTGTTTCCTTTAGGTCCGCCCCTTGCAGGTTCGCTCTTGTGAGGTCCGCCCCTTGCAGCTTCGTTTCCTTTAGGTTCGTTCTTTCAAGATGAGTCCATGTGACGTTTGCCCTTTGCAGATTTGCCCCCTCGAGGTTTGCCCCTTGTAATTGAGCCCCCTCGAGATTCGTCCCTTGTAGGTTCGCTCTCATGAGATTCGCCTCTTGTAGATCCACTCCGACCAAGACAGCACTTTCTAGACGTGCTGTCCTGAGATCGGCACCACTCATCCAGCTTCCCCCCAAGTCGGCGCGTAGTCCTTTGAAAACATCATGATCTTGAACAAATAACAGATTCAACAGACTCTGGACTTCTTCTGAGGGTTCTGACACGTCTTCCACGTCTTCCGGGACCACGTCTTCCGGGACCTTATGCTTTTTCTTATACTCGTATTCGCCTGTCGTCTGGCGGATATGAGCGCAGAGAATATCCAGCACTGTCTGACGCAACTCTTCGGTGTCTTGCGCCAGATGGAAGAGTTCGTAGGCACCACCTAGGCGCACGGAGTCCTTTCCGTGCCCGAGGTGCTCGATAGCGTTTCTAAATCGCTCCTGCTGCTGCCCCTGCTCAGTGTGCTGGTTGGCTTTTGCCTGCTCCTCCGTAGCTCTGGCTTGTGCGTTCGCAGCATCCGCCTGCGCTTGCGCGGTATCCTCCATCGCCTTGGCGCGTTTGTAGGACATCAGGGCTTGCAGGGCGACCAAGATACCGCCCATGCTGATTCCCAGAAATTTCAGAACCTCGTTTTTGTTAGATCCATTCTTATTGGATAAGCCGAGAAGTTTAGAAATATACGTTTCAATACATTCAAAGAACAGGACGCCCACGAAAGCCCCGAACGTCAGGATGAGCAGGAAGATGAGAAAGATCAAGAGAGGATTATCTTTAATTTTAGAAAAAAGTTTCATCGCGGAGTTCTATAGGTGGAAAGGCGGTCGCCATTTCTAGATAAATCGGCCTTCTCGAACCAGTCTCGTTCAGGCGACACGTCGCTCATACAGCACTTTCCCCTCTTTTAGCACCTTGTGGATCAAGGAATACGGATCATTGCGCTGCTCGGCGAGGACTTCTGGAGAGCGGATAACCACATCAATGGGCAGGACGAAACGCTCGGCAATCGCCCGACGAATCGGATTGCCATGCTGTAGCTGTCCTGCGTCTGTACGAAGCACAACTAGCAGATCCACATCGCTGTGCGCTCCAACCTCTCCGCGAGCATGGCTGCCAAAGAGAATGATTTGTTCTGGATCAAAGCGTTTGACAATCAGTTGCACGATGGCTTGGATCGTAGCGCTGTCGATATGGGCTTCAATAGCATTCATAAGAGGCATATTCCGGCACTTTACTATCCACGTCATGCCCAACGAACAGGCTTCTTAGTTGCCTTGGCACTGACTCATTGAGCAGCAGTCTCATAAGCAATACTCTCCAAGACTTCCCTCCCCGTATCAATCGTCCTTATCGCCTGCTCACGGCTTACACAGACTGGCTCGCCCGCCAGATAATCAAGCCCTGCCCCCGCTCACATCCCCCAAACATCTACCTCCACCCCGCTGTCAGCTACCCGGCGACAGTGAAACACTTTGTCGGTCCAACGCCGACCTTCGCGCCGGTCGAAAATCACCAGATGACCCGCCTCGGCCGCGCAGCGATCCAAGTATTCCGCCGTCTGCGTCAACCCGGCGACGATCGTCTGCTCCAAGCTCTGGTGCAGCACCTTGCACTCGACGACGAACCGGCGCATCTGCTCCCCCTGCGGCCATACGATTAGCAAATCCGTCCGCATCCGACCCAAGCCATACTCCCGCTCTATCCGACCCCCGCTGTTGACGATCCGTTGCAAAAAGGCTTGTAGCAGAAGCTGCGGCCCCGCTTCCTTGTACTGGAACCGCTCCACCCAGTGCTCCGAGTGCTCGCGGAAGAACGCCTGAAACGCCGACAACAGCTTACCCACGTCCAAGCCGCCGTCGGCATCCACATACCAAGCCGCGTCTTGGGCCAACGTCGCTTGGGTGGTGTAGATCAGCTCGCGTGGAATGACCTCTCGGTATATGGGATTGGCAATACGCGCCGGGTCGTCTGCGCTGATCAGGCCCAGATCGCGGACATACATCAGGTCGTCGGAGGGCATGGAATGCGCTTGGCTGCCGCTCAGCAAAGGCTCGACGACGCGCCGGACGCGCTCTTCTTGCAGCTTATCGGCCAACTGATCCAAATGGGTCTCGCGCCGCAGGATGAGTTGCTCTTGCGCGGCGCGGATGGCTGCGGCCTTGACCGGACGATGCCACGCCTCGGCATATTCGCCGCGGAAACAGGCTTCGTCGGCCAGCGCGTTGACCAGCCACGGTTGCCCTTGCGTCTGCGTCCAGACCGTCTCCACCGCCTCGGCGGTGAACTCTTGCTCGGTTTCTTCGGTGTGCTGACCCAGCAACGCCCGCACTTCATCCCGCGAAAAGTCGCCCAGACGCAACGACCTCGCTTTGATATTGAACGCACTCCCGCCAGCGATGATGGCATTCTCGGCCGTTGATTGAATGCGGTAATCGCGCACATCGCGCACCCCGCACAACACCACGCTCTGCGGAAACTCTCCGGGACGGCGAACGTAGCCCGCCCGCAACTGCCGCAGCACCGACAGCAGCGAATCGCCCATTAGCGCGTCGATCTCGTCAATGAGTAGCACCAAGGGGGTAGGGTCCGCTTCCGACCAGCGCGTTAGGGCCTCGCGCAATGCGCCGTGCGGACCATACTTAGCCAAAATGTCGAGCCAAATGGCATCCAAAAACTCGTCGCCCAGCGTCGAACGGGCCCAAGAGGCCAGTTCCCCCAAAACGGTGCGCATGACTTGTTCCACGTCCTCGCGCCCGGCCTGCCCACCTTCCACGTTGACGTACACGCACCGATAGTCGCCTTCGGCGTTGAGCAGGTCGCGCAACGCCAACAGTGCCGATGTCTTGCCCGTCTGACGCGGCGCGTGCAACACGAAGTAGCGTTTGTCGCGGAGGAGCCGGCGCACCTCGGACAGGTGCAGCCGCTCTAAAGGCGAGATGCAGTAGTGATCGTCGGCCACCACCGGACCGCTCGTGTTGAAAAAACGCACGATGGTCTCCTTGAAAGAACCTAGCCCCGGCCTACCAGTCCACGACCGCCCCGTCGTCCGGGTCGAGGCGAACGCGATAGGGCTGCGGTTCGCCGACTTGGTCCATGAGCTTGTCTTCGTCGATGGTGATGCCGAGACCGGGATCTGGGGGCAGGGGGCGGTGGCCGTTGGCGACCGGTGGCAAGGGTTTGGCGAGCAGGTCCGCGTATTCGTTGTCGCCGCGCTCTTGGATGAGAAAGTTGGGGATGGCAGCAGCAACTTGCAGACTCGCGGCGAGCGAACAGGGACCTTGGGGGTTGTGCGGGGCCAGCGGCGAGTAGTAGGCCTCGGCCATGCCGGCGATGATCTTCAATTCGGTGATGCCGCCGGCATAGCAAACGTCCGGCTGGAGGATGTGGGCGGCGCGTTTTTCGAGAATTTCCTTGAATCCCCATTTGGTAAAGATGCGCTCGCCAGTGGCAATGGGGATGTGGGTCTTTGCGGCGAGCTCGGCCATGACGTCGACATTGAGGGCCTGCACAATTTCCTCGTAGAACCAAGGATGATACGGTTCGAGCGCTTTGATGAGCAGCAAAGCGGTAGGGGGCTGCACTGCGCCGTGAAAGTCAACGGCGATATCCACGCCAGAGCCGTGTTGTTCGCGGAGCGCCTTGAAACGCTCGACGATCTCATCGACGAATTTTTGCCCCTCAATGTATTTGAAGGGGGAACGCGACGTGCCCGGCCCCACCTTCATGGCGTTGACGCCGGTCTGTTCGCTCACTTCGCCGTAAACCCGAATTCGCTCGCGCGTGGGGCCGCCGAGCAGCTTGTACACGGGTACGCCATAGCACTTGCCAGTGATGTCCCAAAGGGCCATATCAATGCCGGAAGAGATGGCGGTTTTGATCGGGCCGCCGCGATAGAAAGCACCGCGGTGGATGGCCTGCCAGTGGTGGGTGACGGGGCGGGGATCCTTGCCCACTAGGTAGTCGGCCACTTCGAGCGCACCGGCCGCACAGGCCCTCGCGTCGTCCTTGAGCATTTCGCCCCAACCAGTGATGCCCACGTCCGTGGAAATTTTGACGAAGACCCAGGAGTTCTTGAGAACGAACGTCTCAATTTTGGTGACCTTAATCGCATCGTTGGGGCCGATGGGCGCTTCCGTGCTCGACATGGCGGTAATCCTTTGGTTGCGGGTGATCGCTTGCTGTAAAGTGCGCCATTGCCGTCCTACATCGACCGCAAAGCAGAGTTGGCTCGCTACGGCGCAGTAGATAATCGAAGTCGCGCTGGCAATACGCCACCGAGTTGAGTTGGTGGGTGTGCAAAATCTGTCGCAGTAGATGCAGCCGAAGTTGCGCTGGCAATGCGCCAGCGGCCGTAGATATCGCAGGCTTCGTAGAACATGCGGAAGCGTCCATCGGCAAGGTCGATCACACACGGCTCTGAGGCCTTGGTCGCGTCCCATAGTGCCCCATTGTCAAGGCAGATTCCCCAATCCTTGACCCACTCCAGACCGTCCTTGGAAAATGCGCTGAAGATCCTGCCGTGATACTTTGATCCACAGAATACCTCCGGAGCCGCTTTCCAGCCTGCGTAGTACATGCGGAAGCCGCCCTCGCCTAGGCGCAAAACCTCCGGGGCATAGACGGCATAGCTTTCGAAAGGTCGGTCTTGGGATATGCGAACGCCGGGCTCCAGCTTGAACGCTAGACCATCTTCTGACACTGCGCTGACGATGTTTCTGTTGTTGCAAGCACTTGGCAGCGAAACATCTGGATAGGGATAAGCACTGGCGTAGAGGCGAAAACGAGAGCCGCCCCTGTCTGCGGCCGGATCGAGGTGAAGACAGCGAGGTGACAGATAGGAGACGCTTTCTCCGGCTAGGCGCAGGCCCGGCTCTCGTTCCCAGACCAGCCCATCGCTGGAAACAGAACTCACAATTGCGGCTTTGACTTGGCCGTCCTCCTGCTCGGTCTTCCCCTCGTAATACATGCGGTAGCGGCCATCCGCTAGCGGAATGACGTCCGGGCTCCAGATGTAGTGCTCGGCGCCGTCCCCGCCGGCATCCATTCTGACCCCCGGCTCCTTCTCCCAGTGCTCGGCATCGGTGGAGAAGGCACTCAGGATGTACCCCTTTGAAGCCGCGTTTGGACGCTCCGGCCCGAGGCCGTGATAGTACATGCGGTATCCGCCTTCCATTTTGACCACGTTCGGAGTGAGGGCTCGGTCCGAATCGAGCGGTCCGTCGGAATTGATGGCGATGGGGAGGTCCTTGATCCACTGAGTTCCGGGATCCACGTCCTGATAGTGGACGGCTCGCAGCATGTTTGCAAATGTCATTTTGGCCTCTTGGTGTCGATCAACTGCATTCAAAGATAATCCGCATGAGGACGCAGAATAGTATCACAAGACGATCCGCATCTCGGATACTGCCCTGCCACACAGACTGCCTGCATCTTTCGTTGGCCTGAAAGTCGCTAGGCACTGGCCGGCTGCGTGCGCCGCCCGACCTGATAGGTACTCGCCGTATAGGTCAGCGTCTGCCCGGGCTGCATCTCTACCACCTGCGTATTCGGCGAGAGGAATTGTACCGCTTCGCTCAACGCGCCGATGTCGGCCGGCTGCTTCATAATCGGCCCGTAGTGGCAGGGAATGACGATGTCCGGGCGGATCAGGCTCGCCGCCCGCGCGGCCTCGCGGATCCCCATTGTGTACTGCCCGCCCACCGGCATAATCGCGATCTGCGGTCCGTACATCTGTCCAATGAGCTGCATATCGCTGAACAGGCAGGTATCGGCCGTGTCGTATATGGAGATGCCGTTGTTGTAAGCCACGACGAAGCCGTTGACCGCGCTGTCGGGATGGAAGAGCAACCCCGACGGCAGCTCGGCACCGATCACGTGCGGCGATAGCGACTGGGAATGGTGCCCCTGTACCATGGTGATCGTGGCGTCTTTGACCTCGACCGCGCCGCCGGGGTTCATGGACAACGCCCGCGCGCCCATCTTGAGCCCATGCACGGTCTCGGCAACCGAGCACAGCTCGTAGTTGCCCACGAACTTGGCCTTGGTGCGCTTGCAGATCTCGTAGGAATCGCCGATGTGGTCGCTGTGGCCGTGGCTGGCGATAACGATATCGGCTTCTTTGACTTGGCTGAGCTTCATCTTGGCGGTGGGATTGTCGTCGAGCCAAGCGTCGAAATACGCGACTGAGCCTTTGTCGGACTCAAAGCGGAAAGAAGCGTGGCCGATAAAGGTGATATTCACGGATGCCATAAGGATGGTCCTTTCTGTTAGCGTTGGCTTAGATCGTCGCCGCGGTCCGTTGAGTCGAACTGCCCCTTTTCGGCGCAGACGGCAACGACCAAGAGTTCGAGATTTTCTCGGGTGTGGTTGTAGAGGCCGTGGCTGCCCCCCAGTCGGCAGGGGATCGCGTCCCACTGCGCGACTTCCTGCGTCTCCTCGTCCACCGTCATCCGCCCGCGGCCCTCGATGATGATATAGACCTCCTCAACGCCTTCGTGGCGGTGGTAGCCGAGCGAGGTGTCCGGCGGCAACAGGCAGTGGGCCAAACAGTAAAAATTGCTGCGGAAATCCTCTGGCCCCCAGATGCGCCGACTGCCGACCGCGCCCTTGCCGCCGTGCGCTTGGCCGTACTTTAGCGCAGTGCGGTCCAGCCGCCCCACCGGCAGGCGGTCGGTAGATTCCAACTCAGCGCCGACCCGGTCGTCGCCCAAGTCGGTCGATTTGGGATTGCCGCCGGGAACCACGCAGTGGACGTTGAACCAGCGCGTCTCGCGGTCGGTGTGGTTGTAGATGGCGTGGGTCTCGCCCGAGCGCAACGGCACTGCGGCCCCGCCCTCAACTACGGCCGTGCGCCCGTTGTGGGTGAACTGGGAGGCGTTGTCAATGGCGATGAAAATCTCCTCGCTGTCGTCGTGGCGGTGGTAGCCAATTCCGCCGCCGGGTAGGAGGATCGCACAGTGGACAAAAGCGAAGGGCGTCGCAAAATCGGCGCGGCCCCACAGGCTGTTGAAGAGGATCGTCCCAGCGCCGCCGTGGACGGCGCTCAGCTCCTTCATGTGCGCCCGGTCGGCTCTCGCTACGCGCATGACGGCCTCATTTCTCGCGGTGAAAGAGCTGAAGGTTCAGTTGGTTCGGCCCCTCGAAAAAACCCAAGGTGATACCGGTCCCCCCACCGACGGCAAAAGGTTCTTTGGTGATGGTGACCCCCTTGTCCTTCAAGTCCTGTGCGCTGTCTTCCACGCTGGCGACCTCAAAGGAGATGTGGTGGAAACCGGGCTCATGCCCCATGCTCTTTTGCGGCATGAGCTCCAGCAGGATACCGCCGGCGTCGAGGAAGACATAGTCCTCGTCGTCCTCATTGGCAAAGCGCTCCACCACAGTCAGCCCTAGTTTCTGCGTGTAAAACGCCACTGCTCCTTCGACATCGTCGGTTACGACCGCGATCTTGTGAATTTTGTGTACCATCTAATCTCTTCTCCTCGCTATCTAACCTGTTCGTGGTCGAGGTGCTTGCGCCGCCACCAACCACGCCGATTTGGCGTTTGAAGTCTTGAAAAGTATGGCTCTGGTGCGATTTCCAGTAGGAGTTCCACAGCGCGTCGTCCTTGCTAGCTGCGTCAGGGGGTTCAAACTTTGGCAGCAAATATAGAGTGTGCGAACGAGCCGCCGCAAGCTGCCGCAAGGCTTGGCCGCCGCAAGCTGCGCCCCTATGTTCTAAGTCAAACAAAATCAGGAGGCTGTCATGTCCCATCCGCTCTTCGACCTGTCTAACCGCGTCGCCTTGGTCTCTGGTGCGGCCAGCGGCCTCGGCAAAGCCATGGCCACCGGCTTGGCCGAAGCCGGAGCCGACCTCGTCTTGGCCGACATCAATGCCGATGGCTTGGCCACGGCGGCCCGCGAACTGGGTGCCTTGGGCCGCCGCGTCCTCCCGGCGTTGTGCGACATGTCGCAACCCGACCAGATCCGCACCATGTTTGAATTAATAGACGCAGAATACGGCCGCATCGACATTGTGGGCAATGTCGCCGGCAATGCGCGGCGCAACACCCCGCTCGACCTGACGCCCGAGGAGGTCGAGTTTACCCTGCAAAACCTCGTGGTTGGCCGCTTAGTGTGTTGTCAAGAGGCCGGCCGGCGCATGATGGACTCGGGCCACGGCGGCAGCATCATCAACCTCGTGTCGATCGCCGGCATCAACGCCCTTGGCCGCAGTCACCTCGCGTATAGCATGGGCATGGGTGCTGCCGCGCAGATGACCCGCGAGCTGAGCACGGAGTGGGCCGCCAAAGGCGTGCGCGTCAACGCCATTGTCTGCGCTCAGCTAATGAACGCCGACTTAGAGGAGCGCATTGCCGCAGACCCGACGCTGGGCGAAACCTATTTGCGCGGCCTTCCCATGGGCCGCCTCGGCAATTCCAACGACATCAAGGGCGCGGCGATTTTCCTCGCCTCAGACGCCTCGGCTTGGATCACCGGCGCGATGCTTCCCCTAGACGGCGGCAACCTCTCTAAGAACGCCGGCGGCTCGCATCCGGGCATGCCCAACGCACCCGCCGAACAGATCGGCCTCTAAATGAACAATCCAACGTCAGCCCGAACTTCGCGGCGCGTCATGCGTAAACGCAAAAAAATCGCTTTCGGCTGGTACGGTGGTAAATTCAGTCATCTGGATTTCCTGCTACCTAACCTGCCCAACGATGCCGTGCATTTCTGCGACGCGTTCGGCGGTTCGGCCGCCGTGCTTATCAACCGGGAACCGGCACCGGTTGAAACCTACAACGACCTAGACTCTGAGTTGGTCAACTTTTTCGCTACGCTGCGAAATCCGGAGCATGGAGATCGGCTATTAAAAGAAATTGCCCTAACTCCGTTTTCCCGAGAGGAGTTGGTACTGGCCTGCATTATAGAACCCGGATTGGACAATGTAGAAAGGGCGCGGCGGTTTTATGTAAGGGCCCGCCAGACGCGTACCGGACTGGCGCAGACATCATCCGAGGGCCGCTGGGCCCATTGCATACTGACTTCGCGCTCCGGGATGGCCGGGGCCGTATCTCGATGGCTGGGAGCGATAGACGGGCTGCCGCCTATTATCGACCGCTTGATGCGAGTGCAGATTGACAACGCTCCGGCACTGGAGGTTATCCGGCGATACGATACGCCGCAAACCCTGTTTTATCTCGACCCGCCGTACGTCCATGATTCCCGCGGTGATAAGCACGCCTACTACGGCGAAATGACTGATGACGATCATATTGAATTGGCCGATTTGCTGCGTCAAATCAAAGGTCGGGCGGCGATATCCGGTTACAGAAACGATTTGTACGATTCCCTCTATGCCGACTGGCATCGGGTGGATGCGCCAAAAAAAATTTGCCACTCGGTGCGGCAACCACGGCGGGAATCGCTGTGGATGAATTACGAACCGCTATGCAAAATTCCAACGTCGTAGTCCTAACGAATCGGCGGAACCGCAGTCTCCGTTGGAGCGGTTGCGGGAGATGTGGCTCGCGGTTCTGGCGGCGCCCAATCCGTCGATAGACGATGACATTGACGGGCTAATCACCAGCAGTTGGTTAGCATACGGTACGCCTTGCTAACTCAATTGCTGGGCAAGTTATCGGACCACAGCCGCGATGCTTTGAGCATCCAACGGGGAGAAGCGGCGACGGCGGAGGATGCCGGTCGTTGGGACGCCCGTAGTTTTTGCCAGACGAACGTGGTGCCGTGGGTCAGTGAAACAGGGCAAGTTCTAGGAACCAGCCCGGACCCTTATGTGAACAACCCGCTGCGTCGTCCCCGACTGGATGCCGGATATGAGTCGCGGCGGGATCGTCTGCTCTGGGGATAGACTGGTAGCAACGCTGCGAGAAGTACAGGAACGAAACGACCCTGACTATACCGAAATTCAATTGCGCTACTGTCTGGCATCGTTGGCTCGGCAGTATAATGCGTTGGTAGTCAGTTTTGACGTGCCACAGCGCATATCGCTGAACGCTACTGCAAGCATCGTGTTGGACTATCTGGCAGAATCAAGTGGCGGCGAGCGTCCGCAGATTATAGTGGCCGCTCTGATGCGTACTATCGGCCAGCGATTTGGCATCTTTGACCGCGTGGAGAGACAAGCGATTAACGAGGCGGATATTGTCGGTGGACGTCCGGGAGACGTCGTTTGCTATCAGGGCGACGAACTCACCTGCGCCGCTGTAGATTTCGACTTCAAATTCGCCAGATCGGGTCGTGTGTCTATGGTATTGGGGGCGTCCTCGCGCGTTTGGCTGGGCTTGGGCGTCGGCTCCCTACTCTCCCAGTACCTCCCGAGCAACTCTGAGGATGTTGCCGCCGAGGATTTTGCGGATGTCGTCATCGGCATAACCGCGTTGCACCATGCCGACCGTAAACAGTGGGAAGTTGGTCCACGCCGTGCTCTGGAACATGCGCTCTTGGCGCCACTCAGGGCGTTGCACCGGGTCGTTGACCTCCCACAGTGCCTCCCAGCGCTGGCGGCTGCCCGGCCGCGCCGGCACCTTGGCGCTCTCTTCCTTGGCGCGGCAGCTAATGTAGGCTCGATCCGTGCCAATCGTCACGTGATCGACGCCGACGACTTTCACCGCGTGGTCGATGTGGTTGAGCATGGCGTCGATGCAGCCGCTGCCGCCGACAAAGGCCGGCACATTGGTGATGCCCACGGTCCCGCCCTTGTCGGCTATTGCCCGCATCACGTCGTCCGGCTTGCAGCGATGGTGGCGGTTCAGGGCCGCGCAGGCCGAATGGCTGGAGACAATCGGCTTTTGCGAGGCTTCGGCCGCTTCTAGGCAGGTCTGCCAGCCCGAGTGGGCCACGTCGGCAATCACGCCGACCTCGTTCATCTCGGCGATCGCGGCGCGGCCAAAGTCGCTCAAACCGGCGTTGGCCGGCTCGGCACAGCCATCGCCAATCGGATTGCGGCGGTTGTAGGTTAAGTGCATCATGCGGCAGCCGAGCTCGAAGAACTGGCTGACGAAACGCAGCTCCTGCTCAACTGTGGCCTGCTCTCCTGAGAGGGGTACGCCGTTACACGTCTGGTAGATGCAGTGCCGTCCAGCGGCTTTTGCGGCGACGATGTCGTCGGGGAAGGCCGCGCGCGCCACGTGGTCGCGCAGGCGATCGGTCAGATGCGTATAGTGCGCCAGCCGCCCCAACATGCGCATGGGGTCGTTGCCCTCCTCGCCGGCGTTTTGCAAGGCGCCACGTCACCCCGGACGCCTCCCAAGCCCCCAAGTACTCGGCTTTTAGTGCTTCGTCGTAGGCCCAGCGCGTCATTCGCATCTGCTCGGACAGGTACTGTAGCTCAACCTCCGAAGCCCGCGCCTCCACGGCCCGCGCCATGGCCTCGCCATCAATCGGCGCCAGCAGCCCGAGGCTGTACGACTCACACACGATGGCGTCGCGGTGCAAGGCCAACCCGTGCTCCAACTGCGATGCGGACGGTTGCAGGATTTCGAGTGCCACGGCCCGCGCTTGCCGGATGTTATCTTCCCAAGTAGTCACTGCCTTTTACCTTTCTTTGGGCTGGGGGAACCGATGGGGATGCCCGGTGTAGGCCCGCTCGCCGCGCACCAAGATCGACCTCTTGCCTGTGGAGTTTTTCCCGTTTGATAGTCATACTCGGTAGTCAACGATCTCGACCTCCCACGCTTCTGTCAAGCATTTCTCCGATCGTCAGTCGGCTCTCGTCGAGTGCCGGTAGTCCCAGTTGACCAGCCTATGCCAATCCGCTTTTATCCATACCAACCGCAACTGAACAACATCGCATCAGAATCGGAGGAACAAGACGTGATGGCAGGAAAACTATACGAAGCCGCTTTTCCGTATGCCGAGGACATCCTCGCCTTGCCGGTGGAAGACCTCGACCAAGCCGCCAAGTGGTACGGCGCGGCCTTTGGACTCGTGGAGGTCGAAAGGCGCGACGACCCCGTGCCAACGGTCATTCTCGAACGCGATGGTGTGCAGATCGGGTTTGCGGTCAACGGCGGTGACGCCAGCCAAGAAGGCGCGGCCATTCTGGTGAACGACATCCACAAGGCCCGCGACGAGCTAGAGGCAAACGGCGTCGAGACGGGCAATTGGCGAGTAGAAGAGCGCGATGGAAAGAAGTACCAAGTTTTCTTCGTAGTCGCTCCCGACGGGCTTTGCTACTACTTCCACCAGCCGATTGAAAACGCCGGATAGCGATTGTTGCGATTAATGCGGTTGGCTTACGTCAATTGTGCAGATCGAGATTTTGTGCGCTTCGTCGGGCGACAGCGTCGCTTCTAGTCGCTTTTTTAGCCCTTCGACATTAGCCGGGCGGGTGCCGGAGGGTGGTGGCGGCGTGCGGTCTTTGCCGAACCAGAATACCAAGTAGATGCCGTATCCGTCGGTGTCTGGGTCGCTCGCGTACTGAAGGATCAACTGGTTTCGCAGGGTGCTCCAGAGATCGGGATGCTTGTTTTTTTTTATTTCCACCGGCACGTTGAAGCCTCCGAAGTAAACTCGAATGTCCGCACGTTTGCCATTGGCGTACTGCCCTTCGGGTTGGGCGTCAATGCCTAATCGCTTCAGCTTATCTTCTAAGAGCCTATCCTAAAAACGACATTCAAGTTAAACTAGGGGCATGACTCAAGCAAAAGAACCCAAGCCACCGCGTCCCAAGCGTACCGGCCCGGCGGTGCCGGTCAATCCCACCACCGGCTCCTTCCAGGTATCCGATGCGCTGTGGGAGGTGCTGGCCCCGCTGATTCCCCCGCGGGTCAATACCCATCCTTTGGGCGGAGGCCGTCCCCGGGTGCCGGACCGGACCTGCGCCAATGGTATCTTCTACGTGCTACGCACCGGGTGCCAGTGGAAGGCGTTGGATGCCACCGGCATCTGCTCTGGCTCCACGGCCCACCTGCGCTTCCAAGAATGGGCTGCGGCCGGGGTGTTCTTAGCCCTCTGGCGGACGGGGCTGGAACGGTTCGATGAATTGAAGGGGCTGGACTGGCGTTGGTTGAGCATGGACGGAGCCGTGACCAAAGCGCCCCTGGGCGGGGGAAAAAACCGGTCCCAACCCCACGGACCGGGGCAAGACGGGGGTCAAACGCAGTGTGTTGACCGAAGCCCAAGGCCTGCCGGTGGGCTTGGTAGTGGAGGGGGCCAACCGCCACGACATGAAGCTGGTCCAGGCCACGGTGGACAGCAGCCCGGTGCCGCGCCCCAAGCCCGCTCCGGAGACCCCCCAAGGGCTATGCGTGGACAAAGGCTATGACTATGACGAGGTGCGTCAGACCCTGCAGGCGTTTGGCTTCACCGCCCACATCCGCAGCCGGGGCGAAGAGGCGCAGGCCATCAAACGGGAAGCCGGCTTCAAAGCCCGGCGCTGGGTGGTCGAACGCACCCACAGTTGGATGAACCGCTTCCGGCGCATCTTGATCCGCTGGGACAAGTCGCCTGGCAACTACATCGCCTTTCTGCATTTCGCCTGTGCTCTTATTGCGTTCAGAGCCGCCGGGTTATTAGGATAGGCTCTAAGTCCGATAACAGATTATCGCGGCAGGCGTCCTCTGGCTTCTCACCTGTCGGTCGGTTGTATTGATCGACATTCCAATACTGGTGCCAATCGGAAGTGGGACCGCCGCGAATTTTGCGAGCGATCTCACCCAGCCGATCCATCACGAGGGCCGCGAGATCGGCGGCGTTGGCGGGCGTACCGCCGTTCGCGCCAATAACCGGCACCAAAAATGCGGAGATTGCCTTTTCGCTACGTAAAACGCCCTCAACTTTTCCAAAACAAAAAGGGGGCTGTGTTTGACATCAGCGGCGATGATGCGAAAACGCAAGTTGAGCTTCAGCAAACGAGACATTGTGTTTAGACCCTTGAATCCCACTCAAAGTTTATGTTCATCTTGCAGTGCATTTCAATATCAAGGATTAGATCATTTCACAAAGGACCGGCCGTGAGCAAAACCCCCTTGGCCCTGCTAATCCTGTTCTTTTTCTCCGGAGCCTGCTCCCTCGTCTATCAAGTCGTGTGGGTGCGCATGTTGATGCCCGTGTTCGGCGTCAGCACCTTTGCCGTCAGTATTGTTTTGGCCGCCTTTATGGCCGGTCTCGCCCTAGGTAGCTATTGGTGTGGACGGGTAGCTGACCGGCGGGGCAACGGCCTGCGGCTCTACGCGCTGCTGGAACTGGGCATAGGCGTCTTTGCCCTGATATTCCCGCTTTTGCTTGCGGGCTTAGACGAGATGTACACGGCACTATACGGCTCTTTGCAGGGTATAGACGGGGCCTTTGTACTCGTCCGCTTGCTGCTCGCGTTCGCGCTGCTGCTGGTGCCGACCACCCTCATGGGGGCCACCCTGCCGACGCTGAGCAAGGCCGTGGCGCACCGCTTGGAGCGAGTCGGCGGGGATATGGGACGCCTGTACGCGGCCAATACGCTAGGCGCGGCCACAGGATGTGCGGCCGCGGCCTTTTTCGCGCTTGAACATCTGGGCGTCAGCGGCACTACCTATGCGGCGGCGGCCGGCAACCTGCTCATCGCCGTGGTCGCCTATTGCTGGAGCCGCGATGGCCAGCAAGAGCAGACGAGCGTAGAGCGCAGTGCCGCACCCACCATCTTAGAGGGTCAATTAGTCTTGGCAGGATTTGCGCTTTCGGGATTTGTGGCCCTCGGCTACGAGGTGCTGTGGACGCGGCTTTTGGCGATGCTCCTGCAAAGTGCCACCGCCCAAAGCCTGAGCACGATCCTCGTCGCCTTCCTGCTGGGGTTGGCCGGTGGGGCCGCGCTCGGGGCGCGTTTGAGCGATCGCTGGCGTACGCCGCTGGCGGCTTTTGGCGCGGTGGAGCTGCTCATCGGGCTGTGTGGCCTAAGCTCAATTGCCGCCTTTGGCAGCATACCCTATATCGTCGAAGCGTGGGGCGGCGCACTCTCGTGGGAGGGCCATCTGTCCAAGCTGTTCGTCGCCGCCTTCGTCGTAATGCTCCCGGCGACCCTGCTGATGGGGCTGCTCTTTCCCATCGCGGCCAAGGTGTGCATCCCGCGCATTGAGCAGCTAGGCCGCGGCGTCGGCACTGTGTACGCCGCCAATACCCTCGGAGCCATTGCCGGCGCACTGGTCGCCGGGTTTGTGCTGCTCCCTCTGCTGGGCACCTATCGGAGCATCCAAGTGTTGGCGTGGGTCAATATCGCCGTCGGCGCGGTGGTTTTGGCGCTGGACCCGGCCGCGCAGGCGCGCAAAAAGGCCGTGCGCACGGTCGGCGGCTTGGCGCTGGGCTTGGCCCTGACGCTGCTTTTGCCGGCCGGCCTCTTCGTGGAGCTGTTCCACTGGTCCGAGCCAAACAGCCGCTTGCTCTACTGGGACGAGGGTGCTGGTGCCACGGTCTCGGTCCACCAGAAACAGGATGGCGTACGGATCCTCAAGGTCAACGGCGGCGGCGAGGTCCCCACAGACTACGCCTCCCTACAGACCTTCCGCCTGCTGGGGCACCTGCCGCTGGTCTTGCACCCCGATCCAGCCGAAGTGCTGGTCATTGCTTTTGGCGGCGGCATCACCCTGTCCGCAGCCGAATTGCACCAGCCGGTGCGCCTCGACTGCGCCGAACTGGTGCCGGGCGTCCCGCGAGCTGCGCCCTATTTTGCCCGCTACAACCGCCAGATCGCCACCCGCCTCCACCAAGCACCCATCGAACTGGTCGCTGAAGACGGCCGCAACCACGTGCTGCGCACGCCGCGGCAATACGACGCCATCATCTGCGACGCCACGCATCCGGGCACGGCCGATAGCTGGGTGCTCTATACCGAGGAGTTCTACCGGCTCTGCCGCGGCCGCGTCGGCGCGGACGGGCTGGTCGCCCAGTGGCTGCCGCTGCACGGGCTGTCGGTGGAGGACTATAAGATGATTCTGCGGACCTTCCGGGCCGTGTATCCGCACGCTTCGCTGTGGCTGACCCATCAGTACTCGATCCTGCTGGGCACGCCGGACGCACTGCTCATAGACTACGCTGCGCTCGAGCGCAAGCTAGGGCAGCCGGCGGTGCGGGCGAATTTGCGCTCGGTAGATCTGGGCGATCCGCCCTCTTTTTTGAGCGCCTTAGTCTTGGGCGAAAAGGAGCTAGCGGCCTACGCGGGCAGCGGGCCGATCAATACGGACGACCGCCCCTACATCAGCTTTACCGACCGCGGCCGCCGCGGCACCAGCGGCGGCCTACCCGTACTCAAGAGCTTGGCCGCGCACCTAGTCGTCAATCCTCGACCGCATCTATCGGCAGACATTCCCACAGAGGTTGTACAAGTGCTTGAGCGGCGCTTGACCGCCCGGCGGCACACCGTGCTCGGGACGATTGCCCTGCTCGAAAAGGATGGAGAGCGGGCGGCCGCAGCCTTTGCGCGGGCGCGGGAAATAGACCCCGGAGAGCGCGGTGCGCTGCGCGGACTCAAACGACGGAGCGGACGCGCTACGGTTCCCTGATTTCGACGAGTTGGTTGCTCGCTATGGGGCCGGCAACGGTCTGCGCAGTGCCAGCAGGCCACTGCACTTCGATGCGCTCAACAGTGCTGACCGGCCCGAGTCCAAAGTAGAGCGGCAAGAGGCTCTGCGAGAGGTAGCCGGACTTGCCGTCGAGTACCTGGGTGTAGGTGTGGGCAGGGGTGTGAACATGGACCACCGCGCCGAGACCGTCGCGATTGGAGCGGGTGCCGATAAGGCGGATCTTGAGGAAGTTGAGGTCCGCCTTTTGGTCGCTCAGATCGCTGATTAGCACCATTGGCGGCGCATTGAATTCATTGGTGACAATGTCTAAGTCGCCGTCGTCGTCCAAGTCCGCCAGTGCCGACGCACGCGAGCCTAGCGCACCCCAGAAGACGTGGGGGCCGCTGCGCCCCTCGCAGTCGGGATGATCTGCGTACTCCCCGGCGCAATCTAGGGCAAACCACGGCATGGCCGTGCGCCCCTCGCGCCGCGGCTCAACTCCAAGGGCAAATTCGGCGTTGAGGAAGCCCTTGCCGCGGTCGTTGAGCAGCAGGGCGTTGACCGCGTAGCGGAAGGCGTAGTTCATGCTGGCGGTGATAAAGACATCTTCGTATCCGTCGGCGTTGAGGTCGCCGGCGCTCAGCCCCCAAGGCCAGTAATTTTCCGCGCCGATGGAGTCGGAAATCTCGGCGTAAGTGCCGTCGGCTTGGCGGTGGTAAAAGGCGTTGCCGTAGATGCTGCGCCCGCCCGAGCGGAGAAAGCTCTCGGTCCACTGCATCCGCGACTTGCGCTTTTCGCGCTCCGGCCCAATGTCCTCGCTCATATCCGAGTGCATGTCGGTGATGTAGAGATCTTGGTGGCCGTCGTTGTCAAAGTCGAGGATCTGGGCCGACATGGCCCCCCACGGCGTGCGCGGGAAGACCGCTAGGCTTTTGTCGATAAAGCGCTGGCCTTGGTCGTTTTCGTAGTATTGATCGGGCCCCTGCATGTTGAGTACGTACAGGTCTGGCCAGCCGTCTTCGTTGGCGTCTAGCGGTACTGCGTCGCCGGACCAACCATCGGCCTTGATCCCAACCTCCTCGGTCACATCGACAAAGCGGTTTTCGCCCGCATTGCGGAAGAGCAGGCTCGGCTCGGTGCGCTCGGGCTTGAGGTGCCCGGCAAAGGCGTCCTTAAAGCCGACGTAGTAGTGGTATTGCTCCAGTTGTTCCTCGGGCGCAAAGCCAATAACCGCGACCGGATCGCCGCGCTCGGTGTACTGCCCCACATTGGTCAAAAAGAGGTCGAGCTGCCCGTCGCGGTTGTAGTCGAAGAAGAGGGCCGCCGAAGAATGCCCCTCGTGATCGAGGCCAGACCCTTGGGAAATGTCCGCAAAGTGCCCGTCGCCTCGATTGCGAAAGAGAACATTGCCCACGCGCACGTTGGTGACGTACAGGTCGGGTGCTCCGTCGTTGTCTAGGTCGGCAAAGGAAGCGGTCGCGCCAATGCGGTCGGCGAGTGCCACGCTGCCGCGCTCGGTGATGTCCTCAAAGCGTCCGCCGCCCGCGTTGCGCCACAGCCCGTTCGGCCCGGCTTGGTTGACAAAGTAGAGGTCTGTGCGCCCGTCGCCATCGACATCCGCCAAGGCAATTCCATTGCCGTGGTCGTAGTGATTGGGCCGGTAGTGCCGCCCCGAGTCATCGACGATGCGGTGGTGGAAGGTAATGCCGCTGGCGGGCTGGCGGTCCGTGAAGCGAAAATCGCAAAAGACCGCATAGCTCTTGGCCGCGTCTAGCTGGCTCTGGCGACGGCTTTGCAGCCAAGGCGGATCCAAAACTTCCGGGGGGACGCCGACAGCGGCGGGCACATCGGCAGCCACGACTCGGATCGCCGCTAGTGCTAGAAGCAAAGTTACAGGTATGATTTTCTACACTTCTTGTAGTTAAAGTCAGTTATCTAACTACACGACACCAATAACTTGTCGTTGATGGGCGATGAGTCCGGGATCGAGGGCGTCCCGCCCTCGACGAGGGCAAGATGCCCTCGATCCGAGGGTAAGGCTCTACTGTCGTGTACTTAGGTCAGTTACTCAAAAGGAGGATAGCACAATGAAACTCATCAGCGTTGGGTACTCATGGTGGAGGATGCGGACCCCGATTTGGAACGGGCTCGTCTATGATTGCTTCCCCTGCGCCTTTATCGCGTCCCCGATCTCGCGGATGGCGCTTTCCAGCTTACTTAGACGCTCGTTGGTGTCTTTTAGGTCGTCTTGAATTTTTGTAATGATCCCAACCTGCTCTTCGAGCTCCTCAACCTTCAAAGAGTCCTCGTCGCTGACGAGGATGCTCGTCAGCGTCGCCGTAAAAACCCCCACCAGAACCATACCCGTAATCACCAGAAAAACGGTGAGGATTTTGCCCGACGCCGTCTGGGGATTGTGGATGTCGGCATACCCGCCGGTGACCAGCGTCGTAAAGCTCCACCAAAGACTCGCCCAAAAGCCCGAACCAGACTCCATGCGCTCCAAGCCCATGAAAATGCAGGCTCCAAACACGAGCGATAACAGGCCATACAGCAGGGATCGCTTGAGGAGCCGCACGTCCAACGTGGAGCTCAAGTGATCCATGCCGCGCCAGAAAAACAGCGCGATGCGGAATAACCTCAGTGCCCTCAAAATACGCACGGCCCGGAGCAGACGCCCCAAGCGCACGATACCTAGGTCGCCGGACGCGGCAATGACCTGTACCGGGGGAAGCGGAATGGACGTTATGAAGTCGATCCAGTTGTGCTTCCAATACCACCTTTTGGAAGCGGCAAGCCTGTGCTCAAAGAAAAAGTTGGCCATGAAAATGGTGCAGCATATCACGTCTATGATCCAGAATATCCACAACGTGCCAACGGCAAAGTGGGGCAGTACTTCTACGACGGGATTCGCGTAGTTTTCTCCGCCCTCGATGACGTTTAGATGGGCTAATGTACCCCCAACTACCTGTCCAGAAGCAAGTGCCCCAGACCCAACCGCATCCGCTATTTCAATATTCACGCGCTCGTACCCTGCTCCTCCGTTCAGAACGACTATTCGATGTATCTTGCCTTCTACTACTTCGGCCTTTGCAACAGCACCCCCCCCTGTGGCCCCGATGCCGAGCAAGTCGATGACCAGAATAGCTATCAAAAAAAGAATGAGAAAAAAGATGAACAGGTCTTTAACTTTCACCCGCCCAACGCTGCCCAGCACTCTGGCCTGTTCATCCATCAGATGTTTCTTTTGCCGCGCCTGCTCAATGATCCGGACCTTGTCCAACAACTTGTCTTTTTCGGCGTTTAACCTTGCGAGCTGGGATTCGGCTTTATCCAGACTCAGTTCGTATTGGCCGTGCCTTTTGCTCAAACGGACCGTTTCTACTTTTTCGATCATTTCTTCGAGTTCTTTTTCTGCGTCGGCTAGCTGGCGGTTGATTCTCTCAACCTCCTGCATTACCACGTCCTTCATCTTGGTAATGCGTTCGAGCGAGCACGATTCCAGTCGCTTTGATAATGACATGGTACGTCGTCCTGTGTGGTTGTAGGTTTTAGAACAACCCTTTGATCTGTCCGGCGTCGTCGAGGTCAATCGACTCGGCCGAGGGCTTTTTGGGCAGGCCGGGCATCGTCATAATATCGCCGGTAAGCACCACCACAAAGCCGGCCCCGGCCGAGACCTTGACGTCGCGCACCGGCACGTCAAAGCCGCGCGGCCGCCCCCTGAGCCCGGGATCGGTCGAGAGCGAGTACTGGGTCTTGGCTATGCAGACGGGCAAGTTGCCGTAGCCTTCGTCCTCCAGCCGCCTGAACTTGTTCCGCAGCATCTTGTCGCCCATGATATCGTCGGCACCGTAGATCGCTTGGGCGACCGTGCGCACCTTGTCCCAAAGCCGCATGTCGTCGGGATAGAGCAGCTTGAAGTCGCTCTGGGTATTTTCGGCCACCTGCACCACGGTGCGGGCGAGGTCTTCAGCACCCGCGCCGCCACGAGCGTGGTGATCTGCGGGTACGATCTCAACGCCGAGGTGAGCGCACTTGTCGCGGATGCACTGGATCTCGGCGTGGGTGTCCGCGGCAAAGGCATTGACCGCTACGACGACGGGCAAGCCGAAGAGGCGGACATTTTCGATGTGCTTCTTGAGGTTTTCAACGCCCCTTGCAACCGCCCCGACATTGGGTTTGGCAATGCTTTTGAGCGCGGCACCGCCGTGGAATTTGAGCGCCCGCACCGTGGCCACCAACACCACGAGGTCGGGTGCTAGGGCGCTCTGGCGGCACTTGATGTTGGCGAATTTTTCCGCGCCCAAGTCCGCGCCAAAGCCGGCCTCGGTGATGGTGTATGCGGAAAGGCGCGTGCTCAGGCGGGTGGCGGCGATGGAGTTGCAGCCGTGGGCGATATTGGCAAAAGGGCCGCCGTGGACTAAAGCCGGGTTGCCCTCTAGGGTCTGCACCAAGTTGGGTTGGCAGGCGTCCTTAAGCAGCACTGCCATGGCGCCGTGGACCGCCAAGTCCGCCGCGCGAATGGTCTCGCGGGCGCGGGTCTGGGCGACGACGATCCGGCCGAGCCGCTCTTTGAGCTCGGCCCGCGATTCGGACAGGCAGAGGATGGCCATGACCTCCGAGGCGACGGCAATGTCGAATCCCGATTGGCGCGGAAAGGAGTTGGCGGTCCCCCCCAGCCCGACGACGATATCGCGCAGGGCCCGGTCATTTACGTCGAGGACGCGGTTCCAGACGATGCGGCGGGGGTCAATGCGACGCACATTGCCGTGGTGGATGTAGTTGTCGAGGGCCGCGGCGAGTAGGTTGTGGGCGGCGGAAACAGCGTGGATGTCGCCGGTGAAGTGCAAATTGATGTCCTCCATCGGCGCTACCTGAGCGTAGCCGCCGCCGGCGCCGCCGCCCTTGAGGCCAAAGCAGGGCCCCAGCGAAGGCTCTCGCAGGCAGACAGTGGCGCGCTTGCCAATGCGGTTGAGCGCGTCGCCGAGGCCGATGGTGGTGGTGGTTTTGCCCTCGCCCGCCGGAGTTGGGTTGATGGCCGAGACGAGGATCAGCTTGCCGGTGGCCGGCGCGTTTGCGAGGCGCTGGCAGAAATCCGGCGAGATCTTGGCCTTGACGCGGCCGTAGTGTTCGAGGTGTTCGGAGCCGATCCCGAGCTGGGCGGCCACGTCGTCGATGGGGCGGAGCGGGGTCTGGCGGGCAATTTCGATATCGGGCAGCAAAGCGAACTCCTGATTGGAATGGGTTGATCTATACGCCGCAAAACGCGGAAAAGCCGCCATCGATGGGCACGATGGCGCCGGTGACAAACGCGGCTGCGTCCGAAAAGAGCCACAGGGCCGCGCCTACTACCTCGTGCGGGTCGCCAAAGCGCGCCATGGGGACGTTTTTGAGAATGGTCTCGCCGCGATCGGTCAATTCGCCGCTCGTTTCGTCGAGGAGCAGGAAGCGGTTTTGCGCGGTGATCATAAAGCCCGGGGCCACGGCATTGACGCGGATTTTGGGTGCGTAGGTCGTGGCCAGATGCACGGCTAACCAGCGGGTAAAACTGTCGGCCGCAGCCTTGCCATTGGAATACGCCAAGGCCCGCGACAGGGGCAGCCCTCCGCCGATGGAGGTGATATTGACGACCGCCCCCTCGCCTCTATCGGCAAAGACGCGGCCCACGGCCTGCGAGGGCAGGACGGCACTTAGATAGTTGAGATCCATCACCATCTTGACCGCCTCTGGGTCAATGTCAAAGAATTCGAGCTGCGGGGAAGTGGTGGTGTCCTTGTGGCTGCCGCCCGCGCCATTGAGCAGAAAGTCGATGGTGCCAAAGTGCTCAATGGTCTCTGCGAGCGCGGCCGCGACGCTGTCTTTGCTGACGACGTTGCACTCAACCGGGAGGGCCTTGTTGGGGAAATCTTGGTTGATCTCGTCGGCTTTGGCGCGTGCCGCCTCGGGAGCAATGTCCCAGATCGCCACCTCTGCGCCAGCTTGGGCGAAGCCGCGGGCGATCGCGCCGCCAATGGCACCGCCCGCGCCGGTCGCCACGGCCTTTTTGCCGCGGAAGTCAAAAGTAGTCAAGGTGAGGCCCTCTCCTTCTGTTAAAATTCAGGCACTGGCCGCGATCGCCGGGGTCGGTGGTTTTGACGAAAAATGCTAACTACACGACACCAATAACTTGTCGTTGATGGGCGATGAGTCCGGGATCGAGGGCGTCCCGCCCTCGACGAGGGCAAGATGCCCTCGATCCGAGGGTAAGGCCCTACTGTCGTGTACTTAGCGAAAAATGTTATTCTAGTTAATCAGACCCCTTTTAGCAATTTCACGTAGAGGAGATACGACATGGCACAACCTTTGGGCACAGCCTACAAACAGATCGCGGCGACGCGGCCGCGCGGAACGTATCGCGGCGCAGTGGTCGGCTGCGGGCGGATGGGCAGCACCATTGACGACGAGCACATTGGGATGCCGCACTATCCTTGGCCGTGGGCCCATGCCCCGGCCATGATCGAAGCGCGGGGTATTGAGCTTATTGGCGCGGCCGACGTGGACCGAGCCAAGTTGGGCGACTTTGCCCGGCGCTGGGGAGTACAAGCCCTGTACGAAGACTACCGCGAGTTAGTCGTCCAAGAGCGGCCCGATGTAGTGGCGGTGACGACGCGCCCTGACGAGCGGGCCGAGGTGGTCATCGGCCTAGCCGAGGCCGGGGTGCGGGCGATTTTTGCCACCAAGCCGATGTGCCGCACCTTGGCCGAAGCCGATGCCATGATCGCGGCGTGCAAGGCGAGCGGAACCGTTCTTTCCATTGCCTGCCATCTCAACTGGTATAATTGGTACACCAATGCGCGTCAGGCCATAGCTGAGGGGGCGATTGGCCGGTTGCGCTCCATGGTCTGCCACAGCCCGCACAGCCTGTCTAATCTGCAAAGCCATACGCTGGCCCTATTTCGGCTCTTTGCCGGAGCGCCGGCCGAGTGGGTGGTGGGCGAGATGGACGATGGCGAGCAGGCCGCGGCCGACCGGGATTTATCCGGCTCGGGCTACATTGCCTACGCCAGCGGGGTGCGCGGCTTTCTCAACTCCCGCGCCGACCGCTCGGGGCATGGGTGGACCTTGGAGTTTATCGGCGAGCGCGGGATGATCGTCTCGCGCAACGCCCACGCGCAATTCGAGCTGTGGGGATCGCACCCAGAGACCGGCGAGCCAATCCAGCGGCCCTTTCCCAACCCGTGGCACCCGCGCTCGTCCATGGTTGATGCGATTGAGGGCGTCTGTCGGGCGCTTGAGGAAGGGCAAGAGCGGATTTGCCCGGGGGAATTTGGGCGCGAGGCCCTAGAGATCGCCATTGGCTTGCGCGAGTCGCATCGGCAGGGCAATGGGCGGGTGGATTTGCCGCTGGCGAATCGGGGGTTGCGGATGGGCTAGCAGGTCAAGGAGGCGAAGTCGATGCAGATAAAAAATTGGCGATGTATTGCTGATTACGATCTCAGGCATTTTGGAGATCCTGTTCTAATTCCTCATCTGTCATATCAAATATAGGCACACCGTAGTGACTCATATTTTGGAGAAATTGGATGCGCGACATGCCAGCGAATTCAGCCGCACGCCCGGAAGACATCTTACCCATTTCGTAGAGCTTGGCAGCGGCAGCCATGCGGACCTCTTGGGTAAATTCTTCGGGCGTCTCTTTTAAGGACAGAAAAATCTCTTCTGGCACTTCAATCTGAATCATCTGCATTTTTATTCCTTTGGTATCCGTGGTCTGCTGGGACGCCTGCTCAGCGCATGAGATCGGCGATGCGCTCGCCGATGGCCATGGAGGTAATGTTGGTGTTGGCGCGCACGCAGTCGGGCATGATGGCCGCGTCGGCCACGCGCAGGTTTTCGAGCCCGTGAACCCGGCCATGCTGATCGACGACAGCCATTGAGTCGCTCGCCGGCCCCATCTTACAAGTCGAGGAAACGTGGTGGCTGGTGCCCACTTCGCGCCGCATCCACTCGTCGAGCGCGGCGTCGGTGTCGAGCTCGGCGTCAGTGGGGCCGATGCGCTCGGCCACGAGCGCGTTGAGCGCATCGCGTTTGAGCAGGTCAATGATGATGCGGATGGATTCGCGCAGGCGGCGGCAGTCTGAGGGCTCGGCCAAGTAGTTGTAGTCGAGCACGGGCTGTGTGCGCGGGTCGGTGGAGGCCAGTTTGAGTTCGCCCTGTCCCTCGGCCAAGTAGATGCAGCCGACCAAGTAAAAGCCCAAAGGCTTGGAATGCGACGAGGCGTAGTAGCCCTCGGTCGTGGCAAAGGAGGCCGGGATGATGAACATGTCGTTGCGCCAGGCCGATCCGGTGGCGGTGTAGCGCAGGCCGATTTGCAGCCGAGGCTCGGTGCCGTCGCCGAGGTACTCGTCCTTGGCCCGCAACGTTGCGCTCACTTGCGGATGGTCGCGCAGATTTTGGCCGACGCCACGCAGGTCGCACACCACGTCAACGCCCATCGCCTCCAAGTGCGCGGCCGGCCCAACGCCCGACAGCAAGAGCAGGTGCGGCGAGCCAATCGCCCCGCCGCAGAGCGCGATTTCGCCGCCGTGGACAGCAGATAAGGTACCGTCGCGCTCGACGAGCAGGCCGGTGGCGCGCTGGCCGGCAAAGAGCACGCGGTGGACGTGGGTGTTGGCTTGAATGGTGAGGTTGGGGCGACCGCGAGCTGGGTTGAGGTAGCCGATATTGGTGCTCCAGCGGATGCCCTCGGCGTTGTTGAGGGCTAAGGGACCGACGCCGGTGGAAGCAGGGTCGTTGTGATCGGGGCAGTCCGGGTAGCCAGCGGCGAGCGCGGCCTCGTAGAAGGCGCGGTGCTCGGGGTTGAGTTCGCGATCTTTGAACCGGCGAGCGCGGATGGGGCCGTCGGCCCCGTGGTAGGGGGCGTCGCCGTAGTCCGGGTCGGATTCGAGGCGACACAAAAAGGGCAACAGGGCGTCGTGGCTCCACAGGTCGTTGCCGGCGTCCGCCCAAGAGTCGTAGTCTTCGGGCACCCCGCGCAGAAAAATCTGCGCGTTGACCGCACTCGATCCGCCGACAATTTTGCCGCGCGGCACAAACATGTCGGGACGCAGGTCCGTAGCCCGGGCGCGATACCCCCAGCCGAATCGGGTGCCCAAGCCAAAGGCGCGGTCCCAGATATTGCGATCGCGCCCATAGGCATAGCGGATCTCCTCGGGCAAGTCTGCAACCGCAGCAAAATCCGGCCCGGCCTCCAGCAGCAAGACCGACCGACTCTGATCCTCGCTGAGCCGCGCCGCGAGAACCGCCCCGGCCGCTCCCGCCCCGGCAATGACGACATCGTAAGACGCAGACATAACATCCTCTTTGTAGGGGCACTCCTTGTGGGTGCCCTAATGCTTTGAAAATAGGATGCCCACAAGGGGCACCCCTACGTCCATGATTTTAATATAGAGCGTCCCATGGGAGGCCCTACAACTGATCCGCCAATTCCTCGGCTGGATAGGTGAGAATCTCCGCCAAGGTCGGATGATAATGGGGAATTTTAGCCAAATCCCGCACTGTGCCGCGAAAGTACATCACTGCGATCAGCTCGTGGATCAGCTCGCCGGCCTCCGGGCCGACAATGTGGCCCCCAAGCACTTCGCCCGAGCGCGGGTCGCAGAGAACTTTTGCGTGGCCGCAGGTCTCGCCCATCGTCAGGGACTTGCCGTGGTCGTCAAAAGGGTAGCTGGCGACCAAATAGGGTCGGTCCGCAGCGCGGCAGTCCCGCTCGCCGAGGCCGACGCTGGCCACCTGCGGGTCGGTGAACACGACCAGCGCGTTGAGGCGGTCGTCAAAGCGGTGCTCGGGGCGGTCCGGGTGGGTGGCATTGTACGCGGCGATCTCGCCCTGCTCAATGGCGATGTGGACGACCTCGTGCTCGCCGTTGACGTCGCCGACCGCGTAGATGTGGGGCTGGCTGGTGCGCATGGCCGCATCGACGACAATGCGCCCGCTGGCGATCTCGACGCCGGCTTGGTCTAGGCCCAACCCGTCGATGTGCGGGCGGCGGCCAAGGGCTTGGAGGACGAGGTCCGCCGAAGCCGTCTTTTCCGCGCCGGCATGGGAAAAATGCGCGACTTTGCGCCCGTTTTCCTCGGTGAATCGGCGCAGCTGCGTGCCGGTGTACACCTCCATGCCCTCCGTGCGGAAACGCGCTTCAACTGGCCGCGCCAAGTCCTCGTCGCCGGCCGAGAGAATGTGATCGCTGCGCTGGATGAGCGTTACCTGCGTACCAATGCGCTGAAAGAATTGGGCCAGCTCGGCGGCGATGGGACCGCCGCCGAGGACGAGGAGGCTCTCTGGCTGCTGGCGCAGGTTGAGGGCCTCGTCGCTGGTGATATAACCTACTTGGTCCAGCCCCGGGATGGGGACGTGGCAGGGCGTAGAGCCGGTGGCAATGATAAAGTGCCCGGCCTCAATGACGTCGTCGCCGGCTTGGAGGGCCTGCGGCGAGAGGAAGCGGGCGCGTGCTTGGCAGAGCGCGAAGCGGCCGTCGCTCAGTTGCTCGCGGCGATAGGCGGCAAAGTCGGCGACCAGTCGCGCCTTGCGCTCGACGATGGCAGCTAAGTCGGCGCGGACTTCCACCGGCGCTAAGCCGAACTCGGGGGCGCGGCCCAGATGCGCGGCCACTTCGGCCGAGCGCAGGATCGCCTTGCTGGGCATACAGCCGCGCAGAATGCACAGCCCCCCCCAAGGGCCTTGGTCGATAACCGCGACGTGTGCGCCGGCCGCGTGGGCCGTGCGTGCGGCTGCGTACCCGGCCGAGCCGCCGCCGATGACTGCGATGTCGCATTGCACAGTTGCCATAATCCGTTTTTATCCTACTCTTGAGCAGCTTGGTTTTTGTTTTACTGTTAGGCGCTGAGCTCTGTCCCTTGAATGCACTGCACCCCAGATGCGCGGTTTTGCTCTGCTGCTGGCTGGCCCTGCCCGCTTGGAGCGAGGATTCTGCCTATACGATGCGCGGCTTTGATGCGCGCATTCAGCGGGGCATTGATCTGATCTACAATCTGCGCTTTGCCGAGGCCGAGCGCCACTTTCAGGCCATTGTCGCGGCCGAGCCAGATAACCCCCTCGGCTACTTCTTTCGCGCGATGGTGTCTTGGTGGCGGATCCTCATAGACTTGGCCGACGAAACCCACGACGCAGCGTTCTACGCCCGGCTTCAGCAGTGCATTGAGGTCTGCGACCGCCGTCTTAAAAAAGACCCGATGGACTTCGACGCGATTCTCTTCAAGGGCGGTGCCATTGGTTTCCGCGGCCGCCTGCGCGGCGACAGGGGTCAGTACGTCCGGGCGGCGCGCGATGGGTTGCGCGGCCTGCCCCTCCTGAAGAAGAGCCGTCAGCTCGAGCCGACCAACAAGGACATCCTCTTTGGGCAGGGCCTGTATCACTACTTCGCCGAGGTCATGCCCCAACGCCACCGGATCCTCCGTCCGCTCATGGCCTTTTTGCCCGACGGCGATCGCGTGCTGGGCCTCCAGCAGCTCGCGGAAGTCGCTGGCGAGGGGGCCTACGCCCGCACTGAGGCCGCCTATTTCCTCGGCCAGATCTACCGTATTTTTGAAAAGGACAAACGCAAGGCCCTGCCCTATTTTGAGGAACTCTACGCGCGGTACCCGGACAACGCCATCTTCCACCGCTACGCCGCACGGACCATGATCGAACTCGGCCGCTGGCGCTCGGGCGTGGCTTTGTACGAGGAATACGTGCGGCGCACCTTGGCCGGCCAGACCGGCTATCACCGCCACGGCCGCTTAGAGGCGCATTACTACTTGGGCAGATACGCGTACTTCGAGCGCCGCTACCCCGAAGCCGCCGACCACTTGGCGGCGACCGATAGCCTCGCCGCAGATTCCGAGCGCAAACAGGACCTGGCGTTTGCCGTGCTGGCCAACCTGCTGCTCGGCCAAGTACACGACCTAGCCGGCCGCCGCGCGCAAGCCGTTTTCCGCTACCAGCGGGTGCGGCGCTTGCCCGACCACGCAGACAGCCACCAACGGGCGCAGCACTATCTGCACGCGCCCTACGGAGAGGGCGCAAGTGAGGCGGTCAATTTTCTCCCTCCAACCGAATGACTTCCTCGTGGTACACGCGCATCAGATCTGAGTACATCAGATAACCCCAAAACTCGCCTTCCCCCTCGTCTGTGGTGTGCATCACGGGCAGCTTGTCGTAGCCAGAATCGAGCAGTTTTTGCAGGGCCTCGTGCAGGTTGTCCTCAGCGTCGATGGGCCGGACGTCGACGACCATGTCCTCTATGAGGACTAGGTTGTGCAGGAGCTCGTCTTCGGGCAGGTCGAGGTCTTCGAGGCTAATCATGCCGCGCAAGCCGCCGTTGGCCTTGGTGACGACAAAGTGCAGATGGCCCAGCTTTTTGCTCAGAGTGCTTAGGGAAAAGTAGGAAAGCTGATTGCTGACGATGGCCTCGGAGGTGTTTTTGAGGCGGGGAAATACTTCGCGGACTTGGAGATTGTTCAGCACATTGACCGTTAGGTCTTTGATGTGGGCCGGGGAGTGGAACTTGTTTTGGACTTGGTTTTGGTAGATGGAAAAGTTGCGCGCGAAGATCAGCGCGAGGGCACTGACGACCATCAGCGGCGGCAGCAGGTGGTAGGAGCCGCTCATTTCAATGACGAGAATCAGGGCCGCTAGCGGCGTGTTGGCCACTGCCCCGAAGAACGAGGCCATGCCCACCACGATATAAGCGGCCGGTTGGTGGACGATGTGGGGAAAGTACTGTTGGCCCAGCAGGCCCACGGCACCGCCGAGCATCCCACCGATAAAGAGCGAGGGGCCGAAGACCCCGCCCGAGCCGCCGCTGGAAATCGTGCAGCTAGAGGCGAGGATTTTGAGCAGGGCGAGGGCTAGGAAGGCGCGGATTCCGAGCGCACCGTTGAGCCCCTGTTGCAGGACGCCGAACCCATCGCCCAGCACTCGCAGGTCGATAAGGGCCACCAGCCCCACCAGCAAGCCCCCGCAGCAGACGATCCAGTAGCGGGGTAGCGGCAGGTGGTCGAAGAGGGTGCGCGCAAGGCGCAGGGCCTTGACGTAAAAAATGCCGACCAAGGCGCAGAAAAACCCCAGCACCAAGTAGAAAATCAACTCGCGCACATCCGTGAACAGCAGGTCGGGCAGGGCGAAAATGTGCGAGAAGCCAAAGACGGCCATGTACAGGGCGTAGGCCGCGAAGGAGCTGATGACGCAGGGGATGAGGGCGTCGCTTTCAAAGTCTTCGCGGTAGAGCACTTCCACACTGGCGATCGCTGCGCCCAAGGGTGCGCGGAAAATTGCGCCCAAGCCTCCGGCCGTGCCCGCTAACAACAAAATCCGCCGCTGGGCAACCGAGAGCTTGAGCTTGTCGCCGACCCAAGAGCCTAAGCCCGCGCCAATATGCACCAAAGGACCTTGCTGACCAGCAGCACCGCCGGAGGCCAGCGTGATGATGGTCGCGAGGGCCTTGACCGGAGCGACGATGGGGCGAATGTGGCCGCGTTGGTTGTGGAAGGCGTCGATCACGGCGTCGGTGCCTGCGCCTTGGGCTTCGGGCGCGAAGCGGTGAGTGAGGTAGCCGCCGAGCAGGCCGCCCAGCGCTGGCAGCAGCAGCAACAGCCACAAAAACTCGCCGTAGGTGGGCGCGTCGAGAAAGGAGAAGTCGAATAGTGCCTCGTTGTGGGGATAGAACTGGCGGTATCCGGCCAGTTTCTCGACCAGCAGGAACTTGGCCAGCGCGAGGCCGTAGGTAAAAAGCACCGCACCCGAGCCGGCGATTAAGCCTATGAGTGCGCTGTACAGATAAATGCGGGAGACAAACTCAAAGCCGAGCCAGTCGCGGAACAAGCGGGCGGCTGGCCCCCAAGTCGTAGGGGCGGCCTTAGGCATGGGCGGTGGGCTGGCAGATGGGGCCGATGGCCTGCCATTGGCGCAGGACCTCAAAGACGAGGATGGCACTGGCCGCAGCGACATTGAGACTGTTTTTGTAGCCGTACATGGGAATCTCGACCAGCTCGTCGCAGCACTCGAGCGCGGCGCAACTCACGCCAAGGGCCTCATTGCCCACGATGAGGGCCAAGGGGCGCGGATAGTCCAATTCGGTGTAGCAGCGGCTTTGCGAGGTCGTCTCCAGCGCCCACACCGGCACTTGGTGCGCGTGCAAGTGCTCAATGGCCTGTAGGGTGGTGACGAAGTGTCGGGTCTCTATGTACGCGAGGGTGCCCAACGCCGTCTTGTCGAGCTTGGGATGGGGCGGATGGGCCGTGTACCCGCAGGTGTAGATGCCCCCTAGACGGCCGGCATCGGCCGTGCGGAAGATCGAGCCAACGTTGAAGGCGCTGCGCAAATTGTCGAGCACCAGATAGAGCGGGTGTTTGGGCAGGCGGGCGTATTCGTCGAGGGGCATCTCGGCGTCGAACGTGCGGACCTCAAAGCTGGTTTCCTTGCCGTAGTTGCCCGGCCGCAATTTCACCCGACTTCCTCCGGGGCTATGGGCCGCTGCTCGGCGGCGGAGAGCCGGGCGGCCTCCATGGCGACCATGGTCTGCCGCACACTCTGGGCGGTGACGGCCAGCGCTGCGCGGCCGGCGAGCGCGTCGGCGATGTTTTCGTAGTAGGAACGCCAGCGGCCAGGCCCAGTCTCAATGATGGTTTCCGCCGTCTGCCCCGCCGTTGGCCGATAGAGGCGGGCGTAGTGCTCGGGCGCTTCTGCGGCCGCGTCGATATCGCCGGCGATCATGGCCTTTTCCTGCGGGTCAACGCCCTCTTTGACCAGTGCGCCTGCCGTGCCCAGCACGTACCAGCGCGGCTTGGCTTGGCACGCCAGCGACGAGGTCTCCACCCGGGCTTCGACGCCGTTGGCAAAGTGGAGCACGGCCAGCGCGTGGGCCTCGACGTCAATGCTGAGCGGGTCGCCGGAGTGGAAGGTGGCGTACACCTTTGCGAGCGGCGCGTCGATGAGCTGGAGTGCCTGATCGACCAGATGTGCGCCTAGGTCGAAGAATTTGCCGCCGCCGTGCCGCGCTATGCTGCGCCAGCCGCGCGGAGGGCCGTATTGGCCCCAGAACATCTCCAGCAAAAAGAGATCGCCGAGCAGCCCTTTGCTCAGCGCGTCTTTAACGGCGAGGAAATCGCCGTCCCAGCGGCGGTTCTGAAACACGCTGAGCAAGCGGTCGTGCGCTTGGCTGGCGGCGATCATCTGGTCGGCCTCGGCCATGCTCAAGCACATGGGCTTGTCGGTGACCACGTGTTTGCCGGCCGCCAGTGCTTGGATCGCGTGCGGGGCGTGGAGGTCGTTGGGCGTGGCGAGGACGACCAGATCGACGGCTGGGTCGGCTAGCACTTCGTCGAAGTAGCGGAAGGTCTTTACCCCCAAGTCGCACTGAATCTGGTCGCGGGCCTGCGGCCGGCTGCTGGCGATGCCGTAGAGGTTTAGGCCGCTGGCCAGCCCCACTAGATAGGCGTGAAAGCAGCGGCCGGCAAAGCCATAGCCGACTACTACTACATTGGGTTTTTCCATGATTTTTACCTGTGCGATGGGCGGTTTTGCAGCCGATAAATGGGCACCTATATTAAGATGGCTCAAAGGTTTGGGCAAGTTTTCAGGAGGAGTGCCATGCGGATTCGGATTAGCTGGGATGACGGCGCGGTCGAGGCGATTTTGGACGCTACGCCGACGGCCGAAAAGGTCTGGGCAGCCCTACCCTGCACCTCGATAGCGAGCACTTGGGGCGAGGAAATTTACTTCGAGATACCCGTGCAGTCCGCGCTGGAACCCGACGCCCGTCAAGTTGTCGAAAAAGGCGCGGTGTGCTTTTGGGTTGAGGGGCAATCGCTAGCTCTACCCTACGGCCCGACCCCGATCTCCCAAGGCGACGAGTGCCGGCTGGTAAGCAAGGTCAATGTCCTCGGGCAAATCGAAGGCGCGCCGCGGACGTTGGCAGCCGTGTGCGCTGGTGCGCCGATCCGGGTCGAGCGCGTATAACGTATAATAATAGGGACACTTTCCCTCGCTTAGGTGTTATACATGACACACGGTCAATCTGGTGGACCTAACGCGGAGTCTTTATCCATGTCGCCGGCGCGAGGGCCATGGACGGAATCACGTATGCAGGAAAGCAGCAGATCGGTCATCGGTCTCAGCGTCGTCCTGCTGCTCTTGTTGAGCGGTTGCGGGGCCGCTTATTCGGGCTATGTGTCCCATTCGCTCAACCAGCTAGAAAAGGGCAACTACGAAGCGGCCCTCGGTAGGCTGGAAAAGCCCACCGGCAAGACCAACAAGCTGCTCTACCACCTAGAAAAAGGGCTGATTTTGCACTATCAGGGCCAATACGAGGCGTCCAACTTGGAGTTTGAACGGGCCGAGCGGCTAAGCGACCAGCTCTACACCCGCTCGGTCTCGCGCGAAATCGCGGCCCTGCTGTCCAATGATTCGATTATCGCCTACCGCGGCGAGGAGTTCGAGCTGGCCCTGATCCACTACTATCGCGCCATGAACTACGCTCGGCTGGGCGACCGGCAGGCCGCATTAGTCGAGTGCCGCAAGGCCAACCTGAAGCTCGAAAATTACGCGCAACAGGCCGAGTACGAGCTCAGCTATAAGAACGACGCCTTTTTGCAGTACATGACGGGTCTCTTTTTTGAGGCCGAGGGCGAGTGGAACGACGCGTACATTTCCTACAAAGATGCCCTAAAGGGCTATCAAGCCTACGAAGCGGCCTTTGGTCTGCAAGCGCCGCGGATGCTGATAATTGACCTAGCGCGGCTGGCCCAGCGGTTGGGATACGAAGACGAGGTCGCGGAATACACCGAGCGCTACCAGCTTGAGTTAGGGGAGTTGCAGCCGGCCTCCGACAGTGAGTTGGTAGTCTTCGTGGAGAGCGGCTTTGTGCCGCGCAAGCACCAAGTTGAGTTCAGCGTGCCGATTTTGCAGGACGAAGGAAAGCGGGAGGTGTGGGCAGTGTCGGAGCGGGCCGTCTATCGCTACCACCATCCGCACGTCTATAAGCGCCAGCAAGTGGATTACTGGCTTAGGGTGGCGCTGCCCGAATACCGGGAGGTCCCCTCGCAGGTGGCCGGGGTGCGGTTGCGCGCTGGCGGTCAGAGTGCGCTGGCGGCCAAAGCCGAGGACTTGGACGCGATTGCCCAGCGGACCTTTGCACAGAAATTCGACACCATCTTGCTGCGCGCCGTCGCCCGCAACTTGGCCAAGTATTTGGCGTCTAAAGGCATAGAAAAGGCATTTGAGGACGACGAGGACGAGGACGATAGCTGGGCCAAGGAGGGTTTGGGCAAAGCGCTGGGCGGCTTGGTCAACCTCTTAGGCGTGGCGACCGAGGCGGCCGACACGCGCGGCTGGCTAGCGCTACCACACGCCATCCGCATCGCCCGGCTGGCGGTGGCACCAGGCACGGCCGCTCCAACCCTAGAGTTGCTCGACGACGAGGGACGGGTCTTAGCCGTGGAGACGCTGCCCGAGGTGGCGGTGGCGGCCGGAGAAAAGGTCTTCCTAAACTTTCGCACTTTTCGCTGAGGAGCAAAATCATGTACGTCAAGTTATGGATCGCCGCGCTGGCGTTGGCCCTGCCGGCCGCGGCCCAGCAGAGCACGCCAGCGGCCGATCAGATCACGGACCCACTGGCCGAAGGGGCGATCATCAATATCGTCGATTGGGACGGCGGCCAGCTACCCAAGCGCTACTACGAGCGCTCGGATCAACTGCCGATGAGCCTCGACGACGTGCGCAAGCTGAGCGCAAACAAGTTCGGCACCGCTGCTATCGTCAAGATGCTCGAGGAGCGGCGCTGCGTCTGCGACGCCTCGGTGGATGCCTTGGTGGAATTGAAGAAAGCCGGCGTGGCCGAGCAGGTGATCCAAGCCGTGTCGCTCCACGCGCTGCCGCCCAATCGCTCGTTTGGGCTGACGATCTCCCTCGACTTCGAGGGCTTGGGCGGTGTGGCCGCGATATCGACGCAGGCGCGCAAGGGCTACCTCTATTTGATCGTGCCCGATGGCGACAAGGAGCGGGTCTTTATCGGCAACTTGCAGGCCATCCTCGCTGGCCGCTGGCAGCGCGATGCGCTAATCGACAACACCGATCTGCTGCTGCCCAAAAAGGTGCGGCGCGTTACCTTTGCCTCCGAGGTGCCGCTCAAGACCTACGGCCGCAAGAAGGCCCTCGTCTTTACTTCGACCAAACCAGACATCTACACTTCGGCCGATATTCCCGAAGCGGATCGGGCGGGAGTGCAGGAGTTCGAGTTCGAGTACCCGGCTTCGTCGCTGGAGCGCCAATGCAGCCTACAGGTGCTCTACCGGCAGGACGCGATGCTGGCCGACCGCTGGCACTTAGTGCGCACCCATTTCCAGTGCGAATGGGATTAAAAGGAAAGGAGCTTACGCCAATGAGATACTGCGTTTTCGCCGCCCTAATAGCGGCTTTGGGGTTTTCGGCCTGCGGCGGCCCGAGGGCCTTCACTCGCGGCGAGTACGGGGATCCGCAAGAGATCTCCATGCTTGACGACAAGTGGAACCAAAACGATATGCAGCTAGTGGCCAAGAAGATGATCGGCTCAATGGAGACTTGGGCCGGCACTCAGGCACTCGCCGAGCAGCCGCTCGTCATCTTGGAGATGCCGCGCAACCGGACCGCCGAGCACATCGACATGCAGGCCCTGTACGACCACGTCAAAACGGCACTGATCCAGAGCGGGCAGTTTGGGTTTCTCGACAAGGCGGCGCGCCGGGAAATCGCCGAGGAGTACGAATACCAAGGCTCGGGCTACGTGCGCCCAGACGAGGCCCAAGGGCCGGGCAACCAGCGGGGTGCGCGCTTCTTGCTCGGCGGAGTCATCACCTCAACCGTGCAGCAGGTGGGCAATAACAAGGTCATCTACTACAAGGTGACCTTTGAGCTGACCGACATTGCGACTACCCAGATCGTCTGGACCGACCACAAGGAAATTACCAAGCACTTTGAGAAAAAGAGCATTGGATTCTGAGAAAGGAACGCCGAGTATGAGACGGATTACAGCACTTGTCGCGCTGTTGGTGCTGGCTGCCGGGGCGCGTGCTGATTCAGCGACGCCGGGGCGCACCGACGGCCCCGAAGGCAGCGAGTACGGCAAAGGCGGCTATAGGTATGCGGCTCAGTACGGCCGCTTCTATACCGAGGGCTTTTTGGGGGCGGCGATGGTGGAAAGGACGGAGGTTGGGTTCGAGCGGAATAGCAATGAGAAGACCGATCTCGTTTTGGGGGGCCATGCCGGCTACATGATCGAGGAATGGCTGGCCTTCCAGCTAGGCTTTGCCCGCGTATTGGACCAAGGCATCAACGTCTACTCGGGCGGAGTCCGCTCGTCCTACGTCTATCAGCCGTTCAATTACTACCTGTCGCTCGACGCCGGGCTCTATTCACTGCCCGACGCCGACGACCGAGTCGGCAAGACCCTGTTCGGGGTCGCGCCGGGGGTCGGGGGGGAAGTCGTGCTAAGCGACCGCCTGCGAGTGGCCTTGCGCTTTCAGCACGACTTTGTCTTCGGCGAGCAAAAGGGCCTCCACAACGAAGAGTCCATTCGCATCAATCGCGTTACGGCGCAGGTGCAATGGAACTTTTAGAGATTTCGATGCGGCCGAAATTTTTCAACGATTTCAAGGTATCGACCGTAAGCTTGGCCTGCCATTCCCTCTTAGCTGTCGGCCATACCTCTGGATACTGATCTCCCCAAGAGAAGTTCGGGGACCAAGAGCCGTCCTCGCCCTGCTGCTCAACCTCGAAGTCGAGGTTCATCTCCACTTCGTCCTCGAGCCCAGCGGCCAGCGGTGATTTTGGCGAGGAAACCAGCCACAGGGGTTTGAGAGCATAGCCAGTCAACTGCTCGGCATCCCGGGCGACACCATGCGTGGCCGCCTGGGCCAGTTTCTCCCACACCCAATCCCTATTTGGCAGAGCTTCCGTCTCCGCGAGCCGGAGGAAACAGAGGATGTCGTGCATCTCCACTTCGTCGGGCAGAGAATTTAGCTGCTCCAATGCGGCCGCAGTCGTCGTCTTCAGCAATTCTGCCGGCACTCTTTCTCCATAGTCGTGCAAATATCCGACGATCTCAGCACGCGGGTTGACCAGAAACTGACCGAAGGTCTCCTCGCTTTTCTCGTAGTTCCACCAAGGGGCGCAGGGTGCCTCATCCACTGCGGGTGGAACGATGGGCCACACCTGCCGGGATTCGTCGTACGTGGCGACAAAATAGTCGATCCCCTTCCGCACCAGCGCATGGCTCGTAGGTGCCCGAACTTCCCTGAGAATCTGGAAGCCTACCGCAGTAGCAAGCGCAGACGAAGCCGGTGTCCTGAGGTCGGGTTCGAGGCTGTGGCCGAAACCACCGTCGTCGTTTTGGTACGAGGCCAGTGCGGCCAAAACAGCATCGGCCGATCCGGCTTCAAAGTGAAATTCAAAACGCCTTCGGTCCAACTCCCGGCCCTGATCCACGACAAAGGTCTTTGCTCTCTGAAATGCCGCTCGCGTGAGTCTTTTCATTCTTGCCCTGTAGCTTTCGGAGCGCGTCCTCGGTTTGTGAGGTAATCGCAGATCACGCCAGATGCTCCAGCCGCAGTTGCCGCGACCAGTCGAAGTACTCGTCCAGCCGCACTAGCTCGAATTCATCGACGATATCGGCTGCGGTACGATCTGCGGTCTCGCTGTAGATTACCGAAGTACCCACCTGCCCGGCTGTCACAATGCGCACGGCCTCGCCGTATTGCCGATGGATATCGTCGTACTTGGCCTGATTCTTGTCGAGATGCACCACCTCGTAGTCCAAGTTGATGCGCGCCGTGGCCCAGCTCTGGTAGTTGTTGCTTTGGGCCAAGGTCGTGCCCTGCGGATCGATAATGGTGCAGGGCGTCCCCTTGTACACCGAGCCGATAAAAAATGCCTGCACGTCCAAAGCCCAGAAGTTCTGCACCAGCCCGCCGTGATACATGGAGCTAAAGAGCAGCAATTTCGGCTTGAGCTTTTTGTACTGGGCCCGCAACTCCCCAAAGTTCAGATCAAAGCAGATCACCCCGCCCACTGGTCCGAAATCGGTTTGGATTAGGGCCGCGCCTGGACCAGGACGAGTGCCGTGGTCAAACTCTGGGTACACTGGGATGTACTTGCGGTAGATACCGGCCAATTCCCCCTGCCGGTCGAGCAGCCCAAGGACGTTGAAGACCGCCCCGCTCTTGCGTTCCTTTTGATGCACTGGCACGGTGATATAGCAGCCATACTGCTGGGCTAAGCCGGCCAGCAGCCGAGTCGTCGGCCCCTCTGGCACTTCCTCGTCGCAAGTCCGGCAGATGGTCTCGGGCAAGACGATCAGATCGGGTCTAGTGGCCCGGGCGACCCGCCCCACCAAATCCTTTAGATCCGCGTGCGTTTGCTCCATCACCTCTTGGTCCGTGCCGCTGATCGGGGCATAGGAAATGCTCGATACGACGATGTGATTGCTCATGGGTCTTTTCCCTTTGAAAATGAAGGTAGCCCGTCGCTGTGGTTTGGCTATACTACTTCCAATTGCGCTAGCTGCTCGAAGAGGCCATTAGGATACAGTTCCATTGTCGACTTGGCCAATTCATCGAGTGTAATCCAGACAAGTTCTATTGGTTGGCCATTCGATTCGGTGCCAGTCAACGTTTCGTTGTAAGCAGCTTGATCTTTGAACTCGGCTAGGTACGTAAAAACGATCTCATGTTCCTTTTGCCCAGCAAAAATAAAAATATGCTCTGATACGCCCAGAAGGCGCTCGTTAACGATTTCTTTGCCCAGTTCCTCTTTTATCTCGCGGCGGACCGCATCAACAGAGTACTCTCCGAACTCAATACCGCCTCCGACCGGCAAGTAGAAATTTTCCCTAGTACTTGGATCTCTTGCAATGGACAGCAGAAATGTTCCGTATCTTTCAAATACACAGACAACCTTACCGCGTAGTTGCATCGGCTTCTCATCCTCATTCAACATAGGTCTATTTCGATCTATTCTCTTCGAGCCAATCAACCGCGAAATCCACGACATCGCGTTGTGGCATGAGCTGGCAATCTGCAAGGCCAACTCGGCCGCGACGGACGACACGGCCCGCGTCTGAGCGCAGAAAGTCCTCGCCAATGCGATCAAAGTCCGAACTGTCGATGTCAATATCTTCAAAGGTGGTCCATCTCCGCGAATCCGACGTGGAGATTGGAGCGCCTTGCTGGATGACGCGTTTGGTTGGAAAAGTCGCCCGATGTTCCGCAAGGTGCATGGACGTATTGTTGCCATGCTCTACACCGAGAAGAAGGACCAAGCCGTGCAAATCGTAGATTCTCGCCAGCGGCGAATGCTCTCCTAGACCAAAGGCCAATGCATGATTATTGGTGATGCGCGGTGCTTGGGGTCCACATGCACAAAACGAGACCTGCGGATGTGCGCTGCGGAGAATGCCTCGTTGCTTGCGGAATGTCTCTGCGATAATGCCCATAGAACGAGTGGGGGTAAGCACTGGATCGTAGGCCGGCATGTTCTCGCGTATTACCGGCCACCACGACTCGGGGACGGGCGGACTTTCCCACTTGCTCGGTTCAGTCAGGTCGGGCGAGTGGGCGGGCATCACAAGCGTTCCAGTCGAGCCCAAGGCTTCCTGTAGGGCGACGATGACCGCCACCGCTCCTCCGCACACCCATCCCATTGCACTCAAGGACGAATGCACCAACACGACCATCCCCGGTTTGACGCCAAGCGCGCGGAAGTCAGCCTGCAACGATTCGACTGTGGCGGGAATTTCTGTTTTTTGGACGATCTTATCTTCACTCATTTGCTTGCCTTTGTATAAAGTTTTTAAGAGATGCGGAAGACTTGGCTAGCAAAGTTTGCGAACCCGCGAAGTGCGTTGCCGAAGACCAAGGCGCATCAGCGCAGCGCAACAACGTGTTATAAGGTAGATACGTCGCGCCGGAAGCGGATTTGTCGCCCTTCATCTCGAACACCACCATCGCGGCACCACCCCATGGCCTCGTAGAAAGCGATCCCGCGCTCGTAGCCTTCTACGGTCCACACTATCGCCTCCTCGTATCCGTCTGCAACCAGATAACGCAAAGCGACAGACATCAATGCCTTGCCAATACCTGTGCGCCAGTACGACGGATAGACCGCGATCGTATCAAGTTCGCCGAGATGAGCATCCATCGGATCTCGGCTGGGTCCAATGCCGACGAACCCTACAGTTGAACCCATCCGCTCGGCTACCCACCAACGATGTGGGACAGGCTGAGCAAGATCATGGTGCCAGCGTTCAGTAAGGGCTGGCGTCACAGTCCTATCGGCCTGCGATAGCAGTGCGCCAAATCCAGCGTTCCACGAATCGACATAAATCCGCGCTACAATCTCGGCGTCAGCGGACGTAGCTGATCGGAAATAGGAGTTGAAGCTGATCTTTGCCCCCTTTCCGTACCCTAAAAGATGTAGATCGATTCATATCCAAGTTTGACTCTGGCTTCCTCGGCGTGATACAGGTTGACATAAACTACGCAGCTACGCAGCGAAATCTACCTCAGGCAAATCTCAATCGAAATCAGTTGGCAAATCTGGCGATCTCAAAAAATCGAAAAAACGGTCAATCTGGGCAGAAGTTACCCTACCCGTGGACAGTTCAGGGATGGCATCTTGCTTGAAGAAATCGACGCCATCCGTTTCAGAGCTTGTGGTTGGGCTTCCACCTACGATTTCGCAGTGAAAGAAAAGCTTGTACACATGATACGGGTGAGGAGGGTGGGGGTGTCTGTTTCGGTCATAGCAGGCTAATAACTTCAGCGCTTTCGTTTGGTAGCCCGACTCCTCGAAGACTTCCCGCGCCACAGACTCGCTCGGCGACTCGTTGACATCGACCCATCCCCCAGGCAGCGTCCACGTACCTTCCGATCGCTCTCTGACCAGCAGAATAGCATCCTCGTTGAAAACGACACCTCGCACGTCAACTTTGGGCGTTGCGTGGCCATGCTCACTAGCAAACAGACTCCGAATTCTTGGCAGATCTGAGGCCGTGTAATTTTGCAGGATCTCCAGAGCAAGTTCGCATAACTCCTCGAATCGCTCGATATCAAAGGGATCCTTGGAATATGCTAGACCATTCTGAGCAATCGCCTGAATTTTTCTTGCCCAAGTGAGCCAATTAGGTTCCATAGTCGGCTAGGTCCCATTCCCTCATTTTCGGTTCGAATAACGTTTTCGCCTTGCGCGAACCCGTAGCCGGGCACGGTGTTAGGTGCTGCGGGCCGCTCCGCCGCCTATGCCAGTGGCCTTCCCCAAGCTACTCTCGCCTGCAAGCGGAAGCTGATAACCCCTTTGTCATCAGCAAATGCCGCCAAGAGGTGCGATAGCTCGGCATCGAATGCCCTGAAGTTCATTTGCCAGACTAGTGCCGGCGCTTCAATAGGAATATCATTTCAGGTGCCTCGGGCCCTATCGGCCTCCGATCAAATGATCCGAATTCTCCCACACTCTCGAGACCTGTGGCGCAGAAAAGCGCTTTGAGGTGAGGATAAGTATAGAAACTCATCTTCAACGGCTGCACCTCCTCAGACAGAACTTGATCCCCCTCGCACAAGCGGAAGATAAACCGGCCCGATAAGTTCAGATTGACCAGGTCAATCGCGTCCTTTACAAAGTAGCGTCGGATCATCCGCTCGGTCCCATCTTGTGCCGGCCACTCCAACTCCAAGTATTCTTCGCCAACGCCCGACAGCACTTTGTCGAAACGGGGATTGAACACATCAAACGCGAGGATACCACCCTCGGCCAAGTGTCTCCCGGCGTTTTGCAGGGCCGCCAGTTGATCTTCCGTAGTGTACATATGCTGCATGGGTCTGAAGGGAATTACTACCAAGGAAAATCGACCCCCCAAAGAATGGGTGCGAAAATCTCCCTCTATAACTCGGGTTCTCCGTCGTACGCTTTCGCGTTCTTTGGCGAGCTTGGTGCGCAAGATCTCCAGCATGGAATGAGAAGCATCTACCCCCGTGACATCAACACCGCGTCGCGCCAGCGGCAAGGTAATTCTCCCAGTACCGCAGCCAAACTCGAGGACCGGTCCACCATACTCATTGGCTAGATCGAGGTAGAAGTCCCTGTCCAGCAAATCCTCCTTGACGCTGTAGGCCGCGTCGTAATGCTTCGCTCCCGAACTGTAGGAATCATCGATCATAATTCGCCTTCCTCGTCGCTCCGTTTTATTGAACCACCAAGATCACGGCCAATACGCCCACGCCTACGCTCAAAACGGCCGTCCGGCTAATCGGCTCTTTCCACAACAGCGGTACCCGAAGAGAATAGCCTGTGGCCTATTCATCTATGTGTTTCATTGGGGCATCCAATGTCGTGTAACGTTGTGCGGATTGATGAACTCCGAGGGGTTGCCTGTTAGGGCCAAGCGGCGAAGGCCGCGCAGCATTAACCCGCTGTTAAGCGATGGCCACTATCAAATATCTTCGATGACGTCTGGCTCGGGCATCTGTGCAAATTGGACGGCCTTGATAGTCGTAGTTCCTTCGAGCAACGCTCGAGCCAGACGGTGACCACCTAATTTCTATGGCAAGCGACAAACGGCCTATGTCGCCTTTTCCCCATGCTGCCGTCGCCAAGTCTCATAGGGATTCTCCCGGTTCGCCAAAGGCAAGGACACCCGCGTGCCCAAGCGCTGCGACTCGTGTACCGCCATGATCATTTCCAGAGCTGCTCGCCCGTCCTCGCCGCTGGAACAGGCCCGCACCGAGCGATCCTCTTCAATGGCTTGGATCAATTCCCGCACAATGATCAAATTGCTCTGGTGCGTGCGCTCGCCCGCCGAGTACTGTTCCCATTCGTCCAACAGCACCCGTTCCCAAGTGCCGTTTTCCTCGCCGGGGATCCACAAACCCTGGCGATAGATATACATCTCGCCGTTGGGCGAATTGCGCAGGGCGATGATGCCCTCGCTGCCGTGCGCCTCAAAGCCGAACCAACGGCTGTTGAACCCTTTTGGATAGCCCGGTTGCGATTCAAAATGCGCGGTTACTCCGTTCTCAAAAACGTAGTACGCCGCCACCCCGTTGCCGGCGATCAAGCCGATGCGCTCGTCCCCTTCCCGCACATCGGCCAACGTCACCTCGCGCCCATCTTGGGTGACGTGCCCGTGGGCCCAAGCCACCTCAGCCCCGGCGAAGTAGCGCATGCTGTCCATCATGTGGGTGCCCAAGACCATCAGATCCTGAGACCCGGCCCGGTGGTCGGACTTGCCGTGACTGCGCAGCACTTGTAGCTGGCCGATAACGCCCTCGTCAACCAGCTTTTTGCCGTACTGCTCGTAGGGATTGGCGCGTCGGTGCGCCACTGCGGTCTTGACGCCGTGCTCCTGACAGGCCGCCAAGAGGGCGTCGGCTTCGCGCAGAGAGGGCGTCAGCGGCTTCTCAATAAACACGCCTCGCACCCCGGCCTCGGCACAGGCGATGACCATGTCGGCGTGGCAGTCGGGCATTCGCGGACAGACGCTGACTATATCCAAGTCCTCCGCGGCGAGCATCTGACGGTAATCGGCGTAGAGCCGCTGGGCACTCGTGCGTTCGCCGGCTGCGGCGCGGCCCTCGGGATCGGGGTCGGCCACCGCGACTAAATTCACTTGCTCCAAGCCCCGGTAAACGGTTTCCAAGCCGTGGCCGTAATCGCCGGCACCCGTGCGCCCGATGACGCCGGCCTTGTAGCGCTTGCTCATAATTCTACTCCTCGTCGCTTTGATTTATTGAACCACCAAAATCACCGCCAACACGCCTATGCCCACGCCCAAAACGGCCGCCCGACTGATCGGCTCTTTCCACAACAGCGGTGCTGTCACATTGTCCAAAATGACGACGCCGCAGCCCACCAATGGGAAAAATACCGTGCCCGGCACGTGCTTGAGCGCGATCAGGACGGCCATTAAGGCGAACAGATTGTACACCCCGATGCCGGTGCCCACCGCCAGATCGAAGCGCCGAATGCGCTGGCGCGTCTCCCATAAGAATGCGGTGGCACCAAGGGTCCCGGCGGTAAAGCCGATGACCATGAGCACTTGCAAATACGCATCGTCCAAGCCGGCGTAATGCACCCAGCGCAGACAGGAGATACTCATCCCTTGGATACTAAAAACCAATATCAGCAGCACCGTGGCGATCCAGCGCGGAACATCGGTCTGACGGCCAGCGTGCCGCGACATCAGCAAAACGGCCCCCAACGCCAAGCCCAAGCCCACCAGTTGGAGGCCGCCCAACGGCTCGTCCCACAGCAGTACGCCCAGCCCCACCGGCACGACGATGGCCAAACGGAAAGCGGTCAACACCGAAGCCACGCGAAAGGTGCGCAACAAGCGCGTCATCAACAGCATGGAGCTGATGAAGACCGCGCCGGTGATTGCGCCGACCTTTACTGCGGCGGCCGGTAGGTGCAATTGTCCTGTGAATCCCAGATAGAGCAGCAGAATGGAAGCTAGGACCCAATAGTTGGTCGATACCACGGTCGGGGCGTAGCACCGGCGTTGCGTGGCCCATTTGAACAACTGCCCAAAGCCGAATTCCATCAGCAGCGGCAGCAATAACCAGAGGGGCACTGCCCCTTCCATACTCATCGGCCGGTTCCCAAAAAATTGGCATTCGCTCTACACCGGCTCCAAACTCCACGACCACCCCTTCACTGTCAAGCCACCCTCGCGTTGCCAGCGTCCATTGCCACCCCCGACAAAAGTCTATTCTCTTACTACACGACACCAGCCCTCATCCTGCCAAGGATCGAGGGCATCTGGCCCTCGGCGAGGGCGGGACGCCCTCGATCCCGCACCCAGCGGAAACCGCAGAAAAGGCGTACTCAAAGTAAGGGGCGCCTACTTTAGGGGTCGTGTACTAAGGTCTATTCTATTATATATAGCCGCTGACAGGGAGCGATCTTATGCAGCTAGAACGACTGCTTCAGCACCTAAAAATAGACGGCTGGTGTGTGCTCGAAGGCGTCATCCCAGCCGACCAGATTGAACACGTGCGCCGCAGCGTCGAGGCCACGGTCGCGGCGCACCGCAACCCCGCAGCTCCGCCCGGCATTGGCCATTTGCCGGGCGCGATCAACTTCGACCAGTCTTTCGCGCCTTTTCTCGCGGATGAAAATCTCCTCGCCTTGGTCGGCGCGATACTAGGCCCGCATCCGCGCATATCCTTCACCACCGGCACGATCAACTACCCGGGCAACGAGCGCGGCGGCTGGCACGCCGACTGGCCCTTTAACCAGATCAACGCCGGCCATATCCCCGCGCCGTATCCCGACGCGACGATCCACTTGACCACCTTGTGGATGCTTGCGCCTTTCACCGAGGAAAACGGCGGCACCCTCCTCGTCCCCGGCAGCCACCGATCCCCGAACAACCCCACCGGCGACAATGGCGTCGATCCACTGGCCCCCTATCCCACAGAAGTAAATGCCTGCGGCCCGGCCGGCAGCGTGCTCGTGCTCGACAGCCGCTTGTGGCACGCGACCGCGCCCAACCGCTCGCGCCAACCCCGCACCTCGGTAGTCGTGCGCTACGCCCCTTGGTGGCTCAATGTCGAGGTTTTGCGTCCCGGCTCGGACGAGCGCCGCCGCCTGTCCGAAGAAACCGGCATCAAGGAAAACGCCGTGCCCCCGCTGCCGGCCGGCGTTTTTGCCGAACTGCCCGCCCCGGTCCAGCCCTTGTTCCGCCACTGGGTCGCTCGGTCGTAATAGGGCAATCCCGGGATTTCCGCCCCGATTTCGTCTCCCATTGCGCCCGTAGTGCCCGCCCCACCCCAACGGTTGCATCCCCATCTCGAACAACTGTGCGAAAATGAACAGTGAGTGTTCAAAAGCGGACGAAAACACCCTAGTACTAAAATCAATAAATCAAGTAAAAACAATTAGTTACCTTTTGGCACGGAATTTGTTTAGGTAGTAGCCAAAAGGAGGTATGAACCCCGTGAACGCTATGGACCGCCCAATAGATCCCGCCTTCCTACGACGCCAGCGCGGCAAACGCATCGCCTATTCGGCGACCGGACTGGCTGCGCTTATCTGGCTCTCTGTTTGGTTGCCCAGTTGGATCAAGCCGGCGCTGGACCCCGACCGCATTCGCACCGCACAGGTGCAGTGGGGCGCGGTGGAAGAGACGATTACCGCTTCGGGCACGGTGGTACCCCAGTTTGAGCAGATCATCTTTAGCCCCGTCAATACGCGGCTGGTGCGCATCCTGCAAAAGCCCGGGGCTATGTTGCAGCAGGGACAGCCCATCGTCGAACTGGACTTGAACGCAGCGCGGCTCGACGTGGGGAAACGGGCCGAAGAGCTGGCCCTCAAGCAGAATCGCCGCACCCAACTCGAATTGGACAAACGCAAAAAGCTGAGCGATCTGGACACGCGCTGGCGGCTGAAAAACTTGGAATTTCAGCGGTTTCAGACTCGCACCGCCCAGTACCGCCAGTTGCAGGGTATCGGCGCGGTCTCCCAAGAAGAACTGAGCCAAGCGCAACTGCAAGAACAGCGCGCCGAGATTGAATTGCAGCAACTCCAAGAAGACCGCCGCAACCTCGTCGAATCCACCCAAGCCCAGTTGGAGGCCCTGCACTTGGAGATGAACATCCTCGAGCGCGAGGGCGAGGAGGCCCGCCGTCGCTTGGAGCGCACCCACATTCGGGCCGATAGGGATGGCGTACTCACGGCGATTGCGCCAGAAGTCGGGGCTTCCATCAGACAGGGCGAGGAAATCGCCCGCATCGCCGACCTCAGCTCGTTCCGCGTGGATGTCACTGTTTCCGATATCCACGCCCGCCGGCTCCAAGAGGGGCTGTGGGTGCGCCTGCGCATCAACGAGGAAGAATACGTAAAGGGCCACATCGCCCGCATCTTGCCCACGGTCGAAGGTGGGATCATCCAGCTCGAAGTTGAGCTAGAGGATTCGGCGCACGCGCTGCTGCGGCCCAATCAGCGGGTGGACGCCTATATCGTCACCGCCCGCAAGGACCGCGCCCTGCGCCTCAAGCGGGGGCCGTTCATCAGCGGGCGGGCGGGCCTGCACGAGGTCTTTGTGGTGCGCGGCCAAACCGCGGTGAAGACCGAGGTGCGCATCGGCCTTGCCAATTTCGAGTACTGCGAGGTGGAGGAGGGCTTAATCGAAGGCGACGAGGTGATCATCTCGAATGTGAAAGACTACCTGCACTTGGACGAGGTCCAAATAAAATAAAGGAGACTGCCATGATTAAACTCGCAGGCATCGAAAAGGTGTACCGCACCGAGCAAGTCGAGACCCTCGCCTTGAGCAATATCAATTTCGCCGTTGACGAGGGGGAGTTCATCTCGGTGATGGGGCCATCCGGCTCGGGCAAGAGCACCCTGCTCAACGTCATCGGCCTGCTCGACGAGCCTACGGCTGGCGACCTGAGCCTGAACGGGCGGCACATCAATTCCTACGCCGACCGCTACTTGGCGCGCATCCGCAACGAGGAGGTCGGCTTCATCTTTCAGAGCTTCCACCTGATCGCCGATTTGAACGTGGTCGATAACGTGGAGATTCCCCTGCTCTATCGCCGCGGCCTGTCGGGCAAGGAGCGGCGTGCGATGGCGCTGAAGGCGCTGGATCGGGTGGGGCTGAGTTCGCGGGTGCGGCACTTTCCGTCGCAACTGTCGGGCGGGCAGCAGCAGCGCGTGGCCGTGGCCCGGGCCATCGTCGCTCAGCCGCACATCCTGCTGGCCGACGAGCCGACCGGCAACTTGGACAGCCAGATGGGCGACGAAATCATGGGCATCATGCAGCAGCTCAACGAAGAGGGCACCACCATCGTCATGGTGACGCACGACCAGCGCTTGGCCGACCACACCGGGCGCACGGTGCGGCTCTTCGACGGGCGGCAGGTCCAGTGAGAGGAGGACGAGATGCTGAAGAATTACATCAAAATGGCCCTCAAGGTCCTGTTGCGGCGCAAGGTCTTTACCTGCATCAGCCTTTTTACCATCAGCTTCACGCTCATGGTGCTGATGGTGGCAACCGCCTTGTTCGACCACGTCTTTGGCTCCTTCCCGCCGGAGACGCGGGCCGATCGCACGCTACTCCTGAAGATGCTCACAGGAGAAAACACAGAGGAACCAGTCAAGAGGATCGGGCAACCTAGCTACGCCTTTTTGCAGCGGTATGTGTCTCCACTAACTCAGGCCGAAAAGGTATCCATTTCCACTGGCTTCTGGAACTCGGAAGTAACGTATCGCAAGGGCGTGAAGATCGAAACCGCCTTCAAGTACACGGACGGGGCTTTCTGGGAGATCCTCGAATTCGACTTCCTCGAAGGCCGCCCCTATACCGCAAAGGAGGTAGAGGAGGGCCAACGGGTGGTCGTGATCAACGAGGAGACGCGCCGGGTGTTTTTCGGGGGAGAGCAGGCGGCGGGGAAGTACATCGAATTCAAGAAACGATCGTTCCGCGTGGTAGGAGTCGTACCCAACGTGCCAGCATTTCGCGTGGCGTCCTTTGCCGATATTTGGGTGCCCGTCACTGCCCGCGAAACGGATGAGTACCTGCGGTATGATTCGATATTCGGCCACTTTCAGGCGCTGATCTTGGCGCGCAATGCGGACGCAATACCGCTCATCAAAGAGGAATTCGCCGATGTGCTCACTCGAATCGAATATCCCGATTCCGATGGCATTAACCGCCTCATCGGTGGCCCTGAGACGCTGTTAGAAGAGGCTGCGCGTATGATGTTCATATTCAGGAGCTTCGGTGGCACCGATGGAATCGATGGGATGATTTTGCTGCTCAGTGGTCTGGGGTTGCTCTTCATGCTTCTGCCGGTGGTCAGCCTGATCAACATCAACACCACCCGCATCTTGGAGCGCACCTCTGAAATCGGGGTGCGCAAGGCATTCGGCGGGTCTTCGCTCACCTTGGTGGGGCAGTTCGTGGTGGAGAACGTCATTCTCACGCTCTTGGGCGGTGCTCTCGGGCTGGTGCTTACTTTTCTCGTCCTACAAATGCTCGGTGCCAGCGACATTGTGCCATACGCCGAATTCCACCTGAACCATCGCATCTTTTTCTACGGCTTGGTGATGACCCTATGCTTTGGTGTGATTTCCGGCGCGTACCCGGCGTGGAAAATGTCGCGCCTGCATATCGTAGAGGCCCTCAGAAGGAGGAAGCAATGATACGCCATCTCTGCAAGCTAGTTTGGAACCGCAAAAGGGCGAACGCGCTCACCGCCTTCCAGATCTTCATTTCTTTTTTAATCGTCTTTATCACGGCCTCCATCGCCGTAGATAAAGCCAACAATTACCGGCGGCCCCTCGGATTCTCCTACGAAAATAGATGGGTCGTAGCCTTCTGGCGGGATCGAGAACTGCCGTCGGATAGCGAAGTGGAAGTGCCCAGCCGCAGACAGGTCTATCAGGCCCTAGAGTCTTTCGACTGGATTGAGTCGGTCGCCGCGGCGAACGGCTCAGCACTCCCCTATGGTGGCTCTCGGCACAGTACCACTATAGACGAACAGCCGGTTGACTATGGTGATTTTTCGGATGAATTCCACGCGGTGTTCGAGCTCGACTTGGTCCGCGGGCGGTGGTTCAGCGAGGAGGACGCGGCGCTGGACTGGGAGCCGCTCGTGATAACCCAGCCGCTCAGTGAGGCACTCTTTGGCCGTGAAGATCCCCTCGGCCAGCGGGTCGAAGAGTGGAAAAGCGGTAAAGGGGACGCGCGGGTCGTCGGGGTGGTCTCCGACTATCGTCGCCGCGGGGAGTTTTCCGATCCCCGTTTCTTCGTACTAACTCGCTTGGCAGACGATGCGTATGTTCATTTTTTAATCAAAGTGCGTCCCGGTACGCCGCTGTCGGCCCAAGAGCAAATCGACAGACGGCTCGAGGCCATGGCTCCGGGGTACCGAGCCGAAATCACGACCTTAGAGGAAGATCGCGCTTCGTCGTTCAAGTTGAGCCTGATACCCCTGTTCGCCGCTGGGGTCGTCTCGGTGTTGGTGCTGGGCATGGTGGCCCTGTCGTTGAGCGGCGTACTGTGGCAGCGGACGACGCTGAGAATTGAGGAGATCGGCCTGCGAAGGGCCTTGGGTGGATCCGCGGCCAGTATCTACGCACAGTTGACGGGCGAGATACTGGTGGTCGCCAGCGTCGGCGTAATCGCTGGCCTGCTGGTCATCGTGCAATTTCCGCTGCTGGGGCTGCTCAATTACACCGGAGGGATCTACGCGCTCAGTCTGGCCTTTGCGGCCTTAGTGATTTACGGCCTCGTGGTCGCGTGCAGTCTGTATCCGGGGCGGCTGGCCTGCCGGATACAGCCGGTCGAGGCCCTGCACTACGAATGAGTCGGAAGGTGGCTATCCCAAACGCACTACTACACATCCCAGAGGAGGATGCCATGAAATCGATCAAATCTGCCATCGCACCAATCGCCACCGTCGCCGCTGCGTTCAGTTGTGGACTGGCTGGCGCAGAGAGCATCGCGGTGAAAATGGAATCTGCGCATAAGGATTCCGTAGAGCATCTCTTTCAGCCGTTTATGCCGGGTGGCTTGGCTATCTCGCGGATGACGGAAGGATTGCCCGAGACCCAATTGGCTGCCGGGCTAGACATTGATGCACCCCTGCACGCCCGCTTGTCGTTCCTCGATTCGCCGGCTGAGCCGATTGTCATAGTGGGACAGGATAGCGACGGAGAGGATATCGCCTTCGTCGTTGCCGACTCCACCGCCCAGCCGCAGCGACTCCAGTTGACAAGAGGTTCTTTTGACGGCGTTCCGGCCGATGATGCCCTGCGAGCCGAACTGATCGTGCCCCCGGCTGGCCAAGCATCTGAGTTCAAAATCGAACTTTTTATCAGTCGCGAACGGAATTACGCGCTGCACCGCAACCTCGAACTGCGGCTGGGTGAGGCCGACATTGGCGGCCAGCGCTATGCCATAGCCTTAGTGAGGGAGCCGTATTTTGGAACCTACTCCCCACGCGCTGACTCATTAGGAAGGACTTCATGCCATCTCCTGATTGACCGCGATGGAGACGGCGTATTCCTGACCTATCTATACGGCCAAACCGAGAAACTGGAGGACGAGGTTTTCGAGGTCGACGACCCCTTCATAATCAACGACCAAGTTTACAAGTTGGCCGATGTGTCGGCGACAGGGGATCGGCTAGTAATCGAGCGCAGCGAGCAAACCGTAGCTCTCGCCGTAGGCTTTGAGATGCCCAACGTCACCGTTACTCGGCTCGACAGCAGTGCTATCGACCTGACGACACTGCGCGGCAAGCCCGTGGTCATCAACTGGTGGCAAACCACCTGTTCACCCTGCATCGCGGAGATGCCCGAACTCAACGAACTAGTCGAGAAGTACGCAGACCGCGACGTCGAATTCCTCGCCATCGCCGACAATGAAATGGCGGAGTTGACGCCGTTTCTGAAGAAGCATCTATTCATCTATGACATCGCCGTGGCGAATGACGAGGTCGTGCATACTTTCGGCACAGCTTATCCGCGTCACGTGATCATAGACGGCGCAGGCAAAGTCGCCTATGATGTCCTTGGTTACAGTCCTGATATCACGGACAGGATCGACGCGGTTATCGGCTCGCTGTTGAGCGAACTCTGAGCGTTCCATTGCTGTGCATCATTCGCCTGAACGACCCGTTTACTTCCGCCAATAAGAAGGAAGAACGAACATGGCTGTTAGCTTCTTGTGCATCATTCGCCTGAACGACCCGTTTACTTCCGCTGGTTCTCGCGTCGGACCACCAGCACGGCCAGTTGAGGCCCGGCACCATGTTATGGGTTGCAAAAAAATTAACGCGGATTTGCTTTTGACAATGGCTAGATTAGCGATCTTGGCTGCCTTATGGACCGCCCCCGCAGCCCATGCCCAGCCGTGGTTGGTGCGCGGCACTGTCCTCGACGCGGCCACCGGGCAACCCCTGCCAGCGGCTACCGTCCAGCTAGCCGGCACCTATCGCGGGACCATAGCCAACGACGAGGGCGAGTACTTGCTCAAGGTGCAGCACCTGCCGGCGACGTTGAAGGTAAGTTATATCGGGTATGCCTCTCAAGACCGCGTGGTGACGGCCTCTGCGGAACGGGTCGATTTCGCTTTGACGCCAGTGCCCTTTCAGTTCGATACCATAGTGGTGACGGCCGAAAACTCAGCCGAGGACATCATGCGCCAAGTCATTGGCCGCAAACAAGCGTGGCGACCCGGCCTGAGCAGCTATCAGGCGCAAGCCTATACCCGGCGAGTTTTGGAAAACGAGGAAGGCATCGTCGTGATCGGCGAATTGGCTTCGGAAATTTACTGGGAGCGGGAGCGGGGGTTGCGCGAAGTGATCAAGTCGAGGCGTCAGACCCGAAATTTGGATTCTCACGAAGCATATACCTCGGCCTTGGAGGGGGTTGCGAATTTCTACGACGACGATATCCCCTTTATCGGCCACACCCTGATCGGGCCGACCCATCCCGATGCCCTCGAGCACTACCGCTTCCGCTTGATCGGCCAGCGCTATTTAGATGATAAGGTGGTATTCGATATTTCGGTCGAGCCAAAGAATAAATTGCAAGCCGCTTTTGTCGGCCGCGTCGCAGTATTGGACGAGGATTTCGGCTTGCTCGAAGTAGATCTGGCGCCCAGCCGGGCGACCACGACCTCGGCCATTCCCCTGCCCCTGATCGAGCACATGGATTTTGCCTATCGCCAACAGTTCCGCGGCTTTGCCGGAGGGGTGTGGCTGCCGGTCGATTATCGGGCTTCCATGGCGATAAAAATCGGCATGGTGGGGCTGCACTTCCCGGCGCTCAAATACAATGCGGTGACGCGGCTGAGCGATTACCAAGTCAATGTCGATGTGCCCGACTCGCTCTACGCCCGCGAGGAGGTTCTGCGGGTCGATTCGCTGGCCGTGGCTCAGGACAGTTCCTTTGCCCGGCTGGCCGACCAAGTGCCCCTGTCGGTGCGCGAACAGGCCGCTTATGCGACCATCGACAGCACCATGCGCTTTGAACGGGCCTTTCAGCCTACGGGGTTTCTCGCCCGTTTATTGGTGAAGGAGCAAGCCGAGCAGACAGAGGAGCGGGCGGAGTCGTCGCGCTGGGGCTCGGTCGTGCGATACGACCGGGTGGGCGGGGCGCATCTGGGACTGGAGGGGAATCGGGGTTTGGTCGGCGGTGGTGCCGGGTACAGCGTTGGTCTGAAGCGCTGGTCTTACCGGGGCCGGGTCGGCTGGCAGGGGATCGCCGGCGGGGTGGTTCTGGAGTACGGGAGAGGGCCGGTGCCGCGCATTCCTTCGGACGGCTATTCCCTTTTGCTCAACAGCGGCCAGAGCCTGCTAGGCTTGGACGACTATTTTGATTATTACTGGAACGAAAGGCTGCGAGCTCGGCTCCATTTCTCCTTGCCGAGTCAGGTCGGCTTGCAAGTGGGCTTTAACCACGAGGCGCATTCTTCGCTACAGGAGACGACCGCTTTCAGTCTGTTGAATCGGAACTGGAGGCCACGGCCCAATCCGGCCATTGAGGAAGGGCGGCTGCGCTCGCTGGAAGTGGGGTTTGAGTGGGGCGGGCCGTACCGGCCATTCGGCGTGGCGGCCAATCGGCGAGTCGAAATGGGAGTGGAGCACAGCAGCGGCAGGCTGGGTAGCGACTTTTCCTTTACCCGCCTGCATTTGGCCTTGGACGGCCATTTCAAGACCTTCCTCAAGCGCCGCTTTGCGCCCAACGCGCTTGATGTGCGGCTGGTGGCGGGCCACTCAATCGGCGATGTGCCCGTGCAGGGCTTTGGATCCTTGGAGGCCAGCATGGGCTTCTTCTCTCCCTTTGGTGCTTTCCGCACGGTGCATGGCCATCCATTAGAAGGCGAACACTACGCGGCCCTGTATTGGGAGCACAACTTCAAGACCACGCCCTTTGAGTTGTTGGGGCTATGGGATTGGGCCATGCGGGGCACGGGGCTGGTGGTGCATGGGGCTTCGGGGCGGACGTGGATCGGCCCGAAGCGGCGGGCCGCCCTCGGATACGATCCGCGCTACGAGGAGAGTTTCCGCCATGAGGTGGGAGTCTCGCTCATGCTGTATCATCTGCTGCGCCTCGATTTCACCCGGCGTTTGGATCGGCCCGGCTGGAGCATGGGGCTGAGCTTGGTGCGCTTTGATTTTGGGGGTACTGTACGGATGTAAGGTGGTCAACCGCGGCCCAGCGATTCAACTTATTTGTCTCCCAACTAGTAGTCCGCGAATGTTCGGGCGGCGACCCGGAAGCCGCAAAAAAATATGCTCCTCCTATCCTCTGTACACCCGAAGAATTACTGGAGGTCGAAGATGATTGATGACCCAATTGTGAACGAAATACGTCAGATTAGCCGCGCTTATGCAGAGCAGTTTAATTTTGATCTGCACGCAATATGCGAGGATCTCAGGCGTCAGGAACGAGAATCAAACCGAGAATTCCGAACCCCCTCGCAGGCCAATGCCTATAGGTCCGCTGCTCAAACCGACCACGAAAAACTGGCGGGAATATGACAGCTTGCGACAGGTGGGGAGGCTCGAACTTCATTTGATCCGTGATAAATGCAACCAAGGACCAAGCGATGATCTTGGTGGTAGATGACGATATTTCCGTGACCACGTCCCTGTCCCTGCTGCTCAAACAGGCCGGCTACCAGACCGCGACAGCCTCATCTCCGGCCGAGGCCCTCGAATGGCTCGACCGCGGCAATTGCGAACTGGTCTTGCAGGACATGAACTTCTCGCGTCAGACCAGCGGCGAGGAGGGCATGGAATTGCTACAGGAGATCAAGCGCCGGCGGGCTAGTGTGCCAGTCATTTTGATGACGGCTTGGGGCTCCATTGAGCTGGCCGTGCAGGGCATTAAGGCCGGTGCCGCAGATTTTGTCACCAAGCCTTGGACCAACAAACAGATCTTGCAAGCCGTGAAAACGGCGCTGGGCTTGGCGGCCGCAACGCCAGCCACCGAGCGCACGATCACGCGCGAGGAACTGGACCGCCAGGGCGATTTTGCCAACATCATCGGCACCGATCCCCAACTGCTCAAGGTGCTCGAAGTCGTAAGCCGCGTCGCACCCACTGATGCTTCGGTGCTGATAACCGGCGAGAGTGGCACCGGCAAAGACGAAATCGCCCAAGCGCTCTTCCGCAACAGCGGCCGGCGCGATCAGCCCTTTGTCAAAGTGAACCTCGGCGGCATTTCCTCGACCCTGTTCGACAGCGAGATGTTCGGGCACGTGAAGGGGGCCTTCACCGACGCGCGGCAGGATCGCGCCGGCCGCTTTGAGGTGGCCAATGGCGGCACCATCTTCCTCGACGAGATCGGCGACTTGGCCCCGAGCTGCCAAGTCAAGCTCTTGCGCGTGTTGCAGGACCGGACCTATGAAGTGCTGGGGTCGAGCAAGACCCGTTCAGTGGATGTGCGGGTGATTTCGGCGACCAATCAGAATCTGTTGGAATTAGTCAAGTCCGGGGCCTTCCGCGAGGATTTGCTCTATCGCCTCAACCTCATCGTCCTGCACCTGCCGCCCCTGCGCCAACGGCCGGAGGACATCCCGCTGCTGACGCGCCACTTTGCGCTAAGCGCGGCCGAGGTTTATCGCCGCGGCTTGGAGATAGACGCTGCGGCCCTGAGCTGGCTGCAAACCCTGCCGTGGCCGGGCAACATCCGCCAGCTAAAGCAACTGGTCGAACGAACCGCCTTGATGAGTTCCGGCCGCGTCTTGGGGGCCGACGACTTCTCCGCAGCTTTGGCGATGCAGCCCGAGGAAGGCCAAAGCGGATCGAGCGATTTGCCAGCACCGGGCACCATGACCCTCGAAGAGTTGGAACGGTCGATGATCGTCCAGTGCATGGAGCGCTACCAAGGCAACATCAGCCGGGTGGCCCAAGCGTTGGGTTTGAGCCGGGCGGCGCTGTACCGCCGCTTTGAGAAATACGGAATCACCCCTTGAGCCTGCGTTCCAAACTCATCCTCTATCTGATCGGTATTCACCTCGTCTTCGCGGGGCTTGCTGGGTACCTGTTGAGAGAGGAAAAGCCTTGGTTATTGGGGATTGAAGCATTCTTCGTCCTGTCTTTTGCGATCGGTGTGCGCTTGATCCAGCATTTTTGGGTGCCGCTCGATCTGATCCGCACGGGTGCCGAACTCATCGGTGAGCGCGATTTCACCAGCAAGTTCGTCGAAGTGGGCCAGCCGGAAATGGATCAGCTCGTGCGCGTGTACAACCGCATGATCGACCAATTGCGCGAAGAGCGCACACGGCTGCAGGAACAGCACTACTTCATGGACAAGATCCTGACGGCCTCGCCATCGGGCGTTATCACCCTCGACTTCGACGACAAAGTCGCCCTAGTCAATCCCAGTGCTAGCCGCCTGTTAGGACTGGCCGAAAGCGCGGCACTTGACCGGCCATTGGACGATTTGGGAACGGCATTTGCCCGCGCCTTGCACGACTTGGCTGTCGGCGAGTCCCAGGTGCTGCCGCTGCAAGGGCTGCGGGTGCGCTGCCACAAGGCGCAGTTTTTGGACCGGGGATTCCCACGCAGCTTTATCCTCATGGAGGAATTGACCGAGGAATTGCGCCTGTCGGAGAAGGCCGCCTACGAGAAAGTCATTCGCCTGTTGGCACACGAGGTGAACAATTCAACCGGGGCGGTCCATTCCCTGCTGCACTCCTGCCTCAACTACAAGGGACAATTGCGGGAAGCCGACCGCGGCGATTTTGAAAACGCCCTGCAAGTGGCCATTGACCGCATCGATCATCTCAGCGCCTTCATGCGCAGCTTCGCCGAGGTGGTCAAACTGCCGGCACCACACTTGCAGCCCGTGGACCTCGAAGCCCTGTTGCGCGACATCGCCCTGCTGATGCACGCCGAGTGCGAACGCCGCAACATCAAGTGGAATTGGGACGTTCAGGCAGACCTGAAACGCATCCCCATGGACGAAAACCAAATGGAGCAGGTGTTTGTCAATATCCTGAAAAATGCGGTGGAGGCCATTGGCGAGGACGGCCGGATAACGATTCGCTTGGGGCAGCTCCAAGACCGGCCCTTTGCCGTGGTCGAGGATACGGGTACGGGGATCGACCCGGAAGTGGCCGAGAGCCTGTTCACGCCGTTTTTCAGTACCAAGGAAAACCGACGGGGTCTCGGCCTGACGTTGGTGCAGGAGATTTTGAGTCGGCACGGTTTTGCCTTTTCTTTAGAAAGCCCGGCGGCCGACCCGACCCGCTTTACCATCCGCTTTTGAAATAGGCGTTGCTCCGAAGCAACAATGCCGCAGAAAGGAAGGCCACATCAGGCCATGTTGCCGACGAATGGAGATAAAAAACAACCCCAACTGCCGGATGACGAGGAGTACCCAGCAACTGGGTAGGGCGCGCGGATGTGGATTTCCTGCACGATCGGACGACATTCTACTGGGCATGGTGGTTTGCTTGGCCCCCCCTTCGTCGGCACGTTCATCGCCCGCATTTCCAAGGGCCGCACAGTGCGCGAATTCACCATTTTTGTACTCATCCCGCCGAGGGTACTATGCCTACTGTGGTTTGGGGCCTTTGGCGGCACTGCCTTCCACCAGCACACCGTTGAGGGCTATACCGGTGTAACCGAGAACGTTGCGGCGTGGAAGTTGGAAATCGCATTGTTCAAAAAATGGTGCTATCCGCGGCGGGGAGATCGGTTCTTTCGTCGCTCATAAGTCGTACTCTCCGCGCGCATTCCAGCCCGGATACTGCTCTTCGAGGCGGGCCAGCGTCTCTTGGGTGTAGTATTCGTGGCCGGCGGGCGGAAAGCGGAAAAGTTCCCGTTCGCGCGCCGATAGCCGACCGATAAAAGCCCTGAAGTGCTCGTTCATCCCCCGATTGGTAAAGCTGCTCACGCCCTCCCAGTAGTGGTCGGCGCGGCCGTAGATTCGGGTGGCGGAATAGCGCTGCCCCTCGCGGCCCTTGAAGATGGTTGCCGAGTGCCACAAATGGGTGTTGAAGATCATGAGCGTGCCCGCCGGTACCGTCAGCAAAACCCGCTTGCTCAGATCCCGGCCATAGGGCTTGGGCACGATCTGCATCGGCGCTTGGTTTTCTCGTACAGCTTCGGGAAAGTACCAAGTGCTGATCTGTCCGTAGCGCCGGTCGGATGTGGGGGGCAGGAGCGAGTTGTTGCCATTGTCGATGTGCAAGTCTGGCTGCACAGCTTCGGGGTCGGGGTAGCGCGCCCAGTTGTGAGCATAGCGAAAGTGGATGTCCACGGTGTCGAGGGCTCGCTGGACGAACTCGATGAGATCCCAGTCGATGATGAATTCATTGAAGAACATATCGGCGTAGGGAAAGTCGTCCTTTAGGAGCCTCTCTGCGGGCGGATCGTCGGCGAGTGCTTCCCAAGGGAGGAGGGTTCGGCGGATGGCCGCGGCGATCTGGGCCCGGCGTTCCTCGCGATAGAAATTTTCTACTACTACGAAGCCCTGTTCTACAAAGGTCTGCAAGTGATTGTCTGTTAGTTTCATGCTCTCTCCTCCGTTGCGTTTTTGTTTGCGCATGACCTCGCGATTCCTCTGACCGCTACACCGGGTCGGCCGTTTGCAGATAGTACGTCTTCATCGCTTACCCCGCTATGATTGGCCGCTTCTTTTCTGTCTTACGCATTCAAGCTGCTCTGTGCCTATTGCAGGCCGCCGTCCGTATTGTCTATCATATTTGGCCTTTCCCCCTAACCGCGAGGGATGCCATGAGCGCTACCTATAATTACGAAGTCGTCGCACACTGGGGCCTAGGCCCCCAAGGCCGCCCCATGGGCGGCGTCGTGCCCGGAGTGGCTGCCGATGCCCAAGGCCGGGTCTTTGTGGCCCGCCGTCACCCCCCCGCCCTGCTGGTCTATGACCGCGATGGGGCCTATCTCGACACTTGGGGTGCCGACCTGCTGGCCAACCCCCACCTCCTGTGGGTTGACGGCGAGGACCAAGTGTACGCGGCCGACACCGACAGCCACACCATCCGCTGCTTCAATCCGCAGGGAGAACTGGTCAACACTTGGGGCACACCTAAAGTGCCGGGCGCACCCGACCAGCCCTTTAACCAGCCCACTAAAGCCATGCGCGGCCCTTCCGGGGATTTGTACGTGGCCGACGGGTACGGCCAATTCCGCATCCACCGCTTTTCGGCTGCGGGAGCATTGCTCCATTCGTGGGGCTCCGCGGGCACCGGTCCGGGTCAATTCGCCCTGCCCCACAGCCTGTGGGTTGACCGCGATGAACGCGTCTGGGCCGTTGACCGCGAAAACAACCGCATCCAGCGCTTTGACTCCGGGGGCCGCTACTTGGACGAATGGAGCGACTTGGTAACGCCCATGGACCTCTTTATCACCCCGGACAATACAGTGTACATAGTCGAGGCCCCATCGCGCGTCAGCATCTTCGACCTAGAAGGACACCTACTGGCCCGCTGGGGCGAGGACGGCTCGGCCCCGGGTCAATTCGCCGACTCCCCGCACAGCATTTGGGTAGATGAGGAAGGCTCGCTGTACATCGGTGAAGTAGCCACTCTGCACAATAGGGTGCAGAAATTCCGCCGCGTTTAGGAGCTGCCATGACTGTTGTGAGGTATCCAGACTGCCGCATTGAAGTGCTCGACGAGCGCTTCGCCAAGTACAAGCTGGCCAATGCCGCCCTCGAAATGCTCTGGACCGGCGGCCGCTGGCTCGAAGGCCCGGTGTGGTTTGGCGACGGCCGCTATGTACTGTTCAGCGACATCCCCAACAACCGCATTCTCAAGTGGGAAGAAGAGACCGGAGCCGTCTCGGTCTTCCGCAAGCCATCCAACAACACCAACGGCAACACGCGCGACCGCGAGGGACGCTTGTTGTCGTGCGAACACGACGCGCGCCGAGTCACCCGGACGGAATACGACGGTTCGATCACCGTGTTGATGGACCAGTTTGAGGGCAAGCCCTTGAATGCCCCCAACGACATCGTGGTGAAGTCGGATGGATCGATCTGGTTCACGGACCCTGGGTACGGCATTCTGCTAAACTACGAGGGGCATCGGGATGCGTTCGAGAATGAGGCCAACGTGTACCGTCTCGACCCAAACGCTGGGGAAGCAACAGTGGTGGCAGGAGACTTCCGGCGGCCAAACGGCCTCTGCTTCAGCCCGGACGAGTCCCTGCTCTACATCGTCGATACCGGGCGTTCCGACGGCCCCGAATACCCCACCCACATCCGCGTTTTCGACGTCCACGGCGACCGCATCGCCAATGGGCGCGTCTTCGCCGACATGGAGCCCGGCTCGTCGGACGGGATTCGCACTGATGTGGATGGCAACCTGTGGTCGGGGGCCTGCTGGGGGGGCGAGGGCTACGACGGGGTGCATTGTTTTGCCCCCGACGGCACCTTGATCGGCAAGATCCACCTGCCGGCACCCTGCGCCAACCTCTGCTTCGGCGGCGCAAAAAAGAACAGACTGTTCATCACCTGTTCGCAGTCGCTGTTCTCGGTGTACGTCGAGACGAGGGGAGCCCAGAAACCGTAGGGGATTACACCCAAACTCGCCAGCGCAAATGCCCGTTTATACTCCTATCCTTTCAAATCGAGGATAAGATGCACGAAGTCGGAATCATCGGTGACGGCGTACATGGAGTCGTCCCGCCTTGGGCGAGAAGTGGTGCTTTCGGATCCATAGAAATATGAACGACACCGATCTGTGCTATCTCTCCGGCGTCGAACTGCGCCGCCTGTACGAGTGCCGCGAGCTGTCTCCGGTGGAGGTCACCGAGGCTGTGCTGCGCCGAATCGAATCGCTCGACCCAAGGCTCAACGCCTTCATCACGATTGCGCCGGAGCGGGCCTTGGCCGAGGCGCGCGCCGCCGAAGCCGCCTTTGCCGGTGCCGAGGACCCGCCTCCTTTGGCCGGCATCCCCGGCTCGCTGAAAGATCTGACGGCGACGCGCGGGATCCGCACCACCCGGGGGTCGCTGCTGACCGCCGACTGGATCCCGGACTTCGACGCGCCCCTCGCCGAACGCCTGCGCGACGCCGGCATGGTGCTGGTCGGCAAGACGAACACGCCGGAGCTCGGCTGGAAGGGAGATTCGGGTAATCGCGTCGTCGGACCAACCCACAACCCCTGGCGGCACGGACGCACACCGGGCGGCTCCAGCGGCGGAGCGGCCGCGGCCGTGGTCGCTGGCATGGGCGTACTGGCCCAGGGCACGGACGGCGCTGGCTCGATCCGCATCCCGGCCGGCTTTTCGGGCGCCTTTGGCTTCAAACCCTCTTGGGGACGAATCCCCCAGTACCCGGCCAGCGTGGTGGAGACCCTGTCCCACGCCGGGCCGATCACCCGCACCGTTGGCGACGCCGTGCGGATGCTCGACGTCATGGTCGGTCCCGATGTGCGGGATCGCACCTCAATGCCGGCCGCACCGTTGGCATTTGATGAGATCGAAACCGGCGTGGACGGGCTGCGCGTGGCTTGGTCGTCCGATCTCGGGTACGCGGCTGTCGATGTCGAGGTCGTCGAGACCGCACAAGCGGCCGCCCGGCGCTTCTCGGATCTCGGTTGCACCCTTGAGGAGGCGCACCCGGCCGGTGAAGATCCGTGGCGTCTCATCCACATCCTGTGGTCAACGGCCTTCGCCGCCACCTTCCGCGACCAGTTCGACCAGATCGCCGATCGCCTCGATCCCGGCTTGTGCACCGTCGTCGAAGAGGGGTTCGAATTCCGCGGCACGGACGTGGCCAATGCCTACATAGAACGCAACGCGTATTATCACCAATGGCGGCAGTTCTACGAGAACTACGACCTGCTGTTGACGCCGACCCTGCCGGTCACCGCCTTTGCCGCCGGCGACGATCACCCCGGTTCGATCGCCGGCCGCGATACCACGTACCTGAGCTGGACGGCCTTCACTTACCCAGTGAACCTCACCGGCCTGCCCGCTGCGAGTGTGCCCTGCGGCCGCGTCGATGGCCTGCCCGTGGGCCTGCAAATCATCGGCGGCTGGCGGCAGGACCTCACCGTGTTGCGCGCCGCCCGCGCCTTTGAGCAGCTCGCCTCCTGGAGCCACGAGCGCCCGCTTCTCTGACGTAAGGGAAAAGCTCAACCAGCAGTTGACCTACTTTCGCGTTCCTCAATGCCGACAACTGGGCAAACGCGCTAATTGGCCGAGTCCTCGCAGGCACTGACGGATGTGCTTGGCAAACTGATTGAGGCCGGGCTGTTGGTGCAAAATAAGGAGGGCTATCGGTTGGACGAGAATTACGGACTACTGCTGGCGGGGATGCTCAAGTGCCTTTGTCTGGCGAGCTTGAGAGAGGATATTGGGAGAGGGATATTTGTGAAGTACGACGGAATGAGGAGTCCGTTAACCGGCCTGTCAGGTCGCCGCCCTGACTGAATCAGGCGAGTTCGAGGTCCGTCTGCGAGAAGTCGTCCCCCGTGCAGAGGAGCGGCTCGCCAGCGAGTTGGGCGGTAGCGTAGGTGGCGCAATCCCCGAAGTTGAGTGCCGCCGGATGACGCCCTTTGCCGTAGCTGAGCCAAGCCTGATGGGCCGCGGAGCAGTGGGCCTGACTGAATGGAATTGCGATGGTGTCGGTCTCCTGTATGAACCGATCAAGAGTCCCCTGAGCGTTGCGTTCAAGGCGAGCTGACAGCACAATGGCGGTTTCGAGAAGAGTAGGTGTGCCTGCGCGGCGGCGATCTTGGACCGAAGGGCTTCGTGCTCCGGCTCCCGGAGCAGGATGGCGACGATCGCCGAGGAGTCGAGGATCATGCGCCATCCCTCGGGAAATCCCATTCGCGTCTGGAGACACAGGGTGAGCGGATTTCTGCTAGACACTAATTGAGCCCTTCACACGGCTACCAGTTCTGGGTAGTCCGACCCCTCGTTGTTTCTGGCGACTAGTGACCGCTTAGGTGGCCAGCGGTGCTCCGCCGGGTATGCTAATAGAGATCGGCGATTTTGCGTACTGGGAGCGGCAGGCCGTGAAATCGGCGTTGCGGTATTCGCCTAGGTGAATGAATCCCGAAAGGCGGTCTTCTGCAACGCGGCCGGCAAACAGGAAGGGGATGGTATCGCCCGGCCGCCGCACTTCGCTGCGCAGCGTTACCTGGTCGCCCTCAATGACGCCGACAATTTGCTGCTGGGAAAAATCGCTTATGTGGGTGCCGCCGATCCAATGCCCCTCCTGTTCGAGGAATAGCTGGTGCTGGCTGCTGCTGCTCGAATAGTTGATGGTGAGGTCCCAAGCACCGCTGACATCGGTTGCCGGAGGGGCTAGTTCGGTCGATTGAGGACTGCGTTGCGCGGATAAGATGCGGTGGATCCGCTCGGCGACCACTCGGTCGTTGCCCGGCTGCATCTGGTTGGGCGTGATGCCGATGGAGGTGCGGCCGTTGGCATTGCCGCTGGCCACGGCAATGCGGGGTTTGTTGCGGGCAAAATCCTCGGCGACCTCTGCGCCGGTAATGTGCAAGGCCGCTGGGTCCCAACTAATGGTGAGGACCGGGGCGCGGTTGGACAGGCCGGTGGGGTATGCGACCTCGGTCCATACGCTGTCAATGCGGCGCACTCGCTGGGCGATATGGTCGAGATAGGACAGCCAAGTCTGCCACTCGGCCGCGTGGTCGCGGCGCACCCAGGCTTCCACCGCCGCCAGCATCCCCATGATCTCCTCCTTGCCGATTTTATCGTCGCGGCCCGGCCCGTGGTGCGGTGAGCTGAATTGCCACGCCGACTGCAACAAGGCTTTGTCGCCCAGCACCAAGCCGGCGCACTGAGGCCCGCACAGGGCTTTGCCGCCGCTGTAGGCCACGGCCGTGGCACCCCTTTGCAAATGGACATTGGGAATGGTGAGGTCTTCGGCCGCGGCATCGGCGAGGATGGGAATTTTGTGCGGCCGGGCCACGTCGGCAATGACCTCTAGGGAAAGCGGCTGGCCGGTGGCAGAGCCGGCCCCGGTGGTTATGTAGATCATGGCGGTGCGGGGATTGATGGCCCGCTCGAGTTCGGCCCGGGTCTCGACCATGACAATTTCGACGCCAATGCTGCGCACGGCGTGGTCGTAGGCATTGCGCGCGTACCGGGGAATGACGACTTGGGTTTTGTCTAGGCCGGTCAAATCCGGGATGCGGATCAGCTTTTCGGGATTGCCGCCGGTGACGCAAGCTGCCGTGATGTGCTTGAGGCCAGCGGCGCAGCCCGCCGGAATCAGGCCCCAGTCGGCCCCAGTGATTTCAGCCAGCCTTTGGCCGACGGCTTCGGCCAGTTCGTCGTATTGGACGAAGTAGCCCGAGGCCGCTTCCATGGCCGCTACAACTTCGGGGAGTTCGACCGAGCCGCCGATGATGGTAAACGTGCCGCGGCAGTTGATGATGGGTTCGACGCCGATGGCTTGGTATATGTTTTGGTCGCTGGTGTCCAATGTCATGCGGGCCTTCCTTGTGGATTGGGTACGAACAAACTTGCAAAGGTCAGGTCAGTCCCCATATGCGGGCGGCCGTACCGCCTAGCATTTGGTCCTTTTCGCGCTGGCTGAGAAAGTCGAAACCCTCCTGCACTAGGCGCAACTCTTCGGCTAGGGTCGGCCAGTTGTGCTTGGTGCGGTGGTGCCCCGGATAGCCGGTGCCCCACAGCATGCGCTCGGCCCCAAAGGCGTGGTGCAGACGCTGGATGAAGGGATGCACGTCGGCATAGGGAAAAGCCTGCTTTGAGCGGCCGTGGACATCCGATATTTTCACCGCCACATTGTCGAAGCCAGCTAACTCGACGATAGGCTGAAAAGCCGCGGCGGGCTCGTCGAGATTGGGATAGCCCATGTGGTCCAATAGCAGGGGCATCTGGGGGTGGCGGCGGGCGATTGCAGCTACTTGATCGGCGCAAGCGGCGTTGAGATGGAACTGGACGACAGCGCCCATTGCGTCGAGGACTTCCCACAAGGGGCGGTTTTGGGGCGTGGTCAGGACGCGCTCGTCCGGGTAGTACATGGGATGGAAGCGGAAACCCACCAAGCCGCGTTCCTCCATCCAGTAGCGCACCTGCGCGGCGTTGTCTGGGTTTTGCGGGTCAATCATGCCGTGGCCGATAAAGCGGTCGGGGAAACGGGCCTGCGAATCGGCGATATAGCCGTTGTCCCAGGTGGACCAGCTAGTCTGCACCAAGACGCTGCGCTCAACGCCGTTTTGGTCCATGTCCTCGATCAGTTCGTCGGCCGTGGCGGGTTCGTCCGGCTCGGAGGTCCAGTTGGGGGCGGTGGGTCCGATGGGATATTTGTCGGACATTTCCCAGATGTGTACATGGGTATCGACGATCATGGAGCACTCCTCAAGGGCTTGTCATTTTCTTTAGAAGTTATATCTTTACCGTCGCTCACAATCATAGCAGACCGCCCTGCGTCGGGTGGCCTGTTGAATACAATAGCCGAGAAAAAAATCAAGGTCGCTCCTTGATTTGGCGAATAGGCAGGAACCTTCCCGCACTAGTCTGCGTGATTGTGAGCAACTACCCGGCACCCTAGGGTCGCCTAATTGCTCACATAATCCATAGGAGAGAACCTATGACACGCAGACGCATCGCTCACGCATCCCGATTCTTAGCGACATACATCCTCATAGCAGCATCAGGATGTGCCACAGTCTTTACGGGCACATCCGACGAAGTGAGTGTAAACTCGTACCCAGGCAATGCCAAAGTCGAGATCAAGCACAAGGGCGTATTGGTCGACGAAGGCCACACTCCCATGACTGCCAAGCTACGCAAGGGCAAGGACTACGCCGTAACCATCAGCCTAGAAGGATACGAGACCAAGACCGTAGGCATCGTAAAGGGAGGCGTCAGCAAGGTAACATTCCTGAACCTACTCAGCTTACCGAGTTGGGCCATTGACTTCTTCACGGGAGCGATGTTCAAGTTTGAATCGACCACGATAAACGTATCCCTCCAAGAATCCACCGCTCAGGATGGGACGACAGCCATCTACGCAATCCTAACTTTCTCAGACGAGGCTGGAGAGCAAGAGTCAGTAACCGCCAAGCTGGAGCCAGTTGAGAATTTCGACTAATCCAGAGCAATTTCTTACTGATGTTACGCAGCGTTTGTCATGCCTGTGCAAGCGGGAATGACACCACCGAGAACGACTGCGTAACATCAGTTATTATTATCCAACCATAGCGACAAAGTAGCGATGTAGGCTCAAGTCGCTGGTCAGTTCGGGATGGAACGAGGCGACGAGCACTTGGCCTTGGCGCGCCACAACCACATCGTCGCCGCACGTGGCCAGTGCCGCGACCCCGTCGCCCAACCGCGCGATGCGGGGTGCGCGGATAAAGATCATCGGCAATGCTCGCGATTGCCCATCCGCCGCCCATCCGCCCGTCCCCTCAAAGCTATCGACTTGGCGGCCATAGCTGTTGCGCTCGACGTCGATATCGATCAGGCCGAGGGACTTCTGCGGCGGGTTGGAGACGCCTTTGGCCAATAGGATCATCCCGGCGCAGGTGCCAAAGATGGGGTTGCCGGCCGCGGCAAAGTCCCTCAGCGGTGCCCAGAAAGCCCAAGAGTCCATGAGCTTGATGAGCGTCGTGCTCTCGCCGCCGGGAAAGATCAGGCCGTCAACCGCAGACAATTGCGCCGGCTTTTTGACCACGCGGGATTCGACCGCCAAGGCGTCGAGCATTTTGCCGTGGGCTGCGTAGTCACCCTGCAATCCCAAAATTCCAATCATCGCTTTACCATAAAATTGCCCCGTCCCTGACACAGCAGAGACGGGGCATTTTCCGTTTGCATCGGTGCGGCGTCCTACCAGCCGCGGGTTTGTAGTTTGTCCTTCTCTTCGAGGGTGTCGATGTTGATGCCGACCATAGCCTCGCCGAGGTTTTCAGAGACGCGGATTAGGACCTCTGGGTCGTCGTAGTGGGTGGTGGCCTCGACGATGGCTTTGGCGCGGTTGGCCGGATCGCCGGACTTAAAAATCCCAGAGCCGACGAAAATGGCCTCGGCCCCGAGCTGCATCATCAGGGAGGCATCGGCTGGCGTGGCCACGCCGCCGGCGGCAAAATTGGGCACCGGCAGCTTGCCGTGCTCGGCGATCCAGCAGACCAGTTCATACGGTGCGCCTAGGTCTTTGGCCGCGGTCATTAGCTGCTCGGGACGCAAGATGGTCAGCCGGCGGATCTCGTCGGTGACCGAGCGCATGTGGCGCACGGCCTCGACGATGTTGCCCGAGCCAGCCTCGCCCTTGGTGCGGATCATGGCCGCGCCCTCGCCAATCCGCCGCAGGGCCTCGCCGAGGTTGCGGCAGCCGCAGACAAAGGGCACCTCAAAGGCGAATTTATCGACGTGATAGTGCTCGTCGGCTGGGGTCAGGACCTCGCTTTCGTCGATGTAGTCAATCCCGAGGGCTTGCAGCATCTGCGCTTCGGCAAAGTGCCCGATGCGGCATTTGGCCATGACCGGAATGGAGACCGCCTCCATGATCTGGCGCAGCTTCTCGACGCTCGACATGCGCGACACCCCGCCTTCAGCGCGGATGTCGGCGGGCACTCTTTCCAGCGCCATGACCGAGGCGGCCCCGGCGTCTTCGGCGATCTTGGCTTGGTCGGCGGTGACGACGTCCATGATGACCCCGCCCTTGAGCATTTCGGCGAGGCCAGTCTTGAGGCGCAGGGTGCCACTCTGGCCGTTTTGTATCTCGCTCATAGCGCAATCTCCTTTAGAGCAGTTCCTTAAAAACATATTCCAAAACAGCCCCCCACGCAATTTTCGCTAGGGCCGAATCAATGCCCGCGCAGGCTCTGCCAATAGGTGCGGCAGAGGGCACGGGCGAAGAGGAAAAGGGCCGCTGAGGCCGCGCCGACACCGAGGGCCGCACCGACGGCGAGAACGGCAAGTGGTGGTCCCGACAATAAGGAGCGGCCGAGCAGGAGGACGACGAAGACGAAGGCAACCACCAAACCGGGACGGCTGAGCGCGGCGAGATAGGTTGCAAAAGGCAGGTCAATCAAGCGGTTGACGAGATGCTGCGAAAGCAGCAGGAACAGCAAAGCGGCCGCGGCGATGACGCTGGCCACGCCTTCGACGCCGTGCGGCAGGCCATAGAAGTACAGTGCCGGGATCAGCACCCCCATGCTAAAGAGCGACCAATAGAAAGACCAGTTGGCCTTGCCTTTGGCCATGAAAATTGAGCCGACCAAGGAGCCAGCTACTTTCAAAAGCGTGGCTGCGGCCAACAGGCGAAGCACCATCCACATCGGCTCGGTGTTGACCAAGGCGGCAATCTCCGGCGCGAAGACGAATATCCCCGCGAGGGCCGGACCCAGCGCCAGCACGAAGCCCTGTACCGAGGACAAATAGCCGCGGCGCAGAAGCGAGTCGTCTTCTACAATCGCCGAAAAGGTTGGGAAGGAGATGCGCTGGATGGTTGTGGCCAGCCGGGTCAAAGGCTGCAAGGTCAATCGCTCGGCCAAACTGTAATAGGCTTGGGCGGTGGCCCCCAGCGGTACGAAGATGAAGACATAAGCGATCTTGGCATTGAGAAAGGCGACCGCACGCGAACCCGTAAAATTCAGCGCGAAGCCAAGAATCTGGCGCAGCGCTTGGGGCCGGAAGCGCAGGCGCGGAAGCCAGCGGGACGAAAGCGCGAGGCTGCTGAAAAGACCTAGTTCGCGCACGACTGAGCCGACGACCGGGACCAAGACGCCCAAGTCCGGGCGCCAGAAAAGCAGGAATGTCACCGCGAGGCCGAAGGTCAGGACCGAAACGAGCTCGGAAAGGGCCACGGCGCGGAAGTTGAGGTCGCGCTGTAGTCTGGCCCGCAACAGGCCCGCCAATGAGGCAAAGGGGATCGCCAGACAGAACGTGCGCAGGACGCGGCCGAAGGTGTGCGGGTCTTCGCCCCCCAAAAAAGAGGCCAGCCAAGAAGACGCGGCCACGACCGCGGCCGTGAGCAGCAGTCCCCAGCTCAAACAAGTCCAAAAGGCCGCGTCAAAGTGTTCCTCGCCCGCGTCCGGTAGCTGGATTAGGGCTGCGCCCAGACCCAAGTCGCCGACCAGCGATAGGAGCATCACTAGGGCTAGTGCCCACTCAAAACGGCCCAAGTCGCCGAGCGGCAAGAGCGCGTAAAGCGCCAGCATGACGCCGATCTGGATGAGGGAAGCACTGCCATTCCAGAGGAAACCGCGCAGGGCGCGCGTGGCAAGGGAGAGCGAGGCGCTCACAGGCTAAGTGATTTTACGACGCTTCGACGCATGCTTTGGCGATGCGGCCCTTCTTGCCGAAGACATTGACCGCCCGCGCTTCGAGTAGGTTTTCGCCCGCGGCGAGCGTCCACTCAAAGCGGGCCTCGCGCTCCTCGCGCCATGGGCCGCCGTCTTGGCGCACCAAGAAGTGCGAGAAGTTGGGCGCGGTGTGCTCTAGATCGACTTGCAGAGTACGCGCCTTTTCCGCCACTTGGAGGTAGAGCCGCGTCTGGTTGACCGACCAGTAGAAATCCCCGGGGCGGGAGGTCTGCAAGGAGTATTCGGCGTAGCGGGGATCGACGTCGTCCGACCACCACAGATAGCCATCCCAGTGGTACTGCCCGGCACCGTGGCGCAGCTCGGCCGGCTCGGCAAAGATCAGGTGCGTGTTGCGCAGCGGAATGCCAAAGCGGCAGAAGACGTCGATGTAGCTGGACATGGGCTCGACGACTTTTTGCGGCAGCTTGTTGGCCATGATCGTTTCGCGCCGCTCGTCCGCGGCGGCCTCGTGCAGCTCCAAGGCGCTGATGGGTACGCCGTCGATTTCGTAGGTGGCGTCGAATTCGCGGGTCGGCCCGGCGTCTTCGAGGATCCACTTTTGCAACTCTTCGCACCAGACCTCGGCCAAGCAATGGTGATCGACGACGATTGAGCGGGCCACCCACCCCAAGGCCGAGGCACAGCCGGCGAACACCGCTCCGTAGTGGGTACACATGCCAAAGCCCCAGTCTCCCTTGGTGGTGTCGAGGACTTCGAGCGGATTCCAAGAGGGGCAGTGGGGATATTTGTCGGATTGCCAGCCCAGCCACTGGCTGTGGACCCAGTCGCGCAAGAGCGCTAGCTGTTCGAGTTCGGTTTTGCCGGCGGCGATGACCTCGTCGAGGCGGTACTGTTTGCGCAGCCGCTCTTGGTGCGGGTGCAGCCCCATATAGGCGAAGGGGTACGAGCTGTACACGAGTTGGGGTTGGTCAAGTTCTGCCCGCTTGAAGGGAGCGAGGCTCTGGGCGTCTTCCTCAATGTCGGCTTGGAGGGTGACGGCCTGAAGCGTCGGGGTCTTGTTGGCCGAGTCGGTTTCAAGGATGGCGCGCCACTGCACAAAGCGCTCGGGCCACTGCAAGGCCGTGCATCGTTCCCAAGCTGTCCAAGTGCGCGGGTCAAAGGAAGGCGTCGAACCCGTGCGCAGTTCAAAGTGTATCTGGGTCCCCTGCGGCTGGCGCATCCGCGCTTTTAGGTGTAGGCGGCGAATCCCCAGCCGAGGGGCGATGCGGCCGCGGCCGTCTTCGTCGGCGAGGTCAATGACCGGCGAGCAGAGCGTCCCTTGGGGCGGATGCCCCTTGAGGCGCAGCCGCACTAGGTACTCGCCGTCCATGGCGCGGGCCTCGCCGAGGGCACCTTGGTGCCAAGTCTTGCCGCCGTCAAAGCTGCGGCTCGAATGGCTTGGGGGCGCGTCGGCCAGACCGCCCGGGAAGGGGTCAATGTGCAACACGCCGCTGTGCGAGAAGACGAATTCATTGGTGCCGTTTTTGAGGTATTTGGCGGCGATTTTCTTGCGGTCCCAACCGCCGGTGAGCATGCGCTGGCGGTCTTGGCGGTGCGTGAGGACGTGGCCGTTGACTTGGAGCCGCATGGGTTTGTCGGCGGTGGTTTGGTCGGCGTTGACGTAGAAAAGCAACTCGGCCCCTTTGGTCTTGGCCGAGGGGATGTTGAATTCGACCTTTGCACAAGAGGCCGGGGTGAGTTCCTCGCAGATATCGCCGTCAACGCCCATTTCGTTGGTGAGCAGATAGGTGGGGGCGAGGCGGGCGGCCGGGGTGGTTTGGGCGTCGATGAAGCGGTCGCGGCGATAGTCGCGGAAGTCGGTGGCGGTGATGCGTTTCATGGTAGGCTCCTCGGTGGGGGTCTAGGCGGGGAATGTATGAGGTGGTATAGGCTGGGGCAAACTGTGCGAATGCTTTCTTGACAGTGCCTTGCCCTTGTACGAGCTTTCCGCAGCGCTAGAGCAGAATACGGTCCGGCCACGTCCGACGTGGACGCAAACCGAACACACAGGAGTCTGAACCCAATGAAAACCCCGGTTTTTCACTCCGCCCGTTTCGCGCTAATCGGCCTCGCTTTCTTGCCACTGGTGGTCGTACATGCGTCGTCAGCGCCAGCTTCGCCACACCATATCGCCACCTTTAAGGGGCATGCGAATTGGATCCTCTCGATGGCGTTTTCGCCCGACGGAGCAACGCTCGCTTCCGTTTCATCGGACGGCCCGGTCAAGCTGTGGGACGTAGGGACGAGAAGGAATGTTGCCACCTTCTCCGAGGGTGGGGCTTCGAACTTTTTCGTCTCGGTCGCGTTCTCACCCGATGGCGCGACCCTCGCTTACGGGTCGAGTAGGGGGATTGAGCTGTGGGACGTTGCGACCGGCGAAAATACCGCCACCCTTAGAGGAAATGGAGCTGTGGCGTTTTCGCCCGATGGTGCGATGCTTGCTTCTATGGATTTCTTTGCTGGGCTCAAGCTGTGGGACGTTGCGACCGGGGCCAACACGGCTATCCTTCCAGACCATACGGGTACGGTCCAATCGGTGGCGTTTTCGCCCGACGGGGCCACGCTCGCTTCCGGGGCACAGGACAGCACGGTCAAGCTGTGGGATGTAGAGACCGGAAGGAATATCGCCACCCTTGAGGGGCATCTAAATCACGTCTGGTCCGTGGCGTTTTCGCCCGACGGGGCCACGCTCGCTTCCGGGTCAATTGATGGCACGGCCAGGCTGTGGGACGTTGCGACGAGACAAACTATTGCCATCCTTGGTCCTGAGGATGGGTTTTGGCCTGTGGCGTTTTCGCCCGATGGGGCCACGCTCGCTTCCGGCAGTAACAGCGTCAAACTTTGGAACGTTTTAAGCAAAGAAAGTATCGCCACCTTCAAGCATGAGCCTTTTGTCTATCCTGTGGCGTTTTCGCCCGACGGGGCCATGCTCGCTTCCGGGTCAATTGATGGCACGATCAAGTTATGGGACACATCTGAGTGGGTGCCACCCCGTCCTCAGAGCCTAGTGAAAATAGGCGATGGTCAACGGGGACCGATCGGTGAGCAACTAGCCGCGCCGTTTGTGGTTTCGGTGTTGGATGAAGACGGGTTGGCTTTTGCCGGGGCGGTCGTCACCTTTGCAGTCACCGCTGGCGGGGGGACGCTCTCGGCGGCCACCGCCACGACCGATGTCAACGGCCACGCCGCTACCACACTGACGCTGGGCAGCGATCCGGGGCCGAACACCGTTGAAGCCACCGTTGATAGTCTTGAACCCGTGACTTTTACTGCTAGCGCTGTCGTGCAAATTCCCCACAGCCTGACGAAGGTCTCTGGCGATGAGCAGCAAGGACCAGCCGGTGAGCAATTGGCCGCGCCGTTTGTGGTTTCGGTGTTGGATGAAGACGGGTTGGCTTTTGCCGGGGCGGTCGTCACTTTTGCAGTCACTGCCGGCGGGGGGACGCTCTCGGCGGCCACCGCCACGACCGATGTCAATGGCCGCGCCGCTACCAAGCTGACGCTGGGCAGCTATCCGGGGCCGAACACCGTTGAAGCCACCGTTGATGGAATTGAAGTAGTGACTTTTACTGCTGCCGCCGTCGTGCAAATTCCCCACAGCCTGACGAAGGTCTCCGGCGATGGACAAGAAGGGCTGGCCGGCGCACAACTAAGCGCGCCGTTTGTGGTTTTAGTGTTGGATGAAGACGACGAGGCGATTGCGAGGGCAGTCGTCGCGTTTTCGGTCACTGCCGGCGGCGGGACGATGTCGGCAGAAACGGCCACCACCGATGCTAGCGGACGAGCCAGAAACGTGCTGAGGCTAGGCTCCGATCCGGGGACGAATACCGTTGAGGCCACTATCGCCGGTCTTGAGCCGGTGACCTTTACCGCCATCGGGCAAGAGTCGAACTTCGCTGGCTTCGACGATTTTTTTGGCAGTGGCAAGCTGGCAGCCCTGCCCGACCGCACCCAATTGCTGCCAAACACGCCCAATCCGTTCAACAGCGAGACGATTCTTTCGTACTTCCTGCTGGAACCGGGCCGGGTGCGTTTAGAAGTATTCGCATTGAGCGGGCAACGGGTGGCGGTCTTGCACCAAGGGCTGCAGCAGGCCGGCTACCATCGGCTCCACTGGGACGGTCGGGACGCCGCCGGGCACCCGGTAGCCAGCGGCGCGTACCTGTATCAACTGGTGACGGACGAGGCGGTCTTGACGCGCAAGCTCACCCTGCTGCGGTAGCTAGTTCTACGAGGTGCTGCGTCCCAACTCAGCCGGGAAGGGCCTCGACGTATTGGCGCACGGCAATGGCCGCCGGGAGCGGCTCGTCCCAATTGACGCCCTCGAGCTCGACGACGAGGGGGCCGTCGTACCCGCTATCCGCTAACAGTCTAAACAACTCCGCAAAGGGCAGTTCGCCTTCCCCGAAGGGCACGGGCTTTTCGCCCCGCTGGTCGCGCAGGTGGACGAGACCGATGCGCCCGGCGAGGGCCTCGGCAAAGGGCAGGATGCGACGGCGATACGCCCTGCTCAACCGGCTGCTGGTCTAGGAAAACCCGAGTCTTATCCCTTAGGCAAAATAGATGTACTGCAACTAGTGCAGTTGCTTTTATGCCGAATTAGGTATATTAAGTGTATGTTAAACAAGTCTATTTCTTGGGTCGCGTCTGCAAGAGAGGATCTACGCAATTTCCCCACATCGGCCCGCCGTAAAGCAGGTCTTGAACTGCAAGCCTTGCAGCGGGGAGAAACGCCGACCGATTGTAAACCTATGCCCTCAATTGGCCCAGGCGTCATGGAGATTCGCATCAATATAGGCAATGCTTATCGCATCTTCTACGTCGCCAAATTTGCAGAAGACATCTACGTCTTGCATGCTTTCCAAAAAAAAACGCAGCGCACATCGAGGCAAGATATTCAACTTGGCCAGCAACGATACCGAATGCTGCTAAAACATAGGCAAGGATGATAAGGAGGCTACGCTATGGAAGTGACCCGAGGCAGCGATAACGTATTTGAGGATATTGGTTTTGAGCGGGAAGAAGCGGCGAGCTTAAAAGTCCGGGCTGATTTAATGCTCGACCTGAGAAAGTACATCGAAACTAGAGGATGGACCCAACGTCAAGCCGCGACATTTTTTGGCGAGTCCCAACCGCGCATTAGCAATTTAATGCAGGGGGAGATCAGTCGTTTTAGTGTGGATAAATTGATTAATATGCTGACGCGGGCCGGGATGCAAGTCGAAATTTACGTCAAGCCAAAAGCCGCCTAATCAAAAGTTCAAAACGGCTTCTACGGGGTGTCGTGCCCCAACTCAGCCGGGAAGGGCCTCGACGTATTGGCGTGCGGCAATGGCCGCCGGGAGCGGCTCGTCCCAATCAACGCCCTCCAGCTCGACGACGAGGGGGCCGTCGTACCCGCTATCCGCTAACAGTCTAAACAACTCCGCAAAGGGCAGTTCGCCTTCCCCGAAGGGCACGGGCTTTTCGCCCCGCTGGTCGCGCAGGTGGACGAGACCGATGCGCCCGGCGAGGGCCTCGGCAAAGGGCAGGATCGGCTCGCCGACCGACAGCAGGTGTCCGGTGTCTAAGAGCACCCGCGCCCGCTCGGGCAGCTCGGGCAGCACCACTTGGTAGTCGGCCAGTCCTTGGAGGCGATTGCCTTTGTGGTTGCCCAAGTTGAGGGCGATATCCGGGATGTTGTCGAGGAGCTTGTTGACGCCTTCAATGAGGTCGGCGAGGGCCTCGTCCGTGCGGGCACCGCCCTTCGCGTTCAGGGTTTTGATGCCAAGGGCACGACCCAAGTGGATATCCCATTCGAGCTGACGCAGGTTGTAGGCGAGGTTGCGCTCGTCCGAGTCGGCCTTGCGGCCAGTGAGGTTGCGGATGTTGAAGCCGGCAAATTGCAGGCCGGCGTCCGCAATGGCGGTGCGGACCATCGGCACGGACCAGTCGCCGTGGACGGGGGTGCTCTCGGTATAAGCGCGGAAGAGTTCGACGCGGGAGAAGCCGGCCGCCTTGGCGAGCTCGAGCACCTCGGGCAAGAGCAGGTCCGGGCAGAGGGTCGGGCTGAAGACGAGGTGCATCAGCGAATCCCCTTCCAATGCGCCCATTGGTCGTCGCAGGTCTCGAAGCGGATATCGTTGGCGTCTTTGCGCGAGAAGCGGCCGATGAGAGCCATGCGGATGCTGCGATTGACGTTCTTGGAGCCCGTGTGAAAGAGCTGGCCGTGCCAGAAGATGGCATCGCCGGCTTTACCGACGAATTCGCACCCTTTGGGAAAGGTTCCTTCGGGAAATACGTCGCTGGAAACGCCGCCCTGCACGGACAGCAGCGAGTGCGTCTGGAAGTACTCGTACGCCACGTTGTGGCTGCCGGGCCAATAGATGAAGCAGCCGCCTTGCGAGTCGATGTCCTCGACGTAGATCGTGACGTTGATGGTCATGTAGCTGACCGTGCCTTCGGGTACGCCGTTGGTAGGGGTGTAGTAGCCGTCGAGATGGCCGCGCTCGGGCAGAGACCAAGCCTTGTCTTTGGATGGGTAAACCAGCGCGGGACCGGCGTTGTTGGGATTGAGCTGGCCTTCGCCGACCATTTCCTCCATCATCGCAAAGAGCGGCGACTCGTGGACGGCGGCGCGGATGGCCGGGTGATGGGCGGGCACCGGGGAACGAGGCCCCGCTTCAACCCAAGTTGCAGGATCGTCGCGGTCGGCCTCAATGCCGGTCCAGAGGGCGTCCTGAGCGTCTTGGATTTGCGCGGACGTGAGTGCGCCGCGGACGATGAGACAGCCACTTTCCCTAAAGGAACGCTTGTCTACGGACGAGAGATGAGACATGGCAATCCTCTCAGAAGACGACCGCTTGGTCTAAGGCGCGGATGTAACCAATAGTCCAAGCCAGCCCGGCGGCGTGGTCGCCGGCGATGGCTGGGAAGTGCTCGGGGTAAATCTGGCCCTTGTAGTCGATCTCTTTGAGGGCGCGGATGGTGCCGACCATATCGACTTCCCCCTGCCCAAAGGGCACTTCGAGGTAGCCCAAGTCTGCCAGCCGCTGCTCGATTTTCGGGGTAGAAGGCCCTTGGGCCTTGGTGGCGATGTCGCGCACGTGGACCATAAAGACCTTTTCGCCGAAGTGGCGGATGGTGTCGGGCAGGCTATCGCCGGCCATTTGCGACTTGCCTTGGCAGAAGGTCAGGCCGTGGGCCGGCGAGCCGGTTGCGGCCATTAGATTCGCAAAGGTCTCTCTGTTCCAGATCAGGCGGTCGGACACGTGAAACGTGTGGGTGGAGATTCGCACGCCGGCGTCTTGGCCGATTTGGCCGAGTTCGCGGAAGATCTCCACCAAGCCCTGCCAGTGCGTCTGCCGCTGGTCCGGGTCGGTGGGGGCCGCGTCGGCACTGAGGTAGAAATGCACGAAAGGGATTTGCGCGTGCCCCATGTTTTCGATTAGGCGGCGCATGTACCCCACTTCGCGTGTGCGGGCCGCGTCGTCAACGCAGGCGTTGAGGCTGAGGCGAGGCGGGGTCAGCCCGGCTAGCACAACTTCGGCACTGGCGTATTGGTCGGCTAGTGTCTTGAGTGCGTCGGCCGCGGGCGCGTCGTCTGAAGAGATTTGGCCGGTGTTCAAGACGATGTGGGTGGCACCGGCGTCGCGGCAATAGGCGATATTGCGATCGTGGTCGGCCCCAAAGGGGGCGAAGATGCCAATGTCGAACATAAGATCCTCCTCAGCGTACATAAAAATGGTGCTCCCACGGAGACTCGAACTCCGGTTACAGGGTTGAAAACCCTGGGTCCTAACCGCTAGACGATGGGAGCACGTAGAGCAAAAAAATATAGAGTTCGCTCCGCATATTGGCAAGCCGTCCCTAGGCGAAGTCGTCGAGCGCAGGCGTGAGGAGATTGTGGTCGGTGGCTTGCTCAAAGGCGCGGGCGAGGCGCAGCAATCGCGCCTCGTCGCGAGGGTGGCCGATGAGCTGCAAGCCGATGGGCAGGCCATCGCGCGTGAAGCCACAGGGTAGGGAGACGGCGCACAGGTCGAGGAGATTGACGGCGATGGTATTGCGCAGGCAGAGACCGTTGATGGGGAAATAGACGTCGTCGCGGTCGATCTCGTCGAGAATCGGGGCGGCAAAAGGGGTGGTTGGGGTAATGAGAAAATCTACGTTTTCAAGGGCCATGCGGGCTTTGCGGCGCAGCGCGTCGCGCACTCTGAGCTGCCGGAGGAAGTCCGCGGCGAGAGTATCGCGGCCGTCGAGGATGCGCGCCGAGACAATGGGGTCGAACTGATCGAGGTGCGCTTCAAGGTTGCGCTGGTGGTAGAGATAGGCTTCGACGGCCGTGGTGCTAGGCCCGCTGCGCCATTCGGCCAAGTCGTTGAGCACATCGAGCGATATTTCATCGACATAGACGCCGAGGTCGGCGAAAATGTGCGCCGAGGTGCGCACGGCCGCTTCGACCTCGGCATCGACATCGTCCCAGAAATACTCGCGCGGAAAGCAGAGCCGGAGGCCGGCGACCTCGCCTTCCAAACGCTCCAAAATCGAGTCGCAAAGGGCCGGGTCCACCATCGCTTGGAACAACAGGGCGCAGTCTTGTGCCGTGCGGCACAAAGGCCCGATGCTGTCGAGGGTGGGGTCGAGGGGCAAGACGCCGGTGTTGGGGAGCAGGCCAAAGGTGGGCTTGAGGCCGGTAAGGCCGCAAAAGGACGAGGGAATCCGCACCGACCCGCCGGTGTCCGAGCCGAGGGCCGCCGGTGCCAGTCCAGCCGCCACGGCCACGCCCGAGCCAGAAGACGACCCGCCTGGCAGGCGGTGGATTTCGGGATCCCAAGGGTTGACCGGGGTGCCGTAGTGATGGTTGACGCCAGTGCCGCCAAAAGCGAATTCCACGAGCTGGGTCTTGCCCAAGAGCACGACGCCCGCGGCAAAAAGGCGGCGGGTCACCGCGGCGTTGGCCGCGGCGATGTTGTCGCGCAGCAGGGTTGAGCCGCCGGTGGTGGGCAGGCCCGCCACATCCACGAGATCCTTAAAGGCGAGGGGAATGCCGTGCAAAGGGCCGAGGTAGGTGCCGGCCGCGATCTGGGCTTCGGCCGCGCGGGCTTGGGCGCGCGCCCGCTCGGCCGTGACGGCGAGATAGGCATTGAGCGCCGGATCGTACTGCTCAATGCGCTCTAGGTACAGATCGGTGAGTTCGAGCGGGGAGAGTTGGCCGCGGCGGATCAGGGTGGCGAGTTCGGCGACGGGGGCAAACGCTAGGGCATCGTCCATGAGGGTTAATCCAACAGGGAAAATCCGGCGTAGCCGCGGCGGTCTTCCGCGCCTTCTACACCGCCTTGGGGAAAGTACTCCCGCCAGCGCCGGCTGACCTTTTGCGCCGTTTCTTCGTCCGTTATCAGCTCGTCTGGGTAGCCGGGTTTCATGCGGCAGTCCAAGACAATCGGCGGCGTATAGCAGGGGTGGTGGCGGCGGAGCTGGACGGCGGCGGCATACGTGTCGGCAGCCGGCTCAAAGCGGGTAAAGGTACTCCAGAGAAAGGTGACGTTCTTGGCGACTGTACTGGCGTCGTCAACTAAAAATATCAGCGGCCAAGCTGCGACGGCTCGGTCTTCGGCGAGGCGTTGGGCGTAGCCGGGATCTTCTTCGTAAGCCGGGCCTTGGACCGCGAGAGCACCAGGGCAATAGACCGCGGCGGCGCGCGCCCCGCCGGGCAGGTCGCCGCTAAACTCCCCGGGCAATTCCCAGATCGGATCGCCCACGCCGAGGAGGATCCCTTTGCTGCCTTGGTTCACGGCCGGCCCGGTGTAGTCGAGGGTATCCATGGCGAGATTGGCGATGACGAAAAGGTCGGTTGCGAGCCGCGCACGCGCTAGGGCATGCGCGAGCACTTGCCGGAAGTCGCCCAAGTCCAAGGGGCGATCTACTACGACCAAGAACTTGGTGAGGTTGAGCTGGCCGCCGTCCTCGCCCAAGATGCGGAAGGCGAATTTCATGGCCTCGCGTGGGTAGCGCTCCTCCACGACGATGGCCGCCAGCGAGTGATAGCCGGTCTCGCCGTAGCTCCACATGGCCTTGATCGCGGGCATTACCAACTTGCTCAAGGGCGTCATGAGTTGCTGGATGTAGGTGCCGAGGAACATGTCTTCCTGCGGCGGCTTGCCTACGACGGTGGCCGGGAAAATGGCGTCTTTGCGGTGGTAGAGGCACTTGGCTTGGAGCACTGGATAGTCGTGTTGCAGCGAGTAATAGCCGTAGTGATCGCCAAAAGGCCCTTCGGGCTTGCGCACGTGCGGCAGCACCACGCCCTCAATGGCGAATTCGGCTTCGGCGATCAGCGGCAGACTGGAGCCTTGCACGCGGCGCAGGCGCTCGCCCTGCAACAGGGAGGCCAACATCAGCTCGGGCAAATCCTCGGGCAAAGGCGCAATCGCCGCGAGGATCAGGGCCGGCGGCCCGCCGACGAAGACGACCAGCGGCAGGTTTTCGCCCCGCTGCTCGGCGACGTGGTAGTGGAAGCCGCCGCCTTTCTGGATTTGCCAGTGCATGCCGAGGGTCTGGGAGTCGTGGCGCTGAATGCGGTACATGCCGAGGTTGTGATGGCCAGTATCGGGGTGTTGGCTATAGACCAGCGGCAAGGTGATGAAGTGCCCACCGTCCTCGGGCCAAGTCTTGAGCAAGGGCAGGCGCGCAAGGTCGGGCGGCGACTGTACGCATTCGCCGATGGGGCCTTTGCCGACGGTCTTCAGCCCGACTTTCAGGGCGGCGGGGATCAGGTTTTTGTGCGGCCAGAGCTTGCCCGGCGAAAGCGACGGCAGGTCTTGGGCGAGTTGTACTAGTTGCTGGATAAACTGCTCCGGCCTAGGGCCAAAGGCCAGCTCGACGCGCCGTGCCGTGCCAAAGAGATTGGTGACGCAAGGAAAATCCGCGCCTTCGACATGGGTAAAGAGCAGGGCCGGACCAGCGGCGGCAAGGACGCGGCGATGGATCTCGGCGATTTCGAGATCAGAGGAAACCGGGGCGTCAACGGTGACGAGCTCGCCTTCGCGGCGCAGGCGAGCGAGAAATTGGCGCAGGTTGTGCATGGCGGCTTGGGGTGGGAGGTGTTGGCTGTTCCTAATATATAGGAACACTGGCTCATTACAATGGATCGGCTTGGCTTACCGGGAGGTTCGTGGGGTCGGTTGAAGGCCAGGTCGGTTGTCTTTATATTGAAAAATTGCAAAACGGGCACTTTGGTTCCACTGGATCACGAGGACGAGCGGTACGCTTGGAAGCGGCCTATCGCTGATCGGACAGGGCCGTGAGCGTGTTCTGCATACGGGCATCTTGGGTCTGAGGTGTTTCGACTCAAAATGACAGTGAAGGAACGGATTAGAGAAGCACGGATGGAACCTAGAAAAAGAAAAATAACTGCACAATTCTGGAGATCTAAAGGATTTAGCGTTCGTGCATCCAATTGTCTGTCAATGGCAAACATTATAGACGAACAAGAGCTAATCGAGAAAATTACAACTCTTGATTGTCTACTTGCTCTCAGAAATTGTGGCAAACAAACAGCCGAAGAGATTTGGACATTTCTCACGAGCTTAAAATTTGCCTCCAACTGCGATCGAGGATCAGAAATTATATCGTCCAATACGAACGATGAGCATTCTACAGAAGTGCAATCGGTCTTTATCCCCCTCCTGAACATAAAAGTACCCTCCTATACTTGGAACGCTCTTCAAAACAGTTCTATCCGTCAATTCACCTGGAGTGTTCGGACGCAAAATATTCTCCTTAATCAAGGCTTCAAAACACTTGCAGAGATTGCCGAACTCCCTCCCAAACAATGGCTCGGCAGATTTAGGAATTTTGGACACAAATCTCTGGCTGAAATTCAGGAAACAGTAAATAAGGTCATAGCAAATCCTGATGTGTTTGATCCGAATAATGGTCATTCTGGCGAATTACCGCAGATTCAGATGCTTTCCGAACTCGGTCGCGTAGTTTTTCAACGCCTGCAATCCGGCCAACAGGAGATTGTTAAGTACTACTATGGTTATGAGGAAACCCCTAAAAATTTACAGCAAATCGGTGAATTACTTGGGGTTAGCCGTGAGCGAGTCAGGCAAATTAAGAAGGCAATCAACAATAAAATTAATCAAGGCGCGGACAATCACTTAATTGCAACCACGATCTGCCGTCTTTTGAACAAATCTATCCGCGATGTTTTAGCAAAGGGTGGTGGGTGGTGTTCCGTCGAGAATCTCCGAGAAATTATTCATCAGCGGTTGGGATGGGGCGATAGTGAACAGTGGATTAGCGACTGGTTTGATGAAGCATTCGGTGATGCATGGATATGCTTAGGGACAGACGATTACAAAATTATTGATGGCGTCTGCCATCTGAAATCAGGAGAACGCATTCAAGATGTTTTTGCAAAATTTGCAGCGAGACTCCAATGTTACGGCTATTGGCCTTTAGCATTGGCAGAATGCCAACACCTCATTCAAGAAAAGAGCAAAACAGCTTTCGATTCAGAGCATTTGCTCAATAGGATTACAAGTTATCCCCTCTTGAAAGTTCATCAGTATGGAAAAATACTCATCGGGCTAAAGGAGTGGACGTGGTTCAACCCTGAAAAGCCAATGACTGCCATAGGACAAGCGTCACTCATCGAATGGTATCTCCGAATGACCAATGAACCCACCGCGGCAAAAGCGATTGCCAATGGAATATGGAGTCAACTCGGCAACTTCAGGTTGACGCCTTTTGATGTTGTCGGCATCTGCGAAAAACAACCTTACCGCTTTCAAGTTTATGATAATGATACCTACGGCTTGTACCTTTGGGAGGAAGCCTCAAAATATCGACAAGTCCTCACACAGTTACTGTCAAATGGACCGTTACCTATTGAGTGGATTGCTCAGGTATTGTCCCCCAAAGACCCAGAGGAGACGAGACTGATTGTCGCAGCATTAAATTTTTATACAGATTTGTTTGTGGAAACGATGCCTTTCGAGTGGACGTTGAAGTCACAGGTAAACAAAATTGAGGAGGAAACGGATTTTGACTATACCAATCTTACTTTCGAAGACTTAATACCTAAATTATAAAAGAGTTCCATCGCATGATTTTGCCACAACATCAACAACCAATAACCGTTCGACTTGCGCGGAAAGCGGACGTTGAAGGCGCGAAACGGATTGCGGATCAATATCGATCGGAATTAGGGTTTGTCAACATCGCCATTTTGCGGGCAGCACAAAGCAAAGGGTGGCTGCTCGTTGCCGCCGAATGGAAGGATCAGAGAAAGCGTGACATGGTCACAGGCTTTGCAAACTTCCGAATCAGACGGGATAGAAACGCAACACTGTACGAAATTGCAGTAGCTGACGCATATAGGCGCACAGGTGTCGGCACCCGTTTGCTGAGCGAATTAATTCGACGTGTTCACCTCGCCGGTGGGCAATATGTTCGTCTCAAGTGCCCACAAGATCTGAGTGCCAATCAATTTTACCAAAAATGCGGATTTCGGCATGCCGAAACGGAGCAAGGTAAAAAGAGACGGCTCCAGGTGTGGTACTACCACCTCCCCCCAATACACGGCTCATACGCGGAAACACCCCCGAGTACCTCCTTTCTCCGCATGGTTGGTAATCAGGCTTTACAGCAATCCTTCACATGGGGAACCGAACCTCACGCACTCGCGCATTTCTACGCCTCCCTGACTGTTAAACCGGATGAGATGAGGACATTGCACCGCCTCTGGCATAAAAATGCACACGATTTTGATTGGAAGTTCGGCAAACCGAATCCATTTCAACGGGTGCTTATCTCTCCTGTCGTTGCTCACAAGTACACCTTCGATTTTGTCCGGGAACTGAAACGAATAGGTGAAACGGAAGTAGTCATGTTCGACTCTGGTGGCTATTTCGTCCAGAAAGGAGACATCTCTTACTACGACCTTCACCGAAAACTCTATGAACGCTATCAGCAGGAGGATTGGGCGGATATCTATGTTCTTCCAGATAATCCACCACTCAGCAAAGATTCGCTGAGTTCTGCGGAAGCGAAGATAAAACAAACTGTTGAAGGTAGCCTGCAACTTTATGGTGACCTTTCTTACGCAATTCAGCAGAAGGCGATGCCCGTTGTTCACGCAACGAGAAGTGAACATCTCGACTATTGCCTACGACAATATACCAATTTTAAGAGAATCGGGTTCGGTTCATTTCCAACAAGTGGGACTTCAAACTCTATCAACCGATTGAATGTCAGTGCGCTGATGATTCTTCGACAATTGACTCGGATGCTGGATTCTGACGGTGTCAAACTACACACCTTCGGTATTTCAACACCGCCTGCAATCTATCTGCTATCATTAGCCGGTGTGCATTCATTTGACTCTAATGGTTGGATGCGCTCTGGTGGATATGGCAAGATATTCCTTCCATTTATGCGAGGTTATCTGGTTACTTTTAATTCCCGAAAGAACGGGAGTTTGAATGAAACAGAATTCAAATTATGGAAAGAAAGTATAAGGCATGACTGTCCGTTTTGCGATTCTTTCGATCGACTTTCAAACAACCGATGGAGTCGGATTATGCACAATCTGACCGTCATGGCAGAGTTGGAAACGCATCAACGAATACCTCGAACGGATATGTTACGCGAGCTATCAGGATCGTACTACCGCATGTCACAGAGCTTAATAGGTGAATACTTGTGGCCTGTTAATAATCATGACCTTTAACGGAGGATTTATGGTACGCTCGCACATTCTAAAAGGGTTTTCGGATTTGGAGTCGGCATTGTGGGTCCACAAATATCACCCTGGACTTACTACAATTCGGCGAATGGTCAAAATCGCTTTGGAAAATGGATACACAGTAACGGATACAGCGCGTTATGAAGCAGTTCAGCTATTAAGCGAATGGGGATTCGCAGATGGAAAAAGCAGGTCATTAACTCCCGAAGGCGAGGCTTTCTATTTCTTGTGGGAAACGAAACGAAGTACCGCAATTGATTTTCTACACGCACGGCAATACGGTCTATGGACACAAAACGCTCCTGAACAAAACATTGCGTCGTGGGCGTACAAAAACATCTGTGACTACCTGTGGACACGGCAGACGTTGCCGGATAGAGATCGGGAACTGGTGGCTTACATCAATGACCTTCGTGCTTCTGACGAAGTAGTGATTCCGCTGGATATTGGCAATGCGTTCTCCAGTAAATCAATCAAAGATGCTTACGATTGGCTCCTGCCTTTAGAGCCGCCCGTCTTCGCGAACGGCGAGGGTGGCGGCAAATCACTTAAGGGCGCGACATTCGCACAACGACCATTCTGTTCAACACCGCTTTTTGTGATGGGACTCAGTTATATTGTGCGAGAGTCTGATACATCATTTGGGGAGTTGGTCAAAATTGACGACAAGCGAAAACAAGCCGTTTGTTGCTTCTGTCTCATTGACGAAACCGGTTTTGATCTCATGCTTGACGAGGCGTTGCGTCAAATCTCGTACCTGTCGGTACAGCGGAGTTGGGACGGGGTTTACGTGGTGTTAAATCAGGAGCTTGAGGTCAGGGATTTTCTTGATTGAGAGGATTGAAAGTTGAATACACAGATTTTGAGCGTATATGCGGATACGTCTGTTTCAAAGAACAACTGGCTTTCTGGCAAGAACGTACTGAGTTGCTGCGAAAGCATCAACAAACGGTAAAAATGAGACGCAAAACATCTGTGAATTAAATTCGATGCTCTGGCAATCTCACCATAGAAAACTGCTTGCATTGGCGGAAACCAATGAGGCTTTGACAACTTCTCAACAAGCGGTCTGTCAGTTTTTGCGACAGGAGATTGGAGACTATCAACAACGTATCAATCTCTGGGGGAATCCAGGAATCGGCAAAACGTTTCTCGCTCACTATCTCCATCACTGTGCAGAAGGTCTCTATTTTTCATCTATGGAAAATTGTCCAAGAACGGAAATTTCCCCAAATTCAGTAGTTATCATTGATAACGCACCGTCTGCCCGAAATTTAGCTCGGTCGATCTTTGGGGATATGCTTTGGGCCAGCGCGTCGTCGGTAGTTTTGGTGACGCGCCAACCGATTGATGATGCGGTTCGGAGCATTGAGTTGGATCTGACAGATAGAGATGTGGCGCAAATTGAGGGCGTGATGCGTAAATTTTTTGCCCATTCGCCAATTGATAAGGTGGACAGTTTTGAACGCCACCGCTCGGGGATTTGGGAACAACTTAAAATGCTAGCAGAACACGCGATATAAGACATAAGCAGGCTCCAGATCGACTAGGGAGAGGAGATTACACATGGCTTTGGAAGAGATCATTCAGAAGAGTGTTGTGGTTGATACGCCAAGCGCATCAGACCTCGCGGCGAGACCAGGTGAATGGGCAAATCGTTTTCAATTTCACGTCTCAACACATGTCGCTATTGCCGATATGGCCGATAAGTGGGATGCCATTCTCAACAACCTTCTGCGAGGGCGTTCGGCAACCGGGCTCATCCATGCCGATACGGGCTACGGCAAAACCTCAACAGCAGCCTCATTTTGGCATTATGCGGAACAACGGGAGATTGTTACTGTTCCACCGTTTGCGTGGAATAGCATTGCCGACATGCTTATCGCAACTCATAGATGGGTCTGTTATCGTTTAAAGGCGAAGAGACCAGATCTGATTCCCGATCTAGAACAGCGGTATAAGACGCTAATTGAAAGCAGCGACGAAGACCGTGCCCGCAGAACCAGTCAAGAAGAAGATATTCCGCTCGATCACGCCAGACGGGTTGTTCAGTCGCTCAAAGCGAAAGGTGAGCTAACTGATTCTATTTCCGCGAACCGCCTCATTGACTACCTACGGAAGGCAACGGCAACGCTTCTTGAGGCAGATTACAAAGGATTGCTTATTCTGCCGGATGAATTCGAGCTTTTTGCCAATACGAATCCAGACATCGCCAAGAACTTTTCTGAACTCAAGGACTTTATTTTTCCCATCTTCCAAGAAAACAGTTTCCCAATTGGATGTATTGTTCTGACCTACCGCCGAACTTTTTCGGAGATCCAACTCAGAGAACCTTACATGTTTGCACGCTTCAACAAGCCTACAGGAAGTTTGATTGATCTCGAGCAGGCGTATGGAAAAATTGAAAACAATAGATCTTTCGCCCACGACCTTTGGGAGAAATTGTCCATTGCGTGTAAACTATCCAATGAGGAGCAAAACGCGATCGATCCGGATGTGCTGTTTGCCCTCGGGCAGTTTTTAGGGCACCAACGCACAACGCAACTGATCAGTGGTCCCCGATCAGTTGTTGCGGTGTTTCGATATGCCGCAATACGCTTCAGCGAAACGAAACAACCCTATTCAATTTTCGATTTTTGCGAAGATTATATCTCTCAAGGTCGCATTTGCTTCAACAATCAGGAAATCGACACGGTTAAAGCACACACCTCAATCATGAGTCAACCCATCATCGGTGCTAACAAAGCGAAACAGCAGGTCGTTAAACTCCTATGCGTCTGCCCAGATGGCGTACCGGAGGAACTTTTCAAGAAGCACGGCATCTCTGGTGAAGACCGCTTGGCGGTCGTGGAAGGATTGTTGGGCACACATGTTATTACGAAAATCACCGGGCCAACATTAACCCACTACAAGGATGATTTACAGGCAGGCGATGCGCTCGTTGAAATCCTTAAAATCCTGCGGAATCAGTACAACCCCGCAAGTGAAGAAACCCATCGCGCCGCTGTCAGGTCATTTGCGAATTACATTCTACCCGAAATCTTCACACAGACTGTTGGAGCGTCCTTTACGGGTTGGGGAGGGCTGAAAAAGATGGAGGGGGATATGGAACCGATTTTTCAGGCCGTACTGTCGGGAAGTTCTCTCCGAGATTATCCAGCTCGGACATTGACTGTCCATGTTGGCACCGAGGAGTTCCAGGAAATTAGCGGTGCCTACCGTGAAAGCCAGTTGTTCGCCTCTTTTATTTTTCAAACTCAGCAGGACAAGCACATTCTAAATACCTGTGATGTTCATGCAGACAAACTCTGTTTCCACCTCAACATCTCGGAAGCGATCGACAAACTAGAAATCCCAAAAGATATTGGCAAACTTGGCGATCTATTTCTGCCAGAGTCTGTTACTCCTTCATTGCTCTTGTCGATGCTCAACTTCTTTGACAAAGAAACGACTATCGCCCAAATCAAGGAGTTGAAACAGGAATCGCAGGTAAAACTCTTGAAATCCCGAATTCGTGACCAATTGATCAGTTACTTCTTTTCCGTTGAGGTCAAGGAGAGTGCCGTATCACAGCAAGCAGATTTAGCACAAGTATTGGCCGGGAAAAGTTTTGTCGAACGAGCTTTGGGCGTACTGATACGGGAGAAGTTCAAATCATATCGTGCTGTGGCGATCTCGCATCAGTGGAAAAAGAATTTAGGAATTTACATACTGGCACTGAAAGATGTCGAAAGCCTCGGTGTGAGACGGGGCGAGGAACCGATGAAAATGAGTGGCAAAGAGGTGCCAAGAATGTTTAAGGTTGGTCAGCACACCACTTTTTCCAATACCTTCTATCCAGGTGGTATTTTGCGTGATCTTTTGCTCGTTAATGAACTTGACGCCAATGGCAAAACCATAGCGGAAGGCGTTGACGTGAAAAACAATCAGGGAGCCGTCGCTGTATATTTCAAACTCCATGACATGGAAGAGCGCATTTTGAAGATGCTTGAGGCAAGTGTGGAAAGCATCGTTGTTGATGGCAAGCCTACCGAAGCAGTAAAATGCCACGAGGTCTTCCAGCAAGAAGCGGGGCTTGGATATCTCAATGATGAAATTGAGGAGTTAATCAAAGTGTTGGAAGCAAGAGGATTGGTCGATAGAAAGCAGCAGCAAGGGATTGATTATCTGTATTGTGTTGAGACAGAGATCAGTTTCGCCGAACTGCAGAGCAAACTCAAACGGCTTGAGGCACTGGAAGCACTGGCAAAATCAAAGGGCTTCACGCCAGAAAGCGACGGAGATAACTCGTTATCGTCGGTTCAGGCAGATTTCCAAGTAGTCGGAATTGAGTCCGATGAAGTCCGCAAGGATTCATTGCGGCAAAAACTCAATTCAATTGAGGACGCTTTCAAAACGCAATGTGCGGGGTGGATAGGGACAGCCGCAGACCAACTAAAACGAAAGGCCACAGAGGGTGAAACACTGAGATTAGAGCCGCCGAGGGTACTGAAGCAAGAGACCGGACACCCGGCGACCGAGTTCTCAGTTTTACTGTTTCAGGATGTCCGCAATGAAATTCGGAAGGCTTATGCCTTCATTCCTCAAGAAATAGCTAAGATACAAAAGCAAGTACGGGCGATTCACGATGAGAAGATGCAAGAATACATATCCAATCAAATCTCTGAAAAAGCGATTGCAGTGGCAGCTAATCTTCGTAGTTCTATACAGACGATTGGTAAGAAGATTGATGCACTTCGCGAGAAGTGTGCAGAAGTTGAAATGCTTTATGAGTTATTTGAGAAATGGCGCAATCTTGCCAGACAAGTTGAGCGTGACCGGCTGACGATGACTGATGCCCAAGAGATAGACGCGGTTAAAGAACTCTGTGTTAGACTAGACGAGGAACAGCAGCGGATTAAGCACCATCTTGCAGACCAGACGAAAACCGTCAAGCAGGTGCTAGATGATCACGAGTACTTCTCCAATCAAATCACCGCAATCAAGATCGAATTTGACCAGATCTCTGAACGCCGAAAAGATGACTTTATCCGGTTTCAAGCCTCTATTGAAAACCAACTTCACCAACTCACTAACAGACCAAGCATCAGCGAACAATACAACCCCTCCGACGAAGAAGGTTCCTACCGCCGAGTCCGTGAAAAAGCGGTTGAGAAGATTCGTGAATCTGTTATCAAACCCGCAATTGAAAGCATTGAAAAACGAAAAAACGAATTGATGAAACCGATTGAGGTCTTCACCGTCAGTGACAAGATCAAAAATCAGGCAATTGACCTAGACAGTGAGGTACTGGATTTGGAGCATAGGATCAATGAGGTGGAAGTTGCCCTGAAACCTGATGCTATTGACGCCCAGTTATCGGAGTGGGTGGAATCACTCAATTCGATTTTGGAGGTGGGTAACGCGGTTTTCAAAAGATGGGAAGACATTCAAGGTCAACTTAGATGTGACAAAAGTGAGTTAAGAGCCTATACGAAAATTATGTCAAACGGTCGACAATTCGGACTTGATTGAGGGTCAATAGGTAAGGAAAGCGTAGATTGCCAAGACCTTTTTATTAACAGTAAATCAATTTTCGTATAGGCTCTAAGTCCAAACGCAAAAGTGCTTTTGGATCTGATTGAAATGAATACGGACAAAGATTTCACAGAACTTATTATTAATCTCAGGCAGTCTGCGAATGAAGTGTTCAGTTCAACTTCAGAGATTATTGAGAGTCTCGAAGAATTATACCAACGTAACTGGCTGAACATCAAAGTCTCACGTACAACTGCATAAAGCGAGGCGTGAATTGGATAGGTTATTCAAATTTCTAAAGCGAATCCCATGCCTGACAACTCTGCCAAAGGAGACGCAAGGGCTATGGGAAATATGCCTGTCTGATATTTGGCGTCCCAGTTCGCTGGCAGAATGGCGAGGTGTTGTTGATACGCCATGGGAAGTTCCTACAAAGGAAGTGCTCTTTGTGAACTTCCCAGAGGCTGAAAGCGAAGAATTGACAGACACTTTCGGTTTCCCCACAATTGACCTTCCCGCGTTTCCTCCAATCGAATGGGTGAACCAGAAATTACCCGACCGTTTCAACACCTTATGCACAGATAAATCGAAACTCTTGAAACAATCGCAACTCGCCCAGACCATTACAGATCGCGTATCACACACACTTCCTGACATTGTGGTTTTTCTGGTGTTTGATGGGCTGTCGTTGTACAATGTGATCGATTGGTCATTCCCAGAATCTTGGCTCATGATGTGTGAACCATGTCTTGTTGATGGACTAAGCATCACAACGAGCAGCATGTGTCGACTAATCGGGTCGCCACCCTTAACGCATCGATTGTTTGCGTTAGGGTACGCACAGCGGGTCGGATTTTCATATTGGGAGCGTTCTCAAAATCAGCTTACCGATGTACTCTTTTCCGAGTTTCCACCGACCCAACTGTTTCGCGTCACAACCTTTGAAGAAGTATTGGATAAATTACAGACTGCTGACCTGACTGACCGGATGTTCATTCAGATTGTGCGGACAGGACTTGATGGGGTTTGCCATAGTCATAGAGAAAAACCGAACATTGAAGCGATGCTGAACCAACTTAAATTGAACATTGAGCAGATTGTTGAAGCAGTCGGATCGTCTGAAAAGACTGTACGGATTTTTATAACTAGCGACCATGGGATTCTCTGGTTCAAAGAACAGAAAGTGATGCCAGTTCAATTAAGGAGTACGTCCGCCCGTTATTCTCGTTATACTTATGCAGAAACCTCATCAGACATGTCGGGAATCACTATTGCTGAATCTGGAGAGACATTTACGGTTTTAACAGACGATGAAGTCATCGCTAGGAACCGAAAGGTGACGGAGTGGGGATTTCACGGTGGAATTTCTGCACAAGAGTCTTTCGTTCCATTATTCGACATTATCCCAAATGGTAGGTGATTCAAATGGCAGAGGTCAACTTGCGAATCGGTACTGAATACGAAAGTGGCGAACTGATTTATATGAATGCAACAGGAGCACGTGCCGTATTCATTTGCGGCAAGCGTGGTTCTGGCAAAAGCTACACGATGGGCGTCATCGTCGAAGAACTGTTCAGCCAAGAACAAGGCGAGGCAACAATTATCATTGCCGACCCGATGGGAATTTACCACACGATGGCTCTGCCGAACCAAACCCAGGCGGATGAAGTTCGTCATGCCGGATTTCTTACCAGTGGCTTCCCCGTTAGACTAATTGTCCCTGGTGATCCGTTGATTCGATACGGCGATGCCGCAGTGCTTACGAAGTTGCGAGAGAACGATGTCGAAGTTGTTCCACTCCAAATTAGCACCGCAGATCTCTCTCCCGAGGCGTGGTGCGAGCTGTTTGACATTGGCATAAACGAAGTGATGGGGATTGTTTTGTGGCGAGCAGTTGATACACTTCTCGAAAAAGACCAGCATTTTACGATTGATGACATCCTTGCGGTAATCAAGAGAGATCCAAGAGCGAAAGACACCTCTAAAGAGGCTTTAGAAAACCGTTTAACGGCGGCGAATAGATGGGGTATCTTCGCAGAAGAACCTACCTCATTGAATGATGTGTTTCTCTTGAACCAGATCAATGTTTTAGACCTAAGTGTGATTGATGCGGGTACGAAAGGACTACGCAATATGGTGCTAGACGTTGTCGCCCACCGTCTTTTCTCTGAGCGAACCCGAGAAAGACGAAGAGAGGAGTTTGGCTTGTCAACGAAGCTACCGCGGGTTTGGCTGGCGATTGACGAAGCCCATCAATTTGTGCCGAAAGGACGAGCCTCGCTCTGCAAGGAAATGCTCATTCGTTGGGTGAAAGAGGGACGTCAACCCGGTCTCAGCCTCGTCGTAGCGACGCAACAGCCGGCCGCGATTGATCCTGAACTGTTATCACAATGCGACGTCATTGTCGCGCACAAAATTACAACTTGGGACGACATCAATGCACTTGACCGACTGAGTGCAACGTATATGGGGGGAGACTTAAAGAGCTACATTCGCAACTTGAATCGTAGAGGTGAAGCCTTGTTGGTTGATGATGAAACCGAGTCTGTTACGACAATTCGAGTCCGCCCGCGATTTAGCTCGCATGGCGGTGCCGAAATTCAAGAGAAAACTGTGCGGAAATTTTTATTTTAGTGTCCAATTCGGGATCGCCTTCGCAGCGGGATTGCGCTTGTGAGGATCGGTCCTATCCAGATTCGCCGCTGGCTCAGCAGATACGCGAGATGTTCCAACCCCTCGACCGTAGTCGCGTCTGCGAATGTTGAGCATAGCAACGGAGTTCTGGACGATGCTTCTTTAAGAGTATTTATTTTAAGTGCAAGTTCAGAAGCGATTTAGAAGCGGTCTGAAAATTCTAGGTATCGTCCCTTGTGTGTAGGATCGAGGGCGTCTCGCCCTCGAAAAACGCGCCATCCGAGGGCCGCTCAACCGCTGCTCAACGCGGTTCGCCGAGAGTTTGCAGACCGCTTCTAAGGGTCTTCCACTGCCAGAACCCCGGGTAAGACCTGTGCAGGAAGTGCTGTAACTGCTACCGTGGAGAACGAGCGATGCAGAAAATACTACTAGCACTAGTAGCGATGGCAATTGCTGTCCCGACTTGGGGGGATGAGCCCGGCGAATCGGGACGGCTGCCGAAGGTCAGTGTCGTCGGGACGGCAAACGCTGACGACGGGGAAACGGATGCCCTCAGCGATATGTTGCGCTCTGAAGAGCTGAGCCTCGGTCTGATCGCGGGGGCGTTGGCCCTCGCCCTTTTCCTTGGCGCGGCCCACGGCCTAGAGCCAGGGCACGGCAAGACCATCGTCGCTGCCTACCTCGTCGGCGCACGCGGCACAGTAGGCAATGCCCTTTTCCTCGGGGGGGTGGTCGCCCTCACGCATACCATGAGCGTCATTTTGTTGGGCCTAGTGGCACTTTTTGCCTCCCAGTACATCCTTCCGGAACAGATTTTCCCGTATCTCGGCACGGCGTCCGGTCTCCTAATCATGGGACTAGGCACATGGCTTTTGGTCAATCATCTCAGAGGGCGAGGCTATGATTACAGCCACTCTCATGGGACGCACCACCACGGGCACAGCCATGCAGAAGAGCACCACCGCGATCATCCTCATGGGGAACATCACCACGGGCACGACCAGAGTCATGAAGAGAAGCACCAGCACGGGCACAGCCATGAGATACCCGGCAAAGTGACCCTCGGCAGTCTCCTAACGCTGGGGATTTCCGGTGGGATCGTGCCTTGTCCAGGGGCTTTGGTGATCCTGTTGCTGGCCGTGGCCTTGCATCGCATTTCCTTTGGTCTGCTGCTTTTGGTGGCGTTCAGCGTCGGGCTGGCCGCCATCCTCATCGCCATCGGCGTACTCATCGTCAAGGCGCGACCGCTCGTGGAGCAATTCTCGGGCGACGGCCGCTGGATTCAGCGGCTGCCCATAGCCAGCTCGGTGATCATCATCGTCGTCGGCTTGGGGATTGCGCTCAAGACACTGGGGATTGTGGGGTAGCAAACGGCGCGGGCCGGGCTACTGGAGCAGCAGTTCCACCGCTTCCTCGCGGCTCGATGCCCTCGAGAATGGACCCAGCACGTCGCGGCGATCTTTCTCGGACAACTTCTGTAGCTCCTCCCGAAAGAACTCGACCGCATCCAATCGACCGCTATCAAACGAGAACGCCCCGAGCAACCGCGTTGCGCTCTGCTTCGTAAACCCGCCTTTGAAGTGCGGCGCGACCAGCCTCAGCATCTCGTTGCGGCCACTATCGAAGCTGCCGATTTGGGCATAGGATACGAGATCGTCGGCACGTACCGCCGGGAAGTTCGATCCGAGCTTGACACCGATCTTGAGCATGGCCTCCCGACCTGAATCGTACGAGTTCGTCCGCACCAAAGCGAGCATCTCATCGGCGTTGCGCAGGGCCAACTTCGGCAGCAATGCCTTGAGCATCGCCTCCCTGCCCGAATCATAGCCCGCCATCTCCACCAACGCCAACGCCACCGAGCCGTCAATCCGCTCCAATTTCGGCAGCAATGCCTTGAGCATGGCCTCCCGACCTGAATCGTACGAGTTCGTCCGCACCAAAGCGAGCATCTCATCGGCGTTGCGCAGGGCCAGCTTTGGCAGCAATGCCTTGAGGATCGCTTCCCTGCCCGAATCAAAACCCGCCGTCTCCACCAACGCCAACGCCACCGAGCCATCTATGCGGTCGAGCACGGCAACGCCTTCCTCAACGACATCCGTCCTGCCGCTGTCGAAGCCCTGCAAGCGCACGTGCCGCATAAGAGTCGCCGCGTCCAGCGCGTCAAGTGATTTGTACACGGCACCGATCAAGGCCGTGCGGCCTGAATCGAAACGCATCGACTCAATCGCAATATCGGTGCGCTCATCCTTTAGGAGGCCGCGGGGAATCAGGACCTCAATGCAGAGTTCTTGGCGGACGCCGTCCCAAGGAATCTCTCGGAGGATCGCCTCTAAATCGCTCGTGGATCCGGAGTCAGAGCGCTCTAGCAGGATATCGCTTAGCGCGACGATAGCCTCCGGCGTCTGCGCAACGGATACGAGGCGGCCAAAGCTCTGGGGACCGACATCGCTCAGCTTCTTGGCCCCGGCGAGGAGGAGGTCGTCAATGACGTGCGAAAACTCGCCCTCCCCTCGGCTATATGCGATATCCCGGCCGTCAATCACTGCCTTGATGATCGACTTTATCCCAGTCTTGGCATCCGTTAGCCGCGGCGGAATGGCAACCGCTTCGGTCAGCAGCACGAGGTGCTCACTGTCTATCGCTTCTACATCGTCGAGTGCCTTCAGCAGCGCGTCGTGGTGTGCGTCCGTCTCGGGAAGTTGCACCGTATGGAGTAGTTCCCGCGTTTCTTCGATGTCAGCGGTCGCCATGAGCATGGCCGGGTCGGGAAAAGCCTCCGCGAAATCCGGGCCGCTCCTTGCATCCGCCGGGAGGAAGAAGGCGAGAGAGATGAGAAAAGAGTAGAAGGGACGCATGTCGCCACCTCCGAATCTAGGGGAGATTCTGCTGAGAGGCTCGCAACCAACCGGCTAAACGATTTTGCATTCGCTCAAGACGCCTGTTATCTACTTTGCCGATACTTCCCTTGAATAAATCCGCTGAAACTACGGCAATTCGAGTAACGCGAATGAGATTCGTGGTTTTAAGGCCCGTTTGAGTAAAATCAGGGTCCGAATCGCGGATTACTTCGTCGATATGCGCAACTTCGTGGTGTAGTTGGGACGAGATCATACAAATAAGCCAATCGCTATGCGTTCCAAGCAAAGCACGCAGAACAAGTGTAGGTGATGAACAATTCGCTCCGTTGTCGTCATAGGGGCCTTGTCCTCGTGCGACCTGTCGCCGCTCAAGGTAGCTGTGTGCTGCCCATCAGATAGCGGTCCACCTCGCGGGCGGCACCCCGGCCCTCGTTGATGGCCCACACGACCAAGCTCTGGCCGCGCCGCATGTCGCCAGCCGCAAAAACGCCCTCGACGCTGGTGGCGTATTCTTCGTGTGCAGCACGGGCGTTGGAGCGCTCATCGCGCTCGACGCCTAGCTGTTCGAGCATCGCGTCCTCTGGCCCGCGGAAACCCATCGCCAACAGCACCAAATCGGCCGGCCAGACCTTCTCGGTACCCTCAATCGGCACCGGCGTGAAGCGGCCGTTCTCATCCTTATCCCACTCGATATTGACCGTGTGTAGTGCCTTGACGCGGCCCGCGTCGTCACCGACGAACCGCTGAGTCATAATCAGGTACGTGCGCGGGTCGTCGCCGAAACGGGCTTTGGCCTCCTCCTGACCGTAGTCGAGCTTATAGACGTTGGGCCACTGCGGCCAGGGGTTGTTGGGTGCGCGCTCGTCCGGTGGCCGCGGCATGATCTCGAACTGCGAGAGGGTCTTGCATCCGTGGCGCATCGACGTGCCGACGCAATCGGTGCCGGTGTCGCCGCCGCCGATGACGATCACGTGCTTGTCCTTGGCCGAGATGTAGCTGCCATCCGCGTGATTGGAGTCGAGCAGGCTCTTGGTGTTGGCGTGCAAAAAGTCCATCGCAAAGTAGATGCCCTGCAGGTCCCGCCCCTCAATCGGCAGATCGTTGGGCTTGGTGGCCCCGCCGCAGAGCACCACCGAGTCGTTTTCTTCCACTAGCTGGGTCGCCGGAAGATCCCCGCCGATCTCGGTGCGGGTGACGAACTTGACGCCCTCGGCCTCCATCAGATCGACGCGGCGCTGCACCACCTTTTTCTTATCGAGCTTCATGTTGGGTATCCCGTACATCAGCAGGCCGCCGATGCGATCGGCCCGCTCGTACACGGTCACCCAGTGGCCGGCGCGATTGAGCTGGGCAGCGCAGGCCAAGCCCGCCGGGCCTGAGCCGACAATGGCGACCTTCTTGCCGGTGCGCTTGTCGGGCGGCTCGGGCACAATCCAGCCCATCGCAAAACCCTTATCGACAATGGCGCACTCGACGCTCTTGATCGTCACCGGCGGAGCGTTGATCCCCACTACGCAGGCCCCCTCGCAGGGCGCCGGGCAGACCCGGCCGGTAAACTCCGGGAAGTTGTTGGTCTTGTGCAGCCGCTCCAGCGCCTCCCGCCACAACCCGCGATAGACCAAGTCATTCCATTCGGGGATTAGGTTGTTGATCGGACAGCCAGAACCTTTGTCGCCCTGACTGACGATGTCGCCCAAGTGGCAGAAGGGGATGCCGCAGTCCATGCAGCGCGCACCCTGATCGCGCAGGCGCTCGTCCGGGAAGTGCTCGTGGAACTCGTCCCAATCCGCGACGCGCTCTAACGGGTCGCGGTCTTTTGGCAACTCGCGTGCAAATTCGATGAACCCGGTGAGTTTACCCATTGATTTCTTTCCTGTTCAAGACGCTTCAGCCATGGCCTCGCGGAAGGCGACTAGCGCGGCCTCGTCGCCGGTCAGGCCGCGTTCCGCGACGCGCTTGAAGGCGTTGAGCATCTTGCGGTAGTCGCGCGGCATGACCTTGACGAATCGGGGCAGCACCGCGTCCCATTGGTCCAAGACCCGCCGGCCAAGTGCGCTGTTGGTGTGCTGCACGTGGCGCTCAACCATGGCCCGCAGCTCGGCGATGTCCTCAGCGTCTTCTACCAGCCCCATATCGGCCATCTCGTCGTTGAAGCGGATCGCAAAGTCGCCCTCTTCGTCGAGCACGTAGGCAATGCCGCCCGACATCCCAGCCCCGAAATTGCGCCCGGTGCGGCCCAGCACCACGACCCGCCCGCCCGTCATGTACTCGCAACCGTGGTCGCCAACGCCCTCTACTACGGCGCGGACGCCGCTGTTGCGCACGCAGAAGCGCTCGCCGGCAATGCCGTGGATATAGGCCTCGCCCGCGGTGGCACCATAGAAGGCGACATTGCCGCAAATGATGTTCTCCCACGGCGCGAAGGTAGAGCCTTTGGGCGGATAGAGCACCAGCTTGGCACCGGAAAGCCCCTTGCCGAAGTAGTCGTTGGCATCGCCTTCAACTTCCATGGTCAGCCCCCTAGGGGTGAAGGCGGCAAAGCTCTGGCCGGCGACGCCTTTGAACTTGAGGCGAATCGAGTCCTCGGGCAGGCCCTCCGGGCCGTAGTGCCTAGTCACCTCGCTGCCGAGGATCGTGCCTACGACTCGGTGGGTATTCTCGATCGGCAATACCGCCTCAACCGGCTCGCCGCTTTCAAGGGCCGGCTTGCACAGCTTTAGCAAGGTGGTATTGTCGAGGGCCTCGTCCAGCCCGTGATCCTGCGGGATTTGGCAGTAGCGGCCGATGTGGGGGCCGACCTCGGGCTGATGCAAGATCGGCGTCAGGTCAATGCCGGCCGCCTTCCACAGCGCAATGGCTTTCTTGGGCTCGAGCCGGTCGGTGCGGCCAATCATTTCATTGACCGTGCGGAAGCCGAGCGCGGCCATGATCTTGCGCATGTCCTCGGCGACGAAGCGCAAGAAGTTGACCACGTGATCGGGAGTACCCGTGAATTTGGCGCGCAGCTCCGGGTTTTGGGTCGCCACGCCCACCGGACAGGTGTCGAGGTGGCAGACCCGCATCATAATGCAGCCCATCGCAACCAGCGCCGTGGTGGCAAAGCCGAATTCCTCAGCACCCAACAAGGCGGCGATGACCACGTCGCGCCCGGTCTTGAGCTGGCCGTCGGTCTCCACCACGATGCGGCTGCGCAGGTCGTTGAGCACCAGCGTCTGGTGCGTCTCGGCCAGCCCCAGTTCCCAAGGCAGGCCGGCGTGCTTGATCGAGGTCTGCGGCGAGGCTCCAGTGCCGCCGTCGTGCCCCGAAATCAGCACCACATCCGCGTGGCCCTTGGCCACCCCCGCGGCCACGGTGCCGACCCCGAACTCGGAGACCAGCTTGACGTTGATCCGCGCATTGACGTTTGAATTTTTGAGGTCGTGGATTAGCTGCGCCAAGTCCTCAATTGAGTAAATGTCGTGGTGCGGCGGCGGCGAGATCAGCTCTACGCCCGGGGTCGAGTGGCGCACCTTGGCAATCCAGGGATAGACCTTGGGGCCGGGCAGCTCGCCGCCCTCGCCCGGCTTGGCACCCTGAGCCATCTTGATTTGCAGTTCTTTGGCTTGGGTCAGATAGTGGCTCGTCACGCCGAAGCGCCCGGAGGCCACCTGCTTAATGGCGCTGTTTTTGGAGTCGCCGTTGGGCTCAATCACATAGCGGGCCGGGTCTTCGCCGCCCTCGCCAGTATTGCTCTTGCCGCCGAGGCGGTTCATGGCAATGGCCAAGCCTTCGTGCGCCTCCTTGCTGATCGAGCCGTAGGACATCGCCCCGCTCTTGAAGCGCCGGGTGATTGCCTCGACCGGCTCGACCTCTTCAATGGGCACCGGCTCGGCACCGCCCTTGAACTCCAACAGGCTCCGCAAAGTCGCCAAGCGCTCGGACTGGTCGTTGATTAGCTCGGCGTACTGCTCGTACACCGCGTAGTCGTTGGTGCGCGACGCCCGCTGCAACAAGTGAATCGTCTTGGGGGTAAAGAGGTGGTGCTCGCCGCCCTTGCGCCATTGGTAGTGCCCGCCCACGTCGAGGGTGCGGCCGTTGGTCGGAATCGGGGGGAAGGCCGCCGCGTGGCGCACTAGGGCCTCGCGGGCAATGTCCTCAATGCCCATGCCCTCGACTTGGGTCGTGGTCCACGTGAAGTACTGATCGACCACTTCTTGGTTTAGCCCCACAGTCTCGAAAATCTGTGCGCCCCGATACGATTTGATCGTGGAGATGCCCATTTTGGCCATCACCTTGACCGTGCCCTTGATCGCCGCGTACAGGTAGCGCTCCTCGGCCTCCGCATAAGTATGGCCTTCGAGCATGTTTTCGCGGATCATGTCGTTGAGGCTCTCAAAGGCCATGTAGGGGTTGATCGCCTGAGCGCCGTAGCCCAAGAGCAGGCAGAAGTGATGCACCTCGCGCGGCTCGCCCGACTCGAGCGCCAAGCCGACGCGAGTGCGAGTCTCCAGCCGCACCAAGTGGTGATGCACCCCGGACACGGCCAACAGCGCCGGGATCGGCACGGTGTCGGCATCTACCCCCCGGTCCGAGAGGATGATCAGGTTGCACCCCCGGGCGATGGCCGCATCGACTTTGGCGCACAGCGCGTCCATGGCCTTGGCGAGGCCGGTCGCGCCGTCTTGGCGCTTGAACAAGATCGGGATCGTCTCCGCCTTGTGGCCAAAGCGATCGACCTGCCGCAGCTTTTCCAACTCGTCGTTTTTGAGAATCGGCCGCTGCAAGGTGATCTGGCGGCAGCTCGCCGGCTCGGGTTCCAGCAAGTTGCGCTCGGGGCCGATCTTGGTCTCGGCCGAGGTAATCAATTCCTCGCGCAGCGGGTCGAGCGGGGGATTGGTAACTTGGGCGAAGTGCTGCTTGAAGTAGTTGTAGAGGAGCTGCGGTCGCTCCGAGAGCGCCGCCAGTGCTGCGTCGTTGCCCATGGAGCCGACTGGATCCTTGAGCACCTGGACCATCGGCTTGAGGAAGACGCGCAGGTCCTCAAACGTATAGCCAAAGGCCTGCTGCCAGTGGAGCACTTCCTCGTGGCTTGCTAGCAGGGGTGCGCCCTTGGCCTCGGGCAGGTCTTCGAGCGCGACTAGATTGGCGTCGAGCCACGCCTGATAGGGATGCTCAGTGGCGATCTGGTGCTTGATCTCCTCGTCGCTGATGATCCGCCCCTCCTCCGTATCGATCAAGAGCATGCGGCCCGGTTGCAGCCGGCCTTTGCAGACGACGTCTTCCGGCCGAATAGTCAGCACACCCGTTTCCGAGGAGAGCACTAGGGTATCGTCTTTGGCAATGTAGTAGCGCGAGGGCCTAAAGCCGTTGCGGTCCAGCATGCCGCCGACGACCGTGCCGTCGGTAAAGGCCACCGAGGCCGGCCCGTCCCACGGCTCCATCAGGCAACTATGGTACTCGTAAAAGGCCCGCTTCTCGGCACTCATGGTTTCGTGGTTTTCCCACGGCTCGGGAATCATCATCATCACCGCGTGCGCCAACGAGCGTCCCCCCAAGGTCAGCAGTTCGAGCGCATTGTCGAACTTGGCCGAATCAGAGCCGTCTTCGTGGATGATGGGAAAGAGCTTGTCGATGTCATCGCCGAAGTATGCGGAAGCCAGCATCCCCTCGCGTGCGCGCATCCAGTTGCCGTTGCCGCGCACGGTGTTTATCTCGCCGTTGTGGATGATATAGCGATAGGGATGCGCCCGCTCCCAGCTCGGGAAGGTGTTGGTGCTAAAGCGCGAATGCACCAATGCGATGGCCGCTTCAAAGCGCTCGTCGCTCAAGTCGGGGAAATAGCCCGCGACTTGGTCGGAGATCAGCATGCCCTTATAGACGATGGTGCGGGAAGAGAGGCTGGCCGGATAGAAAAAGTCGCCCGCGGCGACTTTGCCGCTGTAGCGAATCGCGTTTTCAGCGCGCTTGCGGATGACGTAGAGCTTGCGCTCAAAGGCCAGCGCGTCGTCGCCTTGCACTTCGCCGCGGCCGATAAAGACCTGGCGCTGAACCGGCTCGCGCAGCCTAGCGGTGCGGCCCAAAGCGGCGTTGTGGGTGGGCACGTCCCGCCAGCCGAGGAGGCGCTGGCCCTCTTCCTCGACGATGCGGGCGAAGCGCTCCTCGCAGACTTGGCGCTGGACGGGATCGGGCGGCAAAAACAACATGCCCACTCCGTACTCGCCTAATGAGGGCAACGCAAAGTCGCAGACAGCACTAAAGAACTTGTGGGGCAACTGCACCAACATGCCGGAACCATCGCCCGTGTTGGGCTCGCAACCGCAGGCACCGCGGTGCTTGAGATGCTCCAAGACCTCCAAGGATTGGCGCACCAATTTGTGCGACTTGTGGCCCTTGATGTTGACGACAAAGCCGATTCCGCAGGCGTCGCTTTCGCGGGCTGGGTCGTAAAGACCCTGCTTGTGCGGGTATCCGTGGGTCATTTTAATTTTCCTTGCTCAAGGTCCCGTCGAGGTAACAGCCAAGCAGAAGAGACACCTAGGTCGCGCCGACCCAAGGGACGACCCCTGCTCGCACTCGAAAGTTGGCATCGTTTACTGAAGAAACGCCGCGCACCGGCAGTAGAAAATACGCGCACAAGCTAATGGACAGGACCGCCGTCTCGGTCTGTTCTTCCAAATTGTGTAAGAGGGTTTAATATATGAATTGCGCCTACGTTGTCAAACACCCTTACGCCAGTTTCCACAACTTTCTTGAAACATCTCTTGACAGCACTATCGTATATGGCCTAAATTGCGCTAACTTTTGCTTAAAAACGGACAATTCAGGCCATGAGATGTTTTGACGAACAAGAGCGGCAGATCGTCCGCACCCTCATCCGCAACCCCCGCTGCTCGGACAATCGCATCAGCACCTTGACCGGCGTACCAGTGCGCACCGTCAGCCGCAAGCGCGCCCGCCTCGAACAGGAAGACATCCTCTTCTACTACGCGGCGGTCGATATGCAGGCCGCGGGCACGGGCCGCTTCTCGACCCAGCACATGCTCACCATCAAGTTCAAATTGGGCATCACCCGCAGCCAGATCGTGCAGGAAATCCGCTCCGAACCCAATGTCGCCAACGTCTTCAGCGAGCTAATCCGCGACAGCTATATCGCCGAAGTAGATGGCCACATCGCTTTGGTGATGGTCGTCGAAGGCGAGTCCGACAGCGATGTGGCCGAAAGTGTTCAGGGCAAGATCATCCCCTCGCTGCAAAAAAACCACGGCGAGGACTCTATCCAAGAGATGCAAACCATCCGCCTGTTGGACCCCATCAGGCGGCTGCACAACTATTTGCCCATGGTAAATACAAAGGCGGGTTTCATCGTGGAATCTTGGCCCGACGACGCTATTTTCGTCGAGTGAGCGCGGGAAAACGGCCCTATCCGCTCTCCTTTACCGCGGCCACCAAATCCAACACGGCTTCCCGGGCATTGCCGAAAAACATCAGCGCATTTTCCGCGGCAAAAAGCGGATTGGGCAGCCCGGCAAATCCCGGGCTCAGGCTCCGCTTAATCACCACCACCGTGCGCGCATTATCCACGTCGAGGATGGGCATCCCGGCAATCGGCCCGGAATCCGCGTCGCGGGCGAGGGGGTTGACCACATCGTTGGCGCCGATGATCAACGCCACATCGGTCTGCTGGAAGGTCGGATTGATCCGATCCATCTCCACCAGCTTGTCGTAGGGCACTTCGGCCTCGGCCAAGAGCACGTTCATGTGGCCCGGCATCCTACCCGCCACCGGATGAATCGCGTACGCGACCTCAACGCCGCGCTCTTCGAGCAAATTGGCCAAGTCCCGCACGGCGTGTTGCGCTTGACCCACGGCCATGCCGTAGCCGGGGACCACCACCACGCGCCGGGCCGTGTCAAACAGCAGCGCGATTTCCTCGGCCGAGGTTGACTTGATCTTGCCGGCATAGACCTCGTCGTCGCTGGTTCCGCTGGCGACCTCGGCACCGACGCCGCCAAAGAACACATTGCCCAGCGAGCGGTTCATGGCCCGGCACATGATTTGCGTCAAAATTAGCCCCGAGGCCCCCACCAGCGACCCCGCGATAATCAGCACGTTGTTGTCGAGCACAAAGCCGGTGGCGGCCGCGGCCAGACCCGAGCACGAATTGAGCAAGGCAATCACCACCGGCATATCGGCCCCGCCGATGGGCACTACGAGCAACACGCCCAACAGCGAGGCCGCGCAGACCATGGCCCAGAAGGCGTCCGGCTCGCCCAGCACCAGCCAAGCAGCCAAGCCGGCGCTACCGAGGGCCAGCACTCCATTGCAAAACTGCTGGCCGGAAAACCGGATCAAGCCCTTGAGCACTTCCATCAGTTTGAGGAAGGCCACGATACTGCCCCAGAAGGTCACCGCGCCGATGATCCCAGAGGCGGCCGTCGCGGCCGTGAATTGGTAGGAAGGGGCCTGCGCCTCAACCAGTGCCGCGCCGGCCACCAGCGCGGAAGCACCGCCGCCCAAGCCATTAAAAACCGCCACCAACTCAGGCATGGAGGTTAGGGGGATTTTTACCGCGAGGATCGTGCCAACCAGCGCACCTACTACTACGCCGAGCAAAATGTATTCGCCGGAGAGAATCCGCTGGTCCAGCAGGGTGGCGACGACGGCCAACAACATCCCCAAGGCACCCAGCAGATTGCCGCGGACGGCCGTGCGCGGGTGCGTCAGCCCCTTGAGGCCGAAGATGAAGAGCACCGAGGCGACCAAGTAGGCGAAGTTAATCAGGGTCGCGCTCATGCGCTAGTCCCGCCTCCTGAACATCCCCAACATGCGGTGCGTCACCATGAACCCACCCACCACGTTGATGGTGGCAAAGACGACGGCCGCCAACCCCAAATAGGTCGCCAAGGACGAGTGTTCGGAACCGGCCGAGAGCAGCGCACCGATCAGGGTGATGCCAGAGATGGCGTTGGAGCCGGACATCAGGGGCGTGTGCAGGGTCGGCGGGATCTTGGTGATGATTTCAAAGCCGACGAAGACGGCTAAGGCAAACACCGTCAGCGCGGCTACGAGGACATCCACTATGTAGTTCCTTTGCGAATGCGCGGATGGACGATCTCACCATCGCGCAACACCAAGGTCTCGCGCGTGATTTCGTCTTCCATGTCGAATTGCAGCTCCCCTTCTCCCGCCAAGTGCCGGAGGAAGGTCGCGATATTGTGCGAGTACATTTGGCTGGCGTGGTGTGGCACAGTAGCCGGTAAATTGAGCGGCCCCATGATCTGCACTCCGTCCTCTACGACCGTCTCCCCAGGGCGCGTCAATTCGCAGTTGCCGCCGCGCTCGGCGGCCAAATCCACGATGACCGATCCCGGCCCCATGCTCTGCACGGCCGCGGCCGTAATCAACAAAGGAGCTGGTTGCCCTGGTATGGCGGCCGTGGCGATGACCACGTCGCTCTGGCCGGCGACCTTGGCCAACTCCTCGCGCTGGCGGCGGTAGAACACCTCGTCCTGCGCCCGCGCGTACCCACCCGCATCCTCGGAGTCGCCGGCGTCAATGTCCAGCTCCACGAACTCGGCTCCGAGGCTCTCGACCTGTTCTTTGACCGCCGGCCGCACGTCGTACGCCCGGATGACCGCTCCCAAGCGACGGGCCGTGGCAATGGCCTGGAGGCCGGCGACCCCCGCGCCGATGACCAGCACCCGGGCCGGAGTCAACGTGCCAGCGGCCGTCATCAAGAGCGGAAACATGCGCGGCAGGGCCGCTGCGGCCAAAAGCACCGCTTTGTACCCGGCGATCGTAGCCATAGACGAGAGCACATCCATGCTCTGGGCGCGGGTAATGCGCGGAATCAATTCCATGGCGAACAGGGTCGCTCCGGCATCGGCTAGCGCACCCAACTGCGGGCCAGCGGTCAGCGGGTCCGAGGCCCCAATGAGGACTTGACCGGAGCGGATGCGGGCCAAGTCGGCGCGGCCGGCCTCCGGGTTCGCCCCGAGCGTACGCACCTGTAGCACCACGTCGGCGCGGGCGAACACCTCGTCGCGGTCGGCCGCGATCTGAGCGCCGCGGTCGGCATAGGCCGCATCGGCATAGCCGGCGGCGGCACCCGCGCCCGGCTCTATTAGGATGTCCGCGTTGCAGGCCGACAACCCGGAAACAGCCTCCGGCACCAAGGCAACCCGATGCTCACCAGCAAAGGTCTCTCGTGCGATACCAACGATCATTTTTTAGTGGTGGGACACCAGCTTGTCGTGGTGTTTTTTGAGCTGGCTTTCGATCTTGGACTCGGCTTCGGCGAAAGCCTTGTAAAGATTGTTCGCCGCCCCGGTGGCCGCAAACGTGCGCTGCGGGACCTTGACGATAATTTCCACTTTGTCGTCGTGCTTTTCCTTGTCGAGAACGACTTCGCAATCCACGATGCGGTCGAAGTAGTTTTCGAGCTTAGTACAAGAACTGGCAATGTGCGCTTTGGTTTCTTCTGAAATTTTGCCGTGGCGCATACTGATTCTGGGCTGCATCCCCTAATCCTTTCTCAGTTTTATTTAGATAAATGACGTTGCGCATTCGCTCTATATCTTGTGGATTATCGGAGCCTGTTGCGCCAAGATATTGAGGCGAAGTTGAGGATTTGCTGGAAAACTGCGCAACATCAGTTAGATGAGAACTTAATCGCCGGCCCGCGTTAGGACCGCTCGGCCACGGGCCGATAGGTGCGCTGAACCGAGCCGGTGTAAATCTGGCGCGGCCGGCTGATTTTGGTGGCCTTGCTCTCCTCGTACCAATGCGCGATCCAGCCCGGCATGCGGCCGATGGCGAAGATCACGGTGAACATCTCCTTGGGAATCCCGAGGGCGCGGAGAATGACGCCGCTGTAGAAATCCACGTTGGGATAGAGCTTGCGCTGGATGAAGTACTCGTCCCTCAGCGCCACGGCTTCCAGCTCTTTAGCTGTGTCGAGCAAGGGGTCGTTGATGTGGAGCTTGGCCAGTACTTTCTCGCAACTCCTTTTGATGATCTTGGCGCGCGGATCAAAATTCTTGTACACCCGATGCCCAAACCCCATCAAGCGGATCCCGGCCTTCTTGTCCTTGACCTGAGCGACGTAGTCGCTGACCGAGATGTTTTCGTCGCGGATTTTCTCTAGCATATCGACCACCGCCACATTCGCCCCGCCGTGCAGCGGCCCCCACAGGGCGGAGACGCCCGCTGCCACCGAGGCAAAGAGGTTGGCTTCGCTGCTGCCGACCATCCGCACCGTAGAGGTGCTGCAATTCTGCTCGTGGTCGGCGTGGAGGAGGAAGATCAAATCCAGCGCGTCAACCAGCACCGGGTCCGGCTCAAACTCGTTGTACGGCTGGCTGAACATCATGTGCAGGAAATTCTCTGCGTACCTTTTCTCGGGGTGTGGGTACTCGATGTGATGGCCCTGCTGCTGGCGGTAGGAATAGGCGGCAATGGTGCGCACCTTGGACATGATGCGCGCGGCCGCTTCGGTGAAGGTCTCCTCGTCCTGAATCTCCAACAGCTCGGGGTAGTAGCAGCTCAAGGCGTTGAGCACCGAGGACAATACGGCCATCGGCGGCGAGTTGGGCGGGAAGAGGCTGAAGTGTTGCTTTAGCCCCTCGCGCAGCATCTGGTGCTTGGTCAGCAGTGTGCTGAACTCCTCTAGCTGCACCTCGTTGGGCAACTCGCCCCAGATCAGCAAATAGGCACTCTCGATGAAGCGGCTTTGCTCGGCTAACTCCTCAATTGCGTAGCCCCGGTAGCGCAGGATGCCCGCATCGCCGTCAATAAAGGTGATATCGCTCTGGCAGGAGCCCGTATTGCCGTAGCCGGGATCTAGGGCGATGTACCCGGTCTCGGCGCGCAGTTTGGCAATATCGAGCGCCTTTTCGCCCTCGCTGCCGACGACGATGGGCAGTCCGACGCTCTGGTTCCCGACCTGCAAGCGGGCCGTTTCCGCCATGTCTGTTCTCCTTAAATGACTCGGTCGCCGAGTGCGCTGAGTCGCGCCCCAAGCGCGATGGGTGTGCTGTTTTTATGAGATAGTAGGCTCTAAAATTTGCACTGTCAACAATGGCTGAAGACGGCCATTCTGGCCAGATGTGTGCTGCCCTGCCAAGCCCGGAGACGCTCGCGTGAAAACCGACGAGCGCGCATACTAGCCCTCGGCCTGCTGAGAACGTGCGTTGACATGGGGGCTTGCCGACGAGCGGGAGGCACCCTCGCCGCGAAAATTTATCGGCCACCAACCGCTAACTACTGGTGCGGAATCACCGGCAACAGTACGTGAGACGGATGCGCTGTGGAGTGTTGCACCGTCTGTTGTGCGCTGCGCATCTCCGCGTCTGTGCCGAGGTCGTTGCCGGTGTTGTGGTTTCTGTCGAAGCGCGGGAAATTGGATGAGGACACTTCGACCCTAATCCTGTGCCCCTTCTTGAAGACGTTGCCGGTGACGGCGAGATCGATCTCGTACTGGTACGTTTGCCGAGGCTGGAGCAACTTAGGCGCGGTGAAGCCCGCGCGATAGCGCGCCCGGATGATGCCATCGCAGAGATTCTTGGCGTACCCGCTAGTTGACACTTCTACCAGCTTGGCGGTCCAGTCGGTATCGAGCCCGTCTGTAGCCGCGTATAGGACGAGCTTGATCGGCCCGGTCACCTCGAGGTCGGCTGCCAAAGGCTCGCTGGTGTAACAGAGCACGTCGGCCCTCATCTCCACAGCGCGCTGGTCGTACGGCCCCCAAGGCACAATGTGGGGCGAGCAACAGTTGTTTCCGCCCACGGTCTGCACGGGAAACTCGGGATCGTACGCAAAGTGATCCGCAGGCTCGTCGCCCGGCTCCTCCGGCGATAGACGGCCGTCGCCCAACAGGGTGTTGGCGTTGCCGGAGGAGTGCAAATACCACTTTTGCCAGTCGGTCCTAGCCAGCGGCCATTCGCACTCGTCTCTCCATTCATTGACGCCCATTATGAAGAGCCGCAGCGGGGCCTCGCCGACGATGCCGTTGTCCATGCCCTTCAGCCAATGATCAAACCACCGCAACTCCAGCGCCTCCAAGTCGTACAGCGAATTCGCGCCAAAGTCGATATCACCTGTCTTGGTAGAAACACTGAGCGCGTGCGGCCAAGGACCGACGATGAGCTGACTTTGCCTCGCTGCGGGCGTCCGCCCATGCAGCCTCAGACCGTTGAAATTGATAAAGGTGTTGTGGGAGTAGAGGTCGTACCAGCCGCCCATTATCAGGGCCGGGGCCGCGATTTCGCCCCACTTGTTTTCGACGTTGACCGAGTCCCAGTAGGCGTCGTATTCGGTGTGCGTCACCCAATCCCGCCAAAACGGTAGGGTTCTACCTGCCTGTTGATCCATGTCGATGAGTGGGATTGCGCGAAAGGCCTCCGTCCAGTTGTGGTATTCGATGCTCTGGGCGGTGCGGCCATTGGTCCGCATCCCCCACGTGAGGGCGACGTTGAGCTGGAACGCCCCGCCGGGGTGAATGAGGCCCGAGTACAGATCGCCGCACATGACCCTCGGGGCCATGCACGTCAGGTACTGGCTGCGGTGGGGTGCGCTCTGCCACTGTACCCATCCGAGGTAGGAGCCTCCGGCCATGCCGATTTTGCCGTTGCTCCACTCCTGCTGACCAATCCATTCCTGCGTATCAAAACCGTCCGGGCCGTGGTCGAACAGGGCGTAGTGAACGCCGTCGGAGTCCCAGCGCCCCCGCACGTCTTGGAGGACGCAGGCATAGCCGTTGTTGGCGAGCCGCATGGCCTTCTCGATCATGGGCGGCGCGTTGTTATCGTACGGCGTGCGCATCAACACGGTCGGGAACCTAGCCGATGCCCTCGGCAGATAGATGTCGGAAGAAAGATCGACGCCGTCTCGCATGCGCGTTCGGACATTCAATCTCATATCGACTTCGTAGTTTGGCTGCATAGCTGGCCCCGGTGGGTTAAAAAATAGCCGCGCCCTACTGATTGCGAATCGCCTCGATTTTGGCGTCGCGCTCGGCAAAGAGCTGGTTGCGGATTTTGCTCATTTGATCCTGCACTTGGCGTCGCGCTTCCACGAGGGCCTGCGGGTCTGCGCCCGTGGCCTGCTCTAGCTGCCCCTTGAGCGCGATCTCTTGCTCGGCCCACTTGGCCTGGTACTGCTTGCGCACTTGGTCTATGGCCTCTTTCTGCTCGTCCGTCAGCTTGATCCCCTCTGCGCCCCCGACCGCCTCGTTGGCCTTTTCCATGGCCAGTTCAAGTGCCGATTTCATGGCAAACTCTCCTGTGTTGACATGGCCCGGCAACGGGCTTACCATCGCAAAAAAGATAGCGGCTGGCCGCAATCGGGACAAATTGCGTTGTCCGCCCTCCAGCGACCTGCCGCTCCAACTCACCACGCCAAGAGGAACCCCATGTCCAAACAGTGGAAGGTCTATCTAGCCGGCGAGATTCACAGCGACTGGCGCGAGCGCATCGCCCAAGCGGCCAGCGACCTGCCAGTCGCGTTCACCGCTCCAGTCGCCGATCACGCGGCCAGCGACAACTGCGGCATCGACATCCTCGGGCCAGAGGAAAGCAGCTTTTGGAAAGATCGCAAAGGCGCACAGCTCAACGCCATCCGCACCCGCACCCTAATCCGCGACGCCGACTTGGTGGTGGTGCGCTTCGGCGACCAGTACCGCCAGTGGAACGCGGCTTTTGACGCCGGGTTTGCCGCCGCCTGCAACAAGCCCCTGATCGTCCTCCACCCCCCCGAGCTGCAACACGCGCTCAAGGAGGTGGATGCGGCCGCGCTCGCCGTGTCCCATGCGCCCGAGCAAGTCGCGGCCGTACTGCGCTATGTCATCGCAAAGTAGTTAGCGCAGCAAAATCATCTTGCGCTGTGCGCGGTAGGAATCGGCTTTGAGCGCGTAGAAGTAGAGGCCGCTCTGGTAGCCGGCCGCGTCCCACTCCACCTCGTGCTGTCCCGACGGCATCGGCCTCTCCACCAGCCGCTCAACTTCCTGCCCTAAGACGTTGTACACCGTTAGTTGCACCGAGCTGGCAACGGGCAAGTCGAAGCGGATTTTGGTCGTCGGATTGAATGGGTTGGGCGCGTTGGGATGCAGGGCGTAGCCCTTGGGACGCGGCTGCCCCTCCTTTTGCGCTTCGACTTGCGGGTCAGATCGCAACTCTAGCGTTCCCGCGCCCGCTAGCTCCAGCACGAGCATCTCGCCTTCTACGGCCGTACCCAGCCATTCGCCGCCGCGGAAGCGGGCCGCGGTCCATTCGCTTCCCGCGTGGGGCATTTTTAGCTGATAGCCCGCGTCGGGGCCGCGCACAAAACCCGCATAGTCGTCTCGCTCCATGCTCACATCTATCATTTCGCTGGCGCGGAAAACCGCCTCTCCGTCGGCCAAAAGGTAGGTCGCGTCTTGCGCTGCAAAGCGGGTGAGCTGGCCATCGACATAGCGGACATAGCCGAAGCGGGCGTCGCTGACCAAGCGCCCACCCGGCCCGGATACAGCGACCTCGGACGCATTGGCGTGGCGCAGCCAAGCCAAGTCCCGCACCCCGGCCAACGCCACTAAAGCCGCCTCAGCACCTTGCGAGGACGCAGTGTCAAACGCCGGCTCGGCCTCCCCAATCGCCCGCGGATACAGCACCGCTAAGTAGCGCCCATCAACGCCCTCTTGCTGCACCCGCAACACCGCGTGGGTCTGCTCTTGGCGATAGTCAAAGGAGTGGACCGCCTCGCTTTCGAGCGCGACTCGGCCGGGCTGGTCGGGCAAAAACGCCAGTAGCTCGGCTTTTTCCCGCGTCCAACGCGCCACGTTCCCCGCGCGGGTATAGGCACCGCCGCTGGTGCCGCCGCCATTGCCGTGCAGCCGCCATTCGTAGGCGTGGCGACGGCCCGGGTCGTCGATTTCGTCGGCCACGAGGAAGTACCTGTGGTCGGCAAAAAAGACCCGCCGCCTCAGCTCGACCCCCCGGTAGGCGGTGCGGACTTCTGCGTAGTCGCCAGCGCTACTCGTGAAGAATGCCTCGATAAAAGCGTCGTTGCGGTCGCCGATGGTCCCCACCACGGGCAAGGTCCGGCGCGGTGGCCCTCTGCCATCGACCAGCACCACGTTGTGATTGCGGCCTTTGTTGACCTTGTCGCGATTGTCAAAATTGATGTAACCTGCGTCTAAAGCCAGCATTTCGCCGCCGGCATAGAGCACAAAGCTGGTTCCGTCGGGGTGCTCGTGCGCAAGCCCGTGCTCGCGTACCGGGCCGTTTTCGCCGCGCAGGAGCAGGTAGGTGGCCGCGGCCGACCAGTCGCTGCGGAAGACGGCGTCTCCGGCCCCGGGCATAAAAACCGACGGGCCGTGCGTCGGCTCTTGCGCGGGCACGCGGTCGTCGTACAGGGCAATGGCGTCCATCTCGGCAAACTGGCGCACGTACAGGCCGCGCTCGTTGTTCTCCCAGTCCCAGCGATGGACCCCGCCGTTGGCTTGCACCGCCGCTAGGTAATGCCCGTAGAAATCGTCTAAGTGGCCATCGTCGATGTTGGGTCGCCGGCCATTGGGCAGCCGCAGGTTCAGGGACCACTCGTGCATCTTCTCGATCTTGGGATCGGCGAACAGGTCCAAGCCAGTGCGGTTCTCGAGCGCGAACAAGTAGGGCAGATACACATCCGCGGCGTAGCGGCTGTAGAACGGCCCTTCCGCGTATCCCCCGTCCCTCCCTTCAATCTGGAAGTCGAGGCTACTCGTGACCATCTCCAAGGCGCGGTCGGCCCATTCCTGCGGCGTACCTTCGCCGCTGGCGTACTCGCTCAAGGCCATGGCCGCCAATCCGAGGCCGCCGTATGCGCGGATGTGCCAGTTGTCTAAATGCGGGGTCTCGTGCAAGCGAATCTTGACCGGGAACAGCCCAAACCCCACCTCGCCAATCACGATGCCCTTCCACAGGCGGTCGGCTTCCTCGCCGAGAATCGACCGCATCTCCAGTAGAGCCTGGGGGTCGTTGGCCGCAGCATAGGGGTGCAGGATGTCGTACGCCACCGCGTATTGGGCCACGACTTCGCCTTCGTTGTGCGGCTCGCCCAAATCGCCGCCCCGCGGCGGGAACGCCACCCCCTGCATCACGGCCAAGGCGCGCTCGGCAAACGCGGCATCGTCGGTCATCAGCCAAGCGAAGGCGAGGGACTTGGCGTAGCGGACCTCGGCGCGCTCGTCGGCAAAAGTCGCCGGGGCGGTTCGCGCCCGCTGCAACACAATCTGCCACCACGTCGCATAGGGTTCGCGCTGAATGCGCTCTTTGAGCAAGGGAATATCTGCGGCGGAAAAGAGCAGGCCCGGATGCACTTCGGCAGACAGCCTCTGCGCGGCAGCGCCCACCGGCGCGAGGGCCAAGGCGGAGCAAAGGGCCAAGGCGAGCATGCGTCCTCTAAAAGACGCGGCGCAAGTCAAAGCCCCACAGCAAACCCAAGGTGACGTAGCCCTTGCCGACTAGGACCTTGAAGCTGCCGACGGTCCGGCCCGGCGCATCGAAAAACAACCCCAAGGTCCCATACGCCGTCCTTGGATTTGCGTGGCGGTAGCCCAACCCGGCGAACAGCTTGCCCGGTCGGCCGGCGATCCACACTTCCTCGAGGACAATATAGGCCAGATCCGCACTGAGCGAGCGGAGCCAATCCGTGCCGCCCGAGCAGCGGTAGTCCGCCACGCGGTATCCAGTCCGCGCATCAACGCAGTAGCTGCGGGTGGGAATAGGCCGGAAGTAACGCTCGTCGTAGTCGTCGCCTTCGTGAAAGCTCACATCGAGCACATTGGCCGAGCTTATGAGGCGCAAGCGGTTGAAAACTGCCCTAAACCCCAAGGGGACGCGCACGCCCGCGCCGCGATGATCCAAGTTGATGAAACCCAGGCCTACCGCAGCATAGTACCCGTCGCGCTGCCGCTTGGGCACCTCTTCGGGCACGGCGTCTTGGATGCGCACGGCCTCGGCTCCGCTCGCCAACAGCAAGCCGATCCAGATGAGGGGTATGTATGCCCGCTGTATCACCCGTCTGTCCTCCACCTTATACAATCTACACGTCCCGGCAAAAATGCCAAAGAGGTATCCTATCTTCTTTGAACATCGTCGCGTTGGCAGATTTTCTTGGAATAACGCCTTGCTCGGTAGAGATGGTTGGCAATTCTCAGAGGCACTCCACATGGCCCATCATTTCGTCCGCTTCCAATACCCAATGGATTAACATCAAACCAGAAATGATCTCGCCAATCGCATTTTCTTGCGTTGTGTAAACAATTCCGGCATGATCTGCACCTGCTGCTGCCAAGCGGAGGAAATCATCATCTTGGGTAAAGATGACGCGTCCTTCTTCCCACGCCCTTCTCAAATGTGCTTCGTCAGATGCTCCCAGTGTCCCCGCTTCTGGAACAGTCAATACATCCACGCCTCTTCGACGGAGGCCTATCACCACAGCTTTTGAGACATGCTCATCCGTGTAGAACTTAATTTTCGCCACGGTGCATCTTTTCTCGCAGCTTCTCAGAAAGCTTTGAAAAGGTCTGCTGACGTAGAGCTTTTACAAATACCTTACTCTCTTCCAGCGATTGGTTGATCTCAGCGCGGTGATCGAAATAGTAGGCCAATGCCGCATACACATCCGCCAGTGTCAAATCGTATTCAGTGGCAATTTCATCCGCACTCTTGCCCATGCACTCATGCCAGATGACGATGTTCTCCACTGTAATTCGATGTCCAGCAATGCGAGGCTTTCCACCAGATATATTAGGGGTAATCTCAATATGCTGCTCTAAAGTTTTCATGGCCATCCAAATTCCTCCTCGACTTTTCTGCGTAATTCTAACAGACGCCCACCTCCCGACAAGCAAGCCGCCGCGCCTTGCTCTCTCTATCGCGCCCCGTATTTTACCCTACATGATCCGCAAGGTACAGTCCACCGCCATCGCCTTGCTCTTGGCGACCCATGCCAGTTGTCTAGCCCCGTCTGACCACGGCCCTGAACCCGCCGCCCTCCAGCCGCAACCGCCCTCTGAAATCCCCACGTATTCCTACCGAATCGCCCGCGCCTTTCCGCACGACCCGGACGCCTATACCCAAGGGTTGCTCTACGACAGCGGCTTTCTCTACGAAAGCACCGGCCACTACGGCCAGTCGTCCCTGCGCAAGGTCGAGCTCGAAACAGGGGCTGTCGTGCAGTTCCACCAGCTCGACGACCGCTTCTTCGGTGAGGGACTCGCCCTCTTTGGCAATCGCCTCCTCCAGCTAACTTGGCGGGCCAACAAGGGCTTTGCCTATCGGCTCGATTCTTTTGAGCCGCTAGCGGAATTCGCCTATCCCACCGAGGGCTGGGGGCTGACGTACGGCAGCGAACTACTCGTTATGAGCGATGGCAGCGCGACCCTGTACTTCCGCGATCCATTTACCTTTGCCGAGGTGAGCCGGGTCGCCGTTGTGGCCCAAGGCCGCCCCGTACCGCAGCTCAACGAACTCGAATGGGTCGCCGGCGAGGTCTTTGCCAATATCTGGCAGACCGACACCATTGCCCGCATCGACCCGGCGACCGGCCAAGTCGCGGGGTGGATAGACCTGACCGGGCTGTTGAGCGACGCAGACCGCCGCGGCTCTAACGCCGAGGTGCTCAATGGCATTGCCTACGACCCCGAGGGCGAGCGGCTCTTCGTCACCGGCAAGTGGTGGCCCAAGCTCTACCAAATCGAACTCATATCCCCTTCACCGAAAGGTGCGCCATGACCCAAGACCGCGTCCCCGTGTGCATCGCCGTGCTCACGGTCTCCGACACCCGCGACGAAGCAACCGACAAGTCCGGCAAACTGCTGGCCGAGCGCCTCGCAGCGGCCGGCCACATCCTGCACGAAAAGCAAATTCTGCCCGACGACATCTACCAGCTCCGCGCCCAAGTCTCCGAGTGGATCGCCGAGCCCCGCGTCCAGGCCATCATCACCACCGGCGGCACCGGCCTCACCGGCCGCGACGGCACGCCCGAGGCCGTCAGCGTACTCTTCGACAAGGAAATCGAGGGCTTTGGCGAAGTCTTTCGCGTGCTTTCCTACGAGGAGATCGGCACCGCGACCTTGCAGTCGCGCTGCGTGGCCGGCGTTGCCAACAGCACGTACATCTTCTGCCTGCCCGGCTCCTCCGGGGCTTGCGCCACCGGCTGGGACAAGCTCATCGGGCCGCAGCTCGATTCCACCAACCAGCCCTGTAACCTCGTCGATCTGATGCCGAGATTGTCCGAAATTTGAGGGGAGCAAAAAAGTAGGGAATAACAATCGTTATTCCCTACGCGCCGCGGAAACGACGCCGGCGGATACCCTTACGCGCCTAGCTCAGTTCAAGTAGTTCTTGAGGAATTGCCCGGTGTGCGACTCGCTCACCTCGGCGAGCTCCTCCGGGGTGCCCTGGCCGACGATCTGGCCGCCGTTGTGGCCGCCCTCGGGACCTAAGTCGATGATGTAGTCCGCGGTCTTGATGACGTCGAGGTGGTGCTCGATGACCAAGACCGTATGACCGGCCTCAACTAGGCGGTTGAGGCTGTCGAGCAGGCGCTGAATATCGGCCAAGTGCAGCCCGGTGGTAGGCTCGTCGAGCAGGTAGAGGTTGCTCTTGCCGCGCTTGAGCTTGCCCAGCTCGTCGGCCAGCTTGACGCGCTGGGCCTCGCCGCCCGACAGCAGGGGGGCCGAGTGGCCAATTTGCAAATAGCCCAGCCCCAAATCGTCGAGTACGCCCAATTTGTGGGCGATGAGCCTGTGCTCGGCGAAAAAGCCAACCCCTTCCTCTATGGTCATCGCCAAGACCTCGGCGATGTTCTTGCCTTGATAGGTAACGTCGAGCGTGTCCTGATTGTAGCGCGCGCCCTTGCAGGTGGGGCAGGGCACCTCCACGTCGGCCATCAAGTGCAGCTTGGTGGTGACCCTGCCCTCGCCGCCGCATTCCTCGCAGCGACCGCCCTTGACGTTGAAGCTAAAGCGCGAGGCCGTATAACGGCGCTCCTCGGCCTCGGGCGTCTGGGCGAAGAGGCGGCGGATGTTGTCGTAGAAGCCGATGTACGTGGCCGGGTTGGAGCGGGGCGAGCGGCCAATGGGCGATTGGTCGATGTTGATCACATCGCTTACGTGCTCGATCCCGTCGAGGCGGTCGTGCGCGCCCGACAGCACGCGGCTGTCGTGGAAGATGGAGTAGAGCTTCTTGTAGAGAATGTCGTGGACGAGGGTGCTCTTTCCCGAGCCCGAGGCCCCAGTGACGCAGACGAAGACCCCCAAGGGAATCTTGACGTCGAGGCTGTCGAGGTTGTTGGCGCGGGCGCCGCAGACGCGCAGGCTGCGGCCATTGAGCGGCCGCCGCTCAACCGGCACACTGATGCGCTGGCGGCCCGTGAGGAACTGGCCGGTCAGGGAGTTGGGATTTTTCAATATCTGGCGAATGGTGCCCTCGGCCGCGATGCGGCCACCGTGAACGCCCGGCCCGGGGCCGATCTCGATGATGTGATCGGCCGCCCGAATGGTCTCCTCGTCGTGCTCCACCACAAGGACCGTGTTGCCCACGTCGCGCAGGCGGCGCAGCGTCTCAATCATCTTGACGTTGTCTTTGGGATGCAGGCCAATGGAAGGCTCGTCGAGCACGTAGAGCATGCCCATCAGGCCGGAGCCAATCTGGGTGGAGAGGCGAATGCGCTGGGCTTCGCCGCCGGACAGGGTCCCGGCCCGGCGCGTGAGGCTGAGATAATCCAAGCCAATGCCCATGATGAGGTCGAGCCGCAGCGCCAGCTCGCGCACGATCTGCTCGCCGGCCTGCTTCCTCTGCACGGGCATGGGAACGCCCGCGAGAAAATCGCGCAGCTCTTGCAGGTGCATCTCGCACAGGTCGTGGATGGTGCGGCCAGCCACGGTGACGAGCATGCGCGTGGCTTTGAGCCGCGTACCGCCGCAGTCCGGGCAGTCGTACTCGACCATGACCTTGCGCAGGTAGTCCTCCATGCCCGAATGCGCCACCCCTTGGCGGCGGTAGCGGCGATAGCGGCGGTCAATTTGGTTGATGATCCCATCAAAAGAGACCTTGCGCCCTTTGTAGCGCCGGCCCTCGGTCGCGCCTGGCGGCAGGACAATGGCGAAGCGCTTGCCCTTGGTGCCGTAGAACAGCACGTCCACGACGCGGTCGGACAGCTCGGCAAAGGGCGCGTCCAAGTCGAAGCCGTAGTGCTGGGCCAAGCTGTAGAAGATGCGGCCGCCCCACCCATTGCGGTCGTAGTTGAACGCTTCGCGCACAAAGGCGCCGTCGATAATACTCCGGCTCTTGTCGGGCACCAGCAGATCGGGATGGACCTGTAGATAGGTTCCCAAGCCCGAACAGGTGACGCAGGCCGAGAGCGGCTCGTTAAAGGTGAAGTAGCCCTGGGTCAGCTCGGCCATGCTGAGGCGGTGCTGCGGGCAGCCGAAGCCTTCGTAGAACGCCGCAACCTCTTGGGCGGAAGCGATTTGGGGGTTCAGCAGGTGGAAGCTGAGAAAGTTTTCGCCCACCACTAGGCCGTGCTCTATGGACGCGAGGAGCTGCTTTTGCAGGTCGCCGCGGATGACGAAGCGGTCGATGACCACCTCGATGTGGAAATCCTCGTTCTCGTCGAGCGCGAGCTCCTCGCTCAGGTCGCATAGCTCGCCGTCGATGCGCACCCGCCGATAGCCCTTGGTGCGAATGTCGTCAAAGAGGAACGCGTAGTCCTCGCCGTAGATCTTAAACACCGGAGCGCGGAGCTCCACCTCGGCCCCGGCCGGCAGGGCCAGCAAGTGCTCGGCCATCTGGTAGGGCGTGCGGTAGGCAATGGGGCGGCGGCAATAGGGGCAGTGGGCTTGGCCCACTGTGGCGTAGAGCATGCGCAGATATTCGTATAGGTCGGTCATGGTGCCGACAGTTGAGCGCGGATTGTTGAAGATGGTCTTCTGCTCAATGGAAATGACCGGCGAAAGCCCGGTGACAAAATCCACATCCGGCTTTTTCATCTGCTCGACGAAGCGCTTGGCATAGGTGGACATGGACTCCATGAAGCGCCGCTGGCCCTCGGCGTACACCGTGTCGAAGGCCAGCGAGGACTTGCCCGAGCCGCTGATGCCGGTGATGACGACCAGTTTATCGCGCGGGATGCTGACGTCGATGTTTTGCAGGTTGTTCTCGCGTGCGCCCTTAATGGCGATCGCGTCTCGCATGGCCATAGTGTGTCCTTTTGCGCTAGTGCAGGCCCCAATCGGACCCGTCGCCGTCGTAGTGATAGGCCGCTTCCTGTAGCTCTGTGCGGCTCTTTTCGCTTAGGCGCAGCGGCGCCGACATCTTTTGCAACAAGCCCTTTTCAACCAGCCATTCGCAGGCGAAGTCCGCGCCTTCCATCTTGAAGTGTTCCTCTATTTCCGACACCGTGCGCATGGCCTCGGCCTCTTCCAAATAGTCGAGCAAGGGCCGGAACAGGTCCCAGAGGTGGTCGTCGAGGTAGGTCTCTACGCGCTGGAGGGCCGCCTTGAGGGTGCGGGCGTTTTTTTTGGCGGCGATGAGATCCGTGTAGATGGCGTTGAAGAACTCGGGATTAAAGGCGAGGGCTTGGTGAATGACCTCGCGGCCGGGGGCTTGGCCGTTGAGGATGCACTCGACGCTGGCGAGTTGGTCGGCCACGTTGAGCAGCCACAGGAAGCTGTAGTTGTAGTCCTTCTTCACTTTGTACCACTTCTGGGCCTTGTTCAAGGTGGCCAACAGCGGCAGAGCGCGCCTGAGCAACTGGTAGTCGCGGTCTCGTGCGCCAATGCGCTCGGCGTCTTTATACCACGCGGCAATGGACTCGTCCTTGGAGAACAGGAGGGTGCTGTGGGCGAAGGTAAAGTCGAGCCAACCGCCTTGGCGCGAGCCTTCTATGTTCAACTGGAACCGCTTGCGCGAGATGAGGTTGGCGTGGATGATGACGCCTTCCTCGGTGAGGCAGTGATCCTTGTAGCGCCGCACCTTGGGGTCGTCGGCCATGACGATCCACAAGTCGATGTCCGACTTCTCCCAAACTTGGTCGTACGAGTATGAGCCATAGACGATGGCGGCCAAGACCGTGCGGTCTTGTTGGAGCTTTTGGGTCAAGGCCTCAAGCGCTCGGCGATAGCGCTCTTGGACGGGTTGCGACCGAGACATGGCAGTTCCTGACGAGGAGATTTAACGTGCGAGCGGCACAAAATATACTGAACATACGTGTATGATGTCAAGGTGTCGCACAGTCTGGTTCTGGTAGTGGGTCAATTTGAATTTTTACGCGAGTCTTGGGACGCCGCCGCACAGGGCGGAGGGCCTATTTCCAGTTGATTGCCAAGCTCAAAATCAACATGTTTTGACACAGGGAATGTTCGTACGTAAACTAAAGGAACCTCTGATCAAGTCAGCTTTTTTAACAAAACAGAAGCCTCTGAGTGTTATATTTGCTTATAAATGGGAACATGGCTCTATTTTCAGGCGTGATTCTACCCGTTCCTCGTCCCGATCTGCGAGGTAGGCAAGGTCGTGTTAAAGAGGTCAAGCAGATCGAGTCTGCGGAGCACGACACCGACTTCTTTGCCAAGGTACATAAGGGAATTTTCCTCGATGTTGACCAAGGGCTTTGATCCAAATCCATTCAAACCATTAAGGAAAGAATATTATGAACAGAATGATTTTTGCAGCGTTATTGCTGCTGTTTTTTGTAGCAGCTCAATCTGAGAGTACTGAATCAAAGCTGGAAAGCTGGTACACCTATTGGGGCATAGGTGCAGTCAGTGTATCTCATCCTGAAGAATTAGCAGATCTCCTTGATCTTCTTGAGGATTTTCCCGGCGTCTCAAGGGTTGCTATTTCCATGGATCTCCTTGGATTTTACTGGCCGATCCAAGATCGGTATCTCTTGGGCGGCGTGATAAACAGCTTCAATGATCGGATCGAAGTAGATTCAGAAGGCCTTAATATAATCGGCGTAACGTATGGATTAAGTCTTCAATACTTTCCACAACGACATATCGGACAGGGCTTTTTCATTCGCTCCGACATTGGACCTGCTCTTATGGGTGTCACCTCAGATGACGATATTGTCGACGAGACAAGCGAGTGGGGATTGGGCGGATTAGTGGGTGCAGGTTGGTCTCAGCCAATTACCAGTGGTACCCGCTTGACCTTCCAAGTCAACGGCAGCTTGCGGCAAGTGGAAGGAGATTCTTGGAAGGCCCTAAGCTTCACTTTGGGAGGATTGTTCTAGGGCCGTGAGATCAACAACGCAAGGAATCCTTAGATCATGTCCAGTACACCTGCCATCCAGACCACGACCGTCGGCTCCTATCCCGCCCCAGACTGAGCACCGCATTGGAAGTCTTGAATCACGAGTTGATCATCTGCGAATATTCTTAAGACAGTGGGCCTGTGATCGCAGTCTGTACGAAGGATCCGGCGGCTAACAGCAGCCATCCGAGTCCGTTCCATACCCAAGGTCGCAAAGCGATATTCTCCTTTAACCTCCTCCTCTTTGCAGGTAAAGGCCCATTCATCTTCAAAGACCCCGACAGCATCGGCAAAGTCGATTCCGTGTTTTCGCAGATTGGATCGGGCTTTGGCGACGTCCCACTGATACCCCATTCCTTCGATATATGCACAAATGATGCACAATCAAAGTGTTCAGCCTGCAGCCTTTGAGCGGCAAGACCCCTGCCTTCCGGCTTGGTGCGCTAGTGCCTGTCGCGCTGCCGCCGAGCATCAACGAAGCGCAGCGCATTTCTTTGCACGGGCTGGCCCTGTCGCCTATCTTGTCGGCTGTAGGCCCTATACTTCAGTTGGCCGGGATGTGGAGTACGACCGATGCTAAAGATGGAACCCGATTCGTCCCGGACGGCCAAGCGCAAACTGCCCATCGGCATTCAGACCTTTCGCACGATTCGGGAAGAGAATTGCTACTACGTCGATAAAACCGCTTACATGGCGCGGCTGGCCGCCGAGGGTACGCATTACTTCCTGTCGCGCCCGCGTCGGTTTGGCAAGAGCCTGTTTCTCGACACGCTCAAGGAACTGTTCGCGGGCAACGAGCCTTTGTTTAAGGGACTAGCCATTCACGACCAGTGGGATTGGTCGGTGCGCCATCCGGTGTTGCGGCTGAGCTTTGGCAGCGGCAACTTCAAGGAGCCGGGCTTTCTGCACGAGAACTTGATGGAGCAACTAACCGCCATTGAACGCTGGGCAGGAGTGGTTGCCGAGTCCGCCACGGCACCGGGGTGGTTCGCCCGCTTGCTAGAGGTACTGCACGACGAGGCCGGCCAGCCAGTGGCGGTGCTGATTGACGAGTACGACAAGCCCATTCTCGACGCGCTAGAGGTGCCGGAGGTGGCTCGGGCTAACCGCGACTACTTGCGCGGGTTGTACGCGACGATCAAGGACAGCGACGCGCACATCGCGTTCAGCTTCCTCACCGGGGTGAGCAAGTTCTCCAAAGTCAGCCTGTTCTCCGGTCTCAACAACCTCATCGACATCACCCTAAACCCGCGCTACTCGGCCGTCTGCGGCTACACCGAGGCGGACTTGGACGCGGTGTTCGCCCCGGAGTTGCCCGGCTTGGACCGGGACGCCATCCGCGATTGGTACAACGGCTACAACTGGCTGGGCGACCAAGCCGTGTACAACCCCTTCGACGTGTTGCTGCTGTTCTTCAACCGTCAGTTCGGGGCCTACTGGTTTGAGACGGGTACGCCGACGTTTCTGCTCGAGATGTTGTTGGCGCGCGGGGTCAGTTCCCTATCCTTGGACGACATGCTCGGCAGCGACGCGCTGCTGTCGGCGTTTGACGTGGATCACATCGCGACCGAGGCCCTGCTGTTCCAGACCGGCTACCTGACCATTCGCCGCACTGAATTGCGCGGCGGGGAGACATACTATCGGCTGGGCTACCCCAACCGGGAGGTGCGGCAGAGCCTGAACAAGAGCTTGCTGAACCACCTGACGGGCAACCTCGCTCGCCGCGCCGAGCACAGCGCCCGGTTGTACGACCTGCTGCTGGTCAATGACTTCGACAGCTTGGAAACGCTGTTCGAGGCGTTCTTTGCCAGCATTCCCTACCAGTGGCATACGAATAATGAGATTGCGAGCTACGAGGGCTATTACGCCAGCGTGTTCTATTCCTACTTTGCGTCGCTGGGGCTGGCGATCACGGTGGAGGACAGCAGCCGGGAGGGTCGCTTGGACATGGCGCTCCTGTTCAATGGGAATGTGTACCTGTTCGAGTTCAAGGTAGTGGAACGAGCATCGGCGGGGGCGGCGATTGGGCAGTTGAAGGAGAGGGACTACGCGGCCAAGTATCGCGGGCGCGGCGCGGCGATTTACCTGATTGGGGTGGAGTTCAGTCGGGAGACCCGCACCTTAGCGGCTTTCGAGGTTGAGCGTATGTGAATATCGGCCTCCGACTCGGCGGCGCTAGGACCTGTTGCGCTGCCGCCGCCGAGCACTTATCGTAGCCAACCATGTCCAGCACACCTGCCATCCAAACCACGACCGTCGGCTCCTATCCCGTCCCAGACTGGCTCCAAGCCCTGCCCTCCGAGCAGGCCCTCGTCGATGCCACCCGCGTAGTGTTCGACACCCAGCGCCAAGCCGGCATTGACCTGCCCACCGACGGCGAGCTATACCGCTTCGACGTCAACCACCCGGACACCAACGGCATGATCGAGTACTTCGTCCGGCCCATGGGCGGCACTCGCGCAGAATGTGGCCGGCGCGAGGCCGAGGAGTTTGCCGCCAAACACAGCATGGGCTTCCGCGCCAAGCCCGCAGCCGTGGTGGAAGCCGAACTCGGCGCGGGCAGCCTCAACCTGCTCGCCGACTGCGCCCGCGCCGCGGCCGTGGCTGGTGGCCCCTTCAAGTTCACCCTGACCAGCCCCTACATGCTGGCCCGCACCCTCCTCGACCACCACTACGGCGACTTTGCTGCGCTCTTGATGGCCGTTGCCCACGTCCTCGCCGACCAAGTCCGCGGCCTGCCCTGCGCCTGCATCCAAATCGACGAGGCCAACATACCCGGCAACCCGGCCGATGGCCCCCTCGCGGCCTGTGCCATCAACGCCGTACTCGACAGCATCAACGCGGGCACCCAAAAGGCCGTCCACTTCTGCTTTGGCAACTACGGAGGCCAGACCATTCAGCAGGGCGAGTGGCGCACCCTGCTCGGCTTTCTCAACGAGCTGCGCGCCGATCACTTGGTGCTCGAACTCGCCCACCGCCCGGCGAGCGACCTGAGTGCCCTGCAACACATCGACCCGCGCATCGGCCTCGGCCTCGGCGTGATCGACATCAAGGTCAACCACATCGAGACAGCCGAAGAGATCGCCCGCCGCATAGAAGCCGCTGTCGCCGCGGCCGGACCCGACCGCATCCGCTTCATCCACCCAGACTGCGGCTTTTGGATGCTCAAACGCTCCATCGCCGACCACAAGATCGCAGCACTGGCCAAGGGACGGGATCTGTACTTGGGGCTTTAAGCCCAATACGGTTTAGTTACGCCTCGGTGCGAGGGCACCTTGCCCTCCATCGTGCGCGGGCGAGCTGCGAGTTCGGCAAAGCGGCATAAGAACCTGTCTGCTGTGCCCAACTCAACGCGCCAAAATCTCCCAGTCCGTGGTCTGCAGAATGTCGCGCCGATTGGCTTCCTTCAGTTCCAGATCGTAGCTGTCCATCGGATTGTAGTCGTCGCGCAGAATGATGGCCGGCACCCCCTCGTCGAAGGAAAACGGCCTAAAGGTAGCGATCTTTTTTTTGGCAAAAGGGTGGATCGTCTCGCCAGCGAATGGGTCCGCTGGAAAGGCCACCCCGTCGCCAAAGTAAGCCAACACCACGACGTTTCCCCACTCGCTTTCGTCCGGGTCGAAGGTAAGGATCAGCTCAACTTGGTCGAATACCTGCCGGAGGGTCTTCACAATTGAGGCAGTAATCAGGGTTTTCCCCTTCAACGTCGCCACCAGATTGATGCCGAGTACGCCATCGTCGCTGAGATTTCGGCCGATCAACTCAAAGGCTTCGAGACTGATCACGTGCGAGGGGGTCGTGTCGCCATTAAAGACATCGAGGAGGATGAAATCGTACTGGGTCTCATTGCGCGTCAGAAAATAGCGCGCGTCCTCAATGTATATCTCGCCCGCTATGTCGAAGTCGAAGTACTCCCTAGCCAACCTCACCACAACGGGATCAATGTCGACGACATCGGTTGTGACGCCTCGCCGTTCGTACCAGCGGGGAATGATGCCAGCACCCAGACCGATAACGAGGCAACGCCGCCCCCGCGGGTTGATGTGAAACGGCAGGCTCTGGAGGCAATAGCTGTAGGGATAGTAGGAGAGACCGGTACTCATATCAATCCCGCCCTGCACCAACCCGTCGATGATCAGTTCGCGATTGCGCTTATTCCCGAACGCATACTGCACGACCTTCACGTCGCCGTAGTAGCTATCTTGGTGTGCCAATAGCTCAATGCGGGCACCGTTCGGCAGCCTTCGGACCGCCGCATTGCTCTCGTCGTACGACCAGAATAGCGCCAAGAAGAAAACCGCGGCCGCGCCCCAAGCAGCGCGCCGAAAGAAGAGGAAGTAACATCCGGCCAGCAGAATCAGCAGGCAGCCCACCAAGAGGAAGATGTGGCTGACCTGCATGTGGGCGATGAGGACGAAGCCGGTGAGCACGGTGCCACAGACGCTGCCAATGGTCGATACGGCATAGAAGGCACCCACCGTCCGTCCAATGTTTGAGACTTCCCTAGCCACAATTTTGATCAGGAAAGGGGATACGCAGCCGAGCAGGAACAGGGATGGTCCAAACAGAACCAGGGTGCTAAAAAACGCACCCGCCCGCAGGCCGAGCGCCACGCCCAGCTTGAGAACGGGAACCTTGACGAAGGGAATGGGGAGGATCAAAAGGCCGGCCAAAAAGATGATGCCGTAGAGAAACCGGGCGTCGGAATGCCGGTCGGCGAAGATCCCACCTGCCGCGTAGCCGGCGGCCAAGGAGATCATGGCGACCGCAATCAGCGACGTCCAGACAAATAGACTGACGCCGAAGAAGGGACCGATGACCCGCGAGCCCAGAACCTCGATCACCATGATCAGCGAACCGCAGCAGAAGGCGGTTGCCACGAGAAAGACTAGGTACATCCGGGAATGTGTCGGGCTTGTGCTCTCGGCTTTCACGTTTACCTCTCGTCTTCATCCACTAGGCAATCGGCGATGAATTGAGTTCGTCCGCGACCGCCGTTGCGGGCCAAGGCATAATAAGGATATCTAGCCCGTCGGCAGGGCATCCAGCACGTGCTGGTAAATCACTGTCTGGGGGGCGTATTGCTGGCGGAGTGCCTCCATGTACCGTTCGAATGCCAGCTCGATTTCTCGGTAGCGCTCGGCTCTGATTTTGCGGCGCACCGTCTGCTGGACCTTGGACGCGGTGAAAGGAAGGATATGGGACGGTCGCATCTCCAGCAGCTTGAGAACGACAAAGCCTATCTGATTATTTGCAAAGCGGATCGCCACCGGGCCGCGGATCTCTCCTAGTACCATTCCGCCTGCCGCCTCGACCATAGGATTCTGAGCGTCTGTCGCGTCGCCGGGGGCGATGGTGAACACGTCGTACTTGCGGAACTCTCCCAGAAACAGGGGGTAGTCGGCCATGATCTCGAAGAGATCTGCGCCGGCTTTTGCTCGTGCGGCGACGGCCGTTGCCTGCTGGCGCGAGGACAGGATGCCACCTTCGACGACGGCACGCGCTGCAACTCGAAACTCATCTTGGTGCTCGTCGTAGTAGGAACGGAGCAAGGGCTCGCCGAGGAAGGGCTCCTCCACCTCGACGCGACGAAGGCGGTCCACCAGCAGTTCCTCGAGCTTCTGCGCTAGGGCCCGACGCATCTGCGGCTCCTCCAGCCAGCCCCGTTCTCTGGCGACCTGTGGGAGGATGTGGGTTATAAGTGCCTCGGTCCGGACGAAATGGGTGATGTCCGCGCTATCGACGGGCGAGGGGCGGCGGCGAGCGGGGACGGCCCGGAGCATCTCCACGTATTCGGCCAGTCCGATCGAGCCGCCGTCGAAGCGGCATAGAACCCTCTGCCCGTCCTGCGGCACTACGGTGGGGACCAAGTCCTCGGCACGCCGTCCCTGTTGGAGCAGAAAATCGAGCGCACTTTGGTCGATTTCAAATTCAGATCGCTCTGCTTGTGTATCGAGGTAGGCGCGCCAACGCGCGTCCTTTTGCTGCCGCTCGAGGGACCGCTGAATCCCTGCGGCCTGCCGCTCGAATCCGACGAGTTGCTCCTCAGTGGCTTGGATCAGGTGATAGTCGCCCCGCGCGTCTCGGTACGGCTCGGATAGCTCCCCGATGTCGAGCGCGAAGAGAGTCTTGACGAATCCACTGCGCTGGGCATCCTCCTCTTGCCAAAATCCCATATCTCCGCCCTTGGCAGCCGAGGCCGAGTCGAGAGAGGACTGCCGGGCTAGTTCGGCAAAGTCCGCGCCGTTCCGCAACTGCTCCAGCATCCGCACAGCCTCTCCTTCGGTGGCCACGGCGATGTGGCGGCCACGGACCTCTCTCTTGCGGTCCAAGCCGAGGGCGTGGTACTGCGCGCGGATTTCGGCTTCCGACACAGCGATCAATTGGGACACTTCCCGCAGATACAGGCGATCGACGAGGCGCTGGTTCGCGGCGGCCGCGAGTTGTGCCAAGACTAGCGAGTCGGCGGCCAATCCCCGCACTTCGGCTTCTAGGAACAGGATCTTCCGGTCAATCAGGGGACGCAAAGCCTGCGTCGGAGATAGCTGGTCGCGACTCAATCGCAGGAGGCGTTTGAGAGTCCGGGCCACGTCGTCCGTGGTAATCGCTTGGTCTGCTACCCGGGCGACGACGGTCGCGTCGGGCACAAGAGAGCCGTGGGGTTCTGCCCAGCTTATCACGGCGGTCCAGCCAAACAGAAGGGAATGGAGAAGCAGTCGGGGTGGCATGCGGTTCGCTCCAGTTGCGGCGCAATGAGCGGAAATCCGGTGCAATGCCCGCTCGAGAGGGTTCGATGATCTCAGAAAGGGTATTACATTATAGTAACATCCTCATCTGTCGCAAGGATCTGCGCTATTCTTGCCGCCAGTGGTTAGAGGCCATTGCACGGTCGGTTGTTTCGCGGCAATGGTACAGTACTCTTTTCTTGACAACAGTAGATTGGCGTTCTACCTTGCTGGCCTTATGTCTTTCAACTCGCTCAGCACCGAGAGACGGCGCTGGGTCGCCTACGCTATAATTTGCCATAGCGAAACAAAGGAGAAGAAGTATGTTGAGAAAAACCGTCCTCCTAGCTGCGGTGCTGCTGCTGGGAGCATCCGCGAGCTTTGCCGGCAATGCCAACGGCATCGGCTACTTTGCCTTGGAGATTCCGGCCGGTGCCACCATGACCATTGATGGCAATGGTGACGACTGGGCTTGGTTCGATCAGACCTTTGCCTATGGTCCCGACGACATGATCGAGATCATCACCGGTGAGATTCCCTCCAAAGCGGACATCGACGTCATCATCATGACGGGCTGGACAGGTGCGGACCGCGACAACCGCCTCTATGGTTTTGCCCGCGTCACCGATGATACGCTGCATATAGCGCAGACCGATGCGGACAACGGCTGGCTCGACGATGACCTCGAAATCATCCCCGACGCCGACAACAGCGGCGGCCCAATGAAGGGCGAGGGTCTCATCCACAGCGCCAACGGTCAGCAGTTCACCATGCACATTTCGGAGCCAGGCGGATACGACACCGGGTACGGCAACGGCACGTGGTGGCTGCGCCACCAAGCGCCGCCCGAGATGCACTGGGTTGACGCCCTAGCGGAGGCCAATATCGTCGTGGAACCGGCCGGTGCCACGAATCTGACGCCAAACGTAGTCGTCAACTACGAGTACGCGATGCCGCTCTTCGACGAGCTCTCGCTCGAAGGCGAGGCCGCCAGTATCCGGCACATCCTGACCGCTGGAGAGACGATTGGTCTCACCTATCAGTTGAACGAGGCCGACACCGAGAACCGCGATGTGCAGCTATCGACAGCCGCTGAGAACGGCGCGGCTTGGGATGCTACCTTCGCCTCTGACTACACCCTGCTGGCCATCGGCGAATACGACATGGCCACGGCGGTGGAGAGCAGCAGTTGGGGGCTGATTAAAGCATCGTTTGACAAGTAGTGCCTACGCTGGTTAGCTGGACGCAGAGCTATCTTGACTGCGTCCAGCTAACCGGCAAGTCTGCTTCTGGTGGCGACACGAGATCGCCGCCGCGCTCCACAATTGCCTCCCGGCCTAGTCCGCACAACGGGCCAAGCCGGATTTTCTCAGGATCGACTCCCGACAAAAGCGGCTATGAAACAGTTCCGCGCACTGCAACTATCATTCCTAGTGCTCTTGGCCGGCTGTGGCAGATACTTCGGCGGGCCGATCCACCCGGTTCCCGAAGCCTCGCAAGAAGCTCACATGGTCGTGGGAGACGACGGCTCGGTCACCTACGTCTTTGCGCGTCTGGAGATCGGCCTGCGGCCGATGACGGACGAGGAGTTGAATAGGCAGTTCCCTGCTCACTCCACGGGAGGGGCGAAGGCCACCAATCCCTTCACCTACGGCGACTGGAAACCGCTCGGTGAGTGCTTCACGCCACCAAAGTACGCGGTGTTCCTCTTGTCGGTGAAGAATTACGCCTATCCAAAGGTCCGCGTTGATCCTGCGCGGCTAAAACTGGTGTCCTCCACAAGTCGCCGCACGTACAAAGCCCTCACCTTTGCGGAATTGGTTGAGTACTACTACTCCCAAGCCCAAGCATACACCGGCAACAACTACAACGACTATCAGGAGCGGCGGGATCTACTGCGCCGCAACCTCTACGCGGCAGATATCGTGTTCAGCGGTCAGGACTTGGCAGGCTACGTTCTGTTTCCCAAGCTGGACCACGACGTCACTGAGTTCAGCGTACATATCGACGATGTCGCCGTGCGTTTTGACTACCGCAACGAGCCTACGGAAACCATCGATCTGACCTTCCGCTACCAGCGCGAAGTGTACAGAGGCTACCAACCACCTCCCGAACTCGCCGCCCACAGGTGAGCAGGTTGGCGATGCGCGTCCATTGGGTCCTACTCGTGGCGGGCATCGCCATGGCGGCACACGCTCAGACAGAGGTCTGGGTCGTCGGGCGAGGCGGTGACACTTGGTCCACGTACGCGGACATCGCCGCCGGCATCGATCTCACGACGCCCGAGATTCTGAGCCCTGTCGTCTTCTCCCTTGAAGACAACGTGACCCAAGCTGTCCAGTGGGAGAACTCTTCGCCGCAGGACTTCGTCTCCGATGGGAGCGGCCATATTTGGGACAACGCGGCCTTGGCCGGTGCCGCCGAAAACCGCAGTTCCACCCTCGTCGATGGAGATGCCACGACCTCAACGGGCGATCGGTTCAAGACCTTCGGCATCAACCAAGAGGGGCGGATCTTCTTCATGGATCTGGGGACCTCCTTCCCTGCCAGTAGCATCATCTTCTACCCGCGACCGACAGCACCGGAAGACTTTATCCGCTCCTACGAGATTGCCGTTAGCGATGGTCAAAGCTACAGCAAGGAAGGCGCACCGCTCTACGAGATCGTCCGGCAGGTGCAGCTAAGCCGCGACTGGCGGGCCCAGATCGACTTCCCCACGCAGTTGCTACGCTTCGTGCGCCTGCGGGTCTTGTCGGCCAATCCCTTTGAACTGGCCGAGATCGAAGTTCACGGCGAAGGATTTGTGCCCAAGGGAACGTACCAATCGTCGCTCATTGAGCTACCGACCGTGGTCAACTTTGGGACGCTTTCTTTTCGGGCGACAAAGGTCCGCCGGCAAGAGGACGGGACGCTGGTTCCGGCTCCCGACGCGGAGGCCCACGTGACCCTGCAACTGCACAACGGACAAGACGACACGCCCCTTCGCTACTACGAGATCGTCGACGAGAGAACGGGCCGCGAGGAAGAGACCACTAGCTCTGCCTACGCAAGCCTCTCAGACAGACTCAAGGGATCCATCGTGCAGGATCTCGTGAATTGGAGCAACTGGACCGATCCGCTCGAAGCGGATTCCACTGGTTTGTATTCCATGCAGCTCGACCACCTGCCCGGCCCGCGCGACTACTTCCAGTTCAACTTGCAGTTCGCCAGTTCCACGTCGGACGCCATGCAGGTAGATAGCCTCGCAATCACCTACTCCACACCAGTCGCAGCAGGTGCAGTGGGGGAGGTCGCCCTCCTCGAGGAGCCAAATCCACCACTCGGGCGGACCTCCATCCGGGCCGGAGTCGATACGACACTGACCTACGACATCCGCGTGGATATGGGAGAGCCCCCTTTCTCGGGCTTCGACGGAGTGCGGATCGGCACGCCCGCCCGCCCGCAGTTTCTGCAGCTGCAGATCGGTTCTCCGCTGACCAACGTCGAGCCGGACAGCGTCCGGGAAGAAGATGGCGAGCTGAGGGTATATTTTCCCAGCAATCGCGTCGAGCACGGTCGGGATGAACGACTTCGAGTGACCTTCCGCACCCGTTCGCTCCTGTTCACGACGTTCCTCGAAGGGCAGCTAACTGATACGAGGGGCAGGCTGCCGCAGAACATCGCCGAGGGCGATGCCAATGAGGAAGTTAGCACGAACTCCTTGAGAGTCTTCTTCTCCGGTAGCGGCGGGAGCGTCATCAATGCCTTCACTATGGCCCCGGCCGCGATCTCGCCCAATGGGGATGGCATAAACGACGAGGGCGTCTTCTCCTCCTCGATCATCCGCCTCGTAGAGGCGGCACATATTAGCCTAGCTATCTACGATCTGTCCGGCCGCTTCGTCCGCGAAGTGGCCAATACCCCGCGTCGGGCTGGCCTATTTGAGGATCCTTGGGATGGCAGGGACGAAGCCGGCAATCTCGTCGCACCGGGAATCTACGTGGCTCGCCTCACGGTGATGGCCGGGCAAGAAGGACTCAACCAAGTGAGAGTGGTCCATGTCGTTTATTGAATTTGGACGTAGGCGCATCACATGGGGCCTGTGGGGCGTGTTCCTCGCGATGGCTTGGACGACGGCCGTCACAGCCGAGGTGCGTCACTTGGTCATCGGCCAAGGGGGCGTACCTTGGTCGGATATCGCGCAGGAGATCGCCGCCCTCGAGGATACGACCGCCCACGGCAGTCTACAGCCGCGTCGGTTCCTGCCGGAGGAGAACATCCTCCACGGAGGGATCGGCGATCTGGGCCAAATCGTCAACCTCCTCGGATTCACTTGGACGACTAGAAAGTCGGGGCAAGGCACCCCGGGATTTAAGCTCAATCTGACGCCTCGCTTCTGGCGGATCCAAAGCGGGATACGAGGTGGTAACCCCTTGTTGATCGACGGGGATCCACTCGGTGCTCTCACTCCTTTCCCCACCCAGTGGACCTTCGACCTAGGCGTACCTATGCCAGTGTCGCGCATAGTCTTCTATGCGCCGAACGCAGGATACTCGGTCGAGGGGGAGGAGTTCAAGAACTTGTTCCCGCGAGGCTACGAGATCACCGGTGCCCTCGAACCCACGGCTCTGCTCCTGCTGGCCAATGAAACCTCCTACAACCCTCTGGCCATCGAGATCGCCAAGAGCTTCAATAACCAACAACGGGTCGTCAAGTTGTCGCTGCCGCCAACCATGATGCGCTTTCTCCGCTTCAATTTTAGCCTAGGCGTCTCTGGCGGGTTCACCGAGACCCTCTCCGAAATCGAGGCCTACGCCGACGGGTATCCAACGCGAACCTGGTTTGTATCGCACCTACTCGACATGGGCGGTCCGTTCAATTTCGGCCGCGTCAACTGGGATCTAACTCCCTTCCGGCAAATCGGCGACGAAGCCCTACCCGACTCCACGGCTCAGGTTCACCTGTCAATGCAAACGCGAACCGGCCACGACGATACGCCTCTGGTCTATCACGTCATCACGCAGATCGGCCGCGAGCGCGAGGTCACCGAGGCGGAGTTCAACAAGGCCCTCCCGCCGAGTGCCACCGGGGTAGTGCGCCCTGGCCTCCGGGGCTCTGTGGTCAACGATGTCGACAACTGGTCCTTCTGGTCTTCGCCAAGCCGGACGTCCGGAGAGCCCGTCCAGTCTCCTGATGGACGTCGCTTCCTGCAGTTTCAGTTCGCCATCGAAAGCGCGGATGTCCAGACCTTCGGCCGGCTCAATTCCATCGACTTTGAAATCTCCGAGCTGCTGGCGAGCCGAATCGTTGGGGAAGTGGCTCTACGGGACGATCCTCAACCACTGGCCGGTATCGCCAAGGCCGAGGCGGGTCGCGACACGGTGTTCACCTTCGACCTGCGCGCCCGCTTTGAAGGCGACCAAGAAGGCTTCGACGCCGTACGGCTCTTCACGCCCTCGACGCCCGAACTCGTAGGCTTCGAAATGGGTGATCCCCTCGTCCCGGTCGCACCGGACAGCTTTCGCACGGCACCTCAGGAATTGACCGTTTACTTCCCCTCTCATCGCGTCCAGCCGTCGGACAACGCGCCGGTGCGCATTCTCTTCCGAGGAGCGTCTTTGAGTTTCAGTTCGCACTTCACGGGAACTGTGCTCTCCACGACCGGCGAGGTGCTGCCGCAGTCGATCGATCCAGGTGACGCAAATCCCAACGTAACGACCAACGACATCCAAGTGCAGTCCGAAATCACCCAACTCGAAGTAATACCTAGTCTAGAATTGATTCCATCCGTGCTAACGCCAAACGGCGACCGAGTCAACGACGCGACGACAGCCTCCTTTGCGCTGCTCGGCGTCGAGGGGGTGAGGGTGAGTGTCGGCATCTACGATCTGTCTGGCCGCCTAGTGCGCTCGTTGCTTGAGGACCGGCTAGATCAGGAGATCTACGGGATCAACTGGGACGGCAGGCTAGACGATGGACGCTTGGCGATGCCCGGACTCTACGCCTGTCGCGTACGGGTAGAGACCCACGCGGGTCCCGTCGATAAACTACGCCCTGTCGCCGTGGCATACTAAGAGAGATCACGAGATGAACTATCGACATGGTACATGGGCGCTGGCACTGCTGTTTTTCCCCATCGCCCTAGGGCAGAGCGTCGAAGCGGGGACGTACCGGATCCAGAGTCGCGCAGCATGGAAGACTTGGAGCCTACCCGGCGAAGCGGTGGTGCTGGAAACTAATGGCAGTGTCCGTCCGCGCCGCTATCGGCGCAATATCAATGCCGCGGCCAACGCCTCCGAGTTCGAGCACCTGACCAAGGACGATGGGCTGGTCTTCGGCGGTGTGCGACGGGTGGGATCGGGCCAGGCGACGGCGTCGCACGTCATCGACAGCGACGTCACGACTTGGTGGCAACCCTCTCCAAGTGACGAGCTGGAGGACCTGTGGCTCGAGGTAGATCTCGGTCGGACCGTGATCGCCAACAGAATCCGACTGGTGTTCCCAGATACCAGCGGTGCCCGTCCTTTTCGGAACTTCACTCTGTACACCTCGGAGGGCGCACGGACCAGTCTTAGAAACGACGTCTTCTTGTTCACCCGAGTCGGCAGTACGATTGAGCCCAACACCGAGACGGTGATCGACTACGACTTGAGCATCATTGATCCAGCCGGCGCGACCGGCGCGTATCTAGCCACGGGCGACACCTTGAGCTTCAATGTCGTGCAGTATATCCGCTTCGTCGTCGACAAAGCCCAGGCTGACGCAGCCCTAGCAGAAATCGAAGTGTGGACGCCGGGCGAGAACATTGCCCTCGGCACTCTGAACCGCGGCGGCAACATCGTCTCCGGGACCGACACCGAAGGCGTCGCCAGTGTAATGGACGGCGATATGAATGAATGGTGGTCGGTGACTGCCGAGCGGGACGCGGCGGCAGACTGGGAGTTCTCGGGGGCTTGGTACGAGTGGGACCTCGGCGCGACCTTCTATCTCGATCGCCATGTGGCGATCAGCTTCCGCGAAGGCTTCGGCACATCCGGCGGTGGGAACAACCGTCAACACGGCTTCATCATGTTCACGTCCGACGGCGAGGAGCTGACCGGTTTCACCGGGGATCGCGTCGAGAGCAACTTCGACTATGAGGAACTAACCGAGGTCGATAACTTACTGGTCCCTCCGCCCCGCTACATCTATGATTTTCAGTTCCCAATGCGACCGGTGCGCTACGTGTTCTACCACGTGGTCAACAAGTTCCACGCGAATGGGCATCCCCACAACCACTTCATCCGCCTCTGGGAGCACCTTTGGTTCGGTGGAGGGTACCCGGCGGCCGTAGAGATGACATCCGACTACATCGACCTCGGGGCGACCAAGAGCATTACCACCATCGAGTGGGATTTGGACGCGCCACCGGAAGCATCAATCGAGTTGCGCTCCCGGACGGGGGATACCTTCATCATAGAAAGCAAGTACTACAACAAGGCAGGGGTGGAGATTCCCGTCGCGCTGTGGAACAAACTGCCCAAGTCGCAGAAGCAGCCTGTGGTGGAGATTAGACGTCCTAGTTCCGACTGGAGTTCTTGGAGTCGCACCTATCTGCGGTCCGGTCAACCGTTCCTCTCGCCGAGTCCACGCAACTTCGTGCAGTTGCAGGTTCGGTTGCTCAGCGACACTCCCGACACCGCGGCGATCCTTCGGTCTATCGCCATTAACTTTGACGACCCTCTCCTTCGCGGCGGCGTGACCGGCCGGATCGCACCCCGCGAGGCAGAACTCGACTCGCTCCAACGCTTCGACTACCTCATCGAGCCGGGCATCGGCTCCGGGCCGGGCTTCAATCAGGTCCTCATCCTCGTGCCCCGCCCGGTCGAGGATGTGACGCTCCGCATCGGGGAAAACGACGCAGAACCGATCGCCGTTGAGATGCTAGGCGACTCCCTGAGCGTCACCTTGCCGACAGTCAATCGCCGCGACTCGGTGACGATCTCCTTTGCAACCCGTCTGATCGAGGCGGCGACCCGCTTCGACGCTTGGGTGCGGAATTCGAACACGGGCGTTTTGCAGGGAGTGAGAGAAGAGGATACGGGCCTGACATCCGTGTACGTACCTGCTGCTGCGGGGGGCAGTTTGATCCGCAACCTCGACCTGAATCCCAACATTGTGACGCCGAATGGAGATGGAGTCAACGATCAGCTCGCGATCCGCTTCCTCCTGACCAAGGTGCGCGCCGAACCCGACGTCGAGATCTTCTCGTTGAGTGGGCAGTTGGTTCGCGTTGTCGAGGCAGCCGAGGGGGTCCATGCGTGGGACGGGAGGGATCAGGCGGGCCAGCTAGTACCTCCGGGCGCGTATATCTGCCAGCTTCGCGTCTCTGCTGATGCCGGCGATGAGGTTCTGCACCGAATCATCGCTGTAGCCTACTGAGAGAGGTGGTCATGGGTATAAATAGAAAAACTCGGGCGACGGTCATTGCAGCCGCTTTGGCGTTATTAGTGCTGCAGGGGCGAGTTGCCGCTGACTTAGCGGCAGGTTTTTTCAACCCCTATGTCACGTCCGGGCCGCGCATCTCTTCGGAGACGATCGCCCCGGCGCTGCGGAAGTGGTATCTGCCCCAGACCCTCTACCAGATGTATGGGTGGAAGAACTGGGAGTACACCAACTACGCGCGCCGCCAGTACAGCCGCTACGTGGATACCGAACTCGAAGGAGATCGCTACTACGATATCTACGGCAACTACATTACCCGGGGCTGGCGGATCTACGAGTGGGGCCAAGAGCAACCTACGGAACTCGGAAGCCGCGTGTTCAAGGCACCAGAGTTTGGCTCTTGGTTCAACCGTCTCGTGGTCTCATCCACCTCTCACGGGCAGTTCCATTCGTCTCTCATGGTAGGTGAGTTGATACGGACCACCCTGACCCCGATGACGTTCTCAAAGCCTCTCTTCGACGGTGTCCAGTGGGATTTGGCAACGGACAAGTACCAGATGACCCTGCTGGCTTCTCGTGCCAACAATCCAGCGCCCGTGGCGGTCTCGCGCGACAATCCGCCCTCGTCGACGACGGTATTCACCAATCTGCTCGGCTGGCGTGGTGTCATGCAGATGGGGGACTTCCTCAAGCTAGGTGGTACTTACGTGAACGCCGGGCACTGGAACAGCAACCTCAATGTGGCACAGAATTCGCTAAAGGGGACGCTTTCAGGTCGTCTGAATACGGGAAATGTCCGCCGTCTCGTCGTGCGTCTGTCCGATGACTCACCCGAGGACGGAGTCGGTGGTACCCTTCTGTACCGCGAGCGAATTTTCATCGACGGCGTCGAGCATCCAGAGATCAAGCCCCTCGTCGACGGCGGCGTACAACGGCGGGGACTCATCGAGGCCAGCGGTGGCGATGTCGTTCTGCTGACATACGACATCGAGCGCGACTTCTTCCCGACCCTTGAGGACTCGATCAAGGATCTCCAAGAGATCCGCCGAATTGAGATCGAGTTGGTCGTGGCCAACGATTACTTCGTGGAGATGACGTCAAACCTGCAGACAAACAACACCGGCGAGCCGGTATTCCTGCCCCAAGCGAAGGCCGCTGGCAACATCCGGGACGGATCGAACCAGCGAGTCTTGCGCTTCGACTATGGACTGCCGACCGCAAACGAGATCCTCGGGATGACTTTCGAGATATCGGACCTAGCCGGATTTAATCTGCGAGGCGAGTTCGATCTCAACCGCCGGTATCGCAGATTCCCGAATCAGGGCATCATTCGCAATCAGCAACTGGCCGAAAATCAGGCTCAGGCCTACTACGTGACGGCTTCGCAGATGCGGTATCCGTGGTTCGCCTATGGCGAAGTCTTTAGCATGGACCCCGACTACAACACGAGCATGTTCATCCCCGATGGTCGCGGCGTCGTAAACTACGAAAACGATCTCATTTACTTGTACGAATTCGTCGACGACAACGACGACCAAGACCGCTACCCCGATTGGAAACGGCGATACACCGGGGGCGGCAGCACCGATACGGATCTGCAGGTCGCCGACCGCGAAGTCTTTCCCGGCTACGACGAGAACAACGATCTCGTGTCCGATTTCAACCAGAACGACAACTCCCAGCCCGACTACGTGGAGCCCTTCATTCGCTACCGGGTAGATCCGTTGGAGTTCTTGTTTGGCACGGATATGAACAACAACGCGATCATCGACCGGTTTGAGAACGACCGCGAGCCCGACTTTCCCTATAAGCGGGATCACGAGGGCTACAATATGTACGTCGGCGTCGAGATCGCGCCGGGCAGCCGCGTAATGATCGGTCGTTTCCAAGAGGACCAGTTGGGCAGTAACCGACGCAGCAAGGCAACCTATGGCATGCTGACCTATGCAGCGGACTATCCGAATCACGGCTTGGAGCTCCAGTCCTTCGATTTTCTGCGGAGCGTCCAAGACAACATCCCCGACGACGTAATCATGTGGATCCAGCCCCCTCTGTCCGGCGGCGGGATGGAGGATGTTCTCGACCCGTTGATCGCTCAGGATGCCTTGATCAACACGGCCTATCTACAGGCCGACTACCTGCGTTGGGCACCGCTAAACTTACACGCGAAGCTGAAGCACGAGATCTACCATCAGCGTGGGGATCAGGGGGAAATTAATCGGGATCAGCATCTGCTCGGTCTGGTCGCGAAGGCCGACTACAATATCGACCTAGGTCCGCTGTGGAAAATTCAGCCCAAGTGGAAACAGCTCTACATGCGCCAGACGCCCGCCCAGCGCGATCAGCTCAAAACGCAGGAGCTGTCACATATCTTCTTCCTCGTGAGCCAGAACGAGCTTACGAATACGCTCTGGCTCGAGTCCGGCCTCGAGTACGAGATTTTCCGCAATCTCAGGTCGCGGCCGGACCCAGTACCGGTGGGCTATCTCGATGACTTCGAGCAGTTTGTGCTGGCAGCGCAGTTTACGAACGCATCTGCCTACCTCGGATACCAACTCACGGCGAATTTTGGCTGCCGCTGGGAACGGCGCAATTTCCGCGACGAGTCCGAGTCGAATACGGTGATTTTTCTGCGGATGATTGCCGGCCTCCAAGAGTGAAAGTGCATGCCGCCGCACTGGAGCCCCGTTCCGTCCGCGCACCCGGCCGAGTTGGCGGGCCGGCTGCCCGCGCACCCGGCGGCGATCTTAGTGTCGCCTACCTTACTACACGCCACCAGCCCTCAGCCGGCCAAGGATCGAGGGCATCTTGCCCTCGGCGAGGGCGGGACGCCCTCGATCCCGGACCCGAGAGCAGGCTCAAGCCCGTGCTTGGGAACTGGTGCCCTCGATCCCGGACCCATCGGTAACAGCAGAAAAGGCGTACTCAAAGTAAGGGGCGCCTACTTTAGGGGTCGTGTACTAAGGTTGCGTACTAAGGTCTCCATGTCATCCTTCCCGATAGTCGTTTGCCGCGTGGCAGGGATCTTGGCCCTGCTGGCCGGACTCGGATGCGAAACAGCACCGGCCGACCCCGCGGCCCGTCTAACTGCCAGCCGGCAGGCCGTCGAGAACGACCCGGACGATCTCGATGCTCGCTACGAGTTGGGTGTGGCGGCGCTGGAGGCCGGGGCCCATCGCGAAGCGCTGGCTTGCTTCGATCGCGTTCTGCACGCGGATTCGCGTCACGCCGGGTCGTGGTCTGGCACCGGCCAAGTACTGTCCCTCTTTGGCCAAGAGGATAGGGCGGTAGCGGCCTTCGGCCGGGCCCTCTCTCTCAATGCCGACGATGTGGTCGCTCACCGCGGGCTGGGACTAATCGCTCTGCGCCAACAGCGATACGCAGAAGCGCGCCGGTCGTATGGCCGTGCCGTCGAACTAATGCCCGGGCACGCACCGTCCCGCTACAATCTCGGAGTGGCCTACTCCAAAGAGAGGGCCTACGAAGAGGCCGTGCGTCAGATGCGCGAGGCGATCGAGCTGGACGAGGAGTACGTCCTGCCTTACGTCTCCCTCGGCCGGATATACTGCGCCAAGCTCGGAGACTGTGAGGAAGGGGTCCGACTTCTACAGCAGGGGCTGGAACGCGCACCCGCCGAGCCCCTGCTGCACACGGGTCTCGGTCGTGCCGAGCTGCAGCTTGGACGCACCGGCCAAGCGGTGGCGGCCTTTCAGCGGGCCTTGCGCCTCGATTCGGCCGCGGTCGAGGCCCACGTCGGCCTCGGGACAGCGCAGGCGCAACTCGGCCAGTGGGCGGCGTCCGAGGCGGCTTTGCAGCGCGCCATCGAGTTGAACCCGGTCTTCCCGGAGGCTCACTACCAGCTCTCCCTGCTCTTCACGAGACAGGGCCGGGCCACCGAGGCGAAGCGGAAGAGGGAGACTTTCGAGCGCATCAATATGTACTTCGATCCGATCCGGCACTACCGCTCCCTGCTGGCCAGCGATGCACACAACGTCAATGCCCTGATCGGCCTGGGCACGATCCTCGCGCAACTCGGTCTGCCGGCGCGGGCGGCCGCGCAGTACGAAAAGGCACTCGCCGTTGCGCCAAGCCACGCCGAGGCCTGGCACAACCTCGGCAGCGCCTACTTCCGTCTCGGCCGGCTGGAGGAGGCGATTCAGGCCTATCGGCGAGCAGTGGACCTAGAGGATGGGTACGCCCAGGCTTGGACCAATCTGGGAACCGCGCAGCTAGTAGCGGGAGAGACAGCGGCGGCACGCGGCTCATTTCAACAGGCCCTCGCCTTGGCACCTGATGCTGCCGATGCCTACAGCGGCCTAGGAAATGCGCATCTGCGCGAAGGGGAGCCTCGTGCGGCGGTCAGACGCTTCGAGGAGGCACTGCGGCTGGATTCCACCCTGACCAGCGGGCACTACGGCTTGGCGATGGCATATAGTGCGCTAGGCGATACGGTCCGGGCGGCCCAGCAGCTACGGCTCTTCCAGCGATACGCCGAACCGCAGCCGGCAAGCGCGCCTTGAACGTCTAGTCTTTAGAAGCCTCATACATGCCACCAACCCCATAGGGCAGCCTCTACGCTTGTCTAAACGACGGGCGACCACAAGGGTTATGACGTACTTAGACGTTTATGAGATAACTTCTCTAGGCTCTGATGCGTAGTGCTACCTATCTGGGTATAACACAGACGAAGAGGATGCAGCATGGATCGCGCCACACACGCGCCTCATTCGGTCTCGCTAAGAGCATTCCTAGTGGGACTGGTTTTCTGCTTGGTGATCGCCGCGGGCGAACCCTATGGCGTACTCTTTCTGAGGGGATCCGCGCTGGCTGCCGACTTCTCCACCGGGGCGGCCCTCTGCCTCTTTCTCCTGCTCACCCTGTTGATCAACCCCACTGCCAGGCTGTTGACCGGTTCCCAGTTGCGGAGTGGCGAACTGGCTACCGTGTACATCATGATGATCGTGGCCTCGGCCATCCCTTCTTGGGGACTCACCATGAACCTGATTCCCCTGCTAGGAGGTTTCTTCTATTACGCTACCCCTGAAAATGATTGGGCCTCGGCAATCGTGCCGCATCTGCCCGAATGGTTGGTCCCCACAGATCGCGAGGCCCTGTGGAAACTCTTTGAGGGAAGCGCACGCGGCGAGGGGGTGCCGTGGGAAGCGTGGAGCACATCGCTGCTGGCTTGGTCCCTGTTCAGTACCACCATCTACTTCGTCACCCTCTGTCTGCTGGTCATCTTGCGCAAGCAGTGGGTTGAGCACGAGCGGCTGCTGTTTCCGCTGGCCATTCTCCCCTTAGAGATGAGCACTCCGCAGGAGGACAAGTGGCTACCGGCCTTTCTGCGCAATCCGTTGATGTGGATCGGTTTCCTGATCCCCGCCGCGATCAACAGCGTCAATGCCCTGCATGCCTACTTCAATTTCATCCCGCGGATCAACCTAAATGTTTCTCTGTCTATTCTGCGCGATTCCGTCAGTCTCAATTTCACGCCGCGGTTTGAGGTGATCGGTCTTTCCTATCTGCTCAGTCTGGACGTCTCCTTCGGGGTGTGGTTCTTCGCCTTTCTGGCCCATCTGCAGACGGGCATCGAGCAAATGATGGGCTGGAGCATCGGGCCTATCCAGCCTTTTTCCGATCCGGGAACTCCCAGCGTTGCACATCTGGCCCTAGGGGCTCTGTTTTTCCTCGTCGGCGCGAGTTTCTGGAATGGCCGACAGCATCTCAGGGACGTGTTGCGCAAGGCGTTCCGAGGCGATCGGCACGTCGATGATAGTGCCGAATTGCTCTCCTATCGGACGGCCGTGTTCGGCACTTTTCTCGGCAGTCTGCTGGCGCTGTCTTGGCTCTTAGTCGCTGGTCTAAACCTGCTGCCCGCGTTGATTTTCCTGATCTCGGCCCTCGTGATTTTCGTCGGCCTAGCGCGCATCATTTCTCAGACCGGCCTAGCCTATGCTCGGGCGCCGGTGCCCGCCCCGGTTTTGACGGTCAATGCCCTTGGTTCCTCGGTGGTGGGACCGGGTGGTCTGGCTATTCTCGGTCTGAACTTTGCCTGGGCGGCCGACGTCCGGACTTTTGTCATGGCTTCGGCTGCCACCGGACTGAAGATAGCCGAGGTCGTGCGTCTGGAATATCGCCGTCTGTTCTGGGTGATCATGGCGGCCATCATCGCCAGCCTCATCGGCTCGATCTGGTCCGTCGTCTCGCTAGCCTATACCTATGGAGGAATCAATCTGGATGGGTGGTTCTTCAATGGCCTATCCCACTTTGCCGGCGACTGGATCACCCGCAACATCAACAATCCCCAACCGATACACGGCTGGCACTTGGGGTTTGCCGGGATCGGGGCCATCTTGATGGGCTGCATGACCTACATCAAAAGCCATTTTGTCGGTTTTCCCATCCATCCAGTGGGCATGGCTCTCGGTCTGACGGCACCTATCTACCAAGTGTGGTTTTCCATCTTCATCGCTTGGCTCCTCAAGGTTTTCATTCTCAAATACGGCGGTGCCAAGCTCTATCGGCATCTGCGTCCATTCTTCTTAGGTATGACGCTGGGGATGTTTGCCTCGGCAGGGCTATGGCTGATTATCGATTTCTGGAACGGCATGTCGGGCAATCGCCTTACCGTGGGATGAGGCTGAAGCGCGAGGGCAGGCGGGAGTTTTCCATGCAAAAAATAGCCTTCATTTTTTGCCTGAGCCTGCTGGCCTGCGATTTAGGCTCTAAGACAGTGCAATTCGCGGATGTCACGGCACAATCCGGGATTTCCTTTACCCACACCAATGGCGCTGCCGGGGAGTACTTTTTGATAGAAACGACCGGAGCGGGCGGGGCCTTCTTCGACTATGACAACGATGGCGACTTGGATGTTTACTTGGTGAATGGATTCGATCTGCAAGGCATCCGCTCAGTTCCCATCAATCTCGTGTACCAGCAGGGCGATCACTACTGGGTGCGGAAGCCGAGCCAAGATGGGGGGGCGCGTTCAAAGGACGCGGCGCATTACGCGGTTGATCTTTCGCCTTGGCCCGACTCCGGCGTCCCGCCCGGTAATGTGCTGTACCGGAACAATGGGGACGGCACCTTTGCCGATACCGGCCAAGAGTCCAACACGGGCGATACGGGCTATGGCATGGGATGTGCGATAGCCGACTACGACAACGACGGCGATCAGGATCTCTACGTGACCAACTACGGGCCGAACGTGCTGTACCAGAACGATGGGGACGGCACCTTTGCCGATGTTACCGAGCGGGCCTCCGTGGGCACATCCCAGTGGAGTGCGAGCGCTGCTTTCCTCGACTACGACAACGACGGGGTGCTCGATCTCTACGTGACTAACTACGTGGATTTCACCGTTGAGACCAACAAGGTCTGCGGCGGATATGTAAGGACGAATTCCCAAGGCTACCGGGCCATTGTCGAGGCTACCCGTTCGTATTGCGCGCCGCTGGAGTACGGAGGAGTGCCGGATGTATTGTACCACAACAATGGGGATGGGACCTTTGCCGATGTCTCGGTCGCAGCCGGGATCCATGATCCATCCGGCAAGGGGTTGGGCGTGGTCGCCTTGGACTACGATAGTGACGGGGATCAGGACTTGTTTGTGGCCAACGATGGGACGCCGAATTTTCTCTACCACAACCTAGGGGATGGAACGTTCGACAACGCGGCCTTAACAAAAGGGGTGGCCCACAACCAAGCCGGCGAGTCAGAGGCCGGCATGGGGGTGGATTTTGGGGATTGCGACAACGACGGCGATTTTGACCTCTTTGTCGCCAATTTTTCCTACGAGACCAATACCCTCTACCGCAATGAAGGGGTTTTCTTCAAGGACGTGACGGCCGCGGCCGGGCTGGCCGAGCCGAGCCACCGCTTCCTCGGCTTTGGGACGAACTTCCTCGACTACGACAACGATGGCGACCTCGATCTGTACGTGGCCAATGGACACGTACTGGACAAAATCGCCCTGTTTCAGTCCGGGGTCGAGTACATGCAGGAACACCAACTCTTCCGCAACGACGGCAATGGGACCTATACGGAGACCTCTTCGATCTCGGGCGAGTGGTTTTTGCACAAGCAGATCAGCCGTGGTGCCGCCTTTGGAGATTACGACGAGGACGGGGATGTGGATGTCTTGGTGGCCAATTGCGGCGGGGAGGCCAAACTGGTCCGCAACGACAGCGGCAATCGGGAGAATTGGCTGATGGTGCGGACCGTGGGAACCCACAGCAACAGGGACGGAATAGGAGCTAGGGTGCGGGTGGTAGCGGAGGGGCTGGAACAGATCCGTCAGGTGCGGAGCGGTTCCAGTTACCTGACGGCGAGCGATCCACGGCTCCACTTTGGTCTGGGCTCTAAGACAAGGGCTGATCTAGTAGAGGTGAGATGGCCCAGTGGTCTGATACAGCGCTTAGAACAGGTCCCGGTAAATGAAGTGCTGGTCGTCGAGGAAAAGGTCGATTCGAAATAAGGTTAGCACCTCAATACGCGACGCTGAATTTACGTTGCCGTATAGCCCGGCGTTAGATTTATTGGTACTGCAAAATCCCCTCGGCTGATGGCCCAAACGACATGCCCATACCTATTCCCGAGCATTACTTAGCTCCCAAGTCTGCTCCTCGAGAATCCTCCTCCGGTTTTACGATCAGAGCATTTATCATCGGAACCGCGCTCGCGTTTTTTATTGGTGTGGCAGCTCCGTACGGCAATATGATCATCCGCGGCTCGTACATGGCACTGAATATCAGCACCCCTATCGCTTTTTTTATTTTTTTCGTGTTAGTGGGAGGCGTAAATGTGGCACTGCGGCGGCTGCGGGTGAGCTGGGCGCTACAGCCGACCGAACTGGTGCTCATCTACGTCATGATGATCATTGCCGCCACAGTGCCTACAAAGGGTTTTACCGAAGCCTGGCTGCCCAAAATCACGGGTCCCTATTACTACGCTACACCTGAGAACGATTGGGCCACCCTAGCCCATCCGCACATCAAAGACTGGCTGACTCCCCGCGATCCGGAGATGATCAAGTATTTCTTTGAGGGGCTTCCCGAAGGCATGGAAATTCCTTGGGGGGTCTGGCTCGAACCTCTTTTTTATTGGAGCCTGTTTTTTCTGGTCCTTTGCTTTGTGATGATCTGCATATCGGTCATTCTGCACCGGCAATGGGCCCACAATGAACGACTGGTTTACCCCTTGATCCAAGTCCCCTTGGACATGCTCAAAGAAGGTCCAAAAGGTTCTCTGGTGAATCCCTTTTTCAAGAATGCGGTGATGTGGGCGGGGTTTGCCATTCCCTTCTTCATCACCAGCGTAAATGGTTTTCACAACTATTATGAAACCCTCCCCTCAATTGAGCTGGCCACCTCTTTCAGTGCCTTTCGCGAGACGATGTCGATACCCATCCACCTGAGCTTTTCCATGGTTGGGTTTTCGTATCTCATCAGTCTGGATATCGCCTTCGGAATCTGGTTGTTCTACCTGCTGGGCACGCTGGAGCAGGGGATATTCAACATCTTGGGGATAGCCAGTACGGAAAAGCTGGATATTTATGCTACGGCTTCACCCATTATCGCGCATCAGGGAATGGGGGCTTTCATCGTCTTGGTGCTGGCGAGTCTGTGGGGGGGCCGAAGGCATCTGCGGGATGTATTCAACAAGGCTTTTAGGCAGAATTCGACCGTCGATGATTCCCAAGAATTGCTGTCGTACCGCACCGCAGTACTCGGCTTAATCGCCGGTTTGGTATTCATGGGGATCTGGCTGTACAAAGCCGGTCTAGCCGCTTGGCTGATACCTATATTTCTCTTTGCCGTTTTCGTCCTCTTTATCGCGCTGACCCGGGTGGTTGCCGAGGCCGGCTTGGCCGCAGTGCGGGCTCCCCTAACACCCGTCTCATTTCTGATCTCCGGGGTCGGTTCATCTGCCATCGGTCCGGCCGGTTTGGTATTCCTCGGGCTCAGCTTTTCTTGGGCAGTCAACTTCAGGACCTTTGTGATGGCCTCGGCCGCCAATGGATTAAAGCTCAGCGACGAAGTCGGCGCGAGGCAGCGAAAAAGACCTCTGTTTTGGGCCATGATGCTGGCCATCGTGGTCAGTCTGCTGGGTTCGACCTACATCATACTCGCCATGTGCTATAAGTATGGAGGAATCAATCTGGATCAGTGGTTTTTCGTCGGTGGGGCCTCAAGTCCCTTTGATTTCGTGGTTCCGCATTTGACCACGCCTGTCGAGGCCAATCTAAGCGGCTGGTTGTGGACGGGTGTAGGGGGAGGGATCATGAATATATTGATCGTCATCCGCCAAAAATTGCTCTGGTGGCCGTTTCATCCACTCGGGTTTTTGATCAGCACCACGTGGATGGCGCAGTTCGTCTGGTTCAATGTATTTTTGGCTTGGCTCGTAAAACTCGTGGTCCTGCGCTATGGAGGGGCGCGGTTGTACCAAGCCAGCCGGCCGTTTTTCTTAGGTTTGATCTTGGGGCACTTTACTGTCGCGGGCGTGTGGCTGATCGCGGATCATTTTACCGGCATGACGGACAATCAACTGATGTGGTTGTAACTGAAGTCGCGGATAGACCCACCAGAAGCAGGCAGAGAAACTTGACATCTCTGATCCTATTTATTATAGGTATCCAACTTACGGGAGTTGCAAATTTTGTAATTTGTTGTTTTCTATGAATTTACAAAATTCAAAACCAGAAGCACATAACTCATTGATCTTTAGCAACTTAACTTAGAGCAGTAGCTCTTCCCGAACTATTTAGAATCGCAAAAAGTGTCCGAACTATTGAACATAAAAGCCACTTTTCGGCTTGTGGCGGGAGGGGGATCGCAGCGTTTATCCGTTCTGGCCGCAGGTCTTTTACTGGCCGGTTTCTGCGCTGCGTGCGGGTACAGGTACTACGCCGGTCCCTTGCAACCCCTCCCCGACGCCCAGCAACACACCGGCATGCAGGTTAGCGATGATGGGACGGTGCTGTTCGTTCAGGAGAGATTTGAAGTTGGAGTGCGCCCCCAGACTGACGCGGAACTGAACAGGTTGTATCCTACGTACTCCAAGGGCGGTATAGAGTCTATAAATCCCTATACCTACGGCAACTGGAAAGATCCCGAAACCGGCTCAACGCCACAGCGCTTCACGATCTTCCTTTTGAAGGTTAAAAATTACAGCTATCCCAAAGTGCAAATCGACCCTTTGAAGGTTTCGCTCATCGCTTCAAACGGCCGCCAATACCCGGCTCTGGATCCGCTCGAATTTGACGAGTACTATCGCCCGTATGCCACTGCTTATTCCGGGAATCTGTACGACCGCTACGAAGAACGCAAAGATCTATTCGCCTCTTCTAGATATGGGGCCGAACCCGTATTCAGCGGTCAGGAAGCTCGAGGATTTCTGGTCTTTCCCGCCCTACATCCAGATGTGCGGGAATTGCGCCTCAAGCTCGAGGATGTGGCGATCAGATTCGACTTTCGGGGCGATCCAATAGAAATGCTCAACCTCGAGTATCTTTTTTTTCGCGCAACCGGCCGGATTTATCCCGATGGAACGACGAGATTGTCTTCGGGGTAATCGGGTTATCTATCCTGCAAAACCGATGTGTTAGGTAGTAGGCGTTTTTGCGAGTTTACCGAAAGGAGGTGGTTAAATGAGGTAAATTTTTTCCCGGGCAAGTGTGGACGGGATGATCAATTTTTCTCGATCCTCCAGCGGGAATTGATACACCCTGCTGGTTTTGCAATTTTGTTTCAATCCTGTCATTCCAAATTGAGGAGTCAATTCAATGAAAAAATTAGCAATGCCTTTCACGGCACTGGCTCTAGTAGCCATGCTGTCGAGCAGTTCCTATGGCCATAAGCCCGATGGCGTAGAGTTCTTCGCGCCCCATATTCCGGATGAATTGATCCCGGATATAGACGGAAATTCCGCTGACTGGATGAACTGGTTCCCGTCGGATCTGGTCATTACCCACGATATGCTGCTGTCGCGTGCCGGCAATGACCCGCGGGACATTGCGGACGTCGACGTGAGTATGATGGTCGCTTGGAACGAGACCACCCAGAAACTCTACCTCGGTCTCGAAGCCTTCGACAATTTTATCCACCGCGATTCAGAGAACCAAGTGGATATCTACACGGAGGATGGCTGGACCATCAGCACCGATCCCGATCACAGTGGTGGTTTCTTCCACGCCGGAGATTTGGAGCAGAACGTGATGGGCACCCAAGGGCAACAGTGGGTAGTCCACCCTCCCGCCCAAGGACCGGCGACTATGTGGGTTTTCAATTTCGGCGAGAACTTCTTTGAGAAAATTGAGACCCGCGAGTGGGACGCGATGTGGTTCGGCCATCCGCCGTGGGGCCATCTCGGCGTAGGTCCCCCGGAGGCCGTACCGGTCAATGAAGGAGATACCAACGTCACCTTGTTCTATGAGATCGCTTGGTCCCTGTTCGATTATCTGGACTACGACGGGCCCGACTCCAGTGTGCCCCATGTATTCGAAGAAGAGCAGATCATCCACCTGAACATCCACTACCAAGACCACGACGAAAACGGCGACGATTGGGACTCCCAATGGGGCCTGAACGACGAGACCCACGCCACCCGGGACGGGTCCGCAGCACCCGACTGGGTGATGGTGAAGGTGCCCATCGAAGCCACCACGAGCGTAGAGGGAGAAACTTGGGGGAGGATCAAAGCCTCTTTCCGCTAAAGACCGATAGCTTTTTTCACTGGTCTTCAGATAGATTGAAGGGATGGGATTTTTCTCATCCCTTCAATGCTAGACCATGGGAGAACAGCCGTGAAGCTCTACGCACTTGCAATCATCTGCGCTTTGGTCGCCTGTGAGGAGGTCGATCTTTCTACTGGGCCTTCGGGGTCCACCGGCAGGACCGAACTGGTCAAATTCGACAACAAGTCGAATTTTGATCTCCAAATCACCATTGGCGCGTGCTTTCAGGATTTCGTCTTGGACGCTGGGCGCGAACGGACCATTGAATGCAATCCGGCAGATGGCGCAGCAAGCTTTGCCGTCGGCATCGTTCGAACAGACAAAGAAGACGCCAACTGGGCTGGCTCGGTTTCAAAGGGACAGTCCCTCCTCATCCTCACCAATCCCTGGCACGGCGGATTCTTCACCGTAGAGGTTGAAGAATAAGCTAAACGGGCGGGTCCTCCGCACAGCGGGAATGCAAAGCATGGAGCCGATTGGGCAAAAAGTCCTGCTGGCATCCACTTGGATTTTGCTGGCCCTGATCTCTGCCAAAAGCACCTCGGGCGTGGAAGTCTTGGTCATCGGCAACGAGCGGAACCCCTGGGAAACTATGGGTGCCATGGAGAGCATTGATACCACCACGGATCCGGGGTGGATTCAGCCTCGGCGCACCGAAGCCACGGAAAATCTGAGCCTCGGTGCCCAAGGGAGAGGGGGAGGTATGTCCACGCCCCAGCCATCTGTGCGCCAAGCCGGCAACCTAAACAACATGATAGACGGGGATGCAAACACGGTTTTCGACGGGAGCCGGGCCCGGCAAGTAGGAGGTAGGATGGATCTGGATTTGGGAGCGATTTTCGGCGGAGTAGAGAGAATTCGCTTCTACCCCAGCCCGAGCTTCAGCGACAAGTTTCTGAAGGGGTACGAGGTGTACATCAACGATGGCAGCGCGGAAATGCAGATCGGCGGGGTGCTGCAGTGGACGCTGATGGAAAAGGTCGAGAAAAACACGGATAGTACCGTACAGGTGAGAATTCCGTCCCAGTACGTGCGCCATGTCAGGATTGTGTTCACCACGCCGCTGCCTTGGGAAATTGCCGAGCTGGAAGTGTACAGCCGCGGCTTTGTACCCCAAGCGAACTATACTTCAAAGGTGATAGATTTGAGTGAACTGGCCAATTTTGGCCTGTTGAAGTGGGCCGCAGAAGAGCAACCTCGAGCCTCAGTGCAGATCTTTACCCGCATCGGAGCCACGCCCGACCCCCTTAAGTACTACCAACTTAAAGAAAAAGGACTCGAGACCGAACGGGTCGAGGTGTCCGCAGGCGCTTACAATAGCCTGAAGGAAGCCGAGCGGGAAAAGGTTCTAGACGCGGAGAATTGGAGTCCTTGGTCTCCGGCGTACACCCGTGCATCTGGAGAACAGGTGGCCTTCGCCGAACCTCGGCGCTACTTCCAGTTCAAGTGTGAGTTTGCCAGTGACTTTTTCACCCAAGGAGCGCGGCTCGACTCGCTGGCGTTCGAGTTTTCCACCCCTCCGGTAGCGCGTTTCGTCTGGGGCGAGGTCGGGCCGCTGGAGGTCAACGCCGGAGAATCCACCCTGTTTACCTATGTAGTGCGGGCCAAAATCGAGGAAAGCGACACGGGATTCGATGCTTTGGAAATTGCTACTCCTTCTCGGGCCACAATTGAGGAACTGAAAATTGGTGGCGCATCGGTGGTGGATTTCACCCAAGAAATCGAAGATGACCGCATGGTGGTCCGCTTCCCCAATCATCGGGTCGTGGATTCTACTCCGGTGGAGTTGCGTTTTGCAGGAGCGGTTCTGGTGTACGGGACGCGTTTTACCGGCAAGGTCTTCGATACCCAGACCGCGGAGTTGCCGCAGCCCATTACCGCAGGAGATACATCCCCGGATTTGCCCAACGACGACTTGGCAGTGGCCGTATCGCTCGGAGAGACCATTGTCGCGGGCGGGCGCATTGTCCCCAATCCTTTCACTCCCAACGGCGATGGCGTCAACGATCGGGCCTCCATACACTACCAGATTCTCAAGTTGACCAAGGAGGTTCCGATCACCGTGTCGATCTACAACCTTTCGGGCAGGCTGGTCCGCGATTTGTACTCGGGCACGGACGTAAGCGGGATTTATGCCTTGGATTGGGATGGTCTGAATAACAATGGGCGCTTGGTGGCGCCGGGACTGTACCTCAGCCGTATATCCGTTGACGCCGATAGGGGCGAGGGAGACGCGGTTGCACTCATAGCGGTGGTTTACTGAGGTAAGCGAAATGATGCGATCGCATGTATGGGCGAGTCTCGTGGCAATGGTCGTCCTTCCGCTCGGCGTGGCCCACGCCGACACTATAGTATTTGAGTCCAAAGCCGACTGGGAGAAGTGGGCCTTTCCCGTGGGGACGCTGGAATTGTCGGAGGATGGCTTCGCAAAGCCCAAATTTATCAAAAAGAACATCAATGCAAGCCTCAATGCCAGTGCGTTTGTCGTCGAGCGCGAGGGAAATAAACCAATCAGATGGGGAGGGATCTCGGGTGTCGGTTCCAACCCCGCCCGAGCGGCCAACATCTTTGACGGGGAGGTGGACACTTGGTGGGCTCCCGATCCAGACGACGACATGGATACCTGGTGGATTGAGCTCGACTTGGGCCGATTGGTTTCTGCTACCAAGATCGCGTTGAAATTTTCGCCTCAGGGCGAGCCGTTCAAGATGTTCAAGGTCTATACCTCCACCGGCGAGGAAGCACTCTACTCCGGGTCGGGCAAAAAGGAGTACGTGGTCGTCGGACAAACCACCCAGCCAAACTTTGCCTACGAACTGGAATATCCCTTGGGCCAGCTTGGCACGGCCCTCAGCACAGCAGAAGACCCCAGGCAACTGGTCGGCTTTGTGCTGATCCAAGTCACTGCTCCATTCGGGGATGCGCGCTTGGGCGAAGTTGAAGTCCACACCCTCGGCGACAACGTGGTGCTGGGAACGGTGGAGCGCGGCGGTCTGGCCATTCAGGCAAGTCCCGGCGGAGATCGCCGCATACTGACCACTAACGAAGTTCTGGATGGACGCTTTGATACCTACTGGAACTCGAGTGCCGGGTTTCTCGACTGGACCGAGAAAGGCTGGGTCAACATGGATCTGGGGGCGCTGTTTTGGGTGGACACCATCCGAATTGTATCGGCGAGGGTGCATCAAGGATCCAGAGTAGATCCGCTGTTTGGCTACAAGCTATTCGTCTCCGACGGCACCTTGGGGCCAACGGCCCAACTCGGCACGGAAAACGTCATGGGGAGTTTCGTGTGGGAAGAGGTGGGAGCTCTCGATGACAACTCCGTAGGCTTTCTCACTTTTGAAGACACTTTTTCTCCCCGACCAGTACAACACATCTTCTTTTCACACAGAAATAATGTCAGGGACACGGGCACCTATGGGCGCTTCAAAACCCTAGAGATTCAGGCCTATGGCGAAGGGTATATTCCGGGCGTGTCCATGACTTCGGGCTTGCTCAACCTCGGTCGCTCCAAAAATATGCTGTCGCTCGAATGGGAAGCGGATATCCCGCCGGGGACCAAACTGGAAATCAGTACGCGGACGGGCGATCAGTTGGGCGAGAAATTGCACTACTTCGACAAAAAGGGAAATGAACTCACCAAAGAGAAGTGGGAGAGTCTGCCCAATTTCCGCAAAGAACTCGAGCCGGTAGTGGAGTTGGTGCCCGACCCCCAGACTTGGAGCCCGTGGAGCAAACCCTACCTCCATTCCGGTGCTCCCTTTGCTTCTCCTAGTCCGCGCCAGTACCTAGAGATACGGGTTGGGCTTTTGAGCACGATACCGGAGCGGGCCGTTAGCTTGGACCGGATAGTGCTTTCCTTTGCCGATCCCCTCGCCAGAACCCTGACGGCCGAGGTCTGGCCGGATACAGCCTTGGCGGCAAAGCCCCAAGAGTTCAAGTACTTCATCCGTCCTTCGTTTGCGGCCGGCGATCTCGGTTTTGATCAGGTACTCATCAGGACTCCGGCCCAAGCTGAATTGATAGGGGTAAAAGTCGCCTCTGACCTGCTGCCGCTGGAGGAGCTATCCGCGTATTCGACAGCAGATTCTCTGCTAATCCAGCTTCCCGCGACGATTCAGGCTTCGGCGCTGGTAGAGGTTGAGTTCAAAAGCCAAGTCTTTTTGAACAACACCGTATTCGAGGGATTGGTCGGGAACTCTTCCCGCAAGTTGTGGCAGACCGTAGATCCCGGGGACGCCTCCTCGGAGGCCATGAGCAATGTGCTAGTGGTGACCGTACCGGTCCAAGACCGGCTGGTCGGCGATGTGCAGATTGCTCCGGCGATTATCACGCCCAATGGGGATGGTCTAAACGATCAGATGAACATTGACTTTTTGATATTCCAAGTCGACCGGGCGCAGCCCATCACCGTGAAAGTGCATGATCTAGCTGGCAGAATTGTCAGGGAAGTGATGACCCAGCGCGGTATCAGCGGTGCATACCGGGCCGTCTGGGATGGCGCGGATGGAGCCGGGGTCCTCGTTCCACCCGGCCTCTACATCTGCCGGGTCGAGATAGAAGCTAGCCAAGACGCCGCGGCCATTGCCCAGACCGTCGGGGTCGCCTTTTGATATACATGTCGATAAGCTGCCTATCTGAAGTCTCGGCAGGGAGTTCGCGATGACTATTCGATGCAGAGGTGTGTGGGGTCTGGTACTCCTCTTCTCATGTCTGAGCACATCCACGGGAGATGCCCAGCGGTCGGTCCCGTCTGGCCCAGTAGCCGAAGCGCTGGACCCGACCTTGATGAAATGGTATCAGCGTCAGGAACTTTACTATCAGTATAGATGGTCGTGGTGGCAGTACAGCAATTACGCAAGAGAGCCGTACAAGCGCTACGTGGATGTGGGCTTAGAGGGTACTAGGTGGTACGATCTGTACGGGAAATACCTCACCAAGGGCTGGAAGATCTACGAGTGGACCCAAGAAGTCCCCACCTCGTTCGGCAGCAACATCTTCAAGAGCGGCCGGTACTCCAACTGGTTCAACAATGTCGTGATTGGGCATACCTCCAGCGGACAGTACAACTTGGCGATAACCCTAGGTGATGAAATCAGAACGACCCTGACGCCCATGACGTTCTCGAAACCAGCCTTCAACGGCATCCAAGCGGATTTTCGCTCCGACAAATACGCGCTCACCCTCCTGAGTTCCAGAGTCAATTTTCCGACGCGGGGGCAAAATGTAGATGTTCCCGAAACCCGGATGACGGACTTTAACAACCTCTTTGGCTTCAGGGGCACAGTCCAAGTCGGCGACTTCGTAAACCTCGGGGCCACCTACGTAAACTCCCATTTCAGCCGCACCTCTACGGACCTGCCGCTCAGCGGCTTTCAGGAAGGCCAGCTTACTTCGGTGCAAAACCAAGATGTCATCCGCTGGATCGCCATCCGCATCACCGACGATTCGCCCGAGGACGGGGAAGGGGGAGGAGTACTGTTCTCCGAACAGATATTCGTCAATAGAGGCAATGAGATGGAACCCGCGGCCATTGAACCCCGCATAGAGGGGGGCTTGCCGGTGCGAGGAGCTCTGGCTGCGGATGGGATCGAAGCCATCACCCTGACCTATGTGATTCCCGATCCCGAGTTAAAACGAAAAATAGGATTTGAACTGGTTCTGGCCAACGATTACCGCGTTGAGGCCACATCGAACCTGCAGACCAATGCCCTCGGCGAGCCGGTCTTTTTGCCAGTCGTGCGAGCGGACGGAAACGTCGACGATGGCTCGAACCAGCGAGTAGTAAAGTTCGATTACGGTCTGCCTACGGGAAACGAGATCATCGGATTTACCCTAGAAGTACGCGACCTGATGGGACTCACAGTGTGGGGCGAAGTAGATATTAACAATCGCTGGAGGCGGTTTCCCAATATCAACTTTGAGCGTCACGCTCACGCTTCCACTCGTTCAGAGGCCTTTTTTTTAGCCGCGCGCAAGGTCGCCTATCCTTGGTTTGGCTTTGGTGAAGTATTCAGTATCGACGAAGGATATTCCACCTCTATGTTCATCTTGGACCGGACCGGAGAGATCGACTATTCGAATGCGGAGCGCAATCGCTACGAGTTCGTGGATGACAACGACGACCAAGATCGATGGCCGGACTGGCAGCGGGCCAACCAGCCGCTCGAAGGGGAGGGATTGGCCCGGGGTGGTCCCCCTGCCGGGGGCATCTTTCCCGGACTGGACGAAAACAACGATTTCATCTCGGATTTCAACCAGAACAACAATCTGCGGCCCGACTACGATGAACCCTTTTGGCGCTACGAGGTGGATCCCCCGGAGTTTCTATTTGGGATGGATCTCGATCACAACACCATTATTGATCGCTTTGAAGACGACGATGAGCCGGATTATCCCTACCAGCGGGATCACCGTGGGTACAATGGCTATGTGGGGCGGCGTCTCACCCCCGAATCAAAAGTCCTGATCGGATATGCCAAGGAATGGTTGTGGTCCGATGAGAGGGAAAGCAAAGATTTTTATGGATTAGTGACCTTTGACAAGGACTATGCCCAACTGGGCCGGTTGCAGATATTCGACAATCTGCGAATCGTCCAAGACAATCTCATCGACGACCAACTCATCTGGACGCACCCGCCCGGTACATTCGGGGGGATACAAACCTTTCAGGATCGCCTAGTGGCTCAGGACGCAGTGATCAACACGGCCTTTCTGCGCTTCGATTACAAGGGACTGCCCAATTTCAATGTGACCAATAAGGTCAAGTACGAGATTTACAATCAGCAGGGCGCGAACTTCGCCAGGCCTCTTCGAACCGGAGGTGTGCTCGAGGAGTTGAAGGATTCCTATTTCCTCGGGATTGTCAATAAATGCGACTATGCCTTCTGGATCGGCGATTTCAAAATTCATCCCAAATTTAGGAGCTTGTACCGCCGCAGCACGGCCTTCATCAAAGGCGAAGCGGATGTCCACAATCTAACCGAAATGGGTATCTTGACGGTCAGAACCCAACCCATGCCAAAGCTCTGGCTCGAAGTGGGTACCGAGTTGGCCCAGTTCTACGACCTCGAGGAAGCACTGGGCAGCACCGGAGATTTTTTCGGCAGCGTCATCACGTCGCAGATTTCTATCAATAACAACTACCTCGGCTATGAGGTCATCATGAACATCGGGCACCAGTGGGAGAGGAGGCAATTTGAAAACAGAGATTCTCCAGAGACCATCACCAGTGCTTTCATCGTGGTGTTCGCCGGGCTTGGCTCCAGTTAAGGACAAGAGATGAACGTGAACAGGCGCAAATGTAGCCTGTTGCTGCCGCTGGGCTGTGCCTTATTGCTCTTTGCAGAATCGGCTTTCGGAGCGGCTAGATGGACGGTTGGAACCGCAGACCGTCCATGGAGTGCTGCGGGAAGTTTTGCGGGGCTGGACGACACCGCAGAGGAGGGCTGGCTTCAGCCCATCTTCGTGTCGAACCAGAATTTGTCCCTCAGTTCCATGGATCGGGGCGGGTGGGTAAATTCCGATTTCCGCCTAGGAGTGGAATTGTTGCCCAAGATCATCAACGGCGACCACAGTGCGGCTTTCCCGGATCTGTCCGACCGGAACGTGGAGCGCCGAGTAAACAAAGCGGATCTCCCCGTAACCCTGATCCTCGACTTGGGAGGGCCTTTCGGCGTGGACAGCCTTAGCTTCTATCCCCGGGAAGGGTTAGAACAGGCCTTTATGCGAGGATACCAAGTTTGGGTCCACGACGGGGTCGGTCTCGATGAACTCGCACTACCCCTCGGCGGACACTGGTTTAATGTGGTAAAAGACTGGAAGCTGGTAGCGGAAAAGGCCCAGACGAACAACCCTTTCGCCCATATAAAGCTCCCCTTGCAGGTAGTGCGCTACGTGGCCATCTCAGACACTATCAGTTTGCCCGATCCCACCTTGTGGGAGATTGACGAACTCGAGGTGTGGGGCAATGGATACGCCCTCGTGGGCCACTACGAGTCAGACGTGATCGATCTGGGCGATCGGGCCAGTCTCGGGAACTTGACGTGGTCGGCTCTGAGCGATTCGGGCAGTGCTCTGCTGATCCGCACGCGCACCGGGCAGACGGACGATCCCTTTGTGTACCATCGTCTGACGGGTCTGGGACTGGCAGGGGAAGAACGAGTAACGCGAGCCGAGTACAAAAAACTCAGGCCGACGGAAAAGGGCTCCATCCAGCCCGATACCGAGAATTGGAGCGGCTGGTCGGCACCCTATCCCCCGACTGGGGAGGTGCCCCTGATCGCTTTGGCTCCGGCACAGTACGTTCAGTTTAGCATTGACTTTCAATCCTTCTCTCCGCTGTTCAGGAGTCGGATTGATTCTCTAGCAGTGGAATTTTCCACGCCCCTGTTCGGCCGGGAATTCATAGCCGAGTTGACGCCCCAACAAGTCGTTCCTGGGAAAAAGACGGCCTTCACCTATGCGGTGCGCGCTATCTTGGATCCCGGGGATAGCGGCATTGACGGTCTGCAAGTAGCTACGCCGTTGCCGGCGGAAATCGAGGAAGTCAGGATCAATGGCAATCCGGTCGCATACTCCGAGGATGTGAGGGCAGATGGCTTTGCAGTCTCGTTTCCAGCGAACCGGATAACTGAACACGCAACCTTGCTCGAAGTAGATTTTGACGCCGAAGTACTGGTGTACGGCACGCGCTTCACCGGCAGAGTGTTCGACACCAAGAGAGAGGGAGATATACCGCAGATCATCGTGCCGGGAGATGCCACGCCGGCCATTGACGCGGATGACCTGCTGGTGAAATGGGATCTGGACCGATCTCTGCTTGCATCCGTGGGGATTTCGCAGCACCATCTAACACCTAATGGCGATGGAGTGAACGATGCAGTAGAAATATCCTACAGCCTGCTACAAGTCATCCAGTCCATTCAGGTATCTGTTGAGATCTTTGATCTTTCCGGCCAGCGGATTTGGCACCAGTCCGCAGAGCAGGCTAACGGGCAATACGCTATATCCTGGAAGGGCGTTGACGACGCCGGGCACACGGCACCTCCGGGCCTATACGTTTACCAACTAGTTGCCGATGCCGACCAGGGAAGCAGTGTGTACGTAGGAACCCTAGCGGTTGTGTATTAATGCCTCGCAGGAACATGAGAAGACGCAGGACGGGAAGTGGGTGGGGTGTGTTCTCTCGCCTTTTTATTTTTTGTCTATTCGCTGCGTGTACTACGACGTCCGAAGAACCTCCCCAAGCCGCGCCCGGGGTGGTGGCGCGGATTGGGGAGGCGGTCCTGCAGGCCGGCGAGTTGCGCGACTTCGCCATTTCCACCCCTCGGAACCTGCGTTCCAAGCAGGAAGGAGCGGCCGCGCGACAGGACTATCTGCACAGTTTGCTGGTCAAGCACCTGCTCTACCTAGAGGCCCAAGTTTGGGAATTGCAGGAGTCCATGGCGGTCCAAAAGCGGGTTGAAGCGAACTGGCACCAGCACCTCATCGAAGTTTATCGCAACGAGCAGCCAGCCATCCAAGTAGAAGTTGACGAGGCGGATATACACAGGTATTTCGAGGAAAATGATCTAGGGCGGCAGCGCCAACTAGCCGGCATTCTGGTCGAGGAAAAATCCCAAGCCCAAGAAGTGCTCGCAAAGCTCGCCTCTGGCGAAAGTTTCGCGGACTTGGCCAAGCAATACTCCGTCCACAAGGGGTCGGCTACCCAAGGTGGAGTATGGGGGTATATTTCGCGGCCGCAAGCCCGCAGATTAAAAATTCCAGACGAGGTGTTCCGCGAGCTGCCGATGGGCGTCGTGTCCGATATCCTGCCCATCAACAAACGCTACTTGGTAATGCGCTTTCGCCAAGACCGGCCCGGGAGCCTAGAGGAACAGCGGTCCCGCATTCGCTCCGTGCTCCATGCAGGAAAGCTCAAAGAGGCCAAAAGAGAAAAGGGCCGGTCTCTGGCCCGAGAGTTTGGCTGGAAGATCGAATCCTCAGGGTTAGAACTTCTCCTGCAAAAAGCGGCCGCGTACTCCGCGGTGCATCGCCGGCATTTTTCGGCTAGGGAGGCGATCCAGCCCCTCTTCACCTACCAAGGTGGGCAGGTGACTGTGGGAGAATACGTGGATGCGCTGTGGGAAGATGCCGGGCGGGCGCGCTCGGGCTGGGGGGTAAAGGACAGCGCGGCAGTGGTTGCAGCCGCCGAGTCCACCGTCATGCAGTCTGCCATTCTGCTGGAGGCGGCAAAGCGGGCGGGCATTCCCGAGCGGACGGAAGAACAAAATTGGCTGGAGCAGACGCGCTGGGAGTTCATGGTTCGGCAAGTCCGCCGGGAAGAAGTGGAAGACAAAGCCGTAGTCACCGAGGAGGAGGCTCAGGAGTTCTACCAAGCGCACGAGGATTTGTTTCGCAAATCCGACCAGTTTGATCTGATCGAAGTACTAGTCGAAACCCAAGAAAAGGCGCGAGTTCTTCTCACAGAATTGGAGCGAGGGGACGAAACCCTTATCGACTTGGCCCGAGAACACACCATTCGCACCGGGTCGCAGGAAGAACCGGGACAGGTACACCTGCACGGCCGCGATCGCTATGTCAACCCGCAACTCTACGAGGCCGTGCAGGAAGCCGAAATAGGAGAGATTGTTGGACCGGTCCAAGTCAAGGGTGGGTACAGCCTGTTCAAAGTACTCCGCCGCATAAAAGGAGAACTTCCTCCGTTTTCCAAATTGGCACGACGAGCGCACTCACTTCTGCGTCGGCAGAAAGAAGACCGACTCTTCGAGGAACTGGTCGACGATTTGCTGGCGAAGTACCAAGATCGCATAACAGTATATCAAGACGAGTTGGCAGCGGCTTTGCCCGATACCTTGATACAACGGCTGGCTAATACTGAGGGGGACTGAGGAATCCGTACAAAATCATTGAGGACGCAAACTACTGTCCGCACAGTCGTCGAGATTCTTTTCGCAATTTGACCGCTTTACCAATTGCCCTTTTTCCCACACATCCTGCCTTACCTTATTGCCCTCGACATCAAAGACTACAAAAATTCCATCGGGATTTCCGTCTGTGTAGGAGCCCTCCCATTTTTTTTGTCCGTTTTCGTAGTAGGAGACGAGGGGCCCGTTTGTCTTTTTTGCTGATTCGTCGTAATGGGTCCAGATCCCGCTCTCGCGGCCGTTTGTATAGAAGCCTTCTAGCCATTTATTCCCGTTGCTGTAGTAACTGGTATAGGGGCCGTGCCATTGACCGTTTTTGAAGACTACGGATAATTCTATTTGCCCGTTTGCATAGTACTTGGTATAGGCTCCGTGGAACTGTCCCGCTTGGTAGGTTCCTTCCGCACGTTTGGTTCCTTCCTCATAGTAGTCTGTAAAGGGGCCGTGGAGCCTACCTGCGCTATAGGTCTCTTCCGATTTTTTGATCCCATCTTCAAAGTAATAAACAATTTTTCCATCTTTCTCGTCGTCCTTGTACATGCCCTGTACTTGCGGATTGCCGGTTGTATAATACGCTGTATAGGGCCCGTGTTTGATTAACTCATTTGCTTCGTTTTTGTAGTACTGGTATTGAACTTTGACCTGTCCATTGGAATACGTTTCAGTTTTAAGTTTTGGGCCACAGCCATACAGTGCGGTTGCCGCACCTATAACAATCGACAGCCATTTCACAATTGAAACTCCCGCTGGACGTTAGACGCTCTTAAGGACTAGTGCGGCGCATGATGCTGAGGATTTGGCCGGTCATGCCGCTGGCCGGGGGTTGTGCCGCGAGGAAAAGCGCTGAGGCAACCACCTGTTCTGGCTCCTTCCACGAGTCGCTTGCAGCGCGAAAGCTGCTGTCCTTTTGCCAAGCTGGTTTTGACAGGTCCGTCTTGACCGGGCCGGGGATGAGAACGTTGGCGATGATGCCCTCGCTCCACACTTCTTCTGCAATGGCTTGCGTCAATCCGTGCAAGGCCGCTTTGGACGCGCAATAGACGCTCAGATCCGCGTGGCCGACCTGGCCCATGCCGGAGCCGACGTTGATAATGTTCCCGCTGCCCTGTCGCTGCATAATGGGCAATACCGCGCGACAACAGCGAACCGCGCCCATGACGTTAACTTGCCACGCCTGCTCCCACTGTTCATCCGTCGCGTCTAAAAACAGCCCGCGCGGATTGACGCCAGCGTTGTTGACGACAACATCGATCCGACCGAACCGCTCTATTGTTTTCTGCACGAGGCGTTCCACCTCTGCGCTCACCCGCAAATCGGTCGGCACGGCGAGAACTTCGCCGCCCTGCACAGCAATCGCCGCGGCAACTTCGTCGAGTTGCGCCGTGCTGCGCGCCGCAATGGCTACCTGTGCGCCCTCGGCGGCGTAGCCCATGGCGATAGCGCGGCCAATGCCGCGACCCCCGCCCGTGATGAGGGCGACTTTGTCTTTGAGCTGCATGGTTGCGTTCTTTCTAATAGTGGCGGATTTCTGCGCAGTGCAGCACCTCATTGGGCTTTGTACTTTTCGCTCGACTCAAGTAGCTTCATTTGTTCGGGTTCACGAGTCCGTTGTGGATAAAGAGTTTCAACGGACTTTTCAAAATCTCTGACCGCATTCTCGTGATTGTTCAAGAACCAACGTCGATGATTTGCTAAGTACTCTTGTCTGACTGATTCGTTTCGCAAATCAAATGGAACCCGTTTCATCCTCGGGTCAACACTATCAAATCCAGGAAACTCGTCTTGCAAGCGTTCTTTCGACATTTGCACATAATCGGGATTCAATTCGATACCCGTGCCGAACCTATTGAGATGTCGACACACCTGAAGAGTGGTTCCACTGCCAAAGAATGGATCGAGAACAAGTGCTCCTTCACTGCTTGAAGCCAAGACCATTCGCTCGATCAACCCTTCTGGTTTCGGTTTTCATTGCAGTAGTGAACGTGAGAAAATTCCCAAACGTCGCCGGGATTGGCCCCCCTCATGTTGTTTCGCTCTCGATAGTACTTCTGAGGCACCCGTACATCGTCGAGATTGAAGACAAAATCCCTAGATTTGGTGAACATCAAAATATCGTCGTGGCGAGGCGAGAAACCCTTGGTCTTACCCATTCCTTGTGTGTAGTGCCATACGATCCAGCTATTGAAAAACATTCCCAACTCGCGCTCCATAATACTGTAGAGATAGGAAATGAATCTGAAGCCCATAAACACGTAAATTGTGCCTTGAGGTTTCAGCAGCCGATGCGCCTCCGCAAGCCAGCTTCGGGAAAATTCTAGGTAGTCGTCGAATTCTCTGGCGTCTCGATTGTTTCCATAATTCTTCCCAAGATTGTAAGGAGGGTCTGCGATGATTAGGTCAAACGTTTCCGCTGCTAGTTTGGGAAGCTCAGAAAGCGCATCACCCAGTATGATTCTTTGCTCAGTCATCTTTCTTGATCCATCCATTTCTGTTTGCGAGTACGACCGGTGTGCAGATTGCAAGTACTTGCGATCGAGCAACTGGCAGAATTCCCACGTCGTTCGCTCTTCAAGCTTGACGTAGTGAATGTCGCGAATCTGAATCTGACCCGTTCCCAAGGCAGGGTTGTAGTTTATATCTTTCGCGGAGAGATACTTGAGGTCGTATGCATTGTACGCAACAACTTCCATGGCTCCGTCCATGAGGCCCGTGTTTTAGCGAGAGAACGACAAAAATATAATCGGGCTCCTCGACGTAGGCCGTGCGGATTCGAGCGTAAGAAGTGATATTCGGGGATTTTCCGCTTGATCCGATATCTTCTGCTGTTGCCTTTACATCCACCTCGGCAGTTACTCCACTCTCGACCTTTCGTTCTTTTTTGAACTGAAGGATGACATCAGCCATGTGCAGCCGCTGTACAGCCTCAACATTGATCAATGAGTATTTATTTGCACCGTCTTCAAGAACAGCGTAGAATGTTTGCGCGGCCCATGCCTCGACAAATGGACCAGCGATTTTGTTGATGTTCTCCATCGGTAGCCCGAGCTTCAGATTCGTGTTTATGAAAATTTTATTATCTCCCCGATCAATTGCCTCCTCGACGATTGCTTCAATAGCCGCAGTCGCAAAAAGGGAACATTCAGCATAATCGGCTGATTGGAGCGGAATCTTAAAGTCCTGAGCGTCGTATGTCATAGCATCAGCGCAAGTACCCAGCGACCTCTTTGGCGAAATACGTCAAGATCATATCCGCGCCGGCCCGCTTGATCCCGGTCAACACCTCCACAATGGCCTGCTCGCGCTGGACCCACCCCCGCTCCGCAGCCGCCACAATCATTCCGAACTCGCCGGAGACATTGTACGCGGCAATCGGCACGTCAAAGGCTTGGCGGGCGGCGGCGATTACGTCTAAGTAGGCCAGTGCCGGCTTGACCATCACCACATCGGCTCCTTCCTCAATGTCGAGCGCAATCTCCTTGAGCGCCTCGCGGCCATTGGCAGGATCCATCTGATAGCTCTTCTTGTCGCCCTTCTTGGGTGCCGACTGGAGCGCGTCGCGGAACGGACCGTAAAAGCACGAGGCATATTTAGCCGAATACGCCAAGATGCCGACGTTTTTATAATTAGCCGCGTCGAGCGCTCGGCGAATGCCGCCGACCCGGCCATCCATCATGTCTGAGGGCGCGACCCAATCAACGCCGGCTTCGGCGTGCGAAAGCGCCATCTTGCACAGCACCTCTATGGTCTCATCGTTGACGACCTCGCCATCGACGACCAAGCCATCGTGGCCGTGGTGAGTATAGGGGTCGAGGGCCACATCGGTCTGTACGCATAGTTCGGGCACTGCGGCCTTGAGGCTGCGGATCGCTCGTTGGATCAAGCCCTGCGGGTCGTAGGACTGAGTGGCCCTATCGTCTTTTTGGGTTGAGTAGCCAAAGAGATTGACCGCTGGGATGCCCAACTCCCACAGCGCGCGGCACTCGTTGACCAGCGCATCAATTGAGAAGCGATATTGGCCGGGCATGTCGTCGATGGGTGCGCGCGTTTTTGCGCCTTCGGTGACAAACAGCGGGCAGATCAAGTCATCGACGCGCAAGTGAGTCTCGCGCACCAAGCTGCGCACCGCTTCTGAGCGCCTGAGTCGTCGGGGTCTCTTGGTCAATTCCACGGCAGTCTCCTAGTTAAATTCTATTCGCATCTCACTCTGAGATTTGCCCGCTATCGCGGTCGGGCACAAAGGCTTCTTTGGCGACTCACAAATGACGATGGCTCCTCTGCACGGCTCAAAGGTGCGAGCCCACCGCGTGTCGGCTGTGATGTAGTCACCCCGTAGCAGGATCGGCAAAAGGACGACCGCGCTCACAGACAAAATTTCAGAAACTCGTCCTCTGTTTTTTTGCACCATGCTCGCAGGCGATGGCGGTGATCGTCGAGTTCGTCCTTGAATCGCACGTTGACGGCGAGGTTGACCATTTCGCCCGGGTCTGTTTGCAAATCGACGAGCTGCTCGCGGTAGCGGCCCATGGGATAGGCGCTGTATTTGTAGCGGTCAGTGAGCACGGCGCGTGAAGCTCCGCCACCGCCTGGGCCTGCGCCAATGTCCACGATGGTTTCAACGACGAGCTCACTGCGCCAGTCGTCGGGCGCGTTGCCCTCGGCAAGCGGTCGCAAACTCAGCCCTTCGAGACCATCGGGAACGCTCGCACCGCCGACATCGCATAGCGTGGGCAGCAGATCGAGGCCGAGGGAGACGAGATGGGTGTTGTCAACGCTACCAACCCGCGTGATCCCCTTGTGACTGATGATAAAAGGAATGTTGATGACTTCCTCGTACAGGCTGGTTTTTTGATTCCAATTGTGGGCCCCGTGTCCGTCGCCGTGATCTGAAGTAAAGACGATATAGGTTTCTTCTTCGAGGCCGCAATCGCGCAGTCCATGGAGCATCACGCCGATTTCAGCATCAACTTTTTCGCATAAGCGATAGTAGTAATATCGGAGCCGCCGCCAGTCGTCTTCGGTGTATTCGATGGTGGGATAGACGCGGCGGTTGGCCTGCCGCAGCATCTGCACGATGTCGGGCGAATAGGGTGGGATGGCGAAGTTTGCGGGCAGATTCGGGCATTCTTCTAGGGTGGCCGGTTCCGACACGGGGCCTTGCGGCAGGGGCTGATTGCGGGCGACTTGGCAGATGTCGTGGGGATTGAGGAATGACGCGAAGAGGAAGAAGGGGTTGTCGCGGTCGCGCTGCATGAATTCGATGGCGCGCAGGGGCACTTCGTCGTCGCGGCTGCCGCAGATGACTTCGAGGCCGCTTTCTTCGGGCGTGGTGCCGGGGACGTGCCATTTTCCCGACAGGGCGCAATCATACCCCGCGTCGGCGAGGAAGTTGCCGAGCGTTCGGCCTCTGTATTCGGGCTTGATTGGTGTGTTGTTGCTGGTCGCGCCATTTTGATGAGGGAAAAGACCGGTCATAAAGCTGGCGCGCTGGGGACCGCATAAGGGGTGCGTGCAATAGGCACGGGTGAATCGCACCCCTGTTTTGGCAATGCTGTCCATATTGGGGGTGTACACGTCGGGATTGCCGGCGCAGGACATGGCCCCGGCGTATTGCTGGTCCGTGATGATGAAGAGAATATTGGGACGACGCTCTGGCATACTTGATTTTTGCTCCTAGATAGTCTGCGGTCGGAAGGCGAAAATACGAATCAGCAGATGGAACGTCCGCCCGCGAATGCTCATCATCGTCAGCGTCGAGAGCGCGGGGTATCGACGAAGACGCTCACCCGCGGTGGGCCTCCTGCAGATGGCGGTCGTGTTGCGCGGCCCCATCGCCGCCGGATCGGAATTGGCCGGCTACCGCGATGGCGCGTTCAATGCGCTCGTCACCGGTCGCGGCTGTCTCCGTCGACTTCAGCAGGCGATCGACCCCTTGGCGAATCACCGTCGCCATCGAAACCTGCCGCTCGGCGGCGATCCGCTTGACGCGCCGCGCCTGTTCGTCGGTCAACTGAATCTGTGTGCGAATCACTCGAATAGCTCCATGTTATCACATCATGTCATAATAACAAATCGCCTAGCAGGATCAATCCAACGCTTGGTTAGCAAGTTGATCTAACCTTCCCGATTCCGCATCTTCTGCAAACTTCGGCATCGAATTCATCAAACTCATCCGCAATTTTCCGCTCTTCTGCGCCATTCCATCCTTCACAATAATCGTCTCCGATGATAGCCTCACGTCGCCTTCTGGCTGGAGATAATTTTAGGCCATCCAATCAGACGACCACCGCACAAAGATCCATAGGAAAGCCGATGAGCCATTCCGTCCGACGCCATCTGCGCGTTGAAATCGAGGCGTACGATAAGACCATCCGCGCTTTCATTCCCGCCTACGAGGAGATGCTGACGCGAGCCGCAGACGCCGTTGCCGAAACCAAGCCGAAAAAAGTGATTGACCTCGGCGCTGGCACGGGCGCGTTGGCGCAAGCTGTATTGCAGCGATGCAAGGAAGCTAGCGTCGAGCTGATCGACGCCGACGCCGAGATGCTCGCTCAGGCCCGCGAGCGGCTCGCGCCCTTTGCTGCCCGAGTACAGTACACCGTGCGAGCGTTCCAAGGTCCGCTACCTGCTTGCGACGCCGTGGTCGCCTCCCTCGCGCTGCACCACGTTCCCACCCTCGCCGAAAAACGGACGATCTTCAGCGCGATTCACGCTGCGTTGCGCCCGGGCGGCGTATTCATCAACGCGGATGCGACCATGCCCGCCGACCGGTCCGCTCGCCAAGCCGAATACGAGACTTGGGCAGCCCACCTTGTTTCCTGCGGCATCCCCTCGGAACGCGCCTATAGCCATTTCGCAGAATGGGCCGACGAAGACACCTACTTTCCCCTCGCAGACGAACTCGCCGCGCTGACGGACGCCGGCTTTGACGCGGCCTGCCTGTGGCGCGTTGTACCCGTCGCGGTGATAAAAGCGACTAAATCCACTGGACAGGGTGAATGACGGAAGGCATTGGCGAGCCTTAGTTTGGTCTCGGCCCGTTGCGCCATTATTTTCTCACGCCACCCTTCACCACAGCCCCGAGCCATCTATGACAGCTAAAATTTTCGTCCTCCTCCTCCTGTTCGCCCTCCCCATTCAAGCCAAAACTCGGATCGAAGCGGCCTACGCCGCCGGCGAACTCAGCTTGGAGACGGCCCTGATCTACCAAGTCCTCAGCGCACGCGCTCCCGACCAACTGCCGGCCATGTACCGAGAATCTGGCGGGCCGGCCGTTTGCGGGACCCCGCATCTAGTCCAAGCCATGAGCGCGGCCCCGGACCTGAGCCCCGAGTACCGCGCCCGTTTGGGCAAGCTGATGACGCGCCGGACCGCCCAGCACAATCTCCTCTCGCCATCGGGGCGCTTTCGCGTCCACTACGATACTGAGGGGCACCACGCGGTTTCGCCGACGGACAGCGACGCCAATGGCATCCCAGACTACATCGATCTCACTATGGCCGTCCTCGACAGCACTTGGGTGCTCGAAATTGAGCAACTCGGCTACAATCCGCCCCCTTCGGACAACGGCTTGGGCGGCGGAGACGAATACGACGCGTACGTCGTCGAGCTAGGAGTCGGCAAGAGTTATTATGGGTTCACCTATCCTATGACGGGCGGCGCGACCACCACCTCTAGCCATCTCGAAATCGACAACAACTACACCGACCCGGGCTACAAGCAGACCCGCGGACTGGACGCCCTGCGGGTGACCATCGCCCACGAGTTTCACCACGCCATTCAATTTGGCTACTACGCAAAATTTGACGGCAGTTGGTGGCAAGAATCGACCTCGACGTGGATGGAGGAAGTGGCCTATCCGCGCATTGACGATTATCTCCAGTATTTGACCTACTTCCTCGGCGAACCCCAGCGCGCCCTCAACTCCGGCCCTTATGGCAGCAACCACACCTACGGCAGTACGATCTTTTCCCACTTCCTCGACCAGCGCTACGGCCGCGATCTCAACCGCTTGATCTGGGAAGAACTCAAGGAGCGCAAAAGCGTCCATCTCGATCATTTCGACCGCATTCTCCGCCAAGTTGAGCCGGGGGGATTAGGCGTCGCCATGGGCGAATTTGCCGTGTGGAACTATTTCACCAACAACCGCCACCGCGCCCCATACTATGCCGAAGGGGACAAATACCCGTCCGTCCCCACCCGCGACATCGCCATCGCCGCCGAAGCGGTCGTCCGCGACACTAGCCTGATAGATGCCACGGGCAGCGTCTATCTGCGCCTTCAGCCGCGGTTGCGCACGGGCGGGGTCACTTTGTTCTTGGACTCAATTCGCGGAGCGTGGCGTCGCCATTTGCTCTTAATCGGCCCGGACAGCCTCTCGGTGCAAGCGGTCACCGAGCCGACGATCCGCATCAGCGGCTGGGACCAGTTCGACGAGATCGTCCTCGTCGCCACGGCGGCCGAGCGCACCGGCTTGGCCTATCAGCACCTACTTACCGCGCAATTCGATCCCGATCTGACCGATCCCGACGCGCCGGCCGCCCTCGCCACCCTACTCAAGCCCAACTACCCCAACCCCTTCCGCCCCGGCCAACACCCGCACACCAAGCTGTTGTTCGACCTAGCCGCGCCCAGCACCCAGACCCGCCTGTCGATCTTTGCAGCCAACGGCGACTTGATTCGGCGAGTGGACTTAGGGGGCCGCGCTGCCCGCAAAGGCTACGAGGAGCTGTGGGACGGCCGCAACGCGGCCGGCAAGCTCGTGGCCAGCGGCATCTACCACCTGCTCCTCGAAGCCGACGGCACAGCGGCCAAGCGCACGATAGCGGTGGTGCGCGATTGAAGGACCAAACTACGCCGCACTTCCTGCCAGCCGAAACCTAAAAGTGCGTAAAGTCTCAAAAAGATAGCCAATTTCTCCTATAGTTACATTTAGGAGAAATTGGCTAAGTTGACTCGCCGGTAAGCTCGTCACCAGCGGTGTATGTCGCTTCTTCCTTGTCCAGTACAGAACAGTCCTGCCGTAATGCAGTTGTCATCGACAGATCGTTTAACTAACCAATGGTGCTAGTGGGCTACAAGCTAAATTCCGCGATGGACAAGCGGACGAATCCATTTTCATCGGGTTGCAACCCATGCCACTGTGCCAGCAGGTTGAAGGTGGCCATGGCAAAGCTCAGATGCGCTCTAAAATAGGCCCAGGCTCGATGGGTCTGTCGCTTGAAGTGCCCGATGCGGGTCAGCATGGAAAAGACGGTCTCGATGACCATCCGCTCGCCCCAAGTTTTGGCCGGACACACTTTCAGATTGGCCGGATCACCGGCTTTGGCATGAAAGCCTTGGTCGCTGAGGAGGATCATCTGCTCTTCGTAGCGGCCAATCATCGGGTGAAAGACCGAGTCGTGGACATTGGCGGTATTACAATCCCAATCGACGATCAAGCCCCATTGGTTGACGATCAAGCCCAGCTTGCCGCCGACGATCCAGCGGTGATTGGACCGCCCTTTCCGGCCGATAGGGTGAGCGGAGCGGCCTTCGCGTACTGGATGGATCAACTCGATGCCATAGCTATCGATCACGCCTAAGGGGGTGGGGTCCGCTCGAAAGCGATCGGTCCAGTCCGCATGGGCGGCAAACAGGCGGAACAAGCGGGTGCGCTCGGGCAGGCGCGGAAAAAAGGCGCGCCAATCGCGCGCTACCCAGCGATAAAACGCCCGTTTGCCGCCCCCTTTGAGCGCATACAGAACCGCCAAGGTCACCGTTTCGCTGGGATATAAGGCGGCTTGGGGGTGTTTGGGCACATCGCCCATCTGGTGGTCGATTCGACAGAACAGGGCTATTATAAACTCGGCCGTGGTCATGGGACGCTCCTTCGCTGAAAGGGGGGATACCCTCAGCGTAGGAACTACCTTGACCACGGTCAACTCACTAGCACCATTGGTTAACTAAGGGTCCCTATCGAAACTCAAAGATGACGTAAGTCTATAAAAAACTTTCGGTAGTTCATTCTCCTATACTTCTACTTTTGCTGTATGTTTGCAAAGTTTGGCACAACAACTTCCAACTTTTTAACAGCCCAAGGGAATTATTCCATGATTCTGACGCTAGTTAGCGGAATACTTTTATCTACAGTACATAACAATCACGCAGAGACACCGACCCAACACGCCCCGACTGCACTGCGCTGCGGCACCCCCTACTTGCTCCAAACCATGGACGCGGCCTCTGACCTGAGTACCGAAAATCGCAAGGGCCTAGGCAAACTCGTGCAGCGCCGGCCTAGTACCCAGCACAGCTTGCTAACGCCTTCCGGCCACTTTCGCGTCCACTACGACACCGAGGGCAGCGACGCGGTCGAGCTTAATGACGACGACGGCAACGGCATCCCGGACTACATCGACCTAGCTGCCACGGTCCTCGATAGCACTTGGGTGTTGGAAGTCGAACAACTCGGCTACAACCCGCCGCCTTCGGACAACGGCTTGGGCGGTGGCGACGAATACGACGTTTATATTATAGATTTAAGCCGCGGGGGCTGTGGACGCTCAGATCCCGTTTATGGCTGCGCCTACCCCGAGACGTCCGGCGCGACCACCTACAGCTACCTCGAAATCGACAACAATTTCACCGATTCTAGCTATGTGCAGACCCGCGGACTGGACGCCCTGCGCGTGACCATCGCCCACGAGTTTCACCACGCCATTCAGTTTGGCTACTACGCACCTGAAGCCGGGAACTGGTGGCAGGAATCAACCTCGACGTGGATGGAGGAAGTGGCCTATCCGCACATCGACGATTATCTCCAGTATTTAATTCACTTCCTCGGCGAACCCCAACGCGCCCTCGACTCCGGGCGTCTTGGCAGCCTCCACACCTACGGCAGTGCGATCTTTTCCCACTTCCTGGACCAGCACTACGGCCGCGATCTCAACCGCTTGATCTGGGAAGAACTGGGTCAGCGCAAAAGCGTCCATCTCGATCATTTCGACCGCATCCTCCGCCAAGTGGAGCCGGGCGGCTTAGGCGTCGCCATGGGCGAATTTGCCGTGTGGAACTATTTCACCCACAACCGCCACCGCGACCTATACTATGCCGAAGGGGACAAATACCCGCCCGTCCCCACCCGCGACATCGCCGTCGCCGCCGAAGCGGTCGTCCGCGACACCAGCCTGATAGATGCCACCGGCAGCGTCTATCTGCGCCTTCAGCCGCGGTTGCGCCCGGGCGGGGTCACTTTGTTCTTGGACTCAATTCGCGGAGCGTGGCGTCGCCATTTGCTCTTAGTCGGTCCGGACAGCGTCTCGGTGCAGCTCGTTTCCGAGCCGACGATCCGCATTAGCGGCTGGGACCAGTTCGACGAGATCGTCCTCGTCGCCACCGCAGCCGAGCGCACCGGCTTGGCCTATCAGCACCTACTTACCGCGCAATTCGATCCCAACCTGACTGATCCCGACGCGCCGGCCGCCCTCGCCACCCGGCTCAAGCCCAACTACCCCAACCCCTTCCGCCCCAGCCAACACCCGCACACCAAGCTGGCCTTCGACCTAGCCGCGCCCAGCACCCAGACCCGCCTGTCAATTTTTACCGCCAACGGCCGGCTCGTCTGGGATAGAGACTTAGGCCCGCGCCGGGCGGACGAATACGACGACGTGCTGTGGGATGGACGCAACGCGGCCGGCAGCCTCGTGGCCAGCGGCGTCTATCACCTGCTCCTCGAAGCCGACGGCATCGCGGCCAAGCGCACGATAGCAGTGGTGCGCGATTGAAGGACTAAACTACGCCGCACTTCCTGCCAGCCGGCTCCCAAAGAGCGGCTAATGCCCAAGCTGGGAAATGGATCGCCCGAGACGTGAACAATTTGCAACACTGGGGGATTGTCTGTTAAATTTTTGGCGCGACAACTCTTTGGACAGCAGCCCAAGAGGGGGACGAACGGTTTTACCCAAACGCAAAGAAACCAAACCATGCATGAACCGATTACGCCGCAGCAAGATCACGACCGCCGCATTGGGCGGCTCGAAGGAATAGCCGAGCAATTAGATCGCTGCTTGGACGCCATTGAACGAGCCATTGCCGAGTTAGCCCGCCAGCACCGGCAAGACATGGATGAGCTACGCCGCCGTATGGATAGTCAATTTCGTTGGCTTGTCGGCATTCTGTTCGGCGTCGTGGGCTTGTTGGTGTCCATCTTGTTGAAGCTGGGCTAATCAACGAAACCCGCTCCGGCTGTCCTATGTGCCAGCCGGAGCACAACCGCGTCTCGTATGGGCGGCACGGCCGCCAAGCGCACAATAGCAGTAGTGCGCGATTGAGAAGCCATCTGCAAGTTCCAGCGGGCACTCTTCCCACGCTTCACCGCGCCACCCGTTTTCACGGGCGCAGGCTTTTAGGCGAGATAGCTGGCGTGACATCCAGAGTCCAATTCATCGGCCACAGTACCAAGCATGTCCACCGAGTTTAAGCCCGTGCGCCCTCGAACTACAGGAAAAAACGCAGGCCCACCATCATACTTTGACAATCGCGCTGGGATGACGTATGATAACGACCAAATTATACGTCATCTATGGAGGCGGCTGATGCAAACCAAGCTCACTCTACGCCTAGAGGAGCAATTGATCGAACGCGCTAAGGCTCATGCCAAAAAGCGGGGCAAGTCCGTATCGCAGATGGTGGCCGACTATTTCGCGCTGCTGGACCGGGACGATCAACCGGAGACACTGGCACCGCTTACCCGTTCTTTATATGGCACCTTGGGAAGCACTGCGGTCAGTGAGGATACATACCGCGAACATCTCGAGGAAAAATACCTGTGAAAGTGATGGTCGATACCCATGTCGTACTCGACTTGCTGCTAGACCGGACGCCACACGCAATGAATGCAGCGCAGATTTTCTCTTTGATAGAGCGCAATGTCCTCGCTGGCTGTCTCGGTGCTACCACTTTAACCACAATACACTACTTGGCCACAAAAGTCGTTGGTTCGCAAAAAGCACGGCGGGAAATTCGCAAATTACTTCGTCTCTTTGAAGTAGCCCCGGTCAACCGGGCGGTGCTAGAAGCAGCACTGGCGGCGGAAGGTTTCCGCGACTTCGAAGATGCCGTTCTCCACGAGGCGGCACGCCAAGCCGACGCCGATGCCTTGGTGACGCGCAACGAAAGCGATTTCAGAGCGGCACTATTGGCGGTTTACGAACCGTGCGAATTGCTCAATATCGTCCAAGCCCGCCTTGCAGACCCACTGGACGGGTGACCTTGCCGATAAATTCCGTTTCGGGGCCTAGTCCCCTCGTCAACATAGAGTTCTGAGTCTTGTCAGCACCCCCGCGCCGCGTCTCTCTCCGCGCCATCGCCATCGGAGCCATTGGCTGCCTCGCCATCGCCGCGGGCGAGCCTTTTGGCGTCTTGGTGATGCGCAGCTCGCCCATGGCCGCCGACTACTCAACCGGCGCGGCCCTCTTCTTGTTCTTTCTCATCACCTTGCTCATCAACCCGCTCGCCCGATTGCTCACCGGCACCAGCCTGCACACCGGCGAGTTGGCCACCGTATACATAATGATGGTCGTAGGGGCCGCCATTCCCTCTTGGGGCCTGACCATGAACCTGATCCCGCTCCTCGGCGGGTTTTTTTACTACGCCACCCCGGAAAACGACTGGGCCAACACCATCCAGCCCTATATATCACAGCTCCTCGTGCCGGAAGACAGCGCGGCCATCCAAAAGCTGTTCGAAGGCAACGCCCAAGGCGAGCGCATCCCTTGGGGGGCTTGGGCGACGCCACTTATGGCGTGGAGCCTGTTTGTCGTCAACATGTACTTCACCACCCTGTGCGTGCTCGTGGTGCTGCGCAAGCAATGGGTCGAACGCGAGCGGCTCAACTTTCCGCTGGCCACCTTGCCCATAGAAATGAGTGCCCGCGCCAAAGACCAAGCTGTCGCGCCCTTTTACCGCAATTACCTGACTTGGGTCGGCTTTGCCATTCCCGCGCTCATCGGCTCGGTCAACGCCCTGCACCGCTATTTCAACTTCGTCCCACAAATCGACCTAAACCTCTGGGTGCCCTTTTTGCGCCGCTCTATATGGGTCAACTTTCGCCCGCACTTTGAGGTCGTCGGCCTGTCCTACTTGCTCAACCTCGACATCTCTATGGGCGTGTGGTTCTTCGCCTTCCTCAACATGGTGACCATCGGCTTGTTCCGCATGACCGGGTGGAACATCGGCCCGGAGCAGCCCTATTCCTCGCCCTCTCCGCCCAGCCTCGCCCACATCGCCCTCGGGGCCTTGTTCTTCTTAGTGCTGTCCAGCTTGTGGAGCGGGCGGCAGCACGTGCGCCAAGTCTGGCGCAAGGCCCTGCGCGGCGACAACTCTATCGACGACAGCGGGGAATTGCTCTCGTACCGGGTCGCGGTTTTTGGATTTATCGGCAGCTTTTTGCTCGGCCTGTTCGCGCTCTACGCCACCAACATGAACCTGCCGACCGCCTTTGTCTTTCAGCTTTCGGCCCTCGTGATCTTCGTCGGCTTGGCCCGCATCATCTCGCAGGCCGGGCTGGCCTATTGCCGCGCTCCAGTGGCCCCGGCCGTGTTTACCGTCAACACGCTCGGGTCGTCGTCGGTGGGGGCCCCAGGCCTGACGGCACTGGCACTCAACTTCCCCTGGTCTGCCGACATCCGCACTTTCGTCATGGCTTCGGCCGCTACCGGCCTCAAGTTAGCGGAAGTGACGCGCCTAGAGTATCGGCGCGTGTTCTGGGCCATTGCCGCGGCCATTGTGGTCACTCTCGCCGGCTCAATCGCCGCGGTCATCCACCTCGCGTACACCTACGGCGGCATCAACCTGAGCAGTTGGCAATTCGGCTATATGACGACCTATACCGGCAACTGGATTACCAACAACATCAACAACATGCAGCCCACCCACGTTTGGCACCTATCCTTTGCCGGGCTCGGCGCGTTCCTGATGGGCCTGTTGACGTTTGTGAAAAACCGCTTCGTCGGCTTTCCCATTCACCCCATCGGCTTGGCCATCGGGCTGCCGCATCCGGTGCAGCTCATCTGGCCGTCGGTTTTTTTCGCTTGGCTGCTCAAGGCGCTCATTCTCAAATACGGCGGTCCTCGGCTCTACACGCGCCTGCGCCCGTTCTTTTTGGGGCTGGTGCTGGGCGCGTTTGGCACGGCCGGGTTGTGGCTCATCATCGACTCCTTCACCGGCCTGACGGGCAACCGGCTGATTAACATCGGCTAGCTTGATCAATGCCCAGCTTGATCGAACGCTCGGGATGCTGGTTGATCTCCATATAAGCGTCGGCCGCTTGCGCAAAGGGCACAATCGGGTCAATGAGATCGTCGGCTTGCAAACGGCCTGCGACCAACAGGGCCAGCGACTCAGCGCGGATGCGGGCGAAATCCCAACTCGCCTGCGGCAATGGCTCGCTGTTGGCGCGGCTGGAGATGACCTGAATGCGGTTGCGGTGCCACTCGCCGGCCAAGCGCAAGCCCTGCTCGCCGTGGTAATAGGCGGTCGAAACCAAGGTGCCGGCGTAGCAGGTGGCGCGCAGGGCGTCTTCAAACGCCCGGTACGAGCCGCTCGTTTCAAAGGCGATGTCCGCGCCGATTTTGTCGGTGTGCCGCTTGATTTCCAAACCAGCGTCCATTGTCCCCGGATCCAGCGCCAAGTCGGCGTGGTGGCGCAGGGCTGCGGTGCGCCGGAGCTCAATGGGATCGACGACCGCCACCCAACGCGCCCCGCACAAACGCGCGGCCTGCGCCACCATCAGCCCGATGGCCCCGAGTCCGAAGACGGCGACGCGATCCCCCAAGCGCACCGCGCCATCGCGCACCGCGCCGACGGCAAAGTCGGCCGGGTCCCAATACATGATAGCTTGCGGCGAAATTCCGTCGGGGGCCTTTTGCACACGCGCCGCCGCTACAGTGTGCGTTTCGCGGATGGGCAAATGCGCGAAGACCCGGTCGCCTTGTCGCAGCGTGGTGACCTCGGCACCCACTTCGACGACCGCGCCCAAGCACATGTTGCCGAGGCGGCGGGGGAAGCCACTATCCGCAGATTCGCCGCGGCGGTGCAGGCGCAACTCGCCGTCCCAGCGGTCAGAGGCGTCGGGCGTGTCAGCGCGAAAGCCGCGCAGCTCAGTGCCGTGCTTGACCGAGCTGAAGAGGCTTTGGACGCGAACTTCGTCCGCGGCTAAGGGCGGTTCTTGGTACGAGCTGAGGACTGCATGGCCGGGGCGGTCGGCGATCAATTCGAGCGGCATGAGGCAAACTCCTGAGAGAGGTTACGTCGCGTTGACATGAACGGGCGTTTGCAACCATTTGTACCAATAATTCTCCCTAAGCCCCTTTTATCGGCATCGCGTCAGGAGCCGCGAGTCTCTCGCCTACGCCATCGCTCCAAGGGATGTTATAGAGGCCGCCGAGTGACCAGACGCGATTGCGCAAGTCAAATTCATAGGGGAAATTGTGAGGGAGGCTCGCGTTGCAAGCCAGCCCGCTCACCAGCGAGGAGGCGCGACCAATGACGACAATAGCCATGCGTTTCTTGCGTGGCGAAAGCTGTTTGCGAATCAGCAGCTATTGGCGATTGGACCCTCATCAGACTAACAAGGAGAATTGGCGATGGCAAATGCAGAGCAGAACGATATTGTATTGGAGAAGGTCGTCCAACGAGATCCTGAAATCCACAGCGGCGATCTGGTTTTCACCGGTACGCGGGTCCCGGTGGACAACCTAGTGAGTTATCTCAAAGGGGGGCACTCTATCGAGGAATTTCTCCAAGATTATCCCACGGTCGAGCGATGGCAGCTAGAGTCTTATCTCGAGCTTTCGCCCCAAGGACTGGGGTGCTGGTGCCCGAACTCGAGCGATTGATTGCTGAAATCCGGCCTGGAGATGCGGTGCGGGTCTATCCTTCTATCTAATCAATTTATGGAATCAATGAGGACGACATGACAACGAAGCCTTCCTACAAGTTCGTACACATTGCGCGACGGTCTAAAGACAAGCGAACTGTCGCTGGCCGTATTCGCCGCCGACCTATGCGACGTGCGCATCCCACCTACAATCTGCGGGAACTGGTCAAGGACGTAGCCCAGCGCGGGCCGCTCAGTGATTAATAAATGAACGCATACCAACGCTTCGTCCGCCCCCTCCTGTTCCGCTGCGATCCAGAGCGCATCCACGATCAAATCCTCGCGCTTGGCGAGCGGGTCGGTTCTTTCGCGCTTGGCCGTCGTCTGCTCTCCAGTCTCTTTGCCTTCGCAGATGCGCGGCTTTCTACCCAAGTGGGCGGCTTGCACTTTGCCAACCCGCTGGGCATGGCGGCCGGGTTCGACAAAAATGGCCGGGTGATCCAGGCGCTTGCGGCCATGGGCTTTGGGTTCGTGGAGGTGGGGTCGGTATCGGCGCATCCTTCGGCCGGGAATCCGCGGCCCCGCTTGTTCCGCTTGCCGTTGGACGAGGCCATTGTGGTCAACTATGGGGTGCCCAATGACGGGGCTGCGGTCGTAGCCGAGCGCGTGTCCCAGCGACCAATCGCCGTGCCCTTGGGCATCAACCTCGTCGAAACCAATACCGGACGGGCCATTGCGCCCGATGCGGTCGTGGCCGAGCTAGCCGCGGCCCTCGTCCCCTTTGTCGGGCGGGCCTCCTACATCGCGTTCAATCTCAATTGTCCGAACACCACCGGCGGCGTCAGCCCATTCAACAGCGGAGATCACCTGCGCGACTTGCTGCTCGAATGCGCTGCCATCGACGACCTGCCCCCGATCTTTCTCAAGCTCACCGCGCACACCGACCCGACGCGGCTGGACTGGATGCTGGAGACGGTCGATCCGTTTGCCTTCGTCAAGGGCTTCATCTTCAACCTGCCGCCGGGAACGAGCTATCCGCTCCAGTCACCGACCCATCTCTTCGCCTCCCTGCCCGGAACCTTGTGCGGCCGGCCCGTGCAGGCCCTGATCGACGAGACCGTGCGCTTCTGGTACGGGCGGATCGACCGCCAGCGGCACGCGATCATTGGCGTGGGAGGGATTTCATCGGCCCGCGACGCGTACCGCAAAATTCGCCTCGGGGCCTCGCTCGTGCAGCTATACTCAGCGTTGGTTTTCAGGGGGCCGGGGGTCGTGCGGCAAATCAACGCCGGGCTAGCGCACCTGTTGGAACGCGATGGGTTTGCCCGGGTGGAAGACGCGGTCGGTATCGACAATCAAGCAAAAGCAGCGGTGTGAAGAGTGGTTAGAAGTTATCTCATAACCTCTGAATACGGCGACCCGTTGTTTAAGGCCAATCCCTATGGGGGTGGCATGTATGAGATGCTTTCTAACCAACTCGGGCGTTAATCTGCAAATCCCACTTCCGCCAGTAGTACTTGAGCGGATCGTCCGCGTCCCACTGGGCGTAAATGTCCTCCCAATCCGCAAAGTTCATGTGCGGCTCCAGCGAATCTTCGCGCACCGGGTGGCTCATGGGCTGATAGCGATAGTCGAGCGAGATGCGCAGGCGGTCGCCGCTTTGGTTGTCTTGGCCCTGATGCGCGGTGAGACTGTGGCATATCAGCACGTCGCCGGCGCAAAAGTCGCCGCCCGCCCACAGCGTGTCCTCGGGCAGTTCGACGGCATGGCCGCCGGCGCCGGTTGCCTTTGTAACGCCTAGCTTGCCCAGCTTGTGGCTACCCGGTGCCACCGCCAAGCTGCCCAGCGCGGCCGGGCAGTCACCAGCCGGGATCCAAGCGGTCCACGTCTCATCGGTGCCGCCAATGTAGAAATTGTCTTGGTGCGGGGGGGTGGTGTGCGCGAGGGCGTTGGGGAAAATTACTCGGCAGATATTGCGGCTGTGGGGCAGGGCCTCCTCGCCAAAGAGCGTGGCGAACATCGCCAAGATCGCAGGGTGCAAAGCCAAGGCGTTGAAGGCGCGCAACCGCTGGACATCGATGTAAAAGGCAATCCACTCGGGCGAGTGGCCTTCGATGAAAAGCTGCCCGTCGCAGGCAACTCCGTCCATCAAGGGCGCGTCGTCGTCAAGCCAGCCGTGCTGCTGACAAACTTCGAGGAGCTGGCGGCGCAGGTCGAGCACCGACTCTGAATCCAATAACGAGCGAAAGAACAAATAGCCCTGCTCGGCCGCGCGCTCGCGCAAGGCACTGGGCGCGTCGAGCAGGAGGGTGGAATCGACGAAAGGTTCGAGGTTTATCATGGTTTGCTGGGCCATTGGATCACTCCTCTTCTTTGTCCCAAAAGGCGTGTAAAGTGTCGATGTATGCGGCGGAAAGTCCGTGTTCAGTAGCTCCCTGAATGACGGCGTTGAGGTATTCCTCCGAGGGCGGGTAGTGGTGTCCGGCGTCGAGGCGGGAGAAATACGTCCAAACTTCGCCAAACTCAGGTATCATTATCTTGTCCCGCCGGTACTTGGTGCCCTCGCTTTCGTAGTGGTCGAGGCGTCTGAAGTCGTCGGGCGTCATTTCGTATATGACGCCTTCGACGAATGCGTCCTCGTTGGGCCGGATGCTGGCCACGCCCATGCCGCTGCGCGTGAAGGAGATCATCGGAAAGCACAGCTCGTAGCCCTGTACGCGCACGGCCGTGCGATAGCGGGCTTTGGGGCAGCGGGTCTGCATCTGCCGCCAGAGCAAGTTGGACCCATAAGCAAAGTAGAGCAAATCAGCCATAACCAGCCTCTTGCGATTTCAAACCAAGATGGTAGGACTTTAATGTTTTATATTAGCGTACTCAACCCACCACCCTCGTCTCCTCGGAGGAATCATGGCCCACACCGCGCCCGGCGACCTGCTCCGCGTGGGGGCCTGGCGGCCACACCCTCAATATCTGGGGCGAAAAAATAAATCCCCCGTACGCCCGGCATGATGACCTGCGCTTGGTGCCTCGACATGGGAATGGGCCAACGCTTTGCGGAAAAGTACCTGGAGGTCCGCATGGTCGCCGACCCCCGGGACGCGAGCGGCCAAATTGACGGGGTGTACATCGACGACATCAACGCAATTTCGCTCTACCCCCTTTTTGCAGGCCGGCTTCCGACCTTTGCCACCTCTATACGGCACGGCCTTATTGACCGCCTCAACTTGGGAGTTTTCCGAGAACGCGGGTGCCAAGGCCGCGGATTTGCCCGACATCAAGGGCTATGTGGCGCACAACTCCACGAGCGACTACTACACCCACGGGCGGATGCTGGGCGAGTAATCCAAACGGAGAATGTACCATGAACAAACGCAGACTGCCGATCGGCATTCAGACCTTCCGCAAAATTCGGGACGATAACTGCTACTACGTCGATAAAACCGCCTACATCCGGCGGCTGCTCAACGAGGGCACGCACTACTTCCTGTCGCGTCCCCGGCGCTTTGGCAAGAGCCTGTTCTTGGACACGCTCAAGGAAGTGTTCGAGGGCAACGAGCCCCTGTTTGCGGGGCTTTATATCCACGACCGTTGGGATTGGTCGGTGCGCCATCCGGTCCTGCGGCTCAGCTTTGGCAGCGGCAACTTCAAGGTGCCCGGCTACGTGGAGACGAACCTGATGGCGCAATTGGACGCGGTCGAACGCCGGACGGGTGTGGCGTCGGACTACGCCACCGGAGCGGAGCGATTCGCCCACCTGCTGGAAGAACTGCACGACCAAGCCGGACAGCCGGTCGCCGTGCTGATCGACGAATACGACAAGCCCATTGTCGATGCGCTGGAGGTGCCGGACATAGCTCGCGCCAACCGCGACTTTTTGCGCGGCCTCTACGCAGTCATCAAGGACAGCGACGCGCACGTCCGCTTCACGTTCATCACCGGGGTGAGCAAGTTCTCCAAGGTCAGCCTGTTTTCCGGCCTCAACAATCTCACGGACATTACCTTGGACCGGCGCTATTCGGCCATCTGTGGGTACACCGAGGCAGACTTGGACGCGGTGTTCGCGCCGGAACTGCCCGGCTTGGACCGAGAGCAGATTCGCGCCTGGTACAACGGCTATAGTTGGCTCGGCGACGAAAAGGTGTACAACCCCTTCGACATCCTGCTGCTGTTTCGCAACCGCGAGTTCAAAGCTCACTGGTTTGAGACCGGGACGCCGACGTTCTTGGTTGAAACGCTGTTCAAACGCCGCGTCAGTTCCCTCGAACTCGGCGAGATGGAGAGCAACGACGAACTGCTATCGACCTTTGACGTCGATCACATCGCCACCGAGGCCCTGCTGTTCCAGACCGGCTACCTGACCATCACCAACGCCGAGGAACTGGGCGGCAAGCGGTTCTATCAGTTGGGCTATCCCAACCGGGAGGTGAGACAAAGCCTCAACGAGAGCTTGCTGCGCTACTTGGTGCAGGACTCAACGCGGCAGATGGCCAACAGCGTGCGGCTGTATCGGCTGCTCGAAGCCAACGACTTCGCCGGGCTGGAGACGCTCTTTCACGCCTTTTTCGCCAGCATTCCCTACGAATGGTATTCCAACAACGACATCGCCCGTTACGAGGGGTACTACGCCAGCGTGTTCTACTCCTATTTCGCGGGATTGGGATTGGACATTGCGGTGGAGGACAGCAGCAGCCACGGCCGGCTGGACATGGCGGTTTTGTTCAACGGCCACGTCTATCTGTTCGAGTTCAAGGTGGTCGAGTTGGCGTCAGCGGGTGCGGCGATGGCGCAGTTGCAGGAGCGGCGGTATGCGGACAAATATCGCGCCTTGGGGCAGCCGATCTACCTAATTGGCGTGGAGTTCAGCAAAGACACCCGCAACCTAGCGGCGTTTGACGTGGAACGCGCCTGATAGCAAACAAAGGAAAGGAAGAACCCGTGAAAGCCTGGCGTTTCTATGCCTTCGGCGACATGCGGCTCGACGACATTGAGCTGCCGGCCTGCCCACCCGACCACGTGCTCGTCGAGCCGCTGATCGTTCAGCCCAGTGCGACCGAAGCCCAACTCGCCTTTGGAATTCCAACCCTGGCGTACGACCACGTCAAGAGCCGGCTGGAGACGGACGCGCCGCTCCAGCTCTTCGGCCACGAATTTTGCGCCCGGATCGTAGAGCTCGGGTCGGCCGTCGCGGGGTACGCCCCCGGCGACCGCGTGGCGGCCCGCGCCAAGCTGCCCTGCGGCGACTGCTCCCTGTGCCGCTCCGAGCGCAGCGACGACTGCCGGCGCGGCCCGATCATCGGCTTCCAACTGCCCGGCTGCTTTGCCGAGCGTGCGCTGCTCCCGGCCATCGCGCTGGTCAAGGTCGATGACCGCATCTCCGACAGCGAGGCCGCCACCCTGCAATCGCTGAGCGACAGCATCGCCGCAGTCGAGACCGCGCAGATTCGGCCGGGCGATTCCGTCGCCGTCTTTGGCCAAGGCAGCATGGGCATCGAGAGCATGCAGGCCGCCCGCGCCTGCGGGGCTGGCCAGCTCATCACCGTGGATGTGCGGCCCGAGGCTTGCCAGCTTTCGTTGGAATTGGGCGCCGATCACGCAATCAACGCCCGCGAGGACGATCCAGTCGAGGCGATCCGCGACCTGACCGGCGGCGAGGGTGCAGACGTGGTGTTCAAGTGCGCCGGCGGCAGCGTCAAGCAGGGGCTGGCCGGCGACCGGGCGCTCAAACAGGCCATGCACGCGGTGCGCTCCGGCGGCAAGCTGGTGGGCATCTCTTGGTTTGGGGCACCCCTAGAACTAAATGTGGACCTGATGCGGGAGCGCAGCTTGCGCTACCTTTTCCCGGACATCAGCTCGCAGGCCCATCTAGAGTACACGGTGCGGCTGGTGGCCTCGGGGCGCATCAGCATGAAGCCGACGATCCGGCACGTGTTAGAGGGGATCGATAAGGTGCCGGAGGCATTTGAAATTACGGCTAACAAGAGCCGGTATCAGGCGATCAATCCGGCGCAGGTGGTGGTCGCCACCTAGGGAATATCGGGATAATTCAACGGCATCCCCGTCTTGCCCAGCTCGTAGTGCGCTATGTGCCAACGCCCCAAGTTGGCGCTGAGGAAGAGCGACCGATCCGCGCCGCAGAAGGCGATATTGGTCGGGGCCGCCATGGCAGTGCCCTCGTAATCGTCGGCCAAAACGTCGAGTTGGCCGTCGGCATACCGATAGATGCGGTCCGGGCGATAGCAGGAGCAGTACAGGGTGCCCTCGTCGTCAAAGGCGAGGCCATCGGGGACGGTCTGCGGCAGGTCGAACACGGTTTCGGCAACGCCAGCGCGGCCGTCGGCCTCGATTTTGATGCGGGCCACGCGGGGGCGGATGCTCATGGCCACATAGAGGTATTCGCCCGTCGCATCTAGCGCCGTGCCGTTGGGAAATTCCGGCAGGGCGCGGCTCCATACCTCGCCTTGGCCCCCCGGGGCGATCTTGCAAATCCAACCGTCGTTTTTGTGCCAGCCTCCAGAATTGGACACATAAAGATTGCCGGCCGCGTCAAAGACCGGGTAGTTGGCCGCGGTCAGCCGCACCTCGCCCGCGCGGTCGCAATACGCGCTGACCGCGCCGTCCGGCTCAACGCGCTTGACGCCGCCGTTGCAGACGTACAGGCGGTGCTGGGCGTCCTGACAGATGCCGCCGACAAAACCGCCGACTTGGGCGAACTCCTCGAATGAGCGCCGGGCCAAGTCGATGCGGTAAATTTGGCCGGCTTCGCCGCCGGCATAGGCGTAGCCATCGCAGCCCCAAGCAATGCACTCGGGGTGGTCGAGGCCGCTGCCAAAGTCGCCGATAATCGCTGAAATTTGAGTGTGGGTATCGAGAAGGGCCATAGCGTTCCTTTCGCAATGGGGACAGGGTCGGCCTCGACGGTAATGCAAAGTCGCCGCGCCGACAAGCCTCCTCAGATTAACGCTCGCTCTCGTCCCCACCAAAGTCGAGATAGACGATGCGGCCAGCCAGCGATTCGCTCGACTGCTGGATCAACTCCCGCGATGCCGAGCCGAGAATCAAAAAGCGCCCCGGACGCCGATCGCGATCAATTTCGGAGCGCAATACGGCAAAGAATTCCGGCAGGCGCTGAATCTCATCCAAGCACACCAGTTCTTGGCGATGTCTTTCGAGAAAGAGTTCGGGTTCGGCGAGTCTGTTGAGGTCAATGCGGTTCTGTAAATCGAGATGGATCACTCGCTGTCCTTTCAAGTATTGACGAGCCAGTGTTGATTTACCGCATTGGCGGGGACCAAGGATTGCAACGGCCGGGGAACGCCCCAAGGCTCGCTTTAACTCAGATTCTGCGTTTCTCGGTAAATATCCATGCAATTTGCTAATATCCTTTATCATTTTACATGGATAATAGCCGTATTGGGACGAAATTTCAAGCAGAGCTGTTGCAGATGCTCCATGTCGCTGTCTTCTTTATATTTAGCTACCCGCACGGCTACTTAACCTTGGGGTCGCGTATTGAGGCGCACTCCAACAATTTAACCGCGCCCCGCACGACAAGGACCAAATGCCACTATGAAAGCTGCACGTCTCTCTCGCTGCCTCCCAGCCATCCTCATCACCAGCCTAGCCGCCATGACCCACGCCCAAGCCGATTCCGACCGCATCCAACCCTACCCGGCCAATCCGCGCTACTGGCAGTACAAAGGCCAGCCCGTGCTCTTGCTCGGCGGCACCGTCAAAGATTGCCTCTTCCAAATACCCGATCTCCAAGCGCATCTCGACCTGCTGCAAGCGGTCGGCGGCAACTACGTGCGCAATACCATGAGCGACCGCCGCTTCTACGGCTACGAGATCAAAGCCTTCCACCAAGGCGCTGACGGCCTGTACGACCTCGACCGCTGGAACCCGACGTATTGGCAGCGCTTTGCCGATTTTTTGCGCTGGACCGCCGAGCGCGACATCATCGTCCAGATAGAAATGTGGGACCGCTTTGACCACAGCCAAAGACATTGGCAAGAAGGCCCCTTCAATCCGGCCAACAACATCAACTACACCGCCGAGGAATCGGGCCTCGAAACGGACTATCCCGCCCACCCCGGCGGCAACTGGCAGCCCTTTTTCTTTACCGTTCCCGCCCTGCGCAACAACCAAGTCGTGTTGCTCTACCAACAGGCCTTTGTCGAGCAAGTTCTCAAACATGCCCTCGCCTACGACCACGTGCTCTACTGCATGGACAACGAGACCAGCGGCGACCCGGGGTGGAGCGCCTATTGGAACGACTATATCAAGGAGCGGGCGCAGCAGGCGGGCAAGACCGTTGAAACCACCGAAATGTGGGACGAGTGGGACGTGCGGGGGCAGACGCATCGCGCTACCTTCGACCACCCGGAGCTGTATTCTTTTATCGACATTTCGCAGAATAGCTGGCAGCGCGAGCAGACCAATTGGGACCATGCCCAGTGGGTGTGGCAGTACATCGCCGCGCAGCCCCGGCCGATCAATTCGACCAAGATCTACGGTGCCCAGACGCACCGGGACAAAAACCGCGGCATTGACGACCGCCACGCCACCGAGTGCTTTTGGCGCAACCTCATCGGCGGCTTGGCCTCCAGCCGCTTTCACCGGCCTACCTCCGGCCTCGGGCTGAGCACGCAAGCCCAAGCCCACATCCGCAGCGGTCGCATGCTGGCCGAGGTCTTCGACTTTTTTCGCGCCGAGCCTGATTCCGACAGTGCCCTGCTGCGCGATCGCGCTGCCAACGAGGCCTATCTCAGCCGCGTCCCGGGTCGCCAGTACGCGCTCTACTTTACCGATGGCGGCGCGGTGGGCCTCGATCTGACCGGGGCAGAAGAAACCTTTGAGGTCCAATGGCTCGACATTGCCGCCAGCACTTGGGCATCCGCCGCCGACGTCCACGGCGGCACCCTAGTGCAACTGGCTCCTCCCCGAAGCGGCCCCTCGGTCGCCCTGCTGACGCGGCGCTAGCATTATGAACCTTAGCGACCGCGCCTTCTTCGGCCAGACCGATCTCCAAGTCTCGCGCTTGTGCCAGGGCACTGCCTTCCGCCACCTGCCCCGCGCCGATAGCCCCGAGGCCCTCGCCGTGCTCCACCACTGCTTGGACCACGGCATCAACTTCTTTGACACGGCCCAAGCCTACGGCTGGGGTGGGGCCGAGGAGGTGCTGGGGCGGGCGATCGCTGGTCGGCGCGACGAGGTCGTTCTCTGCACCAAGGTCCCTGCTTCGCTGGCCCACGGAGCGCGCGTCCGCTACACCCGCGCCCATCTCACCGACCGCCTCGAAGAAAGTCTCCGCCGCCTGCGCACCGATTGCGTTGACCTGTACTTCTTGCACCACCGCGACCCCGACACGCCCCCGGAGGCCATCGCCGAGGTCATGGAGGATCTGGTGCAGGCCGGCAAGACCCGCTATTGGGGCGTCTCCAACCACCGCGCTGCCGAAGTCGAAGCCTTTCTCGCCCTAGCCCCCATCGCTGGCGTGGAGGATTACTACAATATCGCCGGCAGCCACTGCGACGAAGCGGGGCGCTCGCGAGTGGAGATCTACGAGGAAGAAATGCTGCCCCTGCTGCGGCGCACTGGACTAGGCTGCCTAGCCTTCAGCCCAATGGACACCGGCCTGCTGATCCGGCCCAACGACCCCGCCCTCGCCGCTTTAGTCGCCGCTATCGACCAAGTCGCCGCTAACTTAGGCACCTCCCGCGCCGCCATCTGCGTCGCCTGGGTCCTGCATCAGGGCCTTACCTGTGTGCTCGCTGGTGCCGAGAGCGCCGCGCACGTCAACGCCAATCGCGAGGGCACCTGTCTCCAGCTTCCTGCGGACGTCCTCGCCACCCTCGACCAAGCGCGCCGGACCTACCGCGCCAGCCCGTGAACATCGTCGATGCCCATATCCACGTCTGGTCCTCCGACTTCGACCAGTATCCGCTGGCCCCGGGCTTTGCGCCCGCCGACCTGTGGCTGCCCTCTTTTACGCCCGCCGACCACTTTGCCTATAGCCGCAAGGTCGGCAAGGTCCGCCTCAACCTAGTGCAGATGACTTGGTACGGACTCGATCACCGCTACATCCTCGACCTGATCGCCTCGGACCCCGAGACCTACACGGGCACCGGCATCGTCCCCGGGGTCTCCGATGTGTCGCTGGCCGACCCGGGCAAGACCATGCTCGCCTTGGCCGAAGGAGGCATTCGCGCCTTCCGCGTGCGTGGCGGCAAAACCGGGCGGCCGACCGCCTTTGGCCGTCTGGATCGCTGGCTCAACTATCCGGGCTACGAGTCGATGTTCCGCACCGGGGCCGAGCACAATTTGGCCCTTAGCTTCCTCATGGGACTCGCAGACCTGCCCGGCTTGATCCGCCTCTGCCGCCGCTTTCCCGAAACTCCAGTCATCCTCGACCACCTCTGCGGGGTGCGCATCCGCGACGGCGTCTGGCCCGAACGCGACATCCGCACCCTTTGCAGCATGGCCCGCTACCCGCGCGTCATGGTCAAGCTCGGTCCGTTCCAAGCCCTCGGCAACGGCGAGGCCCCTTACCTCGACCTCCTGCCCCTCGTCGAGCGCGTCGTCGATGCCTTTGGACCCGAGCGCGTCATGTGGGAAAGCGACAGCGGTGGGCCCGTCCGCATGAAAAATCCCGCCACCGACTTCGCCGCGGCAATCGCCCTAATCCGCGACCACGCCGATTTCCTCAGCCAACGCGACAAGGAGCACATCCTCGGTAAGACGGCCGAGGACTTCTTCTTTAACCGCTAGGAACCGCACCTCGCTCAGCCGCGCTCTCCGCTTGCCGCACCTTCCCCCATTCCGTACACTCCCCGCAACTAGCCCACCTCCCTTCCCCAAAGGAGCCTCAATCGTGAAAATCGGCCTCTACGCCTCCATGTTCGGCAAAGACGATCCGCCCACTCTGCAAAGCATCGAAAGTTACATCGACCACGCCTACGATCTCCGCCTCGATTTGATCGACTTTCGCCGCGACCGCGGCTTTAGCTCAGAAGACGTCTCCTACCTCATCAAGACCAAACTGGCCTGCATCGAAAAGGGGCTTGCCATCGGCTATTTAGCTTCCGGTGGGCACTTTGTCGGCAGCGACGAGGAGTTGCGCGCCAAGGTCGCCACCGCCAAGGCCGACATGGATATCGCGCTGATTTTGGGTGCGCCCATGATTCGCTTGTTCTGCGGCCAACCCCTCGCCGACCCGGCGGAGCGCACCCGCGAAATCCGCTGTTTCCAAGAAGTAGCCGACTACGGCCGCGAAATAGGCATCGCCATCGGCCTGCAAAATCACCCCTCCACCGGCGACGACGTCACGCGCATCATCGAGGAAACCGACCGGCCCAACTTTAGCTTCCTGCTCGACACCGGCCAGTGGTGCGGTTCGCCGGCCCGCAACCGCGGCATTCCCGACCCAGACCACGACATCTACGCCTACATGCAGCAGACCGCCCATCTGGCCACCCACGTCCGCGCCAAGTTCTACAAGATCGACAGCGGCAAGGAGGAATGGATCGACTACGAGCGCATCGTCCCCATCCTCGCCGAGGCCGGGTACAACGGGCCGCTCTCCGTCGTCTTTGAGGGCCAAGACATCAACGATTGCGACGACAAAGAGGTCGTGCGCTTGGCGGCCGCACACCTGCGGGACGTGACCGCTCGGCTTTGAGCTGAACGCAGGCCCGCGCTCTGCATCGCCCGCCGACGGGGCCGCTTGGCGCGTTCAGAATGCGTAGCTCAGCACCACGTTTGGCGTCCCCGTCCGCGCTCCCGCTTGCAGCTTGAGCCGCTTGCCGTACTTAAACCGCACCCGATCGCGTTTGGCCTCAATCACTTGGATGCCGTGTAAGAAGTCGTAGATCACGCTGCCGGCAATGGCAATCGCGCCCAACGCGACGAGCGGTCCGCCCACCCCACCATTGCGCTGGAGCTCGCGCAGGCGGTACTTGGGCGTCTCGCCTTCTAGCGAAACGGGAATTTTTTCGTAGCGGCGCTCTTTGTCTTCGTCCCCGGCGTTGATTACCAAGACGTCAAAATCCGTATCCGCGAATTCGCCCTCTTCCCAAAGCGCCGCCCCAGCGATAATCGAGGCGACGCCGGCAAGGCCCGTGGCCAAAAGCCACTTCCCCGTCCTAGGTTCCCCGGCGTAAAAGTGCATCATGCCCGGCACCGGAATCGCGCTCCGCATCAACCCGGTGGAGATGCGGCGGTTCATGTCTCGGTACTCTTCGTAAGTCATGTCCTGCGGTATGGGTATTAGCGGTGCCTCGTTCAGCACATCGCCCGTTCCCTGCGCTAGCGCCGACGACGGCAAGACAAATGCTAGCGCAAGTGCCCATTTTCTCATGGTTTAATCCTCCTGTTTTGGGTTGGCAAATTAAGGGCGAGAATTGTCAATCTCCTTCAACAGCCTTTGGTAGAATTGCTATCTCAAAAAGTTGAAGAAACGGCGCGGCGATTTAACTGGCCGGTCGAGGAATTTTTCAAGCTCATAGCGATTCATGGCAATCTGGTCGTTCACGCTCGCGGTGTCTTCGAGTATCCAGTCGGGTATGTCGTTTTTGATCTGACTCGACGCCATGGGTTGCACTCCAACAATCACCAAGTCGCCCGAGATGGTCCAACTTCCTATGGGCGGTCGGCGGTCCTTGGTGTATTTGTCGCGATGGAGGAGGTTTTTCAAGACCAACCGGGGTCGTTCAAATGCGCGATTCTGGTACTCATCCAGAGTCATGGGGGTACACCAGTCCGGCAGTTTTGAACCCGGCGACAGATTCTCCTCAAAGAGACGACACAGGACCGACGAGGATCGATATAGAACGTCCACATCTTGGTATTCTGCGCTCGTGATGGATTTCATCGCGTGCAGAACCCTGCTCAGATACTCCCGGTAGAGGGCTGTGGTCAACTTTTCGCGGATATTCGACACCGATCTCTGAAGACGGCGGCGAGATGAGGTGTCGTCGCCGGGCAGCGACGTTCGGGTGTAAATCATCAGACAGCGCTTGATGATCTCAGACGGGAAATTGCGAGCCTCTGCATTCATAGATAACGCGAAGCATGGATACTCGGGATACTGTATGGTTTCGTCCTTAATGATTTCCGGTGCGTGACGGCTGAAGCGATCTCGGGTCACATCGTCGAACACGACGGGGAACCGCTTGTATGATTCCTGCAAACCGCGCAGGTTGCTGCGCGTGAAGTACCGCGTCTCCACTATCCGAGGATAGGCGAACATGGACTTCATCAGCGTTTCGATCAGGCTGCTCTTGCCGCAGTTGCTCTGGCCGTACAGCACGGCGAACATGGGCTGGTCGAAGCTAAAGTTGCCTTCTCGAAGAGCGTTATTCCTCAAATCGCACATCAGTGGCGAAAAGTAGAACCAGCACATGAACGTGTAGTAATCGCGCTGTAATATGGGAACGTCTCCCACAAATCCGTTTTCGTAGTTTCCAAAAAATTCCATCCATGCCGCTACGTCGCTTCGCACCTCGGCAGGGTCAGGCTCTAGACTCAGCTCATTGCCCGAAAGGGTGAACCTTTTTCCGTCATAAGACAAGAACGTCTTAGGGCCATCATCTTCCTGCCGCGATGTCACTATTCGGGTCATCTGCTTGACGATTCTCGACTCGAAGCGGACGTTACCCTTGCGGTCAGGACGAATATCCGCTAGGGCCTGCCGGCGGACCGGTGTGATGCGTTCCACCTGCGACAGAACTTTCGGGATGCTGTACTCGGCTTCGGTCTCCTGTTCGGATGGAACGTATAGCGTCATTTCGCTTGGACTAGAATCGGCTTCCTTCAGTACCGGAGTCTCTTCGATTGGCATTAGCTCGGCCGGGATGGGGCGCTCTCTAAGTTCCAATCGGCTAGTGGCGATGGCCCGTACCGCTTCGTATTGGTTGGAATAGTGCGTCCAAGCCTCATCGTCGTTGTCAAAGGCGATCAGGGTCTCAGCTTGTCTGCCAGAAAACGCGGTCTCGGACAGGTTGGCCGATCCGACGATGACGCGCCTGCGTCCCTCTTTTTCTAGCAGATAAATTTTGGCGTGGGCGATGGCGTCTTTTACTACGAAGAAACGCGCCGTTCCTTTGGCAGCGCGATCGTAGATGATTTCCCGGCGCTCCTCAGACAGCCCCGCGATCCCCACAAAACCTTTGTTCAGCTTTTCGTCCACGACAGTCTGGAACGCCAAGAGATGTGCAGCGTCTCGTGTCAGTATGCCATTGTGTCCAAAGATGCACTCGAAATCATTGTAATCGAAGTCCCTCAGCAGTCCCAAGATCATCGGGATGCTTGGGGTATAGGTGAGGGTACGCATGGACGAAAAGCCGCCGAAGAGGTCCATGTCAAAACGCTCGACTCTTTCGGCACGTGCATAAACGACTTCCAGCCCATCGCTTTGCGTCCGAGAGTCAGGGTCATCAAAAGCAAAATTAGGTTGTAGCGTCATCGACAATGTTTCTCGTGCTTAATTTTTACCCAGCTTGGGAATCCGGCATTATTCGGAAAAGCTGCCGCCGTTATACCTACCTTAACCCCTGAGAATGCTAAAAGTGTCACCGACATATTCACCGCCGCTCCACGACCACCACTGACCGCATCTTCCACCGCGTCATCGCCAACTCGCCCCAAATACCACATCGAGGCTGGCAACCCGAAGCAGTACAAAGTCATCACCCGTTGACATCTGCTGTGAGCGTATGGATAGATCAGCTAACGCCGCTGGCGCGGCACACGGCAAGCCTAGAACGGATCTCAGAGGTGGTGCAAGTGTCGCTAGAGAGTTGAGGAACGGATTGTTTGAAGCGCATTGCTACGAACGCAACCCGCTCGGCAGTGGATGGTACTTCACTTCGACTTCCACATCTGTGACCTTCAGCGGACTCACCAAATCGTCCGGCCGCCCCACCAACGCGATCTCCAAGCGGTTCCCTCCCTGCTGTGGCCGCACCCGCTGCAAGTCGAAAACCAGCCACATACTCTGGTACGGAGCGACCTTATAGCCGTACTCGCGGCGGCATGTCTCTTCTTGCAGCGACTGGCCGTTGAGCGCGATCTCCAAGCGGTCGTCCGAGACCAAATCGACGATCTTGATCCGCAATAGGACCTGACTGACGCGGCCTGCTTGCGCGTCGTCGGCCAAGTAAAAGGGGATGGTATGCTGCGCTCGGTCGCTGGCGGCGATCTCCACCGGCAGCGCCACCGGGTACTGGTTTTCCCCATCTGCTGCCCGCCGCGCCAGCACGTAGTGCTTGTCCTTCTCCTGCATCAGCTCCCGACTGCCCAACTCGCTTAGCGCGCTGCGCTCCCGGTCTTCTAAGGGCCAGCGCATAAACCACGCGTATAGGCCATCGCAGCCCCGGTCCAGCAGGCTCGCCCCTGACGCCCGTAGCTGGGCCGGAGCGGCCCAGACCCGCTCGGCCCCGACCGACTCGTCGTGTATGTAGGGTTGCAAGACCCCATAGACGGCCGCGTCGGCCGCGTGCGCTGCCTCAACCAGCCAATCTATCGGCATGTCCCCGTCGAGGATCATGTAGCCGTAGCGCATCGGCACCAAGAAATCCACCAACCCGCGCTCTAGCCAAGCCCGCACGTCCAAGCCCTGCGCCCGGTTCATCTCCTCGGTGGGCAACACCCGCGCTCCGACCACGCCTGACCGCTGCCCGCGCACCCGCTCGGCGAGTTGCTCTACGTAGTCGGTCAAAATGGGCGTCATCGCCTCCACGTCCTCCGCCCGCAAAATGCGCGGTGCTCCGCCCGGCAGGGCAAAGTCCAGCTCGATACCATCGGTTTCGTACTCGGTCGCCAGCTCTTCAACCACTTGCAAGATGTGCGCCCGCACCTCTACGTGTGCCAGCCCGCCACCGCCGTCGGCCAGCCTATGGGCCGGGTTCATATTCCCGTAAGAGGCCATCCGCAAGCTGGCCCAGAAGTCCATGTTGCGGTCGTGTGCCCGGTCGATGAGCACCGTCAGCGGGTCGAGCCCGCGCTCGATCAGACTCTGCATGTTGTGCCAAGTGCGCCAATAGGCCGCCTGCTCAAAGGGCTGAATATCCGCTCCGAACATCATCCCCACCCGCGATGGATAAAAAAGCCCGTCGCCGCGCTCGACCCCGTAGGCAAAAGTATCCACCCCCGTCCCTGAGACCTCGTCTATGGGCACCCAAGCGTCTTCGAGCACCATCGGCGGCTCAAAGGCAAAAAGGTAGTAGTGCCGGGCGTCGTTAAAGTAAATGGTGCGCTGTTGTCGCATAAGGTTGCTCGTTCCCCAACCGCCTCATATTGCACGACGGTCAAATCGGTATGTGAACGGTTTTCACCCCCCAACCAACCCCTCGTGGGCGTAGTGCCAGTCCTCCAAGTGATTGAGCAACACCCCTGAAGTCCACGTCGGGGGACGCTGCAAGGTAGTGTGTATCTCGGCCTGTTTGGCGGCAATGTGATCGCGCTCGAGCAGGCGCTGATTGAAGGCCGCCACCGCTTCTTCCTCGATAGTACCCTCTCGTCGCACCCAGTCCTCGAATGCGAGATACGTCGGCATTTCCTCGCGGAGAAACCCAAGGGCCGCGTCCTGATCCACCTGCAAGGTCTGCAAGCAGCGCTGGTCGAGGCTGCCCTCGGCGCAGTCTGGGTAGTCGAGATGCAGCAGGCCCTTGACGCGCAGGCAGGTCTTGAGCCAAGTGCGCGGTAACTGGCAGATGCCCAACGGGCCGCGGTCAATGCTGCTGAGGGTAGGGGCCACAGGCCCGGGCAAGCCCGCAGCACCGGGCGCGAAGACGCGGCCGTGGAAAAGGTGCCAGTCCTGTAGGCAGTTGAGCAGCACGGCCGATACTTCAGTCGTCTCCTCCGGCGACCAGCCTATATCCCCATAGGTCTCGTCGATTTTGGCCGGAATATAGTGGGTGCGCTGCACCAGCGACTTGTTCCAACGCACGATGCGAGTGGGCTCGTACGTGCCTTCGGCGGTCACCCACTCCTCGAATTGTAGGTAGCTAGGCCGCTGGTCCCACAAAAAGCGCAAGGCGCGGCCCTCGTCGAGACCCAGCACCTCCAGCACGTATTTGTCGAGACCGCCGCTGCAAAAGGGGTAGTCTGCGTCGAGCTGCCCGGCTTGGTGGAGGCGGTTTTTCCACCACAGACGCGGTAGCTGGGCCACGCCTAGCGGGCCTTGACAGAGGGTGCTGACCAATGGAATCACGGGTTGCTCCTTTCAGGTGGCCGCCAACTCAAACAGCGGTGCGTTCCCCTCGGCGCGGACCCGCAAGTCCGCCACTTCGGCGGCCATAAGCGGCGCAAGGCGGTCGGCCATGTCGAGGGCCATTTCAAAGAGGGGGACCTCCCCGGGCGGTAGGGCGGCAGTGATGGGCTGGGATAGGGCGAAGCGCAGTGCCAGTTCGGCTAGTTCCGGCTCGTCAATGGGATCGTACCAGCATTTGGCGTAGCGTTTGGGTGCCCCTTGGGGCAGGCGCGAGCGGGCCATGGCTTTCAGGGCGAGACAGGCGGTGCCTCGCTCTTGAGCCTTGGCCACGACTTGGGGGCCGAAGTCGGCTTGGAAGTAATTGACCCAGTTGACCGGGAAGAGCACCGAGTCAAAGGGGAAATAGTCCAGCAGTTGCAAGGCGATTTCAGCCGAGTGAGCTGAAAAACCTATATAGCGCACCAAGCCTTGATCGCGGGCCTCCACGAATGCCGCCAAGGCGCCGTCGGGGCCGGTGGCTGCGGCGAAATCCTCGGCCGTGGTCATGGCGTGCAATTGGTACAGGTCGAAGTGATCGGTGCGCATGGTTTTGAGGGATTGGCGCAACTCGGCGGCGGCCCCGGCCCGTGTGCGCTGGGTAGTCTTGCAGGCCAAGAATACATCGCTGCGATGCGGTTCCAAGGCCGGTCCCAAGCGCTCCTCGGCGTTGCCGTAGGTCGGGGCCACGTCAAAGTAATTGACGCCGCGCTCAACGGCTCGTCCCACCAAGCGGGCAGCTTCGACCGCTTCCACTTGGCTGACGACGATGCCGCCGAAGCCGATTACAGAGAGGTGTTCACCAGTGCTGCCGTAGGGACGTCGCTGCATGGGTATGCTCCTATTTTCAGATCGTTCAATTGGCGTCCTGCAGCACCGAAGCGCCGCTGGTCGAGACGCTGCCGAGGGTGGGATTGCCCTTGTAGCTGAGCGAAGAGGCACCACTCAGCCGAGCGTCGAGGGTACCTTGGACGTTGACAGTCCCGCGGCTGGCACCGCTGAAGTCAATATCGGCGTCCTCGCAGACAAAATCGCCGAGCTGGAGGTTACTGGCACCCGAGGCGTGGGCGACGAGATCGTCGCCGCTGCCGCTGAGTTGGAGGTGGCTGGCACCGGATAACTGGCAATTCAATGAGCCGGTATTGATCGCGCCCGCAAGGTGGCTGGCACCGCTGAGGTCAAAGTTGACGGCATGAGCTACCGCGAAACCGGATAGCTCGGCGCGAGCAGCACCGCTGAGCCCGAGGCCTGTAAAGTTGGGCATGGCGATTTCGATGTCGAAGGTGATATTGCTGTACGAGCCGTTTTCGAGCCCGATCTTCAGTTCGTCACCCGAGCGCGTCCCATCGGCAAATTGGGCTTTATGGCCCTCAACGCGCACTTTGGTGTTATTGACGCGCAGGCGGTCAATGATATTGTCGTCGAGGCGGATGACCACCCGGTACTCGTCGCCCGGCGCGATGGTGCCCTGAGCGGCGTGGGTCAGCTCAACCCGCGTAAAGTCGTCGAAATCCAATTCTAGGCTGACGACATCTCCCGATCCTTCAATTTTCTCGCCTGCGCCGATACTTACCTCTCCTATGACACAGCCTCCCGCCAAACAGACCAGCCCCACGAGCACTGCTACCGCGATTGTCCGCCGCATGGGAAACCTCCTCGTTTGCTGTAGAGGACGAATACTCCTACTTAGTCAAACACTGTTTCGCCGCACTTGTGTCTTTCAATGTACTCCCAATCCATGTCCACGCCCAAACCCGGCCCTTGCGGCACGGGCACGTGGCCTTGGGCATCGACGTTTTCCAGCTCGTCGGTGAATTCGGGCGGCTTCCGGCGTACTCAGGCCGCCGTTTTCATCGCCGTGGTACGTCGAAGCATAGGCGAGAATGATCTTTCTCCAGCCGCCCAAAAGCTGCCAGATAGGCGCGTCGTACACCTTACCCGCGAAATCCCACAGCGCCACGTCAACGGCGCAGATGTCGGTGCGGGCCGAGTGGCGCAGACCGCGTTTGAGATCGTTGTACATCCGCTCGCGGGCAAACGGGTCGCGGCCCAGAAGGTAACGGGCGACGTTTTCGGGCACCGGACGGCCGAGGCATTCGCCGGTAATGCCCATACTGGTGTGGACGCGTACTAGGCAATTCGTCAGCGGGAGCGTCGCGCCCTTCTGGTAAACTTGGTTGAAGCCATTGTAGTCGGTGCCCATGTTTTCGATCTGATGGGCGAAGTAAATGTTTTCGATCTTGGTGATTTTGGGGTCGGCCATGGCGTCTCCTTTTAGGTAAAGGGCTTTGGCATTTGATTCCACGTTTTGTTGTCCAGCGTCCGGCCCGTCTTCTTCTTGAATACGCCGCCCCATTGTTTGAAGAAGAACGGCACATCGCTCCGCACACAGTGGTCGCGGATGGCTCGCACCCAGTCGGCTTTCATCGGCCGGGCACCCGGACCAGATTCACCGCCGACGATTACCCAATCAATGCCCGTTAAGTCCATATCAGATAAAGGACCGAGCAGAGGTTCGAGAGACAGGAACTTCGTCTGCGCCCCGGTTTCCTTGAGCCGTGCCATCCGCCCCAACCATCTTGAAGATTCAATGCTCGTGCCAAGCCAGATGTTTGGCGTCCAGTTCAGCCTTCCATCGAGTCGCGCAACGCGATCTGGACGTTTGGTAAGCACTTGGAACGTGTGCTGAGACGCCTCGTTCATAGTTGCAAATACCGACTCTATAAAGACTGAGGGAACGGACTTATGGAACAGATCAGACATGGAATTGACGAATACCAGGCGAGGCTTCTTCCAGCTAATCGGCTCGCGAACCGCTTCTGGGTGGACCGCAACCGCAAACCCGCGTTTGTATTTTTTGGCCCCCATCGCTTGCAGCCTTTGCGACATCCTTTCGGCATAGCAATGCTTGCAGCCATGGCTGATTTTCGTGCAACCGGTCACCGGATTCCACGTAGTCTCGGTCCACTCGATTTTGGAGTGCGTGGACATATTTATAAGCTCTTTATACGTATCGCGGGGCCAATCCCATTCGGGTTCCCAACGCAGAACAGATTGACGGCCCACCGTTCCGCTAGGCGGTGCTCTCTCTGATTAGCGCGGCGAGGTTTTGGCCCCGTCAATAGGCGACAGCCACCGTGCGCAGGACGGTCTTGTTATCGACCTCGGCTCCGGCCGTATTGGTCCGGATGTGCAAGCGCACGCAGTACAGGCCCGGAGGCACTAGGTCTCCGTCCTCGTCCCGTCCATCCCAGCTAATTTTATACGAGCCGGCGCTTAGGGCCCGCTGTCTGCCGAGGACGCGCACCCGTCGGCCATTGAGCTGGCAAACCGCGGCCTCCACCGGACTATCGTCTTCCACCCTCACTACCTTAAAAAGGAAAAAAGTCCGGTCGTTGATCCCGTCCCCATTGGGCGAAAACACAGCGGGGCGCACTGCCACATCCGCGAGCAGAGCTTGGGGCTTAAAGGAACTAACCACCGTAGTGGTATTGCCGGGGACATGCGCCAGCACATCGCCCGGGTCGACCCGCTGCCAAGTACCCCCGTTGTTGCGCAGAGACGCCTGCAAGACGGCACCCGTGGTAAAGAGGGCGGCGGCAAAATCGAGCCGCAGAACCTCTATCGCGCTGCCGGGCCCAACTCTGGGAAAGCGCACTAGCAGCGAGTCCGGTGCCGTCGGCACCACCTCCACGCGTTCCAGAGCCGGCACTCCGTCTGCCTCCGCGTTGAACTCATCCACCCGTCCGCCAAAGACCCCGACTAGGCTCAGCGTCATATTGGCCGGGGCGGTGAGGAGCAGCTCGTCAAAGCCGGGGTCTAGGCGCTCAAAGCGGGGCTGCACATAGAGCGAAAAAGAGCGCTCAACGCCGAGCCGATCCACCTGAAAGGGCGCGATCTCGGCCCGCAAACTCTGCGCCACAGGGTCGGAGAAATCGAGCCGGACCGAGCGCAGTATCGGACTGAGAGCCGGGTCGGCCGACAGCAAGGTTGCCCGAATTTTGAGGAATCGCCGCGGGGACGGCGAGGTAATAGGGCTGCCCTCGGCCCGGGTATATGGCTCGCTCCAGTCGCTCCAGTTCCCCTTAGGCACTTCCTCGGCGACGATATCGCCCTTAAAGATCGACAGCAGCTTGCCGTACTGCTCCGCGGTCACTTCAGTGCCGTCGTTTTTGAAGTAGTGGCGTTTTTGACCCAACTCGTCGCCAGTGCGAGTCTGGATCAGGACTTGCGTATCCGGTGGCTCGTCGGCGTCCCACTCAATGGTGTGCAGGTTGCGGCTGCCGTCCAGCCGGATCAGGTCGGATTCTAGGCTCACTTCCGGCTGGAAACCCTCCCCGTATAGCTGCATCTCCGCCATGGTGGCGATCTGGGCACCGATGAGCTCCATGGTCCACTGAATGCGGGCAAAGCGGGCTTTGATCGGCTCGAATTGGGTGCCTTCAAAGCGAGCTTTCGGGGCCGCGCCGCGGGCGGTTTGACGCTGGCTCTTGGTGGCCCGAGTGGTCCATTTGAGTTCGCCGTCAGCGGCTAGAGAGCCGTCGGAAAAGCCGATCCGATAGTTGAGAAAAGAGCCGAAGCGAGTTCCTCCGAGGCCGCTATAGGCCAGCCGATAGGTATCGATCCAATAGAAACCAATGGTGCTAGTGGGCTACAAGCTAAATTCCGCGATGGACAAGCGGACGAATCCATTTTCATCGGGTTGCAACCCGTGCCACTGAACCAGCAGGTTGAAGGTGGCCATGGCAAAGCTCAGATGCGCTCTAAAGTAGGCCCAGGCTCGATGGGTCTGTCGCTTGAAGTGCCCGATGCGGGTCAGCATGGAAAAGACGGTCTCGATGACCATACGCTCGCCCCACGTTTTGCGGGGACACACTTTCAGATTGGCCGGATCACCGGCTTTGGCATGAAAGCCTTGGTCGCTGAGGAGGATCATCTGCTCTTCGTAGCGGCCAATCATCGGGTGAAAGACCGTATCGTGGACATTGGCGGTATTACAATCCCAATCGACGATCAAGCCCCATTGGTTGACGATCAAGCCCAGCTTGCCGCCGACGATCCAGCGGTGATTGGACCGCCCTTTCCGGCCGATAGGGTGAGCGGAGCGGCCTTCGCGTACTGGATGGATCAACTCGATGCCATAGCTATCGATCACGCCTAAAGGGGTGGGGTCCGCTCGAAAGCGATCGGTCCAGTCCGCATGGGCGGCAAACAGGCGGAACAAGCGGGTGCGCTCGGGCAGGCGCGGAAAAAAGGCGCGCCAATCGCGCGCTACCCAGCGATAAAACGCCCGTTTGCCGCCCCCTTTGAGCGCATACAGAACCGCCAAGGTCACCGTTTCGCTGGGATATAAGGCGGCTTGGGGGTGTTTGGGCACATCGCCCATCTGGTGGTCGATTCGACAGAACAGGGCTATTATAAACTCGGCCGTGGTCATGGGACGCTCCTTCGCTGAAAGGGGGGATACCCTCAGCGTAGGAACTACCTTGACCACGGTCAACTCACTAGCACCATTGGTTAGAAAGCCCCTAGATCAAAGACCAACTCCTTTTCGGGATTGGCCACCGCGGATTCGACGCCAAAGTAAATGCCGCTGAAACTGGCCAAGTCGCCATCGATCAAACTCTTAAGGGCTAAGGTCTGCGCGGCCGTAGTGGCGATGACGCCGCCGCGCTCCAGCAGGCCAGCGACGAGTTCGTCCCCTTCGTTCCACACCTCTAATTCGGCTAGGCGGGGCCGCTCCCGGCGGAAGTAGCGGATGCCACCCCGGCGCTCCTCGTCGAGAAGCTCGTACACTTTTTGCGCGACGGGCACTTCGCGGCCATTCAACTGCCGCTTGAAGTACTGGACGGCACCCCGATCCGCGGCCAGTGCTTCGTATTCCGCACGGGAAATTTCCGCTCCCAGCGGTCCAGCGGTACCCGTCACCAGAAACTGCACAAAGCGCACGGGAGCTGCCTCTAGTGTGGGGGTCTGCCCAGTCAGGTCCACGGCAAAGACCCGCTGGTTCTTGTTTCTGCTCAAGGTGCGCAGCACAGTCGCAAAGGCGCGCGTTCCGCTCCCCTGCAAGCGCTTTGGTTCAAGGCCATCGGAGACTAGAACCTCAAAGAGGAGAAAGGGATCGCCTAGGCTCTCCTCCACAAAGCGCACGACGAGTTTCTTAGCGAAGACCAAGCGGCCCATATCGACGACAAACCACCACTGCGCGGCCAAATCGATCGCATCGCTGGGGGGAGCAGGTTCCCAATAGGTGGTCATATCGCCGTCGAATACCTTGGCCACGTCGGCGACATTAGAGCCACCCTCAATGGCGTCGGCCAAGTCGATGGTCTCGGGCTCCCTGTCGCCTAGCGCGGCGGGAGGATTGAAGCGCAGGTAATCGACGATATCTAAGGCCGCATTGGTATTTTTCTCAATGCGCTGCGCCTGCACCGCTCCCTCTGGAGAAATGGCTAGGGTGCCGTGCGGAAAGGTCCAGTTTTGCCAGTGGTTGCGACTGTTGATGACGACCTGATTGTCTCGGACCCGGTGGCCGGCCTCTTGGGCCCAGACCTCTTGAATATGGGTCAGTAGCAAGACTAACAGGAAGCGTCCAAATCCCGTCATGTAGATGCCTTTTGCAAAATGCTAGTAAACCAGCGAAACGATCCGGCTGACGCGGTCCTTTCCCTTATCAGTTCCCACCTCTAAGCGCAACAGGTAAACCCCCGGCGGCAGCAGCAAACCGCTGTCGTCGCGACCATCCCAAGCCACCGCAAAGCGGCCACTCGAGTGAGCAATCCGGTCGCTGGTCCACAGTTTGCGGCCGCTCAGATCGCACAGATCGACATACACGCGCGCCGTGCCGGCCAGATTGAGCAAGTCGTATTCAAGGCGCATCTCGTCGTTGACCCCGTCGCTGTTGGGCGTACAAATCGGCGAGTCCAATTCCATCCGACCGATAGACTCGAGGCCGACGTCCGCCAAGACCACCTGCAACGTCGCGCTGTCATTTTGCACATCCGCGTCTCCCGCGACCACCGCTTGGGCCACCTCGTAGGGTTGAGTACTGTCGGAAACTCGCCCCGAGAAAACAGTGCCGTACTGAAACACCTGAGCCTTGAAGTCGATTTCGATGAGATCTAGCGTCCGCCGCAAGTCGATGTGGGGAATCTGCACGGCAAAGCCCGACTGATCCAGCCTGACCACGGCAAAGGCTTCGCCGCGCCCGTCAATGCGCACGGCATCGACGCTCACCGCGCGCCGAGGCGTGTCGATTTCCACTTGGTCGAATCCCGGTTCATCGCCATCAAAATGGGGCAGCATCTTGTAGGTGAAAGACGTGGTCTGGCCGGGGCGGACCTGTGTCGGCACAATCTCTGCAGCAATATGTGTCGCCCGGGGCTGGGAAGCGGCGAATTGCAGATAGTTTAGGCGACCGCCGGATTCGGGCTGCGAGTGGAAATCGGCCCGCACCTGAGCAAAGCGCCGCGGCCGGTCCCCAATCGGGCGCCCGGTCCCGGCAGCCAAGGCGATGGGGGCGCTCCAATCGCTCCAATTGCGGGTATCGTGGGTCGTGCCGGCGCGTTCCCCCAATTGCAGGGTCGCGTACGTCTCCTGCGTCAGCAACCTACCTTGGCGGTCAAAAAGAGTCTTCTCCTCGCCGCGAAACGTGGTGCGCCAGTACAGGTTGGGGTCGGGGTCATCGCCCAGCCGGGTCCGCACTTTGATACTCGTTCCCAGAGGCTGATCGCCGGCCCAAGCCAAGGGGCCTAAAACGAGGGGCTGGCCTATATCGATAATAGTGGATTCGTAGCGGGCAAAGGCGCTGAAGCCGGTCCCGTAAATTTCGATTTCGGCGATCTCCCAGAAACTGCGGATATTGCGGCGGACAGCAAACAAGAGCTGGCGCACTGCTCGTCGGGGGAATTCCAGTTCGACCACGGCGTCTGTGTTTTCGCGGATGTTGTGAACCTCGTCGAAGTCCAATTCCTCGGCGACCTTGAGGTCCCGATTCCCGTCCTTGGAGGGATCGCCATCGCTAACGCCGACGATAAAACTTTCCGCAAAGCGCTCAAAGCGGAAGCGATCCCTCGGATGGAAACGGATCTTCTGGATAGTGAAGCGTCCCCCCAGATCGAAAACCCAGTACTTGAAGGGCCGGTCCGACCTATTTTCCCGGCGGTTGAAGATTCCCCGCCATGAAACCGTCTCGTCCCCTTGGTAAGCAGTCTCAATGTCGCCATCCCAAGAGACCAACTCGCTCTCGCCGGGCGCAACCAAGCCATCGTAGCCGCCGGTGGTGAGGATTAAACCGCCGTTTTCGACAAGGGACGGGATGAGATTGACTGAGGCCTCTAGCTGCTTAGGCTCGATATATTCCGCCTGCAATTGCAGGGATTGGGTCTGGCCGCTTGCGGTAATTTCACTCCAAGACACGTGTGCGAATTCATAGGGCACGTCCAGCGTGGGCGGCGGTTGGTCAGCCCCACCAATGCGGTAAATGGTCAGCCCCTGCACGTGCAGGGGCGGGCAAAGACTGAGCAGGAGGAGTAGAGGATACGATCTCGCCGTCTTCATCTTTTGCCCTACTAGATAATACTGACGCCGAGGCACAAGTCGCCGTCGTAGAATACCGCCTTGGCGATTCTGGGATCAGCCACGACATCTCCTCTCAGGCGTGCGGGATTGGCGGGATTGACGGCCCACAGTTCCGCTGGATCGTAAATGCACACCGTCTGCGGTGGGTGCGCCGGTTGAAGCGCTTGATTGGCGCGGCGAGGTTTTTGTAGGCAATGCGGTCCTTGAGATCGTCGTCAATGACCTTCTGCAATTTTTACGGCTATATCTTAGCACTGCACCCTTACTACACGACACCAGCCCTCAGCCTGCCAAGGACCGAGGGCGGGACGCCCTCGATCCCGGACACATCGGAAACAGCAGAACCTCAGCCTGCCAAGGACCGAGGGCATCTTGCCCTCGATCCCGAAATGCGTACTCAAAGTAAGTGGCGTCTACTTTAGGTGTCGTGTACTTAGCCCTGCACCTAAACGGCTAGCGGCGATCTATTAATACGGCGTATGCTTAGTGGTGATGGAGCACCAGCGGGCGGCGAACAAATAGTCGAACAAAATCTCCGTCGCCTCCGGCGTCCCAATGCGCGCCAAGGTCTTGGCCGCCTTGGCGCTGACGTAGCGGTTGGGATCGTCTAGGGCTGCCACCACGGCTGGCTGCACGGCCTCGGTAGCCGACCCTAGCCGCGCCAAGCCCAAGGCCGCATTGCGCCGCACCCATTCGTCGTCGTCGCCCAAAACCCCAGCCAGTTCCTCCAGCACCGCTGCGGGCAATGCGCCCATGGTGCCCAAGGCTTCGGCCGCGTGGCCCCGCACTTTGTCCGACGCATCGTTCAGCACCCGCTGCAATGCCGGCACCGCCGGGGCACCCGCCCGACCCATATCGCCCAAACTGTCGACGGCCGCTAGCCGCACGGCCGGATCGTCGTCAGCGCAGGCTTGCACCAGCGCCTCAACTGCGGCCGGACCGGCCGCGGCCAAACCGTAGCCGGCGTTGCGTCGCACGTGTTCTGATCCCTGGCGCAAACAGTCGATGAGCGGCCCCACGGCTGGCTCGCCAGCGCGACCAAGGGCATAGGCCGCCGCTTGACTGGCCGCCTCGGAATCGCCCACTAGCGCTTGTAGTAACCAATGGTGCTAGTGAGTTGACCGTGGTCAAGGTAGTTCCTACGCTGAGGGTATCCCCCCTTTCAGCGAAGGAGCGTCCCATGACCACGGCCGAGTTTATAATAGCCCTGTTCTGTCGAATCGACCACCAGATGGGCGATGTGCCCAAACACCCCCAAGCCGCCTTATATCCCAGCGAAACGGTGACCCTGGCGGTTCTATATGCGCTCAAAGGGGACGGCAAACGGGCGTTTTATCGCTGGGTAGCGCGCGATTGGCGCGCCTTTTTCCCGCGCCTGCCCGAACGCACCCGCTTGTTCCGCCTGTTTGTCGCCCATGCGGACTGGACCGATCGCTTTCGAGCGGACCCCACCCCCTTAGGCGTGATCGATAGCTATGGCATCGAGTTGATCCATCCAGTACGCGAAGGCCGCTCCGCTCACCCTATCGGCCAGAAAGGGTTGTCCAATCACCGCTGGATCGTCGGCGGCAAGCTGGGCTTGATCGTCAACCAGTGGGGCTTGATCGTCGATTGGGATTGTAACACGGCCAATGTCCACGATTCGGTCTTTCACCCGATGATTGGTCGCTACGAAGAGCAGATGATCCTCCTCAGCGACCAAGGCTTTCATGCCAAAGAAGGTGATCCGGCTAATCTGAAAGTGTGTCCCCGCAAAACCTGGGGCGACCGGATGGTCATCGAGACCGTCTTTTCGATGCTGACCCGCATCGGCCGGTTCAAGCGACAGACCCATCGAGCTTGGGCCTACTTTAGAGCGCATCTGAGCGCGGCCATGGCCGCCTTTAACCTGCTGGCACAGTGGCATGGATTGCAACCGGATGAAAATGGATTCGTCCCGTTGTCCATCGCGGAATTTAGCTTGTAGCCCACTAGCACCATTGGTTAGTAGCGCCGACCGCTCGCCGCTATCCGCGGCAAGGCCCTTGGAGCGGCCGCCGTACCATTCCCACATACTGTGCCAGATGGGTGCTGCGGCACGTCCGTTCCCAGCCCAAGACTCCCCGGTCGCATCCCAACTAGGCCCGTCTGGCTCTTCGAGGCGGACAAAGAGGAATTTGACCATATAGCGATGCTGCCCGCTGCTATTGGGCGTGGCCCGGTGCCACAAGTCGTAGTGGACAATGGCGACCGTCCCGGCCGCCCCCGCAAGCGCAATTTCCCGCTCCTCAGCCCCTCGGTCGAGGCGATTGTGGTAGTGGCTGCCGGGGACAACGCCAGTGGGTCCGCGCTCGGCCGGCGTGTCCTGCGGATAGTAAAAGGCCATGGCCCAGCGCGGCCGGTGGTGCCGCCGACTCCAGCTATCCTTGTGCAGCCTTTGCCCCTCCGAACCCGGCTTGTTGAAATGGCAGAACCGGTGCGGATGCAAATAGTACCCCGGCCCCAAGATACTGGTCAGGGCACCCGCCACTTGGGGTTGGTCGAACACCTGCTGCAAGTCCGGGACGCGGGGCAATAGGTTATTGCCCGGATTGCCCTCGGCCGCCAAGACCTCCTCTATTTGCCGATAGACGGATTGGTGAAAATCCGCGGGCAAATCCGTTTCTACTACTGTATAGCCGTCGGCGATGAAAGACTGCATGCGGCTATCGTCCAACAAGATCGAGTCGGTGTGCATAGCAAAGCTCCTCGTTTAGTGAGTGAGAGCGCGGCCCGGCATCCGGTTCCAAGGCACGGGCGCCGCAGGGCCCTCATAGGCGGGCAAGAGATCGGCAACCCGTGCTCTATCTTCGTCGTCCCAGCCGACCCATTCGCGGGGACGGGCCACGGCGGCGCGGAGGCCGTCGGAGAGCAGGTCGAAGTACGGGAAATACCACAGGGTAATGACGGTGCGCCGCTGGGCCGATTTGTTGGCGTGGGCCGAGTGCAATAGCCGCGAATCGCCGATGACCACATCGCCCGCCGCCACAGGTACATCCACTTCTTCGGGGATCGACTGATAGGCCGGATGATCGGGATCGGCCACGCAGCGGAGCTCGTCGGTGTGCGCGTTGGGCACTTCGTCGTGCATGCGGTGGCGCTTCAGGTGCGAGCCGCGCAACAGGCGCAGGCAGCCGTTGTGGGGCGTGGTATCGACGAGATAGTACATCAAAAAAAGCTGCTGGGGCAGGGGCGTATAGCTCGAAGGATCGTCCCAGCCCCACCAGTCCTGATGCCAAAAGAGCGCCGGGCTGTTGGGCGGTTTGCTGATGACGTAGCCGGACATCCACCGAGGGCGCAGAAAGCCCAAGGTTTCGAGCGCGGCGTGAGCGGGCGGATAGGCCACGAGTTCGGCGAAGATGGGGTGGACACCCACATCGATCATGCTGCCGGTGGAGCGCTGTTGGGTGCGGTTTGCTTGGCTTTGGGCGTCGAGGAGCTGGTCGGTGACTTGGCGCAGGCGGTGGAGGATGTCGGCGTCAAGGACGTCTTCTACCAAGCAGTAGCCGTCGCGGATGAGCTGGTCGAAGTTTTCTTTCGGGTCTTGTGGGGACATCGATGTTGTTGCCTCTTTCATTTTGCCGCTCGGACCCGGGAAACGGCGGCGGCAACATCCGACCGTTTCATTCCGGCTTGCCTAGCCTGTTGGCGAGCTTTGGCAATCATGCGGTCAAAATCGCGCATGGAGGGCGTCTGGACGGTCTTGTTTTCGCGCATGACGTGCTGCTCCTATTGTGAGGAGTTCTGTTGAAAGCGAGTTCGAGCATTGGGGAGCGTAATGCCGACAAGGCGGCTGTCGCGGTAGTGGTAGATATTCCCGTCCTCTTCCATCGCGCTGTCATTGGCGCACTGAGGTTTTTCAAAGCTCAGATACAATACGTCGGCCCCTTCATCATAGTCGCTCCAAACTTGTGAATAGGGCAAACGCAACAGCTCGGGAACAAATGTCAGGTCAATGAGGGACGTGTCCATATCGCATTTCTCCTGCGAATAATTTATCCGGTCTCGACGTGAAATGCCAACATGCCAACGGCGGGACAGGATTCCAAAGCGAACTAAAAATGGAGCGTCAGTCTAGTCCCCAGATTGTTGTGCGAAACGACCGGATCGACACCAAGCGTAGCTCGGCTGCCGCCAAGCTCAATCAGATGTCCGTACGAAGGTCGCTGACTTTGCCAATTGATGCTGTTGGCAGAGATGGGCGCATCAACTATTGACCATATATAGCTGCCGAAACAAAGCAAAAACCCGAAGGCACCTTTTCCATCATCATCATCAGGATCAACTAGGGCACCGTATCTATTTTCATAATCATCCTCAAAAGCACTGCTCATAAGTCCGATACCTAGGATAACTCCGCCTAATTGAGCCGCTCCTTTGCCGTGCTGTCCATTATAGAATTGTCCACCTCCAGTAATTAGAGCCGATAGGCCAAAAGCTATCCAAGGATTTTTCTTTTTAGCCCCAATATGCCCTCGCATCCCCATCACAGGTTCCTTGGACATCTTGGCAACCTCATCCATCGCATAGACGAACACGTTCCCGTCTCGCGTCTTTATCTTCAGCGATTCGCCCGGAATTTGCTCAATTATAATCCCGCGAATGAGTCCGCCATTTTTTAAGTGAACGACATCTTCCATTTGCTGGGCGAACGCTGGCGAGGTCATTACAAAAGCCGTCAGGCACGTGAGCAGAATAAAACGCTGCATGTCTTTTCCTATTTGGTTGCGGCGAAGTTTTTCGCCAAAGTTGAATTATATTGAATTTCTGCAAAATCTCACTCTTGCGTCTGCATTGTTCCCCAAAGTTTAATCGCGAATCGCGATTTTCTAACCGGCCACCATCTCCCCTTGGCGCGAGCGCTCCTGCAAATCGTAGAGCGAGGAAATGGCGTCCTTGTACAGCGGAATGGGAAAGGAGCGGCCATCGAAACGCGCTGTGTGCGGGATCCGACCGCGCACTAGACGCGCATTGGCCTCGGTCTTGTAGGTCATCTCGCCGGTGTAAATCGGGAAGGCATCGGCGACGCGGTAGCTGAGGATCAGGGTGCGGCGCGGCTTGTCCGAGACATTGGCGATGGAAGCATGAGGGGTCATCGCATGCATGAAGATGACTGCGCCCGCTGCGCCGGGGATCGGCACGGCCAGCGATTGATCGACCGCTTCCGTAACCCGGCCCTGAAAAAAGCCGTCAGTGCTGTGCGACAGCAGGTCACTGCGATGGCGGCGGGGGATGACTTGCAAGCAGCCGTTTTTAACGGTGGCGTCGTCGAGGTAAAAGAGAATACTCACCGAGCCGCGATGGGTCAGCGGATAGTAGGAAAGGTCTTGGTGCCACTCAACGGGTGAGCCAACGCCGGCCGGTTTCATGTTGATCTTGCTGTAGTGGAAGACCAAGTCCGGGCCGAGCAGGGCCTCAACCGCGTCGAGGAGGCGCTCCGACTCGGAGAACGCCCGGAAGACCTCGTAGTGGCTGCAAGGCTCGTACAGGCGGCGGACCTGCGTACCGTCGGGAGGCTGGTTAGGCTCCATCTCCATGCGGGTGGCATCGTGGTTGGCGAGCGTATTGCCGGCACTGACCGCGTCCATCTCGCGCAGGAAGACGGCGATCTCTTCGGCGCTGAGGAAGCCGGGGACAGCAACGTACCCTTCGGTTTGGTAGTGTTCGATTTGTGCGGTGGTCAACATGGGTTGGTTCCTCCTTACCATTTTTCGATGGCACCCATCAGCATTTTCTGCTGGTCAGTGCCCGTGGCGCGGACCTTCTGGGCGAAAGGGCCGTCGAAAGGCTCGCGGGATTTCATCCAAGCGGTCTGGTAGCACATCAGGCAGACGCGGCGGCACACCGGCGAACGGTTGGCCGCGCCGCGGTGATAAAGACAGCCGTCGAACATCACCGCCTGACCCGGGCGGGCAAAGATCCACTTCTCTTCGGGGAAGCGCGGATGGCCGGCCGGCGGGCGGAAGGGGGCGCGGTGGCTGCCGGGGACGATGACGATGGCCCCGTTGTCCTCGTCCAATTCGTCCAAGTAGTAGCCGCAGTTGATCTGGCCGGGCAACGCCCCGTAGGGCGTGCCATCGGGATCGACCGGCCAGGGCACGTCGCGGTGCCAGTTCTGGTCGTCCTGCCCCGGCGCGGTGACGCGGGCGGTGGCGCTGTGGAGCTGGACGCAGGTGCCCAAAATCGCTTGCATCCTCTCCAGCACGGGCGGATTGTCGAGCAGGAAGGCAAAGGCCGCGTCCTCTTCGAGGAGCTGGTGGATAAACTGCTCGCCGCTCCCGCGGGCAAAGGCCGCATCGAGGGCCGTGCGCAGGGCGGCGACCTGCGCCGCGGTGATGGCGTCTTCGACCACGAGGTAGCCCCACTTGCGGAAGAAGGCCACATCCTCGGCGATTGCGGGCGTCAGCTTGGGGTTGAGGTGCTGGGGATAGGGCGGTTGCGTCATGGTTTTGATCGCGCTTTAGAGGGCTTGCCGCCGCTGAGACAGGTTCTTATATAAACGGGGTTCGCATCATCGGCTGCAAGCCAAAAAGGAGTGCTCCATGAGCTATCTAAATCCCCGCGCCATTGCCATTGACCGGCCAATGCCGCCGCCCGCTTGGGCGCTGCTGGAGTGGGAACTGATTCGGGCGCAAACTAGGGGATGCGCGGAATTTTTCGCCAAGTACTTCGACGAGCGGGGGTATTTAGAGTGCATCCCGCGTTGGGGTGGCAACGACGGGCCGGACGACGCCATTGAGAATCTGGTCCACTGGCCGGTGCTCTACGTGCTGGGAGGCGGGCCCCATTTGTACGACATGTGTCAGTTGGCTTGGGAGGGGCATCTCAAGCAATACACCGAGGCCAAGACCACCGAGGTGCCCTTTACGCGCGACGGGATGTACTACCGAGAGTTCCCCGTGATGTTCGACTGGGTCCACAACGGGGAAGGGCTGACGACGTTCAACCTGCACGGATTGATGAACCCACGCGAGCGGGCATTTGAGCAGCGGGTGCGGCGCTACGCCGGATTTTACATGGGCTGCGACCCACAGGCACCCAACTACGACCCCGAACGCAAAATCATCAAGAGTCTGTTCAACGGCAGCCGCGGGCCGCTGCTGCGCAAGGCCACCGCACTCGACTGGGCCGGCGACCCACTCGACGAGGTGCAGGAGCGCTTTATACCCCTGCACGGGGAACGCAACTTCGAGGAGATGCTGGCCCACTTCAAAGACTACACCGACATCGTCGGCGATCATCCGCAGAACATGGTGGCGACGGCCTTGGGGCTGAACGCGTACGCTCTGACGGGCGAGGACCAGTACAAGGACTGGGTGCTCGAATACGTCGAGGCTTGGCGGCAACGGACGCTAGCCAACGACGGGATCATTCCCACCAATATCGGACTTGACGGGACCATCGGCGGTGAGTGCGGCGGCAAGTGGTACGGGGGGTGTTACGGCTGGGCCTTTACGGTTGAGGTGCCCCAGACCGGGGAGCTGGCCAGCCGCAATACGCACGGGTTGGGGATTTCGGGTTTTGGCAACGCCCTGTTGCTGTCAGGCGAGCAGAAATTCGTCGCTGTGTGGCGGCAGATGATCGACAAAATCAACGCCAATGGCAAAGAAATTGACGGGCAGATGATGTATCCGCAGATGTACGGGGACGAGGGCTGGTACGAATTTCGGCCGGGCCACTACGCGCAGGGAGCGCAAGAGGTGTACTACTGGTCGATGGACCGGGCCGATCTGAGCCGGCTAAACGCGGACAGCGGCTGGTTCGGCTTCTTGGAGGGACGCGATTCCACCTACCCGGAAGCCGCGCTACAGGCCGACTTTGCCCGCCTGCGCGCGCAGATGGACAAGGTGCGCCGCGACCCGACTACGCCAGACACCCGGCTTTCGGACAATCCCAACCCATTCAACCCGGCCATCCCGGGCGGACTGACCCAGCTCATGTTGGGCGGGTTGACGCCGCGCCACGGCTCGCCCCTGCACTGCCGGGTGCGCTATTTCGATCCGCAGGCCGGGCGGGCGGGGATGCCCGAGGGCGTGGGTGCGCTGGTGGAGCGGCTAGGGGCCGACTCAATGACGCTGACGCTGGTCAACACAGACCCGGTGGCCGGGCGCGAAGTGATCGTGCAAGGCGGTGCCTATGCCGAGCACCAGTTTACGAGCGTGCGCGTGGGGGGGAAAGAAACCGCGATAGATGATTTGGCCTTTGCAGTGGAGCTAGCGCCAGGGGCCGGGGAGACCCTAGAGATCGGCATGAGCAGGTATGCCAACGGGCCGACATTTGCATTTCCGTGGGATCGGTAAGTCGCCGCACGACCTAGTGGATTGAGCAGCTCCAACACCTCAATGCTGTGCAACATCAGTTAGTTGCAAGCCTAAATTGTTAATTAAGGCTATGCTGATCTGGGTGTGGATTGGCAAGCACGACGAATACGCAAGACGGCTCGGCTGAGCTCACTCCCCTCGGATCATGCCTTATTTACTCCCCTTTTTATTCTTCTTGGCGATTTCGGACGGCTACGCCGCCTCGCTCCCGCAAGAGGAAAGCCATCGAAAAATGGTGGCCCTCTTGCGGGAAATTCGCGAGCAAAACCTCGACGACAATCCCTATCAGGGCGAAGGTCGGCTGCGACAGCTAGAAGACCAGTTGCAGGCCCTGCCCGATGCAGCCCCCGCCCAAGATCGCATCCGTCTCCACTTTCGCCTCGGGATCGCCGAACTTTTCTTGGGACGGGAACGCCGCGCCCTAGACCATCTCGCCGCGGCCGAAGAGATGGTCGCGGCCCAACACTCAGTCCCCTCTGAGGTCGTCAATGAAATCCGCTTTCGCCTCGGGCTGGCGTGGCTGCGCTTGGGGGAGACCCAAAACTGCGTCCTCAACCCCAACGCCGACCACTGCATCCTGCCCATTCGCCCCGGCGGCGTCCACACCCTTCCCGAAGGATCGCGCCAAGCCATCCCCTATTTCCAAGCCGTGCTCGATCGCACCGCCGCAGAGGAGCGTCTGCACCTGAGCGCCCGCTGGCTGCTCAACATCGCCTATATGACCTTGGGGCAGTATCCCGAGGCCGTGCCGCCCGCTCACCGGATTCCCCCCAAAGCCTTTGAGTCCCAAGCAGCGTTTCCGCGCTGGGTCAATGTGGCACCTGCCCTCGGACTGGACACCTTCAGCCTCTCTGGCGGGGCCGTGGCCGACGACTTCGACGGCGACGGATACCTCGATTTCTTCGTCTCGACATCGGACTTAGCCGGACAACTGCGCTTTTTTCGCAACGAGGCGGACGGCACCTTTGCGGACCGCACCGAGGCGGCCAACCTCAACGGGCTGTTGGGTGGACTCAACTTGGTGCAAGCCGACTTTGACAACGACGGCCACCTCGACCTGCTGGTCCTGCGCGGGGCTTGGTTTGGCGAACACGGCCAGCACCCCAATTCCCTGCTGCGGAACGCGGGCGATGGCACCTTTCTCGACGCGACCTTTGCCGCCGGCTTAGGGCAAGACCACTACCCCACCCAAACCGCTGCCTGGGGCGACTACGACCTCGACGGCGACCTCGACCTCTACATCGGCAACGAAACCACCGACACCTTTGTAGCCCCCAGCCAGCTCTTTCAAAACCAAGGCGACGGCACCTTCAACGATCTGGCACCCGACGCCGGCGTTGATCAATACGCCCACGCCAAGGCGGTCGTCTGGGGCGACTACGACCAGGACCGCTGGCCCGATCTATACGTGTCCAACCTCGGGCAGCCCAACCGACTCTACCGCAACCAAGGCGACGGCACCTTCGCCGATGTAGCTCCCGACGCCGGCGTCGTCGCTCCTCGGGCCAGCTTCCCGGCCTGGTTCTGGGACTTTGACAACGACGGTCACCTCGACCTGTTCGTCGCCGCGTACTCGGCCACCGTCGCCGACATCGCGGCCGCGTACATGGGCCACTCGGTGGCCGTGGAGCAGGCGCGGCTGTATCGCGGCGATGGCCAAGGCGGCTTTGCGGACGTGTCCCAAGACCTCCAGCTCGCGCAGCCGACCAAACCTATGGGGGCCAATTTCGGCGATGTGGACAGCGATGGATTTTTGGATTTCTACTTGGGCACCGGCGATACCGATTACGCCGAGCTGATGCCCAATGTGCTGTATTGGAACCAAGCGGGTCAGCGCGTTGTCGATGTTACTTTTGCCAGCGGGTTGGGGCATCTGCAAAAGGGCCATGGGGTCGCATTTGCCGATGTGGACCACGATGGCGATTTAGACCTATTCGAGCAGATGGGCGGGGCCTATCGCGGCGACGGGTTCGCCGATGTGTTATACGAGAATCCGGGGTTTGGACGCGGCTGGCTGGCAATTGAGGTGGTGGGGGTGGCGTCGAATCGGTCGGGAATCGGGACGCGGCTACGGGTAGATGTGGTGGAGCAGGGCCAAGAGCGGTCGCTGTACCGGTGGGTGGGTAGCGGCGGCAGTTTTGGCGGCAATCCGCTGCGTCAGTACGTGGGGTTGGGTTCGGCCGAGCGAGCGGCGCGGCTGGTGGTTTTTTGGCCGCAAAGTGGCGCAGAGCAGGTGTTCGATGAGGTGCCGCTGAACGCGATCATCCGGGTCACTGAGGGACGCGACCGGCTGGAGATTTTAGCGTTGCCCTCTTTTAAGTTCGACGCTGGAGCGCCAAAACGGGCCGAGCACCATCTACATAAGTGATGTTACGCACCATTCAGGCATTTCTCCCGAATTTTTCCTTTCGTCCTCATCGCTTCCATCGTCCGCCCCAAGGCCGACGTCTGTCTGGACGGGGACCCGCGATTAGTGGCTGGCGGTCATGGCAGATATTTCATCAGCGTCACTGCGGCGGCGACCGCTCCTATCGTGATGTAAAGGTTGCGGTTCAAACCCTTGTACAATTCGGCTTTGAGTTCGGCAATATCGCCTTTGAGTGCTGCTTCAAGTTCAGACATTTTGCCCTCCACTCGGGCAATATCGGCCTTAGTCGCCAGATGATCGTAAACGCCTTCGAGCCTCGCCAAGCGTTCTTCGGGAGTCAAAGGGGGGGTCGTCATGGCATTCTCCTCTAGGGGTGTGGTGAAAGTTCTGGGCGGTGTAGTGAAAGTACTGAACGCGATAGAACAGCGTCAACGGGGGGGTCGTCATGGCAGATATTTCATCAGCGTCACCGCGGCGGCGACCGCTCCTATCGTGATGTAAAGGTTGCGGTTCAAGCCCCTGTACAATTCGGCTTTGAGTGCTGCTTCAAGTTCAGACATTTTGCCCTCCACTCGGGCAATATCGGCTTTGGTCGCCAGATGATCGTAAACGCCTTCGAGCCTCGCTAGGCGTTCTTCGGGAGTCGAAGGGGGGGTCGGCATGGCATTCTCCTCTAGGAGTGTGGTGAAAGTTCTGGGCGGTGTAGTGAAAGTACTGAACGCGATAGAACAGCGTCAACGGGGAAGAGTGGAGAATACCGTCTCCCTCCATGGTGCGCTACCACCGGACTAGTCTACTGGGAAGCGGCAAGCCGCGCCAATGCCTCTTGGGCGGATTGGGTTAGGCGGGGGTCGCCCCGCCACTGCGCGAGAAAACGCTTGTACGCGCGAATGGCTCGGCCGGGTTGCGCCGCCTCTTGGTAGAGAACGCCAAGTGCATAATGCGCTCTGGCGTAGGTAGAATCCGCCCGCAGGGCGGCTTGGTACTGGCGCACGGCCTTGGCACGGGCCTTCTGTTGGGCGTAGAGGCGGCCCAGATTGTAGTGGGCCTCGGCAAAGTTGGGCGCTACCTCAAGTGCCTTTTGGTAGGCTGTTGTCGCCTGTTGGAGATCGTTCTTTTCTAGGTAAACATTGCCCAGATTGTTATAGGCTTGGGCATGGGCCGGCGCTAGCGCCAAGGTACGCTCTAAAGCAGCCTCGGCCTCCTCGACGCGGCCCTGTGCGTGGTAGAGATGACCGAGTGTAAAGTAAATTTTATAAAGGGCCGAGTCCGGGGGGCTGTGTGCTAGGGCCTCTTGGCACACCCGCAGCGCGCTGGCGAAGTTGCCGCGCTGGGCGTAGAGGCCGCTTAGCTGGAGACGCGCCTCCAAATGGGTGGGCGCAGAGGAGAGCAGAAAGCGGTACTGGGCTTCGGCCTTTTTCCACTGCCGGAGCGCGAGGTACGCACGCGCCAGACGCAAGCGGACTTCGGCGTTGGCCGGGGCGGCGTCGAGGGTGTGCTGTAGCTGGTCGATGTGGTTGTGGAGACGGGCGAGTTGTTCAAAGCGGTTTTGCAGGCGCTCGGCCTCAGTCGCTCGGCCAAGAGCTCGGAGGACATGGGCTAAGTTGTAGAGGGCTTCCGGGTGCAAGGGATTAATTGCGAGAACTTGGCGCAGCATCTTGGCCGCTTCCTCGGGGCGCTTCAAGTCGCCATAGAGCAGGCCCAATTGACGCCAAGATTCGCCGTGCTGCGGATCCATGGCCACGGCTTCTTTCAGGACAGCTTCGGCCTTTTGGTACTGGGTTTGGCGGATGTAGAGGGCACCCAGTTCGCTGCGGGCTTCCATCAGGTTGGGATCCGTTTCAATAGCTTGCAGCAGTGCCCTTTCGGCCTGGTCGTACAGGCCTTGGTTGGCGTACAGCCGCGCCAAGAGCTGCCACGCCGCCGTCTGGGTCGAATCAAGTGCGACGGCTTTTTCGGCCAAGGCCACGGCTTCGGGGATGCGCTGATAGCTGGCGTAGATGGCCCCCAACTTGTAGCTAACTTCGGCATTGTCCCGGTCCAATTCCATGGCGCTTGCGTACTCGCGGATCGCCTCATCCAATTTTTCAGCGCGGGCATAGACATCCCCCAAGCGAATGTGGAGGTCGGCACTGGGCGCGATGCGGAGGGCTTCGCCGTAGGCGGCGACCGCGGCTTCAACGCGAAAATTTTCGGCGTAGAGATGGCCCAAGGCCGCGTGGACTTCCCGCGAAAATGGGTCGCGATCGACGGCCCGCAACAGGACGGCCACCGCTTGGTCGAATTCTCCCCGATCGCGCAGGGCGCGGGCGAGATTGACGGAGAACGCGAGGTGCTCTGGGGCTTGGCGCACGGCTGCTTCATACGCGGCGGCCGCTTGTTCCAAGTCGCCATTTTGATAGTGGACGTTGCCCAGATTATTGCTCGCCGCAGCCAAGGTGGAGTCGAGGTCAATGGCTCTTTGAAAGTGGGCGGCCGCCTCGTCCAAGGCGCCGCGCCGCTGGGCCAAAAGCCCCAAACCGTCGTGGGCAAGGGCGTAGTTTGGATCGAGGTCGAGGGCTTTGGCGTAGTTGCGCTGGGCCTCGTCGTAGCGGCCGGCTTGCACATAGGCCACGGCCAAGTTGTAGTACGCCGGGGGCGCAGTGGGGTTTTGGCGGGTGAGGCGGAGGTGCTTTTCTAAGGAGTCGCCATCGGGGTCTTGGGAACAGGCCGCCCCTAGCAATAGAAAGACGAGCAGGGGGGCGGTCTTCTTCAGCACGGCAAAACGGCCTTTCTCGGGGTTTTCCATAGTCAGCATCTCGAATGCAAGTTGGGGTCAGGGATTCGGTTGAACTAGGTGCAGAATCTGATCGGCCGCCACCGCTTCTATGGTCTGCAACGCGCCGTCGGGCCAGCGGATTTCGACCGTGGCCCGGGTGGCCGCTCCGAGGCCAAAGTGGAGGCGGGGGTCGCTGCTCGAAAGATAACTGCCGCCCGACTGGCACTCCTCGACTTGGCGCTGCCCACCGGCCGTCACGGCGACGCGGGTTCCGAGGGCTTCCAACTGAATCGTCAGCCAGTGCTGTCGGTTGCCCCCGTCGTTGCGCAGGAGGTTGGGGGCGGCGGCAACATTGGTCACCAGCAGGTCTAGGTCGCCGTCGTTGTCGTAGTCGGCCGTGGCCGAAGCGCGGCTTACGGCCGCGGCCGCAAGCGCGGGACCGAGCTTGGCGGAGACATCGACAAAGCGGGTCCCCCGCTGATTGCAAAGCACCTGATTGGGCTGCGGATAGGCGTGGTCGGGGTGTACTTGAGCGATTTTGTCCATGACGTGGCCGTTGGCGACAAAGAGGTCTAGGTCGCCGTCGTTGTCGTAGTCGAGGAAATTAGTGCCAAAGCCCAGCGGTTTGTAGCTGCACTCGGCTAGGCCGGCGCGATTGGTAATGTCGCGGAATTGCCCTTGGCCATCGTTGCCGTACAAGGTATTGGTCTCTTGGGCGAAATTGGTCACAAAAACATCTTGGAACCCGTCGTTATCCCAATCCCCGAACTCCACCCCCATGCCGGCTTCGGCCAAGCCGTCCTCGTTGTAGCGTCCTCCGGCGTAGAGACCGACCTCGGCAAAGCCATTCCCTTGGTTTTGGTAGAGGAAGTTCATGGTGCCGTCGTTGGCCACGTACACGTCGGTGTCGCCATCGAGGTCGTAATCCGCAAAGGCCACGCCCAAGCCGCGCCCCTTGTGGATGATTCCCGCTTCGGACGCCACATCGCGGAATTGGCCGTCTTCGTTGCGGTAGAGCACATCGCCCACCGGCTCGTAGAACTTTGGCTCGCAATAGGAGCGAATGCCGCCCTCGGCACAGACGATGTTTTTTTGCGGGTCAAATTCTACATAGTTGGTCGCGTAGAGATCCAAATCGCCGTCAAGGTCGTAGTCCAAAAAGCCGCAACTAGTGCCCCATCGGGCATCGCCCCCGCCCACGGCTGCGGTCGCGTCGGCAAAGCGCCCCTCACCCTCGTTGCGCAGCAAGAGGTTGGGACCAACGTTGGTCGCGTAGAGATCCACGTCGCCGTCGGCGTCGTAGTCGGCCGCGGCACAGCCCATGCCGTAGCCGGTGTGCCCGGCCCCCGAGGTGGCCGTCACATCGGTGAAGCCGCCCGCGCCGGTGTTGTGGTACAGGCGATTGACCGGGATTGGCTCCGGGCGCTCGCCGCTTAGGGGTGCGCCATTGACCAGATAGAGATCGAGCCAGCCATCGCCGTCGACGTCGAGGAAGGCCGCCCCGGACCCAAAGGTTTCGACGTAGTAGTACTCGCCCGAAAAGCCGTTGTAGTGCTCAAAGTCGAGGCCAGCCGCTTGGGTTACATCGACCAATTGGATGGGATCGCAGCTAGGGTCGGCGGTGTCTGGGGGGGGAACCGAGCGGGCTGCGGCCTTGGGCTCCAAATCTATGAGAGGAGCGGTCACAGCGGCTAAGTCCGGGGCCTTACTAAAGTGGGCATTGGGGCGGAAAGGCCGGGCAAAGGTCGCGCCAGCAAAGGTGGCTTCCCGTTTGAAGCGGCTGTCGCCAAAGGAAGCCGAGGCGCGAAAGTGGGCACCGACAAAGCGGACCGGGCCGCCAAAGACAACTCGGCCGAAGGAGGCCGCAGCCGAGAAATTGGCTCGCTCGAAATGGGCTGGGCCGCGGAAGTAGGCCGCAGTGAACGCAGTAGATTCCGCAAAGCGGCTTTGCGCGAACAGGGCATCTTCGCCAAAGCGAGCGCCGGCAAATGAAACAGTCGCTTGCCACGCCGCTTCTTTGAAGGAGGCCAGATTTGCAAAGGACGCATCCTGAAAGTGGGCAGAGCCGGCAAACGCGGTCTGGTCGAAATAGGCCGCGTCCGCAAATTGGCTGCGCTCAAAGGTGGTTTCTCCGCTAAAATTGGTCTGCTGAAAAAAGGCCGCACCGGAAAACTGGGTGGCCGAAAAATCCACTGCGTCGGCAAGCAAAGTCCGTTTGAAATTAGCCCTGCCCGCTATGCGGCAGTCGCGGCAGGAAAATCCACCTTCGAGGCGAGTTTCGAGCAGGGAGATGCCCTGTTGGAAGTGAGTGCGAACAAAGTGCATTGGTTGCAGAAAAACGGCGCGTTCTAAGACTACGGGGCTGGTAAAGCGCACGTCCTTAAAGGCGAGTGCCGTGCGCAGGGTGTCGCCGGTCAATTCGAGCGGCCCCTGCACCACCAAGCGGTCGTATTCGAGTGCGGCGTCGGCCGCGGCTCGCTGGATTGCTGCGACGAGATCGCGGGCGAGGATGAGTTGGTAGGCTTTGCCTTCTATCGTCACTTCGTATTGAGCTGTCGCGGGCAGCGGCAACAGCGGGAGCAATATGAGGAGGGGGAAGAGGGGGTGCATCATGGTTTGCAGGGGCTTGGGACTTTGGCTTTTTGCGGAAGTCCATAATATCCAACACAAGGGTGAGGCGGCAAGGCGCACTCGCTTGACATGGTGGGTACATGCTATTTTTTTACCGCCCATTCGCCCCCGGCCCGCGGTTAGTGGCCAGTATCCAACCCGGTCTTGTGCAGTGCAGGGCCCAACCACTAACCCTTAGTACACGCCACCTAAAGTAGGTGCCCCTTACTTTGAGTACGCCTTTTCTGCGGTTTCCGCTGGGTCCGGGATCGAGGGCGGGACGCCCTCGATCCTTGGCCGGCTGAGGGCTGGTGTCGTGTAGTAAGCGCCTAACCACGAATCACTAACCACGAATTGACCATGCCGAACTGTCAGGCGGCTTTCCTCTCTGCGCTGTGTATTCTTGCGTTCACTCCCTTAAAAATCGCCCACGCTGAACCCCCTGCCAAAATTCTCAAGCCCTTTCCCGATCCGGCCGCAATCGTCGAGCCGCCGTGGTTGGCGCGCCGCCAGCAAGCCCAATTGGAGGCGGCCCGAGCCTACGAGGTCTTTTGCGACTTCTCCTTTACCGACCAGCTCGCAGTTAGCGGCATTGCGTTTCGCAATCGGGTGGTGGAGGATGCGGCCAAGGACCACATCCCGGTCCACTACGACCACGGCAATGGGCTGGCGGTGGGGGACGTAGATGGCGATGGACGCTACGATCTCTACTTTACGACCCAAGTGGGAGGCAATCAGCTATGGCGCAATCGCGGCAGCGCACGCTTTGAGGACTACACCACGCCTAGTCTGGAGTTGGCCGATCGGATCGGAGTGAGCGCGTCGTTTGGCGACATTGACAACGACGGCGACGTCGATTTGTACGCCACGGCCGTGCGGTTGGGCAACCGGCTCTTAGTCAACGACGGAACCGGCCGCTTCGAGGATATAACCGAGCATTCGGGCACGGGCTGGCAGGCGCACTCGTCGTCTGGTGAGTTCTTCGACTACAATAGCGATGGATTGCTGGATCTGTTTGTGACCAATGTGGGGGTCTATACCCACGATGAACAGAGGACCGCGGCGGTCGATCCGACGCGACTGGAGGTGGGACCGACCTATCAGTACTACCGGGGTTTCAAGGATGCCTTCTCCGGGCATCTGAAGCCCGAGCGCGCCGAGCAGAGTGCGCTGTTCGAGAATTTGGGGCAGCGGGTTTTCGCCGAGGTCGCGCGCGAAGTGGGGCTATTGGATTCGAGCTGGTCGGGCGACGCCAGTCCGCTGGACTTCAATGGGGATGGGTGGCAGGACCTCTACGTGCTCAATATGCAGGGACACGACTCCTACTACGAGAATGTGGCCGGGCGGGGTTTTGTCAAAAAGAGCCGCGTGGTATTCCCCAAAACGCCGTGGGGTTCGATGGGGATCAAGGCCCTCGACTACGACAACGACGGCCGGATGGACCTCTTCGTCTCGGATATGCACTCCGACATGAGCCAGCCGATGGGGCCTTGGGACGAAAAGCTCAAGTCGTACATCCAGTATCCAGACGCTTTTTTGCAGAGCGAGGGGCTGAGCATCTTCGGCAATGCCTTTTACCGCCAAGTAGGCGAGGGGCAATTCGAGGAAATCTCCGACCTAATCGGTACTGAAAACTACTGGCCGTGGGGGGTGAGCAGCGGCGACCTCAACGCCGATGGCTGGCAGGATGTGTTCGTGGCGTCGAGTATGAATTATCCCTTTCGCTATGGGATCAACACCGTCTTGCTCAACGACCGGGGGCGCGGCTTCCTCGACAGCGAGTTCGTCTTAGGAGTGGAGCCGCGACGCGAGGGGCGGACCGCCCAGCCATGGTTTGCCCTCGACTGCGACGAGGCGGATACGGGGCACAAAAACTGCGAGGGCCAAGAGGGGGGCTTGCTGGTGTACGGCGCTTTGGGGACGCGCTCGTCGGCCCTGTTCGACGTGGAGGGCGACGGCGATCTCGACATTGTGACCAATGAGTTCAATGGGGTGCCCCAAGTCTTGCTCAGCGACCTGAGTCAGCGTCGGGCGGGATTGCGCTATGTGGAGGTGGTACTGGTGGGGAAGGCGTCGAATCGGGATGGGTTGGGAGCAGTGGTCGCGGTGGAAGCTAACGGTCAGGTGTATACCCAAGTGCAGGATGGGCAATCCGGGTATCTGTCGCAGAGCGCTTGTGGACTCTACTTTGGCTTGGGGGCGGCGGCAGTGGTGGATCGCCTAACGGTGCGTTGGCCCTCGGGTCAGGTGCAGGCTTTGGACGGCCCCATCCAGACGAACCAGCGACTCACCCTAGAGGAACCTTAGAAGCGGTCTGATTCACGTTAGTGGTTAGTCCCATGGCCACGGACCGCGGAACACGAACCACAACGGTCGCCTAACACAGAGCATTCAGCGTGGAAGAATACAGTCGGGACTTGGAGCAGTCTGAACACAAGACGCTCTTGGTCCTGTTCTTTTTTTCTGGGGTCAGCAGTTTAGTCTATCAAGTCGTGTGGGCGCGGATGCTGACCGTGGTCTTTGGCACTACCTTGCTGGCCACCAGCACCGTGCTCAGCGCCTTCATGGCTGGCTTGGCGCTGGGCAGTTGGGTTTTGGGGCGGCACATCGACCGCTGCAAGCACCCGCTGCGGGTTTTTGCCGCGCTAGAGGCCGGCATCGGTCTTTTTGCCCTTTTCTTTCCCAGTCTTAGTGCGAATCTGGGCAATGCCTATGGCACCTTGGCCGGGTTACAGGGGAACTTCTACCTCTTTTCCCTGATCCGCTTCGGCCTTTGCTTTGCCTTGCTCTTGCTCCCCACGGCCCTGATGGGAGGGACCCTGCCGGTCGTGGCCAAGTTTGCGGTGCGGCGGCTGGGCAGATTGGGCGGTCGGGTCGGACAACTCTATGCGGTCAACACGCTGGGCGCGGTCGCCGGGGTGTTGGCAGCGACCTTCGGGCTGATGGAAGGGCTGGGTTTGCAGGGGACGACGCAAGCCATCGCCGCGGTGAATTTCTTGGTGGCGGGTGCGGCTTGGCTGTGGGGGGGCCAACGAGCCGTCGCCATCGGCGCAGGGGCGGCAAAAAAGACCGCGCACTCCGACCGCATCCTGTGGGGCGTACTGGCCGGCTTTGCGCTCTCCGGTTTTGCGGCCCTCGGCTACGAAGTGGCGTGGATGCGGCTCTTGATGGTAAGTTTCTCCTTTAATTCACACTACGAGTTCAGCATTGTCTTGGTGGCCTTTTTGAGTGGACTGGCCTTGGGGGGATGGCTGGGCAGTCTCCTACTCACGCGGCGAGCGGATTTGCTTTCGATTTTTGTCTCGGTCCAATTTTTGATCGGCGCGTGCGGTGCCCTGTCCGTGTTGGCCTTTGCCCATTTATCCGCTCTTGTGGAGCCGATCCAGCGGGCGGATTCGTGGTGGGTGTCGAGGACCGGCGTGTTCTTCACGGCCGTTGCCATCATGTTGCTGCCGACCGTGGCAATGGGGGTCATCTTTCCGCTGGTCGGCCAAATCTACACGCGACAACTGGCGCGGCTGGGGCGCGGCATAGGGGCTATCGGCGCGGTCAACAGCTTGGGCGCGGTCGGGGGGGCCTTTGCGACCGGGTTTGTGCTGATTCCGCTGCTGGGGACCGAGTGGAGCGTCAAAGTGCTGGCGGCCTTGAATGGCTTGGTTGGCCTAACCATCGCCTTGGCTATCCAGAAGCGCAAGCGGCTGATCTGGAGCGGGGCGGCGGGTTTGGCCCTCCTGCTGGTCCTAGTGCCCTCGGATGTGCTGCGGCGCATTGCCGAGCCGGAGGCCGTCAACCGGGAACTGGTATTTTACCAAGAAGGGGCCGAAGGCGTCATCACGGTCGAGCGACAAACCGATGGTTTCCGCAAAATGGCGCTCAATGGAGGCGGACAGGTACCCACCGATTACAGCTCGCTGCAAATTTTCCGTCTGTTGGGCCATTTGCCCCTGCTGCTGCATCCCGATCCGCAGGAGGTGTTGGTCGTCTCCTTGGGCGGCGGTATTGCCTTGGGCGGAGCGGCCCAGTACGAGCCGCAACGCATCACTTGCGTCGAGTTGGTGCCGGAGGTGATAGACGCGGCCCGGGCGCACTTTGGCGAATTTAATCACTACGTGCTCGAGAATCCGACTGCGTGGAATATCGAAGTAGTTATCGACGACGGCCGCAATTTTCTCCTCTCCAGCCGCGACACCTACCAAATCATCACCGGGGACGCCACCCATCCGACGAGTGCCGATAGCTGGGTGCTCTACACAAAGGAATTTTACGAGTTGTGCCGGGCGCACCTGAGCGCCGACGGGATCATGGCCCAGTGGCTGCCCTTTCACGGCCTGCCTCCAGACGACTACAAGACCATCGTGCGGACCTTTCAGCACGTCTTTCCCCACGCCACCTTGTGGCGCTCGAACAACTACTCGATCATGGTGGGGACCATGCAGCCGCAGGCGATTGACTTGGAGGTGCTCCAAGAGAAAATGGCACCGCCGCGGGTACATCGCAGCTTAGAGACCATTGACATGGGAGATGTATTTGCGCTCTTGAACAGCCTAGTGCTGGACGAGATCGCCCTGCGGCGCTACGTGGGGGAAGGCCCGCTCAACACCGACGACCATCCCTACATCAGCTTTGTCAGTCCGAGGGGCTACAGCAGCGGCTCGTGGGAGGTGTTGCAGAGTTTGGCGCCACACCGCACCTCGGCTCTGTCGCTGCTGACGGCCCCCTCTGCTACGGTACGAAAAAAGCTAACGGTCTATTTCAAGGCTGGAGAACACGCGCTAGAGGGGGACATCATGCGGCTGCAAAACCGCGACCGGGCCGCGGCAAGGGCCTATCAGCGGGCGCTGACGGCCAATCCCGCGGACAGATCGTCGGTCTATTTCCTCAACCTACTAGCCGAGCAGCTCAGCCGGCGCTCGCCCCAAGGCGAATAGGGGTATGAGCCAATTCGTCGCCAAGGACAAAGGATGGATGCCGTATCGCGCCCTGCTCGTCGGCACTTTGCTGGCCGCGGTGATCAACGCGGTTTTTCCCTATGGCCTGCTGGTGATGGGTACTCTCGATTGGACCGGGGACTTCATCGCCCTGAGCGCGATTTTCCTCCTCTTTCTCCTGCTGTTGGTCAACATTCCGCTCAAGTGGATCGGGCGCAAATGGAGCCTATCGGCCCGGGAACTAGTGGTGATCTACGCCATGATGGTCGCGGCTTCGGCCATTCCCTCCACCGGGGTCACGGCTCAATTGGTCCCCTTCTTGGCCGGGGTCTATTACTATGCCACGCCCGAAAACAACTGGGCCGAGCTACTCCACCCCTACATCCAGCCGTGGCTGGCGCCACAAGACCCGCTGGCGGTCAAGTACTTCTACGAAGGGTTGCCCCAAGGCGTGGCCGTTCCTTGGGGCGCGTGGTTGGGGCCCTTGTTGGCGTGGGCTTCTTTTTTGGCGGCACTCTACTTGATGATGATCGCCCTGTCGGCCCTGCTCCACGAACAATGGGCCCGCAACGAGCGCTTGATCTTTCCGCTCGTGCAGTTGCCGCTGTACATGATCCACGAGGACGACAGACCCTCGGCGGTCAATCCCTTTCTGAAGGAACCCCTGATGTGGTTGGGGTTTGCCATTCCCTTCGTCCTATTGGGGATCAATGCCCTGCACAAGTACTATCCCTTTGTTCCTCCCATCCAGTTGTCAACCCAATTGACCGTCTTCCACGACATGCGGGGCGTCTTGCTCAACTTGTGGTTTATCGTCTTGGGCCTGACGTACTTCCTGAGTCTGGAGGTCTCCTTTAGTCTGTGGTTTTTCTACTTGCTCAATTTCTTCCAGTTGGGCCTTTTCAACACCATCGGATTCAGCATTCCAGAGATCCGGCTGATGCACACCGAAGGGTCCATCGCTACTGCCCAGCAAGCCATGGGAGCGTTGATCGCCCTCGTGGCGGCCAGCTTGTGGACTGCCCGGCGGCATCTCAAAGAAGTCGTCGCCGGGGCGTGGAAAAAGCGGGAAGCGGGAGCGGACAGCGGGCAGATGCTCTCCTACCGCAAGGCGGTGTGGCTCCTGCTAGGGGCCTTCCTCTACGCGGTCCTCTGGTTGAAAAGCGCGGGATTGCCCGTGGGGGCGGCACTGCTGTTGCTCGTTATCGCCTTTGTGGTATTCGTCGGTTTGACGCGGATCGTCGCCGAAGGGGGCATGGGGTATGGCCGGGCGCAGATGACGCCGACAGCCTTTGCGCTCAACGCGCTGGGCACGGCACCCATTGGGCCGCGAGGCTTGATGGTGCTCGGGTTTGCCAACGGCTGGGCCGGGGACATTCGCACGACCGTTATGGCGGCAGCTTCCAACAGCACCCGGCTGGCCGAGGTCGTCGGGACGCGCCGACCACCGCTCTTTTGGGCTTTGCTCATAGCCATTGCCGTGAGTTTGGTCGCCTCGGCTTGGACGGTACTTTCCATCGCCTACACCTACGGCGGGGTCAATCTCCACTACTGGTTTTACAGCATTATGGGCCGCTGGACGTTTAACGACATAGCGGCGAATCAGCTCAATCCGGTGGCCGAGTGGAATTTCTGGGGGCCGCGGGGCGCGTTCACCGGCTTGGGGGCCGGGCTGATGTTTTTGTTGTTGTACCTGCGCCACCGCTTCTTGTGGTGGCCCATCCACCCAATCGGCCTGCCGGTGGGGGGGACCTATGTGATGTTCTTCGCTTGGTCGAGTATGGCATTGGGCTGGCTGGCGAAATGGATCGTATTGAAGTACGGAGGGGTCCCACTCTTTCGCCGGCTGCGGCCCTTTTTTTTAGGCATGGTGTTGGGCCAAGTCAGCAGCGCGGGCGCGTGGATGGCAGTAGATCTGATTGCAGGGTGGGATGCGGTGGTGACGCGGTGGTAGGGAATAACGATCGTTATTCCCTGCAATCAAGGAGCACCAACGCCTGAACGCTGCGTAGCGTCAGTTCCTAATCGGCCGGCTCGCGCACGGTCAGCACCTGATTAGCCGCCACATCGCGCAGAGTCTGGACCGCGCCACTGGGCCAGTGGAGGACGACGCTTTCGACGCTGGAGGCCGTGCCCAAGCCAAAATGCACTTTGAGGTCGCTGTGGGATAGGAAGCTGGTGCCGCTGCGCACCTCGGCGGTCTGGCGCTTACCCTCGGCGCTTATTTCGATCCGGGTGCCGATTCCGTCGCGGTTGCTGCGGGTGCCTACGGTGGCGATTTGCAGGTAGTTGCCCGCGTTGCCGCCCTCGTTGCGCAGGAGGTTGGGCGTACTGTTGAGGTTTAAGACGAAGAGGTCGATATCGCCATCGCGGTCGTAGTCGGCAAAGCTGGCACCGCGGCTCACCTCAACTAGGGCAAAACCCGGGCCGGCGCGTGCAGAAACCTCGGCAAAGGTGCCGTCGCCCAAGTTTTGGTAGAGGAAGTTTGGCGCGGCATAACTGCTATTGGTGTGGGGCAAGTCGGCTTGGGGATAGGTGTGGCCATTGGCCGCGAAGAGGTCTTGGTCGCCGTCGTTGTCAACGTCGAAGAACCCTGCACCCCACCCCACCTCGGGAATGCCTCGCGCTGCAATGCGGGATACGAAGGATACGTCGAGGAAAAATCCACCGCCCTGATTTTTGTAGAGGGTGTTGTACTCGCCTTCAAAATTGGTGACGAAAATGTCAAAGTAGCCGTCGTTGTCGTAATCGCCGACCGCCGCGCCCATGCAGCCCTGTTCGGTGCCGTCGCCGCTATAGGCCACGCCCGCACTGAGGCCCTCATCGACAAAGGTGCCGTTGCCTTGGTTCTGGTACAGATTGTTGGGGGCCGAGTCGTTGGCCACGAAAATGTCGGGCCAGCCATTGCGGTCGAAATCGCCAAAGACGACCCCATACCCATAGTACTTTGCGCCGGCAATGCCGGCTTCCTCGCTGCGGTCGGCCAAGGTGCCGTCGCCGCTGTTGTGGTAAAATACATCGCCGGCGGGAAGCAAGCCGCGAGGACCGCAAAAAATATCGACGGTCTTCCACACGCAGGGGACGGTGGAAGGATAGTCCCGCGAAAAGTCGATATAATTGGCCACGTACAGATCGACGTAGCCGTCTAGATCGGCATCGCCGAAAGCGCAGCCAACGCCCCATCTTTTGTCCCCGACGCCAGCTCTTTCAGTAACATCCTCAAACGCGCCATCGCCCCGATTCTGGTAGAAGGTATTGCGGCCGTAGTTGGTCACGTACAAGTCCAGATCGCCATCGTTGTCGTAGTCTGCGGCCGCACAGCCCATGGACCAACTCGTGTCGCCCACCCCGGCCGCGGCAGTAATGTCGACAAAGCGATCCCCCTCGTTGCGGTAGAGGTGATTGGTCGGCTCTTGGCCCGGCGGAAAGCCTTCAAAGCGGGAGCCATTGGCCACGTACAGATCGACGTCGCCATCGCTGTCGTAGTCGAAAAAGGCCGTGCCCCCCACAGCGGTTTCAACGATGTATTCTTGGGTGCTGCCCGAGACGTTCAGCGCAGTGATGCCGAGTGCGGCGGCTTGATCGGTGAACTGAGTGGGTAGGGGTTGGGCTGATAGGAGGGCCGCACACAGGAGAATGAAGACCCCGTTTGCTAGCGCGTACATCGCTTTTGCTGCGAGAGCCGTGTGACCGCCATAGCCTAAGGAGCGGGAATTTTTTCAGCAAAGAACTGGAGAGCGAAGTAATTCAAGGGGCCGTCTTCTACTTCGACAGTGGGTTGTAGAGGGCCGCCGCGGTGCTGGGCGAGAAAAATATAGGACTTGTACCCCCGGTCTGAAAGGCGTTGCAACAGGCGCTCGTAGTGTCTGGGGGTGGCGACGTAGAAGAAGGGCCTTTGGTAAAATTCGCTGCACAAGGCGTGGGGAACCCAGCGCAGGTTGGTGATGACGACCTCTTCGCTGCGCTGGCGCATCGCGCTGTTGAGGCGATAGGAGAAGGCTTTCTTCTGCGCGAGAAGCGAAACTCCATACACTTGGGCGGCAAAGCTGAGCCCCACAGCGAGGACGCCTACGCTGAAGTAGGCCCGCTGGCGTCCTAGCCAGTCAATCAAGTTTTCGGCCGCTAAAACCGCGAAGAGCGGGTAGAGGATTAGGAGGTAGCGGTTGCCCCAGTGAATGCCCATGGAACCCACCTTGGGCGCGGCCAAAGCGTAGAGTGCGGCAAAGCTCAGGGCGACCAGCCAAATCCAGCGTCTAAAAGGAAAAGCGTCAGAATCGGCGGAACGCAAGAAGGCTAGGGCTACAAAAGGGGCCGAGACAAAGAGGGCATTGGACGATTTGAGCATGTAGTCAATGGGGCTGGCGTAGAAGAAGTAGCCCCCGAGGGATACACCGGCGCTTATCAAGGCCAAGGCACTATATATGGGCACGGCCTTTTGCCAGACCGCGGGAGCAAGGCGCGGGCTGACGACAAAGGCGAGGACCAATGGAAGGGCGAGGACGAGGGAGAGCGCGGGAATAGGATTGGACGCTATGAAGAGGTTGTAGAATACCCGCGGCCGCACCTCGAGATGGTGGACCCAGTCGGCTGCAGTGGATAGGTGCGTATTCAAATGGTATCCCAAGGGATGGCCGATGGTCAGCCATTGGAAGAGCCAGAGTGGCAGGAGGGAAACGCAGAGGAGCAGGGCCGACGCGACGAGGATTTTCAATCTGCCTCCGCTGGCGTAAAAGGCGGTACACAGGGCCAGTACTAGGCAAAGCAAATAGAACTCGTCTCTGAAATAGACCGATAATCCGGCCGCGACCATGCCCAAGCATAGGTGCTTGGAGACGGCGTCTGCGAGAAACTGCGACAGATAGCGCACGCTCCAAATCCCCAAGCAAATCGCCGGAGTGTGTTCCCAGAAGACGAGACTGTAGAAGAATACCGGCGTACAGAGTCCAGTCGTGAGGACGGCGACGTGCGCCACCGCAATTCGCTGAGAGACCAAACGCGCCAGTTGGGCCAAGCCGGCCAGCATGGCCAGCGAAGACAGCGCCGGCAACAGATAAAGACCCCAATGGCCTAAATAGCTAAAGAAAAGGGCGGAGATAAGGGCGAAGACCGGCGAGAAGATCGAATAGAGTTTGCCGGACTCGACGCGCGTGAAATAGTAGGGCAGGGGATTGTAAGCGAAATCGGGGTCGACGATTTGCCCCGGCCAAGGGATGGAAAAGTCCGTGTAGCGGCTGTTGGCTAAGGCTTGGACTTGGAGGAACTTGTTGGCATTATCGGTAATCCAAAAGCCGCGTTTTTCGAGGACGCAGAGGGCGGCTACATAGCAGACAAAGATGGCGAGTAGAGAGCACAGGACCGATCTGCCGGGGTGGAAGCGGCCGAGTATGGAGTGCAGCTTACGGCGCACTAGCCGGCAAATTGTCGAAGACGATGAACTGATGCGCGGCCAATCCGAGTCGCTCGGCTAGTTCGTACCCAGCGCTCATGGGCAGCGAGGGGTTCAATTCCACAATCATCAAGTCCCGCTCGCTAGTGCCGATCTGGTCCAACTTGGCCAGCCCGTCCAAGTTGCTCAGGAGGGGGTTGCCGCCAATGTAGAGGCTTTTACCCACCTGCCTGAGGTTGTTCAGCCCATTTAGGGCTTGCAAGGCTTGGTTGCTGTTTATGCTCAAAGCACCTCCGACCTCCTCCAGCGCATTCAACCCCTCCAAGCTCTTGAGAGCGGGATGTCCATCAATGGTCAACCCGCCCTTAATAGTCGCAATCCCGTCCAAACCCCGCAGGTCGTTTAGCGCACCATTGAATATGAGCAGCAACTCGTCCTCTACCGCGGAGAGGCTGCCCAACCCCTTTAGATCCCGCAGGGCCTTGTTGTCCCTGATCTTGATGTTGCCCCCCACGTGGGTCAGCTCGCGCAGACCATCAATGTGCATCAGCTCGGTCGTGGCATCGACAAAGAGATGACCGCCGACGCGCCTGAGACCCTTAAGCCCATCCAAATCCCGCAGCAAAAAATTGCAGCTAATCTCGAAATTTCCCCCCACGCGCTCTAGCTGTTCTAGCCCCTCTAGTGCAATCAATCCATTGGCAATAAGGTGGAAATTCCCCTCTACGTAGCTGAGATTGTGCAGCCCCTTCAGGTCCGTCAGCGTCCCATTGTGCCGAATGATTAAATCTCCCTCTACGCCGACCAGATTGTGCAGTGCCTCCATACTGCTCAAGTACGCATCCTCCAATAAAAGCGCTCCCCGCAGCACAAAGGCTCTCTTTTGCGCCCCCGCCCAAGCCTCTAACTCCTCCTGAGACCCAATAGCTATCGCCCCAGTCCCACCAACAGCTAGCGGCTCTTCAGGCCCCTGACAGCCGACCCAAAAGGCGACCCCCAAGACCGATACCCCCAAACCCAATCTCCAACTAGTCATGCTCATCCCCCCTTCACGGCTTCCTCCTCTTCTCGAATTTTCAACAAATTCTCCTCGAAAATCTCGACCGAGTACTTCTCGTGCAACCCGCGCACGTACTCCACGTACGCCTTTTGCGACCGGGCAATTTGCACATAAGCCCGCGCCCGCCGCTGCGAAAAAATGTGGTAGGGCTTCTTCGGGGGTGGTTGCTTCTCCTCCACCTTGAACACCGAATATCCCCCTCTCACCTTTACCGGTCCCCCCACATCTCCCACCTGCAGATCCTTGGCTACTTTGTAGAGATCTTGGTACAGCCCCACCGGACTCAAGACCAACCGCCCCTCGTGGTGCGCCCGCTCCTTGCGAATCGTATAGTCCCTAGCCAACTGCATCGCGTCGGCACCTCCGGCCAACTCCGCTTGCAGACTGTGGGCCTGCTCCTTAAAGGCCACCAGAATCTCGGTCGCGACAATGTTCTCAAAGCCCTGAAACTTCTCGGGATTTTGATCGTAAAAGGCCCGCGCCTCTGCATCGGTGACCGGCGGCAGCCGCTCCTCAACCTCGCGCTTTCTCAACGCGCTCACCAGCATATCGCCGCGCTTGTTGGCCACCGCCGCGAGGATCATCTGATGTTTGTCCAGTCCCTTGCCGCGGGTCTCTGCCAAAAATATCCGATTGGGGATGGCCACATCCTGTAGATAATCGACGATCCAGTTTCGCTCGTAATTGCGCGAATAACCCTCTTCCTTCTCCGGTACGCCCAAGACGAGATCGTCAACCGTAAGCGTACCCCCTTTATAGCGGCACAAAACCTCTTCGCCCCCCTCGGGCGACGCCCCCCGCTCTGCGGGCGATAGTGCCAGACGCATCAGCACGTGGTCTATCTTGTCGTAGTGAATTTGCGGCGCGTACTGGCCGTTGAGCGAATCGCGCAGGGCTTGGGTGCGCCGCAGCCGCTTTTGGGCGAAAACTTCCTCCCGGACGAACTGGGCTACCTCCCGCAAGGCCACCGGCGCGTCGTCTAAAACCTTGACGATCACCCAGCGCTGCGGGTCGCCGCCCCACGGCAGCGGCTCGGAAACCTCGCCGACCTGCATGGAAAAGATACTTCGGAGCGGTGGAGCCGTATCGTCGATAGTATAGTACTTCCCCACATCCCCGCCTTGGTCCCGCGTCGCCTCGTAGAGCGAGTGCTCTTTGGCCAGTTGGCGGAAATCAGCGCCACCCTCTAGTTCGTCAAGCAGTTCGAGGGCCTCGTCTCGGGTCGCTACCAAAATGCCCGCATAGCGCAGCGCGCGATCCCGGTGCGAATCCCGGTAGTGCTGCATCAACTCCTCTTCGGCAATGGAGACCTGCTGATCAATTTCGCTGCTTTTGTAGAGCCGGACGATCTGATCCTCGGCGAACTGCTCGAGCTTGCGCTTAAACTCCGGTTCGTCGCCAATGCCGGCTCGTTCCGCTTCGGCGAGCAATAGTTTTTTGTCGATCAGTCCATTGAGCAATATCCGGTCGGCCTCGGTGCCGGTCTTGCCCATCTGGTAGGCTTGGGGAATGTTCGCAGCATAGGCTCTAAATTCGCGGACGGCGATGGGTTGGTCGCCTATATGAGCTAGCACCAGATCGTCTTGGGCCGCACTGGGAAGCGACAGCCCTAGGATGAGAACGCCTGAGCGTACTATTTCACTTTTCATAAATCTAAAACCATAGTTTATAGGGTTAATAACTGACATCGGGGGAACAACTCGATCCGCAGATGGCGCAGATGGAACCGATAGGATAAGGAGATCAACCGCTGTTGGGTCGCCGAAGCAACAGCGGCCGATCCCTATCGCGCGTAACATCCGTTAATAAATCAGCCGGACGACAGCGACCTCGACGTCCCTCGCCTTGTCCGAATCAACTTCGAGACGCAAGAGATAGAGTCCGGGGGCCAGCAGGTTGCCCGCATCGTCCACGCCCTCCCAAGTAGCTGAGAACCGGCCACTGGCCGCGGTACTATGGGCCACCTCGCATCGCTTCACTCCCGCCAGATCGTAGAGGTCAATCGCCACGGGCACCGCACCGCTGAGGTTTACCAGATCGTATTCAATTTGTAGCACATCGTTGACACCATCGCCGTTGGGGGTGAAAAGCCGCGGCGAAAGCCACAATGCCTTGACCGCCGGATTGGCCACCGTACCCAACCCCACACTCAGGGTATTGCTCTCGGCCAGATCGTCGGCGTTCCCCGCAGTGATGCGCTGACGCACCTCATGGGGACGCTGGCTGTCGAAGACCCGGCCTGAAAACACCGTGCCCACCTGAAAGACCTCGGCCTGAAATTCGACTTCGAGCAACTCGCCCGTGCGGTTGAGATCAATCCGCGGCACCTGTACCACAAAGCTCTTGGCGTCCTTTTCCGCGATGGTAAAATTCTGTTCTTCGCCGCCGATGTACACCGCGTCAATGCTCGTGACCTCTATGGGGGTGTCGATCTCAATGCTGTCGAAGCCGAGATCATCCCGCTCCAAGTTGGGCAGGATTTTGTAGGTGAATTGGACGACCTCGCCCACCTCAACTTGGTGCGGTGCGATCTCGGCCAGCACTTGGCTGGCCACCGGCGGTTGGGAAACATTAAACTGCAAGTACTCCATGCGTCCGGCCGCAAGGGCTCGCTCCGAGAAGAAATCTGCCTTGAACTGCAAGTAACGCCGAGGCCGCGAACCCACTAATTCGGAATGCCCCCTATCGAACTCAAGCGGCGGCGTCCAGAACTCCCAACTTTCGTTGTCTGGGCTGATCCCGGCTTTCTCGCCTTCCTCCAATTTTTTATAGCGGTCTAGCGTGAGTGGTTCGCCGCTGGCTGCAAAGCGGGAGCGCTCATCGCCTCTGAACGTGAAGCGCCAGTAGAAATTAGGATCCGCGTCGTCGCCGCTGCGCATACTCAGATTGACCATTGCTCCCAGATCCCGGCTACCCGCCCAAATCAACTCGCCTAGACTAGAAGCCATGCCCAAATCAATGACATTGGATACATAGCTGGCCTGCGAGGCAAAGCCATCCCCGAAGATCTCGAATTCGGCGATTTCCCAATTGCCGACTGGAGCCTTAAAAAGAATTTCGGCAATGGGGCGGTCTGGCAGTTCTAAATCGAGAAAGGGTTCCAAATTGTTTGCGACCTTGAACGCGATGTCGTAATCGAGAAAGGCCCCGCGCCAATGGTATTGCCCTTCTCGGGTTCCCTTTTTGCGCGCATCGCCATCGTTGGTGCCTATCTCGAACTCCTCGATGAAGCGCTGGTGGGCAAAGCGCTCGGTGGTGGAAATTTTGATGCGCCGGATGGGAAACAGTCCGTTCAACTCAAACCAGATGCCCTTCTTGCACGGCGAGCAGTCGGCCGACTGGCTGCGGCCACTGCCCAAATAGGCGGTGGTCAGATCGCCGTCCATCAAGTTGTCCAACAGGGCTTCCGATTGCCAACCGTAGGAATTGTTCGAGCGGATGCCGCCGCCCCGCTCCCGGATCAGGGGCGTCAGATTGACGGCGGGATCTAGGCGCTGAGGCTCAATAGAATGGGTCGCGACCTCCAAGAGGTCTATCCTACCGAGCCGCTTTTCTTCGACATCAGCCCAAGATAGCTGGACAAATGCAAAGTCCACTTCCACTTCCGGCGGCGGCAATTCCTCGCCGCCAATGCGATATATGGTGAGCGCCTCGACCTCAGCTAGCCCAGAGCAAAAGCCCCCCAATAGAGCAGCCGACAAAAATCGCCGCAAATTCCCTCTCATTATCTACCTCCTACACCGGTAGATGGTCCAGCTAGAAAATAAAAAAAGGGGAGGATTCGAATCCTCCCCCTTTTTTATAAAGCACTTGTGATGCGCAATAACCGCTTATTTGCCGAACGAAGCCTTGACCTGGCCCCAAGTGTTGTCTTCGACGGCTGTGGGCGCGATACCTTCAAAGGCGGACTCGTCAACGCCCAAAAGCACCCAGTCGGCCAAGAAATCGGCGTCGCCAAAGGACTCAACGTTGGGACTGATGGCCCAGCGCGAATGGCAGTTACAATCGTCGGATAGCTCGGCATCGGTATCGAAGACGTGCCCGGTAAGGCCGATGATCTCGTCCTGCTGGAAGTCGTGCAGGACGCTCCCTTGGGGATCTTCCCAGTTGAAGTCGTCCCAATAGACGCTCCACCACTCGGCCCGTTGGCGCATCTCCTCAAAGGAATTGGGCGCCGTGCCGCTAAACCAATACGAATGGTCGGAGTACGGTGGCGTGTCGTACCAGTCGGCTTGGGTCATCCAAAACCAGTTCCACTGGCCTTCCCGGGCTTGGCCATTGTCGAACCAATAGTGGCTGATTTGCGCATGACGGCCGCGCTGGCGTGCGATCTCCTCGTCGCTCTGGCCTTCCAGATCCCAGAAGGAGCCGCCCGAGTGATCGGCATCTACTGTTGTTTCGACCGACTCGTTGCCCAACTGGTACTTGTCGTCGAAGCGCTCGTAGGCCCAGTAGATGCGGTTGGTTTCCTCGTTCCAAGTGGGAATCCAGCGGAAGGAAATTGAGGAGACATCCAAATCGCCGGTGTAGATCCACGGCCGGGCCGTGCTCTGTACGACGCTCTGCTCAGTGATCCAAAATTCCTCGGGAATGATATCCCATTCGCTCAGATCGGCATCTAAGACCGGAAGGTGCGTCTCGGGCCATTGCCACACCGCGCCGATGAAGTCGGGTGGATCGTGGGCTTGGACCTTGGTGCTCAGGCCGAGCAAAAGCGCAGTGGCAAATAAGGCGGATAATACGTTCTTCACAGCGGAACCTCCTTCTTAGAGGTGTGAGGTTTTGAAGGCGTACAGTAAAGCGACTTAGCAGGTGTTTGTAAATAAGAAAAATAGAGTATGAGGTCAAGCAAAAATCACTTTAAGCCGGCGATAATCGACAGAAAACTCAAGCCCGAAGTCTCGATCTCGCGGCTCCGGCCAACAACCTCCAACGAGCGGCGATCGAGGCGGATGCCCACCTGAGTGGTTAGCTGATAGCCTAGGTATTGGCTGATATTGGTGAGTTGCAACGCCAAAACCGAGCCGCGAAAATCCCCGGTGAAAAGCCCTGCCGCCAACTCGTCTTCTCCCCCTTTGAGGTCGGAGAAAGAGCGCTGCTCCAAGCCGAACTCGAACTCGGTGGCCTCGAGCACTGGAACGCTGCCGACAAAGAAGAAGAGGCCGTCCCAAGAGCGCCGCGTGTCAAATGCTCGGCTAAAGGGCACCTCGCGCAGGAATTCGCTCTTGAGTTTGGGCCTGAAACGCAGCGACCGCCAGTAAAAGACGTATTCTATCTTGTTGATCAGCCCGACAAAGCCCGAGGTCCGTCGCCCGTTGCGCCCCTCGGGGCCTAGTGCATCGCTGTCGCGCTGCCGCCAAGTCTCCCACTTGAAGCGGTGCAGGGTCCGCCACAAACGCGGGCTGGCGTACTCATAGTCGGCGTAAAAAGTGTTGATCCAAGTGTCTGCCGCGGCCAAGGGGTCTAATACCGGCACATTGCTGCCGGCCGACTCGGCCGCCGCGCCGAATGCGCTCCTCGGGATGATCCATTGCACCAAGTGGTCGGCGATCGCGTCTTCGGCCTTCTTAACCATGTCGAAAACCCGCAGGCGGCCCCACCGCGACCCGCTCTGCTCCAAGGCGAACATCCCATAGCTGGTCAGGTTGCGGCGGTCGCTCGCCAAGCGGATTTGCCGCAACTGCCCCACCCGCAGCTCGATACCCGGTGCCACCGCGAGCCCGCCGAAGAGGTTGTAGCCCCAGTGGTCTCGCTTGTAGGGATAGTCCGGCTCTTGGTCGTTTTCAAAGCGCTCCACCCACCCATTGTTGTTGAGATCAATGCCGAAGAGAAACTGCGGGCGATCCGCGGCATAGCGCAAAAAAGGCTCGTCGTAGTCCGGGAAAAAATTCACCCGATCGATGGTGCTATTCTGGTTGAAGTCCGAGATAAAGTCGCGATTTTCGTCATAACCGGGGAAAACCGCCGGATCGGCCACGCCGCGGACCTCGATTTCGCTGCGGCGCTCGGTGGGGACAAAGCTGCCCTCGCCCACCCGCAGCCAGTCGGGTTGCCGGTCGTTGTCGTCGTTGTCATCTACAAACTCGTAGTGCAGGTTGACGGCCTCGGGAGCGTAGTCCGACACCCCGTCGCGATTTACCGTCAGGACGCTGGTGCGGTACCCGTCTTCCATGCCAAACCCCTCGCCCATAAAGCGCCAAGGCCCCTCGCGGAAGGCCAAATTGACCAACCAGCCCACCTCGTGGCGGTCCCCGGCCATGCCGTTGATCGCACGGTGCGAATCGCGCCCTATGCTGGGGTATTTTCGGTACTGGGTATTGAGGTTTATTTCTCCGTAAAAATCCAAGCCGTGAAAATCTCGCACCTCGGCCGTCAGACCGACGAGCTGGTTAGCCGTAGGCAGCCCATAGTCGAAGACGACCTCCCGCTGGTTCAACTGGTTTTTGATATTGCCATCGGCCCGCGCCACAGGTAAAAATTGCGGCACGTCAAATTCGTCCGTCTGCCTATTGGAACTGACCTCGACTCGGTAGTCGTTGGCTAGCACGAGGCGGAAGCGCACGTCCCGAATGGCGCTAATCGCGGCCTCGGCCTCAGATAGAGTGAGATCTAGGTGTTGCTGGAAGAGCGCACGCAAGGTTCCCTGTTCTTCCGCCATCTCCCTAGGGGCCAAGGGATATTGCAAAACGATCTGGTCCGCACCATCGGCCGTTAGAAACCCCCGGTCTCGCCGCCCCCCTGTAATGGTCGGTCTAAAACCGATACTGCTGCTGAAGATGACGGTATCTCGCTCCACGTGGATTAGCTGGTCCCGAACCATTTCCTGACGGCTCAGGGTAGTGCGGATCTCGACCTCCTCGCTAACCAAGACAGCACCCCCCTCGCCATCTTCTGGCGAGTCGTCCGAGAGCCGCACCAAGAGCCGGTCAACCCGCTGGGCCAGTTGCCCGGCCGTCAGGGCCCCCTTGAATACATTCCCTTGGAAGCTCTCGTTGCTGCCGGTGTTGTTGTGGCTGTTGACGAAGTTCATCCCCAACGTAAAAGAATCGGTCAAATCGGCTTCGATCCGGCCGGCCGTGAGGTTGGTAGCGTACTGGAAGCGCGCGGTGCCCCCCGAAAGGAGCGGGAACGAAATCCGCGAAAAAAGCCCAGTGGCGCGAAAGCGGTCTGCGGCAAAGTCGACTACTACCCCGTTGAACCCGGCCTTGCGGAAGGTCATCGGCGTTAGGGTAGTCCAGATCTCGTCTCCGACCATAACCGAATAGCGATACTGGCCCTTGGTGTCCCCGGATAGGACCAAGCGGCTAAACCAGTTGTCGTACTGGGCACCTTTTCTGACCGAGGAACTCTCGGCGATCAGTGGTTTGGTCTGGCGCCAGTCGTACACTAGCCAGCCCCGCGTAATGAGGCGACCGAACGGATCGTAGAAGAGATCCCCCTCTGCCGAGGGGTTGAGATAGCGCCTGTGGGCTTGGCGGGCGTAGTTGGTGTACTCCCACTGGTTGCGGCCAAATTCGCCAAAGAGCGGGGCCGGCATGTACCAACGCTGCACGGTCGGGTCCAGCGCCTCTATATAGGTAGAAACGCCGGGCACGTGGTAAATGACGCGGTCTCCCACCCGATCCCCCAGACGACCCCCATAGTCGATTTGCGCTGCGGCTACCCCCCACAGACTCAACCCGGCCAGAGCCGCCAATGCGATGCAACGCGCCCTCATCCCTATTACAATCCGGCGTAAATGGTGATAAAGCTGGTGGTCTCGGTCCGGCCTTGGGTGCGCTTGTCGAAGACCCGGGGTTCTACCTCCCGCACGGCCTCGGTGAAGGTGCGGCCGAGGCGCAGGCCGAGTTGCGTCGTCAGCTTGTACCCCAAATAGTTTGAGTTGTTGGTTAGCTGTACTGCAAAAACCGCAGAGCGCAAGTCCCCGGTCTCTTCGGCCATGCCCTGCTCAACCATATCCTCCTCCTGCTGCACCAGATCGTTGAACTGGGCCAACTCCACGCCTAAGTCAACTACGCTGCTGTTGAGTAGGGGCACTTGGGCCAAAAGCGAGACAATCCCAGTCCATTGTTTTAGGTCTTCTTCGGCCTGCACAAAGGCGTCTTGGCGGAAGTACTCACTTTTGAGCCTCGGCTGGAGAATAAAATGACCTAGATGCAGCTTGTATTCGAATTTGTTGATCAGGCCCAAGAGGAAGGGCGAACTGGCCAGTATCCGGCCATCGATGTCGCGGGCCTCGTCTTGGACCGGGTCGTAGCGCTCGTATTTGAGTTTGTTGACCATCTCAAAGTTGGCAATGGCTGTGTAGTCCACCCCCAGCCACGCGGTGTTGATCCAGGTATCGGGAAAGACCAGCATATCCGACACCAGCGGCGGCGTGGGCGCGTCGAGGAAGGGCAGCGGGGCCCGCCGGTCATCGGGGATGGTGTCCGCGACTCGCTTGAGCATATCAAAGACCCGCACCCGCCCCAAACCGGGGTAGTCCTTGTCGAGGGTGAACATGGCATACGCGGTTTGATTGTCCCTATCGTCCGAGAGCATGCGCTCGTTGAGCCGCCCCACCAGCAAGCGCGCCTCGGGCAAGAGGTGGACGCCAAAAAAGGCATTGTACCCGCGCCGGTCGGGCTTGTAGGGATAGTCGGCCAACTCGTCGTCCTCAAAGCGATCGATCCAGCCGTTGTTGTTGAGGTCAATGCCAAAGAGGAGTTCGGGCCGATCGACGTGGTAGCGCAAAAACGGCTCTTCGTAGTCGGGAATGGAATTGGGCACCGAGCGGTTGTCGTTCTGGTTGAAATCCGAAATGAAGTCGAGGTTTTCGTCCCAGCCGGGAAACACCTCCCGGTCGTTTGACTGCGAGCCTACCCGGGCCCAGTCGGGCTGGCGGTCTTGGTCGTCGTTGTCGGCGACAAATTCGTAGACCGAGCGTATGGGATCGTCGTAAAAAACGTCCCCGCCGGGCAGGGCGACAAAAGCCGAGGTCGAATAGTCGGCATCCACTGAATAGGCTTCGCCATAAGTAAAAAACGGATAGGCTTCTTTGGACAGGTTGAAGATGGCGGCTTGGCCGCTCTCGGCAGCGACCTCGTGCCCTTCGTTGGCGTTGAAGAGGGCGGCATTTGGGTACTGGAAGTAGCGCAGGTTGTTGTTCCACTCGCCGTAGAAATCAAAGCCCCACACGTTCTTGCCTTCAATGGTGAATCCGGCGACCATGTTGGCCGAGGGCAAGCCGTAGTTAAAAAGAACCCGCTGGGCATTGGATATATCCCTTATATTGCCGGCGGCCCGCCGTATGCCGATGAGCACTGGCTCGGCTTCTTCAATGACTTGGTTGGTCAGCGGCGGCGGCGGCACCGGGCGCGTACCAGTCTGCAGATTGGACCACATCTCGACCTTGAAGTCGTTGGCCAGCACATAGTCGAACTCCACCTCAACTATGGCAGTTAAATCCGGCCCCACATACGCCGGGTCCGTAAAGTCGTAATTGAGAATGATCCGCTCGGTGCCGTCGGCGGCCAAAAAGCCCGTGCGCGGAAAGCCGCCGAATACGGTCGGCCACTCCGCTCCCTCGCGCACCACCTCGTCCAACGTCGAGACCGTCTCTAGGCCGGTCTCAAAGTCGCGGCTCTTGATGCGTATATCGTGGCTGAAAAGGGCCGCGCCGCCCGCCTCGTCCTCGGGGCTATCGTCGCTGAGGACGATGGCTATGGCCGTAACCGGCGTACTCGTCTGGCCCGAGGTGAGGTTCCCCGCCAAGAGATTGCCTTCGAACATGTCCAAAGTGGTATTGGCGTTGTGGGCGTTGACCACGGTCCCGCCCAAAGTGATAAAGTCGCCCACCTGAGCGATGGCCCGGCCCCCGAGTAGAGAGGTCGAATTAGATTGCCGTCTGGGATTGACAGTCACGCCCACGGCCGGATCGTTGATCCGCGAGGCCAGCACCGTGGCGGCGTACTTGTCCGAGGCAAAGTCGATCTGGACTCCGTTGAAATTCGGCTTGGAAAAGGTCATTGGCGTGAGGGTGGTGCGGATCGCATTGCCCACGGTAATGGCGTAGGAGTACTGGCCCTTGGAGTCGCCACTCACGGTCACCGAGCTGAAGAATTGCTCGAATTGACGGCCCTTGAAGATGCCGCTACCCAACTCTTGGGGCTGGTCTTGACGCCAGTCGTACACCAGCCAGCCGCGATTGATGTAGTTGCCAAAAAAATCGTAGAAGTAGTCGCCCTCTAGGTTGGTGTTGATATAGCGCTGATACGGGTCGCGGGCGTAGTTGGAGTACTCCCATTGGCGCCACCTGAACTCGTAGTAGAGTTCTTGGGGAACGTACCACTTCTGTACGGCGGGATCGAGAGCACCGAAGAGCACGCCGGGGCCCCGGGGCTCAAAACTGACTTCGCCGCCGCGCTGAACCCCTAGGCGGGTGCCGTAGCTTTGGGCGTGGAGCACGGTTTGGAACGCGAGCAACAGTGCCAGCCCAATTGTTAAATTTGCTCCGCGGACATTCAATGCCGCACCCTCCCAATTCTGCGTGGTAAAATCCAGCGCGAGGCAATCCCCGCGCCCAATATCAATACGCTACCCCGACAACCCCCACCCGCTTCTCCTCTCCGGTCCCCGCATCCAAAGCAATAGAAAAGATATAGTGGCCCGGCCGCACTGGGTTGTCCCCATCGTCGCGCCCATTCCAAAAACGGGGGAATCGACCGCTCATATCCAAGCCTTCGTACAGGTCGCGGATCAGCCGGCCGCTCAAATCGTAGATCCTGAGCTGCACCCGGGTCGGGTGGGCTATGTTGGTGATATCGTAGGTAATGGCCGCCCGCTCGTTGATCCCGTCGCCATTGGGGGTAAAGACGCTGGGGACGGCCGCTACATTCACCAGCAGTTCGTCGGTAATCGGCACGTCGACAAAGAGGTTTCTTAGATCGAGGGTGCCCACGCCCTTGCGGTCGGGATCATCCATGCCCTCTCGGCTCAAATTCGCGGCATTACCGGCCAACACCACTTGGCCCAGCACCTCGTCGTTATCGGCGTTGAGCGCCCGGCCGGCAAAGCGAGTCCCCAAGCGCAGGACCGCATTTTCAAACTCCAAGGTCAAGAGCACCCCATTCTCCGCAATCCGCGGAAAGGCCACGACAAAGCCGTCGTCGCGCACGGCCACCACGCTAAAACCATTCTGCTCAACCGGCAGAGACGCGAGGGACGCGGCGGAAAAATCCGCCATCTCTGCCGTGCCGTCGGCCCGGCGTATTGCCACTTGGCCAATCGACTCGGTGCGCAGCGGCGTGCTGATTTCAAAGCGGTCAAAGCCCGCATTCTGGGGGGTGGATTTGACCAGAACGCCATACGTGAAGCGGGTGGCTTGGCCTAAAATGGCGCTGCGGGGCAAGATCTCGGCGATGAGAGAGTCGGCGAAGACGGGCCGAAAAACATCCCAAGCCACCCCGCCGATGCCTGTAGCCGCATCGACCTCGGCATTGAAGAACTCGACCATCACTTGAAAGTAGCGCCGCGGGCTAGGCGAGACGATCAGCGTCCCCGCTCCCTGCACCTGAAGTTGGTCTGGGGCGACAATGCCCTCGGGCGAATAGGGGGGCGACCAAGGGCTCCAATTGGTGAGGTCTTGGCGAATTACCGATCTTTGGCCGCTCGCCAACTTGCCGTAGTCCGCCTCGTCGAGGGTGATCTGGGACCGCTGTGCAAACGGCAACTGGCCAAAGGTCAAAAGCGCCTCGCGCCCGTCCATCTCTTCGTTGTCGAGGACGTTGGCGATCAGGCTGTTGAGTTGGCTGTCTTCTACGTCTTCGGCTCTCTTCCAAGGCGCGTCGATGGGGATGTCAAAAACCGTATCGCCCCGCTGCTCAACGCGGCCAGAGGATTGTTTGCCGATCCGGGTAAACTCAACCGGCTGGGGATCGTCCCCGGTGCGGGTGCGGACCTGTACCCTAGAGCGGGTTGGATCGCCCACCTGCTCCTCAACCCAGCGCAAACGGCCCAAAAGTGCTCGCTCGCCAAAGTCGAATACGTTGGAAATGTACACGGCTTGCGGCACAAAGCCCTCGCTGAACACTTGGAACTCAGCGATCTCAAAGTCCGCGGCCGTCAGGGATTTGAGCCGCAAAAAGCGCACGAAGCGGGTGGGGATTCGCACATCCACCACCGCCTCTTGGTTCTGCCCCTCGAGGGCGACCGTTTCCCAGATCAGACTGCCCTCGCGACGCGATTCGGGTTGGCCGTCGTTGATGAAAATTTCGTAGCCCTTCAAAAAGTCGTCTTGGGATTGGAAATCCGGGGCCGGAAAGGCCGGATCGGCATTGCGCGGAAAAAACTTGAACCGATTGACGCCAAAGATGGCCCCCAAATCGAATTCGATGAGCAGGCCAAAGGCCCCGGTCCCTCCCGTGCCCGAGGATTGCACCGCCAAGGCGGTATTTCCGTCGTCGTCGAACATCTGGGGGAAGTCGGCTTCGAGAAAGCGGAACGAGGGGATGGGCGTGATGACGCTGCCGCCGCGCTCCTTAGAGTTGACGCCGATCAATATGTTGTCGGTCGTATCGGCCTGCTGCGGAAAGATCCAATGGGCGCGCTCAAAGGGAGCAAAGTCGATGACGCCGCCGGGCGCGTTGGACTGATCGACCGTGGCCGGGTCGAGGATTACCAAGGCTGGAATCTCCCCGCCGCCACGCTCCCAAGACAACCCATCCTCGCCCCCTAGTTGGACGACCTCCACTTGGGCCCCAACTGGTGCTCCTCCGAGGACTGACAACAGGAGAAGCGCCCTCAGCGCGATCCGTCGTCCGCGGTTCTTGCGACCTGCCTCGGAATGTAGCGTGGTTGGCATATCTTCTGACTCGACTCTTCTGGGCCAAGGCAAGTAACTGTATAAAATACGAAAAGACACAGCAACCAAAATCAGAGGCTAGGGTTGGTTGGCTTCAATCTGGATCTCGCCCGCAAACCCACCGGCGATCAAACGCTCGGCTAGGGCCTTGGCGGCGGCACTCGGCAGGTTCCCATTGGCCCGAATCGCCAGCCGACCGCCTACTTTTTCTAGCCTTGCCAAGCCCGCCAAACTCTGCAATTTCTCGTTAAATTGGACAAACAAATGGCCTTCAATAGTCCTGAGTTGGCGCAGCCCAACCAGATCGGTCAGGGCACTGTTGCCAAAGACGGATAGGACCCCCCGTATCCGGCTCAGGCGGTGCAGCCCTGCCAAACTGACCAGTGCCCCATTATCGACGATCAGCAAATCGCCGCCCACGTACTTTAGGCGGCGCAGACCCGCCAGACTTTGCAGCGCGCTATTGCCGATGATCAAGAGGAGTCCCTCAATGCGGGCCAAGTTGGCCAAGCCTTCGAGATCGGGCAGGACGCTATTGGCCTGAATCAGCAAATCGCCGCCGATTCTCTTGCACCCGGCCAAGCCCGCCAAAGATACCAGTGCATCGTTTTTCTCGATTCTCAGACTGCCCCCGATCTGACGCAGGCTACTCAAGCCCGCCAAGCGCACCAGACGGGCATTGCCGACTACCAATACATTCCCAGCGACGCGCTCGAGTTGCGCTAAGCCCGCTAGCTCGACCAAGGCGCCATTGCTCTTGATCCGCAAAAAGCCGCCCACGTCCTCCAGCCGCCGCAGTCCCCCCAACGCTTGCAACGCCCGATTGCGCTCTATGGCCAGTCCGCCCGTTAGGCGTTTGATTCCCTTTAGGCCCACGAGGCTTTCTAGCGCCCCATTGCCGACGACGAGTACCGGCCCCTCTATCGCCTCCAATCGCTCCAGCCCTTCAATGCGGACGAGTTGGCGATTGAATTGAATCCTGAGCGACCCGCCCATGCGACCAACCCGGCGCAACCCCCTCAGACCGACCAAGGCATTGTTGCGCTCGATTATTAAGCTGCCTCCCAATTCCTCTAGAGACCGCAATCCCTCCAAGTCTAAGAGCTTGGGGTTGCGCCGGATTCTCAGACTGCCCCCAATCCGCTTTACGTGGTGCAGGCCCGCCAAACTTTCCAACGAATCGCTGTGCTCAATGCTTAGATCGCCTCCTATGTACTCGAGCCGCTCCAACCCGTGCAGCGCTTTCAGTTCGTCGCTCTGCACGAGCACATGCCCTTCAATAGACCGGGCCGTCAAGGCGCGCAGGTCGGCTGCCGACTCGATGACAAATCCTTCTGCTAGTCTGTTCGACTCGGCCGCTTTTAGCGGGCCAACACCCCAACACAACACCCCCATCAGCGGTGCGAGCAGGGCGCTATAACGCATTGTGCGGTCCTCGCGGTCTAGTGGGGAGCTCAAACTCAGCGAGTAGGTTGGACTACCCGGACAATCTGATTGGCGTCAATCGCGGCCAACGTCTGGACTTGGCCATCGGGCCAGCGAATCGCTACATCCGCTTTCGTCGCCCGACCAAGGCCAAAATGGAGGCGGGGATCGTGGCTGGACAGATAGCTCCCCCCGGACTGGCGCTCCCGCACCTGACGCGCACCGCCGGCAGTAACGGTGACGCGGGCACCGAGTGCATCCCGCTGACTGGCACCGACCAAAAGGAGTTCGATCCAGTGCTGGCGATTGCCCCCGTCGTTGCGCAACAGGCGCGGCCGGCCGGCCACGGTGGTCGCCAGTAGATCCAGATCGCCGTCGTTGTCCCAATCGGCCGCAGCCGCGCCGCGAACCGCACGCTCGACGACAAAGTCGGGGCCCAATTGATCGGAGACCTCTTCAAAATGGGCACCGTCTTGGTTGCGCAACATGAGGTCGGGCTGGGCGTAGCGGAGGTCGGCGTCAAGTTGCGCGATATTATCCACCACGTGCCCATTGCCGACAAATAAATCGAGGTCGCCATCGTTGTCGTAGTCCATAAATTTGGTCCCGAACCCCAAGGGCAGATAACTCGGGGGGCCCAAGCCGAGGTGGGCGGTAAAATCGGCAAAGCGCCCCCGGCCATCGTTCCAGTAGAGGGTGTTGGTCTCGCGCGAGTAATTGGTTACAAAAATATCCGCGTACCCGTCGTTGTCGAAATCGCCAAAGTCGACGCCCATACCGGCTTCGGCGTGCCCATCTTCGTTGTATTGCACCCCGGCGCGCAGGCCGATCTCGACAAAGCGCACCCCTCGGTTTTCGTAGAGAAAATTCGGCGTGCCGTCGTTGGCCACGTAAATATCCGTGTCGCCATCCAAGTCGCTGTCTGCAAAGGCCACGCCCAGCCCCCGTCCCACCGCATGGATGCCCATCCTCTTGGTCGCATCGACAAAGCGGCTGCCATCGTTGCGATAGAGCACATCCCCAATGGGCGCGTAGGTGCTCGGCTCGCAGTAAAAGCGCGTCGCGCCCCGCTTGCACTCGATATTGCCCTGCAAGCTGAAATGCACATAGTTGACCACAAAGAGGTCCAAATCCCCGTCGTTGTCGAAGTCCAAAAATCCAGTGCTAGTGCCCCAGCGCCCGTCGCCCACACCGGCCGCTTGAGTGACGTCCGCAAAGCGTCCCCCGCCGTTGTTGCACAACAGCACATTGGGGCCAAAGTTGGTCGCGTAGAGATCTTGATCCCCATCGTTGTCGAAGTCGCCCGCGGCACATCCCATGCCGTAGCCCTGGTCGCCGGACCCGGACCCGACGCTGAGATCGGCAAAGGTTCCATCGCCGGCGTTGCGGTAGAGGCGGTTGATGGGCGGGATTGGGGGAGCGGGTCCCGCAAGATGGGCACCATTGACTAGATAGAGGTCCTGCCAGCCGTCGCCATCGGCGTCCAAGAACGCCGCGCCCGCGCCAAAGGTTTCGACATAGTAGTATTCGCCTTGGGCACCGTTGTAGTGCTCGAAGTCAATCCCGGCTTCTTGCGCGACTTCCCGGTAGCGCACTTGGGCCTCTGCCGCGACGACGCAAGCGCACAAGATGGACAACCCTGCGCATCTTCTCACACTTACATGCCCAACAGAAGCATTTGCGTTTGTGGTACGCCAACACTGAAAAAGGCTTCTACGATTCGCCACACGGTCCGTTCTGGGTCCCACGCGAGGCGGAAAAAGGATGGGGTTCGTCCTGGCGTCTCAAATGTAGCGAACTCCTCTGGCTCTTCGACGATGAACATGATGTCGGCGAAGACCATCTGCGCCCCTCCCGCTACGTGCGTTTCGATTTCTTCGCGTGTTGGGAGCGTTATAGTGGTTTGGCCCTTGGGAAGCATACCGCGAGTTTGGGCGTAGGACTGATAGCTATCGTACTGTTCCTGCATGGCGAACACCCTGAACTCGCTGTCTAAGAAAGATACGTTGGCAAAAAAGTAGTCGCAGTCTAGATCCGCGCGTGTTTGCTGATATGCGGCTTTGGTCTTTTCAAATAATTCTGGAATGCCACTCCTTATCTTGGGGTCCGGGTGCTTAATTCTTTCACGTAGATAGAAGGTGGCGGCCAGACTGTCGTTGCCCGAAACTGAAAAGGCTACCAAGAAGTCGTAGAGCCAGTCGCGTAGCCCCGCTTCTTGCTTTAGATCAATAGCCGTACCCAGCTCAATGGGCACGGCCTCTACGGCTTGCCGCAATTGGGCCCCAGCCTCAACCTTCATCATCTCTTGGCCGTGAATGTAGTCGTAGAAGACTTGAAGACTGTCGGACGAAAAGCCGCCGTATTGGCTTTTGGTCTCGGCGACGACCTTGCCGGGGCAGTACAGCCAAGCTGCGGCAAAGGCCAAGTATAGGGTGCGAACTGCGAGCGTTTTCATCTGCATTCTCCTTGTGATAGATGGTAGCTGCGTTTACAGCGGATCTATGGATGCGCTAAGATAACACAGTTCTGCGCTATTTTAGCGCACTTGGTGGTTGCCCTCTTAGAAGCGGTCTGCAAATTCCGCGAACCGTCCCTTGTGTGCAGCAAACAATCTAGGTCTAGGATCGAGGGCGTCTCGCCCGCGAAAAACACTCCCTCCGAGCGCCGCTGGACCGCTACTCAACGCGGTCCGCCGGGGGTTTGTCACGCCCTTACTACACGACACCAGCCCTCAGCCTGCCAAGGATCGAGGGCATCTTGCCCTCGGCGAGGGCGGGACGCCCTCGATCCCGCACCCAGCGGAAACCGCAGAAAAGGCGTACTCAAAGTAAGGGTCGTGTACTAAGGTCACGCCTAAAGGCGCGGTGAAGCAGACCGCTTCTTAGAGCACGCTACTGCGCAGCCACGCCCTATAAGCGAGCAGATACGTGATGACCGCCAAAAAGCACAGGCTGATGACATCGACGCGGGCTTGGCCGATGAGGGTGGCCACCGACAAGTCTTCGCGGAAGACGGGCAGGCTCTCAACGGAGACTTTGCGCTTGGACATGGCTTGGGGGACCGGAAACAAGTGCATGCTTTCGGGGTCGGCGCGGTCGAGGGCGATGATAGTCTGCTCGTAGAGCTGGGCGTAGGTGCGTACCTGTTCGATAAAACTCTTGTGGCGCGCTAGTCCAGTGCCAGCGAGGGCTTCCATGCTGTACTGGAAGCAGCCCATGGGCGACAGGCGCACGAGGTTGCGGGCGAATTCAGCTTGGTTGAGTTGATCGGCCAGTATGCCGTCCTCGACTTGTTGGACAGCGTGGCGGTCGGTGCGGATGGCCTCGGCAAGTAGCTGTACCTTTGCGGGATTTTTCAGATTGCGTCTGGTCAACTTGACCGCGAGAAGATGCATTTTAGTCGAGGTCGGCGATTCCATCACCACTTTGTCCTTTTTATATGTCACCGGTGCCTCACTCTGACTTTTGTTTTCCAACAGACGGGCTGCCAAAACGCCGACGGTTTGCGGCCAGATTAGGGTAGTGCAGGTCCACAGCAGGAGGACGCTCACCAAGCTGGCGCGGGCACTGCTGCTGCGGGCGGATACCCACAGCCCTAGTGACACAAAGATGCTCAAATAGAGCAGGGCTAATCCCACCATTCCTACCAACTTCACGGTCTCGCCTGCGCCCAAATTCGCTTCGGAAAGCGATAGCACGAGCAGCAAGTTGACGACCACGCCCAAGACCATCACCAAGGTTAGAACGAGCATGGCCCCCAAGAACTTGCCCAGCAGCAAGGTGTGGCGCGGCAGGCTTTGGGCCATGACCAGTTTGAGGGTGCCGCGCTCTTTTTCGCCGACGATGGCTTCAAAGGTAAACAGCAGGGCCACCAAGCTGAGGAAGACGCCGATTATGAAAACCCAGTCAATGGCTTGGACCGACAAGAGTTGCTGAGCAGTGCGCCTCAGCGAATCTTGGAAGGAGTGAGAGACCAAGAAGGAGAGAACCCACATACCATAGATTTTAATTTTGTATGTGACCTTTACTATGTTGTACGCCCCGACGCGGTTGGGCAAGGCGTGGTCGGCCTCGGCCGCGCAAAACATCAGTTGACTGGGCTTTTTGTGAAGATCGCCCGGCCCCCTGACAGCGAGTTGCCACAGCCTATCGGCGTCGGCGCGTAGGGTCTCTTGCTGGGCTTGCACCTTTTCGAGGTAGCGGTCGCGCTTGTACGGATAGGTGCCGCCAGCAAAGCTGAGGGCGTTGAGCACCATCAGCCCCGTCACCAGCACTAAGGCGAGGCTGAAACGCAAGCTAAAGAGATGATCAAGGCACTCCCGTTTTACAATGGCGGTCAACATGGCGTTTTCTCCTTATGCAGCGTCGTAACGGGCAAACAGGCGATTGGCAAGGACAAACAGACCGGCCGCATACAGCAGCAGGACGGTGAGGGCTGGCAAGCTCTGGCGCAAACGCTGATAGGAGGTGCCCTGTCGCTCTTGGAAGCGGGGCATGTCGCTGAGGTCAGCTTCCCACCCTGAGTCGTCGTTGAAGTACGTGCGGCTACCAAAAGCATCGCGGTCTTTGAGGTAGTCGAGGATCTGGCGGCGATAGTCGCGCACCTGCTCAATGAAGCCGTAGAATTCCTCTCGGCTGGTGCCGGCGACGGCACTGGCGGCTTGGGCGTAGGCACCGGCTGGGAAGAGGCGTTGGAGTTGGGCGTTTTGGCGTTCTAAGCGACGCAGGAAGGTTTCGACAAGGGGGGCTTGGGCGTTCCACGCACGTTGGGCGTATTGCAGGCGTAGCTGCTCGCCGCTGTGGATGATGTCTTGGAAGGTGGCTAATCCGGGCGTGTCGGCGATGCCGTTCATATATAGTTCGGGCTTTGATCCGCCATTGTAAAACCCGCCCAGTCCAATAGATCTATCTCTATCGTCCAGCATGACTCGCTCGATCAGGTCAATGGGTGGGTATCTCCGCTGGCCGTGGGCGCGCACCAGATCTTGCAGTTCTTGGTCTAACTCGTCCCACACTTGGGCCGCTCGAGCGTCGGCTTGGTCGTTTTTCTCGCTCATGTTGGCTCGCTCGTTGAGCAGCGCGGTGATGCTGTTGGGCAGCATGACGACCAGCAAGGCCCACAAAAAGAGCGCGTACACCAAACTAGTCGCCGAGCGGTGCGTGGCGCACGAGACGACGAGCCCGATCAGATAGAGCACCGTCAGATACAAAAGCGAGAGCAGGAAGAGGACGCCCATGCCCCACCATTCGGAGAGGCCCACGTCTGCACCGTCCGTGCCTAAGAGGATGATCATGAGGATGATAAAGCCCAAGGCTGTGGGAATAGCTAGCGTCGTCACCCCGCCCAAGAACTTGCCAGCGAGGAGTTGGGCGCGGCTGACATTAGTCGTCAGAGTCAGCCGCAGGGTGCCGTCTTCCTTTTCTCTGGAGATGGTCTCGCTGGCCATGAGGATGGCCAACAGCCCCAACACGAGTTGAAAGACATAGACCATGTCGTAGGTACTAAAGAGGGATAGAAAGTGGTTGTCCGAATGGAAGGGATCGACTTGCTCGACGATGTGGGGCACTTCAAAGAGCAACACTGGCACGGCTTGCCCTAGGCGGGCTTCGTCGCCTTGGGCAAATAGCTCTAAGGGGCGCGGTGTCCGCAAGGCTCGGGGGGCGACTCGCCACTCGTTCTTGCGGACACCGTCCTGAGACGACCGGTCGATATCGGCGGCCAGCACACCATAATAAGTGATGTCGCGTGGCTTTTGGACTTCGATGGCCTTTTTGGCTTGGTAACTGGCCTTTTTTAAGGACCAGCTTTGGCTAGGGACCAAGCCGTTGGTGCTCATCAGCAGCACGGCCAAGGTGGTGCAGATGGCAAATTGCCGACTGAGCAGGTGCGAGAGCAGCTCTTTTTTGAACACGACGGCGATCATGAGGGACTCCTTTGGGCGTTGCTGCCATTGTTTGCGATTAGTGTGCCTACAGTTTTTGAAAGGGGCAAGTGTCGGCTATACCACCCGCCCCTCTCAAACTTTCAGTGCAACATGTCGTCTTTGCAAGCATTATATGCAATCATCGTGCCAATGCGTGGCGGGCGGGCGATAATCGCGCCGATTTTTTTAATCTAATACATCCTAAATACCTGTTTTACAATACTTTATAAAAATTAAACAAATTTTCTCGCTCGTCTCTCAAGCCCTTTGCGAGACTCCCTTGACGCACTAAAAGTGCGCGGATATATCGCACAAGTGCGTCAAATCGTCGCTTTTAGTGCGACTAATCATCGCACGGACACACCCGTCGGTTGCGGCGAAGTTGAACGGTGTCGCTGATATTTTTTGCGTAGCGTCTGACGATGCCGTTGATGCGGTGGGGGCGGACCGGTGGATAGTGCGGATGGATGGCAGGAGCTGCCGCTTGTCCCTCAGAGGAACAGGCAGAACAATTAGGACATCAGTGCTTCAAATTTGGTATAAGGCGGCTTGGGGATGTTTGGGCATACCATACATCTGATTGTCGATACGACAGAACAGGGCTATTATAAATTCGGCCGGGGTCATCGGGACGCTCCTACGCGGAATGGGTGGTCCCTTCAGCGCAAGGAACGCACTAGACCGCGGTCAATCTGCTAGCACCGGCAATCCAACCGCAAACACTCGTGCAATTGCACCTAAATGGCCCGCTTTCACCTGTCGTTCAAAAGGATCTCGCCTTGGCTCGGGGCCGCCTTTTGCCTCTTCACCTGCGCCTGTGGCCCCGAGGAGCGCGACCCCTTGGTCAACGCCGGGATGTACGCCTTCGCTCAGGAGCGCTACTCCGAAGCCATCGTCGCCTTTCACAAGGCACTGGCCGACCGCGCCGACGATTACGAGGTCCACCACTATCTCGCCCGCTCCTACCTCGCACTGGGCAAATTCCCCCAAGCCCTGCGCGCAATCGAACACGCCATTGATCTAGCCCCGCAAAAAAACCACACGCGCGCCGAGTTGTACGAAGTCCTCGGCATCATCCACACGGCCCGATACACTTCGAGAGCGTATAGCCCCAACCAGCACCGCGACGTCCAAGCGGCGCGGGCCGCCTTTGAGCAAGCGACCGCGCTCGATCCCCGCCGAGCAACCGCGTACTACAACTTGGGCTTACTGCACGGCTATCGCCAAGAAGTAGATCAGGCCCAAGCAGCGTACACTGCGGCCTTGCAGGCGGATTCCACCTTGGCACCGGCCTACAAGAAATTGGGCAAAATCCAGCGGGAAAAGGGGTTTCCGCCCGAGGCGATAGCGGCCTTCAAAAGAGCAGTGCGCTTCGACCCGCAGGACGCCGAAGCGCACTTTCTCTTGGGACTGGCCCAGCGCGATATGGGCGATAATGAGGCGGCTTTGCAGGCACTACTCAAAGCCACCGAACTCAACCCGGACTCGCCCAAGCTCCGCCTCAACCTCGGCAATGTCTATCTCCGCCTCGGCCGCCGCGAACAGGGCAAGCGGGAAATGGCGCGTTCCGAAAGCCTGCGCCAGCAGCATCGGGGCCTGCACTCTGAAATCTCCCCGCCGACGCACAAATCGCTCCCCATCGGCTCGGCGCGGGATCACTACAATATGGGCTTGAAGCACCAGATGGCCGGCCAAACCGATCAAGCTCTGTTGGAGTTTCGCCGCGCAGTCGAAATCAAACCCGATCACAAAGACGCCCATATCGGCCTCGGCCTCCTCCTCGCCGAGCAAGGCCGGCACAAACAGGCGGCCCGGTATTTCCAGCGGGCCATCGAGCTAGAGCCAGAAAATCCCGTTCTGTACGTGCATCTGGGCCATGCTCACTACCAGTCGGGATCGCTCAAAAGAGCGGCCCAAGCCTTTGCCAAGGCGGTCCAACTCGACACCTCCCTCGTCGAGCCTCCCTATGTGCTCGGCTTGATCGCCGCCCAGCAGCGCCAGTTCAAGGAAGCCGCGCGACTTTTCGCCCAAGCCGCGGTCCTCGCTCCCCAATACGCCAAAGCCCACTTCAACCTAGGGGTAGCTCATGCCCAGCTCGGAGACTTTGCTGCGGCCCGGACCGCGTACCAACGCTTTGTCGAATTGGAGCCTGAAGATGGGCGCGGACACCTCTACTTGGGCGATGCCTGCGCAGCACTCGGCCTGCTCGCAGAGAGCCAAAAGCATCGAGCGCGTGGTCGGCAGCTTTTAGAACGCGACGAGCACTAATAGGCTACGGCCAAGGTGCGGACCAATTCCTCTTGACGCAGCTTGGCCCCCGACGTATTGGCATCCAGTCGCAAATGCAGCACGTACAAACCCGGCGGCACGAGCGCTCCCTTTTCATTCCTTCCGTCCCACCCCATTTCGTACAGCCCCGAGGCAAAATCCCGCTGCTCGGCTAGCTGGCGCACCAAGCGGCCCTGCAAATCGTAGATCGTCGCCTCAACCCGCTGACGGCCCTCCACCAACACCACTGAAAAGCGCAACGCCACCTCGTCGTTGACCCCATCCCCATTGGGCGTCAACACGGCTGGCTCAACCGCCAAATCCGCAAAAATCGAGCGGCTCTGCGGCTGGCCCACCACCAACAGCCGATTGCTGCCGACCGCCTCCACCGCTTCCCCGGGATCGACGCGCTGCCAGATCCCCTCCCCATCTTCTCCTCGACGCAGTTGCACTTTTAGCGGTCCACCGCGAGAAAACAGACGCCCCGCAAAGTCTGTCCGCAGCACCGCCACTTCGCTCCCCGGCTCCAGCGGAGCAAAGGACAAATGCACCCGCTCCGCCGTCGAATCTAGCACCGCGGCCGCCCATGGTGAAAAATCCTCCCCGTCCGCGCTCCCCAACAACCCGTCATACGTCAGTTCCATGCCGGCCGGGGCTTCCAACAGCAACTCGTCGAACCCCCCATCCCCTGCGCCAAACTCGGGTCGCACATACACTGAAAAAGGCACCTCAACGCCCAGCCGATCCACCTGACTGGGCACTACCTCCCCCAAGAGCCGCCGCGCCACCGGCTCGGCAAAGTGCAGCCGCAGCCCGGACAAGCTCGCCGCCACATCCGGCGCTGCCGAGCGCAGGGTCGCCCGCACCTTGAGAAACTCCCGCGGCGAAGGCGACGTAATGGGACTGCCTCCCGGCTCGTCGTAGGGCACACTCCACGGCGCCCAGTCTGCGCCAGCGACTTCCTCGGACACGGTCTCGCCGCGAAAAATGCTCAATAGTTTGTTGTAGGCCGTTTCGGAAATTTCGGTCCCATCCTTTTTGAAGTAGTGCACGATCTCGCCCAAGGTGTCGCCGGTGCGAGTCTGAAGCAGGACCTCGGTGCCGAGGGGCGTGTGCGCGTCCCATTCGAGGGCGACCAAGTTGCGGCTGCCGCCCAACCGGATCAGGTCCGATTCGAGCTGCACCTCTGGCAAAAATCCCTCGCCAAAAAGTTGTATCTCGCTCAATCGGCTAGCGCTGCGGTTGGGAAGGCGCACATGTTCTACTTCAAACACCAAGCGAAAAAAGCGCCCCTTTACCGGGTCGAAGTCATTGCCATCAACGCTGAGGGCCCCGGCGATGCTCCGCTTTACTTGCTCGCGCCGCACGGCCGTGGTCCACTTGAGGCCCCCATCTACTTCCCGCGAGCCATCGGAAAATTCCAACCGATGATTCCCCAGCGTACTCTCGGTGAAACTCATCCGGTGGCTGTGGATCCAGAAGAACGAGCCCAAGTCGATGAACAACTCGTCCTCTAACCGATTCTCAATGTTGAACAGGGACAGCCCCTCTACGCTGGTCACATTGCCGTCGATCATCAGTTGGGGATTGATGCTGCCGGGCACCGTAGTAGAAATGGAGCCATGGCGTCGCAAGGCCCCACTGGCCAAGTCGTCGCCTTGGGTCCACACTTCGAGCTCGGCCAACCGGGGCCGCTCGCGCCGAAAGTAGCGCACCGCCCCCTGCCGCTGGGGATCGAGGGCTTCGTACACCTCCCGTTTGACCGCGATCTCCCGCCCGTCGGCTTGGCGCTTGCTATATTCGATGATCCCTCGGTCCTCGGCCGCTAGCTGGTCGTACTGCTCTGGGGATACTTCTCGGCCGCGGCCAAAATCGCTGGCCTGCACCACCACTTGGACAAAGCGCCCTACCGCCCGGCGCTGGTCGAGCCCCACTGGATCGAGTTCGACCGCAAAGGTTCGCTGGCTTTTGTTGGGCTTTAGCGTCTGGAGCACCGGAAAAAACTCGAGGCTCGACCCGCCGATTGCCTGTACTGGCTTCTGTCCGTCCGACACCAGTACGTCAAACAAAAGAAAGGGATCGCCCATTCCCTCCGCGACGAATTTTAGCGCGATTTTGTCGATGAAAACCACGCGGCCCAAATCCACGGTAAACCACCACTGAGACGACAGATCTACATTCTCATCAACCGGATCGGGCTCCCAGTACGTGGTCAAATCGCCATCTAGGGCGGCGACGACCCCGGCGCGGTTGGACCCACCCTGAATGGCGTCGAGGAGAACGATGGCTTCAGGCTCTTTCTTGGAGAGGTAATCTGGCGGGTTAAAGCGCAGAAAATCGACGATAGCCAGCGCGGCATTGGTGTTTTTGCGGACGCGATTGGGCTGCACCGCTCCGAGTGGGGAAATCTGGATAGTACCGGGCGCAAATTCCCAGTGTTCCCAGTGGTCGGGTCCGACGACGACTTGGTTCGCACTGCGGTCGATCCGATGGCCTGCTTGAGCCAGCAAATCCCCGGCCCCATTCGACCACAGCACTGCGCTGACCACCACAAAGCGCGAGAGGAGTTTCGTGTGGATATTCATCGGCGGCACCTTTCAAAACTGTGGAGGTCCATCTTTGGGGAAATCCTTACTACACGACACCAGCCCTCAGCCTGCCAAGGATCGAGGGCGGGACGCCCTCGATCCCGCACCCAGCGGAAACCGCAGAAAAGGCGTACTCAAAGTAAGGGGCACCTACTTTAGGTGGCGTGTACTAAGGGGGAAATCTAACGCCCCTTTGGTCGAGGAACAACATTTGTCTATCCTATGAGGACTTGGCAAAGAGGAGGACGCGATGGAACTGAATTGGCGGGAAATCGACCGCTGGATTTTTGGCGAGGCTTGGACCGGTGCGCAGATCGGCGAGCACGTGGAGGTATTGTGCGAGCAGATCGGACCGCGCTGGGCTTCTTCTGCGGGAGAGCGCCAAGCGGTGGAGTACCTGCGGGAGCAGTTTGCACAGGCGGGACTGGCCGACGCGGCGCTGGAGGAGTTTGCGCTGGATACATGGGCGTACAAACGGGCCGAGGCAACGGTGGGAGATCTGGAGATTGACCTCTTGCCCTATAATCGCTGTCCGCCGTGCGAGCTCGAAGCCCCGATCGTCAATGCCGGCTATGGTACGGAACGCGAGATCGACCGGGTGCGCAGCCAGCTCCAAGGGAGCATCGCGGTGATGCACCTAGCGCTGGAACCTTTTACTGCGCCCTCTCCGCCCAATGTGCGGCTCAAAGCCCTATTCAAGGCCGGCGCAGTGGCGGTGGTGGCGATTGATCCAAAGGACGGGCGGCGGGTGGAGTACCACAACGGCGGAGATTGGCGCGAACCGGAGACCGCCGAGTTGCCCATTCCGGCGGTGGCGACCTCGCGGGAACACGGGGCCCTGTTGCAGAAGTGGGCCAGCGCGGGCAAGCGGCTCAAGCTAACCGTTGAGAGCCGGTTTTACCGAGCATCGGCGCACAACGTGGTCGCCTCAATTGCCGGGGCGCGGTGGCCTCGGGGGCGGCTGATGTTGGGCGGGCACCACGACACGGTGTACGGCGCACCCGGGGGCAACGACAATGCCTCGGGGACCATTGCAGTGCTGGAGACAGCGCGGGTACTGGCCGGGCTGAAATCAGCGTTGGGAGTTGAGCCCGGGATGAGCTTGTGCTTTGCGACGTACAGCGCCGAGGAGCAGACGTTCCAAGGGTCAATCGAATACGTGCGGCAACACTGCGGCGCAAAGCCGCGGCTGGCGATCAATCTCGACGAGCTATCGACCGGGCCGATCAAGGGGGTGGTGCTGGCGTTTGGGCATTTGCGCGACTTGGTGCAAACGCAACTCGATGCGATGGGCGACGGATTAAAATGTCACGTAATGTCCCAACTCGACGCGACTTCAGACCACTTTCCCTTTTTGCGCGCGGGCATTGACGCGGCGCATCTGTGGCGCTGGCGCTTTAGCGGCCGCCACGCCGATTCCGATTACCACCACGAGCCAGCCGACACGGCCGACAAGCTCAACGTGCGGGAGTTAAAAGAATACGTCGGGCAGCTAGCGCGCCTGTTGTTGCGGCTGTCGCACGTGGCACCCGAGGAGTGGCCGGAGAATCCAATGACCAAGGAGGCGGTAGCAAAACGGCTAGCGGCCGAGCGCGGGACGGTGGTGCGGGTGTTTTAGGGCGGGGATTAGGCGGGTGCCGCCGTATGCTCTATGGAATAAGAGGAGCCATCGTTCACTGCCGGGCGCGTCGGTTCCTCTGAGAGTACGATAGAGACTTTCGTGTGTACGGAGAACGGCTCCAACCGATAGCCTAGCTGGGCGAGGACAGGACGGGCCTTCTTAAGGAAGCATCCGGTGCAATGCTCTTCGTAGATCTCGGTTTGCTCAAACGTACCTTGGGCAAAGACCACGTCTTGTATCGCACTAAGAAGCGCATCGACATCGCGGTCTTCGGCATAGGTCTCTAAGGCCGTCTCTAGATATTCCTTAGCGTACTCTGCATCCTTGAGCTTAGGGATGAGGTAGTCCTCAAAAAAGAGAGTAGCAGGACTCATGGGATTCGCTCCTTTTGGTACTCGCGCCAAAGCTGTTGAGCTCGGGCAACGTCGCTGGGCTGCGAGTTTTTGTTGCCGCCACACAGCAGCAGAATCGCGGTGCGACCTATCCGGGCAAAATATATGCGATATCCGCGTTGCTCGCGTAGCTCAAATACGCTACTGCCTACAGAGGCATAGTCGCCTAGATTGCCGCGAGCTACTCGCGCTATCCGCTGCTCTATTCTTTGCTGAATCCGTGCATCTTGGCGCTGGAGCCACGTTCTGAAAGGCTGCCGACCACGCCGGTCTTCGTAGATCTCTACTTGATACTGTATCGCCTGCATACCATAAGGAGGGCGAAAAGACCTTAAAATGCTTGCCGGGTGCGTTTTGTGCTATCGATAAAAATTAAGAGCGGCCCCTCAAGACCAGACGTAGATCTCGCTGTCGTCCGGGGACATGGCAAAGAAAATGGCCAGCACCGCCCGAGGCTGGTCGCCGACGACCGCGGGCACCTCGTGGATGTTTTCGCTAAAGAAAAAGTAGAGGTCGCCGGGTTCGAGCTGAACTTGGACGCGCTCGATGCGCTCGCGGGCGACGTAGGCCGCAAATTGCTCGCGTCCGAGATGCTCGGCGAGTGCCGGGCGGAAGGGACAGTTGTACAGGTACGGCTCCCCGGTGCCGCCTTCCTTGGTGCTGTTCTGAAAGCAGAGTACCCCAGCAAACTGGTGTTTGAAACGCGAAATCTGGTACTCAAAAGCCCGAGTGCGTTTGGCGACCGAGTCGTAGTGTGGGCCGTGCCCGCTTTCCCGGTGATAGACGCGGAAGATGGCCGGGCCGTAGAGGCGACCGTCCGGCTCGCACGCAGTCTTGACCGCTTTGCCGGGCGCGAGCTGGGCGAGGGCATCGTACATAGTGCGGACCGGATCGTCGTACCCATCGAAAAGGGTGTCAAACAACGCCAGCGTCGCCGCGGAGTGAGCGTGGAATTGGTCGCGGTCGCGGTGATGGTGACCGAAACTGGTGCCAATATCCACGCGACGCGCTTGGCCATCGCCGACCTCGTGGGGGTCGTAGAGCAGGCTGCGCTCGTAGAAGCGCCGCATCAGCGCCCGGCAATGGGCGGGATTGTAGTGCTGACGCAGCACAAAGGCCGGCACCTCGCCGTGCGCTAGGGCCATCAGCGGCTCGGGGTACTGGGCGAGGATTTGCTCGATCGGGGCTTCGACTGGGGTCCAAGGCGTGGAAGTCATAGCGGTAAATTTAAGGGCCGCGTCGGGCTGTGTCCACGCGCTGCCCCTACTCATCTTCCGCGTCGAGCGTCTTTATAAGGTTGGTGTCGGCGCGGCCCTTTTCTATTTTGCCGATCTATAATTCGCTACACGAGGAGGACGGCCAATGCTGACGCCGAAACAAAAAGAGCACTTTGACGTCTTTGGCTTTTTCTGCCTGCGCCAAGCCTTTTCCCCGCACGAGATGGCCGAGATTACCCAAGCCGCCGACCAAGTGTGGCGCGAGGACCGGGGCGGCCAACCCGACGACGGCCAACACCAGGGCCTTGCGCCTTTTGCCGAGCGAAACCCCCGGCTTTTGGACTTAGCCGAGGACGACCGCATTTTCGAGGTGGTAGCCGACCTCTTAGGACCCGATTTCCTGTGGTCGGGCTCGGAGGGCAACAAGGAGGGGCATACCGAGAAGGGGGAGCACAATTGGCACGCGGATCGGCCGGGGAGTGCAGAGACTGCGTATCGGCGGCTCAAGGTGATGCTCTACCTGACGCCCACCACCAAAGAGCAGGGCGCACTGCGGGTGATTCCCGGTTCGCACCGCATGCCCTTCCACGAGTGGTTGTGGCCTTTGCAGGCTCATCACTTCAAGGACGGCACCATCGGCGACAGCTTCGGGGCGAGGGGCGAGGACATCCCGTCTTGCGCGGTGGAGACCATGCCCGGGGACGTGGTCTTTTTTCACCACAGCCTCTTCCACGCGGCCTACGGCAAATTCCCCGAGCGGCGCTACATTGCCTTCAAGTTCGTCACTTGGCCCGACAGCGAGGCCAAGCTGCGGTCCATGCAGCACTACGCAGCCCACGCCTTCGATGTCGATCCGGCGCTCCTAGCAAGGCCCCGGCTGCGGATCATTGCAGAGGATCTGATCGCATTGGGCCAACAGGCGCGGGCTTTAACAGGTCAATAGAAGCCTCTTAGGCGTTGACAGGGTTTTTGGGTTCCGCTAGCTTCGGATTCATCCTTTAAGTCCTTCTACTGCCAACGCAACCTAATGTGTCAATTAGGAGACTGTGGGAATTGGCCTGCCCAACAAAGTGAAGTGAGAAAAAGTATATGAACGCGATTCAGTCAGAACTCGACCTTGGCACGAGCGAGAGCAGGACGCCATCTGGCCGCAAAAGCCCAGATGGAAACGCCACTACAAACCTCGTCTTCTCCGCTCACGTCGGAAATAACGCGGATGTGTTCCCGGCTGTTTTAAGGCTGCACATTGAGGAAGGTGCCAAAATTGCCGATGTGACATTTGGCAAGGGTGTCTTCTGGCGCAACGTCGACACTTCAAAATACGACTTGCATCCCTCAGATATCGCGGACGGCACAGACTGTCGCAATCTCCCGTACGAAAGTGAGTCATTCGATGCGCTCGTCCTCGATCCGCCCTACATGGAAGGGTTCTTCCGCAGCGGAAACGCGATCAAAGCAGGCGCGGGGACGCACAACGCGTTTCGAGATCACTATTCCAACGGACATGAGGCACCGAGGCGCGGCGGCGGGAAGTGGCACGCTGCGGTTGTAGAACTCTATGAGGACAGCGGTCGCGAGGCCCATCGAGTGCTGCGCGATCGCGGCGTGTTGATCGTAAAGTGTCAAGATGAGGTCAGTGCGAACCGCCAGAACCTGACCCACGTTGAGATCATCAACGCCTACGCCGCGCTCGGATTCTTCTGCAAAGACCTATTCGTCGTCGTTCGCCCAAACAAGCCTGGAATGAGCCGCGTTCTCAAACAGGTCCACGCAAGAAAGAACCATTCCTATTTCCTTGTATTCGTAAAAGTCCCCAAAGGAAAAACCGCGGATCAGATGCGCTTCTGAACGATCTCATTCATAAGCGTGAAAGGCTCGTCCCTGAATGGCGGTCTCGGGGGCCAGTGGACGGTTACAAGGGTCGCCAAAAGGTGCTGGCGTTGATATGGGCTATACTTCCGATAACTTGACGTGGGAAGATCAGAGTTCTTGGCGAAGACAAACCGCCACTTCTCTCCAAACGCAAACACGTTGACCGCGAGAATATCGAACTCCCCCTTTAGCAGACACGTTGTCGTTACGCGGCTGTTGTCTGGAAGCACTACCTCGCGGCGATCACTTGCATCAACTTGGGCCTTTCCCTTCCATCCTTCTTGGGTCTTCTCGATCATCGCGCTCTGTAGCGACTTCGATTCAAAGATGAACTCTTGGCCCTTGTACCGGATAACTCGGTCGCCCTTCTTTTTTTTATTGTGGTCATCGTGCTTGATAACTTCTGAAACGCTGTCGCCCGACAGCCAGAGCTTTTCGAGCTTGAGTTCTGCCAAGTACCCCAGAATCATGCCGCGGAGACTAGGGTTGTCCTCTACTAGCTTCGTAAGCTCTTCTGGGGTCATATCCCATCTGTCGAGGATCGTTTCGGGCATATTGTCGCCTCAAGCCTTCTATGCAATTATGAGCTTACGGGGAATTTGCCTCCCCAAGGCAGTCCAAAATCGCCTTCCCTATACCGACGGCAATTGCGGCACCACCTCGTTGGCGAGCAGGTCCATCGAGCGCTCCCATAGCGGCCGGTCGTCCCAGTCGTGGGCGATCATCAGCAGCGTGTCAAAGCCGCCGGTCGTCTCCCACAAGCCCGCTAGCTGATCGGCGCACGACTGCACGTCGCCGATTATGCACAGGTTGCGGATCAAATACTCGGGCGTGACCTGCTCGTCGGGAACGTCCGGGTCGTGCTTTGTAATGTGGAGCATTTTGGCATCGCTGAGTACGGCAATCAGGTATTCAAAGGCGCGGTTGAAAGCACTCTTTTCGTCGAGGGCGTAGTCCCAAGCGCACGCTTCTTCGTCGGCCACGAGGATGCTGCGCGAAATGCGCCAGCGGGTGCGCTCGGGCGCGGGCAGACCGGCCGCGGTGGCCCCGGCGCTGTAGGTCTGCCAGTGCTGGGTCAAAGTCGCAGCAGCGACGAGATTGGTGCTGATGGGCAGATAGCCCCGCTGGCCGGCCATGGTCGCGGCCATGGAGTCGCCTCTTATCACGCTCATGCCAATGGGCGGGTGCGGCTGCTGGTAGGGCTTGAGCAGTTGGCCGATGCCGAGTTCTGGCTGTGGATCCTCAATTTTGATGCGGTAAAAATCCCCGGCAAAATCAAACGGGGCCTCGGCCTGCCAGAGCTTGAGAACCATGTCGATGCTCTCGACGGTCATCAGCCCTTGCGTCTTGGGATCGGGCAGGTCAAAAAGGCCCCAGTCGGTAGCGACGCCACCCTGGCCAAAGCCGCAGTTGAAGCGGCCCTTGGATAGGTGGTCGAGAAAGGCCAGCCGCACCGCGACATTGACCGGGTGGTGCTGCGGCATGATGGAGACGCCCGTGCCCAAGCGGATATTTTGCGTCAGGGGCAGAACGTGGGCGATGAAGAGGTCGTTGGACGGAATCGGCTCCCACGCGACCGTGTGATGCTGGCCGATCCAAGCCTCGGTGAAGCCGAGCTGGTCGGCGCGGACGACGAACTCGACGTCCTCGGCAAAACATTCAGTGCGGTCTTTTTCCGGCGGATGCAAGGGCATCATAAAGGTGCCGAGTTTCATGGTAATCCTCCTCTATGGGGAATGTATGCGCGACATTCTCTCTATCTCAGTATCCCAACTCCCGCTCCATTTCTCCCACCACATCCGCGATCACCTGCACCACCTCCTCGACCTGCTCTTCGCTAATGGTAAAGGGCGGGCTGATGGCAATGTGATCGCCACTGACGCCGTCGATCAACCCAGGCGACCCGGGCATGATGAGCACGCCTTTGGCAAAGGCGCGATTGACCACCGCGGCCGACACGCCCTGAGCCGGGTCGAAGGGGGTGTGGGTCGCCTTTGCCTTTGCAAACTCCACGCCGATGAGCAGGCCCTTGCCGCGCACCGCGCTGACTATGGGCGAGTCCATTAAGGGCTGCATCTTCTCCAGCATCAGGTCGCCCATCTGGGCGCAGCGAGCGACTAAGTCGTGGTCCTCAATGTAGTCCTGCACGGCGAGGGCAACGGCGCAGGAGAGCGGATTGCCGCCGTAGGTGTGCCCGTGGACGTAGTGATTTTGCTTTTTGTAGATCCCGTCGTAGATCTCGTCGCGGACCAAGGTGGCGGCAATGGGCGTGTACCCGCTGGCGAGGCCCTTGCCGGTGGCTATGATGTCTGGGATGGCGTCCCAGTGCTCAATGCCGAAGTTGAGACCCGTGCGGCCGTAGGCGGTTACTACTTCGTCGATGATCAGCAAGATGTTGTAGCGGTCGCAGATCGCGCGGATGGTGGGGAAGTAATCGCGCGGCGGCATCAGGCCGCAGCAAGAAGTGCCCGAGATCGGCTCGGCGATGAACGCGGCAATGTACTCGCTGCCCTCCTGTTTGATAACCCTTTCCAACTCTTCGGCGCAGGCCAGCGTACAGGCGGGTCGGTCACGGCAGTACGGGCAGTGAGCCGGGTGGGGGAAGGCGATGTGCGGGAAGTCGAGCAGGTAGGGCACGTAGTCTTCGCGCCAAGTGGAGCGGCCCGACATGGAAAGCGCGCCGATGGTGTTGCCGTGCCAGCTCTGCCAGCGAGTGATGACCTTGTACTTCTTCGGGTTGCCGGTCTCGACGTGGTACTTGCGGGCAATTTTGAGCGCGGCCTCCGTAGCTTCGGAGCCGCCGGAGACGAAGAAGACCCGGTTGAGGTCGCCGGGAGCCATGGCGGCGATTTTGGCGGCGAGGTCGATTTGCGGTTGGGTGAGGAAGCGGGCGTAGGTAAAGCAGACCTTGTTGGCCTGCTCCTGCATGACCGCAGCTATCTCCGGGACGCCGTGGCCGATGGAGACCACGTGGACGCCAGCGCAAGCATCGAGATAGGCGCGGCCGTCTTCGGCGTAGAGATAGCAGTCTTTGCCGTGGGAAATCTGCGGCCAGTTGTCGGTAATGACGCGGTGGAAAATGCGGTCGGTGCTCATGGATCCGTCCTTTGTATGTAGTAGTGGCAAGGCCCTGAAGATACGAAGTCCCAAGAGACAGGCATAGGGCGCGGCCGATTTGGGCGCGTTGCAAGGGTGCAACTCGCGCCATATCTCGATATGTTTCGGCACCACATCCAGTTTTGTTAGGGCTTCTAAGTTAGGGTAGTGATTAGTCCCCAGCGCGGGGGCCACTCGACGCGAGACAACAAACAGGTGAGTTTGCAAAAAAAATGTAGGCGAGTGCTGGCGGCGTGGCTGCTGTCGGTAGGGACAGCACAGGCGGCAACCCTGAGCGGCTTTGTCACCGATGCCGACAACGGCGAAGCCCTGACCCGCGCCACTGTCTCGGTCGAAGGACTTCAACTCGGGGCGGTCAGCAACAACAGCGGCTACTACGCGGTCGTGCAAGTACCGGCTGGTACGCACGTGGTGAGCGCGGCGCACCCAAGCTACCAGACCCGGTGGGACACCCTGCGCTTTGGTGCCGACGAGGCCGTGCGGCTCAGCTTGGCGCTGGTGCCCAAGCCGGCACAGGTCTCGGTGGAGGCCGAGCGCATCAGCCTCCGCGCCAAGCCGGTGCAGCAAATGCCCGCCCTCGGCGAGGCCGATCTCTTGCGCGGCTTACAGCTGCTGCCGGGCATCCAAGCGGTTTCGGATATCAGCAGCGGCTTGTACGTGCGCGGCAGCGCTCCCGAGCAGACGGCCATCCTCCTCGACGACATCCCCCTGTACAATCCTTCCCATCTCTTCGGCCTCTTCTCGACCTTTAATCCAGACGCCATTAAGGAGGTCGATCTGTACAAGGGAGCCTACCCGGCCGCGTATGGTCGCGCGCTCGGGGCGGTGCTCAACGTGAGCAACCGCGAGGGCAACCGCAAGCGAACTAGCGGGCGCGGCGGCGCGAGTCTAATTTCAGGCCGCTTGCTCACCGAGGGACCCGTCGGACAAGGGTCGTGGATGCTGGCCGGCCGCCGCACCTACTTGGAACCCGTGCTCAGCGCCATTCGCTCCCGTGGGGTGGACATCCCCTTGAACTACTACTTCTACGACTTCAACGGCAAAGTCAACCAGCGGTGGGGCGACGACACCTTTGCGGTGAGCGCGTACTGCAGCCAAGACGACCTAAGGCTCAACCTAGAAGACGACGAAGAGTCTTTCGTCGATCTGGGCTGGGGCAACCGCGCCCTGACAGCGCACTGGACGCGCGTGTTCGCGCCGGCCCTGTTTGGTCACCTCATGGCCGCTGGCTCGTCGTCCGAAAGCATCATCGCGCTCCGTTTCCTCGACGCGCCCGTCCGCATCGCCAATAGCATCCGCGATTGGTCGCTCAAAGGCGACGTGGATTACTTCGCCAACCGCGATCACGCGCTTTCTCTGGGCTTCTTGGCCACCCTCTTTGAATTTCACTTTGCCCGGTCTTTCAACGAGCGGACTCAGCTCGACTTGCGCCAAGAGTCGGTGATGTTGGAAGGCTACGTGCAGGACCAGTGGCAGCCGGGGCCGACCACGCGGGTGCAGCTAGGCGGGCGGGGGACGTACTTCAGCACAGGAGATCGCTGGCATTTCGCCCCGCGCCTAGCCCTGAGCCAAGGGTTGAGCGACAAAGTACGGGTCAAAGCTGCGGGCGGGGTGTATCGCCAACACCTGCAACTGATCACCACCGAAGCCTTCAGCGGCGGCGATTTCTGGGTGCCGCTCGACAGCACTGTCGAGCCGGGGCGCTCCTATCAGGCCGTCACCGGCATTGAGTGGACCCCTTCGCCGCGCTACCTGCTTTCCGCGCAGGCCTATTACGCGGACCTCGCCAACCTAGTGACCGTGGATACCGAACTACCTGATGACAACGACGCCACGCATTCAGACGCGGTGTTCATAAGCGGCGGCACGGGCTGGGCCAGCGGGGTTGAGGTCTTTTTACAGCGGCGCACCGGCCCACTCACCGGCTGGGTCGGCTACGCGCTCGGTTGGACGCGGCGCACCTTCCCCGAACTCAATGCCGGCCAGTCCTTTCCCCCCAAGCACGACCGCCGCCACGACCTGTCTTTTGTCGCCTCCTACGAGCTGGGCGCATGGCGGCTCGGCGCGAACTTGGCGTACGCCACCGGGCAGGCATTTACGCCACGCTCTGCGTCCCCTGCCCAGCGCAACAGCGCCCGCCTACTGCCCTATCACCGCCTCGACGCCAGCATCAGCCGCTCGTTCGAGTTGTGGGGAGCCGACAGCGAATTTTACGTGCAGATATTCAATGTGTACAGCCGCCGCAACGAGTGGTTTGTGCAGCTCGATTCGCTCGAACCCGCAGTCGATCCGCAAAAGATCAAACAACTGCCCATAATTCCCACGCTGGGCTTCAACTTTGCTTTTTAGCAGCGAGAGCCAACGTCGGCAAACTCATCCTACCGCCGACCTCTATTCCCAGGTTGTAGCAGGCTGATCGCCCGCACCAAAAGCCTCTGCGACCATATCGCGGATTAACGATTGTCAAAATTTTGTCTAAAAAATTAAAATATATGTTGACAAATAATAGACATATTCTTACACTTTAATAGACAATGGGTGCCGGAAGCGGCTCCATACACCTTTACGATAGGAGAAATCGCATGAACATCGCCCGTATTGCCACGCTCATGGCGCTGGCACTTTCGCTTTGGGCAGGCCCAGCTCAAGCCCAAGACGACGAGGATATCGTCGGTGTTGCCATCGGGGCTGGCACTTTTAACACGCTAGTCGCCGCGGTTCAGGCTGCGGAACTAGTCGACGTGCTCAAGGGGGAAGGCCCCTTCACGGTCTTTGCCCCCACTGACGAAGCCTTCGCCGCTTTGCCAGAGGGCACCGTCGAATCGCTGCTGTTGCCCGAGAATAAGGAACTGCTGATCTCGATCCTGCTCTATCACGTCGTCTCCGGCTCGGTCTTGGCCGCCGACGTAGTGGGACTGGATTCGGCTGCCACCCTCAATGGTGCTTCGATCAATATCAGCGTTAGCGACAGCGGCGTGCTGATCAACAATGCCAATGTCGTCCAAGCTGACGTGGCCGCCAGTAATGGGGTAATCCACATCATTGATGCGGTGCTCCTGCCTCCAATTGCTACCGCTGTCGAGAGCAGTACTTGGGGCATGGTCAAGCAGCAGGCTCGCTAAGCCACTAAACTCCGGCGCAAAAAAGCCGCAGCTTGCTGCGGCTTTTTTGCAACGAGTACGCGGAAAATTGTGGCGATGGGCAGAAATCGCTTGTTTGCTGTACCATGGAGACGCCGGGACATTATATCAAAGTAGTAGTGCGGCGGACCGGGCTTTCGGCCCATGTCATCCGCGTCTGGGAAAAGCGCTATCAAGCCGTGGTGCCCGCCCGGACGGCGACCAACAGACGGCTTTATTCGGACGAGGACATCGCGCGCCTGCAGTGGTTGCAGCAGGCGGTGCAAGCCGGACAGAGCATTGGCCGCATCGCCCGTCTCCCCACGCCCGAGCTGGTGAAGCTGGTCCGCGCCGAGCAAGCAGCGGCGCCGTTGCCTCCGAGGCCGACCGCTGGAGAGGGCGCGGAAAAAGACGCCGGCGAATTCCTCGAACGAGCCTTAGTCGCAGTGCAAGCGCTGGACGCGGTCTTGCTCGAAGAGCAATTGGTTCGCGCCTCCATAGCATTGAGCCAACGGCATCTTTTTCAAGAAGTAATCCAGCCGCTGATGGAGCGCGTCGGCCAGATGTGGCAGGAGGGCACTTTGCGGGTGGCCGACGAACACATGGCTTCGGCCGTGGTGCGCAGCTTTATCGGCAATATGCGGGCCAGTTTCCAAATATCGGAAGCCGCTCCCCACGTGGTCGCGAGTACGCCAGCGGGGCAATTGCACGAGATTGGTGCCTTGCTCGCTGCGGTCGTGGCCACAGCCGAAGGCTGGAACTCAACGTTTCTGGGACCCAACCTACCGGCCGAAGAGATCGCCAGAGCGGCCGCGCAAAAGGGTGCCAAGGCCGTCCTCCTCAGCATCATCTATCCGGGCGACGATCCCCATCTCGGCGGAGAGTTGACCAAATTGCGCCGTCTGCTGAGCGACGATATTGCCCTGTTGGTCGGTGGCCGGGCCGCCCAGCATTACCGGCCTTTTCTCAACCAAGCCAAGGTCGTTACCCTAGCCAACCTGAATGATTTGCGCGATTCCTTGAGTCTCTTGCGCCAAGAGACCATACCGACCCAAAGGTGAGACAATTGACAGATGGAAATCAGGTAGTCGAGGGCCAAACGCGGCCACTCAAAGGCTGGCGGCTAGCTTTCCTGCGCTGGTTTAAGGGCGATGACGCCGCGATCGCCGCGGTCGCCGAAGACGAGCGGCAGGTCGATTGGTTGCGCATGTTGCCTTTTGCGGCGCTGCACTTGAGTTGCCTCGGAGTTTTGTGGGTCGGTTGGAGCCCCTTAGCCGTGGCCGTGGCCGTCTTGGCCTATTGGGCGCGGATGTTCGCCATAACGGGGTTTTACCACCGCTACTTTTCGCACCGCGCATTCAAGACCTCGCGGGCCGGGCAGTTCCTCTTTGCCGTGCTGGGCAATACGGCAGTGCAGCGCGGGCCGTTGTGGTGGGCCGGGCACCACCGCCACCACCATCGCCACTCCGATGTCGCCGGCGATGTGCATTCGCCCAAAGAGCATGGGTTTTGGTGGAGCCACGTCCTGTGGATTACCTCGCGGTCGAATTTCCCCACTCGCCTATACAATGTGCGCGACCTAGCCCGTTTCCCCGAGTTGCGCTTTCTCGACCGTTTCGACATCATCGTACCCGCTTTGCTAGCCGCGGCGATGTACGCCTTGGGGGAGTATTGCGGCAGCCGCTTTCCCGCGTCGCAGACCAACGGCTGGCAGATGCTCGTCTGGGGCTTTTCCATTTCCACCATCGTCCTGTTCCACGGCACGTGTACCATCAATTCGCTCTCCCATCTTTTTGGTCGCCGCCGCTTTGCCACCCGGGATCACAGCCGCAATAATTTTTGGCTGGCGCTAATCACCATGGGCGAGGGCTGGCACAACAATCACCATTATTATCCAGGGGCGGCGCGTCAGGGTTTTTACTGGTGGGAGTTCGATCCGACCTATTACCTGCTCAAAGTGCTGTCTTGGATCGGTCTGGTGCGCGATCTCAGGCCAGTGCCCGAGCGGGTTTACGACCGCGCCGTCAGCGGGCCATGAAGCCGACGCAGGGGCGGCATATCGCCGTGGTAGGAGGCGGTATTTCTGGCTTGGTGGCAGCCTATCTGCTGCACCCAGATCACCGCGTTACCCTGTTTGAAGCCAACGATTATATAGGCGGCCATACCCATACCTTAGACGTGGAACAGGAGGGGCGCTCCTATGCGGTGGATACGGGCTTTATCGTCTTCAACGAACCCAACTACCCGCAGTTCAATCGCCTATTGCAGCGTTTGGGCGTGGCTTCTCAGCCGACCCAAATGAGTTTCAGCGTCAAGTGCGGCCGCACCGGTCTCGAATACGCCAGCACACCACTGAGCCGCTTGTTGGCCCAGCGGCGCAATGCGCTGCGGCCGTCGTTCTACCGCATGTTAGCCGATATCCTGCGTTTCAATCGCACCGCACCAGAACTATTGCGCGATCCCAATGACGCGACGACCCTCGGGGACTACCTCGCCGACAATGGCTATTCCAAGGCTTTTGTCCAACACCACATCATCCCATTGGGATCGGCGCTGTGGTCGGCCTTGCCCGGCCGCATGTACGAGTTCCCAGCGCGCTACTTCGTCCAGTTTTTCGCCAACCACGCCTTTTTGCAAGTGCGCGGGCGGACGCCTTGGCGCGTCATCAAAGGAGGCTCGCAGCGCTACGTCGAGGTGCTGATCCGCCCCTTTAGAGAGCGCATTCGAGTCAATTGCCCCGTGGCTTCCGTGCGGCGTTTGCACCAAGGCGTGGAAGTGCATCCCCAAGCTGGACAGCCCGAGCGCTTCGACGAGGTCATCTTGGCCGTACACAGCGACCAAGCACTGCGGCTATTGGCCGAGCCTACCCCGGCCGAGCGCCAAGTTCTGGGGGCCATACCATATCAGGCCAACGAGGTCGCACTGCACACTGACGAGTCCGTGTTGCCCAAGCGCCGGCGCGCTTGGGCTAGCTGGAATTACTACATCCCGCCCGACGAGGGAGGCGCGGCTACCGTCACCTACAATATGAACAGCCTCCAGAGTCTGAAGAGCCGCTGGCCCTTCTGCGTCAGCCTCAACCGCACCAGCGATATTGCTCCAGAGCGGATCATCTCCCGCATGACCTATCACCACCCGGCCTATTCGCCAGCCTCACTAGCCGCGCAAAAGCAGCGGTCGCGCATCGACGGGGTCGATCGCATCCACTACTGCGGGGCCTATTGGGGCTTTGGTTTTCACGAGGACGGGGTCGTCAGTGCCTTGGAAGTGGCGCAGCGCTTTGGCAAGGCATTGTGAACCAGCATAGCTGCATATACGAAGGATGGGTGCGGCATCGCCGCTTTGCGCCGGTGGTCCACGCCTTTGAGTACCGACTCTTTATGATGTACCTCGATTTAGCCGAATTGCCCAACGTGTTCGACGGGCATTGGCTGTGGTCGTCGGAGCGGCCTAATGTGGCCTATTTCCGGCGCGCCGATCACTTGGGTGCGCCGCAGCATCCTCTACAAGACTGCGTGCGGCAATTGGTCAAAGACGAGAGCGGACGCTATCCCGACGGGCCGATCCGCCTGCTGACCCACCTGCGCTACGGCGGATACGGCTTCAACCCCGTCAGCTTTTACTATTGCTTCGACCACGCCGATAGGCGCGTCGAGACCGTGGTCGGAGAGGTAAATAATACCCCTTGGGGCGAACAGCACTGCTACGTCTTGCACCAAGGTCTCGACCGCGGCCGCGGAGCGCACAAGTGCTACCAATTCTCCAAGTCCTTCCACGTTTCGCCCTTCATGGCCATGCAGCAGGACTACACTTGGCGCTTTACGATGCCACAGCGCACGCTGGCAGTACACATGGATAATTGGCAGGATGGCAGTCATTTATTCGACGCCACGCTGGTACTACAGCGGCGCAAAATAAGCGCGGCCGCGCTGGCGCGGGTACTGGTGCAGTATCCGCTGATAACGACAAAAATCATTGGCGCCATTCACTGGCAGGCTCTAAAGCTGTGGCTCAAGCGCTGTCCGTTCTACCCTCATCCCAAGTCGTCGACAAAGGAAAATGACTATGGCGCAAGTGGCTCTCTCCCCCGCAGTTAAAAAACGGCCCACCGACCTCGGCGGCTGGCCAGAGCGCTGGGCGCGGCGATTCGTGTTGAGGCAACTGCGGCGCTTGCAGCGCGGGGCGATTTGCCTAGTCGAAGGCGAACAGCACCGCACTTTCGGGCGGGGCGCAGACGGTCCCCAAGTGGTTTTGCAGGTTCACCATCCGCGGTTCTTCCGCACCTTGGCCCTCGGGGGCACCATCGGCGCAGCAGAAGCCTACATGCAAGGGTGGTGGAGCTGCGACGATCTGCCGGCGATGTGCCGCTTGGCAGTAGCCAATATGGAGTGGATGCAGCAGCGCGAGCGAGGTTGGGCCCGGTTGGCCGCGCCGGCCCGCATGTTGGGGCACGCCCTCAAGCGCAATACGCTCCGGGGTAGCCGGCGCAACATCGCCGCCCACTACGACTTGAGCAACGACTTTTTCCGCCTCTTCCTCGACGACGACATGATGTATTCCAGCGCCGTATTCCCACGCCCAGACAGTTCGCTGGAAGAGGCATCCCGCTACAAAGTGGATCGCATCTGCAAAAAGCTCGCCCTAGTGCCCGAGGACCATCTGTTGGAAATCGGGGCCGGATGGGGCGGCTTCGCCTTGTACGCGGCTCGCCAGTACGGCTGCCGGGTGACCACGGCGACCATTTCGCAGCAACAGTACGAACTAGCTCGTCGACGAGTGCGCGCGGCCGGCTTGGATGGCCGGGTGGAAGTGGTGTTGGCGGACTACCGCGATCTGCAGGGTCAGTACGACAAACTGGTCTCCATAGAGATGATTGAAGCCGTGGGCCATCACTACTTCGACACCTATTTCGGCTGTTGTGCCCACCTGCTCAAGCCCGAGGGACTGATGCTGTTACAGGCCATCGTCATTGGCGATTGGGCCTACGAACGGGCGCGTCGCTCGGTCGATTTCATCAAGGCCTATGTCTTTCCGGGTAGCTGCATTCCGTCGGTGGCGGCCATCAGCCGCTCGCTGGCGGCGGCCACGGATATGCGCTTGGTACACTTGGAGGACATTGGTCCGCACTACGCCCGCACCTTGCGGGCTTGGCGGGCGCGTTTTGGGGACGCAGAGGAACAAGTGCGGCAGCTAGGCTTTACCGAGGAATTTATCCGCATGTGGGACTTCTATTTTTCGTATTGCATCGGCGGCTTTGAAGAGCGCTACATATCCGATGTGCAAATGCTCTTGGCCCGTCCGGCCAACCGGCGCTCGGCGCAGTTGCCCGAGATTGGTCACGGTCAGATTTAGGGCGCGTGTTGAGCATATTGGCCTATAGTCTGCCGGTAGCCATGGCGAGCATGGCCGCGCTGTATTGGCTACAGCGGCGTCGGGGCGATGCCGGCGTCGTTGACGTGGGCTGGGCTGCTGGCATTGGGCTGGTGGCCGTGGCCGCAGCCTACAGCGGGGACGGCTGGCAGCCGCGGCGGCTTTTGCTTGGTATAATGGGCGCGGTGTGGTCCTTCCGCCTGACCGCTTATCTGCTAATGGATCGGCTAGTACGGGCCGCGCAAGAGGACGGCCGCTACCAAATGCTGCGGGCCCACTGGGGTGCCAAGGCCCAGCGGCACTTTTTCTACCTATTCCAAGCGCAGGCCCTGCTGATAGTCTTATTCGGTCTGCCTTTTGTCGCCGTGGCGGCCAAAGCTCAGGTGGGCTGGACTGCTTGGGACGTCGCTGGTCTGCTGGTCTGGACAGTAGCCGTGGTCGGCGAATGGGTGGCGGACCGCCAATTGGCGGCCTTTCGCGGCCAAGCCGCTAACCGCGAACGCACCTGCGATCGCGGCCTGTGGCGCTATTCGCGCCATCCCAACTATTTTTTTGAATGGATCCACTGGTGGGCCTACCCAGTCATGGCGATCGGGTCTGCGAGCGGGTGGTTGGCTTGGATCGGGCCGGGGCTGATGTTGTTTCTGCTGTGCCGCGTGACGGGTATCCCCTACGCTGAAAAGCGGGCCCTAGTCAGCCGCGGCGAGGACTACCGCCGCTATCAGCGCACCACCAGTCCCTTTATTCCGTGGTTTCCCCGCAGGGAACGTCCTTGAACGCGATCGCTTGGGCCGAGCGGGGCCTGTTGCCCGATGCCCTTATCCGCTGGGGCATTCGCCGCCTCAATCGCGAACGTCTGCGGCAAGAGCGAGGCGCCGACTGCGAGGCCGAGCAGGCGGCCAAATGCCGCTTCATCGCCTCGATGAATCAGGCGCCCATCGCCCGGCATACGCAGAGTGCCAACGAGCAGCACTACGAGCTCCCGCCCGAGTTTTTCCAACTGGTCTTGGGCCGTCATCTCAAGTACAGTAGCTGTTACTTCCCTGCGGACACGGCCAGCCTAGACCAAGCCGAAGCGGCCATGCTGGAACTGACCTGTCAGCGCGCCGATTTGCAAGACGGCCAAGAAGTGCTGGAACTAGGCTGTGGTTGGGGCTCGCTGACCCTGTGGATGGCGCAGCATTATCCCGGTAGCCGCATCACCGCCGTGTCCAATTCAACGTTGCAGCGCGACTTTATCGAAGGGCACTGCCAAGCCCTAGCGTTGGACAACGTCGAGGTAATCACCGCTGACATGAACGAGTTCGCGGCCCCGAGACGCTACGACCGGGTGGTATCGGTGGAAATGTTCGAGCACATGTGCAATTACCGCGAGTTAATGCGGCGCATCGCCGGCTGGCTCAAACCGGCTGGCTCGCTATTCATCCACCTCTTCGTCCATCGCCTCTACGCGTACTCCTTTGTCGCCGAGGGTGAGAAAAACTGGATGGGGCGTTACTTTTTTACTGGCGGCATCATGCCCTCCGACGATCTGCTGCACTACTTCCAAGACGATCTAGTCCTAGAGGCACAATGGCGGGTTGATGGCCGGCATTACGCCCGCACGGCCGAGCATTGGCTGGCCAATCTCGACGCCCGGCACTGGGATGCCCTCGCCATTTTGGAACGCCAGTACGGAGCAGCCGCAAAGCAGCGTTGGTTACAGCGCTGGCGTATGTTCTTTATGGCCTGCGCCGAATTGTGGGGCTACAACAGCGGGCAGGAGTGGTGGGTGTCGCACTATCGTTTTAAGCGGAGAGGTAGCAGCAGAGCGGGTTTAGGGGGTTAAAGGGCATGGTACGCGTCGCATTTATTGTTTCAAACGGAGAGCGCATGACATTTCTTAGACATTGGCTGGGGGCTTTATTGGTGGCCATGCCTTTGGCGACTCAGACCTTGGCTGCCACTTTGAGCGGCTTTGTCACCGATGCCGACAACGGCGAAGCCCTGATCTTGGCCGCTATTGTGGTGGAGGGGCTTCAGCTCGGGGCAGTCAGCAACAACAGCGGCTACTACGCAGTCAAGCAAGTGCCGGCCGGTACGCATGTGGTGAGCGCGTCGCACATAGGCTATCACACCCGGTGGGACACGCTGCGCTTTGGTGCCGACGAGGCCGTGCGGTTCGACGTGGCGCTGGTGCCCAAGCCAGTGGACCTTGGCGAAGAGGTCGTGGTGGAGGCCGAGCGCCGCGAAGCGCTGGAGCAGGCCACCCAGAGCAGCTTTATCGCCCTGCAAGTTGAGCCGTTGCAGCAAATGCCGGCCATTGGCGAGGCCGATCTCCTCCGCAGCTTGCAACTGCTGCCGGGCATCCAGTCGGCGTCGGATGTCAGCAGCGGCCTGTACGTGCGCGGTGGCGGCCCCGACCAGACGGCCATCCTCCTCGACCACATCCCCCTATACAACCCCTCGCACCTGTTCGGCTTCTTCTCGACCTTCAACCCAGACGCCATCAAGGACGTCCAGCTCTACAAAGGGGCCTATCCGGCCGCGTACGGCCGCACGCTCGGGGCGGTACTCGACGTGAGCAACCGCGAGGGCAACCGACAGCGCTTCAGCGGCCGCGGCGGTATCAGCTTAATCGCGAGCCGCTTGCTGGCCGAAGGGCCGGTGGGGCAAGGGTCGTGGATGCTGGCCGGCCGCCGCACCTACTTGGAACCCGTGCTCAGCGCCATTCGCTCTCGTGGGGTGGACATCCCCTTGAACTATTACTTCTACGACTTCAACGGCAAAGTCAACCAGCGGTGGGGCGACGACACCTTTACGGTGAGCACGTACTGGGGCCAAGATGATCTGTGGGTCGATTTACAAGACGAGGATGAGTACGAGAATGAGTCTTTCGTCGACATGCGCTGGGGCAACCGCACCCTGACCGCGCGCTGGACGCGGGTGTTTTCGCCGACCCTGTTCGGGCACTTCATGGCGGCCGGCTCGTCGTACGAAAACACCCTCTTATTCAGCTTCTTCGGCACGCCTTTCGGCGTTACCAACAGCATCCGCGATTGGTCGCTCAAGGGCGACGTGGATTACTTCGCCAACCGCGATCACACCCTCACCCTCGGCTTTTTGGCAACCCTGTTTGAGTTCGACTATTCCCAGTCCTTCAATCAAGAAGAGCAGTCCTTGTACCAGAAGTCAGTGCTGGCCTCGGCCTACGTCCAAGACGAGTGGCAGGCCGGGCCCACCACGCGGCTGCGGCTCGGAGGACGGGGCACTTATTTCAGCGTTGGGGATCGCCTGCACTTTGCGCCGCGGCTGTCCCTCAGCCGCGCCCTCAGCGAAAAAATCCGCGTCAAGGCCGCCGCTGGAATGTACCGCCAGTACCTGCAACTGATCACCACCGAAGCCTTTAGCGGCGGCGATTTCTGGGTGCCGCTCGACAATAGCGTTGAGCCGGGCCGCTCGTATCAGGGGGTGATAGGCACTGAGTGGAATCCCTCGCGGCGCTACCAGCTCTCCGTGGAGGCCTACTACACCGACTTGGCCAATCTGGTGGTGCTGGACAACGCGGTGGCCGTCGATAGCGAAGGCACGCGCTCGGATGACATATTCAAAAGCGGGGGTAGCGGCTGGGCCAGCGGAGTCGAAGTCTTTTTGCAGCGGCGCACCGGGGCACTCACCGGCTGGGTGGGCTATACGCTGGGCTGGACGCGGCGCACCTTCTCCGAACTGAACCGCGGGCGCGCCTTCCCCGCCAAGTACGACCGCCGCCACGACCTGTCTTTCGTGGTCTCGTACCAAGCGGGGAAATGGCGTCTTGGCTCGAACCTTGTATACGCCACCGGACAGTCCTTCACCCCGGCCTCGGCCCGCTATTCCCTGCGCGAGCCAGCCACCGGATCGGTGCAAGACTACGTGCTACCAGCCTCTCGCAACAGCGCCCGCCTACTGCCCTATCACCGTCTCGATGCCAGCGCCAGCCGCGAGTTTGGGCTGTGGAGCCTCGATGTCGAGTTCTACTTGCAAATTTTCAATCTCTACAGCCGGCGCAACGAGTGGTTCGTGGAGTTCGACACGAACAAGCCCGAGACCGAGCCAGAGGTGATCAAGCAACTGCCCATCGTGCCGACGCTGGGCTTCAATTTTTCGTTTTGAGGAGGAAATCGTGCGCTATTTGCTCATCGTCCTGTGCCTGACAGCCTGCGCTGCCGAGCGCCAGCCAGGCGATCTCTTCGGCTCGGTAGAAGAAGGTAACGAGCTGGTGGTGGACGGGATTCTGCTAGTGGATCGGCCCCTACCCGAATTGTTCGTGCGCCGCACCTTGCCTCCCGGCCAAGTCTACAGTCGGGATGCGGTGGGGGTGTCTAACGCCCGGGTGCACATCTTCCGGGGAGACCAGAGCTTCGAGTACGCACCCGACCCGGCCACGCCCGGCCGCTATCTGCCACCATCAGAGCCCCCCCAAGTGGAACCCCTGACCGAGTACCGGCTAGAAGTAGAAGTCGAGGGAAAGACGGTCCGGGCGAGCACCACCACGCCCGAACAACTGGGGGTGCGCCAAGCGGTTTTATTGGACGAAGACACCGAAGAAATTGTGCGAACCCTCAAGTCATTTGCCGAGCTTGGGGACGAGGTGTACACGGCACCGGAGAATCAGCTTACTCATCTGGAGGGCATAATCGAACTCCACTTGGAAAAGGCGGGGGAAGCCTACCAAGCGGCGCTCTTCACCTTGGCAGAGGACGCGCAATTGCTCTACAAGGATCTCCCAGAGATATACGACCGGACCCCGGAGGACTTGCGGGCCAACCAATCGCCCCCCTTCGCCGCCAGCGACGGAATCGTGCGCTGGCCGTGGTTCGCCGTAGTTTATACTGGGCGTTCGCTAATAAAAGTGTACGCACTCGATCACAACTGGTTCGAGTACGCCCGCTCCAGCCCCGACCAGCAGGAACAGGGCGGCTTTGGGGGGATGGCCGGCGACAATTTCGAGCGGCCGTTCTTTCAGGTGGACGGGGGTATCGGGCTGTTTGGTTCGGCGTCGGTGGATTCAGTGGGGTTTGTCGTCCTGCCGCGACCGTAGCGCACGGCGATTGCCAGCGACGCCGGTCTCGTTTTATTCCTCGCCCTGCGGCCTCCTTCCCGCTAGGTCCCGATCCATCAGAAAAAGCCCGTCGCGGCTTTCGATAATCAGCTCCATATCGCTGACGATATTGCGGACGATGGCTTCCTCCTCCACCTGCTCGTTGACAAACCACTGCATAAAAGTGTGCGTGGCGTGGTCGCGCTCGGCGAGGGCCTCATCTACTACCGCATAGATTTTCTCGCTCAAAGCCCGCTCGCTTTGCAAGGCGCACTTGAAGGCGTCTAGCGGCGAGTCCCATTCGCTGTGCGGTGCGGCGAGGGCCTGCAAGCGCACGCGGCCGTCGCGGTCGTTGATGAAGGCGTAGATCTTTTCCGCGTGCATTAACTCCTCTTGGTACTGGATCTTCATCCAATGGGCAAAACCATTGAGGTCGAGGTCCTCAAAGTAGGCTGCCAGCGACAGGTACGTATAGGCCGAGAAAAATTCGGCGTTAAGCTGATCGTTGAGGGCTTGTTGTATTTTTTCGCTGAACATTATCGGTTCCTTTCTCAGCGGTTTTCGGCCGCCTGTTTGAGTGCTCGGCTGCGCTCGTAGAATTCGGCCAGATCCATTTCCTTGAGGAAGACGAGGCCCCGCGTGGCGCGGATTAGAGGGCTGGGGTGTTCGTGGAACCACTCGTGGCCGAGGCAGGTTTTGATCTTCTGGTACTGATCGACCTGCACCTGCTGCGCCAACTCGGAGAAGGGGCCGTCGTGCTCGTAACTGGGGAACGAGGCGCTGCGCTGGGAGACAAAGGTGTTCATAAAAGCGCTGTGCATGACCGAGAACATATTGAGCGAAACCGGCACGAAAATATCGGCCTCGCTGGGGTCAAAGCGGTACCACACGTTGCGGTAGCCCCAGACCTTGATATCGGAACGCCCGCTGTGCCGCTCGTAGCGGCGGAGTGCCTCGGAGATCACCTGTAGCACCTTGTAGTGGGTGTCCGGCCCGCTGGCCTCCGGGTCTAGGGCTACGCCGACCACGTCGGGCGCTACTTGCCTGAGGAGGTCGAGTACCGGCGGCACATCGCCTTCGAGCGTCGGCTCTTGGGTGAAGAGGTCGCCGGTGTAAAAGCCGAGGCTCAGGTGTTTGACATTGGCGCAGTCCCAGCCAAAATACCCCCAAAGACACTCGGCCTCCCACTCGCGACATTTGCTTTTGAGCATCTGTACCTCCGGCGCGTCCTTCTGGCCTGGGTAATGGCTGGCGAAGTAGGCCTCTAACTCGGCCAACCGCGCCTCAATCCCCTCGCAGTCCTCAACGTGGTACAGGGCGACGAGGTTCCGCAAAAAGCGCCGCGCCGCCCCCTCGTCGCACAAGAGCGGGTCTGCGGCCGCGACTCCGTCGAGGTACTGCCAAACATCGCGGTTGCGGCCGTTTTCGCAACTGGGGTCAAAGTAGCCCTGCGCCCACAGCGCAGCGCACGCAGCACTGGACAAAAAGCGCCGCAGCCGCTCAATGTGGTCCTCGATAAAGCGATTGGTCACCGCGGTGAAGCCGCCGGTAAAGCAGGCGAAATAATGCACGTTGGTGGCGTCGCGCACGTGGCGGACGATATAGGGCAGATAGCCCAGCATCAGGTCGTCGTGGTGCGGCTCGGTGTGGAGGAAGCGCGTACCGGAAAGGGTTTGGCTGCCCCGCTCGATCTTGCCGAGCAAGCGGTTGCACACCATGCGCGTCAGGGCCTCAACCGATTCGGTGCGTTGCTGCAAAAGCACCGCGCCTAGCGCATCCTGCTCCAGCTCGGCCGCGGTCAAATCGACGACCTTCTTGCCCAATTTGCCGGCCAGCTCAACGACGATCTTTTCCACTGCTTCGTCGTCGATGGCCTCCGGCTGCTGCAAAAGCACTCGCTGCCGCACCCGCAGCAACTTGGCCGCGCCGCGCGTAATGTAAAATCGCGCACGTGGCAGGCGGTGCAGAACCGAGGCTGGATAGCGCACGTCGGCCGCTTCCTCAATGGCGGCCGCGACAATTCCCGCCTTGGCTTCGCCCGCAGCGATAATCACGGCGCAGGCATCGGGACGGGCGGTGATGGTGCCGAGGCCGATGGTAATGACCAACCGCTTGCGCGCTACCTCCATGCCACCGAGATCGGCGGCCGCGGCCGCTTGCGTCTCGTAGTTGACTTCGGTCAGCCATGTGGTCGAGAAGTGGTCTGAGCCGCGCACGTTGAAGCCAATGTGCCCGTCTGGGCCAATGCCGCCCAAAAAGAAGCCAATGCCGCCAAGGGCGCGGATTTGCTCCTCGTATTCCAAGCACCACTGGTCAATCCTTTGCAGCGCGTCTTGCTGCACTTGCTCCAACGAGGTGCGGGCGGGCCGGTAGCGCAGCGACAAGTCAACCGCGCCATCGGGCCACACCTCGTTCAGGGTCTGGCCGGGCCGCAAGCCGATCTCAGCGCAATTGATCAGCAGTGCTTTTGCCGGGTCGAGCCCAAAGCCATCGATGTAGAAGCGGTTTACATAGCTGTAGAAGCTGTTGTCCTGCTGGGGGTCCATTGGATAGAACTCGTCGATCTGCACGAAGTGCAGGCCGCGCAGGTCCGGTTTGTGCGTCGGATCAACGCCGGCTTCTGCGAGTATGCGCTGGATCTCGGCTTCGTCCCAATGCCGCATCAGCCGCTCAACCCAGCGGATGAAGTACTGCGGGGTTTTGCCCGTTGGCAGCGAGATCACGCCCTCGGGGTGCTCTTGGACCCATTCGACGAAGCGCATGGCCGCCAGCTTGCCCAGCCCTGGGAAGTTCTCCACCACAATGGTTTTGATCTTTTCGGTCGGCGGATAGAGCGCGTCGAAGGGCGAGGCGGCTACGGCGCGGCGCTCGACAGGGGTGAGGTCTGCGGTGTGTGCCATGAGCGCGTCAAAAGGGGGTGAGTGGGTGGTAGGGGATGTTGACGATTGCAACCGACGAGCTAGCGATAATCGCCATCATGTAGGGGCATCCCTTAATAAACTCTTAGCATTTCTCGATCGCATCCGCATTTTTTAAGTAATCTTTTAGAATATTCGATAGCTTCTTTGAGGGCAACATTCCCCTCAATGTAGAGACCACCTTTTAGCTCTTTCGGAGCAAAAAATTCCCGACCTGATGGATGTTCAGGTTTGCGATTAATTAACACTCGTTTGTCGCCTCGAGTTACAGCGATAGGACAGTCTGACGATTTCAAGTTTCCTTTGTCAATAAGCCAGTTCGCAGTATTTACCAATACTTCAAAAGCATACGCTAATTTATAATGCCTATCGTCAATCTGCATCTGTTGAGCTCTCTCATGGTTTCCGGTTTTGGCTTTAGCGTACTTTACTGGTGGTGGATCTATTCCTTGCTGTTCAGGGGAGAGTATCCACTTTTTCTGATGCGAACGAATAAACTGCGAAATTTTCCCAACTTCACTCTCCTCTAATCTGAAGCCACCAATATCCTCCGTTGTTTCTTTTAGTAGATCTACCAATAATGAGTCGCGGTCACTATTCTCAATGATCCTATTCCAGGCTTTGGGCAGGCTTTCTCTGAAGAGCTTCTCCTTTTGGCGTCTCTCCAAAATAGACTCGGCGTGTTGAACCGCTTTTCCAGAATCAACATTTTGTCGTGAAAGTAGAAGATCGAATTTTTTAGTGATACCCTCTATATCTTGTTGCAAAAGGTTTAGGGTATCAAATCGGCGGTCGTTCCAATCACCTTCTTTCAATGGAAGATAGAACCACCATTCAGTTCCGTTGGTCAAAATAGCTAGCTTAACACCTCTCTCAAAGGAGTAATCGAGGAGTTGCTTCTGGTGATTGTCCAAATTCTCTCCCGGTTTCTTCGCTTCAAGAAATACTTTATTTTCGCCATTGATTTGTAAGGCATAATCAACTCTTCGTTCTCCAACGCCATACTCTGCCTTAATCTCAGGGCCGTAAATGTCCCAACCAAGCAAACTCAAGATACGCTCAATAATCCTTCTTTTGGCATCTGCTTCGTTCAAGTTAGAAATACTAGAATCTTCTCTGATTTCTTTAAGCAGATCGTCCAACGTCTGTACCGGCATAATTGCTCTCCTCCGTCGCATCTAATGCCTACCATAACACCACGAAAAGTAGAATACTCGCCACGGCCAAATAAACCCCGATCCACACCCCCGGCCGCAAGTACCAGCGCGGACCATCCGCTCCTACAGCAAAAGGGTACTCCGGCCGAATCGGGGCTTCCATTAGCGTCTTTTGCAACCAAGTGCCTTCCAGCGCCGCGAGCCGCTGGCCCATGTGCTGCCGCAATGCGGCCGGGTCTTCGCGGCGGACGTAAATCAGCCCGCGCAATTCTTCGTCGCGCACCGGACCGCGCCGCCAGTCGATCACCTTTGAAGCGATGAGCATGCTCAGCGCAGGCAGCACCAAATTCCACAGGTAGGTCCACCACGTATTCTGGTACCACACCGGCAGCGGCCACTCGTTGAAGTCGGCCAATATCGCCGACATCCCGTAGCCTAAGCCCACCAGCAAGCCGACGATCCCGGTCTCGCGGTGTACTCGCGTGAAAACCCCCATCAAAATGACCGTCATCAGGGGCACGGCAATGGCCCCGGCCAGCCGCAGGTAGAACAGCAGCATCCCCTTCTCGCCCAAAAAGGGCACATAGACAAAGCCCAGCGCCAGAATGATCGGCACTGAGATTCGCCCCACCTTGGTGTAGTGCGCATCCGTGGCGTTCTTGACGATAAAGCGCGCGTACACGTCGCGCACGAAGAGGGAGGAAATGCCAATGCCGATGGAGTCAAAGGTCGAGTACCCGGCTGCCACCAGCCCGGCGACCACCAGCCCGACCAGCCCAGCGGGTAGGTGCGCTTCGATCATCAGCGGATAGGCCTGATCGACGATTTCCAAGCCGGGAAACTGCGCCCGCGCCATCGGCCCCAAGCTGACGTTGAAGAACAGGCAAATCGCCGTGGCGATGCTGGCCACCAGCGCGGCCATTTTGAAGTCCCACTCCGAGCGCGCACCGAGGAAGCGAATGGCCTCATACTGGTTGATAATCGCATACGTAGTCAACACCACCAAAAAGCCGAATATCACTATGAAGGGAGGCACACCGGGCGGCGAATAGCCTCCCACGTGCAGCAGCGTATCCGCCAGCCCTTCTTCCACGGCCTCCAGCCGCGCCGCCACCCCGTCCCAACCGCCCAGCCCCGAATAGACGAATCCCCAGAGCACAAAAGAGGCCACGATCATCGTCGCGCTTTGTAGCGCGTCGGTCAGGACCCCGGCCCGCAAGCCGCCGCGCACGATGTAAAGCACCGAGCTAAGTGCCACGCCCACCACCACCAACCAGCAGGTCGTATCCTCGATTCCGGCAATGACATTGAGCACCAAGAACATGGAAAAGAAGATGTTGCCCAGCACGTTGGTCCGCGACTGGACGTTGATCAAGACCGCTAGCAGGCGGGCCGCTGGCCCGAAGCGGAACTCCAGCCACTCGGCGTTGGTAAAAACCCCAGAGCGGTACATCGGCACGATGACGAAGAAGCTGAGCACGGTCCAGCCCACGGCAATGCCCAGCCACCACTGCGCCAGTTGCGACAGCCCGAGCTTGTACGATCCGCCGACAATGCCGACGTAATCGCCGCTATCGACGGCCGTGCCAAACGCCGACAGCCCAATCACCCACCAAGGCATGGATTTGGCCGCGAGGTACCAGTCGAAACTCTCGCCCTTGTTGCGGAAGGCAATCAGGCTGTAGGCGACAATGCCGCCGTTGAGGACCAAGACGACGGCCCAGTCTAAAGAAGTCATCGCATCACGGGGCCGGCAGGTGGTATCCGTCCTTATTGACCTTTATCTTGGCCAAGATGCCAGGGTTTTCCGGCGGCGCACCCCCTCCGTAGGTGACGTAGAGCGTCTTGCTCTCTGCACCGCGACCAAACGCCGTGTTGGTCGGAACTTCGGGCGTGGGGATGTAGGCCAATTCCTCGCCGCTGGGCGCATACACGACGATGCCCGGGCGCGTTACATCGCGCACCGCCACGTACAGGTTGCCATCGACGTCGGCGACTAGGCCGTCCGGCCCATCTTCTGGGTAGTAATCGACCAGCACCTCGCGGAATGTGGCCGTGCCGTCGGGGTGCAAGTCGTACGCCAACAGCGCCATCCGGCCCTTGTGCGCGGGCGTACCTTCCAAGCGGAAGATGCCGGTATTGCCGTTGTCGTTGCTCACCACGTAGAGCGACTGCTGGTCCGGGGCAACGCAGACGCCGTTGGGCTTGCCGGCGTCGGTGATGATCCGCTCGATAGTGCCGTCCGGGTCAATCCGGTACACCCCCATCACCGGCTGGTCGAGCGGCTCGTGCCCCAGATAGCGCGGGTCGCTGAAGTAGATGCGGCCCTTCTCGTCAATGGAAATGTCATTGGGGGCGTTAAAGGGGCGGCCCTCGTACAGCCCGGCGATGATCTCGGCCTTGCCGCTTGTAAGGTCGGTGCGCGTCACGCGCTGCCCGCCAAAATCAGCGCCCTCTGCGGCGATCAGCCGGCCCAGCGCGTCGAACTTGAGCCCGTTGGACATGCCGCTGGGCGAGCGGAAGATCGCAGTCTTGCCGCTCTTGGGATCGTAGCGCCATATATGCCCGGCCTGCATCCCCGATTTCTTGGAAAAGGTAATGTCGCTAAAGAAAACCGAGCCGTCAGGGGCCACGGCCGGCCCCTCGGAAAAGAACGCGCCGTCGAAGAGCACTTCGAGTTGGGCATCTTTGGCAATGATCGACGGGTCGCCCATTGGCTCTTGGGCGAAGGCCGCGCCGGCCACCAAGGCCAGCGCGATTGTGGCGAGATGTTGCATCGTGGTATCCCTCCTTGGATTAGGTGAAAGCCAAAAACCAGTTTTGTCCTTCCTGTGCGCGATCCCCGTCGCTGAGCGCAGCGGATGAAGCTGGCGTGAACAGCAGGGGCGGGGCTCAAGCTCTGAACACGTCATTTATGTAGGGGCGACCCTTGTAGTCGCCCGTTGTTCAGACAAGTGTACAGGCTGATCCTTAGGGGAGTGGTAGCATGTATGAGCTGGCTAGCAAGCCGCCGAGGTCTACCGCTCACGCGCTCGGCGGCCACGGATCCAAGCAAGATCCAGTCGGCCGTGGCCCAGTCGGTCGCCAGCGCAACGTATCATACGACCGGTATTCCACGTCCAGCCACGGCGTCTCCAGCCGCTTGTAGCCCTCGTAGCGCGACGTCAGTGCCGCTTCGAGGATGCCGCTGGTCAGCAAAGTGCGCTCAACTGGATACTGGGCCGCGCCGCTCAGGAACATCTCTTCGACGTTGAGCGACAGGTAGCTAAAATGCGCGTACGCCCCGTCCGGCCCGCCGTGCCCTTGGGCGTAGAATTCGCAGGCTTGCACCTGTCCGCCGACCCGCGCCGCATACGCCAAGTCGCGAACGTAGCCGTTGAGCATCAGCACGGCCCCCGGCAAGCCATCGCTGTATTCCACGACAAAAAGCGCCGGGTTTTGGCAGTGCTCCTCCATCGACCCCTCGGGCTTGTCGGCAATTGCCGCGCAGGCCGCTTCTGCCAAGTCCCGCGACCACAATCCCTCATCGGCGGCCCGCCACACGGCCTCCCCCTCCAGACAGGTCACCGCGGCCACCCCGGTCTCGCCGCCTTGCCGCCGCTCGACCATGCACTGGAGGACTTCGAGGGTGTGGAACCCGTAGATATCCAGCCCAGAAAACCCGATCGCCAACGCCTCCTCCACAGGGGTTTCCAACTCGTGCTCAACCCAAGGCTGCCGCCAACACACCGGCAGCGAAGACCCGCCCATAAACGCCGCCCCCAACGCCTGCGCCCGTTGGTACATCCACAGCGCATCGGTCCAGCTATAGGACAAGTGCTTGTCGTTAAACACCGGCACCCCTCGCTTCGCCGTTGCCATCACCCCGCAGATTTGCTCCATAAAGTAGCGGCGCGGATACAGCTGCTGCTCCTTTTCGTTCCAAGCGTAGTCCCCGTGCTCGCCGATGGACAATACCCCATCCACCGCTAGCTCTTGTCCCCCCAGACACAATGCCGCCGAGATGCTGTTAAAAATCGGCACCCCGTGCTCTTGGGCCATCGCCCGTCCCATGTCGTTTTCCGGGAACTGGTCGATGTACATAGACGCGATTTCGACCCTCGGCGCACACAAGCCCTCGTCTGTGGGAAAGCCCTTGAGGAACTTGGAGACGATCACGTCGGCGTGCGACCTGGGGCGGTATTCGGTGATGATCGCCGCGATTTTCTTTTTGCTCATTTCCATAGCAAACTCCTTGCAGACTGCCGACTTTAGGCGAATTAGTGCCCTGTGTCGTGCGGGGACTAACCACTACTTGATCGCCGCCAACATGGCGAACAACGCCTTGATGTACCCCACCGAGTACGCCAACCCCCGCGTCAAGGCCCCCGCGTCCCCTTCTAGCGCTGGAATGTGGTCCGGGTTGATGCACCCGTCGAAACCCACCCGGTGCAACTCCAGCAGGATTTTGGCCATATTCATGTCGCCATCGTCGAGCAGAGTCTCCTCAAATCCTCCGGCCGTGGCCAAGCTCCCGCGCACATTGCGCAGATGCACCATGAAAATCCGGCCCTTGCGCCCGTAGTTGTGGACCTCGTCGAGCACTAAGGGCAAGCCCCCGGCCTCGGCGCGGGTGCCGCAGCAGTAGAGGTACCCGACCTGGCGACTCGGAAAGGCGTCGATGACCTTGGGAAAACCCAAGCCGCCCAGCGGCGTATCCGGCAGCGGCGAGTCCGACGGGTGGATCGCCAGCTTGATATCGCGGTCTTCGGCAATGGGTACCAAGCGCTCGTACACCGTGCAAAAGCGCGCCCACCACGTGTCCAACGCCTCGGGCGAAGGCGGCCCCTCATCACTCTCGGCCAAGCCGCGGCTCTCGGCCCGGTAGTGGTAGCCGCCGCGCCGCGGCGAGTTCCAGCGGTGGAGCATCCAAGGGAACACATCGCCGTGAAATCGCTGCCGCGCAATGGGCACTCCGGCCGCGGCAAAAACCTCCAGCGCCGCGGCCGTGTTTTCCAGTTCCTCCTCGCAGCCGCTCTGCCCGGACATGAACTTTTCGGTTATGTCCGGCAGGGTCACGCGATTGATGTCCAAGCCCCAAGAACGGATTTTCTTTCTTATTTTTATCACGGCGTCCAAGTCGGGATAGCCCTGCTCTTTGACCCCGGGGAAGTAGTCGCCCGCGCCAAAGTCCAAGCAATCGACTCCGAGTTGGGTGACGTAGCGCAGGTACGATTCCGACAAATCGCCGTGCCAAGCGGATATTTTTAGCATGGCTCGCCCTCCTTTTGTGGGGCACAAAATAGCCAAGTCCCCCCAACCCAACAAGCAGCAGTGTCGCTCTTGTCCATAGGACGATAGAACATGCCAGCACAGCCTCCCGACTTCGCGCTCACCCTAGCCGTCCGCGACTACGAGTGCGACCTTCAAGGCGTCGTCAACAACGCCGTGTACCAGAACTACCTCGAACACGCCCGCCACCAGTATTTGCAAAGCCTCGGCCTCAGCTTTGCCCGCTTCCACCAACAGGGCCACGACTTGGTCCTCACTCGCGCTGAAATCGACTACAAGGCCCCCCTCAGAAGCGGCGACCGCTTCACGGTTGAGTTGCGCTTGGAGCGGGAGAGCCGCCTGCGCTTTTGCTTTGTCCAAGACATCTTCAGAGAAGCCGACCGCGCGCATGTGCTGCACGGCCGCCTCACTGGCACCAGCCTCAACCGCGACGGGCAGCGCGGCTTTCCGCCTGAGATAGAGGAGCTGTTGGCGAATCGCTGATTTTTGTCGGCTATGGATGAGATGACCGCCCGGTGAAGGCCGGCTAAGCCAAATCTCGCAGATAGCCCTCGCCCTCGTCCAGCGATTCCCCGACCAGCAGCACGGTAGCGAAAGAACGGGCCTGAGCCGGATCGGTCGTAAAAAGCACCCCACCGCTCAACTGCTGGCCGTCAGGCATCAGCCGGGCCGGATGCGGCGTCTGCGCTTGGGCACACAGTGGGACTGGACCGGCGCGGGCCGAAGGCAGGTGGAAATTTTCGGCGAGCAATGCGCCACCTCCGGTATCCGAGGCGTTTTCGCCTTGTAACCTTGAGGCGACCCAACAGGGACTTTAAGACGCCTCTAAGAAGCGGTTGAATTCAAAAAAGCTATATTTGTATTTGTATCCCAATCGGGTATATTCTCCCCATCGCGTCAACGCTTAGCAGAAAGGCTCGGATGGCCGCTTTTGACACTGTTTCCAAGTCCCTAATCAGCACCTATCCGCAAGACTTTTTGGCCTTTCTGCTCGGGCATTCACAGGGGCAGATGCTGGAACTGCTCAACCCGGAGCAGCCCATCGTGGAGACGCAGGCGATGGACAGTCTGCTGCGGGTGCGGCTCAACGGCCAGAAGGCGTTAGTCCACTGCGAGTTTCAGACCACGGATAGCACGGCCGTGCCCATGCCGCTGCGGATGGCTCGGTACATGGGACGCTGCCTTGCCGAGTATGGCTTGCCCCTGTTTTCGCACGTAATCTACTTGCGTCCCGACGCGGGTCGTCGCGATCCGGGGCAATACCTCCAAGAGGCCGCCGGCTATGAGGTGGTGCTGCGCTACAAGGTGATCCGTCTGACCGCGTTGGATGGGCTGGCGCATTTGGCGTCGGGTTCTGTGGGGGTGCTGCCGTTCACGCCGCTGATGGGTCGTCCTGAGGGGATGGATGTGGAGGCTTGGTTGCGTCGGTGTGTGGAGACGACCGAGGAGTTAGCTGTATCTCGTGCCGTCAAGCATAGTGTGTTGGCGCACATGGGGGTGTTGAGTTCGTTGGTGTGCGAGGAATTGACCATTTTTTCTCTTATTTCGGAGGAGATTATGACTGAGTTTCCGTTACTTGAGTCTTTGCGCAAGCGAGCGTTGGCGCAGGGTCGTGAAGAAGGCATTGAGCAAGGCATTGAGCAAGGCATTGAGCAAGGGCGTGCTGGGCTTCGGCAAAGCATCCAAGAAGCCTTGGCGATTCGGTTTGATGCGGATTTAGCCCGGGCGTTGTCGGGTCGCTTGGCTGGCATCGAAGCGGTGGAGCAACTCCAAGCCTTGCTGCGCGCCGCCATACAGGTGGCGGACCTCGCCGAGTTCACGCGCTTGATGGATGAGATGACCGCCCGGTGAAGGCCGGCTAAGCCAAATCCCGCAGATAGCCCTCACACTCGTCCAGCGATTCCCCGACCAGCAGCACGGTAGCGAAAGAACGGGCCTGAGCCGGATCGGTCGTAAAAAGCACCCCACCGCTCAACTGCTGGCCGTCAGGCATCAGCCGGGCCGGATGCGTCCTCTCCAGCGCAGCGGCACATTCAGCCAAGTCGGCAAAACCAGCCGCCGTTACCTCGCGCCGGCTAATCACCAGCCACAAGGCCGTGTGCGCCGAATTAACCGCCTGTTGCAACTTGAGCGCCACCCGCCCCATTGTCGTGCGCGGATTGATCTCCACAATCGGCTTTAGCCGCAGTCGGTCGCGGTCGCGGTACACCATGGCATCCACGCCGACCGGCCCCCGATAGCCAGCAGCACACATCGGGCCGGCGAGCCATTCGGCGAGCTGCTCGCCCAACCGCGGCAAGCGGCGTGCATCGCGGCCATCGCCGTAGAGAAATCGCTTCACCTCCTCGTCGAGGCCGGCGGTGAGCGAGCCAACGAACGCGCCGCGATACTGCCCGCGCCCAGCCGTGAGAAACCGCGTCCAGCCGGCCCCGGCCGCACCCTCGGCCCCTACGTCGAAGTGCAGCGACAGATCCACTACCTTGTCGAGCCACGGCTCTACTACGACTTGGCCCTGCTGTCGCAAAATGTTCTCCAACCAGCCGCGCTGTGCCGTACGCAGTGGTCCCCCACGGCAGTGGATTTGGCCGCGACCCGAAGAGCCGTAGATAGCCTTGACGACCACCGCGTCAAAACCCGCCGCGGCCAAGTGCCCTATCTGCGCCAAGGTTTGGTCTGTCGTCGCACAGACCGTACCTACTACATCCGCCCCACAGAGATAGTCGGCCTCCTGCGCCGCGAGGAATTCGCCCAGCCGCGCCGCGCTCCACGACTTGGCGTAGAGCCGCCGAATCGCCGCGCTCCAGCAAGGCCCTTCCCCGCCGCGAGGCAAGCCCGCGACCAACGGCGCAAACAACTGAGCGCTGTCTGGACTCCAGCCCCAAGGTCTGAGCGCGTTGACCTTGCGCTCGGCAAGCGCCGCGAGGCCATCCGCGCTGCACTCGACGAACTCCGGGATCGCAAAACCCAACTCCTGCATCCGCCGCAAAAAAGCCGGCGAAGGCTTCTCGCGCAGGAGCACTACGTCGTCGCGGGCACACAGCAGCATGGGCAGTGCTTGGAAGTCGGCCTCCAGCTCGGCCACCGGCCGCGGCGGCGTAACACCCGGCCGCCCCAAGGCCACCTGCTCCTCGCAGTTGGCGTTGAACCAGTACACGGCCGGGCAGCGTCCCCGCGACTGCGAAAAAAGCTCTAACTCGTCGATATAGTCCGCAGAAAGCCCGGCCTGAAGGCGACCAGCGCGATTGAAGCCAATGCCCTTGGCCCGCGCCGGGCCCAGCGGAAAGCGCAGGGCCCGGCCATAGGCTTCCCATTCGCTCAACCCGGCCTCCTGCCAGTGCCTAAACCACGTCAGCCCGTGTTTGACGTGGCCGATTTCGTCGCGGTAGATCCGCTCCAGAATCGCCGCAGTCTCCGGGTCGTCCAACTGCCGATAGACCTCGGCATAGTGCCGCGCATAGTCGAGATTGGCTTGTTCGAGAGTCAGGCTCAAGCCCGTTACAAAGTCCATCGGGGTCTGCATCGGCCCGATGGCCTTCCAGAAAAAGTCGCCGACCGGGATCTCGCCAAACTGCACCCCAATCGCCTGCATTCGCTGCTGGTAGAGCCGCACGTGCTCCTGCTCGTCTTTGAGCGTCTGCACCAAGCCGCGGCGAAACTTCTCCGGGGCCTGCGGAAATTTGAGCAGGGCCAGTGCCATCAGCTCCAAGGCGAGCAACTCGTGGTTGGCAAAAAAGTGCAAGACCAGCCCGCGCTCTTTTTCGCTGTGGAAGTGGCGCACGTCGCGGAAGCGGACCTTTTCCCGCTGGTGCCACTCGTCCAACCCCAAGCCGGGCGGGCGGCCCGGGGCACTCGGGGTCTCAATCCCCGCACCGGGCGCACGGTCCTCGTAGCGATCGAGGGCGACGAGCTTGTCCTCCCAGCGCGTCCCAAAGAGCACCTGCTCGGCGAATTGGCGAATTTCCATTAGAGTACGATCAGTAAGAAGTCAGTAATTTTCTTGTTCTAGCAAGATAATTGCTTTATATAGATAAAATTTGCCTTGACACTGATAAATAGTGTTCATTTGTTCAGTATCATAGCCACCCGTATAGGAGAATAGCATGGGATACTCGGCAAAAGAGGTTGCTAACTACTTTTTAGATCTCGCCGGCAAAGAAGGCATTGAGCTTTCTCCCTTGCAGATTCAAAAATTGGTCTATATTGCTCACGGCTGGCATTTAGCTATTTATGAAGAACCTCTTATTGATGACGAATATGCCGAAGCGTGGGAATATGGGCCGGTCTTTCCTTCGCTATATTACGAATTTAAGGAGTTTGGTGCAGATCCAATCAAGAGGTTGGCAACGGAACCATACTATATTGATTTCCTAGAAAAATGGAGCACTTCGACTCCTTCTATCAAAAGAAACGACACTGAAACTCAAGAGTTTCTCAACCATATATGGAAACTTCACAAAGAGCTGACTGGTGGTCAATTAATTAATCTGACTCATAAAGTAGACTCTCCGTGGAAGCAAACGCGGGATAGAAGTGGGAACATTAGAAACGCTGATATTGATAATGGGATTATAAAAAAATACTATAGGGATCAGATCTCATGAGTGCCGGAGGAAGTACGGGCGGTTACAAGGACATTCCACCTCCTTCGCCCTCTGAAGGGGATGATGAACATACTTTAGAAGAACATATTAAGTCTATTAATAAGGAACGTGAGAAACTCAAACTTCTTAATTTTAGGCAAGATATAAATGCTAGGAGAGAATATGCTAATAAACTGTATCTTCTCATAAAATGGTGTTTGATAGGAATCGGGATACTCATTATATGCCAAGGAGTTACTCTCGACGTACCATTTCTTTCCAAGGATTATTTTTTAATCTCCTTTTCTTTGCCTGATCAAGTATTGATCACGATACTCACTGGGACAACGATCAATGTTTTGGGCCTCTTCTTAGTTGTCGCTCGGTACTTTTACAAATCTAATGAAGAGATTGGGCAGCCTTCTCAAAATTCAGGATCCGATCCCTCGCGCGGCTCACAGAACCCATGAGCGTGAATATCGCTAACGCCAAAGGTCCCCGATAGCCCTGCGAAGCGGCTCATTCACCCTAGCGATTCGTCCGATTCGGCTTGAAACGGTTCGGGCAACTCATTGACAATCCGCACCGTCTCCACGCTCAAATGCACAATTCGGCGGAACGCGGTGACCAGATCACGTGGGTCATCGAACCAGCCGTTGGGATCGTTGACGATGCCGCTCTCCTTACCTTGGGTGATCCGGTAGCGGTCGATGAACCACTCCAGCGGCGTACGTCCATTCACCACGTATTCGTGCGCCGTTGCTGGAATACCCGCAAGGCGCATGTGATCGTTGACGATGATCGTGGTCTTGGCCTCGTCGGCAAACCGCATCTTGCGCGTACCGATTTGGTAGTGCTCCTGCTGCGGCTCGCCGCTGCCATAGCCGCTAAAAAGCCCGTCACTCGGCTTGCGGTTTTCCGGGTTTTGCAACGCACGCCAGCAGCCGACTATTTTCGCCGCATCGCCGAGGTTTATTTCGCTATCTTCCGCCGCCAAATGTGCTTGCAATACCGCATCGACTTGGCTCTCGGAGATAGCGAGGACCACGATCTTGTAGTCCGACAGCAAGTCCTGCTCTACGGTCCGCGAAAACGGCAAGCGATGGAACTCGGGACCATAGACCGCCGCGTCGTCCATGGAAAACACTTCGATGTCGTGTCGCGCCGCTTTGCTTTTCGCCCCTTCGGTATAGAGACGCGGCGTGGCAGTCATGTATAGGCGCTTATCGGCGCGGATTCGCTCTGCGTCATGCACCAGCACAAACGGCGAGGTGTTGTCGCCGGGACGCTCAATGCCTGTGGTGCGGTGCGCTTCGTCGCAGAGCACGAGATCAAAGTGCGGTGCGCCAGCGTCTTGCGCCTGCTCGACAAGGCCCAGCGAGTGATAGGTGCAGAACACGACTGTCAGCGCGTCCGGCGGCACATCCTGCAAGGCATCTGTGATCGCCGCCGGATCGGTGGTAACCGGAATCTCGAGTTCCTGTAGCGAGGCATCCTCGTCGTTGCGTCCAGCACGGGTGTCGGAACAGATACCGATGTAGCGGTGCGGGACCTTCTTTTGCTCGGCCCATTCGCGCATGGATTGCTGGAACAGCGAGATGGACGGCACCAAGTAGAGCACCCGTCCGCCGCTTCCGGCGACCGCTTCGGCTATACGGAGCGCGGCGAACGTTTTGCCCGTGCCACATGCCATGATGAGCTTGCCGCGATCGTACTCGGCGAATCCTTGTAGCACGTCGTCAAACGCATCCCGCTGGTGATGCCGCAAGCTGAATGGCTCGCGACGCAGGGACAACTCTTCCGGCGACTGGCGCATTAAGTCGGGCCAGTTGAGCGGGCGGTTTGCGAGGTCGCCGAAGCGCAGTACCGCGCAAGCTGGCTTTATGCCCTCAATGGCCCTTTTAGCGTTCAGCCCCCATTCATCGCCGGTATCGTATGCTTTATGGCCGAGTGAACGATGCGAAAAACAACTGAGCAAAACCCGACGCGCCACGACGCGGGCGGGACGCCCGTGCTCCCAGCAGGAATCGTAAAACCGCTTCTAATTCCTATTGACACCCACCCAAACCCGCCGTATCTAGCCCATTCCACTGCTTCCAAAAGGAGCCCCCAATGCAAGTCCAATCCGTCGAACTCATCCACTTGGACGTTCCGTTTACCGCCCACACCAATCAGCACATGAAATACTGGCTGCCGCATTGGCGCATCGTCCAACTCTGCAAAATCACCCTCGCCGACGGCACCACAGGCTGGGGCGAAACCATCCCCAATTACACGTGGGCCAAAGTCCCTGAAGACATCGAAGACCGCATCGTCGGCCGCGCGGTCGGCGATCTGCTGTGGCAAGATGCGCTGGGCGCTGGGGTCCAGCAGGCACTCTTCGACGCGGTTGGAAAAGTCCTCGGCACCCCGGCTTATCGCCTGTTGGGCACCAAGGTCCGCACGTGGTGCCCGCTGTCGTGGTGGGCGATGGACATGCCGGCCGCAGACTGGGCGCGCCAGTGCGCTGACGCCGTCGCCGAGGGCTATACCACCGCCAAGCTCAAGGCGCGGACTTGGTACGACTTACACGCCTGCATCCAAGCCATCGTCGAGGCCGTTCCCCCGCAGTTCAAGCTCGACTTGGACTTCAACGGCACGCTCGCCAACGCCGCCAGCGCGGTCGAGTTTTTGGCGACCTTGGAGCAATACCCGCAGGTGGCCATGATTGAGACGCCAATCCCCCAAGCCGATGTGGCTGGCAACGCCCAAATCCGCAACCACATCCGCCGCCCGCTGGCCATGCACTACGGCTCGCCGCCCATTCTCACCACCCTGCAAGAGGACGTGGCCGACGGCTTTGTCGTCTGCGCTGGGGCCCACGGCATCGCCCAGCAATCCGCTGTCGCAGACGTGGCCAACAAGCCCTTCTGGCTCCAGCTCGTCGGCACGGGCATCACCACCACGTGGGCGGCCCACTTGGGCGCGGTCTGTCCCCAGAGCAAGTGGCCGGCCATTACCTGCATGAACATCTGGGAAAGCCAACTGTTGGCCGACCCGATCCAGCTACGCGGCGGCTATTACCGAGTCCCGGAACAGCCCGGCCTCGGCGTCGAGATCGACCTTCAGGCCATAGAGCAATATCGGGTGGATTACAGTTGGGTCGAGCCGCCCCGCCACGTCTATCGCTACGCCCGCGCCAACGGCGAAGTCACCTACTATGGCTGCTCCAAGCAGGCCCTCCACAGCGAGTATCCCGGCGACGCCATGCCCATCTGCGAAAGCGGGTCCGAATGCCTCCCGGTCGAAGACGACGGCAGCCGCGAGTTCGCCCAGATTTACGAGGCCGTGCGGGATGGAGGGACGTTGAGAAGGGCGGAGCCGATCAAGCATGAATAGAGGCTCGTACCCTCGCCGCTACGACCTCGATGCCCTGCGCGCCGCGGCCATGTTGCTCGGCATCGCATTGCACGCCGGGTTGTCCTTCACCCCATTTCCTTGGCCGGTTCAGGATGCACAGCAAAGCGGAATTTTCGGACTGCTCTTCGCTGCGATCCACGGCTTTCGCATGCCAGTGTTCTTTGTGTTGAGCGGCTTTTTCACGGCCATGCTTTGGCGCGGGCGCGGCTTAAAATCATTGCTCTCCCACCGCTTTCGCCGCGTGTTCCTGTCGTTCCTACTCGGGCTGGTGACCATCGTTCCCGCAGTGAACTAGATCAGCGGCTGGGCCATTGCATCTGCATTTGCAGCCAACGCGGCCAAGGCCGAAAAAGACACTATCTGGAGCGCAGCTAGTCTTCCCGCTCGATCTCGAATTTTCAATGGGTGCATTCGGATTTCGCGAGGAGATATTCGGCCCGGCTATGGCCCGGACCGCGGCCGTGGCGTTGCAGGCGACCTACGCTTGGATGATGATTTTTGCGTACATGGGCTTGTTCCGCAAACTCTGCTCCCGCGAAAACAAAACCATTCGCTACTTATCGGATTCGTCGTACTGGCTGTACGTGGCGCACGTACCGCTGGTCATTGGCGCTCAATTGGCAGTACGCGATTGGCCGCTTTCTCCAAGGGTAAAGTACTTCCTAGTGGTTCTCGCAGTTACCGGCCTTTTGTTGCCGATCTACCAATTTCTCGTCCGCTACACTTGGCTGGGCAAACTGCTGAATGGCCCGCACGTCCGCCCGACGAGATAGCGTTGCCTTCTCATAAGCACCGTACGTCGCATCGTCGAAGAGGACGAAACGCACCTCATCGAGACCTTCGTGCGCTGCGAGGAATTGCTTCACTGCGTTGTCATTCCGTCCGCTCTCTCCTAAACTTCAGTTGACATTTCCCGATAATAAGAGTAATCTATATATGCGTCTGGGATGAGTCGCCAAGCGTCTCGTCTTTGGGCTTTGAGCCTGAACCCCAGACGCTTTTTTATGTACTGTTTGGACCTAATTGCCGTATAAACAATGGCTTAACAGAAATCTATGCATCTGTGCTATATGGATGAATCCGGCACACCAGACCTTCCGGGAAACACTTCTCACTTCATCCTAGTTGGTCTGTCGATTCCTGTCTGGCACTGGAAGACATGCGACAGGGAAATAGCGGAACTTAAGCAGAAGCACTTCCTCGATGATGAAGAATGTGTTGACAAGGTTCACTTCGATCCACGGAAGCATACTCCGTACAACATTGGAGAAATGGCTTTCGATCAGGTTGTCTCACGGTTTGAACAGTACTTACAAGTCACAGGGACAAGTCAAAAGAACTACGGATTGTTGATACACGACAATAATCAGACGGTGGCCAAGCGCCATACTGATCTTATGCGTGGATTCCACCATAAGGGGACGCGCTGGACTGCCGTAGAGAACATCATCGAGACTCCTCTGTTCGTCGATAGCCAACTCACGAGTATGGTGCAACTCGCGGACATATGTTCATATGCGCTTCGTCGCTACTTAGAGAATCAAGAGGACGACCTGTTCCAATTGGTGTTCGAGCGGGCTGACCGCAAGGACGGTGCAGTGGTGGGAGTCCGTCACTTCACTGATTCCAGTTGCAACTGCCACATCTGCACTTCCCACACTCAGTAGGTCCGAGAGAACTTTTGGCATCGGCGACGAGTACCCCTCCTTTACCTTCTCATGTCCGAAAGGGCCTTCTCATAAGCGCCGTACGTCGCATCGTCGAAGAGGACGAAACGCACCTCATCGAGACCATCGTGTGCTGCGAGGAATTGCTTTACCGCATGGAGCGCGATGGCCGCGGCTTGCGCGACCGGATAGCCGTACACGCCGGTACTGATGGATGGGAAGGCAATCGTCTCGATGCCGTGTTCCAATGCGAGTCCTAAACTCTCCCGATAACAGCTAGCGAGGAGTTCGGGTTCACCGGCGGTTCCGCCTCGCCAGATCGGCCCCACGGTGTGGATGACGTGCTTCGCGGGAAGGTTTCCCCCCGCTGTGATTACAGCTTGACCCGTGGGACAACCGCCCTGCTTGGCGCGGATTGCGCTGCATTCCGCCGCGATGGCCGGTCCCCCGGCGCGGTGAATGGCGCCATCGACGCCACCACCACCCATGAGCCGCTCGTTGGCCGCGTTGACGATTGCATCGACTCGTTCCCTTGTAATATCTCCTCGCACAAGCGCGAGGGACGCTTGGTTAATTTTTGTCGTCATAAAGAAATTCTCCCTACCGTCGCTTTCTCTTGGTCGGCTGGCGCGGCTCTCCCTTCAACATCGTCACGCGCCGCGTTTCTTCGCAGACTCCCGTCTGACACGCATCGACAGTCCCCCTAAGCATCCCATCAAATACGAGTTATTTGACTGTGTACCGTCATTTTTCACAACAATTTGACGACAACATATACACTTTTCATTCATCCTAGACCCTCAACCGACAACGGCACTCGCCCGGCTCGGTTCCTTTATTTGACGTCGATCTCTTCCAGCCGCGAGAGGCGCTGATCCAGATTGTCGAGGACGGGCTTGGGGTCGTCGAAAAACAGCCGGGGATAGCGCAGCCGACGGATCCGGATTTGGTGATGACGCTCCAAAATCCTGAGGCTTTTTTCCAATTCTTGGAGGACCTGATGCGTCTCAAGGTGGAGTCGTCTGGGACGACGGACCCGTAGGGCCGGCTGACCGGCGCGCTCGTAAAGCCGGCGCAGCCGATCGGCGAGTTGTTCCAGCCGTGCGCGATTCTTTTCCTCGATCCATCCGAGATACAGGACGGGAAATAGGGCGGGATACAGGGCAAAATAGGCGGGTATCTCTACTTTCCATCCGAGAGATAGGGTGAGAAAAAGCAAAAAAATATCTAGTAAGAAAAAAAACAGGGCGTAGGCTAGTATCATAATAACCTCCTATCGTTAGGTCTCGTCCATCGGACGCAGCTACTGTACGCTATCCTTAAAAATTGCAATGGGACTACGTGTCGATAATTCGCCGGCGTCCACCTTTCAACCGGTCCAGCACCTCCAGACACCGCGGACGGCGTTTGTTCTCCTCCCGCAAGGAAGCCAGATACGCTTCCCATTCCTGCTTGCGACCAGCTCGAGTGAGCGCATTTTTCATTTTTCGCAGATAGGGTACTGATGCCTCGTACCCACTCGTCTGTACCCGGGCGATATGCCTCTCCGCAGTTTCCTTCCAAATGGCTATCGCCCGATCTGGATGGGCCGACTTGACGGCCTCGGCCACCTCGGTGGCATCGACGAGGAAGTCATACGCCCCCAACCCACCCTTTTTGCGGCTGGCATAGTCGTACCACTTGAGTACCTCATCCGGCTTGTTCTCGGCAATAGCCAACCGGATTAGTATCCCGGTCATAGGTGCCTCAGTTGGTTGGGAATCAGTACGCACCTCAACTTCAGAGGCCGGCAGGGGCCAGTCTATCTTTGGATCGCTCTTGCGTTTCCGACCAACCCCGGGTCGCCGGCCGGTTTCCAAATAGTGCCGCGCCCAAGCCTCGACGGGCTTGCCGAGGCGCACCTTGCGGGCGGCTTTGCACAGAGCTTGGAAACCGCTCAGGCTAGGATCGGCAAAAAACTCCTCGGCCTGAAGGGCCAACCCGGCGAGCGGATCGCCACTGCGCTGGTTAACCGTCTGTAGCTGCTGGCGCAAGGCCGCTGCAATGCCCGGATAGGTCGAGGAAACCGCCTCCATCCCCTGATGGCACCAGCGCCGGGCCTCTTCCCAGCGGCGGCCGGCCATCAGGCGATCCACCAAGCGTTCATAGCTGAAGGTGATCGGCGCTTCGCGCTCGCACAGCGGGATGATCTCGTCTGGGCGGCCGGCCTTTTCTAGGGCGCGAATCAGCCAGTCGGCAATTTGGCTCCGCTTGAAGTTATGCGAAAAGTCATCCTCTCCCTCAGCAGGCCCGATAGCTTTGAGACGCCGCGCTAGCCGGTCGCTCACTGCAGACCAATCGCTTTTGGCGTAGCGTTTTTTCCACAGGTGGTCCAAACCAGCGTCGCACAGACTGTACGTGTCGGCCAGCGCCATATTTAGGGCCCATTCTATCTGGTCTGCCGGCGACAAGGAAGCCGCATCGAGGGCCTGAAAAAGAACATGGAGGCAATCGGCGAGCACCCCGTCGGACTCGCCTTCGTGATCGTACTCAAGTGCCTGGTTGCCCGCGGCCAGTAGTTCCGGTCCCAGTTGCAACGCCGCGTCGGCTTGTCCAGCTTCTACCAACCCTTTGAGCGCCGCCTTGAGGCGCTCCATGTTGGCCTCAGAGTCTCTGTGCTCGTATTCGTCCCACACCGGCTCTTCTAAGGCGCGGATCTCGCGGCGGATCGTCTGGAGAATTTTGTGCGTCTGCCCCGAGGCCAAAGTGCGGCGGTCTGCGAGTAATTGGCGCACCTCGTCGTGCGCGTCCGCGAGTTCCACCACCAGCGCTACGAGTTCGGCTTTGGTCTGCTCTTGGAGGTACGGGTGCAGGGAAGCCGTCTTGGACTTCTTGGACTTCGAGTGCCCGGAACGCGCCTTGACGTTTTCTTCCTCCTCTTCCTCGGCGAATTCCTCGTACTCGTCGTACTCGTCCTCTATCGCTTCTAGTCCCAACAAGCGCGGATCGTCCTCCTCAATTTGGCCAATAGCACTATCGGTCTTGAGGCGTTCCAAGTATTCCAGTACCACAGCCACCGCGTGTTTGCAGATGTCCCAATAAGGACAGGTGCAGGCGGATTCCAGACCATTCCGCTCCGTAATATGCACTCGGGTGGCATAGCGCCGCGTTCCCATCACCCAAGCTACCAACGTCCCGTCCTCGGTGCGTCCCAAGTCCCCAACCGCTCCGTTTCTCTGATAGGGGCGTCCTCGGGCGACGATGACGGCACCCGCCCATTCCTCCAGGTCTTCCCAAGTGAGTTTTGAGAAAGGGTCGCTGGGCTTTTTCTGCTTGGTACTTTTCTTTTTTTGACGAGCCATCTTCGTTTAGCCCTCCTGTCTAGGTACATTTGTTTCCCGAGGTTTTTAATACTCCCTCCGTACCGCTGGTCTTCCTCCTATGCGCTCATCGGAGCTTTTAATAGAGAATTCCGTCGCCGAGGTCGAACCGCTTGGGAAGAGCCGAGGAAAAACTAACGAGTCATCAAGATGCGTACACCTACGGCGACGGAGCGATTGCTGGGCGAGTAGCCGGTGCGATACGCTGACCGCACGTGTCGAAGGAAAATACCGAAGTTTCCTCCCCGTATGACGCGATCGGAGCCGGTACTAGGACCTTGACTTTGAGTACGCCTTTTTTGCTGTTTCCGATGAGTCCGGGATCGAGGGCGTCCCGCCCTCGATCCGAGGGTAAGGCCCTACTGTCGTGTAGTTAAGGTTTTCTCTGACAATTGGTCAACGGCCACTTGGGTCGCGGAGCCGATTGCGATGGTGAAAGGCTTAGCTGGCGGCCTCCTGCACTACATCTTCGATTTCGGCGGAGCGATATGGTGCATGCTTTAGCAAGACGTCCGCGCACCTGCTCTATTATATGCATAGACGCGGCGAAGACGATAAAACTGACGCTGGACTAACAATAAAAAGCTGTCGTAAAACCAATATGGTTTACGACAGCTTAAAAAGAAGGTGGCGCAGATAGCTACATCGCCGTGCGTCGCCTGGTCCTTGACCAACAACGGCACTCGCACGGCTCGGTTCCTTTATCTGAGGGCGGTGACCTCTTCCAGCCGCGAGAGGCGCTGATCCATATTGTCGAGGACAGACTTGGGGTCGTCAATTAACAGCCGGGGATAGCGCAGCCGACGGCGCTGGATTTGGTGGTGCCGCTCCAAGGTCCTGAGGCTCTTTTCCATATCTCGGAGGGCCTGATGCATCTCAAGGTGAAGTCGTCTGGGACGGCGTACCCGCAGGCCCGGCCGACCGGCGTGCTCGTAGAGCCGGCGCAGCCGATCGGCTAGCTGTTCCAGCCGTTCGCGCTGCTTTTCTGCTCTCCATCCGAAATATAGGGGAAAAAACAAGGCGAAAAAAAACAGGACGAAATTGGCTGATATCTCTGCTCTCCATCCGAAAAACAGGACGATATCTAAGAAAAAAATAAGCAGGGCGCAGGCTGGTACCATAACAACCTCCTATCGTCAGGTCTCGTTCATCCGCCGCAGCTACTGTACGCTATCTTTCTCTTCGGCGCGAGGCACTTCCTCACTGCGAATAAAACCATTGCAAAGGGTATAATGCAAGACCCGCAGGAACCGTTCCGCCCCTTTGGGCGTGCGGCGCGGCGGCTCGAGGACCATGCGCGTACTGGTGCCATATCCGCACTTCCCAAAAATTAGCTCTCTGCTGTCTCAATCGCGCTCGGCAAAATCAACCGCTACGCCCCCTTCGCGCCCCTGCAACGCCCCGCTTCCCACCATCGCGATCTCCAGCGCCCTCAGCCCATCGCGGTGATCAACGGCAAACGGCGCGCCAGCGCGGCACTGGTCGATGTAGTGAGCTACCTCGGCCTTGTACGCCGGCCCGAAGCGCTCGATAAAAAACGGCACTTCTGCGCCGTAATCGCGCAGGGCGAATTCTCGCCGCTCAATTAAACCCCGCCGCCCAAATGCTTCCGCTTCCACTCTAAGCGGATCCGCACCAAAGGCCCCCACATGCACCACCCCCTCCGTGGCGTAAACCCACGTCTCGTTGCGATACCCGGCTACGTGGTTGCGGCTCACCGTCACTTGGCCAATCAGGTTTTCGGGAAAGTACATCTGCAAGAGCGCGTCGTCGAAATCCTCTTTGACGTCCGTGTGCTGCTGGTTGTAAAGCAGGCTGCCAAAGCCAGCTAGCCGCTCGGGCTGTTGCCCACCGAGCCAGAGAATCTCGTCGATGTTGTGGACCGCCATATCCGAAAGCAGGCCGGAGCTATTGTACCCGTGGGGCGGCGGCACGGGATCTTCGAGGATTGAAGCGATCTTGAACGGCGCACCAATAGCACCTCGATCCAACAGGGCTTTGGCCCACAACAGCGGGGCGTCGAAGCGGCGCATAAAAGCCTGCATCAGGGCCGTGCGGCCAAAGGCGTCGGCGTCCAGATAGGCGGCGAACTCCCGCGCGGTGGCCAAGGAATGCGTCAGCGGCTTTTCCATCAAGACGCGCCAGCCCGCGTCGATCAAAATTTGGGCATCGCGGTAGTGGTTTTCAGTGCGCGAGGCAATGAACGCGCCGTCGGCTGCCTTAGCCGCGACCAGTTCCTCCACGTCTTTGAAAACGCCAATCGCCGTTTCTTGGCCAGTCTGTAGCTGGGCCGCGACCTCGGCGGCCAAGTCGCCGTAGCCATCTACTAACCAATGGTGCTAGTGGGCTACAAGCTAAATTCCGCGATGGACAACGGGACGAATCCATTTTCATCCGGTTGCAATCCATGCCACTGTGCCAGCAGGTTAAAGGCGGCCATGGCCGCGCTCAGATGCGCTCTAAAGTAGGCCCAAGCTCGATGGGTCTGTCGCTTGAACCGGCCAATGCGGGTCAGCATCGAAAAGACGGTCTCGATGACCATCCGGTCGCCCCAGGTTTTGCGGGGACACACTTTCAGATTAGCCGGATCACCTTCTTTGGCATGAAAGCCTTGGTCGCTGAGGAGGATCATCTGCTCTTCGTAGCGACCAATCATCGGGTGAAAGACCGAATCGTGGACATTGGCCGTGTTACAATCCCAATCGACGATCAAGCCCCACTGGTTGACGATCAAGCCCAGCTTGCCGCCGACGATCCAGCGGTGATTGGACAACCCTTTCTGGCCGATAGGGTGAGCGGAGCGGCCTTCGCGTACTGGATGGATCAACTCGATGCCATAGCTATCGATCACGCCTAAGGGGGTGGGGTCCGCTCGAAAGCGATCGGTCCAGTCCGCATGGGCGACAAACAGGCGGAACAAGCGGGTGCGTTCGGGCAGGCGCGGGAAAAAGGCGCGCCAATCGCGCACTACCCAGCGATAAAACGCCCGTTTGCCGTCCCCTTTGAGCGCATATAGAACCGCCAGGGTCACCGTTTCGCTGGGATATAAGGCGGCTTGGGGGTGTTTGGGCACATCGCCCATCTGGTTGTCGATCCGATAGAAGAGGGCTATTATAAACTCGGCCGTGGTCATGGGACGCTCCTTCGCTGGAAGGGGGGACACCCTCAGCGTAGGAACTACCTCGACCACGGTCAACTCACTAGCACCATTGGTTACTACCGCGGTCAACGCGCAATCGCCCCGCTCGCTGGCCAGCTCTTGGACGTGGCGGGCGTGGAATGCGCCAATCCGGCCGACGCCGACGACCGCTATTCTAAAACGTTCCGCCATGGGCAAATCTCCGTGGTCAATCCTCGATGAGTACTGAAAAGACAAATAGACGCAAGAACCCCGGTCGGGCGATTCGTGGGTCAAGTAGTACGCGATGAGCGCGTGGTCGTCGTCCAAGGGCAAGATGCCGGCGTAGCCCGTGTCGCCGCCGCTGGGCAGCACGGCCCATCTTCGCAGAGGAAAACTCCGGTGCAGAGCTGGGTCTGATCGTGCGGGCTGAAGGGTTCGTTGAATGGGTTGTCAATCCCAATACTTTCCATAGAGAACCCGGAGCCGCTCCTTCGCCTCTAAAGGAATCGCCGCTGGGTCGGTGAGAATGGCGCGTTCGGCCGCGTGCAAACAAGGGCAAGTGGATTCGGGCGGCAGGCGCGTGGCAACCTCGGAGACGATCTGCTTGGCCAAGGTGCTGTTGGCCCGTAGCACTGCCAGCACTTGATCGACGGTCACGTCTTCTTCCTCCTCGTGCCAGCAGTCGTAGTCCGTGCCCGTGGCCAGCAGCGCGTAACACATTTCCGCCTCGCGCGCCAGCTTGGCCTCGGGCAGAGCGGTCATGCTGATCACGGCCGCGCCCACGGCGTTGCGGTAGAAATGCGACTCAGCGCGGGTGGAAAAGGCTGGTCCCTCCATGCAGAGGTAGGTGCCGCCCTCGTGGACGTTGGCACCTGCCGCCCGTGCCGCCGCAATGACCACGCCCCGCAACCCTGCACAGAACGGGTCGGCGAACATCACATGTCCGGCGATACCGTCGCCAAAGAACGTCGATGGGCGTTGTCCGCGCGTGCGGTCGAAAATTTGGTCGGGCACGATCATGTCCCCAGGCCGGATATTCTCCTGCATGATGCCGCAGGCACTGATGGCCAAAACGTGGTTCACCCCTAGTTGCTTGAGTGCGTGGATATTGGCGCGAGAGGGTACTTCGCTCGGCAGCAGCCGATGCCCGCGGCCATGTCGCGGCAGGAAATGCAGTGTGCGCTCGCCGATTCGCGCCTCGACAATGGCGTCCGAGGGTGCGCCAAAGGGCGTATCTAGCCGGTGCTCGGCGACCGTTTCAGCCCCTTCTATATGGTACAACCCCGACCCGCCAATGACGCCCAAGACTGCGGATTGACTCATCATCCTCTCCTGTGAAAATGCAAGTGCCTAATAGCGACCCTATATTATAACACCATGCCCCCGCGCCTGCTCAAAACCTCGGTGCGCGAACTTGTCGGCTTCGTGCTGCGCTCCGGCGACCTAATTTTCGGCGGCTTTTCCCGCCCCGACCGCCTAGTGGAAGGCACGCGCGGCCACCAGCAAGTCCAGCGCGCCCGCCCCGCCGACTATCGGGCGGAAGTGCCCATCTCCCACCTAGTCGAGACCGACGAGATCGCCCTCGAAATAAGCGGCCGCATCGACGGCCTGCTCGTCGAAGACGACGCCGTGCTCGTCGAGGAAATCAAGACCACCGAGGCCGAGCTCGACGAGATTGCTGAAAACCTAGCGCATTGGGCGCAGGCCAAGCTCTACGCCTTTATGGTCGCCGAGCAAAGTGGGCTCGACGCCATCGACATCCAGCTAACGTACCTTCAGTTAGATACCCATAAGCGCCGCGAGGACCGTCGCACCTTTGCGTACGACGAACTAGCGGCGTTTTGCGCCGATCTCATCGAGCGCTACCTGCATTGGGCGCGGCTGTATCACCAGTGGTGCGCCGAGCGCGACTCTTCGCTTGCGGCACTCGAATTCCCCTTTGCCGAATACCGACCCGGCCAGCGCGATCTGGCCGTGGCCACTTATCGCACCATCGACGGCCGCGGTCGAGCCTTTGCCCAAGCACCTACCGGCATCGGCAAGACCATCTCGACCCTGTTCCCGGCCGCCAAGGCCCTCGGCTTGGGCCATGCTGAAAAAATTTTCTACCTGACGGCCAAAACTAGCGGACGCCGGGTCGCCGAAAAGGCCATCGACGACCTGCGCGGGGGGGGCGCACGCCTCAAGAGCCTGACGCTGACGGCCCGCGACAAGGTCTGCTTCAAACCCAACGGCGGCAGCACCTGCGATCCCGAGCAATGCGAGTTCGCCCGCGGCTACTACGACCGCATCAACGACGCGCTTGCAGACATCTTCACCCGCGACGCCTTCACTCGGTCCCTCATCGAGGAATGCGCCCAAAAGCACCGCGTCTGCCCCTTTGAATTTTCGCTCGACCTCGCGCCGTGGACCGACGTCATCATCTGCGATTACAACCACGTCTTCGATCCGCGCGCCTTCCTCAAGCGCTTCTTCCAAGACGCCGGCGGGCAATACGCCTTCCTCGTCGACGAGGCGCACAATCTCGTCGATCGGGCGCGCGAAATGTTCTCGGCCGATCTTGGCAAGGCCGAAATCGCCGCGCTAAAGCACTTAGTCGGCAAGACGCATCCCGACCTAAGCCAACAGCTCGATGCCCTCAACCGCTACTTTGCCAAGCTCGGCAACAAGGTCGAACAGGAAGGCGACGGCGAGTGCTGGATCAGCCCGCAACTGCCGACGGATCTGATGGCACTGGTCCACAATGTCCTCCGCGCCGCCGAGAAGGTCCTAGCGCAGGGCGGGGCCTTGCCCTTTTGGGACGAATTGATCGAGTGCTACTTCCGGGCGCTGGGCTTTGAGCGCATCGGCGAGCTTTTCGACGAGCACTATACCACGTACACCGAAAAACAGGGGCGGGACATTCGCTTCCGGCTCTTCTGTCTCGACCCAGCGCAAAATATCCGCCAAGCCCTAGGGCGCGGCTGTGCGGCCGTATTCTTTTCGGCCACGCTCTCGCCGCTGGCGTACTTCCGCGACCTGCTCGGCGGCGAGGAGGGGGACACTTTGCTGAGCCTTGGTTCGCCTTTCCCTCCCGAGCACCTGCGCCTGCTGCTGGCCGACCACATTGAGACGACGTACAAAAAGCGCGGCGAGAGCTACGACGCCATCGCCGAGTCCATCGCCGCCCTCGTCAGCCAGCGCACGGGCAACTACCTCGCCTTTTTCCCTTCGTACAAATACATGGAGGAGGTGGCGACGCGCTTTGCCGACGCGTACCCGAGCATCGACCTCCTCGTCCAAGAAAGCGGCATGTCCGACCGCCAGCGCGAGGCGTTCCTCTCCGCATTCGACGCACAGGCCGCGCAGTACACAGTGGGTTTTGCGGTGATGGGCGGCGTCTTTGGCGAGGGGATCGATTTAGTCGGCGAGCGACTAGTCGGGGCGGTGATCGTCGGCGTTGGGCTGCCGCAGCTCTGCTTGGAGCGCGACCTAATCCGCCACTATTTCGACGAGCGCGAGATTCCCGGCTTTGCGTACGCCTACGTCTATCCGGGCATGAATCGCGTGTTGCAGGCCGCCGGCCGCGTCATTCGCACCGCAAGCGACCGCGGCGCGATCCTCCTCGTCGATCGCCGCTTTGCCCAAAGCCGCTACCGCCAGCTCTTTCCCCCCTCTTGGCACCCGGTGCATTCCGTCCGCAACCCCGCCCATATCGCCCAGTCGCTGGCCGATTTTTGGCGCCATGACCCTGCGCACACTTAGTCTGCTACTCTTGCTCTGCCCTGCGCTGGCAGCGGCCCAAAGCGTATTCGCCGCCGCTAGCCTGAGTTCCGCACTCTCAGAGCTAGCCACTCGCTACGAGGGGATGCGCCTGTCCGTTGCCAGCTCTTCGACCTTGGCCAAACAGATTGCCGCAGGGGCGCCAGCCGACGTTTACTTTGCCGCCAATGCCGCGTGGATGAGCTATCTCCAAGCGCGCCAGCACCTTGAGCAAGACACTCGCGTCGATCTCCTCGGCAACGCCCTCGTGGTCATTGCACCCAAGGGAGCGCCTTTTGCCGTCCGCCTTGCAAGGGACTTCGACTTTGCCGGTGCTTTCGCTGGCCGCTTGGCCCTCGGCGACCCGGATCACGTACCGGCCGGTCAGTACGCTCGCCAAGCCCTAGAGGCGCTGGGCTGGTGGCCGGCACTCAAAAGCCGCATCGCACCTGCACCCGACGTCCGCGCCGCCCTAGTGTACGTCGAGCGCGGAGCGTGCGCGGCCGGCTTGGTGTACGCCACCGATGCGGCCCAAAGCGACCGCGTAATAACGCTAGCGACGGTGCCGGATTCACTGCACCGCCCCATCGTCTATCCGGCGGCCATCGTCAAGGGCCGCGCCAGTGCGCAGGTCCGCAGCCTGTTGGCGTTTTTTAGCTCGGCACCGGCCGCCGGCATCTTCCGCAAACACGGCTTTACCCTTTTGGGCGACCAAGGTGTTCGGCACTGAGGAAGTGCAGGTCCTCTTGCTCTCCCTGCGCGTGGCCTTTTGCTGCGTACTGCTGAGCCTGTTGCCGGCCGTGTTGCTGGGCTGGCTGCTGGCCCGGCGGGAGTTTCCGCTCAAGATCGCGCTCGATGGCCTCTGTCACCTGCCGCTGGTCCTGCCGCCGGTGGTCACCGGCTATCTGCTCCTGTTGCTCTTTGGCCGCCGCGGTCTCTTCGGCCCGGTGCTCGCAGCCCTCAACCTCCAGCTAGCCTTCGACTGGAAGGGCGCAGTGCTGGCCTCGGCCGTGGTCGGCTTTCCCCTGATGCTGCGCTCGGTGCGCCTCGGCATTGAAAGCGTGGACCCGCGCCTAGAGCGCGTCGCCCGCACCCTCGGAGCAGGTCCGGTGCGCGCCTTTCTGACCGTGACCTTGCGCCTCGCCGCCCCCGGCCTGCTGGTCGGCTCGCTGTTGACCTTTGCCCGCTCCTTGGGCGAGTTCGGCGCGACCATCACGTTTGCGGCCAATATCGCCGGGCAGACCCGCACCATTCCTTCGGCCATTTACACGTATCTCAACCAACCGGACGGAGAAGGCCGCGTCGTCGGGCTAATCGTGGTCTCGGTCGCGCTTTCGCTGCTGGCCCTCGTGGCCAGCGAGTGGTCGGCCCGTCGCCTGCGCTCGAGTTAGCCATGCTCCGCCTCCGCGCTCAACGCCAGCTAGACCCCTTCGCGCTCGACGTCGATATCGAGTGCCACCATGCCGTCACCGCCCTGTACGGACCGTCGGGCGCGGGCAAGACCTCGCTGCTGGACGTGGTCGCCGGGTTGGTGCGGCCAGATGCCGGCGAAATATCCCTAGACGGTCAAACCCTGTTCTCCTCGGCCCAGCGCATCAATTTGCCGCCCGAACGCCGCCGCATCGGCTACGTGTTTCAAGACGACTTGCTCTTTCCGCACCTGAGCACTGAGGAAAACTTGTGCTATGGCCGCAACCTGCTGCCGGCAGCGGCGCACCGCTTTGCCTTGGACCAGATCGTCGATTTGCTCGAAATCGGTCCCCTGCTCAAGCGTCGGCCGGCGCACCTGTCCGGCGGCGAGCGCCAGCGCGTTGCCTTGGGCCGCGCCCTGCTCGCTTCTCCGCGCCTCCTGCTGATGGACGAGCCGCTGGCCTCGCTCGATCAGGGCCTCAAAAACCGCATCATTCCCTACTTGTGCCACGTCCGCGATGCCCTCCAGATTCCCATTCTCTACGTCAGCCACTCGGTGGCCGAAATCCTCGAACTCACCAGCCAAGTCGTAGTCCTCGACCGCGGCCAAGTCGTGGCGCACGGCGACTTTTTCACCATCGCCGCCCACCCCCAAGTCCTGCCGTTGGTGGAAGAACACGGCTTTGAAAACGTCCTCGACGTGGAAATTGCGGCGACCGACGCCGGGCGGGGCGTCTGCGAGGTTCTGTGCTGCGGTCAGCAGCTCAAAATTCCCTACTGCGATCGACCCGTCGGCAGCCGCCTCTTCATCGGCATCCGCGCCGACGACATCGTCCTCGCCCGCCAGCACCCGGCAGGGCTGAGCGTGCGCAATGCTTTGCAGGGGACCATCAGCGCAATCGCCGATGTGGGCGGGAAACAGCTCATCTACGTGGATGTCGGGCGGCGGCTGGCCGCCAAGACGACCCCAGAAGCCATCGAGGAAATGCAGCTCGGCATCGGCGACCCAATCTACTGCCTCGTCAAAACCCATTCCATCCGCTTGGGACCGCAGTTGGGCCGGCTGGAAAAGCGTTGACACGGCAAACGCCCGCCTTTTATACTCTTTACAGATGAGTACAAGCTGGTATCTGAGCACCCCAACCTAAGAGACTCGCCATGACTGTCATCACGGTTGCCCGTCAGCTCGGCAGCTTTGGCGACTGGATCGCCGAGCAGTTGGCCGCCAAGCTGGGCTACGCATTTATCGACCGCCGCCTCGTCGAAGAGATCGCCAGCATCACCGACACCTCGGTCGAAGAGGTGGAGCGCTACGACGAAAAGGGAGAGGGCCGGCTCAAGTTCTTCCTCAAAAAGTTGCTCGTGCCTGAAGTCGCCCCGGGGACTTTTCCCCTATCGGCGGCCGCATACGCGCCCGAGTTTGGGCTCGAATTTCCCCACATGCGCGATCACGAGGCCAGCGAAGCCACGTACCTCGACCGCGGCACGTACCAGCTACTCATCACGACCCTCGTGCAGGAGTTCGGCCAAGACGGCCGGGCCGTCATCGTCGGCCGGGCCAGCCAAGTCATCCTCGCCGACCACCCCAATGCCTGCCACGTCAAAATCATCGCCCCGCTCGAAACGCGGATTGAACGATTGATGCAGAACCGCGACGTGGATCGCGAGCAAGCGCAGAAACTCATCGAGCAACACGACCAATGGCGTCAGAGCTACCTGCGCAACTTCCACCAGGCCGACTGGAACGACCCCCTGCTCTACGACCTGACGATCAACACCGGCAAAATAGGCCAGACAGCCGCCGTCGATCTCCTCGCCAACTTCTTAGCCGAGTCTTAGAAGCGGTCTGCTTCACCGCGCCTTTAGGCGTGGGTGTCTACCCCGAGTCCTCGACCGTATCGCCCTGCCGGTACGAGCCCAAGATGCGGGCGAATTCAGCGGTCTCCCGCAGATGCTCCACGGCTTGGGCGCAAGCCGTCTGCTCCAAATGGCCCTCCAAATCGAGATAGAAGACGTATTCCCAAGGCCGCTCGGGCATGGGCCGCGACTCGATTTTGAGCAGGTTGATGCCGCGCTCGGCAAAGGCCGCGAGGCTCCGGCACAACGCGCCCGGCACGTCCCTTAGCCCAAAGACGAGCGTGGTCTTGGCTGGCTCGGCCGGCACTGACGCGGCTCGGCGGCTCACTACCAAGAAGCGGGTAAAATTGTGCGGAGCGTCCTCAATGCCGGACACGAGGATCTCCATTCCGTACGCGGCGGCCGCACGCGCTCCGGCTATGGCCCCGCGGTCGCGCATACCGCTCGCGGCCAGCTCTTTGACCGCGCCGGCCGTATCATCCGCCGCTATGGTCTGCGCACCGGCCAACGAGTGGATGAAGCGAGTGCATTGGGCTAAGGCGGGCGGCTGCGACGCAATGTAGCGGATGTCCGCTAGCTGCACGCCCGGATTGACGATGAGGTTGTGGACGATGCGCAGCTTGAGTTCGCCGACGATGTGTACGTCGCTTTGCAGCAGCAGATCGTAATTCTCGTGGATGCTGCCCATCAGCGAATTCTCGATGGGCACGACGCCGCAGGCGCAAGACTCGTCTTCCACCGCGGCGAAAAGCGCCTTGAAATCGGGCTGTGGTGCCAGTTGTGTCTCTGGGGAAAAATAGGCCCGTGCGGCCGCCTCGCTAAACGATCCGGTGTATCCTTGGATGGCCACAGGTCCACAGGTCTCTGTTCGTTTCATACGCTCACGCGCTCAATTCTTCTTCGTGGGTCGGTTTGGACATTTGCCGGTCGTACTTCTTTTTCCATTTCACATAGCCAAAGACGATGATAATTAGATACGCGACAAACAACAAAGCGGTCAGGTACAGCCCTCGGCTATAGTAGAGGTAAACCGACACGCTGTCGATGACAAACCAGTACCCCCAGTTTTCCAGAATTTTTCTTGTTACCATATAGGTCGTCACCACCGCATACCAAGTGGTAAAGGCATCGACATAAGGCAGTGCTGCCGTCGTGTTTTTGTGCAAAAGATACCCGGACGTCACCACAATGGCCCCCGTCGCAGCAATGACCAAGCTGTGCTTTTTGAGCGACCAAGTAGAGATAGGCAGTGATGAGGATTGATCGGAGGGATGCCGCCATTGGTACCAGCCATAGACCGCCATGGCCAAGTAGTAAATCTGTAGGGCCGATTCTAGGAACAGCTTAACATCGAAGAAGACGTAGATGTAAATCGCGGTACTGGCGAAAGCTGCCGCCCAACACCAGATGTTTTCCCGCGCGGCCAATACCAAGTAGAGAATGGCCAAGACGACGGCTGGCACCTCCCACCAAGAGGTCAGTTCCAGCACTTGCACTATTGCAGGAGTTTCCATTTCAGCCTATCAGTAGGTCGCGCCTAAAAGCCTGCGCCCGTGAAAACGGCCGGCCGGCTCCACACGCGCCACGATGGGCGCGTCAGCCCCCGTAGCCTGCTGCGCATCCTCCGGCACCTGTCCGGTCAACGCCCGATAGCACACGCCTCCCAACGCGTAAATGTCCGTCCATGCACCCTGACGACCCCGACTCGAATACTGCTCTATCGGCGCATATCCCGGCGTCACGATCGACGTCACTGAACGACTCTTCGCCCCAATCGCCTGCCGCGCCGCACCAAAGTCCAACAACACCGGCGAAGCGTCCTCATCGCGCAGGACGATGTTGCCCGGCTTGATGTCCCGATGCAGAAAAGCCGCTTGATGCACCACTTCCAAACCGTCCAAAATCGGATACAGAATCGTCTTGAGTTCGGCTTCCGTCAGCGGCCCCTTGCGCTCCAGATGCGCCGATAAGGTCTCGCCTTCGGCATACTCCATCACGATATACGCCGTACCATGCGCTTCAAAGAAACGATGCACTTTAATGATGTGGCGATGATCAAACCGCGCCAACGTGCGCGCTTCGTCCAAAAACCGCTCTAAGCCCCATTGGAAATCGCCGCGAAAGGTGCTGGCTTGCGGGGCGACGCTGCCATCGGCCGTGCGGGTAGCGATGTCGGACGGTAGGTATTCTTTGATAGCGACGGCCTTGTCCAAGTTGTGATCGAAACCCAAATACGTCATGCCGAAGCCGCCAAAGCCCAACACGCGCACCAGTTCGTATTCTTGCAGCCGATGGCCTTGGGGCAAGGCGTGAAGGGGGTGTTGCTCTTCGCTCATCGTATCTCCGATCCTTTCAACAAACAGTGTATTTCACTTTCGGCCACCGTAGCGGCGCAACTATGGGCCGCAGAGGACCGCACAAGGGGTTTGCAGACGGCCTCTTAGAAAAAGTGAGAACGTTAGTAACTACACCTTATCCGCTTGCAAAATGAACATACCAGCACTCTGCATTTGCCTCAGAACGACGAACCAGAGCACAACCATAACAATATATCCAATAGGGACCATCCAAATCTGATCCTCTCGCCATCCCATTATCACCCATAGAGGGCCAAGCAAAAATGAGCAGCAATAGATAAAACTGGCCGCCTCACTGACTGATTTTCGACCAATTTCGGTATTGAGGGCTTTGGCGAGACCGTAAATTGCAATGAAGTTCCAGTAGAAACCGAACAGCGGTATAAAGAAAAATCCAACGGCTTCGCTTGGTGTCGTCTTTGCTTTGTGAGCGGAGATGAGGGACCACAATTTATGCAGGATACGCAACCCGGATACAAAAGCAATCAACCCGAACACGGCCGTAACAATCGCGATTATGATGCCAAACAGTCCGAATACGCTACTCGGGTATGACTCTAACCGCTGCGACTCTAAAAAACGGATCAGATCTTTGAGGATACGCTCGCCTTGTGGGGAGATAAATACCACCGCGATACCAACAAATAGTGCTGTCAATACCGGTATGATGGCAGCAAGGCAAATGTAGTGGAGCTTAAACCACCTGTTCAAACGCTTCGCCTCTTTAACTTTGGCTGCTGACTGAGTAGAAAGTGGCGCATCAGCGGTCTCACTGCTCGCGCCCTGCCTTCCTCGCATCAATGTCTTATTAATCACCGAAAGAAACGTTTGGCTTATCCGAGCCGCATACCGCTTGGCCAACGAAGGGATCCGCTCGTGCTGCGGGGCCGCGTCCACCGCCATCGCCGCCCGCCAATCCCCAACACTCTGCGGACGATCTCCCTCATTTACTGCCAATGCTGCATCTATCGCCGACAAAAACGCTGGACTGGCTTGACCCGCACACCGCTGCGATACCGGAATCAGCGGATCCTCCCGCATCCGATCCGTCGCATCCGCCGGCACGTCCCCGGTCAACGCCCGATAGCACACCGCACCTAACGCATAAATATCCGTCCATGCACCCTGACGACCCCGACTCGAATACTGCTCAAGCGGCGCATACCCCGGCGTCACGAGCGACGTCACCGAACGACTCTTCGCCCCAATCGCTTGCCGCGCCGCACCAAAGTCCAACAACACCGGCGAGCCATCCGAATCGCGCAGGACGATGTTGCCCGGCTTGATGTCCCGATGCAGAAAAGCCGCTTGATGCACCACTTCTAAGGCACTCAACAGCGGATCCAGAATACCCTTTAGCGCGTCTTCGCTCAGTGTCCCCTTGCGCTCAAGATGCGCCGACAAGTCCTCCCCCTCCACATAGTCCATTGCGATATAGGCTGTGCTATGCGCTTCAAAGAAGTGATGGACGCGGACGATGTTGGGGTGCTGAAAGCGCGCCAGCGTGCGCGCTTCGTCCAAAAACCGCTCCAAGCCCCACTGAAAGTCCGACGCCGCCTGCGCCGTCTGCGGCACGACCGACAAGTCCTGCTCACGGGTAGCCAAGTCGGCCGGTAGATATTCCTTGATCGCCACGGGAATATCCAAGGCCATGTTCCATCCCAGATAGGTGATGCCAAACCCGCCGTGGCCGAGGACGCGGTGAAATTCAAAGTCCCGGATGCGCGTCCCCTGCGGCAGCGCCAAGCGATGCTGTTCCTCACTCATGCTCGTTCAGTCCCGTACGGGTGCTATCCTCCTGAGAAGCGGGTGCGCCCTCTTCGGCGTCGGACGCCACTGGCACTTGAACATCAGGGCCTTCACTGGGTTCAACAGCCGCATCTTCGCCCGGCCCAAGCCAATAAAACACCCCCAATAAGACAGTAACGCATAGCAACATCCCCAACAGTCCAGCCCAGCGCTTCAATCGCGGCTTACCCTGAGCAGCTTCCCCCCCGCCAACATCAGCCGCCGCCAATTCCGCGCCCTCAGCCGGCGCGTATAACAAGACGGTCGTATTGTCCTGATGGGGATGTTCGGCCGCTTCCACCGCTTGGATAAGGGCTGCGGCACTATCCTCCAAGGGCGCGTCTTGCCTTTCTCTAAGGATCGCCGCGATCGCTTGCTCGCTGAGGGTCATCAAACCGTCGCTCGCCAAGAGTACCCGGTCGCCCTGCTGCACAGCCACCGGCTGCGATGATACGTCAATCAAATGGATGTCGTCGCCCATGACCGCCGAGCGCAGCGAATGCCGACTTGGATCCTGAGCGGCTTCCGCTGCGGTCATGCGCCCGGTGGCCACCAGATCCGCAAGAACCGGCGCCATCGAATGATCGGCATTCAACCGGCTCAATTCACCCTCGCGAAACAACCACAGCGGGGAGTCGCCCACGCTGATCCAGTTCAGCCCTTCGCTTGAAACAACAGCCGCAACCAAGGTCGAACCCATGCTGTCGAGTGCGGGATTTTCGGCAATGGCCGCAGCCATGGCTTCATTAGCCTCTTGGAGACAGGCCCGCAGCCGATCGACGATGGGCCCCGAAGCCTGCGGATACGCCTCGACAAAGGTCTTGCTCAAAAGACCACTGGCCGTTGCGCCGCCCACGTGGCCGCCCATGCCATCGGCCACCAACAACATGGTGTGCTCGCGGCCGCCTAAGCCGAGGTCGCGCCCATCTAACAGGCCGTAGTCATCCTCTTGATAGTCCCGTTGGCCGGGAATTTGCCGTGCGGCAAAGCGCCCGTCTAATTCGTTCATCGCGCCTCGCTTCCTTCTGCATCCTGCCAATCAAACTCAGCACCGCACAGGGGCACGAAGCGGAGAACCGTATTGCCGATGCTAATGTGACTCAGCGCCGGCAACTCAGCCGGTGTGAGCACGGGCTGGTCCCCGAGATACGTCAGATTCTTGCCGCCGCCGTGCTGCACGTAAAACCTCCGGCCGCGCGGATCGTACGTGACAACGGCATGGCCATTGCGCGAAATCTGATCGTCGCCAAAATCGAGCTTGATGCGGTCGGTGGCCCCGCGTCCAAGTGAATTGGAACCATATCCCAATTGCACGGCCCGCCCCTTGCCCGGCCCCTCCACAACCACCAGCCACCCCACAACCGGATCATCCATGCCGCGATCCGCTGCGGCGCGCTCCTGCCGGCGCTCCTCGTCTTCTCGCCGCGGCCGCCCTCCCACCAAGCGCGTCCGCTCCTCCGCGCCGACATTGGCCGGCGCACGGCTTTCGCCCATTCGCTGGGTGGGCGCATCTAAACGCCCGGCACCGGCGGGTTGCTCGCCATCCGGTGGTGCCGGCGGCAACGGCCTGTCAGCTCTGTCCGTTGGTTTGGTATCCTCCTTCCGCTTATCGGTTTTCTCTTCAATGATTTTGCCATCGGGTCCGCGATAAACAGGCATGGTGCCCTCCTATTTTTGGGTTGTTCCAGCAACTTACTTTTCGTAAAGCCGGTTGATTAAGTTGTCCAAACAGTATTGACCAGATTGGTTCAAGGCCATCTCTTCGCGGCTCTGTGCAATGTGCAGCGCAAACACCAACAGGGCCGACTGAACCAACGCCAGCAGGGTCGTGTAAAACGCCACGCCCAGCCGACCGGTGATTTCGGCCAGCAAGGTCGGGTCCTGTGGGTCTTCAATGTTGGCCGCGTAATCCAAGGCAAACGCAATGCCCACCACCGTGCCGATAAACCCCAACGTTGGTATCAGCCACACGAGATAGCGCAACATCGCGTATTTGAGTTCGAGCTCGTGTTGGAATAGTTCGAGGGAAGAATTCAACAGGGAGTTGGCCTGATTGACCGAGTGGCTCCCCTGAAATTGCAAAATACAGCGCATGATCAGACGCTGTAAATAAAAGGGGTGCTCCTCGGCCTTGGGCCGCACCTTTTGATAAAAGGAACCCAAATCCCGCGCCCGCAACATAACCTCCTCGTCTTCCGGCAGATAGCGTTTCGCCACCTGCTCCGTTTCGAGCTTGGCTTGGTTAAACCGCACCCAGAGTTCACCGCAGCCAAGCCAAAACATGAGCCACATGACGTTTTGGATCGTAAACGGGTAGGGGAAATTCTCGGTGTGGCGATCTAGCAGGAAAGCACCGGCCGCCGACTCGGGATGACCAAAAATAAGGCTCATAATCGCTATGGATACGACGCCTCCTAACAGGCTGACGCCGCTTGCTTTTAGACGTTGCTCCAGCTCTATTCCTTGCCCGTTTGCCATGTCAATCCTCCTCGCCCATGATCTCACCCGTATCTACATTGCGCCGCACGGGACCTACGGGCAAGCTGTCCTCCCGCGTGGGTTTGCCGCCTCCTGAACGGCGCTCCTTTTGCGCGGCCAGCGCGATAAGTGCGGGTGCGGTCGTCTGGTAATGCCCGAGTAAAATCGCGTCGGTCGGGCTTATAAATTCCTGCCGAATGCGTCTCCACTCACCATTTCGCGCCACATAAGTACCCCCGCTGCTGGCGCAATCCGTGAGGTAGTAAGAGCCGCTTTGGGTCGCAATTAGCTCGGCGTGGACGCGCGAGACCGAATCATCGTCAATCCGAATGTCCACCCCGGGGCTGCGCCCAATTCGATACACCGAAAACGTCGATTTGTTCATGTCAACCCGGTTTGGCTCCTACGACATAGCCGTTATTTTGTTCGGTTAGCTGCACCAGAAAATCAATAAATTTCCGGTCTGTCACGTAATTGCCAACGGCTACGGCGTGTATGGGTATTTTCCGCCTATTTTTAGCCGTTACAGTCCGCACGACCATGCGCCAATCCTCTGAGGGTGCCCCATCGCTCAACAGGATGATTTCTTCGGGGTGCAGTGCAATCGCCGCCAGCAAAGCAGTGCGCGTGGGTGTGCCGCCATCCACCAATCTCATCCAGTCTTTTACCTGTCCGACAACGCGATCTCGCGTATTCCTTTTCACTTGAAAGTACCCTCTATTTTGAGGCCAATAGTGCAGCCGATTTGAGCCTTGAAAACCAATGAGACAGACCTCTATTTCCGACTTAAAAGCAGCGAGCATGTCTCGTATGGACAATGTTATGAACGGGCGATAATCTTGCTGTGCCGGTTGATAAATACTGCCCGACATATCTATGACGAATACAAACTTCTTCGCCTTCGTCTTGATTCCCAATAAAACGGTTGTGTCGTCTATCTCCCGTTGCAAAGCCTCCACCCGTTTTGCAAGCTGACCTTTTGCTTTCGCCGCTTCGGCCTTTGCCTGCTTCAGCTCCTGTTGCAAAGCCTCCACTCGTTTTGCAAGTGGATTTTCTGTTTTCGGAACTTTGGCCTTGGCCCGCTCTAGTTTGGCTTTTTCCTGTCTTAGCTTGGCTTTCTCTCGCTCCAACTCGGCCTCCGCTTGCGCCAACTCGGCCTTCGACTTCGCCAACTCGGCCTGCGCCTGTTCCAACTCAGCCTGCGCTTGTCCCGACATGTTCAGATTTGGAAAGAAGGGCAGCAGCACTACGGTAATGAGTATGAAGGCACCGAGAGCCGATGCGAATAGATCGAGCGCGGACATGCTAAAGATGCTGAGCTCGCGGCTGCGTTTTTTCATGCCCAATACCCTCTAAAGTTTGGACGCCACGAGCACCAAATCGCCCAACGCAACTTTGGCACCATATTCCAATCGCGCCGGCTCAAAGGGCGACAGGCGCTGTTCATTCAAAAACGTCCCATTGCTGGAGTTCAAGTCTTCGACGTACAAGCGATTGCCTTGGGCGGCAATGCGCAGATGCCGTCGGGATACGTTTTCATCGGCGACGACTTCATCCACCAGCTCGGGATGCCGGCCGAGCGAAAGCCCCAAGCGTTGACCGGCCAAGCGGGCCGGCGACAACTCAATGCGAACGCGGTGGCCGCGACCGTCAAAACCAGCTAGCACGAGGCCGTACTTTGGGCCTTTTGCAACGGCCTCTACCCCTTTTTTGGTCACGCGCTGACTCATCTGTTGGACGAGCTGGCGCGGCTTCGCCAAAGTCTGCTGGGCGAACTGGCGCGGCTTCTTCAAGGCAACGACCAATGCGACCAAGGCCACACCACCCAACAATAGCAGATAGACGAGGAATTGATCGCTGGCTTCTTCGGCCTGCTCTCGCGCTTCTTCGGCTTCGCGCCGCGCCTTTTCCGCCTCGCGCCGCGCCTTCTCGGCCTCGCCAGAGCTTCCCGTGCCGCCAGCCGCCACACAATCGTCACTCTCCGCTTGAAAGGCAATGCCGTGGCCGTCCAACAGGTTGGCCAACTCCTCTATGTGCGAAGACCAGTAAATGCCCGCCGCATGGGGCACCCGCGTCACCCCGCTCGATGGACTGGTAATGACCACGAGCGACGCCTGCGTATTGACGCCGACGGCCCGGCTACAGTCATCTAGTAAGGGGCCGCCGCTGTTGCCTGGGTTGGTCGGCGCATTGTGCTGAATAATTCTGAGCTCTTGTGCATGCCACGCGCCTAAAAAAACCCGCCCAATGACGCCGTCTTGCACGGTCGGGTCGTGCGCCGGCCTGTTGCGGTCAGCCCCACCGGGATAGCCGATGGACCATACCTTCTGTCCTTTGGTGGCGGGGGCGAGCGACAGCGCGATCGGCGGCAGGGTTATATCTGGGATATGGGCGATTGCGAGGTCGAGTTCTGGGGACGTGGCGATTACTTCCACCTCGTACAGGGCGTTGGAGTTTGTCGGGATGGCTTGGATTGAGCGGGCATTGGCGATGACGTGGACATTGGTCGCAATATAGCCTTGGTCGTTGATCGCGAATCCAGTGCCAGCACTGGTCTGGGTTACGATGCGCACCACGCTCTTCTCCAGCGCGTCAAAGTCTGGCGCAGCAACGGCGCGGCCCGGCAGCAGCGCACCAAGAAACAAGACGAGACCCCAGCGTCTGGAGCGGTGCAATGTTCACTCCTGCAGCAAGCGTACGCTAAAAATCACCGGCCCAATCTCAAGCCGATCATTGTTTTGCAACAGCACCTGCTCGCCGGGGTTGAGCAGGCGGCCATTCACCTTGGTGCCATTCAGGGCGTTCAAGTCCTCTGCGTAGAGTTGGCCGTCAGCACACGCGAGTCGGACGTGTTCGCGGGAGACTTCTTCGTGGTCAATAATAAATTCGGCATTGGCCGGGCTTCGGCCGAGCGTCACACCGGCCCGCTCGCTCAATGCCAAGGCCGATAGGGTCAAGGCAAATGGGCGGCCGGTGGGGTCTTGGCCTTCCAATAGACATCTGAAAGGCGCGGGTTGCGGTGCGTTCGCCGCCGCTTGGCGCGCGGCTTGAGCCGTTTGCTCGGCTTCGCTCACTCGAGACTCGGCACTCTGTAATTGCTCCTTTTTGCGCCGCGAGGAAAGCCACCAACCGAGCAGTGCGAGCAGCACCAATCCCGCCCCCGCAGCAACGCCCCACTGCAATCGCTGCGCGGCCTTTTCTTTGGCCGCTTGGAGGCTGTCGGCTTGGGCTTGGGCCTTCTCTTCCACCGCTTGGAGGCTGTCGGCTTGAGCCTTGGCGGCCTTGAGACTGTCGGCCACGGCCTTACTCGCCGAATCAGCCCGCGCCTGCGCCATCTTGAGGCTGTCGGCTTGAGCCTTGGCCGCTTGGAGGCTGTCGGCCACCGCTTTCTTGGCGGAATCGGCTCGCGCTTGCGCCCGTTCTGCCGCCCGCCGAGCGGCCTTTTCTTTCGCCTTGGCCTTTTTTGCGGCTTCGCTCGCCGAATCGGCCTGCGCCTTGGCCTTTTCTGCGGCTTTGCCTACCGAGTCGGCCTGCGCCTTCGCCAACTTGAGGCTGTCAGCCGCCGCTTTTCTAGCGCGTTCAGCGCGCTCAACCGCACTCAGGCATTCTGCTTCAACCACGGTATGCGCGATTTCTCGCTCTTCAAGCGCCGCTATTATGTCGCCGCTGCGCAGGGCAAAAATGGTCCCGCTTGGCTTCGCTTTACGAAACGGCCACGAGCCGCTGCCCGGGTTGGGCAGATTGAGGGCGACGACGTCCCCGCATTCGTTGAACAAGGGCATGCCAAAGGCTTTGGCCGTTATCAAGGCGTTGTGTTGGAGCAAGTGTGCCACCGGACGGCTTGCTTTCTTGCCGCGGACGTCTTGGTAGGTGCCAATCGTCCCGTGAGAAAGCCGAACATCCTCGTCCGTGCCAAACCGCAGCGTCTGCACGACGCGGCCTACAGCGGCACCTTGCTCGGACAAGCTGAGGGGCGGCAAGTTCAAGCCCGGTACGTGCAGCAGGGCCAAGTTCAGGGCGCGGCTGGCAAACACCCGCTGCGCCACGACCTCGGCCCCGGTCTTCAGGGACAATACAGTCAATCCCTCTGCCTTGGCTGTGAGATGGGCATTCGTCAGCACGTAGCCCTCTTCATTGACGACGAAACCGCTCCCTTCAACCACGACTTTGTGATCGTCATAAGCGCGCACCCGCACGATGCTTTCGGAAACAGCATCCACATCTATTTGCGCCGAGACGGGGCTTGTGCAAAGGAACCAAGCCACGGCGAAATGCGCGATGAAAGATAGGTATTGTTTGTTCATAACCTCTCCGTGTACGTTCAGGCTGGCCGTCAACAGCTAAGAAGGTTGATAATAAATCTAAATCATGGCTGCACCACAACTTAGGTTACTGTCGTGTATTTAGACCTGAACGAAGCGCACGGCAAAAACAATCGGCCCTACCTCAAGCCGATCATTGTTTTGCAACAGCACCTGCTCGTGGGGATTGAGCAAGCGGCCATTCACCTTGGTGCCATTCAGGGCGTTCAAGTCCTCTGCGTAGAGTTCGCCGTCAACACAGGCAAGCCGGACGTGTTCGCGGGAGACTTCTTGGTGGTCAATGACAAATTCGGCGTTGGCCGGGCTTCTGCCGAGCGTCACCCCGGCCCGCTCACTCAATGCCAATGCCGATATGGTCAAGGCGAATGACCGGCCGGTGGGGTCTTGGCCTTCCAATAGACAGCTAAAAGGCGTGGGTTGCGGAGCATTCGCTTTAGTTTGGCGCACTGCTTCAGCCGTTTGTTCAGTTTCGTTCAAGCGGGACTCAGCCTTTGGGTTTGGTCTATACTGGTTTTCACCGGGGATGCCTGAACTATCGTCGGGTTTAGAGGTGGCCCATACACCGATAATAGAAAGAATAAATCCGATAATCGTTCCAAACGCTCCAAATTGGAGGGTGCCTTCAAGTCCTCCAAAACTAGGACGACCATCCTTGAACAAACTGACCCAAAGGCAACAGATCCCAATCCCACTGCTAATAAGAACTGGCAATTTGGATTTCCAAGGTGTTTGTTGCATCAACATGTAAACGCTAATCCCAATAGTTGCCACGGCAGCAATTAAAGCAACAAAAGGGTTTATAATCAGGTCTCCGCCCTTGGTAGCAAGATCAAAACCTGAAACTTGTGTGGTGGTACCCATGCAAGAGATTTTAACCCAAGGCATAAAGAAACAGAGAAGTGCTATAACTCCGCCTGCCGGTGTGATAAACCGAGAATTAGGATCCCGAAGGGTTCTGTTCTGCATAAGTATATCCTCCTCAGAGTTGATGGTTGGCCATACCTCAGCCGTTTAGGAGCGTCCCATGTGCTGGCTTGCGGGGCGACGTTGCCGTCGGCCGTGCGGGTGGCAGTTTCTCTCAGGAAGGGGGGAAGATAAAAATCGCGTGAGGCCCGCACGCGGGCCTCACAGGGGCCCCTCCCCCGCCTTTTGGGATTCCGCCCCCGAAGGGCGGCTACGCACACCCCTTTATCGGGGCGAAATCCCAAAAGGCATACCCCAAAAGACACCCCACACGCCCCAAGACCCCCGCCAAGGGTTAAAGGGTAAAAGGACTAAAGGGTTAACGAATCCTTAAAAGGCGCACGCCAATGCCGTAGTGGCGGGGGTCGGGCGAGGCGTTGCTGCGATGCGCCGACCGCACGCGCCGGGCGATATTGAAGAAGCCGCCGCCCCGGAGGACGCGATTAGAGCCGGATGTAGGCCCCGGGGGGTCAACCCGAGGTGAGCTATTATAATACTTCTTTCCATACCAGTCCTGCACCCACTCCCAAACATTCCCGTGCATATCATACAATCCCCAACCATTCGCACGCTTCGTCCCTACCGCATGAGCATACCTCTCACCCATACCCCAAGCATTATCCCTGTACCATGCATAATGCGTCAGTTGGTGCTCGGCATCCCCAAATGACCAACGAGTCTGCGTACCCGCTCGACACGCATACTCCCACTCCGCTTCACTCGGCAACCGATACAACTCCTCACCCGCCGCGTCATTCAAACGACCAATAAATTCATGTACATCATTCCAAGAAATATACACCGCCGGATGAGATGGATTCGACTGAACATAATCCTTCCCAGACCACGGCCGCGCCCCCATCACGGCCGCCCACTGCGCTTGCGTCACCTCATATTTACCCAACCAAAACCCCCGACTGATCTCCACCTCATGCACCGGCCCTTCATCTGAACCACGACCCGCCTCCGAGGAAGGCGAACCCATCTGAAACACTCCCGGCGCGATCCAAACAAACGCCATCTCCGCACCCCCCGGAAGCGAAGCCACCTGGCCCGCCTTGCGCTCTGCTTCCAACGCCGCCTGCTCCCGACGCTGTTTCTCTAACGCCGCCTGCTGTTCGGCTTGCTCAGCCGCAAGTCTGGCCGCTTCGGCAGCTTGTTCCGCCCGACGCTCCTTCTCGGCTTGCTCAGCCGCAAGTCTGGCCGCTTCGGCAGCTTGTTCCGCCCGACGCTCCTTCTCGGCTTGCTCAGCCGCAAGTCTGGCCGCTTCGGCAGCTTGTTCCGCCCGACGCTCCTTCTCGGCTTGCTCAGCCGCAAGTCTGGCCGCTTCGGCAGCTTGTTCCGCCCGACGCTCCTTCTCGGCTTGCTCAGCCGCAAGTCTGGCCGCTTCGGCAGCTTGTTCCGCCCGACGCTCCTTCTCCAACGCTACCTGTTCGGCATGATCAACATACAGTTTGCCCCCAACCAACAGAGCAGCAACCACGCCCAAGACTACGGCAAGCCGCTTGAAGCTGGGCTTCTGCTGCCGCTCCGACGGCGGCGCGGCCGGCTCCACCCGCTCCACAATTGTCGCCTCATCCCCCGCATCCTTCTCTGCTGCCGCCACAGCATCCACCACTTCCTCAGCTTGCCCCGCCCGAGCCACTGGCTCCGGTATCCTACGACTCTCCCCTTCTGCTTGGCCACGCGCTGGGGCCGAGGCCGAACTAGCCCCTTCCAACGCCGCCCGCCACGCCCCCACACTCTGCGGACGATCCCCCTCATCTACTGCCAATGCCGCATCAATCGCTGACAAAAATGCACCACTCGCCCGACCCGCACACCGCTCAGACACCGGAACCAGCGGATCATGCCGCATCCGATCCGTCGCGTCCGCCGGCACGTCCCCAGTCAACGCCCGATAGCACACGCCCCCCAACGCATAAATATCCGACCAAGCCCCTTGACGACCCCGACTCGAATACTGCTCTATCGGCGCATACCCCGGCGTCACGATAGACGTCACCGAACGACTCTTGGCTCCTATCGCCTGACGCGCCGCACCAAAGTCCAGCAACACCGGCGAAGCGTCCTCAGCCCGCAGGACAATGTTGCCCGGCTTGATGTCCCGATGCAGAAAAGCCGCTTGATGCACCACTTCCAAACCGTCCAGAAGCGGATACAGAATCGTCTTGAGTTCGGCTTCCGTCAGCGGCCCCTTGCGCTCCAGATGCGCCGATAAGGTCTCGCCTTCGGCATACTCCATTACGATATACGCCGTACCATGCGCCTCAAAGAAACGATGCACTTTAATGATGTGGCGATGATCAAACCGCGCCAACGTGCGTGCTTCGTCCAAAAACCGCTCCAAGCCCCATTGGAAATCGCCGCGAAAGGTGCTGGCTTGCGGAGCGACGCTGCCATCGGCCGTGCGGGTGGCAATATCCGACGGCAGGTATTCCTTGAGGGCGACGGCCTTGTCCAAGTTGTGGTCAAAGCCCAGATAGGTCATGCCGAAGCCGCCCATGCCCAACACGCGCACCAGTTCGTATTCTTGCAGCCGATGGCCTTGGGGCAAGGCGTGAAGGGGGTGTTGTTCGTCGGTCATCGTATCTCCGATCCTTTCAACAAACAGGGTATTTCACTTTCGGCCACCGTAGCGGCGCAACACCGCCGCGGCCTCCGAATTCCACGCCGCCAAGTGCAGCGGCGAGTTCGGGCCGTACGCGGCCCAAATTGAAAAAAAGCTCTCCCAAAATCAAGCCCCATACCCCCTCAACCCCCACCAGATGAATCTATTGTGGGAGGGACGGAAGGGCACCGGCCCGCACGGTATGTCGGGAATGCGGCGACAGTTGGACGTGCGGGATCGTTTTGCGCGTGTGCAAGGCTTGCACACCTCGTGGGTTCTGCCCAGTATATCGCCGCAGCTTACATTAAATTGCAATCAACCGGGAGCGATCCATGCGCCAGATCACCGACGCCCAAAGGCAGCAATTCAAAGAAGAGGGTTATTTCGTCCTCGAAAGCGCCATCCCCGCCCACCACCTCGAGCTCCTGCGCGGCGAGTGCCAAGCCTTCATCGACAAAGCCAACGCCCGGATGGACGCCGAGGGCACGGATACCTTGGGCCTCAATCACCGCAACAGCCGCTACTTTGTATCCAACTGCTTCCGCGAGCAGCCGCGCCTGCGCGAGTTTCTCTTCAGCCCCCTAATGGCCGCAATCTGCCAAGCTACCCTAGGCGACGACGCCTACTTGTTTTGGGAACAATACGTGGTTAAAGGTGCCGAGGCTGGCATGAAATTCTCTTGGCACCAAGACTCGGGCTACGTCGGCTACCCGGATCACAAGCCGTATCTAACCTGTTGGTGTGCCCTCGACGACATGTCCGAGGCCAATGGCACCGTCCACTTGCTGCCTTTTTCGCGCTCGGGCATTCGCACTTGGGTCAAGCACGTCCGCGAGGAGGGGAGCAACGACTTGATCGGCTACTTCGGCAGCGACCCCGGCATCTCGGTCGTGGCCCCGGCCGGCAGCATTGCCGTCTTCACCAGCTACAACTTCCACTCCAGCGGCACCAACACCACCAATCAGATGCGCCGCGTGTACTTGGCCCAGTACTCTTGCGAGCCCCTGACCTCGGCCGACGGCAGCAAACTCTGGGGAAATGCCGAGCCTTTTCTCAAGGCAGGGAAACGGGTCGAGCCATCGCCCGAGCTCACCAAGTCCGCTCCTTGAGCAACTCTTGGATGGCGGCACGCGGCACGGGCAGTTCGTCGATGTGACTTTCTAGCCAGCGCGAGAAGTCCGCCTCAATGGGGTCGGACCAGCGGGTATCGATTTGGCCGGGCGCGTATTTGCCCTCGGCGAGGCACTGCTTGCCAAAGCGGTCGCGGAGCGAGATCAGTTCGGAGGTTTTGACCACCTGTTCGGCTAGGTGAGGCGGTATGAAGACCACGCCATCGTCGCGGCCGAGCACTACGTCGCCGGGCATGACCGTGGCCCCGCCGATCCGCACCGGGCAGTTGACGCCAGCCAGCATGATGGTGGGCGAGGCAAAGGTGGGGTGAAAGCCGCGCACGAAACTGGTAAAATCGGGCAAGGCTTGGATGCCGTCGATATCGCGGACGGCCGCGTCGTGAACCACCCCGTTGCCCGAATTGGCGTAGATGGCAGTGGCGAGGTTGTCGCCAATGACGGCGCCTTGATCGATTTTGCCGAATACGTCGGCCACGTACACATCCCCGCGCACCAGCATGTCAATGGGCCACGAGATCTGGTCGCCAATGCAGCCGGCCCGCTTCCCTTTTGCTTCCATGACCCGACGCATGACGGGCCGCCGCGGCAGGTACGCGGCCGTCAGGGCGCGGCCCACCAGCACTTGGCCGGGATGCGTACAAATCCAGCCATCTTCGTACTGCCAGTTGTACCCGGGGCCGCGCAAGACGCCCCAGGCTTGGGTAATGCTGACGTTGTGCATGCGCGCGAGGATGTCGTCGGGGACCTTGGGACGGCCGTCGGCAAAGCGCCCGCCTTCCCACTCTGGGGTGTACTCGATTAGCTCTTCTGGGGACATGTTCAAGGGGGCAAATTTTTCCATAGCAGTGCTTTCTCTTCGTTGAAGTTTGCGCGGTGCCTTCCCTACTTTCCCTTCCACACCGGCTGCCGCTTCTCGGTGAATGCCTTCGGTCCTTCGACAAAGTCGTCCGACTCATACACGCGCTCGGCCAGCGCAAAGCGCGTGTTGACCGCCTCCCACAAGGGCAGGTCCAATCCCCGCACGGCCGCCTCTTTCCCGGCCTGCAAGGCCAAGGGCGCACACGCCAAAATCGCCTCCACCCACTGCTCTGTGGCCGCTTGCAGGCCCTCGGCTGGCACCACTTGGTTGACCAACCCAATCCGCCGCGCTTCCTCCGCCGATATGAGTTCGCCGGTCAGTACGAGCTGCATGGCCGCGCTCCACGGCAGCCGCCGCACCAGCTTGTGGATGCCCCCGGCGTCGGCCAGTAACCCGCGCCGCGCCTCGGGCAACCCCAATTGCGCGTGTTCGGCCGCCACCACCAAATCGCACCCTAAGACCAGCTCCAACCCGCCGCCCACCGCATAGCCATTGACCACGGCCAAAAGCGGCTTGTAGCAGTCGCGGCCCCGCTGGAAACCCCGCGCAGCCCCGCTGGCCTCGGCGCGGTTGTGGCTGCGCGCGGCCTCGCCTGCTGCCGCCCGCCACTTCAGATCGGCGCCAGCGCAGAACGCCCGTGCGCCGCTGCCGGTCACAACCCCAATCCAGACGCTGGCATCGTCGCGGATTCGCTCCCAAGCGTCGGCCAGTTCCTCGGCCATGGGCGGATGTATGGCGTTGAGAACCTCGGGGCGATTGAGGGTGACCGTGGCGACGTGGTCGCGCTGCTCGTAGCGAATGAACTCGTAGCGGGCCATGGCTCAAGACGGCACTTCGACTAGGCTCCCCGATTCGGCGGCCTGCTTTAGCGCCTGTAGCGCGGCCACGTTCTTGAGGCCGTCTGTGGGGGGAAATTCGGGGGCCTTGCCTTGGAGAATGCAGCTAGAAAAGCGCTCTAGCTGCACCTGAAAGCGATCCGGCCCGGAGAAGGTCTCCACGCGCTCGTCGTTGCCAATGGCGATGTGGACCGCGGCCTGCTCGTCGAACATGTTGGGGACGCGGATCGCGCCGTGGCTGCCGACGACCTCCAACACGCAGCGGAACGGCTCCTCCATGCCGGCCGCGATATAGGCGACGTGATCGCCGGGGAAGCGCAACAGCCCGGCCAAGGTCGCATCCACTCCGTTGCGCACATGCTGAAACGCCTGCGCGGCGACTGGCTCGGCATTGAGCACAAAGCGCACTGCGCTGACGCAGTAGCACCCGGCGTCCAAGAGCGCACCCCCGCCCAATTCGCTTTGAGCCCGGACGTCGGTGGCCCAATCGCGGATGCCGAAGGTCAGCTCGGCCCGCGCTAGTTTCACCTCCCCGATCTCGCCCTGTTGAACCAGCCGGCGCGCACACTGCAATTGCGGGTTGAGGCGGTGGGTAAAAGCCTCGACTAAAAGCACCCCGTTGGCTTGGGCGGCGTCGATCATCTGCCGCGCTTGCGCCACAGTGACGGCGAGCGGTTTTTCGCAGAGGATGTGCTTGCCGGCCTGCGCCGCCCTGACCGTCCACTCGCAGTGCATGCTATTGGGCAAGGGGTTGATGATCGCGTCGATTTCGGGATCGTCCAGCACGGCTTGGTACGAGCCGTACGCCTTGGCAATGTCGCCTTGGGCCGCGCTTGCTGCGGCCTTGGCTTGGTCCCGGCTCGAGATGGCCGCGATCTCGGCGTTGCCCACGGCCTGCGCGGCCGGCAGGTGGCGGTTGAGAGCGATCTGGGCGGTACTCAATACTCCATAGCGCACGATGTCGGTCATGGGGGCTCCTGTACAATCAGAGAATGACGCCTTGGGCGCGCAACGCGGCGATCTCGGCCTCCGCGTACCCGGCCTCGCGCAGCACAGCCGCGGTGTGTTCCCCGGCTAAGGGAGCGGGTGCCGGTGCTGGGGCCGGCGTCCCGGCTAGCCGCAGGGGCGTACCGACGTGGCGCATAGCACCCACTTGCGGATGCTGGACTTCGACTAGCATCTCGTTGACCGCGAGCTGAGGGTCTGCTAGGGCCTCGGCTGTCGAGCGCACCGGTGCCACGAGGATGTCCTTGGCCTCCAGCAGCGGAATCCACTCGGCACTCGTTTTCTCGGCAAAGACCGGTGCCAGCCGTTCCCGCAGGGCCTCGCGGTGATCCACGGCCGCGGCGAGCGTGGCAAAGCGCGGATCCCCGACGAGCCCTTCGATGGCTAGGGCCTCCTGCAAATCGCGCAATAGTTGGTCAAAGGGGCGGAAAAGCGCGGTGACCATCAAGAAGCCATCGGCCGTCTCAAACACGGCTCCGTCGAGCGGGTTGCCGCGCGGATGAGTTGCACCCCCAGAGCCATCGTCTTCCCCGTCGTCGCCCAAGTTGAGAATTTTGGTCGTCGCCCAAGCCTGCATACTGACCATGCCGTCGAGGAGCGAGGTCTCCACGTATTGCCCGCTGCCGGTGCGCTCGCGGGCCAAGAGCGCGAGGAGAATGCCCTGCGCCAGCAGCATGCCGCCGTTGAAGTCGGCGACCGTATAGGGCAGGCGCTGGGGCGTACCGTGCGGACCGACGAAGCGGGCCGCCACGCCGCTCAGGGCTTGGGCCATGGACTCGTGGCCGCCCTTGTTGCGCTCGCTGTACGGGCCTTGCGAGCCATAGCCCGAGCCAACGGCGTAGATGAGCTTCGGGTACTCCTCCTGCAGCGCAGCGTAATCCAGCCCCAACTTGGCCATGACGGCAGCCGAGCGGAAATTGTGTACCAGGACGTCCGCGTTGTCTAGCAGGCGATGGACGATCTGACGCCCGGCGGATTTCTTGAGATCGACGATTAGGCTTTTCTTGGAGCGGTTGAAGCTGGCAAAAGGCAGGCTTTGTTCCTTTATCCACGGCCCAAAGGCGCGAGCTAGATCGCCGCCGGGGCGCTCAATTTTGATGACTTCGGCGCCGTGATCGGCCAAAACTTGGGTGGCGGCTGGGCCGAAAATTACTTGGGTAAAGTCGAGGACGCGGATGCCGTCGAGTGCGGGCATGGGGAGTATTCCAAGAATCGTTTGATCTTTCAATTCCACGCGCCTCATGCCGATGGAGGCGAAAAGTGCATATGCAGGAATTCTTTCGGACTGAGCACTTGGCAATCGCGCCGCTTTTCTAAAGGATAGTGCTTCGCATTGCCCGTCACCAAGGGCACCTCCGATAGGGCCACTTCCAAAAACGGCGCATCACCCGAATCCGGCAGGCAGCGTACGACGAAGCGACTGGCGATATGTAGAGCGTTGTTGTCGAGGTACTCCAATATGTCTTCCCGATCTTGCTCGGAGAAGTACGCACGGAAAGCGACGCGACGCAAAACGTCGTGGTATTCGGCCAAGATGCGGTCGTCCGCCACTATCTGCAATGCATCCACCCGCAACAAATCAATGATTCGCCCGGGGTAGCTGCCGGGATTGATCAGCCCGGATACCAGAACGTTGGTGTCAACGACCGCCTTCACGAAAGGCCGCGTTCCTTCCTGCTTTGGGCAATCTCTGCTGCAATAGCTGCATCGCTGGGCATCCCCTCGGTTTCGGCCCGCTTCCGCACCCGGCGCACGGCAGCCGAAAAGAGCGTCCGACGAATCTCGCGCAACGACTCTTCTAAGGTCTCTGGGGAGACGCTGATCATCAAGGCCGAGGGTTTGCCATCCTTAGTAATGACCAACTCTCGCTCGCTGGCCAGTTTTTTCCAGAGTTCCCTAGTCTTTTTGAGGTCTTTTACGGCAAGATAGTCCATATATATCTCCTTTTTATCTCTTTTTTGTAAAATAATCTATATAACGCACAGTTCAAGAGGCTCCTTCATCTTGGCTTACGCTATTCGACTTTGGCCGGGCGTGAACTATTGTCAAACGAAAAATGTCCTTTAATTTTGTAACCATGACCCAGCCCCTCGCCCAAGCCGTCCTCACCCCTGAAGATCAGGCATTTTTTGAACAGCAGGGCTATCTCCTCGTCGAAGACGCTCTGTCGCCCGACGCGCTCGCCGAACTCAACGCGGCCACCGACGCGCTCTATGTGTGCGATGCCGACGCTGGCCGGCTCGAAAAGGGCGGCAAGCTCAACATGCGCAACTGCATCGTTGAGCACCCCGCCTTTCTCCAGCTCCTCGACTGGCCCACCACGGTTCCCCTAGCTTGGCAGATACTCGGCTGGAATATCCAGATGCTGACCTCGCACTTGATCGTCTTGCCTTCGGGCGACGAGCCGGCTGAAGAGGCGAAAAACAAACTCGGCTGGCACCGCGATGGCGGCACCTCGCCCCGCGAGATGAGCGAGCCGCACCCGCGGATTTTGCTCAAGATCGCCTATGCCCTCAGCGACCAGACCGCCCCGGCCTCGGGGGCCACTTGGATCGTGCCTGGGTCCAACCGCCTGCTCGGACGCCCGGCTACGGACCCCGCGACCGGGCTGCCATACGGCGCACAGGCGATGAATATCCGCGCTGGCTCGGCCTTCCTGTTCGAGCAGCGCACCTATCACTCCATCGGCCACAACTGGGCCGGCTTCCCGCGCAAGACCGCGTTCTTTGGCTATGGTTATCGCTGGGTCAAACCCATGGACTATATCGCCATGCCCGACGAACTCGTCGCCCGCTGCAATCCGATCCAAAAACAGCTCATTGGCGTCGTCGGCGATCCCTTGAGCTACTACTTGCCGCAGGATGCGGACGTGCCGCTCAAGGCACTCGTCGAAACGGAAAGGAGTAGGGGAGTATAATGGATATCGCACACGCACTAGACGCCTTGGGCGTCTGCGCAGACCTGTTGACCGAGCAGAACAGAAACGATCTCGACGAGAAGGGCTACACCGTACTCCCGGGCATTATCGACGATGAGTGGCTCGCGGCACTGCGCGCCCGCTTTGAGGAGCTGTGCGCACAAGAGGGAGTCCACGCCGGTAGCGAAGTCCATCAGGAGCAGGGCACTCGCCGCCTCTCCGACCTCTGCAACAAGGGGCCGGTCTTTGACCGCGTCTATACTCACCCCAAGGTGCTGGCCGCCATCCACCACGTCATCGGCCGCCCTTTCAAGCTCTCCTCGCTCAACGCCCGCGACGCCCTGCCCGGCGAGGGGTTACAGGGGCTACACGCCGATTGGGGAGCAGCCTACGACGGCCAGTTTCACGTCTGCAACTCGATCTGGCTGCTGGACGACTTTAGCGAAGAAAACGGCTGCACTCGGCTGGTGCCCGGCTCGCATAAAGGCCAACACCCGCGCAATGTTTTGGAAGACGCGCAGGCACCCCACCCCAACGAAAAGCTGCTCATCGCCCCGGCCGGCACGGTCGCCGTGTTCAACAGCCACACGTGGCACGGCGGCACCCGCAACCAGAGCAAGGACCTGCCGCGCCGCGCCATGCACTGCTACTTCACCGCCCGCGAGCACGGCCAGCAGCTCAATCAGCGCGAGTACCTGCGCTACGAGACTTGGAAGCGCATCTCGCCGGCAGCGCGCTATATCCTCGATGTGGATGTGGATTAGTTTGCGGCAACCTGCCTAAATCGCTCGACCAACCCCCTACTCCGAACAGATGGCTAGGACGCATCGGTTGCTCCGGCGGTCTGCGTACATCGCTCCCAGTACCCTTACCTAAAGGAGGTAATAAATGAAGCTCTCACATCCGGTCGTCGACCTGTGCATAGTGTGCAGCAACTTTGAAGAATCGTTGAAGTTCTACCGAGACAAACTGGGATTCGCAGTGGCGCTCGACATCGACATCCCCGCAGACCTAGCGACGGGGATCGGGCTGGCACCGCAAGGCTTCAGACAGGTGCGCCTGCAGGCGGGAGAGACGCTGATTAAGCTAATGGAGATCGCCGCGCCGCCGCCGCCGCGGACCGCCCAATTTGCCGCCGGGGTGCGCTGGCTCACCTTCTTCGTCCCCGACGTGCAGGCGGAGTGCGCCGTGCTGAAGGCTAAAGGCGTGGAATTTCTGTCCGAGCCGATGGCCGCCCCGGATACGCCGGGCGTCGTCTGTGCATTGGACCCCGACGGGATCCTCATCGAACTCGTCCAGCGCTGAAGATACCCCTCAATGGATGGAAACAGGCTCCCCTACCGACGATTACGGGCTGCGAAGTGCTGATCACATGAGCATCCTCGACCGCTTCTCCCTCCGCGACCGCAAAGCTCTGGTCACCGGCGGCGGCTCTGGCATTGGGCAGGCCCTCGCCCTCGCCCTCGCCGAGGCCGGAGCGGACGTGGCCATTGCCGACATCAACTCCGCTGGTGCCGCTGACACCTGTTCTCGGATTGAAAACCTCGGTCGCCAGACCCTAGCCCTTGCCGCGGATGTTACCGCCAAGGACCAAGTCGAAAACATGGTCCATACCGTCCTCGCCGCCTGGGATCGGCTGGACATCGGCGTCAACAGCGCCGGCATTGCCTTGCGCGGTCCCATCGAGGACATCAGCGAAGCCGATTGGGACCGGGTCCTCGACCTCGACCTCAAGGCCGTTTTCCTCTGCTGTCAGGCCGAGGGCCGCGCCATGCTACAGCGAGGCTCCGGCTCGATCATCAACGTCGTCTCAATCTCGTCCCACATCGTCAACCGCCCCCAACTGCACGGCCACTACAACGCCGCCAAGGCCGGGGCCTACCAGCTAACTAGAGTGTGCGCCGCAGAGTGGGCCGCACGCGGCGTCCGCGTCAATTCCATCAGCCCCGGCCACACGCTCACCCCCATGACCGCCCACGCCGGAGACGAGACGAGAAATGCTTGGCTCGCCAACACCCCAATGGGCCGCTTGGGCGTCCCTGCCGACTATCAGGGTGCCGTCGTCTTCCTCGCTTCGGATGCCTCGGCCTACGCGACCGGCCACGACTTGGTCGTCGATGGCGGGTACACGCTCTGGTAAAGCTAGTCGTAGTACTTTCTCGCATCCCCTAATTTGAGAAACCGCGCAATAGGCGCAAATTTAACTTGCTCAGGTAATGTTACCTTACTAATATACGCCTATGGCAAATCCAACACCCTCTGGGAGAATAGTGATCGAGATCGATCCAGAACAGAAGCGAGAGCTATATTCGGCTCTCGCGTTATCTGGCAGTACTCTCAAGGATTGGTTCATCAGGTCAGCAGCGAAATATTGCGCAGAAAGACGCCAACTTTCTCTCTTCAATTACAACAGTCGTGATGCAGGTGCACAGTACAAAACCGCACCTGATCTAGAGCAAATTCCTAGACGTGGCTCTCATCTTCTTGACCGAGTGCCTCAGCTTAGTCTGAAGAAATCTCTCACTGTAGTATCTATGTTCTCAGGTTGTGGAGGTATGGATCTTGGCTTCACTGGTGGCTTTGAGTTCATGGGCCGAAGCTACCCACAGCTTCCATTTTCGATAACCTGGTCCAACGACAACAACAGAGCCGCCTGCAAGACCTACACACACAACTTGGGGCACGACATCGCGTGTGGCGATGTATGGGATTTTATTGATAAACTGCCGAATGAAGCAGATGTGCTGATTGGTGGATTTCCCTGCCAAGATATTTCCATTAACGGCAAGAGGGCTGGCATTAACGGCCCCCGGACGGGTCTTTACCGGGCAATGGTGGAGGGCGTGAAACGAATCAGGCCAAGAGTCTTTGTCGCAGAGAACGTCAAGGGCCTCCTCATAGGGGACAATCGAGAAGCACTAGCCCAAGTACTTTCTGACTTCGGCAGTCTAGGCTACGCAGTCGGCTACAAGTTGTATCGGGTGGCCGACTATGGTGTACCTCAGATGCGAGAGAGAGTCATTATCGTAGGTACCTCCAGTGAGGTGGACCCTTTCACGCCTCCAGAACCTGAACGAAGTCCCTCTGAGTGGATAACCGCCGAGGAGGCAATTGGCGATCTGGAAACCGTCCAAGAGAATCGCAAATTGAACCACATATGGAGCCGGGCAAACCCTAGCCCAGAGCAGGGCAACCGTAGGCTTACCGCCTACAGGCCGGCCCACACGATTCGCGCTGAGTGTCACGGGAATATTCAGTTCCATTATTCGCTGCCGAGACGCATTTCCATGAGGGAGGCTGCGCGGATACAATCGTTCCCCGATAGCTTTATCTTCCAGTCAGGTCTCAGGGAGACCGAGCGACAAGTGGGCAATGCGGTGCCTCCTGTATTCGCTTGGCATGTCGCATGTAGTGTGCTCAGGTGCTTCCGGCGAAGCCCTAGCAAACAAACAGATCAGGCTCCGAATAGTTCTTCCGATGGGATCCAATCCTGAGCATAGCCATCGGCTAGCTCTAGCCATTTGCAAATTCTCTGCTCAGGCGCAACCACACATCCCCAGTACTCTTTGAACAAAGCCGGTTCGAGACTCTTCTAGCCACCATAGCCGCTCGTTAGGACGCAGCCGACTCCGTGCATACTTGCGAATTTGAATCATCCGGTCTTCGGTCGAAAGTGCGCGAAACTCGGCATACGAGATTCCCATTGTAGCGAACAGAGATCGGTCACTGCCTATTTCGATCTCGAAACGCGGTACGTGAGATGTGCGGACATGGATGACGCACTCATCGTACTTTTCCCATTTAACTTCAGGTTGGCCGCCGATCTTCCCGTACACCACATAAATGTTCGTCACCGAGGAATCACGAGTGCTTTCAAAGACACTGTTGGCGACGCTTCGCCAGCTATCGCCTTTTGTGAACTTTACTTCTATGCCGTACGCGCCGAGTATGATATCCGGGAATTGGTGAGGATGGGGAGAGAAGTCTATTGACACCGCCTCTAGTTGGGGCATTGACGCAAGCTCAAGCCTTACCCTATCCTCGAAGTCGCTGGCTCGCTCATACGTCGCGCCTTGTTGCGCCTCGGATGTTAGGTGCTGACACAGCTCCGATAGCATTTCCTCAAATACGAATGCATCCATGATCAACCCGCTGATTGTAGCAACCGAAGTATAGCGACGACTCGAGCGGAATCGACATTAGACGAAATACCCTCCCTCTTCCGCCGGTTCCACAACGGGAATAAACTCATTTTTCCGTCAACTCTGGGGCGTTCACGGTCATCAAAATGGCAAGCCATCACCTTCAAAGAACTGTACATCACCCGAAAACCGATAGACCGACTTGGCGCACGCGCTCAATAGAGCGAGCAAGTCTTCCTCTTCATTCAATTGGTCTATTTCTTGAGGCTGCACATCGATGTTTACGCACAGGATTACCGTTGCCGCTCAGCGACAGCCCGCGAATGCTCGGCAGCGAGAATTACGTAAAGCGTGGAGGTGTCTCTCAGAATGGCTCGTTACGCACTGCTTGTCGTGAGCAGCCACCAACCCAGCGTAGTACTCACCTACTTATCGCCCAAGCACCTAGTCGTAGTATTCTTGACCCAAGTGGGTAATTAGGTCTTCGCCCTGCAAGAAGCGCAGCGTGTTCTTGAGCTTCATTAGCTGAATAAAAAGGTCGTGTTCGGGGTAGAGGTCGGGCGCGGTCATCGGGCTTTTGAAGTAAAACGAGAGCCACTCTTGGATCCCCGCCATCTGCGCTCGCTGGGCCAAGTCGGCAAACAGCACCAAGTCCAAGACCAGCGGCGCGGCGAGGATTGAATCGCGGCACAGGAAATCGACCTTGATCTGCATGGGCATGCCCAGCCAGCCGAAGATGTCGATGTTGTCCCAGCCCTCCTTTTCGTCGCCGCGCGGAGGATAGTAGTTGATCCGCACTTTGTGGTAAATGTCGCCGTAGAGCTGGGGGTAGAGGTTGGGCTGCAAGATGAACTCCAGCACGTCAAGCTTGCTGACTTCCTTGGTCTTGAACGAATCCGGGTCGTCAAGCACCTCGCCGTCGCGATTACCCAAGATGTTGGTCGAAAACCAGCCCTGCACACCGAGCATCCGCGCCTTGAGGCCCGGGGCTAAAAGGGTCTTCATCATGGTCTGGCCGGTCTTGAAGTCCTTGCCGCCGATGGGCACGCCCTTTTGCCGCGCCAATTCGACCATGGCCGGGACGTCCACGGTCAAGTTCGGCGCACCGTTTAGAAAGGGCACCCCTTCCCGCAGCGCGGCGTACGCGTAGATCATGCTCGGGGGGATGGCCGGGTGGTTTTCCCGGATGGCTTTTTCGAGGCTCTCGATCGAGTCGTGTACTTCGTGGTGCTGCATGAAAATCTCGGTGCTGCCGCACCAGATCATCACCAGCCGCTCAACGCGGTTGTCGGCCTTGAAGCGCTGGATGTCTTCGCGCACTTCGAGCACGGCATCCCACTTGCTCTTGGCACTTTTGACGTTAGAGCCTTCGAGGCGGCGCACGTAGTTGCGGTCAAAAACCGCCGGCATCGGCTTGACGGCCTTGAGCGGGTCCGCTAGCTGGTTGAGCAGCCCCTTGTCCAAGACGCCGGCGTGGACAGCCGAGTCATAGGCGTCCTCTGAAAAGACGTCCCAGCCGCCGAAGACTAGGCTGTCGAGAGCGGCCAGAGGCACGAAGTCCTTGATGAGCGGCGAGCGTCCTTCGGTGCGCTTGCCGAGGCGGATGGTGCCCATCTGGGTCAGCGAGCCGATGGGCTGGCCAATGCCGGCTTTGATGGCTTCGACGCCGGCGATAACCGTAGTGGCCACAGCGCCCATGCCGGGAATTAGGACGCCGAGTTTGCCCGTGGCCGGGGAGATGGATTTGGGTTGGTTCACAGGAGTCTCCTTTTGCATTAAAAGAGTTGTGTCGCTTTCCTCAAGATAAAATTAGAGGGTCCTATTCATTGAGCAAATTGATTATTGCTATGTAATCAATAGAAAAATTTAATGTATCTTGCACCAACAGGACCAGACCAATCCGGCGAAAGCTACGAGATACTCCGTCCACATGTTGGGGGGTATCAAACGGGAATCGGACCAGTCCAGCGGAAGCGACAAAGGGACGGGGATTAGGCGGCGAGGCGCTCTGGATCGGTATCGCGCAGTTCCGCGAGGCGCACCAACAAGGGGGCTAGCTCCTTGTAGCTGGCTAGCTCGGCTCTGAGCCGCGCCGCACCGCGCAAACCGCGGAAGTACCCGGCGTAGTGACGCCGCATGCCGACCAGCGCCTCTTGCGGGCCGCCGTGCTCAACGGCCAGTCGCAGGTGCTTGAGGCACAGCTCGGCGCGCTCCTGCCAGCTTGGTTCGGGCAAGAGCGCACCCGTCTTTAGGTAGTGCTGGGATTCGCGGAAAATCCACGGGTGGCGGATGGCGCCGCGACCGATCATCACCCCGTCGCACCCCGTGCTGTCGAAGGCGCGTTTGACCGCCTGCGGCGAGGTCACGTCGCCGTTGAGAATGATCGGCATGGAGACCGCGGCCTTGACCTTGGGTATCCACTCGTAGGCCACCGCGCCCTTGTGGCCTTGTGCGCGGGTGCGGCAGTGAATGGCCAGCGCCTGCACGCCCAGATCTTCGAGCATCTGGGCTACCTCGACGATGCGGATGCTCTGCTGGTCCCAGCCGAGGCGCGTCTTCACGGTCACCGGCAGGTGCGTCGCGCCGATGACGCGCGAGACGACCGCCTTCATCTGCGGCAAGTCGCGCAACAGCCCGGCCCCGGCCCCGCGCAGCGCCACATTGCTCACCCAGCAGCCGCAGTTGATGTCGATGAAGTCTGGATTCTGTGCGCTGGCGATCTCGGTGGCCTTCTCCATAGACAGGGAGGCCGCGCCGTAGAGCTGGACCGCCAAGGGCCGCTCGGCCTCTGAAAAGCGCAGCTTGCGAAAAGCGCGGCGCGGCCCGTTGGGGTCCTCGCGCAACAGACCCTCGGCATTGACGAATTCAGTGTACGCGATATCGGCACCCAGTTCGCGGCAAATCAGGCGGAAGGGTAGCTGTGACACGTCCTCCATGGGCGCTAGCAGGATGCCGGGATCAGCGGTTATCGGGCCGATGCGGAACATTACTTCAGGGTCGAATAGGGCAATGCTTTCATCACTCGCACCTCTCGCCGGCGGATGAGCGGCCGGATCTGATCGACGATCTTGGCCCATTCCGGGCTGGCGTAGTACGCGTCGATGGCCTTGTCGCGCGCCTTGGCATTGGGAAAGGCGCGAATCCAGATGAACTCGTCGTCGCGGTCGGGATTTTCCCATGCGGCCACAAACTCAACGCCGTACTTGGGCATAAAGCGACGCGCCTCGTCAAAGCCGGCGAGGAATTTCTCCTTGTTGTCGGCTCCCTTGTGGAAGCGGTAGATGCGCAACTCGTAGATCATGCAATTCCTCCTTGGTAAATGGCGGTTTCGGCGACGACCACGTCCACGGGCACATCGTGCGGCTCGCCGGGAATGCAGTCTAGGACCAGCTCGTCGTAGCACAGCCCTATTTTGACGGTTTGCACTTGCGCTAAAAAGCGGTCGTAGTACCCGCCGCCCCAGCCGATGCGCTGCCCGCGCCGGTCAAAGGCAAGACCTGGTACTACGACCAAGTCGATGCGAGCTTCTGCGGGCAACCAAACTATCTCAGCGGGGTCAGGTTGCGCCAGCCCATAGGAGCCGACGACGAGCTGGTCTAGACCGTCGATCAGGGCGTGGGCCATCGCCTTCGCGCCCGGCATCACCACCGGCACGGCCACCCGCTTGCCCTGCGCTAGGCAAGTGCAGATCAACGCGCGGGTATCGACCTCGTTTTCCTTGCTAGAAACATAGGTGTGGACGAGCTTGGCCCGGCGGTACGCCTCCAGCCCCAAGACTCTCTCTAGTATGGCCTGCCCGCTGACTTCTACTTGGCTGCGGTCCAAACCCATGCGCACAGCTAGGACGCGCTTTCTGAGCCGTTTTTTGCGGGTGCGCGTCGCCTCATTCTTCATAAGTGCCATAATACTGGCCCCTAGAATGGGCGTCAAGCGCGTCTGCCACCTAGGCTTGCTTGACGAATATGAGCCTTTCCCCTAGATTGACCAAAATGGGCGCGGCCTTGTTTGCCAAGGGCGAAACGCGCCCGGATTTATGATAGGGGCCGTATGGCCGTCCCAAAAACCCACCGAAGCATCCTTAATTACGCTATGAGTGTGCAGGCTCTGCCGCTGGAAATTTCTCCCCGCGAGTACCACCCAGTAAAACCCCTCAACCCCGAAGAGGACTTCCGCATCCAGCAGTGCCTCAAGGACGAGGGCAACCTGCCTCAGCACATCGCCATTATCATGGACGGCGATAGGCGCTGGGCGGTCGAGCGCAATCTGCCCAAGACCGAGGGGCATCGCTTTGGCCGCGAGTCCGTGCGCGACATTGTCCGCGCCTGCGGCCAACTGCAAATTGAGGCACTGACCCTGTACACCTTCTCGACCGAGAATTGGTCCCGGCCCGAAGCGGAAGTAGAAGAGCTGATGCAGTGGCTGCACGAGTCCCTGCGCGACGAAGTGTCGGAACTTCACGAAAACAACGTATCGCTCAACGCCATAGGCCGCACCGACGAGCTGTCTCCGACCATACAATTGGCTCTAGAGCACGCCCTCGCTCAGACCAGAGACAACACCGGCCTCAAGCTCAATTTGGCGCTCAACTACGGAGGCCGCAGCGAGCTCGTCGATGCCTTCCGCAAGCTAGCCGCCGAAGTGGCCGCTGGCCAGCTCAACCCACGAGACATCGACGAGGAACAAATCAGCGCTGCCCTCTATACAGCCAACTTGCCCGACCCGGACTTGTTAATCCGCACCAGCGGCGAAATGCGGTTGAGCAACTTCCTCCCGTGGCAGATGGTCTATACTGAAATCTGCTTTGTCGGCGATGTGCATTGGCCGGATTTTCGCCGCCAGCACCTGTACGAAGCCATTGCCGCCTACCAGCAACGGCAGAGGCGCTTTGGCGGCTGACCCAGCGGCAGGGGCCTCCGGCCTGCGACAGCGCGTCCTCGCGGCGGCCGTATTCGTGCCGGTGATTCTACTGCTGGTCGAAGGGGCTAGCTGGGCGCTCTTCCTCTTGGTACTGGCCGTGGCAGCGCGCTGCTCGTGGGAATACCACCACATCCTAGCGGAGGCTGGCTATCGCCCCATTCGCCTGCCGGGCAGCTTGTTGGTCTTGGGTCTGTGCAGCTACTTCTGGCGACAGGGCACGGGCGACGACCTCGCCGCGTTGCTGATGGCGGCCATCTTGCTAATTGTGGTGTGGGCCTTGTTCGAGGGCCCGGAGCACTATGCGCCCAACGCCTTTCTGACGTTGGGCGGCGTGCTCCTCTTCGGCGTCTTGGGCAGTGCGCCGCTGCTGCTTTTTCAGGCGGCTGGTAAGGGCGAAGAGGCTCGCCACTTGGTGGCCGTGCTCTTCCTCTGCATCTGGCTCACGGATTCCGGGGCGTACTTCAGCGGTCGGTTTTGGGGCCGGGCCAAGCTAGCACCAGCCATCAGCCCGAAGAAGACGCGGGTCGGGTGCATCGGCGGCCTAGTCGGCAGCGCTCTTCCCATGCCCTTGGGCTTTCTGCTGCCCTCCTTTTCTACCGCGTCGCTGCTGGGGCTTTTGCTCGTCGCGGGTATTGGTGCCCAAGTGGGCGACTTGGTGGAATCGGCCTTTAAGCGCGACATGGGCATCAAGGACGCGCCCATGCTAATCCCGGGCCACGGCGGCCTACTCGACCGCTTTGACTCGTATTTTTTGGCCTTTCCGCTGGCGTATCTCTACGTGGATATGCTGGCCGTTTTTCCTTGAGAGGGACTAGATATGTTCGATACCCTCACTACTATTGCCTCATTTCTCATCGCCTTAGGCGTCTTGGTCTTTGTCCACGAGCTGGGCCACTTTCTGGTCGCCAAATGGGCGGGCATCCGCGTCGAGCGCTTCTCATTGGGCTACCCGCCCAAGATGATTGGCTTTACCCGCGGCGAAACCGAGTACTGCATCTCTTGGGTCCCCTTTGGCGGTTACGTCAAGGTAGCTGGCATGGCCGATGTGGGCAGCGAGGAAACCACTGGCGCACGCTGGGAATTTCCCTCGCGGTCGGTGGGGATCCGCATGGCGGTCATCGCGGCCGGCCCGGCTATGAACTTCCTCTTCGCCTTTGCGGCCCTGATCTTCCTCTTTAGTGCCTACGGGATCGACACCTTCGATAGCACCCGCGTCAACCCCCAAGAAAATTCCCTCGCGGCCGAGGCCGGTCTGGTGCGCGGCGATCGCGTGCGCACCGTAGGGGGTACGCCCGTCGGCAATGCCTACGAGCTGGCCAGCACCTTGGACGAGATCGCCAGCCGCGGGGCTGCCCTCGAAATCGAACGCGACGGCATCCTCTTTAACCTCCACCTGCCGCCCGCGGGAAACGAGGGCTACGGCGTACAGCTAATGCGCCCCACAACGGTGGGGCAGGTCGTCTCCGGGATGCCGGCCGATAGCCTCGGCCTGCAAGCCGGCGACATCATCCTCGCCATCGGCCAAGCCCCGGTTGTGAGCTGGGCCGAGATGAGCGAGGAAATCCGCCGCTATCCGGGCGAGACGATCCAGTTGGTTTGGGAGCGCGACGGCCAGCGCATGGAGCAGCTAATCACCCCGGCTACCCACGACGAAGGCGACGCGCAGGTGGGCCGCATTGGCATCAGCCCGCAGGCCTCGCGCCACACCGTTGGGCTGGGTCGTGCGGTGGTGTTGGGGGGGTTGGGCGTGTACAATTCCTCTTGGCTGATCCTCGACTTTTTGGGCGAGCTTTTCCAAGGCGACCGCTCGACCGACGAATTGGGCGGCCCCTTGCGCATCGCCCAGCTAGCCGGGCAGACCGCCGCGCAGGGCTTGTACTCCTTCGTCAGCTTCCTCGCCATGCTCAGCGTCAACTTGGCGATTATCAACCTCCTGCCCATCCCGGTGCTCGACGGCGGCCACCTGACCTTCCTCACGCTAGAGGCCGTCATGCGCCGACCGCTCTCGCTGCGCCAGCGCGAAATTTTTCAGCAGATCGGCTTGGCCATCATGCTGTTAATCATGGTGCTGGTCACGTTCAACGACCTCAATCAGATGGTCTTCCGCCACATCGCGGAGATGTTTTAGTACCTGCCTGCGCGGCCCGGCATGTCCCTGACCGAACAAATTCGCCACAAGGCCCGCGCCTTGGGCTTTACCTCGGTCGGCTTCGCCCCGGCCGACCCGCTAGAAGGGGCCGAGTTTTACGCCCGCTGGGTGGCCTTGGGCTACGCTGGCCAGATGGACTACCTCAAGCGCCACCTCGACAAGCGCGAGGACCCGCGCCGGATGGTTCCCGGCGCCCAGACCGCCATCTGCCTCGGCATGGACTACTACCAGCCCACGCCGGCCGCACCCGACCCCCTGCGCGGCCGGATCGCCTGTTACGCCCGCGGCTTCGACTACCACGACATTGTCAAAAAGCGCTTGGCGGCCCTGTGGGAATTCGCGCTAGCCGAGGCCGGGGTGCCCGCGAAGGGCCGCTATTTTGTGGATACGGCCCCGGTCCTAGAGCGCGAACTGGCCCAGCGGGCGGGCTTGGGCTGGTGGGGCAAGAACACCTGCCTGATCGACAAGCGCCGCGGCTCCTACTTCTTCTTGGCCGAAATCATCACCGACCTCAAACTCGACTACGACGAACCCGCCCCAGACCACTGCGGCACCTGTACGCGCTGCTTGGACGCCTGCCCCACCGACGCCTTCCCCGAGCCGTACGTGCTCGACGCGAGGCGCTGTATCTCCTATCTCAACATCGAACTCAAGGGGCCGATTCCCCGCGACCTGCGCCAAGGCATGGGCCAGTGGATCTTTGGCTGCGACATCTGTCAAGAGGTGTGCCCGTGGAATCGCAAGGCTGCGCCGGCTTTAGAGCCGGCCTACCAGAGCCGCTCCGACCTCGACAGCCCGGCACTCCTCGACCTGATCCAACTCGACCGCGCAGCCTTCAACGCACAGTTTCGCCGCAACCCGATCAAGCGCCCTAAGCGCCGCGGCTTTTTGCGCAACGTGGCCGTGGCCTTGGGCAACTCGGGCGTACAGGCCGCCGTGCCGGCCCTGCTCAGCGCACTCGACGACGAAGAGCCGCTAGTGCGCGGCCACGTGGCTTGGGCACTGGGGCAACTCGGGGGCGATGCGGCCAAAGGGGCGCTCAAACGGCGCTTGGGAATAGAAGAAGATGCGGAAGTACGAGGGGAGCTAAAAGACGCACTAGCTGCGCTGTAATCCCTCACTCGGCGAACAACGCACGGGCGAATGCGGCCGCGTCAAACGGCTGCAAATCATCTACGCCCTCGCCCACCCCAATCAACTTCACGGGCAGATCCATCTGCCGCCGCAGCGCGACGACTATCCCGCCCTTAGCCGTCCCGTCCAGCTTGGTCAGCACGAGCCCGGTCAACGTGGTGGCTTGGTTGAATGCGGTCGCCTGCGACAGGGCATTTTGGCCGTTGGTCCCGTCGAGTATTAGCAGGGTTTCGTGCGGGGCCGCTGGGTCTTGCTTGGCCAGCGAGCGGCGGATCTTTTTGAGTTCCTCCATCAAGTTGACCTTGTTGTGCAAGCGGCCGGCCGTATCGACCAACAGCACGTCGGCTCGGCGCGACTTGGCCGCGGCGAGCGCGTCAAAGGCCACGGCCGCCGGGTCGGCCCCGCGCTGCGTGCGTATCAGGTCGGCGCCGGCGCGCTCGGCCCAGATGGCGAGTTGGGGTATGGCCGCGGCCCGGAACGTGTCGCCGGCCGCGAGCACCACCTTCTTGCCAGCATCGGCATAGCACTTGGCCAGCTTGCCAGCTGTCGTGGTCTTGCCGGTGCCATTGACGCCGACGAGCAGCACGACAAACGGCTTGCCCGGCAGTTCGCCAGCTAGGGGCAAGGCCGCGTTGTTGCCGAGGGTCATCATCGCGGCTACTTGATCCTCCAGCACCTTCATCACCCCGGCCGGTCCGGCCGCCATCTGCCCGCGCCTGAGCCGCTCGCGCAGCTGATCCACGAGTTCGGTGGCTGTCTCCAGCCCCATGTCAGCGCCGATCAGGGCGGTCTCGATATCGTCAATTGCGTCGTCGTCCAAGCGGGGGTTGCCAGCGATCACCTCGGTCATCGCCTGCCGCGTCCGCGCCAACCCCTGCTTTACTTTGTCGAAAAATTTGCCCAGCATGGCTTTTGTCCTTCGGTTGTGTCGCCAATGCGTCGCCAATGCGTCGCCAATTTTGGCGACGGACAGCACTGGCGACGGACAGCACTGACGACGGACAGCGTGGTTGCGCCGCAGGGACGCAGAGTTGACCACTCTTGGCATAAATAATCGAAAATAAGGAATATAAATTCATTCCGACTGCGGGATGGCCGCGCCCCGAAATAGTTACACGATTGTAGTATATAGCCCAATCCGAGAATAAATGATTGGTAGTGGGGCCCTTTGAAAATTACTCGGGCGGCGGGGACGGACCGGCTCTGCCGTCTCGCGCCATACCAAGACAAGAGACCCCTACCCACCGAACCGCCCAGCCGCCGCCAGACTTGTGCAACTGGCGTAAAAATAATTGACCGAAAAGTAATTCATTTATACTTTTCGCAATAAGTTAAGTAAGATATAATTCCTTTTCCTAAAGGAGGAAAATCCCATGAAAGATCTCCTAGCAGCTTTCGGCCTTGCGGCCCTGCTCTCTGTGATCTTGGCCTCTGAGGCCATAGCCCAAGGCGGAATGGAAGAAGCGACCACCGAAGAGGAAATGCTCGAAGGGGTCGTCGAACTCGAAGAACTGGTGGTTACTGGTTCGCGAGCGCAGCCGCGCTCGGTAACGGAGTCGGCCGTGCCCATTGACGTGGTCAGCGGCGAAGATTTCGTCAAGCAAGGCGAAACGGATCTACCCGATCTGCTGAGGAATCTCGTGCCTTCCTACAACATCAATCTGCAGCCGATCAGCGACGCCGCTACCGTCGTTCGCCCGCCCAATCTGCGCGGGTTGGCCCCCGACCATGCGTTGGTACTGGTCAACAACAAGCGCCGCCACCGCGCCTCGGTGATTTACTGGCTGGGCAATGGTCTCTCCGACGCGGCACAAGGTCAGGATACCTCTCCCATCCCGGCAATCGCCCTCAAACAGGTGGAAGTGCTGCGCGATGGGGCCTCGGCCCAGTACGGTTCCGACGCCATTGCCGGGGTGATGAACTTTCAGCTCAAGGACGCCTATCAGGGCGGTTCCATTGAAATCAAACCCGGCATTTTCCAAGAAGGCGATGGTTTTACGTACAGCGCGGCCGGCAATATCGGGTTGGGCCACGAAGATCTTTGGGCCAACCTCAGCTTGGAATACGGCAACACGGATGAGACAGACCGCTCGGTGCAGCGAGACGATGCGGCTGCTTTGATAGAGGCCGGCAACACCGATGTGGCCGATCCGGCCCAACCTTGGGGCCAACCCTTTATCAGAGACGACGTCAAGTTCTTCGCCAACTACGGTGCCGGCCTGACCGACGCCGTGAAGCTCTACGGCCACGCCAACTACGCCAGTAAGGAAACCGAAGGCGGGTTCTATTTCCGCAATCCCAATACGCGGCCGGCCGTATTCAGTAACGACGGCGGTGAGACCTTGCTCGTCGGCGACTTGGATGGCGTGGGTCAGGGAGGCGATTGCCCCACCGTGGCGATCACCGACCACGTGGCAGACGCCGATGCCTTGGCACAGGTTTTCAATGACGACAATTGCTTCACCTTCCGCGAGGCACAGGGCAGTTTTCCGGGCCGGCCCGGTGGCTTTACGCCCCGCTTTGGCGGCAACACCGAAGACTACGCCATTTTGTTGGGCATCAAGGGAACGATCCCAGACCCGACGCTCACTGGGGATCTCAGCGCTTCTCTCGGCCGCCACCACTCCGACTTCTTCATTTTCAATACGGTGAACGCCTCTCTCGGCCCGGACTCGCCGACGCGGTTCAATCCCGGCGACTATATCCAGACGGATATCAACGTCAACTTTGACGTTACTTACCCGCTAACCGATCAGCTATTCCTCGCCGCCGGTTTGGAGTACCGCACGGAAGAATTTGAAATCGTGCAGGGCCAGATAGAGTCTTTTGACGTGGGGCCCTTGGCTTCCCAAGGCTTCAGCTCCGGCTCTAATGGTTTCCCGGGTTTTGGCGATATTGCCGCAGGTTCTTGGAATCGCTCCAACTATGCTTCCTATGTCGAAGCGGAAGTCAAGCCGATCGAAAACTGGTTGCTGGCCGCGGCCCTGCGCTATGAAGATTTTGACGACTTTGGCTCAACGACTAACTACAAGTTGGCCACCAACTACGGCCTCACCGACGAGCTGAGGGTGCGCGGCAGTTACAGCACCGGCTTTAGGGCTCCCACGCCCGGCCAGCAAAACGCCTTCAACGTGACGACTGAATTTGGCGAAGACGACGAGGGCAATTTTATCTTGGTCAATAAAGGCACGATTCCCTCGACTCATCCGGCCGCCCAATTGGTGGGCGGCAAGGGTCTCGAGCCCGAGAAGTCGAAGAACTACACTGTTGGTGCGATTGTTAGTAATGACGCGCTGAACCTGACGATCGACTACTTTCGCATCGACGTGGAAGATCGCATGACGGTCTCCAGCGACAAGGAGCTTACAGAGGACCAGATCGAGCAGTTGGAGTCCACGGGCATAAACGCGAGGAATCTACAGGAGTTCCGCTTCTTCACCAATGACTTTGAGACGAGAACCCAAGGCATTGATTTGGTTCTCACCGTGCCTGTGGGGGCCGGTGAACTCGGCTGCGCGTATAACTACACGTCAACCGAAGTGACCCAATACGATCCCGACCTGCTCGACCAACAGCGCATCACTTTGTTGGAGAAGGGGCTTCCGCAACACCGCGGGAATGTATCTCTGACCCAGCCCCTGAACGAGTATCTAGACGTGCTGGGCCGCGTCAATTACTACAGTTCTTGGGATGAATGGTCCGTCGGCCACCAGATCTTTGACGGTGCCTTTTTGCTCGACCTAGAGTCCAGCCTCTCCCTGCCCGTTGGTAGGGTATCTGCTGGTGTTAAGAACCTTCTCAATGTCGAGCCGGACAGCCTGCAAGACGTAGCAGGCTACGATGCTGGCACCGATCCAGCACCCATAGTGGGCAGACCTTTCGGCGAGTACAGCCCGTATGGCTTTGGCGGCGCGTTCTGGTACGCGAAATACAGCTACAGCCTATAACAAACGCCCACTGCAAGCCGCAAAGAAGGCCGGGTACCTCCTTGGTACTCGGCCTTTTGCACGAATGGGACGCAAGACATACCTAGGGTGCCTGTGCGTAACGTCCGTTATATGGGCGTGAGCACAGGCGGCGAGGGATATGAATTTGAACGTAAAATCTGTTCTCCAGACACTGCGCCAGCGCTTTGACATATTTTACGGCGACCAATTGGCGCAGATGGTGTTATTTGGTTCGCGGGCCCGGGGCGATGCCCGACCCGACTCGGATATGGACGTGCTCGTCGTATTACACGGTGCTGTACATGCCGGTGAGGAAGTCGAGCGAACCTGCGGGCTTGTGGCCGATCTGGGTCTGGAGAACGACGTAGTGATTAGCTGTACGTTCATCGAGCATGATCGCTACGAAAATGGACAAGGGCGACTGCTCAGGAATATCCGCAAAGAGGGCATTGCGTTATGACGCGACAAGCCCGTGATAGCCTCAAAGGCTCATGCAAGGGAAATATCCGGGGTATGACGCAATGTTCTATATTGCCGAGGCTTTTTTAGAAGGCGATGGGTTGTCATTTTCGAGACACTCGGCAGTCATTGCGGTTTTCGGACGCGAGTTTGCCAAACTTCCACCTCAGAGGCCGAGTACCTGCGGCCATTTACATCTCAACCTGAAGTGAGCCGCAAATGGCCCCATCCTACCGCGACATCCTAGAACACATCCGCCGCGCCTTCCCCCAGCCGATATCCAACCCCATCCACGACTCGTATTTCGTGTTCTCCATCATGCGGGCCTTGGATCAGGTTGATGCGCTGAAAACCGAGTTGCCGATCCTCGGCTCGGTTGTCTCCAGCGACTTTGAGAAGGCGCGCCATGCGGCGTTGCCCGCGCAACCGTCTTCGGTTGAGGCCGTCACCTCCGAGCTGGTGAGCTATCTGCGCGGCCTGACTATCCCCGGTCATCCGCGCACCCAACAAAACGTCATCCCGCCACCCACCATTCCAAGCCTAATCGGCGTCCTGCTTTCGTCCTTGCACAATCCCAATATCGCTTGGGACGAATACAGCCGCCTCGTGGCGTTGGCCGAAGTCGAGGCCCTCGGTATTACCGCGCAGTTGGTCGGCTACGACCCAGAGCAGGCGAGCGGCGCGTTCACCTTTGGCGGGACGGGTACGACGCTCTACGGAGTAAAAATGGGCTTGGAAAAAGCCTGTCCGCAGGCCATGCACAGCGGGGTATCCGAAGAGGTCGTGACATTCGTTTCCGACGCCGGACACTACTGTGCCAGCAATGTCGTCGGCTGGCTCGGCATGGGCACGGATAATTTGGTCGTCATCCCGACGACGGCCGAAAACGAAATCGACCTCGCCCAGCTAGAGCAAGCGGCGCGGACAGCACTGGCGAGCGGCAAAAAGATCGCCGCCATTATTGCAACCATGGGCACGACCGATGCGTTCGGGTTGGACGACTTACAGGCCATCGCGGCATTGCGCGACGCACTAATTGACGAATTCCAACTCGCCTACCGTCCGCACATTCACGCCGACGCGGTCATTGGCTGGGCTTGGTCGGTGTTCAACGAGTACGATCTCGAAGAGAATCCCCTCGGATTTCGCCTGCGGACCGTCCGCGCCTTGGCGGGAGCGCGTCGGCGCATACGCCACTTGTCGCTGGCAGACTCCATTGGCGTCGATTTTCACAAGACGGGCTTTACGCCTTATATCTCTAGCCTCATCCTCGTCAAAAACCGCCAAGACCTCCAGCGCATGGCGCGGCGTCCCGAGCAGATGCCGTATCTCTATCACTTTGGAGAACATCGCCCCGGCATGTACACCCTCGAAACATCCCGCGCCGGGACGGGACCCCTGTCGGCACTCGCCAACTTTCGCCTGTTCGGCGAGCAAGGGTTGCAGGTCGTACTCGGGCACATCGTGGAAATGGCCCAGCTTCTGCGGGAGCATCTCGAAGGGCACGAGGCCATTACGGTGCTCAACCGAGAAAGTTTTGGGGCTGTGACGCTCTTTCGCACGTATCCGCCCGGCGTCGATACCTTCGCCATCAAGCGCCAAGAGTTTGACGACCCGGCCTATCGCGAGGGCCTGCTCGCTCACAATAATTACAATCGAGAAGTTTTCCAGTACGTACAAGAAGAGGCCATGGCCGGACGCGGGGTCGTCATTTCCTCGACCGATTGCTATCGGCGCACCCAGTACGACGAACCAATTTTCGCGTTAAAATCGTACATTCTCTCGCCGTTCGTCGATGAAGGCGACGTCGAAACCGTGGTTGCCAAGGTCCTCGAAGCCCGAGAAAAGATCGCCTGAGAAGCACCGGCCGCGCCGTTCCGGGGCTGCGGAGATCTCAGATGCTATGGCCGCGGACGATCCGATCCATGATGCGACTGGTGCGGGCGGCGCTTGCGCCGGTGCTGGGGCAAGTGCCCCGGCCCAACAGGGCATTGACGACGGTTTGGATGAGAGGCTGCTGCACGTGTTTGGGCGGACTGAAGGCAAAGGTCTCAGCGCCGGCGTCCGTCTCCAATTCGACCGGGGCGAAGGCGAAAGTGGAAAAGGCAATCCGGCCCTTGTCGCCGACGACTTCGATCCGGTCGCGGTGCTGGTCGGCGGCGAAGTTCCAGACTCCTGCGCCGAGTGCGCCGGACTCGAATGCAAAGCTGGCGGTAACGGCATCTTCGGCTTGGTAGCACCCTGCTTGGTTGGTCGCGTAGCCCGAGGCTTGGGCGATTGGGCCGAGCAGAAAATCGAGGAAGTCGAGCTGGTGCGAGGCTAGGTCGAAGAAGTAGCCACCGCCGGAAATGGCTGGGACGACGCGCCAGGGCAGGTCGTCCGGGTTCTCTGACGCGGGTTGGCAGAGCGCGATGGAGGCAAAGCGCACCTCCCCGATGGCCCCCTCCTCGACCAGCGACTTGACCTTGAGGAAGGCAGGCAGGGCGCGGCGATAGTACGCCACAAACAGCGGCACTCCGGCCCGACAGCAGGCGTCGATCATGGCCAAGCACTCGCCGTGGTTGTGCGCCATCGGCTTTTCGACGTAAACAGGTTTGCCGGCTCGGGCGACTTGGGCCGCGTAATGAGCGTGGGTGTCCGGGGGCGTTGCGATATAGACCGCATCGACGTCCGGGTCGCCGATGAGTGCGTCGGCTTGGTCGTACCATCTGGGTACGCGGTGGCGCTTGGCATAGTCGCGGGCCTTGTCCGCGTTGCGGCGCATGACCGCTACCAGCTCGGAATCGCGGGTCTTGTACAGGGCCGGGCCGCTCTTAACTTCGGTGACGTCGCCGCAGCCAATGATGCCCCAGCGAACTGTAGCCATGGAACGTTCTCCTGATGAGCGAGTTAGGCGGCCTGCTGGACGATGGCGAGCAGGCCGTCGCCGTATTTTTCGGCTTTGGCCGGGCCGATGCCGTGCGCCAGCTTGAGCTCTTCGAGGTTGGCAGGCCGCAGCAGGACGATATCGCGCAGCGTGCGGTCGCTGGCGATGACGTAGGGAGGAACCTTTTCGTCGCGGGCCAGCGTCATGCGGTAATGGCGCAGTGCATCAAAGAGGGCTTGAGCTTTTTCGTCGAATTCCCCGCTGGGGTCGGGGGTGCGAAGGCGGACGCGCCCGGTGCGGGATGCCGGGAGCGGGGCCGACTTCGGCGGCAGGAGCAGGCGCACGGGCCGCTCGGCGTGAATGACTTGGCGTCCCTCTTCAGTGAGGACTACGACCGGCCGCTCGCCACCGAAGAAATCGACCCAACCGGCCGTGACCAGCCGGCGCAAAAGCTGCAAAAGCCACCGCTCAGAATGTCCCTTGAGGGTGCCAAAGGTCGGGGTCCGATCTAGGCCATCGCGTACAAGGCGGGCGTCCTTGGTGCCGCGCAGGAGCTTGGCCGCCATTAGGATGCCGTAGCGTCCGTGCAGACGGGCTACTGCGCAAAGGGCTTTGCGCACGGTGGTGGCGACCTCTGTGGCGTCGCCCGCCTCGGCATGGGATAGACTACGGCAGACATCGCAGCGGCCGCAGCCCGAGAGGGTTTCCTCCTCGTCGCCAAAGTAGCGCAGGATCGCGTCGTGGCGGCAGGACCCGCCCTCGCTCCAACGCATCAGTTCCAAAAAGAGATTCCACTTGTGCTGGACCACCGCTTGATCGGGGGCGCGGCCGTTGGCATCGCTTTCGATTAGATGGCGTCGCAGCGCCATGTCGCCGGGGGAGACCAGCAGCAGGCAGTAGGCATCTTGGCCGTCGCGCCCGGCCCGGCCTACTTCCTGATAGTACGCTTCAATTGAGCTGGGCGGAGCCAGATGGGCGATGGCGCGCACATCGGCGCGGTCAATGCCCATGCCAAAGGCATTGGTAGCCACCACGATTTGGACTTGGTCTTGAATAAAGGCGCGCTGAACGGCGTCGCGGTCCGGCCCGGTCATGCCCGCGTGATAGGCGGCCGCCAGCCAGCCGGCCCCTCGAAGGCGGGTGGCTTCTTCCTCGGTACTCTTGCGGGTAGGGGCATAGACGATGGCAGTACCCGTCTTCTGGCCGGAGGGGCTGAGGGCCTCGGCTAGCAGGGCGTCGATCCGCCGTCGCCGCTCGGCCGCGCTGTTGATTTCGGCGACTCGGAGCGAGAGGTTGGGCCGGGCAAAGCCATGCACGAGTTGGGGGGTGTCGCTCGGTAGCCCGAGGCGCTCGAGGATCTCGTCGCGCACCACCGGCGTGGCCGTGGCCGTGCAGGCGAGAACCCGACAGTTGGGCAACTCGCGTACCAGCTCGCCAATCTGCAAGTACTCGGGCCGGAAGTCGTGCCCCCACTCGCTGATGCAGTGGGCCTCGTCCACGGCAATGAGCGAACACTTAATCTGGCTCAGGATGGCGCGGAAGCCGGGGAAGGTCAGCCGCTCGGGCGCGGCATAAACCAGTTTGTACCGGCCTTGGGCCATCCCGTACATGCGGCGGCGCAACTCGTCGCCATCAAGGGTCGAGGATAGGTACGTGGCAGCGAGCCCGCGCCGCTCTAGCGCTTGGACCTGATCGTGCATTAGGGCGATGAGCGGCGAGACCACTAATGCCGTGCCCGGCAGGAGAGCGGCGGGTAGCTGGTAGGTCAAGCTCTTGCCGCCGCCGGTGGGGGCGACCAAGAGCAGGCGGCTAGTGGAGAGCAGGGTTTCGATGGCTTCGCGTTGGCCGGGCAGAAAACGCTCAAAGCCGAGCCGGCCGAGCGCGGCGTCGAGAACGGCTGGGGGCGGCTTGAGGGAAGAGGCGTCGCTGATGCAAGGCTGGCTCATAAGAAGTAAATCAACCTCAGAAAACCTCTTTTGCTCTTTCTCGCTCGAAGGTTTTTAGACTATTCCGCACAGCTACGCGACTTCGACAACTTCCTCTCCGAGCATATCGACGATTTTCACCGCCACTTTCGCATCGGCGCGGGAAAGCGTCAGTTCGTATTCACCTTTGATAAAGTCGGTTTTCCTCTGCGGCAGATCGCTTGCCACAATGTTGAAATTCTCGCCGTTGTAGTCGATGTCAATCAGAACGTAGTCGATCTGCGCCCGAAAGTCGCCAATTTGTTCGTCAAAGAACGTTCTGTCTATTTCCATTCTCGCAAGAATGGAAGGGCTGATATAGTCAGCTATTTTGACCGTAGCCTTTTTGCCGTATTTGGCAATTTTCACGTCCGCCTCTGCGGGCTGGTTGGTGATCATCCCATCCTGCTGAATGTCTCGGACGGTGATTTTGTTGATCGGATTTTTCCCTTGGGCGAGTTCGTCAATGATCTCCAACTCCGATCCGTTGCAAAAGACGGTAATGTCGCGCGTTTCGTCAGGCCGGTTGTTAGCGATTTCGTCCTTGATAATCTGAATGTCTAGGCGAGTTAGTGGTCGATTCAGTTCAATGATTTTCGCCAACTGTTCGCCGACTACTCCATCAAAGAACAAGTCGCTGCGGTCTGTTTGAATGCCATATTTTGATATGATGATTTTTTTAATACCGTTGTCTTTGGCAAAATCGTAGTTATTCACCCGATAGTGAATCAGCCCGCTCCCGTTATCTACAAGGTCGCCATTCTTTTTCTCGATGATAGCTTGCAATCGCTTGATAGTAGTTTGAATCGCACCCTTGTTCAGATCCGCCATAATCCAGCGACGGCCTAGCTTTTCTGCAACAGCGGCGGTAGTGCCGGAGCCGCAAAAGCAGTCCAAGACGATCGAGCCTTCGTTACTGGAGGCTTTGATGATGCGTTTTAACAGGCGTTCGGGTTTTTGGGTGGGATAATCAAGAAGTTCGTCGCGCCAAGCAGAGACATTTGACATATCAACCCACCACGATTCTGGAACTTTACCTTTCTCGTGCCTAGCCATTTGGGAATCCTCATCATACTCTGCGCCACCAATTGTTCTTACTGCCGTAAAATCAGCCTTGTATGGTATTCGTATATCATCAGGATTAAAAATAGCATTGCCATTAATTTTCTTGTAGCGCAATATATTGTCATGTTTTCTTGGAAAATTTTGTGGTGACGGCCCAGGGAATGTATAGCACCATATAATCTCATTACCAAAATTTTCTGCCCCAAATACTTCATCTAGAAGAAACCTCAGATGATGACTCTTATGATAGTCGCAATGGAGATAAATACTCCCCTTATTGCTCAACAACTCCCGCATCAGAATCAGCCGCTCATACATGAATTGCAGATAATTGTCGTTCGCCCAGATGTCCTCGTATTGCGCCTGCTCAATGGAAGTATGCCCCTCGCCCTTCAATTTTGCGGTCTGCCCGCGCAATTTCACCTTGCGGACGTAATTCGCGCCAGAATCAAACGGCGGATCAATATAGATTAGATCAATTTTGCCCCGAAACCCGGCAACCAAAAGCGAGGAGAGAATCTCCTTGTTATCGCCGTGAAACAGCAGGTTGTAATTGCTCTTGGCAAATTCCTTGTAGGACGGTTCGGGCGGTGGATCGGCGACGTCCACTGTCTCACATAACTGCGCCGGAAAATGCCGCACGACTTCTAGTGGTTTCTTGCCGACCCAATGCAGCATGGGGCGACCTTTGAGCGGGGCGATTTTGAGAAATTTTTTCATTTTCTACCTGCAAATGTTAAAAAAGATGATAATAAGAGCGAGAAAAAGAATAGCAAAGGTAATGGGAAGAAAGGTTTCAACGACTGTGAGTTTCCAATAGCGACTTGTCTTCGGTTTTTCTACCATCCCCAACAGCTTCCACTCCCGCTTAAAAAAGGGATAGGCGAGTTGTTCTTCTAACTCATGCAAAGCGGCAAATTTTCCCGAATTAAGTTGGCGATAGGAGCGAATAATGATATACCACGACGCAGAAAGTAAAACTCCAAAAATGCCAACCGCTGTCAAAACTACATCGACAGGCATGGTCCCTGTGCCATATCTAAGAAATGCAGCGAGAAAAATTAAAGTTCCCGTCAACAGGCTTACAAAAAGCCTATTCGCTCCTTCACGCCTCTGGCTCACCCTATCCGCAAGTTCGGCGTGGAGCTTATATATTTCCAAAAGCTCCTGTCTTTTTTCGTCCATTATGCCAACTCCCTTATTGCCGAGACAATACTTTCGGTATTCCATCCAACGATCTGGTTGGCACTTTCCTTGACGACCGAAGAAGTTTTCTCTTTCCCCCAAGGCTCTATGGCTAGAATAGGTTTTGGCCTCGAAAAGCTGCTTCTAGCAATTTTAATTTCTTTGTCTATCCATTTGCTGTAACTAGCATATACACCCGCTAGAACGATGACGATGCCACACGGCTGCATTTGATTGTGAATTGCCTTGGATAATTCCCTATCTGAGCCAACATGGGCAGGGTTATCTTTAGGTATAGAGTAATTGTGATAGTGGAAGTTCTTGGCCTGATCCAATAGATTGACCAAATTCTTATATTGGTCGGCGTATGTCCAAGAGTGGCTGATAAATAAATGATAGGCTTTCATGCGTACGTCTCCTCACTGTGAGTTTATCCAATTGACAATTGGATTGATGGACTTCGCATCCAATGTGGGTCCAGAAGTATAAACGACGTTATATCTGAATTTATCAGGCTGTATCTTCTGCAACCTCTCCACCGCCTTTTTCTTTTCTTTCACCGTTTGATCACCGCGCTCATTCTCAGCTTTCACCTCGACAATATAGAACTCACCTGTCTTCTTCACAATCACGAAGTCGGGGAAGTAGCGGTGATAGCGCTTGTCCTCACCCATGTATTCAAAATGAAAGTCGGTTTTCCTTGGGTCGGTCAATCCGCCCGTAAACAGAAACGCCTCCACGTCATCGGGGTTTGTATTGAGCGCGGATAGAATTTGACGAAAAAAAGAACGCTCTGGTTCGCTGTCGAAGTTGTACGGCGTGTAGTGGAAGCTCAAGTCGTGTTCGTCTGCATACGCTTGGTGGGCGGCAAACAGCCCACTGTCTTTCATTCGGTTGTATGTCCGCCTGAGCAGGCGCAGATGGTGGACGTAAACGCCGTCCTCGTCCTTTTCAAAGAGGTCCGTTCCGTTCTCATCCTGAACCCGAATTAGGGCCATCGCCTCGGTGACGTTTTCTTTTATGGTCTCGTAGTTCGCCTGCTGCTTCTCGACCTGAGCGGACAACCCGTATAAGTGGCTATTCGGCATTTCTCTTTCGGGATACAGGCTGTTGAGTTGCTTCAAAATCGGCATTATCGGCAGGTGGTAGCGCGAGGCGATTTTCCAAGCGGCCGTATGGCAATCCGTCATTTCCGCTGCTGCCGGCAGCTCCTTAGTGTAACCGGTCGGCATCAGGATTTCCCGTGGTCCGCTGAAATCCGGCGTCAGAACACTGCGTAGTATTGCAGGAATTTCTTGTGATTCCGGTTTGTTCAGGGCGATGTAGCCGCTTGGTTTTTTAGTGCGGACAGCCCGCTTGATCGTGCGGGTGATTTCCAGTTTGGGCAATTCCGTTTTTACAATACGTAGCGTTATGGTCTCCTTGTCGCCTGACGCCGCGCTGAGCAGGTCGAGGTCGGTGCCAAAATTGTCTTTTAGTTCCTTGTCTAGAGTCCGCACATTGCCGTAATCGAGAAATACCTTCGCCGAGTGCCCGTTTCCCGCCACCTGTCGCAGGCACCGGGTCGCTGCCTGTAAGACATAGTTGTTGCTCGTCGTCTGCTCTTTGATAAGCGCACAGGCAAACAGGCTAGGACAGTTCCATCCTTCAACGCCTTTGCCAATCAGAAGAATCACGCGCTTCTGATTAGCCGGGTTGTTGAGGCGCTTAAATTCATCTACTTCCGTCGGACTTGATTGCTGGGTATTGACCAATATCTGAGAGACGCTTTCGCCCATTTCGGTCATGGCCTGCTCAATCCAAGGACGGGAATCGTCCAAGTGATCCTGTGTCTTAAAGTAAAAGGCAATTTTCGCCTTTGCTCCATTCGGAAGCGAGACCTTGCCGTATTGGTTGAAAAACTCCCGGATGATGTCGTTGAATACGCTCTGTTCCGACTGCTCGCCGATGTCGTATTGGTGAATCCCGTCGTTGAGATCTTTGAGAATGTTGTCCTTGATGCCGTCCCCAAGTCCATACCAAACAATGACTTCTTTCAGATGCTGCTTTCTGTAATAAGGCGTTCCGGTGGTGTTTACGACTGCGACAATGGGGGTTTGCTCATGGATGTAGTTGATGGTTTCCCGCACCCGCTTTAGCTTATTGAAGGTATTTCCATAGGTGTGATGCGCTTCATCGGAGAAGACGCCGAGGTTCGGCAGGCTGGCGATTTTTTGCAATCTCAAATTCGCTTGTAGTTCCTTTTCCTTGAAATCTAGTTCGGTCTGATTGCTTCTCCGCTTCGCTCGCAGACTGATTTTTTCGGTGTTGGTGATAATCAGGTTATAGCTACTGCTGGCCTGGGCCTGTATGTCCTTTTCGTTGCTCGGGTATTCAATTTTCAAATTGGCGGCAAAGTCTCGATAGAGAGCGGGTGGTAGAATGTCTTCATAAGGCATATCGCTAAGTTCGCGCAAGGATTCTATGATCGTCGTACCGGGTGCAAATACGAGGGCGTTTCTCATGAAGTGGCCCTTGGGGTAGCGCAGGGACATGGCAAACTCGGTGGCGATAATCGCCCCGATCAGCACGGTTTTTCCGGCACCCATTGCCAAGGCGAGGATGTAACTCGGATAGTCCAGCATCGCGGCCTCGTGCAATGCTTGGATCTTCTTTTCAGTGACAAAACCGAGATCTTTTTTGACTTTCTCGAGAACGGCTTCTATGGTCGCCCACTCCAAAGCATCTCTCGACATGGGAACACCGAGGGAATCAAAAAAGGTTCTCTTATCCTCTCCGTAGTAGTGCTTGTAGAGGTCTATGATATGAGGAGTATTCAGCTTGAGCCGGACATACCAGTACACCTCAAGGGCGAGAAACTGAGGATCGCGCAGGAACTTGAGCGTCGAGGTGCCGTCCTGTGTCTCCCTCTGGAACGCGAGGATTTCGCCTATAAGTGGATACTCATCACAAGCATATCCGCCCTTGCGCCATTCAAGAGCAGATTGCTTTAGATCGTCAAACAGGATCGTCAACTATATAGCTCCCTTCGCATTAGAGCGTTGGATCGGCGTGGTAGCACCTCGCGGAGCAAAAAATATAAGTAGGCCATCGGCCCAAGGTTCTTGCAATTAGCGTACCAGTGCTTTGCCAGCCCAATTTTCAGAGAAAACAAGCGCGTACCGCAGGAAGGCATGTGCAGAATACTACACAGCACTGTATCGCCTGCCGGACTCGGGCGCGGCCAGCCTTGGAGAGAATTCTAAGAAGCTGTTGAAAATTCCGGGTACTGTCCCCTGTGTGCAGAACACCCAAGGATCGAGGGCGTCTCGCCCTCGAAAACCGCTCCCTCCGAGGGCCGCGGTGAAACAGACAGCTTCTTATGGGCTTGGAGAGCTAACCGTCAGACCGCCGCTGATCCCAAGGGCCGTAGATAGCCAGCGTAGTGCCGGGATGCTGGATATTGACGAAGAGCACTTGGCCATCGGGCGAGAAGGTCGCGCCGGCGAATTCGGAATTGTTCATGCGGTTGTGAGCGAAGCGGTAGATCTGACCTGCGGGCGTTACGCCGACTAGATTGTTTTCCCCGCTACCGTCTTCGCAGACGATCAAGTCGCCGAAGGGGGAGACCGTAAGGTTATCGGCGTTGTCGACTAGGTCGCCGTCGTTCGGCTCGACGAACAATTCGAGCGTCCCCGGTGCCTTGCTCTCATCGGCCGTGCCCTCGTGCGGGCTGGGCTGGTAGCGGAAAATTTGGCCTTTCTTTTTTATGCCGCCGCTGGTGCAAGCAAAGTAAACCGCTTCGCGGCCGTACCACATGCCCTCGCCGCGGGCAAAGCGGGCGCAGCCCTTGCCGTCAAAGCCCTGAAAGCGCAAGTCGTTGTCTGGCGATTCGACGTTTTCTATGTCGGCCCAGCGCACGGCGAGCGGCTCCCTTGGGCGCACCAGCACTTTTTCCCAGTTGCGGGTATCCAAGCTGGGATGGTCGATTACGGCTAAGGCTTGCAGCCGCCCGGCTATTAGTTTGCCCGGTGCATCGGGGATGTAGCGGTAGATCAAGCTGTCGCTGGTATCTTCGGTCTGATAGACGATTCCCGAGCGGGGATCCACGGCGATGGCCTCGTGTTTGAAGCGCCCCATGGCCTTGAGCGGCACTGGCGCGGCGCGGCGGATTTCTGCGGTAGCGGGGACCTCGAAGTTGTAGCCATGGTCCTTTTCGATCGGCCCGTCAATCCGCTGGGTCGTCTCTTCGCAGCTAACCCAGCTATGCCACGGGGTTGGTCCTCCGGCGCAGTTGACCGCAGTGCCGGCCAAGCTGAGAAACTCCCTCTCCACTGCGCCGGTTTGCGCGTTGTACACGACGGTCGTGGTGCCGCCCAAGCCCGGCATCTTGCCTCGGCCCCAGTCGTATAGGTCTTCTTTGGGCAGTTTGCCCAGGTTTTCGTTGCCGTCGCCAAAGGCACCGGCTTCCTTCGACCCGGGGCTCAGCTCGTGGTTGCGCACCAAAACGATGCGGCCCTCTGGCCCGGGAAAAGCGGCCATCCCGTCGGCTGCGCCCGGCAACCGCAGGCCATCGTCCATGAGTTCGCCAACGCGCGAGAGAACTCGATAGCTAAAGCCCTTGGGCAGGTCGAGAATGCCTTCGGGGTCGGGCACGAGCGGCCCAAAGCTATTTTCGAGCACTGGACCGCTGCAAGCGATATGGCGATGGAGACCGGCAAAGCCGGTGGAAACGGCGGCCGCGCTTTTGAGGAATTGGCGTCTAGAAATAGGCATGAGATCATCTCCTAAGAAAAACTTGTCCAAAAAGACACCAAGACGCGGCTCATTGTCAATGCGAGCCTTTCTGGCGCACGACCTGCGTCCATTACATTAGGTGCGATGCAATTCCAAAAACCCCAATGGCACGACGAACTGTCTTCGACCAATACGACCTTGGTCGAGTGGCTGCGCACGAGCCGAGACCTGCCCGATGGCTTCGTGCTCGCCGCTCGTTCCCAGACCGCTGGCCGGGGCCGCTATGAGCGGCGGTGGCTCGCCCGGCCCGGCCGCAACCTGACCTTTTCTGTGCTGTTGCGGAGCGATGCGTCGCCGTTGCAGCTCCTGTCGCTGCCGCAGGCCGCTGCCTTGGGTGTGGTGGCCTATTTGGAGGACAAGGGCTTGGCGGCGCAGACCAAGTGGCCCAACGACGTGCTAGTGGGTGGCCGCAAGATCTGCGGCATTTTGGCCGAGCGCTGCAAAGGGGTCGTCCTTGGAATCGGCCTCAACGTCAACATGGATGCCGACGAGGCCGCGTCCATCGGCCAGCCCGCTACCTCGCTGCGGATTGAGACGGGAAGCGAGCGCGATGTCGAGCGGGCATTGGACGAGCTGCTGGCGCATTTGCAGGTGTGGATCGGGTGCTGGGAAAAAGGCGGCTTTGCCGCGCTGAGTGCGGCGTGGGAGTCTCACTGCGCCAACTTGGGCCAGTACGTCGCAGTCGGCGAGTACGCGGGCGTGGTGCTGGGATTTGGCACGGCCGGGCAACTGCTGCTGCGCGAAGACGATGGTACGCAACGCGAGGTGTGGAGCGGGGATGTGGGAACATGAGAAGCGTTCGCATTTGGAAGCCTTATTCTGACGAAGATATCAAATTTTCTGCATGAGCAGAATCACGCAGTTTTTGAAATGATTCAAATCGCGCATCGCAATAGCTGCTGGCTCAGTGCGACGCGCATAGTAGAAGCTGAAGATCGACGTTTCAATGTAAGCAGTTTGTTTCACAAGCCATGCCGTAGGGACGGTTTGGTCCGCTGTGGAGTAATCGTCAGCGTATGTGCGCCAGCACCTGTCCGTCGGCCACCTGATCCCCGGCATTCACCAAAATATCGGCGACCATGCCCCCGACGGGGGCTGTTACCGGCATTTCCATCTTCATGGCTTCGAGCACTATGATTCCGTCGCCCGCTTCTACGCGATCGCCGACTTGGGCAAGGTGGCGGATTACTTTCCCGGGCATCTGGGCTTGCACCGGCGTACCCCCTTCGGCCTTGGGTGCTGGCGGGGGAGCCGCCCCAGCGGTTGCTGGAGCCAAGCTGACTTGGAAGCGGCGGCCATCAACCGTGGCCGTGTCGCCGTCAATGGCTACGGCATAGCGGCGGCCATCGACGGTGAGCGCATAGTGCGCCGGCCCGTCGGCCGGTGCTTCCTTCTCTTGCCCTTTTTCTACCTTGCGCACGCCGATCTCGCCTTCTCCCTTGAGGAAGGCCAGACCCTTGTCTTTGCAGGTAGCGACGATGAAAATGTTTTCGTCCGTCTCGGCGAGGCCGGCTTCGCGCAGTTGTTTGCGGGCCGGTTCGACGCCCTTTGTCGGGTCGGCGTCGTTGCGTTCGAGCGGCTTTTCGGTCGTTGGCTCTAGATCGAGCTGCTGGGCGGCGATCTCCACGACCGAGGGGTCGGGCGCGACTGGCGTCTTGCCGAAGTAGCCCAAGACCATCTGGCCGTAGGGCGCGGCGATCCGCTCCCAAGGGCCGAACATGACGTTGTTGAAAGCCTGCTGAAAGTAAAATTGCGAGACTGGCGTCACCGAGGTGCCGAACCCGCCCTTTTCGACGACCTCGCGCATGGCCTTGATCATATCCGGGTACTTGTCCATGACGCCGTTGTCGCGCAGCATCTGGGTGTTGGCCGTTAGTGCGCCGCCGGGCATGGGACTCCAGGGAATCATCGGCTCCACGGCCACGGCCTCGGGCGGCAGGAAGTAGGAGGCCATGCACTCCTTGAAGACTTCCTCGGCGTCGCGGATCTTGTCGATATCTATGTCGAGGTCGTAGTCGGAGCCGCGCAGCGCGTGCCACATGACGATGATGTCGGGCTGACAGGTGCCGCCGGAGCAGGGGGCCATAGACAGGTCAATGGCGTCGGCACCAGCGTCGAGGGCGGCCATGTTGGCACTGACGCCAATGCCGGCTGTTTCGTGCGTGTGGAAGTGGATGAAGGTGTCCTCGGGCAGCATGAGACGCGCCTTGGAGATCGTCTCATAGACTTTGGCGGGCACGGCCGTGCCCGAGGCATCCTTGAAACAGACCGCGTCGTACGGGATGCCAGCGTCTAGTATCTGGCGCAAGGTATTGGTGTAGAAGGCCGCGTCGTGGGCACCCGAGCAGCCCGGGGGCAGCTCCATCAGGGTGATGCAGACTTGGTGTTTGAGCCCGGCATCCACAATGCACTGCCCCGAGTAGATGAGGTTGTCGACGTCGTTGAGCGCGTCAAAATTGCGGATGGTCGTGATGCCGTGCTTTTTGAAGAGATCGGCGTGGAGCTTGATGATGTCGCTCGGCTGCGATTCGAGGCCGACCACGTTGACCCCCCGCGCCAAGGTCTGGAGGTCGGCGTCCGGGCCAGCCGTTGCGCGAAAGGCGTCCATCGCGGCAAAGGCATCTTCGCCGCAGTAAAAGTAAAACGACTGGAAACAGGCCCCGCCGCCGGCCTCAAAATAGTCGATGCCGGCTTCCTTGGCCGCGGCGACAGCGGGCAGAAAATCGGACGTGAAAACGCGCGCTCCATAGACCGACTGGAAGCCGTCGCGGAAGGCGGTACACATGAAGCGAATTTTCTTCTTGTTCACGGTCGCATCCTCGTTGTCTATCCCACCAGCACGGACCACAAGACCCCAGCACCTACGGCCGAGCCGATGACCCCGGCGACATTGGGGGCCATCGCGTGCATCAGGAGGTAGTTATTGGGGTCTTCGCGCTGGCCCATCATCTGCACTACGCGGGCCGAGTCGGGCACAGCCGAGACCCCGGCCGCGCCGACGAGGGGGTTGATTTTGTCTTTGGTGAAGAGGTTCAAAAACTTGGCAAAGAGCACGCCGCTGGCCGTGGCGACGGCAAAGGACAGGGCCCCGAGGCTGAAGATGAGTACTGACTGCGGCGTGAGAAAGGTCTGGGCTTGGGTCGAGCAGCCGACCGAAAACCCGAGGAGAATGGTGACGATATCGACCATCGAAGTGCGGGCGGTCTGGGCCAAGCGCTCGGTGACGCCGCTTTCCTTGAGCAGATTGCCGAAGAACAGCATGCCGAGCAGCCCGATCGCGCCCGGGGCGAGGAGCGCGCAGATGAGGAAGGCGGCGATGGGAAAGATGATCTTTTCGCGCTGGGAGACCTCGCGCGGGGGCTTCATGCGAATCAGCCGCTCCTTGCGCGTGGTCAACAGCCTCATCACCGGCGGCTGGATGACCGGGACGAGGGCCATGTAGGAGTACGCGGCAATGGCAATGGCCCCGAGCAGGTGGGGAGCCAGCTTGGCCGCGAGGAAGATCGCCGTCGGCCCATCGGCCCCGCCGATAATGCCGATGGCCCCGGACTCGGCCGGCGTAAAACCCAAATAGAGCGCGCCGATCAAGGTGAGGAAAATGCCCGTCTGCGCCGCTGCCCCCAGCAGCACCAGTCGGGGGCTAGAGAGCATGGTCGAGAAGTCGGTCATCGCGCCAATGCCGAGAAAAATAAGCGGCGGGAAGATGCCTTGGCTGACGCCAAAGTAGATGTAGTAGAGTACGCTGCCTTGGTCGTACACGCCGATGGCCATGCTGGAGATAGACGGGAGATTACCCACGATGCAGCCGAAGCCAATCGGCAACAGCAGCAGCGGCTCGTAGTCTTTGCGGATGGCCAGAGAGATGAAGATCGCGCCGATAATGATCATCAGCAGGTTGCCGCCCGACATGTTGGCCACGGCCGTGGTAGTGAGGAATTCGCGGAGAATTTCCATGGCCGATTAGTCTTTTTGGCGGCGGGCGTGCAGGGCGAAGCCTATGGCCGCGGCGATGGCGGGTGCGTCGTTTTCTTTGCTCTGACTCTGCGTGTGCAGTTGGGCCGGCGGAATATAGGGGTGGATCGCGGCGAGGATCCTCGGCAAGATGGCGATAAAGACGCTGACCAATACTAGGGCAGTAAAGACGATGCTCATGCCCACGAAGGCCAGATCGAATCCTTGGCCGGCGGCGATGTTGTGGTAGCTGAAACGGAGTGCAAGGATCGGCATGTAGTAAGGCGGCCTATTCGTTGAAGAGGCGCAGGCGATCCCCGCCTAGCGGCGGCTCGATATTGAACTTGGGCTTGGTATCTATTCCCAGCCGACGCAATTCGGAATCCAGCGTCTCGTATCGCTCCACTAGGACTGGATCAATTTTCGGATTGGTTTTAAGGAGCTCGGCTTTTTTCATAGGTTTGCCGATTCGTTTCGCCATGCCATTTTATCCTTATAGCTTAGGGTTAGGGCAACTCAATTTTGGTCATTTCCTCCCAGTGTAGGGGAAGTGCCCGATAAGGGCCGGAAATGGCAAAATCCGAGTCTAGAAGTACTTCTCTGTATGCACGAAGGAGATGATTTGTTCGCGGTTCATGTAGTCTTGAAGCAATTCGTGATACTCCCTAATCAAGGGGCCTAGCTCTGGCTCCACTGAATAATCCTCAATTTTGAGATTTAGCTCACCGGTCAGAATTTTCATATTTATCCCTCTCCCATGTGAATGCCAGTGTTCATTTTTGCTCAAGATCTCCGCAATTTCTCTGGCTCTCGTCTCTCTCATCTCAGGAGTGACAGGTTCCTTTTTCGTCTCTGTTTGAAGCCAGTTTTTGAACTTGTATCTCGACAGCCACTTTACGAGTAGCTCTATTGAAAGTGCCCTTGCTTGCTCGAATTGGTATAACTCGCCGAGGTCCAACTTGCTGAGAAGTGCGTATTCTGCTGATGTCAAGTTTCCTTGCTGAGCCTTTTCATTCAGTCGCTCGAACTGATTCAAATATGCCAGTGCCGGTACGAGCTTACCATCTTCTTCGATTTGTGGATCAATAGGCCCAAGGCAAGAGAAAAAGTCCATAAGGATTCGGTCTCCCGACATGACAAAGAGCGTCCCCGCAGACATTGCTCTATTCGGAACTATGAAGACAACTTCGTCGTAATAGTTTCGAATAGTGTCAACCATCCGCTCGACGACCTCAACTATACCGCCATTAGTTTCAAGGACAATTGCCAAAGTAGCTCTACGTTGAGAAATCAGTTCTACTGCATGGCGAACCCGTACTTCTAGGCCTGGGAGAATTGGACTGGCGACTGCCATCACATCGGCATCGAGAACGTCGCCGATCTTAGCGGCATGATCATTGAGCTGGTGTCTTATGTATTCGTCGAGAGGTCTCATGGCCAGCGAGTTCAGTTCACTTATTTGAGAACATAAATAGCTAGGGTACTAAGCGGCCCACTCAGGCCGTCTTTGATCGAGGACAGCCAGTGCGGACACCATTGGATTTAATATAAGCATATATCTGAATAACCAATAAACCGCTGCTCTCCGAAAGCCTCTTGACTAAGCTGACCCAGCCGTTCCATAGACGGCAAGAGAGCTTTAATTAGAACGTCGGCCCGGGCTGTTCGACGAGGTGCTTCAAATAGAGGCAATACGCATTGTCTGGGGAGTAATTGGCGATGCGGAGGAGCTGTTCCGCGCCAATGTAGCCCTTGCGGTACGCTATTTCCTCGACGCAGCCCACTTTGAGCCCCTGCCGGTGCTCAATGGTTTGGACGAAGTTGCTGGCCTCTAAGAGGCTCTCGTGCGTGCCAGTGTCGAGCCAAGCAAAGCCCCGCCCCAACACCTCAACCCTGAGCTGCTGGCGGCGCAGATACTCGTTGTTGACATCGGTAATCTCCAGCTCGCCGCGGGCCGAGGGCTTGAGGCCGCGGACGATGTCGCTGACCTCGCCATCGTAAAAGTAAAGGCCGATGACCGCGTAGTTGGACTTGGGGTTTTGCGGCTTCTCTTCAATGCTGATGGCGTTGCCTGCGGCGTCGAATTCCACGACCCCGTAGCGCTCGGGATCCTTTACGTAGTAAGCAAAGACCAATCCTCCCTCCCGCAGTTGACTGGTGCGCTGTAGAATCGCAGTCAGGCCGTGTCCGTAGAGGAAGTTGTCGCCGAATATCAAGGCACAGGGGTCGCGGCCGGCGAAATCAGCCCCCACGACAAAGGCGTGGGCCACGCCCTCGGGCCGGTCTTGGATCGCGTATTCAATGCTCAGCCCCAGCCGCTTGCCATCGCCGAAGAGCTGGCGGTAGAGGCCGATGTGCTCCGGGCTGGAGATGATGAGGATCTCGCGGATATCGGCCAGCATCAGCACTGAGAGCGGGTAGTAAATCATCGGCTTGTCGAAGATCGGCAAGATCGTCTTGGAGGCGGCCGCGGTCAGGGGGTAAAGGCGCGTACCGCGGCCGCCGGCGAGAATGATGCCCTTCATGGAATCTGCTCAAAGCCCTTTTTTTTGCGGTCCTTGGGGACGGGGCCTCTGCGGCCAGACCATCTGCCGCCGCTCGGGCGTCAGGCGCACCAACAGCTCGTCCGAGGGATGGTAGCCGTGGCGGAAGTTGCCCCAAGAGGGTCCGTAGCGATAGACGAAAATTCGGCGGGTGCCCGCGTTTTTGCGCCGGGCCGAGCCGTGCGAAAGCCCATCGACAAAGAGCAGGGCATCGCCTCGGGCCATGTGGCACTCGATCGCGCCGGCAATGCCCTCAACGGTGGCACCTTCGGGCCGCATGCGATGCCGGTCTAAGTGGGGATGCGCGAAATTGGACTTGTGGCTGCCGGGGATCAGCATGGTGCCGCCGTCGCCCGGGCCAATGTCCGTGAGTGCCACGAGGACGTTGATTTGCCCGCACATGTAGCGTCCGCCGTGGTAGCGGAATTGGTTGCGCATGATGGGCGGATAGCCGCCGGAGTGCAGGCCGATGGCCTCCCCGGATTGGCGGAAGTTGGCAAAGTTTTCGTCGATAAAGAGCGGCCCGTGTGCGTAGTCGAACGTGCCTTCGCCGCCGACGAAGTGCTTCACTTTCTCGATCCAAGCGGGATGGTCGATCATCCGCTCAAAAGGCTCGCCGGCCTCGTAGATCTGCTGCAAGTTGAGGCCGTCAATCGTGCCATAGGTATGGGCGTGGATGTGGCCGTACCAGTCGCCCGGCCCCAGCGGCGGGATGGCGTCGAGGCAGGCGTTGAGATCGTTGACCTCGCCGGCGGTAAGTGCCCCGTCTAAATGCAGGTAGCCGCGCAGGTCGAAGAGATAATTTTCGAGGTCGGTGATCATACGTCCTCAGCGCTGTACGGGATTGCCCCAAGAGCCTTCGATGTACGGGAAACGCGCTTCGAGGTCGTCGGCCAGTTCAACGCCCAAGCCCGGGGCGTCGGGCAGAGCCAAGTGGCCGTCTTCGATCAATGGTTTCTCGCGCAGGATCTCCCACTGTAGAGGCCCCTGCTTCATATTTAGCTCGACTAGGCGCGGGGCAGGCAGTGCCGCGACCATGTGGGCGTTGGCCATCGTCATCAGGCCGTTGTGCCAGTTGTGCGGGATCAGGGGTATGCCGCCGTACTCGAAGTGAGCCCTGTGGCCGACCTCCATGCAGAGGTCAATGCCACAGACGCCGGCGTCGGGCTGGACGATGCCGAAGCCCCCTACCTCCATGAAAGGCTCGAACTGCGCCCACGTGGTAAAAGGCTCGCCGCCGGTGATGGGCATGGAGACGGCCTCGTTGAGCCGGGCGTAGTCCGCGGGTACGCGTTCGACCGGCTCCTCAAACCAAGCCCAGCCCATCTCGTCGAGGGCCTCGGCAATGGGCAGGGCCTCCTCCATCGAGAGGCGGCAATTGCCGTCGAGGGCTAGGTCCATGCGCCCACCCACGGCCTCGTGGACTTGACGCGCTATTTTGAGAAAGCGATCAACGGTGACGCCCGACCAGGCCCAATGAGTGCCCAAGCGCATCTTGTAGGCAGTGAAGCCCTCTTCGGCGTAGCCGATGGCCTCTTCGACGACCGACTCGGGGTGGTCGTCCCAGTCGTAGCGCACACCCGAGGAAGCGTAGAGGCGGAGGCGGCGCAGGGGGGCTTGCCCCGACGCGCAGAGCAAGTCGGCGGTGGGTTTGCCGGCGATCTTGCCGCGCAAATCCCACAGCGCACAGTTGAGGCCGGCGTTGGCAATGTCATTGGTGCGCACGGCTTCGTTGTGCGGGGTCAGGTCCTCGTCGCGGGGGTCGCGGCCGATGAGACTGGGCTTGAGTTCGGCGATGCGAGCGGCGATGGCGGACGGCACCCCATACGCACAAGGCTCGGCAATGCCCTGCAAACCCTCGTCGGTCTCGACGATGCAAATTGAGCAGTCGGCCTTGGGCACGTGGAAAGTGGCGCTGTACCACTGGCGCTCAGGCTCGTGGGCGCGCGAGAGCGACAGCGTGCGGATATCGGTGATTTTCATCAGGCTCCTGTGGCGATTTTTAATTACTGGGTTCCTAAGTACGACACCAATAATTGTCGTTGATGGCGATGAGTCCGGGATCGAGGGCGTCCCGCCCTCACCGAAGGCAAGATGCCCTCAATCCGAGGGTAAGGCCCTACTGTCGTGTACTTAGACTGGGTTCTTAAAATTTGTTGCTTCACGGGCCTGTATTAAAGGGCCACTTACTTTTCGCGTCAACACCGCCTCGGCGGAGACCTTCCCTTGTCGCCCGCAAGGTGCTCCCGTATTTTGAGGCCACTTCCCAACCGAGGAGAAGCCAATGATCGAACATCCCTATCAGAATTTGCGCGGAGGACGCTGGCTAGTCGGCAACCCGTTTTTTTGTGAGGAGGGCGAATACCATGTGTGATTTGATCGTCGTTCATCCAGATTTTGACGGAGTTTGGCCCTTTGCCGCCGACCACTTCCGCACCTTGTGGCCCAAAGCGGACTTTGCGCGCCTAGCGCACGGAGACGAGCGGCCCTTGGGCGAGCTCGTGGAGGATCCGAGCCGCGTGACGCGGTTGGCGACGCTAGGAGTGCCAGTGAGCCTGACGTGCCTGCGGCTTTTTACGGCCTTGCGGGAAGCGACCTTTCAGGGGTCTTATGGCCGGCGGCTAGGCGAGGGCTGTAGCGAGTACTTGGCCGAGGCCGGCGTCGCGGTGTACGACCATCCGAGCGAGGGGTTTTGGTCGCAGACTGTGGCGGAATTTGGCTTGGCATTGACGCTGTGCGGGCTGCGGCGAATTCCGCAGTTGCACCGAGCGATCATCCAAAGCCAAGACCCTTGGGACTACGAGCCGCCCGCAGGCGAGGGCCGGGCCGGGGCGCGAGGGCACCAGTTTGGCGACGACCCGGCCTTTGCCAATGGCACGCTGTGCGGCAAGCGGGTGCGGATCGTCGGAGCCGGCAATATCGCCAGCCGCTACGCCAGCTTCGCCTCAATGCTCGGAGCCGACGTGGCGGCTTGGGATCCGTTTGCCGCGGAGCCGTGCTTTCACCGGGCCGGGTCGCGCCGCGAATACCATCTGGAGCAGCTAGTCGCCGATGCCCAAGTGTTTGCGCCCATGGTGCCGCTCACGGAATCGACGCGCGGCTTGGTCGAGGCTGGGCACATTGACGCGCTGCCCAAGGGCTGTCTAGTGGTGCTGGTGACCCGGGCCAAAATCTGCGATACCGACGCAATCCGGCGACGAGTGATGGCCGACGAACTGAGCCTTGCGGCGGACGTGTGGGACCAAGAGCCGCTGCCCTTAGACGACCCCCTGCTGGGGCGGCACAACGTGGTCCACACGCCGCACAACGCCGGACGCACGATTGACGCGAACAAGGCGTGGGCCGAGAAATTGGCAGTGCAGTTTAAGCCGCGTTAATTGCCCGCTTTCGGTGCTAAGTTTATACTTTTACTGTCCTTTACTCAACTGAAAATACGCACTTAGGAGTTCCACATGCGGGGGATCGAAGCGGCGCAAGCAGGCCAACGACGGCGCAACAAAAAGCTGTTGGGCGGCGTGCGCTACCTAGGCGAGCAGGTGCATTCCGCGGTCTTGCCGCTCACCGTGGATATCGGCAAACAACAAGCGCTGCACCCAGATCAAGTCGCCGCTTTGGAGGGCTTGCAGATCGAGGCGGCTGAGATCGCGATTCGCTCGCTGGCGTCGCTGGCCGCGATCGGCGAGCTGGACCACCTCGGCGGCGGCTTGGAGCTGATTCCGCCGCTCTTGCTGACCTTGGCGATCACCGACTACAAACGCATCGAATACACCATCGAACACGCCCACACCTCTGTGGGCTACTACGCAGCATTGGCGGCACTCGGCTTTGTCGATGAGGAGATCGTCGTCGAAGGTTTTCGCCGCGGACTCGACGTTCCCGGTCACGTGTCTTGGCTGCCGGGCGGCACCCAACTCAACGGCGGGCGCTTGGGGGTGATGATCCCGGTGGCCGTAGGCCAAGCCCTTGGCAAGCGAGCCAAACTCGGCGAGGGCAGCTGGGTCCTCTGCCACTGTGGCGACGCCGGCTACATTTCGGGCCAAGCGCTCAACGGCTTCAACGGCGCAGCCGTCCACGGAGCACCCATCACCTTTGTCATGCACCGCAACGGCATCCAGCTTTCGGGCGCTACCGAGGGCATTATGGACAAGGATCCGCGCTCTATCGTCGCGGCCCTGGGCGTGGAAATCATCGAGATCGAGACCCTGCACGACGCCGCGACGCTCTACGAGACCTATGTCGAAGGCTACGAACTGGCGCAGCAGGGTCAGCCCGCCCTGATCTATCCCACGGGAACGCACGAGCGCCTCGGCGACTTTGGCGAGCGTCTAGGCATTAGCTCCGAGGTCGCCACTTTTGCCGCCGAGCACAGCGTCGATCTCAGCACCCGCATCTGGATTCCCGGCTCGCTGATGAGCTACCGCGACGTAGTGCCGATGCTCGAATGCCTCTTCTTGGTCAACAAGCTACCCGGCGGCGAAGGGCATCACGATGGCCACATGAAGGGGCGCGACGCCGCGCAAGTGCTGAGCAACCCCATGTTTCAAAAAACAGCGGCCGTGTGCCAAACCCTCGCGACGCTGCGCCAAGACGAGAAGCGCCGAGTCGAGATCCGAGCCAGACCCGCCCCGGGCAGCCGCAACTTGGTCCTGCCCCAGGATGTGCGGGAAAAGGTCAGCTTGCCCGCGGTGGGCACGAGCGAAAGCCCGCGCGCCGGGTCCGAGACTGCGTACGCAGCGGTAGCCGCGCACTTTCCCGACGACGTCTTCGTCGTTAGCTGCGACCTTGACCCCTCAACCAAGCTGGCGAAGGCGCGCAGTTTTTTGGCCGCGAATCACCAGTTCGAGATGAGCATTGAGGAGCAAGCCGCTTGTCTGATCACCGACGGGTTGGCGATGAGCGGGCCGGGTCCGCAGTTCAATGTGGTATCGACGTTTGCCGCCTTTTACGAGGGCATTGCCCGCGAGGGCTTTGACGTCTGGCGTTACCAGCGCAATCTCACCGGCGTCAACGAGGGTCTCAACGTGGCCTTCCACGTCTCGCACGTGGGGGCCTGCACCGGGCGCGATCACTTTTCGGGTTGGGGCTTGGAGTGGATCAACGTCGGCTTGAGCTATTTGCCCTATCTGCACCGCTTCTACGGACCAGCCGATGCGCGGGCGGCGTTTTTGGCTGTCTGCGATATGGCGGCACACTACGGAGGGCACATCATCGGCATCCCGCGCGATTCCCTGCCCATCCTCGCAAAGCAAGATGGATCGGGGCCGCTGTGGGAGGCGGGCGATGCTTGGGAGCCGCTGACGACCTATCGCACATTCCCCGGAGCCGAGCGGGCGATCTTGGCTTTTGGCGCGCCGGCTTTTCTCGCTGGCGAGGCGGCCGAGCAGCTCGAAGGCGCGGTGGATGTGCATATAATCAACGGGCTACCGCTACCTGACGCTGCCTTAGCAGAGCTGGTGGGTCGCTATCCCAAGGGCGTAGTAACCATAGAAGACGGCCTGATCGGCGCAGCCAACACTGGCGTACGCGGTTTCGCCGGATTGGTGGCGGGCGTCGCCAGCGACTTGGGCATTCCGGCAGCGCACATCGGCATTACCGATCCGACGACGGCCCCGTCAGAAGGCCATCTAGAAACGTGGGCGCACTTCGGCATTACGACCGAGGCCCTCGTCGCCGCCGTGCGGGGGCTGGATCGATAAACACACCAATCAAAAAGGCATAAAAAATGAAGCAGAGCATACTACTAATCATCGCACTTTGGGCTTTCGGCTGTGGAACCGGCGGTCAAGGTGGGCAAGCAAACAAGGAGATCTTAATGGATCCTACCGGAGACGCCTTCAACGAGCAGGCCCCCGACGAATTCGCCGTGCGCTTGGAGACCAGCGTCGGCTCGGTGGTCATCCAAGTGACGCGCGACTGGTCGCCGCGCGGTGCCGACCGCTTCTACAACTTGGTCCGCAACGGCTTCTACGACGAGCAGCGCTTCTTCCGCGTGATGCCCGGCTTTGTAGTGCAGTGGGGCCTGAGCGGCAATCCAGAGCTAGACGCGGTTTGGCGTCAGGCCAATATCCTCGACGACCCGGTCAAGCAGAGCAATACGCGCGGACGGATCACGTACGCCAAAACCAACCAGCCCAATACGCGCACGACCCAGCTCTTTATCAACTTGGGAGACAATAGTAGCCTTGATGGCCAGAACTTTGCACCCTTCGGCGAGATAGTGGAAGGGATGGAAATAGTTGACCAGATCAACGCCGAGTACGGCCAGCAGCCAAACCAAGGGCAGATCGCCGGGCGCGGCAACGCCTATCTCAAAGAAAACTTTCCCAACCTAGATTACATCGTCAAGGCCGAAATCATCGACTGAGTTGGCCGACGAGATCCGCAACGAGGCCGTCGGACTAAAGGCCGGTGCCCTAGCCCTTGTGACCGCCGTGCTGTGGGGCGGCAATCCAGTGGCGATCAAGATGGGTCTCGATGGGGTGCCGCCCGCGGCGATGGCGGGCTTGCGTTTCGCACTGGGTGCTCTGACCGTATGGGTCGGGGCACTTTTTGCTGGTATTCGGCTGCGCACACCCTCCAGCGAATGGAAGGGGCTGGGCGGCTTGGCGCTGCTTTTCGTCCTGCAAATATGGCTTCTGAACGCCGGCACTCAATACACCACAGCCAGCCGCTCGGGGGTGGTGATCAATATCTACCCCTTCTTCACCGCGCTCTTCGCGCACTTGCTCGTCGGCGACCGCTTGGGCTTGGGCCGGTGGATCGGCTTGGTCATTTCGTTTGCCGGCGTGGTGCTGTTGTTTGGGGAGTCACTTTCATTGGCCGAGACGCGGTACCTGCTCGGCGACGCCATGGTGGCCGCCAGCGGCTTGTTGTTGGGTTTGCGGCAGGTGGTGATCAAGCGGCTGGTACAGGGGCTTAACCCCTATCAGGTGCTGTTCTGGCAGGCCGTGCTGAGCCTGCCGCTGTTCGCCGCTTGGAGCGCACTCTTGGAGGCCGAAGCCGAGTACGTCCTAACCGGACCGGTCGTCGCTGGCGTGCTCTACCAAGGCATTGCCGTCGCCGGGCTGTGTTTTGTCATCCTCGTCTTTCTGCTCCGACACCATTCGCCGGGGCGATTGGGAGGCTTCAGCTTTGTAACGCCGGTGGTGGGTGTGCTGTTGAGTGCCGCGCTCTTGGGCGAGGCCATATCGCCTTATCTGCTCGCCAGCATGGGGTTGGTGGCTGTGGGGATCGTGGTTGCCAACTGGGTCGGGCAGGCTTAAAAACGCCATTTCTCCCGTTCCATGAATGCTTCGAGATTAGTACAATCAACCCCAAAATGCTCACAAACATTTGGGATTTTTGCGGCAACACATAGACTGTCATGCCCTTGTTCCCTGATTGAAGAGCCATTCCTCAATTTTAGGAACATTCTTCGTCCCTACACCTAGATAGTCGGCGGCCTGCTCCACCGAAATGTGCCCTTGGTGGTAATGGCTAAACACCATTTCAATGTACCGTTCACCCAGATACGCTCCCTTAGTCAGATAGTAATTACCGCCCATACCCCTACTTCCCGTTTGCTCCATTGACCATTGCTGTACCTTCTGTTCGTAATCCTGTTGACGCACTCGTCCTTGGTCGAGCAGGCGACGCAGAATGGTTTCGCGACTAACGCAGTACAGACTAGCCCAATTTTCAATAGCGCGATCGTCAATAGAAACGCCTGCCAAACGCGCTTCGAAATCACGGGAGGGGACCAGAAACTCAGCGGCAAACAGATTGCAGAGCACTTCTATGCGCCGATTGTCGCCGGTCATGTGCTCAATGTAGTTGTCCTGCCGCGTATCTATCCCACCAGTGTCCATCAGCAGATGAGCCAGTTCGTGGAACAAGGTGAAAATCTGACGGGATTTAGCGTTGTTGTTGTTGACGTAGATGATCGGAAAATCTGGGTCGTACAAGCAGAAACCAGAAAAGGGGCTATCGCCCGTACCCATCCTCCTTGGCGGATTGAAGGTATCCTTAAAAACAAAAACTCCGCACTCCTCCAGCACTTCCCGCCAACGTTTGAGAGCGTCCTCTGTATTTCTCCATGCCTGTTGTTGAGCGAGTTCAATGCCCAGATAAGTACGGACTTGCTCCGCCATATCGGTAGCGGCAACAGAGGGGGCAAAATCAAGATCGTGCAACACCTTGCGTTTTGCTGGATTCACATCGCCATACAGTTCGGCGAGATTGAGTTGTAGTACTCTTGCCTTGCGGAATAGGTAACGCATCCATGGCGAGATGTGCAGCAATTCGTCCTCTGGCAAGGTGCGAAACTCTTGCTCTATGGCTTCCTCTTCTGGCACCTCGGGAAAGAAGAACAATGCGATAGGGCGTTTATATATCTTGTATGCCAGCGTTTCCAACTGAATATATGTTGGAGACGTCTCGCCGCGTTCCCAAGTATCAACCTCTCTAACCTTCTTGTTCATGCGCTGAGCCACTTCTTCCTGCGATAGACCCAAGCTGGTACGCGCCCAGCGCAAAACTTGGGAATTGACGGAAATAGGCCCGCTCATAATGCTACCTCCACAATCGTCACAGTGTCGTTGCCGAAGACTTCTACAACCTTTACTGAGGTCTTCCGCCCTCGGCCAAGGCGACGGTTTTGTTGACACACTGGTGGATCGAATCACAGCTCTGCCAGAAGGCATCGCCTAAGTCTGGCTGTCGGCCATAGGAAATTCTAGTATACTATGGCCCTGCAACGCGGGCAATCAGCGGATTGCTATTCCTCGCGACCTATTCCCCTCCAACACAGAGACCAACCATGCAGTTCACAATCGACGTACATCTGCACTCGCGTTTTGCGCGAGCAACCAGCCGCGACCTCAACCCCTCCAACTTGCACAAGTGGTCGGCGCTCAAGGGCGTCGACGTGGTCGGCACCGGGGACTACACGCATCCAGCGTGGTTTGCCGAGCTGTCAGAGCAACTCGAACCGGCCGAAGAGGGCCTGTACCAGCTCAAAGCCGCTTGGCGCGAAGCGGTGGAACGAGAACTGCCCGAGCGCTGTCGTCGGGAAGTGCGCTTCATGCTTTCGGTGGAAATCAGCACCATCTACAAGAAGGGCGACAAGACCCGCAAGATCCACCACGTCGTCATCTTGCCCACCTTCGAATCCGCCGCTCAACTCAACCACCGCCTCGGTGCCATTGGCAACTTGCAGTCCGATGGCCGGCCCATCTTGGGGCTGGACAGCCGCGATCTTTTGGAGATCTGTCTCGAAACCGACGAAAACGCGCTCTTCGTCCCGGCCCATATATGGACGCCGCACTTTGCCGCGTTGGGGGCCTCTTCGGGCTTTGACTCGTTGGAGGAGTGCTACGAAGATCTGCTGCCGCACATCTTCGCGGTGGAGACCGGCCTGTCCTCAGACCCGCCGATGAACTGGCGGCTGTCGGCTCTCGACCGCTATGCGATCGTATCCAATTCCGACGCCCACTCTCCACAAAAACTGGCCCGCGAGGCCACGTGCTTTGACACCGAGTGCTCGTATCCGGGCATCTACTCTGCACTCAAAGACCGCGACCCAGCGCGCTTTTTGGGCACCTTGGAGTTCTACCCCGAAGAAGGCAAATACCACTACGACGGACATCGCAAGTGCGCGGTGTGCTACAAGCCGGCGCAAACGCTGGCCGCCGCGGGAATCTGCCCGGTGTGTGGACGCAAGCTGACGGTGGGGGTTTTGCACCGAGTGGAGCGGCTGGCCGATCGCCCGGAGGGGTTTCGCCCGGATGTTGCCCCGCCCTACGAGTACTTGATCCCACTCGACGAAGTGATCGGCGCCGCGGTGGGCGTTGGACCCAAGAGCAAAAAAGTCCGCGCCGTGTACGACCGGCTCTTGGCCGAGTTGGGTCCAGAACTCGAAGTATTGCGCCGCGCCGGATGCGCTGCGATTGAAAGCTGCGCCGGGCCGTTGGTGGCCGAGGGCGTACGCCGGATGCGCTGCGGCGAAGTCGAAATCTACCCCGGCCACGACGGGGAATACGGCGCGATCAGCGTGTTCAGCGAGGAGGAGCGGACGCGCTTAAAAGGGCAAGGTGCGCTGTTCGACTTGGGACCGGCGGCTGCTAAGATGGCTGAGGAAGTCCACGTTTCAGCGGTGCCGTCGCCAAGGCCCGCTAGCACCTCACCGGCGGAACAGGACGCAGACGCGCTTGACCCTGCACAGCGGCAAGTCGAAGAAGCCGCAGGGGGGCCTTTGGTGGTCGTGGCCGGGCCAGGGTCGGGCAAGACCCGGGTGCTGACGCGGCGCATTGCCCGGCTGGTCGCAAGCGGCGTGGACCCGGGGCAAATTATGGCTATTACCTTTACCCGCCGGGCGGCTGGACAAATGCGGCAGCGGCTGAGCGCGTTGTTGGGCGGTGAGTCCGGGCTGGGCGCGATGCAGGTGGGGACCTTCCACCGCGTGGCGTTGTCGCTCTTGCGCCAGTTGGGCTGCGAGCCAAAGCTGGTGCTCGACGAGGTGGAAGCGCGCCGGGTGTTGGAAGGGGCACTAACAGACGCCAATTTGCCGGGGCCGGTCGCCGCCAGTCGAGCCATCTCGCTGGCCAAGGCTGCCGCGCAAGGGCCGGATGAGGTGGCCGAGGCGTGGCGACCGCACTACGACGCCTATCAGGCGGCCCTACACGCGTACGGGGCCTGCGACTACGACGACATTCTCTTGGATTTGCTGCGCCTTTTAGAAGCGGATGCAGCCGTGCGGGAACAGGTGCGAGCGCGTTTCCCCTATCTGCTAATAGACGAGTTTCAAGATCTCAACGCCGCACAGTATAGGTTGGTCCTCCAGTTGGCGGGCGAAGGCGCGGGCCTGATGGCCATCGGCGATCCCGATCAAGCGATCTACAGCTTCCGCGGTGCGTCGCCCGTCCACTTCGCCCACTTGCGCGACCGCTTCTCGGGCACGCAGCTCTTCCATCTAGGCGCGAATTATCGCTCACAGGGGCACATTGTCGAGGCCGCTGCTGCCGTCATCAGCCACAATCCCGGGCGCGAGCCCATTGAACTCGCAGCCATGCGTCCGGGAAAGGTGCGAATCCGCCTCATCGAGGTGCCGGGCGAGACGGCCGAGGGCATTGCAGTGGTGCGAGAGATTGCCCGCATGGTCGGCGGCACCGATATGGTGCAAACCGATGCTGGCGCAGAGGGCACACGCAGCTTCGCCGACTTTGCCGTGCTCTTCCGCACCGGCCAACAGGGCCGGGTGCTAGAGGAGTGCTTCCGCAAGGAGGGCCTGCCCTACCGGCTCGTCGGGCAGAAGGGCTTTCTGCAAGCGCCGGCCGTGCGGGCCGCGTTGGCGTTTGCCCGCTACGCCTCGATCTCGCAAGAGGACGTGCGCCGCTGGCAGGCGCTAGAGGCCATGGGCGCGGAGCCGCACATTTTGCGCCAAGTGCGACGGGGGGAACTGTCGGCCGCGGCCCAAGACCAGATTGAGGCGCTAGAGGCGCGGATAGCAGAGTACAGGCAATGGGCCGCGCAGGAGGGGGCGGGTGCTTGGGTGCGCCGCTGGCAGGCCGAGTTCGGCGACCTGGAGGACGAGGACTTGCAGCACTTGGCCCGAGTAGGAGACGCGGCCGGAACGCTCGCGCAGCTTTTGGAGACCGTGCTCCTAGGCGCGGAGGCCGACTACGAGGAGCGAGGCGGCCCCCAAGGCCCGGAGGCCGTTGCGCTGATGACCTTGCACGCGGCCAAGGGCTTGGAGTTTCCAGTGGTATTTATCTGCGGAGTGGAGGACGAACTCGTCCCCTTCCGCGAGCGGGACGCCGACTTAGCCGAGGAGCGGCGGCTCTTTTACGTGGGCATGACGCGAGCGGAAGAGGAGTTGGTGTTGCTGCGGGTGCGCAGCCGCCAGCGCTATGGCGAGCGGGTGCAATGTGCGCTATCGCCGTTTGTGGGCGAGATTCCCGCTCGGTTGCTCGTGCGCGAGGAGGTGGCCATGCCGCGCCGACGGGGGGCCGAGCAGATGTCGCTCTTTTAGCCCGTGTCTAAGTACACGACAGTAGGGCCTTACTTTCGGATCGAGGGCATCTTGCCCTCGTCGAGGGCGGGACGCCCTCGATCCCGGACTCATCGCCATCAACGACAAGTTATGGGTGTCGTGTACTTAGGCCCGTGTATTTAATTCATGCGCCCCACCCCAACGGGCGAACACATAGGTTCGCCTCTACAAACGGCATCCCATTGGTCGCGCCCGATGGTAGAGTAACCACAGGGGGTTGCCCGTCCTGTGGTTGCCTGTCACCGTAGATGCTAGGCTTGGCGCACCATTCTCTTTTCTTTGTGTGATTCGAGGTTCGTCAGTGTTTGCATGTGGGCGGGAACAAGAACTACTCGGTTTTTCATCTGCGCTGACAGACTCGACCAATCTAATGATTCCGACAGATGATACGACGAAGCTGCCGTACCACCAAGAAAGGTCGGGTCTAATCCCGGGTCTCGTGCAGTTTTGGTCATACGATCTTCCTCCAACCATCAAAACTTCGTTGGTCTCGAATAGCAACCTGCTTGAGCGCGGTTTTCCTTAATACGCGGCATCTGAGCTAAGCGTCAATCCGCGTCTTCTTACCCCCGTGGACGCTCGGCTCGGCGCACCATTGGTCGCGCAAAATGGCGAGCGGTTCAAGGAGTGCTTCGGGAAACTTCAACAGGTCCACTAAGACGGCGCGGTCGAGGGCTTGGCGAGCGTCGTCCCGATACGCCTCGTTGGCCGGTAGGAACGCCGCGTCCTTGAATCGCTCAAAGATGTTCTCGGCTTGGGCTAGCTGATCCTTGCTCAGAGTGCGCGGGTCCAAGACCGTCAGGCGAGGCAACTGAGTGATCGTGAGTCGTGCTCGGCCCTGCTGCTGTCGAGTTCCGATCCACCAGAAGGCGAGGAGTCCCAATGTCGTATTGGACCACAGGACGAGAGGTAGGGTCCACTCGTCGCGCTCCGGGATGAAATTGGGCCACGCTGTACCGCCAATCGCTTTGGTCGGCGTGAGGCAGGCGGTAAGGCTCTGCGAGTTAATCTGAAAATCGAGGTTGAAGTGCAGCCGAGAAGCCGTTCGATTCCAGACGGATACGGCGCGGGCGTCGCAGCCGGGGCGCACCTCGCCCTCGCTATCGGGCGGGACGACGAGGCTCCGTTCGCGCTCGGCGTTGTGTCCCCACAACACCGGATACTGCGGTACGCCCTGAATGGGGATGATTTCAAACGGCCCGCGCGGAGTGCCGTTGCTGTTTCTCCCGGAGATGTCGCGGTGGAGTAGCCCCTTCTCGCCAAGGTTCCCAAGACGAGTCGTCGCCAGCGTCGCAGCGTATCCTCGCGGCAACCGGAGCATTTTTTTTAATAGTCCAAGGGCAGCGTCGGCGAGCGTGGTTTCGCGCAGGGCCGCGCAGCCTCCCTGACTCAGCGGTGCCCGGATGTACGTGCCGACGGTCTCGTGGTCTCCCACGCAAAGTCGTCCTTGCCGAGCTTGAGGCGAGAGACGGCGCACCGCCCGCGCCATCTCGAAGGCTTCCGCGAGGCTATGTGGCCGGTGGTGAAGATTGACGAACAGCGTTTTCCCGCATCCCTCTTGTCCGGCACGGCACTTGGTGGCCAACACAAGCGCTTCGGCCATCCCCGTATCCGCTGAAAACGCCCGGTCGGTATCGCCGTGTGCCGCAATGGTCAGCACGGCCAAATCCTTGTACTCGCGTTCCAGCAAGCGGCGGGCGTCCCCCCAAGAAGCCCCGCTCACACACGACGCCGGTAGCACCAAGGCGAGGACGCCGCCCGGTTCGGTCTTGACGTGGGCGAGATCAATGAAGTTGGAGGCCAGCCCGGCGTTGCCGTGTCCAGCCGGATTAGCCAACCGCTGACGTATCTCGGCTAGTCGCTTGGCCATAGCCTGCTGCTCATCTTCGGTCCTTCCCAACCCAGCAAACGACGGCACTGGCACCTCAGCCTTCTCGTGATTCGTCGGTCGCGTAAACGGCGGATTCATAATCACCAAATCGGCCGTTTCGCGGGGGAGAATCATGTCTTGGCTCCCCTCGGTTTCCACATCCGCGCCCGTGCCGTGCGCCACGTGGACGCCGGTCCCAAACAGCGACGGCGCGGCGTCCTCTTCAATCAGATCGAGCGCCCCCAACGCCATCGTATGCCGCTTTTCCTGACTCTGCTGTCCGTACGGCAATGTGTGGACGCAGGTGCGGCCAAAAGTCGTGCCCGGATGGGCACTCGACAGCATGGACGCGGTAAGGTGCGTGGCCGCCGGCATGATGTCCGCCGCGATAAGGGCTTGCTCCATCATCTGCTGATGCAGCGCCTGATCGTCGCCGCCGCTCCGCCGGTAGCGCACCGCTAGAGCGCGGTACGCCGCTGAAAGCAGCGCACCCGTACCACAGGCCAAGTCGGCGACTCGGAGACTCGTGAGAGCGTCCGGGTCGGACCAATCCGTTTCCGCGTCCAAACGAGCCACCGCCAACTCCCCGAGCAAGGCCGCCGAGGTGGGCAACGTATAGAACGTGGCGAGGAACTTGCGGTCGGCGATGAGCCGTTGGAACATGCGCCCGGAGAGGTCGTGCAAGGTGGTAGCCCCCAACCCCGCTAAGTCGCTGGCCGCCTGAGCAAGGCGATTGAGAACAGCATTCGCCGTACCGTCGGGAATCGGCAGCAGCAAATCGGAGGCAATGCGGAAGATCGGATAATAGTTGATGGTATCGAGGATATGCTGCCAGCATTCGAGCAAACGACCCTTGCTGACGTCGTTGCGCCCCGGAATGCGCAATTGGTCAATGGTGGCAATCCGGTGCGCTTCCACGATAGCGGTGTGAAAAACGAGCGCGTTGGCGACGATGGCCATGGCCATGCGCGAGGTTTGCTCGCCGTCCTCTTGGTGAAGAGACTGCGCCATATTCTCCAGCGCATGGATGCCAGCCGTTTCGCGCAACTTACCGGCAGCCTCGCCAATACTCTGCTCCAGAATATGCGTTCCCTCGGCGAGCAGTCGCTCGGACAGCGAGACATTTTCAATACAGCTAGCGAGATCCTCAACACTACCGGCGAGCCAACCTGTGGCCGGCCAACGCACAGTTGTATCCGCTTCTTGCAGCGAATACGTGCAGTAGCGGAACTCGGCAGCCTCGATATGCTGCTCCAAGTCCGCCTGTGGCACTTGGCTCAGTTCCCGTGGGATCTGGACGGCGATAGTCTGCTCGATCCGATCGCCATTGTACTGCAAGAATTGCCCCAAGCGAGCTTGGGCATCCGCTTCGACGCTGCGCGCCGGCATAAACTCCGTCTCCAAGACGAGCGGAATGCCGCCCGGCGGGCGAATGACGATGTCCGGCCGCAGTGCTTCCTCGCGGAGGACGCCCTGTTGCTCCACGCCGGTGTGCTCGCGCCAACGCGGATGCTTGGTCCGCAGCACATCCAACAGCCGGACGTTGAAGGCGATTTCGCTGGTTTGGGGCACGGCTCAATTTCCTTATTAAGGGTTGCCGCGTTCTCAATTCTACTGGATCCCCTAGCTCGGTTCCGGATTAAAAAGCCGTGCGATGTGTACGGCTTGGAAGAGCGTCGCCGGCTCTAGCTGGGTGCGCAGGGCGCGCTTGCGCGGCAGGAGCGTGGTTTCGCCGAGCATCGGCGGACAAACCACCACTTCGACCCGGCCGCTGCCGATGTCGAGATTGCCGCGGGGGCACTTGGGCCACAGCGAGTGGATGCCGCGCAACGCCAGCGGCACGATGATTACGTCGGGCGGCAGGTAAGCAAAGAGCGCGTGCTGCATGGGCAGGCACTGAGGCTCAAAGGCGGCGGTGGTGCCCTCGCCATAGACGACGCCCGGCCGCTCGGCGAGGAGCTTGGCAAAGCGGCGCGTGGGATTGCTCGTGTCGGCCGAGCGGGTCATAAGGACGTGCCCGTCAACGGCCTCCATCATGTTGTCAACTTCCTCGGTAGTAAAGCCAATCAGAGAAAAAGAGCGGCCGCCAATGCGCAGGGTTGCGGGTTCGGTGAGGCGGGCGCGGGCGAGGCTCACGGGCGCGGGCGGTTCGCGCCAGCCCATCAGCTCGAGGAAGCGGGGGTCGTGGAGCAGGCTGCTCATCACCGGATGGTCGAAGAGGCTGCGGTGCGTGGGAAGAAAAAGGACCTTCTCCTGTTTGTTGGCTAGGTCGAGGTCGCGGGCAGTGGCAGCGAAGAGCGGATCGGCGCTGATGGCCAGTTCAATGCCGAAAATGTCCAGCGATTCCCTCCCCCATTCGCTGCTTTGGGCACTGGCGGCTTTGAGGCGCTCTGCTTCTGGGAGCTGAGCCGCTAGCAGGCTCATTTTTTTGCGTCCAGTGCGATAGTAGAGCAAAGCCCAGCGCAAGAGGCGCACCCGGCGGTGCCACGAGCCGAGGGTCTGGCCTCGCCCGACGTGCTGGTATTCGAGAAAGCGGCCCTTGGCCTTGCCGGCGAGCAGGGGCGGCAGGACCACCGGATCAACCCCCCCGCGCACCCGGCTCGCCAGTCGGTTGACGTGGCCGACTAAGCGGCGCGTCAGGTCGATCATGTCGCGGGTCAGATAGCTATACTCTTGGCCGTACCAAAATTCCCGCGGCTTGATCTGGGCGGGGTCTTCGGAATGGGCTTGGAGGAACTTGAGCAGCATGGCCTTACCTAGCAGGACCAACTTGCCCAGCTTTTGCTGCCATTGGACGCGCACCCGGCCCTCAATGCGCGCCAAGAGCACGTCGGCGTCCGTGATGGCCTTCCACACCGATATACCGAGATAGATGAAGTTGCTATAGGTGTTGAAGCGAATGGCGAAGTGCTCGCCAGCCGCGAGGTAATCGACGACGCGCTCGGCAACCTCGCCAAGTAGGTCGCTCAGAGTCCCGGCGTGGCGCACTCCGTCGATTTCGCAGGCGTAGTGCTCGGCCAAGCGCGGATCGTCTGCCGCGTCGGTCGCGGGCTCTTTTTGCGCTGCACCGGCTTGTAGCTTCTCGGCGACCGCGTGGGCGTGGGACAGGGGTACGCGGGCGACCCGCAGCTTGACGAGGGCGGCCTCGCCTTCGTCGAGGGTGTAGGGGTTGTCGCGGCCTAGGGCGTGTAGATAGACCGATTGGTAGAGTGCGCGGAAGTCGAGCGCGTCGCCGCGCCCCAGTTCGACGAAGTGCTGGCGCGTTGCTAGGTAGAGGCGGTTCGCTTGGTGGTACGCCGGGCCAACGCGCTCGTAGTGGTCATAAGCCTCTTGCAGGCGCTTGTCGCGGAGCGGGGGGATGCCCTCGTGAATGGTGTCGATCAGCGCGGCGCGGCGCGTGAGCGCGTCGAGATCGTTGCCCGCCGGCCAAGTGATTTCGCCCGGGTCGCGGCCGGCGAAGTGGCCGTCGCTTCTGGCGACTTGCATCAATTCTTCAGCCGCCTCGTCGTAGAGGCGCAACATTTCGTCTAGGTCCACGTCGCGCAGCAGTTCGTCTAGGTCCACTTTGCACCTGTCTTTCGGTTCGCTGTGGCAGCCAGAGTGAGTTAATGCAATTTCGTGGAGTCCGGGCGCTCGCGCCAGTGGGACGCATCCGCCAGCTCTTGGGCGTGACGAATCTGTTCGTCGCGGTCCTCTGCTGCGGAGTCGGGCAAGATAATGTCTGTATGGTATGGATTGTCGGATAATGGAGTGGCAACCACCCGCCGTCCATTGCTTCCGGCGTCTGCAGCGACAATGACGGCCCAGCCATAAAATGTGACGTTACGGCCTACACTACGGCCAACTGCTACACTGTCGCCAAGCGTCGCCGCCTCTTCGGGTTCCGCGAAATCAAGCCGGTCAACGGAGATATTCACTTCCCCTCGTCGTTCGAGAAATGCACGGCGGGGAACTATCCCATTTTTAGCTTGACGTGCCTGTCTGCTTGAAAATACGCCTCGCCCCAAAGTCTCGTTCGGAGATATGCTCTGAGGGAGGCTCATGCGAGCCAACCGATTTACTCCCGCCCCAGTTCACTCAAGGCTTCACGCAGAAATCTATCCGGCAGTTGGTTCGCGTTTGAATACCGTTTGCGTCGGTGTTCGCCGTTCATGTTGACAGAGCACAATGCTCCGCCGTCAGATTCGCACAACAACATAACTGAACGCCGCTTCACCGTGCCCAACGGGCACGACAACCCACCGGGAACAGTGATAGCAATAACCCCCTCTGGCAGGAGTTCCACCAGATACTGACGCGGCAATATGTCATAGATTGCTCGTATCAGACGATCCGCGTTAGCAATGGCCGGTTCAGAAGGTGGCTCAATTCCTTCTTCGTCGGCCTCGTCGTTGATCTCTTGAAGATCGCGCAGGGCATTGGCGAGCAGAGCGGGTAAGCTCTCTTCCTTCGCCTCGTCGTTGATCGGCTCAAGACCGAATAAGGCAGCAGGAAACGCCCCGGAAAAACGTTCCGCAATCTGGTGTACTTCAAACCAGACGTGGTGATTTCCTCCCTCATTCCACGTTGAAGATACATACGGAGATACATACGCCGACATGGGATGAGTATTGTAATGCCGTTTGAGAATATCGAAGATGTTCTGTAAGACCGTTTCGGGCGATTCCGGTGAGCTCTCTTCCCTCGCCTCGTCGTTGATCGGCTCAAGACCGAATAAGGCAGCAGGAAACGCCCCGGAAAAACGTTCCGCAATCTGGCTCGTAGAGGAATGTTCTTCTGCTCTACTCCACTCTGAGTATCCCACGTCTGCCGAATCATCTTTCGCAGGAGGCTCCGGCGGTATGACTGGAGTAGGATCTACAGCCGTTGGCGATACGGGTTCGTCCCAGTAATATGTGATCGGCCTAGATTCACCGAGGACCGCAGTCATTTCATCCCTCCTGACAGAACCTTACTCAACTGACGAATATCCTCTAGATCGTCTTCCCACCTGTCCAAAATAGACCGGATGCGCTTGTTACGGGCTTGTGCGTTCGGTCCATCCACATCACGATGGACATTCGCTTGGAACAGTATCCCAGAGAACGGCGGGTCATCTGTCGTTTGTTCAAGCTGGATAACATCAAGGGAAATAGTCCTTGTTTCGTAGCCATAGGTCAATTTCAGTTGAACTGTCGGCACTACATCCTTGAACGACATCCAAGTGCCTTGATCGCTCACTACACTCTCCATAAGCGGCAGATGCTCTCCCGTTGAGCGCAGAAAGAACTTGGGATTGATGCCGATGGCGGTATAAGGAACATGCGGGACCTGTCGAAGATAGCGTTTCGCCGCTTCTGATGCGACCAATTTGCCTCCGGTTTTTTGCTCAAAGATGACGCGTTTTAGGTCAGCGGTCACGGTAAGTCCGCCCTCAAATGACACTTGGGCAAGAGCTGGACTCAAGACGGGGGAACCTTGTACCTGCCAAGCTGGATTCACGATTTCGTTGTACTGCAAGAAATTGAGATCTAAGATGGATGGATTGTTTGCATTTGCGGCCAAAACAACGGAGAGCTCGACGAGCTCGACGCTCGGCTCATTTCCCCTGTTGCTACGCGTTTTACTTTGTGTCATGCAACGACTCCTTTCACAGATAGATCATGGATTATAGACGCTTCATATATAGCAATGCGTTTCTGTGGCATCCGCGGCATTGCCTTTCAAGGTATTTTAACAATAGGCCACTTTACCCGCGTCATTGTAAGCATCTCGGCCAATACGTCTCTGATACCTGATAACGCCTGTCCACTGCAAAGTGCTCAAATACAGTTTGCCCGGATGCCCATGTCGAATAGGTCACTTCTTCTATTCGCCGCGGTGCGCGACCACGCCGCGGGGATGCTCAAAGGCGTCCATCCACAGGCGGCACCATTCCTCGTAGTCGGTCAGTTCGCTGGACGGATCGCGGCGGGAGCGCGCCACAAAGTCCGGGTGGCCGGTGCGGCCGGTGTGCTCGCCGGTGGGCTGGTAGCGCAGGTCCAGCGACCAACGGCACTGATCGGAGTAATTGGGGGTGGAGCGATGGGGCGTAAAGCGGCTCATGAGCACCACATCGCCGCGCTTGCACTCCAAGGGGATGGGTTCAACGTGGGGCATGGCCTCGGGGGCGATGGTGGTGCCGCCAGCCGCCAAATGCCGGAGATAGCCGGTTTCGACGAGCCCGGGCAAGACCTCCATGCAGCCGGTCTCTACCGTGGCTGCGGCCAAAGGCAACCAGCAGGTGACCACGTCCGAGCCTTCGGCTTCCGGCATCATCACGCCGGCGTCTTGGTGCCAGGGCGCGTTGTGGAAGGAAGGGCCATCGCGGTTTTCGTAGGCTTGCGGCGGCTTGGCCCGCAAGTGCTGGATGGGGTTGCAAGTCAGCTCGGGACCCAGGAGGGACTCGAGGAGGTCGAGCAAGTTTTCATTGCGGAGGAATGCGAACATGGCCCGGCCCCGATAGTGCATAATGTCCATTCCGCGCCCGATGTCCGGGCACTGTTTGAACAGCAAGCCGTAGCGCGTGGCAAACCGGGCGTCCTCGTGCAGGTCTGCTATTTCGCCCGCCTCATACAGCGTCCGCGCCCGTGCGTCAATCCACGCCGATAGCTCGTCGATCACCGACTGCAAATCGTCGTGGGTAAGCACCCCGCGGGCGATGATGACGCCGCGGGTGTTGAATTCTGCGATCTGTTCCGTCGTGAGTTTCATCGCGGCTTCTCCCAATCCGTTTGTGCGGCAAATTAAAGGAATCCCCATTGAATTGTAAATTTCTCGCTGTCTTTCAGGCTCTGTTCCGCAACAGCGCAATCCGACGCTTCTCAGCCCAAGTCCTCGGCGTGCTCTTCGATGTAGTGCTCGATCTCCGCTGGGCTCATCGCGCCGGTAAAGGTGCCGCCGGGCGGCATGTAGTAGAACGCCTCGGCGTAGTCCAAGCCGTAGGGTGCACCGAGGCGCTGGTACTCTTGCAAGCCAAAGAGGCGGATGTACTGGCGGTCGGCCTCCTCGTCGCTGCCGCCCAAGGCGGGCAGGTGCTTGCCTTGGTGCGCCAGCCGTTCCTTGAGGCGGCGGCCGTGGGCACCCGCCGGCCCTTGGGCCTTGTTGGCACTCATGGCGGCGACCTTTGCGTCGAGATGAGGAGCTATATCGACGACCGTGTTGTAGGGCTGGCCCGGGCGGCAGGTCCAGTAATAGAGGTCTTTGACCGAGTGAGGCTGGAGGCCGCAAGCTAGTTGTTCGGGGTAATCCTTGCCCATGCCGGCCATCCAGCGCGCCGCTTCGACCGCTTGGCCAGTGATGTAGTGATCCGGGTTTTCCTCCCAGTGGCCCCAAGGGCTAAAGGTGGTGATGGTGTCGATTTTGAGGGCGCGGATCAGAAAGACCAGTCGGGCCCTCAGCTCGGTGGGGGCGGCTTCGTCGAGGAAGTGATTGCGGTAGCCGAGGTGGATGACCTGTTTGAAGCCCAACTCTCCGGCTAGCACTTCGACTTCGCGCTCGTTTTGGAGGATAGTCTCGCCCATCGTGCCCGGTCCGCACTTCTCGTCGTTGGTGGTCTGGATCAAATAGGCGGTGTAGCCTTCGGCGATGAGCTTGGCGACGAGACCGGCGCAGAAGAGGGGAATATCATCCGCGTGGGCTTGGACAGCGGCCAGCACCTTGCCTTGGTGCAGTTTGTCCGGGGTATGCTTTTCTACTGTTACCGCGCCGACCGGGGTGTACCAGGGGATTCGCGGGTCGGGACTAGAGGCCATGATCGGTTCCTTCTTAGGGGTGGAAACGGCGATACAGGAATATGAAGCGCGGGAACTTAATGCGCTACGTTGGGTGTGCGGGCCTCCGCTGGGTTCCCAGCTACTGAAGGATGCTGCGATCCAGTGCCCGATATTGTATGGCTTCCGCTAAGTGCTGCGACTGGATCGGGGCGTCGGCCAAGTCGGCTATGGTGCGGGCAACTTTGAGGATGCGGTCGTAGGCCCGGGCCGAGAGACCGAGGCGGGCCATGGCCTTTTCGAGGAGGGCCTGCCCGGCGGCGTCGAGCGCACAGTGGCGGCGGATGTGCCGCGTACTCATCTGAGCGTTGCAGAATAGCTCGCCGGCAAAGCGGTCGAGTTGCCGCTGGCGGGCGGCGTTGACGCGCTGGCGGATTTGCGCTGAGTCTTCGCCGCCTTGTTTGTTGGCCAAGTCGTCGTAGGCGAGGGCTGGCACTTCAATGTGGATGTCGATGCGATCGAGGAGCGGCCCGGAAACGCGCGCGCGATAGCGGCGGATTGCTGCCGGAGAGCAGGTGCAGGTGCGACGGGGGTCCGCAAGATAGCCGCAGGGGCAGGGATTCATCGCCGCGACGAGGGTAAAATCCGCTGGATAGGCGAGCGCGATCTGCGCCCGCGTGATGGTGACTGTGTGGTCTTCAAGTGGCTGGCGCAGGGCTTCGACGACGTTGCGGCGAAACTCGGGCAGCTCGTCGAGAAAGAGCACGCCGTGGTGGGAGAGCGACACCTCGCCCGGGCGGGGGTACGCACCGCCGCCGATGAGGCCGGCGTCCGAGATGGTGTGATGCGGAGCGCGGAAGGGCCGGGTGGCGACTAGGGCTTGGCCTATGGGAAGGATGCCGGCGACCGAATGAATTTTGGTGGTGGCGAGCGCTTCTTGCAGGGTTGGTGCCGGGAGGATCGTGGGCAGGCGGCGGGCGAGCATGGTCTTGCCCGAGCCGGGCGGGCCGACCATGAGCAAATTGTGCCCTCCGCTGGCGGCGACTTCGAGGGCGCGCTTGGCGTGATCTTGGCCGCGCACTTCCGCAAAGTCAACCCCGTAGTTGGCATTGCTGCGAAACACCTCCTCCACGTTCAATTCATAGGGCCGTTGGTGCGCATCGCCGGTCAAAATGGCCAGCGCTTCGCTCAGCGAACTGACGCCATAGACGAGCGGCCCATTGGCAATGGCGGCCTCGCGGGCGTTTTGCGTCGGCACGATCATGCCATAGAGGCCCTGCTGGTGCAGGGACGTGGCCATAGAAAGCATGCCGTGGACCGGGCGCACGCTGCCGTTGAGCGACAGCTCGCCCAAGAGCGCGAACTCGGCGAGGCACACGGGCTTGATCTGTTGGGAGGCCGCCAAGACGCCGACGGCTATGGGCAGGTCGAAAGCCGAGCCTTCCTTCTTGCGGTCGGCCGGTGCGAGATTGATGGTAATTTTGCGGCGCGGCCACTGATAGCCAGCGTTTTTGATGGCCGCTAAGACGCGCTCCTTACTTTCGCGCACTGCGGAGTCGGGCAGGCCGACGACTGTGAAGGTCGGCAAGCTGCGGTCAGTATCGACTTCGACGTGGATCGGGTACGCGTCAATCCCGAGCGTGGCGGCTGAGAGGACAGTGGAGGGCATGCGGTTCCTTTCTGTTGAGACAAAAAAAGAAACAAGAACCGTGCCAACGGGGATGTGCTCTGAGGTTGGTAAGGATGTTGAAGTGCAGAGTGGGAACTAGGCGCTACGGCGTTGGCACCTAAAGGGTACAGCCGCGCCCTAGCCGCCGCGCCTGCTGCCAAGCAGCGCGAAACTCCTCCATAGAACCGTAACGCGCTTCGCGCTCCTCGCGACAGGCGCACTGCACGACCCCCCCCACAGCACCGCCGATGTTGTCGCCGAGGAATGCGATTGCGGCGCGGCCCATGGCAAAGACGGTCGTGCGCTCGTCGATTAGCGCGCCGCGCTCAAATTCCTCTGGAGCCATAAAGCGCGTTGAGCCAAACATCCGCCCCATCTGATTGGTGAACGCCCCGAAGTGATACATGTCGAGATCCACGACGTGCGCTGCTCGGCGCTCAAAGTCGTACATCAGGCAGCCGTCGTAGAAATCCACGGCAATCCACCCGTGTTGGACGAGCCGGACGTGCAAATCGTAGATCGCGTCGAGCATGGCCAAAATGGCTTCGGCGGGCAGGTGGCAAAATCGCCGATGCGCCGATTGCGGATCGGCGCGTCCACCGTATAGGCACTCGCCATCAACCCAGTCGTACACGAGCGCCGGGCCGTGCGCGGTTTCGACGATGCCATGCAGAACTGGCAAGGTCGGATGATCACAGGTACGCCTGAGCCGAGCCGCATTGTACAGCAATGCCACGCGGGTCGCGTGGTCGCCGAAGACCTCGGCCTCGGGATCGGTGGTTTTGACGAAGAAGCGCTCGCCGCCGACCTGCACGCCATAGGAGACATTGCCGGAGTCTTGGGTGGGTGCGCCGAAGACGGCGAAGACAGTGCCGATTGCTTCGAGATACGGGCCGGGCGGCCCGTTGATGCGCTCAATGTCGCGCAGCGGATGGGCGGTGCTCATGGGCACCTAGTGCGCTCGGCAAGAGGCCACCCGTGGCCCCTTGCCGGAAAATGTGGCACGTACGCGCTCAATTCTCGTCCATCACCGCCTGAATCATGGCCTGTATATAGCCAAATTCATAGGCCCAAGCCTGGCGCATACTGTGGGGATCCTTGTGCCCGGGCGCGTGATCCGGGACGCACATGTGCTGATAGCCCACTTCTTTGAGGGCCTGCATGTTGCGGTGCATGTTCATCACCCCCTCATCCGGCCAGACCTCTTGGAACTTGTTGCGCTTGCCGACGATGTTGCGGAAGTGGCAGAGGAAAATTTTGTTGCGCGAGCCTAAGTAGCGGATGATTTCGGGGACCTCGTTGAGCGGGTCATCGACGCTTTCGGCCATGCAGCCCAAGCAGAGATTGACGCCGTGATAGGGGCTGGGGCAGATCTCGATAAACTGCTTGAAGCCCTCAAAGCCGCCCATCACGCGATCGACGCCCTTAAAGCCGGGCGGCAGCCACGGGTCGCAGGGGTGGCAGGCCATGCGGACCTTGCACTCGGTGGCGACCGGGATGACCCTTTCCAAGAAGTACGTGATGCGACGCCAGTTTTCCTCTGCGGTGACCGGTTGGTCGTAGCGCGGCGTATCAGCGTCGGCCTTTGCGAGGTCCCAAGTGCTGTAAATGGAGCCGCCGCGGCCCGGGGGGGTGCTCTCGGTGCGCTGGTTTTCGAGGGCGCAGAGGTAGTATTTGATGGCTGGAATGCCGGCTTCAGCCGCTTGCCGCACCATGTTGACGACCAGCTCAATCTCCTTATCGCCCTCTTCGTAGTTGCCCATCATGAAGTTGGGTACGCTCTCGCCGTTGATGTTGAACTGGGCCATGGGCAGGGCGACCATTTCCATGGCGATGCCGAAGCGAGCGCACTTTTCCTTCTTGGCGACCAACTCTTCGACGTCCCAACCATATTCGCGGTGAAACGCGATGAAGTTTTCGTTCTTGTTGAAGACCCCGTGGCGGGCTAGGTATTCGAGGTCTTCGTCCGATGTGTTGAACTGCTGGGTGCCCACGTGCATGAGAGGCTCCTTGGTGGGGTAAAAGGGGCGGATCGGGAACGGTACGCAAGCCGCGCTAGTTTGGCAATTTTGCGCCCGAGGCTCAGGCCGCCGGATGCAGGAATCCGAGGGCGTCCAATCGCTCGATCCAGCGTTGGCGCAAGGGGCTGCGAGTGATTGGCGTACTCGGCCCCATCGGCAGCCGTCAAAGGGGCGATGTGCATACGCGGCCCGTTTCAAACTCTGCGCTCAAGGTGGCATTTCGGCGGCGGAGAAAAATTGGCGCAGGATGACGAAGCCAAAGGTCTGAAAGTACTGGTATTGTTCGTTGTTGAGCATGGGAACTCTCCTATCCTGCGCCGAGGATTTGGCCGCGGCGGAAGCAGTCGAGGACGTGGTCGTTGACCATGCCGGTGGCCTGCATGTGGGCGTAGATGATGGTTGAGCCGATGAACTTGAAGCCGCGGCTTTTGAGGTCTTTGCTCAGGGCGTCGGATTCGCGGCTGGTGGCCGGTAAATCGGCGAGGGTGCGAAACTCGTTGACTATGGGCCTGCCATCGACAAAGCGCCAGATATAGGCGTCGAAGCTGCCAAATTCGTCCTGCACGGCGAGGAAGCGCCGCGCGTTTTCCACGGCCGCGCCGATTTTGCGGCGATTGCGAATCAGCCCGGGGTCTTGCAGCATCTGTTCGACCTTGGCCGCGCTAAAGCGAGCGACCTCGGCCGGATCAAATTCGGCGAAGGCTTTGCGGTAGTTGGCGCGCTTGCGGAGGACGGTGTACCAACTGAGGCCGGCTTGGGCGGATTCGAGGGTGAGAAACTCAAAGTGCTTGCGGTCGTCGTGGACCGGAACTCCCCACTCGCGGTCGTGATACGCGACGTAATCGGGTTTGTCGAGGTCCAGCCACGGGCAGCGTTGGAGGGCCATGTCAGCGCACGTCAGCGGGAAAATCAAACGCGGCCTTGCACTCCGGCCCTAACTTCAATCGCGCGTCGAACTTGCCGCCCTTTTTGCTCTTGAAGCCCTTGATAACTCCGGTTTTGCCTTTGGCGATCAAGGTCTGTATCTGCCGTTCCGTTAGCTTCTTGCCCGCCATTTCCTTCCACACCACAAAGTTGCACCCCTCGCGATAGCGATTGCAGCCAAAGCCGCGCTGGCCCTCGATGATTTGGCCTTGCCGACACTTGGGGCAGGTGAGGGAGGCAATCTTCTCTGGCGGTTTCTTCTGAGGCGGGGGGCGTCCCTCCGACCTTGCGGAGCCATTGCGCGGCCGCTCGTCAAACTCAAAGACGACCTTGAACTCCTCGTCGAATTTGAGCCGCGCCGCAAACTTCTTGCCGGCCTTGGAGATAAAGCCCTGCATCTTTTCGGTGCGGCCGTTGGCCATCAACAACTGCGCCTGCTTTTCGCTCAGCCGCTTGCGCGCCACCGTCTTCCAGATAGTAAAGTTGCAGCCCTCCCGGTAGCGGCTGCATCCGTACGCTTTGGCGTTTTCTGCTACTTGGCCCTCTTTGCACTTGGGACAAGGCCCCAACACCTTGCCGCGGCCCTTACCCTTGCCCCTCTGCTTCCCTTGTGCCTGCGCCGCTTGCTCGGGCGAAAGTGCCGGCCCCTGTTGGACCTTGGGCACCACCGACCTCACCAAGTCGGCGATCCCTTCGTAAAACCCCGCCACCGGCCGCTGCCCTTCCTCGACTTCCTTGAGCTGCTGCTCCCATTCGGCCGTCAGCTCCGGGCTGCGCAGCGGTTCGGCTACCAAACTCACCAGTGCTTTGCCCTTCTCGGTCGCGGTGATCGCCTTGCGGTCGCGGGCTACATAGCCGGTGCGAATCAGCTTTTCAATGGTTTCGGCCCGCGTGGCCGGCGTGCCCAGCCCCGATTCCTTCATGGCTGCGGCTAGCTCGTCGTCCTCGATTTCGCGGCCGGCGTTCTTCATGGCCGCCAAAAGCGTGGCGTCTGTGTACGGCCGCGGCGGCTGGGTTTCCTTCTCGACCACATCCATGCGCATTACGTGAACTTGCTGGCCTTGTTGCAACGGCGGGAGCGCCCGCTGGTCGTCTTCTTCCTTTTCTTTGCCCTTTGGCCGCATGGCTACCACCGTCCAGCCCGCTTCTAAGACGACAGACCCTTTGGCCACAAAGTCGGCACCGCCGATGTCGAGCAAGACGGTCGTCTCCTCGACCACTTGGTCGGGCAGGAAGACGCCGACAAAGCGCGCCACCACCAAGTCGTACACCTTCTGTAAGTCCGGTCCAAGGTTGGGGGCGGGCTGTTGTCCGGTGGGAATGATGGCGTGGTGATCGGTCAGCTTGGTGCGATCGACATAGGCCCGGCCGAGCCGGTGCCCGCCGCGCAGGCGCGCCAGCGCAGCCGCTGCCTGCGGGTGCGCTAGCTTTTCTAGGATGCCGGGCAGCTTGGGCACCATGTCCTCGGAGATGTGGCGGCTCTCGGTGCGCGGGTACGTGATGAGCTTGTGGGTTTCGTACAGGGCTTGGGCGCGTTCGAGGGTTTGCGCTGCGGTAAAGCCAAAGCAGCGGTTGGCGTCGCGCTGGAGGTTGTTGAGGTCGTAGAGGGCGGGTGGCCGGCGTCTTTTGATTTTTTTGTCAATTTTGCGGACGGTGCCGACCTTGTTGGGGCTGAGCTGGCGATGCAGGCGCTCGGCCTCCTCCTTTTTGTCAATGCGCGTCTGGCCGTCTTTGCAGTACTTGGCGGCAAAGCCCTCTTTTAGCTGGGCCACCAACTCGTAAAAGTACGCCTTTACAAAACTGGCAATCGCCGCATCGCGCTTGACCACCATGGACAGGGTCGGCGTCTGCACCCGGCCGATGGTGCAGAGCGCCTTGTTGTGGACGGTATAGGCGCGGGTCAGGTTCATGCCCATCAGCCAGTCGGCTTGGCCCCGCGCCCGCGCGGCCGCCGCGAGGTGATCGAAAGCCGCTCCCTCCTGCAAGGCGCGGAAGCCGCCCCGAATGGCCTCGTCGGTCAGGCTCGAAACCCACAGCCGGCGAAACGGCTTTTTGCAGCGGGCGTGCTCGTAGATCAGGCGAAAGATGTGCTCGCCCTCGCGCCCGGCGTCCGTAGCGCAAATGACGCGCTCGGTCTGCGGGCTGTTGAGCAATTTTTTGACGATTTGGTACTGGTCGGAGGTTGAGCGCGCTGTCTTGAGCTTCCACTGCTCCGGTATCATCGGCAACTGGGCAAAGGACCAACGGCTGTTCCAAGGCGGGCCGTAATCATCTGGCTCGGCGAACTGCACGAGATGCCCTAGTGCATAGGTGACGATATAGCCGTTGCCTTTGAGATAGCCTTGGCCGCGCTTGGTGGCCCCTAGGACCCGGGCAATATCGCGCGCCACGCTGGGCTTTTCGGTGAGGACGACGGTGGCCATGGAGGTATGCTACTAATCGACTCGCTCCGGCGCAATGATTGACAGGCAGTTTATAGACGTGTACACTATCATGTACACAAGGAGTTTTTTATGCGCTTTGTTTCAGTCCGCGAATTGCGCGGGAAATCGGCTGCTATCTGGAAGGAACTCGCGCAGGAGCGAGAGATGGTAATCACTTCCAATGGCAAGCCAATCGCCTTGCTGGCGGCGACATCGGAAGAATTGCTGGAAAAATCGCTCGACACCTTGCGCAGCGCCCGCGCCCTAGCTGCTGTCAACGCCGTGCAGCAAACGTCCACAAAGGCGGGTACGGACCAACTATCTGCCGCTGCTGTTGAGGCTGCAATCAAGGCCGTGCGCAAAGGGCTATTACTGGGATTAGAGCCAGAGGAGTTCGAGAGCGAAGCTCGGTTCCTACTCGCCTTGAAGCTCTTTGAACTTCGCCGCATATCCGCTGGCAAAGCGGCTGAAATGAGTGGGATGCAAAAGCCTGAATTTCTGCTGAAAGCGAGCCAACTGAACGTTGCCGTAGTCGATCCAGACCAAGATCAACTAGACGCCGAATTCAAGAATGCGTGAACGGCTCTTGGTCGCGGACAGCGGTCCGTTAATCGCCCTCGCCGGTATATCTCATCTCCACCTATTGCCCCAACTCTACAGTCGCATAGCGGCACCCCTTGCCGTTATAGCAGAAATTAGCGATGCAGTTATTCAATACGCCTGTCGGCAGGCGAAAGAAGCCGCTCCAGTTTCGCAAACAAATCCCCGAAAATCGCGTCGCGCCGCACCGTCCGCGCCACTCGCATAAAGTGCCGCGACGGATCGTGGCTCCAAGTCTGCTGATCGGTCAACAGCGGGCTATGCACCACGTCGGTCGGCACCCACGATGCGTCGAGCAGCCAAGCGACCGCCGACATGTCCCAAATCACCTTGGAAGAGGCGAAGTGGTTTTGCGAATAGGCCGTGAAGATGTCGACCAGATAGTCGCCAATTGCTCCCCGCCCCTTGACGAAGTGCTCCAGCTCCGCCCGCGTCGTCAGCAGGTGCGAGGCCACTGGGTGGCATGGAATCTGGACGAAGGGCACGCCGCTGTCGAAGACTATCTGCGCGGCTGGGACATCGCCTTGGAGGTTGAATTCGCGAGCCGTCGGCCAGTAGTGCGCGTGGCCGCCGAGCCAGACTACGACGATTCGCTCAATTACGGAGGGCTCTTGCAAAATAGCCGAGGCCACGTTGGTGAGCGCGCCGATGGCCACCACATAGAGCGGGCCGATGGCGGTTTGAGCCTTGGCGATCAGGTCATCGACCGCCGCGCTTTCTTGGGGCGCGTCGTCCCGCAGCACATCCGTCGCTCCCCGGAACACCAAGCCCTCCGGCGCAACATCCAACCGCTCCAATAGCCGCAGGATTTCCGCGTAGCTCTTCTCCATGCCGTCGCCCGGCCCGGACGAACGACTGTTGTAGAAAGGGGCCGCGTAGATCGCCTCAACCGCGAGCTGGTCGGGCGAGAGCAGGGCCTGGACCACTGCGAACTGATCGTCGATCTCGTTGTACGTATCGGTGTCGAGCACCATCTGCACCTTGCTCGTCGGCGGCATCAAGTGCTTCAGGCGCAGGGCTTGGTCGAGTTTGGGAAATTCCATAGACATTGCGACGCGACAACTAAGCGCCGATCCTCCTTTCCATATATTCACCTCTTGACAATATCGCGCAGCAGTCCGCAATCATTATTCTTCGACTCTGCTGCGCGGCGTTCACCTTGAGCGCAGCCAAAAGGCTCCGCATGACAGAGCAGTTTCACCGCGACATATTCAAGCGCAGATTGAATTCTGCAACCCACGGAGGAAAGCATATGCCACGCTTGACGGACCAACAACTCGCACACTTTGACGAAGAAGGCTACTTGCTAATGAGAGGGATGCTTGACGCGGACAAGGTCATCCAGCCCATTATCGACGAATACCACGGCGTCCTCGACAAGCTGGCTCGTGAACTCTACCAAGCCGGCCAGATCGCATCCGCGTACGACGACCTGCCCTTTGGCAAGCGCCTGACGCAAATCGTCGTCGATAGCGGCCAAATCCACGCCCAGTACTTCGACTTCTCCCTGCCCCAGACCGGCATTGAGGCCGACACCCCCTTCTGGGCCGGGCCAGCCGTTTTTCGCTGCATTACCAACCCCGACCTCCTCGACGCGGTCGAATCCATCGTCGGCCCGGAGATTTGGTCCAACCCGGTCCAGCACGTGCGCCTCAAGCCGCCCGAGCGCCTAGTGCCCAAAAACCACAACGGCCAAGCACTGGTCAGCGCCACCAACTGGCACCAAGACAACGGCGTGGTCCTGCCCGAAGCCGACGACTCAGAGGTCCTAACGGTGTGGTTTCCGCTCAATGAGGCGACGCTCGAAAATGGCTGTTTGCAGATTATGCCCCGCAGTCACCGCCGGGGGCTGCAAACGCACTGCCCGGGAGGGCCGGGGGGGCTGTGGATACCCGAGCTGTTTATGGATATGGACGCGGCACTGCCGGTGCCCATGCAGCCCGGCGACGTGCTCTTCCTCACTCAACACACCATCCACGGCTCGCTGACCAACAACAGCGACGACGTGCGCTGGAGCTTTGACTTGCGCTATAATCCAATCGGCCAGCCCACGGGCCGCGACCTCTTCCCCGGCTTTGTCGCCCGCAGCACAGCCAACCCAGCAAGCGTCTTGCGCGATCCAGTGGCGTGGGAAAAGCTCTGGCGCGATACCCGCGACCGGCTGGCGCAAGAGGCGCACACCCCCTTCAACCGCTGGAGCGCCGACGCGGCTGTCTGTGCCTAAAGTGGTCGGGGAATACAGGACATTGAAGCCCCTTGACGAAACCTACTTTCGCGCCAATCGCGAGAATTGGAACGAAAGGGTCGGATTCCACGTCGGGACGAAGTTTTACGATGTGCAAGGATTTCTCGACGGCCGCTGCACGTTGGGACCCGTCGAGGTAAGAGCGCTTGGCAATGTCGCCGGAAAGCGAATTCTCCATCTGCAATGCCACTTTGGCCTCGATTCCCTTTCCCTCAGCAGAATGGGTGGGATCGTGACCGGGGTGGACTTTTCCGACACCGCCATTGAGAAAGCACGCCAACTGGCCGAAGAGACGGGGCTGAGTGCCGAGTTCCACTGTGCTAATGTGTACTCTGTGGGCGATGTCTTGGAGCGCCAATCATTCGATCTGGTTTTTGCTTCCCACGGCGTGTTTTGTTGGATACCGGATCTCCAGCGGTGGTTTTCGGTTGCGAGCACCATGTTAAAGCCCGCTGGCCGGGTTTTCGTCGTCGACGGGCATCCAGTGCTCGACATGATTGATTGTGACGCCGCGAGCGGCTCCTTGTCCCTCAACGACAGCTATTTCCACGATGAGACACCCGAACTATGCACGGTCGAAAAATTAGCGAGAGCTTACACAGGAGAAGGAGGTCGTCTGGTGAACAAAACTACCTACCAGTGGTCTCACCATCTGGGCGAATTTGTCACAGCGGCTGGGTCTGCTGGTCTGGCGATCCACGGCTTAGAGGAGTTTCCCTACGGCGGTTTTCGCAAGTTCGCGTGTATGGTTCAGCGCACCGATGGTTACTGGGAGATTCCAGATCGCAGTTTGCCGCTCATGTTTTCGCTGGATTGCAACAAGATGGCCGTCGCGTAATAACCAGTGTCCGACCTCAAAGATCACTGTCTGGTACTAAGGTTATTGGCAAATCAATGCGCTCAGGCCAATCGTGTAAAATTTCAGGCATTCGGCTTGGGATCAGGTGACTTCGTTCAGCTTTCCGGTGGCGCAGTCATAGACAAATCCCCGCACATCGTCCTTGTGCGGAATAAACGGGCTAGCCTGAATGCGGGCCATCGACTGCCGTACGTCCTCTTCGAGATCACCGAACGCCTCCAAGGCGAAGGCCGGGCGGATGCCGGTATCAGCCACGATTGTGTCCTTCACGTCGTCGTCGCGGAACGTCAGCATACCGCAATCCGTGTGGTGGATGAGCATGATCGAAGTCGTGCCCAACAGCCGCTGCGAGATCGTCAGCGAACGAATCGCGTCGTCGGTTATCACGCCGCCCGCATTCCGAATCACGTGCGCGTCCCCTTCCGCGATCCCCAGCAGGCTGTGCGTGTCGATGCGCGCGTCCATGCAGGCCACCACCGCTAGGTGCAGCCTTGGAGGCAGGGGGAGAGCACCCTTGTCGAAGTGGTCGGCATAGCGGGCGTTGTTTGCGAGAAGTTCATTGATAATGGCCATTAGAAATCTCCTTTCGCCATCGGTTGCGTCTGCGTCAGCCCGTGTCTAGAGAGACGACGCAGACCGCGATGATTGTATTGTAGTAAAGTCAAGGCGATGAACGACTGCAAGGATCGGGTAAGTTTGTCGCTCCTTGTCATTAAGCGGCCGGTGCCTATTCAGACCAGAGTCTCTCGAATACCAATCGCCCATCGTCGGCTTCTTTGAGTGCGAATACGTCTGGGTTCGACAGAGACTCCCATCGAGCGTAGCCGAAATTAGGGTCCAGTGAGTTCAGGATCAGACTCAAGAGGTTGCCATGGGTTATCGCAATTGGGAACCGGTGACCACCGTTGAGTAGCTCGCTTATCGCAGCCCAGCCGCGGTCCAACACTTCGCGTGCCGACTCGCCTCCCGGCATCCGCAACTCCAAGTCGCCGAATGAGTCGCGGATCACCTCGCGCCAATTGTCAATCGGACTCCCGGAAAGCATCCGTTCAATTAGGCGGTGATCCAAGTGAACAGGCAATCCCACTGTGGCAGCAAACGGTTCAATGCTTTGTTGTGCCCGCGTGTAAGAGCTGGAGACGATCACGTCTATCGGGTAGTCGGATAAAAACCTAGCGAGTGCTTCCGCCTGTTTTTGCCCAATCTCTGTTAGTGTCGCATCCGGATCTTGTCCCGCGGATTGACAATGTCTAATCAGCAGCAAGTGTCGCACAATCGCTCAAAGTTTCGCGTCGCGTGAGGCAGCATTTATGGCAGCCCAACGTTTTCAAATGGCCGCAGGGAATCGCAGTGGCCATCTGTTGTTACTCGAAACATGTGTTACTCCTCGGCCTTAGTACGCAACAGTAATGTACGTTGTGGCGCAGTCTTGGTTTAGTGCTCCGTCTCAATGAGAGACCAACGCTTGCCCATGCGCTTGAGTTCAGGAAGATGCTCAGGCCAATCGTGTAAGCACCAAGCGCACAAATAAAACAAGGTGGTCACAGGTTCCACCCGGCGCAGCATAAGAGCGAAGGAAACCCCGATGAATAGGGGGCCTAAAAGAAGCAGTAGCGCGGACTGGAAACGGCGCGAGTCCAGCGGCGCGGAAAAGGGGGTCATAGTTCCAAAACCGCGGCCAAGCTGTCCCCTTGGTGGACGCGGTTGAAGACCCGCAGACACAGGATCAAGCCCGCCTCGGTCGATACCACTTCCTCGCGCCGCTGCCCCAGAGGATCGACCACCGTGCCGATCGCGTCGCCCGGTTGCACGAGCGCTTTCAGTGTTACTTGGGGCTCAAAATAACCGGCAAAGGGCGCCGGGTAATTGAGCTGCACATGGCCAGCATTGTCGCGGTCGTCCTCCACGGTGTACTCGGTGCGCCGGGGCGGCAAGGTGCGGTCGATCATGCCCAGTTCGGCCAAGACGTTCAAGCAGCCCGCAAAATAAGCATCCACCCCTCGAGGGTCGCATGTGCCACCGCCCATCCACTCGGCGTACATGGCCGGCACATTGGCGTCGCGGGCCACTGAAAGCGTGCGTCCGTCAAGTCGGGCCGAGGTGCCCCAGATGATGGGCATATTCAGTGCTCGGGCCATGCGCCGTTGCACATTGAGGATGGCTTTATCGGGATGCAGGGTGTACCCCGCGGTCGGGTAGAATTCCATGACCAACCCGCCGCTGTGCAGGTCGATGAGATAGTCGGCCCGGCGGATTTCCTCGCTGACGGCGTGAGCCGTGCGCTCGGTGATTGAGCCATCGGCCCGGCCCGGGCAGGTGCGGGCCAAGTCCAGCCCGTCTTCGGCCGTGCGCTGGCCGCGCCAATAGGCGGCTTCGTTGACTACCGGGATGGCCGTGAGGCGGCCCCGCAAGGCCGCTGGGTCGAGGTGGTCCAGCAGGCGGCGGATGGCCGCCATAGACTCGAACTCGTCGCCGTGGACGCCGCCCAAGAGCAGCAGGTTGGGGCCTTTTTGGCCCCCTTCTATTACTTTTTGTCGCAGGGTGATAGTCGGAATCATAGCTGGGAAATAGCCTCTCGGGCCGCAGTTGGCCGTCTTTCAACGTTCATCGCGATAGGGGCCTGTGTCAATGCCGGGTAGGGTGTGCTCCAACTGGAAGGATTGGCCGTAGAAAACCTGTTCCATCGCCGCTAAGGCAGTGAACAGGTCGGGGACGATGATGTAGCCATCGCAGTGAAACTGGTCGAGTTGGGCTGGCCCTAGGCGCATGGGGTCTCGATCTGGCGCAAGAGCACCGAGGCGATGGGTGGTAAGATACCGCCCTCGACTAGTGAGTCAAAGCCAGCCTCCAATGCGGTTTGCGGGCTTTTTCACCTTCGTCCTTGAACCTATGCCTTCCGGGCGGCGTCTTTATCTGCAGAGGGCCTCAATGCAGATACCGGACCCACAACTCATAGCGCGAATAAAAGAACGCGATGCACGCGCATTCGAGCAGTTCTTTGAGCGCTATCGGGCGCAGGTCCACCACCGCGTGCGCTGCATCGTCCGCGACGATGCGAGTGCTAACGATGTAGTGCAGGAGGTTTTCTTGCGAGTGTGGAACCGGGCCGGCCAATGGAGCGGTCGAGGCTCTGCGGCTAACTGGCTGTTCCGCATTGCCACTCATCTTTCCCTGACGCACCTGCGCACCGTGCGGCGGCGGCGGGAGCAGCGGCTGGAAATGCTGTCTGAAACCGTGCAGCAGGAGGCGCAGCAAGTGCCCGAGTGGATGATTGCAGCAAGTGCCCGAGTGGATGATTGAGGCTGCGTCTGAGCACCCCGACGCCCAAGTGGAATGGGCTGACCAGCAGCGCTGGCTGCGGCGACAAGTACAAGAGTTGTCCGAGGACAAGCGCGAAGTTTTCCGTCTGATCTACGACGCCCAAGTCGAAGTGCGGGACGCGGCCGAGCGACTGGGCATTCCCGAAGGCACTGTAAAGTCGCGTCTGCACCACGGCCGCCGCCAGATCGCACGAGCCTGGCAGGCTATTAATAACCCGGAGGAACGCGAATGACATTGAATCTCGACGTACCTTGGCACAGGGAGTCCTTTGACCTTTTCGTCCACCAGCGACTGCCCCGGCTCTTGGGTAAGCGCCTGCCGCTGGCCGACTATCAAGTCGAACAACAGGGCCCTTATACTTTTTCCATTAAACTGAGCTTGGGACTCGGCGACGCCTCGGTCGAGGTTGAGTACCGCGACCTGCCGCGGCCCGACCGCGATGGCCTTTTCCGCATTGAGGGCAACTACCGGATCGTGGTCCCCTATCCCGACCGGCGCGAGCTCGAGCAAGCGCGAATTCTGTGCGTGGGCGAGCAGCTCTGCGATTTTATTGACCAGAGGTTGGAGGCGGCCCCCGAGCAGTTGGCTTGGGACGGCGACTTGGTGCACAACTGGCTGCCGCTAGACGCTTGGATGCGCGACTTCCACTTGGAGGAAACCTCGCAGTACCTACAGGCGACCAACTGGCTCGACCGCTATACCCATCTGCGGCGGCTGGTCGTCGCGTCTTTTGACAGCCAAGACGTTTTCCCCTACAGCCAATACGGCCTAGTATGCCCCTACTGCACCCCCGAGGGACCCAATATCGGCCGCGTACTCGAAGTCGCCCGCGGGGCCCGCATCCGCGACGGCAAGCTCGAACGGATCGACCCAGCGCCCGACAGCATTTTGGGTTTTTCGGCCTCCATGGTCCCCTTCCTCGAACACGACGATACCAATCGCGCCCTGATGGGCGTCAATATGATGCGCCAGTGGACGAGCGCGGCCGCTACAGGGGCACCGGTCCACTCCACGGGCTGGTTCCGCCAGCAGTACGATCAGCGCTTGGCCTCCAAGGGCAACAAACCCGAGCCAGCCCTAGTACAGACCGGGTACGAGCCCGAAGCCCCCGACTTTTGGGGTGGCTACAATCTGCTGACCGCCTTCATCATGTGGGACGGAGACACGTTTGAGGATGGCTTGGTCATCAGCGAATCGGCCGCGGCGCGGATGGATTTTCCCGCCGCAGTGGGAGTGGGCGACCGCATGAGCAACCGCCACGGCGCCAAAGGGGTGGTGACGCGCATCCTGCCCGACGCCGATATGCCGCAGTTGCCCGATGGGGCACCGCTAGAACTCATTTTCAGTCCTACCAGTATGATCTCGCGGCTCAATTTCGGCCAACAGCGCGAGGCAGTCATGGGCCGCCTCGCCCAAGCCGAAGGGACTCCGGCCGTGGTGCCGCCTTTTCGAGCACCCAGCGAAGAGACGTTAAAAGCGCGTCTGGCGGCGGCGGGACTGCCCCGAGACGGCATGGAGCAACTGACCCTCCAAGGCGCAAAGCTGCCCTATCGCAGCACTGTGGGTTGGGTGTACTGGGGCCGCACCCACACCGCGGCCGAGCGCTTGGAAACTGCGGTCGCAGGAGTCGGCGGACCAGAGCTCGACATGATGGCCTACGGAGCGTTGTGCGAGGCCGGGGCCGTAGCCAATATCCACGCTTTGTTCAACACGGCCGCGGCCGAGCGGGCCGACGCCCATGCGCTGGGCCAGCACTTGACCTCTGGCCCAATATCCCCGTCTCCCCCACCATCCCCGCGCTTTGCCTTGTTACAGCAGTTGTTGGGTATGGCCGGGATACGAGCCGAGTTAGCGAGTGCAACGTTGCGCTTCTCCTTTGCCGAGCCCGAGGGGCTGACCCTAGCCCAGCCCGTGCCGCACCCGTGGGCTCCGGGACGCCAAGTGGGGACGGTGGGCGCTCCCGTCGCTTTGCCCGCGGAAACCGAGTTCGACCCAATCCGAGGCTGCTTCGAGGATTTGGTCGAAGCCAATACGCGCTTGCAGCGCGTCGTTGACAGCGAGGCCCCGGAGCCCCTAGTCGGACCGGCAATGGCCCGAGTGGCCCAGCGGGTGGCGGATTTTTTCGCCGCGTTGTTGCGCCCGGACCACCTTCACTTCCGGGCCAGACCGCTGTTTAGCGGCCGGGCCGCGCTCGTCTCGGGATTTGAGCTGAATCTCGACCAAGTGGGCCTGCCCGAAGAAATGGCTTGGGCTTTGTTCGGGCCTCAGGTGGAGCGGGAGATAGGTCGCGCCGACGAAGTGGTGCGGTGCTCGGCCCGGGCGACTGAGGCTCTGGACGCGATCATGGCGCGCTCGTGGGTGCTGCTGTACAGCGCCCAGCGGATGCTGGTTGACGAAGGCCCAATGTCCACCGCAGTGGTGGCCTTTCGCCCGCAGCGCTTGGCCGGGGCCGCAGTGCGCGTCCATCCGCGCGTTTGCCGACTAATGGAGCTAGATTTCGACGGCGACTCCATCGAGGTGTTTTTGCCCCTCACCGAGGAAGCCCAGGCCGAAGCCGAGACCGCGCTGTCGGTGGCCGGACACATCCAGCGCGATGCGGATGTCTGGCGTTACGTGGCCGACAACTATCACGGCATGACATGGGGCTTGGCGCGGCTGTGTCGCACGGAGGAAGGCCGTGCCGAAGTGGAGGGGCTGACCGGAATGGCGGTGGATGGCAGCCGGCTGTTCACCAAGCGCGATCTCAATCGCTTGCTCGCTCAGGTGCTGCAGCGCGAGGGTTTGGAGCGAGCGCTGGATGTACTCGACCGGCTGACGCGGCGCGGCTTTGAGGTCTGCAAGCAGTCAGGGGCCTCCTTCAACCCCTTCCTCGGTTCGGGCAAGGAGTGGCCAGAGCAACCCAAAGAGGTCCATGGGGACGAGTGGCAAATGTACAGCGACGAGTTAGTGGCGGCTTTCTACCAGCAGGCCGATTTCGCCGACAACGACTTGGGGCCCCTAGCCCTGTTGACGCTATCGGGGGCGCGAGGCAACCAACAGCAGGTGATCCAATACGTGGGTGGTGGGCTGATCTGTCGGGAAGATGGTAGTTTGTTCGCCCAGCGCGGTTGTTGGCGCGATGGCCTGTCGGTGGAGGAGGCCAAGGTGCGGGCACCGCGTGCCTTGTGGGGTCTGGCCGCCACCAACGAGGGCTGGAGCGAGGCGCGGGAAGCGGCCCAACAGCCCGGCCGGGCCGATTATCACGTCTTGGGCCGGGCCGCTCGGGCCGCGCAGCCGGGCGTAGTCTTTGCTAGGGCGGCCGAGCGCGGCGAAGTTGAGCCGCTGAGCAGCGTGTCCAGCCGGCTCTTTGTCGGACTGCCGGTGGGTTAGTCGAAACAAGGGTCGCCCCTACGTAAATGACGAGATAACTTCTAGTTTATTGCACCACTGCTTCTTCACCCAAATGCTCGCGAATCCACGCTCTCAGGGGCACGTCTTCTTCTTTTGGCGAGGTGTAGCCGTGCCCGCCGCTCGGGCCGGCACCAAGTAGCTGCTGCCGGATCGGATCGCAGCGGTCCAGCAGGTGCTCTACCGTCATGTCGTCGCGTGGCCGCAACCAGCGGTAGCTATAGCCGTAAAACAGGGCCTTGCGTGCGTCGGGCGAGAAGTTGTGGCCGGCTGCATGCCAGATTCGCCGGTCAAAAAACACCGCGTCCCCGGCTGCCACTTGGATCGGCCTTGCGCCCGCTGGGTCCAAGTCCTCGTCCGCTGGCATTTTTAGCTCGTTTTTCAGGTGCGAGCCGGGTACGGCGTGGAAGTTGCCGCGATGGGTCTGGGTGCAGTCCGTGAGAAAATACGCCACCTTGAGCGAGACCCTCGGCCGGGGCTGAGTCTCCAAGTCGATGTTGAGCCGCCCGCTGTCTTGGTGCCAGCCCAGCCGCTTGCGTTGGGGCACGACGCCGTCTAAAGGCGGAGTAACGATCAAATGCGAGTGGTAAAGCTGGATATGCCAGCCCAAAATCCCAAAAACCTTGGCGAATGTCTTGGGCCAGTCAAGCAATTCCAGAAAGAGTGCATCTTTGCCGATAAAGTCGAACAAGTTGTGCATCTGGTGCTTTTCTAGCCCCTTTTGCAGCCGGTACTCGGCATCGAGGCGATCGACGACCGGGATGAGCTTATCTACTAAATCCAAGGGCAGCACATCGCGGACGATGAAGAAGCCGTCCTCGGCAAAGCGGCGGCTCTCCTCCTCGGTCAAGGTGTATTGCAGGCAGGTTGAATCCATAGAAAACCTCCAAGGAATTGCCGTCTGGCGGTAGGGAAAACAGCTTGTTCCCTACGGGCCGGGCAGCCGCCGCACCGCTCCCGGCACCACGGGCTCGCCGCGGTGGGCGCTGGCCACGGCCGCAAAGCACAGCGCCAAACTCGCGAGATTGGCGCGGGCGCTGTTGTTGGGTTCGCGGCCCTCCTCGACAGCGCAGAGCAGCTCGCCCATGGTCCCGTGGAATCCCTGCTCAAACCACGTCCCCACAAGCTGCGGCCGGGCCACGCCCGCTGCGGTATATAGCGCGACTTCCTGCGCCGTCAGATCCACGCCGCTGGCCCCTATGGCGCCCTCCGTGCCGACGAGATAGGTGCGATCCTGTTGTCCTTGGCGGGTGCTGCCGTTAAAGAAGATCGTCGCCTGCGCCCCCGCGCACTCAATCGCCGCTTGGGCCAAAAGCGGCGGCTTGGCTTCCTGACCGGCTGCGTGCCGGGCCGAGGCGTGGACCTGTTGCGGCTTCTCGCGCCCTAAGAGCACCGCCGCCATATCAAACCAGTGCATCCCAAAGTCGTAGAGCACCAGATCTTCCACCGCGTCAAAGGCAGAGCCGGCGATCCAGTTGTGGTCCCAATGCACGGCGAACTCAACGCTTTGCACTTGGCCGACCAAGCCAGCGGCCACCGCGTGGCGCATGTAGCTAAAATGCGGTGCCCAGCGGCCATTCTGATTGACGGCCAGTTGTACGCCGCGCCGCTCGGCCCGTGCAATGAGTGCCTCGCCCACGTCCAAGTCGAGCACAAAAGGCTTCTGGCTCAAGACGTGTTTGCCAGCGTCAAGGGCCGCTTCGAGGATCGGCAGCCGCTCCTTGGGGTGGGGAGTGATGTCCACCACTTCGATGTCGGCGCGGGCGAGCAGGTCCCGATAGTCGAGGTAGGTGTCGGCCGCCGGATAGAATTCCCGCCGCCGCTGCTTGACGCGCCCCCGATCGCGGCTGCACAGGGCCGCGACCTCATAACCGGCGTTTTTATAGGCGCGCAAGTGCATCTCGGAGATGCCGCCGCAGCCAATCAAGCCGATCTGCGGACGATAGGTCACCGGATCGCGCGGCTGGTAGGGCAAGTCCGGGGCTGCTACTGCGGCTTTTGATCCGGTTTCGCCGCGGCCGTAGCCGCTGTCTTGGCTTTCTGCCATAGCTATTGAATCAGGGATACCGTGCGCTTCTGCACGGCACTCTGATAGGCGGTATCGACGATCTGCTGGCCGATGCGACACAGGGCTGGCGACAGCGGCCCCTCAATGGGTTGGCCCTCTTCGATGCAGTGAATCGCGTACTGAACGGGATTCTGGAAGGGCGGTTCGAGCACATCTACCGGCCGTTCCTCGGCTGCTGGCTGCGCCCGCGTCTGCACGCGGATTACCTCCTCGTAGTCGTAGGAGCTAATCGTGCCCTCGCTGCCGACGATGACGAAGCCGCACTTGGGCTGGGGTTGCAGGGTCCAAGGGTCGGTAAAGGTGCCCCAGCGCGTCTCGAATTTTGACAGGCCCCGCTCGTAGCGCGCCACCGCAATGCAGTGCTCATCTACTTCGAGCCCTTGGGGCTGATCTACAGTGGCCGTCACCTCAATTGGTGCCCGGCCGTCCATGTACCAAGTGCCCAAGGTGGTGCCGTACCCTAAGTAGTCCAGCAGGGAGCCGCCGCCCGCCGCCTTTTTGTAAAACCAACTCGCGGGCTTTTCGCGCTCGACCACGTCGGCCGTGCGCTCCACTTTGTCGGCGAGGTGCCACAGCGGCCCGCGGTTGCCGTCGTAGTAGTGGACTTCGATCACCTCGCCGATCTCGCCTGCGGCGATGAGCCGTTGCGCCGTGCGGTGCGGTGGATACCAAGCTAGCGGCCAGTTGATCGCCAACACTTTGCCCGTCCCCGCCATGGCCCGCTGCATCCGGTCCGCCTCGGCGAGGGTGGCGGCAAAGGGTTTTTCCACGATGATGTGAACGCCGAAAGGCGCGACCTTTTCGGTCCACTCGCCGTGTTCGGCCGTGGCCGGGCAGAGGAGGACGATGTCCGGCTGGGTCTTTTCCAAACACGCCCGGTAGTCCCTGAAAACCCGGTCGGGCGGAATGGCGAAATCCTCGCACGCCTGCTCCATGCGCTCGGGCTGCTCGTCGCAAATGCCGACGATCTCGGCGTCTGCGTGCTCAAAGGCCATGCGCAAGTTGTCGCCCATGTGTAGATGGTCGAAGTTGATTCCGGCAATTTTCCACTTGCTCATTGTATCCACTCCTCGCTCCGTTAGACGACAACGCAAGAAGAAACAGAAGGTTATGACGCCGGCCGTTAGGGGTTTTGCGCCCGCTGCTCAGCTCGCAAGCTGTGCCCAGGCGGTTACATGGGGCGGCAGAGCGAACGGCCGTTTTGCCGTCACCACTTCTCGCCGAATCCGCTCGGCGAGGGTTTCCACATCAACCTCTTCGGCCGTTGCAAGCCCGTACTCTTCTATGAGCGGGAGCATGCTGCGAAAGCTGTTGACAACGAGTTGATACCCGGCCCACGACTCTGGCCCGCCAACCGGAGACTCAAAGTGCATGTACGGCTCGGGCAAACCAGCCTCGACGAAAGTGCGATACAGGTCAAAGCCCATGCCGATGTGCGCCCCGGAATGCTCGAACACTCCGAGAGCCCAATCGATCAGCTTGTTCGCGAGGGGCGTCTGTGGATGATACATCTGTCGATAGGGGGTGAAATCAGCCTCCTGAAAGGCCGCGATCCCCCCCGGGCGCAGGCGGGTCGCTAGCTGTTTCAGGGCGTCGGCGGGATCGGCCATGTACATGAGAACGAGTCGGCCGATCAGGGCGTCAAAGTCGTTTCCGAGGTCCAGCGCACGGGCGTCCCCGGCCATGAATTTGACGTTGGTAAACCCGGCTTTCTGCGCCCGTGCCTGCGCCGTTTCGAGAATCGCCGGATTTACATCCACGCCCACGACAGTGCCTTTTGGCCCGACCAACTCAGCGGCTGTCAGGGCTACATCCCCGGCACCGCTGCCAATATCGAGCACCTTCATCCCGCTGCTGAGGCCCGCTTCTTTGAGAAAGCGCCGCGTCACCGCGTCGTATAGTTGCGACTGCTGAATCAGACGCTCCTCCTCCTCCTCGGTACGCCCCATCGTATATCTAGCATCGCTTCTCGACTCGCTCATAACACAATCCTCCTTTTAGTTGGTTTTTGGTTCGACAGTCCCTAGGTTGGGCAACCAAGCGGGCTACCCAGCGAAACGCGCAGTTTGTCCGTAGAAGACGCTAGGGTGCTGAGAGCAACTTGGTATTCAAGATATTTTCGCGCAGAAAGTCAAACGCCACACGCGCTCTAACCGCATGCCCTCACATCCCCCAAAGGTCGATCTCAATCCCGCTGGTCGACGCCCGACGATCCCGGAACACCTTGTCCTCCCAACGCCGACCCGCCCGACGGTCGAATATCACCAAATGACCCGCCTCGGCCGCACACCGATCCATGTACCCAGCGGTCTGCTCCAACCCCTCGGCGATGGTCTGCTCCAAACTCTTGTGCAGCACCTTGCACTCAATCACGATCTTGCGCGTCTCCTCCCCCTGCGGCCAGACGATCAGCAGGTCGGTACGCATCCGACCCAAACCGTACTCCCGCTCAATGCGCCCTCCGGTGTTGACGATGCGCTGCAAGAATGCCTGCAACAGCAACTGCGGGCCAGCCTCTTGGTATTGGAACCGCGTTACCCAGTGCTCGGAATGCTCGCGGAAGAACGCTTGGAACGCCGCCATCAGCTTTCCGACGTTTAGGCGGCCGTCGGCCTCGACGTACCAAGCCGTTTCCAGCTCAAACTCCCCTTGAACGACCCACGTCAGCTCGCGGGGGATGACCTCGGCGTAGATGGGATTGGCAATGCGGTATGGCAGGTCTTGGGCGACGAGGCCGAGATCGCGCACGTACTCCAAATCGCGGTCAATGAAGTGGCGTTCCGCACTGCCACTCAACAGCGGCTCAACTATGCGCCGGACGCGGTCTTCCTTGAGTTTGTCGGTCAACTGGTCGAGGTGCGTCTCCCGGCGCAGGATGAGTTGCTCGCGGGCTTCGAGGATGGCGTCGGCGGTGACCGGGGCGCGCCGCGCCGCGGCCCCATCTCGGAAGCAAGTTTGATCCGCCAAGGCGTTGACCAGCCACGGCTGCCCTTGGGTCTGACTCCAAATCGTTTTTAGTGCTTCGGGCGTGAACGCCTGCCCGGTCTCTTCGGTGTGCTGGGCGAGCAGGGCATGCACCTCGTCCGGCGAGAAGTCGTCCAAACGCAGGGAGCGCGACTTGATGTTGAACGCGCTACCGCCCAAGATGACGGCGTTGGCCGACTTGGAATGCACGTCGCGCACCCCGCAGAGGATCACACTCTGCGGAAAGCCCTCCGGCCGGCGGTCATAGCCAGCCCGCAACTGCCGCAGCACCGACAGCAGCGTGTCGCCGACGAGTGCGTCGATCTCGTCAATGAGCAGAACCAGCGGTTTAGGGTCGGCCTCCGCCCAGCGCGTCAACGCCTCGCCCAAAGCACCCGGCCCGTACTCGGCGAGAATGTTGGACCAGACCTTGGGCAAGAACTCGTCGCCCATAGAACGCGCCCGGGACGCAAACTCGCCCAGAATGACCCGCATCGCCGGTTCCACCTCTTCGCGCAGGGCTTGCCCGCCCTCGACATTGACGTACACGCAGCGGTAGGCACCCTCGGCGTTGAGCAGGTCGCGCAGGGCCAGCAGGCCGGAGGTCTTGCCCGTCTGCCGGGGGGCGTGCAGAACGAAGTACTTCTCGTCTCGGATGAGGGCGAGCACCTCGTTCAGGTCCAAGCGTTCCAGCGGCGGGATGCAGTAGTGGCGGGCGGGCTTGATGGGACCGGCGGTATTGAAGAAGCGCATTTTTCCTCGTTGAGCTCTTTAGCCCGACTTTGAAAATCTACAAAAAACAGCCCAGATTAGGGCCGTCGTCGGGTGGAACTGATGCGGTTTTCAGCAGGCGCTTCGTACGAGGCGTCCTTTTGCGAAAAACTCGCGGCCTGCTCTTTTCCATTCTTCTCTCGCAACTCGCCCGCTTCAGACTGCAAAGAGAATTTTGTAGAGCACCGGCACGAAGAACAAGGTGATCACCGTAGCAAAAAGCAAACCCGACATAATGGCCACCGCCATGGGCTCCCACATCAGCCCGCCGCCCAAATAGAGGGGAATGAGCCCCAGCGTCGTCGTACACGTGGTGAGTAGAATGGGGCGAAAACGCTGCTGCGCCGCGGCCACGATGGCCTCCATGGGGGGCCGCCCGAACTGATCCAGTTCGATTTGTATGCGGTCCAGAAGCACAATGGCGTTGTTGATGACAATACCGGCCAGCGAGATCAAGCCGAGAAAGGCGAAGAAACCGAAGAACGAGCGGAAGACGAGCAAGCCGACTACGACTCCGATCAGACCGAGGGGAATGGTGCTCAGGACGATGAAGGTCTTGCGGAAGGAGTTGAACTGGACGATCAATAGCGCCAAGATGATAAAGCCGGATAGGGGCAACTTGGCGGCGACCGCGCCCATGGCCTCGGCACTTTGCTCGGATTCGCCGCCCAATTCGTAGCCATAACCCGGCTTCCAAGATTGGCTGGCTTCCTCGAGATAGGGTACGAGCGCGTCGGTGATATCCTGCGCCGTAAAGCCGCTTTTGACATCGCAACTCACGGTCAAGGTGCGGTACAGATCGCGCCGTTTGATCTTGGCGAATTGCCACTGAGGCAGAATGTGCGCCACTTGTCCCAGAGGCACATTATTGCCCCAACCTTGGGCGTAGATGTTGATACTCTCTAGCTGGCGCACATCGAGGTCCTCGCTGCTTTCGTTGCGCAGGACAATGGGAATACTTTGGTCGCCCTCGCGGAAAGCGCCCATATCAAACCCGGTGAGCGCAGTCTGCAGCGAAAGGGCAATATCCTGATTGGTCAGGCCGGCGCGCTGGGCCTTGGACTGGTCGATGTCAATGGCGACTTTTTTGATTTTAGGCCCCCAATCATCGCCGATATTGTGTACACCGGCCATCTCGTTGAGTTTTTGCTTGATGCGCTCGGCAATGCCGAACAACTCGTCTGGATCGGCCCCCACGACTCGCACCTCCACATCTGCACCGCCGCCGCCCCCGCCGCCGGCCAATTTTGCAATCCGTATTTCGGCGTCGGGAAAGGCAGCAAAGCAAAACGCATTCAAGCGGCTGATCACCCACTCGTTGTCTGCGCCCGCACTGGTGTTGAGCAACATGTGCGCATAGCTCGACTTGGCTTCGCCCGCCTGATAACCCAAGTCGTAGGAAGGCGGTCCCGCGCCGACAAAAGTCGACCAGTCCACTACCCCGCGCTGCCGTTGTGCGCCTACGAGGAGGCTATCCGCAATATGCGACTCGAGCTGTTTTACCCGCGCAGATGTCGTCTCAAACTTGGTGCCCAAGGGCCAATTCAGATCCACCGTGACCAAGTTGCGTTCGCTGTCGGGAAAAAAGATAAAAGGCAGCAAGCCAAAGCCTAAAAGGGAGCTTACAAACAAGCCGACGATGCCGGCCGTAAAGGAATAGGGCCGCTCGAGGGCTTGCAGGAGCCAGCTTTTGTAATAGCTGTTGAAGCGCTCAAAGAAGGTTCTTTTTGCCGGGATCTGTTTTACCTTGATGAAAGCTACTGCCAACAGCGCGACCATCGTCAGGGAGAGCAACCAAGAGGACAGCAGGGCTATGGAAATCACACTGAAAAGCGGCCCGACGACCTCGCCCATGATCGATTCGGCCAAGAAGAAGCACAAGAAAGCGGCTGAAGTGGTCAGCGAAGAGACGAGGAGAGGAACGGTCAGTTCCCCAGTCGCTGCCATGGCGGCCTCTTTGGCGGTGGCACCCTTTTCCATCTTGACCGCGATTGCTTCGGACACCACAATGGCATTATCCACCAACATGCCCAAGGCCATGATCAGCGCCGCCAGCGACACTTGGTTGAGACCGAGATCGAGCAGGCTCAGGACAAAAAGGGTCGCAACGATGGCCATGGGGATGAGGCTGGCCACTACCAAGCCGGTGCGCAGCCCCAAAAAGAGCAGCATGGATAAAAGGACGACAACGACGCTTTGCAGGAGATTGCGGGTGAAGTCGGCGACGGATTGCTCCACCTCAAAATCCTGAGAAGCGGCCCTGTTAAAGGTTATACCCAAGGGTAGCCGCGCTTGGTGGCTGGCGAGCAACTGGTCGATTTCCTTGCCCAGCTTGACGATATTGGCCCCTTTGCTGAGCGCCACCGAGAGCGCCAAGCCCGGCTGACCGTTGATTCTGACCAGTCGCTGTCGGGGGGTCTTGTAGGCTCGTACAATGCGGGTAATATCGCCGAGGTAAACGCTCCCGCCCTTGCCCACCGACACCAAGGTCCGCCCCAGCTCTTCCAAGTCGGCGTAACTGCCGGTCGGTTCGACCACTACGCGCTCGTCCTCCAAACTGACCTCGCCACCGGAAAAGACGATATTGGTACTGGCGATGTTGTTCTTGATCATATGGGCGGAAAGGCCCAGCTCGGCCAGGCGGGCGTTGTTGAACTCCAGATAGATCTGCTCCTCCTGAGTGCCGCTTATTTTTACCTCGGAAGCGTCGGCTAGCTTGATTAAGTCGTCGCGCAGGTCTTGGGCGTACGTCTCGAGTTCGGCAAAAGTGAAGCCATCGCCTATCAGGCCGATCACAATGCCGTACACCACCCCGAGTCCATCGTCCTTGACCGTGGGCCCGTGGATCCCTTCGGGCAGATCTGAGTGGATGGTCTCGAGCTTGCGGCGCAATCGGTCCCATACGGCTTGGAGTTCGGTTGGGGGAACTTCTTGCTTTAGCTGTAGCGAAACGACCGATAGCCCGCTTTGCGACGTACTGGTGACGGTTTTCAACTCGGGCAACTCTTGAGCCACTTCTTCGATTTTGCCAGTAATCAGGGCCTCAACCCGCTCGGGCCCGACGCCGGGAAAACGGGTCACCACCGAGGCGGTGCGCACCGTGTAGGGCGGCATGCTATCGCGCGGCATCGTTTGATAGCTCGCCACCCCCAGCGCCAGAACCATCAGCAAGGCCATGATGGTGACGCGGTTGTTTTCTAGGGCAATCTTGGTGAGATTCATAAATTGCGTCGCTGGTTCACTCCTGCAAAAGGCGCACTTTCATTCCATTTAAGAGCGATCTGAGGCCCGCCGTAGCGACCAATTCCCGGTCGGCGAGCCCTTCTTCCACGACAAAACCGTCCGCCAACAGTTTGCCGATGCGGATCGGCCGTCTGTGGACGGTGCCCATGCCCTTGTCGACCTCGTCTATGACAAAGACAAATGGACCTTGGGTGTCTTCCCCTACCGCTTTGACGGGCACTACGAGCGGGTCCAATGGCCCGCGGATGCCAAAGCGAAACTCCACCTCGCCGGCCATGCCGGGCCTGATGGAGGGGGCGGGGGCTTCGAGGCGCACGATGACGGGATACGTGCTCGAAGCGTTGAGCGCATAGGCGGTCTCGCGCACCTCGGCCGCAAAGTCCCGACCGGGCAGGGCTGAAAAGCGCACGCGCACCCGATCGCCGATCTGGATTTGCGCAATATAGCCCTCGGGTACGCCCACCTCCATTTCGATATCGTCTCCCGCACTGAGCTCTATCAGGGGCGCACCGGCCTGGACCACTTCGTTGACCTCGTTGTGGACCGCGCTGACTATGCCCGCGACCGGGGCGTATATCTCGTTATATCCCAACTGGCGCTCCTGCAAATCCAAACTCTTCTGGGCCGATTCGTAGCTCGAAGTAGCCGAGGCAAAACCGTTTTTGGCTTGTTCGTACTCGGCCAAGGAGACGTTGTTGACTTGGTAGAGCTGGCGCACGCGAATGAGGTTGGACTGGGCATTGGCCTTTTGCACCCGGGCGTTTTCCAGCGCGGCCCTAGCCCGTTCATACGCGAGGACCGCATCCCGGCTATCGAGCGCGGCAATGCGCTGGCCCGCTTGGACTGGGTCGCCCACCTTTACATTGATCGATTCGATGAGCCCCCCCGCTCTAAAGCTGAGCCTCGCTTCGATGCCGGCTTTGGCGGTGCCGGCAAAACGCTGGCTCTGGACGGCGCTGGCGGGACGGACTGCGGCGTATTTTACCGGGCGAATGGCGGGTTCAGCAACCTCCGCTTCGGAGCCGCAGCCAATCCCTAGGCCCAGCGCCAGCAGCGGGGCCATACCGACAACAGCGTGGGCAAAGCGCCCGCAGCAGCCGGCGACGCCCAAAGGGCGTTGTGAAACCGCGGCGAAATTCCGCTTTGGCATAGTACCTCGCTTCATGGTGCGCTTGATTTTTGGGAGAAGAAGGCCGTCAAGCGCCCGCTAAAGGCCTCCTGCTCCTCCGGGGTCATGAGCATGGTGTAGGCGCCAATGCTGTTTTCCAGCCGCAGATAGCTGACCAAGTATTCATAAACGGCCCCGGCCTCGGCCTCGCGAGCAGAAAGGGCGGCTCGTTGGGCATCTACCAGTTGGGCGATTTCGAGTTGGCCCTTTTGATAGGCGTCTTGCACCAGTTCAAAGTTCTTTTGGGCACTTGCCGCCGCCACCTCGGCAAAGCGTATGTTGGTGCGCTTGGACACCAAGTTAGTCATGCGGATCTGTACGGCTTGGGAGAGTTGCTGGCGCAAACGCTCTTCCTGAAGGCGGAGTTGCTGCTGTTGGATCGCGGTCTGATCGAGGGCGATCTTGCGCTGGTGGCCCTGAAAGAGAGGGTAGGAAAAGGTGAGCGCCAAGTTCCAGGTGGCGTCGCGGTGGTCGGCGGTCGGCCGCGGCACCCCCTTGCCAGTGCGCCAAAAGGTGTAGTCGGCCTGTCCGCGCAAAGCTACGGTAGGCAGGTAGTACAGCCGGCGATTCATCCGCTGCTGGCGTTCGACCGCTTTTACATTGGCCGCTAGCTGTTTGAGCGAAGGCATGTTTTGCAGGGCCTCTGCGACGAGAAAGTCGGTCAGAACCTCCAAGTCGCGGGGATTGTCGATCAAGCGGCCGATGCGGGTGGGGTCAAAGCGGCCGAAGAGTTCGTCGGAAAGACGGGCGTCCACCACCTCGAAGTCCTCGTCGATAGCCGCCCGGTTGAGCAAGCGATTGAGTTGCACTTTGGCCAAGTAGAGGGCATTGAACGCCTCAATTGAGGCTTGGGTGGCCCGGGCCACTTCGCTCTCCCAGCGGAAGACATCGGCCACGCCGGCATAGCCCACCGCGTGGCGGGTGCGGGCGATCTCGAGGTTGCGGCGCGAGGCCTCGAGATTTTCCTCTTGGATGCGCACCCCGGTCTTGGCCAGCAGGATATCGAAATAGGCCGTGGACAAATTCAGCACCACGTCCAGCGCCACGAGGTCGGCTTGGTGGCGGGCGGCCTCGGCGAGGTACTGTTGAATTTTGATGTTGGCCAAGACCTGCTCGGAAAATACCACCTGCTGCAAAGTACCCGTTCCTGCGCCGGTGCGCTCGGGCTGCCGACCCAAGGCGAGCTCGGCGACTTGCGGGTCGATCTGCACCACGGTCGCCGCGGCCTCTACGGTGGGCAAGAGCGACGACTTGGCGCGGCGAATATCCTCGCCAATTAGCTCGACATTGCGCTTCTCGATGCGGAGGTCGAGGTTGCTCTGCAGGCCCTCCACGACAACGTCCTGCAAACTCAAGAGGCGATCAGTAGCGGGTTCGTCGGCCGCGAGAAAGCGAGCGGAAAACAGCGTTTCAAAGGAAAGGTCAAGACCGATTCGTTGGACAACTGAGGTATTGAGCACCAATTGCTCGTCGAAGTTGAGCCGCACGGGCATCGCCGCCAGTTCTTCTCCTAAGACGATACCTTCGACGATGAGGGCCAGCTTGCGGAAAATCTGCTCGCGACCGTTCTCGTCGCCGATACAGGCCATCATCCCCGCATCCACATAGGGCCGGCTCATGGCAAAGGAAGGCAGCTTGCGCTCGGCGAGGGCTGCGGCCAGCGGGGCGATCGCTTCGGGTCGGCGCTCAAAGACCATCGCCAAATAGACCGCGTCGACCGCGTCGCTCAGCGCGGGGAGGGGCGCCTCCTTGTCCCAAAAGACCGCCTCCACCCGAGCCCCGTACGGGGCCGCGAGGCGAGCGAAGAAACCCTCGTAGTCCAGATCGCCTTTCAGGTCTTCACTGACGATGACGGCCAGATGTGCAAAAGGATAGATGCGGTGGAACGCCGCCAAGTCCTTTTGTAGCGAATGGGCACTGAGGACATAGGTAAAATTGTGTACCCCGGAGACGCCCGGCTCGGCCAAGGGCATCTTCTGCAAGTCCACATCCAATATCCCCACGGCGATCGTCGGCTTGGGCAGGGCGTCCCGCCCAGCCAGCATCGCGGCGCTCACCGCCCCAGCGGCAATGATCAAATCAACGGCCGGATCGTCGGCTAGGGACTGATAGTCGGCTGCTGCTCGATCCGCACGCCCGGCCGTAAAACGCAGATGCTCAGGGAGGAAATGGACCGACGTATCAGCTCCTAGCACCTTGTGGATCTCTTCCTGCAGGAGGGCCAACTCACTTTCGGCATGGGTTGCCTCGGCCGCAAAATCAAGCAACAGACCGATGTAGATTTGGGTGTGCGCCGGCGGGGCCAGTCCCACGACCAAAACGGCGGATATAGCTATTCCCAGCATGGAACTAACCGGCCGCAAAACCTTCCTCCAATACCGTTCCCTCGTCCACCAACCGCGCCATCATCCGGGCGAATTCGGGCGTGCCGTCGTCGTCCCAGTACTCGGTCTCAATGGGCGCGGCGTAGCTATGGGGCAGCCCGCCGCGGGTCCAGTCGGGCCGAATCAGGAAATGGCGCGTCGTCAGAGGGTCGTATCTATTGTACATGCGCGTCCCATTGGCGAATTGCGATTTGACGATCCACGGTTCGACGGGCGGCAATTCCCGGTTCGTTAGCCGTTCCAACTCGCCGCGGTCCAGAGTCAGGCCCAAGCCCGGCTTTTCCGGCACTCGAATAAGCCCATTGATCGGCTCTAGGCACTCGCGCACCACTTCGTCCTTGAGAATTTCGCTGCTGTCGATAAAGTGGAAGGTGGCGGAGGGAAAGGCCGCCATCATGTGGCAAACCATGGCTCGGGTGATCGCGCCGCCCACGTTTTGCAACATAAACGGTATATTGCCAGCGGCGAACAGGCCCGCGGCGCGGATCGCCTCGCCAATTTTCTGGTGGCCGCGCATGTACACGTCTCCCGCCCCCATCAGCACCTCGTACGTGGCGTTCAGCGGCGCTTGGTGGCGCACGATGGGCAGGGGAATGCGCCGGCGCAAGTCAATCGACGCCAAGGTGTCGCCGGCATTGAGCGAATCTTCAAAGCAGCCGGCAATGGGATATTGGGCCAACCTAGCCAGCAGATCCGGTATGTGGTCATTGGTGCCGCCGCCGGTAAAATCGTAGTGGATCTTGAAGCCGGGCGGGGCCGCGGCCTGCATGGCCTCGGTCTGGTCGAAGACGTTCTCAAAGGGCGACAAGTGGAACTTGAGCCAAGTGTAGCCTTGGGCGGCGTAGCGCTCCACGGCCTCGGCCATGTGGCTGGGAGCGCTCGACACGGTCCAACTGCCCACCGGCACCCACGAGCGGTACTTCTGGCCGAAGAGCTTGTACACCGGCACTCCTGCGGCCTGACCCATCAAATCGTACATGGCCGTGCCCAGCCCGAGGGAGACTTCGTCGCCCATCCACTCGAAGGGATTACTGCCTAGGTACTGGTCGATTACTTCCCGCGGCTCGGTGCGGCCGCTCTCGCCTAGGCCGATCAGCCCGGTATCGGTGTGGGCCACGTACACCGTGCGCCGGGTCACGCCTTGGTAATGGCTGACCGGATAGGCGATCCAGTCTTGGTACTCTAGGCTGATTTCGCGTACTTCTATCTCCGTGACTTTCACGACGCCTCCTCAAAGTTTCGGGTATGCCCCGACCACCTCTATTGCGGTGCGCTGGTGAGTGCAGGTTTATGTTCTTGGGTCACTCGAATTAAAAACCGCAGTGCCTCGTTCACGGACTCAGAATCCGGAAAAATCTCAGCGACATCTGGTTCCAAATGGACCGATCGTCCCCTGAAGTTCTTCCGCTTAGGGCCAACCTTTCTCACCCGTAAACTCTTCAAATCGTACTCCGGACGAAGTTCGTCGTCCGTCTCAGTCTCAATCTTTTTCATAATTTTCTCTTTCCCCGCCCTCGCCGAGGGCAAGATGCCCTCGATCCTTGGCAGGCTGAGGGCTGGTGTCGTGTAGTAAGGCGACAGACTATCGGCGGTACTGCAAATAGATTTCCACTTGCTCAACCCGCAAGGGCACCCGCAGCCGCGCATCCCGCTCCAGCAGACGCAGCCGCACTTGGCGGACGCCGCGCCCCACTTGGGCCGCGGTCAAGCGCCAGCAAAGCCAAGCGTTCTCCGACACATCGCTCGGATCGGCCGCATCTTCGGCCGCGGCATCGCGCACCACTGGCACTGGCAACGCGACCCCGTCCAACATCACTTCGATCTGATCGGCAGGCGACCAGTGGGCCATTTCGATCTGCAACTCGGCGGCAGCCAACGGGCCCTCGGTCTCGACCTCGTCGGCGACGCGGACGTGGAAGACCGGCCCACTGTCCGTTGAGGTGGGATACAGCGTCACCGGAACCTCGCCGTACAGGCGATCGTCGCGCTCGGCATCCACCCGGTTGCCGGTCTTGGGGCCAATGCTGCGGTGCAGGGCGGTGTACACTTTGTCTAGGCCGGTCAGCGTTGCTGCCGACCCCATCGTGGTGAGCAATGGTCGGTGCGTCTGGGCATGGCCGTGCCAGTTGAACGCGTACACCCCGTCCGCCCCGCGCGCTAGCTGGTCTTGGGCCAAGCCGCGGAACCAATCCACCCGCCACGCCCGGTGGGGCCGCAGCCGCCGCGCTTGCTGCCGCCCGTCCGAGTCAAAGCCAGCGTAGAAGCGCACGCCGTGGGGACGGCACAACTCGACAAACCGCTCGACCTCGGCCCCTACATCGGTCCCGGAATTGCCGCCGCTGATAACCACGTCGCACAAGCCATCTCGCACCCAAGTCTCGACATCGTAGCCAATGCGGCGGCAGGCTTCAAAGGTCGTGGCCACCCGCACGGCCACGTGAAAGGGCCGCCCTCGCTCTTGGGCGATCTGGGCGGTCTGCGCCCGCACGGCCCGCATGAGATCGGTCAAAACGTAGCGCAGGCGGTACGCATCGTCGGCTGGCAAGTGAAAGGCGTGCCGCTGCCAATCCAATTCGACGCCGTCCCAATCGGCCAAGCTGCAGGCTTCGACGACGCGCTGCAAGAGGTACGCCCGCACTTGGGGGATGGCCATATTCCACGAAGTCGAAGCCCAGCCCGGTGCCTGCTCCTCGCCCAAAAGCCACTCCGGGTGCTGCTGCCGCAGCGGCGTCAGCTCGGCCCGTTGCAAGCCGCCCAGATCGCCCGGGCGCAAATCCCAGAAGTGGTTGTCGTTCATGCGCAGCGACGGCAGCACCGCCATGCCCAGATCGCGCCCGCGCTGCACCAGCGCCCCGTACAAATCGTCCCCCCGCTCGAAAAAGGCGCGGATGTTTTCGGTGTGGCGCATAGTCTGCACGGAATCGTAGCGCCGCTCGGTCGATGCTCCTACCACATCCAATTGCTGCGACGGCCAAGGCACCTCGTGGACGCCCACGCACCAGCACAAAGCCCCCACCTGAGTATCCGCCAACGGCGCGTACACCTTGTCGAGGAACTGCGCCAGCGATTGGGGGTACTCGCTGTAGCCGTGGGGCGCACCGTCCCAGTTGTACATAATGCCGTAGTTGGGCGCGGCCATTTGCTCTGTCATAATTTCCTCCAGCGCGTTACGTTGGTCCGGCCGGCTGCGCTGCATAGTTCACCGCAAACCTAACTAAGAGAAGGCTATCACACCATGAGCTACTACCTCTACGTGCCGAGCTCGACGGATGACCAATTGCTGGTCTTTGCCATGGATGTCGCAGCCGAATATCCGGTCCAAGGGCCTATCTTTCTCGAACGCGGCCAAAAGGTCTTTTTTAACCCGAGCCGGGCAATCCCCGCTCGTTCACCAGCTTGATTGCAGCAGTGGATTGGGGTATCTTGAGCACCGATTTGTTGGCTTCCACTCAGGAGGGCGCGATGAGTTCTTCCCGCTTTAATTCTCCCGCTTCCGGTTTTGAGCTCGCCGAGTTGGTCGCTCGCCAACGCCGAGGGTTACTCCTGTCCTTGGCGCTGGCCGTTGGCCTCGCGTTGGTCTTCGTCGCCCTCAACCCCTTCCAGCAAGTAGAGACCAAAGCCCCTCGGCCTCTCAGCACCAAATTCATCAAGCGCGAACCCCGCCTGACCAAGCCCTTAGAACTGCGCAAAATCCCCAAGCCCAAGCGCCAGCTAGCCCGCCGCCAAGTCCACTTGGCCGCCGCCCGCCTCGATCAAGTGCAGGCCACGACCAACTTCAACGTCCGCTCGTTGATTTCCAGCCACGTCGGCAACTCGGGCATTCGCTTGTTCAAGCCGATTGCCGCTAGCACCACGAACAGCCTCGTGCTCGAGCCCAAGCTCGTCTCCGCCTCGGTGACCAGCACGCGGATGCCGGAGCACAAAATCGACATGGCCTTGGAGATGCTCGATGTCAACAGCATGGATACCGGCCGCTACCGGGCCATGGTCATCCAAAACCCCGGCGATCCCCAAGCGGTCAAAGGCTTCATCAAAATAGCCCATGTGCTTTCGGCCCGCGCCGTTACCGATCAACTGCAGGGCTACAGCAATTTGAATCTGCGCTCAATTGAGGCCCTGTGCGACGTTATTAACGAGTACACCGGACTCGCAGCCGAGTTTATCGGCACTATTACTTACGACGACAGACGCCTACTCGAACTGCCCATTCTCATCCCCCAAGGATCCCTCAACGAGAGCGAAATGGAAAACTATGCCCGCTATATGCTGTCCGGGGGCTTTGTTATGGGAGGTTACCATCGCGAAGCCTTGGTAAAGTACGGCGGCTTAGTAGATGGGTATGATTTCTGGAGAGAACGCCTGCCCTTGGATCATCCCATTTTCAATGCCTTTTTCGCTTTGAAAGGCGGTACTGGGGGCCTAGTTGACTGGAGGGACATCGTCAATGGGTACTTCATCCGCGGCCGCATGGTCGGCATCGACAACGTAGGCTGGGGCAGCAACCCGCGCTACAATCAGATGGCGGTCAACGTGATCGTCTATGCCCTGACCCAGGAAGGCTCCATCACCCAACGCCTCATGCAGGGGGTCAACTGAGGCTGGCGGTCCGCGGCTTCACAAGACCGGGCCGTTTCCTAAACCCACCAGAAAAACGCTTCCCTCGGAGATATCCCATGGCCATGACCGCAGAAGAACGCTTCCGCTTTGACCTCACCGGCTTTTTGGTGCGCCCCGCCATCTTAGAGCCAACCCAAGTCGCCGCTATCGTCGATCAGATCGACCGCATCAAACACGACCCCCAATCGCTGCCGCCCGAGCAGCGCGACGTGCCCGGCGGCCCGGCCAGTGTGCTGATTGACCATCCCCAAGTAGTCGATGTAATTCGGGAAGTAATCGGACCGGATATCCGGCTGGAAGGCTGTGGCTGCGCGTGGCGCAAAAAGGGCGAGGAGCACGGCCCGCTACACGGGGGCGGCCCCAGTCAAGCCGATCCCATTTTTGGCTACCGGGTGAAAAACGGGCGCATCCACGCCGGCATGGTGCGGGTTATTTTTGAATTGACCGATATTGCCCTAGAAGACCAGAGCACCCATTTCTTGATCGGCAGCCACAAGTCGGAATTTCCCATCCACGAGGACCATCTGTCGCTGGAAGCAGGCAAGCGCAGTCCCTTCCTCACCACGTATGCCTGCCCGGCCGGCAGCGCAATTTTTTTTACCGAGAACTTGTGCCACGCCGGCCCGGTGTGGTGCCGCGACACCCCGCGCGTCGCCATCCTCCACGCCTATTCGCATTTGGCCACCCACTGGCACCGGCTGAAGATCCCCCCGGTGGTGCTGCACAGCCTGCCGCGCGACAAGCAGGCCTATTTCCGCCAGCCTTGGATCGCCGATTTCCGCACCAGCCCGGCGACCCACAATACCACCGAGCGCTTCCTAGACAACGACGAAGCACCCGTCGATACGGATCATAAGCCTTAGGCCTCCCGCTTCTCCATATCGCCCACTCGCCACCCTGCGATTCGCATCGTCTGCCGACGCCGCGCACGGCGTGTGGGCGGGTCCGCCCTCGCGCCAGAATGCTTGTAATTGGCCGCCGATTCCTGCCTACGGCGCATACCCCCGCTTCTCCCGCGCGGCGCGCACCCCAGCTACCATGTTCTCCAGCTTCTGCTTCGCGGCCCAGCGCGCCGTTTGGCTCAGCCCACAATCGGGCGCGAAAGAGAGCTTGTCAGCCGGGGCATACTCCAAGCACGCCTCCACCCGCGCCGCAATGTCCTCTACGGTTTCAATGTAGTAGCTCTTGACGTCGACGATCCCGACCGCCACATCCATCTTTGCGGCAATCGGGCCGATGATCTCCAGTTCGGCGAACTCGCGGCTGGCCATCTCGACGTGCATCTCATCGACCTGCATGTCCAAGAACGCCGGGAACATGGGCGCGTAGCGGCGCAGCCCCACGGCGCGGCCCTTGTAGTTGCCAAAGCACAGGTGGGTCGAGAGCCGACACTGTCCGACGACGGATTCGACCGTGCGGTTGAAGATATCCACAAAGCGCACTGGGTCCTCGCGGTGGGCATAGCAACTCATCGACGGCTCATCAACAGTCAGCTCCGTGCAACCCGCCGCACAGAGCGCCTCCAACTCGCGCCGCACAATCGGCAATAGGGCCTCGGTCACGGCCCAGCGGTCCGGGTACTGGTCGTTGGGCAACAAGCGGCCGCTCAACGTATAAGGCCCCGGCACACTCGCCTTGAGCGTCGGCCCTGCTGGCGCCAGCCGCTTGAGCCGCGCAAACTCCTCCACCGCGCCCAAGCCGTGCGGCGCTTGCAGCACACCAGTGATTGCGTGACGCCCGCGCTGGTCGTGAGCCGGGGGACCAAAGCGCCGCGGCGGCGCGGACTCTAGAGCGATGCCTTCTATGTAGCCGTAAAAGGAAAGGTTAAAATCAAAGCGGGTTTGCTCGCCGTCGGTGACAACGTCCAACCCGGCGCGCACTTGGTCGCCGAGCGCGGCAACGACCGCGTCGTCCTGCATCTCGGCAATATCGTCTGGGCCGAAGGCATTGAGGTGCTCAGCCGCGTGTTCGAGCCAGCTCGGGAAGGGGTAGGAACCGATGACGGTGGTGCGCAGAGGTTGTTCTTTCACGTCTTTTCTCCATCCACCTTTTCCCAAGCAATTGCCGCTGTCCCCAAAACGCCGGCGTGGTCGCGCAGCTTGGACAGCACAATTGGCACGCCGGCACCCGCTGGATAGCGAAATAAATGTTCGTTCACTTGCTTTTGCAGCGGCTCGAGAAAGTGCTCGGCCGCATGGGTCGCTCCGCCGCTGAGGATGATCCGCTGGGGAGCATACACGTGTACCGCGCTCACCAGCAGCCAGCCCAAGTTGCGGGTCCAGTGTTCCAGTTCGTCCATGCAGAGCCGGTCTTGGCGCACCACGCCGCGGATCGCGGCCTTGAAGTCAATCGAGCTGGGATCCTTAAAGTACTGGTCGCTCAAGACCGAGGGAATGCCGCGCGCCAGCCCGTCCCGCACCTGCTGAGTCAGGGCCGTGGCCGAGCACATCATCTCGGCCGTGCCCCGCGCGTTGGTCAGGCACAGCCGCCCGCCGAGGGCCTGCATGACGATATGACTCATCTGCGTCCCGAACTGGAGATGCGGGTCGCGCAGAATTTTGCCGTCGAGCAAAACCCCGGACCCGACGCCCGTGCCGATGGTGATGGTAGCCGCCCAGTCCACATCCCGCGCTAGGCCGTAGTGCCGCTCGGCATAGATGGAGACGCGGCCGTCGTTGTCGGCGACGACTGGAATCCCCGTGGCCTTGGCCAGCCGCTTGACAATGGGATAGCCTTCCAGCCCCTTGATCTTCCCCGGCATGTACACCACGCCGACCTCGGGATCCACGGCCCCGGGAAAGCCCAAGCCAATGGCCTGGGGCTCGCCGCCTAGCCGCTTGGCAATCCGCACGCATTCTCCTTGCAGCGTCTTGAGCAAATTGCCCATGCCCAGCGCAAACCCCGACGGGTTGATGCCCGGTGCCAGCATCCGCCCGCGCCGAGTCACCGCGCCGCTTTTGACCCGAGTGCCGCCCACGTCAAAGCCGATGACGTATTCTTTCATGCGTCCTCCTTGCGTTAGCTCACGCACCAACCGGCATCTACTGTCACCACGGTTCCGGTAATGGCCCGCGCTCGCTCCCCTAGCAAAAAGACCGCCATCCCCGCCACGTCCGCCGCGCTCATCATCGCCCCGAGCGGCTGCTTGTCGCGCATAAACGCCATGATCTCTGCGCTTGCTCCGGCCCGCTGGCTCATGGGCGTCTCAACCAGCGCCGGCGCAATGGCATTGACCCGAATCCCGTGCGGCGCGTAGTAGCTGGCCATAGCCTTGCTCAGCGACACAATCGCCCCCTTGCTGGCCGCATAGGCGTGCGAAGCAAAAAACCTCCGCTGCGGCGCAAAGGCCAACACACTAGCCATGTTGAGAATCGCCCCCCGTTTTTGCGCCAACATCTGTTGCAGCACGGCGCGGCACACCAAAAACACGCTCTTGGCGTTGGCGTCCAACGTCGCGTCCCACCCTTCCTCTGTACACTCGTGCAGCGGCCCATCGCCAAAGCGCCGCCCGCTGATCCCGGCCACATTGAACAACCCATCGATCCGCCCCCACTGGTCCACGCAGACCCGCACGGCCTCGGCGACCTGTTCCGGCTGCGTCAGATCGGCTGCTCGATATGCCCCTTGGGCACCCAATTTCTCGGCGAGTGCCCTACAATGATCTTCCGTGCGCGAGGCGACAAAGACCTTGGCCCCTTCCTCGGCTGCGTGGAGAGCCGTGGCCTCGGCGATGCCGGTAGAGCCGGTAATTAGACAAACCTTGTTTTCGAGAGTGCCCATAGGTTAGTGAATTGGAATCGGGGCGATGGGGACGGGGTGCCCACAAGGGGCGTCAGACGTTGGCTGGCGGAACGCATATTGTAGGGGCAGCGTCCACAAGGGACGCCCCTACATGTACAAATGCTTGAGGCTCTTGCGGTAGCCCTCGTAAAATCGCTCTAGCTGCTCTTCTGCACTTGCATTGCCCACAAACTGATGGCTCGGCAATAGCTCCGGCTTTATCCCCCGCGCCAGCAACCGCTCGGCCACCTCGCAGCGCAGCATATTCATCATCATCGCGCCGGTCACCGTTGATACCGGCCCGGTCCGCCACTCCAAGCCCTCTAGCTCGAGTACGCAGTCCCCGGGCGGACATTGATTGTCGAGGACGACGTCGGCCAGCTCCATTAGCTTCTTGCCCGAGGAGTGCGCTGGCGGCGACTGGTCGCCGTGCGGCTTCGACAGCATGGCGATTACGGGCAAGCCCCGCGCCCTAGCGCCCATGGCCATCTCCACGATCAGGGGCCGAATGCCGCTCGTCGAGATCAAGATAAAGGCGTCGTGCGGCCCGAAATCGAACCCTTGGAGAATCTCCTCGGCGTAGCCTTCGCACTTCTCCAAAAAGAGTGGCCCGCGCAGCCCGTTGGTGCCGACGATCGACGCATGCGTCGATACCGCGAGCTCGACCAACGCAAAGAAGCCCACGAAACACCCTTGGCGCGGCGTCATTTCCTCGCACATCATCCGCGAGTGCCCGGCCCCAAAGAGAAAGACCAGCCCGCCGTTGGCAATGCTCTCCGTGCAGATTTCGGCGGCTCGGTCTATAGAGTCCATTTGCGTGTCGCGCAGACGTTGCAACAGTTCCATCGTCTGTGCGTAGTACGCTTCAGCAGCGCCCATGCGCGTGGTTTCTCCCGTTCAAAGTGCCGCGGCCCTGAATGCGGCCATGGTTTCGTCCGCGACAGTGGCCATGGCGGCCGCGACGTTCCGCTCTAGCTGCTCAATGTTCAGCGAGCCGATTGGGTTGCCGTGGATTCGTTCCTCGCGCAGGCAAAATTGCAGCGTCAGCTCCAGCATGTCGATGCCCTGCTCGCCGCACCACAAGCGCATGGCCTCGGCCCGCTGCTGGTCCTCGCCCCACTTGTCGCGCGGTATAAAGCACTCCACCGGCACACCCGTCAGCCAGCCGCGCATGATCGACCAGCCGTTGAGTACTCCGAGGTCGGCGGCCACAGCCGCGGGCAGGATCGCGTCGGCTGCGCTCTGCCGGAGCAAGTTGTAGTCGCTGAAGCACAGCATGGCGTCGGTGCGGCCCGAAGCAATGTGCGCGCGGTGAAAGTCGTGGGGCCTCATGCCATAGCCGATGAAGTCAACGGCACCCTGCTGGCGCACCCGTTCCAGCCCTTCGAGCGCACCACCCGCTTCGAGGGTCGGCTCTATCTCGTGCGGGTCGTGGAGGAAGAGCGCGTCGAATTTGTCGATCCGCAAAATGTTTAGCTGGTCTTCGGCATCGGCCAAGGCCCGCGCCGCCGAGTAGTCGGGCCGCCCCTCGCCGTAGCCACCCCACGCAGCGGCACTGTGACAGCATACGCGCCCGCTGATGATGATCTCGCTGCGGCCGATGACGCCTTCCCCAATCGCACGGCCCAGCTTGCGCAGGGAGTCGCCGTAGCAGCGGGCGCAGTCGAAGTGATTGACGCCCAGATCAACGGCCCGGCGCATCAGGGCCATGGCCTCTTCGTCGCTGACCGGACCGAAGTGGCCGCCAAAGCCTTGCGTCCCGAATGGGATCACGGGTATGGAAAGCTCGGTCTTGCCCCAGCGGCGGCGGGGACAGCAGTTTTTTTTTAGGCCCATGACGCCTCCTTTACAGGGCGTTTTGGCGCTGTGGCAGAGGGTGAAAGCACTATGCAGTGAGGGGAGAAAACGCGAAAAACCGCCGAACAGGCGGCCCCTTTCAGCTAACGCGGCCGGCAGCAGGCTTATTGCGGCTTTTTTGTTGGAGACAGCAAGGCCCACGAGGAGGCGTAGGTGGGCCGTACCTATTCAGATCTCGTCTGGGGCCGCGTCCTCTTCCGGCACGAGGACGATGCGCCCCTCGGCAAAGTCCACCATGGCACTGGCCGACGAATTGGGCTGCTCTTCCTCGGAAATTTCGCTTTCGGCTTCTCTCACTTTGCGCTCAGTGTTAATGTCTCGTGCGCGCTGCGACAGGCTGCGGCAGGCTTGAAAGGCATTGATTTCGCTTTCCAATTTGAGGGCGACTTCCCGAGAAAACATCGACTTGGCCATTGTAGCTCCCGAGGATGAAAGGTGAACAGTAGCGGACTTAAAACATAGCAAAATATAAACTTTAGCTGCATTCGGCAAACGAGCGAGCGGCACGTCAGGGCAAAGCGTGCATCTCCTTGTCCCTCTCTTGCGCGGTCCAGCCCTAAGTGTTGCCATCGGCGCAATCCCACGTTAAGGCCAAGGTGCCAAGCGGAGCTGCCAATAACAAAATGGCTAAGAGTACGCAGGTGGACCATCCACCCCGCTCTATACGACGCGAGCGTTCTTTTTTTTAGAAGCTATCTGAAAATTCCGCGAACCGTCCCTTGGGTGCAGCAAACAATCTAGGATCGAGGGCGGCTCGCCCTCGCAAGACGCGCCCTCCGAGCGCCGCTTAACCGCTACTCAACGCGATCCGCCGGGGGTTTGTCACGCCTAAAGGAGCGGTGAAGCAGACCGCTTCTTAGGACATGTCTGGCTGCGGTCCGCTGTCGTATCGCGTTGAACATCTTACACTCGGCCGCTCGTCCGCAGCAACTCTTCTACGAACTCAACCTTGTCGTCTCGCTGAAGTTCGCGGTATAGTTCCAAGGCTTGCCGCCACTGAAGTACGGCATCAAAAGGAGCCTGATTCGACGCATAGACCCGCCCCAAGCGAACTCTAACGTCGGCCACGGCCTCCAAGTCCGATACCTTCACAAACAGTTGCACCGCCTGCCGATACGCTTCCTCGGCCGCCTTAAGGTTTTCAACGTCCATATAGTTATCGCCCAAAAGAGCCGCTTGTGCCGCCCGGCCTTTGTTATCTCCAATTGCGTCAAACAGATCCCTCGCCTGCTGGAACCACGCCGCGGCTTCTCGCGGGTCGCCTTTCGTCCTCAGCATCTGCCCCAGACCGCTCATGGTGCGAGCCTCAAACTGTTTATTACCCAATTTTCGGTAGATGGCCAGCGTCCGACGATACATTTCTTCGGCCTCATCAAACTGACCCATCTGGCTATATACGCCGCCCAAGACACTGTAATGATGAGCCAAGCCCTCGTCGCGCTGGAGCCGCTCCTCAATCGCAATGCCTTTTTTAAGGATAGCTTCGGCGTCGGCTAAACGCTGCTGTCCAAGATAGGCCAGCCCCAAGCCCTGGTAGTGGCCGGAAATACCCGGTAGATCGCCGAGTTCTTGACACACTTTTAGTCCCTGCTGGAAGTAGGCTTCGGCTTCCTCCGGTTTGTTTTGCTGGAGTGCCAACTGCCCCAAGTTGCCGCATTCTTCCGCCCAATAGGCCCTATTGCCCAACGCCTCGTGAAGTTGCTGAGCGCGGGTGTGCAATTCTCGTGCCTCGGCGATTTTTCCTTGCAGATGAGCGACAAAGCCTCTGTTGCTATAGCTGACAGCCAGACGCTCCTCATCGCGGCGTTCATTATTGATCGCAAAGGCCTTATTGAGATAGTCAACCGCCTCGTCCATCCGTCCCTTGACTTGGTACATCAGCCCCAAGCCGCTACACGCATCGGCTTCTAGCGCGTCATCTTGCCACTGCCGTCCCTTTTTAAGGACTCTTTTATACAGGGCTTCGGCTCTGTCGAGTTCCCCTTGTTCCTTGTAATAGCGCCCTAACAGGAGACAAGCCCTCACTTGGGCGCGCATATTGCGGTCTTGTGTGGCCCGTGCCCTCTGTGTGGCAACGTCGCATTCGGGAATTAACGGAATGATTTCCATACCTCGCAGTGCCCTCCTCAGTTATAGTACCACGGCACAACAGCCCTCAGTCCGCCTCGACGAATTGTTGGGCTAGTGACCCCTCGCGCGTCAGGGCGTACACCAAGAGATTGACGCCCAAATTATAGACCATCGGCTCCTCGGCACTGGCGAGAAACGGGCTGTTGACTATGCCATCCTCTAAAACAAAATCTAGCTCCTGCCGGGCGATTCCCGCCCAGAAATCGGCGTAGCCGCGCATCGAGTACACCCCCACTAACTGCTCCCCTACGACGATGCCCTCCAAATAGTCCGGAGTTAACGAGGGAGATTCTCTTTTTAGAGAGTGCATATCGCGCATCCCCCGGGGCAGACTGTTTATATTGTAAAAGCAATGATAGAGCGGATGCGTTATCGCTAGGCGTCTAAACTGCCAGTCCTTCCCTTCTTGATACCCCACCGCTTGAAAGCTGGCGCGAAGGAAGGAACGCACCATCGGAATGTCCAATTCCTCATCGCGGTAATTGTCCAGCAAAAAGTTTCCAATATCCACAAATAGGAAGCCACCCGACGTTAAATACGCCCCGAGCTGGGTCGCCTCGCTGTCGGTAAACTCAAAGGGGGTGTTGACGGTCATCAGGACGAAGGGGACTTGCAAAAGCTGCGGATCGTCGAGCCGAACCGCATCGCGCACTTCGACGTGAACCTGTGTCTGGGCGGTCATCTCATCGGCCAACCCTTGTAACATCCGCCGTTCCGCCCAGCGGCGTTGTCGGATCGGCTGGCTCCACCAGCGCGATTGACTGTACTTGGCCTGTTCACGGTCAGCCCGTTCAATGGAAGGGCTGTAGATGCCGGACATATAAAGGAATCCCTTGAGCTTGCGCCGATCTTTTGGATCAACCACCACCATCGCCCGATGCTGGCCGGTGTCCATCGCCTGCACATCCATCAGTTCCAAGGACAAGTCAATCTCGTCCGCGCCCTGCCGCGTCCCTTCCAGTGCCCCAGCCTGCATCTGCGGACCAATGTGCCGAGCGGGGAAATCCGGCACCGGCAACACCAGCCGATCCGGCAGCGATGCCGACGGCAGCCGAAGCACCGATGTCTGGAACACCGGCAGCGGGCGCGACGCCGAGGGTGCCGGCCGCATCGCCACGACCGGGGCCGCTTGCAGGGCGGGGCGGCGCACCAACGGACGCTGTTGGGGTCGTTGCCGACGGGTGAGGGTGCGCGGCAGCGGGCGCTTCTTGGTAAACTTCACCATGATCGGCGGTTGCACGGGAAAGTGAGTAACCCGCTCGTGGCGCGGGAGTCCGAAGATCACCAGCAGATGCAAAGCCAGCGACAGTGCCAAGCAGCTTTGCAGCTTTCTATTGCTTCGGAACGGTACTTTCCACGGTCGTCTCATCGTCTTATGCCTCTCTCTTTTCGGCAGGGCCTAATCCACGCCCCCACGCCCTCCCCATTCAATCGTTCCATGAAACGCTGCCAGCCGCTAGGTGTTGACGCAATGTCTCCAGCATGTCCGCTCCCAGTTCGTGTGTCTATTCGAGTTTGACCATTTTGCGGAGGCGCGTGTGGTCGCCTTGATGCAGCCGCACCAGATAGACTCCGGCGGAGACCGGCTGCCCCTGCGCGTCCCGGCCATCCCACGTCAGCCGATGCACACCCGCCGCCAGCGGACCATTCCACACCGTACGCACCGGCTGTCCCAAGACGTTGTAGATCGTTACATCCACCGCGCCTGCATCCGCCACCGATACGGGGATGGTCGTGGCCGGATTGAACGGATTGGGGTAGTTGGCACCAAGGGCAAAGGCCGTCGGCGTCGCCATCGTCTCGGCCTCGATAGCCGTGGCCGTACTGGGGCCGCATGTAGAATACAGATAAGTACAGCTCGGAGTCCCAGAATCGTCCGAAGTCTCAGGATCGTGAAAATAATGATCCTGCCAATACTCAACGGGTGCATGGTCTTGCCACTCGCAGGGATACGGCGTTTTGTGCGATCCTCTGCTTCCCTCGGCGATTCCATAGCAAGGATCGGCCGGTGCCGGCGTCTCGTCCACCGCGCCGAACACCACCGCCAGCCCAGCCACCACACATGTAGAATACTGATAAGTACATCTTGGAGTCCCAGGATGGTGGAAATAATGATCCTGCCAATACTCGACAGGTTCGTGGTCTTGCCACTCGCAGAGATACGACGTTGTGCGCGATCCACTGCTTCCCTCGGCGATTCCATAGCAAGGATCGGCCGGCGTCTCGTCCACCGCGCCGAACACCACCGCCAGCCCAGCCGCCACGCTGCCCAACCACCCCAGTGCCAACCCCTGACGCGGCTCCACGTGCCCACGCGACGACATGGCGAACTCCACCAGCAGGGCCTGAAAAACAAACCTTAAAGACCGCATAATGCATTCCTCCTCAAAAGGATAGGAAAAAGATCAGCAAACCGTTGGGGTTGCTGACGGGGCATCAAGCCTGCGAGCATGAGATACACTTCCTTTCTGGCCGAAGGGTCGTCTAATCAAGTTTGACCATCTTGCGGAGGCGCGTGTGGTCGCCCACCTGCAACCGATACAAATAGACCCCAGCGGCGACGGGCTGCCCCTGCGCGTCTCGACCATCCCACGTTAGCCGATGCTCGCCCGCCGCCAGCGGACCGTTCCACACCGTACGCACCGGCTGCCCCAAGACGTTGTAGATGATTAAGTCCACATTTCCGGTGCCAGCAGCCACCGATACGGGGATGATCGTGGCCGGATTGAACGGGTTGGGATAGTTGGCACCAAGGACCAAGGCCGTAGGCGTCGCCGCCGTCTCAGCCGCAATAGCCGTGGCCGTACTGGGGCCACAGGTAGAATACAGATAAGCACATCTCGGAGTCTCAGGATCGCCCGGAGTCTCAGGCTGGTGAGAATAATACTCCTGCCAATACTCGACGGGTTCGTGGTTTTGCCACTCGCATGGATACGGCGTTGTGTACGAGCCTCTGCTTCCCGCGGCGATTCCAAAGCAGGGGGAAGTGGTCGTATCGGCCACGACGACTGGGGCCGTACTGGGGCCACAGGTAGAATACAGATACGTACAGCTCGGAGTCCCAGAATTGCCCGGAGTCCTAGGCTGGTGAAAATAATGATCCTGCCAATACTCGACGGGTTCGTGGTCTTGCCGCTCGCATGGATACGGCGTTATATTAAATCCATAGCTTCCCACGTCGATTCCAAAGCAGGGATCGGCCTGCGTCTCGTCCGCCATGCCGAACACCACCACCAGCCCAACCACCACGCTGCCCAGCCACCCCAGCGCCAACCCCTGACGCGGCTCGACGTGCCCACGCGACGACGGGGCGAACTCCACCAGCAGGGCCTGAAAAACAAACCTTAAAGACGGCATAATGCATTCCTCCTCAAAAGGGTCGGAAAAAGATCAGCCAACCGTTGGGGTTGCTGACGGGGCATCAAACCTGCGAGCATGGGATACACCTCCTTTCTGGCCGAAGGGTCGTCTATTCGAGCTTGACCATCTTGCGGAGGAGCGTGTGGTCGCCTTGGTGCAGCCGCACCAGATAGACCCCGGCGGCGACGGCTTGCCCCTGCGCGTCCCGGCCATCCCAAGTGAGTCGATGCTCGCCCGCCGCCAGCGGACCGTTCCACACCTCGCGCACCGGCTGCCCCAAGACGTTGTAAATGGTTACATTCACGTCGCCCGCACCAGCCGCCACCGATACGGGGAGGGTCGTGGCCGGATTGAACGGGTTGGGATAGTTAGCACCAAGAGCAAAGGCCGTAGGCGGGGTCGCCGTCTCAGCCGCGACGGCCGTAGCCGGAACGCCTTGGTTGAGGAAGACGAAGGCCCCGCCGTCGCCCCCACTCCGCGCCAGCACGACCAGATCGGTCGCCCCATCGCCGTTGACATCGCCCGCGAGCACTTTGTTGCCGATGCCTGGCAAGGGATAGCGCCCTTCGATGACGGGCACCCCATCGCGCTGGCCGACCAAGACTACCAGCGCCGGCCCGGTGGCCACGTTGCCATCGACCACGGCCAAGTCCAAAAGGCCATCGCCGGTCAGGTCGCTGGCAATGACCCCCCCACCCTGAAATGGAGCCGACACGAGCACCTGCGGACCGAGCAGGGTGTGGCGTTCTACCCCGCCCGAGGCGTCCACCCGCCACAGTGCCAAACCGTGGTAGGTGTTGCTAAAAGAAAAGTCGAAGAACAGATTCCGCTCGGGCGTCCCGACCAACTCCACCGCCCCATCCCCATTTAGGTCGGCGAGCAGGTGCAAGTCGCAGGGATTGACCGCGGCGTCAAAAAACAGCGGGGGCGGCGGGCTCGGGCTGGCCGCCCACGGCTGGGTCAGACGCCAAGGCCCCACCGGCTTGTAGCACGGTCGGTTCCACAATAGGCGCACGGCCTCGCCCAACGATTGCCCTGCCAGCAGGGAAGTACCGAGTTCCTCTTCGGTGTCGAGGACGAACCGATCGCGGTCGGCAAACCCGGCCGCGCCATCATTGAGCCACAGAGTCGCGTTGGACCATCGGTCGTCGAGCTCCTCAACCACCAACAGATCCACATCGCCGTCGCCATCGCCATCGGCCAAGCCAAGGAAGTAGCCATCGGATATCTGGAGGATGGTTTCAAAGCCATCCTCGCCCCGATTGAGCCACAATTCGAGGGTAAGACCGCTACCAACGGCCAGATCGAGCAGCCCATCCTCGTCGAAATCGCCCCCCGCAATCCTTGGAATACCCCGGCTTGAGCGGAGACCCTCTTGGGTGGGGACCAAACCGCCCCAGCCATCGCTGGTCGCTATGGTCCAGCCCGCTCGCCGGACCACTACTAAATCGGCATCCCCATCGCCATCCACATCGCCCAAAGTACCTTGAGATCCTGGGGTACCGATACCTTGGCCCAGTGTAGAAAAACGCGGGTCAGCCAACAACGCCCCGGGCAACCTAGCCGCCACGACGTGCTCCCGGGGCGACAATTCCCCTAACAGCAGCTCTTCGGTACCCGTTAGTTGAATCCAGTCCACCTCGACAAAAGCCGGATAATCGGCCGGACCTTGGGGTTCGGGGTTTAAGTTTAGGTCTAGCTGGACGTGGAAGAGGGTGTCCTGCCAAATGATCTCTGCTTCGGGGTCTGCCGCCGCCGCGGCTTCCAAGGCGCGTATCTCTATGGTGATGTTTTCCCATTCGATGGGATACAGTTGAGAACGGCCCGTACGAAACCCCGCCCTGTTTGCGTCTCGTCCCGCTTCCTGCTTGCGGCGTCGGGACTCGACATTGGACCATGCCATCAGGAGGTCCCCCTCAGTGGGGTGGCCGTGGAGGATCCGTAGCCGTAAGGTGACCCAGTCGAACAGGGCCGAATCTTCCCCTATCAGCGGCGAGACCAAGCTAATGGCGGGTCGTTTCCCGCTCGGCACCGGCGCAATGCGCCAGACGCCGCCTTCGACTTCGCTGTACACCGTGGTGGGACCATGGTCAGTGCCTAAGAGACTCTCCTGAGCGGTCCATCCCCAAGTGGTGCCCTCGTCAAAATCCCACGTTAAAGCGAAGGCTCCAAGCGGAGCCGACAACAATCCAATAGCAACGAGCAAGTAGCGCATAATGAACCTCCAGAGTGGGGTCAGTCCGCCTCGACGAATTGTTGAGCCAGTGATCCCTCCCGCGTCAACGCGTACACCACGATATTGACGCCGAGGTCATAGACCGGCAACTCATCCGCGCCCGTGTCAAAACGACCGGCTTTGTCGGCAGCCCGATCCGCCTCGCGGATCCGCTCGGCCTCGCCAGCCCACATTTCCGCGTAGCACTTCTGCGAGTAAACTCCCACGATACGGCCATCCACCTCAATGCCCTCCAAGTAATTGGGCGACAATTCAAAGCGACTCCCAGTGTTCCAATACCAGAACATGATGTCCCAGAAGCCGCGCGGCAGGGAGTCCACGTCGTAGAAGCAATGGTAGAGCGGGTGCTCGGGCGGCAACCGCACGAAAGACCAATCTTTGTGTTCGGCGTAGTCTATCTGCCCAAAGGCTTGGCGAATGAAATCGCGCAACGCCGGCAAGTCGTGTTGATAGCCGCCCGCGCGAGAGAGAGGCTGGGAGACAATATCCGCATAGAGGAACCCGCCCGAGGTTAGATAACGTCCCAAGTTTTTGGCTTCGGCTTGGGTGAAGGCGACTTGGCTCCGAACCGTCAGCAACAGAAATGGCACCTGCATCAGCCGCGGGTCGTCCAAGGCGAGGCCGTCGAGCACTTGGGTATGTACGCCGGTGCGCTCGCTCATTTTGTCGGCGAGTCCTTGCAGCATGCGCTGCTCGGCAATGCTGCGCGACCACCCACCGCTGCGCTCCGAAGCCGCGCTGGCCTCGGCGCGCTCAAGCGCTTCGCTGTGGACACTCGACAAATAGAGAAAGCCCTTGAGCTGACGCCGGTCTTTTGGATCGACGACCACCATCGCCCGGTGCTGACCCGTGTCCATCGCTTCCACATCCAGCAGTTCCAACGCCAAGTCAATCTCGTCGGCCCCTTGCCGCGTCCCTTCCAGCGCCCCCGCCTGCAGGGATGGACCAATCTGCCGAGCGGGGAAATCCGGCACGGGCATCACCAGTTGATTCGGCAGTGCCGCCGTTGGCAGTCGGAGAGCCGACGACTTGAACACCGGTAGCGGGCGCGTCGCCGAGGGAGCCGGCCGCATCGCTACGACCGGAGCCGCTTGCAGGGCGGGGCGGCGCACCAACGGGCGCTGCTGGGGCCGTTGGCGGCGGGCGAGGGTGCGCGGCAGCGGGCGCTTCTTGGTAAACTTCACCATGATCGGCGGTTGGACGGGAAAGTGAGTGACCCGCTCGTGGCGCGGGAGTCCGAAGATCACCAGCAGATGCAAGGCCAGCGACAACGCCAAGCAGCTTTGCAGCTTTCTATTTTTTCGGAATGGGACTTTCCATGGCCGTCTTATCATCTTATGCCCTCTCTTTTCGGCAGCACCTAACACGCGCCCCCCTATTCAATCGTCCGTCTTGGTTTGGTTAGACAGGATGTATAGGCCACTGCCCCCACCGCGCACGGCATTTTCCAGCACGGCCAAGTCTAGGTCCCCGTCTCCATCCACATCGCCGCTTATGACCGTTCCGCCCAACCCTTGCAGTGGATAGTGGCCTTCCCGCAGTGGCACACCGTTCTTTCTGCCCATGTTGACGACGAGGGCCGGCTGGCGGAAATCGCGATCGACAAACACTGCGTCCAACCTTACTACACGGCGATTCGGTCTGCGTGAGGCCCCACCCCCGCGAATTCTACGGGATAGCCGCGCACCCGTAGTGCTCGTCCTACAACTAGAGGACGTATGGTATGGGCCAAGCTATAGCCGTGAAAAAAGATCAATACGGGACACTCGTGGCGCGGCAGCCCTTCAACCGTACCGGCTCGTTCTAGCCGGACGCTCAAACGCTGCAAGGTAGTCGCTATGTGTTGGCGCAATTTATCCAGCATGTCCGCTCCCAGTTCATGTGTCTATTCGAGTTTGACCATCTTGCGGAGGCGTGTCTGCTCGCCCACCTGCAACCGATACAAATAGACTCCGGCGGCGACGGATTGCCCCTGCCCGTCTCGGCCATCCCACGTCAGCCGATGCTCGCCCGCCGCCAACGGACCGTTCCACACCTCGCGCACCGGCTGCCCCAAGACGTTGTAGATGGTTACATCCACGTCGCCCGCATCCGCCGCCACCGATACGGGGAGGGTCGTGGCCGGATTGAATGGATTGGGGTAGTTCGCGCCGAGGGCAACGGTGGAGGGCGTGATCGCGGTCTCACTGGCCACGGCTGTCAGCGGACTGCTCTGGTTGAGAAAGACGAAGGCCCCGCCGTCGCCCCCTTCCACACTCCTGCCCAACACCACCAGATCGGTCGCCCCATCGCCGTTGACATCGCCGGCGAGCACTTCGGCGCCCACGCCCGGCAGGGGATAGCGCCCCTCGACGACGGGCACCCCGTCGCGCTGGCCGACCAGCACCACCAGCGCCGGCCCCGTCGCCGGGTTGACATCCACTACGGCCAAGTCCAGCAGGCCATCGCCAGTCAGGTCGCGGGCAAGGACCCCATCATCAAAATACGGATCCGGCAGAAGCACCTGCGGACCGAGCAGAGTGTGGCGTTCCACCCCGCCCGCAGCGTCCACTCGCCACAACGCCAAACCGTGGTAGGTGGTGAGAACATCAAAGTCGAAGTATAGATTCCGCTCGGGTGTCCCAACCAACTCCACCGCCCCATCCCCGTCCAGATCGGTGAGCAGGTGCAGGTCGCAGGGATTGAGCGGGGCGTCAAAAAACAGCGGAGACTGCTCGCTGGCCGCCCACGGCTGGGTCAGCCGTAAAGTCCCCCCAGGCTTGCAGGACGGTCGGGACCACAACAGGCGCACGGCCTCGCCCTCCGGTTGCCCGGCCAGCAGGAAAGCACGGAGGTCTTCTTCGGTGTCGAGGACGAACCGATCGCGGTGGGCAAACCCGGCCGCGCCGTCATTGAGCCACATAATCACCTGCGACTCTAGTAGGTGGAATCGGTCGGCGAACTCCCAGACCAACAGGTCCACATCGCCATCGCCATCGCCATCGGCTAAGCCCTCGAACCACACGTCGGATAGCTGGAGGATGGTTTCAAAGCCATGCTCGCCCCGGTTGAGCCACAATTCGAGGGTCCGACCATCACGAAAGGCCAGATCAAGCAGTCCATCCCCGTTGAAGTCGTCCCCCGCAATGCCCATGAGGGGCCCGCCTCCGCGGAGCACCTCTCGGGTGGGACCCAAGCCGCCCAACCCGTCGCTGGACGCGACCGTCCAGCCCGCTTGGGTCGTCCTCTCAAACGTCCCTTCGGTCACTTTGACGACCGTGTCGTGGGTCCAGACCACCACCAAGTCGGCATCGCCATCGCCATCTACATCGCCCAAAGTACCTTGCGATTCTAAGCTACCGATACCCGGACCCAAAGCAGAAAAACGCGGTTCGGCAAACAACGCCCCGGGCAACCCAGCCTTGGCGATCGCCCGGGGCTGCAATTCCCCGAACAGCAACTCTTCAGCCCCCGTCAGTTGAATCCAATCGACTTCGACAAACTCAGGATGATCGGCCGGACCCTCGGGGTTATGGTTCAAGTTTAGGTCTAATTGCAAGTGGAAGAGAGTGTCCTGCCAAACTATCGAGGTATCCGCCCAAATGGTCGCAATCGGCTCTTCTTGTCTGGCTTCCAAACCGGCTTCCAAGGCGCGAATATCTATCGTGATATTTTCCCATTCGATGGGATACAGTTGATAACGGCCCGTATAAAACTCCGACCGGCTTCCAAGTTGGCCCGCTTCCTGCTTGCGGCGTCGGGATTCGCCATTGGACCACGCCATCAGGAGGTTCCCCCCGGTGGGGCGATTATGGATGATACGCAGCCGGAGGGTGACCCGGTCGAACAAGGCCGAGTCCTCCCCAATCAGCGGCGAGAGCAAGCGAATGGCCGGTATCTGTCCGTTTGGCACCGGCGCAATGCGCCAGATACCATCTTCGACTTCGCTGTACACCGTGGTGGGATTAAGAGTGCCGAAGTTTAATTCACTCTCGTGGGCGGTCCAGCCCCACGTAGTGCCCTCGTCAAAATCCCACGTTAGGGCGAAAGCTCCCAGCGGAGCCGCCAACAATCCAATCGCAATGAGCAAGCAGCGCATAATGCACCTCCTGAGGATGATAGACTCGGGGCGTCTATTCGATTTTGACCATTTTGCGGAGGCGCGTGTGGTCGCCTTGGTGCAGCCGCACCAGATAGACCCCGGCGGCAACGGATTGCCCCTGCCCGTCTCGGCCATCCCACGTCAGCCGATGCTCGCCCGCCGCCAACGGACCGTTCCACACCGCGCGCACCGGCTGCCCCAAGACGTTGTAGATGGTTACGGCCACGTCGCCCGCATCCGCCGCCACCGATACGGGGAGGGTCGTGGCCGGATTGAATGGATTGGGATAGTTCGCGCCGAGGGCAACGGTGGAGGGCGTGATCGCGGTCTCACTGGCCACGGCTGTCATCGGACTGCTCTGGTTGAGAAAGACGAAGGCCCCGCCCAAACCGCCGTCCACACTCCTGCCCAACACCACCAGATCGGTCGCCCCATCGCCGTTGACATCGCCGGCGAGCACTTGGCTGCCCACGCCCGGCAGGGGATAGCGCCCCTCGACGACGGGCACCCCATCGCGCTGGCCGACCAAGACGATCAGTGCCGGCCCCGTCGCCGGGTTGCCATCCACCACGGCCAAGTCCAGCAGGCCATCACCAGTCAGGTCGCGGGCAAGGACCCCACCATAATTCTCATCCGGCACCATCACCTGCGGACCGAGCAGAGTGTGGCGTTCCACCCTGCCCGCAGCGTCCACCCGCCACAGCGCCAAACCGTGGTAGGTGATGCCAGTAAGAAAGTCGAAGTATAGATTCCGCTCGGGCGTCCCGATCAACTCCACCGTCCCATCCCCATCCAGATCGGTGATTAGCTGCAGGTCGCAGGGATTGAGCTCGGCGTCAAGAAACAGCGGGGGTGGCTCGCTGGCCGCCCATGGCTGGGTCAGACGAGCCCCTCCAGCATAGCACCCTCCGGTCCACAACACGCGCACGGCCTCGCCCACCGGTTGCCCCGTCGTCAGCTTCTTAGGCGTGAACTCTTCTTCGGTGTCGAGGACGAACCGATCGCGGTGGGCAAACCCGCCCGCACCGTCATTGAGCCACATAATCACTTCGGACCATACGTAGTCGTCCCGTAGGGGATCGTATTCCGTGACCAACAGGTCCACATCGCCGTCGCCATCGCCATCGGCTAGGCCTTCAAGCCAGACATCGGATAGCTGAAGGATGGTTTCAAAACCATGCTCGCCCCGGTTGAGCCACAATTCGAGGGTCCGACCACCACGAAAGGCCAGATCAAGCAGTCCATCCCCGTTGAAGTCGTCCCCCGCAATGCCTATGAGGGGCTCGCCTCCGCGGAGCACCTCTCGGGTGGGGACCAAGCCGCCCAACCCATCGCTGGACGCGACCGTCCAGCCTGCATGGGTCGTTCGATCAAACGTCCCTTCGGTCACTTTGATGGACTCAAAGTACGTCCAGACCACCACCAGATCGGCATCCCCATCGCCATCTATATCGCCCAACGTACCTTGCGAGAATGGAGGACTACCGATACTCCAGCCCAGCAGAGAAAAACGCGGCTCGGCGAATAACGCTCCGGGCCCCCCGGCCGCCCCAGCGACCGCCCGGGGCGGCAATTCCCCGAACAGCAGCTCTTCAGCCCCCGTCAGTTGAATCCAATCGACTTCGACAAAGGCCGGATGATCGGCCGGACCCTGGGGGTCGCGGTTTACGTTGAGGTCTAGCTGCACGTGGAAGAGGGTGTCCTGCCAAGTGATCGCCGTGTCCGCCCAAATGGTCGCAATCGGCTCTTGTCGTCTCGCTTCCGCCCCGGCTTCCAAGCCGCGTATATCTATCGTGACGTTTTCCCATTCGATGGGATAGTATTGATAACGGCCCGTATAAAACCCCGACAAGCTATTTAACCAATGGTGCTAGTGAGTTGACCGTGGTCGAGGTAGTTCCTACGCTGAGGGTGTCCCCCCTTCCAGCGAAGGAGCGTCCCATGACCACGGCCGAGTTTATAATAGCCCTCTTCTATCGGATCGACAACCAGATGGGCGATGTGCCCAAACACCCCCAAGCCGCCTTATATCCCAGCGAAACGGTGACCCTGGCGGTTCTATATGCGCTCAAAGGGGACGGCAAACGGGCGTTTTATCGCTGGGTAGTGCGCGATTGGCGCGCCTTTTTCCCGCGCCTGCCCGAACGCACCCGCTTGTTCCGCCTGTTTGTCGCCCATGCGGACTGGACCGATCGCTTTCGAGCGGACCCCACCCCCTTAGGCGTGATCGATAGCTATGGCATCGAGTTGATCCATCCAGTACGCGAAGGCCGCTCCGCTCACCCTATCGGCCAGAAAGGGTTGTCCAATCACCGCTGGATCGTCGGCGGCAAGCTGGGCTTGATCGTCAACCAGTGGGGCTTGATCGTCGATTGGGATTGTAACACGGCCAATGTCCACGATTCGGTCTTTCACCCGATGATTGGTCGCTACGAAGAGCAGATGATCCTCCTCAGCGACCAAGGCTTTCATGCCAAAGAAGGTGATCCGGCTAATCTGAAAGTGTGTCCCCGCAAAACCTGGGGCGACCGGATGGTCATCGAGACCGTCTTTTCGATGCTGACCCGCATTGGCCGGTTCAAGCGACAGACCCATCGAGCTTGGGCCTACTTTAGAGCGCATCTGAGCGCGGCCATGGCCGCCTTTAACCTGCTGGCACAGTGGCATGGATTGCAACCGGATGAAAATGGATTCGTCCCGTTGTCCATCGCGGAATTTAGCTTGTAGCCCACTAGCACCATTGGTTATTTAGTTCGTGGCCCCCCGTTTCCTGCTTGCGGCGTCGGGACTCGGCATTGGACCACGTCATCAGGAGGTTCCCCCCGGTGGGGCGATCGTGGAGGATACGCAGCCGGAGGGTGATCGAGTCGAACAGAGCCGAGTCTTCCCCAATCAGCGGCGAGAGCAAGCGAATGGCCGGTATCTGCCCATTCGGCACCGGCGCAATGCGCCAGACGCCGGCTTCGACTTCGCTGTACACTGTGGTGGGAGTAATGGCCCTGAGATCGCCTAGTTCGCTCTCGTGGGCGGTCCAGCCCCCAGTAGTGCCGTCGTCAAAATCCCACGTTATGGCCAAGACTCCCAGCGGAGCCGCCAATAATCCAATCGCAACGATCAAGCAGCGCATAATGCACCTCCAGAGTTAGTGAAGAAGTGTTAGGTGATCGAACACCCTACCTCTATTCGAGGGATAGACGCAGTAGAACAGAGGACCATTAGCCCATGTGGCACCCGGCCCGAGAGTGCCACATGGGCTATACCTCTCAGCACTTACTGTAGAACCATCCTCCTGTTTGGACAGCCGCGATATACCCGGATGGTAGATCACGGAGGACAGCTACAGGACCTTGACGTGCTGCTGCAGCCATGGTCAGACCTACTGTGGACATAGTATTTGTCATACGCCGCTAGGCCGTCTCCATGGTGATCAAAGGCGCACATCTCGTTGGAGCAGACCCAAGTGCCGGGACTGCCAGGGGATATCCCGTAGCAGGAATCGGCCTGCGCCCGGTCGGCCGTGCCGAACACCACCGCCAGCCCAGCCACCACGCTGCCCAACCACCCCAAGGCCAACCCCTGGCGCGGCTCAACGTGGCCGCTGGTCGACGTGGCGAACTCCACCAGCGGGGCTACCAGCGGCATCAGCAGCGCCGACTGCAAGAACAAAGGCAAAGAGTTCATAACTAAATCCTCCTTGAGTGATAGAAAAAAGGATCAGCGAACCGTTGTGGTCGCTGACTTGGAATCAAACCTGCGAACACGGGATAGCACCTCCTTTCTGGGCCATAGTGGTCATTGAGCGAATGGCCTCAAGAGCCTTCGCTCGGCTGTACTCGGCCAAAACCCCGCACAAACTCCCACGCCGGCGGCCACCCCACCACCAAGTCCACCACCGTCCCCTCGGTATCGATCTGATACACCGTAGGCACCCCGGGGGTCTTGTACGCCTGTGAGACTGCGCCAGCCGAGTCAATTAACACCGGGTACGTAAAGGAATAGGTCTCGCTAATCTTCCGCGCACCCTCTTCCCCGGTGCAGATGAACACGAGTTGTTGATCCGCATTCAGTTCAAAGGCTTCGAGTTGCTTGTTTAATTTTTGACAATACGGGCATTCCGCCGTAACAAAGGCGATCAGGGCGGACTTTCCCTGCAACGCACTCAATGCTACAACGCCACCCTGCACGGCCGGCAGCGCGAAGTCCGGCGCAGCATCCCCCGATCGCAGCACCTTGGACAGAGGGTTGGCCGACGGCTCGGTCCAGACCACGGGCGAGATGGCCGACGAAGGGGGACGCAACGCCAAAAAGAGCACGACTGCGGCACAGGCCATCACCGTCCACACCACCGGACGACGCAAGAGCGTTACAAATTGCATGGCGCATTCATCCTTTCAGGACCTTCCAGCCAAGCGTATTACGGCTATGGCGGTCTGGTCGCCGGTAGCGGCTTTGGCAATGTTGCCTTCGGCATCCACCAAGACAGCGGCCGGAAAAGCCTTTACCGCAAAAGGCGCATTCGCCGTCAACAGGGAATCAAAGGCGACGGGGAACGCAAAACTGTGTTCCTCCATTTTGTCGTGCATCGCCGGCCGGTCGCCCGAGGCAATGAACAGGACATTCACTCCTTGTACCTGCGAGGCGCGCAGCAGGTGCGGATAGATGCTCTCGCAGGCACTGCATTCAGAGTCGGCGAAAATGAGCAAATAGGGCTGGTTCACAAATTGCGCGTTAGAAACCGTGCCCGTGCCCGCCAGATCTTCTAATTCCAGCACGGCCGCTTGCGTACCCAGCAAATCCCAAAACTCCACATCGAGCGGATCAATGGGAGGGGGGTTGACGATCTTGGCCGCCAAGAAGGTACAGGCCCCCAACAGGATGCCCGTGGCCACGATCAAAGTCGTAGCCCCGCGATTGGGTCTGAGAGCGTTCACAGTCGTTTCTCCTCGCTTGCGGGCGTCTCCAGCGGATGCCCCCGCACCCACGCCGCCGCGGTGTTGAGTTGTTCGACCAAGCCCCCGGTTGAAAACGTGGCCCCGCTGATTCCATCGACATTAGACTCAAGCGCCAGTTCCTCCGCCACCGAGCGACCGGCGAATTGGCGCAAAAAGCGTGCGGTATCCACCCGCTCGCCGCGCACCTCCCACTCGTCGAGCAGGAGGATCTGCGCCAGTGTGTCGCCCTCGTACAGGGCGGCAGCCAGCACGTCCCGGCACACACGACAAGCGATGTCGTAGCGGAACAGCACCAGCCGATAGACCGCCTCGTCGCCGCGCATGACTTGGTAGTCGGCCACCAAACCAGAAGTCGGTTCCGGCTCGGCAGCCCATACCTGTTGGAGTTGGAGCGTACTGTCGGATGCAACGTGGCTCACTTGCGCCAACAGCACCTCCGGGGAAGGCGCGGGTACAAAGGGCTTCGGCTGCAACTCGCGCTCATCGAGCGACTGATAGCGGCTTGCCAACAGGAAACAGGTCGGCAGCAACACCACCAACAAGACGCCAAAGGCCATCGTCACAGGGTCTTTTCTATCCCGATTCATCGTTAGCCCCCTAGCAATTGCTGCAGCGATGACAGCCCTTGCGAGGCGTCCCAACTCGCCTCGGTGGCCGCCGAGCGACCCGGACGCAAAACCGACCACAACACCAGCAGAACAAAACAGGTGAGTACGAACGCGTTGAGCAGCAGGGCCCAAATCGGCGCGTTAAACGAGGTCAACATCTAAAGCCTACCGTTGCCTATTTTTCCGATGTAGTGTCCGTTGCTCTACATACAATAATTGCAATTATCGTGCCAACAGTAACTTATTCTTGTAAGTCCTTTATAAATAGTAAATTAGATATATTGTCGCATTTTTGCGAAAATCGTCAAAAACCACGGCATTTAGTGTTTTTTTGCTTGGATACGGCCCTAAATCTCTTTAACTTAAAGAAAAACAACGATATGGATAATTTCACCATATATCGCAATTTCACCATATATCGTGACTAAGGGAGGATATCGTTTATGTGGGACAGAACGGCAGGGGTCTGGTCTCATTTTACAGCCGAAGGACTGCCCGACGCCTCCATCGAGTGTCTCTATCAAGACCGCCATGACCGCATGTGGATTGGTACGAGCGACCACGGCGTCGCCTGCTTCGACCAGAAGACGGTGGCGACCTTTACGCACCAAGACGGCCTTTCCGGCAACGGAGTGCATAGCATCGTCGAGGATGTGGCCGGTCAGATGTGGTTGGGCACCAACCGCGGCCTTACTTGGTACGACGATGAGGGATTTCACCCCTTGGCCGCCAGTTTGTCCCACAGTTTTCTTTGCGGCGGTGCCGACGACGAGGGTGGGGTCTGGTTCGGGTTGGAGCAGCAACTCCACTCGTCTCCCGCGCTAGCGCATTGGGACGGGCAGCAACTCAGACTCATCGCCCTAACCGATCGCGCCCCCCTCCACGGCGAAAGCATCTACGCCTTAGCTATCGACACTCAGGGGACGATCTGGTGCGGTGGCCGCAGCCTGTACTCCTACGACCGCATGAGTGACACACCTCACAGACATGCGCGATTTAACGAGATAGCCCCCAACGCCGAGGTGACGGGCTTGTTGGCGCGGTCCGACGGCACCCTTTGGCTGGCCACCACTGTCGGCGTCTTTGTCTTCGACGGCCGGGAGTTCCGCCTGCTGGAGCCCAGTCGCCAGTCTCACTTTCTCGCCATTGCAGAGGATCCTCGTTCCGAGACCATATACCTGCCCTCTTACGAGGGGGCCTTGGCCTGTTGCGATGGCGAGCAAATGGATTTCGCGTACCGGGGCGACCTGTCCTTCTCGCGGGGTTTGTGCGTCGATCGCCTCGGGCGGTTGTGGGTAGGCACCCGCGATAGGGGCCTGCACTGCTACGACAGCCAACGCCTGCAAGTCTTCGGCTCAGATCAAGGGCTGCCAGCGACAAGTAGCATTGCCCAGAGCGACGCCGGCCCCTTGTGGACTAGCACCGAAGGCGGCCTCGTCCGTTTTGACACCCAACGGAGCAGTGTCGAGAGAATAGCCGTCCCCGGATGCGAAAAGATCACGGCTCTATGCCTCGATCGCGACAACCGCGTATGGTTTGGGGGCACCGGCACGGGCCTATACCGCTATGACTGCGACAGCCAGCAGATGGACTTGATGCACCAACCCGCGTCGCCGGACTCCATTTCGGCCCTTGCGATGGACGCATCTGGCCGGGTCTGGTTTGCCTATCAGCGCATAGGCGGGTTGGGCTGTGTCGAGGACGGGCAGGTTCGCTGGTTCGGTTCGGCGACTCCCACCCAGATTGACGCCCTCGCTTGGAGCCGTCAAGGGCATCTGTGGTTGGGGTCAAACTCTGCGGACGAAGGGCACGGGCTATACCGCTTCGACGGCACCACGTGTGCAAAAGTAGATGCGCCCGCCTGCTTGATCTTTGCCTTGTATGAGGGGGCCGATGGGCGGCTGTGGATAGGGACCAACCGAGGCTTGTTGTGTCTAAACGAGGGGCGAATTCGTCATTTCACCCAAGCCGACGGGCTGCCGTGCGCTACCGTCACCAGCGTCCTCCAAGCCGGCGACGGGCGGCTGTGGATGGGCACTGAAGGCCGTGGGCTATGCGGCTACGACGGCCAAGTTTTCCAACACGTTGAGGTGCCTGAGCCCCGCTGGTGCAACACCGTCCGCGACCTCGCGGAAGGCCGCGACGGGGCACTCTATCTGGCGACCAAAGGGGGCGTAGTGCGGTACGCGCCCCGGCACATATCTCCACAGGCGGTCGTCGTGAGCGTAGAGGCCGATGCCGCCTACGAGGTCGCCGCTGACCAAGAAGCGATCCGCTTTCCCAGTACGGCTGATAGCGTCCGCATCCGCTTTGCGGGCACCAGCCCACTCGATCCGCCCGCTCATCTGATCTACCGCTATCGCCTCGACGGCCTAACGTCGGCGTGGCGTCAGACGGCCGAGACCCAAGTGGAGTACCCGCCGCTCCCGCCGGGGACGTACGCGTTCTGTCTCCAAGCCGTCGACCGGGACCTCACCTATTCCGAGCAAGTTAGGGTCCACTTCGAGGTCACCGACGACGCCCGCATGGCCGTACTCCAACGCTGGTTCGTAGGACAGAGCGACGTTATGCGCCAAGTGGAAGCCGATTTTCTCGAGGCGGCCGAGACGGACCTGACCGTGCTCTTACTCGGCGAAACCGGCACCGGCAAGAGCCTTGCCGCCCAAGCGATTCACGAGTTGAGTGCGCGCCGAGACGCGCCGTTTGTCACCGTCAACTGCGGCACACTGGGGCGCGAACTGGTCAACAACGAGTTGTTCGGCCACGAAAGAGGTGCCTATACCGGGGCGCACGACCGCCACATCGGCAAGTTTGAACGGGCCAACCAAGGGACTCTGTTCCTCGATGAGATCGGCGATCTCGCCCTCGATGTGCAGGCGAACTTGCTGGAGGTGCTACAGGAACAGCGGCTATACAGAGTCGGCGGCAACCAAGCCATCCCCGTTGATGTCCGCGTCATCGCCGCAACCCACGACAACCTCGAACAGGCCATCGTCAACCAAACCTTCCGCGCCGATCTGTTCTATCGGCTCGAAGGCTATGCTCTCCGTATTCCCCCTCTGAGGGAACGCCCGGAAGACATTCCGCTTCTTGCGGACCATTTTGCCACGCAGCTTGCGGCTCAACTCAACCAGCCTGTCGCGCCCATCAGCCCCGCCGGGATCGAAGTCCTGCAAGCCTACGACTGGCCGGGCAATGTGCGCCAGTTGGAACACGCCGTGCAGCGCGCCGTCATCGCCGCCCGTCGAGGCCCCCTCGAGCCAGACCACTTCGCCCAAGGCATCGGCGCGACCCGACCCTACCAGCGCGAAAGTGCATTCGCCATTGTGCCGCTTGCGGATCACCTGCGCCAATACCTGACCCGTGTGCTGAACCACACTAATGGGGTCATTTCCGGCCCCCGAGGAGCCGCTAATTTACTCGGCCTCCATCCCAACACCCTGCGCAGCCGCCTGCGGAAACTCGGCATTCCATTCCGCAAAAAAGAGAGAGCAGATAACCCCGACTAACTGACGTTACGCAGCCCTCGGTTCGCAGTCTCTTGTAGGGGCCGCCGCACCGCTCAAAGCGCGTTCTTCGCCGCTATCGCTCATCTCCTAGCGCTTTATGCACGGTTAGTTTTACCTTCTCTGGCTTGACGCTGGTGACCTCCAATCCGGTTGCATGGCGCACGGACTGGGCGGACACCTCAAAGGTCCGCCGCCCCAACCTGACGAGATGGGCGTCAATGACGACCTCGAAATCCGCATTGCTCGCCAACAACAAGGCCCGCCGCAGGCCGGTCACCGCGATCTCCACCTCTGAAGGTTTGACGGCCGTTAGTGCATACCCTTCGGGCATGTTCTCCACGTCCACGGGCACTTGGAGCACCGCTTCCTCAACCGCTGCGCCCGGCACCAAGACCAGCCACGCGCCCAAGGCCAAGGCCAAGGCCAAAAGACCTTCCGCCAGACGCCGCCCCAACCGCCGCCACTCCACCCGGCGGGCATTCACTTGGGGCCCTGTGTGCTGCAAGTAGCTTCTGATCCTGTTCGACAATTTGCCCGGGTCCGAAGCGTTCAGAATCTCGAGTTGCCCCCGCGCGGCGATCCCAATGGTGCCGCGCTCCTCTGAGACTACCAGACACAGGGCATCGCTGCGTTCGGCTAGGCCCAACGCGGCCGCGTGCCGCGTACCGCCCCCTTTCATCTCGTCCCTATTCTCGGAAAGCGGCAAATGCACCCCAAAGCTCACAAGCCTATTGTCGCGCATCACCAGCGCGCCGTCGTGTCCAGCCGAACCCGGGTCGAAAAGGCTGTCGAGGAGTTCTTCGCTGATCTCCGCGTCCAGCGGGACCCCACTCTGCAAAAAATGTCGTTCTATCGGCTCGCGCCCCGGCAGGACCACCAAGGCGCCGCGTTTTTTTTTCGCCAACCTATCCAATCCCCTGCTCAGCTTCCCTATGCTGGTTTCGTCCAGCCTCGGACCCTTGCGGCGCAGACCGAGCGCGGCGATCTGCTCAAAGAGTCGGCGCAAATCATCTTGAAAGACTATCACCACCACCACTAATAGCACCGGGATAAAGCCTTGGAATATCCAAGTTGTTAGCTGCAGCTTGAATTGCTGCGCTATCAGGTAGAAGACGCCCAAAAAAGCCAAGCCGAGCAGGGCCATCCGCGTATGCACTCGGCGGGTCCACGCTATTAGACCCCAAAGCAGCAGACCGACGACTGCAATGTCCACTAAGTCAGTGAGTGCGATGTTCAACAGGGGGGTGTGCAAAATAACCTGATCTCGCCATCTCCCCGCCCTCAAGGAGGGGAATGGGTCAAGCGCCGGGGAAGGCCGCCAAATACGCCTTGGTGCGCTCGTTCAAAACTCCGTAAAAAGCCCGCGTCTCCGCATCTTCGCTCTCTCGCCAAAACGCCGCTGGAATAGTCGAATCGTTCGCCAGCGGTGCCCGGCTGCGATGCCCGTAGTAAATCTGCGCGGTCCGCCGCTCGGCTTGCGTGGGCCGCGTCGTCGCCGTGTGCAGCACTGCCACGTTAAACAGCGCACAGGTCCCGGCCGGCCCGTGCAAGTGGTACTCGCCGCCCCGCTTGAGTTGCTCCTCCCTATCTTCGAGCACCGACTGGCTTACCGACTCCGGGGACAGGGAAAAACAATGCGTTCCCTCGTCTACATCGGACAGATAGACCATGAGCTGGATGTAGTCCATGCGGAACGGATGCTCGTCCCAATGCGGCCTGTCGCGGTGCCAACCTTGGTGCAACGGGCCATCGTAGGCCCGCATCAGCCGCAGCCCGATCTCGCCAAAGCAGAGCGGCCCGCCCATTAGGGCCTCGATCGTCGGGTAGATCTTCGGATGGCGGATCAGTTCGTCGAATTGCGGCGAGGTGATCAGTGCCTCGTAGTTGGCGTGTTGGTGGTAGCCGTAGCGGTGCCAGAAATAGGGATACTTTTCCATATCTCCATCGAACATGGCGCGGAAGTATTGCGCTTCTCTGTCGTCCAGCACCTGCCCTAGGTTGAGATAGCCGTTTGCGGCAAAAAAATCGCGGTCGGCTTGGTCCATGGCCTCATCTCCTAATTTTGTTAGAAGTTGTCTGCTTCACTGCGCCTTTAGGCGTGACAAAGCGTTGAGCAGCGGTCGAGCGGCCCTCGGAGGGAGCGTTCTACGAGGGCGAGACGCCCGCGCCCCTCGATTTTCTGCACGTGAAGGACGATACCCGGAATTTTCAGACGGCTTCTTAGCGATATGGAATCTGTTCGCCGTGCCAAGGCTGGCGAAAGCTGGGCTGCTGGCTGTAACGCTGCATGGCGAGCGACAACTCGACTTGGCTGGCCGGTGCCAATTCGACTTGGAAATAGGTGCTATCCACGTCGAGAACCTCACTGCCGGCGCGCACCCGGCCAAAGCAGTGCTCGCCAAAGCTGCCAGCGCCGACGATCACGTGCCGCAGGCGGCTCGCGCTCAAGTTGACCAACGTCAGCTCTACACCCTCGCTGCTGAGGCCGGTCACCAAGGCGGCTACGTCCGCGGGCAAACCCGGCCGCTGCTGCTCGCTGTCGAAATAGCGCACCCGCCCTTGCGCCAACCCGCCCCAGTAGATGGTCTGCGGCGCGCCGGTCGTTAGCTGCACCAAGGCTTCAGTGACCACTGGGTTGACCTGCTGCCACCAATGCACGTCGAGCTTAGTGAGATCCTGTTCATCGCCCATGACCTTGGCGATGCGGTCGCAGACTTCTCGGTAGTTGGCCTGCAAGATGCGCTCGGGGTAATCCGGGGACTCGCCAGCTAAGAAGCGGGTCCAAGCGCGGTCGTCGAGCGAGCGCGGGCCGCGCTGCCCTACTTGCCTCCACTCGCCTTCGGCCCCTCGGCGCAAGGTCTCCAGCCGCTGCCAGTCCCGCTCCTCCATGGACGCAGCCCACAAGTGAATCGGCGCATTGGGATTGATGGGGTTGAAATCGGTCCAACCCTCATCCGCGTGCTTGTAGGGCACGAGCAGCCGCCCCCCTTGCTCGCGGCCGTGCTCAACTAGCGCATCTAAGTGCATGCGGAGCAGGTCTAAGTAGCGGGTCTCGCCCGTGACCAACAGCGCGGCTTCCACGGCCGCAGTGATCGCGTGGGCCATCATGCCGTGTCCATAGCGCCCGGTCCAGCCGTACAGCCCGCCCCACCACTGCCCTTGACGCATCTCGCCGACCATGCCGTTGGGGCCGATGTTGTCCGGGACGATGCCGCCGTTGGCCTCGGTGCGCTCTATCCAAGCCCCCACGTATTCCTCTATCCACTCCCGATACCGCGCCGCGCCGGTGTGGAGAAAGGCCGTTGCCACCAGCGCGGTGACGCCTAAGTTGACGGTCACGTCGCCCTGCATGACCACTTGGTCAAAGCACTCCTCAACGCGGCGTTTAGTCTCGGGGTCCTCCCACCAGTTGGCGGGCAAATCAGAGCCCGGCCCCAACGTGGCGTGGTCGTGAGTGAGGTCGTAGCGGATTTCGCCGCGCCGCATTTGGAAGAGCGGCCCCTTGCTGCCACTACAAGGCGAGCGCACGATGCGGTGCTCGGGGTCGTAGTTGGGCACGGCTGGGTCGTCGTTTAAGTAAAATCCGGCAAAGCGCTGCGCCCGGCGGCGCGTCTCGGCGTTGGTCGGATCGGCCATCCCCAAGTGATAGAAGTAGATGTAGTTTTCGGCGTTGTGGAACCAGTCGTCGTCGTTGATAAACTCTCGGGTGACGCGGCCGTAGTCGTGCTCTAGCTGCCGAGTAATGGCGTTCCATTCCTCTAGGGCCTTGACGCCCGTGTACTCGCTGCCGCCTAGGGCATAGTAATGAGGCCAGTTGAAGAATGCCTCGTACAGATCGTCGGCCCAGACCCCGTCGCCGGGGTTTTCTTCCATCCAGATCAGCGCCCCGCCGGGGCGGGTGTACTTCTCCAAAAAGATCGGTGCCGCCTCGTCGATAGCGTCGATCAGTCGCCGCTCCAAGACCGCCCATAGCGGCGGTGCAGTGCGCGTTTGGCCTTTTAGCGTTTTCACGGTCTCTTCCTCTCGCAAAGAGCTGCCATATAGATACGCACTCCGCCGCGCCGATGGCAAGAATGTGGGCTGCATTTTGTCGTATTCCTAACGCCGCTTTTGTCCCCAACTTCCCATCCCTGTATCCTTTTCGCTACACTCCAGCACCTCCTATCCCCCTCCGCCCCTCTGAACCACCGCCTTGGCGCGAAGCGGATTGGTGTATAACGTAGAAACCATCATGACCATCATCTCGGAGGAGACTATGTACGAATCGTCGGTAGTGCAGTATTTCACGGAGAAGGGCATTGAGCAAGGAGGTCGAGAACGCGCCATTAAAGATCTGCTCGACGTGCTGGCGATTCGCTTTGGGCTGGCCGCGTCGGATCCATTAGGCACTCGCGTTGGAGCGATTGACGATGTGCAGCGCCTCAATCAGTTGTTTCGGGCGGCCATACAGGTGCCCAGCCTCGAAGCCTTTAGGTCCCTGTTAAACGCCGCCGAGTAGAGGCACTGCGTAACGTCAGTTCTATAAACCAATGGTGCTAGTGAGTTGACCGTGGTCAAGGTAGTTCCTACGCTGAGGGTATCCCCCCTTTCAGCGAAGGAGCGTCCCATGACCACGGCCGAGTTTATAATAGCCCTGTTCTGTCGAATCGACCACCAGATGGGCGATGTGCCCAAACACCCCCAAGCCGCCTTATATCCCAGCGAAACGGTGACCTTGGCGGTTCTGTATGCGCTCAAAGGGGGCGGCAAACGGGCGTTTTATCGCTGGGTAGCGCGCGATTGGCGCGCCTTTTTTCCGCGCCTGCCCGAGCGCACCCGCTTGTTCCGCCTGTTTGCCGCCCATGCGGACTGGACCGATCGCTTTCGAGCGGACCCCACCCCTTTAGGCGTGATCGATAGCTATGGCATCGAGTTGATCCATCCAGTACGCGAAGGCCGCTCCGCTCACCCTATCGGCCGGAAAGGGCGGTCCAATCACCGCTGGATCGTCGGCGGCAAGCTGGGCTTGATCGTCAACCAATGGGGCTTGATCGTCGATTGGGATTGTAATACCGCCAATGTCCACGATACGGTCTTTCACCCGATGATTGGCCGCTACGAAGAGCAGATGATCCTCCTCAGCGACCAAGGCTTTCATGCCAAAGCCGGTGATCCGGCCAATCTGAAAGTGTGTCCCCGCAAAACGTGGGGCGAGCGTATGGTCATCGAGACCGTCTTTTCCATGCTGACCCGCATCGGGCACTTCAAGCGACAGACCCATCGAGCCTGGGCCTACTTTAGAGCGCATCTGAGCTTTGCCATGGCCACCTTCAACCTGCTGGTTCAGTGGCACGGGTTGCAACCCGATGAAAATGGATTCGTCCGCTTGTCCATCGCGGAATTTAGCTTGTAGCCCACTAGTATCTATTGACACTTAAAATTTTGGGTAAAGCCGTTTCAGTTTAATGCGCGCATCATCGGTGGTAAACCGCCAGTCCACGGCTTTCTGGTTTTCGTTGCGTGCCTGTTCCCAAGCGTGGGTTTCCGCCTTCAAGGTCTCTTCATCGGGTATGCGCGCATTTAGACATTGCTGGGACAAAATGCGCAACTCAATTTCAGCGATATTGAGCCAACTGCCATGTTTGGGGGTGTAATGCAACTCAAGTCGTCTAACTAACCGGCGCGCTTGGGCCGGTTCAAACGCTTCATACAAAGCGGCAATCGTGTGCGTGTTGAGATTATCACACACCACCAAGACCACTTCAGCATCTGGATAATCCACCTCCAATAGCTCTTTGATTTCAAAAGCCCAGTCCACAGCGGTCTTGCGTGAGCGCACATTGACCTTGCGCCAACCGGCCAAGGGGTCTGTAAACAGAAAATTGACCGCTGTGCCATTGTGCGCGTATTCGTAATCATACCGTTGGGGGTGTCCAGGCCGTGCGGGCAGCGGGATACGGGTTTCTCCAATCAACTGGATGGGCTGCTCATCCATGCACACCCAAGGCCTTTTCGGATCGTAGGGCCGATGATACAGATCCAGAACATCTTCCATGCAGGCTACAAAGGCTGCATTTTGTTCAGGTGGAATCACCCAACAGGTACGCAGATGCGGCTTCAATTCGTTTTTTTTAGCGTCCGTCCCACCGTGCGATACGAAATGGAGTCCACCACGTTGAGTTCGACCAACGTGTCGGCCAGTAACTCCAATGTCCAGCGGTTGCGTCCTTCGGGGGGATGGCTACAAGCCAGCGCGATCAAACGGGCTTCACCGGCTCCATCCAGAATCTTCTCGCGGGGCGGCTGTACGCGCTTTTTACGTTCTAAGGCCGCCTGCATCCCGTGCTCTACAAAACGTTTCCGAACGTTTTCGACGGTGACTCTATGGCAGGCGAATGCTTCCGCAATAGCCCTATCTGTCCAGCAGGGCCCTGCTGCATCGGCTTTCAAAAGTATATTCGCGTGTTTGATCTTGTAGGCTGGGGCGTGACCTGTGCTGACCAGAGCTTCTAACTGCTGACGCGCTTCGTCGGGGAGACGCACGATATATTTCTTCATATCTAGACTCCTCAGGTATCAGTTCGCGCTGGAGATTCGACATGAATATCGCATCCATAACTTTAGTTGTCAAAAGACACTAGCACCATTGGTTATAAGACAGGCGTCGCCATAATTGAAATGAGCAATCGAGGCATTGCGCGGTCGGAGTTGATAAAACTAGCGGAATATCTCGATATATCGCCGGGACAGCTCATTCGCCTGCTGCCCATTAGCGAACGCACGGTGCAGCGACCCGGCGACGCCAGGGCCGTCTCCGAAGAGCTTATTCAGATCGCCAGCGTCGCGGCCAGAGGGGTAGCTGTCTTTGAGGACCGCGACCACTTCCTGTGTTGGCTCAAACAACCCTGCGTGGTGCTGGGCAACAAAGAGCCGCTCGAATTGCTCTACTCGCGTTTCGGCGCAGATATGGTTTTGGATGAGTTGGGCCGGATGGAGGACAGGGTATTCGCCTGATGCGGCGGGCGGAAAGGCGGTACTTGCTGCTGCGCGTACCCTCAGCAAATGTGCTGATCAATCCAGCGCATTCGGATGTGAAAGGGGTGGAAGTCGCGGCGCTTGAACCGCACCTGCTTGACAAGCGGCTAGTGCGGTAGCCGCGAAATTTGACGGGAATCGCGTTAGTCAGTATGCGACTTTAGGCGGCAACAGATGTAAACCGCTGGAACTGCAATCAGCAGAACGAATTTTAGGCGGGATAAGATGTACGCCGGAATGACAATCAGCAGAACGAGTACCGAGACGATGTCGAGGATGCGCCTTACTTCTGGAGATGTCACGGCGGTTTATCTCTTTTTCGCTTGCAGTGATTAATAAATGGTGCCGGAGGTGGGACTCGAACCCACACACCCTTGTGGATACAGGATTTTGAATCCAGCGCGTCTACCAATTCCGCCACTCCGGCTATACCATTTACCACTCCTCTCGTTCGCTCTTAGGCTTGCCGAGGATTTCCATATAGACGATCGCGTCGCGCGCTGTCTGAGGGGTGAGGAACCAACGACTCCGGGTGTGAAGCGGCCGCTCCTCGCCTGAATCCTCGGGCTTGGTCTCTGTTGGCCGCTCCATGGCCTGCTTCTCAGCCGCCACAGCGCGCCGCTCGGCCTCTAGTGCCTGTCGCTCGGCTTCTAGTGCCTCCTGCTCAGCCTCGGCTGGGGGAACCGGCTCCTCAAAGGGATCGCCGTCAAAAGGCCACCCAAAGGACGGCTCTTCTTCCTTCTTCTCCTCGGCGACAACAGGGGCGGCCGGATTGACCTCGGCGTGTTGCTGTTGTGCCTCTTCGAGCTGTTTGCGGCGCCGGCGACGCTCCATCAGCGCCGAAAACACGCTGAACAGGATGGCGAGGAGAAAGAGTAGGAGTTCCATGGACTAGTTATCGCGGTCGCGGTCCTCGCCGCTTTCGGAAATTGAGTCGCGCATATCCGTGTCGGCTTGGATATTGCGCATGCGGTAGTAGTCCATAATGCCCAAGTTGCCCTCGCGGAAGGCCTCGGCCATTGCGCGTGGCACCTCGGCCTCGGCTTCCTTGACTCGCGACTCCATTTCTACGACTTGAGCCGTCATCTCCTGCTCGCGCGCCTGGGCCATGGCCCGGCGTTCCTCGGCCTTGGCTTGGGCGATTTTGAGATCGGCATCCGCCTGATCGGTCTGTAGTTTGGCACCGATGTTTTCGCCCACATCGACGTCGGCAATGTCGATGGAGAGAATCTCAAAGGCCGTCTCCGAGTCGAGGCCCTTTTCCAGCACGCGCCGGGAGATCAGATCGGGATTTTCGAGCACCTCTTTGTGCGTCGTAGCCGAACCGATGGTGGTGACGATCCCTTCGCCGACCCGGGCGATGATCGTCTCCTCGCCCGCGCCGCCGACTAAGCGGTCGATATTGGCGCGCACGGTCACTCGGCAGGTGGCCTTGACTTGAATGCCGTCTTTGGCAATCGCCGCAATAAGGGGCGTGTTGATCACCTTGGGATTGACGCTGACTTTGACCGCGTCGAGCACGTCGCGGCCCGCCAAGTCGATGCTGGCCGCGCGTTCAAAGCTCAGATCGATGTTGGCCTTGTCGGCCGAGATCAGCGCCAAAATCACCGCGTTGACGTTGCCGCCGGCCAAGTAGTGGGCTTCCATGCTCTCCAAGCCGACATCCAGCCCGGCCTTCGTGGCACTGATCTTGGGGCCGACGATCTGTCCGGGCGGCACCTTGCGCAACCTCATACCCACTAGATCCTTGAAAATTGCCACCTTGACTCCGGCGAAAAAGGCCGAAATCCACAGCCCCACCGGAATGAAATAGGTGAAGAGCGACAAAAAGATGATGATGCCAAAAAGCACCAAGACCAAAGGTAAGACTTCCATTATTAGCTCCTTGAAGGGAGTAAACTAAGACTCGGAGTGAACTGACTGAACCACGACTCTGTTGCCAGCCACTTTCAATACCTTGACCTGCTCACCGCGTTCAATATAGCCACCCTCGCTGACTACGTCGACTACCCGTTCGCCAAATTGCGCCCGCCCCGCTGGCCGCAGCGTCGTAACGGCCTCGCCCGTCTGACCGAGCAATGCCTCGCGGCCAGGCTTGACCGAATCGTAGCCGGCCTTGCGCGTCATGCCATCGTTGAGCACTAAGCGGTTCCAAGCGCGGACCTTGAGCATCTGTCTCACCAAGATGGCGGTCCCCACAAGCCCCAAGCCCGCCACGACGCCAGCCGCCAAGCCGCCCATATTCACATAGGCATAACCAATGCCGGCGACCGCGGTCAGAAAACCAACGATTCCGAAGATATTGAGCCCTGGGATGACGAAAATTTCCAAGAGCACCAGCACAAAGCCGAGCACTAGCAAGGCCAGCGAATAAACCCATTCCAACACCTCCCCCCCTAGAAAGCTCATAGTGGCTTCACCACCACTCGACTGCCGCGGGCTTCTACTACTTTAACGGGCCGCTGCGCCTCGATGAATTCGCCCTCGGCGATCACGGTGAGCCGCTGGCCCTCAAACAGGGCTATACCCGAGGGCCGCAGGTAGCTGACCGTGACCCCCTCCTTGCCCAACAGGTCCTCGTCGGTCTTGCGCGAGGAGGAAGTGTACCCGTCGGCGGCCCTGATTTCGTTGTGGAGTATGAGGCGGTTGAAGGCCGCGAATTTGGGCAGGGAGCGCAACGCGATGAGCGAGAGTACAAAAGCACCGATCATCGAGCCGGCGAGACGCCCGATCACCGAGGCAATTTCGTCGAAACTCCACAATTGAAAGTCGCCCAACTGGGCAATCACCACGCTCGCAATCATCGCCCCGATACCCAACAGGCCCACAATGCCAAAGCCCGGAATGGCCACTAGCTCGACGACCAAAAGCGTCGCGCCCACAGCAAAAAGCGCCAGCTCCTGCCACTCCGCCAAGTGGACGATCAGGTGGCTGCCGAAGAAAAGCCCCAGCGCCACCAGTGCGAGCGTACCGCCCAAGCCCCAACCGGGTGTGCGCACCTCGGCGATTAAGCCGAACATGGCCACAGCTAGCAAAATCGAAGTGACAATCGGGTGGGTCAGGAGGCGCAAGACGTGCTCGGCCCAGTTGAGCTCAACTTCCACGACTTCGGCCTCGCCTAGATCGTAGATGCGCAACAGTTCGATTAGGGTCTCGGCCGTCTCGTCGGCCATCTGGTAGTTGAGCGCCTGCTCGGTGGTCAGGGTGGCCGGCCGGCCGGCCTCGGCGCTCAGGCCCGGCACATCGACGCGCTCATCTACCATGGCCTCGGCAATTTTGACGTCGCGGCCGGTGCGCTCGGCCGTGGCGCGCATCTCGGCACGCATATAGGAGGTCACCTTGTCGCTGGCTTTGGTGCCCGTGGCATCGACCGGGGTGGTTGCGCCCATGGTTGAGGCTTGCGTCATGACGATCTTGTCGCAGGCTAGCGAGATGAGTGCTCCGGCCGAAATCGCCCGCTTGTTGATAAAGGCGACGGTCAGGGTTTCGGCGTCGAGGATGGCGTCGCGGATCACAGTGGCCGCATCGACGCGCCCGCCAAAGGTATCGATCTCAAAGACGATTGCGTCGGCATCGGTCTCGTCGGCCTCGGCGATCACGCGCTCGACAAAGGCGGCCACGCCCGGGTCGATCATGCCCTCTAACTTGAGGTGGACGCGATAGACGGTCTGAGCGTGGGCACTGCCGGCCGACAAAATTAGGAGTGTGTAGATAAGGCGTCGCATTTACTAGAAATTATCTCATAAACGTCTAAATACGTCATGTATGTAGGGGCGACCCTCGTGGTCGCCCGTCGTTTAGACCAGCGTAGAGGCTGGCCTATGGGGTTGGTGGCATGTACGAGAGGGCTTCTATATGAATATATGAAGCTATAAATTGTACTCCAAGCGTCTAACCATTGTCAACAACCCCATTTGCCCCTCCCTTTGGCCCGGCCTATTTTGTGATTTTCGCTCTCTACGGAACGGAAAAGCCATGCCCCGCAAGCTCGAAATGCTGCTCAAAGGCGGCCACGTAATCGATCCTGCCAACGATGTCGATGGCGTCTGCGACGTCGGCGTACTCGACGGCCGCATCGCCCGCGTCGAAGAGGACATTCCTCCTGCGGACGCCCACCGCGTAATCGACGTGGGCAATCTCGTCGTGGTGCCGGGCCTGCTCGACATCCACGTTCATACGTACCATACCCGCGCCTGCAAACCCGGCCTAATGGTGGGCAGCCTCAACGCCGACGCCCACTTCCTCAAAGAGGGCGTTACGACCTGCGTCGATACGGGCACGGCCGGTGCCGAGGAGTTCGAGCACTTCCGCGAGACCGTGATCGACCACTCCACGATCCGCATGTTCGCCTATGTCAACATTGCCGCCCCAGGCATGGGCCCTCCCGAACAAGTCGTCGCCAACCTCGACCCCCAGCAGGCGGCCGAAATGGCCGCGGCCCACGACGACGTGTGCGTCGGCATCAAAACCGCCCACTATTGGACCACCAAGCCCTTTGACGACGAGCATCCGCCTTGGGCCTCGGTTGACGCGGCCGTCGAGGCTGGCGAGCGCTGTAAAATGCCGGTGATGGTTGACTTTTGGCCGCGCCCGCCCGAGCGCTCCTATCCCGATCTCCTCCTCGAGCACCTGCGCCCCGGCGACATCCACACCCACGTCTTTGCCCGCCAGTTCCCGGTCGTCGATGAAAACGGCGCGGTGTACGACTACATGCGCGAGGCGCGGCAAAAGAGCATCCACTTCGACCTCGGCCACGGAGCGGCCAGCTTTTGGTACCGCGCCGCCATACCGGCCATCGCCGACCGCTTCCCACCCGACTCGATCAGCACCGACCTGCACATGGGTAATATCAACGGCCACGTCCACTCCATGCTCGATACCATGTCCAAGTGCTTGGCCATGGACATGCCCTTACAGGAAGTGATCTACCGCTCCACCGTCACCCCGGCCCACGCCATCCGCCGGCCCGAGCTGGGGACTTTGACGCCCGGTTCTGAGGCCGATGTCGCCGTGCTGGGCGTCCTCGAGGGCAACTTCTACTTTCGCGACTGCGGCTGGGCCTGTATCGAGGCCCGGCACCGCCTCGAATGCGCCCTGACCCTGCGCGCCGGCGAGGTGGTGTGGGACCGCCACGGCATGACCTGCCCGCACCTACAAGAAATCCCAGCCGAAGAACCCTACTGGCACCTGCCCGACCGCCAAGCCACCAGCCCGGTACCGCGCCTGTGGCGCACCGACGCCTGAATAGGCCGCGCTAGAGGCCAATCTGAACATGTATCGACGGCGGTGATCATTCGTCGTCCCTGAGTTGGGCGACGAAAAAGTAATACCCGCCCTCGCATTTGCCACCATGCGACCGCTACCGTACATTTTGTGCGCCGACACAAAACGCCGTAACCTCTTGTAAATTTTGCATCAATCGCCTACCAAACCCCATCCCATCGCCGCGCTTAAAACCCTCCTACCGCAGTGTATGCTCGAGGATCGGGTGCGCATCGAACGCCGTCTGAAGCGTCGGGGTCGCCTCGATCCGGGAGAAGTTGATCGCCTCTTAGGCCAGGCCCGCCGCTCGGCCCATCGCCGCGAAAAACTACGCGCCACCCGCCCGACCCCCACCTACCCACCCGCCCTGCCCATCAGCGACCGCAAGAACGAAATCCTCGCGGCGATCCGGGCGCATCCGGTGGTGGTCGTCGTCGGCGAGACCGGCTCGGGCAAGAGCACTCAATTGCCCAAAATTTGCCTAGAGGCCGGCCGAGGCGAGGCCGCTCGCATCGGGGTCACCCAGCCGCGTCGCGTCGCCGCTTTCTCCATCGCCCGGCGCATTGCCGAAGAGCTCAAGGTGACCTATGGCCGCGATGTCGGCTGCAAAATCCGCTTCCGCGATCAGACTGCGCCCGAGACCTACATCAAGGTAATGACCGACGGCATTTTGCTGGCCGAGACCCAAACCGACCCGGATTTGCTCGAATACGACACCATTATCGTGGATGAGGCCCACGAGCGCAGCCTCAATATCGACTTCTTGCTCGGCTACCTGCGGCTTTTGCGTCGCAAGCGGCCCGATCTCAAGATCGTCATCACTTCGGCCACCATTGACGCCGCAACCTTCTCCCGGGCCTTTGACGACGCGCCCGTCATTGAGGTCTCGGGCCGGATGTTCCCGGTCGAGGTCCGCTACTGGCCGCTCGACGAGGTGCTGCAGGACCGCGGCGACTACACGTATTTGGATGCGGCCGCCAATGCGGTAGAAGAAATAGTGCGCGCGTCGCGGCAGGGCGACCTCTTGGTCTTTCTGCCGTCCGAGCGCGACATCCGCGAGACCCGCGAACGGCTCGAAGGGCGCAAGTTGCGCGGCGTCGAGATTTTGCCGCTGTTTGGCCGCCTAACCGCCGGAGAGCAGCAGCGCGTATTCGCCCCGGGGGACCGCCGCCGCGTAGTGTTGGCCACCAATATCGCCGAGACTTCCCTGACCATCCCCGGCATCCGCTACGTCGTAGATACCGGCTTGGCGCGTCTGTCGCGCTACAATCCCCGCACCCACACCCAGCGCCTGCCGATCGAACCGATTTCGCAGAGCAGTGCCCGCCAACGGGAGGGGCGTTGCGGGCGGGTTGCCGACGGAGTGTGCATTCGCCTCTACTCGGAGCAGGACTTTCTCTCGCGCCCCGAATACACCCAGCCCGAGATTCAGCGCGCCAATCTCGCCGAGGTCATCCTGCGGATGATTAATCTCAAGTTGGGGAACGTCGAGGCGTTTCCCTTTATCGACCCCCCGGCAAAAGCCGCTATCGCCGGCGGTTTCCAACTCCTGCGCCAGCTCAACGCCCTCGACGAAAACCGCGCCCTTACTTCCATTGGCCGCGCCATGGCGCGCCTGCCCATCGACCCCACGGTCTCGCGGATGCTGCTCCAAGCCCGCGAGGAGCAAGCCCTGTCCGAAGTGCTCGTCATTGCCGCGGCCATCAGCATTCAAGATCCGCGCGAGCGGCCTCTCGAAGAGCAGGATGCGGCCGACCAAATGCACCGGCAGTTCCACGACAAAAATTCCGATTTCCTAGGCTATCTCAACATCTGGAACGCCTATCACGACCAAGTGGAACGCGCCTCCCAGAACCAGCTACGCAAATTCTGCAAGGCGCACTTTCTCTCCTATATGCGGATGCGCGAATGGCGCGATATCCACGCGCAGCTCCGCGAGGCACTGAACGAGATAAAAGGCTTCCGCTTCAACCGAGCACCCGCCGGGTACGACGCGATCCACCGCGCGGTACTCACCGGCCTGCTTTCGAGTGTGGCGCGCCAAGAGGAGGGCAATGTCTATCAGGCAGCGCGCAACCGCGAAGTGATGATTTTTCCCGGCTCGGGACTCTTCCGCCCCAACAAGGGCAAGAAGCCGGCCACGGGCGGGCCACCCGGGTGGCTAGTCGCGGCCGAGATCGTCGAAACCTCGCGCCTGTTCGCCCGCACCGTCGCTCGCATCCAGCCCGAATGGCTCGCTGAGCTAGGCAGCCACCTGTGCCGCGCTTCCTACGACCAGCCCTACTTCAACCCGCGCTCGGGACGGGTGCTGGTGCGCGAAAAGCTGACCCTCTACGGCCTCGAAGTGCTCAGCCGCCGCATCCCTTATAGCCGCATCAACGCCCGCGAGGCCACCGAGATATTCATCCGCGAGGCGTTGGTGCCCGGGACAGTGCATACTCCGCACAAGTTTCTCGCGCACAACATTCGCCTGTGTCAGAAGATCGAAACTTGGCAGACCCGCGCTCGCGGCTTGGCCGATGTCCACGTCGAAGAGGTCGCGGCCCGCTTTTACGCCCAGCACCTCGACGATGTTTCCTCGCTGCCCGACCTCAACCGATTCCTCAAAGACAAAGCCGACGACTTCCTGATGATGCAGGAGGAAGACTTGCTCGGCACCACTCGCACCGACTTCGAGCAGCAGGCCTTCCCAGACGCACTTGACCTCGACGGCAATAAACTAGCCCTCAGCTACGCCTATCGCCCGGGGCAAGACGAGGACGGCATCACCGTCAAAGTGCCCTACAAGCTGGCCCATGCCGTGGATCCAGAAATACTCGAGTGGCTGGTGCCGGGCCTGCTCGAAGAAAAAATTACCGCCCTGCTGCGCTCGTTGCCCAAGTCCATCCGCAAGCAACTAGTGCCGATCCCCGCAAAGGCCCAACGCATCGCCGCGGATCTCAAACCGACCCACCCCACCTTTTTGCAGTCGTTGCAGGAACACATTCGCCAGCACTACTGGATCCAAATCCAAGCGTCGGACTGGAACGCCGACGACCTGCCCGACCACCTCAAGATGCGCGTCGATATCCAAGGCACTAACGAGCAATCCGTCGCGGCCGGCCGCGATTTGCAGCAACTGACTCAACGCCTCGAACAGCACGACACCCCAGTCGAGCTCGACGCTTGGAAAAAGGTGGCCCAACAGTGGGAACGGGAAGGAATAGCTACTTGGGATTTCGGCGACCTGCCCGAGCGAATAGAGGTGACCCAAGCGGGCGGGGTGCCCCTTTATGGATGGCCCGGCCTCCGCCGCGACGAAGGCGGCGTGTCGCTGCGGCTCTACAAAAGTCGCGCCGAAGCCGAAACCCGCTCGCAGGAGGGTTTTTTCGGCCTCTGTGCCTTAGCGTTGCGCGACGAGCTAGCGTGGCTGCGCCGCGAACTCAAGGAGCTGGCCCAGTTCAAAGTGCGCTACCAAGGCAGTTCCCTAGAGTTGCGCACCCAAGCATTTGAACATCTCGAGCGCTATCTCTTCCACCGCGAGCAAATCCTACCCCTGCGCCAAGAGGATTTCGACGCAACGCTCGCACAGGCCAAGTTGCGGCTGCGCGGCTTGGCCCCGCGCTTCATCTCCTTGGTCGATAGCCTGCTCGAAGCCCGCCGGGCAATTCGCCTTGCGAGCCGGGCCTATCGCGGGCTGGACGCGGACTTAGAGCGACTGCTGCCAGACGACTTCCTCGCCCGCGTTCCCTACCACCGTCTTAGCCATCTGCTCCGCTACCTCAAAGCCGTCGAGGTGCGCACTGAGCGCGCTGCGACCGACCCGCGCAAGGACGCGCAGAAGGCCGAGTTGATCGAGGTGTACCAGAGTCAGTTGGAAAAGCTCGCCGGGGAGACCCATTCGCCCGGGCGAGAGGCCCAAATCGAGGAATTGCGCTGGATGCTGGAGGAATATCGCGTCTCAGTCTTCGCCCAAGAGCTAGGCACCGCCCACCCGATTTCCCCCAAGCGGCTCGACAAGAAGATCGATCAGATTCGTCAAATTCGGTGATCCGCGCCCTGAGCTTCGATCTTTGCGACACCGTTGTGCGCTCCGCCGGCCGACTTCTCGTGTATCGAAAAGAACTCATCCGCGTGTGCAAACGCACACAGATCGAGCCAGCTAATCGCCGTCCCTACTCAGAGATCGGCGCTGGCATGTAAGTTGCTTTCCTGTTCTTGCGTCGTCATATTACTCCCTAACCTTGCCGCCCTCAAGGAGTCCACCATGACCGCGAGTTCCAACCCTCAACCTCGTCCCGCCCCCGAAGAGCTGCACTGGGGCATCAGCTATCTGCGCGAAGACATCCAAGACCTGCGTAGTCAGATAGGAGCGGTTCACCACCGCATCGACGAGACCAACCGCTCGTTGGGCGAACAAATACAAGACCTGCGTAATCAGGTAGGAGCGGTTCACCACCGCATCGACGAAACCAACCACTCGTTGGGTGAGCAAATCCAAGCAGTGCATCACCGCATCGACGAAACCAACCGCTCGTTGGGCGAACAAATACAAGACCTGCGTAATCAGGTAGGAGCGGTTCACCACCGCATCGACGAAACCAACCACTCGTTGGGTGAGCAAATCCAAGCAGTGCATCACCGCATTGACGAAACCAACCACTCGTTGGGCGAACAAATACAAGACCTGCGCAGTCAGATAGGAGCGGTTCACCACCGCATCGACGAAACCAACCGTTCATTGGGCGAGCAAATCCAAGCGGTGCATCACCGCATCGACGAAACCAACCGTTCATTGGGCGAACAAATCCAAGCGGTGCATCACCGCATCGACGAAACCAATCACTCGTTGGGCGAACAAATCCAAGACCTGCGTAACCAAGTAGGAGCCGTTCACCACCGCATCGACGAGACCAATAAGCGCATGGATACCTATTTCAGGTGGACGATGACCACCTTGGTCGCCATCACCGGCATCCTCATCGCCGTCATCAAGCTCTGAACACACCCCCAAGCACCACCGCCCGGCAGGGCCGCTCGCCGGAAACGAACCACAGGACCAGCACCAACCAATCGCTCTGCAACAGAGGCTTGGTTGAACCTCGAGATAGACGACTGCGACCTTCCCGGAGAAGGCATAAAATCTACTATCGTCTGGTCTAGCGGCGGCGGTAGGAATCTCTACGACCGATCGGTGTATGGGATATTGCAGTTCGTCCACTAGAAACAGAAGGACCTTTGCGATGCCAGTGAGCAGCACAGCTTACGCGACCAAACGCATCCTCGCGTGGATACTTTACGGGGCCGCGCTCGTCGTCGCGCCATTTACACAGGCCCACGAGAGCGACAAGGAAATGCACGCCTTCAAGACACACGTCCAACCGAAAATAGATGGTGCCTTAGACGACGAATGCTGGCAGATCGCCACCCCTTCGACCGGCTTCATTTTGATAGACCCCCATGAGGGCGTCGCCGCCACCAACCAAACCTTCATCCGCATCCTCTACGACGCCGAGCACCTGTACATCGGCCTCGATATGATAGACGAGGAACCCAGCAATATAGAGGGGCGCATGGTGGTGCGGGATGGCCGGTTCGCGCCGCTGGACCTAGTCGGCCTCGTGCTAGACACCTATCACGATCACCAAAACGCGTACGGCTTCTATATAAATACGTATGGCATCCAGAACGATTTTCGCGTCCAAGACGACGGGGCGGGCGGCTGGGGTGGCATCGACCAGAACTGGGACGGCGTCTGGCAGGCCGAGACGCACCTCCACGACCGCGGCTGGAGTGCCGAGTTGGCCATCCCGTTCAAGACGTTGCGGTTCCCCGAACACGAGCAGCACACGTGGGGCCTCAACGTCCAACGCATCGCCCGGACCGATACCGAGAACAGCAACTGGGCGTTTATCTCCAGAGACGTCCGCTACCTGTTGAAGGTATCCAAAGCCGGCCACCTCCACGGCCTCGGCCGCATCAAACAGGGGCTGCACTTAGAGACGCTGCCCTATATGACCGGGCGCTACGAGAAGCTGCGCGACCAGCCCACCGAAGGTTGGGCTGGCGACTTGGGGCTTGACCTGAAATACGGTATCGCCTCCAACCTCACCTTAGACGCCACCCTCAACCCGGACTTTGCCCACATCGAAGCCGACGAAAACCAGATCAACCTGACGCGCTTTGAACTCTTCCTCAAAGAGAAGCGGCCCTTCTTCATCGAAGGGCAAACGCTCTTTACGCCGATGGATCTCTTTTACAGTCGCCGAATCAGCGACCCGGATGTCGGCAGCAAAGTAACGGGCAAGATCGGCAAGAATAGCCTCGGCCTGATCGCGGCGCGCAACCGCCAAGCCGACGGCGACCAGCCGCATTTTGGCGTCTTGCGTCTCAAGCGCGACTTGGGGGTCAATTCCTCTATCGGTGCGTTAGCGGTTGGGAAGGATGGTAGCTCAGGGCAGCAAGCGGTCGGCAGCGACCTGGTGTGGAGCTTGGACGAAAACGCCCAGCTCTTTCTCAGTTCGGCCATGAGCTTTGGCGCGGATGTGGGCGAGCGCAACCGCATGCACACCGGTCGCCTGACGCGCAATTCCGACCGCTGGCCCTTCCGGGTGTGGGCGTCTTGGATTGATCCGGGGTTCAACGTCGATCAGATCGGCTTCATCCCCCACGACGCGGATGTGGGGACGCGAGAATTCGGCGTCAACGGTAGCTACGCCCTGCGCCCTCAGTTTCTCGGCATCCAAAAAATCTATTTGGGTCAAGATCTCGCCGCTGAGAAGCGGACGAGCGAAGAGGGGTGGGAATGGCAGTGGAGCAATGTCGATGTGTACGTACGGCGGTGGGACGACTCCCGGGCGTGGTTCAATCACGAGAATTGGCAACTGCGGTGGCAGCAAAAAACGTATAACGGCGACTCGTTTACCGCGAACTTTGACACGGGCAACGGGCGCAAATACCGCATCCGTCTCACCGGTCAACTGCGGGATCAGTACGACTTTGCCGACGAGTATTTGGGCGACATCCGTCGCGTATCCGGGACGCTGGGGTTCAACTTGTGGAAGGGGTTCTTTTTCGATTCGAGCACGGAGTCCGTGTGGGAGTATTTCCCGTCCGGCGCATTGGACGAAGTCAAGCGCGTCTTACTGCTGCGGACGACGTACTTTTTCCATCGCGATCTGTTCGTCCGCAGCTTTTTTCAGCGCAGTTTCCACGAGGACACGCTCGATCTCAACCTGCTTTTGAGCCACAGATTCGGGGTGAACGACAGCCGGTTCTATATCGCGTATAACGAACATCGCGCCAAGGACGAAGCCGTAGAGCGCGTGTTGCTGACGAAAATTAGCTATATGTCGAACTTTTGAACCGCGCTACTCGCTTTTCAAGTTTCCCACTTCCAGAAAAGAGAGGGAAATGTCGATCATCAAGGTGAGTAACCTATCCAAGTCCTATAAAATCCCCCTAAAAGATCCGGGCCTAAAGGGAGCCTTCAAAAGCCTATTCTGGCCGCGGACTTCAGCTATACACGCCGTCCAAAATCTAAATTTCGCTATCGAGGCCGGCGAAATCGTCGCGTACTTAGGCCCCAACGGTGCTGGCAAATCGACGACGATAAAGCTGCTGACCGGCATTCTCACGCCCTCGGCCGGCCGCATCGATGTCTTGGGAATCGAACCCTACGAGCAACGCATCGAGAATGCGCGTAACATTGGCGTGGTGTTCGGCCAGCGTTCGCAATTGCGTTGGGACCTGCCCGTCATTGAGTCGTTTGAACTCCACCGCAGGCTCTACGGCCTGTCCAACGTGCTCTATCAACAGCAGATGGCGCTGTTTGAGTCCATTTTGAACCTTGGCGGCTTATTGAGGAAAAACGCCCGCAGCTTGAGCTTGGGGCAGAAAATGTTGTGCAACATCGCCCTCTCCCTGCTGCACAAGCCCCCGATAGTCTATCTCGACGAGCCGACGATCGGCTTGGATATCGTGGTCAAGGAAAACATCCGCGACTTCTTCGTCCACATGAACCGCGAGCATGGCGTCTCCATCATACTTACCAGCCATGACTTGGAGGATGTGGAAAAATTGTGTGAGCGGATTATCGTCATCGACAAAGGCCAGATGCTGTTTGACGGCAGCCTTGAAAAGCTCAAAAACATCTATGGCAAGACGCGGATTATGACTTTGGAGCTAGCCCATCCCCCGCAGCATCTCGACGGCTTGAGTGACATGGCCGTCGTCAAAAGCAAAGGCAATAAGTTGGAAATAGAGTTTGACGGCGACCAGCTATCGACGACCCGGTTGATCACTGAGATAGCCACACACAACGAAGTGCGGGATCTCGTCATACAGGAGCAGGCGATCGGCACCATCGTCAAAAGCCTGTACCGACGAGAACCCACAGGTGCATGAGCTATATGGGCCGCTTTGTAGGGGTTGTAAAGGTAACGTTCCAAGAAGGGCTGACGTATAGAATTCAGTTCCTGTCAGACGTGTCTGCGAGTTGCGTATATTTGCTGTCGTTTTACTACCTGTGGCAAGCGATTTACGCCGGCAAAGCGGAAATAGAAGGTATATCGCTCGCCTCGATGGTAGCCTATACGTTGGTCTCGACGATCATCGGCTTTATCGTGCGACAAGACGTGAACGTGATGATCGGCGATAAGGTCTATGAGGGCGACATCGCCGTCGAGTTGACCAAGCCCATTAGCTATCAACTTGTGGTTCTATATACTGCGGTTGGGCAGGCGGTATTCAACCTGTTGTTCAAAGGAGTGCCGGTGTTCATTCTCTTTGGCTACGTCTTGGACATATCCGTCCCGTTCGATCCAACGCGCCTACTGCTGGCGGTTCTTAGCTGTGTGCTGGGATTTGTGACGTACTTCTTGATTGACCTGTCTTTGGGTAGCGTCGCGTTCTGGATAATGCAGACCTATGGCGTCAACATGTTCAAAAACGTGTTCATGGCGTTTTGCGCTGGGGGGATTATGCCACTGGATTTTTATCCCGCGTTCCTGCGGGACGTGCTGGCCGTCATGCCGTTCAAGGGATGTTTTTATACCCCGCTCGCCATCTGTCTCGGGATAAAGCCCCAAGAGAGTGCCCTCTACGACTGGTTGCTTGCTCACGTGCCGAGCTACGAGTTGCTGCTGATAACTGAGCAGTTGGTGTGGGTTTTGGTGGTGCTGGGCGTGTCACAGTTGCTGTGGAAGAAGGCACTGCGTAAGATCGTCATCTTGGGAGGTTGAGCGTGCGTAGGTATGCGGCCTTGTACGGCTTTCTCTTCGTAAGCCACCTGAAGAGCATGTTGGAATACAAGGCCAACTTTTGGCTCTCTTTCGTCTCCATGGTCGCCACGACCGCCGCTGGCTTGGCGACGATCGGGATCGTTTTTACCCATGTGGACGAGATCGCGGGGTGGACATTCCCGGAGTTATTCTTTCTCTACGCACTTTCCATAATCGGCATGAGTTTTCACCACGCTTTCACCAATAGCGTCATTTACATGGAAGAGTTTATAAGGGATGGTACGTTCGATCAGCTACTGTGCCTGCCGGTCAACACGCTTTTTTATATGGTGGCCCGCCGCTATACGCCCCTCGGTTTGGGCAACCTAATAATCGGCATCTTCTATCTGGTGGTCGCAAGCGGGGTCGTCAATATGCAGTGGGATGTTTTCAAGGTTCTGTTGGTGGTTGTGTTCATCGTCTCGGGGAACCTGATTTGGTTCTCCATCATGTTCTTCTTCGGCGCAATGTCCTTTTGGGTTACGCGCACCAACGCCCTGTGCAACCTCGTAATCGGCCTGTACGAATTGACGCGGTATCCACTCAGCATATACGGACCGTATCTTAAGGGGTTTCTCACCTTTATCGTCCCCTATGCGTTTGTCGCTTATTACCCGGCCCTGTACTTGTTGGGCAAGAGCGAGGCCGACGGTCATTGGGGCACATTCTCGCCGCTGGTAGCGGCCCTGCTGTTTGCGGCCACCTACCAGTTTTGGAAGCTAGGGATCAGGTCGTATCAAGGTACGGGGTCGTAGTCTCAAACGAAATCAGACGTTCTCCACCAGCCACTGATAGCACTTTTCGTATCCCACCTGTCCCTCGGTCTCCGGCCCCTCGTATTCAGCCGTCCAAGCCCCGTCGTACCCAGCCGCCTTGAGGCATTCGACCGCGTGGGCGAGGTGGATTTCTCCCTCGCCCAAGGCCGCCCCCTTGTAATTCTGCTGCGAGCCGGTTCCGTCCTTGAGGTGGGTGTGAAAAACGTGCGGTGCCAAAATCTCGTAGAAACGGTCGATTTGGTCCAACTCGTGCCCGAACCAACGGTAGTTCATGGTATCGAGGTTGACGCCGAGCCGAGCCGAGCCAACGCGCTCGATCAGGCTTAACTGCCAGGCGCCGTCGTTAGTGGAAAGCCCGTGATTGTCGAGGGCGATCCGCACGTTGTACTCCTCCAGAAAGTCAGCGCAGCGTTTGAACGCCTCCAATAACATGGCGTCCCACTGGTCTTCCGGCACGTCGCCGTTGCGGTTCCAGCCGCCGTCCGAGCGCACAATGTCGGTGCCGGTTAGGGGGATGATCTGGCAGACGTAGCGGTAGCGCTCGATTTGCGCGTCCAAGTCGCGGCGGTCCGCTTGCAGGAAGTCGTTGCCAGCCGCTACGGCCGAGGTTTGCATCCCGTATTTGGCCAATAACTCGCGCGTGGCCTCGGCCGTCTGCTCGCCGTTTTTGGACGCGCCATCCCAGATATCGCCGATCTGCAATTCGCAGTACTGGTAGCCGATTTCGCTGGCCCGCCGGGCAAAGCCTTCTAAGTCGCAGCCGGGCCAGTTGTAGTGAATCGCGCCTATTTTTGCCATGTTCGTACTCCTCTTGTTTGGGTTCAGTAAAGTCGCCACACCTGCGTCTGTAGCGGCATGAGGCTGACCTCCGCGATCTCCTCACTGGCAGATATAGCCTCAATCGCAAGGGCCTCGTACGTGTCGAAGCACTTTTGGCGCGATGTCGGCGGCTGCGGCAGGTAATCGAAGCGGTAGGACGCCCGCCGCACGGTGCGCGGATCGAAGTTGTGCGCCACCAAAAGCGCGCGCTGCTCGGTATAGCGCACGTAAGTTAGGATGCGGTCGTCTGGGTCGCCGCCCGCGAATTCGTTGCGGTGGAAGTAAATCTCCCCGGCGCAAAATTCCGGCCACTCCTTTTGCAGGGCGAAGAGACGTCCGTAGGCCCTCGCTAGGCTGGCGTGTGGCTCGCGCTCGGCCCAGTCGAAATGCAGGAGAGTCTCGTTTTCAAAGTCAGTGCGCGTTTCCTCGCCCCACTCGCTGCCCAGCTCCAAACCTCGCGTCAGATTGCACTTAGAGGCCGAGCCAGCCGAACAGTCGATCAGGGCGGCCTGCAAGTTCTTGAGCAATGCCATCAGCAACGCCCGATTTCCCAGATCCGGCTGGATGGGACAGATGAGGCCCTGCCAGTGGGACCGCGCCTGCTCGTCGCAGCGCAAAAGTTCCTCGAACCGCTCGTGCCACACTTGGGTGGCGCGCGGGCTGTCGTGATTTTCAAAGTAGGCCATGGCCACGGTGCCCGATGCGAAGGTCCGATTCATCTCCTCTAGGAAATCGATGAGGGGCTGGGCGTATTCGACGTCGCGGTGAAAGTCAACCAAGAGCGCGTAGATCGCATCGGCCGGGACGTCCACGGCCTCGGTCAGCGGACACAGGGTTTCGCCCAGCACGAGGGCGTCGGGCGCGGCAGCTTGAATGCGGTTCTTGAGCTTTTTGAGGAAGGGCCGATCAATGGTCTGGCTGGCGTCGATCCGCACTCCGTCGAACCCGCATTGCTCAATCCAATACGGGGCAATCTCCAGCAGGTACTCCTGCAACGACTGATTGTCGATCAAGTCGAAGAGCGCCACGTCCGAATAGACCAGCCAAGCGATCTGGTGGATTTGCGGCACACCGCGTTCATCGCGCAGATACCATTCGGGATGTTCGGCAATTAGCGGGCAGTCGCGGCTGCTCTGCATCAGGACCAAGTCGAAGATGACCTTCTTGCCGAGGGCGTGCGCCCGCCGGGTGAGAGCGCGTAACTCGGCGCGGCCGACGAGCTGGACGAAGGCTTGGCGGCCGAGTGCTTTTTCCGCGGCGGCGGCCGACAATCCGGCGAAACCTTCCATCTCGCTTGGGAGCACGAGACCCTCCGCCACCAGTTCCCCCCAATCCACTTCTTCGGCTGACGAAACCAGCGCGGGATCGACCTGAAAAAAGTCCTGTACCGCATAGACGCTGCCGAGGGTGCCCTTGCGCACGTCCTCGCCAGTGTGCAGGTCCGCAAAACCAAGGCGGAAGAAGGGCAGTAGGTAGATCACATCGGCCGGAATGGCATCTAAATGCCGCGTCAGGTCGGCGATCCTACCGGAGCGGAAGCGGCCCTCTGCTACACACGCACCGACCTTGCGAACACACACTTCGGCGACCGTCGGCCCCTTGCACACCCAGTCCGGGCTGACGACGATGATCCCATCGCGGTTTTCGGCCAAATCGTTGAGGCTGATCCATTCCTTGCGCCCGGCCTCGGCGTAGCTGTCGGCGGAAAACTCCACCGCGTAGTTGAAGGCCCCGGTGCGCTCAAGCGCAAAAGCTGCTGACTCAAAGACGAGGTTGTTGTCGGCGAGGATGGGATCGCCTTCCTCGTCTATAAGCAGCCGCATCTCTACGTACGCGTTGGTCCCACTGGCATCGGTCCACAGCCGCGCATCTACATCCCTTGGCTGGACTTGGTGCGGATCAACTGTTGCGACAAAAAGCTCGCAGCGCACTCGGGCGCGGGCCGCTGTTTTGCCGGGTTTGATGTAGGCCCTAGCGAGGGGCGGCTCGCAAACCCGGCCGTCGATTTCAATGGTCAGGTTGCCGCCCCAGACCTGCCAGTTGTCGAACTCGCGGCGCTGGTAGCGGCAGTGCAATTGTTCGTAGAACGCAGCGCGTAAACCTAAGGCGGCCGTAAGGGTCAAAAAATGCTCTCCAAGAGCATTGGGAATTGGTTCATTGCTCAATTCGCAATTCCTACAATTATCTATGGTTCTGCCGATAGTGTCGCCTGAGCATATCCTCGCCGAAATCGTTGTGCAGGTCGCGCCAAACCGCGTGGATGTGGTTGGCGTCGTTTTGGGTGTTGTCGTACTCGGCTAGGAAACTCGGCCCCTGCACCCGGTAGTAGTGCGGTCCCCCTCGTTCCTCTGCGCCAGCCCAAGCAAAGTGCGCGGCCCGTAAATCTGCTGCTCCGAGGCGCGCCCATTCGGCTTCGGCCACCGCTTCGGGCAAGCGCCGTACGTACACTTCGATCAAGGCGTCCAGAATTTGGCGCTGCGCTGCGCTCATGTCCGCGCTGCCCAAGCCCTCCGGCGCAACCTCGCCGCGCACGTGGGGCACATTGGTTGTGAGGATGTCTCGCGGTGCCTCCGCATTGACGACGGCCACTGCTTTCTGCTCGCCATCCAACTCGTGCAAAAGCTGCCGCCCCAGATCTTCCTCCTCCCGCAAAGCCCGCAACCCAGCTCGCTCGCCGTGGCGCACTTCGGCGGGATTTGAGCCAAAAAACAGCGGCGTCGATCCCAGCATCCGACCTTGTACTACCGTGTGGTTGAGCGAGACGTGATGGCCCTCAAAGCGCCAGCCCCAGGGCGCGTCTCCACCTATCTCGCCGAAAATACTCACGTAGTACAGCTCGGGGTCGCGCGGGAAGCGCCGCCCCGCTCCTTCTAGCTCGGCCAGTATCGGCTCCAGCGAAATGATCGTCGAGACTTTTTCGTACCCCGACGCGCTGACTCCGGTCACTACCAGCGCGTGCGCTAACTCGCGCTGTCGCTCGTCCATTTCCTTTAGCGGCAGTCCAGCGCGCTCCCGCGGTACGTAGTGCCAGTTTTCGCGCTCGGTGCTGTCGGCAAAGTCGATCACCGCCTTCTGCCGCCCGGCCTCGTCCAGTGATGCGAGGAAGTTGCCGGCGGCCTCGGCCATGCGCTGTGCTGTATTGGTTTGGTCCATGCTTTTTGCTGCCATTGCAAACGCCTCCTTTGGCGAGAAAGGACTGATCTGGCCTATGGTGCGTAATTTTAGGTACTATCAGTCATGGCCTCCAGCGATCTCACCTTCACCGGCCCTCGGTTGGGCAGGCGAATGACGATATCCATCTCGCCGCCCATGGCCTCCACATAGCCGCGCAGAGTGGAAAGATACATATCCGTCTGCTTTTCGATCTTGGAGACAGCGGGCTGGCTGATCTTTAGCACCTCGGCCATCTTGGCTTGAGACAGTTTTGACAGCCGTCGCAGCTCCTTGAGCGACTCGACCTCATTGAGCAACTCCTCATATCGACGGTCGATCTCCTCACGCCGACTGGGTGGCAGAGCGTCGAGAACTTCTTTGAGTGTGACCATCATGTATTATTCCATCCGTTTCAAGTGCGCCTTGTAACGCCCGTCCGCCTTCTCGATAAGACGCTTATAGAATCGCGCTGGATTGGTACCGCTCTTGTCACCGGCGACCAGCAAGATGGCATTCCGCTTCGGATCGAAGGCGAAGGCAACTCGCCAAACCCCGCCATCGGCTTTGAACCGCAACTCCTTCATATTGGCGTAATCCGATCCGTTCAGTGTATCTACGTGCGGCCGACCAAGCTGCGGGCCAAACTCTTCCAACAACCGCGCATGCAGCAACAGTTCGTCCTGAATCGACGCCGAAAAAGCATCGAATTCGACCTTGAATTCCTCTGCAAAACCAACAGCCCAAGTCACTACAATATAACTTTAAGGTTATTATTTTCAATCCTTGGCCTGAGCCAGAAACAGATCACTCTCCTGAAGTATTGCTCACCCCGGTCGCCGCGCCGACAAATCGTCGTGCAGGTCAATGGTAGTGTACTCTTTGTCTGCTTGTTTCACGGCGATGCGCACAAACTCCAGATTCTCCGGCCCGGGATTGTACATGCCGTGCCCCTGCCTAACGCCCTGCCAAGTCACCGATCCCGGCCTCACCGCAAAGGTTTCGTCGGCAATCGTCATCAGCCCTCGTCCTCTCAGCACCACAAAGCTCTCTTCGAGAAAGTCGTGATAGTGATACCCCACCGATCCCCCCGCGCCGAGGATCGCGTGGTCGAGAAAGGTCCAGTCGCTGTAGAAGTCATCGGGCGAGAGCACGTGCCGGGTGGCGATCTGCCCACAGCCGCCGTGGATTGCATCGCGCCACGTTAGCTTGTGCGCGTCAAAGGTACCGGCCTTGGGCACCACATCTGGCGTTGCCTCTATTTCGACGCCCCAAAGGTGTTGCTGCGCCCGTGAAGCCACGTCCCTCGCAACGCGCCGGCGCAGCACTTGCACTGGCCCAATACCAGGTCGCCAACCCCCCATCGCAACGCGTACGCGCAGCACATGCACAAACGTATCGGTCAAGTTTTTCAGCACGTGATCACACCCGGTAGGTTCGACGATAAAACCGGCTCCTTCTCCACTTTCTACTCGCTGTTGCCGCACAGTCAACTCCACCGGCCCGCCCGCAAACACATACCCCTGTTCACAAGTTATTCCCATACCTTCCACCGAGCGCATTTCCCTTGGTGTCAATGCCCAATAGTCGAATGCAAACCACGGCGTCTCTCGCTGCACCTTCGCAAAGGAAAAGACCGGGGCGCCCTCTTGGTCCAACTCACTGATATGAACGTGATTCATGCTTTTCCCTCTGTTGTTCTTTTACTAAAGAACCCCTGCTGCCACGGTAAACTACGCATCCCTACCCCCCTTCACAAACCCTTGACACCTTCCCTCTCAACCCCCAACATAAACGCCCATCTCTACACAAAGCTACCCACATTGCCTACCCAAAAAGACCCCATCCGCGTCGCCGTGCTCGGCCAAGGCCGCTCCGGCCTCGACATCCACTGCCGCTACTTCAAGACCGCCCCGCACAAGTACCAAATAGTCGCGGTCGCCGACCTGCTTGACGACCGCCGCCAGCGCACCGAAAGCGAAATGGGCTGCGATACCTACGCCGACTACCGCGACCTCCTCGGCCGCGGCGACATCGACTTGGTCGTCAACGCCCTGCCCAGCCATCTCCATCCTCAAGCCACTATCGATTCCCTCAGCACCGGCCACCACACCATCTGTGAAAAACCCCTCGCCTGGAGCGTGGCCGAACTCGACACCATGATCGCGGCCGCCCACAAGGCCGGCCGCTGGCTCCTGCCCTTTCAGCAGTCGCGCAATGCGCCCCAATTCCAAAAGATGCTCCAAGTCATTGATTCGGGCGTCCTCGGCCGCATCGTCCAAGTCTCGATTTCCTTCAGCGGTTTCGCCCGCCGCTGGGACTGGCAGACTCTACAGGAATACCGGGGTGGCAATCTGCTCAACACCGGCCCGCATCCCATAGACCAAGCCATGCGTCTGCTCGACTTCAAAATGCCGGACCAAATCCTCTGCGCCATGGATCGCGCTAACACATCCGGCGATGCCGAGGACTACGTCAAAATTCTGTTGCGCACCAAAGACAAACCCGTCATCGACATCGAGATCTCTTCCTGTACCCCCTTCCCGCAGCCCATGTACACCGTCCACGGCGAGCGCGGCGGCCTTTCCGGCGGCCCTGCGGAGCTGACTTGGCGCTACTACGATCCGCAAACGGCCCCCAAGCAAACCCTCATCCGCAGTCCGCTGCCCGGCCCGAGCTATTGCCGCGAAGAGCTAGCAATGATCGAGCGGTCCTGGACTCCAAACGAGGCCGAGCAAAACTCGTTTGCCTATATGTCCAACGCCTATTACGACGGCGTATTCGCCGTGCTGCGGGAAGAAGCCCAACCCCAGATCACGCCGCAACAGGTGCGCGTCCAGATTGCCGTCATTGAAGAGTCCCACCGCCAAAACCGCCTCTCCCAACTGCCGCCCCAAGGCTGGCCAAAGGAATGCACGACATGAACCCTGTAAAAGCGAACGCCCTCACCGCAGCCATCGCCAAGCTACCCCGCGTCCAGCTAGCTTCAATCCGCCCCACCCCGCTGGAGCCACTGCCGCGCCTAACCGCTCACCTCGACAGCCCTGCGCTCTACATCAAGCGCGACGACCTGACCGGTCTGGCCTTTGGCGGCAACAAGACGCGGATGTTCGAGTTTGCCTTGGCCGACGCCTTGGCCAAAGGGGCCGATACCATCGTCTCGGGCGCGGCCGTGCAGTCCAACTACTGCCGCCAACTCGCCGCGGCCTGCGCCAAACTGGACTTGGAACTGCACCTGCTCCTCCGGCCGGTGCGCGCAATCGACCGAACCGAATCGCAAGGCAACAACCTGCTACAACACCTGCTCGGCGCACAGATCACCGTCCTAGCGGAAGGCGATCAGCGCGGCCAGCAAAACGCCATCCAAGCCAAGGTCGAGGAGCTTTCCGCACAGGGGAAACAGGTGTATTGGCCGCGCCGCGAAGATACCATCGACCTCGACGCCATCGCCTATGCCGAAGCGGGTGTGGAGATTGCCCGCCAATGCCCAGAGCAAGGCATCAACCCGTCCTACCTCTATCTCTGCGCCCTCGACACTACCCAAGCCGGCGTGGCACTAGGCTTGGCCTACATCGAGTCGCCAATCCAAGTGCGCGGCTTCAGCCCTTTCCCCGGTGCCGACGGTCGCCACGAGGACATGGCCACCATCGCCAACCAAGCCGCCCGCCGCCTCGGCCTCGACGTTGCCATGAGCGCGGCCGACTTCGACAACGACGATTCCTTCGTCGGCGAGGGGTACGGCATCCCCACTCCCGCCGGCTTGGATGCCTTGCGCACCTTGGCGCGCAAGGAGGGCATTCTCCTCGATCCCGTGTACACCAGCAAGGCCCTCGCCGGCCTTGTTGCCCACGCACGCGACGGCAGGCTCGACGGCGAGGCCATCTTCCTGCACACTGGCGGCACCCCCGCCCTGTTCGCCTATGCTCAAGAAGTGCTCGCCGACTAAATGGAGCCCCTTTTCCTGATCGGCGTCTCCTTCCTGACCTCGACCTTTACCGCCATCATCGGGGTGGGCGGCGGTATTGCGCTGATCTCGGTCATGCCGGGCTTGCTGCCCGCCGCGGCCATCATTCCCGTCCACGGTACCGTGCAGCTAGCCTCCAACGCCAGCCGCGTATTTTTTGGCCTGCGCCACATCGAATGGCGCATCTTCTGGCCCTTCTCCGGCGGCGCAGTCCTCGGTGCTGTCGTGGGAACGCAGGTAGTCGGTGGCTTTAGCTTTGACAACCTCCCTCTGTACCTCGGCCTCGTCATCCTCCTCGTCATCTGGATTCCCGTGCCCAAACGCGCGTTTCGCCTGCCCGGCCACTTTGCCATTTTCGGTGCCCTCCAGACCTTTCTCTCCCTCTTCGTCGGCGTGGCCGGACCTCTGAGCGGTGCCTTCTTAGCCGGCGCGGGTTTGCCCAAGGACCGCTTGGTCATTACCCACGGCACGGTCATGGCCGTCACTCACCTGTGCAAAATTTTGGTCTTCGGCTTTGTCGGCTTCGCCTTCGCGCCCTACTTGCCGCTCATCGCCGGGATGATTGGCGCGGCCGCGCTTGGCTCGTGGTGCGGGACGCGCTTGCGCGACCGGCTTTCCGAAAGCCTCTTCCGCAAGGTCTTCAGGATAGTGCTCACGCTCCTGTCGCTGCGCATGATCGCGGATGCGCTCTATTCAGTGTAATCTTTGTTTGCTGCTGATGGATGCCTTGCACATGAGAGCGTTTTTCATAATGTACTTAGACGCAGATGCGGGCTGCGAGGGCGGGCTTTTGCACGGCGGCGGGGTGGAGCGCAAGGATATATCGAAGGCGTACTTCTTTAAGAACGGCCGCATCTTCACCGGGCTGACCGTGGTCGAGTAATTCGCAGTTGGGGCGCGGGGTCTCTCGTCCGTACTAGGTGTAGAGGTATATTTGACTTCCTTACTGCTCAATTAGATATTTTTTGAAGAGAGGGAAAATTGACAAAACGAAGAGAATTATCATTCGCTGACTATCAAGAGGAAGATTATCTATGGATCACGTTATCAACCGGCGAGTATTATCCTGATATACTTCCGCTCGCATGTAAACGGTATGAGCCTGTATTGGTTACATTTGAGCATTTGTTGAAATCCTCACATTCCTCAACCGATCTCTTTCTTGCAATAGCTGAAACCACACCGCAATGGATGCGAATACAGCTATGCCGAGTATTTAGGAAATACGTAAGTCCAGAAACTTCAGTAGAAATGCTGAAGAAGAAATCTGCTGCTCAAGATATATGCGATCAGTTTGGCAAAGGATTTCGCGCAATCAATGAAGTGCAGTCGGCATTCCAATCACGTCCTATGCCCGATGAGGCATTATGCGCCGTTCTTTGGGAATATAAGGATCGCGGCAAGAAGGGTTATGATCTGACAGAACGTTTATTCACGATAATCCGAGAGAGATATTCTGAACTTGACATTATTGGGCCAGAGCGTGCCGGAAAAGACGTGAACCTTGGCGAAATTTTTGAAGATTATCCCAACCCGAAGCGTCCAGTCGATTTTGTATTAATCAGGGACGGCATCCCGCTCGCCATAGGTTTGGCCCGTTATGATTCTGATAGAGGTGGCGCACAAGAAGACGACAGAACGGGTCAGTATCGAGATTGTGCAAGCGAAATCCTTGGGTATGTCGAGTCAAAAGGTATAGACGTAAAAGTAATATTCTTAAACGATGGTCCAGGATTACTTCTTGGTTCAATGTGGAGTGATTACGCCCATATTGAAAATTCATGGCATGGAAAAGTGAAAGTCGTAACACTCAGAATGTTCCCCGAACGTATCACTATGGACTGGTTACATTCTTGCAGGGGAGGTATTAGATATGGCGATCGGTATTCCCAAAAAAAATGATACTCTATTAGGTGGTAGAGTGCATCTTGATTATAGAGGTAAAGCGACTGAGGAAGAAATATTCAATGATTCCGTAGTCTCTTTTGATAAACTCTATTCCAATCCATCTCGTAAGCGATTGTACTTTGGCGATAATCTCGATGTCCTTCGCGTCCTTGTGGCAGATCCTGATATATGCGGTAAGATAAACCTCATATACATAGATCCTCCATTTGCCACTCAAAGCCAATTTGTTTCCCGAAAGCAATCGCGAGCCTATGAAGACACCTTAACTGGTGCTCTATTCGTTGAATTTTTACGTAAAAGAATTATTTTGCTTCATAAACTTTTGTCGAGTAAAGGATCGCTTTACTTACACTTAGATGAAAAAATGATCTTCGAAATGAAACTCATCATGGATGAAGTATTTGGAGCCGAAAATTACCGAAATATGATTGTTCGGAAGAAATGTAATCCTAAAAACTATACGCGAAAAACATACGGCAATATCGCAGACTTCGTACTTTTTTATACCAAAACAGATAAGTATATCTGGAATAAACAAACTGTTCCTTTATCTGAAGAAAGAAAAAAAGAATATCAGTACGTCGAAGAGGGTACTGGACGGAAGTATATGAAAGTCCCTGTTCATGCTCCGGGAACACGCAGGGGGGAAACTGGTAAACCATGGAGGGGGAAAATGCCCCCCTCGGGCAAACACTGGCAGTACACGCCTAAGGTGCTAGATGAAATGGACGCGAGGGGAGAAATATTCTGGTCAAAGAACGGAAATCCAAGAAGAAAAGTTTATCTTGACGAACACCCAGGAGTTAGCGTTCAGGACATATGGTTGGAGTTCCGTGATGCACATAATCAGAATATAAAAATTACTGGCTACCCAACTGAAAAGAATCCAAGATTAATTAGAAGAATTATTGCCGCTTCTTCTAACCCCGGTGATTTGGTGCTTGATTGTTTTACCGGTTCTGGGACAACTCTTGCTGTTGCAAACGAAATGCAACGCAGTTGGATAGGTGCAGATAACAGCATTGAAGCAATAAAGACGATACTAACACGCTTTGCTAGAGGACTACAGGCTATGGGCGATTTCGTAAACAAAGATGCACATTGCCAAGATAGTTATAGTCAACAGACGCTGTTCGATTCACTTAGCGGAGATACTCCTCGCGCACAGAGTAATCCAAAATCCAAACACAACGCTATACATGATTTCTCACTATTTGCGTCGCCTAATAGTCCAAGTGAATTATATGAAACGGTGAATACTTGTTTCCGTCGTCCATAGTGGAAGTGAACGGGGACTGGCTCGATTCGATTTAGTAAGTGCAACGCATGGAGTTCAATATCAGAGTGCCGCCGAAGGCCGGGAGCAACAGCGTCGAGAGCGGTGGCGACAAAGTGACTTTACTGTCGTGTACTTAGCAATTTTTGCAATGCCCATTCTGCTATTAGGCGAAGATATCATAGCATCAGAAGCTCTATCGCGGTTTTGGCTGGTAACTGGAGTGGGTCGTCTCAAGCGATGATGCGTAGTAATGACATAAATCTATTTTTGATTCCCTTTAGTCATATATGGTGAGACACTAAGTGAGTTTGACATTGATTTTAACTGGAAAGAAAAGGATCGAGACAAAGCAAATAAAGTATGGAATCCCCTAGCTTGTTTGATCCACCACCTGAGTTTGACGATTAAATCACTCTCCTTTATCTTACTCCCCCCTGTAAAGGAGACCTCCATGAACGAACGCGAACAAGCCACCCAAGAAATCGAACTCTACGGCTTCACCCTGCTCGAAAGCGTCCTTGACGCCGACACGGCCGCTGCCATGCGCCGTGCTCTGATCCGCTGCGCACAAGAGCACGGCACCGAACACACCCACCGCGGCTCGGCCCGCCACGTGGCCAACCTCCCGGTCATGGATCGCATCTTCCACCAGTGCATTGACCACCCTCGCGTCTTGCCCATCCTCGAACACTTTCTCGAGTCCTCGCTGATTTTGGGCAGCCTCAACTCGCGCATCGTCCGCCCCGGCGACGGCTTCCAAGACCTGCACAGCGACATCCCCGCCTATATGCTCAACATGGACACGCCGGTGATGATGAATACCGTGTGGATGCTCGACGACTTCAGCCCCGAGACCGGCGGCACTCGCGTGGTGCCCGGCTCGCACAAGAGCGGACTCGCCGCGCCCCCGGAGGGATTCGCGGTCCAGCACGAAGTGCAGCCTACCGCCCCGGCCGGCTCGGTGATCGTCTTCAACGGGCAGTGCTGGCACGGCGGCGGTGCCAACACCAGCGACCGCAACCGCCACGCCCTCTTCGGCCACTACAGAAAGCACATGCTGGTCTTCCAGCTCGACCCGCACGACGGCTTTCCGCCCGAGTGGTGGGATGGCTTGAGCCCGCGTCAGCGCCAGCTAATGAGAATGCAGCGCGGTCCCGGCATCCCCCACGCGGCCGACGTTCACTTCCGCTAGGAGACAGGATATGCTGAGTATCCGCAGCTTCGCGCTCGCCGCTGGTATTGCGCTCCTAGCACCGGCAGCCCTAAAAGCCGAGGTTACTACTTGGCAACTCGGCGGCAGCCAGCCTTGGGCCGGCCAAGACACGGTCAGCATTATGATTGACTTTGAGCGCGTCCCCGGTGCCATCCAGCCGGTGCGCGTTGAGCCGGGCGTCAACATCATTTCCCTGCTCGACAACTGGACGACCTTTCGCCAGCCCAAAGACTTGGGCTATATCGACGGCGAGCGGCCTCGCATCTGGAAGTGGAACGAGGGCAACGGCGACCCGACCGAAAACGGCGTGGCACTCATCGATGCCGACAGCACCACGTACAATTCCTCCAAAGCCGAGGGCATTGGCAAGCAGTTTTTCACCATCGACCTAGCGGTGCCTATGCCAGCGCACACCTTCGGCTTCCACGCGCCTGCGGGCGGCTTCCGCTCCGATGGCACTCCCCTGCGCACGGATTCGACGCCGGCCTTTCAAGTCTCGATCCAAGAGGAAAACAGCGAGATTTTCGCCGTCAAAGGCCCGTTGCCCCTCGCAAGGGTCATCGCCGAGCCGACGCAAAATTTTGCGCCTGACGTGCGCATTGGCTTCGACCAGCAATACGTGCGCTTCTTCCGCTGGGCGCGCAAATTCTCCATCATCGACGAGACGGCCTTGACCCGCGTCAGCGGCACGTCCGGCGGCCAAGGCAATCAAGCCCGCTCGCTCTTGGGCACCATCAGCGAGTTTGAGGTCTATGGCGAGGGCTTTCCCAAGCGAGCCACGTACCGCTCCAAAATCATCAACCTCGGGGTTGAGCAAAATTTTGGCCGATTGTTCTTTTCTGCCACGCCGATGCGCTTTGTCGATGGCGAGGCTGTCGAGGCACCCGATGCACGGGCCTTCGCCGAGATTGAGGTGCGCACGGGCCGCGACCACGACCCGAACATTTATCACGAATACACGGTCACCGGCAAGGAGAAGGTCGTCTCCCGCGACCGCTACGAGAACGATCTCCGCACCGGATTTGCCCGCACGTGCGCCTCCTGCGACTTCGAACAGCGCAGTCCTCGGCCTGGCATGAGGGCCTCTATTACCTATGACAGCGACAACTGGACCTTCTGGTCGACGCCCACGACCCAGTCGGGTCTGCCGCTCAACCTCGACAGCGGCTCCTTCATACAGGTGCTCATTACCTTGCACAGCACCCGCTTTGCGGATTTTGTGCGCTTGGACTCGTTGTGGGTCGAGCGGGCACCCCTGTTGGCGGCGCGCGTTCTCGGGGAGGTGGCCCCGCTCGCCGACCCGCAGCCCGCACATGGATTCGGGGAGGTGGCCTTGGGCGCGATGGTCGAGTTTGCGTACGACCTATCGGCCTCCTTTTCGGGGGGGAGTCAGCGCGGCTTCGACCAAGTGCGTATCCGCACGGGGGGCCGGCCCGCGTTCAAAGCGTTGCTCGTCGGCGGCCAAGCGACCGATCCAGCCACCGTCCGCGAAGAGGACGACGGGCTAACGGTGATCCTGCCCGAGCGCGTCACCCGCGCCAACAACGCGCCGTTGCGCATCGTCTTTGCAGCAGAAGTTTTTGAACTGGCCACCACGTTCTTGGGCACAGTCACTGACTCACAGGCCGAGACCTTGCCCCAACCCATCGTCTCTGGCGACGCCAGCGAATTGCTTTCCACCAACAGCCTGCGCGTCCTCAGCACTTCGGTTCAGCAACCCGCTCTGCTGCAAGACTTGCGCTTTTCAACGCCCGTGCTGACGCCCAATGGCGACGGCGTTCACGACGAGCTGGGCGTGGCCTATGCCCTCTATGGCCTGCCGGAACAAGTGCCCGTCGAACTGGTGGTCTATGCACTTGACGGACGCCGCGTAGCCGCCGTGCCCCAAGGCTTGCAAACGGCCGGTCCGCAAGCGGTGCGCTGGGACGGACGCGACGCACAGGGCGCTGCCCTGCCTCCGGGCGTGTACCTAATTTCCGTAGCCCTGCAATCCGAGCTCCGCGCTGCTGCCGTGCTCCGCCCCGTGGGCCTAGCGTACTGAGGGAGTGGGAACGATGCGAATTCTTTGGCCGCTCGTCTGCGTCGCATTTGCGGCCGTGGCCGCCCGCAGCGAAATCCTGACTTTCCAAGGCCGCGATGCTTGGGGAACTTGGCAGGTGCCCTTCGGCCTGACCGAGGTGGGCGAGAATGGCCAGCTACAGCTCGTCAAGTTCCGCAAGGACATCAACGCGGTCGCGGACGCTCATCGCTTTTCCTACGAGAGCAAGAGCCGCGGGCGAGTTGCCGGCGGCATCTGGGAGGCGGCCTCCAATCCAGCCGATGCAGACCACATCATCGACGGGGATCTCCAGACCTTCTGGCGTCCAGATCCAGCGGACGCGGTCGAGGACTGGGCCATTGAAATAGACTTGGGCCGGGCCGTGCTGGCTCGGGAAATACGCCTCGTTTTTCCCGACGAGGAGGGTGCGCGTCCCTTCCGCCAGTTTACCGTGTACGGCAGCACCGGGACCCGCATCTCGGTGCAAGACGACTTGGTACTGCTGGACCCACTCTTCCGCACCACCCAGCCCAATGCGGCCAGCGAAATTGCTATCCCCCTCGGATTCGCCGCCCGCGACAGTGTACTTCAGCTCGACGAGGGCTTGGCCATTGACGCGGTGGCCAAAAACAACTATCGCGTGATCCAGCGCATCCGCATTGAGGCCGAAGAGCAGACCCCAGGCGCGGCCTTGGCCGAGGTCGAAATCCGCGCCATCGGCGACAACATCAGCATTGGCACCATGCAGCGGGGTCGCTTTGTCAACGGCGTCAATTCGGTCGATCCGCAAAATCTCTTCGACGCCGACATGAACACCAACAACCTAATCGGCTCTTCCTATGGCAGCCTCGGCTGGAAGGAGGGCGGGGTGTGGTTTGGCGTGGATCTGGGGGCGGTATTTTTCGTCGATGAGTTCTTCCTCTATTCCTTTAGGCCCGACGAGGGCTTGGTGGGCTTCTCGATCAATGGCACGGGCCCGGGCCATACCGTGCTCTATTCAGACGGCACCCGCAGCCTCAGCTCCAATCTGCCCGTGCCCGATGCGTTTGACTACACCGAGCTCCTGACCCACATCAACCCCAACGCCGACCGCCTGCTTTACATTCGCTATGTGTTCAAGCCGCGCAAGATGCGCTACTTCTTCTGGCACGGCATCAAGGACACCGGCTGGGGCATCGTCAAATGGGCCGAATTCATGCTGTTTTCCCCGGGCTATCCGGCCGAAGTCGTATTGCACTCGGACTTCGTGGACTTGGGCCAACTTGCGGGCGATGGCCGTCCGAAAGTCATCAAAAACCTCTCTTGGGACGCCGAGCTGGCCGCGGGCACCCGCCTGCAACTGCGCTCGCGCTCGGGCAATTCGCTAGAGCCGGTCTATACCTTCTACAACAAGATCGGCGAGCAGGTCACCGAGGAGAAGTGGAAGAGCTCGCCCAAGGTGCTGCGCGGCCCGGTCGATACGACGCTCGTGGTGGGCGAGGATTGGGGCGAGTGGAGCAACGTCTATCAGTTCTCGGGCGAGGTATTCCAGTCGGAAAGCCCGCGCCGCTTCATTCTGCTGGAGATGATCCTCTCTACCGACGACCCCAGCGTGGCACCGGTGGTCCGTTCGCTGTCGGTTGAGTTTGAGGACGCGCTGTTGCAGGGCGCGGTGGGCCGCATTGAGCCGCGCCAAGCCAGCCCCAACGAGGACACCCGTTTCACCTATACGCTTTGGCCACAGATGGAGGCCGAGGACTCGGGTTTTGATCTGTTGCGCTTTACCCTGCCCGGCGAGGTTGCCGCCGAGGATGTCGAGCTGCACATCGGCTCTGCGCCGGTCGCGCCCGCCCGCGTTGAGCAGCGGGGCGATTCCCTGTTGGTCGCCCTGCCGCGCATCGCGACCGAGGACTCGATTCGGGTGGGTTTCACGACGCGGGTTTTGCACAATGCCACGGTTTTTCCCCTCGACCTCGGGCTGAGCGAGCGGCCCGGCCTCTGGCAGTCGGTTGAGCCGGCCGAGCGCCGCGCCCAAGTAGTAATGCTCCCGGAACTAGCTGAGCACGGCCTGCTCATCGACGCATTGGAACTGGCCTCCTCCGTGATCACGCCCAACGGCGACGGGATCAACGACGCGCTCGACATGCGCTTTGTGGTCTTTAAGCTAGACGCGGCCACCCCCGCGCTCGCGCTCTACGACCTAGCGGGCCGCCGAGTCGCTCTGGTCGAATCCATGCCGACCGCAACGGGCCATCGCGTCACGTGGACGGGCCGCGACGAGTCCGGGGCCGTGGTCGCGCCGGGCATGTATCTCTACCGCCTTGATTTGGGGGCCGAGGCGGGCCGCGACACGCACACAGGTGTCATTTCCGTCATCTATTAGCCGATCTGTGAAATGGAGCGAACGTATATCGGCTTAGTTCACAAGGAGCCGAACAGCGACTACGGCGTGAGTTTCCCCGACCTTCCCGGCTGTATCACTGCTGGCGGCACCTTGGAGGAAGCCCGAGCAATGGCCGCCGAGGCCCTAGCACTTCATATCGAGGGCATGGAGATTCCCAAGCCCAGTTCGGCCGACGCCGTGCTCGCGCACCCGGACGCTTGCGACGCCATCGCCCTAGTCGTCGTTAAAACTCTGCCGGAGCACGCTAGGGTTCGGGTGTCTGGCGGCCAATGAGGCGTATTATGAGATGGAATCTACTCATTCTTCTCTTCCTCCCTTCCATAGCTTTCACAGCGCAAAGGAGTTCCACCATGAGCGATTATCTCGTCTATATCGGCACCTATTCCAGCGGCGATGACGACGGCATTCACGTCTATCGCCTCGACATGGCCACCGGTGCGCTCGCGCATCAAAGTAGCATTGGCGGCATTGACAACCCCTCCTTCTTAGACATCGCGCCCAATCGCCGCTTCCTCTATGCCATCGGCGAGGTTAGCGCGGTCGGCGACCGGCCCGGCGGCGCGGTTGCGGCCTTTGCCATTGACCAGCAGAGCGGAGCCTTGACCCACATTAACACCGAATCAACCGTGGGCACTGGCCCGTGTCACATCAGCATTGATCGCGCTGGCCAGTACGCGCTGGTTGCCAACTACGGCGGCGGCAGCGTTGCCATCCTGCCGATTCGGGAAGACGGCTCGCTCGGCGCGGCCACGGATTTCGTCCAACACGAGGGTTCTTCGGTCAACCCGGGCCGCCAAGAGGGGCCACACGCCCACTCGATTATGGTGTCCCCCAACAACAAACACGCCTTGGCCCCAGACTTGGGCATCGACAAGGTGCTCATCTACGCCATTGACCACGACGAGGGGACGCTCGTCGCACAGACGCCGGCGGAAATCGCCCCGGGCAGCGGCCCGCGCCACCTCGCCTTCCACCCCGACAGCCAACGCGCTTACGTCATCAACGAGCTGAGCAACACCATCACGGCTTTCGACTACGACGCCGACGCCGGTACGCTCGCCACCACTCAGACGATCTCGACGCTGCCCGAAGGCTATGCCGAGGTCAGCCACACCGCCGACATCCACGTCCACCCCACTGGCCGCTTTCTCTACGGGTCCAACCGCGGTCACGACTCCATTGCCGTCTATGCCATCGCCCAAGACACCGGCCAGCTCGCACTCGTGGAGATCGTGCCGACCGGCGGTGCCAACCCGCGCAACTTCGGCCTCGACCCCACGGGCACGTACCTAATCGTCGGCAACCACAGCACCGACGACATCTTCACGTTCAAAATTGATCAGGACACCGGGAAGCTGACGCCGACCGGGCACAAGGCGGAAGTGCCATCGCCAGTGTGCCACAAGTTCATTCCGGTGTTCTAAGAAGCCGTCTGAAAACTAGGGTTTCGCTCTCGGCCTTGACTCCAAGCCGCTGGGATCGAGGGCGTCTCGCCCTCGAAAAACGCCGGATGCCGAGGTCGCTGGACCTCCTTGCAAAGCAGCCCGACAGGGGTTTGTCACGCCTAAAGGCGCGGTGAAGCAGACGGCTTCTAAGGAGGCAGAGCGTACGCTTGTCCACTCTGTGAAGGTGTTGTGGCTGGAGCGTCTCAAGCGGTGAGCAGCACCCCGAGATCGAGCGGATCGTACTCGACTCGCTGGCGCTAGGCGATGCGATGCCGCTCTGCTAATCGCGGTAAGACACAGCGCCGAGCCGTTTTTGGACCGGGCGGTGCGCTACCGACCGGCGGGTGTATTGCCGTCACACCCGCGCAACTTCGGGCACCTACCTAATCGTCGGCAACCAGAAGCGGGCGCATCGCCCTGTATTGAGAAAGGGATTCGCACGACAAGCTATGGCTCGGGCGATCATTTTTGACTTCGACCTTACACTAGCGGATTCAACAAAAGGCATCATTGAGTGTGTCAATTTTGCGCTGGAAAGGTTGAATCTGCCCCAAGCCGATGACGAGCGAATTAAGCGAACTATCGGTATGTCTTTGGAGGACACCTTTCTACGTTTGACTGGGCAGGCAAACGGTCAGAACGTCAGTTTGTTCGCAAGCAACTTTGTCAAGCGGGCCGATCAGGTTATGGTGGACTTAACATCTGTATTTGATAGCGTCTCCGCGACAACTGAGCGATTGATCGAAATGGGTTTTGAACTGGGAATTGTGTCAACGAAATTTCGCTATAGAATTGAGGAGATTCTAGCAAGAGAAGGACTATCCAATCGCTTTGGCGTCATCATAGGCGGAGAAGACGTTGCCGAACACAAGCCACATCCCGGCGCTTTGACAACCGCTATATCTAGAATGCAAATGGATGCTAGTGACGTACTTTACGTGGGCGACAGTAAAGTTGATGCGTTAACGGCCGCACGGGCCAAGGTGCCCTTTATTGCAGTGCTATCAGGTGCTACGAGCAAAGTTGAATTTAACGAAGTACCCAAAATTGCGGTTATCAATGACATTTCAGCGTTGCCTCGACTGCTCCGTACCTAGGTACAGCAAGATCATTCATCAAGTGGGTCCGCAAGGCGGGCTTGGACGATGGCGATCAATTCGCGCGGTTCGTAAACCGCCAATAGCGCCGCTCTGAAATCGCTTTCGTTGCGCGTCACTAAGGCATCGGCGTCGGCTTGGCGTGCCGCCTCGTGGAGAACAGCATCTTCGAAGTCGCGGCCCGTGCCGCATTGGATCGGCACGGGCCGTCTCGCGGCTTGACGGCTTGACCATTTTGGACTAAACTCCAAAAAAGTTCGACTAATTTGGAGGAAGGTTCAAAATGGTTCAGTATCTACGGCGATTAGAAATGGACTTGCCCAAGCGGCAGTCGGCCTTTTTGTGGGGGCCGCGCAAGACGGGTAAATCCACCTATCTCAAACAGGCGTTTCCCAACAGTTTGGTCTATGATTTTCTTAAGACGGATTTGATGCTGGATTTCAACCGCCGGCCGGCCCTGCTGCGCGAACAGCTACTCACACAATCCGAAGCATTGCTGGCGCAGCCGATTATCTTGGACGAAGTGCAGCGCGTACCACTCTTGTTAGATGAAGTGCATTGGCTCATTGAAAACAAGGGGCTGCGTTTTATCCTGTGTGGTTCCAGTGCGCGCAAGCTCAAGCGGGGACGAGCCAATTTGCTCGGAGGACGAGCTTGGCGCTACGAAATGTTTCCATTAGTGACCGATGAATTGAACGACGGCGATATGGATCTTTTGACGATCTTGAATCGCGGCCTGATTCCCGATCACTTTGCCAGTATGCAATACCGCCGCTCTCTGAACGCATATCTGCAAGATTACCTAAAGGAAGAGGTTTTTGCCGAGGGATTGACGCGCGATATTCCAGCGTTTTCCAGGTTTTTTGAGGCGCTGGGATACTCGCACGGCGAGTTGACCAACTTTTCCAATATCGCACGCGAGTGCGGCGTCAGTTCCAAGACCGTGAAAGAGTATTATCAGATCCTCGTTGATACGCTTTTGGGCAGCATGGTCGCACCTTTCAAGAGACGACAAAGCCGCCAAGTCATTTCGCGCGCATCCAAGTTTTACTTATTTGATGTGGGTGTAGCCGGAACCCTTGCGAAACGACATTTGCAGGACGCGCAAGGCGCAGTTTTTGGCAAGGCGTTTGAGCATTTCATTTTTTGCGAATTGAGGGCACACGCTTCTTATAACGCGTTACATTACGACATTCACTTTTGGCGCACAAAGTCGGGGTTGGAGGTTGACTTTGTGCTGGGCAGCGGCGAGGTGGCCATTGAGGTAAAGGGCACGAGCCGGGTAGAAGACAAGGCCCTTCGGCCTCTACGCGCATTTATCGATGAATACGCGCCCTCAAAAGCACTCGTCGTTTGCAATGAACCGGCGGAGCGCGTCGTCGGCCCAATCCGCATTGTGCCTTGGAACGCGTTTTTACAGTCGCTGTGGGCCGGTGAGGTAATTTTCTGACGGCTGCCTGCATCGCCGCTAGGGTATGCGACCCATCCCGCCGGCGCAAATGCGACACCTTCAACATTGACCCCACCAATTCGCACTGCACCGGAAACCTTTAACTCAAGTCATTCAGGCTGGGGAGTTTTCCTTGGCCCATCTGTTACCAATTCATATCTAATACCGCTAAAGCGATCCAGATCTAGGTAAAGCCGCATAGGTTACTACTCCCAGCTTTCCCGCTCAGTGTGTAGGGCGGCATCAACCTCTTCCCGAGTTGGGGGTTTATGGCCACGCACCTGCTGTCGAGCGCGTATATCTGCCATTAGCTCCCAATAGGAACGCGAGGCACTTGGCGAAGGGGGGGCTACGCCAGCCAAGTACTGCTCCAACGCCTCTTTGACCACTTGGTTGAGGTTTGCGCCCTTCTCCTTGGCGCATAGGGCTACCCGCCGATGTAGTTGGCTGCTCATCCGCACGTTAAAACTGCCTTTGAACGGCTGTTCGGGTTGTCGTCCTTCCTGCCGACATAGGTCGAGATAGCCATCCACTGCTTCCTCAAAAGCGGAGCGCAGTGAGTCCACATCCGTCCCCTCGTAATTGACCAGATCGCGGATAAATTCGAGCTTGCCGTAGAAAATCCGCTCGTCGTCGTCGTAGTGCACCGAGCCGGTGTAACCCTTATAAGTCATCATGCCTTTCATATCAGTCCCTCCTGTTCAAGGGCTTTAGGCATCTAAGCGCATTCCTAAAAAAGAATGTATGCCCCCTGTATAGAGGAGCAACTATATTTAGTTGCCACATCGAATTCACTGAACCATTCTGGAGTAAACTCCAAAAAAGTTCAACTAATCTGGAGGAACATTCAAAATAGCCACTACCAGTTCGTATGCGACCCATCCCGCCGGCGCAAATGCGGCGCTTCCCAAAACTTGAACTCCTGCTCCGCGGCCAGTTCCTCGTTGAACTCCACGCCCAACCCCGGCCCCTCGGGCACCTTCAACATGGAACCCACCAATTCGCACTGCACCGGAAACAATTCCTCGTCCATGAACTTCCCTGCTTCGGTCGGCGTCACCCGATGCTCAAGCCACGCAAAGTTGGGCACGGCCGCCGCCAGATGCACGGTCGCGGCGGTGCAGATTGGCCCCAGCGGATTGTGTGGCATCAGGTCGATGTAGTGCGACTCAGCCAAGCTCGCCACCTTCATCGACTCGGTCAGCCCGCCGACGTTGCACACGTCGATCCGCGCAAACTGCGCGATGCCCCGTTCGAGATAGGGCAAAAACTGCCATTTGCTGGCAAACTCCTCGCCGATGGCAAAGGGCACGTCGGTCATGGTGCGGAGCGATTCGTAGGCTTCCGGGCACTCGTCGCGGATGGGTTCTTCGAGGAAGTCGAGCGTCCCCGGCCGCATCTTCTGGCAGAACGACGCGCTCTCGGCAACCGTCAGCCGATGGTGATAGTCAATGCCCAAGATCGGGTCGGGACCAATTTCTTGGCGCACTTCCGTCAGCCAAGCCGCCGTGATGCCGATGGTCTCGCGCGGCTCGAACAGCCGCTCGTCGTCGTACTGTTTGCGCTGGGCGATTCCCGTGCGAATCACGTCCCACCCCTTGTCCAACAGCAGCTTGCAGTTTTTGACCAAGGTCTCTAGGTCCGGTGCTCCGGTCGTCGCAAAGCAGGGCACCCACTCGCGCTGCTTGCCGCCCAAAAGCTGGTACACCGGCACCCCGAGGGCCTTGCCCACCACGTCGTGCAAGGCGATGTCAATGGCCGAAATCGCCGCGGTCAACACCCGCCCGCCTTCAAAGTATTGGCCGCGGTACATCTCCTGCCAGAGCCGCCCGATCTCGCGCGGGTCGCGCCCGAGCAAAAACTCCCGGTAGTGCCGCACTGCGCCCACTACGGCGAGCTCGCGCCCGGATAGCCCGGACTCGCCCCAGCCGTGGATGCCTTCGTCGGTTTCGACCTTGACGATGAGCTGATTGCGGTGGCCGACCCACGTAGGATAGGCTTTGATGTCGCTGATTTTCATGGGTTGTCGTCTCCTTATATAAGAGTTGCTAGACGCGTCGATTCGGGGCACTTCGACAGGCTCAGCACCCACGATAGCTCAACGCGCACTGAGCTTGTCAAAGTGCGCCCGAGTGCCATGAGGATGTTCAACATACAAGCGTCGTCTCTACGATGGGGTCCCGCGCAACAGCGCGACCAATGGTTCGTAGATTCCCGGCGCAGCCGCGACCAAGTCGCGGCCGTCCAATTCTTCCGGCAGCTCGCCCTGCACGGGTTGTAAGTGCCCGACGCGAGCGCCTGCTTCCCGCGCAATCAGGGCTGCCGCCGCCAAGTCCCAAGGCTTGAGCGTCTCGTAAAAGCCGTCGAGCCGGCCCATTGCCACCCAGCAGAGATCAATAGCGGCCGAGCCTACGCGGCGGATGTCGCGGCAGTGCCCGAGGACGCGGCGCAGGTGCTCCACCAGCGCCACTCTGGCCTCGGCGGCGTAGGGAAAGCCCGTGCCAATCAGGGCGCGGGGTAGCTCGCTGCACTTGCTGGCCCGAATGGCGCGGCCGTTGAGCCAAGCACCCGCACCGCGCCGGGCGGTAAAGGTCTCTTCTACAAACGGGCAGCGCACCACCCCGACCTGCACTTGGCCGCCTTCGGCAAAGGCGATAGACACGGCTACTTGGTGCTGGTTATAGGCGTAGTTGACGGTGCCGTCAATCGGGTCGATGATCCACAAGGGGCCGCGCAGTTGGGCGGGATTTGCAAGGGCGGGCGAGGACTCTTCGGAGAGGATGTAGTGTGCGGGAAAGGTCTTTTCGATCGCGCTGCGGATGAACTGGTCGGCCTGCAAATCGGCCGACGTCAACAGCTCTATCCCTTCCTTGTAGCTCAGGTCCAGCACCCGGTCCGCCCGTGCTTGGGCGATTATCACACCAGCGCACCGGGCGAGGTCTTCGGCAAATTCGAGCACCTCGCTCAACAGTGCGCTCCCAACTCCAGCGGATACGGCGACAAGTTTTCCAAGCCATCTTCGGTAATCAGGTACATGTTTTCCAGCCGCACCCCGGCCCGCGCCTGCGGGATATAGGCCCCCGGCTCGACCGAGACCACATTGCCCACCCGCAAGGTGCCGCCGCGCTCCTTGTTGAGATCGGGCATCTGGTGCGCCCGCAGGCCGATGTTGTGCCCGGCGTGGTGGATCAAGCCGACGTCGGCCAGTTTGGGATGCTCGCGGATATAGGCGTCCATGGCCACCGCGCACTCGCGGCCATCCTTGCCCGGCCGCAAATAGTCGCCGACGCGGTCGTGAAAGCCTTTGACGTGCTCGAACACGGACTGCTGTACCTCGGTCGGCTGGCCCACCGCAAAGCTGCGGCACAAGTCGGCCCAGTAGCCGCGGTACACCGACCAAGCGTCGATGATGTAGAGTTCCCCGGCCTCAATCGGGCGATTGCGCGCAAAACCGCCCAGCTCGCCGCACTGGTAATCGCCGTCGTGGAAAACCTTTTCACCGGCTGCAAGATGCGCTGCTCGCTGAGCGGCCGCTAGCACCTCCAGCTCGTTGACGCCGGGAGCCATCGCCGCTTCGGCCGCGGCATAAGCGGCCAGATCGACCTGCACGGCCTTGCGCAATAGCTCGATTTCGTCGGGGTCCTTGACCTCCTGCATGTCGGCGAGCAGGTCGTCGACTGCGAACCATGCGGGCGTTTTGCCCAACCCTTCCTCAACCGCCAGTCCCAAGCGACGCGGCAAAAACTCGCTCTGCCAGCCCAAGCGACCGGCGGCCGGCTTTTTGGCGCGCAGCACATCGACGATTAGCCCGCTTATCACCTCGCGCAGGTCGGGCGTTACTGTGCCGCCGACGTTGAAGGAAAAGGTGAAACACTCGTCGGCGCACGGCTCGCCTTCGTCGGTATGCGCGATCAGCAAGGATCGCCCATCGGCCCCCAGCCAAAAGATCGCTGGCGGGCCGGGAAATTCTTCGGGGATGATAATTCCGGTGAAGTAGTAGATTTCCTTTGGATGGTTGATCACGGCCGCGTCAATGTCGAGTTCGGCCAGCCGCGCACACAGACGTTGCTGCCGCGTGCGGCATCCTTCTTTGGTCAGCATAATTCTCTCCTGTTAGCGATGGGTCGCTGTCTTAGAAGCGGTCTGAAAACCCACCTTGAGTCGTGTTGAACAAGCAGGGTCGCCGCCATTCCCGCGCTTCACCTTGCGGGATGCCATCCAGCCGAGATCGTTTAGACGCAAGGGACGACCACCAGAGTTTTCAGACAGCCTCTTAGCACGAGACCTTTTCCTCTAAGTACACTACACCTACTCCCGCTATGTCCGGGATTGAGGGCGTCCCGCCCTCGCTCCTTGGAAGGCTGTGGCTGGTGTCGTGTAGTAAGCCTTTTTCCGTTAAATCTCTTCTCCACAGTAGCGGCACTTGACCGCTTCTGTTTTTATCAGTTCAGCACAGTATGGACACTTTTTCATCTCACCACTTTGAACGGCTTTTTCTTCCACCACTTCCTGATTTTTAGGAACGACTAAAGCCAAAACAAGACCAAGGGGACCAAATAACACGCCAAGTGCAAACCAGCCACAACCGCTTCGTCCCTTATTAGTGGCAACTACCGCTCCGATAATCCCACATAGAATCCAGACGATAACGAATTCCATATGATATTTCCTTTCTTTGTGTAGCTTCTTTGTGCTCAATAGTAACCAACCGCATCGTCCCTGAAAAGCAATCGCGCCTTGAGCCACCCGCTAGCCGCTCCGTATATTCTCAGCCCAATTCCAAACGAAAGCGCATCTATGATCTCGATCCGACTCATTCTCTTCGCTTGTCTGTTCCTCGCCCCGGTCCCCGCATCAAGCGAAGGCTTCCACGGCTTTGACCCCGCTTCTTTTGACGGTCTGCCGCTTCCACCTGACACTCTGCGGGCGATGGCCGCCGAAGCCGCGCACCACTCGCCCCCTAAAAACGGCAAAGCCCTAGTCTTTGGCTTCGCCAACCTACAGCGCGACATCAGCTTTGGCATCAAGGTCGAAAAGAGCATCGAGCGCAATGCCGAGGCCGCTGGCATCGAATTGCTGATCGCCGACAACCGGCTCGACGGGCCGACTGCTTTGGCCAATGCCGAGAGCTTTGCCCGCCGCCAAGTTGACTTCTGCATTGAGTTCCAAACCGACGTCAACTTCGGCCCGGCCATCATGCAGCACTTCAACCGCCAGCAGATCGGGGTGGTCGCCATCGACATACCCATGCCGGGGGCTACGTACTTCGGCGCCAACAACCCCCGCTCCGGCTTTATGGGCGGCTCCTATCTGGCGCAGGCAGCCAAAGCGCGCTTTGGCGATCGGGCACTTCAAGAGGGGTATTTCGTCGTCGGCGAGCTGCCCCAGTCGGGCGCAATCCCGGCCATGCGCACCGAGGGCCAGCTCGCCGGCTTCCTCGCCTCCCTGCCCGGCTTCCCGCCCGAGCGCATCATCCGCATCGACACCAAAAACACGCTGCAATACTCCTTCCAACAGATGAGCAACGCACTCGGCCGCATCCCCCAAGGCGCACCGATTCTGATCACCGCCATCAACGACCAGTCGGTCTCCGGCATGTTGCGCGCTGTGCAGCAGCAGGGGCGCGGCCAAGACGCGCTGGTCGTAGGCAAGGGGGCCGACGAGCTGGAGACCATGGTCGCCGAGGAGCACTTTATCGCCTCGGTCGCCTATTTCCCCGAGCGCTACGGCAACTATCTCATCCCGCTGAGCCTAATGCGCTTAGCTGGCCGCGACGTGCCGGCCGCGGTCACCGTCAACCATGTGATGATCAGCCCAGCCAACATCTGTCAATTCTATCCCGACTACGAATGCCAAGGCGAACCGAGCTTCGACTACGTCTTCCCACAGGAAGCCTTCGGCGCACACTTGGCTACCCTGATGGACAAGCCCGAACTCGCCGGCTACGAGCAGTTGATCCCCGATCACTAGCATGGACCATACCGCACTTCTGTTGCAGATGGCGGGCATCTGCAAATCCTTCGGCAGTGCCCAAGTCTTGCGCGAGGTCGATCTCCGCTTGGACGCCGGGGAGGTCTTAGCACTGCTGGGCGCCAACGGGGCGGGTAAATCCACGCTAGTGAAAATCCTCTGCGGCGTGTACCAGCGCGACGCCGGCACCGTCCGCCGCGATGGCGAGGCCGTGCGCTACGACCGGCCCGAAGAGGCCATCGCCCACGGCGTCCGCTTTTTGCCCCAGGAAGTATCGGTCTTGCCCGACCTCACGGTCGCCGAAAACATCCTCATCGCCGACCTGCCGCTCAAACGCTCGTGGCTCGGCAAGCAGGTAGATCGCCCGGCGCTGTACGCAAAAGCGCGGGCACTGCTCGACCGGCTCGGCTGCGACCTCGATCCCGACGCGCCAGTACACCAGCTTTCCGCACCGCACAAGCGCCTAGTGGAAATCGCCCGCGCCCTCGCCGGCCAAGCGCGGATCATCGTCATGGACGAGCCAACCGCCGCCCTCGCCGACCGCGAGGTGCAAGCGCTTTTCGCGGTCATTGAGCGGCTCAAGGCGCAGCAGATCGGCATCATCTACATCTCCCACTACCTCGACGAGGTCTTTGCGATCGCCGACCGCATCACCGTGCTCCGCGACGGGCTAAACGCCGGCGACTTCGCCACTGCCACTGCTTCGCGGCGCACCGTCCTCGACGCCATGCTCGGCACCACCGTTGACGAACTTTACCCGCCGCGAGGCGCAAGCACTGGCGAGGTTGCGCTGGAAGTCGAAAACCTTAGCCTGCCCGGCGCACTCAACCGCGTGTCCTTCGCGCTCCACCGCGGCGAGATTCTCGGCGTCTTCGGCCTGCTCGGCTCGGGGATTGATCAGCTCGGTCGGGCCATCTACGGCGCACTGGGTCCGCTGCCCGGCGCACGCATTGCGCTCGGGGGTGTGCCCTATGTCCCGACCAACCCGCGCCAAGGCCGCGACGCCGGCATTGGTTTTGTCGCGGCCGAACGCCAGCGCGAGGGCATCGTCCCCGACCTCGGCGTCCGTGCCAATATCACCCTGCCCTTTATCGACCGCTTCGTGCGCTTGTTCGCGGTGTCCAAGCCGCGCGAGGCAAGCCACGCGCAAAGCTGGATCGACCGCCTCGGGATTCGCGCCGCTCACCTCGACCAACCCCTGCGCTTGCTCTCGGGCGGCAATCAGCAAAAGGCCTGCTTGGCCCGCTGGCTGGTCGAGGGCCTCAAGGTGCTCATTCTCGAAGAACCGACTAGAGGCGTGGATGTGGGCGCTCGCCACGAGCTCTACTTGGCACTGCGGCAGTGGACCCAACAGGGGCTTGCCGTACTCTTGATTTCCTCGGACGCCGAAGAAGTCGCTGGCGTCTGCGACCGTTCCATCGCGCTCGACCGCGGTCGGGTGTCCAGCCGCTTTTCCGGCGGCGCGGCCCCGGCCGACCTGCTTCACACCCCGACCGCGCAGGTCCCTCGATGAGTATCGCCGCCTTGCTAAATCGCCCCGGAGCCGGCGTCGCCTTGTTATTGGCGTTCTACCTCTTGGTCGCCGTGCTCTTCAGCGTACTCTCGCCTTGGTTTTTGTCCTTCGACAATATGGTGAGCATTGGTGCCAATATGGCCTTTATCGGCTTGATGTGCGCGTTGCAAACGCCCCTGATCATCGCCGGGGGCCTCGATCTGTCAGTGGCGGCCGTCGCCGGGCTGGCCGGAGTCGTCGTTGCGCTGCTGCACGCCGCGGGCGTCGGCATTGTCGCGGCCTGTCTCGTCGCACTGGCACTGGGCGGGAGCATCGGCCTGCTCAACGGCCTGTTGGCCGTGCGCCTCGGGCTCAATCCGCTGATCGCCACGCTGGGCACGATGAGCGTCATCGGCGGGCTGGCCCTAGTCTTGACCGGCGGGCTGACCAAGCCGCTGATGGAACCCGGTTTCAATTGGATCGGCAGCGGCCAGCTTTTGCGGTTGCCAGTGCCGCTGGTGCTGATGCTGCTGGTTTATAGCGCGCTCGGCTGGGTCTTGGCGCGGACCCGCTTCGGCCGCTTCGTCTATGCGGCCGGCAGCAACCCCGAAGCCAGCCGGCTGGTCGGCGTTCCGGTCGCCCGCACCCTGATGATCCTCTACGTCCTCTCCGGCCTCAGCGGAGCAGTCAGCGGTCTCATCCTCGCGGCCATGCTCTACGCAGCCGCACCCGACGCGGCGGGGCAACATCTGTTGACGGTGATCGCGGCCGTGATCTTGGGCGGCACGAGTCTCTTCGGGGGGCGGGGCACGGTCTGGGGCACCTTGTTGGCAGTGCTCTTGCTCGGCACCCTCAACAACGGACTGACCCTGATGGATGTGTCTAGCTTCTGGCAGGACGTAACGCGCGGTGCAGTGCTTCTGTTGGCCGTCGGCCTCGACCAAGTTCGCACCCGCGCTGCGGGTGCTTGAGAAGCGTTGCTAAGTAACTGATGTTACGCGCCATTCAGGCGTTGGTGCTCCTTGCGCGTCTAGCAAAGTAGGGCATAACGATCGTTATGCCCTACCGTGCTGCCTACTTCACGTTTCAGCGGCCCTCAACGTCGAAGCCGGCTTGTCCGGCCAAGCGCGGCAATGACACCCGACCGGCGGCTGCAAGCCGCAGACGCGGCATAAGAGCCTGCCCCGGCCAAGGCCGGGGATGCGGAACATCCGTTACCGATATGAACCATCCATTTGTGTTCGTCGATCACCCGCTGGGCTTCTCAGCCGGATCGTCCAGCGACATGAAACACCCCTACTACAAGAATGAAGGTTTTCATTATTGATGGACCGTAACGCCTGCTGCTTTGAGGGCGGGGATGTGTGTGTTGATTGACTCGGCACTGAGGGTAGGGATGTTAATCAGAAACAGCGATTTCAACTTGGTCAGACTGAGCAACGGACTCACATCCGTAATGGACGTGCTACTCAGATACAGCGTTTGCAGGTTGGTCAGGCTCGTCAACGAAGCCACCCCCGCATCCCCGATGGACGTGGCACCCAGAGTCAGAGATGTCAGGTTGGTCAGGCTCGTCAACGAAGCCACCCCCGCATCCCCGATGGACGTGTTGTTACCCAGACTCAGCGTTTCCAACTTGGTCAGGCTCGCCAACGGACTCAAATCCGCAAGAGCCGCGTTGCTGGACAGGTCCAGCCAAGTCAGCGCCGTCGCGTATTCGAGGACGGCCACGCTCTCAATGCTTAGATCTGTTGCATCAAGCCGCGTTAGGGACGCCAGATCGTCGGATGTAAGTGCGCCTGTCGGTTTACCCAGCGTCAGCCGCACCGCCTGCTCTAATTTGGCGTTGGCGAACGAGATGACTACCGGGGCTGGGGGTGGAGCCGGAGTCGGGGGTGGAGCCGGGGCTGGGGGTGGAGCCGGGGCCGGGGGTGGAGCCGGTGGTTGCGGGTTCGGCAGGACGACGGAGACCTTGACGTCCCCTTCTATCAAGGTGGGAACCTGTGCGGCGAGGTCCGGTTGGCGAATGGGATTATCCACCAAGCCCAGCCAGTCTAGCCGGGTCAGGTCATCCAACGCACTTACATCCGCCACCGCGTTGTGCCCCAAGTCCAGCGAGATCAGCTTCGTCAACCCCGCCAACGCACTCACCGCTTCAATCGCGTTGCCCCACAGGTTCAGGTAGGTCAGCTTCGTCAAGCCTGCCAACGGACTCACGTCCGCCACTTCGTTGCCCCACAGACTCAACCATTTCAAATTGGTCAAGCCCGCCAACGCACCCACATCCGCCACCTGATTGTGCCCTAAGTTCAGGTGGGTCAACTGGGTCAAGCCGGACAATGGACTCAAATCCGCAATCTGGTTGCCCCACAGGTTCAGCGTGTCCAGCGCTGTCGCGTGTTCGAGGCCGGCCAAGCTCTCAATACCTGAGACGTCTTGCTGTTCTACGTCGATCTTCGTCAGGGACGCCAGATCGTCGGCGGTCAGCGGGCCTTCCGGCTTGTTCAGCGTCCGCCGCACCGCAAGCTCTAGGTTGGCATCGGCAAACGAGACGGTTGCAGCGTCCGATGGTGTGCTATCGGCTTCGGCCTGCCCCAAGGCTTTGCCCGCCGGCACCGGCGCGACCGGCGGATCGGAACAGGCCATCCAAGTAACCACTACGCCTAAAACGACGACACCGAGGGCGTTTATTCGCTTCCATAAAGGCATTGTTTGCCTCCTTCTACGAAATAAAGGGGTGGATAGAAAGGAACAGGAACCGGCCGCCATGGCGGACGACGGTCACGGCGTACAGACGAAGGCCGCACGGGCAACATGCGGCGCGGGTTGGGACGGATCGCCAAACGGCCGCTTGGGATCCGTCGCCAGTGCTTGAGCAGTAGGGAATCTAGCGCTTTAGTGCTTGAGCAGAATTTCGAGGGGGGGGGGGGGGTAAATTACTGTTTTTTAACGACTTACGTAACATTTTTTAGCAGGTCGAGAATCGGTGGTGTATTCGGTGCGCCGCGCGCTGTAAAAGACAAACACAACATCTCATGGCCTTGTATTCTATGGTCGCCGAGTGAACAAAGCAAGGGATATTTGAAATTGCAGTCCCCGGATAAAGAGGCAGAACGTCCCAAAAAATTCAAAGCGACCCACGACCCCTTATTCGTTCGGTAGTGGATTATATAAGACCTAAAGATCAAACGAGCGCGGCACTGGCCTTCCCCGCGCCCCGTGTAAAAACGCGTCGTCCGGGCGCGGCCAGCGCATCGCGTACTGCCGGCTGCGCTGGCGGCGGTAGCCAGCATTGTAATAAGTGCTCGCGGCGAGCCAGCCGAGCAGACGGGCCGTAAGCTCGTTTTGCAGCGCTTGATGCTCGGGTCGGCCCCAGAGGTTCCACAACTCGTGCGGGTCCTGCGCCAAGTCGTATAGCTCGCCCTGCTCTTGGCCGATGTAATAGACCATTTTGTGCCGCTGGCCGCGCATCATCACTTGATAGTTGTCCTCGCAGAACACCCACTCGCGCGGTGCGCAATCCGCTGTCCCCTCCAAGTAGGGCCGCAGCGAGCGCCCCTCTAGGTAGCTGGGCACTTCCACGCCAGCCGCTTCTAGGATCGTCGGTCCCAAATCCATCAGCGAGACCAAGTCGCCGATCGCGCGGCCCTGTTGCGTCAGACGACTGTCGCGCACAATCAGCGGCACGTGTACCACGGGATCGTACATCAGCCATTTGTACGCCAGCCCGTGATCGCCCAATAGCTCGCCGTGGTCCGAGCAGAACATCAGCAGGCTATGGTCCAAAAAGCCCCGCTCCTGAAGTGCATCGAGGACCTCGCCCAGCTTCTCATCGACCGTAGTGATTTTAGCGTAGTAGTGCCGCCGCATGTGGGCGATGTCCTCTTCGCCGGGCGAGTACATGTCGATCACAGACTCGTGCTCGGTCTCAGCGTGCATCTTTCTCTGCGCCGCGTGCTGGGGCGGCTTGTCCTCTAACTCGCCCTCGCGCATTACGCGCCCGGGCATTGGACGCCCCGCGTACTGCTCCAGATGCCTCGGCAGCGGGTCCCACGGCTCGTGCGGGCCGGTAAAACCTACCTGTAAGAAAAACGGAGTTCGGCCCTTGTAATCGCGGATCCACGCAAGGGCCGAGTCGCCGATAAAGACATCCGAGTGAAAGCACTCCTCCAAGTGCCAAGGGACGCCTTGGTATTTCTGCAGCCAATTGGGGTCGGTCTTGTTGCGGTCGTTGGGCCGCGCTAAGCCGTGAATCCGCAAATAGCGGCCCCAATCGTCGTCGGCCCCACCCGAGTCGATGTACCTGCTGGTGGGATTCTCCACCACGACCCGCTCGTGGAAGCCCCCGGCGACATCGCGCGGAGCAAAGTGCATCTTGCCAATGTTGACGCAGTGATAACCCGCGTCGTTGAGGTCTTGCACCCAATTGCGGTGATCGGCCCAGTGGTCGAAGCTGTACACGCCGGTATTGTGCGGGTACATACCCGTGAAAATCGCCGCCCGCGAGGCAATGCAGGTCGCCCCCGGGCAAAAGGCATTGCGGAAGGAAAGCCCCTCGCCGGCCAAGCGGTCCATGGCCGGCGTAATCGCGTAGTCGTAGCCCCAAGCACCGATTGTGTCGAAGCGCTGTTGGTCGGTCATAATCAGGATGATATTGGGTCTTTCAGTCATTGGGTATCTCCTCTAGGTCAGCTTCTTTAAGCGCCCCCATCAGCGACGGTACGCCAAAGAACACCAAGCTCAACGCGGTCGGGTGCATGGCCACCGCACCCCGATAATCTGGGCGGTCGCTCCAGTCCTGCTGGGCGATCAATTCGGCCAGCAGCGCACGCCCTACCTCCAGATAGGCCCGCTCCCCGGTCAGCCGCCAAGCGTACGCCAGCGAGCCGCAGAGTACGCCGTGGTAGCTTTGGGCCTTGGCAAACTCGGCATCAAACGCGCCTTTGCCGCCGCAAAACCAATCGACGGCGCGCACGAAAACCTCGGCCACATCCGCGCGCCCGGTCATCCTGTGGAGCCGCTCCAGCCCGACCATCAAATAGTGAGTCTGATAGCCCTTTTGCTCTTCGTAGGGCAAAACCCGCTTTAATGCACTAAAGCTCCCCCGCAGCGCGAGGTATTCTTCGTCGCTAAACGGGACCGCCGCACCCATTTCCACCGCAAGGGTCGTGCCCTCGGTGGCCATGCCGTACGGCCCTTGGTCGGGCAGCTTGCCCTCAGTAGATATCTGGAAGCGCTTGTGCCAACTGCCGTCTTCGTTTTGGCCGCACACCACCGCGTCGTACACTTGCTCGGCGCGGCGCATGAAGCGCGCTTCGCCGGTTAGCTCGTACAAGTAGAGCAAGCCCCGCAGCGCGTTGGCGATGGAGCGCAAGCTGAAGCTGTAGCGAGGGTCCTCGCTCCAGCGGTAGCGCAGGAAAAATTCCCCGGCCTCGCGCAAGACCTCCCGCGCCCGCTCGTCGCCGCTCAAGTAGTAGTAATCCACCCAATTGTCGATGAAGGTGTGCGAAGCGCACGGCTCGTCGCCAAAGTGGTCCATGCTGTGGCGGAAACAGCCGCCGACCATGTAGGGCCGAAATGGGTGATAGTGACAGGTATCTACGTCCAGCGAGTGCCGGGTCATGGCCTCGCCGAGCGCGTAATAGCGCCCCGCGCCCGTGCGCAAGTACTGCAACCACACGGCGTGGCGCGGATCCCATTCGCTGTTGCACCAACCCCAGCGGCCCTTGAAGCGCCAGCCCCCGGCGCGCTCTTCCCAAGTGGCCATCACGTCGCCCCAATCGAAAAAACCCTTCCAGCGATAGTGCTCGATGTGTCTTTCCATCCAAGCGACAAAGCCCGTCAACATGCGGTCCGAGCGCGGGAACCCCGCGCCGGTTGCCAAGCCGCCTACTGCCCCGCTTCGCACCACCCAATCCGGCGCAACGCTCACCTGTGGTGGGTGCAAAAGGCCCTGCAACCGCTCGCCGTCGGCGGACCCGGCGCGAAAAAAATCGACGAAAAACTCGCTGCTCTTCGCCGTGCCCGTGCCGTCGGCATAGACCCCTTCGCCCTCGTGCCAAGCCACCTCTTCGGCGTAGCGTTTGAAGCTGAGCCGCCGGCCCTCTGGGTCGCGCCAAAAAAAGACGTCAATGCCTTGGGCACCAACGCCGAGGGCCTTGGGATACTCCTCGGCCATGTAGCGCAGCGCAACGCCAGCGCCAGCGCGGTCGTTCTCGGCGCAAATCCAGCCGGCCGCGCGCTCGCCCTCGGCCCGCACGGTGCGCTCAATGCCCTCGTACTCCTCCCAATAGAAGTGATTGTCCAGCCGCTGTGAGAGCAGTGCGTAACGCCCGGCCACCCAAGGCCCCGCCATGACCCGCCCGGCCCCAACGCGCCAACTGCCGCTGCCTGCGGGCAAGAGCGGGACGCGCAAGCCCAGTTCCTCCACTTCGGTCTCGCGCGGATTGCAGGTGGCTACAACTGTGTGTACCACCCGCACCTGCGCCTTGCCGGCATAGGCGTAGATCCGGGTCGCAAAGCGCAGCGGGCGATAGCCTGTGTAGTGGTGCATGGGCGCGGTTGACTCGTAGGCCCCTCGGCAGCAAATCACCGCCCGCAAGGGACCGGCCTCTTCGATCTCAACGGCGTACTCCTCCACGCCCTCTGACGCCAGACACGTGCCCCCCATCCCGTAGATGCGCCGCTGCGTTCCTCCGGCGAATTCAGACTCGGAGATCTTGGCCCAAGCGTCACCGCCCCCCCGAGGTGCGACTTCTACTTCGGCGACAAACGACTCTTCGGCTCGCTGCCCTAGCACTACCCCGTCAAAAAGCGCAAATGCCTTTTTGCCAATGCCAAAGCGCAGGGGGCCAGTACACACCTCAAAGCGATCTTCCCGCTCGGCGATTTCCACGCCGAGGACGCTCGCCGCGGCTTTTTTGTTCTTTGTGTACTGCAGGGTGTACACGGCCTCTTGGCCGGCTTCCACATCGGCCTGAAAGTCTAACAAGACCCACTTCGCGCTCTCGTCCGGCCAGCGGCCCAAGACCCGCACCTGCACCGGGACATCTCGGTCCTGTGCGTCCTGCAAAGACAGGTGTTCCACCTCTACTACGGCACCTTGGGGCAGGGGGACGCCCCTTGTCAGGGGGTACTTTCGCCGGGTAATGCCCGCGCTCTCTACTACTTTTAAGGGAATGCTCACGTGATTTCTCCTTGGCCTCGTCTGCGTGGCGAGAAAAGTAAGCAAGCGACCAACGCCCGACCAATCCGCATTGACCCACCCCCACGCCCCTCCTATCTTCTCGCTGCCCAAGCAAAAGGAACCATCCCGTGAAACCAGACCAAGACCTAAGCGCCCAACAGCTCCTTCCGGCGATCCAGCGCTTTTTAGCCCTTACCGGCACCAAGATCCTCGATCTCGACAACACCTGGGATCCGGATCGCGGCACCCCGGTCTTCACCCAGCAGGGGCGTTACAGCACCCGCGGCTGGACCGAGTGGACGCAGGGCTTCCAATACGGCTGTGCCCTACTACAGTACGACATGACCGACGACGCGCGCTTTCTCGCGCTCGGCCGCGACCGCACCATCGCGCACATGGCGCCGCATGTGTCGCATGTCGGCGTCCACGACCACGGCTTCAACAACCTCTCCACCTATGGCAACTTGCGCCGCCTAATGCTCGAAGGCCGCATTCCGCACGATCAGCGCGAGTTGGACTTGTACGAGCTGGCCATCAAGCTGTCGGGGGCCGTGCAAGCGGCGCGCTGGACCGAGACCGCGTACGGCACGGGTTTTATCCACTCCTTCAACGGCCCGCATTCGCTCTTTTCCGACACCATGCGCTCGCTGCGCATCCTAGGGGCTGCACACCAGCTAGGCCACGCCCTGATGGGCGAAGGCGACAGGCGCATCAGCCTGCTCGGCCGTTTGATCGAACACGCCCGGACCAACGCCCGTTTTAACGTGTACTACGGCGAGGGGCGCGATGCGTTTGACGTGCCTGGCCGCGTGGTACACGAGTCCATCTTCAACGTCCGCGACGGCCAATACCGCTGCCCTAGCACCCAGCAGGGTTACACTCCGTTCTCGACTTGGACTCGCGGTCTGTCTTGGGTGCTTTTGGGCTACGCCGAGCAGCTAGAGTACTTCGCCGCGCTCAGCGAGGCCGACGTCGAGCCTTTCGGTGCCAAGGCCGACCTCGTGCAAACCATGGAAAAAGCCGCCTTAGCCACCGCTGAATTCCACATCGCCAACAGCTTTGCCGACGGCGTACCGTTTTGGGACACCGGCGCACCCGGGGTCGCTTCCTTTGGCGCGATAACCGACCAGCCCTCCGATCCGTACAACGACGTCGAGCCGCTCGACAGCTCGGCTGCGGCCGTCTGCGGCCAAGGGTATTTGCGCTTGGGCAACTACTATTTGTCCAAGGGAGACGCAGCGAAAGGAACGCGCTATCGCGCTGCGGCCTTCACCATGGCCCGCGCCCTCCTAGAGGAGCCGTATCTCGCCGTCGACCCCCAACACCAAGGCATCACCCTCCACGCGATCTACCATCGCCCCAACGGCTGGGACTACGTGCCCCAAGGCCGCAAAATTCCCTGCGGCGAGGCGGCCATGTGGGGCGACTACCACGCAATGGAGCTGATGAGTCTGATCAAACGCGAAGCAGAAAACGCTCCTTATCCCCTCTTCTTCCAATAGCGAGGCTTGCCGTGAAAATTACCGCCATCACCCCCATCGTCGCCCGCTTCGGCAACCGCCCCCGCGTCTTGGTCAAGGTCGAGACCGACGAGGGCATCACCGGCTGGGGCGAGACCTACTCCATCGGCCCCGACCTAGCTGTCGGCCCAACCGTTGATTATTGCTTCGAGCTAATCAAGGGCATTGACCCTCGGCGGATCGAGTTCATCACGATGAAACTGCACCAGCAGTTTCGCTTTCCACCGGGCGGGATCGGCCTGTCGGCCATCTCCGGCATTGACCACGCGCTGTGGGACATCTCCGGCAAAGCCGCGGGCGTCCCGGTCTATCAGCTCTTGGGCGGCCACGCCCGCGATCGAGTGCGCGTGTACCGCGGGATTGGCGGCCGCGACGGCCAAGAAGCCGCCGACCAAGCGCGGCGTCTGAACGAGGAGTATGGCTTCACCGCCTTCAAAACCAGCCCCTATCGGTTCGACCCAGACGCCCATCGCTGGGGCCGGGTCTGCACGGAAGCGACCCAGTACTTTGAAGAGTTGCGCGTCAACTGCCCGGACGACTGGGAGTTTGCCTTCGACCCACACGCCAAGATCTTCGAGCCGATTCGCGCCTTGCAGCTAGCCAACGCCCTCGCACCGTACGACCCCTTTTTCTACGAAGAGCCGCTACGCCCCGAGCACATTCCGGCGTGGACCAGCCTCAAGTCGCAAATGCAGGTGCCATTGGCCACCGGCGAGAGCCTCTACGCCCGCTTTGAGTTCCTCAACCTAATCGCCAACCAAGGGGCCGACATCATCCAACCCGACATCTGCGTCTGCGGCGGCCTGCTCGAAATGCGCAAGATCAACGCCATTGCCGAAGCTCACTACATCAGCATCGCTCCGCACAACCCCATGGGGCCGTTGGCGACTGCGGTCAACCTGCACTTCTGCGCCTCGGCACCGAACTTCAAAATTCTCGAATACCTCCTGCCGACCGAGTCCGAGTGGAACGACTGGGTTGACGAACCCTACCTGCCCAAAGACGGCTACTTAGAGCTGCGACCAGACCGGCCGGGGCTAGGCGTCGAGGTGAATGAGGACGCCATCCGCGACAACGAATACATCCATTGGGAACGCTCCAGCCCGACGCGCCCCGACGGCTCAACCGGGTACATCTAATGCTCAGCCGCGACCACGCCGCGCTCGTCCTCATCGACATTCAGGGCAAGCTGGCCTCCCTGATGCGCGAACGCGAGGCGCTCTACCGCCAGCTACAGATTCTCGTCAAGGGTGCGCAGGTACTGGGGTTGCCCATTCTATGGCTGGAGCAGTATCCCAAAGGGCTTGGCCCCACCATTCCCGAAGTCGCCGACCTGCTCTCCGGCCAAAAGCCCTTGGTCAAAACCTGCTTTAGCGCTTGGGGCCTCAGTGCTTTCCAAACCCAACTGCGCCAGAGCGGCCGCCGCCAGCTCCTCTTGGCCGGGATCGAAAGCCACATCTGCGTCTATCAGACTGCCCGCGATTTGCTGGACTCCGGCTATCAAGTCGAAGTCGTCGCCGACGCCATCTCCTCGCGCACCGCCGAGAACAAGGCGCTGGGGCTACAAAAAATGGCGGCTGCGGGTGCGCAGATCACAGGGGTGGAAATGTGTCTATTTGAATTGCTGCAAGAGGCGGGGACGGCCGAGTTCAAGCAAATTGCCGCATTGGTCAAGTGAGGGGTGCTGTTGCCTCTGAGGAACAGCGTTGTTTCTACGAGGTAACAGTACGGCGCATACAGCACATACCGCTACCAGAGGGAACGGGCGGCTGCCCAAGCATGGCCTGCTTTTTGCATGTAGGAGGCTAGCACTTACATTCATCAATGGAGGAACTTCTCATGGCCGAGCAAGCACCCAAACCCGTCCAGCCAACAGAGTCCACCCTCGCTCTGAGCTTCCTGCGCGAGGATATTCAGGACCTGCGCCAAGACCTGCGCCAAACCAATGAGCGCATCGACCAGACCAACGAGCGCATTGATGGCCTGCGCACCGAGATGAATCAGCGTATGGACGACTTGCGCACCGAGATGAACGAGCGCATCGACGACTTAGCTAAACAACTCGACTCGCGCTATGCGCGGCTGGATGATCCCGATGAGGAGCAGCCGCTGTTCGCCGACCCCCCCGACCTGTACCTCGCCTTCATGGTCGGTCGCATCCTAGGCGACTACCTGTACCCGGGTGAAAGGATCCCCCCATGAGCATCGTCAAGCCACCGGCTAATAGCATGAGCGAGCAACTCAAGCTACATATTCCCCTCTCCTTCAATGGCACACTCTCTTCCGCCGTCAATCGCATCCCCCCCCTCTCTGCGCTAGCGGATTGGGTTGGCAAAGTGCATCAAGGCGATTGCGTCGAGCTGCTTAAAAAGCTCCCCAAAGAATCCATTAGCGTAATCGTTACTAGTCCTCCGTACAACCTCCGCAACTCGTCCGGTAACGGCATGAAAGACGGACGAGGCGGCAAGTGGGAAAAGGCGGAGCTTATCAAGGGCTATGCCGATCACGGCGACAACATGCCGCACGATGCGTATGTCAAATGGCAACGCCAGTGTCTGCGAGCGATGATGCGTGTTCTTCGCAATGACGGTTGCATCTTCTACAATCACAAATGGCGTGTTCAAAATGGCTTGCTCCAAGATCGAGCGGATATAGTCAAGGGCTTTCCTGTACGCCAGATTATCATTTGGCAGCGAGCAGGCGGTATTAACTTCAACAAGGGGTACTTCCTCCCCTGCTATGAAGTGATTTATCTAATCTGCAAAAAAGAGTTCCGCCTTGCTGATAAAGCCAACGCCGTAGGCGATGTGTGGAAAATCCCCCAAGAGAGTAACAATCCCCACCCGGCTCCCTTCCCCGTAGCGTTGCCCCAACGCTGTATTCAGGCCACCGACGCGCCCGTGGTCCTCGATCCCTTTATGGGGTCTGGTTCTACGGCCCTTGCAGCGGAAGGCTGTAAGCGCCAATGGATAGGCTTTGAGTTGTCAGAGGATTATTGTCAACTTGCTCGGGAACGCATCCAAGCACAGAGGAAGCTCCTTCGCCATGACGGTACAGTTCAGACCAGCCCCACCTAAGACGGGTAAGGAACTGTTTGAACGCCTCGTCAATGTGGTCCAGCAATCTCCCCATGAAATGCCCCACCAGTCGCGCTACAATGGCACAGGGGCCCCCGGCAACTTCTTAGAGGACCTACTTGGGTTGACCGCTGGCAACGCGGATATACCCGATAGCCTCGGTTGGGAGTTGAAGTACTACACGCCCCAGACGCACCTAGTAACGCTGTTCCACAAGGAGCCAAAGCCTGCGGGGATTATGCGCTACATGGTCAGGCGATTTGGGCAGAAGGACCAGCACGGACGGCGCAGTTTTCGTCATACGATTCGAGGTAAATCAGACCGCTTTCGGGTGGACTCCGACGCCAACCAGATTTTTGTCCGTCCCATTGGCGGCAACGGATCAATCCCCTATTGGGCGCAAGACGATATTCTCAGTGCGGCCGGAGCGAAATTGCGCCGCTTGGTGTTGGTGCAGGGTTCCAAAAAGGGACGGACTGTAACCTTTGACCGGATTGATTGCTTTGAGGACTTGCAGATTTCGTTCTTCGTCTTTGATCTGGTCGCGGGGTCTGTGTGCATAGACTTCGATGCACGGGAATCCAAGCCAGACAGCCAGGGCCTACGCAATCACGGCACGAAGTTCAGGGTGGCCCCGAATGACATTTGCCGCCTCTATCGCAAAAAAGAACGCCTCATTTAGTGGGGCTAAGTCTATACGTTCCCTTCCCTATCCCCCGAAAGGAGACCCTATGACGGTCAAGGAACTGTGTGACCTCCTCACGTCCCACTGTGAGCCCGAGGCCCTCGTGCTGACCGACAGCTCGGTGGGCTACTGGCGGCTGTACGCGGGCAGCGTCGTGGCCACCGATGTCCAAGCCGACCCCAACACCCCCGACCTCTTTCTCCCCTACAACGCCGACGACGAAGAGACCCAGGACCAGCTGTCTGTTTCTGCGGTCATCCTAGGCGAGGAGTCGTTCGGATGAGCCTCCGCCCCCTGTCGTGGTATGACGAGACCGTCTGCGGCATGCTGCGTACCCAGCAGGCGACCGTGTTCATCCTCCACGGTAACATAGGCGACTACCCCCAGAACCCCGGCTGATGGCCATGCTCATCGCTTGCACCAGCATCCTCATCACAGCCATGGGCGTGGCCGTCGCCGTGCTCAAGTGAGGGGGTATTATTCAGCAGCGTTTCCGCAAGGCCAACAGCACAAAAAAAGCGGCCAATGTCTCTCGACACGGGCCGCTTCCTCTTTTAGCTAAAGTTGCGTGACGGCACCTCAAAACACAGTCAGTTCGTCGCATGGGAACCTTCCAACTCGCAGCGTCTCTTCGCTCGCCCCGGAAACCGCTCCCGGTACTCTCGATCAAATTCTTCGCTGCCATCGTCGAGCCGCACCTCTAGCTGCATCCCCGGTAAGAACCCGGTTCGCTTGCCAGCAGTGAAATCGCTGCGGTAACTGCCGTCAGGCCCACATGCTCCGTCCGTTTGGGTCTGATCCGCATCGGCCCAATGGGCTGGCCGCATGAGGCAGCCTTTTAGAATTGACACGGTTTTCGTTTATTGGTACCTAACTAGATATACCCTTTTCCTAAAGATGCCCTATGGAAAACTTGCGCTTTAATCTCCGAAAGGTCACCGAACTGGCCGTTGTGTTGTTGCGCGAGGCCGGCGGTTCGATGGAGTATATCAAGCTCATAAAGCTAATGTACTTGGTGGACCGCGCGGCACTAAACGAGCGAGGATGGCCGATTTCTACCGATGTCTATGTGTCGATGGCTCATGGTCCCGTTTTAAGCCGAACCTATGACCTTATTCGAGAGCCACCGTGGCCGGAGCGTGAATCAGTCTGGCAGAGCCATATTCGCCGAAAGGGGACCTATCATATAGAACTGGTACAAGATCCCCTGACGATTGAGGCAATGTCGGAAAACGAGATCGGCATCGCTCAAGAGGTGGTAGCACATTTTGGCAGTTGGCCTTGGCAAGAATTGGTCCAGTATACCCACGATCATCTTCCCGAATGGCAAGACCCCGGTGCCGATCCTGTGGGGCCGGCTAGTCGGCCGTTGCCCCTAGAGGACATTCTCACGGCCTTGGGAAAAGAGGACGATTATATACAGGAAGTCGTAGCGCGCGTAAAGGTGAGCAACCAACTCGACGAGTGGCTTTCATAGTGTTGAAGGCTGGCTCGATCCTTCGCATGACCGCACAGCCTTTTCGGCTGTTCCTAATTCTGACCGATCCTTCTCGTGCTCAGGAGGTACTGGTGGCACTATTGCACCCGCTCTATGAAGACGACGAGGGTGAGGATGTAGTCATTATAGAGCCGACCTGCTTGCCTTCTACGAACCGCACCCATTTTATCCACGATACCCGCATTGCACCTGTAAAAAAATTAATTGACCGCATGGTACTCCGGCAGATCAAGGAAGCAGGCAGTCTTTCCCGAGACGATCTGTCTCATATAAGAGCCGCACTGAGCCGCTCGCCCGAAACGAGTCGCTCAGTCAAAATATGGTTGCGTCAATACACGAGTTGAGGCCTCCATCAACGTCACAGTAGTCCATTCATCGAATCGTCTCAGCGTCTCTTCGCTCGCCCCGGAAACCGCTCCCGGTACTCTCGATCAAATTCTTCGCTGCCGTCGTCGAGCCGCACCTCTAGCTGCATCCCCGGCAAGAACCCGGTTCGCTTGCCAGCAGTGAAATCGCTGCGGTAGCTGCCGTCGGCAGCCCAGAGGACCCGACCGTCGGGCCAGCGCACGGCGTGTATTTGGCGCACCGGCGCTTTTGCAAAGTCCGGCTCGACGCGCAGGCGCTCCACGGCCTCCCGGTCCAACTCAACCCCCAAGCCCGGTGCCTCCGGCACCCGCAGATGCCCCCCCTCCACGGCGAACTCCTGCACCAAAACGTGCGAATAGATGTTGACGCAGGGAATCGCCGGCCAGCGCGCTTGCTTTAGCACCGCCCCCAAGTGCGCCGCAAAGGTCGCGGTCAGGCCAGTGCCCACCATCTGCAACCAGAACGGCAGGTGCGCCCGCGCGGCCAAGTTGCCGTCGCTCAAGACGCGGCTCACTCCGCCGCCGATGACAAACCCATCGCACACACCCTCGCGGATCGCCGTCATGGGCGGCGGCTGGCCTATGTGCATGGCGATTGGAGATTGGATCTTGCGCCGCAGGAGCTTGTTGCCCTCCACGTCGTCCTGCGGAATCGGCGACTCAACGATGGCGAGACAGGCGTTGTCTCGCTCTAAGCGCGCGATGAGCGGGGCGGCTTGGTCAACCCCCAGCAACATGGTGTTGAAGTCGGCATCTAACTTGAAGTGCTGAGAGGTGGCCTCGTCCACGGCCTGCAACTGCGCCGCAATATCGTACCAAGGCCGCGCCTTGACCTTCATGGTGGTAAAACCATGCGCCTCGGCCGTCCGAGCCTCGGCCGCCCACGCTGCGGGTGGCATACTTTGCGCCCACCAAGAAACCGGACAGGCGTCGCGGTGCTGCGGCCCCATCAGCCGGTGGCAGGGTACGCCTAGGTGCTTGCCGGCCGCGTCGAAAAGCGCCATCTGCAAGCCGGCCCCCAGCGAGTCGTCCCACAGCACCTCGAAAACATTCCGACCGCGCACGCGGGCAAACTGCGCTTGGCGCGAGTGGCCCCACGTATATCCCTGAATCGTCTCGCCAATGCCGACAACGCCGCCCTCGGTCTCTACTTCGATCAGCTCGACGATGGACCAACCCGGCCCGTAGACTTCCATGGCGTCGGCGCAGCGTGCGTGGAACGGCACGTGTAGCACGGTGCGCACGACGTCTTTAACAGCACAAGAACTCATCGCATCCTCTCGCCGGCCCTACTCGGCCATCCGCCTGAGCACTGCGTGTAAGATCCCCCCGTTGCGGTAGTAGTTGATCTCCACGGGGGTGTCTATCCGGCATATCACCGCAAAGCGCTGCTCGCCCGCAGCGCTCTTGGCCACCACCTCCAACACCTGCCCCGGCTGCAGGTCGTCGTCGAGGCCCTCGACATCGTATATCTCCTCGCCGGTCAGCCCCAGCGCGTGGCGATCTTCGCCGGGGGAAAATTGCAGCGGCAGAATGCCCATCCCAATCAGGTTCGAGCGGTGGATGCGCTCGTAGCTCTCGGCGATGGCGGCCTTGACGCCTTGCAGGAAGGGACCTTTGGCGGCCCAGTCGCGGCTCGAGCCCGATCCGTATTCCTTGCCCGCGATAATGATCGACGGCACGCCTTCTTCTATGTAGCGCATGGCCGCTTCGTACATGGTCATCTGCTCGCCCGAAGGCAGATGGCGCGTATAACCCCCCTCGACGCCGGGCACCAGCTCGTTGCGGATGCGGATATTGGCAAACGTGCCCCGCATCATCACCTCGTGGTTGCCGCGTCTAGAGCCATAGCTGTTCCAGTCCTTGCGCTCAACGCCGTGGCTGGCGAGATACTCACCCCCCGGACTGCCTGCGGCTATCGCACCGGCCGGCGAGATGTGGTCGGTCGTCACGCTGTCGCCGAGCTTGGCCAAGACGCGCGCACCTTGAATCGGCTGGATCGGCTGGGCCTGTTTGGTAAGGCCGTCAAAGAAATTCGGCTTGCGAATGTACGTGCTCTCCTCAGCCCAAGCGTAGCGCGTACCCGCGGGCACGGAGATCGCGTTCCAAGTCTCGTTTTGACGGAACGCATTGCCGTATTCTTCCTCGAACATCTTAGGCGTCAGCGAGCCGGCAATCGCGTCGCGGATCTGGTCCTGCGCGGGCCAGATGTCGCGCAGGAATACCTCGCGGCCCCCTTGGTCGCGGCCGAGTGGCTCGCGCTCGAAGTCAATTGTCGCCCGGCCCGCAAGGGCGTAGGCCACGACCAAAGGCGGCGAGGCGAGGAAATTGGCCTTCGTCACTGGGTGTACCCGGCCCTCGAAATTGCGGTTGCCGCTGAGTACGCTACACACCACCAAGTCGTTGTCGGCCACGGCCGCGGCGATTTCTTCCGGCAGGGGCCCCGAGTTGCCAATGCAGGTCGTGCAACCGTAGCCGACCGTGTGGAAGCCGAGGGCCTCTAGGCTCTCGGTGAGGCCGGCCGCGTCGAGGTAGCGGGAAACGACCCGGCTGCCCGGTGCCAAGCTGGTCTTGACGTAGGCCGGGACCGCGAGACCCCGCTTGGCCGCGTTGCGCGCCAACAGCCCCGCCCCCACCATCGCGCTCGGGTTGCTGGTATTCGTGCAGGAGGTGATGGCGGCGATGAGCACTGCGCCGTGGCCCAGCTCGCCCACTTCAACGGCGACCTTTTGGCCGCGGTCCTCCACCTCAAAGCGGTCCGCTAGCGAGGCGGCGAATGCGGCCGGCACGTCCTTGAGCGCGACCCGATCCTGCGGCCGCGTCGGGCCGGCCAAGCTCGGCTCAACCGTACCCATATCCAGTGCCAAGTGCTCGCTGAAGACCGGATCAGGGGCCTCGGCGTGGTAGAGCATGCCCTGCGCTTCCATGTAGGCGCGGACTCGCTCGACCACCGCCTTCTTGCGCCCGGTGAGCACCAAGTACGCCAGCGTCTCCTCGTCAACCGGAAAAATGCCCATCGTCGCCCCGTATTCCGGGGCCATGTTGGCGAGGGTCGCCCGGTCGGCTAGGCTCAGCTCGCTCAAGCCCGGTCCGTAAAATTCGACGAATTTGCCGACCACGCCATGCGCCCGGAGCATCTGCACCACCGTCAAGACCAAGTCCGTAGCCGTCGTCCCGGTGGGCAATGCGCCCGTCAGTTTGACGCCGACCACTTGGGGCAAAAGCATGTAGATCGGCTGCCCCAACATCACGGCCTCGGCCTCGATGCCGCCCACACCCCAGCCGAGTACGCCGAGGCCGTTGATCATCGTCGTGTGGCTGTCCGTGCCCACTAGGCTATCGGGATAAAATTCTCCGTCCTGCTCCTGCACCACCTGCGCCAGATATTCTAGGTTGACCTGATGCACGATGCCGGTGGCCGGCGGCACCACGCGAAAATTGTCGAACGACTCCTGACCCCAGCGCAAAAACTCGTAGCGCTCGCGGTTGCGCTCGAATTCGCGCGCAGCGTTCATGGCCAGTGCCTCGCGGATGCCGTAGTAATCAACCTGCACCGAATGATCGATGACCAAGTCGACCGGAATCAGGGGATTGACCTTTTCCGGGTCGCCGCCCAAATCGGCCACGGCGTCGCGCATCGCGGCCAAATCAACCACGGCTGGTACGCCGGTAAAATCCTGCATCACTACCCGCGCCGGCTTGAAGGGAATCTCTTCCTTGCCTGCTGTCTCGGGACTCCAGCGCGCAATGCGCTCGACGTCCTCGCGGGTAATCTCAAACCCGTCGCACTGCCTGAGCGCGGCCTCTAGCAGAATTTTGATCGAATAGGGCAGCCGGCTCACCTCGGCTACGCCCTCCTCTTCTAACTTTTTAATGCGGTACAGGACGCCGCTACCGCCGCTGCATTCCAGCCGGGTGCGCGCATCAAATTCGTCGTTATTTGCAGTCATGCGAAAGCCTTTCGGGGATGGGGAATCGTTTCCGTTAAGAAGCGGTCTGCAAACCCTCGGCGAACCGCGTTGAGCAGCGGTTGAGAGGCCCTCGGATGGCGCGTTTTTCGAGGGCGAGACGCCCTCGATCCTCGATTGTTTGCTACATACAAGGGCGATACCCGGAATTTTCAGACCGCTTCTTAGACTCGAAATGGTGAATAACGTCTGCTATGACGTCACACAGTTTCATAAACCTGCAGCGGATCGTCGCCGTGAATTCCCGTAATCAAGTCCGGACATTGGCCGATATATACTTGGTCTTCTTCACTCCACTCCACCCATTTATGGTACCGATCAATGGCTTTCATTTTTTAACTTCCTTCACTGCGCTTTGGACTTGCTGTTCTATATGGTTTTGCGTCATTGCCAAAATTTCCGCTGAGTGTAACGACGCCGCGATAGCGATCATGGGCAAATTTTCTATGCGATCCTTTGCCTCCACCAGAAATTTCGTAAAATCCCGCTTTTCTCAAGTTCTGAATTAATTCTCTGATTTTCTTAGGCGTGATTCGACGGGTGATTTCGGCACAGAGAATGTCTTGGGGAGATGGGAGCCGTGGTTGCGCAAGGTTGGAGGCGACAGTAGATGGGCCGAATAAACGGCGTTTCTAATGGTGGGTCAAGCTGCGCTCGATACTTAAATTCGGCGTAGAAGATTCGTGGTGGGTCCCTTTGAATTTTTACGCTAGTCCTCGGACGCCGAGTGTGCCGCACGATCCGTCCACCCCCGCCGCCCGTGTAATTTTCAAAGAGACCCACTACTCGTTGACATCATTCTCTAAGAGATATACCCTTCCTTCTACGGTTTCCGGGTCGTCGATTGGACCTGCGAATTTGCGCGGGAACTCTCCTGACCTCCGGCCGCGACTGCCAAGGTACTGCCATGATTATCGACTCCCACGCCTACTGCTTCCCCCCGGCTGACTCTCCTGCCGGGCATCCCACCGCGGCCGACCACCTGCGCTGGGTCCAGGGCGGTCAGGCCTCTCACCACCAGCCCGCTTGGCGCATCCGCGACCGCGCACCGGCCTCTGCGGATGTGCTGGCAGCGCCCGGTGGGGCCATGGATTTCGACAACTTGCCCGACGTCAACTTCCGCGTTGACCACGACAAGGGACGGGTGGTGTGGACGATTGACGGCGAGGACTTCACCAAGCAGTTCTATCCGCCCAACTTGCCCCACTTGGAATACACGCCCCACAATCTGCTGGCCGAGATGGACTACGCCGGCGTCGATAAGGTTCTGTTGCACGTCGATGCCATGCTGGGCCGCGATCCCGCCTTCCAAGCGGAGTCGGTGGCTGCCGATCCAGAGCGCATCTATTCGATGGCTCCGGTCGATGAGTGGCGCTTGGCCGGCGAACTTGATGCCGTCATCGCCGAGACGGTCGCTGCTGTCGAGAAGCACGGCCTGCACGCCATCAAGTTCAACCCGCCCCACGCTTACTACTACCGCTCCGATCCGTGGGATGGGGAGCACCTGCGTCCGTTCTGGGAGGCGGTGGCCGCGCTCGGCGTGCCGGTGTTCTTCACGCTCGGCACCGGGCCGGGCGAAGCGTCGGTGTTGCAGACCGTGGAGAGCCGGCGTCGCGGCTACCTAGCTGAGCTCGACATCTTGGTGCGCTGGATGGAGCGCTACCCGGAAACGCTTTGCAGCCTCACGCATGGCTTCCCGTGGCGTCTCTTCCTCGACGACGATCCCTCCGGCTCCCCGAGCCGGATCGAGCTGCCCGACGAGATATGGGCTCCCTTCGCCAATCCGAATCTGAGCTTAGAGGTCTGCTTCCCGGTGCGCCTTGGCGACTTGTTTGACTACCCGTACCGCGAGTTGTGGCCGACGCTTGAGCAGATGGTTGAGCGCATCGGGGCCGAGCGGCTGCTGTGGGGTACTGACATGCCCTTCCAGAACCGCTTCTGCACCTATCGCCAGTCTCGCCGCTGGATTGAGGACTACTGCGAGTTCCTCTCGGCCGAGGATCTGGCTGCGATCATGGGAGGGACCTGTGCGCGCGTACTGGGCCTCGGGGTCTGATGATTTGGGGCAATGTCTAGGAGGAATGCTATGACAGGAGAAACGAGATACCGTGCAGCAATCGTGGGGCTGGGCTTTATCGGGGGTGCGGATCAGGTCTCGGGCGACGCCCTCGGCCAGCGCGTTGAGGATCTCGACGGTACGCACGTAGGGGCACTGCGCAACCACGACCGGGTCGATCTAGTCGCTGGTAGCAGCCGCGACGACGGGCGACGCGCGCGTTTCCACGCGCGCTATGGCGTGCCCGTGTTCGCCGACTGGCGCGAGATGTTCGGCGCGGCCGCGCCCCTCGACATCGTCTCGGTTGCCACGTACACGCCCGTCCACGCCGAGATCACCCAAGCGGCAGTGGAAGCTGGTGTCCGCGCCATCTACTGCGAAAAGCCCGTTGCGGCGACGGTCACCGAGGCCGAGGGCATGTTGTCCGCCTGTAACGAGGCCGGTGCCCTGCTCGTCATCAACCACAACCTGCGCTTCCACCCCGGCTATCGGGTGCTGCGCGACCGCATCGCCGCTGGTGTCCTCGGCACCCTGACCTCGGCCTCGCTCCAGTGGACCTCTGGCCGCCTCGGCAACGTGGGTACGCACATGATCGACGCCGTGCAGATGGCTACTGGCCTGCCGGTGACTGCGGTCTCCGGCACCCTTGACCTGTCGGGGAAATCCGACTGCCGCGGCGCAGCCTTCGCCGATCCTGGCGGCTGGGGCCTGCTGCGCCTCGGACGCGACTTGCCCGCGGCCGCCGGCGCACCGAGGGGCGATTTGATCTGCACGGTTGACGCAGCCGACTACGGCACCGCGCCTATGCGCCACCGCTTCCACGGCACCGAAGGCTATGCTATCTGCCGTGGCCGCGACATCGAGATCGTGCGCGGCGACGACCGCGAGTACCTGCCCGACGATTTCCCCGGTAGCGGCATGGACCGGGCCGTTGCCGAGATCGTCCATTGGCTCGACGGGGCGGGACCCTTCTCCTACGACGCAGGGGAGGCCGTGCGTACTCTGGAGGCGATTATCGCCTTTCACGCCTCCCACCGCGCCGGCGGTGCTTGGGTTGAGCTGCCGCTGAGCGGCGACGCCCGCGACCTCGTCCTGCACAGCGGCTGATGGTCGTTCACCCCTTCGGCACCACGAGAGCGCGGTCGCCGTAGGGGATTGAATCCATCTCAGTGTCGTAGATCCGCTCCAAGAAGTCGCGGTCCCACGGTCGCTAAAAATCCAAAGATTACCCGATGGAGTGTGGACAACAGCGGCATGATCAATTACTTTGAATAGTATTAAAATCCATCAAGAAGTCGCCTGGCAGACAGGATCAACGACCACTTGATTATTATTACTCTATGCGTATGCGACAGGGACACTCTTGTGGGTGTCCCTGTTTTTATTTTTGGAGTTAAAGTTTGGATGAGTGCCGTGATGAGCTCGTTGCTGAACATCGCGTTCGCGTAAGGGTGTTCGTCGACTTCTGGAATTTTGAGCTTTCCGTAAGGGAAGCTCGGCCCGATTTCAAGATCGACTGGCGTGCCTTGGGTCCACATTTGGCGCGGGAAGCCTTGCTTATTATCGACGAGACTGCACATGTCGATTATCAGGGAATGAATGTCTATGGTTCATATAGCGACCGCGATCAGGAGTTGCGCCGCTGGTCAACTCGCACGCTCAATACATTTCCCGGTGTACACGTCACAATGGTGCCGAGGAGGCGCAAGCACAGGGGGCCGACCTGCCCGGCCTGTCACCAAGTCGTGTCCCAGTGCCCGAGATGCAACGCGGACATGCGCGGCACTGAAGAAAAAGGCATTGACACGAGAATTGCGACTGAGATGATCAGTCTGGCTTGGGTCGCCAACTACGATGTAGCCGTTCTGGCTTCCTCCGACCGAGATTTCGTTCCCGTAGTGGAATTTCTGGGAACAAGAGGCATTAAGGTCGTACATGGCGCATTTCCGCCACAGGCTGCTGAGTTGACCCAGAAGTGCTGGGGCAGTATTTGCATTCCTCGCATTTGCGAAGGGTTTAGGCGTACCTGAGTCAAATTGTGAATCGCAGGCGTCGTTATTGAGGTAACCCGCTTCTCGATCGCCGCCATAGGGAGGCCAGCGGCTTACAATGCCTCACGTGCATTCATCTCCGGCACGTTCCCTCACCCCTTCGGCACCACGAGAGCGCGGTCGCCGTAGGGGATTGAATCCATCTCAGTGTCGTAGATCCGCTCCAAGAAGTCGCGGTCCCACGGCCGTTCGGCCGCTGGTAGCCGCTCTACTGCACCATCCTTGAGAAAAATGAAGTGATCCCCGTAGAGGAAGGCGCTGTTGGGGTCGTGCAGGACGGCGAGGACGGTGAGGTCGGCATCGACCAACTCGCGGATTAGGCGCAGCAGGTGCGCTTGGTTGAGGAAGTCGAGGTGCGAACTGGGTTCGTCGAGGAGGATGAGACGGGGCTGCTGGGCCAGAACCCGGGCGATGCGGACGAGCTGTTGCTCGCCCCCCGACAGCTCGGTGTACGGGCGCTCCTTCAGGTGGATAATGCCGACCCGCTCCAGCGCGGCGATGCCGATTTCCACGTCCTCCTGCTTGGGGACGTAGGTGACGTAGCTGGCGCGGCCGGTCAGAACCACGTCCTGCACGGAAAAGGGAAAGACCGGCCGGTGGTGCTGGGGCAGGTAGCCGAGGACGCGGGCCCGCCGCCGAGACGAGAAGGAGCGGAGCTCCTCCCCCATGATACGCACTTTGCCGCGCTCGAAGTCGAGGAAACCGCCGAGAATGCGCATGAGGGTTGATTTGCCGCTGCCGTTTTTGCCGAGGAGAACGGTGAACTGCCCCGCCGGGATCTCCAGCGAGATATCGTTGAGGATCGGCCTCTCTTCGTAGGCAAAGGAGAGCCGCTCAACTTGGATGGCCGGCACTAGGTCTCCCATCCGATCCGCGCCTTTTTGAGGAGGAAGATGAAGAACGGCCCGCCGAGCAGAGTGGTGAAGACCCCGACTGGGATTTCAAAGGAGGCCAGCGTGCGCGAGCAGGTATCGACCAGCAGCAGAAAGGCCCCGCCAAAGGCAAAGGAGGCCGGCAGGGTGTGGCGGTTGTCCGGCCCCAGCATCATGCGCACCATGTGCGGCACGGCGAGGCCAATCATGCTGATGACGCCGGCCACGGCGATTGCCGCGGAGGCGGCCAAAGTCGCTGGAATGAGAATTAGCACCCGCTCCCGCTCCGGGTTTAGGCCGACTGCGCGGGCTTCTTCGTCGCCTTGGGCCAGCACGTTCATGCGCCAGCGAAAGAGAAAGAGCCAGACCACGCCGATGCCCACCCCCGGAGCTGCCGAGCGCAGCTTGGCCCAGCTCGAATTGTGCAGGTTGCCCATGGTCCAATGGACGATAGTTTGCAGCTTGTACGGGTCGGTGAGGAACTGGACGATGGTCAGCAAAGCGGTGAAGATCCCGGTGACGATCACCCCCGAGAGAATGAGGGAGACCACCGACACAGTCTTGCGGGTGCGGGCCAAGAAGTAGGCCAAGCCCACGGCGAGCAGGCCAAAGCCAAAGGCCGTCGGCTGGATCGGAAGAAACGGCAGGACCAGCGCTATGGCCGCGCCAAAAGCGGCCCCGGAGGAAAGCCCGAGGATGTAGGGGGCCACGAGGGGGTTGCGAAACAGGGCCTGCAAGGCATTGCCGGCCGCGGCCAAGGCCCCCCCCACCAGAAAGGTGAGGAGAATGCGCGGCAGGCGCACCTCCCACACGATTGTCCCCACCAGCGACTCTTCGGTTCCGGCGGCTGCTCCGCGAAAGAGCAGGCCGTAGAGCCAGACGAGAATTTCCCCTGCCTCGGCACTGGCCGAAGGGCCGAGCAGCAGGGAGCCGAAGAGGACCGGCAGCGGCAGGATGTAAATGAGGCGGCGGCGGAACGCGCTAGTCACGGGCCGTCTCCTGCCCCGTATGAGAGGGGTGGTAGTTCCCCGAGCCGTCCCCCGTACAGCTTGTTCAGCAGGTCCGCTCGTAGTTTTTCCACATCCGTTGCGGAAAAGCGGTCTGGATGGCACCAGCGGGCGACGAGATCGACGGTGAAGATGTACTTGAGGGTCCAGAAGTCGCACGAGAAGGGATCGGGCAGTTCGCGTACTCGCCCGTTGCGCACGGCTGCGAGCGAGCGCCAGCCGGACAGCTCGCCTAGGTCCTCGGCATTGAGCCGGTCGTTGCACCACATGACGATCAGCTCTGGGTTCCAGACGAGAACGTTTTCGAGATTGACGATGAGGTGCTCTAGCTCGCTGTCGGCCGCCACGTTGATTCCCCCGGCCAGATCAATGAGCTCCTGCACGGTGCTGTTGCGGCCGGCCGTCTCCAGCGGCCCTTGGTCCCACATGAAGTACACGCGCGGCTTGGCTTCCCCTTCGCCGAGGGCGGTCTTGCGCTGCACCCCCTCCAACTCCTCTTGGGCAATGGCGAGAAGCTCGGTAGCCCGTTCTTGGGTGTCGGTCAGCTCGCCGAGGGCGGCGATCTCCCGGTGAATATCCGCAAAGCGCTCGATGAAAACTCCGAAGACCGGAATCCCCTTCTCTTCGAGGGCAGCGATGGACTCTTCCTGACCCGACCAGAGGATGACTAGGTCCGGCCGCAGTGCCACCATGCTCTCAATGTTGACGAAGTCCCAATTCCCCGGCGTGGGCAGGGTGCGCTCGCGGATGCGTTCGTCCATGGCCGCGTAGTACGGGAAGACGCTTTCTTGGTAGATATTGGTCGAAATGCCGACGAGCCGCGCTTCGGCCCCGAGCATGTACAGGCCGCTGAGGGCGCTTTCGAGCAGGCAGACGATGCGCTCGGCCGGCTTGTCCAACTCGATGCGGCGACCGCGGAAGTCGGTGGCCGCCACGCCCTCTGCGAGGACCGAAGAAGCGGCGAGCAGGAGAGCGAGGAGAATGGAACCTACCCACCTAGCCCCCCTTCCTGCGAGGAAGGGGGGAACCGGGAACCAAGGTGCCGTGGGAGAAGGATGTAGTAGAATCATTAGCGATCCGCGTAGGGGCATCCCGTATTTTTGCTAGGGCCACCACGAAGCCCCTAACGGGGGTCGCGTTGCTAGAAGGAGACCATCAGGCCGCCGTTGACCGAGAAGCCGGGATCCTGAAACTGCCACGGCATCTCAAAGGTCTGGTCGGTGATGTTGTACGGTTCGAGATAGAGACTCAGGTCGTACCCGTCTTGGGTGCGGACGCGCTGCTCGAGGCGCGCGTTCAACAGGATGTACCCGTCGAGGGGTTCGGAATCCTTGTTAATGTCTTGGTAAATGCCGCTGTAGGACTGCACGGTGACCGTCGCCCGCAAGCCCTGCGAGAAGGTGAGGTGAACCCCGGCGCCAATCGCATTTTCCGGCACGAAGTTGATCTTGGCGCCGACTTGGTTCTCGTCGAGGTGTTCCTGCACTTCGGCATTGGTATAGGTGTAGTTGGCAAACCACTCCACCGTCTCGTCGAGGCGGTGGGAGACTTCTAGCTCCACACCATTGGTCGTGGTGTTGCCGGCGTTGATGTCCTGCGACTGCGCGGGATCATCCGGATCTACTGGCACCACCCGCTGCACGATTTGGTCGTCGATTTCAATGTTGAAGCCGCGCAAGCCGACCTGTACTCCCTCTATGGGCCGGAAGTTCGCTCCCACGTCAATGCTGATCCCGGACTCCGGCTTGATGTCTGGATTCGGGAGATGGCCGCCCTTGCCGTCCGGGGGAACGGTGCCACCCACCGATTTGAGGGAGGGTGCCTTGAAGCTGGTGCCTATGTTGGCGTACACCGAGAGGTCGTCGCTGTGGTTGTAGCGCGCCCCGGCGCTGTACAGGAGCTTGTTCCAGGAGTTGCTGGTCTCGTTTGGAGGAGCACCCTGTAGCAGGTCGATGTCGTGGGAGATGATGTTGTAGCGCGCCCCGGCCCGCAGGGTGAGGGCGTTCAAGCGGAACTCCTCTTGGGCGTAGAATCCCAAGGCCGTGGCCGTGGCGTCGTTGCCGGGACTCATCTCGCCGGTCTCGCGAGAGGTCTCGTACGAGGCGAGCTGGTAGTCGGCACCCACGGTGAGCACGTCTGCCTCTCGGGTTGTGATAGAGACGGAGAGATCGGCCGGTATGACGGACTGGTCAACCCCGTCTTCCGAGCGCAGTTCGCGGCTAGGGGGATCCTCCCAGATGCCATCCTCCTCCCAGCGGCGCACGTAGTCGCGGTAGCCGACCTTGGCTTGGACGGTGGCCCTGTCGGAGATTGGGTTTGCGTACCCGGCGTTCAGGGTGGTGTAGACGTGGCCGAAGTCCCGGTTGATGCGGCCGGCATCGCCGGTGTGCCAAGTGCGGTGGGCGTAAATGGAAGCCCGCTGGCCGCTGTCGTCGAGGAAGTAGGTTCCCCGCATGTACATCTTGGTTTTCTCGTACTCGGGGTCGTCATCCATATTCAGCCAAGAGTTTCTGTTGCCCTCCTCGTCAAAGGTTCCGTAGTAGGTGTAGTCCGAATCCTCGTGGTGCCCTCCGAAGAAGAGGTGCAGATTGCCGGCCGCGCGCTGGTGGAAGAAGCGGCCGCCGATGGTGTTGTAGGAGCCGTAGTACGCCGAGGCACTGGTGCGGGTGCTCCCAACGCGCTCTTTGAGAATGAAGTTGGCCGTCCCGGCCAGCGGCGATTGATTGCCGGCAAAGTCCATGGCCAGATAGGTCGGATAGAGGACCGAAGCCGAGCCGCGCTGGTCTTCGACTCGCTGGAAGGCCCACGGGTCGAGGCTCTGGAGATCGACGAAGGCGTCGATGGGCAAGCCGTCGAGCATGTAGCCTTTATACGTATGGGCTAGGCCGCCGGAAGATCCCCAGTTGGCGTCGTTGCGGGAGAGGACGTTGGCAAAGTTGCCCGGGCTGTAAGAGAGAACCTCCGCTAGGTTGCCGTTGCCGAGGACTAAAGAGCCCATCTCATCGGCGGTGATAATGGAGATTTTCTGGGTCACATTCCCCGGCGTCTGCGGCAGCTTGGAGCCGGTGATGATCATTTCTCCCATTTCATAGACATCGACATCCGCTTCGTCATCGGCCACCACGGGTGCGCCGACGAGGAAGATGGACAACGCACTGAGAAGTAAGCGCTTCATAGAGCGACTCCTTTGGAAGAGGTGGGTATGAGATACAGAAGGGATTAAATGAGGAAAGGCGATCTGGCGCAAGCCTTAAAGCCCCAAGATGCCGAGGCTATCGCGGTGAATTAAGGCGTGGATCTCGCGCTCGTCCAAGCGCGGCAGGGCCGTGCCAGCGAGCATTTTGTTCAATCCGCATAGGCCCTCAATGGAGGCGTCGATCGTCGTAAAGGGGTAGTCGCTGCCAAAGAGCAACTTATGCCAGACGCCGTATTCCTGTACCAGCATCAGGCTGTGGTAGAGCTGGAAAGGCCGATAGTGGAGGGCGCTGACGTCCGCGTACACGTTGGGGTGTTTGCGGATGACGGCCACGCACTCGCCCTCGTAGGGATGCGACAGGTGGGCCATGATGATTTTGACCTCCGGAAAGCGGATGGCCACCGGGTCGAGATGGCGCGGCAAGGTGCAGTTGAGCGGGGCTTGGGCGACGAAGGTAGTGCCGGTGTGTAGCAGCACGGGCAGGTCGTGCTCGGCCGCGTAGTGCCACAGCGGGTCGAGGCTTGGGTCGTGCGGGTAGAAGCCAGCGTACATGGAGAGCAGCTTGATGCCCTTGAGGCCGAGTTCTTGGTGCCCGTAGGCCATTTCTTGCTCCCAGCCGTCTTGGGTGGGGTCGAGCGAGAGGAAGCCAATCAGGGCCTCTGGGTGAGCGGCGACGTAATCGGCGACATAGCGGTCGTCCACCCACAAACCAGAGCGCCGGGCCTTGCCGCCGAAGACGATGGTCCTGTCGCAGGATTGCGCGCCGGCGCGATAAGTTTCGTACCTGACGGTCAGATCCAACGCTTCGCCGGCTTTGGCCACTTGGGCCGCTTGTTGGCGGAACTGGTCGGTGAAATGCTCGGGGAACTGCCAAGCGTGGCTGTGGACGTCGATGATCATGCGATTACTAAATTGCGAAAAAGTGCTTGTGCTTATTATCTTTGTTAATAAATTGTTGCTAATAACTGGGGCACCCGTCAAGAGCCAGCCACTTGCTGGTGCGCTTCGGTGAACAAGTGCCCGCTAAATTACATTCTTAACTTAAAGGAGAAAACCATGAAGCGAACGTTTTTGACTTTTGTCTCGCTGGCTCTTTTGGGGGCAAGCGGCCTATTTCCCGGTGCTCATACCGCCTTGGCCGATGAACACGAGACCGGAATCTTGACGTATGAGGTGGGCACGGCGATAGCGCCGCTGACGCTGCCGGAGGTTGCGGGCGGCACCCCGCCGCTTACCTACAGCCTCGCGCCGGCCCTGCCTGCGGGCTTGACGTTTGACGCGGCCACGCGGACGATCTCGGGTACGCCGCTAGCGGCGGCCCCGGCCACGGAGTACACGTACACGGTGACCGACGGTGCCAATGCCAGTACGTCGTTGCCGCCGTTCAGCATTGAGGTGAAGTTGCCGGACACTATACGGACGTATGAGGTGGACAAGGCGATTGAGCCGCTGCCGCTGCCGGAGGTTACGGGCGGCACCCCGCCGCTGACGTATAGCGTATCCGGGCTCCCCGCGGGCCTGTCGTTTGACGCGGCCACGCGGACGATCTCGGGTACGCCCACCGAGTTGAGCGAACCTGTCGTGATTACGTACACGGTCATGGACGGCAGCGGTGCTTCTGCTTCGCGGCCGTTGCCGTTCCTCGTGGCGGTCGTGGAGCAGTCTTTGGATGCTCCCGACGTGCTGGTGGCCGAAGACTACAAGGGTGCCGATGGTGCTGGCGACCAAGGCGGCTTTGTCCTGCTGACTTGGGACCTGTCGGACGATCACGACACGCTGGACGGTTATCGCATCTTCCGCGAAATACCCGCGCTGGACGGCGAGATGGTTCCTTGGGCCATGGTAGATGCCGTGCCGGGCGTGCAGATTGGCCGCGCCATCGTCGCCACGCTCGACAATGTCGCTACCAACTGGGGCATTGCCGCCGAGCGCGGAGGCCGCACCACGCACGATGCTGCGAAGGCCGCATTCGTCCGCGCCGCAGACGTGAACCAGCCCTACGAGTTGATGGCCGAGACGCTGCTGGCCAGCCGGGAAGCGGCTCAAGCCGGTGATGCGCCGGTGTTCGCCTCGCTGCTGCCGGAAGCGCTTGCTTTCGCTCAAGGCGTGGCCCCGAAGCTGAGGCAGGTTGAGGGCATACAACATTCGGCCATCACCGTCACGGAAGAGCCGGTTCGCGCTATCGACAATATCGCGCCGGAAGCCGTGCCGTCGCTCCGCGTCTTGGATGCGCCCAACGACGAGGGCAGCCGCATCGTCCTGACGTGGACGCTCTCGCCATCTGATCGCCTCTTGCAGGGCGTCGTGGCCGGAGCCATTGGTCCGGCCACGACTGAGCCCGTCGTCGGTGTGCGTGGCTACGGCATCTATCGCCGTGCAGCGGGCGAAGACGAATTCGTCTTGGTCGCGCAAGTCGATGCCGGCGTTGCGTCCTTTGTCGATGCGACGGCGCTCAACGGGGTGCGCTACACCTATCAGGTGCGGCCCTACGACGCAGACAACGAGACGGGTTCCGAGCTTGAGCAGACGGCGCTGGCCGTGCGCAACCGCGTGGTCGATAGCGAAGGGCGCGCCCTCTTCGGCCTATTCGGCGCGGACAACCGCGTAGGCTTCGACGACTTCTTCATTCTAGCGGATTTCTTCGGTTTGACGGCCGAAGACGTTGGTTTTGATCCGGCGTTTGACTTGGCACCGAGTGCGGCGATCGACTTCGACGATTTCTTCGTCTTTGCCGATCACTTTGGTCGCAGTACGGCTGCCGCTGGCAAGCGCGTGCCCCTGTTCGCCGGTCTGAACGCAGAGGCGCGACTGTATGTGGATGCGCGCACGGCGCTGCCCAGCGTGGGTGAGGACTTCGTCCTTGACGTGCGCATGGCCGACTTCGTCGCGGTCAAGGGCTACGGCTTGCAGGTGCAATACGACGCCGACAAGCTGGAGTTCGTCGAGGCGTTGACCGATCAGCCGCTGGGCGGGAGTGCGTTGGCTGCCCCGCAGGTGCTGTCCGACGACGCCGGCGTGTTGGCGCTGGTCGCTCACGGCGCGGTGGTCTCCGACGGGGAGGTGGGGCTGAGCTTGGTGTTCCGGCCGACGACGGAGATCGAGAGCACGGTCATCGAGATCACCGACAGCCAGACGTATGACAGCGTTGGCTTCAACCGCTTGGTGCTGCCGGCTCCGGTGGCGTTGCAGACGCGGCCGGCGGTGTTCGCGTTGGCGAATAACTATCCGAACCCGTTCAACCCGGCGACGACGATCCGGTATGCGTTGCCGCAGGCGGCGGACGTGGAACTGACCGTGTATAACGTGGTTGGTCAGGCGGTTCGGACGCTGGTGGCCGAGCATCAGAGCGCGGGTCGGTATGTGGTGGAGTGGGACGCGACCAACGACAGCGGGCACAGCTTGTCGTCGGGGTTGTATTTCTACCACCTGCAGGCGGGTGGTGAGTTCCGCGAAGTCAAGAAGATGCTGTTGCTCAAGTAGCACCCACTGCACAGCGATTTAGTGAAAGGGGACCTCAAACCGCAAGGTGGGGTCCCCTTTTACTATTCAACCCGATTCGGTTTCAAAGCACTTTTCCGCCTGTTGAAACTAGTCTCGCGGCGGCTGGAGGGTGATACGACGCGAGACTGCGCCGGTCCGTCCCTCGCCGCCCATGTAATTTTCAAAGTCCATTCTTGTCTGTGCTTGCTACGACAGGGCTTGTGCAATATCTTTGACAAATGGAGCGAGTTCCACGCAGTTAAGATGCTGCTGCTCAAGTAAGTAAGCACCCACGCCACAGCGAGTTAGTGAAATGGGGCCTCAGTTTGAGAGAGGCCCCATTTCCTGACTATAAACCAACAGGCAATTATAGGGATGCTTTCCTCAAGGAGGTTGAGTGATGATATATACAAAGTTGTTGATACGGTGCTTGGCTTACATGCCTTGGCTGCTGGCCGTCGGTTTGGTGTTGGGATGGAGCGGGGAGGCTGCGGCTGATGTGAACGCTACGTCAGGTCATAGCACTGCGGCGGATCATCCTCATGCCACCGATCCCAATTTGGTTTTGACTTATGACTTGGTCGCGTGGCCCCATTCGATTACTGTGGAATGGAGTACGTCTGATTCGCAGAATTTCGGCACTGGTGCGGATAATGGGAACCCTGCCACCTCCTACACGGTGGGTTTATATTCGGGTGCGATTCCTTCTGATCTTACTACCGCTTCAGGCCCCATCGGCGGCTCTGAAGCGGAGTATAGTAGCAGCAACAGCACCCACACCTTTACTGACGCCGATATTAATACTGGTATGTATTGGGTAAGGATGAAGGTGGAGGTCGACGGTGACGGTGCTAGTTCTATCCCCACGTATTTTGCATCGGAGATAACGGTGCGGGCGGACTATATTCTGTCGGTGAATCCCAATAGTGTACGCGAGGACGCCGGTAAAACCAATGTCGCGGTGAAAGTCAGAGTTGCTGATGATACAGCGGTGGATGTGGATACGTATGTGGTCTTGGGTCTCGGAGAATCCGCAGGGCTCAATAGTCGCTTCCGCATAACGCTGCCCACCCTCCTGATTCCGAAGGGCAAGAAAGAGGCGACCGGGACGATCGCCTTCACCCCCATTAGTGAAGAAACCGACAACAATGATCTCACTATCGCGATTGAGGGTAACGCCGCCGCTGATAGGGTCGTCAAGAGTACAGCGATTACGCTGATCGACACGGATAAGCAAAGCAGTGAGATCAATCTTTCGTTCTCTGATGCCGATCTAAGCAGGAGGGATGGTACAACCAATATCGTGGTGACGGCCACCCTAAATGGCAAGAAGCAAAGAAAAGATCTGCGTTTTTCTTTAACTATTGATGAAGCAAGAAGTGAAGCATCTGGCTTGAGACGCGATTTGGACTACACTGCGATAATGGCCACCATAACCATTCCAGATCGCAAGGTGTCGGGGAGGGCAACGATTATCATCCGCCCCAAGGACGAAGGAACGGGCGACGGAACCGGCTTTATCTGGGTGGAGGCTGATTCTGACGCCGGCCTAACTAATGACGAGGACACTCCCATAACGGTTAATGCTAATTCAATCGAGATAACGGGCGATCCCGCTAAAGAGATTACCGGGCTGACGGCGACTCCTTTCTCAATCCGCGAGGACGCGGGGGCGAAGGAGGTCACCCTGAAAGTTTCCTTGGAGAACGCCTTGTTGGCTGACGAGAAGGTGCAGTTCACTATTGATGACGACAGCGACGGTCTGGGCGAGGCTTTCGATAGCGCGGTGGATGCGGAGCGCGATGTGGATTACTATGCGGAACCGCAGCCGCTCATCATTCCCAAGGGCGAGACAGAAGGGACGACGACGATCATCGTCACCCCCATCAACAACAAAGACAATGATCCGCCGAGGGCTTTCAAGGTGAATGCGAGGGTTGGAACCCAAGAATCCTTCGTCACCGGAATCCTGATTACCGACGACGACACGACGAGCGATTCGATCACGTTAGAGGTGAGTCCGGCCGAGATAAACGAGGGAGCGGGTGCGACCGAGGTTACGGTGACCGGCACCTTGAACGGGAAGGTGTTCGACGATAACGTGATCGTGCCCTTGGTCATTGATAACGATATTAATGGCGATGGCGAGGTGAATGACGATGATATGGCGGCGACGCGCGATGCAGACTACACAGCCATCCCGAGGCCGTTGGTGATTCCGGGCGGCTCGGTGTCGGGGACGACGACGTTCACCGTCACGCCCACCGCCAACGACGGGGAGGAAGACGACGAGAAGTTCCGCTTGACGACGCTGGCGTCTAAACCGCCCATAGCCGAAGATGATGACGGAGACCTCCAAGAGCTGGAGGTCACTCCAGCGACGATAACGCTGAAAGACACCGAGGACGAAGAGCCGCAGCCAGAGCCGCCGGATCCGAAGATCCCTGCCTTCGCGGACGACGCTTCGATCGCCGATCAAGAGTACGCGGTTGGGACCGCGATTGCCGCGCTCGTACTGCCGGAAGCTACGGGCGGCGACAGCACCCTGACGTACAGCGTCTCGACCCTGCCGGCGGGCTTGGCGTTTGACGCGGCCACGCGGACGCTTTCGGGTACGCCGACAGTGGCCGGAACGTCCAGCATCGTTTACACGGTGATCGACAGCGACGGGGCCGCGGCCGCGTTGGCCTTCTCCATCGCGGTCGAGGCGACTGAGACGCCGCCGCCGCCCCAGCCCCCGGTTGCGGACGCTGAGCTGACGGCGGCTCCTTCGTCGATCCGCGAGGACGCTGAAACCACGCAAATTTTCCTGACCGTGACCATGGCGGCTCCCAAGGCCACGGCCGAGAGAGTGACGTTCACGCTTGTCGCTCCAAGTGCGGGTACGCCGGCCGTGCGCGATTTGAACTACACGGCGGTACTGGGGGCGGTCAGCACCATTCCGGCCGGTGCTACCGTTGGGACGACGACGCTCACCCTGAACCCCATTGACAACGCCGAGGCGAATGGCCCGAGAGTGTTAGGTGTGCAAGCTACATTCGCTTCTGGTGCGACTGTATTGACGGACATCGAAATTGCCGACAACGAAACGCCTAGTACGTCCATCTCGCTGTCGGCGAGTCCGCGCACGGTAAGCGAGGAAGGCGGTGAGACCGCTATTACGGTGACTGCTACGTTGAACGGGAAGGCGTTGCTAAAGGACACAACCGTGACCGTGTCCATTGATGGTGCGTCAACAGCGGCGCGCGATGTGGACTACGTGGCGCTGTTCAAGCCGCTGCTCGTGATTCCGGCCGGCTCGATAACGGGGTCAATACTGTTTGCAGTCCAACCAATTGACGACACTGTAGCGGAGGGCAACGAGACCATCAGGCTGACCGGTGCGATTGCAGGTCTGGTCGGAGACGAGGTGGAGATCACGCTGAGCGACCGAGCAACGGTAGAGCCGCCGCAGGAGCCGGAGCCGGAGCCGCCGCAGGAGCCGAAGGATTCGTCCCTTGCCTTCGCGGACGACGCTTCGATCGCCGACCAAGAGTACACGGCCGAGGGGGCGATTGACGATCTCGTACTGCCGGCCGCTTTGGGCGGCACGGGCGACTTGACGTACAGCGTCTCGGCCCTGCCGGCGGGCTTGTCGTTTGACGCGGCCACGCGGACCATTGCGGGCATACCTGCGGAAGCGACCAATGGCGCGGTCGTCGTCACCTACACGGTCATCGACAGCGATGGCACCGCGGCCGCGTTGACCTTCTCCATCACGGTCAATCCCCCGCTGAGTTTTGCAAAGTTTTTCGAATTGTTCGGCAGTGTGGCCGGTAAGGTCATTCCGACGGGCTCGCCCGACTTGGTTGAAATCCGCGAATTCATCGTTGGCCAGCCCGTGGAGAGCTTCGCGCTTCCGGAGGCTTCGGGCGGCACCGCACCCCTGACGTATCACCTCTCGCCGGCCCTGCCGGCGGGCTTGTCGTTTGACGCGGCCACGCGGACCATTGCGGGTACGCCGATGGCCGAGGGTGAGTTCGCATATACGTACGCGGTTACGGACGCCAACGGCGCGAGCGCGTCGCTATCGTTGCAGACGCTGCCGGCCGCGTTTGCGTTGGCGAACAACTTTCCGAACCCGTTCAACCCGGCGACGACCATCCGATACGCGCTGCCGCAAGCGGCGGACGTGGAGCTAACCGTGTACAACGTCGTCGGGCAGCCAGTGCGGACGCTGGTGGCCGAGCACCAGAGCGCCGGTCGCTACGTGGTGGAGTGGGACGCGACCGACGACAGCGGGCACAGCTTATCGTCGGGGATGTATTTCTACCGCCTGCAGGCCGGGGGAGAGTTCGCCGCAGTCGAGAAGATGCTGTTGCTCAAGTAAGCACTCACGGCACAGCGAGTTAGCAAAATAGGGCCTCAAACGTCAACTTGAGGCCCTATTTCTTAATATCATACCTACTCTTATTAGAGAGTTGTTCCCTGGGGAGACTAATAATGATACATGCGAAGTTGTTGATGCAGCGTCTGGCCTCTGTGCCTTGGCTGTTGGCCGCTGGTTGGGTGTTGGGATGGAGCGGGGAGGCTGCGGCGCAGTCGGACTTAAAACTGTCGGTGAATCCTAGTAGTGTCCGCGAGGACGCCGGTGCGACCGATATCGAGGTGACAGTCGAAGTTACTGATGATACAGTGGTGGATGCGGATACGTATGTGCTCTTGGGTGTCTCCCATGAGGGGCTCAATAGTCGCTTCCGCATAAAGCTGACCGCTCTCAGAATTCTGGCTGGCGAAAAAAAGGCAGTGGGGACCCTCACCCTCATCCCCATTGACGATGATGTCGTTGACGAAGACCTTCCTATTGAGATCCGCGGCAATGCTGGCATTAAGACGGTTGAGCTGACGACGATCACGCTAGTTGACGACGACAAGGATAGCAGAAACATCAATCTGTCGGTCGATATTGTCGAGCTAAATAGGTTCGATGATGCGACCGAGATCGCCGTGACGGCAACCTTGGATGGCAAGGTGCTGAGACAGGCGACGAGTTTCGTCTTGACCATTGGCGATCATCCCGACTTGGGGGCCAATCCCAACGCCGATACCGATGGCAACGGCACTATCGACGCTGCGGATGCGACTAAGGACAATCGCGAAGCGCAGCGCGATTTGGACTATACGGTGACGCTGGAGACGCTCACGATTCCGAGAAATTCGGTGTCCGGGACGGCGACCATTATCCTCACCCCAAAAAATCGGTTACCTGGCACCATCCGGATAGCGTCTCCTGATAATGATACCGATGAGGACGCCCCGGGAATACAGATCGAAGACGATGGGCTAACGCTCAGGCCTGTGGATATAAGAATGAGGAAGGAGGTCGCGGCCACGGCCGATGCCATTACGCTTAGTCAAGAGAGGGTGCGCGAGGACGCCGGTGAGACGACGATCGAGCTGAAAGTCACCTTGACGAATGCCTTGATCGAGGACGAGACGGTGAGGCTCGTGATTTTGCCCGATGGCGCGGTCTTGCCGTCTGGGGATACTGTGACGGGCACTCCGACGCGCGATGTGCATTACAGGCTGGTCTTTGGTCCGCCGCTCATCATTCCGGCCGGCTCGGTGTCGGGGACGACGACGTTCACGCTCATCCCTATTGACGACAACGCGGTGGTTCCGCGAGGGCCGATATATATAAAAGTCGCGATCGGCGACGTATCGGCGACTAAAACGATAGTCATCGCCGATGACGACGCGAATAGCACGAATATCTCGCTGACGGCGGAGCCGGCTACGATAAGCGAAGGGGCCGGCGCGACCCATGTTGCGGTGACCGGAACTTTGGACGGGAAAGTGTTTGACGATGACGTGGTCGTGCTCTTGACCATTGACCCCGATCCCAAGGATGCGGACGCTATTGGCACGGTCGTCGACGTTGCTGAGGCGACGCGCGATATAGACTACTCGGCAGCACTGCGTCCGCTGACGATTCCGGCCGGCTCGGTGTCGGGGACGACGACGATTACCGTCATCCCTATTGACGACGGGATCGTGGAGGGCGACGAGAAAATCAGGCTGACCGTGCCGTCCGCCAACAATCAAATCACCGCCGATGCGGGCGATGCCGACATCACGGTGACAGTCGGCATTGTAGATATAACGCTGAAAGATCCCGGCGAAGGCGGCGAGCCTTTCTTCTCAGCCGGAGCTTCCATCGCCGACCAGACGTACACGGCGGGGACGGCTATTGCCGACTTGGTGCTGCCGGAGGCTTCGGGTGGCGACGGCACCCTGACGTACCGCATCTCAGCCCTGCCGGCGGGCTTGGCGTTTGACTCGGCCACGCGGACGCTTTCGGGTACGCCGGCCGAAGCAACTAACGGCGCGGTCACCGTCACCTACACGGCGATTGACGATGACGACGACACGGCCATGCTGACCTTCACCATTACAAGTGCTGAGAAAGGGGCCGTGCTGGCCTTCTCGGCCAGAGCTTCCATCGCCGACCAGACGTACACGGCGGGGACGGCTATTGCCGACTTGGTGCTGCCGGAAGCGATGGGCGGTGCTGGCGACCTGCGGTACCGCGTCTTGACCCTGCCGGCGGGCTTGGCGTTTGACTCGGTCACGCGGACGCTTTCGGGTACGCCGGCCGCAGCGACCGACTGTCCGGTCCCAGTTACCTACATGGTGACCGACAGCAACAGGGACGCCGCGGAATTGACCTTTTCCATCACGGTCCGTACAACTGGGCTGCCCCCGGTTGTGGCCGCTGGGTTGACGGCAGAGCCGGCGGTGATTCGAGAGGACGCGGCCGAGACTGAAGTCTCGCTAATTTTTACCTTGGCGGCCGCCTCAGTGGCTGACGAGAGCGTGCGGTTTGCCATTGTGGCTCCCAGCGACGGCCCAGCCGCGATGCGCGATGTGGACTACATGGCGGAGTTGGAGGCGCTTATCACCATTCCAGCGGGCACTACCGAGGGAACGGCGACTCTGACCCTCACGCCCATTAACGACGATACTGAAGAGGGTCTGAAGGGTTTGGGTGTGCAGGCCACGCTCGTGTCAACAGGCCAGACCCTATTGGCGGACATTGAGATCCGAGACGACGAAACGCCCAGTACGTCCATTTCGCTGTCGGCGGATCCGAACGCGTTGAGTGAGAATGCCGCTTTGACCACTGTTGCGGTGACCGCCACGTTGGACGGCAAGGCGTTGGCAGAGGACGCGACCGTGCGCTTGGCCATTGACGACGCTTCGACCGCGACGCGCGATTTGGACTACGCCGCGCTATTTACGCCTGTGATTGAGATTCCGGCCGGCTCGATAACAGGGACGGTGAATTTTTACATCGACCCAAGAGCCGACAACTTGGAGGAAGGCGACGAGATCATCAGGCTGATCGGTACGATTGATGGGCTAGAAGGCGACGAGGTAGAGATCGCGCTGAGCGACCCGGGAGCGGAGCAGGCGGCGAAAGCCGTAGTGCAAACGCGGCCGGAAGCGTTCTCCTTGGCGAACAATTTCCCGAATCCGTTCAACCCAACGACGACGATCCAGTATGCGTTGCCGACCGCGGCGGATGTGGAGTTGATCGTCTATAACGCAGTCGGTCAGGCGGTGCGGACGCTGGTGGCCGAGCACCAGAGTGCTGGTCGCTACGTGGTGGAGTGGGACGCGACGAACGACCGCGGCCATAGCTTGTCGTCGGGGATGTATTTCTACCACTTGCAGGCGGGCGGCGAGTTCCGCGAAGTCAAGAAGATGCTGCTGCTCAGGTAGCAGCCGCTGTACAGCAAGTTGGTGGGATGGGGCCTCAAATTGAGGCCCCATTCATTTCGACTTTGTGCGGCGTGATAAGCGGTCTGGCTTGGGAGCCGGGCCGCTTTTTTTGTTGCTTAGCGGTGAGTTTCGCGCTACAGGGCCCGAATACGTCCTTTTTTGCCGCTAGAACGGCGCGGGTTGGGGGAGCGCTCAAGGCAAAGTTTTACGTTTCCTCGACGGCGAAGTAGCGCTCCAATGCCCGCAGCGTATCCGGGGCCGTGCGGATATCGCGCACGATGACGCCGCGCTCAATGACGGCAACCCGGCGGCAGACCTCGGTGATGTGGTTGAGATCGTGGCTGGAGATAATGAGCGTAGTATCGGCGGTTTGGGCGGCCGCTTTTAGCATGTCCTTGAGGCGGATTTGGCTCGTCGGGTCGAGATTGGCAAAGGGCTCGTCCAGTACCAGCAGCCGCGGCTCGACCATCAAGGCTGCAACGAGCCCCACTTTTTTCTTGTTGCCCTCGGACAAGTTGCGGATATACTCGCCCCTGTTGAGCGGTTGATCGCCGAAAAAGGGATGGTAGTGTTCCCATTTTTCTTCTATCTGGCCCGGGCTCATGTGGTACAGATTGCCGACGAAGTGGATGTATTCCACGGGCGTCAGGTAGTCGATCAGGAAGGCAGGGCCTAGGTAGGATCCCGTGCAGCCCTTCCAAGCGTCGTCTTGGGCCACATCCTGTCCGTTAATCAGTACTTGGCCCTTGCTTGGGCGGATCAGATCGAGGACGAGGCGCAAAAAGGTGGTCTTGCCCGCGCCGTTGTTGCCCACCAATCCGAAGCTAGCACCGCTGTCGATATCGAGTTCAGGCAGGTCGAGGACCGTCGCTAGGCCGTAGCGCTTTTGCAGGTTTTGGACTCGCAGGTGCAATGTTCAGGTGCTCCCCCTAAAACCAGCAGCCATGCGGTACTTGCACTTTTGCAGCCGATAGGCCAACAAGCGCACCCAAATAGGACTGAGTGCCCAGCACAGCAGGCCGCCGATAGCTAAGGTCAACGGGCCAAAGTCGGTCGCCAGTATCACAATCAAGGGCGGGGCCAGTAAGGGAATGATGGCTACTAGGTGGTGCAGGGAAGTCCCCTGCTGATTAAAAAATGAGGAAGGGGCGATATAGAGGCGTTTGCGGTTCATGGTGGCGAAAAACAGCATACCAGCAGAGCTAAAACCGATATTGTAGAGCAAAAAGACGCTGTACATGACGAGCAATTCGGAGGCAAAGGCCAGCAAGAACGGCAGACACACTAGCGCCAATACCAGGCAGGAAACTTGCAGCAGCAATAGTTTGGCCCATAGCAGGTGGCGGAAGTGGACCGGCCGGGCCAGATGGCCGTCAAAATAAAGGCTCTCCCAACCGAACATGAATTGGCCGTAACTGATCGCGAAACCACTACTGAGTAAGAATCCCCAAAAAATATGGTAGAATGTTAAGGTGGTCGTGGGCACAACCGAGTCGGATGGACCACGGGTAAGAAGTATGAAATTTATCAGCCCGGCCGCTGAAAACATCAGAGAAGACCACAGGATTTGCCGGGGCCGCTTGTTGCGGAGCGCCAGTTTAATTTCTAGTGCCATCAGTTGGCCCACCGGACCCGTGCCGGCTAGCCGGTCGAGCAGGCTTTGAGACCGAGCCGTAGAGGCTTTTTCGGATTGGGCTTCGTCGTGCAAATGGTCCTTTAACAAGCGACAGGTCAGGCCGAAGAGCAGGCAGGTCGCCACCAGCAGGGCCACTGCTAGCACTGGGCCGCCCGGTCCCAGCAAAAAGTCGAATACCGCGCTCGACAGTGCGCCCGTGTAGCCCCACTGTTGCCAATAATCCAACGCGATTAGACCGCTGGCCCCACCGCCCAAGAGCCAGCCTGCGCGTCTGGCCGAAATTAAGCGGACGCAGATGACCAAGTAGTTGGACAGACCGAGGACCGCCACAATGCCCGCCAACCAAGACAGCGATGTAAAAGCTGGGTAATCCAGCGCTAGATTGCGGATCCAGAACGGAATGAAGAAGGCCAGCGGCAATAGGTTGTGCAGGTGGAACAGGGCCGCCAAAGAAAAAAATCGCGCTAGAGCAGGCTGGGAAATGGGTAAGTGAAGATAAGGGCCAATTTTTATTTGCGGCGTGTTTTGGAAGAGCAAGCGGGCTAGGAACAAGAGCAAGAAACCGCTCAATAAGTACCGATTGACCAAGCGGACGACATCGGCTGTGGGATTTTGGCTAGTTAGCAGATGACCGATGAAGGCTCCCGTGAGGGCGAGGACGAGGAGGAAGTACAGCGCTAGCAGAACTAGGAAAATGGCGTAGGCGACGCTTATGCCACTCCAAGAGGGGTTGCGGATGAACTCCTTCCACTGGTGGCGCAGCAGGTTGCGGTAGAGCATGGCTAGTGGACTAGAACGGCTCGGCTTGGTGGTAGGGCGAGGGTTGGGGGAGCGTGTCGCGGAGGGCAGCTCGCGTGGGGAAGAGGAGGGCGGCTTTTTCGGGTGTTATGGAGAGAACGTGGCCGGTGGTGTGGAGGCGGAGGTAGGGGCCGCGGTCGTGGGCTGGGCCAATGGCGAGGGTGTCTATGGTGCCCTCTTCGTCTTCGAGATAGAGATAGCGAGCTTGGGCAAAGGCATCGGCTTGGCCCGGATCGTGCAAGGCCGACCACGTCAGGCGCTTGAGGAAGTCGGCGTAGGCTTCTGCACTTGCGGAGAGGCAGGTCTCTGCGCCCGCCGCAGAGAGGGCGACCCACTCGTAGGTCGGCATCATCGGGCCCGGTGCCGTCATGGCTTTTAGCTGGCGGCTGAGGGATTGCACCGGGTAGGCCGGGTCGCCGGCGAAGGCGATGCGCCGCAGGCCCTTGCGCTGTAAGGCTTGGGGCAAAACGCGGCGGTCGAGCATGGGAGCGGGTGGCGCGGTGTCGAGGGCGTGGACGGGGTGGGCGTGAAGGTGAAAGATGCTGTCGGCACCCACGCGCTGGACATACGATTCCCCAGCGCGTGGCCCGGGGGCACCGCGTCCTTGGCGCACCTCGAGCAAGGGACGCCCCTGTTGGTCGAGCAGGTGGATGCGGACGCTGCCCGGGCCGAGGCCATAGCGGGCCAAGTCTCCAGGCTCGTCCGAGACGAAGGTCGCCGGAGTAGCGAGCAAGCTCTGGAGCAGGTGCTCGACGCGGCGGTTGAGAACAAAGGCGCGGTGATACGCCGGGAAATGCCAAGTGGGCCCGCGCCGGACGTAGTGCCAGCGGCGTCCGGCCGCACGGACCTCAATCTGCGCGATGGCTGAGGCCAACTCGGGCGTCAAGAGGCGCAAAGCCCCGGCCGTGCGGCGCACAGTGCGCTGGTGCTCGCGCAGCGTGCTTTCCCCGAGGACGAGCAGGACCAGCAAGGCCCCTAGCGCGCAGAGCAAGCGGATCAATTTCGCCTCGTGCGGCGATAGAGGGCATAGCCCAAAAACAGCAGCGGCCCCGCGCCCACCACGACCACTCGCCACAGGCGCTTGGCCTCGGTGCTCTGGAAGGGAAAGCCGCGCGAAATTGGTCGCCGCGCCTGTAAGGCGGCTAGCTTCGCGCCATAAGCGTTGTACGCCACGGCATTGAGCAAGAACTGATCGTGCTGAAAGCCCGGGGTCAATAGGTGCTCGTTTTTGAACATCTCGGAAGAGCCGATCAGGAGCAGGGCACCCGCTCGCGGCGGGTGCTCGCCCACGCGCTGGAGGACGGAGCGGCCATCCTCGCCTTCGGCAAAGGCGACCTCGGGAAAAGGCCCGGTGAGCAACGCGACGAGGGGTTGGGGGCCGGGCAGGTAGGTCTGCGGGGCGAAGACCTCGGGCGGCAGCCAACCGCCCTGCCAGGGGTACGCCCAGGCTTGGGGCGAGGTGGAGATCAGGGTGTGGGCCGTTATGCCCGCGCTGCTGAGCTGAGCCGGGTGGAGGGCAAAGCGATTCCCCCAGATAAAGAGCAGGTCGCCGAGGTGCCGGGTGATCGGCGAGGTGAGATCGTAGTGCTGGCCGACGGCGCGGATCAAGAAAGGCAAGGCGACCTTTTGCGGGTCGTACTCGCGCACGGCCGTGCGGTTGACTTGGGTCTCTAGGTCGAGGTGCGACTGGGTGCGGTCAAAGAGCACTTCGCGGACCTGTTCGATGCCAAAGAGCTGGAGGTAGCGGTCGAGGTCTTGGAATTGAGGCTGGGGCCAGTACACCGTTTGAAACCCCGAGCCGCGGTACTGGCGCTGCTGGATGTTGAAATGCTGCATGGCGACAATGGCCTTGCCCCCTTGGGCGAGATGCTGGCTCAGCAGCAGCAGGATCGGCCCGGAGTCGCGGCGCGGCTGCATCCACAACAAGACATCTACGTCTGCGGGCATGCTCGGCGTACGGGGATTGATATAGTGGACGTCGTAGAGATAGTCGGCGAGCAGGGTTTTCAAGTCGCTGTACACGTCGGTGCCGCCCGGGGCGATGAGGCCCTTCTTCTGGTAGTCTTCGAGGGCTTCGGCCGGCGAGAGGCGCGGCAAGTCCGAGATGACGGCCACGCGCATTTTGCGCTCCTGTTGCAGGCCGTGGGCCGCCGCGGCCAAGAGGAATTCGAGGTGATGCAGCGTGCGCTGGTCGAGGCGCGGCACGGCGATGGTGTGCGCGTTGCCGAGCAGACGCAGGCCGCTCCACACGTATTGGGTGGCGAGGGTGTCGTTGAGGACTCGCTCGGCTGGAAAGGGCACCAGCCCTTCGGCGGCGAACGCCTGCCGCTGGTCGGGGGTCAGGGCGTCGGGGCGGATCACGCGCAGGGGAATGTTGCAGTCGGCGAGCAAGGTGCGGATGCGGTCTTCGGCGTCTTTGAGCTTGCGGGGCATGGAGGCCCGGTGCGTGGCGATCAGTTCGGCGGATAGGGACGTGCCCTGCAACAAGCGGCCCAAAAGCGGCGAGGGCGTGTTGAGCTGGTCGGCTGTCAGGTCGAGATAGGGGCCGCGCCCGCGCCAGACGAGCGCACCAACGAGGAGCACCAAGCAGGCGAGGCCAAGCTGTCGGCCCCAACGGCCGGATGGCCAGCTCGGGCGGCTGTGGCGGAGGTAGTGCCTCACGCCGAGACCCACAAACGCCAGCGGTATTAAAAAGACTGCAAAGAACCGCCAGAAGAAACGGGCGAGTGCCCCGGGCGGGACGAGCCGCTGCGCCCCGCCCTTTTCCACGCGCCCCCGCAATAGGCGCTCGGGTTGGCCGTAGGTGCGGATGAGGTTTTGCAGGAAGACGCGGTGGGCGTAGCCGGGCTGGTTGATGATGCCATCTTGGAAGGGCGACGCGCTGGCCAAGACGAATAGCTGCCCCTGCCAAGGGTCGTCCGGCTTGAGCAGGACCAGCAAATTTTGTTTGGGCACGGGCAGGCCGCCGGTTAAATCGGCGTCGGTGAAGGGGCCGGTGGGCAGGGGTAGGACGCGGGGGCTTTCGGTGGTGGTGCCGACGATTTCCGCATGGAAGCCCTTGGCTTGTACAGCCTGCGGATCGACTTCGAGTGCGCTGGCGGCGACGAAGTTGAGCCCGCCGCGGCCTGGCGCGGCAAAGCTCTTCATATTGTAAAAAGCAGGCAGCACCCGGAGGTGAAAGGGCGCGACGATTTCGCCCGAGTCGAGGGTGACCGGCCCGGTGTTTTTATCGACGAGCAAGTCCGGCACCGGCCGGATGCCAAAGGGCTGGAGCAGTTGCCCCCAGGCTGGCGGCGCGTGGTGTACCCAATAGGAGATCGCGTCCTCCGGTGAGGAGTAGCCGATCTGGTACGTGCTGCCGGCGAGCACTGCACTGCGGCCGGATTCGAGGAAGGCAAGCAACTGCCGCACGTGCTCGGGCGTGGCGACTTCAGGCTGGATCCAAAACAGCACGTCGATTTCCGGGGGGATGGTGGGGTTGCTGTTGAGGTCTAGCTCGACGACCGGCCCGGCCTCGTTGAGAAAGGCCGCCAAAAGCTGGAAGGGCGGCGGAGCCGAGACGCCAAAGGTCGGTTGCGGCGGCGCTCGCCCGGCCTGCAGTTGGGCTATGACGTACTCCTCTAGATAAGGAAGGTGTTCCGGCTCTATGCTTTGGACGAGCACTTCGGGCGCGTCGGCGCGTGCGAGGACCAGCGAGGACCAGATTTTCTGCTCGGAATGCTCGTCGTGCAACACCCGCCGCACGCTGAAGGAGGAGGCCTTTTTGCTAGCCGCATAGCCGATGCCAGCGCGCCCGCTCTGGTCCGGGTCGATAACCCGATAGTCGATGCGGTTGGGCGCTTGGTCGCGCAGAGCCGACAGGAGCTGGCGGACTTGGGGTTCGAGTTCTTTGAGGTGCGCCGGCATGTTTTCGCGGGCGGTGGCAAAGTAGGTGATGGCGAGCGGGGCGTCTAGGGAGCGGAGGTAGCGCTCGGTCGCCGGCGCGAGCGTGGCGATGTCGTTCCCGGCCAGGTCTAAGGTCCAAGTCCCGGTCAGGTGCAGGAGGCGGCCGGCGTACGCGACAATGCCCAACAGCAGGGCAAAAGCCAGCGCGATTTGGAGCAAGAAGTGCCGCTTCAATACTTGGATCTCTGGAGGCTGAGATGGTTCATTGAGACGAAAAAGCCGCTCATCAGCGCGAAGTACAACAGGTCGGCGAGAGCGATTACGCCGCGGCCAAAAGCCGCGTAGTGGGGCAGGACCGATATGGTCTCGTACAGCCACGTGCCCGGCTGATAGGCCGGCGCTAGTCCGTCGAGGACTTCTACTACTTTCTCGTGCCCGCTGAGCACGAAGAAGAAGCCTAAGAGCGCGGAGAGCACAAAGGCCACGATCTGGTCGCGGGTCAGGCCGGAAGCAAAGAGGCCGAAGGACAGGAAGAAAGCACCCAATAGCAGCGCACCGACATAGCTGGCGGCTATGCGCCCGAGGTCGGGATCGCCGAGGAAGAGGAGCATCAGCACGATGGGCAGGCTGCCGGCGAGGACGATCGCGTAGAAGCAGAGGGCCGCCAGATACTTGCCCAGCACGATTTGCAAGGAATGCAGCGGCAGGGTCATCAGCAGCTCAAAGGTGTGCTGGGCGCGCTCCTCGGCCCAAGCTCGCATGGTAATGGCTGGGACGAAGGGGATCAGCAGGAAGGGCAGGGCGGTGAAGTACGGCCCCATATCGACGACCCCGTCGAGAAAAAAGGAGTTCATAAAGGTGGTGCAAGACAGCACCAAGAAGACGGCCGCGTACGCATAGGCAATGGGCGAGTCGAAGTAGGCTTCTAGCTCGCGGTCGAAGACAATGCGCGTGCCGCGCAGGCGCTCGGCGGCAGATAGGCGTTGTGCGTCAGCCATGGGCAGGGGTTGTGGTGCGGACTAGGTGGGCGAAGACGGCTTCGAGGCCGGCCCCGGGGATGCCGGCGTCTGCGGCCAACTGTTCGACGCGACCATCGCCGAGCAAGCGCCCTTGGTGGATGATCAACACGCGGTCGGCAATGGCTTCGACGTCGCCGATGATGTGGGTGCTAAAGAGGATCGCCCGGCCCGAGCTGAGTGTGCGCAAGGTGTCGCGGAAGGCCAGAACCTGCAAGGGATCGAAGCCGTGGGTTGGCTCGTCGAGGAGCAGGACTGGCGGATCGTGAACCATGGCGGTAGCTAGGCCGATGCGCTGGCGGAACCCGGTGGAGCACTCCTTGACGCGCTGGGTGAGCACGTCTTCGAGCCCGCAGAGCGCGACCGCACGCGCCAGACCCTGCTGCAAGGCGTCGCCTTCGAGTCCGCGGGCTCGGGCGATGAAGCGGAGGAACTTATCGACGCGCATCTCTTGGTAGAGCGGGGTGTCGCCCGACAGGTAGCCAATGCGGCGGCGCACGGCGAGCGGGTGCTCCACCACGTTGAGCCCGTCGATGGCGATTGTGCCGGCCGTGGGGTGGATAAAGGTGGAGAGCATCTTGAGCATGGTGCTCTTGCCAGCGCCATTGGGGCCGACGAAGCCGACGATCTCGCCTTGGTCAACGGCAAAGCTGACCTCGTCAACAGCGGTCAAAGCTCCGTAGCGGCGGGTGGTGGACTCTACGCGGATCATGTGCGGATGCAGCTATTCCTTGAATACCCCGCAGCGGAGCATGGAAGCGCCGAAGTAGGGATTGGCGATCTGGGGCTGGTCCTTTTGCACCCAGTGCGCCCCCTTGTCCCCGTCGGCCATCGGGCAGTACGCCACGACGTAGCCCTCGGGAATTTGGCTCTGCATCACTTCTTCGGACAGCGGCTTGAACGCAACGCGCACCGCAGCAAGATCGTCGGCATGCGCGGCTTTTTCCGCCAGCGGCTTGAGGGTTGGGCTGGCGCTTTGCACCAAGCCTTGCAGTGCCTGACGCGCCTGGTCTAGGTCGTCGGAGGCCAAGGCTTCTTGGGCCGCGACGTAGTGGAGCAGCGCTGGCGGGGCCGGGTCGGACGAGCCACAAGCGGTTAGGGCGAGGGCGATAAGAAACAGACGAGAGAGGTAGCGCATTGGGATTTTATCGCGGAAAAGGGTGGTGCCCCAGGGGCTTGGGTATTCCTCCATATCTGGAGAAACCTCACAAGTCTCAGTAGCGCGAGCTTGCGCTGCAAAAAATAGGACTACTCCTTATAGAATCGAGGAATAGTCCTATTGTGTTGAGTAAACCAGCACTCATCCCACTGATTTTAATAACTGAAAATATCGCTCTCTACTAATTCCAGCAGTTTTTAGATTAGATTGTATAATATATACCTCTACTTCTTTTCTCTTGGGAATTACTATTGATCTTTTACTTGGCTTTCTCATAATAATGTGATCGCCTTTTACACGCGAAAAAACAAAACCATCAGCTTCAAACACCTGCATTAGTGTCCTCCAGTTGCACGGCGTAAGTCTCATTATTATACCCTTTTGGGATGTAGATTTCTATAAAATGAGCGTTTTGCTTGGGCAACTCTATACCATTAACCTCGAACTCTCCATCGACTCCACATTCTTTGAGAAGCTCTTTTAAGGTTCCATCGTCGAAAGCATCCTCAACAAATAGCTGCACAGCCTCAGAAATCATGCGATGGGCTTCGTCCTTTGTCGTTCCCTGACTGCATACGTCAAAGGTGGGACAACGAGATATATAGCCGAGCTCGCCTTGCTCTATTTCTATAGGAAATAAATACTTAGAATATAAAATCGCACCTGTCATCGGAAGTTTCTCCACAAGGGGAACTACTCGTAATCTCATTTCCTCAGCGAATGTAATAAGGTATGTTTTGCGTGTCAAAAGAGATTCCGGCTAGTGAAAGGGAGCAAAAATCGTGTCTGAACCCGCCCCCTATCCCGGCCCCAACGAGGAAGTGCTGGCCGCGCAGATGCGCGTCTGTACCGGGCCGCACCAGAGCCGTCCGCTGGGCAAAAAAGAGGGCGACCCAGACCCTCGGCGCATTCTAGGGCTAATTTTCGCTTCGCTCGAGGGGGCCTTGCCCCGCGCCGAGCAGGTTTCTCCAGCCCAAATGGGCGCGTTTTTCGCGGCCATGTCCATCCGCCGCACCTTTGGCGAGCGGACGAGGTGGAGCGCAGCGGAAATCGAGGCGTTTGATCGCCATGGGGACGCGCTCAGCAAGATGCCCGCTGACTTGCGCTTCTTGTTGGGGATGGCACCGGATTTCGTCGGCTGCGGTTGGGGCGAAGCGCGGGTGGTTGCAGCGCTGCGCCCGGTTTTGCAGGGCGAGCACTTGCGCTACGAGGAAGTGCGCGGTGCGCTCGGGGCCATGCTAGCGGGCGAAGTGCGCCCCTCGCTGATGGCCGCGTTCTTGATCGGCCAGCGGATGAACATCGAAAATGCGGAAGAAATTCGCGCTCATCTCGACGCCGTGCTTCCCTCAGAGCAGGTGTCCGCTCTGCAAGTAGAAGTTCTGACGCATTTTGGCCAGCCCTTTGACGGCGCAGCGCGCTTCTTTCGCCCGACGCTCTTCGTCGCGGCCGTGCGCGCAGCCTTGGGCCGGGCGACCGTGCTACACGGCGTCGCCGAAATGCCGCCCAAGCGCGGAGTCACCGAGGAAGGGGTGCTGATGTCCTTGGGTGCGCGAGTCGATCTGTCGCTGGCGACAGCGGCCCGTTGCATCGAAGACCCGGCCGTTGGGTTCGCGTACGTGAGTCAGCGCGAATACGCCCCCCGTGCGTATGCTTTGCGACATTTGCGCACCCACATCGCCAAACGCCCGCCTTGGGCCACTACCGAGAAGGCACAGCAGTTGTTTGCCGGCGCGGCTTGGAACGGCATGGTCGCGGGCTTTTACCACGCTGGCTACGAGGACAAGCTGTTGGGGTTGATGCCGGCGCACAGGCTGGACGCCGGGCTGGTGATCAAGGGCGAGGAGGGGAGCAGCCACTATGGATTGCGCTTGGGCAAGCCCTCGGACGCTCGACGCAAGGCCATCAACTACACGCAGGGATTCCGCCGCGTCCGAGGTGTACTGACGACGGTAGCCTGCGACGTGGACCCGAGGGACTACGGCTTTTGCTACGAGCAAAGCCCGCGTCCTGCGGTGGTGAGTGCGCGGGCTTTTGCAGCGCTGGGAGTAGCAGCACTCAAGGGCGAGCAAGGCCACGCGTACGACCGCATAGTACTCAACGCCGGCCTGACCGACTATTATCTGGGCCTAAGTGCGAGTGCCGAAGAGGGGTTGGCCGAGGCGCGGGAGGCTGTGGATAGCGGCCGGGCGCTGGCGCATCTGGAGTGCTATATCAGCCGGTCGAGTGCGTCCAGATAGCTTCGTCGAGCGGCCCGGTATCGAGATAGGCGCGGAGCGCGCTGGCCGAGCGGCGGATGGCGTCCATGATCGGCTCGGAATAGGCGGCGAAGGCCGCGGGAGTAATTTCCTGCGGCCTCGTTTCGTCTGGTGTTTCCCTGTAGCGGGCCTGACCTTGGATCGCTGCGGCCCGTCCGCAGACCAAGGCGGCGAAATCGTCGAGCCCGACTTCGACGAAGGCTCCCACTTCTTCGTTGAATGCGGTTTCCCCCAGCGAGATAGGCCGCGTGCAGAGGTAAAAAAACTGCATGGCAGAGTGCCTGGTGTCTTGGAGGGGTTGCTGGCCGAGGAAGACCAGCTCGGCGGGTGTCAGCGCGATACCGACCTCTTCGGCGAATTCGCGATGCGCCGCTGCCGCGGGCATTTCTCCGGCCCGGATGTGGCCCCCGGCCGGCGCGTCGAGGCTGCCGAGATAGGGGTCGCCGGGGCGCGAGCGAGTCTGCAATAAGGTGCGAGCGACGCCGGAGGACGTGCGCCAAGCCGCCCAGACAAAGACCAAGCCGACGCGGTCCCCGTCGCCACACGCCGCGCGACTTTTGCTGCCTATGGGTTGTCCCTGGCTGTCGAAAAGCGCGATGCGTTCGGCGGGCATGAAGCGGGCTACAGGAACATGGCGATAAACTGCATGAAGAAAGCGCCGACTGTGGCCAGCATGCACAAACCACCGACCAGATAGGCCCCCAAGCCCTCGCGCTCCGAGCTGCGGCTGAAGACATACGCGGCCGCATACCCGCCGATGAAGCCGCCGCCGTGCGCCCAGTTATCGACGCCGGGCATCACAAAGCCCATAAAGAAAAGCAGGACCGCCCACTGGAGAAATTGCCGAGTGAAGAGCTGGGCCCCAACGCGCCGACCGTAGGCAATGGCCGCGGCCAAGAGGCCGAAAATTGAGCCGGAGGCCCCCAGCGTGAGTTAGTGGCCCGCTAGGGTCGAAGCTAGGAAGCCGGTGATGCCGGCGACCGTAAAAATCGCAAAGAGGCGGAAGGGGCCGAAGAGCTCTTCTACAACCGGACCAAGCTGGCGCACCCACATCATGTTGAAGAAGATGTGCAGCAGGCCGCCGTGCAGGTAGATGGCGGTGATCGGAGTCCACCAGAAGTTGTAGGAGAAGATGGGCACGGTGCCGGTGACGCCGAGTTTGAAGCTGGCTTGGATGCTGGGCGAGAGAATCTGCATCAGGCCCTGCGTCTGGAAAATCGCCGCTGGGTCTAGGGCCAACGCGAGCAGGTAGAGCACGCCGCAGAACACCGTAATTAAGTGCGGGAAATTTAGCTGTAGGCCGAGCTTGCGCATGGTGGCTGTCGCGCCCCACAGCCCGGGTTTGCGCTGGCCGCAGTGGGGGCAGGTTTCAGCATCGGCGCTGACGAGTTTGTGGCAGCGAGGGCAGAGGATGGCGGCCATGGTTTTAGAGCCCCAGATGCTCGTTGATCTCGGCTTGGTAGGCGTTGATCAGGTCGTTGCAGACGGCATCGACCGACAGCGCACGGCCGGCAACTTGCGACTCCAGCAGGCTGTAAGACAGGCCCACGGAGCGAGTGCCTTGCTGGGCATTGACTTCGGGCTGTCGCCCGTGTTGGATGCAAGTGCCGAGTTCGTGGTATTCGACGGCGATTAGCTTGCGATCGGTCTCGGGAAAGGGAAAGTCGTACTCGAAGAGCCGGTCGCCGCCGAAGAGCGCGGCCGTGACCTCGTCGAGGCGGTGATCGGGCACGAGGTCGAGGAGAGCTTGGTCGCCGATGGGGTCTGCGCCGTCGAGGTGGAGCGCGAGGCGTTGGCCCGAGCGGTCGCCGGGCAGTTCGAGTGAGCCGCGGCTGCCGTGGATGGAGCGCCGCCACAGGTTTTGGCCGTGGGCCGCGTGGTCTTCGGTGTACTGGGCGACCGCGCCGCTTTTGAAGAGGATGGTGGCGTAGGCCGCGTCGTCCGCGGTAGCAGTAAACTCCGCGGGCATGTCTTTTTGCCAGCGTTCATAGACGCCTCCCGACGAGCCGCTGCTGACGTCGCGGCCGGCTACGGGGTTTTTGCGCGTCGGCTCGTGCAGGCGCGTTTGCGCGTAGGCCGTGTCGGCCTCCCCGAGGAAGTACTCCATGATGTCGGCAAAGTGAACGCCCACGTCGAGGAGGACGCCGCTGGCGTTTTTTTGGTGCCGCCACACCGAAATGAGCATGCCGTCGCCGCCGCCTACGGCAATTTGCTGCATCAGGCGCGGACGCCCAATGACGTCGGCGTCGAGGAGTGCCTTGGCGAGGCGGTTTACCGGGTCGCGGCGGTAATTTTCGGCCACCGAGAGGACGCACCCGGTCTCTTGGGCCTTGGCGATCATCTGCTTGCAGGCGCGGGCCGTAAGCCCCATAGGTTTTTCGCACATCGCGTGCCAGCCGCGCTCCATGGCCTCAATGGCCACCGTGTGGTGATGGGCCGGTAGGGTGGTGATATCGACGGCTTGCACCGGGGCGACGGAAGCTAGTTCAGCGAGGTCTTTGACGGGTTGGGGTCGCGTGCCCAGTCGCTCTTCGGCTTGGTCGGCGAGCGAGTGGGCGTTGTCGAGATTGGGGTCGCAGGCACCTACCAGTTCAAAGGGCGACAGGCCAGTGCTTTGCAGCTCGGCGAGGCCGTAGAGGTGGCGGTGGCCCATGCCGCCGCAGCCGACGATGGCGAGGGGCAGTTTTTCGGACATGTCCATCCTTTCAATGTGTAATATCTCAATATAAGGTGCGGAGGCCATGCTCTCCACTGGCGATTGTTTGGGTAGAAGGCGGTAGGTATATTCCGCATAGTATTTCGCATCTAAAGCCGAAGGGGACGAGGACGATAGCTCATGACAATTGTCGAACATACGGCCACGGCGGCGGACTTGGAACGGCTGCCGGACGATGGTTTTCGCTACGAATTAGTATGTGGGGAGGTGCGTAAGATGGTGCCTGCGGGCAATGAACACGGAAAAATCGCGATGCGCGTTGCTTGGCCCTTGGCACAACACGTGGAGGCCCATGGCTTGGGATCGGTGTATGCGGCGGAGACGGGGTTTCGGCTGGGGTCGGACCCGGACACGGTGCGGGCCCCGGATGCGGCTTTTGTGCGCCAAGCGCGGTTAGATGCGGTCGGTGCGGTGGTCGGCTACTGGCCGGGCGCACCCGATTTGGCGGTGGAGGTGGTCTCGCCGGGAGATCGCTACGGGGAAGTGGCGGAAAAGGTGGCTGCTTGGCTGGCGGCTGGGACGCAGATGGTGGTGGTCGTCGAGCCACGGCAGCGCACGGTGGCGGTACATCGAACTTCGGGCGCTGTGGATATATTGCGCGAAGGCGATGTGCTGGAGGGCGGGGAAGTGGTGCCGGGGTGGAAGGTGGCGGTCGCGGCGTTGTTCGCTTAGCGGCCTGTTGGTTTTCCGCTGGGAATCAGCAGGCCGTTTTGCGCGTACCGCTGAAGGCGATCTTTGCGCCGCTTGAGGTCGTGGAAGCGCAGATTGGCGGTTCTGGACCGTCCAAGCCACCGGCCGGCAACAAGGCGCAGGGTGTGTCGAGTGATCCTAACTACACGACACCGATAACTTGTCGTTAATGGGCGATGAGTCCGGGATCGAGGGCGTCCCGCCCTCGACGAGGGCAAGATGCCCTCGATCCGAGGGTAAGGCCCTACTGTCGTGTACTTAGCGAGTGAGCTAACAACGAAAGGAGAGCTGTGCGTCCCATCATCATCGGTGCCGGCCGCGGCAGTCGGCTCAACGCCCTGACCGACGGGCAGCCCAAATGCTATGTGCCCATCGGCGGGCGGCGGATCCTCGACTGGATGCTCGAGGCGCTGGCCGCGGCCGGGTTAGAGACGCCGGTCTTTGTCGGCGGCTATCGCATTGAGCAGATCCAAGCCGACTACCCGCATCTCACTTATTGTCATAACGCCGACTGGCAGCACAACAATATCTTGGCTTCGCTCTTTTGCGCCGAGGAGTATATGGCCGATGGTTTTGTCTGTTCCTATGCCGATATTCTCTACCGTCCCACGGTCGTGCGTCGAGCGCTGGAGCACGAGGGCGATATCGCGCTCTGCGTTGATACGGACTGGCGTACGCGCTATGCCGATCGCAGCCAGCACCCCGAGGACGATGCCGAAAAGATCGTGGCCGAGGGCGATCGGGTCGTGGAGGTCAACCGCGCCATTCCTGCGCCAGCGGCCAGCGGCGAGTATATCGGCGTGGCGCGGTTCAGTGTGGCGGGGGCGCGGTCTTTGCAGGCGCATTATCAGCGGATGAAGGCGGAGTACGCCGGGCAGAACTGGAAGGACGGCACGCCATTCGAAAAGGCTTATCTGATTCACCTCTTCGAGGAAATGCTAAGCGCAGGATTGGCCTTGCACATGGTGACCACCGATGGCGAGTATATGGAAATTGACACTGAAGAGGACGTCGCGCTGGCCAATGTGCGCTGGTCAGGCGAATACGGCGGCTAATATGTCGACTCGTCAACACTACGGGACGCTCTTTCCGGCCGCGGTGGTCGGCTCGCTGCCGCGACCGGATTTTGTACGCGAGGCGGTGATGGGTGAGCGGCCAATGGACGCTGAACGGCTGGGGCAGGTGATGGACGCGGCCGTGGCCTATGCGGCGGCGTTGCAGGAAGCGGCGGGGTTGGACGTGATCACCGATGGTGAATGGCGGCGTGCCTCGTATATCGGCGTGATCGCCGAATTGGCGCATGGCTTCGAGTTGAGCCGGAATGCGGACGGCAGGCCGTGGACCATCGTCACGGGCGAGTTGGTGCCGAAAGACGAAGGGTTTATCGCGCGGGAAATAGAATTTCTCAAGCAGGTTAGCTCGCGCAAAATCAAGGCCACCTTGCCCGCGCCAGCGCTATTGGGCGAGCGGATGTGGGATGCGGAACAATCGCGCGGAGCCTATCCGACCCGCAATGGATTCGTCGAGGCTTGTGTGCCGATTCTGCGCCGCGAGTTGGCGCTATTGTGCGAGGCCGGTGCCGATATCGTGCAGATCGACGATCCGCATCTATGCCTGCTCGTCGATGACGAGGTGCGAGCCGGATACGACGACCCCGAGGCCGAGGCCGACTTTGCGGTGGCGATGACCAATGCGGTGGTAGAGGGAGCCACAGGGGTGCGCTTGGCCGTGCATTTGTGCCGCCGTGCGGGTGCCCGGGTCCGGGGCGAGGCATGTCACACCGGCGGCTATGGCCCGATCATCGCCTATCTCAATCGCCTGAAGGTACACCATCTGACTATGGAATTTACCAGTCCGGGCGCAGGGGATGCGGAGGTGTTTAAGGCACTGCGCGAAGATTTAGAGATCGGCTTGGGTTGTGTGGGGGTGCATCCGGGCGAGGTCGACGAGCCGGAGACGATCATCGGGCGGGTGGAACAGGCGTTGGAGTACTTGGTGCCCGAGCGGGTGGTGCTCAACCCGGACTGCGGATTCGCTCCCGGATCGGCGGCGAAAGTCGATATCGACGAGGTTTATAGCAAGCTCAAAAACGAGGTGGAAGCGGCGCGGTGCCTGCGGGAAAAATATGGATAGGGGTTGTGGCGAAAAGGCGCTAAGTGCATTCCGTATGTTGTTCCGCAAAGAGATTCTGGCGGGGCAGTTTTTCGGACATGTCCATCCTTTCTATATAAGGTGCGGAGGCGATGCTCTCCACTTGAGATGAAGGGGGCGAGGACGATAGCCTATGACGATGGTCGAACAAGTGGCCACAGCGGCCGAACTAGAGTGGTTGCCAGACGATGGTTTTCGCTACGAACTGGTGCGCGGGGAGTTGCACAAGATGACGCCAGCAGGCAATGAACACGGCAAGATCTCCGCGTTGGTGACCGTATCATTGGGTCAGCACGTGCTGGCCAACCGCTTAGGAGTGGTGTATGCGGCGGAGACGGGGTTTCGGCTGGGGTCGGACCCGGACACGGTGCGGGCCCCGGATGCGGCTTTTGTGTGCCAAGCGCGGTTAGATGCGGTCGGCGCGGTGGTCGGCTATTGGCCGGGCGCACCCGATTTGGCGGTGGAGGTGGTCTCGCCGGGAGATCGCTACGGGGAAGTGGCGGAAAAGGTGGCCGCTTGGCTGGCGGCTGGGACGCAGATGGTGGTGGTCGTCGAGCCACGGCAGCGCACGGTGGCGGTGCATCGAACCTCGGATGCTGTGGATGTATTGCGCGAAGGCGATGTGCTGAAGGGAGGGCAGGTGGTGCCGGGGTGGGAGGTGCCAGTCGCAGCGCTGTTCGCCTAGCGCAACAAGCCGTTGTAGAAAGGGCTAAGAGCGGCCTGTTGGTTTCCCGCTGGAAATCAGCAGGCCGTTTTGCGCGTACAGTTCTGCCCAACAGCGAAAAACAAGTTTCAAAACTGAACAGCGAAGCTCAGCGGCGCAGCGGCCCGCGATGGGGATCGGCGAGCGGCACGGGTGCTGAAAGCGCGATCAGGTCGGGGATGTCGAATTCGGCCAGTAGGCCAAAGCAGTAAAGCGACGGGGCGGCGGCGTAGGACAGTGGCCAGTCGATGAGGCGGCCAAGGGAATCGATGAGGGCGTTGGTCGTCAGCGAGGCGAGGGCTTGGGGTTTTAGCGCGGCAGCGATTAGCGCGATGACCGGGCAGACGCGGCCGTGCGCCGTCAGGTGTAGGGCCCGGCTCTTTTGGTGTGCTGTCGCCAGCAGCGCGAGCACGTGGCCGACTTGGATGCCGAGCGGACGCTGGCCAGCGGTGGCGATTAGCATCTGGTGGCGCGGGTCGGTGCGGAGTTCGCCGGTAGCGAAGATGTCGGCGACGAGCACCCGGCGGCCTTGGGCGAGGGCGGTGGCTAGCGGGCCAGCAAGCGCACCGCGCCCGCCATCGGCGATGAGCAGCTCAATGCCTCGGGGGCGCGGCGGCGCGTACTCGGTCAGAGGCAGGGTCCAAGTGTCGTCGAGATGCAATAGGTAGTGTTGGATGGTGCTGTCGTTGCGCTTTTGCGCGGTGCCGACTTCTTGCAGGGATCTGTTTTTCCACTGCGGCAGCTTGAGTAATGAGGCGAGTGCTTGGCGTGCGGCGGCCGGAGTGTGCGCTTTTCTTTTGTGCGTTCTGATCTTGCCAAGAGCTGCCTGCGCGATGGAGAGCAAAGTGGCGTTGTCCGGGGGTAGGCCGACCGCGAGGGCTTCTTCGGTGTGCAATTCGTCGCGATAGGGCAGGTCGTCGTCTGGCGTTGCCAATCCCCAATGCCGATTGAGAAATTTGTAGAGCTGGCAGCGGTTGTCGCGCTCGTAGTTGTGGGTGCCGGGGTCAATGTTGTCGTGGAGGGCGATGTCATCGCGTGCGCCGAGGAGGGCGAAGACGGGCCGGATTGGCTCGTAAATGGACTTGCGCGCCCGCCGCGTCTGGAAGCAGCAGTCGTCGTGGCGGTTGTAGATTAGCAAGGTCGGCCGCGGCGCAAAGAGCGCGGAGAGCGCGTCGTAATCGGCGACCGTGCAGAGGTCGGTTGGGCATTGCTCTTGGTCGCCAATGTCCTCGATGCAGCCCCGGCGCTGCCAGATGGCCGAATGACCGGCGACTGGCACAATGACCTTGACTCGCTCGTCGAGGGCCGCCAGCAGAGCCGTTTGCCAGCCGCCGCCCGACAGGCCGGTCATTCCTATGCGCTCGGGATCGGCCTTGGGGTGGGCGAGCAGCACGTCGAGGCCGCGCTTCATCAAGAGATAGAACACGCCGATGCCGGCAATGCCGCACAGGTCGAGGTGGCCGATGCGGTTGTGTTCGACGTCGGCGCGCAGTTCGCCCATCCCCAGAAATTCGGTATTGAGCGCCAGCATCCCGCGCTTGGCGAGGTTGATGCAGCGGGCCTGCTTGTAGTCCATGGCCTTGCCGCCGGCGTGGTGGCCATTGGGGTTGAGGACGGCCGGGGCCTTTTCCCCGAGTTGGTCAGGCTCGTAGAGCAGGGCCGGGACCCAGAGGCCGGGATAGCCCTCGTAGCGCAGCTTGCGGATGGTGTAGCCAGCACCCGTGTCGATGCAGTTGCCCCAGTGAACTTGCGGCTCTTCCGCGAGGAGGCCGGCGGGATGGCCGCGGAAGAATAGGTCGAGGACTTGGGTGCGCAGAGCCGGGGCTTGCTTGCGCCAGGCCGCGGCCGAAGTGGGGGGCGTGAAGCGGGGCAGGTGCTCGCCGAGGAAGGCGAGGAGCTGGCGATGGGCCTTGGGGCCGATGAGCTTTCTGTGCAGAGTGCGTTGCATGGGATTATGGTCTTTCGCTAAGGATGTTTTCGACCAGTTTGTACACTGTGGTGCTACCGAATGTACGCGGCCAATCCTCGCATGGAGGATTATCGCGAACCTTGGCTCGATGGATAGCGTCTTCGAGCATGCCGGACGTGATTTTTCGGCCATCAAGGCCCTTGTCGTAGTCGGGAAGATGCTTCTTTAGCCGAACGGAACATTCGCTTGGCGAACTGATCTTGGCACCGTCCTCAAAGTGAAGCAGCAGCCAATACTCGAACTTGGGATTGCTAAGGGCGAATCCGTAATTATCCGCATCCTGCGACCATGCGTGGAGTTGCGCCAACTGTTCATCCTGCCATTGGTCCTTATCTACCACTAGCCACGCCTCATCTGAATTCTTCAGAGTTTTTCGCTTGAGGCGATTTTTCATACGCTTCAGGACTTGGAGTGGTGAGCTGTGATAGTTGCTTTTTAGGCAATCTACATGGATAACCGCATAACGGTCATTTAGAATGGCGAAATACTGCGGCTCGGTCTTAACCCCTTCTGTCGCAATAAGAAAAAGTTTTCGGTAACGTCGCTCGCCAAGAGGTCTGCGGAAATTACGTCTTTTCAGCGGCATCCGTCATCTCCTCACTTTCCTCCATGAGATGAGGATTGATGAGAGTGCCCCCCGACAAAATGCGAGGGATTCCCCCCAGCCGTCCCTGTAGGTAGCTTTTCCGAAGATCCTTGTCGTAGCGAACCTCTTTGTATTCGCTGAAGGAAAACAGGCTGGACGCGCCGGACTTATCCCTTTCTGTCACCCACATTTCGTCCCGGCGCAGCAACTGCTGGTCCATCAGCATAACGTTATGGGTCGTCAGTAACAGTTGCGTCCGAGGCTCTGCGGAACAACTAGCTAGGTATACTTCAAGCAGTTGGCGGATCAGTAAGGGATGCAGACTGCGGTCTATCTCGTCAACTACATAGACTTTCGGCGATGTTTGTGCAGAAAGTTCGAGAAAGGCAGGTAGGAGATCAATAACCCGTTGCGATCCATCCGATTCTTGGTATATCTCAAACTTGGCTTCCGTGCCGTCCGATTTTGGGTGGAAGGAGACCATTTTCTTGGCGATTAACTCACCGTCCTCGCGGGTGATCATGAAGCGGGCGTTAATCGACTCCTCCATCAACCGAACAGTCATGCCTTCTTCCACTTCTTCCTGAAGCGCGGTCTTTAATGGATCGGGAAGTGGGATGTTCTCTAATGGAATTTCTTCACTACCCAGATGGACGATCCCGGTATCTAGCCGTTGTAACATCTCGTTCATGGCCGCGTACAATGGATGTCTTTCATCAAGGAACAACTCAAAGGGCTCAAATCGCGAGTCAGGTGCGACCAGAACAAGCGTATCCTTGAACCAGTCATAGACCGGCCTGAAATTGTCCACTTTTTGGGATACAGAATTGGTTAGGAAAAGCTGATTGTCCCGGGTCCCTTTGAAAGCGAACTGTAGAAACAATTCTCTGGCGAGCGATGCGTCAAAGTTGATTTCTCCGTCGCGGCGGTCATAGAGCACTTTTTCACTGGTACTGGTGATTACCGCTAGTCTTTCTTCTAGGACCGCCTTTCGGGTCACTGCAAAGCTGAAGTCGTAGATGACTTCATCAATCAGCAATTCAAATACAAAGCGCGAGGGTTGGTTCGTCCCCTTGCTATCCAAGCGGAACGTCTCGACCGGGATCAGGCTGTCGGGTCTAGTACCCTTGACGATTAGGGTCTTGGCAAAATTCAGTGCCTTGAAAAGATTGGTCTTGCCCGAGGCGTTACCGCCGTAAACCGCTGCTATCGGGAGAACTCTCGTTTGGTACTTGCCGAGCTTGGGAACGCGTTCTCCATGCTGGCGCTCTCGGCTGGCAATCATCGAAAAGGTGGCTTGGTCGCGGAAAGACATCCAGTTTTCAACGGAGAATCTGATTATCATTTTCTTCTCTCTAAGCCTAATTTTTTCGTTTTTTTATATATTAAAGTTATAAATTTTATTCAAAGAATCAACATAAAGAGAAAATATCTCTTTATACAACTCTGTCAGAATGTATGAAAACCGCTTGACAGGCTAGGCGGGGTTTGCTATCACTAGCGGCCATTGAGGGAGGCGGGATACATGGAACCTATTGCGGCAACGACGAATCCATTTGGCGGCATCCTTCCTAAACCAGAGGCTCTCGATCCAGATCCGGCGGCGTTTGCCGAGCGGCTGCGCGTTTCGCTGGCGGCTTGGAGGGACGAAGGCTATCGGGTCGTCTGGCTGGAGGTCCCGATTGTCAAGGCGGCGTTGATCCCGCTGGCGGTGGAAGCCGGGTTTGCATTCCACCACAGTGGCGACAGCTATCTAATGATGACCTTGCAACTCGAAGAAGGAGCTTATGTGCCGGCCCACGCCTCGCACTATATCGGCGCGGGCGGAGTGGTGCTCAACGGGGCGCGGGAACTGTTGGTGGTCAGCGAAAAGTACCATCGGCGTGCGCCCGGTCCGCCGCGCTACAAGCTGCCCGGCGGTGCGCTGCATCCGGGCGAGCACTTGGCCGAAGCCGTGGTGCGCGAAGTCGCCGAAGAGACCGGGGTCGAGACTGAGTTCGACGCGCTGGTCTGCTTCCGCCACTGGCACGGCTACCGCTTCGGCAAGTCGGATATTTACTTCGTCTGCCGTCTGCGCCCCCTGAGCACCGAGATTAGCATTCAGGAGGACGAGATCGCCGAGTGTCTGTGGATGCCGGTAGCCGAGTATTTGGCCGAGGAAAACGTCAGTGCCTTTAACAAGCGGATCGTCGAGGCCGCGCTCAACAGCACAGGGGTGCGGCTGACGGAGATGGAGGGCTACGGTACGCCGGAGCAGTACGAGTTTTTTATGCCGCCGCGGGTGGAGGAGAGCGGCCGGTTGGACTAGCCGATTAGGCACATGCTCCTTGGCCGATTTGGACCGTGAGAAATCAATTAGGTGGGAAGACCTGCCGAATAGGGTTGAAGGTAAGCCGCATGATGTTCTCAGGTCCGTAGTACTCTTGGCTGGAGCCAATTTGTGCGAGTAAATGGTATATTGGCAATCTGGTCGAGGAGAACAGTGTGGCAATATCCCGACATCCTCACCCTCGCCGTTTTCCCCTACCCCGCCAAATCCAGTCTATCCAGCACTTCTTTGTTGACCACGTGATCCGGGACTTTGCCCTGCAACAGGGCGACGATGCTCTGCGCGGCGACGAAGGCCATGCGCTTGCGGGCGCTTAGGGTCTTGGAGCCGGTGTGGGGCAGGGCTAGCACCTCGTCGCGGCGGACCAGTTCGAGGGACTGGCCTTGGGGCGGCTCGGTGGCTTGGCAGTCGAGGCCGGCACCGGCTAGATGGCCGCTGTCGAGCGCGGCGAGCAGGGCGGCTTCGTCAACTAAACCGCCGCGGGCGGTGTTAATCAGGTAGGCACCCTCTTTCATAAGGCCGAGGAAGTCGGCATTGACGAGGTGGCGGTTTCCCTCGCTCAGCGGCAGGTGCAAGGTAATGGCGTCGGCTTGGGACAGCAGGGCGGTGCGGTCGGCAGGCTCGGCACCGAGGGCGCGGATTTGCGCGTCGTCAATCCAAGGATCGTGGACGAGGACTCGCATCTTGAAGCCGCGGGCGCGGCGCACGACCTCAGCGCCGATGCGGCCGCAGCCGACCAGCCCCAAGGTCATGGCGCAGAGGTCCTCGCCGACCGGAACGTCGTAGGCGTCTTCCGTTTTGACCCGATGGTCGCCTAACTTTAGCGAGCGCACCATTCCGAGGAGTAGGGCGAAAGTCAGGTCGGCCACGGCGTCGGCCATGGCACCGGGGGTATTGGTGACGACGATGCCGCGCTGGGTGCAGTAATCGAGGTCAACCTTGTCGAAGCCGACGCCGTTGCGGGCGATGATCTTGAGCTGTGCTGCTTGGTCCATGGTGGTAGCGTTGAGGTTTTCGCCGCCGGCCAGCAGGGCGTCGAAGCCGTCTAGCTTCGCTCGCGTTTCCTCGTCGAGCCAGCCGGGTTGGGGGTGTTGGACCTCAATGGCGAAGCCGGCGCGCTCAATAAGCTGGCGGGCCTTGCTTTGGCCTTGAAACTCGATCTCGACGCTGGACAGGATGCGGGGTTGAGTCATCTGTTCCTCTTCTTTTTTTAGGCAGTGAAGCGGGTGTGCTCGTAGGCGGCGAAGGGAGTGGCTACCCCCAGTTCGTCAGCTAGGTCCTGAAGGTTTTGCTGGTGTTGGGGGCCGATGGGTACGCCGTCGCGGGCGTACTCGCGCTCCCGTTGCCACTCCAGATTGCCGGGCAGTTCGGCGCAGTCGAGGCCGGGGAAGGGCTGCATGTTGCGGGCGGCGGCGACAAACGCGTCCATCTGCGCGTGGAATTCTTCTAAAGGCATAAAAGCACGCACGTCAAAGGCCGCTAGGAAGGAGCCTTGGTTGGATTCCCAAGGCGACGTCGGCGGGATAAATTGCGGCAGGTAAATCCCGGCCAACACGCCGCCCAGTGCCCGGTTTACCGCGCCGATGCCCAGTTCCTTAAAAAAGGCGAAGGGGATCTGCGCGAAGAGTTCCTCGCCCCAAGGCAGCATGTGCGCGCCCATGTCGAGCACGAGGGGCGGTTGCTCCCGGTTGGGGAAGGCGATGCTGATCGGCGACGTGGCGTTGACGCCTTTGACTAGCGATTCCGGCGGCAGGTCGTAGCGGTGCGAGGAGATGGCTATCCCAATGCAGCCAGCCGCCGCGGCTATCCGCGAATACTTGCCGGCGCTGCCGAAGTGGAAGTGGTTGCGGGTAGTCGCCGCGGCCGTGCCGTACTCTGCGGCCGTCTCGGCTGCCCAAGTCATGGCTTGGTGGCAGGGAAAATGCCCCATGCCGCCATCGCCGTCATAGACGCGGGCAGTGGTGGTTGAACGGGTCACCTTTATATTAGGGCGGGGATTGACGCGGCCTTCGAGCATCAGGCGCACGTACCCGGGGATTTGCCAAGTGCCGTGGCTGTGGACGCCGCGCAGGTCGGTGGCCGTTAAGAGGTCGGCGAGGAGCTGGGCGTCTGCGGGGTTGGTGCCGGCTTTGTGGAAGAAGTCGGCGGTGAGTTGGCGCAAGGCAGCGGCTGGGATGCGGATGCCTTCGGCCGGTGGAGCGTTTCCCATAGTGGCTCTCGGAGTAGGGGTAAAAAAAGCGAATTATATACGGGGTTGGGCCTAGGCGTGTCAAGAAGCCACAGAGGATAATGGAGTAAGGGCAATGGCCTACGATCTGTTGTTAAAAGGTGCGCGGGTTATGGACCCGGCGCAGGGCGTGGATGGGATCCGCGATGTGGGGATCGTCGGGGAGGAGATCGCCGAAGTGGCCGAGAAAATAACGGCCCCGGCCGCGGAGACCATAGACCTGTCCGGCAAAATCCTGACGCCGGGTTGGATCGATATCCACGCGCATCTCTACGCGGGATGCACGACTTGGGGCATTCGCGGCGATGCCCTGTGCTTGGCCACGGGCGTGACGACAATCGTCGATGCTGGAAGCGCCGGGTGGGCCAACTTCGCGGGGTTTGTCGATTATGTCATTGAGCCGGCGCGGACCCAAGTTTTGGGGTACGTACACATTTCGGCGATTGGCTTGACTTGTGGGCCGGTGGGGGAGATGATCGATTTGCAGTACGGCGATCCAGAGCGCACGGCGTTTGCGGCCCATCACTGGCAGGCGCACTGCGTCGGCGTCAAGGTGCGGCAGGGCGGTTTCCAAGTCGGCGAGAACGGGACCAAACCCTTGCAGCTAGCAGTGCAGGCGGCCGCGTGGGCCGGGGTGCCGGTGATGGTACACATCGCCCGGGGGGTGCCGATTGCGGACGTGCTCGCCCTGCTGCGACCCGGCGATGTAGTGACCCATTGTTATCAGGGCACGGGAGACTGCGTGGTGGACGACTCCGGGACAGTGGTGCCGCAGGTATGGGAAGCGCGGGAGCGGGGCGTGCTCTTCGACGTGGGGCACGGCGGCGGCAGTTTCGACTACCGGATTGCGCGACAGGCCTTGGCCGACGGCTTTGTCGCCGACGTGATCAGCACGGATTTGCACGCCCATAGCTGGGATAGCCCGATCGAGAGTATGCCGGAGACCGCGTCGAAGCTGCTCAACTTGGGCGTACCGCTGGAGCGCGTCGTGCAGCAGAGCACGGCCGCGGCGGCCGCCGCCATTGGGCGCGGCGGGGAGTTGGGTACTTTGCGGGAGGGGACGGTGGCGGATCTGGCGGCGTTTGAGGTGCTGGAGGGGGTGTTCGAGTTCCGGGATGTGCGCGGCCAGTGTGCGCAAGGCGACCGCAAAATTGAGCCGGTATTGACCGTGCGCCGGGGCCGGGCGCATCGGCCGGAGGACCTGCGCGAGGACCTACGGGAAGCGCGCGAGCGGGCGCGCTTTATGCGGAATCTCACCGGCAAGAACTTTGCGGCTTTGGGTTGGGTGCCGGGTGGCGCGTGAATAGGGTTTAGGCGATAAAAATTTACGACTGATGTTACGCACGGGCACCATCGTCTCCGTGCGATCCCCCCCTTGGATGCCACGCCTCAAAGCCTGCGCCCTTGAAAACGGGGGCGTGGTGAGCCCCTGCGAAAGCAGGGGGTGAAGTGCGGGAATGACGGGGCCGGCCGTGCGCAACGTCCGTTTATAACTAGGAGGAGTAGAAAGACTTGTTCGAATCAACTGACGATCTGCGCATTGCCCAACTCAAACCACTGATCCCACCGGCGATTCTAATGGAAGAATTGCCCATTTCGGAAGCCGCCTCCCACACTGTGGCTTCTGCCCGCCGCGCATTGGACGCCATACTAGCCGGAGAGGACGACCGGCTAGTGGTAGTGGTCGGGCCGTGTTCGATCCACGACCCCCAAGCCGCGCTCGAATACGCGGACCGGCTCAAAAAAAAGGCCGCGGCCCTAAGCGACGAGTTGTGCGTGGTGATGCGCGTGTATTTCGAGAAGCCGCGCACAACCGTCGGCTGGAAGGGGTTGATCAACGACCCGCACTTGGACGACAGCTTTGCCATCAACAGCGGCTTGCGCGCCGCCCGCGGCTTGCTGGTGCAGTTGGCGGATATGGGCTTGCCGGCTGGTTCCGAATTCCTCGATACCATCACGCCGCAGTTTATCGCCGACCTGATTGCTTGGGGGGCCATTGGTGCCCGCACCACCGAAAGTCAGGTTCACCGCGAATTGGCTTCGGGCCTGTCGATGCCGGTTGGCTTCAAGAACGGGACTGCGGGCAATGTACAGATCGCCCTTGACGCCATCGGTGCCGCCCGGCACCCGCATCACTTTCTCTCGGTGACCAAGCAGGGCATTGCGGCGATTGTCGGGACTTCGGGCAATGCGAGCTGTCATCTGATTTTGCGCGGCGGCAGCGATGGCCCCAACTACGATCACGTCAGCGTCGGCGCGGCCGCCGCCCGGCTCAAGGAGGCGGGCTTGCCGCACCGCGTGATGATCGATTGCAGCCACGGCAACAGCGCCAAGGCTCACAAGCGCCAGCCGGCTGTTGCAAGTGCGGTCGCCGCGCAGGTAGTGGGAGGGACGCGGGATGTTTTCGGGGTGATGCTGGAAAGCCACCTAATCGAGGGCAATCAGAAACAGCAGGCAGGTAGTGAGTTGGTTTACGGGCAGAGCATTACCGATGCCTGTATCGGGTGGGAGACGACGGTGGAGGTGCTGGAGGAATTGGCCGCGGCCGTGGCGACGCGGCGAAAAAATAATCAACGACCGGGCCGATAGGCCTAGCTCGCGTGAGAAATGTTTCGCTGCTCTTTTTGTGCGAGGCCCTCTCGCGCACCGCCAGCATCGTCATGCTCTCGAGCATGGCGCTCGTCGGCCAGCGGTTGACGCCGAATCCCGCGCTGGCGACCTTCGCTCTTGGCGACGACGCACCGGCCCGAGGAAAAGGCGCGGGTGCAATCGTGCAATGACTTTCTGGTCTTTGGCCTGATGGTGATGACCAGTTTTGGGGCGGCACCTTTGGAGGGGATGTTTGGCTGGGACAGGCTCAATCACTTGGCGGTGCCCTTTTTGGTGGTGGTGGCGGTGACGCTGGGGCTGCTGTGGGCGCGGGCGAGTCGGAGGGCTTAGGCATTGAGTAGTTCGGCTGTTCCTCTTTTGTGTCGGCTCCTCACTTTTATAGCTCAACCGCTTCTAAGCAGGCAACGGATGTACTGGCTAACTGCTGAGACGGATAAAACGGAGGTCCCCGCCAATAGAGCTATAGCAGCGGGTGCGCTTTGCTTCTTCGTCCTCTTCGTCCAGACTTTTAGTGGAGTTGCCTGGGCGCAGACGACCCCTGGCGGCATCTGTGACCGCACTCCGCAGGTACAACAGGCCATTCTCAAGCGGACTTCCCGCGTCGGCGGTTGTGCGGGAGTGACCGAAGAGAAACTTGCCGCGATTACCGGCGAACTGTTCCTCAGGCATAGAGGAATTTCGAGCCTACAGGCGGGCGATTTCGCCGGTTTGTCGTCTCTGGAAACGCTCACTCTGCGCAGCAACGCTCTTGGGTCGTTGCCTTCGGGTGTGTTTAGCGGTTTGTCGTCTCTGGAAACGCTCACTCTGTACGAGAACGCTCTTGAGTCGTTACCGCCCGATGTGTTTTCCGGTCTGACCTCACTGCAATCGCTCAATCTGGCCTACAACAGCCTTGAGTCGTTGCCAGCGGGCGTGTTTTCCGGTCTGTCATCCCTGCAAGATCTCTGGCTGTCCAGCAACGCTCTTGGGTCGTTGCCTTCGGGTGTGTTTAGCGGTTTGTCGTCCCTACAAGCGCTCGGTCTGTCCGACAACAGTCTTGAGTCATTACCTGCGGATGTGTTTAGCGGTTTGTCGTCCCTGCAAAGGATCGGTCTAGCCGATAACGCTCTTACGTCCTTGCCAGTTGGGGTGTTTTCGGGTCTGTCGTCGCTGGAATTCCTCTGGCTGTCCGGTAACGCCCTTGAGACATTGCCCGCCGGTGTGTTCGCCGATCTGACCTCACTGCAAAGACTCAGGCTGTCCGGTAACGCCCTTGGGTCGTTGCCGCCCGGTGTGTTTTCCAATCTGACCTCACTGCAATTGCTCTTTCTGTCTAGCAACGCTCTTGGGTCGTTGCCTGCTGGTGTGTTTTCGGGTCTGTCGTCGCTGCAATTGCTTGACCTGAACAACAACGCCCTTGAGACGTTGCCGCCCGGTGTGTTTTCCAATCTGAGTTCACTGCAATCCCTCACTCTGTCCGGTAACGCTCTCACGTCCTTGCCGGAAAACGTGTTTTCGGGGCTGCCGTTACTGGAGGCGCTCACTCTGTTCGATAACGCCCTTGGGTCGTTGCCGCCCGGTGTGTTTTCGGATCTAACATCGCTGCCAAGGCTTTACCTACAAGACAACGCCCTTGTGTCGTTGCCTGTTGGTGTGTTTTCGGGTCTGTCGTCGCTGGAATTGCTCGCTCTGAACGATAACGTCCTTGAGACGTTGCCTGTTGGTGTGTTTTCGGGTCTGTCGTCGCTGGAATTGCTCGCTCTGAACGATAATGCCCTTGAGACGTTGCCTGCCGGTGTGTTCGCCGATCTGTCGTCGCTGCAACGGCTCAATTTGTACGACAATGCCCTTGCGTCGTTGCCCGTTGATGTGTTCGCCGATCTGTCGTCGCTGCAAACGCTTCATCTGAACGATAATGTCCTTGAGACGTTGCCTGCCGGTGTGTTCGCCGATCTGTCGTCGCTGCAAACGCTTCATCTGAACAACAATGTCCTTGCGTCGTTGCCTGCCGACATGTTCGCCGGTCTAATATCCCTGCAAACGCTCACTCTGTGGGACAACGCTCTTGCGTCGTTGTCGCCCGGTGTGTTTTCCGGTCTGAGGTCCCTGCAAACGCTCTCTCTAGGCGGCAACACTCTTGCATTGTTGCCTGCGGGTGTGTTTTCGGGTCTGTCGTCGCTGCGACAGCTCGATCTGTGGGACAATGCTCTTGCGTCGTTGTCGCCCGGTGTGTTTTCCGGTCTGAGGTCCCTGCGATGGCTCGATCTGTCCGCCAATGCCCTTAGGTCGTTGTCTGCCGATGTATTTTCCGGTCTGAGGTCCCTGCAACGGCTCGATCTGCGCTTCAATGCTCTTGAGACATTGCCTGCGGATGCGTTTAGCGAATTGCCGGCGCTGCAACGGCTCAACCTGTCCGGCAATCCCGGCTATCCATTATTCGATCCCACTGCCACGGCGGTAGCCGGAACGCCACAGCCGGCGATGCCGACCACCAGCGGCCTAGATCCCAGTTTCCCCAATCCTTTCAACAGTACTACCCAGATCCCCTACCGCTTGGCTGCGCCCGGTCCGGTGCGGCTGGCGATCTACACGGTCTTAGGTCAGCCCGTGCGCACACTGGTTGACCACGTCCAAGCCGCTGGCGTATATCAGGTTCCTTGGGATGCCCGCGACCAGCGGGGTGTTGCGGTGGCGGCTGGCGTCTATGTGGCATGTCTGCACTATCCGGGCGGGAAGCAGACGCGCCGCGTGATCTATCTCAAGTGAAGAACATTCCGCTGTAAGTGCCAAAGAAATAGACCATATATAAGGAGGATTCTGACGATGGCTAAATATCGCGTGGGGTTGATTGGAGCCGGGCGCAAGGGGACTCAGCACGCACGCGCCTATATGCTCGACGAGCGCACCGAGTTGGTGGCCGCGGCCGATGGAGACCCAGAGAATTTGGCGCTGTTTCAAAAACGCACGGGCGTACCCGGTTATGCCGATTATCGCCAGATGCTAGAGAAAGAGGCGCTCGACATTGCCGCGCCGATTCTGCCGGTTGGCGTCAACCCGGAGGTCGTCATCGCCTGCGCTCGAGCCAGGGTCAAGGCCATTCTCTGCGAAAAGCCGATCGCGGCCTCACTCGAAGAGGCCGACCGCATGGTCGCCGAGTGCAAGCACCGGCGCGTCTCCTTTGGCGCGGGCGACTTGGACGTCAACCTGCCGGCCTACCAAAAGGCCCTAGAGTTCATCGGCGCGGGCGAGTTGGGGGCGGTCAAGCGCATCACCCTGCTCGGCGGGTCGGGCACGGAGATGTCGGGCGGGGGCTGCCAGCGCTTCACCCTGATGCGCCACTTCGCTGGATGCGCCGGGGTGGCGTGGGTATCGGGCTGGGTCAGGGATGATCCCCTGAGCGAGCACGACCAAGGCGGGGCCGGATACGTGCGCTTCACCAATGGGATCGAGGCGTTTATCTACCGGGACCAAGATGCGCGCGGCCGCGGCTACGAGGTGGCCTGTGAGGGTGGGGTCTTCTACTCAGACGACCATCTCGCCGGCTTGTACCGGTACGTCGAAGGCGATGGGGCGAGCTGGGAAAAATTGGAAAAAATCGAGGGCGTCTTGCCGGAAGGGCCAATCTACGGCGCAAAACGTGGGTACGACGCCGAGGGCTGGCGGTGGCCTGGGGACCGCAATGTGGCTAGTTGCAAGGCCATTGTCGACGCGCTGGAGCGGGGCGCGGATCCGCCGGGCAGCGGCGAGAACGGCGTCAAGGTCCTCGAAATGGCCATTGCGGTGCGCGAGTCGCACCGGCGGGGCTGTGCGCCCGTGGCCCTGCCGCTGGCCGACCGCAGTCTGCGCCTCATTCCCAACCCCTCGCGAATGTACAACAAAAAGCCGCTCTTCGGCCGCGAAAAATACATGGATCAGGTTTTGTCCCACAAGAAGGACTAAGCTGAACGAAACCACTACGAGGCCGATGGGCCTGTAGCAATAGGAGCCTAGCCATGGATCGCCCCCGTTTGATTCACTACAACGACGCGCACCACTTCCACGCCAAGCGACTCGAACCACCGGCCAGCCGCCATCTCCTGCACTGGCCGGTAGATGAGGTACTGGGCACGGGCGTAGATCTGCTAGTTTTGGGATTGGGCTATAGCGACGTCTTCTTTCACCAGAGCGCGGTCGGCCGCGTGGTGGGGCAGGGAAAGGAGGTGTGGGAAAACTACATTGACTGGCGGATCATGCGGATGGTTGAAGTGGCCAAGGAGCTGGGCACCGACCAATTGCGGGCCGTCATTGAGCGCGGCCAGGAGACCGGGCTGAAGGTCTTTCCCAGCCTCAAGCTCCAAGACTCTTCCCGCCCGGGACACGAGCGCTCGGGGCGGCTCAAGGAGCAGCGCGGGGCCGCGGTGTGCATTGGCGACGCCGGCCGGGCCGAGTGGTGTTACGACTACGCGCAAGAAGCCGTGCAGGAGGACAAGCTGGCCATCATCGGCGAAGTGTTAGAAGGCTACCGAGCCGATGGGTTGGAGCTGGATTTTTGCTTTGACAACTTCTATTTCAAACAGGACGAAATCCAAGAAAACGCGCCGCTGATGACCGAGTTTGTGGCCAAAGTGCGGGCGTTGGCCGAGGAAATCGGTGTGCGGCAGGGCCGCAAAATTCCGCTGATGGCGCGGGTGCATCTGCGCGAGGAAGACAACCTCGCGGTGGGATTGGATGTGGCGGCTTGGCTGCGGGCCGGTAGCCTCGATTGGGTCGTCGGCCAAGACGAGAACGCGCTGGTTGACCCGGGCATTCGGTCGCCGTGGTTGGCCGCGGTGGCCGAGAATGCGGGTGCGGCCGCGTATTACCGGCCGCCGCGCCGCATCTACGACGAGCGGGTGGGGTTGCCGAGCATTGAGATGTATCGCGCCCTCAGCCAGACCCTCGCTTGGCAGGGCTACGCCGGGATGTACTTGGGCTATATGCCTTGGCCCCTTGCCGAGCGCGAGTACCAGATCCTGCGCGAGGTGGCCTATCCGCAGGCATACGCCCGGCGCGACAAGCGCTATCTGCTACAGCCGCGCGAGGGGGCCATAGGAGAGGAGACTTCTACGCCAGAGCGCCAAGTGCCGGAACAACTCTTGGAGGGCGAGACGGTCGCGCTCGACATTTGGGTGGCCGACGATGTGGAGAGCGCCCGGGGCGACGGCGAGATGCGCCCGGCCATCTTGACGCTGCGCTTTGCCTTTTTCTGCATTGAGGACGACATCGAAATGCGCTTTAACGGCCGGGTCCTGTCCCGCGCCGAAGCCGAAATCAGGGACGAGCGCGCCTTGACCATTCCCCTCCAGCTCGCCGGCAGTATGGCGGTGCAGGCCCCGTTGGGTTTTTCGGCACACTGGTTCCGCTTTCGCTTGGCAGCGGAGGAAATAAGGCGCGGGGCCAATCGGGTCGAGATTGAGGTGAAGAAGTTAGAGGCGCGGGCGGGTTTTGCCCGCAGCATTAATGGAGCGGAAATTTTGCTCCGCTACAAGGACTTTGTGCGTCCCGAAGGCTTAGGTCGGGAGCGGATCGCCCCGCCGGGAGGTTGAGATGCGCGTATTGATTACGGGAGCGAGCGGTTTTATCGGTCGAGCGTTCGCCGCGGATATGGCGGCGGAGCACGAGGTGGTTTGTCTGTCGCGCCAGCCGACCGAGGTCGCGGGAGTGGCGGTGGTGGTTGGAGATTTTTCGCAGGTGGAGGATCTGCATCGGTTGGACCGGTGGGACTTCGACGCGCTGGTCCATCTGGGGGCGGTGACGGGCGCGGGTGCCGAAGCGGATCTCATGCGGGTCAATGTCATGGGGACCTACGGCTTGTTGCGCTATCTGATCGATCGGGGTTGCAGCAAATTCGCATTGGCCTCGTCGATCGCGGCGGTCGGGATGCAGTCGGTGCGTTTTCGGCCGCTCGAACTGCCGATGTCGGATGAGCATCCGTGTCTCGACCGCGACGGCTACGGTTTTTCCAAGTACATGATGGAGGAGACGACCCGCTATCTGGCGCGGCAGCGGGAGGGCCTAGACCTTATCAACATTAGGCTGGCTTCGATTTGGCCCGAGGACAGGATACCGGTGCCCCGGCAGCCGGGGCCGGTGGGGCCGTGGGGAATGGGGGCGATTTCGCCTATGTATTTGAGCGATGCGGTGCGGTGCTTCCGGCTGGCGGCCGAGAGCGCACCCAAGGCGGGGGTGCGGATTTTGAACGCGGTGGGGCCGCAGGCCTGTGTGGCCTGTACGGTGCCGGAGTTGATGCGGATTTGGTATGGGGCAGATGCGGCGGGGATCGACATGGCGCACTATGGGCGGACGGGGCACGAGCGGGATCCGGTGTATGATATTGCGCGGATTAAAGCGGAGTTGGGATTTGTGCCGGCGCGGAGTGTGTTGCCGGAGTGAAAAGACTCATTTGACAATGTAGAGCGAGTGGCCGCAGGCGACTAAAGCGTGACATTTTTGAAATTTTTCTTGACACGTTGTTTTTATGGCGTATTGTAAACGGCGCGTTTGCGGCCTGTTTTGTGCCGCCAGTTGGAGGACAAACGAGAACATGGTTGAGCATTCTATATCAGACCGGGGTCTTGCTATGGTGGCCGAGCCGTGTTGGGTGCTTGGAATTTTCGCCGACTCAATGTTACGTAAGTCCTTAAAAAACAACAACTTACCCCCCCCCCCCCCCCCACAAATTCTTCGCGAGCGCTAAGCGCTACATTCTCTACTGATCAAGCATCAGCGACGGATCCCAAGCCGACGTTTGGCGATCCGTCCGGTCTAGACGTCTCTACCCTCGCCGCACGGGACAAGGCTCACGCTGCCCGGGCGGCATTCGTCTGTACGCCGGTGCCGTCGTCTGCCAAGGCGGACGACTCATGTTCCTCATTCTATCCCCCCTTCACAGCTTTTTAGCAGGAGGCAAACAATGCCATTAGTGAAGCGCACCAAAGCCATGCGGGTTTTCGTCGTTGTAGGCGTAGTGATTACTTGGATGGCCTGTGCCGACCAGCCGCCGACGGCCCCGGAGCCGGTGGGCAAAGCCACCGCGTCGGCCGACGCCGATAGTACCGCGCCAGCCGTCGTCTCGTTTGCCGACGCCAATCTGGAGCTGGCGGTGCGGCGAACCCTGAAAAAACCCGAAGGGCCGCTGACCACCGACGATCTGGCCTCCCTGACGCGGCTGGACGTAGAATGGCAAGACGTGCCGACCATTCACAGCTTGGCCGGCCTCGAACACGCGACGGCGCTAGACACGCTGAACCTGTATGGCAACCAGATTTCGGATTTGAGTCCGTTGGCGGGGTTGACCAACCTGACCTTTCTGAACTTGGGCGACAATCAGGTGACGGATGTGGCTCCGTTGGCGGGGTTGACCAACCTGCGATGGCTCAGTCTGTGGGGCAACGAGGTGGCGGATGTGAGTCCGTTGGCCGGGCTGACTGACCTGACCTTCCTGAACCTGTGGGGCAACGAGGTGGCAGAGGTGGCTCCGTTGGCGGGGTTGACCGACTTGCGTATGCTGAATCTGAGCAAAACTCAGGTGGAAGATGTGGCTCCATTGGATAGCCTGACCGCTTTAGACTGGCTGGGCTTGGTGGATACTGGCATTCGAGGCTCTGACCTCGCCGACCAAGTTCCCACCTTGGTAGAAAAGGACGTCACTGTCTCACTGGTCCTATCGCAACCCGAACCGGCCGTCCAACCGCAACCCGAACCGCAACCCGAACCGCAACCACTGGCGTACATTACGAGAGGCCCAACGATCGTCTCGATTCCGAGTAGGGATTCTGACGAAGATAACGCAGTGGATACCTATGCAGAAAACGACATCATCGAAATTGAGGTCGGCTTTAGCCAGCTAGTTTGTCGCAGTGGTTACATTGAACTCACGTTTCAGACCGGCAGCGGTCTAGCTGTGGTCAGGAATGCGTGGGCTAGGCGGTGCGGCCTCGGCATCGACGGGCGCACCACGAGCTTCGAGTACCAAGTTAGTGCGGACGACATGGACGGCGATGGAGTGAGCATTGCGGCCAATGCGATACGGTTCGAATCCGGGGTTAATGTTGACCTTTCCCACGCGGCGGTTCCATCTCAGGCTAACCACCGAGTTGACGGCAGCCTTGCGGATATGACTCCACCACAGCTTAGTGGGACGCCTGATATCGTAAGCGTTCCGGAGGACGGACACACGTTCCGCAGGGACGAAGTGATATGGGTGATGGCTGAGTTCTCTGAAAACCTCATTGTGGACACGGCGGGCGGAAGCCCGACAATAGGAGTCGAAATAGGCAGTTTCGGCAGTGATCCTCGTCCGGCGGAGTATGACGAGAGCTCCGGCAGGCGGCTATACTTCGCATACACGGTCCAAGCGGACGACTTCGACTTCGACGGGGTGATATGGGTTCGCGCGGGGACTTTGATTATTCCAATCGGGTCTTCCATAACCGATGAGGCAGGAAACGACGCAGACCTTTCGTGGAGTGTGTCCTCTGGCACGAACTACAGAGTGGACGGAAGGCCCTCCGTGCCAGAGATGTTCTTCGCCGACGCAAATCTGGAGGGTGCGGTGCGGCAAGCGCTGAATCAACCGACAGGCGCGCTTACAGCCACCGATCTGGAATCCCTAACGGAGCTCGAGGCAAGCAGCCTAAACATTCAGAACTTGACCGGCCTCGAAAACGCTACGGCGCTGACTAGGCTGGACCTGAGCAGCAACCAAGATCTTGCGGATGTGAGTCCGTTGACGACCCTGACTAACTTGGAAACGCTGGACCTAGGTTTCACCGGCATTACGGATGCGGGGGTGGCTTCGTTGACGACCCTGACTAACTTGGAATGGCTGCACCTAGGTGGCACCGGCATTACGGATGCGGGGGTGGCTTCGTTGACGACCCTGACTAACTTGGAAACGCTGGGCCTAGGTGGCACCGGCATTACGGATGCGGGGGTGGCTTCGTTGACGACCCTGACTAACTTGGAATGGCTGAGCCTAGGTGGCACCGGCATTACGGATACGGGGGTGGCTTCGTTGACGACCCTGACCAACTTGGAATACTTGGGGCTGCGAGCCACCGCTATTACGGATGCGGGGGTGGCTTCGTTGACGACCCTGACCAACTTGGAAACGCTGGACCTAGATGGCACCGGCATTACGGATACGGGGGTGAGTTCGTTGGCGTCGACCCTGACCAACTTGGAATGGCTGGAGCTAGGTGGCACCGGCATTACGGATACAGGGGTGAGTTCGTTGGCGTCGAGCCTGACCAGCCTGACCGACCTGAGGCTGGGTGCCACCTCAATTACGGATGTGAGTCCGTTGTTGAGCCTGACCAACTTGGCATATCTGGACCTGCGGGGCATCACTACCCTCAATGAGGCTTCACTGCTCACACACATCCCCGCCCTCGAAGCAGCAGGCGTTAGGGTCTCGCGATAATGAAAACCCTATGTTGCGCCTTGAAAGCAACGGCATCTCGGCTCTCTTGCCCTTGGTGGGGGCGTCCTGCCTAAGTGCCCCCCCAACATTCCACCCGGGGGTTGCAGCCGACCGAGCGGCTGGCCCCCATTAAAGAAAGGACCATCCTTATGAACACCTTACTTTCCGTTGTCGTCGGATTCCGCAAAGAAAGGACTATCCTTATGAACGCTTTACTTTCCGTTGTCGTCGGGCTGGCAGTGTCGGCCCCGGTCGTCGCTGGGATGACCGGCGGTATTTTGGGGGATGTTGACGACAACGGGCGCGTGGATGTGATGGATGTGGTGTGGGCGATGTATGGCTCCGATTCGCCCATTCCCATTCCCAACCAAATCGACATTGCCTTGGGCGATGTCAACGCCGATGGTCGGACCGATTCGACCGACGTGCGGCTGCTTATAGCCTATATCTCCAATCCCTCCGACCCGGCGTTGCCGGAGGGGATTGGACAGCCGATCGGCGCGGAGATGGTGGCCTGTTCTGTGGGGTTGGAGTTGAGTCCGGGGGAGAGTTGCACCGTTGATGTCAGCCGCAAGCACGTTGAGGGGCAGGCCGATGGGAGAGGGTATTATCGCTTCAAGGTGAAGGCCGATGGGAGAGGGTATTACGATCGCTTCGAGAAGCAGGTCTTAGGGGAGAGCGTTTTGGAATCAATAGCCAGCACCAATTCGGGCCGCCGCATAGATCGCGACGGGTTCCAAGCCAGCCGAATTGCGAACACCTCAAGGTGGCGCATTGACGCGCTGCCCTAACCACTTCGTAGAGGCGGTCTGGCAACGTCCGCTGGCCGCGCCGCGTCGAGTGCCGCCGGCACGTTCAGACCGCCTCTGTAAACTCCCCCCGAACCCGTCCGAGCAGTGCTTCGACGAGGGTAAGCACCCCTTCCCGATCAATCACCTCGGTACTTGAGCCGATACCCTCATAGCGAAACTCGACAGCGTATGGGGTGTATCCGATCAGCTTCTCGAAAGGCTGCGTCGCAACGCCTTGGGCGACGAGGCGATCCAGCAGCAACTCCAAGTTGTGCGTGAGAGGATACGTCGCACCCCGCAGGGCGAGCCATGCTTTGAACGACTTCTCGGCCGCTTGCTGCACGTGGAATCCAAACGACTCTTCCGGCACACCAGCCGTCATGCCCCGCAGCGTAAGGAGGTCGCGCTCGGCGGCCTGCAACATCACCCTTGCACATTTAACGTCGCTCATAAAGCACCTTCCCCTCTCGCAGTGCCCGCGCCAAAACGTGGTTGAGGGAATCGCGCCAGTAAGCGACGTCTGCATGGGAATAGACCAAGATATCGGCCGGGACGGAAAATCCCGCGAGCGCGTGGTAGAGTCGGACCAGTTCTTGGTGGCGACTGCGCCCCGCCCCGAAGGGTTCGGCTTCCACGACGATCAGATCGACGTCCGAATTTTCCCGCTCGTCGCCCCGGCCGCGGGAGCCGAACAGGATCACCTGCTCGGGATCGACTTCGGCGACGATGGCCTGCACCATCTGCTCGATGAGTGCGTCGGTGACTTGGGTCCCGGGCAGTGTCGCCTTCATCAGATGGGATTGAAGCCAGCGCGGTCGAAGAGGGTCTCGAGCGACGCGAAGGCCAAGAGGGCGACAGTGCGCCACAGGGAGCGGAGATTGGCGATGGACATGCTGTTTGATTTAATCAACGGCTAGGTGAGCGTCAAGTTTTTGCCAATACGATTAACTGTATGTAATTCTTGGCTTTATTGGGCTAAGTCCACCGCTCTCATGGGGATCGGCTCCTGCGCTGGTCTAAACAACGGACGCCACAAGGGCATCTGTTCCAACGAATTGACTTTCCGGCCGCTTGTGGTACGTCTAACGGGTAGGGCGATTCGCGGAATCGCCCCTACATCTATTCCTGCGCGAAAGGTTGATTTTTGCTGGTCGCGGGGTCTTCCCACTGGTCGCCCACTGGTCTGAGCTGCCCTTTGCCCGTTACCGCGTAGTTGCGACCGTCGCGCTCGGGCACTGCGTAGCGTTCGTACCACGCTTCGAGTCGCTGCTTCAGGTCGCCCACTCGCTCGGCTTGGCTGGGATCGTCCGCTAAATTGGTGCGCTCGTCCGGGTCGTTGGCTAGGTCGTAGAGCTCGTGTGGCCCGTCTGGGTAGCGATGGACGTATTTCCATTCCTCGGTGCGCATCATCCGCGTCGCCCCGTACTCGTCGTAGATCACCACCTCCGGCCGGCCGGTGTCGTCTGCTCCCAACAACAGCGGCAGTGCGCTTTGTCCGGGCAGGTTGAGGTCCTCCGGCAGCGGCAGTCCTAGATAGTCGAGCAAGGTCGGCATAAAGTCGTAGGCGCTGACCATGCCCTTTTGGACGCTCTCCGCAGGTATGCGGCCGGGGTGGCTGACGACGAAGGGCACCTTGATCGAATTCTCGTACATGTTCGGCGGGTAGGTCCCATTGCCCTTGCCCCAGAAGCCGTGGTGGCCGCAGCTAAAGCCATTGTCGCTGGCAAAGACTATGAGCGTGTCCTCGCGCAGCCCCCGTTCCTTTAGCTTGTCGATGATCCGCCCGATGTCGCGGTCCATGGCCGTCACCGCCGCGAAATAGCCCTTGAGCATTTCGCGGTTGCCCAAGCAGTTTTCGCTCAGGGGATGGCCCACCGCCCAAGGGTGGATCGCTTCCTGCGGACAGGAGTCGAACGCGCAGTTGTCATAGGAATCGACGATCTCCTGCGGGTGGCCAGTCCACGGACTGTGCGGCGCAGTGTAGTGTACGCCCAGGTAAAAAGGTGCGTCGCCGTCGGCGTGCCGATCGATAAACGCCAGTGCGTCGTTGGTGATCGCCGTGGTCACGTAGCCCGGCTCGGTGATCAGCTCACCGTCGCGGATCATGGGCGCGTCGTTGTACAGCCCGCCGCCCTGCTGATGCACGTACCAATGCGCGAAGCCGTGCTGGGCGAGTTGGCTGTGCCCGAGGTGCCACTTGCCGCTCAGCCCGCAGACCCAGCCATTTGCCGCGAGGATGTCGGTATAAGCCACTTCTCCTGCGAGATAAGCGGCTGCGGACGTGCCGACATTGCCTTCTCTGATCCAGTCGTGGACCCCGTGCTGCGAAGGGATCCGCCCGGTCAAAAAAGTCGCGCGGCTGGGCGAGCAGACCGGCGTTGCGACGAAGAAATTGTCAAAGCGCATGCCGGTCTGGGCGATGCGGTCAATAGCCGGGGTGCGGATTTCCGCGTTGCCGTAACAGCCGGCGGCCCAAGGGCCTTGGTCGTCGCTGAGGATGAAGACGATGTTGGGTCGATTCATATTTAATCCTCGACTTTCCCAACGATCTCGTAAACCCTCGCCGGATGGCGGTGATCTTTGACTTTCTCGAACAGCGCTTTTGCCTTTTCCGCCAACCCAGCCTTTCCATAGAAGTAGATTAGGTTGCTAGCCTCGTTTGGTCTCCCGGTAAGGTTCCACACCTTCTCCTGCAGGCCCACAGCCCGGTCCCAATCACCTCTGTGGAATGCCAAGCACGACCCCATTTGCCGAAGTGCAACGTAGGCCCATACGGTCTTTTTGTCTAGTCCATATATCGTCTCATACACTGGATAGGCCTCATCCCACCGGTCCTGCCGGGCTAGTGACAAAGCAAGATAATTCAGGCACTGCTGGTCTTTTGGGGCGAACGTGACCGCATGGCGGGCAACCTCCTCCATCGCTTCAAAGTCACCTTTCCACAAAAGCATCTGCGCTTGGGCAGTGAGGGCAACTAGGTTATCGGGATCCTTCGCAAGCCGAAGACTGCACAGCGCTAGGCATTTCTCGATTGCTGTGGCTTGCTTTTCTTGGTCACTCGCCCACACAGCGGTAAGCTCGAGCGCGACCTCTATGGAATCCGGGGCCGCTTTGGCGGCCCGTTGAAGGGTTGCCGTCTCTTCCTCGGCTGGGCCCTGCATTGGGTCATAGGTCCGTCCGAGCTCCATCAATGCTTCAGGATGGTCCGGGGACATCTCCAGTGCTTCCCTGAAGCGGGAGCGCGCGTCATCCATCCTCATGTACAATCGATCTCTCTTGCCCTGTTGCAAAAGTTGGACAATGGTCTGTGCTGCGAATCCTTCGGGCAGATCGTGCTTGCGCCTCTCGTCCTTTGCCATGCGAGTGACCTCCTCCTGAAGCTGCCTGCGCGCCCTGTATAGCCGCTGTTTCACACCTGAAGGGGTCGTTCGTACCTGAAGAGCCACATCCTGAATCGAATACCCTTCCAGATAATGCAGTATAAACGCTTGGGCGCTTTTTGCAGGAAGCCTTGAAAGCAGTTCCTCGAACGCTGCATTTCGGATAACGGGCTGCTCTGGATGTTCTTCGGGATACGTCCCCTCGACAACCGACATGGCTTGACGGCGGCGATTGTCCCTCAACCGGTTGAGGCAAATGTTGCGAAGTATCTGGCTCACCCAAAATGGGAATCGAGAATGCTCCTTGAGATTCTCAAGCTGGTTGAACGCCTGCAAGAATGCGTCCTGAAGAGCATCCTGTGCCTCCTCCTTGGTGCGCATGTACCTCAGCGCCTGCAGATAGAGGCGATCCTGATGGAGTAAAACCAAGGCTTCGAATGCAGAAAGGCTGCCAGACAGTGTGGCGGCGACTAGCTGGGCATCTGTAAATGGGCTTTCCATCGCTCTACTATTACGACACCTCAGGCGAGAGAAAGGTAACGCCCGCTACAGATGGATTAACCGTAGATCGCCTGAATCATGGCATTGATGTAGCCGAAGCAGTAAGCATAGGACTGATAGTAGCCCTTGGGATCGTCGTCGGTGCGCGGGACGTGGTCGGGATCAATGCCGTAACAGTAGCCGGTGTCCTTGAGGGCCTTTAAGACCCGGTGGAAGTCCATATCGCCTTCATCGGGCAGGGCCTCGCGGAAGCTGTAGCGCCCCCCGAGGAGGTTGCGATAGTGAACGAGGAAGATCGTATTGCGGCTGCCAAAGTATTCTATGATGGGATAGATTTCACTGGCCGGATCTGCGAGCCCTTCGGCGATGGAGCCGACGCAGAAATTCCAGCCGTGATACGGACTGCGCTGAATCTCGATGAAACGCTGCATGCCCTCAAAGTCATTGAGGACTTTGTCAACGCCCTTATAACCGGGGGGGGTGGCAGGATCTTCCTGAGAATTGCCCATGCGAACCTTGAATTCTTCGGCCACCGGAATCACGCGTTCGAGCAAGTACTCAATTCGCTCCCAGTGCATGTCGGCGGTGACGCGCCCGGCCTCAGTTAGCTTGGCCTGTTCTTCTGCCGGGACCTTGTCTAGGCGGAACGCCGTGTGGTAGTAGCCGCCGCGACCTTCTTCTTGTTCGGTGCGGTCGATGGGCAGGATGCACGTGTTATAGCGCAGAGAGTTGATGCCGGCGCGCGAAGCGGTGCGGATCATTTCGCATACGAGGTCGATTTCCCGGTCGCGCTCCGGGCTTTTGCCAAAATAGATGATGTTGGGAAATTCCTGATATATGGGTAGCAGGCTCATATCGAGTGTTAGCCCGAAGGCCGCGTGACGCTCTCTTTCTCGGACCAACTCGTCGAGATCCCAACCGCGGTCGGGGTGGAAGGGAAAGGTGGCGGCCTTGTGGCGCACGCCACAGCGCTGCAAAAAGCGCAACTCGGCATCGGTTGACCCAAAACTCTGGGTGCGCACATACATGCGCCCGCTGTGCGCCGATGTTTGCGACGCGCCTCCGGCGGCCGCAGCCGCGGCCTCGCCGGCTGCGAGGCCCTTTTCAAATGGATCGGATTTCTTCATGGGATGTGATTCCTTTCGTTTGGTATGGCGTTGATGGGGCAAGACAGACGACGCTTACTGTCGCCTATAAAGTAGTAGAAATGTATCTGAACCTAAAGGTTCTGATTTCTATTTCATATCAGATGGAGTTGGATTTGCAATCCAAGACAATGCTAGGCGGCATTTGAACATCCATGCCTCAATGTGTGGGTTCTAAATTGAGTAAGACGAGCAGAAAGGTGCGGTGCCAATAGGCGCTGTTGACGTAGGGGTTTGCAGCCGTGGGCCAGTTTTTCCAATAGGTCTCGTTGTGGGGAATCCGGTGATACCACTGGATCAGGGGGATCGAAGGCAGTTCGCGCAACCAGATATCCATTGCCTTGCGGAAGAGCGCGACCAACTCCGGATCTTCCGGCGCGACCTCGGCCATGCGGTCGACGATCGCGTCGAATTCCTCATTTTTCCAACGCCAGAAGTACTCGGCCGCCGTCCCGGTTGGCTGCACGAAGCGACTGTGGTAGAGGCGCAAGGTGAAATAAGGGTCCCGCACCGAAGCCGCGTGTCCTATCACAAAGGCCCGGGCCGTGCCTTGGGTCATGCGGGTATAGGCGTCGTTGGTGGCGCGGAAGCTGGCGTCAAAACCGGCTTGGCGCAATTGTTCGATCAGCACCGGCGTGAAGTCCTGGAAGAGGTTGGGAAAGACGTCGACCACTATCTTGAGGCGCGTCCCGTCCTTGCGCCAAAACCCGTCCTCGTCCTTGTGCCATCCCTTGCGCTCCATGATCTCGGCCGTGCGGGCCGGATCGTAGGTATTCAACGGGTATTGAGCGAAAAGATCTTGGATCTGGTCGATATAGCGCATCAGCGGGGGAAATTCGGGATAGGGATGCAGGGTGAACGTGCCCGCCCCCTGCCAACCTACATCAACTACTTGGGCGCGATTGATCGCGTAGTTGACGGCCCAGCGGATCTCCGGGTCGCTGAAGGGCTCTTCGAGATTGTTGAAACCGAGGGACAGCGGCCACCAATCCAGATAGCCGTAAGGTGCTTCCCTGCCTGTCCAAGTGGAAATGTTGGGATTTTGCTCGAGAACGGTCTTGATATTGACTGGGCGCAAGTCGACGCTCGAATCGATCTCGTTGGCCAAGAGTTGCTGGGACCACTTGGCTTCATTGCCGAAGGGCAGATAGATGATGCGCTCCACCTTGGGTAGTCTCTGGAACCCCAATCTGGCCGCCCACCAGTCCGGCCGCAGATCCCAAACTCGCTGTTCGGGAGCGGCAATCACTAGGCGGTAAGGCCCGCTGACCACCGGCCAGCCCTTGGCGAGGTCGAGGTTTTTGAAGGTCTTGGCGTCTTGGTCTTTCCAGATGTGCGCGGGGACGATGCGGACCCCATTGCCGAAACAATCGGTGAAGTACGAAAACAGAAATCTTGGATTGGATGCCCGCAGTGTGATGCGCGCCGTCAGCCCGTCCACGGCCTCGGCCTCGGCGACCCAAGTTTGCATGTCGGTGGACAGAAGCAGTTCCGGCGCATGGGCCTTGAGCATATTGATGGTAAAGACCAAGTCGTGCGCTGTCCACGGCATGCCGTCGCTCCACTGGACCCCAGCGCGAATTTTGATGGTGACTTCGGTGTAATCCTCGTTGTATTGGTGGGTCTCCGCGATATGGGGGATGAGGTTGTCCTTTTCGCTATAGGCATTGTAGTAATAGAGCGGCTCGAAGAGGAAATTAGATCCGGTCGCAGACACCATGCCGGGGATAAAGGGGTTGAAGGCGTCGTAGTCCAGCATCTGGGTCAGTCCGAGGATCAGCGTCCGCTCACGAGGGACTTGCCGCTGTTCCGCGTGGTCTTCGGCACCACTGCACGCTAAGAGCAAGGCGCAACAAAACCAAGAGTAGCAAATTCGCATTTGGTTTTTGTCTGGCATGTGAAATTCCTCGTTTGGAAAGGAGCGGACGGGCGGGTAGAAAGGTAGGAAAATTTGACACAGGGGAGAACATTGCCCATCTCTAGGGAAACGAAAGGGAGCAGCTAATGGAATACAGCGATGAACACCACGCCCACTTTGAGCAGCACGGGTACGCGCGGCTCGGCAAAGTACTCGACGACGCGGGATTGGCCGAATTACAGCAGCGCATCAACGCGATCATGCTCGGCGAGCTCCCCTACCCGGAGATGGACTTTCAGCTCGACGGGGAGGACGCCGACTACGCGAAGATGCCCATCGTCTCCCCCGGCCACAAAGGGGCCACGCTCCAGTACCGCAAGATCATGGGCTTGGAGCAGGACCCCGTCTATCTCACCTACATGCAGCACCCGCTCTTCCGCCAGATCACCCGGTGCTATATCGGCGAGGATGTGTCGATTTTCCGGGCGATGTTTATGAATAAGCCGGCGGAAAAGGGCACGGTACTGCCTTGGCACCAAGACGTAGGCGTGGGCTGGGGCGTGGGTTACAATCCGACGATCACAGTGTGGACCGCGCTCGACCCGGCGACGGTCGCAAACGGCTGTATGCAGATCGTGCCCGGCAGCCACCAGCGCGGGGTGATCACCGAAAGGCATTTTCCCTCGGCCGAGCAGCTAGCCGAATGCGCGCCGCCGGGAGCAGAAATCGACCTCGAAGCCGAGGCGGGCGAGGCGATTTTGCTCAACAACCTGCTGCTGCACCGCTCGGGAATCAACCCGACGGGTCAGTCGCGCCGCGCCTTTAGCATCGCCTATATGGACGGAGCCGCGCGTTCCGTGCACACGGGCGCAGGCTATCCGATGATCTTTGGCGCAAAGGCGCTGGTCCCGGCCTAGGCGGACCACTGCTGCGCGGAGATGGCGTAACAGGCGACGGCCTCCTCGTCCAATTCCACGCCCAAACCCGGTCCAGTGGGCACGATTGCGTAGCCGTCTTGGACCAGCGGCTCTTTGAGCAGGCTGTGCTCGTGTGCGAAGTTGCCGCAGAGGTCGGAGCCAAAGGTGCAGTTGGGCGCGGCGGCCGCAGCGTGGAGACGGAAGACATCGAAAATCCCCAGATCGACATTGGAGGCTTGCCACACCGGGATGTCCCCGCTTGCGGCGATGCGGGCCATGTCGAGGAAGTCCCAATCCGAGGGGGCGACGTTGAAGGCGTCAATTGCTTTGAGATGCACTGCGTCGATGATCTGACGGGGGTTCTGGAAGTGCGGGGCGACGAGGACGCTGGTCTCTTCCTTGAGGCGGCGATATTCGTTGAGATCGGTTTTGGGGAAGGGATCTTCAAAGACCACGTCGAGTCCGTCGAGACGGCGGGCTAGGTCGAGCGCGTTTTTGAGAGTGTAGAAGCGCTCGTTGGGGTCTAGAACCACCCGCAGGTGCGGCGCGATTTCGAGGGTGGCGCGGACCCGATCCTCCATATTGGCATCCTCCCACTTGCACTTCATTTTGATGCCGTGGAAACCCAGCTCGGCGGCGCGTTGGGCCGCGCAGGCGGTATCCGTGGCGCTCATCCGCCCGATCCAGTAGTCAACCAGCACCTTGTCCTGCAGCTTGCCGCCGAACATGCGGCACAGTGGCCAGCCGATCGTTTTGCCGATCAGGTCGAGGAGGGCGATGTTCCAGCCACCGCCGCGCAAGGAGCGTGGCTCAAAGGTGTTGGGGTCTTTGCCGATCAAGTCGGGCGGTTGCTCTGCGCGGTCGCCGTAGTACGGTCCGCTCATGCCGAGGCCGGTTAGTCCTTGGTCGGTGTGGATCCGGAGGACGTCTTGGCGCCGCGCCGAGAGGGGCTCGGGATAGCCGGGCGCAGGCTCGTCGTACTCGGGCGGGGGCAGGATGCCGGGGAGAAAGGGTACGCAACAGACGGTGCGTTCAAGGCGGGTAATCTGCACGGCGTTCTCAGTACAGGGCTTGGTAGAGCTTGCGCTGGTAGGAGGCCACCAGCGGGTTGTCGCGGCCGAGTAGATGGAAAACTGCGACCATGGCGTCCTTAGCGCGGTCGCTGTTCGATCTTTTTCCCACCATGTGTAGCCACTCCCGCAACGCGGTTTCGTAGTCGCCTTCGGAGGCCGCGCAACAGGCCAATAGGTAGCGGGCCTCTGGGTCGTCTGGCTGGCCGAGTATCCGTTGGGCGCAGGCGGCGCGGCCTCCGGCCTGCTGGCACTTTTGCGCGAACTCAATCTGGGTGAGTAGTGCTTGGGCCTGTGGGTGTTCGGGGGTGTCTTCTTCGACGAGATTGACCAGTTCCTGCACGGTCTCGAAGCGGCCCTGCTGCAGGTGGATCTTCGCTAGGCCGAGGAGGGCGGGGCCATCGGTGGGATTTTCTTCAAGCACGTTCTCGTACTGGTGTGCGGCCTCGGCGAGGTCACCGGTGGCCGCTAAGTCGTTGGCTTCATCAATCGCTTGGGCTTCGGGAATGGAGGCGTCGGGGATCAAGGGGCGGAGAATGGCCTCGATCTGCTCTCTCGGCAGAGCGCCGGTGAATTCTTGGGCTAGCTGGCCGTCCTTGACGATTTTGACCGCGGGGATGCCTTGCACCCGAAAGGCCATGGCGAGCTGCTGGTTTTCATCGACGTTGATCTTGGCTAGGGCCACGCCGGGGCCCAGCGCCGCGACGACGTCTTCGAGGATGGGGCCTAAAGTCTTGCAGGGGCCGCACCAAGGGGCCCAAAAATCGACGACGATGACGCGCTCTAGAGAGCCTTGGAGGACCAGCTCTTCAAAGTTTTGCTCATCGACGGCGAATACTTGTGGTTGGGGTTGGATTTCCATGGCGTCCTTCCGGTGTGGAAAAGGGGTGAGGGTCGGGCTTCTAAAGGGTGAGTGGGCGACCCCGTGGTGGTCCTAGCTTGACCGGGGCATCGGGTGCCTTGAAGGATATGGCATTGAATACATCTAGTAACCGGACTCGCATGTAGTTGATGAGCAATTCAATAGCCACCAAGGCAGATCGGCAGCCTCGGCGATCCATGCCCTAAGTATCTCTCCTTACTACGCGACCCCAGCGTTGTCTGGTTGACCTACCCCCCCTAGCCCCCCTTCCGACGCGAAAGGGGGGAACGCATCGGCTCCCCCTTTCCGCATCGGAAAGGGGGCCGGGGGGATAGGTCCTGCACCGAAACGGAAACGACCGCCGGCGGCTGGAGGCAGGTGTCGTGTAGTAAGGTATCTCTCTATCGTGCTGATACTACTTGAATACATATCTTCTCCATTCATCTGGGTCAGTTAGATTCGGATTCCATTTGTGAACACCGCAGTCAAGAAACATGGCGTTATAGACATCCTTGAGACCTGCAAGATTGAACGAGAGCTTTATGCCGCGATATTCCTCATAGACTCCAATCACAGATCGCCCGTGTTCATCCTGTTTTTTAATCAACTCCTTCGTCTTATTGAACGTCCCTCGTCTGTCGTCTCTATTGATTAGCCATGTCCACCCCGCGTCGTGAACAGCCCTAAACTCGTGCATCTTTTTCTTTTTCCAGTTCAACTTCCCACACATTCGCGGATTCGCCGTATAGAAAAATCTATAATTGTGTATAAATCTGTCTTCTTTGACATCCTTAACCATGGCCGTTACTTGCGAAACAACAGACGAGAACTCCAAGAACTCCTCCGCTCCTGTCTTACAGGAGTTGTCTGGTATGTCAAAGTATGTCCCTGGAAGCCTGACTCCCACATTTATGTAGGACTCTTTGTGCTGATTAAACCTACACAAAACAAAGAACACGGGAGGCGATTCGGCACTCAGCACTCCCGAAGCCTCATCCTCCATTGAGACATACTCTCCCTTGGTCTGCGACAGAACCTCCCTGACCCCAAAGATGTCCCGCGTGACATCCACATCCCAATTGGGGAAAGATAGACTCTCCGTTCTTGTCTGATCTTGGGCAATGGACTGCGTGGCGAGAGTTGCAAGAACAACTAAGGCAACCATAAAGTATCCTCCGCGTCGGAATTGAAAAGGCGGCACCAGACTCTCTGACGCCGCTCTTAATCGAACTACGGTCGGTATCTGTACCGCTGCATAACCATCTCGTTCCCTATGTCGTCCATGTCCCTCTTGACATAGATGGTGGTCCACCCTTGCTCAGCTAGCTCCGCCATCAGCGAGTGGGCAAGTACGCGGGTTTTTTGGGTTGGGCGACCACGAGGGTTGCCCCTACTGGGCGCGGCCTCGGCCGGCGACTGCCCATTCTTCGACGACCTCGCCATTGCGGAGGGCGAAGAGGCGGTCGTGGAGGTTGGTGGTCATCCCGCCGTGCAGGGGGATGAAAGAGAGCATATCGCCTACCTTGACTGGACGATTTGCGGCGGTGGTATCGACGTGGCCGTGCTCGACGGACATGCCTTTGATAAAAAGCTCAGGCTGCTCAATGCAGTAGCCATAAGGAGTCGGCGGATAGCTGGTGAAGGCCTTCTGCCCGGCATCGACGATGGCTTGCCCCGGGCGGGAGGTGCTGACCACGGTGACGACTAGGCGCAACGGGCAGCGAGTGGGATCGAGGTCTTCGCGCTTGCCCACGCGGGTCATGCCCTCATAGGCGTACGAGCCGATGCGGGTCTCGGTACAGCCGAGGGATTTGGAGATGGCTTCGCTGCCGGTGCCGCCGCCGCTGATGATGTGCAGCGGCAGGCCGCTTTTGTGTGCCCCTTCGCGCACCTCGTCGAGGAAGGGGCGGGCGCGCTCGCTGCTCGGATAGGTCATAACGCCGGTAAAGTCCAGCCCCGGGAGCTGGTCGATGTGCTGGGCGAGGGCGAGGGTGGCGGCCGGCGATTGGGTGCCGACGCGGCCGCCGCCGGTGTCCATCTCGATGATTACGCGGATGCGGCAACCGGCGGCCGTGGCTGCCTGTGCCAGCCCGTCAACGGTGGTCGCGGAGTCGGCAGCGAGCGTCAGGGTGCTCTGGCCGCTTTGGATCAGGCGCGTCAAGCGGGCTAGCTTGGGCTGGCCGACGATGTTGTAGGGAATCAGGATGTCTTGAATGCCCCCGTCGGCCATGGCCTCGGCCTCCCCGAGCTTCTGGCTGACGATGCCAATGGCCCCGGCGGCGACTTGCATGCGCGCAATGGCCGGCGTCTTGTGGGTCTTGGTGTGGACGCGCAGGCCAATTTCGAGCTGGTCGCAGGCGCGTTGCAAGTCGCGGATGTTTTTCTCTAGCACGTCGAGATCGACGCACAAGGCGGGGGTGTCGAGTTCGGTAAAGTGCATGGCGCTTAGGTCTTTCCAATAAAAAGGTCCATGTATTGGCCGGCGATTCTTTCCCGAGAGTATTCGCGTCGCACGTACGCGCGGCACTGGCGGCCTAGATCGGCGCGCTCGGCCGGGCCGAGCGCGAAGAAGCGATGGATCTGTTCGACGAAGGCCGGGTAGTCCTCCGGGGCGACGAGAAATCCGCCTTCGCGTACGCTTTCGGTTAGGGCATCGACGGCAAAGGCCACGGCCGGGGTGCCAGCGTACATACATTCGAGTTGGGTCTGGCCGAAGCCTTCGACATCGCCGGGGATGTGGAGGTTGGGCATGAGGAAAAGATCGCAACTGGTGCGCAGCATGGCCAGCACATCGTCGGGGACTGGCCCGAGCAGGACGACGCGGTCCTCTAGGCCTAGTTCGCGGCGGCGCGCCTGCAAGCGCGCGGTTTCGCTTGCAGGAGGACCGCAAATCAAGAGGCGAATGTCCGCGTCGAGCAGGGGCATACCCTTTGCCAAAAATTCGACCATGCCCTTGCGGGGGACTTGGCGGCCGAAAAGCAGCAGGATGCGGTCTTGGCCAAAGCGCAGCCCGTGTTCCTCCTCAAAGCGCACTTTGACCGCTGCCAACTCGTCTGGTGCCAACTCCAGCGGTTCAACCCCTAGATAAATGATTTCCAACTTGGCCTCGGGGACGCCGCTCGCAGCGGTAATGCGGCGGCTGTGTTCGCTGATGACGACGACCTTGTCGCAGGCGCGGACTCCCCACTGCATCAGCGCACGTGCGAGGGGATTTTTGTACGTCATTTCGAGGCCATAGACGGTGGTTACGAATCGCGCCGGCCCCAAAGGGCGCAAGAGCGGGGCCAGCGCCGCGGCGACCCCGTCGGCGAAGTAGATGGCATCGACGCGGCGGCAGAGCACGGCCCAAAAGGCGACCACAAAGCAATAGGGGAGGAACCAAGTCAGGTGCAAAAGCGACTGGCGGCCCAGCGCGACGAGACGGACTTGGGCCTGTTGAACGAGCTGGGCGTGGAGCGCGTGACAGTGAGTCTGGATGCCGCCGATGGTGGGCGGGTAGCGACGGGCGAGGAAGAGGATGCGGGGACGATGGGCCATAGTGGGACTCGAAGAGCGCGACCTCGGGGCCGCCAAAGAATTCCGCGTTCTGGATGAGACGCGGAACGCGGAGCTAATTTCCGTTCGCAGGTAGTCGCCCGTGGATGAATAATACCGCATTCGACCATTTTAGCGCCACTCTTCACGCTACCGAATAGCAGCCGGGCCGGCCGCACACCATATCGACAGCCTATAGTTCGCGGTCGACGAGCTACTTCTGGAACGCCGATCGCTAAGAAGCTGTTGAGTTAAAACGAATATCGGCAAAATCAGGCGATTTTACGGGGCTTTCAGCGCCCGGCGGACCTTCAAAATGGAGCTTATACGGCTGAAATCAGCTCCTCTCCGTAGATTATTCCAAATAACTCAATAGCTTCTAAGTCCGACAATGGTACGCCGGCTATCGTGCTTGGCTGGTGAGGGTCCACTCTTCCCCGGTCGCACACAAGGCGGCGAGGGGAGAGGCGGGATGCGTCGCCTGATGCCCTACAGTCTGCGCCTACTCAACTCCTCAGATGCTCACACCGTTACGAGCGCCCGCTGAGATTACGCTAGGTCGAAGCGATCGAGATTCATCACCTTGTCCCACGCGTCCACAAAGTCGCGCACGAATACTTGCTGCGCGTCGTCGCATCCATAGACTTCCGCGATGGATCGGAGCTCGGAGTTTGAACCGAAGACGAGGTCCACCTTGGTGCCGGTCCACTTGAGCTCACCGGTGCGACGATCGCGTCCCTCGAACACGTCCTGCGATGTGGAGGTCGCGCTCCACTCGGTGTTCACGTCGAGCAGATTCACGAAGAAGTCATTGGTCAACGTCCCTATCCGATCGGTGAAAACTCCGCGTTCAGACTGCCCGGTGTTCGCATTCAAGACGCGCATGCCGCCAACGAGCACCGTCATCTCGGGAGCGGTGAGCGTGAGCATGCAGGCCCGCTCCACCAGCAGGTCTTCCGCTCTACCTTGCTGCTCTGCCTGGAGGTAGTTGCGGAACCCGTCTGCGGTGGGTTCGAGTACGGCAAACGACTCCACGTCGGTCCACTCCTGCGACGCGTCCATGCGCCCCGGTGTGAAGGGGACCTGCACGTCGTGATCGGCGTTCTGGGCAGCCTGCTCAACGCCTGCGCACCCGGCCAAGACGATCAGGTCGGCGAAGGAGACCCTCTTCCCGCCGGTCTGCGAGTTGTTGAACTCCGCCTGGATCGGCTCCAGCGTCTGCAGCACCTCCTTGAGCCCGGCGGGGTTGTTTACTTCCCAGTCCTTTTGCGGTGCGAGGCGGATGCGCCCCCCGTTCGCTCCGCCGCGTTTGTCGGTACCGCGGAACGATGCCGCCGCCGCCCAAGCGGTCGAGACCAGTTGGGAAACGGACAATCCCGAGGCGAGGACCTTCGCCTTGAGGTCGGCGATATCCTGCTCCCCGATCAACTCGTGATCGACGTCGGGGACAGGGTCTTGCCACAACAGCGGCTCTGTCGGAACTAGGGGACCGATATACCGGCTGCGGGGCCCCATGTCGCGGTGGATCAGCTTGAACCACGCCTTGGCGAAGGCGTCTTCAAGATCTGCTGGGTTCTCGAGGAAGCGCTTTGCAATTGGCGCATAGTCCGGGTCCGTCCGCAGGGAAAGGTCCGTGGTGAGCATCATGGGGGCGTGCTTCTTCGAGGGATCGTGCGCGTCCGGCACGGTGGCTACTTCAGCGGCATTCTTGGGGGCATATTGCGATTTACCGGCAGGACTCTTCGTCAGCTCCCACTCGTAGGCGTGCAGGTTCTCCATGAAGTTGTTGTCCCATTTCACTGGGTTATTAGTCCAGGCGCCTTCCAAGCCGCTGGTGACCGTATCGCTGCCTTTGCCGCTGCCGTAGCTGTTCTTCCAGCCGAGGCCTTGTTCCTCTATGCTAGCCCCCTCCGGTTCGGGACCGACATTATCCTCCGCGGCAGCACCATGTGCTTTGCCAAACGTGTGTCCGCCGGCAATAAGCGCGACCGTCTCCTCGTCATTCATCGCCATGCGTTTGAACGTATTGCGAATGTATTTTGCCGCAGCGAGCGGGTCCGGGTTGCCGTTGGGGCCCTCCGGGTTCACGTAAATCAGGCCCATGTGGTCGGCGCCAAAGGGTCCTTGGAGTTCTCCGTCGTCGCTGTGGCGCTCGTCTCCAAGCCACGTGCCCTCAGACCCCCAGTCAGTCTCGTCAGCCTCCCAGACGTCCGGGCGTCCGAAGGCGAAACCAAAGGTCTTGAACCCCATCGACTCCAGAGCGCAGTTGCCGGCGAAGATGAGCAGGTCGGCCCAGGAGAGCTTCCGGCCGTACTTCTGCTTGATCGGCCAGAGCAAGCGGCGCGCCTTGTCCAAACTCGCGTTGTCGGGCCAGCTATTGAGGGGGGCAAAGCGTTGGTGGCCGGAGCCTCCACCCCCCCGACCGTCACTGATGCGGTACGTGCCGGCGGCGTGCCATGTCATGCGGATGAAGAGAGGCCCATAGTGGCCGTAGTCGGCCGGCCACCAGTCTTGCGAGGTCGTCATCACCTCTTCGATGTCCTTCTTCAGCACATCGACGTCAAGGGCCTTAACCGCCTCAGCGTAGTCGAAATCCTTGCCCATCGGATCGGACAGGGGAGAATTCTGGCGGAGAACCTTCAGGTTCAACTGATCCGGCCACCAGTACTGGTTGGAAGTCATTTTGTCCCTCCCGTGAAATGTTTTGAGTATGGCGCAACCTTCTGGAACCGTTGCAAGCCTGCGGATAGGAAGAATAAACGGCATTCTCTCGTTCATAGGCAAGGGAATTTGGCTCGGGTAGTGGCGCAGGTTCGGGCGTCCACTCTCCACAGTAGCTTTGCTGCGGAGGATGGGTGGCGGAGGGTGCGGCAGCCTGTTGCCGGATGGTGCCGGACACTGCTCGGCGTGAGATTTGGGCCGCGACGAAGGTTTAGCGCGGGTGCGATCATGGCTCGACGAGGATGCGGCCGGGGTTTTCCCCGATTACCTCGCCGACGAGCGCGGCAGCCTCCACTCCGTTTTGGCGGAGGGCGTGGCGGAGGGCCTCGGCCTCGGCTGCGGCAACGGCGATGAGGAGGCCACCGGAGGTCTGGGCGTCGAAGAGGAGGTTAGCGCGGGCCGGATCGACGCCCTCCGCGACGGTGACTTTGGATTCCAAGAAACGCTGGTTGTCGCGGGAGCCGCCTTCGAGGCCCTTGGCCGCCAGCGTTAGGCTGTGCGCTAGGGCCGGAACTTGGGCCGCGTAAAAGATCATCCCCACTTGGCTGCCCTCGGCCATTTCCGCAGCGTGTCCCAAAAGGCCGAAGCCGGTGATGTCCGTGCAGGCGTGGACGGCGAAGGCGGGCAGGACTTGGGCGGCCTCTTTGTTGAGGGCGGTCATGGAGGCAACCGCCTCGGTTAGGTCGGCTTCGGCGAGCTGGCCGGCCTTGAAGGCGTTGGCGATCAGCCCGGTGCCCAGTTTCTTGGTGAGGATGAGGCGGTCGCCGGGCTGGGCACCGGCGTTGGTGTAGATGCAGTCGGGATGCACGAGGCCAGTGACGGCGAGGCCGTACTTGAGTTCTGGGTCTTGCACGGTGTGCCCGCCGACGAGGGTGCAGCCGGCCTCAGCGGCCTTGGACTGGCCGCCGCGGAGGATCTGGTTGAGTACCTCTGGATCGAGTTCGCTGGCGGGGAAACCCGCGATATTGAGCGCGGTGAGCGGTTGCCCGCCCATGGCGTACACGTCGCTGAGCGCGTTGGCCGCGGCGATGGCTCCGAAGGTGTAGGGGTCGTCGATGATGGGGGTGAAGAAATCGACGGTCTGCACGAGGGCCTCGCTGTCGTTGAGGCGATAGACGCCCGCGTCGTCGGCGAGGTTGAAGCCGACGAGCAGGTTGGGATCGCTGTTTGCTGGCAGACCTGCCAGGGCGCTCCGCAATTGGTCCGGGCGCAGCTTGGAAGCTCAGCCGCCGCAGGCGACCATTTGCGTCAGGCGCTTGGTCTTTTTATAAGTGAATATCTTTTGCCAACGGTTCATAAGCGTTTGGAAAAGAATTGGCCATTGTTTTTTGATTTTTTGTCTGGATGTCACGCCGACTTCCGCAAGGTGAAGTGCGGTAATGACGTTGAGCAACCACTAGATTCTACTGCAAGCGAAGCAACGGAGCAATCTGTTCGCTAGAAAGGGGGGACTAATGCGCATTGCAATAGCAGGTTTTTCCCACGAGTCGAATTCGTTCTATGCGCAGCCAACGCAATTGGAGGATTTCGGGGTCTGCGAAGGCGCGGACGTGATTGGCCAGTACGAGCACACATTCCACGAGATCGCCGGCTATATCGCCGGGGCCGAGCAGTTCGGCTATGAACTCTATCCGCTGCTAGCGGCTTCGGCGACTCCGGGCGGCCCGGTGACCGCGGTCGCATACGAGCACTTTATCGGGCGCATCCTCAGCGGACTTGAGGCGGCCCCTCGGCTTGACGGGGTGCTGTTGGCACTGCACGGGGCCATGGTCGCCGAGGGATTCCCCCAAGCCGACGGAGAGACCGTGCGCCGGGTGCGCACACTGGTGGGTGACTTGCCCATCGCCGTGACCCACGACTACCACGCCAACGTGCCCCCGGAGCTCGTGGCCGCGGCCGACGCACTCGTCATCTACAAGACCAATCCCCACATCGACCAGCGAGAACGAGGCCTGCAGGCCGCGTCCATTCTGACGCGGCAGATTCGCGGCGAGGTCCAGCCCAAGATGGCGTTGGTCAAACCAGAGGTGCTCTTCAACATCTACTTCCACAACACGAGCGTCGCGCCCATGCAGCCGCTCGTGCAGGCGGCGATTGAGTTGGAGTCCGCAGCGGGGATCCTCGGATGTAGCGTTGCCGGGGGCTACCAGTACGCGGACGTGCCCTATATGGGGCCATCGGTGGTGGTGGTTGCCGATGGCGACGAAGAAAGGGCGCGGTGCGAGGCCGAGCGGTTGGGCGAACAAATGTGGGCCATCCGCGACCAGCTAAAGGCCGCGGTGCCCGGGCCAGCCGAGGCCGTGCGGTTGGCTTTGGCGAGCGAGGAGACGCCCGTGTGCCTGCTCGACATGGGCGACAACATCGGCGGCGGCTCGTCAGGCGACTCGACGTTTGTGTTGGAGCAATTGCTCGCGCAAGGAGCGGATGGCTGGGTTGTGTCGATTTGGGATGCCGAAAGCGCGCAGGCGTGTTTTGCGGCAGGCGTCGGCAGACAGGTCCAGCTCCGCGTAGGCGGCAAGACCGACGACATGCACGGGCCGACCTTGGAAATCGCCGGTCGGGTGCGGACGCTGCACGACGGGTCGTACGAAGAGCGCGCGCGCCGGCACGGTGGGGGCCGTTACTTTGACCAAGGGCCGACCGCGGTTGTACAAGTCGGCAAAGGACTGCTCTTGCTCAACAGCGTGCGCTCCTGTCCCAACAGCATCCACCAGATTACCTGCGCCGGGATCCAGCCCGAGCAACAGCGCATCTTGGTGGCCAAGGGGGCGGTGGCGCCTCGGGCTGCGTACGAGCCGGTGTGTGGTCGCCTACTCGAGGTCGCCTCGGGCGGGGCGACGGCCATTGACCGCAGCCCCGATGAGTACCAGCTAGCGCGGAAGTCGCTCTACGAGTGGCGTTGACAGGGGCCGGGTGGAGGCGCGTCAGCGGATTTTTCATCGGTGCGCATGGGCCGAGGTTCGTTTGATCCTTCTGCGGCCTCCGGGTATATTGTCGCAGAGAAAGCAAACTAGGAAAGGAGATACTTCATGACGGAAGCCAGCCCTCAGCCCACTCGTTCCCCCGGGCCCGACGACGTCCATTGGGGAGTGGCTTATCTGCGCCAAGACATCCAAGACCTGCGGCAAGACCTGCGCCACGATGTCCAAGAGGTGCGGCAGGATATGCGGCAGGAGGTCCAAGAGGTGCGGCAAGACCTGCGCCACCAAATCGGCTTGGTACACAACCGCATTGACGAGACGAACACGCGTATTGACGAGACGAATAAGCGCATTGACGAGACGAACATGCGTATTGACGAGACGAATAAGCGCATTGACGAGACGAATAAGCGCATTGACGAGACGAATAAGCGCATTGATTCTCGTTTTGCTTGGCTCATTACTACGATGGTGGCGATGACCAGCATCCTCATCGCCGTGATGAAACTTTGATTGGAATCCGCCGCTAAAATTAACAGGAGGAAAACGGCTGTGACGCTTCGCATAGGACTAATAGGCGCGGGGGCCAATACCCGCTTGCAGCACATTCCCGGTTTTCAGGGTATCGACGGGGTCGAGATCGTGGCCGTTTGCAACCGCTCGCGCGAATCGGGCCAAAAGATCGCCGACGAGTACGGTATCCCGCAGGTTTTTGAAGACTGGCAGGCGCTGATCGCAAGTGACGATGTCGATGCGATCTGCATCGGCACTTGGCCCTATATGCACTGCCCGATGACGCTGGCCGGGCTTGAAGCGGGCAAACACGTGCTCACCGAGGCGCGGATGTGCATGAATCTGGCCGAGGCGCGGAAGATGTACGCGGCCTCCCAGCAAACGGACAAGGTGGCGATGATCGTGCCGGCACCCTTCTATTTGTCGGCCGAGCCGATCTTGCTCGACAAGCTGCGCAGCGGTTTTTTCGGCGACCTGTTGGAGATTCACTTCACCGGCCTCTCCGGCAGCTACGACCCGGACGCGCCGTTGCACTGGCGGCAGCGCCGCGATCTGTCGGGCAACAACATCATGGTGATGGGCATTGGCAACGAGACCGTGCGGCGCTATGCCGGGCACGAAAAGGCCGTGATAGCCTACGGCAAGACGTTTACGACCGAGCGGCTCGACGAGGAGACCGGAAAGAGAGCACCGGCCGATGTGCCGGAGAGCTTGGGCATTGTCGCCGAGATGGAAAGCGGCGCGACAGCAGTCTATCACCTGAGCAGCGTCGCGCGCTTAGGGCCTTCCTTTGGCTTTGCCTTTTACGGGACCAAAGGCTCGTTTAAGATGGACGCGGGCACGCCGCTCACGCCCGGCGGGATATGGACCGCCGGCGAGGGCGACGACGAGTACCAGCCCTTCGACATCCCCGAGCATCCGCGCAACGGTTGGCAGGTGGAAGAGGACTTTGTCGATGCCATACGCGACGGTCGCCCCGTGACCCACACCAGCTTCGCCGACGGGGTTAAGTACATGGAATTTACCGAGGCCGTGCAGATCAGCATGGCCGAAGGGCGGCGGGTGGAACTGCCGCTTGCTTGCGATGCTTGCGATGAGTCTGATTGTTGCTAAAGTCTATGATGCGCTGATCGAAGCGGGAACATCTGAAGAAAAGGCCAAGGCGGCCGCGGGGGCGATTCCCCTCGCCGAGCGGCTGGCGACCAAAGAGGACTTAGACGAGTTTAAGGCGGCGACCAAAGAGGACTTGGATGAGTTGAAAGCCAGCTTTAACGAGTGTTTTACCAAAATTGAGCGCGATTTAGCGCTGGTCAAGTTCGGATACGGTCTCGCCATTTTGGCGCTGCTGGTCAAAATCGCGTTTTTCTGAGAGAAAGACAGGTGATTAAGAGAAGCGGCTGGGGCTTTTGCCTCGGCCGCTTTTTTAATGCGCGTCGAGCCGCTCGCCGCAGTGCGGGCAGCGTCGCTCCGGGTCTTCTGACCGATGAGCCGCTAGGGCCTCGACAAATCCCGCGCCGAGAATGCCGGCCGGCAGCGCGAACATGCCGATCCCCAAGATGGCGATGATGGCGGCGATGGTCTGGCCGAGGGCGGTGATCGGATAGGTGTCGCCGTAGCCGACCGTCGTCAAGGTGACGATGCTCCACCACATGGTGGCCGGGATGCTGGCAAAGACCTCGGGCTGTTCCTCGTGCTCGACGAAGTACATCAGCGATGAGGAGAGGGCCAATAGGATCAGGAGCACTAAGAAGATGCTAATAAGCTCTTCTTTGCGCTCAGCGATGACTTGGCCGAGCAAGCGCAGGGCACGGAAGTAGCGCACCAGCTTGAGGACGCGGAAGATCCGCAGGACGCGTATTACCCGGACAAAGCGTGCGTCCACGCTCGGGGGCGGCAGGAGTAAGGGGAGAATGGCCAGCAGGTCGATGATGGCGAGGGGCGTGAGGGCAAAGCGGATGCGCCCGGTCACGGGCCGCGAAAACCGCGGATTGGCGGTAATGGCCCACAGGCGTACCACGTATTCAATCGCGAACACGGTCAGGGAGCAATCCTCAAAAAGTTCAAAGGCGGCGCGATTGAGGTTGTAGATGGGATCGACGGTTTCGAGGATCAGGGCGACGATGTTGAGCAAGATCAGGACGATAATGGCCACATCGACGAAGCGCCCCGGCTCATAGTCTGGCTCGATAAAGTGATAGACGCGCTCTTTGAGGCTCATGTTCTAGGCTTGCGCCAGTAGCCTTCGAGCAGATCTTGCGGCACCCAGCCCAGCAGGCGCCGGGCCTTGGCGTTGCTGTAGCGGCCGTGGGGCGTGTCCGTGGTGATGTGAAAAATCTCGCAGCGCGAAGGCAGGGTTTCCAACTCGACCTCCAAGCATTTGCGGAGGGCGCGGGCGGCGTCCGGGAAGGTGACCGAGAAGGGATTGAGGTCGCTGCCGAGTTGATCGGGCGCGGGCACGGCGTCGCGGAAGTTCAAAAACAGGGTTGTGAGCACGTGGATGGGGTAGTTGGCGGCAAAGACGCGGCAGATCTCTTGGCCGACCGACTTGCTGTGGGCGTAGAGGTTGAGCCCGGAGTGCAGGGGGACCTCTTCATTGATGTCGAAATCGTAGTGCTCGTACGAGGGGCCGACTTGGGTGAAGTGCGGCCCGGTATTGATAAAGCGAGCATGGCCGTTTTCAACGGCGGCGCGGATGCCGTTGTACGTGCCAATGGCGTTGACGTCAAAGGCGATCTTGCGGTGCGGCCGCAGCACCGAGCAGTTGATGGTCGCGTCGGTACCCTCGGTGGCGCGGCGCACTTGGTCGAGGTCGGAGACATCTACGCGCATGGTCTCGTGCTTGCTGTCGATGGGCACGACGTCGGTGATGCGCAGCGAGTACGCGTCTTGCAGTTCCTCTGCCACGTGCGGGCCGAGGAAGCCGTTGCCGCCGAGGAGCAGGACTTTCATGGATTGGCCTCGAAGTTGTATTGGGGGGCGAAGGATAGATGGCTCTTGGCCCGCTCAATGGAGAAGCGGGCGCGGAGCGAGTCGGACTGAACGTGCAGCGCGTTGTACGATCTGGGGCCAAAAGCATCCTTTTGCAGGATCAGGCCCACGGCTCGGGCGGCGTCGCGCTCGTCGAGCCACATTGGGTCGTAGGGCTGCCCGGCGACCTCCTCGGCGCGCACCAAGTCCCCGAGCCGGACTACTACTACTTGGAGCGCGTGGCTGTGGGCGAATTCGCGCGCCGTAAACTCGGCTAAGTGTGCGCCGAAGATAGCTGGCTCGCACGAGGGCAGCGGCTTGTAGTTTTCGTTGGCGGTGATGTCTTCGTCGTACGGGGCGAAGAGGTCGAGCGTACTCAAGAGAACGACGCGCTGGACCGCCGCGTCCGCTGCGGCGAGGAGCAGGTTGTAGGTGCAGCGCGAATTCTGATCGAGCCAAGTGGTCTCGCTGTCGCTCGCCCGCGGCGCGTAGGCGAGGTGGACGATGGCGTCGATGTCTTTGACGAGTGCATCGGTCGCGGGGCCGTGCCCCAGATCGCTCTGGATCCCGACCCCTCGCTCGGGGTCGGTCAGGCGCAGTTGGTGCGCGTCGCCGAGGCCAGCGGCTAGGGCTTGGCCGAGCGAGGTGGCGGCGTTGGTAATTAGTACGTGCATGGTTAGAGAATCTGTTGGTCGGTGTGGGTGGGGACGATGTCGTGGATCTGGCTGTCCATCAGCGCGGTGGGCGACTGCATTTCGAGCACGGCCTTTTCGTGCAGCTCGTCGATGGTGCGGCAACCGGCCGTGGCGAGGGTGGCGCGCAGCATCTGGATGCGGATCGGCAGTTTGTCGTGAATTGAGCCGATGTGGGGCACGTAGCCGGAGATGCCCTCCTCGAAGAAGTGCTCTTGCGCTTGGGCATAGCGCCGCATGTTGTGGGCGCGCAGCGAACCTTCCATCCAGTACTCTTTGACGATTTCGCCGGCCGCCGTGCGCACGAGGTTGCCTTGGCTTTCGGTGTAGCCGGCGAAGAAGTGCCCCATCATCACGGCGTTGGCACCCAAGGCCACGGCCACGGCGATCTCGGCCGGGCCTGAAATGCCGCCGTCGGCCACGATGGGCAAGTAGGCGTTGCAATTGAGCTGCCACTGGTTGCGCGCCGCGCTGATTTCCATCAAGGCCGTGCCTTGGCCGCGGCCGGTGGCCTTGACTTCTTGGGTAGTGCAGCCCGAGCCGATCCCCATGCCGACCTTGACGGCGTCGGCGCCGGCTTCGGCCAAGAAGCGAAATCCCTCGGCCGTGACGACGTTGCCGCCGATGACCGGGGCATCGGTGCGCTCCTTTATGAATTGGATCATCTGCCGCTGGTACTCGGTGTGGCCGTCGGATGCGTCAATGACGAGCACGTCCGCTTCTTGCGCGATGAGGGCTTCGGCCCGCTCGCGGTCCTCCGGATGGGTGGAGATGGCCGCGCCCACGAGCAGGCGCTTTTTTTCGTCGATGGATTCGTTGGGGTGCCGCAGGTGCTTGTCGAGGTCCTTTTTGAAGACCACCGCTTGCAGTACGCCCCCCTTGGATAGAATGGGCAAGAAGCCGCGGCCGTAGCGGATCATCAGTTCGTTGGCGGCCTTGAGGTCGCTTATTTCGCGGCCGGCCTGCACGTCGGTCTTCATGCGGGAGGCAACTCGGCAGTTGAGGTCGCGGCGCTCGTCGAAGTCCTTGTCGGTGAGGATGCCGAGGAGCTGGTCGTGGAACTGGCCGCTGGCGGTGACCGGAAAGGTCGTATAGCCGGTGCGGTGGATGATCTCTACTACCTCGGCGATGGGTTGGTCTGGAGCCAAGGTGAGAATATCGGTCTGAAAGCCGGCCTTGAAGCGCTTGACTTGGCTTATCTTGGCGCATTGCTCGTCAATGGGCTGGCTGACGGGCAGGATGCCGATGCCGCCTAGCTGGGCCAAGGCAATGGCCATCTCGCCGCCGGTCACGGCCTGCATGGCGGCGCTGAGGAAGGGCACGTGCAGATAGAGAAAGTCGTCTCCCTTGCGACAGAGCCGGGTTTTGAGCGACGCGTTGGGAGCGTTGCCGTCGGTTGGCGTGTACCCAGGCAGAATGCGAAACTCTTTGAGGCTGTGCGAAGGGGTGCTCAGGACTTGGGCCATAGAAGTCCTCTCTGCATTGGCGGGGAAAGGAGGAGGGATTTAGCCTTAAAATATAAAAATTGCGTTGGTTTTATTCAATACACTTGGTTTTCTTTAATAGTGTACTCATAACCAAAGGAGCTTTGTATGTTTTACGAAAAAATTTACCCCAAGCAGCATTCAACCAACGGTACGACGTGCCTCTTGGCCGGTTTTGTGGCCGGTGTCGCGGTCGGTGCGGCCGTGGGCGTTTTGCTGGCCCCGCACAAGGGCGAGGACACCCGGCGCTTGATCGCGCACCAAGCCGAGGAAACGCGCGATCAGGTGGTGAAGGCCGTGGAGGGGATGACGACGCGGCGCGAGAAGGCCCCAAAGGATGAAGAGGCCTAAGACCGGCCGTAGTTGAGGCGGTAGAGCCGCGCATAGATGCCGCCTTGGAGCAAGAGCTCTTCGTGGCGGCCCCGCTCGCGCACCTCGCCGCGGTGCATCACCAAGATCTGGTCGGCACTGCGAATGGTAGAGAGGCGGTGGGCGATGACGATGGAGGTGCGCTCGTGCATCAGCTTGGCGATGGCGTCTTGGATGAGCTGTTCGGTTTCGGTGTCGATGCTGGAGGTGGCCTCGTCGAGGACGAGGACTTCCGGGTCAAAGGCGAGTGCGCGGGCAAAGGCCAACAACTGGCGTTGCCCGGCCGACAGAGTCGAGCCGCCTTCGGCCACGGCGTGGGCATAGCCTTGGGGGAGGTGTTCGATAAAGGGCGCGGCGTTGACGTAGCGGGCGGCGCGCTCGACTTGGGCGTCGCCGATGGCGTCGTCGCCGAGGCGGATGTTGCCGCTGATGGTCCCGGAAAACAAGAAGACCTCCTGCTGGACGATGCTGATGCGGCGGCGCAATTCGGCCGCGTGCCACTGGCGCACGTCGCGGCCATCAACGAGGATTTCCCCGCGCTGGATGTCGTAGAAGCGGCAGAGGAGGCTGACGATGGTGGTTTTGCCCGAGCCGGTAGCCCCGACCAGCGCTAGGCTCTGCCCGGCCTTTAGTTCAAACGAGACATCCTTGAGAATCCAGTCTTCGGCCGCTGGATCGTACTTGAAGAACACGTTGCGAAATTCAATCGCGCCGCCGCGGCTGGCTGCGGGCAAATTGCGCGGCGGTCCGCCTGCGGGTTCGCCGGGGACAGCCAACATCTCGAAGATGCGCTCGGACGCGGCCATGGCGCTTTGCAGCAGGGCATAACGGTCGGAGATGTCCATGATCGGGCGAAAGAAGCGGCGGATATACTGGAGAAAGGCCACCAGCACCCCCAGCTCAACGCGGCCGGCGATCACGTCCGAGGCCCCGTACCACAGCACCAGTGCCATGCCGACCGTGCCGAGGAGCTCGGTGAAGGGAAAGAAGAGGGCATAGCAGTGGATCTCGCGGTCCTCGGCGCGGCGATAGGGGAGGTGCTCGGCGTCGAAGTCGCGCAAATTGCGTCGCTGGCGGTTGAAGATCTGGACCACCTCCACGCCGGTGATGTTCTCCTGCAAATAGGCATTGAGCCGCGCTAGGCGCGTCCGCAGCTCGCGATAGGCGCGCATGGCAAGGCCCTGAAGGTAGAAGGTCGAGACGGCTATGACCGGGACTACCGTGCAGCAGATCAGGGCCAGTTCAAGGTCGATATAGGCCATGAAGCCGACGATGGCCAGCAGGGTGAAAAAGTCCATAAAGACCGAGACGATGCCCTCGCTGAAAAACTCGTTGAGAGCGTCGATGTCGTTAGTGGCGCGGGTCATAATCCGCCCCAGCGGCGTGCGGTCGAAGTAGCGCAGCGGCAGCTTTTGCAAATGGGCGAAGAGGTCGCGGCGCATGTCGTACATGACCCTCTGACCGATCATGCCGGTGACCAAGGTCTGGGCGTATTGAGCGCCGTACTGCACGGCGACGCTGCCAAAGAAGGCCGCGATCATCCACCGCAACCCCACCCAGTCGCCGACGGCGATGTAGTCGTCAACAGCCACCTGCGTCAGATAGGGACCGACTTGGCCGGCACCGGCGGCGAGGGCGATGGTGCCGAAGGCGAGGATCACGCGCCCGCGGTGGGGTTTGAGATACCCCAAAAGTTGCAGCGTCAGCCCCAAGTTGAAGGCGCGTTCCTGGATTTCCTCTTCTTGGTTGAGTTCGGTGCTCACAGCGTTTCTAGCTCGGCGCTAAGCTGCTGTTGCTGGTACAGCTCGGCGTAGAAGCCACCGCTGCGGACCAGCTCGTCGTGGGTGCCCTGCTCGGCGATGTGGCCTTCCTCTAGGACGACGATGTAATCGGCGTGGCGCAGGGTCGAGATGCGGTGGGCGATGATGAGGGTGGTGCGGCCCTGCATGAGAGTGTGCAAGTGGTCGAGGATGGCTTCCTCAGTGTGGGTGTCCACCGCGGAGAGCGCGTCGTCGAGGATGAGAATCTGCGGGCGGCCAATGAGCGCCCGGGCCAAGGTCGCGCGTTGCTTTTGGCCGCCGGACAAGGTGACGCCGCGCTCGCCGATGAGGGTGTCGAAGCCCTCGTCGAATTGGTCGATGTCCTTTTTGAGTTGGGCCTTTGCGGCCGCGGCGCGGATCTGGGCCTCGGCGGCAGAGTCCGCGCCGTAGGCGATGTTGGCGTTGAGGGTATTGGAAAATAGAAAGGGATTTTGCGGGACGTAGCCGATGGCGTCGCGCAAGGTCGCTAGGGGCCATTCCTCGATCGGCACCCCGTCGATGCATAGCTGCCCCGGCCCGGCTTGGATCAAGCGCGGCACGAGGCGCGCGAGGGTGGTCTTGCCCGAGCCGACCCGGCCGATGATCCCGAGGGTCGTGCCGGGAGGAATATCGAGATCAATCTGGTGGAGGACTCGCTCCTTGCCGTAGGAGAAGCTGAGCTTGCGGAAGGCAATGTGCCCGGCGATTGGGCGCGGAGAGGCCGGAGGCAGGGCGCGGTCTTGGATCTCAGGCTCGACAGCGAGGATCTCGTTGATGCGCTGCATGGACACGAGGGCACGCTGGGCGCGGTCGATGACCCAGCCGGTGTACATGATCGGGCGGATGAGCTGGGTCAGGTAGGCGTTGAAGGCGACGAACGTCCCCAAGCTGAGTTCGCCGTCGATGACCGCCCGCCCGCCCAGCCACAGGTTCAGCCCCAAGCAGAGCGAGGCGATGACGTAGGAGAGCGGCCGGTAGTTGGCGCGCGTGAGGATGTAGGCGCGGTTTTTTTCGAGGTACGCTAGGTTGAGCCGGTCGAACGCGGCGTTTTGCGCGGGCTCTTGGGTGTAGGCCCGGACCACGCGGATGCCGGAGAGATTTTCTTGGATGAAGGTGCTGATCTGGCCGAAGTATTCTTGGATGGCCTTGTAGCGGGTGTTGATGACCGCGGCGATGCGGATCATCACGACGCTAAAAAGCGGCATGGGCAGCAGCACCAGCAGGGCCAGCTTGTAGTCGAGCAGGCACATACAGGCGAGGGTGAAGATCAGCCCCAAGGCGGTATCGACGATGCCGCGAATGCCATAGACCCAAAAAATGTGCACAGAGTGGAGATCGTTGGTCGCCCGCGCCATGAGGTCGCCGGTGCGGCGCTGCTGGTAGTACGAGAGTGGCAGCTTGAGCAGGTGGGCAAAATACGCGGTGCGGATGTCGTATTCGATGCGGTTGGCAACGCGGCCCAACAGCATCCGCATGGCGTACCCGCACAGGGCCACGCCCAAGGCATAGGCGAGGATGTAGAAGACGTAAGTCTCGACTTCCCCGGAGGCCGTATCCGGCACCGCGACCGCATCGACGGCATCGCCCACCAGCAGTGGGATGCGTGCGGTCGCCGCCTGCCCCAGCCCAATGCAGAGCGCGCCGAGCAGGATGCGGCCCCGATAGGGATGGACGTATTGGGAAAACGGACCAAACATCAGCGGGTGAGCTCGAGCTCGGGAAAGGTGCTGGCGAGGAGCGGACGCATGGCCGCCAGTGCTTCGGCTCGGTGACTGAGTCGGTTTTTTATTTGCGGGTTGAGCTGGGCCATGGTTTTGGCGTAGGCAGGCACAAAAAAGACCGGATCGTAGCCAAAGCCGTTGGTCCCGGCTGGGGCCGGGGCGATCAGCCCTTCACAAGTGCCTTCGGCTTGGCACTGGCGGCCGTCGGGGCTGGCTGCGCAGAGGACGCAGCGGAACCTCGCTCGGCGTTGCGTTGGCGCAGGATAGGGGGCAAGCTGGGCGAGCAAGAGCCGGCAGCGGCCGGCGTCGTCGAGGTCGGGGCCGCCGTAGCGGGCCGAGTAGATCCCGGGTGCGCCGGCAAGGGCATCGACCTCAAGCCCAGAGTCGTCGGCAAGGGCAAGCTGGCCGCTGGCCGCTGCATAGGCGCGGGCCTTGAGCTGGGCGTTGGCGGCAAAGGTCTGGCCGCTTTCCTCGACATCGAGCTCAAGGCCCAGCGCCGCCGGCGCAACGACCTCGACATCGGCGAGCAGGGTGCGGACTTCGCGCAGCTTGCCGGAGTTGTTCGAGGCCAACAGCAGCGCCATTACGGCCTATTGGGGCTGCTCGTCGATCTCTGCGAGTTTGCTCGCTGCGTAGTCCTTGTAGCGGCTGTCTTTCACCGCTAGGTTGTACCAGCGCCGCGCTTCCTCTCGTTGGCCTAGCTGAAAATGCGCGTCGCCCAGCAGCACTTCGGCGGCTCGGTAGTCGGCTTGGCAACTGGTGGCGCGCCGGCCGTACTCAATGGCTTGGCGGAAGTTGCCCATGCCAAAGTGAGCCTCGCTCAGCCGGTAAAACGTCTCGCAGTAGGCGTCGTCTAGATCGGCTGCTTTTTTCAGTGGGGCAATAGCCTCTTGGAAACGGCCGAGTTGGTTGAGGGCAATGCCGAGCAAGCGGTGCCCTTCGGCGTACTTGGCGTCGATCTTTAGGGCCTTTTGCAAAAGCGGTACGATGCCCTCTAGGTCTTGGGTGGCGAACTTCACCCGCGCCAAGTCGCCGTATGATTCCATGTACGTGGGGTCGGCCTCTATGGAACGCTGGTAGGTGACGATGGATTTGCCGTAGTCGCGACTGAGGCGCTGGATGTCGCCGAGGGCATTGTAGGGTCTGGCGTCGGTGGGATCGGCTGCTATGGCCTCGGCAAAGGCCACTTTGGCCTTGTCTTTCTCGTGCAGGCCACTGTGGGCAAGGCCCATGACGTAGAGGGCTTGGGCGCTTTGCGGGCTGAAGTCGCGCACTTTAGTGAAATAGTCGATGGACTCGCGGTATTTCTTTAGGCGAAAGCTGTTGAGGGCGGCCTTTTGATAGAGCTGGCCCAGTGCCTTAGCGGCCTGCTCCGGCTTGGTGCCGAGGGCATGGGCTGCGGCAAAGCTGCCGATGGCTTTGTCGTACTCGTTGAGGGCCTTGTAGGAAATGCCGAGGACGTAGTGGGCGTCTCCGTAGGAGGAATCGGCCGCCACGGCCTTTTCTAGCTCGATGACGGCGTTGCGAAAGCTGCCCTTCTTGACCAAGTCGTAGCCCTCGCGGTAGTAGTTGACGGCTTCGGGCGACTGGGCAAAGGCGGGTGCGCTCAAAAGCGCAAGGGCGAAACTGAGCAAGCGGCAGTACTTCAAAGCGGGTCCTCCTATACAATAGTAAAAGACATAGGCGGGCTCTTAGCGGCGGGCGTTGAGCCGGGCCTCGACTTCGCCGCGGTCGGGAAAGCGGCCTTCTTGCAGCTTGGAAAAGATCAGCTCGCCATCGCGGCTGAGTTCAAACCGCCCCCGGTCTGAGGGCACTAGCGAGAAGGCGGCGATGTCTTTCTTGTAGGCGACTAGTAGCTGTTCCGCCAAACTGGCGGCTCTGTTTTCGTAGCCTCAAGCAGCGCAGTAAACGAGTTCCAAGTTCACGGGGAACCTCCTGTGGAATAGGGGTTGAAAAAGTATAAAAGTCACTAGGAAGATTGTCAAAGACGGGGGCCTAGCGCGGTGGACGCGATTATGGGCGGCTCTTATCTTCTTAACAATACTATTGAATAGAGAACGCGGTATGGCCGGCATTTTTTTTCAAAGGCAAAAATTTGGCAGCAGTACGCGACTCGCCCTTTGGGCCTTGCTGCTGTGCGCGGGCTTGGGCATCGGGTGTGGAGGCCCTTCGCCGGAAGAGTACATTCACCAGCTCAAAAGCAGTCAAAAAGTAGAGCGAACCAAAGCCGCCAACCAGCTCATCCGCTTCGACGCCGACGCGGTCGTTCCCCTGCTGATCGAGGAAGCCGATTCCGGCTACATCCGCGTGCGGTTTGAGGTGATGCACCTGTTGGGTCGCTTTAAGGACGAACGCGCCGTGCCGACTTTGGTTAAGGCCCTAAAAGACCAGTCGCCGCGGGTGGCCGCGGTGGCCGCGTGGGCGCTGGGCCAGATCGGCGCACCCGCCGCGCTCGCCCCGCTGCTCAGGTACGTGCGCGACCCCACGGTAGAAGTGCGCCAATACGTACTCGGTGCGCTCGGCTCGTGCCATTCGTACGAAGCCGAGCCGGCCTTGAGCGACTCGGCCTTCCGCGTGGTGCGCCGCGCATTGCGCGCCCCCAAGCCCAAGTGGCGGATCGCCGCCCTGCAGAGCCTGCGCGCCTACGGGTACCTAGACGCAGCCGAAGAAGTCATTCGCATGTCGCTGGACCCCTCGGCCGAGGTGCGCTACGTGGCCGTGCAGGCCCTCGGCCAGATCGGCCTCTTGCCGCTCAGACCCCCCGCCCGCAACGCCATATACGAGGCTCTGCTGGTCGCCCTCGACGCCGATGAGCTCCAGAGCATCCGCAGCAAAGCCGTGCAGGCCCTCGCCGAGGTGGGCGATGCGCGGGCCGTGCCGCACTTGCAGCGGCTGATGCGGGAGGGCACGGAAAAAGACCAGATTGCGGCGCGGCAAGCCCTGTACAAGCTAAATCCCCAAGTCGCTGAGGTGCTAAACTGAGCTAGGAGCGAGATGAAGGAATTGAAGATCGGCTTCCCGTCCGGGAGCTTGAAGGAGTCCACGTTTGACCTGTTTGTCCGCGCCGGCTATCGAGTGCGGCTCGCGCCGCGCTCGTACGTGCCCGACATCGACGATCCCCAGCTTTCGGGCCTGATGTTCCGGGCGCAGGAAATCGCCCAGTACGTGGCGCGCGGCGTCGTCGATGTGGGCCTGACGGGCCGAGACTGGATTCTCGAAAGCGAGGTCAATGTAGAAGAAATCGGTGAGTTGACCTACAGCAAGAGCACGGCGCGGCCCTTGCGCTGGGTCATTGCCGTGCCCGAGGATTCCGCTATCCAATGCGTCGAAGACCTACAGGGACGCCGCATCGCCAGCGAGTTAGTTGGCGTGACGCGCCGCTTCTTGCAAGGGCGCGGCGTGGAGGCCGAGGTAGAGTTTTCGTGGGGCACGACCGAGGTCAAGGCCGGCATTCCCGGGCTGGTGGATGCCGTCGTCGAGGCGACTGAGACGGGCGCATCGCTCAAGGCCAACCGCCTGCGCATCATCGATACGGTCTGCGAATCGACCCCGCGCTTCATCGCCAACAAGGCCGCGTGGGCCGATGGCTGGAAGCGGGAGAAGGCCGAGAACTTGCTGATGCTGCTCAAGGGCGCACTCGAAGCCGAGCACAAGGTCGGTCTCAAGATGAACGTGCCGTGCGCCCAGCTCGACCGCGTCATCGCCCGGTTGCCGGCCCTGCACACGCCCACGGTCTCTAGCCAGATGGACTCCGAGTGGGTCGCGCTGGAAATCGTCGCCGACGAGCGCGTGGTGCGCGAGCTCATTCCCCAACTCAAGCGGCTCGGGGCCGAAGGCATCATCGAGTACCCGCTCAACAAGGTCGTGTATTGATGGTGCCCATTGCGTCCTATCCCTCCGCTCCGCTCGCCGCCCGGCTCACCGCCCTGCTCGCTCGCCGCCCCGAGTCCGATCCCGAGGTCGAGGACGCGGTGAGGGACATTCTGCGGCAAGTGCGGGAAGAAGGCGATGCTGCGTTGTGTGCGCTGACGCAGCGATTCGATGGCGTGGAAGTGTGCCCCGGGCAGGTGCGGGTGTCGGCGTCCGTGCTCGCCGAGGCCGAGGCCGCGCTCGATCCGAGTCTGTGCGCCTCTATGGAGGCGGCGGTAGCCAATATCCGCGCCTTCCACGAGCGGCAAAAACTCAACTCTTGGTTTGTCGAAGACGGCGACGGGGTGGTGCTGGGCAAGAAAATCGCGCCCATTGAGCGGGTGGGTCTGTGCATCCCGGCCGGCGAAGCACCGCTGTTTTCGAGCCTGCTGATGACGGCCGTGCCCGCGCAGGTGGCCGGCGTGGACCAGATCTGCGTGGTCACGCCGCCGGTGGCGGCCGGCCGGCCGGCCCCAGTGATTGCGGCGGCGGCGCATTTGTTGGGCATTGACGAGGTGTACGCGGTGGGTGGGGCCCAGGCCGTGGCCGCCCTCGCCTATGGCACGGAGAGCATCCCGCCGGTCCACAAGATCGTCGGCCCCGGCTCCCCCTATACGGTGGCTGCGCAGCGGCAGGTCTTTGGCGCGGTGGGCATCGCGCTGTTGCCCGGCCCGTCGGAAATTGTGGTGCTCGCCGACAAAGGGGCCGACCCGCGTTGGGTAGCCGCGGATTTGCTGGCGCAAGCCGAGCATGGCTGGGGGGTGGCGGCCGTGTGCATCACGGATTGCGCGGCCCTAGCGCACCGCGTGCAGGAGGAACTCGAAGCGCAACGAGAAGCTCTGCCGCGCCATTCAATTATAGATAGGGCCTTAGAAGAATACGGCGCGATTGTCGTGGTGCCTAGCCTCGAAGTGGGGATCGAGCTGCTCAACCGCCTAGCGCCGGAACACGCCGAATTGCAGGTGGCCGACCCGTGGCGCTGGGTGGATTCAATTCGCCACTGCGGCGCGCTGTTCCTCGGCGCAGCTTCCCCCGAGCCGGTCGGCGATTACTTTGCCGGCACCAATCACGTGCTGCCGACCCAAGGCGCGGCCCGCTATGCCTCGTCGTTGGGGTGGGCCGATTTCGTTAAGACGACGAGCATCATCGCCTACACCCCCGAGCGCTTGGCCCACACGGCCGCGCACATCGCCCGCCTAGCGCAAGCCGAGGGCCTCGAGGCTCACGCGCAAGCCGTCCGCATCCGCCAACAAAGGGCTACCCCGTGAGCGCGGAGTGCCGCACAGCGCAGATTGCGCGCCAGACGACCGAGACCGAGATCGAGTTGCGGCTGTGCCTCGACGGCAGCGGCCAGTGCCGCGCCGACACCGGCCTCGGCTTCTTCGACCACATGCTCCACGCCTTTGCCCGGCACGGCCTGTGCGACCTAGAGGTCCAATGCCGCGGCGACCTGCACGTGGATGCCCACCACACCGTGGAAGACGTGGGCATCTGCCTTGGCCGGGCCATCGTCCAAGCCTTGGGCGACAAGGCCGGCATCCAGCGCTACGGCCACAGCTACGTGCCCATGGACGAAGCGCTGGCGCGGGCGGTGGTGGATTTGTCGGGCCGGGCCTATCTGGTCTTTGCCGCCGCCTTCAACGAGGAGCGGGTCGGTGCGCTAAATGTGTCCTTAGTGCGCGAGTTTTTCTACGCAGTGGCCGACCAAGGCCGGATGAATCTCCACCTTGACCTCGTGCGCGGCCTCAATGCCCACCACGGCATTGAGGCCCTCTTCAAGGCGTTCGCCCGCGCCCTGCTCATGGCCGCGCAGCGGAATGAACGGGTCGAGGGCATCCCTTCGACCAAGGGCGTGCTCTGAGACGCGGGCACCTGCCCATGAAGATCTGCCATCTGATGTACGACGACATGGCCAACCCGTGGCTGGGCGGCGGCGGTGCAGTGCGGGCGATGGAGCTCTATCGCCGCCTGTCCAGCCGCCACGAGATCACCGTCGTCAGCGGCCTTTTCCCCGGGGCCGAGCGCGAAACCGAGCGGTACGGCCTGCGCCTGCTGCGCGTTGGCTCGGCCCGCAGCTATGCCCTGAGCCGTTTGGGCTATTGCCGCGAGGCCGTAGCCCAGTTGCAGCGGCTAGAGTGGGATTTGTGGATCAACGAGTTTTCGGCCTTCGCCCCCTTGCGCGTCCCGGCCTCGCTGCGGCGGCAGGGCCTGCTTCTGTTTTATCACTTCATGGGGCCGCACGCCCTCGTCAAGCATCCGCTCGTGGGCGGTGTGGCGTGGCTGTGCGAGCAGCGCGCTCTGCGCGCATATCGCCGGATCTTGACGATTGCCCCTAGCGTGCAAGCGCGCATCCAGCGGCGCGCACGCGGCGCGGCTGTCGAGCTCGTGTACAGCGGCGTCGAGCGCCGCTTTTTCGCGCTTGCGCCCGAGGAAGCCCCGTACCTGCTCTACTTTGGTCGCATGGATATACACACTAAGGGGATTGACCTGTTGATCGCCGCGTTTGCCGAGATTGCACCCGAGCACCCGGATATCCGCCTCAAGCTGGCCGGGCGCGGCACCCCTGAGCAGCTCGCTAGCGTGCGCGATTTGGCGCGGCGGACGGGATTGGAGGACCGCGTGGAGATCATAGGGAGCGTGGAAGAGGAGCAAAAAGGCGAGCTCTTGCGCCGCGCCCTCATGGTCTGCATCCCGTCCCGCTACGAGGGCTGGTGTATGGTGGCCGTAGAGGCTGCGGCCGCCGGCAAAGCCGTGTTGGGCACCAACATCGACGGTCTGCGCGACGCCATGCGCCACGACGAGACCGGGGTGTTGGTATCCCCCAGCGATGTGGGGGCCTTGGCGGCCGGGATGCGGGCGCTGGTCGCTGACGACCCAAGGCGGCGGTCTTTGGGGGCAGCGGGCCGTGCGTGGGCAGGGCGGTTTGATTGGGATCGGTTGGCGGAGGACTTGGAAAACGTGTATTTGCGTACTGTTAAAGAAATAAAACGGGATTAGGACGCCGGTAGGGGCAACACTTATACTGATGTTACGCAGTGGTTATCGTCTGCGGCTTCCTACCGTTCCCTATTGTCATTACCCGCGTACGCGGGCTTCACCGCGCCTTTAGGCGTGACATCCAGTCTTGCACACGATGCGGACTTCGGTGCGTTCAGTTGAGTCGGCGAGCTGCCGCGGGGTAATCTGGATGCCTGCGAAAGCAGGTATGACAATTGAATAATTAGACTGGATTCCGGCTTTCGTCGGAATGACAATAGTACTGCACATCAGGGGTTAGATCACCATAAAGGTTGCCTTGCAGGTGCAAACGTATAGGCACCGCCCTTGCAGGTGCCCCACGGAGATATTTCATGGTCAAGAAGAACAAACGCGCCAAAACCCAAGCCCCAGCAAAGACCGCCCCTCCCCTGTGGAATCATCGCCTGTTTCCGCCGATCTTCTTCCTCGCCCTGAGCCTGCTGTACTTCTACGAGTTCCCCCTCTCGGACAAGATCGTCTATGGCTTGGACGTAGGCGCGGACTACCACAAGGGCGCGGCCCTGAGCTTCTGGGACAAGGTGCAGACCGTGGCGCAGCCCCTGTGGGACCCCAAGATGGGCGGCTTCCCCCAGTCCGAGGGCATTCGTCCCCAGTACTTCCCAGCGTACGTCCTGTATTTTTTTACAACCTTTCAGCGCTACATCGGCTGGCGCTACATCCTGACGATGTTTGTCGCTGGCTTGGGCATGTACGCGTACTTGCGCCAAATCCACGTAGGCGGCCGCGCCGCGCTGTGGGGCGGCGTGGCTTTCATGTCCGCGCCGACCTTCTTGGCGTTCCCCTTGGCTGGCCACTATGCCAAGATGGGCGTCATCGCCCTCTTCCCGTGGATCATCTGGGCGTTGGAACGGGCCTTGGCGCAGGGTCGGCTGATCTATTGGGCGGCTGTCGGTGTGCTAATCGGCGCGTGTATCTACTCCCATCCGCCGATGACGTACTTCGCGCTGCTGGGCCTCGGGGTCTATTTCCTATTTAAGTTGTACCAAATGCGCCGCGAGGGGGCTTTGGTCCGGCGCTTAGTGCATTTTGTCGCCGCAGTCGTGCTGGGGTTGGCCTTGGGGGCCGAGGGGGCCTTTCCGGTGATGCTCTACACCCGCTCCGAGTCCAAGCGGGCCACGGGCGACGAGGTGGGGGGCAAGACCGCGGAGGAACAACTCGCGTATGCGCGGAGCTGGTCGCTGCATCCCGAGGAAGTGGCTTCGCTGGTGGTCCCGGAGTTTGGCGGGTACGACGACGTGCTGGTAGAAGGTGGCTCCCGCTATTGGGGCCGCAACGCGTTTAAGATCAACTCCGAGTACTTTGGCGCGTTGACCGTGCTCTTGGCTCTGTTGATGGTGCCGGAGTGTCGGCGGCGACCCCAAGTGGCGCTGCTGGCCGGCGTGTTTGTACTGGCGTTGGCCTATGTCTTGGGCGAGCACACGCCCGTCCACTATCTGGCGTTTCACCTGCTGCCCGGGGCCGATGTGCAGCGCGCCATTGGGATGGGTTCGTTTGTGTTCGCGTTTGCCGGGTGTGCGCTGGCGGGGTTGGGCTTGCAGCGGCTATTGGACGCCGACGCGGACGAGCGCACCTTGCTGCGGGGCCGCTTGGCCTATGTCGGCGGCATCCTCGCCGCGCTCGCCTTGGTGGTCGCGCTCTTTCCCAAGGGTGTGACCGATGCTTGGATTTCCGCGTTGTATGAGGATATTGCGCCGCAAAAGCGGGCCGTGTTGGCGGCTAGCTACGATTGGATCGCGCACGGCGGTTGGTGCGTGGCGCTGGCGGTTGGTGCAGGCGTGGCGTTGCTCTATCTGCGGCTGTGGGGCCAGCTTTCGGCGACTGTGTTGGTGGCTGGCTTGTGCGCGGTGACGCTGTTTGACACATGGCGCGTCGATCGGGTCTATTTGCACTATCGGGACCCGGGCCACTATACCGACATTCGCCGGGAGAATCCCCGTGCGGTGCAGTTTTTGCAAAGCGACGAAACGCTCTTCCGCGTCTTGCCCTTGCCCAGCTTCCGGGTGCTGGAGGAGCCGGGCTATCACTTGCACGGCGTTTGGTCCATCACGGGCTTTCACGATTTGACGGTGGGCCGCTACGACCGGATGCTGAAGGAGTTTGAGCCGCTGGTGCAGCAGTTTCTGCGGGCAGGTGCGCCGTCCGCTGGGTTTCAATCCTTGTTGAATTTGCTCAACGGCAAGTATCTGGCCGTGCCCAAGCCCTTGGATATGAATTGGGCGGCGTATCCGCTGCGCTTTGAGGGGGTGCGCTTTCGCCTGTATGAAAATCAGCAGGCATTGCCGTGGTTTTACTTGGTGCCGGAAGCCGAGGTGTTGGATAGCGGCGAGGCAGTGTTGGCGCGGCTGGTGAGCGGCCGGGCGGACCCGCAGCGCGTGGCCTTGCTGGAGCGTGTGCCGGCGGTGCGGCTCGATGGCACGGGGGACCAGGCGGGCGACCGGGTTGAGCGGCTGGCGTACGATCCGGCGGCCGGGCTAATTAGCCTGCGGACGCGCAGCACCGGGCCGCGCTTGTTGGTGGTGTCGGAAAATTACCAATCGAATTGGTCGGTGTGGGTGGATGGGCAGGAGGCGGAGATGCTGCGGGTGAACTACGTATGGAAGGGGGTGGCGTTGCCGGCCGGGGAACACGAGGTGGAGTTGCGCTATTTTTCGCGGGTGTTGGCTTGGTCACAGGGGGCGGTTTTGGTGGGGTTGGTGGTGGTTGTGGGAGTGGTTGTGGGGGCGTTGCGGCGGGGGCGGCGGGATGTTTGACAAGTGAAATTGGATGCGATCCGCACTCGGATCGGCTAGATAGTCTAGAGCAGGTGAGTATTGCGGAACGGCTGGGTCGTCTGGAGGAAGGACAGGCGCGGATAGACGCGAATTTGAGTTCGCTTTCGGCGCGTCAGGACGCGAGTACGGCTTCGCTTTCAGACCGGCTGAGTCGTTTGGAGCAAGCGCAGGCGCATACGGCTGGGGTGCTGGAGACGCTTCCAGAGCGGCTGGGGCGGTTGGAGCAGGAGCAGGCGCGGATGAATGGGGTGCTGGAGACGATTCGGGACGGGCTTTTTGAGCGGGCTGGGTGCGCCGGCACCGGCGACCGCGTGGCCGAGGATGCCGAATCGTACGATCCACAGGGGTGAACGGCAGAAGAACTTTTCAATGCAGCATCCGCCTCCCGAACTGAATCCCGATGCGCTGGCTGGTCTTGTGGCCGAGCTATCCAAGCGGTTAGAGTCCATTGAGCGTCGGCTTTTAGCTAAGGCTTTCAAAGGGGAATTTGCGCTTGACACTTCTGTTTTTTGTCGGTATAATTAACTAATTCTGTTGGATGAGAAAATGCCTTATGGGCAGAAAAGCCGCGAAAGGGCACCTAATGAAAAACGCAAAAACGCAAAGCCTGATTGGGTTTGAAGCAAATCCATCTTTTAATTTCACAATCAGGGATGCTTTCCCTGGGGAGGTTGAGTGATGATACACACGAAGTTGTTAATCCGGCGCTTGGCCTACGTGCCTTGGTTGCTGGCGGCTGGTTTGGTGTTGGGGTGGGCCGGTGAGGCGGCGGCGGGTATTGACCTAACGCCGGGGGACACTAAGGTGCGCGAGGACGCTGGTGAGACCGAGATCACGGTGAAAGCCAAAGTGGACGATGATACGGCAGTGGGAGCGAATACTGCTGTGGCCTTGTCTCTCGGAGCTATAACGGACGGGGGTGCCTCCCCCGATGAGGTAATGGGAGCACTCAATCGTCGCTTTCGCATAACGCTACCCACTATCATAATTCCGAAGGGTAGCAAAGAGGCGACGGCGACGATCGTCTTTACGCCCATCAATGATGCGGATCGAGGGGAGGACATTAAGGATGACGGTGCTGAGGACAATCTTATCATCAACATTGAGGGTGATGCTGGTACTGGTGCTACGGCCGTCAACGCGCCGATTAAGATTACCCTGCTCGACGACGACAAGCTAAGCACTGATTTGGATCTTTCGTTTTCTCCGGGCGATCTAAGCAATGAGGCGGGTTTGACCAATGTCACGGTGACCGCCACCTTGAATGGAAGTCTTTCAGGGATAGACCATTCGTTGCTCTTGCTTTTTAACAATCCCGCTGACGTTGACGTTGCAGACCTTCCCTCTAACATCTCTTCTACGGACGAGATACTGAGGCGCGATTCGGATTACTCGGCGTCGCCGGCCACCATAGATCTGCGCAGTAAATATGCGTCGGGTAAGGCGACGATTACCATCGATCCCAAAGAGACCAGAGATGTAGATGCCTATATCGTGCTGCATACGGAGTTGGATAGCCTCAAAGGCATTGACCTAAACCTTGATGGCGATACGGGCGACTCCATTGTGCTTACCCGAGCGGATACGACTGATGCGGATGGTAATGTACTGACAGGGGGGAATAATGTTCCTCCTACCGACCCGAATGAAGTTGATACGAGAAGAGTTCGTTGGAGCTTGAGGGAAGAAGCGCTAGGCTGCGATGCGGCCGGCCATAGATTCAACCTAGTTAGTAGTCCTGGTGATACAGTTCCTTGCGACGACTTTCTTAGCGAAGACGATCTTGGTATTGATCTAAACGGTAAAAACGGTGTGGAGACGGCTGAGCATCTCTTTAATATGCGAATCGACTCCACTGCTAGTCTGAAGGAAGCAGACTTGAAATTCGCGATTACCGCTAACCTCGGTTTCTTCAAGATAAAGAACGCTCCTCTTCTTAGAACTAAAGCAGGCGATGCGGGGCTGGTAGCGAGTCCTAAGACGATACGCGAGGAGGATGGGCGGACGGAAATTGAGTTGAAAGTTGTCTTGGAGGCCGCATCGACTACTAACGCGAGTGTGAAGTTCACTATTGAATCCAATACCGACGACCTCCCCGGGGTTCGCGATGTAGATTACACGGTGGCCGTGGAGGATCTCATCATTCTGGCCGGTGCGACCGAGGGGACGACGACGCTCACCCTCACTCCCACGAACGACTCGGCAACGGGTGTGAAGAGGTTCAGAGTGGAAGCTCAAGTCGGAGCTGAAGATACTCCCGTAGGTTTTGAGACCATCACGATCACCGATGACGAGACGCTGACCGAAAAGATAACGCTATCGGTGAGTCCCGGTGAACTCAAGGCAGGTACGGGTGCCAATGTCGTTACGGTGACCGGCACCTTAGACGGCCAAGTATTCGACGAGGACGTGAGGGTGGACTTGATCGTTACTCGGGATACGGATGCCAATGGCGCAGTGAATGATGATGATAAAGCGGCGCAGCGCGATACCGACTACACGGCTATCCTGCGTTCGCTGACGATTCCGGCCGGGGAGGTCAAAGGCTCGACGACGGTCTCCATTACCCCCATCAACGGCGGGGATAAGAAGGTTGGCCTGACGGCGCTGGAAAGTCCCGTCAGAAATGCCGATGACGAAGCCGTCAAGGTCAGCACGGAGTCGGTGGTGCTGAAAGATGCGGATCCGGACGCTGAGGTGCCGGACCCGGGTGCCCTTAGTTTCGGTGCCGTTGACCTGTCTTCTACCGTCTTCGAGTACACGGCTGGCACGGCGATTGATCCTGAAGAACTGCCGGAAGCTGAGGGCGGCACCGGGGCCTTGACGTACGCGGTGTCGAAGTTGCCGGCGGGTCTGTCGTTTGACGCGGCCACGCGGACGATTTCGGGTACGCCGACGACGGCCGGCTCGTCCTCCATCGTCTATACGGTGATTGACAGCGACCCAGCGGGTGCCAGCAGCGCAGCCATGCCCTTCACCATTGAGATCGGTGCAGCACCGGTACCAACGGTTGGATTCGCCAGTCTGGCCTCGACTCATTCATCAGTTCGCGAAAACGGGGAGATGACAGTCATCACCCTGACGGCGACCTTGGCGTCCGCCTCGGACATAGACGAGACCGTTAGCTTCACGATTGGTGCGCCCAGTGCCGGCGCGTTGGCCGTGCGCGATGTGGACTACACCGCGGCTCTTGGTGGCGTCGTCACCATTGCCGCTGGCGAGACCCAAGGGACGACGACGCTGATCCTGACGCCGCTGGACAACGCGGCGGTGGATGGCAATAAGTACTTGGGTGTGCAGGTTTCGGCCTCGGGTGGCTCGGCGCAGACGGACATCAAGATCGCCGACGACGAAACTCCGAGTACGACCATCTCGCTGTCGGTATCGCCGCACACGATCAGCGAGGCCGCCGGGTTGACTGAGGTTACGATAACGGCGACGTTGGACGGCAAGGTGTTGGACGAGGCCGCGACGGTATCCGTCTCCATTGATGGTGGTTCGGTTGCGACGCGCGATGTGGATTACTCGGCGCTGTTCAATCCGCTGCTGCGCATTGAGGCCGGCTCGACGTCGGGTTCGATCGCTTTGCTGATTGATCCCACTGCCGATGGCGAGGATGAGGGCAACGAGACGATCACGCTCAATGGGGCGATTGCCGGCTTGATCGGCGGCTCGGCCGATATCACGCTATCCGACGCCGAAGTAGTGGCCCCAGAACCTGAACCGACGCCTTTGGCCTTTGCCGACGGGGCTTCGGTTGCGGACGTGATGTCCACGGCTGGCACGGCGATTGATCCTATCGAACTGCCGGCTGTGTTGGACGGCACGGGCGAGGGCGACGTTACATATAGCGTCTCCGAGTTGCCGGCGGGCTTGGCGTTTGACGCGGCCACGCGGACGATTTCGGGTACGCTGGCCGAGGTGAGCGAGAAGACGGTGGTCGAAGTTACGTACACGGCGACCGACGGGGCGGATGCGACTGCGTCGCTGACTTTCTCCATCACGGTCAACCCGATGTTGGACTTTGGCGACCTTGGCGCATTGTTCGGCGCGTTCAATGGGGGTGCTGGCAAGGCCAATCCAGCGTCTGAGCACGACGATAGAGTCATCCCCTTCGTCTTTGGTCAGGCCGTTGACCTAGTGCTACCGGAAGTCTCGGGTGGAACCCCGCCGCTGACATATAGCGTGTCCGGGCTCCCCGCTGGCTTGTCGTTTGACGCGGCCACGCGGACGATCTCGGGTACGCCCACGGAGCTGATTGTGGCTGCTGTCGTTACCTACACGGTTACGGATGGCAGCGGTGCTTCTAATTCGCTGCCGTTCGTCGTGGCGGTTATTGAGCCTCCGTTGGATGCTCCCGACGCTCTAGTGGCCGAAGACTACAAAGGTGCTGACGGCGCTGGCGACCAAGGCGGCTTTGTCCTGCTGACTTGGGACCTGTCGGAGCATCACGACGGGATTGACGGCTATCGCATCTTCCGCGAACTGCCCGTGCTGAACAATGAAATGGTTCCTTGGGCCATGGTAGATGCCGTGCCGGGTGTGCAGATTGGCCGCGCCATCGTCGCCACGCTCGACAATGTCGCTACCAACTGGGGCATTGCCGCCGAGCGCGGAAACCAGACCACGCACGGTGCTGCGAAGGCCGCATTCGTCCGCGCCGCAGACGTGAACCAGCCCTACGAGTTGATGGCCGAGACGCTGCTGGCTAGCCGGGAAGCGGCTCAAGCCGGTGATGCGCCGGTGTTCGCCTCGCTGCTGCCGGAAGTGCTTGCTTTCGCTCAAGGCGTGGCCCCGAAGCTGAATAGCGTTGAGGGTGTGCTGGAGAGTTCGGCCATTACCATGACGGAAGAGCCGGTTCGCGCTATCGACAATATCGCGCCGGAAGCCGTGCCGTCGCTCCGCGTCTTGGATGCGCCCAACGACGAGGGCAGCCGCATCGTCCTGACGTGGACGCTCTCGCCGTCTGATCGCCTCTTGCAGGGCGTCGTGGCTGAGGCCATTGGTCCGGCCGCGACTGAGCCCGTCGTCGGTGTGCGTGGCTACGGCATCTATCGCCGTGCAGCGGGCGAAGACGAGTTCGTCTTGGTCGCGCAAGTCGATGCCGGCGTTGCGTCCTTTGTCGATGCGACGGCGCTCAACGGGGTGCGCTACACCTATCAGGTGCGGCCCTACGACGCAGACAACGAGACGGGTTCTGAGCTTGAGCAGACGGCGCTGGCCGTGCGCAACCGCGTGGTCGATAGCGAAGGGCGCGCCCTCTTCGGCCTATTCGGCGCGGACAACCGCGTAGGCTTCGACGACTTCTTCATTCTAGCGGATTTCTTCGGTTTGACGGCCGAAGACGTTGGTTTTGATCCGGCGTTTGACTTGGCACCGAGTGCGGCGATCGACTTCGACGATTTCTTCGTCTTTGCCGACCACTTCGGTCGCAGTACGGCTGCCGCTGGCAAGCGCGTGCCCCTGTTCGCCGGTCTGAACGCAGAGGCGCGACTGTATGTGGATGCGCGCACGGCGCTGCCCAGCGTGGGTGAGGACTTCGTCCTCGACGTGCGCATGGCCGACTTCGTCGCGGTCAAGGGCTACGGCTTGCAGGTGCAATACGACGCCGACAAGCTGGAGTTCGTCGAGGCGTTGACCGATCAGCCGCTGGGCGGGAGTGCGTTGGCTGCCCCGCAGGTGCTGTCCGACGAAGCCGGCGTGTTGGCGCTGGTCGCTCACGGCGCGGTGGTCTCCGACGGGGAGGTGGGGCTGCGCTTGGTGTTCCGGCCGACGACGGAGATCGAGAGTACGGTCATCGAGATCACCGACAGCCAGACGTATGACAGCGTTGGCTTCAACCGCTTGGTGCTGCCGGCTCCGGTGGCGTTGCAGACGCGGCCGGCGGTGTTCGCGTTGGCGAATAACTATCCGAACCCGTTCAACCCGGCGACGACGATCCGGTATGCGTTGCCGCAGGCGGCGGACGTGGAACTGACCGTGTATAACGTGGTTGGTCAGGCGGTTCGGACGCTGGTGGCCGAGCATCAGAGCGCGGGTCGGTATGTGGTGGAGTGGGACGCGACCAACGAGAGTGGGCACAGCTTGTCGTCGGGGTTGTATTTCTACCACCTGCAGGCGGGTGGTGAGTTCCGCGAAGTCAAGAAGATGCTGTTGCTCAAGTAGCACCCACTGCACAGCGAGTTAATGAAATGGGACCTCAAACCTCAAATTGGGGTCCCATTTCCCTATTAAATCAACAGGTTACAATATAGAAGGAGAAGCAACCATGAAGAACAGCGTACGCAAGATGTTTCCTCTTGCCATCGCCCTGTTGCTCGCACTCTGTGGTGGTGCTGCCGCCGGGAATAACGCGAATGTCGTCATTTCGCTGGACAGTGAGGAATATGTATCCGCCGGTGCTGGTGAACAAGTTCAGGTGGCACTGTCGGCTGCTGGAATGGTCGGGGTAAAGCAAGTTGAAGTTACCCTGACAGTATTGCCTGCTGATGCCTTTGATTTAGCGGCGACGACGTTTACCCCTGCTTTTGGCTTTTCGCCTGGCGTGGAATTGTTAGGGGATGGGCAGATCAAAAGCGGTGTGGCCACCCTCGGCGAGACGGTAGATGGCGATGGTGCTTTGGGTGTTTTTACCCTCACGACGTCGAGTAGTTTTGACGAAGATTCGTCGGCTGAGATTTGGGTGAACAGCGCGTCCTTGGGGGCCTCGTCGGTGGATCGAGATGTTTTTGACGCCGCGGCGTTGGGCCTTGGCGTGATCGTCAACTGGCCCATAAACCCTGCGACACTGACGGCCACTTCGTCGCTGGCGGCTAATCCGGCCTATTCGCCTATTGGCACGGGTGCGGTTACCGATGGCAGCCCCGGCGAGCTCGAGTTTTCGGTCAATTTCCAAGGCAACTCTGCCAAGGGCCAAACTATTGCTTGGGACATCACCAATAATGGTTCGAGGTCCGTCTATCTGCTCGGTGTTGGTGAGGTTCCCTCCGGGGCCTATGTATGCCTGCGGAATGTGACCGATGGGGCTGGCGATGCAGCGATTCAGTTTGACTCCGAAGGCAACTTAAAGGCGGCTGCGACTTCGCTCGAAGTTCGGGCGCGCACGGACCTTGTGAATGCAGCCGGTGCTGTTAGGCGCTTGGCGGTTGACTTCAACGCTATGTGGGCGGTGCCAGATGCCGACCAGTTGATGTTCGTCGAGCAGGTTTCCCTCAATAGCGATGACAAGGCCCGCAATGAGCTAGTCGCGGGTCCGGGTATAGAAATCCCAGTTGAATTGTCGGCGGCCGGGCTAGTGGGCGTTGAGCAGGTTGCGGTCACCTTGACAGTGTCGCCAGCGGATGCCTTTGATCTGGCGGCCACCACGTTTGCGGGTTCCGATGCGTTTAGCCTGTCGGCCCCGGCCGTGGAAGTCTCTGGGAGTCAGGTGCAAGGTGGTGCCGTCGTTAGTCTCAATGACGACGCCGTAAATGACGATAGTGTACTGGGAACCTTTACCCTTGTCACGTCGGACAGCTTTACCGAAGAGACGGAGGCGGAGATTGTGATCCACAGTGTGTCCCTCGGCCCGTCGTCCGGTATGCGCGATTACTTGGATGCCGAGTTGTTGAATCGCAGCATGCACCTCAATCGGCCGGATCCGATGCTGGCGGCCGCCGCACCGCTGGTTGGCAACGCGTTGATTTCTGGTGCCGACACGGGCGCGGTCGATGACAGTAGTCCTGGCGAGATCGAGTACTCGGTCAATTTTACCAATCTCTGGGGCAATCCGGGCGAGGGGCAGCGCATCTTGTGGGATGTCTATAACCGGAGTGTGCAGTCGGTGTCCGTGCTCGGTATCGGCACGATTCCCCCTGGCGGTAGCGCGTTCTTGCGCAATACGACCGATACCGACGGCAATTCGTCGATTGAGGTTGACGCTGAGGTCGTGTCTTTCCTTAGCATTCAGGCGAGTACCACCACTGAGAATGCTGCCGGCAAGACTCTCGACTTGGCGGTTGACTTCAGCGCGGCTTGGGCTGCCGCCAAGCAGCTAGCGGCCGTGCCTTTGGCCAATTCGCTGAGTCAGAACTATCCCAACCCATTCAATCCAGAAACGACAATTCCCTACGAGCTGAGCAGCGATGCCATCGTCTCTCTGACGATTTACAACATCGCGGGTCAGGTCGTGCGCAAGCTGGTTGATGGCGAGTCGCTGGCCGCAGGTCAGTACCAAGCCATGTGGGATGGCCGGAACGAAAGCGGCGCTAGCGTTGCCAGCGGCATGTATTTTTACTTGCTCCATGCCGGCGACTACGTAGCTAAGCGCAAAATGGTGCTGCTCAGGTAGTTCTTCAGTGAGACAACAGCAGTAATCAGTGAGTGAAATGGGGCCTCAAAAGGGTCCCATTTCCTTTTTTTCGCCGCGGCCCGTTGTGCAAGGCCGCGGCGTTATTGCGCTTGGATATGAAAATCAAGGTTTTATTTTTTGCTTCCTGCCGCGATGCAGTCGGCCACAGAAGCTGCGACTGGGAGATTGCGGAAGGCTACCGGGTCGCGGATTTGCAGCGCGAGCTCGTGGCCGCGTATCCGCAACTGGCCGCGGTGCAGCAGGTGTTGTCGATTGCGGTTAATTCCGAGTACGCGGGGAGCCATACCGCGTTAAAAGCGGGCGACGAGGTAGCCCTTATTCCGCCTGTAAGTGGGGGCTAACGTGTTCAAAATTACTGAAGACCCAATTAAACCCAGCGATTTGTTTGCCGGGGTGGTACGCGATGAAAATGGCGCAGTGGCCACGTTTGCCGGGGTGGTGCGCAATCACTCCGGGGACAAGCAAACCGATTACTTGTTGTACGAAGCCTATCCGGCTATGGCCGAGAAGAAGATGGCGGAAATTGGCGACGAGATGAAGGCACGGTGGGGCGTCGTGGACGTCGGGATGATTCACCGGGTGGGGAAGCTCAAAATCGGGGAAATTAGCGTGTTAATTGCCGTCGCCAGCCCCCATCGGGCCGAGGCGCTGGCCGCGTGTCAGTACGCCATTGATCGGCTCAAGCAGATCGTGCCGATATGGAAAAAGGAAGTGGGGATCGGGGGTGAAAGCTGGGTTGAAGGGCCGCAGGCAGCCTACGAGGGCAGCTAGTATGGTGTTCAATTTTGGTTGGCTGTTAGAGGGTCGGTTGGCGGGTGCTGGACAGATTGGTGGTTGGGAGGAGGAGTGGCTAGAGGACGATCTCGATTTGCTAGCGGCGCGGGGCATAAAGGCGATTGTGTCGCTGACCGCGAATCCCCTGCAGGTGTGCGAGGTGGAGGCGCGAGATATGGCGTATTTGCACCTGCCCATACAGGATATGCAGCCGCCTTCGCTCGGGGATATACGGGCGTTTGTCCAATTCGTAGACGAGGCGGTTGAGCAAGGACAGCCCGTGATGGTCCATTGCAGCGCGGGGTTGGGGCGCACGGGCACGATGTTGGCGAGTTATTTGGTGAGGATGGGCAGCAGCGCGGCGGACGCCCTGACGCAGGTTCGGAACCTGCGCCCCGGCTCGGTGGAGACGGCCGCCCAAGAGCGGGCCGTATATGAATATGCCGCGCATCTTGGACAAATGTGAGTCCCCCCGTTGTAATTGACATAGTAGGGCGGCACGAGTACATTGAACAGAAGCGTGGCCCCTAGTACTAGTGGCCGTACGCTAAAACCGGAAGAGAGGGTCGGATGGAAAAGTTTGATTTTCCTGCGTGCTTGAAGTGCAAGGAAGGCGTTTTAATCCCGCTTTCCGACTATGGAAGAGACGGCGCGGCCATTCACTACAAGGCATGGGCCTGCACGAATCCAAGTTGCGGATACCACATAAGAATAGACAACGGCGAGTTGAGTATTGGCGAGGAACTCAAGAGGTCGTTTAAGTAGCGGTCCCGTCTTCGCCACGCGGTAAAAGTAGTAGATCACGAGAAGAGGCCCCCTTTTGCGGAGCCTCTTCTTCTTATGGGGTCCATTGTTGGCCAACATCAGTATAAGCAGTTGGGGAATCAGGGCTGGCGCACTGGTCCTATCTTTTGCGCTGTGGCTTCACGCGGTTACAGAGAAGTACTACGATAAAGAAATTGCAGTGCGCCTCTGGATCGAAGTCCCGCCGCCGGGCGAGGGCGTGGAAGGGGATATGGTGCTGGCCAGTGAAGTGCCTTCCACGGTCCGCGTCTTGGTCACAGGAGGGGGCAAGGATTTGCTGTTTGACTTGGATGACGATTCCTTTGTCCTGAGGCTGCGAGCCGAAGGCGAGGGCCGGATTCACCGCTTGACCCCTTCCCAAATCACCAAACGGGCGACCGACTTGGATGTCGAAGTCAAGGAAATCCTCGAACCAAAAGAAATTGCAATCGCCCTAGCGCCGAGAATGGAACGGGACGTGCCGGTGCGGGTGCAAGCGAGTATAGAAGTGGCTGCTGCCCACGTACAGGTGACGCCGGTGCAAGCCGATCCCGTGCGCGTCCGGGTGATCGGTCCTCAGCAGCAAGTCGCCGCATTGCGTTATGTGGAGACGGATTCGCTGGTCTTGCGGGATGTCGCGGAAGACGTGGACGTAGAGCAGTTCTTGCGGCATCCCGAGCACACGCAACTCGCGTTCGTGCCCGAGGCAGTGCGTGTGCGCACCGCCGTGCAGATGTTGGCCGAGGACGATTTAATCGGGGTGCCGATTGCCGTGCGCCATGCCGGCGAGGTGCGCCTGCGGCCCGAGCCGGCCACCGCCCAAGTCAAGGTGCGCGGCGGGATCGGCGTGATCGCCCAACTTGATCCAGCCCGCGACATAGAGCTGTACGTGGATTACGCCGAATATCAGGGGCGTACGCTGCCGGTGCGCAGCGCAGAGACGCCGATTTTTGAGGTGCGCCAGATCGCGCCGGCATACGTCGATTTGGTGAGCTATTAGAATGTTGGTGCTGGGGCTGGAGACCTCCTGCGATGAGACGGCCGCGGCGGTCGTCGATGAGTCGTACGCCGTGCATTCCAATATCATCTTCTCGCAACAAGATCACGCGCCCTACGGGGGCGTGGTGCCCGAGTTGGCCTCGCGCGCCCATATGCGTGCGTTGGTGCCGGTCGTTCGGCAGGCCTTGGCGAGCGCGGGCATTGGTTGGGAAGAAGTGGATGGGGTGGCGGCGACGCGGGGGCCGGGCTTGGTTGGGTCGTTGATCGTGGGGCTGTCGCTGGCCAAGGGGTTGGCGTTGGCGCGCAACAAGCCGCTGGTAGGCGTCCACCACCTAGAGGCCCACGTGTTTTCCAACTTGGTCGCCGCACAGGTCGAGAGCCCCTTCCTGACGCTGCTGGTGTCGGGCGGGCACACCGAGTTGGTCTTGGTGTGCGCCCTCGGCTCATACGAAGTGCTGGGCCGCACGCGCGACGACGCAGCCGGCGAGGCATTTGACAAGGTCGCCAAGCTGCTGGGGCTCCTGCCTGGGGAAGGAGCCGTGGCCGGCGGCCGGCTCATCGCCGAGTTGGCCGCGAATGGCGATCCCGAGGCCATTGACTTCCCCCGCGCCCTCGTGGACGAGATGGACTTCAGCTTCAGCGGCCTAAAAACCGCGGTGTTACACTACGTGCGCTCGCTTCCCCCGCAAGCGCGTACGCAGCAACTCGCCCATATTGCCGCTAGCTTCCAAGAAGCCGTGGTGGATGCCTTAGTTGCCAAAACCCTGTTGGCCTTGGATCGAGCAGACGTTGCGACCGTTTGCCTCGCGGGCGGCGTTGCCGCCAACCAGCGTTTGCGCCAGTGCCTGCGCGCCGCAGTTGAGCGCCGCGGCCTGTCGTTCCACTGTCCGGCGTACGATTTGTGTACGGATAATGCCGCCATGGTGGGGGCTGTTGGGGCCTTCTACCTCAGCCGCGGCGTCTGCGACAGCCTTGATGTGGACGCCGCCCCCCGCCTGAGCTGGCGTGTCTGAGTGGTCGGATAGCCATCTCCAGCTAGCGGGACCCCGTGTATTCCTCGTCCTGCTCCCCTTCCTACTAGCATTCGTTTATTGGGTATATCAGCGGACGTACCCGGATGTTGATCCCAAGCGCCGCATGGTGCTCGTGGTGTTGCGCGGCGCGGCCGTGGCCTTGCTGGCCCTGGTGTTATGCGAGCCGGTTTTGACGTGGTGGCACCAGCGGGTCATCCGGCCACTGGTGCTGGTATTGGTCGATATGAGCCCGAGCATGAGGGTGGCCGAAGGGCCTGTCACGCGCCTGCAACAGGCCGCGGCCGTGCTGGGCGACGAAGGTTGGTCGGCGCGCTTGCAGCAGGCCGAAGTCCGCGCTTGGGGATTTGCCGAGTCTGCGTATCCACTCGCTCTCGATACGGTCGCGGCCGCAAGCACTCGCGGTCAGGCAACCGATATAGGCCGCGCCCTCGCCGCCAGCTTGGAAGCGGTCGCCGAGCGAGAGCACGTACAAGGCGTGGTCCTATTTTCCGACGGGGGCCACAACTTGGGCCGCGCCCCGGTACAAGTGAGCGCGGAACTGGGTGTGCCCGTGTACGCGATCGGCGTAGGGGGCGCGGAGGTCCCCGTCGATGTCCAGCTCGTGGATGTGCGTACGCCTGAGACCGGATACGTCGGCCAGAGCCAGCAAATCGACGCCAAGGTGCGGAGCTGGGGGTACGAAGGGCAGCGCGTAGAACTCCAACTCTACGAAGGCGAGCGGTCGCTCCAGAAACAATCCCTGCTGTTGGAGGGCGACGGGCAGGTGCAGCGCGTCTCGTTTGCGGTGACGCCCCAGCAGGCTGGCCCGCACATTTTTCGCGTGGTCGTCGCACCCGTGGCCGGGGAGTTTTCAACGGCTGACAACGAAGCCCTCGCGTTTACCCACATTCTCGCAGGGCATACGCGGGTCCTGTTGCTAGCCGGAGGCCCCAGCGAGGATCTAGCCTTTTTACGCCGCAGTTTAAGCGCGGATTCGAGTTGGGTTGTCGAGACCATGATTCAGCGGGAGCCGGACGCGTTCTACGGAGGAGGGTGGAGTCCGGCTGTTTTGCAGGACCGGGACGTAGTGCTGCTAGTTAATCCAGGCACGTGGCTGCTCAACGCCCCGCCCGCCGCTGCGCTGGTCCAACACGTGTACGCCGGTGCCGGTTTGCTCCTTGTCGGTGGTCCCAAGATGGCGCGGGCTTGGCGGTCCGACTCGCCGCTGGCCGCACTCATGCCGCTTCAGGTAGCTGGCCCAGCGCCCTTTGTACCGGGCGAGATCTTGTTGCGGCTCAGCGCCGCCGGCCGGCACCATCCGGTCGTGCGCCAGCCCGAGGGCGCGGGCGATCCATGGTCCCGGTTGCCGCCGCTGCCGGGCTACTTTCGCACGGCGCAGCAGCGGCCGGGTACTACCGTGCTGGTCGAGAGCATAGGCGGCGAGCCAGTTATAGCTGCGGGCGCGTATGGCGAGGGCAAGGTCATCGCGGCCCTGTCCGCGTCTTTTTGGCGGCTCGATCTAATGAGCAGCGGGGTCGATGGTCGGCCGCAGACCATTCGGACGTTCTGGCGCGACGCCGCCAAGTGGCTCGCGCTTGACGCCCCGGGCGGGCGGGTCCGCGCCTCGACCGAGCGACCCGTGTACCGGGCGGGAGAGGAAGTGGTTTTCGCAGTGCAGGTTTTCGACGAGCTGCTGAAGCCGCAGCCGGGGGCGACGGTGCGGGTCGCGCTGGCCGGGCGAGAAGCATTCTATCTGCAATCACAAGGAGCCGGGCACTACCGAGGCGTCGCTAGTGGGCTGGTCCCCAGCACCTATGAATACGAGGTCCGTGCCTCAGTTGACCAGGCCGCAGTGGGCACGGTTACAGGCCGCTTTGTCGTTGAAGAGTACAGCATTGAGCTTGGGGATTTGCGCGCCGATCCATTGCTCTTGGGCGAGCTGGCCCGCGCCAGTGGTGGCCGCGCCTATCCGCTCGCCGACTGGGAGGATATGCTGGAACAACTCGCGCCGCGCAAGCGCTGGGTCGAGAAGGCCGAGGTTCTGCCGCTGTGGGGGCCGCTGTGGCCCGCGCTTTTGGCTATTGCCCTGCTGGCCATCGAGTGGCTTGGGCGCAAGCGCAGCGGCATGATCTGACGCGCCGCAAGGTGCAAAAAGCTGCGTTTTTGTTTATTTTTTGGGACCCCCTCTCCAATTTGATTGCTTCCCAATCCATGTATTAGCGGAGTCTGCGGCTCTATGTCCGAGTTTTTGCACCATATGCCAAAAGGCAAGAAGAGGCCCCAAGCGCTAGGGGTGCTCTTCCTCGGCCTCGGCGCGTTTTTGCTCGTCTGCTTGATGTCCCATTCGCCGCTTGACCCCCCCAATTCGAGCCGGTCGATGGCTGAGAGTTTGAATTGGGGGGGATGGATCGGCGCGTACGCGTCGTATGGGGCTTTTGCGGGTATGGGGTTGGCCGCGTATGTCTGGCCCATGCTCTTGTTGCTCTGGGGTTGGAATAGGGTGCGTTGTCAGCCATTGGCCCTTGCTGTGTACCGCAGTGTGGCGATTTTGCTCATGGCCGTCCTCATCAGCGTCGCTACGGGCTTGCCCGACTATTCGCCGCAAACGGCCTACGCGCTGGGTGGTGTGCTGGGAACCCAGCTCAGCTTGGACTTCCTTATACCGTACCTAGGGAGGATGGGGTCGGCGGTTTTGCTGGGCGCGCTCTTTGTGATTGCGGTGATTTTGACCCCCGACCTGAACTGGCGGCTATGGGCACGAGTGGGATCCGTTGGGGCAGTGGTTTGGCGGTGGCTCGGGCGTTTGCGGCTGCCCCGCCTTGCTGTGCCCAAGAGCAAATCTGCCAAGCGGGAGGGGGACATGGGAGCTGCGTGGCCCGAGATCGGCGCGGAGCCTCGGGTTGAGGATGTAGCTAAGGGACCTTGGAAGCCAATGGCTGAAGATGCGGTCGCGATGGAGCCTCGAGTACAGGAGCCAGCGCGCGTTGAGCGGCGAAAGCGAAAAGAGAAGAAGGAACCGGCGGTTGAAGACACGGCAACGCCGGTTCGCAAAAAAGAGAAGGCAGTGCCAGCCCGCAAGCCTGCCGGGGGTCGCTACGAGCTCCCGAACACCGCGTTGCTAGACGAAGTGCCGGCCAATCGCAGCGGCGTTTCTAGGGAGACCTTGCTGGAAAACGCCAAGCTGCTGGAGGGTGCTTTGGACAATTTCGACGTAGCCAGCAAGGTTGTAGAGGTGAGTCCCGGGCCGGTAGTGACGCGCTATGAGGTGGAGCCAGCTTTAGGGGTCAAGGTCAATCGCATCGCCGCGCTCTCGGACGATCTCGCGCGTGTGATGAGCGCGAAGGGCATTCGCATTCAAGCACCGGTGCCGGGGAAATCCGTGGTGGGGGTGGAGATTGCCAATCAGGAGCGGGAGACCGTGTACTTGCGCGAGATCGTCGAAGACGAGGTGTTCAGCCGGTCGGATTCCAAGCTGGTCATGGCGCTGGGCAAGACTATTTCGGGCGAGCCGTGTGCCGCGGATTTGGCCAAAATGCCCCATCTATTGGTCGCCGGTGCCACCGGGGCCGGCAAGAGCGTGTGCCTGAACAGCCTGATTTGCAGCATCCTCTTCAAGGCCACGCCGGATGAAGTGCGCTTTATCATGGTTGATCCCAAGGTCGTCGAATTGATGATGTACAACGATATACCGCACTTGCTGGTGCCGGTTATCACCGAGCCTAAGAAGGCCTCGGCGGCCTTGAAGTGGGCCGTGGCCGAAATGGAAGTGCGCTATCAGAAGCTGGCCAAGCTGGGGGTGCGCAATCTGGCCGACTACAACGCCAAGCTGGTGCGCGTCCAAGCCGAGGCCGAGGAAGATGGCGTCGAGTCTGAGAAGCCGCTGGCGTACATCGTGATAGTAATCGATGAATTCGCCGATTTGATGCTGACGGCCTCCGCGGATGTGGAGACCTCGCTGATGGGTTTGGCGCAGAAGTCGCGCGCAGTGGGCATTCACATCATCTTGGCGACCCAGCGGCCTTCGGTGAACGTGATTACCGGGGTAATCAAAGCCAACTTCCCTTCGCGCATTGCCTTCCAAGTCGCGTCAAAGACGGACTCGCGCACGATCCTCGATCTCAACGGGGCCGAGCGGCTTTTGGGGATGGGCGATATGCTCTTTCTGCCGAGTGGCCAAGGCGAGCCAATCCGCGTCCACGGGGCCTTTATTTCTGGCGAGGAAACCGAGCGCTTGGTCGAGGCATTGAAGGAGAGCCAGTACGAGGCCGAGGAAGTTGCGGTGTTTTCCGAGCAGGTGGATATTAACGCAGCTTCCAATATGCGCGACGACCTTTTTGACGAGGCCGTGCGCTTAGTTAGCGAACACCAGCAGGCCTCCACGTCGTTTTTGCAGCGGCGCTTGAAAGTGGGTTATGCCCGGGCCGCGCGCCTGATGGACGAGTTGGAGGCCGCCGGTATCGTCGGGCCGATCGAGGGGGCTAAGCCGCGCCAGATTCTGATCGAAAGCGCGGAAGAGGAGTACGCGGAAGAATGAGACTGTCGTTGGTTTTTTGTTTGGGCTTGGCGGCCAGCGCGGCCTTCGGACAGAGTGGCGAAGAAATCATCGCGAGGGTGCAGAAGCGTCTGTCTAGCTATAAGACGTTTTCAGCCCGCTTTGAAAAGCAATTCTACTGGGCGGTGCTGGACAAGTACCGCAGCCGCGAGGGCCGGATCTATTTGCGCCGTCCGAACCGCTTTCGCATTGAGCTAGAAGGCGGCGATGTGGTGGTGGCCGATGGCAAGGCCGTCTGGTCGTATGTCGTGCACAACGGTCAAGTGGTAGTCAGCCCATACGAGGAGCAAATAAAGACCCCTTGGGAAGTGTTTTTCGACTATACCGAGCGCTACGTGCCCATTGCGGTGGAGGAAAGCGCGTTGGGAGGGCGGCCCTGCTATTTGCTGATCATGGCACCGGAAAACGAAGCCTCGGTGGTTGAACAGATGCGGGTCTGGGTGGATCCTAGGAAGTGGTTTCTGTTGCAAGTGGAGCAGCGCGAGGCCAATGGCAACCGCACCGCGTACGTGCTCAGGGATCACCGCACCAACAAGAGGATCGCCGACGAGGTCTTTTCTTTTCAGGTGCCCGAAGGGGTGGAGGTGCTGGACACGAGGGAACCCCCCGTTGAATAAGAGAGCGTGGGGGTGGTGCGCGGCTCTGCTGATGCACGCGGGCGCCTTGGCGGTCGCGGCGGATCAGAATATCTGGATTCTGCTGCGCGACAAAACAGATGCCGAAGGGCAGCGCGTCGCTTGGGTGGATTTGGGGGCCGGTCATGCGGACGCAGAGCTAGACCTGCCCGTCAGCCAGTGCTATATCGAGCGCCTGCGGGAGATGGGGGCGGCCGTGCGCTTCTCCTCGCGTTGGCTCAACGCGGTCAGTGCGCGGGCCTCGCCCGAGGTGGAACGCCGAGTGCAGGCCGCGGACTTTGTCGTCGCAACGCGGCCCGTGCAGCACTTGCAGCGGCCCAGTCCACCGCCGCCCGCGCTGTTTGCTAGCCCTAAGTTGCTGCAAAGCCATTATGGTCTCGCCTTGGAGCCGTTGGCCCAAATCGCCGTTCCCCGCCTGCACGACCGGGGTTTTACGGGCGCTGGGGTGCGCGTGGCCTTGCTCGACAACGGCTTCCACTACGCCGAGCACGCGGCCTTTGGCTCAATCCGCGTGGTTGCCCAGCGCGACTTTGTCAATGGCGACGAAGTAGTAGGCGACGAGGCCGATCAACCCATCACGGGCGACGAAATGAGCGGCAGCCAAAACTTGCACGGTGCGCAAGTGCTTTCCCTGCTGGCAGGCTACCACCCCGATCACTTTGTCGGCGTGGCACCCGACGCCGAGTACATCTTGGCCAAGACCGAACTAGACGACACCTTGCCCGAGTTGCCCTCGGAGGAGGATCGCTGGATCGCCGGTTTGGAATGGGCGGACAGCTTAGGAGCACAGGTGGTCAACAGTTCGCTGGGCTACAATCGGTGGGACGACGGCAGCGGATACTCGCCGACGGATCTGGACGGGGAAACCGCGCTGACGAGCGTAGCGGCGGCGCTGGCAGTGCGGCGCGGCATCGTGGTGGTGGTGGCCGCGGGCAATGAGGCCAACAAGGATTGGCACTACATAACGGTCCCGGCAGATGCCGACGGCGCGATTGCGGTGGGGGCGGTAGATGTGCCCGGCAGCGGCGAGCGCGTACCGCAGATTGCTTCCTTTAGCTCGCGGGGGCCGACGGCCGATGGCCGCGTCAAACCGGATGTGGTCGCGCCCGGCAGCGGCGTGGTGGTCGCGGATCTGCGGGGCGGCGGCTATGTGCGCCGCGGCGGCACGTCCTTTGCGACGCCCTTGGTGAGCGGGGTTTGCGCCCTGTTGTTGCAAATCCATCCCGAATGGGAGCCGCCGCAAGTGCTAGAGGCTTTGCGCTCGACCGCGCTGGACTTGGGTGCCGCCGGTCCCGACACCGTGTATGGCTGGGGACAAATAAACGCGCTGGCGGCCAGTGGTCTCTCCGAGGAGCTGCCGAGGGAAGATCGTCTGTTGGCACCCTTTCCCAACCCGGCGCGGGACGGGGAAGTGCATTTTCCGGTGCAGCTAGCCGCGCACGGCCACGTTGAGTTGAGCGTTTTTGACGTAGCGGGCCGGTTGGTGTTTGCCGAGCGTTGGGATCTGTGGCCAGGGAGCCACGACCAGCCGGGCCGCGCCCCGCGCTGGACGCCGAGCCAGGCCGTGGCCAACGGGATATACTTCTACCAACTGCGGTTGCCTAACCGCAGCCACTTAGGCAAAATTGCCCTTGTGCGCTAGGTGCTCTGAGGAAACGCCATGGTGATTCCAGCAAGCGAGCGCAAGAAGCAGTTCAACAAACGCCTGCGGCTGCTCAACCGCATCGTCTTGGGCGGCGTGACTCTCTTTGTGCCGATCTACATTGGGGCGCGCCTGATGGGTGGATCAGCGGACAAGCTGGAAAACTTGACCAACCTGTTCGCCAACATCAACAATCAAGTTGCCCTGACGGTGCCTCCTGATGGAGTGCGCTACATGCACTTTTTTCACGGCCCGCCCGACGAGGGCCACAAGTTCGTGCTCATCGACGTGCGTTTGCAGGTGAATTTGCAGCTCGCGTGGGCGATTGTGCCGCGCTGTTTTCAGCTCGTTGACGACCGCGGGCGGCGGTATTATCCGCGGTCGCGATCGCCGTTTTTTATTGCACACAGCGACGAGTTTGAGGGGACGAAGGGCGCGGTTTACGAGGGGCAGCTACTCTTTGAAATACCCTCTGAGCGCAAGCACGACAGCCTCCTTTTTGATCGCTACAACGAAACCGAGGAAGACGACAATGGCCACGATTGAGGAACAGTTGGCAAGCGGGCGGCAGCAGCTAGAGCGGCTGCGAGGGTATCTTTGACATAAGCGGCAAGAAGGAAGAGTTGGCCGCACTGGAGAAGCGCATGGCGGGCGCGGACTTCTGGAGCGACCGTCGGCAGGCCGAATCCGTCGGCAAGGCGGTGCGCATCCTCAAGGACACCATTGCGGATTGGGAGACCTTGGACGCACAGTTGGAGGACTTGGGCCAACTGCGGCAGATGGCGGCCGAAGAGGGCGATACAGAGGCGCTGATCGAGGTTGAGGCCGAGGTTGAGTGCGCGATGCAGGGCATTGGCGAATTGGAGTTTCGCACGATGCTCAACGACGAGGACGACCCCAAGAACGCGATTCTCGTCATTCACTCGGGGGCGGGCGGCACGGACGCAGCCGAGTGGGCGGCGATGCTGATGCGCCTGTACACGCGCTGGACCGAGCGCCACGGCATGGAATGCGCGGTCGTGGATCTGCAGCAGGCCGAGGAAGCCGGCATCAAGGGCGCAACCATTGAGGTTAAAGGGGATTATGCGTATGGCTACCTCAAGGCCGAGGCCGGCGTCCACCGCTTGGTGCGGCTGTCGCCTTTTGATACGAGCCGCCGCCGGCACACTTCGTTTGCCTCGGTCTTTGTCTATCCAGAAGTCGAAGGCGATATCGAGGTGGACCTCAACGACGAGGACGTGAAGGTCGAAACCTACCGCTCCGGGGGCGCGGGCGGCCAACACGTGAACAAAACTGCCTCGGCCGTGCGGATCACGCATCTGCCCACCGGCCTTGTCGTCCAGTGCCAAAATGAGCGCTCGCAGTTCAAGAACAAGGCCACTGCGTTTAAGGTGCTGAAGGCGCGCCTATACCAGCGCCTCAAGGACGAACAGAAGCAGAAGCAGCTCGCGGTGGAGAGCACCAAGAAGAGCATTGACTTCGGGTCGCAGATTCGCTCCTACGTGTTCCATCCATACACCATAGTCAAAGATCACCGCACTGCTTGCGAAACGGCCAATGTCCAAGCGGTAATGGACGGAGACATCGACCGGTTCATCCGCGCCTATTTGACCGAGGGACAGACGTGAGCATTGCCTTGTTTGTCGCCGGCCGCTACCTGCGCTCCAAACAGCGCGAGGGCTTCTTCTCAGTCATCGCCTATATGGCTGTCGGCGGAGTGATCTTGGGGGTAGCGGCTTTGGTGATAATCCTCTCGGTGACCAATGGTTTTGCCGGCGAAGTCAAAAATCGGCTGATCGGCATGAACGCCCATGTCAACATTCGCCGCTTTGACGGCGGCCCCATCGCCGGCTGGGACGCGCTGTTGCAGCAGGTGAAAGGTGCTGTCGGGGTCGTGGGCGCGGCGCCGGTCGTGGATTCCAAGGTCATTATTGCCTCGCAGCTCGACTTGGGCCGGGTTGATGGCATTCCCGTGTGGGGCATTGATCCGGCGACCTTTCCGGCGGTTTCCGACCTGACCGAACACCTGCGCTACGCCAATCCAGCAGGGCAGATACGCCTCGGCTTGCTCGCAGAGCTAAACAAGCGGGGGATTGTTCTCGGCGAGCACTTGGCGCGGCGCTTGCACGTGGGGCCGGGTTCTGAGGTGTTGCTGATGACGGTGCAAAATCTCGACGTGGAAGCAGCCGTGATGGACGGCTTCTCGCCCCGCCCGTGGTCCTTTTTCGTGACCGATCACTTTCAAAGCGGCATGTACCAGTACGACGACAACTATGCTTTTATTCATTTAGAAGACGCCCAGCGCATGCTCGAATTGGGCGATGGAATTACTGATATCCACATCCGCGTCGCAGACATCTACCAAGCGCCTGCTATCCGCGACCGCCTAACCGAGGAGTTGGGCTATCCCTATCAGGTGCGCGATTGGACCCAGCTTTTCCCAGAGTTCTTCCGCTGGATCGAGTTGGAAAAATGGGCGATCTTTCTCGCGTTGAGCCTCATCGTGCTGGTCGCGGCCTTTAACATCATGTCGATCTTGGTCATGTCGGTGCTGATCAAGACGCCCGAGATCGGCATCTTGCGGACGATCGGTTGCACCGTGGGCGAGATTTATCGCATTTTCATCTATCAGGGCTTGGTCATTGGCGGCATCGGCACCTTGTTGGGCTGCTTGATCGGCTTTGCGCTCTGCTTGGCCCAACAGCGCTTTGCCCTGATTTCCATTCCCGGGGACATGTACTTCATCAGCTCGTTGCCCGTGGATATGAATGTGGTGGATTTCGCACTAGTGGCGGCGATCAGCATGGTCATCTGCTTGGCCACGTCGATTTATCCGGCGCACAAGGCTGCTGGGTTGATGCCCGTAGAAGCCATTCGATACATAATGTAACATGGTGAAACAAGCCGACATCATCCTCGAAGCGCGCGGTTTGCGCAAGGTATTCAACACCGGCGGCGAGGGCTTGGAGGTGCTCAAAGGCGTGGACTTAGCGGTGCGGGCCGGCGAGCTAGTCGCGGTTATGGGCGAGTCGGGAGTTGGCAAGAGCACCTTGCTGCACCTGTTGGGTACGCTCGACCTGCCGACGGCTGGCCAATTGCGGATCGCCGGCACTGACGTGCTCGCGCTCGAAGATCAGGCGCTGTCGCGCTTTCGCAATCGGCACATTGGCTTCGTATTCCAATTTCACTACCTGCTGCCGGAATTTACCGCACTGGAAAACGTCTTGCTGCCGGCGCGGGTTGCTGGCGTCGATCGCCGCAAGGAGGCCCTTGAGTTGATGGATTCCGTTGGGCTAGCGGACCGCTTGCACCACCGGCCCGGGGCCCTGTCGGGCGGCGAGTGTCAGCGGGTGGCCGTGGTGCGAGCACTGGTCACCCAGCCGTTGGTCGTGCTGGCCGACGAGCCGTCGGGCAATCTCGACGAGACAGCGAGCGCGTCTTTGCACGAACTGCTCGCCGGGTTGGCCCGAGCGTGCGGGCAGGCTTTTGTGGTGATGACTCACGACCGCAAATTGGCCCAGAGCATGGATCGCCGAGGGCGCATAGAAGCGGGTGTATTGCAGATGGAAGACGGTGCGACATGAAGAAGTGCGGAGTGTGCGCCAAGCGCGAGGCCGTAATGGCCTTTACCCATATTGTCGACGACGTAAAACAGACGCTCTTGCTTTGCCACCAGTGCGCTAGCAAAAAAAACATCGAAGTGCGGATAGCCCCGGCTGCACAGGCCAAAGACGCGCCCGTGCTGGTGAAGGAGATCAAGATAGAGCTAGCCAAGCTGGCCGGGGCCGAAGGCGACGGGGGTACGCGGTGTTCAACCTGCGGGATGAGCTACGAGGAGTTCAAAAAAATTGGCCGCTTGGGCTGCCCGCATTGTTACGATGCCTTTGCCCCACAGCTAGAGCGCCTGCTCAAGCGCATCCACGGTGCCAACAGGCATCGGGGCAAAGGGCCGCTAGAAGCAGCACAAAGCCTCCAGGCGGCCGATGAACTGGAGCGATTGCGCGAAGAGCTGGCCCAAGCGGTAGCGGAGGAGGCCTTTGAAGAGGCGGCTCAGCTCAGGGACCGCATCCGCGCCCTCGAAGGAAAATAGCCGTGAATATCGAAGACCTCGTTTACAATGCGGCTAGCTGGCTCAGCGGGGAAGGGGATGCCGACGGCATGGTCGTTAGCTGTCGCGCCCGCTTAGCCCGCAACCTCGCAGCGTGGCCCTTTGCGCCGAAGACCACGCTCGAAGACCAAGAGAAAATTATTGCACAGGTCTTGAGTGCCGCCCAAAAGTGTCGTCCTATGCGCGATGCGGCCTTTTTCCAAATGAACGCCCTACAGGCCAACCAGCGCCAGTTGCTGGTGGAGCGCCACCTGATTAGCCCGGCTCTGGCCAAAAGCAAGGGCCAGCGCGGCGTGCTCTTCAATGCGGATGAGTCGCTCAGCGCGATGATCAACGAGGAGGATCACCTCCGCTTGCAGGCCATCCTCCCAGGTTTGCAAACGCACGCGGCGTGGCAGCGGGTTGATGCGCTCGACGACGCGCTCAGGAGCGAATTGGACTGGGCGCAATCGGAGCACTGGGGCTTCTTGACGGCCTGCCCGACCAATACCGGGACGGGCTTGCGGATATCGGTGCTCATTCACTTGCCGGCCTTAGTCCTGACCGAGGATATGGAACGAGTGATGCGCGGTTTGACCCAGATGACTTTCGCGGTGCGCGGGTTCTACGGAGAAGGAACCAATGCGGTCGGCAACCTGTTTCAGATATCCAACCAAGCCACCATGGGCGTGGCCGAAGGGGCGATAGTCGAAAAGCTCTCCGAGGTGACCCAACAGATTATGAGCCACGAAAAAGAGGCGCAGCTCGCCCTGCTGGCAGACGCACCAGCGCAAGTGGAGGACAAGGTTTGGCGGGCGTATGGGATTTTGCAACACGCGCGGGTGTTGAGCGGTCAGGAGTTTATGAACTTGCTATCGGCGGTGCGCTTAGGATGCAGTTTGGGGATGATCGACGGCTTGCCCCTCGGTGTTATCAACCAGCTAATGATCGTTACCCAGCCCTCGCATTTGCAGGCCGAATCCCGTGCGGATCTCTCTCCGGCAGACCGCGATGTGCGCCGCGCCGAACTAGTGCGGCGGCGCTGGGCCGAACAGGGAAGTTCACCTTGACAACCATCTGCCCTTTTGGTAGGTTCAAAATCGAGAGTTATCCGGCAAATTTTGCAATGCTCGATATTCAATTTGCGCTCTCCGAATTGTCGAGAATTAAGTTCCTCATTTACATAGGCGGATTGTGGAGGATGATTAGATGAACAACATGTTCACCGAAAACGTAAAACGGGTAATGCACCTAGCGCGCGAGGAGTCGGCGCGCTTAGGTCACAACTACATCGGCACCGAACACCTGCTATTGGGCATTATCAAGGCCGGCAAGGGCAAGGCCGTGGCCGTGCTGACGAACTTGGGGTTGAGCTTGGAGACGGTCAAGCAGTCGGTGGAGGACTACGTGACGACCTCGGGCGGCACCATGACCATCGGCGAGGTGCCCTTCACCCCCCGCGCTAAACAGATCCTCGAAGTGGCGGCCAACGAGGCCAAGGAGATGAAGACGCAGTTCATTGATGTCGAACATCTGCTCTTGGCTTTGCTCAAGGACAGGGAGGGGGTTGCTGCGCAGATTTTGGCTGCCTTTGGCGTCGATTACAAAACGGCCATGGAAGAGACCTTGGCCGTGCTCGAAGGCAAGACTACCGGGCGCAAGGAAAAGGGCAAGAAGAGCAAGACGCCCTTTCTCGACCACTTTGGCCGCGACCTGACCCAGTTGGCGCGCGAGGGCAAGCTAGACCCGTTGATCGGCCGCCAGAAGGAGATCGAGCGCGTCACGCAAGTACTCAGTCGCCGCAAGAAGAACAATCCCATCCTCATCGGCGACCCAGGCGTCGGCAAGACGGCCATTGTCGAAGGGTTGGCCCAGCGCATCATTGAAAAGCGCGTACCGCAGATCCTCCTCGACAAGCGCTTGGTCACCCTCGACATGGGCGGCGTGGTCGCCGGCACCAAATACCGGGGCCAGTTTGAAGAGCGCATCAAGGCGGTGATGAACGAGCTCCAGCAAAACTCCGATGTCATCATTTTCATCGACGAGCTGCACACCATTGTCGGTGCTGGCAGTGCTGAGGGCACGTTGGACGCTTCCAATATGTTCAAGCCCGCTTTGGCGCGCGGCGAATTGCAGTGCATCGGGGCCACCACCCTCGACGAGTACCGCAAGCACATCGAAAAGGACGGGGCCCTTGAGCGGCGCTTTCAGAGCATCATGGTCGATCCACCCTCGGTCGAGGACACCATTGAGATCGTCAAAGGGTTGCGCTCCAGCTTCGAGAGCCACCATCACGTGGAGTTTGCCGACGATGTCGTTGCCTATGCGGTGCGCCAGGCTGACCGCTACATAAGCGACCGCTACTTGCCCGACAAGGCCATTGATGTGATTGACGAGACGGGCTCGCGCGTACATCTGGCTCGGCTCAGCCCGCCGGAAGAGATCGGCCGAATCGAAGCCGAGATACAGGAGATCAACCGCCAAAAAAGTGAAGCGTCCGAGCGCCAGGATTTCGAGGATGCTGCCGTGCTGCGCGACAAGGCACTTCACTTGAATGAAGAGCTACAAAACAAACGCCAAGCGTGGGAGGAAGCGGTGCGCGACGAAGTGGTCGAAGTGACGACGGACGACATCGCCGAAGTCATCGCCAGTATGACTGGCATCCCGATGTCGCGGCTGGCCAAGACCGAAACCGAGCGCCTGTTGGCCATGGAAGACGCGCTCACAAAGAAAATTGTCGGTCAGAAGCAGGCAGTCACCGCGATTGCGCGGGCCATCCGACGCAGTCGCGCGGGCCTACAGGATCCCAAGCGGCCCATCGGCTCGTTTATCTTTCTCGGCCCGACCGGCGTGGGCAAGACCGAATTGGCCAAGCGGCTAGCCGAATTCCTCTTCGACGACGCCGATGCGTTGGTTTCGGTCGATATGTCTGAGTACATGGAGAAATTCGCGGTGTCGCGCCTGATTGGAGCACCTCCGGGCTACGTGGGTTTTGACGAGGGGGGGCAGCTAACCGAGCGGGTCCGCCGCCGTCCCTATTCAGTGGTTCTGCTAGACGAGGTCGAGAAGGCCCATCCCGATGTCTTCAACATCCTGTTGCAGATTCTCGACGAGGGGCGCCTCACCGATAGCACGGGCCGCAAAGTAGATTTTTGCAACACCGTGCTAATTATGACTTCTAACGCGGGTAGTCGGGATGTGGGCACAGGCGGTGTATTGGGCTTTCAGAAGTCCGATTCCGACTCGATGTACGCGCAGATGGAAGGCAAGATCAACGACGCCTTAAAAAAGACCTTCAATCCCGAATTCCTCAATCGCGTTGACGACACCATCATTTTCCACGCACTCGACAAAGAGCACATCGCCGCCATCATAGATATTCGCTTGGAGGAATTCAAAGCGCGTTTGACACTGCAGGACATTCAAGTGCGAGTTACGCCCGGAGCCAAAACGTTGCTCGCCAACAAGGGCTTTGATCAGGCGTATGGTGCTCGCTATTTGGAGCGGACCATCCAGAAGATGCTCGAAGATCCGCTGGCCGAGGAGATTCTCCAGGGTCGCTTTGGCGAGGGCAGTCGCATTCGCGTCACCAAAAAAGGCGAGGAACTAGTTTTCGACGAGGAGCGTCGAGAGGGTGCGGGCAAAGAGGTGAAGAAGAAGAAGCGTGCGGTCGCGATCTGATATGAAAAATTTTCGCACTATACTTTTTGCAGTCTTCTCCATGGGGTTGATGGGAGGCGCGGTCGAGGCCCAGAAGGTTGTCTCGGTCGAGGTGCAGGGTGCGCTGCGCAAGGTGGCCAAGTCGTTGATCTTGACCACAGTGGGCTTGGAGCCTGGAGTTGAACTGTCGCAAGAGAACGTGCAGCAGGCGGTGCGCGATCTCCAGGGGCTCAACGTCTTTGAGGATATTCAGATATGGGGCGATCCCGTCCCCGAGGGAATCAACCTGATCATCATGGTTGAAGAATACCCGGCCTTAGAGGGTTTGCAGTTCAAGGGGCAGAAAAACCTCAAAGAGAAGGACCTCAAGGAGGTGCTGAGCTTGGTCACCGGTCAGGTTATCGCGCCGAGGGATGTGGTGCGGGGCGAGCAGAAAATCCTCGATCTCTATCGCGAGAAGGGTTATCTACGCGCCGATGTCAAAGGCCAGACCTTTGCCGGCGCAGAAGAAGGCGAGGTATTCCTCCAATACGACATCGACGAGGGTTCCAAGGTGCAGATCAAGCAGATCCGCTTGGTCCAGCACCGAGCCGACGGCACGGTGATCGACAGCCGAGAGCTGCCAGTGCGCAGTCCGCGGCGTCCGCAAAAGTGGGACGGCCAAGGCCCGGAGCCGCGCCGGTTGGTGTCGTTGATGGAGACCAAGGAGAAGCGCTGGTGGCGCAAGGGCGAGTTCAACGGCGACACGTACGAGGAGGACAAGCAGAAACTGCTGGCGTACTATCGCAGCTTGGGCTTTCAGCAGGCCGCCATAGTGCGCGACAGCGTCTATTACGACTCGACGCGGCGGCACTTGTTCATCGACGTGGAAATCGACGAGGGGCTACAGTACCGGTTGGGCCAAGTCGCTTGGGAGGGCAACGCGCTCTTCGGCACCGACGAATTGGTAGGGAAGCTGGACCTGCAGGAGGGGATGGTATATGGGCGCTCGGGGCCAGAGTTGGCCGATTTGGCCCGCTTTGTCTATTACGAGAAGGGCTACTTGGACACGCGGGTGGTGCCGCAGGAGACGATTCGCAATGACTCGATTGACGTGTCGTTTCAGGTGTTTGAAGGGCAGCCGTGGACGATTCGCAAGGTCGAGATCGCCGGCAATACCAAGACGCGGGAGAAGGTGATCCGGCGCGAGATCGAATTGCGTCCGGGCGATATTTATCAGCAGAATCTCGTCCAGGAAAGTCAGCGGCGCATATTTCTGTTAAACTTCTTCAAGGATGTGCAAATCCAGCCCCAATACAGCTCGGGCGAGGACGAGCGGCTGGTGGATATGGTGTTTAACGTCGATGAGCGGCAGACTGGGTCAGCGTCTTTGGGGGCGGGGTATTCGGACCGCGACAAGATGGTGGGCCAAATCGGGTTGCAGATTCCCAACTTCCGCGGCCTAGGCCAGAGCTTGGACTTCAACTGGGAGTTTGGCACCCGGCGCGAGCAGTTCCTAGTGGGTTTCACCGAGCCTTGGCTCTTCGACACCCCGACTAGTTTGTCGGCGCGTGCTTATACGCAAGACATCCAGTACTACGACTACCGGAGCAACAATCGCAATTCGATTCTCTGGAAATCCAATCGCAAGTCGATCAATGTGCGAGTGGGCCGGCGGTTGAAGAAGCCGGCCAACTCCAGCCTTTCGTTGGGCTATCGCCTTTATAGCCAAGGCTATTCCGACTTCAGCGACAGCTTTACGGGGGCTGAGAACGATCCCCGCTACCAAGATCGGCTCACAAGCCGCTTTGAATTGATTTATACGCGCGATACGCGCGACCGGGCTGAGTTTCCCACCAAGGGGACGGTTTTTAGCTACACTCCATCGGTCGCGACTTCGATCGTGGCTGGCGATGTGGACTTCCACAACCACGAAGTGAATTTCAACTACTACCGGCCGAGTTGGTGGAAGTTCGTCTGGAGTTTGGAGACCAAAGTCGCGGTTATAGATGGTTTTTCCGACGAGGACGACAGCCTCATTTCGTACTATGACCTGTTTACTCCGGGCGGCATTGATTACTGGGACGGACAGGTCCGGGGCTATCCGGATTACTCCTTGGGCCCAAAGGACAAGGCCAGCGGGATTCCCCTCGGCGGCCGCTCGATGATGGTGTTGAACCTAGAGTACCGCTTCCCGATAGCCGAGCAGCAAGTGTACGGCATCCTCTTCGCCGATGCGGGCAACGCTTGGAAGACGATTCCCGATCTCAACCCCTTGAACCTCAGGCGCTCGCTGGGCTTTGGTTTTCGCGTCCAGACGCCAATGTTGGGGATGATCGGCTTCGACTTCGGCTATGGTTTTGACCGCAAGGAGGTCGATGGTCTGCCGGCCGGCTGGAAGACCCATTTCCAGTTCGGCCCACAGTTTTACTAGTGCCTAATCGCAGGGGAAAGACGAAGCCCAAGGTGTCGTCCGGCATCTTGGGCCTTCTTATGTCCGCTGTTTCACAAATGTATGCCAAGTCGTATCTTATACAATTTGGCTTGAGATGAGAAAAAACAGCGGGTTACAGAGGAACGGTAGAAGAATTTTCTATGGCCAGACAGCTAATCTGCATACTTGTCTTGATCGTTCTGATTGCTCTTGCCGGGTGTGTCCCTGGCGACGGGAAACACACTGAAGCGAATCCCGCTGGGTTTTTCTGGGGAATCTGGCACGGTTGGATCGCTCCCATATCGCTCATCTGGGGCCTATTTGACTCGGCCATCCGCCTCTATGAACCGCACAACACTGGCTGGTGGTACGATGCTGGGTTTTACATTGCCGTTATCAGCGGTTTCGGTGGCCTCTCCCTGTCGCGGCGCAAGCGATCTAAGATCAAGGTGCAGATCAAATAGTCGTCTGACACCTGATACCCGTTGCAGCGAGAATAGCGCAGTTGAATTAAAAAATGAACGCAACTTCAATCCAGTTGACTTTTGCCCATAAAGAGGAGTACGCATGAAACGCGCCCTATTGTCCGCCCTCGTCGTGGCCTGTTGCGCCGCCACTGCCTCGGCTCAGCTAAAAGTAGGTTATATCGATTCAGAAGTGCTCAAAGAGCGCCTGCCCGAATTCAGGGATGTGCAGCGCACGTTGGAGCAGCTAAGTCAGGACTACGAGAACCAAGCCAAGAAGGACGAGGCCGAGCTGCTTAAGTTGCAAGAGGATTTTCGTCGTCAGGAGTTGCTGTTGAGCGAGGCGAAAAAGGCGGAACTACAGGCCGAGTTCGAGACCAAAGTGCAGCAACTCCAACAATTTACCCAAGAGAAGTTCGGCCCCGAAGGCGAGTTGATGCGCAGGAATGTCGAGCTTTCCGAGCCGATTTTCAAAAAGATCAACGATGCCATTCAGGGCATGGCCGAGGAGGAGGGCTACGATTTTATTTTCGACGCCGCTGCGCCCTCTAGCGGTTTGGTCTTTGCCAAAGAGCAGTACGATCTGACCGAACAGCTACTGGCACTGATGGAGAAGGAAAAGGAAGAGGAAGAGGAGTGAATTTAACGGAGATTCTCGACCTATTGCCGCACCGCTATCCGCTGCTGCTCATTGACCGCATTCTCGAGTTGGAGCCTGGCGAACGCGTCGTGGCCTTGAAGAACGTGACGGCCAACGAATCGTTTTTCCAAGGGCATTTTCCTAGTTATCCGGTCATGCCCGGGGTGCTGATCGTCGAAGCACTGGCGCAAGCGGGTTGCGCGATGATGCTGCGCGGCGTGGAAAATCCCGAATCCAAGGTGCCTTTTTTCGCCGGGATTGATCGCTGCAAATTTCGCCGTCCGGTCGTGCCGGGGGACCAGTTGCGGCTGGAGCTAACAGTGCTCAGGCAGCGGGGCGGGTCCTGTAAGTTGCAAGGGCGAGCACTGGTGGGAGAGGAAGTGGCGGCCGAGGCGGAGATTATGGCGGTATTGGGGGAGCGGGAAGGCCGTTGAGGAGCACCTGATGGATCGTCTTTATCACGTCCTCGAAGCGCAACAATTCGACCTAGACTTGATAGACGCCATTTTCTCCACGGCCCAAGAGATGGAGCAAGTAGTGCAGCACTACGGATCTAATATCCTCAATCGCCGGGTCATGGCGACGCTGTTCTACGAGCCTAGTACGCGCACGCGGCTGTCCTTTGAATCGGCGATGACGCGGTTGGGTGGAACGGTGATTACGACCGAGAGCGCACAGGAATTCTCTTCGGTGGCCAAGGGGGAGACCCTCGAGGACACCATTCGCGTCGTCGCCGGGTACTCGGACGTGATCGTGTTGCGCCACTACGAAAGCGGGGCCAGCAACCGAGCTGCTGCTGTCGCCGGTATCCCGGTAATCAACGCCGGCGACGGGGCCGGGCAGCACCCGACCCAAGCCCTGTTGGACCTCTTTACTATCCAGCGCGAGATCGGACGCCTCCAAAAAATTACAGTTGCTCTGGTGGGAGATCTGGCCAATGGACGGACGGTGCGTTCGCTGTGCTATCTACTGGCCAAATACGAGGGCGTTAAAATGTACTTCGTCGCGCCTGAGATGGTGAGAATGAAGGACGACATAAAGGAGTATTTGCGGCGGCACCAGGTCCCTTTCGAGGAAGTAGAAGATCTACATGAGGTAGCGAGGCAGGCCGATGTCGTCTATCAGACGCGCATCCAGAAGGAGCGCTTTGGTGCTCTCCTTGGAGAATACGAGCAGGCGCGGGGCAAGTACATTGTCGATCGGTCGGTGATGGACTGCATGCAGGAACGCGCTGTTGTCATGCACCCGCTGCCGCGCGTCGACGAGATTGACCCGGAAGTGGACGCGGATCCGCGGGCGGCCTATTTTCGCCAAGCCCACAACGGGCTTTACGTGCGCATGGCCCTTTTGCGGATGATCCTCGCTTGACCTCAGTGGTGCCGCCAGATATATTGCCGGCAACCGCTTCTTATTCTCAGGAGGATACACAGATGGGTTCGAGTAAAGGCAGAATGAGGGATAAGGAATTGAGGAGTCGGCGACAGCGGCGCAAAAAGCGCTTGAAGCGACGCGCTCAGGAGGCCAAGCTGTCACCGAGGAAGAAGTAAATAGCTAAAGCTAGAGGCCACCGGCCTTGGGAGAGCCGACAGATGGGCTGTCGGCTCTTTTTATTGGAGGAGAAATGGAAAGGCCCCTGCGCGTCGCCATCGCCGGTGCCAGCGGCATCGGCAAGCATCACGCCAAGTGGTTCCACCGCGTTGGTGCGCAAGTCGTTGGCTTTTTAGGCCGCAGTCGGGAAACTGTCGCTGCTACAGAGCGCGTTCTATGCGATATTTTTCCCTTTTCGGGCCGGGGTTATTGGGACTTGGATCGGCTGCTAACTGAAGAAGCGCCCGATGTGGTCGACGTCTGTCTGCCGAATGAGGCTCATTTCGACTGTGTCAAAGGTGCTCTTGGACGGGGTTGTCACGTACTCTGCGAAAAGCCCTTAGTCTGGCATTCGGATGGGGCGGAGCAGATGCTGATGCGGGCGCGGGCCTTGGTTGATTTGGCGAGGCAAACCAGTCTGCACTTGGGCGTTTGTACTCAATACGCTGCCGCGCTGCCGTACTACCGGCAGCTATACGAAAAGGCCCATGGACCGATCGCTACTATAGAATCCTTTTACGCGGAAATGGAGACCTTGGCCCGGGGGCGCCGCCGTTGCGCCGCAGAGGTGTGGATCGATATGGCTCCCCATCCTTTGAGCATGCTCTTGGCTTGGATGCCCGACGGGGTCATTGAGCCTGCTTCGCTACAAGTGGAGCTAGGACGCGGGGAAGTGCGGGCCTGTTTTAGCTTTGCCGACTTGGCGGGAAGCTGTCGTTGCGAAATCATCGTCCGCGACCTACATGCGGGCCAACCCCTGCGGCGATTCGGCGTTAACGGCTTTTTGGTCGATTGCGCAGGGCGGTCTGCGCCCGACGGGACCTATTGCTCGGTGCTCAGCACCGGTGAATCAGAGCTAATCGGCGATGATTTTATGTCGCTACTCATAGCTCAGTTTGCTGAGGCTGCGGTACAGCCCAAACGAGCTCCTCTCGTATCCGGCGAAGTCGGGTTGCGCAACCTCGAACTCCAGCTACAAGTTCTGCAGAACGCCTGAGTGTGGTAGCAGGCTGTAGCGGCTGAGCTTAATTACCGTCCCGACCCACCGGATTTGACCTACTAGGCCCGATAATTAAAGGAGAGGCAGAATGGGAATTCCAGCGCACAACAATATAGAGGACCAATTCGCAGCTTTAGCAGAAATGCTCTCAGCCCGAGGAATCGAAGCAGAAGAAGTCAAAGCCAAGCTCAAAGCCCAAGAGATCGAGACGCCCTCTTGGGGATACGGCAATTCCGGAACGCGCTTTGGCGTTTTCAAACAGCCCGGTGCCGCCCGCGATGTCCACGAGCGGCTTGCCGACGCGGCCCAAGTGCATAAGATGACAGGTGTCTGTCCCGGTGTGGCTTTGCACATCCCTTGGGATAAAGTGGATGACTACGACGCCCTGCGGCAAGAAGCGGCGGAATTGGGTGTGTGTATCGGGGCAATCAATCCCAATGTCTTCCAAGAGCCTGAATACAAATTGGGCAGTTTTGGCCATCGGTCCCCGGCCGTGCGTCGCAAAGCGCTCGATCACATACACGAGTGCGTGGATATCATGCAGGAGACAGGGTCCACAGTACTGAGCCTTTGGTTTGCCGACGGTACGAACTACCCGGGCCAAGACGATATCATTGAGCGCAAGCGGAGATTTGAAGAATGTCTGAGGGAGACTCACGAAGTGCTGCCCGAAGGAGTACGGATGCTAATTGAGTACAAATTCTTCGAGCCGGCATTTTATCATACTGACATTGCCGACTGGGGTATGGCGCTAAATTTCGCCATTAAGGCCGGGCCGAAGGCCGAAGTGCTGGTCGATCTAGGGCATCATCCCCTCTCCACCAATATTGAGCACCTTGTGGCCTTACTCCTCGACGAGGGTCGAATGGGTGGTTTTCACTTCAACAACCGCAAATACGCCGATGATGATGTGACGACTGGATCGGTCAACCTCTACGAGGTCTTCCTGATTTACCACGAGATCCTCAACGCTGAGCGGCGCGGTGCCGCAGCGGCTAATATCGCCTACATGATTGATCAAAGTCATATTATCAAGCCCAAAGTTGAGGCGATGATCCAGTCGGTGCTCAATATACAGACGGCCTATGCCCGTGCATTGCTGGTCGACCGCACGGCACTAGCTGAGGCTCAGGCGGAGGACGACGTAGTGGCAGGCGAAGAAATTTTGCGCAATGCCTATGACACTGATGTGCGGTCCTTGCTGGCGATTGTGCGCCAGGAACTGGGGGCCGAAGCCGATCCCCTAGGTGCCTATCGCCGCAGCGGCTACTTCGAGCGCATTGCCATAGAAAGGCAGGGCGAATTGAAGGGTGCCGCTAGCTGGGGTTGATATGGGATTGTTGTGTTGGTTTTGTCTTTGGTGCCGATATTTTTTTCCTCTTGACACAGAGAGAATTGGATACTATCTTTCAATGTTACGCTCGATGCTTGAGCGAGATTGATCTTTGAAAATCGAATAACGTACATGAGGGTCCAGCGTCGAAGAGCTCGGATTTGCAAAAAGTAGTACATCAAATTTTCTCACGGAGAGTTTGATCCTGGCTCAGAACTAACGCTTGTGGTGTGTCTTAGTCATGCAAGTCGAACGAGAAAGTCATCTTCGGGTGGCGAGTACAGTGGCGAACGGGTGAGTAACACGTGGGCAACCTGCCCTTAGGTTGGGGATAACACTTCCAACGAGGTGCTAATACCGAATGACAAGGCGAGTTGATGACTCGTTTTTAAAGGTGGCCTCTATTTGTAAGCTGCCGCCTAGGGATGGGCCCGCGTCGTATTAGCTTGTTGGTAGGGTAATGGCCTACCAAGGCGACGATGCGTAGCCGGCCTGAGAGGGTGAACGGCCACACTGGCACTGAGATAAGGGCCAGTCTCCTACGGGAGCCAGCAGTCTAGAAATTTGCACAATCGCCGAAAGGCGGATGCAGCGACACCACGTGGAGGATGAACCCCCTCGGGGTGTAAACTCCTGTCAGAAGGGAAGAAGGCACGGGCGTTAATATCGCTCGTTGCTTGACGGTACCTTCAGAGGAAGCTCCGGCTAACTACGTGCCAGCAGCCGCGGTAATACGTAGGGAGCGAGCGTTGTTCGGATTTACTGGGCGTAAAGGGCACGTAGGCGGGTATGCAAGTCGGTTGTGAAATCCTCTGGCTCAACCAGAGAACTGCAGCCGAAACTGCACACCTTGAGTCCAGCAGAGGGAATCGGAATCCCAGGTGTAGCGGTGAAATGCGTAGATATCTGGGAGAACATCAGTGGCGAAGGCGGATTCCTGGGCTGGTACTGACGCTGAGGTGCGAAAGCTAAGGGAGCGAACAGGATTAGATACCCTGGTAGTCTTAGCCGTAAACGATGGGTACTAGGTGTTGGGAGACATTGACCCTCTCAGTGCCGTAGCTAACGCATTAAGTACCCCGCCTGGGGAGTACGGCCGCAAGGCTGAAACTCAAAGGAATTGACGGGGACCCGCACAAGCAGTGGAGCATGTTGCTCAATTCGATGCAACGCGAAGAACCTTACCAGGGCTTGACATCCGAGGAACCTCTTGGAAACAGGAGGGTGCCTTCGGGAACCTCGAGACAGGTGCTGCATGGCTGTCGTCAGCTCGTGTCGTGAGATGTTGGGTTAAGTCCCGCAACGAGCGCAACCCCTGTCCTTAGTTGCCATCAGGTAATGCTGGGAACTCTAAGGAGACAGCCTGTGATAAGCAGGAGGAAGGTGGGGATGACGTCAAGTCATCATGGCTCTTACGTCCTGGGCTGCAAACGTGCTACAATGGCTGGTACAAAGGGTTGCGATATCGCGAGGTGGAGCCAATCCCAAAAAACCAGTCTCAGTTCGGATTGGAGTCTGCAACTCGACTCCATGAAGGTGGAATTGCTAGTAATCGCGGATCAGCATGCCGCGGTGAATACGTTCCCGGGTCTTGTACACACCGCCCGTCAAGCTAGGAAAGACGGAAACACCTGAAGTCGCGGTCCTAACCGTAAGGAGGGAAGTGCCGAAGGTGGAGCTGTCGATTCGAGCTAAGTCGTAACAAGGTAGCCGTACCGGAAGGTGCGGCTGGATCACCTCCTTTCTAAGGGGGATATTGGGAGTTAGGCTCCTGACATTATCCACCTAGGTCAATATTTTACTCTTCGGCCTGTCCTCATGTGCGTTATTCGATTTTCGGGGGTATAGCTCAGGTGGTTAGAGCGCACGCCTGATAAGCGTGAGGTCGGTGGTTCAATTCCACCTACCCCCACCATTCAGGCTTTTTGCTCTTTGACAATCGAATACAGGTTCACACCAGTTAAGTAATCTAAGGTTTACCGAGTGGAAGCGCGTTATGTGCTTACTGCTCGAGACACCGTGATGCATACCTCTAGTAGTGTTGTGGCAGTGATTTTTGGTCAAGCTACAAAGGGCGTACGGTGGATGCCTTGGCACGAGAAGGCGATGAAGGACGTGATAAGCTGCGATAAGCCTCGGGGAGGTGCAAATAACTTTTGATCCGGGGATTTCCGAATGGGGCAACCCAGTGCAGGTCATGCTGCACTACCCTCGGATGAACACATAGTCCGAGCGGGGCAAACGGGGGGAACTGAACCATCTAAGTACCCCTAGGAAAAGAAAGCAACCGCGATTCCCCTAGTAGTGGCGAACGAACGGGGAATAGCCCAAACTGCCTGTATGTTAAAGCCGGCACGCGTTGTACAGGCGGGGTTGTGGGGCGTCATTCGTCAAGAGTGCTGACTTGTCGGGAAGTTACCAATTGACACCATAGTCGAAGTGTTCTGGAAAGTTCTACCACAGAAGGTGATAGTCCTGTAGGCGAAATGGTAGTCGACTTCCCTATGACGTTCCCGAGTACCACGGGGCACGGGAAACCCTGTGGGAAGCTGGGGAGACCACTCTCCAAGGCTAAATACTCTCTCGTGACCGATAGCGAACTAGTACCGGTGAGGGAAAGGTGAAAAGTACTCCGAGAAGGAGAGTGAAATAGTACCTGAAACCGTACGCTTACAAGCAGTCGGAGGGGGCTTGTCCCCTGACGGCGTGCCTTTTGCATAATGAGCCGACGAGTTACTTGTATGCAGCGAGGTTAATTCATTTAGTGAAGGAGCCGTAGCGAAAGCGAGTCTGAATAGGGCGTTCAGTTGCATGCAGTAGACCCGAAGCTAGGTGATCTACCCATGGCCAGGATGAAACGGGAGTAAAATCTCGTGGAGGTCCGAACCGCCGAACGTTGAAAAGTTCTCGGATGAGTTGTGGGTAGGGGTGAAAGGCCAATCAAACCTAGAGATAGCTGGTTCTCCCCGAAATAGCTTTAGGGCTAGCCTCTTGTAAGAGAGTCGTGGAGGTAGAGCACTGGATCGGCTAGGGGGCTTACCCGCTTACCAAACCGAACCAAACTCCGAATGCCATTGACTTGTTTCAAGGGAGTCAGCGTACGAGGGATAAACTCCGTACGCGAAAGGGAAACAACCCAGATCGCCAGCTAAGGTCCCTAAGTGTAAGCTAAGTGATCAAAAGGATGTGAGATTGCTGAGACAGCTAGGATGTTGGCTTAGAAACAGCCATCATTTAAAGAGTACGTAATAGTTCACTAGTCAAGTGATCTTGCGCCGACAATATACCGGGGCTAAGCTTACCACCGAAGCTGCGGACTTCGCACTTCGTTCGCGAAGTGCGGATTGGTAGGGGAGCGTTCCATAGTAGGTCGAAGGTAAACCGCAAGGTTTGCTGGACGAAATGGAAGTGATTATGTCGGCATGAGTAGCGATAAAGCGGGTGAGAATCCCGCTCACCGAAAATCTAAGGTTTCCTGGGCTAGGCTCGTCCTCCTGGGGTTAGTCGGGACCTAAGCTGAGGCCGAAAGGCGTAGGCGATGGGAAACAGGCTAAATATTCCTGTACCACTTACAGTGCGTTCGAGCTATGGGGTGACGCAGAAGTGAAAGGTCAGCCAGCGATTGGAAATGCTGGTCTAAGCTCGTAGGGGGGCCAACTAGGGAAATCCGGATGGCCACTAACCCCGAGAGGCGATGGGGAGCTGTCTAACAGCATAAACTGACCCTAATCATGCTGCCTAGAAAAACCTCTATGTGAGTTCTGTAGGTGCCCGTACCGCAAACCAACACAGGTAGATGAGGAGAGTATCCAAAGGTGCGCGAGTGAACCCTCGTTAAGGAATTCGGCAAAATGATCCCGTAACTTCGGAAGATGGGATGCCCTCAGTAGGTGAAGCCCCTCGCGGGTGGAGTCCAAAGGGGCCGCAGAGAAACGGGCTGGGCGACTGTTTACCAAAAACACAGGTCTCTGCTAAGCCGCAAGGCAATGTATAGGGACTGACACGTGCCCGGTGCTGGTAAGTTAAGAGGATTAGTTAGCTCCCTCGGGAGCGAAGCTTTGAATCGAAGCTCCAGTAAACGGCGGTCGTAACTATAACGATCCTAAGGTAGCGAAATTCCTCGTCGGCTAAAAACCGACCTGCACGAATCGTGTAACGACTTGGCCGCTGTCTCAACGAGGGACTCGGTGAAATTGTAGTTCCGGTGAAGATGCCGGATACCCGCGGCAGGACAGAAAGACCCCGTGAACCTTTACTACAGCTTGGTATTGGATTTTGGCACTGCATGTGTAGGATAGGTGGGAGGCTATGAATCGGGAACGCCAGTTTTCGTGGAGCCGAGCTTGAAATACCACCCTTGCCTTGTTAAAGTTCTAACCTTGGTCCTTTGATCAGGATCGGAGACAGTGCCAAGTGGGTAGTTTAACTGGGGCGGTTGCCTCCTAAAAGGTAACGGAGGCGCCCAATGGTTCCCTCAGCGCGGTCGGTAATCGCGCGTAGAGTGTAAAGGCATACAGGGAGCTTAACTGCGAGACCTACAAGTCGAGCAGGTGCGAAAGCAGGGCTTAGTGATCCGACGGTTGCGCGTGGAAGCGCCGAAGCTCAACGGATAAAAGGTACTCCGGGGATAACAGGCTCATTGCCCCCAAGCGCCCATAGCGACGGGGCAGTTTGGCACCTCGATGTCGGCTCAGCGTATCCTGGGGCTGGAGAAGGTCCCAAGGGTTTGGCTGTTCGCCAATTAAAACGCTACGCGAGCTGGGTTCAGAACGTCGTGAGACAGTTCGGTCCCTATCCGCCGTGGGTGTAGGATATTTGAGGAGATCTGACCCTAGTACGAGAGGACCGGGTTGGACGGACCTCTGGTCTACCAGTTGTTCCGCCAGGAGCACCGCTGGGTAGCTACGTTCGGCAGGGATAAACGCTGAAAGCATCTAAGCGTCAAGCCCACTCCAAAACTAGATATCCCGTAGGGTTAACCTACCTAAAGGCCCCTCGTAGACTACGAGGTTGATAGGTTGCAGGTGGAAGCGCAGCAATGTGTGAAGCCGAACAATACTAATTGGCCGTGCGGCTTGACCAATTTATTGTCGCAGCAATACTGGAGTTTTGCATCGCTTTTGGTGTGGGCCTGTATTCGGTTGTTGAAGAGGATTTGAGTTTTCCGGTGGTTATAGCGGAGGGGAAACACCTCTTCCCATTCCGAACAGAGCCGTTAAGCCCTCTTGCGCCGATGGTACTGCTGGGGTCGCCTAGTGGGAGAGTAGGACGCCGCCGGATTTTTTGAAGCCCATCCCTTTAGGGGTGGGCTTTTTTTATGTCTTATGAAAATACCTTGACAACGCCAATGTAGGCCAATTAATTAAGCACTTCTCTTAAATTCAGGAGGGGTCAAATTGAGCGAACAAACGAGGAATTTTTCTCTGTGTGGCCATAGCAGCGCGGGTAAAACAGCGCTATCGGAGGCCATGTTATTCAACATGGGCGTCTTAAACCGCTTGGGACGCATTGATGACGGGACGACGACATCGGATTACGATTCGGCCGAGATTGAGCGCCAGATTTCGCTCAAGGTTTCTTTGCTAAATGGCCAGTGGCAGGGTCACCACCTTAACATAATTGATACGCCGGGCTATGCAGATTTTATCTCCGAGGCCAAGGCGGCACTGCGCGTGTCCGACGCGGTAGTCGCTGTCGTCGATTCAGTTGCCGGAGTAGAGATCGGCACTGAGCGGACTTGGAATTTCGCTGCCGATTACAATTTGCCCCGAGTACTATTCATCAACAAGATGGATCGCGCCGATGCCGACGCCGACCAGATCTTAGAGATGGTTCAAGAGCGTTTCGGGCGTCAAGTCGTGTCTTTACAGATGACAGTAAACCCAGGTGAGGGATTCAACCATATTGTCGATTTGGTTACCATGAGAGCCTATGCGTACCAAGATGGTAAGGCCACTGAGGGAGACATCCCTGACGAGGTCCAGAGCCGCGCCGAAGAGTTACGCGAGCAACTGGTAGAATCCATCGCCGAGACCGCCGAAGACCTGATGGAGAAGTATTTCAGCGAGGGCGAATTGACCACAGAGGATATGGTTGCTGGTCTGCGCCAGGCTGTGTTACAGCGCGAAATTTTTCCGGTCTTTTTCGGAGATGCCTACAACAATGTCGGCATCGACCGGCTGCTGGACGCCTTGGTGCAATACGGGCCGTCGCCGGTCGAAGCCGCAGGACTCAGGTTCGAGGATGGCGAGGAACAGGAAGTTGAGCTTGAAGGTACCGCTACAGTGCCCTTGGCTGCTCTGGTGTTCAAGATCTTGGCCGAGCAGCACGTAGGTGAGCTTTCTCTGTTGCGCCTCTTCTCTGGAGCGATTAAGCCCGGCGACGAAGTGGCTAACTCAAGCAATCGTACTACCGAGCGCATTGGTCAGATCTATCACCTTAACGGCAACAAACGGACCGAGGTCGAAAGTGCCGAGGCTGGCGATATCGTTGCCTTAGTCAAGCTCAAGGACACGCATACGACCGATACGCTTTGCGCCAAGGGTCAATTGCTACAACTTCCGGGCATTGAATTCCCCGAGCCGCTAATTCGCGTGGCGATTCACGCCAAGGAGCAGGGCGGCGAGGACCGCGTCGCTACCGGGCTTTCTCAATTGCACGAGGAAGATCCGAGCTTCATCTTGAAATACGATGGCGAAGTCCGCCAAACAATCTTGCTTACCCAAGGTGAGTTGCATCTGGAGACTATCGTTAGCCGTCTTAAAGAGCGCTTTAGCGTGGAGATCGATATGGAGGTGCCGCGGATTCCTTACCGAGAAACGATCCGCGGCAATGCCGATGCGCAATACCGGCACAAGAAGCAGTCGGGCGGACGAGGGCAGTTTGGAGAAGTGTTTCTGCGCATTGCTCCCAAGGGGCGCGGTGAAGGTTTTGAGTTTCTCAACGAGGTCGTCGGCGGCAATATCCCGAGCAACTTCATCCCTGCGGTGGAAAAGGGCATCGTCGAGACGCTGAGCGAGGGGCCAGTGGCCGGTTACCAAGTCATTGACGTGGCTGTTACTGTATACGACGGTAAGCATCACCCGGTAGACTCGGACGAAGTTTCTTTTAAGTTGGCCAGCTCCCATGCCTTCAGGGACGCCTTCCTCAAAGCCAAACCGATCCTGCTAGAACCTATTTACCAGTTAGAGATTACAGTGCCCGAGGAATTTATGGGAGACGTAATGGGCGATCTCTCTTCGCGACGGGGTCGGATCAGCGGTATGGACACATCAGGCCATTTCCAGGTCATCCACGCCGAGGCCCCCTTGGCCGAAATAGATCGTTACGCCACATTGCTGCGCTCCATGACGCAGGGCAAGGGATTCCACGCGCAGAGATTCGACCGCTACGAGGACGTACCCGGGGATATCATGGCTAAAATCATCGAGGATTCGCAGAAAGACAAGGGCAGAGAAGCGGCGTAAGCGACTTGCTTTACCCGTTGTGAAGGGCGGTCGGCCAAGCGGTCGGCGGCCCTTTGCTTTTTGGATTGCGTGGGTTTTTTTATCTTCATATTGTCATAGAAAACAGCCGATTTTCCCCGAGCAATGCTTCTGCTTTGAGCAATGGGAGCGAGTGCGGGGATTGGCAAGGAGATAAAGCCGATGTCCGGCCACTCCAAATGGAGTACGATCAAGCGCAAAAAAGGCGCTAACGACGCCAAGCGCGGCAAGATCTTTACGAAGTTGATCCGCGAGCTTTCAGTGGCCGCCCGCAGCGGAGGTGATGAGGGGACCAACCCGAGTCTGCGCACGGCAGTCCAGAATGCCAAAGTGGCCAATATGCCCGCGGCAACAATTGAGCGTGCCATACGCCGCGGCACCGGCGACGAGCTAGGGGCGATATACGAGGAAGGACTCTTTGAAGGCTATGGACCCGGTGGAGTGGCCATCATAGTCGAAACCCTATCGGACAACCGCAACCGTGCGGTTTCCGAAATCCGCCACGTATTTACTAAGTACAACGGCAATCTCGCAGAAAGTGGGGCGGTAGCTTGGATGTTTGAACACAAGGGCGTTATCGAAGTAGAAAAGACCAATGTTTCCGAAGACGACCTCCTATTGGCGGTCGTAGATGCAGGGGGCGAGGATATCCAAGACGGCGACCAAATCCACGAAGTAATGACCCCGGTTGCCGACTTAGAGCCGGTTAAAAAGGCACTGGAGGACAACGGCATTGCCTTTGCCCAAGCGACGTTGGCTTGGATGCCCAAAAGCGAAAATGTCCTCGAAGTACAAGGCGAAGAGGCCGAGAAAATTATTCGCCTCCTCGAGGCATTGGAGGATCTAGATGATGTACAGAAGGTCTTTTCCAATTTCGATCTCCGAGAAGACGAGCTCGAAAAACTCATAGCTCAGGCCTAGTGGGGCTTCGCTTTGCTTGTTCTTGGAGTAGATCCTAGCAGCACGAGCACTGGCTACGGATTCGTCGAATATAGCAAGCGCAAGGCCCGCTATGTCGCCTGCGGCTGCATCCGCCCTAGAGAAGGTGAATTCGAGGATCGGCTGGTTTGCATGTTCGACGAGATGACGCGGCTCATCGGCGAATACTCCCCAGACGAGGGCGCGATCGAAACCACGTTCTTCGGCAAGGACGCCGCAGCGGTGGCCAAGCTGGGCCAAGCGAGAGGAGGCCTGATCATCGCCATGCGCAAAGCCGGCTTGCCGATTGCCCACTATACGCCGACGGTGATTAAAAGATCGGTGACCGGGAATGGCCAAGCGACCAAGCAACAGGTCCAGTTCATGGTGGCCCGCAGCTTGGGTCTGAGGGAACGGCCCAAGCCCCTCGATGCGTCAGACGCCTTGGCCGTTGCGCTATGCCACACCCAGCAGTCCGGCCGGATTTTATGCGAGAGCCGAGGGCAGCGCAAGCCCGAGATAGAGGCCTTGTTCAGCCGCATGGTCCGGCGTTAGGTATATCCGTGATAACACACCTGCGCGGAACACTCCTATCCAAATCACCTACCCAAGCCGTCGTCGACGTCGGGGGCGTGGGGTATGGCTTGGCTATATCCCTGATAACTTTCGACCAACTACCCCCAGCCGCCGAGGCGGTCCATTTGGCTACCTATCTCTACGTGCGCGAAGACCGCATGGAGCTTTTCGGCTTTGCCGATGAGGAAGAGCGGGAGGTCTTCGAGTTGCTGATCGGCGTTTCGGGCATTGGCCCTCATTCGGCCTTGACCGTGCTGTCGGGCATGACCCTGCGCGATTTGCAGGAGGCCATCTTGCAGGAGCGCGTAACCGAACTGACCGCGGTCAAGGGCATTGGGCGCAAGACCGCGGAACGCTTGGTGCTCGATCTAAAGGACAAGGTCCGCTTGAGTACCCCGGCGGCTGGCGAAGCGGCCTTGGAGGCTCATGCTGGCGCGAGCGAGGAGGCGGCAAAGGCACTGATGACGTTGGGATACGCAGCACCTGTTGCTCGCCAGGCGGTGCGCAAGGCTGTCGAAAAGCACGGCACCGACCTGAGCGTGCCACAGCTAATCAAACTAGCCCTCAAGGAACGCTGAAGGCCCGGCTATGGACCATCGACCCATCGACCCTAGTGGCGGAGACGACGACCTTCAGTTCGACAATACGCTGCGTCCTCAGTCCCTTGCCGAAATGCTGGGTCAAGAGAAGACCAAGCAACAGCTCGGCATTGCCATTGAAGCCGCTCGGCAGCGCGGCGAAGCCATGGATCACGTGCTGCTATACGGTCCGCCCGGTCTGGGCAAGACCACGCTTTCGCACGTGATCGCCAAAGAGCTAGGCGTTGAAATCTATCCCACTTCAGGGCCTTTGCTCGAGCGTCCGGGCGACTTGGCTGGCATGCTCACGACCATGGCACCACGCGACGTGCTCTTCATCGACGAGATGCACCGCGTCAACCGCGTGGTCGAGGAATACCTGTACTCGGCGATGGAGGACTTCAAAATTGACATCATAATCGACCAAGGCCCAGCGGCCCGCTCGGTCAGCGTACCGCTAGATCCTTTCACCTTAGTCGGGGCCACGACGCGCCAGGGTTTGTTGACTTCGCCGATGCGCGCTCGCTTTGGGCTTACTGCCCACCTCGACTACTACTCGGTCGCCGAACTCGCCGAGATCGTCAAGCGCGACGCTCGCCTGCTGAATTTATCGGTCTCAGAGTCGGGCGCGATGGAAATTGCCCGTCGCTCCCGTGGCACGGCGCGGATTGCCAAGCGCTGGCTGCGCCGTGCGCGCGATTTTGCCCAAGTGGAAGGCGAAGGCGAGATAGATGCCGAGGTAGTGCAAAAGGCACTCGTCATCCAAGATGTCGACGAGATGGGGCTTGATAAAATGGATATCACGTTGCTGCGAGCCATTGTTGAAAAATTTAACGGCGGCCCGGTCGGCCTGAGCAATCTGGCGGCCACAATCGGCGAGGAAGCCGAGACAATCGAGGAAGTGGTTGAGCCTTATTTGATCAAGGAAGGGTTTATCAAGCGCACCCCCAAGGGCCGCGTGGCCATGCCGCGGGCTTGGGATCGCCTCGGCTTCGAGCCGCCGCCAAGCCCCGGCGAGCAGTTGGAGCTTCTATGAGCGCACACGGCCGCGACGCGATTCTGGCGTTGGATACGGCTACCCCGGTCGGCAGCGTGGCGCTCTGTGCGGCAGAAGGGATCGTCGTCAGCCGCTATTTCGATGTGGGATTGCAGCATTCACAGCGGCTCTTCGGCGAGGTGGAGGCCGCGCTAGAGGCCGCAGGCGTGGGCGTCGGGGAAGTGCGGGCCGTAGCCATCGCGATTGGGCCGGGTTCGTTTACGGGCCTGCGGATCGGGCTGAGCGCAGCTAAGGGCTTGTGTTTGGCCGCAGTCAAGGATCTAGTGACCGTTTCAACGCTCGAAGCACTGGCGGCCCGTTTGCCCTTTGCGCGCCTGCCCGTTTGTACTGTCCTCGACGCGCGCAAGCGCGAGGTCTATGCCGCTCTTTACGACACGGCGACGGGCGTTCCAGTCGAGTTGGCAGCGCCCCGGGCCATCGCGCCAGCGCAGTTGGCCCGCGAGCGGACTAGTGCGCCGACCATTTACACCGGAGACGGAGCCACGGCCTATCGCGATCTGTTGGCGGACAACTCGGCCGCGCACTTTGCCCCCCTGCCCTGCGCCCGTCCCGACGCCGGGGCTATTGGTTGGCTGGCGCTTTCCAAGCTAGAGAAGGGCCAGACCGCGGACTTGGATTCAGTGGAACCCGAGTATTTGCGCCCGCCCGACGCCCGTCCCCTAGCGCGGGCATGAGCGGCGAGAGTCGCTTCGTTCTGCTAGGGTCAATCCACCTACATCGCCTGATGGAGATTGAGCGAGGCTCTTTCGCCAATCCGTGGAGCGAGGCCGATTTTTGCTACTTACTTACAGATAGAGACGCCCTGTGTTTGGGGCTTTTGCACAGCGGCGCACTGATTGGCTACGCGCTCGGTTATTTTGCCGGCCGCGATTTTCACCTAGCCAATCTCGCGGTGGATCCGGCACGTCGGAACCGGGGGTGGGCTGGGCAGTTGTTGGGGCGGATATTGCGCTTGGCCGCAGAGCAGGGCGCTAGCTGTTGCGCGCTCGAAGTGCGCTCGACAAATCGGCCCGCGCGGGCACTCTACTGCAAGGCGGGGTTCCGAACCGTAGGGCGGCGTACGGCGTACTACACAGATCCCCCGGACGACGCCGTTTTAATGAAACGCGACATAGAGATTTTGTAATTTATTTATTATACTCTAGCTCTTTCTCGACAAATAACCGCCAAAGGTCATAACAGCAGAAGAGGGACGCGATGGCTGAAGTAATTCTGAAGAATATCCGCAAGGTGTACGACAAAGACGTGGTGGCAGTAGATGACGCCAACATCGAGATCAAAGACAAGGAATTCGTGGTGCTCGTCGGTCCTTCGGGCTGTGGCAAGTCTACGACGCTGCGAATGATTGCCGGGCTTGAGGAAATCACTGCCGGCGAGATTTCGATAGATGGGGCGGTCGTCAACGACGTGCCCCCCAAGGACCGCGACATTGCCATGGTCTTCCAGAATTACGCGCTCTACCCGCACATGAGCGTCTATCAAAACATGGCCTTTGGGCTTAAGCTGCGGAAATATCCCAAAGACGAGATTGAGGCGCGGGTGCAAGAAGCGGCCGATATACTCGGCATCCAAGAATTGCTAGAGCGCAAGCCCAAGGCGCTTTCGGGCGGTCAGCGTCAGCGCGTGGCGGTGGGGCGCGCCATCGTCCGCAAGCCCAAGGTATTCCTCTTTGACGAACCGCTCTCTAACCTCGACGCCAAGCTGAGGGTGCAGATGCGCACCGAGATCAGCAAGTTGCACACCCGCCTAGGGGCCACCATGGTGTACGTGACGCACGACCAAGTTGAGGCCATGACCATGGGAGACCGCATCGTGGTCATGCGCGATGGCCTAATCCAGCAGATCGACAAGCCCCTCCATCTCTACAACAAACCCGTCAACCAGTTCGTCGCCGGCTTTATCGGCAGCCCCTCCATGAACTTCATCCGCGGCACACTGTCCTCCAACGGCAGCGGCCTAGTCTTCGACGAAGGCAATGTGCAACTCGCCCTGCCCACCGGCCACGGCGCACAGCTAGGCCGGTACGTGGATCAGGAGGTGACGCTGGGCATCCGCCCGGAAGATATCCACGACCCGGATACCATTGGCCGCAATGTCGAGACCGTGGAAATTGCGGCCAAAGTCGAAGTGGTCGAACCGATGGGCAACGAGGTCTTCCTCAACCTGACCACTGGCAAGACCGCTTTCGTCGCTCGCGTCGATCCGCTGCACATGCCGCAGGTTGACCAAACGGTACGGTTGGCCGTCGAGATCGACAAAGCCCACTTTTTTGCTCTGGATAACCAAGAGAGCCTGTTGCAGAAATAGGGACTGGATTGTACAGCACGGGCGGCACCCCGCACACCGGGGAGTTTAGCGATCTAGCTCGTCGAGATCGGGCTGGGGCCGTGGCCGCAGCTTGGCTCGAATCGGGCCGCATCCCCCATGCGGTTCTCATCTGCGGGGCTGAGGGAACCGGCAAACGGCGCTTTGCGCTCGCGTGGGCGAAAGCCCTGCTGTGCATTGGCAGCGGTCCTTCCGCCTGCAACCGCTGCCCGAGTTGCCGCAAGGTCGCCTCGTTCATGCACCCCGACCTCCACACCGCATTGCCGCTACCCCCTCGCCGGGGCAAGCAAAAGCCTTCGCCGGCGGACTTGCGCGAGTCCGTAATAGAGTACGTCCGCGGCGCGGGCGCGGCTTTGCCCAGCAACGCCAATATCGCGGTTGATCACCTGCGCCAGTTGCAACGGGAACTGGCGTTTGCGCCGACCGAATCTCCGCGCAAAGTCGGCCTGATCTTCGCGGCCGAGCGAATGCAACCGGCGGGTGCCAATTCCCTGCTCAAGCTCTTGGAAGAGCCGCCGCCCCGGGCTGTCGTCGCGCTAGTTTCGGCGGCCCCGGAGCGCCTCCTGCCCACCGTGCTCTCGCGCTGCCAGCGCATGATGTTGAGTCCCTTAGATGCGGCGACCTTGCGGGCGCAGCTCGAACTAGAGGGCGTGGCTGAGGAGCGCTTAGAGCTTGCCGTGCGCATGGGGGCTGGCTCGTTGCAGCAGGCCAAAGAGGTGGCTGCCGGGGCGTTTGACGGAACGCGGCGCTTGGTCGAGTCGTTTCTCTCTGGTGGCTCGGAGCGGCGGGACGAGGTCTATTGGAGCGTCCTCGAGGAACTGGGGGGGGATCGGGGCCAGCTAGAGCGTTTTTTGCAAGTCTGCGGCCTGTATCTACGGGATCTATTCCTGTTGGCACACGGCCGCGGCGCGTCCGTCGTCCAGGTAGATCGGCGTCCTTATTTGGAAAACCTGCTGGATAAAATAGACGCTGCCCGAGTCGCCTTGGAGATCGACCGAGCGGCCGCGGCCTTGGGGCACAATGCCAATCCGCAGTTGGTGCTGACCGACCTGTGGCGCGGCTTGCGCCGCGGGGGAACAGCGCTGGTGCCTCCACCCGACCCCAGCTTGGCGAAGGCGCGGCGTTGGTAAACGCCCACCGACCGCGGCCGCGCTTTGCCCAGCACTTCCTCGTGGCCCGAGGTGTCATAGAGGCCATTGCTGGGCTGGTGCGCCCAGCCGCTGGCGAGGTGGTCGTCGAGATCGGCCCGGGCCGGGGCGCGTTGACCGAGGTTCTACTCGCTTCTGTGGATCGCCTAGTGGCCGTGGAAATCGACCGCGACTTGGTGGCCTTGCTGCGCACGCGCCAAGGCGCGTGTCGGCTGCGCTTGATCGAAGGAGATATTCTGCAAGTCGATCTCGGGGAGGTCTTGCGGGACGCGGGCGGGCACCGACTGCTGATTGTCGGCAACCTGCCCTACAATATCACCGCTCCGCTGATCTTTCACCTCCTCGCCCACGCCGATTGTATTAGCCGCGCCATCGTCATGGTCCAACGCGAAGTAGCTCGGCGCTTGGTCGCCAGCCCCGGTTCAAAGGATTACAGCTTGCTATCAGTGCTGGTGGCCATGCGCGCCCAAGTGGAGCTGCGCTTGCAGGTGGGGCGCGATTGCTTCCGGCCCGTGCCGGCCGTGAATTCGTCCGTAGTCGAGCTGCGCTTTGCCCCCAAGCCCCGCTACGCAGTAGAGGACGCGGGCTGTTTCGACCGCTTGGTGCGCCGAGCCTTTGGCCAGCGGCGCAAGATGCTGCGCAATTCGCTCCTCGGCCTCAATCCCGACGGCGGCCGGCCTTGGCTGGAAGAGCTGGGCCAGCAGGCAGGTATCGAACTAACGCGCCGCCCGGAGGAATTGTCGCTAGAGGAATTTGTCCGGCTGAGCGACGCCTGCTCGCGCTTGGGAAAGGAGAGGCCGTGAAACTGTGGCAGGTGGGTTGGCTCGTCTTGGCCGCATGGGCAGCGGCCGATGCCCAGTACTCGCTTAACTTCAGCCGCACCAGTTCCCGAACCTCTTGGAAGCCCTCTTTTCCTAGCTGGACCTACTCGACGCCCGTGCGGTTTTCAGCGGTGGGGGACTCGACGTCCAAGCTGACGATTAGCGCGAACGCGAGTATGGGATTTACCCTCGACGATCGCAGCGGCGGCAAGAGTTGGCAGGACAATGCCTCTGGCCGATCTTCGATCAACTATCCCATTCTCGGTCCAAAGGCTACCATCAGCCTCGGTGCCAGTATGAGTACGCGCAACGTAACGCTACAGCAGCAGAAGACATTCAACCGGTCCTTTACCTTTGGATTTAAGTCCAAGCCGCTGAGTAGTGGCCCATTCAAGAGCCTGAGTGCCAACCTGAGACCGAGCCTAATCTCTGCCACCCGCGCGAGCCGTGCGAGCCTCGACAGCACTATCAAGGAGACCGGGATCCGCTACAATGCTTCGCTGAGTGTCTCGCCCGACATCGAGATTGCGGACAAGAAGCTGAACAACTCGATTTCGCTGAGCAAAACGGACGATACGCTCGAGCACAACAAGAATCGCAGCGAGCGGCTGAGCGGCAACGTGAGCTATACCTTTCCCGGCGAGGTGCGCGTCGGTCTGAGTTTGTCCGAAAGCCGCTCGCTGCGGGGTCTCACACGCGCCATCATCAGCGAGGTAGGGGAAGCCGCGTTGCGCGATACGATGGTCAGTGCCGAGCTATCGGAAACGCACGGCACCAGCCTGTCCTCCAACGTGGAGTTCGATCTAGGGCGATTCAAGATCAAGAACCGCGCTTCGTACAGTCAGAACGAGAACACCAACACTGCCAATGCGGCCCAAGACTTAAACAACCGCTACTTTGGCAAGGACCGCCTCAGCGAGAACTTTAGCTGGGACGCGTCCCTTTCGGGCAAGCTAGTCGAGAAACTGGTCTTCGCCACCAGCGTTCGCTTCAAGGGCCGCGACGCGCGCAGGCTGGCGGTGCGGGTGCCCGATACCAGTCTTTGCGACAGCTACTTCACGCGCACGGCGGACGGAACGTGCCGCGATCCAAGTTCCGATCTGAGCGACCGCAACCTCTTTCTCAACGGCTCTCTCAACTGGCCCCTGTCCGATGCGCACTCGCTGCGACTGGCGACCTTTGGCGAGATCAAACGCTCGGAAAACCCCGGGGATCCCAAGCAGGACCGCGACACTTTCAACAACAGCGTTACCCTCAGCTACGACGGCACCCTGCGCTCGGGTGCCAAGCTGAGCGTCGATCTCAAAAACAGCTTTCTGCACCGCGTAAACCTGCACGCCACCCGCGCCGGGGACAACTCGCGCAACCGCGACCTCTCGCTCAACATCGGCACCAATTACGAGCGCTTGGACGCGTCCTTTTCGCACAGATTTAGCGTCTCTGCGAGGCGCATCCTCTACGATTTTGACCGCGAAGTCAATCGCCGCGAATCGTCGCGCAAAAGCAATATCCGCCGCGGCTGGAGCATGTCGCACTCGCTCCGGCGCAAGGTAGTTGACGACCTTGCGCTCAACGCGCGCTACGACTACTCGGCCGACGACGACGGCACCTTGATCTTGGAAAACGGGGCCCAGATTGTCGAAGAGGAAAACGCCAGATACACCCTCCAATTCGGCATGACCTACTCGCCCAGCGCCGACTATTCGGCCGGTGCCAGCTACTCCTACAAGCTCGACCGCCAGTGGGATTACAACTACTCCACGCTCGCCCAGTCGCGCTCCCTCAACCGCCGCAATAAGCACCGGAACCTGTTGGCGAACTTCAACTACAACCCGGCCGGCAGCAACAACAAGCTCATCTTGCGCGGCAGCCGCAGTCACCAGCGCGTCGGCACGTTTAACAGCCTGAATGTGACCTATACGCGATCGCTGTAATCGCTTAACATTGGTAACGGTTTCGCAGTGGTGTTACCTTAATTAATCGCATACTTGCCCAAGGAGATTTTCCGTATGCCCCTGCCCAAATGCGATAAAATCTGGTTCAATGGCCAATTGGTCGATTGGGACGACGCCAAGATCCATGTGCTCTCCCACGTAGTACACTACGGCTCGAGCGTCTTTGAAGGCATTCGCTGCTACAAGACAGCGAAAGGCTCGGCCGTATTCCGCCTCGACGAGCACGTCAACAGGCTCTTTGATTCGGCCAAGATCTACCGCATGGAAATTCCCTATACGCGGGAGGCGATCAAAGAGGCCATTGTCGAGACGATTCGGGTCAACCAGCTCGCGGCCTGCTATATCCGCCCGGTCGTCTTCCGCGGCTATGAGAACCTAGGAGTCGATCCAATGGGGTGCCCGGTTGACGTAGTGATCGCCGTTTGGGAGTGGGGAGAGTACCTCGGAGAGGCGGCGCTCAAAAACGGCGTTTCAGTCTGCACTTCGTCGTGGAATCGCATGGCCGCCAATACGCTTCCCGCCTTGGCCAAAGCGGGCGGCAACTACCTCAACTCCCAACTCGTGCGGATCGAAGCCAATACGAACGGCTACGACGAGGGTATTGTCTTGGGAACGGATGGGTTGGTGAGCGAGGGCAGCGGCGAGAACATCTTTGTCATCAAGAACGGCTCGATCTACACGCCCGCGTCGAATTTTGCCATCCTGCCGGGCGTTACCCGCCACACCGCCATTACCCTGATACGCGATCTGGGGATGCGGGTTGAGCAACGCGGTATTCCGCGCGAGTTCCTCTACATCGCCGACGAGGTGTTCTTCACCGGCACGGCCGCCGAAATCACGCCGATCCGCGCCATAGACCAAGTGCCGATCGGCTGTGGGAAGTGCGGGCCGATTACCGCGCAGATACAGGACGCCTTTTTCGCCGTGATTCGCGTCGAAGTCGAGGATCGGCACGGATGGTTGACCTTTGTGTGATGGATGTGTTAGAGTGCCGCAAATGGCCATGGCCGAAAGCAAATAGCAATGAGCAATAGGCCCAACATTCTCTTTTTGATGGCCGACCAGATGCAGGCCCGCGTGCTCGAGCCGGATCACGTCTGTCAAACTCCGCACTTGGATCGGTTGACCGGGGAGGGGGTGCGTTTTACTCGCGCCTATACGCCCAATAACATTTGCTCGCCGACCCGGGCGAGCCTGATGACCGGGCTGATGCCGCACAACCACGGGGTGCTGGAGGTGCTCTATCCCAAGGTGCCGGATTTGCATGCGCTGCGCCCCGACAAGGCGCATTGGGCCGAGCGCATGGTCGACGCTGGCTATCGCACCGGGTATTTCGGCAAGTGGCACATTGAGCGCGATAATGCGCTGGGCCGCTTCGGCTGGCAGGTCAACGGAGTCGTCGGTGGTGCGCTCTACGATGCATTGGTCGCCGAGGTGCTGGGCGGTAAGCCGCTGCGGCCGGCGTGCGAGCCGGCGCATTATCTCGAAGAGCCGCACGGCTATGGGCCCCATCTGCTCTACGGGGTGACCGATCGGCCAGCCGAAGAGCGCGGCATGGGGCTGACGACGACGCTGGCGCTGCGCTATCTGGAGGAGGTAGTACAAGGCGACGATCCGTGGTGTGCTTTCGTCAGTTTTCAGGAGCCGCACGATCCCTTTATTGCCGGCCGCGAGTTTTACGACCGCTATGCCGCTCAAGCGCTGCCGCCGCCGCCCAATGCCGATGATGATCTGGCGGATCGGCCGGGGCTTTATCGCCGGGCGCAGGGCATTTGGCGGCAGCTCAACGAGGAGCACAAGCGCACGGCGCGGGCGTGTTATTTCGCGTCGATTAGCGAAATAGATGCCCAGTTCGGGCGGATGATCGACTTTCTCGCAGAGGCGGGCAAACTCGACGACGCGATCGTTGTACTGTGCGCCGACCACGGGGATTTGTTGGGAGCGCACGGTCTGTTTTTCAAGGATATTTCCGCTTTTGAAGAAGTGTATCAGGTGCCGCTTATTGTGCGTGGCCCTAACATTGCGAGGAATGCTGTTTGCGCGGGCCGAGTCGGTTTGCACGATCTGTGCCCGACCCTGTTGGAACTGGCCGGCTGCGAGCCTATTGAGGTGGCCGATTCCCGCTCTTTTGTCGGGCTGTTGCGCGAACCGGCCCATGTCGCCGACGAATGGACCCGAGGGTATGCCGAATACTTTGGCAACCGCCACCGGCTGACGCAGCGGGTGGTGTGGGACGGGGCGTGGAAGTTTGTGTTTAACGGCTTTGATTTCGACGAATTGTACCAGCTAGACGAAGACCCATACGAGATGAAGAATCTGGCGCGGGATCCCGCCTATGCCGAGCAGGTCAAAAAAATGACGCGGCTGTATTGGCGTTATGCCCGCGATACCGGCGACACGCCACTTTTTGCAACGCTCTATCCCGCGCTGCGTTTGGGGGTAGTGGGGCCGCTGGCCGCGGATGAAAATTGAGGGAGCAGACCACAAACGGACCGACCAGCAGCGGGCGATGGCCAGCCCTCTCTACGGCAATCGCCCTCGCGGGATTGGATCAACTCACAAAAGACCGGGTCTTTTTCATCGCCCTGCCGCTCAAGATGCAGCGGGTCACACCTACTCGGACCCGGGCCATTGCTCTAGAAGAGATCGCTTGAGTGCTCAGCTCAGCGCGACGACTTCCCGTTTGACGATTTCCTTGGTGTGGCTAAAGGAAGCCGGTGCAGCCAGTTCGAGGGTTTCCGGCGCAAGTCGCGCCTTGACCTCCGGGGAGAAACGGTCCAGGCCGCCGCGCACACTTTCGTGCTGCTGCATGTAGCGCAGGGTGAGAAAGCGGCGGTCCCGGTCTTGGGGCACCCAAGAGAGTGCGCCGTGGGTGACCAATTCGGAGATGATGACCACATCGCCGGCCTTGGGCGTTACATTGAGCACGCCCTCGGGCACTTGGGTGCTAAAGTATTTGTCGTTGTACCCCTCCTCGGCCGTATAGCTCTCGGGATAGAAAAGCGACCGCGGATAGTCGAAGTGGCTCTTGTGGCTGCAGGGCAGAATGATAAGCCCCCCGTCGCCGGGATAGACGTCGGTCAGGTAGAAGAAGAAGACTAGGTCATTGCACTGGATTCTGCCGCCGACCGCGCTGTAGCGTCCTTGCTCTGGGTTGCGGGCCGGTGCCCCGGGTACGCCGGAGTGCAGGGGATGGAAGGGCTTGCCGTGGACATCGACCATCAGATTGCCGCTAGTCAGGCGCGGCCGATCGTCGGTCAACTCCTTGAGAATGGGCCAAGTTTTGCGGTGTAGGGTCAGGGCTTCGAGGGCCTTGTCAAAGGCAAAGGCATTGATATACCAGTTGAAATGTTCGCGCTCGAGATTGATTTCGAGGCCGGCGGGCACTTCCTCTAGGGGCGTGTCAATGTAGCACTGAGCCGCGTCTTGGGCTGCTTTTAATTCTGCTCCTTGCAGCACGCCTTTGAGGTGGAGGTAGCCGGTCAGGTCAAAGAAGTAGCGCTGCTCGGGAGTCATGTCGCACCTCTCGGTTCGTTCATACAGTCAACTCTATTGTAGTGCGCGTGGTAATTTCCTTGCGGTCCTTAAAATCGCGCACGGCGATCAGTTCCAAGGTTTCTGGCGACAATTTGGCCTTGACGCCGTCGGGAAAAGGGTCGGAGGGGCCGATGTGCTGCACGCTATAGCGCAGGGTGAGAAAGCGGCGCTCCCGGTCTTTGGGAACCCAAGAGAGTGCGCCGTGGGTGAGGTGTTCGGACATGATGACCACGTCGCCGGCTCTGGGGGTAAAATTGGTCACTCCTTCGGGCACTGCGGTGCTAAAATAATCGTCGTTGTATCCCCCGTCTGCGGTGTAGCTTTGCGGATAGAAGTAGTGGTTTTCGCGCGGGAAATTGGACTTGTGCGAGCCGGGTACGACAATGAGTCCGCCGTCGCCGGGGAAAACATCGGACAGATAAAAGAAAAACACCAAGTCATTGTTGTATATTTTGCCATCCTTGACAAAACTGCGGCGCCAGCCTGGCTGGCCTTTCCGCCGGGCTGATTCGCGTCCCGAATGCAGGGGATGAAAGGGTTTGCCGTGGACGTCGACCATCATATTGCCGCCGCCTAGCCGGGGTTTGCCGCCGGTCAGTTCGAGCAGGATGGGCCAAGTTTGAGGATGCACTGTCAGCCGTTCGAGGGCTTTGTCAAAGGCGAAGGCGTAGAGATACCAGTTGAAGTGCTCGCGGTTGAAATCAATGCGAAAGCCCTCCGGCACTTGGTCCGGCGGCGTGTCGATGTAGCGCTGGGCCGCATCTTGGGCGGATCGGAGTTCGCTCTCGCGCAGAACGCCGCGCAAGTGGAGATAACCGGTTAGATCAAAAAAATAGCGCTGTTCCGGGGTCATCATCTCGTTTTCCTGTGATCGCACTGGCTGACGACTTATATTGACGACGTAGGATTCTAAGTAACTAAATACGGCTCTGGATTTCAAGGGGCTTAACTCAAACGACCCTTGGCAACCGGAGAGCATTAGCAGGAGTTCTTTACATGGCCCGCGTACGCATTGGTGTTTTGGGCTGTGGGGCCATAGCTCAGGTCCAGCACCTACCCAACCTGTTGGAACTCGACGAGGAATTTGCCGTTCCCGTTGTCTGCGACCTGTCCCCCGACCAAGCGGCCTATGTCGCCCAACGCTTTGCCATCCCTCGGCACGTCAGCACCCTCGACGACTTGCTGAGCGCTGATATCGACGCGGTCCTCCTTTGCCATACCGACCCCAAAAGCGACGCGGCCATCGCTGCTTTTGCGGCCGGCAAACACGTGCTCATCGAAAAGCCCATCTGCGCTTCCATGCAAGAAGCCGACGCCATGATCGCGGCCATGCGCGAAGCTGGCACCGTGGGCCAAGCGGCCTACATGAAGGCCTACGATCCGGCCTTTGCGCTGGCCAAAAGAGAGGTGGAGGGTTTGGATTACAGTTTTATCCAGATCAACCACCTACACCCGAGCAATGAGCTTCACCTCGACCACTTCAACGTGCAATACGCTGATGCCCAACGCCCCGCAATCGCCGCCCAACGCCGGCGCGCCTATAGAGAAACACTGCGCCAGGCTTTTGGCGACCTTTTCGTGTGCGCTGAGCCGGTCTGCGGCATCACCTATGGCCTGATCCACGATCTCTACAGCTTGCGCGCGATGGTGGGCTTGCCCCGCGCCGTGGTTAGCACTGAAATCTGGAAGAACAACCGAGCGATTACCGCGGTGCTGGAATACGCCAACGGCGCGCGCTGCGTCATCAGTCGGGTTGACTTGGAAAAGCTGTGGGATTTTCGCGAGACCCTCGAAATCTACGGCGACGACAAGCGCGTGCTGCTCACCTATCCGACCGGTTTTTCGCGCCGCGTACTCTCCACCCTGACTGTCCAGGGCATTGACGAGCACGGCACCAGCTACCGCAAAGAGCCGGCCATTCCCTGGGAGAGTGCCTTCACTGCGGAGTTGCGCCACTTCCACGCCTGTATCACCGAGGGGGTGGTGTGCCGCACGCCCCTCGCGGAAGCGCGCCACGACGTGGAGCTCATTATCGCTATCACCAAATCCTATATCACCGGCCAATCTGTGGAGCGGAACCGTGAACGGCAATAATTTTTACGACCCTAATTTGCACCTATTTCTCGATGACGTGGAAGTACAAGATCACCCCGGCTTTGTGCGCAAGGTGCAGCGGCCCGAGCGCGTACAGACCGAGCCGGTATTAAAACCCGATCGGCCTTGGGAGGGGAAAGCCGTGCAGCTGTGGGGCTCGGTGCTCTACGACGACGACGAAAACCGCTTCAAGATGTGGTATTATGCGATCAACAACGACCTGTACGAGCGCACTGGCCAAGGGCACTTTATGTGTTACGCCACCTCAAAAGAAGGCATCGCGTGGGAAAAGCCGGAACTGGGGCTCGTGGCCTGCGAGGGCTCCCGCGCCAACAATATCGTCTATCCGCCGCCGGGTGTTCACTACGGCCTAGATCCGTGGGGCGTGGTCAAAGACCCGCAGGAGCAAGATCCGTCCAAACGGTATAAGATGGGTATGTACCAACAGCGCCCCACCGCGGACGCTCCGCAGGAAACGCCCGCTATGGAGCGCCAAGTGCGCAATGCCCTGCGCCAAGTGCTCTTCGATAAAATCCGCGACCGCCACGGCATGTACGCGGCCTTCTCGCCAGACGGCATTCACTGGCGGCTGGACGACCGCAATTGCGTACCCCGCTCCGGCGATGCCGGCGCACTGGTGTACGATCCCATGCAGCAGCGCTACCTAGCGGTTTCGCGCCGCTTTGAAACGCTGATGGACCACTTCGTGCTCGAGTGGAAGCAGTACCGCCGCGTCATTGCCCTGTCCAGCAGCGAGGATTTCATCCACTGGACGCCCCTGAGGACCATTCTCAAACCGGACGATTTCGACGATCCCAGCGATCAGCTATACGCGATGACGCCCTTTGTCTATGGCAGCCAGTACATTGGTTTTATCGGCATGCTGCACTCGGCCACCGAGCTGGGCCCGGTGCAACTGGCTACGGCGCGGCATCTGGACCACTGGCAGCGGGTGGGCCGGCGCGAGGAATTTTTGCCGGTCGGCTCGCCGGGCACTTGGGACGGGGCTTGGTCCTCCCTGTCGTCCAATCCCCCCGCTCTTGTGGGGGACACACTGTACATGTGGTATTCGGGCCGTCCCCAAGCCCACGGCACCGAGGGCAATTCCACCAGTGCGATTGGCCTAGTGACGCTGCGCAAGGATCGCTTTGTGGCGCTGCGCTGCGGCATCCGGGGCGGCGAATTGATGACCGAACCCATTGCCGTCAGCGGTCCTAGGCTCGGGGTCAATGCCACTTGTTTATTCGGATGCCTGCAAGTGCGCGTCATCGCGGAGGCCTCCGTGCCGGAGGGCTTTGACTTTGACTCGTGCAATGGGTTGGAACAGGGAGACGAGACGGATTGCGAGGTTACGTGGGGAAAGGAGCGGCGCGACCTGACGCCTTTTGTCGGCCGGAGTATCCGCTTGCACTTTCGCGCCGACAACGCCACGAGCCTGTACGCCTATCGAACCGGAGATAGGTACTAAAGGAGAAAAGACCAATGGACGAGTTACAGGCCAAAACCATACCTGCTCTCGTCTACCCGACGCCAGAACTGGTGGAGTTGGACCAAGACCGCTTGCCGTTACCCTCTGATAGGAGACAGAGCATGCTGGTTGGAATTGTCACCTTGAAATCGGCCCCTTGGGAATTGGAGGATAACTTCTGCCGGCTGGAGGTCTATGTCCGGGAAGCGGCCGGGCGTCGCGCCCAAGTGATTGTCGCGCCCGAGTCCGTGCTAGATGGTTATGTGTTTAACGAAGACCCCACATCCCAATTGGCGGATATGCTAAAAATCGCCCAGACCGCGCCGGATGGCTCCTATATCCAGCGAGCGGGCGCGTTGTGCAAAGAATTGGGAATTTACCTGATATTCGGCTTTCTGGAACGGGAAGACCAGACCCTGTTCAACGCCTGTGTCATGCTCGATCCGCAAGGCGAGGTGATCGCCCATTACCGCAAAATTACCACCGCGGGAGAGTACGCCATCACGCCAGGGCGTGCGCTGCAACCGTTCGACACGCCCCTAGGCCGGTTGGGCTTTCTGCTGTGTAGCGACCGCACCGTGGACAATTGCGCGGTGCTGGGGGTCCAGGGGGCACAGGTCATTTTCATTCCCATGGACGGTAGCGGCGGGCCGGAGAACACCGAGAAAATGCGCTGGCGGGCCCGGGACAATCACTGCTGGATTGTCATTGCCAACACTTGGAGCGCAGTAATCATCAGCCCCAGCGGGGAATTGCACTTGGAGAAGTACGAAACCGAATGCGTCAGCGTACAGTACGTCCACTTGCCGCAACGGGACAAAAGGCGCTTTGTAGCACGCCGGCCCGATCTGTACGGGCCTCTAGTCGCCGGACAGCAGGACGGCTACTACGATGAAGAGGGCAAACTCACGGCCGCGGGCGAAGCACGCCGACAGGCAACGCGCCGGAGGGCCGCGGAGGCCCCGTGAAAGACAATAGAGTGGATATCCACGCGGCGACGAGCATGGACAATTCCCTAACAGTGCCGATCATTGACGCCCACGGCCATACCTTGGATCTGGCCTTCAAGTCGGGGCGCAAGCTGCACCAAGGTTTGGGCGGCCTGACCGATGTTCCCCTGATGTGCGCCGGTGGGGTCGCGGCTCAGCTAACCGCTTGTTGGGTGCCAGATGCGAGGATCGGCGGTCCTCACGGCAGTCGGCATCCCCTGCAGGAGGTTTTGCGAATCATCGACTATCTACATCGCCAACTCGAAGGCGAAGCCGGGGAATACGCAGTGTTGGCCACTACTGCCGATCACATCGAAGAGGCACACAAGAGTGGGAAAGTCGCCTTTGTTTTAGGCTTGGAGGGCGGCGATGCGCTCAAGGGCGACTTGAGCGTATTGCGTACGCTCTATCGCTTGGGGTTGCGGCACCTCGGCTTGGTACACGAAGGACGCAACGACTTGGGCACGGCGACGCAGGTGTGGAACGGGCCGACCATGCGGCTTTACGACAGCAAGGTCGATCCGCCGGGCCGGCTGACCGAGGCTGGCCGGCAGATCATTGGCGAGATGAACCGGCTGGGCATGCTCGTCGATATCACGCATCTAATTGAGACCGGTTTTTGGGACGCGCTGGAAGTCGCCCGTGCGCCGGTCGTTGCCACGCACGGCAATGCGCGGGCGCTGCGGGACACCGTGCGCTACTTGAGCGACGACCAGCTCCGGGCGGTGGCCGCTACCGGGGGCCTGATATGCCCTAGTCCGATGCCGCTGGGACCCGGGGATGAAAAAGCCAGTCTGGAGATATTGCTGGATCACATTGATTACATAGTTGCGCTGGTTGGATCTGCCCACGTTGGCTTTGGTACGGACCTGCTCGACCAGCTCAACGCCCGGCCGGTCGGGTTAGAAGATATTGGCAAGAGCCAAAATATCGTCGAGGGCTTGCAGCAGCGCGGGCACCAGGCCGAGGCGATCGCCGGGATTATGGGCGGCAATTTTATTCGCGTTTTCAGAGAAGTAGCTGGCTAGGTGGTTTTGGACTTCGGGAGAGGAAGAAGGAGGGGCGCGTTTCAACGGCTACAGAGAGCAGGGACGGTTTCGAGTGGGAACGGCCGCACTATCTACGTCCCAGCGGTGATAGAAAATTGGCTCATTGACAACCTGCCGGTAACTTCGCTGGAAAATCCGACGAAGGAGAAACCGTAACTCTCGGCCCGGCTCAACACCTGTTCGAGGGCGACGGGATGGCCCGGGTCGGCGGACCAACTGCGGTGCCATTGGTTTTCGTCTGCTGCAAGTGCAAGGCGATTGGCCGTCCAAACGCCCTCTTCTAGAGCGAGAGGGTGGGCTGTGTAGTGCCAGCGCGTGCTAGCGGCGTGTACCCAGAAGAAACACTGGGCACCGTCCAAACGCAGCCGATCGGCCCTCAGGTGGACCGCAACTGCGGACTGGCGCATATCGAGCGGGTCAGCGCCGACCCAACTGCGGTAGCACAGCAGCGGCAGGATGGACAGGGGGTGCTCCGGGGTATCGGCGCTCCAGCGCCGGTGATCGGTCCAGATAAAGCTCCCATTGTCCTCACCGCCCTGCGCGGCCCACGTGGCTAGGATGAAGATATTGCTACCGTCGGCCACCATGCTGGCGTGGTAGTCGTACGAACACCAGCCTTCTGGCCCTTTGTCGAAGTTGTTTTTTATCACATTCTCTCCTCAATGAATGTTAGCCCATCACGCCGGCCGATTGGGCGATGGTGGCGAAAAATTCGTCGGTTTGCGGTGGTTAGCTATTACCACCCGTGCATGCGGTGTCCCTCGGCCGGGAACCAGATCAAATCTACGACCATGGAAAAAACTACCCCGACCACGTAACCGATGGCCAAGCCGTAGAACAGGGGTTTGCCAGCGCGGTAGGCCCTGGTCCCGCCGTAGCGCAGCAGAGTTACTTTGACAATCCACACGATGAACAGACTGAACCAGTAGAGGCGGAGACCGAAGGTGTGCTGAAAGGCTAGGCCGATGGGATGGAGGGGGAACCAGTGGAAATAGCCGCGCAGCAGGGCGATGAGCGCGGCTTCGCCAAAGCCTAAGAGCCACACCGCCCACTTGCCCGGGTCGGGCAGCATGGGGTTGTTGAGCAGATAAACCATATCTTGGAAGACCCAGTTGGCCTTGTCGCCGAGGAAAAGCAGGCCGCCCTCTTCATAGGCGAGGCTGATCGTCTCAATGGCCAATGCGACAAATCCGATGGGAAAGGCGATCAGGACCATGGCCGTCAGCCGCCCGGGCTGCCGCTCTAGGGAGAACAGGCGGAAGCAGTGGGGCAGAGCCGGCCAAGCCGGGATGCGGAAGGTGCCGAAGAAGGCATTGCTGGTGAATACCTTAAACGCCACTAGGCTGCGCGGCGATTGGAAGGCCGAACCGACTAGCTCGATGAGGAAGGAATCGCCCTTGATATGGGGCTTATTGGGCAAGAGATAGGCAAAGCCGGTGGCGGCGACGAGTTTGGCTATGACGAAGTAGGTCAGCGTCATCAGCAGGAAAGCGCCCATAGCCACCGGCAAGCTCATGCCCAGTTGCACCCCCCAGCCGATGACGCTGAGCGCCGACAGAATCAGGCCAGCGAGGGCCAGCCGGTAGAGCGCGACTTGGCGCGGCTCGCCCTCGCCGCTGCGCACCTGATGCCACACCTGACGCAAGTGGCGGCGGGCCACCCAGATGGACCACAGGCCGATGAAGACTAGGGCGCCGTAGCTCTCCATGTAGAGGATGTTTTGCGCCTCGGGCTGCTGGCCGGCCGCGCCCACGGCAAAGCCGCCAATGGAAAAGCCGGTTCGCTTCATTATGGCTATCTTGAGCGCAGCGAGTAAGTGGAAAAAGATCAGGCTGCCGAGGATATCCACTGGACACAGATAGGTCACGGCCATGATCAGGGGCAGGATGCGCACGGTCAGAAAAAAGTCCGGCGTCAAGTGAATATCGTAGAATTTCCAGTAGAATTCGATGGGTGGCAGGCCTAGGGCGAAGTACGTGGCGATATTGTAGAGTATGGGCAGGAAAACTAGGGCGCAGCCAATCCAGAAGGCGGGCTTGCGGAATAGCTCGGGCCGCTGCTTGTCTTCAAAGCCGCGGGTCAGGTCTAGGGGCATTTGCGCCAGTGGAAAGGTCAGCTTCTCGGCCTCGACCCACTGTTTGTGGAAAAGGGCGATTAGGCAGAAGCCGAAGACCACCATGCCCATGGAAACGCCGAGCCATTGGCCGATGGCACCAATCCACCCGTCATAGGGAATGGAGCCTCCTTCGGGCAGGCCAAACCAAAATGGATCGATTACCCGGGGAGCGGTATTGGCAAAGACGTGCCAGGGAAGGTAGTCGAAGAAGGTCTCTTCCCACTGGTTCTCGGCCGTGGCAAAGTAACTTGGTGCCCCCATGATCGAGGCCCAGTAGGTCATCCAGCCTAGCTGCGGAATGGTACCCACCACCCAGAGCATGGAGAACAGGGTCAGCAATTCGCCGCGGCTGAGCGCTAGGCGCGGCCAGAGTGCCCTGAGCGCGGTATTGAGGAAGAGCCACAGCACAAAGGGCATGAAAGTGGCCATGGGGAATTGCGAGTGGACGTAGCTGCCTATCCCTAGGCGCTGGCCCACGTTGACAATGTAGTAGAAGTTGGCGGCTATGGTCAGGGCACCGAGGACAATAGCGCGCGCGGTGATCTGCGGCGAACCGCTCATGGATTGGTATAAAACCTGTGTTATGGGAAGAAAGAGCCTATGTATTGCTGCTTCCCGAATCGCATAGAATATGGCTCGCTTGGTTCTTTTTATTCTGCTTGCTGCCGTCGCCAGTGCGTACGCTCAGGCTAGGGACGCTTCCGCGGCGGCGGCTATTGCTCATCACAGCGCCAAGGTGCTCTTGGAGAAAGGCGACTTGGAGGGCGCGGTGCGGTCCTATGGCCGCGCCATTGCGCTCGATCCCCAGCGCCTCGCCGCCCACCTCGAGCTGGGCGTCGCCCTCTTTCAGCTCGGCGATGCCGACGGTGCTCTAACAGCATTCCGCACGGTCCTGCGCCTCGATCCCGAGCACGCGCTGGCGCACAGCTATCTAGGCAATGTGCTGTACAGCCGCCGGGATGTCGAGGGCGCGGTGCGGTCCTATGGCCGCGCCATTGCGCTGGACCCTGCATTGGCCCAAGCCCACAGCGACCTAGGGGCCATCCTCTACGGACTAGGCGATGTGGAAGGGGCCATTGCCGCGTGCAGCCGGGCAGTCGCGCTAGAGCGCGACCATGTACAGGCGCACTACAACTTGGGCTTGGCCCTTAAAAAAAAAGGCGATTCGGAGAAAGCGGTCCAATCCTTTCGGCGCGCCATTCAGGCCGATTCTACCTACGTTCCAGCCCGCTACAGTTTGGCCCTGCTGCTCTATGAGCGGGGCCATGCAGCAGAGGCCAGCGCCCAGTACCGCCAGATCATCTCCCTAGACCCCAAGCACAGCCGCGCCCACAACAATTTAGGCCACATCCTCTACAGTCGCGGTGATGTCATTGGCGCGGTGGCACTCTTGCAACGCGCCCTCGAACTAAACCCCGACTACGCCCAAGCCCACTTCAACTTGGGTCTGGCCTGCAAAAAGCAGGGGCGGATCCACGAGGCCGTGCAAGCGTTCGGTGCTGCTCTGCGCCTGCGCCCGGGCCATGTCCGCGCCTACAACCACCTAGGGGCCGCGCTCTACGCCCGCGGCGATAGGGTTGCTGCGGTCCAGGCCTACCAGCAGGCCATCCGCCTCAAGCCCGACTTTGCCGGCCCGCGATTTGGGTTGGCCACCATCCTGCAGGAGCAGGGCAATGAGGCGGCCGCCGTCCAGCAGTACCGCGCCATTATCGCCACCGGCGACGATGATCACTTGCGGCGCATGGCGCAACAAATCCTCCGCGCTATGGGGGAAAAACCCTAGGTTCAGTGCTTTGCAGCGGCCATGCCCCGGCCTTCTTCTACTACCACAAAGCGATCTCCCGCCACTTGGGTGTATTGGTCGATTAAACCGCTGGGCCAGCGGATTTCGAGGGTATCCACTGCGACGCTCGGCCCTAGTCCGAAAGTGAGCCACAGGCTGTTGTGCGATAGGTAGCTAGAGCCGGCGGCCACTTCTCTGAGCTGTTGCTGGCCGCCGGCGACTAGGCGCACTCTGGTGCCGATGCCGTCGCGGTTGCTGTTGATGCCCAAGGTGCGGATGGTTAGCCAGTGATTGCCGCTGGCGGTGTCGTTGCGCAGTAAGGTGGGCAGGTCGTTTTTGGCGACCACGAAAAGATCTTCATCGCCGTCGCCATCGTAATCGCCGACCGCCGTGCCCCGGCTCGACTTGACGATCTGCAGACCCGGGCCGGCTCGCGCACTCAAATCGACGAAGGCGACACCATCGTTGCGAAAGAGGTTGTTCTTTTGGGCGTAGCTCGACTGGGGAAAATAATCCTCTAGGGCAGCCGTGACGTGGCCGTTGGCAATGAAGATATCCAGATCGCCATCGCGGTCCCAGTCGAAGAGAGCTGTGCCCCACTGCAGCGGCATGAAGGTGGTGCGGGCGACGCCAGCGGCAAAGGAGATATTGGCGAAGGCGCGGCCGTCGTTGCGGTGAAGGGTGGCGGTCTGCCCTTCGTAATTGCTCACCGCTAGGTCCAAATCGCCGTCGTTGTCCCAGTCGCCGGCGGCCAGCCCCATGCTGCCCTCGGGTCGGCCATCGGCATCGTAGGCTACGCCCAAGGTTAGGGCCTCTTCGGCAAAAGTGCCGTCGCCTTGGTTGGTGTAGAGGAAGTTGGGAGTGGCGTCGTTGGCCACGTAGAGGTCCAGATCGCCGTCGTCGTTCCAGTCCAAGAAGGTGGCCCCCAGTGCCTTGCCCGGGACGGCGTTGAGGCCGGCACCAGCGCTGACATCGGCGAACGCGCCGTGGCCGTCGTTGCGATACAGCACATCGGGCTGGCCGGCAAACGCTTCGGGCGAGGCTACGCTGGCCACTCCGCGCTGGCCGCCGAAGAAGCCGTCGCGCTGCTCGCCGGGCAGCAGGGTGGTCTGTGGATCGAAGACCACGTAATTGCCGGCAAAAAGGTCTAGGTCGCCGTCGTTGTCGTAGTCCCCGAAGGCACAGGCCGTGCCGTAGCCATCGTCGTCGGCCTCGGCCTGTGCTCCGGTCTCGGCAAAGGTGCCGTCGCCTTGGTTGGCAAAGAGGAGGTTGGGGCCGTAGTAGGTGACGTACAGGTCGGCGTCGCCATCGTTGTCGTAGTCCCCAGCCACACAGCCGGTGCCCCAGCCGCTAGCATTGACAGCGGACTGTTCGCCGACATTGAAGAAGGTGCCGTCGCCCCGATTGCGAAACAGGGCGTTGTGCGGAACTTCGCCGTTGGCCGGAGGCCGCACGTCGCGCGGCAGATCGGCATAGCGCACACCGGTAAAGCCCAAGCCGCCGTTGACGATGTACAGGTCGAGCTGGCCGTCGTCATCGTAGTCGAAAAAGGCGGCACCGGACCCGGTCGTTTCTAGGATCGTGAGGGCGTTGTTATTGCCGTACCAATTGCGGAAGGCCAGCCCGGCCTCCCGAGTTGCATCGGAGAAGCGGGGTTGGGCATTGCAGATGGCAGTGCCGAGGAGGGCGGCTAGGAGCAGTAAATTAATTGTTGGCGCCAGTGCCCTAACCTCCCTCGGGTGCTAGTAAGAAGCCGTCTTGGAAAGACCCAAGACGGCTTCTTTGAGATTGGCTGCGCTCTCGGCGCAGGGCCTTATTTGAGGAAGGTCATAGCCCGCGTTTCGACGAACGAGCCCGCCTCCATGCGGTAGTAATAAACGCCGCTGGAGACCAGCTTGCCGCTGGCATCGCGCGCATCCCAATCGGCCCGGTATTTGCCCGCGGCCATGGTCTGATCGGCTAGGGTGGCCACTAGCTGACCGGCCGCATTGAATACTTGCAACTTCACGTGTGCTGCGGCAGCGGGCACAGTAAACTCGATGACAGTGCTCGGGTTGAAGGGGTTGGGAGTGGCATGGCCCAGACTATACGCGTCGGGGGTGTTGGCAGCGGCCACCTCCAGCACAGCGGTGGCGTCGGCACCCATCTTGCCCGAGGCCAAGGCCACAGGCGTATAGAGCAGCAGATGGGGGCCGTAGGGGTTAGTGGTCTCGTCGTCCCCGTAGCCGTACGAAAAGGTCTCTAGGCGCATGCCGTTTCTCGTATAGAGACCGTCGTAGGGGCCGCCTTCCTGCAATAGGTTGAAACGGGTGCCCCCCGGCCGCATCCGGCCCCAGCTAGCGGGGAATTCGATTTCAAAGGCGCAGGCCCCGTCGCGTCCGAGGGCACTTATGGTGGCCGCCCGACTGCCGGCATTGATAAAGACGATGTTGCCGGTTTTGTCCGCGGTGACGCCCAAGTTGTTTATGGCGGAGCCGCCCAAGGCACCGATGGCGGCGGCTTCTTCATTGGAAATAGCGTCGCCGCACAAATCGCCGTTGCGGTTGGCCCACACCACATTGCCGTCGTGGTCTAGGCGCAGAATGTTGGGGTGGGCCCACGAAGAGACCCAGATGCCGTCGTCGGTCACCGAAATCTGAGCGGGACCTTCGCCGGTTATGCTCTCGTTGCCGTCATCATCGACTCTGAGCCTGTTGTAGAACTCGGTCACGTCGAATGCTTGGGTAATTTCGCCCGTGGTCTTGTCGCGCACTTCAACGGCGTTGAAGGGCACTTCTTGCTTGCCCCAGAGGGCGTTGAACACCACATCGCCTTTGGGCTCAAATTCGACGATGCGGTCGCCGTTGGCATTGGGCGACTGGCCGTTGGTGCCGAAGTCGGTGACCCGGTCCCAAGATTGGGCGGCGCGGTTGATGCGGAGTTTGTACAGGCCGCCGAACTCTTCGCGGCGATGGGAGGTCCAAAAAATCTCTGGATCCTGATCGTCTATGCGCATGCCGCCCAAGGTGCGGGCCCCCTCAAAGCCGAAGTCGAAATTCCAGCGTTCCCAAGCGTTGGGGTTGGCCAAGTAGTCCGTGCCCAGCGTGCCGCGGACCATGTCGCCGGCCGTGTGGCCCCGGTCGGGCACTTCGCGCTCGTACTCTTGGACCCAGATTTCGGGCGGGTCCTGCGAGGTGTCAATGTTGGGGAAGGTGAACCCCGTGGGGCCCGCTCCAGGACCGGCGAGCACCGGCAAGTCGAGATTGTTGATCGCGACCACGTCAAATTCGTAGTCGCCGGCTCCCGCGGCATTGCCCTCCCAGTCGTTGCCGTCCCAAGCAGCGGTGCCATCGCCGGCTTCGGAGACCTGACTTGGGGTGGTGGCGATGTACATATCTTGGGGCTCTAAGCGCAGCCAAGCGCCGGCTGGCCCCCGCTCGCCGGTTTCGCTGCTACCTTTGCGGTAGATCACTACCCAGACCGTGGCGCGCTGGTTGACGGTGAAGGGAATGTCCACACTGCCGTTGCCGTCGTAGGCCACATCCTGAGTCGAAACGACCATTGGATTGAACTCGCCGGAGATGTCAGGTAGCTCAAATGCGTCTCCGTAGTCAGGGCCTGAGGGGAAGGTCTGCTCGTCCTGTGCCCACGTTGCACTGACGGCGAGTGCTGCTATGGACCAGCTAATGGCTAAAATACGCAATTTGCGCATGGTGCCTCCTTTGTTTGAGAAAAAGTGAATGACTACCTTCCGCAAAATCAATAACTCAATAAAAATTAATAAGTTGAGATAGGTAATAGGCTTATCGCCGCATTTGTTCGTAAGGAGATATGACTTTTAGACGAGCCTGTCAAGCATTTTGTTAAGAGGTTCTCGCGCCTAATTTTCCAAGCACTTGAGTCTGGTATTGCTCGCTCAGCGCCTTGTTCCATAAGACGGCATGTACAAACCGCCGAGTGCGAATGTCTCAAGTTCTCGGCGCGATCAGTCGGGATTTTTGAATTCGACGCTGTAGAGCTCGCCGCAGCGGATCTCAAAGCCCAGCGAGATCGGCCCCTCGCCTTGGTGGCCTAGGTCGGCCGCGCCTTGCCAACTCACTTCGCGGTCTAGCTGGTCGCCCACCAGCCAGTCGCAGTCCGCGAAGGAGCGGCCGGGCAGGGGCTGGTACTTGCGGTCCATGACCTGCACCTTTACGCTGCCTCCGGGCGCGGTCTTGAAGTTGAGGTGGACGCGGCGCTGCTCAATTGCTAGCTGAAAGGTTCGGAAGCGCCCCTCTACCGGTGCTTCCAAGGCCGCGAGCCGTCCCTTGGGCCACCAGGCCCAGGCAATGTGCCCGTGCGGCGGCTGGCGCAGGTGCTTGTGCGGTTCCGGCGAGCCGCATATAGTGATGCCCATGCGCTCGCCGGGCAATGGCACTAGGCCGACGCCGGCTGACACCGCGCCCTCGACCCATGCGCCCCCATCGCCGGGTTCGCACACTGGTCCGCCGGGCACGAAGTTCCACACCACATTGTCCGGACTGGCGGCCAGCACAAAGCTGAAGGAGTCGTCGATCAAGCGCCAGCGCAGGGGGAACATGAGGTGATAGTCGGTGGTGCCCGGCATTTTTGTCTTGGAATTGGCGTACCACAAATCGTAGGGTTCGGCCGCGGCGTTGGGCCAGAAGACTTCCTCGGACAGGGGCAGGCGGCGGAAATCCGCACAAGCGGTGCGACCAATGCTGCGGCGGTTGAAGAAATGGCTGCGGCAATAGGCCACGTACTGTCCCAGCACGGGATCGTACTCGCAGACATTGTGGGTGTCGCTGATTTGGGCGACGAGCGGCTCGGCGATGGGCGTCCAGCTAAAGCCATCGGGCGAGATGGCGCCGAACAGGCCGTCCCACTGTTCTGCTTCCAGATTGAGTGCCCCCACTTCGCCGGGCCTCTGTTGCAGGTAGTGCTCCTTTTGCGCCGCACTTAGCTGGCCCACGTAGATCATTTTGTAGCGCTCCGCAGCATAGGCCGACGCATCCTCGAACACCGTGGCACCGTGCAAACCGGTCTCTTCGATCTGAGGCAGCCCGTAAACAATGTTGTTGTCCTTGGTGCCCTTGCGCTCGATCCGCCCCTGCGCGGGAAAACGCCAGTTTTCACCGTCGTCCGATTCGGCGTAGCAGACGTAGTTGGCCGCGCCTATGGGGTACTTTTCGTGGCCGATGTGTTCGCCCGCGAACAACTCGTACCAGAGACGGTAGCCTCCCTCTGTGCAAAGCACGGTGCCGGGCCAGATAAAGCCTTCGTCCGCGGCCGGCAGCAGGAAAGGCTCGCTCTTAGTCGCCGGTTTGGCGCACAGGCGAATGCCGCTGGGCATGTAATTCGGCTCGTGTAGCAGGGGTGGCCTCTCGTCGTTGGTCCAGATGCGCAGCCAATCCCCGGCCGCGTTGCGCCAGCCGGTCGAATGGCTGCCGTGATGGACGTAGCGCCAGTCGTGAAAGTAGATAATATGCGACGGCAATTTGTAGGGGGGGCGCTGGTTGCGGATGGGAGAAATCATGGTTTTGCCCTTGGCAGAAAATCAGTTATAGGAGCCGTCCATATTCGGTGAAGCCGATGAGGACGCGGGCGAAAAAAGTCAGCGCATCAAAGGCATCGTCCGCCCGCGATTCCTCGTCGAATGCCTTGACCTCCCGCTGCAACCCCACGATCGTGCGCAGATCGTAGCCGAAGTACTTCGAGCGATTGTTCACGTTGAGATACAAGGTGCGCTGGTCAAAACTGTTGCGTGCATTGACCCGGTCCTCGACCCGGTAGGGCAGCGGCCCCAAGCCTTGGATGCCTAGCTGTAGTTGGCTGCGCTGCATCAGCGGCAGGGTACAGCGCAGGATGGGAATGACGCTGAACTCCGAGCGCACGGTGCGGCGGGCGTAGTGGCCATCGGTTTGGCGATCGGCGGCCCGATCGACTAGGCGCAGCAGCAGGACCTTGAACTGGGGTTGGATCTGCAGCCGGTGCCAATGCCAAGTGTAGTCGGCGCGGCTGACCCAAGTGAAGAAGTCGAGCCGTTTGTCGCGCTGGACTAGGCCGCCGGGCAAAGAGCCGGCTCGTTGCCAGTTGAGACGCAGGCGGATTTTGTGGACCATCTGAAGGGTGGACCAGGGATTGAGCCAGCTCTCCAGGTAGGTCTCGTTGACGTAGCTGTTGCGATACAGCAGCGGATCGGCGCGGAAATTATTGGTGAAAGAGGGCTTGTTGCCGGCGGTCAGGCCGCGAAAATCCGTATCTACGCGCCGCGGTCGTTCGACCAGCACGGAGAATTCGTCGGCGATATCGTCTTTGACGCGGCGCAGGTGGTTTTCGAAAAACAGCCGCTGCAGCCGCCCCAGCCCTTCGCGCCGGTAGTTCACCAGTGCGTAGCTCGACTCGTTGCGCCCGCCGCCGGCGATTTGTTCGATGTCGTAGCGCCCCACCCCCAAAGACCACTGGGGCGTCAGATCTAGCTGGCCGAATAGGTGGAAGCCGCGCTGGTCGGAGTCGTAGGGGTAGTCGGGGTCCAGATCGTCCTCGCGCACGTCGGGATCGTCGTTGTTGTTGCGGTCGAGGCCGTAGAAGAAGTCGTTGGATTCGACGTAGTACATGAGGAAGGGCTCGACGTAGTCGGGCACATCGTTGAAGTTGCGATTGGTGTCGGGCAGGCCGTCGTTGTCGTCGTCCTGCCCGGGAAATACGCCGTCGACGTCCTCGTCTTCGCGGTCGTTGGGCTGCCCCTGCAGGTTGCCCACGCGCTTGTCTGGGTAGCGGTCGCCGTCCTCGTTGTCCTGCACCAGGTCCCAGAAGATGGTGTTGTTGGTCAGGCCGGCCAGCGAAGTCTCTGTCAAACCGATTTCGAATGGTACAAAGGTGCGCATTTCCGTGTGGAAGTCTGGGTTCACGGCAAAGGCTTCGGCCCCCAAGCGGCCTCCCGCGAACCAGCGCACGGCATTGATGAAATAGGCCGATCCTTTCTCGGAAAAACGCGGTCCCCGATCGTACAGGGCGGTCTCGTCCATGCGCGCTGGAAAGCGGGAGTAGCGCGCTGAGCGGGCGTACTCGCCGTTGATTTCGAGGCCGGCTAGGGCAAGCTGCATATCGGCACTGTAGGTGAAAAGCGCCGTGTTTTCGCCCACATTGATCCGCTTTCTGGCTAGATTGGTGCCGTCCTGCACATTGCCCTCGGCGCGCAGGACAGGCCGGTAGAATGTGCTCACGTACTGGTTGGGATAGCCGCGTCCCCGCGGGTTGTTGAGATGGAGGGTGGCCACTTCTACCCGGTAGTCGTTGGCCAGCGCCGCTTCCACGGCCACTGATTCCACGTAAGGCTCCTGCGACAAATCGAAGAGGAACACCAATTGCTCGTTGCCGTCGGCTCGTAGGATCTCCTCAGACGATTCGAGTTTGAAGGCAGCCAGCAAACCTTCGAGGTTGGTATTCTTACTCACGTCAAGGCCGGCCTCGTGGTCGGCGCGATAGAGGTAATCGGCAAAGAGCGGCATATCGCTTCGGCCGCGGTAGTAGAGCGTGGCTGTCTGGTAATACCCCCGGGGGTTGGTGTAAATGGTCGGGTTGAATTGGCCGGTCAGCCGGGAGATAGTGCCCACCTGCGTATCCACGCCTTCGGAATGGCGAATCACTGTTGGCGCGATATCGGGCCGGGCTTCGCCGTTGAGTACGAGTTGCGCTTCCTGCACCAAGGCCCCGCCGCGGCCGTCTTGGGGCGAGTCGTCGGTAAAGCGCACCACAATCTGGTCCATGGACGGCAGGCTGGGCCTCAGAGAGCCTTTGAGGCTGTTGTCGTCTTGGGTGCTTTGGTACACGTGCGTGTTCACGCCGTTCAGGCCCAGCCGCAAGGCCCCAATATCCGTCTCCAGCCGGCTCCCCAGCAGCATGGTCGAAGCGTCGGCAAAGTGCGTATTTTCGATGGCCCAAGGGGGAATGGATTCAACGTAAAAATGGGGGCGCTCGATGCGCGATCCCAAGAAGGTGAAGCGGGCGTAGGGCGTGGCCAAGTCGAAGCGGGTGCCATTAAAGTCAACTTGCGACAGGGTCAGCGGCGTGAAGCGGGCAATCAGCCCATCGCCGACAATGGCGCTGTATCCCCAGTTGTTATAGCTGTCGCGGCCCACCACCAGAAAATCGAAAACCGTGCTCCACTGGTTGCGATCCTTGAAAATGCTACTGCCGTATTCCTGACCGAGTGTGCGGCGCTCGGTCCAGTCGTACAGGTCGTACCCGGTGATGAGGGGATCGCCGAAGGAATCGTAGAAGGCCCGGGGTCGGTCGGCGTAGGGGAAGGTGTGGTCCGGGTAGTTGGAATAGCCCTGAAAGGCGTAGTTATTGTACTGGGGCAACTGCCGCCCGAGAAAGTCTTGGGAGGGCAGAATCTCGGGAATGCCCAGGCGCGGCGTTTCTGCCCAGCTCGGGACTATTGCCCACAGCAGCACTGGGAGTACGCGGCCGATTTGTATTGTCGGTTTTTTCACGATGGGCCCATTTCCATCAGTACGCCACGGCTACGGTGCGCAGGCGGCTTTCTTGTTTGCGCTCCAGAAGGATCCGCACGCGCACTAGGTAGAGTCCTGGTGCCACCAGTTCGCCGGCATCGTCCCTGCCGTCCCACAGGCCCGGCGCGGAGTATTCGCCCGCGCTCAGGGGGCCGGCATATAGGGCGCGCACAGGTCGGCCCTCGACATCGAATATGTCCACTTCTACTGGTTGGGGCTCGCTCACCCGCGCCAAGGTGAATTCGATCGCTGTTGCGTCGTTGATACCGTCGCCGTTGGGGCTGAATGCCTTTGGTACCGGGCGCACTTGACTCAACAGGGCCCCCGCGACACCGCTGGCCGACACCTGCCAAGAGCGCGGCTGACCGCTGTGTGGATCGGGTTCAACGTTCTCTTCGGCATCGAGTGTCGCGCCCCCGTCTGGACCAGAAACTTGGGCGCGGAACTCGAAGGCATGGCTCAGCAGCCGTCCGCGAAAGCGCACTTCTAGGATACCCGCTTGGTGCCAAGGCTCGGCTAGTACTAGCTCCAGCGCGGTGCTCGATGCTGTGTTTGCGGCGATTTCCACTCCAAGCGGGGGCACAATTTCCTCTAGCTCGATCTGACTGGGCAGGGCAACGCGCACCCGCTCCACCCCCAGATCGTCCGCACTGAAATTTAGCTCTAGGCGATACGTGAAAAGGGTATCGCGGCCCAGCACGGCCCGATTGGGCTCAACCCAGCCGCGGACCCGCGAGGCCGGCACTTGGTCGGTGAAGTCGACAATCAGACGGTCCAGGCGCGGGCCCAGCTCTTCGGATTGAGTTTCCATCTGGACTCGGTACTGCAGGAAAGTGCGCGGTTCGGGCACTTGCAGCAGCGCCGGGCTAGTATGCACAGGCGCACTCCAGCCGCTCCAAGTGCTGCCGTCATTCGAGCTGCGGAATTGCAGCCCGAGCGCAGTGCCGGCCGGCACTTGGCCATCCCAGTGCGCGGAGGTGAAATTCTTGCGTTCTCCGGGCTGTCCCAAGTCTAGGGGCGGAGAGACAAAGCGGCCCGCTGGGGCAATACCCCTGCCCAGCACCTGAATCTCGGCTACTTTGGCGCGCTGCACCGCATCGACTTCGGCGATGATCACTTGCAGGTAACGGGCCAAGAGCGGGGCAAAGGCAATGGCGGTGCGCTCGGGCTGAGCAATGCCGTGCAGTACGCCCACCTCGCGCCACTCAAACTGATCGTTACTCACTTGGACGGCATAGCCGCGCAGGGTATTCTGGACAAACTCGTCGGCGTTCCGGCCTTGGGTCAGGACCCGTACCTCGCTGATTAGACGCCGGTGCAACAGATCCACTCGGGCCATGGCGTTCAACTCGGTCGGATCTACGGTCCAGCCGGTATTGGAGCGGCCGTCGAATACTTCCGGGCGGTTGGAGGGCAGCCTCAACGCTAGGTTTTCTCCCTCCACTGAACGCAAGCTCAAGCCGCCGGCTGGCTGGCCTATGTCGATGCCACCGGGAAAGCCGGCGATTACATCTGCCTTCAGCGTATCGGACCAGCCGGATACGCCCGTCCTGTCTAGCTGGCCGCGCTGCACTGGCTGCCAGGCGTCTAGCCGGCTCACATCCGTTGTCTGCCAACCCGCGTCTGCTTGGGGTTCGCCGCTCCAGTACCACAAATTTTGCAAAGCACCAAAGGTGCTGACCCATGACTGCTGTGCGGTGCTCACCTCCACAACGAGGCCGCTGCCGTGGCCCTCGCCGCGATTGACGACGCGCACGGCCAGCTCGTTTTTGCGTCGCTTGAGCTCGACCGGGTACTCTTCCATAGTGGTCCAATTGTCGTCGCTGCTGATGGCTTCGCCGTTGAGGAAAATCTCGTATTCGTCTATCGCGGTCAGGCGCAGCAGGGCGGCGCCGGCCTCGGGTGCATTGAGGGTATGCCGGTAGTACACGGCCTGCTCCCACTGGTCAACGGTCCATTCCTCGGCGTGGCCCGCGCTGCCCACCAGCAAGGCTGTAGCCAGTAGCAATGGGCGCAACTGGGTAGCTGTTTTCGTCCACATTATTGCACCGGCTCCAGTCCCACGACCATGCGGATAAAAAACTGTTCGAAATCAATATCCGCGAATTTCCGCGTGCGGTCCTTCATGCGGCGTCGGCTAATCTCGTAGCCGGCCGTAAGCGCCATGTCGAAACCAGCGTATTCAAAGCGATTGACCAGCATGAAGAGCGCATCGCGGGTGTTGTAGTCTTGGTCCTGATTTTGGCCATTGCGGTAGATGCTAGGCAGCGCGGATAGCCCCTGGAGGCCGCCGCGCAGGAAGGTGCGCTCGGTGAATTTGAAGTCGGCCACTATCATGGGAAAGCCGAAGACCTCGGACAGCGGCTGAATGCGCCCGGCGGCGTCGGTGCGGCGGCGCAGCATGAGCTTGTAGCGCGGCGATACTTCTAGCCCGCCCAAGCGCCAGCGGTAATCTGCGCGCAACACCGAGGTCCATAGCTGAATCGCATTGTCGCCGCTGTTGGCAGTGAGCTGCCGGTTGACTTCAAACTTGAGATTGGTCCCGATAAAGAGGTTGCGCACCCCCCGAAAGGCGAAGTCGATGAAGGCGGTGTTGACGGCGCTGTCCTGCAGCAACAACTCGTCTTCGACAAAAGTTTCAATGGTGGCACGCGGATTAAAGATGGCGAAATTGGCTACGTCGCCAAAGCGGAATACCCCGTCGGGAATATCGTCCTGCACCCGCTTGAAGAAGTCCACGGCCCGCAGTTGGCCCCAGCTACCGAAGCGCCGCTGGTACTCGGCTTTGGCGTACCACACATCCGCCCGTTGGCCGCCCCAGATGGCTTCCATATCGTAGCGCCCGAAGGTCAGTTCCAGTACGCGCTGGGGCTGAAGGCGCACAAAGACGTGGTAGCCTTGGCGGTTGAGGTCGTACGGGTAGTCCGGCTTGTCGTCGTTTTCGCGCACGTCAATGACGCCATTGTTGTTCAGGTCGTCGCCGTAGTCGAAGTCGTCGGGATCGACGTCGTAGAGCAAAAAGGGCTCGAAGTAATCGGGTACTTGGTTGCGATTGCGGTTGGTGTCGGGGGTGCCGTCTTGGTCCTTGTCTAGGCCGGGGAAAACCCCGTTTTGGTCCTCGAAACTGGGTATAAAGAAATCGTCTGGAAAAGGATCCTTGTCGTCGTTGTCGTCAACGGTGTTCAGGTCGAGGGTATTGTTCAGGCTCTCGTCGGTCGAACCTAGCGCACCGGCGAATGGCCCGGTGCCAGCGGCCGCGTAGGCCCCCAGCGTCAGGTCGGTCACCGAAAGCTGCGTCCGGTACTCGGGGTCGAGGCGAAATAGCTCCCCGCCCACGGCAATTTTCCGGGTTAATTCCCGCTCGATATTGAACAGATAGGCGTGGCCACCGCGGTCGTGACGCCGGCCGCGGTGATCGTGGACGGGGTACTGGAGGAAGTTGAAGCTGTGGGCCCACTCGCCCTTGAAGCGGAAGCCTTTTACGTCCGTGCTCAGGCCTAGGCCCGCCAAGGTGAGTCCGGTCTGGCGGCCGTAGTCAAAGCGGATCTGCTCAATATCGGCGCCGGCGGACCCGCGTCCTTTGGCGCCGGCCAAACTTTTGTAAAAAGTTGCGCGGTTGCGCTGAGCCGGTTCACTGCGGGATTCGCGCGGGTCAACCGCGTAGACCTCCGACGCGCTGACGCGATAATTGCCGCTCAGCAGGGCCTCGAAGGAGGCCGACACCACTTCCTCGTCCTCGGGCAGCGGGAACCAGAACAGGACATAGTTCTTGCCATCGGCGCGGAAAAAACCACCGGGTTCGGGGGGCTGCAGCGGATAGGTGCCCAAGCGGCGGCCCTGCAACACTTCCACGTAGGGCGGAATCGGCCGTTTGAAGAAGAAGTCCTTGTTGGGAAAGTTAGGATTAAAATCCTCGGTGTTGTGGCGCGTGACAAAAGGCTCAATGTCGTCTCGCCGCTCGCCGTTGAGCAGGATATTGACGGCAAAGACCCGGGCCCCGTCGCCGTCCAAAGGCGAGGTGTCTTCAATGCGCACCACCAAGTAGTCGATTACCTGTACTCGGTTGGGCAACTGACCCTTCATGCCGTTCCAATCGGGCGGCGAGCGGGTGTCAATGCGGAAGAGATTGACATAAGAGGTACTCAGGTCAATGGTGCGCCAGCGCCATTGCCAGTGGCCGCCCAACAGGTACGAGGCAAAGGCGGCCGTGCTCAGGGCGCTGGCGTCCTCTTGGGACAGTACGGGCCTGTCCATGCGCGAGGCGAGGACCGAGAAGTTGTGCCTTTCACTGGCTAGGTCCCAGCGGATGCCATTGAGGGCGGCCAGATCTAGGATCAACGGCGAGAAGTGGGTGCGAATGCGATCGCCGATGATCAGCCGCGTCTGCCAGCTATTATAGCTGTCGTCGGCCACCATCAGGCGGTTGAGAAACCCTTCGTAATTGTTCGGCTTGGCAATGGTGCTGCCGCTGAATACTTGGGCCGGATCGTCGAAGCGGCGGTTTTCCCGCAGGTGGTACACCTCAACGCCGTTTACCAGAAAGTCGCCGAACTCGTCGTACACCGGGTTGGCCGTGCGCGTGATGACATTGCGCGGCCAAGTCCGGTAGCCCTCTAGGCCGTAGTTGTCGTAGGTGAGTAGGCCGGGGCGGTAGAGCATCAGGCGGGTGCCGGTGGTGTGGGGCTCGACAAGCCTAGGCTCGCCTTCGCCGCGCACCATCGTCGCTAGGGCCGCTATAAGTGCGCCTATTGAGATCGCTTTCAGCATGGACTCAATTCGTCCTCACCTGCAGGAAAAACTCCGAAGTCTCCACCGTGCCGGTCGTGCTGGAGTGGACAAAGTCGGTAAAGGATTTTCGCAGTCCTAGGTTCATGCTGATCCGGTAGCCGGTGTAGCTGCTATTGTTGTGCAAGCCGATGATATAGTGCCAAGCATTGAAATCGTCGGAGGGGGCCACGGCATCGCGCAAGCGATGCTTCAAGAGGGGAAAGCCTTGGATGCCGGCCTTTATGGTGGTGCGTTTGGTCAAGAAAAAATTGAGCCGCACAATCGGCGCTAGATTGGTCTCGTCCACTAGGTCGCCCAGTAGTGCTGAGGCTGAGCGGCGATAGGTCCATTTGAGCATGGGGGTCAGGGTCAGTTGCTGGCGCGGCTGCCAGACGTAGTCGACCCGATTTACTAAGGCCAGAGACCAGTCATTGCCCGAATTTTGCGTCTGGCCGTCGGCAAAGCGGTGGTTGAGTTCCCAGCGCCAAGTATTGTTGAGCGTCAGGTGGTCGACGCCGGTGTAGTTGAATTTCACATAGCTCAGATGGGCATGGCTGTTGCGGTAACGCAAGGGATCGTCGCGCAAGCCGATTTCGTAGCGGCCCCGCAGCAGCGGATTGGACGCGTATTGGTAGAGCGGGTCGGGGATATCGTCCTGTACGCGTTTGCTGCGGTGGCGCAGGTTTAGGTGGATGCGGTCGAACAGGGGTCGGCTGTACTCGAGTTTGGCGTACAAGGCGCGATTGCGCCCTCCCCCGGCAATTTGTTCGATGGCGTGTCCGCCCAGCCGCAACTCGAGCTGGGAAGTGGGGTTGAAGGTAAAGAATACGTGCTGCCCTTTGCTGTCGCGCTCGTACGGGTAGTCGGGTTTGTTGTCGTTTTCGCGCGAGTCGATCACGCCGTTGTTGTTGAAATCGTCGCCGTACACGAAGTCTTCAGACTCGACGAAGTACATGAGAAAGGGCTCTTGGTAGTCGGGCAGCAGATTGTCGTTGACATTGGTGTCGAAGATGCCGTCGCCGTTGTCATCTAGGCCGGGGAATACCCCGAAGCCGACGTCGCGCAGGGAGCCGGGAAAGAGGTTTTCTTTGACCTCAATGGCCGCCTCGGTGATGTCGTTGTGGAAGCGCAGGTTTAGGGGATCGTCGTGTTCCCAAGAATCGGGCCAAGGGTCCAGATCGTCGTTGTCATCGACTAATGCGAATTCTTTCAGGGCGGGTACGAATTCGTCGAAATAAGTGAAAGAGGTGCGGTATTGGGGTGGTACTCGGAACAGCTCCCAGCCCACGGCGAAGTTCGCCAACAGGCGCTTGCCCTGTAGCGAATAAGCGCGTACCGGTCGCTTGTGCCGGCGGCCCTCTTGGGCGGGAAAGATGAGGTGGTGGGTGCTGGTATTGAGGTCGCCGCGCACTTCAAAGCCGAGCAGATCCAGTTCGAGATTGGCGCCGTAGAGTTCCAGACCCGAGGGGAAGCCGTAGTCGAACTCAACCCAGCCCATATTCGAACCGTTGCGGACGTTGCCCTCGGCCCGCACCACATTGCGCCAGTCTTCCCACGCTGAGCCGGCCACGCCGCTCCGGCCGATGGGGGCCCCTAGGTCGATGGCATAGTCGTTGGCCGCTAGGACCCTAAAGGAGATATGTTCGGCCTCGGGCGGCACTGCAAAGCGGAACAGCAATACGCTGTAGCCGTCGGCTTGGAGGGCATCTTCGCCGTCTAACTCCACTACTTCGGCACTGCTGAACAGGCCGCCGCGCGAACCGAAAAGACTACCGAAACCAACGGTGTGCGGTAGCCAAGACTGCCGGCGGCGCAGGTGTGGCACGTCTTCGAGACGCAGACGGGCGGAAATCATGCGCCGATCTTTGCCTAGGGACACCAGATCGGCGATTCGGCGCACTTCTGGAGCTGTCTGGCTGGGCTGGCCATTGACGATCATCTGTACATCGTGGACTTGGGCACCAACGCCATCGTCGGGCGAATCATCGCTGATGGCGAGAAAAACTTCGCTGGGTGTGACCAAGTTGGTGGGGAAAGCGCCTTTGCGGAAAGAGCCCTCCCGACGCCCCAGCAAGGTGTCGGTGATATGGGTATTGACGTACGAAGCACCAAATTGCAAGACGCTGCCGATCTGGGTTTTCCAGTGTCCGCCGAAGAGATAGGTCGCAAAGTCGAGCGGCCGCGAAGAAGCGAAGTTGCGCAGGGGATCGGAAATGCGCGAGCCCAACACCGTGAAGCGGTTGCGCTGCGAATTGGAGTCCCAGCGGATGCCATTCATGCGGTTGATCGATAACATCATGGGCTTGAAGCGAGCCTCCACGGCCCGGCCGAGGATGACCGACGAACCCCAGTCCTGATAGGAATCACTGGCGACGACCAGATTCTGAAAAAGGTCTCGGTAGGCGTCATCCTTAAAAATGATGCTGCCGCCAAAAGGCGAAATGGTGCGGAATTCTTGGGTGCGGTAGAGATCGGCCCCGTTGAGCAGGGTGAAGCCAAAGGGGTCGTAAACGCGCGTCTCCTCGTCGAGGAAGAAGCCGCCGGCTAGGCGCCGCAGACGGATATCGCGGTAGGAAAAATGAGCGTAGTTCTCGTACTCCTCGTTGGCCCACAGGGGATAGTATTCGCGGTTGAGGTACTGGCCGTGGGAGCGGTCAAAAAAGCCGCTCAGCACTAGCAAAAACAGGCAGGTTGTTTTAAGGTAGCGCATCTCAGTACAGCACCGCTGCGGTGCATACTGCGGTTTTGTCGCCCTGATCCAATTGGGCCCGCACCCGCACGAGGTATAGGCCCGGTGCCACCAAGGTGCCGTCGTCGTCGCGGCCGTCCCAAAAACCCGGGCTGAGCGCCGGGTCGCCTCCGGCTGGAGGGCGCACGTATTGGCCGCCGCCCAGCGAGCCGGTGTTTAGCTGGCGCACCAAGCGGCCCCCCAAGTCGAAAATGTCCACGTCGATTTTCTGCGGCACACTGACCCGGGAGAGGACGAATTCAACGACGGTATGGTCGTTGATATGGTCGCCGTTGGGGGTGAAAACGGGCGGGTTGGTCCGCACTTGGTCCAATATCGGCCCAAACGCGTCGAGCGCCCGCACACTCCAAGAGTACCGGGCTCCGGTGGCTGGATCAGAGGCGGCGTTCTCCTCGGCATCGAGTGAGATAGCTGCCTGTGGGCTAAAAAGGCGCGTGAAAAAGGCGAACTGGTTGGTCAGCAACCGCGCCCTGAAACGCAGTTGCAACTGGCCAGACTGGCGCCAGGGATCGGCCCATACCAACTCCAGCGCGTCTCCCGCAATAGTGGTGCGGGCGACTTCCATCCCCGGGGGTGGCACAATTTCTGTCACTTCGGCTAGGCTCGGCATAGCGATGCGGATGCGCTCCACGCCCAAATCGCCCTCTTCGATTTCGACTTCGAGGTGATAGACGAATTCGGCCTCGCGCCCCACTACCCCCCGGTTCGGTTCCACCCGCACGCGGGCGGCCGAGGCGGGCGTCTGCTCGGAGAAAGCAATGATCAGACTGTCTAGGCGCGGGCCGACGTCTTCGAAATCAGTGGAGAAATTGACCCGATATTGCAGCAAGTCTCGCGGTTCGGGCACCTGCACAGCGGCTTCTGGGGCGTCGGTCTCAGGGCTCCAGTCGCTCCAGGTGAGGCCGTCGTGCGAAGTGCGGAACTGCACGCTCAGGGCGGTGCCGGCGGGCCGCTGTCCGGTCCAGCGAAAGCGGTCGTAGAGCTTGCGCTGGCCGGGCAAGCCCAGGTCCAGCGGTGCCGAAGTGAAAGTGCCCGCCGGGGCCACCCCCTGCCCGGTCACCTGAATATCGGCGACGCGGGCCCGCCGCAGTGGATCGAGTTCGATGGCGACCACGCGCAAAAAGCGGCCGAAGATCGGCTCAAAGGCAACGGCGGTTTGCGCAAAATCGGCAATGCCGCTAATGGCGCCGACTTCGCGCCACTGAAAACCGTCGTTGCTGACCTCGACGGCATATCCCTGTAGGGTGTTGGCGGCAAAGTCTGCGGCATTTTTTCCGGCGGTAAAGACCCGCACTTCGCCTATCAAGCGCTGGATGCCCAGATCGACGCGGGCAAAGCTGTTCAGCTCGTCGGGTTCGATCGTCCAGACGCTTTCGGCTTGGCCGTCAAATACCTCCGGCCGGTTTGCCGACTGACTCAGTGCGAGGTTTTCGCCCTCGACCGTGCGCAAGCTCAGCCCGTCGCCGCCCACGTCAACGCCCCCGGGATAGCCAGCGATTACTTCCGCTGCGCGGGCGTCGTCCCAGCCGGAAAGCCGGTGGCGCTCCAGCCGACCGCGCTGCACCGTTGTCCACCCTGCTATCTCGCCGACATCCGCAGTCAGCCAGTCGGTGCCTTGCTGGGGATGGCCGCTCCAACGCCAGACCTCCTGTAGACCGCTGGTAGTACTCAGCCACACCTGTTCGCCAGCGACCACTTCGACGATCAGACCGCTGCCGTTGCCCTGTCCCCGGTTTTCCACGCGCACGGCTAGATGGTTAGGGCCGCCTTGCAGTTCGACCGCTAGTTCCTCTACGGTCGTCCAGTCGCTATCGCGGCCCATTGAGTCGCCGTTGAGAAAAACCTCGTATTCATCGACTGCGGTCAGGCGCAAGGCAGCCGGTGTCGCTTGAGCCGCATTGAAGGTAAGCCGGTAGTAGACGATCTGCTCCCACTGCGCGATCTGCCACTCGGCCGCCGCCGCGGGCGCAAGCACCGCCAGAACAAAACCCACTACCGCTGGCATGACTTTCATTTTTCAGCTATTGCTCGAAGTTGAGGCTTACAGTGACGACTTTGGTAACCGGATTGACCACCAAACGGTGGTATTGGCCGAAGGGCTTCCAGCGCTTAGAGCCGTTTTCCCAGACGTGTTCTGGCTCTTGCTCCGGCACGGACAGGCCAATGCGCCGCAGTGCCTCTGCCGTATCAAAGGGGTCCATGTTTTTGAAGGTATAGGTCACATAAGACGCGCTGCCGTGTAGCAAATCCACGTAAACCCAAGTGCTATCTCCATCGGCATCTCGCCACTGGAGGGTGGTTACTTTCTCGGAGCGCGCAAAGCCGAAATCCGGCTCGCCGAGGCGCTCCTGCAAGGTTGCTCCGGTTTTGTGCAATATCTGATGCACCGCGAGCAGCGGCACTTCTTCGCGGCCGCAAGCGACTAGCAAAAAGAAAGTTGCAAAGAAGATGCTGGATGGCACTATTCCACCTCGAAAGTGAAGGGATACGTCACCAATACAGGCAGTGGCGTCAACCGGGGTAGTGGGGCCCGCGCTCCGGCACCGCTCGCATTCTCTCCACTTGCTGCGCCAGCCGCCGGCGTTTGCAGTGCCCCTATATCGATGGGCCGGAAGGCCCACCGCATAATTTCTTGTTGCATGCACTGGCCCACGGCTTGGCTGCTCACGCTCGAGCTGGTGACCTTGGCCGCGGAAACGGCTCCGCCCACCTCAATGGTGAAGCGCATAGTCACTGCGCCAGCGGCGGCCTCTCCTTTGTCGAATGCTTGGACGAAGCAGCGGTTGAGACCCGACAAACGCTGCCGCACCACGGCCCGAATGGCACTCAGGCTGCGAGTGCGCTCACCGGGCAGATTGCCCATGATCCGGCTGGGGCCATTCTCGGAAATCATCAGTGTTTCGGCGATTTTGCCGCTGGTTGCTCTCTTTTGCACGACGCGATCTTCCACTTTGTGCTCAAAGACAAAGCGCAGATCCCGCTTTTGCACGGGTTTGTCAAAAGCCCCGAAACGCAAGACAAAGTCCTTCAGGGTCAGCACGACTTCCTCGGTTTCGGGATAAAGCGGAGCGAAGACGATGAAACCGCCGTAATTCTCGCCCTTAAATATGGGCTGGTCCTCCTCGTAGTTATAGCTGCGCACCATGCCCATGCGCAGCTCGAAGCGATAGAACTCGTTGCCGCTCTGGCCCCGCTGCGAGCGGTAGTAGTTTTCGAAATTGCCATGCGGCGACGACGAGGTGATGCCATAGGCGCGCAGGAACTGGCCTTGGTCAGTGTCCAATACGGCTGCCAAGGGGTCGAGCATGACTTTGGGCAGAGTGCGGTTAAAAATAGTGACCTTGAAAACGGTGAAGCGGTTGGGCGTATAACCTAGGCGGGTGTCGATCCAGTCGCCGTAGGTATAGGGATTGGTCGAGTACTTGCCGCGCCCGGATTCGTCGGGGAAGAGGGCGTTGAGCTTGGCGTCGGTCATGTGCTCCACCTCGAGGCGCAGACCGGCTAGTTCCCAAGAGATTGCGCCATTCTCCTGCAGGCGATAGGCCCCTTCCGCTTCCGAGGACTCGACGACCGGCAGCAGCAGGGTCTCGCGCTTGACAGCCGTGGGAAAGAGAAAACAGCCCGCTAGCAGACCGCACAGAGCAATGAGCCAAAGCCCCACCGCGCTAGTGTCCTTTTTGCTCATTGGTTTTGCTCCGTGTAGAAATCGATCTGTTGCTGGGCAATAGAACCTTGCTGAGTCAGGGCGAACACCACTAGGTTGACGCCCATTTGTAGCTGTGGCTCGTTGCGGAATTCCTTTTCCCAAGCGCGTCCATATTCCTTGGTCGTGAAAATTGCCACCAGCCGCTCGCCCAGAAAGATGCCTTCGAGAAAGGGCACCTCGGGATGAAAATCGCGGCCAAATACGAGCCTTTCCTGAGTCCGCTTTGGCGGCGGGCCATCGTCGAAGTCGTAAAAACTGTGGTATATGGGGTGGTCGTTGGGGATGACCTTGAAGCGCGCATCCCGCCCCAGCGAAGCCTTGAGCATTTCCCGCAGCGAGGCTTCGGCCGGGGTGTACTCGGTGGCGGCATCCCGGCCCAACTCGCTCATGGCCTCCACCATGACAAAGCCGCCCTGCCGCAAATAGTCGCCCAGATTGGCGATCTCCTGCTGGGTGGGTTCAAAGGCTTGATCGACGGAGATGTACACGAAGGGTGCCCGGAAGATAGCGCGCGAATCGAGGAAGAGATGGTCATCTACTTCGGCCCGAATCTGGGTAAATCCATTAATCGCTTCGACTAGCTCAAAGATGGCCCGCTGGGTCGACGGTTTGAAGTCGTTGCCCCAGGCTAGGGCTAGGTAAACGAAGCCAGTGATGTTCTGTTTGTCGGTCGGATCTTGGACTACCAGCCCCTTATAGCGGCCGATATCCAGCGCTTCCAAGTCGAGGAATTCCTCCTGCATGCTGATGCGCTTTTCCGGCTCTTTGGGGCTTTTGATGGCGACGCGCTGCACTGCGGGCTGGACCACTTCCAAGCCTAGATCCGCGCCGCTTGCAACGCCGAAGCGGAAGGTCTTGATCTTGCCGACTAGGTCGGGGAGGCGAAGCTGGGGTTTGCGGGTGATTTGCGGCTTGGCCGCCTGCACTTGGCGGGTCATCTGCCGTTTGGGGATTTGCCGTTTCTCAAACTCAAAGGCTTTGGTCAGGCGCGGCTTGCGCACTACGAGGTGCATCAGCGGGGGTTTGGGTGCCCTTTTTTCTTCTTCCCTGGTAGCTAGGTAGATTGCGGGTATGGCCAACAGAGCAATAGCTATCGCCAGCGCCCGGTAGAGCACCCCGCGCTGTCGGCGCAGCAATTTCTCCAAACGGAGCGCGTCCGTCGGCATGGCAAAGCGTTTGGCATCCATTTGCGCGGCCACGGTACTCCTATAAGCGGTTGGTTTCGATCCACTCTTTGTGCATGCGGGCAAAGCGATGGGCTTCGGCCTGCTCGTCGGCTAGGCGATTGAGGACTTGGTCGTAAACCTGCACTGCGTCCTTCCACTGCCCCAATGACTCGTAGCAGACCCCCATATTGCTCAGTGCTCCGATCTCGCTTTCGGTGCCGGGATAGTCGCGTGCGACTTCTGCAAAGCCGGCTGCCGCCCGGCGGAACTGGACCGGATCCTGCTCTGCAAGGGCTTGGGCAAAGACCGCCTCGACTTCGGCGTAGCGCAGGTAGGCCACTACTTCGCGCAGGTCATCTATTAATTCGGCCACCTTTTGCGCCACCGGACTGCTGGGAAAGCGGCGGCTGACTTCTTGGTAGGCCTGCAGGGCTTTGTCGTATTCCTTTTCATTGTAGTAAAAGTCGCCGATGGTGAACTGGGCATTGGCCGCTAGAGGGCTGTTTGGGTAGTTGGAAACCACGCTGTGGAAGGCGGCGATGGCTTGGGACTCCCGTTTCATATTGAGATGGGACCAGGCCAGATTGTAGAGGGCATCGTCGGCCACATCCGCTTGCGGGTGCATTGCGAGCAATTGCTGGTAGTGCTCTTGCGCCATTGCAAATTGTCCCAAATTGTAATGGGCCTCTCCGGCCCTGAACAATGCGTCGGGTGCCAGTTCGCTGTGGGGATAGGTGCTGGCTAGGTCGGCAAAGGCGGCCGCGGCTTGCTCGAACTGAGTCAGGTTGAAATGGGCGTATCCGAGGTAGTAGAGGGCATAGGGGCGGTTGCGATGAGCGGGTGCTTTCTGCAGGTACGCTGCGAGCACTCGCACGGTTCCGGCGAGATCGTCCCGCTCGAATAGGGCCTGCCCCAGAGCAAAGCGCATATCGGCCGAGTAATAGGAGTCTGGGTAGCGGGACAGGGCCTTTTGGTAGGTGTTGATTAAGGCTTGGGGGTCGCCCCGGGACTCGTGGGCGTCGCCCATTAGGAAGTAGGCTTTCTCTTGCAGCTCATCGCGCCCAGCGGGCAAGTCCAAGGAGAGAATCCGCCGGCATACGGCCTCAACCTCGGCGAATTCCTTTAGGTTGTAGTGAAGTTCGGCCAGCACCACTAGGTGTTCGGCGCGCTCGATTGAATCGGCTGCCGCCGCTACTAGGGCGCGGTAGTCCTCGATGGCTTCTTCCTCCCGCCCCAACTCGAGATGGGCCAGACCAAGCATGCGCTGGGCCGCCCCAGCCAAGTCCTCGTTGTCGCCGTGCAACAGCACTTTTAGGTCGGCTGTGGCTTCCTCGTAGTGCTTGAGCTTGAGCAGGCTTACGCCGCGGCCGTAGAGGGCACCGAGGCGTACCTCGTCGTCGTCGGCTAGTTCGATGGTGCGTCCCAGGGCCTCTACCGCAGCGACAAATGCCTCGGTTTCGATCAGGGTGCGCCCTTTCACGTAGTGGAGGCGGGCCTGTTCGTCTTTAGCAGTACTCGCTGTCAAGCCCGCCTCCAGCGCCTCTAACGCCCCGGAGAAGTCGCCCTCCGCAGTTAGCAGGTTGCTCGTTTCGAGCATGGCCTTGGGAAACAAATTTGCGGTGCGGTCAAGCTGTCGGAACAGTTCCACGGCCCTGCCGGGCTGGCCCAAATCCCGATAGCACAGAGCCAATTCAAAGCGGGCTGCGTGGCGCTGCGGGGACTCGGAGTATTTTTGCAGAATGGACTCGTACGCGGCGATGGCCTGCTCGAAGTTTGCTCGCTGGTAGTGGATGCGGCCCAGTTGGAAAAGAGCACTGCGCACGTAGTCTGGGTCTTGGCCGGCCTCGACGATCTCTTGGTAGAGCTCCAGGGCGCGGGCCGCGTGCTCGGCACTGCCCAAGGCCCCGAGCATCTGGTTGCACAGGGCGATATTAAACGGGGTAGCCGCTAGGACTAGTTCGCTGCTGGGGTAGTCGGTGGCGATGCGTTCGTACGCGGCGATTGCCTGTGCGTAGGCCGAGCGGGCGGCGGCGGCTTGGTGCTGGACCTCGGCTCGCTCGTAATGGGCCCGCCCGATCTTGTAAAGGGCCCAAGGCGGTGCCAGACCAGCCGCTTTGGCCACATCCCCGTATGCCTCTAGGTAGAGTTGGTATTCGGCGATGGCGCGCTGATAGTTGCCAATGCCGTAGTAGTGTTCGGCCAGCAGGGATTGCATGCTGGCCTGAAAGATGCGGTTGCGGCTGCCGTCGATGGCCTCGCGGTAGGTGCGCACGGCCGCTTGGTCGTCGCCGCCTTGGGTGTACATATCGGCGAGGCGGATATAGGCCTCGGCCACCAGTTTCTGTTCTTGGGCGAAGGCGGTTATAACCTTGCCATAGGCGGTTGCGGCAGCGGCAAAATCCCCGCTTTGGGCGCGGCAATCCCCTACTTTGATCTGGGCTTTAGCCGCCAGTTCTAGCGCGGTTTCGTCCACTAGGCCGGCTATTTTCTCGCGCCGCATCTTCAGCAGGTCGCGCTCGCTGAGGCGGTCGATGTCTTGGCGGTCGACCACCTCCTGATAATGGGAAGTGGCCTGATCGTAGTGCTGCTGTTGAAAGTAGGCTTCGCCGATTTGGAAAAGTGCCCGGTCTGCGCGGTATCCTTTGGGGAAGTGCCGCACCAATTCCTCAAAGGCACTGATGCTTTCTCGGTACTGCTCCAATTCAAAATGGGCCCAGCCGATATTGTAGAGGGCGTTGTCGAGGTATTGGCTGTCGGGATATTGCCGCAGAAAAGCCCGGCCCTCTTCTATGGTGCGCTGGTAATCGCCGCTTGCATAGAGGCAGTTGACCAGCCGGTTGCGGGCCAATTCCCGCATCTGCGGGGAGGTTGTCTGGGCTTCGGTCTCGAGGAAGTAGGCGGCCGCTTCCGCAAAGTAGGTCGCCGTTCGTGCGGCGAGTTGGCGTTGGCGTTCGGGGTCGCGCTCCCGGGCGGCGCGGCGTTGGGATTCTTGGGCGCGCTTGAAGTAGCTATTACCTGTCTGGTAGAGGGCGATTTCTTTGATCGGGGCCGCAACCTCGCCGACCGCAACCTCGATCTCCGCGGTGTAGAGCAGCGGGTTTTCAATGGCATTGATGCGCTCGTAGGTTGCGATGGCTTGCTCGTAGTCCTCGGCGGCGTAGAACTTCTGCGCCTGCTTAAAAGAAGCTCGTATTTCGTCCGGGGTTGGTACGAAGTACGAGCCTACTACTAGACCGAGCAAAGTGCCTACAATGAGCAGCGGTGTCATAGGACCTCTCAAAGAAAGAGCACACCAGCACACCAAATTCTGCACGTTAGCCCAAACTGTAAGAAAAGGCTAATGCGGTTGCAACTATTTCTCCATGCGGTTTGAGAACGGGCTTTTTACGCCAGCAGTAGAGGAAACTCTAGAGGTAAAGTATATTATCGGCCGTGCGCTGGAGTACATCACTTGGTCCAATACCCTGACGCCCAAGCCGCAATTCCACGTGCCCGAGCGCTTTGGGGTGGTGCATTTCGACGGTCGGCCGGGTAAGATCGCACTCCGCATATAACTAGCACACCGCTACTGATTTGCACAAAAGACACGACCCCTACTCCAGCCTGCGCGTCCCGCTCTTCCGGCGTTATCTCATCGCCTCCTCGCTGGTGCGGATGGGTACGGCCGCCCAAGGCTTGGCCATTGGTTGGGAGGTGTACGACCGCACCGGCCAAGCCCTCTCCCTCGGCATGGTCGGCCTCGTCCAAGCCATCCCCATGTTGCTGTTGACCCTGCCGGCCGGGTATCTAGCCGACGTCTTCGATCGCCGCAAGCTGATGATGCTCAGCTTGGCCGGCGCGACACTCGCTTCGCTGGGTTTGGCCGTCTTTAGCTGGCACCAGATGCCGGTCCAGTGGATGTACTTGCTGCTCTTTTTGGACTCGTCCTTCCTCCGCTTAGGCTGGCCGGCGCAACGGGCCATTGCGCCTTTGCTGGTGCCGGACGCGCTCTTTGAAAACGCCGCCAAGTGGTCAACCAGCCTGATGCAGATCACCGGCATCGCCGGACTGGCCATTGGCGGTTTTGTCATTGCCTTCAATCTCCAAGCCGCCTACCTCCTCAGCGCCGTTTCCTCCGCGGCCTTCATCCTCTTTCTCAGCGCCATGGCTTTGCCTTCTGCTCCGCGCATTCGAGGAGGCAATATGTTCGCTCAGATCGCCGCCGGCCTGCGCTTCGTCCGCGACCAGCCGCTCCTACTCGGTGCGATCTCGCTCGATCTGTTCGCCGTACTCCTAGGCGGTGCCGTGTACCTCTTGCCCATCTTCGCCCGCGAGATCATCGACCTCAGCTCGGTCGGCCTCGCACCCGAAGCTGCGCTTGGCTGGCTGCGCGCGGCCCCGGCCATCGGCGCCAGCATCACCGCCTTGGCCATTGCCCATCGGCCGCCGATTCGCCGCGCTGGCAAGACCCTGCTTTGGTGCGTGGCCGGCTTTGGCGCGGCAACCATTGTCTTTGGCCTCTCGCAAAACTTCTGGGTCTCGCTGCTGATGCTGGCGTTGGCCGGGGCCTTTGACAACGTCAGCATGGTCATCCGCCGCGTCATCTCGCAGATGGGCATGCCCAACGAGATGCGGGGCCGGGTCCAAGCCGTCTCTGCCATCTTCTTCGGTGCTTCCAACGAGATCGGCGGCTTTGAGTCCGGGCTGGTAGCCCAGCTCTTCAACCCGGTCTTCTCGGTCGTTAGCGGAGGCATTGGCACGTTGCTGGTCGTCGCCGCTTGGACGGGCCTTTTTCCCTCGCTGAGAAACTTGGGCAGCCTCTCGTCCTTGACAGCCCAGTGCTCAACACCCAACCAGCGGGAGTGAGAGACCGGTGCTTTCTGGCGATCAGTAGTTGGATAATGAGGTGATGAAGGGGCCGGAATGTAGATCGAGGGCCGCCGTGCTGAATGGGCTCAGCTCAGGGCCATCGGCAGCAGTGTTTGGTTGTAGCCGACAATTAGGCGCGTCCCGCAGCCGAGCGCGGGTGCCCGGAGCTTGCCGGAACGTCCCAACAGAAGCTGGAGCAACTCCTCGTCCGCGGGCCGTTGCCGCGTCAGGTCGAAGCGGAGGACGCGCTGCCCTTGGGCGACGAACAGCTCGGTCGCGCCCTCCAGCAGGGTTAGGGCTGCCGCGCCGACGATTGGCTCTTTGGTCGCGCTTTGCACGACGCCGTCGGCCATGCCGTTCTGCACGAGAAACTCTCGTGCGCGCTTGCAGCTTGTTCAGCCGGGGCGGTGGTAGCGCCATTCTACGGTCATGGCGAGGGACTCCTTCGCGATGCGGGTTTCTCTGGCAATGTAGTGGTGATGTTCTTCATGGCCCGAAAATGGTGGAAGGCGGAAATCGCGTCAACGGCCTCGGAGGTAAGCGGTTCTTCGCTTCCGTGCGGTCAAGCGCGATCCGGTGCCCGGTTTGCCGTTTGATGGCTAGCCGAAAGCGTTTCACTCCCTGCTGCCCAGCCGCTCCAATGCCAACACCAACACAGCACCCGCCGCAATCAGCCCCAAGCTCAGCCCAGCCTCGCCGCTGAACTCCCGCGGCCACGCGCATTCGTAGCGCCCTTCCTCCAGTGCGTGGCGGAACGGCCACACCTTGCGCAAAGAACCCAACATCAACCCCACCAACAAAGCCATGGTGCCGGCGCGAAAGCGGCTTAGCAGGTGCTTGAGCAGCCGCGCAAAGCCCAGCAGCCCAATAACCGCCCCAACCCCGAAGAGGGCCAAGGTCGCCCAATCGAACTCGTGTACCGCGGTTAAGACCTGCTGGTATTTGCCCATGACCACCAGCAGAAACGAGCCGCTAATTCCCGGCAGGATCATCGCGCAGATGGCCACCATGCCGGCCAGCGCGAACTTGTAGCCCTCGACTCCGGTCTCGACCGGCACCAACGTGGTAATGGCGTAACCAGCCACTGCGCCGAGAGCCGTCAGCCCCCACTGCGCCGCCCTCCATCCGGTGACCTGCCGAGCGACCACGAGCGCACTGGCCAAGATCAAGCCGGTGAAAAAGCCCCACACGGGCTGGGGGTGCGTTGCTAGCAGCCAAGTTATGAACTTGGCCAGCGAGGCAATGGCCACGCCCACGCCGCACAGCAGCGGCACTAAGAAGGGGGCATTGACTCGCTGCAATACCTCGATCAGGCGCCCCCGCACCAAGGCACTCACGAGCCGCTGATCAACTGCGGCAATAGTCCCGACCAACTCGTCGTAGATGCCCGTGACCAAGGCGATGGTCCCCCCGGAAACCCCGGGAATTACATCGGCCGCACCCATGCACAACCCGCGCAAGATCAGCTTAGGTGCGCGGCGTCTGCTCTCGACTAGCAACTCAGTTTTTTTCACCAAACAGCTCCATCTGCTGTGCGCGCTCGCGCATGAACTCCACGATTAGGCGGTCGGCCCGCGGCAGGGCAAAGTCATCCAAAGCCTCCGGCGCGACCCAGCGCCAAGCAGCGCAGCCGAGCGCCTCGGGGGTGCCGCGCACGTAGCGGGCGGCAAACGCATGCAAGGTGATGCTAAAATGCGAATAGGCGTGATCCACGCTCGTCAGGCGCGCCCCCACCTCAATTTCAATGCCCAATTCCTCGCGGATCTCGCGCACCAAGCATTCGGGCAGGGTCTCGCCGGGCTCCTGCTTGCCCCCGGGAAATTCCCACAAGCCGCCGAGCATCCCCTCGGCCGGCCGCTGGGCGATTAGCAACTCGTCGCCCTTGCGAATCAAGCCAGCCGCCACCTGATAATGCGGCTTCTGTTTCTTCGGGGCCTTGCGCGGCAGGGCGGTCGGGTCGCTTAGCTCGGCCTTGGCCCGACACCAGCCGCCGACCGGACACGTCGGGCACGCAGGGCTTTGCGGCGTGCAGACCCGCGCCCCCAGTTCCATCATCGCCTGATTGAAGTCGCCGGCCTCGCCCCGGGCCAGCAGGGCCTCTCCAGCGGCGATGAGCCGCGCCTTGACTTGGGCGCGGGTCGGCTCTTCCTCAATCCGCAACAATCGGCAGAGTACGCGGGTCACATTGCCGTCGAGCACCGGGTGGTCGCGGTCGAAGGCAATGCTGCTGATGGCCGCGGCCGTGTATTGGCCAACCCCGGGCAGCTCGATCAGCCCTTGGTACGTATCCGGTATGCGGCCTCCCAACTCAAAGGCCATGCGCTTGGCCGCCTTGTGCATGTTGCGCGCCCGCGCATAGTAGCCCAAACCCTCCCAGACCTTGAGCACTTGGTCCGCGGAAGCAGCGGCCAGCGATTGGAGAGTGGGAAATGCGCGGATAAAACGCTCGAAATAGGGGGCCATCTGATCCACCCGGGTCTGTTGCAACATGACCTCGGATACCCAGACGTGATAGGGATTGCCGCTGTCGCGCCAGCTCGTCTGCCGCTTGTTTTGGCGATACCAAGCCAAGAGCCGAGCGCGGAAGGCGCTGAGCGCGTCCCGATCGTCGAGCAAGCTGCGGCTCAACCGTCTTCCTCCGGCATGGCTTTGATATCCCCGATAGTCTCGGCGGCCAAGAGGGCATTGACGACCGCACCCTCGGCGGCCGCAGCGGCCGCGGCAAAAAGCGGGTAGAGCCTTTCTTCGCCCACCATCCTCACCGCTGCGCCCGGCTCTTGGGTGGAAAAGGCGAGGACGAGGCCCTCGCGCGTCTGCGGGTTCCACAAGCCCGTCCGCGCCAGCCCCAGCGCGGCGCGGCCAGCCAAACGCTCTAGTTGGCGCGGGATTAGGGGCGCGTCCGTGGCCACAACCGCGGCAAAGGTCTGCGCTCCCCCGGCCCCGGTGCCCACCGGCAGGACGCGACCGGCCCAATGCAGTTCGCGTCCCCCGTTGACCGCTACCAACGCGCCCAGCGCGTACTCGCCGGCCCGGCGCGAGGCCGTGCCGATGCCGCCCTTGTAGCCGAAGGCTTGCAAACCGCCGCCGACCCCGGCATTGCCCGTGGGCACCGCACTGCCAGCACTGGCGAGGGCCGCGTCTGCGTGGGCGTGTGTCAGGGCCTTGCGGACGAGCGCGGGGTCGTTGACCGCCGTGTCGTCAATCCCCACCACGACCGGCGGCCAGCCAGTCCCGGTCGATAGCCCGGTGTCGCGGCCCAAGCTGTGGCGAATTAGGGATTCGTACACCCGGCCGACGACCGGGGCCGGAGCGAGGACAATGGGCGAGGAAAAGGTGCCAAAGTCTTCGGCGACGCCAAGGCCGCTCATGGCGTCGCCGCTGTCTATGGAGAAGCGACCGATAAACAGCTTGCGCTCGGCAACCTCGGCCGGATACGGAACGATGGCGGTGAGGCCGGTGTGCAGGCTGGGCGTGCGGATATCCACGTGGCCCACGCTGACGCCGGCCACATCGGCGATGGCGTTGTGCGGTCCTGCCGCATCGCCGGCCGGGCGCGAGCGGTTCACTTGAGCCGACCGTGTGCGCGCATGACCTCGAGCAAGCGGTCCAGCGGCAGGGCGTGGATGGTATTGCCGGCGCGGCCGGTCATGGTGTAGGCCGCAGTCAGCGCGTTGAGAATAGCTTCCTCCGTGGCCTCAACTACGCCTTGGAACACGCCCGAAATCCAGCGGTCGGCCAGCGTGGCGAGCGCGTCTGGCGACTCGGGGGAGGCCGTGGAAAAGGCCAGCACGAGGTCGCCGCTGCCGTGAGTGGAGATCGCGCCCGTGCGCGCCATGCCCAAAGCCACCCGCTTGCACACGCGCTGGAGCTGCACTGGAATCAACGGCGCGTCCGTAGCCACCGCGGCGAGCATGGACTTGCTCTTGCCGCCGCGCGCCGGCATTAGGTCGGTGATCTCGCGACCCACCGGGACGCCGTCGACGCGCAGTTGGGGCCGCCGGCCAAAGTTCGCCTGCACCAGTACGCCCGCGGTGTAGAGCTGGTCGCCGCAGGGGATTTTGCGCGACGCCGTGCCAATGCCGGCCTTAAAGCCATAGGCCCGCATCCCGGTCCCGCCACCAACGCAGCCTTCGGCCACGGGCCCGCTGCGCGCCGCGTTGAGGGCTGCTGCCGCGTGTGCGGGCTGCACGTGTCGCCCGACTTCGTCGTGGAGAAACGCAGCCCACGTCTCCCCGACTATGGGCGCGGGCTGCAAATCGCTTTTGAACAGGTCGGGATCGTGCGCCAGCATCCACTCCACCGCCCCATCGTACACCGCGCCGACGCTCGACGTGTTGGTAAAAAGAACCGGGCCGGCCAACAGGCCCGTGCGGCGCATAGAGCCTACCCCCATCAGCTCGCCATTGCCGTTGAGCGTGAAGTCGGCGGCAAACGCGGGCGTACGCGGCACAATTGCGGTCACGCCGGTGCGCACCGGACCCCCATCTTCAATCAGGGTCAGGTGGCCGACCTGTACGCCCCCGACATCGGTGATGGCGTTGTGGGGGCCGGTCGCCAACTCGCCAATGACAATGCCCAACTCGCGCAGGCGCGCCCGCTGCGGCCGCACGGGCGCGGCGCGGCCCAATGCCGGCCACGCGGCCGCGCCTAGACCCAAGCCGAGAAAGGTCCGGCGGTCCATGTCAGAGTGCTTGGACAATCCGCTCCCCTAGCGCGCGGCAGCTCAACCCACCCCCTAAATCGGGCGTCCCCGCGCCCTGCTCGCCGATTACCGCACGCACCGCCTCTTCGATCCGCTCGGCCCCGCTCGCGGCCTCCGAATCGCCGTGTTGCGCCCCCAACCAGCGCAGCAGCAAGGCTGCCGACAGGATCATTGCCACCGGATTGGCCTTTCCCTGCCCGGCGATGTCTGGGGCTGTCCCGTGCGAGGGTTGGAACACGGCTGCGTTCTCGCCGATGTCCCCCGAAGGAGCCAGCCCCAAGCCGCCGACCAAGCCAGCGGCCAAGTCCGAGATAATGTCCCCGTACATGTTCTCAGTGACCAGCACGTCGTATCCGGCCGGTTGCTGCACCAAGTACATGCTCAGGGCGTCGATGTACGCGTAGTCGCGCTCGACGTCTGGGTACTCGGCGGCGACTTCGTCGTACACGCGGCGGAAGAAGGCCATTGAGCGAAAGACATTGGCCTTGTCCACGCACGTCACCTTCATCGGCGTCCGGCCGCGCTGCCGCGCCAGCTCAAAGGCGTAGCGCACCACGCGCTCCGTGCCCGTGCGCGTAATGACCATAGAGTCAACGGCCACTTCTCCGCGCAACTGAATGCCGCCGTTCATGGAGGCAAAAAGCCCCTCGACGTTCTCGCGCAGGACGACGAAGTCAATATCGCCGGCCTCTAACCCTTTGAGCGGGGTATGCGCGGCCGCATACAGGTAAATTGGCCGCACCCCGGCGTACAGGTCCAGTTTGATTCGCAAGTCAACTTGGGGGCGCATCTCCGTCCCGTCCGGCCAGCGCACGTGCGGCAACCCCATCGCTCCCAACAGCACTGCATCCGCCCGACGACACCCTTCCACCGTCGCCTCCGGCAGCGGATCCCCTTGCTCCAGATAGCACCCCGCGCCACACGGATATTCTGCAAAGGCAAGGGCAGGAGTCCCCAGCGCATTGAGCACCTTCAGGGCCTCGTCCATGACCTCCGGCCCGATGCCGTCGCCTTTGAGCACGGCGATGTCGTAGGCCATGTTTAGCTCCACAAGCGGTCGTGTGGCCGCTCGTCGTCCCACTCTTTGGTGGGGCCAAAAATCTCCGGCTGGTCGGGATCGGCAAACGACCGCAGCACTTCTTCGTTGAGGCCGCTAAAGCCCAGCCCCGGCCCCTCTGGCACCGCAATGTGCCCGTCCTCAATCAGGGGCACTGGCAAGCCCTCGACCAAGCTGCTCCACTGTTCTAATTGATCGACCGAGTGGTTTTCGAGCACCATGAAGTTTTCGGTCGCGGCCGCGCAATGCACCGAAGCTAATGCCGCTACCGGCGACATGGCCATGTGCAGGGCCATGGCAATGCCGTGCTCCTGCGCTAGGTCGCCGATCTTTTTGGTCTCGAGAATCCCACCGGAAGAAGCCAAGTCCGGGTGGACGACGGCAATGGCGCGCCGTTCAAACAGGGGCAGGAAGTTTTCCTTGAGATAGATGTCCTCGCCCGTGCATACGGGCGTCGCCACGGCCTCGGCGAGCCGCTGCCACTGGTCGGCCAACTGCCAGGGGATCATGTCCTCGTACCAAGCTAGGCTGAACTGATCGAGTGCCTTGCCCAAGCGGATGCAGGACTCGACGCCGATGTGGCCGAAGTGATCGACGGCCAAGGGAACTTCATAGCCTATGGCTTCGCGCACCTGCGCCACGTATTCGCAGAGGATGTCGATGCCCTTGTTGGTAATCTGGATCCCGGTAAATGGGTGCATGATGGCGTGGTTTTCCAGCATGCCCGGCGGGGCGATCAGCGCGTCTTCGACTCCCCGCAGCAAGCCAATGCCGACGTCCATTTTGAGGAATTTGAACCCCCGCTCCATCCGCTCCTTGAGCAACTGCCCCATGTCCCGCCCGTCGCGCCGCGTGGGGGTATCGCAGTAGCAGAGGATCCGGTCGCGGAATTTGCCGCCGGCTAGTTGGTAGGCCGGCACACCATAGGCTTTGCCCGCCAAATCCATCAGCGCCATTTCGACGCCGCAGACGCCGCCGGCTTGGCGCGCGTGGTGGCCGAATTGTTTGATCTTGCGGAAGAGCTTATCGACGTTGCAGGGGTTTTCCCCGAGCAAGCGGCTTTTGAGCATCAGCGCGTAGGTCGGGCTGCCGCCGTCGCGCACCTCGCCGTAGCCCGAGAGGCCCTCGTTGGTGTCGATGCGGACGAGCGTTGCGCGGAACGGCGCACCGCGCACATTGGCGACGCGCATATCCGTGATCTTTAGATCCGAGGGTCGGGAGTGCGCGTTCACATTTTCTTCCATTATTGCCTCTGCTTTCGCTGGATGTATTTTAGGGTTCCAATGATATTCCGCCCGCATTTTTCCGTCAACTTTGACCCTATGCGCGGCAGATGCTGGACGAGGAGCCGGTATGACGATACATAAACTGAAGGTGTCGGGGCTATTGTCCTTCGGGCCGCAGGGAATTGAGCTGCCCATGGAACCGCTGAACGTCCTGATCGGCCCGAATGGTTCGGGGAAGTCAAACCTACTGGAAGTGTTGGCATTGCTGAGGGCTGCGCCGCGTGAACTGGCGAGACCTATCGAGCGAGGCGGCGGAATCTGGGAATGGCTCTGGAAGGGTGCTGAGTCACCTCGCAAGGCAACGATAAAAGCCGTCGTCAATGATCCCGAGAAGGATAGTCCCTTGCGACACGTGCTGGAATTCACCGAACGCGGCGGACGCTTTGAAGTCACCGACGAGCGCGTCGAATGTGCAGAGACCGAGTTCTCCTATCGCCTTCAGCAGGGGCATCACACGTTCGATGTCCAGACTGAGCCGAGAGACCAAAGGACATCTTCCCGTCCTATCCTATCTGGCTCCATTACCATCAAATCTGAACCGCTTGGCCTGACTATTTCCCACGAGAGAACAAAGCCGGAAGAATCCGTTCTGTCTCAGGTCCGCGACGCACAAATGTACCCCGCCCTGTACTGCCTACAGGAGCAGTACGAGCGAATTCGCCTGTACCGAAATTGGTCCTTCGGGCCTGCGGCAGAGTTGCGCCGGGACCAGAGTACGCACGATCGCTCCGATTTTCTGAACGAAGGCGGGACGAATTTAGCCCTCGTGCTATCGCACTTCCAAGGGGAGCACAAGAGGAGATTCGTCGCGGCATTGCAGGAACTCTTTGACGGCATCGTGGACGTCAACTGCCCGGTGACGGGCGGGACGGTGTCGCTTTTCTTGGAGGAACGGGACGGACGCCAGATTCCAGCGAGCCGCCTGTCCGACGGCACCCTGCGCTACCTCTGCTTGCTGGCCGTTTTGCTGCATCCCGAGCCGCCTTCTTTGGTGGCCATCGAGGAGCCGGAGTTGGGCCTTCATCCCGACGTGGTCGCTCACGTTGCGGAATTACTCGTCAATGCCTCTCAGCGTATGCAGATCGTGGTCACTACCCACTCGAGCATGTTGGTTGACGCGCTGACCGACTATCCATCGAGCGTCGTAGTGTGCGAGCAGGAGAATGGCGAATCGCGGTTCGAGCGGTTGGACAGCGCGAGATTGAAGGCTTGGTTGGACACCTACAGCCTCGGCGATCTCTGGGGTTCGGGGCAACTCGGCGGTAATCGGTGGTGAGTGTCGAGATTTACATTGAAGGCGGTGGCGACGGCAGTCGAGACCTCGAACGCCTTTTCCGCCGCTCGTGGGCAAAGTTCTTTGAAACCGCCGGGTTGCAAGGCCATCTGCCGCGAGTCGTGCGCGGAGGCGGACGAAATCGAACCTTTGACCTTTTTGCAAAGGCGATTGAGCACCCCGACCCAAGACGCGTACCGCTCCTCCTCGTGGACAGCGAGGCTCGCGTTGCGGCGAGGCACTCAGTTTGGCAGCACCTGCAAGCACGCGATGGCTGGAACCGGCCGCCAGGCACTGGCGACGACCAAGCCTTTCTGATGGTGCAGATCATGGAGACGTGGTTGCTGGCGGATCGCAATTCATTGAAGCGTTATTTTGGCGCAAAGTTTGGGGAGAACGCGCTCAGGCAATGGCCGCAGTTGGAAGACGTATCCAAGACGACGGTCCTCAACGCGCTCGAATGCGCCACCGCCAATTGCTCTAAACGCTATGCCAAGGGCAAGATCTCGTTTGAGTTGTTGGCGCAGGTTGATCCCGCTCGCGTCAAAGCCGCATGTCCGCACGCTAAGGCGTTTCTGAAGCGGTTGAGGACGCTCACGCCCGACCAATGACATTCCACCCACCTTTTCGTCAACTAAGGAGATCGACATGAAACTGAAGGACAGAGTGGCCCTCATCACCGGGGGCAGCAGCGGCATTGGCCGGGCCGCGGCCGTAGCTATGGCCCGCGAAGGAGCCAACATCGCGCTGACGGCCCGCCGCGCCGAGCGCTGCGAGGAAGCCGTAGCCGAAATCGAGGGACTTGGCGGCCAAGCCTTGGCCCTGCCCGGCGACGTGGCTAACGCTGAGCACGTGGCCGGACTGGTGGCCGCGACCGTTGAGCGCTGGGGCCGCCTCGACATCGCGGTGCCCAACGCCGGCATCAACGGGGTCTTCGCTCCCATCGAGGACATCACGCCCGAGGAGTGGGACCAGACCCACAACATCAACGTGCGCGGCACCTTCCTCACCGTCAAATACGCCATCCCCCACCTGCGCGCAGCCGGCGGTGGCAGCATCGTCGTCGTCTCTTCGGTCAACGGCAACCGCATCTTCTCCAACTTCGGCTTCACTTCGTATTCCTGCTCCAAGGCCGCCCAAGTTACCTTCGCCAAAATGGCCGCAGTTGAGCTAGCGCAGTGGGACATCCGCATCAATGTGGTCTGCCCCGGGGCCACCAAAACCAGCATTGGCGAGAATACCTTCCCCCGCGACATCGACAAGATCCGCATTCCCCGCGAGTTCCCCCAAGGCATGATCCCCCTGCAACAACGCGCGGCCAGCGCCGAGGAGGTCGCCAACGCCATTGTCTTTTTGGCCTCGGACGAAGCTAGCTACATCACCGGCACCGAGATGTACGTCGATGGGGCCCTGTCGCTGTTTCAGGGGTGAGAGCGTCCGCTGATTTCGACGCCTTCTTGGATGAACAAATTGTACAGGCTAGTGACCGCCGAGCAAATTTTAACGCGCAAGCTCACCCTGCTGCGCTGATTGCATCGCATGGAACCGGCATGTACTTGTTTGCAATGGCATCATCTACGTGCTACACTGTACTACATGAACAAAAGCGAAGTATATAGCTGGCGCGTCTCGCCCGAAGTGAAAAACGATCTTGAAGCCGCGGCCCGAGCCCATAAGACGAGCGTAGCCCAACTGCTCGACCAGATCGTGTCCGAGTGGCTCGACCAAGAGGAAGCTGGGGACGACGAAATACAAGACGCGCTTCGCAAAGCCGCCATGCAGACCTTTGGCACCATCCGGGGCGGCGATTCCCTCCGTTCACAGCAGGTCGGGCAACGGGTTCGCGACCAGCTACAACAACGCCGTGCGGGCTAAGGGTCTGATCGATACGGGAACGATCCTAGCCTTGCTGGATGCCGACGACCAGTGGCACGACCGGTGTGTCGAGGCGTTTCCGTCTTTGCGGCTGCCGTTGGCCACTAGCGCGGCCGTACTTGCCGCTAGGGGATCATCGACCAGCACTCAACGCCGCTTGGCGTTTTCTGCGCTCCGGTGCCATAACAGATGCAGACCTGCCGGATCTGGAGCGTCTGATGAAACGCTACGACGACCGACCGATGGATTTCGCCGACGCAACGCTAGTGCATCTGGCCAAACGGGAATCGCTTACTGCGATCTTTACCATCGATCACGACGACTTCGAGACCTACCGCATCGACGGCAAGCGCCAATTTCGCATCGTCCCATCGCGCTGACGAGCTTCTCCACCGAACACCCCTGTCTGTCCGAAAAAGAGACTCTTTAACGCGCAAGCTCACCCTACTGCGTTGATTGCGGTTGAGCACCTGCCCGTCAAAAAGCCGTCGGCCGGCCCTGCGCCCCATCCACCGGGATCATCGCTCCGTTGATCCAATTCGCGCGCTCGGACACCAGAAACGCCACCACATCCGCCACCTCTTCTGGCGTCCCCAAGCGCCCGGCGGGAAACTCCCGGTCCACAAACTGTGCAAAGCGCTCGGGCTGTTCCGCCTGAAAACGCGCCCATCCACCGCCGGCAAAAAATATCGACCCGGGCGCGACCGCATTGACCCGCACCCCGCATTCGGCCAGCTCCAGTGCCAGCGCACCGGCGAGAAAAATCTCCGCGGCCTTCGCGCTTCCATACTGTGATTTAGGTCCGGGCTTCCACCCCGAGATCGACGAGACGATCACCACCGCGCCCCCACCGCGCTGCCGCATGTAGGGCAGGGCCGCCCGCGTCGTGCGCACGGCGTGGAGCGCGTTTAGGTCAAAAGTTTCCTCCCAGTCCTCATCCGCGGTTTCGAGCAGGCTCTGTCCGCCAGCCGCCCCACCTACATTGTTGACCAAAATATCCACGCCTCCCCACTCGGCCGCACAGCGCGCAACAACGGCCTCCACGTCCTTGCGCGAGCGCACGTCGGCGACCGCGGCGATGGCTTCGGCCCCAGTCGCCCGCACCTGCTGCAAGGCGCGTTCGAGCGGCTCTTGGCTGCGGGCGCAAATCGCCACCTTGCACCCCTCGTTGGCCAGCGCCAACGCAATGGCCCGGCCAATCCCCCGACTCCCTCCAGTTATCAGGGCAATTTTGTCTTTCAGTCCTAGATCCATTTACGACCTCCTCTGTGCAAAACGGGAAAGACGCAGGAATTCGATGGGATGTTTAGTATCGCCTTCCAGTGCCAATTCAGCTAGAATTTCGCCCACCACTGGCGCAAATTTGAAGCCGTGGCCGGAAAAACCCGCCCCTAGCACCACGGCCGAGCATTCGGGATGGATGTCCAAGACGAAGTGCTTATCCGGCGTCAGCGAATACATGCAGACCGCGTGTTTGCTCAGCGCTGGTTGCAATGCAGGGAAAAATCGCGCGAGAAAATCGAGGACGCAGGGCTGATCGCCGGCAGTCAATGCGCGATTGAGGCCGAGCGGGTCGGCTACCGGGTCGTGCGACACGTTGTGCTCGGCCAACTTTAGGCCCCACGGCGCTTGGGCGGGAAAACCATAGAAGTAGTGTTCGCCGTCGGCGATGAAGAAGCAGGGGAACGCGCCGTGCGCGTACTGGTCCACGCCGCGCCCTTGGTACCACAACTGCACCTTGCGCACTACGCACGCCGCGACGCCCAGCCGGCATAGCTCCGGCACGGCCCAAGCCCCGGTCGCCAGCACCAACCGCGCCGCGAGCAAGCGCCGTCGCTCGGTTTCCACTACCACTCCTTTGCCTTCGCGCCGCCACGACAGCATGGCCTCCCCGGCGTAGAGCTTTGCGCCGTGCTTGCGGGCCAACGCGACGTGCCGACGGACGCAGTCCTCGACCCGGAGAAAGCCGCCCAAGGGATCGTAAAAGCCACTCCACTCGGCCGGCAAAGCCAAGCCTCGGTAGCGCGAGACAATGGCTGCCGCATCGAGTTCCTCGTGCGGCAGATCGTACGCCTGATAGCAGGCCGCCTGCCCCCGCATGGCCTCTGCGGTGGGATCGCCCGCCACTAGCAGCCCGACGCGGGCAAAGAGTTCCCCGGCTTCTTCGGCCTCTAGCTCCTCCCACAGCGCGTAGGCCCGGTGCAACAGGGGCACGTAGTCGGGATGCTCCATATAGGCTTTGCGGATGATGCGGGTGTCCCCGTGCGAAGACCCCCGGTCGTGAGCTAGCCCAAAGCGCTCTACAGCGCAAACGCGTACGCCGCGGCGGGCCAAGTGGTAGAGCGCGGCACTGCCCATGCCGCCGGCCCCGGCGACGATGACGTCGTATTGTTCTGTGATCATTAGCTTGATTATAGTGGTTAGAGCGATCCGTAGGTAGGGGCGGTTCGCGAATCGCCCCTGCTTGACGCGGCTAGCCCCAACCGCGATACTTTTTCGTCTCAATCAACCCCAACTCGAGGCTTACCCGTGCGCATTGTCACTGGCACCTATCGCGGTCGGCAGATTCCCTCCGGGCGACGCCTGCGCCAGATACGCCTCACTTCGACGCGCCTCAAGGAAGCCGTATTCTCCATGCTCGGCCCGGATCTGAAGGACCGTGCCTTCCTCGACCTGTGTGCTGGCTCGGGCCAGATGGGGCTCGAAGCACTGAGCCGGGGCGCGAGCGTCGAGCTCAACGAGCCAGATCATCGGCGGCGGCGGCAGATCCGCACGCTGCTCTACCAATGGAGAGCCGGCGTCGCCGGCCTGCACTCGCTCAAGGCCCAACACCTCATCCCCCAATTGGCAGCGGCTGGCCACCGCTTCGACATCGTGTACGCCGACCCCCCGTACCACGCCCGCTACTGCGGTGCCCCGCTCCTGCTGGGCCTAATTGAAGCCCTCGGGGAATCCGCGCTCTTTAACGACGAGGGCCTGCTGTTCGTGCAGCACCAAGTCGACTTGGACGTGCCCGAGCACAGCGGCCACCTCGCGCTCGCCCAGCAGCGGACCTACGGCAACACCGCCCTCAGCATCTATCGCCTCACCTGACCCGTGAAAATCACCCGCGTCGAAGCCATACCCGTGCGCGTGCCAAGGCCGCAGCCTTTCCAAAGCAGCCTCGGCACGCACCAAGCCTCTGAAAACGCGGTCGTCTTAATTCACACCGACGCCGGCCTCACCGGCCTCGGCGAAGCCTCCAGCATCTGGGACCGCCGCGGCCGCGGGGAAAGCGAGGCCATCAACGGGCTGCTCGCCGATGTGCTTTGCGGCTTGGACCCGCGCTGCATCCGTGCGATCGCCGACCGCATGAATCAAGCCTTGCACCGCTCCTTCCCGGCCAAGGCCGGCATTGAAATGGCCCTCTACGACTTGGTCGGCAAAGCCTGCGACGTGCCCGTGTACCAACTGCTGGGCGGCCTAGTCCGCGACCGCGTGTTGCTGAGTCATTCGCTGTCCATGGGCGACCCCACAGCCATCGCCGCCCAAGCCCAAAGTCTGGTGGCACAAGGGTACAAGACCCTCAAGGCCAAGATCGGGCGGGACCTTCGCGCCGACCTAGCCGTGCTCGCAGCCGTGCGCAGCGCAGTCGGCAGCGAGGTCGTCTTGCGCGTAGATGCCAACATGGGCTGGCCCTCCGCCAAGGAAGCCGTGCGCAGCATCGAAGCGATCGCGGATTTTGACTTGGAACTGGTCGAGCAGCCCTTAGCGGCCGACGACTTAGACGGGCTGCGCTTTGTCCGCGAGCGCGTCTCCCTGCCCATCATGGCCGACGAGAGCGTTTGGACGCCGGCCGACGCCCTCAACTGCGTCCGCCACCAAGCCGTTGATGTCTTCAACGTGTACGTGTCCGAAGCCGGCGGCTTGGGGTCAGCCGCGCGCATTTTCGCCATTGCCGAAGCGGCGCGCCTGCCCTGTATCATCGGCAGCATGCCCGAGCTGGGGATCGGCACGGCCGCCCAAGCCCACCTCGCCTTTGCCATGCCCAACTTGGGCTACGCCAGCGACGTGAACGGCTGCGTCTATCACCGCGGGGACGTCATCCGCGAAAAGCTGCCCATCGCCGACGGGTACATCCGCCCACCCGCCGGCCCGGGCCTCGGCGTCACCCTCGACGAGGACGCACTCGCAGAGTACCGCTGCGACAGCTAATGCGCTTCCGGCCCTGTATCGACCTGCACGAAGGGCGGGTCAAGCAGATCGTCGGCACCAGCTTGCGCGACGGCGCGCTCCCCCAAACCCACTTCATTGCCCCCCATCCTCCTGAGTACTTTGCAGCGCGCTATGGCCGCGACCAGCTCGCTGGCGGCCACGTCATCATGCTCGGCCCGGGCAACGAGGGCGCGGCCGCGCAGGCGTTGGCCGCCTTCCCCGGGGGCTTGCAGGTCGGCGGCGGCATCCGCCCGCACAATGCGGCGGCTTGGCTCGGCCGCGGTGCCGCGCAGGTGATCGTCACTTCATACGTCTTTAGCGACGGCCAGCTCCACCGCAGTCGGCTGGCGCACATGGTGGCTGCGGTGGGGCGCGACCAGCTGGTCTTAGACCTCAGTTGCAGCAAACGCGATGGGCGCTACGTGGTGGTGACCGACCGCTGGCAAAAGGCCACGGATTTTGCACTTAGCGCGGACCACTTGGCGCTTCTCGCCGAGTCTTGCAGCGAATTCCTCATTCACGCCACCGGGGTCGAAGGCAAGCAGCAGGGGGTTGATGCCGAACTCGTGGCGCTCTTGGGCGAGATCGCGCCCATCCCAACGACGTACGCCGGCGGCGTGTGCAGCACCGCGGACATCGAGATTATCGGCCGGCTCGGCCAAGGGAAATTGGATTTTACGGTGGGAGCGGCACTGGATATTTTCGGAGGCAGCGGGCTGCGCTACGAGGATATGTTGGAAATACAGTAGAGGCGGGATACTAGCGGAAAGGAGCGCGAGTACATGGCGCGGCAAAAATGGCGGCGAGAGTGGATGGCGCGGCGGCCCCAAGGTGCGCGGATTCCCAAGAAGTGGAATGAGGGTTTTTCGCGTCGGCAGCGTAGCCGAGTGGTAAGCGCACGTAAAAAAGGGCCGCCTGTTAAACCCTATCGGAGAGGATGCTGAAACGGCGAAACGAAATCTGCGCTGCTAGTGCCCGGATAGCTGAAACAGATTGATCGCCGTGAAGTTGATGATGGCCCAGATCGTAAACAGCAGCGCCAACTCGGTCTTCAGCGACATGCGCTCGTCCGCGGGTGTGCGCATGGCCAAGTGCAGCACGGCATAAGCCATGGGGATGAGCAACAGATTGTTGACGTTGGCCCCTTTGAGCACGAAGTCGAGAGTGCGCGGGTCGAACAATATGAAAAGCAGCCAGCCAAACGGGAAGACTATTTGGAAAATGCGGATCCAGCGGCGGTAGCCCTCTTCTCCGACGAGTGCGCTCACCCTTAGTTGCCGCAGAAAGTCGGCGCCGATCCGCCCGGAAGAAGCGGCGAAGACCAGCAGGGTGGAAAAGAGCGTACAAAACCCCCCGAACATGAAGATGTAGTACGCCCAGCCCCCGATGCTCTCGGTGAAAATTAGCGAGACTTGCTCGACGACCTTCATGCCTTCGGGCAGGACTTGTAGCTGATTGAGCACGGACGCGCCCAGCAGGTAGTACGCGCAAGTAACTATCAGCGCGATGCCCGTACACACGCCCGCATCCGCGATCAAGACTCGCATCCAGCCCCGGTAGCGCGCCTGCCATGCGGGGCTATCGTCTTTTGGCCCGACAAAGTCCGGGTAGCCTTTTTCCACGATCCAATAGGGATACATGAAAAGCTCGACCGCGGTCGCGCCGACCGATCCCATCACCGCGAGGGCCACAAACGCGCCTTCGGCCGGCATGGCCAAGCGGAAGCCCGAGGCGATTTGTGCGCTGCTGATGGCGTAGCTCGTGCCTTGCAGTGCGAGCACCGATCCGACGACGACCAAGCTGAAGGTCGCCACCAGCGCGGAGACCATTTTCTCCAAGTCGCCGTACAATCCCCGCCAGAGCAAAACCGACATGGCGAGAAAAATTACTACCGCCCACACCTGTTCGGATGCAAAAGGGAACACCGCGACCATCAGCCCGGCCACCGACCCCAAGATGCCGATGACGGCCACTGTCACCGAGAAGTAGCCTACCACGCAGAGCCACGCGATCCACGAGGTGCCGCGCCAGCGCACGCCCGGCACTTGGTCGAGGATTTGCACGGTGCTGCTCTTGCGCAACAGGCACTGCCGACCCAATTCGAGCTGAATGGCAAATTTGACCAAACAGGCCAAGATCACGCCCCAGAGAAAGACGAAACCGACCTCGGCTCCCATCCGCGTCGTCACCAACAACTCGCCGGAGCCGACCACTGACCCGGAGACAACGACGCCGGGGCCGATATTGCGTAAGAGGCCGCCGAGATGAGTGGGGGCCTCGCGGATGTTGCTTTGTTCAGCGGACATATAGCAAACTCCGTTTTGTTTTTGTCGTTTAGAAGCACCGTTTTTCCGTTTGCATTTTCACAAGTTCTTGAGTATTATGAGCCGCCAATCCCAGGGCGTCAAGCATTCACCGTCCGGTGCAATGCTGGTGGAAAATCACGGGGTTGCTCTCGATGGATACCTTTCGATCACAGGAGAAAACTCTGGCACTGAATAGTTCTAGCCCCTACGCCCACGCGCCAAATTGCAAGGAGACCAATGATGTCTGAACCAGTCAGAATAGAGGAAAAAGTGCGTTTCTGGGAGGAACAGGATCGAATCAACCAAGAACTCATTCCTCGGGTCATTCGTCAGAATGAACTCCTAAGCCAGCACATAGCCGAGCACGATAACCTACAGCAAATACTCAGCGACACTATACAAAAGGCTCTCGGCGAACAGGCCAAACAATATGAGGTCGCCTTAGAAAACGCCCGAAAGCAGCTAAACGAAACTCACGACCAGATTACCCAAAAGGCTCTCGGCGAACAGGCCAAACAATATGAGGTCGCCTTAGAAAACGCCCGAAAGCAGCTAAACGAAACTCACGACCAGATTACCCAAAAGGCTCTCGGCGAACAGGCCAAACAATATGAGGTCGCCTTAGAAAACGCCCAAAAGCAGCTAAACGAAACTCACGACCAGATTACCCAAAAGGCTCTCGGCGAACAGGCCAAACAATATGAGGTCGCCTTAGAAAACGCCCAAAAACAGCTAAATGAAACTCACGACCAGATTACCCAAAAGGCTCTCGGCGAACAGGCCAAACAATACGAGGCAAACTTGGGTACCGCCAAAGCCGAACTTGGTGAGCAGACCCAAGCGACCCTGAACAAAGCGTTGGGGGCCCTGCGCCAAGATGCGCGCCGGACCCGAAACCGGCTTACCACCATCGCAATTATCTCTGCCGCCTTCGCCATTACCGCGCTTGTCGTCGTTCTCACTTAGGAGGCAATCGACATGACCATGCAATCTTCAAATCTGCTCCCAGAACTACGGAAACTCCCCGTCACAAAATCTGGCCAGAGCAAATCCTTTCGAGATACGATCTCTGACCTACTAGGCATGGATCGAGCATTTTATGCGTCAGAAGCGGCGGCGGCGACCTCATTCGCAATGTGGGGTATTTTCGATACTATCAATGTGGACGACAAGATTACACAGGCCCACGAAATGGCTTTCGGCAACTACGACGGAACGGTAACCGACCACTATCAAGAGCTGTTACAACGAGGTCAGGATTCCACTGACGGCTTCATAAATGCCCTCAAAGGTAAAGTCGCCGAAATCGATACCAAAAATATGCTAGAGGATCGCGGTTACACCGATGTAGAGATCGCCCAAAATCCCAATCAGCCAGTTTGGGATGTTTCTGCCACTTCTCCCGATGGAGAACCTAGCCTCTGGCAGGTCAAAACAGGCGGAGCCGATTACTCTGGCAATGTAGAGCAATTAATGCAGGGCAATCCAGATATTAGCTATGCGGTGAGCACAGAAATCTACGACAAAATTTCTGAGCAAAGCCCCGGTCTCATTGACCAAATGACCGATGTAGGATTCGATTACAAACGGGAGGAAGGAATAGAGAGCGGACTCGAAACTCTCAGTGACAATATGGGCCTTGATCTGCCCGACAGTATCGGAGAGATAGTCCCTTATGCCGGCGCAATTATAGTTAGTGCGCGTCTGATATACGATGCCATCAAGACTGAGAAGAAATTCAGCACTGTTGATCGTACCTCTAAAAACAAGATACAAGTCGTGCAAGCCCTTACCATAATGTCCCGATTCGGCGTATCAACAGTTCTTTCAACTGCTGGGGGATTTGGTGGGGGTGCCATAGGCTCAGCCGTACCAGGAATCGGTAACTTGGTCGGTGGTATCGCTGGCACGTTAGTTGGGGCAGGCATGGGAATGTATCTAAACAAACATCTCCAGCCCTATATGCTCGATCTCGCTCTGAACATTACCGGCTTTGAACACGTCGACTTGTTCTACTTTCGCAACAAGGACCACATCGACCAAATAGCCCTTTCCTTCCAGAGAAACGCCGGCTTACTGGGCACTGGATCTCATCCTAGTCAATAAGTACTTTTGCACAGCGCGTTATTCCGTCAAGCATTTCATTGGTATAATTTTGGTATATCTGCCGTTTTAATAACAGCCGGAAGCGCAGGAGGCTCTATTGTACCAGGTTTTGGGAATATATTGGGGGCGATAACGGGTGCTGGTCTCTCTGTCTATCTAAGCAGCAAGCTACGTCCTCACATGCTGGAAATCGGGATGAAACTAGCGGGCATAACAGCGGACGACCTGTTCTATTTCCGCAATAAGGTTGCGGTTGATCGAATCGGCGATTCACTCGCGCATACAGCGGCATCCATGCCATAAAAACGGTACGCCGCTTTTGTCCTCAATGTTCCCATCTCTGTATCCTTTCCGCTACACTCCAGCACCTCCTATCCCCCTCCGCCCCTCTGAGCCGCCGCCTTGGCACGATTCTTGCCCGTTGCGGATACCACCCCACCCGTAACCCAAGGCATGGCTCATGGCCGAATTCGATACCATCGCCAAACATCTCATCCACACCTACCCCCACGACTTCGCCCACTTCGCCCTCCCCCAAGACGACGTCGAAGTCATCGGCGTTGTTGACACCGAGCAACCCACCGTCGAAGCCCACCGCACCGACAGCCTCATCCACGTGCGCGTCGCTAATGACGAAGCGTTGGTTCATCACGAGTTTCAAACCACCGACAGCAAACTACCCATGCCGCAGCGCATGGCCGGCTATATCGGACGCGGCATTGAGCTGCACGGCATACCCATCTATTCCAACGTCGTCTACCTGCGTCCCGACGCTGGCCGCACCGATCCGGGGTACTATCTCCAAGAGCGGCACGGCTACCGCGTACTGGTGCAATACAAGGTGATTCGGCTGAGTGCATTGGACGGTCAACGCATCCTCAACCGCGGCCTTATGGGCTTGATCCCGTTTGCGCCGTTGATGCAGCGGCCAGTGGGAGTGGATGCCGAGGCGTGGTTGCGCCAGTGTGTCCACCGGGCGCAAGAGGTGCCCATGGACGAGACCGTCAAGGCCAATTACTTAGTCGATCTTGCCATTTTGAGCGGTTTGGTGTATAAATCTGAGACGATTATGACCATCATCGCGGAGGAGACCATGTACGAATCGTCGGTAGTGCAGTATTTCACGGAAAAGGGCATTGAGCAAGGCATTGAGCAAGGCATCCGAGAAAGCATCCAAGACGTGTTGGCACTGCGTTTTGATGCGGCCGCGTCGGATCCGTTGGCCGCCCGCCTTGGGGCCATCGACGATGTGCAGCGCCTCAAGCAGTTGCATCGGATGGCCATACAGGTGCATAGCCTTGAAGCCTTTAGGCACCTGTTAGATGCCGCCGACTGAGTAAGGTCCTATTCTGATGAAACTGCTGCAAATTTTGCGGAGCAGGTAACGCTGTCTGCTCCGCTGCGCCACGCGCTGTTCGCCCTATTTGTCGGCGGCGTCCTCGCCTATGGTGCCGCGGTCGCTTGTTTGGGAGGGCAGTTTCGCTCTCGTCAGGCAGAACCTATTGAAGAGCCGCTGTTCAATTCGGGAACCAGTACCCTCCATATTCGTCGTGAATCTGAACGGTGAACTCTCGATCTCCGATATAAATCGTTTCTTTCATCGCTATTTCGGAAGAAAAATCCCCCGCAGCCCCGCGGCATACTGCCCCAACACCGCATCGGCCCGCCCCCCGCTGCCGCGCTTGTAGATCACTTCCACCGAGCAATACCCAGCAAATCCAGCTTCAGCGAGCAAGCGCAGCGGCTCGGCGTGATCGAAGACGCCCGCGCCCAGCACCTCGCTGACCTGCACCCTGCCATCGACGATCACCCCGTCGTGAGCGTGGATGTGGCGCGTGTGCGCTCCGAGCAGCCGGAAGCTCTCGGCCGGCTCTTCGAGCATCCGCTGCGTGTGCATAAAATCCCACAACACCTGCAAATTCGGGTGCCCGGCCCGCTCGACGACCGCGCGCACCGGAGCCGAGCAGCACCAATCGTCGTGCGTTTCCAACAGCAGCGTCACGCCGCGTTCAGCCGCTGCCGGCAACACTTGCGCAAAGCCCTCCACCACGTAATCGACGACCGCAGTCCACTCGCGGCTCCGGTCGCGCTGGCCGCCGAAAACCCGCACCAAACCACAGCCCAAATCAGCCGCCAAGTCGATGTACTTTTTCACGTCCTCCACGTGCTTGGCCCGCTCGGCCGCGTCGGGCGCAGCCATGCGCACCCCGGTTGCAATGCAGCAAATTGCGAGACCCTCGTCCTCCATCCGTTGGCGAACCTCCCGTCGCTCTTTGGCCGCAAGCGCGGCCTCAATGCCGCAGGCGTGATCCCATTCGACGCGCGGTTCAAACCCCTGATAGCCGTGCCGCTTCATGCCGGCGACGACCTCGTCCAAGGTCCAGTCTGGACACGCGCTGCTCATAGTCGCCAATTTGATCATGATTCCTCGTTTTCCTCCGTAGCTAAACCCAGATGAACGCGGCGTCGTCGTTCCCTCGGTGCGTAGGGAATAACGATCGTGCGTAACGTCATATTTATAGGTATGATCTTACTACACGACACCAGCCCTCAGCCGGCCAAGGATCGAGGGCATCTTGCCCTCGGCGAGGGGGGACGCCCTCGATCCCGGACCCAGCGGAAACCGCAGAAATAGTACTGTTCAAAATGGGCATTACTAGGGACGCCCGCGCATCTAGGGGCGTCGTCAGCACAACCGCCTTATCCATACGGCTAATTGAGACCCTGTTAGCCATGCCGCCAGATGTAGCAACTGAGTTGCTGTTGGCCGATCCGGAAGAAGAGCACTAGTGAACGCGGTCATCCATCGCGCGTACAGCCACATCCGGTTAGCGGTGTTGAGCAATCTGTACGCATTGACGGCGCGTGGGCCATAGCGCGAGAGACCCGCAGGCGTATTGGACGCCCGCGCTAGATTAGGCGGCCAGTTCTTTCATCGCTTGGACGAATAGATCCAGTTCATAGGGCGTCGTGTATATGTTCGGACATATCCGCACCGCTCCGGGATAGCCCGGCGGCACGGTGAAGATCTTATACTTGTCGTACAGGGCGTTGGCAATGTCCCCGGGATCTTGCCCCTCAATGCCCACGGTGGAAATGGCGCACGAGCGATGGGCCTCGCGGGGCGTGTGGACCGCGATGTTGGGCACGTCGATTAGGCGATTGACCCAGTAGTTTTTGATGTAGCGCAAGCGCGCTTCTTTGCGCTTTAGGCCGATGGTTTGGTTAAAGCGGATGGCCTCGGCCAAGGCCAGTTGCAAGTAGGCTGGATACGTGCCAATGTGGGCGAACTTGCGGATCGAGTCCGAGGCGTACCCAGCGTCGCCGAAGAGCGGCCACACCTTCTCGATGTTCTCTTTTTTGATGTACAATATGCCCGTGCCCAGCGGTGCCAACATCCACTTGTGCAAACTCGCTCCGTAGTAATCGCAGTGGAGGTCGGGGATTTTGGCGGCCAGATGGGCAAAGGCGTGGGCACCATCGACGATGACTTCCACGCCCCGCTCGTGGGCCATGTCGCAGATTTCGCGCACGGGCAGCACTTGGCCGGTTAGATAGACGATGTGAGAGACGAGGATCACTTTGGTGCGCGGCGTAATGGCCCTTTTATAGGCCGCGACGATCTCGGCATTGTCCATGGCGGTGATGGGCAGGTCGAGTACCTTGTTCACGATGCCCTCGCGGGCGGCGCGCTGCTCAAACGCGACCTTCATGCTGCCGTATTCGTAGGTTCCCCACAAAGCCTCGTCCCCGGGTTGGAGCTTCAGCCCCATGATGACGATGTTGAGCGATTCGGTCGTGTTGCGCGTCAGGAGGATTTCTTCGTCTGAGCAACCGGCAAAGCGGGCTAGCAATTGATGCGCTGCGCGGGTGTCGTCCACCAGCTTGCGCCGCATGTAAAACGAGGGAATCTCATTGATGGCGCGGGCACTTTTGCACACCTCATCAACCCCGGCTTCCGGCTGCGGACTGAAATATCCGTTCTCAAAGTTGATAAGCTGGGGCGACAAATTGAACGCTCCGCGCACGCTGTACCAGAAAGGTTCGTCCGACGCGCTGGCCTCTGGAGAGGCATGGCCGAGGCGTTCAGAGGCCGCGTGGACCTTTTGCAGGCTGTCGGAGGCCCATAAGGACGCAGTCGCCGCGCCGAGCGCGAGGTTGCCCGTCTTTCTGAAAAAGTCCCTTCTCGAATCTGCCATTTCCGTACTCCGTGCGTTGTGATTGAGCGGCTTGCTAGCCGGCCAAAAGCCGCGTGGCGGCGTCGCCGGGATTGAGGTGGGGGATGGAGCGGTTGAGGAAGGTTGCGAGGAGTTGGGGCGGCGTTAGGTCGGTGGTGTCAATGGCGAATTTGCGGCCAATCCAAGAGGCCCGCACCTCTTGCGCGAAACGATCTAGTATTTCTGGCACGTCTGCGGCCGGGACCAATGAGTGCGGATGTGGGGTTGCGGCCATGCGGGCGCGGATTGTTGCGGGCGCAGCGTGCAGGTGGACGAGCATGGTGTCGTCGGGCATGTTCGGCTCGTATTCGCGGATGTCGATGTCGATGCTTGGGTAGTAGTACTTGGGGCCGTACACCTTTTCCTCGATGTGGAAGCCGCCCAATAAGATGTCTCGATAGCGGTGCAGCAAGCGCACGTGATAGACGATCTGGAAGCGCTGGAAGCGCTCCTTGATGGCCGGCAGCATGGCCAGCATGGCCCGCTGCTCCTCGTCGCTGAGGTGATAGGCGTCTGGTATGGTAAAGTGGTCGTCGAGATGGTGGCTAATTCCGCGACTCAGCCCCCATTGATGCACCTGCTCAATGAGGGTGCTGACGCCTGAGTATTCGCAGCCGACGGCAATGACGCGCATGAGCATATCCTTTGCAATGTCGTGAATCGAGGTGAAACACTATACTGGCTCCACAATCCCCTGTCAAATTTGTCGACGGACGTTGCAAAGGCCCTCTGTTGGGGCCAAGAACTCGGCACTGTATATTGGCAGCTACTCAACCACTTAGAAAGGAAATCCTATGGCAGACTTGAAAGTAGCGGTCATCGGCTGCGGCGGCCACGCCCAGTCGCACTTCCGCATGATTGCCGACGAGCCGCGCCTGCGCTTGGTGGGCATTGCCGAGCTAAGCGAGGAGCGGCGGCGCAAAAATCAGGCCGAATGGGGGCCGGAACGCGCCTTTGCCGACTATCGGGAGATGCTCAATGTCTGTCGGCCAGAGCTCGTACACGTGGTCACCATGCCCGGCCACTTGCTGCCCATCGTACTCGATTGCTTGGAGCGCGGGCTGCACACCTCGGTAGAGAAAGCCCCGGGCATGACCACAGCCGAGACCGCGCAAATGGCCCAAGCGGCCCAGCAAAGCCAAGGCAAGGCCCTCGTGTCTTTTAATCGGCGTTACTTCCCCCAAGTGCTCGCCGTGCGGCAGCGCATCCGGGCGGCCGGGGGCGCGGTGCATTGCGCGGCCACGTACAACAAGCCGGTGACCCTGTTGGGGCCGGCCGCGCCTGATCCGGTGGTATGCGACGCCATTCACCACGTCGATCTGCTGCGCTGGCTGGCTGGCCCCAGTGCCGAGGAAGCGGCCCTGCCGGTGGAGGTGCAAGGGATGGTGCAAGACGGCGAGCGGCCCGGGTGCCATCGCCACAACGCCGTGATGCGTTTCGACACGGGCACCTTCGGCGCGATGATGAGCCACTACGGAGTGGGCTACCGCATTCAGCGGGCCGAAGTACACGGCGAGGATTTGTCGGTCTATCTCGATATGACCCGGGGGCCGCAGGTGGAGGGCTATGACAAGGGCCGGGCCTTTAGCGTAGAGGCCGAGGAGATCGAAGCAATGGGCGGGGCTGGCTTCAACGAGGTCGTCCACTTTGTCGATTGCATTCTGCAAGATCGCACGCCGTGGTCGAACTTGGACGATGCCGTGCATACCATGCGCTTGTGCGAGGCCATTCGCCGGGGGCATCGGGGGGCGTTGTAGGGTCAGGCCAGTTTGAATCATCTTATGGATTCCTTTGACCCATCAGAAGACAACCCGTTTGCCAGCTATTTGTGCAAGTTGAAAGCTGAACTCGACAGAACCGACATCGATGTGGATAGCGGCGAGCTCGTGTTCGGATCGCCGTTAAAGTTCCCCGACTACGACATCTGCCGCGACGAACTCAACCGCATAGCCAATTTTGCAAGGCGGTCCAGCGACCGCGGCGTCCGGCGTTTTTCGCGGGCGAGACGCCCTCGATCCCAGCGGCTTGGAGTCAAGGCCGAGAGCGAAACCCTAGTTTTCAGACGGCTTCTCAGGCGGGCTATAGCTAGAAAAAGACGCCGGCTCGACAGCCCCAAGCCGATCCACAACAGGGGCTGGACCAACGAGAAGAGATAAAAAAACGAGCGGCGCATAAAGCCGAGATCGAAGCCGGTGCGGTCAGTGCTTTTTTTCTCGATAAGTCGCACCTGTGTTGGGCAGATGCCTGCGGATATGGTTGGGGACGCCGAGACCAACGCCTTGAGGTGGCTATTGAAAATGGGCGGCAACGTCAAACCTGTGGTCAAGGGGACCTTCCTCATGCAACGCTATCCCAAGGCCCATGCGCAGCATACGGTTGATTTTCTACGCTATATAGGCTCAGTCGAGATTAGCCTCGACGATTTCGGCACGAACTTGGAAGATATGGCCGTCGGCTGGATCGACGATCATCCGCAGATAGTGGATATCGGGTGTGCCAAAGGGTTCAATGCGCGTGAAGCGCACCAAGCGCTGGCCCGTGGCCGTTTGGCGCAGCGGCTTGTCGACGCGGAAATAATGGGAATCGCCGTGGGCTAGGGCCACCGGTCGGCCAAAGCGGACGACCTCTTGCTCTAGAGCCTGCAAAAAAGCCGCGTACGGCCCGTCCGGCTCGTCTTCCCGTTTCTCAAAGCGCGGATTGGCGTGGATGATGAGAAAGACGGCGCGATGGTCTTGTTCTGTAGCTTGGGCAAATGTTGCGCGCATCCAAGCAATGGCGGCTTCGGTGCGACTTTTGACTTCCTCGTCGTTGGCCTGAGTGCGACCGTCAAACGCGGCGGTGGCGTTGCCGCTGCCGACTATGTGCAGCACCGCAAAGCTCGTCCGCCCGTGGGTCCAGCGCACGTGCTCGGGGAAGGTGCCTCCTTGGGTGCCGACGCGCATGGGGTGCTGACCCAGAGTCCAACCCGGGCGCGGGAAGAAGAGCACCCGCAATCGCGCCAGCCGGTCCAGTGGCTGGTATCCGCTCCGGTGGCAGTCGGTCCAATCGTTGTCGCCCGGAGCGAAAATGAAAGGGCGTTCAAATTGCTGGAACCACTCGAAGCGGCTCTGCAGTAGGCCATCGGTACAGGGGCTGCTGCCGCCCTTGATGTCGCCCACGTGGACGACCCATTCCAAGCCCTCGGCCCGGTTAATTTCCTCGACGAGCCGCCCAAAGCGGACGCTGTCGGCCGGAGCGTAGGGCATGTCCCCGATTAGGGCGAAGGCAAAGGGGCCATCGGCAGGTGGGGTTTGGGCACTGGCGACGTCCAGCAGCGCGAGAATTAGGGATAGACTCAGAAGATGCCGGGCCATACACTTCCTCCGTTGTAGTTGTAATATGCCGCTTGATATTGCTTTTCTTTAGCGAACGACCTTAGTACACGACACCTAAAGTAGGCGATACTTACTTTGAGTACGCATTTTCTGCTGTTACCGATGGGTCCGGGATCGAGGGCAAGATGCCCTCGATCCTTGGCAGGCTGAGGGCTGGTGTCGTGTAGTAAGGCGAACGACAAAATAAACCTAGCCAGAAAATTGGCCCAAGGAACGCCGATGCCTTATTCGCGTACATGGAGCAGCGGGCCTGACTCATTCGCTGCCTCTGCTTCACGTTGTGGCTCACTTGACCAACGACACCTTGCGCTCCTGCACAATATCGCCCGTTTGCAAGCGCACGACGTACACCCCGCTGGCGAGACCGCCCGCGTCCCAGCGCACCCGGTAAGCCCCTCGTTTCCGCCACGCCGCTACCAGCGTTTTTACCCGCTGTCCAGTCGGGCCGAAAACCTCCAGCCGCACCATCCCGCCCCGCCCCACGCTGAAATCGATATGCATCCGACTGTTGAACGGGTTGGGATAAGGCGGCTGGAGATGCGTTTTGGGCGGCGTGCGCTCCACGGCCTGTGCCGCGGTGGCTGCGGTCTCCCCCACGTACGCCTTTACATAGCCGTCCGCGGTCGTCACCACGGCATCTAAAAAGCCGTCCCCATCCACATCGGCTAGGGCGATGTCGCTGCTGCGACCTTCCACCTCGAGGGTCCAGGCCCGACGCAGGGCCCCTTCCTCCTGTTCCACGCAGATCAACTTGGTGCCGCTGGCAAACAGGAACTCGTCGCGCCCGTCGCCATCTACATCGCCGGAGACCACATCCGTATGGGCCCGAACCCCATCGTCGAATTCCAGCAAAACTGCGCCGTCCGCCGCCTCGAACAGACGCACCCCGTCCGCAGTCGAAGCCAGCAATTCCACGGTCCCATCGCCATCGCTGTCGCCCACTCCCATCAGGGATTGCACCTCGGTATTGTTGCGGTACGGAGTCTGCCAGATGCGCTGGCCATCGCCGTCCAAAACGGCGTTTAAGTAGCCGCAGTGGCCCCAGAGGAGTTGCGGCCGGCCGTCGCCGAACAAATCGACCACGGCTGGGAACGCATAGCCGACAAAGGAATCGCTCTCAAACAGGGCATTGAGTCCGTTGGTGTACCCATAGGCTTGGCGCACTACCTGCGCCGTGCCCGCGACTCCATCGACAATGTGCAGCCGGTCGGGCCACATCACCACGATCTCCTCCAGACCGTCGCCGTCCACATCCCCGGCCGCGCTGGGATGCCCGCCCAGACTGCGGCCGCTGCCGTCCTCGGGCAGGGTGAAACCATTGGATTCCCAGACAATTTCGCCGCTGCGTCCGTCGAGCAAAAAGCCCACTTCGCTGCCCAACTTGCCGCGCCGCAAACTGGCGAATACATCCATGTGCTCATTGCTGCGGAAATGCCCAGCGCTCCAGTAGGACAGGCCGCTGAAATTCCATATCGGCATACTGCCGTCAAAGCCAACGAACTCGGTCTGCCAGCGGATGGAGCCATCGGCCGCGAGCGCCACCAAGCTGGCGTTGCCGCTGGCGGCCTCGCGCGCCGCCAACACTTCCCGGCCGCCATCGCCGTCCACGTCCGCGGCGACCACGCCCCAGTGGAAGGGCGCGTTATTGGTCTGGCCGTAGCCCGGCACCTGCCACCGCGGCCGAGGCGCACCCCCACCCTCCCCCGGAGCTTGCAGACACAGCACTTCCCGGGTCGCGGTCTGCACGACCACTTCCACCCGGCCATCCCCTTCCAAATCGGCCACTACTGGCGTACCGGCCGGGGTAAACGCTTGGCGGCTCCACTGGTGCAGCACCCCCGAGGCCCGCTCCAGCATTAGCGCCTGACTAGGAAGCCCACTCCCCTTTAGATACAACAAGGCCGCCCCATCGTCCGCCACTGCGGCCGTCTCGAGGGTCATCCCGGCCGGACCGCGCACCACCCACCGCGGTCCAATGCGTCCCGCGCCGTCGCTGCCCAAAGCGACCAACACTTCACCTGCTCCGTCCGGCGCAAGCGCAAAGAAATCGCGCCGTCCATCGCCATCGACATCGCCGGTCGACACCGTGCGCAAACCGTCGGCCGCCCCGCTGCTCACCGTCAAGGGCAATTGATTCAGCAATACCGTGCTGAAGCGCCCCCGCTCGTGGCTCCAGCGCGCGGTTGCCGCCCCCGCCTCCAAGGACCAGACCGCCAGCGGCGCATAGGTCGGCAGGGCCTCGCCCGTGGTGGCCGAGACGAACAGTTCCAAGCGTCCGTCGCCATCGACATCGGCCATACCGTGCAAATGGTGCCGTGGAAAATCAAAGCGGGTCTCGCCGCTGAGCGCATCCACGCCGACGATGTGCCACTGGCCGTTGTACATGCTGTACACCAGCTCGAAGCGGCCATCGCCGTCCACATCGACTAGGGCCTGCGGTTTGGGTCGCACCACCTTGGTCGATTGTGCTGGATCGGGCTGAATGTCGCGCAGCCAGCGCAACGTCAGTTCCGTCCCGTCGTTGTCAATGACCTCGACGTGCATGCTGAAATCGGCCACCACCCCGAATTCGGGGTACGGATCGCCGTCGATATTGGCAGCCCCGAACCAGCCGTAGTTGCGATAGCCGTGGTACTGCAACTGCATCTTGGTCGCCCCGGTGGCCCCGTCGAAGACGAGGATGCGGTAGTGGGTGGCCACGACGAGATCGGGCTGGCCATCTACATCGACGTCAACTACGAGGACATTGGGGTCCCAAGTATTGGTAAAGAACTCGGTCTCCCACACCACCCGGGGCTCGTCGCTGTCGTACGCGAGCAGCCGGCCTTGCTTGGGCTCGGCCCCGCCGTCGCTGAACGAATTTCCCATTTCAAAGCGCTGCAAGCCCTCTACCCCGGGCAGGATTTTGGCCACCTTGAAGACATTGTCCAGCGGCACGGCCACCTCGACGCCGCCGAGGTTAAAAACCTGTGGCCCCATCCCCCAGGCCCGCCCATGGGTGCTGATGTACTCGGGAGCGACCGGAGCGGCAAAGGGCAAGGTCACCGAGGAGTCGCCTTCGTGCCGAGCCACCTCCACATAGCCCTCCCAAGCGGCAATGTCGTAGCGCCAGCGCTCTTGCGGCGGCCCGTGGCGCATTTGACCGACCCCCGCGGCCCGGCCGCTCATCTGGCGGTCGCCGCGCAGTTGCAGCCACTCGCCCGTTTGCCCGTGCGCCCCTCCCGCCAGCATCGTCAGCAGCAAGACGGCTCTACTGCCGTTAGAAAGCCGATCGTTGGGCATAGCATTTCCTCGGTATAGTCGTAACGTTGCAATGCCGCGAACCCAATCTGCAAGGGTTTCGCCGCGATGGCTACCTCAGTTTTACTTGTGCCCCAAAGTCAGGGTACGCCCACGCTTACCCAATTGCCCACCATGCCCGTCAAGTAATCTAGAGCCATCCAACTCGCACCGCAGCTAATCTGCCCGGCGATCAGGCCGATGAAAAAGGGCCGTATGGTCCGATACAGGCGCACTCCCCCATAGCGCACGATAAACAGCTTAAACAGCCACCCGATCATAATACTGAACCAACCCATGCTGATCGGCAGGGACGTGGCAATGGGTAGCCCCAGATAGTGAAGTGGCCAGTTGATAAACCGCTGCCGGGCGTACATCAGTCCAGCCATGACGGTGCCGCCCAACCCCGCAAAAACGATCCGCGGCACGGTGATGTCGCCGCCGATGGGGTTTTGTAGCTTGTCTCCCACGAACCCAAAGACGGTCTGGGGCAATCCCATAAAAGCCCAGCGCTGTAGGTTGATTCCTCCGTATGTATAGGCGAGCCACACGGTCATCAGGCCCGAACTGAGTGTGCCGATCAGCGCCGCCAGCACAATGGCGCCGAGGAGGGGCCGCGGCCGGCGAACGCCAATGCTGTCCATCATTTTCAGCCCGTGCATTACCGACGCCATCAGGGGGGAGCGGATCTCGGAGCTCCAAGTGTAGGTAAAGCCGAGGCTAGTCAGCCCCGTGGGCCCCACGAGTCCAGTCCCAAAGGTATAGACCGCGAACACGGCCGGGACGAGTTGCGTCCGAGAAAAGCCGACTCCTCCTTCGGCGATGATTCGGGTCAGGGCGAAGAACGCGGCAAAAGCAGTGCCCACGAAGAAGGGCGTGAGCCACAGCGGCATCCCGCTGGCGTTGAGCCACAGACCCATGCCGGCCAGCCCGATCAGTAGCGTCACCACCGCCACCCGGTAGGACATTATTTCGTCCCTGTCATCCACGTGCGGGGCCGTGCCAAAGGCTTTGCCGAAGACCGAGGCAAGATGCCGGCGGCTCGTCCACAAGACGAACAAAACCAGCGCGATGGTGGCCCCCATGGCCTCGTGGCCGACCGCGACCGTTCCCCCGCCGCCGACAAAGACCTCTTCGCGCCCCGGGATGTCGTAGCCAATAATGTTCAGCAGGCCCGACTGTAGCTTCATCAGCAGGTGAAAGAACCAGAGGCTAAATCCGATTTCCAAGTTCACTAGGTAAGTAAACCCGATGACGGAAAAGCTCAGGAGAACGCGGAACGGGGTGGTATCCTTGAATAGCTCAAAGTAGGTGTTGGTCTCGATTCTAGGGATGTAGTTGAAATAGGCATGCAGGCCGTGCGTACTCAGCACGATCCAAGGCAGCGCGACCCCTATCCACAGCAGCGGTTGCTGAAAAAGGGCTCCTAGGGCGTGCCCTAAGCGGGGAGGCTGGAGCATCTCCAGCGGCACTTGGGTCAAGGGGAAGACGAGCCGCTCGTGCTCCACCCATTGGCGCCGGACGATCACCATGCTGCTGATCATCACGGCAAAGAAGGAGGCAATAAAAATTCCCCAAGCTGCAAAGGGCACTAGCCACGCCCTCCACGGGATCGAGACGTGGGAGGGGGCACCTTCGTAGAAATACTTTACTGCGAGCGGGTCTTGGGGCACGAGCCAATCCGGGATCAGGGGCACGATCAACTCGGCCCATTCGTTCTCCGGCGTGGCGTAATAAGAAGCCCCTGGCAGAACCGGGATCATATTGGCGATCAGGGTCTTCGTCGGGATCGTGGAAGCCACGATCATCATCGCGTAGATGACGACGAGTTCGCCCGTTGTAAAAACCCAAGGGGGGTGGATTTTCCGCAGTGCAGTGTTGACTACAAAGGTGAGCAGGAAAAACAGGAACACGGCACCGGCCGTGATGGAGTCGGCGTTGAGCGGTGCCGTGTGGTTGACGAACTGGACGTAGAGCGGGCCCGTTCCGAGGAACGCCGTCAGCAGGCAACCGAGGAGAAAGGCTCGTGCGGTAAACACGCGCCCTCGCTGCCCCTGCGTAGTTATCAGCATTAGCGCATGTCGGGGTAGTGGTCGGGAGGGTGTTTCTCGAGTTCGGATTCGATCAAGTCCGATCCTAGACCGGGCCGTTCCGGTAGAATCAGGTGTCCGTCCCGCACTTCAAAGGGGTGACTCATCAGGTCGTCCCGCCACGGAGCGTCGTCCACATCGAATTCGAGGATGTAGAAATTGGGCGCGGTGGCGCACACATTGGCCGACACCAACGTCGTCAGCGGGCTGTGGCAGTTATGGGGGGCAAACAGCACGTCATAAGCGTGCGCTAAGTCGGCGAGCCGCCGGCCCATCGCGACCCCGTTCCAGGCCAAGTCGGGCATGACGATGTCTTGGGCGTGGAGTTCGAGGAAAGGTCGGAAGCCGGCGGTCCCAAAGAGGCTCTCGCCGGTGCAGATCGTCGTGGTCGTGGACTCGCGGATGGTCCGCAGCGCAGCGGCGTCTAAGGTCTCCGTCTCGAGCCACATCAGATCGTATGGCTCCAAGGCTCTAGCGAGTCGCGCTGCGCCGCCCAACTTGAAGTGGAATCCCACATCCAAAGCGATCCCTACATCCGGTCCGAGGGCTTCCCGGAAGGTGCTGATTATGCGCTCTGCGCGGCGCAGGACAGAGGGAGAGGCGTCGCCGACGCCACCTGGCACACCGGTGCCCTCGGGGTCGTCCTCCAAGCGCATCAGGTTGGTCTTGATGGCCGTGAAGCCGCGCTCCAGCACCTCTCTAGCCACTTCCTCCAAGTCGGCGATCGTACGCACCGGCCACAGCCCCAACTTCTGCGCCCATGGTCCAGCCCGGGTCGAACCGCAGTGGGACCAATAGAGCCGGAGCCGGTCCCGCATGCGGCCGCCAAGCAGTTGCCACACGGGCGCATTTAGAACCTTGCCGCGGATGTCCCACAGGGCCGAGTCAATGCCGGACATCGCCTTGTAGGCAATGCCTCCCGTGTGGCGAACCGAGAAGGCGGATAGCTCCCACCAGATCGCCTCGCTCGCCATTGGATCCTTGCCGATAATCCGCTCAGCGTACCGCTCTACCGTCGCCGCCACGGGTCCGGGCGAGCCCCAGTCGGTACAGTCCCCCCACCCCACGAGGCCCGGGTCGCTGGTCTCGATCTTCACAAAGGTCCAGGGACGGAAGCCGCCATCTACGATGTACGTCTTGACTCTGGTGATCCGCATCGCGCCCTCAATTGCTTGCACTGCAAAAATACCGGTGGATCGCGAGCCCAAGTTTGGACCGCGACAGACCAACACCGAGGATCGTCGCACCCAAAATGATCCTTTTGCTTAGTACCATTCCAACCTCCTTTTGGGAGTGAGATAATTGCGATAGACCCCACTGGTACACAGCCGTACTACACGACAATGCGCCCCCTACTTTCGAGGCGCTACCCTGCTATCAAACGTTTCTCAACCTACCTCCCGCCGGTACATGGCCTTGTTTATCAAGCCAAAGAAAAACTCGTTCTCGTCCAATCCCATTCGACGACGCTCCCTGCGGGCCATGCGCTGATGGAAGAGCACATGTTTCAGTTTTGATTCGACTGTACCCATTCCACCCGTCGCGATCCCGGTCATCGTCGTTTTCGTAGAGATCGGGCCAGAGTCCCCGAGGCCGTTCTTCTTGCTTCCCGCAGCCCTCAATATGCAAAGCTAGGACGAGAAGCATCGCGAGTAACAGAAAGGTGCCTAGCCGGAGTCGTCGCCTCATTCAAAGCCCGTCCTCTCCCCATCTCCTCGGGCTGTGAGCCCGTCTTGGTAATGGAGCAGGTAGAAGCGATCTACGGTCAGGTTCTGGTAGCGCTGCACCAGCCCCGAAGGCCAGCGCACCTCCAAGTGGTCCACAAGGTGCGCTGTGCCCAGCCCGATGATGAGGCGCGGGTCACTTTGCCCCATAAACCCGTCGCCGCTGAATAGTTGGCGATACTGCTCGCGGCCACCCGAGCGCACTAGGACGTAGGCCCCAATCCCGTGACGATTGCCGGGTGGCCCATGCAGGTCTAGTCCGAGGTAGTGATAAAGGCGAGCGCTGTCGTTGCGCAGCAAACTTGGCGGCGCGTCGAGATTGGCCACTACTATATCGGGATCGCCGTCGCTGTCCAAGTCGCCGTGGATTGCGCCGCGACTCACCCGCGCCAAGCCAAACGCAGGGCCAGTGCGCCCGCTGACCTCTGTAAATCTGCTGGCCCCGTCATTGCGGTATAGCAGGTTTGTCTGCGCATAGGAAAGCCCGCTGCCGGCAAAGTCAATGGCAGGCATGAGGTGGCCGTTGGCGACGAATAGGTCTAGGTCGGTGTCGCCATCGTAGTCGAAAAAGAAGGTGGCCCACCCCATAAAAGGGCGGCTACTGCCAGCTAGCCCTGCTTGGCCGCTGATGTCGGTGAAAAATCTAGTGCCTGTATTCTCGTAGTACGTGTTGTGGTCTTGGGAGAAGTTGGTGACGAAGATGTCGCACAAGCCATCGCCGTCGCCGTCGCCAAGACCTACCCCCATCCCAGCCTGAGCGCGGCCATCGCCGCTGAAGGCAGCCCCCGACGATATGCCGATGTCAGCGAATGTCTCGCGGCCGTCGTTGCGCAATAGGGAATTGGCGTGTCCATCGTTGGTCACGTACGCGTCGAGATCGCCATCGGCGTCGAGATCGCCCCAAGCGACCTGCATGCCATAACGGGGTGGATCGTCAATCCCCGCAGCCGCGCTCACGTCGCTAAAACGGCCGTTTCCGTCGTTGCGGAATAAGACATCTCTTTCCGCTTTGAAGCCGGCTGGACCGCAAGCGGCCTTTATTCCTCTGTGATTACACCACTTGTCGTAGAACGGGGGGCCATTGAGCTCGAACTCAATGTAGTTTGCGACGTAGAGATCGAGATCGCCGTCGAGGTCGTAGTCGGCGAATGCCGCGCCTATGCCCCAGCGCTCGTCATCGACTTTGGCGAGCGCGGCGACATCGGTGAAGCGGCCCCCGCCCTCGTTGCGGAGCAAGGCGTTGCGACCCCAGCGCGTGACGTAGAGATCGTCGTCCCCATCGAGGTCGTAGTCGGCCGGCGCGGCCCCCATGCTCCATCCCTGCAAGCCAGCGCCGCTACCTGCTGTTGCGTTGGCGAACTGCCCTCCATCGTTGCGAAATAGTGCGTTTGCCGGCGCACCTTCCCCTTGGCGGTGAGAACCAACGGTGAAGTACAAATCAGGATCCCCATCGAGGTCGTAGTCCCACGCAGTTACTCCCGCGGCTTGGGTCTCAATTATGTACTTCTTCTCAGGAGTGCCCGAGACATTGTCAAAGTCAATTCCCGACTGCCGCGTCACCTCGACGAATTGAGTCTCGGCGGCCCCTTGGGTGGGGACTGAGGGCACCAGTATCGTCAGCAGCAAAACCGCCGCCACATTTGCTCTACTGCCTTTGCAAGGCCTATCATTGGACATCGCTTTTTCCTCGATATTGCCACAACTGCAATTATGGAGACCAAAAGCCATGCAAGTCAATCGGCAACAGTTTGTCGCGATAGGCGACATGCCCGCCAATTTTGGCGTCGACTTACTACGCGACACCTGCTACAGCCGCCGGCGGTCGCGTAGTAAGGGAACCAAGCAATTTATTGCTAGCTGGAGAGCTTAGAAAAGCAGATGGACTCGCAACCCCTCAAGGGAAAAAACGCCATTGTCACCGGCGCAGGTCGCGGCATAGGTCGCGCCATTGCCCAGCGCCTTGCCGCCGAGGGCGGCCGGGTGGCTATTCTCGACATCGACGCCGCCGGTGCGCAACGGACGGCTGCTGAAATAGGTGGTTCGACCATCGGCCTTGCCGTTGATGTGGCCGAGGCCGCTTCGGTTGACCGGGCCTTTGCCCGAGTTGCCGACCTGTTGGGCGGCCTCGACATCTTGGTGAACAACGCCGGCACTGTCGGCACGGACGCGCCGGTCAAAGATCTGGCCGAAGACGACTGGGACCGCGTCCTCGACATCAATCTCAAGGGAACCTTTCTGTGCTCGCGGGCGGCCCTGCGCTACATGTTGCCGCAACAGAGTGGGGTCATTTGCTCGCTGGCCTCTATCTCCGGCAAAGAGGGCAACGCCAATATGGCACCCTACTCCGTATCCAAGGCCGGCGTCATCTGCTTTACCAAGACTCTGGCCAAAGAGGTTCTAAACTGCGGCATCCGCGTCAATTGCGTGGCACCGGCCCTGATTGACTCGCCGCTGTTGCAGGGCATGGACCAAGACCGCGTCGATTTTTTGACCGCCAAAATCCCCCTCGGCCGCTTGGGTCGCCCCGAAGAAGTGGCGGCGACCATTTTATTTTTAGTATCGGACGAATCGACCTTTACCACGGGCCAGTGCTTTGACGTGAGCGGCGGTCGGGCGACCTATTGAGCAGAGGGGGCGTCTCAATCCCAATCGAGTGCCAAACCCGTTGATAGGCGAAAGTCACTTCCATTCACTCCATTGAGCGGATCGCTATCGCGCCGGAAGGTCGCGGACGTGGTCGCGGATAGAGCTTCGGTGATTGACACTTTCAAGACCGAATCCCACAAAACGCGGTAGTCGTCGAACTGCCTCACAGCGGGCTGCACGTAGGCCGTTCCCGCTAGCTGGGCCATTTCACCAAGCTTGATATCGGCCGACAGGTAATTGCTCCAGCGGACAATTGAGGTCCGAGCAGCATGGTCATCGGCCGCTGCGACCTCATTGCGCTCGTGCTCGAACATAAACGACGAGCCCAGCCAAAAAGACGACTCGCCCGGAGCGATGAGAGCCCAGCGGATGCCGCTGCCGACAACGCCTCTAAACTCCAAGCGCCGGGATCGGTCGTAATTAACTTGTCCGAAGACTTCTCCATGCAGCCGTGAGCCCAAGGAGCGGACGTAGCGCAGATGCGCCAGCGCCTCATTGGAAAAGCGCTCCTTGCCCTCCCAGCCGGCATCGCCTGAGCCAATAAAAATGAACGCGTCCGCGGCGCGGCCGTAATTGAAGGAAAGCTCGGGGCCGAATTCAAATAACTCGACATTGCCGGCTCGCAACGTCAGATCGACCGCTACTGAACCGGAAAAGCCCGCTTGATCGTCCCGGCGCAGGCTTTCGATATCAACTTGCGCCCGCAGTGGACTCGCCAGCCAGACTAGGGCCGCGAGTAAGAGGCAATGAGGCTTCATTTTTTTGCAAACATTAGAGCCCTTGGGGTACGCTAAAAGTGCCAGCTTGACAAGACGCGATAGGGCGGTTTTGGCCGGTGTGCCTATAGAGCATGTAATTCTACCTCGCGATTCATCTGGCAGCTCCTCATTACAGCCCCCGCTCGGCATCAACTTCCACCGAGTAGTCAACACCCGCAAAGCCAAAGCCGAAAAGCCCCAGAAACTCCGCACGATAGCTTTCGATATCCGACAGCGATTCGAGGTTGTCGGTGTTGACTTGCTCCCACAGCGCAGCGACTTCCCCCTGCACGTCCTCGCGCATTTCTCGGTCGTCGATGCGGATGCGCCCCTCGGCGTCGGTGGGCGCATCTGCATAGAGGCAGCCGGCGAAGAGTCGGTGCATCTGCTCAATGCAGCTTTCGTGGCAGCCCTTTTCCTTCATCACCTTGTAGAGCAGCGAGATGTAGAGCGGCACGACCGGGATGGCGGCGCTCGATTGGGTCACCATAGCCTTGTTGACGGAGATGTGGGCACTGCCGCTTCTCGCTTGCAAAAATTCGTTGAGCACCTTGGCCGTCTTTTCTAAATGGTCCTTGGCGCGGCCGATGGTCCCGTCGCGATAGACCGGGTAGGTAATTTCAGGGCCGATATAGGTGTAGGCGATCGTGCGAACGCCGTCGGCTAGTACGCCCGCTTCGGCGAGGGCTTCGATCCACATCTGCCAGTCTTCGCCGCCCATGACCGCGATGGTGTGGGCGATCTCTTCCTCGCTCGCCGGGTCAATGGCGATGTCGGAAACTTCGCCGCTCTGGACGTGGACGGTCTTGTTGGTGTAGGTGCGGCCGATGGGCTTGAGGACGGAACTAAAATTTTCGCCGGTGCGCGGATGAGTGCGCCGCGGCGAAGCTAAGCTGTAAACGACCAAATCGACTGCTTGCAGGTCCGTGCGGATGGCGGCGATTGTCTCGGCCTTGATCTGGTCGGAGAAGGCATCGCCGTTGATGCTGCGGGCGTAGTAGCCGGCGTTGCGGGCAGCCTCGTGAAAGGCTGCGCTATTGTACCATCCGGCCGTTGCCGTGCGGCGGCCGGCTGCTGGCCGCTCGAAGAATACCCCGAGCGTGGCCGCACCCGCGCCAAAGCAGGTGGCGATGCGCGACGCCAGCCCGTAGCCGGTTGAAGCGCCGATGACGAGGACTTTCACGGGGCCGTCGAAGGGGGGTTGGCGTTTGACCGAGGCGATTTGGTCTTGGACGGCGCGGGCGCAGCCGTCGGGATGGGCCGTAGTGCAGATAAAGCCGCGAACTTTGGGTTGGATGATCATGGGATTTCCTTGGGTTAAGTAAGCTATTGAATAAAGGTTCGCGCTGCGGTCGGACGCAAATAATCCGCTTGGCTGCCCGTGGGGTCTGTTCCTGATAAGCGCTCGCCCAAGAGGGTGGGTCTAGCCGGCCTGAGGGCGAGACGCCCGCGTTCCCAGCGCTTTACCGCGCCCCCCGTTTTCACGGGCGCAGGCTTTTAGGCGAGAAAGCACCCAGCGGGTTTTTCGGAAAAGGTTTCGCTTGACATGCCCCTTCCGACGCAGCCCTACCGGATGCGCAAGCATGGGATACAGCGCCCGGAGAAGGGGCTTGGGCTGGGTTGTCCCGATGAGCAAACATTTATTCATGTAAATAAAAAGTTATTAAAATGAACAAACATTTGTTCAAGCGACGAGCACCAACGGCTGGTCAGCGAAGCGTAGAAACCCTCCTCCTCATATTTCTAAGATTCATGTTTTTCAACCTGTTAAGGTAAACCTGAACGATTTTTTTGTGCGTGATGGAGTATGTGGCACGGAATATGCTTATAGCTACTTGACGTTGGAGCCGATGCGGGAAAGGAAGCCGCATTCAATGGCAGCGTTGGTTGTTCACAACCTTCGCGCCGTACCCTCGATGTAAGCTGGGCACCAAGTCTGTGTGCGAAAGAGACCTTGAGTCGATGAAGAAAATCGGAGATTATAGAAAGCCCCGGGACCGCGTCGTCCCAATCCATCACGCTATGCTACCAGAAGGAGGTAGAGCGATGCACCGCTTATGGGGCTTTCTGAGTATGGTGATTTTGCTTCTCGCAACAGGATGTGCCGCACCCATGTCTCAAATAGTGACCACTCGCCAAGGGGGGACGATTGACCAACACCTATTCAAAGAGGGCGAGAATCAGATCGAACAGGACACGACGTGGCGCGACACGGTGTATGTCGGCGGCGATGTGAATATTGTGTCGAGCGCGACCTCAACCCTTGCTCCCAATACGGCGGTTCGCTTTCTGCCCTACTACGATGATACCCAAGGCGGCTTGGACGCCACCCGTGCGGAACTGCTCGTCGTGGGGCGGCTACAGGCTCAAGCCGAGGGCATCGTCTTTGGTTCGGCGGATGCGGCTTCGTTGGGGGCTGACTGGTATGACATTGTCGTCGAGCGTGGGGGACGAGCGGACGTCTCCAACGCCACGATCCGAGACGGCCTGCGCTGTCTGTATGCCAAGAGGGGCGGGCGCATCGCGATGGACCATGTCGCCTTTGTCAACTGCGGGAAGCCGATTGGAGTATCGCAGAACAGCACAGGGCTACCAAAGGTTAAGGCAAGGGAAGGGGGGGGCGACACACCGCTTGGCAAAAAATTGGCGGCCGGTGTGCTTGGGGGCGTCGGTGGCGGACTCGTAGGAGCGACCATTGCGTTTGGTTGGGTGCTACCGGCGATACAGTCTCAGCGAGAAGCAGAACCAGGTACTGACCCCACTGCTGCCTATGCCATTGCTGACGCTGGCACTATCGTTTTGGGATTTTGGGGCGGCAACTTGGTTGGAACCGCGGTTGGCGTGAGCTGGGTTGATCCGCAGGATAATTTCCTCATAACACTCGCGGGCAGTACGCTGGCGGGAGCAGGAGTGCCTGTTGCTATAGCTCTTACAGAATGGGAAGATGGTGCGGGTTTAGCAGTCTTAAGTGCCTTTTTCGGTCCTATTGTTGGTGCAACGATTGCGTCGGAAGTATGGCGCAAGTCCCTTTCGGCTAAGCTCCACTTGAAGCCTGAAGCTCGCCGGGTCTCGGTCGGTTTGGTTCCGACTCCCAAGGGGGGCCTATTAGCTATTACCACAATACGCTTTTGAAACTCAATAAGAGGAGGATACCTCTCATGCGGATTATTCGTGTTGTACTCTTGTTCGCCATGCTCATAGCTGAAGGGGCGGATGCGATCAGTGATGAGGACAAAGAGCGATTGGCCGAGATGTTTTCGCCCATCTTGATCCTGACGGAAGAGAACTCCACTAGCTATGACCCGACGGAGCCTATTCGCGTAATCAAACCGGAACCCGTGGAAATCGTCAGGGCGACAAACATTGCGTCTATGTGGTTTGACATACCCGGAATCGGTCAGGGACATTACTTGGATTCAAAGTATTTTCATTCCAATGATCTTTACTTGAACCAAGATTTATGGTCTAAACAATTCTATGGGCCGACCTCACCAAATAGATTCAACTTTGATCAAAGTAAGTTTGCCTTCTTAAAAGGGGTTGAGCCGTTCAATTTCATAGTTCGCCATGGCTCAGAAAAAATGCCCCCCGCCCCAGAGGGCGTTACGTACCCCGACCACCCCGACGGTAGGCCCTATGTAATAAACAGTGCCTATTTTGACTATCCCGGTGAGACTCCCACAGAGTGGAACAATACGTACTTTGGCACAGGAGACCAAGTTGACTATCCGATCTCCCCAATATCCGATTATAGGGGCTATAATCATCCCAATACAGCGTATGTGCATATAGACTCAACAACTCACAGCAATTATAGCGGCACACTTACCGTAATCCAGTACCACTACTTCTATCCCTACAATGACTGGTGGAACAACCACGAGGGCGACTGGCAGCGCATTGAGGTGGTGGTCAGTTCAAGCGATCCTGATGACGATACCATCGAGGTCCTAGGCGTGGAGTATAGGTTTCATGGTGCTTGGGTGACTTACTATAAAAATTTTCCTAATCACCCGGGGTTTACCTCCAGTTTTGCTTTCAGTCCGCGAGAAAACTTAAAACTGAGCCAAGGCACCCATCCCGTTGTTTACGTGGGGGCCGGCTCGCATGCTGCATATCCCGTTGGCGGAACCATTGAGCTCCACAGCGTAACTGAGGGAATTGGCGATCCAAATTCAGCAGTAGGAGCAGGTAAATCAACTACTGCTTCAACTGCTGCTATTTTGGGGAGACGGGAATATATGACCCATACTGGCAAGGTGTTAAGCACACAAGCCGGTGATGCCTCCAATATCGACCTGGCTTCACAATATGCCCCCTCCCCCTCCGCCGACCGGTCTGACCGCACAAGCAGGCGTCAGCCAAACAACGCTGCGCTGGGACGCTTACACAGTGGCAGTATCGGTTAAAGCCGGAGGGCGTGGGATGGAGGGACTGGCAGACGATGCCCAACAGTGGACCGCTCACGACAGAGCATACCGTGACGGGTCTGATTGACGGCGAGACCGCTACGTTCTTAGTGCGGGCGGTCAACAGCACTGGAGCAGGTTCGGCGACGACGGTGTCGGTAGAATTAAGTCCGCTCAGTCCGCTGGCTACGCCGGCCTTGGTTACGCCGACCCATACGCCGACCCTGACGGCACGAGCCGGCGATGGCGAAGTGACGCTGAGTTGGGACGAACCGAACGCCATCCAGTGTACTTGGCAATATCAGCAGACGCGGGTTTCGGAGATTGCGGTGGCATGGGAGCCTATTCCTGACAGCAGAACCTTTACGACGGAATATACGGTAGGGAGTCTGACCAACGGGCAGACCTATTTCTTCAAGGTGCGGGCGGTCAACAGCGGCGGGCAGGGGCCGGCGTCGGCGTCAGTGTCGGTGACGCCAACAGCCGGTGGGCATAGCGTGCCGCCGCAACCGACCGGGCTTTCTGTTCAGGTGCCCGTTACGCCGCCGGATCAGCCCGTTAGGCGGGGCGGGCAGCTTGATGTGAGTTGGGATGCGGTGTCGGCTACCCCGGCAGTGGACGGGTACACCCTGCGCTATCAGAGCCAGGCGGTGCAGGGTGTAGTGATGTCGGATTGGTCGGATTGGTGCATCCTGCCCGATGCCCTCGCCGCTGGGACCACCCGCTATACGCATACCGGGTTGAGTGGGAATACTCGCTACCGCTATCAGGTGCGGGCGACGAACGCGCAAGGTCATGGTGCTTGGTCCACGGCCTTCCCAGAGGGTAATGATGTTCCCATGCCGAATTCGCTGCCCGAGTCGCCGGTGCGGCGGCCGAGTGCGCCGCAGAACGTGGCGGCTATCCCGGCCAACGAGTCGGTGGCGTTGACATGGGAGGCCCCCGAATCGAATGGCGGCGCAACGATCACGGGCTATAAGTATCGGTATCGCGCCGCAAGTACGCGGTGGGCTCCGTCGGCGGAGGGTGCCCCGTTGGGACGGACCACGCGCCATATGGTGGATGGGCTGACCAACGGCACGGCGTACACCTTCGAGGTGTGGGTGGTCAATAGCGCCGGGGCGTCGGCGTCGGCGTCGGTAACGGCCACGCCAGCGGGTGTGCCGGATGCGCCAGCGCATTTTATGCCCTCGCCGGGGGCTGGCCAAGTGGTCTTGCGGTGGGAGGCGGCCCCGGCCAACGGCTCGGCGATTGAGCGGTATGAGGTGCGGTGGCGGGTGGCCAACTCAGGGCATGGCTGGCCGGAGTGGGCTACCGTGTCGGGCGGCAGCACCGCCCGCGATAGTACGGTTACGGGGCTGACCAATGGCGCCGAGTATGAGTTTGCGGTGCGGGCGGTCAACGGCGTCGGTGCCGGCGCATCGGCGTCGCAGTCGGCAAGGCCGGCGGCGTGGTCGGGGTTCGTGTCGTTTGGGGTGGTGTCCTACCAAGCCACCGAAGGGGGGGCGCGTGCGTCGATCACGGTGTCGCTGGCACCCGCACCGCCGCAGACGGTGCTTATTCCGGTGGTGGTGTTGGCGGATGCGGGCACGGAGGCGGACGACTACGCGGTGGCGAACCTGACGAATGGGACGGTGTCGTTATCGTTTGCCGCGGGTGCGTCGTCGCAGTCGTTTACGCTGACGGCCAACGAGGACGCCGATGCCGACGACGAGACGGTGTCGCTGTCGTTTGGGAGTCTGCCTTCGGGGGTGCGCGTGGTCGGTACGACGCAACAGGCGACGGTGTGGCTGCTCGACAACGATGAGGATCTCACGCCGGCGTTTTCGTCATCGGGCACGTCTCGCTCGACGACGGTGGGCTCGTATTTCAGCTTTACCCGGCCGTCGGCCAGCGGAGGCAACGGGTCGTTGCGCTACTCGGTCAGTGGCTCCTGCGCTGGCCTAACGGCGACCTCTTCGTCGGTGAGTGGACAGCCTACCTCATCGGGGCAATGCGGGATTACGTGGACGGTACGCGACGCCGATGGCGATACCGACACCTACGCCCTGCAAGTTTCCGTGGCGGCTGATACCACGCCTACATTCTCGTCATCGGGCACGTCTCGCTCGACGACGGTGGGCTCGTATTTCAGCTTTACCCGGCCGTCGGCCAGTGGGGGCAACGGGTCGTTGCGCTACTCGGTCAGCGGCTCCTGCGCTGGCTTGAGGGCGACCTCTTCATCGGTGAGTGGACAGCCTACCTCACCGGGGCAATGTGGGATTACGTGGACGGTGCGCGACAGCGATGGCGATACCGATACGTTCGCCCTGCAACTGAGCGTCCATAGCCCGGGCTCTTGAACCCAGCGGGCCGGCCTGCAACCGCAAAGGCCAGTCCGCTACTAAATGGTAGCGCGTACAGGGGCCGGCGGCGAGAGAATACGCCGCCGGCCCCTCCGCAACACCTTCAAGCCCCTCGCCCTTCAAAGCCTCCTCGTCGCCTACGAGGAGGCTCATCCGCGTCGTCGTAAAAACCCCACCAGGATATACCCGTAATCACCAGAAACACGGTGCGGATTTTGCCCGAAGCCGTCTAGGGATGGTGGAGGTCGGCATACCTGTCGGTGACCAGCGTCGCATAGTGGGCAGACGTTGCGGTATCGGAGGGGCATGTTCAAGTGACGAGCAACAACGGCTGGTCGGCGAAGCGGAGTTTTAGGGTAAGCCTGAATGATTTCTTTGTACGTGATGGAGTATGTGGCACGGAATATGCTTATAGCTACTTGACGTTGGAGCCGATGCGGGAAAGGAAGCCGCATTCAATGGCAGCGTTGGTTGTTCACAACCTTCGCGCCGTACCCTCGATGTAAGCTGGGCACCAAGTCTGTGTGCGAAAGAGACCTTGAGTCGATGAAGAAAATCGGAGATTATAGAAAGCCCCGGGACCGCGTCGTCCCAATCCATCACGCTATGCTACCGGAAGGAGGTAGAGCGATGCACCGCTTATGGGGCTTTCTGAGTATGGTGATTTTGCTTCTCGCAACAGGATGTGCCGCACCCATGTCTCAAATAGTAACCACTCGCCAAGGGGAGACGATTGACCAACAGCTATTCAAAGAGGGCGAGAAAGTCAAAGTCACCTATAAGGACGAACAAGCGAAAATGAGAACCAAGAAAGGGCGCGTTCTCCATGTAGATGACGACTCGGTTACGTTAGATGGTGGGATAAAAGGACCTATTGACCTTGACTATCGACGGATACATACATTCAGCCGTCCAATAAGGGTTGATCGCTGGTCCGGAAGCTTATCCGCGGGCACGTTTCCTGGACTAGTTTTTCTTAGTCCTGGTCACCGTTTTACGGGCATAGGGCTCGCCTCAAGATATATGCCTTACTCAAACCGGGCTTTTGAGGTAGTCTTGATAGGCGGTCAAAAAGAGGGCGTGTTTCCATTATGGCTAAGTATGACTCTAAATGCCCATGTATATACTATCATGCCTCGCACGTATCTTCTCTTCGGGGTAGGAGGTATAGTATGGTCAGAACCAAGATGTGACCGGGAATGGGAGGCATCGTGCCCCAGTATACTTCGTTTGGGACTTGGAGTGGAGAGTCCCATATCGAAGCGGTTCAATGTACGGGTAGAAGCTGACCTCTTTGGGGGGATAAATATCCACTTTGAACGTAGTATTCGTTAACATGGCGTCGTGCGTTGCTCAAGCTCAAGTGGCTCGCCGTTCCCTTTTAGGGTCTAATCGGTTAAGCGCCGATGGGGTCTGGGCGGCCTTGTGCAACAGACCGATTCTCTCATAATAAGGGGTCGGCCCCTCGCCCTGCGGCGGGCACAGACCCGCGATACAACCCACATGGTTGGGGCGTACCCGGCACACGAGGAGCATAAGATGAAACGCATAGGCGCTTTGAACGGGATGAGATTGTTGGTGCTCTCCCTGATTTTTCAGTCCGCTGGGGCGGCTCAAGAAATCAAAGAAGCCCCCTCTTCTATACAACGCACGTCCCCCCCGGACGCCTCTCTCGACTCCTATACGGGTCGGATCGAACAGGACACGACGTGGCGCGACACGGTGTATGTCGGCGGCGATGTGACTGGCCTTCGCTGCCTGTATGCTAAGATGGGCGGGCTCGTCAGGATGAATCATATCGCCTTTGTCAACTGCGGGAAGACGACCGTGCAAGTGCTTTCCCAAAGATCGGTTGCTAGTGACCGTGTGCAAGTAGATTCTGGCCACGCTGCGAGCGGGTTACGAGCGATGCCGGATAGTCTTTTGGGGAGAACCGCAAAAGGAAACGAGAGGGGAACCGGCAAACGGATTGTCAAGAAATTGGGTACTGGTGCTCTTGGGGGCGCACTTTCTGGCTTTCTATTAGAGCAGATTCTAATTGGCTTGAATAGAAACGGCGGTAACGACTTCGGTGCCAGTTTCTTTTTTGGCCGGCTGCTCGGATATACGTTCGTGACTCCAGTCGGCGTGAGTAGAGTCGATCAAAATGACCATTACATCTCGGCTCTGACTGGCAGCGTGATGGGGATGCTATTGCTTACTAGAGTGATAGATATCGATTCCGCTGTCGATGAGAGATCTGATATGTGGGATCTGTTGGCTTCGTCTGTTATTGGCGCGACGATTATGTCGGAGTTGTCCCGCTATGCCCCCGCAGCTTCTCGTCTCTCCCTCGGTGTGGCACCGGACCGCCGGGGAGGCCTGTATACCTTCGCCGCGCTGCGATTTTGAACGGTGCGTCGGAAGACGATTGGATAATCAACTTTCTACTCAATAGGGGGAAAACACTAATGAAGCGTTGGATGGTTGCAGTTACATGGTTCGCCTTATTGCTGGTTGGGAATGCACACGAGAGTCTGGCCAGCGACTTGGACTTGGCGCATAAGTGTTCTCCCATATTAATACTTACGAAAGATACAGAAGGGGAATATAGCGTCCTCAAACCTGACCCGGTGGAAATTGTCGGTGCTGATTCCTCGTCGAATCTATGGTTCGAGGTATTCCGTCTCGGAGGAGATAAAGCTGGTGATTACCAGACGACCCACACGACGTATACTGACTCCATCACGGTCATTCCATACTTCTACAAGTTGATTATGGGTGACCTGTCTCATTCTTTGGTGCCTAGGGACAGTACGCGAGCCGAAGGGATAGAACCCGACCTTGCAGTTGGAGAGGGCCGTTCGGCGAGAACGGGGAGATTTGCCAATCTAGGGACCGGTGAACGGATTGTCCTCAAGTTTAGCACCGGGACTCTAGCTGCGTACTGCTCTATTCATGTAGGTGCTCAGTTTACGCAGGACGAGCCGGGTGAGCTTAGTGGCGTTTCTGGTGCCATACTTGGCGCAGCCGTAGGCTATCTTGGGGCGGTCCCAGCAGGAGTGACTCTGTGGGACCCATACGATGATCCTGATCGTCTGGTGTTGGCCAGTTTTCTAGGGGGGCTAGGGAGTTTAGCGCTCCCTAGTACGTGGAGACCATGGGGAATATACGTCAGTTCGCCAGCCCTAGCTACGATTGCGTCAGAGTGGTCGCGCCAGCCTCCTAAGGACACTCCGGCCCACCGCATCTCTGTCTCCCTAATGCCCGGTAGTCAAGGGCATTTGTTAGTCGTTACCACAGTGCGTTTTTGAACGAATTTTCTCAAAAGGAGGATGTCACAATGAAACTCCCCTCCTATATTTCTAAGGTTCATGTTTTCCAATCCTTTAGGGCATTCCTAAAGGATTTTTTTGTGCGCGGCCGGTCGTTGGCATGAAATGTGCGTATAGCCAATTAAAATTGAAGCCGATGCGGACAAGGAGGTCGCACTTGATGACGTCATTCATGGAGCGAAAATGCGACGACGAGCGCGTTGTGATCGGGGTCCGCCATGCCGCATATCCCGACCAAGAGGTGCCGCTTGCTGAGGACGAGGTGGAGAAGCCGCGCCTTGTCGCGGCCCTTCAGAAGACAAATTGGGTCGTCTCGGGGCGCGGTACGCTTGTTGGGCATGGGGCATCAGATGCTGCGCTAGCGGATGTGCAAGTGTGGGATACAGCGGCCGAAGCCGTCGTCGTAGATGCTTGTACCGGCAGACGGGGCAGGGTGTCCCGATGGACAAAAGGTTATGCAAGTGAACAGCAGGTTGGGCAACAGGAGCAAAAAGTGGTTCAAATGATGGGCAACGACAAATGGGCTGACAACGTGTGGAAAGTAAATTTCATTTTTTACCTCATGTTTTTCAGTCTGTTAGGGCATTCTTGGAGAATTTTTGCGCGACGTGTGAGCCTTGGCACGGAATGTGCTTGTATATCATCGAAGTCGATGCCGATACGGAAAAGGAGGCCGCACTAAACGGCGTCGTGCGTTGCCCACAACCTTCGCGCCTCACTGGATGTAGGCTAGACACCAAGCCTTATCATCTTTTGCGCAGAAAGTAGTGGGTGCCCTATTCACTACTCATACCCAAAGGAGTTAGAAATGAAATATCTTCGCACAGTAGTAGCTGTGCTTTTTCTCACGGCTTTTCCGGCCACATGGATCGCCGATTCTCTGGCATCTGACAGGTCCGGTAGTTCTACGAATGACAGTAGGCTTATCGGCGGTGTTCTTCTGATGCTGGAAGACACGACCCGTCCCGCATGTAGCACGTCGCTACAAGGATTTGTCTACAATAGCGAGGCGGAAACCACCATCTGCCTCGACGGCCAGTGGAAAGTCGCGGCCATCGACAGCGATGGCGACGGCCACACAGAAGGGACGGATGAGGATGACACCGATCCCTCGGACAACGGCGACTCGCAATTGCTGGCAGAGAACATCAAAGAGGGAGTGGATATCTTTGATGTAATAGGAACGCTTTCTGCGTCCGGTGCTGTTGACAATGACGGCGATGGACACACCGTTGACGTGGACGACAACGACAACGATCCCTCGGACAACGGCGACCCGCAATTGCTGGCAGAGAACATCAAGTCCGGTGTGGACATCTTCAACATCGTAGGGACATATCCAGTACGGCAATGGAACGCATTCGCCAGAGCCAATGACTTGAGGCTGACCCTTGCTAATGTTTCGACGTACCCCAAAAGTAGCCCCTGTATGCTGGCATCCATCTGTGGTGCTAGGGCTACCAACTACGTTGTCAGTTATTCTACTTCGGCTACTTCGGTCAACTGGCAGTTTATGCACTGCGAGAATAGCGATCCAAACGCCAATGGAGGGGTTGTGCGGACCCAAGAAAGCGCAGACGCCCTCTCTAGTGTAAGCTGCGCTAGCGTAACCTTTTAATATCTATTAAGAAAGGAGTATCATCGTGAAACACTTCCGTCCAGTTCTCGCTACCCTTATCATCGCCCTTTCGGCGATGGGTCTCGTCGAGTCGGTAGCGTCGAATACCGAAAGCGAGTCGGCGTCGTCAGACCGGCTCGTCCGCGGCATCCTTATAACGCTGGATGATGTTGACCGCCCCGAATGCAGCACGTCGCTCCAAGGGTTTGTCTATGACGACGGGGAAGAAACCACGGCCTGCATGGACAGTCAGTGGCAGTCCGTGGTCATCGACGCCGATGGCGATGGCCACGTCAGGGGCACCGACGAGGACGACAACGACGCTACAGACAAAGGCGACTCGGACCTCGTGCCAGCCAACATCAAGTCCGGCGTGGATATCTTCGACATCGAGGGAACGCTTGTCGTTTCTTCGGTGGTGGATAATGACGCAGACGGGATCACTAGTACCTTGGACGAGGACGACAACGACGCCACAGACAAAGGCGATTCCGACCTTATTGCCAACAACATTCGAGGCGGCATCGATATTTTTGGCGTGTCGGGCAACCTGACGGAGCGTGGTAGCTTCGCAATCGCAGCGACGACGCCGAGTGCTTCTGCGCAGACAGCATCCGTAAGAGTACCAGCCGGCGTTTATGATGGCGATGAGTCCGTCAGTCATGTTGTGAAGGGCGACTCGGACCTCGTGCCAGCCAACATCAAGTCCGGCGTGGATATCTTCGACATCGAGGGAACGCTTGTCGTTTCTTCGGTGGTGGATAATGACGCAGACGGGATCACTAGTACCTTGGACGAGGACGACAACGACGCCACAGACAAAGGCGACTCCGATCTCGTGGCAGCCAACATCAAAAAGGGAGTGAGCATCTTCGGCGTGACGGGGACGTATCCTACGCCAAGCCGTGAGCCTTATGACACAGTTTCTGCTGGGTATAATCATCACACGGGCTACGGACTCAGAGTGGGGACTCTGGCAGGTCATGCTTACTGCAAGGGAAAAGGTAAAGATGAAATGTTCAGTTATACCACCGTGACTTCGCAGGGAGGCGTGGGACTTTTTTTGGATAATAATAGACTTACCGTAACCGAAGGAAGGGGAGGAGGGTACAACACCTTTAGGAGCATCACCTGCCACGATCTCAACCTTTAACCTTTAGAAAGGAAATCCACCATGCGATTTCTCGTTGTTTTGCTCATTGCAACCTCGGCTTTGGCCCAGTCGCCCACGTTCCGCGCACCGGACGCGGCGATGGCCCCGGCCCTAGCCTCGGGTTCGTCCTACGCGATGGCCTCTGTCGATTCCTTAATCCCGGGCTACATCGTCGTATTCAACCGCGCCGGCCAGCAGGTCGCCCGGCGCGTGGTGGGCACTCCCACAGATGGGGTTCTTGCAATAGACCCCCGTTTTGAAAAACGCCGGAACAGCACATGGCGGTTTGGATCGCTACTTGAAGATCATATCGCGTGGCTGCACAAGGACACGCCTATGAACGAGGATAACCCGCCCGTTTACGTTGCAGACCTAGCCGCTGGCAATTACACTATCGTACTGCAAATGGCTCTGTCTGCATACGAGGCGGCTCCATCGTTGGGCGACAGCCTTTTTTACGTCCACGCTGACAACCGCGCCCAAGGCGTTGAGGATAGCCGCGAGTGGGGCACTGTCCACGCCCGCGACTTCGTGGGGGTGATCCTCCCGGCCGCCGAGGAAGCGCAGTAATCGACGGCAAAAAGGGATGGGATTTAGGGGGCCGCGAAGCCATGTGCTTCGCGGCCCTTTTTGTGCTTGGCTCTTTGCAAAGGGAATTATATACGATAGTTACCAAGCCCCCCTAAGTTAATGGAGTACCCTAGTAGTAACCAGTACAGAATTCTACTGGCCAGCCGTATATAAACACCTGGTAGCGCCCTTCCACCTCTTGGTTGTCTCCGCTTACTCTTAGGTAGTGTGTGCCCGGATCTAATACTGCTTCCACGCCAAAGTTGGGATACACACCAAAATCGCTCGTGCCTATAATGAATGTAATGTCACCATCATCATCCCGGAAAACCTCGCCATAGGTATCCGTATCGCCACTAGTAACAAAATTATAACAGCCTCTTTCCGTAAGATCGAAACGAAAAAAATCATCTTCTCCCTTGCCCAAGGTGGAGAACGCACTGTAGCCCCCCGTTATGCTTCTGCCCTCTACTTCTGAGGGCAAATTAATATCAGCAGCTACGACAGCCGTGCTGAAGCGGTTTCTTAGGTGGTCGTCTATTTCGATGCGAGGCTCTGTTGTTGTGGGCAGCGGAGGTTCCCGACTAACATCGGGCGGCTCTTGGTATGGTGGTTCGGGTGGGTCGGGTGGGTCGGTGCAATCGGCTCGGTACTCCACGCCATCTATTCTTACCATGTCTATGTATGCCTCGTCGCCTTCTACGGCATAGAACAGTTCAAGAGACAAGTCTTGGCCGCTGGTTGCATTGGCCTTTGAAGCGACACGGCGATAGGTTGAACCATCCAATTCAATGGTCTGGATCAAAGCAGGTCCTTCAGCCGTAGGCTTGTGGGCGTCACAGCCGAAAGATAGGCTGCACAAGGCCAAGATAAGGGATAGTCTCCGTTTCAACTGAAACACTCGCTCTAAGGTCATAACAGCTCTCCTTTTGATAGGTCCACAGCTTAGTGGTGGATGGTACGCCTAAAGGTGCGGTGAAGCCCGCTTTCGCGGGAATCCAGTGGATTCAGGCTGGAAAGTAAGTCCCTTTGCAAACTCCCTCGGCCATGGACGACATGGCTTTGGCAAAGCGAAGATCATTCATCGCAGAAAAGCAATCCCACTTGCTCTAGGTCATGTCGCGGTATCCCTCGCAGAGTGGCGGGGATGCACCCGCTGAACTGGTTGCCGGCCAGTCTCAGTTCTGTCAGTTGGGTCAGTTGGCCTAACTCAGGGGGTATTGAGCCGCTCAACTGGTTTTGGGAGAGAATTAGGCTTCTCAGTTGGGTCAGTTGGCCGAACTCAGGAGGTATCGGGCCACTTAAGTCGTTGCTGTATAGTTTCAGGTCTTGTAAGCTCGTCAGTTGGCCTAACTCAGGGGGTATTGAGCCGCTCAACTGGTTGCCGGACAGGTTTAGGCTTCTCAGTTGGGTCAGTTGACCTAACTCAGGAGGTATTGAGTTTTCTAATTGTCCGAAGGTTAACAAGTAGCCTGCGAGCTCAATAGTGGCGACGTAATCGCCATCTAACATTACGCCCACCCATTCCCGCATGCTATCGGTTCCCCAACCGAAGTTGTCCCAAGCAACACCGCCGCCCGTGGCTTCATAGAGAGTCATCATTACTTCCCGATCCGTTAGGTTCGGATTATCGGGGAGGCGGATGTCAACGGGCGACGGCTCTTCTACGGGCAGTTCGTCGTTTGTACCGCCGCCTGTGGCCGAGCAGTCGGTCGTATAGGTGCGGCCTGCGATCTCTGCGGTGTCGGAGAAGCGGATGCTTCCCTCAGAGATGGTGTAGGGAATAGAGATCCGCAAACCGCCTTGCTGAGCTGTCGCGTTGGCCTTGGCCGCGGCACGGTAGTAGATCGCGCCGTTGATCGAAACCGTCTGCCACGGCCCCGCCTCGGCATCAAAGGCCGATTGAGCAACCGGCGGCTCTTCTGAGCAGGCCAAAATTGAAGCGGCTACCAGCACAAGCAAGAGATTGTGTTGGTGCAAAAAATCGACTATACGGATAAGCATAGATTAGCCTTTCGGACTAAGAATGGTTTGCTTTAGGGCCGCACGGCAGATGGCTACACGGCCCTTCGTTTTGCCCTAATGTAGCGGCAGCGGCGTTGGCTGTCGAATCGACCGTGCTATATCGACCCCTGCGTTTGCATGTATTAGGTCCGTTGGCGGGCTAAGCCGTTCACGTCAGATACTTCGCTTGAGAAGACAAAAGATGAGTACATTGCTAGCGGTGATGGTGCTTTGCGCGGCCCCAAGTGCAGCGCAAGACACCGTGCCTGCGGCGCAAGCCCTATTGGCACAGTTCGACGATATGTATCGATCGGCGGGCACGGCCGCACGGATCGAGATTAAAATTGAGCGGCCGAATAAGGTGCGGACGATGCGGATGCGCTCTTGGAGCCAAGGCGAGGACAAGGCGCTGGTGGTCATTGACGCGCCGGCCCGCGACGCCGGCACGGCCACGCTCCGGGTCGGCAGCAACCTGTGGAACTACCTGCCCAAAATTTCGCGCACGATCCGCGTGCCGCCCGCGCTGATGATGGGCGCGTGGATGGGCAGCGATTTGACCAACGACGACTTGGTGCGCGAGTCGTCATACGCCCACGACTACGCGGTGGCAGGGGTCGGCCCGAGCGAAGATCCGCCCGGACGGCAGGTAGATCTAGAGGCCAAACCCGAGGTGCCGGGTTTGTGGGAGCGGGTGGAGGTCGTCTTTGCGCACGCAGAACAGCTACCCATACTCGTGCGCTACTACGACCGCAAAGGCCGGCTCTCGCGCACGATGCAGCTCGAAGAGATCAAAAAGATGGGAGACCGGCTGATACCCACCCGGATTGTGATTTCGCCCGAGCGCGAGGAGGGCCGGCGCACGGTATTGACCTATTTACATGTGGAATTCGACGTCGAGCTGGAAGAGAGCCTCTTTAGCTTGGCGCAGTTAGAACGCAGGCGCTAGATGGCCGCAAACAGCACACTGCGCATGGCTTGGCGCGGCTTGGGCCGCAACCGCAAGCGCTCGGCCTTGGCGGTGGCGGCGATTGGGCTGGGGCAGTTTGCGTTCTTGGCCACGGCTGGGATCATGCGAGGCTATGCCGACCACTACTTTGATTCGGTGACCGGTCCTTTGGTCGGGCACGTGCAGATCGTGGCAGCGGGCTGGCGCGAGGAGCGCGCCGTTGAGCAGACGCTGGACGATGTCGAGACCATGCTAGCGGCGCTTCGCGGGCAGCCCCAAGTGGCGCGGGCCGTGCCGAGGATTTACGCGCCCGTGTTGGCCGCGCTCGAAGAGGAAGGTTTTGTGGGAATGGTCGTCGGTGCGGACCCGGTACTAGAGGGAGCCGCGGGCGGCCTGTTGGGCAGCGAAGAGTTGGCCGGCCTCTTGGGAGACGGCCGGGTGCTGGTGGGGAAAGGCTTGGCGCGGCAGCACGGCATTGAGGCCGGTGCCGAGTTGGCCGTGGTGGGCCAAGACATTGACGGCTCCATTGCCAGCGAGCTATACGAAGTGGCGGCGGTTGTCGAGTCGCCGGTCGAGCTCGTCAACAGCATTGGCATCGTCGCCGGGCTGCAAGACGCGCGGGCACTTTTGAGGATGGATGACGAAGCGCACGAGATTGTCGTCCGCTTGCACGAGGCCGAGCAGATAGATCCGGTCGCAGACTCGCTCGGCGCGCAGCCAGCACTGCAAGGGACGGAAATCAAGCTCTGGCACGAGGTCGTACCGCAGCTAGCCGGGATCATCAAAATGATGGACATGTATTCGCTGGTGGTTTTGGGGATCGTCTGCTTGGCGTCCATAGCCGGTATTGCCAATACCATGATGATGTCCACCTTTGAGCGCCGCCGCGAGTTGGGGATGTTGTTGGCACTGGGCGCGAATCCGGGCCGGCTCTTTCGGATGGTGGCGACCGAGGCCGTGCTGTTGGGCGCTTTGGGGGTGTTGCTGGGTACTGCGCTCGGCGCGTGTTTTGCGGCACTGACGGCTGGATCGGGCTTTGACCTCGCCGAGTTGGGCGGCGAGGAGTCCTTTGAAATGGGGTTCCAAGGTGTGCAGATAGCTTCGCGGGTCTACCCCGAGGTGCGCGGGGCCGACGTGTTGGCCGGGGTGTCGGCCGTGCTGGTGACGGCCCTTTCGGCCTGCGTCTGGCCGCTGCTGCACGTGGCGCGGCTGGAGCCGGTGGAGGCCATGCGGACGTGAGCGGGCAACGCCTCATCCGCCGACCCAAAGGGGCGGTGAACCTGTCGGTGCAATACGCCTTGCGCTCGCTGGGGCGCAGTCGCCGCCGGACCGGCCTGTCCATCTTGGGCGTGGGGTTGGGATGCGCCATTGCGCTCTTTGCCACGGCCTTTATGCGCGGCGGCCAAACCATGCGGGTGCAGGCCATTTCCCAGAGTGGGTACGGCCACCTGCGGATCGCACCCGCGGGCTGGGCGCAAAGTCGGCGCGACGAGTTGCGCTTGCAGGACTCAGCGGCCGCGCTCAAAGCCGCACGCGGCCTCGAAGGCGTAGCTGTTGTGGCTGCCCACGTGCGGGTGCAGGGCCTTTTGGCCTTTGGTACGCGAGTGGCCGGCGTCCAGCTTTTGGGCGTGGATCCAGCCGCTGAGCCGCGGCTCAACAGGCTGGTGCGCACCATCGACGAGGGGCGTTACTTGCAAGCAGGCGACGAGGGCGCGGTAGTAGTCGGCAAGGCCCTCGTCGAGCGCTTGGACGTAGCGTTGGGGGATGACTTGTTGTTGACGCTGACGCGCGCCGACGGGGAGATGGAGTACGCGATGTTGCGGATCGTCGGGATCGCATCTACCGGCAGCCGCACGATTGACGAGACCATCTGCCACGCAATGCTCGCTGATGTCGAGAAAATGACGGGCCTGCAGGGCGCAGCCGAGGTGTCGGTAGCCTTCGCAGACCCGCAACAGGTGGCGGTGCGCTCGGCCGAGCTGGCCCAGCGAGTGCAGGGCGACGAAGTGCTCACTTGGCGCGAGGTCCTGCCAGCGATGGGCGGCGACGCGGCAGCCGACCGGGCCTTTTCCAACTTTTTTATTGCGGTCGTAGCCGCAGTGGTAATTTTGGGCGTGACGAGCGCACAACTGACGGCCATGCTGGAAAGGAGGCGCGAATTTGCCGTGCTGATGGCACTGGGTCTCGGGGAATTCAAGCTGGTGGGCTTGGTGCTTTTTGAGGCCGTGTTCATGGGTGCCCTCGGCGCGCTCTTGGGCCTGTTGCTCGCGTTGCCGCTCGTTTGGCACACGGCGACAGCGGGGATTGATTTTTCCGCGATGATGGGCGACGATATGACGGTCATGGGCGTTTTCTTCGACCCAATAATCTACGCGGACATGGGGATGTGGATGCTGCCCTACGCCTTCGGCTTGGGACTTTGTGCAACGCTTTTGGCCGCGCTTTATCCGGCTTGGTCTGCCACGCGCTTGGATCCGGCGGCGGCCCTGAGCCAGCGGGATGCGTGATATGGACGGAGCGCTAGTAGTTGCCCAAGGCGTGAAAAAAGTCTTTCGGGCGGGCGATATTGCCGTGGAGGCCCTGCGCGGAATAGACCTCGCAATCGGCAGCGGGGAGTTTATGGCCATCGTCGGGCCGAGCGGCAGCGGCAAGACGACCCTACTCAATCTAATCGGTGCGCTCGACGTGCCCACCGGCGGGCGCATTGTGCTCTTTGGCCGCGACTTGGGGCCGCTGAGCCGCAGCGAGCGGGCCGAGCTCCGGCTCCGATCCTTGGGCTTTGTGTTCCAGGCCTACAACCTAGTGCCGGTGTTGACGGCGCGTGAGAACGTGGAATTTGTGCTGGAGTTGCAGGGCATGGACCCCAAAAAGCGGCGGGCGCGAGCCGAGGAGACCCTAACGGAGCTGGGGCTAGGCGAACTCGCCCACCGGCGGCCCAGCCAGATGTCGGGCGGCCAGCAGCAGCGGGTGGCTGTGGCGCGGGCCGTGGCCTCGCGGCCGGGCTTGGTGCTCGCCGACGAGCCAACGGCCAATCTCGACAGCGACAACGCGCAGGCTCTCTTGCAGATGATGCGGCGGCTCCGCGACGACATGGGCATGACCTTTGTCTTTTCGACGCACGACCCCTTGGTAGTCTCGTATGCCTCGCGGGTGGTTACTTTGCGCGATGGCGAGGTGCTGAGCGACGAGCGCAAGGGGGCATGCGGCTGACGCTGGCGGTTCTCTTGGCGGCGCAGCCCGCGTTGGGCGTCAGCTTGTGGTCGAGTGCTGACGGGAGTCGCTACTGGGCACTGGATGCCGCGTTGAAGTGGACCGCGCTCTCGTCGCACGCACCCGACGCGCCGCTTTTGTACCCCGAGCGCTGGAGCGCGGCCACACTGGGAAGGGGGCGGCTCGCGCTGCGGGGCCAAGCGGCGGCGGCTCTGCACGTGCGCTTGGCCTACGAGCAACGGGCGCGGGCGGTTTCTACAGGTGCGGGCGCGGGCGCGGGCGCAGGTATATTGGTACCGCAGATCCGTGCGCCGTATCGGCTCAAACAGCTCGATGATGCGCTGGCTATGGGCGAGAACGTCGCCTACCGGCACGAGCTAGACCGCGCATTCGTGGCTTGGCGCGTAGGGCGTGGCGAGGTACAAATCGGCCGTCAAGCCATTGGGTGGGGGCGCGGTGTGCTCTTTGGCGCGGTGGATGTTTTCGCGCCGTTTAACCCTTTAGAAAGCGACCGCGAATGGCGGCGCGGGGTTGATGCGCTGCGCGTTTCCGTGCCGCTTGCGGCTCGCTTTTCGCTGGACGCGGTAGCGGCTGGCTGTGCGTCGGTTGACGAATCGGCCTTTGTCGGGCGGCTCTACGGCCATATCGGCGCACTCGACGGGGAGTTGCTGTTAGGGCATCGCCGCGGCGATCGCTTTGCCGGCACGGCCGCGTCCGTGCGGGTCACAGGTGCTGAGATACACGGCGAGCTAGCGTCGTTCAAGACGCCCGCCACAGCAGGGGGCGAGGTGGTGCTCAAGGCCCTTGTGGGCGGCTCGTACGCATGGGACGCCTTGGGCGGCCTGTTGCTCGTGGGCGAATACCACTTCTCGGGCTTTGGCGTCAGCGACATTGCCGAGCTAGCTGCGGCCCCTTACCTGGCGCGTCTGAGTCGAGGAGACGCGCAGATCTTGGGGCGGTACGCCGGTGCCTTGCAGCTATCGCAGGGAATCACCGGCACTCTGCCGAGGACACTCGGTTGGCTCTTCTCCCCGATAGATGGCTCCGGGGTGCTAACGGGCGTGGTGACGTGGATTTTCTCGGACGAGCTGACCCTAGCGGCGAACGCGTACTGGCCCTATGGGGCGAGGCCGAGACAGGGGATATTGCAGAGTGAGTATGGTGGGGCGGCCAAGAGTGGGTTGCTGCAGATTAGTTTTTACTATTAACCAATGGTGCTAGTGAGTTGACCGTGGTCGAGGTAGTTCCTACGCTGAGGGTGTCCCCCCTTCCAGCGAAGGAGCGTCCCATGACCACGGCCGAGTTTATAATAGCCCTCTTCTATCGGATCGACAACCAGATGGGCGATGTGCCCAAACACCCCCAAGCCGCCTTATATCCCAGCGAAACGGTGACCCTGGCGGTTCTATATGCGCTCAAAGGGGACGGCAAACGGGCGTTTTATCGCTGGGTAGTGCGCGATTGGCGCGCCTTTTTCCCGCGCCTGCCCGAACGCACCCGCTTGTTCCGCCTGTTTGTCGCCCATGCGGACTGGACCGATCGCTTTCGAGCGGACCCCACCCCCTTAGGCGTGATCGATAGCTATGGCATCGAGTTGATCCATCCAGTACGCGAAGGCCGCTCCGCTCACCCTATCGGCCAGAAAGGGTTGTCCAATCACCGCTGGATCGTCGGCGGCAAGCTGGGCTTGATCGTCAACCAGTGGGGCTTGATCGTCGATTGGGATTGTAACACGGCCAATGTCCACGATTCGGTCTTTCACCCGATGATTGGTCGCTACGAAGAGCAGATGATCCTCCTCAGCGACCAAGGCTTTCATGCCAAAGAAGGTGATCCGGCTAATCTGAAAGTGTGTCCCCGCAAAACCTGGGGCGACCGGATGGTCATCGAGACCGTCTTTTCGATGCTGACCCGCATCGGCCGGTTCAAGCGACAGACCCATCGAGCTTGGGCCTACTTTAGAGCGCATCTGAGCGCGGCCATGGCCGCCTTTAACCTGCTGGCACAGTGGCATGGATTGCAACCGGATGAAAATGGATTCGTCCCGTTGTCCATCGCGGAATTTAGCTTGTAGCCCACTAGCACCATTGGTTATTAACGCAACAGCGGCGGCTATCCGGTGCCCGCGCGGGTCAAGCGAAGGGACGCGTTGCCTCTGAGAAACAGCGTTGTTGTCGCTAAGACACACCGCATCCATCGCCATCAGAGAGAACGGGCGGTTGGCCAAGCATGGCCTGCTTTTTGCTTGAAGGGGGCGAGTACTTACCTTTACCCAAGGAGGACCTTCTCATGACCGAGCATCAGCCCCAGCCCGTCCAGCCAACGGAATCCACACTCGCTCTCAGCTTCCTGCGCGAGGATATTCAGGACCTCCGCCAAGATGTGCGCCAAATACACGGGCGGATTGATCAGACCAATGAGCGCATCCACGAGACCAATGAGCGCTTCGACCAGACTAACGGGCGCTTCGATCAGACTAACGGGCGGATTGACGAGACTAACGGGCGGATTGACCAGACCAATGAGCGCATCCATGACTTGCGCTCTGAGATGAACGAGCGCTTCGACGAGACTAACGGGCGGATTGACGAGACTAACGGGCGGATTGACGAGACTAACGGGCGGATTGACCAGACCAATGAGCGCATCCACGACTTGCGCTCTGAGATGAACGAGCGCTTCGACCAGACTAATGAGCGCATCGACGAGACTAACGGGCGGATTGATGAGACTAACGGGCGGATTGACCAGACCAATGAGCGCATCCACGACTTAGCCAAACAACTTGATTCGCGCTATGCGCGGCTGATGGCCATGCTCATCGCCTGTACCAGCATCCTCGTCACGGCTATGGGGGTAGCTGTCGCGGTGCTCAAGTAACGCGACAGCGGCGGCTATCCGGTGCCCGCGGAGAAACAGCGTCGTGGTCGCGCCTAACGTCGCGGTGAATCCACAAAAGCATCAACGGTCGTGGACATAGGCACTATTAAACGCGAAAAGTGGAGGTAGCGAGCAAGGCTGTTATCTCCACTTTTTTGTTCCTTGGCTTACTAGGTCTTTTTTTGTCCGGGCATAGTCTGTTTCCTTTCTTTTTATGTCCTTAGCGATACTATCCAGCCAATACAACCACCGCACGCGATTTTAGGGTACAGGCGGTTTTCTTATGCCCTAATCTGAGGAACCTGTATGGCTATAATCACGGTCATTGGCCGCGGCCACTCGGGTACGCGCGCCATAGCCCACACCCTCTATGCCAGCGGTGTTTTTATGGGCCACGCGATCAATCGCTCGGGCGACAAGGTGCCGCCCCACGCGCTCTACGCGGCCTGTCGGGTCATGGCCAAATACGTCAAGTGGAAGGGGGGCTTGGAGTGGGATTTCGACGCCCTGCACAGCGCAAAAATCGACCCGGAATTCGAGGACTTGATCGGCGAATATCTGCAAGACATTGCGGCGGACCGCTCGGAGCACAAGGGCTGGAAGCTGCCCGAGACGACGCTGATTTATCCGTGGATTGTGCGGATGTTTCCCGACATCCACTACATTCACTGGATTCGCGATCCGCGCGACAGCATCATCGGCGGCCACAAGACCGATGACCTAGCGGATTTCGGCATCGAGTACGAGCGCACGGACGACATCCGGCGGCGGCGGGCCATTTCGTGGAAATACCAGTACGAGCTGATGAAGGCCACGCCCAAGCCAAAGAAGTGGATGTTGGTGCGGTTTGAGGATTTCGTGCTCAAGCAGGAGGAGGTGTTGGGGGAATTGGAGGCGTTTTTGGGGATTGAGTTGGGCCGGATCGTGGTGCGGCCGGAGTCGATTGGGCGGTGGAAAACGGACCGGGACCAGCACGTGTTTGACTTTTTTAGAGATGCCATGAACGAAAACGGATACGGAGAAAGACCATGAAAATCAGCTTTACGACGTTGGGCTGTCCAGATTGGGACTTGGATACCATTTGCCGCCGGGGGAGCGAATACGGGTACGACGGCGTCGATTTCCGCGGGTTGCAGGAGACGATGGACATTACCCAATTGCCGGCCTTCACCAGCGGGGTCGCCCAGACCCAACGCCAGCTAGCAGACGCCGGCATGGAGGTGTCGGGAATCAGCTCCAGCATCCGGGTCTGCGTGCCGGAGAAGCTAACGGAGAACGTGGAGGAAGCGCGGCGCTCAATCCCAGTGGCTAATGAGTTGGGCTGCGGCGCGATCCGAGTTTTTGGCGGCGGCGACTCCAAGACCTATTCCAAGGAGCAGCTAGCCGACATCGGGCGGGAGACGATGGAACAGATCCTCGAATTGGATGGAGCCGGCCAGCTCAAGTGGCTTTTTGAGACCCACGACGAGTGGATCAAGGCGGTGGAGTGCAAGCTGCTGCTCGACCGCATTTCCAACGAGGCTTTCGGCGTACTGTGGGACATGGGCCACACGGCGCGGGTGGGCGAGGAGTCGCCGGAGCAGACCTATCAGGCAGTGGGGCCGCGCATAGGTTATACCCACGTCAAAGACGCCGTCTACGATCCCGAACACGCCGCGGCCATGAGGGATGGTTGGCGCTACGTGCGGCCGGGCGCGGGCCAGTTGCCCTTAGCCGAGGCCATAGCCCTGCTCAAGGGGCACGGGTACGACGGCTGGATCATGTTTGAGCACGAGAAGCGCTGGCATCCCGAACTAGAGGCTCCAGAGGCGATATTCCCGATTTTTCCGGCCTGGGTCAGACCGTTGCTCGGTTAGCCGATGACGCAGCGATACTATCCCAAGGTCGCCCTACACGTGCCGACCTTGCTTCTGCCGAGAGCAGACATTCCCCTCGAAATTTGGTCGGTCATTGCCTGCGACCAGTACACCTCCCAGCCCGAATACTGGGAGGAGGTGCAGCGGATCGTCGGGGCCGCTCCTTCGACGCTGCATCTGATTTTCCCCGAAGCATACCTCGAGGCGGCTTGCCGCAAGCAGGCCATCGCCGGCATTAACCAGCGGATGCAGGAGTATCTAAAAAGCGGCGTACTGGTGGAGCAGCGGCCCGGTTTTATGCTGGTGGAGCGCGAGGTGGGCCGCGCTGGGTCGCGCTGGGGACTGGTCGTCGCCTTGGACTTGGAGCAGTACGACTACCGAGACGGTGCGCAAAAGCTGATCCGCACGACCGAAGGCACCGATCAGAGTCGGTTGCCGCCGAGAATTCAGGTGCGGGAGAAGGCGTCGCTGGAAACGCCGCACATCATGGTGCTGATCGACGATCCGCAGCAGACGGTGATTGAGCCGCTTGGCGAAGAAGACCTGCAGCAAGCCTACGATGTCGAGCTGATGCTGGGCGGTGGTCGGCTCCGGGGCTGGCACATTGACGACGGGACGCTGATCGCCGAAATCGCCCAAGCCCTCGCCCGCCTCGCGCACGGCGAGCCGCCGCTGATCTACGCGCTGGGCGACGGCAACCACTCCTTCGCGACGGCGCGGGCCGTCTGGGAGCGGCTCAAGGCGGAGGCCGAGGACGAGTGCCAGATAATGAATCACCCGGTGCGCTACGCCTTGGCCGAACTAGTCAACGTCCACGACGAGGGCTTGGAGTTTGCGTCCATCCATCGGGTGGTTTTTGGAGTAGATGCGACCGATCTCTTGCGGGCAATGAAGACGCACTGCACAGAGTGGGGATTTAGCCGTCGGACCTTCACTGATCGGGACGGGTGGGAGGCGGCTTGGCGCGAAGCGGCCGTCGGCCCGGGGCATCACATTCCCTACGTAAGCGGGACAGAGCGCGGCCTGTTGAGCATTGCCAGACCCAACTTCCAGCTCGAAGTAGCGTCCTTACAGGCTTTTTTGGACTGCTATCTCGAAGCGCATCCCCGCGCCCGCCTCGACTACATTCACGGCGAGGCCGTGTTAGAGAAGCTGGCCTCAATGCCGGACCGCATCGGCTTCTTGCTGCCGGCCATGAACAAGCGCGACTTGTTCAAAACAATCGCCATTGACGGGGCCGCGCCGCGCAAGACATTCTCGCTGGGCGAGGCCGCAGAGAAGCGCTACTACTTGGAGTGTCGGCGGCTAGTGCCGTAAGCGTTGCGGCCCCATGCAGGGGCCGGACTGCTGGGCCTACTCGGAGTAATCGTATTTCCGATTGCGGCTGATATAGTCGATCGGCCCATCGACAAACTCCGCTACCGTCTCCAACGCACTATCTGCAAACAATTCTTCCGTCCCCTTGGGAAACAACAGCGGCTTCTCTGTGTGCCACCAGCGCACCCAGTGGATCATGGCAATCATCGGGCGAGGCTGGTCGGTGAGGTTGGGCATGCCGCGATGCCAGAGGCGCATGTCGCGGATCAGCACGCTGCCGGCGGGCACGCTCGGCTGTAGGGGCTTGCACTCGGCGCGGAGGCGTTCTTCGGTTGCGGGCGGCAGCTTGATGTCGCCGTCGCTGAGGGCGCGGGTGGTGTCTAGGTGGGTGCCGGGCCACAGTTCGGTGCTGCCGTTTGCGGGCGTAGCATCGACGACGGGCACATTGACGACCATGCCGTAGGCCGGCGTCGCCACCTCGAGATTGGGCCAGAGCTGACCCGCGTCCACGTGGAGGGGTTGCTGGGTGGTGTTGGGCAGGCAGGTGTTGCCGCTGTAGAAGGCGTTTTTGACGCCCTCGCCGAGCACGGCCTGAGTTATTTCGACGACGAGGTCGTTGACTAGCACGTCGCGGAAGAGGTAAGGCGGAAAGGGCGGCGGGTCCTGTTGCAGATGCCCGTCGTTGAACTGATAGGGGACGTCGGCGAGGGCGAGGATCGCTTCGACGTCGGCGAGCATGCGCTCGCGCAACACTTTGATATGCGCGGGATCAATGGCGTGGTGGAGGACGACGAAGCCATCGTCGTGCAAGGCGGCGACAGCCTGTTGCAAGTGCTCCGGTTTTAGCTTGCGTACGTCGCGTTCGGCCGCGCTCAATTCCAATTCGACCATAGCGTTCAGGCGCAGGTGGGGTCTTCAAACGGCCAGCGATTGAAGGAGGGCAAGTTTTTGTCAGTCAGTCTTTCGCGAGCGTCGTACCAAAATTGCGCCCAAGCCGCTGGGTCGCGCAGTTCGCTGTGGGGATCTTTGCGGCTGCGGGCGACAAAGCCGGGAAAGAGCGGCCGGCCGGTGGGCTGGCCAGTGGGGTTGTAGCGGAGGTCGAAGCTGATCCGCACCTGCTCGCTGACGTTGGGCAGCGACGAATGGCAAGTCCGCCGATGCATGAAGAGCACATCGCCGCGCTTCATTTCGGCGGTGACGACGCGGTCGAGGGCTAGCTCTTGGTCTTGGATAAAGTGGCCGACGCCCTTGAACAAGCAGTGGTGCAACAGGCCATCGCGGTGGCTGCCGGCCACGACTTCGATACAGCCGTGCTCGCGGAAGGCATTGGTCAGCGGCACCCACACGGTGAGCATGTCGGTCTCGTCGGCCTCGGGCAGGACTACTCCGTTGTCTTGGTGCCAAGGCGTGGCCCCAACCGCGAAGCCGGCGATGCGGCCGTGGTGATCTTTGGGGATGCCGGGCAGGTGCTGCTCGGGCGGTTTGATGCGGATGTGCTGGACCGGGTTGGAGTAGATTTCCGGGCCGATGAGGTCTTCGATGATGTCGAGGAGCTTTTCGTGGCGCAGCATCGCGAAGGTGGCCGGGCCAACCGCGATGGGCGAGTCCGGGCCGATGCCGCCTTGGGGCAGGGAGATGTCGAAGTGCTGGGCGTGAACTTGGCCGGTTTCATTGTAGATCTGGCAGAGGCGCTCATCAAAGCCGAGATCGGCGTAGGTGGAGGCGATCTGACCTGTGGCGAAAAGCTCGTTGGCGAGCTCGTCGAGGACTGCGTCGTATTCGGCCAAGACCGGATCGATGTCGGTGGTGGGGTTGAGGAGGTCTTCGACAAGGACGAAGCCGTGCTCGCGGTAGTGGTCGAGTTGAGAAGGGGTTAGTTTAGGCATGGGTTGGATTCCTGTGTGATTATTGGACGAAGGCAACATCGCGTGGTTGTGGCTGGAAGTTCTTTGTCAACGCAAACCAGAACCCCTTGGGAAAGTGCTTTCTCACGCTGAATCGGCACTCGAATCAGCTCGTCAATACGTTTGATGTTGCTAACGAGAGTCGTTATGATCAAAATATGATTAAATCGTTTAAGGACAAGGAGACCGAAAAAGTTTTTCGCGGCCAATTTTCCCGCAAATTGCCGCATACTATTCAACGAATAGCTGCACGCAAACTCGAGCAACTCAACGCTGCTACGATTCTTGAAACCCTACGCGTACCGCCCGGCAACCGGCTCGAAGCACTGAGCCATGACCGGCAGGGGCAGCATAGCATTCGCGTGAACGATCAGTGGCGTGTGTGCTTCGTATGGCGTAACGATAATGCCTTTGATGTCGAGATCGTTGATTATCATTGAGGTGAAAATCATGACCAAACGAGACTTTCCACCAATCCATCCAGGTGAAATCCTATTCGAGGATTTTCTCAAGCCAATGCAAATCAGTCAATACCATTTGGCGCGGGCAATCGGTGTGCCACCGCGTCGCATCAATGAAATTGTGCATGGCAAGCGAGGGATCACGGCAGATACGGCTTTGCGACTAGGTCGTTTCTTTAGGATGGAAGCACAATTCTGGATGAATCTTCAAACGCGGTACGAACTCGAAACGACACTTGAAGCCTTAGCGGACAGACTGGATCGAGAAGTCCAGATGCACCCGGTCTAACGCAAAGTAAAAGAGGAGTCCGCCATGAAACTCAACCGCGACGAATTTCTCGAAACCGGCTACCTCATCGTCGAGGAAGCCGTGCCACGCGACAAACTCGAACGCGTCCGGCAGGCATACGAAACGCTCGTCAACCGCCAGCGCGAGAATTGGAAGGCCGAGCGCACAGAAAGTGATCCACCTGAAGGCGTCTGGGAGACCGCTCCGCAGCCCCGCCTCCAACTCTCAAGGCCGCCGCTCGTCAATCAAATTGACCGAGAGACCGCGCCCGCGGTCGAGGTATGGCTCGCAGAGAATATCCACGGGGTCAGCACAGAACTCCTCGATATAGCGGATGGGGCCGTCACAGAGATGATGATGATGTGCAATCCCGTCAGAGCGCACGGCCCGGCAAAATGGCACCGCGATCTCCACCCCATCGACACGGCACCGCTGCAAGGCTATATCGACGACATTCTCGAAGGCGGCCCGCGCTACGTCCAGTGGAACATCCCGCTCTACGACGACAGCGTCCTTTGGGTAGTGCCGGGCAGTCATCTGCGGCTGAATACGCCCGCAGAGAACGAACGGATGTTAGCCGATCCCCGCTGCCCGCTGCCCAATGGTGTGCAGACCCATCTCAAAGCCGGTGACGGCGTGGTTTACATTCTCCCGATCCTCCACTGGGGCAGCAACTACAGCCCCAAAATGCGGCGAACCGTTCACGGCGGCTTCTCGACCTATACTTCAATTGACGACCTCTCGTTTGCCGACCACATCTCCGCAGACGCACAGGCGGCATTCGCGCGCTGGAACGACCGCAGCGAGCAAATGAAGCAGCACACGGAGTCGGCTCTGCGGGCCGTTCTCGCGGGAGATGGCCCCGCGTATATAGGCGCCTTGGACAGCCTCCACTTAGAGCGGGCCGAGAAAGGCAGAATGCTGTCAACGGTCTTTCTCTGCAAGGCAGCGCTTGCGATTCGACTGCAAAAGGATCCCCCGCTTCGTGGAATCGCCGCAGACCTCCGAAGTCGCGTTTTGGGGAAGCACCCCATCACGCTCAACTGGGGGCCGAAGTTCGCCGATCGATTCACCCCGGACGAGGCCCGTGCGCTTTGGGATCGCTTCAGTCGGCTCGAGGCCCTGCTGCAAGCGGATGAGGAACACTTTGTGCCGGGCTTCCAGGCCACCCCGATGAAGCACTACTTCAACGAGATGCCCGCGGACTATGGCACGGCCGACTTCATCGCCAGTTGGACGGCCACACAAACTGGATGCCGCGGCCCCCTTTGACAGGCGTTAGAAGCGGTCTGCTTCACCGCGCCTTTAGGCGTGACAAACCGCTGGCGGACCGCGTTGAGTAGTGGTCAAGCGGCCCTCGGATGGCGCGTTTTTCGAGGGCGAGACGCCCTCGATCCTCGATTGTTTGCTGCACACAAGGGACGGTTCGCGGAATTTTCAGACCGCTTCTTAGAACTTCAACTGGGAGAAAAACGACAATGAGCCAACTCAGCATAGGCGTCGCCGGACTCGGCCACGGCCGAACCCTGCTTGGCGCTAACCAGCCAGAAAACAGGGCCTTGCCGGTCCGCGTCACCGCGCTGTGCGACGCGCAGCAGGACAAGCTCGAAGCGCTCGGGCGCGAGTTTGGAATTGACGTCCTCACCTCTGATTTCGACGAACTGGTCGCGCGCAGCGACCTCGACATCATTGGCATCTACACGCCCGGACCGCTCCACGCGCAGCAGATCTTGACCGCACTTGATGCAGGTAAGCATGTGATGGTCACCAAGTCGATGGTGTACGCGATGGAAGAGGTGGAGCAGGTTGTGGAAGCTGTTGACCGATCCGGCAAGGTGTTGCTCGTCACCCAAAGTCTGCGCGGCCGGTATGACTTCATCGAGGCGAAGCGCGCCTGCGATGCCGGCGAGATCGGCGAACTCTTCATGGCCGAGGCCCACTACGTTCACGATCTCCGCCCGGTCTATGACTACTCCTCTTGGCGGGTCGAAATGCCCCAAGACCTGATCCTCGGCGGTGCCTGCCACCCGATTGATCTTTTGCGCTGGTTCATGGGCGACATCGACGAAGTCCACTGTTACGGGCTGCGCAGCGGCGTCGCACCGGACTATCCCCAAGAGGACAACTTCGTCATCAACGCAAAGTTCACATCCGGCAAGATCGGACGCATTGCGAACTTCCTCGGCATCATCCACCCACACGACGTTCCGATGAACAGCCTGACCGTTTACGGAACCCGTGGCACCATTCACAACGGCGTAAAAAGCCTCGACCCAACCGGCGACCTGCCCTCGCGCAAGATCACAGCAGAATTCTCATCTATGCGGGGTCACGCCAGCGAAATGATCGTCATGCTGCGGCACATGGCAGATTGCGTCCTGAACGGGACAAAGCCTTGGGTCGGCGTCCGCGAGGGAGCACGGGTCGTTGCCACAGGGCTTGCGTGTTGGGCCTCCCTCAGATCGGGGATGCCGGAGAAAGTGCGGAATGACTTCTGACGGTCGTAGATAGGAGACTTTCATGCCTGTTTGTATTCCCAAAGACGCCAAGCGCATTATGCCTGATCTGTTGCGCGATTTTGCCACCGAAGTACTGTGCAAAGTCCACTTGCCCGACGGCGATGCTGCGTTGATTGCGCGCTATCTGGTGGAGGTGGATTTGCGCGGAGTGGTCTCCCACGGTACGCGCCAGTTGCAACGGTATGTGGCTGAGTTTCGCGAGGGGCGTATTAACCCACAACCCGAGATTGCCCAAATCATGGATGCTCCTTCAATGGCGATTTTTGACGGCGACGGTGGTGCGGGTTACTTGGTGGCAACGCGGGCGACAGAGGCCGTCATTGAAAAGGCGAAAGCAAATGGCATTGCCGTTGCGTGTACGCGCAATCACGGCCATGTGGGCAGCGTGGGGATTTATGCGCGACTAGCACTAACACGCGACTTGGCGACCTTTTGTGTAGCAGGAGGTATCGCTTGGGAAAAGCCGACGTGCCCCAATGCAACGGTATGGGATGCGATGCATTCTCCGCCGATGTGTTTTGGCATTCCAACGGCAGAAGATCCGCCGTTTGTACTGGATATGAATGCGAACATGTTGAAGGACCGCAGCAAACTTCCCGAAGCATTGCTGACATTTCCAGATTTTGTTTTTAAGAGTTTGGGAATGCGATTTACGTCGTGGTTCTTGGCGGGCATTTTAGCGGGCACGGCGACGCCTGAATCGCACAACCCAACATTTGCAAGTGCCACGCGGGGGTTCACGATTGTGGCGATTGATGTGGCGCGGTTGGGCGATTTGGAGGCTTATAAGGCAGAGATTGCTCGCATTTTGCGCGAGAGCCGGTCGCTGAACCCCATGCCGGGCTTGGCAAGCGCCGAAGTTCCCGGCAGCTTGGAATGGCAACGCGAACAAGCACACGTGCAAAGCGGCATCCCACTGGCCGAAGAACATCTCGGCATGTTGCAGTGCATCGCCACAGAGATCGCTGTGCCCGTTCCTTGGGAGTCGTAGTCTGCGCTAGACCCCTACCCTGCAAAAGCTAAGGTTTCGCTCTCGGCCTTGACTCCAAGCCGCTGGGATCGAGGGCGTCTCGCCCTCGAACAACGCCGGACGCCGAGGTCGCTGGATCGCCTTGCAAAGCAGCCCGACAGGGGTTTGTCACGCCTAAAGGCGCGGTGAAGCAGACGGCTTCTTAGCACGGTACGCGCAGCGGCATGGCGTCGATTTTCTCCCTTGTATTCCTGAATTTATGGCGTATATTCAATGCCGTCGTAGTAGCGCAAGTCGTCCTATGTCGGGTGGCCTGCTGAATACAAGAGCTCATTCTGAAACGGTTGGATAGCTTCCAACCGCTGAGTAAATAGGTAGGATTCCCGCATCAATTTGCGCGACTACGACACTGCCCGGCTCCCTCGGGAGCCGTCAGGGCGATGTCAGCACCTCGCTGATCCAAGTTCTTACAATAAATACATAGCCTACGGCCCTAGTACATCCGCAATCAAGGAGTGTACTAAAATGAGGATTTCGCGAGAAACGTTGAAGGCTGAGACGGCTGCTTTGCGTCGGCAGGCCGAGCCGATTTGGAAAGCTCTTGAAGGCCTTGAAGACCGCGAGCGCGACCAAAGGGCTTTCGAGAGTTCGCTCGTGCATTTTGAACAACAACGCCTTTGCATCACCGTGATGGGCGAGTTCAACACGGGAAAATCCACCCTCCTCAACGCTTTCATCGGAGAAGACCTGCTTGCGACCGACCAATTGGAGTGTACGGCCGTGCCGACTTGGGTTCGGTGGAGCGACGAAGAGAGCTTTGATGAGAATCGACCGGCCACCGTCGTTTATGCGAATGGCGATACGGACGCCATGCCCCTTTCCGAAGTCAGTGCCCGGACCACCCTTGATGAAGATGCTTGGGAGACCATTGAACGAGTCGAGGTTGCACTGCCCGTAGAAAGCGAGAGGCAACTAACCGGCCTTGTGCTCGTGGATACGCCTGGACTCAATGGCAATACAGAATTGGAAGCGCGGAGCATGCACCAGCTTGGTATGTCCCATGTGACCATTGTCGTGGTTCCTGTCGATGGGATTGGGCGCAAGAGCGATGCCGAGTTGATCAAAAAGGCACGGTCCATTGCCGACCGCGTCATGGTTGTCATCAACAAGTGCGATCAATACGCAAAGATGGGCGATGAGTTTGAGCAGTTTAGAGAGGAACTTCGCCGGAGAGTTCCCGATCTTCCTCGCGAAGACATTTATACGCTCTCTGCCAAACGCGCTTTCGAAGGTGGTGCTTACTGTGAGGGCGAGCAGGAACTAGAGAACGAAGAGGTCCGCTTTAAGCACGATCTGCGGAAGAGTGCTTTAGAGGATCCGACTTCGGCACTACGAAGGCATCCATTATTACTCTTGCGCGAAATTTGCAAGGCGGAGATCGAACGCATCAAAAAAATTGAGAAAGAGTGCGGGGCCGAAAGGGAATTGGAGGAAGCGAAAAAGCAGCTCAAAGAAGCCGAAGAAAACCTACAAAACTCACTAGAGAAAACTCTCCAATTGGCACGAGAAACTCTGATGGAGGAATTGAGGATCCTCTCTGGCTTTTTGGACAAAGAGAAATTCCAAATTGAACGAGAGATGATGGGGTTTGTCGATGGGCTAGGGGCTGAGTTGCTCGAACAAGAAAATCTAGATCTAGCGCAAAAGAACGTGTCTGAATGGCTTAAAGGAAGAATGCAAAAATCTATTTTTAACAGAGTCTCCCGACTGTTGGAAGCAGCAGCGCGTCGATTGGCCTATGACCTCGAAGTGAGAGCGGTCGCTCCGTTAAATGTCGGGAAGGTTTCCATTCAATTAGATATAGATACGGCGGTATTGAAACAGCACGCCGACAAAGCGAGTGAGGTGTTAAGCCGCCGCGAGGACGAAATTGGTAGGCTGAAGAGGGAGGTCGCAAGGTGCGAGCGGGCTGTGCAAATGCGAGAGGCAGAGATCGAAACACTTAAGAGACAGTCTGCTCAGTTAGAGAATTTAGAGACGCAACGCAAAAAGGCTGTGCGAAATAGAACGCAACTCGGGCCGAAACCAACTCCAAAAGTGGAAAATTACACTGCATACGAGACGAAAAAAGTAAAGCGTGGTGGATTAGGCTTCCTAGACTGGCTACTTGGTCCCAAAGAAGAGGAGGTCGCGGTGCAGCGGCAACGCAAAGACTACAGCCGCGTGGAGGAATGGGAACGCAAATTCAAGGCGGCGGATAAGAAGGTTTCCGATTTAGAACGGAAGATCGCGCCTCTCAAAAATATGCGGACAGAGATGCAAAAGGCCAGAGGTGAACTCCCAAAATTGCAGCGAGACGCTGACAACACCAAAGCACGTCTGAGGCGGGCAGAGGCCCGTCTGGCAGAAGAAAGGGAGAGGTATCGTCAGGCGGGCATAAAAACCCGACAAGCACAGCTTAAGGCAAGTACCCGAAGGGAGTTGGAAGGTCTTTTCGCGTCACTTCCCGATGGACTCGAACAGGGGGCTAAGCAAATGCTGGAGGAGATTTCACGGGATTTCATTAAGCACTTCAAAAAGAATGCGGACCGACAGCACAAATTGCTCGCAGACGAGATAAAGCGGAGAAGGGCAGAGGCACGTGCAGCAGATGCTGAACGAGTGAATCGAGAAGGTGTTCGCAAGACGCTTGAGGAAGCATTGGGGACTTTTCTCAACGAAGACCAAGGAGAAAGAACATGAGCATCAAAGATCGGTTTGCAGAATTGCGCGACGAGGTGGTTGACCTATTGAATCGAGCCGCCGCAGTCATGGAGAATGTCGTCCCACACTTGGGCGATGAAAGAGCAAGCGGCCTTCCACAGACTTTCCAAGAACGGGCCAACACGGTTAAGAGTGAGGAATTCGTGGTCGTGGTCGTCGGCGAAATGAATCGCGGGAAATCCATGCTCCTCAACGCAATGATGCGCAAGCAATTACTCACAATGGACGTACTTGAGTGTACGGCAACAGTCAATTTTCTTCGGTATCCAAAGGCAGAAAGAGATCAGTCATCCGGCTACGTCGAGGTCCATTTTACCGATGAAAGGCCACCGGAAAAAGTGCCGGTTGATAAACTCGCGGATTATACCTCGCGGCTCTCAGCCCTCGGCAGCGACAAGGTGGCGGATTCGGTGCATCATGTAGATGCCTTCGTTGAATCGCGCTTCCTCGCGGACAACGTACTGCTCGTGGATACCCCGGGAACGAATACAACGACCCACAACCATATTCGGATTACCAACGATCAGATCGACCGCAGTAATGCGGCAATTTTTCTGTTTGGTGCAGAAACGCAAATGACCCGGTCGGATCGGGAGTTTCTCGAAGGTGTGGAAGAAGCGGTCGCTCGTCTGTTCTTTGTCGTGAACAAAATTGACAGTGTTGACAGGAGTGAAGTCAGCCGGGTTTTGGAGCGCGTGGAAGGTAATATTCGGAATGTCGTGGATCAGTCCAAGATGCGCCGCGTCTTTGGCGTATCCGGTGCGAAGGCACTGATCGGGCGTACTGGGTACGCGAAAACTCCGATTTTGGCGGAGAATGAGCGGAGTAAGTTAGAGGATCCGCGGTTTTGCAAAACTTTGATCGAAGAGTCCGGGATCGATGCCTTTGAGGACGACCTTGAGCGGTATCTTTTTGGTGGAGGCAAGGGTCGTGATCTCTTGCATAGTCCGCTCTCGTTTATTGAAAGCGAGGCCGCCAAACTCATCGACAAGTTGAATCGGCAACTTGAGGTTCTCGACGGCACCTTTGATCTATCCGGCCTCGAACGGGAAATAGAAAAAACGGAACGAATTGTTGAAGATCGCAAACGCGAACTCGAAGGCATGACGGATGAACTGTCCGAGGAATTATCACAGGAATTATTGAAAGCACAAGAGGCTTTTGAGGAGCAATGCAAACTCGCCTTAGAAGCGATTCGAGACGAGCTCAACGCCTACGACTCTCATGAGGCACTTAAAGATAACTGGAATGATGGTGCCCGCTTGGCCGACTTACCGGGCAGAAAGTTGGCGGCACTCGATAGGCAAGCGGGGAAATTTTTGAATGACGCTGTAGGTCGCGTGTTGCGTAAGCAGACTCGAGAGATTCGGAAACAGATCCAGAGCGAATTGGGAGAAGTCACTTTCGACCTTCCAGAAGTGCCGGAAATGACTTTTCAGTTGCAGGCACCAAAGATCGATGGAGCCGAAGAAGCGAAGCTCAAGAAAAGCGAGCGAGAAATAGAAGACATCGATCGACAGTTGGAGAAGTTGGATGACGCCCGAGCAGGCATAGACGAACATCGCTACAAGGACCTAAAGGAGAAAAGGCAGCAACTGAGCGAGGAATATCACAGTGAACTCCAACATCTCGGCAGCCGTCCCGAAGTGAGAGTTTATCCAGAAGTAAAACAGAGAGAAGTTCCGAGTGGAGGAGCAAAGGGAGCGGCTGGTGGGAGTGTAGCAGGAGGCGTATTGGGATTTTTTCTCGGAGGTCCAATAGGGGCACTGTTAGGTGCAGCGGCTGGAGGAGCTGGCGGAGGCCTAATAGGGTCGTCCAGAACAGGGCAGGAATCTTATGAGGAAACGGTTAGAGATGACACAGACCGAAAACATTATGATCAGTGTCGTAGGAACATTCAGACGGAGCACGCTGAGAAATTGGCTGAACTCGACCGCTTAGCGGAAAAGGCGAAAGAAAAGTATGACGCCGAGGTGCTGGCGAGACGCCGCTCCGAGAAGCTGGAAGAACTCAAGCGAAAGCAGGAGCAGGCATTGAAACGGGTAGAAAGCCAGTATCGGGAAAAGAAGGGGAAAGCCCGTAAATCCGCTTTGGTATCAGCCAAAGGAGAACTGGTCAACACCTTTCAACGCGTTGAGGAAACCCTAAAAGCCGCTGTGGAGCACTGTATCGGTCAGACCGAAAAGGTGGCCACGGATTTTATCGAGAACGCAATGGCGGAACTCGATGCCACTTTGAAGGACCACAATCAGGAGTTGGCAAAGCTCCAATCTATGAAGGAAGTCAAAGAGAGCGAGCGGGACACGGCAAAGGAAGGGATTACGCAGGCAATAGAAGACTTGGAGACCCTAGCAAGAGACGGCGACGCATTAAATAAAAAGCACGAGGCTTTTGTCGCCGAGTCTGGCGAGGAGAAGTAAAAATGAGCAACGCTGTGGAACGCTGGAAAGCGATCGTCGAGACACTGGATTCGGCTGGATTGGACCGTTTGGCGGCTTATGTGCGCGATGAGTCTAATGCGGCACACGCAGCACCGTTGAGCATTCCCATCATCGGCGAAACCGGATCGGGAAAAAGCGCGTTGGTTACTCGCATCTTTGGTGCTGATACGGCGACGAGTTTTCCCCAAGATGTTCTCGAATCCACGGCGCGCCCGGTCGAGGTCAAATATGCGCCAGCCGGCTATCGCGCCGTGGTGCATGATGATACCGGTGAATGGGAGGAGTGTAGCGAAGATGACGCACGTTGGGACGCACTGGTGCGGGGCAAAGAAACGCTCGCTGACGGTTCGCGCCTCGAAGTCGGTCTGCGATGCGACGATTTGGCGACTTGGAACGCGAGTATCGTGGATACACCCGGAATGAATACCAACACGCCGGAGTTGGAGGGACGCGCTTGGGCTGCTGCCGCTACCGCGCCAGTGGTGATATTAGCCATTCCCGCGACTAGTACGAGCCGGAGAACTGATATTGATTACTTGGATAGTTTGGGCGACAATTCGGCGAGTGTCGTAATCGCGCTGACAAAAATAGATCTACTTCCTTCAGGTGAAGTAGATCGGGTGATCGACGATTTTCGCAATCGCCTCGCAGAGTGCGGCATCTCGCCGCTTGAGATATTGCCGACATCGAGTACCGAAGGGAGAGGTATTGCTACTCTTCGGCAGGTTTTGTCAGAAGTAACGGGAACGCGCCGCGATCAGTTGGTCGCGTACCATATTGGCGGGCGCGTGATTGCGAAAATTGAGAGTGAATTGTCGGCTCTCCGCCTCAAGCAGTCGGCTCTCGAAGCTGAGGCTTTGACCATAAAAGAACAAGGCAAGGGCGAAGAGCGCGATATTGTCGAGGAAGGGGCCGATCAGGAGGCCGGTCTCAGAGATGCCACCAATACATTGAAGGGTCGCTGTAAGCGGTTGCGTTTGGAGGCGTTCAATCACATGTACGAAATCGGTAAGGAGACCCTCCAAACCATTTCCGCAAAGATCGCTACATTGCAGGGCCGGGACGAAGTCCAGCGATTCGCCGATGGTTCCATTCGCGGCTATGTCCTACAATGGCACAAAGCGTGTATTGCCACGGCCGAAGATCGCTTGAGACAGCTCGATCAAGCGGGTGTCCAAATCGCCCAGACCGTGGCAGCCCAACACTTTGAGCAGATGGGAATTTCAACGGATTGGCTACAAGAACTGCCAGAGGGAACAATAGCCAATCGCGCCGGTGAGGACGCGACAGATGTCGAAAATTTGCAGCGTTCCCGAGCAGACTTATTGCGCCAAATTAAGGAATTGCAGGAACACGCGCCCATGACCGAGGAGCTGGAAGACATCCAGCGGGCGCTGTCTGTTACACAAGCGGAGCGCGATAAACTCGTCTATGTGCCGCAGAAGGATAAGGTTTCTCTGGACCAAGGAAAGCGAGAATTTCAGGAAGCTGGGCGCGTAGTGGGAAAGATAGCCGATGTGGTTTTGACCTTAGCACCTATTCCTATTCCCACCAGTGGAAAAGTCGGCATGTTTTTGAAAAATCTACCACGGAGTAATCAGATCATTGGTGGGATCAAGAAATACAATGGCCTCATCGCCGCTCGCAACAAATGGCTGCGCAGCTGGGCGACGGGCGCACAACATATACCGATTAAGCGCGGCTGGACGACGACAGAACAGGGATCCCAGAGTTGGTTGGCGAAAATTGGCGAAAACTTGTCCCTTGAAACGTGGGGAGAACGCTTGGGGGAAAAAATTGGCGGTCATCTACATCCAAATAAAATAGTCGAAATCGAAAACGAAGAGGTTCGTCAGGAGTTTCTCAAGCTCAAGAAACCCTACGACGATGAGATACTCAAGCTCGGATATGAGCGAGAAAAAATTCGGTTGCGGCAGGATCATTTTGAGCAACGCCTGCGGGAAAAACGCACCGAACTGGAGAGCGTAGAACAACGAACCGCACGTTTGGAGGTACACCGGCAGAATATAGAGCGGGAGGAAGAAGCATCTAAGGCTAAGGCGGCACTAGTGGACCAGCTCGCTCGCCAATTGCTCGCTCGCGATGGGGATTCTCTTTTCGCGGATATTCGCCGGGCAGTGAGCGCAGGTTTTGATTCCGCCCATGAAGCACTTGAGAATCACCTGCGGGAGCGTGTGCGTGCGATCAAGGCCGAGGTTCAAGCCGCGTTGAAGGAAGCGCAAGCAAAACAGGCTCAGGGGGAAGCTGCCGTCAAAGAAGCCCTCGAAAACAACGAGAAGATGCGTTTGGCCCTTCAGTCTGCATTGTCACAGTTGGAGGCATTATGAGTCAAGGCACAGCAGATCTCTGGGAACGGGTTCTCAAAAGAAAACGGGGCTTGGAGAAAGCCTTGTCCGACGCCAGTGTAGTCGACTCGAGCGATGATCCACTTGCCGGTTTCGATACAGGGATCGCTGATGATGGGTCTGAACCAGAGATTGATGATCCATTCGCCGGTCTCGACACTGAGTTTGACGATGATGGTCCATCCGCCGGTCTCAATACTGAGTTTGACGAGGATGGTCCATTCGCCGGTCTCAATACTGAATTTGACGAGGATGGTCCATTCGCCGGTCTCAATACTGAATTTGACGAGGATGGTCCATTCGCCAGTTTCGACACTGAGTCTGAGCGATATGAAGCAGAGAACGCCGTAGATATACTCTTCGAGGAGTCGGCTGATCTCTGGTTGTCTCGGTCGCGTCCCGCACTGGAACACGTGCTCCTATCAATGGGGCTCACGAGGGATGTTTTCCCCACAAACCGCCCGCTACTGCTCTTCGGCTCTCACCGATCAAGGCTCATCGCACCCGAGTATCACCGCGTAGAGGTCACGCGGGAGGGTTGGCCCCGTCGCCTACGTGTAACCGAATCGCTGACAAGCACTGATGCTGCAAAAGTTCTGGCATCTTCCCATTCGACTTTATCGCATTTTGAAGGTGAAACCATTGCAGTTGAGGTTCCAAATCCGTTGCTCGCCCGCGATCGCTGGATTGTCTTATGGCCAGAGTTGAAAGTGCTTCCCGAAGCGGCGGAGTTGCATCAATGGCGGCGAGTACGCCGGGTCGTGTGGTGCGTCAATAGAGAGCAAATAGGACCTCGAGACGTAATTGACTGGCTTTCCCACTTTTGGCAAGACACACCTGTTCGCATAGGACTCTTTAGAGCGGCATCTCTCGTGCGTGGAGAAAACGATGAAGGGGTACGCTCAAAAGTGTTGCCAAAAGTTAGCCGAGCACTCGAAAAGTTCAATGCGATTAAGAACCAGCCTTGGATCGTGGTAGAGCCATAATGACGACATGGGCAAAAAATTCTTCCGAATTCATCGGGTTCCTCACCGGCTTTGACGGGCGCGATGCCTTTGCAAAAAGCCAGCGTTTCCCGGTCGTTAGGCCCCCAGAGATAGGCGACACGGCCGAGATGGGGGAGCCGCCATTGGAGGCTCAAGACGAAATCCTGAAACTGGTGTACGAAATTTTGGGCGTTCTGAGGAAAGTACTCGAGGAAGGAACAAGTCAAAACCTGCCGTCCGCGAGTGCTTTACTGGATAATCCCCAAGTAGATAGGCTCTTCTCGGCAGCGACTCGATCAATGGTTGAGGCCGGGACTTTTGCCGACTCACCGAAACGGTTCATCGTATTGCAAAGTGCGGTTGAGGGGCTTGTCACAGAAGCCTATACCGAGCGGCTCCGCAACGAATTTGTCGGCGAATTGACGCATTCCCTCAAGGCATTTCGAGTACGCCTTGCAAAAGATCGCGCAAGGTACGATGACTGGCGAGATGAGTTGGATGGTGGAGTCGTGCTGTACGATGTCTTCCGGCCAAATCTATGGAAGCTTTATCGGAAGCTATGGGACAAATGGCGGGCAGATATGGTGCGTATCCGCGACTTGGCTACACACATACAGCGCATCGACGAAACATTAAAAGGAGAGGAGACAGACTCTTGAAGAAAACGGTATCATTTGCATTCGTTGCTGTGTTCCCCTTGGTCGCCGGGGCTGTTTTAACCATCGTCATGCCCCCTGTTGAAACGTGGGCTATTGTGATGGGGCTTGCTGTGGTCGCCGGGGTACTTTCAGCGCAAGCTGGACAGAATTTGGTTCAGTTGCTCTTGAGCATTCACGAAGGGCTCGGGGAAGCAAACAAAGAAGCTAAAGCGGCGCAAAGCGAGGCAAACAAAATTCTCGCGGAACGGTTTGAGCGTCTTGTCGAGGAGTACGGAAAGCGAGACCAAGACTGGCGTACCAAGACGCTGGCCGAATGGCAATCTGTGACGCAAGCATTGGATTCGTCTTTTGAAAAGATGTTATCGGATGTTCGCTCGCATCTTGCAACACTGGCCGAGCAAGAGCGAGCATGGCAAGAAGAAGCGGTGCAATCGAGAACCGAGGCCATGCAGGCCGAAGCGAAACAAGCACGCAGTGAATTTGCACAGCTCTGCGAGGCGACAAAAGAGGCGGTGGAACAACACGCAGCCGTAATTCAAGCGACGCAAAAGACCATTGAAGCCGTTGAGGATCACTTCGCCAAACGGCAGGCGAACGTACTCGCCGAATGGCAATCCGTGACGCAGGCATTGGCTTCGTCTTTTGAGAAGAATCTTGCAACACTGGCCGCGCAAGAGCGAGCATGGCAAGAAGATGTGGCGGAACGGAGAAACAAGGCCATCGATGAAGAGTTGGCGAAAGTAAAAGACACCTTTGCACTAGTTGAAGACACTCGCAAAAAACTCAATTCAGAATTTGAAAAGGCAATTGAGGCACTTCGCTCACTCGTTGAAGCGGAGACGCGGAGGCAGGAGGAGCAAAAACGCGCTGACCGCGATCATTTCGAAAAAATGTTGGAAAAGCAAAAAAAGGCTCACGACGAAGCTGCGGAAAGATCCGGGCAACTGTGGGGTCACTTGCTTGACCAGCTAAAAAATTAATGGCTACCTTACATGCGCGACTGCACTCGGAACTCGCCACAACCGAGTTGAAGACGGTGCTGGCCGAAGATCCAAGGCTGAAAAGTCTCGTGGAAAATACACTGCGCCGGGCACGAGAATTGGTTGAGCAAAGGCGGGTACTAGAAGCGCAGGTTTGGTTAGCGGGAATTACGGCGATCGTCGAACGCGGTCGCCGCGAGCGCATTGCCGCCAAACAGCGTCAAGAAGAGCGCATTGCCGCTCTAGTAACCAATGGTGCTAGTGGGCTACAAGCTAAATTCCGCGATGGACAACGGGACGAATCCATTTTCATCCGGTTGCAATCCATGCCACTGTGCCAGCAGGTTAAAGGCGGCCATGGCCGCGCTCAGATGCGCTCTAAAGTAGGCCCAAGCTCGATGGGTCTGTCGCTTGAACCGGCCAATGCGGGTCAGCATCGAAAAGACGGTCTCGATGACCATCCGGTCGCCCCAGGTTTTGCGGGGACACACTTTCAGATTAGCCGGATCACCTTCTTTGGCATGAAAGCCTTGGTCGCTGAGGAGGATCATCTGCTCTTCGTAGCGACCAATCATCGGGTGAAAGACCGAATCGTGGACATTGGCCGTGTTACAATCCCAATCGACGATCAAGCCCCACTGGTTGACGATCAAGCCCAGCTTGCCGCCGACGATCCAGCGGTGATTGGACAACCCTTTCTGGCCGATAGGGTGAGCGGAGCGGCCTTCGCGTACTGGATGGATCAACTCGATGCCATAGCTATCGATCACGCCTAAGGGGGTGGGGTCCGCTCGAAAGCGATCGGTCCAGTCCGCATGGGCGACAAACAGGCGGAACAAGCGGGTGCGTTCGGGCAGGCGCGGGAAAAAGGCGCGCCAATCGCGCACTACCCAGCGATAAAACGCCCGTTTGCCGTCCCCTTTGAGCGCATATAGAACCGCCAGGGTCACCGTTTCGCTGGGATATAAGGCGGCTTGGGGGTGTTTGGGCACATCGCCCATCTGGTTGTCGATCCGATAGAAGAGGGCTATTATAAACTCGGCCGTGGTCATGGGACGCTCCTTCGCTGGAAGGGGGGACACCCTCAGCGTAGGAACTACCTCGACCACGGTCAACTCACTAGCACCATTGGTTAGTAACGAATCTTGGAAGCAATTCCCCAGCCAAAGATCTCGGCGAACTACTCTCCCATGCGGCAACCCTTCAGCCCGACGTCACCGGCAAGCTCCTCGATGTAGTAGAGGGTGCGCTAACGGGTGCTGAGTCGGGCATATCCCATAGACGACGGACTCGCTGAGTGGACACTCTACCCTTCAAAAGCGAGTACGCGCAGCGGAATGGCGTCGGTTTCGGCCGCCGGCAGCGGCTGGGCGAAAAGGTAAACGCGAGATTGTCGCAGGTCGCCCAAGCGGTCTAGGCTCTCGATTAGGGGGATGCTGTGTGCGAAAAGTAGGTGGTGGTTGGGCAGGCTGCGATCGCCCGGAATATCTAGGCCGGGGGTGTCGATGCCGACCAGTTTGACGCCTGCTTGGACGAGCCAGCGCAAAGCGGCGCTCGAAGGATAAGGCGGATGAGAACCAGCGGTAGCCCGTTGATCCCAGTCAAAGCGAAAGAGTGCGATGTCGCCCGGGTGGACGCCCCCACCCGGGTCGGCGGCCCGTTGGAATTGCGCCGGCGAGAGCGGCTCACCCAGCGGAGCATTACTAAAGTCGAAGACGATGGCCTCGCCGAAAAAGCGCTCGACATCGAGCTCGGCAATGGCCGGGCCGCCTTGTACAGCGTGCAAAGGCCCTTCGACATGGGTGCCGGCGTGACCGCCTATTTCGATGCTGGTGGTGATATACCAGCGGTCGGTCGGCGGGTCGTCAACCGGTACGCGCGCCGTGCAGTAGTGGATGAAGCGACCTTCCGACGGCGTGATGGGCCGCGAGAGGTCGATCATGCGGCTGTAGGCGAAGGAGGGAACCTTCATCCTTCACATCCCCCACACGGTGATGTTCGCCTCGCCCGTGCCCTGCTCGCGGAATATCTTTTCGTCCCACGACTTGCCGACGGTGCGGTCGAAGACCACGAGGTGCCCCTCTGCGGTGGCGCACAGATCCATGTAGGCACGGGTCTGTTCTACGCCTGCCCGCACCGTCTCCTCCAAGCCCTTGTACAGCACCTTGCATTCGACTACCACCTTCTGCACCGCTTGACCCGGCCGAGTCGCCCCGGGCACCGGCCAGATGAGCAGCAGATCGGTGCGCCGCCGCCCCAAGCCATACTCCCGCTCGATCCGACCCCCGCTGTTGACGATGCGCTGCAAGAACGCTTGCAGCAGCAACTGCGGACCGGCTTCCTTGTATTGGAACCGCTCAACCCAGTGCTCGGAATGTTCGCGGAAGAACGCTTGGAAGGCGGCCAGCAGATCGGCGACGCGCAGGGTGCCGTCGGCATCCACATACCAAGCCGGGTCGTGTCGGAACCGGAGCTGGGTGGTATAGGTCAAGGCGCGGGGGATGACCTCCTGATAGATCGGATTGGCAATGGCGAAAGGGGATAGGCGCACCAAGCCCAGATCGCGGACGTAGTCCACGTCGTCTTCGGGAATCGCTTCGTCGTCTTCGGCCCCGCTCAGCAGGGGTTCGATGACGCGGCGGACGCGTTCTTCTTGCAGCTTGTCGGTGAGTTGGTCGAGATGCGTCTCGCGGCGCAGGATGAGTTGCTCGCGGGCGTCGGCGACCGCTTCGGCGGTGATGGGCTGGCTGCGGTCCCGGCCGGCCTTGTTCTCAAAGCAGGCTTCGTAGGCCAGCGCGTTCACCAGCCACGGCTGGCCCTGCGTTTGTCGCCAGACCTCGTTTAGGGCATCCTCAGTGAACGCTTGGCCGGTCGCCGCAGTGTGTTGCGCCAGCAGTACGCGCATGTCGTCCGCGGTGAAATCGCCCAAGCGCAGGGACTTGGCGCGGATGTTGAACGCACTGCCGCCAGCGATGATGGCGTTCTCGGCCGTGGAGTGGATGCGGTAGTCGCGCACGTCGCGCACCCCGCATAGGATCACGCTCTGCGGGTAGTGCTGCGGCCGGTCGGGGTAGCCGGCGCGCAGTTGCCGCAGCACGGCCAAGAGGGTGTCGCCGATCAGGGCGTCGATCTCGTCGATCAGCAGCACTAGCGGCCTCTCATCGGCCGCCGCCCAGCGACTCAGCACCGCCTGCAACACGCCGTGGGGGCCGGCCTCATCGCGCACTTCGCGCCAGACCTCCTTCACGACCTGCTCGCCCAAGAGACGTTCCGCCCTCGACGCCAGCTCACTGAGTATGGCCTGCATGGCCGCGCCTACGTCCTCGCGGGCAGACTGGCCGATCTCCACGTTGACGTACACGCAGCGATACCAGCCGCTGCCGTTCAGCTCCTCCATCAGCGCCAGCAGTGCCGAGGTCTTGCCCGTCTGCCGGGGCGCGTGCAGCACGAAGTACTTTTCTTGCTCGATCAGCGCCAGCACCCCGTCGAGGTCGAGCCGTTCCAACGGTGGGATGTGATAGTGCCTATCCGGCTTGATGGGGCCGGCCGTGTTGAAGAAGCGCGGAGGCCGGGTAGTGAACCGCGCCCGTGCGGACGGCGATGTCTCCGTCATAGATGGGCCTCTTTTCGCGATTAGAGGGGATCCCGCGCCGTGCAGTAGTGGATGAAGCGACTTTCCGATGGCGTGAGGGGCCGCGAAAGGTCAATCATGCGGCTGTAGGCGAAGGAGGGATGGCTTTCTTGAGGGCGATGGCAGTGGCTCGGTCGTCAACATAGGCCGGCAGCGCGCCGCTCAGGGTTACGCGCCCGTCGTAGCCGGCAGTGCGCAACGCGTGCAAAAAGAGCGCGTGGTCGGCTGGCGTGGTTTGCGGTCGGCCGCGCCCCGGTTCGGCAATGTGGGCGTGAATTAGGTGTGGCCCGGCTTGTTTGAGCGCGTCGAAGGACTCGCCGTTGAGCTTCATGTGGAAGAAGTCGGCCATCAGCTTGGCGTGCGAGCGGTCAACTTCCCTTGTGAACTCGGTCGCTTCGGAGACGGTATTGAGCAGGTTGGCGTCGTCGCGGTTGTAGGGTTCGAGCGCGACCTTGACGCCCCGTGGCTCCCCGAGGTCGGCGCACAGGTGCAAGAAGTCGGCGACCTGTTGGTGCGCTTTGTCGCGGTCGAAACCGTCGGGCACCCAACGCGAGCCACCGCTCCCGTAGCCGATGACCTCAGCCCCAGCCCGCTGCATGAGGTCGAAGACCTGCGTCACAAAAGTGCGCAGCCGGTCCAAGCTGACGTCGGGGCCAACTACCATCAGCCCGCGCCCCTGCGGATTGGGAATAAAGCCGCACATCGTCGGCATCCGCAGCGGGTGTTTCTCCAAAAGCGCTAGGCACTCGCGCTCGGCTTGGGAGTCGTCGGCATCGGCACCGAGCAGACCGGGAAAGCCTTCGAGATAGTCGAAGTCCCAGTCGGCGGACTCTTCAAGCTCTCGGCGATTGGTGACTAAGAGGCCGATTTGCACGACTATTGGTCCCTGATCCAGCTCATGCCCTCGCCGCGCACCAGAAAGGAACGCTCGTCCCAAGGACCGGGCCGGGTGACGGGGATGCGGCCCTCCTCGACAGCGACGTCGAGCGGATTGGCCCGAGTTTGCAGCGGCAGGGCCACGCGCTCGTGCAGCCTAGCGGACTCATAGACGCCCATCATGATCTCGGTGGCGGCCTTGCCGTGCTCGGCCTTGCCATAGTAGGACTCAAAATCGCCCTCGATCCAGCGGCAGATCCCGTAGGCCTGATCGACGAAGGCATTGCCGTAGCCGCTGGCTTTGTCGTCGGGCGCGAAGTTCTGCCAGCCGCCGGAGGTAGCCGTCATATAGCGCAGGCTGTTGTCGCTGACGACCATGATGCCGTCTTCGCCGTAGATGGTAGCACCCACCTGATACATATCGTTCATCTCGTTTTCGATCACGCCTTCGACCCCGTCGGGATAGCCGATAACCCCCACGCAGCGGTCTTCGACCCGGTGGCCGAAGACAAAGTGGTCGGTGTGGCGCTCGACCGCGCCCATGACCCACTCGGCCTGCGGATCGCCGAGGGCGTAGAGCTGGAAGTCGATGCAGTGGGTGCCGGTGTTCATCATCCCGGCCTTGACCGCGGACCACAGCCGCTGGGGCTTGCCAAGTGCGCCGTCGGCGATCATCCGCCGCGCCTCGCGCCAGCAGGAGTAAAAGCGGCGCTGGTGGCCGATGGCCAGCTTGACGTCGTTGCGCTCTGCGGCGATGACCATGGCCTCGGCCTCGCCGAGGGAGACGGCCATGGGCTTTTCGCAGAGCACCGCTTTGGGCCGGCGGGCGCAGGCGGCGATGGACATTTCCGCGTGCTGGGGGTCCCAAGAGCAGACGCTGATGATGTCGAGGTTTTCCACGTCGAGCATCTCGCGGTAGTCGAGGTACTGTTTTTCGACGTTGAAATCCGCGGCGTAGCTGGTTAGGGCTTCCGAGTGAGAGTCGGCACAGGCGACGATTTCAGTGTGTTCGCACTCGGCCCAACCGCGGCCGTGCTCGCGGGCAATGCGACCAGAGGCGATGACGCCGACGCGGTATTTGGCAGGCATAGAGTCCTTTCAGTGGTCACTGGTCAGTCCTCCCCTCCCTCCGGCTGGGTGGAGAGGAGAGGGGACGAGCCACTGGTCACAGGGCACTGACCACTTGTGGGCAACCACAAGGGTTGCCCCTACTTGGCGTCGCCTAGGTGCATCAGCGGCAGCGGGGCAGGGCTGTCGCCGTCGATGAAATAGACCTTGGCGGCCGGATCCTTGGAGATGGCTTGCAGGGCTTCGAGTGCTTGGAGCTTGACGTAGTTGGGATTTTTGCCGATGGCCTCGTTGATCTTGGTGATCTCGTAGGCCCGGGCGTCGGCGAGCAGGCGGCGCTTTTCGGCCTCGGCCGAGGCGGCGTCCTTTTCGGCCTCGGCGGCGGCAACTTTCTGTTTCTGCTCGGTGGTGAAGCGCTCCAGCTCGGCCTTTTGCTTTTCAACTTCCTGCTCGCGCTCTTTTTTGGCCTCAATGGCCTTGGTGATAAAGGGCGGCAGGGAGATGTCGCGGATCAACACGGCCTCGACTGCAACCCCCTTGGTGCCCAGATAATCCTTCAGGCCTTCGAGCAGGGCGATCTGCAACATCGCTTGGGTCTCCTCCAAAAAGAAGTCCTCGGCGCGTTTGATGCTCTTGCCCTGTTCGCGGATCTGCGAGCGCAGCTTGGGCACGATGTGTACGCTGTTCACGTCAAGGGCAGTGCCGGTCTCTTTTAAGATGCGCGGCGTGTCTCTGGCGACGAGGCGGTACTGGACGCTGACGTCGATCTTGGTCTGTAGCTGGTCTTGGCTGGGGACGTTGGAGGTTTCGGAGTGGGTCTTCTGGCGCACGTCGTAGAAGTGCCATTGGTAGAGCGGGTTGACCGGGATGTGCAAGCCCTCGCTGAAGTGTTTGGGCTGGACTTCGCCGAAGAGGGTGGCGACGGCCACGTGGCCGGCCGGGACGCTTTGGTAGAAGCGCGGGCTGATGAGGAAGACGAGGAAGACGATGGCGATGATGCCGAGGATGGACTTAGGGATCTGGATCATGGGGGGCCTCCTTACGGGCTGGGACATTTTTGCCTACCTTTGATGGGGTTAGGGGAGTTGATAGCTTAGAAGGTAAATCCTCCACTTGAAAATGTCCATTACTACAACACCCAAGACCACATACTCGGCTGCAAGCGGCCGGCGAACTCTTCGCCCGCCTGTCGGAGTTGAAGTGACAGAGACGAGCGAGAAAAAACCGAAAGGAGCAGCAGATGCGCGTCGCGATTGGAGGCATTTCCCACGAGAGCAGTACCTTCACCAACGTAGCCACCACGCTGGACAGTTTCCGGGAGCGCAGCTATCTCCACGGAGCGGCCATTGTCGAGCGCTTTGCCGGGGTCAATACGCCCATTGGCGGCTTCATCGAAGGGGCCGAGGCGCACGGCTTTGAAGTAGTGCCCACGATGTTAGCCGAGGCTTTTCCCAGCGCCCCGACGCCCCGCTCCATTTTCGCTGGGCTGGTGGGCGAACTGCTCAACGGCATTGAGGCGGCGGGTGCTATTGACGGGGTTTTATTGGAATTGCACGGGGCCATGGTGGCCGAGGGCATTGACGACGCCGAAGGACATATCTTGGCCGCAGTGCGCCGGTTGGTCGGCCCCGACACGCCCATCGTCGGGCAGTTGGACATCCACTCCAATGTCTCCCAAGGCATGATCGAAGCCGCCGATGTCCTGATTGGGCGGGAGACCTATCCAGAGATCGATATGGCACCGAGGGGCCGCGAGTGCGTCGATGTGCTGGTGCGCATGGTGCGGGAAGGCGTGCGGCCGACCATGGCCTTGCACCAACTGCCTTTAGTGTGGGGCATGAACCAAGTAACAGCCCATCCGCCCATGCGCCAAGCCATCGAATACCTGCACCAAATTGAGGCGCGGCCCGGGGTGCTCTGCGGCTCCATAGCCACCTGCTTCCCTCTGGCTGACATTCCCGATATGGGTGCTTCCGTGTACGTGGCCACCGACAACGACCTCTCCTTGGCCCAATCCTGCGCCGACGAGTTGGCCGCTTGGCTCTGGGAGCGCCGGGCCGCTTGGCAGGCGGCCATGCCTTCTACCGCAGAAGCCCTGCAAGAAGCCGAAAAGACCGGGCGTTACCCCATAGTCTTGGCCGACCGCAACGACAATACCGGCGGCGGCTCGCCCGGCGACAGCACCGGGCTGTTGCGAGCTTTTTTGGCGGCGGATCTGCAAGACGCCTGTGTGCTGTACATCGTCGATCCCGAAGCCGTGGCTGCTTGCCACCAAGCGGGCGTCGGGGCGGTGCTCGATTTAGAGGTAGGCGGCAAATCGTCTCCTCTACAAGGCGAGCCTTGCTCCATGCGGGCCGAAGTGGTGGCCTTGACCGATGGCCGCTTTCGCTACGACGGGCCGATGTACGCCGGCCTAGAGGGCACCATGGGCCCCTCGGCTCACATCCTTCAGGGCGGGGTCCACGTGCTGTTGGTGAACAAGCGCGAGCAACCGTTTTGCACGGCGTTTGCCCGCACCTTGGGTTTGGATCCGAGGCAGATGCGCTATGTCGGCGTCAAGTCTGCGGCTCACTTTCGCGCTGGTTTTGAGTCGTGGGCTGGCCAGATCCAAGTGATCTCCGAACCGTCGGTACACGCTCCGGCCGAGGGCAAACTGGCCTTTAAGCGGCTGGGTCGCCAACTCTATCCCTTTGACGACATTTAGCGATTGGAAGCGGTCGTGGGCCTAGGCCCTTGGGCTGCGGTGCAGGCGGGGCTCGCCCGGCACCGGCCCTGCTTGGTAGGCTCTACGGACAAGACGCGGGCCGCAGTAGCCGTGGTCTTGGGACCAATGCCGAGGGGCTTGCAGCTACTCTTTATCGAACGCGCCCAGCACCCGGACGATCCTTGGTCCGGGCACATCGCCTTTCCCGGCGGGCGCATTGAGGCAGACGACCCCTCGCCACGGGCTGCGGCCGAGCGCGAGACCTTGGAGGAGGTCGGGCTCGATCTGTCCGTGGCCGAGTACTGGGGTCGGCTGGACGATTTGACTGGGTACATGCTGCCGGTGGTGGTGTCTGGTTTCGTCTATCGCTTGGAGACGCCAGCGGATTTGGTCCTCAGCCAAGAGGTCAGCACGGCTTTTTGGGTGGGGGCCGACCGATTGCGCGATCCCGGTAAGCAGACTCAGTACCGGCTGCGGCACCGTGGCGCAGAGCAGGCCTTTGCGGCGCTCGACCTGTTGGGGCCGGGGCGGCCGCTGTTGTGGGGGCTGACCTTTCGCATCGTGCGCCAGTTGGTTGCTTGGCTGGAGCCAGACAAATATGACGCCCACGCATAAATCCCGCCGCATCTGGTTTTGCCACACAGAATACGTGGCCCAGCATCCCGAGTCCCTGCAAAAACTCAAGGACGCCGTCGGCCTGACGACGATTATGCCCGAAAGTCCGGTGTGCCATACCTCGGGCTTTAGCGCCTCGACGGAGTTGACCAAGCGAGGGCCTTTTGAGGACTGGCGTCAGCGTCTCGATGCTTGGCCGAGCGGTGCAGAGGGCGTGTACCCGCCGGTGGCGGGGATTGTCAGCGGCTTTGACGACGCGCCCTTGCTGCGCGTCATCGAAGCGTGTAAAAGCACGGGGATTGAGGTGTGGGGGCACATCGGCTTGTGGAGCTACGGCGGCGAGGTCTATCCAGAATTTGCCCTGCGCGACCTAGGGGGGCGGCCATTGGACCGGCGCTATCAGGAGTGGGGCATTGGCCTGTGTCCGAGCCGTAAGGCGATCAACGAGTGGACGCGCGACTGCTTGGTCGAAGCGGTGCAACGCTACGCTATCGACGGCTTTGACGTGGACCACGCTCGCTATCCGGCCCCGGCCAATGTACACAGCCTGATGGCCTGCGGCTGTGCCAACTGCCAAGACGAAGCCGCCCGCTTGGGCTACGATTTTGCGGCCATGCGGCGCAGCATATTGGCCCTGCGCCAGCGCCTAGGGCAATTGACTTTGGCCGAGGTGCGGGCTTTGGCTGCGGGGCGACCGGGTTTGATGGACTTTTTGGGCTTGTTGGCCGAGGATGGGGCCGTGCTTGATTGGGTGCAGTTTCGCGCCCATATACTGGCCGAGCGCATGGGGGAATTTCGCGCCGCTGTGCAGGAAGCCGGGGGCCGCGACAAAGTCTTTGGCAGCGATGTGTTCCCCGCCTCCACAGCGCTGTTGGGCGGGCATTGGTACGGCAAATGGGAGGAGGCGACGGATTTTCTCACGGGGGGGAGTTCGCACGGAGGCGGGGTGGGTTGGGCGACCGGGGTAACTAACTTGGCGCGGGAGTGGACTGCGGCTTTGTGTCGGTACGCTCAAGGGCTGGACGAAAGCGAGGTATTGGCTCTGGTGTGGCGCATGTTCGGGGTGGAGGATCTGGATTTGCCGGAGACTGTGGTGGGGGTGGCGGAAGGGCCGTTGCCCATCGCCGCCCTGTACGAGCGGGAAGTGGCCCGCTTAAAAGCGCAGACTAGTGGGGCGGTGCCGCTGTATCCGCCCCTTTCAGCGGGGGCACCCCCCGAGCTAGTGCGGGCGTTGGGCGCGGTGGTGGCTGGGCACGGGTGCGACGGGTGTTTGTTTACGGTCAATGCCGAGGACGAGGAGCAGGTGCGGGTATTGGGCGCGGCTTTGGCGGGCGTGGGGTGATGTACGATCTGTAATTACCATCATTCCAAGGGAATGCGAGCGGGATTCCTCGGCACAGTCATCGCCCGGGCCACCCGGAATCCAATGTAGGTCTCTTGCCAACCGGACGGAATCCTATGGTGTGCGGCAGAACGAAAGTGATGCAAATAGCTATCTTTCCAATAGAATGAGCGCCCGCGCGTGACGCGCCAGGAGCAATCCCCTTGCTGCCAAGTGCGCCCGTCGGCCGGGGCCCCGTCGTAGGTGTCGTTCCAGCAGTCGGCGGTTGATAAGCGGGCGAATCGCCTCGCGGGGCAGAGGAGTACAGTTTGTAAGGCAGGAATACAGCGAGCCTTCCGGGCGGTAATCGGTCACGGTGAAATATCGTCCGTCTGCGATGCTGCCCGTTCGAACCGGGGTATTCAGACGATTACCCTCTGTTTGAGACCGGATCCGCAGTTGTTCGTGAAACGTGTCGTTGGCTAGGGAGTTTAGATCAAGCAGCTTCAAAACGTACTGCCCCTTCGTGGCAACGGATTCAACGCGCATTACAGTATTTGCGTCATTGAGCGATTCGACGAACTGGTATTCGTCGGGCAAATTTTTCAGTACGTCCATATTGGCCCCATTTTTCATCAAAAAGGGTACGATCTCTTTACCATCACTCCAAGGGGACGAGAGGCTGTGCCACGGTCATCGCCCGGGCCACCCGGAAGCCAATGTAGGTCTCTCTCCAACCGGGCCGAGCCGTATGGCGCGCGGCAGAACGAAAGTCAGCCGAATAGCGATCTTCCCAATAGAACGAGCGCCCGCGCGTGACGCGCAAGGTGCAATCGCCCTGCTGCCAAGCGCGCCCGTCGGCCGGGCCCCCGTCGTAGGTGTCGTTCCAGCAGTCGGCGGTCCACTCCTGGACGTTGCCGATCATGTCGTACAGGCCGAAGGGGTTGGGGCGAAACGACCCGACGGGCAGGGTTTTCTCTTCTCCATCGCAGTCGAAGGCACTCTCGCCCACGTTCGCATAGGCACAGATCGCATCGCGCCCCCTCTTGTCGTAATCCCCCCAGTAATACGCCGTGGTGGTTCCGGCCCGAACCGCGTATTCCCACTCGGCTTCGCTCAGCAGGCGGTATGGTTTGCCGGTCTTTTGGCCGAGCCAGTAGAGATAGTCTTGGGCGTCCTCCCAACTCACATTGATCACCGGACGGCGGCCCCGGCCCCAGTCGTTGTCTTCGGGCTCATAGCAGGCACAGCCGCCTTCGGCCACGCAGGCGTCCCACTCATCGAAGGTCACTTCGTAGCGCCCCACGGCCAAGGGCTCTGCAATCGTCACCGGGTGATGGGGCCGCTCCTCGGAAGAGCTCCAAACTTCTAGAGGGGAACCCATCAGGAAGGAACCGCCGGGCAGGACGACCATCTCCGGGCAACTTGGACAGTCGCGAAAGATGTCGCCGACGTACCTAATTTGCCGCGCCCGTGGGTCTAGTACTTCTTGCGGGACTTGTTCCCGTTCCTGGCATTGTTCGACCAGTGGGCTTATCGGATCTTCTTCGATGCAGGCGACCATTGTCACCAGGCAGGTAATGCCTAAGAAAACATACCCGCTGATGGGCTGGTTCCGTTTCTGGCACATGGTGCTTATTTTCCGTCACTCTAAGAGAATGTGGGCGGGATTCCTCGGCACAGGCGAATCGCTGGCCGCTCAAAGAAAATAGCAACCCGCGGCTGGCACAAGGCCCGCAGTCTGTGTCCGCCCTTTAAGAGCGAAGCGGCGTATGATCGCTACCTAACTAATGGTGCTCCAGAGCATCTTGCTCTGCGGATCCAGCAATGGAACGGGGTTGACATGATTTCCTTATGGTTCGTTTCTACATTGAGCCATTTGAGCGATGATCCATGCTCCTGACGATCTCCACAACCCATCGACCCGCCACGGACTTGGGCTATCTCCTGCACAAGCACCCGGGCCGCGCCCAAGCCTTCGACCTGCCCTTTGGAACGGCGCACGTCTTCTATGTAGAAGCCTCGTCTGAGCGATGCACGGCCGCGTTGCTCCTCGACGTAGATCCAACCGCGCTCAAGCGGCGCTCGGCATCTCCGGGCTTCGCGCTGGCGTCGTATGTCAACGACCGTCCGTACTCGGCCTCTTCTTTTCTTAGTGTAGCCATTGCCCGAGTGCTTACCTCGGCCTTGAACGGACAGTGCCGAGAACGGGCCGAGCTAGCAGAAAAGGCCCTGCCGCTGCGAGTCGGCGTTAGCGCCTTGCCCTGCCGAGGGGGCAAGGACTTGTTGCACGGCCTTTTTGAGCCGTTGGGATATGCGGTGCAGGCGAGGGGCTTCTTGCTCGACGAACATTTTTTAGAGTGGGGAAAAAGCCCCTATTACGAGGTCGAGCTACAGTGCGTGCGGCCATTAAAAGAAGTGCTGGCGCACCTGTACGTGCTGATACCCGTGCTCGACGACGAGAAGCACTACTACGTGGGCGAGGAAGAGATCGACAAGCTGATGCGGCGAGGCGGGGAGTGGCTGGCCGGCCACCCGCTGCGCGACCTAGTCGTCGAGCGCTACCTAAAGCACCAGCGAGGTCTGAAGAAGGCCGCCCTGTCGCGGCTTTTGGCAGAGGAAGGAGGGGAGGCCGAAAATCACGCCGGCGAAGAGGCACTCGAAGCGGAGCTGAGCTTGAACCAGCAGCGCTTGGCCGCCGTGTTTGAGGTGCTCAAGGCGAGCGGTGCGCGGCGGGTGCTGGACCTCGGCTGTGGGGAGGGACGGTTGCTCGCGCTGTTGGCAGCGGAAGCCCAGTTCGCCGAAGTGGCCGGGATGGATGTGTCGCCGCAAGCCCTGTCGCGGGCGCGCCAGCGGCTAACGAGGCTGCCCGGCGGCGAACAGGTTGCGGTGTTCCAGGGGTCGCTGGCCTATCGCGACGCCCGCTTGAGCGGGTACGACGCCGCAGCATTGGTGGAGGTCGTCGAGCATTTGGATCCGCCGCAGCTACGGGCCTGCGAGCGGGCCGTGTTCGAGTTCGCCCGTCCCGCTACGGTCGTGATAACCACTCCCAACGCCGAGTACAACGCCCATTGGGCCGCGCTGCCGGCCGGTGCATTCCGCCATCCCGACCACCGCTTTGAGTGGCGGCGAGCGGAATTTGGGGCGTGGGCCGAGGGGGTGGGGCAACGCCATGGCTATGCCGTGCGCGTCGCGCCCGTCGGCCCGGAGGACCCCGAGCTAGGTGCGCCGACGCAAATGGCGATTTTTTCTGCGGAGGCCCCTCGTGGCTGACGAAAAAATCCGCCTCTCCATACCCGACCTCTCGCTGGTAGTGCTAATCGGCGTCTCTAGCGCGGGCAAATCGACCTTTGCCCGCGAGCACTTCCCCCGGAGCCAAGTGCTTTCCGCGGACTCTTTTCGCGCCTTGGTCGCCGACGACGAAAACAGCTTAGAGGCCACGGACGATGCGTTTGCCGCCCTGCACTTTGTCGCCGCCCGCCGCTTGGCGCGGGGCCTTTTGACCGTGGTCGATGCAACCAACGTCCAGCCCGAGGCGCGCAAGCCGCTGGTTGCGCTGGCCAAGCGCTACCACGCCCAGCCGGTGGCCATTGTCTTCGACCTCCCCCGGGTGCTCTGCGAAGAGCGCGCGGCCATGCGCACAGACCGCGACTTGCCCCCCCACGTGATCCCCCGGCAACACCGCCAGTTGCGCCGCGGCCTCAAGGGCCTCAAGCGCGAGGGCTTTCGCCGCACCTTTGCGCTGCGCACGCCCGCAGAGGTGGCGCGGGTCGAAGTGGTGCGGGAGAAGCTGTGGCCCGACCGCCGCGAGGAGCGCGGTCCGTTTGACATCATCGGCGATGTACACGGGTGTTGCGCCGAACTCGAAGCCCTGCTCGCCCGGCTGGGGTATCGCATCGCAGGAGAAAAGGTGGAGCCGCCGCCGGGGCGCAAGGCCGTTTTTGTCGGCGATTTGGTGGACCGCGGCCCCAATGCCCCCGGCGTCCTCGCGCTGGTCATGCGCATGGTGGAGTCGGGCTCGGCCCTGTGCGTACCGGGCAACCACGACGCGCGCTTGGTGCGGGCCTTGCAGGGCAGAAAGGTCCAACGCACACACGGCTTGGAGGAGACGCTCGCCCAGCTCGCCGGCGAGACCGCGGAGTTCGAGAAAAAAGTCGAGACCTTTCTCGGCAGCCTAGTCAGCCACTACGTCCTCGACCGGGGTGCGCTGGTGGTAGCACACGCTGGCATGAAGGAGGAAATGGCCGGCCGCGCCTCCGGGGCCGTGCGGGCGTTTGCCCTGTACGGAGATCCCACCGGCGAGGAGGACGAGTTTGGCTTGCCGGTGCGCCGCGATTGGGCGGCCGAGTATCGGGGCCGCGCCCGCGTCGTCTATGGCCACACGCCTGTGGCGCGGCCGGAGTGGATCAACAACGCGATCAACATCGACACTGGTTGCGTCTTTGGCGGTGCGCTAACGGCACTGCGCTATCCCGAGCTGGAACTCGTATCCGTCCCGGCTAAGGCCCAGTACGCCGACCCGGTCCGCCCCTTGGCGGTACAACCGGCGAACGACGATATGCTCGACTTAGCGGATGTGGCCGGGAAGCGGCGCGTGGAGACGCGGTTGATGGGCCGAGTTACCGTCCATGCGGAGCGGGCGGCTGCGGCGCTAGAGGTGATGAGCCGCTTTGCCGTTGATCACCGGTGGTTGGTCTATTTGCCGCCGACGATGGCCCCGCCCCGAACCAGCACCCGCCCGGACCTGCTCGAACATCCGGACGAGGTCTTAGCGTACTATCGCGGCTGCGGCGTGCGCGAGCTCGTCTGCGAGGAGAAGCAGATGGGCTCGCGGGCCGTGCTGGTCGTCTGCCGCAACCCGGCAACTGCGCAGCGGCGCTTTGGAATAGACGACGGCCGCGCCGGCATCTGCTACACGCGCACGGGCCGCCGCTTCTTTGTGGATGCAGGCTTGGAAGCGGGCCTCTTGGACCACGTGCGCCGGGCCTTTGAGCGCAGCAAGCTGTGGAGTGCGCTGGCGACGGACTGGGCCATACTCGACGCCGAGATCATGCCTTGGTCGGCCAAGGCGCAGCAGCTAGTCGAAGATCAATACGCAGCGGTCGGCGCGGCCGCGCGCGTGTCGCTGGCAGGGGCCGTGGATGCGCTGGAGCAGGCGGCCGCGCGGGGCGTGGCCGTGGGCGAGCTGTTGAGCCGTTGCCGCGGCCGGGCCGAGTCCGCGGCGCGCTACGCAGCGGCCTATCGCCCCTATTGCTGGCCGGTGCGCTCGCTCGAGGATCTCAAAGTGGCCCCTTTCCACCTCTTGGCCACGGAGGGGCAGGTTCACGTCAATCAGACCCATGCGTGGCACTTAGAGACCTTGGACGAGCTCTGCGCGGTCGAGCCGGAGTTGCTGTGCGCGATAGAGCGCCGGCGAGTGGTTTTGGACGACATGCACAGCAGCAGCGAACTAGTCCGCTGGTGGGAGAAGCTGACCGCCAGCGGCAGCGAGGGCTTGGTCGCCAAGCCCTTGGACTTCGTCTGCACAGGCGGGCGCGGCCTCGTCCAGCCGGCGCTCAAGTGCCGGGGCCGCGAATATCTGCGGCTGATCTACGGGCCTGAGTACACAGAGCGCCTAGCGCTTTTGCGCCGCCGCAACCTCAAGGGCAAGCAGACGTTGGCACTGCGGGAATTCGCGCTGGGGGTGGAGGGCTTGGAGCGGTTTGTCGCCGGGCAGCCCCTGCGCCGGGTACACGAATGCGTCTTTGGGGTCTTGGCCTTGGAAAGCGAGCCGGTTGACCCTCGGTTTTAGGAATGGGCCGCTTGCGCCGCAGCCCACTGTCTCGGTATTATCAAACAGGACGCCCCAATGGAGGACAGACCATGATTACCATTACCGCCGCAGCAGAACAGAAAATCGCCACCTTAGTCGCCGAGAGCGAAAAGCCGGTCAAGGGCCTGCGCATCGGCGCTCGCCTCGACCCGGTCAAGCAGGTTGACTACAAGCTGGCATTCATATCCGACCAGCAGGTAGGCAGCGACGATCAGGTTGCCCAGTTTGCGGGCTTTGACGTGTACATGGACCCCGAAAGCGCCGATCTGTTGGCGGAAGCCAAGGTGGATTACGTGGATGGGCTTATGGGTTCGGGTTTCAAGATCGAGCGCCCGCGCAAGATGCCCGCGCACCTGAGCGGCCCGGTGGCCGAGGCCGTCCACCGCGTCATCGAAACCCAAATCAACCCGGGCGTGGCCGCGCACGGCGGCATAGTGACCTTAGTAGATATCAAGGGCAACACGGTCTTCGTGCAGATGGGCGGGGGCTGTCAGGGCTGTGGCCAAGCCGATGTGACGCTCAAACAGGGCATCATTCGCATGCTCAAGGAAGCAGTGCCCGAGGTGGAGGAAGTGGTCGATGCGACGGATCACGCCTCGGGAGAAAACCCGTATTACTAGGCACCACTAGTTCTTGAAGCCCTGTCTACATTTGTCGGCAGGGCTTTTTTTCGCTGAAAGGAAAAGGATGCGAGAGCAGTTCGAGACGGTAGAGTGGCAGACCTTGAAATACGCGCCGCTGTGGGTCTTTGCCGCGGTGGCCTCGGCCGACGCGACCATCGACGAAGACGAGATGGCCGCCCTAGCCGGCGAGGTGGAGGGAGGCGACCTCTACCGGGAGCCGTTGGTGCGGGAGGTGTTCCGCGACATGCAGCGCGACGAAGAGCTTTTCACTGGATTCAAGGTGGATGCGCGCGGTATGGCAAACGGGTTGGCGCAGACGGCGGATATCTTGGACCGCAAGGCGGCCAAGGAGAGTGCGGTTGCCTTCAAAAAAATGCTGGTCTTTGTCGGGCGCAGGGTGGCTGAGGCCTCGGGCGAGGATGCGTTTCTGGCCGACCGGACGAGCGAAGAGGAAGAGCTGTCGCTGTTTCGCGTCGCCGATATTCTAGGCGTTTCGCTCAGTGAAAATGCTCCCTAGGCCGAGCAAAGTGGAAAGTAGCGTCGCGGGCAATCCTCAAAAGAGGAATACAGCTATGACAACGGCGTTGCCGCTGGTGGCGCGGCCCGATCTAGCCGGCTATGTGCAGGCGATGAAGGAAGACGGGTACGCCTATTTTCCCCAAGTGCTCAACGAGCAAGAGATCGCCGAGTTGCGCCAAGCCATGGACGAGCTGACCGCGCTGGAGGAAAGCTACGACCGCCACACCGACCCGGCCGCGCACGGCTTTCTCAACAAGAGCATCAACAACGCGTTCAACCGCGCTCCAATTTTCGCCCAGTACTTGGACCGGCCCGAAATCATCGACCTAGTCGAGGCAGTACACGGCGACGACTGCCACTGCATCGGCATGACGGCTTGGATGACCGGCCCGGGCCGCCCGGACCAAACCCTGCACGCCGACTGGCAGCCCCTGACCCTGCCCGCAGAAGTCATGGACCACCCAGCGGTAAAAATTCCGATTTTTATCACCACGGCCCATTACTATCTCGACGACCTGACCGAGGAGCTAGGGCCGACTCGCTTCGTGCCGGGCAGCCACCGCGCGGGTCGGCGGCCTCGAGCGGGCGAGACCAGCTTTAAGGGCGTTGAGGAGCAGAGCATCTTGTGCAAGGCCGGCGACTGTGTGCTGTTCCGCTGCGAGGTTTGGCACCGCGGCACGGCCAATACGAGCGAGCAGACGCGCTACCTGCTCCAAGTACACTACGCCCAGCGCATTATCACCCAGAAGTACCCACCCTATCTGAACAAATTCCAATTTGACGCGGCCCTGTTGGCCGAGGCCACGCCGCGGCAGCGGCGGCTTTTGGGCGACCACGTGCCGAGCAATTACGACTAGCAGCTGTCTCATGCACCTTGGCCTCCCACCGAATGTGATGAACGGAACGGTGCGCTATGTCCAATGCCCCCATATCCGTCCTACTCATTGAGGACAATCCCATTCACGCCCGCCTGTTGCAGGGCTTGCTGAAAGCGGAATTTGCCGTGGAAGCGGTCGATCACTTAGCGGCCGGTTTGGCGCGGCTAGAGGCCGGAGGCATTGACGCAATTCTCCTCGACCTAGTACTGCCCGACAGCCAAGAGCTGGCCACGTTCGAGCGCGTCAAAGCAACCGCCCCGCATATCCCCGTATTGGTCCTCACCGGCCTCGATGACGAAGTGCTCGCCGAAGAGGCCGTAGCGGCCGGTGCCCGCGATTACTTAGTCAAAACCCAGATCAATGGCGAGAGCTTGGCCCGGTCTATCCGGGCGGCCGTAGCGGGTTAGCGATGGGGGGCGATCCCCGTTTCCTGCGCTGGGCTGGCTGGCTGGCGCGATTGGCAGCCTCCGCGACCGTGCTCTCGGGCGCACTGGTGCTGTGGGGCTGGAACGCCGACGACGAATACCTCAAAAGCTTCATGCACATCAGTTGGGTGGCGACGCATCCGCTCGTGGCGGTGGAGTTTATCTTGGCCGGCGCGGCGCTTTTGTCGTTGCAGGCCGAGCCCCTGAGCCGCTGGCGGCGGTGTGCGGGCGCAGTGCTAGGGGCGACCGTGGTGCTGATCGCCGTGCTCAAGCTAGTCGGCTACCAGTACAACTGGGAGCGAGGCGTCGATACGTACCTCTTTTACTTCAAGCTGGGCGTCTATCGGATGTCGCCCAATGCGGCTTTTTCCTTTTTGCTGCTAGGCTTGGCTTTGGTGCTGATGGACGTGCAGGTGAGGGGCCGCGCCTATCTGCCGCAAACCTGCGTACTCGCGGCCACGGTCATCGGGCTTTTGTCGATGAGCAGCTACTTTCACAACGTGCTCCTGCTCTACGGGGTCTCCGGGTTTGTGCCGGTCGTCCCGGACACGGCGACCGAATTCCTCATCCTCTGCGCTGGCCTGCTCTGCGCCCGGCCGCACCGCGAGCCGATCGCCACCATAATCAGCACTACCGAGGGCGGCTCGGTGGCGCGCCGCCTCTTGCCGGCCGCCTTTGCCATTCCCCTCGCGCTTGACTGGGGCCGCATGCAGGTCGAGGCCCTCTACGGGTACGAGTTTGGGCTCTCGCTCTTTACGCTGCTCAACATTTCGGCCTTTGCCCTGCTGATATGGTGGAATGCCGCGTCGCTTTCGCGGGTTGATGCGGAAAGGCGGCGCTCGGAAGAGCAGCTACAAGAGCAATACCACCTAATCGCGGCAACCGCGCATTCCGAGCACGAGGCCCTGCTCGCACTCGAAGAGTCGCAAGAGGCCCTGCGCGACGCCAAGGAGCAAGCCGAAGCGGCCAACCATGCCAAGAGTGCGTTCTTGGCCAATATGAGCCACGAGATCCGCACCCCCATGAACGGCATCATCGGCATGACCGAGCTCTTGGGGCGCACCCGCCTCGAATCCCAGCAGCGCAACTACTTGACCTTGGTGCAGCAATCGGCCGAATCCCTGCTGTCCCTGCTCAACGACATCCTCGACTTCTCTAAGGTCGAAGCAGGCCGCTTGGCACTGGAGAAGATCGAGTTCGGCCTGCGCGACGAGGTAGGCACCGCTGTGCAGACACTGGCCATGCACGCGGCGAGCAAAAACATAGAGCTCGTGTGCCACATCCCCGCGAACGTGCCCGACCGCTTGATCGGCGACCCGCGCCGCTTGCGCCAAGTGGTGATCAACTTGGTGGGCAATGCCGTCAAGTTTACCGAGGAGGGCGAAGTAGAAGTGGCGGTAGTCATAGAAGACGCCTCGGCGGACGACATCTGCCTGTGCCTGTGGGTGCGCGACACCGGGATCGGCATCGCGCCGGAGAAACAGGCGCGGATATTCGACTCGTTCAGCCAAGTCGATAGCTCGACTTCGCGGCGCTTTGGCGGCTCTGGCTTGGGCTTGGCCATTTCGCAGCAGCTAGTCGAGCTGATGGGGGGCCGCATCTGGGTCGAGAGCGAGGAGGGCCAAGGCAGCACCTTTTACTGCACGGTCCGCTTGGGGCTGGGGACGCCGGAGACCCAGCGCACCGATCAGGTCTCCCTGCAAGGGCTAAAGGTGTTAGTCGCCGACGACCATGCGACCAATCGGCGGATTCTCGAAGAAATCCTGAAAAGCTGGGCGATGGAGGTCGAGCTGGTGGAGAGCGGCTCGGCTGCCATAGCGGCCTTAGAGTCCGCTGAACAGCCCTTTGACGTGGTGCTGATGGATCTGATGATGCCGGGGATGGACGGCCTAGAAACGGTAGCGAGGATGCGCGAGAACGCAGCGTTTGTCCATGTGCCGGTGCTGCTGCTTTCCTCGGCCGACCGCGCCGAGTACAGCGCACGGTCGAGTTCCTTGGGCATTGCCCGCAGCCTGCTCAAGCCGGTCAAGCAATCCGACCTGCTAGAGGCCATTAGCGCGGCCCTCGAAGCCGCCCCGCCGGTGTATGGTCGCGCCTCAAGGCGCGGTGAAGCGCCCGGGGACCAGCTGGTCGAGAGCCGCCGCATCCTCTTAGCCGAGGATGGGGTGATCAACCAGCAGGTGGCCGTGCGGCTGTTAGAAGAGCGCGGCCATTCCGTCGTGGTAGTGAACAATGGCCGCGCGGCCGTGGAGCAGGTGGCTGCGCAGCCCTTTGACGTGGTGCTGATGGACGTGCAAATGCCGGACATGGACGGCCTAGAGGCCACGGCCGCCATTCGCCAAGCAGAGGTACAGACCGGCGGGCACATCCCCATTGTCGCCATGACCGCCCACGCCATGAAAGGCGACCGCGACCGCTTCTTGGCGGCCGGCATGGACGGTTACGTCGCCAAGCCCGTGCGCCCGCACGAGCTGTACGCGGCCGTGGAGGGGCTTCACAGTGCCTTTAGGCGTGAATTTGAGCCGGCGGATTTGCCCTTTGAGTGGGAGGCCGCGCTCGAAAGCGTCGGCGGCGACGAGGCCATGCTGCGCGAGCTCGCGGAGATGTTTTTTGCCGAGTGCCCCAAGTTGATGCAGCAGATCCGCGCGCACATCGCCGGCGCCGATGGCCCTGAATTGCGGCGGGCCGCGCATACGCTCAAGGGGTCGGCGCACGTTTTCGGGGCCGAGAAGACGGCTGAGGCCGCGCATCGGTTGGAGGAAATCGGGCGCGGGGAAGCGTTTGCCGACGCTGCGGAGGCGCTGGCGTTGCTGGAGGAGGAGGTGACGCGGTTGTTGCCGGCCTTGCGGGGGCGAGTTGCGACCAGCGCGTAACGCTGAAGGAGAAACAGACGATGGAACGAGTTTATACTACCCAAGATTTGGCCATGCTCAGCCACCTCAAAAACGCGCTGGCCGCGCAGGGCATTGAATGCGTTTTGCGCGGTCAGCACCTGCTCGGCGGCGTGGGCGAACTGCCCCCGATTGAGTGCTGGCCGGAGTTGTGGGTCTTGGACGACAGACAGGCCGCGGCCGCGAAGTCGCACATCGACACCCTGCTTGCAACGGCTGTGGGAGGCGAAGAACCGTGGACCTGCGCTGCGTGTGGCGAGGAGTGCCCGGGAGCGTTTACAGACTGTTGGAGCTGCGGCGCGGCTCGAGCCTCTAAGTAAACGCAAGCGTCAATTAAGGTATTACCCCTAAGTACACGACCCCTCCTGTGGGTACATTAGTGCTCGATGGTAGGATGCCCTTGAATGCGTTATCAATTTTTTAATTATATTATTAATTTTATTGATTTATATAGCCATAAAACTTGATAAACTTGATAAACCATAGCCCCTGTTGGCGGGCAGGCTGCCCGCGCACCCGGCGGAAATTTTAGTGCCGTGTACTAAGGTATTACCCTAACTACACGATACCAGTAACTTGTCGTTGATGGGCGATGAGTCCGGGATCGAGAGCGTCCGGCCCTCGATCCGAGGTTAAGGCTTAGGGTATTACCTCATAGATGTTAATGCTTGAACGTATCCTGTACCTTCCCACACTCCACCCTTGCTGATTCGGACGAGGAGATTCGGCCATGCGTTTTTTTAACACGACGGGGCCAGTGGTCGCGGCGGATCACTATTGCATTCCACCGTTGGACCGGCTCAATCTCACTGAGGTTCTCCGCCTCATCCGCGACAAGCGTTATTTCGCTCTACACGCGCCTCGTCAGACGGGCAAGACGTCAGCGTTGCTAGCGTTGCGCGACCTGCTCAACGGCGAGGGCCGCTACCGCTGCGTGTACGTCAACGTAGAAGGGGGGCAGACCGGGCGCGAAGACGTGGAGCAGGTGATGCGCACCATTTTGGGGGCGCTGGCCTCTTGGGCGCGCATGACGCTCGGCGACGAGTTTCTCGACTCGGTTTGGCCTGACGTCTTGGCGAAATACGGTCCACACGGGGCCTTGGATGAGGCGTTGACGCGCTGGTCGCAGGCGTCTGCCGGGCCGCTGGTGCTGCTGATCGACGAAATCGACGCGCTGATTGGCGACTCGCTGCTGGCGGTGTTGCGTCAGTTGCGAGCGGGCTATGTGCGGCGGCCGGAGGGGTTTCCGCAGAGCGTGGTATTGTGCGGGGTGCGCGATGTGCGCGACTACCGCATCCAATCGACCGCAGAAAACGCGATTATTGCCGGCGGTAGTGCGTTCAACATCAAGGCGCGGTCGTTGCGCTTGGGCGACTTTACGCAGGACGAGGTGTTTGCTCTGCTGGGGCAGCACACGGAAGAAACGGGACAGGTGTTTACGGACGAAGCATTGGAGGTGATCTGGGCCCAGACGCAAGGGCAGCCGTGGCTGGTCAACGCCTTAGCCGACGAGACGTGCTCCTATGGGGAAGCTGCGGCCGACCGCCGCCTTCCAATTGCGGCCGAGGCTATCCGCCACGCGCAAGAACAGCTCATTCTGCGGCGGGAGACGCATCTGGATCAGTTGGCCGACAAGCTGCAAGAGGAGCGGGTGCAGCGGGTGGTCGAGCCGCTGTTGAGCGGGGCTGACGAGCGCACGTTCTCCACGCACGATCTCGAGTATGTCCGCGACTTGGGGCTAGTGGCGCAAAGTCGTCCGTTGCGGGTGGCCAATCCGATTTACGCCGAGGTGGTGCCCCGCGAATTGACGTGGGTTGTTCAGGAGGAATTTGAGCAGGAGACGGCGTGGTATGTGGATGCCGAGGGCGGCTTGGAAGTGAGCAAGTTGCTGAGGGCGTTTCAGACGTTTTTCCGCGAGCACTCCGAGCATTGGGTGGCGCGGTTCCAATACCAAGAGGCCGGCCCGCAGTTGCTGTTGCAGGCTTTTTTGCAGCGGATTGTCAACAGCGGTGGTCGGATTGAGCGGGAGTATGGCTTGGGTCGGGGTCGGACGGATCTGCTGATCGCGTGGCCGCAGGGCGAGGAGACGCACAAGGTCGTGGTCGAGTGCAAAGTGCTGCACAAGAGCTTGGAGCAGACCGTCGCCGAGGGGTTGGAACAGACCGCGGGCTATATGGATCGGTGTGCGGCAGTGGCGGGTCATTTGGTGGTTTTTGATCGACGCGTTGGTCGGCGTTGGGAGGACAAAATTTTCTATTGTCGGCGGGCGGCGAGCAAGGGGGTTGAGATCGATGTTTGGGGGATGTGAGAAGCGCGATGCCGATCCCTAGGGGTGACCGGCTGGTCGCCACTACGCTGTGGCTTGCACTTGCTTTCGCCTTTTCGCTCGCCGCTTTCGCCCGCGCACAAGCGTCGCCAATGCTGGCGACGGGAAGCTCCGCCGACAGCCTGCTCATCAGCGGCAAACAGATGCTGCGAGAAGGCTCTCTCGACGCGATGTACGCGGCTAAAGCCACGTTTGAGCGCACCTCGACCGACACCGCCTTGGCCGCGTGGAGCCACTACTACATTGCCTTAGCCGGTTACCGCATCGCCGATCACCTGTTGGCCGCGGGCGAGGAAAACAAAGGCGCGGCTTCTGAGCACCTCAAAACCACGGTCAATCATTTGCAAAAGGCTACCGAGATCAATCCGCAAGCGGCCGAGGCCTATGCCCTGCTAGCGAGCGCGTACGGACGACAGATCGGCCTCAACCCGGTCAAGGGCATGGTCTTGGGGCGCAGAGCAGAGCAGGCCCTAAAAAAAGCGACGCAGCTCGCACCCGACAATCCGCGCGTCGTGCTATGCACGGCCATCCGCGACTTTAATACCCCCGGAATGTTTGGTGGCAGCAAAGAAAAGGGCCTGCAAGGATTCCAGCGCGCCGCCGAACTTTTCGCCCAAGAAGAGCCAGCCGATCCCATCCATCCCGCATGGGGACACAGCCGCACCTACGCTTGGCTCGGCCTCGCTTACCAAGACCGAGGCGAGCTATCGCTAGCGCGAGCCGCCTTTGAAAAGGCGCTTGCAATCAATCCAGATTTTAGTTGGGTCAAAAACATGTTGCTGCCCGAATTGGAAAAGGCCGTTGAGAAGCATGAACAAGACCGAGAATAACGCGCAGCTCAAGGATGGCGGCTACCACACGGGGAGTTGTATCGCTTAGAAGAGGACCCAGACGAGTTGTACAACCTGTACGACGATCCGGCTCATGCGGGGAAAGATGGTGGAGCGGATGATGGATTGGTACGGAAAGACGCGGATGCAGCGGTAAAAGAAATACACTATTATGTACGTCGCCTTAGTACACGACACTACCTGCATTCGCGGCCTGCGGTATCCCGTCGAGACGATCTTAGAGCTATTGAGTGCGGGGATGACGCACGAGGAATTTGCGAAAAATTAAACGACTTGCGAAACTCGACGAGGAGATACGGGCGCTGACCGGCATCCAAATCAGACGCGCAAAGGAAAACAATCCGCGCCAGCGAAAGGAGTACACTGTGAACATACACGTAGGCAATTTGGCAAAGACGACCAAAAAGGAGGCGCTGATCCAGCTCTTCCAACCATACGGGAAGGTCGTGGCCGCCACCATCGCCCGAGACAAGAAAAGCGGCACCTCGCGCGGCTTCGGCTACGTGGAGATGGCCACCCGGCACGAAGGCGAAGAGGCCATTGCCCATCTCAACGACAAGGAATTTGAGGGACAGAAGCTGCACCTCAGCGAGGCGCACGAGCGCAAGGATAAGGCCGGGCGCGGGGCGGGCAGGGGCGGCAACCGCCCGGACCAGCAGCGCAGTAGCTTTTTCTCACCTCGCGGCGACCAGCGCAACACCAACTCCCAGCGGCGGCTTTTCAGCAAGGGTGGTCGGCGGGGTTCCTAGTCTGGGCGATCGCAAAGCAGCAACCGCGCGAGGATGGGGTCGTGGTCGCTGGCTTGGTTGGGGAACTCGGTGTTGACGTGGACATAGTCGAACTCGGGCTGGAGCGCGAGCAGGGCCGAACTGACCAGCAGGTGATCGAGCGGCTGGGAAATTCCCTGAAAGTTGTAGGAATAGGCCAAATCCCCATCCACTGCGTCGCCGAGATTGAAGAGAATCGGCCGAGTGCCGGCCAGCGTTTGCAGGACATGGCCCGGCGGCGGTTGTACTGGGGCGAGCGGAAACGAGCACTCGTTGAAATCCCCGAGCACGACGATGTTGGCGTTGGGATCGGCGGCCAGCAGCTCGGCGACGAGGTCGTGGATGAACGCGGCTTGGGCGAGGCGCTTGGCAAGCCCGCCATTGGTCGGCGGCTGGATTCGGCCGAACAGGGGTGGGCTGCCAAACTTGGACGAGAAGTGGCAGTTGATCACCGTCAGCTTGGTTCCCTTGAAATCGAACGCGGCCTTGAGCGGTTTGCGGCTGCGGCGGAAGGCATCGTCGCCATCGGTGTCTTCAAGGCGTTCCACCGCACCAATTAGGGCCACCCGATCGGGCTGGTACAGGTACGCAACGCGGATATTGCCGCCCGGCTGGCCGCCGTCGGCCCCATCTGGGGGCGCGACATCAGCGTACGCATACTTGGGGCCACCGGCCGCAACAATGGCGGCAATGAGCGCGGACGCCGTCTGGTCCGCTGAAGTGGTGCCGTCGTTGACCCCGCCACTGTTGTCCTGCACTTCCTGCAAGGCCAGCACATCCGGTGAACGCAGGCGATGGACGATTTGGTCGGCAATGGCCGCGAATTGACCGTCCGCTAGGTCCGCACTTTTGTCGCGGTCATTGGGATCGAGATTGAACACGTTGAAACTGCCCACCGTCAGATGCTGGGCCGTGCCCACGAGGGTAGTCGTTTCCGGCTCCAAGCCAGCGCTCTCTACCACCGGCTCGGTCAGGACGAGCACCTCAAAGTTGCCAAAGCGGTAGCCAAGCGGGCCGCGCACATCCCCGAGGGCATCGCCGACCTGCGCTGCCGGCATGTCGCCGGGTAGGAGGCTGTCGTCGAGCTGGATGCGCTGCGGATGCAGGGTATGCGGCGTCAGATTCAACCCGCCGCGCGAGTTGAGCGGCTGCCCGGCACCCGCGTTGGCGAGGACGACGATCTCGCCAAAGCGGTTGGTCGGACTAATGGCGACCGCGTCTGGCACCTCCACTAGCATTCCCTCCAGCGACTCGTAAAAGTCAATGCCGTCCTCGGCTGGGTCGAAAACGGCGAAGCGGTCGTCGTCGATTGCCCTTGTCGGCGGCTGGCGGCCGGCCGCGCCAAGGATCACCGGCGCCAGCACCGGGTTGTTGGTTGACACAATCTGAATGCGGTCGGGCTGGGAGAATTCGGTTATCGACAGATTGTTGGTAGTCGCGCTGCCGGGAATGTATTCGATCACCGGGCCGGTCACCTGGACCTCGTCGCCGACCGAGACCTTGGGGGCCTTTTTGGTATAGACGAACATCCCGTCGGACGTGCGCTCATCGCCGTCTCCGGTTGGGTCTTGGAAATAGAAGCCATTGCGAGCGACAGCCGTTACCATGCCCCGCGTCGAGACTTGCTCGTCCTTATACGGCGAGGTGTGGCCAGCCCCCTGAATTTCGCAGATGCTGAGCAGCCGGGGAGACGCGACGTGGGCCGCACTTGCCGCGTCTGTGCCGAAGACCTGTTCGGCATTTACGGCACCAAAGCTAGATTGGGTTGGTATGCCCCAAAAAAAATCACCCGACCCAGTGCCGGTGCCTTTGAGTTGCAGGGAAAATTCCACTGGCGTGGAGCCGGATTCGGCAACCCGGATGTCAGTGCTGGTCATGCCGTCAGCGGGTCCACCGGCCGCCGTGAAGGTTCCTTCGTAACCCTTGCCGTTGGCGACTAGGGCGATCCCATCGGCCCCCCCGTTCTGGATGCTTTTTGCAAAGCTGAAGGTGCTCGCGCCGAACCCATTGGCCTGATTCGGTATGATGCCGCTCAAAGGCTCGGTATGGTATAACGCGCCATTCCTCCCGTTGTAGAGCGCAAGGACCCAGCCAGAAAGATCGGTCCCAGCCGGCCCGGCGATCTCAATGGCTTCGCCGGTATCCTCGCCGCTGTTGTCGTAGTGAATTTCATTGATGAATGCAGCTTGCCCCAGCAACGGCCCGGCCCCTATCGAGAGTAGAAAGGCGCAAAAAGCGGAGCGGCGCAGCCAGCCGAGTTGGGGCTTGGCGAGGGTAGCGAACATGGTCAACTCTCTTCGTTAGCGGCAAATGGGGGGTATCGTCGCATCGTATTTAACGTATCCCGCGCTGCTTAGTACCCGACCCCTAAAGTAGGCGCCCCTTACTTTGAGTACGCCTTTTCTGCTGTTTCCGCTGGGTGCGGGATCGCGGGCCAGATGCCCTCGATCCTTGGCCGGCTGAGGGCTGGTGGCGTGTAGTAAGCCCGCGCTGTTACGCCGCCGATGAACGCAGAGGCGTCGTTTTCGCGGCGACCCACCAGCGGTTCTGCGTCATCTGCGGATCGGGTTGTTCCCCCGGCAACCGAAAAGTGCGTAACGTCCGTTATCCCGCACAACACAGCGCAAGTAGCTCGGCGTGGCTTTGGACGCGGAAGTCAGCTTCAGCTGTCCAGAGGTCCTGCCCTGAAGCGTCGTAGTAAATGGTGGTGACCGCGGCGCGGCGGCCGGCCTCTAGGTCGTAGCGGAAGTCGCCGACCATCACAGCGGTTGCCGGCGCAGCACCCCAAGCGGCGAGCAGCTTGCGGATGCCATCGGGGTCGGGCTTGGGGGCGGCCTCGTCGCGGCCCAAGACGTGGGCGGGATCGAAGAATTCGGCGAGGTCGCAGACAGCGAGCGTCTGCAACGCATTGGCGTGGTTGTTGCGGGTGAGGATGCCGAGGCGAGCATTGCGTTGGGCCAGTGAGGTCAGCAGCGCGTGGACGCCGGGTAAGGGTTGGGCGCGGAGCGCGTACTCGCGTTCGAGCGCGGCAAGGCGGCGTCTGAGCGCGGCCGCTTGGGCCGCCGGGCGGGCGTCAATTTCTTCGAGCATGTCCTTGCCCAAAGGCAGGCCCAACTGCTGGCGCATAGCGCCGAAATCAATGGCGCTATCGGCGAGGGTGTTATCGAGATCAAAAATCCAGTGGGTGAAGTTCATAAAGGACGCTACCGCTAAACACGACCCGTGTCGCCGAACCACTCGGCCGCTTTCCGCTTGGCTTTCTCTTCAATTTCCGGGGTAATGTACGCGGCGACCGTCGCGAGTGCCTTGAACAGTACGCCCAGATCGTCTACATACCCGGCTACTGGGATGAAGTCGGAGACGAGATCGGCGGGTAAAATAAAATAGGCGAGGGCGCCGTAAATGACCGTTTTCGCCTCCATCGGCGTTTCCGGTGCTTGCGCTGCGTAGTACAACATAAGGGCTCTCTCGACCACTTCGCGCCCGGCGACAATCGCGTAATCGCGCAGTTTCTCCCAAAAGCCGCTAATCGCGTAATCGCGCAGTTTCTCCCAAAAGCCGCTTTCCGGTTTCTCCCGAAAGTTGCTAATCACGTAATTAATCGCGTAATCGAGCAGTTTCTCCCGAAAGCCGCTTTCCGAGTAGTTGTTGCTCACGAAGTCGTCCTCCCTTGCAAAGTTGTGGTTTCGCGCTCGGCAAAAGGGGTCCAGCCGCGGCCGGGCTTGTGTACAGGAGTCCGTTCGTAGCGGGTGCGGATTTCCTTGAATTCGGCGATGTCGGTGACTTCGCGCTCTGGGTTTTGCGCGTCTTTGATGACAAAATCGCCTTCCGTAGGTAAGCAGGCCATGGTGACCGGGTCGCGTTCCGGCTCAAAGTCTTTGGGATCTTCGTCAATGTTGTTCGGAACGACCGCGTCTTGGTAGCGCAGATCAACGCTCCAGCGGACGATGTCGGTGTTGTTCTCAAAGGAGGCGTGCGGGGTGAGATTGGTCATAAAGAGCACCGAGCCGGCGCGCATTGGGCAGGCCACAGGCTCGGGGGCCGGCAAGTCTTCGCCGGCGATTTCGAGATACCCGCCTTGCCCGCCGGTGTAGTGGCGATAGACGCCGCTGCGGTGCGCTTGAGGGATGACGTACAAACAGCCGTTTTCAACGGTGGCATCGACGAGGGGAATCCAGCAAGTCACGATCAAGCTCCGGTCGCAGTGGGGCATGAAATAACCCGAGTCTTGGTGCCAAGGCACGGCCCCGCGCGAGTAGCCGGGGGCCTTGGGGCGGATGCGGTACACGGACGAGCCAATGATGTCCGGGCCGACGAGGCTTTCGATGCAGGAGACGAGCGGCGGATGGCGCAAAAAGTCGAGAATGGCCCGTTCTTTGAAGCCGCCGCCACCGCGCCCCATGATCGCTTGAGTCACGCGCTCGCCGACTGCGACGTTGGCTTTGAAAAGGGCGCCGAGCCGAGTTTGAAAAGGTTCGGTCACAAAGGTCTCCGCGCCGAGTAGGCCTTCCTTTTGCAAGGCGGCACACGTCTGGTCAATGACGGCGGTGAGCCCGTCTTTGAGAGGTTGCAGATCGGCTTGAGAGTAGATGTCTGCTTTGACTACGTAGCCGAGGTCGTAGAATTGCTGGCGTTCGGCAGTGCTTAGGCCCATGACATGCTCCGGGTAAAAGGTCGTCAAAGGGTATTCCCTCTGTTGGCTCTAGTCAATGGAACGCGGTCGCCGCCTAGTCTGGATACGTCATTTGTAAAGCACCTAACTACACGACACCAATAATTTGTCTTTGATGGGCGATGAGTCCGGGATCGAGGGCGAGACGCCCTCGATCCGAGGTTAAATCCCAACTGTCGTGTACTTAGGCAGGGCATTACTCCCGCAGCAGCATTTTTCTCGCGGCCTCAATTTCAGACGCGAACATAAGCGCTGCTGCGCTGTCGAGGTGTACGGCCGCCAGCCCGTCCGCCGCGGCTTGCTGGCGAAGCTGGTATAGCGCGATGGGCAGCCGCAGATCTTCTGGGCGGTACGGAAAGGTCTTGTCGGCTTGCTTTTTGCGGTAGTCCTGTATCGCTTCGAGATAGCGATAGCCGAATTCTGCGGTCGGCTCAATTATGGAGCCCTCGCCGTAATCGTTCCAAGTGGCGATCTGGATCAGGGACGCGCTTTCCCCGGCGCGTTCTAGCGTCTCCGCAAAAACCGCGCCTTCTTGGTCGTCTAAGTACCCGTAGCTTGCGCGCACACCGGCTTCCTCGTAGATGTCGTGGAACTTGGGAAAGGCCGTGCCAACGCCACCCTGCTCGTAGAGCTGGCTTAGGTACGCGCGCCAAGCGGCCGGAGGCACGACGCGACCGCCGTGTACTGGAGGCCAGCCGAATACCCCGTCGGCCCCTTCCTCAAGAGCGTTCAGGGTGTAGAAGGACGGAGGTTGCGGCAAGCCCGAAAATAGCTGCTTCCACTGCGCCCCTTTGAAGTACTGCGGCCCGAATACGAGGAGCAGGGGCCGGCCAGCGATCTTGGCGTATTCGTCGGCGACAAACCAGTGGTCCTGCATCCAGCGCAAGACATCTTGGCCGTGGCTAAGAGCTTGGCTTGCGCGGAGGATCCCATCGTCGACGAGGTGCTTTATCGATTGGTCTTCGTAACATATTGCAAAGCTCAATCCGGCCTTTTTGATGTACGCGATTAGGTGATTGGTATTGCGGTGGATCGCGGCGTAATCGCGGTGATCTTTAATGCCGTACCAGTCGATGATTGCGCCGTCGATGCCCGCGAATTTCATAAGCAATACGTGACATTCCAATGCGCGTGGGTCGTTTGAATCGTACGGCCCGATCAGTGGGTAGTAATGAGAGGCTATTTCGCGGCGGCCATCGTCGGCGATTGCATCGGGATCAAAGTGATTCATGGTCCAGTGCCAACCCCACTCGCCGCTGACGGGTTTGGAGGCGTACCAAGGCATGTAGTGGACCATTATTTGGGGGCTTGACCCGGACAAAGGCTGGATGTCCGGGTCAACGAGGCTTTTGACGCAGGAGTACAGGGACACACAGCACAGGACGATGAGCGAGAGGCGGTTCATTTTATAACGGATGTTTCGAGGGCGAGACGCCCTCGATCCCAGCGGCTCGGCGTCAAGGCCGAGAGCGAAACCTTCGTTTTCAGACGGCTTCTAAGGCGATAGCGTCTCTCTGGGCAGCACGACGATAGAATGCACCAGTTTGGTCGCCTCGTCGCCTTGGGCGAGATGCACCACCAGCTTTTTGCGGCCATTGTGTTCACCGGCCGAGAGGTCGGCTTCGAGGCGATAGGTCTGATCGTCTATTCGTTGCAACGGCAACGCCTCCGAGCCGCCCAGCGCAGCTAAATTGGCCGTTAGCTGTGCTGGCTCGGCGTCTGCTACCTGCCGCCGGAGGCGAATTGTCGAACGCAAAGGTAGTGCTGCGCCGGCGAGCAAGGTGTCGGGCGGGGGGTTTTCCCACGTGCCTTGGAGGGGGCTGGCCTCAATGCGAAAGATGGCTTGGGTGATTTCGTCGCTGGTTAAATAGAGGCGTCCAGCCTCGTCAGTAGTCAGCCCAACGGGCTTACCCCACACGTTAGCGGAATTAAAAGAGAAAAAACCGAATAACCCACCCAATCCGCCATCTTTGTCGTCCTCGCTGGAATCGAGGCGGAAGCCGGTGAGAAAATCGGCGACGCGGGCGTTGGACCCATCGGGCGCGGCAAAAAGCGCCATGACCTTGTAGCCGGGATCGTTGCCCAAGGCGCCGGCGCGGCAGGCGACAAATGCAGCGTGTTTGTACTGGGAAGGGAACGGGTCGTGCGTGTAGAAATGCAGCGCCATGGGTGCCAAGTGGGCGGGAATGAGGATGGCTGGAGTATCCATGTTGGCAACCGACAGCGAATCGGCAGCGGTCAGCGGAAAAATTGACCTTCCGTAGGTGGAGAAATCGGTCCAGACTTTGTCCCCGTAAGCAAACGGCCAGCCATAGAAGCCGCCGTCGCGGAGGGGGGTGATCCACTCCGGCGGCAGGTTTGGGCCCTCGCGATCATGCCCCGTGTTGGCAGCCCATAGTTGGCCGGTGACCGGGTGCAAGTCGAGGCCGATGGCATTGCGCAGCCCAGAGGCAAAGATCCGCCGTCCCGTGCCGTCGGTGTTCATCTGCATGACCGTGGAGCGTTCTGGATCGTCTTCGCGGCAGATGTCGCAACCTGAGCCAATGTGGAAGTAGAGCTTGTCGTTGGATTCGTCGAAAACCAGCGTATGCGTCACGTGCTCAACGGCACGACCCATGAAACCGGGCACCTCGGCGAAGACGGTGCGCTCCTCGTAGAAGCCGTCCGCGTCCCGGTCTTCGAGGCGGTAGATCGCATCGTCATCAGCCACGAAGAGTGCCCCTTGGTAGAAGGCGATGCTGTGGGGCCAGTTAAGGTCGTCGACCGCTTTGTACACAGTGTCGGCGCGACCATCGCCGTCTTGGTCGGGCAAGGCCAACACCGTGCCTTGGCGGCCCGAGACCGGGCTCCACGGATTCCCTCCCCGCTGCTTCATGTTGGCCACGTGCAAGACGCCTTGGTCGTCCCAAGCCATATAGCGGGCTTTATCTACTTGGTCGGAGAAGAGCTTGACCTTAAAGCCGGGCGGGAGATTGAGCGTGCGGTCGGGAAGCCCTTCGACCGGCACCGGTTCGAGATGGAGGTCAATTTTGGGCGTTAAGCGGATCTGACTGGAAGAGTCCTCGGCGCGGAGCGTGGCGAGATACTCGTCGAACCCTTCGCGCGAGCCGTGCCGACGCTCGTACAGCGCGACTAAGGCCGCCTCGCAGGGGTTGGGTCCCCAAGATCGGATCTCGAGGCCGGCGATGTAGGCGTCCGCCGCCTTGTCGAGCCAAGTGCCGGCTTCCTCGGCCTCGGTCGCCATGTGCTCGAACACTTGGCCTAAGTGATAGTGAGCACGGGTGTTTCTGTGCGAAAGCTCCAGGGCCCGCTCAAGCTCTTTGCGGCCTTCCGCGACGCGACCTGCTTTGTAGAGCGTCCATCCGAGGGCGTCGTGGACGAGGCCCAAGTAGTAGTTCAGCCGACGCTTTCCCCACGCTTCCTCTGCGGCCCTCTTGAGCATGGCTGGTATGACGCCCCGAGCGATTGCGGCCGCTTCCTCGGCGTGCGGCGCGTGGTCGGCCATCAAGATAAGGGCCCTGTACGTTAGGCGCGGGTTGAGCCGCTCGTACCTAACCAAGGTGCGCACCGCCTCGGCGAGTTCCTCGGCCGGAACCGGGTTCATGGCACTTAGGGCACCGAAGAGCGCTCGGTACGGTCGCTCGCGGAAGCTATCGTCGTAGAGAGGTTTTTCGAGGAGCTGATAGGCCGCGTCGCACAGGAGGCGAAGCTGATCTTGGTACTCCGGCGCGTCCTTGTGGCCGATGCGCTCCAACTCGGACTGTAATCGTCGGTACTCCCGTTCGAACTTCCCTTGGTGGATCCGCGACGCATGTCGGCCCGCAGGCGCCCGCGCCAGCAGCTTCGCCTCAAACGCCTCTGCCTTTTCTTGGTCCTCGAGTACGTTCCTATAAGTCGTGGTGAGCAGGGCGAGGCCGCGCACGGTCTCCGGCACGGCCTTCCGGTACGCGGTGATGCTGGCCTCAATGGCCGGGCGCTGATCCGTCTCGTTGAGAATCTGCCAATGACAAGAGCGCACGTCCGCCGAGCTCGGGGCAAGGCGCACGGCCTCTTCGATCAGCGGGAGCGCCTCCTTCGGCTTATCGGCTTGGTAGAGCTGTTCTGCGGCGCGCAGGTAGCCGCTGACGTGGTTGGGCCAATGCGCTCGAAGCGTGGCCAAGGTGGCGAGGCTCGTGTCCGCATAGGCGGGATCCTCCAGCCTGTACTGTGCCCAGTACTCGAATTCCGCCCGGGCATGGAGGACCTCGGGATGCTGGCGGGTCGCCGCATCCAGCGAGTCGAGAAATGCCCTCCCCGCCTCCGCGTTTCTAAACCTAAGCGCCTGAAGGTGCGTCGCGGCAAACTCCGGCCGAGGCTGCTGCATATAGGCGCGCAGGCTGGACTCGGCCGCCTCGGAATGTTCCCTGTCCGCCAGAAACGCGAGTGCTTGCACGTAGAGTCCCCACGGGTTGTCCGGCTCCCGTTCCAAGATCGCGTCAGCTTGCTCTTGGATCTCTCGGCATCCGTACAACTGCCCGTGTAGCTGACGCGCGTAGAGTGCCCGCAGCTCGGCGTCCTCTGGTGCGCGGCTCGTCCATTCACGGCCGAGTACGGCCCCCGCCTCAAACGTCCACAACCGATTGTGCGTACGCAGTTCTGCTTTCGCTGCTTTTAGCTCTTGGGGCGAGTAGGGTTGCTCGGTTCCGTTCGAGGGGCAGACGCTCAACATCAATCCGATGAGGCTGCCGATCAAAGACTTCATAAGGCAAACACCTTTAGAAAGGGGGTTGCGATGGCTCTTCCCGCTTGGCAAACGTGGTTATAGTATTACGGCACAACAGCCCTCAGTCCGCCTCGACGAATTGTTGAGCCAATGATCCTTCCCGCGTCAACGCGTACACCACGATATTGACGCCCAAATTATACACCAACGGCTCCTCGGCACTGGCGATAAACGGACTATTGACCACATCAAGTGCCTCCCACTCCAACTGGGCACTTCCCGCCCAGAAATCCGCGTAGCCGCGCATCGAATACACCCCCACTAGCTGGTCCCCTACTACGATGCCCTCCAAATAGTCCGGGGTTAGCGGCGCAGATCCTGTATAGTGCATATCGCGCATCCCGCGGGGGAGGCTGTTTACATCGTAGAAACAATGATAGAGCGGATGGGTTAGTTCCAGCCGGCTAAACTGCCAATCCTTCCACTCTTGATAACCTACCGCTTGGAAGCTGGTGCGCAGCAGGGAACGCACCGCCAAGATGTCTAATTCGGCGTCGCTGTAATTGGGTCGCAACTCGCGCACAATCTCGGCAAACAGGAAGCCACCCGAAGTCAAATAGGCCCCTAAGTTGGCCGCCTCCGCCTCGGTAAACTCAAAAGGCCCACTCGCCGTCAGCAACACGAAGGGCACTTGCAAAAGCTGCGGGCTGTCGAGCGCCACTGCGTCGCGCACCTCAACTTGGACTTGCGTACTGGCGACCATCTTATCGGCCAACCCTTGCAGCATCCGCCGCTCAGCCTGTTGGCGCGCCTCGTACAGTCGGCGCGATGTTTCCCGTTCAGCTCGGTCAATGGACGGGCTATAAACATTGGACATATAGAGGAAGCCCTTGAGCTTGCGCCGGTCTTGGGGATCGACGACGACCATTGCCCGATGCTGACCCGTGTCCAGTGCCTGCACGTCCATCAGTTCCAACGCCAAGTCAATCTCGTCCGCGCCCTGCCGCGTCCCTTCCAATGCCCCCGCCTGTAGGGATGGACCAATCTGCCGAGCGGGGAAATCCGGCACGGGCATCACCAGCCGCGCCGGCAGTGCCGCCGTTGGCAGTCGGAGAGCCGACGACTTGAACACCGGTAGCGGGCGCGACGCCGAGGGAGCCGGCCGCATCGCTACGACCGGGGCCGCTTGCAGGGCGGGGCGGCGCACCAACGGGCGCTGTTGGGGTCGTTGGCGGCGGGCGAGGGTGCGCGGCAGCGGGCGCTTCTTGGTAAACTTCACCATGATCGGCGGTTGCAAGGGAAAGTGGGTGACCCGCTCGTGGCGCGGGAGTCCGAAGATCACCAGCAGATGCAAGGCCAGCGACACCGCCAAGCAGCTTTGCAGCTTTCTATTTTTTCGGAATGGGACTTTCCATGGCCGTATCATTGTCTTATGCCTTTCTCTTTTCGGCAGGGCCTAATCCACATCCCCACGCCCCCCCATTCAATCGTTCCATGAAACGCTGCCAGCCGCTATGTGTCGGCGCAATATCTCAAGCATGTCCGTTACAAGTTCGTGCGTCTATTCGATTTTGACCATTTTGCGCAGGCGCGTCTGGTCTTCCACCTGCAACCGATACAAATAGACCCCGGCGGCTACCGGATGCCCTTGCGCGTCCCGACCATCCCAAGTTAGCCGATGCTCGCCCGCCGCCAACGGACCGTTCCACACTTGGCGCACCGGCTGCCCCAACGTGTTGTAGATCGTTAAATCCATGTCGCTAGTTCCGGCGGGCAGGGCCAAAGGGATAGTCGTGGCCGGATTGAATGGGTTGGGATAGTTGGCACCGAGGGCAACGGTTGAGGGGGTGGTCGCCTCCGGGGCCACGGCTGTCATCGGGACGCTCTGGTTGAGAAAGACGAAGGCCCCGCCCGAACCGCCGTCCACACTCCTGCCCAGCACCACCAGATCGGTCGCCCCATCGCCGTTGACATCCCCGGCGAGCACTTGGCTGCCCACGCCCGGCAGGGGGTAGCGGCCTTCGACAACGGGCACGCCAGCGCGCTGGCCGACCAGCACCACCAGCGCCGGCCCGGTGGCCAAGTTGCCATCGACCACGGCCAAGTCCAAAAGGCCATCGCCGGTCAGGTCGTGGGCAATGGCCCGATGCGACGCGAGCACCTGCGAGCCGAGTAGAGGGTGGCGGGTCAACACTCCCGAAGTGTCCAGACGCCACAGCGTCAAACCGTAGTAGGTGGTGCCGGGGAACTTTCTTCTCTCGGGGGAGCCGAGTACATCCATCGCCCCATCGCCATCCACATCGGCGAGCAGGTGCAGGTTACAGGGGTTGACCTCCGCCTCGAAAAACAGCGGCGACTCCTCGCTGGCCGCCCACGGCCGGGTCAGTTGCCAAGGCCCTTGGGGCTGATAGCACGGTCGGTTCCATAACAGGCGCACGGCCTCGCCCAGAGGCTGCCCGGGGAGCAGGTAAGGAAGCAGCTCCTCTTCGCTGTCGAGATCGAACCGATCACTGCGGACAAATCCGTCGTCGCCATCGTTGATCCATAAGATCACGTGGGCTGTCTCGTCATCCAAGTCTATAACCAAGAGGTCCACATCGCCATCGCCATCGCCATCAGCTAGGCCAAGGAGCCCGACGCCGGACAGCCGCAGCGTGGTCTCAAAGCCGTCCTCGCCCCAGTTGTGCCACAGTTCGACGATCTGGTCTCCAGAGAAGACCAGATCTAAGAGCCCATCCCCGTCGAAGTCGCTCCCTTGGAGATCAATTCTCGTGGCTTGGCGCGTGGCCTCTAGGGTGGGGACCAAGCGTCCCAAGCCGTCTTGTGACGCTATTGTCCAGCCAAGGAATGATCCGTGGTCTGTAAGGCGCTGCCAGACCGCCACGAGATCCATATCTCCATCGCCGTCCACATCGCCCAAAGTGCCCGGCGATTCTCGCAGACCGCTTCTGTTCCCGATGCCCTCGCCGAGGGGGAAAAAGTCCGGTGCGGCGAACAACGCGCCGGGCGATCCCGCCTCCACAGCGATTTCCCGGGGCGGCAATTCCCCCAGCAGCAACTCTTCGACCCCTGTCAGTTGAATCCAGTCCACTTCTAAAAAGGCCGGATGATCAGCCGGGCCCTGCGGGTCAGTGTTTAAATCCAAGTCTATCTGGAAGTCGAAAAGGGTATCCTGCCAAGTGACCTCTGTTTCTGGGTCCGCTTCCAAGGCCCGTATATCTATGGTGATGTCTTGCCATTCCGTGAGATAGATTTGATAACGTCCCGTATGAAACTGAGGCCACAATTCTAGGTGTCGGTACGCATCAAGGCGTCTGTACTCGGAATTGAACCACACCATTTCGAGCCGCCCCGTAGTGGGGCGATGGTGAATGATGCGCAGCCGTAGGGTGACCCAGTCGAACAGGGCGGAGTCTTCCCCAATCGGGGGTGAACGCAATTGAAGGGCCGGTCGTTGCGCGGTAGGCACCGGAGCGATGCGCCAGACACCGTCTTCGACTTCGCTGGACACCGTGGTGACATTCCCTGTAGTCCCACTGCTGTGGCTACTCTCTTGGGCGGTCCAGCCCCAAGTGGTGCCCTCGTCAAAATTCCATGTTAGGGCAAAGGCTCCCAGTGGAGCGGCCAATAATCCAATAGCAAAGAGCAAGCAGCGCATAACGAACCTCCCTTTAGAGGCAAAGACTTCATAACTAAATCCTCCTTGAGTGGTAGGAAAAATGACCAGCAAACCGTTGTGGTTGCTGACTTGGCATCAAATCTACGAGCACGGAATACACCTCCTTTCTGGCCGAAGAGATGATAGACTCGGGTCGTCTATTCGATTTTGACCATTTTGCGGATGCGCGTCTGGTCGCCTTGGTGCAGCCGATACAAATAGACCCCGGCGGCGACCGGCTGCCCCTGCGCGTCTCGACCATCCCAAGTTAGCCGATGCTCGCCCGCCGCCAACGGACCGTTCCACACCTCGCGCACCGGCTGCCCCAAGACGTTGTAGATCGTTACATCCACGTCGCCCGCACCCGCCACCGATACGGGGATCGTTGTGGCTGGATTGAACGGGTTGGGATAGTTGGCACCCAACGCAAATGTTGCGGGCGTAGCCGTCGTCTCGACCGCGATAGCAGTGGCCGGACCGCCTTGGTTGAGAAAGACGAAGGCCCCGCCGAGACCGCCTTCCATACTCCTTCCCAGCACGAGCAGATCGGTCGCCCCATCGCCGTTGACATCCCCGGCGAGCACTTGGCTGCCCACGCCCGGCAGGGGGTAGCGGCCTTCGACGACGGGTACGCCATTGCGCTGGCCGACCAGCACCACCAGCGCCGGCCCGGTGGCCAAGTTGCCATCGACCACGGCCAAGTCCAAAAGGCCATCGCCGGTCAGGTCGCTGGTAATGGCGCGATGCGGCATGAGCACCTGTGAGCCAAGCAGGGTGTGGCGTGCCAACACGCCCGAGGCACCCAGACGCCACAGCGCCAAACCGTGGTAGGTGATGCCGCCGTGAAGTTCAAATTGTAGATCCCGATCGGGAGTTCCGACGAACTCCACCTCTCCATTGCCATCTAGATCGACGAGCAAGTGCAATTGGGTACAGGGGTTGACCACGGCGTCAAAAAACAGCGGCGGTTCCCTGCTGGTCGCCCACGGTCGGATCAGTTGCCAAGTCCCTTGGGGCAGGTAGCACGGCCGGATCCATAACAGGCGCACGGCCTCGCCCAAGGGTTGCCCAGCCAGCGGCAAGGGAAACAGGGGCTCCTCGCTATCGAGGACGAACCGATCGCTACGGACAAACCCGGCGTCGCCATCGTTGAACCACATAATCACATTGGACCATGTGTCGCCTACTTCCAAGCCCAACAGGTCCACGTCGCCGTCGCCATCGCCATCGGCGAGGCTAACGAAAGCGAAATCGGATAATTGCAGAATGGGTTCAAAGCCGTCCTTGCCCCGATTGTGCCACAGTTCAACGGAAACACCCCTCGAAACGGCCAGATCGAGGAGTCCATCCCCGTCGAAATCGCCCCCCGCAACGACAAGTTGTGGGTAAGAGCCCTTCGCTATCTTGAAGAAGGAAACCTCTCGGGTGGGGACAAAGCCTCCCAGACCGTCGTTGGACGCCACCAGCCAGCCCTGTTCTACTTCTAGGACTCCTCCGTTGTTCGTACGGCGCTCCCAGACCGCCACGAGATCCACATCCTCATCGCCATCCACATCCCCCAAAGCACCTTGCGGGAGTACCAAACTGAGGATTTTCTCGATGCCTTCGCCGAGGGGGAAAAAGTCGGGCTCGGCGAATAACGCGCCGGGCAATCCGACCTCCACGGCGATCTCCCGGGGCTGCAACTCCCCCAGCAGCAGTTCTTCGGCCCCTGTCAGTTGAATCCAGTCCACTTCTAAAAAGGCCGGATGATCAGCCGGGCCCTGCGCGTTGTCGTTTAAACTTAGCTCTATATGAAATTCAAAGAGGGTGTCCTGCCAAACGATCTCCTTTTCTCTTTCTGCTAGATCTGCTTCCAAGGCCCGGCGTATATTTATAGTGATGTCTTGCCATTCAGTCGGATAGATTTGATAACGTACCATATAAAACTTCTGCCTATAATCTGGTGAGGTTGGTCCTAATTCCTCCCTGAGGCGTCTGTACTCGGCATTGAACCACGCCATTTGGAACTGTCCCGCGGTGGGGCGATGGTGTATGAGGCGTAGCCGTAGGGTGACCCAGTCGAACAGGGTGGAGTCTTCCCCAATCGGCGGCGAGCGCAACTTAATGGCAGGTCGTTGAGCACCCGGCACGGGAGCAATGCGCCAAACGCCCTCTTCGACTTCGCTGTACACCGTGGTGGGACTAACTCCAATGTCATTGCCGTAGCCACTCTCGTGAGCGGTCCAGCCCCAAGTGATGTCTTCGTCAAAATCCCACGTTAGGGCGAAGACTCCGTGTGGAATAGCCAACAAGCCAATAGCAATGAGCAAGCAGCGCATAGTTTGTCTCCCTTTAGAGGTAGAACACAAGACATTGTGGTTGCTGACTTGGCATCAAACCTGCGAGCACGGAATACACCTCCTTTCTGGCCGGAGGGATGATAGACTCGGGTCGTCTATTCGATTTTGACCATCTTGCGAATGCGCGTGTGGTCGCCCACCTGCACCCGATATAAATAGACCCCAGCGGCGACCGGCTGCCCCTGCCCGTCCCGGCCATCCCAAGTGAGTCGGTGCTCGCCCGCCGCCAGCGGACCGTTCCACACTTGGCGCACCGGCTGCCCCAACGTGTTGTAGATCGTTAAATCCATGTCGCTAGTTCCGGCGGGCAGGGCCAAAGGGATAGTCGTGGCCGGATTGAACGGATTGGGATAGTTCGCACCGAGGGCAAAGGCCGGGGGCGTGGCTGCCGTCTCGGCCGCGACGGCTGTGGCCGGGACGCTCTGGTTGAGAAAGACGAAGACCCCGCCCAGACCGCCTTCCATACTCCTGCCCAGCACGAGCAGATCGGTCGCCCCATCGCCGTTTACATCGCCAGCGAGCACGGGACCGCCCGTGCCCGGCAGGGGGTAGTGCCCTTCGACGACAGGCACCCCATCGCGCTGACCAACCAACACCACCAGTGCCGGCCCGGTGGCCAAGTTGCCATCGACCACGGCCAAGTCCAAAAGGCCATCGCCGGTCAAATCGTGGGCAATGGCCCGATGCGGGACGAGCACCTGCGAGCCGAGCAGGGTGGGGCGTTCCACTACGCCCGAGGCACCCAGACGCCACAGGGCCAAACCGTGGTACGTAGTGAGGCCGAATTGTAGAGCCAGATCGGGCGACCCGACGAACTCCACCTCTCCATTGCCATCCACATCGACAAGCAAGTGCAGTTGTTTACAGGGGTTGACCACGGCGTCAAAAAACAGCGGCGGTTCCCTGCTAGTCGCCCACGGCCGAGTCAGTTGCCAAGTCCCTTGGGGCAAGTAACACGGCCGGACCCATAACAGGCGCACGGCCTCGCCCAAGGGTTGCCCAGCCAGTGGCAAGGGAAACAGGGGCTCCTCGCTATCGAGGACGAACCGATCGCTACGGACAAACCCGGCGTCGCCATCGTTGAACCACATAATCACGTTGGACCATAGGTCGCCTACTTCCAAGCCCAACAGGTCCACGTCGCCATCGCCGTCGCCATCGGCGAGGCCAACGAAAGTGACATCGGATAATTGCAGAATGGGTTCAAAGCCGTCCTTGCCCCGATTGTGCCATAGTTCAACGGAAACACCCCCCGCAACGGCCAGATCGAGGAGTCCATCCCCGTCGAAATCGCCTCCCGCGAGGACGGGTTGGGGGTAAGCGCCCCGCTCTATCTCGAGGAGGGAACCCTCTTGGGTGGGGACAAAGCCCCCCAGCCCGTCGTTGGACGCCACCAGCCAGCCCGTTTCTACTGGGCCCGTAGAGCGGCGCACCCAAGCCACCACCAGATCGGCATCCCCATCGCCGTCCACATCCCCCAAAGCACTTTGCGGGCGTAGCGCCTCTCTCATCTCGATGCCCTCGCCGAGGGGAAAGAAGGTGGGCGCGACGAACAACGCGCCGGGCAACCCGGCCTCCGCGGCCACCTCCCGAGGTTGCAATTCCCCTAACAGCAGCTCTTCGGCTCCCGTCAGTTGAATCCAGTCCACTTCTATAAAGGCCGGATGATCGGCCGAACCCTCGGGGTTGACGTTTAGATTCAGTTCTAATTGGAAGTCGAAGAGGGTGTCCTGCCAAGTGATCGCCGCTTCTGGGTTCGCTTCCGCCGCGGCTTCCAAGGCGCGTATATCTAGCGTGATGTTTTCCCATTCGGTGGGGTAGATTTGATAACGTCCCGTATAAAATTTCTTCCGATAGTCTAGTGAGATTTTTCCTCCTACCGCCTTGAGGCCTCGGTACTCGGTGTTGAACCACTTTAGATGGAGGTTCCCCCCGGTGGGGCGATCGTGGATGATGCGTAGCCGTAGGGTGATATAGTCAAACAGAACGGAGTCTTCCCCAATCAGCGGCGAGCGCAATTGAATGGCGGGTCGTTGTCCGCCCGGCACCGGCGCAATGCGCCAGACGCCGCCTTCGACTTCGCTGTACACCGTGGTGGCCCCCCTGTTGTCATCGCCTAAGTAGCTTTCTTGGGCCGTCCAGCCCCAAGTGGTGCCCTCGTCAAAATCCCACGTTAGGGCCAAAGCTCCCAGTGGAGCCGCCAATAATCCAATCGTAATGAGCAAGTAGCGCATAATGCACCTCCAGAGTGGGGTCAGTCCGCATCGACGAATTGTTGAGCCAATGATCCCTCCCGCGTCAACGCATACACCACGATATTGACGCCCAAATTATATACCAACGGCTCCTCGGCACTGGCGATAAACGGACTATTGGCCACATCAAAGGTCGCCTGCTCCTGCTCGGCGATACCCGCCCAGAAATCGGCGTAGCCCTTCATCGAATACACCCCGGCCAACTGGTCCCCTACTACGATGCCCTCCAAATAGTCCGGGGTTAGTGGCGTCGAACCTACATATTGATAGCGCATATCGCGCATCCCGCGTGGGAGGCTGCCTACATCGTAGAAGCAATGATAGAGCGGATGGGCCATCTCTAAGCGGGTAAACTGCCAGTCCTTCCACTCTTGATAGCCCACCGCTTGAAAGCTGGTGCGCAGCAGGGAACGCACCGCCAAGATGTCTAATTCGGCGTCGCTGTAATTGGGTCGCAAATCGCGCACAATCTCGGCAAACAGGAAGCCACCCGAAGTTAGATAGGCCCCTAAGTTGGCTGTCTCCGCCTCGGTAAACTCAAAGGGTGCGCTCGAGGTCAGCAGTACGAAGGGCACCTGCAATAGCTGCGGGTCGTCAAGCGCCACTGCGTCGCGCACTTCGACGTGGACTTGCGTACTGGCGACCATCTTATCGGCCAATCCTTGCAGCATCCGTTTTTCTCGCATTTGGCGCGTCTGAAAAAGTCGGCGCGACGTTTCCGGCTCAGCCCGGTCAATGGACGGGCTATAAACATTGGACATGTAGAGGAAGCCCTTGAGCTTGCGCCGATCTTGGGGATCGACGACGACCATTGCCCGGTGCCGACCCGTGTCCAGCGCCTGTACGTCCATCAGTTCCAAAGACAAGTCAATCTCGTCCGCGCCCTGCCGCGTCCCTTCCAGTGCTCCAGCCTGTAGGGACGGACCAATCTGCCGAGCGGGGAAATCCGGCACGGGCAGCACCAGTCGCGCTGGCAGTGCCGCCGTTGGCAGTCGGAGAGCCGACGACTTGAACACCGGTAGCGGGCGCGTCGCCGAGGGAACCGGCCGCATCGCTACGACCGGGGCGGCTTGCAGGGCGGGGCGGCGCACCAACGGGCGCTGTTGGGGCCGTTGGCGGCGGGCGAGGGTGCGCGGCAGCGGGCGCTTCTTGGTAAACTTCACCATGATCGGCGGTTGGACGGGAAAGTGGGTGACCCGCTCATGGCGCGGAATTCCGAAGATCACCAGCAGATGCAAGGCCAGCGACACCGCCAAGCAGCTTTGCAGCTTTCTATTCTTTTGGAATGGGACTTTCCATGGCCGTCTCATCGTCTTATGCCCTCTCTTTTCGGCAGCACCTAACACGCGCCCCCCCATTCAATCGTCCGTTTTTGTCTAGTTGGGATCGACTTCGGGGAATGGTAATATTGAACGCGCACAGCCCACCGACCCTGCCGGAATTTTCGGCGGAGGCCCCACTCCTGCGAATTCGACGGGGTAGCCGCGCACCCGCAGCGGGCGGATGGTGTGAGCCAAGCCGTAGCCGTGGAAAAAGATCAGTACGGGGCACTCGTGGCGCGGCAGCCCTTCAACCGTGCCGGCCCATTTCAGCCGGATGCTTAAATGCTGCAAGTGGCGCAATTTCTCCAGCATGTCGGCTCCAAGCTCGGTCGTCTATTCGAGTTTGACCATCTTGCGGAGGCGCGTCTGGTTGCCCACCTGCAACCGATACAAATAGACCCCAGCAGCGACGGATTGCCCCTGCGCGTCCCGACCATCCCAAGTTAGCCGGTGCTCGCCCGTCGCCAACGGACCCGCCCACACTTGGCGCACCGGCTGCCCCAAGACGTTGTAGATAGCTAAGTTCACGTCCCCGGCTTCGGTGGGCACGGCCAAGGGGATGGTCGTGGCCGGATTAAACGGATTGGGATAGTTCGCCCCTAGCGCAAACGAAACCGGCTGAGAGCCTCCTATCGTTTCGGTGACGGCCGTGGCTACGTCCGAAGCGTTGAGCAGCACATGTACCCCGCCTCCCCCCCCTCTGGCAGCCGACTCCAATACCACTATATCTATATCGCCATCGTTATCTAGGTCGCCCGCGGCGAGGCTCCCGCCCGGTCCACTAAGCGGGTAGTAGCCCTCTTGTAGTGGGGGACCGTCCTCCTGACCTAAGTGGACCACGAGGCCCGGATGACGAAAGCCGCTGTTGACGAAAACCAAATCGAGCCGACCATCGCCGTTCAGGTCTTGAGACAGGACCTCGCCGATGAGGAACACGTCCCGGTGCAACCGCATCTCGTCTAAGCCCCCGTCGCCCGGGTTGATCCCGAGGGTCAGCCCTTTGAACATCACATAATTATCAAAAATTCTCACATCGCTCAGAACCCAATCCACATCCCCGTCCCGGTCAAGATCTCCCACATAGCGGAGCAGTTGAGTCTGTTTAATATGGTCTATCCGAATGGGGAGAGACCGAATCTCCAGGTCTCCGACTGTATTGAGATATGTCGCCTTGTAGCCCGCCCCCGGATCATCATAAGGCGGCTGCCACAACAGACCGGGCCCTTGGCTCACTCCTATCGCCTCTATCAACCGGGACGGCTGAAATCCCATAAATCCCCTTTGGGGACGCAGCGACAGGCTACTCGACGAGCCGAATTGGTCTGTGCCGTCGTTTAACAGCACCAGCATATCGGCGTCGTCATAGCCAAAGTTCACGCCGGTCCACATATCTTCGTAGCCATCTCTGTTAAGGTCCGCCAAGGTAATAGGCGAGAAGGTTTTGTAGTCAGAGAAGAAAGAACTTAACTCTTGTTTCACAAAACCCTCTGCGCCATAATTGACGAGCACCTCGATGGTCTTCCCGTTTGCCACCACGAGATCTAACAACCCGTCTCTATTGATATCACCGCCGATTATTTCAGACCATCCCTTCGGTGTTGGCACCGTCTCCACATATCCGTGTGAAAATTCGCCGGCACCGTCTCCAAACGCGACGAACCAGCCTTCTGTGTCCGTTAAAGGTAAGGTTCTACTCCACTCGGCAACCAAGTCTATCGTCCCGTCCCCGTCCATATCCCCCAAAAACGGTGCAAATCGCGTATCCGGTAGCACCTCCAGAGGATGGAAAGTAGGCAAGTTAAACAAGCGGCCAAAGGACGTGGACAACGCTACGGCCGGCGGCGGCAACTCGCCCTCGATCAGCTCTTCTACGCCCGTCAATCGTATCCAGTCGATCTCCACAGCCGCCGGCACCTCGGCTGCGCTCTTCACTAAGTCATCCCCCGCACCCACGGCCGCGTTAAGGACATCATCCGGGTCAAATGCATATAGCTGTAAATCAATCCTTATATCGTCCAGTACCCCTTCCCATACGATGTCGTACCGCCGGCCGCCGGGCGATTCGACCGTGCCCGTCTCCAAAGGCGCGTACATGATCTCCTGCCAGTCCGTGGTATAGGTATGCCACTGGAGAACCCAGAAGAAGGTATTCTGATCTTGTTGTTCACGAGACTCCCAACCAGGGGTCAATTGATTATGCACATTCGTCCAGTGGAGCGAGGAACCACCGAGAAACGGGGTGGTATGCACCACGCGAAGACGAACCTCAACCCGATCAAACAGCCCGGAATCCTGCCCGATAAAAGGCGAGACTAACTGGAGCGACGGATTGCGCCCGTACTTAAAGGGGGCCATATCAATGCGCCAGACCCCATCGCTGACTTCTGAGTTCAGGTGAGCTAGCGTATTCGTAGGGGCTACCGAATCGGCACTTTCGCGGGCGGTCCACCCTTGGGTGTCGTCTGCTGCGTCGAATTCCCACGTTATCGCGTCAGCGCGGTGCAGTTGCGTGGCGAGGAGCAGAACGGCGAATAGAGCTTTCATCTTTAGATGCGTTTCTAAAACCCGTTGGGGTCGGCAAGGACTTGCTGTAAGCGTACTCACTTGCGCTCCGCGGAGAGGTCTTCGGCAAATTTTCGATCTTTTGCGCGGACAGGAACGTGTAGCCTGCGCCCGTCTGCCTGCTCTATGGCGAGGCGGGTTTCATCCGCCTTGTCTGACCGCCTAACGTCGGCGTATATGCGCTTAGCCGGAAATGCCCAGCAGATCGCCGAGTTCTTGGCAAACGTGGTTATAGTATTGCGGCACAACAGCCCTCAGTCCGCCTCGACGAACTGTTGAGCCAATGATCCCTCGCGCGTCAGGGCGTACACCACGATATTGACGCCGAGGTCATAGACCGGCAACTCATCCGCGCCCGTGTCAAAACGACCGGCTTTGTCGGCAGCCCGATCCGCCTCGCGGATCCGCTCGGCCTCGCCAGCCCACATTTCCGCGTAGCACTTCTGCGAGTAAACTCCCACGATACGGCCATCCACCTCAATGCCCTCCAAGTAATTGGGCGACAATTCAAAGCGACTCCCAGTGTTCCAATACCAGAACATGATGTCCCAGAAACCGCGCGGCAGGGAGTCCACGTCGTAGAAGCAATGGTAGAGCGGGTGCTCGGGCGGCAACCGCACGAAAGACCAATCTTTGTGTTCGGCGTAGTCTATCTGCCCAAAGGCTTGGCGAATGAAATCGCGCAACGCCGGCAAGTCGTGTTGATAGCCGCCCGCGCGAGAGAGAGGCTGGGAGACAATATCCGCATAGAGGAACCCGCCCGAGGTTAGATAACGTCCCAAGTTTTTGGCTTCGGCTTGGGTGAAGGCGACTTGGCTCCGAACCGTCAGCAACAGAAACGGCACCTGCATCAGCCGCGGGTCGTCCAAGGCGAGGCCGTCGAGCACTTGGGTATGTACGCCGGTGCGCTCGCTCATTTTGTCGGCGAGCCCCTGCAGCATGCGCTGCTCGGCGATGCTGCGCGACCACCCCCCGCTGCGCTCCGAAGCCGCGCTGGCCTCGGCGCGCTCAAGCGCTTCGCTGTGGACACTCGACAAATAGAGAAAGCCCTTGAGCTGACGCCGGTCTTTTGGATCGACGACCACCATCGCCCGGTGCTGACCCGTGTCCATCGCTTCCACATCCATCAGTTCCAACGCCAAGTCAATCTCGTCGGCCCCTTGCCGCGTCCCTTCCAACGCCCCCGCCTGTAGGTGAGGACCAATGTGCCGAGCGGGGAAATCCGGCACGGGCAGCACCAGCCGCGCCGGCAGTGCCGCCGTTGGCAGTCGGAGAGCCGACGACTTGAACACCGGTAGCGGGCGCGTCGCCGACGGCGCCGGCCGCATGGCCACGACCGGGGCCGCTTGCAGGGCGGGGCGGCGCACCAACGGGCGTTGCTGGGGCCGTTGGCGGCGGGCGAGGGTGCGCGGCAGCGGGCGCTTCTTGGTAAACTTCACCATGATCGGCGGTTGGACGGGAAAGTGGGTGATCCGCTCGTGGCGCGGGAGTCCGAAGATCACCAGCAGATGCAAGGCCAGCGACACCGCCAAGCAGCTTTGCAGCTTTCTATTTTTTCGGAATGGGACTTTCCATGGCCGTCTTATCATCTTATGCCCTCTCTTTTCGGCAGCACCTAACACGCGCCCCCCTATTCAATCGTCCGTTTTGGTTTGGTTGGACAGGATGTATAGGCCACTACCCCCACCGCGCACGGCATTTTCCAGCACGGCCAAGTCTAGGTCCCCGTCTCCATCCACATCGCCGCTTATGACCGTTCCGCCCAACCCTTGCAGTGGATAGTGGCCTTCCCGCAGTGGCACTCCATTCTTGCTTCCCATACTGACGACGAGGGCCGGCTGGCGGAAATCGCGATCGACAAATACCGCGTCCAACAGACCATCTTCATTGAGGTCGGAAAACACCACGTCCTGTTGCACGTAACTCCCTTCGTACCATGCGACCTTGTCCAAGACGCCGTCGCCTCGGTTGATTAAAAGATCCAGCCCGGTGAGCACTGTGGGCACAGAGCCTATCGTCGTAGAGGTGACGGCCCTGCCCGCCACCATATCGGTATCTCCATCCCGATCAAAATCGCCTGCATAGCAGATCAAATCGGCCGCCGCATCCACTCGGAGATACTCTTGGATGGTTGCCCCATGGTCGTCCAGATAAGTCGCCATGTAGTCATGCGGAGTGCCCACATCCGGGCCGCCCCAAAGCAATCCCGTCTTGCGGCCGCTTGGGACATGGTGGATCAGACGCATGGGAATCCAATCGAACTCGCCCAACTCCGGTGCCAGAGCCATTTGTTCGTCGAACTGTCCCTCCCCGTCATTGAGCAAAATGACGGCACGTACCGAAGTCTTGGAGTACAACTCGGTCAGCCATATATCCTCGTCGCCATCCCCATCGACATCGCCGATACCCAAGGGAATTGCCCTATCCATATGCCGCGCCACCGACCAGCCGGCGGATGAATGCGCCAATAGGTCGAGTGAACGACCAAAACCCACGATGAGTTCCATGCGGTCATCGCCGAGCAAATCAGCACCGGCCAGCCTCGGGATGGGACCGATTTCGGGGAATGGTTCTATGCGGACCTTTGGAGAGAAACGGCCATCTTCATTGAACGCGCACAGCCAACCAGCCCTGCCGGAATGAGTCCTAGGCTGCCAGTTTTCCCATACCGCCGCCATATCCACGTCGCCATCGCCATCCAGATCCCCCAATTCGGCTACGGGCCGGCCGCGCTGTCCTATGTCCAATCCATGCACCTCTAAAGGATAGAAAAGCGGTAGGGCAAAGAGCGTTCCGACAGGGTACGGCTCTTCCCCTCTCGGCGGCGCGATCTCTAAAGCTGGCCTTTCCGCATGGGTCAACTCGATCCAATCAATTTCCACCGCCTCGGGGATTTCCCCCGGTCCCTCCACGTCCTTCGAGTAGTTGAACAAGGGCAGACGAAGGCGTATTTCCAGCAATTCATCTTCCCAGACACGCCGATATACCTTGTCCCCTCTTACGTAGGTCTTGGAAGCCACACTATCAATCGTCACCTCCTGCCAATCGGCCGTGTAGATATGGCGTTGGCTTTTGAGCAAGGTGATATGATCAATCCCCGTTCCCGGCTGCGCGTTGATAAAGAATCCTCGGAGGTTCTTGTTAGCGGGATTCTTCCAGAGAAGCGAAATCTGACTCTCAAGCGGTTGCGTATGCAGTACGCGCAGGCGAATGCGAACGCGGTTGAATAGGGCCGAATCGCGGCCAATTGACGGGGAGATCAATTCGACGATCGGCCTAGTACCGGGCGCAAAATCCCGGGGAGCAACGCGCCATACTCCGTCGGCTGTTTCCGAATGCAGCGGTGCTCTGATTACCGCACCCGAAGCATCACTTTCCCAAGCGACCCAACCCTCGGTATCGCCTTCCTGAGCAAAATCCCAAGTGAAGGCACTAAGGTGTGAAGGATGCAGCAACGACAGGGCTATCAACGCGACCAACCCACCGGCTCGCAGGGCATGTCTCACGGCTGACGTTGGCAACTTCATGGGATTTGCGCTCCGCTCGGTTCGGCCCATCGTGGGTGATGATCCAACAATATCCGCAGATCGCGCAGTCGGCTGGTAGGCTCGTGCGCGTAGGCATGGTGAAATGCTACCAAGTCTTCCAGCAACGTCTCTTCGGGTAGGAAGGGGTCCGGCCAGATACTGGCGTACCAGAAGTGAAATAGCAGCAACTTGGGATCGCCGTATTTTTGCTCCATGTACTGCACAGCCCGCTGGGGAGCAAGCGTCTCCTCATGCGCCTTGAGCGGGTCAGAAAAGTCGTGGTAGTGATAGAGGTGATAGGTCTTGGCCGCGGGTACAAAGTAGGGCCGACAGCCGCGTCGTTGCAGTCGATATGCTAGGTCCCAGCCTTCGCTAAAGGCCATGGCGGGATCAAAACCACCCACCGCTAAAAAAGCCTCCCTAGCAACCATGCCGTTGTGCGGGAAAAAGCCCATCCAACCAATAGGAGAATCGGGGTGTTGGACAAAAAGATCGGCGATCTGTTCCTGCATGGTCTCAAGTTCGGGAAAGGGATACCCGCCGAGCACGGCGCGGGCTTCGATAGGGTCAAAGGCTTTGAGGATCATGTCCTCCGTCAAGATCAACGCCGGCCGGTGGACGTGGCAGTACTCGCGCACGACGCTCGGCGTCTTGTCCTCCATTGGCATACCACGTTGGGGATCTTGTAGATACTCCAAGTCGGGCAAGCTGTATTCGGCACCACACAACAGGGACTCCCGCCCGCCTTGTTTTAGGGCTTCGATATGGCGTTGGATCCACTGTGGATGCGGCAGGGCGTCCCCGTCCAAGAAGGCGACAAATTCTCCCGTTGCGGCCTCCACTCCCCGGTTGCGAGCTACACAGCGCCCTTCGTTGGGCCGCAGGCGAACGACCTTTAGGTCCATCTGGCGACCCACCTCGTCGAGCATCTCAGCCGTCCCATCGCTACAGCCGTCATCCACGACCACCACTTCAAAGCGCCCAGTCGGCGCAGTCTGGCCGCGCAATCCGGCTAACACCAGCCGCAGCCGTTCCTGCTGGTTATGGGTGGCTATGACCACGGAAATATCCATCTCAGAGGCACTCCATGACGAGCTGGCACTCGTATTGTAAGCCCTCCGGCATGTGGAATTGTGGCCCGGATGCGGTCTCGTGCCGAGCCAACAGTTGCGGTAGGGTCTTGACCGAATTGGAACACACCACGCGGTGGCAATCCAACTGGCCAAAGTAAAAATCGACATAGCGACTGCCGACTTCGGCGATATGGCGGCGCAGGGCTTCGTCAGCAACATTGTCCTCCGTCGCCGCCTGCGGACCAATGACAATGCCGTGAAACTCCACCGGCACCCAACCGCGCCCCGGCGCAAACACTTCCGCCCAAGTGTGCCCGAAGAGAATCTCGTTATAGACCGCCATCGCAAAACGACCCTCGCCGACGGGATAGCCCGTTAGGGCCCCGGTGACCTGCCGCGCCGCGATCCCCTGTAGGCGGCAGAGGACGATAAAGGTATTGGACAAGGTTATGCAGTGGCCGCCATTGTCGTTCAACACCATGTGGATGCAAGAGGCCAAGTCCTGCGATGGCTCCTTGGTTTTTTTGAAACGCTTGGTCTTGGCCAATTGGACGTAGATGCGACGCGCCTTTTCCAACGGGTCTTCTACTCCATCCAAGTCCAATTCGGCAAAAAAGTTTTTGACTACCGCTTCTTGCGCCAGCTTGGGATCGATCTCGCTATAGCGGCGGTATTCGCCAGCCGACAGCGAAGCCGGGGCCGTTGGTCCGATACGCCCCTGCACGGTCAACTCACAGGTGTAGGAAAAATCCACCGAGGCTGGAGCGGCTTCCTCCGCCCGGACGGGATAGCCGTAAAAAAAACCGGCCTGCGGCACAAAGCACGTGCGCAGATCGTCCGGCGCACAGGTGCGCAACTCGATATCTCCTTGATGTGGACTAGGTATGGGATAGGGCAGAAAGAGCCGGGTGCTGACATCGGGCGGCAAAGTCGATGGGTAGAGCCGATACGTATAGGTGAGGCGGTAGCGCTGACGATTCCGGTGCAGCGCGATGTGGCCATTCACAGAATGGAAAAAGCGGCGGCGTTTCTCTTCGTGGGCGCGATAATCGCTTTCAAAGAACACAGGCTCGTGATCGTAGAGCCAGTTCCAAGAATCCGCCCGGTCAAAGGCGATCTTGCTGCCCTGTCGGATGTGCGGCAGACCGCGGCTCAGATTGCGGTGAAGTAAGGTGCGGATCTCCTCAACGCCGAGGTCGGCCGGGGTGCTCAGGTTGAGATAGTGGATAAATTCGGGCTCGGGCATCCGATAGGCCGTCTCTATCTGGTGGGCGGAATGCTGGCCTACAAAAAAGGCGTCCACCGCATCGGCTGCGGCCTCGCCCCCGTCCCACTTCCCGATGTGTGCGGCAAGGGCTTGGCAGCGCGGAGCGAACTCGTCGCTCCGAGATAGAAGGTCGTCTATGGCCTCCAACAGGGGATCCACTCGGAGGAACGCATCCCAGTTGAGCTTGCATCCTAGACCGAGGTTATGCACTCGGTTGAGGTGGTACTCCTGGTCCAAGCGCTCGGGTGCGCCGATCACGGGCACGCCTTGGCGCAAGGCGTGATAGATGGAACCAATGCCGCCCACACCGACGAAGAGCGCCGCACGCGCCAACACCCAAGCCGCGGGCACGAAGTCGGCGACGCGGATATTGGGGGTCTCTACCTGTCCTGCCCAACGACCCGCTGTGGTCACCAGAACGCGGTAGGGTTTGTTGGCCATGCGGCACAGCGCCTCGTCGAGGAAGCCGGGATGAGCGCCGGTGCTGCCGCAGTTGAAATAGACCAGTGGTAACGAATCATCCCAATCGTCCAACTCCGCGATAGGGCGGGGTGGCGGCGACTCGATCAGTGGCCCCACATAGCAGTAGTGAGACGGGGTATCTTCACCCGGTGGATGGAACTGGGGCACATCGGCCACCAAGTAGAGGGTGTGATGTGGCTTGAAAGTTGAGATGTGGTTGTGAGCGTATGCGTCGAAGGGCTCGGTGCCCAAAGAAAAGGCCGTGGGCAGGCGAATGGGGAAAGGATAGCCCGGTTGGTTGTAAGCCGCCTCAATCAGAGCTATGTCCGCCCCTTCAAGGGAGGCGGTGAGCGGCAAGGTGGGCCGCATATCCGCCAGCACGAGGGCAGGACGAAGTTGCCGGATGAGGGCGCGTTCGGCTTGTACACAGCGGTCTATCCACTCCGCATTGTAGTAGCCGTAGTCGCTGCGGGCCACGTACTCATCCATGCGGCTTTGCGGCATGGTTTCTACCGCGTACACTTGAAACCCCTCAGCGGCGATTCGGTCTGCGTGAGGCCCCACCCCCGCGAATTCGACGGGATAGCCACGCGCCCGCAGCGCTCGTCCCACGACTAGAGGACGTATGGTATGGGCCAAGCTATCGCCGTGGAAAAAGATCAATACGGGACACTCGTGGCGCGGCAGCCCTTCAACCGTACCGGCTCGTTCTAGCCGGACGCTCAAACGCTGCAAGGTAGTCGCTATGTGTTGGCGCAATTTATCCAGCATGTCCGCTCCCAGTTCATGTGTCTATTCGAGTTTGACCATCTTGCGGAGGCGCGTGTGGTCGCCTTGGTGCAGCCGCACCAGATAGACCCCGGCCGCGACCGGCTGCCCCTGCCCGTCTCGGCCATCCCACGTCAGCCGATGCTCGCCCGCCGCCAGCGGACCGTTCCATACTTGACGCACCGGCTGCCCCAAGACGTTGTAGATGGTTACGGCCACGTCGCCCGCACCCGCCACCGATACGGGAAGGGTCGTGGCTGGATTGAATGGATTGGGATAGTTCGCGCCGAGGGCAAAAGCCGATGGCGTGGCCGACTCAACCGCTACGGCTGTAGGCGGACTGCTCTGGTTGAGAAAGACGAAGGCCCCGCCGAGACCGCCGTCCACACTCCTGCCCAGCACCACCAGATCAACAGCCCCATCGCCGTTGACATCGCCGGCGAGCACTTGGCTGCCCACGCCCGGCAGGGGATAGCGCCCCTCGACGACAGGCACCCCATCGCGCTGGCCGACCAGCACCACCAGCGCCGGCCCCGTCGCCGGGTTGACATCCACTACGGCCAAGTCCAGCAGGCCATCGCCAGTCAGGTCGCGGGCAAGGACCCCACCATAATTCTCATCCGGCACGAGCACCTGCGGACCGAGCAGGTCGTGGCGTTCCACCTCGCCCGAGGCATCCACCCGCCACAGCGCCAAACCGTGGTAGGTGGAGCCAGCATCAAAGTTGGAGAATAGATCCCGCTCGGGCGACCCAACCAACTCCACCGCTCCATCCCCATCCAGATCGGTCAGCAGGTGCAAGTTGCAGGGATTGACCTCGGCGTCAAAAAACAGCGGGGAGGGCTGGCTGGCCGCCCACGGCTGGGTCAGCCGCCAAAGCCCCTGAGGCTGGTAGCAGGGTCGCAGCCACAACAGGCGCACGGCCTCGCCCAACGGCTGCCCTGCCAGCAGGAAAGGCAAGAGATCTTCTTCGCTGCCGACGGCGAACCGATTGCGGTCGGCAAACCCGGCCGCGCCGTTGTTAATCCACATAATCACCTGCGACCATACTAGCTCGTCCCGTAGCTCGTCGTACTCCCCGACCAACAGGTCCACATCGCTGTCGCCGTCGCTATCGGCGAGGCCTTCGAAATAGATGTCGGATAGCTGGAGGATGGTTTCAAAGCCCTGCTCGCCCCGATTGTGCCACAATTCGAGGGTCTGATTAATACCCTGAGTACCTTCAATAAAGGCCAGATCGAGCAGCCCATCGCCATCGAAATCGCCCCCCGCAATCCCCAAGCGATCTTCGCCTAGAAGAAGCACCTCTCGGGTGGGGATCAAACCGCCCAACTCGTCGCTGGCCGCTATGGTCCAGCCCGCTTGAGTCGTCCTCTCAAACGTCTCTTCGGTCACTTTGACGACCGTGTCGTGGGTCCAAACCACCACCAAATCGGCATCCCCATCGCCATCTACATCGCCCAACGTACCTTGCGAGGATGAGCTACCGATACTCGGGCCCAAAGCAGAAAAACGCGGCTCGGTGAACAACGCCCCGGGCAACCCGGCCTCGGCGATCGCCCGGGGCTGCAATTCTCCGAACAGCAACTCTTCAGCCCCCGTCAGTTCAATCCAATCGACTTCGACAAAGGCCGGATGATCGGCCGGACCCTGGGGGTTGGTGTGTAAGTTTAGGTCTAGCTGCACGTGGAAGAGGGTGTCCTGCCAAGTGATCGCCGTGTCCGCCCAAATGGTCGCAATCGGCTCTTGTCGTCTCGCTTCCGCCGCGGCTTCCAAGGCGCGTATATCTATCGTGACGTTTTCCCATTCGATGGGATAGAGTTGAGGACGGAGCGTATAAAACCCCGACCGGCTGGCTAGTCTGTAGTCTTCCTGCTTGCGGCGTCGGGACTCGGCATTGGACCAGTTCATCAGGAGGTTCCCCCCGGTGGGGCGATCGTGGAGGATGCGCAGCCGGAGGGTGACCCGGTCGAACAGAGCCGAGTCTTCCCCTATCAGCGGCGAGAGTAAGCTAATGGCCGGTCTTTCCCCATTCGGCACCGGCGCAATGCGCCAGACGCCAGCTTCGACTTCGCTGTACACCGTGGTGCGAGTAACTGAACTGAGATTGCCTAAGATGCTCTCGTAGGCGGTCCAGCCCCAAGTTGTCCCCTCGTCAAAATCCCACGTTAAAGCGAAGGCTCCAAGTGGTGCCGACAACAAGCCAATCGTAGTGAGCAAGTAGCGCATAATGCACCTCCAGAGTGGGGGAGTGTGAGCCGATCAAACGCCCTACCTCCATTCGTATTCGAGGGATAGACGCAGTAGAACAGAGGACCATTAGTCCATGTGGCATCCGGCCCTAGAGTGCCAATGTGTCTATTCGAGTTTGACCATCTTGCGGAGACGTGTCTGCTCGCCCACCTGCAACCGATACAAATAGACTCCGGCGGCGACGGATTGCCCCTGCCCGTCTCGGCCATCCCACGTCAGCCGATGCTCGCCCGCCGCCAACGGACCGTTCCACACCGCGCGCACCGGCTGCCCCAAGACGTTGTAGATGGTTACGGCCACGTCGCCCGCATCTGCCGCCACCGATACGGGGAGGGTCGTAGCCGGATTGAATGGATTGGGATAGTTCGCGCCGAGGGTAAAAGCCGATGGCGTGGCCGACTCAACCGCTACGGCTGTCATCGGACTGCTCTGGTTGAGAAAGACGAAGGCCCCGCCGTCGCCCCCTTCCACACTCCTGCCCAACACCACCAGATCGGTCGCCCCATCGCCGTTGACATCGCCGGCGAGCACTTGGCTGCCCACGCCCGGCAGCGGATAGCGCCCCTCAACGACGGGCACCCCATCGCGCTGGCCGACCAGCACCACCAGCGCCGGACCCGTCGCCGGGTTGACATCCACTACGGCCAAGTCCAGCAGGCCATCGCCGCTCAGGTCACGGGCAAGGACTCCCCCCGCATACGGCACCATCACCTGCGGACCGAGCAGGTCGTGGCGTTCCACCCTGCCCGCAGCGTCCACCCGCCACAGCGCCAAACCGTGGTAGGTGGTGATCGCATCAAAGTCGAAGAATAGATTCCGCTCGGGCGTCCCGATGAACTCCACTGCCCCATCCCCATCCAGATCGGTCAGCAGATGCAGGTCACAGGGATTGACCTCGGCGTCAAAAAACAGCGGAGACTGCTCGCTGGCCGCCCACGGCTGGGTCAGCCGCCAAGTACCCAACGGCTGGTAGCAGGGTCGGTTCCACAACACGCGCACGGCCTCGCCTCCCGGTTGCCCGGCCAGCAGGAAAGAACCGAGCTCTTCCTCGGTATCGAGGACGAACCCATCGCTGTGGCCAAAACCGCCCACGCCGTCATTGAGCCACATAATCACGTTGGACCATGGGTCGTCGATCTCCCCGACCAACAGGTCCACATCGCCATCGCCGTCGCCATCGGCTAAGCCTTTGAAATAGACGTCGGATAGTTGGAGGATGGTTTCAAAGCCATGCTCGCCTCGGTTGAGCCACAGTTCAAGGTTCAATCCTTCCTCAAAGGCCAGATCGAAAAGCCCATCCCCGTCGAAATCGCCCCCCGCAATCCCCATGAGGGGCGCGAACCTGTCTTGGCTTGGAAGGAGCACCTCTCGGGTGGGAACCAAGCCGCCCAACCCGTCGCTGGACGCTATGGTCCAGCCCGTATGGGACGTCGTCTCAACCGTCTCTTCGGTTATCCAGACGACCGTGTAGTATCTCCAGACCACCACCAGATCAGCATCCCCATCGCCGTCCACATCGCCCAAAACACCTTGCGAGAATACGCCACCGATACCCGGACCCAGCACAGAAAAGCGCGGTTCGGCGAACAACGCGCCGGGTAGCCCAGTCTCGGCAATCGCCCGGGGCGGCAATTCCCCCAGCAGCAACTCTTCGGCCCCCGTCAGTTGGATCCAATCGACTTCGACAAAGGCCGGATGATCGGCCGGACCTTGAGCGTCTTGGTTTAAGTTTAGGTCTAGTTGCAAGTGGAAGAGGGTGTCCTGCCACGTGACCGCGGTGTCCGGCCAAATGGTCGCGACCGGCTCTTGTCGTCTCGCTTCCGCCGCCGCTTCCAAGGCGCGTATATCTATCGTGATGTTTTCCCATTCGATGGGATAGAGTTGAAGACGAAGCGTATAAAACCCCAACCTGCTGCTTCCGAGTTGGCCCGCTTCCTGCTTGCGGCGTCTGGACTCGCCATTGGACCAGTACATCAGGAGGTTTCCCCAAGTGGGGCGGTCGTGGATGATGCGTAGCCGCAGGGTGACCTGGTCGAACAGGGCCGAGTCTTCCCCTATCAGCGGCGAGAGCAAGCGAATGGCGGGTCGTTGCGCGACCGGCACCGGCGCAATGCGCCAGACGCCGTCTTCGACTTCGCTGTACACCGTGGTGGGACGAACGCCACCATCATTGCCTAATTCGCTCTCGTGGGCGGTCCAGCCCCAAGTGGTGCCCTCGTCAAAATCCCACGTTAAACCGAAGGCTCCCAGCGGAGCCGCCAACAAGCCAATCGTAATGAACAAGCAGCGCATAATGCACCTCCTGAGTCAGTGGAGAAGTGTTAGCTGCTCAAACACCCTACCTCTATTCGAGGGATAGACGCAGTAGAACAGAAGCCAAAAGCCGATGTGGCACCCAGCCCTAAAGTGCCACATGGGCTATACGTCTCAGCATGTACTACAGCACCGTCCTCCTATTTGGCGACAGCCACCATATACCCGGATGGTAGATCACGGAGTACAGACACAGGAACTTGACGACCTTATACAGCCATCAGTAGGACTGTGGCTATAGTAGTAGTTCCACGACTTTAGAACGTTTCCATTTTTATGCCACTCGCATGCCTCGGGGGGGTCGGAGCAGTGCCAGCCTTCGTTGCAAGGATCGGCCTGCGCCCGGTCGGCCGTGCCGAACACCACCGCCAGCCCGGCCACCACGCTACCCAGCCAGCCGAGGGCCAAGCCCTGGCGCGGCTCCACGTGGCCGCTGGTCGACGTGGCGAACTCCATCAGCGGGGCCAGCAGCGTCGCCTCCAAAACAAACGTCAAAGACTTCATAATGCATTCCTCCTCAAAAGGGTCGGAAAAGGATCAGCGAACCGTTGTGGTCGCTGACTTGGCATCAAACCTGCGAGCACGGGATACACCTCCTTTCTGGGCCGAAGAGAGAATAGACTCATGTGTCTATTCGAGTTTGACCATCTTGCGCAGGCGCGTGTGGTCGCCTTGGTGCAGCCGCACCAGATAGACTCCGGCGGCGACGGATTGCCCCTGCCCGTCTCGGCCATCCCACGTCAGCCGATGCTCGCCCGCCGCCAACGGACCGTTCCACACCGCGCGCACCGGCTGCCCCAAGACGTTGTAGATGGTTACGGCCACGTCGCCCGCATCCGCCGCCACCGATACGGGGATCGTCGTGGCCGGATTGAACGGATTGGGGTAGTTCGCGCCGAGGGCAACGGTGGAGGGCGTGATCGCGGTCTCACTGGCCACGGCTGTCATCGGACTGCTCTGGTTGAGAAAGACGAAGGCCCCGCCCAAACCGCCGTCCACACTCCTGCCCAGCACCACCAGATCGGTCGCCCCATCGCCGTTGACATCGCCGGCGAGCACTTGGCTGCCCACGCCCGGCAGGGGGTAGCGCCCTTCGACGACAGGCACCCCATCGCGCTGGCCGACCAAGACGATCAGTGCCGGCCCCGTCGCCGGGTTGCCATCCACCACGGCCAAGTCCAGCAGGCCATCACCAGTCAGGTCGTGGGCAAGGACCCCACCATAATTCTCATCCGGCACCATCACCTGCGGACCGAGCAGAGTGTGGCGTTCCACCCCGCCCGCAGCGTCCACCCGCCACAGCGCCAAACCGTGGTAGGTGATGCCATCAAGAAAGTCGAAGTATAGATTCCGCTCGGGCGTCCCGATCAACTCCACCGTCCCATCCCCATCCAGATCGGTGATTAGCTGCAGGTCGCAGGGATTGAGCTCGGCGTCAAGAAACAGCGGGGGTGGCTCGCTGGCCGCCCATGGCTGGGTCAGACGAGCCTCCCCGGCATAGCACCCTCGGATCCCTCGGATCCACAATACGCGCACGGCCTCGCCCACCGGTTGCCCCGTCGTCAGCCGAGGAGTGAAATCTTCTTCGGTGTCGAGGACGAACCGATCGCGGTGGGCAAACCCAGCCGCACCGTCATTGAGCCACATAATCACTTCGGACGATAGTAGATGGAACCGGTCGTCGTATTCCCTGACCAACAGGTCCACATCGCCGTCGCCGTCGCCATCGGCTAAGCCTTTGAAAGAGACGTCGGATAGCTGGAGGATGGTTTCAAAGCCATCCTCGCCCCGGTTGAGCCACAATTCGAGGGTCCGACCATCACGAAAGGCCAGATCAAGAAGCCCATCGCCGTTGAAATCGCCCCCCGCAATGCCCATGAGATCTTCGCCTCCGCGGAGCACTTCTCGGGTGGGAACCAAGCCACCCAACCCGTCGCTGGACGCGACCGTCCAGCCCGCTTGGGTCGTTCGATCAAACGTCCCTTCGGTCACTTTGACGGACTCAAAGTACGTCCAGACCACCACCAGATCGGCATCCCCATCGCCATCTATATCGCCCAACGTACCTTGCGAGAATGGAGGACTACCGATACTCCAGCCCAGCAGAGAAAAACGCGGCTCGGCGAACAACGCTCCGGGCCCCCCGGCCGCCCCGGCGACCGCCCGGGGCGGCAATTCCCCGAACAGCAGCTCTTCAGCCCCCGTCAGTTGAATCCAATCGACTTCGACAAAGGCCGGATGATCGGCCGGACCCTGGGGGTCGCGGTTTACGTTGAGGTCTAGCTGCAAGTGGAAAAGGGTGTCCTGCCAAGTGATCGCCGTGTCCGCCCAAATGGTCGCAATCGGCTCTTGTCGTCTCGCTTCCGCCCCGGCTTCCAAGCCGCGTATATCTATCGTGACGTTTTCCCAGTCGATGGGATAGTATTGATAACGGAGCGTATAAAACCCCGACCGGCTGTCTAGTCTGTAGTCTTCCTGCTTGCGGCGTCGGGACTCGGCATTGGACCAGTTCATCAGGAGGTTCCCCCCAGTGGGGCGATCGTGGAGGATGCGCAGCCGGAGGGTGACCCGGTCGAACAGAGCCGAGTCTTCCCCTATCAGCGGCGAGAGCAAGCGAATGGCCGGTATCTGCCCATTCGGCACCGGCGCAATGCGCCAGACGCCGGCTTCGACTTCGCTGTACACTGTGGTGGGAGTAACTGCCCTGAGCTCGCCTAAGAAGCTCTCGTGGGCGGTCCAGCCCCCAGTAGTGCCGTCGTCAAAATCCCACGTTATGGCCAAGACTCCCAGCGGAGCCGCCAACAACAAAATGACTAAGAGCAAGTAGCGCATAGTTTACCTCCAGCAATGAGGGAAGGAGTGTGAGCTGATCAAGTACCCTCTCTATGTCCACCCGACAGACGCAGTAGACCAGAGGATAAACATCTCATGTGGCACCCGGCCCGAGAGTGCCACATGGGCTATACCTCTCAGCACTTACTGTAGAACCATCCTCCTATTTGGACAGCCATGATATACTCGGATGGTAGATTACGGAGGACAGCTACAGGAACTAATCGTGTTTGTGCAGTGATTTTCATCATCGTGGACATAGTATCTGTCCCACGCCGCAAGACCGTTTCCATGGTGATCCTCGGCGCACATATCGTTGGAGCAGTGCCAGCCTTCGTTGCAGGGATCGGCCTGCGCCTGGTCGGCCGTGCCGAACACCACCGCCAGCCCGGCCACCACGCTGCCCAACCACCCCAAGGCCAAGCCCTGGCGCGGCTCAACGTGGCCGCTGGTCGACGTGGCGAACTCCACCAGCGGGGCCAGCAGCGTCGCCTCGAAAACAAACGTTAAGGACTTCATAATGCATTTCTCCTCAAAAGGGTCGGAAAAGGATCAGCGAACCGTTGTGGTCGCTGACTTGGCATCAAACCTGCGAGCACGGGATACACCTCCTTTCTGGGCCGAAGAGAGAATAGACTCATGTGTCTATTCGAGTTTGACCATCTTGCGGAGGCGCGTGTGGTCGCCTTGGTGCAGCCGCACCAGATAGACTCCGGCGGCGACGGATTGCCCCTGCCCGTCTCGGCCATCCCACGTCAGCCGATGCTCGCCCGCCGCCAACGGACCGTTCCACACCGCGCGCACCGGCTGCCCCAAGACGTTGTAGATGGTTACGGCCACGTCGCCCGCACCCGCCACCGATACGGGGATCGTCGTAGCCGGATTGAACGGGTTGGGATAGTTGGCACCTAACGCAAATGTTGCGGGCGTCGCCGTCGTCTCGGCCGCGATAGCAGTGGCCGGGACGCTTTGATTGAGAAAGACGAAGGCCCCGCCATCGCCCCCTTCCACACTCCTGCCCAACACCACCAGATCAACAGCCCCATCGCCGTTGACATCGCCGGCGAGCACTTCGGCGCCCACGCCCGGCAGCGGATAGCGCCCCTCGACGACGGGCACCCCATCGCGCTGGCCGACCAGCACCACCAGCGCCGGCCCCGTCGCCGGGTTGACATCCACTACGGCCAAGTCCAGCAGGCCATCGCCAGTCAGGTCGCGGGCAAGGACCCCATCATCAAAATACGGATCCGGCAGAAGCACCTGCGGACCGAGCAGGTCGTGGCGTTCCACCCCGCCCGAAGCGTCCACTCGCCACAACGCCAAACCGTGGTAGGTGGTGAGAACATCAAAGTCGAAGTATAGATTCCGCTCGGGTGTCCCAACCAACTCCACCGCCCCATCCCCGTCCAGATCGGTGAGCAGGTGCAGGTCGCAGGGATTGAGCGGGGCGTCAAAAAACAGCGGAGACTGCTCGCTGGCCGCCCACGGCTGGGTCAGCCGTAAAGTCCCCCCAGGCTTGCAGGACGGTCGGGACCACAACAGGCGCACGGCCTCGCCCTCCGGTTGCCCGGCCAGCAGGAAAGCACGGAGGTCTTCTTCGGTGTCGAGGACGAACCGATCGCGGTGGGCAAACCCGGCCGCGCCGTCATTGATCCACATAATCACCTGCGACTCTAGTAGGTGGAATCGGTCGGCGAACTCCCAGACCAACAGGTCCACATCGCCATCGCCATCGCCATCGGCTAAGCCCTCGAACCACACGTCGGATAGCTGGAGGATGGTTTCAAAGCCATCCTCGCCCCGGTTGAGCCACAATTCGAGGGTCCGACCATCACGAAAGGCCAGATCAAGCAGTCCATCCCCGTTGAAGTCGTCCCCCGCAATGCCCATGAGGGGCTCGCCTCCGCGGAGCACCTCTCGGGTGGGACCCAAGCCGCCCAACCCGTCGCTGGACGCGACCGTCCAGCCCGCTTGGGTCGTCCTCTCAAACGTCCCTTCGGTCACTTTGACGACCGTGTCGTGGGTCCAGACCACCACCAAGTCGGCATCGCCATCGCCATCTACATCGCCCAAAGTACCTTGCGATTCTAAGCTACCGATACCCGGACCCAAAGCAGAAAAACGCGGTTCGGCAAACAACGCCCCGGGCAACCCAGCCTTGGCGATCGCCCGGGGCTGCAATTCCCCGAACAGCAACTCTTCAGCCCCCGTCAGTTGAATCCAATCGACTTCGACAAACTCAGGATGATCGGCCGGACCCTCGGGGTTATGGTTCAAGTTTAGGTCTAATTGCAAGTGGAAGAGAGTGTCCTGCCAAACTATCGAGGTATCCGCCCAAATGGTCGCAATCGGCTCTTCTTGTCTGGCTTCCAAACCGGCTTCCAAGGCGCGAATATCTATCGTGATATTTTCCCATTCGATGGGATACAGTTGATAACGGCCCGTATAAAACTCCGACCGGCTTCCAAGTTGGCCCGCTTCCTGCTTGCGGCGTCGGGATTCGCCATTGGACCACGCCATCAGGAGGGTTCCCCCGGTGGGGCGATTATGGATGATACGCAGCCGGAGGGTGACCCGGTCGAACAAGGCCGAGTCCTCCCCAATCAGCGGCGAGAGCAAGCGAATGGCCGGTATCTGTCCGTTTAGCACCGGCGCAATGCGCCAGATACCATCTTCGACTTCGCTGTACACCGTGGTGGGATTAAGATTGCCGAAGTTTAATTCACTCTCGTAGGCGGTCCAGCCCCAAGTTGTCCCCTCGTCAAAATCCCACGTTAGGGCGAAAGCTCCCAGCGGAGCCGATAGTAATCCAATCGCAATCAGCAAGCAGCGCATAATGCACCTCCAGCATGGGGAAGAATGTTAGTCGAGCGAATGCTCTACCTCTATGATACGACAGACTCCGCAGACCAGAGGATAACCAGCCCCTGTGGCACCCGGCCCTAGAGTGCCACAGGGGCTATACCTCTCAGCACTTACCGCAGAACCATCCTCCTATTTGGACAGCCGCGATATATCCGGATGGTAGATTACGGAGGACAGGTACAGGCCCTTGCCGTGCTTACGCATCCAGGGGGGTCATTAGGATGGTGAACCCATTTCTTGTCATACGCCGCTATGGGGTTTCCATGGTGATCCCAGTCGCACATATCGTTGGAGCAGTGCCAGCCTTCGTTGCAGGGATCGGCCTGCGCCTGGTCGGCCGTGCCGAACACCACCGCCAGCCCGGCCACCACGCTGCCCAACCACCCCAAGGCCAAGCCCTGACGCGGCTCAACGTGGCCGCTGGTCGACGTGGCGAACTCCACCAGCGGGGCCAGCAGCGTCGCCTCGAAAACAAACGTTAAGGACTTCATAATGCATTTCTCCTCAAAAGGGTCGGAAAAGGATCAGCGAACCGTTGTGGTCGCTGACTTGGCATCAAACCTGCGAGCACGGGATACACCTCCTTTCTGGGCCGTAGTGGTCATTGAGCTAATTACCTCAAGAGCCTTCGCTCGGCTGGGCGCGGCCAAAACCCCGCACAAACTCCCAAGCCGGCGGCCACCCCAACACGAAGTCCACCACCGTCCCCTCGGTATCGATCTGATACACCGTAGGCACCCCGGGGGTCTTGTACGCCTGTGAGACTGCGCCAGCCGAGTCAATTAACACCGGGTACGTAAAGGAATAGGTCTCGCTAATCTTCCGCGCCCCCTCCTCCCCGGTGCAGATGAACACGAGTTGTTGATCCGCGTTCAGTTCAAAGGCTTCGAGTTCCTTGTTTAATTTCTGACAATAGGGACATTCCGCCGTAACAAAGGCGAGCAGGGCGGACTTTCCCTGCAACGCACTCAATGCTACAACGCCACCCTGCACGGCCGGCAGCGCGAAGTCCGGCGCAGCATCCCCCGATCGCAGCACCTTGGACAGAGGGTTGGCCGATGGCTCGGTCCAGACCACGGGCGAGATGGCCGACGAAGAGGGACGCAACGCCAAAAAGAGCACGACTGCGGCACAGGCCATCACCGTCCACACCACCGGACGACGCAAGAGCGTTACATATTGCATGGTGCATTCATCCTTTCAGGACCTTCCAGCCAAGCGTATTACGGCTATGGCGGTCTGGTCACCGGTAGCGGCTTTGGCAATGTTGCCTTCGGCATCCACCAATACGGAGGCCGGAAAAGCCTTTACTTCAAAGGGCGCATTCGCCGTCAACAGGGAATCAAAGGCGACGGGGAACGCAAAACTGTGTTCCTCCATTTTGTCGTGCATCGCCGGCCGGTCGCCCGAGGCAATCAACAGGACATTCACCCCCTGTACCTGCGAGGCGCGCAGCAGGTGGGGATAGATGCTCTCGCAGGCACTGCATTCAGAGTCGGCGAAAATGATCAAATAGGGCTGGTTCACAAACTGCGCGTTAGAAACCGTGCCCGTGCCCGCCAGATCTTCTAATTCCAGTATAGCCGCTTGCGTGCCCAGCAAATCCCAAAACTCCACATCGAGCGGATCAATGGGAGGGGGGTTGACGATCTTGGCCGCCAAGAAAGTACAGGCTCCCAACAGGACGCCCGTGGCCACAATCAAGGTCGTAGCCCCGCGAGTGGGTCTGAGAGCGTTCACAGTCGTTTCTCCTCGCTTGCAGGCGTCTCCAGCGGATGCTCCCGCACCCACGCCGCGGCTGTGTTGAGCTGTTCGACCAAGCCCCCGGTTGAAAACGTGGCTCCGCTGATTCCATCGACATTGGACTCAAGCGCCAGTTCCTCCGCCATCAAGCGACCGGCGAATTGGCGCAAAAAACGCGCCGTATCCACCCGCTCGCCGCGCACCTCCCACTCGTCGAGCAGGAGGATCTGCGCCAGTGTGTCGCCCTCGTACAGGGCGGCAGCCAGCACGTCCCGGCACACACGACAAGCGATGTCGTAGCGGAACAGCACCAGCCGATAGACCGCCTCGTCGCCGCGCATGACTTGGTAGTCGGCCACGAGGCCAGAAGTCGGTTCCGGCTCGGCAGCCCAGACCGGTTGGAGATGGAGCGTACTGTCGGATACGACGTGGCTTACTTGCGCCAACAGGTCCTCCGGGGAAGGCGCGGGTACAAAGGGCTTCGGCTGCAACTGCCGCATGCGCTCGTCGAGCGACTGATAGCGGCTCGCCAACAGGAAAAAGGTCGGCAGCAAGGCGACCAACAAGACGCCAAAGGCCATCGTCACAGGGTCTTTTCTATCCCGATTCATCGTTAGCCCCCTAAGACCGCAGCCACGGCGAGAATAGCTGGATCAATGGTTGGATCAGACTCCCGCCCAAGACCACCGTCAACACCCCAGCGACAGCGATTATCGGCGCGAATGGGACGGCCAGTTCCACTGCCAACTCATTGCCAAATGGCGCGAAAGCACCGCCCGCCGATTTTTCGTGCAACGTCCGCACGTGCCCCTTCGTCAACGGCCGGCCGGGATGACACAGCACGTCCTGCTCTTGCCCGACTTCTGCGCCACAACGGTAGGCCCCTCCTCTATCCGCCGCATAGATCGCCAGACGCGGCACCATGCCTTGGCGCAACGCCTGAATGGGCAGCACCTGTACGAAGGACCGAGGAGCTAGATGCCGGATGATATGGTAGAGGAAGAACGCCCCCCAAGAGACGATCCACAGCACCAGATAGATCGGCCAGTCTCCAGATGCCAAGGCCGTGTAGCCGCCTAAGATCAGACCGGGCAGGGCCAAGGTCAGCCGGTAACGCCGGGGCACGAAGCGGTCAACGAGTAGATAGAGTACGAGGACAGCGACCACGACCTCGACAAAGGTCATTGCCTCTCCCAGCAGGAAGGAGCCCAAACCCAGCACCAGCCCGATCAGGCCGGCCAACTCCAAGCCGAGAGACAGCCCTTGCGAGGCGTCCCAATCCACCGTGGCTTCCGCGGACCGACCTCGACGCAACATCGCCCACAAGACCAGCAAGACAAAACAGGTGAGCACGAACGCGTTGAGCAGCAGGGCCCAAATCGGCGCGTTAAACGAGGAAAGGGAAGGGGAAGAGAAGCACGTCGGCGGCAGCACCAAGACAAAAGCCCAAAACAATTTGGCGTCGCCTGCCGCCCAGAATCCATAGATATAGAGGGCGTAACTAACGGCAAAACCGACCAAAAAGACGAGGCCGGCCTGCTCCAGTTCGACCGCTCCCCACAGCCAGAATAAACCTTGGCCGACCAACCCTACGGCCACTAGGCCCCAACTCGCCCCATTGGGGATATGGCGGAAGTGAATATCCGTATAGACCGTATAGCAACCGCAGATGGTAAGAGCACAGACCATCAGTAGCTCCAACGCAAACACGCGGCCAAAATCATTGAGTAGCGCTTCCATATCCGTTACGCCTCATGGTAGAGGAGGTTTCGCCTTCAACGACGATATAATGCAAGTTGTGTGCCAACGATCAGGTCAGGCACAAAAAAAGTCCTTTAGGACGAACCTAAAGGATTGAAAAACAAGGTGTTAGATCGCGAGAAATACCTCTCTGCAAGGCAATCATTAGATGGCGTTGCAAGTCGATCTACGATTTTCCGTGCAAAAGTCGTTCATATTTCCGTTCAAATGAACGACTTTTGCACAACTTTTGCACGACTTTTTACAGATTAGCCGCACCCCCTCTAATCCGCGATCTTTTACTGCGACCGCTTCTTTGGCCGTTGCAACCCGTGCTTGCGCATTCGATACCGCAGCTTCTCCGGGCCCATGTCCAACAACTGAGCCGCTCCCCGCGGGCCATAGACCCGCCATTTCGTGGCTTGGAGGGCCGCCAAAATGCGCTGCTTTTCGTCCTCATCTTCAGCATCCCCGTCGAAACCTTGTTCAACAGGCAGGGCAGGCTCCGCTTCGGTAGCCTGAAGCGGCACATCGGCCACCTGAATGACGTACCTGTCGCCCAACACGACCGCCTGCTGAATTATATGCTCCAATTCGCGCACATTCCCCGGCCACGCATATTGCTGCAAACGTGCCACCGCGGCCTCGCTCAAAACCGGCGTCGGCCGCCCTAGCTGTTCGGCACATCGGCTCGCAAAATGAGCGGCCAAGAGCGGAATATCCTCCTGACGCTCCCGCAGGGGCGGCAGTACTGCCGAGAGTACGCTCAGCCGATAGAACAGGTCCTCGCGGAACGCCCCCGCCTGAATGGCTTCTTCTAGAACCTTGTTGGTCGCAGCAACGACTCGCACATCTACGGGGATGGACTTCTCGCCGCCGACGCGCGTCAGGTGGCCCTCCTCCAAGATGTGGAGCAAGACCCGTTGGGACTCTGAAGGCAAATCGCCCACCTCGTCGAGGAACAAGGTGCCGCCATTGGCCCGTTCAAAGTAGCCGATCTTTCGGGCATTCGCGCTGGTAAAGGCCCCCTTTTCGTGGCCGAACAGTTCGCTTTCGATCACCCCGGGGGACAGGCCCGCGCAATTGACAGGTATAAAGGGTTTTGCTTGGCGCGGGCTGAGGTTGTGGAGAATCCGCGCCAGCACTCCCTTGCCGACCCCGGTCTCGCCCAGCACCAGCACCGTCAGGTCCGTTGCGGCCATTGACTCGATCTTATCGAGGAGCCGTGCCATGGCCGGACTTTGGCTGAGAAAACCCTGATTCGAGACTCGCAGCATTTGCTCCGAGCGCCGGAGATGAGTGGGGACCACTCGCACCTTTAGGCGAGCTACGTCCGACATCAAGCCATCCCGATCTATGGTCCGCACCTCAAAGTGGAACAGGCCGGCCGGCACGTCTTGGTACGTCGCCCTATTGGCGGACGTGAACGCACTCCACTCTTCTGCTAGGCCGCGGCCGACGAGCCGATGGCTGTAGCGCATCTGCTCGGCCCCGCTCCTGAAACTGATGCCTTGGAAGTGAAACTGAATCTCGGGGGTGCTATCCGGGCAGGACACGGCTTGGGGTTCGTCCCAAGTCCGCCCGGCCACGACTTGGCGGATTAGGATGCGAGGCGGCGTCTGCCCGGGCTGATAAGCAATGAGACCGGCCCGCGTCCCGAACCACAGCCGGCCTTGGCTATCGCGCAGAATGGCCTCGACGATATTTTCCAACGCTCCCTGTCCCAGCCGGATGCAGTGGAAGAGCTGGCCATCGTACTTCAGGACGCCCCCGCCGCTGGTCCCAATCCACATACCGCCTTGCGGATCGTTCACCAGAGCTAAGATGCCATTGACGGACAGCGCCCCCTGATCCACCGTAAACCGGCGGACCTCCGCGGAAGCGTGGTCTAAGGCGAACAGGCCGTGGTTCTCGGTCCCTACCCAGAGGATGCCTTGGTACTCGCACAAAGCACTCACCTCCGCAATGTCTTCCACGCCGGCCATATTAGGCGTGTGGAAATGGCCGTCTTTGTAGTAGCAGAGGGCCGATGATTTCCTATTAAGGCCGATCCAGAGGGTTCCTGCTCCATCCGACAGCATGACCGTGCAATCGTGGGGCAACCGTTCCTCAAGTGCCATAAAGCGGTCTTCTTCGATTCGTCCCCATCGTCCCGCGGACGTGCAGACGTTAAGGCACCCTGCTGGGTCTTCCCACAGCCCCGCGATTGCTTCGGCGTGGATCGTCTCGGCCCCCTCAATCGCTTGGGCTTCTCCACCCGTCTCTTTGAATACCTGTCCTTCGGGGCTTCCGCTCCAGACCTGTCCCTGCCGATCTACCACCAGAGTTGAGACCGCCCGCCTTGGATCTACTGGGCGAATCCGGTCGGCTTCGCGGCAGGCTAGGCCCCTCATCGTACCGATCCATAGCCGCTCTGCGCGGTCTTCGCCCAGACACTGGACCTCGCAGTCGGGTAGGCCGTCGGCTTGGGTGTAGAGCTGGACGCTGACCGGATCGCAAAAAACCAGCCCGCCGCCCCAAAGCCCCAACCAGATATTCCCCTCGCGGTCCTCGTACGTCAGCCGCGTATCCGAAAAGTGGCTATCGGGCAAGCGGGTGGAGAATGGATGCCAGGCCTGTCCGTCGTACACCAGTACGCCCCGGCGGGTCATCCACAGCAAGCCTCTATCGTCCAAGCGCACATGCCGCGTACCGTGCTGTATGACCTCCGCCTCCTCGGCTTGGTCGCCCGCCTTGATGAGTTCGAGCTGTTTGCTGTCTGGATCATAGCAGCCTATAACGGGTTCGGTGCCAACGTAGCGAAAGGCGATCCAAAGAGGCCCGGAGGGGCCTTGGGCGAATTTCCAAGGCCACTGCATTGAGCCATCCCCATCGCCTGAGTCTGTGCTTATGCGCCGACCATCTAGGCTAAGAACCCCTCGCTCCCGCGTCGCCAGCCACGTCGTACCCGCCGCGTCGGTCGCTATGTCGTACACCGCTCCTAGCGGATGACCCGCAATTTCTGTCACGCGCTCTACGCACTGGCCATCAGCAAACCGGCCTATCCCTGCGCCGGTCAGCATCCGTATCGAGCCATCGGCTTGAGGTTGCAAGCTCAGGATCTCGTTGGAAGGTAGCCCGTGTTCGGTGGTGTACACCTGAAAGCCGCTCCCGTCGTATGCGGCCAGCCCGCCGCCTAACGTACCGAACAGCAGTCGCCCGTCTTGGTCCTCGGCAATGGTCATTACCGTGAGATGGGGCAGCCCATTCGACAGGCCAAGAGTGTCAAAGTGCGCTCCGTCGAACCGGCTTACGCCGCCGTCGGCCGTGGCGATCCAGAGAAGACCGCGGCGGTCTTGGTAGATGTCTTCCACGTGCATCCCGGACAGCCCGTCAAAGACCGTGTAGTGCTGTCCGAGGATGTGATCAAATGCCTTTTGCTGGCTCAGGGCCGCAAGGTTCATCTTTAATCTCCTCTATCTTTGGGATTCCGTAGGGGCGATTCGCGAATCGCCCGCGGCCTCTACGATGGAGTCGGCGCGTCTGCCCGCAGCAACCCTTCGGCCTTTAGCTCGGCCCACAGGTCCGTTGGTATGGGGTGCTGAAACCACTGTGCGTTGGTCTCGATGTGCGCCGGGGTTTGCGCCCCCGGGATAATCGCCGCGACGAGGGGATGCCCGAACGGGAACTGCATGGCGGCGGCCGGCAAGGGCACGTCGTGCCGCTGGCAGACGGCTTGGATGCGGCGGGTCTTTGCGAGGATTTCGGGCGAGGCTGTGTCGTAGGCATAGCGGGCACCCTCGACCGGGCCGGAGGCGAGGATGCCGGAAGCGAAGACCGCGCCGATGACAATGCGCACGTCGCGCTCTTGGCAGAGCGGGAACTCCTCGTCGAGGGAGTCTTGGTCCAAGAGCGTATAGGGCATGGCGACGATGCAGAAGTCGAGATCAACCCCGTCGAGCAGGCGCGGCATGGCCCCCATGCGGTTGAGACCCGCGCCGACGGCCTTGATCAGCCCGTGGGAGCGCAGCTCGTTGAGGGCGCGCCAGCCGCTGGTGATTAGGCGGTTGAGATGGGCGGAGAAGCGCTGCTCGCTGTCGTGGAAGAAGCTGTCGAGGTCGTGGATCAACAGCAGGTCAATGGAATTGAGGCTCAGCCGCTGCAAGCTGTCTTCCCACGAGCGCATGATGCCGTCGTACCCGTAGTCAAAGCGGAAGTCAAAGGGCAGGCCGCCGGTCCAGAAGCCCTTCGCAAAAGAATCGAGGTCGCGGGTGGCTGTGAGCACCCGGCCGACTTTGGTCGAGAGCACGAAGTCGCCGCGCTCCTGCTGGCGGAGAAAGTGCCCGAGGCGGTGCTCGCTTTTGCCGTAGCCGTAGAACGGGGCGGTGTCGTAGTAGCGGATGCCGGCGTTCCAAGCCGCTTGCAGGGTGTCTTGGGCTTGGGTTTCGCTGACCGGATCGAAAAGCTCGCCCAAAGGGGCACCGCCAAAGCCGAGTGTGCTCAGCTCAACGCCGGTGCGCAAAGGGCGCGTGGGGATGGTGGACATAGGATATTTCCTTTCGTTTGTAGGTACCGACCGTGCGGTCGGCGGATAGAGCATTGCAAAGGCTAGCTAGGTGAGTTTGTCGTAACCGAGTCGCGTATGCGCTCGACTAAGGTTTCAACCGACACGCCTCGTGCATGGGCATTCGCTATTTCGGGAAGAATCGCATTGTGCGGCGTATCAAAGCGAAACCATTGATGAACACGTTGACTTCGCTGACTAGAAGCGGCCGTGATGCGATGCGGCTGGCGCTTGGTACTCCACCTTGAGATGAGGCGTTGCGAGCCGCTTGTGGCCCTCCACTTTGGAGGTCAGGCAGCTTTCGAGCGCGCCGCTGACGATTAGGGTGCGCTCGGCGGGAAAGGGGGCGCGGCCGGTCTCGATCATTTCCCAGATCTTGGCGACCAGACAGGCCGAATACGTGACGTTGGGCGTCGGCGGCAAGAAAAATTGGGTCGAGATGGGATCGTCTTCGCCGGCGAGCTGGCAGGCGAAGCAGTAGTCGCGGATGGCGCCGTTGAGCATTAGGAGGGTCGTCTCGAGGCCGTCGTTGTGCTCGATAAAGTACGCGGCTGGCTCTTTGACGAGCCGGGGCAACTCGCCGTTGCCGAGCAGGTCTTGGGTGCGGCCGTCCTCGTCGGTTTTGCCGCAGGGGGTGTCGCTGCGCGAGAGGGCGGATTCGAGCAGTCTTAGCGAATAGCGCCCTTCCTCGCCGGCTTTCCACACGTCGTCTCCTTCGATCAATTGCACGGATTTGACGCCAGTCTCGCCGCCGCCGCGACGCTCAATCATGCACTGCATGGCCTCTAGCGCGTGGTAGTCCATGGGATCGGAGCCGCCGCAGCCGATCATCAGGGCCTCTTCGATCGGGCACCCCAAGGGCAGCTCGACATCGGGCAGACGCCAAGTGACCGGCAGGGAAGAACCGGCCAAGATCGGGAAGCCGAGCCGGTGCCCGTCGGCGATCATCTCTTGCGCCTTGTCAAAGCTGTAGGACAGGTGCTTGTCGTTGTAGATGGGCGCGGTGCGGCCGTCTTGTTCAAAGACCTTGACGCATTCTTTGAAGAACTCGTAGCGCGGGTACAGAACTTGTCCTTTGTTGTTTTTGGGGTACTCGCCGTGCTCGCCAATGATCAGCACTGCGTCGCAAGCCAGCTCGTCGCCGCCGCCGCGCAGGGCCTCGGCAATGGTGGGGTACACGGCAAAGCCGAATTCGCGCGCTCGGTCTTGGCTTTGGTCGCCTTCGGGTTGCTGATCCACGTAGAGCGATGCGATTTTGCAGTCGGGGCGGTGCCAGCGGCCGCCGTAGGGATAGCCGACTAAGAAGCGGTCGGCAAAGTGCTGGGCGTGCGACAGGTAGCGGTAGATGGTAGCGATGACGGCGATGCGTTTGGTGGCCATGGGCGACGAAAGCTCCAGAGAAAGGGGCGAGGGGGTTGGGTGGGGCGTGCCCTAGCTGGGCGCAGAATAGGGGATTCGCAGCGCAAATACAGCAGGGGCATTCTAGGTTGTCCAGAAAGTGGATTCTGCGGTGGCCTGATAGGCGATGTTTAGATGGGGCGTCTCGACTTGGGTCTGATCTTGCTGGAGGCTATCGACGCCGGCGATGACCAAGCCCGAAGTGAGCAGGGTGCGTTCAACCGGATAGGTGGCTTGGCCGCTCAGGAACATCTGCTCGATGTTGTTGACCAGCGGGCTGAAGAAGTTGGCGAGCGTGGTGCGGGCCGGGGGCATGGGCAAGTACATCTGGGTCGAGAACGGCTCGTCCCGTCCCTTGAGCCGAGCGGCGAAGTTGAAATCCTCGACTAGCCCGTTCATCAGGATCATGGTCGAGCGGAGGCCGTCGGTGTGCTCGTACTGGTAGGCGACCGGGCTTTTGACTAGGTGCTTGAGTTCGTCAATGGTGGGGAAAGGATTGTTGAACCCGGGTCTGGCCGGAGCGAGCGTGTGGCTGCGGCAGAGGCAGGCTGCAAAGAGCGCATGCGACCACGCGCCCTCGGCGTGGGCTTGCCAGAAGTTGTCGTCGCGGTAGGCCCGGAGCCATTTGACCCCGGTCTCGCCGCCCTTTCTGCGCTCGACCATGCACTGCAAGGTCTCCAGCCCGTGGAAGTCGTAGCTATCGACGCCGCCATAGCAGACGCAGACGGCTTCTTCGACCTCGGCACCAAGGGGCATGTCGAGCGACGGGGTGCGCCAAGTAACGGGCAGCGAAGAGCCGGCCATAAAGGCGAAATTGAGCTCGTGCGAAATATCGTACATCTCTTGGCACCACTCCCAGTTCCAAGAAAGATGCTTGTCGTTGAACACGGGTGCGCTCTTGCCGGTCGTGCGATAGACCGAGGCGATCTGTTTGAAAAGCTCGTAGCGCGGGTAGAGGTGCTGGCCCTTTTCGTTGTGCCCATAGGAACCGTGCTCGCCGATGAGCAAGACGCCATCGACGGCGAGGGTTGAGCCGCCCAGCGTCAGGGCGTCGGCGACGGTGGGGTAGATCGTTAGCTGGGGAAAGCGCGCTTCGCGGTCGCGGCTCAGGTCCGGGCGGTCGGCCTCTGGGTCGGGATTGACCTGATCGACGTAGAGCGAGACGAGGTCCATGGCCGGCCGGTGGTGGCGGCCGTTCCAGCCGTAGCCTTCCAAGAAGCGGTCGACAATGTGCTGGGTGTGGGAGTACTGGTGGAAAATGGTGCTGATGGCGGCGATTTTGGGGCGGTCAGCCATGATATTGGTCCTTCGACAGGGGGCGATAGGCGGCTTACTCCCGCCTAAGACCCGTTAGATCAAACGGATTGGACCACGCCTTGTGGCCGCGGCTGTCGATGACCTCGAAGCGCACCCAGCGGACATTGGCCCTGAGTGCGAAGGTCGCGGTCTCAAAGAGAGCACCATGCTGATGGTACTCGGCACCGAAGAAGTCGGACACTGCCGCGATGCGCTGGGCCGGCGAGCAGGACACTGTAGCTTCGACCTGTGTGCGCTCGTCGCCTTCGCGGTCGGTGCGGCGGAGCTGGATGTCGTGGATTGCGGGTCCAGTGCTGCCGTACGAAGCACCGGCGACTAGGGCGGCAACGATTGCGTCGGCCGTGCGCTCTTTGACGCGGACCCAAGTCCAGCCTTGGTACGTGTCGCGCCGGTCGGCTTCGAGGGCGTGCGAATCGTCGTTGGCCAGCGCGGGATAGAGGCGATTCTCTAGCTCCATCCAGTCGTCCCAATGTACGCTCGACTCGCCGCGTCCGGCGCAGCGGCAGGTGGTATTGAAGACCTCAATGCCGGCGAAGCCGGAAAGCGGCAGCGCGTCGCGCAGGATGTTGACCGAACTCCAATGGGGATGGGCCAGCCAGACCGCACCGCCTTGGTGCCGGACCTCGTCGATGACGTGCTGGGGGGGCATCTTCTCGGCGTCCATGTCCTCGTGGATATGGAGGCAGAGGAAATGGTGCCGCTGGCCGCCGAAGGGATTGTCCGGGTGCAGTTCGGCCCCTTGAATGAGCACGAAGTCGCTCGGGGCCTGCACGGTATCGACAAAGGTGATTTTGTGGTGGTCGGACAGGCAGAGGAAGTCGTAGCCTTGGCCGACATAGCCGTCAAGTCGCTCTTGGGGCGCGGCTTTGCCGTCGGAATTGGTGGTGTGCGAGTGGAGATTGCCCTTGAGCCAAGTGTAGCCGTCGTCCGTGCTGAGGGAAAATGGGTTGGTCAGTGCGATGTCCGACATTTTGATCCTTTCTCTAGGTGCGGAGTTTAGCGTGGGTTAGCGTTGAACGGCATAGTATAGAGCAGCCCTCTTAGGGGAGCAACGGAGCCTATTCGTCCTGCGGTCCTATTCTTGTCTGTGGTGGCGTTGTACATCGTACTCTCTCCTGTAAAATTCCACTGCCATTTTTTACATAGGGTCCTTAGTACACGACACTTACTTTGAGTACGCATTTTCTGCTGTTTCCGATGGGTCCGGGATCAAGGACGTCCCGTCCTTGACGAGGGCAAGATGCCCTCGATCCTTGGCAGGCTGAGGGCTGGTGTCGGGTAGTAAGCATAGGGTCAGAAGTCGTGCAGCCCTTCCCTTCTGTACGGCCGCCGCCCCTCATTCCTCCCTTCTCCCCTTTTTTTATAGGCCGCGTCTTTACTTCAGTCTCGACGCGGCCCTTAGACTCTTGCAGGTCCGCCCCAATCCCACCTGCGAGATCAGCATCCCCGCCAACATCAGCCCACACCCGACCAGCCCGCGCACGGGCATCTCCTCGTGTAGCAAAAGCCACCCTCCCAACGCCGCGAAAACCGTCTCCAGACTGAGGATGATGGCCGCATGGCCGGGGGCCGCCCGCCGCTGAGCCACCACTTGCAGGGTATAGGCCACGCCCACCGACAGCACGCCCCCGTAAAACACGGGTACGGCTGCATGGACGAGCGGTTGCAGGGCGATAGGCTCGGTGGCGATGGCGACGGCCGCGCTGAGGAGCGAGCAGACGAGGAATTGCAAAAAAGCGAGCACCGCCCAATCGAGCTGACGCGAGAGGCTGCCGATGACCAGCACGTGCCCGGCCCAAAAGAACGCGCTTGCGAGCACGAGCGCGTCGCCGTGGGCCATGGCCAGCGGCGGCTCCACGCTCAGCAGGTACAGGCCGGCGGTCGCCACCAAAGCACCGGTCCAAGTGCTACGGCGACTGCGATGCCGCAGCAACAAGGCGAGGATTGGCACTAGAATTACGTATAGCCCAGTGATGAACCCGGCCTTGCCGGCCGTAGTGTAAACGATGCCGACCTGTTGCAGGGAAGCGGCGGTAAAAAGAAAAAGCCCGGCGAGTAGGCCGCCTCGGAGGGCGTGGCGGAGGCGGGATGCGAGCGGTGTGGTGGTGGTGCGCAGGACAAAGGGCAAAAGCGGCAAGCAGCCGAGGGCGAAGCGCACGCCATTGAAGAAGAAGGGGCCGACGTGCTCCATGCCAGCGCGTTGGGCGACGAAGGCAAAACCCCAGATCAGAGCTGTGAGCAGGAGCAGGAGGTCGCTGCGAATTTGGGCGGAGTGCGCCGCGCCAGCACCCATCTCAGCGCCGGAAGGGCAGGGGTCGGCCCGCGTATTTTTGCGCCAGCGCACAGACCAAGAGGTTGGTGCCGAACTGCAAGCTGCGGTCGCGGCCTTCGGCGTCGCGGTTGCCCCAAGACCAGCTAATGTTGAGATCGCTGAAGATAACGGCGACCCGGCCCTTGAGTTCTATAGCTTCCAAGGCGAAGACATTGCCCCGGTTCGTGCCGCTCAGGGGCGGCCCATCGGGGAAGTCGAAATAGGCCGAGTACAGGGGATCGCTCTTGGGCAACTTGCGCCAGCGGCCTCCCTTACTGCCGAGGACTTGCGGGTCTTTGAGCAGGGCCTTGAACTGCCGGTCGAAGGGGGTGCCGGCTACGCCAGCGGATCCGCGAACATTCGCCTCTAAGGGCAGGATATCCTCGGCAAAGAGCAGGCCGCCGCTGTGCAGGTAGCGGGCAAGCCCTTGCTTTTCGCGCTCGTCTAGGCGTATGACGCAGTCAAAGCCGGTCATGTAGAGCATCAGCGCGTCCGCGATGCGCGGGTCGTCGAGGGTGAGGACGCGCGAGTGCAGGGGCACTTCGAGTTGGGTCGATACGCGAGTGAAGCTCACCAGTTCCTGCGCGGCCAGCGAGAGATAGTCGCGCTCCTTGATCGCCTCTCTATAGCTCACTTGGACGATGGTCAAGGGAGTGCCCGGTGTCGGGGTCGCGCGCTGGTGTTCGGGTTGGGGGATTGATATGGGGGGGCGCTCGTCTTGGGCTAGGGCCGGGGTGCCGAGCAGAAGTGTGAGAAGGAGACGCGTGCTTGGTCGGCGAGCACGGCGGCAGGATGCGAGCGGCGCGGCCGCGGTTCGCATTTGATCAAAATGCCTTAGGTGGATTATCGTTTGTGCTCCAAGTAGTTTCCACAAAACTAAACAGGTCACGAGAAAGGCGAAACCATGACTGATAAGAACCGCATTGAATGCCTCTTTCTTTCGCAGGAGGATCTCCTGCAAGCGGGATGCTTGGATATGCGCTTGGCCATGAGCGCGGCGGAAAACGCCATGCTTGCCTTCCGCAGAGATGAGATCCTTTTTCCAGAAAAAGTGGTCCAGATTTTCAATGACAGTACCCAAGATCGCATCAACTGCCTACCAGCAACGCTGTTGCCCGAAAAGGTATGCGGAGTCAAATGGGTATCCGTATTTCCCACCAATCCCGAGCAGTACGGTGTGCAGAACCTCTCTGCTGTCATCATACTATCCGAGATTGAGAGAGGATTCCCCATCGCTTTCATGGACGGCACCCTTTGCTCAAATGTGCGCGTGGGCGCGATGGGTGCCATTGCTGCAAAGCATTTCGCCAAGCCGGATTCTACGAGCATTGCTTTCATAGGCGCGGGCGAGCAGGCTAAGATGCACTTAATTGCCATGAAGGCCGCGATCCCAACCCTTGAGGAGTGCCGAATTTCCGCCAAATATGCCCGCGAAGAAAGGCAGTTCGTCGAAGAGATGAGGCCCCTCTTTAGCGATCTTCGCTTTGTTGCCTCGGATGCGAATGCACAGCGGGCCATGGAGGGTGCCGATATTCTCGTCACCGCCACTAGTGCGCAAGCGCCTCTGCTCAAAGCGGCGTGGATGAAGCCCGGTGCCTTCTACAGCCATATCGGTGGCTGGGAGGACGAATATGGAGTGGCGAAACAGTGCGATAAAATTGTGTGCGACGATTGGGAGACCGTAAAGCATAGAACGCAAACGCTCAGTCGCATGTACAAGGATGGCGAGCTCTTCGACGAGGATATTTACGCGAATTTGGTCGAAGTCGTTGCTGGCGAAAAGGGCGGCCGGGAAACAGCCGAGGAGCGGATCTATTTCAATGCAGTGGGTCTAGCCTATGTCGATGTGGCCATTGCCCACGCCATGTACCAACGGGCCAAAGCAGCGGGAAAAGGACGGCTGTCGAGCATCCAAGAGACTATGATTTTCCAGCATGAAAAACTAGCCGATTGGATGGGTCTTGCGTCTTTATTGCACGCATAGCATGCCTTTGCTAAATCCCCTGATATTTCGGGTCACGCGCCGAGCTTGTCGACCACTTGGATCAGGGCCTGCATAAAGCCCACGCAATGGGCGCGCCCCCGGTGCCCCCAAGGCGAATCATCGACAATGTGGGGCACGTGATCGGTGATCATAAAGCCGTCGAAACCGACTGCCTTGAGCGTCTTGACGACCTCGAAGGTATCGACTTGACCGCAGTCGATGAAGGTCTCGTGGAAGTCCTCCACCGGCCCGATGACATCGCGGAAGTGGATGTAGATAATTTTCTTTTGCCCGCCGAAGTGGCGCACGGCGCGGATGACGCTGTCGTGGCCGCCCATCTCCGACCAGCACCCCATGCAGAAGTCGAGCCCGTGATGCGGGCTGTCGAAGGTGTCCATGTTGCGCTTGAAGTCGTCGAAAGAACTGCATATCCGCGCTATGCCGCCGAGGGTCGTGCCGGTGGGCGGGTCGTCCGGGTGCAGGGCTAGACGCACATCGGTTTCCTCGGCTACGGGCAGGATGCGCTCCAAATACCAGCAGTAGTTTTCCCACATCTCGTCGTGGGTGAAGACGCGGCCATGGGTCAGTTCTTCGGGATTGTGCTCGGCGAGGGCAAAGCGAGTGGCGCGAGCGCCGCCGCGCAAGGTCGCCGGCTCGGGCGTGCGCCAGACGCTGTTGGGGATCCAGTGGTAGCCGAGGATTGGGATGCCGGCCTTGCCCATATTGCGCACGGTGTTGCTCATGTGCTGGAGCTGTTCTTCGCGGCCGCTTTGCCCGAGCATGATTTTGTCGTAAAACGAGGTGGGCACGTTTTCGAGGGCCATCAGCCGCAGCTCGGCATCGTCGGCCCGCTTTTTGAGAGCGGCCAAGTCCTCGTATTCCCATTGCTTGTCGCCGGGGAGCTTGGGGGTATTCATCAGAAAATCGTCGCAGCCCATCTGCTTGATAAAGGCGAGCTTTTCGTCGGTGAGTTCGTTGAACTGGCCCAGACCTACGCGCATTTGCAGGGACATAAGTAGCCTCCAGAGATAGGGGATTGCAGAGCGGGAAATTTGCCGCAGCCGCCGGAGCGGGTCAAGCGCGGCTGCCGACGCCGGCCCCGGTGCGGACGTGTACCTCTAGGCCGGCTGCGGAGTCGGCCACTAGATCGCTGTCAAAGGCAATCGCCCCCGGCTCAAAGAGCAGCACGACGGTTGAGCCGCCGAACTGGAAAAAGCCCTTTTCTTGGCCGCGCTCGCAAGGCCCAGGCGAGTACGTCTGGACGATGCTGGCGACGTTGATAGCACCGACTTCGATGTAGGCAATCCTGCCGAAGGTGGGTGTCGCTAGCTCGCAGACGGCGCGCCGGTTGCGGTGGAAAACGTCGGGCACGCGGGCGAGGGCGATGGGGTTGACCGAGTGATAGGAGCCGTCGATCCACTGGGTTTGACCTACTTGGCCGTCGGCTGGGAAGTGGAAGCGGTGATAGTCGTACGGGGCGAGGCGCACGACGAGGGCGGCACCGCTGTGATACGGGGTGGGGTCGATTGCTGCGGCTAGGAGTTCGCGGGCTGCGAGTTGGTTGCTTTTGACCGGCAGTACTTCCTCGGGGGCGAGCTGCGGATAGACGAGGACCTTGCCATCGGCTGGGCAACAGAGGCGCTCGGGGTCGGGGTCGCAGGGTCTGGCTCCGGGCTTGAGGCGGCGAATGAAAAAGTCGTTGAAGTTGGAATAGTGGCTGAGGGGATGTTCGATTTCGTCGAGGTCGATGTGGTAGCGCTCGGCAAAAGGGCGGATTTGACGCCGAGTCCAAGTGATTTGCTTCCACCAGCCGTAGAAGCGGGAGAAAAGAGGCCGGTTGAGGATGGCGCGAAAAACGAGCTGCCCCGTGCTCGTGCCGTAGAACCAGCGGAGGAGGGACTGTCCGGGAACGTGCTCGACGACGATAGACCCGGTTTGGCGGTCGCGGTAGCGGGTTGGCGTGGGGACTGTTCCAGTCACGCCCGAATCAGTGGGATAATTTTTTGTTGAAATTGAGGATCGAGCTCTTGGCTTGCTATGGCAACATTATACATCATGTTGGTTTTTGTAACGTCTATTAACGCTTCGTTGATCTCGTATTTTCCAGTCTTAGTCATCCAAGATAGGATCTGAGATAGATGCCATATCGCCGGTTTGCCATCGCGCACTGGTGCAGGAAAGGTTGCACCAGCGCGAATCATGAGTTTGCGCATGTTCTGTCGCGTGAAGCCCAATAGCTCGGCAACCTCTGTCAGCCCGACAAGGTCGGGAACAGCTTCTACCAGTTTCGCATTGGGGAGCACTTTGCGAATATCTTTTATGGCACTTGAGACAGCTTCGTAAGCAGATATCGATTCTCGCGTAAAACTGAACGCGATGCGCCCGCATTGACCAATGCCAATTAGGGCATCGTCGCATCCGGCTTTACCCAATGACTCAACGTATTCCTGCGGGTCGGCTTGCGCGTTTTGTAAGCTGAATTTCAAGGTAAACTCGTACTCGTGCATTTTCATCTCTCGCCGTTTTCGCTTCTCATACGGGTAGTGCAGTGGTCAACGACTCGACGAATTTGTCTTGCGTGGTTCCCAAGGTTGCGCGGGGTGCTCCAAATGCTGGCTATGCAGAATTCCCCGCATCTGCACTCGCTGTCATTATAGGGGCAGTAGATTTTACCCCATGCGTGTCCACCCCCTACTTCGACTCTCCATCCGTGTTCTTCTGCATGTTTGAGAGCGGCCTCGATTTCTCGTTTGGGATGAGCTTTTCTCGCCATTGGGATGCAGCTTCTTACAAAAAGTGGAAGGAAGTTGAGGGGTTGTCAAATGACAACCTGTGTTCGCCTAGTTCATTCTTGCTCACGTAGCGTTCCTCCCAATACGATAACTTGACTATACGTTATCACCCTGACAACCAAACAATTTAGAGACGAGGGTAAGCTAGAAGCGAAAGGTTCTCTATGGGAGCGATAGACAAAGAAGCTGTCAAAGCGTATTTGCTCGGGTTGCAAGACGAGATTTGCGCGGCCTTGGCAGCAGAGGATGAGGGCGCTTTCCGCGAAGATAGCTGGGAGCGGCCAGAAGGGGGCGGTGGCCGGACGCGCGTGTTGGAGGGGTCGGTGATCGAGCGGGCTGGGGTGAACTTTTCGCATGTGCGAGGCAGTGAGTTGCCGCCGGCCGCGACAGTGCGCCGCCCCGAACTGGCCGGACGGGCCTTTGAGGCCATGGGCGTCTCGACAATCGTGCATCCGCACAATCCCTATGCGCCGACATCGCACCTGAATGTTCGGTTCTTCACGGCGGAAAAAGAAGGGGAGGAACCTGTGTGGTGGTTTGGCGGTGGGTTCGATTTGACGCCTTACTACGGCTTTGAAGAAGACGCGGTGTATTGGCATCGAGCGGCAAAAGCCGTGTGCGATCCTTATGGCGAGGGGCTCTACCCCAAATTCAAGCAGTGGTGCGACGAGTATTTTTTTCTGCCGCACCGCCGCGAACCGCGAGGGATCGGCGGCCTGTTCTTCGACGATTTCAACGAAGGAGGCTTTGAGCATTGCTTTGCTTTTGCCCGCAGCGTTGGCGACGGCTATATAGCTGCGTACCTGCCGATCTTGCAGCGGCGCAAGACATGGGAATACGGCGCTAGGCAGCGGCAGTTCCAGCTCTATCGCCGGGGCCGTTACGTGGAGTTCAACCTGGTTTGCGACCGGGGAACGCTTTTCGGCCTGCAATCCAAGGGGCGCATCGAGTCGGTCTTGGTGTCGCTGCCGCCGGTGGCGAATTGGGTGTACGATTGGCGACCGGAGGAAGGGTCGGAGGAGGCGCGGCTCTACGAGGTATTTCTCAAGCCGCGAGACTGGGCCGCGGGAACAGGCTAGGGCAGCAGCTCGGCGACGGAGATGGAGGCGTCGGGACGGGCGAGTGGGGAGACCGTGTCATTGCGGGTAAGTACTGCGCAGGACTGATAGGTCGCCTTTTCTTGGTCTGGCTCCCTATAGACCTCTAGGCAGTGATCTACCAGATTGATGATCCAGTATTCGGGAATACCACTAGCGGCGTACAGCTCCTTCTTGCGGCCGCGATCGTAACCTAGCGAGGAATCCGCAATCTCGACGACTAGCGAGGCAGTGGTGGGATGGTGGGCTAGGTAATCGCGCGGTCGGCCGCGGACTACGGCGATATCAGGCTCAGGCTCGGACGATTCCCCCAAGGCAACGGGGACTTGGATGCGCAGGACAAAGCCCGGCGTATATGCTGCGCTCAGGGCTTCATCCACGAGACAGACCGCCGTTGCATGGGCACTGCTTTGTGGTGCCATTTCAAGGATTTCTCCGTTGACCAGCTCGAGCCGATCCTCTGGATGAAATCCGCCCGCGGATACCATTTTTTCGTATTCTTCCCGCGTCCATAGATGAGGTTGTAGGGATACTGCATTCATAGACGGCGATCTCCGTTTTTTAGCTAAACATACCGCTTCAGCCGCGCCAATTGGGATTGGGCTGGGGAATTTTGGCTTCCACGTTTTCGCGCCACTCGCGCAATAGACCGTGCAGCCGGTCGCGGATTTGCGGCATCTGCTCGGCTAGATTGCGCTCTTCGCCGATGTCGTCGCGCAGATTGTAGAGTTCCAGCCGCCCGCCTTCAAAAAACTCGATCAGCTTGTAGTCGCCGGCGCGCACGGACGAGCCCGGGGTGCCGCCCTGATTGCCGTAGTGCGGATAGTGCCAGAAGATGGCCTCGCGCTCAATGGATTCGACGCCGCGCAACAAGGGCGCGATGCTCGTACCGTCGCAGTGCTGCGCGGGGATGGGGTCTAAGCCGGCCAGTTCGAGGATCGTCGGGTAGAAGTCCGGGCTGGTCACTGGGACTGAGCAGATGCTGCCTCGGGCGATCTGGCCGGGCCAGCGCACCAGCAAGGGTTCGCGGGTGCCGCCTTCGTACATCCAGCCCTTGCCCTCGGCCAGCGGCGCGTTACAGGTCGGCGAGCCTTCGGAGGTGGCGAGGCCGCCGTTGTCCGAGGTGAAAAACACGACGGTGTTTTCGGCCTCGCCGAGCGCGTCGAGCAAGGCGAAGAGGCGGCCCAAGTTTTCGTCGAGGCTCTCGATCATGGCCGCGTAAACCGGATCGGATTGGATGAGCCGCCGTTTGACGCGCTGGTCCTTCTTGTGCTCGCAGGGAAAGTACGCGCCCTCGGCAAAAGCTGCGACTCGATCCAAGCCGAGGGCGCGGGCTTTGGCTTCGTAGTGGGCGATCTTTTCTCGTTTGGCTTGGATCGGCGTGTGGACGGTGTAGTGCCAAAGGTTCAAAAAGAAGGGCCGCTCGTCCCGGTTGCGCACCAAGTTGAGCACTTGGTCGGTCAGGTAGTCGGTTAGGTACGTGCCCTCTGGTACATCGGCGTCCTCTAAAGGGGGAATGGTCCAAGGGCTGAAGTACCCGCCCCGCCCGGGCGAGCCTTGGTGCGCGCCGCCAATGTTGACTTCAAAGCCGTGGTCTGCGGGCAGGTGCCCGTCGCCGCCCAAGTGCCACTTGCCTACGTGCCACGTCTGATAGCCGCCCTCGTTGAGGGCGCGGGCCAGCGCGTGTTCTTGCGTTGGCAGTTGCTTGAGATACGGCACATCGACGAGCTGGCCACGCGCCGGGTGAATGTGCCCATGCACGTCGATCCAGTCGGTGATGCCAACGGTGGCCGGGTACTGGCCGGTGAGGATGCTGGCGCGGGTCGGCGAGCAGACCGGGCAGGCCGCGTACGCGTCGGTAAAGCGCATGCCCTCGCGGGCGAGGCGGTCGATGTGGGGCGTTTCGTAGAAGGAACTGCCGTAGCAGACGAGGTCCTTCCAGCCCATATCGTCGATGAGAATAAAGACGATGTTGGGGCGCGTCACGCGAGGGCCTCTCCGACAGCCGCGACCAGCTTCGGATCGCGGGGTGTGGTGCGGGGCGCGAAACGGGCCAGCGGTTGCCCGTCCTTGTCGATGAGAAATTTCTCGAAGTTCCACGAGATGGCACCGGGAAAAGCCGCGCCCTCGCCGGCGAGATAGGCATAGAGCGGATGCCGGTTGGGGCCGTTGACCTCTATCTTGCCAAAGAGCGGAAAACTGACGTCGTAGCGGGTCTGACAGAAGTGGAGGATCTGCGCCTCGCTGTTGGGCTCTTGCCCCCCGAACTGGTTGCAGGGAAAGCCGAGAACCACGAGGCCCTTGGCGGCGTATTGGCGATGCAGGGCCTCTAGGTCGGCGTATTGCGGAGTCAGGCCGCACTCACTGGCCACATTGACGACGAGAAGCGCCTTGCCGGCGTAGGCGGCTAGGTCGGCGTCTTGGCCGCGGATGGTTTGGGCCGTGAAGTCGTGGACGCTGCTCATATTTTTCTCCTTGTAATTCGACAGCACGGTTGAAGTTGGATTAGGCTCTAATATACATCCTACCTTACTACACGACACTAGTCCTCAGCCGGCCAAGGATCGAGGGCATCTTGCCCTCGTCGAGGGGGGACGCCCTCGATCCCGCACCCAGCGGAAACCGCAGAAAAGGCGTACTCAAAGTAAGGGTCGCCTACTTTAGGGGTCGTGTACTAAGGCATCCTACATCAGATAGTAGGAACAAGACGATTTACCACTCGAATCGTTTATTCCGGCTTGTTATATTGCCACTGCCTAGCTGGGTTCAATGCCCGGTGCATATCCGATCCTTCTTGCCTATCACAACCGCAGAGAAAGAGATTATGACCGACCGACCGGCTATCGAAATTTACTCAATCGGCACCGAGCTGTTAAACGGACAGATCCAAGACACCAACTCTTTCTGGATGGCCCAGCAGATCGCAGCGCTGGGCGGCTATGTGCGTCGGATCGCAATCCTCGACGACGATATGGACGAGTTGACCGGTGCGCTCAAAGATGCCTGCCAGCGCGGCACCCGAGTGGTGATCACCACCGGGGGACTTGGGCCGACGCCCGACGACATGACGGTTGAGGCCATCGCCAAGGTCATGGGGGTGAGCACGGCAGTAGATGAAACCTTGGTCAGGCACTACATGGAGAGCCGCAGTATTGAAAGGCGCGCTGACGTCAGCGAAGGGCTGGTCAAGATGGCGACCAAACCGGCCGGCTCCTCGGCTCACCCCAATCCGGCGGGCGTGGCTCCCTGCGTGGAGTCGCAGGTCGGCGAGACCACAATTTACAGTCTGCCCGGTCCGCCGCGCGAGGTTGAGGCCCTGTTCCGCCAGTCGGTAGAGGATGCCTTGGCCGGAATATACGACGACGTGCGGCTCTCGTTGCGGGTCGTCGTCAACCTACCCGAATCCCAGTGCGGCCCGATCCTGCACAGCGTAATGAGCCAATGTCCCAATACCTACCTCAAGGCCTTCGTCGCGTTGAGCGAGCGCACGGCCGAGGGTCAGCGACTGCCGGTGGATATCGTCGCTTGGGGCAAGGAGGTTGAGGAGGCACAGGCCCTCCTCGACAAGGCGTTGGCCGAGTTTAAGGCCCAAGCGCGTGAGAAGGGCAGCGAGGTCGAGATCGTCGGCGATGAACAATAAGCGCCAGCCATCGGGCGCTTCTTGGTGTGCATCGTAGAGGTTCGTTAGAAGCTGTCCTTACTACACGACACCAGCCCTCAGCCTGCCAAGGATCGAGGGCATCTTGCCCTCGTCGAGGGCGGGACGCCCTCGATCCCGGACCCGAGAGCAGGCGCAAGCCCGTGCTTGGGAACTGGTGCCTCGATCCCGCACCCATCGGAAACAGCAGAAAAGGCGTACTCAAAGTAAGGGTCGCCTACTTTAGGTGTCGGGTACTTAAGAAGCTGTCTTAGGTCGCTAAAATCCTTGGGATGGAGGGCAAGAGTCAAGTCGCCGGAATCCTTGGGATCGAGGGCGTCTCGCCCTCGCCTGTGGGTTGCAGAGGACGGCGTTTCGGCGGAGCTCGACGTCGAAGCCACGAGGGGTTTTCAGGCGGCTTCTTAGGATCGGCCCCGCGCCGCGCTTAGCGCATCGTAGCAAAACTGCGCCGTACTCCAAGCGTCGTACCCGCCTGCGTTCCATATTTGGCCAGTGACCTCCGGGCAGAGGTACTGGTCCCAGCCGGCGTCCTGCATGGCCTTGTAGTAAGCCCTCAGGTCCAGCTTGCCGCTGCCGGGCAGGAGATAGCGGACCCGCCCCTCGTCGTCGAGATAGCCGTCCTTGATGTGATTGTGGACCGAGTACTGGAGGTTCAGGTCAATTGAGTGCTGCAAGTCAATGCCCTCAACCCAAAAGTGGCTGTAGTCGAAGTTGAGGCCGAGGTGCGGGTGGTTGGTTTGCTGCATGAGCCAAGCGGCCTTTTCCGGCGTCTCAAAGTCGTCGCCGGCATGCGGCTCAATGGCGACGATGACGTCGTATTCAGCGGCCATGTCGGCCACTTCGAGGACCAGCTCAGCGATGCGCCCTTTGCCGGTCTCCCAAGCGGGTTTGGGATGGCCGAGGGTGGTGCTGACGACCATTGGGCGGTCGTCGAGCCGGAGTGCGCGACTCAGTTCAAAGGTCGCCCTGAACTGGGCTAGCGCGGCTGCGCGTCCCTCGCCTTCGACGCAAGGCGAGAGCAGGGCCATCAGGGCCGGCGCTGGGAAGCCGAGCTGGCGGAAGAGGTCGGCGAGCCTTTTGCGGGCAGCCGCGTCCACGTTGGCTGGCGCGGTCGGCCAGCCCGGGGTGACGGCGATTTCCATGCCCTCGTAACCCATGTCCGCGAGGCGCGGCAAGGCCCCAAAGACGTCGAGTTGTTTCATGCCATAGGTGCTGTAGTAGAGTTTCACGGGGTGGCGACCTCCTGTTGGGCGCGCTCGGCGATGAGCAGGTTGATCCAGTGTTTTACGTAGTGCCCGCGGTCGTGCCAAGTGCGGCCGGGATGGTGGCGGAGAAATTAACGTGCCATATTGGGTGCAGCAAGCTAACGACGCAAGGAGGCTATCGTGGAATACCGCCGCTTTGGACAGACGGACATGGAGCTGAGTACCATCGGCTTGGGCGGGCTGTTGGCCCGCTACGAGGGCGTCAACGGCCATCCGCCGCCCGCGGAGAAACGCCGGATTTACCTGCGGGCCGTTGAGCTGGGCATCAACCTATTCGACATGGGCTACGGCGACGAAGTCCACATCCCGGACGAACTAAAAGGCCCGCGGGACGACCGCTTCTTCTCGCTCAAGGTGGGCGCACCGGCAGCCGCCGAGGTGGAGGAAACTATCGACAAGCACCTCGCCAATGTGCGCCGCGAAGCCATTGATATTTTGCGGGTACACCACTATGCCTATCTGCAAAACGAGGGTTTGGCCGAGCGCATCGCCGCGTGCCAAGCCAAGGGCAAAGTGCGCGCCTTGTGCTTGATCCGGCACATGTTGGCCGACCAACAAGCCTATGCCGGACGCGGCCCCGAACCCGCAGCGGACGCCGATTTGGTCATCTACAACTACGTCTGCCGCTGGCAGGCCCCGGGCATTGCGGCGTCGGCACAGGCTGGGAAGGGCGTACTGATTATGAAGGCCTTGGGCGGCCAGTGGCTTAGCTGGGCCGACAAGACGCAGACCGACTGGTCGGCCGTGGGGGAGTCAAAGGTCGAGGAGCTATCGCCAAGGGGGGAAGGCATTCGCCGAGAGCTGCCGCTGGTCTATCCGATTGTTTCAGGCCCTTGGCACGAGCTAGCCGAGCCGGGCGAGCGCGTGCCGCGCACCGAACGGGCGATTCAATGGGTGCTGGCGACCGAGGGGGTACATTGCACCTTGGTCGCCTTTGCCAGCGTCGAGGAATTGGAGGAAGGGTTGGGGGTGATGGAGGCAAGTGCCGTTGGGAATTAGGAGTTAGCACCCGGCGGCCCTGCAAAATGGGACTTAGCTGGTTGCGCGGCGATTCGGGCAACTCCCCCAGCGAGATCCAGCGCAGCGAGCCGTCCGGTGCCAGCGAGCCGTCCGACCCATACATCTTGTACCACAAGTAGTTGATGGACCCAAAGCGGGTGCGAGCTCTCTCGCCGGTCGTCGGCAGCCCGGTGAAATCTCCCAACAACCGCACTCGATCTACCCAAAAGAGCACGCCCAAGTCGAGGACGAAGCGCCCCACCGGCGTCTTCCCGCGCCCCTCCTTGCGGCCCCAGTACGAGGTGATATCCCCGTCGATTAGGTTGCGGCTGATCAAGGGATTCTCGTAGCGCTCGTTCCGGCCCGAGCCGACTAGGCTATGCACATCGATCTGACCGCCGCGCTCTTGTGCGCCGAGGGACAGATTGTCGCCCACGCTCTCTACTGACAGCTCGCTGAGCTGGGCGCCAAGGGTCTTCCTGTCGGCTTGGATGCGAATGTGCTTTAGGGGCTTGAGGCCAAAGTCGATCTCGACGATCCGGTCTTGGTTAAAGCTGTACAGGCGGCGGTCGTTGTAGCGCAGGGTCCCCTCAATGGCCACGCCAGCGTTGGTGAAGAAAGGCTCGCCGTCGGAAGTGAAAACCTTGAAAAATGCGAGCGGCTCGCTGCCTGCGGCAAAGTGCAGGCGTATGGTACGCGCCGAGACCACCCGACCTAGATCGACCTCTATCCACCAGTCCTTTAGCGGGGCCTCGGCAGCGGGCGTCCAAGCCGTCTCTACGTTGCCGTCAATCAGCCGCGCCGCGCGATTTAGGGCCGTGCCCGCGGCGCGGATGCCGCCGCCAAAGGTCGCGGCGTTTTGCACTGCGTCGATATTCTGGCGCACGAACGCGGGCTTGAGCACGCCATCGGCGATATCGATCGCGTCGCCGGGCAGCTTCCACTCGCCCCAGCCACCCGGCCCGCCAAGGCGCAGTTCCTCGGCTCCCAAGGGATGGATGGCGAGCAGGAGCGCGCCCAGTATCGACAAGTACGTGCGGATTTTTGCCGCTAAACGATTACACATCGCATTGAACGGGCTGTAAGTAGCAACCCACAATCATTCGATTATCCGCAGCATACCGCCTGCCTACTTATGAATGACGTAGGATGGCTTAATTCGCGTACACGGCCTCGCGCAGCCCCTTGATATAGCCGATGGCAAACAAGCGCCCGATCGACGAATAGCCCGGGCTGTCGTTGCGGTCGCCTTCCATCGTCGGCACGTGGTCCGGGCGCAGGACACCTTCAAAGCCAATGTCGCGGTAGGCTTCCATGCAGGCACGCATGTCGGTCTTGCCTTCGTCGTGGAAGGTTTCGACGAATTTTTCGGGCGTGCCGCGCACGTCGCGGAAGTGGACGAAAAAGATGCGGTCGCCAAAGTGGCGAATGACCTCAGGCAAATCGTCGGTCATCAGGGTGAAGTTGCCTTGGCACAGGCAGATGCCATTGGCCGGGCTGGGCACTAGGTTGAGGAGCTTCTGGTAGTTTTCGACGCTGCGCATGATCCGCCCCATGCCGCGCAGGGGCGACAGCGGGGGGTCGTCCGGGTGCATGGCGAGTTTGACGCCAGCTTCCTCGGCGACCGGCACGACCTTTTCGAGGAAGTACTGCAAATTGTCCCAAAGCTGCTCTTCGGTGACGACGCCAGCGTCGGTCAGGGGCGCGTTTTTCATTAGTTCGTTGTCAAAGCCGGTGACCATGGCGCCGCCGCGCCCGGGCGCGGCCATTGAGGTGCGGGTCCAGTTGAGCACGGGCATCCACTCCGGGCACCAGACCGGAATGCCGATCTTGCCCATGTTGCGAATCAGCTCGCAGGCGTACTCGATCTCCTCGTCGCGGTCCGAGAGGCCGAGCTTGGCCTTGTTGAGCGGCGGGCGGGCTTCGATGACGTCGAGGGAGAAGCCGCCGTCGTTAAAGGCGGTTTTCATTCGCACGAGGTTGGTAAAGCTCCAGGGCCGTTGCTCGGGATGGATGTCGGCCGGGTCTCCGGGTGTGGAGAAGCCGCCGACCACGTGGTTGACGCCGCATTGCTTGACCATCTTCCACAGCGGCGTGGGGTGATCGGGCAGGACTTCGGCAATTTTGATCATGTCGTTCCTCTTCTTGGCGAGTTGAAGGTTGGGGCGAGCGAAAAAGAAATATCTGCTGTTGGGCGAAGTGCGGTCAACATTAGCGAATGAACGGGGAGACTAGGCCGGTCAGGGCGTCCTCAATGCGGATGCGGTGCGAGAGCAAGGTCTGGGCGGGCAGGGCATCGGCGGCAAAATAGCCGATGTTCGTGCTTTCTGCGGAGAGCCGCAATGCGCCGGCAATGGGGTCGCAGATAAAGACGTGGGTGACGTAGTGGACGATGGTGCCGTTGGGGTAGCGCATAAACGGGTAGCTCTCCGGCCCGGAGTAAATCCCAATCAGCCGCTCGACGCGCACCTCTAAGCCCGTTTCCTCATACACTTCGCGCACCACGCCCTGCTCGACGGACTCGCCGAGTTCGACTTGCCCGCCGGGCATGCCCCAAAAGCCGCTGTCCGCGCGCTGTTGCAGCAGGATTTTGCCGGTCTGGTCGCGGATAAAGCCATTGGTCGCCACGCCGAGCCGGTCGGGCATTTTCGCTAGGGGTGCGCCCGTGCTGTCGCACCATTGGGCATAGTCGAATTTTTCTGCGTTCATCGCCGCTCCGCTTGGGGAAGATATTCAGATTAGGCAAATGGGCCGTAGGCCGCAATCGCCGCGTCGCCGTGCGGAAGGGACGTGGCTTGCGTCGGTGCCGCGCTAAATTTTCTCTTGACAACCTCGAATAAGGTTTGGAAAGCTTTGATTATAGAATGAACACGGTGAACGGCTACCTTGCTCGCCGAACAGAAAGCTTGCACATGCCGGACAAACACTCGAGGAAGCGCAGCGGAGGGGATAACTTCGAGCCGATGCACATTACGCCTGACGAGACCAAGCGCCTTCAGCGCGAGTGGCCCCAAATACTGTACGATCTCGAGCGCAACGAAAGGGACGACGTATCCTCCGCGTTTCCCGAGGTTCTTCGCCAACTCAGTGCCGCTCTCGATGAGCATCTGGCTTGTTGAAACAGTTGGGACACCAACAAACTAGCAGTGCGCCAGCAACAGTCGATCAAGCTGCTGCTATTGTGCCTCGGTCGCGTCCGTTGCATATTCGCGGGAAAACGTACTCATGTTTACTCTTTTGCCATGGAAAAATCCCGGATGAAAGAATCTTCCATCTACATTCCCGCCTGCGACTGGGACTCGACCGCATCACTGCCGCAAGTGCCTCCTAACTGGAAGTACGCCAAGCGCCTAGTGCTGGTGAACGACACGACGCACGACCGCCGGGGCGAACCGATTGAAGCGGACGTGGACATTCACGCTGGCCACGTCACCGACCTCGGCCGCGAGATCCGCGTCGCCCGTCTCCACAGCGAAACCGGTCCTATAGAAGTCGTGCCGAGTCAGGCGCACCTCATGGACCGCGAAGACGAGTTGCTGCGCTGCCGGCTGTTTTTCCTCGCCGATGTGGCCGCCGGAGGTTCGGCGACCTACCTCCTGCTATACGGCAACCCGGAGGCACCCGAGCCCCACTACGACACGGACCTCAAGGTCTCGGGCGAAGGGTATGCCCTCGAGGTGGAAAACGAGCATTACCGCGCTGTCCTCGGGAAGATGAACGGCAACTGGAAGGATCACTACTCGAAAAGGGGGCCAGCAAAACTCGTAAATCGACACGGCCACGGAGTCGAAGGCACCATTCACTGGGGCCCCGACTGGAGTGACGAGCGCGTTGGCCGCTACCGGCTCACCAACTGGGACGGCCCGCCCCTGTTCGATTATGATGTAGTCAAGGGACCGGTCTGCGTGCGCATCCGCCGCTGGGGCCATCCGATCCTGTCAATCGGTCCCCAAGTCGGCCGGCCCCACAAGGTCATGGCTACTGTAACCTACAGCTTCTGGGCCGGTCAGCCCTACGTCATCATGGAGTCGAAGCTCGAGGTTCTCGAGGACGTGCGTTTCCGCGACTGCCGCAACGACGAGTTCGTCATCGGCGAACAGCTACCCGAACGAGCTTGGATGGGGCCGGAGGGAGAGATCGGTTTTGGGGCCCGGGGCTGGCAGCGCGAGGACCCTCGCTGGGTGACCCATTTCAACCGCGAAACCGGCGAAGGATTCGGCAGCATTCACCTCGAATTCGAGAACACCAACCCGAGCTGGCCGCAGCCAGCTCACGCCGGATTCTCGCACATCGGCACTTGGGTCCGCTATCCGGTACATAACGCGGCGATGCGCGCTGGCGAGCACGTGTACGAGAAGAACGCCTACGTCCTGCACCGATACGAAGAGGGAGGAAAGCACCGCGGCCTCGCCGACCTCGTCGGCTACCAGCAGCGCCTGCTCAACCCAATCACCCAAGGAGAGGCCCTCCCGGCTCCTAGGCCGATCAGCCGCGACAATGTCATGGACGCACTGCGGGCCACGAACGAATTCGAGCTCTACGTTCAAGGATCGCCTTGGGGCCAGCGCCAGCTCAGCTTCTTCGATATCGGAATCGTGCAGGAGGTCGTCATTGAAGGGAGCGACATCCGCGTCGACATCGTCATGCCGTACGCGGGCCGCGAGACCTGGCTCGATTGGTTTTCCGCTGGCATTGAGGAGCAGCTCCGCGCCCGCCTGCGCGACGTCGGCGAGATCGAAGTGCGCCTCGTCCGCGAGCCGAAATGGACCCCGCGGCGCCTGAGCGACCGCGCTCGCCGCGTCATCGGCCCTAGGGAGGACCAAGCTTACAACACCAGCTCGTCCGGTGGCTCGTAGTCGCTCTTGCGCGGGTCCCAGCGGGTTCCGCATTTGTCGCTGATGACCACCCATTCACCCGGACTGAGGTTCCCCTGATGGTGGTAGTTGAAGCGCCTGAGCCCTGCGGCCTCGGCCGCGTCGAGCAACATCTTGAGGTCGCGCGCCGACATTGGGTCGCCGTCGTGGGGAAAGCGACCGCTGTCGAGCCAGGGCACGATGCGCTGCGGGTCGTCGACCGAGGCCAGCGCCCGTTGCGTCTCCTGCGTTACCACCTGCGCGAAAAACTCTGGATTGAGGGCGCTCTCGAAATCGAGCATGTCGTCGCCCACCCCCGGCAGGACGATGCCGAAGAGGGCCTGCACGACATCGAGGGTGTCGGCCACGCTGATCCCCGGATTCCACTCCAAAAGCGTCTGCGAGTAGCGATAGACCGTGCCGAGAAAGCCGTCGAAGCCGCGGTGAAAGAAGTAGTGCTTCGGCAGCAGGAAATCCATGAACTGGGCCAGATCGACGAAGTCGTACCCGCACAAGGGCGCGAAGGCGGCCGAGCGCGGGCCGCATCCCAAGCGCACCGGGTGATCCAACTCGGCGGCGACGCCGGCGCGGATGCGGCGAAAATAGCGCGTCAGGGAGTCGGCCCGAAACGACAGCCAAGCCATCAGGTCGGGATCGGCGCCGAGCATGCGGTAGGCTCCGACTAGACCGCCGCGGGCGTGTGCGCGGATGCGCACCGGGTCGAGGTTGTGAAGCAGGGACCGGAGCCTGTCTTTGGCGGCCACCATGGCCTCGTAGTCGTACCCCAGATCCTCGGCCATCGGTGCCACAGATTGCGGCAGGTCGTGAAAGAAGTAGGAGCGGTGGTTCATGTGATGAGGGGCGATTTCGTACCCCCACTCCGGCCCGTCCATCACCGCGCCATCCGCCATTGGGAAGTGCTCTAGCGCGTCGACCATGCGCGCCACCCGCGATGCCAGCGTCTTGTCGTCGTGCAGGTGGTGGCCCGTACCTCCTGGACCGGCACCGCCATCGGCGTACATGCAATAGACCTGCATGCCGCGGTCCTTGGCGGCGTTCATGGTCTTTTCTAGCAGAGCCCTTTTCTCGGGCAGCTTCTGTTCCGGCGGCGGCGGCGGCTCGACTCCGAGTCGCGCGTACACAGCCGGGTTCGGATCGTACGCATCCGCCACGACATCGCCGCTGGGAGCGGACACGGCCTGCTTCGACAGTTTCGCAGTGCCGAACACGAGTGGGCCGAACACGACGCCGTCGACGCCGCCCTCGGCCCAAGCATCGAGTATGCGCTCGTGATCGTTCATCACGCTCTCGAGGTCGCGCATTACATCCATCCACAGCTTCATGGTCAACCTCCTCCTTGGCTTTACCGCACCTCATAGACGGCGAAGCGGTCTCCGTGCGTGGGCGTAAAGCGGCACACGCCGTCAAAGGAGACGCGCAATCGGGGGTGGCTCTCGTAGGGCCACGGATTGTAGGAGCGGGGAATGTAGTGGCCGGCCCAACTATGGCGAAAAGCGTCCTCGTCCAAAATGGGGCCGCCGCGGTGGATTGAGCGGCCGTTGAAGAACACGACGTCGCCTTGGGCCGCTTCAATGGCAATTTCCGGCAACTCGTTGCGGGCGAAAAGGGCATCAAAGGCGTCGTCTTGGCTCCAGCCATACCAAGGGCCCGGCTCGCCGTTTTCATCGCAGCGGAAATGGCGCTTTTCTATTAGCTCTCTCTTGTGGGAGCCCACCTGAATGCGAAGGCTGCCGTTGCGGGTGCTGACTTGCTGGAGAGCGACCCAAGCCGACATGCAGCCCGGCAGGAAAAAGGCGTCTTGGTGCCGGCGTTGCTCGGATCCCTTGTAAAAATACATGCTCTGAACCCCGTCAGGCTCGTCCCCAAGGAAGGTGCGCAGCGGCTGGCGCAGTCTGGCATCGAGCATCCAAGCTAGGCCGGCCGGATGGTGCAGGCTGCGGCTGATTAAGCGGCTCCAATCGTCCGGCTGGCGCGGGAGATAGCCCTCGACGCTGAAGCGGCCGGCGTGGAGATCCATCATGTAGGCGACAAAGCGGTCGCACTCGTTGGCGGTAAAGCCGCCGCGGACGATCGCAAAGCCGTCGCGCTCGTACTGTTCTTGGTGCAGGGAGGTTATTTCCAGTTCCATTGGGTGCTCGCTCTGTGATTGTGGGCTTGACAAATGACTGAATTAACGTTAATTCGGTTAGCATTATGTCCGATATCTATATTCCCCAAGCACAACTTACTCGACTCAAGCGCCTCGCTACTCCCGGTAAAGTCGCCGTGGTGTACGGTCCTAGGCGGGTGGGTAAGACCACGTTGATTCAGCATTACGTCCACCAGTACGACCGCGACGCCCTCGTAGTGACTGGGGAAGATATAACGGTACGCGACTATTTGGAAAGTCAATCCTTGGTCAAATTGCGAGCTTTTATCGGCCAACGGCGCACATTGATTATCGACGAAGCCCAGCACGTGCGGCAAATCGGCCTGAATCTGAAGCTATTAGCCGATCACGTCGCAGGGCTTCGCATTATCGCCACGGGGTCTTCTTCCTTTGATCTAGCGCAGCAGACGGGCGAGCCTTTGACCGGCCGCAAATACACTCTGCTGCTGTTGCCCTTGGCCCAGCTCGAACTGCAGGAGGTGGAAACAGCCCACCAAACCAAGGCCCAGCTCGAACTGCGGTTGATCTACGGGTCTTACCCGGAGGTCGTCCTCATGGAGTCGAACGAAGACCGCCAGCTCTATATAAAGGAACTAATCGCTTCCTATCTGTTCAAAGATATTCTACAGTTGGAAGGCGTTCGACACGCCGACAAACTGCTCCGCTTGCTCCAGTTGCTCGCTTTTCAGATTGGCCGCGAGGTTTCAGTGGCGGAACTGGGAACCCAATTAGGCATGAACAAGAACACGGTAGAGCGCTATCTCGACCTGCTCGAAAAAGCCTATATCCTCTATAGCCGCCGCGGCTTCAGCCGCAATCTCCGCAAGGAAATTACCAAGAGCCGGCGGTACTATTTTTACGACAATGGCATTAGGAACGGACTGATCAACAACTTCAACGTCCTGTCTCTGCGCGACGATGTGGGGGCCTTGTGGGAGAACTATGTCTTGGTCGAACGACTGAAGTACAACCTATATACGGGGCGCTTGGCCGAGAGCCATTTCTGGCGCACCTACGACCAGCAGGAGATCGACTTGATCGAGGAGTGGGGAGGGGGGCTGTACGCCGCTGAAATGAAATGGTCGCCTCAAGCCACCACCCGGGTGCCCGGAGGCTGGCGGCAAGCGTACCGCGACAGTTCGTTTGAGGTCGTCCATCAAGGGAATTACCTCGACTTTATTACTGGGCCGAAATAGGCGTGAGTTGCGGATAGCATGGTCAATTATTTATATAACTATGGGCCAGGAAATCGCTTATTACAATGAGAATGTCCAAAGACCCTGAATGCTTGACCCGTAGGCCTCCGAGCCATTTTTTGTCATAAAGTCAATGAATAAACAGCATCAGAGCACTTTGGACAATATTTTTCGATCGCCAGTTCCTACTACACTGGAATGGAGGCGCATAGAAGCACTTTTTACGGCACTTGGTGCTAGAGCCATTGAAGGCAAAGGTTCTCGGGTGCGGTTTGAACTGAATAATGTTGTTGCCACTTTTCACCGTCCTCATCCTCAGAAAGAGGCAAAGCCATATCAAGTACGTGACGCCCGGCGTTTTCTACAACAGGCAAGAATAACACCATGAACACAATGCTTTATAAAGAATATGCCGCTCAAATCGAATATAGCAACAACGATGGTTGCTTTATCGGGCATATTGTAGGTATTGATGATATTGTTGGTTTTCACGGCGAATCCGTCGCCGAACTGCGGGCCGCTTTTGAAGAAGCGGTTGATGATTATCTCCAAACTTGTGAGAAGTTGAATCGCCCGCCGCAAAAGCCAAAGCTTTATTCTGGTAGCCTTTATAAGGAGCCCATCGTGTCGGATCAAGGAACAGGACTTTCTAACTCCTGAGATTTCTTGATCATTTCTTGTAGATCAATCAAGTGGCGTTCTGCAAATTTGATTTCTACGTCTTCCTCGCATAATCGCAACTTGATTGCGAGTTGACCATCGCCACCTTCTGCCTGAACTTTCAAGCGTAAAATTTGCTGAATGATGTCTTCATCGACTTCTTTCGGGCCAAACTGGAACATCGCACTATGCCAGGGGCAGAGGCAGAGGACATTACCAACTCGATCCATCCATTCGGCAGTCGTGTGGGAAACAAGGTACAGCCCTTCAAAGTACGGCTCGCCGTTGCTTTGCGTGAAGGTCTTATCGCAAATCTGACATTGACCTCCGTACCATTCAGTAAGACTTACCCGAACTTGGTCGTTTTTACCCTTCCATTTTTTAACGGTAGTAAAATACGAGCGGTTTTCCTGCTTGTCCTCAGCCTCTATATTGGCGGCGAGGCTTTCTGAGATTCTATCTCGGCGACGTGAGGGGTTTTGAACGGAACCTCCATAGCCTGTGTCATTGTCAACGGCATCTTTGCTAGGTGCTACGAAAGCCTCGGATAGGGCCTTATGGAAAGGGATTTTCTTTTTTCTACTGTCTGAATTATTTGGTGCTTTCTCTTGCCTTTTGGTTTCCTGTTGCTGAATAAACTTATCTAGCATTTCGGGATTTTCCCGGTCTATCTTTGCATACACTTGACTGCGCTCATAGGAAGGAAATCCAATATTTTTAGCAGCCTCCTCTTTGTCTCGAAATTCTCGATTGGCTTGTTCCCTTGTTATTCGTTCCCGTTCTTCTCGATTTCTCCTTCTCTTGCCGAATTCAATATTGGAAATCCACTCTTGCCAAGATTTATACGGAAAACCTTCTGGAAGATGATCGCTTGATGCATCACAAGGGCGTACAAAACTGAGAGTCTCTCCATACTTCTGAGGAACCCATTCTGCCTTCCTTAACTCGTATACGAGACTAGAGGCTGCGCAATGGAATCCTCCACTTACGTTTTTCCGATACTTTGCTTTCAAGTACTTGTCATCCAGCGAATCCATCGTTCGCCAAATGAGCCGCGCCTTATCGAGATTAGGGCTATCTAATAGAACCTTAAATGCAGGAATTGTATAGTCGGTATTGATCTCATTCCGTATGCGTTCGCCTGGGGCACTAAATAGATAATCCCGTTTGGGATGACGATATGGAATCTCTTGCTCTTCAACCTCATCAGACAGTTTTATCTGAGCCCCCACCACTTTGGCGAACTCTCCGATCTTTTCTGGCTCTATGCCATACTTTTCATATTTCGGAGAGAGTGCTCGTTTTCGATTTGAATTTTTGCCAAGTGCTTCATAGTAGGCTCTCAATCCGGTATCGAGATAAGGACGATCCATAAAAACATGGTCGCATGGCCTTCCCCAGTGCTCGTTGTCTAGTTCAAAGATAAAGTAATCCTTGAATAGGTTTGCTTGGCTTGGTTTATCCTCAATAAGTGTAATAAATCTTTTTAAGTCTTTTTCGTGATGTTGCTTGCGGAGATTAATTGTACCTTTTACGTACCGCTGCTTCAAAATCGCCTCAACTTGATGGACTTCTCCAACGTCATCAACACCAATCTTTTCAAGGAATTTGCGAGCTTTTTCCTTCTGATCCTTGTTTTTTCCAGACGAATAGACGCCTTTGGCGACACGGGGAAATTTTTCATCGTGTTCCACATCGTCGCTTGGGAAGTAGCAGTCCTTCCCTTTCTTGTAGGTAGTACCATCGCTGATACGGACGATGGGAAGATTGGATAGCACCTCTTTGCGATCTCTATATTCAAGCTTGCTATATTCAGATGCGTATCGTGGGCAAGTGCAGAAATCGCCAAGCAATGCATAGAATTCTTGATGCCACTTGTACGATTTTTTCTTTAGCCATCTCATTACCAAGTCAGGCTGGTTAGATAGCTCGCTTACAAGGCCTTCTTCCTTCCATTCGGAGATTTTGAGTAAAGACAGAAAATTGTCTGCCTCTTGGTTTCGTTGCGGAGCATTGGCAGCCCATAGGGGTAGAGATGGATCTTTTCCAAGAATCGTCGCCAAATCTTCGTCATCAATCAGTTCGGACAACTGTCTGCTTCCCCGGTAGATTCCTGACGCAGGAGCATGGCCACCGCGTTTCATCGGCGTCAGCTTTTCGTTATTGAATAGATCAACTAGCCTGTCCATGATTGACTTGTAAACCCTCAGCTTATCACCTCCGTTTGGAAGGACAGCCAAAAATTTAGTTGTAAGAAGCCCCTTTTTTCGGATTTGTGGTAGCGTATCCTCCATCAAATCACAGGTCTCCTTTATAAGGTGTCTGTTAAAAGAATCATATTCCGAGATGGTCTCCCGCGCAGGATTTGTTCGATATGGGCCATTCAGTATAAATCTGAGATGGGTCTCCTGTTTTGTAGCAAAGAGGACGTAGAGAAAACTCTCTTCTGTTGGCACTGGTACCAATTCTCCTTTCTCGTCTATACCAAAGGCTATATCTACCGTTTTATGCACCTCGTCTTTCCATCTTGGCTCTCGTGAAAACACAAGGTATTTCTTGACCTGTTCTCCGGCGGTAATCGAGGTCGTTCGGGAATTGTTGCTTAGAGCCTATACGAAAATTGATTTCCTGTTAATAAAAAGGTCTTGGCAACCTACGCTTTCCTTACTTATTGACCCTCAATCAAGTCCGAATTGTCGACCGTTTGACATAATTTTCGTATAGGCTCTTATATCGTCTTCGCGTAAATAGTGTCCTGAGCCGTCATTTGTCTCCCAGCGAATCTTCCGAATGTTTTGCGTGAACAGTAGTGTGTTTTTATTGAGACTCGTCAGTCGTTCTTCTATTTTTGCGTAAGCATCTGCTTGCGATATCAAGTCTTCCACATAATCCGGATTCTCGGATTCATGGTTAAAAGAAAGAATGATCCGGGTGCGAGAACGTGGAAAATCATCTGGATAGGGATGCTCCTTGACGCGGTACAGACCGTATATCTGAAAGTGTTCACAGCCCGAAATGATGATCGGCGTTGCCGTGAAAGCGAAGACCGACTTGAAGCCAACGCCAAAACGACCTGTCTTGACAAGGTCTTCTCGACTTGTGCTCTGGCCGAAGTAAGTGATTGCCTTGACGTTTTCCTCAGTAAACGGCTCTCCATCGTGTTCAATCCAAAGTTCCTTTTCCGAGAGCTTGAAGAGTACTTCCTTTGCTCCATAGTCATCCGCATTCTGTAGAATCTCATATATAAAATGAGTGGAATCGGAGTACATAGAAATCTGCGTCTTTCGGGACGCAGTATCCTTTCCCAATTGGTCCTCGTTATGCTTTGTTATTGCTTTGTAATCACTTGACACCGCTAATCTCCTTTCAACAGTTCGATAACGCCATACGCCACCGGCTCGGCGATAATATCCGCCTTTGCCATGTCAGTATCCAATTCTTGGACGTGCTGCTCGTAATCATCATTGATAATTTCACACAAAATCTAGTAGAATCAACAACTTTCCTTTGAAGCGTTCTTAAAACTCCCTTTGGGTTTCCGCCGGGTACGCGGGCAGCCTACCCGCCACAGGGGCTACTGTTTATCAAAGTTATCAATGTTTACGGCTATATAATTCAATAAAATTAATAACGCCTTCGCATTCAACAGCGTTCTACCATCGAGCACGAACGTACCCACAGGAGGGGTCGTGTACTTAGGTTTTTTCGTTATCCGCCTATTCAAGTAGCTCTTCAAGCAGTGCCATCCGTGCCCGGTGGCTCGTTGACAGGCTTTTGCTTTGATACGCTATGCGTTCTCGGTTTTATACGACGCGGTGTCAAGATGATATATGAGCGGCCGCTTGCCTTTTCTTGCGCTTTGAGATCGTTCGCGATCAGGTCCAAGTCGTATTTGAATTGCGCTGCATGCTCATGCCTGATTCGCCGCACTTCTGCGACGATGGGATCGTCCTTCATATTTCATCCTCCAAAAGTTCCTCCGGCGTACAGATAATCGCCGGCTCATATCCTTCATCTCGACAGAACGACTCAATTCGCGTCCTTACGCCTGCGCCGGCTAAATGGCGCTAGATACTTACAGCCGTTGACCACGGCGATAGCAACATGTAAAGCATCCTCAAGTGAAGTCTCAGGAACTACTCCATTCCCTATCAAAGCACGCGCTAAGGTCGTCGCATTTGGGGTGATCTCAAGCAACTCCACTTCCTGCAAAATGTCCAGTCTGCGCTGAGCTACCTGCATATCGCCTCTGCCTGCCTCTTGGAGCACAAGTTGCGAGGCAACAACTCTGAAGTCCTGTTTTCTCTCCTCCCACCATTCTCGGGTTGATTGCTGATGCCCTGCCACGACTACATCGCGACTTGGCTTGGCCGTAAGGTAACTTACCACCGTCGTCTCCAAATATACGACAGGATGACCAGCTAGCTCGCTGTTCACAGTAATCTCCTCTGACCCCTAATTTCCTATGCTTAAAACTCCATACGCCACCGGCTCGGCGACAATATCCGCGCGCTCCATAGCAGTCTCCAAGTCTTGGAGCCGCCGAGTGTAGTCGGCCTCGGCAGCCGTGCTTTCCGACCGCCGCATTCGTTGCAGTTTCTCGTCGCTGGCCTGAGCGAGTTGTTCTTCGAGAAGTGCCATCCGCGCTTGATGGCTTTTCGACAGACTTTCTTTGCGATACTCGGCGAGCTCTCGCGTCCGTTGTATATGCCCTTCCTTCGCTTGTGCCCACACCGTATAATGCTGCGCGTCGAGGGCATCCCACACCGGAGAGCCGCTATCCACCGGCTCAGCGGGCGAAGCATCCACCGCGTTCTCAAGTAGACGGCCTAAGTGCGGCGTCACAGCCGCTGACGAGGCTATCGGCTTGAGCACCAAATCTTCCCGAATGCCGTGGAACCGCCACTGATACACGGCAAATTCATAGCGGCCCACGGGGGCCTCACGGCTCTGCGTCTTCAGCGCGGTGAAGATTCGTTGCCCTGTCTCCAGCGATCGGGCCGCCTGCTTCACTAAAGGATGGAGCGGCATGATGAACGCAGCATTGGGATGTTCCGTTGCACAGTCCGCCTCAAAGGTTATGGATAAGTGAGGATCGCCGCCTTTCAGCCATTTCTCCCACGCCCGATAGTCGGGCGCGTTCCGTCGCGGGAGTTGCTGAAAATCGCGCAACAGGGTGGTTCGCGCTTCCTGCGATAAGCGGAGCGTTTTCAAGGCTTTTCCGCCGAGGATATACTCCCGCCCCTCGCCGCATGTCTCGTTAAAATAAAGCGCGACGAGCCTTTGTAGAGAGGCCGGAGACAACCAGAAACTGGCAGCTTCTTCAACCTCCTTCTTCATCTGGTCTTCTGGCAGGCGAATGCCAAAAAGCTCCCTCTGCTGCTGTTCGAGCTTTTCCTGTTCTTGTACCAACCGGATTTTGTTATCCGCCAACTGTCGTAGCTTGCCCCGGCGATCCTCTTCGCTCAGAGCATAGTTCTCGGCGATGTTTTTGATCTCCTTGGAGATGTCTCCCAAAATTTCCTCGCTGCCGCCCAAAGCACTCTCAAATACCCCGATGCGCACGAGACAGCGTTCGTAGATGTCCGCATCAACCGTTCCCGGCGTGATCAGGTTGACAATGGCGACGGTCTCGCTCTGCTGGCCATTGCGGTCAATGCGGCCAATCCGTTGCTCAACGCGCATGGGATTCCACGGCAAGTCGTAGTTGACCATGCAGTCGCAGAATTGGTAGTCCAATCCTTCGCAACCGATTTCCGAGAACAGCAAAACGTCGAGTGTATTGTCGTCCTCTCGCGGCTGCTCAAAGCGGTTCCTGAGCGCAACGCGGTCTTCGTCCGGCGTTCCACCGTGAACCATGCCGACGCGGACGCCGTCTGCCTTGAGATGTTCGTATAGGTATGAAAGAGTGTGCCGGAAGCTGCTGAACAGCATCACCTTGTTATTGGGTAGGCGTTGCTTGTCGCGGATGATTTCGCGCAGGGCTTCTAGCTTTGGGTCGCGGGGATCAAGACCGCGTACTTTTTCAAGGATAGTTTGAATTTGCGTTTGGATTGAGCCGATGGCCTCGTCTGATGGCTCCGGCCCCATATCGTCGGCTTCCTCCCATTCCAATTCGTCGAGGTGCCGGTTCAGGATATTCTCAAGAAAAGGGGCCAGTCCATACAGGCAACTTGCTGCTTGGCGTCGGATCGTGGTCAGCATGAACTTGACGTTGAGGTCGCCGTGCAGGCGACGAAATATGTCCGCTTGGACTCGGAGCAATTCGTCGTGAAGCTGTTGCTGTTGGGCAGTGAATGGAACATTGACCGTTTCTGTTTTTCTAATGGTGAACGCGCCGATGTCGCGCCGGCGCGTCCGGTTTATGATTCCCGCAAAGGTGTGCAATGCCTCTAGGTCGGTGATGAGTTGGACTCTGTCGGCGGCGATGACGCGATCTTCGGCAAGCTGAGCTTTGATCCGGTTAAACTCAGGATTGGCCCTGAGCATTGTCTGTCCCCAAGGAGTTGCGGCGGCTTGGTCGAGAGCTTGGGCTGCCTGCGCTGTCCAACCCGATACTTGGGTACGCGCGTGATGGACCGCCTCGTTGATAAACGGATTGGGGGCCGCGATATGCTGGAAGCTCTCCTCGTCCAAAACGAGATCAGGACGCAGCACGTTGAGCAGCACAAACAGGTCGTGATCGCCGAGTTGGATCGGGGTGGCCGTGAGAAAGACCGCCGCTTCCGCGTGGTCGCAGAAAAACCGCACCGCCTTGTGCGCGTAGGTGTGCTGGTTGCGGATGTGGTGGGCTTCATCGACGATCACGAGGTCGAAGCGCGGCGGTGGGTCGAGGCCTAGCAGGCCCTTGGTCCGCTTTCGGCCATAAAGAAGTGCCTCGTCAAACAGCGAATAGGGCACAATTGCCTGCTGGTGGCGCTCGGGCCACTCGCCTTCTAAATCCATCTCGCTGATACAGTATCGCAGGGTGCGTCCGTCGAGATGGGTGAACCGCTGGTCAAACCGCCTCATTTCCTTTTCCCACTTGCGCTCGGTCACTAGGGGGCGGGGGCAGATAATGAGAACGGATTGGATCTCCCGCCTCGCCTGTAATTCTCGTAGAATCAGCCCGGCCTCAATGGTCTTGCCGACGCCGACGCCATCGGCGATCAGCAGACGCGGGCGGTCCGAGCGGATAAATTTCAGCACCGGGCGAAACTGGTAGGGGATGAAGTCAACCCGCGCCGCGTTGAGCGAATACAAGGTCGATAGGCCGGGATAGCGTATTTGTAGGGCAGTTAAGTAGGCGTGAAACTGATCGGCAGAAAGAGATGAGACGCCATCGCTCTGATCGTCGGCCCGCAACTGAGAGGCGTAATAGGTCTGAGTGCTGCCATCTACAAAAACCTTGATGCGGTCTTCGGGCGTTCCCGGCAACACTGCGACGACGGCCCCTCGGATGGACGGGTCGGACGCCAAGCATACGACTTGGCCTTGGGCAAACTCCCTATCAGAGCAAATGGGTAGCTGTAGCTCTGCCCCCTCGCGGAAAAATTTTCCTCTCACGGCCTTGGAAAAATCGCATTCCTGTTTCATGGTATTGTGGTTGCTTTGCGTGCCGAGATCAGCCGTATGCGGTCGAACGTATCGCTTTTACGCCCTAGTACCCCTTCTTCTTGTCGATGATATTGAGCACTGGCTCGCCCTTGAGGTAGCGCTCTAATTGGGCGCAGAAGAACTCGTAGATTTTGCGCGGTCGGTGCTGGGAGGCACCGGCCCGATGCGGGGTGAGGATGATGTTGGGCGCGTCCCACAGCGGGGATGCTGGGGGCAGCGGCTCAACTTCGGTGACGTCGATACCGGCCCCGGCAATCTGCCCGTCGTGCAGTGCCTCGCAGAGTGCGTCCTCGTCGATGATGCCGCCCCGCGTCACGTTGATTAGATAGGCGCTCTTCTTCATCAGCGCCAGTTCCTCGCGCCCGATGAGGTGATAGGTTTCCTCGGTGAGCGGACAAGCCATCATCACCACATCGGCGCGGCCGAGGAGGAGGTGCAGGTTTTCGCGGGTGTTGTCTTTGAGTTCGGAAATGCCCGGCAGCAGGTCGCGGCGCACCGGGTCAATGGCAATGATCGGCATGTCGTACCCAGCGGCCCGCTTGGCCATTTCAATCCCAAAACCCCCCAGTCCCACAAGGCCCAAGGTCTGCCCGGTTAGCTCAACGGTAGTACCGCCGGCCCATTTGCGCTGGTCATTGTGGCGAATCGACTGATCAATGCCCCGGGTCAGGGCGAGGAGCAAGGCCCAGGCGTGTTCGCCGCCTTGGGGGGCGTACAGCCCGGCCACGTTGGAAATGGCGACTTCGTCGCGGGCGATGATTGCGGGGAAGAGGAACTTGTCCATGCCGGTGCTAAAGGACTGGATCCAGCGCAGGTTGGGGGCGGCCGCGCAGACCGCGGGCGGGAAGTTGCCGACGATGACGTCGATCTCGCCGGCTACGGCGATGGCCTCTTGATCGTCGTTGGCCACAAAGACTTCGTGGCCCCCGTTTTCGTGCGCTATCTGGCGCAAGTGGTCGTGCTGTTCGTCGGTGAATGGGTAGTGGACTAGGATCTTCACGCGGACCTCCAAGCTAGGTTGAGAAGTGGGATAGGATGCGATCGATGCGATCGGCGAGCGATTGTTCTAGGCGCGGCCCGAAGCGGGTTACCACTTGTGCAGCCGCATAGCAGCCCAAGCGCGCTGCGTCTAAGGGGCTGTACCTGTGGGACAGCCCGTAGAGAACGCCACCGGCAAAGAGATCGCCGGCGCCGTTGGTGTCGATAGCTTGCACCGGGACGCCAGGCACTTGGTAGTGGACGCCGTCGGCGTACACTAGGGCACCGTCGGCCCCGCACGTTACGTAGGCCGTGCCGACTTGGGAAGCGAGGGCTGCGCCGGCCGCCGCGCGGTCGCTGGTGCCCGTGCTGGCGAGGGCCTCCTCCTCGTTGCAGAAGAGCAGATCTACGCCGCGCTGCAGGAGCGCGGCAAAGCGCGCCCAAAAGGCCCGGACGGCAAAGGGATCGCTCAGGGTCAGGGCGACGGCCGTGCCGCGGCGCTGAGCCATTTGCTGTGCGCGGCACGCAGCGGCAAAGCCATCGTCCGAGCTTAAGAGGTAGCCTTCTATATAAATGTACTGGCTGTCGGCGATGACCTCCTCTTGGAGCTGGGCCGGGCCGATGGCGCTGCTGATGCCCAAAAAGGTGTTGAAGGTGCGGTCGGCGTCTGGAGTAATAAAAACCAAGCACTGGCCGGTTTTGCCGGCGCCGCGGTTGGCCGGATGAGTGGCGACGCCGGCTGCTTGGAGATCGCGCTGGTAAAAGTCGCCCCAAGCGTCGCGGCCGGTCAGGCAGGCGTAATAGGTGCGGCCGCCAAAGCGGGCGACGCCGATGAGGGTATTGGCCGCCGAGCCGCCCGACGCCGAGGCGACCGGCTCGCCGCTGACCGCGGCGGCGAGGTTGCGCTGCCGCGCCTCATCGACGAGGGTCATAACCCCTTTTGCGATCTGGTGCTCGGCGAGGAATTCTGGGACGACTCGATATTGGATGTCCACTAGGGCGTGGCCGACTCCATAGACATCGTACGTGCGGGCCATAAGCTCTCCTTCGGGTGGAAAATAGGCAAAATTAACCTATTCGCTCATGGCTGCCAAAGCGGAAGGGGCAAATCTTTGCTTGTTTTAATTCGCACTGAGAATATATTAAAAACCTCTGCGGGAAACGCCCGCACTTTCCACCCTTTACGGAGGTTGATGCAATCGCAGCAAAGAAAAAGAGTTTTACGAGAGTAAACGATGATATTCGCGTCCCCCGAATCCGGCTCATTGGGTCCGATGGGGGGCAGGTGGGGATCATCGAAACGGCCCGTGCCTTGGCCATGGCCGAGGAAGCCAATCTCGACCTAGTGGAAGTGGCGGCCGAAGCGCGCCCGCCGGTCTGCCGGATTATCGACTACGGCAAGTTCCGCTACGACCAAGAGAAGAAGGCCAAGGAAGCGCGCAAAAAGCAGCACAACGTGCAGATGAAGGGCATTCGCCTCGGCTATGCCAATACCTCCGAACACGATGTCGAATACCGGATGGGCCACATTCGCACGTTTATCGAAAAGGGGAACCGGGTCAAAGTCAGCGTCCGCTTTCGCGGGCGGCAGATGGCCTATCAGGAGCGGGGGTACCAGCTACTGAGAGAGTTGGCTGTCAAGCTCGGGGATGTAGCCGTCGTCGATCAGGATCCCAAAATGGAGGGCCGCGAAATGTCGCTCATTCTCAGGCCCCTCTGAGGTTGGTCCGAGGAGCGCAAAAAGGCCGGTGTCCGCACTGCGGGCATCGGCCTTTTTTTAATGCGCTGTTGACACCCTCCACCTCGTTGGCACTTAGGGATGTAATCTCTTTTTTTAGGGCGGTTGCTCAGGAGGCGACTAGCACGTGTTCGGCTGCGCCATTGAGGCCGGCGATGACCGGGAAGGACTTCGACTGTGGGCCGTTGGCACCGGGTGCGTAGCGCACGTGCGGTGAGAAATAGGCGTAGAGCGCGGTGTTGCGCGAGCGGTCGGTCTGGTTGGGGCCGGAACCGTGGACCATCAAGCTGTGGAACAGCACGGCGGACCCGGCCGCAAGCGGCACGTCGAGCTGGCGCGAGCTGTCAATGTCCTCGCGACTCGTCAGCGGGGCCCCTTGCTGTTGGGCGATGTGGCCCCATTCCTGCAAGCCCCACTGGTGGCTGCCGGGAATGACCTTGATGCAGCCGTTGGCCGGGGTGGCGTCGTCGAGGGCGATGCTCGCGGTCACGAGAGCGGGCGGCTCCATGGGCCAATAGGCCGAGTCTTGGTGCAGGGCGTGGGCCGAGCCGTGGAAGGCGGGCTTGAGCATCAAGGTGCTGCGAAAGAGGAGCAGGTCGTCCCCGAGAAGATTCTGCACGAGGGCAACGAGGCCGGGATGGGCCGCGAGTTGGGCAAAGTACGGCGACAGGGCGCGGGTGTTCTCTATTTTGCGCAGCACCGGCAGGCCATTGCGGTTTTGGTCTTTAGAAAAAGGCTCGCGCTGAAAGTGGTGGCTGAGCGGATCTTGGCTGGCCGCTAGCTGATGCAGGCGTTGGATCTCGCGCTGGCATTCGGCGACTTCGCAGCCGTTGAGCAGGTCGGGGGCGATTAAGTAGCCCTGCTGGTCGAAAAAGGCTCGCTGCTTGTGTGGGTCCATGCGGCACTCCTGCTGTCGAGGTGGATAGTCCGCTAAGTGTACGCTGGCCGCCGACTGGGTGTCAACCTACCTCTAGCGAACGCATGAAGCGATTTTTTCCATTTATCCACTGGTTGCCCGAACTCGGCCAGCCGGGCGTCTTGCGCGCCGATGTGGTCGCGGGCCTCACTGTGGCGACGATCCTCGTGCCCCAAGCCATGGCCTACGCCGAGCTGGCCGGGCTGCCGCCGGTCTATGGGCTGTACGCGGCCTTTCTGCCGCCGGCCGTAGCCGCTCTCTTTGGCTCTTCCCGGCATTTGTCCACTGGCCCGGTGGCCATAGCTTCGCTCATCAGCGCGACGACCGTGCAGGGGCTCGCCCCGGCGGGCGGCGAGCTATATATCGCCTATTCGCTGGCCTTGGGCTTACTCGTCGGCCTGATACGGATCGCCTTGGGCGCGTTGCGGTTGGGCTTGCTGATCGACCTGCTGTCCAGCCCGGTGGTCGTCGGCTTTACCAATGCCGCGGCCTTTATCATTGCCATCTCCCAATTGCACAAGGTGTTCGGTGTGGCACCCCAGCCGGGGGGGCATTTGCTGGCGGCCCTTCGCGTCATCGACGTGGCGCTGTTTGAGGTCCATTGGCCGACGCTGGGGATGGCGGCGTTGGCCGGGGGCCTGCTGGTGGTTTTGCGCCGCGTGCGCTGGGAGTTGCCGAGCATGTTGACGACGCTGGCGGTCACCACGCTCGTTTCTTGGCTGGTCGGGTTTAGCGGGGAAGTGGTCGGCGAGATCCCGCGCGGTTTGCCGCGGCCCTTGCTGCCGGCCCTAGACGCGGAGATCCTATCCCAGCTCTTTGCGGGGGCCTTGACCTTGACCCTGCTCGGCCTGATGGAGGCCATGGCCATTGCCAAGACCCTTGCCGCCCGGACGCGGCAGCATCTCGATATCAATAGGGAACTCATCGGCCAAGGCATGGCCAATCTGGTCGGCGGGCTTTTCCAAAGCTATGCGACTTCGGGTTCGTTTTCGCGGTCGGCCGTCAACTACCAAAGCGGGGCGCGGACGGGTTTTGCCTCGGTCGTGGCGTCGCTGGTCATCGCCGCGACCCTGCTTTGGCTCACGCCGCTGTTGTACTATCTGCCCCAAGCCACCCTCGCCATTGTCATCATCGCCGCGGTGTGCGGCTTGGTGCGCATCCAGCCCCTCTTGACCGCTTGGCGCATTAAAGCCCACGACGGGTTGATTGGGGCGGCGACTTTTGTCGCTACGCTGGTCTTGGCACCGGACCTGCACTTGGGGGTTGCCCTCGGCGTGGGCGCCTCGCTGGTGCTCAACTTCTACCGCACCATGCGGCCCCGCGTGGTTTTTCTCGCCCGGCACCTCGACGGCACCATGCGCGAAAGCGACGCGGGCCTGCGGCCGGATCAGCAGATCGCGATTATGCGCTTTGACGGCCAACTGTACTTTGGGTCTGGCCGTTATTTTGAGGACAAGGTGCTCGAAACGATCGCTTGGGCACCCGAGCTGAAGTACTTAATTCTCGATGCGGACGGGATCAACCGGATCGACGCTTCGGGCGAACAGGCGCTGCGCAACGTGGTTGAACGCCTGCGCGAAGTTGGGCTGGACCTGTACTTCACGCGGGCCAAACGGCAGCTTACCGACGCGCTGGAGCGGTCGGGGCTGATGGAGCAGATTGGCCGCGATCACTTTTTTCACTGGAATCAACACGCGCTCGAGTTCCTGTGGGCGCAACTCCATCCCGATTACAAGGCGCGGTGTCCGCTCAATGTGCCTCACTCCCGAGAGTCTAGGGAGCGGGAAATCCAGTACTATATATAGAAGGGAATCAGAACCGCTTGGCGTCGGTGGAGGGGGTGTCTGTGGTGATGGGATCGTCGGATAGCAACTGGGTGAAGGAGTCGATGCGGGCATCGGCTCTGTTGAGCAGTGCGTCCTTGTGCTGGCGAGCGCCGATCACTTCTTCGGCGATATCGAGCGCGGCTAAGATGGCGATGTCGAGCGGGGCGCGGGACCCGACCCTAGCGGCGGTCTGCTGCATCTTCTCGTCGAGATAGGCTGCGGCGAGCCGAATGTACTCGGGGTCTTGGTCCTCGCTGTTGACGAGGTGATAGGTCTGATTGTAGATGCGGACCGCGATGGGCTGTTGTTGCGACATGAGATTTTTTGGGATAATTGTGTGCTAACCACGTGGCGAGTAATCAATCTATTGGGGCTAAAAATAGTTGTCAACTACATATTGATGTTTGCGGGGCGCTTTCTTGAATTGGCTGGTCACAGAAAAAATGTCCACAGCATTGGTACTAAGCAATATGGCTAAAAAACGTGGTAGTGGATCCCCAAAAGGAGGGAGACCGCCGAAGCCTCGCCCCAAGCCTCGCCGCCGCCAGCGGATGGGGCTGACGATAGATTGTGGAACGGTGCGATGAAGCGCTCGGAACTTCTCGAACTGATAGCCGGGGGCGAGAACTCTGGAGTGGAGTTCAAGCGAGACGATTTGCGTCCAGAGCAACTCGCACGGGAAGTGGTGGCGCTCGCCAACTTTCAGGGGGGGCGCGTCCTTCTTGGCGTGGAAGACGACGGCACCATCACTGGCATCCAGAGAGACGATCTCGAACAGTGGGTGATGGATTCTGTGTTTGGGCGCACGGTGCATCCAATGATCCTGCCGTTCTACGAGGAGATTCCGCTAGATGATGTACGCCGCGTCGCGGTTGTCACCGTTACGCAAGGTGCCACCAAACCCTACGTCGTCCGGTATCGCGGCAGGGAAGACATCTACGTACGGATCGGCAGCACCTCGCGGCTGGCTTCACGCGAGCAGCAGGCACGGCTTTTCGCTGCCGGTGGGCTGATTCACACCGAGCTATTGCCCGTTTCTGGCAGCGGCTTGTGCGATTTGAGTCGGGAACGGCTGGCCGACTACCTCACCGCGATCGTCGGCGACTGGGAAGTGCCAGAGACTGATGCGGCGTGGGGCGAGCGGCTTTGTGCGCTGGGATTCATGACCGAGCGGGAAGACGGCCCGCCCGCCTGTACAATCGCTGGTTTGATCTTGTTCGGCTATCGGCCGCGCCGCCTGTTGCGCCATGCCGGCATCCGCTGGATGTGCTTTGAGGGCGAGGAAAAAACCTACGCAGCCCTTGACGATCAAGTCATTGAAGGGCCGCTCGTCGGTCTTTGGCAGGTGCTGTCGGGGGGGCGTGAACTGGTGGAAAAGGGGCTGATCGAACGCCTTGCCGATGCGATGCGGCCGTTCGTATCCAAGGAAGCTAGCCAAGTAGAAGAGTCCATGCGCCGGGAGCGACGCTGGCACTATCCGCTCGAAGCGCTGCGCGAAGGGGTTGTCAACGCGCTAACGCATCGAGACTGGACGCGGTACGAGCAAATTGAGGTGGTCCGTTATGCGGACCGGATAGAGATACTCAGCCCCGGTGCGCTACAAAACGGCATGACGGTCGAAAAGATGATCGCTGGCCAACGGGTTCCGCGCAATCTGCTCATCTCCGAGACGTTGCGGGACTACAGCTATTCCGATGCACGCGGCATGGGGGTGCGGAACAAGATCATTCCGTTGATGCGGGCGCACAACGGCGTCGACCCGGAGTTTGAGGCGACCGAGGACTACTTGCGGTTGACGCTGCGCCGAGGAACTGGAGAGGAGCCGAAGGGAAGGTGCAGACGATGAATAGTGAGGAAGGGACCTTAGTACACGCCACCTAAAGTAGGCGCCCCTTACTTTGAGTACGCCTTTTCTGCTGTTTCCGCTGGGTGCGGGATCGAGGGCGTCCCGCCCTCGACGAGGGCAAGATGCCCTCGATCCTTGGCAGGCTGAGGGCTGGTGTCGGGTAGTAAGGGAAGGGACAATGGGCACTGTGCGCTATCGAAAGAGGTGTTAGTAGGTTACAAGCGCCGTCAGCTCCGCGACCAGGGTTCATGCCTCAGTGGCGCGTTCATCGGGACGAACTGAATCAGCGGCCACTGTGCCGGAAAGGCTGGTCAATCGGCGGGCCGTCGCTTAGGTTTGCCCCCACGCAAGGAGGAATTGCATGGCGTCAGAATACAAGGTTTTGCTCATTGGCGGGCGCGGCACAATTGGCTCGGGCTTGCGGACCTATATGCCGCGGTGCGACCCGCGCTACTGCATGGTTTCTGTGGATTTGCCTAATGCGCCAGATAAGGCGACCGAGCCGGATGCCGGAGGGGATTTTATCGACCTCGATATTGTGGAGTCGCCGGATGCCTTTCGCGCCCTGATCCCCGGGTGCGACTTGATCGTCTATCTGGCCCGCGGTGGCGGCTTGGAGGCCATGAACCGGATGACCGATTTGGTATTTGAAGCAGTGTTGGCCCAAGACGACCCGCCGATGATCGTCGGCTCCAGTTCGGTTCACGCGGTTGATGGGCTATACGACTTTCACGCGGAGGGCTTCTATTGGACCTTGGCCGAGCGGCGCTTCGACAAAATAACCCATTGGCCCGAGCGGATTTCCGCAGCCGTGCCCGCGCATCCGATCAACGACTACGGACGCGAAAAAGCCTACGTGGAGGAGTGGGTGCAAAAGGTCGCCGACGAGGGCCACAGTGCCATTGCCATGCGCTGGGGCGGCGTCAACGCCCAAAACGATCCCTTGGCAGCCGAGCGCGGGTACTTCGCGGTCTGGTGCCACCAAGAGGACGCCGCCCGCTTGGTCCACGCCTGCTTCCAGCGGCATTGCGCCGGCGACCTGCCCAGCGGCGCGCATTACTTTGCCATCTCGGACAACACCTACAACATCTTTGACATTGAAACGCCCCGGCGCGAAGTCGGCTACGATCCGGTACACAACGCGGAGACGTATTATTAAATGAACGACACGGAAAAATTTCTCTTCGACTTACAGGGCTTCCTGAAGGTCCCCGATTTCCTCACCCCTGCCGAAGTTGATGCACTCAACGCGGCCTTTGACGCCAATGAAGACAAGCGCGGCGAAGACGGCAACCACAACACCGGCGGCAGCGACGCGCTCGAAGGTAGGCGGCGCGGTATCTTCACGGGGATGCTCGAATGGGAAAAACCCCACTGCCGGCCCTTCCGCACCCTGTTGGCGCACAAAAAACTCATCCCCTATCTCGACGCGCTCTTTGGCCGCGGCTGGAAGATGGACCACTCGCCCTTTATGCTCTGCGGCGGCAAGGGAGCCGAGGGCCTAATCCTCCACGGCTCGACTAGCCGCCACTTCAACGGCGCCCAATACTACGCTTATGCCAACGACCAGATGCGCTGCGGCATGATCGTCTGCCAGTTCCAGCTCGCCGCCGTCAAGGAGGGCGACGGTGGGTTGTGCGTGATCCCGGGCAGTCACAAGGCGAATTTCCCGCTGCCGGAAAAGATCCGCCACTGGCAGGAGCACCGCGAGATCGTGTACAACGTCCCCTGTAAGGCCGGCGACATGGTCATTTTCAACGAGGCGACCCTGCACGGTACGCTCCCTTGGAAGGCCGAGCACGAGCGACGCTCCCTGCTCTACCGCTACTCGCCCAAGTACCTGCACTTTGCCGGCGGCACTTACCAGACCAGCCAACCCGCATGGGTCGGCGAGCTGACCGAGGCGCAACAAGCGGTCCTCGAACCCCCCTACATCTACAACCGGCCCCTGGTCGAACCCGACGGCGAAACCGTGATTCGGCCGCGCACCGGCTGAGGAGGATTTTCCATGCCCGTCATTCCTGCTGCTGACCCCCGCCTGACTTGGAGCGGCACCCTGTCGCTCGAACAGGGGCCGGGCTGGGTCAAGCCTTGGCGCATTCCCTATGAGGATACGGACCTGTACTCGCCCGGGGAGAGCGGCTTGGCCGGGCGGGCTGAGATGCCTTCGGGTGTGCGCGTCCGCTTGGCCACCGACGCCGAGGCACTAGTCGTCGGCTGCGAGCCGCTGGCCGAGGACGGCAACTTTGACCTGTGCATCAGCGGGCAGATCGCGGCTACGGCTTCGCCTGTGGCCGGCGCGACTGAGGTCCGCTTCGAGGGCTTGCCGGCGGGCGAGAAATCCGTGGAGATTTGGCTGTCGCCGGCCATGCCCGTTGCCCTGCGCCACATTGCATTGCCCGAGGGAGCGCGCAGCGAAAAAAGCGAAGACACGCGGCTGAAGTGGGTTGCCTATGGCAGCTCCATCACCCATTGCCGCAGCGCCGGATCGCCCGCCACCACTTGGCCCGGGGTGGTAGCTCGCGCCCAGAATTTCAACCTCACGTCGCTGGGCTACGGCGGCCAGTGCCACGCCGACCCGTTCATCGCCCGGCTGATCCGCGACCTGCCGACCGACTTTGTCTCGGTCAAGATCGGCATCAACATCTACGGCGCGGCCAGCCTCGGGCCGCGTGCCTTCCGCCCGGCCGTCCTCGGCACCATTGCCACGATCCGCGACGGCCATCCCCACACCCCGTTTGCGGTCTGTTCGCCGATTTGGGGTCACGACCGCGAGACCACGCCCAATGCGGTCGGCCTGACCTTGGAACAGATGCGGGTTGAGGTTGCGGAAGCTGTGGAAGCGTTCAAAAGGCGCGGCGACGACAACATCTATTACATAGACGGTCTCAAGCTCTTCGACGAAAGCCTCGCCGAGTACCTGCCCGATAACCTCCATCCAGACGCCACCGGCTACGTGCGGATGGGCGAGAATTTTTTGCGGGAAGTATTTGGGGTGCAGGGGGTGGAAGTGGGCTGAAGCGGTCGGCATCTATGGCCCGTAGTTGACCCTCCACTTGCTCAAATCCGGCCGATGCGCTCGTTTGCGCTCTAACTCGTACGCGTAGATGACCCGACCCAGTTCGGCCAGAAACGGCAACCCCACCTCGTCGTATTCGTAGACCCCGTCGTTAAAAATGCCGTTCTCGTTTACCAGCACCACGGCCGTTAGCAAAAACTCAACCCCGCGCTCAAAGTCGACGACATAGGCGTTGTCGGTCACATACCCATAGGCCAACCCCACCTTGTTGAAGATTCGCACCGACTCGGGCATGGGTTCCTTGCGGTCGCCGAACAGGAAAAACTTCGCGTAGCTGTCGTAGTACCGCTCCGGGTCGTATTGGGAGTGGGGACACTGGCGCGGCAACATGGACATGGCGCGGTAGAGGAAGCGGTAGTCGTCGGGCCGCAGATCGAAGCGCCGTTCTGCGGGCAACTCCTCGGGGAAAAACACCGCCACCAGTAGGTCTTGTAACACTTCCATCGCCATGTAGTTCGACCCAGCGAAATCCTTGGGCGCGGCCACCAACGCTCCGCCTTGGATGTGTCCCTCGCCTTTGAGAATCGGCGCGGGTGCGCGCCACGTATGCGGATTGACCAGCATCGGCTGCCGGTAGAGGATTTGGTCGCCTTGGTAGAACGCCAGCGGGTTCGTGTGCCGGTTTTCCTCGGGTGAGCGCACCATGGCAAGTCGGTGCGTCAGGCGCACATCCCAGTATCCCTTCTCCCACAGCCCTTCGTTCATCCGCTGCTGTCCTACAAACTCGTAGAGCCGGTTGTACGCGTCGTTGTCGCTGACGGCGAAGAGCTTGCGGATGTAGTGGGCGATTGTGGGCAGACCATCCGGTGCGGTCGGGTCTTCGCGCACCGCGGTCTGCCCGCTATACGCGCTGTCGATGCGGACGGGCGTATGCCGGTCCACGCCCGCAATGCCCAGTTGATTGAGCTTTTCCAACGCCAGCAGGGCCCCTGCCAGCTTGATCGCACTGGCCGGATAAAAATAATCCTGCGGATTGACGCGGTACTCGTGCCGAGTAAAACGCGGCCGGCTGTCGGCGTCGCGGTCGATTTGCGTATAGAGGATCTGTAATTCGTGCTTGGCAACGGCCGAGAGCACGGGTGCGCAGATGGGATTGGGAAGCAACAAGGCTTCGAGCAAGGTTCCTCGGTCTCCGCGGACAGCAGCGGGATAGATGAAGAGCGCAAAGGCCGCGAAACTAGCGAGCGTTAAGAGCACCTTGGCCTTGAAGGCTGCCACCAGCACGGCGAGATCCACCGGTTCGCGGCGCAGTGCGAATCGGATGTGCGACGCGACCGACTCGTCGGTGGCATATTGTCGAGGATATAGCTCGACGATGCGCGATCCGCGTACTTCGGTTCGCCGGCTGCCGGCCACGACGTAGCTCTCGGTTGCTGGCCGAGGAACCGCTAAAGCTAGTTCTCGCCTGAGCCAAGCGTGGCCAATGGGGCGGCGTTCCTCGTTAGGCATGGGCTCGATCCTGTAAAACGCTTAGAACCGGCGCATTAGAATCCAAAATAGTTACTGTCGTGTAAAAACGCTTAGAATCGGCGCATTCGCGCCCAAAACGCTTACAAAGGGAGGGCACTGGGCGGCGGGGGTGCGTTTTGGCCGATGGTCTCGATGGCTACCCCGCCGACTAGCCAGAACAGCCACAGAAGCCCAAGCGCGAGAGTCGCCCTGCGCACGGGCGCGTCGGCCAGCGCACTCAACCCGACGCCCATGATCCCAATCTGCCACAGGTCAAAGGGGTTGAGGGCCACGAGCACCCGGCCGCCAAACGTGGCGGCAGCCTCCTCGGACAGAAAGAGGCCCAGCCCCAGATGTGCCTCAAGGTCGCCGGTTGTCAGCACCAGCACCGCCCGCACTGCCCACTCGACAGCCACCACCAACGCTGCATAGGCTTTCACTACCAGCATTTGCCGGTAGCTGACCTCGGCTTGGAAAACGGAGCGCGCCAGCGCCAAAAGCACGCCCCCAACCACGACTAAAGAAGAAAAAAGCCCCACCGGGATCACCATCCAGCCATGCGCTTGGAACGCCTCTAGGCGCTGTCGCTCGGCCTCGTCCAAGCCCTCTAGCTGCTGTACGGCCGGTGCCCCTACGTCGAGGGTCAGGTGATAGGCACCAATCCCCACCGCGCAAACGAGGAGCGCCGGCAGCAACCAGTCGTGCGCGCTCTCTTGGCCGCGCACTGCGGCAAAAGCCGTGCGCGGCGCGTAAAACACGCGCTGTATCCGCGTAAAGAGGCTCAGGTCTTCGGTGGCAAACCCCGGTCCGGTTGCGCTCATGGGCCATTTATCTCCATTGGTGCGACGTGGATGGACGGGATAAACGGGATTGGCGCCGTCTATCCGGTTGCGAATTCCTTTAATATAAAGGCCGCAGTGCCAATTCCAAACCAATGAGTAGAGAGGACGGGGTGGGTTTGACGGCTCGGCGGCAGGCGAATTAGTTGCTTGTGCTGCGGCTGAGATTGACTATATTTAGCCCATCGCTTGTCTCTGCAATAGTTGTAGGGGCGTTCATGGACCCACGTTGGCAGTCGTTCGGATTCGCGTAGATTCCTACCCCCGGGCCTGATGTAGTTTTCCTACCGAAAAGCCTGAAGCAGTAGATTCCTACTCAAAGTTATTCGCACGTTCTGCTCTAACCGCACATTGCAAAGGATTTTACCCATGGCAGACCGCGAGAAGGGAACCGTAAAGTGGTTCAACGACGCGAAGGGCTTCGGATTTATCGAGCGCCAGAACGGCGAAGATGTTTTCGTCCACCACAGCGCGATCCGGGCCGAGGGTTTTCGCACCTTGTCCGACGGGCAGCAGGTGGAGTTTGAAGTCGTCCAGGGCAAGAAAGGCCCGGCGGCTGAGAGCGTCGTAGCACTTTAGGCCCTCGCCTCATAAGCACAAAAGGGGGTGATGTACACTGCATCACCCCCTTTTATTTTTGGAGTTTGGATGAAAATTCGAGTCGATAATCTAGCTGCTGACACCACCGAGGACGACCTCCGTACGCTGTTCGAGCTGTTTGGAGCTGTCGCCGCTGTCACCATTGATCCGCGCCGCCGCTGGGGCCAAATCGACATGCCCAGCAAGGCCGCGGCTCGCGAGGCCATCGACATGCTCAACGGGCAAAACCTCAAGGGCTTTGACATGGTCGTCGAGGAAATGACCAACCGCCCTTCCGCGCACTCGCGCGGCAAGCCCCGGAGAGGCCGACGGCGCTAACCCCTACTCGTACCACCGAGCTTGCAGGCTGAACAAGCGGCTGTACTCTCCGCCTTTGTGCATCAATGCCTCGTGCGTCCCCTCCTCGATGAGCCGCCCCCCCTTGAGCACCAAAATTCGGTCGGCGATCCGCGCAGCACCCAGCCGGTGCGAAATCAACACCGAGGCTTTGCCCCGAGTCATCTCCCCAAAGTGTCGATAGACTTCGGCTTCGGCTTTGGGGTCCAGCGCCGCCGTCGGCTCGTCTAGCACCACGAACTCGGCCGCCCGCACCAGCGCCCTCGCCGTCGCCAGCTTCTGCCACTGTCCGGTCGATAGATCTGCGCCCCCCAGCTCCTTGCCCAGCAGGGTCCCGTACTGGTCCGGTAGTTCGGCGATAAACTCGGCCGCCCCGGCCCACTCGGCCGCCTGCTCGACGGCCGCTTGCTCGCCCAGCGCACCAAAGGCGATATTGTCGCGCACTGAAAACTGGAAGCGCACGAAGTCTTGGAAGACGGCCGCAAAAAGCCGCCGGACCCGCTCCCGCGGCCATTCTTGTAGCGGCCTGTCGCCGAGCAGGATTTGTCCGCTCGTCGGCTGGTACAGTCCCATCATCAGCTTGACCAAGGTCGTCTTGCCGGCCCCGTTTTCGCCCACTAGCGCGATCCGCTCGCCCGGGCGAATGTCCAAGTCGATATCCGCCAGCACTTCTTCGCCGCCTGGATAGTGGAAGGACACCTTCTCAAAGCGCAGCGACAGGTTTTCCTTTTTTGTTTTTCCGCCTGCGTCTGCCGGCCCGGCGGATTCCTCCGAGGCCGCCAGACTGAAAAACTCGTAGAGGTCTCCCAAGTAAAGGGATTCCTCGTGCAGGGTGCCCAGCGAGCGCATGATCCCTTCGAGCCGCCAAGTAAACTGCTGCACCGCCCGCGTCAGCATCCCGTACTGGCCAATTGTCAATTGCGCCCCGGCCACCATCCAAGCGAGGATCGTCAGGCAGCCTACGTAGGCCCAGCCGTCAAGGCTGGAAGTCAGCCCGCCGAGCCATGCCTGTTTGGTCTCTAGCCCGCGCCGCTCTTTTGCCAGTGCAACCACTTTTTTGCGCCACGTGTCGAGCAGATGGTCGCGCAGGGTGAACAGACGCACCTCCATCGCCTCCTCGCGCTTGGTCATCAGCTCGCGGAGATAGGCTGTTTCGCGGTATTGCGGCGTGCGCTCGCGATAGACGTAGTGCGTTTTCTTGTTCATCCGCATCATCACCCATACCCCCGGCACCGAACCAATCACCACCAGCGGTCCCAGTGCCCAGTGGCCGGTCAACATCACGGCCACAATCGCGCCCAGCCCCCCGAGCGCACCGACGACGTCTAGCACCACATTGAGCAGGCTCAGGAGCCGGCCGCTTAGGTCCTCGTTGGCCCGCTTGAGCGCGTCGTAGAACGCGGGATGCTCAAAGCTGGCCAACTCGACCTTTTGCACCTTGTCGATGACCCGGCGCTGGATCCGCACGCCGATTTTTTCCTGCACATCGACCTGCAAGATCGCCCGCGCCATATCGAGCAACATATAGGCAAAGAGCGTGCCGAAAAATCCGCCGACCCAAGGCAGGACCTGCAAAAAAGCCGCCCGCCCCTCGCCCAACACCGCGGCCAACTCATCGACGATCCGCCCGGTCAGCCACAGTTCTACCGCTGGCAGCAGAGAGCTAACCAACGCCAGCACCGCCAACCCCCCCACCCCTAGGGGATGGACTTGTAGTGCCTCTTTGAGCATCCTAAGCAAGAGACTCATTGGTACCCCTGTGCTTGCAGCGCAAACATCCGCGCGTATTCGCCCCCGCGCGCCATCAGCTCATCGTGAGTCCCCTCCTCCAATACCCGGCCTCCATCCAAGACGAGGATGCGGTCGGCCACCCGGGCCGAGGCCATGCGGTGCGAGACAAAAACGGCCGACTTGCCTGCGCTCAAGGCGCGAAACTGGCGAAAGACCTCCAACTCGGCCCGCGGATCTAGCGCGGCCGTCGGCTCGTCAAAGACCAGAAGCTGGGCGTCGCGGAAATAGGCCCGCGACAGCGCCAGCTTCTGCCACTGTCCGCGCGATAGGTCCTGTCCTCCCTCGAAGTAGCGCCCCAAGGTCGCGTCGTAGCGCGCGGCCAGTGCCTCTACTATCGGCGCACTCCCGCCTGCCTGCGCCGCCCGCTCCACCCGGGCTTGGTCGCCCAGTTCCTCGGCCTGCCCATAACCGATATTCTCCCGCGCCGTGCGCTGATACTGCACAAAGTCCTGAAAGACGGCCGCACAGCGCCGCCGCAATACCTGCGGGTCAATCCGGCGTCCATCTACTCCATTGTAGAGCACCCGGCCCTCGCCCGGCGGGTACAGCCCTAAGAGCAGCTTGACCAAGGTCGTCTTGCCCGCTCCGTTGACACCTACCAACGCTAGCTTCTCCCCGGGCCTGAGCCGCAGCTGGACCCCGTTGAGCACCGGCGGCCCGTCGCCGTAGGCAAACCCCACCCCCTCAACGGCGATGTCCAGCGGCTGCTCGGGCAACTTTTCCCATCCCGCTCCCTGCTCGGTCGGCGACTCCACAAACGAGCGCAAGTCGCGGATGTAGAGCGCCTGCTCAAAGACATCGCCCATCTGCCGGAGCATTTGGAAGAGGGTGCCTTGGAAGCGCACGATGGTCTCGGCCAAGGCGAAGAATCCCCCCAAGGTCAGGGCGCCATAGGCGGCCTGATAGAGCAGAATGACCAGCGCCAACAGCGCCGAACTAATGCCACTCAGCCGCCCGCCGAACAAATAGCGCTGCTGTTGTAGCGTTAGCTCGAAGCGCTGCCGCCGGAGCGTCTGCGCTAGGGCCTCCCAAGTGCGGCAGAGGAAGGCGCCTAGCCCGTAGAGCCGGATCTCCTTGGCGGCGTCGCGATCGGTCATCAAACCCACGAGATACTCGGCGCGGCGTTGCTCGGGCGTCTGCTCGTGGAAGAGCGCGTAGATTTCGCGCCCGCGCCGCATTTGGGTATAGAAAACCGGGGCCGTGCCCAAGAACAGCACCACCGGGATCGACCAGTGCCCGGTCGCAAAGAGCGCGATCAAGGTGCAGAGCACAATCGCGCTTTCGAGCGTGGACATCGCATCCCGGAAGATGCCGTAAGCCCGAAAGTAGGCCGCCCGCAGCGCCCGCTGCATGCGGTCGAAAAATTCCCGATACTCGAACTCGTCCAGCCCCACCCGCGCCGCTTGCGCGAGCACCCGCTCCTGCAACTTCCAGCTCGTCTTCTCCCGCACCGCGGCCGCCGCGTGTCCCCGCACCGCCGAGAGCATTGCCTCCAACAGCCGCAGCCCAGCCAACCAAGCTAGCAGCGGTACTACGACCGCAAACCCCTCCGCTCCTTGGCCGTACACACCGTGGACGCCATCGACTAGCTCTTTGATGAGCAAAATTCTCGCGGCCGGCAAAAAGGCCGGCAGGAATTGGCCGCAGACGCTGGCGACCATGGCCCAAGGCGCACCGCGCCACAGGACGCCGGCAAACCACATGAGGGCTTGGCGCACTTCGCGGGGATGGATGTTGGGAGCGTTTTGATTCACGTTGAGGCACCGCGTAGGTGTCGTGTACTGAGTCCTTTTCTTAAACTCCTTGTTGTAAACCAGTCAACGCGCAGAGGCGCCGCTCATGCACGACATAGCCCTCGACTTACTCATCCTGCTCGCCGGGATCTGGCTGGTGGCCGTTACCCTGCGGCCGCTGGGCCTGCCCACCGTAATGGGCGAGTTGATCGTCGGGGTCTTGGTCGGGCCGGCCGTCTTCGGCTGGATTGAGCCGAATGAGGCCATCCAGTTGTTGGCCGAGATCGGCATCTTCTTTTTGATGTTCCACGCCGGGGTGGAGACCCAACCCAACGAGTTTTTCGCCGCGCTCAAGCGCTCGCTGGGGGTGGCGATAGCAGGGGCTGCGGTGCCCTTTGCCGTCAGCTTTGCCGTCGCCCAATTCTTCGGGCTGGATCTGGCCGCTTCCATCTTCGTGGGGCTTATCATCGGAACCGCTACCGCTGTCGTAATCACCCTCAAAAGTCTCAAGGACTTGGGGTTGACCGACACGCGCGTGGCGCGGATCATCGTCGCTAGTTGCATCATCAACGACCTTTTGACTTTGATCTTTTTTAGCCTAGTGATCGGCGCACTCTCCGGCGGCACCTTTGCCCCCTTGGACCTAGCAATTAACTTGGGCAAGGTAGTGGGCTTTTTCGCGGTCTCGCTGCTTTTGGGCACCTTTGTCTATCCCCGCCTCACCCTACCCTTCCGCGCCGAAGGCGGCAAGGGCTTTACCTTTGTGCTGTTAGCTGCCATTGCGGCCGGCCTTTTTGCCGAGGCCATTGGGCTGCACATGATCTTGGGTGCCTACTTGGCGGGTCTGTTCTTTGAGGAGCGGGTCGCCCACCCCAACCTAGTCAAGGTGGTAAATGACCGCGCCTATGGCATTGCCTATTCGTTCCTCGGGCCGATTTTCTTCATCTCGCTGGGCTTTTCCATTTCGTTTGACATTAGCGCGTCGGGCGTGGCGTTCATCGCGCTCCTAACAGTGACGGTCATCGCCGGGCAAGTGCTCAGCGCCGGCGGCATGGCGCGGCGCATTGGCATGCCTTGGCGGGAGGCACTGACGGTGGGAGTGGGCATGTGCGGCCGCGCCGAGATGGCCTTTATCTTGGCCGCGCTGGCCCTAGCTAAAGGGGCGGTTGATCCGGCGACCTTTACCATTTTGATCTTCACCGCGTTCCTGTTAAATCTTTTCACGCCGTTGGCGCTCAAAGGCTGTTCAGTCCTCCTAGAAGGTCGGGTGGCGCATGGAGGGGACACCCACCTCGGGGTGTTGCAGATCGACAAGTTCAATACCCCACTCGTCGCCGAGAACCCAGCCGAAGGGGCCTTGCCCACAGTGGCGGGCGCGGTGGTCATCTACAGATACGGGCCAGAGGTCGAGACCCTAATAGAAGAGCTTTCCAGCCGGCACCTGCCGCTGGTGGTGATCGAAGAGGACGAGGCGCTGGCGCGGCAGCTCCAGACAAGTGCCGATGTGCAGGTCGTGCATGCGCGCTTAGCGGCGGAGACTTTGAATCTGCGGCCGTTGACCAAGGCGAAGGCACTGGTAGCCAACGGCTCAGACGACGACAACGCGCTTTTCGCGCTCAGTGCCCGCGAGCAGGGTTTCGCCGGTCCCATTGTGGCGATGATCGAGCACCCCCAGCGCCGCGGCCCCATGTTGCTGGCGGGTGCAACCGCAGCCTTTACTCCCAACCACGTCCTCGCCGCCGCCATTGCCGTCCGCGCCAGCGCCAAGATCGGGCCGCGAGTGGCGGGCGTAGAGCCGCTCGACTCGCTCCTCGAAGTGGCCGAGCTGCGCGTTCACGACCAAAGCCCGCTCGCCAATCGCACCTTGGCCGAGACCGAGCTCTACACCCGCACCGGTGCCCACATCGTCGGGCAGTGGGCAGACGACGCGCTCGGCTCGCCACCGGCCGCTGCGGAAAAGCTACAGCCCGGAGCCATTTTAGTGGCAGTCGGTACGCCCGAGAGCATTCACAGGTTAAACGACATGGCCCGACCGATTACCCAGCAAGGGCCGATAGCGGTGATCGGCTTTGGCGATGTGGGGCAGAAGCTAGTCGAGATCCTCCGCGCTGCCGGCGAGGACGTGCGGGTCGTCGATGAGGTGGAGAGCGCCGGAGTTGATGTGGTCGGCGACGTGCTCGACGTCCGCGTCCTCGACCGCGCCGCCATTGCAGAGGCGCGGGTAGTTATCCTCGCCCTCGACAGCGACGGGGCCGCCCTGTTCGCCGCGGCCGTGGTCCGCGATCACGTCCCGGAGATTCCCTTGTTGGCCTGCGTGTCCCACGTTGAAAACGCAGACCGGGTGCAGCGCGCCGGCGCTGATTTCGCGCTCTCGGTCAGCCAAGTCGCTGGCCAGTTGCTGGTCCACCACGTCCTCGGGGAGACGGTTTCGCACAAGCCGCGGATCAAGATGGTTAAGCTCCGGCCCGGCCCCCTCGCCGGACGCCATCCGCTCGCAGCGCGCATCCGCGAGCGCACGGGCTGCTCGGTGGTGGCTGTCGAGCGGGCCGGCGACGTGCTCATGGAGATCCCGGCCTCGTTGGTGCTGTCGCCCGAGGACGCGCTCTACATCTGCGGTACGCCTGCGGCCTTTGACCGCTACTACGAGGAATTTCCGACTTAAGAGGGCGAATAGGCCCGGAACAAATCCCGTTGCGCTTCTGTGAGGCGGGCGAACGTCTCCGGGGTGATGTGCTGCTTTTCGTCCATGGTGGCGATGTTTTGCGACATCATCCAATACGGCCCGTAGCCCACGTGCAGGGTCTTGCGCGTTTGCGCGGAGCGGTTGGTGAAACCGCCGTGGCGCAAATTTTCGGTGAAGAGGATCGCGTCGCCGGCTTTGACCTCTAGGCCGATCATGTCTGGGTCTTCGTCCGGGTCGTTGCTGTGGGGCGAGGGCAGATTGGTCTTGTGCGTTCCCGGCACCACGCAAAAGGCCCCCTGCTCGTTGGTGCAATCGCGGATGAAATAGACCATGCGCACCATCATGCAGTCGATGCCGTGCTCGGTGTAGCTGTAGCGGTACTTTTGGCTGGCCGAGACCGTGCCGCCGTGGCAGCCAGTGGCGTTGCCGCGGTAGCGGATGCGGATCTCGGAGTTGTTGATCGTGGGCCGCTGCTTGACGATGCCGTGGATGTAGCGCATGGTCGGCTGGTGATCGAGCAAAACGTCGAAGGCCGGATTGGCGTTCCAGTAGTCCTCAATGATGAGGGTCTTGCCCGCGGCCCGCTCGCCGTTGGCGTGATAGCCGCGCTCGGGATTGGCGTGGTAGTTGGCCCCCCAGCCGCTTTGCTTGCGCGGCGGTTGGGCCACGTGCGCGAGTGCGTGTTCCTCCAGCTCATCCACGGCCTCGGCCAGCGCGGCCACTTGGGTCTCGTTCAGCAGCTTCTCAATGACGATGTAGCCCTCTCGGTCGAATGCAAAGGTTTCGATTTCGTTCACGTGTTGCTTCTCCTCGTTATTTGAACCACCGAGCCAAGTTGCTCCAGATGAGCATCCACAATCGCCGGCGCACCGCTCCCAGACCACGCGCCGCTTTCGTGCAGAGCAACAGTACCACGCCCGTCCGCGCCTGTCAAACGGCCCTGCGGCAGCACCTTGACAATACAGTTTGCGGATTCTATTTTTTGAAGCTGTCAGGCTCAAAACGAACTTTGGCCCGTTCGTCTAGAGGCCTAGGACGCCGGCCTCTCACGCCGGTAACACGGGTTCGAATCCCGTACGGGCTACCAATTATTAACCCCAAGTCGGCTACAGCGACTTGGGGTTTTCTTTTGGCCAATCAGTCTTGCGCTACAGCTCTTCTGCTTCTCCGTAGATTATCCCGCGCAGTTCCTGCCAAGAGTACGCTTTTAATGGATCGGACGCGCCGGGCTTCCCCTCGCTCAGGTCGGGCAGACGGTAGGGACTGCTGGAAGGGGACGCAGGAAGCACTTGGCGCAGCCCCTCTTCCACTATGGCGTACAACGGGCGTCCGGTCTTCCTCGCGTACTGCTCTGCCCGGGCTAGTAGGTCATCGTGGATTTCAATGGTCGTCTTCATGGCGTTTTTCCCGTTGTTGAGGTTTAACAATTCATCCCCGGCCAGCGCGAAGGGCCGGGTCGTTATCTGCCCGCCGTCAAAACTGGCGTTGAGCGACGCGAAGCTGTCGAGGCGGAGCATGGCCAAGCCAATGCGGTCGTGCCGCCGTTTTTTTCCACGGGGCTTCCTGTTTGAGCACGGGATGCACACCGTACTTCTCGGCTTGGTGGAAGACCCGCTCGATGTCGTCCATATCGACGAAGAGGCGCTTGCGGTGGTTGAGTGCCGGGCAGTCCATTGGCCCTAGGTCCGCATCCCCGACTGCGCTTCGAAGCCCAGCAATCGCTTCAAGGTTGGCGTCGCCCGCGCGACGACCTCGGGGTGCGCCAGCTTGAACTGGTCCTGCTGCGGCTTCACAAACGAGCGGCAGAAGAATCCCAATAGAATCATCCGCGCCTGCGCGGTGTGGTTGGCACCGCTGCCGTGCCACGTCGCGCCGTGGAAGACGACAATATCGCCTTTGCGGACGGCTAGCTGGATGACGTCGGCGTACTCTTTTTGCGGGTCGGGGGGACACCCGCGCTTGTAGCTGCCCGGCACGATCCGCGTAGCCCCGTTTTCAGGCGCGAAGTCGTCGAGCACGTAGATGGTGTTGGCGCAGAGGGCAATGGATGGCGGCGGCTGGGGAAAGCTGCCCAGCGGAAAGTCGAGGTGCAGGCGGCCGGCCGGCGCACCCGGGCCGATGAGATTGACGGTGAAGCTGCTCAAGATGCAGTTGTCGCCCAACAGGTGCTCCTGGAGCGCGAGGACCTGCGGGAGCTGGATCATCTCCTCGTAAATGCGGCCCTTGTTGACTAGGTTCCACACCCGCTGCGCGCGGCCGTCGAGGTAGATGTGCTCTCCCCCGGCGGCCCGCTCCTTTGCGATCAGCTCGGCCGAGCGATCGCGCAGGGCGTCGGCCTGATTCGCAGTCAACGCTCCTTTGAGCACGACGTACCCGCATTCGTCGAGCTGGGCCTTGGCGTCGTCGATGGTCATGGCGGTCGCTTCTAACCCCGCCCGACAAACGGCATTTTCGTGGCCATGATCGTCATAAACAGCACATTGGTGTCCAGCGGCAGCTCGGCCATTTGCACTACGGCGTGGGCCACGTGCTCAACGGCAAAGCGCGGCTCGACGAGCTTGGAGCCATCGGCCTGCGGTACGCCGTCGCTCATCCGCTGCGTCATATCGGTGGCCGTGTTGCCAATGTCGATCTGACCGCAGGCAATGTCGTATTTGCGCCCGTCGAGCGAGGTCGATTTGGTGAGTCCGGTAATGGCGTGTTTGGTGGCGGTATAGGGGGCGGAATTGGGCCGCGGGGCCGCGGCCGAGACCGAGCCGTTGTTGATAATCCGGCCGCCGCGCGGATTTTGATCCTTCATAATTCGGAAGGCCGCTTGGGTGCAGAGGAAGGCACCGGTCAGATTGACGGCGACGACCTTCTGCCACTGATCGTATGTCAGGTCCTCCAACAGCACGGCCGGCGCGCCGGCCCCGGCGTTGTTGAAGAGCACGTCAAGCCGACCAAAGTGCTCGGCGATCTGGGCAAACAGTGCGGCAACAGCTTGGGGATCGCCGACATCAGTAGGCACCGGCAACATGCGGGCATCCGTTCCCGCCAGCGCGGCCGTTTCCGCTAGGGCCTCTTGACGCCGTCCTGCTAGGGCAACGGCATAGCCGGCCTCGGCCAACGCCAAGGCGCTGTGGCGACCAATGCCGCTGCCGGCGCCGGTTACGAGGGCGACTTTTGCACGGGACTCCATTTGTCGTCTCCTTGAATTTGAATGGGGGTGCTAGGCGATTCGGCCGGCGGCCTTCACCTCTCGCCGCCGCTTGTGCAACGCGTTTTCCGTATATCCGTTCGGCTCAGTGCGGCCATTGAATACTAGGTCCAGCGCGGCTTGGAATTCGACGCTGGCGTCGAGGTCGGGTGCCATGGGGCAGTACGCCGGGTCGCCGCTGTTTTGCGCGTCGACCACGGCCGCCATGCGCGCAAATGTCGCCCGCACCTGCTGCTCGCTGGCGATTTTGTGGTGCAGCCAGTTGGCGATGTGCTGGCTGGAAATCCGCAGGGTCGCCCGGTCTTCCATCAGCCCAATGTGGTTGATATCGGGCACTTTAGAGCAGCCAATGCCTTGGCCGATCCAGCGCACCACATAGCCGAGTATGCCTTGGGCATTGTTGTCCAACTCCTGCTGAATAGCCTCCGCGCTCGGTGGGCGATCCAGCACCGGCGGACGCAAGATGTCGCCCAGATGGGCACGGCCCCGGCCCGCTAGCTCGTCTAAGCGCTGGAACACATCGACTTGGTGGTAGTGCAGCGCATGGAGGGTCGCCGCTGTCGGCGAGGGCACCCAAGCGGTGGTCGCCCCGGCCTGCGGATGGCTGATTTTGCTCTCTACCATCTCGCGCATCCGCTCGGGCATGGTCCACATCCCCTTGCCAATCTGCGCCCTTCCCACCAAGCCCGTTGCGATCCCGACGTCCACGTTCCAGTCCTCATACGCGCGGAGCCAGCGCTGGTCTTTGATTTCCATCTTGGGCAACATGGGCCCCAACTCCATGCTGGTGTGCAGCTCGTCCCCGGTGCGGTCGAGAAAGCCCGTGTTGATGAAGACCAGCCGCTCGGCAGCGCAGCGGATGCACTCGCTGAGATTGACGGTGGTGCGGCGCTCCTCGTCCATAATGCCGATCTTCAGGGTGTTTTTACTCAGCCCCAGCGCCTCCTCCACCCGCCCAAATAGCTCAACGGTCGCTGCCACTTCGTCCGGCCCGTGCAGCTTGGGCTTTACCACATAGACGCTGCCGGCCCTGCTGTTGCGGTAGCGGCCGCGGCCCTTGAGGTCGTGGATTGCCGCTAGGCTGAGGACCATGGCGTCGAGAAAGCCCTCGGGGATTTCCGCGCCCGCCGCCGTGGTCACCGCGTCCGTGTACATGTGGAGACCCACGTGGCGCACCAGCAACAAGCTGCGCCCCGGCAGCACAAGGTCGCTGCCGTCTGGGGCCGTAAATGCGCGGTCCGCGTTGAGCCGGCGCGTCTGGGTTTGGCCGCCTTTGGCAAAGGTCGCCTTTAGGGTCCCTCGCATCAGGCCGTTCCAGTTGCCGTACACCAGCGCCTTGTCCTCGGCATCTACTGCCGCCACCGAGTCCTCGCAGTCTTGGATGGTGGTGATCGCCGCTTCTAAGAGCACGTCTTTGACTCCAGCCGGGTGGGCTTGGCCGATGGGGTGGGCGCGGTCGATCTGGAGCTCGATGTGCAACCCGTTGTGCCGCAGCAAGACGCTGCTCAGCCGCCCGCCCTCGCGTCTATAGCCGACGAACTGCTTCTCGTGGGCCAAGCCCACCTCGTCGCCGCGGGCGAGGCGAGCGCACAGGGCCCGGCGGCCGGCCGTCTCGCGCAGGCAAAACTCCACCACCTCGGCGTAGGTGGCTCGCTTTAGGCCGACCGCTTGGTCGAGAAACGCCTCGCTGCGGGCGATGACTTGGGCACCGCGCGCAGCGTCGTACTCGGCGCTGGCCGCGCCGGGAATTGCATCCGTGCCGTAGAGCGCGTCGAACAAACTCCCCCAGCGCGCATTGGCCGCGTTGAGCGCATAGCGCGCGTTGTCCACGGGGACCACCAATTGCGGCCCGGCGATGGTGGCAATTTCTGGATCGACGTTTTCCGGGCGGACTTGGCACGGTGCCCCTTGCGGCAGCAAATACCCGATCTCCGCGAGAAAGGCGCGATAGGCCGCCGCGTCCAACGGCTCGCCACGCCGCGCCCGATGCCAGTCGTCAATCTGCGCTTGCAAGGCGTCTCGCCGCTGTAACAGCGTGCGGTTTTTCGCGGCCAAGTCCTCCACGATGCGGCCCAGCGAGGCCCAAAAGTGCTCGACGGACACGCCCGTTCCCGGCGCGATCTGCTCGGCAACGAGTGCGTATATGCGCTCGTCGATGTGCAAGCCGCCCTTGGCGACTTTTTTCTCTCGGTCTGTCACTGCGCGTCCTATCTTGCGACTTGGGCGCTGATGATCAAGTGCTCGACCCAATCGTCCGTAGGGTTGCAAAGCTGGTGCTTGACCTGCGGCGGAATGTGTACTGCATCCCCCGCGCGCACCTCGTACAGCGCCCCGTCGATCTTCATCCGCCCCTCGCCGCTGAGGAAGTAGTACACCTGCTCGGTGGCCTCGTGTTCGTGGTAATCGCCTTCCAGCCCCCCTTGCAGGCGATGCAGCGTCAGGCCAGAAAACCCTTCGAGTACTGCCTCGTCCGCGCTTAGACCCTCGGCGCTTTGGGCGCGGAAGATCGACCAGATCAGCTTGGATTGATGCCCGACGACGGGCGTTGCGTTGCGCCAATTGCGAATGACCAAAATGCCCTCCTCGCGTTTAATCGCGCCAGTGAAATTCGTCGCTCCCCGCCTAGGCGCGGGGACCGGCTTAACATACCAAACGGCAGGCGGCGAGCAAAGCGCGCCCTGCCGCTGCCGCGCCGTTTGGTTAGATTGGTCCCCAAGTGCCAACAAAAGACAACGCCCTTGCAGGAGGAAACCATGCACTACGACACATGCCAACGCACCTTTGACTGCGAGCCAACGCTCACCGATTCCCAGGTCCTCGAATTCTGCCGCGAGGGCCATCTTTTGCTCAAAGGCGTCGTGCCCGACGAGATCAACCAGCGCACCTGCGCTTGGCTTGATGGCGATATTCCGGCCAATCCAAGCTACATCCCCGATGGCCTGACCAAGGCCGACCTCGACCGCATCCGCTCTACCCACGAGCCGAGTTCCATCTTCTTGGAGGCCTGGTTCGTCGAGTACGTCCTGCTCAATCCCCAGTTAGCCGGTGCCATGCGCTCGCTTTTAGGCCCCAACGTTGGCCTGCCGGTCCTAGCCAGCCACCACCGAGCCGAATGCCCAATGGAATCCCAAGGCTGGCACCAAGACGCCGACCACATCTTCGGCCCGGAGCTCCGCTTTTTGGAGGTCTTCTACTTTCCCCAAGACACGCCCGTGGAGCTGGGGCCGACCGAGCTGGTGCCTGGCTCGCACATCCAACCGGCATCCCGCGACAGCGAAGAAGGAGGCGTGTTTTGCGATGGCCCGGCCGGCACCATCGGGATCCACCATCAGAGCATCCTCCACCGCCGCGGCAAGTCCACTGCCAAGGGCCTCCGCCGGATGCTCAAGTACAATTACTGGCGCACCACGCCGCCGGCGCGCAACTGGGTCGTGGAGGAGGACTTCGATTTCCAGCGAGCGTATTACGGCGGGCACGGCACGGCGCGCTACTACGCCCACATGTTCTATTGGCTCTGCGGCAAAGGGGACCAGTTCCGCATCATCGGCGGCCAGGCTTGGCCTTGGCAGACCGAAAACCAGATCGGGCCATCGCATGGCTTTGACGCCGCGGCAGGCTACCAGCCCAATTGGCGCCGGGACAACCCCGACGGGTATGCGCGTTGATAGGTTGGACGGGTGGCGCGAACTAACCGCCGCGAGAAGTCAGATTGAAAGCATTCGATGGAGGAAAGCATGAGTAAAATCGGCGGCGAGATAGGCTTTTTCTTTAGCGAGTATGTCTTCCATAGCGTTCTCTCTTCTTCGCTATCCCAAGACCGGGTGAAGGAGATATGCTTCCCATCTCCGGATTGATAGCGATCTCGTCATAAGGAGCACCTGTCGCCGCTGCAATCAGAATGTCCTCCATCTTCATGGCCTGTTTAAGGGTCAAGTCTGGCAGTTCTTGTTCTTAATCATGGTTCAACTCGCGTTGGGTGCTCGGGAAGATGGTCTTTCTGGCTTACATGGACGAATTTGAACCATATATTGTCCAAGTGTCTGAAGTCTGTATCTGTTGACAGGAGTGCAGCTCCGCTTACGTGAGCTGTCGCGGCGATCCAGAGATCATTTTGTTTCATCGGCACAGCCGGCTTTGGCGGCGGCGCATTTTGAGGAGAAGTCACAGGCTTACCGTGGGTCCAAGCATCGATCCGAGCGTACGCGCCCAAAATCGTTCGTCTGCTGATGTCAAGCGTCGGCACTTCGTTAAGAAGTTGCTCAAGGTGAGTTCGTCTGTTGCTGCCCCAACCATTCTTCTCCGCAAGCGCGAGAATCTCTCCTTGGCAGATAACGCAAGTAAAGACCATTGTTTCTGGATCTCCGAGATTGAATTCTGCGCGAGCCCGGATAGCCCACGGTGCTTTCCGGGCGAAACCGAGCAACAGACTCGTGTCTAGGAGGAAGCGTGTCACAAAAATATCGCTCAATCGAGTTGGGCTAGGAGATCCTCAATGGGTTCATCGCCAGGCCACGCGCCCGCAAGACCAATAGGGTCAAAGGCCCCGACTTGCTTGCGTTGTGCCGGAAACCGATCATGCGATTTCTGGCCCTCTACTGATGGCATTTCTTCGAAAACGCTATCCCCTTCCAGCCGACCGCCAATCCGGCGAGCCTCGATCAAGCGCGGCTGGCCGTTGGCCTTGAAATGTACCATCCCCTCAACAGTGGTCTGCTTGCCCCATAGGGGACGCAAAGCCTCTACGCTCAATGACGCAGCGTCCAGCTGTCCAAAGAGTGCTGACTTCTGGCTCACCAAAAGGCGAAAGCGGCCGTTGCCATGTTTGATCTCGTCAAGCCTGCCACTTACGATGAAGGATCTTGGAGCCGGGATGTCATTCAACCGCTCTTTGACGTATGTGCAAGTACTGTCGTCCAGTGCGAATTGTCCATGCGCCGTGCCATGAGGGATCATTTCATAGCGTACACCGGCAACTCCGGCCGCTTGCCTGAACTTGAGAATCGCCTCGAGAACCGAACTATCGAAATAGTCTCCCACAGGGTTGTCCATCTGGGTCTCGTTGATCGCTTGAGCGACCAGATCGAGCGCCGTTTCGTCTAGGCTAGGCTGCTTGCTCCATAAGTCCGCTCGGGCAAATTGCTCGCAGGCAGTCTCACCGAGCTGGGGAGCCTCTATGTCAAAAATCGTAGACCCGGATTTCAATCCAGTTATCGTGAAGTCAATGGTGGCGTCCAGCCACTGAGGCCTCGCCCCCCTCCCACTGCCTGCACCCGTGGCGAGCAAGCGGGTGGTCCGCTCTGCTGTCGTGAGAAGGGCGTCCATAACACGCCGGAGAGTCGCCATCTTGATTTGACCTTCGTCTTCTCTCAGACCGCTGATGCGGAGTTGGTAGCGTTGTGTTTTCATGGCAGGGCTCACTTTCTTGGGTTACTGAGCGATGGATGGCGCACATTATGGGCATGGTCGGGTCGTTTCCTCCGACACAGTATGCCAGATTTTCGGCCAAGGCGATGAGCTATACTCCTCCAATAACGCCCAACCGGAATCGGCCAGCAAGTGAGGGTTTGGGTCTGGGGAGCGGAGATGATGCCCAACAACGACAGCGCTGTTTGTATCACCCCCGAACCGCTATGTGCAGCTCCCGCAATTGCTCCGGCGACACCTCGCTTGGCGCGCCCATGAGCGGATCCTGCGCATTCTGGTTCATGGGGAAGGCGATGACCTCCCGGATGTTCGGTTCGTCCGCCAGCAGCATGACGATGCGGTCGATGCCGGGCGCAATGCCGCCGTGGGGCGGAGCGCCGTAGCCAAAGGCGCGGATCAGGCCTCCGAACCTGCGATCCACTTCCCGGCGCGAGTGCCCGGCAATCTCAAATGCCTTGTACATGATGTCTGGTCTGTGATTGCGGATGGCACCGCTCGACAGTTCGAGGCCGTTGCAGACGATGTCGTACTGATGCGCCTTGATCTCCAGCGGCGGTTGCGTCTCCAGCGCAGCCATACCGCCCTGCGGCATGGAGAACGGGTTGTGCGAAAAGGCCACACAAGCGCGTTCCGCGTCCCATTCGTACATGGGAAAATCGACGATCCAGCAGAATTCATAGCACCCCTCCCGGCGCAAATTGAGCCGGTCCGCCAAGTGCAGGCGCAATCGTCCGGCTAGGGCCGCTGCCTCGGCTGGCGGTCCGGCGATAAAGAAAATGGCGGACCCCGGGGCGGCTGCACACGCCTCGATAATGCGACTGCGTACGCTCTGTTCTAAGGCCGCGGCGATAGAGCCTGTGGCCTGCGCTCCGTTGATGAGGTACGCCAGCCCCTTGCCGCCCGCTTCTTTGACAAATACTTCGAGGCTGTCGAAGAACGAGCGCGGCTGCGCCTCCAGCTCGGGAACGCACAGAGCGCGGACGACCCCGCCTGCGGCGACGATGGCCCTGAACAGCCTGAACGAGGAGCCGGCGAAGATCGCGGAGAGGTCTTGAATTTCGAGTCCGAAGCGCAGATCTGGTTTGTCCGTACCGAACCGCAGCATGGCGTCGGCGTGGGAAAGACGCGGGAACGGCGGCGCGGTCACTTCCCAAGCGGTGAACTTGCGAAAGAGACCGCAAAAGAGCTCCTCGACCACGGCGAAGACGTCCTCCTGCTCGACAAAGGCCATCTCGAGGTCGAGCTGATAGAATTCGCCGGGGGAGCGGTCGGCGCGGGCATCTTCGTCGCGGAAGCAGGGTGCGATCTGAAAGTAGCGATCAAAGCCAGCCACCATCAGCAACTGCTTGAACTGCTGCGGCGCTTGCGGCAGTGCGTAGAAGTGGCCGGGATAGAGCCGGCTCGGCACGAGGTAATCGCGCGCACCCTCGGGCGAGCTGCTGGTGAGAATGGGCGTCTGGAACTCGGCAAAGCCCATGTGGGTCATGCGCTGTCTGATGCTGGCGATCACCTCCGAGCGGAGCTGAATGCGGCCATGTAGCCCGGCCCGGCGCAAGTCGAGGAAGCGATAGGACAACCGGGTGCTCTCTCCTGCTTCGGGTTCATCGGCTACGGAAAAGGGGAGCGACTCGGCCGGCGAGAGCACTTCTAACTCGCCGACGGCGATTTCCACCTCCCCGGTTTTCATGGCGCTGTTGATGGTCGCAGGCGACCGCTTGCGCACGTCGCCTACGACGCGGATCACGGATTCGCGGGGGACTTTTGCCGCGGCTGTCGCAGCGTCGTTTTCCGGCCAGATCACGAGTTGGGTAATGCCGTAGTGGTCGCGCAGATCGAGGAACAGGACGCCCCCGTGGTCTCTTTTGCGGTGTATCCAGCCGCTCAGGCGAATGGTTTGGCCGGCGTGGCGCTTGCGGAGCTCGCCACAGGTGTGGGTGCGATAAAGGTGCATGATAGCCTCCAGTTGCAGATGAAAATGAAAAACCCGCCGCGATGTGCGTTCGCGACGGGTTTTGAATGCTTGGATTGGGTTGGAATCAGTCGTCAGAACGCGCGCAATGGGACCAGCGGATTATTGTGCGTGCGGTCGTTGTGACGAGTCATCATGAATTGGGCTAGGCCGCGCTTGCTGGCCCCTACAGCCTGAACCAGCGGTTGAGCTTGATCAGGAAGATGCTGTCGCCGTCATCGGCGAAGGCGCGGCTCAAGTCGTCTGCGGGGCGGAACTTGGGGTCGCGGGCGTCGTCGAAGTCGCGGTCCCGACTCTGCTGCCAGACCGCGAAGAGCGTACTGCCGGGCCGGTACTCCCAGCGCAGCACTACGTTGGAGCGCAGGGCGCGGCGGTGGAAGTCCGGGTTTTCCTCGAGACCAGCGTAGGGCGAGAACTCGTAGGACCGCGGACGTGCCAGCTCCTTGATGGCACCGTAGTCGCCAGTTGTCACAAAGGGTTGCACAAACAGTTGCAGACTCAGGCTCGGGGTGAAGGCCCAAGCGCCGCGTACGCCGATCTCGAAGACGCGGCTCTCGAGCTCGCCGAAGATGAAGCGGTCATCCTCGCCGTCGCCGTCCTCGTCTTCGTTCTCTACCCACTGGGTAAAGTTGCGGTTGAAGCTGTAGCCCGGCTCAATTTCCAGCTCGAACTGGGATATGGGGCGCAGCTCGAGCTCAAAGCCGACCCACGATCCCAAGTTGTCGCCTCCTTGGCTCCAGTGGACGTTCCAGCCGAGCCAGCTACTGATGGGTTTGCGGCCATCGCTCCACAGGTCCATGCCGATCCAAGTGCTGGCCGGTGAGGCCATGAGCGGTCCGCCGCGGGTGACCACGTCGTCGAAGGCGGCGAGGCTGCGGCTGAGGCCCATCCAGAATCCCCAGTAGTTGTGCAGCTCGTGCCAGGTGTTGAAGTTGAGGCCGCGGGCCAGCCGCTCGCCGGCGAAGTTCCAGTGGTTCCACGCGTTGAAGTTGAACCCGGAGTGGCGGGCAAACCAGTAGGGGTCGAGCTTCTCGTAACGGATGTGGATCCCAGTCTGAATGCGGTCGTTGCGCCGCATGAAGCCGAGGTCGTTGGTCTCGAAGTCGGGTGATTGCGCGTCCACATAGGCTTGGCCGCCGAAGGCACCGCCCGACTTTTGAAAATAGAGTACGCCCTCCCAACCGCTGTCGCGCTCCTCGGCCTGCCCAGCGCGACTGACGGCCAGCCGGCTGTAGAGGCGGTAGGCGTTTTCCCACCACTTCACGTGCAGGTCGCCGGCACCGACGTAGGCCGGGTCAAAGCCGCGGCCGTTGACCGCGGTGAGCTGGGCCCCGGCCGTGGAGTTGGCGAGCAGGTCCTGTTGCACGCGGCCGATGAAGTAGTTGGTGAGCGGCTCAACCTCGAAGTCGCGGCGCAGCGTGTCGGCCAAGCCCGTCTCGGTGCTGGTGATGCGCTGGTCAATGCGCGCCTCCTCCCGGCCAGTGACGGCGTTGAGCAGGCCGAAGGCCGTGCGGCCGGCGGTCTTTCCCGAAACCTTGACGGCCCCGAGGATCGTGGTGTTGTCGGGACGGTTCACCTCGTCGCTGTCCTCGGGCAGGTCAAAGCGCGAGGGCGGGCGGCCGATGCGCCGCGAGTGGAACAGGCGCGAGGGCCGGCGGATGCCGACGATCCACGGTCGGGGCGATTCGAAGATCTGGATGCCCTCCAAAAAGAAGGGCCGGCGCTCGCGGAAGAAGGTCTCAAAGACGCCCAAGTTGAGCACGGCCGGATCGGCTTCGACTTGGCCGAAGTCCGGGTTGATGGTGGCGTTGAGGGAGATATTCGACGACAGGCCGTAGCGCAGGTCGAGGCCGGCCGAGGAGAATAGGTCGTGCTCGCTGCCGCTGTCTCCCGGCGACAGGGTGCTGCGGCCTAGCGCGAAGGGGAATATCTCGAGGCTGCGCTGCGGCCGGATGCCTTCGATGCCTTCGAGATGGCCGAAGCGCGAGGCGTAGCCGCTGACGCCCCGAGGTCTGAAGCTCCACTGGGACCACTCGGCGCGGCGGGAGATTTTGCGGAAGACGTTGATCCCCCAGGTGTAGCTCTCCTTCTCGCCGAAGCGCAAGACGTGGTACGGGATCTTCAGCTCCAAGCTCCAGCCGTCGGCGCGCCGCGCTGTCTCCACCTCGGCCACGCTGTCCCAGCTATCGTCGAAGTCGTCGTCGTTGTAGATGATCCCGTCCTCGATCCAGCCGGAGGGCCCCACGGTAAAGTAAACGCCCGTCTGGTGGTCGTGGTGGGGGTCGAGGTTGATCTCGAACAGGTCGCGCTCGCGCCATTCGTCGCGCCGCGATAGGCGTGCGGTGATGCTGTCGGGACGGGTGTCGTAGCAGATGCCGGCGATGTAGAGTGCCGCGTCGTCGTAGGCCACCTGAAAGGTGGTGCGTTGCGTCGAAGGCTCGCCGTTGTCCGGGTCGTTCTGCGTGAACCCCTCGTGTACGGGTGCGCGCAGCCAGATTGCGTCGTCGATGACGCCGTCGAGTCGCGGCGGCACCTCAGCCCGCACGGCGTGGGCGGTGCGCTGGGGGTGCGTCATCCAAAACTGCATCTGGGCATCGCTAGTGTCGATACGGGAGGGTTGCTCATCGCCTCCAGCGTCGTCTGCGCCGGCGATGAGGAAAGCAGCCAGCATGGCAGCAAATCTGTGCATCGTCCTTCCTAGTCAAGGGTGGGATTAACTTAGACTTCAAGGTTCCCCGTCGCCTTGAACAATGTCAAGGATGGGCTTGGGGTGTAGTGTGGGCGTATTGCGGGTCGGCTCTGATGACCGAGTGGGACGCGATCGCGAGGAGGCTTCTAGGGCCCGGTGCGCTTGCCTCGATACTCTACTGTGACTACAGTTGTCTCAATAGTAGTTACAAGGAGAACGCAATGAACGCATCCGTACGCGACCTGAAGAGCAGGTTGTCGCGCTATCTTCGGCAAGTCCAGCGGGGAGAGACGGTCGTCGTAACTTCTAGGGGCAAGCCCATCGCTCGCCTCGTGCCGCTGCCATCCCTTCCGTTGGAACAGCGGCTGGCAATTTTGCCGGGGATCAATGCTGGGACCGGGGGAAAACCGCAAGGTGCCACGCGCCCGGTGCGCGTCAAACCCGGACAGAAAAGCGTTGCGGACATCGTGGTGGAAGAGCGGCGGTGATCCTCTTTCTCGACACATCGGCTCTCGTCAAGCTGTACGTCGAGGAGGCCGACTCCGATGTGGTGCGTGGCTGGGTGGACGTGGCCGAGGAAATCGCCTGCCAGTGGCTCGCATACGTGGAGGCGCGATCCGCTTTGGCTGCTAAACGGCGCTTGGGCGACCTGTCCGATGCAGAGCTGGCGACATGCAAGAAGGCGCTAGAGCAGGATTGGGAGAGATACCACCGCGTCGCGGTCACCCAGACCCTTCTGCGACGAGCCGGTGCGCTGAGCGAACAACTCGGCGTCCGTGCCTACGACAGCGTTCACCTTGCGGGAGCTGAGTATTTGCAAGCCTCGCTCGGAGTGCCGATAACCTTCGGGTCCTTCGACCGGCGACAAGTCGATGCGGCCGCCCAGCTTGGCATGCTCACCGCACCCGTTGATAGCCAAATCTCAGTCAGCCCCCCAACAAAAGGACGATTCCCATGAGCGGCCTCACCTCCGACCAACTCGACTTCTACCGCAGCGAAGGCTACCTCCTCGTCGAGGACGTCCTCAGCCCCTCGGTCTTTGACCTCCTCATCGCCGAAATCGACGCGATTGTCGATGCGGCCGCCCAGCAGGCCCACGCGGCCGGCGAACTGTCCGACCTGTACGCAGATTTACCCTTTGCCCAGCGCCTGATCCACATCCACGCCCAGTTGGCCGACCCGGCCCCGCTGTTGCGCCAAGTCAACGGCAAGCTCAAAACCGAGGGCATGTTCGCCGTTTTGACCCAACCGGCCCTGCTCGACATTGTCGAATCCGCAATCGGCCCCGAAATACTGGCTCATCCGCAATTCAACCTGCGCGCCAAATTGCCCAACCAAAACGCCACCGTGGTGCCTTGGCATCAAGACTTGGGCTATTTGCAGCCCGACGCCGAAGAGACCTTCATGGTCAATTTTTGGCTCCCCTTGGTCGATGCCACGCCTGAAAACGGCTGCATGGAGGTCATTGCCGGCAGCCACCGCGCTCCGCTCATCGGCCACGAGCACGGCTTGGGCCCCGGGGCCAACTTCAAAGGCATCACCGATCAGTACCTGCCCCCCGGCGAGCAAGTTAGCTGCCCAGTCAAAGTCGGCAGCGCGTTGCTCATCCAGCACAAGACCATCCACCGCTCCATCCCCAACCACTCCGACCACATCCGCTGGAGCCTCGACCTGCGCTACAGCGACCCGACGCAGCCCAGCGGCCGCGACGGCGTCCCCGGCTTTGTCGCCCGCAGCCAAGCTCACCCCGAATCGGTGGCGCAAAGCGTGGACGACTGGTTGGCTTTGTTTGAGACCGCTGCTCCATAGCTGAAAAACGCCAAGCGGTCAGGCTTCCTAAGAAGCGGTCTGCAAACCCTCGGCGAACCGCGCCCCAACACCTTTTCGGAGGATCCCATGCTCTACGACCTGCTCCTCAAAGGCGGCACCCTAGTCGATCCAGCCCAAAAACTGCACACAGTGCTGGACGTGGCTTTCGCCGACGGCAAAGTCGCTGCACTCGGGGCCGACCTGCCGGCAAACGAGGCGCGCCAAACGCTCGATGTCACAGGCTATGTGGTAGGTCCCGGCCTCATCGACCTGCATGTCCACGTGTTCTGGGGGGTCAGCCACTTCGGCATTGAGCCGGACCCCACCTGCTTGGCCCGAGGCGTCACCACCGCGGTCGATGCTGGCTCGGCCGGGGCCGATACCTTCCCCGGCTTTCGCAAGTTCATCATCGACGTCAGCGCCACCCGCATCTTGGCTCAGCTCAATATCTCCTCGCAGGGCATGTTGACGCGCGAAATCGGCGAGTTCGAGATCCCGGAATACGCAGACGTGGGCAAAGCCTGCCGCATGATCGAACAACACCGCGACCTCATCTTGGGGGTCAAGGTGCGGCTCACCCGCAACAGCATCGTCAGCCAGCGCGCCGGGATGCTGCCCCTGCACCGGGCCCGCGAGGCCGCGGATGCAGCCGGCCTACCCATTATGGTCCATCCCCAAGACGCTTGGTGCGACAGCCTCGATGATGTGCTGGCCGTTATGAAACAGGGCGACATCCTCACCCACTGCTTCCACGGCATGAAGTGCGGCATCCTCGACGAAGCGGGCCAAGTGCGCCCTGCGGTGCGCGAGGCCGTGGCGCGGGGCGTGCTCTTTGATGTGGGGCACGGCGCGGGCTCCTTTTCCTGGGCGGTAGCCGAGACCGCCCTGAGCGCTGGCCTTGCGCCGCATACCATTTCTTCAGACCTGCACGTGTACAACCTCAATGGGCCTGTATATGACTTGGTCAACGTCGCATCCAAATTCCTCCACTTGGGCATGGATCTCGACGCGGCCTTGGCCAAAGTCACCGCAGTGCCAGCCCAAGTCATTGGGATGCCGGACGAGATCGGCACCCTAGCAGTAGGTGCTTGGGGCGACGCCGTAGTGCTCGACGTGCGCGAGGGTCAGTTCGAGTTGGCCGATTCAAGCGGGGAAAGGCGCACTGGCCGACGGCAATTGGAACCGCTGATTGTGGTCAAGGGCGGCCAAATCTACCGCCAGTATTGAGGAATGCCAATCCCCTCAAAACCGCAACGCAAACACCGTCCGCACCCCCGGTTCCGAGCGGGCGGAGATGGCGCCTCGGTGGAGCCGCATGATCTGGCGGCACAGGCTCAGCCCAATGCCGGAGCCGTCTCGCTTGGTCGTAAAAAAGGGAATGAAAACCTTGCCGAGCGCTTCTTCCACGATCCCCGGCCCATTGTCCGCAACCTCGACGACGACCTTGTCGTGCGCCAGACGAGCGGTCAAATCAACGCGGGCCCCGGCGCGGTTGGCCGTGGCTTCGCGGGCATTCCTCAGCAGGTTGATGAGGACCTGCTCAACTTGCTCCGGGTCCGCGGTCAATTCGAGGCTGGGCGGATCAACGCGGATGTGCAACTCAACCGCGGACTCGGCGAACTGCGGCCGCATTAGCTGCTCCACGCGGGCGAACAGGCCGGCCACCGAGACGATCTCAAAGGAGGGCGCTGGTACGCGGGTGAGGTTGCGGTAGGCTTCGACAAAGTGCAGCAGGCCCTCGCTGCGGCGCTGGATGGTGCTCACGGCGATGCGGATGTCTGCGGTAGTTTCGGCATCGAGCCCGTCGTCTTTTAGCATTCCGTCCGCGGTCGCGGCCAGCGAAGCGATCGGGGTGATGGAATTCATGATTTCGTGGGTCAGTACGCGGATCAGGTTTTGCCAGGCCTCCATTTCCTTTTCGTCGAGATCCGGGCCAATGTCGTGGAGGGCCACTAGGGTGTGCTCGCGGTGGCTCAGGCGGAACACCGAGGCGTATAGGGCGAGCTGAATCTCGTCAAAGCGCACCAAGTCGCGGCCCCGAGGACCGAGGCTTTGCAGGGTGGTGGTTAGGATGGGATTGACGCGGCTGAGGTCGGCGATGTGGCCCAAGCGGGGCACTCCCAAAAGGCGCTTGGCCGCGTTGTTGATCAGGGACACCTCGCCAGCGTTGTCGAACGCGATCAAGCCGACGCCAATGTGCTGCACGACCGTTTGCAGGTAGCGCGCTTGTTCCTCTTTTTCGGCCCGCGCTCGGCGAAACGCGTCGAGGACCTCGTTGAACGCGGCCTTGAGTTCGTCGAAAGAGGAGCCGAGCCCGCCGGTGACAAACGTCTGCGAGAAGTCGGAGTAGCGGATGGCGTTCAAAAAGCGCGCTAGGTCGCGATTGGTGCGCTCGACGTAGTGGACGAGGGCGTAGAGCTGGTAGAGCAGGGCGAGGACGAGGACGACGAGGACGGCTAAATGGTTCCAGCCTTCCACTATTGTATAGAACAGCAGCCACAAGGTGGCACCGAGGAAGGCGACGCGCAGCACGACCCGCGTGCGGAAGGCGCGGGCTCCTCGCCTTAGGCGATGTAGGACGTTCTTAAAGGTCATAATTGAGCGAGGCGGCGGTAGGGATCACGCGGGATTTTCGAGAGTGGGTCTTCCTATTTCACTCTGCTACCCGGATATCGCGCCAACTCTTAGCCTCCACAAACAGCGAAAGATGTCCGATATTGTCTGTGACGACAGTGGCTCCGACTTCCCGAGCCTGAGCTGCAAGAATCACATCGCAGTCCCGTTCTTTGGGATCGGCAGTTGGGCGACCGCGTAGCCCATAGCTGGGCGGCGCGCAGCATAACGGCGGTGGTAATAGGCAAGTACGAGCTGGTCGAGGCGACGAATGCCCTCCGTGCGTTGGGCGCGGATTAACTCACGACGCACTTCATAGTCAGAAATTTCGGGAATCATAATCGTTGTCTCAGTTGTCAACAGTTGGTCAAACCACTGAGCGAACGCGGGATTCCGCCGTGGATGGGACACCTGTCCTAGGACGCCGGTATCGAACAAGAATACGTCAGGCACTAAATAGCTTTCTATGACCAGAGCGGTTGGCCTCCAAATTTTGCTTGAGGTTGGGCCACGTTGCCTCGTCATAGCCGGATTCGTCGGCCAACCAAGCAGCCAATAGCTGTTGTGCCTTAGTATTGCCCTGATGCTGAGTCTTGTCGTTTGTGCGTACTGCCAGTCTTGCTACGGGTTCAGTCTGTAGATCGGTCATAATTCCTCCTGAGCTCTTCCCACTCGCCACAATTGAACGTACTCTGCAATGCTTCAACTGGAATGGTTCCGCAACCAAGGCGAAGGCTACCAGACGCGGGTCAATGCGCTTCTGAAAGCGTATAAAAAAGCCCACGAGCAGGCCTGAGGGTACTGCGTCTAAAGGCCATACTTCTCCATGCGGCGATAGAGGGCCGTGCGGGTGAGCCCGAGTTCCCGTGCGGTTTGGCTGACGTTGCCTTGGTTTTTGCGCAGCACCCGGGCAATGACCTCGTGCTCGACGTCTTCGAGATTGTAGCTGTCAAAGGCGATGGTCTCCTCGGGCGACGGAGTCGCGGTCAGGGGGAAATCGGCCGCGGCCAAGCGCTTCCCTTCGCTCATAATGACGGCGCGCTCCACTGCGTGCTGCAATTCCCGCACATTGCCCGGCCAAGCGTACGCATGCAAGTGGGCGAGTGCCTCGGCGGTCAGGCCGGTCAGGGCCTTGCGGTACTTTTTCCGGTACAGCTCGAGGAAGTGGCGGGCCAACAGCGCGATGTCCTCCGGGCGGTCGCGCAGGGGGGGCAGGAGGATTTCCACGGTGTTGATGCGGTAGAGGAGGTCTTGGCGGAAGGTGCCGGCCGTGGCCATTTCGTGGATGGGTTGGTTGGTGGCGCATATAAGGCGCACATCTACTTGCACGGGCTTGTTGGCGCCGACGCGGACGACCTGCTGGTTTTGCAGGGCCGCGAGCAGCTTGACCTGCAAGGACAGGGGCAGGTTGCCGATCTCGTCGAGGAACAGGGTGCCCCCGGAGGCGATTTCAAAGCGGCCGGCGCGGTCACTGCGGGCGTCGGTGAAAGCCCCCTTGACGTGGCCGAAGAGTTCGCTCTCAAACAGGGTTTCGCTGAGGGAACCCATATCCACGGCCATGAAGACTTCGTCGGCGCGCGCCGAGCGGCGGTGAATCTCGCGCGCCACCAGCTCCTTGCCCGTGCCGTTCTCGCCGAGGATGAGGACGCTGGCGTCGGTGGCGGCCACCTTGGCCATCGCTTGGAAAACCTTCTGTAGGACCGCGGCCTCCCCGATGAGGTCGCCAAAGGGCTGGTCGAGGTCTTCGGACAGCCGTTGCTGGCGGGAGCGCAGGTTGTGGGCTTCCCGGCGCGCACGGTGCAATTCCACGGCCGCGGACACAGTGGCGAGCAACTTTTCGTTCTGCCAAGGTTTGAGCACAAAATCGACGGCCCCCGCCTTGATGGCGCGCACGGCCATCTCCACATCGCCGTACGCGGTGATCAGCAGGACCACGACGGTCGGGTCTAGCTCGCCGATTTGCTGGAGCCAGTAGAAGCCCTCTCTACCGCTGGTCGCTTCCTGCGTGAAGTTCATGTCGAGGAGGACGACGGCCGGCGACTCCTGCTTGAGGGCCCTCGGAATGACTTGGGGATAAGTCTCGGTGCGGACTTGGTAGCCCTGCTGCTTGAGGAGCAAGCGGGCGGCCACGAGGACGTCTGGGTCGTCGTCCACGACGAGGATGCGGGGGGCGTCAGCAGGCATGGAGTAGTAGTACCGGGCCGATCAAGGAGGCGATTCGACGCATCTTCTTTCCTTTCAAGAGGTCAGGGAATACCAGCCCAATGGACGATTGCCGAATTTTCCAGTCGCCGCAGCCAATTCGCAAAGTGCGGGCATTCGCGGCGCATCGTTTCCAATCCGATCTCCAAAGCGGCGAGAACGCCCATTATGGGCTTTTCGTAGTCCGGACACAGTTTCAAGACCCGCTTTGATGGGGCTGTTTGCGGCGAATCATCAATTTCCTCGGGTGTGCTAAATTGGTCGCGGATAGCCTGAAACCGCGGCGTCAGAGCCGGGTCAATTGCTTCTGCAAATCGCCCACAGTCGCTGAAAAGCAGTGCCTCGAATTCATGCAGCATCACAAAGGGGATGAAGCGCCTACTACCATCCGGCATGGTGCCCTGCATATCTGATAGGAGTGCCTGTTCCACATACTCCACTTTCCGTAGCCCCGACAAGCAGTGTGCGACAGCCCTTCCCGGCCATGCTCGGGGCAACCCATAGTAGTCAACCATCGTCGTTGCCAAGCAGGCTCGATCCTTCTTTAGCTGCCTGACGATCTCTCGTCGAACTACTAACCACGAGACAATGCCACCGCGTTTTGTACGCTGTCTCGCGTTTCCGACGATTCGGGCAACGACGCTACTGTAGCCATGCTCGTAGAGATGCGGGCCGAGGAGCTCGTTGACGAACAGTTCTTCGGCATCTCCTTCGACATGCACGAGAAGACGAGCCAATGTAGGTCCTTTTACGCCCTCTCCGACATTGGTCGGCCGCCAATCTCGTTCTTCTCCCAAAGTTGACCTAGGCTGTAGTCTTCCAGCCATTCCGCCAAGTCGGAGCCATCCAACCTCGTGAGCTGAGTCTCGCCCATGGAACGTTCCGCAACCAAAACGTCATCCGGGTCGAAGTGATCTAGGAGAATGGGCGACTGAGTCGCCAAGATAATCTGCGAGTGCGCCGCCGTCATCCGCACCATGGAAGCAAGCCGCGAAATCGCCATGGGGTGTAACCCGAGTTCCGGCTCGTCGAGCAGTATGATATCAGGGCGTAACTCCTTGGGCTGGAGCAGCAATGTGGTCAAGGCAATGAAGCGCAACGTACCGTCGGAGATTGATGAGCTGTCAAAGTACGCATCGACGCCGCGGTGTTGCCACTCAAGGCGAATGGTGTCTTCGTTGAACTCGTCCGGCTCGAGCACGAAGTCGCGAAAGAACGGCGCAATTAGTCGGACGATATCTCGGATACGTCGATACTCGCGCTGGTGTTTTTTCTTTAGAAAGTACAGGAATGCCGGCAGGTTCGCACCGTCATCGCGCAGCCGGCGATTGTCGCCGATTTCCGCGGTCTTTCGCATGGGCGATCGTTGACTGGTGTCGTGGAACTGATAGGTGCGCCACTTGGATAGGCGACAATCCAGCGCGGCAGTGTCCTCGTCTCCGTTGAGGTCAACAGTGTCAAGGCGCACTCGACGCCGTGCAAGTTCCAGCCATTCCTCGTCCACAAAAAGCCTGTCACTCGTGGTGGGCCGCAAATCTACTCGATAGCTAAAAGGCTCCGAAAATCGAATGTGCAGGCTGAGCCGCCGAGTTTGCCCAGACCCGTAATGTAGTACGCGTTCCGCGCCGCCCTCGCGGGCGACGTAGCGGCGTTCGTTGCCAAGCCGAATGGCGCGAATAAAGGAAAATATGCCGAGGAAATTGGACTTGCCCGAACCGTTGGCACCTATTAAAACATTAATCGGTGCAAGAGCTAGCTTTTCTACCGAGCGGATGCTCTTGAAGCCTTTGATGGTGATTTCGTTAATGGCCACACTTGGGCTCCTCAGTCGCCTTGGTGGAATTGCAATGGAGACCGTCCATCCTGCCGATTCTGCATTAATTGGTGCCTCCCTTAGTACACGACACTAAGGTTGCCGCTGGGTACGCGGGCAGCTTGCCCGCCAACAGAGGCTATGGTTTATCAAATTTATCAACGCATTCGCATTCAAGGGCGTCCTACCATCAAGTACTAACGTACCTACAGGAGGTGTCGTGTACTTAGGGTGCCTCCGCAATTTCCTTATTCGGATGCCTCGCCCGCGACGTTGATACGATACAGTGATTCCGGCCCATTAGCAACATCATATCTAGGCAACAGATCCCGCTAACCATCCTCTGAAAGCTAGCGAACAACAGGTGTATCACCAGCGGACACCCCTGTATCACCAGCGGACACTCGCCCTAGGTCAGCCAAGAGGCCGATTCAACGTATCTTATTGTTTTCCAATATCATATAGAATATGGCACACATCTTGCATTCCTTTTGGGTAAAAGGGTCGAATCCAACTTGGGCGGAAAGGAGCTCGGGTTGGGAAGTTTGGCTGCGGCGGTATTGCACAGCGGGAACCGCTCACTAAAGGCTTGCGGAGCGAGTGAGAGAGGCTGACGGGGGTGTGCTGGTTTTCGTCAAGTGAGCACAGCGAGTGTAGCGAAACACAGGAGCAGAAACCATGCGAATGATCGGCAATTACTTACAGATCGCCATGCGCATCCTGCGACGGCACAAGCTACTGAGCTTCATTGAAGTGTGCAGTCTGTCGCTGGCCTTTGGCTTCTGCATCTTAGCCTATACGCTGGTGTCGCACGAGTGGACCTACGACCGCTTCCACGAGAACGGGGCGCACCTGTACCGAGTGGTGCTCAACTCCAAATACCCGGGCAAGGATCGTAGAAAGATGGGAGATTACACCCCGGTCGCCATGGCCGAGGCGATCCAGAACGCCGTGCCCCAAGTTGAGGAAACAGTCCGGTTAGTTTCCGGCCGAGGCACAAGCTTGGAACTTCGGCGAATCCGCGTGCGACGAGACGATACGTGGAACGACGAGCCGTTTTTGCTCGTGGACGAAAATTTCTTTGAGATGTTCACTTTCGCCTTTGAAGCGGGCGATCCGCGAACAGCCTTGAGGGTAAAAGACGGCATCGTCGTCAGCCGCGATTTCGCTCGCCGCTACTTCGGCGACGAGCCAGCGGTGGGGCAGGTGGTGCAGATTGAGGTAGGGTGGCCCAAACATGAGCTCAAGGGATACACCATCCAAGCAGTGGTTGCTCCGTCGCCAGCTAACTCATCGATCCAGTTGAATATCCTGTTGCCCTTTCACAACTCGGAGATCCTGTGGCGCTGGATTGATGACTTCTGGGACCGAAAGTGCATCCTATTTGTCCGGCTACGGGAAGACGCCAACGGCGATGACCGGGAGCAGGCTGAAGCGTTGATGCGGCAGTTGATGCTTGAAAACACCCCCCCCGAATCAATCGGCAGAATGAGAGCCCGCAAGGTGGAATTTAGCGTGGAGTTGCAACCCCTGTCGGCCATGCACATAGGCACCGACGTGACGCAGAGTAAAGGATACGAGGGTATCGCACCGCCACGCGACCCGCTGGAAACCTATATCGTCTTGGCCATCGCCGTGCTCCTACTGGCCGTCGCCGTAGTCAACTACGTCAACCTCGCCACGGCCCGGGCGAGTGCTCGCGGGCTAGAAGTCGGTGTACGCGTCGCCTTGGGAGCCACCCGTTGGCAACTGCCTGTGCAGTTCTGGATGGAGACGGTGGTGGTGTGTGGCGTGTCGCTGGTGATCAGCTTGGCTCTCGGCGAGGTGCTGCTGCCGGCGTTCAACGCGATGTTGGGTCAAGACCTGCGCCTCTCCTACCTTGACCCCCCCTTCATCGTTGGCGGGTTAGTCCTGTTGGTGCTCACCAGTCTGCTGGCTGCTGCCTATCCCAGTCTAATTCTTGCGCGGACCAATCCCAGTGAGGCCCTGTGCGGGACCAGTTTGCTCAGTCGCAATTCGGCTTTGGGCAGTGCCTTGGTGGTGATGCAGTTCGCCGCCTGTGCTGGGCTGGCGGGCACGAGCTTGGTGATGGCTCGGCAACTGCACCACCTGCACGCCCTCGATCTGGGCTTTGCGGCCGATGATGTGCTGATGCTCAACACTGATGCATTGCCGGAGGCCATCGACAGCAGGCTCCGGCATCTACTCAAGGAGGGGCTGCTCGCCCATAGTGGAATCAAGTCGGTGGCTCTGAGTGAGGATCATTTCCTAGAGACGGGAACGCCGCGGCTGCGAGAGGCGATATTGCCCGCTGAGGATCGTACTATCGAGGCGCAGTGTCTAAGGGTGGACTCGAGTTTTGTCGAGACGCTCGGCCTCCAACTCGTGCAGGGCGCAGATTTGGGCCCGGACCAAGCGGACATATTGGTCAATGAGACCTTTGTAGCCCGCGCCGGTTGGGACCAACCCATCGGTCAAGTCGTGAAGTTTACTAAACGGCTAGGCCGCCGGATGCCCAATGGAGAGGGCCGCGTCGTAGGTGTGCTGAGCGACTATTACTTCTATTCGTTAAAAAGCGACGTCGAACCAGGTGTGCTCTTGCTCGACTCCAACATAAAAGATCATGAATTACTCTTCATACGCCTTGACCCCAAGGCGGGTAATGAGGCCCTTGAGCACATTGAGCGCGAGTGGAAAGCTGTCTCCCCAGACGACGAAGTACTGTACCTGTCGTGGCTCGATGACCACTCGGCCGCGTACTACCGAGACGACCTGATCTGGCTATGGGTCGTCGGCGGATCAGCCCTCTTGGCCGTGCTCATCGCTGCGCTGGGAGCCTACGGCCTGACGGCGATCACGGTGTCCCATCAGCGGCGCAATATCGCCTTCATGCGGACCTTGGGCGCACAGGGTCGGCATGTGGCCAGTCTGTTGGCGCGGCGGCTACTGTGGCTGGTGTTGGCTGGGTGCTTGCTGATAGGGCCCTTGGCGTATTTGGGCGTCGAAGAGTGGCTGAGCCATTTCTCGCAGCGGATAGACGATGTGTGGGTGTTCTTGGGGTTGGGAAGTTTGGCCGCGGCGGCCACGGCCGGGGCGGGGGTGTTGTTGCACACGGTCGCCTTGATGCGGGAACCGCTCGCCAAGGGCTTGCAGAGGGAGTAGGAAAGGCTAGCGGAGGACCGAAGATTCGGCAAAAACTAGGTTCGCAACAAAGGGGCAACCCATGACCAACGAGCAACCTGTTGTCTATCAAGGAGAAAACAGCCAACTCCTCGGCGTATTGCATCGGCCCAGTCCCGGGCGCGACCTGCGGCAAGGCGTGCTCTTCGTCCCCGGCGAACCGGATTTCCTGTTCGGAGACCATAGCATGTACGTGTACGGGGCGCGCCAATTGGCGCGTGCCGGCTTCCACTGTCTCCGGTTCGATTTCGGGGGACGGGGCAACAGCGAAGCTGGCGACAAATTCACTCCGGTTGGCGATTGTGTAAAGAGCGTCCGCTTCTTGGAAAGCGAAGTGGATATCGACGAGGTCTCGTGTGTGGCCCAATGCTTTGGTGCTTGGGTGGCGCTCTACTGTACTGCAATGTCGGCGGTGGACTGGCAAAAATTAGTGATGTGGAGTCCTACCGAACTGGTCGATAAGCGGTCCATGGACATCCGCGGGTCGGCCAAATATCTGAAAGCCGCTGTCGTGGAGTGCGGTGCGGTATTTCGCGTACCCGCGAGGGCTGGCGACGGCACGTGTGCGGCGCGTGGTGGTTGAGTGCGGTTATGCCGGGGCCTGTAGCACGGTCGCGGGGACCAACACGAATCAATCGGATCCGCATTTTCTCAGGCGGCGCGAGCTGTACGAACACGACGATTTTCAAGGCGCAATAGCGAAGTTGAGGGGCAAGGGGGATCGGCTGCACAATTGGGTATCGTCGGCTTGGGTGCGCCGTATGCGGTTATCCGAAAAATTGGAAGGGGGTTGCCCGCAGTTAGTGCGGGCAATCAGGAAGCTGAAGTAAGAGCGCGGGTAGAGCCGGAAACTAGATTGAGGAGGAGATTCGCGATGGGACACAATTACTCTACAAAAGCGGCTGTGGGCTTATTGGCTGTCAGCTTGGGCATTATGATGGCACTCGCCGCTTGGATGTTTAATTTTTATCCATCGATTGTAAAATTTGCTTTGAATTATTATCGAGACTGAGTTCCTAGCGTCCTCTTTCTTTAGGAGTCAGACTGGCTCCGGAAAGTGAGGTTGGTATGCTGCGAAGTTACTTGACGTTGGCACTGCGAAGCCTATTTCGACACAAAATGCACTCGTCGATCAGTGTGTCGGGACTCGCGATCGGTTTTGCCTGCTTCATTATCGCGTTTGTCTTTATTGTGCATGAGATGAGCTACGATGCCTTCCACGAAAACGCGGAACGTCTGTATCGAGTTAGAAAGGATATAATCGAAAAACGGACGGGCATCCGACATGGTCGTGCTTCGATTGGGCACTCCATGGCCCCTTTATTGAAAAGTGATTTTCCAGAAATCGAAGATATTGTACGCGTCTGTCGCGGCTACTACGGCGAGCCTGTCATGTCCGTTCACTATCAGGACAAACACTTTTTGGAGGATCAGGTTTACTTTGCAGACCCGATGTTTTTTGATTTTTTCTCCTTTCCCCTGACAGAAGGTGATGCACAAACGGTACTAGAGGAACCCTATTCCATTGTTTTGACGAAACAGACCGCCTCGAAGTACTTCGGGATCGATAGTCCGATGGGTAAAACCCTGCACATCGGAATAGGTCAGAATAGTACACATGAATACCTAGTTACGGGCGTGGTCCAAGATCTCCCATCTAACACCCACTTCAAATTTGATTTTGTCGCGTCGATAAAGGAATTCAAACTCCGCAGGGACATAAATGACTCTTGGCACTACACCTACATTCGGCTGGACGAAAACGCCTCTCCGGAAGTTTTGGAGAACAAATTTCCTTCGTTTTTGGAACGATATAAATACCATTTGGAAGAACGGAGGATGCAACTTTTTCTACAACCTTTACAAGACATCCACCTCTATTCCCATTTCGAGGATGAACTGAGTTCCAACCGAGATGTCCGGTACCTGTACCTTTTGATGGGTATTGCACTGGTCATTTTGCTTATTGTGTGTATCAATTATGTCAATGTTTCAACTTTTCGGTTTACCCAACGGGCAAAAGAAGTGGGGCTGCGGAAAGCACTGGGCGGTGTGCAATCACAACTAGTTCAGCAGTTCTTGGGTGAAACGCTTCTTTTGACGTTCCTTGCATTTCTGGTCAGTCTAGTGCTAGTACTGTGCTCATGGCCTTATGTAAGTAGATTTCTTGCGGATGTAGAGGTAGATGCTTTTCGCCTTGCGATAGACTATGGTCTCTGGCTGATCGCTTCTATCGTGTGCATCGGTCTAATTTCTGGTTTGTATCCCGCCTTTTTCTTGGCCAAGTTCAACCCTGCGGCCACCTTGGGGGGGCACACTCAAGGTGGGGTCACGGCCGGTTTCCTGAGAAGAACGTTGGTCATTTTCCAATTCGCGCTCTCCATCGTCCTCATTATCACCACGCTTGCCTTGCACAATCAATTGGCATTTATGAGAAGTCACGACTTGGGGTTTGATAGGGAACAGGTGGTCGTAATTCCTGCGCAGACCTTACAGCCAGCGAGCATTGCCGAGTATTTGCAGGATCCGAGAATTTTGAACGTATCAGGTACTTTTGGATCACCCGGTGTCTCGGATATGAAGGGCATATTTACTCCGCAGGGACAGGATGAGGTAAATATAAATACTATTGATGTCGGTTATACCTACTTGGAAACCATGGGTTTGGAGCTGATCGCCGGGCGCAATTTTTCAGCAGATTTCCCCTCGGATGAGCATGACGCCTTCATCATCAACGAATCGGCCGCCAAGTTCTTTGGATGGAAAAACCCGGTCGGTAAACGCTTGGTACGCACTTGGTCACAGCGTCAGTCTGCTTCGAGCAAGGTTATCGGCGTAGTCAAGGATTTTCACTACCAGTCTTTGCATCATTCTATCGAACCGCTGGTAATTGGTCTGCGGTGGAATATGCAGAACGTGCTTGCTATCAAACATCTCACGGTCAGAATCGACCCGGGCGACATATCCGGTGCCTTGGCGTTTCTCAAAGCCAAGACGCACGAGTTCGTGCCCGACGAGCCCTTTCAATACTATTTTCTTGACGAAGTGTTCGCTCAATTCTACCACGAAGAAGAGCGGATATCTCGTCTGATCGGCTTTTTCAGCACTCTGTCTATTGTGATCATTTGCTTGGGTGTGTTGGGGCTGGCCTCTTTTTCGGTTGAGCAGCGCCTGAAGGAAATCGGCATTCGCAAAGTGCTGGGGGCCTCTTCAGCGGGTCTGGTGTACTTGCTGATGAGACCCGTTTTGGCTTGGCTGGTCGTCGCCAATCTGATTGCTTGGCCTGTCGCTTATATGACCAATCAAGTCTGGCTACAGCATTTTGCGTATCAAATCGATTCCGCTGGGTGGGCATTTTTGCTGGGGAGTCTGATTCAGGCCTTGACCGTTATAATCACCGTCGTTTTGCAAACCAGCAAAGCGGTGCAGACCAACCCGACTCAGACACTCAAGAGCGAATAGTGGTTTATGGGAAGCCGTGCAAAAGCTGTAACCGAGGAGGGCACTGCGAGGTATGGAAATCATTCCGTTAATTGCTGAACGCGACGTAGCGATCCAGCGGGCACGGGTCGCACAAGACCGCGATATGCGCACCCAAGCGAAGGCTTGTCTCCTTTTGGGTCGCTATTACAAGGAACAAGGAGAACTCGACAGAGCCGAAGCCCTATATAAAAGAGCCCTTGCGAAGGCACGGCAGTGGCAGGACCGGGAGATGGAAGCTGATGCGTGCAGCGGCTTGGGACTGATGTACCAAGTCATGGGACGGATGGACGAGGCGGTTGACTATCTCAATAAAGCCTTTGCGATCAATAGCCAACGCCGCGATGACGAGCGTCTGGCCGTCAACTATAGCAATAGAGGCTTTGTCGCCCATCTCCAAGGAAAAATTGCAGAGGCACGAGAATTGCACATCCGCGCTCAGCAACTTCACGAGGCGTTGGGCAATAGGGCCTATTGGGCGGAAGAATGCGGCAACTTGGGACGGTTGGTGCTCCAACAGAACAAACCGGAAGAGGCCGAGGGCTACTTCCAGCAGGGACTAGAAGTGTGCCAAGAACTCGGCGATCTACCGGGTGTTTCCGGCCACTATCAGGGCTTGGGTATGGTCTATCTTGGACAGGAACGTTTAGCCGACGCCGAAGCCATCCTCAAAAAGGGCCTTGCGATCGAGGAGCGGCTCCAGCGCGACGAGGGCTTGGCTCCTCATTATAGCGTCTTGGGAGGCGTCTATAGCCAGATGGGTCGATTTGATGAGGCAGAAGAAATGTATCGTCGGACGCTGGCCACCCAACGAAAATTAGGCAATAAACAGTTTGAGGCTCGTACCCTAGATGGTATTGGGCAGGTGCTGTGGGAGAAAGGCGACCTGCGAGAAGCCACGGCGTTATTCCATCAGGCTAGGGAACTGTTTGACGCGATTGGGGACAACAAAGGCCGGGCAGTACAAGCGGCTCTTTTGGGCGATAACTATATGAACGTTGAAAACTTTCATGCGGCAGAGGAGGCGTATCGGCAGGCCGTGCAACTGTTTGAGAAAGTATCGGACTTGGAGGCCGTAGCCGACGTTAGAGTTCGCTTGGGGATGGCCTATACATCGAATCAGGCTCCTTTTGATGCCTTGCTTCAGTGGCGGCAAGCACTGGAACTATACCGCGAACTCCAGCGAGACGACAAGGTTGAGTTTGTAGAAGAGCTGCTGAGGACGAGTGGCCGAATGTAAAGGAGGGGACGATGTTCAACGCAATACGGCAGCGGACAGCAGCCGGACTCCTCAAGGTCATCAGATACTTTGAGGAAAAGGAACGCTCATGTCGTCTAAAGCGAGACAAAGTGTCCATACTGATCTTTTTTCACGGTTTTGATAGCATTTCCGCACACCGTGCTTTGGTGGTGGGTACGACGCTGCGTCGCCGAGGATACAGCGTCGAATTTGCGGGCACGGGTTCGTTTGCGGACCCAGTCCGGCAAGCGGAGTTCCCACTGCACGACCTCGACACGCCGATACAAGACTTGGGAGCAGTACTGGATTTTGGTACGAATGAGGCGGACTGCGACTCGTCCATCCATCAGAGCGTGGAAGCCGAGCGAGCGCTAGTTGGCCGCTTGAAACCCGACCTCGCTATCGTCGATTCCCGTCCCACGATGCGTTTAACGGCGGCGTTGGAAGGGATTGATGTGGTTTGGATAACGTCGGCCTATACGATGCCCGAATACTCATACCCGATTCACTCACCTGAGTTCGTGCGTACTTGGGATGGCATAATTAAGCGTACCGCACATCGAGAATGTACTTATGGGACGACTTGTAGGGAACTGTATCTGCTCTGTGATATTCCAGCGGTTCATCCACTGGGACCGGAGACGCCTGCCAACTACTTCTTTGTAGGACCACTACTTGAAGGGCTCAATGCAGAGGCGCAAGGTGAGGTGGAGCGGGAGGGGGTGTACTGGGATCTCAGAACGTTGAGGGCTGATTGGTCCTCCATTCAAGGGGCCATGCAAAAGCTGGGGGTGAAAGGGATTCGGCAGTGGGTGGTTCCGCCTGTTGGGGCGCGTATTGACCTAATAAAGAGCGGCGAGATCGTCGATTCTAACTTTTTGCCGCAGGCCGCCTCCCAAGCGGCCGTCTTCGCCGGCGGCGGAGATCACGATTTCTTCTACCAAGCTCTGTTTAAGAGCATACCAGTTATTGGGCTGCCCACGAATGGTACGCAAGAGTATTTCATCGACCGCCTGCAAGCACTGGGGTTGGGTGTCAAGTTGAGCCACCGAGACTTCGCTCGCCCGACAGCTCTGGTTCAAAGCATCGAGGGACTGTTAAACCACTATGCGATATTCGCTAGACGGTGCTGTGCTTTTGCTATCGATATACCGGAATGGCAGGACGCGAATCGCGTCGCGGATATAGTCGATGGGTACTGGATGAGTCGGGCTGAAGAAGACCAGCTCGATCCGCAGTACGAGATGAGCCACCGCGATTTTGCCCGGCAGTTGTCGTTGAGTACGGTACTCCGTGACGAGCAAATTGAAGAGATGCTCGAGAACGGGCGAAAGTGCCAGATGCCGCATGAAGTGAGACCAGACGGTATCTGGTACGATCGCCTCGATTCGTGGAACTGGCTGTACGACAACGACGCTCGCTTTTTTGAGTGTGATTACGTGGCGCGTGAGGAGATGCGTTCGTTCTTCATTCGCCCAAACAATGATGCACTCCATTCGGCTATGGAGAGCCAGCAGTTGCGTCTGACTTATACCTTCACTCTGTCTGCGGCCGAGGATACAACACACCATGCGCGGATATTTCTGCCGTACCCAATAGCTACCGACTTTCAGACGAATATAAAGCTGCTATCTTGCCATCCTGTGGAAATGCAAGAACACCTTTTGCCACACGCGGGTTTTTTCTACGGCTATCCTGCCGTTTGTAATTTTAGCTCTGGTGAGGTATATACGTTTTCGTACGTGTGCGAATTGACGGTTTGTTCGAGAGCGATGGGTCGAGCAACAGAGGTGCTCACACCCGAAATGTTCGAGTTCTATACGATCGTTGACGAATCCTTGGCAGAACATTCGCTCGTTCGCCGTTGTTGGGAGGATGTGGGCATAGACGGAACGTTGAGCGACATAGAAAAAGCTCGTTCGTTATACTACTATTTGGCCAAAAACAAGCATTTCAAGAAAACCAAGGATAGCTGCCAATGTTATCAGTGTAGCACCCTAAAAACACTGACGGACGACGGCGGACATTGTATTACGTTATCTCGTGCCTTTATTGCTCTTTGTCGTCTCTTAAAAATACCAGCCCGCGAGCAAGCCGGAGCCATAGCGGTCAATCCGCTGGGGCCGAGTACATACGAGAACCGAACGTATAACGAAGTGGTATTTGGGCACACGTGGGCAGAGATCTTCATCTCGGGTCTGGGATGGGTTCCCATTGAATTTCACGGTATCAGTATTGGTACGCCAGCACTGACGGCGGCTAATGTGCAAAGTGAGACATTACGCCATAAGGTTTTAGATAATAGCGAGCCGTATTTTGATTTTTTCTTTGGCCATTTGGACTGCTTCCATATCGTATGCTCAAATGCTGTCGCCAAGGAAGTGCCACAAGTCCTTATATTGTTAAATACAGATAATGGCCTTCCTCACGTTCATCGGCCAGATTCTCTGAGAGAAGAGTGCCGCTTGGTTTTTGAATGTATATAAGGGAGCTAGCTATATGGATATTTCTGTCGTCATCGCCGCACATAACCAGCGCGATCGGTTGCGGCTTGTTTTAAGTGGCTTGGCCGTTCAAGTATTCTCCGAGGGCCAGTTTGAGGTTATCGTGGTAGACGATGGTAGCACGGACGGAACGGGCGATTTTCTACGTGCGTACAAGCACATTCCCATAAAAGTCATTCCCTTGCATACCAATGTAGGACGCTGTCGAGCGCGGAATATCGGTATAGCGGAAGCGCGGGGAGAGGTAGTCGCTTTCTTGGATGGAGATGCGCTACCGGGTCCCGATTGGTTAGCTCACCATTGGCATCTATTTGAGTGCTACAACGGCGTAACGAGCGGGTTCCAGTATTGCTTGCCCCGCTTGGAATACGTCCAAGACCCGCACAGTGGCCTTCCTTGGGAGGAGGCTCCGGCAGCAGTTGTTCATATTATGCGTACGCACCCAGACGAATTTCGGGTGACCGAGGCTATGATACAGTCCGATTTTGGTGCGATTGATCGACTGGCCCAAGAAGGTGGATATCCTTTCCCGGAATTAAAATTGATACAAGACCAAGTACAAGTGCTCTTTGACCAAGTGCCCGATTCGCCGATCGGTTGGACCAGTTTTTCTCCGCACAATGCGTCGGCCCCGCGTGTCGCCCTTGAGGAGGTCGGTGGATTTGACGAAGAGATGCCCCATTCTGAAGGATGGGATTTGGCCTATCGCCTCATGCGGAATGGGTATAAGATGCGCTTTGCCGCCGAGGCGCAGAGCTATCACCTGTATCACCACCACGACTTTTTTAACCCAAAAAATCTGTTTGCAGAATCGCAAAAACGGCATAGGGCTATATCCCACATGGTAAAAAAGAACGAGGATCCCCGACTGTGTCTAATCGAATTTTGGCTCGCCTCTATATGGCCGGATCCCTTAATACCGGAGGAGATGCGTCTCCATAGCCTGATGGCGTTTCACGAAACCCATCAGACCATTTCGAGCGGCGAGATGATCGAGCGTTCGTTAATGCTTGATCTCCATCCTTTGATAAGAGACAGGCACGAGCTCGCTGGCATGTCGGGCGACGATAGCAAAAAAAACCTAGAAGCGATATGCTGCTAGTTTCGCTGTGCAGGTGGCGTCGCGGAATACCGATCATGCAGGGGAGTCGCGACCACCTAGCGCATCGGTTAGAGGCTGTCGGCCTTACCTGCGTTCAATTGGTGTTTGGAATTACAGGGCGACGGATGGGCGAGGACGACAGAGACCGAGGTCCTGAGAGCCTAGTTCGGCCTAGACGAGTGGTGCCGCAGTTTGCCAATCAAATAGGGCCAATACCCCCGGCGGAGCCTAATAAAGCCGATCCACACTGCTCCTAAATCGTTCTGGCAACCTATTCGGCGGCTATTGGTGCTCCGTCATTATGCCCGGTAAGCGCGTATTCGATGCCCCCCAGCAATGGGAAGCCTCTCCCAAGTGTATCACCAGCGGACACCCCTGTACCGCCAGCGGACACCTATCTTGAGTCGGCCAAGAGGCCGATTCAACGTATCTCATTGTTTTTCAATAGCATATAGAATATGGCATACATCTTGCTATCTCGGAGATAAGGCCATAACAAGACAAGGACGCAACTAGCCATGACCACAAATGTCCAAGTGCTCTCCAAAGACCACCCCCCCGAATCCAACCCCGGTAGCACCCGTCCCGGCGGCGGCGCGGGCATGGACCGCAAAATCGAAAAGCCGCGGTTCACGCCCAAGCGCATCGGGCTAGGCGCGGCTGTGTTGCTGTTGGGTGCGCTCGTTGGATACGCCCTGCTCGCGGATTTAGGGGTGCGCAAGCTGAATGTCGAGCGCGACCGGCTGACGATCTCAACGGTCGAGTCCGGTCCGTTTCAGGAGTACATCCCGGTGCGCGGCACCGTGCTGCCGCTGCACACGGTGTACCTCGACGCTTTGGAGAGCGGCCAAGTGGAGCAGGTGTTTGTCGAAGAGGGGGCCTCGGTGGCCGCGGGCGATCCCCTGCTGCGGCTTGCCAACCCGGATCTGGAACTGACCGTCCTGCAACAAGAAGCCGAACTGGAGCGCAGCCGGGAGGCGTTGCGCGATGGCCAGCTAACCATGGAGCAGGACCTGCTGCGCTCGCGCAAGGCACTGATGGAGATCGAGTACCAGCTCGCCGTCAACAAGCGCAACTTCGAGCGCTACGAGAGCCTGTCGGCGGAAGACTTGACGGCCATCCTGTCGCGGCAGGAGTACGAGCGGCTGCGCGACGAATACCAGTACAGCGTCCGCCGCATGGCCCTGACCGAGGAGACCCAGACCCAAGACTCGCTGCTGGCGGCGAGCAAAGTGGTGCAGCTCGTCTCGGCTGTGGAGCGCATGGAACGCAACTTGGAAATCGTCGGCCGCCGGCTCGACAACCTGACGGTGCGGGCCCCGGTGTCCGGGCAGCTAACCATGCTCAAAGCCGAGGTCGGCGAGAGCAAGGGGGCGGGCGGACGCCTCGGCCAGATCGACATGATCGACGGCTTCAAGGTGCGCGCCACCATTGACGAGCACTACATCGACCGCGTGGGCCAGGGCCAGCGCGGCCAGAACGACGACGAGTCGTACAGCTTGGTAATCGGCAAGGTCTATCCCGAGGTAAAGGAGGGCCGGTTTGAGGTGGATCTGGTATTTGAGGGGGCGGCACCCGAGGGCATCCGGCGCGGCCAAACCTTGCACATCCGCCTCGAATTGGGCGATCTGGAGGAAACCGTGCAAGTGGCGCGGGGCGGATTCTATCAGGCGACCGGGGGCCACTGGGCCTATGTGCTCAACCCTGCTGGCGACCGGGCCACGCGCCGCTCTATCGCCCTCGGACGCCAGAATCCCCGCGTGTACGAAGTGCTGGAGGGGCTTGAGCCGGGGGAGCAGGTCATTACTTCGAGCTACGAGACCTTTGGCGAAAACATGGACGTGTTGGTGTTGCGCTAGCAAAGATCCGTGGCCGCCACGAGGGTTGCCCCTACGCGGCCCATTCAACCGGACAGCTTAACAAGGAGCGAAAATCATGACTGAGCACACTGAAAACGGCCACGCGCCCCTGATCCGCACGGTCGGGCTGCGCAAGCTGTACACGACCGAGGAGGTGGAGACGACCGCCTTGGACAACGTCAATCTCGAGATCGCCGAAGGCGAATTTGCCGCCATCATGGGGCCGTCGGGCTGCGGCAAGTCAACGCTGCTCAATCTGCTCGGCCTGCTCGACAACCCGACCGAGGGGGAATACTACCTGCTCGACGAGGAGGTGGCCACCTATTCGGAGCGCATGCGGGCGAACCTGCGCAAGGGGACGATCGGCTTTGTCTTTCAGTCGTTCAACCTAATCAACGAGTTGACCGTCCACGAAAACGTGGAGTTGCCTCTGCTCTACATGGGCCTGCCGGTCAAAGAGCGCAAGCAGCGGGTGCGGTCGATCCTCGACCACATGCAGATCACCCACCGCGAGAAGCACTTTCCGCTCCAGCTTTCCGGCGGCCAGCAGCAGCGCGTGGCCGTGGCCCGGGCCTTGGTTGCGGAACCTAAGCTGGTGCTGGCGGATGAGCCGACCGGCAACCTCGACTCGCGCCACGGCGACGAGGTCATGGAGATGCTCACCGAGATGAACCGCAACGGCACGACCGTGGTGATGGTGACGCACTCGCCGGCCTACGCCGACTTTGCCCACCGGATCATCCACCTGTTCGACGGCAGGATCGTGAGCGAAAACATCGAGCGGGAGCAGGAAGCGTCGTAAGCGGCGAATCCCGCGTTGCAGCGAGGGGCGGTTCGCGAACCGCTCCTACGAAGCGAAAGGAATTATCATGCTGGGCAACTATCTGACGACAGTGCTGCGCCTCCTGTGGCGAGAGCGCGGGTACGCGGCGATCAACATCTTCGGCTTGGCCATTGGCTTTTGCCTGTGCCTACTGGTCATCCAGCTCGCCGCCTATCAGCTCGCGGTGGGCGACTTCCACGAGAAAAAAGACCGGGTTTACCGCGTGCTGGGACCTGACTTCTGGGGTGGGGCCCAGTACACAGGATCACTGCCGGGACCGCTGGGGCCGACCCTCGAGGAGCAATTGCCCGAAGTCGAGGAGGCGATCCGCTTTAGCTCGGTTTGGCCGCGTCTGCTTCGGGTCAGGGACAAGGAAGGAATATATGAAAAGGTTAGTGGGGTGGAGACGGGCGTTTTCGACATGTTTAGCTTGCCGCTGCTGCGCGGCGACCCCAAGACGGCCCTGTCGCGTCCCTACACCATGGTACTGACCGAACCGTTGGCCCACAGGCTCTTCGGCGAGAGCGATCCCATCGGACAGGTCGTCCACGTCGGCGAGGAATTCGATTGCGAGGTCACCGGCATCGTCGGCCAGCCGCCCGCCAACTCATTGCTCCAGTTCTCAGCGCTGCTCTCCTTTGCCACGAACTACAAGGAAAACCGGGAAATGATGGGCTGGAACGCTTCTGCCTTCAAGACCTTTGTGCAGCTAACGCCCGGTGCCGACGCGGCTGCGGTAGCTGCACGCATTTCCGGCATCGTCAAGGAGGTTAGGGAGTTGCCCGAAGCGACCGATTCCTACGCGCTGCAACCCCTGAAATCGATCTACTTCGACACGGAGGTGCCCAGCACCATCGGCCCAAAGGGCAACCTCATGTACCTCGCTCTGTGTGCCATCTTGGCGGTGGTGGTCCTAACGATCGCCGGCGTCAACTATGTGAACTTGGCGACAGCGCGGGCCGGGCGACGGATTCATGAAATCGGCGTACGCAAAGCTCTCGGTGCTCATCGCGGCCAACTCATGCGCCAACTCCTGAGTGAGTCGGTGCTGTTGAGTACTGCGGCGACGGTGCTGGGCGTTGCCATGGCAGAGGTCATAAGCCTGCTTCTGCCCGTCATTACAGGGTCCGATTTTGAGTTGCCTTACTTGCACTGGACGATTTCGACTTACGCCGGGGCTGCGGTGCTGGCGGTGGGGGTCGGACTGGTCGCGGGTGCGTACCCGGCGTGGGTCGTGGCGCGCTTTCAACCGGCGACCGTAGTGCGGGGAGGCCGCGTGGGCGGTGTGCGCCTGCGTCGGGGTTTGGTGGTGACGCAGTTGACGGCCACCACGGCGTTGCTGACGATGACGCTGCTGATATGGCATCAGCTTGATTACATCCAGAACCTCCTCCGCGAGGACTCCATCTTGAGGTCGGCGCCAGAACAGGTTGTGGTGATCAATAACCGCGGTCTGACCGTGGATCAGGCTTGGTCCTTCAAGACGGAGTTGCTTCAGGACAGCCGCATCGCTGGGGTGAGCCTCTCTATGACAGTACCAGGTGAGGGTACGAAAATGGCGTATAATACAGCGGAAGGACAAACGATAAGAACGTATCAAGTAGATGGCGACTTCGTCGCAATCATGGGCTTGCGCATGGCTCAAGGACGCGCCCTGACCGACGAACCAGCCGATGCCCAAGCGGTCGTCATCAACGAGACCGCAGCGAGGATACTGGGGTTGAAGGAGCCGCTGGGCGAGATAATCGCCGCCTCTAAAGGAGAATCGCACGTTGTGGGCGTGATCGAGGACTTCCACTTCGACGGTCCGCGAAGTAAGGTAGAGCCCCTCGTTATAGAACAGGTCGCTGAATGGGTGGGCGTCATTATCGCACGGGTGCGCCCCGGGCACCTCGACGAAGCCCTCGAGGTAATTGACGACAAGTGGGCCGCTATCGCGCCCTACCGCCCCATCCAGTGCCATTCCCTTGAAGAGATCGCCGCCAGCCTCTACTCCGAGGAGTTGATGATGGGGCGTGCGCTCACGGTCTTCCTCTTTTTAGCTATCGCCGTCGCTTCGGTGGGGCTCTTAGGCATGGCGGCACACGCTGCCCAAGAGCGCACCAAGGAAATCGGCATCCGCAAGGTGTTCGGTGCTTCTCCCGGCGGCCTCACCGCCATGTTGGTGCGCGACTTTGCCAAACCCGTTGCCGTCGCCTTCCTCTTCAGTGTGCCGATTGCCTACGGCTTGGCCACCTACTGGCTACAGGAGTTTGCCTATCGCGTGGAAATCGGCGTGGGCCTGTTCTTGGTGTCGGGTGCTCTGTCCTTCCTGATCGCCGGGCTGACGGTGGGTCACCAAGCGATGCGGGCGGCCCTGACCAATCCGATAGAAACGCTGCACACCCAATAACCAAGACGCGGAGGCACATCATGATCGAAATGCACGACATCGAGAGGTACTATCAATCCGGTCCCCGCAAGACCTACGTGCTGCGGTACGTAAGCCTGAACGTCGCCGAGGGCGAGTTCGTGTCGATTATGGGGCCGAGCGGCGCGGGCAAATCGACGCTGCTGCACATCATGGGGATGCTCGATGAGCCGACGGCCGGCTCGTATCGGTTTCTCGGCGAAGAGGTCAGCGGGATGGGGGAGAAGGAGCGCACGGAAGTGCATCGGCAGCACATTGGTTTCGTCTTTCAAGCCTATCACCTGATCGACGAGCAGACGGTGTACGAAAACCTGGAGATGCCACTGCTCTACCAAAAGGTAAAAGGTGCCGAGCGCAAGGGGCGGGTGAGCGAGTTGCTCGACCGCTTCCAGATGGTGGCCAAAAAGGACCTGTTCCCGCACCAGCTTTCCGGCGGCGAGCAGCAGCGCGTGGGCGTGGCGCGCGCCCTAATCGGCCAGCCAACGCTCATTCTCGCCGACGAGCCTACGGGCAACCTCAACTCCAAGCAGGGGGAAGAGGTGATGGCCATGCTGCGAGAGCTAAACGACGAGGGCACGACGATTGTGCAGGTGACGCACTCGGAGAAGAACGCTGGCTACGGCAGCCGAGTGGTGCATCTGTTGGACGGCAAGATAGAGCAGGAACGGAGGTACTAACCATGCTTCGCAACAACCTGATCATCGCTTGGCGCAATCTGCGCCGCTACCGGATGTACACCGCCATCAACGTGTGTGGGCTGGCCGCAGCCTTCGCGGTGACCATCTTCGTCGGCCTGTACGTACATAGCCTGCTGACGTGGGACCGCTTCCACGCCAAGGGCGAGCAGATCTATCAAGTCTGCATGATATGGTCGGCCGAATGGGGGGAAAGGGCCCAGACGAGTGTGCCGGGAGGCCTCGGCCCGGCGATGGTGGCCACACTCCCCGCTGTGCTGCACTCGGTGCGTACGGAAGATGAGTCTGGACTGCTGAGCTACGGGGGGCAAGAGACCGCGGCGACAGGACTGTCCGCCGACCCCGGATTTTTCGAGCTGTTCAGCTTCCCGCTGATCGCGGGCGATCCGGGCACGGCCCTCGACGAGCCGAACTCGATCGTGCTATCGAGGCGGCTGGCGCAGCGGCTGTTCGGCTCGGACGACCCCATGGGCCAGACCTTGCTGCTGGGGGGCCGCGCTATCAGCGGGGACTTCGTCGTCACCGGGGTCGCCGAGAACGCGCCGTACGAGTCCAGCCTAGGGTTCGACTGGGTGATTCCCTTCGTCCACCGGGAAATCCAGACTGCGGATGCCAGCGACTTCAGGGCCGGCCCAGGCGAGACCTACCTACAGATCGCCGATGCCGCGGGCGTGGAGTCGGCCTTGGCCTTTGATCTGGCCCGGTACATGGAGGTGCCGGAGGGCAATAGGCTCGTTATCGTGCCGCTGTTCGACAAGCGGCTGCACCCCCAACTCAGCGGGGGGAGGGGGGCGAGGTCGATGCTCTACAATGTCGGATTCATCGCCTTCCTCGTGCTGCTGCTGGCGTGCATAAACTACGCCAACTTGGCCGCGGGCATGTCGCTGACTAGGGCGTACGAAGTGGGTGTGCGCAAGGTGGTCGGTGCCGGACGGGGACAGCTAATGCGCCAGTACTTCGCCGAGTCCCTTCTGCTCAGCTTCTCCGCCTTGGCGCTTGCCGTGCTGCTGACGGAGACCTTGCTGCCGGGTCTGAACCGTCTGCTGACGGTGCCCGGAGAGTTTGAACTGCGCCTCGACCTACAGTACACCCCGTGGACGGTGATGGCCCTAGCTGGGTTCGGCGTGGTCATGGGGCTCGTGGCGGGTGCGTACCCAGCGCTGGTGCAGTCGCGGATGCAGCCGGTCGAGATTATGCAGGACAGGCTTGAGGTGCGAGGCCGTGCCGGCCGCATCTTAGTTGTTGTGCAGTTTGTGGCCGCCACGGTGTTTTTGACCACGGCCCTCGTCGTGGGCCGGCAGGTCGATCACTGGGCGTCTCTGGACCAAGGCTACGACCCGCGGCTCGTGGTCTGCATCCCGACGTTTGCGGGCTACTCGCCCAAAGACGGCGTACATGAGTCGCAGCACTTTCTCGAGATTTTCCGCCGGGAGGTGCTCCCACTTTCGGGTGTGCTCGCCGTGTCCGGCTCCAGTCAGTTCCCCCATAGATCCAGTGACTTTCGCTTCGACCACCGGAAGCGACCAGATGCCGCGGAGATCGAGGTGGCTCCGTACTTCCTGCACACTCTCGGCCTAAAGCTGGTCGCGGGTGGGGACTTCCCCCCGGACCTGCTGGCCAGCGGTCGCGTAGCACTCATCAACCAGCAGCTAGCGGCCAAGCTGGAGGGACCGGTCGTCGGCACCCACCTCGAAGGCATGCACCGCCCGCGGATTATTGGCGTGGTCTCCGATTTCCAGCACGATGATCCCAACGACTTCGTACCGGAACTCGTGCTCAGTGTCCGACCGGATCGTGCCATTGAGACGGTGCTGGTGCGGGTGCGGCCCGAGGGGGTGTCCGAGACCCTCGCCGAACTGCGCGCGGCTTGGGACCGGCTGTCGCCCGGGGTGCCCTTCAGCTATCGCTTTCTCGACGACCATATTGCCGAGCGCTTCTTTTTTCACTCTAGGCTCACTAGTCTGCTGCGCTGGCTGGCTGGGTTCATGGCCCTGATCGCCTGTCTCGGCGTCTTCGGCATGGCCTCCCTCGCCATCAGCCGACGCACCAAGGAGGTGGCCGTGCGCAAGATCCTCGGGGCCTCGACGGCGAGTGTGGCCGTGCTGCTGTCGTCCCAGTCCACGCGGCTTGTACTGATCGCCGTGGTCATCGCCATGCCCCTCACCTACCGGCTCTCGGAACTGTTACTCCGCAGCGAAGTGAACCGCATTGAACTCGATTTGCTCAGCTACTCGGCCGGCGGCCTGATCGCCTTGGGCCTGACTTGGCTGGTGTCGGGATACCACGCGATTCGAGCGGCGCGGGCGAATCCAGTGGACTCGCTGCACAGCGAGTAGGGGATAACGATCGTTAGCTTGGAACGAGGGCGTCTCGCCCTCGAAAAACGCTCCACTCGCTGCACAGCGAGTAGGGAATAACGATCGTTATCCCCTACAAATCGCACCGATTTAGCGCAAGAAGGAAGGTACTAACCATGTTCAAGAGCTATCTGCACATCGCCGCCCGCCATCTAACCCGCCACCGGCTCTACGCGCTGATCAACGTCGGCGGCCTAGCGGTTGGGCTGGCGGGCTGTATGCTCATGGCCATCTGGGTTCTCGGCCAACTGGAGACCGACCGCTTTCACAAGCACGGCGAGCCGCCTTTTGCCTCGCCCGGATCGCGCCGGTGCGGGCCTTAGAAGGCAGTCGTCATGCAGCTATGAGTGTATCTTCTGGCAGGGGAGCCCGGTCCGGGACTTTATCCAGTATGCTTCTCAAGGCCCCTTTCTTTGCTCTACGCGCTCTACCCAACAAATACTCTTCAGTCAAAATAGCCGAGACTTTCTCAGAAACCGCCGTGGATATGAACTGGTTGATAGATACCCCTTCGCGTTTAGCGATCTCTTTGATGTGACGATGAATTGAGTCTGGTAAACGCAAGTTTAAGGCGCTCATCTTATTTCCTCCAACAACTGACTCGGGGTGAGGACGCGGACACCAAACGCGGTCGCTTTGACATTGTGCGTTGCGATAATGGCCTTCTCAGAAGCTACCGCCAGCTCCAAAATAGGATCGTCCTTTGGGTCCGATAAGCAGGGCCGCAATGAATAAATTTAATCAGCAACCTAAGTACACGACAGTAGGGCTTTACCTTCGGATCGAGGGCATCTTGCCCTCGCTCCCGGACTCATCGCCATCAACGACAAGTTATGGGTGTCGTGTACTTAGATCGGCAACCGCCTCCGTTTGGATTCCCGCCCTTCGGCTGAGTTCAACGTCGAAGCCTCGCCGAAGTCTCAGGTCGGGGCCCGGAGAGATGGTTTATCCCTAACTCGCGTTAAAAAAAGTGTCTGGGCTTTTTTAATTTTGCCTCCGCTGGACGTCTTTATTTATAGAAGGGTTGAATACCTATGGACGACTTCCATTCCGAAAACTTCGTCGAGCACTGCTTGGCGGGAAACGCGCAAGCCTTTGAGCCGCTCGTCCGACACTACCAGAACGCGGCCTTTGCCACGGCACTGGGCTACGTGCGCTCACGGTTTGATGCTCAGGACATCGTGCAGGATGCCTTTGTGGCGGCGTATTGCCGCTTGGGGCAACTGCGCGATAGGGAGCACTTCGGGAGATGGTTGATGCGCATCGTAGCCAATCACTGCAAGGACTGGCTGCGCGATCGCAGTCGGACACAGACGCAGCCGTTGGAGTCAGCGGAGACGGCTATGGAGAATGTGGCGATGGTAGAGCACGCCGACCAGATGCGGCGGCTAGATTTGCAGGAGGCCATTGATCAGTTGCCCGACCATTACCGCTCGGCCGTGCTGATGTACTACCTGAGCGGCATGTCCTATCGGGAAATCGCCGAGTTGATGGAAATCCCCCTTAGTACGGTGTGTGGCCGCCTGCAACAAGGGCGCATCCGCCTGCGCCAGCTATTGGACGAACACGAGGAGATTGCCATGAAGCCAATCAACGTGACTGAACAGGTTCAGGAGGTGGTGTGCCAGATCGCCACCCGACAGGTGCGGGAGACGATCCCGCTGGAGGACACCGAGCATATCGTCTTCTACTGCGCCCTTGACGTGGAGCTCGAGATTCGCCCGGCCACGGGCGCCGCCGCCGTGCTCGAAGGGACGCTCAGCGCGATCGGGTTGACGCTGGAAAACGCCCGTCAGAGCGTCGAAGGGATCGAGATTGGGGCTGACCAAGTGGACAATTTCCTCGAGAGCGGTCCGCATGAGGGCGAGGTGTTTATGGGAACCTACGAACAGAACGGCCAAACCGAGGCCGTGTCGCTGGGTAGCGAACAAGTGTGGCGAGCCTACGTGGAGGAAGGCCCTCATCCGTGGGGCGTGACAAACGGCGTTAAGACGACGGATGCCTTTCCCCAGATGCAGGCCTACGTCGGCAATATGCCGACTGCTATGCGTACGGAGCTGAGACGGGCCACACGGATAACGGTCTATCGCGAAAAACTCGAAGACATATTCCTGCCGCCCTCGACCCTTACTGCGGAAGTCCAAAAGGTCTTTCGCCCCAACAGGTCGACGTCCGAAAGTGTCCATGGACCGGTGGGCTCCGCCAACTTGGTGTTGCTGGTGCCCAGCGGCAAACGCGTGACCGTCATCAAAGGGAAGCAGGTTCGCGCTTACGATTTGCAGGGCTCCATCGATTTTATCGAATCGACCTGCGAGGAGGTGGCCGATATCGAGGGCGATGTAGAACTCTTTGACAGCATGCTGGAGACAGTACGCAATGTCCGCGGCAAACTCTACCAGCGCTACTACCGATACCTCGGCGTGAACTGGGAGAGCGGCATGCGGCATGCGGCTGAAGATTGTCGTCTGGAGGATATTCGTGGCGGCGTGGATATTGAGGTGGGTGGCGTGGATATCGAGGCTACGCGGCTGGCGGGCCGGGTGCGGATCTACAACCGCTTTGGCCAAACGCAGCTACATCAGGATCAACTCACCGCGGACAGCCGCATCGAACTGGAGTCGTGCGCTGGCGATATCCGCCTCTCGCTCAAAGAGGCATTGCTGGACAAGGTACACCTGACGGCGTTCACGCTGTGCGGACGGATCCAGGCTACTGCCTTCAAAGGTAAGGATGCGGAAAAGCCTCTCCTCATAGCGAACAACTCCGAGGTAATGGTGCTATCGAATGCGCATAGCGGCCCGGAGGCACTAACGGCGGATTTTATGCTCAAAAGCGAGGCGGGCGAGATCGTTATCGAGAAAGTGAGATAGGGGCATAGGTATGAAGGAGATTCAAGATGCTTCGCAACTACGTCGTAATCGCACTCCGCAACCTGATGCGCGACAAAGTGATAGCCAGCATCAACATCGTGGGCTTGTCCGTCGCCATCGCAGTCAGCGTCATCCTCGGTCTTGGCGTACACGGCGCTCTGACCGCGGATTGGAACCTCCGCGAGGATGACCGCCTCTTCCGCGTGGTGACGCGCGAGATTAGCGCTGCGGGTCACGTACAGCGCCCGGCGTACCAGCGTGAGGATCTCGCAGCCGCGCTCGCGGAGACGTTCCCGGAAATCGCCAGCACCACGCGCGTCATCAAAACGAGTATCCTGATGACGGTCGGCGAGCGCCATCTCGAACACGGGGTGGTTGAGGTTGATTCCCCGTTTCTGCAGATGTTCCACTACCCCCTCGCGGCCGGCAATCCGGCCACGGCGCTAGATGGCCTCGATCAGGTCGTCATTTCCAAGCGACTGGCCGAGCGGATGTTCGGAGATGAATTCGAGTCTTACCCGGCGCTCGTGGGCCAACAGATCGTCTTGCACGGCAACGAGGGCCCCGAGGCCTACACCATCTCTGGCGTCTTCGCCGATCTGCCGAAAAAGCGGAGCTTGGACTTTGATGCGGCGATCCGCTTTGAGAACCGAAACAAGTATTTCATGGCCAGTTACTGGGGCGCTACGGCTTGTACGTACATCGCGCTTCAGCCCCTTGCCGAGCGGAAGGCACTCGAAGCGAAGCTCCCGGAGTTTTCTCGCGAGTTCATCGCCCCGCTCTGGGAACGCTACAAGGGCGTTCGCTGGAAGGACGATCCAAATGCCTTCCAACTCGAACTCCAAGACGCGCGGACGATCTACCTCAACCCGCAGGTCCAGACCTATTACGGCTATGAAAACTCCGTTGACATCGACTCAATCCTCGCCCTCGTCGCCCTGATTGGCGTCATTTTGACCGTGGCCTGCCTCAACTTCACGACCCTCGCCGTAGCGGGTTCCATGGGCCGGAGCGCGGAAGTAGGCGTCCGCAAGGCGCTCGGCGCTAACAAGGCACAAATCGCCCTGCAGTTTTTGGGAGAGGGGGTCCTGCTGGCCTTCTTCTGCCTGATCGCCGGACTGGTTTTGGTGCCGTTGGGGCTGCCCGCCTTTAACGCGCATTATGGCATTGACCACTGGTCCGGGCTGTCGCTCGGGGATCTGGGTCTGCCAATTATCGTCGGCGGAGGCGTCTTGTTGGCGGTGCTGATCGGCGTCGCGGCGGGAACCTATCCGGCCCTAATCGTGGCGCGTATGCAGCCCTCGTCTGTCGTCCGCGGGGTAGGATCGTGGCGAAAAAGTAAGGTGACGAGTGCGCTCTTGATCTTGCAGTACGGCATGGCGGTTTTCCTAATTTTCTGCACCATCGCGATTCGCCAGCAGTTGGACTTTGCTCAGTCGCGCGACCTGGGATACGCGGCTGAGCAGGTCGTCGTCGTCAAGCTGCGCGGTGCGGACCCCACGCGGCTGGGCGAACGCTTCAAGGAGGCAGCCCTTTCCCGGCCAGGGGTGGTTAGTGTGGCCTTGGCCGATCGCGAGTTTTCGCTCTCCACTAGCACCAATTACATCAAACGGCCGGACGGGGAGCGCGTGAGCGTGTACGTGTATGCCGTTGACCCGGACTTCTTCACCACCCTCGGCATTGACCTCGCATCTGGTCGCTCGTTTGCGGCCGGCCGGCTGGCGGATCGGACGGAAAGTGTCGTCGTCAATCAGCGCCTTGCGGAAGTCTTCGGCTGGGGGGAACATGCCGTTGGCGAATTCCTACCGGAGTACGGGGCCTACGGCGTGAGCAAAACGCCTACCGTCATCGGCGTCACCCCGGACTTTCACTTCCGCTCTCTTAGGGAGCCGATCAAGCCCGCGGTGTTCCACTATGGGCCGGAAGTGCCCTTTGAGCGGGCCCTGGTGCGGCTGAACGTGCGCACGGTGAACGATGCCCTCGCCGGCTTGGAGCAGCTATGGGAAAAGGTGGCCCCCGAACAACCCTTTGAGTACGAGTTCCTCGACCGGGCTTTTGCCCGTCAGTACGAGAGCGACCAAGAGATCAGCCGCACCGTTACCCTCGCATCCGTCGTCGCCGTTCTCATCGCCGGCATGGGCTTGTTTGGCCATGCGACCATCGTCTTGCAGCGGCGCACCAAGGAGATCGGCGTCCGCAAAGTGCTCGGCGCTACGGTGGCAGAGATCCTCGCGCTCTTGTCGCGCGACTTGGCGAAAATGGTCGCCTTAGCCTGCCTGCTGGCGTTTCCGCTGGCCCACTTCGCGGTAGGCCAATGGCTGTCGCAATACGCGTATCAGTTCGGGTTGGGACTGACGACCTACCTCCTCTGCGGGACGGTCGCCTTTGCGATTGCACTGGGCACGGTGGCGTACACAGGCGTCCGCGCCGCACGTGAAAATCCCGTCAATGCCCTGCGCAATGAGTAGGGGATTCCCTACTGCTCAACGAGAATGCGCCAAGCACCTGCTGACTTGCGAGTGATCCTCATCGGCGGTTCGTCCCACGTTGGCAAATCGACACTGGCCGCCGCGCTGGCAGCAAAACTGGGGTGGGCCCAAATCTCCACGGACAAACTCGCCCGCCATCCCGGTCGTCCGTGGCAACCGGCGCAGCAGCAGGTGCCCGACCACGTGGCCGATCACTATCTCTCGCTGTCGGTGTGCGCATTGCTTGAGGACGTGCTTCATCACTACAAGGTCAATGTATGGCCGCAAGTTGAGGCGATCGTCGCGGCGACCGCGACCGCAGGATGGAGGGCGTCTCGCCCTCCCCCATGCGAGGGCAAGCCAAGCCATCTAGGGGCCGCAGAGGACCGCTTTCAGACCGCTTCTAAGGAGCGGATAATAGTGGAGGGATCCGCTCTGTGGCCAGAGTTTGCAGCGACCCTAGAGGTTGCCAACCTCGCTGCCATTTGGCTCACAGCGAGTGACGCCGTTTTTGAGCAGAGAATTTGCGCGGCAAGTCAGTATCGAACGAAGTCCCAGCGCGAAAGAAGGATGGTGGATAAGTTTCTGAAGCGCAGCCTGCTCTACAACGCGCAAATGATGGATGCAGTTAGGCAGCATGGGCTGGTCAGTGTGGACGTAAGTGCAGCTAGCGTGGATGAGCTGACGCAAAGGTGCTTGTCATTGCTGGGCTTGGGGTGCGCTGGGCCGCGTTGAAGATCTTCGGAGGGCGGTATTGCAGAGCGCACCGCAATATGCTCACTGTCCTCAACAAGAGCAGGCGTTCGCAAACCGGACATTTTTAATTTATATATAATTGATTTATTGTCCGATTTTAGCCATTTTCTCTGGTGGAAAGCGAGGAGCCATCTTTTGGGAAAGTTGGAATGCTTTCAATTGGCGGGCTTGGAATTATGGTTCAATTCCTCAGATCACGAACCACCTCATTTTCACGCTCGCAAACCGGACAAATGGGAGATACGCGTCTTTTTTAGTACATGTAAACGCGGCAATCTAGTTTTTAATGTGAAGTTTCCCCCTTCGAGATCAGGCCCTTCGGGCAAAGAGCAGCGGACACTGTTAGGTCTGGTGCTTCAGCATAGAGCCACACTTTATGCCGAGTGGGAAGCCAAAGTGGATATAAGGAGCTAAAAATGTCAAAGACTGCTGAAATGGCCATCTGGGCCCAAGACCCATTTAGCTATGACATCATTCCGCCCTCTTTCACTGTTTTTCGGAAACCAGATGTGAGCAGGGTAAACGCGCGGGATGTTTTCGTATTAACTTCTGTTGCCGACCTTCCTGCTGTAAGTGAGTTTGTCCGTGCTGCCAATCATCGAAATCATCTTCGAACCCTTTTCGTCCGCGAAGACGACAACGCTCAGTTTTTGCCGCAAATGCTTTACGAGGCAAAACTCAAAAGCAGCCGACATATTCTCGTGCATTCGACTAAGGATGTGCCCAAGCGCGTGCTAACGGCTTGGAGTCTTGGATGTCCCGAGCAACTCATTGCCGCTGCACAGGTCGTAGCTGAGGAACTCTTTGTCATGGCCTGTGATCACACCTTGTTCAGAGTAGATTTTGCAGAAATGCCCGCCCTTGGGCGCATTCCAGCCCAACAGCGTTCTTCATTTACCATTTCGAGTGAAGGCAGTTATATGCACTGGCCTGAGGTTGATGTACATATTGACCTAGATGCTGTTCGCTGCCTAAAAGACGACAGATGGCGAGAAAAAAAGGATCGGGAAAGACTAATGTACGACCTCCGTTTCGGAGAGGCCGTTGCCGCATTGCGCAAGCAGTACGGGCTTAAGCAAGCCGAGATACAAGGGCTTTCTGAACGCCATGTGCGGAGAATCGAAAAGGGGGAACGAACAAAGGTTGATACGCTAGCGATTTTGGCAAAAAGCCACGGATTGTCCCTTAAAATGTATCTCGATGAAATTGCCGCAATGCTCTCTCCCTAGGGCTTTTCTAGCCGCGTCAGTTCATTGGCGGGATATGACCGTAGTGCCGGAGTGTTGCGGCCTGAAATTTCCGCCAACGAGATCGTCCTGTGCTCTCCGGCCGAAACGGAGATGGCTTCGGCAATTTCTACATATAGCAAGGTTTTTTTATGCGTTCCAAAAACCGAGGGGAGACCAGCATGCGACTCAAAGACAGGACAGCCATCGTCACCGGTGCCGGGGGCGGCATGGGCTTCGGCATATCGAAATGCCTGACGCGCGAAGGGGCGGCCATCGTGGCGACCGACATCGATGGCGACCGGGCGCAGGCTACCGCCGACCAGCTCGAGCGCGAAGGGGCCACCGCGATCGCCATCACCGCCGACATAACGGATGAATCCGCCTGCGCGGACCTCGTCGCGCAGGTGCTTGGGCGCTTCGGTGCCATCGATATCCTCGTCAACAACGCCGGCCACTTCGGCACCATCGTCGGGGCCCCGTTCACCAATTTCACCGGAGAGGAGTGGGACAGCAACTACGACATACACGTCAAGGGGCCCTTCTTCCTCTGCAAGGCGATCGCCCCGCACATGATCGAGCGCCGCTACGGCAAAATTATCAACATCTCTTCCGCGGCCGCCAAGCGCGACCCGACCTTCCTGCCGACCTACGCGGCCGCCAAGAACGCGATGCTCAGCCTAACGCGGCTGACCGCCAAGGACTTGGGGCCGCACAACATCACCGTAAACGCCGTATGCCCCGGGTTCGTGTGGACCAACTTCTGGCACACGCTAGCGCCCAAGCTCGCCGAGGTCGATCCCGCCTATGCCGGCAAAAGTGCCCGCGAGGTGTTCGACCTGTTCATCGCCAACTCAACGCCGATGCAGCGGGAACAGTCGCCTGAGGACATCGGCAACATGGTCGCCTTCCTCGCTTCCGAGGAGGCGCGCAACGTCACCGGCCAGACGATAAACGTCAGCGGCGGCATGGTCTTGGACTAAGGGACTATACTGGAGCTGAACACTATCGGTTTACTTTTTGCGATATCATGAGTACGCTGAGCGTTCGATTGCCCGACTCGCTGCATAAGCGGATTAAGCAAATGGCGGAGGGGGAGGGGGTTTCAATGAATCAGTTCATCACCTTGGCAGTCGCGGAGAAAGTGTCGGCTCTGATAACGGTTGAGTATCTCGAAGAACGTGCTAAACGAGGGAGCCGCCAGAAGTTTGAAGCTGTTTTGGCAAACGTGCCGGACGTAGAGCCGGAAGTGTATGATCGATTATAGCAGTAAAGCCGAGGGGTTGTGCCCGCTAGGCGAGGGCCTCGTCGTATTGCAATTGATGCAGGCGGGCGTAGATGCCGTCTCGGGCCAGAAGCTCTTCGTGGCGGCCTTCTTCGCGCAACTGGCCCCGGTGCAGCACGAGGATTTTGTCGGCGCTGCGGATGGTGGACAGGCGGTGGGCAATGACGATGGAAGTGCGGTCGCGCATGAGTTTTTCCACGGCCTCTTGGATCCAGCCTTCGGTCTCAGTGTCGATGTGGGCGGTGGCTTCGTCCAGCACCAGAATGTCCGGGTCCGCAGCTAGGGCGCGGGCAAAGGACAAGAGCTGGCGCTGACCGGCCGACAGGGACGCGCCGCGTTCCTGCACATCGTGCTGGTAGGTGTTGGGCAGGCGGTCGATAAAGCGATCGGCGTTGACATAGCGAGCCGCCTGTGCGACAGCGTCGTCCGACAGCTCGGGGGCACCGAGGCGGATGTTGCTGGCAATGTCGCCGGCAAAGAGAAAGACGTCCTGCTGCACCAAGCCGAAGCGCTGCCGCAGGGCTTCCACATCCCACTCGCGGATGTCGATGCCGTCAACCAAGATCTGCCCCCGTTGAATCTCGTAAAAGCGGCACAGCAAGCTGACGATAGTGGTCTTGCCCGAGCCGGTGGCCCCAACTAGCGCGAGGCTCTGGCCCGGGGCGGCGCAGAAGGAGACGTCGCGCAGGACCCATTCTTTCCCTTCATAGGCAAACCACACGCGGCGGAATTCAATGGCCCCGGCGATGCGCTCCCGGCGCACGGGACCGCCGATCGGCTCTGGCTCGGCGTCAATCAGTTCAAAGATGCGCTCGGAAGAGGCCATGGCCACCTGCACGGTGGCGTATTCCTCGGCGAGGTTGCGGATGGGCATGAAGAAGCGGGGTACGTATTGCAGCATGGCCACCAAAACGCCCCAAGCGATTTCCGCACGCAGCACTTGGCCCACGCCGTACCACAGCACCAACGCCATCAAGGCCGCACCACACAATTCCATAAAGGGGAAGTACGCCGAGTGGTACAAGGTGCGCACCAAGCGAGCGTCGAGGTATTCGTCCGTGCCTTGATTAAAGCGGCGGGTGCTGCGCGGCTCGCAGTTGAACAGTTTTACTACTTCTATACCCGACAGGGTTTCCTGCAAATCCGCGCTGAAGCGGGCAAAGCGGGTGCGGGCTTGGCGGAAGGCTTGGTAGGTGCGGTTTTGCAGCCACAGGGTGGCGGCAAAGGCCACCGGCAAAAAGGCGCAGGTGAGCAAACCTAGCTCGACGTCGAGGTAGTAGAAAATGTAAAACAGGATAGAGGCGATGGTGACGGCCTCGGTCACTAGGGAGACGGCCCCGTAGGTGAAGAATTCGTTGAGCGCATCGACATCGCTGGTATTGCGCGCCATGAGCCGGCCGATGGGGGTGCGGTCGAAGAATTTGAGCGGCAGGCGCTGTAGGCAGGTGAAAATGTTCAAGCGCACGTCGCGCATGGTCCACTGGCCCACCATGCTGGTAATCCAGCTCTGGGCGTAGCCGACGGCGAATTGAGCCACTAACAGGGCGGCGAAGAGCAGGACGAGGGTACTCAGGCCGTCCAGATCGCCGGGCACGATATGCTCGTCAACGGCTATTTTGGTCAGCACGGGACCGGCCTGGCGGGCCAGCGAGGCCGCGAGGATGAGCAACAACGTCGAGACCGCCCAAGGCCAATAGGGCCGCAAAAAACCCAACAGCCTAGCCACTAAGCGCAAGTCAATGGACTTTTTGTCGATTTCCCGCTCGTCGCGGATGGTCGGCGGCATTAGAGGTCGCTCAATTCCTCGCTGAGGTGCTGGCGGCGGTACATCTCGGCGTACAGGCCATCGCGGTTGAGCAATTGGTCGTGGGTGCCCTCTTCGACAATGCGCCCTTCGTCGAGCACAATGATGCGGTCTGCGGCCATGACCGTGGAGATGCGATGGGCGATGAGAATGGTGGTGCGCTCGGCCATAATCTGGCGCAGGCGCTTGAGGATTTGCTCTTCGGTGCGGGTATCGACGCTGGCTAAGGAATCGTCGAGGATGAGGATTTTCGGTTGTCGCACGACCGAACGGGCCAAGGCCGTGCGCTGCTTCTGGCCGCCCGACAGGGTGACGCCGCGCTCGCCGACGATGGTCTCCAGCCCTTGGGGAAAGGTCTTGAGGTCTGCGGCTAGTTGGGCCACCTCAATGGCGCGGGCGACGTCGTCCGGGGTGGCCAAGTCGAGGGCGATGTTGTCGCGGATGCTTTCGGAGAACAGGAAGGTGTCCTGCGGCACGTAGCCGATGGCGTTGCGGAAGGTGCGCAGGGGCATTTGTTCAATGGGTTTGCCGTCGATGAGAATTTGGCCCTCGCCGGCTTGGATGAGCCGGGGGATGAGTCGGGCCAGTGTGCTCTTGCCCGCTCCGACTCGGCCGACGATGGCGAGGGTGCTGCCGGCCGGAATGTGGACGTCTATGTCGCGCAGCACGGCTTGGCCGTTGTACGCAAAGGAGGCGCGGCGGAATTCGATTTCGCCTTTGATCGCCAAGTCGTCGTCTCGGTGCTGGTCGGTCTGAGGCTTTTCTTTGAGCACGGACTCAATGCGCAGCGTGGAAGCCATGGCGCGCTGGTATTCATCGACAATGCGGCCCATCATCATCATGGGTCGGCTCATGCGGATCAAGTAGGCGTTGAAAGCGACAAAGGCCCCTAAGGTAAGCGTCCCTTCGACGACGCGGATGCCGCCCAGCCACAGAATGAGCACCATAGACAGGCCGCTGATGAGGAAGGTGAAGGGGAAAAACGTGCTGTACATGTAGATCAGGCGGCGGTTGCGCTCAACGTACTCGTGGTTGAGGCGGGTGAAGCGGTCGATCTCGCCGAGGCGGCGGGCAAATGCCTTGACCACGCGCACGCCCGCGAGGTTTTCCTGCAAGCAGGTGCTAATGGCGGCAAACTGCTCTTGGACCAAGCGATAGCGCCGGCGCACTTTGCCGCCCACCACGCGCAAAATTGCGGTCATAATGGGCATGGGCAACAGGGCGTAGAGGGTCAGTTGCCAGTCGTACAGGCACATGGCCACCATGCTCAAGCTGAAGCCGAGCAGGGCGCTTAGGAACATGCGGAAGCCGTGGCTGAGGTAGCGCTGTACAGCTTCCACATCGTTGGTCGCCCGGGCCATCAAATCGCCGGTGCGGGCCTGTTGGAAGTAGCCCAAGGGCAAGGTGAGCAGGTGAGCGAAATAGCGCTGGCGGATGTCGCGCTCAACGCGGTACGAGGTGGCGGCCAAGTGCCAGCGCATGCCAAAGGCCATGCCCCACTGCGCCAGACCTAAGCCGACGATGAGGGCGGCGTAGTGCGCGAGAAAGCCCAAGTCCGGGGCGGCTTGATGGGCTTGGTCAATGGCGCGTTCGAGGACGAGGGGGATGGAGACGGAGATGAGCTGTTCGCCCAGCAAAAAGGTTAGGCCGATGGCCAAGGCCCAGCGATAGGGGCGGAGGTACGAGGCGAACGGTTTGAAGGGATTGAAGCTCATGCGCTGTTTGGTGGGCCGCTAAGGCCCTACTTAGACTATACATGTTCGCAAACCGTGTCAAAGTAAGCGGGCGTGGTCCGCTGTCGCCCCGGCCTCTTGTAGGCGGGTCGTTGAGCTCTTCGATGCCGAGGGGTTGATCAGATTTTCACAACATGTACGCTAAATAGGTACATGTTATAAGGAGAACCAAATGACCACACTCAGGCCAGATCCAAACTCGCATCCCTCTGCGACAAAGTCGCCTCCACCCGCGAGCCGGTGATTATACGGCGGCGCAATGCCGAAGACGTCGCGCTGGTTTCAGCCGACGAATTAGCCAGCCTCCTCGCGACGGCTCATCTCCTCAGATCGCCCAAAAACGCCCAACGTCTTCTTGCGGCGATCAACCGCGCACAGCACCGGGCGTTGTCCCCTTCTTCGGTAGAAAACGAGACGCCCGGCGAGGAGGGGCTTCTTTGATGGTTATTCAAAAACGCTGTGAAAGGATGACGGAGGTGAGAAGTAGAAACGTAGATCTCTACAATCACGACGAGGATGCTGCCACGTATGATCAGGATGTGCTTAGATCTGAGGATCCCATTCGAGAGGGCTACGCCGAGGTCCTTGACTGGAGCGCGCAGAACGCCGGTATCACCGAGGATTCGGCCGTTGTGGAACTTGGCTCTGGGACTGGAAATTTGACCGCTCGCTTGCCGCCGTGCCGGTCTCTTGTGTGTGTAGATGTCTCTGCTGAAATGAATAAAATTGCGCAACAAAAGCTCCGTGGAGCATCCCATATCTCGTATGTGCAAGCAGATATACTGGAGTACTTCGACGCCGATATTCCTCCATTCGATGTCGCGATTAGTACATACGCCGCACATCATCTTACTCAGCAGGAGAAAGAACTTCTATTTAATCAGCTTGTGCAGCGGCTATTGCCTGGGGGGTGTGCTTTGTTTGGGGATCTAATGTTGGAGAGCGCAGAGGAGGAGCGGATTTTGATTGATCGCTATCGTTCCATTGGCGACGACGCTACAGCAGACGCTATTGAAGAAGAGTTTTTTTGGCACGTTGATGCGTCCGTCGGCTATCTGCGCGGTTTGGGTTTTTCCGTAGAGACGATCAGGTTCTCTACTCTGTCTTGGGGGATCAAGATTCAGGTGCCGAGGGACGCTGGTGCATGACAAGGGAGACCCAGACTAGTTCAACTTCTGAGGTGCATTCAAGGAGGTCGTCAATATAAACATTCGCGGAGTAGATTTCGTAGTACATTATGTGCATAACTTGGAGGAAGCGGTTTCCTTCTATCGGGATACTCTTGAGCTCAAGCTGGAACTGCACAATCCGCAGTGGAATTGGGCGGAATTTTCAGTGCCTCCAATAACATTAGTGCTGTTTGGCACTTATGAAGGCTCGCCTTTGGCAAACGGTAAAGGAGGTAGCGGTCTTTCCTTAGCCGTGAGCGATTTTGACGAGGCGATTGCAGAATTGCGTAGAAAAGGCGTGGAGGTTGAGTGGGGTCCGAATGAGCTCTCTGCCTGCCATGTGGCCATGATCAGCGATCCTGGAGGAAATCCAATTTTCATCCACAAGCGGAAGGACGGGAGCTGGGGCTAGCGTAACCCGATAGCTTAGTACACGACACTTACTTTAGAGTACGCATTTTCTGCTGTTTCCGATGGGTCCGGGATCGAGGGCGGGACGCCCTCGATCCTTGGCAGGCTGAGGGCTGGTGTCGTGTAGTTTCCGCCGATGCGCGAGTACTGGGACGCAAGAGACGACTGTGAACGTATAGGCGGGCTGGTCTGGAGGAGTCGCTCTAGGTCCTTTTATATCTCCGTCGATACCGAAGCGGTGTACGCTTGGTGGGATAAGCCGACCGGCCCCGGCTACGCAGGCAGGATCAAATTTCTCTCTTTCGTTTGGCAAAACTTCAAGTCTCAGGGACGAGGGATGCGAGCCAATTCTGTACTGTTTCCATGTCTCTTCTTGCCTCGGTAGAACTGAGGCTATAGGTCTCAGCGAGCGAGCGGGAAGCACTTGGTGCCTCCATCTCATGTAGCCGTATCACGGCGTTAGTGAAAGGTGCCGCGAGAAGACAAGCCGATGCCCACGTTCGGACCTGCTCATCGGTCAAGCCCGACGGGATTAGGAGTGCTTGGATGTCGCGCTGCGCCGCTCGCTGCTCATCGAATGAAGCTATCTCGTCTTCTCTGCCTTGATAGGAGAGTTCTAAGTTCCTAAAGTCACGAGTCGCTGGTCGCCAAGTGTCAAGCCGGGGTTGGCCGCCAGTTGCGTTTCTCGTGTCTTGAGCGCCAATTTTAGCTATGGATTCCCAATGTGCGAATTCCTTATCGCCAATCTCTCTCGCTCCTTCAAATAGGAACTGCTGAAAGGTATCCGCGTCGAAGTCGTCTCTTGGACGACAGAGAATCTCCAAATTAGGATGGGGTGACCAGCCCATTGCGGAAGATGTGAGGTTCGCAGACCCAACGAGGATCACATCATCGATTCGATAGTACTTGGCGTGAAGTGACGGGTGGAGCCTGAATGAGCCTCCACGCTCAGTTATAATAGTGCGGCATTCGGTGTCGGACACACCTGCTGCGAAGTCGTGTAAATTCCACCTCGTGATACAGATGAGGGATGCTGCCGGACTAACGTCGGCCAGAACTTTAGTAAGAGCATCAGCCTTGACGTACGGTGCCGCGATGATGAGCTGCTGAGCACCTGAACAAATACTGCTCAATATGTCTCCTGGCCGCCCGTACATTCCTATCCGTCTCTATCACGCAGTTGATTGATGGCCTTATCTACCTGACGCCCCCAGTTCATGGCAATGTCCTGAATGCGAGTTCGCTCTTCTCGCGATTCGGTCTGGTCCTCCATCCGAGCCCACGACGACAGCAATAATCTGATCGCAACACTGGCTTGGAACGCAGGGTTGCTCTCGTCGACATCATCTGGAAGGTCATCTTCAATGTGTTTGAGGAGGTCATAGATCGGATGATCGGTATTGAGATTGATGTGCAGGACTCCTTGGTTCGAGCGCACGTTAAAAATCTGGAATCCGTCAAGCTGAGCCGAGTTGAACTGGTATGAGAGATCTTCCTCTACCAACAGCTCCGCGAGTCGTTGGGCGTCTTGATCGGCCTGACCAGCTTCAATAAATTGTTGCGTAAGGCGCGCTTCCCGCTCTTGGGATGGAATTTGCTCACGATCTCTATCAGTCTTGGTTGGCGTCTCAATACCTGCATCTATAGCGTCTCGATCTGCGTCGGTGGCAGTCTTCACAGCCTTATTTTCCGGGCTTCTTCTACCACCTCCATTCTGTGGATCGCGTCGCTGTGCAAACATCTGCCTGATTGCTTGCATCATAGTACGCGTTTGGTCCCGGATATCTCCCACTATGGTGTAGATTATGTCGTCGTCGACTCCCATCTCATCTAGTATTACCTGATTGGGACGGTCGTCCCGGGCGAGCGTTTTCGCAGCATGTGTGAAGTTCGCAGCCATCTGCTTGTTGTGATCTACGCCAAACAACTCATCGCAACTGCGACGGAAATGCACCTCACAACCCCACCAGCGGTTTTGTGGGTTCTCAGCACTGCCACCTTCTCTGAGGAAGGCGTCTTCGAGCACAATCTCCCTATCCTCTCGAACAACCGATACGCCGATGTTGTGCCTAGCGTGTGTACCATGCTTTTCAGCACCGGGATTCTGCGTGACCATGTTCGTCTGCAAGGCTTCAGGCTTAACGATTGAGTACTTCACCTCAATAGAGACCTCTTTACCGTCCACGATAGGTGTATACTCTTTCTTGGTCCATTCTCTAAACATCGGTTCGTTATTCCAAGGCTCAGGAGTAGACGAAGGCTTCATCAAGTAGAGAGGATCGTTTGCGACGATATAGTCCTCGCCCTCAATTATGGTAGGGCGGTTATTAAGAAAAAAGCCGACTCGTATTCTTGTCATCTCCGCATCAATCCAGTGCCGATGGATCCGGCCGACTTCCCGTGCTGTATGTTTGAGGATAGTGCTGCCGGTTCTCCACTGAATCTTGTCCAGTTTGGTCCAGACGACGAGAGTACCTGAGCGGTTCTCATAGATCTCGTCGCTGCCAGCGGACATCCATACCTCAGGTATAGGCGTCTCTTGATCAGGAATGGGAACCTCATGGTTCCCTCGCTCAATGTCGTCAGCGTCGATGCTGGAGTGCCATACCGAAGAATCCAAGCCGTCCTGCCAAGTCCATACATCCACCCTTTTGCATTGTGACATTGACGAGGTTGGGAGGCCCATCCCGTATTTCCCTACTCCTCTATCCGAATCATGACGGGTTCCTCCGCCAAATTTGAGGGCATCAAAGAGAGTCTTCACGTCCATCCCGTCGCCGTTGTCAAGGACCGCCACTTCGGAAACTCGTCGCTGATTCCGCGACCCTACTCTCTGAAACTCTTCCATACAGAGGAGGTCAACCCGTAGGGCATTTGCGTCTATTGAGTTGTCGATGAGTTCGGCAACGGCATACGCGGTGTTGTGATACCTACTGTCTCGAAGAGCCCGTATGGTGAAATTGCCCGGAAATAAGCTGCGATCTTCATCTTTTAGTTCGGCGAGTTGGTCGACCATAGTTCCTCCCAGTTTGTGAATGCATCAGTTACAGATCCAAACCCCGGAAGGTTCGTATCGGCAACGGTGAGTATCTCAGCTTTTGAATTTCCACCAGCCCTAGGGCCGCGCAGTGCTCGTCCCGCCATTTGTGAGTAGAGCACCAGCGATGTGGTGGGGCGAGCGATTATGACGCATCGGGTACGGGGTGCATCGAAGCCGGCGGTGAGTACGCCATAGTTGAGCAACACGATATGCTTCCTACTGTCGCCTCTGAAAACGTCGATGATCGCCCGACGGTCTTCACCGGGGGTATTGGCAGTAACCACGTAAGCTAGAACTCCTTTGGCTCGAAGGAGACAGTTGCAATCCATAGCACCTTCCACGGAGGGACAGAATACGATTGTACGAGGATGACGTGTAGCCGCAGCCTCGGCGAGTTCGACGATCTTGAGTGTGCGGTCGCGGTCGCGGCCTAGACTGTCGAGGTCATCCGTGCTGTAATCCATACCGGGTTGAGGGTCGGAGATTGGAGCATCGGAGTCGAAGCTGATTGGTACAAAACGTGGATCGGCGAGGTAGCGGTTCTGGATCAGATAAGTAACGGGGCTATCGTGTCCCTTTGGGTCTATTGAAACCTTTTTGTGATTGAACATGTTGGCAAGTCGATAATCTGCGTCCGTGAGATTGGTAGTGCGCCCTGGCGTGGCCGTAAGGCCGAGAAGTGGCGGCCTTACACTACATAGCTGCTCAGTTATGAAGGAGTAGGTTTCCGCAACTGCCTGATGAGCCTCGTCGAAGATGACAGCCGCGGCACAGTGTGCAAGGTGTGCAAGGAGGGTGTTGTCTTGGAACGCAGCGGAGCGCAGTTTGGCAAGACCTGTCACTAGGAACCCGGATGGGAGACGCCTTAGTTCTAGCGACCGATTACCCCAGTGTCGGTGAATGCAGGCATCTCGCCGTCCCAGATAAGTCCAAGCGTCTGAGAGTTGGTCTGCCGCCTGTTCGCAAAGTTCCTCTGTAGCCGCCAACCAAATGACAAGGGAGTCATCGGTATCTTTCTCGTTGAGCAGGTGACAGGCCGTGTGGGCTGCGATTCTGGTCTTTCCGGCACCGGTAGGAAGATGAGCGACGGCTCGACGCTCAGGCAATGATAGGGCACGGACGATGTCGGCCAGCACCTGCCGCTGGTAGGGATATAGCGGGTACTTGGGACTGACCTTCTCCGCCTCTGTTTCAGACACCGCAGAGGCCTTCGCACTCATTATTGAAGTTGTTGATACTGTTCGCGCTTTCCGTCTCCCGTTCTTTTATGACACTGGCGAGGGGGCGGCGGGCGGAGTGCAGATATGGACGACCGTTCAGTAGCTTGCGTACTGGCGTCTCAGTGCTTCTGCGGAGCCAGCGGTCGAACTCTACGGCCTCGTCAAAGCTAGTCGGTTCAGACCGTTTCAGTTCCAGCCAGTGTTCATCTGACCGATACGGACATATGACACAAGCCGATCGAGGCAAGTGGCGGCCTGGATACTCAGCAGAAAACCACTCGACGCAATCGCGGCGCGACATGCCGAGGTCCACTAGAGGCCAGCGATGCTCAACCCAAGGTTCCCTGCTCGGTTTCATGCGGCCCACCTCGTCCAGTGAAATCCCGAGCCACATTTCGGCATGTGTACCCTTCGGGAATGGCCGGCCACGCTGTCCACCAGCGAGTGCCCTGATCCGTCGATAGATGGGTCTGATTTTGTAGTGGTTGGTGCATTGCCGTCGCAGCATGCCCTTCTTGCCATCCTCATTGACCATGAACAAAGGGACATCGACAAAGCGATGGTTCGACACCGTGCGTCCTTTTTTTAAGTTGGTCTTCAGATCGCCGTCTGACACTCGGAGCAGCGGATACTCAAGTTGCTCCTCAAGCCAGTCCAAGTGACGGTACACATAATCCGGCTCCCACCCGGTGTCGGCGAAGACAGCGACGTCCGGCTTGGGATAACCAAGTTTGACCAAGTGAGGGTCGGACCGCGATAAGAGAAGCGCTAGGACTGAACTCTGCGCTCCCGCTCCTAGGCTTAGGGCGCGATACGTTACGGTACTCGTCTTCACGACTATTTCGGAAACCTCCTTCATTCAGTTGCGATGTATAGGATAAGTAAACTGTACTAACTATTTGAAAACCACAGGTAGAATGATGAACCTGACTCAACTGCCCTCCAATATACGCTATTTTCTGAACGGAACGCTATAATTTTATAACTTTATTTAACATTCCAGTACTGGTTGCCTGACAACGAAAGATTGAGAACACAGAGTGTGCCATGTCTGCGAAAAAAGTGCCTAATTCAAAAGACGAACTGATCAAAATGCTGTACTCGAAGTATCGCAACGAGTCTGAGAAGTTTCGTTCATATCTTCCTGAGCTCGTGACCGGCTTGAGGATTGAAGATCAACCATTTTGCCTCGCCGCGTTTTGAGACGTACTCGGCCGACCGCACTACATTTCTTTGCCCTCCGCGGCCCCGGTGTCGATTTCCCCGTGCAGGTTATCCTTCTTCACCCGGCTAGGAGGTCGGAAAGCTACAAATCAGGGCGTTTTACCGCGTAGTCACCCCTTCACCGCCCCTAGCTGAATCCCGCTGATAAACCAGCGCTGAAAAAAGACGAAAACCGCGATCATCGGCACGAGCATCAACACCGACCCCGCGCAAATCAGCCCGTAGTCGTTGACGTACAGGTCCGATAGCTTGGCCAACCCCACCGGCAGCACCATCATGGAATCCGAATCCGTCATAATCAGCGGCCAAAGAAAGGCCCGCCAACGCCCGAGGAAGGTAAAAATCGCCAAGGCCCCCAGCGCCGGCTTGGCCAGCGGCACCACCACGTGCCAAAATACGCCCCACGCCGAGCATCCGTCGATGAGGGCAGCCTCCTCGATCTCGTGCGAAATGCCCAGCAAAAACTGCCGCAGCATGAATGTCCCATAGGCACTGAAACATCCCGGTGCGATGAGCGCGAAAAAGCTGTCTAGCCCCACTGGATGGCCGATATAGTGCCCCCCTAAGTAGAGGAAACCGCTGAAAAAATCCGTTGCTAACACCGCGTTTAGCCATTCGGGAATTTTCTTCATCAGCACGAATTGCGGGATCATCAGCACATCGGCCGGAATCATCATCGTCGATAAGTAGCCTAAAAAGAGCACGTCGCGGCCCCGGAACTGCAAGCGGGCAAAGGCGTACGCCGCCAGCGCACTAGTGGCAACTTGGACCGCGGTGACCGCGGTGGCGATGAGCAGGGAGTTGGCGTAGTAGCGGAGGAAGGAAAAGGCGCGGAACACGCCGGCGTAATTGTCCGTGGTCCAGCGCGGCGGAATCCACCCGAGCGTCACATCGACGTTGTACTTGAAGGAGGTGAGCAGGGTCCACACCAGCGGCACCACCATGCCGCTGAGCACGAGTAGCAAGATCGCATAGATCAAGGCGGTTGATTGGTACTGACGCCAGCGCGCCATTAGACGGCCTCCAGCCGCTTGCCGCCGTAGCGCCAGTTGAGCAAGGTCGCCGCGAAAATCAGCGCGAAGAGCACCATGGAAATCGCGGCTGCGTACCCTACTTCTAGCTGCTCGTAAGCTTGGGTGTAGATGTAGTAACTCATGGTGGTCGTCGAGCCCTCGGGGCCGCCCCCGGTCATTACATAAGCGGCCTCAAAGCCGCCTTGCAGGCCGCCGATTACGCTGGTGACGAGGATGAAAAAGGTCGTGGGTGCTAGCTGGGGCACGGTGATGTGGACGAGCTGCGACCACCAGCCGGCCCCGTCCATTTCAGCGGCCTCGTAGAGCTCGAGCGGAATGTTTTGCAAGCCGGCCAAGTAGAGAACCATGTTGTAGCCGCCGACGCTGGCCCAGATGAACATGATGATCAACGCGGGCTTGGCCCAAGCCGCGTCAATTAGCCATCCCGGCAGGAGCGCGGCCGCCCGCTCGGGCGCGATGCCCAAAACGCCAAAGACTTGCCACAACAGCCCGTTGACGATGCCGACGTTGGGTTCGTAGGTCAGGAGCATCTTCCAGACCATGTAGATGGCGATGCCCGTACACAGGTGTGGAATAAAGAACAGGGTGCGGAAGAAGATGCGGCCGGGCAGTTCTTTGTTTAACAGCACGGCCAACAGCAGGGAGCCGACCATGGCGAGCGGGATGTTGAGCATCAAAAAGAGCGTGTTGCCGAGGTACTTCCAGAAGTACGGGTCGTGCGCCACCCACTCGCCGTCGATCTTTTTGAAGAGCACGAGATCCGCAAAGTTGTCCAGGCCGATGAAGACGGGTGCGCCCGAGGCGAGCTGATAGCGGTAAAAGCCCATGCCCGCAGCCACTACGACCGGCCCGAGCGCGAAGATGAGAAAGCCGACGAAATTGGGCAGCAGAAAGAAGAACGCGGCTTTGTTTTGCTTCTTCATCAGGGAGTTTCTTCGGCGTACATGCGCTGGAGATAGGCATTGGTCACTTGGTGGGCTTCGGCGAGGGCTTCGGCCACGCTCTCGCGGCCGGTGAGGGCGGCGTCGAGCTCGTCGAGCATCCGGCGGTAGAGATCCTCCCACCACAATTCTTGCGGGAAGAGCCGGACCTCGTAGTCCATTGAGCGCACGAAGACCTCTTCCTCGTAGGGAGTTGACGCCCGGGGATAGGTCTTGCGGGCCACCGAGCGCTGCGGCGGCAGGTCGCTGCCCAACTTGGCCATCTTGGTCGTGGCCTCGGCCGAGACCATGTGCTTGAGTACGTCCCAGGCCACTTCTGGCTCGCGCGTACCCTGCCAGATGGTAAAACCGACGCTGGCGTAGCGCGTCTGCCGACCGGCCGGCCCCTCGGGAAAGAGCGCCGCGTCCCACTCGAAGCGGTCCAAGAGCTGAAAAGTCGGCAGCATCCACGGGCCCATGATGCCGATGGCGATGCGCCCGGCCTCAAAGGTGAAGGTGCTCATGGCATTGTCGCTGCGCACCCCGGGCCGGGGGGGGCTGACCTTGTGCTTAAAGTAGAGATCAACGTAGAACTGCACCGCTTGGGCCACTCGCGGATCGTCGAGGTTGGAGACGTAGCGCCCGTTTTCCAGCCGGAGGAAGTCGCCGCCCATGCTCCACACGTAGCTGGCAATGTCGTACGGGGTGCAGCCGTAGATGTCCGGCAGGCCGTCTTGGTCTGCGTCGATGGTCAGGGCCTTGGCCTTGGCTAGGAAGTCGTCGAGCGTCCAGTCGTCGGTGGGATAGCTGATGCCGTAGCGGTCGAAGAGGTTCTTGTTGTAAAAGCAGGTGATGGTGCTGCCTTTGACGGGGAGGCCGTAGAGGGTGCCGTGGTAGGTGTACCCTTGCAGGCCCACTGGATAGTAGTCGCTGGTGTCGAGCTGGTCGCGCCGCACCAAGTCGTCGAGCGGCAAAAGCTGCCCAGTGCTAGCTACTTGGGGCATCTGCCGCCAGTGCAATACGCAGATGTCTGGGGCGTGCCCGGCGTCCATGCCCGTCAGCAGCTTTTGCACGACGCTGCGGCCGGGCACGACCTCTAAACGCAGGCGAACTTCCGGGTGCTGTTGGCGATACTCGGCGGCGACATGGCGGTACAGCTCGGCCTCTTGCGGCGAGCCATATACCCACATGGTCAGCACTTCTTCGGCCGGGTACCAGTGAATGGAGAGGACGCCCCAGAGTGCCCCAACGGCTAGCGCGGCAATGATCCCGATGCGGAGTACGGGCAATGCAGCTCCTAGCCGGTGGCGAATACTTTTTCTTGCAGCGGCTTTTGCAGCTCGTAGATGCCGCCGCCGCTGCGCGCCCCGGCTGGCAGGCGCGTGCGAGCCGTCAGCGACGCGAGGCGAAAATCAAAGGTGGGTGCGCCGCGCAGAATGTTGGCGTTAAAAGCATCCCAATTGCTCACTCCGCTGAGAGGCCAAGCATCCACGGCCGCGTACTGATACAGCAAGAGTCGCCGGGACCTACCCGAGCGGTTGAGTGCCGAGCCGTGCAAGGTGCGGGCGTGGTGGATGGAGAGCGAACCGGCCTTCATTTCTAGGGGTACGGCCGACGTGAGGTCGATGTAGTCGCGGCCGGGACTGATGGCCCCGATGAAGTAGCCGTCTTGGTGGTGGTCGAGGATCGGGCCTTTGTGGGAGCCGGGCACTACCATCATGCAGCCGTTTTCTCGCGTGGCGTCGTCTAGGGCAATGCCCACGGCGCACAAATCGTCGTTGGTGTGCGGATAATGGGCAAAGTCTTGGTGCCACTCGACCGGGCTGCCGCCGTCGGCCGGCTTCATGTTGAGCTTGTCGCCTTGGGCGCGGATGGCCGGGCCGATCAGGGGGGTCAAGAGGTCTAGGATGCGGCTGTCGCGCATCAAGCTGTCGAAGAAGGGGTGATAACTCGCCGGCGCACTCAAGCGGCGCACTTTGGGGTTTTCCGGGGTGTGGTCCGGCTCTAGGTCGAAGTGCCCGCTCTGCTCGGAGACGTGCCGCGCCTGCTCGATGAAGTCATCGACAATGGCGTACGCCTCCTCCAACTCGTCTGGGCGCAACACGTCCTCAACCACGAGATAGCCATTTGCGCGGTAGAAATCAATCTGTTCTTGGGTGATCATACAATCTCCTACGTAGCATTTGGGCAGGCCTCGCACGTAGCAAAGCCTGCCCGAATAGCGACAACTAAAAAAGAGAGAATCTTAGAACTGGGACTTGATCCGGCCCCAGCTACTCGCCTCGACGGCCGTGGCCGTGCCCCAGTCGATGTTGGGGTCAGCCGGGGTTAGCAGCAGGTCGTTGAGCGCGCGGCAGCACCCGATCGATTGGGTGCTCCACTGGCCGATGCGGTTATCGCCTTCGCCTTCGCCGCCATCGACTTCGTTGATCGTCAACGTGAAGTGAATGACGCTGCCTTCGACCAAGTCGTGGATCTCAACTTGGTCCTCAGTGGCCTCCTCCGATTTTGGCATCCGCTCGATCGGCAGGATGCGGATCTCGTAGTCGTACGTGCTCTCACCGAACTCGTCGCCCGTGAAGCTGTGGGCGATCTCGATCCACTGCGAGCCGCTGGTCAGCCAGGTCAGGTTGCGGTTGGGGCGATACCACTCGAAGGTCTCCTGATAAACCGGGAAGGCGAACTTATAGCTAAAGTTGGTGGCATCGTCGCCTTGGTTTTGGTCCTCGGAGGCCTGATGCTGAGCGTTGACTTCGTACTCGACGCTGTCATCCCAGAAGAACTTGCCGGGGTCCTGACGCTGGGTGACGTGTCTGTCGTCGAAGATGCGGGTGGTGGCATAGAGGTTGTTGGTCCCATCGTTCCAACCGACGATGTGGCGAACTTGGAGTGAACTGGCGTCAAGGGCGCCGCGATCAACGTTATCGCCGGCAAAACCTTCAAGCGAAAACAGACTCTCGCTAAAAATCCCGTACTGATCCAAAGGCACGGGCCCCCACTCGCTGGGGTTGCCGTCGATGACGGGCACGTTGGCATCGGGAAAGTTCACGGCGACTAACAACTCACCAGGCGGCTCATGGGCCTGAGCGGCAACTACAAGGCCCAAGGAGGCAAGGACAGTGGTGAGGAACTTTTTCATAGTAAAGCTACCTCCACGAAATAGGGTTAGGGAAGAAAAAAGATGCGGCGACCCGGTATCTTCTCGGTTCCGCAACGAAATGAAGGCGGCTAATATCACACCTGAAAAAGCGTATGTCAAGGCTTAAATCCCCGCGTACATGGCGATGGCTCGGTGCGGATGGGCGTCCTCGTTCTGGACGACGAGAAAGCCATTTTATCGGCAGAAATTGACCTGTTTCTAGGTGAGCATATAGCCTTCTAAAAATTCGGGCAGGCCCCGCACTGAGGCGAGACCTGCCCGGAATGGTACTGCGATTGAGCTGAAACAGCCTAGAACTGGGACTTGATCCGGCCCCAGCTACTGGCCTCGACAGACGTGGCCGTGCCCCAGTCGATGTTGGGATCGGCCGGGGTTAGCAGCAAGTCTTGGGCAGCGTGGCAGCACGAAATGGGATTGGTGCTCCACATGCCGATGCGGTTGTCGCCATCGCCATCGCCGCCATCGACATCGTTGACCGTCAGGGTGATGTGGATGACGCCGCCTTCGGTCAGGTCGTGGATTTCGACCTGGTCCTCGGTGGCCTCATCCGAGCGCGGCATTCGCTCGATCGGCAGGATGCGCAGCTCGTAGTCGTACGTGCTCTCGCCGAACTCGTCGCCCGTGAAGCTGTGGGCGATCTCGATATACTGCGAGCCACTGGTCATCCACGGCAGGTTGAGGATCGGGCGATACCACTCAAAGGTCTCCTGATAGACCGGGAAGGCAAACTTGTAGCTGAAGCTGGTGGCATCGTCGCCGGGATTGAGGTCGTCGCGAGCTTGGTGTGCAGCGTTGAGCTCGTACTCGACGCTGTCATCCCAGAAGAACTTGCCCGGATCTTGACGCTGAGTGATGTGAATGTCGTCGAAGACGCGGCTGGTGATGTACACGTTGTTGGTCGCGTCATTCCACCCGACGATGTGGCGGATCTGCATGGAACTGGCGTCCAGCCCGCCGCGGTCGACGTTCTCGCCGGCAAAGCCGTGGATCGAGAACAAGGACTCGCTGAAAATCCCGTACGCGTCGAGGGGCACGGGTGCCCACTCGTCGGCGTTGCCGTCGATGACGGGTACGTTGGCATCGGGGAAATTCACAGCGACTAACAGATCGCCAGGGGGCTCGTGGGCTTGGGCCGCGACCACAAGGCCCAACGAGGCCAAGGCGATGGTGAGAGACTTTTTCATGGTGAAGCTACCTCCACGAGATAGGGGTGAAATAAAGAAGAGAGAAGATGCGGCAACTCGGCTGTCTTCTGCGGTTCCGCAACAAAATAAAAATTCAATATACGCGCCTAAAAAAGCGTACGTCAAGGCTTAAATCCCTGCGTAAATGGCGATGAAAGATTGGGTCTCGGTGCGCGATGGAGCGTCCTTAAAGTTCTTGCGCTCTAGCACCAGCCCGATCACGGTCTGCAGCTTGTAGCCTTGGTAGGCCGATTCGTTCTTGAACTGAATGCCGCCGGTCAGGGCCGTGAAGTCGTTGGCGTCCGCGGCGAAATCGTCGAAGATCAGGTACTCTAGGCCCGCTTGTAGTTTGGTGATCTCTAGGACATCAGTGCCGGCCAACAGCGAGAAGAGTTCCGCGAGGGTCGTGCGGCGCTCGTCCGTGAACAGGTCGCGGCTCTGCTTGATGAATTCGCTCTTCCAGCGCGGCTCTAAATAGAGGGGGCCGAGCGCATGGCGATAGTGGGCCTTGTTGATCATCCCGAAGAAAAAATCCGTCTCGGCTAAACCCCAGCGCTGCCGGCGCTCGGCGTCCATGAGCTGGTGAAAGACCGCGTAGTTGACCTTGCTCTGGAGGTGCAGGGCAAAGGCGCGCACCTTGTGGCCGAGGAAGAGCTGGTTGATCCAAGTATCGCGGGCCAGCAGCGGATCGTCGATCTCGGTCAAGGTGCCGAGGCGCAGGGTGTTGTCGGGTGCCCACTGCAAGAGCGGGTCGGCGATGTCGTCCTCCACGCGCTTGGTCATGCCGAAGAGGCGCAGATCGCCGTAGCGCGGCCAGCTCCGGTCGTAGCGCAGGAGTGCGTACGCGCTGTGGTTTTTCTCATTGGAAGAGATGCGGTCCTCGCGCAGGAGGCCGGCGATTATCTTTAGCTGCGGAGTCAAGTACGTGCCGACGTATGCGTTGTAGCCTTGGTGGTCGCGCTTGTAGGGGTAATCCGGCTCTTGGTCGTTTTCGTATTGGTCGGTCCAGAAGTTGTTGTTCATGTCGACGCCGAAGAGGAATTCGGGCCGATCGGCCGCAAAGCGCAGGAAAGGCTCTTCGTAGTCCGGGATCGAGTTGGAGCGCTCTCGGCTGTCGTTTTGGTTGATGTCGGGCACGAAGTCGTTGTTCTGATCCCAGCCCGGAAAGACTTGGCGGTCGGGAAAGGCCCAGTCGGCGCGAAAGGCGTCTGGCACCCGGTCTTGATCGTCGTTGTCTTCCACGAGATCTAGGAGGCTGCGGTCGTTTTGGTAGTCGATGCTGCCGTCGTCGCGGGTGACGAAAGTTTGGGTGTTGTAGCGCGGGTCCATGTGATAGGCTTCGCCGTAGAGGAAGAAGCGGGACCACTGGCGCGACAGATTGAGCATATAGGCTGGTGCGCTGCGCGCGCCGACAATGCCGGCTGAGGTCTGGTGTTCTTCGACGAGGATGTTGGGATATTTGCGGTAGTTCCAATTGAGATCGTACTCGCCGTACAGGTCGAAGCCCAGCACGTCGGTGGCCGTCACCGTACCGCCGAGGAGGTGGGTGGCTGTCGGCAGCCCGGCCTCAAAGCTGATGACGCGCAAATTGGACAAGTCCTCAATGTTGCCCGGTGCTTGCGTCACCAGCAGGAACACGGGCTCGCCACCGCTGGTCTGCTGGTCGGAAGTCATCCAGACCTGATAGTCGTTGGCTACCACCAGCCGGAATTCCACTTTGACGATCTCAGTCTTGTCGGCCGCAGCCCGGTTGATGAAACTCGCGCTGTCAAAGTCGTAGCGCAGGCGTATTTCGTCGTTGCCGTTGGCCTCAATATAGCCCGGCTTGGGTGCGCCGCCCTCCACCACGGGTTCAAAGCGGATCTCGCGGCCCGAATCCACGCGGCCATCCCGATAGGTGATGAAGATGTCCGAGCCGGCCGGGAAATACGCTGCGCCGCCCACGCCGTCGTCGGGCGAGTCGTCCCGCAGCGCGATTTCGATGCGGGAGATGGTGCGGTTTTGGCCTTGGGTCAGCGACCCGGTCACCCAATTGCTCAACAGGGCCTCTTCCGAGAGGGAATTGGCTTGGTGGGCGTTGGCGCTGTGGACGCCGAGCTCGACGAAATCCCCGATTTGCACCTCAAGGCGTCCCCCGATCAGGGTGGTGGAATTGGTGCGGCGCAGCTCCTGATTGGTGATGCCGCGCGGAGCACTGGCCTGTGCGTAGAGGAACGTGCCCCGGTACTTATCCATGGCAAAGTCGAACTGTACGCCGTCGAGGCGCGGTTTGGACAGCACCATGGGCGTTAGGGTGGTGCGTAGGTCGCTGCTGATGGTCAGGGCGTACGCGTATTGCCCCTTGTGCTCGGAGGCCACGGCGACCTCGGAAAACCAGTTGCGGAAGTGCTCGGCCTCGAACAATACGGTGCCGAATTCCTCGGGGTTGGACTGGGATACGTTGTAGATCAGCCAGCCTTGATTGAGGAAGTTGCCAAAGGCGTCGTAGAAGTAATCCCCCTCGATGTTGGTACTGACGTACCGCTGATAGGGAGCGCGTGCGTAGTTGGTCGCGCTCCACTGCCGCCAGTGGTGTTCGGCGACCAGCTCTTGGGGCACGTACCAGCGGCGCACCGCCGGGTTGAGGGCCGCCGTGCCTGGGGAGGCTAGTAGCCCGATTTGGGCCGCGGCCGAGCCGCCGTTGATAGCCCATAAGAGTAGGGCGATCTTGCAGATGCGTTTCGCAGTTCCCGCCATTGCTCGCTCAATAGGCCACAGCTACGGTGCCCGCAGCGGCTGAAAGGCCCTTGTCGGTGGTTAGATCAACTTGGTAGAGGTACGCGCCCGGGGCGACTAAGTCTCCCTCGGTGTGGCGGCCATCCCAAGCCGCCGCAAAGCTGCCGCTGACGGCTGGCGTGGAGATTATCTCGCGCACTAGCCGGCCGGACAGGTCAAAAATCCGCAAAGCGATCTGGCGCGGCGTACCGATGTTGCGCAGATCGTACGAAATCACGGTCTGATCGTTGATCCCGTCGCCATTGGGCGTCAGGATTGCGGGATGTGCGCTGACTTTCCGCACGAGTTCGCCGCCGACGGGTGTGCGCACCGATAGGGCGTCGCCGGCAAAGCGGAAGGTCGCGTTGCCGGGCCGGACTTGCTGCTTGAGCTCGGGCGCGGTGCTGTCGTACACCCAACCGGTAAATTCCGCGCCAAAGCGCAGGACCTTGGCGTCGAAGACGACCTCAATGCGGCGCTCGTTGTCGCGCGGCGCAGTAAACGGCTCAAAGCTAATGACGATCCGGTCTTCCTCTAGCTTGGGCGGGAAGCTGTCGATGATTTCCCGGCCATCTATTGCGACCGAATGCACGGCTGCGGCCGGGACTTGGGTGAAGATCTCCAGCCGGTCGAAGCCCCGGTCGCCGTCTTCGAGTACGGGCCGCACCACATAGGTGAAGGTCTGCGGCTCGAAGTTATCGGTCTCAATCGGCCAGATTTCGGCGATTACGCTTTGGGCCGCGGGATCTTCGGCAAACAGCAGGGATATCTCGTCGATGCGCGGTGCTTTGTTCCCGTCCGAAAACATGACCACCTCTAGCTGCAAGTAGCGGCTGGGTCCGGGCGAGAGGAGGGGCGTTCCGTCCGCCCAGCCCGTGGCCTCGGGGTTGCGCCGCCCGGCCGCAAAGTCGTAGGGCGTCGACCAGAAGCTCCAGTTTTCTACATCGTACGTCGCTTGGATCTGGTTGAAGCGGCCCACTTGGTAGGTCGTGGTGTACTCGTCTTTGGACACCCGCTCAAAGTTGCCGGTGCTGCCGATTTTCCAAAACAGATTGGGCTGCGGCGTGGTGCCGGTGCGCGTGCGCAACACGAGCCGAGTGCCCTCGGGCACCTCGCCCTGCCAGCGGATTTTGCTCCAAGCCACCGGGCGGCCAAAGTCCAACACGCCCGTGCGATAGGAGGTCTTGGTGACGAAGCCTTCGCCGTACACCTCCATTTCGGCGATCTCCCAAGTGCGCTCGGGGTTGATCGGGCGAATGCCTACCCAGCGCAAGTCGCGCGTGAGAAAGCGCAAATCCACGACGTGGTCGAGGTTTTCAACGTTGCGCTCTAGGATGTCGAACTCCGGGTCGTTGGTCGAGGTGAGGGAGCGGCTGATGTCGTGATACCAGCGCTTGCCCGGGGCGCGCTCTTGGGGCGAGGACATAAAAGGCGCGGAGTTGTCAGCCACGCCGATTTCGTACCAAGCCAAGTAGTTTTCCTCAAAGCCCGGGCGCGGATAGAAGCGGATGCGGTTGACCGGCATCTCGGCCCCGAGGTTGACGACCGTGTTTTTTACGTAGCCGATATTAAGGCCGGCTAGGCGCGGCGAGATATCGACTTGGCGCAAGGTCGCCGTTTCCGGGTCGCCGTCGATCATCACTTGGACCTCTTTGGCCGCCTCGCGGGTGTAGCCGGTGGAGACGCTCGTGAAGAGGTTGCCGCCGCGCGCGGCCAAGTTCGCGTCTAGCGCGAGATTGACCGACGGATCGACCCATATCGGCTGGATGGCGTTGTCGGAGTAGGCGATCATGGTATCGACGCCCGCTTCCTCCGCGCCAATGGCAATGGGAAGTGTGCCCAAGACCGCGCCTTGGTCATCGACGATGGTGTACTCGGTCTGCTCGTCGGTGATCAGCCCCTGCCAAGAAGCACCCGTCGCCCCGCCGATGTGAAACTCGGCCCGGCCCCAAGCCGCACTGGCGCAACAAGCCGCGATACTTAGCCCCCGCAATAGATTTCGCCTTAGCATGATCCTCATTCCTTTTTTGAACCCCCACGCAGTGAGGTGGAATCGCATAAAGCCTAGTACGCTACCCCAATGGTGCGCGTACTGGCACTGGCGCGCGCATCGCCCTCGATATTGAGTTGGATTAGATAGAGGCCCGGGGCCACGTTCTCACCCTGATCGTCGGTCCCGTTCCACCGCAGTTGGGTGAGGTTCTCCGAGCTGTACACGCCGCTCTGCCCTTCGATGTTGAAGAGGCGGCGCACCCGGCGTCCCCTTAAATCGTATATATCGACCGCAATCTGGGCCCCGCCGCCGACTGCGAGAACCTCGCATTCCATAGCCAAGACGTCGTTGATGCCGTCGCCATTGGGCGTAATAACGGACGCGGCGAGGTCAAAGCTGCCCACGAGGCTGCCGCTGTTGACAGTCGGGCTCAAGACGGTAGTGCCCGACTTAAACGAGATGTCGCCTTCGTCCAGCGCAGTGGCGTCGCCGGCTTGGACGCTTTGGAAGGCGTCTTCCTGCAACAGCAATCCCCGGCCCTCAAAGGCCGTGCTGTACGAGAGGATGCGGCTGACAAAGTGGATCTTCAACACGCTATTGTGCGCTGCCACTCGCGGGAAGCGCACCGCAAAGCTGCGCTCCGAGATCGCAGTGATGGCCACGTCGCCCTCGTCGGCGACTGCGTCTTGCACCGCAAAGTCGTGCGCTAAGAGGAACTCGCCTTGCGCGTCGATGATTTCAATGCGCTCGATGCGATCTATGCGGCTGCCGGTGACCAACTCGAATCCGTCGAAGCCCTGCAAATCCCCGCTCTCCATCTCGGCGCGCACGGCATAGACAAAGGGAATGTCTGCGGCCGCCGGCACCTCGCGCGGAAAGACCTCGCCGACGAGGACATCGGCCAACGGCGGCGTTGTGAAGTCAAAGGAAAACTGCCGCAGGATTTTGGCCGACTCTAGGTCGTCGGACTGGAAGTCAACCCGGAACTGGAAGTAGCGGCGCGGCCCGGGCGAGAGGACCAACGCGCCCTCGCTGCTGGTGCCGGCGACCGGATCGTAGGGCGAAGTCCACGGGCTCCAATTGGCCAAATCGTCGCGCACCGGGCCGCGCTCCCACACATCGGCGGGGCCTCCCTTGGCCGGCAAGTCGAGGTACTCGTCGCGCAAGAGCGGCTGGTCGAGATCATCGACTGAGAACGCGATTTCCTCGGCGTCTTGCCGCCCCACTCGCTTGCGCGTATAGGCAAAGGGCGACGGGTCCCTGCCGCTGCGGGTGCGGATGTGCATCTGCACGGCACTCGCCTGCCCGACGGTCTCCTCCAGCCAGCGCAAGCGCCCCCAATTGGCCGGGGTGCCCATGTCGATGATCGGGGAAATGTACTGCACGGTGGGAAAGAAGCCCTCGCCAAAGACTTGGAATTTCTCCACTTCAAAGGGGATGGATGAGGTGGCGCGCAGGCGGATGAAGCGCAAAAAGCGCGGCGGGTTGATCTCGATGACGGCGACCGGATCGGCGCTGTTGGTGCGCACCGCAAAGGTCTCCCAGATCGGGTTGCCGGCCTCGGTCAACACTTGGCCGTCGTTGACGTGTACCTCGAAGTTTTTGAGGAAATCCTCCTGAAAGGGCGTCGATAGCGACGGAAAGACCGTATTGCGCGGGAAGAAGCGAATTTGGTTGACGCCAAAGCGCGCGCCCAAATCGAGCACGAGCAAGGTACCCAACACGTCCCGTCCCTTGCGCTCAAAGGCCCCGCCAGTGGGGTCGGGCGATACGATCTGCGCGAGGATGTTTTGTAGCTGGGACTCGGCGAGGTCGAACACGGTCGGGGCGCGGATGCTGCCGCCGCGCTCGGCGATTTCAGCGGCGAGGTTTTGCCCCTTCTGCACTCGGCGCGGCAGGATGCTCGCGGGAAAATCCGCACTGGCAAAATCGACGAGATTGACCGGCGCGACGCCGATTTCGGTGATGTTGGGATCCAAAGTGGAGCGATACTCCGGCTCAATGGTTTGCACCGCGCCCCCGGCTTCCACGTCCCCCTCCCAGCTAATCTGGCCGTCTTGGCCGACGAGCAATACTTGACGCCCCTGCGAATCGCTACTGTGCAAAAGCACCAATGCACCTATGACAAGCAAGTGCTTCATAAGTTTTCCCCGAGAATTTTTTTCGCCAATGCCTTCTGCTCAGCCTCGATGCGCTGCTGAAGTTGGACGCGCTGCTTTCCCCGCTGATAGCGCGCCTCGGCGTCCCGTGCCTCGGCGTCTTGTCCCAATTCGCTGTACGCTTGGCTCAAGTGCCCTTGGACCCGCCAGTTGTGAGGCTCTAGTGCGGCGAGGCGCAACCAATGGGCTAGGGCTTCGCCGGGCTGTCCCTGCTCTAACAGTACTTCACCTAATAGGAGCAGTCCCTTGCGGTGGTCTGGCGCTAGCGTTAGGACTTGCGAGAGCAGCGGTTGGGCGGCGGCTAGCTGGCCGTTGCGCCGCAAGAGTGCGGCCGCTTCCACGCGCGCCTGCACGCCATAGGCTGGACTGTCTAGGAGCTGGCGGTAGGATCGCTCGGCGTCTTGCATTCGCCCGGCCGCAGCGTAGGCGCGCGCCAGTTGGTAGCGCACCCGACTGCTATCCGGGCGCAAAGTTAGCAGTTGCTCATAGGATTGTACGGCCTCGTCGAGCGCGCCGCTCGTCAGTTGCGCGTCCCCCAAGTGCCCGAGCAGTGCCCAGTGCCCACCGCTTGCGACGAGCTGTTGGTAGATGGTGCGCGCTTGTTGGGGACGGCCCACCGCCATGTAGCGATCGCCGAGTGCCCGCTGCCCGCGCTCGTCGGCGGGCCAGTGCGCGACGAATACCCGACTAACCCCCAGTGCTCGCTCGGGTTTGCCGCTCGCGTCGTAGAGTGCCGCCAAGGCCCAATACACGTCCTTGGCGGAACTGTCCGCGGCCACGGCCTTTTCGTACGCGGCGATCGCCGTGGCCGTCATGCCCAACTCCGCATAGGCGCGACCCAAGTAGCGGTGCTGCGAGGCTTGCGCCGCCCGGTCCATGGCGGGCGTACTGGCATTGACTAATGCCGCGACTAGGACCAATCCCGCCACGGCGGCCCCCTTCCACGTCCAAGACATTTGCGCCAGTTGCCCGGCCCCACTCACCGCAAAGAGCAAGAGCACGGGCACCAGCACCATGCGCGTCTCGGCATGGGCACCGTAGAGCGCGATTCCGACTGCGCCGGTTGCGACAAACAGCAGCGCGAGCAAAGCACCCCGCTCCCGCGCCGCCACGGCAAACCCCACGCCCAATAGCGCCAGCGGCGCGACCAAGCCGAAGGGAAACGCGAGCCCCCATTTCCACAACAGGGCCGCTAGGACGGCTGAATCGCCGCGCGCGTGGTACATATCCAGCGCGGGCAAGTGCTCCCCGCCGCGCACGAGGAGATCGGGCGAGCCGCCCGCACTTGTAGCAATCCCCAAAAGATACCACAGCGCGAGCGCACCAGCTGTCCCCAGCGCACAGGCCCCACACGCCCGCTGCTTCCCCTCTATCCACAGCCACCACAGCACGGCCGGCGCGAAAAGTGCGACTTGCGGCGCGGCCAGCAAGCAAAGTGCCAGCAAAAGCCCGACCCCTAAAAACGCCCGCTCATTACTCTGCCGATCGGCCCATAAGAGCGCCGCCAACAGCGAGAGCACCAGAAATACCGCGAGGACCGGGGGCAGCAAGGAGCCGGTGAAATAGAGGGCCGGCCCGTACAGGGCCGCGCACAGGGCCGCGACGAGTCCCGTGCTCGGCCCCCAAAGCGCGCGGCCGATTAGGGCCACCAGCGCACAACTGACCGCGCCCAGCAGGACTTGGACGTAGCGAGGCGCTAGCCCGGCCGCGACGAGGCCGCGCAAAAAGAGCGGGTACAAGGGGCTGGCAACCGCTGCGTTACTCTGCCCGCTAGCGACCTCGACGTAGGGCTGGCTCGCCGCTGTGGGCACCTCCAAGAAGGGGCTTTGCTCGGTATCTGCGAGATACGTCAGGCGCGGCCAAAGGGCCACGAGTGCGATGCCGATGACGGCTGCGCCGAAATTGTCGCTGCGCCAAATCACGCGCTATTCCAATCCTGCGTAGATCGTTATAAAGGTCTGACTCGTGTACCGCGCCTCTTTCTCTTTGAAATCCTGGCGCTCGATGCGCAGCCCGGCTAGGGCGTGGAGGCTGTAGCCCAAGTACTGAGACTGGTTGGTAAACTGAAACGCGCCGGTGATGGAGTTGAAGTCGTTGGCATCGATGTCGAAATCGTTAAAAATCAGGTACTCGACGCCCGCTTGCAGTCGGGTGGCTCGCAGGACGCGGGTTTCGACGACGGCCGAAAACAGCTCGTACAGGCTGGTGGAATGCTCCAAGGCGAAGAGGCTGCGCGACTGCTTGCGGAATTCGCTTTTCCAGCGCGGCTCCAAGCTCAGCCGGCCCAAGGCATAGCGGTAGCTGGCCTTGTTGATCACCCCAAAGAAGAAGTCCTGCTCGTCTAGCTCTAGGGCCTGCCGGCGGGCCGCGCTCATTAGCTGGCGGAAGCGCACGTAGTTGATCTTGGTCTGCACTTTATAGGAGGCCGACTGCAAGTTGTGGCCCACAAAGAGCTGGTTGACCCAAGTGTCGCGGGCCAACAGGGGGTCTTCGACCTTGGTCAACTCGCCGCCGCGCAGGGTGTTGTCCGGCGCCCACTGCAAGAGGGGATTGGGGATGTCGTCTTGCACCAATTTGCTCATTTCAAAGAAGCGCAAGCGCCCCAAGCGCGGGGAATTGCTGTCGTACGTCACGAGGGCGTAGGTGCTCTTGTTTTGCTGATCCGACGAGATGAGCTCCTCGCGCAGTGCGCCGACCATCACCTTGAGCTGCGGCGTCAGGTCCGCACCGCCGTACACATTGTAACCGCGGTGGTCGCGGCGGTAGGGGTAATCTGGCTCTTCGTCGTTTTCGTATTGGTCGATCCAGAAGTTGTTGTTCATGTCCATCCCGAAGAGGAATTCCGGGCGGTCGGAATGGAAGCGGAGGAAAGGTTCTTCGTAGTCGGGCACGGCGTTGGAGCGCACGAAGTTGTCGTTTTGGTTGATGTCGGGCACGAAGTCGTTGTTTTGGTCCCAGCCCGGGAAGACTTGGGAATCGCCCTGGAGCCAGTCGAAGCGCACCGTGTCCGGGAAGCGGTCTTGGTCGTCGTTGTCTTCGACGAGCTCGACGATGCCCTCGCGCTCGCTGTCGTAGTTGATTTCGCCCGTGCCCGTGGTGACAAAGGTCCGCGTGTTGTAGAGCGGATCCATGCTGTACGCCTCGCCAAAGGCAAAGAAGGGGGCGGCCTTTTTGGACGCGTTCACCATCCACGCCGGTGCCCGGCGGCGACCGCCGATGCCGGATGCAGTGCGGTGCTCGTCGCGCAAGACATTGGGGTACTTGCGGTAGCTCACGCTCAGGTCGTATTCGGCGTACAGGTCAAAGCCCTTGTAGTCGCGCAGTTCGATGTTGCCGCCGAAGATGTGGGTCGCCGTGGGCAGGCCGTACTCGAAGCGGACGGTCTGCAAATTGGTGATGTCTTGCACGTTGCCCTCGGCTTGGGCCACGAGCAGCAGCACGGCCTCTCCGTCGCGGTTGACTTGGCGGTCGGACGTCATCCAGACCTGATAGTCGTTGCCCAGCACGAGCCGGAACTCGACTTTGACGATGTCCTCTTTGGGGAACGAGGCCCGATCGACAAAGGCCGGGCTGTCGAAGTTGTAGCTCAGGCGTATTTCCTCCGGGCCATTGGCGGCGATATAGCCCTGCTGGACAAAGCCGCCCTCGATGACTGGCTCGAATTGGATGTCTTTGCCGGCATCAACGGTGCCGTCCTCGTAGGTAATCAGCACGTCCGAGCCGGCCTCGAAGAAAGCGGCTCCACCCGCGTCGTCGCCCGGGGAATCGTCGCGCAGGACGATCTGAATCAGGGCCACGGTCTTGTTTTGCGCCACGGTCAAAGCACCGGAAAACGGGTTGCCCACCAAGCGGTCCGACAGCGTGTTCGACTGGTGGGCGTTGACCGCGTGTAGGCCCAACTGCAAGGCATCGCTGAGCTGATAGGCGAAGCGCCCGCCGAAGAGCGTGGTGTTGTTGGTGCGGAGCACTTCTTGGTCTTCGGTGGTAGAGCCGCCTGGATTGCTCAAGCGCGAATAGATGAGCGTCCCTTCGTAGCGGTCGGTGGCGAGGTCGAACTGTACGCCGTCCATGCGCGGCTTGGAAAAGACCATCGGCGAGATCACCGAGCGCATCTGTGCGCTCGTCGTCAAGGTGTAGAAGTATTGGCCCTTGGCGTCGGAGGCGATGACCACGTCGGAAAACCACTGTTGGAAGCGGTTGGACTTGAGGAGCGAGTTGCCGAACTGCTGGGGCTTGCTCTGGGAGTTGTTGAAGATCAGCCAGCCACGGGTGAGAAAATTGCCGTACAGGTCGTAAAAGTAGTTGCCTTCGAGGCTGATATCGACATAGCGCTGGTAGGGGTTGCGGGCGTAGTTGGTGTACTGCCACTGGCGCCAGTGGTACTCTTTGTAGAGCTCCTGCGGCACGTACCAGCGGCGCACCGCTGGGTCGAGGACGCCGAGCATGACGTCCGGCCCTTGGGGCGCAAAGGAGGTCTCGTCGCCCTGTTGCAGCCCTAGGCGCGCGCTGTAATCGACTTGGCCGGCTGCTTCTTGGGCTGTTCCGGCCGCGACGAGTAGAAAAACGAGGCTTATTCTAATAGTGTGCATGGCGCTCTCTTTTGGCCCCTAATAGGCTACCGCGATGAGGTGGGAGCGCCGTTGTCCGGCGCGCTCTTCGACGTCGATTTCGACGTCGATCTGGCAGATGTAAAGACCGGGCGGCACGACGCGGCCTTGGTCGTCCTTGCCGTCCCAGGTAAAGTGCTGGTGCCCGCCTTGGGCCGTGCCCTCTAGCCGGCGCATGGGCCGGCCGTCGAGTGCCCAAATGCGGACGGCGGTCGGCCGCTCGGCATAGACCTTGAACAGCGAAAACTCAATTTGAGCGACGTCGTTTACGAGGTCGCCGTTGGGCGTGAAGGGATTGGGTGCGACCGAGAGGTTTGCGACGACCTGCACGGCACCGAGTGCGGCGATCGACAAGGTTTGCGATGGCCGCAGCGCAGTGGCGTCGCCGGCGTCGGCCGGCTGATAGGGCGTGCTGGCCGCTTGGTTGCGCACGGCCACCTTCAGCTTGGTGCCGTGCAGGAAGACTGCGGCCGCAAAGCGCAGGCGCACGAGTAGGCCGCGCCCGACGACCCACCCTCGGGCGCGGCCCAGTCGGTTGTACTGGGCCGCGCTGAGCGTGTCGCCGGCCTCGTCGAAAAGCGTCTGGCTGCCCAAACCTACTACCTTGCGGAAGTAGCGCACCGGCCCTTGGGACGCGGGCGGCAGCGCGTCGTAAGCGGCCTGCTCCACTTCCTCACCAGCCCTGCTGAAGTAGCGCACTGCGCCGCGCTCGGCGTCTGGCAGCAGGGCGTGCGAGGTCGCCGTCAGGAGCTGGCCGTCGATACTGGTGGGTACTTCCTCGCCATCGTCCGTCGTGCGGAAGTATAGCTGCGGCAGCGCGTCGGTGGCGCTGTGGGCAACCTCCGGGAGGCGCACTAGGAGCGAGTCGCCTTGCAGTATCTGGCCGTCAGTGCTCGCGAGGTCCAAAAGCGATTGCGGTGCTCCAGATGCAAACTGCTCCTCGGAGCCTATTGCCACATCAATAAGCTGCATATCGAGGCCCGGATCGGCGCTGATGAGCATCTCGTCGAATCCGAGGCTGCGGACCGAGATGGGCCGCTCTAGGAACTGGGGTTGCACGAAGACCTCGAAAGTGTCCAGAACCCCCACTTGGGCCTCGGGCGGCCAGACTTCGGCTTGCAGCCCGAGGGCGACCGGAGTGTGCAACTCTACGGAGATGCTCTGTAGCGCTGGGCTAAGCTCGCGGTCCTCGCTGAGCAGACGGGCCTCGATTTGCATGAACTTGCGCAGACTGGGCGACGTCACCGGGTCGCCGGACTGCTGGTATTGCTGGCTCCAAGGGCTCCAACCCGGGCCTATTGCAAAGGACGTGTCAATTGGCCCTTTGAGGAAGGCGAGGAGCTTTTTGTGCTCGGCTGCGGTTTTTTCGATGCCATTGCTGTCGTAGAAGCGCACCTGCTGGATGAGCTGGTCGCCGGTGCGGGTGCGCAGCTCAACCTTGGTGCCCGGGGGCGCGGCGGCCTCCCAGTGGATACTGCCCAAGGTCACCAGCTTAGGCAGTTCAATGAGATTGGATTGCAGTTCGACTTCCGCGGGTACGCCTTCGGCAAACAGCATCAGTTCGTTGAAGCGGGACCAGAAGCGGTCTCTGCGGTTTTGATCGTCGCCGATGAAATTGGCCAAGGTCAACAGATCGAGAAAGCGCACCTTACGCACGGGATCCTGCACATCGTTGAGGTAGCCAAAGAACCCGTTATCGACGTTTTTTATCCGCTCTGGTGGGGTGATCGCGCGCCAGCGCAGCTTGCCTTGGGCATCGCGTTCCCCGGTGGACGACCGCATCTGGTAACCGCGGATATTGCCGCCGGCGAAGCGGATTTGGTCCAGCCACACGGTGCCGCCAATGTCGATGGTCAGCACATTGGCACCCGGGTTGAGGAAGTCTCGGGTAGGTTGCTGATAACTACTACCGATATCCCCGTCGAAGGCCGGTCCCGGCGTTTTACCGGCCGAGGTCAAATCCAAAGTGCCGCCCCCTTCGACTAGGCCGAGGCTGATGTTGTCTCCCCAGCCATAGGCTTCGACCTCGGCTAGGCGCGGCAATTCTCGGCGGTAGAATTCCCGCCGCCCACGGCGCTCCTCCTCCAGGGACTCGTAGGTCTCGGCGTCCACCGGCTCTTCGCGGCCGGCGAAGTCGCGCACGAAGTGGACGATGTCGCCGCGTTCCTGCGCCGGCAGTGCTTCCCACGCGGCTTGGTCTATTCGCTCGGCCCGCCCGCCGCGCGTATCCGTGATTACGATGCGAATGGTTTCGATGATCTTGCCGGTCCAAGCCGGGTCGGCGCTGCTTTGTCGCAGTTTTTTGACACTGCTGATCCCGCCAGTAGGATCTACGAGCCCGGGGTTGACCGGGTTCGCAAGGGACACTCCCCCAGTTGCGACTGCACTTTCAAAGAAAAAGGTGCGCTGCTGGGTGTTGGGCCCTTCGTGGGGGACAAACAGCTCGAAACTGACCCTGCCGTCGTCGGCGAACGATAGCGTTTGATTCGGTGCTAATAGGAGGAGGTACTTGAAGAACGGATCGCCCAGCCCCTCTTCGACGAAGCGCACGGAAATGCCCTCTACTGGCACGGCGCGGCCCAGATCGACCTCGACCCACCACTGCTCGATGGGGTCGCGCGGATCGGGCTCCCAGAAGGTGGTCGGATCGCCATCGACGATGTGGGCCGCCATCTCGATGTTGGAGCCTGCGCGGCTGACCCCGGCCCGCACCAGATAGTCGTACACGAAATTTTTCTGCGTGTCTTGAACAGGTCGGCCGAGTACATCCACTTTCAGGGTGCTATCTACATTGAGGATGCGCCGGTCTTTGTTGGTAATCACGACCAGACGGGTGATGCTGGGATCGGCGAGGACGTTGTAGATCGAGCGTAGGTGCCGCGGACGCACCGCTCCCAAGTTGTCGATGGTGGTCAGGTGTTCGGGTTTTTTCCAGTGCTCCCAGTGGCTGCGCCCGGATACGACAATGCGGTCATCGACGATGTCGTACCCTCGCTGGGCGCTGGCCGGCAGCCATGCCCATAACAGGCAATATGCGAGTGTGCACCATTTTATTCTTACCACGATGGCACCTCCTTATAGGTGCTCGGCGAATAAGGTGACTTGGCTTGCGCGCTCGGCGCGCAGGCGTTGGATGAGTGCATCCATGAGCTCGTTCTGACGCCTTGCTTCCAAGATGGCCCGCGCTTGCGTCCGCGCTTGGGCGAAGGGTTGGATGTCGCCGCCCTCTTTGTGGCGCACCCGGAACACGGCAAATTGGTCTAGCACCTCTACTGGTCCATCCCATTCGCCGACCTCTGCGGCAAAGGCCGCGTCTACGAGTTGGGGATAGCGCGCTCGTACCACCTTGCGCAGGTGCAGCGCACCGTCGTCGTGCGGATCGCCGTGCGTTTCCACGCCCGGCCGGGCCAATAGCTCGGCGACAGTGCTGCCGTTTGCGAGGGCTTCGCGCAACTGTTGGGCCTGCTCGTGGGTGGGTGCGAGTAGCTGGTTGATATGGACGGATTCGGCCGTGCGGAAGCGCGTCTTGTTCGCCTCGTAGTACGCGGCGACCTCTTCCTCGCTGGGGACGGCCTTTGTCGCTGTTTCTACCTTGGTGAGCTGCTGCAAAACGAGGGCCTTGCGCTTGCGCTCGCGCCACTCGACGAATTCGGCTTCTCGATCCCATCCGCGCCGCTGGGCTGCCGCGGTCATCAGATAGGCTGGCAGGAGCGCGGCGCGGGCCAACGATACGACCTGTGCGCTGTCTTGCAACGCGCCTCGGAAGCCGACCGAGCGCAGATCGTGGAGGTATTCGCCCAAGGAAATCGCCCCGCCGTCAAAGGTATAGAGCGGCCGCGCGGCGAGCGAGTCGGGGGGATTCGGCTCGGCCAGCAAGGCTTGGAGGCCTTCGCGGTCCAACTGGAGATTCAAGGAGCGGCTCAGGGTTTCTACTTCGATTTGCAGGCGACTCTGCCACTTTTCGCGCTGCGCTGCGCGGGCGGCTTCTTCCGCGTAGTCGGCCTTATCGGCTACTCGGTCTTCGACAAAGCGGTAGATTTGCCAGCCGCCCGCCAACCGCAATGGCTCGGCGATTTGGCCGACCGGCAGGGAGAGGAAGGTCTGCGGCGGAATGGCAAAGCGCTGCGCTTGGGTGCGCCCAATCCAGCCCACGACTCCGTCGCCCTGTTGGGCGAAAAGGTCGTTGGCCGCAAAGCGCTGCGCTAGTTCGGCGAAAGGCTCGCCTGCGTGCAGTGCCTGCAATACGCGCTCCACATCTTGCTGCTGCCGCACCAGAATCCGCGCAAACAGCCGCTCGCGGTCGAAGCCCATGTCGACAAAGGTGCGCTCGACTTCCTCGGGCGTCACCTCGACTTGGGGCGCGAGCACTTGAGCTTGGTAGCGCTGGGAGAGCCGCTTGCGCACGAGGGCGTTTAGCTCGTAGCGGACCGCGTCGCTTTGCTCAATTCCCCTAGCGCGGGCCTCTTGCAGCAGCAGTTCCTGATCGACGAGGGATTGTAGGTGGTCGCGTGCGTTCTCGCTCTGCAACCCGGGCGGCAAGCGCTCGACAAAGCGCAAGTACGCGGCTTTCGTGAGGGCCACGTCGCCGACTTGGGCCACGACGGTGTCGTCAGATGCGCAGCCAAACAGGGCCAACAGGGCGATAGTGCGCCACAGGAAGCGGGGATTGGCGATGGACATGCTGTTTGATTTAATCAACGGCTAGGCGGGTGTCAAGTTTTTGCCGATATGACTAACTGTATGTAATTCTTGTTGTTTATAAGCTATCTGATGCGCCGTGAAGGGAGGGTCTTGGGGGGATAGGGCGACTCCCTATTCCGGGGTTTAGGGACTAAAACCGGGGGCCAGCCCCCTTTAATCGCGCCGCTATCGGGCACTGCGCGAAGCAGCAACTGGTGAAAGCATAGATGGCCTCTTTTTACGAGGAAGGGAATCCAGCCAGTCTCCTACATCCCCCACACAGTGATGTTCGCCTCGCCCGTGCCCTTCTCGCGGAATATCTTCTCGTCCCACGACTTGCCGACGGTGCGGTCAAAGACCACCAGATGCCCCTCCGCGGCGGCGCACCGATCCATGTACGCACGGGTCTGCTCCACGCCCGCGCGCACCGTCGCCTCCAAGCTCTTGTACAGCACCTTGCATTCGACTACCACCTTCTGCACCGCTTGACCCGGCCGAGCCGCCCCGGGCACCGGCCAGATGAGCAGCAGGTCGGTGCGCCGCCGCCCCAAGCCATACTCCCGCTCGATCCGACCCCCGCTGTTGACGATGCGCTGCAAGAACGCTTGCAGCAGCAACTGCGGACCGGCTTCCTTGTATTGGAACCGCTCAACCCAGTGCTCGGAATGCTCGCGGAAGAACGCTTGGAAGGCGGCCAGCAGATCGGCGACGCGCAGACGCCCGTCGGCATCCACATACCAAGCCGGGTCGTGTCGGAACCGGAGCTGGGTGGTATAGGTCAAGGCGCGGGGGATGACCTCCTGATAGATCGGATTGGCAATGGCGAAAGGGGATAGGCGCACCAAGCCCAGATCGCGGACGTAGTCCACGTCGTCTTCGGGAATCGCCTCGTCGTCTTCGGCCCCGCTCAGCAGCGGTTCGATGACGCGGCGGACGCGTTCTTCTTGGAGCTTGTCGGTGAGTTGGTCGAGATGCGTCTCGCGGCGCAAGATGAGTTGCTCGCGGGCGGCGCATATCGCCGCAGCCGGGATGGGCTGGCTGCGGTCCCGGCCGGCCTTGTTCTTGAAGCAGGCTTCATACGCCAAGGCATTGACCAGCCACGGCTGGCCCTGCGTCAGTTGCCAGACCTCGTTTAGGGCATCCTCCGTGAACGCTTGGCCGGTCGCCGCAGTGTGTTGCGCCAGCAGTGCCTGCACGTCGGCCGCCGAGAAATCACCCAAGCGCAGGGACTCGGCGCGAATGTTGAACGCACTGCCGCCAGCGATGAGGGCGTTCTCGGCCGTGGAGTGGATGCGATAGTCGCGCACGTCGCGCACCCCGCATAGGATCACGCTCTGCGGGTAGTGCTGCGGCCGGTCGGGATAGCCGGCGCGCAGTTGCCGCAGCACGGCCAAGAGGGTGTCGCCGATCAGGGCGTCGATCTCGTCGATCAGCAGCACTAGCGGCCTCTCATCGGCCGCCGCCCAGCGACTCAGCACCGCCTGCAACACGCCGTGGGGGCCGGCCTCATCGCGCACTTCGCGCCAGACCTCCTTCACGACCTGCTCGCCCAAGAGGCGTTCCGCCCTCGACGCCAGCTCACTGAGTATGGCCTGCATGGCCGCGCCTACGTCCTCGCGGGCAGACTGGCCGATCTCCACGTTGACGTACACGCAGCGATACCAGCCGCTGCCGTTCAGTTCCTCCATCAGCGCCAGTAAAGCCGAGGTCTTGCCGGTCTGCCGGGGCGCGTGCAGCACGAAGTATTTTTTTTGCTCGATCAGAGCCAACACGTCGTCGAGGTCAAGCCGCTCCAATGGCGGGATATGGTAGTGATCCGCCGGGACGATGGGGCCGGCCGTGTTGAAGAAGCGCTGGGGCCGGGTAGGGTGCCCCGGTGTCTGGTCGGTTCGCGATTGCTGTGTCATAGTGGGCCTCTTTTCATGGGTGGACCTATCCCCTAACCCCCTTTCTGCGAGGCTAGGGTATTATCACAGTGTGCTCCTCAGAAGTGAGGGCGGCCTGCTCGACAGCGGCTTCGGTGAAGGTGGTTATGACAGTCACACGGAGTTAGGGTTGGTATTCAGATATAGGAACAGATTTAGGGACTTAAGGGGGCTTTTTCAGTCTAGTTAGTCTGATAGAATTGTGCTTAACTGAGTGTCACAGTCGCGCTTGATAATGTTCTTCCGTTCGCCTCGGAATTTCACTGACTTGTTTCGTAAGAGTCTAGTTTCATAGGGTTTCATTCTACCTTTATATAGCAAGAGGGGAAACCACTCTGCAACGGGACGATTGCTCAGGATGTCGCTCGCAACTCTCAATCCATTCTGAATCTGCGCGATAGCTTCAGATATATGGACATTTCTACCACCCTTCAGTTCGACGGCTGCTAGGATAAAACCGTGTTCCTCATAGAATAATATCCGGTCGCATAACTTCTCAGTGAAGTTATTGATTTTCTGATACTTGGTACCGTGAATAATTGCCAACGACTTAGGACTCACGCCATCCAATTGGATGGTTCCGGCGAACGTATCCGATGGGATTTTGCATGACTTATTTGGCTCGAACCCTTTGGAGCGAAATGGTCTCTTCGTAAAGTGCTTCAGAAACAGCAGCAAGTTCCTGCTCATCAATGCCAAAATCAGGGATAATCGGTAGTTCTTTAACTAAACTTCCCCCCAAGTTATCGTCCAACAGGAAGTGGTATGCACCTACGTCATCCGACTTCAAGCAATCCGTGGAGGCGTAGCCTCTCTTTGTGCGCTTTTCCTTGCTGGCGTGGCTGAGTTTCAGCAGGTTGTTGATTTGTCCGATGAAGTAGTCACTATGGGTAGTGATGATGACTTTTACGCCAGCTTTTACCAACCGTGCGATACCTCTAGCCATCTGTCGTTGGCTCGCAGGGTGCAAGTGCGACTCTGGCTCTTCTAGGATAACTAGATCCTCCGGGCGAACTAAATACTTCAAGAATAGTATAACCGGAGCTAACTCTGAGACCATGGAAGACGTTTTGTGGAAAGGGAATTTGCCCACAATAGGTTGAGCTGTAATAGGGGCATATGAAATTTCTGGATAGGTTACTTCTCCGCTGCGTTCGATGTCGACTTTTCCGCGCACTACTTCGCGCTCCATAAAATCTACCACCTCTCCCATTTTATTCATGCCTGACCTGTGATGTCGGCCTCCTGCCTGTTCCATGGTAAGTATATGTCCCATGAAGTCGGTAATGATGCCGGAGAGTGTGGGTATCTCCAAGGGACTTATCGCGGCGAAAGAAGATTGCCGCACTAGGATGCTCGCTATGGCCTTATGGCCCTGAGCAATCCCGGATCGTGCTGCCGGAAGGTAATAACAACTTCTTGGGAACCCCTCAAAAAGTGCGGTTAAAGCATGCTCTATCAGCAGATCTAGAAAGTCGATATATTGCATCTCCAAGGTTTCTCTTGACCGGCGATTGCGCCTTGATACCTTGTCTTGTCTTGACGTCTCGGCTTGCAATGAACTTACCAGACTTCCAGGAGTCTTGAACTTCTGTTGGGATATATCCCATTCTTCGCTAGGCAAAGTCCGAAGGGAGTCTTTCTCTTCTTCAAAGTTCAGCCTCAGTAGTGGCTGACTCTGCTCAAGACCGATCTGGAGGTGAGTACCACCCGTTCTGCGACTTCGTATATCAGAAATGTCTCCATGACACCTCTGCAGTTCTCTGCTAAATAACTGTTCCGTTGATTGCAGGTATCTTTTGACACCGCCATCTACCAGACGTCGCACTTGTTCAGGGAGATCTCCGAATGAAATCTCAAGTGTCTCACGAGGACTAGTTTTGAGCTTCTGGACCCAGTCGCTGATGGCTTTGCGAACTTCTTCGCTAATTTCTAGCTCGTCCAGGTCTGGGACTACTCTACGTCTAGTCAGCCTTCTAGGCATAAAGTGATCGCGACCCGAGAATCCACCATAGGGGGTACTGGAGAACGCCTCAAGAGACTGCATCCGGGAGTAAACCAACATCGCCAGATAAGACTTGCCGGCATTGCTAGGACCAACGAATATGGTTAGGGGTCTCAGGCTTACCGAACCCTCAATGATAGGGCCGAAGTCCTTTACCCAGATTTTAAGCATTTCCCACCTCTTGCTAGTAAGTGTTGCTCAATCTGTTCAATGCTACTTTAGTAGCACCTTCACCTTGTATGGCGCAAAGAAAAATGCTAGTGCTATGTCAATCTAGTTGACCTGATATGACCTACAGGTTTTAAGTAGGCACTCTCACATTGTCCACCTTCAGTTCGCCCGATAGCAGCTTTGGCAGCGATGTATCACGCAGGGCATCGAGGGTGCGGTTTTCGTCGGTATTCAGCTATATCTGTTCATTAAAATTTAGCGCAAGTTTGTCATAGGCGCAAATTACTTCTGCCAGCGGTTCCAGTGTCGGTAGTGCCTCAAACTATTAGCAACCTCAGACACCGGAATCTCGCGCCAGTCGCTGTTCATAAGACTTTACTCCAACGGGGCGATCCTGCCCGGTGGCGCCAAGTTCCTAGCACGGTCCCAAGCTTCTCTTAGTTCCGCTTGATGGAGCGATGCCCATTCGATTACGAGCCTCCTCGCCCGTGCAGGGAGGCGACCTCGCCTTTCGGTGAAGTTGTCAATCGCGACCAATGCTTCATAGCCACTCATGCGAATGACGATGTAGTAGAAGCGGCAGCGTTCAGGCATCAGGGACCATCACGTCAATGTCGGCCGGCAATTCGTCGAACGATTTGCTAGTAAGTTCCATATAGAGCGCATCCGGACAAAGCTCAAGCTCGTCGTCCCAAGTGATCGCTCTGTGGGGAGCGATATGCAGCTTCTTGAAATAGTCCGGCTCGTTCCAAGCTGCAAACACGCCCTGCCCTGCCAAGTGGGACAGATCAATCTCCCCAGCCGCGCCGTCCGAATACCGGAGCCAGATGCGGTATCCCGCTCTCGGTTCTACCTCAGTTGGCCGAACCATATTTCCTCATAGGTTTCATCCCGTTCAAGTCGCGCCACGCTGTAGCGTTGGCAGAGCACCTCCAGTTCAGCGCCGTGCTCGGCAACTATCGGAATCATGGTATGTCCTCCGTGTTCGCAAGAAACCCCAAGCTCTTCAAATTATTCGCAATCGCCGCGTCCAACCTGCGGGCCGCGGCCTGCTGCTCGCGCCATTGCGCGGTGCGCCGGTTCCGGGCGAGGAACCACAGGCAGACGGGGATCTGGGTCGAGTAGAAGAGCTGGCCCGGCAGCGCCACCATGCAGTCCGCCAAGTCCGCCTCAATGAGGCGCTTGCGTATCTCCCCTTCGCCCGACTGGTTCGACGACATCGTAGAACTAGCCGTCAAATCCCAATGCGAAAAGCAGCGCCCCGCGCAATTCCTCCAGCTTCGCCAGTGAGAGAGATGCAATCAAGGGACCTATTTTACCCTTGGACACGGTCTGGACGTGATCGAGGTTGATCGCACACGCTTTGGGCATTCCATCTCGTTGAGACAGCAGCACTTCTGAGGGAATGTCCCGAATGGTCGACGTCACCGGCGCTACGGTGATTTCGCCCAGATATTTAATCGCCGAATCCCTAGTGAGAATAACGACGGGTCTCTTTTTGTCCGGCTGGGCGAATCGGTACCAACGAACCTCACCACGCCGCATCACTCAGCCCACACTTGCTCGTCTTCCCACTGGCTAAATTCGCCTGATTGAACCGGCTTGCGGGCATATCCCTCCCGGTGTTTTTGCTCCTTTTCTTTTTTTTCTTCATGCCTGAGAGCTGCGTATAGAGCCTCCCGCGCAAAAGCCGATCGCGTTGTACCTGTTTTTTTTACGACCTTATCAACCGCCTCAATCAGTTCCTCGTCGAGGGTCATTTGGACTGTTCTCATATCTCGATCTCCGACATTGAGTTCAACAGAATAGCTATAAAAATAGCTATAATCTATAGGCACTTTACCTGTCAAGCAGTCCAAACAACAGGGTCGTCCCTGCGAATGACGCATTCAGGGTCAGTACATGCGGATCACGTTGCCCGTCATGCCGGTGAAGCCATCCACGACCAACCAAGCCCCGCCCGAAGCGAATTGCCCGAGGATCACTCCCAAAAAGAACCAGCGCGTCGAGCGGTAGCCGCTCGGCCCCATGTACTTCAAAACGACGGACTTAATCAGCCAAGCGAGAAAGATGCTGAACCATATATTGCCGAGAATCCAAGTGCCGCTGGCCACGTAGCCTATGGGATGCAGGGGCCACCACAACAAGTGGTGGCGCGCCCACAGCAAGAGCGCCATGACCGCGGCTCCCACCCCGTTCCAGAGCCACCCCAGCCAATAGGGTCCGGTCGGCGTCTCAATGAAGCGGGCGGCAAAGCGAAACGGCTCCAAGGCAAAAAGTCCGGAGAAATACTGGCGGTGCAGGTTGAGCGCCCCGTACTGGTAGCCCAGGTTCAGGGTCGCATAGATCGAGCCCAAAAGGCCGATGGCCAAGGCCGCCGTTAGCATCGCCAAGACGCGCCGGCGCTCTACCTTTAGGCCGTGCAACATGCGGATGCCGTTGGCGCAGGGGGCCATCATAAAGACCAGCAGGTCGCCCGCCCAAGCGAGCGTAAAGCCCAGCGCCATCATCCCGGTCGCCCCCAGCGCGGTTGAGCCGACGCCCGAGACCACAAAGCCCGCGCCCGAAAGCCCCTCCACGGCCGACGAGAGCCCGGCTTCGACAATCACGCGCGTGAGGGCGAGGAAGATGGCAAATGCCGCGCCGAGGAAAAGCACCACCGCCCACCAAGGCAATCCCGTCTGCCACAGCCACAAGCCCATGACGGCTGAGCCTACGGCCAAGCCCACCAAGGCCGTCCGATAGGACAGCAACTCCCCGGCTGCGCTGCGGCCGGCTCGGGCTTGCTGCCACACGGCCCTTAGATGCCCGCGCGCCGTCCACAGCCCCAAGACGACCAGCGCAATCATCGCGCCCATGCTCTGATGGCTCAACATGCCCGTGGTGGGGCCGGCGTGGCTGTAAGCGTCGAGCTCTTCGGTGGTGAAGATGCCGAGGGTCGAGCAGGCCCATTCTTGGGCTTTGGCTACCAGATAGAAGAACCACAAACTGCCGGAAATTCCCGTATTAATAAAATAGGCCAAGCCCATCATCAGGTAGTTGAGCCGGACGCGCAAGACGACCGCGTCGTGCCCCAAAGCGAGCGGCAGGTTGAGATCGACGCGCGGCGCGAATTCGTAGTAGTGGCTAAAGGAGTTGATCGTATTGAGGATCGCCGGTACTGCAAAGCCAGCCCACATTATTGGATTGCGCAAAAAGGGCTTTAGGCGCGCTGGTTGCGGGCCGTCCTCAATCATCCTCAACGGCACTTGCACCAGCGGGTAGAGCAACCGCTCGTGGTCCATCCACTGCCGCCGCATAATCACCATCGCGCAGATGAGCACGAGGTAGAAGGCGGCCATAAAGAGCAACCACCAGAAAAGCGGCTCGACCCAAGCGCCATAGGGGATGGATTCGCCGCGGGGTAGCCCCTCGTAAAACTGCTTGATCGCCACCTCGTCTTGGACGATCATCCAAGTGGGGATGTGGGGCACTAGCAGCTCGGCCCAGCTATTTTCTGGGGTCGCGTAGTAGAGCACACTCGAAATGGCGGGGATTGTGGCACCGGTAAAGCCCCGCGACGGGATCGCCGTTGCCAGCATCATCATCGCGGTAATCAGCAGCAGCTCGGCGCGGTTGAAGGCCCACTGCCGCTGCCCTAGCCTCAGCAGCGGTTGCACCAACGCGAGCAGCGAGAAGAGCAAGAAAAAGGCGGCCGGCGTCGATGAACTCAAGCCCAGCCGAGTGCCCTTGATGACGAATTCCCCATAGGGCAGGCCGACGGCGATCAGGGCGCAGAGCACCAAGCCAGTCAGCATCGCCGGCAGGCGAATTGCGGGGGGGGGCTGGGGGGCTGGGGGCATGGGGTGGGTTAGAGCATGGAGTAGTGTGGCGAATGGGCAAACGTAGCCAAATCCGCCGCTACCGGTCAACAAAAGGCTGCTCGAGCTGGCCAGTAGATGGCGCGTTGGGATGCCGCAGCCCGTTGACACTCGATAAAGTAAACGCTAAGTACACGACACCTCCTGGGGGCGCATTCGCACTGGATGGTAGGACGCACGCAGTTGCCGCCTTAGCGAATGATACTGTAACAAATTCCACGCATTCTTTAGCAGCTAAAGGGAGCTTTGATGGCGGCTCGATTCATTGCCACGGCCGCGCCAAAACTGCACAAGACCGCTTGGGCCGAGTTGGTCGAAATCGATCCTCGCCTGCGCCGCAGGTGTCTGTTCAAAGATGGGGTGTTCCTCGTCGAGACAGAGCGCGCGGCCGCAGATTTCATCGCCGCTGTCGTGGAGGCCGATCCCGTCTTTGTCAAGCACATTATGCCGGTGCAGGCGGAAGTGGAACTGACCGAGGTGATGGACCGGGATCTGGCGATCTTGGAGGCCGCGGTATTGGAGCTGGATCCCCTAGGCGCGGGCGATCCCTTTTCCGTCCAATGCCGGCGGATCGGCCCGAACACCGACTACCGGGCCAAGGACGTCGAAGTATGGATCGGCACGCGCTTGGAGGCCTTGGGCGGGGTGCCGCGCTTCTCCGACTGGACCGCGGCAATCGACGAGCGACAGCAAGTAGTTTCGGTGTTTCTCTTGGGCCGGTGGGGCTATGTGGGCTGTTCGCCAGCGGGCGACAACCTCAACGAGCACTGCGACGAATACCGCATTTTCTCGCGCCACGCCCGCACAGTCAGCCGCGCCGAGTTCAAGCTTGTGGAGGCCCTGCGCAAATTCCGCCTCGAGGTGGCCGGGGGACGCGCCTTGGATCTGGGCGCAGCTCCTGGCGGCTGGACCAAGGTGCTGGTGGATAGGGGCATGGAGGTCGTAGCCATTGATCCGGCCCCCTTGGCCCCGGCCGTGGCGGCCCTGCCCGGGGTGACCTACGTGCAGAGCAAGGCCGAGGAGTACCAAGGAGCGGGCGAATTCGATTTGTTGGTCGACGATATGAACGTCGAGCCCGAGGAGTCGGCCAAATTGATGGTGGCTATGGCCCCGTGGCTCAAAGCGGGCTGCCGGGCCGTGCTTACGGTGAAACTAGTGGTGCGTCGCCCGCACCGGCTGCTGGCCCGCACAGCCGCGGCCCTCGCACCGGCCTACGAAATTGAACGGGTCAAGCACTTGTTCCACAACCGCCTCGAAGTGACGGTATTGCTGCGGCGGCGGTAGTTGCTGTCTCCGAGAAAAAGCCGCTAACTATTGGCCACTAACCACCGACTAAATGAGGACCTATGGAGCGCAAAGTTTACGCCTTTGGCATGGACGGTTTTATCGTCCCGATGATGAAGCGGTTCGCCGCGGAAGGGGCTTTGCTCCACTTCGAGCGCTTGCTGCGCGAGGGCGCGGTCAACCAGACGCTGCCCTCTTTCCCAGTGTGGACCCCGACCAACTGGGCCACCCTTTCGACCGGGGCGCACACGGGTACGCACGGAGTGACGCGCTGGCGGGTGGAGATCGCGCCGGGCCAGCGGATCGACAGCTTCGACGGGCGGGCCAACAATGCCGAGCGCATCTGGAACGCCTTGGAGCGGGCAGGCCTGCAGAGCGTGGCCATGCACTATCCAGCGGCCCATCCCTCTGGGGTGGAGACCGGCTTTGTGGTTGATGGCTTTGGCCACCCCGGGCACCGCAGTACGGATTTTGAAGTGGCCACCTGTCAGGCCTATACCACGGATGCCGCGCTAGAGGAGGCCATCGCCATGGACCACGATGGCACGGCCGTGCGGCAAGCGCAGCGCAGCGTCGAGCCGATTCCGCTGCTAACCCCGGCCCAAGGGTGGCGAAACTTGCCCGCAAGCAAGGCCCCGCCGCTGGAGAGCCGCATTGAGGTAGTAGCTCGGTTGGGTGGGGATCGCACTGGGTTCCATCTGCTAACGGTGGACCGCTCGGGGCGGGGCTACGACCGGGTGCTGGTGTGCCGCGACCGGGACGGGGCCCGTTGCGTGGCTGCTGCTGGGGTGGGGGAATGGAGCGAGTGGGCGGTGGAGGATTTTGCCATCGACGGCGGTCAGCGGACGGCTGCGCTGCGCTTCAAGCTGATGGAACTGGCCGCGGACGGCAGCCGGCTCAAGCTCTACCGCACTCAGGTGACCTATACCGGTGGCTTTACCCTGCCCGACGAGTTGGCCGGAGCGTTAGTGGAGCGCTTTGGCCCGTATCAGGAACACGCCTCCATGTTGCCCTATACCGCAGGGATGGCCGACTTTGACACGGCCTTGGAGGAATGCGAGTACCAGGGGATGTGGTTTGCCGAGGTCGCACGCTACATGCTGCGGGAGCGAGGCTGTTCCTTTTTTATTTGCCACTGGCATCTGTACGACTATCTCAACCACATCCACCTCGGGGACGTGGATCCTGTGTGCCCGGGGTACGCAGCCGAGCGCGCCGAACAGTACTGGGACTACTTTCGGCGGGCCTATCAGGTGGGGGACCGCATTTTGGGGCGGCTGTGGGAAGACGCGGATGAGCATACATACGTGGGCGTGGTGTCCGACCACGGGTGCTCGCCCGATGTGCGGGTGGCCAATATCCGCCAGTTCTTGCACGAGCAAGGCTTTCTGGTGCTCAAGGGCGAGGAAGAGGCACTGGTGCGCGATCAGGTGCGCGAGGAGGACATCGACTGGGAGCGCACCCGGGCCTACATGAAGGACGACAAGGGATTCGACATTTTCATCAACGCCGAGCCGGGAGCGGAATTCGACCGCATTGAGGCCGAGTTGCTGTTGGCCCTGCGCACGTGGGTCGACCGAGAAGTGGGGCGCAATCCAGTGGCCGTGGCCCTGCCGCGGCGCGACGCGTACCTCCTCGGCCAGTGGGGCGACCAGTGCGGCGATGTGGTCTTTGCTTGGGATCACGGGTACGTCAGCGGGTACTACGGGCAGTGGCGCGGCATTGCCGGCGGCGGCTGTGTTGGAGCACCCAATGTGTACGGAGCGCACCACGGGGGCTTTCTGCCGACCCAAAGTGAGGTCTCGTCCAGCTTTGGTTCGTGGTTGCTGGCCGGGCCGGGCGTGAAGCGGGGATACGAGCGGCCGGTGGAGAAGTTGGGGTACATCCACGCGGCCGATGTAGTGCCCACCTTCTGCCAGATGCTGGGGGCCGAGCCGCCTCGCCAAGCGCAGGGGACGGTGGCGCGGGATTTGTTTGAGGGACACGAAATGGTGCGGGAGCGGGATCTTGGCCGGTCCTGATGCCCCAGATCGTTCCGACTTCGGGCGGCTAAAATTCAAGGACAGCGAAGTATGCGGGCACCGACCCCTTACTGCGGATCAAAATAAATGCCCTACTGGAATTACCTCATTGCGTTTAGCTGCTTTCTTGCCCGTGGCTATTTCATGCACTATGTGAAGGATATCGGCGGAATAATACCGATTGCCGCACGAATCGCAGACGCCTATCGCGACATCTTCCAGAATCACAAACCTATTTTTGTGCTTGAACGCCTCATGCGCGACAAGACGTGGTTTAACCGTTCCGTCGCAGTATTCGCAATTGTATCCGTACATGGCCTTATTTCTTGATTTCGGTGACTTCGTAAACCGTAATAATCAGGAAGCGGTCGTTTCCAGTAAAACGCCCGACAACACCGACTGGCGTCTTCTGATCGACAGCCGTGCCTTCTATGATGTACTTTGTTCCTCTCGGATCGTCCCTTTCCGTACGGACGATTTGTCCATTCCATACCGCTGTCTCGACATCGACAATATCCAGTAAATCCTCGGCCATCTCCTCCATAGCGTGAGCGGACATATCGTATTGGTGCGCCCGAATCTTGTCTCTTATGCGCTCTATGAGGCTCGGCGACAAGTAGGTCCTCCCCTCTCTCCCTTGTGACATATAACTTAGATTATTCTTGGCCTGTCTCCAAGCAGATCTCCTTGAGACGGCCATCGCCACATTCAAATCATTCCGAGGAGGAACCATGGAAAATTTGACTAAACGCACCCTCGGTCGCACCGGGCTCGAAGTCACACAACTCGGCTTTGGAGCGGCCGAGCGCGGCCTGCCGGACGAAGCCGAGTACGACGCTCAGGCGGGCCGCGTGTTGAATGCGGCCCTCGATGCGGGGATCAACCTCGTGGATACGGCCCCGGATTACGGCGCGAGCGAGGAGCGGATCGGCAAGTACCTCAGCCATCGCCGCGACGAGTTCTACTTGGCTACCAAATGTGGCTGCAACATCGACGAGGAGGGCAACAGGCTGGATCCGGGCCACCTGTGGACGGCCGAGCGTCTGCACACCAACATCGACCAGAGCCTGCGCCGCCTGAAGACCGACTGCGTAGATCTGCTACAGATGCACAATCCCACTGTGGAAGAGGTTGAACTGGGAGGACTGATCGAAGTGCTTGAGGATATTCGACGGGCGGGAAAGACCCGTTTTATCGGCGTGTCTTCCACGCTGCCGCACTTAGCCGCGTTCGTGGAGTCGGGTGCGTTTGATGCGTTTCAGATTCCCTACTCCGCCCTTGAGCGCCAGCACGAAAGGATTATTCAGCAAGCGGCCGACGCCGGAGCCGGCATTCTCATTCGCGGCGGCATTAGCCTCGGACACCGAGCCAATGAGGAGCGCCAGTCGAAGTGGGAGCGGTCTGGTCTCGACGGACTCATAGGCGGGATGAGTCGCCACGAGTTTGTCCTGCGCTTCACCCTCGCGCATCCAGCGTGCCACACGACGATTGTCGGCACGACGAACTTAGAGCACATGCAGTCCAATGTCGCTGCGGCTTTGGAGGGGCCACTGCCCGCGGATTTCTACGCGGAAGCAAAGGCTAGGCTGGCGAGTATTGGTGAGGAGCCGGAGTAGCTCGACTCAGGTCCGGGCGCAGAGCCGTGAGCTTGGCGGCTGACGTGCCGGTCGAGGACGACGCGCACTTCGGGCGCACCGGCCCCTAACTGAGCATGGCGCGTTCTTCGTCGCTCATGTCGAGGATGTAATCCGGGGCTTGCGTCCGATGGTAGCCGGGCGCGTGGGCTTGGAAAGATGGACTGTACTTGTAGAGCAGGGAGCGGCGCTGGTGTTCGCCCTGCCATACCAGCGTGCCGTGGGTCAGTGCTTCGGTGAAGATAATGGCGTCGCCGGCTTGGCTGTGAACCTCCTTGACGTACTCGCAGTGTTCTTCGTACAAGGACAGCTTCTCGGGCAGGGGAAAATTGGCTTTGTGGGACCCGGGTATGACCGCTAGGCCGCCGTCGCCGGGGCCTTCGTCGGCTAGCTGGAATTCGACCGCGGTCAAGCCGCAAAACATCTGGCCGAATTTGAAGGTGTAGGTCTGCGAGAAATCCTGGCGCTCAACGCCGCCGCCGTGCAGCAAGTGGCCGCCGTCGCCTTTGTCCATGGCAATGAGCAAGGGACCGTGATCTAGGCGGTAGCCGCCGCCGAGCAATTCGTTGAGATAGGGCTGGATCTGGGCGTGGACGAGCAGGTCGCGAAAGGGCTCGCAGTGCGGCCGTTCCCATGCCAACATGCCCTCCATCCACTTTTGCTTATTCGTGCCGCCGAGAACCTTGGAGTTTCCTTCGAGGGTGCGCTCGGTCTGGAAAAAGTGCTCGGCGTGGGCGTCGATGGCACTGTTGCAGCGGTCCACTTCCTCTTGGTTCAGCACCCCCTTGAGGTGGACGAAGCCTTTGAGGTCGAAGAAGAATTTATCGTCGTCGTTCACAGGACTTTGGGTTCGCTTTTAGTGTGGCGGTTGGAGGACGGCTTGTTGCTCTGGCGTCATGTCGCGGACGTAGGGCGGATGCGATACCTCGTACATGGAGGAGACGCGGGCTTGGTAGCGCGGGCAGTAGGGGTAGAGCAGGGTGCGGCGCTGATGGTCCGCTCGCCACACTAGGGTGCCGTGAATGGTGGCTTCGGCGAAGATCACGACATCGCCGGCGCGCACGTTGATCTCGACTACTTCGTCTTGGAAAGCCTCGTAATGGCGCAGTGCTTCGGGGATCGAATAGTTGGCTTTATGGCCGCCGGGGACCACGGCCAAGCCGCCGTCGCCGGGGCCTTCGTCGGCCAGCGGGAATTCCACTAGGGTCAGGCTGTTGTAGATCTTGCCGAATTTCCAGTGATAGGTCAGCGAATAGGACCGCCGATCGGGTTGGCCGCCGTGGAGGTAGTGACCGGCGCAGCCTTTGTCCATCACAACCAAGCGCGGCCGCTCGATCATGTGGTAGTCGCCGATTATTGTGCGCAAGTAGGGTTTGAGACGGGGATGCACCATCAACTGGCGGAAAGGCTCGCAGTGGGGTCGCTGCCAGGCGACCATCTCATCGCTCCAGCGCTGACGGACATCGCTGGTCAGGGCCTTGGACTCGCCTTCAAAGCGGCGCTCGTGAACCTCGATTTGGTCGTCGTAGTGATCGATGGCCTCGTTGCAGCGGCGGATGGTGTCCGGATCGACGACATCCCTGAGAATGAGATAGCCGTTGAGGTCGAAGAAATACTTTTCGTCGTCTGTCATGCTCTACCCTTAGAAGCTGTTGACGCGCCAACTCTACACACCACCAAGAATAGAGGCAAAGCCGGTGTCTAACAAGGCCGTCTGCCGCCGAAGGGGACTGCTCGAGACTGTATCCTTGACGGATGCACTAAGGTCGTATATCGTGAAATATATCATTTTCTCTGAGAGGTGAAACGATGAGTAAAAAGGCTTTGTGGCCATGAGGGAGCTAGTGCTCGTTTTCGTTGCGGCGTCCATCTACGTGCCTTCTCTCTATGCCCAAGATCAACGGCTCGAACTTCCAACCTATCACCTGACCGTCGATCCCGCCGACCTGAGTGCCCTCTACCAGTCCCCCTTCAGCAATGTCCGCTATCCCGCCCAATTTTCCTTCGCGGGCGAGGTTCTCGAGTGCGAGGTGCGATTCCGGGGCGAGGTAGCCCGCTCGCAACCAAAGAAAAGCTGGAAGGTCTGGTTTGAGGATCCATCCAATCCGGTTGGAGTCAGGGAGCTCAACCTCAACGCGGAGTACGAAGATCTCTCGTTGATGCGCAACGCGCTGGCCATGAGGTTGTATCAGTTCATCGGTCATCCAGCGCCGAATACCGCGCACATCAGCCTGATGGTCAACGATGACTTCATGGGCGTCTTCGTCCAAGTAGAGGAGCCTGATCAGGATCTTCTTCGGCGCTACGACTACGAGCTCGGAAGTCTCTACAAAGCCGAGAATCACGGTGGGAATACAGCGCCATTGCTGGATTACGACACCTACTTTTCTTCGTGGAACAAGAAGGTGGGAGGTGAATCCGACTATATCGATGGGCAGCGGCTATTCAATCAGCTTCTCTATCTGACGTATGAGGATTTTGCAGAGCGGATTTCCCTTCTGGTGGATGTGGAGAGTGTGCTTCAATACTTCGCGATCGCCTATGCTATCTCCAGTCAAGACGCCGTGGGGAAGAATACGCTGCTCTATTTCGATCCGAGCGGGCGCTTGCATCAAATTTTACCTTGGGATCACGATGCTTCCTTCGGCAATTTATGGACCGGAAAATACCGGCCCGACCTTGAAACGGCCTCCATACTCTACCTCTACCATCTGAAACACCATCTTCTATTTCAGAGGTTGATGGAATACGACGCCTATCGCGAGTCGTTCTGGAGCAAGGTCAGCGTCGTCATCGAGCACGGATTCGCCGCCGTGGAGGCCGAGATTGATTCAACGTACGAGTTGATCAAGTCGGACGTTTATCTGGACGGAGCCAAGCTTGGCACCAACGCCGAATTTGACGCTGCGATCTCGCGTCTGAAAGGCTTTCTGGCGGCAAGGAGATCGTTCCTGACGGATTTCCCCTTTGTCAAAAAGAATCTTCTAGCGGACTTGTACTGCTCCGATCCGTTTCCCTCGCCCGATGCCGATGATCGCGGCGTGGTGTTTCGAGCCACTTCGCGCAGCCCCCAGGCCGTCATCGTCGAATACATCACGGATTTGTCGTCCTACAAGACATGGGGAGAAGAGATCACGGTCAAGAAACTCGCGCTGTTCGACGATGGTCAACACGATGATCTGCAGGCGGGGGACCTCGTCTACGGCAATCGTCTCGTGCTGCCCAAAAACTACACGGGCCTCGTACCCTATTCTTTCAGGGCCGGAGGCTACAGCTATCCCTCCAACGGGCTATACCACATCAATTACTGGGCCACGAAGACGTTCGCTTTGAATGTGAATCACTACGTGTTCCCACCGGAGGTGCGCTCGCGCTTCAACGCCACCCAGCGCGAGCTTAGCGAGTGGATGGAGTGGCAGCGCACGGCACCGGCGTCGGGCGGCTAGGTGAGATGTGCGAAACAGGAGAATTACTTGACGAATACACCCTCTTCCGCGAGGGGAAGTCTTGGCCGATCTTGGGATTGATCCGGCTGTGGCTGCGGGGCCGCTGATGTGTACTAAGGGGCCGCAGTGAAAATAATCGTTACCAACGACGACGGCATTGAAGCAGAGGGCCTACAGACCTTGGTCCGTCTGGCGTCGCGGTGGGGCGCGGTCGTCGTCGTCGCGCCGGCCGAGCCCCAGTCTGGCGTTGGACATCAGTTGACAACCCATAGGCCCATTCGCGTGGATAAACTGACGGAAGAACGCTACAGGATATGGGGCACGCCGGCCGACTGTACTCGTCTGGCGCTCAGCAGCCTAGCGTCCGACGGTGACTGGGTGCTCTCCGGTATCAATCACGGCGGCAACCTTGGGGTGGATGTGTACGAATCCGGCACGGTAGCCGCCGCTAGGGAGGCTGCTATTCACGGTTGTAAGGCCATCGCCCTGTCCCACTATACCGTAAAAGGCCGGTCGGTTGACTGGCCGCTGGCTGCCGAACGGCTGCAACCGATTTTGGATAAGGTGCTGAACGAGACGCAGGAAGGCGGATGTTTTCTGAACGTGAATCTGCCCCATCCCGAGCACAACCGAGTACGCTTGGAAACGAAACGCGCCCCGGTGGACACGAGCCCCCACAGAACCACATTCTCGCGGACCGGCGACGGCTTTCTATACACTGGAATCTATCAAGAGCGCGGACGACAACCCGGCACTGACGTGGACCACTGTTTCAAGGGCCATATTTCCCTGTCGAAAATCGCCGTTTGAATGGATTTCATCGCCAGTTCTTTAGCGGGTGGTATGCGCGTATTGCTGATTATGTATGTACCTTTGCAAGCCCAACAACGTCAAAGACAAAACACGGCCGAGCAGAGCGATGAAAATAGTTGATGTTAGAGCGTTCCCGTTGCGGATCAGTGAACATGCCGAGGAGGCGGCGCAACCGCCGACGATCGCTGGCGGCGATTACCATGTGGACCGTTCGAGGTCCACGACGATCTATGCGCCCCATCACGAGACCACAGTTGTCAGGCTTGAGACGGACAACGGGATCGTCGGGTGGGGCGAGGCGCAGTCGCCGGTGTCGCCGAACACTACGGCGACGATAGTGCGCGAATTGGTTAGGCCGTTGGTGATAGGGTGCGATCCGTTCGACATTGAGGCGATTTGGACGCGCAACTACGGGGCGATGCGCGAGCGCGGACATCCGACGGGCTTCTACATCGACGCTATCGGCGGGGCTGACATCGCGTTGTGGGATATCGTGGGAAAGGCCATTGGAAAGCCGGTCCACAAAATTGCGGGTGGGTGCTATCGAGATGAGATCTTGCTCTACGCAGGGATCGGCGGCACGGACCCGGAGCAGGTTGCGGCTGCGGCTGCGGAGCACGTGGGCTATGGGTACAAGGCCCTGAAGTTGCACTTGTTGTTGGATGTGGAGGGCGTCGCCGAGATTTGCCGCGCAGTGCGGCAGCGCGTTGGGCCGGGCATCATGCTGATGGTCGATACGCACATGCGGCAGACGGTCTCAAGCTCGATCCTGCTGGGTCGCGATCTCGAGAAGCTGCGTTTCACTTGGCTGGAGGCCCCGATAATACCGGAGGATATTCCGGGTCAGGCTGAGATCACCCGGGCGCTGGATATGGCGGTGGCGATAGGGGAGTGGACGCGCACTCGCTACGAAATGCGCGAGCAGTTCGAGCGCCGGGCGTACGACATTTTGATGCACGACATTGCGCGGACGGGGATTACTGAGGGGCATCGGATTGCGACGCTGGCCGACACCTACAACATTCCGGTCGCGCCGCATATCGGAGGAGGTGGGATCCTCGCGATTGCTGCGACCGTTGAGTGGTCGGCGTCGTGTCCGAACTTCATGATCATGGAGCACGCCCATCGCGCCAACGCGCTCAAGAGTCGGATACTCAAGGAGCCGTACGAACCCGAAAACGGCTACTACAAGGTTACAGATCGGCCGGGTTTGGGCGTTGAGGTGGATGAGGGGGCATTGGAGACGTACGCGTTTCCGGGGAGTTGATATGGTCCATTGGATGTACCGCTATCACCGCCCGGTGCTGCCGGATGCGGCGATGACGGTCCATTGAGCAAAGGAGCAAGGCCATGCGTTTGCAGGGCAAGGTGGCCCTGATCACTGGGGCCGGCAGCAATATCGGACGGGCCATGGCCCGGTTGTTTGCGCGCGAGGGAGCGGCCGTGGTGATCGGCGATACGGACGAGGTCGGCGGTGGCGAAACCGTGCGGCTCATTGAAGCGGCTGGGGGTCGGGCCTGTGCGGTCGCCGGCGATGTCAGCACTACGCAGGGCCTGCGTGAGAGCATCGACCGAGCGGTGGAGACCTATGGGCGGCTCGATATATTCTCGAGCAATGCCAATGCTGGAGCCTCGGGCACCATTGCCCAATTCGACAGGGCCGGGGCCGAAAAGCTGCTGATGGTCAACCTCATGGCGCTGATGGAAGGGGCTCACTACTGCCTGCCCCACATGCAGCAGGCTGGTGCCGGCGCCATTGTCGCCACCTCCTCGGTGCAGGCCCTAGTGGGGGTGCCCGGACATCCGGCCTACGGGGCGGCCAAGGCCGGCATATTGGGGGCGGTGCGCAGTATGGCGGTGGAGTTGTGGCCCTACAAGGTGCGGGTCAACGCCGTGTGTCCGGGCGGTGCTGCGGGCAAGACTTGGACCGTGATCGACGAATTGGGCGAAGAGTATTTGCCCGAATTCGAGGTGCGCTTTGGCAGCCAGATGCGCCATTTGCCCCTGCCCGTGCCGACTGACCCGATGGCCATTGCCCAGGCCGCGCTGTTTTTGGTCTCGGACGAAGCCAGTTATATCACCGGCCAGCATCTATCGGTCGACGCGGGCTTGGCCATGTTGCGCTACGATGTCTTCCACGGACCCGAACCGCTCGACACACCGCAGGCCAAAAGTCAGCGACAAAGCGAATTGCAAGCCGAATTCGAGGCGTGGTTGGCCGCGAAAAAAGAAGAGCGGTAAAAGGTCCTTCTGTGGGTTCTAGCGCTAAAAGCTGCCTTAGTGCTTCGCCTGTGTCGAATCAAAAAGAAAACCATGACCGATCTCACCTTGAATACCGAAGTTAGTTTGCAGAGGACGGCTACTTCATCATGCGATAGGCGCGCATTGCCCCGCGTGAGGGCCTGGCCTATATTGTAAAGACATTGAGAATATAGCTTCCGTTGGGGGTGGCCCGGCCGCGGGCCTGAGATTGAGACCCTTCGAACCTGAACTGGATCGTGCCAGCGTAGGGAAACGGATGTCGTACGAACCGCGTACGCGCCGCTGGCCCATCCGGGTTGAGCGGTTTTTTTGTGCGCTCTCGACGGAATTTTTCCGCAAATCCGAAACGAGGGAGCAGACATGAAAATTTCACTGCCGTCGGCCAGCTTGCTGGCCGGTTTATTGACGCTGTCGGCACTATCCTTGGCCCAAGCCGAGGAGGTGCCCGGCCAAGTGTTGGATGCGGCCACGGGTCGCCCTTTGGAAGGGGCCAATGTGCAGGCCGGGGATAGGGCTACCACTACGGACGCCGAGGGCCGGTTCCGGGTGGAGGCGGCCCCGGGCGACTCTCTCGACATTTCCTTTATCGGCTACGAGAGCGTACGAGTAGCGGTCGTCTTGCCCCTAATCGTGGCCTTGGAGCGCGCGGTTTTGCAAGCGCCCGAGGTGGTGGTGGAAGGCGGCTTGGTGCGTCGGCGGCTCGACCGCTTGGCCGCCAGCGTCACGGTGGTAGATGGGGACCGTTCCCGGGCCAGCGGGGCCGGGCACTTGCAGGACGCGACCGCTATGGTGCCCAATTTGAATTGGGCCGGCGGCTCGTCCCGGCCGCGCTATTTCCAGATCCGGGGCATTGGCGAGCGCAGCCATTACGCCGGCGAAGGGCCGCCCAGTTTTTCGGTGGGATTCGTCATGGACGATGTCGACTTGAGCGGCATGGGCACGGCCGGCTTGCTCTTTGACGTCGATCAGGTCGAAGTCTTCAAAGGTCCTCAATCGACCATTTTTGGCCCCAACGCCTTGGCCGGTCTGATCAATTTGCAATCGGCCGATCCCCAGCCGGGGTTTGCCGGAGCGGGCAGCGCCGAGATGGGCAGCGATGGTTTAGGGCGTTTTTCCGGGGCGGTGAATGTGCCGGTAGGGACCGACTTGGCGCTGCGCGTGGGCTACGAAAACGGCCGTTCCAACGGCTTTCGCTCCAACGCCTTCCTCGGGGCCGACGATACCAACCGCCGGCGCGAGCAGTTGCTGCGCGCCAAGGTCGGCTGGACCCCGGCGGCTGGCCCCGAGGTGTTGGGCACGTTGTTCTGGGCCGATATGGACAATGGGTACGACGCTTGGGTGCCCGACAACAACGCGGACTTGACCACCTATTCCGACAAGCCGGGCAAGGACCGCCAGCAGACGACCGGGGCCTCGCTCAAGAGCACTTGGGGGCTGGGCGGGAGCGGTGCCGAACTGGTGGCGATTACTGCGTTTTCGCGCAGCGAATTGGAGCACAGCTTTGACGGCGATTGGGGCAACGACGAGTACTGGTTGCAAGCGCCGTACAACTTCGATCCAGACGTCGAGGGGTGGACCTACGACTTTTTCGACCGCAATGTGCGCGACCGCACGGTGTTGAGCCAAGAGGCCCGGCTGTTGGTCGAGGAACTGGTCGTGGGGGCTTATTGGAAGCGGCTCGAAGAGGAAGACAATGCCGCGGGCTATTTGTTCGGCGGCGACGCCACAGACCTGAACGGGCGCTACGAGATCGATAATTTGGCCTTTTACGGCCAGTACGGGCTGGCCTTGGGCGAGGGCTTGCGGCTGGAAGTCAATGCGCGGCTCGACCGCAGCGACACGGCCTATGAGGGGACGACGACGAATTACGGAGCCGATAGCACCAGCACCGCGTTTGCCGTCGACCAATGGCTGGGCGGTGGCAAAGCGGCCCTCAGTTACGACTGGCGTCCGGGCCAGACTTTGTACGCTGCGGCCTCGCGTGGCTACCGCTCCGGCGGGGTCAACCAGCATCCGTACTTGGCCGCGGAGAACCGCCCCTACGACCCCGAGTACATCGTCAATTTTGAACTTGGCTGGCGCGCCAGTGGGCCGCGTTATTCCACCGGGCTGACCCTGTTCCACGCCCTGCGCTCAGACCAGCAGGTCGAGCTGTCGAGCCAACAGGATCCGGGCGACCCCAACAGCTTTTTCTACTTTACGGCCAATGCCGTCAAAGGCCGCAACAGCGGCTTGGAGTGGGAGCAGACCGTCGGCCTCGTACCCCAAGTCGAACTCTTCGGCTCGCTGGGCCTGCTCACTACTCACGTCGATACGTACACCTTCCCCACAGAAGACGGGGAAATAATGCTGGGGGACCGGGCCGCAGCCCACGCGCCCAACTACACCTTTAGCTTGGGCGGCGAATACCGCCATCGGTCGGGCTTGGGGGCGCGGCTGGCCCTGACCGGTATGGACCAATTCTTCTTTTCCGATGGCCACGACCAAGTCTCAGAGCCGTACCAATTGGTCAACGCCCACATTGCCTATGAGTGGGATGTATGGTCCGTGCAGCTATGGGGCCGCAACTTGCTCGACGAGCGCTACGGGGTGCGCGGCTTCTACTTTGGCCTAGAGCCGCCCGATTACGCCGACAAGCTGTACAAAACCTACGGCGATCCGCGCCAAGTCGGCGTGCGCCTGACGACGCGGTTCTCGGCCTTGGGAGACTAAAGCCGTGGGCGGTCGGTCTGCTCTGATCGTCGGCAATGGCGAGCCGCCGGCGCGGGAATTATTCGCCGCTTGCGCCCGAGCAGCCGATCTGATCCTGTGCGCCGATGGCGGGGCCAATACCGCCCGGTGCTATGGGTACGCGCCCGATTACATCGTCGGCGATCTCGATTCGGTCAGCCGCCAAAGCAAGGCCGCCCTCGCCGCCGACCGCCTCGTCCTCGTCGATCCCGAGGGCAATATGGGCACGGACGGCCAAAAAGTCCTCAACCACGCCCTCGCCTTGGGCGTTACTCAAGCCGTGCTCCTCGGTTTTACGGGACGGCGCACCGATCACCTGCTGGGCAATCTGAGCCTGCTCAAGACCTTTGCCGACCGCCTCGCCTTGCGAATAATTGACGACTACTGCGACATCCGCCTCATCGACCGCTGCATCCGCTTCCGCGCCGCCCTCGGCCAGAAAATTTCCCTGTGCCCGCTCAATGGCGCGGCCGAGGGCATTGAGACGTTTGGATTAAAATGGCCCTTGCGGTCCGAGAGCCTCATTCCGGGCGTGCGCGACGGCATCTCCAACGAGGTAGTGGCCAACCCGGTCGAAATCCGGGTCGGGCGCGGCGATCTGCTGTTGTGCGTGCAGCGGGAGGAGGGTTGCGGCAAGGTGGTCGTGGAGTGATTATATTGCGTAAAAGCATTGTAAAAGCCACTCAGGGTAGGTGCGATGAATGATACATGCGAGAGCCGTAAAACGAAAGGAGGCAATAAGTCGCTGCCAGAGTTTGCAAAGCCGCCCGTTGTCGAAGTCGCTGTCTCGGTGCAGTTTGATGCGCCGATCCTCGACGGTACACTGATCGCGCTTAGATGGGGTCAGGTTCGAGATCGGTTCCCACTGCGTGAAGAGGCCGCCCCGCTGACCCCAACAATCGAGACGTTTGGGAGGCCACAAGAGCCTCGGATCGAAATTCAGTTCAGTGATACTTCGCCTACCCAACGGCTTTTGATGCTGAGCAATTCCAAAACAAAACTATTGCAAATCCAGAAAGATCTATTCGGGTACAGTTGGCGGAAGCTCCAACCACAACACGAGTACCCTCGCTATGAGAAAATACGGAACGACTTCGAGTACGAACTCGCCGACTTCCAGACATTTCTTTCCGCGGAAGGGTGCGGAGACCTATCCCCGGTCCAGTGCGAAGTAACCTACGTAAACGTCATCTTGCCCGAAGAAGATGTCTGGAGCAGTCATTCGGAGCTGGGAAGAGTAATTCCTTCGGCCGCATCCCGCCTCACCGAAGGCTTTCTGCCACCGCCAGAGCAGACGAGATACGTCTCTCAATACGTCATTCTCAGCGCGGGTGATGGACCTCAAGGCAGATTATACGTAAGTGTCGAACCAATGCATCACATGCCTGACAAGACGCCGATGTACCTGATGAAACTCACATTTCGAGGTGCCCCCCAAGGCGACGACACGGATGGTATCATCAAGGCTATGAACCTTGGGCATGAATGGATCGTCCAAGGGTTTGCAACGCTAACTTCGAGCGAGATGCATCGCGTTTGGAGGAGGACTAATTGACAACTATCGCACTTAGCCCCACCCCGCAAGCACAGGAATGGCTCTTCTCCGACAGTGCTACTTTCGATGACTTTCTAGCGTTCCCCCCTTCAGTGCCTACGAGTGAAACACTCTCCTCGCCCGACCCTGAAATCTATGTCAGCGCCAACAGGTCAATTGAGATTTATATCCACGCCAACAGGGTATTTGTAAATGAGGTGCGGCGTATTAGGGGACAAGAACTACACGCGATGGAGTGGTTCTATCCCACACTACAGGCGATAGCCGCTCTGCCGTGGCGGACGGACAATTGGAGTTCTGGTGCTACGCGCACTCAAGCTGCGGCGATTGCCTATATGTTGGAGATATTACTTAAGGTTCTCGATAGCCAGACACCGCCTCCCGCCGTCGTGCCTACTTGGAATGGAGGCGTACAAGTTGAATGGCATCGCAACGGCATTGACCTTGAGATCGAAGTGGCTCCAGAGGGAGGTATAGAGTATTTCTTCAAGAGCCCTGCCGAAGAATGCGAGGGGCTAATCAGCGACGATCTTAGTCAATTGTCTGAGTATGCGCGGACAGTGATTGAAAGCTAGAACTCACTGCGCGGGCAAACGATGGAATTCGACGACGTCAGCATTAGCGACGATGAAGTCGTGCTCCGCCGCGTAGCTGAGAATTTCGTTACTGACGACCAAAACATCCAAAGGCTTCGGCCTTCGACTCAAGCGTTCAAGCAGGACGGTCCTGATGGCCTCGTCTCCGTGTATCTGATTTCGGAGACCGATCCGGCTACGGTTGCGGATGAGGGCCCGGAGAAATATCTAGCGTCTATAAGAGTAGGTGTACTACGCGAGTTGGGGTTAGGGGTAGTTCGCGATTTCTCGTCGGGTGGCCTTGGGCACTGCGTTATTACGGGCAGAAAGACCAAGGGAAGGCTAAACCAGATCGTTCGCAAGGCCGAGTGGGTCAACGGGTACAAACCGGAATAAGCGACCTAGTGTATCCCACGAACCATACCTCCCCATCCTCCGCATCGCCGACCCGGAGCATCTGACTGCACCTCCGACGCCCTAACCCACCAACATTTTACCGCGTTTTCCTGCCACCCTAAGCCAGCAAGAGCCTCATTCCGGACGTGTGCGACAGCATCTCCAACCCGGTCGAAATCCGGGTCGGGCGCGGCGATCTGCTGTTGTGCGTGCAGCGGCAGAGCGCGTCCGGGCAGATCGAGTTGCTAAGTTAGTCAGGCCGAGCAGCTAGCGCCGCCGAGGACGCAGAATTGGGCGCAGTGCGGGTGGTTGAGCTTCACTGGACTCCAAGCTTCGGCTAGAGTCCGGCCCATCTCGAAAGCCTCGTCATAGGCCAGCAGCGTGCAGGAGAGCACGACTGGAGCATCGGCTCCCTTGCGCTTGACGACCATGCGCGACGAAGCGCACATGATGTCGTCGGGCGACTGGCCGAGGATGTCCCAGCAGCCGGTGGTGATTTCGGGCACGTCGACGGAGGGATCCATTTCCGGGAACAGCACGAACTGGCTGGGATCGGTCGCGTCAATGCGCACGCCGAGATGGGCAAAGAGACGGGCGAAGCCAGCGCGCAACTCGCTCTCTTGGCCGCCCCAGAGCGTGCGGCCAGCGGCTGTTAGGCGGAAGCCGCAATCGGAAAGCCAGCGCAAGCCCTTGATCATCGGCACCCAAGAGCGCTCGCCGCGCTCCGCCTCGTGCCGGGCCGGTTCGTAGTGGTCGATGGAGACGCGGATCGTCAGCCGGTCGCCGTGTGTTTCGCGCAGCCGCAGCAGGCCATCGGCGCACTTCATCATCGGCCGCATGGCGTTGGTCAGCACCAAGCTCTCAAAACCCCGTTCCAGCACGTCTTCGAGCATATCGAGCATCTCGGGATTCATAAAAGGCTCGCCGCCGGTGAAGCCGATCGCGCACGTGCCCAGCCGGTCGCGCTCAATTTCGTCGAGATAGGCCGCCACCTCGGCCGCTGTGAGGTACGCTAGGCGGTCGTTGTGCGGGCTCGACTCAATGTAGCAGTTGGCGCACTCCAGATTGCATAAGGTGCCGGTGTTGAACCACAGGGTCTCCAGCCGCGTCAACGCTACCCTAGCTCGTTCTTCTCCGTCGGCGGTGACGTCCGGGTCTTGAAACTTGCGTGGGTCTAGGTGAGGTGGGGCTTGCGCTTGGGTCATGCTGCCTCCGGTCTGGTATGCCTTGGGTGGCTGCAAAAAGAGTCGATAGCTTAAAAGACTGTCAAGGTGAGCTACCGTTCTGTGAGCCGTACGGGCAGCGGAAAATTGCGGCGAGATCGCAAAATGGTCCTCGCGGTTCGAGTATGCGCGATGGCATCGCCAATTGAGCGGGCAGGCTCTGGCGAAACTTTGCGGGGATGAGTAGGTTGTCTGCGGCATAGAAAGGAGGGCCATTGTGAAGAAACACACAGTAGCTATCATCGGCCTCGGGCGCATGGGCAGCACCATTGACGACGAAGGCCACGGCGACGTGCCCTATTCGGTCGCGGCCGCCACCAAGGCGAGCGAGCGGCTGGAGCTCGTGGCCGGCGCGGACATCTTGCCGGAGAAGCGCGATGCGTTTCAAAGCCGCTGGGGAGCAGCCGTGTACGAGGACTTCCGCGACATGATCCGCCGCGAAGAGCCCGACCTCGTGGCCATCTGCACAGCGGCCTGTTTGCCCAAGCCCGCTAGAGAAGCCCCGGACGCGAGTTTTCGCGGCGACTCGCACGCCGACCTAGCAGTGGCCGTGGCCGATATGGGCGTGCCGATGATCTACCTCGAAAAGGCCATGGCCAGCTCGATGGAGCGCGCCGACGAAATCCGCGATGCTGTAAAGCGCAACAACGCGCTCTTTAACACGGGCGTCCTGCGCCGCTTTGACAACCGCTACGAGGCGGTCAAGGATGCGGTCGCGGCCGGTCAGGTCGGGGAGGTGCGGGCCGTGATTCACTACGCCAGTTCCAGCCTGATGCACGGGCACATTCATTCGATCGACACGGTGTCCTATCTCATCGGCGACCCGGCGATTGCCGCCGTGCGCGGCGAGCTGTTGCCCCGCGGCTTGCAAGTTGAGGGCAATCACATTCCGGCCGATCCCCTCGCCACCTATCAACTGCGCTTTGCCAACGGCGCTGAGGCGTGGTCCATTCCAGCGGCCCCGTGGGAATTCGAGGTCATCGGCTCGGAGGGCGCGATCCGCTCGTGCAACAACGGGGCCGACGTTTCGCTGCGCCGGCCCGGCGCTGCGCAAGGACGGCGCACCTTGTGGGAAGAGGTGCCCGTCAGTCCGGTGACGCCGCGCAGTACGACCCAGTGCTGCTTGGAGGATTTGGCAGCGGCGCGCGAATCCGGCCACCCCACGCGTGGGCACATCGACGTGACCCACCACATCACCGAAGCCACCATCGCCGTCGCCGAAAGCCATCGTGCGGGCGGTGCTTGGGTAGAGTTGCCGCTGCCTTCCCGCGACCTGTACATTTTTCACGTTTGACGCCCACCCCACAGGACACCCACGAGGGGTGCCCCTACACTTACCAACTAAGAAGGATACACGTGCTAAAAGCAGGCATATTTCTCGATATGGAGAATCTCAATCGCTGCGGCGGCTACGCCATCCGGTTTCGCCAGATCAAGGCCCTCGTAGAGGCGCAGCGGGCGGTCGTGGTGCGGGCCAACGCCTATATGGCCATTGACCGCGAGCGCGAAAAGACGGACTTAGAGTACCGCCAAAAGAGGGAAATTTATCGCACTCGAGCGCGGCGGGAGGGCTACCACCTGATCCTCAAGGAAGTGCGGCGCTATCTCACTCCGGAAGGCGACACCATCGTCAAGGCCGACGCCGACCTAGAGCTAGCGATAGATGCCCTGTTGCAGTCGGAGAATTTGGACTACGTGCTGTTGGGCAGCGGCGATGGCGATTTCGTGCGCTTGGTGCGCGCCCTGCAAAACCGGGGCAAGCGGGTCGATCTGCTGTCTTTTATGAACACCAGCACCGACCTGCGCCAAGAGGTAGATCACCACTTTTCTGGGTACTTGGTGCCCGACATTCTGTTCTCCGAGCGCGGTACGACTCAGCGCCTGCGCGGCATCCTACACGCGGTCAACGAGGAGAAGGGCTACGGGTTCTTGACCGTGCAGACCGGCTTGGGGATGGACACCATACGCGAAGATATTTTTCTGCACATCACCGACCTGCGCACGGTGCGGGGTGGGGTGGTGTCCAACGCGGACTTTGCCCATCTCAAGGTGCGCGGCGCGATCATCGAGTTTGAGGTTGAGGACGATGGCGACCGGAAAAAGGCCGTCAACGCCGTGGAGTTCCGGCCGGAACTGCTGTGAGATGAAGAAGGACTGGTGCGCCGAGGAGTTTCACGAGCGCGTGACATCCAGCCTAACGCACGGGCTACAAACGGGCGTCGGCGGTTGTATCTTAGGGCGGCTTACATATTGATGTTACCCTTGTGCGTCTAGGTAGGGAATAACTTCGGCGGGGGATCGCCGCGTATGACGGGCGCGGCTTTGAGGTGTACACCACCGCGCACGGGCTGCCGTCCGACGAGATTTTGGGTCTGCAAGCGCAGCCGGACGGGTCGGTGCGGGTGCTTAAGTGAAGGGACTGGCTTAATCGTAGCGATTGAGCCAGTCCCTTTTTCCTTATTCTACACGGTTGGAAAGGATCGGTGATATCATGCTGAAATTTGCTGTTGTTGCTGGCGTTGTGCTGTGGAGCGGCCCTGCCGAAGCGATCAAGTGGGATTTCGACGACGGGACGACGCAAGGGTGGACGCCCAAAGAAGCGCTTGTATCGGGGGGTACGCGTGAATTTCACCAGTTCCCAGGGGTAGTCGACGATGGCGTGTGGCGGATCCGGGTCGATCCCGCCGTCACCCAGAGTTTGCGTACCTCCCAGCCGGGGGTCGCGGTGGTTTCTTCTCCCATCGGGTATGATTCGGGTCTGTTTGATCAAGTCCGCGTCCGGTTCCGCACCGTCCATGACCGCTCTACGGAGGGTACTTTTTGGATCGAGTGGGAAAGATCTTCAGGTCTTGGAGATTTTTTCTTTTTTGAGAGCTATGTTGGACAAGGCATAGTCTATACCACCGAGTGGCAGGAAGCGGTGCTCTCATTGGATGGTCAAGACGGATGGGAGGGTCTGTTAAAAAATATCCAGCTCAGTTTTAGTCTGAATTCTGGTTTGGATGCCGATCTTGGGGTGGTCGAGGCGTTTGAGATTGACTGGATCGAGTTGACCGGCGTGGAAGAGATGCTCCAAGGAGAACGGCCGCCGCCGCCGGTAGCGTCCTACTTTGACTTTGCGGGGACCGGCCTGTTTGCGCCGCCGGTGTTCTATCCGATTGCCCCGGGCCTAGGGGAAGCCCCTATTGGAGGGTCGTATATAGGGGAGAGGGATCATACGGATGGCGTGTTGACGGACTTGGATGGCGATGGCGACTTAGACCTGTTTGGCCTGTGGGAAATGAGAACAGAGAATAAGTATGGGCCTCTTGAGACTAAAAGTGGCTGGCTGATGGCCGTCAACGACGGGCGAGGGGTCTTGGAACAGGGGCCTGTTATAGAGGAAGTAGCTGAAGGTGGAGCGGTCTTAAGCGCACTGGGTGCGGATTTGACCGGCGATGGTAAGGACGAAATCGCGCTATCACGCAGCAACCGGGAGCCCCGGACCGAAGTGTGGTCTATCAATCAGGAACTCCAAGTCGAGGTCCTCGCGCAGATCGATAGCTGGATTCAGGGGGTGGGCGATTGGGATGGCGATGGCCGGGTCGAGTTATTTGTCGGGGAGACTACGTTTGAAGGCACTTTAGACGCAGCGCTGGCGGGTACGGCGACGTATTTTAGCTCGTTAGCGGTGTGGGATGTAGCACAGGGCGTGTGGACCGCCACGGAGGTGGCGATTTCCCAAACCTATTCGTTTGCTCAGGCCGGCGACTTTACCGGCGATGGACGCCCCGACGTGTTGTGGACGCAGGGCATCGGGCGGGAGAGTAGGTGGATTGTGGGGGTGCAGGCCTTGGATGCGGAGTTTCAGGAGAGCGAGGTCTTTGAATTCGATGAGAGGATAGGGCTGTTGGGGGTGGGCGATTTTGACGGCGATGGGCAGGTGGATTTCCTCACGGAGTTCATACACGATCAAACAGAAGGTAGCAAGGGGCTGGTTTTGTATAGAAAGCGCGGCGGAGACAACGTAGAAGCAGACGTACTATACGATGACCGGCTGTTGCGACGCTCGCCGGTGCTGGTGCGCGACCTCAACGCCGATGGGGTGGACGACTGGGTGTTTATCGGCGGAGACCGCGCTTCGGGCTTTGGGGTCTTTGTCGAATGGGGCGGAAGTGTCAACCCGACTCAAGCCGGGGAGCGGCATCGGCTGGCGGGAACCGGGAGATACGTGCTGTCCGGGGATATGGATGGCGACGGCGATCTCGACTTGGTGGTGTTGGATCCGATCTTGGGTGGGGTGCATGTGCTCAAGAGTTCGTTGAGCGAGCAGGCGACCGCGGTGCTGATGCCAGCAGTAGCGCGGCCGGTGCAACATCGGCTGGGCGCAAGCTATCCCAATCCGTTTAATCCGGCGGTGGTGCTTCCCCTTGATTTGGCGACGGACGCGGCGGAGGTGTCGCTGACGGTGTACGATGTGTTGGGTCGTCGGGTGCGGCCGGTGTGGGATGGTCCGCTGGGGGCGGGCAGCCATCGGTTTGTGTGGGATGGGCGCGATGAGGTGGGCAAGGATGTGGCCGCTGGGGTGTACGTCTATCAGGTCAAGGTGGATGGGCAGGTGGAAGCGAAAAAGACGACCAAGCTGCCGTAAGGGGACATTTGGCAGGTAGGTTTATTCACTGATGTTACGCACCCCCTGCCTTCGCAGAGCCTGCCCCTGCGAAGGCAGGGTGAAGTCAGTTATGCTAGCCTCGCTCGCGCCATTAGAAGCTGTTGAGTTAAAACGAATATCGGTAAACTTTGAGCACGTGTTAGCAACCCTTAGTGTCGTTTACGTAGCTCCCCAAGAGAAACGAGATGCGTTTTTTTAATACGGCTGGTCCGGTCAAGCCCACAAAGCACTACTACATCGCGCCGTTGGATCGGCTGAACTTGGCCGAGGTGCTTGCACTGGTGCGGGACGAGAAGTACTTCGTCCTGTACGCGCCGCGTCAGACGGGCAAGACCTCGGCCCGCTGGCGTTGCGCGAGCTGCTCAATGCCGAAGGGGCCTACCGCTGCGCCTATGTCAATGTCGAGGTCGGACAGGCGGGCCGGGAAGATACCCAGCGCGCCATGCGGGCGATCCTCGGCGAATTGGCCTTGCGCGCCCGGCAGGCCCTGCAAGACGAGTTTGTCGAGGAAATCTGGTTCGATGCGTTGCAGCGGTACGGTCCCGATGGAGCCCTCCGGCAGGTGCTCAGCCGCTGGGCGGGAGCCGAGCCGACGCCGCTGGTGCTGCTGATTGACGAGATCGACGCACTGGTCGGCGACACCCTCGTGTCGGTACTGCGGCAATTGCGGGCCGGCTACGATTTGCGTCCCGAGGACTTTCCGCAGAGCGTGGTGCTGTGCGGGGTGCGCGATGTGCGCGACTACCGCATTCAATCGACGGCCGAGAACGCGATCATCACTGGCGGCAGTGCGTTCAACATCAAGGCGCGGTCGCTGCGGTTGGGGGATTTTTCGCGGGAGGAGGTGCTGGCGTTGCTGGGTCAGCACACCGCAGAAACGGGCCAACAGTTTACCGCCGAGGCGCTGGACGTGGTCTGGACGCAGACGCAAGGGCAGCCGTGGCTGGTCAACGCGCTGGCCGACGAAGCCTGTTTCCACGGCGAATTTGCCGCGGCGTGGCATCGTCCGGTCGCGGCCGAGGCGATCCGCGCCGCGCAAGAGCAGCTCATCCTGCGGCGCGAGACGCACTTGGATCAGTTGGCCGACAAGCTGCAAGAGGAGCGGGTGCGGCGGGTGGTTGAGCCGCTGCTGAGCGGCACCGAGGTGCGCTCGCTGCCCCCGGACGACTTGATGTACGTCCGCGATTTGGGCCTCATCAGCATGGACGACCCCATGTGCATCGCCAATCCGCTTTACCGCGAAGTCATTCCGCGGGAACTGACCTATACCACCCAAGCGACGTTAGCCCAAGACATGACGTGGTATGTGGATGCCGACGGGAGCTTGGACATGGGCAAGTTGCTGGCGGCGTTCCAAGGGTTTTTTCGCGAGCATTCGGAGCCTTGGGTGGAGCGGTTCCAGTACAAGGAAGCGGGGCCGCAGTTGCTGCTCCAAGCGTTTTTGCAGCGCATCGTCAACAGCGGCGGTCGGATTGAGCGGGAATATGGATTGGGTCGGCGGCGGACGGATTTGCTGATCGTGTGGCCGCAGGGCGAGCGGATGCTTAAAGTGGTGATCGAATGCAAAATTCTGCACCAGAGCTTGGAGCAGACTATCGCCGAGGGATTGGAACAGACGGCGGCCTACATGGATTGCTGTGAGGCCGAGGCGGGTCATCTGGTGATATTCGACCGGCGCGAAGGGCGGCGGTGGGACGACAAGGTGTTCCACTGCCGCCAGACGTCGTCTAGTGGGGTGGTGATTGAGGTGTGGGGGATGTAGGACCTACCCCCTAACGAACGCCGAAAGGACAATATGAGCGCCCTATCCTTTGAGCATGTGTTAAGCACCCAGTACACCGTCTTTGACGGGCTGGGCGGGATGCACGTCGAAGACCTCTACCAAGACCGCCAAGGCTTTCTCTGGATCGCCACGGCCGACGGCGGCGTCAGCCGGTTCGACAGTGCGCGATTCGATCGCTTTGGCCTCGAAGATGGCCTGCCGAATCTGACGGTCATGGCCATTGCCGAGGAAGCCGACGGGCGGCTGCTGTTCGGCACGTTGGGCGGGGGAATCGCCGCGTACGACGGGCGCGGCTTTGAGGTGTACACCACGGAGCACGGGCTGCCTTCCAACGAGATTTTGGGGCTGCAAGCCCAGCCGGATGGCTCGGTGTTGGCTCTGACCGGCGCGGGCGTGGCGTGGTTTGCCGATGGCCGCTGCACAAAGTGCCTAACGCATGTGGGCGGCCAACCGCTGGGGCGGGTGTACGATATGGCTACGGACGCGGGCGGCACCACGTGGCTGGCGACGTGGACCCGAGGCGTCCTCAGCTTGGATGGGCGACGCATGGATACCAGCGAGCGGGCGGTGCGCTGGCCGTGGAAATTCGCCCAAGACCCCGCCGGCTCGCTGTGGATTGCCTTCCACTATACGGGTAGCGAAGCCTTGATTGGCCGGTACGATCCGGACGCTGAGCAGTTGGCCTTCATTGACGTAGGCCGTAAGGCCGCACACACCGGGCAGCAGGGGACGCGGCACGTGCGGGCTGACGCTCGGGGTTGGCTGTGGATGGCGCGTCGAGGGGTGATCTGCTACGACGGGCAGGCGTGGCATCATTTCTCCACGAACTTGCTGGACGTTGACTTTTCGAGTACGCGCCTGACGTATGAAGACCGCGAGGGCAATATCTGGATCGGGCTTTGGGGGGGCGGGCTGGTCTTTTGCGATCCGGTCAGCATCCAGTACTACACCGAAGTCAATGGCTTGCCCGACCGGGAGGTGCTCCACTTGGGCGAAGACGCGGCCGGCCGGCTGTGGCTTGGCACGATGAGCGGCATGGCCTGCATGGAAAACGGTCGGATTCGTCCGCTCGATCAGGTTGAAACCGTTTCGGCGCTGATGGTGGATGGCGAGGGGCAGGTGTGGAGCGGGGGGGAGAGCGGCCGGGTGTACCAGTGGGAGGGTCAGACGCCGCACGCGATCGCGGTGGATGGCGAAACCTACTCGGAAAAAATCACCGGGCTGTGCGAAGATGAGCAAGGGCGTATATGGCTTGGTACGCTCCAGGGCCGCTTTGGCTGGATAGAAGACAACCGCTTCACGCCCTTCGACGCGTGGGAGGGCGACGAGTGCCGCGCCCTGCTGCAAGACCAAAACGGCGTGTTCTGGATCGGTTTCTTCGGCCGCGTACCAGCGCTCTATTGCTATAAGGAGGGTCAATTCCGCCCCGTGGCGAGGGCCGAGGCCGTGGCGATGGCCTACGTCCACGTGTTGTGGGAGCACCAAAATACGTTGTGGGTCGGCACGGCGAAGGGGCTTTTCGCCTTCGACCTCTCGTCCGGGCAGGTGCGCCACTTTACCACCACCAATTCCGGGCTGTCGGCCAACGGCATCTTGGCGCTGACGGCCGACTCGCAGGGCCATATTTGGATTGGGACCAGCGGCGGGGGTGTGCTCCGCTACGACGGCGAGACCTTCCAGAGCATCCGCTTGGGGCCGTCTGCGCTCGGCAACATCGTCGAGGCGGTTTTGTGCGACCGCGATGGTCGGGTGTGGTTTGGGACGCGGGCGGGGCTGGTGGCCTACCAGCCGGGCGACACGCCGCCGCGGTTGGTGATCCGCGAGGTGCTGGCCGGGCACCGCTTGGCCATGCCCGACGCTGTATCCTGCTCCGAGGACACCCCGGAAATCCGCCTTCACTTCCAAGGCATCAGTTTCCGCAGCGGTGCGAGTCAGATGCGCTATCGCCATCGCTTGGTAGGGTACGGCCCCGCCGAACCATGGAGCGCGTTCACGGCCGCGGATGCGGTGGCGTACAAGGCCCTGCCGGTGGGCGACTACCGCTTTGAGGTGCAGGCCATAGACCGCGATAGCCTGCGGTCCGAGGTGGTCGGCTTGGCTATACAAGTCCACCCGGATAGCAAAACCGAACGCCTCCGAGCCTTTGAAGAGCTACTGGGCGGGGCGGCTGAGCATGTTGTGCCGAGCCACAGTCCGGCCATGCACGAGGCGCTAAAAAAAGTCTCGCAGGTCGCTGAGACCGATATGACGGTGCTGGTGCTGGGCGAGACCGGCACGGGCAAGGGCGTGCTGGCGCAGACCATCCACGCCACCAGCCCCCGCCGAGATCGTCCTTTCATCCACGTCAATTGCGGGGCGTTCCCGGCAGGACTGATCGAAAACGAACTGTTCGGCCACGAGAAAGGGGCCTTTACCAGTGCCCATGCTCGCCAGCTTGGCCGCTTTGAACTGGCCGATGGCGGCACCCTCTTTTTGGACGAAATCGGCGATTTGCCGTTGGAGTCTCAGCGGGTGCTGCTGAACATCTTAGAGGAGAAGACCCTGACCCGCGTCGGCGGCCAGCGGCCTATACCCGTGGATGTGCGGGTCATTGCGGCGACCAACCGCGACCTGCGGCAGGCCATCGCCGAACGTACGTTCCGCGAAGACCTGTTCTACCGCTTAGACACCTTCACGTTAACGCTTCCGTCGCTGCGGCAGCGGCCCGAGGATCTACCGGCGCTCGTGGCGCACTTTGCCGAGCAGTATGCCCAAGAGCTCAAGCGGCCGGCACCGACGATAGCCGACGGGGTGGTCGCGTACTTGCAGACGTATGCTTGGCCGGGGAATGTGCGCGAGTTGGAGCACGTGATTCATCGGGCGGTCTTGTTGTGCGAGGGGGGCGTGATCCGAGTGGTGGATGTGCCGCTGGAGGTTGCGCAACAAGCCGGAGACGCGGACGAAAGGAAGTTGCTCGCGCCGGCGGCACGGCCAACCGGGGAGGGGGACGAAGCGACGGGACCGGCCGAAGGCATGGACGAAAAGCAGCAGATTGTGGCGGCCCTGCAAGCGACCAACTGGATGGTCTATGGCGAGCGCGGCGCGGCCAAAGTGTTGAATATGAACCCGGAACGGCTGCGCTCCCGCATGCGCCATTATGGACTAAGCCGACCGAAAAAGCCCGGCACGGGCAAGTAGAGGGCAACGTTTTACAAGGGCCCCGGAGCTAACTCAAAAGCCAAGTCTTCAAAGCGGGTCGCTTTACTTTAAGTCTATCCCGCGGCTTCTTTCGCCCGCCTCAATGCTGTGGAGCGAAAGTGGGATGGTGGGGCCTCAGTGCATACGGAAAATCGTATTAAATACGGAAAATCGTATTAAATACGGAAAATCGTATTAAATACGGAAAATCGTATTAAATACGGAAAATCGTATGCTGTCTTGCGCCAATGGCTGAGGCCGCGCATCGTAGAGAGACCCTTTCCATAATTTTAAGTATCATGTTTTTCAATCCTTTAGGTTCCTCCTAAAGGATTTTTTTGTGCGTGGCCTGCTTGTTGGCACGGAACTTGCATATATACTCCGCGAAGGCGAGGCCGATGCAGACGAAAGGAGGTGCGATAATACAAACTCGTATCGGCCATTGCTCAACGCTCACTTCCAGTATTGTAGCGGCATGGGGTCGCGGAGGTACTGGAGTTATCAGGAGGAAAGAAGCATGGATAGCTTGAGGGAATTCTTCACGTCGTCGAGCGGCTTGGCTCCGATGCGGCAGGGGTTGGGGCTCGGGTGGGTCATCAGTGCCCTCACCGGGGTCGCCATCCTGCTCGGGGCGCGAGAAGCTGCTGCCTGCGAGCCCGACCCACGGACACAGAGTAGGTCTAACGCAGATTGCGCTGTGCACACGAATGGGATAAAGGAGTGCGAATGTAGGACATGTTCGATGGATGTGAACTGCAGGAGACAATGCTCTCATTGGGAGTGCTGCGTTTGCCCATAGGGAGAGATCAAGGCCGCTTCTAAGGGGTAAGAGGCCGGTTTAATCGTAGTGATTAACTGACGTTACGCAGTCGCTCTCTATCTTGTGGTTTATCGAAGCCTGTTGACCCAAGATGTTGGGGTGAAATTGAGAATTTTCTGGAAAACTGCGTAACGTCAGTGATTAAGCCGGTGCTCTTTTTTTTTTGCACGGATAGTACGCGGTCGGTCGGAATTTTACCTGTTGGAAAGGAGCTGTGGTCTCATGTTGAAGCTAGCCGTTATTGTATGCGTGGTGTTATGGGGCGATCCCGCCGAGGCGATCAAATGGGATTTCGACGATGGGACGACGCAAGGGTGGACCCCTAAAGAAACTCATAAAGTGGGTGGTACGCGTGAATTTAGCCAGTTTCCGGGGGTGGTTGAAGACGGCGTGTGGCGCATCACGGTCTCGCCCTCCGTCCTCGAGAATTTGACCACCTCTGGGCAGTCGAATGTCGAAGTGGTTTCTTATACCATTGGGTATGATTCGGGCTTGTTCGATCAAGTCCGCATCCGCTGCCGCACCGTCCATGACCGCGCTACGGAAGGGGTGGTTTGGATGTATTGGGAAAACTACTCTTCAGGCTATGTAGGCCTTGGCCTTTTTGAGGACAGCCCCGAACCCCGACAACGAATAGTCTTTACCACCGAGTGGCAGGAAGTGGTGCTGTTGTTGGCGGATCAAGACCACTGGGAGGGCCTATTGAAAAATATTCGACTCGGTTTTTTTCTAGATGGTTCGGGTGCCGTTGAGTCGTTTGAGATCGACTGGATCGAGTTGACGGGCGTGGAAGAGCAGATAGAGGGGGAACTGCCGCCGCCGCACGTAGAGTACTACTTTCGTTCTGAGGGGGCTGGACTTTTTGCCTCACCAGTGTTCTATCCGATTGCGCTAGGCATAGGAGAAGTAGGCGCTAGAGGACATAGAAAAGGCTATCTAAGCGACAGGGAAGGGGGCGTGTTGACGGACTTGGATGGCGATGGCGACTTAGACCTTTTTGGCCTCTGGGAAACGGGAATGGAAACGGAATCAGAGGGGCCTAGACCTATAAGTGGCTGGCTGATGGCCCTCAATGACGGGCAAGGGACCTTAGAACGGGGGCCTGTTATACAGGAAGAAGAGGAACCAAGGGAGGTTACTATTGGTGGCGAAACGGTACTAGTCTTCTCAGGGGTGAACTTAGAGGCGATGGGTGCTGATTTGACGGGCGATGGTCAAGACGAAATCGCGATATCGCGAAGCAACCGGGAGCTCCGCACAGAAGTGTGGTCTATCGGGCCGGATCTCCAAGTCGAGATGCTCGTGCAGGTCGATAGATGGGTTCATAGTGTGGCGGATTGGGATGGCGACGGGAAGGCCGAATTAATTGTAGGAGGGGCTACGTATGAAGGCACTTTAGACGAAGCGATAGCGGGTACGGCGGAGTTTTATAGCACGCTAGAGGTATGGGATGTAGAACAGGGCGTATGGACCTTCGAGGAGGTGGCGTATTCCGAAACCGATGTACCCCATCATATTGGCGACTTTACGGGCGATGAGACACTTGACGTGTTTTGGACGCCGATCCGCGGGGAGTCGAGGGGGATTTACAGGTGGTTTGTGGGGGCCTTGGGCGAAGAGCCTCAGAGCGGCGCGATCTTTGAATTCGATGAACATACATCGACGTTAGGGGTGGGCGATTTTGATGGGGATGGGCAAGTGGATTTCCTCACGGAGGTGGCATCCGATCAAGTTGAAGGGAGCAAGGGCATCGTCTTGCAGAGCAAGGAAGCCGGAGACCGCTTAGAAGCCGAGGTGCTGTATGATGATCGGCTGTTGCGGCGCTCGAAGGTGCTGGTGCGCGATCTCAACGCCGATGGGGTGGACGACTGGGTGTTTATCGGCGGGGATCGGGCTTCGGGCTTTGGGGTCTTTGTCGAATGGGGAGGGAGTGTCAACCCGACTCAAGCCGGGGAGCGGCATTGGCTGGAGGGCAATGGGCGATCCGTGCTGTCCGGGGATATGGATAACGACGGCGATCTCGACTTGGTGGTGTTGGATCCGATCTTGGGTGGAGTGCATGTACTCAAGAATTCGCTGGGAGAGCAGGCGACGGCGGTGATGACGCCAGCGGCAGCGCGGCCGGTGCAACATCGGCTCGGCGACAGCTATCCCAATCCGTTTAATCCGGCAGTTGTGATCCCTCTTGATTTAGCGACGGACGCGGCGGAGGTGTCGCTGGCGGTGTACGATGTGTTGGGTCGTCGGGTGCGGCAGGTGTGGCAGGGGCCGCTGGGGGCGGGGAGTCATCGGTTTGTGTGGGATGGCCGCGACGCGGCGGGCAAGGCGGTGGCCGCCGGGGTGTATGTCTATAAGGTCGAAATTGATGGGCGGGTGGAAGCGAAAAAGATGACGAAGCTGCCTTGAGGGATGGGGATGAATTCATTTCGTGAGATAGTGTCGGCTACTGCTCAATCCTCACTTCGAGTACCGTAGTGGCACGGCCGCGGATGTACTGAGCAACTAAGGAGAGGTAAACTATGAACAGTTTGCGTGAATTTATCGGCTCATCCAGCGGCTTGGCCCCGGCTCGGCAGGGATTGGGGTGGGTTATCATCGCCCTTGCGGGGCTTGCGATCCTCGCCAGTGCTAGGGAATCCGACGACGACGACAGGGTGCGGTGTGGGACTACTACTTGGATCGGCTGTAGCTCCAGTTCCAGCCCCCACCCCTGCTTCGATAGGGCCCCGGCGGATTCGACCGAGCAATACCGCTACTGCACCTATGGCTTGGACTTGCAGTGTAACCTCTACATAACCGGAGATTGCTGGTACTCCTCCATCCCCTGTTCGGAGGCTGAGCAGCCGACCGCCCCTTGCCTCACCCCCCCAAAGACGGAGTGTCGCTACCACGACGGGTGCGCGGAGAGAAACTCGACCACGCCATACCGGTACTGCACCACGTACTATAACGTGGATGACGACATTGCTGGGTTAGATTGCGAGTGCTCGTCCACGCCCTGTTCGGAAGCGGAGCAACCGACTGCGACGGCGGTGCAGATGTCGGCGGCAGCGCGGCCGGCGCAGCATCGGCTGGGCAATGCCTATCCCAATCCGTTCAATCCCACAATGGTCATTCCCCTCGATCTCGCTAACGACGAAGATCGGGTCCACTTGGCTCTGTACGACGTGTTGGGTCGTCGGGTGCGGCAGGTGTGGGACGGGTCGCTGCGGGCGGGGAGTCATCGGTTCGTGTGGGATGGCCGCGACGAGGTGGGCAATGCGGTGGCCGCCGGGGTGTATGTCTATCAGGTCGAAATTGATGGGCGGGTGGAAGCGAAAAAGACGACGAAGCTGCCGTAAGAGGACATTCTTTTAAGCTATTTGACTCGAACGAGGATAAGACGGCATGGGACAGCCTAAGCATCCATTATACTGGATTTACTCCGGTTTAATCCTGCTATTAATACCTGCGATCATCCTGCTTATGGGCCTTTATGAAAAGAGCCTCAGCCCCGAATCGCCCCTGCCGTCTATTCCACCAGAAGAAGTCATGCTTCTTCGTCTCGCTGAGTTCGATTCCACCGCGAGCGCTCTCTACCTAACAGAAGTGTATCAGGCCACACCCGCGCCGCGTTCCGGTGTATTGTCAGCCTATCGCGTTCTTACAAACGACGAGGCGTTGGCCTACAAGCTAGTCGTCGTGCGCCACGATATTGCCTGTGCGACCTGCCGCGATCTACTAGCGGGCATCCTCATCGGGCCGAAAGAAGATCGCGTTGCGGCTGTTTTGCCCTTGGAATCTTGGGAACTGGCCGATGGCCCCTTCGATCCGACCGCCTTCTTTGCCCAACTGAGCGGGCGGGCACTCTCGGAGCCTTTGGTCGTAGGCCGAGATATCGATGGAATAACCGGAGCTACCCGGTCCGTGAATGCCTTGGTGACTCAATGGAGCCAAGCCGGAACTTGGCTAGCAGAGTCCACGGGAATCACCTTTTGAGGAGTATTGGGCTATGAATGTGTTGCTGAATGAGGTCAATGCCGTCTTCTTGTTAGAATGGGCCTTACTGTGCTCGATCATGGTGGTCGCCTCCTACACCACCTATACGGACATCAGCCATAGAGAGATTCCCAACTCGGCTACTTGGATCTTGCTCGGTCTTGGGTTGATGGGACAGATGGGATTGTGGGTCTTGGGCGAGGTTACACTCGTCCAGATCGGTCTATCCTGTCTGTTGGGATTTGTCGTCGGCTACCTGTTGTTTATGTATGGCTTCTGGGGGGCGGGAGATGCCAAGCTGTATTGGGCCATGGTCGCGGCCATACCGAGTACGTTGTTTGGTGGGCAATGGCCGACGTTTTCCTTGGCCTTCTTTTCGCTGAATGCTCCTATTTGGGCCTTGTTGGTCAATACCATTTTGACCAATACCGTTTTTCTTTTAGTCCTTCTGGTCATCCATAAACCCACAAAATCCATCGAGACCCCTGCAAGCGAGCCTAGAAAGGGCATGAGTTGGGGTTGGTTGCGCTCTGGGGTTGAGGCGGCCGGCCTGAGCGGACTGGTGTTAGGGGGGACGACGTTAGTCGGTGTGACGTTGACTCTTGCCGAGGCTATCGTGGTGGGAGCGGTGCTCTATTTGATTCATGAAGATATGACTAAGGCACCCAATAAAATCATCTTGATCGTTCCCGGGCTTGTAATCGGTATCTTTAGCGCCATTAGCACCGGGAACTATCTGATCTATCTGGTGCTTTGGGCTGTGCTGTGGGGCATACGGAACGTCTATGTGTATATCCATTCTCTCGACTACCAGAAGTTTGTACAGCCGGTCTCTATCGATGCCTTACAACCGGGCATGGTATTACACCAGTCGATTTATGAAACCCCCGCCAAAGATCGAGTCGAAGTGGTCGCATTCAGCGAGCAGAGTAGAGATACACGAGAGCGAATAGGCCGAAAGGGAAAGCCGTTGACCATCAGGAAAGTGCGCCAATTAAAAGACTTACAAAAGAAGGGGTTGTTTCGCGAATGGGATGATCAGGTAGAGATTGAACTGTCGCTGCCTTTTGCGCCGGCCTTAATGGTTGGCGTCAGCCTAACCCTGATATGGGCCGGCAGTATCGTCCGGCCGGCCAATCGGTGGATTCAGCCGTTGTTCGATGCGCTTTAGGGAAAGGAAAGGTACACGATGGAAGCTACGCGCTCGAAACCGCAAGCGACGATGCTGTTGCTGTCAACAGTGTTGGGCATCTTCTTGGGGACTAGCATATTATTGGCGACAAAAATCAACAATCCGCCAATCGCCCCAGTGGCTACCGGCTTAGACTACCTGCTAGGGAAACGCATCCCGGAATACGACCTCGAACAGTTAGACGGTGCCTCTATTTCTACTTACCTGTACCAAGGTACTTCTTACTTGCTGGTCTTCACCCTGTTAGGTTGTGATGCCTGTGATACCATGTACCCCATTATAGGGGAAGCGGCTACCGATATTCCCATCTTGATGATTGCCAACACGCGGGAAGGATTGATGGAAAAGGTCACCGAACACGCCTTGGCCTTTCCCATTGCCGTAGATACGCTGCTGACAATGGAGCATCTCAACATCACGAATTTCCCGACCGCGCTTTTGGTGGATGGGGAACAGCGGATCGTCGAGGCCGTTCGGGGTTCAGGCTTTCCGATTGAGAACATCGTGCAGTCCGCGCAAAAAGTAATAGAAGAAGAGAGGACACAATGATGGCCGATCAAAAGCATTGGAAGATCGCCGGGCTTGTCAGCGTGGTCTTGTTGCTCGCGCTAATTTTTAAGGGGAAGTCTGAGGAATCAGTGGGGATCGTCTGGAGCGAGGGGGATACAAAGCGTTCTGAGCCTCTGTCTGAGGGAACGGATGCCCCTGATTTTGAATTGCCCTCCGTGCAAGGGGACCCCGTCAGACTCAGCGGTTTTAAGGGGCAGCGAGTAGGGCTGATCTTTGTAACCCCTACCTGCCCGTATTGCAACGAGTTAGAAAGCCACTTGGTAGAGTACGACCTTCCCCAAGAGATCCATTTACTACTAGTATCTATTGACACTTAAAATTTTGGGTAAAGCCGTTTCAGTTTAATGCGCGCATCATCGGTGGTAAACCGCCAGTCCACGGCTTTCTGGTTTTCGTTGCGTGCCTGTTCCCAAGCGTGGGTTTCCGCCTTCAAGGTCTCTTCATCGGGTATGCGCGCATTTAGACATTGCTGGGACAAAATGCGCAACTCAATTTCAGCGATATTGAGCCAACTGCCATGTTTGGGGGTGTAATGCAACTCAAGTCGTCTAACTAACCGGCGCGCTTGGGCCGGTTCAAACGCTTCATACAAAGCGGCAATCGTGTGCGTGTTGAGATTATCACACACCACCAAGACCACTTCAGCATCTGGATAATCCACCTCCAATAGCTCTTTGATTTCAAAAGCCCAGTCCACAGCGGTCTTGCGTGAGCGCACATTGACCTTGCGCCAACCGGCCAAGGGGTCTGTAAACAGAAAATTGACCGCTGTGCCATTGTGCGCGTATTCGTAATCATACCGTTGGGGGTGTCCAGGCCGTGCGGGCAGCGGGATACGGGTTTCTCCAATCAACTGGATGGGCTGCTCATCCATGCACACCCAAGGCCTTTTCGGATCGTAGGGCCGATGATACAGATCCAGAACATCTTCCATGCAGGCTACAAAGGCTGCATTTTGTTCAGGTGGAATCACCCAACAGGTACGCAGATGCGGCTTCAATTCGTTTTTTTTAGCGTCCGTCCCACCGTGCGATACGAAATGGAGTCCACCACGTTGAGTTCGACCAACGTGTCGGCCAGTAACTCCAATGTCCAGCGGTTGCGTCCTTCGGGGGGATGGCTACAAGCCAGCGCGATCAAACGGGCTTCACCGGCTCCATCCAGAATCTTCTCGCGGGGCGGCTGTACGCGCTTTTTACGTTCTAAGGCCGCCTGCATCCCGTGCTCTACAAAACGTTTCCGAACGTTTTCGACGGTGACTCTATGGCAGGCGAATGCTTCCGCAATAGCCCTATCTGTCCAGCAGGGCCCTGCTGCATCGGCTTTCAAAAGTATATTCGCGTGTTTGATCTTGTAGGCTGGGGCGTGACCTGTGCTGACCAGAGCTTCTAACTGCTGACGCGCTTCGTCGGGGAGACGCACGATATATTTCTTCATATCTAGACTCCTCAGGTATCAGTTCGCGCTGGAGATTCGACATGAATATCGCATCCATAACTTTAGTTGTCAAAAGACACTAGTCAGCCAAGGCACGAAAGGCCAAGTGCAGCAAATCGTCGAAACCCACGACTTGGCCATACCCGTTTTGGTCGATTCGGCCGGTGCGGTTGCCCAAGCCTATCAGATCGGGGGCGTACCGCAATTTTACGTGATCAGCGAGGAGGGAACCATCGCTTCTTTTGCGCGCGGGATGCCGCCGGTATGGGAAGCCGTGCAAAAGCTGTAACCGAGGAGGGAACTGCGAGGTATGGAAATCATTCCGTTAATTCCCGAATGCGACGTTGCGATCCAGCGGGCGTGGGCCGTACAAGACCGCAATATGCGCCTCCAAGTGAGGGCTTGTCTCCTGTTAGGGCGCTATTACAAGGAACAAGGGAAACTCGACAGAGCCGAAGCCCTGTATAAAAGAGTCCTTAAAAAGGGACGGCAGTGGCAAGATGACGAGCTAGAAGCCGATGCGTGTAGCGGCTTGGGACTGATGTACCAAGTCATGGGACGGATGGACGAGGCGGTTGACTATCTCAATAAAGCCTTTGCGATCAATAATGAACGCCGCGATGAGGAGCGTCTGGCTGTCAGCTATAGCAACAGAGGCTTTGTCGCTCATCTGCAAGGAAAAATCGCCGAGGCACGAGAACTGCACACCCGCGCTCAGCAACTTCACGAGGCGTTGGGCAATAGGGCCTATTGGGCGGAAGAATGCGGCAACTTGGGACGGTTGGCGCTCCAGCAGAACAAACCGGAAGAGGCCGAAGCCTACTTCCAGCAGGGACTAAAAGTGTGTCAAGAACTCGACGATCTACCAGGTGTTTCCGGCCATTATCAGGGCTTGGGTATGGTCTATCTTGGACAGCAGCGTTTAGCCGACGCCGAAGCCATCCTCAAAAAAGGCCTTGCGATTGAGGAGCGGCTCCAGCGCGACGAGGGATTGGCTCATCATTACAGCGTCTTGGGCGGCGTATATAGACAGATGGGTCAGTTTGATGAGGCGGAAGCCATGTACTGTCGGACGCTGGCCATTCAACGAAAATTAGGCAATAAACAGTTTGAGGCTCGCACCGTGAGCGGTCTTGGGCAAGTGTTGCGAGAGAAAGGCGACCCGCGAGAAGCCACGGCGTTGTTCCAGCAGGCTAGAGAACTGTTTGACGCGATTGGAGACAACAGAGGCCGGGCGGCACAAGCGACTCTTTTGGGCGATAACTATATGGACGTTGAAAACCTTAAGGCGGCCGAGGAAGCGTATCGGCAGGCGGTGCAATTGTTTGTGAAGGTATCGGACTTGGAGGCCGTAGCCGACGTTAGAGTTCGCTTGGGGCGGGTCTATGCGTCGAATCAGGCTCCTTTTGATGCCGTACTTCAGTGGCGGCAAGCCTTGGAACTATACCGCGAACTTCAGCTAGACGACAAGGTTGAGTTCGTAGAAGAGCTGCTGCGGACGAGCGGCCGAATATAAAGGAGGGGACGATGTTCAACGCAATACGACAGCGGACCGTAGCCGGACTCTTCAAGGTCATCAGACGTCTTGAGGAAAAGGAACGCTCGCACCGGCTTGATCGAAACCGAGTTTCAATACTGATCTTCTTTCACGGCTTTGATGGTGCTTCTGTGCATCGTGCTTTGGTGGTGGGTACGACGCTCCGCCGTCGAGGATACACAGTTGAGTTTGCGGGCACGGGTTCGTTTGCGGACCCAGTCCGGCAAGCGGAGTTCCCACTGCACGACCTCGCCACGCCGATACAAGACTTGGGAGCAGTACTGGATTTTGGCACGAATGAGGCGGACTGCGACTCGTTGATCCATCAGAGCGTGGAAGCCGAGCGGGCGCTGGTTGGCCGCTTGAAGCCCGACCTCGCTATCGTAGATTCCCGTCCCACGATGTGCTTAACGGCGGCGTTGGAAGGGGTTGATGTGGTTTGGATAAAATCGGCCTATACTATGCCCGAATACTCCTACCCGATTCACACACCTGAGCTTGTGCGTACTTGGGATGACATAATCGAACGCACCACCCATCGAGAATGGACTTGTGGGACGACATTTGGGGAGATGTATCTGCTCTGCGATATTCCAGCGGTTCATCCACTGAGACCGGAGATGCCTGCCAACTACTCCTTTGTCGGACCGCTGCTTGAGGGGCTTGATGCAGAGGCGCAAGGCGAGGTGGAGCGGGAGGGGGTGTACTGGGATCTCAGAACGCTGGGAGCCGATTGGCCTTCCATTCAAGAGGCCCTGCAAAAGCTGGGGATGAAAGGGATTCGGCAGTGGGTGGTTCCACCTGTTGGAGTGCGTATTGACCTAATAGAGTGCGGCGAGCTCGTCGATCCTAATTTTTTGCCGCAGGCCGCCTCCCAAGCGGCCGTCTTTGCCGGCGGCGGAGATCACGATTTCTTTTACCAAGCTCTGTTCAAGGGTATACCGCTTATCGGGCTGCCCACGAATGGTACGCAAGAGCATTTCATCGACCGCCTGCAAGCCTTGGGACTGGGTCTCAAGTTGAGCTACCGAGACTTCACCCGATCGACGTCTCTCGTGCAAAGTGTCGAGGGACTGCTAAATCACTATGCGATGTTCTCCAGACGATGCCGCGCCTTCGCCGGTGATATACGGGAATGGCAGGGCGCGAATCGCGTCGCGGATATAGTTGATGGGTACTGGATGAATCGCGCTGAAGAAGACCAGCTCGATCCGCAGTACGAGATGAGCCACCGCGATTTTGCCCGGCAGTTGTCGTTGAGTACGGTGCTCAGCGACGAGCAGGTTGAAGAGATGCTTGAAAACGGGCGAAAGCACCAGATGCCGCATGAAGTGAGACAAGACGGCATCTGGTACGATCGTTTCGATTCGTGGAACTGGCTGTACGACAACGACGCTCGCTTTTTTGAGTGTGATTACGAGGCGCGTGAGGAAATGCGTTCGTTCTTCATTAATAAAAAAAATGGTGCGCTTCGTCCCGCTACGGAAAGCCAGCGATTGCGGCTGACTTATACCTTCACTCTGTCTGCGGCCGAGGATACAACACACCATGCGCGGATATTTCTGCCGTACCCAACATCCACTGACTTTCAGAAGGATATAAAGCTGCTGTCTTGCAGCCCGGCGGAAATACAGAGCTATTTTTTGCCACACGCGGGTTTTTTCTATGGCTATCCTGCGGTTTGTGATTTTAGCTCCGATGAGGCATATACGTTTTCTTATGTGTGCGAATTGACGGTTTATGCGAGAGCGATGGGTCGAGCAACAGAGGTGCTCACACCCGAACAATTCGAGTGCTATACTACCGTCGATGAATCCTTGGTAGAACACTCACTCGTCCGCCGTTGTTGGGAGGATGCGGGCATAGACCGAGGATCGAGCGACGTAGAAAAAGCTCGTTCGTTATACTACTATTTAGCCAGAAACAAGCATTTCAAGAAAACCAAAGATAGCTGCCAATGCTATCGGTGTAGCACCCTAAAAGCACTGACGGACGACGGCGGACATTGTATTACGTTGGCTCGTGCTTTTATTGCCCTTTGTCGCCTGCAAAAAATACCCGCCCGTGAGCAGACCGGAGCCATAGCGGTCAATCCGCTGGGGCCGAGTATATACGAGAACCGAATGTATAATGAAGTGGTATTTGGGCACACATGGGCTGAGATTTTCATCTCAGATCTCGGATGGATTCCCGTGGAATTTCACGGTATCAGCACTGGTACGCCAGCACTAACGGAGGCCAATGTGCAAAGTGAGGCGTTGCGCCATACGGTCTTGGAGAATAGCGAGCCCTATTTTGACTTTTTCTTTGGTCATTTGGACTGCTTTCACATCGTATGCTCAAACACTGCGGCCAAAGAAGTGCCACAAGCCATTGTATATGAAGAAACGGATAATGGCTTGTCTCGTATGCATTGGCCGGATTCTCTGAGGGAAGAGAGCCGCTTGGTCTTTGAATGTATATAAGGGAGCTAGCGAAATGGATATTTCTGTCGTCATTGCCGCACACAATCAGCGCGATCGGTTGCGGCTTGTTTTAAGCGGCTTGGCCGTTCAAACACTCCCCGAAGGCCAGTTTGAGGTTATCGTGGTGGACGATGGCAGCACGGACGGAACAGGGGATTTTCTGCGTGAGTATGAGCACATGCCCATAAAAGTCATTCCCTTGCGTACCAATGTAGGACGCTGTCGAGCGCGGAATATCGGTATCGCGGAAGCGCGGGGAGAGGTAGTCGCCTTTTTAGATGGCGACGCGCTACCGGGTCCCGATTGGTTAGCCCAACATTGGCACCTATTTCAGCGCTACAACGGCGTAACGAGCGGATTCCACTATTGCTTACCTCGCTTGGAATATGTCCAAGACCCGCATAGTGGCCTTCCTTGGGAGGACGCTCCGGCATCGGTTGCTCATATTATACGTATGTACCCAGAAAAATTTCGGGTGACCGAGGCGATGATACAGTCCGATTTCGCTGCGATCACCCCATTAGCCCGAGAAGGGATATATCCGTTCCCGGAGATAAAATTAATGCAAGACCAAGTACAAGTACTCTTTGACAACGTGCCCGATTCGCCGATCGGTTGGATCAGTTTTTATCCACACAATGCTTCGGCCCCGCGCGTCGCCCTTGAGGAAGTCGGTGGGTTTGACGAAGAGATGCCCCACTCTGAGGGATGGGATTTGGCCTATCGCCTCATGCGGAATGGCTGCAACATGCGCTTTGCAGCCAAGGCGCAGAGCTATCACCTGTATCATCACCACGACTTTTTCAGCCCCCAAAATGCGTTCGCAGAATCGCAAAAACGGCATAGATCTATAGCCCACATGGTGGAGAAGAACGAGGATCCCAAGCTATGCCTGATCGAATTTTGGCTCGCTGCTCTATGGCCGGATCGCCTAATTCCAGAGGAGATGCGCCTCCCTAGCCTGATGGCGTTTCACGAAACGCATCAGACCATATCGAGCGGCGAAATGGCGGAGCGTACGTTAATGCTCGATCTCCATCCTTTGCGAAAGGACGGGAGCCGATGAAACGGCCGTGGAAAGTCCCGTTCCGAAGCAATAGAAAGCTGCAAAGCTGCTTGGCGTTGTCGCTGGCTTTGCATCTGCTGGTGATCTTCGGACTCCCACGCCATGAGCGGGTCACGCACTTTCCCGTGCAACCGCCGATCATGGTGAAGTTTACCAAGAAGCGGCCGCTGCCGCGCACCCTCAGCCGGCGGCAACGGCCCCGCGAGCGCCCGTTGGTGCGCCGCGCCGCCCTGCAAGCCGCCCCGGTCGTGGCCATGCGGCCGGCACCGTCGGCGTCGCGTCCCCTGCCGGTGTTCAAAACATCGGCGCTTCGGCTGCCGTCGGCATCGCTGCCGAATCGGCTGGTGCTGCCGGTGCCGGATTTCCCGGCGCGGCACATTGGTCCGCAACTGCGGGCTGGAGCGTTGGAAGGGACGCGGCAAGGGGCCGATGAGATTGACTTGGGCTTGGAGTTGCTGGATGTGCAGGCGATGGACACGGGTCGGCACCGGGCGATGGTGGTGGTCGATCCCCAAGACCGGCGCAAGCTCAAGGGCTTCCTCTATATGTCCGGTGTTTATAGCCCTTCTATTGAACGGGCTGAGTCCGAACAGACCAACTCCTCACAAGGGCGCTTCTATTATGAGATGCCGCGCCAAGTGATAGAACGGCGGATGCTGCACGGGTTGGCCGATAAGATGGTCGCCAAGACGCAGGTTCACGTCGAAGTGCGCGACGCGGTCCGGCTCGACGATCCCCAGCTTTTGCAAGTCCCCTTCGTCCTCATGACCTTCGCTACCCCCTTTGAGTTTACGGACAGCGAGGCAGCCAATTTAGGGGGGTATTTGACCAGCGGCGGCTTCCTGTTTGCCGAGATTGTGCGCTTTTTGCGACCCAAATACAGCGACGATGAATTAGACATTCCGGCGGTGCGTTCCCTCATTCGCGCCAGCTTCCAAGCGGTGGGTTATCAAGAATGGAAGGACTGGCAGTTTACCCGCTTGGGGCTAACCCATCCGCTCTATCATTGCTTCTACGATGTAAATAGCCTGCCGCGCGGGATGCGCGATATGCACTTTACCGTTGGAGAATACCCGCCGCGCACCCCGGACTATTTGGAGGGCATCGTAGTTGGGGAGCAGTTGGTCGGGGTGTACTCGATGAAGGGCTACGCCGATTTTTTTGGGGGAAAAGGTAAGGAGTTGCTGGATTGGTCTTTGGCGGAGAACGCAATGAACAGCCCGTCTTTCGCTAGTGCCGAAGAGCCGTTGGTGTATGATTTGGGGGTGAATCTCTTGGTGTATGCCCTGACGCGCGAGGGATCACTGGCACGGCAACTAGTCGATGCGGAGTGAGGGATTGACGGTGTACGAAGTGTTGGGTCGTCGGGTGCGGCCAGTGTGGCAGGGGCCGCTGCGGGCGGGGAGCCATCGTTTTGTGTGGGATGGCCGCGACGCGGCGGGCAGAGACGTGGCCGCCGGGGTGTATGTCTATCGGGTCGAAGTGGATGGGCGAGTGGAAGCGAAAAAGACGACGAAGCTGCCGTGAGGAGTTGTCTGCTTCACTAGGCGCGGTGAAGAGGTGTGACAAACCCCAGAGGCTTGGGTGCGAGGGCATCTTGCCCTCGTCGAGGGCGGGACGCCCTCGATCCCGGACCCATCGGACACAGCAGAAAATGCGTACTCAAAGTGAGGGTCGCGTACTTAGGGCCGCTTCTAAGAGGCCATTGCGTTGAGCTGTTTGACTCGAACGAGGATAAGACGGCATGAGACCGCCCAAGCATCCATTATACTGGATTTACGCCGGTTTAATCCTGCTTTGCGAAGGGAGGTGAGCCGATGAAACGACCGTGGAAAGTCCCATTCAGAAAAAATAGAAAGCTGCAAAGCTGCTTGGCGCTGTCGCTGGCTTTGCATCTGCTGGTGATCTTCGGAATTCCGCGCCATGAGCGGGCTACTCACTTTCCCGTGCAACCGCCGATCATGGTGAAGTTTACCAAGAAGCGCCCGCTGCCACGCACCCTCGCCCGCCGGCAGAGGCCCCAACAGCGTCCCTTAGTGCGCCGCTCCGCCCTGCAAGCGGCCCCGGTGGTGGCCATGCGGCCGGCACCGTCGGCGACGCGGCCGTTGCCCCTGTTCCAGACCTCGGCGCTCCGGCTGCCGACGGCGTCGTTGCCGGCACGGCTGGTGCTGCCGGTGCCGGACTTCCCCGCTCGGCACATTGGTCCGTCCCTACGGGTTGGGGCATTGGAAGGAGTGCGGCAGGGGGCCGACGAGATTGACTTGGCGTTGGAACTGATGGATGTGCAGGCGATGGACACGGGTCAGCACCGGGCGATGGTGGTCGTTGATCCCCAAGACCGGCGCAAGCTCAAGGGCTTTCTCTATATGTCCGGCATTTACAGCCCTTCCATCGAACGGGCTGAATACAGTGAACAGGCCGAAAACAGACAAGTGCGCTGGTATCACCAGATGCCGCGCCGCTTGGTGGAACGGCGGATGCTGCAAGGGTTGGCCGACAAGATGGTCGCCACAACGCAGGTTCACGTTGAGGTGCGCGACGCGGTTCGGCTCGACGATCCGCAGCTTTTGCAAGTCCCCTTCGTCCTCCTGACCGCCGATACCCCCTTTGAGTTTACGGACAGCGAGGCGGCCAATTTAGGGACGTATTTGACCGGCGGCGGCTTCCTGTTTGCGGACATTGTGCGCTTTTTGTGGCCCAATTACAGCGATGACGAATTGGATATTCCGGCGGTGCGTTCCCTCATTCGCGCCAGCTTCCAAGCGGTGGGCTATCAAGAATGGAAGGACTGGAAGTTTACTCGCCTAGAGCTAACCCATCCGCTCTATCATTGCTTCTACGATGTAAACAGTCTGCCGCGGGGGATGCGCGATATGAACTTTGTCGTTGACGGACAAGACTACCCGCCCCGTACCCCGGACTATTTGGAGGGCATCGTAGTTGGGGAGCAGTTGGTGGGGGTGTATTCAATGCGCGGCTATGCCGATTTCTGGGCGGGCATCGGTCGGGAGTTGATGGATTGGTCTTTGGCGAATAACGTAATCAACCACTCGTCTCTCTTCAGTGCCGAGGAGCCGTTGGTGTATAATTTGGGCGTCAATGTCGTGGTGTATGCGTTGACGCGGGAGGGATCGCTGGCACGGCAATTAGTTGATGCGGAGTGAGGGATTGACGGTGTACGAAGTGTTGGGTCGTCGGGTGCGGCAGGTGTGGGACGGGTCGCTGGCGGCGGGGAGCCATCGGTTTGTGTGGGATGGGCGCGACGGGGAAGGTAAGGCGGTGGCCGCTGGGGTGTATGTCTATCGGGTCGAAATCGACGGGCGGGTGGAAGCGAAAAAGACGACGAAGCTGCCGTGAGGAGTTGTCTGCTGCACTAGGCGCGGTGAAGAGGCGTGACAAACCCCAGAGGCTTGGGTGCGAGGGCATCTTGCCCTCGTCGAGGGCGGGACGCCCTCGATCCTGGACCCATCGGACACAGCAGAAAATGCGTACTCAAAGTGAGGGTCGCGTACTTAGGACCGCTTCTAAGAGGCCATTGCGTTGAGCTATTTGACGCAAACGAGGATAAGACGGCATGGGACCGCCCAAGCATCCATGTGAGAAAGTGAGTGATTATGTTGAAGCCCCTCGTTTTTATATGCGTGATGCTATGGGGTAGCTCCACTGAGGCGATTCGGTGGGATTTCGATGGCGAGACGACCCAAGGGTGGTCCGCCAAAAAGGACGTTTCATCCGGCGGCCGTCATTCGTTTCACCTATTGTCTGGGGTGGTTGCAGACGACGTGTGGGCAATTGAGGCGTTTCGTTCGGATGACGATAATCCGAGTGTCGAAGTGATTTCTCCTACGATAGGCTACGAATCGGCCCTTTTCGACCGGGTGCAGATTCGGTTCCGCACGATCCATCACATCCCCACGTTAGGTTTTTTTAACTTCAAATGGACCAATGAACACAACCTCATGCTGCCGGGGCACGATCCTGAGTTTCCTACTAAACGACGCTTTCGGATCCCGGGTCCACGGAATTTTGTTTTCACGACCGAGTGGCAAGAAGTAGCAATCTCCATTGCAGACCAGGATGAGATTCTATGGGACGGTGCGTTGAGGGATATTCGGCTGAGTTTTTACTTGGATCAGGGCGAAATAAATGTACCGCGCCCGGCCGAGGCGAAGGTGGGCGGCTTGGAGATCGACTGGATTGAGTTGGCCGGCGTGGAAGAGATCTTACAGGGGGAATTGCCACCTCCTCAAGCTGAGTATTTTCACTTTGAGGGTGCTGGACGTTTTGCGCCGCCGGTTTTCTATCCCATTGTGCTAGGTTTAGGGGACTCCTTCGTTAGAGGAGACCGCAGGGCCGGCGTCTTGACGGATTTGGATGGCGATGGCGACTTAGACCTTTTTGCTGTTTGGGACCATTTCCCGCCCAAGGGATTGTCCACAGACGGTTGGGTCATAGCCCTTAACGATGGCGAAGGGGCCTTTGAATCCGTCCTCACCGAGGAGACGGGATTGGCTTCCTTGAATGTGCAGGCGGGCGACTTGACCGGCGATGGGACCGATGAGATTGTGCTGGTTATAAATGGTAAACCAGCGGTTTGGTCTCTGGGGCCAGCCCTCCAGATTGAGGTGCTCGCGCAGATGAGCGATCGCTATATGGTGGATCTCGTGGATTGGGATGGCGACGGCGATGTCGAACTTTTTTCTGAAGACGACTCCTATTTGGAAGTCTGGGATGTAGCGGGTGGCGTATGGACTGCTTCGCGGTTGGCGGCACTCCCCGAGGATCATGGTCCCTTTCAGGTGGGCGACCTTACGGGCGATGGGGAGTTGGACGTGCTGTGGGCACCCATCTTCGGCCAAGCCCACACATGGGTTATGTCTCGGTTGAGAGGTGAATTTACGGAGGGTTCCCTATTGGTCTTCGAGCCCGCCCGGAGCCTCGATTCAGCCACTTTTTTACGAACGGGCGATTTTGATGGCAATGGGCAAGTCGATTTGCTGGCGGCCTTGCGCTACGAAGGCCCCGAACATCGCAAGGGTCTCGTTGTGCGGAGCCATCGACTTGGGGACGGTGTAGAAGAGGAGGTGCTGTATGATGGACGGCTGTTTCTACGCTCTCCGGTGATGGTGCATGACTTGGACGCCGATGGGGTAGATGATTGGGCGTTTGTCGGCGGGGACCGCGCCTCGGGTTTTGGCGTGTTTATCGAATGGGGCGGAGGTGCGAACCCAACTAAAGAAGTAGAGACCCATCGCTTGGCCGGCGATGGGGTACAGGTGCTTTCCGGCGATGTCGATGGCGACGGCGATCTGGACTTGGTGGTGTTGGATTCGGTATTGGGCGGCGTACATGTGCTCAAGAGTCTGGTGGGCGAACAGATGACCGCGGTGCTGACGCCAGCGGCAGCGGGCCGACCGGTGAGCCATCGGCTCGGCGACAGCTATCCCAATCCGTTCAATCCGGCGGTGGTGATCCCTCTTGATTTAGCGACGGACGCGGCGGGGGTGTCGCTGACGGTGTACGATGTGTTGGGTCGTCGGGTGCGGCAGGTGTGGGATGGTCCGCTGCGGGCGGGGAATCATCGGTTTGTGTGGGACGGCCGCGACGCGGCGGGCAAAGACGTGGCCGCCGGGGTGTATGTCTATCGGGTCGAAGTGGATGGGCGAGTGGAAGCGAAAAAGACGACGAAGCTGCCGTGAGGAGTTGTCTGCTGCACCAGGCGCGGTGAAGAGGCGTGACAAACCTCTCGTGCCGGCCTCTGCGGCCCCAGAGGCTTGGGTGCGAGGGCGAGACGCCCTCGATCCTGGACATATCGGACACAGCAGAAAATGCGTACTCAAAGTAAGGGTCGCGTACTTAGGACCGCTTCTAAGAGGCCATTGCGTTGAGCTGTTTGACTCGAACGAGGATAAGACAGCATGGGACCGCCCAAGCATCCATTATAGGAACCTCTGATCAAGTCAGTTTTTTTATTTAACAGCCACCTCTGAGTGTTATATTCCGTACCACATGGGCACCGGGCTCTATTTTTCCGGTGTTTTTCTCCCCGTTCCTCGTCCCGATCCCCCCCTCGGGACCGACGGCGGCCTACCTCGCGGCCAATGCGCTACGCGCCAGATAGAAATTGGCCAACCCGCGATAGTGCACTTTGCGATAGCCCCACAGGTGCTTGATGACCCCAAAGGCATGTTCGACCCGGGCTCGGACGCGGTTGCTCTTTGGGTTGAACGCACGATCGGCCCCGGTCAGCTTCTTGCGGCGGCGGGCTTTGCGAAGCACCCGCCACTGAATACTATCCGATTCGGCGGCGGCTTGGCGTTGGGCACGGGCATGGGCTTTGTCGCCATAGATGACCTGTTCTTGGCCATGCAAACACTCGTCCATCCCCGTCGAATCATGCCCCGAGGCCGAGGGCACCACGACGCGAGGCACCCGCCCCTGAAGATCACTACCCACATGCGCTTTGAGGCCAAAATACCACGTCGTCCCCTGCTTCGTAGACCCCATCTGCGGGTCCCGAGCCTGGGCTTGGTTCTTCGTCGACGTGGGCGCGTGGACGATCGTCGCGTCCACGAGGGTCCACGCGCGGACGAGCATACCCCGTGCCGACAGATACTGTGCGGTACGCTGAAACAAGGCCTCCGTCAAACGATGCTTCTCCAAGAAGTGGCGGAACTTGCAGATCGTCGTCTCATCCGGAATGCGGTCAAGCGTCACCCCCGCGAAGCGGCGCATCGTTTCGACATCATACAGACTGTCTTCCATCGCCGGATCACTCAAGCCATACCACTGTTGCAGGAAGTAAATCCGCCCCATCACCGCCGCCGGAATCGGACGCCGACCCCTACCCGGTTTCGGATACTTCTGCTCAATCGGTTGGAGCAGAGCGTGCCACGGTAACAGGTCATGCATCTCCGACAGAAAGCGTTCTTTACGGGTGGTCTTCTTCTTAGGGGGATAGGCTTCATCGGAACAACGGAGTTGGTGCATCGCATCGGCTCCGTTGCCTTAGACAATAGCCGCTCAGGGAAGAATACGCCAGAAAACTTAATCAGAGATTCCATAAGTTTATCCCGCGGCTTCTTCCGCCCGCCTCAATGCTGTGGAGCGAAAGTGGGATGGTGGGGCCTCAGCGCATACGGAAAATCGTATTGAGGATACGGAAAATCGTATTAAATACGGAAAATCGTATGCTGCCTTGCGCCAATGGCTGAGGCCGCGCATCGTAGAGAGACCCTTTCCATAATTTTAAGTATCATGTTTTTCAATCCTTTAGGTGCATCCTAAAGGATTTTTTTGTGCGTGGCCTGCTTGTTGGCACGGAACTTGCATATATACTCCGCGAAGGCAAGGCCGATGCAGACGAAAGGAGGTGAGATAATACGGACTCGTATCGGCCATTGCTCAACGCTCACTTCCAGTATTGTAGCGGCATGGGGTCGCGGAGGTACTGGAGTTATCAGGAGGAAAGAAGCATGGATAGCTTGAGGGAATTCTTCACGTCGTCGAGCGGCTTGGCTCCGATGCGGCAGGGGTTGGGGCTCGGGTGGGTCATCAGCGCCCTCACCGGGGTCGCCATCCTGCTCGGGGCGAAGCAAGTCAAAGCTGACGATCACGAGTGCGACCATCGCATTTTTAGCGATGATTGCCCCTACAACTCAGGATGTGCAAGGAAGAATCGTGACGCACCAAACCGGTGCTGCTATTACGAACAGTTTGAAGACTGTAGCTTATTCTTTTTGCGTTGCGAGTGTGTTCCCTAAGAACCGTTCTAAGAAGCTGTCTGAAAACTCCGGGTGCTGTCCTTTGCGCGAAGAAAAAGGCCTAGGATCAAGAGCGTCTCGCCCTATGAAAAACGCTTGATGCGAAGGCCACTTGACGCCCCTTGAGGTTGCCTGACGGGGGTTTTCAGACAGCTTCTAAGGTGTAAGAGGCCGGTTTAATCATAGCGATTAAGCCGGCCCTCTTTTCCTTTCGTACTTCACGGATAGTACACGGTCTGGTCGGAATTTTACCTGTTGGAAAGGAACTGTGATCTCATGTTGCTATTCGCCGTTGTTGTATGGCTTGTGCTGTGGAGCGTCCCCGCCGAGGCGATCAAGTGGGATTTCGACGATGGGACGACGCAAGGGTGGGCAGCCAAAGAAGCTTATATATGGGGTGGTCCGCGTGAAGCATACCTGTTCCCAAGTGTGGTCGAAGACGGCGTGTGGCGGATCACGGTTGCACCCTCGGTCGTCAAAAGTCATTATCTCACGCCGAGTGTCGAATTGATTTCTTCGATCATTGGATACGATTCGGCTCTGTTCGACCACGTCCGCATCCGCTGCCGCACCGTCCATGATCGCCCTACGGTCGGCGTTTTTTCGATGGAGTGGACCAATGAACACAACGCCCTGTCTTCCGGTTGGGATCCCGAAGAGCCGCCGTCTGGAAGCCGGTTTGGCATTCTCTCCCAAGACATAGTCTATACCACCGAGTGGCAGGAAGTAACGATCTCCTTGGCCGATCAAGACGAGAAGATATGGGACGGCCTGTTAAAAGATATTCAGCTCAATTTTGGACTGGATCGAGAGGAAACCCCGGTGGCGGGCGAGGAGGTGGGGTGGTTTGAGGTGGACTGGATCGAGTTGACCGGGGTGGAAGAGTTGTTAGAGGGGGAACTGCCCCCGCCGCACGTAGCGTACTTTGGCTTTGCGGGGGCCGGGCTTTTTGCGCCGCCGGTGTTCTATCCGATTAGCCCGGGTTTAGGGATCCGCTCCAGTGCTGGGTCCGGCGTGTTGACGGACTTGGAGGGCGATGGCGACTTAGACCTGTTCGCTCTCTATGAGCACCTGCAAAAAAGGGAGGTGTGGGGGCCTATAGCGGGCTGGCTGGTGGCCCTCAATGACGGGCACGGGACCTTGGAACTGGGGCGCATAGAGGAGGTAGTTGCCACAACTAGACCAACAGTGACCTTAGAGGCGATGGGGGCTGATTTGACGGGCGATGGGCAAGACGAAATCGTGATGTATGTAAGCAGTGCTGAGACGGTGATAGAAGTGTGGTCTATTGATCCGGAACTTCAAGTCGAGGTGCTCGTGCAGATTGAGAACCGATGGCTCAGAGATGTGGCGGATTGGGATGGCGACGGCCGGGTCGAACTATTTGTCGGAGTGTCTTCGTTGGAAGAAGGAAGCACGTTAGCGGTCTGGGATGTCGAACAGGGCGTGTGGAGCTCCGAGGAGGTGGCAGCGGCCGAACGCCATGTGCCCCGCGCCATCGGCGACTTTACCGGCGATGGGATCCTCGACGTGGTGTGGACGCCGATATTCGGGCGGGCGAACACGTGGGCTGTGGGCGTCTTGGGCGAGGACCTTCCGAGAAACGAGATGTTTGAATTCAATGAATGGAAGCGGTGGCTGTTAGGGGTGGGCGACTTTGATGGCGATGGACAGGTGGATTTTCTCACCGAGTTCATATATAACCAAATCGAAGGGAGCAAAGGGCTAGCCTTGTATAGCAAGAAGGCCGGGGACCGCGTAGGAGCGGCGGTGCTGTATGATGATCGGCTGTTTCTGCGCTCGCCGTTGGTGGTGCGCGACCTCAACGCCGATGGGGTGGACGACTGGGTGTTTATCGGCGGAGACCGGGCTTCGGGCTTTGGGGTGTTTGTCGAATGGGGAGGGAGTGTCAACCCGACTCAAGCCGGGGAGCGGCATCGTTTGGAGGGCAGTGGGAGCCACGTGCTGTCGGGGGATATGGATGGCGACGGCGATCTCGATTTGGTCGTGTTAGATCCGATCTTGGGTGGAGTGCATCTGCTCAAGAATTCGCTGGACGAGCAGGCGACGGCGGTGATGACGCCTGCGGCAGCGCGGCCGGTGCAACATCGGCTGGGCGACAGCTATCCCAATCCGTTTAATCCAGCGGTGGTGCTGCCCCTTGATTTGGCAAAGGACGCGGCGGAGGTGTCGCTGACGGTGTACGATGTGTTGGGTCGTCGGGTGCGGCAGGTATGGGACGGTCCGCTGGGGGCGGGGAGTCATCGGTTTGTATGGGATGGCCGCGACGCGGCGGGCAAAGACGTGGCCGCCGGGGTGTATGTCTATCGGGTCGACATCGACGGACAGGTGCAAACAAAAAAGACGACCAAGCTGCCGTAAGAGGACATTCTTTTGAGCTATTTGACTCGAACGAGGATAAGACGGCATGGGATAGCCTAAGCATCCATTATTTTTGACTTTTTCTTTGGCCACTTGGACTGCTTCCACATTGTATGCTCCAACGCTGTCAAGGAAGTGCCACAAGCCATGGTGTATGAAGAGACGGATAGTGGGCTTCCCCACATTCATCGACCGGACTCTCTGAGAGAAGAGTGCCGCTTAATTTTTGAATGTATATAAGGGAGCTAGTTCAATGGATATTTCTGTCGTCATCGCCGCACACAATCAGCGCGATCGGTTGCGGCTTGTTTTAAGCGGCTTGGCTGTTCAGACATTCTCCGGCCCGTTTGAGGTTATCGTGGTGGACGATGGCAGCACGGACGGAACAGGGGACTTTCTGCGTGAGTATGAGCACATGCCCATAAAAGTCATTCCCTTGCATACGAATGTCGGACGCTGTCGAGCGCGGAATATCGGTATAGCGGAAGCGCGGGGAGACATAGTTGCTTTCTTGGATGGCGACGCGCTACCGGGTCCCGATTGGTTAGCCCAACATTGGCACCTATTTCAGCGCTACACCGGCGTAACGAGCGGGTTCCAGTATTGCTTGCCCCGCTTGGAATACGTCCAAGACCCGCACAGTGGCCTTCCTTGGGAGGACGTTCCGGCCTCGGTTGCTCAGATTATGCGGACGCACCCAGACGAATTTCGGGTGTCAGAGACCATGGTACAGTCTGATTTCGGCGCGATTGATCCACTAGCCGAAGAGGGAGGATATCCCTTCCCAGAATTAAAACTAATGCAAGACCAAGTACAACTGCTCTTTAACCAAGTGCCTGATTCGCCGATCGGTTGGATCAGTTTTTATCCGCACAATGCTTCGGCTCCGCGTGTTGCTCTTGAGGAGGTCGGTGGGTTTGACGAAGAGATGCTCCATTCTGAAGGATGGGATTTGGCCTATCGCCTCATGCGGAATGGCTGCAACATGCGCTTTGCCACCAAGGCGCAGAGCTATCACCTGTATCATCATCACGATTTTTTTAGCCCCCAAAATGCGTTCGCAGAATCGCAAAAACGGCGTAGGGCTATCGCCCACATGGTGGAGAAGAACGAGGATCCGCGACTATACCTGATTGAATTTTGGTTTGCCTCTATATGGCCGGACCGCCTGATTCCAGAGGAGATGCGCCTCCCTAGCCTGATGGCGTTTCACGAAACGCATCAGACCATTTCGAGCGAAGAAATGGCGGAGCGGACGTTAATGCTCGATCTCCATCCTTTGCGAAAGGACGGGAGCCGATGAAACGGCCGTGGAAAGTCCCATTCCAAAGAAATAGAAAGCTGCAAAGCTGCTTGGCCTTGTCGCTGGCCTTGCATCTGCTGGTGATCTTCGGACTCCCACGCCATGAGCGGGTCACTCACTTTCCCGTGCAACCGCCGATCATGGTGAAGTTTACCAAGAAGCGCCCGCTGCCACGCACCCTCGCCCGGCGGCAGCGGCCCCAACAGCGTCCGTTGGTGCGCCGCGCCGCCCTGCAAGCGGCTCCGGTCGTAGCGATGCGGCCGGCCCCCTCGGCATCGCGTCCCCTGCCGGTGTTCAAAACATCGGCTCTGCGGCTGCCGTCGGCATCGCTGCCGGATCGGCTGGTGCTGCCCGTGCCGGACTTCCCCGCTCGGCACATTGGTCCGCAGATGCAGGCTGGGGCGTTGGAAGGGACGCGGCAAGGGGCCGATGAGATTGACTTGGCGTTGGAGCTGATGGATGTGCAGGCGATGGACACCGGCCAGCACCGGGCGATGGTGGTCGTCGATCCCCAAGACCGGCGCAAGCTCAAGGGGTTCCTCTATATGTCCGGCCTCTACAGCCCGTCCATCAACCAAGCTGAAAACAGCAGACTGGCCAGAAATATGCAAGTGCGCTGGTGGTATCACCAGATGCCGCACCAAATGGTTGAGCGGCGGATGCTGCAAGGGTTGGCCGATGAGATGATCGCCAAGACGCAGGTTCACGTTGAGGTACGCGACGCGGTTCCGCTGGATGATCCCCAGCTTTTGCAGGTGCCTTTCGTACTGCTGACCGTCAACCTCCCCTTTGAGTTTACCGACAGCGAGGCGGCCAATTTAGGGGGGTATTTGACCGGCGGCGGCTTCCTGTATGTGGATATTCTCCGCCCCTTGCGGCCTGATTACAGCGACGCCGAATTAGACCTGCCGACGGTGCGTTCGCTCATTCGCGCCAGCTTGCAAGCGGTGGGCTATCAAGAATGGAAGGACTGGCGGTTCACCCGGCTGGAGCTAAGCCATCCGCTCTATCACTGCTTCTACGATATAAACAGCCTGCCGCGGGGGGCCCGCGATATGCACTTTGTAAATGGCGGACAAGACTACCCGCCCCGTACCCCGGACTATTTGGAGGGCATCGTCGTTGGGGATCAGTTGGTGGGAGTGTATTCGATGCGCGGCTATGCGGATTTTTGGGCGGGTATCGGTCAGGAGATGATGAATTGGTCTTTGAGGTATGGCGCGAGCAACCACTCGATTCTGGCCGGTGCCGAGGAGCCGTTGGTGTATAATTTAGGGGTGAATCTCTTGGTGTACGCCCTGACGCGGGAGGGATCGCTGGCACGGCAATTAGTTGATGCGGAGTGAGGTTTACATTCGAGAGCGAATTGTTCGGCCACAAGAAAGGGGCTTTTACCAGCGCAACGACCCGCCAGATCGGGTGCTTTGAACTGGCTGATGGCGGCACCCTCTTTTTGGACGAAAGGCAGCATTTTCTGGAAAACTGCGTAACGTCAGTGATTAAGCCGGTGCTCTTTTTTTTCTGCACGGATAGTACGCGGTCGGTCGGAATTTTACCTGTTGGACAGGAGATGTGGTCTCATGTTGAAGCTAGCCGTTATTGTATGCGTGGTGCTATGGGGCGATCCCGCCGAGGCGATCAAGTGGGATTTCGACGATGGGACGACGCAGGGATGGACCACCAAAGAAACGAATACAAGGGGTCGTACGCGTGAGTTTAACCAGTTCTTAGGGGTAGTTGAAGACGGCGTGTGGCGAATCGCGGTCTCTCCCGCCGTCACCAAGAGTTTGTCCTCTAATTCGAGTGTCGGATTGGTTTCTTCGACCATCGGGTACGATTCGAGCTTGTTCGACCACATCCGCATCCGGTTTCGCACCGTCCATGATCGCCCTACGGAGGGTTCTCTTTGGATCGAGTGGGAAAACGCTTCAGGTTTTTATTCTAATCTTGATGATGATACTGATTCAGAAGAAATGCTCATCCAACGAATAGTCTATACCACCGAGTGGCAGGAAATGGTGGTCTCCTTGGCTGATCATAGGAGATGGGAAGGCCAGTTAAAAAATATTCGGCTAGATTTTTATCTGGGTATTGATCCGGCGACCGAGTCTGGGGTTGTCGAGTGGTTTGAGATCGACTGGATCGAGTTGACCGGCGTGGAGGAGATGCTCCAGGGAGAACGGCCGCCGCTGGTCGAGTACTACTTTGGCTTTGAGTCGACTGGCCTGTTTGCGCCGCCGGTGTTCTATCCGATTGCGCCGGGCTTAGGGGAAGCCGCCGCCGCAGGATTCGGCGGAGGGTATCTAGGGGAGCGGGAGGGCAGCACGTTGACGGATTTGGATGGCGATGGCGACTTGGATCTTTTCGGCCTCTGGGATACGTACACGCGCACGAAACGTGGGCTTGAGCCTAAAAGTGGCTGGCTGATGGCCGTCAATGACGGGCGCGGGGCCTTGGAACGGGGACCTATCATAGAGGAAGTAGCCCCCACAGAGAGTAGTACCGCTATCATCCCACGGTTGAGATTAGAGGCGATGAGTGCTGATTTTACCGGCGATGGTCAAGACGAGATCGCGCTATCAAGAAGCAACCGGGAGCCCACGACCGAAGTATGGTCTATCGATGCGGATCTCCAAATCGAGGTGCTCGTGCAGATCGATAAAGCGGTCCATAGTGTGGCGGATTGGGATGGCGATGGCCGGGTCGAATTATTTGTCGGGGGGGCTAGGTATGAAGGCACTTTAGAGGAGATGATCGCGGGTACGGCGGTGCTTTCAAGCACGTTAGCGATGTGGGAGGTCGAACAGGGCGTGTGGACTTCTGAGGAGATGGCGGCTTCCAAAGACTATGTGCCCCTTCATATCGGCGACTTTACCGGCGATGGGACCTTAGACGTGTTCTGGACGCCGATCCGAGATCTGGCGAAAGGGTGGATTGTGGGGGACTTGAGCAAGGCGTTGCAGACAAGCGAGACCGCGGCGTTTCCGAGCGGCGAGCCCTTTGAATTCGACGAAGGGATGAAGCCGTTAGGGGTGGGCGATTTTGACGGCGATGGACAGGTGGATTTCCTCACCGAGTTCGCATCTGATCTGATCGAAGGGAGCAAGGGGATCGTCTTGCAGAGAAAGGGGACCGGGGACCGCTTAGAAGCGGAGGTGCTGTATGATGATCGGCTGTTGCGACGCTCGCCGTTGGTGGTGCGCGATCTGAATGCCGATGGGGTGGACGACTGGGTGTTTATCGGCGGGGACCGCGTTTCGGGCTTTGGGGTGTTCGTCGAATGGGGTGGGCGTGTCAACCCGACCCAAGGAGGAGAGCGGCATCGGCTGGCGGGCACAGGGCGAGACGTGCTCTGCGGGGATATGGATGGCGACGGCGATCTCGATTTGGTGGTGTTGGATCCGATCTTGGGTGGAGTGCATCTGCTCAAGAGTTCGCTGGACGAGCAGAGGACCGCGGTGATGACGCCAGCGGCAGCGCGGCCGGCGCGACATTGGCTGGGCGACAGCTATCCCAATCCGTTTAATCCGGCGGTGGTGCTGCCCCTCGACTTGGCGACGGACGCGGCCGGGGTGTCGCTGACGGTGTACGACGTGTTAGGTCGTCGGGTGCGGCCGGTGTGGCAGGGGCCGCTGCGCGCGGGGAGCCATCGGTTCGTGTGGGATGGCCGCGACGCGGCGGGCAGAGACGTGGCCGCTGGGGTGTATGTCTATCGGGTCGAAGTGGATGGGCGAGTGGAAGCGAAGAAGACGACGAAGCTGCCTTGAGGAGGTGGTATCATGCTGAGGTTCGCCGTTGTTGCAGGCGTTGTGCTATGGAGCGTCCCCGCCGAGGCGATCAAGTGGGATTTCGACGATGGGACGACGCAAGGGTGGACCGCTAAAGAAGCTACTATATGGGGAGGTACGCGTGAATTTCACCAGTTTCCGGGGGTGGTCGAAGACGGTGTGTGGCGGATCACAGTCTCTCCCTCCGTCACCAAAAGTCGTCATTCCATGCCGAGTGTCGAAGTGGTTTCTTCTCCCATCGGGTACGATTCGGCTCTGTTCGACCACGTCCGCATTCGGTTCCGTACCGTCCATGACCGCCCTACGTATGGTAATTTTGTGATCAATTGGGAAAACTCTTCCTATTTCGATCCCGATGATCCAGAAAATTTATTTAAAGTGTTCCCCCAAAAAATAATCTATACCACCAAATGGCAGGAAGTGGGGTTCTCCTTGACGGGTCAAGACGGCTGGGAGGGCCTGTTAAAAAACATTCAGCTCGGTTTTGTACTCGGTTTTGATTTGGATACCGAGATGGTTGAGTGGTTTGAGATCGACTGGATCGAGTTGACCGGCGTGGAAGAGATGATAGCGGGGGAACGGCCGCCGCCGCCGGTAGAGTACTACTTCAGCTTTGCTGGGGCCGGCCTTTTTGCCCGGCCGGTGTTCTATCCGATTGCGCCGGGGATCGGGGAAACTCGTAGAGCAGGGTATCTAGGGGAGGTCGGGGGCCACGTGTTGACGGACTTGGATGGCGATAGCGACTTAGACCTTTTTGGCCTCTGGGAGTACGCTCCAGACACAGACGAGTTGGGGCGGGCTGACGTGGTGGGCTGGCTGATGGCCCTCAATGACGGGCGCGGGGCCTTGGAACTGAGACGCCTAGAGGTGGTAGCTCCCCCAGAGGGGTCTAGTACAGATTCGGAAACTGGCAGGACGATCGTCCCAGGGGTGGTTTTATCGGTGATGGGTGCTGATTTGACCGGCGATGGTAAAGACGAGATCGCAATATCAAGAGGCCACCACTTGACGGAGATTTGGTCTATCGGGCCGGACCTCCAAGTCGAGGTACTCGTGCAGATCGATAAAGCGGTCCATAGTGTGGCGGATTGGGATGGTGATGGCCGGGTCGAATTATTTGTCGGGGGGGTTACGCATGAAGGCTCTTTCGAGGACATGATCGCGGGTACGGCGGAGCTTTCAAGCACGTTAGTGGTCTGGGAGGTCAAACAGGGCATGTGGACCGCCGAGGAGGTGGCGGCTTCCAAAGACTATACGCCCCGTCACATCGGCGACTTTACTGGGGATGGGACCTTAGACGTGTTATGGAAGTCGCTCGGAAGGTGGGCGAATGATAGGTGGATTGTGGGGGCCTTGGGTGGGGAGTTGCAGAGCGGCGAGCTGTTTGAGTTCGATGAAGGGGGGGAGCCGAAGCTGTTAGAGGTGGGCGATTTTGACGGCGATGGGCAGGTGGATTTCCTCACGGAGTTCATATCAGATCCACATCTAATCGAAGGGAGCAAGGGGCTGGTCTTGCAGCGGAAGAGCGTCGGGGACCGCCTCGAAGCGGAGGTGCTGTATGATGATCGGCTGTTGCGGCGCTCGCCGGTGCTGGTGCGCGACCTCAACGCCGATGGGGTGGACGACTGGGTGTTTATCGGTGGGGATCGCGTCTCAGGCTTTGGGGTGTTTGTCGAATGGGGCGGGCGTGTCAATCCTACTCAAGCCGGGGAGCGGCATCGGCTGGAGGGTACTGGGCGATACGTGCTCTGCGGGGATATGGATGGCGACGGCGATCTCGACTTGGTGGTGTTGGATCCGATCTTGGGTGGAGTGCATCTGCTCAAGAGTTCGCTGGGCGAGCAGGCGACGGCGGTGATGACGCCAGCGGCAGCGCGGCCGGTGCAACATCGGCTGGGCGACAGCTATCCCAATCCGTTCAATCCGGCGGTGGTGCTGCCCCTCGATTTGGCGACGGACGCGGCAGAGGTGTCGCTGACGGTGTACGACGTGTTGGGTCGTCGGGTGCGGCAGGTGTGGCGGGGGCCGCTGGCGGCGGGCAGTCATCGGTTTGTGTGGGATGGTCGCGACGCGGTGGGCAGAGACGTGGCCGCTGGGGTGTATGTCTATAAGGTCGAAGTGGATGGGCAGGTGGAAGCGAAAAAGACGACGAAGCTGCCGTGAGGAGGTGGTATCATGCTGAGGTTCGCCGTTGTTGCAGGCGTTGTGCTATGGAGCGGTTCCGCCGAGGCGATCCGGTGGGATTTCGACGATGGGACGACGCAAGGGTGGACCACTAAAGAAGCTCTTATATGGGGTGGTACGCGTGAATTTCACCAGTTTCCGGGGGTGGTTGAAGACGGCGTGTGGCGGATCCGGGTCGATCCCGCCGTCACTAATAGTTTGTACGCCTCCAGTCCGGGTGTCGAGGTGGTTTCTTCGACCATCGGGTACGATTCGGGTCTGTTCGATCAAGTCCGCGTCCGGTTCCGCACCATCCATGACCGCCCGACAGAAGGTGTTTTTTCCATTGAGTGGGAGAACGCTTCAGGTTTTTATCTTAATATTGCTACTGATCTTGATACAGAAGAAAACACCATAAAACAACTAGTCTATACCACCGAGTGGCAGGAAATGGTGCTGTCCTTGGCGGGTCACAGCAGATGGGAGGGCCTGTTAAAAAATATGCGGCTAGGTTTTGTACTGGATTTTGGTAAGGATACCGCGCCTAGGGTGGTCGAGTCGTTTGAGATTGACTGGATCGAGTTGACCGGCGTGGAAGAGATGCTTGAGGGGGAACGGCCGCCGCCATCCGTAGAGTCTTACTTTGGCTTTGCTGGAGCCGGCCTTTTTGCCCCGCCGGCGTTCTATCCGATTGCGCCGGGGATAGGGGAAGCACCTATTGGAGGGAATAGGTATCTAGGGGATAGGGGGGGCGGCGTGTTGACGGACTTGGATGGCGATGGCGACTTAGACCTGTTTGGTCTCTGGAAAACGGAAACGGAAATACCGCAGGGGCGTGAGTCTAAAGCGGGTTGGCTGATGGCCGTCAATGACGGACGAGGGGCCTTGGAACGCGGGCCTGTTATAGAAGAAGTGGGGGTCTTAGGGGGGGTCTTAAAGGTGCTTGGTGCTGATTTGACGGGCGATGGGCAAGACGAAATCGCGCTATCAAGAAGCAACCGGGAGCCCTCGACCGAAGTGTGGTCTATCGGGCCGGATCTCCAAGTTGAGGTGCTCGCGCAGATCGACCGATCGATCCATAGTGTGGCGGATTGGGATGGCGATGGCCGGGTTGAGTTGTTTGTCGGGAGGACTACGTTTGAAGGCTCTCGCGAGGAGGCGATTGCGGGTACGGCGACGTTCTTTAGCACGTTAGCGGTGTGGGATGTAGAACAGGGCGTGTGGACTTCTGAGGAGGTAGCCGCAGTCCAAGACTATACCCCCCCTCATATCGGCGACTTTACCGGCGATGGGGTCCTTGACGCGTTGTGGAGGCTGATCCCCGGGCGGGCGAGCACGTGGATTGTGGGGGCCTTGGGCGAGGTTCCGAGCGGCGAGATCTTTGAATTCGATGAGAGAGTGAAGCTGTTAGGGGTGGGCGATTTTGATGGCGATGGGCAGGTGGATTTCCTCACCGAGCTCACATCCTTTGACGGCGATGGGCAGGTGGATTTGTTCACCGAGCTCACAGTCGGTATAGAAGGGAGCAAGGGGCTGGTCTTGCAGCGGAAGAGCGTCGGGGACCGCTTAGAAGCGGAGGTGCTGTATGATGATCGGCTGTTGCGTCGCTCGCCGGTGCTGATGCGCGATCTGAACGCCGATGGGGTGGACGACTGGGTGTTTATCGGTGGAGACCGCGCTTCGGGCTTTGGAGTGTTTGTCGAATGGGGCGGGCGTGTCAACCCTACCCAAGAAGGAGAGAAGCATCGTCTGGAGGGTACTGGGCGATACGTGCTGTCCGGGGATATGGATAACGATGGCGATCTCGATTTGGTCGTGTTAGATCCGATCTTGGGCGGGGTGCATCTGCTCAAGAGTTCGTTGGGCGAGCAGGCGACCGCGGTGATGACGACCGCAGCCGGGCGGCCGGCGCAGTATCGGCTGGGCGACAGCTATCCCAATCCGTTTAATCCGGCGGTCGTGATCCCCCTCGACTTGGCAACGGACGCGGCGGGAGTGTCGCTGACGGTGTACGATGTGTTGGGTCGTCGGGTGCGGCAGGTGTGGCAGGGGCCGTTGGGGGCGGGGAGTCATCGGTTTGTGTGGGATGGCCGCGACGCGGCGGGCAAGGCGGTGGCCGCCGGGGTGTATGTCTATCAGGTCGAAGTGGATGGGCGGGTGGAAGCGAAAAAGACGACGAAGCTGCCGTAAGGAGTGTTTGAAAATGGCGTGTGAAAAAGTCCTCAAAACGCACCGAAAGGAGTTTCTTATGAAAACGCGAGTTGTACATCAATTCCGTCTCGTGTTAGTCGCCTGCTTGATCGCTTTGGGCTTGCCGGATGGCAGCTATGCCCGGGCACCGAGCTGGACTACTAGTGTGGCGTATTCGCCGGACGGGGCCGCGGTAGCCAGTGCGAGTTTCGACGAAACCGTGCGTCTTTGGGATGCAGCGACAGGTAAAGTCCGCACCACGCTCGTAGGGCACACGGATCTGGTCTGGGATGTGGCGTATTCACCGGATGGTCGCACGCTGGCCAGTGGGAGTTTCGACGAAACCGTGCGTCTTTGGGACGCGACCACAGGTGAAGTCCGCACTACGCTGAGAGGGCACAGGGAGGATGTCTTTAGCGTCTCGTATTCACCGGATGGGGCTGCGGTAGCCAGTGCGAGTCGGGATCAAACGATTCGCCTTTGGGATGTGGCGACGGGTGAACATCTCAACACACTCACAGGGCATACGGAGGGTATCATTCATGTATCGTATTCACCGGATGGCAGTACGCTGGCCAGTGGGGGCTTCGACCGGACGATACGTCTTTGGGACGCGGCGACCGGTGAACTGCTCACCACGCTCGAAGGGCACGCGGATGGGGTCGTTCATGTATCGTATTCACCGGATGGTCGCACGTTGGTCAGTGGGAGTCGGGATCAAACGATACGTCTTTGGGATGTGGAGACCGGTGAAGTCTCCAACACGCTTGAAGGACGACTAGGTAGATGCGGTGGTGGTTTGGCGTATTCACCGGATGGGCACACGTTGGCTAGTGCGCATGGCAACGCGATACGTCTTTGGGATGTAGCGACAGGGGAACTGCTCACCACGCTCGAAGGGCACACGGATGTCGTCTCGGATGTGGCGTATTCGCCGGATGGAGGTACGCTGGCGAGTGCCACGAGTCACTCCTACTTGGTGCGGTTCTGGGACCTCGCGTCTTATATCGGCGAGGAGCCGACCGCCGTGGCCGAGCCCTCGTGGGGGCAGATCAAGCGCCATTTGCAAGAGCAGACTGGCAATTAAGGAGACGAAGCCATGAACAGGTTGCGTGCATTTATTGGCTCGTCCAGCGGCTTGGCTCCGCTACGGAAGTGGGTCGCAATCGCCCTCCCGGGGCTTGTGGTCCTGTTCGGGATCAACAGAGCCGACGCCGACCCCGCCCGGACCTACTGTGACGATAGCTGGACCCATTGTTTCGACTGTAGCTTCAACTCCGAGCATCCAATTTGTGCGCGGGCGGATGCAGATCCAGCCGAGCCGGAGGCGAAATACCTCTACTGCACCTATGCCTTGGACATGCTCTGCGACTTCGGCATAGTAGATTGCTGGTACTCGTCCACGCCCTGTTCGGAGGCCGTGCCGACGACCGCAACCGACCAAACGACTTATTGCAGATATTACGACGAGTGCGCGGAGTTTAACTCAACCGAGCCGTACCGGCACTGCACCACGTACCATTTTAACAACGACACTTGGGAAAGTTGCCTCTGCTCGTCCACGCCCTGTTCGGAGGCCGTGCCAACGCCGACCGCGGTTCTGACGTCGGCAGCGGGCCGGCCGGTGCAGCATCGGCTGGGCGACAGCTATCCCAATCCGTTTAATCCGGCGATGGTGATTCCCCTTGCGTTGGCAACGGACGAGGCACGGGTCCACTTGGCACTCTACGACGTGTTGGGTCGTCGGGTGCGGCAGGTCTGGGACGGTCCGCTGGCGGCGGGGAGCCATCGGTTTGTGTGGGATGGTCGCGACGCGGCGGGCAGAGACGTGGCCGCCGGGGTGTATATCTACAAGGTCGAAATCGACAGATGGGTAGAAGCCAAGAAGACGACGAAGCTGCCGTGAGGGAAGGGGAGGTGAATTATGAACAGTTTGCGTGAATTTATCGGCTCGTCCAGTGGCTTGGCCCCAATGCGGCAGGGGTGGGTTATCATCGCCCTTGCGGGGCTTGTGGTCCTGCTCGGGGACAAGGAAGCCCAAGCCGACAAGTGCGGGGATAGTGCTTATGAAGACTGCGAGTACAACGTTTCATGCGAGTCTCGGAACGAGAACACGCCGATCCGGTGCCGCACAGAGCACCTTGACTGCAGCTTTGAGTACCACTGCATCTCCCGCTCGGAGGCCGAGCAGGCCGGCGCTTTCCTCGGCCCCCCTCCAAAGACGGAGTGCAGCTACTTTGGTGGTTGCGCGAGGTCTTCTAACTCGACCAAGCCGTACCGGTACTGCACTTTTTACTATGACGCGGACGGTGACCTTGATTATTGGCAATGCGCGTGTTCCTCCACGCCCTGTTCGGAAGCGGAGCAACCGACCGCGACCGCCGTGCAGACGTCGGCGGCAGCGCGGCCGGCGCAACATCGGCTGGGCAATGCCTATCCCAATCCGTTTAATCCGGCGATGGTGATTCCCCTTGCGTTGGCGACGGACGAGGCACGGGTCCACTTGGCACTCTACGACGTGTTGGGTCGTCGGGTGCGGCAGGTGTGGCAGGGGCCGCTGGCGGCGGGGAGCCATCGGTTTGTGTGGGATGGGCGCGACGCGGCGGGCAGAGACGTGGCCGCCGGGGTGTATGTCTATAAGGTCAACATAGGTGGACAGGTGCAAGCGAAAAAGACGACGAAGCTGCCGTAAGGAGGTGGTATCATGTTGCTATTGGCCGTTGTTATCTGCGTTATGCTGTGGAGCAGCCTCGCCGAGGCGATCAAATGGGATTTCGACGATGGGACGACGCAAGGGTGGACGCCCAAAGAAGCACTTGTATGGGGGGGTACGCGTGAATTTAACCAGTTCCCCGGAGAGGTCGACGAGGGCGTGTGGCGGATCCGGGTCGATCCCGCCGTCACCAATAGTTTGTACGCCTCCCGTCCGGGTGTCGAAGTGGTTTCTTCGACCATCGGGTACGATTCGGCTCTGTTCGACCAAGTCCGCGTCCGGTTCCGCAGCGTCCATGACCGCCCTACGGAGGGTACTTTTTGGATCGAGTGGAAAAGCTCTTCAGGTTTTGGTTTTTTTGATGTCGGTTCTGAGCTAGAAGCAGCCGAAGAAGACCGCGACCTCATCCAACAAATCGTCTATACGACCGAGTGGCAGGAAGTGGTGGTCTCGTTGGATGGGCACAGGGGATGGGAGGGCCTGTTAAAAAATATCAAGCTCAGTTTTATACTGGATTTTGATTCGGATACCAAGCCTGGGGTGGTTGAGGCGTTTGAGATCGACTGGATCGAGTTGACCGGCGTGGAAGAGATGCTCCAGGGGGAACGGCCGCCGCCGCCGGTAGCGTCCTACTTTCGCTTTGCGGGGACCGGCCTGTTTGCGCCGCCGGTGTTCTATCCGATTGCGCCGGGCCTAGGGGAAGCACCTATTGGAGGTAGGTATCTAGGGGATAGGGGGGGCGGTGTGTTGACGGACTTGGATGGCGATGGCGACTTAGACCTGTTTGGCCTGTGGGAAACGCAAACAGAGGATAAGTATGGGCCTCCTCAGACTAAAGCGGGCTGGCTGATGGCCGTCAATGACGGGCGCGGGGTCTTGGAACGGGGGCCTGTTATAGAGGAAATAGCTGAAGGTGGAGTGGTCTCAAGAGTGCTTGGTGCGGATTTGACCGGCGATGGGCAAGACGAAATCGCGATATCTCAAAGCAACTGGGGGCACGGGACCGAAGTGTGGTCTATTGGGCCGGACCTCCAAGTCGAGGTGCTGGTGCAGATCGACCGATTGGTCCGTAGTGTGGCCGATTGGGATGGCGACGGGAGGGTTGAGTTGTTTGTCGGGAGGACTACGTATGAAGGCACTTTAGAGGAGGCGATCGCGGGTACGGTGACGTTCTTTAGCACGTTAGCGGTGTGGGATGTAGAACAGGGCGTGTGGACGTCCGAGGAGGTAGCCGCGGTCCAAGACTATACCCCCCCTTATATCGGCGACTTTACCGGCGATGGGGTCCTCAACGCGTTGTGGGCGCTGATCCCCGGGCGGGCGAGCACGTGGATTGTGGGGGACTTGAGCGAGGCGTTGCAGACAAGCGAGACCGCGGCGTTTCCGAGCGGCGAGATCTTTGAATTCGATGAAGGGGTGAGGCCGTTAGGGGTGGGCGATTTTGATGGCGATGGACAGGTGGATTTCCTCACCGAGTTCACATCCTTGTTCACACCCTTTGATGGCGATGGGCAGGTGGATTTCTTCACCGAATTCACAGTCGATATAGAAGGTAGCAAGGGGCTGGTTTTGCAGAGAAAGGGAGCCGGGGACCGCCTCGAAGCGGCGGTGCTGTATGATGATCGGCTGTTGCGACGCTCGCCGGTGGTGGTGCGCGATCTGAATGCCGATGGGGTGGACGACTGGGTATTTATCGGCGGAGATCGCGCTTCGGGCTTTGGGGTGTTTGTCGAATGGGGCGGGCGTGTCAATCCTACTCAAGCCGGGGAGCGGCATCGGCTGGAGGGCACAGGGCGAGACGTGCTCTGCGGGGATATGGATAACGACGGCGATCTCGATTTGGTGGTGTTAGATCCGATCTTGGGCGGGGTGCATGTACTCAAGAGTTCGCTGGGCGGTCAGGCGACAGCGGTGCAGACGCCAGCGGCAGCGCGGCCGGTGCAACATCGGTTGGGCGACAGCTATCCCAATCCGTTTAATCCAGCGGTGGTGCTGCCCCTCGATTTGGCGACGGACGCGGCGGGAGTGTCGCTGACGGTGTACGATGTGTTGGGTCGTCGGGTGCGGCAGGTATGGGACGGGTCGCTGGCGGCGGGTAGCCATCGGTTTGTGTGGGATGGGCGCGACGAGGGGGGCAAGGCGGTGGCCGCCGGGGTGTATGTCTATCAGGTTGAAATTGATGGGCGGGTGGAAGCGAAAAAGACGACGAAGCTGCCGTGAGGAGTTGTCTGCTACACCAGGCGCGGTGAAGAGGCGTGACAAACTCCTCGTGCTGTCCTCTGCGGCCCCAGAGGCTTGGGGGCGAGGGCGGGACGCCCTCGATCCCGGACCCATCGGAAACCGCAGAGGCTTGGGTGCGAGGGGCGTTGAGGGCGGGACGCCCTCGATCCTGGACACATCGGACACAGCAGAAAATGCGTACTCAAAGTAAGGGTCGCGTACTTCAGGTCGAAATCGACGGACAGGTGGAAGCGAAAAAGACGACGAAGCTGCCGTGAGGAGGTGGTATCATGTTGCGATTTGCCGTTGTTGTATGGCTTGTGCTGTGGAGCGTCCCCGCCGAGGCGATCAAGTGGGATTTCGACGATGGGACGACGCAAGGGTGGTCTGCCAAAGAAGCGCTTATATGGGGTGGGAAGCGCGAATTGCACCTGTTCCCAAGTGTGGTCGAAGACGGCGTGTGGCGGATCACGGTCGCACCCTCGGTCGTCAAAAGTCATTATCCCAAGCCGAGTGTCGAATTGATTTCTTCGACCATCGGGTACGATTCGGCTCTGTTCGACCACGTCCGCATCCGCTGCCGCACCGTCCACCATCGCCCTACGGAGGGTAATGTTTCAATGGAGTGGACCAACGAGCACAACGCCCGGTCTTCCGGTTGGGATCCCGAAGACCCGCCGTCTGGAAGCCGGTTTGGCATTCTTCCACAAGCTACAACCTATACCACCCAGTGGCAGGAAGTAACGATCTCCTTGGCGGGTCACGACGAGAAGATATGGGACGGCCTGTTAAAAGATATTCAACTCATTTTTCTACTGGATACAGAGCAAGAGCCGCCGGCATCCGATGTGGTGGCGTGGTTTGAGGTTGATTGGATCGAGTTGACCGGCGTGGAGGAGTTATTAGAGGGGGAACTGTCCCCGCCGCAGGTGGAGTACTTTCGCTTTGATGAGGGGCTTTTTGCGCGGCCGGTGTTCTATCCGATTGCCCCGGGCATAGGGGCGGAGATTAGAGGGGCTGGCGTGTTGACGGACTTGGAGGGCGATGGCGACTTAGACCTGTTCGCTCTCTATGAGCACCAGGAAAAAAGGGAGGTGTGGGGGTCTATAGCGGGCTGGCTGATGGCCCTCAATGACGGGCAGGGGGCCTTGGAATTGAGGCGCATAGAAGCAGTAACGGCCGCCGGGGAGACTAGTACCGATGCGGCAACGGGTCGGACGACCACCGCCGGGGTGGTCTTAGAGGCGATGGGGGCTGATTTAACCGGCGATGGGCAAGACGAAATCGCGATATCTCAAAGCAACAGTGGGCAGGTGACCGAAGTGTGGTCTATCGGGCCGGAACTCCAAGTCGAGGTGCTCGTGCAGATCGAGGACCGATGGATCGCGGATGCAGCGGATTGGGATGGTGACGGCCGGAGCGAACTATTTGTACGGGATGTTACGTTTGAAGGAAGCACGTTAGAAGTCTGGGATGTAGAGCAGGACGTGTGGACTTCCGAGGAGGTGGGGATGTCCCAAAACCATGCGCCCGCTCATATCGGCGACTTTACCGGCGATAGAGTACTAGATGTGTTGTGGGTACCGATCGCCGGGCGGGTGAACACGTGGATTGTGGGGGCCTTGGGCGAGGAGCTTCCACGCGGCGAGCCCTTTGAATTCGACGAAGGGAAGCGGCTGTTAGGGGTGGGCGATTTTGATGGCGATGGACAGGTGGATTTCCTCACCGAGTTCACCTCCGATCTAATAGAAGGGAGCAAGGGGATCGTCTTGCAGAGAAAGGGGACCGGCGACCGCCTCGAAGCGGCAGTGCTGTATGATGATCGGCTGTTTCTGCGCTCGCCGATGCTGGTGCGCGACCTCAACGCCGATGGGGTGGACGACTGGGTGTTTATCGGCGGAGACCGCGCTTCGGGCTTTGGGGTCTTTGTCGAATGGGGTGGGCGTGTCAATCCTACCCAAGCCGGGGAGCGGCATCGGCTGGAGGGCAGTGCGACCACCGTGCTGTCCGGGGATATGGATGGGGACGGCGACCTCGATTTGGTCGTGTTAGATCCGATCTTGGGTGGGGTACATGTGCTCAAGAGTTCGCTGGCCGAGCAGGCGACGGCGGTGATGACGCCAGCGATAGCGCGACCCGTGCAACATCGGCTCGGCGACAGCTATCCCAATCCGTTCAATCCGGCCGTGGTGCTGCCCCTTGACTTGGCAAAGGACGCAGCAGAGGTGTCGCTGGCGGTGTACGACGTGTTGGGTCGTCGGGTGCGCCAGTTGTGGCAGGGGCCGCTTCAGGCGGGCAGTCATCGGTTCGTGTGGGATGGCCGCGACGCGACGGGCAAGGATGTGGCCGCTGGGGTGTACGTCTATCAGGTCGAAGTGGATGGGCGGGTGGAAGCGAAAAAGACGACGAAGCTGCCGTAAGGAGTTGTCTGCTTCACCAGGCGCGGTGAAGAGGTGTGCCAAACCGTCCTCTGTGGCCCCAGAGGCTTGGGTGCGAGGGCGGGACGCCCTCGATCCTAGACACCTCGGAAACAGCAGAGGCTTGGGTGCGAGGGCATCTTGCCCTCGATCCCGGACCCATCGGACACAGCAGAAAATGCGTACTCAAAGTAAGGGTCGCGTACTTAGGACCGCTTCTAAGAGGCCATTGCGTTGAGCTATTTGACGCAAACGAGGATAAGACGGCATGGGACCGCCCAAGCATCCATTATACTGGATTTACGCCGGTTTAATCCTGCCTTGCGAAGGGACGTGAGCCGATGAAACGACCGTGGAAAGTCCCATTCCGAAGCAATAGAAAGCTGCAAAGCTGCTTGGCGGTGTCGCTGGCCTTGCATCTGCTGGTGATCTTCGGAATTCCGCGCCATGAGCGGGTCACGCACTTTCCCGTGCAACCGCCGATCATGGTGAAGTTTACCAAGAAGCGCCCGCTGCCACGCACCCTCGCCCGTCGGCAACGACCGCAACAGCGCCCGTTGGTGCGCCGCCCCGCCCTGCAAGCGGCCCCGGTCGTGGCGATGCGGCCGGCACCGTCGGCATCGCGCCCCCTGCCGGTATTCAAAACATCGGCTCTGCGGCTGCCGTCGGCATCGCTGCCGGATCGGCTGGTGCTGCCGGTGCCGGATTTTCCCGCTCGGCACATTGGTCCGCAGATGCAGGCTGGGGCACTGGAAGGGACGCGGCAGGGGGCCGACGAGATTGACTTGGCGTTGGAACTGATGGATGTGCAGGCGCTGGATACGGGTCGGCACCGGGCAATGGTGGTGGTTGATCCCAAAGATCGGCGCAAGCTCAAGGGCTTCCTTTATATGTCCGGCCTTTATAGCCCTTCCATCGAACGGGCGGAATACAGTGAACAGGCCGAAAACATACAAGTGCGCTGGTATCACCAGATGCCGCGCCAGATGGTAGAACGGCGGATGCTGCAAGGGTTGGCCGATAAAATGACCGCCACGACGCAGGTTCACGTTGAGGTGCGCGACGCGGTTCGGCTCGACGATCCGCAGCTTTTGCAAGTCCCCTTCGTCCTCCTGACCGTCGATACCCCCTTTGAGTTTACGGACAGCGAGGCGGCCAATTTAGGGACGTATTTGACCGGCGGCGGCTTCCTGTTTGCGGACATTGTGCGCTTTTTGTGGCCCAATTACAGCGATGACGAATTGGATATTCCGGCGGTGCGTTCCCTCATTCGCGCCAGCTTCCAAGCGGTGGGTTATCAAGAATGGAAGGACTGGAAGTTTACTCGCCTAGAGCTAACCCATCCGCTCTATCATTGCTTCTACGATGTAAACAGCCTGCCGCGGGGGATGCGCGATATGAACTTTGTCGTTGACGGACAAGACTACCCGCCCCGTACCCCGGACTATTTGGAGGGCATCGTAGTTGGGGAGCAGTTGGTGGGGGTGTATTCAATGCGCGGCTATGCCGATTTCTGGGCGGGCATCGGTCGGGAGTTGATGGATTGGTCTTCGGCGAATGGCGTCATCAACCACTCGATTCTGGCCAGTGCCGAGGAGCCGTTGGTGTATAATTTAGGGGTGAATCTCTTGGTGTACGCCCTGACGCGCGAGGGATCGCTGGCGCGGCAATTAGTCGAGGTGGACTGAGCTGGGAGGACACCGCCTGATACGCATTAACACCTTGACGTTCCGCGTTGTCGATAGGAGCCGGAGAGGCTGTTCACGCCTAAAAGCCTGCGCCCGTGAAAACGGGTGGCGCGTAACGATCGTTATTCCCTACTCACAGTAAACTCGGACCTTGTTTTCCGCGTCGTGGACGTTGACCTCGACCTCGCTCAGTGCATCTACGAGCTGCTCTAGATCCTCGGTTCGCAGGTTGTGAATGTCAACGTTGATGCCGTTGTCCTGTAGAGCCGTATTGATTCCCTGCGCCGCCTGCTCTGGAAGCAGGGTGCGCAGCTTGACTCCGGCCTTGATCAGTGCCAGCGGCACCCGGACATCGACGTGCTCCTCTCCGTCCGAGTCGACGGTCACCCTCAGATACCGGGCCGCTCCCGTGCGTGGGGGGGCTAGCGGCTGCACCTCTGCGGTCGCTTCGGGTTCCTCATCGACGAGGGAGAGCAGGCGCTCGGCCTCATCAACCGACACCTTGCCTTCGGATAGCATCTCCAGTACGCGTCTGCTGTTTTCGCTCATGGCTGGCCTCTTATTCGTGATTGGCTACTGAACTACAATGGAGCCGTTTTTGGTCTCGGCGATCAGCTCGGCCTCGCCGGTGCCCAGCGTCCCCTCGAGCTTGTGGCGCTTCTCGACCGCTGCGACAAAGCCCGGCACCTCGCAGCGGACTCGCCCGTTGGTCGTCGCAGCCGTCAGCTTGAGGCTTGGTTCGGCGTCTAGGGCTACTTTGATGTTGCCGTTCAAGGTGGATAGTCTGTTGTGGCTTTTAGGCTCCATGCTCCCCTGAAACTTTATCGGCCCGTTGATCGTCCGCACCTCAAACCGGCCGCGCCCGTCTTTGATGGATACGCGGCTGTTCGAGGTAGAGAGCTGGGCCACGCCTGAGAGCGTCTTGACCGAGATGGGGGCGTTCTTGGTCGTCGCGTTCAGGTCGCCCTTGAATTTTTCGACCCTTATGGGTCCGTTCTCGGTCTGCACCGTCCCTTCGCCCTCTGTTCCCCGGAGCTCCACCGGCCCGTTGCTAGTCGCCAAGTCAACGCTAGTGGTGACGGGCACAGTCACCTCAATGTTTGCCCCAAGCTGGCGGGAAAGTCCGAGTCCGGGCGGGAATTCCTTGGATTGCTGATCTGGCTTAGCCTCGACCGTGACCATGTCGCCTTCCTGCACGGCGCTGTACTCGATGCAGTGGGGATTCTTCAGCCGCGCCCGCACGCGAATTGAGCCGGGTTCGCCGGCATGGACGCGGATGCGGCCGTTGAAGCCGCGCACCACGAGGCGCGGGTTGGCACCCACTGCGAAAGTGTCGTCGCGCCTGGACGTCTTGCCGCCCTTGTCGCTTTCCGACCACCCGGATAGGGTTGCCCCAACGTTAGGTATCGGAGATAGCGGGGCATCAATTCCGCGCCCCTTGCGGGTCAGCGCCTGCAAGAGACGCTCGGCCTCCTCTACAGTTATCTTCTCCTCCGAGAGCATGTCGAGAACTTTGCGTCGCTGTTCAGTCATCACAGCCTCCTAGTCAATTGAAATGAATACGCGGTCCTCGCCGGAGATTACGTCGCAGCGCAGGCCGCGCAGCGAGGCAAGCACGTAGAGAAGCAAGGGTCCGGCCAGCAGGACGGAACGACCTCGCAGGCGGTGTCCCGAGCGCACTGCTACTAGTGCAACAGGCGTCCCCAGCAGCACCACAACGGCAATGAGCGGCCATAGCACTATGAGCGGGATCCACAGCCGAATGCGGCGCTTGTCATCCTGAACCCGTAGTCTTAGGAACACAGGTGGCAGCATCAGGAGAGCCTCCGCAGTGCCTCTTCGACGTCGATCTCGCCGCTCTCCAAGCTGTCGAGTACTGTCGCTGATTGGGGATTTGAGCGAGGCACTGTCTCGACGAACTGGAGCTGCTCTGCAATGGCGTTCAGCCGGTTTTTGACCGTCGGGTAGCTAATGCCAAATATGCGCTCCATCTCCTTGATCGAGCCGTGGACGTGGACGAAGGCCATTACGAATACTTGGTCTTCGGCCGAGAGACGCGCCAACACAGGCGGCTCGAATTGCCCTTCGATTGCGATGTCGCTGTCCGGCAGGGAAACCCGCTCCACCACGATGCGCGCCCCCTTCGTCAGATCGGTTAGCTCTTTCCAGTCCTTGATGATTAGACCTCCAAATAATTGTATTTGCAAATAGAATAGCGATATTATTTAATAAAATCAATAATAAAATTGACAAAATTAATTTTTCTCAGGACTCGGAGAGGATTTGGGCACTAGTGGTCCTGCAAAAAGTTTGCTATCTGATAGAGTGGATGTCCCGCCTAAAAGGCTGTGCGCGGGAATGACAGCTAAGCAATAAACTTTGACAGCCCACTAGCCTTCTTCCACGGCCGCGGATACCGCGTTGGAAACCCGCCGCAGCAAGCTCCCGTTGGCGACCATTTGGTTGGTCAGCACCACGCAGCTTAGCTGGCGCTCTGCGTCCGCCCACGCCACCGTGCCAGTCGCCCCGGTGTGGCCGAAGGTGCGCGACGACACCAGATCGCCCCAAAAGGCCCACACCCGCGCCCCGCATACGCCCCATCCAAGGCCCCACGGCGCGTCGAGTGCGCCGTTCTGGTCCCGCGTCATGGCCGCGACCGCAGCTCGGCTGAAGATGCGCTGGTCGCCGTATGCGCCGCCGTTGAGCATGGTTTGCAAGAGGATCGCCAAGTCGCGCCCGGTGCTGTGCATGCCGCCCCACGGCGCCCCGAAATCGCGCCAGTACGGGGAATTCCACCCCCAGCTCCGCAGTTCTTCGTCCTCTTGGGTGTCCGTCCCGCACCACACCGTATCTTCAAGCGCCCAAGCGCCCATGCCCAACGCGCTGCGCCCCATGCCCAACGGCGCGAAAATTTCCTCGCGTTCAAAGTCGCGCAACCGCTGGCCGCTGACGCGCTCGACGATCGCGGCTGCCAGCAGGATGCCCTTGCTCTGGTAGCGGAAATCGGTCGCTGGTTTGTAGAGCAGGGGCGTCTGCATGGCGCGCTCGACAAAGACTTCTACTGGCTCGTGCGCCCGCCGCAGGCTGACGTTCTCCGGCAGCATGTCGGGCATACCCGATATGTGCGACAGCAGGTGGCGGACCTTGACGGCGGGCCGGTCGCCGCCTGTGAACTCGGGCAGGTAGTCGGCAGCCGGGTCGTCGAGCGAGATTAGCCCGCGGTCAACGAGGATCATCAGGGCGCAAGCTGTGACCGGCTTGGTGATCGACGCGAGGAGAAAGATCGAATCCGCATCGACCGGCTGGCCTGTGTTGGGTTTGCGCTGGCCAGTCCCTCGTGCGAAGATCTCCTGGCCGTGCCGCGCCACTGTCAGGGAGGCCGCGCTGATCTGGCCTGCTTGGGTAGCGGCCGCGAGCAGGCCAAAGGCCCGTTCGAGTTGGGTGGCCGACATGCCGACAGCCGCTGGGTCGCCCGTTTGCAAAACCGTTCCGTCCGTTGCCATCGCGTTTCCTTTCTTTAGGATATGAGGCACAACATTAACCAACTAACCTGACCACTTCCCTCAACCCCGTCACCACTCGCACCCCGTCCTCTGTCCATCCGTCCGCGCCAAGCGAACGCCGAATCAACACCGGCCGCAGCCCCGCCGCCCTAGCCCCGGCTACGTCGTCTTCCGGTGAATCGCCGACGAAGAGCGCCTCGTCCGTCGCCAGTCCGGTCTGCTTTAGGGCTGGGGCAAAGATCGCCGGGTCGGGCTTTTTGACGCCGACATCGCCGGAGACGACCACCGCGTCGAAAAAGGGGCGCAAGGCCAGTTCGTCCAGCAAGCGATGCACGTGCGGCGGATGGTCGAAATTGGAGATCAGCGCCAGCTTGTAGCGGCCTTGCAACTCGCCGAGCACGCCTTTGGCCTCTGGATCGAGCGGCGTATGTGCGTGCCACGCCGCCACGCTCGCCGCGCTGATTCGCCGCAATTCCTCCAAGCCTAACGCCAAGCCCAACTCCCCGACCAACTCGCGGATGCGGCGCTCGTACACGGTTAGCCCGTCGTCCTGTACCGGCGGCTCGGGTTGGATCAGGAATTCCTCGCACACCCGGATCAGTGTTTCGCCATCAAACGCACGGCCGCAAGCGATCAGTTCGCGGCGTATGCAGCGGAACCAACTGTCGCCCGCGGCCTCCATATCGCCATAGCGCAATAGCGTACCGTATAGGTCGAAGAAAACTCCCCGTATTTCAGTCATTGATTGTCTTTCTACTTAGAGAGTGTCTGCGCGGCACAATTACAACCGCTTGCCCACCCACAGGGCACCGCGGCGCACCACTTCTTGGAAGGAGGGGTTTTCCAGCACGGCCTTATCGTGGCCCAAGGCAAAGAAGAACACTCGGCCCTGATGATAGGCCATGGTGTGGGTCTCGTCGCGGCCGGGGTCATAGGTGTGCATGAGGTGATGCGAGCGGCTCGTCGGTCACGGCAAAGTCTTGGGGTGAGCGGAGTCGGAGATGGTGACGGTGAAATCCATGTACGGGCTGTGGCCGTCTCGGCGTGGACGATGCGCTTTTATTGGAGCGGATTGTATAGGCAGGCGTCTAGGAGGCTTAAAACTTCGTCGAGTACTGATCCGGGGGCTTTCCCAACGAACGTTACTTTGCGACTTGCGCAATCAACGGATTTGATCTGTTCGACCACGATATACCCCGCAAGGGATGATTCGCTTGGAACTTCCACGTGAAAAGGGATATTCCTTTTTGTCTTAGTTATCGGGCACACCATGGCAAGTCCGGTGTGCCTATTGAACAGGGTGTTGCTTACTACCAATGCGGGACGACGCCCTTTTTGCTCGTGTCCTGCTTGGGGATCAAAGGTCAAAATCACAAAATCCCCTTTCTGGGGAATATAACGGGGCATTTACCAGACTTCTTTCCCAATAGGTCCGCCCCAATCCGGTTCTTCAACTCGGTACTCTTTAGGCATCTTTGCCAACAACTCCTGCAAGTCGTATCTCCCGCGAATTTTAGTCGCAGGCTCAATTATGATTCGCCCGTTTTCGACGGAAATATCCACTTCGTCGCCCACGTTTAGCTGCGCTTCTTGGAGAATGGCCTTGGCCAACCGAAGCCCTTGGCTGTTTCCCCATTTCTGTATTGTACTCAACTTGGCCGACCTCCTCATAAGGTGATGTATATCCGAAGTATATCCCATGAGAAGCCGAAGGGCAAGACGGACTGTTCGCGGACGAGAGCGTTCCCATCAGCTTCCCGTAGAGCGGTAGTGCCGCACGCCTACTTGCCAGATGTGCAGACAGAGCACGAAAAAGAGCAGGCCCACGACCGGGGCCAGCCATTGGAATAACGGGCCTGAACCCAAAGGATCGGGGCGCTCCAAAATCCCCAGCGCCGGATAATAGCTGACGCAGGCGAGGGGGATGACGTAGGTGAAAAAGCGGCGGAACCACTCGCGGTAGATAGCCAGTGGGTACTGAGCTGTCTCCACGCCGCCGTAGGTTACGGTATTGACGATTTCCAAGCTCTCGATGGTCCAAAAAGCGAGTGTCGCCTGCAGCACTATGAGGCCGTAAAACAGGCAAGCGCCGCCGAGAATGGTGAGCACGGCGAGGACCAGCTTGTCCGGCGTCCAAGCCAAGTCTAGGGCATGTGCGGCCCACAGCAGGACAGCCAAGCCTTGGGTGAGGCGGCCGATGCGTTTGAGGGTCAGTTCTTGTCCGGCCAATTGCAGGGCCGTGCTGCGGGGGCGCAGCAGCAGGCGGTCGAAGTCGCCGCTTTTGACCGTGGCGGCGAACAAGTCAAAGCCGCGCGAGAACGCGTCGCACAGGGCAAAGGCGATGTTGATGAGGCCGTAAAAGAAGGCCACTTCGGGCAGACTCCAAGTGTCGAGCGCGGCAAAGCGGTCGAAGAGCACCCAGATGCCCAAGAATTCTAGGCCGGTCATCAGGCCCTGGCCCACGGACAGCATGACAAAAGAGGCCCGGTACTGCATTTGGCTGCGGAAGGAGATACCGATGTAGCGGCCGTACAGGCGCAGTCCATCGAGCACGGCTTCAGCCTCCTTGGACGACCAAGCGGCGGGTGCCGCGATAGAGGAGGAAGCGGCCCAACCCCATTAGGGCCACAGTCCACGCGAGCTGATGCCCCACCACCGACCAGACTTGGGACGCGGGAATGTGCCCCATGTAGAGGCGGAAAGGGGTATCGGCCAAGCCGCGGAAAGGCATGAAGTCGAGTATGGGTTGGAATCCATCGGGAAACAGCGGCAAGGGAATCACCATGCCCGAAAAAACGTAGATGCACACCCCCAGCATTTGAATGGTCCCCTCTCCGGCGATGGTCCACAACAAGGAGACGTTGACCAAATTGGATAGAGCACCGCCCAACAGGACCGCGCCCACCGTGGCCAAAGCCCAAGCCGCAGCCGCAGCCGGGGACGCGGGAGCTTGCAAGCCGAAGAAGAGGAAGGCCACGCAGAACAACGGCACCGAGCGCAGCAGGGTGGGGGCGATGCGGTTGGCGAGGGCGCGGCTGTACCAAAAGGCGTATAGATCGACCGGGCGCACCAACTCGTAGGCCACGGTGCCCGTGCGCACCATGGCGCGGATGTCGTTGTCGGGATTCCAAGGCAAGAGGGCGAACAGGGCCTGACCGAGCCAGACGTAATTGACCACTTCGGCGTAGGTCATGGGCTGCGCCTGAGTCGAAGTGCGGTAGAAGGCTTCGAAGATCATCACCCGAATGAGTCCCCAAAATAGCTGCGTGCTCATGCCGGCTAGGGCCGCGGCCCGGTACTGCAGCAACATGCGGATGCGGGCGCTGAGGACGGACAGATAGGGCCGCATCAAGGGCGGTCCCGGTAGAGTTGGGCGATGACTTCCTCAATGGGCGGGTTTTCCACAAAGAGGTCGCGCACCTCGTGGCGGGCCGTGATGCGGCTGATGAGGGCCGGGGCCGAAATGCGTTCGGGCGCAAAGCTGAGATGCACTCGGGGGCCATCGCGCTGCACGACGCGGGCGGCCTCGTCGTCAATGGTCGCTGCGGCATCGACCAGATCGACGATGAGGCGGCGCTCGGACGAGACGCGGGCGCGCAAATCGGCGAGGCTGCCGTCGGAGAGGATGGTGCCGTCGCCAATGACCATGACCCGATTGCACAGGGCTTCGATATCGTCCATGTCGTGGGTGGTCAGGATGACGGTAGTGCCCTCTTGGCGGTTGAGTTCTTTGATGAAATCGCGCACCGCCAATTTGGAGACCGCGTCGAGGCCAATGGTCGGCTCGTCCAAAAAGAGCAGGCCCGGGCCGTGCAGCAGGGCCGCCACTAAATCGCAGCGCATGCGCTGGCCCAAGCTGAGCTGGCGCACGGGCACGTCGAGAAAGGAAGAAAGTTCCAACATGGCGATGAGCGCGTCGCGCCGCCGGCGGTAGGCGGTGGGGGGCACTTTGTAGATGTCGCGCAGCAGATCAAAGGACTCAATGGCCGGCAAGTCCCACCACAATTGGGTGCGCTGGCCAAAGACCACGCCAATGCGACTGACGTGGCCAATGCGGTCCTGCCAAGGGACGCGGCCTTGGACCTCGCAGCGCCCGGAGTCGGGCACGACGATGCCGGAGAGGATTTTGACCGTAGTGGATTTGCCAGCGCCATTGGGGCCGATATAGCCCACCAGTTCGCCGGCTTCGAGTGAGAAAGAGATGCCGTCCAACGCCCGAATTGTGCGATGCGAGCGCTGCACAACGCCCCGCAAGGCACCCCAAAGGCCGGGGCGGCGCTCGGCAATGCGATAGGTTTTGACCAAGTTTTCAACGGCGATCTGGGGCGCGGGCTGGCTCATGGATGGCGATTCTTTTAGCGAACTGTATCTGGGCGTCTTGGTTGGGCAGGTCGAATCCAAGGCACCTGGGCGCAACGTCAGGTACTAATAACGAATACTAGTTTAACAGGAGCCATTTTTTGCGGACTAGTCGGGAGCGGCCGCGGATTTTTCCCAAGGCCGGATAAAGGATTCAGGCTCAACGCCCAAGGCCTCTGCCACGCGATTGATGTAGTTGAAATAGCCGATGACTTGGACGGCGTCGTGGATGCCGCGCTCGTCAAAGCCGTGCTGACGCAATTGGTTGATGTCCTCAGCGGTTGAGTCTTGGGGTCGCCGGGTCAGTTTTTCGGCAAAGGCGCATAGGGCACGGTCGGCCGGGGGCAAAGCGGCTTGACGCCAATTCGCGGACAATTGATGCACCAGCCGGTCGGCCGGGGCTCCTTCTGCAACGGCAAAATCGCGAGCGACCTCGGCCCGGAGGTCGTGGGCGTGGGCGCGTATTCAGTACGCGCAGTGATTCGCGGCCGAAACGACTACGGCCAGCATTTCGCGGCGGCCCCGGCTCAGGGGCGAGGGGCCGTACATGAGGGCTTGGTAAAAATTTAGTGAGGTCTTCATGGCCCGGGGGTTGAGGCTCATAATGGAGACAATGCCCCAAATGCGCCCGGCCCGAGCGAGGGCGGCTTCGTATTGCTTTTTGAGCAGGCCAGTGGCCCGTTTTAGGGGCACGATGTCTATATAGGGCATTTTCTAATTACCTCTGCTGGCTGCCGACGGCAAAACTTGCGATATTGTTGCGGGTTTTTAGCTCTACTACCGCGTCGAAAAAGGGGCGCAACGCCACCTAGCGCAACAGTGCGCCGTATGAATATCCCCCGTACAGGAGCCGTTTCCATGTCCGTCCGCTTCGCCTTCCTCACCGACACCCACCACTACCCGGACGCCCCCGAAGACTACGGCGCTCCCAAGATGCTCACCCGCAGCCAAGAGGTGCTCGACGCAATACCCCCCGCCCTCAACGCGCAGGCTTTCGATTTTGTCGTCCACGGCGGCGACTTCCTCTGCGGCGGATCGTCCTTTGACCTGCCCACCGAGACCTATTTGCGCTCAATTGACGAGGCGGCTGCGGCCTTTGCACGGATTGAAGCCCCTTTCTACGCAATTCCCGGCAATCACGACTGCGACGCCCAGAGCGGTTCCTTCGCCGGCTTCGCCGCCCGCTTCCCCTATCCCGACCCGCTAACCGTCGTCAATGCCGCCCCGCGCCTGCGCTTGGCACTGGCCAACGTCTTCCACGACTGCAATGTCTTTGAGCAAGGGGCTGGCGTCTGGACCGACGCGCTCGACGAGGCCCTGTGCGCTGCCGCGGCCCAAGCCCTAGCCGATGGCTGCGCCCTGCTGCTCGTCCTCCACACTTGGATTCTGCCGGATTTCCACTGGGACCGCGGCGTGGTCGAAGGCGCACCGCGGCTGGTCAAAACGCTCGACGAAAGCCCTGCTATCGTCGCGGCCTTCACCGGCCACCGCCACATCAACCGCATCACCGCCCAGCGCGACTACCTAGTCGTTGATACGGCTTGTCTGATCGGCTTCCCCTTGGGGTATCGCTGCGTGGTGCTCTCTGACGATGGCTTTTTTAAGACGCGCTTCCACACGCTCAGCTTGCCCGATCTGTTGCAAAAGTCCTACGACCGCTCAACGCCTGAGGCGAACCGGGTCTGGGAGGGTCACATCCCCGACCGCGACGCGGACATCCTGCTGCCTCGGCTCAGGGCACTGTGGGGTTGAATGGGGTGCTTCAGCGACTGCTCCATGAAACCAAGCAAATGGCTGTTAGGGTCCTAGGACGGAGGGCGTCTCGCCCTCCACTCTGCGCGGGCAAGCTGCCCTCGCACCCAAGCCATCGATGGGCCGCAGAGGACCGCACGAGGGATTTTCAGAACTTTAGGCCGCATCAATCGGCATCGGTGGCCGGTATGGCTAAACGGGAATTGCCGGAGCAGGCCCCTTCGCGCAACGGCCCCATCAATGTAGGCTGGCGATAAAGGCATTGAGAAACGGCAAGAGCACACCTACCAATCCCCCTAGTACCGCCCCCAGCAAATTGATATAGCGCAATTGGTCGCTGATGATACCCTTGATCAGACGCTCCACCCGCAACAGATCGAACTTCATAATTTTGGCGTACACCATGCTTTGGATATCGAACTGTGCAATCAGTACGGGTACTTGCGTCTCCAGCGCTTTTGTCGCTTTGTCCTGCGCCCACTGAACTAGTGCTTTCTCGTCATCTCGTTTCAGGTCGGTCCACTCCCGCAACGGCGTGCGACTGCGCTGTAGGTGTTCCCGCAAGAAAGCACTCAACTGTATACTCCAGGGTTCAATTTTATCGCGGGGCAAGCGCAACGCCTCCGACAAGCGCTGGCGCACGGTGTGCCGCACCCTCTTTGGCACGACCTCGCTGAGTTGACGCTTGCGGTGCTGGCGGTACTGGTGGCGCAAAAAGCTCCCCAGTGCCTCCTGCGCCTCTGTGCTCGAAATCCAAGTCGCGGCAATAGAACCGACGCGCTGGGCCAAAACATGGCGATGATCTCCCACCACCTCTGCTACTGGCTTGCGCAATAAGTCGTTGACGCTAGCGATTAGCTGTTTGGCGAACTTCTCGCGCACTTCCTCGCTATGCAAAAACTCTCGGGCCAATTGGGGAATGCGCTGGCGCAATGCCTCGGTGATCTCTGCCCGGAAAAAGTGCAATCCCAAGCTGGCGATCAGACTCTTGAGCCAATTCGCTTGTCCGGCGTATGCTTCAAGCGCTTTCAAGATGCGCTCGACTAGAGACTCCACATTTTCAGGATCCTTCAGCCAGCGGGCTATACGCAGCAGTATTTGCGGAATTTCGCGCTGCAAACGGTCGTGCAAGGCATGGCGCAATTCCGCCGGGACGACTTTCTCCAGCGGCGTATCCGATCCAAGGTAGCCCTCCAATCGCTCCTGTAGGATACGCGTCAAGTGCTCTCGCGTTTCCTGCTTGGCTAGTACGCCGCTGACCATGTCGATAAATTCGTCGAGCTGCTTTGCCGACAGCACCTGTCCGACTTGCAGCGCACCCAAACGTGCTTCTAGGGCATCCAAAAGCCACCGCTTTAACTTGAGTCCCGACTCGCTTTCGCTCCAGTCGGCCATCCATTCGAGCAACCGTCGCGTTGTTTTGTCCAAGCCCTCTTCGCGCCAGTCCGGCGGCAATTGAGCGAAAGCAGCAGCCAGATTGGCACTTAATAACCGATCTATCTGAGTGGCGACAAAGCGATGCAAACTCTTCTGCAAAGTCGCGTTCTGCAATTGCTCTAACAAATAGTCTCTGGCCAATAAATCGGTCCCTACAACCTTGGAGATATTGTTGGCTAGTTTCTCCTTATTGCGCGGAATAACCCCTTGCCAGCCTAAGCTGTACCAGCGCGGTCGCAGCGGACGGAACAGCGACTTGATGGCCAGCCAATTGGTGCCAAAACCGATTAGTGCCCCCAGCGCAGCGCTGGCGACGATTTGGATTGTAGTGATCAATGAAAGAAAGATGGAAGGTGTGGTTGATCAGTGCGAATATCCCGAAGACCGAAATAACCGGCTAAAATCTGTCCAATAGTCAAGCCGTGGGCAAGCCGCTTGTGGTGGCCGGGCGGCGCTGGCTGGTGCGATAATTTGTAGTCTTTGCCGCTACTGTGTGCAAGGGGCCGCTTGCATAGCATCATCGCGGCCTCTTATTTGTCCGATCCGGATCGATCAAAGCAATGAAGCGCATCGCGACGACGCTCAATCTCGCAGTAGATGATTTGATTTAGTTGCAATCCGCTTCCCCGTCGAAACGAGGAATAAAATGGAAGAGCAGATTGGTGTAATTATCGAGCAGGGGCCGGCGGATTGGCAGATCGCGCAGCAGGACGAGCGCGGGAAGGGGCGGATTGAACTGGAGGGGAAGTGGAAATTCGAGACTCCCGGACAAGTGGAGGTGCGCTTGGTGTGGGAGGATACGGGGGTGGCTGTTGCGGCCGGTTTGGACTGGCAGGCTGTGCCGACAGAAGAAGATGGTACTTGGAAGGGTGCTTTGGAACACATACCGGCGGGAGGGCTTTATCGGCTGGAGACGCGGTTGCGGCTGGCGGAGAATCCGGCCGGGGAGTGGTCGCCGCGGGGAGACATGCGGCACTTCTTGGGGGTAGGCGATTTGTGGGTGATTGCCGGGCAGAGCAATTCGGCTGGATACGGACGCGGGCCGTACGAGGATCCAGCGGAGCTGGGGGTGCATCTGTTTAGAAATAGCGAGCGCTGGGCGCTGGCGGCGCATCCGCTGAACGAATCGACGGATACCCAACACACAGTGAACCGAGAGGCCGCCAATCCAGGGCACTCGCCCTATCTGCAATTTGGGCGCACGCTTAAAAGGACGCTCTCGCACCCAGTGGGTTTGGTGCAGACGTCGTTGGGAGGCTCTCCGCTCACGCGGTGGACTGGGGCGGCGGATTTGTTTGACAATATGGTGCAGTGCGTGGAGAAGGTAGGGGGAAAGGTCCGGGGGATTGTGTGGTATCAGGGGGAAAGCGATACCGGAACCGACGCGGACGCGACCAGTTATGCGGAGCGGTTCCAGCGAGCGGTCGCCGCTTGGCGGGCGGCCCTTGCAGACGCGGAGTTGCCGGTGCTCACCGTGCAGCTAAACCGCGTGTACCAACCCGCAGACCCAGATGTTGATCGCCGCTGGAGTCAGGTGCGCGAGGCGCAGCGGCAGGTGGCGCGGCAAACGCCGGGGGTAGGCGTGGTACCGGCGCTCGACTTGCCGCTTTCGGATCTGATCCACACCAGTCCCGCTGGCAATATGCTCTTGGGCGAGCGGTTGGCGCAGGCCGCTTTGGGGTTGGTCTACGGCCAGACGGTGGCTTGGAAGGCACCGGATTTGGTGGCGGCTCGGCGGCGGGGAGACCGCGTCGAGCTGGAGTTTGTAGCTGTCGAGAGCCGCATGGACAGCATTGACGCAGAGGCCAACAGCTTCCGGGTTGAGGATGCGGCCGGCGAGGGTGCCAATCGCGGCGGTGAGCTATCCTCAGGACCATCGCGTCGAGCTGGTCTTGAAGCGGCCCTTGCAGGGGGCGGCTAGAGTCCACGGCGGCTACGGCAAAGATCCGGCGACCGTGCCGGCCGATATGGAACGCTTTTTGCCGATGTTGGGCTTCTGGGGAGTGGAGATCGTCTGATGCTTATGTTCAGGGCTTGCTCTGGGCAAATGGGTGTGGCAGTTGGCAGCGCAGGCAATGCGCTTTGGCCGGGCACAATCGGCACCCCATTGCCGAAGTTGTGGGTGAAATACGAAAAGACAAAGCGCGGATTGGGGGCCGTCAGGGCGATGCGCGCCGTCAGGCTATCGACCGCCACGGCCTCTCGGACCCAGTTTTTCATGTCGGTTGAATAGGACAACAAAGGCGCGTTGTCCTTGAGCATATTGATCGTAAAGACCACGTCGTGCGCTGTCCACGGCTGCCCGTCCGAAGGGTGATTTCCACTTGGGTATAGGCGTCGTTGAAGCGGTGATCGGTGGCGATCCAGGGAATCAGCTTGCCCTCGAAGGCATTGTAAAAGTACAGGGGCTCAAAAGCGAAATTGTATCCGGTGCGCGAGGTGGTTTCCGGCAGATAGGGGTTGAACGAATTGTAGTCTTGGATCTGCCCGGCGCAGGTGCCGCTTTCGGCGCAATCCATGATTAGAGTGCGGTTTCGCGGGACCTGTATAAGCGCCGATTCCGCGGCGTCCGTGCGCTGGCTGGTTGCTTGGTCGGAAGGGCTATCGCCGCAGCCGCTGAGCAGCCACGCGCTGAGCAAGGTGCAAATGCTGCGTTTCATATTAGACCTCGCATTGATTTCGAGTGAGAGGCGATTGAGCGCGATCAAACCGTCTCATTTAGCCTCGCGTTGGTTGCAAAGTCCTCGACTTGGGCGGTGTAACGCCTCAGCCGCGGAAAGTCGGTTTGCGGGGGCCGCCAAAACGTATCAATGCGCGTTGGGAGGGTCAACCAACGAAGCTCGACTTTATCCATTTACGTATGGGTCAACAGCAACGCTTGGGGAGCAAAGGGGTGGTGGGGATCTCGGATGATGAGCTATCGAATCGACACGGGAGGCAAGCCCGCGTAGCGTATTCGTTTCGGTTAGGCCGAAACCGAGCCTGCTGTGTGCTTGTGTTTTATATCGACGGCACGAAGGTTTCTGAGACCTCCGTGCCGCCGGTTCTGCGATTCATCAAGCCGTATTTCGAGTCGGTTCGTCGAGAGACCGGGCGCGCAGAGCGGTACTAAGGCTCATTGACGAACATACGCAGCGCAAAGGGGGCCGAGCCGTTGGAAGCTGTCGCGATACCGCTAGCGGTCTCAAAGTATGGTGAAACCCCTCGGTCGGGAGCCTCCAACTGAAGGAGTGGAGGCATCCTGTCGCTCCAGCAGGCCGTGAACATGAGGAGCTGGGGCGGCCGACGGCACCCGGTGGGGACCCCACTCGCGGTGGCGGTGAACGTCGGAGTGGTCGTGCCCGACGTGTGCAGCCGATACGCCGACTGCGTCTCGGGGATCGGCTCGCTGGTCGTGCCGGTCGCCTCAACCCAGCCGCTGGTTCCGGCGCTGTTTTCGGCGCACACACGGAACTGGTAGAGGGCGTCGGCACGATCAAGTACAAGAGACGCATTCGTCAGGGCCGGCGTCGCCCCCAACAGCCAGCTACCGCTTGCGAAGCGGTACTCAACGCGGTAGCCGGTGGGCGTATCGCCCCTGTCCGGGGCGTCCCAGTCTAAGTCGATGCTACCCGGCGTCAAAGGCGAGATGGCATCATACATAGCGGACGGACGGACTGGAATACAGCATGCCATTATTGCCGAAAGCCGTTGCGTGGGCGAAGGCAAAATTCATAAAGACAAGATGATCTGGATCTTGTCTTTTTATTTTTTTGTAAATCGGATCAATGATATTGTTATATCTATTTTCGATATCACCCGTACTGTACGCGTAGGTAGCATTTGGTTGCCATTGCCACAGAGGCTCGTCCAGAGCACACCATCCGAGAAAGTTGTCATGATCTTTGCCCGAAGCGGCCCATCTGTCCGTTCTCGTCAGGTTATCAACCATGGTTTCGCGCATCGTGGTATTGATGACATCAGTTCCACTTTTACACCTGCCTGTAATATCATATTCTCGTCTAACATTCTGTGGAAAATTTCGTCGCCTGAACAGAAGTCGTGTTTGTTGTCAGCAGAGCACCTAAAGCGATCAATGTAGATAGAAATTTCATATTTATTCTCCTTTCTCAGCCTGGAATCGTTGGTATGCATTGTCTCGTCTTAACCAACCGTCTAAACGAATGGTCCCGTTGCTGTTTTCTCTCACGATCTTATCCTCTATTTCGGATCGTATTTCGCTGCCCCAAGCATTGAAGCGGGCGTCGATGGCATTGGGATTATCTCGCAAGCGAATGCCCACTGGGGTCAGGAACTCATTATACTGAACGGTCGGCTGGGCATTCCCTACAAGCTCGAGTGCAGCAAAAGCACCGGTAAATCGAACCTCGAATAAATCCTTCAATGGTCACATGGTCACATCTGCTGCAATGCCTATACTGGTTTCCCATCCATAGACAAAGATCGTACTGTCTGGGCCAGCACCGATTAAGGTAAGACCCTTGTCGATAAGGAGACCAATCCCATAATAGGTTCCAGCAGAAACATGGATCGTATCGCCGGCACTCGCTATGAGGGTGGCCTCATCTATGGACTGAGTATCGGCGGTTCCCGTTTGCGCTACCGTGATCGTCTCCGCCGACGCAGACTGCCACAGAGCAGTCAGCATCTCTGTTGCGAGAAGCAAAATCATCATACCAAGAAAGCCTAAGATGCTGTGCATAGCTCTACCTCCTTCAGGTAGCATAGCGTGATAGATCGGGACGACGCGGTCCCGTGGCTTTCTATAATCTCCGATTTTCTTCATCGAATCAAGGTCTCCTTGACACACAGACTTGGTGCCCTGCCTAACATCCAGTGTAAGACGCGAAGGTTTGGAGCAACGAACGCCGCCATTGAGTGCGGCCTCCTTGTCCGCATCGGCTCCAACGTCAAGTAGCTATATGCACATTTCGTGCCAACGATCCGACCACGCACAAAAAAATCCTTCAGGAATGCCCTAAAGGATTGAAAAACATGAGACTTAAAATTGTAGGAGGAGGTTTTCTACGCTTCGCCGCTCAGCCCTTGTTGCTCATCATTTGAACAACACTTTGTTTGTGTTAAACGATTCTTTATTCGTTGAATAAACTGAATCAGTTTTTGTTCATCGACTTTGCCGAAAATTATCAAAATCAGCAGCTAACGTTCGGCTTGGGTTGGGCTTGGCCGTGGGTATGGTTCCACAAATGTCCCGGCCGCTTCTGGCCTTCTAGGGTCGTTTCAAAGTAAACCCCCGCAGCGGCTCATGCACCAACGGCAGATCGCGATGGTGCCCCATGCCCGTGGCGAGGCAGTCTCCCGGCCTCATTTCGTACCCCCCTACCTTAGTACACGCCACCTAAAGTAAACCCCCCGCAGCGGCTCATGCACCAACGGCAGAGCGCGATGGTGCCCCATAGTCTCCCGGCCTCATTTCGTACCCCCCTACCTTAGTACACGACCCCTAAAGTAGGCGACCCTTACTTTGAGTACGCCTTTTCTGCGGTTTCCGCTGGGTCCGGGATCGCGGGCGTCCCGCCCTTGACGAGGGCAAGATGCCCGCGATCCTTGGCAGGCTGAGGGCTGGTGTCGTGTAGTAAGCCCCCTACTATCGCCCGAAGAGGTGAAGCCGCTACTGCGCCATTGGGTGCGGCCGTGTTACATATTCGTTAGCAAGCGTCCTTTTTCCGCGGTCAGCGCATAGATCGCGCCCCATACCCCCGAGACAAAAACCTCGCCCAAAATCAGCCCCAAAAAGAACGGCTTGGCGTTCTGGAACAGGCGCACACCGCCAAAGCGGACGATGACCAGCTTCAAGAGCCAAGCGATCAGCGCCGAGAACCAGATCTGACTCGTCAGCCAGCCCACGGCAATGGCAAAGCCGACCGGGTGGAAGGGCCACCAAAACCACCGGTGTTGCGCCCACATCAAAAAGCCCTCCACGGCCGCGCCGATTCCCTTGAAAAGCCAGCCGCGCATGTTGGCCTCGGGCATGTTGAGGATGGTCGGGCCGATGTAGGGCCAGCCGTGGGCACCAGCCCAATTGATCAGCGACAGATTAATCGCTCCATAGGTGTAGGCCAAGTTCAAGGTCATGTAGGCCGCGCCCAAGAGGCTGCACACCAGTGCCAGCATCAGGCCCCAAAACAGCCGCGTCTTGGGGCCGGGAATCAGCTCGGCGAGCTTGAGGCCGTTGGCGCAGGCGACCATGGGCGAGGTGCGCGATTCGCCTTGCCAAATAAAGGTGAAGTTGAGAGCGACCAAGCCCTTGGCCCCGAGGACCGAGGTGCCCAAGCCCGAAATGATGAAGTAGGCCGGGACAATGGGGCTGCGGGCGGTGGCCACGCCGCCGGTGGCTACTACGCGCGCGACCAAGATGAAGAAGAGCAGGCTGACGACGAGCAAGATCGGGAGCACCGCAATGGGCACCCCCGAGCGCCAGAGCCAAACGGCGACAAAGAGCAGGCTGCCCAAAAAGCCGCAGACTGCCGTGCGATAGCTGAGCAACTCCTCGCTGTCATCAACGCCGCCGTGCGGGTTCCAGAGTTTGCGCCCGACCTCTTTGAGGTGGGGCCGGGCGGTCCACAGTCCAAATAGCACTAGGACAATGACTGCGCCGGTGGCTTGATGGGTCAAGTCGGCCGGTTGGGAGTACTCATACGCGCTCAGACGCTCGGTGCTGGCGATGCCGAGGGTTTTGAAGACCCCTTCCTCCACCTTGGAGAACACGTAGAAGAACCAGATGCTGAACGTGATCTCGAGATTGACCAAGTAGAAGAAGCCGACCCAAGCCAAGTTGAGCGCAATCGGCAGGTGCAAGGTATGGTTAAAAAAGGAAAAACGGCCGCGAGGGTTGTATTCGGGGACGAGTGGAAAGTAGTGATTGAGGGCGTTGAGACTGAGCAGGAGGAAGGGCACGGCAAACCCCAGCCACATCCGCTGATCCTTGAAAAAAGAAGCCACGCAGGCGTTGGCGTCCTTCTCAATCATGTTCTGCGGTAGCTGAACCATGGGATAGGTCAGCCGCTCGTGTACCGACCACTGGCGGTGGAGGAGGGTGCTCAGGCAGATCAGCATGAAGCTCATGGCCGCGATCAAGGCCAGCCAATAGGCCATCGGCTCCGCCCAGACGCCCCACGGGACGGCCTCACCCTGCGGCAGGCCCTCGTAGTAATTCTTGATGGCCTCAAAGTCCTGCGGCGCGATCCACGCGGGGATAAAGTCGTAGAACAGCTCGGCGTAGTTGTTTTCGGGAGTGGCGTAGTAAAAGGGATAGACGATGGTGCCAATGAGGAAGAACATCAGGCCCCAAGTCGGCACGGTGACCGCCATCAGCAACATGCAGTAGATCAGGACGAGATCGGCTTTAGACAGGGCAAAATGGCGGCCAATCAGGGCCACGAACCCATTGACGGCAAAGGTCAGGACAAAAAAGAAAAAGAGGGCCCCCGGCGAAGAGGGATTGAAGCCGACCCAGTAGTAATTGAACACGACCCCATACGGGGCGAGCAGGCCCACTGCTAGGGCGAGGGCTATGCCGGTTAGCAGTCCCTTGATGCTGAAAGGCGATTTAGACATGTCCGGGTTGACGAGCTTACTCACCCCAGTCAAGCTGGGGCATGCTTGGGGCGCGTCATTGCCGCGAAAGCGGGAGTCTAGAGGTGGGGGTCGTACCGTGCGTAAAATCAGCTACTCCGCGGCCGAGGCAGCCAAAAGCCCCCCATCGACCGGCAGGGACGCCCCGGTGATGCAGCCGGCGGCCGGCGAGCAGAGAAAGGCCACGGCCCGGCCAATGTCTTCGGGAGTTCCCGGACGACGCAGGGGAACTATGTCGTGGTACTGTTCATCGAGAATGCCCAGCGCCGGAGGCGGTTCGTTGAAGGCGTGAGCCGTGTCCATGTATCCGGGCATGATGGCGTTGCAGCGAATTCCGTATTCGCCCAAGTCAACGGCCATGCTTTCGGTCAGGCGCAAGACGCCGGCTTTGGCGGCCCCGTAGGCCGTGTCGTTTTTCCACGCCCGCCGCCCATGCACCGAGGAAGTGCTGACGATGGCTCCTCCGTCGCCCTGCGCCACCATGGCGCGCGCCGCCTGCTGCGAGCACAGGAAAAAGCCCTTGAGGCCCACGTCGAGGTTTTGGTCCCAATTCTCCTCCCTGAGTTCGAGGAAGGGCTCGCCCGTGCCGCCGTAGGGGTTGTTGACCAAGATGTCAATGCGGCCAAACTGTGCGAGAAAGGCCGCGAACATCGCCTCAACTTGGTCGCTAGCGGAAATGTCGCCAGCGAAGAATTCGGCCTCGCGGCCCATGGCGCGGATCAGGCTTAGGGTTTGGCCGGCATCCTCGTCGTCGTGCAGGTCGTTGATCCCCACGTCGCAGCCAGCTTCGGCTAAAGCGAGGGCAATGCCGCGACCAATGCGGCGCTTGCCGCCGGTGACAAAGGCTTTCTTTCCGCGTAGCAAATATGGGTTGGACATGGTGTGCTCCTTAGCTAAACGATTTCGGGGTGTTCGTGCATTGAGGGGGTAGCCATGATGCGCTTTTGGCGCTCGGTCAGCTCGCCGTATTCTTCGAGGTTGTAAAACTCCTTGGCCCACGTTGAGTAGCCGGGGCTGTATTTGTAGAGCAACGTGCGGCGCTGGTGCTCGGCGCGCCACGGCATGGTGCCGTGGATGAGGGCCTCGGTAAAGAACAGCGCATCCCCGGCCTTGGCCGTGGGTTGGACGACGTAATGCGCGCTGCGCTCAAAGCACCTGACATCTTGGGGCAGGTTGCCGGGGTAATTGGTCTTGTGGCTGCCCGGCACACAGGCAAAGCCGCCGTCGCCCGCATTGGCATCGGCGAGAAAAAAGGTCACCACGCTCAGGCCATTGCGCATCTGGCCGTCGCGGTAGCTAAACCAGTGGTCGGTATCTTGGCTAGGGCCGCCGTGGAGACGGCCGCGGGTGTCGCCGCGATTCATGATAATGGCGTAGTCGTGATCGATGCGGACCTTGGGGCCGATGAGTTCGATTAAGTAGGGCAAAATTTTGCGGTGGTCGATCAGGTTTTTGCTGGCTTGGCCCCAGTTGCTGACCTTGTTCAGGTCGTTGCGGGGGTGATTGTCCCAGCCGGCGAGGTGCTGATCTACGAGCGCGTTGAGATCGTCCAGCTCCTGTGCGCTGAGGACGTTTTTGATGACCAGATACCCCTCCAAGTCAAAGGCGAATTTTTCTTCTTCGTTCATGGTATGCTCCTTTGCTAGTCCGCGTAAATGTCCTGCATCTGATAGGCGTCGAGCGAGACCAACTCGGCGCTCTGGCCCTGTGCCCGCAGCGAGACCCCGACGCTGTCGGCGCGGTCGGGATAGACCCGTGCGGCCACGCATTGCTGGTCGTTGGCAAAAACTTCGACCACGCTCTTATCCACAAAAACCCGCAGCTTGAGCGTCTCGCCCGGGGCGAGGACGACCGGGGCGGTCTCCGAGGCGCGGGAGAGCACGTCGGGCGCGACAGAAGCATACGAGGTGTCGAGCGAGATCAGGCTCTGGTGGCGGTCGCGGCCAAAGACGCGGTCGCTGAAGCCCCGGTTTTTGAAAAAGGCAATGCGCGTGAACTCCTCCCGCCCGGGAGCGCGTAGGACGTTGAGTTCGACCATGGGCGCGTCTTGGGGATCGATTTCAGCGACGATTTCCACGGCGTTGCCCCGCACCGCATCGAGGACGAGCTCTTCGTTGGCCGGGAGGGTGGTTTTGCCGACGCGCTGGTGGTCCTGCCGCAGGGATGCAAGGTTGCCAGCAGGCGTCATGGCCAGCTCGTCGCCAACGGCGGTCAGCCGACGGGGCAAGGTCATAATCTGGTTCCAGCCCTTGGTCGGTTTGCCCGGGTTCATGTTGAAGATGACCAAGACTCCGCCTTGGCCATCGGGGGTGGCCGAAGGGGCGTGGACGCCAGCGGGCACGGCCGCGCCAAAGTTGAATTTGGCCCCGTAGGTCACCACGAATTTGTCGCGCGCGGTGTCGTAGTCCCCGAGCAGGTACTGGCCGCCGCTTCGATGGCTAAAGAAGAGGAGGATGTGGCGGTCGCCAATCGGCCAGAAATAGGGGCAGGCCCCGTCGTCGCCGACGAGCGTGTACCCGTCGTCTTCGACGAAGGGGTGGAGGTACTCCCAGTGTTCGAGATCGCTCGACTTGAAGAGGAAGTTGGCGCGCACGGGCTTGCCGGCCGGGCCTTCGGCCTTGGTGCCCGCCGACAGGGCGTAGTACGCGTCGCCCTGCTTCCAGATGCAGGGGTCGAAGACTCGGTAGGGCTGGCCGGGCTGGATGGGGATTACGGCCTTGTTGGCGACCTTTTTCCAGTTCAGCAACAGCGGGTCCGAAGAAGTGGCGACCATGTTGCCGACCTCGGTGCCGTGGTACATGGCGATGACCCGGTCATCCTCAACCAGCGCGGCCCCGGAAAAGCAGCAGCGCTCCGGGTGCGGATAAATGCAGTACGGCAGGTCGCGCCAGTGGACGAGGTCGTCGCTTACGGCGTGGCCCCAGTGCTGGCGGGTATCCTCCGGTGGGTAGGCTTGGTAGAAGAGATGGTAGCGGCCCTGCCAGAAGCACAGTCCGTTGGGGTCGTTGAGATTGGCTTCCGGGTTGATGTAGTGGTAAATGGGGCGGTGTGGGTCGCCGGCGTACGAGCGACGCGCTGCGAGCAGGCGCTGCATCAGCGGGTTGGCGGCCAGCGCCTGCTCTTGTTCGGCCAAGGTGTTGGGGAAGGTGTAGTAGGGGACCTTTGAAGTGTAGTCGGGCGCGGCAGTCATGGGATGGACCTCTGGTTGGTGGGTGGTCGCTATGGCAGCGCAAAGTATAGGGTATGCACCGAGAACAAGCCACCCGTAGGGGCAACCCTCGTCTCTTGCCCAAGAGAGTCCCAACGGCCTGTCGCCGAGAGCGGCGCGGATTGACAACCGCCGTGCTAATGCGCTCTATTCCCTCTAATTCGCATTCCAACAAGCCCATGTGCATAGACTGCCAGACCCATATTTTCGGGCGCAATGCCTGCGCTCTGCTTGGGATCGGCGGCTAAAAAGGAGCAAATTTTCCATGGTCAAACCCGAAGTGCTAGCAGCCTTTAAGGAATTTGACGCGCCGACGATTTTCAACGCCATCGTGTTAAAGTGCGGCCTGCCCAACGAAGAGTACACCAACCACTCGATCCGCTATCTGCTGCCGGAATTGGGGCCGGTCATCGGCTATGCGGTGACGGTGGAAGTAACGACCAACGACCCGGACTCGGTGGCGGTCCCTTGGGAAGGGTACTACGAGGCGATCGACGCTGTGGAGGGGCCAGTGATCGGGGTGGTCAAGGACGTGGATTCGCGCCCCGGACGCGGGGCCAGTTTTGGCGACGGCATGGCGCGGCTGCACCAGCGGCTAGGTGCGGTGGGTGCCCTTGTCGATGGAACGGTGCGCGACTTAGCGGGGATCCGCCGGGTCGGGCTGCCGGTCTTCGCTTGGGGGACGGTGCCAGGGCACGGAGTCTTCAACGCAACGCGGGTCAACGCGCCGGTTTCCGTAGGGTCCGTGCGGATTCGGCCGGGGGACCTGATCTTTGGCGATGGCGACGGATGCGTGCGCATTCCGCTGGAGCACGCCGAGGAAGTGTTGGAATTGGCGGCAGAGGTGCGGGCCAAAGAAGCGAAAATTTTTGCACTGTACGATTCGGACGACTTTTCCCTCGCCAAGTGGCGAGAATCCCGCACGTAGGGCACCCCTCATCGCCGCCCGAAGGAGGACAGCATGGATGCTACCACAGTAAAAATTGATCCCAAAGAAGAAATCGGCTTTATGACGGTCAATGAGACCGACTTTGCCGCTTTTTCTCTGAGCGAGCAGATTCGCCATCTCGAAGTGGAGGGCTATGTGCTCCTGCCGGATGTGCTCAACGCCGAGCATATTGCAGCTCTGAAAGCCGAGCTAAAAGACCTGCCGATGGGGCACAAGGACTACAGCGAGGCCCAAACCTTCCACCACGAACCCCAATGCGCGAGCCGAGCGGTGGCCGAGCTGATCGGCTATCCGCCGATCGCGGAATTTCTCAAAGCCCTGATGGGGCCGGACATCGTATTCACGCACGGGCTTTTTACCCGCACCCTCTCCGGCTCGCCGGGGATTTCAATGCACACCGACGGTCAACCTTTCGGCTCGTCGATCTTTGGTTTTGAAGGCTCTTCGCCGCGCCTTTTGCGGGTGCTCTACTACCTCGACGACCTGCGGCCCGAGCGCGCGCCCTTCCGGCTCATCCCGCGCTCTCATCTCTCATTCCACGCTCAAGCCAACCCGTACGTGCGCTATGTCTCGCACCCGCAGGAAATCACGCTCTGTCCCAAGGCTGGTTCGGTCGTCATGATACCCGCCCTCCTCTTCCACGGCACCCATCCCAACAAGGATTTGGCCCCTCGGGAGCTGGTGCAGTTCGGCTACCGGCCGGCTTGGGCAGGGCCGGTTCAGCCGATGGACGAGTGGGACCCGGAATGGGTGGAGAACGCGCCGGCAGCGGCCAAACCTTTTCTGCAAAGCCGCAATACCACCGGCAAGGAGTGGAAACAGGTACACAAACCCCAAGGCATGCAGCGCGATGCCCCGGGCATCAATCCAGACCGCTGGGGAGACTGATGCCGGTCAGGAAGGAACTAGGGGGTAGGTCTGACGAAAGGAGCGCATCGTGAAACTAGCTGAACTCACTTGGCCCGACTTAGAGCAGGTGTCCAGAGATACAGTGGTAGTATATCCCATCGCGGCGTTTGAGCAGCACGGGCCGCACCTGCCGTTTATAACGGACACGGCCGAGGTCGCCGCTATCGTCGATCGCCTCGACGCGGAGATTCCCGATCAGGTCCTCTGTCTCCCGGCGCAGTGGCTGGGCTATTCTCCGCACCACTTGCGGTTTAAGGGCACGATAACAGCCCAATCCGAGACCCACATCAACGTGATCGTCGATACCGTAAGCAGCATGGTACACGCCGACTTCGACAAGATCGCCATAGTAAATGGCCACGGCGGCAATGTCCCCAATATGAACGTCGCCTTGCAGCGCCTGATGGAGCAGTGCCCAGACGCGAAAGTCTATGGGACCTCTTGGTTTGCCTACGACGAGTTGGGTCCGATAAGGGAGGCCGGGCCTCATGGCTGGGGGCATGCCGGCGAAATGGAGACTTCGGTGATGATGGCCCTGCATCCCGAGTGGGTCAAAGTAGACCGCTTGCAAAAGGACGGCCATCCGCCGCAGTCGGAGCGCGCCGGCCAAGTCGCTCGCTACCGCTGGATCCACGAAGCGACCGACCAAGGCACCTACGGCGACCCCACCTTTGGCTCTGCCGAAAAGGGGGAGCGCTTCATCCGCGCCGCGGTTGAGGTGCTGGTCCGCATCGTCGGGGATATAAGGGAGGGGCGCTTGTAGTGCGGACTGATGGATATAACTTGCCCGGCCAGCGCCAAGTTGCGACAATAAGGCGGGTTTTCTTTTAGCGGAGGATTGCGACGTGAAAATGACAAAGAACCAGCGCAAAATAAACTGGTATCGCTGCCCCTTGCCGCGCGCCACGCTCAACGCGCTCAACCAGCGCAGCAACTTTTGGGGGCTGCTGCAAACGCTGGGGCATTTGGGTTTGCTGGCGGCGACGGGCGCGGGGGCTTGGTACGCGGCCGAGCATTGGTCCCTGCCGTGGTTGCTGCTGATCCTCTTTTTGCACGGCACGTTCTACGCCTTTTTGCTGAACGGCTTCCACGAATTGTGTCACTCCACGGTCTTCAAGAGCAAGTTCCTCAACTACTTCTTCTTGCGCCTGTTCAGCTTTTTGGGCGCGTACAATCACATCCACTTCTGGACCAGTCACACCGAGCACCACAAGTACACCCTGCACCCGCCCGACGATCTCGAAGTGGTCCTGCCAGCCCAATTGCGACTCGTGGATTTTTTTAAGAGTGCCGTTGTAAATCCGTGGGGCTTGTACGCCCGCTACAAGACAACGGCGCGGCGGGCATTCGGGAAATTAGAGGGCGAATGGGAGCTGGCGCTCTTCCCCGAATCGGCACCGCACAAGCGGCGGCGGCTCATTCGCTGGGATCGCTTCCTGCTGGTGGGACACGCTCTAATCGTGGGGGTATCCTTGTACTTCGGCCTGTGGTTGGTGCCGGTGCTCATTACGCTGGCCCCGTTCTACGGCGGCTGGCTGCTGTTTTTGTGCAACAATACCCAGCACATCGGCTTGCAGGACGACGTGCCAGATTTTCGGCTCTGCACCCGCACGGTCATCTTGAACCCGTTTTTCCGCTTTCTCTACTGGCACATGAACTACCACATCGAACACCACATGTACGCGGCCGTGCCGTGCTACCGGCTCGGCAAGCTGCACGCAACGATCAAAAGCGATCTGCCGCATTGCCCGCGGGGGCTGTACGAGGCGTGGACGGAGATCGCGGCCATCCTCGAGCGACAAAAGGCCGAGCCAGGATACGAATACGTGCCGGAATTGCCCACTCCGGTCGCGGCTTGAGGCGGTTGGGGAGCTAAAAGACCTCGCCCTCGTACAGTCGGCGCAAAAACTCCTCCAGCGGCCACACGTCTAGGCCGTCGTAGTGGTAGGCCCGCTCGCCGGTATAGACGCCGATCATGCGCTCCACCTCAATGCCCTCGGCCTTGTGCAAGGAGCGCATGGGGCGCTCCCAACTCCGGTTCCATTTTTCAGCCAACTTGATCTCCAAACAGGCGACGTGCGGTGGCGAGGAAGTCGTGCGCTTGCGCGTTTCAATGACAAAGTCGATTTCCGCGCCAGCCGGGGTGCGGTAAAAGGCGATCGGGCGGTACTTGTTGTACACATGGTTATAGACGCGCAATTCGTGATAGACCAAAGTCTCTAGGGCCGTGCCCAGCCACAGGCGATCGGGCGGGTCATAGGCGAGGCCGGCCGCGGCCCGGGCCACCCCAGCGTCGAACCAGTAGAACTTAGGGCGGGCCTTTTCGCGCACTTTGAGCTGAGGTCGGTAGGAGGGTAGGAAGTGGCCGAGCAAGGTGTCTTGGAGGATGGAGAAATACCCATCGACGCTGCTGCGCGGGATGGCGGCATCGCGGGCGATGTTCTGGCCGTTTACTACTTGGCCATTAAGCAGACCGGCGACTTCGAGAAAGCGGAGAAAAGGAGGCAGTCGGCGCACCAAGCCCTCTTCGCTGATTTCTTCTTTGATATACGTGTGGACGTAAGCCTGCAGCAGGTCGGCGGCGTACCGTCGGTCCGCTTGCACGAGGGGCAAAAGGCCCCATTGCAGGGAGAAGTTGGCGTCGAAGTCGGCACCCAACTCCCGCTGGGAAAACGGTGCCATAAAGCGGGTCAGGGCGCGTCCGCCGAGCAGGTTGACGCCCCCGCGCCGCAACGTGCGCGCCGATGAGCCGCAGAGGGCAAAGTGCCAGCGCCGCGTTTCCAGCAGGCGATGCACCTCGTCTAAGAGGGCGGGTACTTTCTGGATTTCGTCGAGCACGATCCACGAATCCGCCGCCCTATCGCCGGCTAGTGCCTCTAGGTCATGGGGATTGCGGGATAGCTCTAGATGGAGAGCCGCGTCGAGTAGGTCGAATAAGGCGGCCTTGGGCAAGGCTTGGCGCAGCCAAGTGCTTTTGCCGACCCCGCGCGGACCGAAGAGAAAGAAGGAGTGCGCGGGCAATTTGAGCAGGCGCTCTATTGAGGAATTGTGCATATTGCAAATTTACGGAATAACTGTAAGAATACAATGTAAACTTACAGAATAACCGTAAAAAAACAATGCAAGATTACAGGACGAGCGGCGATGGATCGTTGTATCGGGCGCGAATGAGGTTGCAGCGAGTGGTTGCGGCGACCGTACTGGCCGACCTTCGGGTGCCGCCCTCCCATCGCCTCAAATCGCTGCGCGGGGACCGGACAGGCCAGCACAGCATTCGCATCAATGACCAATGGCGCGTGTGCTTTCACTGGACAGACCAAGGTGCTATGGAAATCGAAATCACCGACTATCACTGAGGAGAAGATCCAGTAATGCCACTGACCTCTAAAGAAGTCAGCTTTACCCTCTGCCCTCTACCGCCGCTGTGCAGCATCCATCGAGGAACGTGGTTTCCTACGCCACTAACAGGAGTATCCCGGACCCATTACAACCGCACTGGCTGCTTGGCACCGATAGCATCAGCGTCTATCGGCTGACCCGCTCCCAACCCGGCCGCAGCACCATCAGGCTTTCGGGTTGGTACTGTCGAGGAAACGCCAGCAGTGCCAGAGGCCGCAAACGAGTTGCAGCGTACCACCGGCCCAGAGGTAGCCCCGACAGGCTCTGAAGGTTGGGTGCTCAACCTAACAGAAAGATCGCTACCGTTTTGTTCCGCGTGAAATCAAATTTCCCTATGACATAACCCCGTAGTCATAGAGATAATCTATGGTAGTTTTTCTTCCACTCGGGGGCAGACAACGCCGGGTGCGTTGCCCGCCCGTCGCGGAAGAAATCCTTATCCCTCTGACGTTTCAAAACGTCAGTATCCCAGGAGGTTTTTATGACTACAACTGCCCTGATCCACCCAGGAGAACATCTGGCCGAGATTCTGGACGAACTCGGCATCAGCCAGTACCGTCTGGCCAAAGCCATCGGAGTGGCCCCGATACGCATCAACGAAATCGTCCACCGCCGCAGATCAATTACAGCGGACACGGTGCTGCGAATTGGACAGGCCCTAGGGATGACTCCCGAGTTCTGGCTGAACCTCCAGCGAATGTACGACCTCAACCTCGCCCGTGCCTCGACCGACATCAGCACCATTGAGCCGCTCGTCAAGGCATCCACCTGCCCTACCACTGCTGCCCCAGCGGCGTCAGCACTAGTTCATCGACATTGAGCCGCCGCCAGCCGCCGAGCGCTGGTCTCGCCAATGCCAGAACTGGCACCCGCAATAAGCGCGTTCACGGTGAGAAATCTCCTATCTCTTCTTTTCGGGCGAAAACTTAGATAAATCTAGACGTGATCTGCCCCACGAGCGCCTCGCCCCGAGCATAGCGGTCGAGGTTGTCGGCGGCCAGACGCGCCCGCTTGCGCGAGGTGCCGTTGGTGGAACCGGCCGTGTGGGGCATGACAAAGACGTTGGGTAGCTGGTAAACGGGCAATCCGCGGTCGGGCGGCTCCTCGGCGAAAACATCGAGCCCGGCCCCGCCCAAGCGACCGTCCAACAGCGCCCGGTAGAGGGCGTCCTCATCGACCAACTCGCCGCGGGCGACGTTGATTAGGCAGGCGGTTTCCTTCATCAGGCCGATGCGCCGGGCGTCCATGGTGTGCCGGGTTGTCGGGGTCAGGTGCAGGTGCAGCGATAGGTAGTCGCTTTCGGCCACCACGCGGTCCGTGTCGGCCGGGCCGCCGAGAAATTCGGGTTGGATTTCAGCGAGGATTTCCTCTGCAATAGGGCGGATGTCGATGGCCGCGAGCCGCAGGCCAAAGGCTCTGGTCCGGCGCGCCAAGTCTTGGGCGCTCGCGCCAAAGCCGATCAGGCCGAGCGTCAGACCCTCCAGCTCAATGCCCGTAGGCGCGTATAGCTTGCGAGCGTCAAAATTCCGCCGCGCCTCTCCGTAGCGGTGGGCATGCAGGAGGATGAACATCATCGCGCTCTGGGCCAACGCCGCGCTGCTGAGCTGCCCGGGGCAATGCGCCAAAAGCAGCCCGGCGTTGAGAATGCCTTCGACGTCAATGTGGTCGAGGCCGGTGGTCTGGACTTGGAGGAATTTGACGCCAGCGGCGGCCGCAGCAGCCAGCAGGTCCGGGGTGCGCTTCCTGTCGCCAGCATTGGCGACACTATTGCCGCCTAAATCGACGATGGCTTCAATGCCCGCCAGTTGGGGTGCGGCCGGCTGGGTGTGGTCGAAGATGCGGAGATTGTGGCGGGCGCGTACGGCCTCGATGACGTCGGTCGCCCAAGGCGCGGCGAGCGCGGCGACCGGGTGGGGCAGAAAGAGGACTTCGAGCCGGCGCATTAGTAGCCCAACTCCGCCCGAACCCGCGCCATCTGTTGGCACCCTGCCGCCAAGAAAGGCTCGTCGCCGCCAGCTAAGATCAGGGAGAAGCCGTCGTCCATGGCGCGTTGGAGTGCACGCGGGTCGCTGGCCGGGCGATAGACCCCAATGCCGGCGGGCTTGCCGGCGCAGCGCGCGGCCGCAGCGAGCTGGGCTTGGGCGTCTTGGAAGACGGAGCCCTCGTAGTTGAAGGGCACACCCAGCGAAATGGACAGATCGACCGGGCCAATGACGAACGCATCAACGCCTTCCACGGCGAGAATTTCGTCGATGTTGGCGACCGCCTCGGCCGTCTCGATCAGCGCGATGAATATCACCAAGTCGTTTATTTTTGCGAAGTACTCGTCGGTGCGCAACCCGTACTGGGCGGCCCGATGCGGTCCGAAACCACGGACCCCAACGGGCGGATAGCGGCAGGCGCGAGCGCCTTCTGCGGCTTGGGCGGCCGTGCTTACGAACGGGGCGAGGATGCCCAGCGCACCCATGTCGAGGTAGAGGCGGATCTGCTCCTCGTCAATGCGCGGCAGGCGGACGATGGGTGTGGCCGGGGTATTGCCGATGGCCTGCAATTGCGCTTGGATGCCAGTGGGGGTTTGCGGCGCGTGTTCCGAGTCGATGACGAGAAAGTCGAAACCCGAATGGCCAAAGAGTTCGGCAATGGCCGGAGAGCCAAAGCGGAGCTGGGCACCGAAAGCGGGCTTGTCCGCGGCGAGTTGGTCTTTGATGCGGTTGGGCATGTGGCCTCCTAATCCCACGGCCGGGCGTACGAGGGCTTATTGACGAAACGCTCCATTCCCAAGTTGAGCCGAATGGCCGCGCCAGCTTGGAGGCAGACGGTGAAGTGGCGATTCTGTACGGTAGCTATTTGGTCCTCTAGCTGCCCCTGAACGGTCTGCTGATATTGGGCGGCGTGCGTGTGCCCAACGCCGGCTTCTTCAGCCGAGATGGGCACGCGCTGCTGAAAGGCAACGCGGGTGAAGCTATGCTCGCCAAAGGCACCGGCCTGTACCAAGACCTCGCGCTCTTGCGTCGGGTGCAGGTTGACCAAGTGCAGGACGGCCCGCTCGTGGGCGAGCGATTCTACCAAGGCAGCCACGTCTGGCGGCAAGCCCGGTCGGCCGCGTTGCGGGTCGAAGTAGCGCAGGCGAGCCATGAGCAGGCCGCCGTTGTACATGAAGAGCGGGGCACCCATCGTTAGTTGCACCAAGCCCTCGACCGTGATGGGGTTGCGCACTTGCAGATACCAGTCGCCGTAGGTGGAAGGGTCTTGCTGGTCGTCGCGCATAAAGGCTAGGCGCTGATATAGTTGCGCGTGGTTGTGCCGCAGGATATCGACTGGGTACTGCGGGTATTCGCCTGCTAAATACGCGGTCCAAGCGGCTTCGTGGCCGCCGCCGTGCTTGGAAGAGTGCGAGCTTACCTGCCGCCAGTTGTCCGCGTCGTGGTTGCGCTGCTGTTTGAGCCGCGCCATGTCCTCTCGCTGCATGCTCATGCACCAGAGGTGGGTCGTGGGATGGGCCTGCATGGGGCTGTATCCATCCCAGCCTTTGTCGTGGTAGAAGTGCGGCGCGTACAGGGTTTGTCCCCGCATGTCCCCCTGCTGCATTAGCACGTCGATTTGCGAGCGCGGAAAGTCCATGTAGCGCAAGTCGCCGGAGAGCAAGGTCGCGTTTTCCGCGGCCGCAATGCAGGCGTCGCTCAGGTGGTGCCAGCCGTGCGGCCAAGTCCAGCCGTAGTAGCCGCCGTACCACTTGCCGTCGAGGTATTCGCCGATGGTGCCGGAGAGGCCGATGTTGTCGGGCAGGATGCCGTTGTTTTGCCGGGTGCGCTCAATCCACGCGTTGGTGTATTCCTCGACCCAAGCTCGGTACTGGTCGTCGCCGCTGCACAGATAGGCGTTGGTCACCATGCTGGTAACCGCGAGGTTGCAGGCCACATCGCCGCGGCTCATGCGCTCGACGAGGGCTTGGCCCATCTTCTCTTCCATGCCCGGCTTTTGCAAGTCCTCGACCGTCTCAATGCCGGGAATGTCGTGAAAGGGCAAGGGCCAAGGTTTCCACTGGGCGTAGCGATAGGTCGTGTAGTGCTTGGCAAAGTTGCGGTGCGCCGGGCCCATGCTGCCGTTGTGGGCGCAGCGGATGAGCTTCTTCTCGGCGTCGTAATTGGGGGCCGCAGGGTCTTCGTTGAGATAGAAGCCGGCATAGCGCTTGGCGCGCTCGGCGTTCTTTTGGTGCGTTGGATCGGCGAGGCACAGCAAATAGAAAAACAAGTACCCCTCGCCTTGGTGCATCCAGTCGTACCCTTGCTCGTATTCTTTGACGACCATGGGGTGGCCGTGGCCGGTGTCGTAGCGGGAAAACTGCCGGGTGATGCCCTCCCAAGCGCGGTGGGAATGTTCGAGCACGGGATCGCCGCCGCCCAGCAAGTAAAAGAGCGGCCAGTTGTGGAAGCTCTCGTACGCGTCGTCTAGGCCGTCGATGCTGCTGAAGTCGTCGCTCGTGGGCCACAGCACCGAGCCGTCTGGGCGCATGTAGCGTTCCACGACCGGTTCGATGGATGCGTTCATCAGGTCGATTAGGCTGCGCTCGAGAACGGCCCACTGGGGCGGCTCGACAAACGGTATGTTCGCTTCGATTCTCACCATTTTTAGTCTCCTTAAACGTTGAGTGCGCGTCTTTTCGAGCGTCTTGGGAGGGCGGGACGCCAGATCGCCCGGCTGGAACCGTAGTGTCGTGTACTTAGGAAGCCTCCTTAAAATTCCATGTGCTGACTTAGTGGGCGCGGTATAGGGAATAACGATCTTTATTCTCTACCGGACCCGCCTGAGCGGCCTTATACGCCTGATGGCCGCAACGGATCAAAACCTCGATCAGCGTCTAGCGCACAGGCTCCGACGATGCGTAACGTCAGTTAAGTGCTGCGGACGAGGGCCTCCACCTGCTCGCGGAAAACCTCGATTTGCGCTGCGTATTGGTGGCGCAGTTGGATGATGAACTGCCCAAAGAGCCGCTCCTGCTTTTGGCGGCGCACCAGCGCCCGTGCGCGGTGCTCGGCCTGCGCGAAGGGCCTCGGGGCGGCGTTGATCGTCGAATCGAGCAAGCGGAAAATGGCGTAGTACGGGCCGCTGACCGGCTCGGTGCTCAGGACCTCGGCCGCGGGGACCTCCACGGCGATGGGGCCGATGAGTGCGCCGATTTTTTGCCCTTGCGCCGCTTCAAAGAGCGGGACGAACTGTTGCTTCTCCCAAGGATGCAGGTGAAACTCGCCTTGGTGGGCTTTGCCGCGTCGGCGCAGGGTGTGCTCGGCGGCCAATGCGCCCAAGTCGCGGCCGCGCTCCACTTCCTCGCGCAGTGCGAGCGCCTCCTCATAGGTGCGGAGCAAAATTTCCTGTACGGCGATTGATTCGAGGGGGCGGAAAAGGTGTGGGCGGCGGTCGTAGAACGCGCGGGCTTCTTCGCGGCTGGCAAAGACGCCATCGACCACGTCCCGGCGCATAGCCACCAGCAGGTTTGACAGCCACCGCCTTTGGAACCAAGCGACCACTTCTTCTTCGCGGTCAACGCCCGCTGCATAGGCACCGGCCAAAAGCAGGGCGCGCGGCTCGACGATGTCTTTGACGAACCAGTCGAACCGCTCGGGCGCGTCTGCTGGGAAGCCGACGCCCAGTTCGCGGGCAAAATTGAGCAGATCGCCGATGGTAAAGACGCCGCTCTCGTATTCGTAAATAGGCTGCTCGCGCTCGTCCGCAGAAAACGCCTTGGCACCCTGCCCGATGCGCCCGCGTACGCTCTCCAAGGCTTGGTCGTGAACCACAAAGTCGAGTTCCTGCCGCAAGCGGGCCGACAGGGCCTGCACGGCCGGCGGCAGCTTCTCCTTGAGCAACTCGGCCTCGATGACCGACTGCACGACTGAGAGCTTGACCGGTGCTTCGGCCGTCACCTCGTACACGCCGAATTGGTCGTTGAAGAGCACCGGCTCCGAGAACTGGCCCGGTGTTAGCGGAAAGACCTTCTCCTGCAAGATGCGTGGGTACAGCTCGTCCTTGAGCAGGTAGCGGCCCTCCTCTAGCTGGGTCGCGGCGAGCAAGTTGCGGCTGGCATATTTGTCGAAGGCGTCGCCCGCCTCCAAGGCCGCCTTGATCGCTCGCGCCTCTTGTAGGGTAGCGACGACGATGCGCCGCACCTGCACGGCGCGGTCGCGGCCCGTCTCTTGCTGGTGGGCCAGCATTTCCTCTTCCGTGTGGACGATCTTGTCGTGTACCTCTAGCTGCAAAAAGCGGCGCAAGACGCGGTCGCTATGCAGTTTGTCCATCTTGCGGCGGAAATCGGCGCGCTGGTCGAGGCCCCGCTTTTTGGCCTCTAAGACCATGAGCTCCTTGTCGATCATGGTTTGCAAGTAGTCGAAATAGACGTCAGCCCCCGTCTTTTTGCTCCGCAGCTCCGGGTGTAGCCTTTCTTCAAACTCCAGCAATTGGGGCGCGTCGATTTCCACCTCCCCGACTCGGGCCACCACCAAGTCCCCGGTTGGTGTGCCGCAGGCCCAGCAAGCGAGGAGCCACAGCCAATGTACTGCGTACTTGGAAGCGGTCTTAAATCTCGCGTTGGGCCGCCGGGTGCCTTGGGGTGGAGGGTGTGCGGGGGCATCTTGCCCTCGCCCCCAAGCTCTCTGGGGCCGCAGCGACCGGCCCGAGGGGTTTTTAGACAGCCTAATCACGAAGTCCCGCTTGTACTGTGACAAAAGTCAAACCGCTGGTTTCAGTGCGAGCCTTTTGCGCTGCGCGCTCTATCTGCCGCTTGTCCATGCGCAGCCCCACTTGGGACATGAGCTTATAGCCCAAGTACGATGTCGTATTGGACAACTGCACGGCAAAGGACGTCTCGTCGTAGTCCCCGGTGGGGTCGCCCGGGTTGACGGTGGCCTCGTCCACGATCACGTCGCGGAAGCGCAAGTACTCCGCGCCGAATTGTACGACCGAGCGCTTCATAAAGGGCACCTTTATCAATAGCGAGGCCAGCGCGCTCCAGTCGCGGTGCTCGGCCATGGGGGTGCCTAGCTGCCGCTCGATATTGAACGGGGTGTCGTCCATAAAAAACTCGTGCTTGAGGCGCGGCCGCGCAGTTATGCGGCCCAGATACAGCGGGTACTCGGCCTTGTTGATCAGCCCCAAGCGCCGCGCATTGCGCTGCAAGGGGCGGCCATCGCGGTCGACGGCACCTTCTCGCGGCTGCCGGATCAACTCAAACAGCAGCTTGCTTTCGCTCTGGAGGCCCTCGCGGCCGCGGCGCTCAGCGCCTATCCACAGCTTGTTGACCAAGGCGTCGCTCATGCCCAGCGGGTCGCGGATGGCGACCATGCCGCCGGGGGAATTGCTCGGGCGTCCGAGCACCGGGCGCAGTTGAATCCACTGCACCAAGTCTTCGGCGATCGCATCGGCCACCCACTTGAGCGAATTATACGCCGTTAGTGTGCCCAATCCGGCAAAGCTCTGTTCGTACGCGAGCAGGGCATAGTACGTGCGGTTGTGCGCACCGGTCGTTGGCTTGCGCTCCCACACCTGCCCAGTCGTCAGCTTGAGCTCGGGCCGGAGATCCGCCCTGAGATAGGCGTTGTACCCGCGCCGGTCGCGCTTGTAGGGGTAGTCGGGTGCGTCGTCGTTTTCAAAGCGGTCGCCCCAGCCGTTGTTGTTCAGGTCGAGGGCAAAGAGATACTCGGGCCGATCGACCTCGTAGCGGAGAAAAGGCTCTTCGTAGTCGGGCAAGAAATTGGGACGCTCGCGCAGATCGTTTTGATTGAAGTCGGAAATGAAGTCGTTGTTCTCGTCGAGGCCCGGGAAGACCGCGTCGTCGGCAAAGCCCTCAAAGGTGCGTGCGCGGACGCCGCGCTGATCGGCGGTGCGGCCGTCGTCAAAGCGGCGCTTTTGGTCGTTGATGCGGTCGTTGTCGTCGTTGTCATCGACAAAGTCGTACACGTGCCGCGCCCGCGCTTCGTCGTCGTTGGACCAATCCACCCGGCCGCTGCTATCGACAAAGCGCGGGCTCGTGTCGTACTCGGCGTCTAGGCCGAATGCCTCGCCAAAGAAGAAAAACGGTGCAAAGCGGCGCGAAACATGGACCATCCAGCCGAGGGCCGCGCGATCCCCACCAATGCCCGAGGACGCCTTGTGCGTATCCCGCGTCCGCGCCGGGTACTGGGTGAACTGGTGATTGACGTTGAATTCGCCGTACACGCGAAAGCCGGCCCAATCGTCGGCCTGGAGCGTCAGCCCGGCCACCTGGGTCGCCGTTGGCAGCCCGTAGTCGAAGACCACTGTGCTCGACATGGACATCGACGCCGACGGGCGCGTGGACCTATTGGTCAGCGAGTGGTCTGGCACTCCGCGCCGCGAGCGGGTTCACGTCTTGCACAATGTCTGGCCCGGCCACAACAACTGGCTCGGCGTACGCCTGCGGGGGGCGGGCGGCGTTTCCCCTATCGGCGCACGCATCACCCTGCACACACCTCAAGGCAACCAGACCCAGTGGATGTACACCGGGGAGTCCTTCGACTCCCAGCGGCCGCCCGTCCGCCATTTCGGCTTGGGTCGCGGCGAGCGGGTCGAAGCGGTTGAAGTGCTGTGGTCCGGTGGAAAGGTCACCACGCTATCCAATCCACAGATCAACCGCTACCACGAACTGACGCCCTGAGAAGCGGTCTGAAAATTCCGCGGACCGTCCCTTGTGTGCAGAAAAATCTAGGACCGAGGGCGTCTCGCCCTCGAAAAACGCTTGACGCCAAGGCCGCGCTTCACCGCGCCTTTAGGCGCGACAAGCGACCCGAAGGGGGTTCCGCCACACACCCAACGGGAATCCGACACTAGTACCGATAGTTGCGGTAGATAAAACAAGGGCTGCCCCTTCAAGGCCACTATCGGAGTAAGAACCCCCCCAAAGCCCTAGGGCTGTAAAAGCAAAAAAAAAAGTCCCACCGGCCACCTTTTTGGCAATCCGTATACCTTTTTATTATCGCCTCCATCTGCTCCGACAGGCTATCGCTAGCCGCCTAACGAAAGACAATGCCACCGGCTTGGGCATGCAGTCGACCCGCGACGATCAGTTCCGCTTGGGTCAAGTCCAAGCCGCCTCGGGTCTCATCGCGGTGGGGCCGCAAGTGAACCGCCGTATTGGGTGCGCTCGACGCAATGGTCACATCGCCGCCGACATACACGGTGTCGCGCCACGTCGTGTCCTGTTCGATCCGACCCAGGGGGCAGTGCGTTGTAGAGGAGTGATTAGCCGGCTAGTACCTGCAACGCGGTTTCCCGGTTCAATAGCGCCGCGTCTTCTTCTCGTTCCAAAAACGGACGCACATCGGCCGCCACCCGATCCCACGCCAGTGCGCGTAGCCGGCTGCCGACTGCTTCCCGCCAAGTCCGCGCCGTCAGTGCCTCGCAATGGGTCTGCTGCAACGCTGCGTTGAGTAGAGGCAGATTGGGCGCAGGCCAAGTCCGGTCGCTCAAGTACCCGCGCAGGATGTTGCGCCCCTGCACGAGTTGGAGCAGGTGATCCTTCACAGCGTCTCGTAGCCCAACATCGCGTCTCGGGCTAGGGTGCGAATGCGCCGGGCGGCCCGCAGCAGTTTGGGACGGGCGGCAATGGCAGCTAGGCGATCCAGCTTCTTTAGGTCAAGAGTTCCCAAGTCGAGGCGCAGTTCATTGATATAAGCCGGTGCATCGCCATGTGGCTGTAGATAAATCAAATCGAGCAGCGCCTTTTCCGGCGCGGCGACAAAAGCCGACTGGCCCCGCGCCAACTCTACTTGTTGGTACCCGTAGAGCAGATTGGTCTTGAGATGGCGAAAGGAAAAGCGCCCTAGCGGCGTCTGGCGGAGCTGGGGACGCTTAGCTGTCGCGCTGGTCACTTCCGGCACGTACTCGGGAATCGCGCCGGCGTGTGCCAATGCCGACAAACCGCTGACATAAGAGCCGCGCACTAGGCGATTGGCGACGAGGAAGGGATGGGGTGCGGTTTGGCGATAGGGCGGTGCCAGTGCGTACAGCCCGCGCCGTAGCTGGTACAGCCGTCCGGCTTGGGTCCAGCGCACGAGCTGTCGCCGCATATCGCTTGGGTCGACGGACCCGGCCAAGAGCAGGCCGGTTTCAAACACCGGCTCATTGGCGACGATGGCGAGTAACTGATCGAATTTCATAGCAACAATATACCTTTAATGGCAATTTATTGTAATAAAATACAATCATGGCGCGTACTTGCTACTGTCGGGTGGGGCCTGCCCCAGCACCCGCCCATAGATCGGATCGTCCGCGGCAATAGCCCTGAGCCCTTCCACGCACAAATTTGCCTGTTGGCAACGAGCGGCCCGCAGCTTTTTTGACAATAATGTTGGGCAGTGGCCATAATTTTCGTATATACCAGTCAAAAGGGAGGTTCGATATGCTGATTCGCAGAAAGTGGGGCACCCTCGCCCTGCTAGCTCTAATTTTCTTGGCAGTTCCCAATGCTAGCTTCGCCCAAGACAAGCTCGACACCGGCGACACGGCTTGGATCCTGATTTCCACCGGCTTGGTTCTCTTTATGATGATCCCGGGCTTGGCCATGTTTTACGCCGGTCTGGTCCGCACTCGCAACGTGCTCTCGGTCTATATGCACTGCTTTGGGATTGCGGCCCTGATCACGGTCTTGTGGACCATTTTCGGCTATAGCTTGGCCTTTACGGCCAACAACCCCTTCATCGGCGGCCTGTCCAAGTCCTTTCTCAGCGGCGTCACCGTGGATAGCCTCGCGGGCACCATCCCGGAATTGCTCTTCTTCGTCTTCCAGATGACGTTTGCCATCATCACCCCCGGGCTTTTTGTCGGTGCCTTTGCCGAGCGCATGAAGTTTTCGGCCGTGCTGTGGTTCAGCGGGCTGTGGTGCGTTTTGGTTTATCTGCCCATCACGCACATGGTCTGGGGAGAGGGCGGCTACTTGGGCGCAATGGGCGTCTTTGACTTTGCCGGCGGCATCGTCGTCCACATCACGGCCGGGGCAGCCGCGTTGGTAGCCGCGATCCTCGTCGGCAAGCGCACTGGCTATCCCGAGCAGCCCATGCCCCCGCACAACATGACCATGAACCTCGTGGGCACGGCCATGCTCTGGGTTGGGTGGTTCGGCTTCAATGGCGGCAGTGCCTTGGCGGCGAATGGGCAGGCGGCTATGGCGGTCGTGGTCACCCAAATCTCGCCCAGCGTCGCGGCGCTGACTTGGATTTTTATCGAATGGATCAGAAACGGCAAACCGAGTGCCCTCGGCTTTGCCACCGGCGCCATCGCCGGCCTAGCGGCCATTACCCCGGCCTCGGGCACGGTGGGACCGCTCGGTGCTTTTGCCATCGGCCTGTGCTCCGGCCTCGTCGCCTATTGGGCCGCCACTTGGCTCAAGCGCACCTGCGGGTACGACGACGCGCTCGACGTAGTGGGGGTTCACGGCTTCGGCGGCTTAGTCGGAGTTCTGCTGGTGTCCTTCTTCGCCTCGACCACCTTGGGCGGCACCGTCGAGGGCTTAAACATGGGCAAACAGTTTGGCATTCAAGCCTTCGCCGCGGTCGGCGCAGCCGTTTACACCCTAGTCGTCTCGTTTGTCATTCTCAAGGTCATCGACTTAGTCAGCGGCCTGCGCGTAGATGCGGAGACCGAGGGCGACGGGCTTGACTTGAGCGAACACGGCGAAGCGGGATACGACCTGTAGTTTGCGGCCCAATAGCTCGCCGCTTGGCTGGGGGCTTCCATGGATTCTTCTTGCTTGCAATACATGTTGACCGAGGCTGAACGCCTAGAGTTCACCCAGCGCGGCTACCTCGTCTTTGACGAGATCCTGCCTCCCGACGTGGTTGACGCACTCGTGGAAGTCTCCGACCAAGTTGACGCCGACGAGCGCCAAAAGCGCGGCGTCGGCCCCCACGCCCGTCTGACCGTTCGCGACATGATTGGACGCGACGAGCGCTACCTAGACTTGGTCGATTGGCCTCGCGCACTGCCCAAGGTCTGGGGAACACTCGGCTGGAATATCCAGATTTACCACACCGTCCTCGCCTACAGCCCGCCCGCCGAGCCTCACAACCGCCAAGTCGAGATGCAGGGCTGGCACCAAGACTCGGACCGCGTCAACCACGAGATTGAGTCCAGCCCCCGGCCGCGGATTTCGGTCAAGATGGGCTACTTTCTCAGCGACTGTTCGGCAGCAGGTCGCGCCAATTTCTGGGTCGTGCCCGGCAGTCATTTGCTGGATGCGTATGCTATTCCCGACGACGGCACTTTGCCCCGCAACGCCGTCCCAGTGCTGGTGCCGCAGGGCGGTGCGGTGCTCTTCGACCGCCGGATCTGGCACTCGGCCAGTTCCAATGCCTCGGCTATTGCCCGCAAGGTGCTCTTCTACGGGTACTCGTATCGCTGGCTCCGCCCCCGCGACGACCAGACCGTTGAACACCTTTTTGAGCGCTGTGATCCGATCCGCCGCCAGCTGCTAGGGTATGCGCCTAGCGGCGGCTACGGGTACACCTCGCCCACGAATGAAGACGTGCCACTGCGCGTCTTTTTACGCCAACATTTAGGTGCCGAAGCCGCCGCCTGATGCGGGCGTTGGTAACTGGCGGCACCGGCTTTGTCGGCGGAGCCTTGGTGCATACCCTCGTCGCTGGCGGCGCACAAGTCCGGGTGCTGGCGCGGCCCACCAGCCAGACTGAGGTGCTGGAGGCCCTAGGCGTGGAAATCGTCCGCGGCGACATCCTCGTCCGTGCGAGCATTGAAGCCGCGCTTGAAGGGTGCGATACCCTCTTCCACGCCGCGGCTCTCTACGACTTGTGGGGGTTGGACGAGGCCGAACTCTTGGCCACTGAAACCGAGGGTACTCGCAACGCCATGGCGGCGGCGTTGGCAGTCGGCGTCGCCAAGGTCGTCTATACCAGCACAGCCGTCTGCATTGGCGAGGCCAAAGGCCACGTCGCCACCGAGACAACGGTCCATCGCGGCTACTTCCTTTCAAGTTATGAAAAGGCCAAACGCGCAGCCGAGCAGGTGGCGTTCACTTATGTGGAAAAGGGAGTGCCGCTCATCTGCGTCCAGCCCGCTGCCATCTACGGCCCGGGCGACCGCAAGCCCACCGGGCGCTTTATCCTTAGCCTGCTCAACGGTCGGGTCCCCGCGCTCTTTCCCGGCTGGGTGAGCTTGGTGTACATTGACGACGCGGCTCGGGGGCACGTGCTGGCGGCTGAAAATGGTCGGGTCGGGGAGTGCTATATACTCGCGGGCACAGTCGGCAAATTGACCGAACTCGGCCGGCTGGTCTGTGGGTTGGCCGGGCACTGGTCGCCGCCGACCATTCCCGCTCCGCTGGCCGCACCCTACGCGCTCGGCGGTGAGGCTCTTTCGCGCCTGACCCGCAGACCGCCGGTCCTGTCTTGGGAAACCTACCGCCTCGCCGCACACGGCTTCCGCGCCGACGGAAGCCGTGCCACCGCTGAGTTGGGCCTAACCTACACGGACCCAGAGGAAGGGTTGACGCGGACGATCAACTGGTGCTGGGCGCAAGGCTTGCTCCGCCGCCGACCAGCCTGTGCCCGCGATTCGTAATTTGTTCACAGATGAAAGCTGAATTGCGCGTACCGCTCCCGCGGATCACCTAACGGGGCGGCACCTTGGCGCGAAAAACAGGATCTTCTCACTGCTGCTAAGGGGCTTTTGCGGTTCGTCGTGCGGGATACGGGGGGTAGAACCAACATTGGGCAGAGAGAAACTCTCTGCCCAATGTCCGACGATCAGCGTCAGAATGAAAAAATCAGATAAAAAGTACTCAGCGCAACTGATTGCTCAGATGACTTTTGATCCGGCCCCAAGAGGAACTCTCCACCGCGGTTGCTCCTGATCCTCCGGCATTGGGGCAGTTTTCGCATTCCAGCAAAATCCAGTCGGGAAACCCATCCCCCTGTGTGTCATATGTGAGCGGGTTTTCAGCTCCGGTAAATCTATCCTTCAGCCACATATCGTGCTGATACAAGCTGCCGTCGCTATCGACGAGCCGCGGCCCAATGTGGGTGACCTGACCAGCCTCATACACGTGCCTTACGCTCTCCGCCTCGCTTAGGCCAACGGCGTCATAGGTTTTGAGCCGGGCTTCCCAAGTGACTTCTATATCCAAAGTGCCGTGCTGGGCATCCGACGGGGTAACCGTCCAGGCGAGATCCCATACGTCCGTGGCGTTGCCAAAAAGATCTACATCCTGATTCCAGCTCAAGTTCTCGTCGCCGAGCACCTCGATCTGGCTGTTGAAGGCCGCTACTCCATCTGGACCCGGCAATATGCGCATATGGTAGCGCTGGTGGTTGCTCGCCTCGTCCAAGTTGGCCCCCAAGCCGGGACCGCCCGAGTGGTCGTTGTCGAGGTTGAACTGGGTGAAATCATCGTGCCACATGCGTTTCAAGTCTGGCTCCTGCCGCCGCAGGGAATCGTCCTGAATCCGGAAAAAGAAGTAGAGCCGGTTGTCTGGCGAACGAGAATAGGCCAGCCGGAGAGTAGCAGCATAATCGTCTGGCTCGAGGGCGTTGTCATTTCTCTCGTGAAAATCCAAAGCGCTGTCCAAGGCGAGATCGTTGTCGAACCAGCCCCAGTCGCTGTCATCGCCGTCCATGGTCATGGCGTCAGGATCGGGCACTTCTTGCAGGAAAAACTCTAGGCCCGTGTGTGCCAAAGCCGGCCCGCTAAAAGTTAGAGCTAACGCGCATGCCAAAGGCAAAATTGTGAATCTTTTCATGTTCTCCTCTCCTATTGGATGGTTTCCCAGTCTGCACCTATGTGCCGACATGGGCTTGGGTCGGATCGCCCAAGGTGGGTTTACTGAAAAAATTAGCATAAAAAGTACTCAGCGCAACTGATTGCTCAGATGACTTTTGATCCGGCCCCAAGAGGAACTCTCCACTGCGGTTGCTCCTGATCCTCCGGCATTGGGGCAGTCTTCGCATCCTATCAAAAACCAGTCGGGAAACTGATCCCCCTCTGTGCCATATTGGGCCGGGTTTTGAACACCGGTAAATCTATCCTGCAGATAAAAATCGTACTGAAATAGGCTGCCGTCGTTATCGGTGAGCCGCGGCCCAAGGTGGGTGACCTGACCAGCCTCATACACGTGCCGTACGCTCTCCGCCTCGCTCAGGCCAACGGCATCGTAGGTTTTGAGCCGGGCTTCCCAAGTGACTTCTATATCCAGAGTGCCGTGCTGGGCATCCGGCGGGGTAACCGTCCAGGCAAGATCCCATACGTCCGTGGCGTTGCCAAAAAGGTCTACATCCTGATTCCAGCTCAAGTTCTCGTCGCCGAGCACCTCGATCTGGCTGTTGAAGGCCGCTACTCCATCTGGACCCGGCAATATGCGCAGATGATAGCGCTGGTGGTTGCTCGCCTCGTCCAAGTTGGCCCCCAAGCCGGGACCGCCCGAGTGGTCGTTGTCGAGGTTGAACTGGGTGAAATCATCGTGCCACATGCGTTTCAAGTCTGGCTCCTGCCGCCGTAAGGAGTCGTCCTGAATCCGGAGAAAGAAGTAGAGCCGGTTGTCGGGTGGACGAGAATAGGCTATCCGCCAAGTGGCAGAATAATCCTCTGGGTTAGCAACTTCGCCTGATGTCACATAAAAATCCAAATTGCTGTCCAAGGCGAGATCGTTGTCGAACCAGCCCCAGTCGCTGTCATCGCCGTCCATGGTCATGGCGTCAGGATCGGGCACTTCTTGGAGAAAAAACTCTAAGCCCGTGTGTGCCAAAGCTGGCCCGCTAAGAGCCAGAGCCAAAGCACACGGCAAAAGCAAAAGAATAGATTTTTTCATTTTAGATCTCCCCTAATAGAGGGTCTCCCAGTTGCACATTTATGAGTACAATTCAGGGATTAGGAAGGAATGGAAAACTGGACGCTACGCGAGGGAGCTTTACCTCCTTCATTATAAATCATTGAGGGCTAGTTAAATAATAATGTTTAAAGAAGTCAAGATTTTTTTAGTTATCGCCCTTTACGCGCTCGGTAGGGATACTACCCAAATTTTACTTGTCGCATGAAGCCTCCTGTATAATAGTTTCCCTGCGCAATGCCGGTGCCTATTTCCGCCGCATCATCGCTGGCGACCTAGAATACAGGACGAGAGGTGCATCTGGCAGCGGGCTTCCACTATGGCTGATTGCCCATAATAGTAATCTCGCCCCCAAAGCCACCTTCAATCATTCTGGCGGCAAATTCTTGAACCAGATCGCTTGGCAGGTTGGGGTTGTCCTCAATCCACAGGCGTTCCCCGACGCTTTGCAGGTTGCCCAAACCGTCGAGGCTGGCCAAAGACCTATTGCCGTCTATCTGTAGGACATTTCCGACGCTTTGCAGGTTGTCCAAACCTTTGAGACAGGCTAGAGAATTATTTTCGTGGATCAGGAGATTCTCGATCCGAGTGAGCTTGTCCAAGCCCTTTAGGTCCTTTAAGGCATCGCTGCCCCAGATCATCAGAGCCCGGCCGACGCTCTGGAGGCTGCGCAGGCCCTCTAGGCTGGCCAGCAGTCTATTGTCGCGAATTATCAATTCATCTCCAACGCTTTGCACGTTGTGCAAACCTTTCAGGCTGGTCAGAGAGACATTGCGGTAGAGACTTAGGTTGTCTCCGATGCTTCGCAAGTTGTCCAAGCCCTTTAGAGTGGTCAGAAGGTCGTTGTGCAGGATATGCAGTTCGCCGCCGACGCTTTGCACGTTGTGCAGACCTTCGAGGCTGGTCAGAGCAAAATTGTGCTGGATGTGCAGATCGCCCTCAATGCTTTGCAGGCTGCGCAGGCCCTCCAGAGTAGTTAGACCAAAGTTATAGCCGACAATAGGGAGGCCGAGCTTGAGCGATCCCCCAATGCTTTGCAGGTTGTGCAGACCCTCTAGGTTGGACAGGGCCTCACCGTCGCTGAAGATGCTTCCCGCGGACTCGCGCGCTGCTTGCTCGTCGCCTAGGCTGTGAGCATGTCTTCGCGTTCTTTCCTCATAGTCCAGAGGCTCATTGCCGAAGATCCCCAAGTCTCCATCGATGCGGGTGAGGTTGTGCAGGCCCTCCAGGCTGGTCAGGGACGCATTGTCTCTAATTTCCAGCTTGCCCCCAATGCGGGTGAGCTTGTGCAAGCCATCCACATTGGTCAACGTTCGATTGTTGACGATTTCCAGATCCCCTTCGATGCGAGTGAGCTCGTGCAAGCCCTCTAGGCTGGTCAGGGCTAGATTGGAGCGCAGTCGCAAACCGCCGACACTGTAGAGGTTGCGCAAGCCCTCCAAGCCGGTCAGGGTCGTTCGCTCAATGATCAGTTTGCCGCTAATAGTAAAGCAACTGTTGCCATCGCCTGCTAGGGCCTTTAGATCTTCTGGAGTGGCAAGCGAAAAGTCCCCTTCCCAATGTATCTCTACTTCAGAGCAGTCAGCGGTTCTAATGGATGATACCGGGCCGGCATCATTATCTCCGCAGCTAACAAGCACGGCAATGGCTACCGCAATCGACAAAACCCGGACCATGCCCATCTACTCCTGCTTTTAAGGCCTAGGTTTCACGGATGTATCCGGTTCGTACAGAGTGAGTACTTGGTTGGCCGCCACGTCCGTGAGCTGTTCGACGATACCGCTAGGCCAGCGCACCTCCACCAGCTCTGCTTTTTTTGCCGCACCAAGACCAAAATAGAGACGCAGATCATCCTGACACAGAAAACTCGACCCACTCCTGACTTCGTCGATCTGCAAGCGACCACCTGCCACGACTTTGACCAAGGCCCCAATGCCGTCCCGGTTGCTGGAGGGTCCCCGAAGCTGACCCTGTGAAGGACCAGAGGAGGCAGGAGCATAATTCCCGACAAGTTTGATAGCCAGCCAGCGATTCTGGTTCCCCCCGTCGTTGCGTAGGAGCGCAGCCGGCTGGTTATTATTGGAGACGACCAGATCCAGATCTCCATCTTCATCGTAATCCCCGACCGCTGCCCCGCGGCTCACCTGCACCAGCGCCAAGCCCGATCCCGCCGAATTAGTCACATCGGCGAATCTACCCCGACCGTCGTTCCTGAAAAGTTGGTTCTGCTGGGCATAGGTCACGCTAGTGTCGAATAGCTCCACATTGTCATCTAAGTGACCGTTGGCCACGAAGAGGTCGCCATCGCCGTCGTTGTCGTAGTCGAAGAAGACCGTTCCCCAAGCCAAGAATCTCAGGCTCGGCATGCCCAATCCCGACTCGAAGGTGGTATCGGCGAAAAACCCGTTCCCTAAGTTGCGGTAGAGATTGTTGGTCTCCCACTGATAGTTGGTCACGAAGAAGTCGAAGAGCCCATCGTTGTCGTAGTCTCCCGAATCGACCCCCATTCCGGCTAGTGCCTCGCCGGCGTCGTTAAAAGCAACCCCGGCGAGGACACCGACTTCGGCGAAGCGGTCCCCGTCATTGCGGTAGAGCAGATTGGGCGTGCGATCGCCGGCCGCGTAAAGATCTAGGTCGCCGTCTTGGTCGTAGTCGCTGAAAAAAGCTCCTAGTTCCTTGGCCGCCCGGGGCAGCAAGCCGACTGCATCGCTAACGTCTGCGAAGGTTTGGTCCCCCTCGTTGCGGAAGAAGACATCCGCCTGTGGGTCGAAGGCCTCGGGTCCGCAGTAGACCTGTAGCCCTTTGGCTTGAATGCAGGGCGGGTTTACCTCCGGCGGGTACTCCACGTAATTGGCCACATAGAGGTCGGGATCGCCGTCTTGGTCGTAGTCTGCAAAAGCCGCTCCTGCACTCCAACCCGGATGGCCCACCCCCGAGCGGCTTGTCACATCGGTAAAGCGCCCATCGCCATTGTTGCGGTAGAGGATATTGGGCCCGTAGCAAGTGATGTAGAGGTCGAGATCGCCGTCCTGGTCGTAGTCTGCCGCGGCACAGCCCATCCCGTGGCCCGATTCGGCCACCCCGGCAGTGGCCGCGATCTCCTCAAAGTGCCCGTCGCCTCGATTGCGGTAAAGGCCCCCCGGCCCGGCGATGTTGACAAAGTATAGGTCGAGCCAGCCATCGGCGTCGTAATCAAAGAAAGCCACTCCCGAACCCTGCGTCTCCGGGAGATGCTTTTCCCCTGTCGCCCCATTCTGGTGGCGAAAGGCAATCCCAGCCTCAGCAGTGACATCGGCGAACTGGACCTCGGCCTTTGCCGGCAGGTGGAGAACAACCGCTGCTGCGAGACAAAACACATACTTCATTATCGCCATAAAAAACCCGTGAGCTTATTTTTAGCACCTTCTGATATCATAAAAACCTCCTGGGATACTGACGTTTTGAAACGTCAGAGGGATAAGGATTCAACGGACGACGGGCGGGCAACGCACCCGGCGGGGTCCGTCCCGGAGTCGGTTGAAAAAGGTTGACGGGGTGAATACTTGCTCGTATTTCCTTTTTAGGTTGAGCACCCAACCTTCAGACCCCAGAGCGTTCAACCGACTCCGGGCCGGGTCCACGCAACCTTGTTGCCTCTGGTCCTGCTGGCGTTCGCGTTCTGGTAGGTATCTACACGCCTGACGGTGCTGCGGCCGGATACCGAGGAGGCGTTTGGAAACGGCGACGGTTTCCAAGCCAAGCAGCCAGTACGGTGGTAATGCGTCTCGTATACTCCTCTCGCTCGCTGAATACCGAGTCGCGGCGGAAGAGCGGGAGAGGGTAAAGCCGACTTCTTTAGAGGTCGGTGGCATTACTCTGTCAGACGCCGGTATATCTCCAGTTCCGCCTCGCCTTCTGCCTTCCGGTCTTGCCCGAGGTAGATCATGCCCAAGCTGTAGTGCGCATCGGCGTGATTGGGCTCTATTTTGATGGTTTTGTGGAAAGCCCGGGTCGCCCGCTGCACATCGCCCAGGGCCATGTAGGCGTTTCCGAGGTTGTAATAGGCTTGGACATAGCGGGAATTGAGCTCTAGGATCTTCTCGTATTGGCCGATCGCCGCGGCTATTTTCCCTTGCCGGAGAAAGATATTGGCTAGGTTGTTGCGGGCACTCAGGTCAGCGGGATTGATGGCCAGAGTTTGTTGGTACTCGGCCGCCGCCACCGGGAAATGGCCTAGGCCGGCATAGAGCACCCCGAGATTGTAGCGGGCATCTGCGTCTTCCGGGTAGAGCGTCAGGATATATCGGTAGCGGTTGATATCATCGCTCGCTTTTCGCAGGCGCTGGAAAGCGGCCAGCAGCTTTTGGCCCTCCTCAGTTCTTGCCTGTCTGAGGTAGAGCGTCCCAAGCCGGTGATAGGCTTCTTTTTCAAAGGGGTCGGCGGCAAGAGCTTTCTTAAAGGCAGTTTCCGCTTCGGCGGTCCGCCCTTGCTGGAGGAACACCTGTCCCAGCAAGGTATAAGCATTGGCGTATCCCGGATCGTGGCGGAGAACGGCTCTGCAGCTCGCCTCGGCCTCTTCAAGGTGCCCTAACTTGGTATAGATCTGTCCGAGGTGATAGTGTGCATCGACATAAGAGGAATCGAGGGCCACTGTCTGCTCGTACGCCGCAATCGCCGAATCGGCGTGGGCCAATTGCTCGTAGACTGCTCCCAGATTGTAGTGGGTGGCGGCATTCTCCGGTTCGAGCTGAAGTGCCTTGAGCAAGGCTGCAACCGCATCGTCATAGCGGCCCTGATTGCTGAGGACTATGGCGAGCTTGCGATAGGGAGAAATGCGGTCGGGAGCCAGCGAAATCGCCTCCTCGTAGGCCGAGGCAGAAAGGTCGTTGTGGCGCTTTCGCATGTACAGATCGCCCAGCGCAATACGGGCCTCGACATGGTCCGGATAGAGTTGCACGGCTTGGGCAATGTGCCGAATAGCCAGCTCAAAATCGCCCTGCTTCTGGAGGATGGAACCGGCAAGCAGGAGTGCCTCGAGATGCTGCTGATCCACTGCTAGGGCTTGCTGGCAAGCTGCGATGGCTTTGAGATAGCGGCCAGTCTCGGCCAGACGCTTGGCCTCGGCGTATGCGGCTTCGGCCCGCTCCTGTGAGCTCTGGTCGCCACAGCCGCTGGCGGTGAGGACAGCAAAAAGAGCGAAGTACCAGGCTTTAGATAGCGGCTTCTGCATCCATCTTCTTCAAGCGGTCCTCAAATAGGACGATCTTTGAGGCGTACTTCTCCTTCAGGCTGTGAAGTAGGGCGGTGATTAGCTCCTCTTCCTTTTCCTTCTTCAGCCAATATCGCGCTCTCGACGATGCCTTCTCAAAGGGATCGGGCTTCAAGCCGATCTTCTCCACCACCTTGAATAGTGTATAGCCTTCCTCAAGCTGGACGGGACCTTTTAGCTCGCCCATCTCCGCCTTCATCGCCTCGTCGTAGAGGACGCCGTAATTGGTTTTTCCATAGGTGTGCATATGAATTAAACCTTTGGTTCTCTCGACCCCACTCCTGATACTGTAGTGCGCGGCTAGATTCTCCATTTCTTCCCCGTTCAGAATCCGTTTCAAGACCTCCTCGGCCTCCTCCCGGGTGGTACACAGAATCTCCTGTATGGTGATCTGTTCGGGCTTCTTAAAAAGATGTAGATGGTTTTCGTAGTAGGAGCGCACCGCTTCGTCGCCCAAGTCGATCCGCCGATCCACTTCCCACTCTTTTAAGGTTTCGATCAGCATAGTCTTCTTCTTGGCCTCCAGCCAAGCGACTACCGACGAGTCCTGATCAATTCCCTGCTTCAGGGCTGCTTTGGACAGGAGTTGGATCGGCAAGAGCTCCCGATGGATGAACTCGGCGATGCCGCTGCTATCAAATCTGACCGCTCGGAAGCGGCGGACCCTCTGGTAGGTGTCGGCGAAATCTTTCAAGGTCAACTGTCCGCCAGCGAAATGACACAGAACCACCCTTTGGTCCGGCTCTGCTAGAGCCAGCGTATCCGCGTCAGCGCTCGGAGCCCTTGCCAGCAGAAAAGCGATGCCTTCTTGGTCCAGCTCCACTCCGAATTGGGTGGCCAACTCCTCCATCAGCTCTTTGCGGCGGGCCCAAACGGCTTTGGTAATCTGGACTTGGGCGTAAATCAAGCTGTAACTCGCGGGGGGAGGACTCTCGGCCACGACCTCAAAGATCTCGTACCCGTCCCCAATCTCGAAGGGCCGGCTGATCTTGCCTACCGCTAGCGCAAAAACTTCCTCTGCAACCGCCACCGGCATCCCCTGCTCTTCTACGTTGCCACGCCCGTAGAGAGGACCAAGCAGGCCACCTTGGGAGGCGGTCTCGCGATCGGTAGAACGAAGTTTGGCCACTTCCCCGAACCCTTTTCCCCGCTCGAGCGCTTCCACTACTTTCCGGGCGTCCTCCGCGGTCTCTACTTGGATGCGGGCTAGTTTCAGCATGCGGTTCCACTTGGACTGCTCGAAGCGACGTTGCAACTCCTCTGACGAAAGAGCGCTCTTCTCTTTGACTTCCCGGCGGAGGATCTCCCCGATCAGTTTTTGCCGCCGCTCGTGCTCCCATTTACCCACAAACTCCGAATCCTGGTCGATGCCCTGCTTCCGGGCCTCGAGTAACATCAGCTCCATATCAACCATGCTGCCGAGGTGTTCGCGCCACATCTGGACGCCCTGCTCCTCAGAGCGGAGCAGAGCGGGCATATCCATATTGAACCTAAGCAGGTCTTCGACCGTAATCTCCACTGTGTCGACCCGGGCTACCACATTGTCGTCCGCTGGGGTACTGCAGCCGAATAGCCACAGGAAAAACGCCACTAGTGCCAACGCGCTTCCCTCCTACTGCCTCGTGGCGGGCGGCTCAAGGGCATAGTTGACCTCCCGAGTGAACTGATAGGGAATATCGACTGTCTCCATTGGCTCGTCCCGGTAGTCGAAGCGCAAGGTCATGTTCTCGATCCGAACCTCGAAATCCTCGACATCGTCGTCCAGCGCAGGAAAAACGACAAACCCTCCCTTTTCCTGACCACTGAAGATCATATCATCGTTGAAGAGCGTCTTCCTCAGAATGCTCTCTCGCTCCTTGAATGGCTGGTAGGTATTGCCCGCGTAGGCGATTGCATAGGGCCAGTAGTATTCGATCAGGGCAGTGAGGCTGAGCGACTGGTAGTGCCGTCCGTTGGGGGCTGTGATCTCAATCAAGGCCGGATCCACGCGCACCTTTGGATAGGCGTAGTTCTTTATCTTGAGCAGAAAGACCGCAAAACGAGCCAGTGCCTGTTCCTCACCCGAGGGCTTCCAGTCGCCGTAGGTATACGGATTGACTGGAGCTTGGTACGGGTTGTCCCGGTAAAAGCCCGCCGGAGAGGCCGAATGAACTTCAAACTGCCGGTTCAGCATTTCGGCCGTTATAGGTTGCAGGCTGACCTCCAAGCGGCCCTTGACAAAGGTGATGCTGCGGTCATCGCCGACGTTAAATTCCTCGGTCTGCTGGAGCTCGGCAACGGGCATTATGGGCCCGGGAAAGTGCCGATAGCCCAATTTGTAGCCGCAACCACCCAACAGCAGTGCTACTGACGCGGTTGCGCTGAGTACAAATGTCCTCATCCTAATCACCTCTTGGCGATATATTGCGACGCTTCTACGCTCAATAAGCCACACCCACCACCTGCAATTGATCGGAATCCCCTTGATCTGCCTCCACCCGTACCCGCGCCATATACACCCCTGGCGGCACCAATGCGCCGGCTTCGTCGCGGCCATCCCATTCCACCACCTCCTGAGGACCGACTCTCTGTACCTCCAGCACCTGCTGCCATACCCGCTGTCCCTCTAAGCTGTACATGCCCACCTCCACCTCTGTCCCCCCCAGCACCTGGAACAAAGTGAAGCGGATCGACACTACCTCATTGATGCCATCCCCCTGAGGTGTAAACACCGACGGCTGCACCTCTAACTGGCGCAGAACAGATCCCAGCGACGACTCGACTGCGACCATGCGCAACTGGTTAGTGCCCATCTCATCGCTGACATCTCCGCTCTCCACTTCCTGCGGCAACCCGGCTTGTTCTCGGCGAAATACCTCAGCGCGCAGTGTGCCCGAGGCGTTGTACAAAGCCGTCGCCAGCCGCAGCCGCAACCGCTGGTCGCCGTCTGGCCTGAGCGGACGTGGCAGGTACACGATGAACCCCCGCTCCTCAGACACCACATCGGCTGGATCCACAGGTACCGGCTGCAGCGGATTACCCATCTCTAGGCTCAAAAACTCGGCGGTCGCGGGGGCCAACACCCGCACCCCATCAAAACCGGCTTGGCCGGCGACGAACTCGGTGCCTATTTCGTAGAACAACTCGGTCAGCTCGCCGACGGGCAGCAGGGCCACTCTGCCTGCGGGCTGCAAATCGCCCACCACAGCCACCTCGCCCAGTATCCGCTCGGCCAACAGCGGCGAGGTCTCCACCACCAGCGAGTCGATGCGGGCAAACGATTCTAGGCTCTCACTGTCCATTTCCACCCGCAGCATGATAAAGCGGCCGCGCGGCACCCGAGGCTTTTCGCCGGACTGCTCGAGCGGGGCCGACCAGAAGCTCCAGTTGTCCCGGTCTTCAGTGATCGGTCCGGCCCAGCCGGCCGCCGGCGGGTCAAAGGGCCAGCGGCGCGGCTTGAGGCGGGCGTAAGCGGTGGCACTCACCTCGGTAGGCTGGCGCAAGTCGTCGTAGGTGTGGTAGGCCACCGGCTCGTCGTCTAGACCGGTGCGCACGGACACCCTGACCTGAGTGGGTGCTTGGGGTTCGGGTTGGGGCTCGGACGCGACCGCGTCCTTGCGCCAAGTGCTGACGCCGAAGTGGACTTGGCCGATGTTGACGATCTGGCCTAGGTCTATGACCTTGGACTCCCAGCGGGCCTCGGGCACGACGCCGCGACCGTACACCTCCAACTCGGACACCGCATACCGCTCGAACGAGGTGTTTTGACCATTTCTACAACATTGCGAGTCCGGAATAAAGCGCAGGCGAAAGAAGCGCAGGTACTGGCGCGGAAAGGTGACCTCGATCGTGGATTCGAGATTGCCCTCCACCGAGGCCAGCACAATGTCCAGCGGAATGTAGAACCCGCCGCACCAGAAGTGATTGGTACACCAAGTGCCGTCTTGCAGCTTTATCGCCACCTCATCGTTGCTAGCGGTCAATTCGTAGCGGGGGAAGAAGTAGTTGGGGTCGTAGGGTTCTTGGGTGATCGGCTCAGTGCCCTCCGGTGGAAGCATTACAAAGCGCTCGGCGGGGATGCGCGTGCCCAGATCGATGGAGTAAAACTCGCCTTCCACCCCCCCTTGGCCGCCGGCTGCGGTAAAGCCTGAGGAGGCATAATAGGTGCCGCGGTCCCCATCTACGAATATCAGCGCATCGGCAACTCGGCCGACCTCGCGGATGGAGCCAATAGCCCGCCAGACATGGGGCATGCCGGGACGAAAGTCGAACTCGACCGGCTCGCGGAAGCGGAACCAAGGGCCGATCTGGGTGACTACGTTCACGTTGGGATCAAGAAAAAGGGGCTGGATCGCTCCTCGGCTAGAGGTCAAATCTACCATCACGTTCAAGGCGGTCTGGTCGGCCCAAGCCTGGCCGTCTTCACCGCCAAGGCGCAGCTCAATTAGCTGGGTGGCCGACTCGCGAGGGCTAACTAGCAGCCCTAGGGCAACCAGCGCAAAAAAAGCACCTCTCATAACACATCTTCCTGAAAAAATTGCGCGTGTATGTATCAATCTGTACCTGTGCTGGCAAATATGCGCACAAAACCGATGGATTCATCTCTGGTATCCTCTTCTTTGAACTTGGTACGCCGCAGTTGCAGACCTATGTTCGCGGTTATTTGGTAGCCGAGGTAGGCAGAAGTGTTGGAAATGAGGAGCGAATAAACTTGGCTGCGGAAGTCGTCGACAAAGCCCGGGGGCGGCTCTTCCGGTCGCTTTTTCAGGTTTTCAAACCAGCTAAATTCGACCCCGCCTTCCAGCCATGTTCCCGGAAGCAGCGAGTAGCGGGTAATCAGAAATAGGGTTTCCTCGAGGTCGCGGGATTTCAGACTCGATTTTGCCGAAGGGGTCTCACGCCGAAATGTGCTCTTCCACCTAGGCCAGAATATCAGGTCTTCCCCCACTGGAATGGCGTACCCCGCCTTGTTGATCAAGCCGAAGAACGAGCGATTGCGCAGCACGGCGGCCTGTTTTCCCCGCTGGTTGAAAATTTCGTACTTGATCTTGCCCTGAATATCCAGATCGCGAATCCGGGTGTACTTGGCCTGAAGGTACAAGGTGTTGACAAAGGTATCCTGATTGTCCAAAGGATCGCTGAAATTCTCCGATCCCGTGGGATCTATCCAGATCAGTCGGTCGTCCGCGATATTATCCTTGACCAGCTTGGCGTGTTCGACCAGACCAATGTTCCACCGAGGCGTATTCACCTCTACCGCAAGCAGTCCGTAAGTAGCGCGACTCTCCCTAGCGCTGCTGGGCATCCGTTCCCTCAACCGGCCGATGGTAATTTGCGCTCTTTTGGCGAGCATCAGCCCTCCGTAGATATTGTAGCCGCGGCGGTCCCGTTCGTAGGGAAAGTCCGGCTGCCGATCGTCCTCGAAGCGGTCGATGAGTGTGTTGTTGTTCATGTCCATCCCAAAGAGGAACTCTGGAGGATCCACTGCGTAGCGCAGGAAAGGCTCGGCATAATCGGGTCTAGAATTATCATTCTGGTTGAAATCGGAGACAAAGTCGTTGTTCTCGTCGAGTCCGGGGAAGACGTCGTTGTCGGCTCCCGCCCCTCCTATGTCTCCGACCAGTCCGATCTGATTGACGCGTTGCCAGTCTGGAAAGCGGTCTTGGTCATCGTTGTCGTCGACGAACTCAAACAGGTGCCTCTGCTCGTCGCTGTAGTCAATGCTTCCCAGTGAATTGGAGATGAAGGCCGTGGTGCTGTAGTCGGGCGCCATGTCAAAGGCCTCTGTGTAGACAAACCAAGGATAGTTATTGTAGGACGCCGTAATATAGGCCGCTTCGGCCCTTTCCTTCTCTGGATCGAGGTCGTTGACCCCAAAATTCTGGTTGGGGAAGCGCCGAAAGCGCCGGTTTACCGCGTACTCGGCGCGCAGGTCCAGGCCTCCTAAGTTGTTTATCTCCAAATCCAGACCGATTACCTCGTGGGCTGTGGGCAGGCCGTACTCAAACCTAATGAAGCGCTGATTGGACCCGTCGATAACCTCTTTTTCGGCCTGGGCAACTGGCAAAAAAACTTGGCCTCCCAAGCGATCTGTTTGTTTGTTGGACGAAACCTCCACCCGGTAGTCGTTGGCTATGATCAACTCGAACTCTAACTTGGAGACATCCCCCAAAGTCGGCACCTCTTCCGTTGGTCGGAAGTCATTCCTGATATCGTAGATCAGCTCGATCACATCTGTGCCGCGCGCCTCGAGGTTGCCCTCACTGCGAATCCCGCCTCGTATCAAGGGAGTGATTTCCGGATGGGGCTTCCCGTTGATCACCACTTGGTCGAAGAAGAGGAGTGCCCCCGATTGCGGGGTTTCCGGAGAATCGTCCGAGATCCGGACAACCACGGTTTCCACGCTGCCCTGGTTCTGAGGCTCGGTCAGTACGCCTTTTAAGGAGTTATCTCCTAGAGTCAGGGTACTGCTAGTGTTGGCGACGTTGACCCAAGTCAGCCCCAATTGCGCAAAGTCTCCTACTTGTCCAACCCCCCTGCCGGCCAAAAGCCTCGAGGTGTTCTCGGATCGGCTGGCTCCGGATGTCTGCGTGAGGGCCGAAAAGCCGGGCGCACTGAGTCGAGACGCCAAGATGGTCATAGCGTACTTGTCGGTGAGGAAGTCCCACTGGATACCATTAAAGGTCGGCTTGGAAAAGGTAAGGGGTGTCAAGGTCGTGCGGAGCGCATCGCCTATGGTCAGGGAAGTGTGGAATTGGCCTTTCTGGGCAGACGACACGATGACATTGTTGAACCAGCTCTGGTAAAACGCGTTCTTGAATATCTCGCTTCCGAGCCGCTCCGGACTGTTCTCGGTCCAGTCGTAGATCTTCCATCCCCGGGCGATATAATTACCAAATAGATCGTATTGCCGGGTTCCTTCGAGCAGAATGTTCACGTAGCGCTGATAGTTTTGCCGGGCATAGTTACTATACTCCCACCCCCGCCAGCTATATTCGTAGTAGAGATTCTGGGGAAGATACCACTTCCGGCGGTTGGGAGCCAAAGCGCCCGGGCGGACCCGTGCTCCGTAGATCCCTGGCTCTTCGACGGGGCGGTACCCGGTAAATAACTGAGCGTTTGCTGGGATTTCTCCCCATATGATACTGCTCAAGAGAAGCAGGAATACCGGTCTTAAATGGCCTATTGCCTGCGACATACATCACCTCCCATTATCCTTCTTAGAAGCCGTCTGCTTCACCGCGCCGTTAGGCGTGACAAACCCCTGTCGGGCTGCTTCGGCGTCCGGCGTTTTTCGCGGGCGAGACGCCCTCGATCCCAGCGGCTTGGCGTCAAGGCCGAGAGCGAAACCCTAGTTTTCAGACGGCTTCTGAGAACTTCTCGCCCGAAATGGCCAAACCCAAAGGGCTTGAGATCAATGGATTGAGTCCTTGGAACTTTCCGGCCGTGGCTTCAGTCCATTATGTCGTGATTTCGTGGAGATGTATTTGAACCAACCTTCAGGAAACACATCTTGTCATACTAATAGACCACGCTGATTGTCCGGGCCAGGGCCTCATCACTGGTCTGCGCCTCTAGGTTGATCCGGCATATATAGATCCCGGGCGGCACCAGAGCTTGGCTATGGTCCTGACCGGACCAAGTAAAGAGCCATAACCCGTCTGTCTGACGCTGTCCTTCCAGTTTCCGCACCAAGCTACCGTCCAAGGTGTAGATCTGAACTTGGGCCGGCATGTCCACTTTCAAAACATTAAAGCGGATCTTTGCCTCGTCCCCTACGCCATCGCCGTTGGGGGTAAAGACAGGCTGGAGCGAAAAATTGGCAATAAGCCGGTCACTCGAAACGACGTCGGGCAAGAATACCGTGGTCGAGAAGCGCACGTCAGCATCGGGATCAACTGGTTGCCAGAGTTCGGGGTTTTGAGTGTTGCCGACAAAGGCCCTAAAATGATACGGGTTCTGCACTACATTGACATACATCTCAATGTCTACTAGCTGCTGCTCCACTAACTGGGGAAGCTCCACTATGAGAGAATCCGGGAAAAACTGCACGGCCTCGGCCGCCAGCACCACTGGGTTGCCATCTATCTGGACCGAGAAGCTGTCGGCATTCGCCTCGGAAGGGGTCTCCACCCGGATGCGGTCAAAGCCGGAATCTCCCGGGCCGAACTGGGGCCGAAGGTGGTATACAAATTCTTGGGCAACGCCCGGCCGGGCCTCTTTGGGCTCGATCTCGCCCACCGCCCCGAGCAGAAAAGCATCGTCGAAATCGAGAGAAAGCGAACGCAAGGTGGCCGCCGTGTCCGGTCGATCCGAAATCAGGGTGACCGCAAATTGCACGTACCGACGCGGACTTGGAGAAAGAAACTCCTGTCCGGAAAAGCGATAGGGATTGCTCCAGCCGCTCCAGTCTGCCCCTTCCACTAGAATCGCTTGGGTTTCACCTCTGCGGGGTTTGGGCAATTTGTTGTAGAGTTCCTCGGTAACCTCGTTGCCATTTTTATCGTAGTAAATGGTCTGCTCTTCAAAGGTATTGCCCGAGCGGGTTTGGGCTTGCACCCTAGTACCTGCCGGCAGGTCCGCATCCCAGCTAAGCGAGCGAATCACCTTGGGCCGATCTCCCAAGTCCTCAAAGCCCGAGGTCATCTCTACTTTGGCTACGTATCCGACCGGGAAGACGGCGATATCATTGAGAATACTGCTGCTATTGCCGACGTAAATATGCAGAATGTGGCGGATGGACTTAGGAGGAAACACGAGATAGTTCAGCCATTGGGGCGCGTTCCAACCAATCGCATCGGGAAAATCGAAGAGCAGATCGAATTCTACCTCTCCGGCCAGACTCCGTCTGGACCCGTCCGAGACAAATAACTGGGTTCTCTGGTGGCCCGTGGTGGGGGCGTATGCCCCTTGCCCCTGGGCCGCGTCCAGCGGTGCCAGTTCGAGAATCCGGTTTACCCAGAAATGGGCCCCTAGGTCCCAACTCCAACTGAACTTGGCAGTCGGATCGACACTAGTCACCTGCCAAGTGGTGCTGAGGTCCCCATCGACCAAGGCGCCAGCGCGACCTGTCGGCTCGGTTATAGTGCCGCCTCGAGCAAAAGTGCTGAGGGCGATATTCTGTCCAAAGGTGAAGACTTCCACTTCGGCGAGGGCCGCATCCGCAGTTCGGGCATCTACGACAATGCGCACGAATTGGATTGGTCCGTAGGTGGTCGAAGTATCTGTGCCGGCTAGGGCTGCAGGACCAAACAAGCGGTTATTAGACACCCTGCCGAAGGCCTGAACCGGGTACTCGATCAGAGTCTGTTCATTTAGCTGGCTGGTGCCGCCAATTAAGTCGAAAAAAAAGAAATCCTGACCTTGAGCTTGTCTAACGCCATTCGATCCGAGGAGGCGGAACACGCCTAAGGGCTTTGCCCCTTCTTGGTCGGGGAAGTGCAGGCGGATCTTGCTGGTCGGGACCGCCCGTCCCAAGTTGATCTCGATCCACCAGTTCTCCACCGGGTCCTTTGGATCGGGCTTCCAGAAGGTCGCCGGGTCGCCATCGATGATATTGGCGGCAGCGTCTGGATTCGATCCGACTTTCCACACCCCTCCCTGCACTTCTCCCCGCTCTTTTGTCTCATAGGTAAATTGATCTGCATCGAGCGCGGCGTTGATGGACGACTCGAACTTTATCGGGGTGATGGAGCCATCTGCCCCAAACTCGAGGGTTCCAGCAGGAAAGTTCCACTCTTGGTCCACTTGGAATACCTGCCCTCTGGCCTCTTCTTCTATCAACGGGACTAGCAGGACAAAAAAAGCGCAGAACTTGACCAGATTTTTCATTGGAACAGTCCTTTCCTCAGTACACTATTCCCACAGTCTCCGCTCGCACGAAGCTGTCTTGGTCGGCGTGAACCGAAACCTTGACCAGATAAATACCGACGGGAAGTAGTGCCTCGTTATCGTCCCGTCCATCCCATGGCCTTAGGTGATTCCCGCTTTGCTCCTCCCCAGCCAAGGTCCGCACTCTCCGACCTGCCAGATCGAAAATTGCCACCTCCACCTCCACTGGTTCTACCAGTTGTGAAAGGGTGAGCGCGATCAAAGCCTCTTCGTTGATCGCATCCCCATTGGGCGAGAACACCCTCGGAGTGACCGCGAAAGAGGATAGGATCTCCCTAGCGGACTCGGCTGTAGTCAGCACCCGCAGCGTATTGGTCGTCACGTCGGGGTTGGCATCGCCCGACAAAACTCTCTGAGGGACCTCTTCGCTTTGGGTATCGAAGACCTCGGCGTTCAAGAAGCTCCCTTGGACAAACACCTCGGCCGCAAAAATGATCTGCAGGACGTCTCGGCCGTTTATCCGCTGGGAAGGGGGGAAGAGCACGGTCAGGCTGCCGAGTTCCTCTATAATCTCGGCGGGTTCTACCTTTTCAGGAGGATCTCCTGTGAAGAGTTCCGCAAATTTTGGCTGCGACGAGGGGGTGAATATCCGGATGCCATCAAAGCCGATGTCCGTTCCCGCAACATCGGCGATGAGATCGTAGGCAAAGGTGACGAACTGGCCGACCGGCACGACGGCCACACTGCGCGGAGGACGGGGCTCGTCCAGCACAGAGACCTCTCCGATTAATTGCTGGGCCAGCGGCGGAATAGAGTGCTCCACGCTCAGAGAAGTGACCTGTATGCCGTCTAAAATGGCCTGACTCTTCATGGCTATCTCGAACTGAAAGTAGCGACGCGGACTGGGCAGGGTGATCCTCTGCCCGGAGGAGGTAAAGGGCGATGACCAGAGGCTCCAGTTGACTTGGTCGTCCTGAAACCCGCCCTGTTCGTTTTGCCCTAACTTGTTGTATTCGTCCTCTGTCACTACCTCTCGCTCCCGGGTAAAGCGATCTACCAGCCGAAAAAAAACTCGGGGATTGTCGTCCGTCCCCGTGCGCATCCGGATGGCGATTTCTGTGTCGGAGTCTTCCACTGCGACCTGATTGGTGCCCTCCTGACGCAGTCCCTCGACCGTCCATTCGAGCCGGCTGAAATTGGCCGCCTCCCCTAAGTCAATAATTTTGGAGGCATAACTGGCTTGGGGAGCGAAGCCAGTCCCAAAAAGCTGAAATTCGGCGACTTCAAATGGATTCGGAGAATTTATATGCAGGCGGATAAAGCGAATAAACTGTAGCGGGAACAGGACCTCGGCCGTGTCCTCACGAGTGAATTCCACCTGCCGCAGGAGGCTGTAATCCGGTCTATTGTCCTCGGTAAAGCTCAGCCCGTCGCTGGAGAAGAGACTGTAGCTGCGAATGAAATCCTCACGATAAGGTCGTCCTTGATCGTCGACGCCAAACGGACGTGGAAAAAAGAGGATTCTGTTGATCGGAATCCGGGTCCCTAGGTCGAACTCAAATCTCCTCCCGCTCTGTTGAACTCCAAATTCTTTGAAGCGATCCCCGGTGGATGTAGTATCTCGTCCATCTACGATCACTAGTTGCGACTCTCTCAAGGTGGTATTGTCCCAGACGTGGGCTTGGGCACGCTCTTCGAGAAACCCTATCGGGCGGGCGCTGACCCAGCTCAACTGCTGGGTGATGTTGTTGTGGGGATCGAATCCCAAACTCTTGATTGTTCCCGCTTGGGAAAAGTCGAGAGCTGTCGAAGCCAGCTCCTGCGAAGCCCAGGATTCGCCGCCTTCTCCCACCTTCCACTGCCTCACCTCTCCCCAGCCGGTCTCCGCCATGGCCGCAATCCAGATCGCCGCGATCGCCACCACAGCCGGCCTTGTCGATTGGGGCTTCATTGTTTTTCGCATGTCAACGCCCCCTATGTCTCCCTCCCGTCCATGTTGAGCCTACATGTTCTGATAATCTGAGCGGTCTGTCAACTAAACCCGTCCCTTCTTTATGGGCCTGATTTTGGGCTTCTACCTCATCGTCGATCATTTCACAGGGATGACTTGGAACATTATCTTTTGCGGTTAATTTTGGCATCGGCTAGCACACGCGCCGTTAGCTTCAACTCCGACATGCGATACCAAAATATAGTCGGGGCGGGGGTCTTCATTATTGCCTTGGGCCTCTACCTGAAGACCATGGCTCCCACTATCTCTCTGTGGGACAGCAGCGAATTCATCGCCTGCGCCTACACTCTGGGCATACCCCATCCTCCTGGAGCCCCTCTCTATATTCTGTGGGGCCGGCTTTTCGCGCTTTTGCCCATCGGCTCGGCGGAGCAGCGCGTGGTGCTCATATCGCCCCTAGTATCGGCCGCTGCCATCTGGTGCGTCTTCTCCACCACTGCTATCCTCGCCCAAGGCGCTCTCAAGACCGGCCGGGACCCGCGGCAGCGGCTGGTGGCCTTAGCCGGGGGCGTGGTTGCCGCCCTGTCTTTGGCTTGTTCGTACACATTCTGGTTCAACGCTACTGAGGCCGAAGTTTATGCCTGTTCCATTTTTTTTGTTTGTCTGAGCGTCTGGTTGGTGCTGCGCTGGTCGGTCGGGCCGCTCGATAAGCACAGTTACAGGTGGCTTTTGTTCATCGCATATATGTTCGGTCTAAGTGGTGGGGTCCATCTTCTCTGCCTACTGACTATTCCGGCGATCCTGATCCTGATTGGGTGCGCCGACTCGAGCCTGCGGCGACTGATTGGGGTGCTACTGGTCCTCGGTGGAAGCGGTCTGATCGCGATGGCGGTATGGGGGCCGAGCAAGGCGGGCGGGATGGCGCTGATTTTGGCGTTGACTGCCGGCCTCTATTATCTCTACTGCCGCGACAGGCATTCGTGCGGGCTGCTGATAGCCGCGCTGGTGCTCTTCGGCCTAGGTTATTCCACCTATGCGACCCTCTACATTCGCTCGGGACTGAATCCGGTCATCGATGAGAACGACCCAGAAACTTGGGCTGCCCTTGTCAAATTTCTTGGACGCGAGCAATACGGCACGGAGAGTCTGCTAGTAGGCATGCTGGAGGCCAAGGCTTCGCGCCTCTACCAGTTTTGGCACCTCCAGATGAAGTACTTTTTCGCACAGTTTCAATTCCCTCTAGGGGAAAGCGCAGTGGAATTCCGCCGGGCCACCGATCCTTCCCGGCAGTCAGTAGCCGTCTCGGTTCTGCCCTACCTGCTGGGTCTGGGCGGTCTGCTGTGGCAGGCCCGCAGGGACTGGCAGCGCTTTCTGGTCGTCTTAGTGCTCTTCACGACCATGGGCTTTGGACTGTCTGCCTACCTGAACATGTCCGATCCACAACCGCGCGAACGCCACTACGTCTTTGTTGGTATGTTCTATGCTTTTGCCTTGTGGATGGGCTTGGGTTGGAGTGGCTTGGTCGAAACCTTGGGGCGGCGCTTGTGCCTTTCCAACGGCTGGCTGATGGCCCTAGCGGGGGCCGGCGTTCTCCTACCGGTGGGGATGGGCGTCAAGCTATACAATCAAGTAGACCGGACGGGAGACTATCTGGGGCGCGATTACGGGTACAATCTGCTGCAGTCGTGTGCCCCCAACAGCATCCTGTTTACTAACGGGGATAACGATACCTTTCCGCTGTGGTTTCTGCAGGAAGTGGAGGGCATTCGCCCGGATGTGGGCGTCGTCCATCTGGGACTTTTGAATACCGGCTGGTACATCAAACAGTTGCGCCAGCGTCTCCCCGCCATCGACATTCGCTACACTGATACTTATATCGATTCGGTGCTGACCGATACCCAGCGGGTTGATCTGGATCTGCGCCACTGGCCTAGACCTACAACTATTGAACTGGCGGGCCTAAAAATTGAAGTGGTGCCCTTTGAGCAACGCATGCTTCGCGTTCAGGATATCGCGGTGCTGAAAATTGTCGAATGGAACGACTGGAAAAGACCCATTTTTTTTTCGGTTGCAGTGCCGGTCGAAAACCAAGTCGGACTAACGCCCTACCTGTCTTTAAGTGGCCTAGCGTACCGACTAGTCCGGGAGCGCGAGCCGGGACTCGACCAGCAGGAGATGGAACGCAATTTGTATCGCGTCTTTCAATGGCGCAACCTCCTTGGGCGGGAGATGACCGGCGATCCCGGAAGCACTCCCTTGTTGTTCAATTACCAGGCCGCTGTCATGCAGCTAGCTGACTTCTATCGGCAAAAGGGCATGGATGAGGCACTGGCCCAGCTTCTAGCGTGGGCCAGCCAGCGCATCCCTTTCGTCTGGCATGCGTATTACAGCGCCTCCACGTACCTACAGCAGATGGGCCAGCACCCGTTGGCCGTCGAATACGCCGAGCGTGCGGTGCAAAAACTGTTAGATACCTACGGCACTAGTAGGGACGCAACCTACGACGATCTTATTGATTTGATGGATGAGTTGACAAAGAAGTACAGGGACTCCGCATGGTCCGCCGAGTTCTACCGCCAGATCATCGAGGTCGAGCCCGGCAGGTGGGAGGCTTACTACCGACTGGCTTCCCTCATGGGGGTTCAAGGCGATTACAGTGGCGGCCTGCAGGTGGTGGACGAGTACGTCGGCCGCTACGGGGAAGTGCGCCCGCTGGTGCTCTTGCGACAGAACTTGCGGCAGGCTCTCCACAAAGGGAGCAGTGCGACTGAGTGATGATACCTCCGGGCAGTGCGAGCCCGGCGGTCTATTTGACTTCAAAATGACTGCGCATTCTTTTGGTCGGGTTGGTCGTGTATCTCAAATGGGATTAAAAAGTTAGATAGGGGGCACAGATTGTGACACGGCAAACAACGGCACAAGCCATCCTCGCGACCATCGGCTCGCTGCTTATCGCATCCTGCAATAGCGATGACCAGCCTTCGACTTCCACCGGGCAAACCGATCCACTCCAGTTGCCTTTTCCCCAAGAGATCATCGATCCTCCATGGCTGGAAAGTCGCAGACAAGCTCAACTCGCGACCGAGTTCGATGTATTTTGCGACTTTACCTTTTCTGACCAGCTCGAAGACAGTGCTATCCGCTTCCGCAACAGAATCACTCCCGATTCGGGCAAGGACTACCGGCCGAATCACTACGACCACGGCAATGGGATAGCCATTGCCGATGTGGACGGGGATGGCCTCTACGATATCTATTTTGTCACCCAAGTTGGCGACAACGAACTGTGGAGGAATCTGGGAGGTGGCAAATTTGAGAACATCACCCAGAGGGCGGGCGTGGCGGCCGCAGCGATTGGGGTATCGGCCTCTTTCGCCGATATCGACAACGACGGCGACCCAGACCTCTACGTGACCGTCCTGCGCCAAGGCAATGTCCTCTTTGAAAACGACGGGACCGGCACATTCAAAAACATTTCCAAAGACTCCGGCCTCGACTATAAAGGACATCCCTCTGCCGCAGTTTTCTTTGACTATAACGGCGATGGGTTGTTGGATATGTTCCTCACTGTTGTGGGCCAGTACACTACCGACGAGCTTAAAAAGGCGAGCCGTTCTAGCGGCAGCGAAAAAAATAGCCCGTACAGGTACTATGCGGGATTCGACGACGGCTTCAGCGGGCACCTCAAGCCCGAACGCACCGAAACGAGCATCCTCTTCAAAAACGAGGGTGATAATCGCTTTGCCGACGTCAGCGAAAAGGTGGGTTTGAAGGACGGGAGTTGGTCGGGTGCCGCCAGCCCCATCGACGTCAACGAGGACGGCTGGCCCGATCTATACGTTTTGAATATGCAGGGACACGACCAGTACTATGAAAACGTTGAGGGCAAACATTTTGTCGACAAGAGCCGCGAGGTTTTTCCCAAAACCCCTTGGGGGTCGATGGGAGTCAAAGTTTTCGATTACAATAACGACGGCAAAATGGATCTCTATATCACTGACATGCATTCCGACATGAGCGAAAACATCGGAGTCGAGCGCGAAAAACTCAAGTCCCGCATGCAATGGTCTGAAGAGTTCCTGCGCAGCGGCGGCAACAGCATCTTTGGCAATGCGTTCTACCTGAACAGAGGCGACGGGCACTTTGAAGAAATTTCGGACCAAATCGGTGCTGAGAATTACTGGCCTTGGGGATTCAGCGTCGGCGATCTCAACGCCGATGGGTACGAGGACGTTTTTATAACCTCCAGCATGAATTACCCTTTCCGCTATGGGGTCAACTCTGTTCTGTTGAACAACCGGAGCGAAAAATTCTTGGACAGCGAATTCATCTTGGGTGTAGAGCCCAGGCGCGGCGGACGCACGGCCCAGCCTTGGTTCGAATTGGATTGTGCTTGGAAAGACCGCAACCACCAGCACTGTCAGGACCGAAGCGGCGCTGTTGTGGTTTGGGGCGCATTGGGAAGCCGTTCTTCGGCGATCTTCGACTTGGACAACGACGGCGACTTGGATATCGTCACCAACGATTTTAATTCCGCGCCTACTGTGCTGATCAGCAATCTGAGTGCTAAAAAGCAGAACCTGTCTTTTCTCAAGGTTGAGCTAATCGGCACAGCGTCGAACCGCAGCGGGCTGGGTGCCACGGTGAAGGTTCGAGTTGGCACCCAGACTTATACCAAAGTCTACGATGGACAGTCGGGCTACCTTTCCCAAAGTCTCTATCCACTCTACTTTGGGCTGGGCAATGCCGAAGTGGTCGATCAGATCGCCGTGCGCTGGCCCTCGGGGAGGGAACAGATTGTCTCTGGCCCCATTGCAATCAACTCACTGATTGAGGTAAGAGAGCTTTAGAAGCCATCTGAAAACGAAGGTTTCGCTCTCGGCCTTGACTCCGAGCCGCTGGGATTGAGGGCGTCTCGCCCGCGAAAAACGCCGGACGCCGAAGCAGCCCGACGGTTTCTTAGAACTCACCTTTTCTCCACCACACATCTTGCGCAGGAGGAAGCATTATGAGACTCAAATTGGCCTGTGCCGACTTCACTTTTCCGCTTCTGCCCCACGATCACGTCCTCGACTTGATTGCGATGTCGAAGCTCAATGCCAGCACAGGGTAGTGAATCGGTCCTTGCCTTTCAAGGAGGAGAACATGGAATTTGAGGTGTACGACTGTCGTCGGGATATTCGCAATATTCTGGTGAGGCCGCAGATCCGCGCTCGCTTCTGCCGCCTAGAGCCGGGCTCGGGCTCGCTCGACGCTTGGCACACGCACGATCTGGGCGACGAGATCTTTATCATTTTGTCGGGTCGGGTGGAGTTCAAAATCAACGGCGAGGTGAAAGAAGTTGGACCGGGGCAAATGTGCTACGCCCTAACCGATGAGCCGCACTCGGTGCGAGTCATCGGCGACGAGCCAGTCTATATGTACTTGTCGGTGACGCCGCACATCCAGCCGACGCATACGTTCTACGACGAAAAGGGCGAGCGTCAGCGGCCTCACTTCAGGCCGTCGAGCGACTACGATACCGAGACGGATTCGACCACGCCGGTGGCCGAGTTGATCGACGGCCACATTGATGCAGTGCGCACCCTAGCGGCTCAAGCACAAGAGAGCGCACAAATTCAAGAGGAGCGGGGCCGGGCGCTCAAGCAGGCCCTAATGGCCGGCGATGTGGAAGCGGCCAGCCGCGTACGCGAGGCCATGTGGGAACCGCTTTTGCAGCTCTTCAAGCAGACGAGCGCCGTGGCCGATGGCTGGAACGGACTGGCACCTCGGGCGGGGTCTGTCGATGCGGTAGTCTGAGCTACCTCAAGACTATCTCTTGACCTACCCGAACCAATTGTTCGGGTACAAGCAGTTACAGGAAAAAGAGATAATCCAGATGGCTACCTTTGAGGGACGCACATTCCCGGAGAAGCCTCAGCTAACTATGCGGTGGCCGCGTTCTCGTCTCCGCGATCACTTGCCCGAGACGCTAGCAGACGGGTATTCCATCCGCACGTATCGGCCTAGGGATGAGTTCCGATTCTTTGAGCTGATGAAGTTCGGCGAGTTCGATTCATGGGACGAAGGCAAGTTCGCGTACACTCTGAACCGGATCATTCCGGAGGGATGGTTCTTTATCTATTGCACTTGCAGCCAACTCCCGGTCGCAACGGTGATGTGCCTACACAATTATTTGGGTGATGCCCCATTCACCGGCGATGTCGGCTGGCTTGCATGCGATCCGGATCACAGAGGGAAAGGGCTTGGTCTCCAGATCACGGCATTCGCAACAAACAGGTTCTTGGCGGCGGGATACTCAAAAATACAACTGCATACCGAATATTATCGCTTGGCAGCTATCAAGACGTACTTGAAGGCTGGTTACGTGCCGGTTGTCAACAGCGACGGCATGAGAGCGATGTGGAGGGATACTTGCCAGTCGTTGGGTTGGGATTTCTCTTTAGGAAGATGGCGGGCCGAAACGCTTGAGCTTACTTAGCCAGCGTAGCTGCTTTCTGCAATACAGCTTGTTTGCGCTGCGGCCAACGCCACTTGACCCTTTCTCTACTGATATGAGCGAACGCACCAATAGCCTTGGGCAGCCGATCAGCTTCGCACTGCCGGATTGGACGCCACCACCCAATCCGCCGAGAGAATGCATAGCAGGTCGCTTCTGTCGGTTGGAACCACTGCACGTCGATAGCCATCTCGACGACCTGTATCAGGCCAACGCCTTTGATACAGAGGGCCAGAGTTGGACCTACTTGGCATACGGTCCATTCTCCGACAAAGACAGCTACCGGGACTGGATGACCGAAATGTGCCTAGGGGACGATCCATTGTTCTTTGCCATCGTGGACGAGCGTGTTGGGGCAGTGTGCGGTGTCGCGAGCTATCTCAACATCGCACCGGCAAGCGGTGCTATTGAGGTGGGGCACATCCACTATTCCCCGCAGCTACAGCGCACGCCATTGGCCACCGAAGCCATGTACCTCATGATGAAGAAGGCATTCGCATTGGGCTATCGACGCTATTCGTGGAAGTGCGACAGCCTGAACCAAGCATCGCGGATGGCCGCCCAACGGCTGGGATTGTCGTTTGAGGGGATTTTTCGCCAAGCAACGGTCTATAACGGACGCAATCGGGACACTGCGTGGTACGCAGCCATTGATTCGGAATGGCCGGACTTGGAGCAAGCCTTCCTGACGTGGTTAGCCCCAGACAATTTTGACGATCAAGGTAAGCAGCGATTGCGCCTCTCCGATCTCACCCGACCTATTCTCAAAAACCGAGGGAACAATCGATGAGCTAGATCACTCCCGAGCAATACATGTGCTGGCGGGCCAAAGAAATCCTCACCATCGACGGCCACCGCACCGAAGTTTGCAGCACTGCCTATCTCATTAAAAAAGGCCGTCAAGCCCGACTCGCGCCAAGCAGCCCTTTCGGCCCGATTGCGAGAAATCCGAATATCGCCCGAGATCACGATCCACTCCCCCTCACGGCCTAGTGCTTCAAGCCAAGTGACATCCTCCGTCTGCGGCGCAAAGCGGTCTCTAAGATGTTCTATCGCCCATTCCTCTCGTTCTACACGGTCATCTAGGGCAAGCAACGCCGCAGCTAGACGATGAGAGATGTTGTTGTCGAGAAAAAATCTCACGCCGCTAATTGTGCCTCGTATGCGATAGCATCGCACACTTCCTTAGTAGTGGTATCGTACCACCAAGCGACCCGGTGCATGTCTTGCTCGGCCAGATAGGTGCGGTTCAGTAGACGGGTGCGGACACCGCTGGGACTGCATATCGGTGCTCCGAAACTACGAGCAGGCTCGATGATGACCGTGCTATCCCGGCCCATAGGATGCCAACGCACCGGGGCACCTGTTTCCGAAAAATCTAGCTCGTTATCGGGCAAAAAAGTCCTGACAAAGTGCTCAAAGTACTGCTCATTGGTGACGATGTCGTGCAGTGCTTCCTCTTCCACTTGCTGGAGAATGCGGCGGCCATCTGTGCGAAAGCTGCGCTGCGAAAAGGGATGCGAATGGCCCGTGATTTGGGCTGCTTTGTACGCGGCAATGCGCAAGGTCGGCCACGGTACCCCCTTCTCGCGAAAACCCCGTAAGGCTCGGACTTCGATAAGATCGACAAAGCGCAAGATAGGGCTTTCCCCCCCCTCTGTTGAAGCAAACACGGGCGGCAGCTCATAGCGAAATCCATTCCGGGTGTAGCTATAACCTCGCGTCCAACGCCGAATGGTGCTGGCGGGAACACCCGTCAGCCGGGCCGCTTCCGCCACGCTATAAACACCATGCCCGATGTATAGGTAGTCTACCATTTTTTGTTCCTTTATAGAGCGAGTTCTGTCGCCTCGAATCTACTTAACCGGCGTCAAGCACGAAAGCTGTTTGTGCCAGCGTCGCTTGCAATCTGCATGGCCAATTATCGTTATTTTTTCCCAGCGCATTTATCCTTCTCTACAGCAAAAAGGCCAGCCTCATGCCCGCACCTATCCTCCTAACCGACGCCCAAGTCCAAGCCTACCTGACCAATGGCTATATCACCGTGCAAACCGCTCCCCCGCCTGCGCTCCACCAAAGTATCCACCGTCAAATCGAAACCCTCTTCGCCACCGAAGGCAATCCCGGCAACGACATCCTCCCCAAGATCCCGGACCTATACCAAATCCTCCGCGATCCCGCTGTTGACGGTGCTCTCCAGAGCCTCCTCGGCCCCTCCTACCTCATCCACCCACACCGCCACTGCCACCACAATCCCAGCGGGTCCAAAGGCCAAGGTATGCACCAAGACAGCTATGAAAACGACCAGAACGTCCGCCACCACCGCACTCGCTGGACCATGGCCTTCTACTATCCGCAGGACGTCAGTTTGGACATGGGACCGACCGCGATTTTGCCGGCCACCCAGTACTACAATTCGTCTAAACAAGCCTACGAGCGGGAAGAACAGCCCCTCTGCGGCCGGGCCGGAACGGCGACCATCGTCCACTACGACCTCTGGCACCGGGCCATGCCCAACGCCAGCGACCGCGACCGCTTCATGGTCAAGTTTCTCTTCACCCGCATGGGCGAGCCGCGGGGCCCCTCGTGGGACCAGCGCGACGGCACCTGGCGATCTGAAGGCACCGACCCGCCCGCCGACCTGTGCGGCCGCGTCTACGACTGGATGCGCGGCACCGATGCCACCGCAGCCCCAACGGCGGTTTCGCTCGAGTCGTTGCGTCAGGCCCTAGACGCCGAAGCCGAAGCCGAGCGGCTGCGCGCCGTATATGCTTTGGCCGCTCGCGGCGAGGAAGCAATGCCCGTCCTCTTGAACGCGCTGTGCAGCGAGGCCGCTGCGCGTCTCGAAGCCAACCTAGCCAACGAACACACCAACCCCAGCCAGCTCGACGCGGTCTTCGCCCTTTCCGCTATCGGCCGCCCGGCTGTGCCCCACATGGTGGAACTGCTCGACGAAAACGACTGGTGGGTCCGCGCCGCGGCCGCCGATGTGCTCGGCGACTTGGGTACCGCGGCCAGCGACACTGTGCCTCATCTCACCTGCGCCCTCGACGACGAGGCCGAGTGGGTGCGGCGCAACGCGGTTGAAGCACTGGGCAATATCGGTCCGGCCGCTGCCGAAGCCGTGCCCGCACTGAGCCGTCGTCTGCGAGATTGCGAGAGCTGGATCCGCCACAACGCCGCACTCTCGCTGGCCAAGATCGGTCCGGCCGCTGCCGAGGCTGTGCCCGCACTGCGCAAAAACATCGACGACGAGGACCGCTACGCCCGTGCCAACGCGGCCGTGGCTTTGGAGCGCATTGGCGCGTAGTGCCTTGCCGCAAAATCAAAACGGACGAGGCCGCTCTTAAATTTTCTCGTTGACATGATTACGCTCTTTCCGCGCCTTTTACTTCTTAGCCCTTCTCAGGAAAGTGCCCATGACGACTGCATCGGCCCGCCCAGCGTTTGACGACGCCCTCCGGCACTACGCCGCAACGCTCGGCTTCCCGTCCCTTTCGAGCTATATCATTTGGTGCCGCAAAAACGGCCTAGCGATCCAGCGCGACAAAACCGAGAGCCAGCTCGCAATGGAGCGCCAGCTCGCCGCCGACACCTTGCGGCCGGTCGCGCCGCACCCTGGCCGCGGCCACACCCCGGGACGCGCCCGCCTCATTGACCGGGCCTTCCGCAGCGAAATCCCCCCGGATGAGACGTATCCGCTCAGCCGGAAACTCGTCGCGCTCTTTGCCGCGGCCGAAGACTCCAAGTGCCGTCAAGCTCTCTACCGCCTGCTCAAGCACGTAGAGCGACGCGCCGACCTCCTCGGCCTCAAAACGGGATTCCTCAATCGGACGCGCGAAGAGGGCAACAACTACGAGGACGCGCTCGGTCAACTCGCCCGCCACTACGGCGACTGGCTGCGGCCCGTCGAGGAGTGGCGCACCGACCTCCTCAACCCTCGGGCGCAGTTTCGCAGCCTCACTCGGCATCTGCTGGCCCGCTACGAGGTGCCGCCCTTTATGGACACCGCTTTCCTCCAAGGAGACCTTTCGACCGCGCACCGCGAGCAGGAGTGGTTCAAGCACATCGGCATCGGCCAGAACATCCGCAAGGCCGATCTGCCGCTGCGGCTGACCAAGCGCATGGCGCACGTTTTTCCCACCGCCAATCGGCACTGGCCGATTGCGCGCGCCCTGCGCTGGGCGCAATTCGCCGGCATGGGTGGACGCGGACGCACGCATTGGGCCGTTTTATCCACGCGGCTGAAGGACTACCAGCGAGACGAGCCGTTCTGGGAGACGGTGATGCTCTTTTTTGCCAACCAACCCATGCTGGAACCCACCTACATCGGCCCAATTGTCGATTATATCCACTACCAGAAGTTCGTGCCCCAGCAGTTGCCCGGCCCCAACGGCCAGCTCATTGAGGGGCCGCCGGCTCAGCCCAACTTCTCGATGAAAGGCCGCAGCATCACCAAGCTGCTGCGCTTGGTCGACGAGTGGCACGGCGACCTCAACGCCGACGACTACGCCCTCGGCGAGGAAGAGGCGTGGGAGACGTCTGGCTTTCGCGGATTCGAGTGGGAGGAAGAAGACGCATTCTCGGGCGAGCGCGTCCGATGGTCGATACGCGAGTTGCGCACCGCGCTCGACCTGCTAGCCGAAGGGCGCGTCATGCACCACTGCGCCGCCTCGTATGCCCGGCGTTGCTCGGAGGGCGAGCGATCGGTGTGGTCGATGCAGCTAACCTACCCGGCCAAGCTGCCGCAGCGCGTTCTGACCATTGCCCTCGACAACCACAAAAAGACCGTCGTCGATTATCGGGGGAAGTACAACATGCACCCGCACGACAACAAGCGCACCGCCAAAAAGCATTGGCAGGACCGGCCCTATCTCTACTATCTGCGGCAATCGCCGCGCATCTTGCGCTTGTGGATGGAGCGCGAGGAGCTGCGGCACGACTAGCGAGGCGGTATGTGCAGGTGATCGCAGGAGTTGGGAGAAAGGGTCGGCTACAAGGATCCCTTGAACAGGATCGCGCCCATGGTGGACAACCAGCTAGCGAGTACGATGCCGATGGTCCAGCGGAAATAGGTGTCGATCTTCTCGTGGAGCTTTTGAACCGACGTGTCGATCTTATCATTTAGCGTCTGAGCCGATGCTTCTCGCTTCTCATCCAGCCCCTGAGCCGAGGTGTCGATTTTCTCGTGCAGGGTCTGAACCGATGCGGCGCTCTCATCGCGTAGCGTCTGAACCGACGCATCCCACTTCTCATTCAGGCTCCGATACGACGCGGCATTCTCATCGCGCAGCGTCTGAACCGAGGTGTCGATTTTCTCGTGCAGGGTCTGAGCCGATGCTTCTCGCTTCTCATCCAGCCCCTGAGCCGAGGTGTCGATTTTCTCGTGCAGGGTCTGAACCGACGCATCCCATTTCTCATTCAGGCTCCGATACGACGCGGCATTCTCATCGCGCAGGGTCTGAGCCGACACATCTAACTTCTCACTGACGACTCGCACGTCGCTTTCAATCAGCTCCAAGCGGCGGTTGATCTGCTGCAACACGTCGCGGGTGGTTATCTCAGATATTTCAGGGGTCATCACACTATGGCTCCTCAAGTGGGGTTAAAAGTAAGCGATAGGAATGGATAAGCAAAATGCGGACCACCTTTTTTCTCTGGCGGGGTCGTTGTTGTGTCGCCCTTTTCTGTATCGAATGGCAGACAATGTGATTCCTGCCCTATACAGCCGACTCTCCCCTTGATAGCTGCCCATCAGGCCGTATCTTGTTTGTCGCCATGGCTACAACCTTTCGCATAGGCGTCACCCGGGACTTTCTCAAGGCCGACGGCACCCTCGGCTTCGGCGATATTGGTCTCGACCTGCTCGACGAATCCCCAACGGTCGAGTGGGAGTTTTTAGCGGAAAATACCACCGAACTGCGCCCCGACCAGATCCGCGGCTACGATGGCCTGCTGGTTCTCGCTTCCATAATTAGCGCCGAGACCTTGCAAGGAGCAGATAAGCTGGCGATCGTCGCCCGCTTCGGCGTCGGCTACGACAGCGTCGACGTCGCGGCTTGCAATGAGCGGGGCGTGCTCTTGACGATCACCCCCGACGGCGTGCGCCGGCCAGTGGCGGTCATGGCGCTGACGTACCTCTTGGCCCTTAGCCACAAGATGCTGGCCAAGGACCGCTTGGTGCGCGAAGGGCGTTGGAACGAGCGCCTCGACTACATGGGCATGGGCGTCACGGGTCGCACGCTGGGACTGGTCGGCCTAGGGAATATCGGCCGCGAGATCTGCACCTTAGCCAAGCCCTTTGGCATCCGCTGCATTGCCGCCGACCCTTTTGTCGATGCTGCACAGGCGCACGCTGCTGGGGCGGAACTGGTCGCGCTCGACCAGTTGCTGCAACGCGCAGACTACGTCTGCATCTGCTGTGCGCTCACCGAAGAGACCCATCACCTCATCGGCGAGCGCGAGCTCGCACTGATGAAGGAAAACGCCTACCTCATCAACGCGGCCCGTGGCCCCATCGTCGATCAGCAAGCACTCACCCGCGCCCTCCAACGGGGGCAGATCGCCGGTGCCGGCCTCGACGTCTTTGAAACAGAGCCTGTACCCCAGGACGAGCCGGTGCTGGCACTCACCGACCAGACCATCGTCGCCCCGCACGGGCTTTGCTGGACCGACGAGTGCTTCCGCCTCATCGGCCGCAGTGCCTGCCGCAGCATCCTAGCGGTGGCCTCCGGTCGCCTGCCCCAGCACCTCGTCAACCCCCAAGCTGCCGAGCACTCCCGTCTTAAAGAAAAACTGAATCGCTATCGAGCTATCGGATGAAACCCAACAAAGTCAAACGCACCCTCAAAGAGGGCGGCACGGTCATTGGCACTATGACCTTTGAGTTTTGTACCCCGGGCATTGCCCGTCTCTCTGCCGAAGCTGGTGCCGAATTCATTATGTACGACATGGAGCACACCGGCTGGAGCGTCGAGACGGTGCGCGACCTGATTGCCACTACCAATGCCGATCACATTGAGCCTTTGGTGCGGGTGCCGGCGACCCAATACCACTTCATCGCCCGCGTCCTCGACGTCGGGGCCCGCGGCGTCATGGTGCCGATGATTAGCGACGCGCAGCAGACCGAGGTCATCGTGCAGTCGGGTAAGTACCCGCCCATTGGCCAGCGCGGCGCAGCTTTTCAAATCGCCCACGACCACTTCGCCCAAGGCGCCATCGTCGGCAAGATCGAACACGCCAACGCCGAGGGCCTGCTAATCGCTCAGATCGAAAACCGCCCTGGGCTCGAAAACGTCGATCGCATTGCCGCCGTAGAAGGGATTGATGTGCTGTGGATAGGGGGGTTTGACTTGAGCAACTTCTTGGGGCTTCCCGGGCAGTTTGACCACCCCGAATTCACCGCCGCCCTCGACCGCGTCGTCGCGGCCTGCGAGCGCCAAGGCAAAGCCGCTGGCTACTTGGTCAATACCATCGAGGAAGGAACGGAGATGCTGCGCCGAGGCTTCCGCTGCATAGCGTATGGCGGCGACTTGTGGCTCTATCGCCGCGCCTTGTCCGAAGGCATCGAAGGGCTGCGGACGAGCGTCTGGAGGCGGTAAAATAAAAAGGCCCGCCGGGCAAGGGCGGGGCCCATAAGCAAAGGTCCATAAGAAGGCTCAGGTCCTGCAAGTGGGACCTGAGCCTTCTTGTGGAGAGCGTACTCCCGTATTAACTCGCTTACGACGAGTGCATTTCCGCAATAAGTCCCCTAGTATCTTCTAACAAACCATTGAGTTCTTGGAAGAGACCGCTGCGGGATTCCTGCATGTTTCTGAGTTCTTCAAGTTCCTCATCTATCTTCGCAATGCGCTTGCCGATGGTTTGATCCACATAAGTGTCAGTCGCTTTATCGTAATGGAGTTCAACTGCGTGGGCGGCTTCATCAAATCCCGCCCGCACCTCCGCCCGGCCTTCGCGCAAGTCCTGTTCTAGCTTGGCAGCATCGGCGTCTTCTTTGATCTGAGCCACAATGCTCACAACAGTGCCTACTACGGCCAAACCCCGAGCCGCATTTGCGATGTTACGCGTCCACTTTACCGCCTCCCACGGCTTAAAGGACTTCCCAAAGAAGTGACCAATGGATTTAACCATGCCGTGAGTTGCTGTGCCCGAATACTGGTTGAGTTTGAACAGATCAGAGAAGGTCGCGGTTGTGGAGGTAAACGAATTTTTTACGAGGAACCTCCCAAGTCGGCGGGTCATATCTCCAACTTGTCTCATGTTAGACGACGTCGCTGGATCAATATCGAGACCTTGGATTCTTTCTCTAAGTCTCGACAGCAACTCTTTGGCTAATTCGCTCTCCGCGATTTGCCCCACCCGCTTACCGAGATCGCCGATACCCTCTTCCATCGTTTTTTCAATGAGACCCGACAGCTCGTCCGCCTGTGTTGCAGTGCGCTCTTGGGCAGCCGTTAATTGCCGATTGACAGCCTCTGAGTCGGCACCTTCGCGAATTAGGTCGGCAGCCTTTCGTCCTTCCTCCCGAATCTTGGATACTGTCTGTTGGATCTTACTTTCCGCTGCCTGCGAAAGCTGTGCCTTACCATTCACTAATGCACGTCTTTGCTGATTAAGCAATTCTTGCAAGGCATCCACATCGACATCATCGCTCGACTCAGCAGCGAGGGCCTCTTGAAGCACCTGTTCGAGCGTATAGAGTGATGTTGTATAACGTGCGGCGAGTCTCTTCTCTTCCACGAACGCATTGAAACTATCGAAGAAGTCGTCAAAACCACTTCTCTTGTGGAAGATTCTGCGGAATTCTTCGTCTTGCTCTGCACGGGCCTCAAGCGCAGCCTCGGCATCCACAAAAGACAGGCGAAGCTGTTCCGGGGTGAACGGTACGAGGACTTTTCGGACATCTTCCCGAATCACGTCCTGCGCCGCTGGTGTATTTCCCTCGGCATGTCGTTGCATCTTGTTGACGACCAACAGCATCTCGTGGGCTTTTCCCCGCTCAATAGCGAGTTTCCTGAAATGCCCCGCGATATGGGCGTCAAATAGTTCGTTGGTGACAACAAAGACCAAAAGGTCGGCTTTACTGATCGCCTCGTACGTTATTTTGTCGTGGTCGGGGCGTATCTCCGTATGGACGCCCGGTGTGTCTATCACCTTGATGCCGTTCCAGTCGAGCTGTTGCACCTGTTGAGTCGTAATATCGGCCCCAACTTTTATGTCCTCGCGTCCCGTCATAACCTTGAGAATTGAAGACTTACCTGCACTGTATTGGCCGGCAAAGACTACATGAACAGCTTTACCAGGCGGTGCAACTTCTCTCGGAACCCGTTGGGCAAGCTCTCGTACTTTGCCAAAAGGTGCATCTTTGAGAACCTTTTCGGCTTTCTCGATTAGTGCCTGCCCTTTTTGGGTCCATTGCTGAAGTTCTAAAGTTTTCATTGGTTACTTCTTCCTTGTGATTTCATGACATGCAGTTCGGTCAACTGCTGCGCGAGTTGTATTCGCGAGATACCAACCGCATCGAGTTGTCCTACAGGCACATGTGCGACTTGAATTTTTGATTCAATACTGACTTTGCTCGGATCACAGTCGCGTCCAATGGCTTGGGACAGAATTGATTTCTTGTAGCGAGTATTGACTACAAACCAGATATTTTCTCCAAGCATCTTCTTCAGATCCCTACGCACATCCTCTGGGAATGTAGTCTTAGGCTCAATCAGCAGCATGATCGCCAGTCCAGGGGTTCGCGCTACATCCAATATGAGGTTCCCACTATCTCTGTGTCCAAGCTGCTCAAGCGCTTCGTTGAGCAAAGTGCGGTGCAATTCTTTCTGCTGCTTGTTGATTCTCCAAGCCAAGTCCCTCTGCCTATCTGCCAGTTCTAAAGTGCTCGATATGATCGGCTGAAAGTCTCGGAGAAGGACATTGACTTGCTTTTTGAGAAGGTCTTGGTCGAACCAATCACCAAGTTCCTTTTGGAGGTTACGTTCTATCTTGCTGACATTACTTTTGAGCTTGCTTTCGAGCTTCTTGCGTTGTTTTCTCGCCTTCTCCTCTCTGTCCTCAAAAAGCCAAGAAAAGAACCTCCCTAGCAATCCAACTCCTGCCGCAATCCAGCCAAGAGGACCGCTGGCAAGGATGGCAGCAGCAATACCAAGCCCGCCAGAAAGAAGTCCGATCCCCCAATTCCAAGCGCGTTTTGCATCGAATATAGAGTCCATGCTAATCCTGCGGTCTCCAGCAAATTTATCGACGAAATTCAGTTCGGATTTAAGTTGCCGTCCGATCTCTGACAGTTCGTATTTACATTCATTCTGGATTTGATCGACAAGTTTTTCTGCCTTTCGCTCTATGCCTTGATTCTTGACTAAGCGATTCCAGCGCTTGCCAGCATCTTGTGCCTCATAGTTGTCTTCCGCGAATCCCGGAATTTTAGCGCGTAGCGAGTTCATTTCTTTGTTGATGAATGTATCAATGCGTTCCTCGCCACTTTTGCGAAAGCCATCAGACCATGACTTGACTTGGCGACGCTTGGCGATGAGAACTTTGCCACTGGACGAGTTCTGAGCACTAAAGTCCAGCAATTTTTCGCTAAACTCAAGCATTGGAACAACAGCACCATCGATGAAGCTCTTCCAGCGCAAGAATGTTCCACGGCTGACCACTTCCGAGACGACTTGCTTTTCGACAGCGTTGAAGCAGCTCGCGTGTTCCAATTCGCTCTGTTGTGTCTTGTACTCGGACTGCTGAGATAGGAATTTTGATTGCAGATGAGTGTAAACAAAGCGGATTCGGCTACCCGGACTATATTTTTCCGCAAACTCGTGGAACTGCCGGACGATAACATCGAGAGCCTTTCGTCTGCGTTTGAACCAATCCCTTCTCAGAAAAAGGCTTACATCGTCCGCATTTTTGAGAGCGGTTTTAACATTGCAAATACCTAGAATCGGTTTTCCGAGTGATCGAACACGTGCAAGGCACTTTGCTTCCTCGTCCTGTGGCGCATCGTCAGTAATGAGGAAAAGCACGAGGTCCGATTGAGCGGCGGCCTCAAATGCCTTTTCTTCGTCCTCACGACCCTCAAATGCGGCTATACCGGGCACATCGGTAATTTTGAGTCCTTTCCAGTCATAACTACGCACATCTCGGGTCGTGCGCTGGCCTCCCTTGCCGATGGACGAACCGTCGCCGTTAGTCAAAATCTCCATCAACGTAGACTTACCTGTCATCGTGCGGCCAAAGAGAGCAATAGAGAATTTGTCCAACCGTACATGGTTCTCTTTTATTTCGCGCACCTGTTTCTCGTGCAACGAATAGAGTTCCGAAACCACTTTTTGTAGCTGTTCTTGGGTCTCCTTTTCAATGTCAGAGGTTTGGACGTTTCCATCGTTCAGGCTTGCCAGTTGTTGTTTCAAGTCCTCCGAAACCCTGTCTATAGCGACCTTGATTCCGTCAAGGTTGTCCTTTGCAACCCGGTATCCTTCGCGAGCCGAGTGAGAGCACTTATCAAGGGCTTTCTGCAACTCGGTCTTTTTTTTGAAAATTCTTGAGATTAAGCTATTCATAAATAACTCCGGCGTTGGTATTTTTAGGTTGTCAATGTTGCGTTGAGTTAATCGACATAGAGTGGGATGCTCAGACCTAATACGAGGTCGGGTGAGTTGAGACAAGAGCCGTTTTAAGGGTTTTTTTTATGACAAAAAAATCAACGCCTAATCTCCTGATAATGTCCTGTTTGATCGGCGGCCCTTGACCGGCACTAGCCTACTCGCCCTCCAGCGCCCGCCGCATCGCTTCCCCTTGGTCGCGCCAATACCCGAACAGCACCGCTATATCCGTGCCAACGCAAAAGTGCCGCACCCCCATGTCGAGAAAGCGCTTGGCGTCGTCGGCTGTGTTGATTTCGGCGCGTGGATGGACGCCCAGTGCCAAGGCTGTCTTAAAGACCTTTTCTTCGGCTGCGACAATTTCCGGTGCGCCGCGCTGGCCGGCCTTGCCGACGCTCATGGAATAATCGGCCCCTCCCCACTGGACCATCTCGACCCCTTCTACCGAGAGCATGGCCTCTAAGTCGGCGACGGCACTTTTCTTTTCGATCATCAACACCACGACCACGTCGCGCAGCGCTTGGACGTACTCCGGGGTGCCGCCATAGCTCATATAGGCGATGCGCCGCATGGCCACCCCATAGGTGCCTTCGTCCCCGGGCGCGTCGGCGCGTACGCAGCGCACACAGGCCCGTGCGTCGTCTGGGTCGCGCACGTCGGCAAAGAGTACGCTGCCGAAGCCCGATCCTATGGCCCGTTGGGCCACGTAAGCGCGGTTTTCAGCATCGACCTTGATCATCGTTCCCAAGTCCCATAGCTCGGCGGCCCGGGCGAGGTTGTCCAAGTCGTGCAGGTCAAAGGGGCCGTACTCGGCGACAAATTCCACGTAGTCGTACTCGCCGGTATGCCCTAGGGCTTCGACGACCGAAGGCCAAGTGGTGTGGATGTGGGTGGCGAGCGTGGGTTCGCCGGCGTTGAGCTTTTCGCGCAGCTTGTTGGGTCTCATGGTTCCTTTCCTTTTAAGTCTGAACTTCGTCGCGGTCGGTGGCTGGCGGCGGTGCGAGCGAAAGCGCCGACACCTCGGCGCGCATCTCGGCCGACATGGCAAAGTCGAGCGCGGCCAGCGATGGCTTTAGCTGGTCTAGGTCGCGCCCGCCGATGATCGGCGCGGTCACGTCTTGGTGCCCCATGACCCAAGCGACGGCCAAGGTCGCCGGATGTACGCCTTGGTCGCCGGCATAGCGCACGAAGCGCTCGGCGATTTCGTAGAACGCGGGATTGGCGTAGCGCTTGATGTAGTTGTCCTGCTGCAAGAGACGACCCCGCTCGGGTCGCTTGTCGATCCCGTACTTGCCGGTCAGCAAGCCGCCTCCTAAGGGGCTATAAGTAATCACGCCCAAGCCCTCTGAGCGAGCCAGCGGCAGGATTTCTACCTCCACTTGCCGCTTGGCCAAGTTGTACATGGGCTGAATGCACGCAAAGGGCGCCAGCCCCTCGCGGACGCAGTGGCCGAGGGCTTGGGCAATCTGCCATGCGGCCCAGTTGCTCACGGCCGGGTAGAGGATTTTGCCGCCGCGCACCAAGTCATCAAGCGCGGCAAGGGTCTCTTCCATCGGCGTATCTTCGTCGAAGTTGTGGACGAAGTACAGGTCGAGGCGGTCCGTCTGCAACCGCCTGAGACTGGCCTCTACGGCCTGTACAATGTGCCGCCGCGACAGGCCCCGGTCGTTGGGGCCATCGCCCATTGCGCCGCAGACTTTCGAGGTGATGACCAACTCGTCGCGCTGGCCTTGGATCAACCGGCCCAAGATCGCCTCGGAACGCCCGCTGGAATAGACATTGGCCGTGTCGAAGAAATTGATCCCCAACTCGCGGCAGTAGCGATACATCTGCCCAGAGGTTGCCTCGTCCGCGTCGCCGCCAAAGGCCATAGTGCCGTAGCACAGGGCAGACACTTTGACGCCCGTGCGGCCCAGAATTTTGTACTGCATCTTTAGATTTTCCTCGCTGTTGTCGACTTTCGCTTCAATCTCTCCGCGCCGAGGCCGTGCGCTCGCACAGGCAAGGCAAGCTAAACAAGGGCACTGCCCCCAGCAAGATCGCCGCTGGTCTCTGCCGGGGGTGCGGCCTATATTAAGCGCTGCATTGCATCATAGGAGTGATTCAACCCCAATGGACGCCCCCCGCCAACGCCTGCTCTACTTGCAGGCGCGCACCCCCAGCGTCATGTCCAATATCATCGGCTTAACGCTCATTGAGCCGGTCGCGGGCTTTATGCCCGAAATCCGCGCTGAATCAGCACCCGATTGGCCCTACGAAACCGTACACGACGCCGTAGTTGACGGCTGGCAAATCGTCCAATTTCCCCACCTACAAGCCCCTTTCGACGACCGGGAGTTGGACGTGATTGGCTATGAATTCATCCTACAGAAAATGGAGGTTATCGCCGATGAATGAGTATCTGCTCAGGGACGCCGAAGTGGCCCGTTTCCTCGTCACTGGCTACCATCTCGTCGAGTTAGGGTTGCCCGCCGGGCTCAACGAGTCCATCGCGGCCCAGCTCGACGCGTTGGACTACAACCCCGGCGACGCCATCACCGAAGCTGTGCCCCAGCTCTGGCAGGTGCTCGACCATCCGGCCGTCAAAGGCGCGCTCGTCAGCCTGCTCGGCCCGGACTACGAGGTGCAGTCGCATCGCCACTGGCACTGCAAGCAGCCAAACTCCCCGCACATGAGCTGGCACCAAGACGGCCTCAACAACCGCGACGTACTGCTCAACCGCTTCCTCGGGCTGTACTACCCGACCGACGTCACGCCCGACATGGGGCCGACGATCATCGTCCCTGGCACCCAGTTCCGCAACGCGCCAACGGATCGCATGGCCACGTACACCAACATCCGCGGCCAAGTGCCGCTCGTGGTCAAGGCCGGAACCGTGGCCTTCACGCACTACGACCTCTGGCACGGCACGGCCGCCAACCGCTCGCCGCACAAGCGCCACATGATCAAGTTCCTCTTCCGCCGCACTCGGGACAACGCAGTGCCCACTTGGAACCACGACCCACAGGCGGCCAACAAGCCCACCGACTGGAACGAGCGCGACCGAGCCGAGGACGTCACCAACATCCTCAACTTCACCAATCCCTTGGGCGTCTCCCAGAGCGACCACTACAAGGAGCGCGCCATCCGCCGCCAGAACTGGAACTACCTCATGGGCCCCAATCCCTAGCAAAGAAAGCAGTCTATGACCATCCAAATCGCCCGCGTTGAAGAGCGTTTCAAATGCCCTGGGCCCCAGCCCAATGGCCTGCAAGCCGCGCCCGATGGCCTCTGGTGCATCGACCAAGTTGACCTCAAGGTCTATAAATTCGACTACGAGAGCGGCGAAACTCTCTTTGAGGCCCAGACTGACACCGCACACTCCAGCGGCATTACCCTCGGCGGCGGTTTTCTGTGGATTGCCTCGACCTTTGAGCTTAAGATCGCCCGCCTCAACCCGGCTACGGGCCAGACCATCGCCAAGCTCGATTCGCCCGGCAATGGCGTCGTCGCTTGGGTCGCCGACCAGCAGAATGGCCGCGTCACCGGGGCTCACGGCCTCGAGTGGAAGGACGGCAAGGTGTACGTGGCCTCGCCGCCATCGCAATTCGTCCACGTGATGGACGCCAGCACTTGGGAAGAAGTCCATTCCTTTCGCGTCCCCGGCCTCCGGGTCCACGGCCTAGCTTGGGCTGACGACGGCACCCTCTGGGTCGCCGACACCTCGGCCGGCACCATCAACCGCCTCGATCCCCAAGACGGGCGCATCTGGGAGGTTGTCCGCGTCGAAGCCCCAGTAGAAGTCCACGGGCTGACCATCCACGAGGGCATCCTCTGGTACTGCGACGCTGCCACGCGCGCAATCGGCCAGCTACACCTATAGAAGAAAGGGACTCCATTGAAGATCACCGATGTCAAAACCGCCGAAGTGCGCGTAAACCGCTATCTCTACCACTACGTCCGCATCCACACCGACGAGGGCTGCTACGGCACGGGCGAGGCCAGCCACGTCGATGGCGGCTGGCGCGGATCTACCCAGTCCATGGCCAACCAACTCATCGGCAAGGACCCGCGCGATGTCGATGCGCTCTTTGAAGGCATCCGCCGCAGCTACATCTTCCGCGGCGGCATGTCGGGCTTGGCGATTTCGGCGCTGACCGGCCTTGAGGTCGCGCTGTGGGACTTGGCTGGCAAGGCCCAAGGCGTACCCGTTTACCGGCTCTTGGGCGGCAAGTTCCGCGACCGGGTGCGCCTGTACGTCGATAGTGCCCATGAGGACTACAAAGAGCGCGCCGAGGATGCGCGCGCAAAGGGCTTCACCGCGATTAAGTTCGACCTCGACGACGCGGGGCACCCGGAAAAGCTCGATCCTTGGAACTGGTCGGTGACCCCAGCCGAGCTGGAGGATCTGGTTGCCCAAGCGCATCAGATCCGCGAGGCCGTCGGCCCCCAGATGGACCTAGCTATTGACCTGCACGGCCGCTACGACGCCACCGCTGGAATGAAGTTTGCCCACGCGCTCGAGGGCCTGAACCTGATGTGGCTCGAAGAGCCGGTGCCGCCCGAGAACATCGACGCCCTCAAGCGCATCACCGACTCGACCCGCACCCCGATCTGCGCCGGCGAGAACGCCTATCTGCGCTACGGCTTCCGCGACATGCTCGAACAGCAGGCGGTCGATATCATCATGCCCGACATTTCCAAGTGCGGCGGCCTGTCCGAATGCCGCAAGATCGCCAACATGGCCGAGACCTACTACATCCCCTTTGCCCCGCACAACAATTCCAGCGCCTTGAGCACCGTGGCCGACGCCCACGTCTGCGCGAGTGTCCCCAATTTTCTCGCCTTGGAGTTCCATCGCTACGACGACCCGACTTGGAGCGAGGTGATGCTTTCCGACGAGCCGGTGATTCAGGAAGGGCATGTGGTGCTGAGCGAAAAGCCCGGGCTGGGGGTGGAGCTGAACGAGGCGTTTTTGCAGAGTATGCTGAAGGATGGGGAGCCGCTCTGGCAGTAGGAGAAGGAAAGATGAAAACCCTGACCGTTAAGGCCGAACTCAAACTCGACGTCACGACCGCGGACGTCGAATTCATGGGAGAAATCGTCGGCGGCACGATCATCGTCGGCGACGCGGACGCCGAGCCGCTGCTCGGCCTGACGGCTCTCGAATCGGTCGGCATTGAAGTGGATCCGCTCAATCAGCGGCTGAAAAGGCGGCCTGCCGTCCGCCTCAAATGATTCAAGGACCTCACCATGACCCAACGCAAAGCACACAACCCCGCTTGGCCTTGGACCGCGAAATTCCGCATCTCACAGGCTGTGCAGGCAGGCGATACGATCTACGTCTCCGGCCAAGGGCCTCTCGACCCGGAGGGGAACCTCGTCGGCGTAGGCGACATCGCCGCCCAGTCGCGCCAAGTCTTTGCCAACATCCGCGCTGTGCTCGCCGAGGCCGGCGCGACCATGGACGACGTGGTCAAGATCACCTCGTTTATCACCGACACGGGCCGCTACGCCGAGTACGCGGCAGCCCGCGCCGAAGCCTTTCCCAACCACGCCCCTGCCAGCTCTACGGTGACGGTCGCCGATCTAGTCCTGCCCGGAATGCTCGTCGAGGTCGAGGCCATAGCCGTGCTCGGCAGCGGAAGCTAGTCAAAAATAAACGTCCTCGGAAGAAAATCCTCGACCAAGTCTTTGCCAAATAGGCTGTCAACTATCCGGTCAAATAAGGACGAATTTTTGCCCAAATTCCTTTCTTATAATAATATAAGTTCATTATTTTATTCCTGTTATACATTTTCCCTATCTGTCAAATTAACTGTCAAATAAGAGGGCAAATATGGACTGGGAAAGGTTCTCCTTCGAGTACCGACTCAACCCTCAGGACCTCTTCCGCGGTCTCGTCTCTATCGAGGCATACAAGGAAGCCTCTCTGAACCTAGTGTTCCCACAGGAGTGGCAGCAGCAGCTCGACAGGCTGAATCGAGTGCGTGCGGTTCATGGAACGACTGCGATAGAGGGCAACCCCCTTTCCGAGACGGAGGTTGCTCAACAAATGGAACGACTCGAACAACAAAATCACGACGACGAAAGAAAGACCGCGACAAAGGAACAATTGCAAATCAGGAACGCCGGAGAGGCTCAGTCTTGGGTGAGACAGCGGTTTCTTCCCAATAGTCCACCTATTAGCTTGGGCGATATCTCCACAATGCACAGAATGATCACCCGAGATTCGGATACCATCAATAATATACCCGGAAGATTCCGCGACTTTCCCGTTGTGGTGGGGACGGAAGATTTAGGAGGAGTCCATAGAGGTGCCCCACACGAACGGCTGCCGCGCTTAATGGAAGAGTATATTGATGTCATCAACTCTAGCCGACTCGACGATAATCATCCGGTTATACGCGCTCTGCTCGCCCACTTCTTCTTGGTGACGATTCACCCTTTTGGAGACGGCAACGGCAGAGTCTCCCGGCTCGTGGAAGCAGGCATCCTCTTTCAGCTAGGATATAATGTTCATGGTTTCTACGGGCTATCCAACTACTTCTATCGCCACGATCAGGAATACAAATCAATCCTGCAACAATGCCGAAAAGGCCAGTCTTTCGACGTGACGCCGTTTATCCGCTTCGGCGTGGCCGGCTTTGCGAGGGAGCTCAAAGACATAAACAACTTCATCAAGACGAAGATCAATCGGCTGGTATACCGGACGATGATCGGCCGCGCTTTCAATAAGAAGATGGGTGCTAGGCGGCGGCTCCTAAACCAAAGAGAATACAGTCTCCTAGACTTTCTCCTAAGCGAGACAGAGCCTATAGATCCCTTCTCTGATACCCCGTCCCGCAGAATCAGTCTGTCAGAGCTATTGGAGGCAAATTACGTGCAGTCGGCATACAGGAATGTTACGAGACGAACTTTTCATAGGGAGTTGATACGACTCGGGGAACTTGGGTTCATCGAGTTCACTAGAGATGAGTCGGTTCAGGACTGGGTCGTGAAGCTGGACTTTGGAGCTATCTCAAAGTATTAAGCGGTGCGCGAAGCGCTGGTGCCGAACTAAGCTAAAATTTATTGGTCAATTCGCTCGTCGCTAACTACCTCGGCTCCCGATAGACCTCCGGCCCGGAGCCGCCGACTAAGATGTCCAAGTCAACGCCCTTGTCGGCTTGGAGCACGTGCTTGACATACAAGCCGGCATAACCCCGCACGACGACCGGCGCGGGCGGCGTCCACGCTTGCCGTCTTTTTTGTAGGTCCTCATCGGGCACGGCCATGTTCAACGACCGCTTCTCCACGTCTAACTCGATCAGGTCGCCATCCTGCACCAGTGCCAGCGGCCCGCCCACAGCGGCTTCGGGCGCGACGTGCAGAATCACCGTGCCGTAGGCCGTGCCGCTCATCCGCCCGTCCGAGATGCAAACCATGTCGCGCACGCCCTGCTGCAACAGCTTCTTGGGCAACCCGAACTTCCCGGCTTCGGGCATCCCGGGGAAACCTTTTGGGCCGATGCCCTTCAAGACCAGCACGCAGTCTTTGTCCACGTCGAGATTGGGGTCGTCAATCCGCGCCCGGTAGTCTTCTATGCTTTCAAACACCACGGCTCGCCCGCAGTGCTGCATGAGTTCGGGCGAGGCGGCCGACGGCTTGATAATAGCCCCATCCGGGCAGAGGTTGCCCCGCAGTACGGCGATCCCGGCCTCCTCCCGGAGCGGCTTGTCGATCGCGGCGATGACCGCTCGGTTGTAGCACTGGGCGTCGGCGTTGTTCTCGCCGAGCGATTTGCCGGTCGCGGTCAAAGCATTGAGGTGCAGATGTTCCTTCATCTCTTGGATTACGGCTGGCAAGCCCCCGGCGTAGAAGAAGTCCTCCATCAGGTACTCGCCCGCGGGCATTAGGTTGACCAAGTGCGGCATGCGGCTGCCCAAGCGGTCGAAGTCGTCCAAATCCAGCTCGACGCCGAGCCGTCCGGCAATGGCCAACAGATGCACCACGAAGTTGGTCGATCCGCCCAGCGCTGCGTTGATCTTGATGGCGTTTTCTATGGCTGGCCGCGTCACAATGCGCGACATACACAGGCCCTCTCTCACCATCTCGACGATGCGATTGCCCGCTAAATGCCCCAAGCGCTTGCGCCGCGCATCCGGCCCGGGAATCGCCGCGCCGCTCGGCAGGGTCAGCCCGACAGTCTCGACCATGCAGGCCATTGTCGAGGCCGTGCCCATGGTCATGCAGTGGCCGTCCGAGCGCGAAATCCCGGCCTCGGCCTCTAAGTAATCCGAGCGCGAGATGCTCCCGGCCCGCAGTTCGGTCGTAAAGCGATAGACGTCCGTGCCGGAGCCGATATTCTCATTGCGAAACTTGCCGTTGAGCATCGGCCCGCCCGTCACCGCAATGGTCGGCAAATCCACGCTCGCCGCGCCCATCAGACAGGCTGGCGTGGTTTTGTCGCAGCCGGTCAGCAGCACCACCCCGTCGAGCGGATTGGCGCGGATGCTTTCCTCCACGTCCATGCTGGCCAAGTTGCGGTAGAGCATGGTCGTTGGCTTCATCAGGGTCTCGCCGAGCGAAGTGACCGGAAACTCGAGCGGAAAGCCCCCGGCCTCGTACACCCCGCGCTTGACCTGCTCGGCCAAGATGCGCAGATGGGCGTTGCAAGGATTCAAGTCCGACCACGTGTTGCAGATCCCAATCACGGGCCGGCCATCGAACATTTGCTCGGGGTGTCCTTGGTTTTTGGCCCAGCCGCGGGACACAAACCCTTGGTGCCACTCGTCGCCAAACCACGCCGCACTGCGCCACGTTTTTTTGTTCCCGCTCATGGTACTATTCCAATGTACATTTGCATATCCTTGGAATCTGTCTCGCAAAATTGACAAGGGGCGAACGCAACCGTTCTGCGCTACACCGGCATCTCTCGCCGCGTATGCGCTCGCCCCACCCGGGCCGTTTCTTCGCGTCCCCCAGAGATCACCCGCGCCCCAGCGTCAATTTTCTCTGCGACGGTTTCGGGTGTAGCCCCGTCCAAAAAGGCCACGCTGTTTTGCCGACACGCGGCCTTGACCCGCTCGTGCGTCTCCTGCATCTCTTCGGGCCATGGCTGCGGCATCGTCCGATATCCCAGCGAAAGGCTCAAGTCGCCCGGTCCCATCTCGGCAAAGCCGATCCCGGGCACGGACAGGATTTCCTCGATGTGGGGCAGGGCCGCCACCGACTCAATCTTTAGCCCCAAAAGCAGCTCGCCTTCCGGGTTGAGCGGCCAAGGATCGGCCTTGGCCAGATACTCGTTGCGGTTCGCGCCCCACACGCCCGCACACACTCCCTCTGAGCCGACGCCGCGCGTACCCCGGCCCAAGTCTGGGCCAACGCCGATGGTGTTGACCGGATAGCGGCACGCCTCGACAAAGGCCCGGACGGCTGCGGCCGATTCGGCTTGGCAAAGCAGAATCCCGTGTGCGCCCCGGCCCAAGATCTGCCGAAACTGCCAAGCGTTGTAGCGCACGATTTCCGCGGACCGGCCTTCGACCGGGGCCTCGACGATGATCGCCGGCGTCCGGTGCCCGCTGCGCGTCGGCCCGCCGGCGATTAAGCCGCGCAGGTACTCGTCCAAACCAGCCATGTCGAACGAACCGTGTTCCATGCCGACATTGATGTAGTCGGCCCAAGTTCCAGCGTCCTCTTGGCCCTGCTCGTAGGTCAGCACGTGCCCGGCGTGGGCACCTGTGTAGTAGATTGGCTGATCCTCGGCGAGGAGTGCGACGGCGCGGTTGATTTTTGTACTCATCGAATTGCTCCTGAAAAGGTTTTAATTCCACGAGTCCGCCCCCAAGAGCTTCCGCCCTAGGGAGGTCAACTCGGCTGGCTGCTGATGCTGGTGTTCCCAATCCCGCGCATCGCCGGGCCAGCCCGGCGTTGGTCGCCGCTCCTGCCAAGCCGAGATCCGCGCCTCGCGTGCGGCTTCTCCGGTTGCGGGGGCCGGGGACATGGTGATATACTGCGCCAAGCGCGGCCGGTCGGACCGATTGTGGCCGTTGCCGTGGGCCAGCAATCGATGCCAGATCAGCAGATCTCCGGCTTGGCCCGCAATCGACTGGACCGTCAGCCCTGTCAGATTGGGTTTGCGCGTATTGCGATCCGCCGGCTGGGTCTTAACCCATTCGTCGAACATCCGATGAAAGCCGGGTACGCACTGGAAACCGCCTTGGTCCTCTGCCGTATCCTTCAAATACAGCACCCCCTGCACCCCAAAGGACACCGGCTGCCGCGCCGTATCGACATCCCAGTGAATCATTCCCTTGTTACACCATTCGGGCCGATCTTCGCGCGCCGGTGGTTTCATATTGGCCCGATCCAGCGAGACCCACAGCTTCTCGTCGCCCCAGATCTCGGCAAAAGCCTGATGCACCTTGGGGTATTGCCGATTGTCCCACAGAGCTTGGTGCTGGTAGATTTCGACCATGCCCGCCGCTGATATGGGCGAGCACAGATTGTCGCGGGTATAGGGCTGGTACTTGTACCAATCCTCTTCGCATCCTGGGTCCATCTCCAGAAATTCCCAGATCGCCGCGACCATTGCGTCCAAGTTTTCCTCGGGCACGGCGTTGTGGACGATCACATAGCCGTTCTCTTCCCAGAAGGCCCAATCTTCTTTGCTCAATACTGGCATAGTCTCTCCTCCAAGTTAGCTTATCCGTACACCATCTGTATCAACGCCCGAATATACCCAATAGCATACGCCTTGCCGTACAACGGCCCGTACCCATGGGCAAAAGACGGCGTGTGGTCCATCATATACGGCCCATTAAATCCATTATCGCGATAGACCTCCATCGCTCGCCGCATATCCACTTCTCCCTCGTCCACGAACACCTCGGTAAATCGCGGCAACTGCCCGCGCACATTGCGGAAATGCACCCAAGCAATTTTGCCTTTTGCAGCCATCTCGGCGATTGCGTCGTAGATCTTCACTGGCCCCAGCAACTCGGTCATGCACCCCTGGCAAAAGAGCATGCAATTGCTGTCGCTCGGCGCGATTTCGAAGAAGGTCTTGCGGAACTGCTCTAGGGTCGAACAAATCTGCGCCACGCCCCCTAGCGGCTCGGGAATCGGCGGGTCGTCCGGGTGCAGGGCCATCCGCACCCCCGCCTTTTCGGCTGCGGGGATCGCCGCCGCTAAAAATCGCTCCATCCGCGCCCACATCTGCGCCTCGTCCACCGGGGGTTCGTGCGGTGCGGGCCGGTTTTGAGCAAACACTGCGTAGTCGAATGTACTGTATTGCACACCGCCCCTACCCGTATCCGCCGGGGTGCGAAAGTTGCCCATGGGTTTGAAGTTCCAGCCCACGCAGGGAATGCCGGCTCGGCCCACACTCTCTAGCATCTTGCACCAGTGGCCGATCTTCTCGTCCATGTCCTCCTCGGCCAAGGTAATCTCCTCCCAAGCGGGCATGAAGATATTGTTCAGCGTCATACCGTGCGCCTCAACCTTTTCCCGCGCCTGTATCAACGCGTCGGTGCAGTCCTTGCCGGCTCTTAAATCCTGCGCCAGCGACGTATTCGCCGAGCCAGTACCGCCCCGACGCCCGGCAGCGGGCACTCCCCCGCGCAACTCCAGATGGATTGAGTCCACCCCGAGCGCGCGAAAGAAACTCAGATGCTCGTCGTCGAGTTCGCCGCTGGAAACTTGGTCTTGGATGTACATCAGCCGCTTCCTTTAGGCGACCGGCCGATCCCGCTGGTTCTGGCCCCCGTAGCGGAAGCCCGGCACGTTGTCGGCGCAATACGTTCCGCGAAAGAGAGTCTGCCGCATCGGCGGCATCTGCGCGACGAGTTGGGCCGGCGGCGACCACGAGCTCCAGCGTGAGCCGACGCTATTGTAGAGGTTGAATATGCCCACCCGCTCGTTGTCGGCATTGGTCCACGGAGAAGTGCTGTGCGCTAGGGCCTCGGTAAAAAACAACACCGACCCGGCCGGGCACTCATAAGTTTCCCACACGGCCGAATGCGGGTCCTGAATGGCGGCGGGCGCGGGATAGGCGGCCTTGTGGCTGCCGGTGGCTAAGAGCGTGCCGCCCTGTCTCATTTTGACTGGTGCTAGCTCCCACACTACCCGCGTCAACCCGCTAAAGGATTTGCCGGGAATGCTCTGGTAGTGATGCGAATCCACGGCAAAGCGGAAGAAACCGCTGCCGTTGTGCGGGTTGAAAACGCCTTCCCGCTCGGGGGTCGCCGCTGGGTTGCGCAAGCCGCTGCCCTCCATGCGAAATCCGTAGCACTCGGCACTCGACAGCCCTGGGAACGCCAGAAACTCGTTGAGGAAGCCCACTACAACCGGATGATCGGTCAGCTTCTCCAGCGGCCCAGCCACAAAGGAACGTTCGTGCGCCGGCAGCGACTGCGGGCGGTGCTGTACGCGCAATGCGTACTCGCGCATGGTCTCAATCTCGTCATCGGCCAATACCCCCGGCAGCAAGAGCCACCCGCGCACATCAAAGAGATACTTCTGCTCGTCGGTCAGCTCGACGACCCGCTCGCCGTTGGCGTTTTTTTGCGGCAGGTCGCCTTCCTCCAAAAGCAACGGCTGCCCTAAGTTCTTATCGACGACATAAGCTTCGCTCATTCTGCATCCTCCTTTTTGTGTTACCTCGTAGTTAATTTGCAGGATCGGCTGGCGTATTGCGGTTGTTTAACCTCTCTTGGTCTGCATGGGGGTAGAAATTTCGATTTCGTTCAAATGGGTCGGACGATGGGCCGGGCTGAGCGAGGCGTCGGCTGTCTTCCCATCCAGTACCATGCAGGAACAGTTCTGCTCGGCGCTGACGAAAGATCTCGTCCATCACAGCAGCGGCCGTTTGTGGGCCACTGTAGGGAGGCAACGACGCCCCAATTCCATGAGGGTCTTGAGCGGGTATTTTTGTGCGAATAGCGTCGATGTCAGCGATCGCCTCTGCAACATTTCCCAACATCGCGTTTGCCTCTGCCCGCGTCAAAGCCATTTCGCCGGGTAGGTAGGCCGGAATAGGCGAAGTTGCTGTGCTCCAAAAGCCGGCTAAACTTTCAACCGGAAAGTCATTAGGATTGCTCGTCCTATCATTGGGAACCAAGTAAAATGCAAGTCTCGCATCGGCGCTGTCCGCGCCCAGAATCCCGAAATTGTCTCTCGGAGCATAGTCGTCGAAAACAAGAACTTGTGTGTAAATGGGATTTTGATTTTCCGCATCGTAAGTATAGACAGAAGTCGCCCACGGGTCGACGGCATTGGCGGCCTCAATTGCGGCTTGGTAGTTCCCCGAAAACAAGCTATAGCGCGCCCGATAAGCGTGGATCGTGTTGACGAGATCGAAACCGCTTCCCAAGATAGCTGAGTTGAATTCAGCGGATGGCGGGGTGGCAGTTATGGTTTGCAGCGCATGGTCTAACAATCGAATCGCCTCGGCAAATAGTTCAGTTCGCAACGCGAAAGGTGCTCGTCCATCGGCCTGTACATCTAGCGGTGCTCGTTCAAAAGCCTGCGCTACAAATCCCAGACACATCGCTTTGTAGAGGTGAGCCAGTGCCAAAATGCCGCTGCGCGTACCCTCTGCGAGTGGCACCTTAGGCGCGTTGCCGATCAAATCGTCGGCCATGCCGATTACGCGATATGAATCAAACCAAATAGCACTGACCGCGCTGTTGGCCCCGGATAACGCATCGAGGCCATCCTCTAATTCTACGAGATTGGAAAACGTCGTATTTGCCGCAAGCTCGCGGCTTGTAATTGCCGGATGACGAACATAAGAATCGACATTATTACTTGCGTAATCTCGTTGCATTCCAATGGCCAAGGCTTTGATGCCAACGCTGGTCCTCAAGACCTGCTCTTCGAAAGCTTGGTTTGGATTCGATATATTCAGATCGCAACCGAATGCGCCCAAAAACAGCAATCCAGAAACAATTGCTATCTCCAAGTGATTTGACGTCGTCATTCTCTTTTTCTCGTTTAGCAGCCTTCTTAAAATTCTGGTGCTAGCTTCGTAGTTCGTGGGCTGGTGAAGCGTCCCCCGGGACCGGCCACTGATACCTGACACCCGACGCGCGTCTTAGAAGCGGTCTGCAAACCCTCGGCGGACCGCGCTGAGTAGCGGTTGAGAGGCTCTCGGATGGCGCGTTTTTCGAGGGCGAGACGCCCTCGATCCTCGATTGTTTGCTGCACCGATGGGGAGCTGTCTAACGGCATAAACTGACCCTAGGGCGAGACGCCCTCGATCCTCGATTGTTTGCTGCACACAAGGGACGGTTCGCGGAATTTTCAGACCGCTTCTAGTAGTTAAGGCTTACACTGAATGAAAAACTACGTGGAATTGGCACTTCGACAAAATCAAATCCGCGCACTGCTGTGCGCTGTCCCGCGACGTTGGTTTCTGGATCGTACCCGCTGTAGTCATCTATGGAAAACAAATTGCGTCCAACTAGGCTAAATCGAATACTATTCGCCTTCCCTAGCTGCCATAGATAAGACGCCGACAGTTCGCGCAACTTCACAAAGGAGCCATCCTCGACCCAGTGCTCAAAAATTCGGAAGACCCGCGAATTATAGCCAGCAGGGAGTTCGCCATTTAACTCGCGTTCATAATCCGTCAAAACGCCGAACGATCCCGCAGCGGCCAAGCGGCGGGTAAAGTTAAATACATCGCCCCCTACGATGGCGTCTAATTGAGCGCGCAATGACCAGTTCCGACCCACTGTAACCTCGTTGATAAGTGAAGCGGTAAAGTCCGGGTTGGGGTCGCCAATAATTTTGCGCTCAGCCGCTCGAAGCGGGAGCGCGTCTGCATCGAGTGCGATATTCCCATTGTCGTCGCGTTCAAATGCCGTGCTGAAGAAAACTCCGAGTGGTTCCCCGTTGATGGCTGACACTTGGCTAAACGAATTTGGTATGATCAACCGCTCGCCCTCGATTCCACTGACGTTATTTTTGTTAGCCAAATAAGTGAAGGTCGATTCCCAGCGCAGAGCAGGACGTTCAAGCGGAATCGCACGGACGAGAAGTTCCAGCCCGGCGTTATCCATCGCACCTACATTCTGCAAGATCCGCAAGTGACCTGTGGACGGCGACAACGTGCGGAATAACAACAAGTCGTCGATGTGCTGATCGTAGTATGTCAGTTCCAGCCCGAGGCGATTGGATAGGAGACTAAAATCCGCACCTACTTCTATTTCTCGCTGCCTTTCGGGTTTGATCGCCCCGCCGATCTGAGTGCTCGGGACCAACCCGGGGTTGCCGTCATAAGAGGAGGCATTGTAGTTGGTGAAGCGGTCGTACGCGCCAATCGCCGTCTGACCACCCGAAGTTCCTATAGCAGCTCGCAACTTGCAAGCCGCAAGAATGTTTTGCAGTGCGCTATTTTGCCAGAAGCCGGCCTCTGAAATGAGATATGAAGCACTCGCCTTTGGATAAAATTGCCAGCGGTTATCCGCGTCGTATACTGAAGAGGCGTCGACGCGAGCAGCGCCTGTGAAAAAAAATCGGTTGGCAATCCCAACGGTCTGCTGGGCAAATACACCATAAATGGCTCGCTCACTTCTAAACTCGCCGGCGACCACAGTCGCACCGCTTGCTACGGTTTCTGCAACGGGACTTAGATCCTTGGCTTCGGCACTGAAGTTTTCTCCTTTTTCGTACTGTAGCGTCCCGCCGACAAGGGTGGTTGACTGTACCTGAGAGGACATGCTGCGCTGGTAGCTTATATTGACATCATTATTGAGTTGTAAGAAGTCGAACACACCCCTTCGAGAAAGACCATTTGCCAAGCCCGGTGCGGATGTGCCGGCCGGTATAAAGGCTAGGGCCGTTTGATCGTAGGAATCGACTCCCAAAGTATAGTCAATACTCAAGCCAGATAGCGGAGCTACGGTTAACTGTGCATTTCCAATATAGCGGGTGACCTCTTGATTAAAATCATATCGCTCGACGACCTCTAATGGATTGGCGAGGACTCCATCGCTTGGGTAAACACCCAATGCATCGGGCGTGGGATCGTATGTATTAGGGCCAAAAATAAAACCTGTCAGAGCACCATAGTTTGAATTTAATCCGCCGTTGGGAATGTCATCGCTTTCGCTAAATATGAAATTCCCACCCATAGACAGGGTAGCCCAACCCGACAAATCTTGGTCGATACGGGTCCGTCCACTGATCCGCCGAAACGAGGTATTTTCCACCACGCCTTCATCAGCGAGGTAGGAACCAGAGGCAAAATAACGAGTATTTCCAGAGCCACCCGCAACCGACAAGTACTGCTCCGTTCCGGCGGCGCGTCTAAAGATGAAGTCCTGATGATCAAAACGCTGCACGTCGGAGCCATCGGGATTCTTATTCCCGCTGTTGTCTACGGTGGCCCTATTTACATCTAGTGTTTTGCGGACAGTTGCCGTTGAAAGACGAGACGTATAGGTAATCCGCGGCTTGCCCTGTGAGCCACGCTTGGTGAATACCTGCACGACGCCATTGTTGGCACGCGAGCCGTAAAGGGCAGCGGCAGCGGCACCCTTCACTACCTCAACTCGCTCTACATCGTTGGGATTTAGATCGACGAGCCGGTTTTGCGCCCCGCCGCCGAGTAAGATGAGTTCGGGCGAATCATTGCTCACAATGACACCATCCACGACATAGAGCGGATCGGCCGCGCCGAGAACCGTACTGGTCCCGCGCAAACGAATGGTCGTCCCACCGGCCGGCTTGCCCGAATTTTGCTGAATTAAGGCCCCGGAAAATTTACCAGTCAGTGCCTTGTCGAGGGACGTGGCCCCGGTAGAGCTCAACTCAGTAACCGTGGAAATGGCATTGCCCAATTGCTTTTTGCTGGCGGCAACTGAAACACCGGTGACGACGATTTCATCAAATTGCAGTGCATCCACTGTGAGCGCGAAACGTACTTTTGCCAAACCGTTGTCGCGGCGAATAACTTGTCTGGCTGATTTATAGCCCACAGAACGCGCCTCTAGCAGGGTCGCTTCTTCTGGTTCCGGCAGCAATAGCGTAAAATGGCCCTCGGCATCAGCGGCCGTACCCAGTGTCGTTCCAACCACAATGACATTGGCACCAGGCAGACCCTCACCTCGTTCGTCAGTAACGGTGCCCTCAATGGTGAGCTGGGCAGATACTGAAACAGAGGTGATAACAAAAAGATGAGATACGAGAAGTAATCGAGATAACCGTAACATAGAGCATGCTCAGTGGGTAGTGGCCTTGGGAAATGGCCCGGGCGGCGCCTTGTCTTTTGTAGAGACTTCGTATTCGTCCGCTGGAAAATTCTGGCACAACGCGCCCTTTCGCATCACCCAATGGAGATTGCCCCAAGTGCGCGGCGCGCGGTCGGCGATAGCGGGCGTGGTGTACACGCCGGCAATGCCAATTCGGCTCTGCGGACTCCGGTTGACCGGGCTATAGTGCCACAAGCTGCTATGCCAGCAGACTACATCGCCGGGTGCTAGTTCAATGTGCTCGACGTCGCGCTCGGCCTTTAGGGCCGCGACCCGCTCCCGCGGCAGCTCGCCGTGGATGCTGTCGGCGTAGAGCACGTGCTCGACGATCTCGGTTTTGTGGCTGCCCGGAATGAATTGCAGGCAGCCATTTTCTCGTTTGGCCGGGTCGAGGGCCATCCAGACATTGAACGGCTCGGTCTCGCCATCGCGCCACAGCCCGTTGTCTTGGTGCCAGGGCGTGGCCGCCCCGGTCTTGGCCGGTTTGACGAAGACGCTGCTGAACTTGAGCAGTATATCGTCGCCCAAGTAATAGTGCGCCAGCGGTGCCAGCACCCCGGCGTGTGCCGTGTGCCAGACTAGCGGCGCGGTGTGGCACCAGCGGTTGAACTTGCGAAAGCGCTGCGCCCGCGCCTCGGGCGTATCGCCCATTGGGTCCATGGGGTCGGCGTCGGTGCGGACGTTTTCCGGCTCGGGCGTGTACAGGACGTTCTTGATCACCCCGCGCATCTCGGCCGCTTGGTCGGCCGTCGCAACCCGAGGCACGGTGAAATAGCCCTTGTCCTCCCACGCTCGGGCTTGGGCTGGGGTGGGTTGCCAGCGTTTCATGCGTCCTCCATCTCAGTGCTCTTCGACCACCAGCGAGCCGAACTTCTCCTCGTCCCACTCCGCGCCCCAACCCGGCCCATCCGGGGGCGCGATGTGCCCTTCTGCAAGCAAGGGCGCGTTGAGCAAACCCCACCGCGCCCCAGCCTGCCGCAAGCTGTCGGCCGTTGCCCCGAAAAACTCGTAGAAATCCGTGTTGTCAATGCAGCACCCTAAGTGCGCGTGGACCAGCCCATCCAAGGCCCCGCCGCCGTTTAGTTCGATATTCGCTCCGTGCAACTCGGCCAGATGCGCCAGCTTTAGCACCTGCGTCGCCCCGTGCCGGGCATTGCCGCGCAGGCGATCGGTCGCCCCTTGGATCAGCCATTGCGCCGTCAAACCCATATCGTGCATCAGCATCTCGGTCCCCATCACCGGAATGGTCAACGCTCGGCACAGCTCCTGATACTGATTCATCTTCTGCTCGTGCATCGGCTCTTCCAACCACACAAAGTTTAGCTCCTCCAGTACGCGCCCCACTTCAATGGCCTCGCGCAGGTCATAGGAGCACACTGGATCGGTGATCAAATCGTAATCCGGCCCCACGGCGTCCCGCACGGCCCGGTAAATGGGAATATCGGCCTTGCCGCCTTTATACGTGTGAAACTTGTACGCCCCAATGCCCATTTGCTTGCCGGTCTCTATGGCCCTGAGATACCCCTCTACATCCGCATCTCCGCCGGTCAGATACGCGGGCAGCCGCGGCCGCACACGCCCCACCAACGCATAGACCGGCAGCCCCGCGTACTTGCCCAAAATGTCCCACAGACAGTTGTCAAATGCCCCAAACCAACCCGGGGGCTGGTACACCCACCGGGTTCCCTTGCAAAACTGCTGAAACAGCCCCTCGCGTTCCCAAGGGCTCCGCCCCACCGCGTGATACCGCACGATGTCGGCCTGATAGGGAGTCATCGACGTATCGCTGCGCCCCACAATTCCCTCGTCCGTATGGACTTCCAAGAAGCTCTGCCGCACCGGGCGCAGTTCTCGGTCTGGCCTTCCCTTGTGCGTGTATTGTATCCTCCGCAGCCCCTCTACCCGCACGATATTATGCCCGACGCTTCCCTTGCGCCCTGGGTCTTCCAACACCAGCAATTTCACCGCGGTGATTTTCATGTTCGCCTCCTTTATCTGCAAATTTGGATAGCCTATATTTCTCCCCCCCAACTGTCAACCTCAGAGACCTGTTTATGAAAATCGCTGCCATCGAGACCTTCGACCTCACCTGCTCCCTCCAGCGCCCCTTTGGCTGGTCTCAGGGATGGATCGACCAGCGCAGCACCGCGCTCGTCAAAGTCACCACAGACGACGGCCTCGTGGGCTGGGGCGAAGGCGCGGCCGCCGACCTCATCGACGGCTTGCTCGCTCCGCTGCTCATCGGCCAAGACCCCATGGATCGCGCAGGGCTGTGGGAGCGCATGTTCCACGCGCTCTACAACGGCAACAACGCGGTCGGCCTAGCCGGCAGCGCCCTTTCCGCGCTCGACATCGCCCTCTGGGATCTCGCTGGCAAAGCCACCGGCCTCCCGCTCTGCGCCCTCCTCGGCGGCAAGGTCCGCGATAAAATCGCCGTCTATGCCACCGGCCTCTACTACACCGAAGGCGAGTTCCCCGACCGCCTGCTCGACGAGGCGCGGGCCTATGTGGCCGCAGGCTTCAAGGGGATGAAGACCAAGGTTGGAGGGCTGTCCATCGCCGAGGACGTCACGCGCGTCCGGGCATTACGCGAAGCCATCGGCCCGGACATTCACCTCATGGTCGACGCCAACGAAGCCTACAACGCCACCGCGGCGATTCGCATTGGCCAGAAGCTGGCCGAACTGGATCTGGTGTGGTTTGAAGAGCCGGTCAACGCCCAAGACTTGGACGCCTATTTGGAAGTCAAAGCCGCGCTGCCCATGGCCATTGCCGGCGGCGAAAACCTGCGCACTCGCTACGAATTCAAGCCCTATCTGACGCGCCGCGCCTACGACATCGTCCAGCCCGACGTCATGCACTGCGGCGGCATCACCGAGATGCAGCGGATATGCGCCATGGCCAACGCCTGTGGCATTCAGGTCAACCCCCACGTCTGGGGTTCGCCCGTTATGATCGCCGCCACTTTACACCTAGCCGCCACCTTGCCGCCCTGCCCGCCAGCGCACAACGCCCAGCCCTATGTGCAGGAGCCGGTGATGGAATTCGACCGCACGCCTAATGCCATCCGTCAAGAGTTGTGCGCGGTGCCGTTTGACCAAGAGGACAGCTTTGTGCGCGTGCCGGCCGGGCCGGGATTGGGGATTGAAGTGGATGAAGGGGTCGTCGAGAGGCTGAGGACCTCTTGGCGACCGTGAGCAACCGGACTGAGCATCAATTCCTAGGGCTGGCCCTCGCCTCTATCACCCTGCTGCTGTGGGGCACCCTGCCCGTGGTGCTCAAGCTGCTGTTGCAATCGCTGGACCCCTTTACGGTTACTTGGTATCGCTTCCTGCTCGCGGGGGCCATGCTGTTCCCCGTCGTCCACTTTCGCTACGGCCTTGCTTCTCCTTTTCGGATTCGCGGCGCGGCCTTGGTGCTGGCGGTGGTTTGCGTCCTCGGCCTCGGCGGCAACTACCTGACGTATCTGATGGGGCTGGGCCGCATCTCGCCCGGCTCGGCCCAGATCGTGATGCAGTTTTCGCCAATAATTGTGCTCTTGGGCGGGCTGATTCTCTTCAAAGAACCCTTTAGCCGTTTGCAGTGGATCGGCCTCGGTGTGCTGATCGTGGGGATGGGGCTCTTTTTTAATCAGCGCTTCGCCGAACTGCTCTCCTTGGTAGAAAACTACGGGATCGGCGTTTGGCTCGTCTTTACCTCGGCCATTCTCTGGGGGGTTTTCATGCTGGCGCAAAAACCCCTGCTGCGCCACCTGCCCTCGACCTCGATTATGGCCTTGGTCTATTGGTTCGGCACGATGCTGTTCCTGCCCTTGGCCCAGCCGAGCCGCATATTCGATCTGCCGGCCATCCCCTTTTTGCTTTTGGCCTGCTCGGTCGTCTTCACCCTCGTCTCCTATCTCAGCTTCGCCGAATCGCTCAAGCGGATGGAGGCTTCGCGCATGGGCGCGCTGGTCTCGTTGACTCCTCTGGTCACTATGGCCGTGATGGGCCTACTCGCCCTCTTTGACCCCAACCTAGTCCCCATGGAACCCCTCAACAAACCCGCCGTCGGCGGTACCATACTGGTGGTCGTCGGATCGATGTGTAGCACCTTGGGCAAGAGCGCCTCCTAAGGGGCTAAAGCAGAGTGAGAAAAGCCAACTTGTAAAGTTACGCATCGTCCTGCCCGTGCGTAACATCCGTCAGCCCTTCATATTTTCGGCCATTAGGCTGCGATCTCTTAAGCCCCATCAAGGGCCGGATGATCGCTGTGCTGACGCTCGGCGATCCATTCGGTGCCGGGTTGGCAGTGGTCTATACGGCTCTATTGCTGCAGCGCAGTATGCCTTGTCCACGGGTGCGCCGGTATGCGCGGTTGGTCGGAGGCTCCAACGTGCGGAGCTTCCTCACTGACGGTACGCAGTTGACCCAAATCTCGAAACCGCCCCGTCATTTCAAGGATGTGCTGAAGTGAGGGGCTGCCTTAAAGCTACGTAACATCAGTTTTGTTTTGATGGCATACTTCGTTGGCGAGCCTGACCGGCCTGAAATGGCTGGCTCTGGGTAGAGCGGCCATTACGGATGTGAGTCCGTTGCTCAGCCTAGACAAGTTGAAAACGCTGTGGCTGCCTGGCACTACCCTCAGTGCCGCGTCAATCAACACACACATCGCGCCCCCGCCGGTCGGTCCCCGCCGCCCGTGTAATCCACTACCGAACGAATAAGGGGTCGTGGGTCGCTTTGAATTTTTTGGGCCGTTCTGCCTCTTTATCCGGGGACTGCAATTTCAAATATCCCTTGATTTATTCACTCGGCGACCATAGAATACAAGGCCGTGAGATGTTGTGTTTGTCCTTTACGCTCATCGTAAAGCGCATGGCGCACCGAATACACCACCGATTCTCGACCTGCTAAAAATGTTACGTAAGTCATTAAAAAACAATAGTTTACCCCCCCCCCCCCCTCGAAATTCTGCTCAAGCACTCAAGCGCTAGATTCCCTGCTGCTCAAGCACTGGCGACGGATCCCAAGCGGCCGTTTGGCGATCCGTCCCGCCCCGCGCCGCATGTTGCCCGTGCGGCCTTCGTCTGTACGCCGTGACCGTCGTCCGCCATGGCGGCCGGTTCCTGTTCCTTTCTATCCACCCCTTTATTTACTGACGTTACGCACCGTGCGTAACATCAGTTATTCACGTATACGTCAAACGAGACGAGCCTCCCGGTACAGCCGGGGGTTTACCCTGGGACTGAACAAACCACTAGCCATGCAGATCGTCATTCCCATGTCCGGCCGCGGAGAGCGCTTTCGCAGAGCGGGCTATACCGTTCCCAAGCCGCTGATCGAAATGAACGGCAATCCTGTCATCGCGCATGTTCTCGACCTGTTTCCCGGAGAAAGCGACATCGTCTTCATCTGCAACCAGAATGACCTCGATGACCCGCTATACCGCATGAAGTCAATCCTGAGGGAGCTCTGCCCCACAGGGCGAATCATCGGCATACCTCCACATGGCTTCGGCCCGGTGCATGCAATACGCCAAGCCGAGCACTTGCTCGACCCCCTCCGCCCGGTCGTGGTCAATTACTGTGACTTCTCCTGCTATTGGGATTGGTGCCACTTCAAGCAATTCGTCAAGGAAACGGCTTGTACCGGGGCAATTCCTGCATATAAAGGCTTTCATCCCCACTCTCTGGGGAACACGAATTATGCCTATATGCGTGAAATCGACGGATGGGTTCGGGATATTCAAGAAAAAAAGCCCTATACCCATGATCGAATGGAAGAGTTCGCCTCCAGTGGAACCTACTACTTCGCCACGGGGCAGATCATGAGCGATGCCTTCCGGGTGGTGATGGAGCAGAATCTGAATGTGGGCGGAGAATACTACGTCAGTCTGGCTTACAAGCCCCTGATCGAGAGCAACGAGCCGGTAGCCGTTTATCCATTGCAGCATTTCATGCAATGGGGAACGCCCGAGGACGTTGCGGAGTACAAAGGCTGGTCCAAGGCATTCCGAAGACTCGTAGAAAAACCGAGCATCGGCGCCAAGCCCCGAGGTTCTTTGATCCTTCCCATGGGGGGGCTTGGCCAGCGGTTTGTCAGTGAAGGCTACCGTACGGCCAAGCCGATGATCCCCGTGTCGGGAAGGCCCATGGTAGTTCAAGCTGTACGAGCACTCCCACCCGCCAAGCACCACGTTTTTGTTCTGCGAGCAGATATGCCCGGGTCCCGGGCGATCTCCGGGGAACTCGGACGCCTTTATCCGAATTCGATCATCAAGACGATACCCCACGTCACCGAGGGGCAGGCATGCACGGCCCTGATTGGTCTCGACGCGCTCGAGCAGGCCTTGGGTAAGGCCCCGGGTCCCATAACTTTTGGTGCCTGCGATCACGGAGCGTTGTACGATGTTGCGGCGTTTCAGCGACTGGCTGACGACCAGGACGTGGACGTGATTGTCTGGGGGGTTCGTGGCCACGCCAACGCGGCTCGCCATCCGCACATGTTCGGCTGGATCAAGACCGACAACGAGCGGATAGATACGATCTCGGTCAAAACGCCGCTCAAGTCGCCGGATTCCGACCCCATCGTGTCCGGCACGTTCACATTCCGCCGCGCGGACGACTTCCGGCGCAGTGTCGAGCGGATGATCGAACGAAACGGTCGGGTCAACGGCGAATTCCATATCGACTCATGTGTCAACGACGCCATAGCACTCGGTCTGAACTGCCGCATGTTCGAGCTCGACAGCTATATGTGCTGGGGAACGCCGAACGACCTCCGCACTTTTGAATACTGGCAATCCTGCTTTCATAAATGGCCCGGTCATCCCTATCGTCTGGAGAACGACCGCAGAATCCCCGCGAAGGCGCTGGAGAAGCTCATCGAAACGTATCGCGCCGTCATGCCCAAACCAATGGTGAGAGCGGCTCGATGACCCGGCTTGACACGGACGTTCTGCGCTTCCTGCTCGTTGGGATCGGATCGAATATCGCCAACTACCTGGGCTTCTTTTTCTGTCGTCCCTCCGGGTGCCGGTCTTCGCGTCTGCCATCGTGGGGTATCTGTTCGGGCTCCTGTGTTCCTATCACTTCGGCAGAACGTGGGTCTTCGGCCACAGATTCGATTTCACCGTGGCCAGCGTCGTCCGCTTTCTTCTCGTGTATGCCGCGGGCGGTCTTGGCATGAGCACGATCATCACTGTGCTCGTCAACGGTTCGATGCTAAATCATACGATGAGCTGGCTGGTCGGGGCGACGTTCGCGGCGGGAAACAATTTCATCGGATTAAAGTGGTTGGTCTTTGGACGGAGAAGAAAGAGCGTATAGAGCTATGGCAAAGAAATTTGGACTTTTACTCAAATTGGAATTTTTGCAGGATTGGGCTTCCGCCCTTATCGCGGGCCTGAATCCGGCCGTTGTACACAATATGGCGAAGTACTATGCTCTCAAGAAAGTGCATTACCTTTCCGCGATGGAGGATATCGAGGGAGACTACCTCGAGTTCGGTGTTTTCACAGGCAGTTCGTTTTGCCATTCGATCCGCTGCTACAAAAGTCTCGCCAAGCTCAACCCGAATATTGCCGGCACGACGTTCTATGGTTTCGATTCGTTTGCCGGCTTCGGCCCCCTGAAGGAAGAGGACCGGCATCCTTTCTATACCGACGAAAATTTCGCAACTAACCCGTCGGCGGTCGAGCGCCGGGTTCATAAGGTTGCAGGTGACGTCGCGTTTCAATTGATTCCCGGATTCTTCAACGAATCGCTGAGACATGGAGCGCAAAAAATAGGAATCGAGAAGGCCCGAATCATCTTTATCGACAGCGACACGTTCGTCAGCGCAAGTCAGGCCTTGGCATTTTGCAAGCCGGCGATACAGCAGGGCACGTTCATCATGCTCGATGACTATTTTTCCTATCGGGGCCGCGAAGACCGGGGAGTCCGGCGTGCTTTTTCCGAGTTCGTCGCTGAAAGCCGGATCAAGGCGAGACACGTCTTCACCTACGGCATGGGCGGCTTTGTTCTCGTCGTGTCGGAGGCAGCGCATGAAGCCGCATGAGTTGTCGCTCGTGATCCCGTGCTACAACGAGGCCGACAACCTTCCCCTGCTGCTCGAGAAGTGTGGCAGCTTGGCCGTCAGGCCCGACATAGAAGTCGTGCTGGTCGATAATGGATCGACGGACGACACCGCGGCGATCTTGCGAACGTTGCTGCCGGGGTATCCCGGTTGCCGGAGCGTACGCGTCGAGAATAATCGGGGCTACGGCTCCGGAATTCTGGCCGGCCTCGCCGCGGCCGGTGGCGAGATCCTGGGCTGGACGCATGCCGATCTGCAGACCGATCCCCAAGATACTCTGCGCGGGCTTGAACTGTTTCAGAGGCACGGCCGGAACATCTTCGTCAAGGGTCGCCGCCATGGCCGCCCCTTGATGGACGTCGTCTTCACGGCAGGCATGAGCGTGTTTGAAACGCTTCTGCTCGCCAGACCGATGCTGGACATCAACGCGCAGCCGACAATGTTCTCCCGCGACTTCCTTGATACATGGAAGGCACCTCCGTGCGACTTTTCGCTCGATCTGTACGCCTACTACCAAGCCCATGCCGCGGGCCTCGACATCCATCGCTTCCCGGTCGAGTTCGGCCCGCGCGCCCACGGCGTCTCGCATTGGAACGTCAATTGGACGGCTAAGTGGAAGTTCATACGCAGAACCGTAGCCTTCAGCCTGCATCTGAAAAGGACCCTGAAATCGCCATGGAGCTGATCGCTCATCGTCGCAACACGCTGTCAGAGCTCAAGGCGACTCCGACGCGGTATGGCGTCGAAGTCGATATACGCAGCACCGGGGGCAAACTGATCCTCCATCACGATCCCTTCGTCGACGGCGAGGATTTCAAGGACTGGCTCGACGCCTACCAACACGGAACCCTGATCCTCAATGTCAAGGAAGAGGGTCTGGAGGAGCGCGTGACTGCTCTACTACGGGCAAGGGGTATTGAGGATTACTTTTTTTTGGATCAGTCCTTCCCTTCCCTCGTGCAATGCGCCGAGGCGGGCGAACGCCGTTGCGCTGTGCGCGTTTCTGAGTTCGAAGCCATCGAAACGGCCCTGACCTTGGCCAGATGGGTCGACTGGGGCTGGGTGGACTGCTTCACCCGATTTCCCCTGACACGTGACGACGTACGCCGGCTCGGGGAGGCCGGCTTCAGGCTCTGCTTGGCCTCGCCGGAATTGCAGGGACACGACCCGGCGGCGGAAATCCCCTCTCTGGCGAGGCGGCTGACCGAGCGTCAAATTCGGCCCGAGGCCGTTTGCACGAAGCACCCGGAGTTGTGGGAACAAGCCGGTTACGGCGAATGATCTCGTCAACTGGGAAACCGAGCAGTATCGGAGAACACATCTTGGGAAACGGGTCTCGACAGGAGGCATCTCACGATGAACAGAAGACACAAATTCAATCTCTTATTGAGGAGTATGGCAAACGCACGTGCCGTCAATACACACCATGTGATCGTCTTCGTGTTGTTCGTGTTTTTTCTGGTATCTTCGGCATGGATTTTTAACTTATGTAGCCTCGGGATAAATAGCTTCTCCACTGACGAAGTACATACGCTAGTTCTCGGAACGAGAATTTTAAGTCCATGGGAAGAAGCCGTCCCCACTGCCCGCGTTGGTGAAACGAATAGATGGTTCGTGCGATTTCTCTATCCCTTGGGGCTTTACTACATGAACAGCCAGATGGGGGGCGAACACTACCAGACCGGCTGGAATTACCCAGGCGGCTACTATCTTCGAGAACACTTTGTCAGCATGGACGCCGTCCGTCACGACCCTAACATCCAAGACTATGTTTTTTTTCTGAGATTGGCTTTCGGAGTTATGGCTGTTTGCTCTTTTTGTTTGGTTATATGGGCCTTGTTTAGCCGGTTTGGCTTCGCAGCCGCGGCTGCGTTCGGAAGTTTGATACTGGCCAGCTCGCTTGTTTTTTTACAATTCAGAGTCTTTTACTCCGAGACTGCGCTGTTCTTGATTTTCAACACCGCGGCATTTCTCTGTCTCCGTGCCAGAACGCCGACGCATCGCACGGCCGCGTTACTGGGAATTTTGTCTGCCGCCGCATTATCAGCCAAGCTGACGGGGATCATGATCGTTGGCCCGGTGTTTGTCTACATGGTCGTCAATGCTTGGGAGCAACGTCACAAGGCTAACATTCTCATCGAAACCTACCTTTTGTTCGCTGCTGCGTTCCTGTTCTCGATCAATTTGTATTCCGAATCCCTGTTCTCTTTTCTCAACGAAACGCTGGCCAACGTCTATCACTACAAAACCGGGCATCGTATCACGCGAGAGGGCGGCGTGGAATTTCTTCTCAACATTTTCGACGATGTAGGCTATCCCGTCGTCTTGCTGTTTGCCGCGAGTTTGTCATGGCTTGCAAAGTCCCCGAAACAGCAGCTTGTGCCTGCCTATGCTTTGGGGATTATCCTTGTTTTTGTGATCTGGTCTCTTTCAAACTCAGGGACATATCTCAGCCGCAATCTGGCGTCTGTGTACGTCGCCATGAGTTTCATCGTCGCCTTGGGTGTCGGAAGTTTCGTCAGAAACTGGAAGTATAAGAATGTTTTAGAGTGGATTTTGGCATTGGTCTTTGTGTGGCTAACTAGTCATATTGTTTATGAGATGCCTTCTCTAAACAGAACTTTTTGGGAGAGAAACGCCGAAAGAATCGAAGCCTGTAGCAGTATTGGTGCCATTGGACTGTCGAAAAAGGACCTTCAGGCTTTTGACGAAAAAGAGGCAGTCGTCGTTTTCGACCAAGTCAGGGCCCCTTTCAACATTTCGCAAGATTCTCAGAAGTTTGAAAAATATCTAAAGTTTGATTGCCTAGTCATGTGTCGGAAAGGGCAGAGTAAGCAAATATCGAACTTTTTCGCCCCGCAACGTTATCGGCTGTCCGATCGCGTGGGCAATTTGTTTTTCTTTGAACTGAAGAACTGATTCTCACCGCTCCACAAGCGGCTATGTAGGACAGGGAATCAACTCTCAACTTCTTCGCGGTCCTCTCTCGGAACCTGTCTTAAAATCTCTCGGCGGTCCGTCGCATGGGCGTCTTGGGCCGCGGTTCGTCGGCCAGCTTCCAGCCCAAGGGCACCGCAAGGAGACTGCTTCACCAATGGATTTTCGCATCGAAAAAGAAAGCCTCGACGTCCTGTCCGAATACGGCCGGGTGCCCATCGCGCTTGAAGTAAAAAGCCGCTTTCGCATCGAACTCGTCGCCAATGGCTTGGGGGGAATCCGGCTGGTCGAAGAACCCGTCGATCCTCCCTACGTCAAAAATTACGACCACTTCGGCGGCCCGGAACGCTGGACCCGAAGAACATGGGACCTCTCGCGGTGGATTGTCCTCGCCGCATATAGGGGGCAGGAGCGCATCGGCGGGGCTATTGTCGCCTTTCACGGAGAGGGCTTAGACTACTGTGAAGGGCGCGAAGATCTAGCCGGCCTCTGGGACATCCGCGTGCGGCCCGGATATCAAGGACGAGGCGTGGGCAGGGCGCTCTTTCAACGCGCCGAGACCTGCGCCAAGCAGCAGGGCTGCACCCAGCTCAAGATCGAGACCCAAAACATCAACGTGCCCGCCTGCCGCTTCTACGCCCGCATGGGTGCCAAGCTCGGTCAAGTCCACCTCTACGCCTACCGTACCGAGGGCCTAGACGAGGTGCAACTGACTTGGTACAAGGATCTGTAGCCGCCGTAGATGCTGGTAATAAAAAACAACATTATGACTGATGTTAGGCACAGGCCCCTAGGTATGGGATGCTGTCACGCCTAAAGGCGCGGTGAAGCGCTACGCTCAGCATGACAAATGCTAGTTTGCTGCTTCTCCGCGTCATGCTGAGCGCAGCGAAGCGGAGTCAAAGCATCTGATACCCAGATGCCCATGCGTAACATCAGATTATGAGTATAACGCAGGTTTCATACCGAGGATACCAGATATGACAGATCTTTTCGAGAGAGTGCGCGAAGACTTCCCGCGCGCGCGGACCATGGCGTACTTCGACAACGCCTCGTCGCATCCGATCAGTGTACATTCGGTGGCGGCCCTGCACCGGTACGTCGATTGGGTCGCGCACGAAGTGGGGGAGCCGTGGTGGCCGGCCTGGGCACCGCCGCGAGCCGAGGCCAAGGCCCTATTTGCCCGGCTCATCAACGCCGATCCCGGAGAAATCGCCTTTGCGCGCAGCACGGTGGAATCGGAGAGCAATATTCTCAACGGCTTGCGGGATCATCTGGCGGGCGGCAATGTGGTGATGTCGGATCTGAATTTCAACCCCTGCATATACAATTACAAGTTTCGCGAGCAGCAAGGTCTCGATGTGCGGATCGTCAAGAGCAGTCTGTCGCCAGTATTGGCGACACATCGCAACTGGCAAATCGACATGGCCGCCATGGAAGACGCGGTCGATGGCAACACCCGGCTGATCTCGGTGGCATTGGTGTCAAACGTCAATGGGTATGTCGCAGATGTCGCGGCGCTGAGCAAGCTGGCTCACGACAACGGCGCGTATCTGTATGTCGATATCATGCAAGCTGCGGGCGGTGTTCCGATCGACGTCAAGGCGATGGGCATCGACTTTGCGGCTTGTTCGACGTTCAAGTGGCTGATGGGCGTCAAAGGGTTTGGGTTTCTGTACGTTCGCTCCGATCTGCAGCTCGACGTACTCAAACCGTCTCAGCCCACGGGTGGTGTGACACTCAACTATCCCCCCTGGGTGGAAGAGCCCGATTCGGCCAGAGAGGAGATATCGTTTTCATCCCCGACCGGAGTCGGTGCCTACGAGGTCAGTTACCCCTCGTACGAAGGAGTCGTGTGCGCCCAGGAGAGCCTGCAGTACATCCTGCGCCTCGGAGTCGACAGAATCCGCAACCACGCGAGAGACCTGACCGATCGCCTGCAGGAGGAGTTGCCGCAGAGGGGGTACAAATCGATCACGCCGCAGGGGAACGAAAGCCCCATACTCTCCTTCGTAGCTCCACACCCCGAAGCGGTCTTGGCCAGTTGCAGGAGTGCCAATGTTCAGGTGGCGATGCGTTTCGGCAACAAGATGCGCCTCTCACCCTCGGTGTACAACAACCACGAGGATATCGATCGCCTTCTCGAGGCCCTGCCTTAGAAGCGGTCTGAAAGTTCCGGGTATCGTCCCTTGTGTGCAGCAAACAATCGAGGATCGAGGGCGTCTCGCCCTCGCAAAACGCGCCATCCGCCTAGGATCGCGGGCGTCTCGCCCTCGAAAAACGCTCCATCCGAGGGCCGCTTGACCGCTACTCAACGCGGTCCGCCGGGGGTTTAGCCCTATTCGCTCGCCTTTGCCGATAGAACGCGACGCCTCTCTGCGGTGGGAGAGCAACCCGATCAAAGAGGCCATTCAGACTATTCCAATAAACGCCGATGAACACATCAGACGCACTTCCCCCTACCTTCAGGCGCGACATTGCTCTTGTTGGCGGCTAGGTTTCGTACATCACCGGGCAAATCTGGGGATCGTCCAAATGCGCGGTGTAATAGCCCTGGTCGCCGGGCACTGGCACGGCCCGTTCGTCGCGCAAATGCACGGCCAAGCTCCAGCGCACCGCATCCGAGACATTGGCGTTGGAGCCGTGGTAGGTCAGGCAGTGGTGGACGCTAAGCCCGCCCAAGGGCATCAGCGCCGGCACTTCCTCCCAAGTCGCGCCCGCCGGCAGCGCAATGCCCTCGCGCAGCTTGTGCTGGTCCTTGTCGAAGAAATTTCCCTGATTCAAAAAGCCCCAACGGTGCGACCCGCGCACAAAGCGCATCGGCCCCGACTGCTCCCCCACATCGCACAGCGCGATCCACGCCGTAAAAAGCCCTTCGTCTTGCTGCCACATGCGCCAGTACTGCCGGTCTTGGTGCCAGCCGACGTGTCCCGCGGCCGCGGATCCCGGCGGTTTGATCAGCAACTGGCTCGCCCACACCTGCACCCGCTGGGCACCTGTCACCTCGGCGACCTTGCGCCCCACTTGTGGGCAGGTCACCAATTCATAGAGTCCTGTATCTGACCGATGCGGATTGTTGATCTTGCACAACACCCCTCGATCGTACCCGGGATGCTCGGTCGGCGGCAGCCCCATATCAAATACCCCATCGCGCACCGCCACCATCCCCTGCAAGGCCCTTTCCAACACATCGTCCGGCGCAATCTGCTCATCCGCGATGCAATACCCGTCCCGCTCGTACTGCTCGACACTTTGTTCCATCTGAAGTTCTCCCGTATTAAACTGCACGAAAATCGCCGCCATTGAGGTCCTGTGTGCCGCTTGGGATGGCACTTGGCGCGAGGCGAAGCGGTGTTTATGTTGAGCACAGGACACACCGCAACCCAAATTAAGGACTGATTATGGCCAATATCACCCGCGCCCTTTTCATTGGCAACAGCTTCACCGCACGCAATGATCTGCCCGGCCTCCTCGCCCAACTCGTCTGTGCCGGCGGCAAGGGAGCGTTGGAATGCGAACTCATCAGCGGCGGCGGGGCCTCGCTCAGGACCCACTTGAACAAGGGCGCGGCACAAACGCGCTTGCAGGCATCCCGCTGGGACTACGTCGTGTTGCAGGAGCAAAGCACCCTGCCGGTGAAAAACCCCAAGCGCAGCGGAGAAAATATCCGCGAGTTCGACGCCATAATTAAAGCGACACCGGCGCACACCGTACTCTACATGACTTGGGCGCGGCAAAACGCTCCCGAGACCCAAGCCGCTTTGAGCGAGACCTACACCGAAGTGGGGCGCGCGATCGGCGCGACCGTCGTGCCTGCGGGGCTAGCTTGGCAGCACTGTCTAGCGGCGCATCCCGATATCGTCCTGCACGACAAGGACCAAAGCCACCCCAATCTCGCCGGGTCCTATCTGGCGGCTTGCGCATTTTACGCGACGCTCTTTATCGGCCGGTCCAAGTCCATTCCCAACATCGACATGGGCCTAGAGGCCGAAACGGTCAATGCCCTCCACGAAGCTGCGCTGGCAACGACGCGCACCTACTGCGGCTCCGCGTAGAGGAGTTTTCCCCTATGAGTGCATTTGCAAGCGAATACCAAATGTGGATCAAAGCCGTTCACGTCATCTTCGTCATCTTCTGGATGGTCGGCATGTTTTATCTGCCGCGCCTCTATGTCTATCACTGCCAAGTTACCCCTAACTCGGAAGCCGACGAGACCTTCAAGGTCATGGAGCGCAAGTTGCTGCGGGTGATTATGAATCCGGCGATGGCCGTTTCTTTTATCACCGGCATTCTGCTCATCCTCGCCACGGGTGCCGGCGCGCCCGGCACCGGCTACTGGATGCACATCAAGCTGGCGCTAGTGCTCGCCATGGCCGCCCTCCACGGCATGCTCGCCTCCTATCGCAAGGCTTTTGTGCGCGGCGAGAACCAAAAGAGCGAGCGGTTTTTCCGCTGCCTCAACGAAGTGCCTACCACGCTGGTGATCGCCATTGTAATTCTAGTTGTGGTCAAGCTCATCTGAGGATGGGGAATCGGCGCACTCCCTGCTTGATTCAGGGCCGCAATTTCCTTATACCATCGCGGTGAATTTCCGCGCCCCATTTACCAAGGAGGAACCCATGAAGTCGCTCATCTCGGCGCTCCTCGTGTTCGCCCTGTCCCTGCCGTGCTTTTCCCAGACCCGCGAACAAGGGCCTTGGTGGCCCTCGGAGTGGGGGGCCGACGATCAAGCCGGCGCATCCAATCGCATCACCGCCGCAACCATCCTCAAGGCCGTGCAACTAGTCAAGACCGGCCAGATGTACGAGCTGGGTCAGATATACGAGCGCGGTATGCCGCTGTTTGGCGAGCGCACGTATGCAATGTTCATCCCCGGTTCGCCCACCGGCGGCCCCTTCGGCGAGAACAACATGCTCATGTACCACGACGAGTTCCTCTGCGCCGAGATCGGCCAAGTAGGCACTCAGTTCGACGGGCTGGCCCACATTGGTACGCGCATGACCATGGCCGACAGCTCGACCCAAGACGTATTCTACAACGGCGTTACGGCCGACGAAATGGCCGGAGCCTATGGCGTCACCAAGCTGGGCATTGAACACGTGCGCTCCTTTGTCACCCGCGGCATACTCATCGACATTGCTGGCTACAAGGGCGTTGAGCACCTCGACCACAGCTACGAGGTCACCGTCGCCGATATTCGCGGCGCGCTCGCAAAGCAGGAGATCGCCGAAAGCAGCATCCAAGAGGGCGACGCCCTGCTCTTCAACTACGGCTGGTCCAAGCTGTGGAAGGACCCTGAAACCTACAACACCAACCCGCCCGGCATCGGCATGGAGGCGAGCGAGTGGATCATCTCCATGAAACCCTCGATGATCGGATCGGACCAGTGGACCACTGAAGTCGTGCCCGGCCCCGACCCCAAGCAGGCCTTCCCGGTCCACCAAGAACTCATCACCAAGAACGGCATCTTCAACCTAGAGAACATGGTCTTTGAAGAAGTGTTGGCCGACGAGGTGTACGAATTCCTCTTTATATTCACGCCGACTCGCTTCAAGGGCGGCACTGGATCGCCGGGGCGGCCGATCGCTATCCGCTGAACTGAAATGGAGACCCCCGCGTCGAAACGGCGCGGGGTTTATCTATGCAAGCATCGCAAGACCCCACTCCGGCCGGCCGGCCGCACGACCTCTTGCGCTCCGCAGTCCTCGCCGCCATGCCCCGGGTATTCGCGTGCTAACATCTCGGTCGCCGCTTTAGTACCCGCCGTCCATTTCAATGAACTTTTTTCGCGGCTTTTCGCTCAACACAACCTGTACCTTTCTGGTATTTTCTTTGGGCTTTGTGAACTCGGTCCTGCTAGCCGATCAGCTAGGGCCAGAGCACTATGGCACCCTAAAGCTATGGACTGCGCTCGTCATGCTGGGCGTCCTGTTGTTCGGGGAGTGGCTCAGCAAGGGGAACATGTACGTCGTGGGCCGCGAGCGAGCGCGGGAAGCCGCGATCAATCACACCTTGTTGTATGGCCTCGTCTTGGGTGCCCTCCTGTTGCTGACGGCCCCTTTTAGCCTAGCACTCGCAAAGGTCTTCGTGCCCAGTATTACCTTGGTCCAATGGGTCTTGGGCGTTTGCGTAATTGCGTTCACCGTGCTACAAAGGGCGGGGTTCTCGGTCTTGTTAGGTGAAGATCGGCTCAAGCCCTACGCACTGCTGCCCGTAGTCTTTATCGCCATCTATCTCGGCGGCAATCTAGTCCTTTCCCAGCTAGGGCACCTCGAGTTGGAGCGGGTGATGGGGGTGTGGGTAGGGGCGGTAGGGACGACGGCCTTGGCGGCTTTTGTCCCATTCTTGTACCGGGGGTTCCGCTTTCGGTGGGGAGGGCGACACGCGCTCGGGCAAATGCTTCGCATTGGTTCGCGTGGTGAGGTCTGCTTAGTGCTCATCTTTTTGCTGCTCAAGAGCGACCTCTTTTTGATAGAGCGCTTTTTGGGCGAGGAGGAGGTGGGCGTGTACGGGGTGGCGACGAACTTTACGGACATGATGCAGCGCGTCGCCAACATTGCCTCGGTCATCCTGCTCGCCAAAATAGTGCGCGGGCAAGACGACACGCGGCTCTCTTTGGGCGTGGCCCAAGGCATCTTTGTCTTTTCCCTGCTTTCGGCCGTTGTCTTGATCTTCGGCGGACGCCTACTTCTGAGCGTTTTCTTTCCTTTGTATCCCGATGCCTACGCACCTCTTGTTTGGCTGCTGCCCGGCATGTTGTTTTTGGGTTTTGGGGCCGTGTTCAACGCCAAGCTAATGGGCGAGGGCTACCCCTCCATGACCCTCTGGGCCCCGGGCATTGCTCTGGCGGCCAACGTGGTCCTGAATCTATTGTTGATCCCCAAGCTAGGGCTGCGGGGTGCCGCTCTATCTACTTCGATTGCGTATGCGTTGTGGGGGGTACTGACGGCGTCTTATTACTTGCGTCTAAACCGGCTGGGCTGGCGAGCCGTCTTCGCGCCGCCACCGACGGCGCAGAAGCCACCATCCGCATGAAGGAGGTGTAATCTATATGAGAAGCGATTACAATAAGTCCAAAGCACTTGAACACATATTTAACCGGAAACACGACCCCGATAATCCGCAACTGGAAATACTATTTACGCACGACGACGTAAGAAATGCGATTGTGGCGACAGGCGGTCAAGTTCCGTCAAATCTAAACAATTTTGTGAAGGACCTTACTCGGTCGGGAAATTCAGACGCGAGAAGCCTTGCTGCTAAGCAAGCAGGTTACTTTTTGCGAGAGGGAACTCACTTCCGTTGTAAGACAGGCTCGCTATACGCTGATCCCCAAGCCGCCGAAGTGGTATAATTAACTATTCCATCGCAAGAGAACGACCTCCTCTCGCAGGCGTTTCTGAGTCGCTGTAGAAAATCGCGTACGAAATAAATCAATACCCGTTACTTCATAGCCAAGGTCTTCTGCTATATTAGCCAAAAGCTCTCCCGTGCAGATTAAAATCCTAAAAAAAGACGCTTGGTCCCCGACGACATAAGCAAGTTGGGCTCCCGGTGCCAAAACCTGCTTTAATTCTTCTAAATGACGTGCCATTCCTCCAAAATACAACCTTACTACGCGAGCGTAGAGTTTCTCGAATCCCGACGTTTTTTTTAGTTCTAGCCGACGCGCCTCTATCCGTTCTGCCAGCTCTTGTATGCGTTCATTGTCTTTAACCCAGCATTCATCCGTATCTGCTTTATACACTCCCCTGCTATTAGACCGCAGCAAGTTTTGTTTTTGTCGTCGTAGATCGTCGCGGTTGTTTATGTAGCCAAGTAAAACAGCTTCAAGACGAGTCGTTCTCGTGTAATCCTTTTCATTGGGGTATGGCGGCGAGGTTATAACTGCGTCGAACGTCAGAGGTTCTAAGCAGGGATCTATCCTGCGCGAATCTGTGAGTTTTACTAGCGATGGTACGGCTTTATGGCTCTTGACTTGGGTATGGCACAAATCATTAGCCATGTCTTTTACGCCCTTTAACCAAGGTGCAATAACCGGGGCATCTTCTTTCGGCCTCCCGACTCCTACTTCTGGTCCAAAACGCAAATTGCTGATGCTGTAAACTAACTGTTTTGCAAGTGCCAACCTTTCGTGTGCAATTAGGTGTTCGTCTGATTTTTTATTTAGGTTATTTATGAGGGCGAGAGTTTTATGTAAGGGTTTGGGGCTTATGGAATTTTTGATAAGCAATGCTTCTAGTTCAGGTTCTAATAGCGTTAGACCTATTTTTTTGCCGTTGGTAAAGGGCTTAAAAAGAGGATCATCCTCGACACCTTCCCTTTTCAATTGAACCTCTACTTCTTCAGCAACATTCTTGGCATGTCTAACAAGAGTATCGGGATCTATGTCCCATAGAACCTTAGTTTGCGCGGCGAACTGTACTACGGGATTGGCCTCTAAGCCAGTGCTCGGAATGCCATTCTTCTTGCACTCAACCAAAGTTGTTCCCGTGCCACAAAATGGGTCCAGCACCCAATGGCGTTTTGTCAGGCCAAACATGTCAATATAACGACGAACCAAGTGCGGCGGATAGGAAAGGACAAACCGATACCATTCGTGGATAGATAAATCTTCCGCGTAAATCCGATTTAATTCCTCCCCAGTTTTAGCTTGTACTGCATATACCATTTCTTTCTCTTTCTCCGCTTAGATGAGTAGCCTATTTTTTGACAGAAGACTCTATTGTCTCGCCGAGACTGTAAACTGGGGATAATTCGCCAATCATATCGCACATCTTCTGTCTGTCAGACGAGTTCTCCAACAACTGGCCAAAATCCGCTAAACTCATTATGATTGCTTGCGATACATTGCGCCGTTTGACAACGTACCGAGTTCGATCTTGAACGACCGAGTCTATTATCTGACCAAAGTTATTTTGCGCTTCAGTCGATGTTATGACTTTTGTTTCCATGCGAGCGCATCTCCTGATTTATTCATATTAGCTAATATGGCTTTTATCCCTAAATTGGACGAAGGATGCGCCTCTGTCAAGGCTTTAATGGGCACAATTCATAGCAGCACGAGGATAGGTTGCGAGAGAGCGCACAGCACACTAGTGTCTTTTGACAACTAAAGTTATGGATGCGATATTCATGTCGAATCTCCAGCGCGAACTGATACCTGAGGAGTCTAGATATGAAGAAATATATCGTGCGTCTCCCCGACGAAGCGCGTCAGCAGTTAGAAGCTCTGGTCAGCACAGGTCACGCCCCAGCCTACAAGATCAAACACGCGAATATACTTTTGAAAGCCGATGCAGCAGGGCCCTGCTGGACAGATAGGGCTATTGCGGAAGCATTCGCCTGCCATAGAGTCACCGTCGAAAACGTTCGGAAACGTTTTGTAGAGCACGGGATGCAGGCGGCCTTAGAACGTAAAAAGCGCGTACAGCCGCCCCGCGAGAAGATTCTGGATGGAGCCGGTGAAGCCCGTTTGATCGCGCTGGCTTGTAGCCATCCCCCCGAAGGACGCAACCGCTGGACATTGGAGTTACTGGCCGACACGTTGGTCGAACTCAACGTGGTGGACTCCATTTCGTATCGCACGGTGGGACGGACGCTAAAAAAAACGAATTGAAGCCGCATCTGCGTACCTGTTGGGTGATTCCACCTGAACAAAATGCAGCCTTTGTAGCCTGCATGGAAGATGTTCTGGATCTGTATCATCGGCCCTACGATCCGAAAAGGCCTTGGGTGTGCATGGATGAGCAGCCCATCCAGTTGATTGGAGAAACCCGTATCCCGCTGCCCGCACGGCCTGGACACCCCCAACGGTATGATTACGAATACGCGCACAATGGCACAGCGGTCAATTTTCTGTTTACAGACCCCTTGGCCGGTTGGCGCAAGGTCAATGTGCGCTCACGCAAGACCGCTGTGGACTGGGCTTTTGAAATCAAAGAGCTATTGGAGGTGGATTATCCAGATGCTGAAGTGGTCTTGGTGGTGTGTGATAATCTCAACACGCACACGATTGCCGCTTTGTATGAAGCGTTTGAACCGGCCCAAGCGCGCCGGTTAGTTAGACGACTTGAGTTGCATTACACCCCCAAACATGGCAGTTGGCTCAATATCGCTGAAATTGAGTTGCGCATTTTGTCCCAGCAATGTCTAAATGCGCGCATACCCGATGAAGAGACCTTGAAGGCGGAAACCCACGCTTGGGAACAGGCACGCAACGAAAACCAGAAAGCCGTGGACTGGCGGTTTACCACCGATGATGCGCGCATTAAACTGAAACGGCTTTACCCAAAATTTTAAGTGTCAATAGATACTAGAATTCATTGACAAATAAAGCAACGAGGTCGCCATGAACTCACTATTTCGCCGCCTAGCCCCCTCCGCAGCCGACTTGGACTCCTTCCACCAAGACGGCTACATCTTCTACTCGGACGTACTCAAGGACGAGGCACGGCGCAACCTAACCAACGAAATCCTCGGCCTCGACTCGGTGCGCCGCTATCTCGACGCCTTGGACGAAAAATCCGCCGCGCCCCAATCCTACTTCGTCCGCCCTTGGAACGACCGCGGCCCGTGCGGCGACCGCCTCATTGACGATCCCTTTGTCACCGCGCTGCTGCAAGCCACCATCGGTCCAAACTACCACTTCTGCCACTCCGCTCTCAACCTCGCCCCGCGCGGCCTAGGCCCCATTCCCTACCACCAAGATCACCACCACTGGAAGCACGAAAACCCCATCAACCTCGCCGAGCGCGACAAGTACTACATCCAAATTCTCTACTATCCCAATGGCTTCACACTTGGCGACCGCAACCTCAAGGTCATTCCCGGCAGCCACCTCGTCGCCCCGACCGCAGAGGCCACGCCTGAGCGTATGTTGGCCGGGGCCTACGACGCAGAGGCCGGGCGCGAGCTAAAAGAGGTACGGCTCGCAGTGCCTCCGGGCAGCATGGTCTATATCAACGCCCGGATTTTCCACGCCGTCGAAGCCAAACCCGCGGACTCCCCCCAGCCCTATCGCATCTTCAACATCGACATCTTCAAAGAAGCCGGGCCGCCGCATCGCTATACTCAGGAGATTCCGCCCGAGTGGATTGCGCGCGCCAGTCCCCAGCGCAAAGGACTCTTTCTCCGCGAGCCTTATGCGGAGGGATGCTGGGCGGCCTGAACGGGCGTTTTTCGGATTTGATTTCGCTTGTAATTCCCTCCACTGTCTGCGGTACACAGGAGCAAGTGCCGCCTTCGCTATAGGAGCTTTACCATGAGAGTAGCCGCCATCGCCACCATTTACTATGCCAAATCCCATGCCGACGTCATTGCCACCAAGTTTATGAAAGGCATGTCCACGGACGAGGGCCTGATGCCGCCGGAAGTGGACCTAGTATCCTTGTATATCGACCATGTGCTGGAAAGCGATATCGGCGTGGGCTTGGCCCAAGAGTACGGGGTGCCCATCTATCCCAGCATCCGCCGCGCCCTGCACGCTGGTGCCGACCGGCTCAATGTAGATGCGGTGCTGCTCATCGGTGAGCACGGCGACTACCCTTGGAACGAGCGGGGCCGCCACATGTACCCGCGCCGCTATTTCTTTGAGCAAATCGCCGGCGTCTTTGCCGAGAGCGGCCGCTCGGTGCCCGTATTTTCAGATAAGCATTTAGCGTATGACTTTAGGGACGCCCAGTGGATGTGGGATCGGGCTGGAGAACTGGGCATCCCGCTGATGGCCGGGTCGTCGCTGCCCTTGGCTTGGCGCTCCCCTTGGCTGGAGCACCCCAAGGAGACGCCCATTGAGCAAGCCCTATCCATCGGCTACGGCGGCATTGAGGCATACGGGTATCACGCCTTAGAGACCTTGCAGTGCATGGTTGAGCGGCGGAACGGCGGCGAGCAGGGAGTGGCGTGGGTGCAGTGCCTCGAAGGGGACGACGTATGGCGCGCCCGCGACGAGGGGCTGTGGTCTGGGGAGCTGGCCGAGGCCGCTTGCGCTGCCATTGCCAAGAAGCCGGCTGGGACGATGGAGGAGCATTCCAAAGAGCCGGCCGTCTTCCTCATGGAACACTGCGACGGCTTGCGCACGGCGACTTTGATGCTCAACGGCTATGTCAGCGACTTCGCCTATGCTGCGCGGATAGGCGGGCAGGTGCAGGCCGCGGAGTTCTACTTGCAGAACGAGGGGCCGTTTGCCCATTTCGGCTACTTGTGCCGCAACATCGAGCAGTTTTTCAAAACGAGTCAGGCCCCGTATCCGCCCGAGCGCACCTTGCTGACGACCGGGGTTATTGACGCGGCCATGAATTCGCGCTACGAAGGGCACGGCCGCGTCGACACGCCTTACCTAGACATCGCGTACCAGTCTTACGATCAGATGCCGCAGCGGCCCCGGGGGCCGCGGCCCAGCGGTGCCTGCATCGATCCGCAGTCGCCCGACATTCTGTAAGGTCGGGAACGTAGAAGCTGTCTGGATATACGCCGACTTTGGGCGGTACAAGCTTAAGAAGCCGTCTGCTTCACCGCGCCTTTAGGCGTGACAAACCCCTGTCGGACCGCGTTGAGTAGCGGTCAAGCGGCCCTCGGAGGGAGCGTTTTTCGAGGGCGAGAGGCCCTCGGATGGGGCGTTTTTCGAGGGCGAGACGCCTTCGGATGGGGCGTTTTTTGAGGGCGAGCCGCCCTCGCTCCTAGATTGTTTGCTGCACACAAGGGACGGTTCGCGGAATTTTCAGACCGCTTCTTAACGCGCCCCGCGCCGGAAGAAGGCGTCGAGGGAGTAGCACCCCGCGCCCGTTAGAAGCAACGCGGCAAAGGGGAAAAAGTACAATAGGGCGAATTCCTTTTTCGCCCAAGGATCGTCCCCGTGTACGATAAGCGCGGCCACTAGCATGGTGACCATGAGCGGCACGACAGCCCAGCGGGTGGCGAATCCCAAAATCACCGCTAGGGCGCAAAATGCTTCGGCACCGGTGGCCAAGGCCATGCTCAGGGACGATCCGATGCCCAAGGGGTCGGGGAACGAGGAAGAACGCTCCGCAAAGCTGGTCAACTTGCCCCAGCCGTGACCGGCCAGCATCATGCCACCGACGGTCACCCTCAACAGCAGTAGCCCCAGTGAGTAGCCAATGCCGGCCGAGGGAGGGGGGCCGAACAACAGTTTTCTTAGGATCATATTCGCTCCTTGGGTTAGATAGCTTCAGCGTCTGCGGAAGGTGCATAGGTCAGCCCAAACACCGCGTCCTTCATCCAGCGCTGGAACGCCTCGTTGTCCATAAACTGCTTGAAGAGCTGCGCGTCGTCTTGGAGCAGGGCCGTCATCACGCGCACCAGTGCCTTATCGTGTTCGATGCGGGCGTTTTGTGCATCGGAATTCTTCCTAGCGTTCTGGAAGGCCGCATCGGCGGCGACGCGGTTGGGAATGTCTTCGGTGATCAATCTATGAACGCGATCAGTGTCGGTCCACGAGATATTGCCGAATAAGTCGTTGAAGGTCTTGAGGATCTGCGAAAGGCGGTCGAGTTCGGGTACCGACTTGCGGGCACCGCCCGTGGTCGGCAGCGGATCAATTTCGGCATCCTCGTCAGCAAGCTGGATGTTCTTTACCGCCTGCTTCTCCACGCGGTAGCTATCCATGTCGATGGATTCGAGGATCCCTTTCGCCAAGTCCTCCTCAATGGGGGCCGGCAGCTTAGGGATGAGAAATTCCAAAAAGATAGAGCACTTCTCCCACTCGGCGTTGGCATAAGAGAGAATCGAGGACAAGAACCCATAGGTACGCAAAAACGCCTTGGCCTTGGCCTTGAAGTCCACTTGGCCATCCTCGCCGAGCTGCTCGCGATAGGCCGCTACGCAGGAGTCGAGGATCGGGTCGAGACGGTCGCGGTTAGCCCCGCCGAGGTAGTGCTCTACAAGCTGGTCAATCTGCGCCGGAGCATAGACTTGGTAGCTATCGAGGTCCGCCTTGAGATCGTGCAGTTTGTTGGGGTCGGTCTCATCGGCGAGCATCGTAGTCCGGTAATAGGGCGCAAACGATTCGCGGATGATGTCGGTCTTGTTGATGAAATCGAGCACAAATACGTCGTGCTTCTTCGGGTGGGCGCGATTGAGGCGCGACAAGGTCTGCACCGCCTTGACACCCGCGAGCACCTTGTCCACGTACATGGTATGCAGCAGCGGCTCGTCGTACCCCGTCTGAAACTTATCGGCGCAGATTAGGAAGCGATACGGATCTTCCTGAATTTTGGCGGCGATCTGGATCGCCGGAAAGCCGTTGAGCGACGCCTCGGTAATTTTCTGCCCACCGTACTCGTGCTCACCCGAAAAGGCGACAATGGCACGATAAGGGCTTTTGCGCTCGACTAGATACTCGGAGAGCGCGTGATAGTACTGAATCGCCCGCTCAATGCCGCCGGTCACCACCATCGCCCGCGCCGCGCCCCCGACCTTGCGGCACTGGGCCACCTGCTCGTGAAAGTGATCCACCATGATCTCGGCTTTGAGCCGGATCGCATAGTCGTGGCTTTCGACATAGCGGCGCAACTTTTTCTGTGCGCGTTTAGTGTCAAAATCGGGGTCGTCTTCAATTTTCTTGACCAGTTTGTAGTAGCTCTCGACAGGCGCGTAGTGTCGGAGCACATCCAAGATGAAGCCTTCCTGTATTGCTTGCTTCATGGTGTAGCTATGGAAGGGCAGGTGGCGGATCACGCCGTTGGCCTGCGGCTTCGGAGTGCCAAAAATTTCCAGCGTTTTGTTCTTGGGCGTGGCTGTGAAGGCGAAGTAGCTTGCGTTGGAAAGCAGTTTCCGGGCCTCCATCATCCGGTTGACCTTGTCCTCAACGGTTTCGTCCTCTTCCGCCTCCCCGGCCTCTGAGAGCACCTGCGACATCTTCGCAGATGTTCGGCCGCCTTGGCTGGAGTGCGCTTCGTCGATGATAATGGCGAAGGTGCGCCCGCGATGTTCGCTGCCGACCTCGTCGAGGATGAACGGGAATTTCTGCACCGTAGAGATGATGATCTTTTTGCCCTCAGTGATAAACTGGCGCAGATCGCCCGAACGCCCGGCGTGGCCCACCGTTGCACTGACTTGGGCAAACTGCTTGATGGTATCGCGGATTTGCTGGTCGAGGAGGCGTCGATCTGTGACGACGATGATTGAGTCGAATACCCTCTCATCGTCCTTTGCCAAGTTGATCAGTCGATGAGCAAGCCAAGCGATGGAGTTGGACTTGCCGCTACCGGCCGAATGCTGGATCAGATAGCGCCGGCCCGCGCCCTTATCGCGGACATCGGCCAGCAGCCGGCGCACCACATCGAGCTGATGGAAGCGCGGCCAAATTTGCTCCTGCTTTTTGCGCCCCGTCTTTTCTTTTTTGGTCTCGACGATCTGTGCATAGTTTTCAAGTACGTCCGTCAGGCTGTCGCGGGTGAGGACCTGTTTCCACAGGTAGTCCGTCTTGAGACCGTGCCGATTGGGCGGATTGCCCGCGCCATCGTTCCAGCCTTGATTGAAGGGCAAAAACCACGACGCCTTGCCCTTGAGGTGCGTACAGAAGCGCACCTCGTGCTCATCTACAGCGAAATGCGCTAGACAGCGGCCGAACTCAAAGAGCCGCTCGCGTGGGTTGCGGTCGTTTCTGTACTGCTGTACTGCGTCCGCGACTGTCTGCTTGGTGAGGCTGTTTTTCAGCTCAAAGGTGGCCACTGGCAGTCCATTGATGAAGAGGCATAGATCGAGCGCAAGGCCCCTCTCGGCGCGACTGTAACGCAATTGCCGCGTAACCGAGAAGCGGTTTTGCCCATAGAGCACCTTAGCCCTCTCGTTACCCGGCGAGGGCGTACCGTAGAACAGGTCGAAGTGGCGTGGCCCGTGCTTGACGCCGCTGCGTAGTACGTCAATAGTGCCGCGCTTGCTGATCTCGCTTTGAAGTCGGGCCAGAAACTTGCGCCGGGTCGGGCTGTTTTGGTTGAGGTCAAGTGCTTCGGCTGCCTCGGCCTGCGTCGCTCTTAGAAAAGCTGCAAGTTGTGCCAAGTCCACGCAGTACTCGCGGTCGTAGTCTTCGGGCGCACCGCAGAGCCAGCCGACGCCGTAGGTGGCCGGTCGCTCGCCAACCTCGCCGACAGGCCCGGCATCTGGGTCGCAGGGCGAGCCGGTCAGGGTGGTGCAGATGAGGCGTTCTAGTCCGCGTTCAGTGGTGTCGGTGGGCATAATGAAGCGCATCGCGGTCGTGCAGGGCTTCGCGGGGGAGATTGTCGGACGCCTTAAATCCGCTACGTGTGGCACAGATGTCCTCAAAAACCTCGTTCAACAGTCGGCGTCGGCATTCGGATTCGGTCTCCGTGCCTTGTTCATTGGCCTCGGTCCCGTCGGCTTGCTCATGGACGAGGGTTTTGAGGTAGCCTCGGACCAGCACCGACATCGATGTGCCCAACTCCGCCGCTCGGATACGGGCGAGTCGATGGGTTTCTTCATCTATAGATACGGTAATGTTCTTCATGGTCATATCCTCACAGATGCTGTGATTCGCAGTATATGAAAGAGGCGACTGATGTTCAACGTCATGGCATCTGAACGCCCATCGCCCGCACATCCACCTGACCTGTCACCACATCGGCGATCAGGCGAGTGCGGTATTCTTGGAGCAGTTTGATTTGGCGGCGGGCGCGGCTGATGATGGTGTCGATGGCGGCGGTTGCTTTGTCGAGATAGCGGACGATGGCGGTTTGTTCGGGGAGGGGTGGCAGAGGGAGCCACACCGATTTAATGCCAGCGTGGGAGAGTCCATATCTGGTTACGCCTTTTGCCTCGATATGGAACTGATAAGCTAGCCCTTTACTCTGCAAAGCACGAAGCAAGTAGCCGCCTGCAAGATCATCAGCTTGTGGACGCAGCAAGGCCAAATGATAGCCTGAAATAAGATCGGACGCAGGCTCAGTGACCAGTGCTGGCACTCCAATGTCATCCCAAGTCTCGGAGTCCTTGGTGATGAGGACATCATCTTTCTCAAGCCGAAAACGCTCGATTTCCTCATCGGTAGCAGTTGCCTGCATAAAGTTCATCTGTTGATTGATGTAATCATTCTTGTAGACATCAACGTAGTTGCAAAGACGGACCGGATTTTCGTCCTCCTTTACGTGTTTGTCCACGTTGCTTACTCGCATATCTATTGCATTCCGAAGTCGGTATATCTCCCAATGTGCCGGTACTTCACCCAGCCACTCGACGCCGGAGGGCTTGAGGCGGACATTGGGGTCGAGGCCGCGGGTGACGGCGTGGTTGATGACGGCCTGCTTCTCTTCTTCTAGCAGCCGGATCAGCTTCTGCTTGCCGCTGACGTAGCGGCGGATGCGTTCGTCGGCGTGGTCGAGATAGCGGACGATGGCGATTTGTTCGGGGAGGGGAGGGAGAAGAGCTTCAAGGCGGTAAAGGTCATCTGTGTACATACGGAGCCTGCTTTCCACTATGCCGGTGGAAATGGCCTTGATGCGTGCTTTGTAGGTTGGAGAGCGAAGCAAGAAGTGAAAATACCCTGGATGTAAACCTTCCTTAAATCTGTAAACACAGTATGAGGGGCTTACAATGCCACAGAATCGTGAAACGCCTATGCTGCCATTCCATGCGAGCATGATATTCACTACGAGGTCATCGGATTCAACACGTTTATATCCTACCAGAGACTCTGCCCGAGTGTCCGCCTCGTCCTTCCCATCTACCTTCTTTCGCTGTGTGACGCCTGTGTGTTGAGATACGCTTAACAATTGCTCGCTTCCATCAACAGAACGGGCATCGCGCTCCGATAGGAGGTATTTCAACCGAGTCACCTCCCAATGCGCCGGCACGTCGCCTAGCCACTCAACGCTGGAGGGCTTATAGTTCGGATAGGGTTTGAGATTGGAGTCAATCATTAGGTTTCATATTCCTCTTCTCAATATCCGAGGAATAGTCAACTAAAAAGAGTGTGGAGAGATTTGAAAAAGATCTGATTGCAGATTGTACAATTTACACATTTGTGCTAAAAATTGTGTCTGTCCACCAAAGCTAGGATGCCGTACTTGAACAACTCTGTGTTGACAGTTTAAGCGATGTGCTGTTCGCGCTGCATCATTGCCGATTGCAACCAGTCGGTACGGCTTCAGAAGAAGGATGAGGTGAGAGAGAAATTTCTCCCCGGTCCTGCGCTCAAGAGAATTATGAGATCGATTACTAAAAGGATTATCAGGTTCGTGAGGGTGTAATGGGAAGACATTCCAGAGAAAAACAGATACCTCAATTTGTGAGAGAACACTCCAGATGACAGCAGCGGTCCGCTCAGCGGCTATCTCGCCTTTGGTAGGCCTCTGAACAGATAACCCCCACCGTGCGGCGTATTCGTGAATATGCGCATCGTCTGTTAAAGCAAGCCCTGTTCGTCTCCCGCCGCGATAGCCAAGATCGCGCCCAATCCATATAGAATCAATATCCTGTTTTGTTGCAGCCTCAAGTACAGTCAATAATGTTTGTAAGCGACGTTGCGGTGCATCATCTAGGTCGTGAACGACACAGCGATTTGAGTAAGGGTTAAAGGAATTCTCAAATTTCAGCTTACGCAATTCCTCTACAAATTGCACCGGGTTCACGCTCTATTCTCCATCAATTGGCTTATACTCGATGGTACGAGTCTCGCGGTTCCCAATCACGATTCCACCGTTATTGTCCCGTACTTGTCTGAAGACTTCATATCCTTCCAAGATAGCCTGTTCCCATAGCTTAAGAGGACACTTCTCCACTTCGTATCCCTGCGCGAACTGCCAAACGGTCTTTAACAAGTCAAATGAGACACTGGTCTTTCCCTCAAAAAAATTGAGATATTTAGCGCACGAAAATATCCACGCGGTAAGTCCTTCCTCTATAACAATCGCTCTGCCACCATCCTGAGCCTCGTCGACTTTTCTATTGCTCTTTCGTTTATGCTTTATCAGATCTCGAAAGGTAGGAGACCAGTGAAGGATAGCAGCATGAGCAAGATGAAACACATCATGGAATCGGTAGCCGTCCGATTGGATGATGTTGTCTGTGAGTGGATCGCCGATGAATACACCATTCCATTGCAAGTAACTTCGTCCACTTTTTCGTTGAGTGATTTTGATCTCGAAGTGCAGGGGGAGCCTCTCATCATCCGGGAAGTCACTGTCGAATGTTGGTAATGTTGATGGATCAGGATCGAGAAAACGCCCGCGCACCTTTGCGATGTTCATACGAGCGACCTTGGAAAAGCTCACTTGGGCGGTTTGAAGTGCCTGTAAATAGCAATCTGAGAACGTGCGCAGCAAATCGCACGTCTGTTTATCCAACCTCTTGATGCCAAGCAACGCCGCAGTTGCCTTTCCCAAATTTAGGAGCGTCTTGTCGAGATCAGACGATTTAATGACTGACGAGATATGAGAAACTGGACCATCCAAGAGGTCGCTTGCAGCAATGAATTTGCTGTATCTATCTTGATCTACCGCTTCGGAGAGGATAATGTCAACACCAATACCAAGACGCCGGCACAATGTAGTAAAGTACCAAAGAGCATCACCGAACTCCTCCTCTACCGCCTGCTGGTATCCGGCGTATGCTGCTTTTTCCCGGTGGTACTTCTTGGCGGTTGCCATGATACTCCCAACCTCGCCAAACAGCCCCATCAAAACCGGTTCCAGATTGCCTTGAGGAAGTTTATCGGTGGGCTTAACCTCTCGCATATAGTCGCGCAGGAGAATTGTGCCCTCCGAAGCCGTTTTGTTTCGCTGGTCCTTGGGAGCTAGCTCGCTTGTCATGGTGTCCTCCAGTCTAAAGGCTCACCGAGATAACCGTTTACGTCCAGAGAGCGAAACCAAGCGACAAAGTCATTGACTAGATCCTCTGGAAACCTGCACTTGTGGCCCCGTTTGAAGCAGATATCGCATCCGCCATAGTTCCTGAATTCTGAGGGAATTTCAGGCCCTGAGCCGCCCCAATATGCGTATTCTTTGCTGAGCAGGACTCTGTCCGTCTGTGTATCGTTGCGAATGTTATGCAGGTTAGGCGATCCGTCCTTGCAGCTATGATGAGAATCCTGCTGATGCCACTCACCAACATCATCCTTGAAATAGATATTATCTCCGAATGCCTGCTTCATGCTTCCTCGCAGGTTCGGTTTTTTCCTTTGGAACCGTTCGTCTCTCCAATATTCATTAAATGTCATTGTTTCAGTTACGCACATGGCATAAACGAGATAACCTCGTCGGCCTTTTGGCTTACTGCCAGTACCGATAATCCAGTCTCCTATGGAGGCTGGCTTTCGGATTTTTGGCTTGCACGTAGCCAAAGTGCATATTCCAAAAAAAGGATTGGGCGCAAAGCCATAGTCACGAGCGACGACATAAGAGAATAGTTTCATATTGGCGTTCCTAACCACAGCTATACCGACATATGGTACGCGGTTCTCTTTTTGTGCCATCCGGATTTTCCCAACCATTGATTTTTCCGTTTATCGCGCCGATGATGCGGTTTCCTGTCCAACCAACTACAGCGTCGGCATATTTGTCCAATGCTTTCGGGACTTCGCAGCCGGCTTCGCCGTGTGCCCAGACTCCTACAATCCGTTTGTCTTGTTTATGGGCATACTCAATCTCCCAGTCCACCCAAGAACTACTTTTAGTTTCGGGAGAAATATAAACAGCTAATGTACTTGATTGTCGAATGCGCGGTGCAAGAATCTCGGACTTGATGTAGCCCTCTGAATGGGCATTGTTGGGGTTATCTGCGGTGACTGAATAGTCCCGGGTGGTCATTCCATTGTCCTTCAGCAGGCTCTTGAGCTTGCCAAGACCTTCATCATCTTCGTGGACGTGACTTATGAAGATGTTTTTCGTTTCATCAGCCATAACGTTAGACTCCTTTTTTGAACCGTTTACCTCATTCGGGTGCTGTTCGTTCCAAATCGGTCAAATCTTCTACTCCGGCAATATCTGCCAGCATACGATTGTAGTTGCGTAACTCTTCCTGCAATGCCGCCAGTTCTTCACGAAATTCTTTTCGTTTGCTCTCGTTATTGAAAGCCCCTGCCAGACTCTCTTTGTGCCACTTTGCAGTAAAAGGCCGCACTACTTGGTTCAGTACTGGTATCGCAACCTTGCTGAACTGTATCGTTCCACGCCCACGTCGGCGCAGAATCTCGCGGGTGATTCCGAAAAGTGCATAAATGCTGTCCAGAGCCGTCTTTTCGTCTCCCGCTTCAGAAGGCAGGGGTTGAGTGACGATCCGGGTCAGCATCTCGACATACAACTCCCAAGCGGCATCTTTGTCATCCGGCTCGAAGGATATCTCCACCGCTGCTCCACTTGGACCAAGTTTTATCTTCTCCAAACGGAAATCCTTGAATAGAGTTATCAGTTTCATTTTATGCTCCTTCTTGAATAGAGTTATCCATTTCATTTTAGGCTCCTATTATGTTTTGATTTAACAGCCTCTCCGTTTCCCTACTCTGCACCACGATTATCGATCCAGATGTTTCAAGAGTTGCCCAAGAAAGGACCCTATTACGAATGACGTAATACCTCAAGAGCAAGACAGGCGCATTCTAGGCCAGAAACGGCGTGATAGCGAATCGTTCTGTCATTTGCCGCTGTCCCCAATAATCTCCGCCAGTAGCCCCTCTGCCTCCCGCTCCAATGCTCGAATCTCCGCCCGGATCTCCGCCAGCGGGCGCAACGGCTGCGGCTTGTAGAAGTAGCGGGTGAAGCTGATCTCATAGCCGATCTTGACGCTGTTTGGCACGTACCAAGCATCAGGGGCATAGGGCAAAACCTCGCGCTTGAGGAAGGCCGCAATCCCGCCTACTTCGGCGAGAGGTATCTGCTCGGTGTCCCGCAACTCGCTGTCGGGCGCGTATTCCACCACGGCGGATTTGCCATTGATGGAAGCCGAAAATAGGCCGCGCAAGGGGTCGGCAGAGGTGCCCTTCTTGTGAACCTTGTCGAGTACCGGCTCGGCCGCTTCCTCCCGCTGCGCCAGCGAGGTATGAAGCAGCTTCTTCCGCTTGCTTGTCCACTTGATGCCGTGGTCCGTCATGTCCGCTCTAACGGCGGCTATGAAGTGATTGAAGTCGAGATGAGGTCCACTACCCAACACCTCTGCCACCCGGTCGATGACGTACGCGAGGGGTTCTTCTTTGGCCTCCTCACAGGCGGCGCGGAAGCGGTCGCGGCACTCGGATGACAAATCGACCGCCAAACGCAAGGGCCGCTCAACCGTCACCTTCCAGTAGCCGAAGGCCTGATTGTCGAAGATCTTCGACTGCTCGGTCTCCTCAAAGGCGAGAAAGGTATCGCAGATGCGCTGAATGTCCTCGTCCGACAGCTCGCAATTCTTCTTGCCCAAGTTTTTGCGCAACGGCTTGTACCACTCCGTGGCATCGATGAGCTGCACCTTGCCTTGGCGGTGCGCCGGCTTGCGGTTGCTGAGCACCCAGATATAGGTGGCAATGCCGGTATTGTAGAACATGTTGAGCGGCAAGGCGACAATCGCTTCGAGATAGTCGTTCTCGACGATCCAGCGACGGATGTTGCTCTCGCCTTGGCCGGCGTCGCCGGTGAATAGCGACGATCCGTTGTGGACTTCGGCGATGCGACTGCCGAGCCGGGTATCTTGCTTCATCTTGCTCAGCATGTTGACCAAGAAAAGCATCTGACCATCGCTCGAGCGGGTGATGAGCGAGTACTCAGGGTCGTCGTTGTGCTCAATGACAAAACGCGGATCCCCAAGCCCCGACTTCCCGCCCATTCGCTCTTGGTCGCTTTTCCAACTCTTGCCATACGGCGGATTGGAGAGCATGAAGTCGAACTCATGCCCTCGAAAGGCGTCGTTGGCTAAAGTTGAGTGCGCCGGCCCGCCGATAATGTTATCCGCCGCTTCGCCTTCGCCCTTGAGCAGCAGGTCCGCCTTGCAGATAGCATAGGTTTCGGCGTTGATCTCTTGGCCGTATAGGTGGGTGGAGACCTGCTTGCCGTGCTCGACGGCAAGTTGCTGAAGGGTATCCTCCGCCACAGTCAGCATACCGCCGGTGCCGCAGGCCCCATCGTACAATAGGTACGTGCCGGACTCAATTTGGTCGGCGATGGGCAAAAAGATCAGCTTTGCCATGAGTTTGACGGCGTCGCGTGGGGTCCAGTGCTCGCCCGCTTCTTCGTTGTTCTCCTCGTTGAAACGCCGCACCAACTCCTCGAAAACCGTCCCCATGCCGTGGTTGTCAAGGCCGGGGTGCTTTACTGAGCCGTCTAGATGCAGCATCGGATTCGGGCTGAGGTTGATGTCAGGCGCGAGTAACTTCTCGATCAGCGTACCGAGCGCGTCGGCCTTCGACAAGCGGGGGATCTGGTTGCGGAACTCAAAGTGGTCAAGGATGTCTTGGACGTTGGGCGAAAAGCCATCGAGATAAGCCTCGAAATCGGTCCTGAGTTGCTGCTGGCTAGTGCGGGCCTGCAAATCGCGCAGAGTGAACTTGGACGTGTTGTAGAATGCTTGGCCAGCGGCCTGCCGCAGGGTTTGATCCTGTTCGATTATTTCGGCTTGGTCAAGCAGGTCCTTCGTGGCGAGGACGGCCTGCTTGGTCGGTTCGAGTACGGCGTCGAGGCGGCGCAACACGATCATGGGTAAGATCACGTCGCGGTACTTGCCGCGCACGTACAGGTCGCGCAGCACATCGTCGGCAATGCTCCAGATAAAGTTGGCGATCCAGTTGAGTTGGGGGTGTTCCATGCGGTCTCAGTTCAGTCCTTCAATTCGACGACGATATTCCGCCACGGCCCTGCGCCGACGTTAAACGCTTCGTGTACCGCCTCCCCTTCGAGCGCGCTGAACCGCACCTCCCCATCCTGCATATCCCTAGCCTCGCCGCGGTTTCCCTCTGCATCGGCCGCCTGCAACCGACCGTCGCCAATAACTACGTATAGGTAGTCGTGCTCGTGCCGGTGCAGGCCCGTACTCTCGCCCGGTGCCAGCCGCAGATCCCAAACCCGCACCCGCTCATTCTCAAAGAGCAACTGCGTTCCCACCGCTGGCGAAACGGTTTTGTTTGTTTGCATAACCCTCCTCCTTTTGCGCCCAAGATATACTTAGGGGTATCCGCTCACAACCCCGCTTGTGCTTGCTAAGGTCGCCCCACTACAAGGAGGGGCTTTCACTACATGCCGTCCCGCGCCATCTTCATCAGGGATAGAATCGAAGTCGCCTTGGCATAGACCGTCCACATGAGAATAGTCATACCAGCAATTTTTGCGGTCCTCTTTTTTTTAGGAGCCGCCAGCCGCAATATCACACCCGACGCCGTGACTCGGGCTACGATCTGGAATTCCCACGAGGGCGAACTTGATGTTCTAGGGGACGGCAAGGTTCCCCAGGATGCGGATGCCCTACCCTTTACTTGGACGACCAAGGGAATTTTGGTATTTGCTTGGGAGGAGCCGCTGCAACTAAAAAAACTGCGGATCTACGTCGGTGCCATCGGCAACAACTACGAGGTCCGCGCCTATCTAGGCGGGCGTCTAGACGAGACCGGCACCTTGCGCGAACCCGAAGGGGTGCAAACCGCCCTGCTCCAAGAGAATGCGCGGGCGGTGGACCAGTGGATCGAGATTTATTTTCCCCCGAACACTGCGGCCGACAACCTCGAACTGTGGACGCTGGGCCCTACCATCTTCTACGAGGTGGAAATCTACGTGCGTAGCCCGGGCGATACCGCAATCGAGAGGTTGAGTTGGGGAAAAATCAAGATGGAACAAATATCACTTTCAGTACTGCGCCAAGTACCGTAACTAAGCAGGCTTAGTACACGACACCTAAAGTAGGCGACACTTACTTTGAGTACGCCTTTTCTGCTGTTTCCGCTGGGTCCGGGATCGCGGGCGTCCCGCCCTCGCCGAGGGCAAGATGCCCTCGATCCTTAGGCAGGCTGAGGGCTGGTGTCGTGTAGTAAGCTAAGCAGGTGAGACCGCATCCCTTCGCCTTTGCTCAGGACAGGCTCATACCGCTTCTACTGGCGTGTACTAAGAGCAATCCGATCCACTCATTCTAAATTGCTATATTAAACCGCATGACCGTGCGGACGCCGATTGCACACGGTCCCAACTTCAAATGCAGGAGAATTGGTTATGCCCCAAATGACAAAACGCAAACTTGCAAGTTCGGCCCTGTTCCTGCTGATCGGTGCTCTGATCGGCTGGGACATCTACTCCCACCAAGCGCAGACCTTCTTCGTCGGAACGGCAAGATCAGTGCAGCAAGCCCAAGAGCCTCTGCAGGTAGAGGGCCTGCCCATCCTGCGCCCCGGCACCCTCACCTTGGGCGAGGGCAGCCCGACCGTAGCGGTCGCCGCTTCGAGCTACCCGGAACTGGCCGCGCCGGCCGCCCTAAACGCCTCCTTGAGCTTCGCGCAGGTAGATGCCATCGTCCGCCGCGCCCTAGACCTAGACCAATCGGAGCGCTCCATTCGCGCCGTCGTCGAGCCAAGCGACTGGGTCGTCGTCAAAGTCAACACGGTGACCAACAGAGGAAACCCCACCTCGGCATAATACAGTAATGGCGTTGAACACCCGGGCCAGATCACGGATTTGCGGGTGGTGAAGAGTGTGATTAACTACCTCATTGAGCAGGTGGGGCCGCGGCGCATCACCATTGCCGAGGGCGGGGCCGAATCTCCCCGCAAAGGCGAGCCTGGCTTTCCCACCAATGCAGAAGAAGATGGCTGGTCCGTAGCCTATCCCGAATTCGGCGATCTCTCGTACATCAGGATCCTAGAAGAGTTCGCCGCCATGGGGGTCTCCACCGCGGTGGACACCTCCGACCTCAACTACGCCCCCTTCCGCCTCGATCCGGTTCCGGGTGGAGCCATTCAGCGCTTGGGAGTGACGCGCCTCAGCTATCGAGGTGCCCAGTTCGGCTTCCACGTGGAGGGCACCGGCCGCTTCCGCAAGGAAGGCTACTTCATGCCCGAACCGATCCTAGACGCCGATAAAGTAATTTCCATCGCCGCCATGAAGACCACTATCTACGGCACCACCTTAGGCATCAAAAACTACGTCGGCACCCTCGCCTCAGGGGCCTACGGCGATGGAACCTCCAAGCGCCAGCACTACCAAAACAATCCGGAGCACGGCTACGTGGACCTGTTCTCCTACAATCCGGCGGCCTATACCGTCATCGAGGGATTCTGGGGCACCGAAGGCGACGGACCGCAGTGGGGCCAAAACGTCCAGCACAACGTGGTGGTAGCCGGCGGCGATCCATTGGCGACCGAAGCCGTGGCCAACGTGGTCATGGGGTTCAATCCACTCGACTTGGAGCATCTCTACCTAGCAGCGGCCAAGGGCTTTGGCACCTTTGATCTAAACCGAATCCAAGTGGCGGGGCGCACACCCGATAGCGTACAGCGCAACTTCGTCAAATCTCGTGGCGGCAATCGCAGGGGCGCGTTCTACGGGCGCGGAATCCGGCGCTGGCTCGTCGCTGGCCCGTTTCCCAACAGTAGCGATATGGGTTCCGAGCCTCTGCCCAACGAAGCCCTGCTATACCCCTTAGAAGGCGAGCCGGCCGGCGACTTGGTGTGGACACAGGTGGAACACCTTGGTTACACCGCTGAAATTCTGCCGCTGGGCGACCTCAATGGCAAGGATCAGGACATTGCCAACTACGCCTTCACCCTAGTGCAGGCACCGCGGGCGCAGGAGGGTTTCCTGTGGCTCGGCTACGGCGACTACGCCAAAGTCTGGCTGAATGGCGCAGTGGTCCACGAAGATCCCGCCCGGCGCAATTTCCGCTTGGCCGATCTGAAAGTTCCGATTCGCCTAGTACAAGGGGAAAACAGGCTGCTCTTCAAGATCGGCAGCTCGGCCGGGAACACCATGCTGGCCGCACACGTGGTGGACCAAGACGGGGACCGCCTGCCCGGCATCGAATTCCTGCTGCCGGGCGAGCTCCCCACGGCCGTGGCAGAGTCGGCCGCCAGCCAGCCTCTACCGGAGGCACCGGTGCTGCTAGAGAACTACCCGAATCCATTCAATCCCATCACCCGCATCCGCTTTGCCCTGCCCCAAGCAGGACGCGCCAAGTTGGATATCTACAATGCGGCGGGCCAGTGGATCTGCACTCTAGTGGAAGGAGAGGTTGCTTCGGGCTATCACGAGGTGATGTGGGACGCGCGCAATGCCTCGGGGTTCAATGTGGCCAGCGGAATCTACTTCGCTGTCCTCAAGGCCGGTGATCTGCACAAGACCCGACCCATGACCTTGGTCCGTTGAGCGTGGCAGGGATTCAAACCCTTTACCACGACCTGACGCATCCGCTCTGGCAGGCCGCCAGCATTGCAGAGCACTACCTGCGGCATACTTACACGCTGCGCGTCTTGGCGAATTTCTGGGATTTGGCGGCCCAGCTTTGGTACTTTGTGGTCTTAGGGGCCCTGTTCAGCACCCTAGCTTGGCGCTATCTGCCTAAGACTCGGATCCGCCGCACCCTCCAGCAACGGGCCAACGGCTCCATTGTGGCAGCGACCCTGCTGGCCCTGATCTCGCCCCTATGCACTTTTGCCGCCATTCCCGTGGCCGGCCGCCTGATAAATATGGGCGTACCGGCCGCGCCCTTAGTGGCCTTTGTCGTGGCCTCGCCCTTGATGAACCCCTCCTTGTTCGCGTACACCGCTGGGGCTATCGGCATGGAAATGGCCGTCGCCCGGCTGGTCACGGCGGCCAGCGTGGGGCTGCTGGCCGGTTTTGCAGCGCAGTCCGCTCTGCGCCATCGCCTGACGTTCGCTACCCGCACGGCAATCCCTCCGGAATCCTCTACAGCCAAGACAGATGGGCCGTCTGAATTCACCACGCCTTCAGGCGCGACAATCGGGCGTCACCCGGCCTTTAAGGCAGGACTACTGGCGCAGCGCTTTCGCGGCGATCTACTCTTCATCGCCAAGTTCTTTGGCTTGGGGATCTTCATCGCCGCCTTGGTAAAAACCTTTCTCTCCCAAGATCTGGTGCTGGCGTTGGTCGGCCCCGGCAGCGTCTGGGCCGTGCCCATGGCCGTGGCTCTGGGGGTGCCGCTCTACGCCTGCGGCGGCGGCAGCATTCCCATTGTCGAGAGCATGATGCAGATGGGCATGAGTCCGGGGGCGGCTTTGGGCTTTTTCATTGCCGGCCCGGCCACCAAGTTTTCCACTCTGACCATGCTCGGGGCGGTCTGGGGCCGCCGCATCTTGTTGTTCTACCTCGGTCTGATGCTGGTCGGGGCTCTATTCTGGGGGGTTCTCTATCCCTTTGACGGCGAAAACATCCAAGCCAAGGCGGGCGGGGTCTATGAAGAGCTGATGGGCCGATGATTCGCCCTGCCTTGTCGCGCCAACTTCACCCTGCCTTTAGGCAGGCTTCACCGCACCTTTAGGTGTGAACAAGGCGCGGTGAAGTCGGCAGGATAATCAAGCGACAGAAGTCGAGGGCGGCGAGTTCTGATCTCGCCGATGAAGAGGCAATAGACGCCATTCGCTGGACGAGTTACGCTTGTCCAGCCCGATGCCCTTGAGACGAGGAGCAAATTGCGTTTTATTTTTCGCGCTACTTGAAAACTAAGGTTTCGCTCCCGCCCTTGACTCCGAACCGCTGGGATCGAGGGCGTCTCGCCCTCGAAAAACGCCGGCCGCCGAAGTCGCTGGATCGCCTTGCAACGCAGCCCGACAGGGGTTTGTCACGCCTAAAGGCGCGGTGAAGCAGACGGCTTCCTTAGTACCCGCCACCTAAAGTAGGCGCCCCTTACTTTGAGTACGCCTTTTCTGCTGTTTCCGATGGGTCCGGGATCGAGGGCGTCCCGCCCTCGATCCTTGGCAGGCTGAGGGCTGGTGTCGTGTAGTAAGGGCGGCTTTTTAGGAGAATGACGCCATGACGAATCGCTTCACCCGGCCTTGTCGCGCCCAAAGGCGCGGTGAAGCAGACGGCTTCTTAGGAGAATAACGCCATGACGAATCGCTTCACCCGGCCTTTAGGCAGGACGATCGACTACACTTTCAAGTCCGTGCCGACCCACGACGAACTGCGCGAAATGGATCGCGACTTGTGCTTCTACCCCTGCACATTCCACGATCCCACCACTCTCACCACCAAACAGACCGCCGCTTTCAACCGATCGACCTATCGGAAAAGGCGGGCGAGCTGGCATGGATCACATTGTCGCCCGCGCCCGGGGCGGTACGGATCACAAGCACAACTTCCAACTGCTTTGCGGCTATTGCAACTCGGTCAAGGGCAAAAAGACGCAGGCCGAGTTCGCCGCGATCATCAGCTAAAAGAGAAAGGATTTCTCATGGATGTGAAATGTGATTGAGCGATAAAACCCGCTGGGGCTTAACGGCCCCGCCGCGGCGTACTATCATTTGGGCTCCAGTATAAGCTACGAGGAACTGGTTCCTTAGTCGCCCACCAACTCGAACAGGCATAACAAACCATCACACATATCATGTATTCAAGAGTTGCATCCTTTGTATTAACCATACTGCTTGTCTTTGCGCTCGGCTGCGACAATTCGCCTGTTGAAACCGGTCAGACCCCCATTGGTGTGTGGCAGATCGCAGATCCCGCCTTTGCATTAGTTGCAGAAGAACCTATGCACATATGGGAATTTCAGGAGAACGGCGCATTTACAGGCATCAATGTCGGCCAGAAGAAGTGCATCGGCTTGAACGGAGAGTGGGAGATAAGGAGAGACAATCTCTGGATCACGCTGTATCCAGACGAGGAAAACCCTGTCGTGTTTAAAGGGTCCTACAAAATAAACAACAGAGAGATGACCGTGGTAGGTGAAGCGGACAAACAGAGGACCGTGTGGAAACAGAGCGACGAGCTTCCCTATATGTTAATGTTCAGCCAAGGGGCTTGTCAGGGCGACTGACTGGTAGTTGCCGAATCACCCTACACTGTACGTGCATTACCTCGCTCGCCTGTGTAAGGGATTTGCCCCCCTTGGCACGGTTTTTTGCTAGGAGGGCTTTCTTTTGTCAAGGAGAAGATAATGGCCAAATCGACGGGAAGCTTGCCGCTAGACATCTATCGGAAACGGCCTGCCCGACTTAAAAGGCGGCCCGGCGCAAGGCAGAATGTGTCCATAACCAGAGCCGAAGAGGGGACGGCTACCTCAAGGGCTTCCGAATTTTCGACGCCGCCGAGATCGACGAGCACCGGGCCTTCTTCGACGAGCAACTGAGAAAGGTCATGGCCGCCGGCTATGGCAGCTTTACCCTCAGTTCGGCGCATCTCAAGTTCGCCAAGGTCTATGACCTCATGCACCATCCCAAGATCCTCGCCCTCGTCCACGATCTCCTCGGCCCTGAGCTGATCGGCCTAGCCTCGCACTACTTCTGCAAGATGCCCAAGGACGGCACCACCATCTCTTGGCACCAAGACGCCAGCTACTGGCCGCTGACTCCCTCCAAGACGGTGACCGTCTGGCTGGCCGTTGACGACGCTGATATCGACAATGGCTGTATGCGCTTCGTCGCCGGCTCGCACCTCCACGGCCAGCTCGAATTTCGCCCGAGCGACGCCTCGGAAAATAACGTCCTCAATCAGACGGTGGACGATGTGGAGCACTACGGAAAGATCGTCGATGTGGAGCTCAAGGCCGGCGAGGTCTCGATCCACTCCGACCTGCTCTTGCACAGCTCGCACTACAACGAATCGGACCGCCGGCGCTGCGGGCTAACCTTGCGCTACTGCACCCCCGACGTGCGTGCGATTCCCGGCTACTCTTGGGAGAAGGAGGGCGTACTGATCGACGCGGCCGACCCGGCTGGCCACTGGGGCAATCCGGCCCGGCCCGAGCGCGACTACGAGGTGGCCTGAGCTACTTCACCGCGCCTTGTTCACACCTAAAGGTGAGGTGAAGAGGCGCGACAGCAGGCGCAAAAAAACCAATGCAGGCTAGGCCCGCTACCCAGCGCGTCTGACGGGTCTGGTCTTTGCTACATATAGGGATGCCGATGGCAAACGATAGACCGCACGTCCTCCTAATTACTACCGATCATTGGTCCGCTTCCCTCTTGGGCGAGGCCGACCATCCCGCCATTGTCACCCCTACCCTCGACTCTTTAGCCCGCAGCGGCACCCGCTTCTCCAACGCCTACAGCGAATGCCCGGTCTGCATCCCCGCTCGCCGCACCCTGATGACGGGCACTGCGCCGCGCACTCACGGCGACCGGGTCTTCAAAACAACCGATCCCATGCCCGCTCTGCCGACTGTGGCGCAGACCTTCCGCGACGCCGGCTACCAAGCCTATGCCGTTGGCAAGCTCCACGTCTTTCCCCAGCGCGACCGCATTGGCTTCGACGACGTGCTCCTCGACGAAGAGGGCCGACCGCACTTGGGGGCTGTTGACGACTACGATCTCTTCCTCGCGGATAAAGGCCATGCGGGCATGGGCTTTGCCCACGGCATGAGCAACAACGAGTACTCCTTCCGGGCCTATCACTTGCCCGAGGACTGCCACCCCACCACTTGGGCGGCCCGCCAGATGAGCCGGATGATCAAGCGGCGCAACCCGGCCAAGCCCGGCTTTTGGTATCTGTCCTTCCGCCACCCGCATCCGCCGCTGGTGCCCTTGCCGAGCTATCTCGACCTCTATCGCGATATTGCGATCGACGCGCCGCACTGCGGTAGCTGGTCGCGCGAATTCGACCAATTGCCCTATGCGCTCAAAGTCATTCAGGGGGCCAACGCCCACCTCAAGGGGCCGGAGATCCTGCGCATCCGCCGCGCCTTCTACGCGCTTTGTACCCAGATTGACCACCAGCTTCGCGTGGTCATCGGCACTCTGCGCGAGGAGGGGCTGATCGACAATACCATTATTTGCTTCACGGCCGACCACGGCGACATGCTCGGCAACCACGGGCTGTGGGCCAAGCGGCTCTACTACGAGCAGTCGGCCAACGTGCCGATGATCTTGCTCAGAGGCCGAGACGGACCAGTGCCGCACCACACGGTCGATGACCGCCTCGTTGGCTGGCAAGACGTCATGCCGACTTTGCTCGACCTAACGGGCATCGACATCCCAGAGTCCGTTGAGGGCCTGTCGATGGTCGGCGAGGAACGGCGCACTTATCTGTACGGCGAATGCGGCGAAGGGGCCGCCGCCACTCGCATGATCCGTGCGGGGCGACACAAGCTGATCTACTATCCAGTGGGCAACCGCGTCCAACTCTTCGACCTCGCAAGCGATCCCAGCGAGCTGAACGACCTAGCGGGCTCACCCGACCACGCCGCCGTACAGGCCCAGCTCAGCGAGTGCCTCGTCGGCGAACTCTACGGTGGCGACGAAGCCTATGCCGAGGGCGGCCAGCTCGTCGGCCTCCCTGACCAGCAATGGGCACCCCGTTCCAACCGCAACCTCTCCGGTCAACGCGGCTTGCACTATCCCGCACCGCCCCAGATCGGTGCTGACAAAGTCGTGGGGGTGCCGTGAAGCCATCCAACTTTCTGTTCATTTTATCCGACCAGCACCACCGGCTCGCCAGCGGCTGCTACGGCCATCCACTGGTGCAGACGCCCCATCTAGACGCCTTAGCTGCGCGCGGCACTCGCTTCCAAAACGCGTACACCAACTGCCCGATCTGCGTCCCGGCTCGCGCGGCGCTGGCCAGCGGCCGCTACGTGCATCAGGCCGGCTACTGGGACAACGGGCATCCCTACGACGGTACGCCCGTCTCTTGGCATCAACGCTTGCGCGAGCAGGGCTTTTGCTGCGACTCGATCGGCAAGTTGCACTTCAAGGGGCAAGGCGCAGACCACGGCTTTAGCGAGGAAATTGAGCCGTTGCACGTAGTTGATGGCGTCGGCGATGTACTCGGCTGCATCCGCGATTGCCCGCCCTTTCGCGACAAGCACGGCGAGCTCGGGCGGGCGGGCGCGGGCGATTCGACTTATTTGCAATACGACGCCCGCTGCACCGAACACGCCGTGCGCTGGCTCGCCGCGCACCGAGACGAGCCCAAGCCTTGGGTGGTCTTCCTCAATTTCGTCTGCCCGCATCCACCCTATATCGCCCCGCCGCAAATCTACGCGCAGTATCCGCTTGCAGACGTGCCGCTGCCGCCGCAGTGGACGCCCGACACGTGGCCCGACCATCCGGCGCTGGACTACTTCCGCCGCTTCTTCCGCTTCGACCAAGGGCACAGCGAAGAGACGATGCGGCGAGTTGCTGCCGCGTACTGCGGGACTACGACCTATCTCGACCAGCAGATCGGCCGCGTGCTAGGCGCGCTTGACGAGTGCGGCCTGAGGGATTCCACTCGCGTGCTCTATACCTCCGACCACGGCGAATGCCTCGGGGCCCGCGGCATCTTCGGCAAGTTCACGCTCTACGACGAGGCGGCGGCCGTGCCGATGATTGCGGCCGGCCCGGCCGTGCCGGAGGGGAAGGTGGTACAGACGCCTGTTTCTTTAGTGGATTGTTTTCCAACCGCGCTCGAATGCGTCGGGGCCGCAGCGATCGACGAAGACCTGCCCGGCCGCTCCCTGTGGCAGATCGCACAAGAGGACGATCAAGAGCGCACCGTTTTCAGCGAGTATCACGCGCTGGGCACTGAGCACGGGGCCTACATGTTGCGCCGCAATCGCTACAAGTACAATTACTACGTCGGCGCACCGCCGCAGCTTTTTGACTTGGCAGAGGATCCCGACGAGATAAGCGACTTGTCGGGTATGCCAGAGCATCAGGACCTGTTGCGAGATTGCGCAAGAGAATTGTGCGCCGTACTCGACCCGGAAGCGGTTGACGAGCAGGCCCATGCCAGCCAGCGGGCGCAAGTCGCCGCAGCCGGCGGGGCCGCTGCGGTGATTCAACGCGGTGCCTTCGACCACTCGCCGACGCCCGGGGAAAAGGCCGCGTTTAGATCGCACAAGTGATGTTGAGCTTATGCCCGACACCCCAATCGACACGGTAAACCCCAGGCACAGACTTCCCCCAGCAGTGCGTCGCCGCAGCCAGTCGCGGCTGATCGGCGTCGCCGTTAGCGGCTCGATCAACAACGCCCTCCTCACTTCCGTCGTCCCCCTCTTTCTGCTCTCTCTTGGAGCTTCGCCTTTTCTCATCGGGCTAGTCGCCACCAGCGAGTACCTCCAGAAGATGGGGCGCGTCGTTGGGTTGCAGCTAATGCACCACACCGGGAAGGCCGGCATTTTCTTTTGGGGCCGGCTGTCGTCGTTTCCGGCTGGGCTGGGACTGGCGCTGTTGGCGTTCTACGCAGCGGACGGGGCTTGGGCCGCTTGGATCGGCCTAGCCTTGGTTAGCGTCCGCGGTCTCATACAACAAGCGGGCAACACCGCTTGGTGGCCCCTAGTCCAAGACAACACCTCTAGCGGTGGGATCGGTGCCTTTCTCACGCGCATGCGCCTTCAGCAGCGCCTTCTCGAACTCGTCTTGCCCATTGTGATCGGCTGGTATCTCGGCTCTCAACCCATGGCAAGTGCCTTTGGTCCGCTCTTTGCCCTGGCGGTTTTCTCTACCTGCGGTGGAGCTTTCTTGGTGCGCGCAGTAGCCGAGCGGCCTCTGTCCCCGCCCGGAGAGGGCCTATTGCGCCGCTTGCGCCAAGCGCTAGCCGCGCCCCAGATGCGTGCGTACGCGCTCTTTGTTATGGCCCGCACGGCCGTGCTAGCGGCGACCTTTCCGCTGTGGGTCGTGGCGCTCACGGAGTGGGGGCTGCCGGTTAGCTACTTCGTCTGGATGACGCCCGTCCAGGCCCTCGGCTATGTGGCTGGGCTGCATGGCTGGGGGCGGATGGTGGACCGGCACGGCAGCCGGGGTGCGCTGACCATCACTCTGTTGCTGCAAGCGGCCATGGCACCGGCTTGGCTCTTCCTGCCTGCGGAACTGCCGTGGATCGCACTTTGGGCCGGGGGCGTTTATCTGCTCTGGGGTGCGCTGGACGGCGGCCACCAGATGGGGCAGTCGCGGGCGATGATCAAGGCCGTTGCCAAAGAGTACCAAGCAGAGGGGTTTTCCCTTGCAATGTATGCCTCGGCGCTGGGCGGTTTTGTCGGCGGCATCGCGGGTGGGGCCTGTTTCCAATGGTCTGCTGCGCTGGTTGGTCCGCGGGGGCCGCTCTTTTATTTATGTGCGGTCCAGCTCGCGTTTACTGTGGCTTGGCTGCTCAGCACTCGGCTGGCCGGCTACCGAGAGCAAACCCCGGTGCGCCGCTTCTGGAACTTGTCATCTTAACGCCCTCGGCTTATCGTCTTATGTTGCTAATTTTTGCGTTGATTCCCACTTCCTAAAACACCCTCAGAAGCATGATCCATACCGCACAGGCACTCGCCGAACTCGTCAAGCGCGCCCTCAACTGCGAGCGCGTTGCCCTAGACACTGAATTTGTTTGGAACCGCACCTATTATCCCAAGTTGGGCGTGATCCAAGTGGCCCTCGCCAGCGGCGATTGCCACCTGATCGATTCGATGGCGATTGCGGATCTCTCGCCTCTTGGTGCCCTGTTAGAGTGTGCGGAGGTCGAGCTGATTCTCCACGATGCCCAACAGGACTTGGCTATTTTGCGCCGGGTCACGGGTGCTTTTCCGCGCAACGTCTTTGACACCCGCTGCGCGGCCGGGCTGGCCAATATGAGTTCTACCATCTCGCTGGCCGAACTCTTGGAGCAAACCCTCGGCGTAGTCCTCGACAAGACCGAGACGCTCACCAACTGGGTGCGCCGCCCGCTCTCCGAAGATCAGCTAGCGTACGCCATTGAGGATGTGCGCTATCTGCACGAGGTGCGCGACGTGTTGCAGACGCGCGTCGAGCAAATTGGTCGCAGCACTTGGCTGGCAGAAGAGATGGCCGCGTACGACGATCCGCGGCTGTACGAGGAGCGCGACCCACGCGAGCAATTCACGCGGATCAAGGGCATGGGCCGAGCTTCTCGGCGCGAGCTGGCCATCCTGCGCGAGTTGACCGCTTGGCGCGAAGAAGAAGCCCAGCGCCGCGATCGGCCGCGCAATCACATCCTGGCCGACGAAACGCTCGTGGTACTAGCCCGGCGCAAGCCTCGGTCGCTGGAGGAGCTGGGCCGGCTCCGCACGCGCGGCAAGCGTCGCTACGACCACTGCGTCCTCGAGCAAATTCGCCGCGGCTTGGCCGTCCCCGACGCGGAGTGCCCGCCCCGACCGCGCCGCCCGCAGCTCGACAAGAAGGTCGTTGAACGCAAACTCGCCCAGTCCATGGCTTACTTGCGCCGGCAAAGCGACGCGGCACAGATTGACGCGCCCTTTGTCGCGGCCCGCGCCGAAGTGCGCAATCTAGTCTGCGCCGCGGTCGCGGCCACGCCCGAGGATCATCGCCTCCTGCGCGGGTGGCGGCGCGATTTCATTGGCGAAGCCCTATACGGCATCGCTACTTGTCCTGAGTGACCGGGCAGAGCCTCGCCAGATCAGGCACAGCGGCACGATCAGCACCACCAGCACCGACGAGGATATCAGCCCCCCCGATGTGCCCAAGGCCAAGGTGTACCAGATGTCGCCCCGATCGCCTTGCAGCAACAACGGCAAAAACCCGGCGATCGTCGTCAGGGTGGTAATGAAAATGGGGCGCAACCGCTGGAAAGCGGCGCGGATAACCGCGTCCTGCACAGACGCCGGCTGTGCTCGTAATGCGCTGGAGCAGTCCGGCCGCCGCATTGCGGCCGCAATATGGTGTACCAGCAAGATGGAATTGTTCACGGAAATGCCCATCAAAAGCAGCAGCGCAGCATAACCGCCTTGGTTGAAAGAAGCACCCGACAAGTAAAACCCGGCACCTACCCCGATCAGAGCTAGCGGCAGGGCGAGCAACACCAGCAAAGGCCGGGTCCAAGACTCAAAGAGCGCTGCCGCGATCATCCAGACTAAGACGACCGAGCGCGCTAAAGAGCGCCGGTTTGACCACGCCCAGTAGCGGGTTGCCCCACACCGCGTTGTAGAGCCCCGTCCCCCCATCGTAGAGCCGTGTCCAAGCGGAACCGGATGACACCAACATTGTGCTGCCGAAACAGGCTGAACGCCCCCAGCGCGGAAAGCGCGACCGAGCACAGGATCAACACCGCGGTCTGGAGCCGTTTGAACACCCCGATCAGCACGAGCGCGATACACAGGATGGAGAAGGCGGACCGACGCAGCAGAAAGCCGAGATCGTCCTCTATACGAGCGCCCTCGTCGTTGAGCACGACGAGCTCGATCTCCTCGGGCAACTGCGCGGCGAGCGCGGCGAGTTTAGTCCGCGCTCGGCACCCCCTCGGCAAGCTCGAGCTCGAGGACCGCCTTGTTCAGCCCGGGCCGATACCCCCCGGCTGCGCTCTCGCGGATGATGCCCACCGACGCCAACACGGACCGAACGCCGGCCTCTTGCCGCAGGCGGTGCTCCAGCCGGGCGACCGCCGCCGAGGTCGCCGACAAACTCGCTTCCGTAGGCAACTCCACGCGCAAGACGAGGTGCCCTCGATCCACGGATGGCATGAGTTCCCGATCCAGTCGCCCGGCCAGCCAGCCGCTCAAGGCGAGTAACACAAACGCAGCCACCATCACTGCGTAGCGGTGGCGCAGGGCACCGGCCAAGACCCGTTCATAGAGGGCAAAGAACGCGCCGAACACCTGCTGAAAAAGGTCAATGGTCCAAGCCAACGGCACCGCCAGCCGGTAGAGGGCGCGGACCGGACGTCTCTTCCAGCTTCTAGAAGAAAGCATGGGCAGCAGGGTAATAGACACCAGCAGGGAAGCAGTTAGGGCCAAAGAGATGGTGACGGCCTGCTGGTAAAAGAGCGCCCCGGCCATCCCTTTGATGTACACTAAGGGCAGAAACACCGCCATGGTGGTCAGGGTCGCGGCGGTAATGGCCAGCCCTACCTCTTGGGTGCCGCGCACGGCGGCCTCGCCCGGGGCATGGCCCAACTCGCGGTAGCGGTAGATGTTTTCCAGCACCACAATTGAGTTATCGACCAAAATCCCAATGCCCAGCGCCAGCCCGCCCAACGACACGATATTAAAGTGGATGTCGAGGAAGTACATGCAGATGAAGGTGGTGATGATGGAGACGGGTATGGACAGGCCGACGATGAGGGGGTTTTTGAAGTCTCTGAGGAAGTAGATGAGAGTGATAAAGGCGAACACACATTTTTCTATGTCGAGAAATACTTGGATCTCGCGGTCGAGACCGCCGGCCACCTGCACGTAGGCCACGCCGTCAATCTGTTCGAGGCGGCGTTTGACGACCGATTGGGCGACCTCCTTTAACTCCATCAGGGCTTGGTGGTAATCGCGGGTGGACTGGGGGTGCTCGATCCGGTCACCGGTGACGATCAGGGTCATTACGGGTGCTGAGGAAGGGTCAAAGCGCAAAATGGTGGGGCGTCCGGCCGCCTGCGGCAGCCCGGCCCGGTCGAGACTGCTGCGGGCCTCGATAAAGCCCAAGTCCATGTCGCTGCCCCAGCGGAACTCGACTTCGACCAATGAGAGTCCATCCTGCGAAACCGACCGCAGGCGGCGCACGCTGCTGACCGAGCTGAGGGCGGCTTCAATGGGACGAGTGACGTATTCTTCTACGTCGCGGGCGTTCAGGCCGAGACAGTCCGTGCGGACCACGAGCCGGGGAACGTCGATGTCGGGCAGGAAATCCACGCTCAGGCGGAAGAGCGAATAGACCCCCAAAAGGGCTTCCGTCCCTTTGAAACACAAATTCTTCACCGCAAACCAGCCTTGGGAAATCGACACAAATTCTCGGCTGAGGTTAGTTAGACGCGGCAGTTGACAAATCAACGGGCACGTTAGGGCCTCGCGTTGCCCTTGGTAGTGCGAGGCGTCGCTTCTGTGCAGGTTCCATCGGGAGCATTTAACTGAAGCAGCTCCTAGCAGGCGATGTTATCGGGAAAGACAAAATGAAAAAGCGATCCGGGCGGGAATTTGACGGCCCGTGGAGTGCGTTCTTACTATTGAAGTGTCCCTACCCAGTGCGCCAGCTCTCTTCGGGGCGAAGAAGGTGCGCAACCGATCAATGCCTTGAGAATGAATAGAAATACATTGGCGATGGCCTTGCAGCAGGCCATCCAAGGCGAAGTGCGCTTTGACGCGGTTTCGCGCATGCTCTACCGCACTGACGCCAGCATCTACGAGATGGAGCCCTTGGGGCTGGTCGTGCCCAAAGACGAGGCCGATGTAATCGCCGCAGTAAAAATTGCCGCTGAGCAGGGGGCGGCTGTCTTGCCGCGGGGCGGCGGTACGAGTTTGGCGGGCCAGTCGGTGGGGGCCGCGGTCCATGTCGATTTTTCCAAATACATGAATCGGATCTTGGAGTTCGACCCGGACGAGCGCTGGGTGCGGGTCCAGCCGGGCTTGGTGCTCGATGAACTCAATGCCTACTTGCAGCCCTACGGCCTGATTTTCGCGCCCGATGTATCCACAAGCAGCCGGGCCAATATCGGCGGAATGATCGGCAACAATTCCTGCGGTGCGCATTCAATTATATACGGCAAGACCATCGACCATGTGCAGGAGCTAAAGGTGGTGCTGGCCGATGGCTCGCAAGCGGTGTTCGGGCCGCTAGCCGACGACGAGTGCGAACGCCGTGCGCATTTGGACAGCCTCGAAGGTCGCATTTACCGCGAAGTTGGCCGCATCGTCCGCGCGCGCGAAGCGCAGATCCGCACGGGATTCCCCCAAGTGATGCGCCGCGTCTCGGGCTACAATCTCGACGAGTTCATCGACGGCGCTCCCTTTGACCTGAGCAAGCTGGTCGTCGGCTCGGAGGGTACGCTCTGCGCGGTTGTCGAAGCGCGGTTGAACTTGGTGGAGTTGCCCGCGCACAAGGGCTTGGTGGCCGTCCACTTCCACGACTTGGTCGAGGCCATGGAGGCCAATCTGACCGCGTTAGAGACCTCGCCAGTCGCCAGCGAGCTGATGGACTACATTCTGCTCGAGCAGACCAAGGACTCCAGCGAACACGCCCCGGGTCGTCGCTTTTTGCAGGGCGACCCAGCCGCCCTGCTCGTGGTCGAGTACTACGCGGACTCGGCCGTTGAGCTGGAGCGCAAGCTGGACGGGTTGGAGGAGCGGTTGCGGGGGCGCGGGATGGGCTACGCTTGGGTGCGGGCCGTCGATCCGGCAGACCAGCAGGCGATTTGGGGGATACGCAAAGCCGGGTTGGGGCTGTTGATGGGCATGAAAGGCGACCCCAAGCCCCAGCCGGGGGTGGAGGACACCTGCGTCCCGGTAGCCAATTTGCCCGCCTACGTCCGCCGGGTGGAGGCGCTGATGGCGGAACTGGGGATTGCGGCCGAATACTATGGGCACGCGAGCGTCGGCCTGTTGCACATCCGGCCGATCTTCAGCCTCAAAGACCCCGCGGGCATCAGGCTCCTGCGCCAGATCGAGGAGCGCATGAGCGATATGGTGCGCGAATACGGCGGAACCGTGTCCGGCGAACACGGCGATGGCTTGGCCCGCAGCGAGTGGATCGCCAAGATGTTTGGCCCGGAGTTGGTCGCGGCTTTTGCCGAGGTTAAGGCCGCGTTTGACCCGCAGGGGATTATGAACCCCGGCAAGATCGTGAACCCCCCGCGGATGGATGAAAATTTGCGCTACGACGCGAGCTATCAGACGCCCAAGGTGGAGACGTTTTTCAGCTTTAGCGAGGCGGGCGGCTTTCAGGAGGCCGTTGAAATGTGCTCTGGGGTGGGCCACTGCCGCAAAAAGCTGGTGGGCACGATGTGCCCGTCGTACATGGCGACCTTGGACGAGGAGCACACCACCCGCGGCCGGGCCAATGCCTTGCGCGCCGCGCTCGCCGGCACCTTGCCCGACGGCCTGCACAGCCATGAAGTCCACCGCGTGATGGACCTCTGCTTGGAGTGCAAGGCCTGCAAGGCCGAATGCCCGTCGAGCGTGGACATGGCCAAGCTCAAGTACGAATTTCTCGCTCACTACCATCGCCAGCACGGCTATCCGCTGCGGTCGCGGCTCTTTGCCGACATAGCCCGCATCAACCGCTGGGGATCGGCGTTGGCACCCCTGTCGAATTGGATCGGTCGTAGCTGGCTCAATCGCTGGCTGTTGGATGCGTTTTTGGGCGTTGATCGGCGACGGCGCATGCCGGCCTTTGCCCGTCAGCCGTTTTCGCGCTGGTTCGCCGGGCGGCGTCCGGCCCGCGGCCCCAAGGGCCGCGTCGCGCTCTTCAACGACACCTTTGTCGAGTACAACGAGCCAGCCATTGGCATGGCGGCGACGATCATCTTGGAGTGCGCCGGGTACGAGGTGGTCTTGGTTGCCGACAAGGTCTGTTGCGGCCGGCCGCTCATCTCCAAGGGCTTTCTCGACCGCGCTCGCGCCTTGGCGCAGCGCAATGTGGAGGTACTCGCGCCTTGGGCCGCGGAAGGGGTGCCGATCATTGGGCTGGAGCCGAGCTGCGCGTCGGCCCTCAGCGACGATTATCTGGACTTGGTCGACGATCCGCAGAGCCGGCGCGTGGCCGAGCAGGTCGTCCTGCTCGAGGACTTTCTCGTCCGCGAGTCCCCGCTCGATTTGGAGTTCACCGGAACCGCCCGCCACATTTTGGTGCATGGCCATTGCCATCAAAAGGCCCTGACGGGAACGGCCGCGACATTGGCCGTGCTCAACATGCCGCCCCACTTTCGCGCCGAGGAAATCCCGTCGGGCTGCTGTGGCATGGCCGGCAGCTTTGGCTACGAAAAGGAGCACTTTGAAATATCGCGCCAGGTGGGTCAGGAGCGGCTCTTTGCCGCGCTAGAGGCGGCCGCAGAGGATGTGGAGATCGCGGCCGTAGGCACTTCGTGTCGCCACCAGATTGCCGATTTCACCGGGCGGCGGGCGCGGCATTGGGCCGAGATTTTCGTCGAAGCACTCTAACAAACAAAGGAAAGGACGACATGGCATTTAACGTCAAGCAACGCGGCCGCCTGACCTATTACTACAGCGGCGACCACCCCACCTTATCGGCCTTGGTGACCGAGGCGCTGGACAATGGCGATTTGAAGATCTACTTCGCCGGCTTGACCGGCGGGCATTCGGCCAAGGGGATCCTCGGCCGCGACGAGCTGGTGAGGATGACGCCCGCTGTCGAGGTCGAACTGGTCTTTCGCTGTTGGGAGCAGTGGCTGCGGGAAGCCGAGATTTGCGACTCAATTGCCCAGATAGATTTCATTGAGGTCCACGCCTTTGGTGCTCAGCCCAAGGACGTGAACCCGCTGACCGATCCGCAGCGTTTTCACGAGGAGCAACAGCGGCTCTACCAACAGTACGCCCAAGCGTACAGCCACTTTTTCCGCGACCACATGCCCGATACGGGCGTGCCGGCCCGCTTCACAGTCCACGTGATCGATTTCCCGGACAAGGTGGCGGCCTATGAATTTTACAGCGTCGGCCTGTATCAAAAGGCCCTGCACCGAGCGTGAGCCATTCAACACGCGAGCCCTTTGTTGCAAATGTCTGGAATCCGGGACAACCACCAGCGGGGCACCGTGGGCGAGTTTCTCCAGTCCAAAATCCAGCGCGGCTCGTCGCTTTCCATGGTCTCCGCGTACTTTACCATTTATGCGTTTGACGCGCTGAAAGCATCGCTGCTGGACATTGCAGACCTCCGGTTTTTGTTTGGCGAACCGCGCTTTGTAAAAGGCCTCGACCCGGAAAAGACGGACAAAAAAGCCTTCAAGATCGAAGACGAGGGTTTGCACCTGCAGAATCGACTCCAACAAAAGCGCGTGGCCCGAGAATGCGCCGAGTGGATCGACAACAAGGTGCAGATTCGGTCGATTAGGGCTTTGAATCTGCTACACGGGAAAATGTACCACATCGCCCACAACGGCGTACAAGAGGCGATTGTGGGCAGTTCCAATTTTACCGTGCGCGGCTTGGGGGTGAGTCCGACGGGCAATAACATTGAGCTCAATCTGGAGGTGGATAGCAACCGCGACCGCCGCGACTTGAAGGCGTGGTTTGACGAACTCTGGAACGACAAAGACCGGGTCGAAGATGTCAAAGCGGATGTGCTGTCCTATCTCGAACAGCTCTATCAGAATCACGCGCCAGAATTTATCTACTACAAAACCCTGTTTCACCTCTTTGAGCGGTTTTTGGCAAAACAGGAAGACAGCGGTCTGCTCGCCGGACAGCAGCAACTCGTCGATACCGAGATATGGAACGCCCTGTTTGAATTTCAGCAGGACGGCGCAAAGGGCGCGATCAACAAAATGCTGCAACACAACGGCTGCATCATCGCCGATAGCGTTGGCTTGGGCAAGACCTTCGAGGCCCTCGCCGTGATCAAATACTTTGAGTTGCGGAATGCCCGCGTCCTCGTTTTGTGTCCCAAGAAACTGCGCGACAACTGGACGATCTATCAAGCGCAGAACAACAGCGAGCTCAATCCCTTCCTCAAAGACCGCTTCGGCTACACGGTGCTGTCACACACCGATCTGAGCCGCGACAGCGGCAAGTCGGGCGACATCGATTTGGCGACCCTCAACTGGGGCAATTTCGACTTAGTCGTCATCGACGAATCGCACAACTTCCGCAACAACACACCGGGCAAGCGAGACGAGGACGGTGTGCCGATTCGCAAGAGCCGCTATCGACGTTTAATGGAGGATATTGTCCAAAGCGGAGTCAAGACCAAAGTGCTGTTGCTTTCCGCTACGCCGGTCAACAACGACCTGAAAGATTTACGCAACCAGATCTACTTTTTGACCGAAGGCCGCGATGACGCCTTCTGCGAATCGCTCGGCATTGCGAGTCTGAAAGACACACTGGCAACCGCGCAGCGCACTTTTACTGAGTGGGCGAAGCAGAGCGGTGAACACCGACAAACCGCCACTTTGCTGGAGCGGCTCAGTTCCACTTTTTTTAAGCTGCTCGACGAGTTGACCATTGCCCGCTCCCGCAAACACATTGAGCAATACTACCGGGATTCGCTTAAAGAACTCGGTGGATTTCCAGCGCGCAGTACGCCGATTTCTGTTTCTCCCGACATTGACCGGCAGAATCAGTTTATGTCGTACGACGAGTTGAACGACGAAATCTCCAAGTACCAGCTTTCCCTGTTCAATCCTTCGAGATACGTCTTACCCCAATACCGTTCAGAATACGACGGGCAGCCGATCAAAAACTTTACGCAAAGCGACCGCGAACACTACCTGATTGGCATGATGAAGGTGAATTTTCTCAAGCGATTGGAAAGTTCCATTCATTCCTTTGCCATTACGCTGGAGCGGACCATTGAAAAAATTGAGGCCCTAAAAGAACGAATCCGGCGATTTCAGTCATTTCGCGATGAAAACCCCAATTTGGATTTGGAAGAGATCGAAATTGAAGCCTTTGAGGATGAAGAGTTGCAGGAAGCGATGCAGGTGGGAAAAAAGCTGGTCTTCAACATGGCTCATCTCGACGTCGAGACATGGCTGGCGGATTTGCAATGCGACAAAGAACAGCTCGAATTGCCGTATCTTTTTGCAAAAGACATCATCCCCGAGCGCGACGCTAAACTCGCCAAACTGAAGGAACTCATCGCCGCAAAAGTCAAAAACCCGACCATTGACCAGCGCGGACAGCCGAATCGCAAGGTATTGGTCTTTACCCATTTTGCCGACACGGCCGCCTATCTCTACGACGCCCTGCGTCCATGGGCAACCCAAGACTTGGGGATTCAACTTGCCATGGTAGCGGGCGGCGCGTCTGGGAATCAAACGACGTTTGGCAAGCGCGACTTCAGTCACATTCTGACGAACTTTTCTCCGGTTGCCAAGAAACGCGCCCAGATGCAATCCATGCCGCAGGAGGGCGAGATCGACTTGCTGATCGGCACAGACTGCATTTCTGAAGGACAAAATCTGCAAGATTGCGATTACCTGATTAACTACGACATTCACTGGAATCCGGTGCGTATCATTCAACGGTTTGGACGCATTGACCGCATCGGCAGCATCAACCGCAGCGTTCAACTCGTCAACTTCTGGCCCACGCCCGATCTCAACCGCTACATCAACCTGAAAAGTCGCGTTGAGGCGCGCATGGCATTGGTAGATATCGCCGCCACGCAGGGAGATAATCTGCTGGCGGCAGAGGATATTCAAGACGTGATTGCCGATGACCTCAAATACCGCGACAAGCAATTGCTGCGCTTGAAAGACGAACTATTAGACCTCGAGGATTTCAGCGAAAGCATTGCGCTCAATGAATTTACCCTCGACGATTTCCGCGTCGAACTGATGAAGTACATTGAGGCCAATCGGCAAGTTCTCGCAGACGCGCCGCTGGGGCTTTATGCCGTTGTCCCCACGTACGCGGATTACCCAGTGATTACCCCGGGCGTTGTTTTCTGCCTGCGGCAAAAGGGCGATTCAACGGAAAACGAGCAGATCAATTCGCTGCACCCGTACTTCCTCGTCTATGTTCGGGAAAACGGCGACGTGCGCTTTACCTTTGCCCAACCCAAGCAGATTCTCGAGCTGTACCGTTTGTTGTGTGCCGGGGTGAAAAATCCGCACGAGGAACTGTGCGCCCTGTTCGACGCGCAGACGGACAACGGTGAAGACATGACGCCATACAACGGTCTGCTCGAAAAAGCGGTGCAATCCCTGAGCAGCACGTACAAGAAACGGGCTATTGGCAATCTCTTATCCAGTCGCAGTAGCGTCTTGCCTAAGCTCGATGAACAGGTCGACAAAACGACGGATTTTGAACTTGTGACATGGCTGGTGATTAAAGATGAATGATGCGGAATACAAACAGGCGATAGATGAAGCCGTACGGCGCTTCCAAAAGGGTGAGTGGTCCAAAAGTGCCGTTCATTTGCTTGATGTGTTGGGCTACCGCAGCGAGCGCACCCTCGAACTTTTGGGAAGCGCGGATGACTTTATCGAGCAATTTCCGGCGGCTAATGAAAACACCAAGACCGAGCAGGCATTCTGCGCTAACGTCCAATCCGTGCGCATCCTCTTTCAGTTGACTGATGCCGAGATCGCGGCGCAAAGTGCGTTGTTCGACGCGGGCGATTTTGACGCGGGCAATGCGCGTAGCTTCCTCTTTGCCGCTGTGGAGCTAAACGGCACGTCCTACCCCCGCGGCCAATACGCCACCGTTACCCGCGAGATCAACAAGCGGTTTCCAATGCCGACGGTGGTGCTATTCAAGACCGCTGACAGCCTCCTCTCCCTGTCCTTTGTTCACCGCCGCCCTCACAAGCGCGATCCCAACCGCGATGTGCTGGGCAACGTGTCGCTGATACGGGAGATCGACCCGGCCGCTCCGCACCGCGCCCATCTCGACATACTGGCGGACTTGGCGTTGGACGAGCACTTGGGGTGGATGAGCAAGCACGACAAAGCGCACAATTTTGACGGCCTGTTAGACGCTTGGCTGGAGGCGCTGGACACGGAAGAATTGAATCGGCGGTTCTATGGGGAGTTGTTCGCTTGGTTTGAAAGGGCGGTGAGTGCAGCGACATTTCCATCGGATTCGCCCATTGAGCAACAGGTCATCCGGCTGATTACCCGCATTCTGTTTGTCTGGTTCATCAAAGAGAAACGCCTCGTCGCCGAGGAGTGGTTCATCCGTGCTGAGATGGAAAAACTGCTGGCGAATTTCGGGGGATCCGATTACTACCGCGCCATATTGCAGAATCTCTTTTTCGCCACCCTCAACACCGAGATAGGCGAGCGCGGTTTCAGTACGCGGACTTATGACAGCCACCGTGTCTTTTCCCGTTACCGCTATCGCTCTCTGATGAGAAATGAAACGCGGTTTGAGGGATTGATGAAGCAAACCCCTTTCATCAACGGCGGTTTATTCGACTGCTTGGACAGCGAAGATTCGCGCAGTGCCGGCGGCAAACGGATCGACATGTTCAGTGATCCCGACCCGACGCAATACCCAGATGCACGACGCACGGCGTGGCGCGAACTTAACGTCCCCGACGACCTGTTCTTTGACCAAGAGCGCGGCTTATTCCCCCTGCTCACCCACTACAAGTTCACCGTAGAGGAGAACACGCCCATAGAGCAGGAAGTCGCGCTTGATCCGGAGCTTCTCGGCAAGGTGTTTGAGAACCTGTTGGCGGCCTACAATCCAGAGACCCGCGACACCGCCCGCAAGCAGACCGGCTCCTACTACACGCCCCGCGTTGTGGTGGACTACATGGTGGACGAGGCGTTGGTGGCGTTTTTGACGGAAAAAGCGCGACCCGATGATGGCGACCGCGATTTCTGGCAGGAACGGCTGCGCTATTTGTTGGATTATGAGGATGCGTTCAACGATGCCCATGAACTTTTTGAGGTAGACGAGGCCGAGGGCTTGGTGCGGGCGATTTCCGAGATCAAGGTGCTTGACCCGGCGGTCGGTTCTGGCGCGTTTCCCATGGGCGTGTTGCACAAACTTACTTTGGCCTTGCGGCGGATCGATCCCGACAACAGCCGCTGGGAGCAGTTGCAAAAAGAGCTCGCTATGGAACGGACGAAGTCGGCGTACGAAACGGACGATCAGGAAGATCGCGATGCCGAACTGACCGAAATCAGTGCCACCTTCGAGCGTTATCGGGATTCGGATTTCGGGCGCAAGCTGTACCTGATCCAAAACAGCATCTTCGGCGTGGATATCCAGCCCGTGGCCGGCCAGATCGCCAAGTTGCGCTTTTTCATTTCGCTAGCCATTGAGCAGGAAGCAGATGAGGCCGCGGATAACTTCGGCATCAAACCTCTGCCCAATCTGGAGACGCGCTTTGTGGCGGCCAATACGCTACTGAAGCTCGAAGATGCGGCTCAACTGGACTTGTTCCGTCAACAGATTGAGAGCCTGAAAACGAAATTAGCGGAAAACCGCGAGCGGCATTTTCACGCGACCACGCGACCACAAAAGCTGGACTGCAAGAACGAGGACAAAAGGTTGCGCGAGGCATTAGCAAGGGAATTGAACGCGGCCGGCCTGCCCGAGGACGACGCCGACAAAATCGCCCATTGGGATCCCTACGATCAGAACGCCAAAGCCGATTGGTTTGATACCGAATACATGTTCGGCATGACAGATGGATTTGATGTGGTGATTGGCAATCCGCCGTATATTCAGTTGCAGAAAAACCAAGGCGAATTGGGGCGGCTCTACAAGAACGCCGGCTACGAAACCTTCGCCCGCACCGGCGACATCTACCAGCTTTTCTACGAGAAAGCGATAAACCTCCTGAAACAGGGCACAGGATGTGTTTGCTTTATATCGTCTAATCAATGGATGCGAGTTGACAGTGGACGAGCCTTGCGAAAATTTATCGAAAGTCAAAATCCGATACGACTGGTCAACCTCGGCGCAGGTGTGTTTGACAACGTAACGGTAAACACCTGCATCCTGTTGGTCAATCGATCACCCAACAAGAACGCGCTGTATGCGGCTGACATGCGTCAAGCGACACAGCAATTTCCGCCAACCGAATGGACGCATATTCGCCTTGAGAATGGCGAAACGTGGATTGTCTTATCCGAGAAGGGACAGCGAATAAGAGATAAAATGGAAGCCTCCGGGATGCCACTGAAAGAGTGGGACGTGACAATCAATCGTGGAGTCATAACCGGCTACAACGACGCTTTCATCATTGACGACGCGACCAAGCAATCGTTGATTGCCGAAGATCCGAATTCCGCCGAGATTATCAAGCCGGTTCTGCGCGGCCGGGACATTCAGCGGTATCAGGCGCAGTGGGCGGACTTGTGGTTGATTGACACGCATAACGGATACGACGATGTTCCAGCCGTCAACATTGACGATTACCCTGCCGTCAAGAGCCACTTGGACGGATTCTATTCCCAACTGGAAAAACGACAGGATAAAGGCAGGACACCGTACAATCTCCGCAACTGCGCCTATCACACCGATTTTGATCAAAAGAAAATAGCGTGGGGCAACTTGGCCAATCAGGCCAAGTTTTCTTACGTGCCCGAAGATATGTTTGTGAGCGCACCCACAACGATGCTGACGCCATTCAGTCATTACCTGCTCGCAGTTCTCAACTCAAAGTTGCTGGACTGGTATTTTCGACTGATTGGGGTGGAAAGGGACGGAGGCTATTACGAATACAAGCCGATGTTCATTGAACGCCTGCCTATCCCCAAAATTTCCACGGAGCAACAGGCCCCGATTATCAAAATTGTCGATTACATCATCTACCTCAAGAAGCAGCCCTCTACGCACGGCAAAAACTTAGCCCATGCCCGCGACTATGTGATGGTCAAGTATTTTGAGCAGATCATCGACGGACTGGTTTACGAACTCTACCTGACCGATGAACTCCATCGTGCGGGCAAATACTTCTTCAAACCGTTGTTGGACGAGCGTCTGCCCCCAGTTGAGGAAATCACTGGCGACAAAATGTCCGCACTTCGCGGCATTTTCGAGCGGCTGTTTGACAAAAAGCATCCTGTGCGAAAGAACCTTTTCTTTCTCGGCAGTTTGGAGGCCATCCGCATTATTGAAGGTAAGACATGAGAATTACAGAGATCGAAATTAAAAACTTCAGGGCCTTCTACGGCTCATACCAAATCAACCTGCACAAGTCAGGAAAAAATCTGCTCATTTACGGCGAAAATGGGAGTGGAAAATCATCGCTATATCTGGCATTAAAGTTATTCTTGGAATCCACTGTAAGTGAGCATCAATTTGAAACGCATCAGAATATCTTTATCAAGGACGATGATAGTGGCTACATCAAACTGCATCTCCGCGCTGATCCGCAGTCAAAACAGCATGCTTACGAATGGTCGCAAACCGTTAAAGAGACACATGACACTCTGATTATTGATGCGTCTAAGACGAAAGGCTTTCTCGACTATAAGACACTTCTGGCGACGCACTATATTCAACGCGAAGATCAGGCCGTGAATGTCTTCAATTTGCTGGTCAATAATCTCTTGGCCAACACTGTCAACGACGTGACGGATCAAAGTTTTGTCGACGATTGGAATGATCTTCAACGGGCAATCCCATTCCGAAACACAAAAAAACAAGTTGAGGCACTGGAAGAACAGATACAGAACTTCAACAATGGATTGGCTGGTAAATTAAAAGAACTACAAAGGCAGGCATCCGAAATACTCGGTAAGTTTGAATACAATGTTGCCCTCGATTTCAGTTTTCGGGGTATCACCTACAACCGCAACGACAAGACGCTTGATAACCAGCAGATACTCTTGACGATCAAGTTCTTCGACAGAGACATACCTTCGCATCATCACTTTCTGAATGAGGCAAAATTGTCGGCTATCGCCGTAGCCATCTCCTTCTCGTCATTCCTGCTTCAGCCAAAGAGCGATCTGAAAATTCTCGCGCTGGATGACGTGTTGATTGGTCTGGATATGTCAAACCGCCTCCCAGTAATCGACATTCTTAAAGAATACTTCTCAGATTATCAGATATTCTTCATGACCTACGATCGCGCTTGGTATGAAATTGTCAGGCAGCGGACGGCAGATAGCGAATGGAAATACGCTGAATTTTACTTCTCGAAGACCGACGAATACGAAATTCCGATCTACATAGAAGATCGAGCGTATCTTGAAAAGGCGAAAGAGTATTTCGAGGCCAACGACTACAAAGCCTGCGTCATTTACCTTCGCACCGCCTTTGAAGTGGCAATCAAGAAATTCTGCGAGAAGACGAATCTCCAAGTCAAGTACCGCGAAAATCCGAAGAGTCTGACAAGCGAAGACTTCTGGATGCCAATAAAAGAGGGCAAGAGCAGGGATGGTACACCCTTTTTAGAACAGACATTCATTGACGAGATCGAACTGTACCGAAACCTTATCCTAAACCCTCTCAGCCATTCTCGCATTATCACCGTCATCAGAAAAGAGATTTCTGAGGCAATAGAAGCAGTGGAAAACCTTGAAGCTAAGTTGGAGGAGTTAAGAAATGCAAGAATATGATTATGATGTTGTCTTCTCTTTTGCAGGGGAAGATCGACACCATGCCGAGGCGTTGGCAAGTCTTCTCAAATCTGATGAATATTCAGTCTTTTACGACGAGTACGAGCAAGCTACCTTGTGGGGCAAGAATATCTATGAGCACTTGTCATCAGTTTACAAGGATCAGGCTCGCTATTGTGTCATGTTCCTATCAAGACACTACGCGCAGAAGCTGTGGTCGAACCACGAACGCCAGAGTGCTCAGGCAAGGGCATTTGAGGAAAATAAGGAATATATTCTCCCAATCCGTATTGACGATACGGAGATTCCGGGACTTTTGTCAACGGTCGGGTATCTCGATTTACGTTCGATGTCCATAGAAGAAATTTATAAGATTTTAGTGGACAAGTTGTCGGGCACGACATCGCAGACAATATCGACTGAGAAACCGACTTCCGCCGCAGTCAAGAGCGATCTCGACGAACATGTGCTGTTACGTCTGGAAGATGGAAAACAGTATTTTATTCCGTTTCGAGACGCACGTTGGGCTTCGACGGAAATCTCTCTCGAGCTTCTTCCTGAATCGTCCGATCAAGTTGCCTTTCTTCGTTCATTGAGAGATAATGTCGGGAACCATTTTGCCCAAGACAACATGCTTGCTTTTGCGCTACAGGAAGATGCCGCGTGGGTAAGTCCACAGGAAGCCATCCAGACCATATCCGACTCTCAAACCGTTTGGAAAGTCGTTCTAAAGGAAGATAGTGGAGGACGAGACTCCGGGTTCGGGACTGATGTAGCGGTCAATAACATTTCGTCAGATCAGATTGCCGAAATGCGAGCAAGGAGAATCCTGCTTAATGAAAGAAGTTTCCAAAATCGAACTGATCCTGCAGGATTCACTAGTGATCCCATGCTGGAATCTTTTATTTCGGGCATGACTTTATCATCACATGGTCCTGATCTACAAATCCAAGAATCACCAATCCCGGATCTCTATCGCTCTTTTGGACAAACGGAGGGAAGATTCCAGAAATTTGCCCGTTTGGCTTTGGTTCTCTATTTGAAACTTTCAAACACAGTTGAAGATATACTCCAACTAGATTTGAAACTTCTGAACCCAAGGCAGTTACAGGTAAATTTCAAAGGGCGTCGTAATCAGCGGTATACAGACGTTGAGCCTTATATTATCCAAGTCAATGGAATCTGTTCACTCTCTGAGTGATTTGTAACCTGCGGTCGCTGTGAACTCATTTCAAGACGGGACGCTGAAACAATGAGCCGGCTGAAATCATATTATACTGATGGCGAGCTGCCGCCCGAATTGACCGCTGACTTGCGTCGTCTGAACCCTTGGTGGGAGGAGGCTCCCATGCCCCCGCAACCGAGAACGCGCCGCCACTTGGTAGCGCAGATACGCCGTCGTCTGGACGCGGAAATCGCCCCGATTGTCGCGGTGCGCGGCCCTCGCCAAGTGGGAAAAACCACAGCGCAGTTTCAAGTCATTGTGGATTTGCTCGAAGAAGGCATTCTCCCCACGAGCATTCTTTGGGTGCCGTTCGATGAACTGAAGTCTTGGGATGGCATAAGCAGTCTGATTTTTCGTATTTGTGATTGGTTTGAAGTGGAAGTGGCAAAGAATCGTTTCAACATGTTGGCGCGGGATGGTCGGAAAGCGCACCTATTCTTTGACGAGATTCAAAACCTTGAAAACTGGAGTGCTGAGCTCAAGTCACTTGTCGATAACGCCTCGGTAAAGGTCGTGGTTACGGGGAGTTCCGCGCTGCGGATTGAAATGGGGCGGGACAGCTTGGCCGGGCGCATCAGCACGGTTGAGGCAGGCGTGCTTTCGCTGACCGAAATTGGCGCGTTGCGCGAGTTGGAGACGCCGAAGCCATTCCTGCCGGACAACGGCCTGAGATTCTTGCTCGACAAGAATTTCTGGCGGGAACTGCGCGCACACGGGGAGGCGAACACAGCGTTTCGGAACGAGGCGTTTCGGCATTTTTCAGAGCGGGGCGGCTATCCCATCGTCCACAAGCAAAAGGATGTCGAATGGCCGTTGCTCGCGGACCAGTTGAACGAAACGGTGATCAAGCGCGTCATCCAACACGATCTTCGGGTCGGCAGCCGCGGGCGGAAGCGGGATGCCCAATTGCTCGAAGAACTCTTCCGCTTAGTCTGCCGCTATGCCGGGCAGACGCCGTCGGTTTCGACCCTTGCGGACGAGGTTCGTCAAGCGCTCGGCACCAATATCGGCAGCCAGCGGGTGAGGCACTACTTGCAGTTTCTCGGCGACACCCTGCTGCTGCGCTTGATTCCGCCGCTCGAGATCCGGCTCAAAAGAAAGCGCGGGAGTGCCAAACTTTGTCTGGCCGATCACGGCTTGTGCGCGAGTTGGCTTCAGGAGCAGATTCCATTGACGTCTGAAGCCCTGACAGAGCGACCCGAACTCACCGCGCTGGCCGGCCATATCGCCGAGAGTATTTTCGGCTCGGTCGCCTCAACCATTCACGGCTTGGACATCGCCCACTTTCCCGAGCGAGGCATGGATCGCGAAGTGGATTTCGTCTTGACCGTCGGCGCACAGCGCGTACCGGTGGAAATCAAATATCAACGTCGGATTGAGCCCTTGCGGGATACGCTAGGTATCAGGTCGTTCGTCGAGAAATCAGTCAACAACGCCTGTTTTGGCGTACTGATCACGCAGGACCACTCCGGGATCGTTGACGACCCCCGCATCGTGAGCTTGCCGCTCTCGAGTTTCATGCTGCTCAGGTGATGGATTGAGGTTAGCAGGATGACGCCAACAACCGAACTCAAGCTCCCCTTTGGCGATGGCTACCTGCCGGTCGCCGTGTCCACCGAGCGCCTGCTCGGCGTGGTGCTGCCCAAGGCCGCGCCCAACGGCGACCGCGCCGAGCAAGAAGTGGTGCGCCAAGCCTTGGGCCGCCCGTTGGGGACGCCGGCGTTGCGGGCGTTGGTCCGGCCCGGTCAGCAGGTCGCGATTGTGGTCAGCGATGGGACCCGGCCGTGCCCGACCGATCGCCTGTTGCCGCCGGTGCTAGAGGAATTGGCCGCCGCAGGTGTGTCGGACGCCGACGTGACCGTAGTCGTGGCCTTGGGACTGCACCGGGCGCAGACGCCAGCCGAGTTGGCGGCCTTGGTCGGCCCGGAAGTCCATGCGCGTGTGCGGGTCGTCAACCACGATGTAGAAGATGTGGTGCGGTTGGGGGTCACGGCGCGGGGCACACCGGTCGAGCTGTTCCGCCCCTTGGTGGAGGCCGATGTGCGGATTTGCTTGGGCAACTTGGAGTTCCACTACTTCGCAGGCTTTTCGGGCGGGGCCAAGGCGGTGCTGCCCGGGTGCGCTTCCGCGGCTACGATAGCGGCCAACCACGGCCTAATGACCCGCCCCGGCGCGGAGACCGGGCGGCTTGTGGGCAATCCGGTGCGCGAAGATTTGGAAGAAGGGGCGGCCATGCTGGGGATCGACTTCATCCTCAATGCGCTTGTGGATGATCGCCACCGCATGGTCGCCGCCTTTGCCGGGCACGTGCGAGAGGCCCACCGCAAAGGATGCGAGCGGGTGGTTGAGCGCGGGGCCGTGCCCATTGCGCGCTGCGCTGATATCGTGCTCGTCAGCGCGGGCGGCTATCCGCTGGACGTCAATATGTACCAAGCGCAAAAGGCCCTCGACAACGCCGTACACGCGGTGCGCGAAGGAGGCGTCATCGTCTGGGTGGCCGAATGCCGCGAGGGACTGGGCGGGGACGCGTTTGCTTCTTGGTTGCAGGAGGCGGATTCGGCCGACGGGATTCTCGCGCGCATAGAGCGGGAATTCGTCTTGGGCGGGCACAAGGCCGCCGCCATTGCCGCGGTGCTGAAAAAGGCCCGCGTGCATTTGGTCTCGTCGCTGCCGGCCGAGGCCCTCGGCCGCGTCGGCTTAGTGCCCTTTGACGACCTAGGCCAAGCCGTGGCGGCCGCGCACGAGGTGGTCGGCCCCGAGGCCCGGATCTGGGCGCTGCCATATGGCGATTCAGTATTGCCGCGAGCTGTGGCCTAGGGCTTTTCGCCGGCGAACAGATCGAGCTGCTCGAGCTCCTCGTCGGCAAATCCCCCCAACCCAATGCCGAGCAAGCGCACGCCCAAGTCGCTGGCTTCTGTGTGCTCTAACAGTTCGCCGGCGGCCGCGAAGACAGCTTGGGTGCGGTCGGTAAAGGCGGCCAAGTGCGATGTGCGCGTCGCAGTGCGGAAATCTGGGTAGCGCACCTCTAGGCTCACCTTGTGCGCTTGCAGTCCCCGGCGCTGCAAACGCCCACAGAGCGCGGCGGCCAGCTCGCGCAAGGCATCGCGCATTTCTTCGCGGGTGTACAGGGGGGCGGCAAAGGAGGTTTCCTCGCGGATTTGGTCGAGCTGTTCGGCCGGGGCGACCAGGGCGTCGTCCCGGCCTTGGGCGAGATGCCAAAAGCTGCTGCCCCGCTGACCAAAGCGACGCACGAGTTCATTCAGTGGCACTTGGGCCAGCGAGCCGACGCGCTCTATTTGCATGGCCGCGAGCTGCTGGCGCGTAATGGCCCCCACGCCGGGAAGCTGGTCGATGGGCACGTCGGCGAGAAAATCCCCTATCTGTTCGGGCAGCACGACCGTCAGGCCATCGGGCCGCTGGCGCTCCATGGCCAGCCGCGCCAAGAACTTGCTGGGTGCCAAACCCACGGAAACGCTCCAGCCTAGCTGCCGCTTGATATCGCTCTTGATCATCTTGGCGACGCGCATTCCAAAGGGGATGTCGAGTTTGTTGTCGGTGACGTCGAGAATGGCGTAGCCGTCGCTCCATTCGATCCAATCGGTGTATTCGCGCAGGAGCGCGGCGAATTCGGCGCGAGCTTGGGTATTGTGGCGCGGGCCGTTATCGACCCCAATGTGGACTATCTTGCGGCGTCCGCCGGCCCTAGCGGGACTCATGCGACAAAAAAGGCAGAGGAACTACGGTGGCCTGCGCTCCGCCCGCGTCTAGCGCAGTGCCCTCGGCGCAGGCGCTCCGCCGCACATAGGCGAGTGCAATCGGGCCGAGGCTGGGGGAGTGGACTGCAGAAGTGATGAGCCCTACTTGGCGCACTCCTGTGCGCAGCGGTTGCCCCGTTGGCGGCAGCTCGGTCGCGGAAAGCCGCAGCCCGACTAGGTGCTGCTTGATCTTGTCGTAGGTGTCTAGGCGGGCGATGACTTCTTGGCCGATATAGCAGCCCTTATCTAGATGAATAGCGCGACCAAGGCCCGCTTCCCAAGGATTGTAATTTTGGGTCAGCTCGCACCCGAGCAGGGGAAGGCCCTGTTCGACGCGCAAAATTTCCCAGGTCGCCGCCCCTATTGGACGAGCACCTGCGGCGGCGAGGCACTGCCAAAGGGCCTCAACGGCGGCCGGCGGCCCGAAGGTGCGCAGCCCCGGCCCGGCCGTGCGCGCCAGCCACAGGCCGTCGGCGACCTGTGGGTTGAGTAGCTGGTGATCCCGAAGTTTTGCCAGATCCGCGTCCAAGGCGTGGGCGACTAGCCGGGCGGCGTGTGGGCCGACGAGCTCGAACATGGCCGTCTCGTCTGTGCGGTCTGCCAACTCGAGGGCCTCGGCAAAGATAAAGCGGTCCAACCAAGGGGGGAGGGCGGAGCGCGAAGCAGGACTCAGGATCAAGGCCGTGGCGTCCGGGCCGCGATAGCAGGTGGCGAGGTCGAGGATTCGCGCCCGGTGTTCGATAAAGACCGCTTCGAGGCCGTGCCCTACTTGCAGGTTGCGGAAGTCGTTGGAGGTCATGCGGTGCAGGAAGTCGAGGTGGTCGGCACCGCGCATGTACAAGCGAAACGAGGCTCGTGCGTCGCGTAGGGCCGCGCCGGCGCGGGCGGCGTGGTATTCGTCGCAATGGGCCATAACGAGCAAGAGGCTAGGCGTGCTGCGTCACGGAGAAACGCGAGCCTAAGTCGGGGTGTTTGGCAACCTCGATTTGCACTGGAAAGGCCGCTTTGAGTTGGTCGAGATGGGTGACGATCAACACCTTTTTGAAATCCTCGCTGATTTTTTGGATGGCTTCGATGAGTTGTTCCAGCCCGTGCTCGTCTTGGGTGCCGAAGCCCTCGTCGATAAAGAGGGTGTGGAGGCGGGTGCCCGAGCGCATGGCCAGCACCTTGGAGAGCGCGATGCGCAAGGCGAAATTGGTGCGGAATGCCTCGCCCCCAGAATAGAGGTGATAGGAGCGCTCGCCGACCTCGTCGGCGATCTTGACGTCGAGGGTTTCGCGGGTGCCGCCTTTTTTGAGATCGCGCAGCGATTCAAAGGCGACTTGGATGCGGTTGTCGGTCAGGCGCGCGAGGATGGCGTTGGCCTCGTCGGCGATCTGCGGCACGGCGTTTTCAATGATCAGCGCTTGGATCCCATCCTTGCCGAATGCGTTGTCGAGTTGCTGGTATATCCAGGCCTGTCGCTGGATGCCTTGGCGCTTTTCGCGTAGCTGGTCTTGCTCTTGGGCCAACTCGGCGCAGCGTGCGCACAGGGCCTCTAGTTTGCCCCGGTGCTGGAGGCGTTGGTCTCTTTCGGCCCGCAGCTTTTCCAAGAGAGCTTGGTTTTCGCCGAGCTGCCTATCGACGTCTTCTAACTCGCCGGCCCGCTCGTGCAACTTTTCCCGTTCTTTTTGCGCAGCTTGCAATTGTTCCGCTAGAGTGGAGGCTTCGGTCTCGTAGCGCACCCGCGCTGCGCCGGACGAAGCGCGGCGTTCGCGGGCGTGTCGCAGGCGCTCGAATTGCCTGGCGCTGTCGCGCAGGTCGTCCTGTTGCTGGCGCAACCGCTGGTGCTCGGCACCGTCGTAACTTAGGGCTGCGATCTGCTGTTCGACTTGGCCGAGTTGCTCCCGTTCCTCTTGGGCATAGTGGGCCTCGGCGAGCTGGCGGTCGGCTCGCTCAAGTTGGTTCTGGGCTTCGGCCCGCTCGCTTTTGAGCCGATCGGCTTGGCTTTTGGCGTCCTGCAAGCGGGTGTACTCGGCCTCGACCGGGCGCAACGCGGCGAGCTTTTGGCGCAGCGCCTCGTGCTCGGCGCTGCTGTAGCCCAATAGCTCGATTTCCCCGGCTAGCTTGTGCAGGTGCTCGCGTTCGCTATGAGCGTATGATTGGGCTCTGAGTTCGCGGTCGAGGGCGGCTAGTTGCTCGGCCAGCGACTGGGCCTCAGCGGCTGATTCCCGCAATTGCGCGAGACGAGCCTCTCCGGCGGCTAGTTCTTGGTGTACCTGCTGGAGGGGCGCGATCTCCTCGCCGAGGGCCTTGTAGCACACGCGCATCTTGTGCAACTGGTCGTCGAGCGCGTCAAGCGCGCTGCCTAAGGCGGCGATGCGCTCTTGGCGGCGGTCTTTTCGCTGCGACAGCTCTGCCGCGACCCGCTGGCGGTGTTCGGCGTTGAGTGCACTGCCACACAATGGGCAATTGGCGGCCGCGGAACTGGCCAAGACCTGAGCCTGTTGGCGCTCATTGGCCAATTCTTCCTCTTCGGCGCGGCGCTTCTGCTGCCGCTCGGCGATCTGGGCATTGAGATCGCGGCCCTCGTCCGCGAGTCGATCCCGTTGTTCGGCTTTGGCCTGCAATTGAGTCCGTTGCGCTTGCAACTGGTGGATGCGGGCTGCTAGGGTTTCCCCCTCGGTGCTGGCTCGTTCTAACTGGGCCAATTGTTTGGCTAGTGCTTGGCGCTGGCTTTTGCGGCGCTCCTCTGCGAGAGATAGTTCGTGTTTGAGGCGACGGTGCTCGCGGAGCAGATCCTCGTAGCGAATCTGCGCCTGCTCTAAGGCTTGGGCCTGCTCGCTGAGGGTTTTGAATTGGGCGTAGCGGATGGCGATGGTCTGCTCCCGATTGAGCAAGGCTTGGTGCTCGTCGAGTTGTCGCTGTCGCTCGCCGAGAGTGGCTGTCCAGCGCTCTTGCTGTCGTTCCACTTCTTGGCGCGCCCGGGCGATTCGCTCTTCTAGCTGGCGGCGGCGGGCCTCTAACTGGCCGTGTTCCTGAGCTTTCCGGTCGATCAGGCCGATTTGAGTGCGAAGCTGGTTGTAGGCCGCAAAGTCCCGCTCGATGGATTCGGCGGCCGCTAGGATTTCGCCGTCTTGGCGCTGCTGCTCCCGCAGGTTTTCGAGTTCGGCGGCGACCTGCTGCGCCCGCTCGGCAACGCGCTGCTGCTCCCTCATCAGCTCGGCGACGCGCTGGCGGATTTGCACCAGCTCTAGGCGCTGGGCCTCCAACTCGGTTTGCTCTTTTTCGCGGCTACTAATTTTGCTGCCGAGTAAAGCGAGGTGATCATCGACGGCGCGCAGTTCGGCTTCGTAGCCTTCGCGCTTGGCCAATTCGGCCGTGAGCGCGTCGAGGCGGGTTTGCAGGGCCTCGCTCTGGCGCTGGTGGTCTTGATAGCGGACCCGGGCCATACCTTGGAGCTGGTCGTAGCGCCCCAGGCCGAGGATTCGCCCGAGGACCTCCTTGCGCTGCCTGGCGTTTTTCTGGGTGAACTCGTCGGCGCGCCCTTGGACGATGAAGGCCGAGTTGACGAAGGTGTCGTAGTCCATGGATAGGAGCTCGTTGATGCGCCGCTGGGTGGGACTAATGCCCTCGCCTTCGCTGAGGGTGCGGAAGACGCCGTCGCTTTCTACTTGCAGGTCTAGGGCTGGGACGCCCCGCTTGGTGCGGCGCCAACTGCGAATGACGCGGAAGTGCTTTTCCCCGAGGGCGAAGTCGAAGTCAACCCGCATCTCTCTGGCTCCGATCCGACACAGTTCTTCGTCGCTGCGGCTTTTGCGGGCTTGGCCCCACAAGGCGTAGGTAATCCCGTCGAGCAGGGCGGATTTGCCGTGGCCGTTGCCGCCGGTGAGGCAGGCGACGTGGAACTGGGTAAAGTCGAGCGGCGGCACTTCCTCGCCGTAGCTGAGAAAGTTGCGCAGCGAAAGGGAAAGGGGGATCATCGGCCGCCTTCGTCGCGTTGGCCCGATTCGAGCTCGCGCTCTAGGTGGAGCGCGTAGTTTTTGAGCTCGGACCGGTGTGCTTGTAGGTCTGGGCTGTTGTCGATGTAGCGGTCAAGGGCGTCGCCTAGCTCGGCCTCCTCGCTGATTTCGGCGCGGCGTTGGCGCACTTCCGGGGCAAAGCGCGGCTGGATGGAGACGACGTGAAAGGCCGGTTCGAGCGCTTGCCGCACCTGTTGTAAGTCCACCGGGGTGGCGTAGCCTGCGGGCAGGTCGTAAAGGACGCGGACTACGGCGTCTGCCAGCTCGGCCTCGGCGCAGGCAGCGACGATGCGCTCGGTGGCATCTTGGCCGTTGAGCACCTTTAGCTCGATGGTCGCAAAGCGCCGCGCCGGAACGGGGACGAACTCAAAGGTGGTCGCCCGGCCCCTCGGCGCGGTTGCGTCCTCTGCGAGGTGCACGAGGCAGAAGCCCTTGTCTTCGCCTTCCTCGCCAAAGTCGATGCGCTCTAGGCTGCCCGCATAGACCACGGGCGGGTGTTGACCGGGGTTGAGGTCTTGATATTTGTGAATGTGCCCCAAGGCGACGTAGTCGTAGGCGGGATTGGCAAAAGCACTGGTGAGTAAAACGGGGTCTTGGCCGATGATGGCGGTGCGTTCGCTTCCAGAATAGACGGCGTCGGCAGCGGTGAGATGGGCGACGAGTACGCTCGGCAGCTTTGGGTCGAGCTGCCGAGCGTACTCGTCGATCTGGGCCGCGCAGATCTTTTGGATCTCGACGCGGATTTCCTCTAGCGACAGGTCGCGGTATTCGTCGCGAGTGAGTAGGGCATGGCGCGTCGGCCAGGGTAGGCCGGCCACTTGCACCGGGCCGTTGGCCGTCTCGATGCGCAGGAGCTCCGGGCGGCGGATGACGTGAGTGCCCTCTAGCTGTAGAGTGCTGAAAATGTCGACCGAAGTGGCTTTGCCAAAAGCGCCTGGCGCGTCGTGGTTGCCCACCACCAGCACGATGGGGATGTGGGCCGCTTGCAGGCGCTGGAGTTGGCGGGCCAAGACGCGCTGATGGGTCGGGGTCGGATCGCAATTCTTGTACATGTCGCCGGCAAAGAGGACCAAATCGACCGCCTTTTCAATGGCTAGGTCGAAGACCGCTTCTAGGCTACCGGCAAAATCTCGAACCCGCGAATGCAGACCGGTGCTTGGGTCCAAGCTGCCGTGGTTTTCGACGCCTAGATGCAGATCGGCAAAGTGCAGGAGTGTCAAGGCCATGAGACGCGCAAGTGCGTTGTTTGGGAAGGGGTCACTTGGGCTGTAAATTTGTAGATTTATTAAAAGGAGGGCGGCGAACTTGGGCAAGTCCCTTCGCTTGCACCTCGGCACTGTTTTTAGTACATTAATGAACCTAAGCAGCGGAAGCGGTAGTGCGCTTCCGCTTTTTGTGTTGAATAGTGCATGTTGTTCTCTCCTGCTTAGAGTAGAGGTTTGGCAATGAGTGAAGTATATCTTTCGCGAGAAGGCTACGAAAAACTTCAGGTCGAGTTGAAAGGACTCAAGGAGACCGAACGCCCGGCAGTGCGCCAGGCGCTACAGCGAGCGCGGGAGTTTGGCGACCTGTCCGAGAACGCCGAGTATTCGGCGGCCAAAGAAAGGTTGCTCTTCCTAGAGCAGCGCATCAGCAAGCTCGAAGAGACACTCAGCCGGGCTCGCCTGCTAGAAAACGAGGCGATCCCAGAAGACAAGGTCTATATCGGTGCCACCGTAGAGCTAGAGGACCTCGCAAAGGCGCGACAACTCACGTACACGCTCGTCGCGCCCGAGGAAGCGGATTTTGAAGCGGGGAAAATCTCCACGATTTCGCCGATAGGCAAGGGGTTGCTCGGGCACGAAGTAGGAGAAGAAATCGAGATTGAAGTGCCCGTTGGCAAGCTGCACTACAGGATTGTCAAGATCACGCGCTGAGCGCAAGTATCCAGTTTACTTGGCGACTCCCGGAAAGGCCCGTGCCTCTCCGGGAGTTTCGTGTTTTGGGTCCGCGCCCGGTCTTCTTGACATATTAAAAAAGCTGTTATATATTTATCCTTCTGTGAATTAAACGGGCATTAATCCGGCTCGAGCGGGAATAGCTCAGTTGGCTAGAGCGCGAGCCTTCCAAGCTCGGGGTCGCGGGTTCGAGTCCCGTTTCCCGCTCCAGATCACCAAAACAATTGCAGCCGATGTAGCTCAGTCGGTAGAGCGCATCCTTGGTAAGGATGAGGTCACCAGTTCAATCCTGGTCATCGGCTCCACTTTCCTAGTGCTTCCATCTAAACACGGCAAATTCTGATGCCAAGAGATCAAATAACGCTGGAGTGCGAAGTATGCAGCCAGCAAAATTACACTACGACTAAAAATAGACGAAGCCAGCCAAGCCGTGTGGAGTACAAAAAATATTGCCGCTTTTGCCACAAACACACGGCCCACAAGGAAGCCCGCTAGGCATAGGGCAGTAGCTCAATTGGTAGAGCTCCGGTCTCCAAAACCGGCGGTTGCAGGTTCAAGTCCTGTCTGCCCTGCCAGGCTTCTGCATTAGGAAACGGGATGTGGAATAAACTTACTAATTTCGTCAAAGATGTGCGGACCGAATTCTCCAAAGTGAGCTGGCCTACTCGCGAGGATTTGGTCAGTTCCACCGGAGTGGTATTGGTCTTTTCAGCGGTCTTTGCGGTTTTTATTGGCATGTTCGACCTGATTATCTCCTTTGTTTGGGGAATACTGCTAGGACAGTAATTCCCGCTAGGGCCTATCTAAGGGAAACGGCGCATAATGCGCCGCTTCTTTTTTTCGTTTGCGCTCGGCAAACGGGAGCTAACACCGGATTGAAGCCATGGTACAGTGCTGGTACGCTCTACATACGTATTCGGGGCACGAAAATAAAGTAAAGACCTATTTGGAGTCGCTCATTGAGTCGGGGGCTGCCAACGGTGCAATTGCTCAGGTCGTTGTGCCGACCGAGGAAGTGGTCGAACTCCGCGCCGGCAAGAAAACCAAAACTAGGAAGCGGTTTTTGCCTAGTTATGTGCTGGTGGAAATGGAAATGTCCAAGGACGCTTGGTACCAAGTGACCAACATTCCCGGGGTGACCAACTTCGTCGGCCCAGCGCGCAAGCCGCAACCGCTGCGGCAGGAGGAAATTGACCGCATCTTGGGGCACGTCGATCGCCGCAAAGACCAAGAGGTCGAAGAGATTCCCTTTGCCGTCGACGATCAAGTCAAGGTCAACGACGGCGCGTTCAAGGACTTCGTCGGCACCGTGCAGGAGGTGTTGCCGGAGAAGCGCAGGTTGAAAATCATGGTGAGCATCTTCGGGCGCGGCACATCGGTGGAATTGGACGTGTTGCAGGTCGAGCCGGTCCAAGAGGCGGTCGGCTGATTTTCAGAGGGATATATAAATAAATGGCTAAAAAGGAAATAGCCCAAATTAAGTTGCAGGTTCCGGCCGGTCAGGCCAATCCAACGCCGCCCGTTGGGCCGGCACTGGGTCAACACGGCGTCAATATCATGGAATTCTGCAAGACCTTCAACGCCCAGACCCAAGACCAGCAGGGGTTGATCATCCCCGTAATCATTACGGTGTACGCCGACCGCACGTTTTCGTTTATTACCAAGACGCCGCCGGCTGCGGTGCTGCTGTTGCGGGCTGCTGGACAACCCAAGGGATCGGGTGTGCCCAATCGGGACCACATCGGCGTTGTATCTGCGGACCAAGTGCGAGAAATCGCCGAATTGAAAATGCCCGACTTGAACGCTGCCTCCATGGAAGCCGCGATGTCGATGATCGCGGGGACGGCCCGCAGCATGGGGCTCTTAATCGAGTAGTTGCTTCGCAGCGCAACCCTCATAAGAGGTTTTAAGATATGGCCAGAGGAAAAAAATACAGGAACGCCTTGGCGTCTTTCGACCGCGACAGGACCTATTCGTGGGAAGAGGGGATCCAGATCCTCAGGGGATTCCCAGCGTACAACTACGACCCGACCATTGAGCTTTCTTGCAATCTAGGGATCGATGGCCGCCAGGCCGACCAAGCGCTGCGCGGCACGGTGATGTTGCCCCACGGCACCGGGAAGAAACTCCGGGTCTTAGTCATTACCCAAGGACCGCTAGTGCAGGCGGCCCAAGACGCCGGGGCCGATTTCGTCGGCGGGGCCGACATGGCCGAGAAAATCCAAGGCGGTTGGCTCGGTTTCGACCTGGTCATTGCCTCGCCAGATATGATGGGGCAGGTAGGTAAGCTGGGGCGGATCTTGGGGCCGCGGGGCTTGATGCCCAATCCCAAGACCGGCACGGTAACGCGCGAAGTGGCCCAAGCCGTCCGCGAGGCCAAGGCCGGCCGCATTGAGTACCGCGCCGATAGCAAGTCCGGCAACAACGCCCAAGGCCCCATCGGCAAGCTGTCCTTTACCGATCAGGCACTGATCGAAAACGCCCAAGCGTTTACGGACGCCATTTTGCGCGCCAAGCCGGCTGCGGCAAAAGGGCAGTACATCCGCAAGTTAGTCCTCTCGTCGGCAGTCGGGCCGGGCATCAAGATCGACCGCGCCCAGTTCGCTGCGTAAAGAAAGCTTCTGTACTATGGCGACGGCAGAGAAAGAAGCAAAAGTAGAAGAGTTGAAGGCCATTATGGCCGAGGCCAAGGGCTTCTACTTGGCCGATTTTACGGGTATTGACGTAGCTGCGGTGACTGAGTTGCGCAACAAGCTGCGCGATGCCGACGTCCAGTACCAAGTGATCAAAAATCGCTTGGCCATTCGCGCGGCCGAGGAAGTGGGCATCGCCGGCCTCAAAGACTATTTCGCCGGGCCTACGGCCATAGCCTACTCGAGAGAAGATCCCATCGCACCGGCCAAAATCCTGCAAGACTTCGCCGCCGCCGGGGGAAAAATTCAGATCAGAACCGGCTTTATGGAAGGCGAGGTCCTCGCCGCCGATAGAGTCGAGGCGTTGGCCAAGCTGCCCTCTAAGGAAGAGTTGCTAGGCCAAGTAGTCGCCGGCGTCCAGAGTCCGCTCTACGGGCTGAGCGGCGTCTTGAGTGGGTTGCTCAGGGGCTTGGTCGGTGCATTGTCGGCCATCGAAAAGCAACGGGTAGAAGGCGGGGAAAACGCCTGATTCCCATTCGTTCCTTAGTTAACAAACCCAAATACGGATATACAGGAGGCTGTATCCCATGACCGAAGAAACCACTGCCACCGCTGCCAACGGCAAGATAGGCGAAATCATTGAAACCATCGGCGGCCTGACCGTCCTAGAGCTGGCCGAGCTGGTCAAAGCCCTCGAAGACAAATTCGGCGTGTCGGCCGCAGCACCGGTGGTGATGGCTGGCGCGATGCCCGGCGATGGCGGCGAAGAGGCCGCCGAGGAGAAGGATTCCTTTGACGTCGTACTCACCAACGTCGGCGAGAAAAAGATCCAAGTCATCAAGGTCGTCCGCGATATCACCAGCCTAGGGCTAAAAGAGGCCAAAGCTCTCGTCGATGAAGCGCCCAAGCCCGTCAAGGAAGGAGCGACCAAGGAAGAAGCCGAAGCAATCCAGAGCCGGTTGCAGGACGCCGGAGCTACGGTAGAACTCCAATAGGGGACTGCTGCGTATATAGGAGTTCATCTATTCATACCTGTCATACCTGCTTTTCTGCAGCGCGCATTCATGGAGCTATTGGTCGATAGCTCCATGAGCATTTGCCTTAAACCACAAATTGAGGAGTTGGACTTTGGCAAAGACGAACGGCAGCATTAAACGGCACTCCTTTGGCAAGATCAAAGAAGCCGTAGAGATGCCCAACCTGCTTTCGGTTCAGCTTGACTCCTTCGAGGACTTTCTGCAGCTCTCCGTCCTGCCTAGTCAGCGCCAGCGGCGCGGCTTGCACTTGGTCTTCCAGAGTATTTTTCCAGTCACCGATGGCCATGGGATATACTCTCTCGAATACGTCAGCTACTCCATTGGCAACCCCCGCTACAGCGAAGAGGAATGCCGCGAGCGGGACATGACCTTCGCCGCCCCCCTGCGTGCGACCCTGCGCCTCGTGAGCCGAGACAAGGAAAGCGAGGACCGCCCGGTCAAGGACGTGGTCGAACAGGCCGTATTCTTGGGCGAACTGCCCCTGATGACCAATGCAGGTACGTTTATCATCAACGGGGCCGAACGCGCAGTCGTCAGCCAGCTACATCGCTCGCCTGGGGTGTTCTTCGACGAGACCTTGCACCCCAATGGCAAGCGGCTGTTCTCTGCGCGGATCCTCCCCTACAAGGGGATGTGGCTAGAGTTCAGCATGGACATCAATGACATCATGTACGTGCATATCGACCGGCGGCGCAAACTGCCGGTGACCTCGTTTTTGAAGGCGCTCGGCTGCTCTAAGGATGGCGAAATTCTCAGTCTGTTCCGCAAAGAGGTCGAGGAGGTTGTAGATGAAGAATTGATCGACCGCTACAACGGTGGCGAGGACATCATCGACCCAGACAGCGGTGAAATTTTATTGGATGCCTACGAGCGGATAAGCGGGGAAAAACTAACGGCGCTACAGGCGGCCAACATTGAAAAGTTAAGGGTTTTAGCTGCCCCGCCGGACAGGGACCCCGGGGTCATAGAGAACACACTGGCAAAGGACCCAAGCGAAGACGAGGAAGACGCCCTCACGCGCATTTACAACCTCCTGCGTCCCGGCGATCCGCCCAATATCGCGACCGTGCGCGAATTGCTGGATCGGCTTTTCTTCAACGCCAAGCGCTACAACCTAGGCGATGTGGGCCGCTATCGCATCAACCGCCGTTTGGACGTGGGAATTCCCTTCGAGAGTACGGTGCTGCATCTAGAGGATTTCATGGCGATAATCTGCTACTTATTGGGTTTGCGGGTAGGTCAGGGCAATACCGACGATATCGATCATTTGGGCAATCGCCGCGTGCGCTTGGTCGGCGAGTTGTTGGCCCACCAATTCAACACCGGCCTGACGCGCATGGCGCGGACTATTCGCGAGCGCATGAACCTGCGCGACGAGAATCAGATCACCCCGCACGACTTGGTCAATGCGCGCACGGTTTCGACCGTAATCCAGGCGTTCTTCGGTTCGAGCCAGCTCTCGCAGTTTATACAGCAGACCAATCCGCTCGATGCGCTGACCCATAAGCGCCGCCTTAGTGCCCTCGGTCCGGGTGGGCTGAGTCGCGATCGCGCTGGTTTTGAAGTGCGGGATGTGCATTATACTCACTACGGCCGAATATGTCCTATCGAGACGCCGGAAGGCCCCAACATCGGCCTGATCTCCTCGTTGAGCACGTATGCACGGGTCAATTCCTTCGGCTTTCTGGAGACGCCGTACCGCAAGGTGATAAACGGCAAGGTGACCAATGAGATCGAATTTCTGACGGCGGCCGAAGAAGACAAATACATCATCGCCCAAGCCAATGCGCCCATCGACGACGAGGGCAAGTTTATCAACCCATTGATCAAAGCCCGCCAGCGGGATGATTATCCGATGGTAACCCCTCGCGAGGTCAACTACATGGACGTATCGCCCAATCAGCTCGTCAGTGGAGCGGCGGCCCTAATACCCTTCCTCGAACACGACGACGCCAACCGAGCGCTCATGGGATCCAACATGCAGCGCCAGGCCGTGCCGCTGCTCTTTACCGAAGCACCTTATGTCGGCACTGGAATGGAGAAGAAAGTCGCGCTCGATTCGGGTGCGGTCGTCGTGGCCCGCAACCCCGGCGTGATCGTCAGCGTCGATGCCGAGCGCATTATCGCACGCCGCGACAAAAAGCGCAGTACGCGGCTGACCCCGTTGGACAGTGCGGACGTCGACGAGTACAAGTTGACCAAGTTCGCCCGTTCCAACCAAGACTGCTGCATCAACCAGCGGCCCTTGGTCCAAGTCGGCGACAAGGTGCAGACCGGTCAGCCCTTGGCCGATGGTGCTGCTACGGACCGGGGCGACTTGGCTCTAGGCGTGAACGTACTGGTTGCCTTCATGCCTTGGAATGGCTACAACTTTGAAGATGCCATCGTCGTCAGCGAGCGCCTCCTCAAAAAGGACATCTTCACGTCCGTACACATTGAGGAATTTGAGCTCCAAGTGCGCGACACCAAACGCGGCCAAGAGGAGATTACCCGCGAGATTCCCAACGTCAGCGAAGGAGCGGTGCGCAATCTCGACGACGAGGGTATTATCCGCATTGGGGCCGAGGTAGGCCCCGGCGATATCCTAGTCGGCAAAGTGACGCCCAAAGGGGAGAGCGAACTATCGCCCGAAGAGCGCCTCTTGCGGGCAATTTTCGGCGAGAAGGCCGGGGATGTCCGCGATGCGTCGCTAAAAGCGCCCCCCGGCATGGAGGGCGTGGTCATCGACCGCAAGGTCTTCTCGCGCCGCGAGCGGAGCAATTCGCCGCGGCGTCGGGAGAGCATCGCCGCATGTGAGAGAGAGGCGGCCGAGCGCAAGGGGCATCTGATAGTCGAGCGCAACGCCAGGTTGCTGGAGGTGGTGGGCTCCGTCAAGTTGGGCGACTTGTACTACCAAGACGGAGAATTGGCGGTCCGCAAAGGCACTCAATTGAGCGAGCGTCTGCTCGAGCGGGTAGATTTATCCGAGGTGCAGCCCGAAGAAGACTGGACTACAGACCCCAAAGTCAGCGGCGAAGTCGCCGAGCTTTTGCGCTATGCCGAAGAGCAGCTAAAGCTGATTGACGAGCAAACCGAGCGCCAAATAGAGCGCGTCACGCGCGGCGATGAGCTGCCGCCAGGCATCGCGCAGCTAGTCAAGGTCTATGTGGCCAAGAAGCGCAAGCTGTCGGTCGGCGACAAGATGGCTGGCCGCCACGGCAACAAGGGCGTAGTCGCGTACATTGCGCCGGAGGAGGATATGCCCTTCCTCGAGGACGGCACGCCCGTGGATATCGCCCTCAACCCCTTGGGTGTGCCCTCGCGCATGAACTTGGGCCAGATATTTGAAACCCATCTGGGCATGGCCGCCCACGCCTTAGACCTGCACGTGGCGACCCCGGTTTTCGACGGGGCATCCCTCGATGAGGTGCGGGCGATGCTCGACGAGGCCGGGATGCCCAACGACGGCAAACAAGTGCTCTACGATGGGCGGACCGGCAACGAGCTAGACAAGCGGGTGACCGTGGGCTACATATACATGTTAAAACTTTCGCACTTGGTCGCCGACAAAATTCACGCTCGCTCCATTGGGCCGTACTCGCTGGTCACCCAGCAGCCCTTGGGTGGCAAGGCGCAGTTTGGCGGCCAGCGCTTCGGCGAGATGGAAGTGTGGGCGCTGGAGGCCTACGGCTCGGCCTACACGCTCCAAGAGATGCTGACCGTCAAATCCGACGACGTCGCCGGGCGTTCCAAGATATACGAGGCCATCGTGAAAGGAGAGAATCCGCCGGAACCAGGCATTCCAGAATCGTTCAATGTGCTGGTTAAGGAGCTACAGAGTTTGTGTCTCGATGTGATCCTCGAAGACAGTAGGATCGTCGAGACGTATTGAGTCGCAGAGCATTCGCACAAAGCGCAAAGGGGGTGCCAGTGTTACAGACTGCCAATGTATCGCGCAAACCGACTGATTTCGATTCCATCCGCATTCAGCTCGCTTCTCCCGAGACCATTCGCGCTTGGTCGCAAGGGGAGGTCACCAAACCCGAGACGATCAACTACCGCTCCTTCAAACCGGAGCGCGACGGGTTGTTCTGCGAGCGCATCTTCGGTCCGGTCAAGGACTGGAATTGCCACTGCGGCAAGTACAAGGGCATCCGCTATCGAGGCGTAGTATGCGACCGTTGCGGCGTTGAGGTCACGCAGGTCAAGGTGCGCCGCGAGCGCCTCGGGCACATTGAGCTGGCCGTACAGGTCTCCCACATCTGGTATTTCAAGTCGCTGCCTTCGCGCATCGGTGCTCTACTCGACATCTCCATGCGCAACCTCGAGCGCATTCTCTACTACGAGTCCTATGTCGTCATCGACCCGCGAGGTGCTCCTGTGGAGGAGTTGCAGCTTTTGACTGAGGAGGAGCTCATCGAGGTGCAGGAAGCGGGTGGCGATCCCGATGTCGATATGGGAGCACCCGCGGTCAAGCGACTCTTAGAGCAGATCGACATCGAAGATCTCTCGGCCGAGTTGCGAAGAAATATCAGGGTGGAGACTTCGATCCAGCGCAAGCAAGAGTCACTCAAGCGGCTCAAGGTCGTCGAGGCCTTCCGCCAGTCCGAGAATCGGCCCGAGTGGATGATTCTCGATAACATCCCGGTCATTCCGCCGGATCTGCGTCCCTTAGTGCCCCTAGAGGGCGGTCGCTTCGCCACTTCCGATCTCAACGACCTCTACCGCCGAGTCATCAATCGCAACAACCGCTTGAAGAAGCTGATCGGCATCAAGGCTCCCGAGGTCATTTTGCGCAATGAGAAGAGGATGCTCCAGGAAGCCGTTGACGCCCTCTTCGACAATGGGCGTCGCTCGCGGGCCGTGCGCGGCGACGGCAATCGCTCGCTCAAGTCGCTTAGCGATCTGCTCAAGGGCAAGCAGGGCCGTTTTCGCCAAAACTTGCTGGGCAAGCGCGTCGATTATTCGGGCCGTTCGGTCATCGTCGTCGGGCCAGAACTCAAATTGTACCAGTGCGGCCTGCCCAAGGGCATGGCTCTAGAGCTGTTTAAGCCCTTTGTGATCAAAAAATTAGAAGAAAAAGGGCTGGTGCAAACCGTCAAGAGTGCCAAGAAGTTGGTCGAGCGCGAGCGCTCGGAGGTCTGGGACATTCTCGAGGAGATCATTCGCGACCACTGCGTATTGCTCAATCGGGCGCCGACTTTGCACAAGTTGGGCATTCAGGCTTTTCAGCCCATTCTCGTCGAGGGTAAGGCCATTCGCCTGCACCCGCTGGTCTGCGCCGCCTTTAACGCCGACTTCGACGGCGACCAGATGGCCGTGCATGTCCCGCTCTCGTTCGAGTCCCAGATCGAGGCGCGCCTTTTAATGCTCTCTACCAACAACATCCTCAAGCCGGCCGATGGCGAGCCGGTGATTATGGACAATCCGCAGGACATCGTACTCGGCAGTTATTACCTGACCAAGGTGCGCTTTAGCGAAGCCGGTGGAGTTGAGCGCAACTTTGACAATAAGACCGAGGCGATTGCGGCCTTTGAATCGGGCCGCATTACCTTACACCAGCCGATCGCGGTGCGCATCGATGGCGAGCCGGTGAATACGACCGTCGGTCGCTTGCTCTTCAACGAGGTGCTCCCGGAGGAAATCGGCTTCATCAACCGCACGGTTGACAAGGGCGATATCAAGAAGATCACCTCTAAGGTACATCGCCTACTGGGCAACAGACGCACGGCCGAATTCGTCGATCAGCTCAAAAACGTGGGCTACCACTACGCGACGCTGTCTGGTGTATCCATTGCCGTTGACGACGTAGTCGTACCCAATACCAAAACCAAGCTCATCGACGGGGCACTCAAGGAAGTGGAGAAAGTCCGCAATCAGTACGCCAACGGCATCATCACCGATGGCGAGCGCTACAACAAAATTATCGACATCTGGATGCATTCCACATCTGCGGTCTCGCGCGCTGTGCAGAGTGCGCTCGAGGAGGCCGAAGAGGGCTTTAACTCGGTTTACATTATGAAGGATTCCGGCGCGCGCGGCAGCGAGGATCAGATCAAACAGCTAGGCGGCATGCGCGGCCTGATGAACAAGCCGCAGAAAAAGCTGACCGGTGCTGTCGGTGAAATTATCGAGACGCCGATTATCGCCTCTTTCAAAGAGGGATTGTCGGTACTCGAGTACTTTATCTCGACCCACGGGGCGCGCAAGGGCTTGGCCGATACGGCCCTGAAGACAGCGGAAGCCGGGTATCTGACTCGTCGGATGGTCGATGTGGCCCAAGATGTGGTGATCAGCGAAGAGGATTGCGGGACTAGCCAGGGGCTGAAGACCGGCGCTCTCAAGGACGGCGAGGAGGTAATTGAGCCGCTAGCCGACCGCATCGTCGGCCGCGTGTTGCAGGAGGACGCCCTCGACGCTGACGACAATGTGGTGGCCCAAGCGGGAGCTCTGTTGGAAGAAGAAGACGCCAATCGCATTGCTCAAGCCGGCATTGAAGAAGTACTCATCCGCTCGGTGCTCACATGTGAGTCCGAGCGCGGCGTGTGCATCAAGTGCTACGGGCGCAACATGGCTACTGGCCGCGAGGTCAATGTAGGTGAGGCGGTTGGGGTTGTGGCTGCGCAGAGCATTGGCGAGCCGGGTACTCAGCTAACGCTGCGAACGTTTCACATCGGCGGTACGGCTAGCCGCATTGCCGAACAGTCGCAGATCACCGCTCGCCGGGCCGGCCGCGTCCAATTTTCCAACGTCGATACGGTGAAAAATCCGACAGCCGGCGTCACGGTCGTCGGACGCAACGGTGAAATTGAGTTGCTCGACGAACAGAATCGCGTGAGGGGGCGGCAAATCGCCCCTTATGGCGCGGTGCTCAAGGTCGAAGACGGCGATCAAGTCGAGATGGATCAGGTGCTATATGAATGGGATCCATACAACAATGTGATTCTCACCGACCGCCCGGGCACGATCAGGTTCAACGATATCATTGCCGGGGTAACTATGCGCGAGGAATTTGACGAAAGCACGGGCATGAGCGTCCGCGTCATTGTCGAACAGCGCGACCGCTCGCTGAGTCCGCAGATCGAGATCGAGGAATTTGATCGGCGAACCGGGGTCCGTCCCCATGTCATTCCGGTTCCGATCGGTGCTCGTCTTCTGGTCGCAAACGGCGATCAAGTCGAGCCGGGGCAGGTGTTGGTCAAGATCCCGCGCGAGCGATCCAAGACACGCGACATCACCGGCGGCTTGCCGCGCGTTGCCGAACTCTTCGAGGCGCGCCGACCCAAGGAACCTGCGGTAATATCGGAAATCAAAGGCACTGTGAGCTTTGGCGGCCTAGTCCGCGGCAACCGCGAACTGTTTGTCACATCGCTAGACGTAGATGGCGAAAAAAAGAAATACTTGGTGCCCTACGGCAAGCACCTGCGCGTACACGAAGGCGACCGGGTCGAAGCCGGCGAGCGCCTCTCCGAGGGTTCGGTCAATCCGCACGATATTTTGCGAGTCCAGGGCTTGAAAAAGGTGCAGGAGTACTTGGTCAACGAGATTCAGGATGTCTATCGCCTACAGGCGGTGGAGATCAACGACAAGCACATTGAGGTGATCGTCAAACAGATGCTGCAGAAGGTGCGCATCACCAACCCGGGCGACACGAATTTTCTCGAAGGGGAGGAAGTAGATAAGATCCGCTTCAACAGGGAAAATGACAAAGTCCTCTACGAGAACGGTGACCCGGCTACCTGCCAGCCGATCCTGCTGGGCATTACCCGCGCCTCGCTGCGCACGGACAGCTTTATCTCTGCCGCCTCCTTTCAGGAGACGACGCGCGTGTTGACCGAGGCGGCCGTGCAAGGCAAGATAGACCATCTGCGCGGTCTCAAAGAAAACGTCATCATCGGCCGTTTGATCCCAGCCGGCACGGGCACTACGTCCTACCAAGAGATCACCTATGAGAGCTTGGTGCCCGAAGGCAATGGCAAAGCCGAGTTGCCCGAAGTCGCGGCTGCGGAAACGGGTGTTTTAGGCGAGTAGTATTGACAGTTATACAGTTTGTATTTAATTTATAAGTTTGCCATTTATTACGGGATCGCGAGGAGAAACAGCGTTTGCCAACGGTTAGCCAGCTGGTCCGCAAGAGCCGGCAAAAATCACTAAAAAAGACGGACTCCCCAGCGCTGAGAGGTTGTCCTCAGCGCCGCGGCGTTTGTACGCGCATTTACACTCAGACGCCCAAGAAGCCCAATTCGGCCCTGCGCAAGATGGCTCGTGTGCGTTTGACTACGGGGATTGAAGTCACGGCTTATGTGCCAGGCGAGGGCCATACGCTGTCGGAGCACTCCATCGTCTTGGTGCGCGGAGGCCGGATCAAAGACTGCCCCGGTGTGCGCTACCACATCGTGCGCGGCGTCCTCGATGCGACGGGCGTGGCCGACCGCCGCCAGGGGCGCTCCAAGTATGGCACCCGGCGGCCAACCTAAGAGTACGAGCAATGTCGCGGCGTAAAAGAGCAATTAAACGCAAGCTGCTGCCGGACCCGAAGTTCCACAATGTCTTGGCAGCGAGGTTCGTAAATTCGCTGATGAAACAAGGCAAGAAGAGCGTGGCCGAGCGCATATTCTACGACTCGATTGACTTGGCGGCCGAGCGCAGTGGCCAAGACGGGATTGATGTCTTCCAGAAGGCGCTGGAAAACGCCAAGCCCATCGTCATGGTTAAATCGCGTCGAGTCGGTGGCCAGACCTATCAGGTGCCGGTCGAAATGCGGCCGGATGAGCGCACGGCGCGTTCGATTCGCTGGTTGATTCGCTTCGCCCGCGAGCGCTCTGAGCGCACCATGGCCGAGCGGTTGGCCAACGAATTTATCGCTGCGTCAAGGGGGGAAGGTGGAGCTGTGCGCATGAAGGAAGACGTCCACCGCATGGCCGAGGCAAACAAGGCCTTTGCCCACTACAGATTTTAGGGAGTTCTCAGGGGAAATGGCACGACAGTTTTCACAACAAGACACGCGCAATATCGGGATTGCGGCTCACATTGACGCTGGCAAGACCACTACGACCGAGCGGATCCTCTACTACACTGGCCGCGTTCACCGCATGGGAGAGGTCCACGAGGGCACGGCGACGATGGATTGGATGGAGCAAGAGCGCGAGCGCGGAATTACCATCACCTCTGCAGCTACCGCTTGCGAGTGGAAGGATCACCGCATCAACATCATCGACACGCCCGGCCACGTGGATTTTACCGCCGAGGTCGAGCGTTCGCTGCGCGTCCTCGACGGTGCCATAGGCGTCTTTTGTGCGGTCGGCGGAGTTGAACCTCAGTCCGAGACCGTCTGGCGTCAAGCCGACAAATACGAGGTTCCGCGCATTGCTTTCGTCAACAAGATGGATCGCAATGGGGCTGATTTTTTTCAGGTCCTTAGCATGCTCCAAGAGCGGTTGAACAGCAATTTCGTGCCCGTTCAGTTGCCCATCGGCGTCGGCGAGACGTTCAACGGTTTGATAGACTTGGTCGAGATGAAGGCCATTACCTATGAAGAGGCCAGCCAAGGCGTCAAGTTTTTCGAGGACGAGATCCCCGCGGACTTGCTGGAGAGTGCCTTGCAATACCGCGAAAAACTGCTCGAGGCGGTGGCCGAATTCGACGATGGGCTGCTCGAAAAATTCCTCGAAGGGGAGGAAATTCACCCGGACGAAATCCGAGCTGCGCTGCGCCAAGCCACTATCGCGCTGAAGGCCGTGCCCGTAACGTGCGGCAGTGCGTACAAATACAAAGGCGTCCAGCGCTTGCTTGACGCTGTGCTACACTACCTTCCGTCCCCGGCCGACATCGGCGAAATCAAGGGCACCCTACCCCATTCCAGCGCAGAGGCGATACGTTCCGCCCGCGACGATGCGCCTTTTGCCGGGTTGGCCTTTAAGGTTATGACGGACCCCTTTGTCGGGCGCCTCACCTTTGTTCGCGTCTATTCAGGTGTGTTAAGCTCGGGCACTTATCTCTACAATGTGACTACTGAGCGCCGCGAGCGGACCGCGCGCTTGCTGGAGATGCACGCCAACGACCGCACTGAGTCGTCCCATGCCTATGCCGGTGATATAGTCGCTGTGGTCGGCCTCAAAAACACAACTACTGGCGATACGCTTTGCGACGAGCAGCACCCCATCGTCTTGGAAAAGATCGAATTTGCCGAGCCGGTGGTCCACGTGGCAATTGAGCCAAAGACGCGGGCCGATCAGGACCAGCTATACATTGCCCTGTCCAAGCTCAGCGAGGAAGATCCGACCTTTCAGGTCAAGCTCGACGACGAGACAGGCCAGACGATCATGTCGGGCATGGGTGAACTGCACCTAGAGATACTCATTGACCGCCTCTTCCGCGAGTTCAAGGTTGAGGCCAATGTCGGCAAGCCCCAAGTGGCCTACAAAGAAGGCCTGTGCAAGGCCGTTAAGACCTCGGGCCGGTTCGTGCGACAGACCGGGGGCCGCGGCCAGTACGGGCACGTTGAGCTGGAGATTGAGCCAGGCGAACCGGGCAGCGGGCTGGTCTTTGAGTCGAAAATTATCGGCGGCAACATTCCCAAGGAATACATCAATCCAGTGCGCGAGGGCATCATTGAGGCCATGACCACCGGCCCCATTGCCGGTTACCCGATCGAGGATGTCAAGGTCGTGCTGGTAGATGGGTCGCATCACGAGGTGGACTCATCGGAGATCGCCTTTAAGGTGGCCGGGCTCATGGCCTTCAAAGACGGTGCCCTGAAAGCGGCTCCCTATCTCATGGAGCCGATTATGGAGTTGGAGGTCGTCGTCCCCGAGCAATATCTGGGCGACGTAATGGGCGATCTCAATTCGCATCGCGGCGAGATACAAGGCATCAATCCCCGTTCCGATGCCCAAGTCGTCAGGGCCTTCGTGCCGCTGAGCGAGACTTTTGGCTACGCCACCCGCTTGCGTTCGCTGACCCAGGGACGGGCGCTTTTTACCATGCAGTTTTCCAAGTATCAAGCCGTCCCAAAGCACATCACCGAAGAAATCGTCGACAACACTCGAAGTTAAAGCTGTAACCGCCTTCCCAGAGACTAAGGAGAGGATTAAGGAAATGGCTAAGGAACAGTTTCAGCGCAACAAACCGCACGTCAATATCGGCACCATTGGTCACGTCGACCACGGCAAGACTACCTTGACGGCGGCTATCACCTTACACTTGGCCAACAAGGGCTTGGCCGAAGCTAAGGGCATCGATGAAATCGACAACGCCCCGGAAGAAAAGGCGCGCGGGGTGACGATCAATGTCTCCCATCAGGAGTACGAGACCGAGAAGCGTCACTACGCGCACGTTGATTGCCCCGGCCATGCCGACTACATCAAAAACATGATTACCGGTGCCGCCCAGATGGACGGTTCTATTTTGGTCGTCAGTGCCGCCGACGGGCCGATGATCCAGACCCGCGAGCATATCCTATTGGCCCGTCAGGTCAACGTGCCCAGCATTGTCGTCTATCTCAACAAGGTCGATCAAGTAGATGACGAAGAGCTTTTGGACTTGGTCGAGCTGGAGACGCGCGAGTTGCTCTCCGAGTATGGCTTTGATGGCGACGATGCTCCGATGATCCGCGGTTCGGCCCTCGAAGCGCTGGAAGGGGCGAATACGCCAACCGGCACTCAGTCGATCGACGAATTGATGAGCGCCGTTGACGAGTTCATTCCCGATCCAGTGCGCGATGTGGACCAGCCCTTCTTGATGCCAGTCGAAGACGTGTTTACGATCCAAGGCCGCGGCACGGTTGGCACGGGTCGCGTTGAGCGCGGTCGGATCAAGGTCGGCGAAGAGGTGGACATCGTCGGCATCAAGGAGACGCGCAGGACCACGGTCACCGGCGTCGAGATGTTCCGCAAACTGCTCGACGAGGGCGAGGCCGGAGACAATGTCGGTCTTCTGCTGCGCGGCGTCGAGAAAGCTGAGTTAATGCGCGGAATGGTCATCTGCAAGCCCGCTTCTGTTCAGCCGCACACCAAGTTCAAGGCCGAGGTCGTGGTGTTGACCCCCAAGGAGGGCGGCCGCGAAAAGCCCTTTTTCTCCGGCTATCGCCCCCAGTTCTTCTTTCGCACCACCGACGTCACCGGGACCATTGCTTTGCCCGAGGGCACCGAGATGGTCATGCCCGGCGATAACGTCAATATGGAAGTAGAGCTAATCCAGCCGATCGCCATTGAGCCGCAGCTTCGCTTCGCCATTCGCGAGGGCGGTCGGACCATTGGCTCCGGCGTCGTCACCGAGGTCTCCAATTAGGGACAGCCGCGTTAGGGAGATGCGAGCCAATGGCAGTTGACAGCAGAATACGCATTCGCCTCAAAGCCTACGACCACATGGCTTTGGACAAATCCGTGGACGAGATAGTCCAGACGGTCAAGCGAAGCGGGGCCCGTATCGCCGGCCCGGTGCCGCTGCCGACAGCTCGCACTGTGTACACCGTGCTGCGCTCTCCGCACGTGGACAAGAAATCGCGTGAGCAGTTCGAGACGCGCATTCACAAGCGGCTCATCGACATTTACGATTCGACGCCGCAGACCGTGGATGCGCTGATGAAACTCGATCTGCCTGCGGGCATCGGCATTGACATAAAGGTTTAATCAGAATCATGGGTGCGCAAGTAGAAGTGCTAAACAGCGAAGGGCAAGCAAACGGCTCAGTAGAATTGCCCGAGGATTTGTTCGGCATTGCGGTTTCGGAATACGCCCTCTATCGAGCGATCGTCTCCAGCCAAGCGAATCAGCGGCAGGGGACAGCCTCGACCAAGACCCGGTCCGAAATAGCCCGCACGAGCAAGAAGCACCATCGCCAGAAAGGCACGGGTTGGGCGCGTCGGGGTTCGATGCGCTCGCCATTGGTGCGCGGTGGTGGCGTGGCCTTTGGCCCCCGCCCTCGCTCTTATTCTTCTAAACTGCCCAAGTCCCTCAAGCGTTTGGCATTCCGCTCGGCACTCACGCTCAAAGGCACAGAGGGGCAGGTCAAGGTCGTCATCGACTTCGATTTTCCCGCTCCCAGTACCCGTTCCTTTCAGAAAGTCATTGAAGTGTGCGGTCTCAAAGGTCAGAAGGTCCTGTTTGTCACTGTGGAAAGCTGTCCGGTGTTGATCAAATCGAGTCGCAATCTGCCCAAGGTGAAAATTGCCCATATCGGTTCGCTATCTACCTATGACTTGCTGGCAGCGGACGTGGTCTTATTTACTCGCCAAGCCTTTGATCGGCTCGTAGAAACCCGTGGCCAAAGGGGCTGAGAAATGAACCCGCGAGCGATTATTCAGAAGCCGGTGATCACCGAAAAAGCCTCCATGTTGCGCGAGGGCAACAAATACGCCTTTCGCGTCCATCCCAAGGCCAACAAGATCCAGATCCGCCAGGCAGTAGAATCCGTTTTTTCGGTCAAGGTCGAATCCGTCCGTACCGTCAAGGTTCCCAGCAAGCCCAAGCGGCAAGGGATGTACTTAGGGCAGCGTGCCGGTTGGAAAAAGGCCTACGTGACCCTCCGGGCCGGCGACTCTATTGAATTTGCAGAAAATATCTAGCTAAGTTGGTCTCGAGATGGCAGTCAAGAAATTTCGCCCCACAACCCCGACGCTGCGCTACAAGACGGTCAACTCCTTTGCGGAGCTAACGCGCAGCAAGCCCGAGAAGTCCTTGCTCGCTGCTGCCGTTGGCAAGTCGGGAGGGCGCAACAATCAGGGTCGCCTGACCATGCGTCGGCGCGGGGGAGGGCACAAGAGGCGCTATCGCGTCATCGACTTCAAGCGGACCAAGCTCGCTGTACCGGGTCGGGTCGCCGCGATCGAATACGATCCCAATCGCTCGGCATTTATTGCCCTTGTCGTCTATGCCGACGGAGATAAGCGCTATATTCTCGCGCCTTTGGGCCTGAAGGTCGGGGCCGAGGTCACCGCCGGGCCCAATGCCCCAATCGAGGTCGGCAATGCCCTGCCGTTGGCCAATATTCCCTTGGGAGCAACGGTTCACAATGTCGAGCTCAATCCCGGCCGCGGCGGGCAGCTAGCGCGCAGCGCGGGTGCTGAAGTGCAGCTTCTCGGCCGCGATGGCGGGCGGGCGCAGCTGCGCCTGCCTTCCGGGGAAAATCGCGAAGTACCCGTCCAGTGCATGGCGACCTTGGGGCAGGTGGGCAATGTAGAACACGCCAATATCGTCATTGGCAAGGCTGGTCGCTCCCGTTGGTTGGGGCGCAGACCCAAGGTGCGGGGCGTAGTTATGAATCCGGTTGACCACCCACATGGGGGGGGTGAAGGCCGATCTTCAGGTGGACGGCACCCGGTCACCCCTTGGGGCAAGCCCACCAAAGGGTACAAGACGCGCAAACGCAAAAACCAAAGCAATCAGTGGATCATACGCCGGCGCAACGCGAAGTAGCGAGGGACTATGGCAAGATCGATCAAAAAAGGCCCTTTTATTGACGGGCATTTAGCAAAAAAAATCGAGCACCTCAATCGCACGGGCGACAAGCAGGTCGTGCGGACTTGGTCGCGGCGCTCAACCATTACGCCCGACTTCGTCGGCCATACGCTGGCCGTTTACAACGGCAACAAGTTCATTCCGGTGTACATCACAGAGAACATGGTTGGGCACAAGCTCGGCGAATTCGCCCCGACCCGCACTTTCCGCGGCCACAGGGGGCGGTTGACCGAGCGCGGCACGAGAGTACAATGAGCATGGAAGCGAGGGCTGTCCTCAAACAAATCGGCGTACCGACTACTAAAGTGCGCCAGCTCATTGACCTGATTCGCGGTAAGCCGGTCGCCGAGGCCCTTACCATTCTTCGGTTTTCGCCTCGCCCAGTAGCCAAGCTGGTCGAAAAAACCCTGCGTTCGGCCATATCCAATGGGATCAACCAGGATGAAGAAAATCCGGTCGACGCCGATGATCTCTATGTAACTTGCGTCTTCGCCGACGAAGGACGCGATCTCAAGCGCATTCGTCCGCGGGCTCGCGGCTCGGCCGATCGCATTCGCAAGCGCCACTGCAATCTCACGGTCGTCGTCAGCGACGAGGTCAACTAAGGGGGACACTTTGGGCCAGAAAACACATCCATACGGCTTTCGTCTCGGGGTCATCAAGCCTTGGCGTTCAAATTGGTTCGCCGAAAAGGACTTTTCCGAGTTGCTCAAGGAAGACCTCATGCTGCGGCGCTACGTGCGCCAGCGCCTACAGAGAGCTGGCGTGTCCCAGATCAATATTGAGCGCCAGCCCAAGCGGGTTACCGTTGAAGTGCATACGGCTCGACCTGGTATTGCCATTGGTCGCCGCGGGGCCGAAGTCGATAAAATTCGCGACGAGCTCAAGGCACTGACCAGCAAGGATGTCTCGCTCAATATCCAAGAGATCAAGAAGCCCGAACTGGACGCCCAGCTAGTGGCCGACAATCTCGCCCGCCAGCTAGAGCAGCGCGTCTCTTTCCGCCGGGCCATGAAGAAATCCGTAGCTTCGTCAATGCGCATGGGGGCCGAGGGCATCCGCATCGTCTGTTCTGGGCGCATCGGTGGTTTGGAGATGGGGCGGCGCGAGCGTTCCGAGCCAGCTGGTCGGGTCCCCTTGCACACGCTGCGCGCCGATATCGACTACGCCATGGCGACGGCCTACACCGTATCGGGGACTGTGGGCGTAAAGGTTTGGATTTGCCACGGCGAAGTCATGGCCGAAGAAGGGGCCGCTCGAGCGGTCTAATTACAGCGAGGCACTCTCATGTTGATGCCCAAGAAGTCCAAGTGGAGGAAGCAGGCGCGGGGCCGCATGCGCGGCCAGACCAAAGGCGGGGACATGGTCTCCTTTGGCGAATACGGCCTCAAAGCCCTCGAGCCTTGTTGGGTCACCAGCCGCCAGATCGAGGCCATGCGCGTGACGATTAGTCGGGCGATGAGCCGCACGGGCAAGATGTGGATTCGCATTTTTCCCGACAAACCGATCACCAAGAAACCGGCCGAAACTCGCATGGGCAAAGGCAAGGGGTCGCCCGAGGGATGGGTTGCAGTCGTCAAACCCGGGCGGGTGATGTTCGAGCTTTCCGGGGTGCCCGAAGACATGGCCCGCGAGGCATTCCGCCGCGCTGGCCACAAACTGCCCATCAAGACCAAGGTCGTCAAACGGGTTGCATGAGGTTATGAAGGTCAGCGAATTGCGCGAGATGAGCTCAGAGGAAGTGCAAAACAGGTTGGAAGAACTGCACGAGGAGTTCTTCAACCTGCGTTTTCAGCACGTAGCCGGCCAGTTGACTAGCCCCATTCGCTTGCGGCAGGTGCGGCGCGATATTGCCAAAGCGCACACCGTGCTCAAAGAGCACACCCTCGGGATTCGCCCCTTGGCCGGTGGGAAGTAGGTGGGAAATGGCTAAACAAAAGAGAGGCCGGCGTCAGGCCGAAGGCCGAGTGCTCAAGGCCAGCAACGTCAAGACGCGCATCGTGGCGGTTGAACAACGCATTCCGCATGCCCTGTACGGACGGATCATCCGCCGCACCGCCAAGTTCGTCGCTCACGACGAGCGCGAAGAGTCGCAGGTTGGCGATCTAGTGCGCATTGAGGAGTGCCGCCCCCTGAGCAAGACCAAGCGTTGGCGGCTCGTCGATGTATTAGAGCGGCAGTAAATCAAAATTTAGACTTGTAAAAACAAAATGATTCGGGAATATAGCGTAGTCAAAATGGCAGATAACGCCGGGGCCCGCACAGGCCGCTGCATCCGCGTACTCGGCGGCTCCCGCAAGCGCTATGCCAGCATTGGCGACCTGATCGTAGTCGCTGTCCATGGCGTAGCGCCGAACGGGCCTTTAGAAGAAGGGCAAGTCGTCAAGGCCGTAGTCGTGCGGACCAAGAAGGAATATCGCCGTCCCGATGGATCCTATATCCGCTTTGACGACAATGCCGCCGTATTGGTCAACGACGACAAGGAGCCAACAGGTACTCGCATATTCGGGCCTGTGGCCCGCGAGCTGCGCGAAAAGCAATACATGCGCATTGTCTCGCTAGCCCCTGAGGTAGTCTGAGGAAGAGCGCAATGGACATTCGCAAAGACGATGTAATACAGGTCATAAGCGGCAACGACAAAGGGCGGCGCTCGAAGGTGCTCAGCGTGTTCAAGGATCGGGGACGGGTCATCGTTGAAGGCGTGAATATGCGCAAGCACCACACCCGTCCCACATCGCGCGATCCCCAAGGGGGTATCGTTGAGCGCGAGGCCCCCATTCACGTTTCCAATGTCATGATCGTCTGCCCCAAGACCGACCAACCGACGCGCATCGGCCACAAGAAGCTGGACAACGGCAAATGCGTGCGCGTCTCTGTTCGCAGCGGCGAAATGATCGACCCAGAATAAGCCATGTACGAAGCCAGACTAAAAAAACAGTACAGAGAAGAGGTGCTGCCTCAGCTCAAGGACCGCTTCGCCTTTAAGAACGACATGCAGGTGCCGCGCGTACAGAAGGTCGTCGTCAACATGGGTGTCGGCGAAGCGGTGCAGGAGCCCAAGATGCTCGAAGGCGCTGTATCCGAATTGACGGCGATCACCGGCCAAAAGCCCGCCATCCGCCACGCCAAAAAGGCGGTCTCAAACTTCAAATTGCGCGTCGGCATTCCCATCGGCTGCATGGTCACCTTGCGGGGCACCCGCATGTACGAGTTTCTCGACCGCTTGATCAGTTTCGCCTTGCCGCAGGTCCGAGATTTCCGCGGAGTTTCTCCGCGGAGCTTCGACGGCCGCGGCAACTACAATCTGGGCATCAAGGAACAGATCATATTTCCCGAGATCAACTACGATATGATCGACCAAGTCCGGGGCATGAATATCACCATCGTCACCTCGGCCAAAAGCGACGAGGAAGGCCAAGAGTTGCTCCGATTGCTGGGCATGCCCTTTAGTCAATAGAGCTGGAGAAAACCTGCTAATGCCAAAGAAATGCCTGATAGCCAAAGCGCAGCGCAAACCCAAGTTTTCCACGCGAGCCTATACTCGTTGCCACCGCTGTGGACGCCCGCGGGCAGTATATCGCAAGTTCGGCCTGTGCCGTATCTGTTTTCGCGAATTGGCCCTCAAGGGCGAGATTCCGGGCGTTAGCAAGGCGAGTTGGTAGCGAGCTGGAGAAATCAATATGAGCATGACGGATCCCATAGCGGACATGTTGACCCGCATTCGCAACGCCTGCAGTGCCAAGCACTCGAAGGTTGACGTGCCTGCTTCTAGGCTGAAGCGAGAAGTGGCCCGCGTATTGGCCGAGTCTCGTTTTATCGACAACTTCGCCTTTATCGAAGACGACAAGCAGGGCATTTTGCGGCTCTATCTGCGCTACGATCAGCACGACAATAGCATCATCCGCGGGCTAGAGCGCGTCAGCAAGCCCGGGTTGCGCCAATATGCGGGCAAAGCCGATATCCCGCGCGTGCTCCGCGGGCTGGGCATCGCCATCGTCTCCACCTCTAAGGGCGTGATGACGGATAAAGAAGCGAGGATGAACGGCGTAGGCGGTGAGATCCTCTGTAGCGTTTGGTAAGTGAAGCCACCGGGAGAATGTTAGATTGTCGCGCATAGGCAGCAAATCCCTTCCCCTACCTCAGGGCGTCGAAGTCGCGCTGGCGCCTGCCGTGGTCTCCGTAAAAGGGCCAAAGGGCCAGTTAAAGGTGCCGTTTGTCGCCGAGCACCTCGCAGTGGTTCAGCAGGATAGTGCTTTAACTGTGACGCGCAAAGGCGAGAGCAAACAAGCTCGCTCTCTACACGGATTGACTCGCACCTTGATCGCCAATGCGGTTGAGGGGGTCGCCAAGGGTTTTTTCAAGAACTTGGACCTGTTCGGCGTAGGGTATCGGGCCGAGGTCCAAGGCAGACAACTCGTGCTTCACGTAGGCTATTCGCATCCAGTGATCTACGAGGTGCCCGAGGATATCCAAGTCGAGGTGGCCGCCGGCACTGGCGGGGCACAAGCCCGCATCGTCGTCAGGGGCATCGACAAGCAACTCGTGGGCCAAGTGGCTGCCGATATTCGCTTCAAGCGCCGCCCAGAGCCCTACAAGGGCAAGGGGATCCGCTATGAGAACGAGACTATTCACTGGAAACAGGGCAAGGCGGCAGTAGGCTAATGAAAGACAAAAAACACTTGGTCGAAAACCGCCAGCGCCGGCAGCGGCGCCGGCACCGGCTGCGCAAGATCGTCTCCGGTACGCCCGTGCGCCCGCGCATGGTAGTGCATCGTTCCCTGCGCCACATTGAGGTGCAGCTAGTCGACGACGTGGCGGGTCATTCCCTTTTAGGGCTTTCCACTCAGTCGCGGGAGCTGAGGGAACGGCAGTTTGGCAGTCGCGTGGCGCAAGGGCACGAGGTCGGCAAAATGGTCGCCGCTAAGGCGCGCGAAAAGGGCATTGAGCAGGTCGTCTTTGACCGCGGCGGCTTTCTCTATCACGGGGTGGTCAAAGCCGTGGCCGACGGGGCGCGGGAAGCCGGCTTGAATTTCTAAGGGAGAACGGCGTGGCGAAAGCAGATACTAGCAGAGCGAAATCCGATTCTAGCGGTGCAGAGTTGAGCGAAGTTGTCGTCCAAAATAGCATCAAGCGCGTTTCGCATGTGCGCAAGGGCGGTCGGCGCTTCAGCTTCAGTGCGATGGTCGTAGTTGGCGACCGCAATGGCCGCGTGGGGTTTGGCGCTGGCAAGGCTGGCGAGATCGCCGAAGCCATCCGCAAGGGTGCCGAGGCGGCCAAAAAGAACGTCGTCGAGGTCCCGGTGACCGACGGGACCATACCGCACGAGATCGTCGGGGCCTTCGGCGCGGCCAAGGTCCTTTTTAAGCCGGCTACCCCGGGAACCGGAATCATCGCCAGCGGCGGCACCCGCATCGTGCTAGAGCTGGCCGGCGTCCACGATATTCTGACCAAATCTCTCGGATCCAACAATGTGCAGAATTCAGTGAAGGCGACCGTCAAAGCACTGACGCAACTACGCAGTGCCGAGATGATTGCGCGGGAGCGCGGGGTGCCGGTGGAATCGCTCCGCGCTTGGGATTGACAGCCAATGAAACTGGTCATTACGCAGCGGCGCAGTGCCATTGGCCGCGCCAAAGGTCAAAAGGCAACGATCGCGGCTTTGGGCATCAAGTGCCTATATCAACAGGTCGTACACGACGACACGCCCCAGATCCGGGGTATGATCGCCAAAGTCAAGCATCTGGTCGCCGTTGAGGAAGTAGAAGGGTAAGCGAGAGCGTGCCATGCGTCTAGAAAACATAAAATGCCCTCCAGGGTCTAAGCGGAACCGCAAGCGGTTGGGACAAGGGCCGGGTTCGGGGACGGGCAAGACTGCGGGCAAAGGTCACAAAGGCCAGCGAGCTAGGTCCGGTGCTAGGCGCGGCAACCGCGTCGGGTTCACCGGCGGTACGCTACCGCTGTTCCGCCACATTCCCAAGGTGGGTTTTTCCAACCACAAATTCAAAACGAGCTATCAGGTCGTCAATCTGCGGGATCTCGAAGAGCGGGGATTCAGCGGGGAAGTCGGGCCAGAGGAAATGGCTGCTGCCGGCTTGATCGCCAAGCCATCGGGACTGTTGAAGGTCCTAGGCGAAGGGGAACTGAGTCAGCCCCTGACGGTCAAGGCGCACAAATTTTCCGCTGCGGCAGCAGAGAAAATCGCCAAAGCGGGCGGCCAGGCCGAGGTGATTTGATGCAACTGGTGCAGAGTTTTCAAAACTGCTTCAAAATTCCCGATTTACGGCGTCGGATTCTATTCACCATCGGACTTTTGGTCGTCTATCGCATCGGCGGTCAGATCACGGTCCCCGGCGTTGAGTTGGTCGTACTCAAAGAGTACTTTGAAAGCGCCGGCAACACCCTTTTTGGGCTGTACGATATGTTTGTGGGCGGTGCCTTTACCCGTGGGACAATTTTCGCGCTGGGCATCATGCCCTACATCAGTGCCTCGATTATTTTGCAATTGCTGGGCGCGGTTATTCCCTACTTCCAGAAACTGCAGCGCGAAGGCGAAGAGGGGCGCAAGAAAATCACCCAGTACACGCGCTATGGCACGGTCTTTCTCGCGGCTGCTCAGTCCTACGGCGTCAGTTTTTTCATTACCAGCATCAAGGCCCCGTACTCGGGTCAGCCGGCAGTCGCCGAACCGGGCCTTGGCTTTACGCTGGCGACCATGCTGACGATCACCACTGGTACGATCTTTATCATGTGGTTGGGTGAGCAGATCACCGAGCGCGGCATTGGCAACGGCATTTCCCTGATCATCTTCATTGGCATCATCGCCGAGTTGCCCTACGCGATCAATCAGGAGTACAATCTCTTTATCATTAACCGAGGTTTTAGCAAGAACATCATTGAAGAGATCTTCCTCGTCGCGCTAATGTTCGCCGTAGTGGCCTTTGTGATCTTGCTGACCCAGGGCCTGCGCAAAATTCCCGTGCAGTACGCCAAGCGCGTCGTCGGGCGGCGGGTGTACGGCGGCCAAACCACGCACATTCCGCTGCGGATCAACACCGCGGGCGTGATTCCGATCATATTTGCCCAGTCGATCATGTTTCTGCCCGGTACGATCACGCAGATGTTCCCCGGCCATGAGTTTATGCTGGCGATTGGTTCGTTTTTCTCAACCGAATCCATGTTTTATTGGTTCGTTTATGCGCTCATGATCATCTTCTTTACTTATTTTTATACGGCCATCGTCATGGATCCCAACCAGCTCGCCGACAACATGAAAAAGCACGGGGGATTCATCCCGGGCGTTCGCCCCGGCCCCCGGACCGCCCAGTACATTGACGGCATTATGACGCGCATTACCCTGCCGGGGTCCATGGCCCTCGCGATGGTGGCGATTTTTCCCTTCTTCGTCACAAGGCAATTCAACGTGGCCCCTTCGTTTGCCCAATTTTTTGGCGGGACCGGGCTGTTGATCGTCGTCGGCGTGGCGCTAGACACCTTGCAGCAGTTAGAGTCCCAGCTAATGACTCGCCACTACGAGGGCTTTATGAAGCGGGGCAAGATCCAAGGCCGCCGCGGCTAAAAAGCGTAGGCCCTGTTTGATGCGACCACCACCTCATTGGGAGCGAGTACCGTGAAAGTTAGAGCCTCCGTCAGCAAGCGCTGTACCGAGTGCAAGATCGTCCGTCGGAACGGGGTCGTGCGCGTGATATGCAAGCGCAATCCCCGCCACAAGCAGAGACAAGGCTGAGGAATAACACTATGGCGCGCATAGCAGGTGTAGATTTACCCCGCGACAAGCGAGTCGCCATCGCACTGACCTATATCTTTGGCATTGGGCACGCGACGGCCCATCGCATCGCCTCCCAAGCGAGAATTGACCCCCAGACTCGCATCAGCGAGCTGAGCGACGACCAGGTCAACAGTTTGCGCTCGATCATCGAGGTCAGCCACAAGGTCGAAGGCAGCCTGCGCGGCGAAACCACCATGAATGTCAAGCGGCTGATGGACATTGGCTGCTATCGGGGTTTGCGGCATCGCCGCGGGCTGCCGGCCAACGGCCAGCGCACTAAGACCAACGCCCGTACGCGCAAGGGGCCGCGACGAGCCATTGCCGGCAAGAAAAAGGCCCCCGCCAAGTAGATCAACCCAAACAGAGAGGATGGACCTTTGCCGCCCGAAAGACGCAAGAGACGCAAGAAAGCAAAACAGGTCGAGGCCGTGGGCGTGGCTCACATTCTGGCCACGTTCAATAACACGATTATCACCCTTACCGATACTAGGGGCAATGTCATTTCTTGGGCGACGCCCCACAAGGCGGCGGGGATCAAGGGCAGTCGCAAATCTACGCCCTTTGCCGGCCAGCTCGCCGCGGAGAGGGCCGCTCAAGAAGCCATGAATATGGGGTTGCGCCGCGTGGAGGTCTGGGTCAAGGGGCCGGGGGTAGGGCGCGAGTCCGCAATCCGCGCGCTGCAAAACGCCGGGCTCGAGATTTCCGCAATCCGCGACGTGACGCCCATGCCGCACAACGGTTGTCGGCCGCCCAAGCGCCGTCGCGTTTAGAGGAGCTAACCACGTTATGAGCAGGCATACAGGTCCCAACTGTCGCTTCTGCCGCCGGGAAGGGGCCAAACTCTTCCTGAAGGGCGAGCGTTGCAACCTCGAAAAATGCTCCTTTGAGCGGCGCAGTTATGCCCCGGGCCAACACGGCCAGGGCTTGCGGCGCAAGCAGTCCGACTACAGTGTGCAGCTACGGGCCAAGCAAAAATTAGCTCGGCTCTACGGAATCCGCGAAGGCCAGTTCAGGGGCTACTACAAGGAAGCGTCGCGCGTACCGGGCGTCAGCGGCGAAAACCTGCTGCGCCTGTTGGAGCACCGCCTCGACAACATCGTCTATCGGCTCGGGTTTGCGCCATCGCGCAAGGCCGCGCGCCAGCTAGTGCGCCACAACCACATCTTGGTAAACGGCAAGCGGGTCAATATCCCTTCCTATCTGACCCGGATGGGCGATATGGTGCAGGTCGCCGAGCGCAGTCGCCAGCTAGAGGCCATTCACGAATCGCTGCGGCGCTCGCGGGAGACCGTGCCTTGGCTGGCCATAGACAAGGTCAACTTGACTGGAACCGTAGCAGAGCTCCCCGGCCGCGAAGACATTCCCACGGTCGCCGAAGAGCAACTGGTCATTGAGTTTTATTCTCGCGTCTGAAGTTTTACTCCGCCCAATCAACCAAGGGGCAAGAGGCTAAAGTATGAAATTAGAAGGTCTCCAGATGCCGAGGCTGGCCGAGGTCGAAAAAGAAAGCCTCAGCAAGACGTATGGCATGTTTATTGTCCAGCCGCTCGAGCGCGGTTTTGGCGTCTCTATAGGGCACGCGCTGCGCCGCGTATTGTTGTCCTTTATCCAAGGAGTCGCGATCAAGCAAGTCAATATCGAAGGTGTGCATCACGAGTTTTCCACGATTGCCGGAGTGCGCGAGGACGTGCCGGAGATCGTGCGCAACTTCAAGGAAGTGGCGATCCGCTATCGCGGCGAGGAGGATCGCGTCTTGCGCGTCGAACGCACGACAGAAGGAGCCTTGGTAGCCAAGGATCTAGAAGTGGACCCCAGCGTCGAGGTGATAAATCCCGACCTACACATCGCCACCTTGGACAAAGGGGCTTCCCTGAAAATGGAACTGACGGTCGGCCGCGGCCGCGGCTACCAGTTCGCCGAGGAGAACAAAATTCCGGATCAGCCCCAGCCCATAGGTGCTATTCCGCTCGATGCGAACTATTCGCCGATCCTCAAGGTCCACTACGAGATCGAGAACGCACGCGTCGGGCGGCGCACCGACTACGACAAGCTGATTATGGAAGTCTGGACCGATGGCTCAGTGCATCCCGAGGATGCCATGTCCCAAGCCGCCCGGATCCTGACCGAACACCTGAGCCTTTTTATCAACTTCAAAGAAGAGCCAGAAAGCGCGGACGAAAAGGAAGTTGACGAGGAGGCCAAGAAAATCGCCCAGCTCTTGCAAACGCCGGTCGAAGAAATTGAGTTGACAGTGCGCTCGGCCAACTGCCTCAAAGCCGCGGGGATCACCCATCTCAGGGACTTGGTGTCGCGCACGGAGGCCGAGATGCTCCAGTATCGCAACTTCGGCCGCAAATCGCTCGACGAGTTGCAGAAGATACTCGAGAAAAACAATCTTAGCTGGGGCATGGACCTGAGTCCGTACGCCGGCATTGAGATCGACCAAAACGCGGACAACCCGCTGGCGGAAGAATACTAGCTATGAGACACGGAAAAAAAATAGCTAAGCTGGGGCGCACGGCCCCGCACCGCAAGGCCATGTTGTCCAACATGATGGCCTCGCTCTTTATCAACGAGCGCGTCACCACCACCCAGACGCGCGCCAAAGAGCTCAAGCGCACGGCCGAGCGGGTGCTGACCTGCGCCAAGAAAGGCGACTTGCACGCCCGGCGCCAAGTGTTGCGCGTCATAGCCGACAAGCAAGTGGTCGCCAAGCTCTTTGACGAACTGGGCCCGCGCTACAAAAGCCGCAACGGAGGTTATACGCGCCTAATCAAGTTAGGGCCGCGCCGCGGCGACGGGGCATTTATGAGTATCGTCGAGCTCGTGGATCGTCCTGGGGCGGCCGCGGAAGAGACGCAGCAGGCCGAAGAATAAGGTGGGCGTCCAAGGCAGTAGCGACGGGGCAAGATGATGACCATCTTGCCCCGTTTGCATTTTAGATAGAGGCACGTGAAACGAGGAGATCGCATCGAGGTTGAGGTCGCCGCGCTCACCGCCAAGGGCGACGGGCTGGCTTATGTCGGGCACCGCGAGGTCGTCGTGCGTCAGTCCGTTCCCGGGGATTGGGTCGCCGCCCGGGTCGTAAAGAAGCGCAAAGGGCGCTTCGAGGCCGAGGTGGAGGAGTTCCTTGCAGAGAGCTACAAGCGCGAGGAGCCTCGTTGCACTCACTTTGGACGTTGCGGCGGCTGTCGCTGGCAGGAATTGCCCTATGCGGCCCAGCTCGCCGTCAAGGAGCAGATGGTCGCCAGCGCATTGGCGACCAGTGGGCTGCCGCTGCCGGCCGCAGCCCCGATTTTGCCCAGCCCGACCCCCTTTTTCTATCGCAACAAAATGGAATTTTCCTTTGGCACGGATCGCGAAGGCTTGCTGCAACTGGGCTTGCACGTCCGCGGGCGTTTCAATTGGATCTTCGACGTCGAAGAGTGCCATCTACAGTCGCGCACTTCCAACCGCATTGTCAAAGCGGCCCGCCGCATCAGCCAAGGGTTGGGCCTGAGCGCGTACGACCTGAAGCGGCACCAAGGGCTGTTGCGCTTCTTGGTGGTACGCGAGGGCAAGCGGAGCGGAGAAGTGATGGTCAACCTCGTGGTGTCTTCGTATCCCGACCGAGGAGTCCGGCAACTCGCCGAGCAACTGTTGGACGCTGTACCCGAAATTGACGTCTTGCTCGTCACCTTGCACACCGGCAAAGCCCAAGTAGCGGCCGGGGAACGCGAGTTTGTGCTCAAGGGGAGAGGGCGCATCGCCGAAGTGTGCGCTGGCCTCGAATTCGACATTTCTCCCCAGTCCTTTTTTCAGACGAATTCGCTGCAAGCCGAGCGGCTCTACGAGGTCATAGCCCGCGCGGCCGGGCCGCAAAAGGCCGTGCTGGATTTGTACTGCGGCACGGGCAGTATCAGCCTGCTTTTGGCGCGCCAGTCCCAGTTCGTGTTGGGCATCGAAGTGGTCGCTGAAGCAGTGGAGGACGCGCGGCGCAACGCCGGGCGCAATCGGATAGAACACTGCGAGTTCGTGGTCGGCGCAGCCGAGGACATACTCGGGAAATTGGCGGCACAAGGCCAGCATTTTGACTTAGCTGTCGTCGATCCACCGCGTCCCGGGATCCACAAAAAGGCGCTGGCCGGTCTGTGCGCGTTGGCACCACCGCGCATCATTTACGTCTCCTGCAATGTCCACGCGCTAGCCGGCGATCTGTGCGCTTTGGGCCGGGCTGGGTACGGCGTCCGCAGCGTACAGCCCGTAGATATGTTCCCCCAAACGCCGCACTGCGAGGTGGTCGTGGAGTTGTGCAAGCAGGTCGCCCCGTGAGCGAGAAGTGCCATGCGCAGCCGCGGCTGTTGGTCGTGCTGCCCGAATCCCAGCCGGCCCGAGCGCTGATTTTCTATCTAGAACAGCGAGCGTACGAAGTGCTCTGGGCGCACGAGGGCCCGAGCGCGTACGACATACTCGACGCCGATGCGGTTGACGCGCTGATCTACGCCCTGCGCGAGAAGCGCATCGACGGATTGCGAGTTCAGCAACTGGCCCACAAGCGCAATCCGGCCATCTGCGCGATTGCCATTGCCGAGCCCGAAGACATTGAGCTGGGGGTTGAAGCGATGCGCCAAGGGGCCTACGACTTTCAGCTACAGCCGCTGAATTTGGCCAAGGTCGGCGCGGTGTTGGAAAAGGGCCTGCGCTACCAGCAGCTAGTGGGGGAGGTCTCGGATCTACAGCGCCGCTTGGACGAGCGCTACCGCTTTGACGACATCGCCCGCCGCTCATCGTCGTGGCAGCGCATTCACCTCCAGATCGAACAGGTAGCCCAATCGCGCACCAGCGTTCTGATCACCGGCGAGACCGGCACGGGCAAGGGCGAGGTGGCAAAGGCCATTCACCAACGGAGCCGCCGGCGGGAAAACGCCTTCGTCGAGATCAACTGCGGTGCCCTGCCGGAGAGCTTGGTCGAAAACGAGCTTTTCGGCCACGAAAAGGGGGCCTATACCGGGGCCGTAGCCGCACGCAAAGGGCGCTTTGAACTGGCCGATCAAGGCACCTTGTTCCTCGACGAAGTCGGCGACATTCCCCTGCCGACGCAGGTGAAGCTCTTGCGGGTGATTCAGGACGGTCGCTTTGAGCGGATCGGCGGCACCCAGACCCGGCAGGCCGATGTGCGCTTGATCGGGGCGACGCACCGCGATCTCGAAGCCATGGTGCGGGAGGGCACCTTCCGGGCGGATCTCTTCTACCGGCTCAATGTAATCAAGATCGAAGTGCCGCCACTGCGCGAGTGCCGCGAGGACATACCCATCCTCGCCGACGCGTTCATCCGGCAGTTCGCCGCCGAGAACGACAAGCGCATCGCGGGCCTTCGGCCGCGGGCCTTAGACGTGTTGCGCGATTACGACTGGCCGGGCAATGTGCGGGAATTGAAAAACTGCATCGAGGGCATGGTCGTCATGTGCTCCCGCGACGGCGTACTCGAGGTCGGGGACATCCCGCGCTACATCAACCGCCACGAGCGCGTCTTTCCCGGGTTGGGTTTTCGCGTCGGCATGAGCATGGCCGAGATCGAACAGATGGCCATTGCCGAGACCCTGAAGGCCGTTGGCCACGACCGACGGCGGGCGGCCGAAATCCTGCAAATCGGCCTCAGTACGCTCTACCGCAAGGTAAAGCAGTACGGCAGAACCTAACTGCGTTGATTGTAGTAGTATTTGACGAGCGCGTTGAGGGCCTCTTGGGGAGCGGCGACCACATCCGCGTCAATGCAAAACTGGCTCAACCCGGCCAGCTTGAGGCCATGTCCGTAGTCGCTGAACATTTCTGCGCACAATTCGCCGGGTGCCATGTCCCGCGTGCTGGCTAGGGACTCGATTTGCGCGGAGGCTTCCGGCGTGATCGCCAAGGCGATGGCGTGATCGCGTTGAAAGTTGTCGAGAAAGCGGCGCAGCGAGGCATCTTGGAGCAAGCGCTCCAGACCGGTCGCAGGGTCGAGTACGGTGTGGGCTTGGACCGTAAAGCGCTCGACGCCGACGGAAGGGAGCTTTTTTTCGTAGTTGAGCAGCACCTTTTCAATGGCGCTGACCAAGCCTCGGGCACCGATGTGCTCGGCGTGTGCGCGCTCGGCTAACAGGGCTAGGGCCTCGTCGGCAAATTCGACCTCAATACCATAGGCGCGGAAGTCGCGCTTTTTGGACAGGATGACGCTGCTTTTGGGATTGCGAAGGATTTCGAGGAGATCTTCGGGGCCGAGGCCGTTTAGCACGGCGATGACGGGCAAGCGGCCGATGAACTCGGACTCGAACCCGTATTCGATTAGGTCCTCGGCTCGCACGTGGGACAGAAGCTGATCGGCGTTGAGGTGGGCCGGGTCGGCTTGGGAGCGGAACCCCATGGTGCCTTTGTTGAGCCGGCGGCCGATGATTTCGTCGAGCCCGGAAAAGGCCCCGCTAACGATAAAGAGGATGTTGCGGGTATTGACCTTCTGGCGTTCGATCTTGCCCGTCTGCTGCATCTGGATGACGGATTCCATTTGCGAGGCAATGTCGTGCGGGGCCTTGAGGTCGACGTCGGTTTCCTCCATCAGCTTGAGCAGGTTGCGCTGGACGCCTGAACGGGAGACGTCTGGGCCGTGTACTCCCTGCGCGGAGGCGATTTTGTCGATTTCGTCGATGTATATGATGCCGCACTGGGCGCGTTCGATATCGCCGTTGGCCTCGCGGACTAGGTCGCGCACCAAGTCTTCGACATCGCCGCCAACGTAGCCGGTCTCGCTGAATTTGGTGGCGTCGCCCTTGACGAAAGGGACGCCGATTTTGCGGGCGATGAGGCGAATTAGATAGGTTTTGCCCACGCCGGTAGGGCCGACCATCAGCACGTTGTTCTTGATGCTGCCGACGAGCCCCTCGTCTTCCTCCGGGGGCAGTTTTAGGCGGTTGAAGTGCGTGCAGATCTTGGTGGCGAGAATGGCCTTGGCGTCTTGCTGCTCAATGACGTATTGATCGAGATAGGCCTCTAATTCTTCCGGTTTGAGGTCGAAGTGGAGGGCCTCGGACTCGGTGGTTTGTGTGCCTTCGCCCTCGGTGGAGGAAGCCTCGGGCTGGGCTGGTGCTTGCTCTTGCTCTTCGATTTGTCTAGCTAGGAGACGGCGCAGTTTTTCTGGGTCAATCTCCACTTTTTCAGCACGCGGTTGCATATATTACCTACGGAAAGGTTGAAAATGCAGTGGCGTAAAAAATATACTCGTCCTCTCAGATGTGGACAACCTAAGCCCCGTACCTTTTTCCCGCCTACAGCCTTGCAGCGCATTGCTCGCTACGCCTGCGCGCTCTTCGCGGCGGTGCTGGTACCGAACTTCGCAGAAGGGCAGGCGCGCACGTGGACGTACTCGGCCGACGCCGAAAAGACCTTTGGCAATGCGCTTGAGGCCTATCGGCAGGAGCGTTTCGACGAGGCTCGCAACCACCTGCAGCAGCTAGCGGAGTTCCCGCTCAATCAGCGGTCCAGCGCCGGCGGGTTCCTCTTGGGGAAATCCCTGTACCGCCTAGGGCGCTTTGCCGAAGCCATCGACGCGGCCTTGGTCTTGCAGCGCAGGTTCCCCACGAGCCGCTACCTGCCCCATGCCCGGCTGTTGATCGGCGACTCGTTTTTCAACAGCAAGCACCACGACGCGGCCGCGTCCCAGTACGGCCGTTTGCTGGCCACGCAGGCACCGCTCGGCATTCAGGCCCAAGCGGCCGAGCGGTTGGCGGCCATGGAGTGGAACGGACAAATAAAAGAACGAGAGCTGACGCGCCTGCGTCAGGCCGTAGGGGCCGGGCGGCTGCGCGAGGCCCTGTTCTTCGGCCGGGTGCGCTGGTATCAGCGCCTCGGCTGGCAAGAGGAAGCCGCCGAGGCCATGCAGACCTATCGCGACAGCGTTGTCAACGGCATATTCGCTCCGTTGGCCGCTGTCTGGGGGGGTAGTCAGTCCGCATCTCGCCCGCGCGTTGGCTCGGGGTCGCCCCGGTTGGGCTTGTTGCTGCCGCTGACCGGGCTGGATCGCCGGATCGGCGAGGAGCTCCGCGATGGTGTGCAATTGGCCAATCGGGAAGCCGGCAGTCCCTTTGAACTGGTAATCGCCGATACCGGGATTGACTACGGGAATTTGCCCATCGCTACCGATCGCGGCAGCGCCGTCAGCGAAAGCCCGGCCAGCGGTTTGTTGCGCGTGGCGTACGGTGCCCAGCAGTTGCTGGATCAAGGAGTCGTGGCCATCGTCGGGCCGCTTCGTAGCAGCTCTAGCGTCGTGGCGGCCACGGTCGCCGCACGCGCTGGCGTTCCGTTGTTGGTGCCGCTGGCCCAACAGAGCGGCTTGGATTCGCTCGGCCACAGCGTCTTCCAGTTGAGCACGGTCCCAAAGACGCAGGCGCGTCTCTTGGGCGAGTACGCGACCCTCGTCCTTGGCTTGGAGCACTTAGCGCTCATTTCCCCCCTCAGCGACTATGGCTGGGATTTCGCACGCGAATTCACCCGCATTGCCGAGCGCAACGGCGGCCAGATCGCGCACAGCGATTGGTATATCCCCAGTCAGACGAAGGATTTCCGCCATGTCTTCGAGGAGATTCGCGCGGCCGGTTTTGCGCTAAGACCGCCTCCGCCAGATACGCTTGAAGCGGTCGAGGAACAACTAAAAGCGGATATGTTTATCGACACCATTGACGGGGTGGTGGTGGTGGTCGAGAGCTTTGCGGACGCCAAGACAATCGCGCCGCAGGTGCATTTTCACCGCTTGCAGACCCAAGTCCTCGGCAACGATGCGTGGTGGGATCCCGAAGCCATCCGGCAGATGGGCCCGGGCGAGCGCAAGAATTTCGACGGGGTCATTTTCGTTTCCGCGCGGCAAGCTGAGTCTGCGCCCGCGCAGTCGTTTGTCAGTGCCTTTCGCAAGCAATTCCGCCGCGACCCGCACTATGCAGCCGCAGGCTACGACGCCACCCACTTGCTCATCGACGGATGGGAGCAGGGGTACCGCGATCCGACTGCACTGGTCAAGTGGTTGACCGCGGTCCGTTTCTACGAAGGAGCCTCGGGCATCATCTCCTTGTCGCCGAACGTGCGCTCCAACAGCGCGTTGACCTTGCTCAAAATCGAGCGCGACAAGGTGCATTCCCTCGGCATGGGCGATCTCCCGGAAATGGGTGCCGCCGAGTAAACCTTAGGTGCGGAGCCAACTATTGCGCCCCTAGTTGAACGAATTTATATTAATAAGTTTGTATTTTTACTTATAGCGAGAGTCAAAGCCATGCCCACATACGAATACGAATGCCAGCAGTGCGGTCACCGATTTGAAGAGTTTCAGAGCATCACGGCCGCGCCGCGCCAGACCTGCCCGGAAGTACGTTGTACCGGCCCGGTCAAGCGGCTCATCGGCACGGGCGGCGGCTTGCTGTTTAAGGGGACGGGCTTTTACACGACCGACTATCGCAGCGATGGATACCAGAAGGCGGCTAAGGCCGACAAAGACGGCGGCAAGGCGGGCGACAAAAAAGGCAGCGGCAAAGCGGATACTGCCAAAGCCGATTGAGGAACTTTTCCACGTGATGCGCGGTTAAACATAGATGGTAGCGAAGATAGTACTGGGAATTTTTGTCGCCGGGTCTTGGTGCGGAGGTTGCGGCCAGCAAAGCGCTGAAGAGCTATTCGCAGCCGGCGAGGCCGCTGCGGCCGACCCGGCCACGGCCGACCAAGCGGTCGCGCATTTTACGACGTTTCTCGAGCGCTTCGACGAATCTCCCAAAGCACCGGAGGCCCTGAGAAAACTCGCCGGCTTGGCCCAGCAGCAAGGGAAGATGCAGGAGGCCATCGGTTATTACGAGCGCGTGTTGGCCGAATATCCCGATAGCGAGCACGGCGACGAAGCCCAATTTATGATCGCCTTCATATACGAGGAGTACATCCGCGATCTAGCGGAAGCGCGGCGAGCCTATCAGCGCGTGATTGAGAACTACCCGGATTCCGAGCTCGCGGCCAGTGCCCGGCACCTGTTGCCCAACATCGGGCGCGCCCCTCAAGAATGGGTTCAATTTCAGGACGAAGCCGCGGGCCAACTTCAGGACGAGGTCGCCGCTCCTTAGTACATTAGAAGTTGCCATAGAGGTTTGAGGCAGATGGGCCCAGCCGCTTGCGAATTCGCAGGGCGGTTTTTTATTGGCCGAGACTTAGAGCATGTCGAGAGTACATCCGATGACGCAAACGACAATAGACATTCACGCCATTAGCGAGCAGGTCCAGCGCGAGAGCTTGGTGGTGGAGCGCATCTTGCAGGAGATGGACCGGGTCATCGTCGGCCAACGCGCCATGGTGGAGCGGATCCTGATGGGTCTGTTGTGCAACGGCCACATCCTCCTCGAAGGAGTGCCCGGACTAGCCAAGACCCTGACGGTAGCGACGCTGGCGCGGATCGTGGCGGCCCGTTTTAAGCGGATCCAATTTACCCCGGATCTGCTGCCCGCCGATCTGACCGGGACCACCATCTACAACCAGCACCAAGGGGTGTTCATACCCAAGAAAGGCCCGATCTTTGCCCATTTGATTTTGGCCGACGAGATCAACCGGGCACCAGCCAAAGTGCAGAGCGCGCTTTTGGAGTGCATGCAAGAGCGGCAGGTTACTATCGGCGAGCAAACCTATGCACTCGACGACCCGTTCTTGGTCATGGCCACCCAGAACCCGATAGATCAAGAGGGAACCTACCCGCTGCCCGAGGCCCAAGTCGATCGCTTCATGCTCAAAGTGAAAGTCAATTACCCGTCGCGCACCGAGGAGCGGCTGATCTTGGACCGCATGGCCAACGACAGTCCGATTGAGGTGGAGAAAGCGGTGGGCATCGACGAAATACGCCGCCTGCGCGAGGTGGTGGAGATCGTCTATATCGACGACAAGATCAAGGATTACGTCGTCGACCTCGTCCAAGCCACCCGGCGGCCGGCCGACTACGGCTTGGCCGACATGACGCCGCTAATCGAGTACGGGGCCTCGCCGCGGGCCGCTATTTTTCTCGTCCGCACGGCGCGCGCCCACGCCTTCATCCAGCGCCGCGCCTACGTCACCCCAGAAGATGTCAAGGCCGTGGGGGCCGATGTACTCAGGCATCGGATCATCGCCTCGTACGAGGCCGAGGCCGAGGAAATCGACAGCGATCACATCGTGCAGCAGCTCTTCGACCACATCGAAGTTCCCTGAAGTTGAGCCGAGCCGTGATTCCCAAAGAGATACTCGACAAAGTTCGCCTGATCGAGATTCACACCCGCAGCATGGTGAACAATCTCTTCGCCGGCGAATACCACTCGGCGTTCAAGGGGCGGGGCATGGAGTTTGCCGAGGCGCGCGAATATCAGCCCGGCGACGACGTGCGCCACATCGACTGGAACGTGACGGCGCGGGTGGGAGCGCCCTTTATCAAGATATTCGACGAGGAGCGCGAGCTGACCGCTGTGCTGGTGGTAGATGCCAGCGCGTCCGGGGCTTTTGGCTCCCAGCAGCAGATGAAGGGGGAAATTGGGGTTGAGGTCTCGGCGCTGTTGGCCTTTAGCGCGATTGAGAACAACGACCGCGTGGGCCTGCTGATCTTCACGGACGAGGTCGAGGTCTTCGTGCCGCCGAAAAAGGGGCGCAAGCACGTGTTGCGCGTCCTGCGCGAGCTGCTGTACTTTCAGCCGCAGGGGCGCAAGACCTCCATCGCCGGGGCCTTGGAATACCTCAGCCGCGTCTTGCACCGCCGCAGCGTGATCTTTGTCATCTCCGACTTTCTCGACCAAGGGTACGAGCCGGCGCTGCGGCACTTGAGCCAGCGCCACGACTTGATCGCCGTGGTGGTGAGCGACCCACGCGAGTGGGACCTACCCGATGTTGGTTTTATCAACCTGCAAGACGCCGAGACCGGCCAACAGGTGCTCGTCGATAGCGGCCACGAGGGCGTGCGCGCATTTTTCGCCGCCGAACAGCGGGCCCTAGCCGAGCGCCGCAGCACTCTATTGCACAAAGCGGGCGTCGACGAAATCGCGATTGATCTGTCGCGCCCTTATGTCGAACCTCTCATTCACTTTTTTCGCGCGCGGATGCAGCGACACTAAGGAGGAAGTACCGTGATTGAAGTACGCGAACTGTCCAAACACTACGGAGATGTCGTGGCCGTGGAGAATGTGTCCTTCAGCGTTGACAAGGGCGACATCCTCGGTTTCCTCGGCCCGAATGGCGCGGGCAAGACCACGACGATGCGCATGCTTACCTGTTATTTGCCGCCTTCGCAGGGCGAAGCCAAAGTCGCTGGTTTTGACATTATCGAGGAGTCCATGGAGGTGCGCAAGCGCATCGGCTACCTGCCCGAGCAGCCACCGCTGTACCACGATATGACGGTAAACGCCTACCTGCGCTTCGTGGCCAAAATCAAGGGCGTGCCCAGCGCGGCTCTCAACAGCCGGATCGACGACACCATGGAAAAAACCGGCATCGCCCACCAGCGCCACACAGTGATCGGCCACCTGTCCAAGGGCTACCGGCAGCGCGTCGGTTTGGCCCAGGCCCTCGTCCACGAGCCAGAGGTACTCATCCTCGACGAGCCGACTGTCGGCCTCGATCCCAAGCAGATCATCGAAATCCGCGAGGTCATCAAGGGGCTGGGGGGCGACCACACGGTCATTCTCAGCACCCACATCCTGCCGGAGGTGAGCATGACTTGCGGGCAACTGGCGATCATCAACAACGGCCGCATCGCCGGCGAGGGTACGCCCGAAAGCCTCATGGCCCAGCTCAAGGAGGGCGAGGTGCTGCGCGCCCACATAGATGGCCCCAGCGAGCAGGTGCTGGGCATGATCGGCCAGCTAGAGGGCGTACTGGAGGTGGAAATTAGCGGCGAGGAGGGCGCGTACGTGGTGACGAGCGCGCCCGGCGCCGACGTGCGCGACGACCTGACCCGCAAGGTCGTGGAAAGCGGCTTCAGCCTGCGCGAATTGCGGCCGCTCGACATGACCCTCGAAGACATTTTCCTGAGCCTGACTAGCGAGGAGGTAGCAGCCTAAGATGCGTAATTTTGCCGCCGTGTACACCAAGGAGATGCGCTCCTATTTTGTTTCGCCGGTCGCCTATGTGATCGCCGGCGTCTTCCTGTTTCTCTCGGGCTATCTGTTCCGCAACATCCTGATGCAGTTCAACCTCTGGTGCTTGCAGTTTGGCCAGCGGGCGCAGATGGGCATGGGGGGGATGCCGGCGCTCAATCTCAACGAGATGGTCATCACCCAATTCTTTGCGGTGATGGACTTCATCTGGCTCTTGGTCATCCCCATGCTGACCATGCGGCTCTTTGCCGAGGAGAAGAAATCCGGCACCATCGAATTGCTGATGACCTCGCCGCTGCGCACCATCGAAGTGATGTTGGGCAAGTTCTTGGCTTGCTTTTCGCTTTACGGCATCATCGTCAGCCTGACCTTGATCTACTTTGCCATCCTCGAAGTGTACGGTTCGCCCGACTGGGGGCCGATTTTTTCCGGCTATTTAGGCTACTTGTTCCTCGGCGCGACCTTTATCTCGGTGGGCATCCTAGCCTCGGCCCTGACCGAAAATCAGATCGTCGCCGTGCTGTTGACCTTTGGCATGTTGCTCCTTTTTTGGCTCATCGACTGGTCGGCTAGCTTTGCCGGCCCAACGGCCGCCAAAATCCTGCAGTACCTCTCCTTTATAGATCACCTCGAAGATTTCCAGCGCGGAGTCATCGACACCAAGGACGTGGTGTTCTACCTGAGCTTTACCTTTTTCTGCTTGTTTTTAACCACGCGCGTCATTGAGTCGCGGAGATGGAGGCGCTGAGTATGAAGGCATATACCACGCCCTTGGGATTGGCCGGCGCGGCCCTGATGGTCGCCGGTGGCTTGGCCTATCTGCTCAATGCCGAGAGCGGCTCGGCCGGGCTTTTCAACTTGGCCCTTGGTGCATTGATGGTGGCCGCGGCCGGGTTGCTCAACCCGGCGCTCTTCCGCCAGTACGGCCGCTGGCTCAACGCCTTTTGGGGCGGCATCATGGTCTTCGGCATTGTGGTCATGGTCAATTTTTTGGGCAACCGCTATCCCGAGCGCTTCGACCTGACCGAGGGCCGGCTGCACAGCCTCGCCGACCTGACGGTGCAGACGCTCAAGGCACTGGAGCGGGATGTCCACGTCCTCGCCTTTATGGAGGGGGGAGAAAACGCCGAACTCGAGCTGCTGCTGGCCGAGTTGGAGACGTACAACACCCGCTTCAGCTACGAGTTTATCGACCCAGACCGCGATCCGCGCCGCACTGAGGACTACGGCATCCGCCTCTACAACACGCTGGTGTTGGAAAGCGGCGACAAACAACAGCAGATTACCGAACTCGAAGAGCGCGAGATCGTCAACGCCCTGCTCAAGCTGACGCGAGAGCGCCAAGACCGGATCTACTTGACGGTGGGGCACGGCGAGCGCCGGCTGGCAAACCAACCCGATGGGCTGGACCAGCTGCAGGCCCAGTTGGCAGAGATCGACTACGCGGTCGAGGATTCGCTCTTCCTCGCCCGCGAGGGGGCGGTGCCCGAAAATTGCGCCGTGCTGGTCATAGCCGGTCCGCGGACGCCCTTCTTCCCAGTGGAGGTCGAGGCCATACGCTCCTATCTGGCGGCAGGCGGGGCCCTGCTGTTGCTCTTGGACCCGCTCGCCGACAGCGGCTTAGAAGAGCTGTTGGGCGAGTGGGGCGTGGCGGTCGGCGACGACTTCGTCATCGACACCAGCGGCATTGGCTCGCTCTTTGGCCTCGATTTTACCACGCCGGTCGCCCTCTCCTACGGCGACCACCCAGTTACGCGCAAGCACGAGGGCCTGATGACCTTCTTCCAACTCGGGCGCTCGGTGCGCTTTGACGAGGGCAGTGGCCGCGAGGGGGGGCCCTTGGTTATGACTTCGGAGGCCGGTTGGGCCGAGACCGACTTGAGCGTGCTCACCAGCGAGGGCAATCAAACGGTCAAGCTCGACGAGGGCGTCGATCGGCCTGGGCCGGTGTCCTTGGCCGTAGCCGCCCGAGACCCCGAAGCCGGGGGCCGCTTGGTGGTCTTTGGGGATTCGGACTTTGCCACCAACCAGTACTTCGGCGTCCAGGGCAACGGCGACTTAGCCCTCAACGCCCTGAGCTGGCTGGCCGAAGACGAGGCCCTGATCTCGATTCGCCCCCGCGAGCCGGGCCACAACCCCATCGCCCTGACCGAGAGCGACAGCGAGTGGATCTTCTGGCTCAGCGTGGTGCTCTATCCGGGGCTGATCGCCTTGGTCGGCCTTGTGGTCGTCTCGCGCAAGGGGCGCTGGAGCTTGGCCGACTTGAGCGCGGCCGGATTGGGCATTGCGATTTCGCTCGGCATTGCCGCGCTGGTCAACTTCCTCGGCGACCGCTACCACCTCCGCAAGGACATGACGGCCGACGCGCTCTTTACCCTCTCGGACAACACCCACCGGCTCCTCGCACCCCTCGAAGACAGCGGCCAGTACGTCAGCGTCAAGACCTTCATGGGCGAGATGGAGAACGTGCGCTTTGAGGACCTCTTAAGGGAATACAGCTATCTGTCGCCCCACTTCGACTACGAGCTACTTGACCCGCAGAAAAACCGGCTGCGCGTCGAGCAGAACAACATCCGCGAGCGCGGGACGTCGATTGTTGAAGTGATCGACGAAGGGCAGGTGCGCACCGAGCGCATCACCGCCCAGAGCGAAGAGGCCTTGAGCAATGCCATTCTCAAGGCGCTCAAAGGCCGCGAGCTAAGGGCCTACTTCACCAGCGGCCACGGCGAGGCCGAGCTGGACCAAGTCGATGAGCAGGGCTATTCCACCCTCAAAGGCCGCCTCAAGGAGCTAAATTTCGCGGTCGAGGGAGGGCTGACGCTCGCCGAGCCAGTGCCCGACGACGCCACGTTAGTGGTGGTCTTGGCACCACAGGAGCGCTTTGCCGCGGCTGAAGCCGAAGTGCTGCGGCAGTACTTGGCTCGCGGGGGCAGTGCGCTGTTTTTGCTCGATCCGGGCCAGCCGACCGGGCTCGAAGCGCTGTTGAACGAGTACTCGGTTGAGCTGGGGCAGGACTTTGTCGTCGATCTGAGCGGCTTGGGCCAGCTCTTTGGCGCGGATGTCTCGGTGCCGGTGGTCATCAACTACGGCGATCACCCGATCACCCAAAAGCTATCGGCCGGCACCATGAGTTTCTTTCCGCTGGCCCGCTCGGTGCAGCTTGCCGAACACCGGCTCAAGGAGCCGGACCTTGCCGAGTTGGCGTACACCCACAAAAGCAGTTGGGGCGAAACCGACCTCGCGCCCATAGTGGGCGAGGGCGGCGAGGTGGAGTTCGACCCGGAAATGGATGTGCGCGGCCCGGTGTCGCTGGGCGTGGCCGTGTCCGCGGCCGTGGATACCAGCTTAGCACCCGAGGGCCGGACGCGACTGGTGGTCATCGGCGACGCGGACTTTGCCTCCAACCAGTACTTTGCCCAGCAGGCCAATGGCGAGCTATTCATCGGCAGCGTCGGCTGGCTAACCGAAGACGAAGACCGCCTCGAAATCGCCGACAAGCAACCCGCCTTTAACCCCATCAACTTGATCGGCAATCAGGGCGCGGTCATTCTGTGGCTCTCGGTGTTCATCGTGCCCTTTGCGGTCGCTTTGTCGGGCATGGTCATGGTGCTCCGGCGCGGCTATCACACGTACGCCGACGGCTTTGTCTCGTGGCTGGTGTACACCTTTTGGGGCAATGCAATGTTCTTCTTCATCAGCGGCATCATTGCCACCAGCGAGGGGGCGACCTTTGAGGGCGAGGTCAAATTGATCGCGGCCTTGGCCTCAGCGGCCATTGGCTACGGCCTCTATCGGCACGCAGCCTGGGCTTGGCAGTCCGGCTTGATATTCTCGCTGTTGTGCGCTGGCGTGGTCGCACTGACGATTTTCACCGGTGCCGGCCTTGGCTTCTCGCTGATTCCCAACGAGACGGTGCAGTTGCTCTACGCCGCGGTTTTCGTGGTCAACGCGGCAATTCTCGTGTGGATTAAAAAGGTCTTTGTACAAGGGGAGCTAGCATGAAATTCAAGACCAATGCAGTGATCGGCGCAGTCTTCTTGGCGCTGTTGGCCTTTGTCTATTTTTACGAGATCAAGGGCGGCGAGGAGCGCCGCCAAGAAGCCGAAAAATCCAAGCAGCTATTCGCCTTCCAAGACGGCGACGCCCAGCGGCTCGAGCTGTTGCGCGGCAGCGATGCCTTGGTGTTGGACAAGGGGGCGGGCGGCTGGAACCTGAGCGCGCCCATGGCCGATGGTGCGGACCAAGAGGCCGTAGAGCGCTACTTGCGCAATTTGCGCGAGTGCGAGCGAGAAAAGGCGATCGTCGATAGCGCGGCTGCGACCGCCGAGGAAGCCGCCCAATACGGGCTCGACGCGCCGCGACTCAAAGTGCGGCTGCAAACCGAGGACGGCGCCGAGCAGGTGGTGGCCTTTGGGTCGGACAGCCCCACCGACCGCTTCACCTACGCCCAACTACAAGGCGACAATCCCGAGATCTTTGTGGTGCGCGCTTGGCGCTTCGACAACCTCGACAAGCGCGCTTTTGATTTGCGCGACCGCCGGGTGCTGGCCTTTGCCAAAGACGAGGTGGTGCAGGTGCAGCGGTGGGGCGCGGGCGGTGCGGCCGTGCTGGCGCGGGCCGACGAAGGCTGGCAAATGCGCGAGCCAGTGGTCGCCCGGGCCGACGCCGACGCAGTAGATGGCCTGCTCGACAAAATCGACCAAGCCGAGATCGAGGCTTTTGTGTCCGAAGATCCAGATGCCGACGCCTTGGCCACCTATGGCTTGGGAGCGCGTACGCCCGAGGTGGAGATCGCCCTGCTCGTGGGCGAAGATCGGGCCGAGAAGCGCTTGGCCATTGGCGGGGAGGACGATCAGGGCCGTTGGTACGCGCGCGACGCCAGCCGGCCACAAGTATTTTTGGTCGATTCGACGCTCGTGCAAGAGCTCGCCAAGGGCATCTCCGACCTGCGCGACAAAGAGCCGCTGCGCTTTGAGCGCGAGCAGGTTGAGCGCATTGTCCTGACCCGAGGGGCTGCGCCCGCGTTTGCAGCCGACAAGGACACCAGCGGTGTGTGGCACCTGTCCGAGCCGGTGGGGCGCGACGCCAAATCGTGGAAGCTCAACAGCCTCTTGAGCGATTTGGAGCAGCTCGCAGTCGAGGGTTTTGCCGACGAGCTGCCCGCCGAGGCCGCGCCGGCCTTCAGCATTGAGCTGCTCGGCAAAGGACAAGCCTTGCTGACCGCGCGCTTCAGCGCAGGTGCCGGAACCTCGTACCTGCAACAGGAGGGCGACGCTGCCGTGTACGTCGTGAGTGCCGACGACTTTGCCGAGTTGGACTTGGATATAGACGACGTGGCGCAAGCTGCACCCGCCGCCAGCAGCGAAGACCCCAACGACGGCGGCGCTGACAGTCCGTAATGCTCGGCGGTCTGCTCGCCGCGCTGGTCGTCCTCGCCGAGGGACTGCAAGCCCAAGCCCCTCGGGCCGAGGCGGCCTTGGACACGGCGGCTGCGCGGGTCGGCGATCCCATCCGCCTGACCCTGACGCTCCACCACGACGCCACCGCGCGCCCCGAGGCCCCGGACCTGCCCCAGCTCCTGCGGGATTTTGCCCCCCGCTGCGCCGGCTGGCACCAACGCGAGGGCGCGACGGCGCAAGAATGCGAGCTGCGTCTCTACGAGCTGGGGCTACACGAGGTGCCAGCCGTGGCCGTGCCCTTTGTCACCGCTGCGGGCGACACGCTCCTGCGCGCGACTCAATCCTTAGCCATAGAAGTCATCAGCGCCCGGGGCGAAGGGGAGGACCAACTGCGCGACATCAAACCGCCCGTACGCGTCAGCGGGGGGGTGCCGTTGTGGGTGGTCGTAGCAATCGGCCTGTTGGCGTTGGTGCTTGGCGCGCTCGGCGGCGTTTGGCTCTGGCGTCGCCGCACCCGCACCCCGGAACCTTCGCCTCCGCCCGAGCCAATGGACTACGCGGCTGAATTCGCGCGCATTGCCGCGTGTGGCCTGTTGGAGCGCGGCGAGCTCAAAACGTACTACTCGCTGCTGGCGGAAAACCTGCGCCGCTTCTTGGAGCAGAGCTTGGCAATTGAGGCAATGGAGCAGACCACGGCTGAGCTGGCGGACGCGCTGCGTGCAGCCGAGCTCGATGCCGCGCTTAGGCAGCGGGTCATCGACTATTTGGGCGCGGCCGACTTGGTGAAGTTCGCCCGCTTCTATCCGGCGCTGGACGCGGCCCGGGGCGCGCCGGATGTCGGCCTAGCCCTATTGCGCGCTATTGAGGAGGCGGTTGCAACGCGCGCTGCTGAGGTCCATGCAGAACATCCGGTTTGAAAATCCCGAGTGGTTGTTGTTGCTGCTGCTGTTGCCCGTTTTGCTCTACAGCTATGTGTGTGCGCACCGGGGACGCCAGAGCAGTGTGCAGTTTTCCGACCTCGGGGTGTTGCGCCGCGCCACCGCGTCGCTGTGGACCAAGCTCCGGCACGGCCTCCTCGTCTTGAAGATGCTCGGGTTGGGCTGTCTCATCGCGGCCATGGCGCGCCCGCAAGCCGGGCGCGAGGTGCGGGAAATATCGTCTGAGGGCATCGACATCATGCTGACCTTAGACATCTCGTCGAGCATGGAGCTGAACGATCTAGACGAGGGCCAGAAGAGCCGCTTACAGGTGGCCAAGGAAGTGGTGGCCGACTTTATCGCCGGCCGCCACAGCGATCGCATCGGCATGGTCGTCTTTGCCGGCGAGAGCTTCACTCAGTGCCCGCTGACTCTCGACTATCGAGTGCTGTTGGAATTCCTCGAGGGCGTGGAAATCGCCGGCGAGGAATGGGATGGCACGGCCATTGGCATGGCCCTGATCAACGCCTGCAACCGCCTGCGCGACTCGGAGGCCGCAAGCAAGGTGATTATCCTGCTGACCGACGGCGTGAACAACGCCGGCGAGGTTGAGCCGTTGACCGCGGCTGAAGTGGCCGCGGCCGTGGGCATCCGGGTCTATACCATTGGCGTGGGCAGCGACGGGGAAATTCGCCGGCCGGTGCGCGGGATTTTCGGCACCCGCTATCAGACCGTACAGGTGGAAATCGACGAGGAGACCTTACAGGAGGTGGCCGCGCGCACCGGCGGCCAGTACTATCGGGCGACCAGCGAGGAAAAGCTAGAGGCCATCTACCGCGAGATCGGCGAGTTAGAGGCGACCGAAATCAAATCCGCAATCCACCTGAACTACTCGGAGCACTTCGCCTATTTCCTCTACGCGGGCTTGGGCCTGCTGTTGGTGGAGATGCTGTTGGCCCACACCCGCTTCCGCTCGCTGCCCTGAGTTTCTATGCGCTTTGCGAACTTGTACAACTTTTGGTTGCTGTTGCTGCTGCCCTTTTTGGCGGCCTTTTTTGCCTATGCCCTCTGGGCGCGTGGCCGCGCCTTGGCGCGCTTTGCCCGCGGCCCGCTGGCCGAGAAGCTGACCCGCAACCTGAGCCGGGGCCGCCAGCAGGGCAAGTGCGTCCTCTTGGGGCTGGGGACCTTGTTTGCGATCCTCGCGCTGACCGGCCCCCAATTCGGCACCCAACTCGAAATGGCCCAGCGCAAGGGCGTGGATGTGATGCTGGTGCTCGACGTGTCGCGCAGCATGCAGGCCGAAGACGTCAAGCCGAGCCGCTTGGCGCGGGCCAAGTACCAAATTCGCGGCCTGTTGGACTTGCTGCGGGGCGACCGGGTCGGGCTGGTGGTCTTTGCTGGCCGGGCCTTTGTCCAATGCCCGCTGACGACCGACTACGGCGCAGTGGAGATGTTTCTCAACGTGCTGGACGCCGGGGCCATACCCGTGCAAGGGACGGCCATTGGCGACGCCGTGCGGCTGGCTGTGCGCTCGTTTGAAGAGGGCGAGGGCCAGCACAAGGCCATCGTGCTCTTGACCGATGGCGAGGATCACGTGGGGCAGCCGCTGGCAGCCGCGCAGGTGGCCGCCGAACAGGGCGTGCGCATTTTTGCCGTGGGGCTGGGGACGCCCGACGGCGAACTCATCCCCACCGAGGAAGAGGGTGGAGGCGTGAGCTTTCACAAAGACCAGCGCGGCCACTACGTCAAAACCCGGCTCGACGAGAGCACCTTGCAGGACATGGCACTGGAGACGGAGGGCGATTACTTTCGCAGCACCTTGGGCGGCGCGGAATTGGCCGCCTTATACGACCAAATCGCCGCGATGGATCAGCGCGAAATCGGCTCTACTCGCCTCACTCGCTATCAGGAGCGCTTCCAATGGCCCCTATTGTTGGCCCTGTGCTGTTTCTTGGCCGAGGCTTTCTTGGGCGATGCGCGGGTGCAGGCTCGCGAGTGGAAGGGGCGGTTTGCCTAATGGGTGCGCGGTGGATTGTCTTGGGGATCTGGCCGTTTGTCTGCGGGGCGACCGTGGGCGATCCCGTGGCCAGCAAGAGCGCCGCGGCCTTGGAGCACTACCAGCGCGGCGAGTACGATCAGGCCCTGCAGCTCTACCGCGACGCCCTCCTCGAGCGGCCCGACGCGCCCGAGCTGCACTTCAACGTCGGGGACGCGCTTTTTAAGCGCGGCGAATACGACCAAGCCCGGCGGGAATTCGAGCGGGTGCTCAGCGCCGAGGAGAAAAAAATCCAGGCGCAGGCCCATTACAACATGGGCAATAGCTTCTTTCAGCAGCAGGCGTTTGAACAGGCCGTCGCGGCCTACAAGCAGGCGCTGGAGCTAGACGCGGCCGACGAGGATGCAAAGGTGAACTTGGAGCTGGCGCTGGAGAAATTGCAGGAGCAGCAGGATCAACAGCAGCAGGATCAACAGCAGGACGATTCAGAGCAAGATCAACAGGAGCAGGATTCAGAGCAGGATTCGGAGCAAGATCAACAGGAGCAGGATCAACAGGAGCAGGATTCGGAACAGGATCAACAGCAGCAGGATTCAGAGCAGGATCAACAGCAGCAAGGTGGACAGGATCAACAGCAGCAGGACCAACAGGATCAACAGCAGCAAGGTGGGCAGGACCAACAGCAGGAGGAGCAGCCCGCCGGGCAACAGTCCATTAGTCCCGAGGAAGCTCAGCAGCTTATGGATGCACTCAAAGACCGCGAGCTAGAAGCGCAACAGCGTCGGTTTCGCGCCACCGGCAAAGCGCAGGCTAGGGACTGGTGAGCGCACGTCTGGCCATCCCGCTCGTGCTGTGGGTGCTTGCAGCGTCCGGCGTTGCAGGGGCGACGATTCAGTTTGAGGCGTCCGTCGATCGCGCGCGCGCTGGCGAGGGCGAGCCGATCCGCCTGACGCTGCGCATCGCCTCGGACGCGCAATTGGGCGAGCTGACGCCAGCACTCGACCTAAAGGATTTCCACGTTGAGGGGCCAGCCGTTAGTACGCGGATGGAGATGAGCAACTTCACCAACTTCAGCTTCACCCGCGAGCTAACGTACGTCCTCTATGCCAAGCGGGCCGGCACCTTCACCATCGGCCCGCTCCAGCTAGAAATGGACGGCGAGCACTATCAGACCAAGCCCATTGCCGTCGAAATCGTCCGCGGCACCAGTCGCGCGCAAGCTGGCCAAGCAGACGATCCCATCTTCGTGTTGGCGCGCGCCGATCACGAGCGGGCTTATGTGGGGCAGCAGGTCACCGTGTCCTACGACCTGTTCTACCGCGTCCAACCGCACAACGTCAGCTTCAACAAGCTGCCGACCTTTGTCGGGTTCTGGACCGAAGACCTCTTTGTCGCCCAACAGCTAAAGGCGCATCAGGAGGTGCGCGGCGGCGTGTCCTTCAACGTCGCGCCCCTGCGGCGCGTGGCCCTTTTTCCCACTGGCGCGGGGACCCACGCCGTCGGCACGTTGGCCGTTTCTTGCGACATCCCCCAAAAGCGCTCGCGGCGCGGCGGCCTGTTTGACGACTTCTTTGGCCGCTCGCGCTCGCTGCTCCTGCAAAGCGAGGAACTGCAAATTGAGGTCCTACCGCTGCCAGCGCAGGGTCGCCCGGCGGAATTTACCGGCGCGGTAGGGCGCTTCCAGCTCGGCGTCGCGGCCCAGCCGACCCAAGTCGCGGCCGGGGATCCGGTGACGCTGCAAGTGATCGTCGAGGGCGAGGGCAACATGGCCGCAGTGCAGCCGCTCCAAGTAGATGCCGCGCCCGGCGTCAAGATCTACGACCCCAAGGTCGAGGAAGAAGAGCGGGTCACCAACGGCGTGTACGGGGGCCGCCGCCTCTTTGAGTACATCTTGATTCCCGAGCAGGGCGGCACCCTGAACATCCCGCCGTTGCGCTTTGCGTACTTTGACCCGCACCAAGGGCGCTACGAAGTCCTCGAATCCGCGCCCATCGCCATTCACAGCGAGGGGCGCGTTGAGGAGGAAGGGGCGAGCTACGGGCTGAGCCGGCGGGACATCGAGGCCGTAGGGGAGGACATTCGCTACATCAAGCCCGACGTCGAGGCCCTCGCCGCGGGCACCATGCTACACGAGAGCCGTTGGTTTTGGGCCTTGCAGGGCGCATTGCCCATTGCCTTCTTCGCCCTGCTCTTGTGGCAACGCCATCAGCGGCGCTTGCAGGGCGATGTGGCGTATGCGCGCCAGCGCCGGGCCAAAGGCGAGGCCAGCCGCCGCCTATCCCGCGCCGATGCCTTGCTCGCGGCTGGCAGCGCGGCCGAGTTCTACGGCGAGGTGCGCGCCGCTGTGCTGGAGTTCGTGGCCGACCGCCTCAACCTCGCCGCGGCTGGCCTGACCATTGAGGTCTGCGCCGCGGCCTTGGCGGCGCGTCAAGTGGATGCCGAGACGATTGCTACGTTGCGCGACCTGCTGACGCGCTGCGACTTTGCGCGCTTTGCGCCCGCAGGCGGCCCGCCGACGGACCGGGCTGCGGCGCGGTGCTTGGCCGAGGAGGTGATCGCGGGTTTGGAGAAACAGATATGATGCGCGCCCTGGCGCTGTTGCTCCTGTTGGGCACCCAACTCCACGCCGGGGCCGCGGCTGGGCAGTACAACGAAGCCAACGCGCTCTATCGGGCCGGGGATTTTGCCGCAGCGCGGCGCAGCTACTTGGAGGTGGTAGAAGCCGGGGTACAAGACGCTCGGCTCTACTACAATCTGGGCAATGCCTGCTTCAAGTCCGGGCAGCTAGGCGAAGCGATTCTCTGGTATGAGCGGGCGCGGCGTTTGCTGCCGCACGACGAGGACATTGAGGCCAATCTGCGCTTTGCCAACCTAGTGAAGCAGGACCGCGACCCGCAAACAGAGGACGGGCTCGGTGCGCTGGTGGCCGCGCTGGTGGCCGCCTATTTCTGGCCTACGTTCAATCAGCTCAGCCTGCTGTTGGCCGCGGCGTTTTTCGCGGTCTTTGTCTTGGGGGTGCGGTGGTTGTTTGCGCAGACGCGCCCCGGGGCGCTGTGGCTAGTCGGGGTTTGGCTCTGTGCGGGGCTGAGCGTTGGGTCCGCGCTCTGGCTGGGAACGCGCCTCCGCCATCGGGCGCAGACGAGCGAAGCCATTGTCACGGCGGTTGAGGCGCGGGCGCGCTCCGGCCCCGACCTTGGGCAGACCGAGGTTTTTGTCGCGCACGAAGGGACGAAGGTGCGCTTGGTGCGGCAGGAGGAGGGGTGGATGCTGGTGCGGCTGGCCAATGGCCTCGGCGGGTGGATGCCGGCAGAAGCCCTGACGCGGATATAAACCGAACCGGTGTATCAAACCACAATTCACAAAAGGATAAGCCATGAGTACGCTCAAAGTAGGTATCGTCGGCGTCGGCGGGATCGCCCGCACGCACATCCCCGGATGGGAAGCTTCTAGCGAGGCCGAGTTGGTCGCCGGCAGCGATATTAGCGCGGACGCGCTGCGGCGCTTTGGCGCAGAAAACGGGGTCGCCAAGCTGCACGCCGACCCGGAGGTGCTGTTCAGCGATCCCGATATCGACATTATCGACATCTGCACGCCCAACATGTATCACGCCCCGTTGGCCATTGCCGCGCTGTCGGCTGGCAAGCACGTAATCTGCGAGAAGCCCTTGGCCCCCACGCCCGAGGACGTGCGCCAGATGATTGCGGCGCGCGATGCCTCGGGCAAGGAGCTGATGACGGCCCAGCACTTTCGCTTTCAGGGGGCGGCGCGTGCGCTAAAGGCCGAGTTGGACACAGGCGCGCTCGGCCCCATCTACCACGCCCGCAGTTGGATGCTGCGCCGGGCCGGTGCGCCGGTCGGCGGCGGGTTTATTCTCAAGGAGCACAGCGGCGGCGGTCCTTGTATCGACATTGGGGTCCACATTCTCGACCTGACCTTGTGGTTTATGGGGCATCCCGAGCCGGTGGCTGTTTCGGGCGTGGCCCGCGCTGAATTGGCGCACCAAGAGGGGGCTTTCAGCCAATGGGGTCGCCAGCCGATCCCCGCCCACTACGATGTCGAGGATTTTGCCGCGGCCTTTGTGCGCTTTGCCAACGGCGCGACGCTCATGCTGGAGGTGAGCTGGCTTTTGCACCACCCGGTCCAAGGCGAGGACATGCAGATGTGGCTCTACGGCAGCCGCGGCGGGGCGCATTGGCCCCAGTGCTCGATTTGCGAGAGCAACAACCAGACCCGCCAGCAGTACGACCGCAAGCTCATGCTGATGTACGACGGCCTCGAAGCCCACGCGCAGGAATGCGTGGAGTTCGCCGCGGCGATTGCCCAAGGGCGGCCCTCGCCGGTGCCGCCTGAACAATCCTTACAGGTGATGAAAATTCTCGATGGGATCTATCGGAGCCAAGAGGCGGGGGGGGAGATAGGGCTGGATTGAGGGGAAGCTGAAGGAACGGACGAAATATCCTAGTGAACGTTCCAGCAAGGCTTTTCAGGTGGGTACGGAAGCGATTAAATAGTCCAATTTTTCGCTCCCCAGTCGCACGATCTCGCAAGTGCGCCCAGCCGGTACTAATGCGGTCGCGCCCGCGCTCAAGGCACACTCGCCCACGCGCGCCCGGCCGCGGACGACCGTCAGCGCCAGAAACGACTCTTCAGCCCGATGCTCGGCTTGACCGCTGGGTAAGCCGCAGCCGTGCAGCACAAAGTGCTCGGACTCTACCAGCACTTGGCCGCGCAGCACTGGATGCGGCACCGGCCCGGGCAAGCCCTGGGCAAAGTTGATGACCGCGAGGGCCTGCTCCCAGTGCAGGGGGCGCGGCCGGCCGTAGTCGTAAATGCGGAAGGTCAGGTCGCTCGCTTGCTGCACCTCGTACAGGACGACCCCTCGGCACAGGGCGTGTACCGTGCCCGGCGGCAAAAAGAGCACGTCCCCCGGCGCGACTGGGTAAAAGCGGACGACCTCGGCCACGCGGTTGGCCGCGTGTGCAGCGACAAACTCCGCACGGCCCACGCCCTCGGCCAGCCCGCAAGCCACGCGGCCGCCGTCTGATTGTAGCACGTACCACGCCTCCATCTTGCCGCTGTCGGCCAATCCGTTGCGCCGGGCGTACTCGTCGCTGGGATGCACTTGGATCGACAGGTCTTGCTGAGCGTCGAGGAGCTTGACCAGCAGGGGGAAGTGCCCACCGTAGCGCGCCCACACGGCCGCGCCGACCAAGTCGGCCCGGTGCGTTTCCACCAACTCGCACAGGGAGCGACCGTCCGCCGCCCGGCTCTCGCGGCCCTCATACGCAGACAGTTCAAAGGACTCGCCAACGAGCGCATCGTCTGGCAGGGCCTTGCCGTAGAGCGCGGCTAAGCGGCGTCCGCCCCACACCATCTCGCGGTAATAGGGCGTCAAGGGAATGACATCGGGCAATTTATCCATCGGCTAACAACGCGTTCACAGTAATCGTACAAACTCTTCTACACCAAGGTCAGCTTGTCTGATCCTATCCAGTTCTTTGTGATCGGGAATGACGACTTGAGCGAATCGACGCAGAATTATATGGCTACCGTGCTGGCGTTTATGGTAAAAACCAACTTTGCCGAGTGCATTGACGCAGGCTCTCCCTGAAATTCTCGGCAATCGGCTCACACGGCTACTACCAATGCCTCAAACTGTTCTTTAGGAACCAATAGTCCATCCTCCTCAAGGGAAAGAATGTACCCTTCAATCGCCTCTCTGAGGTTGGCGATGGCTTCTTGCTTTGTTTTCCCTTGGCTGATACAACCGGGCAAGCTAGGGCATTCAGCAACCCAATAGCCATCTTCGCCTCGGTAAATAATCGCTTGTCTCATTGTCTCATCCTCCTTACCTAACGCCGGGCACCAAGTTTCGCGAGGTCGCCAACAGCGCGTAATTCGCTCGGTTTTCCATCGTCTTTTTGCTTGCCACTAAAGTATAGGACGACGGAGGCGAGACAATGCCGCTTGCTAGCATCCCCACCAGCTTGACATCGAGCGAGCAAACCCTATCAATTGAGGCATATCAGCGGCCAACTCCATCACGCAGTGCGGGATTCCACAACTAAGCTGCTCCGACTACTTCAGAATCTATGACACCTGCGGACCTCGATATTCTCATTCAGCAAGGCGAAGGGACCACGCTTGAGTTCAAAGAGGGCCTCTCGTCGTCGTTCTCACGAGAACTGGTGGCCATGGCCAACACAGTTGGGGGCAAGCTCCTGCTCGGGGTGCGCGATGACGGCACTGTGACCGGCGTCAAGGACTCCAATGCCCTGCGCGCCCGCATTCAGGACATCGCCCGCAATTGCGACCCCCCGGTGAAGGTACTGGTGGAGCCGGTGGATGACGTATTCGCAGTGCATGTCCGGGAAAGCGACGCCAAGCCGGTGCAATGCAGCGAAGGCTTCTTCTGGCGTCAGGGCGCGGTGACCCAAAAGCTCAGCCGCGACGAAATCCGCGATTTCTTCCGCAGCGAGGGCGTGATCCGGTTTGATCTCTCGCCCTGTCCTCGTTTCCGCTACCCGGAGGACTTCGACCGCGAGAAGTACGACGCTTGGCTCAAGCTGTCCGGCATCAGTGGACAACCGCCGCTTGAAGACGTGCTGGTCAACATCGAGGCGGCCGAGCGGGCGGGCGATAAGCTACTCTTCCGCAACGCGGGGGTGCTCTTCTTCGCCAAGAACGTGCGGCACTTCTTCTCCGAAGCCTACATCACCTGCCTGCTCGGCAAAGGCGCGGACAAAGTGCGTATCCTCGACCGCCGCGATTTTGACGGCGGCATCGTGGCCGACATTGAGGACGCCTTGGGTTTCATTGAGCGCAATACCCGCACGGCCTATCGCATTGAAAGCCTGCGCCGCGAAAACGTCCCGGAATACCCGATGAAGGCGCTGCGCGAGGCCATCACCAACGCGGTCATGCACCGCGATTGGTTTTTCGAGGGTGCCAACGTCTTCGTCGAGATCTACGCCAATCGCATTGAGGTGATAAGTCCCGGCGGCCTGCCAACGGGCCTGAAGTTGGCCGAACTCGGCCGCGAGAGCATCCGTCGCAATCCACTTATCGCCGATCTGCTCCACCGCATTGAGTTTATCGAGAAAGCGGGCACTGGTATTCGCCGTATTCGGGACGAGGCGCGGGAGCAGGGCTGCCCGGAACCGGAATTTAAGATTCGGGGTGCCTTTTTTGTCGTTGTTTTCCGGCCGGACCCCGAGGTGCGGGCACTAGAAGATCAAGTTACCCGGGAAGTTACCCCCCAAGTTACCCCTCAAGATACCCCCCAAGATACCGGGGAAGTTACCCCCCAAGATACCGGGGCAGTGCGTCTTTTAGGGGTAATATCGGGCGAGATGAACAGAAGGCAGATCCAAGAAGCCTTGGGCCTGAAGAATACCAAACACGTCCGCAAAACCTACCTATTGCCCGCCCTGCAAGCCGGCTTGATCGAAATGACCATCCCCGACAAGCCGCGCAGCAAAAAGCAGTGCTATCGCCTGACGCCGGCGGGACGCGACTATTTGCACAAATTCAAAGGGCGGGATAATGGCGAAGACTGAGGCTCACTAGTAATCGTCTTTGCCAACGCTTCCTCAAGAGCGGCTTGGCGGGATTCGCCGAACACGAGGTCATTGAGTTGCTGTTGACCTTGGCCATCCCCCGCTCGGACGTGAAGCAACAAGCCAAGGCACTGCTCAAGCGCTTCGGCAGCCTGCGAGGTGTTTTGGACGCGCCGCTAACCGAGTTGCGGTCAGTGCCGGGCATCGGCGAGGTCGCCGCGATCTCCCTGAAAGTCATCCGCGAATCGGCGACGCTCTACTTGCAGGAAGCATCAGGGGAAGCGGAAGTGCTGCGCGACCCAGAGCGGCTCGGCGACTTCTGGCGCATGCGGATCGGTCACCTCAAGCACGAGGTGTTCGCCGTGGCATACCTCGACTCCGCACATCGGCTACTCCGCGACGGCGTCGAAACGCTTCAGGAAGGCACAATTGATCGAGCAGCGGTGTATCCGCGCCGCGTCGTGGAGTCCGCGCTCAAGCGCCAAGCAGCGGCACTCGTACTCGCGCACAACCATCCGAATGGCAATGTCGAGCCGAGCGCACAAGACAAGGTAGTCACGCGGGCCATCGTACTGGCCGCCGAAACCATTAGCCTTCGGGTTGTCGAGCATCTAATCGTGTCGGCGTCGGAGACCTTCAGCTTTAGGAAGGCGGGGCTGTTGTGAGCATCGCGCTCGCCATCCTAAAGCACTACCCGGAACTCAGCGGCAGTCAGCGCGAGGTTATTGGCCATCTCGACAGCCCGTTCAACCGAATTCAGACCGAGGCGAAAATTTGCCAAGAATGCGATCTGCGGTTGATGCGCCGTGCGGAAGGCGTTATTGGATGGACGGAGGGAGCGCATGATGCCTGCTGACTTTGACATCCTCATCTAAGATCGTGAGTATTTGAGCAAATCCAAGGAGCGGAATAATGGCGAAGATCGACATCACGAAGACCGAATCATGCAGGGATGGGTCGCCTACCGCACGCGTAAAGATCGAAGGCTCCCACTCATTTCCGACTCCCACACTTACGAGAAGTCCGGCAAATACCGAGTGCTGGTCAAAGTAATCGACATCTTTGGCAACGATACCTCGCAAGCTCTTGATGTTGAGGTGAAATAGCCATGGCAAAAGCTGTCATCAATTACGACAAGGACCTACCGGAAATTCAGGGTCGCCGCCCGTGGGAAAGGCCCGCTTCCTACTTGGTCAAGGACGACGACGCGCCGACCGGCTGGCGCGAGGAATCCGGCCGCCGCCCGAGCCAACTCCTGCTAGTGCCGAAAATCCGCAAGGCCGTAGATGCTTGGCGCGACAGTGGTTACGAGGGGGCATCGGGAGTCGCTCGACGCTTGTTTGAGTATTGGTTTGAGGAGGATCATACGGTAAACGGATTTGATGCGCCTTTCCGATACTACTTCTGCCAACGCGAAGCGATCGAGACGCTGGTGTGGCTAGTAGAGATCGCCGGGCAGCGAGATGCCAAGGCACTCATTGAGACGTACGGAAAAATTACTCAGAAAGACTTATTCTCGAATAATATCGAATTTCAGACCACAATGAACGGCCAGCGACAGCTTCGTCGCTACGTGCCGGAACTGGACCGAGACGGCGTCCAAGACTTACCGCCCGAAGACCTGCGCCGTTTCGCCTTCAAGATGGCCACTGGTTCGGGCAAAACCTGGGTGATGGCCATGGCGGTCGTCTGGTCGCGCTTCCACAAGCAGCGCGTACCCGGCTCGGATCTCTCCACGAACTTCCTCATCGTCGCCCCCAATGTGATCGTCTATCAGCGATTAGAAAAGGATTTTGCCGACAACCGGATATTCCATGAATTGCCCTTGATCCCACCAGAGTGGAAAGGCAGCTTCGCGCAAAAGGTGATTCTGCGCGGCGAGGCCGCCGAGCCAGACCCGTCCGGGAATCTATTCCTCACCAACATTCACCAACTCTACGAATCTTGCGACGAGGAGTGGACACCGGAAAATGCCGTTGAAGCCCTCTTGGGCAAGAAGCCCGCACAGGACCTCGCGTCATCCGGTCAGCACTCCACGCTGGAGCGCGTGAAATCGCTAAAGGACCTCGTCGTGCTAAATGACGAAGCACATCACGTCCACGACGAGGACTTGGCTTGGAGTCAATCGCTGCTCGCCATTCACAACTCTCTGCCACAGGGCCTCTACGCTTGGCTCGACTTTTCGGCCACGCCGAAAGACCAAAATGGCATGTACTTCCCTTGGACGGTTGTGGACTACCCGTTGGCACAAGCCGTGGAGGACAAAATCGTCAAGGCACCGCTCATCGTCACCAAAGAGAATGATCCGAATCAGCCAACCGAAGACCCCGACGGGGTTACCAAGGAAAACGTGGCGGAGAAGTACGGCTACTGGCTACAGGCCGCTGTGCAGCGCTGGAAGGAACACTGGCAAACCTACAACAAGCTCAACACTAGGCCGGTACTTTTTGTCATGGCTGAGAAGAATCTCTATGCAGACGCCTTGGGGAAGTGCCTGTGGAAGACCAAGGAATTCGGCTTCAAGGAATCCGAGGTGCTTATCATCCACACGAACAATACGGGAGAAGTTCGAAAAGGAGACATTGACAAGGCGCGGCAAGCAGCGCGAGACATCGACAAGGCCGAGAGTAAAATTAAAGCTATTGTCAGCGTGATGATGCTGCGCGAAGGGTGGGACGTACGCAACGTGACAGTGGTACTGGGATTGCGGCCTTTCACTGCACAAGCCGAGATACTCCCGGAACAGGTGATTGGTCGCGGACTGCGCCTGATGACACAGGTAAGCCCCGACCAAACGCAGACCCTAGAGGTGCTTGGCACGCGAAACTTGCTCAAAGTCCTACGAGATCAACTGGAAGCCGAGGGAGTCGGTATAGCCAGTACTGACACCAATCCGCCGCTGCCGGTCATCATCGGGCCTGTGCAAGAGCGGCTGAAGTACGACATCGCTATTCCAGTCACCAAGCCAAGCCTAACGCATAATTTCCGCAAGCTGTCCACCTTGGATGTGTATTCGCTTGAAGCGATTTTCGACCAAGAAGAACTAGCCGAACCGTTTCAGGTCAGCCTGAAGATGCAATTCACAACCACGGCGACTGAGGTACATCAAGCCGACATTGCTATGGAGCCACGGCCCGCCCAAGAGCTTCTAGCGAGCATTGCCAACAAGACCGCTGATTATGCCAAGCTAACCAACTGCTTCGCGGAGATGTATCCGCTTGTGCAGGACTATGTGGTGAACCGTTGTTTTGGGCGAAAAATCGAACTGGCCGATGGAACTATCCGCTCGCATCTGGCACGGCTAGAGTTGCAGGAGGGTATTGCCAGATACATGGCCCGCGAGATCGCTGCGCTCACCATCGAGCGGCGTACAGTCGAGTTCGAGAAAGAGGATTATCGTCTATCCCTGACGAAACCCTTTAGCTGGAGAAGAAACTTGCCGCCGTTGGAGGCGAAGAAAACTATTTTCAATTTCGTCGCCACCTACAACGGCTTTGAGCGTAGCTTCGCAGCGTTCTTGGACCGCTCCGGAGATGTCGTGCGCTTCGCAGCACTTGGGACGACGGAACAGGGCAATTCCGGAACCGTGTTCCGCATCGACTATCTAAAGCCTAGCGGTGCCATCGGCTTCTACTATCCCGACTGGGTAGTGGTCCAAGAGACCCAAGGCAGCGAAGTGAACTGGATCATCGAAACCAAAGGCCGAGTCTGGGAAGGCACTGCCGAAAAGGACGCCGCAGCGCGGGACTGGTGCAAGCGCGTAAGCAAAATCACCGGCAAATCTTGGAAGTACACGCGCATCAACCAAGACGAGTTTACCACCGAGTACCCGACATTGGGCGCGTTCATCTGGAGAAGAGCACTTAAAACATCGAGTGAACGCCAGCGGCAGATGCGGCCGGTGACGCAGCAGGAAATTCGCCACTGGAAAGAAGAGGGCCGGCGTTGATGGCTACGGTAATCGACGCTTCGGTGATAGCGGCCCAGCTACTGCCCGACGAAGAGCATAGTGACTTTGCCCGCGCTTTGCTGGAACAATTGGATACCGAAAAGCGCATCGCGCCGATCATTTTTTGGTATGAGATTCGCAACGTTTTGCTCAGGGCGAAACGTCGTAAGCGCATAGACCAACGGCATTTTGATACCTGCCTGATTCAGCTCGCGGACGAGCTTTCATTATGCGAGGACACCGCACGCGACGAAGCCACGGTTCTGGACCTCGCACAACGCCACGACCTGACTGTATACGATGCCAGCTATTTGGCAACAGCCATCCGCCGCAAGGCCAAGCTGGCGACCTTCGATCAAAAACTCGCTACCGCCGCCTCCAAAGAAAAAATCGAGAACCCGGCGATGCAGTTGGGTGCCGTAAAAGAGGAATAATCTCCGAACAGTGCTAAGGCGTCTTTCTCAGTCAGCTAATATCTAGAACTTGTGGTTGCGCCACCCCCGTCCCCTGCGCCAACTTCTCGCCCTCAATCAAGTATTCCTCTCGCACTTCGGGCGCAATCGTCCGCCAGACCAAGAAGCGCTTGCGCAGCACATTGAGGAAGCTGGTGTTGAGCCGCTGCCAGCTCACCACATCGCCGCTTATGCGCTGTAAGTGCATCTCAATGCGGTAAATGCCCGGAATGTCGTCGGTCGGCAAGGTGCGTAGGAACACCCGCTGGCTCACCCCCAAGTCGTAGGGCGCGAGCCACACCATCAGCTCCAGCAAATAGACCGGCTGTGCGCCGCCCTGCTCCAAGTGGAAATCCACGCCCTCGGTCATAAAGTCGCCCACCGATCCCTCGCCATAGGACGAAAAGACCCGGTGCAAGTACGCGCACGAGCCCAAGGCATCGCCCTTGCCCAGCGTAAAGGGGAAGTCAAAGCGCCAGTCGTCGCCATCGGGCGGGGGAAACTCCCAGCGCCGCGTCACGTCGGGCACGGCCATGGCCGCGGCCTTGCGCGCCGGATACAGGGTCGAGAGCACCACCACCACCATTACGATCAAGGTCGAGAAGATCGCCGACAGCGACGAGTAGTTGAGAAACATTCCGCTCAAGAGCGCGTAGTGCGCCAGCAGCAGGGTCGTGGTCTGCCCGACCAAATAGCCCAGCACCGCGCCGACAATGGCAAACACGAGGGCCTCGGCCATGAAGAGCGCGGCAATGTGGCTCGGCGCCAGCCCCACCGACGAATACACCCCGATCTCGCCGGAGCGCTCGTACACGGCCCCGAGCATGGTGTTGAGCACGATCAGCGAGGCGATCAACAAGGGCACGAAGAGGTTGCCAATCCCGGCCAAAGACGCCGATCCCATGGACGTGTACACCCGCACGCGGTCGCCAGCCCCGACAAAGAGCGGCACGGCCACCCGCGACACGAATTCCTCAACCTCGGCGAGCAAGGTCTCCCGATCGGCAAAGCCGGCAATGGCAATGGAGCGCAGCGTACCGCCCAAATCGACGACCTGCTGGTAGGGCAAGAACGCCACGTTGTTGGCCAGCAGATGGGTAAAGGTCTCAATCGCGGCCGTGTCCATCAGGCGCGGGTCCAAGCCGGCCATTTCCTCCATCTTCTTGGCCTCGGCGACCGTGTCCACGGGCATCAGGCTCTCGTTGTCCAAGTCGCGCAGCCGGTCAATGGCCTCGCCGTCGATTAAGCCAATGACCCGATAGGACCGCCCCATCAGCCCAATGTGGGCCGTGCCCACCTTGTCCGGGCCAATGCCCAAGATCGCGGCCATAGCCACCGGCAGGATGCACACATCGCGCTCGCCGGCCGCAAACCAGCGGCTCGCCGGCCCCACCAACAGCCCCTCCAACCCCATCACCGCGCCCTCGCCCGGGGTCACCCCGAGGAGGGCCGAGGCAAAGCTCTTCTTCTGCGCCAGCTTGTGTTCAATGTCGATATAGGCCCGCTCGCCAATGACCTTGGAGGTCACCCACGACCTCGGCAGCACCTGCGCTCGGTCGCCAAACGCGCTCTCTGCATAGTCGAGCACCGATAGCTGCAAGCCCTTCCAGCCGCGGTCGCGCAGCAGGGCCCCTTCGTAGCTGGGCGCATTCGGGCGGGGGATCTGATAGAACTTGAGATAGCTCTGCACCGAGGTGAAGGCCTGGGCCGTAAAGGTCAAAAGCGTCAGGGTGACAACCGTCAGGGCGGTGCGCAACTTGCGCTTGCGCAGGTTGGAAATCCCCAGCGACGCGGCCGCGGCCGTGGCGCTGAGGCGACCGATGTCCGCTTCGTGGACGCCGGCCGCGGCCCGCTTGCGCTGGCCTACGGCGCGGGTAAAGCGGCCCAAGATCATCAGCAGGGCCGTGCCGCCGATGGCGAAAATGACGAAGGCCAAAAAGATGATGTACGGCGATGAGCTCAGCTTGAAGGCCGGGTGGATAAAGCGCATGACGAGGAAGATCGCCAAGAAGAAAAACGCCGCGCCCGCCACTTGGCGGCGGATGTCGGCAAAGCCGAAGAACAGCCGCTCGCAGCAAAACGAAAACGGCAGCAGCAGCGCGAAGTAGAAGATCACCCCATAGACTGTGTCGTCCGCGGTCGATTTGATGTCTGGGTAGCCCCGCCCTTCGAGACCCCACGCCTTGCGCGTGGCCCGCTTGAACTCGCTGTACCGCTGCGCCTGCAAGTGCTCTTCGGCCTCCAACAGGGCCAAGCGCGCCTCTTCGTGCAGGCGCATGAACTTGTCGTTGCGCACCCCGTAGCGTGCGAGCTGCTTGATCCGCACGTCGTCGAGGACCCACATGTCGCGCGCGGCCGCGTACCCCGGGCGGAGCACCACGCCTCGATCCACGGGATAGCCGCGCCCGAGGGCCTGCTCTATCATGGGCTCATCCACGTCGGCCGGGCGCACCGGCTCGGCCACCCATTCGGCGGGTGCGCCGCTCAGCAGGTAGCGCACCCCGAACAGGCTCGTGCTCATCAGGACTTTGACCCGGGTGCCGGGTTGGGCGTACACCACCGCAGCGAGGGTTACTTTGCCCTCCTCATTGCTCTGCTTTTCGACGAAATCGGCCCCCCACGACTGGGGCACGCCATCGCGCTCGTCGAGTACGGTCACGTGGTCCAAGACCGACAGGTAGCGCGAGTCAACGGTCTCGAACAAGCTCAGCGCTCGGCATTTGAAGAGCACTTGCAGCATCTCGTTTTCCCACCAGCCCCACGGATGCATGGTCGGGTACGTTTCGTCGCCCTCTTGGCCCATGTCCGGTGCCGAGATAATCGCGCCGTAGGGATCGAGTTCGTACGCGCGGATGGCGTTGTCTAGCTTGTTGCGCATGATGTCAAAGTGGAAGCGGCCCGCATCGTCGGCCTCTTGCGCGATCAAGGTGCGAACTCCGCCGACCGAGTTCGTTCCGAGCTGCTGATAGGTCACCAGCGCCTGCGGCACTGGCTTCTTGGGGACGGCAAAGTTGACGTCCCGGTCGAACCAATAGATCGCGCCCGCCAAGCTGTGGCCGTAGTCTTCGAGTTCCAACTTGGTCGGCTTGAGCAGCTCGGCGTCGCGGCCGGCCCACGCCAACATGGCCGCGAGCGTCCGTATCTGCCGAGTGAGATTGTGCACATCTACGGCCTCCGGCAGGTCGAGCGGCGTGTCGATGTGCTCGCGTGCGTCGTTGGCCGTAGCGAGGGCGAGGGCCTTATAGCCGACGAAGGCCGCGGCCTCGCTGGCAAAGGCGAGCGGGATGGGCATGAAGTTTTTCCACGTGCGCTTGGGCGGGGCAATGCCCTCGTAGTGACGCGTGGTGTCGCCAAAGGTCTCTTCAACCGCGAGGCTCAACCGCTTGGAATAGGGCGTCAACATGTATTTGACGTAGTTGTCGGTGCGCCACTTGGGATTGTAGAAGGTGCCCATGCCAAAGCTGGCCGTGCGGTCGGCGTGGCTCGACAGATCCAGCGATAGCATCAGGTCGAAGTCAATGCGCTCGGCCGCGCTCATGCGCTCGCGGAAATAGTCGCTGCGGCGGCTGTGCCGGTAGAGGAAATCGTTGATCCCGGACAGGCCCTGAAAGTGCCCGGAGGTTGCCAAAAAGAGCACCGAGTAGTGCGGGCGATGCGCTTTGAGCAGCTCCACTAGCTGGAGCAGGGCGACGATCCCGGCCGCGTTTTCCGCCCCCGGGGCGAGGGCCGGCACGACCGAGATGGCGTCGTAATAGGCTTGGATGACGATGGTTTGCTCCTGCCACGCCTGCGGCTTTTCTCGGCTCTTGGCCGGCAGCATCTGTGGCGACCCGGGCAGGTAGCCATACACGTTGTGCGCTTCCACGCCTTGCCAATCCATCCGCGCATTTAAGTGGACGGCGACCGGCCCGTCTTGCAGGCGCGCCAACAGCGCGAGCGCGTCTCGCCGCTCGAGCCAAAATCGCGGGATGTCAACCGGCACCTTGAGGAACTTGTCCGCGGCCTGCTCGCGGTTGACGCCGCCGTTGTCGAAAAAGACGATGGCCTTGGCCCCCAGCGATGCGGCGTGGAGGTACTGCTGGCCACAGCCAAAGTCCATGAGCACGACGCTGCCTTCCACCTGCTGGCCATCGAGCGCGGTTAGTTCCCCCCCGTAGATTAGGGGGCCGCGCACCCCATCCGGCCCCAGCGAGGGCGTGCGTACGCCATTGGGCCACAAGCTGTACAGGCGTTTGCGCTCGCCTTGCACCACTAGCTCGCCGCCGCGATCGATGGGCACGGCCACAGTAAACGCCTCGCTCTGCACGTTCTCCAGCCCCAGCGCCTCAAACCGCTGGCGCACGTAGTCGCGGGCCTGGCGCTCTCCGTCGTAGCCCGGCACCCGCGAGCCAAAGGCCGCAAAGCGTGCGATCGCAGCGGCAATGTCGGCCTCGTCAATATCGGCGACTAGAGCGCGTAGCTGGGCGGCTTGCGCGGGATCCACCAGCCGCGTCTCTACGGGCGGATTGGGTGCCCAGCCGAAGAAATCGTTTACCGCTTGATTGATTGCGCCCGGATCGCCAAAACCGACGACCGCAATCATGGCAGCGGCGAACAGCAAAAAGGACACATTGAGTAGTTTGGACATGGGATTTGCTTTGTCTGTGGAATGGGAGGAGCGGCTGTCAAGATAGAGTATCGACGGAGGGGGTTCAAGCGCGGGCGGCGGCGTGCCTGTTGACCGTGATAACAACTCGACGGAGGAGCCGCTTTTGCTTGACATGTAGTATCATTATCGACATCATATTCTTATGGCGAGCACGACAGAAATCCTCAGGGCGATTCGCAATAATCCGCAAGGGGTGCGGTTTGCCGATCTCGCCAAAGTGTGCGACGCATATTTCGGAGAGCCGCGCCAGAAGAGCACCAGCCATCGAGTTTACCGAACACCGTGGCTAGGCGATCCGCGAGTAAACATCCAAAACGCCAAGGGCATGGCCAAGCCATATCAAGTCCGCCAAGTCATCAAGGCAATCGAGAAATTGGAGGGTATGAAATGAGCGACCATTATACTTATCGCATCACGTGGTCGGCTGAAGACAACGAACATGTGGGGCTATGCGCTGAATTCCCATCGCTGAGCTGGCTAGCGCCTACGCCTGCTGCGGCGTTGTCCGGCATCCAGCGCCTTGTGCGCCAGTGTCTGGCAGACATGCAAACCACCGGAGAAACCGCGCCAGAGCCAATAGCGGACCGCAACTATAGCGGGAAGTTCATGGTGCGTTTGCCGCCGGAATCGCACCGCGCCCTCGCCCTCCAAGCGGCCGAGCAAGGGGTGAGCCTGAATCGGCTTGTGAGTGCGCGAATCACAAACACCACCTGACGATGAGGAAGGCCGCGAGCAAACTCGGCGAGGCGGGCGAAGCCGCTCCCGCCACTCACCCGTGAAAATACGCATGCCCCTCGCCCATAAACCAGAAAATATCCACCAAATACGACAACCCAATCCCCAAGAAATACCCGGCGATCAACCCCATGAAAAACGGCCGCGCCTCGCGGTACGCCGCAATCCCCCCATAGCGCATAATCGCGCTCTTGGCCACCCACGCCAGCAAGATCGAAAACGCAATGAGCCGCGTCATCCACAGCGGGGCTACTGCAATGCCCACCGGGTGCAGGGGCCACCAGTGAAAGCGATACTGCAGGAAGGCCAAAATTGAGTACGCCACCAGCCCGATCCCAAAGTAGGACAGCTTGTTCCAATCCGTCGGCCAAGGATCGTTGAAGTGGCGAATCACCCCGTTGTACGCCATGCCGCCGGCACCACCGCCGGCGATAAAGTACCAGGAGCCGAAATTGCCCGCGCCGTATTTGTAGCACAGCGAGAGCACGAAATAGAGGCAGGTAGTGAAGCCCACGACCGCGGCCAGGCCCAACGCGAGGGCCATGGAGCGGCGAATCCGGTACAGCTCGCCGAGCCGGGCACCGTGTGCTGCCGCCGGCATAAAGAGCGATTGCACGTCGCCGAACCAAGTATAGGAAACCCCCAGTGCCACCAGATTGTGCCCGCCGATACTCGTGCCAGTTATCGCCAAAGCAAAAGCCTGCGCACCCACTGGCGGCGTCAAAAAATAGACCCCGGCCTGCACCACCAGCCGGGTGATGCCGTAGTACGCGACCAACACGCCAAAGACAAAGAGCGCGGCAATGTGCAGATCCATCCCGGACCGCCACAGCCAGCCGAGGATATAGACCAACGCGGCCATGAATCCGCAAACCGCCGTGCGATAGGAAACCATTTCCGCGCGGTCGTCTAGGGTCCGCCGTCCCCCCAAGGCTTGGCGCACGACCGCCGCCAAGTGCTGCCGCGCCATCCACAAGCTCAACAGCACCATGGCCGTAAATCCACCCCAAGCCTGCCAAGAAAGCGACTGCATCCCCCAGACGAAGGCGTCGGGCCGCGTCACGTCGTAGCCGATGCGGTTGGTAATGCCCTCCTGCAAGACGGCCACCAAGTAAAAGAACACGATGCTGAACGAGACGCTGGTGCTGACTAAATACATAAAGCCGATCACCGGGAAGTAGAGCATCAGGCTGATGGTGGGAAACTCCCGGCTCAGTTGCAGATTGACGGCGTGGTTGAAGTTGATTTTGGGAAAGCCGATGTAGAACGAGCCAATGATATTGAAGAGGATCATCCCCAGTGGAATGGCCGCGCCGATCCAAAACCCCTTAGAGCGCACAATCGCCCGCCCGTCGTCGTCAATCAGCAGCCGCGGCATCTCCATCAGTGGAAAGACCAACCGCTCGTGCTCAACCCATTGGCGGCGGAAGATCACCACCAAGCAGAAGCAGGCGAAGTACGCGCTCAGGATCAGGCTCAACAGCCAAAACAGCGGCCCGATCCAGACCTCAAACGGCAGGGCTTGCCCCTTGGGCAGCCCCTCGTAGAACCAGCGCATGGCGTCGCCATCGGCGCGGGGCACGACCCAATCGGGCAGGTAGGGATGGATGTTGCCCGCCCAGTCGTTTTCCGCGGTGGCTCCGTAGTAAGGCGATGAAATGATCGCCAGCAAAGTCCCGACGATAAAGGTGGGAATCCCGGTCGCGGCCAAGCCCATGATCACAATGGTAGCCAACTCGGCCGGCCGCAGCACCCACGTGGGCAGCACCCACCGCACCAGCGCATTGGCCAGCAGAAGTACCACAAAGCAAAAACCCGCGCTAGTTGGAAAATACGACCACGTAATCTCGGAAGAGCGCACCATCCAAATCGAATAGGGTGCCCCCGTGACAATGGCCATCACGACCACAATCCCCAGCACGGCCGAGCGAAAAGTCACGTTATACCGCCCCTGAAAAATCGACAATTTACAGCGTTCATTTTTTTGTATATTTACTGCTTACTACGCGACACCCGACTCCAGCCGTCTATGTCCACAAACCGCGTCATGCCCCTCATCCTCGCACTGCTGCTGACGGCTTGCTCCAAAAGCACCGGCCCAGACAGCCGCCCGCAAGCCCTCTGCACGGACGCGCCCGGCACTATCTGCACCTATGCCGGCACGGGCGAAGCTGGCTTTAATGGCGAGGGTCAGCCGCTGCTGGCCTCAACCCTGTACTGGCCCGTTGATCTCACCTTCACCCCTTCGGGACAGACCTATCTCCTCGACTGGAACAACCACCGCGTGCGCCGCGTGACCCCGGAAGGCACCCTCGTCACCGCGATTGGCACGGATTTCGTCGGCGATGGCCCCTACGACGAATCTGACCGAATGCCTCCCGGCGCATCCGGCACCGAGGTCCACCTCAACCACCCGACCCACCTCCTGCCGCTGGCCAATGGCACCCTGCTGCTGACGGCTTGGCACAATCACAAGCTGCGTCTCTACGACCCGCAGACCGGGCTCGTCCAAGTGATATGCGGCGCGGGTCCGGGGTTTGCCGGCGACGGTGGACCGGCCCGCGACGCGCTCCTGAGCCAGCCGCCGCAGACGGTGTTAGGCCCCGATGGCGGGCTGTACATCCTCGACCAGCGCAACCAACGGGTGCGCAAAATAGACCCCGACGGCATTATCACCACCGTCGTAGGCACCGGCGTGGCCGGGTTTGCCGGCGATGGCGGCAGCCCGCGCGACGCCCAATTGCACCTGCCGGCCGGAGCCAATCCGCCGCCGGCTGGGAGCCTGGTCTTTGGTCCGCAGGGCCGGCTCTACATTGCCGACGCCCTCAACCAGCGCATTCGCCGCGTTGACTTTGACCGCGACCGGATCGAAACGGTGGCTGGCACGGGCGCGGCCGATTTCTCCGGCGATGGTGGCCCTGCCCTCAGCGCAGCCTTTAACAACCCGCGCGACTTGGCCTTTGGTCCCGATGGCCGGCTCTACATTGCCGACGAATTTAACCACCGCATCCGCGCCCTCAACCTAGCAAGCGGCATCCTTGAGACGGTTGTCGGCAGCGGCGCAGAGGGGTTTTCCGGCGATGGCGGACCGGCCCTCAGCGCAGCCCTCAACCGACCGGCCGGACTTGACTTTGACCCGCAGGGGCGGCTCTATATCGCCGACACGTACAACCACCGCATCCGCCGCGTCGTCTTGCCATGATCTATCTAGCCCTTTTGCTCATCGCCTTGTTCGCCTGTGGGGAAGCACCCACTGGTCCTCGCGGTCTCTACGGACGCATCGAAACCTTTGCCGGCAGCGGCGACGCCGGCAAAGGCCCGGAAGAAGCAACGCTGCTGCAAGCGCACTTCTACCTGCCACAAGACCTGACTTACGGCCCCGACGGCCGGCTCTACATCCTCGACTGGAACAATCACCGCGTCCGCGTCGCCACCAAGGCCAGCGTCCGCACCCAGACGCGACAGCACCCACGATACCGGAGCGACCGAGGGCGCGTCGCCCAAGACAGCATCCGCACCCTAATCGGCACCGGCGAACTCGGCGACGCCCCGGCCGGCCGGGCGCGCCAGATCGGCCTCAACCATCCGACCCACATCTCCTTTGACCCACTCGGACGCCTCATACTCTCGGCTTGGCACAATTCCCTGATCCTGCGCTACGACTTTGCCACCGACTACGTCGAGCCGATCTGCGGCACGGGCGAGCGCACCTACAGCGGCGACGGTGGTCCCGCTGTCCAAGCGACGATCAATCTGCCGAGCGCGACGGCCTTTGACCCGCTCGGACGCATGTACATCTCCGATCAAGAAAACCAGCGCATCCGCATGGTTGACCTCGACGGCACCATACGCACGGTTGTCGGCACGGGCGAGCCGGGTTTTTCCGGCGACGGCGGCCCGGCTATCGACGCCCGGATCTGGGCCCCCGTAAGCCAAGCGGCACCGCCCACGAGCCGCATTGCCACGGACGATTTGGGCAACCTCTACCTCGCCGATACCTTCAACAACCGCATCCGCAAGGTGGACGCAGCCACCGGCATCATCACCACCATCGCCGGCAACTCAGCGCGGGACACCGTCACCATGGCTAGCTACACCTCCCCACCCGAGCCCGGGGACGGGGAAGACGGGGCCGACGCGCTCGCGGTTTCGCTGTACTGGCCCTGCGACGTGGCCATTGACTCGGCGGGCCGCGTGTTTTTGGCCGACACCTTCAATCACTGCGTGCGCCGCATTGATCTCGACGGCACCATATACACGGTGGCCGGCCAGTGCGGCCAATCCGGCGATACGGGCGACGGCGGCCATCCGCAGGCCGCCCTGCTCAACCGCCCCTACGGCATCGAACTCGACCCGGACGACAACCTCTACATCGCCGATACCCGCAACCACCGCATCCGCCTAGTGCGCAGGTGAGGATGGAATTGCGAATTTCCGCAACTCATCCGCCTCATTCGCAAATGAGGAAGCGCTGGGCCTGCGGCGAGCGCGAAATGCGCTTGGGTCGTGTCAAGCCGGAGCAGCCCTCCGTCATTCCCACGAAAGCTCCAATGGGTATCCCGCTCCCTCGGCGCGGCCGTGGGGGACTGACCACTAATCAGCTCGATTGCCCCCGACGATCACCGCCCCGGCAAATCCCTCGGCGATCATTCGCTCGGCAAAGACCCACACCTCGGATTGGGGCAGCAGCGCGTTGTTGCTGACGATCAAATCCGCCCCCACGTGGACGATGCCGCGCAACCCGTTGAGGCTTTGCAGCGCATCGTTGCCGCTGACTTCCAAAAAATCCCGCACTCTCGCCAAGTAGTGCAGGCCCTCTAGGCTTTGCAGCGCGTCGTTGAACCAGATGTCCACGCTGCCTTCGATCTCCACGAGCCGCGGCATGTCCGTCAGGGACGCAAGCGATTCATTGCGGACGAGCGCCAAGCCCCCACTAACAGAGGCCAAGTTTTCCAGCCCTTTGAGCGAGCGCAGGGCCTTGTTTTCAAAGATCAACAGCCCTTCCACCACGTGAGCGACTTTGCCGGCCGCCGGCGCGGGCAAGGGCGGTGGTGCGGCGGCCGGACCTAGCCCCGCTCCGACGCTTTCAAGCCCTTCCAGCCCCGCTAGGCTTTCCAAGCGGTCGTTAAACCAAATCTCGACGCTGCCCTCGACGCGCCTCAGCCCTTCCAAGCCGGTCAGCGCGACTAAGCTGCTCCCAACGATCTGCAAGTCGCCGTCGATGATGTACGCAGGGCCCCCTCTTTCCCCAAGGGCCGCGATATCGGCCGGCGACGCAATGACAACGCCCTCTTCCAAGACGACCGGTGCTACCGGGCTTTTGCCACAGCCCGCCAGCGCCACGAACAATGGCAAGGTCAACCTAAGAAGCGGCCTGAAAACCCTTGGGGGCCATCGTGCGGCTGCTCCCAGATTTCTAACACACGGCTCAAAAATCCCGCGCACAGCGGAACCCAATATCTATATCGGTCAACTGCGGATGATAGGCTTCCCGATTCGCCGCCGGCAGGGACTCCTTTTCAAACCACCACGACCCACCCCGCAGCACCCCGAACTCCCCGCGCAACGGCCCTTGCGGATTGTCCCGCGGACTCTCTGCATAGTACGCGTCCCCGTACCAATCGGCCACCCACTCCCACACGTTGCCCGCCATGTCGTGTGCCCCATAAGGCGACGCGCCGGCCGGCCGGCTGCCCACCGGCTCGGTCGCGCCGGCGATGAAGCGAAAGTTGGCCTCGTCGCCGGCTAACTCGTACCCCCAAGGGTACGTGCGCCCGTCAGTGCCGCGTGCGGCCTTCTCCCATTCGGCTTCGGTCGGCAGCCGCAGGCCAGCCCACGCGCAATAGTCGAGCGCGTTTTGGCGGTTCACGCAGTTGATGGGATGGGTGTCGTCGGCAAAGCCATCGTAGTTGCAGCTAGGGGCGTAGGCCGGTGCTTCGCAGGCGTCGGCCTCCACGCAGCGCCGGTACAGCCCTAGGGTGACCTCGAACTGGTCGATGTAGTACGCGGAGAGAAAAACTTGGTGCGGCGGCTGCTCATCCGGGTCGCCCGCGTCCCAACCCATCACAAAGAGACCCTCGGGCACGAGGACCATGGCGTGATCGGCTTTGTTGACCTCGGCGGCTGGAGTAGAATTTTCGGCAGCAGGAACCTCGCCGGACGGGGCGGGCGCAACCACGCGGCCCCCGCTCACTTGCCCCGGGTCCTTTTGGCCGCAACCAAGTGCCCACAGGGCCATGCACACCAGTGTGCGCCTCACCGTGCGACCCCTCAGAACACGACTTGGGACACGGCCTTGGAAATCAGCGCAATGGCAATGGACGTCATGCCAATCAGGCCCACGCCGCACGAGTACCCGGCCAGCACGATGGGCGCGTACGCGTACCAGCGCTCCGGGCCAAAGCGCTTTTGCAAGTAGAAGCGGCCCAGCAGAGCGCCGACGAAGTTGAGGATGGCAAAGTGCGGCCAGCCACCCAAGCCAGCGACAAAACCATAGAAGATCCCCAACGGCGCACTGAGTGCGCTCAGCAGCGCGTACAATGCGCCGCTAAAGGCCAGCCCAACCCCGATGTAATCCCAGCGAATGATTTGCGTCACCAAGCTCTGGCCCGCGCCGGGCAGGGTTGATTTGGCCCAGAACGCCTGCATGGTGGCGTGAAAGGGCCACATCTTTTGCACGAAAGGGTACGCCGAGGAGGGTATTGGTCCTAATTTCCATATCAGCGACCAGAACAGGAAGCTACACGCGAACATGACGGCCAAGGTCAGGGCCGTCATCTTGACGATGCTGCCAAAGCGAGTGCGCGTCAGCTCTAGCTGCTTGAACACCTGCGCCTCGTAGCCCCACTGGAAGATCGGCACCGGCGCGAACCAGATCCCGGCCCCTTGATAGCCGGACAAATAGAAGCTGGCCTCGCGCAGGTAGGGAAAGGTCACTCCCTGCGGCGACCCGGTCAGGCCGATCATCCGCGTGCCGATGTACGAGTAGATCGGCGTCCACACAAAGCCGAAGAGCGCGGTGATCCACCAGGGAAAATCGGGCACCAAATAGTACACCATCAGCACAAAGCCCAGCGTACTCACCGCCCAGATTCCCAAGGCCACGGCAATGCGGATGTCGCCGCGCTCGGGGTGGACCTCCCGGGTCGGCGCACGCGCTTTGCCGACGGCGAGCAAGACCTTGCCCGCCGTATAAAAGCCCATGGCCGCAACCACGATGGCCCCGCCCAGCGAAAAGCTGAGCCAGAAGTCAAAGGTATTGGCGATCTGGGTGGGGATCGACGACATGCCCGGCTCCCAAGTGTGCAGGATGCCGTAGGCATAGAGGATGGGGTTGGCGACCAAGTTGACCAAGATCGACGAGGAAAATACCCCTACTACGACCCAGAACGGCAGCACGAGGCCGAATAGCACGTGGATCAAATCCGTGGCCAAGCCGATGACCGCGGCTGGCAAAACCGCCTTTAGCGGCACGGTGAAGTCGATGAAGGGAATCGGCAAAATCGACACGGTCTCGGTCAAAAAGACCGACGACAGGGTTGGCACCACCACGTAGAATACGCCCCACACCGCCCCGATAAAGGCCCCGGTGCTGAACACGTGCCAGCGCCAGCCCTCCTGCTTGGCCGAGGTCTCGGCGAGGGCGGTCGCGCCGCCGGCTTGCACATAGGCCATGGGAAAGGGCAGGCGCTCGATGTCGTGGGTAATGCGGAAGAGCACGTAGCCCAACGACAGGGCATTGACCCGCTGCAATGCCACGGCGCAGAGGAGGATGGCAATGGGCTTGAGCCACGCGCTGTATAGGAAGCTGCGCTCTAAGAGGGCCTCTGAGCCACGCGGGGGCACGACCCAAGTCGGAATGTGTTCGGCCAGTCCGTCGGCTTGGGGCGATTGGATCAGATATTGATCCCAGATCAACACGCCGAATGGGCCGCCGAAGAGGTCGGCCCCGGTGCCCAGCTTGCCGCCCATCATCACCAAGCCGCCGGCCACCCAGTAGAGGATGATGATTTCCTGAGTCCGCAGGGACACGAAGGTGCGCTTGGCCATTTCGATAAACAGAATCAGGGTCACCCATTCGGCGCCCCCGGCCATGCTCATGCCGGTCACCAGCCCGAGGTAAATCGCGCCCGGCAGCATCACGAAGCCGACGAAGAGCGCGGCCCACAGGGTCTTTGCATTAAAACCCGGTTCAAAGGGGGCGTCCGCGGGCATGACCGCGAAGCGCTCTTGGGCGTTGGCCGGCGACAAAAATCACTCCCCTCGTTTGCTCTCGTCGTCCAAGTACCGCAGGTGCTCTTCATGCACGTCGATCTGCGCGGCGTATTTTTGGCGCAAATCCCGCAGATAGGCGTTGAAATACTCCCGCTCAATGCGCTCCCGCACGTCCCGCACCACTGCCTTTCGCACCCGCTCTAGCGCTAGGCCGTGATAAATCTCTGGGTATCGTTCAATGACCCGGAAGAGCGAATAGCCTCCCCTCGCTTGGATCGGCCCTTGGAGCTGGTGCAGCTCGGCGTTCATCACCGCGTTCATCCACGCCTCCCCCAAAAAGGGGGCCTGTGATTGAGAGACGTACAGGAGGCCGTCTTCGGCGTTGCGCCGCCGGCTGTGGGCGCGGGCTAGCTCCGCCCACTCGGCACCCGCCTCAATCTGAGCCGCGATCTGGCGCGCCTCGCTCGGGGTTTCGAGCAAAATTTCCTCCAATTGCGCGTGGGGCGGGCTGCGGAAGCGGCGCTTGTGCTCCTCGTAGAAGGCCCGTAGGTCGTCCTCGGTCGGCTCGGGCGCCTCGGCCAAAATTTGCTCGCGCAGCTTTATCAGCATCAGGTTGCCCAACGCCAGAGCCTGCGACCGCACAAAAGCCGCGGTTTTATCGAGGCCCTTGCGCCGGGCGTCGTGGGCCATGATGCGGGTGGGGAAGTGACTCTCAGATAACTTCTCGTTGACGGAGTCGGCTGTGGCTTCGGGCCACAGTTGGCCCGCTGGCCGCACGGCCTCTACCACCTCGGCCACATCCATCTGCAAGCCCTCGAAAGCATAGACCGGGTGCTGGCGCTGGGCCGCGTCCAAATCCGCATAGCGGACCGCGCCCTGTAAGACGCCGACCACTATATCCATGCCCTCGGCGTCAAAAACCGTGTCCAAATCCCACTTGAGGTGCCGCAGGTACGATTCGCGCAGTTGCTTTTGCTGCTCGTCGTGGAGTGCCTCGCGGATGCCTTCTTCGACCTCGACCAATTCAGCGCGGCCGCGCTCGGCCACTTTGGCGATGACGAAGCCGCCGTGCAAGGGAAGCGGCTCGGTCGCGCCGCCCACGGGCAGGGCAAAGACCGCTTGGGCTAGGGCGCGGGGGCTGTCGAAGGGCGAATAGGCCAGCCGCCGGATTTCGCCGGTATGTACGCCGTAATAGGGATCGGCCGCGAATTGACGACCTACTTCGGCAAAGTCCGCGCCCTGCGCCAAAAGCGCCTGCACCTGACGCGCCTGTTCCCGGTTGGGCACAAAGATCTCCATGGTGACGACCTTTTCGCCCCACCCCGGCCGCGCGTAGGCTTTTGCGATGTCGTCCTCACTAACCGCGACCTTGTCCGCGACGTTGCGCCGCAACATGGCGTCGGCGAGGGCCTTGGTTTCGCGCTGGGCGAGCTCGGCTAAGACCGCTTCGTCGCGCTGCAACCCCCGCTCGTTGGCCGCCAAAAGCAACACTTGGCGGTCAATGAGCGTCTGCAAATTGTCCCGGTGCTGCGAGCGCGTGGCGGTCACTTTGAGATTGGCCTCAAAGGCGCGCAGATCGGCCGCAGTAATTTCGACCTCCCCGACCTCAGCCAGCAGATGGGCGTCGTCCGGCCGCTCGGTGCCGCAGCTAATGCCGGCCCCGACGATTAGCCCGGCCAACAGCGGTTTGTGCATAAAAAGAGGAGCTAGACGGAAGGTCCAGCTCCTCGCAATGAGCCATCCTGCCATACGCGCTATCCAGATGCAGAAGCAGTGCCGGGGACTCAACCCGCCCCGTCCGCTCTGGCCTTTTCCCTCGTTCCTTGGTTCACCGCAAAGCGGAACTCGACGTCAATGGTCTCTTCTGGATTGCCGCTGGCGTCAAACGAAAGCACGAATTCGCGGAAGGTGAGCAGCAACTCGTCGTTTTCCGGCAGCAACGGATCAAAGACCAACATGCCCTTTTGGCTGCTATCGCGGAAGATCGGTCGATGGCGGTGAAAGACCGTCTTGTAGATAATGCCCATGCGCTCCAAGTTGATTTCGCGCTCGTTACCCGAAGTGCCCAGCTCCATTTTGTAGTACTTGGTGAAGCTGTTGCCCCCCAACACGACCGCCCCCTCGCGCCCGGGATCGTAGTAGCGATAGGTCTCGCCGCCCGATTCCATGGTCGCCTTGGCCGGATCGAATTCGATCTTCGCATAGGTCTTGTTTATGACCTCGACGTCAAAGACGGTGAACTGCGGGGGGGTATAGCCCTTTTCGGGATCGATGTCGTCCCGGGTGTAGGGATTGACGTGGCGACCGTCGTACAGAGGTGGGAAGCGCTCGTTGAGCTCGGGGTCGCTCAGGTGCCGCACCCGGATCAAAAGCCCCTCTTTGCTAAAGACCATCGAGCTGTCGTCCGGGTCGATGGTGTAATCGCCGCGGCCCTCGGGCAGGACGGGCATCACGTGCAGGTCGTACACGAGTTGGGGCGGCACCAGCCCCCCGCAGCTCCAGACCAGCCCGAGCGCCACTAAGCCGAGGAGTGCCACATACCTCGCTCTCATAAAATTGCAACTCCCTTTTTGCTAGCTACCGTCAATTGGTTGGTTCCTCGGTTTCAATGTCGATCTGTTCGACGCCGGCCATGGTGGCCGTTTCCATCGCGTCGATGATATGGCCGTGCGCGGCATTGGCGTCTGCGGTGATAATCAGCGTTGAAGAGCCGGTGCGGATCTTCTCGCGCTCTAGCCAGCCGGCTAGCTGCCCCATGGCCACGAGCTGCCCGTTGATCTCGAGCTGGCCCTCGCTCGAGATGCGCAGATTCAGCTTCTTCTCTGCTTTTAGCTGGTCGTATTGGACCGAGTCGGGCAACTCGATCTTGACCTGAGTGGCCTTGACGAAGACCGTGGTGGTCATAAAGAAGATCAGTAGCAGGAACACTGCGTCTATCATCGGCGTCAGGTTCAGTTCAAATTCGCCGGCTTTTTCGGCCAGCGACTGCCTCCGTTTAGCCATGCCGCTCATCCTTCTCCACTCTTGGCGAAAGCAATGGCCTCAATGCCCTCGCCGCGGGCGATGTCCATCACCTGCACCACATAGGCGTGAGGCACGGAACGCGCGGACTCCAAGATCACGTTCTTGGTGTTGTCGGCTGCTATGACCTGACGGATCTTCTCGGCCAATCGCGCCTTGTCCGTGACCTCGCCGTTGACTTGGATCGTCTGGTCTGGGTCGATCACGATGTTCATGTCCTTGGTCGCGCGCGACTCGCCTTCGCCGCCCGGCAGATCTACGCTCAGACCCTTGGGGTTGACGAAAGTGGTCGCCACCATAAAGAAAACCAACAGCAAGAACATGCAGTTGATCAGCGGAGTCAGATCTGGATTCTCCGAGGCCTTGAAGGCGCTTTTGCCGAATCCGCTCTTTCGTCTCTGCCGCATTGCAGCGTCTCTCTGCCTAGCTGGCTTCCTGCTGGCCGGCTTGGAAGCGCACCAGCAGGGTATTGGCGAAGGCGTGGCAGTACAGCTCCACGCTCTTGAAGACCTTTTCCGCCCGGCCGGAGAGGTAGCGGTGGAAGACGATGGTCGGAATGGCGACAATGAGGCCACTGGCCGTCGTAATCAGGGCCTCGGAAATGCCGCTGGCCACGGCCGCTGGATCGCCGGCCCCGGCGCGGGCAATCGCGTCAAAGGCGTGAATCATACCCATGATCGTGCCCAACAGCCCCATCAGCGGGGAGAGGACGCCAATGGTGCCGAGCGCGTTGAGCAGGCGGCCTAAGTACATCTCGCCGGCCTCCTCCGTGGCCAAGATCAACTCCTGACGCATGTCCTCTAGGTCCGTGCGATTTTCCAGCACTAAGGTGTCGTAGCGCTTCACCAAGGCGGCGAAGATGAAGTTGAGTACGCCGCTGCCCTGTCGGAATAGCTCGACGGCCCCGCCTTCGCCTTGATTTTTGAGCACTTCCTCGGCCTTGTTGAGATACTGTTCGGCCTCCTGTTCGCCCGGGACCATCAGCAGACGCCACAGTCGTTCTATGATGATGGCTAGGGCGATCAGCAAGCAGAGCAACATGGGCCACATCATCGGCCCGCCCTTGAAAAACTGGTCGACTAGAAAATTCTGCTCCATTACAACCTCCCGTATTGTGTCCTACTTTGCGTTGCGTTGAAAGCTCGCTAGAGCCGGTTTTCGACGATCCACGCCCGGTGCAGCTTGGCAAAACTGACCACGTCGGCGTTTTCCGCCTTGTCCCCACCCTTTTCTTCCACTACCTGATAGTTTTCCACGGCCTGCGACCATTGGCGCGTGATTTCATAGACCAGCCCCAAGTTGCAGTACGCGGCCAACTCGGTATGGGTGCCGGGATAATCGCGGATAATCCCCTGTAGGGCCGGCACGGCCCGGTCGTAGTCCTTGGCCTCAAACAGCTTCATGGCCTCGTTGTAGCTAAAGCTCGCTTGGATCTCGCTTAGCTCTTCCACTAGACCTATGGCCCTCGGCGTCTCCTCAGAGCCGGGATATAGCTCGATTACTTGCTTGTAGGCGGCCATGGCCTCGTCGTAAGACTGGATATTGTAGTAGTAGTCGCCAATGGTAAACTGCGCCTTGGGGGCGAACTCGCTGTCGGGGTAATTGGCCACTAGGTTTTGCATCGCGCCTACTGCTTGCTCCATCTGTTCTTGTTCGACGAAGGACCAAGCCAACGCGTACTGGGCCGACCCGCCGTATTGGCCTTGGGCATATTTGGCCAAGAGCACTTGGTAGGCGGTCGCGGCTTCGGCAAAGGCCTGCTCGTTGTAGTAGTTTTCGCCAATGAGAAAAAGCGCTTCTTCCTCGTATTGGGACTGGGGATGGCGCTCGACGAGCGCGGCAAAAGCGGCCGCAGCCTCCTCAAACTGGGTCAGGGCCTGGAGGCTGTGGGCCAGATAGTACTGGCCGTGAATGCGGTTGGCATTGCGCGGATATTTGCGGACAAAGGCCCGGAAGCTCTCGGCAGCGGTGGCGTAGTCGCCGTAGCTGATTTCGGCAAAACCCTTGGAGAAGGCCAAGTTGCCGCTCTCGCCCGAATTCGGATAGCGCTTGAGACCTCGGGCAAAGACGCGAGCGGCTTCCTCGTACTGCTGCTGCTGTAGCAGCGCGTTGCCGATGATGGAATAGGCGCGTTCTTTGCGGTAGTAACCAGCTTGATTGTCGTCTTCAAACTGCATGTCGAGGAGCTGGCGGGCGAATTTTTCGGCTTGGACGAAATCCTGCTGATCGTAGTACAGCTCGGTCAGCAGCATGCTAAAGGTGGCCTGCTCTTGGAGGTCGGCCGACGCGGCAATGAGCTCTTGGTAGTACCGCGCCGCCTCTTCTTGCCGCCCCAAGCGGATCATGCCCGCCCCCAGCGTGCGGAAGGCGCTGTCCTTGATCTGGGGCGCGGGATCGCCTTCGAGCAGGGCCTTCATATCCTCCAGCGATGCCTCATAGCTCGTGCGGGCCTCGGCCGTGTCGCCGACCGCGTCTTGCTGTTTGGCGACCTCGTAATACGCACCGCCGCGCGCCAGCAGCGAGTTTTGCAGGAGGTGCGCGGGCGGATTCAGGGCAATGGCCTCGCCCCAAGCGCGGATCGCACTGGCGAAATTGTCCTCTGCAAAATGCACCCGGGCCAAGGTGTAGTGCATCTGGCCTCTTAGGGTGTCGTCGCCGGCTCGGCCCAAGGCGCGAGACAGGGCCTGACGCGCCTTGGCGTACTCTTGCTTGCCCATGTACAGCTCGGCCAACTCGACCTGCACGGTAGGCCACTTGTCCCAATCCGCTTCCACCGTCTCATAGGCGGCGATGGCGCTATCTGTATCCTCGAGGTGCTTGTAGGTGAGGCCCAGCTCCATCCGCGTCGTATTGCGCAGTGCCGAATCCGGGAAGCGGTCGAGGAAGGACGTATAAATCGCCTCGGCCCGTTTGAGCTCGGATGCGGCATAGGCGATGCGGGCCAACTGCAAAAGGCCGTTGGGGGCCGCTGGATGCGCTGGATACTCGTCGACTAACCGCTGGTACAGGGGCTGAGCTGCTTGGTCGTTCTCTAGGAGCTGGTTGGCAAAGCCGGCGTTAAAAAGCACGTCCGGGATCAGGGAATTGTCCGCGCGCTGGCTCAGGAGCTGGTCGTAGCTTTTGCGGGCCTCGGCGATTTCCGCGTCCGCTCCAGCCGGGTCCTCGCTGCGGATCTGCCGCCCGTATTCTTGGTGGCACTGGGCGATGCGAAAGAGAACCTTGTAGCGGTCGAAGCCAATGCGCTGGGCCACGTCGCCGTAGGCGTTGAGGTAGATCTCGTATTCCTGGGCCGACTTGAGGTACTCGTCCTGGTCGAAAAGCATCAGGGCGACCGTTAGCTGGGTGCGGGCCTGAAAGAGCTTGTCCTCAACCTTTTCGATGGCGTCCTTGTACGCGGCAATGGCCGCTGTCGTGCCCTGCTCCTTCTGCACCAACTCGGCCGTGCGGATATAGCTATTTTGCACCAAGACCGGCTCGGCCGCGTATTCGGCCGGAAGCACGGCATAGGCGGCGAGGGCCTTTTCGATCTCGCCGTTGCGGGCGTAGATATCGCCCTTTTTCAGGTGGGCCTTGGCAACTAGCTCGCGCGCGGTCTCCTTGACCAAACCCTTGAGCTTGAGGGTGGTCATTTCGATGATTTCTTCCTCGGTCATCTGCGCGAAGTCGTAGCGGGCGACGAGGCGGTCGAGGTACTCCAGCGCATCTTCGTACTGCCCTAGCTTGTCGTAGCTCTCGGCGATCTGGAAGAGCGAGCGGTCGGCGTTGGAGCCTCTGGGGGCCAAGACCAAGACCTGCTTGAAGCTGGCGATGGCCTCCGCGTAGCGCTCCAATTCAAAATAGGACCACGCGCGGTCGTAGTGAACGGACGCTTCATAGAGGCTGTGGGGGAAGCTGTGCAGCAGCTCGTCCCCTTCCTCAATGACCTGCTCGTACTCCTTGAGCTGGTAACTCGTCTGGATCATCTGGTACTGCGCCATCACCCGGGTGCGGTTATCGACGCGCTCGTCTGCGGCCAGGGTGCGGAAGTGATCGCGGCTCTTGTTGAGGTCTTGCAGGGCCTCGTCGTAGCGAGCGTCGGCCGCGGCCTCCTTTTTCTCCGAGCGCAAAAACTGCGAGCGCTGCAATTTTTCCAGACCGAGCTTGTTGTAGGTATTGCCTAGCTGGTAGGTGGCACCCACGCGCACCGGCAGGATGAACTCGTCAACCGCTACGGTTACATCCTCCACGTTGATCATGGCGTTGCTTTCGGTGGAGAGAATGACCTCATAGCGCTCAATGGCTTTGTCGTAGGCCCCTAGCGCATAGAGCTTCTGCCCCTCCTCAAAGCGGTCTTGCAATTCCACCGGCGAGAAGAAGCGCGTACTCAGGCTGGCGGCCGCGCCGACCGCTGCAATTAGCAGCAGATTTACCAGAATCATGGCGTCGATCTCCTAAGCTTTAGAACCCGGCCACAATATCAAAGAAGAGGCGCGAGTTGTCGAAGCTATCCGAAGCGCGAGTAGCATCGTCGTACTCCCGGCTGGTTCGGATAAAGCCGAACTGGGAAGCGAGGTTGTAGCCGTAGTGATCCGAGCGGTTGCTCATCATCAGCACCAGCGTCCACTCCTTAAAGTCGTTGTGCTCATCCTTGCGGTCCAAACTCGTGTGTCGCCAGAAAGGGAAGCCTTGGAAGCCCAGTTGCAGATTGGACTTGGCCGTCAGGTCAAAGCGGGTCCTGACTATCGGGGCGTAAATCGAGAACGAATCAATGATGCCGTTGTCTTCGTCCCCCGCATCTTCGAGTACGCTTGAATGCTTGCGCAAGAACAGGTGCTTGAACATCGGGCGGATGTTCAGGTTGCCGGCGTTAATCGTGTAGTCGAGCCGGTTGACCACCGTAACGGTCGAGAGCACGCCGGCTGCCTGTTGGGTGCCGTCGTCGAACTCGTCCTCGGCTTGGCTGTTGCGAATCCACTGGACGTTGTTGATGACGTTGAGGTTGGAAAACTGCCTAAAGGTCGAGCTGATGAACAAGGTATTGACCAAGCTATTGCGCATGTTCAGGGGATCGACATCTGGCGGAAAAATCTGCGAATTGAGATCCCGCGCCTCAATCATCGGACCTTTCAAGTGCGGGAAGGGGCTGGGTATCCGCTGGGCAAAACCCACGTCTTCCCAGACGTACACGTCGTCGCGGATGTTGTCTTGGACCTGCTTGATGTCCTCGTTGATGCGAATTTTCCCCAGATAGGGCGAGGTGAAGTTGTGCTCATAGCGGGCGTACAGGGCCTTGGCCTCGCCGCCGCCGGCCGGCTCCTCTATGGTGTAGTAGCCTACAGAGGCCCATTTGCCCCAGCGCCCCAAGCCTTTCTTGGTGGCCACGAAGTGGCCCCCCCGGCGGTCCCGCGGGTAGGGATAGTCGGGCAGGGCGTCGTTTTCGCGGTAATCGACTACGCCGTTGTTGTTGAAGTCGATGCCGTAGATGAAATCCGGCGGATCGGCGTCGTAAAAGAGGATTGGCTCAGTCCAGTCGGGAATGCCGTTGAAATTCTGGTCACTGTCCGGGATGAGGTCGTTGTTTTCGTCCAAGCCGGGAAAAATGCCCGAATCCGACTTCTCGGCACTGGGCAGCTCGTTGAGCATCTCGTCTGGCCACTGGTCGTTGTCGTCATTGTCGGTCATCACGGACATTTCCTGCATCTGTGGACACACGAAGCAATCGTCGCTAAAGAAGGCCACGCCGCCGCGGTCGCTGTCGTAGTTGCCGCTGTAGTCCGGATCTAGGTTGAAAATTTCGCCCCCGATCTCGAGCGGGCCTACTTCCTTTTGGGCCGTGAGGAAATAGCCGAGGGTCTGCTTGTCAAAGCGCTTGCCGGCATTGCTGCCCACCGGGAAGAGGAAGTACTGGGGATTGGCGACCAGCTCGCCCTTTACCTTTAGCCCTTTGAGGCTTAGGTCCCAGTCCAACCCGTAGAGGGCCTGACCGGTGGGGATGCCGTAGTCGAACTCGACTACCTTGCGGCCCGAGTCGCTGCCGTCGGAGCGCAAGACCGTATAACCTACCCGGGTCGGATCGAGCAGATCCCATTTGTACTGCAAAAACGGCGACGCCTGAGTAGTGCCCGGCTCCGGCACCACCGGCCACTGATTAAAGGCTTCTGGATTTTCTGCCAGCACCTCTTCGAGCGGTTTGGTTGCGTCGTCGCCTTTCAGGCCGGTAAAAGGATTGACGTAGCTCCTGCCGCCCGGAACGTATCTGTCGTCCCCTTCGGCCACTTTGTCCACGTTTCTCTGGTGGGCTCGCTGGTCGAAGAACAAGTGCTGTTGGCGCACTAAAATGCGATAGTCGCCCTCGACATCGGCCAAGAAGCGCACGGATCTCATCGTCAGCCCCGGAACAAAGTCGTCGGGATCGGCCGAGTACTCCGCGGCATCCGGGAGGTTGAATTGCGGCATTTGGAAGCGGAAGATCACTTGGTCGCCGCCGGCTATGGTCAGCCCGCCCTCGGCCCCGCCAACCGGATCGATCATCTTTAGGCTCGAGTCGTACTCGGGATCGCCTTCAATGCTGGTCAGGCGCACCCGCTGCCCCTGCGACTCGCCGATGATCACCACATCCACGTCATAGACGGTGGCCGCCCGGCCTATATCGTCGGGCGAATCGTCTTCGACAATGACTTCGATAAAAGAGGGCGGCAGCATGCTATACGGGGTATCGCCCTTGAGAAAGGAGCCGTTCTCGTCGGCCGTATTGGCCATGTGCTGGTTGAAGTACGTGGCACCCATGCGCAGCACATTGCCCAGCTTGGTCTCCCAGTGGCCGCCAAAGATCAACACCGGTGAGGTCTCCCGAGTCGCTTTGAAGGTCGAAAACTTGGCGGCGTTTAACAGGTCGCCGCCTTGGCTCAGCATCAGGGTGAACCTGTTGTCCGAGGAAGCGCCGTCGAGCAGGATGCCAAAGAAGCGCGGGTCGCTAAAGGTCAGATCTGAAAACTTGGCGCGGATGTCCTCGCCCAAGGTCACGCGGTAGTTCCAACCCTTGTACGAGTCGTTGAGCATCACCAGGTTGGCGAACCATCCCAAGTACTGGGCCGTACGGGTGTTGATATTACTTTCCCCGGGGCGGGAAAATTCCCAAGTGAAGACATTGAATCCGCGCGACAGGTAATTGCCTAAGCGGTCGTAGCGATTGCGTGCGTTGATCACCGAAGGATAGGGATCGTACTCCTTGCGCCCGTAGTTCAAATACGGTTCGGGATGGCCGAGGTTGAGGAAATCCCGGTTGCGCAGAAAGGTCTGCGCTGCGGCTTCGGCACCCAGCATTCCCAACCCAACAAACGCTAGTAGCGCGCTCCTCACCAGGCTTTTTCTCGCATTACTACTCATGGCAGCTATCCTCATTCAGTGTAGAGATCCGGTCTTCAGTCGCATTCCAACTCAGCGCTGGCGATAACCAACGCTGAACCGATGCACACCTCCATAGCCGGACAGGTGCAGCGGGTAGGAATACGCATAATCGAAATGCCATTGCTTATAGTTGTGGCCCAGCCCCACGTTGAGCTCTCTATCGTCAAAACCCGACCCAACCGCAGCTCCTCCCATGCGGAACCGAGCGCCGTTGAGGCTCACCGTCCGCGTCTCGTACCCCATTCTGAACTCGGTTCGCCCCTCGCGGCGCTCAATGTCGAGTAGGACCTCCCGGCCCGCCACGTTGAGCAAGGCCGCCGCAACCACGGCTGGCTTTTCTTTGCCTGTAGCTTGGCCGCCCGCTGCGATATTGGCCCCGTTTAAGCCTTTGGCGACCAACGCCAATCGCAGGTACGCCCGCGGGTGTATGAAACCCACTTCCCAAGTCGCCCCTACATCGAAATGCCAAGCCCGGTGCGACAGATCGCCCGCTTGCCAAGCGCTGGTGCGCCAGCCGCCGCCCAAGGCGAATCGCTCGTGCAACGGCCGCCCGTAGCCCAAGGCAATCACTTCTTCGCGCCAGCCATCGGCCCCTAAAAACGAAAGGCCCAGTTGGAAGCCGCCGCCCCGCAAGGGGCCGGCCACTGACAAGCCGTTTAGGGCTGGGCTTTGGTCCAACCCGGGATAGAGCAACGCGTGGGTCGTGCCAGCCTGCCACTTCTGCTGCTGGGCATTGCCAGCCGGATTGTACCAAACGGCCTCAGCTGTCTGAATGCGGGCGGCGAAAGCTCGGCCCAGTGCCGTGCTCTGGGCCCCCTGTCCCGCAAATTCAAAAGCAGCGCCGACCGGGGGGACGAGGGCCAGCAATAGGACGCTAGTACGCCACCACAAAAGTACCTCGGTGCGCCTTGCCGCTTGCTTCTATCCCAACCTCGTATAGATAGAGCCCCGGCTCGACAACGCGACCGCTCCCATCGCGGCCGTCCCACTCGAACTGATAGGTGCGGGCACTTCCGGTCTGCGCCAACTGGCGAATCGGCCGACCGGTCAGGTTGTAAATTTTTAGCACGACTTCCCGGCCCGCCTCGATATTGCCGACGACAAAGGCAAAGCGCGCATATTCGTCCGCAAACGGAGAGAACGGGCGCGGCTGCACCTGCACTTCGCCCAAAAGCTGCAACGGCGTCCCCGCCGCCAGTACCGTCCAAGTGGCACCCGACATTTCTCGCCCCTGCTGCCAGTTCACGTACCCATCTCGGTCGCCTTGGGCCTTGTTGCCAGCCGCAAAATGCATAGTGGTCTTGTCGCGCACAAAGAGCGCCGACCCTTCAATTTCGACGGTCGCCAGCGCGTTGATTTGCTCGCCGGGGGCAAGCTCTACTACCATCCCCTCCCGATCCGGCGTCGGGCCCCAAGTGTAGCCCTCGGTAGGCGCGAGTTCTCGACCATTGACGCGCACGGCGGTTACGCGGAGCAAGGGGCCTTGTACGCGCAAGAGATCGACCCCGTAATCATCGACGCCAGCCGCGATCTCCACTCGGTAAATCAGGGTCGCTTCCTCGCCCTTGCGCAGCGAATCGGATGCGACCACCTCTGCCACGAGTTGCTGGGCGACCAAGACTGGATCGTAGTCCATGGCGACGCGCTCGAGCGCCGGGCTGACAAAGGGAGCCGAATTCGTCAGGCGGGCCCGGTATGCCAACTGCGCGACCGGCTCGTCTCCGCTGTAGAAAAATTCTTCGTCCGTGTGCGCTGCAAGGCTTTGCCAAGGCTCCGCGGTGGGTCCGCGCACCTGCAACTCAATGCCCGTGCGCTCCGGGCGCTCTGCTTGCCAACGAATCTGCCCTACGTTGACCGGAGTCGGCGGGACGAAGCTATCCTCTATGAAGCCTTCGCTAACGTAGCCCGCGCCGAACACCTCGATTTCCCCGATGGCGACCCAGTTGCTGCGGTCTTGGCGGATCAGGGTCAGCCGCACGAAGCGACCTTCGCGCGGGATCGCCGCGCCGCGCTCGTTGGTCGCGGCCCAAGTAGAATCTGCGCTCGTATCTACATTGAGGACGAAATTGTCCGGCTGTTCCGCCAACAGATGCCAGACTTGCGGTGCCGCTTGGGTGGCTGTTTCGAGCCTGTACCCACGCATGAAATACTCGGGCTGGTTCAGGGCCGTCTCGCCGGCCAGCACTCGCACCCGCTTGATCGCCCGGTCCAAGCCGAGATCGACGGTAAACTGCTTGTCGAACACGTGATTGGTGCCCGAGATCCACTCGCTGCGCACGAGGTCAATCGCGCCGTCAGTCAGGGGCACAGGCTTGTCAAAATCGTCTATCACTGGTCGTCCCAAGGCCACGTTTACATCCTCGTCTAATTGCGCCAAAATGACGAGGCTATCGGGATGCACCTGTACGCCTTGGGTCGTTCCCAAGGCAAATGTATCGACCGCGTCCACTACCCAAGTCTTTAATTCAGCACGGCACGGACTGAATTCGAGCAAGAGCAAGAGTGCGCCCAGCCTCAGCACTTCAGAACAGCAGTTTCTGCGTCAGGCTGGTCACCACGGCAATGGCGAGGGCTTCCTCCAACTCCCGCGAGTTGAAGGTCATGACAACGCCGGCATCGACCGGGCTTTTCTTGCTCACTTTGCCGGTTTTGAGATCCCTGACTGCGACCTCAACCTGCACCCTTTGCGTCTGCGGGGAGAATACTTTGCGCACCCGCTGACTGGTAATCACAGCCGTGCCGCTAATTTCCAAGTCGGCCTCTTCTGAGTCCGCTGACACCAGCGCAAAGGGATTGCTCACTTGTCGGACGCTGTCTTCGTCTAGCACCTCAACCCGATCCGTCTGCGTGAAGATCCGCACCTTGTCCTTGCGCAGTTCGCGCAACAAAGCCCCAGACAAATCCTCGATGCGCGAAGGCCGAGTAATCTGCACCAAGCGATTTCCCTCGCTGGCGAGGGCGTTAGTAATGTACTGGGTTCCCTGACTACCGGCCGAATTGGCGGTCCGCGGATCGACCACGTTGGCCTTGCTCTCGACCGGGAATTCCTTGACGTATATTTTGACCGGCATCGACGGCGGGTTGGGCACGCTAGTGTCCTTGAGGGCCTCGTATTTCAAGGCACAACCCGTTGAGCCGACAAGCAGCGTCATCCCGAGATATGTCACCATCTTTTTCATTTACTTAGTCTCCACCCAACGCACTCCGTGATCGACATTGAAGCGGAATTTCAAGTCGGTAAATTCCACCGGATTGCCGTATCCTACTTGAAAGCGATCAAAGGCCAGAATGAAGTCGTTTACTTCGAGGGTGAACGCCCTAGTCTCTGCCGGCAGCGGTGGAAAGGTCAACTTGCCGACGTATCTCGAGCCTTTGCGCACGGGCTTTTCCCGGTGGTACTCGCTCTTCTCCCAGATCGGGTTGCGGTCCAAGCTGGCATGGTATTTCACATTGCCTTCTTGTCCTCCCCACTTCAAATAGGAATAGTCGAAGAACTCGTCCTTGTCGTACCAACTTCCCGCCCCTTGGCGGCAGAGCAGTCGGCGGCCGTCGTCCAAGCGCAGAATGGTCTGCGTGGGATCTAACTCCACCCGCTCCCGGGTGCGGTTGATCACTGTCACTTCAAAAACGGTCCACAGGGGCGGCGTATAGTCTAAACCGGGGATTTCGACTCCCGTGAGCGTATAGGGCGTGAAGCGGGTGTCGTATTCGGCGTCGAGCATGGCATCGTCGTAGAACTTGACCTTGACTTGCACCCCTTGCTCGCTCCACACGACCGAGCTGTCGATCGGATCAATGTAATAGGTATCTTCAGCGGCCAGGACCGGCTCTAGCTCGATAAAGTACTCCTGCTGCGCCTGCGATTCGAGGGATCTGAGGGTAGCGCACCCCCCGGCGGCCAACGCCAAGCACAAGAGGACGTGAGTGTGTTTTGCAAGTGGTCTCATCTGCATTCGCACCCTTAGAAGGGGGATATCAGTTCCACGAAGAGGATGCCTTGCTTGCTGTCGGGCCGCCCGGCATGGCTAAAGTCCCGCCGCGTGCGCTGGTAGCCGAAGAAGATCGAATTGTCGCGGATGCCAAAGTAGTCTGCGGTGATGCGCAGCATGGCCAGATAATCGGTCTGGCTGTACGTCCCGTCCTCAAAGGCGCGATCCCAGTGCTTAAACGGCAGCAAGGGCAGCCCCTGTACGCCTAGCTGAAAGCTGGTCTTGGGCGTGAGCTTGTACTGCCCCATTACGATGGGGATGAAGTCGCTGTACGATTTCCGCGGCGCGTCTTCGCTATCGACCTGCTCAACGATCGTCCGATGCTTTAACTTAGGCGTGACGCTGAAAGCACCCCAGCTATGGGTATAGTCGATCTTGTTGACAATGGAAAAACGCGAGCGCACGTCTTGGGGCTGCAACAGCCCGCTGCCGTCTGCGAGCTCAAGTTCGGCTTGGCTGTTGCGCTGCCACAGAAAGCCGTTTTCAATGTTGAAGCCGCGGAACCCCTGATAGGTGCTGTCGAAAAAGAGGAGATGCACAAAGCTGTCGCGCATCAACAGCTCGTCCGGCGTCGCCGGCCGCCAGAAGCCCGCCTGCTCGGGCGGGCCGTCCGGCTCGTTAAACCAGTTGATGACCTCTATATCGTCAATGGGCACTTGGTACACGTAGGTGTGGTCTGGGATGTCGTCTTTGACCTGCTTGGCGTCGTAGTTGATGTTCAGTGCGCCAACGCCGCGCTTTTCCACTGAGTATGCGTAGCGGAAGTACAGCGACTCGGACTTACCCGGGCCGGCGATCTGGCTGTTGTCGTAGCGGCCTAGGGTGATGAACTTGCCCAAGCGCCCCAAGCGGTCGTAGCGGAGGAAGATGTGCTGGCCCTTTTGGTCGCGTGGGTAAGGGTAGTCCGGCTTATCGTCGTTTTCGCGGAAGTCGGGTACGTTGTTGTTGTTGAAGTCAATGCCATAGACAAATTCGGGCGGCTCTGAATCGTAGGTTAGAAACGCCTCTTCCCAATCGACAATGAAGTTCTCGTTGCGATCCATGTCCGGGATGTTATCGACGTTCTCGTCGAGACCGGGGTACACTTGAGCACTGGGATTGCCTGGATAAAGCAAACGCGGCTCGGCAGTGGCGGTATCTTCGGTGTGGCTGTCGGGGAAGCGGTCGTGATCGTCGTTGTCCTCGTGGAGGGGGAACTCCTCAGTGACCGTAGAGATTCTCTCGCCGGGAGCAGGCTGGCCATCGTAGTGGAAGGCCATGCCGCCGCGGTAGCTATCGTAGCCGCCGCCGTAGTCAGGCTCTATGCGGTATATCTCGCCGCCCAGCGCTAGACCACCGGCCAGATCCTTGACGCCCTTGACCCACCACGCCAAGGCGCGCTCGCTGCTGCGCTCGCCCTCGTTATTGCCGACTGGGAACATGAAGTTTTGCAGATTGTGCGCCATCTCGCCGCTGACTTCCAGCCCTACCAAATCGACCTGATAGTTGATTGAGGCCAAACTCTGCCCGGTGGGAATGCCGTAGTCAAAGGAGACCATCCGCCGGTTGGCACCACTGCCGTCGCTGCCATCGGCGCGGATGATGGTGTAGTAGAGTTCCTCATCCTCGTCTGTGTACCATTTGAACGGACGCCGGATGGCCCGCTCACCGGCGCTGGCGATAGGAGCTGGCCAAGCCGCCTCAGTAATCGTCGCGTCGCCCCGGCGGCTGATATTGAAGAAGTCGTGGGTCTGGCTGACGCCGACCCGGTAATCGCCGGCCACATCGGCGACAAAGCGCACCGAGCGCACGGTCACGTCCGGTGGGATAACAAAGGTGTACACCACCGGCACCTTGCCCTCGGCCTCGCGCTCGCCGCCGGAGCGGACAGTGCCGCCTTCGGGAGGCCCAGCTTCTAGGATTGGGTCGTAGTCCGGGTCGTCGTCGAGGCTGGTCAGGCGCACCGGCTCTGTGCTGCGCGCACCCTCTATGACAATATCCACGCCATAGACAATAGCATTGGCCTGTGCGTCGTCGGGCGAGTCGTCGGCCACGAAGACGCGGATGGTCTTGGGGCCGAGCATCTCATAGGGCAAATCGCCGCGCCAAGCGCTGGAGCGCGACAGGGCCGGCGAAGCCATGATCTGGTTGATTAGCGTCCCGCCAACGCTGGCGAAGCTCCCTACTTCGCGCTGATAGTGGCCGCCAAAGAGCAGCACCGGTGAGTTGTCCCAAGCGTCGTCGCCTTCTTGGCCAAACGCCCATTTGGAGAATAGCTGGGCCCCGGAGTGGTCGCCGCCGCGCGAGTAGAGCAGAGTTGCCCGGTCGCGCTCCTTGTAGTTGATGTCCATGCGCAGCGCGTTCAGCTTGCTGTTGGCCAGCGTGAGCGGCGTGAAAATGGTGCGCACATCCGATCTTGTGGTCAAGTTGCCCAACGTGGCAGTCCAGTGCAAATCCTTGTGCGTATAGTGGCCGATCCGGAACGACCGATACTTGTGGTCGATATAGCTATACCCACTAAAGTCGTTGCCACTGCGCGACTCTTCTATCGTCAGGACCCGCTGATAGCCCCCGCCCATGTAGTTGCCCATCCGGTCCCAACCCACGTTGCGGGTCCTTGGCGAGCGGCCCGATGGGGTGGCCCAAGCAACCGTTTCGCGGTAGTACGCAATGTACTTTTCATCGGCGTAGTTGAGATAGGGGACGCTGACTGCGGCGTTGAAAAAAGTCCTCCCCAGCCCTCGGTCATAGCGGTCTTGGGGACCGCGCAGGAAGGGGGGGCGCTTTTTCCACGGGGGATCTTGCGGTGTGCCGGGAGTAGGGTCGTAATAGGGCAGCGGGCCGCCGGATTCGGGGTGGCGCTGCGCCTCGGCCGGCGCGGACAAGCCAGCGCAAACCAGCGCGGATAAGACCACCCAGCACTTGACAACGCGGCATTTTAGAAAACACAGCATGAAAACCCCTCGCGGGTCACTTGGTCTTGGTATTGATTAACTGAAAATCAACGGGCGCAAACATATATCTGCCAAATCTCGCGGGTCAAGAAAAAAAAACGGGAAGCAGGCGTCAAGCCCACTTCCCGTCTTTTATAAACTTATCCAGAGGCCATTGACTACTGGATGAAGGTCTCCTTTACTCGGCCCCAAGAATCTTCCTCGACCGCTGTACCTCCTTGCGGGCCAGCCGGCGTATCCACAAAGACATAGTTGGCGAACTCGGACATGTTGCCGCCAGCCCAAGCCACGCACTGAATCTGACCGCCATAACCATCTTCGCCATCGGAATCGATAGGCAGCCAAGCAAAGCCCATCTCAGAGCCAGTCGTGGGGGCTTCAAAGAGGTTACCGTTGCGCAGGAAGGTATCCCACGGCAGCTTGCCTTCAATCACGTAGTCCGCATCGCCATCTTCGCCAAACTCGTCGCCGGCGTCGCGGAAGCCGTATTCAAACCCCTCAAGCGCGTCGGGATCGTGGACATCCACGCGCGCATTATCTACGGTGGTGATTAAGCAGACAGACAGCTCGTGCGAGCCAAAAGGCAGAGCCATGAAGTTGACCACATTCAGGTTGACGTAGCTAGTCGGGGCCGGGTCGCCGCACGCGCAATCCTCATTGTTCAAGTCGAGATACAGGGACATGCTGTCGCGCTCCCACCAAGCCGGGCCTCACCACCGCCTTCGGTGTCGCGGACATTATCGCTGACCTCGGTGAGGTAATACAAGGCATCGTCGTCCCACGCCTGCAAAATCACCGACTCGAAATCGGCGTTGGTACGCCCCTCGCCTGCAACCTCGGTCTCGCCGTTTTCGCTGAGCTGGTTCGCGCTTACCTCGCTGTACCCCTGCTCAATGCTGCGCCAGCCATACTCTTGACCATCAAGTTGGATCTGGTCTGGCGAGCAGGGAAATTCTAGCGCACCGGCCCACTCGTCAGCAACCGTTGCGCGGTCACCGTCGAGCGTGGGTGCTTGGGTGAACTTGGGCAAGTCGAAGTAGCGCACCGGTGGCTGAGCACTGGCCAGCGTAGTAAAGCAAAAGGCCGCGCTAGCAGCCAAAAGGGTCAACTTCTTCATTACTGCATCTCCTTAGCTTGAGAAGTGGATGAAAAATTTGAACGGTTCATGGTTCATAATAAACCCCTGCCAAGAGGCTGTCAAGAAAAAAGTTGCTCTACGAGATTGTTCAAATTATTCATTAAAATAAATTTGTATCGTCGTTTTCTTTTTTCGTATCCTTCGTGCAGCGGGGCACCAGCAAGCCGGTTATCGCTAGAAAGCCGGTGATGCCGATACCAATAATCCAGCGCATCCAGCGGGCCATCGCCTGCCGGAGGGAGGCGATATCCTCGCGCTGGTGGGTCTCGATTCGGTCAAGGCGGTGCTTGATGCTGTCTAAGCGCTTGGATAGCTCGGCGACGACTTGCAGCGGGTCGGGATTCAGTTCGTGAGGGGTGGTCATGGTCTGCGGCTCCTTATTGTTTCTAGACATTATGATCGCGGGTTGCACACCTGTTTCCTTGCATAGGTCTCATGTGGCGTCTGAAATGCAATGGGGGCTGCCGCGCCACGAGCGGGTCACGCACTTTCCCGTCCAACCGCCGATCGAAGTTTATCATTAAACGGGCGGAGTACGAACAAGGGTGCTTCTATTATGATGACCAGACGCGCCAAGTGATAGAACGGCGGATGCTGCACGGGTTGGCCGATAAGATGGTCGCCAAGACGCAGGTTCACGTCGCTTAGAATAACTCTCATTCCAACCCGCTAAAACTATGCGTATCGACTCCCATCTGCACGTCTTCGCCCGCCCCAGCGCCGAGTTCCCGCGCGAAATCACCCCGAGTATGCCCGCCGAGCGCCAAGCACCCGTTGAGGACCTCTTGGCGCACATGGCCGCCCACGCCATCGACAAGGCCGTGCTCGTGCAAACCGGCGGCACCAGCCTCGCGCACCACGCCTATTTACAACACTGCCTGCACACCTATCCCGACCGCTTCTTGGGCATCGGCTTGATCCCGCCCGACGCACCCGCACCCGCCGATCACATGGATCGCCTCGCTGAAAACGGCTCGATCATCGGCTTCCGACTCCGCTCGCTCGGCGACTTTTCCCGTCCTATATGGGAACACGCCGCCCGCAAAGACTACGTGCTTTGGCTCTACCTGCGCGCCGCTGCCGCGCCGCTGCTGCCCCAGTTCCTCACCGCCTTTCCCCAAGTGCGCGTTGCGATCAATCACCTCATGGTCTGCCCACGCGAGGACCGGTTTACTTGGGATGCCAAGGGCCGCCCGCAGATCGACGTAGAGATGCCGCCGCCGACCGGGTGCCTCGATCCCGCGCCCGATTCGCCCAACGTCTGCGTCCACCTGTCGGGTCAATACGCCATGACCAAGGCGACCTATCCCTATCTCGACTTGGCCGCTTGGCACCGCAGCCTGCTGGCCGCCTTTGGTGCTGAACGCCTGCTGTGGGCTTCGGATTTTCCCTGGATTGTAGCCGACCCCGGCTACGGCGAGTGCGTCGAGGTCCTCGACCACCTGCTGCCCAACCTGAGCAGCGCTCAGCGCCAACTCATCATGGGCAAGACCGCGCGGCGCTTCCTCGGCTTTAGATGACGGACGGCCACCCCGTGCGATCAAAAATGCCCTCGATTCAGCACGTCGTGTGTCTGCGGGGCCGCCGTATCTAGGACATGTTGAACTTTGTCGATCATGCGCTGAAATACGTCCACACAGTACTCCGACGATTTTAGGAAGCGGACGTACTCGTCTCTGCGGGCTTGTCTCTCGTCTGCCGTCCGGTACTCCTGACGAAGGTTTGCCGGCATCCGCTTCGCCTTTCTGACGATTAGGACCTCGTCGATATGCGTCGTTGTGAGAGAAACCGGCGTCATGTCCAGAAATTCGCATACGATGAAATAGAGGGAAGAAGGGACAGCGGTCTTCAGGTCCCTGCTCGTGGCCACAGCCTCTTGAAACATCGTTTTATCGAGATTGATCTTGCATTCCGCGCAAACGTATCCCAGATGCGACTCTACGCGCTCAGCGTCGAGAAAGTTTTCGTCAAAAGACAGCATCATGTACAGACGCTTTCCAAGGACGAAATCTTGATTCTTGGTCCTGAGCTGTGGATAACCTGCAGATCCCGGCTCCGCCAGCGACGACGCAAAGCTCAAACCGGCAAACGTTTGGCGCGGGCCTAGCTCGAAAATGTCATCCCTCAAGCTCAGTCCCCGATAGAACAAATGCGGCAGGAACTCCTCGATGATCGTATTGTCGAGTTTCAACTGTCCTTTCTGTCGGTAGAGGAAGTCCTTCCGGCTGTCAAAAATAAGCTCTAAGTCGATAAAGTTTCTGTACCGATTCGTCGCTTCCACCAGTCGTTGAACCACATCTCTTTGCCCTCTCTCCACCGTCTCGATCTCACCGATCCAGTCGCAATAGCGACGAAGCGCTTCTTCTACTTGACCCCGATCATCACTGGGAAGCCGTCTGTTCTCAAGGAGAGCTTTGAGCTTATCTCGATGCGGTGTCGGTAAAGCCACTGTCTCACTGTTCATCTGCTTGCTTGCCTTCCTTTACCATCGCAACGCCAGCCCTAGTCTGGTAGTGGGTGTAGCATGAGCTGTCAAAGATCGGCGTTCCGTCGATCTGGTCGATGCGATCAATAGCATCAATCAGCAGAGCCTTGTTCTTCTCCGGGGCTCTCTGCAAAGCCGAGCGCAGGAAATCGCGAGCCATATTCCTCCCCAGAGTGACAGGCATGACGGCATTCCCGTGCTCCTCTTTCCGCAGGCTCAGCACGTCCTCTCGGATCGGCTCGCCATAGCGATTTTTGAAGACGCGCTGCTGGCGGAGGGCAAGGCCGAACATCCCCGATTCGCAGGCGAGCCGTGCGACAATATCCGCGTTAAAAAAGGGCGTCCCCAGCACCTTGGATTGATGCCCAAGGATCAGTATGGCACGGCCACCGGGTCGGAGGATGCGGGCCAATTCCTGCAACGCACCACCCATGTCGATGCAGTACTGCACCACCGTGCAAAAGCGATTGGCGCGATTGGCGCGATTAGAGCCGATTTCAGACCGTGCTACGCGCAGCAGATCCCATCCGAGCAACTCGACTGAGCGCCTGTAGTTTTGGTGATAGTTGAAAACGTTGATGTACGGTGGCGACGTGATCGCGAAATCGACCAACCCATTGGAAAGGGGGAGCGCCCTCGCGTCCTGCAGATCCGCCTTGATCGGGCGGTCCGCAAGCGGCAATCTCCGTATCAGCGACACCAAGGAGCCGAACCGACTCTGCACGAAATCGCTGGAGATTCGGTTCTTGTAGATGTCCAACAAAACGACCAGTGCATTGCATATGATTTTGGCCCGCGCAGTGAGCGATTCACCCATGCGAATCACCTTTTCTTTGACCTCTTCTTCCCCCAATTCGCGATCCTCGGAGAAGAAGGCGAGCGGAAATTCCCGATTTATCTGGTCTTGGAGCTCCAAGGTCGCTTCTCGCCGCGTTTCTTGAGACACGGCCGTAAGTTCGTAGAGCTTGCTGAAACACCACGCGGATGGGTTTATCTCAAATCCGAAGGCCGGAAGAGACCTGCGAGCCGCTTCGTGGAGAACGGTCCCACTTCCGGCAAATGGATCGACGACGAGCGAATCTGGAGGACAGTACTCGACGAGCAGAGATTCCACGAGCTGGGGAGAAAACTGTCCCCGCCACGCGAAAATATTGGAGCGCTTCCGCCCTTCAATATTCAGAGCCGCTTGGGGCAGCGGTTCCGCGAAGTCCCTCATGGAGCGTCTTGCTCCGCAGCGCGCAACTTCTTCACCGCCTGCCCCACCCCGCGCAGCATCTCGGGCACCCCGCGACCGCTGACAGCCGAAATCAAAAAGCGCGGCGTGCGCAGGTCGGCGAATGGGTCTTTGAACGCCGCGTCCGGCCCCAGCAAGTCGGCCTTGGTCCGGGCGATGCCAGCGGGCTTGTGGCGCATTCCGTCGTCGAAAAATTCCAGCTCGCGGCGGAGGGCCTCCAATTCGCCGCGCGGATCCGGGCTGGTGCAATCAATGGCAAACAGCAGGATGCGCGTGCGCTCGATGTGGCGCAAAAACCGCGTGCCCAAGCCCTTGCCCGCATGGGCCCCCTCGATCAGCCCGGGCAAGTCGGCTAACACAAAACTCTCGCCCTCGGCCCACTGCACGATCCCCAAGTTCGGCTCCAAGGTCGTAAAGGGATAGTCGGCAATTTTGGGACGAGCCGCGGAAAGCCGCGCCAGCAGCGTGGATTTGCCCGCGTTGGGGAAGCCCACCAGCCCCACATCCGCCAGCAACTTCAGCTCGAGCCGCACCACCATTTGCCCGCCCTCTTGCCCGGGGTCGGTGCGCCGCGGAGCCTGTACGCGGGACGTGGTAAAGCGAGCATTGCCCCGGCCCCCGCGCCCACCCGCCAGCAGCACCAGCTCCTGCCCGTCCTCGACCATGTCGCGGATCAGCGAGCCCTTTTCGTCGCGCAGGATGGTGCCCGGCGGCACGCAGATGACCGCGTGCTGGCCGCGCTGGCCCGTCCTGCGCTTGCCCTCGCCGTGGGCACCGCGACCGGCGCGGATGTGGCGTTGGTAGCGGAAGTCGTGCAGCGTGTTGAGCTGGGCATCGACGCGGAAGATCACGTTCCCCCCGTCGCCTCCGTCGCCCCCGTCCGGCCCGCCTCGCGGCACGTACTTCTCGCGCCGAAACGAACAGCAGCCACTGCCGCCGCCGCCCGACTCCACCGTGATGGTCATTTCGTCGATGAACATGGACCCGACTAATACTCTTCCGGCTCCGTCCGCCACTCGGGTGCCATCGCCTCGTACGCAGCACTTTCCTTGTGCCACATCAAATCCACGGAGTCAACCGGGCCGTTGCGCTGCTTGCCGATGATGATCTGGGCAATGCCTTCGAGGCTTTCGCCATCCGGGGACTTGAGCCCGTACATCTCCGGGCGATAGATGAACATCACCACATCGGCGTCCTGCTCCAAGCTGCCCGACTCCCGCAGGTCCGATAGCTGTGGCCGGCGGTCCGTGCGGCTTTCTACGGCGCGCGACAACTGCGACAAGGCCAAGACCGGCACGTCTAATTCTTTGGCCATGGCCTTGAGACCGCGCGAGATATGCGAAATCTCCTGCTCGCGGCTCTGCGCCCGAATGTGCCCGCTCATGAGCTGGAGATAGTCGATGACCACCATGCCGATCCCGTACTCGCGCTGTAGCCGCCGCGCCTTGGCCCGCGCTTCGAGCACCGAGATGCCGGGCGTGTCGTCGATGTAGATCGGCGCTTGGGCCAAGCGGTCGATATTGCGCGTTAGGTGTATCCAGTCTTCCTCGCGCAGCCGGCCGGTGCGCAGCTTGTGCAAATCGACCTTGGTCTCCGCGCTGAGCAGGCGCTGGGCCAGTTGCATCTTAGACATTTCCAAGCTGAAAATCGCCACCCCGACCCCGGCCTCCACGGCCGCGTTGCGGCCCAGCGTCAGCGCGAGGGCCGTCTTGCCGACGCTGGGCCGCGCCGCGAGGATGACCAGATCGCCCTTCTGAAAGCCCGACGTCAGCTCGTTGAGCGCGGGAAACCCCGTATCCACCCCCAAGACCGTGCCCGTCTTCGCGTGGATGCGCTCAATGTGCTCGAACGCTTCGCCCATCACCTTGGTCAGGGGCTCAAAGCCGTCGCCGAGTTGGTTTTCGCTCAGGCTGAAAAGCTGCTGCTCGGCCTTGTCGATCAAGGTCTGGACGTCCTCGTCGGCCGCGTAGGCCCGCTCGATGACCTCGCTGGCGGTCTCGATCAACTTGCGGCTCAGTGCCTTCTCCAAAACGATCTGCGCGTGAAAGTCGATATTGGCCGTCGTGGCCACTTCAGACCCTAGCTTGGCCAGATAGACGACTCCGCCGACATCGCCAAGCTGGCCGCGGCGCTTGAGCTCCTCGGTCAAGGTTAGCTGATCAACGGCCGTGCCCCGCTCAAAAAGGTCGATCATGGCTGCAAATATCCGGCTGTGCGGGGCGTGGTAGAAACAGCTTTCGTCGAGGATTTCAACGGCGCGGACAATGGCCCGCTGCTCTAGCATCATCGCCCCGAGCACGGCCTGCTCAACCTCTACGGCCTGTGGCGGCATCCGCCCGAGAGCCTGCGCCTCCATTGGATTCTGGGTCATGGTGTGGCTCCAAAAACTTAGAGTTCGACTCCGTCGTAGAGCTTCCGCACCCGCTTGACGTCCTCCCAAGTCGGGCGCTTCCACTGGGGGTTGCGCAAGAGGGCGGCCGGGTGGTACGTGGCCACCAAGGGGATGCCCTCGTAGTGGTGCGACTGGCCGCGCAAGCGGCCCATGGGCTCGCGGCTGCGGAGCAGGGTCTGCGCGGCAAAGCGGCCCAAGGTGCAGATGACGCGGGGCTGGACGATTTCGATCTGGCGCTTGAGATATGGCTCGCATTGCTCGATTTCGTCGGGCAGGGGGTCGCGGTTATTCGGCGGGCGGCACTTGAGTATGTTGCATATATAGACCTCGTCGCGGGACAGGCCCATGGCCTCGATGATCTTGGTCAGCAGTTGACCGGCTTTGCCTACAAAGGGCTGGCCGGCGCGGTCTTCCTCGGCCCCTGGGGCCTCGCCGATGAACATAATGCCGGCCGCGGGATCGCCGCTGCCAAACACGAACTGTTGCCGCGTCGCACCCAGCCGACAGCGGGTGCATTCGCAGATCTGGCGGCGAAAGGCCTCTAAAGCACCGGCCACTGGTTCGGCCGCGCCGGTCGCGACAACCGACTCCGGTGCAGTGAATTGGGTCCCTTCAAAAGCCACTAAGTCGGACAGATAGCGCCGGGCCTCGGCTAGGGCGTCTTCGCTTCGCTCTTGCATGGAGACATCCTCTGTTTAATCGTCAAATTTCGGCGGAATTTCCAAATCATTCAGCAATTTTTTTAGTGCGTTTTCCATAGAAGAACCGATGGCTTCTCCTAATGCACTTCCAGGATTAGCAACGGATGCAACAACCGTATAATTCATCTTTCACCCCTTTTCTAATATGACAATGGATTCTTGTAAAAATACTCCATGCCTCTGAGGATTTGCCTTCCACTTGTCGCCTCTTTTGCGCAGCACCTCTAACGAATAGGACTTAAAGCCAATCAAGCAACCTATTTCTCCGATTAGCCTATCCGTTGGAATGTGAACGCCATAAGGCGCAGAATCGCCCAACACAAACAAGGCACTAGAACCGGGTTTCAGTACCCTATATACTTCCTTTACCACCTTGTAAATGTCATTAAAATATCCAATTATCATGAGGTCATAGCTTTTCTTTCCGCCTTTGATTTTTCGCAATTCGCTCAGTTTATTTGCAGCTTCTTGTATGAATCGCGCTATTGCGGGACTATTTTCTTTGATCTCTTCGTCTAGTGAATACTTGGGATCACTCCTCGCTATTTGAGTTGTGGCGGATGTCATTAACTTAGATCGCACTTTATCCGTAATATCCTTCCAGTTTTTTGCAAATCCCCAAAAGTAGAGTTCCAGTCGCGTCCTATCAGAGTAGTCAAAATTGTTCAAGTACGGAGGAGAAGTGAAAACGTGGTCCACGCTCTCGTTAGAGAGATGCGCCGATACGTCCGTAGAGCTACCAAAAATTAAGCGATGTTTTGATTTTAGGTACTCTTCATCAGCCCATCTTTTAATAGCTGTAAGATCGCCTAGCATAGACATTGCAAGTGCGTTAAATTCTAGCAGAGCATCTTTATCTTCAGAGGTGATTTTTTCCTTTTTTGGCGCGATATAAGGCCATCCTGTGGCTGCGCTGGAAACTTCTCTAAGCAAGGACGTCAATACGACAAAAATAAACATGCTTTCCCTTGGGGGAAATTCGTAGTCATTATATATTTTTTTCAAGGTAAGAAGTTTACTCAATGTTTCTTTTTTGTAGCACTTTAATACTAATTCTGGAAAGTGATTAGATATCGCAAAATTAGTATTTCCAGTTAAAGCACTATATCGGGATTCAAAGTTTTCATTTAAGTGATCGATAAATGCTCTAATCGCCTTTTTATCAACCTCCCATTCCATTTTTGCCTTTGCTATTTCGTACACGAAAGGATGCGCTTCGGTTCCGACGGAATCAATGCCCATTGCCTTGGCCGTTACATTTGTCGTCCCCGAACCCATGAAAGGATCGTAAACGATCATTCCCTTGGCAATTCCAAACCGCTCAAATGAATGCGCTACAGCCTTGTATGAAAAGCCAGCAGGGTACGTAAACCACCGGTGAACAGGAGCTCGGAGGCTGTCCTTAAACGTTCCCCAGCTTTTGACAGTGTCTTCTCGCGTGGGCGGGGTCTCATCGGCAAAAAGCGATAACTGGTCAATGGGGGTGCTCACATGGTCCTCCATGGTCGGGAATGGGTTGCCTGAATCTCGCCTGCTTTCAGTAGGTACATATCCGCCTTCCGCAACCCTGTCAACCGCCCGGTGCCCGCCGCGCTCGCACCCAGTCGAGGATGCGATCGGCGACCGCGGATTTGCTCAACAGGGCAAGGGTCGCGGTTATTCGGCGGGCGGCACTTGAGTATGTTGCAGATATAAACCTTGCCGCGGGATAGGCCCATAGCCTCGATGATCTTGGTCAGTAGTTGACCGGCTTTGCCCACGAAGTGCTAGCCCGCACGGGTATCTTTAGCTTTCCGGCTCCATGCCTTCATTCGGCGAGGCACACCGCAGGGTCATGGCCGCTTGGCTAAGTTCATGTACTCCCTGCTCGGCCCACAACGATCGCTGCCACTGAGTATAGTCGAACGGTTCGCGCAACAGTAAGGCAATAAAGCGCTCGGCTTCCACAGGCCCCAGGGCCTCTACTAAGGCACTAAAGCCGCGGACGCGAACCTCGGTATCGGTGCTCATAAGTTATTCTCCCGGACAAACGCGGTTGGATCGATAATCGCAGTATCCTGTATATCTTGCTGACGCTTGAGGAGGTCGTCGTCCGTCGTCACGAAATACGGACAATGGCACAGGCAATATGCAAGGCATCCTTTGCTTTCAGTCCTGCATCAGCCAGTTTGTTGGCCTGTTGGAGGATCGGCGGGGTCTCCTTGACATCTATCGCCGCATATTGCCGCCAACCGCTAATCGTCGTGCGTCGCTCGTCAAAAGGGTTGGCTGCATTCTCAAAGTCCAGCATGTAGGACCAGACGAGTTCAAACATACCCTTGCGAATGCAATCCTCAATGTACAACATGGCTTCTGCTTCTAATCGCACGCGTATCTGCCGCTGGTCGTCAAACGGGCGGTTGAAGCAACAGTTATCGAGGTACACTCTCATATCACAAGCGTTCCCTCACTGCAAAACCGCCTCAACTGCGCCGCGCTCGCACCCAGTCGAGGATGCGGTCGGCGACCGCGGATTTGCTCAACAGGGGCAGGGCTTCCTCGCGGCCGGCGATGTCGATCAGGGTAACGCGGTTGGTGTCGCCGGCAAAACCAGCTCCCTCGTCGTTGAGCATGTTGAGCGCGATTAAGTCGCCCCCTTTGCGCACTAGCTTCTCCCGCGCCCGCTCCGGCCCCTTTTCCGTCTCCATCGCAAAGACGACCAGCAACCGCTGGCCCTTGCGCCGACCCAGCCCGGCGGCAATGTCCGGGTTTTCGACCAACTCAATAGAGCAAGACGCTGCGCCGCGCTTGATTTTTTGCGCGGCCACCTCCTTGGCGCGGTAGTCGGCCGGGGCCGCCGCCAAAATCGCCCCATCTACTTGCTCGAACAAGGATTCCACGGCGCACTGCATGTCGAGCGCTGAGCGCACCAACTGCCGCTCTACGCCAGCAGGCGCGGGCAGTGAAGTCGGCCCGGAGACCAGCCACACGCGCCCCCCGCGGGCAGCGGCTCGCTCGGCTAGCGCATAGCCCATCTTGCCGGACGAGCGATTAGAAATAAAGCGCACCGGATCGAGGTCCTCGACCGTGGGCCCGGCCGTTATTAGCAGCTTCAGCCCATCCAAGTCGCCGCTGCAATGCGCCGCCACGGCCGCGACCAACTCGGCCGGCTCGGGCATCCGCCCGCGGCCAACCGCACCCGAGGCCAAAGGCCCTACCCCCGGGTTGAGCAGGTGGAACCCCCGCTGCGCCAAGGTCTGCACATTGGCTTGCACCGCGGGATTGGCAAACATGTTCTCCTCCATTGACGGGGCCAGCAGGACGGGCACGTCCGCGCACAACAACACCGCGGTGAGCAAGTCGTCGGCCAAGCCGCCGGCTACGCGCCCCAAGCAGTGCGCCGTGGTCGGGGCCACCAAAATCAAGTCGGCCCACTCGGCTAACCCTACGTGCAGAACGGGAAATTCCGCGTCGCGGCTGAACAAGTCGCTGTACACCAAATGGCGAGAAAGCACCTCCAACGTCTTGGGCGCGACAAACTCGCCAGCCGCACGGGTCAGCACTACCCGCACTTCGGCCCCGCCAGCCGTCAGCAGCCGCACGATCTCCGGCGTCTTGTACGCGGCAATGCCGCCGGTGATCCCGAGCAGGATATGGCGCTGTTGTAAGCTCATGGCAGTGCGCGGCCGGCCGCGCCGGCCCCGGTGAATTCTTTGCTGACGTTACGCAGTTTTCCAGAAAATTCTCAATTTCACCCCAATATCTTGGGTCAACAGTCTTGATAGAGAGCGACTGCGTAACGTCAGTTCTTTAGTTAGAGGAGTAAAAGGGTAAAGCCAAATGTCAATCAGGCCGCCGCCAAGCCACTATCCGCTTGACGACCGCCTCAGCCCCCATGTCGTCCGTCGCAATAACCGCATCGTAAATCGACAGATCGCCAAGGTTGATGCCGTGATGTGCCCGGAAGCGCAGGACCTCGGACGCCTCGCGCCGGCGCATTCCCACCAGCACCTCTGCCGTCGTCTCCCCCTCCCGTTGTGCCACCCGCCCGGCCCGCACGTCGGGCGCAGCCGCCAGCCAAACCTTGTCGGCCGGAAGCCGGTGGCGGTGCGCCATCCAGCCGGTGAGCCTCCCTTCGACCACGACCGGCGCACGCCCCCGCGCTTGCGCCACCATGCGCACGTCGAGCTGGCGGTCGATACAGCCATTGGCTTCGGCCCGCTGGCCAAACTCGGCCAAGCTCAAGCCCGCCTCTTGGGCTAGCTTCCGAAAGACGGCCCCGGCGTTGACATAAGCCCAGCCCAGCCGCGCACAGAGCAAGCCGCAGACGGTGCTGGTGCCGCTGCCGGGCAGGCCGCTGATGGTGATGATTTGCACCGGTGTCGCGGAGGCTCTCACGCCAAGTTTTGCACCTGTTCGCGCAGCCGCTCGATTTCCTCTTTGATCTCGACCACCCAATGGGCGATCTCGGCGTCTGCGGCCTTGGCGCTGATGGTATTGGCTTCGCGGTTCATTTCTTGCAAGAGAAAGTTCAAGCGCTTCCCCACTTCGCCGCCGCGCGCCAAGGTGTCGAGGAACTGGGCATTGTGGCTGCGGAAGCGGACAATCTCCTCGACGATGTCGCTGCGCTCGGCGATCAGGGCAATTTCCGTGGCGAGGCGATCTTCGGCAACCGCCCCGGGCGTGAGCAGGGCGGCGACCTTTTCCCGCAGCCGCTCGGCAACCTGCCCGCGAATCGCCTGTGTGCGCTCGGCCACGCGCTCCAGATGCGTTCCCACCGCCTCGACGCGGCCGCGCAAGTCCGCGGCGAGGGCGCATCCTTCGGCCGTGCGCATGGCCACCAACTCGGCCAGCGCGTCGTCCAGCCCCGCCCACAGTACCTCTTGCACGAGCGCGGCATTTAGCTCTGTAGCTTGGACGCGAAAGAGGTTGGGCAGCTTCGCCAGCAGCACTCGCTCGATCCCCACGTCGAGCTGCTCTAGCCTTTTAACGCGGGCAAAAAACGCCTTCCGCCGCGGCAGCCCTGCCCGGCTCTCCGCAGCTTCGAGGTGGGCCAATTCAGCCAACCGCCGCAGTTGGGCCAGATAGTGCTTGGCGACCTCCTCGTCTAGCTGGGGCAGGGCCTCTGGCTGGCTATCCTCGGCCCAAGCGAGATGCGCGCTTATTTTGCCGCGGCCGACCCGCGCCTGAATCCGCTCGCGAATGGCCAGCTCAAAGGGCTGGAGCTCGGCCGGGCAGCGCACCTGTACGTCGAGGTAGCGGCTGTTGACCGACCGCAGCTCTACGGCGAGCCGCCAACCCTGCTGCTCGGCCGCGGCGCGGCCAAAGCCGGTCATGCTGTGAATGGGGGCTTGCTCGTTCATAATTGGTTCTCGTGAGGTTGGAGTTGCACCTAAGGAAGGTCGCTAAGGAGCAAATCCCATGCAAGCTCAGCGGCCCGGATCCACGGCAATGCGGACGATGGACGAAAAGCCGTCGAGCCGCGCAAGAGGTTGGCCCTCGGCCGCGAACTTCAACAGCGCGTCGCCGGTCGCAATCCACGCCCGCTGCTGCACCGCGTCAAAGGACAGGGCGCTGCCTCCGGGCACGTCGGACCAGTGCTGCTCCAAAGTTCCGTCGGCCGCAAACACCGCCAAGTCCCGTTCCCCCAGCGCCCAGCAATCGCCGCTCGCGCCATCCACGGCCAGTCCCACGGCCGCGGCAAAAGGCAGGTCCACCCTGAGGACGGCACCCGTGCGGTCCAACCGCGTCAAGCTGCGGCCCGCATCGCCCAACAGCCACGCGGTTCTCTCTGCGCCCGCCGCCAGTGCCTCCGGGGTGGCGAGTGCATGGAATTCAGCGGCGCGGGTGCCGTCGGTCTGGTAAAACAGCACCCGGCCTTGGGCTTGGTCGGCGATCCAGCAGCCCCCGGCCTGCGCGGCCAAGGCCACGGGCTGGACAAAGGTGGCATCGACCGGGACGAGGGGGAGCGCATCGGCCGCGTCTAAAGAAAAGAAAAAGACCCGCTGCCGCCCGGCGTCGACCAGCCAGCCAATCCGCGCTTCGGCGTCAATGGCCAGAGCACCGGGCATCTCCACGGCCGCGGCCAGCGCGGCCAACGCGCCGTCTCCCGCAATCCGGTACAGCCCGGCAAATCCCCGATCGCTGACCCAGCACGAACCATCGGCCACGTCGAGCGCAATCGTCGCCAAGTCGAAAAAGCGCCCCTGTGCAAAATGCGCGCTGCGCGCATCCGCGCTGATTTTCCACACCAGCCCGCTGTGGCGGTCGGCCACCCAAGCGACTTCCGGGCCGGGCGTAGCGGGCACGGGCCTGCCGCTAGGGCGTTCCTCTTCCCCGGCGACGAGCAAGCTGAGCTGGTACTCGTAGTGCCTCCCGTTTTGCACCCCGGCGTCCGCGTACGCGGTCGCATCCGGTGCTAGCACCGAGGTGATCGGCGCCCATTCGCCTTCGCGCTGACGGCGGTAGAGCCGGTAGCCTTCGACGTCAAAAAAATGGGAGAAATGCCACCGCAACTCGACTTGGCCGTCGAGCGCCAAGGCCGTCAAAGCGCTGAACGATTCGCTCGGCAGGTCCTCGGCTTGCGGGTCGAGGGGATTGCGCCGCGGGCGGTCGCTGCAAGCCAAGACCAGTGCGCCGAGGCAGCATCCTATCCAGAGACAGCTTCTCACGACTTGGAACCAAAAAAGAGCAGGTACGAACTGAGCACTATGCCTACTTCCATGCCGACAAATGCCGCGCCGGCTATGCGGTCAAAGCGCTGGGCCGCGTCCAATTCTCGCTGCTGGCGCACGGTGCTGGCCGAGCGCAAATAGCGGTCGTACGCGGCGTCGGCCCGCTCCTTGCTCCAGTAGGCGACCGCGCCGGCCCCCGCGGCCAAGGCCGCGCTCAAGTAGAGCTTCTTGCGCGAGTGCTTCTCTTTGCTCGGGGCCGCAGACACGGTTGGCATTGACTGCGGCCTAAGCATTGGCAGCTCGGCCCATTGTGCCGCTAAGGCCGCTTCCAATTGGGGCAGCCGCCGCGGCAGCTCCAACGGCTCGGCCCACGTTGGTAAGCCCGCGGCCAACACTAGCAGCAAGCCCCCAGCGATTGTCTTGTTCACGACAAGCTCCCTTTCAAACGGACTTTTAGCGTATTGCCGCCGAGTTGCTGGCGGCGAGCGGCAGGGGGTTATCGCGGGAATTCCCAAGGTCGCCCTCGGCCGCCTCGCAGGCCACCATCTCCCAACCGTGGAACACCACGGCCACGCCGACGTGCTGCACCGACGGATGCCGACGGCGCAGGGCTTGGTCCGCCAGATAGTGCCGCAGTTGCTCCTGGGCCGCCCGCGTGGTGTCGGCCATCAGGGACTCGCTCAGGGACTCGCTGCGCTTGATATACTTCAGTTCGATCACGTAGGCGTAGGCCATGCCGGGGTGCTGAGCCAAGTTCGGGGCCAAGTACAGGTCGGCGTAGCCCAAGTTCAGTTCGGGTTCGGAACGAGGCTGGAAGTAGTCCGGCAAGCCAAAGTAGGTGGCGAGAAAGGTCTGCACCACCTTCTCGCCGTCGATGTAGTCGCGGATGCCGGTTTGCTCGACAAGGGCGTCGCGCAGGAACTCGAAGGCCGGACGCCAAGCCCCCCGGTAGGCCATTTCGTGCGCCAAGCGGGAGAACTCGTACTTTCCAACGGAGAACACGCCCAAGTCTCGGTAGGCGTCGTTCAGGTAGCCGTACATCAGCCGCCAGACGGTTTGGTTGGGAACGCCGAGGCGGGGCAGGCCCTCAGAAACGCCGCGGATGCTGAGCAGGCCGAAGTAGTACAGCAGGGAAAGGAAGTTGTCCCGCACGGTCAGCCGCTCTAGGGGGAAGCTTGGTTCGATCATGGCCAGTGCCTGTCCCTCGCCGATGACGTCGCGCAGCAGGTCGAAGTTGCCGTTTGGGCGCACCGCTTGCGGCGCGGCGCGTTGGCTGCTTGGGAGGGCCGCCGAGGCGGCTCGTTCACGAGCGGCCGTTTCTTGGCCAGCCACCAGCAAATGGCGCAGCTTGCCGTAGTCGATGCGGACGTTGTGATCGATTAGCTGATCCGGCATGTGCCCCAGCGAAATGGACTTCTTTATGTAATAGAGCACCATGTCCGTGTTGTAGAGGTCGCCCGTGGCCTCCCGAGCGAACCGGTAGCCGTTGTACCACTCCCCCATCACCCCCAAAGCCGCGTCCACGTCTTGGTCAAACACGCCGTGCTCCCGGCAGGTCTCCAACAGCCCCCGCACCTCGTCCTCGGTGAAGCCGACCATCTCGTTGAACTCCGGCTCCAAGCTGAGGTTGCTGCCGATGTTGAAGCCGCTGGTGACATCGTCGAGGGTCACCGGTGACACGCCGGTGAGGAATAGCCGCTCAATGCCACCGTTCCCCTCTGTCCCGGCCTTGAGCGTGGCGAAGAAGCTGCGATAGAAGCCCCCGCCGTGCGTGAGGGACTGGTACGCCGCCTCGCCGTGATGCGCCAACACCGTGTTGGCGAAGTTGTCGTACTCGTCCACCAGCACGTAGAGCGGAACGTCGTGATCGGCGGCGTGAATGAACAACTCGTTGAGTTGGCCGTTGATGGACTTGGGTGCCCGGATGCGCCGCAGTGCCGCCTCGGGGAACAGGTCCGGGTTGCGCTCCAGCGCGGCGCGTAGCTGGAGCTGACAGTACTCCTCGAAGTATTCCTCCAACGTCGCCAAAGCATTCTTGAACGCCGAGAAGTTGAGACGCAAAACCACGTAGCGGCTGTGGTCCGCCGTGGGGCACCGGCCGATGTCGGTGCCGGCGAACACAGCGTCGAAACTGGCGGCCTTGGCGCGGTCATAGTAGTGGTCGAGCACCGACACCCAACTGGTCTTGCCAAAGCGCCGAGGGCGAATCAGCACGACGTAGCGCTCGGCCTCCAACCGGTGCAGGAACCGCGTCTTGTCCACCCAAAGCGCCCGCTCGAGGCGAATGGTCTTGAAGTTGGTCTCGCCGTAGGGAACGCGAGGATAGGGCGCGGGCATGATCACCTCTTGTAGGAAACTTGATTTTTCTAATTTTTAACGGGTGTTACCCAAATAGCGCAACAAGCCGCCGCAACTCAGCGGCGGCCAAACACATAGAGAATCCGCTTCTCGGTGGCGACGGCGACGACCTCCGCGCCCAACGCCACCGGTGCCGTGACCGGGCTGTCCAATCGGTACTTCCACAACAAATGCCCGCCTTGCAAATCTAAGGCGTAGAGATGGCCGTCGCTGGAAGCGCCATACGCGGTGTGGGCCGTGGCGGCCGGGCTGCTGCGCACCACGCCCCCGGTGGCAAACGTCCACCGCACTGCTCCGCTGGCCGCGTCTAGCCCATAGAAGTGGCGATCGGCGCAACCGACCACCAACGCGCCGGCCGCCAGCGCGAGCTCCGCAGTCGGCAGCGCACCCAAGGCTTGCTCCCACACCACCCGGCCGGAGTCGCGGTGCGCAGCTAGTATCCGGCCGGAGGCCGTAGCCGCAACCACGTGCTCGCCCGCAGGCACGGGCCGCGAGCGCACGGCTTCCCCCAAGCTCGTGCGCCAGCGCTCTTTGCCGGTTGCCGCGCTCAGGGCCACCAAGTCTCCGGCCGCAGTACCGGCCAGCGCGAGGTCGCCGCTCAGGGCTAGCCCGGTCCGCGCCCGCCCACCCAATTCGGTGCGCCACAGCAAATGCCCGTCGGCGAGGCGCAGTGCCTGCACCGCGCCCTCCTCATCCACCGCGATCAGGGTATCGCCGCGCACGACCGGCACCTGACAAAACGCGCCCTCATGCCGCCAACGCTCGGTCGCAGTCCGCCGGTCCAAGACCCGCAAGCTAGGCTTGCGGCCCAGCACCCCCAGCGCGTACAGTGCCCCGGCCAACTGCCCGGGGGCACACGCCATCCTGTCGTATCCATGCTTGCCCAACAGGGCACCGTTGCTCCGGTCCAACGCATAGAGGGTCGGCGCGGTGGTCAGTTGCAGGATCAGGTCACCGGCAAAGAGCGCGCCGCCCAGCGGCGAGCCGTCCATTTTGTGCGTCCATAGAAGTTGCAGCGGCGGCTCAATCCCCACTGCGCCGCGCCCCAGTTCGCCGAGGTAGAGCACCTTTTCGCCACAGGCCGTCAAGAGGCACAATCCGAGCAAGGCGTAGCGCATCTAATAATCCCAGCCAAAGAAAAAGTCCCAGCGCGTGTCATTATCTATGGACTTGAAATCCGTGCGCCGCGCCGCATCCAAGCGAAAGACAAAAACTCCCCCCAAGGCCAAGCGCACCCCCGCGCCAAACGCCGCACGCCATTGGTCGAAGGCGTCGTTCCACGCATTGCCCGCGTCGAAAAAGAGCGCACCCCGGAAGGCGCTAAACTCCATCGCCCCAAACGGAAAGCGGAGCAAGAACCGATCGACCAAGGGGAAGCGCAATTCTTGGTTGTACAGCACCATCTTGCTGCCCCACAGCGAGCGCCAGCGATAGCCCCGCAGCGTCCAACTGCCCCCCAAGGAGAAGAACTCGGGCACTGGGCCGCTGGAGCGCCGGCCCATCAGACGCACGGCCAACGCGCTGCGCTGGGAGAGGCGAAAGTAGTGCCGGTAGTCGCCAAAGAGCGCGATATTGAACCGCCGCGAGGTCTTAAAGTCAATCGTCTGCGCCAGCCCAAAGCTGTAGCGCCGGCCTTCCAGCGGCCCAGTCGGAATCCACAGGCTGCTGTCGTGGGTATAGCTGACGTAGTTGTTGGCCAGCCAGCCCGACAGCTTCCGCCCCTCGAATTGCCGGTCGATTTCGGCGTGGCGCAGCGAGAGCCGGGTGTCGATGCGGTCGTGCTGGGAAAAGGGATAGCTCAACCCAATGTGGGCACCCAAACGCTCTTCGCGCACAAACCGGCCAAAGCGGCTCGAAAAGCGGTCGTTGAGCCGAAACGCGCCCCAATACACGTTGAGCCGCTGGCCGAGGTGGAGGCGCGTCAAGGCCACGTTCAGGCCGTCGAAGAAACCGGCCTGGCTGGCGGCAATGTGCGAAAGCACGAAGTGGTACTGGTCGTTGCCCAGCACGTCGCTCAGGGCCACTTGGATGCCGCCCGAGGTGCCAAATTCCGGGTCCTGCGAGATCTGGCCTTGGGCTATGTCGAGACTCATCTTGCGCTCATAGGGCCGGCTGGCGACTTCGCTCTGGCCGCGCAGGCCCGCCAAGGACCACGGCTCGGCCGCTGCTTCCTCCACGCGCTGATAGCTGACCTCTGCGCTGTCGGCCCAATCCACGGCGAGTTCGTAGATCTGGAAGCCCCCGCTCTCATACCCGGAAAAGAGCAAATGCTGGCCATCGGCTAGCAGCACCGGATCAAACGCGCCCGTCAACACGCGGGTCAATCGCCGGGTCGCAGTGCGCTCGCCCGCTAGCTGCAGGGCATAGATGTTGTACGCGCCAGCGCGGTCGGAGCTAAAGACGATGCGCTCGCCATCGGGCGACCAGCGCGGCTGCCCGTCGTTGTGCTCGCCGCGGCTGAGGGCCGAGATCTGCTCGGTCGCCAAATCGCACAGGAACAGGTTGTAGAAGCCGCGCCGCCCCCCGGGCCAGCGGTCGGAACTGAAGACGATGTGCCGACCATCGGGCGACCAGTCTGGGTCGCGGTCGTGATAGATGTCGCGGCGCAAGGCGCGGAGGCTATCGCCCGTTACATCGACCACATAAATGTCGGTCCAGCCCCCTTCGTCGCTGCCGGCAAAGGCCAGCCGCTGCCCGTCGGGCGCAAACGACGGCGACGCAATCGCGACGATTTCGGCAAACGACAAATCCCCCACCACGCGCTTTTGCTCCACGTCCCAGATGTACAGATGATCGCGGCCCCGGCTCTTGGCTGCAAACGCCAGCCACTTGCCGTCCGGGGAGGCGGCCAGCCGCGTCGACAGCGGGTGCAGGGACTCAAAGAGCGGCAGGCGTTCGCCTTCGACCACGACCTCGGACGCACTACCATTGCGGCGCGTACGGACGATCTGCGTATAGCCTTGATCATTGCGGAAGTGGTAGAACGCGCTGCTATCGCCGGGGACGACTTCGGGCTTGATGTTAAAGCCGCGGCTCGTGCGGGCGGTGGCCAATTCGGACGGGGGATCGCGGTCGGCAATCGCCGGCAGGTGGCGCTTGTGCAGGTGGTATTGCCAAGCCTGGTCGAACTTGTCCAAGCTCTCGCCGGTCGTGATGGCAAAAATTTCGCCAAAGGTCTCGCCGCGCCACCAATTGGCAAAGAGCTGTTCGAATACGTCGGCTCCGTGCCGCGCCGCCATAAAGTGGCAGATCGACTCGCCTTCCTTGTATAGCTGATAGGTGCCGTAGATGCGGTACATTTCGGCGATGGGCACCAGCCGCCGCGCAAAGAGTGCGTCGCGCACCACCATGTCGCCAAAGCTGGTGCGCTCGCTCGACCAGTACTCGGCCAGCCCTTCGGAAAACCACAGGGGTGCCGGGCGAAAATCCAACACCCCGTGCCGCGCCAGCACCCGCGCAATTCGGTCAAATGTGAAGACGTGGACTAACTCGTGGTGCAGCACCCGCTCGAATTCGGGCAGGGAGCCGCTCAGCGGCAGCGCGACCCGCCCCTTGAGGTATTCGGTGAAACCCGCTACCCCCTCGGGCAGGAGATTGGGGATGATATTCGTCTGTTCAAAGTAGATGTGCGAGGAATAGACGACTAGCGGCACTCGCCGCTGCACGGTGTGGGCGAACTTCTTTTCTAAATCGACGAACTGGCGCTCGGCCATCTGTGCGGCATACGCGGCCAACTCGGCCTCTTCGGCAAAGAAGTACACGTCAAAGTGCGCGGTCTCCATTTTCCGCCACGCAAACTCCGCGTATTGCACCTTGTTGCGGCCAAAGCCCTGGCCAAAGGCGGCCGAGGCCACGAGCGCGAGGCAACCTACCGCCCGGAGCAGAAGGCTCATGGACGGCTGAGCCCGATTGCGGGGAAGGAAGGAGCTGGAGGCGTTCCGCAGGAAAGGGGGCCGGGGGGATAGGTCGTACGCAACGGCCGAGGCATGGCGGCTCTACTCGCCCAAAGAGCGCACAAACGACGGGCTGAGCACGCCGTGCGCCACTTCGGCGACCGGCCCCTTCATCGTTAGGTCGTAGCCTGCGCTCACGTCGATGTGCAAGGTCCCGCCCGGGGCCACAACCGCAACCGGACTTTTGACCAAGCCCAGCCGCACGGCCGCACTGGCGGCCGCACACGCCGACGACCCCGACGCCTGCGTTTGGCCGGCCCCGCGCTCCCAGATCAGAATGTAGATCGCATGGGGTCCTAAGGGCACGGCGAGCTGCACGTTGGTGCGCCGGGGAAAGAGCGGGTGATTTTCCAATTCCGGCCCCAAAGAGCGCAACTCATCTTCGGTCCATTGCGCACCCTTTTCGCGAAAGACGATGCAGTGGGGGTTGCCGACGCTGACGCCGGTAAAGGTCAAGGTCTGCTCGCCGGCGCCGATCGGCTGCGCGACCAGCTCTTCGGCCTCTAGGGTGCAGGGCAGGGCCGCTGGCGCAAACGTCGCTCGCCCCATCTCCACCGTGGCCGCGCTGGCGTCGCCATGCTCGTCGAGGTGCAACGCAACGCGTACTAGACCGCCCTCCGTATCGACCGTGAACCGCTGCTTTTGCACTTGGCCGGTGGCGTGCAGATAGCGGGCGAATATCCGCAGGCCATTGCCCGACTTTTCCGCCTCGCTGCCGTCGGGGTTGTAGATCCGCAGGCCAAAGTCGGCCTTTGGCGACGACGCCAGCGCGAGAATGCCGTCGCTGCCCACGCCCCAATGGCGGTCGCAAATCGCGCGGATATGGTCTGGCGTCAGCTCGAAGCTGAGCGCGGCCGGATCGACGGCAATGTAGTCATTGCCGAGGCCGTGTCCCTTGAAAAATTCGTTGTCCATACGCGCCCTTTCTCGTTTGTCTTCCAGAACTTAGGCCCCTGCTCAAGCAGGGTCAATCCGAGTTGCCGAGGGGCGGCCAGCCGGTATATTACCCGCAATGTTGTGCTTAATCGTCGCCTTAGCGGCCGAAGCCCGCCCGCTGATAGCCTCCTACCGCCTCCGAGGCGTGGGCGGCCATCCCTATCGCATCTGCGCGGGCGAGCAGACGCGCCTGATCGTCTCCGGCGTCGGCAAAGTGGCCGCGGCCGCCGCCACCGCGTACCTGCGCGCACTGATCGGCGATGCGCCGGCCGCTTGGCTCAACATCGGCATCGCCGGACACGGCCGCCAAGCGGTGGGCACGGCCCTGCTGGCGCACAAGGTCGTGGATGCGGCCAGCGCCAAGCCCTTTTACCCCACCTTCACCGCGCCCCCACCCTGCCGCACCACCCGGCTACACACTGTAGATCGCGTACAGCCGGCGGCTGGCGACGCCGCGTGCGACATGGAGGCCAGCGGCTTTTGCGCAGCCGCCCAGCGCTTTGCCACCAGCGAGCGAGTCCACTGCCTCAAGGTCGTCTCCGACAACCCGCAATCTCCTTATCAAACACTCAATGCGAAAAAAGTGGAAGCGTTAATAGAAGCTCAGCTCGATGCGGTCACCCACGTTGGCGAACACCTGCAATCGCTCAGCCAGCAGCTCCACGCGCTATACGCCGATCCGCCCGGGTTCGCCGCGCTAACCGCCCGCTGGCAATTCACCGCCACGCAACAGCACCAATTGCGCGGCCTGCTCGTGCGCTGGCAGGTACTCGCGCCGACGACCCCCATTGTCAACGACGACTTGCTGGTTTTGCAAAGCCGCGATGAAGTGTTACGTTATCTTCAACGGCTGCTGGCCGACGTGGAGTTCACCTTGACCTATTGAGGATAGAGGAGTGAATTCAAAATGAATAGTCCCCCAAAATATAACGCACTAAGTCTTTTCTCTGGGGCCGGAGGAATGGATATAGGCGTACAAGATGCGGGATTCGACATTCTCGCTCAGATAGAAATAGACGGACACTGCTGCAACACACTACGTGCGGCAAGAGAACGCGAAATTCTACGATCGCGAGGATAGCCACGTCGATGTAACTCCAGCTAGAGACAGAGAACGTATCGCACAAGTTCCCGAGGGATCATATTTGGCTGCTCAGCCTCACTTAGGAAAAAAATTACTTAGAGATCTAAAATCAAAAGATACCACAAAGTACTTAAGACTGCATAGAGATAGGCCCGCCAATACGTTGCGGTGTGGAGAGATTTTCTATCATCCCGTCGAAGATAGGTATCTCACTCCACGGGAATATATGAGAATTCACGGCTATCCCGATTCGTATATCCTAAAAGGACCTATACGCAGTAGGACGGGCACCGTGAAAAACTTAGACCAGCATCGGCAGGTTGCCAATTCAGTTCCACCTCCCCTCGCAGAGGCTCTAGCAAGTAAAATTTTCAACCAAAGAACCCGGTAAAAGTGGTGGATTTGTGGACATCATCGCGATCGGCATACCACCTCCGAAGGATTACTTATGGAGATCGCTTTTCCTCAAGTCTCCGTGTGGTAGCATCAATATGACGTAGCCGCCTCGTGCTGGCGCACAAAATAGTGCTGGCCAACGAATAATGCGGCTCGTTTGCGTTTCACCTCATACATGCTAGCCTCCTATACCTATCTCCAGAAAGGAAACTGTGATGCCTCACAAATTTTTGCTGTCGATAGTCGCCCTGCTGGGTTTCTGCGGCCAAGCCCTAGGCCAAGACGGGCCGTACATTCAGATGGGCTTGGGGATCGCCGTTGCTCCGGCAATGGACGTGACGGGCACGGACAACGACTGGAGCACCAAGTGCGACCGGATCATCAATCCAGATGGCCTGGAAGTGACCGATGAATGCGACTCTGCGCCGCCCCCAACGGCATGGGAAAATTCATTTGGCGGCGGCTCCGGAATCGGGTCGGGCCTCGCCCTTGGCTATCGCTGGGGGGCCTTCAGAATCGAGGGAGAATACTTCCACCGCAGCACGACCTATGACGAGCGCTCCGACATCGGCATCTTCGACGAAATAACCCTCGACAAGCAAGATCAGGAAATCGAATTGGCGGTCGCCGGGGTCGATAATTTGCTATCGCACAACCTGTTCGCCAACGCGTACTACGACTTTGCCTTGGGGCCGGCGCTGGTGTCGTACGCCGGGGCTGGAGCCGGAGTGGCGACCACGTCGCTCTACTATTTTACCAATTGGAAACGCAATGACGACCCCAGCCGGATTGGGACGTTTGCAGACCCGGATTTGAACGCGAAAATCGCCGGTTCAACCACAATCGGCCAAGCGCGATTGACCGACCGCCGCATGGGCTATCAACTGCTCGCCGGCGCGGCCTATCAGATCGGCGACCACGCCGCTTTGGACTTCAAATTGCGCTGGGTGGCTTCCGGCGAGTTCGCGAGCGAAAAAACCGAGTGGGATCAGCTGCGCAGCCACGACTCTACGGTGGGGCGCGGCGAGCCGATCCTATACACCATCGCGACGGACGACACCCACTTCTGGGGCGCGGGCCTCAGCCTGCTGTACCAGTTCTGATTTGGCAGCGGATGGCCTAGCGCAACCGAATATCGGGCATGGTCTGAAGTAAGGGGCCAATGCAGAACGATGTTTGAAATCGCCTGACCTTGGAAATCATTTAGATTAGCCTTGTGCTCTCCGCCTCATGTTCGATTTCATCTACGCTGAAGAGTCCATCCTCGACCACCCGCGCACCCGCGCCCTGCTAGACCGCTTCCCCCGCGCTCAGCTAGTTCCCTGCGCCCGCTACGGCGAGGTCTTCAACCGCACGGCGCAGAACTTCCGCCTGCAAAAGCGCCGCCCCGCGCTCATCCTCGCCCACAAGGCCGGGCGGCGCGTCCTCCCCGCCCCCGACGGCTATGGCATCGGCGGCGAGCGCAACTACTATTTTTCGCACCTGCTCAACTGCCCCTACGACTGCCGCTACTGCTTCCTGCAAGGCCTGTACCGTTCGGCGCACTTGGTCCTTTTTGTCAACTACGAGGATTTCCAGCAGGACCTTGCCGCGCACATCGAGGCGGACGCACCCGATGCGCCCTATTTCTTTTCTGGCTACGACTGCGATAGCCTCGCGTTGGAGGGCATTACCCACTTTACAGGCGACTTCCTCCCCTTCTTTGCCGACCACCCGCAGGCATACTTTGAACTGCGCACCAAGAGCGTGCGCATCAAAACCCTGCTCGCCACCGAGGCTCTGCCCAACTGCGTCGTCGCCTTCAGCATGACCCCGCCGGCCCTTGCCGACCAATTCGAGGTCGGCGCACCGGCCGTGGCCCGGCGCTTGCAGGCCATCGCCGCCCTGCAGGAGCGCGGCTGGCCCATTGGGCTGCGCTTTGATCCGCTGATCTACGATCGCGCTTACGAGGAGCGCTACCGCGACCTGTTCGCCCTCGCGTTCTCCAAGGTTCGCCGCGACCGCCTGCACTCGGTCAGCTTGGGCCAGTTCCGCCTGCCGCAGGATATGTACAAGACCATGCACAAGCTCTACCCGGACGAAAAGCTCCTCGCGTACGGCTTGGAGCAAAAAGACGGCATGGTCTCCTATCGGCCCGCCTTGGCCCAAAAACTACACGACTTTTGCGCGGATCAATTGCTCCAGTACATTCCCGCCGAGCTTTTCTTCCCCTGCCCCTCCACCACCCTACAGGTCTGATATGCGCGTCCTCGTCACCGGTGCCAGTTCCGGCATTGGCCGCGCCATCTGCGAAAGGCTGCTCGCCAACGGCCATCGCGCCATCGGCATTGCCCGCGACTTCGGCAAGTTCCCCTGCGATGACCACCGCTTTGAGGTGCGCGCCATCGACCTCGCCGACCTCGACCAACTCCCCGCCCACCTACAGGACCTCGTCGCCACCTGCCCGGCCCTCGACGCCTTGGTCCTCAACGCCGGCGTCGGCCGCTTCGGTGCGCTAGAGCAATTCTCCTACGGCCAAATTCGCGCCCTGATCGACCTCAACTTGACCAGTCACGTCTTCGTGGCCCGCGCTTTCCTGCCCATTCTCAAAAGGGCCGGGCGCGGGCACTTGGTCTTTATGGGATCGGAAGCCGCGCTCGCCGGCACGGCCCAAGGCAGCTTGTATTGCGCGGCCAAATTCGCCCTGCGCGGCTTCGCCCAAGCCCTGCGCGCCGAGTGCGCCCGCGCTGGCGTCCGCGTCACGTTGGTCAATCCCGGCATGGTCCAATCGCCCTTTTTCGACGAATTGGACTTTCGGCCCGGCCCAGCACCCGACAACTCCATCCTGCCAGAAGACGTCGCCGAGGTCATCGTCCAAGCCCTGACAGCGCGCGCTGGCACGGTACTGGACGAGATCAACCTCTCGCCGCAAAAAAAAGTGATCGAGTTTGGCGGACAAAATAAAAAGTAGTGGGCGCTAGCTGTTTGGTGTTTAACCTGTACCCATCGCAAGGAATCTGCCGGCCATGCTCCAACGCGCTTTTCTCGTCCTGCTCATCGCCACCTGCGTCCTCGCGTCCGGCTGCGCCACCGTCCGCCGCGAGTTAGGCTACGCCCTGATTTCCGACAAAACCGAAATCAAACTCGGCACTCAGCTAGCCGCCCAAATCGAAACCCAACAACGCCTCCACCCCGACCGCCGCCTCCAGTCCTATATCCAGCGCGTCACCAAGGCCCTGCTCCCCCTAGCCCTAGAAGACCGCCCCGGCATCCGCTACCACGTCAAGGTCCTCGACGACCCCAAACAAATCAACGCCTTCGCCGTCCTCGGCGGCTATCTCTACGTCTATAGCGGCCTGCTGCTGATCGCTGAAGACGAGGCCGAGATTGCCGGGGTCCTAGCCCACGAGATCGGCCACATCGTCGGCCGCCACTCAGCCAACCAACTCGCCGCCCGCTTCGGCATGGACTTCCTCACCAGCCTTGCCCTCGGCGAAGATCCCTACCAACTCGGGCAGGTCGCCTCCCAGCTTGGCAGTGCCCGCTTTAGCCGCGACGACGAGCGCGAAGCCGACACCTTTGGCGTCCGCTACGCCGTCGAGGCCGGGTACGACCCGCGCGGCCTGCTGCGCTTTTTTGAAAAACTGAAAAAGTTGGAAGCGCGCCGGCGCTCCGACTTAGAAAAACTCTTCGCCAGCCACCCGCCTACCAGCGAGCGCATCCGCCGCATTGAGCGCCTGATCGACCAGTACGGAGTCAGCGGAGGTCAGCGCTATCAGGCGCGATTTGTGCGGGAGACCGCCGTCCTGGGGCGCAAGTAGCGCCCATTGTCCCGGTTCAACCCAACCCCTACTTTCTTGAACAGCCTTTTCACTCCTCCGAGGAAATCCAAATGTCCCTCGTCTTCTCGCTGCTCCTGACCGTGCTGCCCGGTGCGCTCTTGGGCCAAGAGCGCCCACCGACGCCGGTCATCGTCGCCGAGGTCCTCGAACAACCGCTCGTCGAAAACCTCTCCTTTGTCGGGCGCATCCTGCCGGTGCGCTCCAGCCGCGTCGCCGCCGAGACCGAGGGGCAAGTGGTCAGGCGCTTCGAGGAAGCTGGCCAAGCTGTGCGCACCGGCGACCCCCTGTTCGCGCTGGCCAACGATCCGCTCCAAGCCGCATTGGCCGAAGCGCAGGCCGATTTCGCGCTGCGCCAGTTCAACCACGACCGCAGCCGCCGGTTGCGCGCTACCGACTCGGTCTCCGAGCAGGACCTGCGCGACAAGGCCTACGAACTAGCCCGCGCCCAAGCCAAGCTAACCGGCCTCCAAGCCCAAATAGAAAACCTCCTCGTCCGTGCCCCTTTCTCCGGGCACATCATCCAGACCTTTACCGAAGTGGGTCAGTGGGTCGGGCGCGGCGGCGAGATCGCCCAGATAATCTCCATCGACACCGTCCGCGTGATCGTCGAGGTGCCCGAGCGCCACGTGCCGCAGCTCGCCGTGGAGGACCGCGTCGCCATTGTCGTCGATGCCCTCGGCAGCGACCCCATCACCGGCCTCGTGACCGCCATCCTCGCCGAAGGCTACGCCTCCTCCCGCACCTTCCCGGTCGTCGTCGAGGCCGCCAACCCAGACGGCCGGATGCGCAGCAATATGTCCGCACGAGTGCGCTTCCAGATCGCGCAGGCCAAGGCATCGCTCCTAGTACATAAGGACGCCCTAGTCTCCGGCCCGCAGGGACAGGTCGTGTACCTCGCCCGCGACGGCAAGGTCGTCCAGCACCCCGTCGAAACCGGGCTGGCGCACAAGGGTTACGTGGCCGTCACGGGCGAACTCGCACCCGGCGACCTAGCCGTGGTGCGCGGCAACGAGCGGCTGATGGACGGCCAAGCCGTGCGCATCATCCGCCGGCAGCCATAGGCCGTCATGCGCCTAGTCGATACGGCCATCAAGCGGCCCGTCAGCGTGATCGTCGGCGTGCTCTTTGTCGCGCTCTTCGGCCTGATATCCCTCTTCCGCATCCCGGTTCAACTCACCCCGGACGTCGACCGGCCCATCGTCACGGTCACTACCTTGTGGCCGGGCGCTAGCCCCGAAGAAGTCGAGCAAGAGATCGTCCAGCACCAAGAGGAACAGCTCAAAAGCGTTGAGGGACTGGTGCTGATGACCAGCGAGAGCAACGACAGTCGCGGCGTAGTAACTCTCGAATTCAACGTCGGCGTCGATCCAGATGCGGTGCTGCTGTTGGTCTCCAACAAGCTCGACCAAGTTTTCGGCTATCCGCTCGACGCCGAGCGGCCCGTGCTCTCGGCCGGCGGCACCGGCCCAAGCGGAGCCATCACGTGGCTGATCCTCGACGCCCGGCCCGGCCGCGACGAACTCGATGTCGAGCGCTTTCGCGACTACGCCGAGGAAGTCGTCAAAACCGCCCTCGAGCGCGTACCCGGCGTGGCCCGCAGCAACGTCTATGGCGGCTACGACCGCCAGCTACAGGTCATCGTCGATCCGCAGGCCATGGCCGCACGCCAGCTCACCGTGCAAGACCTAGCCCAAGCCCTCGCCCGCGAAAACGCCAATACCAGCGCCGGGGCCTTTGACGAGGGCAAGCGCCGCTACATCGTGCGCACCGTCGGCCAGTACCAGCAGCCCAGCGACATCGAGCAGGTCGTCGTCCGCTCGGCCAATGGCACCCGAGTCACCGTTGGCGAGATTGCCCGCACCCGCCTCGGCTACGTCCGCGCCGCTGCGGCCGTGCGGCAAAAGGGCCGACCCGCCATTGCCATCAACGCCCAGCGCGAGACCGGGGCCAACGTCCTCGAAGTCATGGACGGCATCCGCCGCACCATCCGCGAACTCAACGAGGGGCCGCTGGCCCGCGAGGGTCTCTACCTCGCTCAGGTGTACGACGAGACCGACTACATAGACAGCGCCATCGGCTTGGTGCGCTCCAACATCATCGTCGGCGGCGCACTGGCCGTGACCGTGCTCTTCATCTTCCTGCGCAGCGTCAGCTCGGTGGCGATCATTGCCACGGCCATCCCGATTTCAATTGTCGGCACCTTTTTGGCCATGTGGCTTTTGGGCCGCAACATCAACGTCATCAGCTTGGCCGGGATGAGCTTTGCAGTGGGCATGGTCATCGACAACGCCATCGTCGCGCTCGAAAACATTTTCCGCCACCAGCAGATGGGCAAAACCCGCGCCCGCGCGGCCTTGGACGGGGCCTCCGAGGTCTGGGGGGCACTGCTGGCCAGCACCTTGACCACGGTGGCCATCTTCCTGCCCATCGTCTTCGTCGAGGACGAGGCCGGTCAGCTCTTCCGCGACATCGCCATCGCGGTCTCCTGCTCGGTGGTGCTCAGCTTGATCGTGGCCATCTCCGTCATCCCCAGCTTGGCCAACAAGATCCTCGGCCGCGCCGAACCGCGCCGGGACGCGCTGGCCGCTTGGGGCGACCGGGTGCGGACCTTTATCGCCCAAAGCGTCTTCCGCATCAGCGGCAGCACCCTGCTGCGCTTGGGGGTCATCACCGGGCTGATCGGCCTCTCGCTGGGCATCGCTTGGACCCTGCTGCCCAAATCCGAATACCTGCCCACTGGCAACCGCAACCTAGTCTTCGGCATCGTCCTGCCGCCGCCCGGCTACAACCTCGACGAGCTGATCCAAGTCGGCCAGACCATCGAAGACGCCCTGCGGCCCCACTGGGAGGCGGCCGCAGCCCCCGACAGCCCCCAAGCCCAAGCGCTATCCGGGCCGCCGGTTGACAACATGTTCTTCGTGGCCTTTGGCCGCTCGGCCTTCATGGGTGCGCGCTCGGCCGATCCGGCGCGGGTGCGCGAGCTGATCCCGATCATCCAAGGGCCGGTCTTCGGCGGGGTGCCGGGCACCTTCGCCATTGTACAGCAGTCGAGCCTCTTCCAGCGCGGCGGTGGCAGCGGGCGGGCCATCGACATTGAGATCACCGGCCCCGATCTGGGCCGCCTCATCGAGCTGGGGGGCCGCGTCTTCGGCCAAGTCCGCCAAGTTGTGCCCGGTGCCCAAGCCCGTCCCATTCCCAGCCTCGACTTGGGCAATCCAGAAGTCCGCATCCTTCCCGACCGGGTGCGCGCCGCCGATTTAGGACTTTCGGCGCGGGACATTGGCTCGGCGGTCAACGCGCTATTAGACGGTGCCCTCGTCGATGGCTATCAGTTCCAAGGCGAGGAAATCGACTTGGTGCTGCGGGGTGAGGAGGATTGGTTTCGCACCCAAGACATTGAAGCCCTACCCATCTACACCCCGCGCGGCCAACTGGTGCCGCTCAGCGCCATAGCCCGCGTCGAAGTAACCACCGGTCCGGAGCAGATCAACCACATCGAGCGCAGCCGGGCCATCACGGTCCAAGTCATCCCCCCGGAAACCATTCCCTTGGAGACGGCCCTCGACTCTATCCAAGCCCAAATTGTCCACCCCCTCGTCGATTCGGGCGAGTTGGCCCCGCCCTACCAAATCGAGCTTTCCGGCTCGGCCGACGACCTGCGGCGCACCCGCCAAGCCCTCCAGTGGAACTTCCTGTTGGCCTTGGCAATTACCTATCTGCTGATGGCCGCGCTCTTTGAGAGCTTCCTCTATCCATTCGTCATCATGCTCAGCGTACCCCCGGCCCTGGCCGGTGGCATTCTCGGGCTGGAGGTCGTCAACCGCACACTGACCTATCAGCCGCTCGACATCCTCACCATGCTCGGCTTCGTCATCCTCGTCGGCGTGGTGGTCAACAACGCCATCCTCATCGTCCACCAGACGCTCAATATCCTGCGCGACGCACCCCAAACCCCGCTCAAAGAAGCCATCCGCGACGCGGTTTTCAGTCGCGTACGGCCGATCTTCATGTCCATGATTACCAGCGCCTTGGGGATGCTGCCGCTGGTCGTCTTCCCCGGCGCTGGCTCCGAACTCTACCGCGGCTTGGGCAGCGTCGTCATCGGCGGCCTGCTGTTGTCCACGTTATTCACCCTCTTCCTCGTGCCCACCTTCCTCAGCTTGGCCATGGATTTAAGGGCTTGGATCGGCCGCGGCTGGAGGGCCTAAAAAACCGGGCCTTGCCGGGGCCGGTTGCTTCCTATTCTCGACTTCTAATCCTACTAGGTGTATTTGACACTATTCTGGGAACATACCTTATTTCCCAGAATGTAAAGGAGGAAGCCGATGTCGAGGCAGGGAAGATACCTGTATGAAACGGAGCTTAGTGCGTCCCTTGTTCGAGAAGAAGGGGGCCAATACGCGCTTGACTGGGAGGAGGCATTTCCTCAGTACGAAGAGATTCATTCCCCGGATGATCTCCAAAATGCGGAGCGCGTCGCAAATGCCTTCCAGACGATAGATTGGTCGTTTACTACCGACAACACGGGTTTCCTGACCCATGACCTGCATCCATATCCCGCGAAATTCATTCCTCAGCTACCCGGAACCTGTATCTCTCAGCTATCGTTCCCTGGCGAGTTAGTGCTCGACCCCTTTGGCGGCAGCGGTACTACCGCCCTAGAAGCTGTTCGCTTGGGGAGAAGGGCACTGAGTGTTGACGCCAATGCAGTGGGCACCCTAATCGGGCGCGTAAAAACCTGCAACTTGGACCGCAAAGCCGCTAGGGAGCTCCACACCATTCGCAGTTCCCTGACTACCTACTTCTTCGACCTTCCCGATGCCAAATCCCTGTATGCTGCAAATGCCGAATACATACCAGACATACCCAATATCGATAAGTGGTTCCCCAGCACTGCACGGGGAGAATTGGCGTTAATCAGGTCGCGCATTGAGCGGATTGAACGCGAGAAGGCCCGCGACATAGCCTTGCTGGCCCTTTCGCGTATTGTTCTAGCTGCCTCGTTCCAAGACTCTGAGACTCGCTATGCGAGCAAGCCGCGTGATATACCACAAGGCGAGACCTTAAAGCGATTCCTCGGTGCCCTCGATAGGATCATTCGCAATGTAGTCAGGACGCAGGCCGTGCTTCGGTACGGTGTCTGTAACTTCACAACGGCCGATACGCGAAAGTTGGGACATGGGGTATGCAGGCCTGAGACCATTGACCTGATTGTTACGTCTCCACCCTACGGAAACGCGACAGACTACCACCTTTATCACCGCTTTCGGCTGCTGTGGTTGGGATACAACCCGCGCGAACTCGCAAAGATCGAGATTGGATCTCACCTTCGCCATCAGAAGGAGGCCTCGGGATTCGATGAGTACCTCGCGGAGATGCAACAAAGCTTGTCGGGGATGCACCGCCTCTTGAAGCCTGGCAGGTATGCCGTGCTCATTGTAGGTGACGCGATCTATAAGAAAGTCCTTTATCCGGCGGCAGAGGCATTGAGCGACTCAGCAGAAAAAATTGGCTTTGAAAGTGTTTGTATCACAGAGCGAGCAATCCATTCGTCAAAGCGTTCCTTTGCGGCTGCTGGGAGGAGGGCTACCACCGAGAAACTCCTCGTCATCCGCAAGCCCCCTAAGAAGGTATCCGTATGGTTGGCGTCTCCCCCGTACAAGTTGTGGCCCTACGAAAGCGCGTTGAGGAAACGCGAAATTGAGTCTGTATTAGGCGTTCCAACAACCCGTGGCCCCAGCCTAGAATTGGACCCTTACTCTGCGACAAAGGCTCGCCAACTCGTATTTACTCACGGAGTCGGACTGACGGCATTTGACAGTGAGCCTACGTGGCAAGCTATCCTCGAAAACGGCTTCGCACGACAACCTTCGGCCCGCAAAGATCCCAAGTACGCCACGCATGGCCTGCATCCCTACAAGGGTAAGTTCTATCCGCAACTTGCCAAGGGGTTGATGAATGTTTGTGCCCTCCGTGCGGGAGCCAGCGTATTCGACCCATTCTGCGGAAGCGGTACAACTCTCTTGGAAGGCTATCTGAATGGGCAACGGACGCTTGGTTGCGACATCAATCCTCTCGCGGCCAAGATCGCCAAGGCAAAGACAGGTATGCTCGAAGTAAATCCCGACATCGTGCGAGAAACACTCGGCGTCCTAGTCGGTATGATTGAGGAGGCTCCAGCGAAGCCAGCAGAGGGAGAGGACCAGTTTGATCCAAGTTGCCTGAGCGAAATTAATAGGTGGTTTCCCACTCCAGTTATTTCAAAGATAAACTGGCTGCTTGGTGCGATTCGATCGGTCAGCGAGGGCGTCGTAAGGGATTTTCTAGAAGTGGTTTTGAGTAGCATCATCCGCGAGGTTTCGCAGCAGGCTCCAAACGACTTGAGGATACGGCGGCGGAAGGAACCCATCGCGGACGCCGATGTGTTCAAAATGTACCTCGAGGCCCTCGATGCTCAATACACGCGCATTGAGAAGTTCTGGTCCGTGCGTGGCTATTCCCCACATCGGTTCTGTCCTAGCAGAGTTGTCGAAGGGGACGCTCGCACTCAAAAGACTTTCGAAACCCTCGGTCTTACAGAAAACAGCGTGGATCTTGTACTTACAAGTCCACCGTATGCTACGGCCCTTCCATATATTGATACGGATAGACTATCGCTCCTTGTACTATTTGGAATGGATTCATCGGCGCGGAGACCCATTGAACGGGGCCTTATTGGCAGCCGGGAGATCGCGACTAAAGAGCGACGTAGGTTGGAGCAGGCCATCGCAGCCAGTGAGGGCGTCTTGCCCGAAAGTGTTTGTAACTATCTTCAGGATCTACACACACGGATTTCCCAAGCAGATGTCGGTTTCCGACGCAAGAATATGCCCGCTCTGTTGCAGCGGTTCTTTCAGGATATGGCATTGGTGCTGAAGAATTGCCGTCGCGTTCTGCGCCCAAGTGGCGAAGCTATGATCGTCATCGGCGACAACCGCATGCGCGTAGAAGGCGCTTACGAGCGAATTCCCACGACGGACTTTGTTCAGGACATCGCAATACAATGCGGAATGGAGCTAATTGAACGGATCGATATCTCCGTAACGACAGAAAATTTAGTCCATATAAAAAACGCGATCACTGAGAATGTAGTATTGCGCCTGAAGGCTTAAACGCACTCAGGCGTAGCCAAAGCGCCTTGTGCTGCTGCGGACGGGCTGCGTACACGCCTTGATCCACTCTTTATATTCAGGCGTATTCTGACGTGCCAGTGCGCATTCGTACTCCGCATCGGGTTCGGCGATCCGTCGCATGCGCACAACATCCCCAAAATTGCCGCCGGCGTTGACTAGAGGACGCACATAAAAGCGAAAATCCGAGCTGTTCTCATACATGTACATACGGACCTCTTGCGTGATAATAGTACCGGGTGCCTCCACGCTCCATACCCTCCACTTGGGCCGCCAGTTCCAGTACACCCTGATGCTCTTACCTTGGGTACTAACTTCTCTTGCGTATTCATCTGGCCAACCCCAAAACTCCTTCGCCAGTTCAATCGCCTCAAGCGGGACGCGCCCCTCTCCAGGAATGTCTCCCTGCAAGGTAGGAAGTGTCATATAGAAAGCCGCCGGAAGGAGGAGCCCTCGGGTTTGGTCGTCCGCCGCAGCCTCCTTCTTCGCCGCTGTGCGCCGTGCCCGCACACCCGAGCACGAAACGGATATCGCTGCCGCTTTCTTTCAACCCAAGGATTTGCCGTTTCACGCGCATGATGGTTTGAACGCTCGCAAAGGCTGAAACAAAAACGATGCTCGACGCCGGAGGGTCGGCATCGAGCATCGTCGACAGAACGTTTCCTAGTTGGGTATCCGGTTGGGCTATATAGTTGATGTGCAAGACGTGTTCCGCGTACCGGTAGCGCAGGGCCAGCAGAAGCCTGCGTACGCCCTAAAAAGACAGCTTCAGCCGCAGAGCGGGGACGGCCGCTTCGCGCCCGGGCAGAGCGCCCAGCTCAACGCTCGTGGCCACCTCGTTGATGGCTTGGACTTGGTCGCGCAGGTGGGCTAGCGACGCGATCTTGACCCACGCTGACAGCGGCACCCAACCGGCTGCGGTCTCCGCACCGGTCAGATAAGCTGTCCCCACAGCCGTCACCGTCAAGCCCATGAGCGCGAGCCCTTGTTTGTGCTCTCCAATGTAGAAATAGCCCGCGCCCGGCACGGGTAGCTCTAGCAGGAAGGCCAACAGCCCGGACTTTGGCTGTTGGTACGCGGTGCGGCGCGACTGAATGCGATGCGTCCCCAGCGTGCGCAGCGAGCGAATGTCGGCCAGCGAGTATGCGGCCTCCCGCTCCTGCAAGGCACCGACGACCTCGACGACCGCTACCGAATCCGCCTCAATCTCCTCCACGCGCAACGAGCGCACCCGGCCATCGGCAAGCACGGCTTCGCCCCACGTCTCTTCGGCCTGCATCTCTTGTAGCAGGCTCCGCACCTGTTCTGTCTCCATGGCCGCCTCGGCCCCGCGGGCCACCAGCAAAATCGCCGGCAGCCAAATCCATAGTCGCATTTTCACCTCATTTGAAATTGTCGATTCTGCTTTTTCAATCTACCCGACGCTTCTTCGTCTTGTCAAGCACCATGACCCGGCGCAGCCCATTGCTCCCTCCAACGCCAACCCCTATTTTCAAATTCTCTCATGCAGGCCCAACTCCAACAAGCCATAGCAGCCACCCGCGAGGCCGGGATGCTGACCTTGCAGTACTTCGGCGGGCCACTCGAAGTCGCCTACAAAGACCGAAACGATCCGCTTACCGCGGCCGATCTCCAAGCCGACGCCTACCTCAAAAAAGCCCTGCGGGATCTGCGCCCAGACTGCGGCTGGCTCTCCGAAGAGACCGTTGATGATCGCCAACGTTTGGCAAAAGAAGCCGTGTGGATCGTCGATCCAATAGACGGCACCCGCGAGTTTGTCGAAGGCATTCCCGAATACGTGGTCGCCGTAGCCTTAGTCGAAGGCGGCGAGCCGATCCTAGCGGTTATCTACAACCCCGCGCAGGAGGAAGTTTTTGCCGCCGCGTCTGGCAGCGGCACCTTCCGCAATGGCCAGCGCGTGTTTTGCAGCGAGGTCCAGTCCCTCGGCCAAGCCACGGCCGTCGTCAGCCGCAGCGAGACCAGCCGCGGCGAAATTGACCCCTTTCGCCCGCACCTCGGCGCAATCCGCCCGGTCGGCAGCGTCGCCTACAAGCTAGCCCTAGTCGCCGCCGGGGCCTGCGACCTCAACTTTAGCGTCCAAGACAAAAACGAGTGGGACGTCTGCGCTGGCGACCTATTGGTGCGCGAAGCCGGCGGCCTCATGCACACGTGCGACCACCAAGTGCGGACCTACAACCAAGCAGACCCCCTCATCCCCGGCGGACTCGCCGCCGGCAACGCGCCGCTGGTATCACACATCCTCCACCTGATGCACGAGCAAAAGCAATGATAACGGCCCGGATTGCAGCGGATTTTGTCGAAGAGTACGCCACCCTCCTCGAACTCAGCGGGGCTTCCTCCTTCCGCGTCCGCGCGTACGCCAATGCCGTGCGCGCCCTCGAAACCCTAACGTCCCCCCTCGACGAGCTCCTCGCGGCCGGGACTTTGACCGAGGTCAAAGGCATCGGCGACAGCGTGGCCGCGCTGGTTGCCGAATTCGCCGCCACCGGCACGGCCCAAGCCTATGAAACGCTGCGGGCCGCAACGCCCGAAGGTCTGCTCGACATGCTGCGGGTCCCCGGGTTGGGGCCGCGCAAGATCAACGCCATCCGCAAGGCCCTCGGCATTGAGACCCTCGACGCCTTGGCGCAAGCCGGCCGCGCCGGCCAACTCGCCGCCCTCAAGGGCTTTGGCCCCAAGACCGAGGCAACCATCCTCAAGGGCGTTGAATTCATCCGCGCTCACGAGGGCCACTGCCGCGTCGATAGCGCGCGGCAAAGCGCCCAAAGCCTACTCGCCGCCCTGCGCCCCCACGCGCAGCGTCTCGCCGTCGCCGGTGGGCTGCGCCGCGCACGGGAGACGGTTCAACAGCTCGACCTCGTGCTCAGCACCACCGACGCCGATGCCGTGGCTGCGGCCTTTGCGGGCCACCCGGATATCGCCGAAGTCCTCGCGCCGAGCGCGGGAAGGTTACACAGCGGACTGCACGCCAACTTGCACGTGGTCCCAGACGAGGCCTTCCCCGCAGCCCTACACTCCTACACAGGCAGCGAGGACCACCGCGCCGCACTGCGCGATAGGGCCGCAGGGCGCGGTCTGGTCCTCGATGAACGCGGTCTGTGGCGCGGTGCCGAGCGCATTGAGTGCGCTGATGAGGCGGCTTTGTTCGCCGCCTTGGGCCTCGCATACATTCGGCCGGAGCTGCGCGAAAACCAAGGTGAAGTTGAGGCCGCGGCCGCCAATGCCCTACCCGAGCTGGTAACGGCCGCCGACATTCGCGGCCTGCTCCACGTGCATTCGACCTATTCGGATGGAGCCGACAGCCTGGAGGCCATGGCCTGTGCCGTGCGGGAACGCGGCTTTGAGTACATGGGCATTGCCGACCACAGCCAGACCGCGGCCTACGCCGGAGGGCTTAGCGTTGCCGAGGTCCAACGCCAGTGGGAGGAAATCGACCGGCTCAACGAGGCGCTAGCCCCCTTCCGCATCTTCAAGGGCATTGAGTCGGATATCCGCGGCGATGGCTCGCTTGACTACGACGACGACCTGCTCGCGCAATTCGACTTCGTGGTCGTCTCAGTCCATTCGCAATTCAACCTGAGCCGCGACGCCATGACCGCGCGCATCGTCCGCGCCATTGAGCATCCGGCGGCCACCATCGTCGGCCATCCAACCGGGCGCTTGCTCCTCAAGCGCGAAGGCTACGCCGTCGATGTCGAACAAATCATCGAAGCCGCCGCCCGCTGTGAGGTCGCCCTCGAAATCAACGCCCATCCAGCGCGGCTCGATCTCGACTGGCGGCACGTCAAAAAGGCCCGCAACCACGGCGTCCAAATCGCCGTCAATACCGACGCCCACAGCATCGCCGGCCTAGACCATCTCGGCTACGGCATCGGCATCGCCCGCAAGGGCTGGCTTTGCGCCGCCGATGTCCCCAACGCGCTCGGCCGCGACGCCATTGCTGCTTGGTTCCGCCGCTAAAGGGCCACCCTACCTCGTCGGCTTGGCCGGACCATCCCCTAAAACGGCCCGGCGTGGTGCGACGGCTCGTTGACGTAGCGCTGGGTTTCTATAGCGAGGGTGATTTCGCAATGGGGGGGTAAGGTGATGCTCAGGTGTTTGCCGTCGACGGCTACTTGGCGCTCTTCAGTCTCTAAGGGCGGGGCCGCGTACGTGCCGGCATAGCCGCCCATCCAGCCCGGGTACTCGCTGGTGCGGCTTTGATACGCAGCCCGGCCAAAGCGGTGCTCGCCAAAGGCCCCGCCCTGAATGACCAGTTCCCTACGCTCATTGTGGTTCAAATTGACCAAGCGCACGACCGTGCGGTCCGCTGCGAGCTTTTCCACCAAGGCCCCGACGTCTTCGGGCAGGCCGGGTCGGCGGCGCTGGGCGTCAAAATAGCGCAGGCGGGCGTGCAGCAAACCGCCGTTGTAGATGGGCTGTGGGCCGCCCATAGTGAGCTGGATGAGCGCTTCGGAGGAGACGGGGTTGCCCCATTGCCAGTGGTGGACGTGGTGGCGAGTGCCCACGTCTTGGTCGGAGCGCAGTTGGGCTAAGCGGCGGCCGGCCACTTGGTACGTGGCCTGCAACATGTGCTCTGGATAGGCCGGGTTGGCCCCGGCCAGAAAGCGCACCCAAGGGGCCTCGTGGCCCGAGTCTTCTTTGTTGTGAAAGGGGAACACCGCGGCCCAGTCGAATGCTTCTTTTTGCCGAATGGCCTCCATGCGCTCCCAGTCGCCCTCGTCCATGGAGAGATTCCACAGGGTCACCGGGTACACCGGACTCATGGGCTGCCAGTCGAACCAGCCGGCGTCGCCATAGCGGTAGGGCACCAGCAAGGTTTCGCGCTGCTCGCCCATGGCGGCAAATTGGCTCGCCCAGCGCTCGGCCACGCTCATGTACTGGTCGCGAATATCCTCCATGCGCCCTTGTTCCAAGATGCGGTCCATCTGCTGGCGCGGCAGGTCGAGATAGGCGCGATCGCGGGTCAACAGGTAGGCGTTGGCGGCCGCGTCGAGCGTAGCTTTCTGCAAGGTCAAAAAGCCGTGCGGAAAGGTCCAGCCGTAGCGCCCGCCGTACCAGTTGCCAGCGCAGTATTCGCCCACTTGGCCCGACAGGCCGACGTTGTCGGGCAACATACCGCCGTTGGCCCGGGCCCGCTCCACCCAAGCGTCGGTGTACTCCACTACCCAAGCGCGGTATTTTTCATCGCCGGTGATCAGGAAGGCATTGGTAGCCAGCGAGGTGACGGCCAAATTGGTCGGGGTGTCGCCCTGACGCCAGCGGTCGAACAGGGTCTGCCCCATCAGGCGGGCTTTGGCCGGGTCGGCCAAGTCCTGTACGCAAGTGATGCCGGGCAAGTCGAAAAAGGGCAGGTCGTACACTTCCATGCTGCTGCCCAAGGGGTTGTAGCTTTGCTGGTCGCGCTCGGCCAGCGGGGCGAAATAGGGGCCGTGGCTGCCGTTGAGGCCCGAGCGCAGGATTTTGTGCTCCGGGTCGTAGTTTTGCGCTTCCGGGTCTTCGTTGAGGTAAAAGCCGGCAAAGCGGCAGGCCCGTTCGACGCGCCGGGGGGCGTTGGGGTGGGCTAGGCACAAGTGGTAAAAGCAGACGTCGCTTTCGGCTTGGTGCATCTGGTCTTCGCGGATGCCGTATTCCTTGCTGACCGTGCCCAAGCGGGTCAGTTGGCGGGTGATGGCCTCCCACTGGCGGTCGGCTAGGTGCAACAGGTGCTCGCCGCCGCCCATGAGATAAACGAGTGGCCAATTAAAAAAAGGCTCGTAGAAATCGTCGGGGCTGCCGCCGCCCCACTCGTCCTGCCAGATGAATTCGCCGTCCTCGCGGGTGAAGTGGTCGAGAAAGGGCTGCACCGATTGATCTAAGGCCTCGAAGAGGCGACGCTGCCACACGGCCCAATGGGCGGGCGCGTTGAGCGGGATATTGGCGGTCAGGCTTTGCATGGGGGTACTCCTGAGAGGATTGTAGAGAGTTGTGCGGATGATTTTAGGGAGACAAAGCGCGCGTGTAAAGCCGCTTGACAGGGCGGAACGAGGCGGTTTATTTGCGCCTGCCGAGCTGTTGGAGTAAGCGACGGAAAACCGCTGATTGAGGAAGGGTATATGCGCCACAGTACGGGGATTGCCCTGTGGGGCTTAGTCGCGTTGGGAGCGGCCGGTTGTACGCCCGCCCTGCCCCCAGGGCCGCTACACATCCAAATCAGCGGGGAAGCGTTCACCTGGCAATTTCGCTACCCAGGCCCCGACGGCGCATTGCACACGGCCGACGACATCACCAAGCCGGGGAAGGAATTGCACCTGCCGCTCGGCATCGCGGTTGAACTCGAACTGACGAGTCGAGATTACATCTACACCTTTGCCCTGCCCCATCTCGACCTACAGCAGGTGGCCGTGCCCGATTTGACCTTTGCGCTGGCCTTTATTCCACAGACCACTGGCGCATTCGCCTTTGTCGGCGACCAAATGTGCGGCTTTGAACACGAGTCGCTCAACGGCCGCGTGGTAGTTGAGTCGCCAGCGGCTTTCGTCGATTGGCTGGGAACGGCAAAGCCGTGATAACGTCATGGCCTCAGTACGCGACCCCTCCTGTGGGTACGCCCTTGAATGCGAATGCGTTATCAAGTTCTGACGTTACGCAGTTTTGAGGTGTACTAAGGTCCATCGCCTAATCCCCCCGTCCCGCTCGTCGCCTCCCGGCCACGCGGCGGATCAACTCGTCGGCCATGACCCCCGCCAAAATCACCGCACCGATAATGGCAAATTCGAGTTGGGTGGGGATGCCGGACACATTGATGGCATTGTAGAGCAACCGCATGACGGCCGCACCAATGACGACCCCCAAAATCGACCCCTCGCCGCCGCGCAGGGAACAGCCCCCCAACACGGCCGCGGCAATTGCATACAGTTCGTAGAAATTGCCGTGCGCGGCCGGTTGCACCGAGTTGACGTCGAGGGCGAAGAGGATGCCCCCCAAGCCAGCGGTGCCCGAGCACAAGACGTACGCCAAAACCTTCATCCGCTCAATTTGGATCCCGCTGTACCGCGCCGCCGTCTCGTTGCGGCCCAGTGCCAACAGGTAGCGGCCCCATATCGTGCGGTTGAGAAAGAGGGCGGCCAAAACCCCGACAAGCACCAAGAGGAAAAATGGAATCGGCAGCGCAAAGCCACTGCCCAGCGCGACCTTGCCAATCGCCAGTTGGCGCAGGCCCTCGTAGGACGAGCCAAAGCCCTGGACTTGGTCGTGGGTGAGCCAGCGGGCAAAGCCGCGGTAGAACAACAGACCACACAGCGTCACGACAAACGGCTGCAGCCGCAGGCGCGTGATCAGCAAGCCGTGCATCAACCCAATGGTTAGAGACAAAACCACGACGGCCACCAGCGCCGTGGCCGGTGTGCATCCAGCGGCTAAGAGCATGGGCAGCAGACACCCCACCAAGCCGATCAACGAGCCAATCGACAAGTCAATACCGCCCGTGATGATGACAAAGGCCACGCCGATGGAAATGATGCCAAATAGCGAGGTCCAGCGCGTGATATTTTGCAAGTTATAGGCACTGACAAACTTAGGTTCGACGATCCAAGTGACCACAAAAATCGCCAGCAACAAGCCGAGAATACCCAGTATCTGCTTCATCTTAAACCCCGCGTCGGCCCTCTTGCGATTGTAGGACAAGGCACGTATCTAAGCCGCCTTCCCGGTCGCCAAGTGCATAATCGCCTCCTCGCTGAGCGCGTCCCGCTGGAGTTGGCCGGTAATGCGGCCCTCGTGCATGACCAGCACCTCATCGGCCATCCCCAGAATTTCCTCCAACTCACTCGACGCAAACAGCACGGCCACGCCGCTGGCGGCCAACTCTTCCATCAGGCGATAAATCGCTTGTTTGGCCCCCACGTCAATGCCCCGGGTCGGTTCGTCGAGCAGCAACACGCGGGGCGCGAGCGCCAGCCACTTGGCCAGCACGGCCTTTTGCTGGTTGCCGCCGGATAGGTACTGGACGATCTGGGCCGGGCCGGGGGTGCGGATGGCGAGACGCTCGATCATTTGCTCGGCGTCCGCGGCTTGGCGGGCAAAATTGGCCCAACCGGCAAAGCGCTGGTAGTGCCCCAAGCCGGGCAGGCCGATGTTGTCGCGCAGGGCCATTTCGAGGATCAGGCCCTGTTGCTTGCGATCTTCGGGCACGAGGGCCAAGCCGACGCCAATGGCATCGGCCGGCGAGCGGATCGCGTGCGGTGCGCCGTTGATGAGGACGCGGCCACCAAGCGCCGGGACGAGGCCGAAGAGCACCTGCAACAGCTCGGTGCGCCCCGCGCCGACGAGACCGGCGATGCCGACGAGCTGCCCGCGCCGCACCGCGAAGTTGAGCCGGTGATCGGGCCAAGCCGGGAGGACCAAGTCCGCGGCTTGGAGGGCGATGTCGCCGGCCGGATGCGGTTGGTGCGCGTAGTACTGGGCCACGTCGCGGCCGACCATCTTCGCCACCATGGCGTCGTGGCTAATCTCCGCTCGGGCCAGCTCACCGGCGTTTTGCCCGTCGCACAGGACCAAGACGCGGTCCGCTAGGGCTGCGACCTCTCCGAGGCGGTGGGAGATATAGACAATAGCCACGCCGCGCCCGCGCAACTCGTCGATGACTGCGAATAGAGCCTCGGCCTCTTGGCTGGTGAGGCTGGAGGTTGGCTCGTCCATAATCAGAACCCGTGCTTGGGTCGAGAGTGCCTTGGCGATTTCGACGAGCTGCTGGTGGCCAATGGACAAGTCGCCCATCAGGGCGTCCGGCGACACCTCGATCCCGAGTTGCGCGAGGGCTTGGACGGCCCCCCGGCGGATGGCGGCGCGGTCGATCAGCCCCCACTTCTGCGGCTCGCGGCCGAGGTAGAGGTTGGCGGCGACCGAGAGATTGGCGCAAAAGTTGAGCTCTTGGTGGATCAGGGCGATGCCGAGCGCAGCAGCGCGGCGCGGCGAGTCGATGATCACCGATTCCCCAGCGCGCACAATCTGGCCTCTGTCCGGGGTCTCAATGCCGGCGAGGATTTTCATCAGAGTGGATTTGCCCGCCCCGTTTTCGCCGATGACGGCGAGGACTTCTCCTGCTTCCACCGCCATATCCACCGCGTCGAGAGCAAGGACCCCGGGAAAGTGCTTGCTAATGCCGCGGGCAGCCAACAGCGCCATTAGCGAGTGCCGGTCAGGGTTTTCAATTCGTCCCAAAAGGCTTCGACATTGTCGCGGCGGATGGACCGCGCCGGTACGTCGAGCACCCCACTGGCGGGCAAAACCGAGCGGTCGCCGCGGGCGAGAGCGGCGAGGATCCGCACCGACTCGTACCCGTAGCGATACGGGTTTTGCACCACCGTGCCGTAGATATGGCCGTTGATGATGCCCTCGAGGGTGGGGGCTTCCTCGTCAAAGGCGATGATTTGGATCTGGCCGATCTTGCCGGCTTCCTTGATGGCTTCGAGGCACATCGGCGGATTGTAGGCAAATAGGCCGACGACGCCGTGCAGGTCCGGGTACTTGGCAATGGCGTCTTCAACTTGGGCTTTGGCTTTGGCGTAGTCGAACTGGTCGGTGCGGGTGTCGAGAATGGTGTATTGGTCGCCGGCGATCGGGCCGCTGTTGGGGTCGCGGCGCGTCGGGTCAAAGGAGCGATCGAGCAGTTCGTCGAGGACGCCTTGGCGGCGCTGGCGGGCGTTGAGCTGTTCGAGGCGACCGACGAAGATCATGATATTTCCGCCGTCGGGCAGGGCTTCTTTGACCAGGGCCCCGCAGGCGCGTCCGGCCGAGTAGTTGTCGATGCCAATAAAGCAAAGGCGGTTGCTTTGCGGCGCGTCCGAGTCGTGGGTGATCAGGTTGGTGTGGGCGGCGGCCTCGTTGAGCAGGTTGGTCTGATTGTCCGGGTCGATAGGGCTTATGGCCATGCCGTCGATGCCGCGGGCCAGCAGGGCTTGGACGATGCGCTTCTGGTCGGCGACTCCCTCGCCGGGCATTTGCACCTCTGCGTCGGCGGCAAATTCGGCGGCCGCGGCCTCGACTCCTTTGGCGGCAATGGTCCAAAAGGGACCGACGCCATTGGTGACAAAGGCGAGTTGGGGCTTGGCCGCTGGTTGCGGCGCGTCGCTACAGGCGACAAAAATTGCGGCGAGGAGCAAAAAGGGCGTTTGCATAAATGTAGCTCGCTAGGAGGTTTAAGGGACGACGCCCGCTCACGGCCGTCGCGCCCCTCGTGGCTGTTCCCGCGCATGCGGAATGCCTATGTTACGTCTGGCAAAAAGGAAGCGCAAGGAGGAGGGGCCATGCAAAAGCCCAGCGCCGTGTTACTGGCGGTCGCCTTGGCCGCCACCGCAGGAGCAGCCAACGTGAGCAAAGACAGCTTTGGAACGACCGCAGCCGGCCAGCCCGTCGATCGCTATACCCTCACAAACGACCGCGGCACTATGGCCCGCGTCATCACCTATGGTGGGATCATCACCGAACTCCTCGTGCGCGATCGCGCCGGAATGCTGGGCGACATCGTACTAGGCTTTGACCGCTTGGACCAGTACGAGCAGGAGAATCCGTATTTTGGCTGTATCACCGGGCGGGTCGCCAACCGCATCGCCGGCGGCAAATTCTCCCTAGATGGCCAAGAGTACACACTCGCCGTCAACAACGGTCCCAATCACCTGCACGGCGGGCTAGTGGGCTTCGACAAGGTCGTCTGGGACGCCGAGGTGGTAGAAGATACACGCGGGCCGGCCGTGCGCTTGCACTACGTGAGCCAAGACGGCGAGGAGGGCTATCCAGGCACCGTGCCGGTGAGCGTGACGTACACCTTGACCCACGACGACGAGCTGGTCATCGCATACGAGGCGACCACGGACGAGCCTACGCCGATCAACCTGAGCAACCACTCCTATTTCAACTTGGCCGGCAGCGGCTCCATACTCGGGCATATCCTCACGCTCCACGCCCGCTACTACACCGAGCCGGACGCCAACCAAATCCCCACGGGGCGCATTTTGCCGGTAGCAGGCACCCCCCTCGACTTTGGCAAACCGGCCGCCATTGGCGGGCGGATCGGGCAAATCGGACAGGTCGGCGGCTACGACCACAACTACGTGCTCGACCATGGGGGCCGAGCTGAGCCCGGGCTGGCCGCCGAGGTGTACGAGCCAGAGAGCGGGCGAGTGATGGAACTGTACACCACCGAGCCGGGGGTGCAGTTTTACTCGGCCATCCACCTCAACGGCGTGATGGGTAAGGGCGGGACAATCTACAATCAGTACCACGGCCTTTGCTTAGAAACCCAGCACTATCCCGACTCGATCAACCAGCCGGGCTTTCCGTCGGTAGTGTTGCGTCCGGGCGAGACCTACCGGACGGTTACAATACACAAGTTTTCGACGCGGTAAGGGGCCGCAACGCATGAAGCACGTAAAGGCTCCTATCGATCTTGACTGTATAAACGGCGCGGTAGGCGTTTGTATCGACTTTTCTAAGAAGCGTTCTGAAAACCCCCTCGTGCGGTCCTCTGCGGCCCCTAGATGCTTGGGTGCGAGGGCATCTTGCCCTCGCGTGGTGGAGGGCGAGACGCCCTCCCTCCTAGGCCCTAACGGCCCGACGCGAATTTTCAGACTGCCTCTAAGAGGTTCTCTTTCGTGCTCCATGCTCCAATTTCAAAGGTGCCGTTTCAAGCACTTGACCACCTCGTACAGGGTGGTGCAGACGCGCTCGCCGGTTGCCGTGTGAAGCCGCCAAGTCGCGTCGCCGTTGTCCTCGATGATCTCAACGCATGTCGACGCGTCTTCCGCCACGCAAAACCCCGCCCGCTCCAAAGCCCGCGCCGTCCACAGGGCATGAAGCCCTTCTCCCACCAAACCGACTGCGCCTTCCGGCTCGTGCGCCAGATGGAACGAACCAATGGCCGGGTCGAATTCCACGTCTGCAAACGTCCGCTGGAAAGCTCCGCTCAACACCAAGTCTTCCGGTGCCCCGGTTTGCAAAGGCCCGTCCGGCGGCAGCAGATAGAGGCGGTCGGCGCAGCGCAGGGCCAAGTCCAAATCGTGCGTGGAAAGCAAGACAGCGCGATCGCTGTCACCAGCCAAGCGGCGCAACAACTGCACGATTTCGACGCGCCGCGGCAAGTCCAAAAAGGCCGTAGGCTCGTCGAGGAGGAGCACGGCTGGTTCTTGGGCCAAGGCGCGGGCAATCATCACCTTTTGCCGTTCGCCATCGCTCAATTCGCCGACGCTGCGAGCGGCCAAGTCTCTAGCCCCCACCGCGTCAATAGCCCAGCGCACCACCGCTTCGTCCGCAGAGGAAAGGCGACCGTCCCAGCCGGTGTACGGGTAACGCCCCAGCGCCACCAGAGCGTAGGCCGACAGGTTGCCCACATCCACCCGCTCGGTCAGGACTAAGCCCAGCAGGCGCGCCCGCTCGCTCTCGGTCAGCCCGTGCAGGTCGCGGCCTTCGAGAAGCACCTCGCCGGCCAGCGGCTTTTGCAGGCCAGCCAGCGTGCGCAGGAGCGTGGATTTGCCCGCGCCATTGGGACCCAACAGGCAGACGAGTTCCCCCTTGAGCAATTCCACGCCAATGTCCGCGGCCACGGCCATGCGCGGGCGGCGCTTGGGCGCGTAGCCAATGCACAAGCCGCGCGTTTGTAGAATGGTCGCGGCCACGGCGTTCAGGCGGCAAGGGCCTGCCGCAGCGTGCGGCGGCGCAGGATGATCCAAGTGACCACGGGCGCGCCGATCAGAGCGGTGACCGCGTTGAGCGGCAGAGCGGCCTCGCTGCCGGGCAGACGGGCCACCAGATCCGCGCTCAGGGCCAAAATGCCGCCCAACAGCACGCTGGCCGGCAGCAGTACGCGGTGGTCCGAGGTATTGAAGAGGGCGCGGCACAAATGCGGCACGGCCACGCCCAAAAAGCCAATGGGACCGCAATAGGCCGTGACCGCGCCCGCCAGCAGCGCGGCACTCGCAATGATCCACACTCGCGCCCGCCGCACACCTAAGCCCATGCTGCGCGCATAGGTCTCTCCGAGCAGCAGGGCATTGAGCGGTTTGACCAACAGACCGGCAATCCCCAGACCGGCCAGCACCACCGGCGCTAAAAAGGTGAGTTGACCCCAAGCGACCGCGCCAAAGCTGCCAAAAGTCCACAGGACATACGTTTGCACCTGTTCGGGGATGCTGAAGTAGAGCAACACGCTGACCACGGCACTGGTCAGATAGCCGAACATGAGGCCGAGGATGAGCAGGGTCATGGTGTGCTGTACGCGCCGCCCCGCGAACAGCACCAAGCCCAGCACCAGCGCCGCCCCAGCCACGGCCGCAGCGACTACGCCGACTTGGCCCAAAAGCCCCAGACCGACCAGCAGCCCGGCCCCGGTGACGCCCGTGCCCAAGACGACCAATGCCACGCCCAGACTGGCTCCGGCGCTGATGCCGAGGATGAAGGGATCGGCGAGGGGATTGCGGAATAGGGTTTGCATTTGCAAACCGCTGGCGCTCAGGGCCGCGCCGGCCAATAGCGCGGTGAGTGCGCGCGGCAGGCGGATCGCGTAGATGATGTGGCTCCAACTCGGCTTTTGGTCGGTTGCACCCCACAGGATGGCGAGCACCGCATCGAGCGGAATGGACACCGACCCCACGCCCAGACTGAGCGCAAAAAAGCCGAGCAAGGCCGCAGCCATCCCGAGGAACGGACCCAGCCGAGGCCAAGGGGTAGTAGAAGCAGTCGCCACGGCGTCTCAGTCTAGTTTTTTATAGAACTTGAGCGCGTGGTCCGTCAGGAGATCGGGATGCAGGATTTTTATAACATCGGCCAACGCGATATGGGGTTCGGCAAGGCCGCTTTCCCAGTAGTCGTTGCCGCCGTGCGCGTTGAGCCGGGCGTTGGCATTGTAGACCCGGCCGCTGTTGAACGCGGCCAGCGCGGCGTAGCGCTCGTCCGCGGCCTGCACCTCGGCCAGCGAGTGCCATTCGTTGCGCATGGTCAGCCAAATGTCGGCCGCGTGGGCCTTTTCGTACACGGCCTCAAAATCCAAGGGCAAGCTCCCCGCGGAATCGTCGTCGGCCCACAGGTACGCGCCGCCCGCCGCGGCGATCAATTGCGCTGCGTAGCTCTTGCCGCCCGACACGTGCCAAGTGTCGCGCCAGAGGGAGCCGCCGAACACGGTGGGACGTTGGGCCATTGGCACATCCCGCACCAAGGCCGCGTATTGCTGGTACTGGGCCGCAATGTCGGCAAAGCGTTCTTCCGCTAGGGCCTCGGCATTGAAAAAGGCCGCCGTGAACTTGAGCCACTCGGTGCGGCCCAACAGGGAAGGCTCGGTGTACTCGGCGTTGATGGCCACGACCACGCCGGCTTGCTGCAAGACCGGATGGGCATGGTACTGGGATTGAGCCGAGGCCACAGTCATTACCACGTCGGTTTCCAATTCCAGCACTACTTCAAGGTTGATCCCGGCACCGTGGCCGATTTCGGCGATTTTGCCGGCCGCAAAGCGCTGGTTGACGCCGGGCGAATGCACCAGCTCAATGTCGCTGACCGCGACTAGGTTTTCGAGGGCGTTGAGCAATTCGAGATGCGGCAATTGCGTGGTCGATAGGGCCGCGAGGCGACGGATGGGTACTGGGATGCGCTGAATGCCCTCGTACCCGTCGGGTGCGGGGGTGCCGCACTGGACCAATAAGTACTGGACGGCTTCTTGGGCACCGGGCCACGGGGTGTGCACGGTGATCACTTTGTAGTTGCCGAAGTATTCAATCGAAAAGCTCTCGGCGTATTGCAGCTCGGCCTTGTGGGGAAAATAGTCCTGCGCCGGATCGTACGTATCGACGCAGTCGGCCCAGTTCGCCGCCGGTACGCCGAGGATCATCCAAGCCCAAAAACACACCTTGTGCATCAAACACCTCCACCAAAAATCGACCCTACCAAGAGCCACTTACGCATCGTCCGCGCCTTCCCCCGGCTGCCACAACACATCCGCCTTCCCGCTGTCGTTGGCGACCCGCGCCATGGCGAAGAGCAAATCGGAGAGCCGGTTGAGATACTGGAGAACTGGCTGGCCGACCGGCTCTTGCTCCGCGAGGTGCCAAGCTGCGCGCTCGGCGCGCCGACACACCGTCCGCGCCAAGTGAAGCCAAGCAGCGGGAAGCCGTCCCCCAGGCAAGATAAAGCTCCGCAAGGGAGCCAAGTCCCGCGTGAGATCGTCAATTTGCTGCTCTAGGAACAGGACCTGCTGCGGCTGGACGCGCAGGCGTTCATCATCGGCTGGCGGGACGCACAAATCCGCCCCCACGTCGAAGAGATCGTTTTGCACCCGGGCGAGGATGTCGTCGTGCTCCGCGCCGCTGGCCCGAGCCAGCCCGATCACCGAGTTCAACTCATCCACGCACCCATAGGCAGCGATGCGGGTGCTCGTCTTGGGCACTTGCGACATATCGCCCAGCCGCGTCATGCCGCCATCGCCGGTCTTGGTGTAGAGCTTAGATAGCGTAACCATGCCTGTTGCCTTTCACTTAGCTGACGTTACGCAAAGGCCATTAGGTATGGGATGCTTCGCTGCGCTCAGCATCTAATACCTAGGTGCCCGTGCGTAATGTTAGTCATTTGATCAACATCACCTTGCCCACAGCCCGTCGACCGCCAACGCGCAACTGCACCAGATACGCGCCGTTGCTCACCGTTTCGCCGGCGGCATTGCGACCGTCCCAGTGGAGAACGTGCCACCCGGCGGCCACCGTACCAAAAGTCAGAGTGCGGATGGTGCGGCCCAAGACGTCGTGGACGGTCAATTCGACCGGCGCGTTGGCCTGCCAGACCGCAAAGGGAATCTGCACCGCGGCGTTGAAGGGATTGGGATAGGCCGCTTCCAAGGCGAATTCCTGCGGCAAGCGAGTGTCGGCAGTCTCCTCCACAGCCGTAGGGATGGCAGCATCGCCCAAGACCACGATATTCGCTGGCGGCAGGCCGGTGTCGATAGGGCCGCGCAGAAAAGCTCCGGTGGCCGCGTCGTAGAATTTGAGTCCCGCGCTGGCCGGATCGTCGAAACTGCCGCGATCGGCCACGATTAAGCGGTCGCCATCTACCGCCAAGCTGGGGATAAAACCGCCGCTGATATTTTCTAAAGGCGCACCCACCGTACCGCTGGACAAATCAAAGGGCCGGACGCTGTTGGCAAAATTCGCGTCCGTGACTACGGCATAGCCCCGGTTTTGATCGACGAGTACCACGGACGCGATATCGCCGCCCAAGTCCTCCTCTCTGACGGCCAGTCCGAGGCTGCGGTTGGTAGCCACATCGACGATTTCCACGCCGCCAGCCCGGTCGCCGAAATTGACCACTCCCCCCACGGCGATCTGCTCGCCGACCACGGCCATGCTGTTGGGATTGCCAGCGCTCAGCGCGATCCCTTGTACGCCCTCGGCGTCCGGGTCCACGTCAACCAAGGTGTCCGTCGTCAGATCGACGACGATCAGGTAGCTAATGTCGGCCGGTCCCCACCCGCTATTGCGATCGAGGCGTTGGCAACTCAAGTACAGCCGCTCGCCCACGCGGACGATTTGCGACACCTCGGGCAGGCCATCCGCGTCGGCGAAAGCACTCAGATCGATTTGGCCCAATTCCGCGCCATCTTGGGGATTGACGATCAGCAGGGACGCCGCGTCGTAGCGCGAAATGTACGCCTTGTCGGGTGCGACGATCTCAATGTCGTGCGGGTTGGTGCCATTGCCCACCGAAAACTGCGTCAGCGGCGTACGCCAATCCATCGCGTCCAGCACCAAGATATTGTCCTGCCCCAAGCGGTTGACGATATAGACGCGGCCGTCGTGGTAGTGCCCCACTGCGTCCGCGTGGATGCCCAGCAGATTCACCTCGGCTTCGGCAGCATTTGCGGCCAAAAAAGCCGTGCTGCCAGTGGCAAAGTCCGTGGTGATGACGAAGAGGTCGCTCTGGGCCGACGACGAGTTCGCCAGCAGCAAAAAGGCGGCTAAAATGGAAATGCGGTACACGAAAATCCTCCTTGGTTAGTGGTTAGAAGTTGTCTCATAAACGTCGTCATCCCTTGTGGTCGCCCTTCGGCCCGCTAATTACCGGCCCCTACGTTCCCACCGGGCCGACACGCAGGGCTTATGTTCCAACCCTAACTACACGACACCAATAACTTGTCGTTGATGGGCGATGAGTCCGGGATCGAGGGCGTCCCGCCCTCGACGAGGGCAAGATGCCCTCGATCCGAGGTTAAGGCCCTACTGTCGTGTACTAAGGTTCCAACCAATGGTCTGACTGTGCGTCGGCCCGGCACCCCGCTACTGGTACGTAGCATAGTGCATAGAAACCCCATACGAGCGGCCCGGCAGCGGATAGCCCCACAGATCGGCGACTTGATTGTCGGTCAGGTTGTGCAACTCCCAAGACAAGGAAATGCCCTCGACCAGCGGCAAGGTTCCGCCGAGGTTGTACAGGGTGCGGACGGGCACAGTCCGCAGATTGGCCCGGTCGAGAAAATGCCGGCTTTCGCGACTAAATTCTCCGTACAGCTCCGCACGACCTAGGTCGAAGGAGACGTGCGTATTGAGCCGATGGCGCGGCGCATTGGGCAGGTCATTGCCCCGTTCAAAAGAAAACGGAGTGCGATTTTCAGCCCGCTGGTACGCGTAATTGCCGCGCAGTGCCAGCCTTGGCAACAACCGCGCTTCAATCCGCGTCTCCACGCCGCGCAGCAAGGCCCGGCCCACATTGTGGGGCCGCGACACCCGCTGCGAGTTTTGCATAAAGCGAATGAGGTTTTCGACGCGCTTGTGATAGTACACCACCTCGGCCAAGGTCAGCCCCACTCCGTCGACCGGACCGCGAAAAACCAAACCCAGATCCCAGTTGTGCCCTTCTTCACCGACGAGATCGGTATTGCCGATCACCGCACCCCGGTCGCCGAAGAGTTCAAAGAAATTGGGCGCACGCCGATAGCGACCGTTGTGGGCCTTGAGGGCCAAACCAGCCCCTAAGTCTAGGGCCGCGCCCACGCGATGGCCCCACAGGATTTCGCCGTTGTCCCGGCTCGGCAACACCGCGCTGGGAGCGAAGTTCTTCCGGTCGAAAAAGCGGTCGTCAAGCCCTTCTGCCTGCGTACCAGCATTAAAGGTCAAGCGCGGCCCCAACGGCACCTCCACCTCGGTCCCAACGGCCAAGGCTCGGCGGCGACTGCGCAAAAACCGACTGTCGGGCCGCAGCAAATCGTCGGGTACAAAAGTTTCGCGCCGGGCCGCGACAAAAGCGGTGAGCAAAGACTGGCCGGGCAACAGGGCATTCACTTCGCCGCGCAGGCCCAAGCTCTGGGTGATGTTGCGGTCGTGTTGGCGACCCAAACCCACTTCGCCGCGCCGATCCCGGTACTCGTCTTTTTCGCGGGAATGGTGGGCTTTAATCCGGTATCCGGCGCGACCATCGCCCAGCGGACCGAAGAGCGCAGCTTCGGCGACATGACGCCAGGTGTCGTAGCGAGTGTGCCGGGACTGGTTGTTGCCAAGGCCGGGGATACCTTTGTAGCTCAGGTCAAAGATGCTGTGGACTTGCAAGCGGCTGGCACCCAAGCTGCGCCCGATTTTGGATAGGCCGCGCAAGCCGCGAAAATCGCTGTTGAGCCGCCGCGCCCAGCCGTCGTCTTGGGCATTGTACTCGGTGCCGTTGTCGTCCCAAAAGCGGAAGTCGTTGCGACTAACTCGGTAGTTGACCAAGCCCAAGTACTCCCAGCCCCTATAAGGGCCGCTGAGCGAGGCCCCCAGTTGGCGGGTGCTGTGCGAACCGGTGGCCGTGTGCAAGCGCGTACGAACCTTGCCGCCGAGTGGCCGAGTGCGGATGTGGACCACGCCCCCGAGGCTGTTGCCGCCAAAGCGCGCCGGCACCGCGCCCCGGTATATATCGACGCTCTCCACGCCACCCACGGGTAAGCTGCCCAAATCAACTCCTCCGCCAACAGCCGCGTTGAGCGGCACCCCGTCGAGGAAAACTTGGACCTGTTCGGCGGTGGAACCGCGAATGGAAAGCGTACTGAATGCGCCTAGCCCTCCATAGCGCCGCGTGTTGACGCCCACGGCGCGGTCGAGGATCTGAGCTAGGTCCGCGCCGGGAGTACGCTGGTTGCCCAAGGCGATGGTTTCGACGAAAGAGGCAACGTGCTTGCCTTCGGGGTTGCGCCGGGCGCGGACCACCAGCGCGTCCATGAGCATGGGCAGGGATTGCAGGTGCAACTCAACTGAGGTGGGGGATGCGCCGATCTGGATGCGGCCTTGCAGAAGCCGGTAACCCAGCCGCTCCACGCGCACATCCCAAGTGCCTGTCGACAGGTTTTCGAGGCGGAAGGAGCCGGTCGTATCGCTGCGGACGGAGCGGACTGCGCCGGATGGGACACTCAGCGTCACTACGGCACCGGACACAGGGCGACCCGCGTCCGGGTCGAGCAACCGGCCCTGTAGAGACCCGGCCAAGAGAGCTTCGGGATGCAGGGCCAGTGAGAGAACAACAATAAAAAAGCCCACCCTCGAATGAGAGCGGGTCTGGGTGCTTGTGCTAGGCACCGGTGGACCAACCTTTCTGCCGAAGGAGTCTTCACCTCAGCGCAGGCAGGTCTCCTGACTTCCGGTTATGTGCCGCCCGACTCCTTCCCGATCCACGTGGGGATCAGTGGCTGATGTCGGGGACGCGACGGCCGGTGGGCCGTCAACCGATCACAGTGGCGGGACCGCGGCAGATTTGCACTGCCTTCCCTATTCTTCCGCTGCGTCTAACAGCGGACACCTGCGCCGTTATTTGCTTGGGCTATTAAAAGGGCTGCGTTGGAATCTGTCAAGAGTGCACAGTCCACGTCGCCCGCTACTTCTCGATCCCGCAACAGCTAGATCGGGGTGAGAGTCGGCGCGGAAGTGGGCGTCCTTCCGCATCGGCGTTCAGCGGCGGATAATTTTGCCGCTGGGCGTTAGGACAGCCTCTAACGCTAATGGAAGGCCGTGCGCCGTTCCAAGAGCAGTTTAGCTAGCACTTATGACAGAGCACTGCTAATCCCTCAGTAGGATGTTCTGCTCCTTCAGGCTCTGGATTAGTTGGCTAAATTTAGGCACCAATCGGATCACGATACGTCGGTTAGGGGACTGTTCATCCTTTGTTCCGGTTAAAACAACCAGCTCCCGCTCGCCTAAGCCAACCGGGACGATATCGAAATTTTCCCAAGTGAAGTCGACCTGCTCCCAATAGTCCACCACAGTTTGAGATCGTTTCAGGGATAAAATGCGGTTGTATTCCCTCTCGCCGTAACTGTCGGTGTGGCCCTCTACCACAATACTGAACAATTTACTGTCTTTTTTTTCAATAAACTGCTTTAATTTTTGACCTATTCGCCTGAGCTGATTTTGCCCTTCGACGGGAATATCATCAAGAGCGGATTCATCAAAAGAGAACAGGATATCACTACGCATTACAATCGTACCTTCTTCTACGGTGACGTCCTCTCCTCCCATGAATTCTTCTAACTCGTCGAGATCCTTCTCTATCTTACCCACCAGTTCTTTCAGCGCACGCAAGCGGCTCAGGTCCACGTAATTCTTGATCACCATCACGACGAGAAAAAAAGTGACGCAAATGAAAATAGCCGTGATTGCGTCCGTGAAAGAAGGCCAGAAATTGAGCCCACTATGGCTACTGCGATCCCTTTTCATCCGAGGCTGCTTTCCCAAGCATTCAGCCGATGGGCCTGACTATTCCTTGCTCTTTTTCTTGAATAATCGGCGAATACTATTCCAATTCCATTTTCTTCGAGATCGTCCGGCGATGCCTTGCGGCGATTTCGCCATGCCATCCAACTGTTTTTCTATTGCCTGCGCCGTCGCATGCATGTCTTCAAGCTGAGGGATTACCTGATCGATAGCTTTCAGTACTTGGAGGTCCTCGTCCGTTTTTTTGAAACCTTGATTGATGGCTCCTAGCACTTGGCCTAGCTGGTTCTGCAACAATACTATCTCCTTGTTCAACCCTTGTAGCTCTTGGCGCAACCTTTCCGATTCATCCTGTAAGGGCTTTTTGGCCTGTTCAAACGCCTCGCCTTGCTCCTTGCCCAATCTTTGCAGATCTTGGCGGAGCCTTTCCAATTCATCTTGTAGGGGTTGCTTGGCCTTTTCAAACGCTTCACCTTGCTCGTTGAGCGTCTTCTTCTGAAATTCGAGGAAGGCATCTTGGCTCTCCCTGACAGCGGTGAGCAGGTTCTGGATGTTCACGAAATTGGGACGATAATCTGTGTCATTCAATCCTCTTATCGTCTCCAGAGTCTCGGCTAGGCCGTCTCCTAGGGTCTCCATTCGCGCCTCAAATAACTTGGATTGTTTGTCCATCCGCTCATCAAAGGATTGAAACTGTCGGGCCATCAGTCGCTTGTTCTCCTCGAGCATAGTATCGACGCTGTCCTTGAGCGCATTCAGGGGGTCGCTTAGCCGCTCAAAGTTCTTGATGTGTTGAGAAAACTCCTTAGCCGCTCTCATTATTTCGTTTGCCCCCGCAGCTACCGTCTCCTTGTGCTGCTCAAAAATCTCCGCGCTTTTCAGACTGGCCTCGCTACTTTCCTTGAGCTTCGTGCCGCTCTCTTCTACAAGTGTGGCCAAGCGAGCGTTACTATCGACGATTTCCTTGAGTCTTTTGTCTAAATGGCCAGAAAAGAGAAGGAAATAATTATCGTAAACATCGACAATTTCCTTGAGTCTTTTGTCTAAGTAGTCGGAAAGAGTAGTGAAGTACTTATCGTATAGGTCGTTTACTGTTCGGGTGAAGACGCGGCTCAAACGTAACTGCGGCGGGATTATAGCAAACCTAGGGGCGATTTTCGCGTTGAAACACTCTTCTATGTTTGCCAACAACGTATTCCTAGTGCGTAGTAATAGAAGGCTGTATAAGCCATTTAGGATTAAGGTGGCGAAAAGCCCTATTATACTGGTAATGAACGCCAGTGGCATCCCTTTTACTGACTGCCCCAACCCTTCTAGGATGGTACTAAATACATCCTCTATTTTTACTTCTTGACTCAATGTTGGTGAAGTCTGCGCTCCTTGGATAATACCCGGGATAGGTATGACCACGATTATTAATCCAACAAATGTGCCTAGTAGGCCCAATAGAATGAGGCTGCTGGTAAGCGAGCGGAATGCTTCGTCGTGCCGGGTGAGTTCGTGTTCGATAGAGCCTATCAAACCTTCTACATCAGGAGCCTTATTTTGCCGATATAAGGCTATAAAACGTTCGAGCCAACGGACAGCCAAGGGATGCTTGGCTTCCTTAATAACATCTTCGGGGGATTGGTCGGTCTCCTCTTCTATATTGAAATCTGGATTGTCTCTCTCCCAGCTCTCAATAGCACCCAATCCGAGGCGATATGTCTGCGTTCTTCTGTACCCTTTGACAAATAGGACAAGCGCAGCTAGGCCGAACAAGATGATAAGAAAAACAAAAAAGTCCCGAATCTGATCGCTGTTCTGGGCTAAGAAGTCTAAACTCATGGAAATGGCTTTCTCTGCTGTAGCTGCAATGCTCAGTTATAGGACAGACACTCTACCGTAAGAGAAGATTTTGCTCATTTCGCCAGCCAAATCCCGGCCTTGATAATTACTTCAGCCCCCCGGCGTAGTCCAGGTGTAACAGGTCGAATCACTTGACCGCGGCTTACCTGATCATCTTCTCGCTCATCTAAAATTCGGTGATATGCTAGCGAGTGTTCGTCCCCTTGCTCCGGCCAAATCAACTCAAGGCCGCGTTCTTGGACAAATCTTTCCAATTTCGCGGGTTTCTGTTCTAGAGATTTTTTCTCTTTGAACAACTGGTCAATTAAATTAGTCAGGACAGTATCCCACGGAATACAGAAATTGTCTATCTTAGCTTGGATAGTCGTCAATTGATCTTTGAGATCCGATTCCTTCGCTATAAGGGAGACCAACTCCAACCCATTCACGGCCTCCTTGATCTTTTCGATGTCCTTGTTAATAGTCTCAGCATCCTGTGTCGACGGTATCTCTTCGACTTCTAGGGGCAGTTCGTTGAGCATTTCTCGGAAACGATATCGGGTATTTGTAATATCTGAATATTTTTTATTCCATTTTTCGGAGGCAGCCTGTACTTCTTCTTGGAATGATTTTAATCTATTTTGCAGATCGAGCTCTAGCTTTTGTAGCTCTTGAAATTTGGTGTTAGTAGGGATGAATTGACGGAGCTCTGCGTAGTCATCGTAGGACGCTTGCATAATGTCGCGGAACTTTGCCAACTTGTCTCTGAAGTTGTTCATATCGTTTAAGAACTCGTTCACCTTTTCTACAAAGCTCTCTTCCGCCCCATCGAAACCCTTGGCTACATCGAGGATCTGCGCGAATACGAGGTCGCCGAGACCGCGTTTGTGTAATTCTTCTCGGATCTGTCTTGTCTTGTCGACGATTTCTCGCAGAGCTTGGAGTTCTTTCTCCCAGAGGGCAACTTCGTTGCCTAGAGCATCAACCTTTTCTTGGAATTCTGCCATAAATATCTTTTGCTGGCTTTACACTCAACTATAGTTAAAGTCCTCGCATTTCAAGTATCCATCATAGATTTCTTCAAAATCACTTCCATCCTTCTCCTGTCCTACCGCGAAGTTGTAATAGAGCTGACCGCGATTGTTTTCGTCGCCCCGAAGCTCGAGTTTGTACTGCCAATAAGCGGCCTGCTTAAAAGACCGCTCCTCCAGTGGCATGGGAATAGCTGCCACTTGCTGCCGGTCTGCCTTCAGGTTTTTGTAGTTCCAACCGAAAAATTCGAACAGTAAGATTCGTCGAGTGCGGGATTGACGCTTGGAGATAATTTTGCTCGCACGGGAATGTACTTTTCCCTTCTCTAGGGAAAGCCAGCGATCAAAAATGGGCCTGAAGCCTCTCATCGTATTGTAGGAACCTAGCGGATAATTTAGTTTGTGTATTCCAGAGACTTCGAGGGGGGATTCTTGATCTTCCAGTAGAGACCTTCCGTAAAGAGCCGCTCCCGCGGCTACGCTAACCTTTCGTTCATTATTAAAATCCGGTGAAGAAAGAGCAGGGGCCGAAACTTCTTTGGTTTCCATACCTTGAGCGATCTCATTCACAATCGGCAATTTGGACGAATTGCCTGCCAAAATAAGATGATCCAACTGGAAATTGGATATAATTTTCCGCTTGTAAAGCTCCTTCTGCATCAAGTCCAGTTTCTTGAAACCCCGCTCCAATTCTCGGCGAAGCACAGAAAAAATAGCCTGATAATCCATAGAGCTAAGTTGCCTTGGCAAGTCGCCGTTGTTGATGCTGCGCTTCAAGCCATTGACCCGGAATACATCGCTCTCTTCGAGGCTGGCTAACTCAATGCTAGGCCAATTCAGTTTCTCCCCACTGGCGAGCAGGTCCAGCAATCCCACATCCCTTATCTGGTTCAGTTCCTCATAGCGCTGTGGGGAAAAACATCCTTGGAATCGCTCATAAGTTGTGCTGTTCGTCTTTATCATCTCGGCTAACTGGTAGAGCTTTAGGAAGTTCGTTTTCACACTAGCCTCTTGAGTGCGTAAGCCATCGCGTAGATCCTTGGGAAAGGGAAAACGACTACGATACTGTTCAGGGACGAGTTCCCCATAGAAGTATTTAGCCAAGCAAAATGTCAGTAGGTTCCCCCCTAGTCGATTGTCACCATCAGAACCGAGAATTTCCACTTGATTCATTTGATATTCACCATCCCCCATAGTATAGCGTACGATGGAGATATCGGTCGTCCCCCCGCCGCAGTCGAACACCCCAATGATCCGTTCATCCACATCATCTTTATCGGCAGGCTCCTCTTCCATATTATCTTTATTGGCCCTAACCATAAGCTGCCATACATAATACACCGCGATAGCTTCAGGTTCACTGATCTCTAGGCGGGTCTCAATGTCGCGCTCCTGCAAAGCCTTTTCGGCGGCGTCCTGTAGGGCCTGTTTTTGGCGGTTGAATACCGCCGGATAAGTCAGAAAGATCTCTTTGGGCAAATACCCGGATTCTTCAATGAAGCGTTCTACCATAAACCGGAGGTAAATAGCTACTTGATCCACCGGAGTCAGACTGATATTCCGCGTATTAGGGCGATGCCCATTGATCAAAATACCCGACATCCCGGTATCAATATAGATATTTGGATCATAGGGTCGGTTGAGAGCGTATTTGAAATTCCAGCAGATACTGCTCATAGAATTCCAGATATCATTGCCGTCGAAGTTGTCCCGATTGATCCCGGCGACCTGGTCGAATGGCTTACGTCCAAAGCTCATAATAGCTTCCTCGTTCTCGGTCGCCACCAAATGATGCTCGTCAGCCTCCAGAGTTCCGAGAATTTCCAGACGTTCGGCTCTCTTCCTAATTGCTCTAAGCTGAAAGACAGTCGGCACTTCGGCACGAGGATCATTGCTCTCGAATTCTGCCAAGCGAGGCATTGTTTCTTCATCTTCAACAACATAATAGGCCAAGCAAGAGTTGGTCGTCCCAAAATCGATGCCAATAGGATGATCTAACGGTTTGGGAGGAACTACTCCGACAGGAAGCGAATACCCCTTTTCGAACGCCGAATCTTCCGCTCCTATAGCCTCTCCCTTGACGACGATCTTGGGTTCAAAGTGCTTTGATTCTGTTACCCGAGGAATATCAACAGTCTTCATTTGCAACTGGATATTTAGCACACTCTCCTCATCAGCTCCCGCCGTTGAATTCTGAGGGTTAAGGACGACCGGGGTCTCCTTGCTGTCAACGATCTGTAGCCAAGACGTATCGCTAGTCACGGCATTTATGCGTAGTGGTGCGCCCCGTAAGTGCGTAATGGTAGCACTTACATTCTTCTGTTTTCGGCTTCCGCTGATAAGTGCCGTGTCACCGGTGAAACCCCGCGGCTTAAACTCCACTCTGAGCACCGGCCGAAGAGTGTACTTTAGATTGAGATGAAAATCGACATCACCTATGTTCTGGATGGGAAAAACGAGATGTACAGGATGCCCTTCTTCAGGCAGAGGCTGATTTTGGGTGAGTCTTACCGGAAAGGCTTTATCTGGATCCAAGCGGAAGGGATAGCTTACCTCTTCCGCCGGCACTATATCCACCATCTGATCTCCCTTGAACAGACGGGGAGGCTTTGCCAAAATCACTTCGCTTGTGGTGTGAAGGGCTAGATAGTGCCATTGGGCTTCCCGATTTACCGCCCACAACTGTGCGCCGTCAGTGCCTTGTTCAAACTCTCGCCCCTGCTCGTCAGTCAGCCAGATTCGGGGAGCCTTTTGGACCCGGTAACGAAATGAAATCGGCAACAGCGTGGGGTGCAGAGTCAACCGCCCTCGTTGGCCGCGACGCTCGGTATGCAGCCGGCGTATTTCTATTTTTTCCTTTGGATCCAAGGAGGCGGGCCAATTCGTTTCCGAAACCCATTCTCCCCACTCCACTCCGTCGAGACGTTCCAGTTCCACGGGTATTTTCCCGGTATTCTCGAACCGCATGATGACTGGATAACCTTCGAAGAGGGTCAATAGCTCATTGGGCTTGGGAAATACCTCTAGACGGACGAGTTGAATCCCGCAACTGCTGCAAAAGATGCTTCCGCTCCCATAAGGCCACTGACAAACAGGGCAAGCACCTATCGCCTTATCGACCCGCTCTTGACTCGCTTCCCTAGGCATTGGCACCATCCATCACATATATATCGTCTTTGCAGTGAGGATCGCGGTAGTCTAGGGGTTTGGCAAAACGATCTTTGTCCTGCAAGTGTTCGTAGATACGGCCGTCCAATTCTTCTTCGCTGATGTCCAAGTGCTGCCGCTCCTTATTGAAACTCTCGCCGAAAGCCTCGCTAAGCAAGCTGTGGAATACGTCCACATCCTCACTCTGGCCGCGTATCACAACTCTGGTATCTGGATATACATGCTCCACTAAATGTCTTTGGAGGGCCAAGTACTGCTCAAAAGCGAGGTTATTGCCATTCAATCGCCAGTTATCCTGAATGTTTTGTACCTCTTGGCGCAGTCTATCTCGTATGATCTGGTCTCGGGCCAAAGTCCGGCGTGCGTCCTCGAGATTAAGTCCGTAATACTCCTCGCGCCTTCGGCCCTGTGCTCGGTAAGTTCGGTAGAATCGTCGTTTGTCATAAGCCACTACCCCGAGTAGGATACCACCAATGAGCGGTTGTAGGGCATCCACTAGCATTTGCGCTTCGTCGTCGTCTTTAGGCGGTAGGACCTCCGGATATTTGATATAGTCCTTGGTCGTGTAGCGACGGTATACATTTTGCGGCATTCTAAGAAGGTTGTTTTCGTATGCTGCGTGCAGTTGCCTCAAATTGTCGATAGCGAATAGGGGAAAGGCCATCCATTGGCTGACAAATATAACCGAATCAGGGGCGTGGTGCGCCACTTGAGGGTCTCGAACGTTTTGTTCGATTAGCGTTTTCCATCTGTTTTCACCTGGAGGAAGTCCTATTGTTTTCTGGATGTGAGGATCCATACCCGGTAAACGTGGTGTTGCCTCAGACATCCGTGGTTTGGCTAGCCTTGATCTTTTTTGTATCTCATCTCCCTCATTATAGTTCTGGTTTTGCACCTCTTGAACGGCGTTTCTGTCATCATAGAACTCCTTAAATAGGCCAAACGCGAACTCACTCAATGACTTCTCTACCTCTCTCCAATCACGAGGGGTATTGTCCCTATTCGCAGATCGATTGAAGATAATGCGAGTACAATCGCGTATGGCATCGATCGCGCTTCCTTCGCGAGTAGCGTACTCAGCAAATAGCGGCCGGGCTTCTTCCGAGCGAAAATAGGCCTCCAGAACACCTTGTAAAACTTCATTGAAACCGGCACCTGTCCGTCTTTTTTTGTCGCGCAGATATGTCTCAATTTCCTCGCGATAGTTAAGTTCAGGCATGAGATCGAGATTGCGCACACTAGGCATTCGGTTGCTATAAGAACGATAGAAACCCTCGAAGCGGTCAGCCATCTCTTGAAGATGCTCTTGAAATTTCTCCACCTTGGCCAGCAAACCACTGAGTTGCACATGGAGTTCGCCATCTGCACCCCGGACTTCGGTCTGTTGGCCGACAAAGCCGATTATGTTGTCAATCAGGCCCTTTTCCTGCTCATGTCTTCCGGAATTGGGATTGAGCAGCCGACGGGCCGCCTCCTGCTTGTAGCGAGCGGTGACCCATTGCTTGAGTTGATCTCTGACGGCCTCTACCTGCTGCACCAGATCACGAGTGATGAGTTGGGCATTCTGATCAAAGGACCTCCGTTTGCGTTCTTCGTAATGGTTGATAGCAATGCGTTTCGTTAAGAAGGCAAAGGGCATCTCCTGCCTAGCCGCTCGTAGGAGAGCTTCGTATTTATTATACTCGTCGGAAAATTCGATTTTGATTGGCGGAGCCTCTGGTGCTTCTATGTGCCGATTCTCTATGGCCTGCAATTCCTCTTTGATTCGCTCCAGTACAGGGACGGTGATCTTCAGCCACTCAACCATGAATTTAGGGCCGAACTCCAAGGGGTCGCACAGTAATTTCAGACATTCATCCTCTACTCGCTTTTCGAGCATGGGACGGTTCGCGCCGATATTTTCCAAAATCTGCGTCACACCATCGCCCTTTTGGGTGCCTTGCTGTAACAGTCTTTCCCCTACTCGTTCCCGCACTTGGCGGACCAATTCACCCACCTGCTGCCGCGTTTGTTCCACTTGGCGATCCAAAACCTTTTGATCCTCTACCGCTGGTGCCGTGTACAGATCGTCCTGCAATTTATTGAAAGCCGGTTCGATCAACTCGTTGACAACCTCGTCAATCAAGGTGAAATCCTTGCCCGGCTTGACCAAGCAGCGTTGCAAAAAGAGTTCCTTAGTAAGGCCCATCTGCTCCATGCGGGGTTTGACATCGGCATCATCAAAGCCCTGAGGGATTCTGTTATCCTTGGCTATGATGAGTTCTACCAGATACTGAGCGCAGCGGTTGGCAGCCGCATTGGCCAGACGAGGCTGATTCAATTCAATCTGGGAGAGCCCAAAAGATGCATACCGGCATGGAAAATACTGGACATAGCTTCCATCGTTTCCACTGCGGAAGGTGGCCATATCCTGTAGGTACTGCTCCATATTGGAACGTACGCTGCGCTTTTGAGCGGCGAATCCGGTCTTGTCGAAATCCAGCAGCAGAAACTCAGCGATCATCTGGAATGTATCGGTGAATTCGTCAATATTCTCCTTGTCGAGCATATAGACCGTAGAAAAAGGCGGTGCTTCCACCTGCTGTGGGGTTCCATCCCAATTAAATTCGTGAGGAGAGTACTCGCTTGTATCCTCATCTGTGGTGGCGCTAAACCGGGGCTGCATGAAGTACTCGAGTTCCTTGAGCGCGGCAAAGCCGTTGGCATGGACGGCCTCTACCCCTGTGGGACCCACCACCCCGTCGAAAACCGTGGGCATGGTCAGAAAAGCCGTGCGCGTAGAAGCTGGGAACAAAGATCGACATAGAAATCCGACGTCAATAAAGCAGCCGGACCCCGTTCCACCACCGAGAGAAGACACGGTAATGATCTCCAAGGTACTATTATCTACCGTATAATCAGGGTAACGGCGGTTCATGTCCTCGGAAGCCTCTTGGGCAGTTACCTTTCTCCCCAATGTGTTGATGGCGTTGCGAATTCTTGCATAATGGTGGAAGAAAGCCAACCGTCCAAAAGAACGGATCTGCCCTGCCCCTTGCGTGATGGCGTTGTCGGGCAGCGCATCTAGTTCGCGGGGCAACCAGTTCCATATATGCGGATAGGCATTCTTGTTGCGCCGGTATCCAGCTAACTCCCCGGGCTGGACCCGACCATCAATCTTCTGTGAAATGGCAAGGTCAATGAGCCTGTCCAACTCGTCAGGTGTCTCCCCGCTCAGGGACTCATTGCGGATGTCAGTATCGAACCATAGGTACTCCATGATGGGTAAACCCGCTACTCTGTACTTCTCGTAGAACATCCGTCGCAGTCGCCGCAGTACTTCCTTTCCCGTACCTCCCAAGCCGATCAAAAGTGTGGGACGGATAGCGATCGTTCTGTTTTCTTTTTCTGCTTGAGTTAGAGTACCGACCCTAGGCATGGTGTTCTCTTTCAATTTTGCTTCAACTGGTATTAGATGTGGCCTGAAAATCTTCGGCTGCGCTCAGGTCGAAGTATCCGGCGGGTGTCTCTCACTCTGAACTTTTAACGGCCGATGGCCGGGAGACAAGTCTTACTACCACCAAGATGAGAATTAGGAACACCAGCCCAGCGATGCAGACTCGCCATTCAATTTGCGAACCTGACACCCAGCCCATTAAAAAATCGAAAAGGCCACTCAACACAAAGGAGGCGATCACCGCAAAGCCCACCCACGATACGAGGGCGGATATGCCAAAAGCCGTGGCCGGGTGCTTGTCTCGGTTCTTGATGAGCCCGCTAAAGAGTATGTAGGCCGAAAAGAGATAGACGATTACAGAAAACACCAAAATCCAGACTATGCGCCCAATCTCTACATAGCGAAAGGAGCTCTGCGAGCTAGTCTCCGGTGGCGGGACTCCCACCCGAACAGGTTCAAATTGGTCCGAGGGGATGCCCAGCAGTGGTTTAGCTTCATCAATTGAGACCGCAAAATTGAGATTCTGCCCCTCGTCGCGGCTAGAGCTTAGATTGAAACTTACCACGCCAATTACCTCGCCGTTCTGGTCGAATAAAGGCCCGCCGCTGTTGCCCGGCGATACGGCCGCATCCGTCTGAATTAGTCTGAGGCCCTCCGGGGTGGTGCGAACCTCGGAGATAATCCCTTCGGTGACCGAGTACTCTAGCCCCAACGGGTTGCCTATGGCCACCACGGGATCGCCCGAACTTATATACTCTCCCGACCCAAGCCTAGACGGCTGTAGGTGTTGGTTGCGCGGATCGACGTTTATCACCGCCAGATCTTTGAGTTCGTCTTGGGCGACAACGCCCGTAATCGGCATCCAAGTCCCGTTGAACGGCTTGGCCCATCCTTCTTTGATGCCCTTGATCACATGGTGCGCCGTGAGAATTTGGCCCGTTGACTTAACGATGATTCCGCTCCCCAGTCCGTCTCCTTCATTGGTAGAGACCTTGAGGAATACTACGCTTGCCTTCTCTTCCTTGGCAATCTGCTGGGTAAACGTGGAGCCGCTTTGTTCCGGCCCGCCACACCCCATCCAGCCGATAGCCAGTATGAATCCGAGCGCGATGTGCCGTTTCATCTTGACTCCCTAGTGTTATTTGAGGCGTTCCAGTTCAAATTCATTGCCCTTGTGGTTGAAAACCCATTTTTCATCCCTTGCAAAAGCCACCCCCTCCTCACCGACCGGATCGTCCATCCGATTTCTTAGTTCAGCCCTTTCGTCGCCCTCTTTGGCCGGCAATAAGTGGTATTTGCATTTGAACAGGCCGTCTCGCCGCAAATATCCCAAAACGATATTCTTTCCGCTTTGGTTTGTGTACTCCAATTCCTTTTGACCGCGGGGGCGCATCCAGTACTTGTACTCGACGTCTGCCAGCCGATAAACGAGGCTCCTAAAATAAACCATTCCCCCGGCAGCTACCACAGCGATGGGTAGCAAGATCACCGCGACCCAAGCCCGCCACAGATAGAGAGGGGAACGGACTTGCAACCTACCTCTTATGGCTCCTCCCTTGGGCACCACTTCCAAACCCTTTCGGTCTCGGTGCAGGAAGTGTATCAGATCGTCTGGCGTATAGATGCGCTCGACCTCTTGGGGATTGTCGGTAAAGTACTTCTCCTGATAAATCGGAGTCATGCGAAACGAGCCAGGCGGTATCTCCAAGACGACCTTGGACATATATTGCACTGGAATCGGGCTTATACGCGCCATACCAAGCTGGTCGAAAAAGCCAACCTCGTTGGGCTGGAACGGGCCTAGGCGGACCCGGCACGAATAGCGGTATTTGTTCTGGGTATTGTGCTCCAACTTCTCTTCGAGGCGGGGTGGAGTAACTCGCCCTCTCCCGCCGGCTCGACTCCAGTACCGCCGGTCTTCGGGCTGCATGGGAACGATCCTAGGCTGGCTCACCTTTAACCGCACCGGATTACCATACTCATCCGTCGGCTCGATATTCAGGTAGCTCAATTGCGACTCTAGGGTAAAGGAGAAATTGACCGACTCGTATTCGTCCATGCCGATATCACTCGGCTGATCCGAAGGTGTCCGGCGTTTGCGATGTAGAACAATGCGGTGGTCTAGCGGTTTCATCAGCATCGGTTCCAAACCGCCGGCCCTGAGTTGGGAGATGAGTTTGCCGAATCTAGCGCGCTGATCTTCTTCTGTGAGATAGGCATACAGGACCGCCCCACGCTGACCCTGGTGGTAAATCTTGTCGGGGTGATTGAACAACCGCCCGTCAAAGGGCAGACTCAGCGGCACGGCATATAGTACTTGTACCACATCCTCGGCAAAACGCGCATAGAGCCCCCGAACATCCTCGTCATTGGTGGTCGCTTGGACATTATCGGTAATAAGAAAAGTGATAGGTGCCCATCCAAGCCTTTCTTCAAAAGCCCTGAGCAAATTAGTATAGCTGCCCCATTGTGCGCCTTGGGTCTCCTCGAGCCACACTAGCGAATCCGGGTGGTGGGATAGAAAAAATAAAGTACCCGCCTCCAGTTGCTGGTCTTGGCAGACTTTTTTTAACGAGGTCAGCAATTTCTGTAGCTCGCCTGTCTGCTGGAAGCCCTCCATTGAACCAGAGCCATCGACCAATATGCTGACATCCATCCCAGCGGCGGCACGAGGGCCGCCAAGCCCTAGGCAGCAGAGCAGAGCAACGTACCAGAATGACTGGTTTTCAAACGGCCAATAGGTCATAGCGATATAGATGGTACTCATGATCGCGGGTCATCACGTACACGTACTTGCCGAAACCCGCTGGCGGCACAACCGGATCTTCGCCTAAAGGCCAGCCACGCAAGAAATGTCCCTCTCCCCGTTCATCAAGACGGGAAAGACGAAATTCCGTATTAGCTCTTACTCCTCTTTGGAAGTTGGCGACCAAGCCGCCCAAGCCTTTGGTCTGATCGATGTGCCTCATGGAATATCCGGGACTACACTCCAATGTGGACGTAACTTGCCGGCTCAATGGATCGAACAACAGCATAAAATTAGACCCTATCGCCATATAGCAATAGCCGGACTTGATCCGCAATGCCTGTAGGGCCTGTACCTCTACCGCGGTTTGGCTCGGAATTTCTTTTAGCACCTGTTGGCCGACTAACTGTAGGGCACACAAGCCCCCTTCTTGAGTCAATAGCCATATTGACGGATCCTCGCCGCGCATCACGCCCGCCGAAGCGGCTAATGGGCCGCCGCGGGCATCCTCATCCTCATGCGAGACGTTCTTGCCCTGTTCCAAATCTAAGAAAACAATCCTGTTTTCCTCTTCTATTAAGCCCAGATAGGTATCGCTTCCCCGAATTGGGATCATTTCTTGGATAGGCAACGAATTTTCGTCTAGCTCTTGCTTTTGCAATTCGTCGAAGATGCGGTTCTCGCTCTTCCAGTATCGAGCGCAACTTGCTTTATCTACCTTATGTACATGAATAGTCAATGCCTCTTGGTCCAGTAGGAAAAGCCGATTCCGACCTAGGGCCATTTTCTCGACGCGCCCACATTCCACGGCAACCTGCTTCCACTGAGCACCTCGAAGCATATCTTCGTTTAACAATGCAGAGGTCGGAAGTACTTGAAGCGTCCCCACCTCAGTGATCGCGTAAATCCACCAGCGGTCAAAATCCACCTGACGCAAGGAAGCCCCATTGAGCTGAGGCAGATCGCATGGCTCGTTCTCTATGTAGGTGTGCATTGTTCCGCTGGGTTTGCTCACTAATAAGGGCTGGCCGAACACGTTAAAGAGGTCGTCAACGTGGTCCATAGTGACAGGCAAATTCTCGACGGCGCTATCCTTACTCTCTCCGGGAGGTATATCGGCCATGAGATCGACAGGTTTGCTCGCGACAGAACCGCCGCAAACGGCGCAAAAATTGGCGAGCGCATGATGCTCGCGGCCCTCCTTAGAACAGATCCAAGTGTTCTTATGCCAATTCCAGTCTTGCATTATGTTAGACCCTATCTCAATCTCGCGTACAAGCTCAAAACGGACCGGTCCGGTGTCGCTTGTAATTTTGGCAAGACAAGATAGATCGCTACTGGGTAATGTCAAATAATCGCAAAAGTACCGGCCCCCCCTTCATACAGTCAGTTGCTCCCAGCGCCCCCTCAACTCCAGTTCTTAATTTCCAATTCACCCACATCCTCCACCCCAGCCCGCAACAACTCCCCCACGCTCCACGCCTGGGCGATGCAGCCGCGAGGAGCAAAAGGCGGCTCGGCGTCAAATATCTCCGAAACCGTGCCCAAGCCCGCCTCGCACAGGTGCGCGGCAAAGCCGTTGAGGAGGGCGCGGCCGCGCTGGCGGCCGGCGCGGCCGTAGCAGCGGCAGAGGGCGGTGATGTACGGGCCGATGAGCCAGGCCCACACCGTGCCTTGGTGATACGCCCTGTCGCGCTCCCACGGGCCGCCCGCATACCGGGCGCAGTACGCCGGGTCGCTCGGCGAGAGGCTGCGCAGGCCGCGCGGGGTCAGCAAGTGTTCGTCAAGCACGGACAAAATTCGCCGCGCCCGCTCGCCCTCGATGAGCGGAAAGGGCAGCGAGAGCGCGAAAACTTGGTTGGGGCGGATTGCCCAATCCGGCCCCTCGGGCGCGACCACGTCGCATAGATAGCCGCGCTCTTCGCACCAGAACAGGCGGTCAAAGGACGCGCGCACTTCAGCGGCGTGCTGGCCGTACTCGGTGCGCTGACCAAATGCCTCGGCCAAGTGCTGCAAAACTTTGAGCGCATTGTACCAAAGGGCATTGACCTCCACTGGCTTGCCCATGCGCGGCGTGACCACCCAATCGCCGATCTTGGCGTCCATCCACGTCAGTTGCACCCCGGGCTCGCCGGCCGCGAGCAGGCCGTCGGCATCGGCCCGGATCTGATGGCGCGTGCCGCGCTCGTGCCAAGCGGCTATGTCCTCTAGCGTCGGCCACAGTGCGCGGGCAAACTCGTAGTCTTGGGTGTATTGCAAATACTTGTAGAGCGCGACGAAAAACCACAAGGTCGCGTCAACAGCGTGATATTCTGGAGCCTCTCCCGCGTCGGGGAAGCGGTTGGGGATCATGCCCTCGCTGACGTGCTCGGCAAACGCCGCGAAGATGCCCCGCGCCGCGGCAAAGCGCCCGGTGACCAAACAGAGGCCGGGCAGGGCGATCATGGTGTCGCGGCCCCAATCCGTGAACCAGTGATAGCCGGCGACAATGGTGTGCAGGCCATCGCCGCGCCGTACCAGAAACGCATTGGCCGCCCGCGCCAGCGACCGCAGCAAAGGGTCGGCCGCCCAAGGAGCGCACACCATCGCCTGCTGACGGCGATCGATCTCGCCGGCGAGAAGCGCGAGGGGGTCGCGGCCGGCGGGAAGCTCGGTGGCCGCGACCACGCCAACGGTGGCCCCGGGGTCGAGTTGCAGGCGCAGACGACCGGGTGTGAACAGGTCCTCGCGGTGGTCGAGGCCGCGCTCTTCCTCGCGTGGATATTGAAAGTTGTAGTACCAGTCCGGGGCGGCCTCCCAAGATGCGTCGGCGACGTAGATGTAGGCGGTGGGCTGATCGGGGTAGGGTTGATAGGCTAGCACACCGTCGGTCCAAGCAGCGGTGCGGGCGACGCGATCGTTAGCCTGCATCAAGTGGTGATAGTCCCGACCTGCGAAAAAGGGGCGCAATTCCAAACAAAGCGGGCCACGCGCCTTCACCAGTTCGTACGCGACGACCAAGGCGTGCTCGCCCGAGAGCAGAGCGAGCCGCTTGCGCAACACCCACCCGTCCCCCGCGTACGTCCACGTCGGCACCGGCTCAAGCGCGAAGGAAGCAATGAGTTGGTGGCCTTGTGGATGGATAGTGCTGGGAAAGATGCTGCAACCTAGCTCGACGCGGGCTGTGGGCAGGACCAAGGTCTCGTCGAGCCGCGAGAGCACCACCACCCGGCCGACCGGCGGACAGGTCGCTACGACCAGCAGGCCGTGGTAGCGCCGGGTGTGCGCGCCGCTAACCGTGGAGGAAGCCCAGCCGCCCAAGCCGTTGGTCTCCAGCCACTCGCGGGCAAAAGCTGTACTCGCTGCCTTTAGGCAGTGCAAGGTATTGGCCATGGAGTGATTAAGCAGCGCTTGGTAGTTCGACATGAGAGGGGCCACTTAACGCAGGGCCTTCTTTAAGCTATTCATGCCTTTCACCGTGTAGCTCCTATCCGTTTAGGGGATGGCCGTTTGGGCAACAACCAATAAACCTAACGCGGGGCTGCACGGCAAAGTAAATATGCTGTCGTGTAGTTAGGCACTGAGTCGCCGAAGGAAAAACAACCGCGCAAATAGCCGAAGCACTCCACGTGACCCCAAAGACCATCAGTTCCCATCGCCAACATATAATGAATAAGCTTAACCTGCACAGTGCCGCCGCATTGACGGCGTTTACCCGATACAAAAACACCGCGACGATTGCTATCTTTGTAGTAAAGGAGATTCATCGACGTATCTATCAGATACTCAGATGATCGCTCGACACCAGCAGGCGCGATGAGGAGTGGGAGAATGGCACTTAGATGGATCGTATTGAGAGCCTTAGTAGTAGGCTGTATGGGCACGGCCCACGCCGAGGAAGGCGATTTCTTCCCGTTAGAAGTGGGCAACCGATGGGTGTTTCAGAAATATGACGTAAGATACCCAGATACCCTTCTCCTTGAAGAGACCGTTTCAACGGAAGTAATCGGCCAAGTTCAGTTGCGGGAGCGGTCGTATTTCGTCGTGCGACAGGACTGGAATTGGTCTCTACCCGATACGCTCTACCTGAGAAAAGAAGGGGCACAAGTCTTTCGCTACATAGAGCAACCGGATACCGTGGCGGCTGGTACTCTAGCACAGGAGTGGGATCGCCTAGACCCGCATCCTCTAGACCCCAATCAGACGGATTGGCTGATGTATGACTTTGAGGCACCCCAAGGAACTTTTTGGGACTTACCCCTACAAGAAATTCCCCGGACAGATGTAAATATATGGTGGGTAATCGTTAATGCCCGTTGGCCGGGCGATATCGGTCCGCCGAATTGGGAGGGTACTATTGTACAAGTAGCACCCTCTCAGAGGTTTTTCCGCTTTTCAGCAACGACCTATGCGGAGGAATGGGATGAAGTGTTTGAGGTGGGGGTAGGACCCGTTTATATCACGCATTTTACAACGGAAACGGAGGTTTGGGACTTTGGCCTCCTCAAAGAAGCCCACATAGATAATCAAACCATCATAAGGAATCTGACAACCTCAGTAAAACAGACGAGCTGGGGTCAGGTTAAAACGTCTCTCGAGGAGGTGCTCAGATGATCGCTCTACGTCAGCTAGCAGGGTCTATAAAGGCCGTTAGGCTGCAAGCGGTTGGGCATCGTGTCGCGCCGCCAGTCAACCCACAGATGGATAGCCCCGGGAAAGATGCTGCAACCTAGCTCGACGCGGGCTGTGGGCAGGACCAAGGTCTCGTCGAGCCGCGAGAGCACCACCACCCGGCCGACCGGCGGACAGGTCGCTACGACCAGCAGGCCGTGGTAGCGCCGGGTGTGCGCACCGCTCCAGCCGCCCAAGCCGTTGGTCTCCAGCCACTCGCGGGTAGCTGCCTTTAGGCAGTGCAAGGTATCGGCACTCACTTACCTGTTGGCAATAAGCGAGTCCACCACCGCTGGGTCGGCGAGGGTTGAGGTGTCGCCGATAGAATCGGTCTCGTCGGTGGCTATCTTGCGCAGGATGCGGCGCATGATCTTGCCCGAGCGCGTCTTGGGCAAGCCCGGCGCCCAGTGGATGACGTCCGGGGTGGCAATCGGGCCAATTGCAGTGCGCACCTGTTGCTTGAGCTCGTCTTTGAGCGCGTCTGTGTACTCCTCGCCGGCGTTGAGCGTCACGTAGGCGTAAATGCCCTCGCCCTTGATCGCGTGCGGAAAGCCGACGACCGCGGCCTCGGCCACCTTGGCGTGTAGCACCAACGCGCTTTCGACCTCGGCCGTACCCATGCGGTGGCCGGAGACATTGATCACGTCATCGACGCGGCCGGTGATCCAATAGTAGCCATCCTCGTCGCGCCGGCAGCCGTCGCCCGTAAAGTAGTAGCCCTTGTATTGCTGAAAATAGGTCTGCTCAAAGCGCTCGTGATCGCCGTACACCGTGCGCATTTGCCCCGGCCAAGGAGCGCGCATGGCCAAGACGCCGACGACGCCATCGCCCGCTAGCTCGGTGCCTTTCTCCGGGTCGAGCACGACCGGCTCAATGCCGAAGAACGGGAAGGTGGCCGAGCCGGGCTTGGTCGGGGTCGCCCCGGGCAGCGGGGTGATGAGGATGCCGCCGGTCTCGGTCTGCCACCACGTATCGACAATGGGGCAACGCTCCTTGCCGGCGTTTTTGTGATACCAGCGCCAAGCCTCGGGATTGATCGGCTCGCCGACCGTGCCCAGCAGGCGCAGGGAAGGCATTTCGTAGCCGGCGGGCCACTCCTCGCCGGCCGCAGCAATGGCGCGGATGGCGGTCGGGGCGGTGTAGAACTGATTGACGCTCCACTTCTCAATGGTCTGCCAGTAGCGATCCGGGTTGGGGTACGTGGGGATGGCTTCAAACATCACGGTGGTCGCGCCGTTGGCCAGCGGGCCGTATATGATGTACGAGTGGCCGGTGATCCAGCCGATGTCGGCCGCGCAGAAGTAGATGTCGCCGTCTTGGTAGTCGAAGACGTACTTGTGCGTGGTGCCCGTATAGACCATGTACCCGCCGACCGTGTGCTGTACGCCCTTGGGCTGGCCGGTGGAGCCGGAGGTATAGAGGATGAAGAGCGGGTCCTCCGCGTCCATGACCTCGCAAGGGCAGGCGGCGTCCGCGTCCGCCATCAGCTCGTGCCACCACAAGTCGCGGCCGGCCTGCATATCCACGGCAAAGTCCGCGCGATTGACCACGATGCAGGTCGCTACCTCGGCTTCCATGCGCGCATCCACGTCGGCCATGGCTTGGTCGGCTACGGGCTTCATCGGGATGGGCTTGTCGCCGCGGTGGGTGCCGTTGCAGGTGATGAGCGTGGTGCAGGTGGAATCCACAATGCGGTCGGCGAGCGCGTCCGCGGAAAAGCCGCCGAATACAATTGAGTGGACCGCGCCAATGCGGGCGCAGGCCAGCATGGCAATGGCCAGCTCGGGCACCATTGGCAGGTAGATGGAGACGCGGTCGCCCTTGTTGACGCCGCGCGCCTTGAGCACGTTGGCGAATTTGCAGACCTGTTCGTGCAGCTCTTTATAGGTCAGAGTGGCGTCTTCCCCGGGCTCGTTGCCCTCCCAGATGATGGCGACCTGATCGCCTTTGGCATTGAGGTGCCGGTCGAGGCAATTGTACGCGATGTTGGTCTGGCCGCCGGCAAACCACTCAATCGCGATCGGCCCGGCGTCCAGGTCGTAGTTGTACGACCGCACAGTATCCCACTTTTTGAACCAGTGGAACTGGGCGGCCTTTGTGGCCCAAAACGCCTCTGGATCGGCAATGGAGCGCGCGTACTCTTCCCGGTACTCGTCCATGCTTTTGACGTGGGCGCGGGCGCGTAAATCGGCATTGGGTGCATAGATTTCAGACATGCGAGCTAACTCCTCATTAGGGTAAATGACCGTGCATAGCGCAAACTAATAAGGCAGGTGCCTACTCGCCAAACCCCTCGTTGCCGTCGTGGTCGAAATAGAAGGCAATGGAGCGGCCATCCTAGTCGCATTCGCACCCATCACTTGCCGCCAGCCACCGGCGGCAAGGGCCACTCGTCGCCGGCCATGAAGCCGCCATCGACGTAGATGCACTGCCCGGTGACGTAATCCGAGGCCGGCGCGGCGAGGAAAACGGCCGTGCCGACCAAGTCTTCGGGCGTTCCCAAGCGGTTGAGCGCAACCCGCCCCTCGCCCCAAGCCCGCATGGTGTCGTCGGCCCACAACTTCTCAGTGAGCGAGGTGAGCACAAAGCCCGGGCAGATGGCGTTGACTTGGATGTTGTGCGGCCCGAACTCAATGGCTTGGCCCTTGGTGAGCTGGCCGACAGCCCCCTTGGTCGCGGTGTACACCGAGACCTTGGCGAGGGCGTAGCCCGTGGTCAGCGAGCCGATGTTGATGATCTTGCCGCCTTGACCGTGCGCTATCATCTGGCGACCCACCTTCTGGCTGAGAAAGTACAGGCCCTTGAGATTGACGGCCATGATCTGGTCGTAGTTTTCCTCCGAGACCTCGACGATGGGCTGGCGGATGTTCATGCCGGCATTGTTGAACAGGATGTCTATGGGGCCGCATTGGGCCAAGGCCGCGTCCATCCCCTCTAGGTCGGCCATGTCCAATTCGACCGCACGGGCCTTGCCACCGTCGGCCTCAATGGCGGCGACAGCTTCGTCGAGCTGGCTACGGGTGCGAGCGGCGCACACGACCGTGGCGCCGGCCGCAGCCATGCCGGCGGCCACCCCGCGGCCAATGCCGCGACTGGCACCGGTGACGAGAGCGACCTTTCCTGCTAGCGAAAATAAATTCACAATACACTCCTTCGTTGTTTGTGGTTGGCTTAGTACGCGACACTAAGGCAAATTATACTAAAAACCAGCCGGAAAACTAATTTCTGAGTTTTCCTGTCCGGTCTGCCGCCGCTCAGTCCGTGAGTGGTTTGGCAGGGTCCGCTCCGACCTGCTCTCAATCCGGCGCCGCCCGCCTTTCTTCAGGGAGGGATTTGGCCTATAATAGCTGCCGCACTCGGACGGCCAAGCCCTAGCCGCGAATGGAAATTTGCATCAATGCCGAGTTGCGCTGTCCCCCTAGCGCGACGACAGCATCCCCACTCCCTTGCAATCAAATAGAGGAGAGGCGAGAAATGGCTGCCATACCGACCATCGTTAGTAGCGACATCCTCCCCCCGCCCGAGTGGGCGTTACTGCAGCGTCGCCTGTTCAGCATCTTGGAGACCGCAGGCGACGCTGCCACGGAGGGCTACGCCCGCTCCGACGGCCGGGTGTACCATTTCTTCGACGTGGACGACGCCTACGAAAGCCGCTCCATGCGCGCCATGCTCTACGCCCTAGGCGGCCACGAGCGCTTCCTCCACATCGCCAAGCGGGAATGGGATGCGATCACTTGGCTCTACAGCGAAGAGCGCAGACTGACCGACGACGAGCCTAGGCATCCCATGTACATGCCGCAGTTGCGCAACGAGTACTGGAACCTCAGCGTCCCCTTCAACGCCGACTGGTTCCACATGGGCGAGGGCAATCAGATGCTCTACGACTTCGGCGTCGCTGATCCGACCAACCCGTCCAACCGCGAGCGCGCCCGCAAGTTCGCCGCCATGTACATCGGCGAAGACCCCAACGCGCCCAACTTCGATACCGAGCACGGCGTCTTCCGCTCGCCCCTCCACGGCGGTGCCGGCCCGCTGACGTCCGTGCGCCAGCACGAAGGCATTGTCCACCGCGGAGGGGACATTTCGGATCACGTCCACTTGGTGCGCCACTGGCTCGATCGCGGCTCGCTGGGCGATTTTGGCCATCGCAACGCGCTCCAAGACAATCCGAGCACCGAGCCGCTGACGCCTCACTTCCTCTACCCGAAGATCAAGGAGCTCGAGCCGCGCTGGTACGAGGGCGAAGCGCGTCGCGAGGAAATCCTCGACCTCTTCGACGAGATGGCGCTGCAAGGCGACGAACCGAGCAATCTCTGCGCCACGGCGCTGGTGACCAACGCCTATCTCTACACCGGCGACGAAAAGTACAAGAAGTGGGTCCTCGACTACGTCGGCGGCTGGATAGAGCGCATCCGCGAGAACGATGGGGTCATTCCCGACAACGTCGGTCCCACCGGCAAGATCGGCGAACACCGCGCCGGCCAGTGGTGGGGGGGGTTGCACGGCTGGAGCAGCAGCGAGAGCGCGGCCGACCGACTCTTTCTCGGTCTCATCGTCGGGGCCCAGTGCGCCCATCTGCTCAGCGGCGACGATGGCTACTTGGAAGTGCTGCGCTCGCAGATCGTCGCCCTCCTCGATCGCGGCAAGACCGAGCATGGTGCGCTGGTGGTGCCGAAGAGCCACGGACCCGATGGCTGGACCGGCTACGCCGAGTTCACCATCCGCGGCGGCCCCACCCATCTGGTCAACCTGTGGCACGAGTCCATGGCGCAAGGCGACTACGAGCTCGTCACCCGAGTGCGGGACGGCGGCGGCACCGACTGGAACGAGCTCCCGCCCATCGGCGACCGCGGCGGTGCCCGCACCGAATTCGCCCGCTTCCAGTATTACGACGGCAAGAACCCGGACTGGCCGGTGCAATGTTTGCAGGCCGACTACCAACAGGTCGCCGATTTCCTCGAGGGTATGATGCGCGACACCCGCACCGTCCAGCAGATCATCGCAGACAACGCTTGGCCGCCGAACCCCGTGCTCGTCAAGGGCCTCGTGCAGACGACCATGGGCTGCCCCGGTCAACTCTACAACGGGGGAATGCTGCGCGCGACCGTGCGCTACTTCGACGCCGACGCCACCCGCCCTGGCCTGCCGCCGGACGTGGCCGCCCTCGTCGATGAGCTCTCGGCCAATGGATGCGGAATCCAGCTAGTGAACACGAGCCACAGCGAGTGCCGGAACCTCATCGTCCAGTCCGGTGCCTTCGGCGAGCATTCCTTCACGCAAGTGGAGTTCACCGGGACGGATTACAGCAGCGACGACCTCAACCCCAATACCCGCGTGCGTTCGAGCAAGACCGCGACCGCGAATACCATTCAGGTCCGCGGCAAGCACTTCACTGTGACCTTGCCGCCGCTGACGTCCGTGCGCCTATCCTGCGGCCTGCGGCGGTTTGTAAACGACCCCAGCTACGCCTTTCCCTGGCACGGCGGCGCGGTCCCGGTTGAGTAGCAAGCCGTCAACAGCGAAAGCGGCGGCCCGGCCTAGCCGTGCGGCGCGTTGACTTTGATCGCAGTAGCCCCTAATATCTTTGGATGCTTGTACCGACCCTCTGGTCGGCAGGTAAAATTTTTAGCCGCTTGTGGCGATGTGCCCATAGCTCAGTTGGATAGAGCATCTGCCTTCTAAGCAGACGGTCGTAGGTTCGAGTCCTACTGGGCACGCCATGTAGCCCTCAAGACCTAGTGGTGGATGTAGCTCAGTTGGTTAGAGCGCCAGGTTGTGGCCCTGGAGGGCGCGGGTTCAACTCCCGTCATCCACCCCATCTCGTCTTTGCCCATGCAGTCGCCCGCGTCCTATCCCGCCAAAATCATTACGCACGACCAGTTGCTCGCCATCCGCAGCCAAGTGAAAAAAGCGCGGCAGACTTTTGTCTTCACCAATGGATGCTTTGACTTGCTGCACCGAGGTCACGTCGAGTACTTGCGTGCGGCGCGCACCTTGGGGGACTGTCTCGCGGTGGGGTTAAACGACGACGACGGGGTCCGCGCCCTCAAGGGCCCCGGACGGCCCCTGTGCCCGCAAGGCGACCGCGCCGCTGTGCTGGCGGCCCTAGAATGCGTTTCGCATGTGTGCATCTTCGCGGGTGAAAGCGTCGAGAGCCTCGTGGCCGCGCTTGCGCCCGATGTCTTGGTCAAGGGTGGCGATTACGCCCCGGCCGCCATCGTCGGCCGCGAACACGTCGAAGCGCACGGCGGCCAAGTTCGCGCCCTGCCCCTGTGGCCGGGCGTTTCCACCACCCAATTAGTCGAGCGCATCAAGGTGCTGCCCAGCGCGTGATCCCCTGACGGACACTTGGTTTGGGAGGGGGATTATGCTATATTCGTCGAAGATGGTTCATTGGTGCTTCCGATTAAAAATGCGATGAAAAGCGCGAAAAGCGCGTTGGTGTTGGCCTTGGGCCTTGGGGCCTGTGCTGCGCCGCAAGCCGGACAACCTCCCGTCCAGTGGGAAGAGGCCCAGCAGGAAGAAAAAAGCGGGGCCCTCCAAGCTCTCGAACGCGCCGTTGCGGCCGCGTACGAGCGCGAGCAGGCCATGGCCGAGCGCATACGCCAGCTAGAGACATCCAACGCCCAGTTGCGGCAGGCCCTCCAAGCCCTCCAAGCCCAGAGTCGCGTCCTAAGTGCGCGGCTAGATTCTTTGCCGCGCCGTGCGCTGCGGCCGCGCGTCGTCGCTACAACCAGCAACCGCGATACACAGGCCGATACGACGGCTGACGTCGGCAACAGCGATGCGTTCAACATGTACCAAGGTGCGCTCTACTACTATCGCCACGAACAATACGACCGCGCCTTGGTCGAGTTTGACCGCTTGCTGTCGGAGGCACCTATGAGCGAGTGGTCCGACAACGCCCAGTACTGGAAGGGCGAGTGCTATTACGGGCTGGGCAAATACCGGCAGGCGCTCATCGAATTCACCAAGGTGTTTGCCTTCAGCAACACGGGTAAGGCCGACGACGCCCAGCTAAAAATCGCCCGCTGCCACATCGCTTTGGACGAGCGCGACCGGGCGCTTGCGGCCTTGCACAAGCTGCTCGACGAATATCCCGACAGCGAATACGCGCCCGCTGCCCGCGAAAAAATAAAATACCTCGGTGGTTGATGACAACGATCTTGCTCCGAGCCTGTTATTGCCTTTTGTCCGCGCTGATGGTCTGTGCCACCGCGTCGGTCGCCGTTCCTTTTCCCACCAATATGGACTTGTTGGTCGAGACCGTGGCGAGTGCGGTCGATGAGAGTTTGGCGCGCATTGAGATGCCAGCCGACGCGGCGACGGCTCCCTTGTTGGTCGTGGCGCAGAGCAAGCACGACGCCAATTGGATGGTCGAGCACCTGCTGGCCAACCGGCTGCTGACGCGCGGCTTTAGCGTGACCTTGGATTCGACTGTGGCCCAATCGACGAGTATGCGCCTGTCCTACCGGGTGCTCGATCTCGGCGTTGTGGCGCATTCGGGATTGCGCGGCAGCGAGGTCAGCCGCCAAGGCCGGGTAACGCTCGCCCTGCGCTTGAGCGACGAGCGCGACGACGTGGTCCACTGGCAGGACGAAATCACCCGTATGCAGCGCGATCGGATCCCCAAAAAGCAGCTAGAAATACTCCAGCACGACCAGTTCAAATTCGCCCAGACCGAGTTAGAGGAACAAACGTGGAGCAAGTTCGTCGAACCCGTGATCGTATCCACCGTGCTCGGTGGGCTTATCTATTTGTTCTTTTCTAATCGCTAGCTATGAAATACCTCGCTTTCCCGCTCGCCCTGTGCGTGGCCGCCTGCGCCAGTACGCCGTCCGAGAAGCTCCAAGGCGCGGATTACTACTTTGAAGAGGGCCAAAAGGCCATGCAGAAAAACCGCTGTCTAGAGGCTTCCGAGCACTTCAAGCGCTTAGTCAGCAACTTTCCCGGCTCGCGCCGGGTGGCCGAGGCCCAGTTTCTCCTCGCCGAAGCGTACTTTTGCAATCGCGATTGGGTCAACGCAGCCTTTGAGTATCAGCGCATCGTCGATATTTATCCCTCTAGCGAGTGGGCGGTTGAGGCCCAGTTCAAGATAGGCGAGTCGTACTTCAAGCAATTGCGCCGCCCGGAGCTCGACCAGCAGGAGACCTTTGAGGCCCTGACGGCCTTCCGCAACTTCATCGAGGACCATGCCGACTCCCCCCTCGCCGCACAGGCCCGCCAGCGCATCGTCGAGTGCCGGGGCCGCTTGGCCAAAAAGCAGTACTTAAGTGCCCGCCTGTACCACAAACAGGGCTATCTCGACGCGGCCAAAATGACCTACGAGGAAGTTCTGCGCGAGTACCCAGACGTAGGCGAGTGGTATTACACCACCCTCTTCCGCATGGGCGAGATCGCCCGCGCCCAAGGCGAGGTGGATCTCGCGGTGCGCTATTGGAAGGAAGTGCTGCAAGAAAGCGGCGACCCGGACCTCGTGGAGGACGTGCAAAAGCACCTGTCCGGGCTGAGCCAATCGCCGGGCTGAAGATGCGGCGCATCGGCGTCATCGGCGGCACCTTTGACCCCATCCACCACGGCCACCTGCTTTTGGCCCGCTTCGCCTTAGAGAAAATTCCCCTCGACCAAGTGCTCTTCATTCCAGCGGCCGCTCCGCCGCTCAAGCAGGGCGCGTACGCGCCGGCCGAGGAACGCTGGGCCATGGTCGAGCTGGCCGTGGCTGGCTGCGCCGACTTTGCGGCCTCGCGCTTGGAGCTAGACCGCCCGGGCAAGTCCTATACCGTCGAAACCCTGCGCCTGCTGCACCAGCGTCATCCCCATGCCGCGCTGTTTTTCATCATCGGCGCGGACAACATCGCCCAGCTCGACGCTTGGCACGATCTCGAAGGCATTTTTGCCCAGTGTACGGTGGTAGTGGGTGCGCGCCCGGGCGAGGTGATAGAAGGCGACCCGCGCCTGCGCTTTATAGATACCCCGCTCATTGAGCTATCCTCGACCGAGATTCGGACGCGCCGGGCCGCTGGCCTGCCCATCCGCTACATGGTGCCCGAAGCGGTCGAGGCCCACATACGTGCGAAAGGACTGTACGCCGCCCCGTGTTCCTGACCCATCTAGAGTGCGCCCGCACGGGTGTGCGCTACGACGCCGACGCGCTGCACAACCTCTCAGAGGTTGGTGCGCCCCTCCTCGCCCGCTACGACCTCGCCCGGGCTGGCCACGCGCTGGCCCGCGCCGCGCTCGGCACCCGCCCGCCGACGATGTGGCGCTACCGGGAAGTCATGCCCATCCGCTCGCCCGCGGAAATCGTCTCCCTCGGCGAGGGCTTCACCCCGTTGCAGCGCCCGGAGCGCTTGGGGCAATGGGCGGGTTTTTCCCAGCTCTACATCAAGGACGAATCGCCCAACCCCACCGGCTCCTTCAAGGCCCGCGGCCTTTCGGCCGCCGTCACCTGCGCCCGCGCCCGGGGCGCGAAAAAGCTGGCCATCCCCACGGCGGGCAATGCTGGGGGTGCGCTGGCGGCCTACGCGGCCGCCTGTGGTCTGCCGGCGATTGTCTTTATGCCCAGCGATACGCCGCTGGCCTTTGTCGCCGAATGCCGGTCCTGTGGTGCCGAGGTCGAGCTGGTCGACGGGCTAATCAGCGATTGCGGCCGCATCGTCGGCGAGCGCAAGGAAGCTGAGGGGTGGTTTGAGGTATCGACCCTGAAGGAGCCGTACCGCATTGAAGGCAAAAAGACCTTGGGCTATGAGCTGGCCGAGCAGATGGATTGGTCCCTGCCCGAGGTGGTGATTTATCCCACTGGCGGGGGCACTGGGCTGATCGGGATGTGGAAGGCTTTTGCCGAGCTGGAGCAACTCGGCTGGATTGGCCGGCACCGGCCGCGGATGATCTCGGTGCAGGCCGAAGGCTGTGCGCCGATTGTCCGCGCCTTTGCCCGCGGCCACGAAGCCGCCGAGGCGTGGGAAGACGCCCACACCGTGGCTTCGGGCCTGCGCGTCCCCAGCGCGGTCGGCGACTTTCTGATGTTGCAGGTGTTGCGGGAAAGCGGCGGCACAGCCCTCGCTGTCAGCGACGGGGAATTGCTCGCGCATTCGCACAGCATGGCGGCGCACGCCGGCATTTTCCCCGCGCCCGAAGGCGGGGCAACGCTAGCGGCCCTAATCAAGCTCAAGGAGCAGGGACTAGTGGGCGCGGACGAGCGGGTAGTGCTCTTCAATACGGGGTCGGGCTACAAGTACTTGGAGGCTTTGTCCGAGGGGCTTGTGCCTTGACGAGGGTGGGGGCCGCGTCTATTTTATGACACTACATTACAGCTTGCTATGCACCCATAGCTCAATTGGATAGAGCACCTGACTACGGATCAGAAGGTTCGGGGTTCGAGTCCCTGTGGGTGCGCCATTAAAAACAACGGGTTACGTCAAAAGGCGTAGCCCGTTTTTCTTTCTAACAGCTCTCGTTAAAAAATGATGGATACACTACTTCCACCTCCAGCCAATTCCCGCAAAAAACTCATTGAAGTCGCCCTGCCGCTCGACGCGATCAACGCCGCCTCAGCGCGGGAGAAGTCTATTCGGCACGGGCATCCGAGTACGCTGCATTTGTGGTGGGCGCGGCGTCCGTTGGCGGCTGCGCGGGCGGTCATTTTTGCACAGATGGTCGATGATCCGTCGGCCAGCCCCGATTTGTTCCTTACGGAGGCCGAACAGGAAAAGGAGCGCGAGCGGCTGTTCCGACTCATCGAAGAATTGGTGAAGTGGGAGAATACCACGAACGAGCAGGTGCTGGAACGGGCGCGGGCGGAGATTGGCAAGAGCTGGCGGCGAACCTGCGCCGACAATACCGACCACCCGCGTGCTGCCGAATTGTTCGACCCGGACAAGCTGCCGGCCTTTCACGATCCGTTTGCAGGCGGCGGCGCGTTGCCGTTGGAAGCGCAGCGGTTGGGGCTTGAGGCTCATGCCAGCGACCTCAATCCGGTGGCGGTGCTCATCAACAAGGCCATGATCGAGATCCCGCCGAAATTCGCTGGTCAGCCGCCGGTGAATCCGGCTTCCCGCGAGGAAAGGAGCCTGATCGAGCGCGAATGGAAGGGGGCGCAGGGGCTGGCCGAGGATGTGCGCTACTATGGCCAGTGGATGCGCGACGAGGCCGAGCGGCGCATTGGGCACCTGTATCCGAAGGTTGAGATTACCGAGGAGATGGTCGCGGAACGGCCCGATCTTGAACGATATAAAGGGCGCAAGCTGACGGTGATTGCGTGGCTGTGGGCGCGGACGGTGAGAAGCCCGAATCCGGCGTTTGCCGATGTCGATGTGCCGCTGGCCTCGACTTTTATGCTTTCGACGAAGAAGGGGAAAGAGGCGTATGTCGAGCCGGTGATTGAGGGGGGTGGGTATCGGTTTGTGGTGAAGGTGGGAAAGCCGGAGGATGTGGAGGCGGCGAAGGTGGGGACGAAGCTGGCGCGGGGAGCGAACTTTCGCTGTGTGATGTCGGGTGCTGTTATCAACGATCCCTACATCAAGGCTGAAAGCATGGCCGGACGCATGGGGGCAAGGCTGATGGCGATCGTGGCCGCAGGCGACCGGGGCCGGGTATATCTGGCACCGACGCCGGAGCACGAGGAAGTTGTCGCGCTGGCGGAACCTGCGTGGAAGCCAGACCAACTGATGAACCGTGATACACGCGACTTGGTCAGCGGTCGAGGATATGGTTTCTTCACATGGGCCGACCTCTTCACTCCCCGCCAACTCGTCGCCCTGACCACCTTCTCCGACTTGGTGGGGGAAGCGAGGGAGCGCGTCAAGAACGATATGTTAGGATCGAGGGCGTCCCGCCCTCGACGAGGGCAAGATGCCCTCGCTCCAAAGGCCGCCGCTCCACAAGGAGATGACGCGCCGCTGCGAGAGGGCGGTACTGGCGCGACAGCGTATGCCGAGGCGGTGGGAGTGTATTTGGCGTTTGCCCTATCAAAGATCTCGAACATCGGTTCATCGCTTGCTTCTTGGATGAATGATCGCGGTGCATTTCGAGAGACTTTCGCTCGCCAAGCGATACCAATGGTGTGGGACTTCGCTGAGGCGAATCCGTTCGCAGACGCTGGCGGCAGCTTAGAGACAGCTCTTGATAAAGGTGCAATGGTGATTAATGCGTTCCCTGCACTAAATGCTGGATCGGGAGGTCAATTCGATGCAGCCAACCAAACGATCAGTACCGACAAGCTGATCTCTACTGACCCACCGTACTACGACAACATCGGCTACGCGGACCTTTCCGATTTCTTTTATGTCTGGCTGCGTCGTGCGGTACGGTCAATCTATCCCGAGCTCTTTTCCACGCTTGCCGTACCGAAGGCCGAAGAATTAGTCGCTACTCCTCATCGGCATGGCAATAAGGAAAAAGCAGAAACCTTTTTTCTCGCCGGAATGACAGAGGCAATGCGTCGTCTCGCTGAGCAATCGCATCCGGCCTATCCAATCACGATCTACTACGCTTTCAAGCAGTCCGAGACCAAAGGCGACACCGGCACGGCGAGTACTGGATGGGAAACATTTCTTGATGCCGCTCTTCGCGCCGGTTTCAAGCTCAGCGGCACTTGGCCAATACGAACTGAGGGAGCCGGGAGAATTATTGCAAAGGGCACCAACGCCCTCGCCTCTAGCATCGTCCTCGTCTGCCGCCAACGCCCTGCCAACGCACCCATGGCCACCCGCCGCGAGTTTATCGCCGCACTCAGAGCCGAACTTCCCACGGCCCTTACCTACCTGCAATCCGGCAACATCGCCCCGGTCGATCTCGCCCAAGCCGCCATCGGCCCGGGCATGGCCGTGTTCACCCGCTACGCCAAGGTGCTCGACGCCGAAGGCAAGCCCGTCTCGGTGCGCGAGGCCTTGGCGCTGATCAACCAGATGCTCGATGAAGTGCTCGCCGAACAGGAAGGCGACTTTGACGCCGACAGCCGCTGGGCCTTGGCATGGTTTGAACAGCACGGTTTTGACGAGGGCGAATACGGCGTCGCCGAAACCTTGTCCAAAGCCAAAAACACCAGCATCGCCGGCATCGTTGAAGGCGGCATCCTCGCCTCTAGCGCGGGCAAGGTGCGCCTGCTGCGCCCAGACGAGTTAGCCGACGACTGGGACCCGACGACCGACGACCGCCTCACCGTGTGGGAAGCCGTTCACCATCTCATCCGCGCCTTGGAGACCGGCGGCGAACCAGCAGCGGCGCGAGTCGTGGCCCAGCTCGGCGCGGCAGCCGACATCGCCCGCGAACTAGCCTACCGCCTCTACACCCTCTGCGAGCGCAAACGCCGCGCGGCCGAAGCCCTCTCCTACAACAGCCTAGTCCAGAGCTGGCCCGAAATCGCCAACCTATCGCGGCAGGAAGTGCCGCCCGAACAGGGCGGGCTGTTTGGCGATGGCGATACGGGAGGTGCAAGATGAATGTGACTGCAGCGGAAAAGTTCATATCAACTATGGTGGACCGCATCGTGAGAGGCTTCCAGTCTTCGCAGGTCGTCCTCTTCGGGTCTCATGCACGGGGCACGGCAACCGAATGGAGCGATGTTGACCTGCTCGTAATTCTGCCCAAGGTGTCTGACAAGCGGAACAAGGCTATCGAGATCCGCCGGGCCTTGGGCGATCTGCCGGTTTGCAAGGACATAGTGGTAGCGACTCCCGAGGAAATCGCTCGTCGCGGGCACCTTGTGGGAACCGCGTTGCGTTCAGCGCTGCGCGAAGGGAAGGTTCTTTATGAACGACCCTGAACTCCTTTGACAACGCCTTTGCCCCTCCCTTATGTTTTCTGGCGGAGCCGCCCGCGCCCCCATCGGAGGGCGAACTGATAGGTGATGGAATTGCCAACGCCTACGATGTACGTGACCGCTAAACCAAAAAGAAGAAAACGAATGAGATCAAAGATGTCGTCTATAACAATTGAATGCCCCGCCAACATTCTAAATGCTCTACAAGAAACTCCTGATGAATTTGCACGGGAAGCACGGATACTTTTGGCAGCAAAACTATATGAAATTGGTCGCTTATCCTCAGGACGAGCCGCAGAACTTGCCGGCCTGAGCAGAGTGGCCTTTTTTGATGTCTTGAAATCGTACAAAGTATCCGTTGCAAATTTAACCCGCAAAGAGTTGAAAAAGGACTTCGAGAGTGCCAGAAAGATGCGTGGTTGATACATCTGCACTGCAATACCTTTTTCGCATTGATCAATTGGATCTTCTCCAGACACTCTTTGATGAAGTTTTGGTTGCTGATGCTGTTGAACGAGAATTGAATCGGGGGAGATCAACGGGGTATTCGGTTCCAAACATAATGGACTATTCTTGGATCACCATTGAAAAACCTGCTAGTCATTCCATTCCAGTTGAGTTAAAATCCTTGGGCAATGGTGAGTGTGCATCAATTCTATTGGCAAGAGAAACATCGGTTGACCAAATTATCCTAGATGATCTGAATGCACGCTATGCCGCTGAAACACTAGGGTTACACATTATAGGTACCATTGGTATCTTGATGCGGGCTAAAGAACAGAACTTAATTCCAAAAATCGCCCCCGTGCTCGAGCAACTCATTGATGCCGGTATGTGGATATCTACTGAAATCAAACAGTACGCACTTGAACTATCTGGCGAGGGAAACTAAAAAACATTTGCTCAGCGCGTACCCGTGCTGTCGGTGCTAGACAACAAAGGAATAAGACCATGGCCATTACCAATCAAGAACGCGTCGGCAAAGCACTCGAACTCCTCAAGGACGGGCTTGGCCCATTTGTCGATCGCGAGGTGCAAGACAAAATCAAGGCCGGTGGCGTACACATGGATACCATACGGCGCTTTGTCGATGATCCAAACCTGACCGACAAGCCCGTAGATCAGTGGGATGTAGCCGCACTCCTCAAGCTCATGTGGGAAACGTGGAACGACGTGTTCCGCAATGTACTGGGCCGTGCCGAGCGCAGCCTCGTCAGCGAAATCCGCGACCAGCGCAACAAGTGGGCGCACCAAGACAGCTTCTCCAGCGACGACGCCGACCGCGCCCTCGATTCTATTGCCCGTCTGCTGACGGCTGTCTCCGCGCCGCAAGCAGACGAGGTCAATCGCATGAAGATGGAGCTGCGCCGTCTGGTCTTTGAGGAGCAGGCGCGCAGTCAGCGGCGGCGCGGCGCAGGCACCACCGTTGAGAGCCAAGCCACCGGCAGCCTGAAGCCTTGGCGCGAGGTCGTAAACCCACATCAGGACGTGGCCAGCGGCGGCTACCAACAGGCCGAGTTCGCCGCAGACCTGTGGCAGGTCTATCTCGGCGAAGGAACGGATGAGTATCGCAACCCAAGAGAATTCTTTCGCCGCACCTATCTGACGGAAAGCCTGAAGGGCCTGCTCAGCGGAGCGATGCAGCGGCTGAGCGGTCGCGGCGGCGATCCAGTGGTGGAGCTACAGACCAACTTCGGCGGCGGCAAAACCCACTCCATGCTGGCCCTGTACCATCTATTCTCGGGCATGCCAACCGGCGAGTTGCTCGGCATCGACGACCTGATAGCGTCAGCCGAAGTCGCCGCCCGGCCCGATGGCGTCAAACGGGTCGTGCTGGTCGGCAACAAGATCTCGCCCGGCAACCCGTCGGCAAAGGAAGATGGCACTGTGGTCAAGACGCTTTGGGGCGAACTGGCTTGGCAACTTGGCGGGCGAGCGGCATTCGACAAAGTGCGGCAGGACGACGAGCGCGCCACCAGCCCGGGCGACACCCTCCGCGAATTGATGAACGAATACGGGCCGTGCCTCATTCTGATCGACGAATGGGTCGCCTATGCCCGCCAGTTGCACGACGACGCCGACCTGCCAGCCGGCAGTTTTGAAACCCACTTTAGCTTTGCCCAGACCTTGACCGAATCCGCGCGAGCGGCGAATTGTTGTCTGCTGGTGATCAGCTTGCCCTCCTCGGATACGACTTCTTCTCATGTCCAAGGTGAAGACGAAGAAGTCGGCGGTCGCCGCGGCCGGGCGGCACTGGCACGACTCAAGAACGTCATTGGCCGCGTCGAATCCTCCTGGACGCCAGCGAGCACCGAAGAAGGCTTTGAGATCGTGCGCCGCCGCCTATTTGAATCCTTGAACGAGCGCGAGCAATTCACTGCCCGCGACAATGTCTCGCGCTCCTTTGCCGACTTCTACCGCGCCCAGCAGCAGGAGTTCCCTGCCGAATGCCGGGACGCCGACTACGAGCGCCGCCTGCGCGCCGCCTATCCGATCCATCCAGAAGTCTTTGACCGGCTCTATACGGACTGGTCCGCGCTAGTAAAATTCCAGCGCACCCGCGGCGTCCTGCGTCTGATGGCCGCGGTCATCCACAGCCTGTGGGAACGCGGCGACCGCAACTCCCTGATCATGCCGGCCCACATCCCCATTGACGATCCGCACGTCCGCAACGAGTTGACCCGCTATCTGTCCGACAACTGGACGCCGATCATCGAGGCGGATGTCGATGGTCCGAATGCGCTGCCCCAGCGCATTGACGGCGAGGTGGCAAACTTGGGCAAGTTCTCGGCGACCCGCCGGGTGGCGCGCACTGTGTACCTCGGGTCCGCGCCGACGACCTCGGTGGCCAATCGCGGCCTTGAGGACCGTCGGATCAAGCTCGGCTGTGCAATGCCGGGCGAAACATCGGCGATCTTTGGCGATGCCCTGCGTCGTCTGAGTACGCAGGCGACCTTCCTCTATCAGGATGGCCCGCGCTACTGGTACTCAACGCAGCCGACCGTCACCAAGCTGGCAGAAGACCGGGCCGATCAATTCAGACGCGATCCCGCACCAGTAGTGGCCGAGATAGAGCAGCGGTTGCGCGCCGACCTGCGCGCCATGGGCGACTTTCAGCGCATCCATACGGTGCCGCAATCCGGCGCTGATATCCCCGACGACATGGACGCTCGCCTAGTGGTGCTGGGGACTGAGCACCCGCACAGCAGCGGGTCAAACAGCAAGGCGCAGGCCGCGGCCACCGCCATGCTCGAAAATCGCGGCAACACCCCGCGCCTCTTCCGCAATACGCTGGTCTTCCTCGTCGTTGACCAAACTCGCCTGCAGGACTTGGATGAAGCGGTGCGTCGCTACTTGGCGTGGTCGTCCATCTTGCAAGACAAAGAAGCCCTGAATCTCGACCCGCATCAGGTGCGGCAGGCCGAAGACCAGTTGAAGTCCGAGGATGGTGCCGTGGTGGGACGGTTGCCAGAGGCCTACCAGTGGCTCCTCGTGCCAGTGCAGTCCACGCCCGAGGCGGCAGTTGAGTGGCAGGCTCTGCGGCTGGCTGGGCAAGACCCGCTCGCCGTGCGCGCCGGCAAGAAGCTGCGGTCAGAAGAACTGTTGATACCGGTGCTTGCGGGCACGCGCCTGCGAATGGAACTCGACCGCGTGCCCTTGTGGGGTGGCGATCACGTGGAAATCCGCCAGTTGGCAGACTACTTTGCCCGCTACCTGTACCTGCCCCGCCTCGCTGGTCCAGAGGTCCTCATTGCAGCTATTCAAGACGGGTTGGGTCTTCTCCTGTGGACAGACGAATCGTTCGCCTATGCCGATGCTTTTGACGAGCCCACAGGCCGTTATCGCGGACTCCGCTGTGGCCGTGAGGTCCCCCTGCTTAGTGCTGAAAGCGATGGGCTGCTGGTCCAGCCTGAAGCCGCAATCGCACAGCAGAAAGCCGCGCCAGCGGCAACTGGGGCGGGCGTCGCTGAGAAGGGTGTCAGCGCGTCGGCCGGTGATGGCACCAGTCCAGTGCCAACGCCCCCTCCACCCGAGCAGAAAGCGCGGCGCTTTCACGGGGCCGTGGCCCTTGATGCCACCCGCGTCGGTCGCGATGCGAGCCAGATCGCCGATGAGGTCATTGCCCATCTCGCCGGCTTGGTAGGGGCAAAAGTGACCGTGACTTTGGAGATAGAAGCTGAAATCCCCTCGGGTGCCCCGGACCACGTCGTGCGTACTGTCACCGAGAACAGCCGGACGCTCAAATTCTCCAATCAGGGTTTTGAACGGGAATAGGTCGGGAGCTTACTACACGACACCAGCCCTCAGCCTGCCAAGGATCGAGGGCATCTGGCCCTCGATCCCGCACCCAGCGGAAACCGCAGAAAATGCGTACTCAAAGTAAGGGTCGCCTACTTTAGGTGTCGTGTAGTTAGGGTCGGGAGTGACGCTTGAAGACCTCCAGCCTAACGCCGCAGTGAGCGGCATTCTCACCGATGGCCTCGTGGTGGTCGTCAGCGTGCAGTGGTTTGGCTCAGAAGCCCTAGAACTGACCTACAAGACGCCGGACGGCAAGGTGGCCAATGAGCTGCTCTACCGCTCCGACGAGGCGCGGCTCGAAGTGGTCGAACAGGGGCCGCCGTGGCGCTTTGACGGCGACGGTGCCCTGTTCCGGCTGGTGTCTGAGGCCCTACGCATCCGCCTCGCGCATCTGTTCGATCCCGTGTTGGCAGTCCACACTTCGGTCGTTGAGCCATTGCCCCATCAGATCGCCGCGGTGTACGAATCCATGCTGCCGCGCCAGCCGCTGCGCTTCCTCCTCGCCGATGACCCGGGTGCCGGTAAGACCATCATGGCCGGCCTCCTCATCAGAGAGCTGATCGCCCGCGGCGATCTCGAACGGTGCCTCATCGTCTGCCCCGGTAGCCTCGCCGAGCAATGGCAGGACGAACTCTACCAGCGTTTCCAGTTGCCCTTTGAGATTATGACCAACGACAAACTCGAAGCCAACCTCGTCATCGCCCGCCTCGACAAACTAGCGCGCGACGAACAGGTGCAACAGAAGCTGCAAGCTCCGGACGCTGGCTGGGATCTGGTGGTATGCGACGAGGCGCACAAGATGTCGGCCCGTTTCTTCGGGGGCGAGATCCGCTACACCAAGCGCTATCGGCTGGGGCAGCTTCTGTCCGGGCTGACGCGCCACTTCCTGCTGATGACGGCGACGCCGCACAACGGCAAGGAAGAGGACTTCCAGCTCTTCATGGCGCTGCTCGACAGCGACCGCTTTGAAGGCCGCTTCCGCGATGGCGTCCACGTGAGCGATGTCTCGGACCTGATGCGGCGCATGGTCAAGGAGCGGCTGCTCAAGTTCGATGGTAAGCCGCTGTTCCCCGAGCGCATCGCCTACGCGGTGCCGTACCGGCTCTCAGAGGCGGAAGCCCAGCTTTACGAGGCGGTCACCGACTATGTGCGGGAGGAGTTCAATCGGGCGGACGCACTCGCCAATGCCAAGCGGGCTGCGGTCGGCTTCGCCCTGACGATCCTCCAGCGGCGGCTCGCTTCGTCTCCCGAGGCGATCTACCAGTCGCTACGCCGACGGCGAGGGCGTTTGGAGACTCGCCGGTGCGAGTTGGAGGAATCCCGGCGTTCCGGCTCGACCACAACCTTGGAGCTTGATGCCGAAGACATCGAAGATCTCGACGACGCACCAGAGCACGAGGTCCAAGCCACCGAAACGAGCATCCTCGACCAAGCGACCGCCGCCCGCTCCAGCGCCGAACTGAAGGCGGAAATCGAAACTCTGAAGATGCTGGAAAGTCGTGCGCTCGACGTCCGGCGCCGCAGTGGAGACGCAAAGTGGCGGGAACTCGCAAGCCTACTCAGTGAGATTTTTACGGCGTCCGGCATAAAAGGCAGGATCGGAGAGCCGACAACGCCCTACGGCAGTGGTGCGATCCCGCGTCCAGTGCCCTCCCCGGCGCAGAAGCTGGTGCTCTTTACGGAGCACCGCGATACGCTCCACTATCTGCAAAACCGCATCACCACTTTGCTTGGACGTGCGGAGTCGGTAGTGGTCGTTCACGGGGGCATGGCCCGCGCGGACCGCCATCAAGCGCAGGAAGCCTTCCGCCACGACCCAGCGGTACAGGTGCTACTGGCTACCGATGCCGCTGGCGAAGGAATCAACCTCCAGCGGGCGCATCTGATGGTCAACTATGACCTCCCTTGGAACCCGAACCGCCTAGAGCAGCGCTTCGGCCGCATCCACCGAATTGGCCAGACGGAAGTGTGCCACCTGTGGAACCTGGTCGCGGACGAGACCCGCGAGGGCGACGTGTACCAGCGCCTGCTAACCAAGCTAGAACAGGCGCGGCAGGCCCTCGGTGGTCAGGTATTTGACGTGCTCGGCAAGCTCGAATTCGAGGGCCGACCGTTGCGGGATCTCCTGCTTGAAGCCATTCGCTATGGCGAGCAGCCAGCAGTTCGCGCACGTCTCGACACGGCGGTCGATCAGGCGCTTGACCACAGCGCGTTGCAAGACTTGCTAGCGGAGCGGCAACTCGTCCATGATGCTATGGATGCTAGCCGCTTGCAGAGGGTTCGCGAAGAGATGGAGCGGGCCGAGGCACGCCGCCTACAGCCGCATTACATTGAGGCATTTTTTTTAGAGGCGTTCCAGCGAATCAATGGATCGGTACGGCAGCGCGAGTCGTGCCGCTACGAGGTTGCGCGTGTCCCCGCGCTGGTCCGCAACCAAAGCACGTCGGTACTCCCCCGCTATGAACGGATCGCCTTCGACAAATCCCTAGTCGCGCTGCCGGGCCAGCCAGCGGCGGCGTTCGTCTGCCCGGGACACCCTTTGCTGGACGCCGTCCTCGACTTGACGCTTGAGCAGCACCGCGATCTGCTCAAGCGCGGAGCAGTGCTGATTGACGAGCGCGATCCGGGGCAGACACCGCGAGTGCTTTTCTACCTCGAACACGCCATTCAAGACGCGGGCCGGACGCGGGCCGGCGACCGCCGAATTGTCTCCAAGCAGATGCTCTACGTTGAAATCGACGCGGCTGGCAACACGCGCCCCCTCCACTACGCCCCCTACTTGGACTATCGACCCCTGGCCCCAGACGAACCTAGGGTTGAGGCCATTTTGGAGCGGCCGGAATGCGCGTGGATCAACCGAGAAATGGAGCAGCAGGCGCAAGCCTATGCCGTGGCGCACGTCGTCCCCGAGCATCTAGCCCAAGTCCGCGATCCCAAGCTGGCGTTGATTGCCAAGACCGAGGCCGCGGTCCAAGACCGTCTGACCAAGGAAATCTCCTACTGGGATCACCGCGCTGAACAGCTCAAGCTACAGGAGCAGGCCGGCGCGAGTGGTGCGCGGCTGAACTCGGACCAAGCGCGCAAACGAGCCGATGCGTTGCAGGCCCGGCTGCACAAGAGGCTACGGGAACTGCAACTTGAAGCACAGCTTTCGCCGTTACCGCCAGTAGTGCGCGGCGGCTTGCTAGTGGTGCCGCAAGGACTAGTGAACGCTATGGCGGGACGCCGAGCACCTGTGGATACGCAGGAGGTTGCTGCCCGGGCGCGGGCTATTGTCATGGAGGTAGAACGCGGCCTCGGCTATGAGCCAACGGATCGGGAGTTTGACAAACTCGGCTACGATATCGAGTCTCGGGTGCCCGGCACGGGGCGGCTGCGCTTCATCGAAGTTAAGGGCCGCGCAAGCGGGGCAGCGACCATCACGGTGACCAAAAACGAAATTCTCTACAGCCTCAATAAACCCGACGACTTCATTCTCGCGATAGTCGAGTTTTTGGACGATGGCAGTTACCGCGTACGCTATCTGCGCCGCCCCTTCCAGCGCGAACCCGACTTTGGCGTCACCAGCGTCAACTACGACTTCGCCGAGCTGCTGGCTCGGGCGGAGGCCCCAGCCTGAGCACTCCGAAAAGGCGCGGCTCTATTCCTTTGGGCTGGGCCGCGTTATTCGGTGCTCAGGATCCACAGACAAGGAGCTAGCTATGGCGAATATACCTGTTGGATTAATCGGCTGCGGCGGCCGCGGTCGCGGCCACGGACGCGCTCTGCACGCGCTGGCGGACGTCGAGTTGGTCGCCGTCTGCGACCCGGTTGCGGCAAACCGCGAACAGGTGGGTGCTGAGTGGGGCGTCGAGCGCCGCTACGCGGATGTCGCGGCCATGCTCGACGCCGAGGAATTGGCCGCTGCTATTGTGGCTACCCCGGCCCATCTCAACGCCGAAGCGGCCCTGCCGTGCTTGGAGCGGGGCATCGACACCCTGCTGGAAAAGCCGCCGGGTATGAGCTTGGCCCAGACCCGTGCGCTCAAAGAGGCGGCCGAGGCCAGCGGTGCGCGCGGCATGGTCGGCTGGAATCGCCGCTTCGATTCGCTGGTGCGGCAAGCGCACGAGGCGATCGCGGCCCGCGGCCCGATCTACCAGCTAGTCGGCGAGTTCCACAAGAGCATGAGCCGTTTTGCTGCGGCCGGCCGCTTTCCCGCAATCGTCATGGACAACATGCTGCTCGAAAGCCCGATCCACGCGATTGACTTGGTGCGCCACTTGGGGGGAGCGCCGGTCGCCGAAGTCGAGAGCTTCGTCCGGCGCACATCCGAGTACAAGGACGTCCACGCCGCATTGGTCGTCTTTGAAAACGACTGCGTCGCCCAGATCTGCGCCAACTACACCACCGACGCCCGCTTAGAGCGCTACGAAATCCACGGCCGCGACATCTCGGCCTATTTAGAGGGGATTTCCACCTGCGAGCTAGTCTGCGACGGAAAGCGCAAGCACTTGCAAAAGGCCGGCCCAGACAGCACCCTAGCCCAAGCCGCCCACTTCTTCGACTGCATCCGGGACGGTCGCCCCATGGGCCCGCCGGCTGCGGACTTGGACGAGGCCATAGCTACTATGGAGCTTGCGACAGCTATTTTGGCGGGCCTGCGAGACGAGACACCTCTGCCACGGCCGTCGCCAACCGCACGGCCTCAACGGTGAAGGCAGCCCTCCCAAGAACCTACCAGATTCGCCTGCGCCCCAGCGCGGCTGTTTGTCCATAGCAGGGCAACCGAGAAGATGCTTGCGCGCACCGTAATCATCAGGCAATCTCCGCGCCCGCTGGCACGGGTAGCCAAGGGCCGCTTGCGCCGACCGCATCCTCTGTTGGCCTCTTCCATTCGATCGCTTTCTGCTATCGCTTACTACCCGACACCAGCCCTCAGCCGGCCCAGGATCGAGGGCGGGACGCCCTCGATCCCGCACCCAGCGGAAACCGCAGAAAAGGCGTACTCAAAGTAAGGGTCGCCTACTTTAGGGGTCGGGTACTAAGCTGCTATCGTTTACTCGTCAGCACCTAATCTTCCCATGCAAGTTTTCCCAATTCCCCCAGCCCGTTGTTGGTTGCCGACGACCGGCCTCATGGCCTAATTATTTGGTCTAAAAGGAGATTTTCCATGTCGCTCGCAGGCAAGGTAGCTCTCATCACAGGTGGGGCGCGCGGCTTGGGCCGCGCCTACGTCCTCCATCTCGCCCGCTTGGGCGCGGACATTGTCATCGCCGACATAGACCTGCAGGCCGCCCGCGAATACGGCGAAGAACTCACGGCCGAGACCGTGGAAGCCGAAGTCGCCAACCTCGGCCGGTGCGCCGTGGGCATTGCCGCAGATGTCACCGACCGCCGTGCTGTGGATGCCTTGGTCGCCGAGGCACTTGATACTTTTGGCCGCATCGACATACTCGTCAACAATGCCGGCGGCAACTTGCGCTCGCACGAGGAACAAGCCGCGTCCTTGGCTGGGGAAGCCCACTACCGCTACATAATGGACATCAACCTCACCGCCACCATCCACTGCTGCCAAGCGGTCAGCGCGGCGATGAAGGAGGCCCGGTGCGGCAAAATCGTCAACGTGGCCTCGCAAGCGGGCTTGTGGAGCGGGCGCGACGGCGGCGGTATGCCCTACAAAGTGGCCAAGGCCGGCATCGTCCACTACACGCGGGTGCTCGCGGCTGAGCTCGGGCCTTATGGCATCTATGTCAACTGCATCGCCCCGGGCCTAATTTTGTCTTCCCGCGCCGTGGCCCAAGGCCGCAACAGCGAGGAATCGCGCCGGCACTTAGAGCCGCAGATTCCCCTCGGCCGCTTGGGCACGCCCGAAGACTGCGCTCGGGTGGTGGAGTTTTTGGCGTCCGAGCTGTCGGATTACGTCACCGGCCAGTGCATTCCCGTGTGCGGGGGGTTTGTGGCCTTCTAGGGGCGACTACGGGGTGCCTGATGCGAGCCACCAGCCTCATCAGGGCGAGCCGCGCAAAATCGCGCGGGTCGTCGGTGCGGATTAGAAAATCTCCCTCCACGCGGCGCACTTCCCCAGCGCTGAGGACGACCGGCTGCCCAATGGGTATAAACGCGTCGATTAGAAATTCCTCTGGGTCGAAAAACCGCAAGTCGTAGCGCACCCACGCGGTGGCTTCGCCGACATTGCGAAACACGGCCGCAAAGACTCCCTCGACTTCCGCTGTTTGTCCGAATCCCGGCTGCGGCAAAAGCGGCCACCAAGTCAAGCTGTCGATCGCCACGCTGCCCTCCAGCCCCGCGTCTTCGACAAACTCTACCTCGCTGCGCAGCACGTCCACTGCGCCGCTCGGCCCGTCCTCTGCGGCAAAGCACCCCCCCAACACCAGCACCAGTGCGATCCCCATGCTCATGGCGTTGTCCCAACTCCCGGTTTGCGTCTGTATTTCTTCGTAGTGTTCTTTAATCCTATGAAAAAAAACGAGTTAATCCAGGGTCTAGCGCTGTTCCTGATCGCCGTAGCTGCCCGCGCCGACGATCCTAAACCCCGCTACCAACTGCCCCCCACCGAAGTCACGGCAACGCGCGCCCCCCGCGAGGGATTTGACCTGCCGCTCGCCACGGCCGTGGTCGCGGATGTCGGGCGCGCCCGGCCCGGGCTCTCGCTCGCCGAGTCCCTGCGTCCGGTGCCCGGGCTGTTCGTGGCCAACCGCCACAACTTTTCCCAAGGCGACCGGCTCAGCATGCGCGGTCTCGGGGCGCGTGCGGCCTTTGGCGTCCGCGGGATCAAGGTCTTGCTCGACGGCATTCCCCTGACCATGCCCGATGGCCAGAGCCAGCTCAACAACCTCGACTTGGGATCAACGGGCCGCATCGAGGTCCTGCGCGGCCCCAGCTCTTCCCTGTACGGCAATGCGGGCGGTGGCGTGCTCGCGGCCCACACCCAAGCTCCGGCCGAGGCGGCTTGGCGCGTGGTGCCGCGCTTGATCGCCGGCAGCGATGGCCTGTTCCGCGCACAGGCGAGCCTTGCGGGCCGAGCCGCTAACACCCACGCATTCGCCAGTGCGTACGACCTGCGCAGCGAGGGCTACCGCGATCACGCCGCCGCCCGCGCCCGCGGCCTCAACGCCCGCGTTGGCCACGCCCTCACCCCCCATACTGAGTTGACGCTCCTGCTGCATTTATACGATGCGCCCTACTTGTTCAATCCGAGTTCGCTCGACGCGGAAGCCGCCCGCGTCCGCCCGCGCAGCGCGCGCGGATTCGTGGTTGGGCAGGGGGCCTCCAAGCAGGTTCGCCAGGCCCAAGGCGGCATCCGCCTCGAATATCGCCCACCGCATGCGCCGCACCACCGCGCCTCGAGCCTCGTGCTGTACGGCGTTGGCCGTGCGCTCAAAAACCCCATCCCGGGCCGCATTGTCGAGCTCGACCGCCGCGCCGCCGGCCTGCGCACCGAGCACCAATTTGCCTGGGCCGGTACGCGCCTCGTGACCGGCCTCGACTTGGACTTGCAGCGCGACGACCGCCGCGAGTTCGCCAACGAGGGCTTGCCCGCGGGCGAGCGGGTAGCCGACGAGCGCGTTTTCTCGCTCGTGCAATACGGCGATAGCCAAGTGGATCAAGAGGAACAGGTGCGGAGCTTTGGGCCGTTTGTGTCTCTGGAAAAGGATGTGGGGGCCGCGCTGACTGCGACTGTTGGCGGCCGCTACGACCGCTACCGATTTGCCGTGGACGACCTCGCCCGCGACATGGGCCAGTTCAGTCCGATGGCGGGCGTGGTGTACCGCCTTGACCCCTTCTCCCGTTGGTACGCCCACATTGCTACGGCTTTTCAGACGCCCACTACCTCTGAATTGGGCAACCGGCCCAGCGGCGAGGGCGGCTTCAATCCAGATCTAGGCCCGGAGCGCGTCCTCGGGTTGGAGACGGGCTTGCGCCGCCACGTGCGTCGGGGGCACTTGGATCTGGAGGTGGCCCTGTACCAACTCCAGATCGCCGACGCGCTGATTCCCTTTCAGGTTGAGCGTGAAGACAGCGAGGAGATTTACTTCCGCAACGCCGGCCAAGCGCGCAATCGCGGGTTGGAACTCTCGCTGTCGGCCGTGCCGCTCTCTGGACTGCGGGCGGCCCTCGCGTACACCTTTGGCGACTATGTTTTTGCGGACTACGAGGTTGAGGCCGCGGGTGAACTTGTTCAGCTCGCTGGCAATGAGGTGCCGGGTGTGCCGCGCCACCGGCTTTTCGCCGCCCTGAGCTACGAGAGTCCGCAGGGCCTGTTTGCCGAAGTCGAATTAGAGCGGGTTGGCCGCTACTGGGCCAACGATTTCAACGGCCCTCCGCCCGGAAGCGATGCCGCGCCCGACGAGTTCTTCAACCGCACGTACCTGCGAGTCGATCTGCGCTTGGGGATTGACTATCGCGCCGTGCGGGCCTTTGTCGCGGTCGAGAACCTGTTTGCCGCCCGGTACAACGGCTCGGTGGTGCCCAACGCCTTTGGGGGCCGCTTTTTTGAACCCGCCCCGGGCCGCACTTGGGGGTTGGGGGTTGAAGTGCGGCCTTTGGATTGACGCATACAAGGTATATGGCTTGATTTTAGCTATAATCCGCGAACAAAATTCGGCCGTATGTGTCAGTTCAATCCGTTGACCTAAGCAGGTGGCATCGTGATCGAGGTTTACCTCGACTACAACGGCTCCTCCCCGCTTGATCCCCGCGTGGGCAAGGCCATGTGGCCCGCTCTCGCCGAGTGGTACGGCAATGCCTCATCTACGCATCGGTTCGGTCGGCGGCAAGCTGCTGCGGTCGAAGAGGCTCGCGCTCGCGTCGCGTCGCTCGTCGGGGGCCGGCCAACGCACGTTGTTTTCACGGCCGGGGCCACCGAAGCCAACAACCTCGCTCTCAGCGGAATTGTTGCCAGTCGGCCAGCGGATCGGGGCCGAATTCTGGTATCCTCGGTGGAACACGCCTCGGTGCGGGAGACGGCTCGGTGGTTGAGTGCTCAGTCGCTCGTTGAGGTCAATGCGATCCCAGTGACCAGCGGCGGGGCCGTTGCTCTCGACGCGCTTGACGATCTGCTCGGCGACGATGTCCTCTTCGCGTCGGTTATGGCTGCCAATAGCGAAACCGGTGTGCTGAATCCAGTGGTGGAGATCGCCGAGCGCATTCATGCCACCGGTGCCGAGCCACTGTTCGCGCCATCCCCTACTACCTCGTACTCGCCGTCTTCCGCAATCGACACGCGAAAAACCCCTCCATGCCCCCCAGCGGCAGAATCCGCTTGGCCCGCTGCACCTGCGCGTCAAACGCCTTGGCCCGCCACTGGCTCAAGCCCGACGCCACGTTGGCAAAAGGCAGCGCGATGTCCTCGACGGTTAGGGCACCGGCAAACTGCCGCAGCATCCGGTTGATGATGGCCTCGTTTTCTTCGGGCGCAAAGGTGCAGGTCGAATAGACCAACACCCCGCCCGGTTTGAGGCATTGCACGGCCGAGTAGCAGAGTCGCCGCTGTTTGCGGCTGGCCTCGGCGATCTTTTTCTCGCTCCAATAGGCATAGGTTTTGGGCGTATCGGCGCGGAATCGCCCTTCAGACGAGCACGGCGCGTCGAGCAGTACGCGGTCGAAGCGCTCTGGGTGGCGACGCCAGATGCGGGTGCCGTCGGCGAGCTGGATTTGCACGTTTTTGGCCCCGTGCCGCGCTAGGTTGTCGCGCAGGCGAAAGAAGCGGCCGCGCACGGACTCCACGGCCCAGATGCGCCCTCGATTGCCCATCAGTTCGGCGAGCTGCAAGGTCTTGCTGCCCGGGGCGGCCCCGAGGTCGAGAATGCACTCCTCGCTTTGCGGCGACAGGAGAATCGGCGGCACCATGCTGGAGGGGTTTTGGATGTAGAGCCGGCCTTCGCGGCCGGCCGCACACTCGGTGAGGGCGCGGCGCTGGGCAGCCGGGACGACAAAGGCGTCGGCCTTCCAAGCGAGCGGGGTCAGCGCAAAGCCGGCAGCCGCTAGCTCGGCCCCGAGCGCGTCAGGTGCGCCTTTGAGCGCGTTGGCGCGGAAGGCCGTGGGCTGCTCAGCGGTCAAGCTCTGCCAGCAGGCGGCAAAGTGCTCGGCCGGGAGTATGGACTGCAAGCGGGCGCGAAAGGCTTCGGGTAGGGGCACGGTAGCTAGGCCTTCGGGGGCACCTCGTCGCTGGTCGGCACGGGGAGGTCGATCCAGTAGCCGCTCGGGTCAATGCCGCGGCAAATATAGCCGTTGGCGCGCTTGGCTTCGCGGGTGCGCACCTCGGGCGGCATGTAGCGCAGGGTCAGGCCGCAGCGGCGGCGCGTGGAGCGGTTGGGGGCCGAGCCGTGCAAGAGCAGGTCGGTGTGCAGGGACATCTGGCCGGCGCGCATGGTAAAGGCCACTGGCTCGCCGCCCCAGCGGAGCGGATCGCGCACGCTTTGCCCCAAGACGTTTTGCTCTTCGGCCGTGCTGTGCTCAAAGGGAATCTGCCCGTGCAAATGCGAGCCGGGGACGACGGTCATCGGCCCGTTTTCCTCATCCACATCGTCGATAGCCAGCCAAGCGGTCACCACCTTGCTCGGGGTCAGGGGCCAGTACGAGGCGTCTTGGTGCCAGACGACCTGTTTTTGATCGCCCGGCTCCTTGCAAAAGTAGTGGGTCATAACGCTGACGAGGTTGGGGCCGAGGAGGTCTTCGACGCAATCGAGAATGCGCGGCTCGTGCAACAAGTCGTAGATGCCCCGGCAGTGGCGATGCCAGCCATTGATCGAATAGCTGTTGTGCCCGCTGGCCGCGGCCGCGTCCATGAGCGCGTCGAAATAGCGGCGATTGGCCGCAGCCTCCTCCGGCGTGAACACGTCCAAGGGACAGATATAGCCCTGTTCGTTGAACTGGCGGATCTGGGCGCGGGTGAGCTTTTGGGGATTGTCGTTGGTCGCGCTGAAGAATTTGAGCTTGCGCTCCATGTCGGGGAGGGCGTCGGTGATGGGCATGGCGTTCTCCTGTTGATAGTAGGGTTGATTTCCTATCTTACCTCTAAGCCTAAAGGCCGTAAAGCCCCTTAGGTACTTGCTTGACAAGCAGGACAGGGAAACCCAAACCACAGGAGACCAATTTTGGGCATAATGACAATAATCGCCGCTTTGTCTAAAGCCGGAAGCTGAGGAGCGCGAAGAAAATGACTCAGTACAAAGCCGGGGTGATCGGCTGCGGCAAGCGTGGCCGCGCCCACGCCGAAGGCTACCAAGCCGCCGCCCAAGTCGCCATCGCAGCCTGTGCCGACCCGGTGGCAGCGGCCCGCGCATCTTTTGCCGAGGACTTTGCCGTGGCGGCCCCGTACGAAAATTACCGCGCCATGCTAGCGCGCGAAGCCCTCGATGTGGTGAGCGTCTGCACGTGGACCGGCCAGCATCGCGAAATGGTCGAAGCCGCGGCCGCGGCTGGCGTCAAAGCCATCCACTGCGAAAAGCCCATGGCCAGTACGTGGGGCGACGCCAAGGCCCTGTACCGGGCCTGCGCGGACCGCGGCGTACTCCTCACCTTTTGCCACCAGCGCCGCTTTGGTGCCCCGTTTGTCAAGGCCAAACAGTTGCTCGACGAAGGGGCCATAGGTGCGCTTCAGCGGCTCGAAGGCGCGTGCGCCAACTTGTTTGATTGGGGTACGCACTGGTTTGACATGTTCTTCTTTTACAACGACGAAGTGCCGGCCGAATGGGTCATGGGCCAGATCGCCGTCGAATCCGAGAGGGCCGTTTTTGGCGTGCCCTTAGAGACCAGCGGCCTGTCGTGGATCCGCTGGCAAAACGGCGTTGAGGGCCTGCTCGTCACGGGTGCCGCCCACGGCCAAGGCCACGGCCCGCGCACCCGCCTCGTCGGCAGCGAGGGCATCATCGAAGTCGGCGGCGCGGCCCGCGCACCCCTGCGGCTGTTGCGTGCGGGCGCCGGGTGGCAGGACTTTGCGGCTGCCGAGATCGCCGACGTGGTCCCGCCGGGCGGCGATACCGTGCTGTCGGTGCTTGATTTGATCGCCTGTCTCGCCAGCGGTGCGGAGCCGCGGCTGTCTGGGCGCAAGGCCCTGCAAGCGACCGAACTGATTTTCGCCACCTATGAGTCGAGTCGCGGCCGTGGGCGGGTGTTGCTTCCCCTCGACGTGGAGGATTCGGCCCTGATTACCATGCTCGAAGAGGGGCAGATCGGGCCGGGCTAGTCGCTCCCGCGCCGGATGGCCGAGGCCGCAAAGCGAATCTGAAAGCGATAGACGCGCTTTTGCTGGCAGATAATTTCGTGCGTGTGGGGGTCGATGCGGTGGGGGACCTCGACGTGGTTGACATCGACGAGAGCCTGATAGCCGCGCTCGGAAAAGATGTCGATCAGCATGGCCAAGGCCAGAGGAGCGTCAAAGAGCGCGTCCTCGGAGTTGACGAGCGTCATGCCGGTAATGGCATAGCGGGTGACAATGGGCATGAACTTGGAGTTGACTTTGTCGATGACCCGCTGGAACAGCTCGGGATGATCCTCGTTGTAGATCTCCAGCCGCTTGACTAGATCTTGGCGGGCGTAGAGCACGAGGCGGCTGGCCGGCGTGATGGTGCGGACGCGGTCGAAGGTGTTGTGCGAAAGCTCCAGCGAACTCTGGTAGGAAAACTCCTCCTCAATCTCCTGTTGCACCTTGGCGAGCGGCTGGCTGGCGTCGATGAAGCGAAAGTGAAAAATGGCGCGCAGCGAGCGCAGGGCCTCAAAGGTCGTCTCCTTGAAAACTTGGTAGCGCTTGCGCGCGGCCGCTGGCTCGAGATCGGTGGCGCGGATCTCGGCGAGTTGGCCGACGCCTGACTCCGCGGCCTTGCGATTGTGCTCTTGGGCCACCCGGCCGCGGTGGAGCTGGCGCTCAACGCTGACCTCTTCATCGACGAAGAGCAACACCGTGCGGAAGAGGGGGCGCGGGAAGTTGTGATTGCGAAATTCCTCGCGCAATTCGGTCATCTTGTCGTAGAACAGCTTGAGGCATTCGACCTGCACTTGGGTGCGCGGGAAGCCATCGACGATCACGCCGCGCTCGTATATTGGATCGAGCAGCTTGTGCAAGAGCAGGTAGATAACCTCCTCGTCGCCGACCAAGCCGCCGCCCGTCTTGATCTGTTGGGCGCGGGGGCTGTCGAGCAAGTCGCTGACTACCACGGCTGCGGCCGTAATGCCCCGCGCCTCGAGGATGAAGGGGGTATTGGTGCCCTTGCCAGCACCGGGCGCGCCGCCGAGCCAGATAATTTCCCCGGGGAAGCAGAGCTTGGCGCGGCCAAACTCTTCCTCTAGGTCGCTCCAGACGCGGGCGAAGATCAGGCTGGCGTCCTTGATTTCTAGGTCGATGTGTTTGGATTTGGATTTGCTCGCCATGCGCTTTTGTGGCCGGCTGCGGCCCTTGTGCGACTATAGGCTGCGGAATGGATCGCGGTTGACCAGATCTTCTACCACCTGCCCGCCGATCAAGTGCTCCTGGATGATGCGCTCTAGCTTTTCGACGGTCATGGAGTGATACCAGACGCCTTCGGGATACACCACGACCGTCGGCCCGGACTCGCAGACGCGCAGGCAGTCGGCCTTGGTGCGGTGGACGCCGCCGCGGCCCGGATGGCCGTAGCCCAGTTCGGACAGCCGCTTTTTCAGGTACTCCCAGCACTCGGCCCCGGTGCTGTCGCTGTGGCACTTGGGCTTGGTGGGGGTGGCGCAGAGAAAGATGTGGCGCTCCACAGGAGTGTAGGTGTGCTCGCTCATGTCAGGCCTGCCAGTGCTGGTTGAGGGGGCGATGGGTAAAGGGGCGCTGCTGCTGGCCGTCGTACATATCGACGGTGTGGCCGTCCCCTTGGAGAATGTACTTGTAGATGACGAGGCCCTCTAGGCCCACCGGGCCGCGGCTGTGCAGGCGGTTGGTGCTAATGCCGACCTCGGCCCCTAGCCCGTATTTGAAGCCATCGGCAAAGCGCGTCGAAGCATTGTGAATCACCGAGGCCGAATCCACCTCGCGTAAAAAGGTGTGCGCAGTCGCCGGGTCTTCGGCCACGATCGCGTCGGTGTGATGGCTGCCGTACGCGTTGATGTGTTCGATGGCTTCGGCCGTGCTATCGACGACTTTTACCGCCAGCATCAAGTCCAAGTATTCGGTGGACCAGTCGGTTTCGGCGGCTGGTTTGACTTGCCCGTTGGCGTTGGCGAGGGCGCGGGCGCGGGCGTCGCCGCGCAGCTCTACGTTCCTCGCCAGCAGCGCCGGCACGGCCCGCTGCAAAAAGGCCGCGGCAATGCGGCTGTGGACGAGCAGGGTCTCGGCCGCGTTGCACACGGCCACGTACTGGGTCTTGGCATCAACGGCGATCTGCACGGCCTTGTCTAGGTCTGCGCTGGCATCGACGTACACGTGGCATACCCCGTCGGCGTGGCCCATGACCGGGATCTTGGTGTTGTGCATGATGTATTGCACAAACTCGTTGCTGCCGCGCGGGATGATTAGGTCGATGAGGTCCTCCTCGCCGAGCAGGGCGCGGACTTCCTCGCGGCCGGACAAGAGCGCCATCCACCCCGCTGGCAGGATGCCATGCGTGGCTTGGCACATTACTTCGGCGAGGGTCCGATTGGTCGCGGTGGCCTCGCGCCCCCCCTTGAGCAGGGCGGCATTGCCGGACTTGAGGCACAGGGAGGCGATCTGCACCAAGGCGTCGGGCCGGGATTCAAAGATCACGCCGATCACGCCGATGGGCACGGTCACGCGGTAGAGGTGGAGCCGGTCGTCTAGCTCGGTCGCGCGCTGGGTCTGGCCGAGGGGATCGGGCTGGGCGCAGACCCCGCGCACCATGGCCACTGTGCTGGCGAATTTGTGGCTCAGGTCGAGCCGCTTGAGTAGGGGCGAGGCCAGCCCATCTTGCTCAGCGGCTTTTAGATCCTCGGCGTTGGCGGCCAAGATGCGCGTGCGATTTGCTTCGAGGGCCGCAGCAATAGCTTCGAGGGCTTGGTTGCGGACTTCCGCGGACGTCGCGGCGAGGGTGCGCGACGCTGCACGGGCCGCTAGGGCTTGTTGGCGCACTTGATCGGACATGTCTAACTCTCCTCGGCGGCGCGTGCGGTGGCCGCACCCATGATGGACTGCAAGGTCTGGCTCAGCCGCTGCGGATCCTCGACCGTGCCCTCGCCTAACAATACGAAATCAATTAGAAAATGCGCCCAGCGCTCCAATTGCTCGGAGTCGCGATCGCGCTTGAGCACGGCGGCCATGTTGCGGATGATGGGGTGTTGGCGATTGATTTCTAGCGTACGCAGCGAGCCCTTGAACTCGTGGTCGGTCATTTTCAGCAGCCGCTCCATGTTGCGGCTCAAGCCGCCTTGGCTGGCGACCAGCAGGCAAGGGCTGTCGCTCAGCCGCTTGGACTCAACCACGTCTGCGACCCGGCCGGCGAGCTTGTTCTCGAGGAAGGCGATCAGCTCAATGGTCTCGGCCTTCTGTTCATCGACCCCCTCCAACTCGACTGCGTCCTCGCCCAGGTTCAGTTCGGCCGCATCCACGCCAGCGAACTCTTTGTCGGCGAACTTTTGCAGCCCTTGGACGACCCATTCATCGACCGGCTCGTCGAGGTAGAGCACCTCTAGGCCGCGCTTGCGGAAGGCCTCCAACAGGGGGCTTTGGGCGATGGCCTCTTTGCTCTCGCCGGCGAGGTAGTAGATCTTGTCCTGCTCGCTCTGCATCCGATCGACGTAGTTCTGCAGCGAAATGTAGGGGGTGTCGTCGTCGGCCAGCGAGGAGCGGTAGCGCAGGAGCTTGGCGAGCTGGGCTTGGTGCGCGGCATCCGTGCCCACGCCCTCTTTGAGGATGGTGCCGCAGGCATGCCAAAAGGCCATGTACTGGTCCTCGTCCTTTTTCGCCATGCCCTCTAACATGCCCATGATGCGCCGCACCAAGGTGGCGCGGATTTTGGCGATGATGGGATTTTGCTGGAGGGTTTCGCGCGAGACGTTGAGCGGCAAGTCGTCGCAGTCGACCACGCCGCGCACAAAGCGCAGCCACAGCGGCAAAAGCTCCTTGCAGTCGTCTTGGATAAAGACTCGCGCAACGTGCAGGTTGAGCGAGATCGTCGGCTCCGCATGCAGCCATTGGGCCGGTGTGCGCTTGGGGATGTAGAGCACGGCGTAGAATTGGATCGGCACATCCACGACGATGTGCTCGTGCGCGAGCGGCTCGTCTGGGTCGCCAGTCAGGTGCGTGTAAAACTCGTGGTATTGCTCGGGGGTAATTTCGTTGCGCGGCCGGGTCCACAGCGCGGCCGTGTCGTTGACCTGTTTGCCAGCGACCTTGATGGGGTAGGCGACAAAATCCGAGTGCTTGCGGATGATGGCCTCTAGCCGGTGGGCGTTGAGAAATTCCTCGCAGTCCGAGCGGATGTAGAGCTTGATCTCGGTGCCGCGGTCGGCCTTGTCGGCGTGGGATAGAGTATAGGCCCCGTCGCCGGTGGATTCCCACAGCACCCCGTCGGCGTCTGGGTCGGCCGAGCGCGTGGTGAGCACCACTCGGTCGGCCACCATAAAGACCGAGTAGAAGCCCACCCCGAATTGGCCGATCAGCTTGAGCTTTTCTTGCTCGTCGTCGGCAGCGGCTAGCTGTTGGGCAAACTCGGCCGAGCCGGAGCGGGCAATAGTGCCGATGTTCTCGCGGACCTCGTCGCGGGTCATGCCGATGCCCCGGTCGCGGATGGTCAGGGTCTTGTTGCTGCTCGACACCTCGATCTCAACGTCTAATTCGGCGTCTGGGTCGCGGATATTGCGGTCGGTCAGGGAGCGGTGGTGAATTTTGTCCAGCGCGTCCGAGGCGTTGGAAATCAGCTCGCGCAAGAAAATTTCTTTTTGCGTGTACAGCGAGTGGACCAGCAGGTGTAGTAGCTGTTGGACCTCGGTTTGAAAGGCCCGTTTTTCGACCTGTGGATTTTCGGTTTGAATGTCTTCGGACATCTTGTTACAACTCCTCGTATCGCATGTATGACTTAGTGCAGCGCAGCATCGAGCGTTGCTTCAACCGGGGGAGGAAATTCGACCTTGTAAAAGCGCTTGGCAGCAAATGCGTAATCTTCGCCACTTTCATCCACCATGCGGATGTACCCATGCGTAGCGGCCTTCTGATCGGGCAGTACGCGATACACTTTTCCGACTTCGAGCGAAGCCTCATAACCCTCGTTATTGAGACAAATCGCAAATTGTAGTGTTTTTTTTTTTACTGTGAATTTCCATGCCGGTTACAAAGCGTGGCCAAAAAGGTAAGGAAGATCACCTGCAAAGCAAGTTCGGCTCGCGCCCTTGTAGCGAGGGATAGACGGGCTATTTTGTGGGCCACGTGCAAACCTACGACCTAATCATCGTCGGCGGCGGTCCGGCCGGTGCCACAGCCGCGCTGTATGCGCAGCGCTACGGGCTGGCGGCCCTGCTGCTGGACAAGCAGTGCTTCCCCCGCGACAAGATCTGCGGCGACGCCCTCTCCGGCAAGACAGTGGCCATCCTCCACGAGCTAGGGCTTTTTGCGGAGGTGTGCAAGCTGCCCGGGGCGGCCATTGCCCGCATTGTCTTAGGCAGTTCAGACGCGACCGCCGCGTCCATCGACTTGAGTCGCTACGACCTGCACAACGCCCTGACCGGCCGGGTGCTGCCGATGGAGGGCTTGGTCATCCGCCGCGAGGTCTTTGACGACTTTCTCTTTGCCAAGGCGCGGGCCGCAGCCGCTCACACCGTAGAGGGTTTTGCCGTGCGCGAGCTCCTTCGAGAGGGCGAACAGGTCTGCGGGGTGCAGGGGTGTGCCGCCGACGGTACGCGCTTGGAATTTCGCGCGCCCTTGGTGTTGGGGTGCGATGGCTTCAGCTCGATCGTGGCCCGCAAGAGCGGGTTGTACCGCCACGAGAGCCGCGCTTGGATGGTGGCCCTGCGGCAGTACTTCGAGGGCGTGGCGGGCCTGAGCGATCAGATCGAATTGCACTTCATAGACGAGGTGCGGCCCGGATATTTTTGGATCTTTCCCCTAGAGGGAAGCCGCGCCAATGTGGGCATCGGCATGGATCACCAAGACATAAAAATGCGCGGTATTGACCTCAAGGAAGCCCTCGCAGCCGCGGTGGCGAGCACGACCTTTGGCGCGCGCTTCCGCAACGCCCGTCCCCTCGAAGCCCCGGTCGGCTGGAATCTGCCGGTTGGCTCGCGCCGGCGACCGGCGCACGGCCACGGCTTTCTGCTCTTGGGCGACGCGGCCGGTCTGATCGACCCGTTCACGGGCGAGGGCATTGGCAATGCCCTGTACTCGGCGCGCTTTGCCGCAGAGACCGCAGCTCGAGCCCGGGAGGCCGAGGATTATTCGGCCGGCTTTTTGCGCCGCTATGAGGATCGGCTGTGGGATGCGCTGGGCAGCGAGCTGAAGATGAGCACCAAGCTGCACAATTTGGGCCGTTGGCCCTACCTAATGAACTTGGTCATTCGCAAGGCCGCCCAAGATGCCGAGGTCAGCGACCTGATCTGCGGCATGATGGCCAACGCCGTGCCGCGCAAGGTGTTGACCAGCCCGCTGTTCTACCTCCGGCTGCTCTTCCACTGAAGACGCCGTTTTTGCAAAACCGCCGCATTCGCACCGCAGCAGAGGCACTTCTTTGGGCTATTATTGCCCGCGTCCGCTGTCGCCAAACGAAAGTCAAGACCCTTACTACACGCCACCAGCCCTCAGTCTGCCAAGGATCGAGGGCATCTTGCCCTCGTCGAGGGCGGGACGCCCTCGATCCCGCATCCAGCGGAAACAGCAGAAAAGGCGTACTCAAAGTAAGGGGTGCCTACTTTAGATGGCGTGTACTAAGGTCAAGACCTTTGACTTTCCAGCGCGCAGGGTCGGCTTGATGCGGAAATTGCTGCGATCCGTTCGCTAGCCGAATCAGGGCAATATGGCTTCTATTTTCACTTGGCCTTCGTCCCAAATCACCGTGCCCGCGCCCATTTCAGCTAGCTCAACTGCATCGCCGGGCACCTCCAACCTCAACGAGGTCATCCCGATTCCGCTGTAGGCGGCAACATACCTTTTGCCCCCCGGGCAGGCGCAGAGCCATATCGGGCCTTTGTCGCAGGTGAGCGTGGCATCGCCGATGGAGATATGTCCGGAGGCGCTCTGTCGGGCGTAGGGCGACTCGTGCATGGGCCAGTTTAGGGGGCCGTCTTGGGTCCAACGCCGCTTTAGCGACCACTCATACAGATCGACTTCGATGCCGAGTATGCGGGCGTCGCGCGCGTACTCCACGCGGAGTGTGCGCTCGCCACCCGCGGTATAGGTGGCGGGCGGGGTCGCCTCGTCGACGAGCGCGCCGCTGGCTACTTGGGCGGCAAAATTGGCACCGCTGGCGTAGTCGCTGCGCTCGGCCAGTTCGGCGTAAAAACCGCAGCGGGGCTGGCCCTGGTAAAAGGAGCCGGGTTGGGCCAGTTCCCAGAACGTCTTGGCCGGTCCCGTATAGTTGTACATCTCCAAGGCCAAATGACCGTCTAGTTCGACTAGGCGGATGGGGCCCCCGCCGCCCAGATCGGTCCGTTCGAGCGGCTGGACGGCCGTCCACAGGGCCCCGCTGCCGACGACGACCACCTTGCCCCGGGGCACTGCCGCCGGCAGAGAATCTACTTTATGCTGGCCGATCCAGATCTCGTCGACCTGCTCGATCTCGGTCCACACGAGCACGGCTTTGGCACTGGTGCGCCGCGTCCAAGCGTCCAAGCCGCGCGGGGCATAGAGGCCGATGGCGCGACCCCGCTCGTGTACGCCGTAGAAGTGGCCCTCTTCGGGAACGACCTGTCCGGGCCCGCGCGACGGCGTCGTCTCGAAGCTGAGCCACTGGTCGTCGAGTATATAACGCGAAAAGAGCGCACCGCAGCGCGCGCCATGCGGGCGCCGGTACTGCGCGTAAAATACGCTGGACTGCAGGGCGATAAAGATAATTTCTTGGGTCTTGAGTTCGCAGGAGGCCACGCCCAGACAGAATGAGGGACTGTGATAGGTGCTCAGCGCTACGGGCTCTTCGCCGTGGGCCGTTTCGTCTATTTGCTGTGGCACGTTGGGGCGCTGTAGCAGGTCGCCGATCCAAGCGGGGACCTGCCCATCCTCTAACCACGTGCGCACGTCCTTGGCGTTAAAGGCGTTGGCGTTAAAGACGGCATGGCTATAGGCGCGGCTGAAGGGGCCGGCCCAGCAACCCATGCCGGGGTGTACGCGTAACGCGGCGGAAAGGCCGAGGCGAGCGAGCATGGTGCGGGCGCGGATGCGGGTGTGTTGGTCCTCTGTCAATTCGGCCAAGCGGCCCAGTACGCGCACGGCGACAGAGGCGTAGTTGGGGCTATTGTACTCGGCGGGCAGGCCGTAGGTGTCCACGTGCGCCATCCAGCGCACCAGTTTTTCCCGGCCGCGCCGACCGATGGTATCATCGCCCAACAACTGGCCGCCGAGGCAGGAGTTGGCAATGTCCTTGAGGACGATGTTGGTATAGGCCGGGGCCACGTCGATGCGTGCGATTTCCTCTAGGCCCAGCGCGATGGCGCGGCGCATAGCCGCGACCAAGTCCGAGGGCAGGGCGTCTGATGCTTTGCACAGCACGGGAATGCAGTAAAAGAGCACGAACTGCACGGCATTGAGATCTTCGACGACTTTGTCTTCGAGTTCCCAGCGAAAATTGCCGCGGTGCGGTTGGGTGTCCCGCACTTCTTGGCAGGCGAGCACCGCGCGAAAGATGGCGGCGGCTTCGGCAATGGCGGCGGGTGCGCCGCTGGCCATCAGTTCAGAGGCTAGTTGAGCCGAGGGTACGGTGGCGTGAAAGATGCGCCCGCGCACCTGATGGGAGACCATGTGTGCCGCGGCGTCGTAATTTTCGGGCAGGGCTGGCGGTGATGGCAAGGTGAATTCCTCGGTGAATAGGTAGCCGTTAATGGCGTTGCGAACACTGAGATGCCGGTAGGTGGCTCGGGACGGTGCTAGACGGAACCCCGTTGGCACTATGCCGAGGGTTGGTCCCCCAACCTAAATGACCTACCTAAGTACACGACCGTAGGGCCTTACCCTCGGATCGAGGGCATCTTGCCCTCGTCGAGGGCGGGACGCCCTCGATCCCGGACTCATCGCTCATCAACGACAAGGTATTGGTGTCGTGTAGTTAGATGACTACTAACCAATGGTGCTAGTGGGCTACAAGCTAAATTCCGCGATGGACAAGCGGACGAATCCATTTTCATCGGGTTGCAACCCGTGCCACTGAACCAGCAGGTTGAAGGTGGCCATGGCAAAGCTCAGATGCGCTCTAAAGTAGGCCCAGGCTCGATGGGTCTGTCGCTTGAAGTGCCCGATGCGGGTCAGCATGGAAAAGACGGTCTCGATGACCATACGCTCGCCCCACGTTTTGCGGGGACACACTTTCAGATTGGCCGGATCACCGGCTTTGGCATGAAAGCCTTGGTCGCTGAGGAGGATCATCTGCTCTTCGTAGCGGCCAATCATCGGGTGAAAGACCGTATCGTGGACATTGGCGGTATTACAATCCCAATCGACGATCAAGCCCCATTGGTTGACGATCAAGCCCAGCTTGCCGCCGACGATCCAGCGGTGATTGGACCGCCCTTTCCGGCCGATAGGGTGAGCGGAGCGGCCTTCGCGTACTGGATGGATCAACTCGATGCCATAGCTATCGATCACGCCTAAAGGGGTGGGGTCCGCTCGAAAGCGATCGGTCCAGTCCGCATGGGCGGCAAACAGGCGGAACAAGCGGGTGCGCTCGGGCAGGCGCGGAAAAAAGGCGCGCCAATCGCGCGCTACCCAGCGATAAAACGCCCGTTTGCCGCCCCCTTTGAGCGCATACAGAACCGCCAAGGTCACCGTTTCGCTGGGATATAAGGCGGCTTGGGGGTGTTTGGGCACATCGCCCATCTGGTGGTCGATTCGACAGAACAGGGCTATTATAAACTCGGCCGTGGTCATGGGACGCTCCTTCGCTGAAAGGGGGGATACCCTCAGCGTAGGAACTACCTTGACCACGGTCAACTCACTAGCACCATTGGTTACTATAACGTTTCAATAAGGAGGAAGATGAAGTGAGTGGGAAAAAAAGTGATTTGCTGATCCGGGGCCAACTGTGTCCCCCCACATCGGGCCGCTACTATCCCCTGTACAGCCCCGTAGACGGCACCTTAGTCGCCGAAGTCGCCGATGCCAGTCGGGCCGACGTGGATCGGGCCGCTGCTGCTGCGCGCGAAGCATTTTATGCAGAGTGGAAGTTCTGCGGCAGTGAGCACAAGCGCGCTTTATTCGCCAAACTGAAAGAGGTGCTCTATGCCATGGCCGACGAACTGGCGGCAGCCAAGGTCCAGCCTCAGGGGGCGGCGGGCATCCCGCCGCTGATAGAGCGCATCATCGACTACTACGTGGGTACACTAGACGACGGGGCGGGTACGCTTATTGAGCACGGCGACCAATGCACTAATTATGTATATAGGGAACCGCTGGGTGTCGTCGCCGTCTTTGCCCCTTTCAACGGGCCGCTGCTGGGCGCTCTTTTATCGGCCGTGCCGGCACTGGTAGCCGGCAATACGGTCGTGCTCAAAGCGCCCGACCAAGAAGCACCACAGGCGCTCAAGACGATGCAGGCATTCCACGAAGCTGGTTTCCCTGCCGGGGTGGTCAACGCGCTCAGCGGCAAGGGGCCTGAGGTGGGGCAGGCTCTCGTCGCGCACCCAGCTACCCGTCTGATCAGTTTTACCGGCAGCACGGCGACGGGCAAAAAGATCATGGCCGCTGCGGCCGCAGATCTCAAGCGAGTGCAGCTAAATCTGGGCAGCAAAACGGCGCAGATCGTCTTGCCCGACGCCGACGTAGAAGCGGCCGCAACAGCGACCGTGGGATCGGCCTTCCCCGGGCAGGCGTGCTCGGCAATAAGTCGAGTTTTGCTGCACGAATCGCTGCGCGACGAATTTATCGCTCTACTCAAAGAAAAGGCGCAGACTGCAGGGCCCAGCATGTTGATCGACGAGGCGGCGGTAGAGCGCGTGGAGCGCTACGTCGAGATGGGAAAAGCACAGGGCTCTCTGCTGTTTGGCGGCGCACGTCCGCCGGGAAAGGGTTGCTATTTTGCGCCCACGGCTTTTGCCTTTGCCGATCAGTCCTGTCCGGTTTGCCGCGACGAAATTTTCGGACCGGTTGTCTCGGTGCTGACGTTTGATCGCGACGACGAGGCGCTGGCGTTGGCCAACGATACGGACTACGGACTGCTCGTTTCGCTGTGGACTCTAGATCCTGAGCGACAACGCCATTTTGTGCGGCGATTGGAAGTGGGGGTTGTGACCATCAATAGTGCCAGTATGCTGAGCCATCGCACGCCTTGGGGTGGTTTTAAGCAGAGCGGCATTGGCCGGCGCTACGGCGAGATGGGTCTGGAGCCTTTTTTTGAATACAAAACAGTGTGGGTTTCTTGAAAGGGCGAGTTAAGTACACGACCGTAGGGCCTTACCCGCGGATCGAGGGCATCTTGCCCTCGTCGAGGGCGGGACGCCCTCGATCCCGGACGCATCGCCCATCAACGACAAGTTATTGGTGTCGTGTAGTTAGAAGGGCGAGTTAAATCAGCAAGCCCACGTCGCCTAATCGGTCCACTCTTTCGCTCCCTAGGCCTGAGGGCAACCCGCTGGCGGCTTTTAATCCCTTGCTTTGAGCGGGTCGGGAATACAGTAATTGCCTATTGGGTGGAGTTCTATGTCTGAATGGTTTGCAAACGAAGACTTCTGGAAGGAAATGTATCCCTATATGTTCCCACAAGAGCGATTCCAATCTGCCGACGAGCAAGTCGACAAGATTCTTTCGCTAGTGGCGTTCAGCGGGACCCATATCCTCGATCTGTGTTGCGGCCCCGGCCGACATTGCACGGCTCTGGCGGGGCGCGGATTTTCCGTAACGGGCGTTGATTCTACAGCGTTCCTACTGCAAAAAGCGGCGGCGCGAGCAAGCGAGCGGAAATTAGACGTCGAGTTTGTGCAGGATGACATGCGTCGCTTTGTGCGGTCCTCCTCGTACGACTTGGTGCTCAACATGTTTACGTCCTTCGGCTATTTCGATGACAAGGACGAGGACCTGCGAGTGCTGCAAAATATGTACGAGAGTCTCAGACCTGGGGGCGTCCTCGTAATGGAGATGGCGGGTAAAGAGCGGTTGGCCAGCGCATTCACCGCGACCTCCTCGGAAGTGCATCCCGACGGGACGTTGATCGTTCAACGGCGAGAGATCTTCGATGATTGGACGAGGATTCGAAACGAGTGGCTCCTAATCCGGGATGAGCACGTAAGATCGTTTAAGTTTCACCACACCTTGTACTCTGGTCAGGAGCTGAAGGATCGTCTCTTGCAAGTTGGGTTTAGTACTACGCAACTATATGGGGATTTGGAAGGTAGTGCGTATGGGACTAGCGCAAAGCGGCTGGTTGCTCTTGCACGCAAAGAGGCATCGTGAACTACCGGCATTTTGGGGCCAACTTCGTTTTAACGGGAAACTGGCAATTTTCAACTTCACCGCGCACTCCTCTCCATTGCGGGGCGCGTCTGGAGAAAAGAGAAATCAGGGCGGCCACTGCGAATCGAATCGTTTGAAAAGCTGGTGGTAAAGGCCTCCCGCACCCATATTTTTCCCCTTTCACGTTTCACTTAGGATGCATATTCACAGGAGATTTTTTTATGCAGACAGTTCTCGCCGTTTTGGTCGGGCTGGTGTTATCGGCCCCGGTGGTGGCCGAGCCGCTTGTGGAAGGACAGGTGCGCCTTTCTTCGGGTGAGCCGGTTGAGGCCGCCCAAATCATGGTGTTTGATCTGGCGGATTTGCGGCGTGGGGTCGTGGCGCGGGCGACGACCGATGCGTCTGGGCACTTCGCGCTGCCGGTGGCGTCGTTGGGCGGGTCAGGGGTGCCGACGGGGTTTGCGCTGGGTCAGAATTATCCCAATCCGTTCAATCCTTCGACGGTGATTCCGTATCACGTGCCGGCTGCTGGGTCGGTGCGTTTGGAGGTGTTCAATGTGTTGGGGCAGCGAATAGCGACGTTGGTGGATGAAGAGCGGCCAGCGGGCGTTCATACGGCGGTTTGGGATGCGACGGATGCGGCGGGTTGGTCGGTGGGTGCGGGGGTGTATTTCTATCGGCTTAGCAGTACGGGACAGCCGACGTTGACGCGGCGGATGGTGCTGCTTGATGGACAGGCGGGGCAGGTGGCGGCGAGTGTTCCGCTGCCGATGGAGCTGTCGCCTGCGGTAGCGGCTGAGGGCGTCTATGGTTTGGCCGTGACGGGCGCGGGGTTGGTCACCTATGTAGATGCGGCCTTTGGTATGCGGGCGGGGATGGCTCCGGTGGAGGTGGTCGTCGACGCGGTGGGTAGGCTGCCGCGTGGCAAGGCGTTGACCGACGGGGTGTTGGGCGATGTCAACGGCGATGGCGCAGTCAATCTGGCCGATGCGCTGCTGCTTGTGGCGTATGTCTCCGGTGAGTCCGTTGAGCTTCCCCCTAATGGGGACATCTCTTTGGGCGATGTCAACGGCGATGGCGCAGTCAATCTGGCCGATGCGCTGCTGCTTGTGGCGTATGTTGCTAATCCGGCCGATGCGTCGCTGCCTTCGGGGATTGGGCAAGTGGTGACGAGCAGTGGTGGGGACTTAGTCGCCGGGGCCATACGCCGCCTGACCAACCACTCGGCTGACGACAGGAGTCCGTCTTGGTCTCCGGATGGCCGGCATATCGCCTTCTCGTCCAAGCGCGACGGCAACAGGGAGATTTACGTGATGGATTCGGATGGGAACAACCCCCGCCGCCTGACCAACCACTCGGTTGACGACAGGAGTCCGTCTTGGTCTCCGGATGGCCGGCATATCGCCTTTTATTCCTATCGCTACGGCAACAGGGAGATTTACGTGATGGATTCGGATGGGAACAACCCCCGCCGCCTGACCAAGCACTCGGCTAACGACTATCGTCCGTCTTGGTCTCCGGATGGCCGGCATATCGTCTTCTCGTTCGATCGCGACGGCAACGCTGAGATTTACGTGATGGATTCGGATGGGAACAACCCCCGCCGCCTGACCAAGCACCCGGCTGACGACTGGAGTCCTTCGTGGTCTCCGGATGGCCGGCATATCGCCTTCTCGTCCGATCGCGACGGCAACACTGAGATTTACGTGATGGATTCGGATGGGAACAACCCCCGCCGCCTGACCAACCACTGGGCTTACGACGGTTCTCCGTCTTGGTCTCCGGATGGCCGGCATATCGCCTTCTCGTCCGATCGCGACGACAACTGGGAGATTTTCGTGATGGATTCGGATGGGAACAACCCCCGCCGCCTGACCAAGCACCCGGCTGACGACGGTTCTCCGTCTTGGTCTCCGGATGGCCGGCATATCGCCTTCTCGTCCGATCGCGACGACAACTGGGAGATTTTCGTGATGGAGCTTTGGGAGGATGGAACACATCTCGATGGCGGCGATAGTCCCTCAGGGGCGATCCCGTTGGGGTTGGGCGAGTGGATTGAGGACGAGCTGTTGGCGGGCGATATCGATTACTTCCGCGTAAGCGTCCGTAGTGCGGGGCGGCTTGTTGCCTCGACGACCGGCGGCACGAATACCTATGGCTATATAGAAGATAGTTCGGGCAACGTCCTTGCCGAGGATGGCGATGGCGGCTCGGACCGCAACTTCGTTGTGTCGGCGTTCGTGGAGCCGGGCACCTACTATATCCGAGTGCTCGGCGCTCGTACTTCCAGCACCGGTGCTTACGCGCTGACGCTTCATCTTGATGGCGATTACATCCCCTCAGGGGCGATCCCGTTGGGGTTGGGCGAGTCGATTGAGGACGAGCTGTTGGCGGGCGATATCGATTATTTCCGCGTAAGCGTCCGTAGTGCGGGGCGGCTTGTTGCCTCGACGACCGGCGGCACGGATACCTATGGCTATCTAGAAGATAGTTCGGGCAACGTCCTTGCCGAGGATAACGATGGCGGCGCGGGCAGGAACTTCGTTGTGTCGGCGGTCGTGGAGCCGGGCACCTACTATATCCGAGTGCGCGGCGCTCGTACTTCCGACACCGGTGCTTACGCGCTGACGCTTCAAGGGGCGATCCCGTTGGGGTTGGGCGAGTGGATTGAGGACGAGCTGTTGGCGGGCGATATCGATTATTTCCGCGTAAGCGTCCGTAGTGCGGGGCGGCTTGTTGCCTCGACGACCGGCGGCACGAATACCTATGGCTATATAGAAGATAGTTCGGGCAAGGTCCTTGCCGTGAATGACGATGGCGGCGCGGACCTCAACTTCCGCGTGTCGGCGGTCGTGGAGCCGGGCACCTACTATATCCGAGTGCGCGGTGCTCGTACTTCCAGCACCGGCGCGTACACGCTGACGCTTCACGGGGCGATCCCGTTGGGGTTGGGCGAGTCGATTGAGGACGAGCTGTCGGCGCGCGAGGTCGATTATTTCCGCGTAAGCGTCCGTAGTGCGGGGCGGCTTGTTGCCTCGACGACCGGCGACACGGATACCTATGGCTATATAGAAGATAGTTCGGGCAAGGTCCTTGCCGAGGATAACGATGGCCGCGCGGGCCCCAACTTCCGCGTGTCGGCGGTCGTGGAGCCGGGCACCTACTATATCCGAGTGCGCGGCGCTCGTACTTCCAGCACCGGCGCGTACACGCTGACGCTTCACGGGGCGATCCCGTTGGGGTTGGGCGAGTCGATTGAGGACGAGCTGTCGGCGGACGATATCGATTACTTCCGCGTAAGCGTCCGTAGTGCGGGGCGGCTTGTTGCCTCGACGACCGGCGACACGGATACCTATGGCTATATAGAAGATAGTTCGGGCAACGTCCTTGCCGTGAATGACAATGGCGGCGCGGGCTCCAACTTCCGCGTGTCGGCGGTCGTGGAGCCGGGCACCTACTATATCCGAGTGGTCGGCGCTTATACTTTCAGCACCGGCGCGTACACGCTGACGCTTCATCTTGATGGCGATCACATCCCCTCAGGGGCGATCCCGTTGGGGTTGGGCGAGTCGATTGAGGACGAGCTGTTGGCGGGCGATATCGATTATTTCCGCGTAAGCGTCCGTAGTGCGGGGCGGCTTGTTGCCTCGACGACCGGCGGCACGGATACCTATGTCTATATAGAAGGTAGTTCGGGCAACGTCCTTGACCGGTCTGACGATGGCGACACGAGCCGCAACTTCCGCGTGTCGGCGGTCGTGGAGCCGGGCACCTACTATATCCGAGTGCGCGGCGGTCGTACTTCCAGCACCGGCGCGTACACGCTGACGCTTCATCTTGGTGGCGATAGTCCCTCAGGGGCGATCCCGTTGGGGTTGGGCGAGTCGATTGAGGACGAGCTGTTGGCGGGCGATATCGCTTACTTCCGCGTAAGCGTCCGTAGTGCGGGGTTGCTTGTTGCCTCGACGACCGGCGGCACGGATACCTATGGCTATATAGAAGATAGTTCGGGCAACGTCCTTGACCGGTCTGACGATGGCGGCGCGGACCACAACTTCCGCGTGTCGGCGGTCGTGGAGCCGGGCACCTACTATATCCGAGTGCGCGGCGGTCGTACTTCCAGCACCGGCGCGTACACGCTGACGCTTCATCTTATAGAATCCCGTCATATTGATCTGTTCCCGGGGGATGCGTCGATGACGTTTGTTTGGATCGCGCCGGGTGTATTTCAGATGGGGTCGGGGTCGCCGGCTGAGGGGGAGATCAGCGAGGAGTTTTGGTTGCCCGACGCCTTAGGAGGATTACAATGGGGCGACCTGCGGGTGCATGAGGTGGAGATCAGCGAGGGGTTTTGGTTGGGTCAATACGAAGTTACGCAGGGGCAGTGGGAAGCCGTGATGGGAACGACGCCGTGGTCGGGGAAGCGTTATGTTCGGGAGAATCCATCTCATCCGGCGATATATATTTCATGGGATGATGTGCAGAGCTTTATTGGTCGGTTGAATGAGGCGGCGGGTGATTCGTTGTATCGGTTGCCGAGTGAAGCGGAGTGGGAGTATGCGTGTCGAGCGGGTACATCAACTCTGTGGTCGTTTGGGGATGACGAGCACCACCTGACGGATTATGCGTGGTATAGGGATAATGCTGAGTATGATGCTCGTGCGGTGGGTCTAAAGCGTCCGAATCCTTGGGGGTTGTATGACATGCATGGGAATGTGTGGGAGTGGGTGCAGGACTGGTTTGATGTAGACTATTATAAAAGCTCGCCTCGGGTTGACCCCCGGGGGCCTTCCTCCGGCTTCTATCGCGTCTTTCGGGGCGGCGACTTCTACAATAGTGCCCAGGTCGCGCGGTCGGCACTCGGCCGCGGCTTCGCCTCGCCCGACGTGCGCGGTGCCACCATTGGTGTGCGCCTTCTCAGGATTCGTTAACCCTTTAGCTCTTTTACTCTTTTATCGGGCCAGTTCCTCGTTTCGGAGCGTGCGTAGCCGCCCTTGTAGGAACTGGCCCGATAAGCGGGAGGTCGTCAACTGCCCCATCCACAATCTCAGGTGCTTCCCAGTACTCATCTCGCTTCCAACTCGCTTTCATCCCGCAGGACTTGGCACCCCGCATGTCGGCCTCGGGAGCGCTGCTTGTAACCAGTTAGATCGTCGTCGCCAAAAACCCCCCGTCAACGCGGATGTCCGCGCCGGTGACAAAGCCGCTGGCCGCCTATTCTGGAGATGACGAAGTGGCAAGTGAAACGCTCAATGCAGTAAAACAATTAGTGCGCAAAGGCGGAGTAAGAGTGTCGGCCCATGGATACGATGAAATTGCGGCGGACGGCATTAGAGTGCGCGAAGTTATTGAAGGTGTGGAAGATGCGATTGTCGTTGAAGATTATCCACATTACGCTAAAGGCCCTTGTGTTCTCGTATTGCAGTATGATCGAGCAGGGAACGCGATACACGTTGTGTGGGGCATCCCGGCAGGACACACTTCACCCGTTTCACGAGGAGGCGAACATGACGAGCAGAGTGATTACGAAACTGGTGTGCGCAGGAGAGTATGCTGCGGAGGTGGAGGTGGAGTTGATCGATGGGGACGCAGGATGGCCGCCCTATCTTTCAGTGAAGGACGCTGATAAGCTGGATGATGTTCGTGAGGCTCTAAGGGACGGTGATCTAGAGTACGCGGCTCAGATGGCTCGGGTATTTCGCCTGACCCCGCTTGAGGCGTGAAGTGCTTCATATTTCAGTTAGATGGTCGTCGCCAAAAACCCCCCGTCAACGCGGATGTCCGTGCCGGTGACAAAGCCGCTGGCCGCGTCCGACGCGAGGAACACGGCCGCGCCGACTAGTTCCTCGGGGCGGCCAAAGCGGTTCATGGGCGTGTGGGAGAGGATGTGTTGGCCGCGCTCGGTTGGGGTGCCGTCGTCTTCAAAGAGCAAGCGGCGGTTCTGCTCGGCCGGGAAAAAGCCCGGGGTGATGGAGTTGACCCGCACGCCTTGGTCGGCCCACTCCCGTGCGAGGAACTGCGTTAGGTTCAATACGGCCGCTTTGGCCGCGGAGTACGCCACCACCCGCGAAACCGGCAGGTGAGCGGCGACCGAGGCGATGTTGACGATGCTGCCCCGGCCCTGCGCGACCATGGCCGACCCGAATTCTTGGCAGGGCAACAGCGCACCAGCCCCCAAGTTCAGGTCGAAACAGCGCTGCCAATCGGCGGTTGTTATGGCGGCAAAGTCCAGATCGGCGGTCAGGGTCACCTGCGGCTGATTGCCGCCAGCCGCGTTGATTAGCACGTTGACCGGACCCAACGCCGCGACGACCGCTTCGCGGGCTGCCTTGAGCGAGGCTTTGTCCGTGGCGTCGCAAGTTGCGAACACGCCCGTGCCCTCGGCTTCCTCTATTGCCGCGACTCGCTGATGCCCCCGGTCGCGGTCTCGCCCCAACACTGCTACGGAGGCTCCGGCCGCGGCCAGCCCTTGGGCCATCGCCCCGCCCAATACGCCGGTCCCACCGATGACCGCCGCCACTTGGCCACTTAAATCGCATTTATTCATTGTTGAAGGTCCGTTGGTGAGGGTAGGTGAAGGCAACCACGAGGGTTGCCCCTACGTATTTCGTCGGTCCAGACTTAGTATCCCAATGCTTTAGATAAGAGTCCAATAGTGCCGCCGAACACATTGCCCCAGACGATCAGCCAGCCCAAGTGCTCGCGGATTACTTCCTCCATCATCTCCTTGACTCGGTCGGGCGTCAGCTCCTCTAGCTTGGTCTCCAGTAGCTCGTCAACCTGCGCCCGCAGCGCTTTGACTTCTGTGCCGGCTCGGCCGGCCAAAAGTGGCGCGATCTCGCTCCCGATCCCAACCACGAACTGCTTAACCAGCGGCTTGACCGTCTGCGTCCCCACCATCTGGATCATCATTCCCTGCGGCGATGCGGCCAATTCCTCCAGCTTGCGGTCGATGATCGCGTCAACTTCATCGGACGCTAACACCGCTTGCACCTTTTCCCCGACGTCCTCGCCGGCCGTCCGCTCGGCCCAGAATCGCTCTAGGTACTCTTCGTCGAAAAAGTAGCGCATGATGGCGTCTTTGACCGCTGCCCTAATGGCGCGAAACCGCGCCGGAATCACGCCCGACCCGTACAGCAGGGGCACTCGGTCAAAGAGCATCTTTACCGCCAACCAGTTGGTCGCCCCGCCGGCAAAGCCGAACAACCCAACCGCCAGCACCCACTCGCTGCCGCCGACCCCCTCAACGCGCCCCCAGAGGCCCGCCGCCAACAGGGCGAGCGAAATCAGGTTGCTGACGTTGCCCTTTTCCCAACGCGCTGTTTTCATAGAAGCTTACCGCGCTGTCTTCGTCTTCTGCTTGTCTTCGTGCCGCTCGATCCCCAACTGGACCAACCGGTCGATCAACGCGCCGTAGCTCACGCCGCTCGCTTCCCACAGCTTGGGATACATGCTGATGGGCGTAAATCCCGGCATGGTGTTGATCTCGCTAACAAAAATAGCCTCGTCGCTTTCGCGCACAAAAAAGTCCACCCGCGCCAACCCCCAAGCTTCCACCGCCTGAAAGGCTCGGATGCCCATTTCGCGCACGGCCTCTTGGGTGGCTGGCGAGATGCGCGCCGGGATGATCAGGTCGGAATTGTCGTCGATGTATTTGGCGTTGTAGTCGTAAAACTCATTCCCCGGCACGATCTCGCCGGCCACGGATGCTTCTGGCGACTCGTTGCCCAAGATCGCCACCTCGACCTCGCGGCAGCCGCTCGCTTCGGCCTCGACCAATATCTTGTAATCGTATTGCGCTGCTTGGTTGATGGCCTGCTCCAACTCGGCACCATCGCGGGCCTTGCTCACCCCGACGCTCGAACCAAGACTCACCGGCTTGACGAAGACGGGATAGGCCCGCACAGCTTCGATCTCGGCCTGCACCCCGGCGCGGTCCTTTTCCCAACGGCTGCGCCGCACTACTTGATAGTCCACCTGCGGCAACCCCTCGGCCTTGAAGGCCCGCTTCATCATCTCCTTGTCCATGCCCACGGCTGAGCCGACGACCCCGGCCCCGACATACGCTATGTTGGCCAGCTCCATCAGGCCCTGCACGGTGCCGTCCTCGCCGTACGGGCCGTGCAAGAGCGGGAAGATTACGTCGAGGGCTTGGTCTTGCCAATCGCCTCCCTGTGCCACGAGCGTGCGCGTCCCCAGATAGTCCAGCACCACCGGCGTTAGCCCATCCTCTTCGACCTGACTGGACGCCAGAAGTTGCTGGGTGTCCGTTGCGGACAGCCAGCGCCCCTCTTTGGAGATGCCGATCATCACCACCTCGTACTTGTCCTTGTCGATGGCCTCCAACATTGAGCGCGCCGAAATCACCGAGACCTCGTGCTCGGCCGAGCGCCCGCCGCAGAGCACACCGAGGCGTATTTTGCGACCCATGTATTGCTGTTCCTTTGGTTAAGTTGCGAGTACAGTTGCCCCTGCCAAAATATAGAAGGGATGCCCAAAGCTGTCGAGGAATGGCAACTTGCCTCTGCTGCGCGAATTGCGTATTTCTTCCCGCGTTCTCGTGCGCTGACTCTATTGTGAAGGAGCGAATCGCTGTGAAATACCGCTATGCCGAAATGATTTGGAACGAGACCCGAGACGCCGCTGCTGCGGGCCGCGTCGCCGTGCTGCCCGTTGCCACTCACGAAGATCACGGCCCGCATCTGCCGGTGGATACGGACGTGGTGCTGTGCCACGGGATATGCGAGCGCGCCGTCGCCCGCATCCCGCAAGAAGCCGTGCTCGCCCCGCCCGTCACTCATGGCTACAGTCCGCACCACATGGATTTCCACGGCACCCTGACCATTACTTGGGACACCTTTATCCGCTACGTCAAGGACGTGTGTTGCAGCTTGGCCCACCACGGCTTTGAGCGCATCCTCATCGTCAATGGCCACGGCTCCAATACCTCGCCGCTCGACCTAGCGGCCCGCCTCACGGTCCTCGAATACGAGGGCCAGATCCTCTGCGCCGCGGTCAATCACTGGGATCTGCGCCGCGCCAAGACCGCGGGCAACCAATTGCGCGACTCGTCCTACGGCGGCACTTCGCACGCCGGCGAATACGAGACCTCGCTCTATCTCGCGCTCAAGCCGGAGCTGGTGGAAATGGACAAAGCCGTTGACGAGCGCTCGCCCCTGTCGCCGAGCTTCCGCACTGACCTGTTGGCCGGCGCACATCCCGAGGGATCGGGCGCACGGCTGATACCCTACTGGAGCCAGCAGACGGCCAGCGGCGTGGTGGGCGACGCGACCAAAGCCAGTCGGGAAAAAGGCGAAAAGTTTTTAGCAGCGGCGACCGAGGGGCTTGTAGAGCTAATCCGCGAGTTGAAAAATCAGCCGATTCTGCCGCGCCGCGATCAGCATTGACGAGGAACGCACATTGGAACTACTAGCAATCCTAAATCATTGCCAAGACGAGCCGCATCTCGAACCGTTCAAATCATTCAGGATGGCGATGAATAAGGAGCGAGTGCCATGACCCGTTGGCATTTTAAGTGGTGGCATTTTTTCGCACTGTATGGTGCGCTGATCTTCATCAATGCTGTGACGGCCATTACTGAGAAAGAGATCGGCACAATAGGGGCCTATTTGACCGTCCTCGCTATGTTCTTCGTAGCTGCTAGTTTGTTTTATCAGGCGTTAAAGAAGAAAGCGACGACGCAAGGAGGAAGTGCCATGACCCGTTGGCATTTTAAGTGGTGGCATGTCCTTGCGCTGTACTGTGCAGCGTTCATCCTCCTCAATGGTGTGATGGCCATTCTCGAGAAAGAGATCGGCACAATAGGCGCGTATTTGACCATACTCGCTATGTTCCTCGTATGTAATCTGCTCTACCATGCGCGACGGAAAAACGCGACGGACGCGGATTGACCTTTCCCATTACCCACTCAGGAGCCTGTAATGACCGAAGAAGAAATGCTCGCCGAGCTGAAAAATTTCGACACACCTTCGATCACCAACGTCGTTGCCACCTATCCGGGCGACCCCTTGTGCTTGGGGCTATACAATCCTTGGAGCGAAAACTGGTACACCGACCAATCCCTGCGCTGCATGTATCCCGAGCTCGGCCCTACGGTCGGCTACGCGGTCACCTGCACCTATGGCCTGCCTGATCCTAATTACAACGGCGTTAGCTTCATGGACGTTCTCGACGCCCTCGACGCCTCGCCCAAGCCGACGATCTTGGTCTTCCAGCAGAAGTTTCCGCCCGAAATTGAGGGCAAGGTCGGTCTAGCCGGCGGCAACATGACCACTGCCATGCAGGCCATTGGCTGCGTCGGGGCGATTTCCAACGGCCCCTCGCGCGACATCGACGAGATTCGCCCGATGAAGTTCCAGTATTTGCTCAGCGGCGTCACCGCTGGTCACGGTGCCCAAGCTGTCCACGCGGTCAATGTCCCGGTCTCGGTCGCCGGCATGGACGTGGCCCCCGGCGAGATCGTCCACATGGACGAAAACGGCGCAGTAAAATTCCCCGCTGACAAGCTCAGCGCTGTCTTGGAAAACGTCCGCGCCCTGCAAAAACACGAGGCCGAGCGCATGGCCCAGATGCGCCAAGCCACATCCGCGGCCGAACTGCGGGCCATTTTCGGCGGGCACTCGTACGGGGACGAGGAAGGGGAGTAGTGAATCTCGCCGGTCTCGGTCCGATGCTGACTGAAGTGCTCGCCCGCGGCAAACACCTTAGGGCGGCGCGTACAGGCATGACCGATTTTTGGGGTGCTCCCTAAAGGTGTCATGGATGGGTTGTGCCCGATACAGTCTGACCCGCACGGCCCCGTCCTCCCCACTGCCCTGCGGCCGTGGCATGGATTTTGCAAATATCCGGTGGGTGGGGGTTTCGCGCTGTTCACGCTTTACCAAACAGGAGGTCGGATCGTGAGTGAGCACCATCCGTCGCCAGAGCGTCCGTATCCGTTAGACCACGAGGGGCGCATCGCCCGGTTAGAGGGCATTGTCGAGCAAATTGACGTGCGGCTGGGCCGCATTGAAACGAAGATCGACGCCAACCGCCAAGCCATTGACGGTACGCGCAAAGAGCTGGCGACGAAGATCGACGCCAACCGTCAAGCCATTGACGGCACACGCAAAGAGCTGGAAACGAAGATCGACGCGACGCAGGAGTCGCTGGAAACGGAGATCGACGCCAACCGCCAAGCCATTGACGGTACGCGCAAAGAGCTGGCGACGAAGATCGACGCTAACCGCCAAGTCATTGACGGTACGCGCAAAGAGCTGGCGACGAAGATCGACGCTAACCGTCAAGTCATTGACGGTACGCGCAAAGAGCTGGCGACGAAGATCGATGCTAACCGTCAAGCCATTGACGACACGCGCAAAGAGCTGGAAACGAAGATCAATGCAACGCAGGAGTCGCTGGGAACGGAGATCGGCGCCAACCGCCAAGCCATTGACGGCACGCGCAAAGAGCTGGAAACGAAGATCGACGCTAACCGTCAAGCCATTGACGGCACGCGCAAAGAGCTCTTGCGGTGGGTCATTGCCCTGCACGTAGCGACGTGGGGCCTAATCGGGGCCTTAAAGCTGTTCGGCTAGCTAGCTTTGCTTTTTCTCTATCGGGACGGGGGAGTAAATGGGCCGGCAAAGTGCTCGCAACGGCCTCGACACCGCTGCTGTGAACGCCTGCGATCAGCTCTTGTACCAGCGTCCGCGCCTGTTCGACTACCGTTTCGAGGCTGCCGGGGGCGACTTTGGCCCAGTAGGTAACGTCTGCATTGGCTTCGTGTCCGCCGCGGGCGTAGGCTGCCCGCGGTGGCAGGTAGCCGACATAGTGGGTCGCGAGATGCGCTAAAAAAAGAAAAGGGGTCGCTGCTTTAAACAACGGCGGTCAAGGCGCGTCGAGCAACGTGTAGTCGAGTTCTGCGACGTGGCGATAGTCGCTATCGAAGGTCAACAGGCATCCACGGCATTCCATCGTCGCTGCTGCAATCCACACATCGTTCATAGGGATTGGTGTGCCGGCTCGACGCAACGCCACGAAGATTCGGGCATAGTGCCGAACGGTTTCGGAAGTGCTGTCCAACACGCTGACAAATGGCTCATTGAGGAATTCGGCGAGGGCGCGTCGATTCTCCTGTACGCGGCTCCCCAACTCAAATCCCGCTTCGATCTCTCCGAGTACCGTAACCGGCATGACGACTACTGGTGCGTCCGCCACATAGTCAATCACTTGAGGATGTCCGGTACGCAGGTGTGAGTACGCACTGGTATCGAGGACAAGTCGATCGGTCGAGTTCACTGCCAGTACCGTTCATCGACGACTCGCTGCGCCCGTAGCGCGTCGGTAAACTCCGAGAAGTCGTCGGCCGTCCATGTGACGTATCGGCGCAGGCGGTCGCGACGCGCATCCAAGCCGACCGCGTCTTTCAGGAGGCGCAACACGGTGCTATTCAGGCTCTCGCCGCGTTCCGCGCTGACAGCGCGAAGCCGCCGCGAGAGTTCGGGATCGACATTGCGAAGAGTAATCTGAGTAGCAGGCATGACATTATGAATCTGCTGTCATGCTTGCACCGCGTCAATTCCGACAGGCGGCGTAAGGAGCCTATTTTTTTTGGATGTTTTGTCTCTTTACCAAGGGATTGAAATTTTCAACCTGACGCATTACCCTTTTTGGGGTGCTCCCTAAAGGTGTCATGGATGGGTTGTGCCCGATACAGTCTGACCCGCACGGCCCCGTCTTCCCCACTGCCCGGCCGCCGTGGCATGGATTTTGCAAATATCCGGTGGGGGGGTTCGCGCTGTTCACGCTTTACCAAACAGGAGGTCGGATCGTGAGTGAGTTCCATCCGCCGCCAGAGCGTCCGTATCCGTTAGACCACGAGGGGCGCATCGCCCGGTTAGAGGGCATTGTCGAGCAAATCGACGTGCGGCTGGGCCGCATTGAAACGAAGATCGACGCTAACCGCCAAGCTATTGACGGTACGCGCAAAGAGCTGGAAACGAAGATCGACGCTAACCGCCAAGCCATTGACGGCACGCGCAAAGAGCTGGAAACGAGGATCGACGCCAACCGTCAAGCGATTGACGGTACGCGCAAAGAGCTGGAAACGAAGATCGATGCGACGCAGGAGTCGCTGGAAACGAAGATCGACGCTAACCGCCAAGCCATTGACGGTGCGCGCAAAGAGCTGGAAACGAAAATTGACGCCAACCGTCAAGCCATTGACGGCACGCGCAAAGAGCTCTTGCGGTGGGTCATTGCCCTGCACGTAGCGACGTGGGGCCTAATCGGGGCCTTAAAACTGTTCGGCTAGCTTTGCTTTTTCTTTATCGGGGCGGGGGAGTAAATGGGCCAGCGAAGTGCTCGCAACGGCCTCGACACCGCTGCTGTGAACGCCTGCGATTTCTAGCTCATGCATGGCTTTTTCCTTTTAGTTCAATCCGAGTTCGTAGATGGCGTTGCCGGGATTTTTGCCTTGGACAAAGGCGGTGCGGGTCTGCGCACAAACCGCTCGGTGTATCTCCGCGTCGATTGAGGGGTGGAAGGTATGGTATCCCCGTGCGATAAGGGCGAGCATCTCGTCGTCATTGACCCGAAAGTCCACAGGTCGTCCTCCTCGTCGGTTGTCTATAGTCGTCGCGTACTATTCGCTTCGGCCGCGACCTCCATCCGCGCTGCCTTTAATACGGCCCGCAAATCCTCTGGCAGCGGCGCGGTAAACTCCATCGTCTCTCCGGTGGTCGGATGCGCAAAGCGCAACTCCTTTGCGTGCAGGGCTTGGCGTTTGATCAGGGTTAGCATCCACTTGGCTTGACGCTGGTATTCCGGGCGGATGCCCCGCGCTTGGTCGCGGCCTCCGTACACTCGGTCGCCGAAGACCGGATGGCCGATATGGGCCAGATGTACGCGAATCTGGTGTGTGCGTCCGGTTTCTAGCTGGCATTCGACCACGGTTGTAAAAGGACAGTGCTCGACGACGCTGAAATTGGTCGCCGCATCCCGCCCGCCCTCGACTGCGGCCATCTTCTTGCGGTTTTTGGGATGGCGCCCGATCGGTGCTTCGATCCGCCCGCCTTGCCCGCGCAAGACGCCCCACACCAAGGATACGTAGCGGCGTTCGATCTGGTGCGCTTGGAATTTTGCGGCCAGCGTCCGATGGATGGCGTCGCGCTTGGCTACTAGCAGCAAGCCGCTGGTTTCCTTGTCGAGCCGGTGGACGATCCCCGGTCGGAGTGCGCCGTTGATGCCCGACAGATCGCGGCAGTAGTGCAACAGCGCGTTGACGAGGGTTCCCTCGGTCGCGCCCGGAGCCGGATGCACGGTCATGCCGGCCGCCTTGTTCACGACTAGCAGGTCGTCGTCTTCGTACGCGATGGATAGGGGTAGCGGCTCGGGGTGCGCGGCTGTCGGCGCGGGCACGGGCAGCTCGATGGCGATCTCGTCCCCGGGCTGGACCAAGTACGCCGGGCGCGTCTGCACACCATTGACGCGAATCGCCCCGGACTTGATCAGCGCTTGGATGCGGTTGCGCGAAAGCTGGGGACAGCGGTGGCGCAGAAAGAGATCGAGCCGCTCGGGGGCCGCGGCGGCAACGGCGAGGTGCATGGCATTAGTCGGGGGCGGCCGGGGCTTTTTCGCGGCGCGAGTAGCCCAAGACCAAGAGCAATACGCCGACGGTGACGAACGAATCGGCAAAGTTGAAGATCGGCCAGCGCAAATTCCCGAAGCCGAAGTCGAAAAAATCCACCACTTCCCCCAAGTACAGACGGTCGATGATGTTGCCCACGGCACCGCCTAGTACTAGGCAGAGGGCTAAGCGCAAGAGCCGCTCGTTTGCCGCGAGCGAGCGATAGAGGTACACGAGGATGCCGAGTGCGAGGATCGAGAAGACGGTGTGCAGCAGCGGGCTGCCCACGTTCAGGCCGAAGGCCGCGCCCGGGTTGTGGATGTAGGTCAGGCGGAAAAAGTCGCCCAGCACAGGCTCGGACTGGTACAGGGCCATGGCGCCGCGGACGATGAGTTTGCTAGCTTGATCGATGGCCACGGCCAGCGGTATGATCCACAGGAAGGTCACTCTAAGTCCGACGCCTCCTCGCGCTTGGATTTGCAGCTAATGCACTGGGTGGCGGTGGGTACGGCCTCTAGGCGGCCGCGGCCGATTGGCCCCTTGCAGGTGCGGCAGATGCCAAAGGTGCCGTCCTCAATGCGTTGCAGGGCCTCGTTTAAGTAGTCGATGTAAGCGCCCCCGCGCTGGGCGAGGAGCAGGGATTTCTCTCGCTCCATAGCGTCGGTTCCGTGGTCGGCCATGTGCAGCGAGTAGGTTGAGCGGTCCTCGGAGGCCATTTCCCGGGCGTCGTTGCGCGCGGTGTTTTCGATAGCTTCGACGTCGTCCGAGGTCTGGGCGATTTTTTTGAGGAGCAATTTCTTAAAAAAATCGAGGTGTTCCTGGTCCATCTGTTTGGGTTTGTCTTGCATTCGATTTTTGCCTCTCTTCGCGTCGTCCGTTTGTACTAGGCTCTGGCAATGGCAATGGTGCCGGTATGGCCGTTGACCTGTCGCTCCTGCCGCAAGAGCACCTCTGGGGGCAGTTCCCCGGTGTGGAGGGCCAGCGCTAGAGTCTCAGCGGCGATGTACGGGCCGTGCTGCTGCACCGCTTCCTCCAAAGCGGCCGCACCTCGCACCCAGACGCGGATGCGGTCGGCGACAGCTAAGCCGGCGTCTTTGCGCATGTTCTGGACGCGGTTGACGAATTCGCGCGCAGTACACTCGGCGATCAACTCGTCGTCGAGCTGGATGTCCAGCCCCACCCCGAGGTTGTTGTCGAGGGCTGCCACCACGCCCTCTTTCTCCCGGCGCTGCACGGCGATGTCGGCCAGCCCGATCGCGCCGCCGGCCACGGAGAGCTGGCCGCCGCTTTCGAGGAGGTGTACCTCCGCGGACGTCAGGGCTTGGATGCGGGCGGCGACTTCTGGCATCCGCTTGCCGAAGCGCGGCCCTAAGGCGCGGAAGTCGGGCCGGTAGGAGACCTCGCTGAATTCGGTCTCGTCCTCCACCAGCACCACCTCCTTGACGTTGAGCTCGTCGGCTAGCAAGTCGGTCATCTGCGCCAGCCCGTGATGAGTGTGTCCATTGGGGGGCAAAAGCCAGAGGTGGCGCAGCGGCTGGCGCACCTTGAGCTGGTGCTTGCTGCGCAGCGAGCGGCCCAAGACTACGGCTCGCGTCGCCAGATCCATTTGCTGCTCTAAGGCGGTGTCGCGCAAGTGCTCGTCGGCTTGGGGCATGTCGCACAGATGGACGCTTTCGGGGGCCTCGGCATCCACGCGGCGCACCAAGTTCTGGTAGATAATCTCGGTGATAAAGGGCAAGACCGGGGCTAGGGCTTTGATGAAGGTCACCAACACCCGATAGAGGGTGTCATACGCCGCTTCCTTGTCTTGATCGTCTTCGGACTTCCAGAAGCGGCGGCGGCTGCGGCGGATGTACCAGTTGGTCAGCTTCTCGATAAAGGCCACCATCGCCGGCACGGTGCGATAGAGCCGGTAGGCTTCCATTTCGGCGTTGAGCTCGCGGAGCAGGGTCTGTAGCTCCGAAAGAATCCAGCGGTCAAGGCGGTGGTTGAGCGTCTGCGCCCGGCCCGCGTCTGGCCTCCAACCATCAATAGTCGCGTAAGTGACAAAGAAGCTATAGGCATTCCACAAGGGGATGATGACGTCGCGCAGGCTCTGCTTGATGCCCTCTTGGGTAAGGCGCATCTCCTCGGCCTTCATGGCCGGCGAGTTGAGCAGATAGAGGCGCAGGGCGTCGGCGCCGTAGGTGTCGAGCATCTCAGCCGGATCGGGATAGTTCTTCAAACGCTTGCTCAGCTTGCGTCCGTCCGCGGCTAGCAACATGCCGCCGACGATGCAGTTGTGGAAGGCCGGCTTGTCGAACAGGGCCGCAGCCAAGATCGTCAGGGTGTAAAACCATCCGCGAGTCTGATCGAGGTTTTCGGAGATGAAGTCGGCCGGAAAAGAAGCTGCAAAGTCCTCGCGCTGACCGAAGGGATAGTGGCTCTGCGCGTACGGCATGGAGCCGGACTCGAACCAGCAGTCGAGGACTTCGGGCACGCGGCGCAGCGAGCCGTTCCCGGACGGCGCCGGAATCTCGAAGTCGTCGATGAAGTGCTTGTGCAGGTCGTCGATGTCGCGTCCGGCGAGTTCGCACAACTCCTCGCGGCTGCCGACGCACACGGCTTCGCCCGTCTCCTCGTTGCGCCAAATCGGCAGCGGCGTTCCCCAGTAGCGGTTGCGGCTGACGGCCCAGTCCGGGGCCGACTCAACGCCCTTGCCGAAGCGGCCATTGCGGATGTGCTCGGGAATCCACCAGATCTGCTGATTGGCGGCGAGCATCTTTTCCTTCACTTCGCCTTCGATCTTCACGAACCAAGTGGAGATCGTGCGGTAGATGAGGGGCGAGTCGCAGCGCCAGCAGAACGGGTACGCGTGCTCGATGGAGCCTTCGGAGAATAGCTGACCCGAGGTGCGCAAGCGGCGGATGATGGGCGTATCCGCGTCCTTTACGAAGGTGCCCGCAAAGTCCGGGAGCTCGTCGGTGAAGCAGCAATCGGCGTCGATGGGGCAGACTACGGGCAAGCCCTCGGCCAGACCGAGTTGGTAATCGTCCTCGCCAAACCCCGGGGCAATGTGGACGATGCCGGTGCCGTCGTCAGTCGATACAAAGTCGGCCGTCACCACGCGGAAAGCGCCCTCCTCGGCGTGGTCGGCGAAGTAGGAGAACAGGGGCTCGTAGCGCAGCCCGACGAGGTCTTCGACGGCAACCGGCGCTACCTCGGCGATTTCGCTGTCGCGCCGGAGGAAGAGGCTTTCGACGAGAGAAGCGGCGAGGATCAACTGCTCCCCGTCGCGGGTGGTGACGCGCACGTAGTCAATGTCGCGGCCGACGGCCAAGCCCATGTTGGCGGGCAGGGTCCATGGGGTCGTGGTCCAAGCGAGCAGGGACAGGCGCGGCTGGCCGACGACGCGGAATCGCACCGTAATCGACGGGTCCTGAGTGTCTTGGTAGCCTTGGTTGACCTCGAAGTTCGACAGCGGCGTCGCGCAGCGGGGACAGTAGGCGAGGGACTTGTAGCCCTCATAGACGAGGCCCTTGTCCCACAGCGACTTGAACACCCACCACACGGACTCCATGAAATCGGGGTCCATCGTCCGGTACTGGTTGTCCCAGTCAACCCAACGCCCCAGTCGCTCGATCAGCCGCTGCCACTCGGCCGTGTAGCGCAGGACCAAGTCTCGGCAAGCCTCGTTGAACTGGGCCACGCCGTAGGCGAGAATGTCGCGCCGCGACCGGAGCCCGAGCTGTTGCTCGGCTTCGTTCTCGACGGGCAGGCCGTGGCAGTCCCAGCCCCAGCGGCGCTCGACCCGAAAGCCGCGCATCGTCCAGTAGCGGGGCACCACGTCTTTGGTGATGGACGCCAGCAGGTGTCCGTAGTGGGGCAGTCCAGTCGCAAAGGGCGGCCCGTCGTAGAACCGAAAGGGGCGCTCGACCGAGCGAGCATCGACGGATTTGCGATACAGGTCGCCGGTGCGCCAGAACTCGAGGATGCAGCGCTCCTGAGCGGGAAAATCGACTTGGGACGGGACCGGGGCAAAAGGGGTTTGGGGTGTCATGTTCATTCGGCTGCGGGTAGGAGGTTTTGGAAAAAGCTGATGACGAGCCAGAGCAGTACAACTAAGATCAGCGGCGTAAAGTCTATTCCAGTTGACCAAAAAAACCTCGGCAAGAAGGAGCGCACCGCATCGAGGGCCGGATCGGTGACGCCGCGCAGGAATTGGACGAGCGGGTTGTGGGGGCTAGGGTTGAACCACGAAATCACCGCCCGGATGACGATTATATAGATGTAAATATGGATGAGGGTGATGATGAGGCCCTTGACGTCTGTAAAGAAACCGCCGTAATCGAACACGATTATCTCCTGTGCATCAGATCGGCCGTGGGCCGAAGATCGCCGTGCCGAGGCGCAACAGATTGGCCCCTTCGGCTATGGCGAGTTCAAAGTCGCCGCTCATGCCCATGGATAGGTAGTCCATGGATGCGCCCGCAAAATCGCACTCGGCGATTTTTTCGCCGAGCTCGCGCAAGGTCCGAAAGCAGCCGCGGACTGTGGCCTCGTCCTCGCTGTGAGCGGCAATGGTCATCAGGCCGCGGATCCGCAAGTGCGGTAGCGGTGCGAGGGCTGCGACTAGATGGACGAGCTGGTCGGGTGCCACGCCGGCTTGGCTCAGGCTGCCGGACGTGTTTACCTGCAAGAGCACCTCGATGGTGCGGTCGGTCTGTCCAGCTCGGCGATTGAGTGCCTCCGCTAGCCGCGCGGAATCGACCGACTGCACGAGGTCGAAAAGCTCGACGGCCCGCCCGGCTTTATTCGTCTGCAAGTGGCCGACGAAGTGCCAAGCAAGGGGTGCGGCGACCTGCGGGCGCTTGGCCGCTGCTTCTTGGACGCGGTTTTCGCCGACGAGGCGCAAGCCGCAGGCGTAAGCCGCCTCGATTTCGCGTACGCTGCGCGTTTTGCTGATGGCGACGACCTCAATCGCGCTCGCGGTGCGCCCGCTGCGCTCGGCCGCCCGCTCGATGCGGCCGCGCAGCAATTCCCAGTTGTCGCGGATGTGGTCCATGCAAACGTTAAGCCGTTAAAGATACAAATCAGCCCAGTTGGACACAAACGAGCAGCGGCCGACTTAGGCCTTTGCGCCGCTTTCTGAGGGCGGGGCCTTTTCCGCAGCGAAAAGGCTCGCATCTACGAGTGCTGCCAAGGCGGAGAAGAGCAGAGCTGAAACGAAAATGTCCAAGAGCACGGCCTGCGCCAACAGGCCCTCGGCCCCTACGTAGGGTGCCAGCCCGTGCGGGCCGCAGAACAACTCGAACAGCAACGCACCGCGCGGCAAGAGCCGCCAGCCAATGCGCCGCCCTCGGTAGGGACCGGGCAGCGGGTAGTACGCCATGGGCACCAGCCCTCGCAAAAGCAGCGGCACAGTCACCAGCACGAGCGCGGCCTCGTACAGCCCGGCTGCGGGCGGCCATAGTGCGCCGAGGTCGAGCGCGGTCCCCACGAGAGCAAAAAAGAGTATGAAGGCCACCGGTGCCCCCCGGTGCAGCAGCAATCGCACGCGGCGGCTGTGCTGCTTGTCCTGTAACAGTCCCGCCATCAGCCCGCAGGGCAGTGCCATCAGCTCGAGGGCTTCCAACGCGAGAGCTGCTAAAAAAAAAGCCCCCACTAGGCTGGAGATTATGGTCGCGCCTGGGGTGGCGAACCGCCCTAAAAGACGCAGCCCTAATCCCAGCCCGCCGCCGACCACAAGCGACAGGCCGACGCGCCCGACCCATCCCGCGGCCCCGGTCTCTAGCCAGACCAGTGCGCCCCCCAACGCCACAAGGGCGCAGCCCGTCCCCAGCACGGCCAGCACCAATGCGCCGCGCCGGCCAAATTCCGGCGCGGCGGTGAAGGGGCCCCACAAGCTAGCCAAGGCACCGAGGAGTACGGCCTGCTGCCAAGGCAACCCGAGCAATGCGGTGGTCGCTGCCACGGCGGCAAAGATCAGCGCGGTCGCCACCGCTACCAACCCAAGTGTGCGCCAGACGTGCGTTGGCCATACCACGTGCAGTCCCACTTGGAATCCGACCCCGAGGCCGGCCGCGAGGAAGAGCATTTTGTACAGGGAGAACGCGTCTAGATCGACGAGTTGTAAGCCGCCAGTGCCCAGCAGCATCCCGGCCCCGATCCACCCCACCAGTGTCGGCAGGCGAATCGCCTGCGCCAGTTGGCCTCCAGCCGCGGCCACGAGGGCCAGAGCACCCAGCATCCACGCGGCGTCAAAGGGGCTGGGGCGATCCTGCGGCGGCCCGTAGTAGGTCAAGAGCAGGACAAAGGTAGCTACTACTATCGTTTTCACGGCGAGAAGCGGCCCCGCCCGCAAGCGGCCCGCTTCAGTTGGCCCTTTTGGCTGCGGCCCGCTGTTGGCCTAGGTAGAGCACCGGGCTGGCGACGAATACAGACGAATAAGTGCCGACCACGACGCCGATCATCAAGGTGATGGTGAAGTCGCGGTTGACCTCGCCGCCAAAGAGCATCAGCACTAGCACGGCCAAGAGGGTCGTCGCCGAGGTGATCAGCGTGCGGCTCAGGCACTCGTTGATGCTCTGATTTACCGTGCCGTCAAAGCCCTGTCGGCGGGCTGTGTGCAGGTTTTCGCGGATGCGGTCGAAGACCACGATCGTGTCGTTGAGCGAGTAGCCGACAATGGCCAGCAGAGCGGCGACCACCGCGAGGGTAATCTCAATGTCGAAGAGCGAGAGCAGCCCGAGGGTGATGAGCACGTCGTGGAAGAGCGCGACGACCGCGGCGATGCCGTAGAGGAAGCGGTGGAAGCGCCAAGCCATGTAGATCAGAATCAGCCCCAGTGCCACCAACACCGCCCGCACGGCCGCGCTGCTCAGTTCGCTGCCGATTTTGGGGCCGACCTTTTCTTGCCGTCGGATCCACTCCAGCGCCGCGATGTTGTCGGCAAATCCGGCCTTGAGAACCCCCATAATGCCGTCGGCTACCTCGGTGCCTTCCCCGCTTTCGGTGACGCGGATGAGGATGTCGTTTTCCGAGCCGAACTGCTTGATCTCGCTCTTGCTCAGGTCGATCTCGGCATCGCCTACCGGGACGCGGCCGAGTTGGCCGCGGATATCCTCGACTTGTACGGCTGGATCAAAGTGCAACTCCAGCAAGGTACCGCCGGCAAAGTCAATGCCCGGCCGGATGCCGTTGATGCCCAAAATGGAGATCATGCCGAGGAGCAGCACGGCCGCCGAGGTGCCGAAACCAATGTTGCGCAACGAGAGGAAGCGGATGTTCAGGTTGGCGAAGAGCGCAACGGGCCCGATGCTCAAGGTCGATTGCTGCGACTTGCGGGTGATCAGATCGAAAATTGTGCGGGTCACAAAGAAGGCCGTAAAGAGGCTGGAGATGATGCCGATGCACAGGGTCAAGGCAAAGCCGCGGATCGGCCCGGTGCCGAACTGATAGAGCACGATGCCGACTAGGAACGTGGTCACATTGGCGTCGATGATGGCCGAGAGCGCGTGGCCATAGCCGGAATCTATGGCTGCGCGGACGGTTTTGCCCGAGCGCAGCTCTTCGCGGATGCGCTCGAAGATCAGCACATTGGCGTCAACGGCCATGCCAATAGTCAGGATGATGCCGGCGATGCCGGGCAAAGTCAAGGTGGCGTGAAAACCGGCCAGTACCGCCATGATGAAGAGCATGTTGAGCAGGAGGGCGCAGTCGGCGATCAGCCCGGCCGTTCGATAGTAGAGGACCATGAAGATCGCTATCAGCACCATGCTGTAGATCGCTGCTGTCTTGCCTTGCTCGATGGAGTCGCGCCCCAGCGAGGGACCGACCGTGCGGTCTTCGATGATCTCGACCTCGGCCGGTAGCGCGCCGGCTCGCAGCACGATGGCGAGGTCTTTGGCCTCTTCTTGGGTGCCGCTGCCGGTGATGATGCCGCGACCCTCGCTGATTTTGTTCTGGATGACCGGGGCCGAGTACACCGATTCGTCGAGGACGATGGCCATGCGCTCGCCGATGTGCGAGCCGGTGATGCGGCTGAAGAGCCGCACCCCTTCGTCGGTGGTCGAGAAATTGACGATGGGCTGGCCCATGTACTCTACTACTTGGCCAATGGAGACAAAGGCGTCCTGAATCATGTGCCCGGTCATCTCCGGCTTCTTGCGCACCAAGTAGAGGAAGTAGAACTCATTGCCCTCGGCCCCAGCGGGCTTGCTCGAAAAGAGAAATTCCACGTCTGCCGGGATGAGCTCTTGGGCCTCTGGGGCGTTGAGCAAACTCTTGACGCGCTGCAAGTGGCGGCCCGAGACTGTGAGGTCTTCGCCGGCGAGGCTGAGCATGGAGGAGAGGGGGGCACTTTCTGCTGTGGAGGCAAGGAGGAGGTCTTCTTCCTCTTCTTCGCCTTCTTCTGGCGGGGCTAGCACTTGGTCGATGCGCTGGATCAGGCGAGTGCGATCCTCCGCGGGTTCGAGGAGCTGGAATTCGAGGAGCGCGGTCTGGCCCACTAGATCTTTGGCGCGCTGCACGTCCTGTACGCCGGGCAACTCAATGATGATGCGGTTGTCGCCTTGGCGCTGAATGGTCGGCTCGGCCACCCCGAACTGATCGACGCGGTTGCGAATGACTTCCTGTGCTTGGGCGACCGCATCTTGGGCTTCCTGCTGCTCCATCCCCTCGGTCTTGACCTCTAGGACGAGGTGGATGCCGCCCTGCAAGTCCAGTCCCAAATTGAGCGAGCGCTTTTTCAGATCGACGAGCTGCTCGGGGGCCTTCAGCTCTAGGTCCTCGCGCTCGTCGTCCGTCATACTGTAAAATTCCACGCTCGGCAGCAGGTAGTACACGGCCGCGGCGATCAGTGCCAAGATCAGCACGAGTTTCCGGTTGCGTTTCATAAAGTTGTCTTTACTCCGCTATTGCCGAGCGCAGCCCGGCGAAAGTTTGCTGCTATTGCAAAAGCGAAAGCGGCCGCTCAGCCCGGTTGACGCCCGGTGCATGAGCTGCCCGTCTCGCGCAAAGAAAATGAAGCCCTCGACGTCCGTTAGGCCCTCGACGAGCGCGAGCCCTTGCTCAGGCCCTAAGACGAAGACCGCAGTCGATAGGATGTCGGCGTCCAGAGCGGTCGCGGCCCACACGGTGGCGCTTATGCATGCCCGCGCTGGATAGCCGGTCTTGGGGTCGAGCAAGTGGTGATAGCGCTCGCCTTCCCAATCAAAGTACTGCTCGTAGTCACCAGAGGTCGCGATCGCCGCGAGCCCGAGGTCCTCTACTGCTATGTATTGCTCTGGCGCACGCGGGTGCTGAACTCCAAAGAGCCAAGGCCGTCCGTCCGGCTTTTCGCCCCAATAGCGAATGTCGCCCCCGGCCTCGATCATCCCGGCCGCCACTTCCAACTCCTGCAGGGCCGCTACGGCTTGGTCAACTGCGTAGCCTTTGGCCGCCGCTCCCAGATCCAAGCGCAGCCCCGGCCTGTTGATCCGCAACGACTGGGCCGCCACTTCCAGCCCTTCGTAGCCCACCAGCGCCCGCGCTGAATCAATCTGTGCCGGGGCAGGCGGTGCTACCGCGTCGGGGAAGTCCCACAGACTCGTCAACGCCCCCACCGTGCAGTCAAACGCTCCATCGGTCAACGCGGCAAAATGCTGGCTGCGCGTCAAGACCGCAATCAGCCCGGCCGGGCCGTGCGTTGGAGCGAGACGCGCCCGTTGCTCCAGTCGCCGCAGTGCGCCGCCCTCGCGGTAGTGGCTCATCCCCGAATCGACGCGGGCGATTTCCGCGTACGCCGCTTCTACGTGCGGGCGAACCACTGCTTCGTCTCCGTAGAGTTTGACCGTGACGAGGGTTCCCAACAAGAGGCGGTCTGCGCGCACCGGCGCGGCGGGCCGGGGCGACGGCAGAAAGTACAGGACCACGGCCAAACCGCCTACGGCCAGCAGACAGCGCTTGAGCATGGACTGGTCGCGTCAATTGTTGCGCTCGACGACGAGCTGCACGGCTCGTTCTAGCGCGGCGCGGGCCGGGGAAGGGGCCAGCACCGCGAGGCACTCCTGAGCGTGGGCGGCACATTCGTGCGCGGTCTCGGCGGCCGCGGCGACTCCTTGGTGCTTATCGACAAAGGCCACGATCTGCCCCCATTCGGCTTCGTCCTTGTCCGGCCGGGCCAAAAAGGCCTCCATCTCGGCCCGCGCTCCCGAGGGGGCTTGCTGTAAGGCGCGTATCAACGGCAAGGTAATTTTGCCTTCGCGCAGGTCGTGCCCGACGGGCTTGCCCATGGTCGCCTGATCGCTGGTGAGGTCGAGGATGTCGTCGGCGACTTGGAAGGCGCGGCCGAGCGATTCTCCGTAGCGCCCCATGGATTGCACGATCTCGTCCGATGCGCCGGAGAGAATCGCGCCAATCCGCGCTGCAGCCGAGATCAGGGAAGCTGTCTTGTCGCTGACCATGGCGAAATACGACTCTTCGCGCGTATCGCACTGAGTGCCGATCTGGATTTCAAAAATTTCGCCCATGCTCAGCCGCTCGGTGGCGTACGCGACCACGCTCAGGACTTGCAGATTGCCGACCCCGATCAGCAGGCGCAGGGCACGTGCGAGGAGAAAGTCGCCCATGAGGACGGCGATCTGCCCGCTCCAGCGCTCGTTGACCGTCTCGCGGCCCCGGCGCACGGTCGCGGAGTCCACTACGTCGTCGTGGGCCATGGTGGCGGCGTGAATCATTTCGACAGCCACGGCCGCGTCAATTAGCTGTTCGTTCCAGTCGCCAGACGCTTTGGCCACGAGCAAGATGAGGGCCGGCCGGAGGCGCTTGCCCTTGAGCGTGGCCATGTAGCGAGCAATGACGTGGACCAGCTCGACATCGGCGTTGAGCTCGGCGTTGAGCCGCTTTTCAAACCGGGTCAGTTCTTGATCGATCAGACCTATGCAGGGATCCATGAGAAAGACATCTGTCAGAATTAAATCGCCAAATAAATAGAAAATTTAGAAGCTAAGTATTGAAAATATACCTGTCAATCTGCGCACTGGGTGCCGGCAATGGATTGATTTCGCGCTGTGGCTTATACTTGTCGCTCCATTGCAACGCGGGGAGATCGCTATGAAAATTACCCAGATCAAGACCTATTTAATGCAGTGCGCGCCTCCACAGGCGAGCGGTTGGTCGGCGCGCAACTGGCTCTTCGTCAAGGTCGAGACCGACGCCGGCATCTACGGCGTGGGCGAGGCTTCGGGCTGGCCGCGCGTGGTCGAAACGGCCATCCACGACCTGACGCCTTTGATGATCGGCGAGGATCCGTTCCACATTGAGCGGCTGTGGGGCAAGATGCAGGTGGCGATGATGGGCCACGGCATGACCGGCATCGTCGGCTCTGGTGCCATGACCGGCATTGAGATGGCCCTGTGGGACATCAAGGGCAAGGCCCTCGGGCAGCCGGTGTGGAACCTCTTGGGCGGCAAGATGCGCGACCGGGTGCGGGTCTATGCCCACGCGCACGAGAAAGAGCGGGCGCGCTCCTTGGTCGATCAAGGCTATACGGCGCTAAAGACCGGGGGAATTAAAAACTGCGTCGAAACGGTCGCCGCCATTCGCAAGGAGGTCGGCGACGAGGTGGATCTCATGGTCGACGTCCACGGGCCGCCTTGGCTGACGACGCGCGACGCCATTGCCTTGGGCCACGCGCTCGAAGACTACGACCTGCTGTTTTACGAAGATCCAGTAGCCCCTGAAAACATCGACGCCCTCGCGCGGGTTGCCGACGCAGTGGCCATTCCCATTGCCGCGGGCGAGCGCCACGCCACCATTTGGGGGGTAAAGGAGCTAATTGAGCGCGAAATCATCGACGTGGTACAGCCGGATACGGGCCGCGCTGGGGGCCTGTGGCAGATGAAGAAGATCGCCGCTATGGCCGAGGCCCACTACTGCACAATAGCCCCGCACGATGGCTCGTTGGGGCCGGTGGCCGAAATGGCGGCCGTACACCTAATGGCCACGCTGCCCAACTTCCTGATCTTGGAGCATCTAGCCGACGATGTGCCGCAGCGCTACGAGGTGATGACCGGCCAGCCCGAGGTCGTCGATAGCCATATCGCGGTGCCGGATGCGCCCGGGCTGGGCGTGGACCTCGTCGAGGAGGCGATTGCCCAATACCCGTCGCAGGGCAACATCTCCGCGCCGGACGCGAGCTATGACTATCAATACGTCCAAGCGCGGATTGGACGGGCGCTGTGGCTCAGCGAGCGGAAAACGCGGCCGCCGGACTATCGTCCAGGCGAGATATATTAGGCGTACATTTTGCCCCGGTTAAAAATGCCTCGTGGGTCAAGGGCGCACTTGAGCATCTGGTTCATGCGCGCCGCGCCGGTGCTGAGTGGGGTAAAGGCGTCTTCATTGTGCTCGTCGGCTGCAAAGCGCCAGCCCATGGCTTGGTGGTGTGCGGCGGTGCGATGCAAGCGCGAGGCTTGGGCGGCCACCGGCAACAGGGCCCACAGCAAGCCGCCGGCCCAGTCCAGCCCCCAGCGGCTCAGCCCCTCGGCCTTTAGCGCTTCCATGAGCTGCACCATCTTGGTCGGCGGTCCAGAAAAGCGCCAGCGCTGTTGGCCCGCGGCTGGGACCAGCCATTCGAGCTCGCGCCAGCGCCGCCAGAAGGTGTGCGATTCGGACTCTTCCACGACCTCCGACTTTGCTGACTCTCCTGCGCGCAGCATTGCTAGCTGCGCCCGCACCGCTGGTGCCGGGCCTTCGACGCGGGCAGCTAATCGGTCGGCGTCGCAAGCTAGGCCCGTGATCTGGAAAGGCCGCGCCGCCCAGTCGAGAATTCGCTCCAACGCCGCGGTGGGAGTCAGCCCGTGAATGAAGAGAGTTGCTTGGGTTTCAGGGCGCGGCCAGACCTTGAGGCAGACCTCGGTGAGTACTCCCAGCGTCCCGAAGGAGCCGGCCAGTACCTTGGACAGATCGTAGCCCGTGACGTTCTTGACGACTTTGCCGCCGGTGCGAATTCGCTCGCCGCGGCCGTCGATCAGTTCAACGCCGAGCAAGTGATCGCGCAGTGCGCCCATCTTGAAGCGCCGCGGCCCCGAGAGGTTGCAGGCCACAGTGCCGCCGATGGTTGCAGCCGCACCCCAAGCGGGCGGCTCAAAGGCGAAGTACTGGTTTTCGCTGCGGCACAGGGCTTCTATTTCGCTCAGCTTGGTGCCCGGGCGAGCGACTAGGATTAACTCGTTTGGCTCGTAGCTGACGACGCCGGTCAGAGCGGAGAGGTTGAGTGGGATTCCGTCGTGTTGGCGTCCGAGAAAGGACTTGGTGCGGCCGGCAAAAATTTTTAAGGCCGCGTTTTCGGCTAGGGCTTGGCGAACTCGCTCTTGGATGGCGTTGGTTGCGTCATCGCCTTGGTTCATGGGTGCGGAGGGCTTTTGGCCCGCTCAGACCTTGATCCCGTTTTCTTTTAGGAACTGATGGACGCCTTTTTTGTTTAAGGTGCGTAGGGCGCGGGCGGTCAGGCGTAGGGTGACGGTGCGGTTTTCTTCGGGGATGAAAATGCGCTTTTTGATGAGGTTGGGCTGTTGGACGCGCTTGGTTTTGCGCTGCGAGTGGCTGACGTTGTTGCCAACTAGGCCCTTGACGTTGGTCAGGCTGCATTGTCTGGCCATGAGTGTCTCCCTGTTAAGAAACCATCAAACATAGAGGCACTGAGCCGATAAGTCAAGGTGAGATACCCTTGACAAAAAAAGGGCTTGGAATGACCTTAAAAGTGCCAATCGCCACGACCAAATGATCAATCCCACCTATACCACTTTATGAGATTCACATGCTGCTTTTGGGCGCTAGCGCTTTTTTGCGCGGGCGCGGCCATGGCGGAATTGCGCGTAAGTGAGCAGACGCCGCAGCGCCTGCGGTTGGTTTGGCTGCCCGAGGGCCGAGAATTGGAGCAGGGGCGCGGTGCCTTGATCGGCGTCCCAAGCGACGGACAGGTTCGCTTGGAGCTGGTCGAAGCCCATGTGGCGCGAACGGATCGCGCCGCTGAAGACGACGCGCCCACGCCCGGGCCGGTCTTCCTCGGGGAGAGCGGTTTTGTGCGCCGCCAGCGCGTCGTTCCGGTGGCGTTTGCTCCGCGCGTCGAAGCAGACGGGACGCGGACCCTGTACGATCGCATCGTCGTTGACCTGCACGTGACCGGCGGTGGCGGCACCCGCGTTGCCGACCCTTGGGGCGAAGCATTCTACCGAGGGGTGCTCGTCAACCCCGAGCAAGCTAGGAACTGGTGCTTGCCACCCAAGCGGCGGCCGGCGCGCAAGGCCGCGTTACAGGAAGGAACTTGGCTGCGGATCTTCGTCTCGGAAGCGGGGATGTACAGGATATCGGGTGCCGACTTAGAGGCTGCCGGGGCGTCGCTCGGCGACGTCGATACGGCGAGTTTGCGCCTGCACTACGGCGGCGGCAGGGCCTTGTCCATCAACGAGATAAACCCGCCCCAAGCCATGCGGGAAGTGGGCTTGGTCGTAGAAGATGGGGGCGATGGTCGCTTGGACGCGGACGACTTCGTCTTGTTTTGGGCCGAACCGGTCAGCCGCTGGGAATACGCAGAGGCCAGCCGCTCGTTTCAATATCGGCACAACCTCTACACGCATGAGAACGCGTACTGGCTGGGTTTTGGCGGCGGGGGTGAGGGGCGGCGGGCCGAGCAAAGGAGCGGTGCTCTAGCCGCGTCCGACCCGCAGCAGCCCACGAGCTACCGGGTGCGGGTCCACGAGGAAGCCGAGCAGTTCGTCCTCAACCAGCTCGTAGGGATCAAATCCGGCTACACTTGGTACTGGGAGGACTTTCGCGGCAATGCGCGCAACTTCCCGGTGGTGGTGCGGCAGGCCGCGCCCGCGCCGGTGGCCGTGCGCTTGGGCTTTATCGGGGTGCCCGAGATGCGGCCGCGATTTGAGGTGCGCTGGAACGAAGAAACCATCGGCACGGTGGCTTTTGCAACCGACAGGTCCTTTACATCCGATACGCTGTGGGCGGCGATGGGGGCGCTGGAGGGGCTAAACCACTTGGGGATCTTTCACACCAACGGCAATCCGTCCCGCTTCGACTGGTACGAGGTGGAGTACAGCCGCGGCTTTGTCGCCGAGCGCGGCGAGTTGCTCTTCACCTATCCGCTGACGGGCACCACCGAGTTCCGCCTCGCTGGTTTTGCCGCCGAGCAGCCGCGCGTCTTTGAGGTGTCTGCGGGTCTGGCCGAAGTCTTAGACTTCGCGTACGACGCACCAGCCGGAACGGTAATTTTTCAGGATCGGCCCGGGGATGTGCCGCGTCAATACGCAGTGGGCGGCCCGGCGACTTGGAAGCGACCAGTGCGGCTCGAGCTCGACTTGCCCGGCAGTTTGACGACCGGAGCTTGGGGGGCCGATTGGGTGGTGATTTACCACCGCGATTTCCGCGCCGCGGCCGAGCGCTTGGCACAATGGCGGGCTGAAGACGACCGCTTCGGCCCGCCCCTGCGGACGGCAGCCATCGACGTACAAGACATCTACGACGAGTTTTCCGGCGGGCTTTTGGACCCGGCGGCGATCCGCAATTTTCTCGCCTATGCGGCCGAGCACTGGGATCCCGCGCCCCTATTCGTGGCCTTGCTCGGCGATGGCTCGTACGACTACAAGAACAATTCGGCCCTCAGTCAGGGCAATTGGATCCCACCCTTCCAAGACGGCGACAGCACGTATGACGAGTGGTACACGCGCGTAGTGGGCGGCGACCTGTTCCCCGACATGGCCATTGGTCGGCTGACCGTGCAGACCGCGGCCGAAGCCGACGTGGTCGTCGACAAAATCATCGCCTACGACCGGACGCCCGAAGTGGGACCTTGGCAGAGCCGACAGGCATTGGTCTCGGACGATTTGCTCAATCGCGACAAGCCGGGCAGTGTCGAGTCGATGTTCATCCGCGACAGCGAATACATGGCCCGGTACGTCCTGCCCGAGGCGTTGGATTTGACCAAGCTCTACACTGCCCAATTTCCCCTAGAGGGGAGTGAAAAGCCGCGGGCACGAGACGAGTTCATCCGGCTTTTCAACAAGGGCGCACTCATTGTGACCTATTTGGGGCATGGCACTTACGACCGCTTGGCCCATGAGTGGATGTTCCTCCTTTCCCGCGATTTGGACAAGCTCAAAAACGGCGGTCGCCTGCCCTTGTTTTTCACGGCTGCGAGTCAAGTTGGAGTGTTCGACGATCCCGTGCGCATCTCCGTACCCGAGGCACTCCTACAGAAGGAAGATGGGGGCGTAATCGGCATGATTTGCGCGACCCGGGTGGGATATCACTCCACCAATGTCCGGTTGGCCAGCCAGTTCTACCGGCAGATGTACCACACCGGACGAGATCACGTGCCAATTGGGCTGGCCCTCACCGAGGCCAAGCAAGTGCTGCTGCCGCTGTATGATCCCAGTGGCCGCACCACATTCCGCAACATTCAGCGCTATTCGCTCTTCGGCGACCCGGCCACGCGCTTGGCCATGCCGCGCTTTCAGGTGCAGATCGATGTGGCCGACTCGCTCCACGCCCTCGGCGAAGTGGCCCTCGCCGGCCAGGTCCTCGACGCGACTGGTGCGCCGGCGGCGGCCTATGAAGGCCAAGTGTGGTTGCAGGCATTTGATTCGAGTGAAGAGAGTGACTTGGAGGGTTTTACCTACGAGCAGACCGGCGCTCCCATCTTTCGCGGCCGCTTTTTAGTAGCTGAGGGCCGCTTCAACGCCGCGTTTCGGGTGCCTAAAGACATCACCTACGGCGGAAAGAACGGCCGCATCAGCGCCTACGCCTGGAGCGATGACAGTCCGGCGGCCTTTGGCGCGGCCGCCGGACTGGTGCTGGCGGGCACGGCCGCCGGCGTGGAAGCGGACGTGGAGGGGCCGGAAATTTCCCTGCGCTTTGAGGGAGCCAAAGGCAGCACGGTTCCGCGGCAGACGGTGCTGTTGGCCTCGCTTGCAGATCCCAGCGGCATCAACATCACCGGGGAGACCGGGCACGAAATAGAGCTGGCCATCGACGGCGAGCTTTTCACATTGACGGAGCTGTACAGCGTGCAGGGCGGGGACTACCGGCAGGGGATCATTGAATTTCCCCTGCCCACACTGGAAACCGGCCAACACGAGATCCGCCTGAAGGCTTGGGACAATTTCAACAATTCGTCGCGTGCGACGACGACGGTGGAGGTCGCGGATGACGACGAAGGCGACGCCGGCCTTGCCAACGTCCTGTTTTACCCGAACCCCATGCGCGATAGCGGCTATTTCACGTATGAGCTAGAAGACGACATGCGCGCAGTGCAGATAGAGGTCTTTTCGCTGGCCGGTCGGCTGATGGACCAGCTAGACGGACAAACGCACGCCGGCTACAACCAAGTGTCTTGGACGCCGCCGCCGGCCTTGGCCAACGGTGCGTATATTTATCGGATAGAGGCCGAGCGGGAAAGTGGTGCTGCGGTCGCGCGCCGCGCCGTCTTGCAGGTCGCCAAGTGAGTATTGCGAGAGGAGTGCCTTTGCAGCAGTGAGATGGCCTTAGTACTTAGGAGGCATCATTTTCGTATCTTTATTCTTAGCTGAGGAGGACTCCGCTATGAGAAAACTGACGACCCTGCTGCTGGCTGGCCTTTGTGTCGGCGCATTGCCCGCTGGGGTCCGGGCCACGCCCGAAAGCCGCAGTGCGCCGCTTCTTTTGTTGATCAATCCGGGTTCCCGCGCCATTGCCATGGGCGAATCGTACGTGGCAGTGGCCGATGACGCCACGGCTAGCTACTTCAACCCAGCCGCGCTTGTCGGTCAGAGCAAGAAAAAGCTCCACCTCTCGCACACCGCGTGGCTGCCCAAGCTGGCCGACGACTTATCCTACGAGTTTTTGGCCTATTCCACGCCCGTGGAGGGGTGGGGCAACTTCGGCTTCAACGCCGCGCTGCTAAACTTAGGCGAGCAGATCCGCACGGACGAGCGCGGCAACCAACAAGGCACCTTCCGCAGCTATGACGTAGCGATATCTGTGGCCTATGGGGCAGCTATCGGCGGCAATACGTCCGCTGGCATCGGCTTGAAGTTCATTCGCAGCAACTTAGCCGATGCCGGGGCCGGCATTGAGCGGGGCCGGGGCGTGGGCAACAGCTTTGCCGCGGATCTGGGACTTTTGTGGAAGCCCGCCTCCAGCCTCAGCTTTGGCGCGGCCCTGCGCAACCTAGGCCCCAAGATCGCCTATATCGACGCCGAACAGGCCGATCCACTGCCCCAGCACATCGTCGTTGGGGTGGCCTACGAGGTGATGGATACCCAATACAACGATCTGATGCTCTCGTTTGACCTGTACAAGCCCTTGATCGCCGATGGGTCTTTTGTCAGCAACTTGGCCAAGGCGTGGGCCGACGAGGGCTTGAGCAACGAGTTCAAAGAGATGGATCTGCACGTGGGCGGCGAATACCGATACGGGCTTTCCGCACGCGAAGGCGAGGCGTTTATCGCGTTGCGGGCGGGCCTTTCGCAAGACAGCGACGGCGAGGTACATTCCAGAACTTTTGGCGTTGGGCTAAAGTACAATCGCTTCCAGTTTGATGTGGCGTATATAATCGGTGGCGAGGGCGAGGTGGTGGGAGACAATACGCCAATTTCCCTGAACATCATTTTCTAAGAGTCTTCCAATCGGACGCTGGTTCTGTTGCTGCCCTGCGCGGCAACGCTGCGATTTAGCCCCCTTGCTCCTCTTAGGTTTCTGCTTCTCACTGCTGTTGTCAGCGGCCACTGCGGCCGACGACGACTGGCGAATTTTGGCCTTGCGCGTGGATTTTCCGCGCGAAAATCCCGATGAGCCGACGACGACTGGCGTTGGCGCGTTTGATATGCGCTCGGCCGAGGATTACGCGCTTCCCTACGACCTGCCGCCGCACGACCGCGCTTATTTCGAGCGGCATTTGACCGCACTGGCGCGCTATTACGAGGTCGTTTCTGAGGGGCGGGTAGAAATTTCCTCCGAGGTATTTCCCCGCGTCGCGCAGCAGGCGTACACACTTCCCCAACCCATGCTCCACTACGGCAACGGACGCACGACCGAAGAAATCGGCGTGAAGTGGATTGAGCTAGTCGGCCATGCCTTGCACGCTGCGCTGGCCGATCCCGACGGCCCGCGCTTGGACGAATTCAACAGCTTTCTCGTGTTCCACGCCGGAGTTGGCTACGAGACCGGCGCGCTGAACGACATTCGCTCGGTCTTCTTATCCGAGAGCGATTTTGTGCGCTTTAACGGCGGCCCGCTGACCGTGGATGGCGCGGCGATCGATCAGGCGTGGATCCTGCCGGAGTCGCCCAGCCTCAATGGCCGGGCCGGCCTCAATGGCTTGCTGGCCAAGTTTTTCGGCCACCAGTTGGGCCTACCTGGGTTGTCCAATTTCGCCGATGGTTTGCCGGCCCTAGGTAGCTGGAGCCTGATGGACGTGGGGGCCAACGTTTCGGGCTATGTGCGGACCGACAGCCTCGCGTGGGTGGTTGGCTTTGCGCCGCCGCATCCCATGGCGTGGAGCAAGATGCAGCTAGGGTGGATCGAGCCGGTGGTGGTGCGGCGCGACACCGTACTCTCGCTGCTGGCGACCGACCGCAGCGGCGATTTGCCCAAGGCCGTGCGCATACCCATTGACGAGTGCGAATACTTCTTGCTGGAGAACAGACAGCAGCGCGGGCAGCGCGGGGACGCAGAGAAGGTGTGGCTCGACCCCGATCAGGTTGCCATAGAAGAAGGCGTGTGGGTGGCGGTGGAGGAATACGACGCGTTTGTCCCGGGATCGGGGGTGCTGATATGGCACGTGGATGCAGGCGTGATGATGCGGGCTGAAGACCCCAGTGCCGCAAACAATCAGGCCCATTGGCAGGCAATTGCCTTGGAAGAGGCCGATGGGTATCGCGACATTGGCCATCCGGTCTTTGAGCGGCAGCGGCAGATCGAGGGATCGCCCGACGATCCGTTCTTTGTCGGCGGACAAACGCTGTTCGGCTCGGCGACGCGACCCGACTCGCGCAGCAATCGGGAATGGGAGACTGGCATTGAGATCGAAGTGCTTTCCGCACCCGGCGATACCATGCAGGTGGCCATACGCTTTGGGCGCGCCCGTCCGGGCTGGCCGCAAGATTTGCCGGGCGACGGTCGGCTGCAAGCCGCGGATTTGGATGGCGATGGAGTAGAAGAATTGCTCTTTGAGGCCGGGGGGGGGGTCGGCTATGCGACCGGCGATGGCGTGGCGACGTGGCAAGTACTAGGGGCGCGGCTGCTGGCGGCCGGCGATGGTGCTGGCCGGCCCGAGGTTTTTGTGCGGCGCGACGCCGAGGTTAGCGCATGGGACGCCGGAGCTGACCAACCGCGGTGGCGGCTCGCGTTGGACGCGGTGCCGTTGGACGCGCTGTTCAGCGCGGGCGCGGAGGCTGAACTGCTGATCGTCGGAGCGGAACAGCTCTACGTGGTAGATGCCATAAGTGGCGAGCTAAAGGAACAAAGGCCCCAGATCGCGCCGGCGGCTGTGCCCCCAGCGGCGGGCGATTTAGACGGCGATGGCCAAGTTGAGCAGGTCGTCGCTTCTGCTGGAGGACAGGTCGAGATCGGAGCGCATGTCGTCGATTTAGGCGATTCGCTGGCCGCGCCGCCGGTCTTGGGCGATTTGGACGGCGATGGCCTGTTGGAGGTGGTTTTGCTGGCGCGCGGTGGCGCGATACACGCCCTGCGAGCCGATGGATTGCGCCACGCCGACTTTCCCGCGGCCTTGCCGCGCTTTGCCGAGGTCGGCGAGCTCGTCTTTGAGCCGGTGCTTTGCGACGTGGATGCCGACGGCAAGCAGGAGATATTCGTCGCCGGCCACAGCGGAATTTTCGGCGTGGATGATGATGGGCGGCTCTTGCCGGGCTTCCCCCTGCTGATGGCCGCTCCCCCGACGGCGTCGCCGGTGGTAGTGGACTTAGATGGCGATGGCCGCTTGGCGTTGGCGGCCTTGGATGGCACGGCCGCGTATGCGTGGGATCTGCTGAGGGTGGCGGCGCAGTACGCTGGGGGGCCGGCCCATTGGCCGCAGGCCGGTGCCGATGCGGCTGGGTCGCGGACCGCGCTGGTGGCTGGCCGGCCCGTTGTAGAGCCAGAGGCGGCCTTGCTAGGCCGGGTCTATTGCTATCCCAATCCAGTCGGCCCGGGTGAGGAGGCGCATTTGCGCTTTGCCCTGAGTGCGGCCGGGCGCATTGAATTGGAGGTGTTCGATGCGTTGGGCGGGCGCGTTTGGCAGCACCGCAGCAACGGCCTCGAAGCCGGCGAGCGCGAAATCACTTGGTCGGTGGAAGGCTATGCGAGCGGCCTGTACCTATGCCGCTTAATCGCGCACGGCGACGACGGGCGGCGCGGAGAAGCCGTGGTCAAAATGGCGGTGAGTCCGTGAGGGGTTGGCGTTTTGTCTGGTCGAGAGGAGTGCCTTTGCAGCAGTGAGATCGCCTTAGTACTAACAGGCCTCATTTTATTTTGAGCTGAGGAGGACTCTTATGAGGAAACGGACGACCCTGCTGCTGGCCGGCCTTGTCGCATTTTGTCTGCTGCTCGGCTGGACGAGCGCGTCCCACGCCCAAAACCACCCGGAGCTGGCGTGGCAGGTGGTGGAGACCGAGCACTTCCGCATCTTCTACCACGAGGGCTTGGCCGGGGCGGCGGCGCGGGCGGCGCGCATTGCCGAAGCCGCGTACGCGCCCATTACCAAGCTGTATGGGTACGCGCCCGACGGGCGGGTGCGGATCGTGCTCAAAGACCACGACGATTACGCCAATGGCGCGGCTTTTTTTTATCAAGACACCATTGAAATCTGGGCTACATCGCTCGACCACGACTTTGACTTGCGCGGCAGTTCAGACTGGCTGCGCAACGTAATAACCCACGAATTTGCCCACATCATTTCGCTGGGTGCTGCGCGCAAAGGCGTACAGCGCGTCCCGGCGCTCTACTTGCAGTACTTTGGCTACCAGCGAGAAAAGAACCGGCCGGACATTCTCATCGGCTATCCAGACGTCCTGGCTTCCTATCCGGTGATGGGCACAGTGGTGCCCATGTGGCTGGCCGAGGGCGCGGCCCAATACGGAACTTCGACGACGCAACACGACCGCTGGGATGCCAACCGCGACATGGTGCTCCGCTCCTTAGTGCTGGCGGACGAGCAGCTATCCTTCGACCGGATGGGCGTCTTTGGCAAGCAGGGCTTTGGCAACGAATACGTGTACGATCACGGCTTTGGCTTGGTGCGCTACATCGCCGAGACGTACGGCGAAGAAAAGATCGCCGAGCTGTACCGGGCTGCATCGCAGTGGCATACCCTCGCCATTGACGGAGTGTGCAAAAAGGTCTTGGGCAAGAGCGCGGACGAGCTGTACGGCGAGTGGATCGCGTCCCTGCGGCAGGGCTATCGGGCGCAGGTAGCGGCCTTGGGGCCGCTGCGCGAGGGCGAGCCGATCGCGGATGTTGGCTTTTCCAATATGCGGCCGCGGCTGGCGCCCAACGGCGAGAAATTGGCGTATCTGTCAACGCGCAAGCGGCATCACTACCCGCACGGTTTGATCGTGCGCGACCTCGCTACCGGCGCGGAGGAAGTCGCGGCCTTCCCGGCGTCCGCTTCGACCGTGGATTGGTCGCCGGACGGGCGCAAGCTGCTCTTTTCGCGCATTGACCGGGCGGACAAATACGGTTCGCGGCAGGCGGATATCTACGAGTGGGATTCGGCTGCGGCCGGCCCTAGTTTTTGGCGCAATATGCTGTGGTTGGTGCCGGCCATGGTCAGCGGCACGGCACCGGAGACGCCGCGCGTCAAGCGGCTAACGCGCGGGCTGCGCGCGCTGTACCCGACCTATTCGCCGGCTGGCGAGTGGATCGCCTTCGTGCAAAACAAGGGCACTAGCAACAACTTGGCGATGATGCGCACCGACGGCACGGACCTGCGCTATTTGACCCATTTCGCGGACGGCACCCAGATCTACACGCCGCGCTTTTCGCCCGACGGACGCAAACTGGCGTTTGCGATCGCGCGCGCGGGCCAGCGCGACATTGCCGTGGTGGAGTTGGACGCGGGGGGCGGTGATACCATAGGGCAACTTGGGCAGGTAATCGCTACGCCCGGCACGGACCGCGACCCCGTCTGGAGCGCGGATGGCGAGGCGATCGTCTTTGCGTCGGATTTCAGCGGCATTTTCAACATCTATGCCCTCAGCTTGAAAACGCTCGCGCTGCGGCAGATAACCAACACCATCGGCGGCGCGTTCAGCCCGTCGATTGGCCCGGAAGGCGAGGTCGTCTTTGCGGCTTATACGGCGGCCGGCTTTGAGATTCGCCAGTTGCAGGACGAGGGGACGCTGGTTGCGGCTGAAGAGGCGTGGTTTTCCCAAGATGTGCCGCTAAATTGGCGCGGAACTCCTGCGCCCGCTTTGCCAGACGCGCCCCAAGCGTATGGCATTGACTTCCTCAAGACCGGGATCCTGCCGAGGCTGTTCATGGACGAGGGGCATTTCAAGGCGGGCGCGTACCTCACTGCCGGCGATGTGCTCAATCGCCAGAGCGTATTCGTCGGGGGTGCCATCGCGCCGGCCAATGCCGACCGCGATCTGTTCGCCCTATACGAGTTCAAGGGATTCCGCCCCACCTTCTTTTTAGAGCTATTTAACCAGCGCCGGCGTTCTGCGCGCGGCGATAGCTCGGCGGCGCGGGCGGGCATTGTCAACGCCATCAACTACAACTTGAGCCAGCTCAACGCAGGGGTGCGCGGCAAATTGGGTCGCCATGGGGAATTGACGGCCTCGGCCACGTATGAACGCTACGATGCCAGCGTCCAATGGGAGGCTTTTGTCCCGCGCCGAGACGGCGGCCTCGGCTTTGAGCGCCAGCGGCAAAGGCCCTTCGGTTATACCTATCTCAATGGCTTTGGCTTGGGGCTGGCCTATCGGATGGAGCTGATTGCGCGGCGGCGAGACCGCGATATAAGCCCTATGGGCCGCCAGCTCTACGTGCGCTACGACCGGATGTTCAACTATTTCATCGACGGCTTTAACGAGCAGGCGTCCTTTATCGACGAGGAGTACATCAAGCTCTTTTACAACCAGTTTACCGTCGATTGGAGAGAATACATGGGCATGCCCGGCAATACCCGCTTGGGCCTGCGGCTGTACGGCGGCTGGATCGACAGCGACGCGGTCGCCGACACGACGCGGGTCGGCGATTTCTTCGACTACCGACTCGGCGGTCTCAACTTTATGAAGGGCTATACTTTTTACAGCATTGAGGGGCGCAAGGCCCTGATGGGCACGGCCACGCTGCGCTTTCCCCTGCTGCCGGATATGGGCAAGCGCGTTGCCCAGCTGTATTTCGACAAAGTGTATGGCGCGGTGTACGCCAGCATGGGCAAGGCTTGGGACCGGACGATAGGCGAGTGGAACGAACGGTATGGACGCGACGGCCCGCTGCGGGATGTGGGGGGCCAGTTGCGCTTGGATTTGATTTCTTATTACAGCGTGCCGACGCGGGTGCAGGTGGATGTGGCGTATGGGATTGACGAGGTGCAAGATAGGAGGCGGTGGAAGTCTTATTTTACGGTGTTGTTTGGGTATTTGTAGGGACGCACTGTTGTATGGGATTGGAGAAATTTACATGACTGAGATTGAGCGAGTAGGCGTCTTGGAGTGGGATTTGGAGAGTGTCGCCCAATCCTTGCACCTTACCCAAAGCGAAGTACGAGAATATTTCACCGACGGACGTCGCGTTTCATTCATCCTTGAACGACGCATCTGTCACGAGATCGTGAAAGGCACTCTTTCACCAAGTGAAGGTGCGGGCTTTGATTTAATCGACGAGAATGGCCAAAAATGGGAAGTGCGGTCCATCACGGGCGGGGGCGTATATTTCTGTCCCAGTTACATGGTCGGTTCGGGGCGCAAGTTCGACGAGGAGGGGTTCATGCACAAGTTGCGCGAAATCAGAGGGTACATCGTCAGCGACGTTGTGGAATTCCCTAGGATCCGCGTGTGGAAGATCTCCGAGACGACAGTTCGCTATTGGTATGAGCGGGGAATGCTTGGTGCCGGAACAAAGGTGTCTCGCTCTAAGGTGCTCAAATTGTTGGGAGCTTGAGTGTGCAAGAGAGTGTGCAAGCACGTCTTCCTTTTGACGACCACGATCAGCAGACTGCTAGCGAGTGCAAACGCCGTCTGACCCTCGACGAGTTCAAATGCGAGCTTGAACAATGGCGGGAGTTTGGCAGGGAAACGGTCGTCGAAGAACGCGATGGCATCCCGGTATTCGCCAATGAGTTCTGGACGTCCAAGCAGCGCGCCGCGCACTCCCTGCACGAGATTTCCTATCGGGCGTGTTTTAAGCCGCAGTTGCCGCGCTTTTTCATCGAGCGGCTGACGGACCCCGGGGACGTGGTGTTCGATCCGTTTATGGGGCGCGGGACGACGTTGCTCGAAGCGGCCTTGCTCGGCCGGGATGCCCTGGGCAACGACGTCAATCCCCTGTCCCGCGTTCTCGTGGAGGCGCGGTTGGACCCGCCGACCCTACCCGAGGTGGCCGCACGGCTCGAATGCTTGGCGTTGGACGAACCAACGGAGCGGCCCGCAGGCTTTGAGGTGTTTTTTGACGAGCGGACGCTCAATCAGATCTGTTGGCTGCGCACCTATTTGGCCGAGCGCCGCGACGCTGGGTGCGCCGACAAGGTCGATCGCTGGATACAGATGGTGGCCATCAATCGTCTGACCGGACATTCCAAGGGGTTTTTCTCGGTCTATACGCTGCCGCCCAATCAGGCCGCGTCCATTGAGAGCCAGCGCAAGATCAACGCGCAGCGCGGCCAGCGGCCCGAGTACCGCGATGTCGCGCAGTTGATCCTGCGCAAGACGCGTGCGCTTTTGCGAGATGCTGAGGCGCAGGCACCCAAGGGGCGCAGCCGGGGGTTTTTTCAACAAGCGGCCGATGCGCCCTTTGAGTACGGCGGCCCTCCGGTTGCGCTCGCGGTGACCTCGCCGCCCTTCATGGACATTGTGAACTACAAACAGGACAACTGGATGCGCTGTTGGTTCGCTGGCGTCGATCCCACGGCAATTCGCATCACGCAGACGCGCAAGCTCGCCGAGTGGAAGGTGCTGGTGTGCGGCGTGTTGCAAAACGTGGCCGCGATTGCGCGCCCCGGCGGAGTGTTTGCATTTGAGGTGGGCGAAATCCGCCGGGGATCGCTGTTGCTCGACCGCGTGGTCGCCGAGGTTGCACAAGAGACGGCGTGGGAACCGGTTTGCGTGGTAATCAACGAACAGACCTTTACCAAGACCTCGAACATGTGGGGCGTTGACAACAACGAGCGCGGAACCAATTCAAACCGCATTGTCGTGATGCAGAGGCGGTAGCGATGTTGAATCGCATGGCAATTCCGCATCCCTTCCCCTATCAGGGTAGTAAGCGCGGTATTGCACGGCACATCCTCGCGCATTTTCCGCGCGATGTCGATTGCCTCATCGAGCCTTTTTGCGGGTCTGGTGCCCTTTCTATTGCCGCGGCCGCGCACCGACTCGCAAAGCGATTTTGGCTCAATGACTTGAACGAACCTTTGATGGTGCTGTGGGAAGAAATTTTGCAGCGGCCCAATGAGCTAAGCAAACGCTACGAGCGGCTGTGGACGGAACAGCACTCGGACAAAAGGGCCTTCTTCCGCGGCATCCGCGACAAATTCAATGCTGCCCACCAGCCGCATCACTTGCTCTATTTGCTGGCGCGAATCGTGAAAGGCTCGGTGCGGTACAGTGCCGAGGGGGCGTTCAACCAAAGTGCCGACAACCGGCGAGCGGGCATGCGGCCCATACTCATGCAGCGCCAGATACTCGGCGTCCACGCGCTGCTCGCCGGAAAAACCACGCTCTCCGCAGTAGATTTCCGCGAAGTGATCGCAGAGGCCGCGAAAGAAGATCTCATTTACTTGGATCCGCCCTATCAGGGCACGTCCTTCACGCGAGATCACAGGTATTGTAGCGGGCTGAGCTATGCCGAGTTCGCAGACGCGCTGCAAGCCATGAACGACCGGGGACTTTCGTACATGGCGAGTTACGACGGGAAAACCGGCGAAAAGAGTCACGGCAAGCCGCTTCCCCGCTCGCTTTCCCTCGCTCACTTGCACATTCGCGCCGGCCGCTCGAGCCAAGCCACGCTCTTGGGCGACAAGCGCGAGACCGTCGAATCTCTCTATCTTTCGCCGGCTTTGGTGGAGTGCTTGAACGATGGGCGGCGACGCGATTGGACTTTTAATGCGAAGGCGACTAGAAATCCCCCTTCCCGGACAGGCACAGGGGCTTGTCCGCCTTACGTGGTGCTGGCATTTAGGTGATAGTTGTAGATTGCAACGGAGATAGAAAGGAGTAAGCATGACGAGGACAGGAATCGCGCTGGTGGTTGCCGCGCTAACTGCCGCCAGCGTCCGGGCCGAGGGATTGCCGAGTATTTTGAGCGAGGAGGGACAGGCGTTCTTGGTGGGGTTGCGGGCGGTGGAAGGCGGTGCTGATCCCGAGCCGATGCCGCGCACAGAGACGCGCAAGGGCAAGTCGTCGAAGCGGGCGTTTTTGCTTTCCGCGCTGGTGCCGGGGTTGGGCGAGTGGTACGCGGGGTCAAAGAAGCGGGGGCTGGCTTTCTTCGGGGCCGAAGCTGCGCTGGTGGGCTTATGGGCGGCGTGGAAGGGCAAGGGCAACGACTTGGAGGAAGAGTTCCGGGCCGTGGCCGACGAACACTGGGATCCGCTCAACTACTTGGCTTGGCGCGGCTCGACGATCTCGAACAATTCGTCGATCACGCACGCGCTGCCTTGCAGTAGCGAGGTCGTCGAAGTGTACATTCCGGCCATGCAGCAGTCGGGGAGTGCGGCTTTTGGCGGGTGCGCGTCTAGCCAGATTCAGCAATACTACGAGCTGATTGGCAAATACGACCAATTTGCATCCGGTTGGACCGATCTAGTGCGGGTTAGTACCGGCAATGCCGTTGCGCCGACCGAAGTCGATTCGGTGGAAAATTTCCACTCCGAGCGACGGCTCCGCTACGAAGACCAACGCGACGACAGCAATCGCTTTCTCAAGCGAGCCTCCACGGTAACCGGGGTCATCCTGATCAACCACGTTATCAGTGCCATTGACGCGGCGCGGGTGGCGCAGGCGCGCGCTGCGGGTGCCGACGAAGCGGCCCTGCGGCGGCGGACGCGCTTGGCGTTGGTCGTGCAGCGGGTGCCCATGCTCGTGGCGTACAAGCCGTTGGATTGAGCTGATGTGGCGGTGGATTGCATTGATTTTGTTGCTGCCCGGCGTGGCTGAGGCCGGGAAGGCCCAAGGGGCGTTTTGGCGCTCCTTGCTGGTGCCTGGTTGGGGGCAGAAATACGCCCGAGGCGGCGGCGGTGGTTTCTTGGCGGCCGAGCTGGCGCTTTGGGGCAGCTATTGGGGTTTTGAGTGGCTGGGCGAGGTGCGCCGCGATCAGTACCAGGCGTATGCGGCGGAACGCGCCGGTGCGCGGCCCGAGGGCAAGGGGCGCGACTATTTCGACGACTTGGGGTTTTACGCGAGCCGGCTGGAGCACAACCAGTTCGCCCGCTACGAGGATGGCCCAGACGCCGAGCTCTATCCTGTAAAAGCGGACTTCTTCTGGGAATGGGATCGCGCCGAGTCGCGCCAGCGCTACCGAGCGTTGCGCAATGCGAGCCAGCACGCGCACCGGCAGGCGCTCTACATGACGGGATTGGTGGTCGTCAATCACCTCGTGGCCGCCATTCATGCGGCGCGCGTGGCTAGCGCGGACCAGGCTCAGACCGGCTTCGCGCCCAAGGTGGCGGTGGGGCCGGCGGGAGCGGCTTTCTTCTTGGTGCGGCATTTCTACTGATGACCTGTTTTTTCCCGCGGGTGGCCTTGGTCGCGTGGATGCTTTCGCTGCCGCTGGCGGCCGCAGCCGAAGAGCGGATATGCGGGACGCACTGGCTCAAGCAGCACCGTGCGTCTTTCCCCGCGCCGGCCGCCAAGGCCGTCGGCGCAAGTCAAGAGACAGGCCCCATTGAAGTGGGAACCCAGCTCGCCTTTTACGTGCGGACCGAACCCGTGCTCAAGTTGGCCACCTGCCGCTACAAGGGAACGCACTGCTATATCTTCGTCGAGGAAAGCCAGTGGGACATCATCGCGGCCCAACCGGATGTGGATAAGCTGGGCGCGCTCTTTGACGCGGCGACCCCGGCCGATCCCGAGCGCGGAGTATTTGCAATGGCGGTCGATGCTTTTGGAGGACCCACTGACGAGGACGGCGATCCCCGCATCTTCATCCTGCTCTTGGACATTCCCGACGAGCGCGTAGCCGGCTATTTCGACGGTGAGCTGTACGAGCGGGCGCAGCCCGAACTCCGACGCGATACGATTTACCTCGACGCGAACAAGGTGGCTTTCAGTGCCTATCTCGCCCACGCAACCTTAGCGCACGAATTTCAGCACCTCATCCATTGGGGCCGCGATGCCGACGAGGAGCGGTGGATCGACGAAGGGCTTGCTGGGTACGCCGAGGAATTGGTGGGGTTCCCCGAGGCCGATCCGAGCATGGTGCCGAGTTTTCTCGCGGATCCCAGCCGCGATCTAACGCACTGGGTGTTCGAGGCGGCCAGCTACGGCAAGACCTATTTGTTCGCCTCTTTTTTGGCCGAGCGCTACGGTGCGGGGCTGATTCGCCAAATCGTCGCCGAGCCGCGCAACGGCATTTTGGGCATTGACGACGCGTTCAAGAGCCAAAACTGGGTCGAGAACTACGCGGGGGCTTGGCGCTTGTGGATCGCGGCCAACTACGCGGTTGGGTACGAGGCCCTGCGCGGTCGCCGCGCCGCCGCAGTTTCAGCTCCTGATATGCCTTTTGCGGAACTGGCCGGAGAGGTTGGCAACCAATGGGGCGCGGCCAATGTGGTCATTCGCTCGGAGGGCGATGTAGTCGTCGATTTCGCTGGCGCGGACGAGGGGGACTATGCCGTGTGGGTGCATGCCATGCGCGACCAGCGCGGCGAGCTGATCGCGATGGAACTTAGCGTGGACAACACCGGGCAGGTACAGGCTGCGAACGTAGATAGCGCGACGGTCATCGTCGGCAGAGCTTCGCCGACGGGCGGGAATTTTGCCCTCGCGGCCCGGTATTTTACGCCCACGGTCGTAGCCATGCCGGCAGAGGAACGGGCCGGGGCCAGCGACTTGGCACTGGCTTATCCGAATCCAGCTAACAGCGCGGTGAACTTGCCCTTTCGCTTGGCAAGAGAAGCGGACGTCGAACTGGCCATATACAATGCCTTGGGCCAGCGCACGGCCCTTTTGGTGGCGGAGCGGCTCGGGGCCGGGCACCACTTGGTGCGCTGGAGCGGTGAGCGCGCGGCCAGCGGGGCGTATTGGGCCGTGCTGAAGGTCGGCGGGGAGAGGCGGACGCGGCGGTTGATGCTGGTCCGGTGAAGGCTACAAACGCGAATCGCCGTCGTCCGATTGGCGGCGACGGCGATCCAACTACAATTACTGCAGCTTATACAGAATCACGCCGATAGTCGATAGCCAACTGGTGAACAACAGGCCGAGAAACCAATTCATGCGCCGGTCTATGCTGTCGATTTTTCGTTCCACCACCTCAAAGCGGGCGTTGGTGTTTTTCTCGGCGCTCTCAAACCGGGCGTTGGTGTTTTTCTCGGAGTTGTCGATCTTGTGTTCAACGGTGTCAAAGCGGCGATCGCTCTGCTCAATCAGCGTTTCCAAGCGGGCTAAGGTGATGTCGTGTTCGTGGACTTTGGTTTCAAATTCGTTCATCTGATTCCTCCTTTCACGTTTGCGGGCGGGCCGATCCCGTCCGTCGATAAAATATAGCGGCCGTGCTTCTAATGCCAAAATTCCTTTATGTGGGTGCCGCTGTGACGTTGTCGATCAGCCGGACGTTGGACAGGCACACGGCGAGGGCGATGACGACCGGGCCGGTGATATGGGCCACTTCTTCGAGGGTGTCCGGGTGCGCGATCGAAATGTAGTCAATGGACGCGTTGAGTGTGCGCTCGATATGCGCCCGCATCTCGGCTGTGATTTGGCTGGCGTCGCGCTCGCCCTGTTCGATTCGTTCGCGGCCCATTGTGAGCGCTTGGTAGAGTGCCGATGCACGCTGTCGCTCTTCTGCGCTGAGGAGGACGTTGCGCGAGCTCATGGCGAGGCCATCTGCTTCGCGCACGGTAGGGGCGACCTCCACGCGCAAATCCAAGTTCAAATCGCGCACTAGGCGACGAATGACGGCCGCCTGCTGGTAGTCTTTCTGGCCGAAGATGGCTAGGTGCGGTTTGACGGCGGCAAATAGCTTGGTCACTACGGTGACAACGCCGCGGAAGTGCCCGGGGCGGAAGGGACCGCACAGGCCCTTGGTTAGCTCCTCGACCTCGACGAAGGTCGAGAAATCAGGGGGATAGAATGCCGCTGTCTTGGGATGGAAGACCGCATCGACTCCTCGGCGGGCCAGCAGGTTGAGGTCGCGCTCCATGTCGTGCGGATAGATGGCGAAGTCTTCTTTCGGCCCGAATTGCAGTGGGTTGACGAAGATGCTGACGACCGTGCGGTCGGCCGCTTCGAGGCTGCAATCGACCAAGCTGAGATGCCCCTCGTGCAAAAAACCCATCGTCGGTACTAGCCCAATGCACTGGCCCGCGCCGCGCCAAGCATCGGACTGTCGCTGCATTTCCGCGACTGTGTGTATGCGTTTCATGCGGTGGCGGGGAGGACGAGAGGGCCTACGGCGCGGGCGTCCCCGGCGTCAGCGAGTGCGGCGAGGTGGGTGGCGAAGGGTAGGCCGGTGATGGGATGGCGCAGGTCGGGGGCGATTTCGCAGAGGGGCACTAGCACAAAGCTGCGCTCGTTCATGCGCGGATGGGGTAGGGTCAGGCTGGCACTTTCGACGACGTATGCGCCATAGAGCAGCAGGTCGAGATCGAGGGTGCGCGGCCCCCAGTGAATGCGGCGTTGCCGCTGGTGTTTTTTTTCTGCAGCGAGCAGAGCGGCTACCAGCGGCTCGGGGGCGAGCGAAGTTTCTATGGCAAAGACGGCGTTGAGGAAATCCGGTTGCGCGACCGGCCCCAGCGGCCGGGTCTCATAAGCGCAAGAGACCGCCGCGAGGCGCGTGTTGGGGAGTGCGGCGACTTCTTTGATCCCGGCTTTGAGGTACGCGCGGCGGTCGCCGAGGTTGCTGCCGATGGCGATATAAGCTCGCTCAGGCATAGGAACGGCGTATTTCGACTTCGATGCCGTCAAAGTGTGCGGCGACCGGGGGGTTGGGTTTGCGCACGCGGACGACGAGTTCGACCGGGGCGCAGTGGGCACCCACCTTTTCGGCGATGCGCTCGGCGAGGGCTTCGACCAATTTGCAAGGCTCGCCGGTGACGACATCGGCCACCAGCGCGTACAGGTCTAAATAGTTGATCGCCGCGTCTATGTCGTCGCTGCGACCTGCCTGGCGAAAGTCGCCGTAGAGTTCGATATCGACCTCGTAGTGCTGGCCGAGTGCGGTCTCTTCGGGGAAAAGCCCGTGGTAGGCAAAAAAGCGCATGTTGCGCAGGCGGAGCGCGTCGCTGGGCATATTTAGTAGCCTGTTTCCGGCCAGCGATCAGTCACCCGACCCGGCCGCCGGACGCGGTGCTGGGGCTGGTCCTTGGCCCCTGTCTTAGGGCACGATAGGCGATGTCGCGGCGGCAATAGGCGTTGTCAAAGGCGATCTGATCTACTGCCGAATAGGCTTTGGCGACAGCAGCTTGGATATCGGCGTCCGTGGCCGTCACCCCGAGCACCCGGCCGCCGTCCGTAATGAAGCGACCATCGCGCTGGGCCGTGCCGGCGTGAAAGACGAAGATGTCGTCGCGGTCGGCAAAAGCCTCCAAGCCGCGGATCTCAAAGCCCTTCTCATAAGTTTGTGGATAGCCGTCCGAGGCCATGACCACGCAGGCGGCCGCCCGAGGCGCGCATTCGACTTGCACTTGGTGCAAGCGGCCGTCGCAGGCGGCAGTGAGCAAATCGACGAGGTCGGTTTTGAGCAGGGGCATGAGGATCTGGCATTCGGGGTCGCCGAAGCGGGCGTTGAACTCTACCACTTTAACGCCCGCGTCGGTACACATCAGCCCGCAGTAAAGCACGCCTTGGTACGGAGTGCCCAGCCGGCGCATTTCGGCGAGTACAGGTCGGATGACGCGCTCCTCGGCCTCGCGCACGAGGGCCGGCGTCATCACGGGTGCCGGAGCGTAGGCCCCCATGCCGCCGGTATTGGGGCCTTGGTCGCTGTCGTAGATGGGTTTGTGGTCTTGGGCGGGTGTCAGGGTGATAAAATGCTCGCCGTCGCAGATTGCAAAGAGCGAGGCTTCCTCGCCAGCCATGTATTCCTCGACGACGATATGGCGGCCGGCTCCGCCTAAGACGTCTTCGTCGAGCATTTCGCGCGCTGCTGCGAGGGCTTTATCCACACTGTGGCAGACGACCGCACCCTTGCCGGCGGCTAGGCCGCTGGCCTTGACTACGATTGGGGCACCCTGCTCGCGGATATAGGCACTGGCGGCTTGGCTGTCGGTGAAGCTCTGGTGCCGGGCGGTGGGGACGCCGACGCGCTGCATCAACTCTTTGGCGAAGACCTTGCTGCTTTCGATGCGGGCGGCGGCCTCGGTGGGGCCGAAGATCGGCAAGCCGCTGGCGCGGAAGCGATCGACGATGCCGCCGGCGAGCGCGTCGTCTGGGCCGACGACGGTCAGCCCGATTTGCCGCTCGTGGGCAAAGGCGACGAGGCGCTCGATTTCGCCAGCGAGTTTTTCGCGCTCGGCCACCGGGGTATCGACGCGAATATCGACGCATTCAGCGAGGGCGGCCATGCCGGGGTTGCCGGGGGCGACGTAGAGTTTGTCGATGCGCTGGCTCTGCGCCAGTTTCCACACGAGCGCGTGTTCGCGCCCTCCTTTGCCGACCACTAGGACGTTCATGGGCAGATCCTTTTTTGCTATTGTTAGAAAACATACGCTAACTTTAATTGTGAGTAAATGGAGCCTCTACCATGCCGACGCTCAGTCTCAAACCCACATACCAGCCAGTCAAAGCATACTATAAGTCGCTCGCAGAATTTAAGCAGCTCGGGGTAACGCATGAAGGGGCAGTGCGCTCGGCATTTCAAGCACTGCTCGAATTGTGTGGGCGGCAAGTTCAATGGAAGCTCGTGCCTGAACGTTCAATATCCCTCGGGCGCAACGGAGAAATTCGCGTCGATGGAGCTTTGATCGACGATTTCAACTTGCTGCACGGGATTTGGGAGGCGAAGGATATTGACGACGACTTGGAAGCCGAGGTACAGCGCAAGTTTGCGGCAGGTTATCCGAGGGACAATATCTTATTTCAGACACCAGAACGGGCGATTCTTTGGCAGAATGGCGAGTGCATTTTAGACGAGGACCTGACCGATCCACAACGGCTGATTGAAACGCTCGAAGCTTTCTTTTCGCACCATCTGCTGGAGATCGCCGAATGGGAGGCGGCGGTGGCGCAGTTCAAGGACAAGGTCCCCGAAATTGGGCGAGGGTTGGCGGAGAGGATCCGGGAGGAACGGCAGAGCAATCAGGAGTTTGTCAAAGCCTTTGCTGATTTCTTCGAGAAGTGTCAGTTGTCGATCAACCCGAATCTCTCGGCGGCGGCGGTCGAGGAGATGCTCATTCAGCACCTTTTGACCGAGCGGCTTTTCCGCACGGTGTTCAGCAACCCGGACTTTACGCGCCGCAATGTTATCGCCACCGAGATCGAAAAGGTCATTGACGCGCTCACGTCGCGGTCGTTTAATCGCGACGATTTTCTCCAGAGCCTCGACCGCTTTTATGTGGCCATTGAGCGCACTGCGGAAACCATCGGCGATTTTTCTCAGAAACAGCATTTTCTCAACACTGTGTACGAGCAATTTTTTCAGGGTTTCTCGGTTGAGGTGGCCGATACACACGGCATTGTGTACACGCCGCAGCCGATTGTGGATTTTATGGTAAAAAGCGTTGAACATGTTCTGAAGACCGAGTTTGACCGTTCTCTCTCCAATTCTGGCGTTCACATCATCGACCCGTTTGTGGGAACGGGCAATTTCATCGTCCGCATGATGCGGGAGATTCGCCGGACTGCACTCGAAGGCAAGTACGCATCCGAACTCCACTGCAACGAGGTGCTGCTGCTGCCGTATTACATCGCGTCTATGAACATTGAGCACGAGTTTTATGAGGCCACGGGCTATTATCAATCGTTTGAGGGGATATGCTTGGTGGATACCTTTGAACTGGCCGAGGACGAGCAAATACCACTGTTCACGACGGAGAATACAGCGAGAGTTGAAAAGCAAAAAGAAACGGAGATGTTTGTGATCATTGGCAATCCACCTTACAACGTCGGGCAGATCAATGAGAACGACAATAATAAGAATCGGAAATACGAGACGATGGATGCACGAGTGAGGGATACTTATGCGAAAGATTCTCAAGCGACGCTCAAAAATAAACTCTACGACCCATACATAAAGGCGATTCGGTGGGCGTCGGATCGAATTGGTGATGAGGGCGTGGTTGCCTTTGTGACGAACAACAGCTTTCTCGATGGGGAGACCTTTGACGGGATGCGAAAACATCTCGCAGACGATTTCGCTGCGATTTACGTTTTGGACTTGGGCGGGAATGTACGCAAGGGATTGAAGGTTGTGGATGCTAACGTATTCGGTATTCGGGTGGGGGTAAGCATCGGTCTTTTTACAAAAAATCGCGTGATATGGGTTAAGGTAGGGCAAGAATGGCCGATGTTCGCGCTGATGGTCAACAAACTGCCCGACCAACTACCGCAAGGCGGTTCCCAATGCTTCCCCTTCTACACCTACGACGAGGACGGAACAAACCGCCGCGAAAACATCACCGATTGGGCATTGGCGCGATTCCGCTTGAACTACCGAGACGACACCATCGGCAAATGGGACATTTTCCATTATGTGTATGGCTTGCTGCACCACCCGGAATACAGAGAGCGGTATCGAGCCAATCTCAAGTGCGCACTGCCGCGCATTCCCTATGAACCGGATTTTTGGCAGTACGCGAAAGCGGGGAAGCGATTGGCAGAAATCCACGTCGGCTATGAAGAGGTGCCCGAATATCAGCTTGAGTTCATCGAGAATTCGGAATTGCCGCTCGACTGGCGCGTGGAGAAGATGCGGCTGTCCAAAGATCAGACGCAGATTATGTACAACGATTTCTTGACGCTGGTTGGCATTCCGCCCGCGGCGTTTGACTATCGGCTGGGCAATCGGTCGGCGTTGGAATGGATTGTCGATCAGTACAGAGTCAAGACAGACAGGCGAAGCGGGATCGTCAATGATCCGAATCGCGCTGATGATCCGCAGTACATCGTCAAGCTAATTGGGAAGGTCATCGCAGTGAGCGTGGAGACAGTAGGAATTGTGGAGGGATTGCCCGGGTTGGAAGCGGAAAATATGTTCAAAAGAAGAAAAAAGGGATATGCGACTCTCAGCGATTTAGTTGGATTCTATGAATCAGATCGAACCGATGGCTCTGTCAACCATGATGACATCATTTATGGGCTGGAGTAAAGACCATGATTTTTGTCGATACCGGGGCTTGGGTCGGCCTTTCAAATCGAAAAGATCAACATCATAAAGACGCTTCGATGATTTACCATCGCCTAAAACAGAAAGATTCACAACTTTCGATAATGGGAATAACCTCGCTCAAGCCTTAACCCTCGCGCCCTCCCTTGCCGACGACTAGGACGTTCATGGGCGTTCCTTTCTCCGGTTCAGAGATAACCAAATTCCCGCAAATCGCGCTCTTTGTCGCGCCAGTTTGGGCGGACTTTTACCCATAGTTCTATATAGACGGGCGCGTCGAGTAGTTCCTCTAAGGCGGCGCGTGCTCGGCGTCCGATGGACCGCAGGCGCATTCCCCTCTTGCCGATGACAATGCCCTTCTGACTCTCGCGCCCGACGTAGATAATGGCGCGGATGTAGGTTTTGTGGCTTGGGCGCTGGCGGAATTCCTCAATGTGGATGTTGATGGCGTAGGGCAGCTCGTCCTCAAGGTGCTCAAAAGCTACCTCGCGGATGCGCTCGGCGGCAAAAAACCGCTCGGGCTGTTCGGCTATCATATCGTCCGGGTAGAGCTTGGGGCCGCAGGGTAGCTGGGCCTCTAGGCGCGCCAGCAATTTGCCGAGTCGGTCGCCGCGCAGAGCGGAGACCGGGATCGGGCTGGCAATGCCGAACTCGTCCGAGAGGCTTTTTTGCAGAGCCTCTAGCTGGGCGGGTTGTACTAGGTCGATCTTGTTGAGCGCGGCTAAAACGGGTGCCTGTACGCGCTCTAGGAAGTGCTTCACTAACGGGCTGCGGTCTTTGGGGCGGGAGGCGTCGAACAGCAGCAAGACGAGGTCGGCTTGGCGGGCGGCTTGGTCGATTTGGCGCGCCATGGTCTCGTGCAGCTTATAGGAAGCGTCGAGCAGGCCCGGCGTGTCCAAGAAAATTACTTGGCTCTGTGGACGGGTGAGGATGCCGAGGATGCGGCTGCGGGTCGTCTGCGGTTTGGCGGTGACGATGGAGAGCCGCTGGCCCAAGAAGGCGTTGAAGAGGGTAGATTTACCCGCGTTGGGGCGACCGGCCAAGGCTACGTAGCCGACGCGGGGTTGTTCAGAAGCGGAAGCCGGCGGACAACTGGTAGGTTGCTTCGAGCGCATCGTGCTGCAAATAGGCGAGGTCGAGGTCGAGGTTGCGGTGGGGGGTAAGCCCTAGCCCAAAGGACTGGCGGCCTTCCTCCAATCCAGCCCGCAAGGCGATGTAGCGATGGCGGTATTCTAGGCCGGCGTTGAGCGGGACGTCGGCGGTCGCTGCGTCGCCGCCGGAGCGGGTGGCTAGGAGGGCGGTGGTCTGGCCCTCGGCAATGGGTATGGCGTACGCTACGCCCAACAGCAGCGAGGGCTGGATGCGATCGGTGCTGTCCGTATTCCAGACGATGGGCGTGGTGGTCGCGTCGCGCACGTTAGCCGCCAGCGCGATCTGGTGGCTCAATTGGTAGCGCACGCCCAAGTCGAGGCCGAAGCCATAGGCGTTGAAGGAGGCGACTTGGCGGTAAATGGCCTTGGTGCTTAGCCCGAGGGATAGGTGCGCCCCAAGCCGACGACTGCCCGACAGGTACAGGGCGTAATCCGCGCTTTGCTCGGTTGAGGCGATGAGGGGGCGGTTGTCGGTGCTTGGAGGCTGGAGGGGATCCGGCAGTTCGGTAAAGTGGATGTCGCCAATGCCCATGCGGACCAAGCTCAGGGCCATGCCGTGCAAGAGGCGACCCGGCCGAGCGACGGCGACAAAATCGCGCTGGATGAGGCCGGCGAAGTGCTCGGCATGCGTTAGGTGAACTTGGCGACTGCTGAGGGCAGATAGGCCGGCCGCATTCCAATAGCCGGCGGTGGCGTCGTCTGCGAGGGCCACGTAGGCGCTGCCCAAGGCCGCAGAGCGGGCACCCGCGCCCAAGCCGAGAAACTCGCCGGCGTAGCGCGAGGCGGCGTGTACAGCCCCGGTCAACAACAGGGCGAATGCAAGCGGAAGAAGGCTCTTGGGCATGGATACAAGAAGCTAGCGGAAGGGTGGCCGAGTGTCAAGCGCACAAAAGCTCCCGCAGGGGGCGGTTTTCAGGCTATGAGGACGATTTGCAGATCCATGACGTTGGTGCCCGTAGGGCCGGTGATGACGAGGTCGTCCAACGCCGCGAAGAAGGGATAGGAGTCGTGGCGATCGAGGAAGGCACGGGCGTTGAGGCCCTCGGCGCGGGCGCGGCTCAAGGTCTGGCCGTCGGCTAGGGCACCGGCAGCGTCGGTGGGGCCATCGGTGCCGTCGGTGCCGCCGGAGAGCAGGGTGATGGCGGGCCAACCGTTGAGCTGCAGGGCCGCGGCCAAGGCCAATTCTTGGTTGCGCCCGCCCTTGCCGTCGTTGCGCAAGGTGACGGTCGTCTCACCGCCGGCGATGAGACAGGCGGGCCGGGCGATGGGGCGGTCGGCCTCCGCAATTTCTTGGGCGATGGCGACCAACGCGGCCGCGGCTTGGCGCGCCTCGCCCTGCAAGCGGCTGGTGAGGACGAGCACCTCGTAGCCGAGCGCACGGGCTTTGTGCGCGGCCGCGTCAATGGCCAAGCGGCTGTTGCCAATGACCAAGCTCTCGGCGCAGGCAAAGCAAGGATCCCCGGGTTTGGGGGTTTCCGGCCGCTTCCCTCGGGTACCAGCTTCGAGGTGCTGAAGGACTGAGGAGGGGAGCTGGTGGCGCAGGTCGTAGCGATCGACGATCGCTAGGCAATCGCCAAAGGTCGTGGCGTCTGGGTGGGTCGGGCCGGAGGCAATGGTGTCGAGGGGGTCGCCGATGACGTCCGAGAGCATGAGGGCGACGATGCGGGCGGGTGCGGCCGCGCGGGCGAGCAGGCCGCCCTTGATGGCCGAGAGGTGTTTGCGCAGGGCGTTGATTTCGTCGATGGTCGCGCCGCAGGCGAGCAGGAGGCGGGTGGTTTCTTGCTTTTCTGCGAGGGTCAGGCCCTCGGCTGGGGCAGGCAGCAGGGCCGAGCCGCCGCCGGAGAAGAGGCCGAGAACCAGCGCGTCGGGAGCCAAGCCCGCTAGCAGCGCGAGTTGGCGGTGCGTACCGGCCACGCCGGCTTGGTCTGGGACCGGGTGCCCGGCTTCAAAGGTCTTGACCCGCGCCAACGGCAGGGCGTGGCCGTACTTAGTGTTGATGGCCCCGCAGTCAATGCGGTCGCCGAGGATTGATTCGGCGGCCGCGGCCATGGCCGCGGCCGCCTTGCCGGCACCGACTAGGCGCAGGCTGGAAATGGCATTGAGGGGAAAGTGGAGCGGGCCACAGCGCAACTCACCGCCGGCGACCGCGAGGGCTTGGTGAACGCAACGGCCGGGATCAGCGGCCGCGACCCCGGCGGCGAAAATGGCGCGCGCGTGGACGCGCCGCAAAGCAGCATCCACCTGAGCGCACCTTAGAAGCGGCGCATGAGGCCCACCACTTTGCCGGCGATGCTGAACCCGTCGGCGTCGGGCTGGACGACGATGGGGTCGAACGCCTCGTTTTCGGGCAGGAGCCGGATGCTGTCCGGGTCGGGAGCATAGCGCTTGACTGTGGCCTCATCCCCGAGCAGCGCGACGACGATATCGCCGCGCTCGGCGCGGTCTTGCTGGCGCGCTATGACGATGTCGCCGTCGAGAATCCCGGCGTTGCACATGCTCTCGCCGTGGATGCGCAGCGCGAAGACGTCGCCCGAAGCGGGAACGAGCGATGCATCGACGTTGAGCGTGTTCTCGATGTTCTGGGTGGCGAGGATGGGGGTGCCGGCGGCGACCCGGCCAATGAGGGGCACTTCGCGCAGGTCGGCGGAAAGGACGGCGGGCCTGACGTAATCGACGAGTTCTATGCCCCGGGAGCGACGCGCCCGGCGGCGGATGTAGCCCTTTTTCTCTAAAGTCTCCAAGGTGGTGCGGACGCCATTGGTGGAGTTGATTCCAAAGACATCCATGATCTCGCGGATGGTGGGCGGACCCCCGGCGCGAATGGCATGGGCGATGAAGTCGTAAATCGCCTGTTGGCGCTCGGTTAGGGGCTTGGGCATGAGGGTATCTCCATAACTTAGGGAAGAAAGATGAAAGCGAACCTGAAATTATATACTGCACATTAGTTCATTTGTCAAGGGGCATCTCTTCGTCTAATTTGCCTTTCCCCATTACTTGCGCAGGGGAAATTTCTGTTTTTGCGCGATGGGAACGACGCTATGGAAGCCATAGTCGCTAGGGTGCGGCAAGTGCTACAGGAGGCAGGATTGGAGGCCGGTGCCGGCGTAGTCATCGCTGCGTCGGGCGGCGTCGATTCGACCGTGCTGCTCGATGTCTTGGATGGCCTAGGATACCAGTTGCACGTGGCGCACTTGGACCACGCGCTGCGTCCGAATTCGGCGGCCGACAGCCGCTTTGTCGCCGACGAGGCAAAGCGGCGCGGACTGCCCTGCTCGACAGAGCGACGCGACGTGGGGGCTTACGCCCGAACCGAAGGCCTGTCGCTGGAGGAAGCAGGTCGGCGGCAGCGCTACGCCTTTCTCGACCAAGTCGCCGGCCAAGTCGGGGCCGAATTCATCGCCTTGGGGCACCACGCCGACGACCAAGCCGAGACCGTGATCTTGCGCCTGTTGCGCGGCAGCGGTGCCACCGGCTTAGGGGGGATGGAGATTGTGCGCGAGGGCCGCTATCTGCGGCCGCTGCTGCGGGTGCGGCGCGCTGAAATCGAAAAATACGCGCACCAGCGGGGCTTGCGCTACCGAGAGGACCCCTCCAACCGCGACTCGCGCTTTTTGCGCAATCGGGTGCGCCGGGAACTAATGCCCTTGCTCAAGAGCTATAATCCTAACATCGCCGAGGTTCTAAATCGCACGGCCGCGCTTCTCAAGGCCGAGGACGACCTGCTCGCCGAGCTAACCCAAGAGGCTTTAGATACAGTGGTTTGTGAGCGTTGCAACGACAAGGTAGCCCTTGATAGTACTAGGCTTCTCGCTTATCATATAGCCGTGCAACGGCGCGTGTTGCGCGCTGTGCTCCAGGGCCTCGCCGCCGCAGAGGGCCCTTTTGATTTTGCCCGCGTTGAGCAGGTGAGAGGCTGGATTGGGGCCGGCGACAAGCGCCTGCGGGTGCTGGGTGCTAGGCTGAGGGGACAGGGCTGCGGTACGCGCTACATCCTGCGTCGCGGCCGCCGGCCGCCGGTCGCGCGCTGTTTTGACATACCCGGCGCGCTGGTGCTAAGAGAGCACGGCGCGAAAATCCGCGTCCAAGTCGTCTCCCCGGAGCACTTCGACAAGGCCCAGTTAGGGGGCGCACAGGTGGCTTTAGACGCGGATCGCCTCGGCGAGCGGGTGCAAGTGCGCAGCCTGCGGCCGGGCGATCGCTTTCAGCCGCTGGGCATGGAAGGGCACAAAAAGGTGAGCGACTTTCTCATCGACGCCAAGTGGCCGAAAATCTCGCGCGACGAAGTGCTGGTGCTGGCCCGGGGAGAGGAAATAGCTTGGGTCGCGCCCCTGCGTTCTAGTCATGCCTTCAGAATAAAATCCACTACGCGCCGCATCGCCTTGTGTACACTGAGGCGCTGGGACGGTGCTTCACCGCGCCTTTAGGCGTGACTTGACCTAGAGCATCTGTCATGGAGGAACGAAAAAAGCAGGACGAGGAGGAGCGACCCACGCGCCTTAGGGACGACCGTGGGTCGGATCGCCAGCAGGCCGACGGCGAAGACAAGCCGCGCCGCTGGCGCCGCCCCTCGCGGGCCCAGGCGTTTTGGCTCTTCTTTGTGTTGGTGATGATCTTCGCCGCCAAGTTCTTTGGCAGCAGACCTTCCGACCCTCAGCTCGTCTCCTACAAGGAATACCGCCAGTACTTGGAGGATGGCCGCATCGCCGAGGCCGTCATCGTGGGCGAGCGCGAGTTCGAAGGCGTCTTGCACGACGGGACCCGCTTTGTGGTCAACTTGGGGCCAATAGACTCGGAGACCAAGCGCGAATGGGGGGGAAAAGGGGTCGATTTTCGCTTTGAGGAAGAACCCTTCCGCTGGTACACTTTCCTCTTAAGCTTTTTGCCGTGGCTGCTGCTTATCGCCTTCTGGATATTCATGTTGCGGCAGATGCAGGGCGGTGCGCGCGGGCTGTTTTCCTTTGGCAAAAGTCGGGCCAAGCTCCTGTTGGAAGACAAGCACAAGGCGACCTTTGCCGACGTGGCCGGGGCCGACGAGGCCAAGAAAGAGCTAGAGGAGATCATAGAATTTCTCAAGGATCCCCACCGGTTCCAGCGCCTCGGCGGGCGGATTCCCAAGGGCGTCTTGATGGTCGGGCCACCCGGTACGGGCAAGACGCACTTGGCGCGCGCGGTGGCCGGCGAAGCGGGCGTGCCCTTCTTTTCGATTAGCGGCTCGGATTTCGTCGAGATGTTCGTCGGCGTTGGGGCTTCGCGCGTACGCGACCTCTTTGAACAGGGCAAGGCCAATGCCCCGTGCCTAATTTTCGTCGATGAAATCGACGCGGTGGGTCGCCACCGCGGCGCGGGCATTGGCGGCGGCCACGACGAGCGCGAGCAGACCCTCAACCAGCTCCTAGTAGAAATGGACGGCTTTGAGTCCAACGACGGCGTCATTCTCATCGCCGCGACCAATCGCCCAGACGTACTCGACCCGGCCCTGTTGCGGCCTGGCCGCTTCGACCGCCGGGTGGTGGTTGATCTGCCCGACGTCAGGGGTCGGGAGGGCGTCCTCAAAGTCCACGTGCGCAAGGTGCCGCTGGACCCAGACGTCGATTTGCAAAAGGTGGCACAGGGTACGCCCGGGCTTTCTGGAGCCGATTTGGAGAACTTGGTCAACGAAGCGGCCTTGCTGGCCTCGCGGCGCGATCGCAAGACCGTTGACATGGGCGACTTTGAAGCGGCCAAAGACAAGGTGATGCTCGGAGCCGAGCGCCGCAGCATGGTCCTGACCGAGGAGGATCAGCGGCTTTCGGCCTACCACGAAGCGGGCCACGCCTTGGTCGCCAAGAGCCTCAAAGGCGGCCCGGCCATTGGCAAGGCCACCATCATCCCGCGAGGGCAGGCCATGGGCATGGTTTCCTTTCTGGCCGACGAGCGGCGTTCCCTGACCGAGACGCGGCTGAAGGCGCACTTGGCCACGGCGCTGGGCGGTTGCACAGCCGAGAAATTGATCTTTGCCGAGCGCTCAACCGGAGCCCAAGGCGACTACCAGCAAGTGACGCGCTTGGCCCGTTCGATGGTCTGCGATTGGGGTATGAACGAAGATCTCGGCCCCCTCTCGCTGGGCGGTGGCGACGACGAGGTCTTTCTCGGCAAGGACTTCACCCGCAGTCGTCACCTGAGCGAGGAGACTGCCCAAGCCGTCGATCGCGAGATCCGCAAGTTAGTGGTGGAGGCCGAGGAAACCGCGCTGCGCATCCTCGGGGAAAACGAGGACAAGCTGCACTCGCTGGCCCGCGCCCTCCTCGCATACGAGGTCCTCGATGACCCGGAGATCGACCAGGTCTTGGCCGGAGAGCCTCTCGCTCGCAAACCGGTGCGCGACTTGACCGACGAGGATGGGGCGTGATCTGGGAGTTGGGAGGTCGCGCCCTCCACTTTGGCAATCAAGTACAGCTCATGGGCGTCCTCAATGTGACGCCCGATTCGTTTTACGACGGGGGCCGCTACTGCGAGCCGAGGGCCGCGGTGGAGCGCGGCTTGGAGATGGTGGAGGAAGGGGCGGCGATTGTCGATATAGGCGGCGAATCGTCGCGGCCACCGCTGTACGGGGTCGCCGCAGACGTCTCGGTCGTCGAGGAATGCGCCCGAGTTCTCCCGGTCGTCGAGGGCCTCCGCCGCCAGAGCGATGTGCCCATCTCGGTCGATACGGTCAAGGCCGCGGTGGCGCACCGGGCCCTTGGGGCCGGCGCCGATATTATCAACGACATTAGCGCCCTGCGGCACGATCCAGCTATGGCCGAGGTCGCCGCACAGGCCAAAGCCCCCGTGGTACTGATGCACCGCCGGGGCGCGGCGGCTACCATGCAGCAGCATACTCACTACGACGACTTGCTTGGGACAGTATACGCCTTCCTAGAAGGGCGCGTACGCGTGGCCCAAGCTCGAGGCGTTGAGCGCGTGGCCGTGGATCCGGGCTTGGGGTTCGGCAAGTCGCCGGAGGGCAACCTCGCCTTATTGGGGATGCTAGAGCGCTTCTTGGGCTTGGAGTGCCCGCTGGTGGTGGGTGCTTCGCGCAAGTCCTTTATATGGAAAACGCTCGGGCTCTCGGCCGCCGAGAGCTTGGAGGGCAGCTTGGCCGCGGCCGCGCTCGCGGCTGGAGCGGGCGTCCACGTGCTGCGGGTCCACGATGTGGCCGCGACGCTGCGGGCCGTTCGCTTAGTCGAGGCCGTGCGGGGCCAAGTGCCGTGCTGAAAGACCCGATTCTGTTCCACCTCTTTGGCTTTCTGCCTGTCTCGCTGACCTCTGTGGTGGATATCCTGCTGGTGGGCTTTATTTTTTTTCGTTTGCTCTCCCTGATCAAGGAAACCCGAGCCGCGCACATGGTCGTCGGGCTACTGCTAATGGTGTTCGTGGCCTTGGCCGCGCCTTGGCTCAATATGAACGCCCTGTCTTGGCTTTTGGAGCAGGCGCGCTCCATTCTGCTAATCTTGCTAGTCATCCTCTTTCAGCCCGAACTACGGCGTCTCCTCCAAGTCTTGGGCCAGACCCCGGCGTTCCGCTGGTTTTACAAGGCCGAGCCGTCGCGGGTCATTGACGAGGTCGTCAGCGGGGTTGAGCGCTTGGCCGACTTGGGGTACGGAGCGCTGATCGTGCTGGTGCGCCAAGTTCAGATCAGGCCGGTTATTGAGACCGGGGTGCGCCTAAACTCAGAGGTGTCGGGCGATTTGCTGACCACGATCTTCAGCCCGCGCACTCCGCTGCACGACCGAGCTGTCGTCATCCAAGGCGAGCGCTTGGTGGCCGCCCGCTGTACTTTGCCTCTGGCGGAAGAGGTCGAAGACCAGCGGCTGGGAACCCGCCATCGGGCGGCATTGGGTCTATCGCGGGAATCGGACGCGGTAGTCATCGTCGTCTCCGAGGAGAACAGCACCATTTCGCTGGCCATCGGCGGGGTCTTTTGGCGGGGGCTGGACCGCCGGCAACTCAAATTGCGCCTACAAGAGCAGATGGCCTCGGGCCGAACCAAAGTGTCTATCGACTCAGTTGCCGCGGAAGTGTAGTGCGACTGCGCCTTGCTTGACACAGTCTCTGCGGCAATCTAACTTCAATTTTTATTTCAATTAAATAATAAATTATGCGTAATAAACAGAATAAACAGATCCGGCAGACCCGCATACGGGAGCTGCTTTACAGAAGAGCCGTTGATACGCACGAGAAATTGGCCGAGGTCCTCCAGCAACAAGGCATTGAGGTCAGTCAATCTACCTTGTCGAAAGACTTGCGCGAAATAGGCGTGGTCCGGGTGCCGCAGGCCGATGGGGGATTTCGCTATACGCTGCCCGAAGCCGGGGCTACGCTGCGCGACCTGCACATTCTAGAGAGAGAGTTGCAGGACTTCTTGGTCCAGACCGAACAGGTGATCAACATGGTGCTGGTGCGGACCGCGTCCGGGCACGCCCAGAGCGTCTGTGAGGCCATTGATCGCATTGGTTGGGCCGAGGTTGCGGGTACGCTTGCCGGCGAGAATACGATTTTTATCGTCACCCGTTCCGAGCAAGATGCGGCCCAGCTAGTCGATAAGATCAACGCGGTGTGCGGCGAGGAGCAGTGATGGACGCCGAGGTCTTGCAGGGCTTGCAGTCCCAGATTGACAAAGCCGAGACTCTGATCGAGGCCCTGCCTTATTTGCAGGATTTTCGCGGCAAAGTGATGGTCGTCAAATACGGCGGCAGCACTATGGACAGCGGGCACACTGTACACAGGGACATCGTCTTCATGCAGGCGGTCGGCATTTTTCCGGTCGTGGTCCACGGGGGTGGTCCGGCCATCACCTGCCGCCTGCAAAAGCTGGGCATTGAAAGCCAGCACGTAAATGGGCTGCGGGTGACGGATGCGGCGACGATGAAGGTGGTCGAGGATGTGCTCTTTGGCGAGGTCAACGCGCAGATCGTCCGCGAGATTGGCGAGTTGGGCGGGCGGGCCATGGGCGTCTCGGCCAAAGACGCCGGGATCATGCGGGTGCGCAAGCACTGGGCCCAGACGACCGATGGCGGCACCGTGGACATCGGCTATGTCGGCGATGTCGCGCACGTGGATACCGCGCCTTTGTTGGCCTTGATAGACAAGGGCATGATTCCGGTGGTTGCGCCGATTGGCCGCGGCCCGGAGGGCGAGAGCCTCAACGTCAATGCCGATACGGCGGCCGGGGAAATCGCTGCGGCCCTGTACGCCGATAAATTGGTTTTTTTGACGGACGTACAGGGCATTATGCGCGATCTCGCAGACGCTGCGACCCTGCTATCAACCGTGCGCGTCTCTGAGGTGAGCGCGCTGATTGACCAAGGCGTGATCCGCGGCGGAATGATCCCCAAGGTCGAAGCTTGTGTCAGGTCCGTCAAAGCTGGTGTGCGCAAAACCCACGTCATCGACGGGCGCGTGCCGCATGCGATGTTGCTCGAGTTTTACACCCGGCAGGGCATTGGCACCCAAATTGTCCAGTAGGACGACGGAGAAAACCATGAAAACCCAAGACATTATCAAGGGCGAGGCGCAGTACATTTTGCAGACCTACGGCCGGCCCGAGTTCGTGCTAGAGCGGGGCAATGGGGTCTATCTCTTCGACATGGACGGCAACCGCTATCTCGATTTTGTCAGCGGCTTGGCGGTCAACGCGTTGGGCTACGGCGACTACGAGGTGCTCAAGGCCATTGAGGCCCAGGCCGCCAAACTGATGCACGTGTCCAACCTCTACCACACAATCCCCTCAGTCGAGGTGGCCCAGCGGCTGGTTGAGCACTCGTTTGCCGACCGGGTGTTCTTCTGCAATAGCGGCACCGAGGCGTGGGAGGCCACGCTCAAGTTCTGCCGCAAGTGGGGCAACACCACCCACGACCCGCCCAAAAACCGCCTCATCGCCTTTGAAAATTCCTTTCACGGGCGGACCTATGGCTCTATCTCGACGACCGGCCAGCCCAAGTACCACAAGGGGTTTGAGCCGTTGCTGCCGGGCATTGACTTCGCCCGATTCAACGATTTGGCCTCGGTGGAGTCGCTGGTCGCGGATCAGACCTGCGCGATTTTGGTTGAGCCGGTGCAAGCCGAGGGTGGGATCCACGCGGCGACTGGGGCATTTCTCACCGGGCTGAGGCACCTGTGCGACGAGCGGGAGATGCTGCTGGTCTTCGACGAGATCCAAGTGGGGTGCGGGCGCTTGGGATCGCTGTGGGCCTATCAACAATACGAGGTTGAGCCGGATATTATGACCTTGGCCAAGGCCCTCGGCGGCGGCTTGCCGATCGGGGTCGCGCTCTTGCGGCAGAAGGTGGCCGACGCCATTGAGGCCGGCGACCACGCTGCGACGTTCGGGGCCAACCCGGTGGCCTGCGCCGCGGTGACCGCGGTCTTGGACAAGCTGCTGGAGCCGGGTTTTATCGACGGGGTGCGCGAAAAAGGCGAATACCTGATTGGCCGCCTGCAAAAGCTGCAACAGCGCTGGCCTGAGCACATCGCCGAAATCCGCGGCAGAGGGCTGATCGCCGGCGCAGTAACCCGCCAACCGGCCGCCGACTATCTGGCCGCCTTCCGCCAGCGCGACATTTTGGTGGCCACGGCCGGGGCCGATGTGGTGCGCTTCCTGCCGCCGCTGATCGTCGAGCGCGATCGCATCGACGAGGCAGTAGATGTATTCGACGAGATCTTGCGCCAAGGTGTCTGATGGCCGCGGTGCAAACGCCTTGGGGCGGGCGGTTTCAGTCCGCGCCGGCCGAGTTGATGGAGCGCTTCAACGCCTCTATTGGCTTCGACCGCAAGCTGTTAGAGGCCGATATTGCAGGCAGCGTGGCCTACGCCCGCGCCCTGCGGCGGGCCGGCGTCCTCAATGCGGGGGAGCTGGAGCAGATCGAAGCGGGGCTAAAGCAGGTGCAGAAAGAATTTTCAGCCCCGGACTGCGCGCTCCCGGACGCGCTTGAAGACATCCACATGGCGGTGGAGCAGCGGCTGACCGAGCTGATCGGCCCGGCCGGGGGCAAGCTGCACACCGGGCGCAGCCGCAACGACCAAGTCAACTTAGATGAGCGGCTCTACCTGCGGGGCGCGATTGCGTCGCTCCAAGCTCAGATTCGCCACCTGCAAGGCGTGCTGCTGGCATCGGGCGAGCGGCACAGTCGCGTGGTCCTGCCCGGCTATACGCACTTACAACAGGCGCAACCCGTGCTTTTCTCCCACTACGCGCTGTCGCTGTTTTGGATGTTGGAGCGCGACCGCGGGCGGTTGGGGGATGCTTGGCGGCGGGCCGACTTTCTGCCGTTGGGTTCCGGGGCCTTGGCCGGGAGCGCGTTTCCGCTCGACCGGGCCTTCCTCGCCCGCGAACTTGGGTTCTCGCAGGTGACCCCCAACAGCCTCGACGCGGTCAGCGACCGCGATTTTCTGCTAGAGACCCTATCCGCACTGGCGATCTTAATGATGCACTTGAGCCGCTTCTGCGAGGATTTGATCGTCTGGTCGTCGGCCGAGTTTGGCTTTGTCGAGCTCGACGATCACTTTGCCACCGGCTCTAGCATGATGCCGCAAAAGAAAAACCCGGACGCGCTGGAGCTGGTGCGCGGCAAGACCGGCCGGGTGTACGGCAGTTTGATGGCGTTGCTGACGACCATGAAGGCCGTGCCGTTGACGTATGCCAAGGATTTGCAGGAAGACAAGGAGCCGCTCTTCGATGCGCTGGAAACGTCGGCCATTTGCCTAGCGGTTTTTGCCGGTGCTTGGGAGAGCATGGAGGTGCGCGCCGAGCGGATGGAGTCCGCGGTGGATTCCACGGCTTTGGCAACGGATTTGGCCGACTATTTGGTGGGCCGCGGCGTGCCTTTCCGCGAGGCCCATCGCGCGGTTGGCCGCTTGGTGCGGGCTTCGCTGGAGCAAGGCCGTGCGCTCACCGACCTCGGCTTGGACGATCTGCGTGCGTACAGCGCGGATTTTGGCGAGGACGCGCTCGGCTTGCTCGACGTGCGCCACAGCTTGGCGCGCCGCAACATAGAGGGCGGCACCGGCCCGCAGGCCGTGGCCGAACAGATGGATAAGGCGCGGCGGGTCTTGGCCGCGAGTTGAGCTGCATGTTAGTGGCGATTAAAAACATCGAATTTTACGTGCGCGAGATGCGGATGCGCATGCCGTTTAAGTTCGGCAACGTGGTCGCCGATAGCCTGACCGCGCTGCACGTGGCCATGGACCTAGAGCTGGGCAATGGCCAGCAGGCGCGGGGCTGGTCCGCGGACATGCTGTCGCCTAGGTGGTTCGACAAAGACCCAAGCAAGTCAATGGCCGAGGGCATCCGGGACTTGGTGGATGGAGCGCGAGCGGCCGCCACCGCGTATCGGGAGTCGGGTCGGGCCGGCGCGACCCCATTCGCAATCTGGGAGGCGGGCTACGAGGCTGGTCGGGCGTGGGGTCGGGCGCGGGGCGCAAACGACCTGCTGGCGTCCAACGGCGCGGCCCTGATGGAACGGGCACTCATCGACGGCTTGGGGGTCGCGCTGGGGCAGCCCTATTTTGCGCTGTTGCAGGACAATGTCCTCGGATTGGCGCTGGAGAGGATTCACCCGCAGCTAGCGGGGCTGGACCTTGCGGCGGTACTACCGGCGGTGCCGGTGCGCTCGCTGTACATCCGCCATACGGTCGGCTTGGTCGATCCCATCCGCACGGCCGCAATTGCGCCCGAGGAGCGGTTGAACGACGGATTGCCCCAGTCCTTGGAGGAGTGCATTCAGGCCCAGGGCCTGCGCTATTTCAAGATCAAGATCGGCGGCGATCCGGCGGACGACTTCGACCGCTTAGCCGAGATTGCCTCGCTGTTGGACGAGAGCGGCGCGGAGTACCACGTCACGCTCGACGGCAACGAACAGTACGGCAACGCGGCCGATTTGCTGGCCTTGTTGGAGCGAGTTGAAAGGGAATTGGGGGCGTTTTACCACTGCATTCTCTACGTCGAACAGCCCATGGACCGCGCCCTTTCCCTCGATCCCGCGCTAAAGAAAGATCTCGGGATTTTGGCGGCGAAACGCCCCCTGCTGATCGACGAGTCAGACGAATCCTTGGATTCCTTCCGCCGCGCGTTGGACTTGGGGTACAGTGGCGTCTCGTCCAAGAGTTGCAAGGGTTTGGTCAAGGCGCTGGCCAACAGTGCGCTCGCCTATCAGCGCACGGCCGCGGGCCGCCCCTGTTTTGTCTCGGCCGAGGATCTGACTGTGGTGCCAGTGGTGTCCCTGCACCAGGATTTGGCGCACGTAGCGGCGTTGGGGATCGGGCACGTCGAGCGCAATGGGCACCACTATGTGCGGGGGCTGGACCACTTGTCGGCTGCTGAGCGGGCGTGGTGCTTTGAGCGGCACGGCGATCTGTACCGCTTTGAGGGCCAGAGCGGCTTTGTCGACATCCGCGATGGCCAGATCGCGGTCGGCTCCCTGCAACGGCCTGGGCTTGGGGTTGACGGCGCGGTCGATATCGCGGCCATGCAGCCGCTGGCGGAGGTGCAACTCTCGTGAATGCCGCAGAAATAAGGCTTGAGGACGTGCGGTTCTACATGCGGAATGTGCATACCCGCATGCCCTTCAAATACGGCGCGGCCGTGCTGACCGCCGTGCCGATTCTCCACGTGGTGGCTCAGGGCGCGCTAAAAAACGGCACGCCGGTACAAGGCGTTGCAGCCGACATTCTCCCACCTAAATGGTTCGACAAGGACCCGGCCAAAAGCTACCAAGACAATGTCGCCGACTTGCTGTGGTCGGCGCGGTCGGCGCGGTCGGCGTATTTGGATGCAGGGCGATCGCCCAAGTCGTTTTTTGCCATCTGGCAGGCCGGTTATGCACAGACGATATCCGCTGGCGACGCGCACGGCCTGAACCGGCTGACGGCCGTCCACGGCAGCACGCTAATGGAGCGCGCCCTGATTGACGCGGTGGGATGCGGTGTGGGCGCGAGTTACTTCGAGTTGCTCAAGGCCAATCTCCTCGGCTTGGATCTGGGGGCGATTCACCCCGAGCTGCAAGGGGTGGAGCCCGGCCAAGTGATAGGGGCTGCGCCGCTGGCGCAATTGCACGTGCGGCACACGGTGGGATTGGCCGATCCGATTGTCCCAAGCGATATTGCGCCCGAAGAGCAGTTGGACGACGGGTTGCCCCAGTCGCTGGCCGATTGCGTCGAGTGCCAAGGGCTGACGTACTTCAAGGTCAAGGTGAACGGCGATTTGGAGGCCGACTTGGAGCGCTTGGCCGCGATTGCCGAGCTGTTGGACGGGCGCGACGCCGAGTACAAGGTCACGCTCGACGGCAACGAGCAATACCGGGAAATGGACTCCGTCATTGGCTTGATCGATGGCATTGCAGCCGCACAGCCGCGGTTGTACGAGCGCATCCTCTACGTTGAGCAGCCCCTAGAGCGGAGCGTGGCTTTGGATGCGGCCTTAGAATCGGGCATCCGGGCCGCGGCCGAGCGTCGTCCCTTGCTCATCGACGAGTCGGACGATGCGCTAGACACCTTTCGCCAAGCCTTGGCGCTGGGCTACGAGGGCGTTTCGTCCAAGGCGTGCAAAGGGCTGGTCAAGGCGCTGGCCAATCTGGCGTTGGCGCGGCGGCGAGCGGGCTGTTTTCTCTCAGGGGAGGATCTGATGAACCTGCCGGTGGTGCCCCTGCACCAAGATTTGGCGCACGTGGCGGCGCTGGGGATTGGGCACGTTGAGCGCAACGGGCACCACTACGTGCGGGGGTTGGATCACTTGACCGCGGCCGAGCGAGCGGCCTGCTTGGCTAGGCACGGGCAGCTCTATCGGGAGGTGGGCAGCGGGTTGGTGGCCTTGGATGTGCGGGAGGGAAAAATTGAGGTGGGGTCGCTGCAAGTGGCGGGTTTGGGCGTGGGAATGCCGGTGGCCGTGGAAGGGATGGTGGGGTTGGAGGAATGGGAATTTGCGTCGTTGGCCTGATCTAGGAGGTGGTTATGCTGGACGATTTTTCCCTAGAAGCGATCGTCGCCTATGCGGAGGCGCACCCGGTTATCGCCACCTTATTGCTGGTGGTGGCGGTGGTATTGCTGGGCGGCCTGCTGCGCAAGTTTATCAAGGTCGCGGTCGTGTGCGCGATTGTCTTGCTGGTCGGCTTGTACTTTACCCAGCGCGACGATTCAGACTGGTGGAAACGGGTCGAAGCGGTGGGGAGCGAGGTCGTGGGGTGGGGCGAGGCGTTGGTGGAAAAGGCCGACGAGATCTTTGAGAAAGGGAAGGAGCAGCTAAAAGGGACGTGAGTTCGGGTTAAGCAGCGGGACTCCTTTTTGGCTAAACCGCCGTCGGCATCCACCAAGCATCAACGCCTGCCGAAGGCGGATAAACGCCTGCTGCGCAAACGGGCGCTTAGCGAAACCATCATCGATCAACGCAAAAACAGCGCGCCGATCGAACACACCCGACATCGCCGCCCGGTCAACTTTAGGGTCCATCTCCTCGGGGGATTGATTGCCTATTGTCACCAGCCAAAAAAACCGCCCCTAAGAAGCGAGCAAGCACGCCGATTGCAGGCCGCTTAACCCGAACTCACGTTATTTTAGTTATGAAATGCCCAACATGACTGCTACTTGGCGCGACTACTGGGAACTGACTAAACCGCGAATTGCCTTTTTGGTGCTGGTCACGGCCGCCTTGGGATTCTTCTGGGGCGGCCAAGGCATTCACGCGCCCCTGCTTTTCTGCTGCTTGCTGGTCGGCACGGGCCTGACCACCTGCGGTTCGTCAGTGCTCAACCACTATCTGGAGCGCGACGTCGATGGGTTGATGAAGCGCACGCGCAATCGGCCCTTGCCGGCCGGGCGCGTCAAGCCGGGCATGGCGCTGTCGATGGGGTTTGCGCTGGTGTTGGGCGGCGTGTTTTTCCTGCTTTTTACCGCTGGGCTGCTCACGGCGTTTCTGGCACTGCTCACGGCGTTTCTCTACGTGGTGGTGTACACCCCAATGAAGCGGCAAAATTGGCTCAACACTTCGCTGGGGGCCGTGCCGGGGGCCCTGCCGCCCGTAGGGGGCTGGACGGCGGCGACCGGCGCGCTGGATCCGGGGGCCGTGGTCCTCTTTCTCATTCTCTTTGCTTGGCAGCACCCGCACTTCTACGCCATTGCTTGGATCTTCCGCGACGACTATCGGCGCGGCGGTTTCAAGATGTTGCCCGTGGTCGAGCCGGATGGGAACAGCACCTGCTGGCAGGTCGTGGGCTACTTGGTGCTGCTGATCTTTTCAGTGCTGCCTTCGTTTATGGGCTTCACCGGGCCGTTTTATCTGGTCGGGGCGCTGGTGTTGGGCGCACTGTTTCTCGCCTCTGGTCTCGCGCTTAGCTTGTCGCGCTCGGTGGCCAGTGCGCGGCGGCTGCTCAAGGCTTCGGTTCTGTACCTGCCGCTATTGTTGGCCTTGAGCGTGGTGGATGCCGGGTTTTAGGAGTGCGGCTTGCGCCCGCTCGTACTCTGCGGGCGCGTTGAGGTTGGCAAAAAGCAGGCCGCGCTCGTCGTAGGGCCGCCAGTCCTTTTCTCGTACCAAATCCAAACTCAGATTGTGTAGCAGGCGGCGCATGCCGAGCTGATTGGCCTGTATGGCCGCTTCTACGGCCGCCAAGCAGGACGGCTCGTAGAGCGCGCAGAGCGGTTGGAGTCCTGCGGCCGTGTGGGGCACGACCGCTTGCTGCGGCCCGCGCTGGTCGGTGAGGTGGCGGAGGAAGCCCGGGGTGAGAAAGGGCAAGTCGCAGGCGAGGAGGAGCACGGGCGCGGCGGTTGCGTCAAGCGCGGTGTACAGACCGCCCAGCGGCCCGAGCTTGGGGCGGCGATCGGGAAGGACGGGCAGCCCGAGGTGGGCATAGGTGGCGGGGGCACCGACGATGAGGCGGGGGTAGGCGAGGGGGCGCGCCGCAGCGAGGACGCGCTCAATCAGGGTCTGGCCGCCTAGCGGCAGGAGGGCCTTGTCGCGGCCCATGCGCCGGCTCTGGCCGCCGGCCAGCACCGCGATGTGGATCATGAGCGGCGGTTGATCTGGGCGGCCGCGTACCCGGCACCAAAGCCGTTGTCGATATTGACGACCACCACGCCGGCCGCACAGGAGTTGAGCATGGCCAAGAGCGCGGCGAGGCCGTGAAAACTCGCGCCGTACCCCACGCTAGTCGGCACGGCCACGACCGGAACGTCCACCAGCCCGCCGACGACGCTGGCGAGTGCGCCCTCCATGCCGGCGACCACGACGATGGCCCGCGCCTGCTGCAAGAGCGTGCGGTACGCTAAAAGCCGGTGCAGGCCGGCCACGCCGACATCGCAAATCTCCTCGACTTGGGCACCCATGGCGCGGGCCGTGACGACAGCTTCGCGGGCCACGGGCAAGTCCGAGGTGCCGGCTGCGACTACGGCCACTAGCCCCTCGGGCGCGGGTCGTTTGAGCCCTGGTACTAGGACCGTGCGGGCGAGGGGGTCGTGCTCGGCGCGGTCAAAGCGCTCGACGAGTGCTTGGGCCGTGGCCGCTTCGACGCGGGTGACCAGCACCTGTGCGCCATGGGCGGTTATGCGCTCGGCAATGGCCAGCACCTGCTCGCAGGTTTTGCCTTGGCCGAAAATGACTTCTGGGAACCCAGTGCGCAGGGCGCGGTGGTGATCGACGTGGGCGAACCCGAGGTTTTCAAAGGGCAGGTTCCTAAGCCGCTCTACGGCTTGGCTCGGCGCTAGGTCACCAGTGGCGACTTGTTCTAGCAAGTGGCGGAGTTGTTCTTGGTCCATAGCTATCAACGGCAGCAGCGGAAGCCAAGGAGGGGCTGCTCGTAGCTTTGCAAGGGCGAGTCGGCGATGATTTCCGCTAAGACCTCTATATTGTACGGGTCTTGGCCCCGGCTGGACAGGGTGTTTACAAGGGTCGCGCCGTCGCAGGTGCCGCTCGCAGATGCGCTGCTTGCTGCGACGTACACCGCTAAGTCGCCGGCGTCGGGAGCGGCGAGCCACTCGTCTAGGTTGCCCGTCAAGTCAAAGACGCCGCTCGCGTCGCAGTTGGGAAACGAGCCGGAGGGCGCGAGTTGTGCGGCTGGGTCGCGGCTGAATTGGGAAAAAACCGAACCCGGCACGTTGCAGAAGCGCACGCCAAAGTGGTCGCGGCTGTCGTAGGCCGCCAAATCGTCGGTTGAAGAAAAGCGGCGCATCTGGCCAGCTTGACAGGCCGCACGCCACTCGCTCGGTTTGCACAGGCGCTTGCCCTCGGCCGCGCACAGACGCGCCGCTTGGAAAAACGAAGCGGACTGGGGCCGCTCGCCCTTGGCGTTGGGATACTCGTACGCGTCGATCTCGTACGCGTCGCCGGTCGTTGGCAGGGTCCGGCGCACCATGCCGCCAGTCGGCAGCGGCGGTTCGATTGGAACGCGGAGGGCAATTTCGCGCTCGGTGCTCGCTTGGCCGTCGCTTGCGGAAACGCGCAGTTCGTACCGGCCGGGAAAAAAGGCGACGACGACGACGCGCGAGCCGATTTGCCGACCGGTTTCCTCGTCGTGGATGGCCTCTGGCCAAATGCTGAGGCTGTCCCCGGCCACCGGCTCCCAGTGGTATTCGAGCCGATCGCCGTCTGGATCGGTGCCAAGCGCGTCGATAAATAGCTGCGGTGCGCTAAATGCGCTGGTCGCGTCGGTTATTACTTTTAGCGCGGGTTCGCGCTGCACGACCTCCACGAGAAAGTTTTCGACCAGCACCCGTGCGTCTTCGGCGCAGCGCTGGCGGTCGGCTAGATCGGGTACGGCCCTGCAGTTGCGGTCGGTTACGAGGACCTGCACGACAAATTGCTCGCTGGGGCCGGCGATGGCTTGGGGGGCAAACCAAGCATTGGTCTCTTGGGCCTGCAAATCGCGGAGGCTGCCTCCGGCTGGTGCTCTCCACTCGTAGAACAAAGGGTCGTCGTCCTCGTCGGCCGCGCGGATTTCAAAGCGAACCTCGCCGCCGCGCTGGATCCGACAGGCCGCATCCGCGCTGTTGATCAGGGTATCTAGGGAAGCCGTGTCCGGCGACTGACAGATCATCCGCGCCAAATGCACGGTCGGGGGATCGTTGGGGAGTTCGTCGTGGAGCAAGCTGCAGGCACCGAGGGCGAGGAGCGGGGCCAAGCGGGGCCAACCGTGGTTCATTCGCCTTCGATCAGCAGGTCGAGTATCCGCTCTAGATCGCCATCGTTGTAGAATTCGAGCTGGATTGACCCCTTGTTCGCCGTGCGACGGATGTTGACCGCCGTGCCGAAGCGGTGCTGCAACCGCTCCTCGTAGTCGCGGATGTGGGGGTCGCTGGGGGCTTCTTTGGGTGCCTTCTTTTTATGGCGGTCCACGCGCTGGTTGGCGACCGCCTTTTCGACTTCGCGGACGGCCATTTTTTCTTCGACCGCTCGGCGGGCCAGCGCGAGCCGGTCTTTGTCTTCTTCGAGGCCGAGCAGGGCGCGGGCGTGCCCCATTTGCAATTGGCCGCGGCGCAAGAAGTCTTGGACTTCGTGCGGCAATTGCAACAGCCTGAGGAGATTGGTCACGGTTGAGCGGTTTTTCCCCACCTTGCGGGCGACTTCTTCCTGCGTGAGAAAGCACTTGTCGGTCAGCGAGCGGTAGCCTTCGGCCTCTTCGATTGGGGTCAGGTTTTCGCGCTGGATGTTCTCGATCAGGGACAGCTCCATCAAGTCTTGCTGGGATTCGATTTCGTGGACGATTGCTGGTATTTCTTGGATCCCCGCCTTCTTGGTGGCTCGCCAGCGGCGCTCGCCGGCGATGATCTGGTAGCCCTGGCCGATGCGATTGACGACGATAGGCTGGATGACGCCTTTCTCTTGGATCGAGTGCATCAGTTCGGCGATGCTCTCCTCGCCGAACTCGGTGCGGGCTTGATAGGGGTTGGGTTCGATCTCATCGACGTTGAGATAGACGACTTGGCGCGTGGCGTCGCCTTGGCCGCTAGGTTCGGCGTATTCCGGGATGAGGGCACCGATGCCCTTGCCGAGGACCGGCTTCTTACCCATGGTCGATCACTTCTCCTGCGAGGCTCATGTAATCCTGAGAGCCCTGCGACAAGATGTCGTAGAGCACGATGGGTTGGCCGTGGCTAGGGGCCTCGGCTAGGCGCACGTTGCGACTGATGGTGGTCTTGTAAACCTTGTTGCCGAAGTAGGACTTGACCTCTGAAGATACTTGGCGCGATAGGTTCAAGCGCCCGTCGAACATGGTGAGCAGGACGCCGGCGATCTGGAGCTTGGGGTTGAGGTGGCGTTGGATCTGGCGCACGGTGTTGAGCAGCCGACCGAGGCCCTCTAACGCGTAGTACTCGCACTGAATGGGTATCATCACGGAGTCGGCCGCGGTCAGGGCGTTGAGGGTCAACAGCCCCAAAGAAGGCGGACAGTCGAGAATGATAAAGGCGTATTGGTCGCGGACTTGTTCGAGCAGGCCGTCCAACTTCTGCTCGCGGGCGATCATGTTGACCATCTCGACCTCTGCACCCGTCAGGTTGATGTGCGAGGGAACCAAGGACAGGAAGGATATCTTGGTCTCATAGGCGACCTCAGCGGTTTCTTTTTGCCCGATCAGCGCGTGGTAGATATTGGCCGTTTCGACTTCCTCGCTATTCTGAAAGCCGCAGCCAGAAGTGGCGTTGGCCTGCGGATCCATGTCGATGAGCAGGGTCTTTTGCTCGGCCACGGCGAGACAGGCCGCCAAGTTGACGGCTGTGGTAGTCTTGCCAACCCCGCCTTTTTGGTTGGATATGGCGATGACCCGACTCACGGCAGAAACTCACTCGGCAAGGGCGGCTTGGGCGGCCGCCAAGCGGGCGATGGGCACCCGGTAGGGAGAACAGGACACGTAGTCGAGACCCACTTGGTGGCAAAAGCCCACCGAGCTGGGGTCGCCGCCGTGCTCGCCGCAGATGCCTACCTTGAGCTGGGGACGGGTGCTGCGGCCCCGCTCGGTGCCGAGGCGCACGAGCTGGCCAGTGCCCTCTTGGTCGAGGCTTTGGAACGGATCGTTGGCGAGAATGCCTTGGGCTACGTATTCGGGAAGGAACTTGCCGGCGTCGTCGCGGCTGTAGCCAAAGGTGAGCTGGGTCAGGTCGTTGGTCCCAAAGCTGAAAAATTCGGCTTGCGCGGCGATTTGGTCGGCGAGGAGGGCGGCGCGGGGAATTTCGATCATAGTGCCTACTAGATAGTCGATAGTGCCTCCGACGGCAACGGCGACGCGGTCGACCATGGCTTTTAGGTCGCTAAATTCGCGCTCGGCTCCCACGAGGGGGATCATGATTTCGGGCAGGGGCTTGATGCCCTCGGCGCGCACGTTGACGGCGGCCTCGAAAATGGCTTCGACCTGCATCTCGTAGATTTCCGGGTAAGTGATCCCCAAGCGACAGCCGCGATGCCCCAACATGGGGTTGAACTCGTGTAGGGAGGCGATTTTGGCCTCGATCTGGCGCAAGGGGACGCCCATTTCCGCGGCCATCTGTTCTTGCTGGGCCGGCTCGTGAGGCAAGAACTCGTGCAGCGGCGGGTCTAGCAGGCGGATGGTTACGGGCAGGCCGTCCATGGCGGTGAAAATGCCCTCAAAATCGCGCTGCTGCATGGGCTTGAGCTTGGCTAGAGCTTGGCGGCGCCCGGCCTCGTCGTCGGCGAGGATCATCTCGCGCACGGCCACGATGCGGTCGGCTTCAAAGAACATGTGCTCGGTGCGGCACAGGCCGATGCCCTCGGCGCCGAAGCGGCGGCGGGCCACCTCGGCATCGCCGGGGGTGTCCGCATTGGTGCGCACGGCTAGGGTGCGCTGGTCGTCGGCCCAGCCCATCAGGGCTTTGATCGCCGGGGAGGAAAAGCGGGGATTCTCGGTGGGTACTTGACCCAGCATGACTTGGCCGGACGAGCCGTCGATGGATATCCAGTCGCCCTTTTTGACGGTCTCGTTGCCGGCGGTAAACAACTCCTTGTGATAGTCGATCGCGATGGCCTCGCAGCCGGCCACGCAGCACTTGCCCATGCCGCGCGCCACTAGGGCGGCATGCGAGGACGCGCCCCCGCGTGCGGTGAGGATGCCTTGGGCCGCGTCCATACCGCCGATGTCTTCGGGCGAAGTCTCTTGGCGCACCAAGATGACCTTCTCGCCTGCGGCCGCTTGTGTTTCGGCCTCTTCGGCGTTGAAGACCACTTGGCCGACCGCGGCCCCCGGGGAGGCCGGCAGGCCCACGGCAACGACTTCCCGGGGGCTGGAGTCGGCAAATGTGGGATGGAGGAGCTGGTCCAGCTGAGCTGGAGTGACGCGCCGGAGTGCTTCCTCTTGTGGGATTAGCCCCTCGGCGACCATGTCTACGGCGATTTGGACGGCCGCCGCCCCAGTGCGCTTGCCATTGCGCGTTTGTAGCATCCACAATTTGCCCTTTTGGACCGTGAACTCCACATCCTGCATATCGCGGTAGTGCGGCTCTAACTGGGCGCAGATCCGTTCAAACTGCTCGTACACTTGCGGCATTTGGCTGCTGAGCTGGGAAAGGGGCTGGGGAGTGCGGATGCCAGCGACCACGTCTTCGCCTTGGGCGTTGGTGAGGAACTCGCCGTACAGTTGTTTCTCCCCGGTGGAGGGGTTGCGGGTGAAGGCCACGCCCGTGGCGCAGTCTTCGCCCATGTTGCCGTACACCATGGATTGGACGTTGACGGCCGTGCCCCAGTCGTGGGGGATGCCCTCGATTTCTCGGTAGCGGATGGCGCGCTGGCCCTGCCAAGAGCCAAAGACCGCGCCGATGGCATTCCACAACTGCTCGTGGGGGTCTTCGGGGAACTCGCGGTTGAGCCGCTTGGCGATCTCGGCCTTAAACGCGGCGACCAATTCGCGCAGGTCTTGGGCATTCAGTTCGCTGTCGAGCGCGACCCCGCGGGCGTACTTTTTCGCTTCGAGCAGGGCCTCGAAAGGGTCTATTTCTTTCTCGTCTTCGGGCCGCAGGCCCATGACCACGTCGCCGTACATCTGCACGAAGCGGCGGTACACGTCGTAGCAAAAGCGCGGGTCGCCCGATTGTTCGATAAGCCCTTGGACGATCGCGTCGTTGAGGCCGAGGTTGAGCACGGTCTCCATCATGCCGGGCATGGACACTCTGGCGCCGGAGCGCACGGATAGCAAGAGCGGGTTGGCCGCGTCGCCAAAGCGCCGGCCCATGGTTTTTTCGACTTCTGCAACGGCGCGTTCTACTTGGCCTTTGAGCGAGCTGGGATACGTTTTGTCGTGATTGTAGTAATGGGTGCAAACCTCGGTGGTGATGGTAAAACCGGCTGGGACGGGCAGGCCGAGCTGGGCCATTTCGGCGAGGTTAGCGCCTTTGCCGCCGAGCAGGTTGCGCATTTCCTTGTCGCCTTCGGATTGAGAGGTTCCAAACAGGTAAACGTACTTTTCTGTCATTGCTTTCCTATTCTATTAGTAATGCGTTTTGGATCGGGAGGGCATCTCGGCCTTGACAGGCTTTGCCGCTGAGATTGAAAAAGGGGGCGAATTTGGGCGTTGGGAAGAGTCCAAAGGCCGAACATGCTCGGTGCTTCGAGGAACTGCCTCGCAGGGCTGAATATATCCCAAAGGAAGGGTTCGTGCAAGCATCACGCCCACACCTGCTCCCACCGCTGGCTGGTGGCCGAGCGATAGAGGGCCAAGGCCGTGCGCAGCTCGCCGAGGGCGTGTTCCGGCGGCGCGTCCGGAGCCTTGCCGTCGAGGACGGCGGCGGCAAAATCGGCTAGCTCCGGCCCAAAGGACTCGGTGTACCCCAAGCTCGCAAAGAGCCGCTGGCCCTCGGGATGGTCTGCGTCCCACAGATAGAGTTCGGCCCCGTCGAGACCGGCGTTGATGGTCAGCTCGCCCTTGGTGCCAGTGATCCGCCACCAAGGGTCTGGGGCAAAGACCGTGTCGATCATCATGGCGTCGAAGACGGCGGTCTTGCCCGAGTCAAAGCGGAAGAGCGCACGGGCGAGGGACTCGCCCTCCATTTGCGCGAGCGGGTGCCCCAGCACGCCGACCACCTCTTTGATTTCGCCCATCCAGATGCGCAAGGGCCGGATCCAGTGCGAGCCGCCGTCGATGGCAATGCCACCGCCGGTGCGCCCCTTTTCGTAACGCCAGGGCCGCTCCTCTTTGAACCAGTAGGAGTCAAACGGATAGACAAAGGCCGCACGGGCGGTGATGATCTCGCCGATGGCCCCGGCTGCAAGGTACTTTTGGGCCTCGACGATTTCGGGCCAGTACTGGCTGTTTTCGGCAACCATGAAAACGCCTGAAGCCTCGTGTGCGGCCGCGAGAATGCGGTCGCAGGCGTCGAGGGTGGGGGCCATGGGCTTTTCCAAGAGCACGTGTTTGTCGGCAGCCAAGCACTGGAGGGCGATAGGTTCGTGCAAGTCGTGGGGCAGCATGATGTCAACGGCGTCGAAGTCGCCCTTTTCGAGCGCTTCGTCGAGCGAGGTGAAGGCCTGCCCGCCGGTTTCAGCGGCGTAGGCTTGGGCTTTTGACTCGTCGAGATCGACTAACGCGGTGACGTCAATGCGGGGCGCGTGGCCCTTGATGCCGTCGAGGTGAAAGCGAGCGATGGCACCGCAGCCAATAAAGGCGAGTTTGAGTTTGTCCGGCATGGAATGATTCTCCGATGGCATAGGTGAATTTAGGCTGAGAAAATACGCAATGGAAACGCGGGGAATCAATAGAAGAGATTCCCCTTGGGCGGGGAACGCGCAGAGCTTTGTCGCCGGAGTTCGCGTCAACGCAAGGCCCGAATACTCATTGGGGTAGCGAGATCGGGTATTCAGGGATACTTTATAGGACAAAAAGGGAGGAGCTAATCGCATGAAAAACAAGCTGCTGGTATATGCTCTGGTGCTGTGGGCGGGCGTCGCCTTCGGCCAAGAGGGAACGCTTTTCGGTGTCGTGATGGGGTCGGAGGGCGAAGCCATTCCCGGGGCCAACATCGCCCTCGTCGGCGACCGCCTGCCCGGCGGCAAGGTCGGCACGGCCACCGACGAAGACGGTCGCTTCCGCTTGCAGGGGTTGCCGGCCGGCGAGTATCAGCTCAGCATCACGCATATCGGCTATCGGCCCCTAACGCGAGAAGGGGTTGGCATCGTCGCTGGCGAGCAGGAGCTGATGCTGACGCTGGAAACGGGAATCATCTTCCTCGACCAAAACGTAGTCTCGGCCTCGCGGCGTCAGGAAAAAGTCCTCGAAGCCCCGGCCTCGGTGGCAGTGGTTGAGGCCAAGGAGATCCGCAACCGGCCGGCGCTCAGCGTCGCCGAGCACATCCGCGACCTGCCGGCCGTGGATTTTTCCCAGACCGGCTTGGCCCAGAGCAATGTGGTCGTGCGGGGCTTCAACAATGTCTTTTCTGGTACGCTGCTGACGCTGACCGACAATCGCATTGCCCGCATTCCCTCGCTGCGGCTGAATGCCTACAATTTCATTCCGGTGACCAACGACGATATCGAGCGCATTGAGGTGGTGTTGGGGCCGGGGTCGGCGCTCTACGGTCCCAATAGCGCCAACGGCGTGATGCACATCATCACCCGCTCGCCGTTCACTTCGGCGGGGACCAATGTCAACTTGGGCGTGGGCGAGCGGAGTGTGTACAAGGTCGGTATGCGCCACGCCGGGGCTGCTGGCGAGCGCCTCGGCTACAAGGTCTCGGCCCAGTACTATACGGGGATGGATTGGGAATACGAAGACCCGGAGGAGGTGCGGTCTAGGACCGCCAATCCAGACATTCCAGCGCGCAATTTTGACATTGAGCGCCAGAGCGCCGAAGTGCGCTTTGACTACCGGGCATCGGATGACTTGACGGCCATTTTGGCGTACGGATACAACAAGGGCGACCAGATCGAATTGACCGGCCTAGGGGCCGGCCAAGCTCAAGATTGGGCGTACAAATATGTCCAGTTTCGCCTGCTGTACAAGGATTGGTTTGCTCAGGTCTTTCAAAATGGGAGCAACGCCGGCGACACCTTTACCCTGCGCGATGGGAATCCGATCGTCGATAACTCCAAGCTGACCGCGTTCCAACTTCAGCACTCCTCGGCGCTGGGAGTGAGGCAGCGCTTCACCTACGGCGTCGATGTGCTGCTGACGCGGCCCGATACTGAGGGGACCATCAACGGCGAGAACGAGGACTACGACCAGATCGACGAATTTGGGGCCTACGTGCAGAGCGAGACGGCCCTGAGCGAGATGCTCGACTTGGTGGTGGCCTTGCGCTACGACGACCACAACCGCATTGCCGACGCCGAGATCTCGCCGCGCGCCGGGCTAGTTTTTAAGCCGCAGGAGACCCAGATCCTGCGGCTGACCTACAACCACGCCTTTGCAACTCCATCGAGCAACAACCTCTATTTGGACCTCCTCTCCAGCCCGGATCCCTTTGGCATTGGCGCGGCCTTTGCGCCATCGCTGGGCTTTGCGCCGGCCATTGACGTGCGGGCGCAGGGAACCTATCGCGAGGGTTTTGCCGATGGCTGGACCTTTGCTCGCTCGGGCAATGGCCGGCCGCAGTTCCGCTCGCCCTTTGCGCCAGTGGGGGGGATGCAGAAGGCCGACTATATCGACTTGGGGGATCCGGTTTTTACCAATGTGATGTGGGGTCTAGGGCGTCGCGGCGTGTTGAGCAGGCTCGATACAGAGCTTTTTCGGGGACTAGCGGCGACCCAGATAGGGGTCCTGCGAGAGCTGGACCAAGCAGCGGCTGAGGCTGCCGCCGAGCAGCTATTGGGCGGGTTAGCTGCGCTGGTACCCGAACAACTGAGCGGGTTGGACAATGCCTTGGCTATGCTCAACCTCGAGAAGGTGGCAGCCGGCGATCCGGCCCCCTTTGATCCGGTAGCCGATGTTTTAGACGTGCCCCTGACTCGCTCGACAACTACCGAGACCTTTGAACTGGGCTACAAGGGGGTTATCGGCACGAAGTTGGTGGTGGCGGCCGACCTGTATCGCACCCGGATCGAGGATTTCGTCTCCCCAGTTCAGGTCCAGACGCCCAATGTATTCCTCGATCCGGCTAGCCTCGGGGCGGCGCTAGGTGCTAGCCTTGGCGAGGCGCTGGCCGAAGATGCAGAGTTGGCCGAGGCGATCGCTCCGCTCGACAACATGCAGGTCCCGGGCACCTTGTCTGGCAATGGCAATGGCTCGCCGGCGGATGAAATTGTCGCGTTGTTTGCCGGCGGAGCCGCGGGCATACCGTTTGGCACGGTTACGCCCGAGCAAGCCTACGACCCGACGGCCGTGATGTTGACCTATCGCAACTTCGGCGAGATTACCCTCAACGGGCTGGATGTGAACTTGGCCTATTTCCCGAGCGACGAATGGGTGCTAACGGGCAGCTACTCTTACGTTGATGAGACCTTGTTTGAAAATGTCGATGGCATCGCCGACGTGGCCCTCAACGCGCCGGGTAACAAATACAAGCTAGGCACGTCCTACACCTTCGACCAACCGCAGCTAACCCTAGGGGCGCAGTGGCGCTACGTGGGGGCGTTCCGCCAAGAGTCGGGGGTATTCGTCGGGGATGTGGATGCGTACTCGCTACTCGATTTGAACGCCAGTTATCTGCTGCCGGTCGGAAGCAATTTGCGGCTCGGGGTAGATGTTTCCAACGCGCTCGACAACAAGCACCGGACCTTTATTGGGGCCCCGGAGATTGGCCGCTTGGTCTTTGCCCAGTTGGGCGTGGCGTTTTAAGGGAGATACAGATGGCAAAAGGGGGGGACGGGCAACGCCCGTCCCCCCCTTTTTTACGTCGGCTCAATGCCGCGGGCCATGACCACCTTGCCGGTGCGCACCATCTCCTTGAGGTCGAATTTGCTCAAAAGCGACTTGAGCGCGTCCATCTTCTCGGTGGTGCCGGTGGCTTCGATGGTGATAGTGGCCTCCGAGATATCGACCGTCTTGCCGCGGAAAACCTCGGCGATCTGCAAGACCTCGGTGCGCTCGGCGACCGAGCAGCCGACCTTGAAGAGGGCCAACTCGCGGGTGATGGCCTCGTCGGCCGAGTGGTCTTTGGCGTGGATGACGTCGACTAGCTTGTTGAGCTGAAGGATGATCTGGTGCAGCTCAATGGCCGGCCCGATGCTGGTGATGGTCATGCGCGAGCACTGGGGGATGTGGGCCGGCGAAACGACGAGGTTCTCGATGTTGTAGCCGCGGCGCGCAAAGCACTGGGCGATCCTCACCAAGACGCCGGGGCGGTCGTTGACCAACAGGCCGATGGTGGTCTTGTGTTGGGGTGCTGTCGGCCGGAGCTGAGGCGCGTCAACGGCCTCTTGGCGGGCATTGAGCTCCTCGGCGGCAAAGTCGATGATGGTCGTCGGCATCAGGTGCTCCCTTTGGGTTGAGCCAGTTTCTGCTTGGGGGCCTCGATCAGCATGTCGGTGAGCGCGGCTCCGGCCGGGATCATGGGAAAGACGTTGTCTTCTTTCTCGCATTCGGCGTGGATGACGCAAGGGCCGTCGTCGCAGGCGAGGGCCTGCTTGAGGACTTTGTCGATGTCGGCGGTGCGCTTGATGCGGAAGCCCTTGGCCCCGTAGGCTTCGGCGAGCTTGGAGAAGTCGGGGTTGCCCTCCAGATCGACGCCGGAGAGGCGATTGTCAAAAAAGAGGTTCTGCCACTGGCGGACCATGCCGAGGTACTTGTTGTCGAGGACTAGAATTTTAATCGGCAGCCGATGGATGACGGCCGTGGCCAGCTCGCACAGGGTCATCTGGAAGCCGCCGTCGCCGCAGATGGCGACCACGGTCTCTTCGGGACGGCCGAATTGGGCGCCGATGGCCGCGGGGAAGCCAAAGCCCATGGTGCCAGCGCCGCCGGAGGAAAGCCACTGGCGGTGGTGTGCCGTCTTGTAGAACTGGGCCGCCCACATCTGGTGCTGGCCGACGTCCGTGGTCACCACGGCGCGGCCAGCGGTCAGTTCGTACAGGCGGTCGATGACGGCCTGCATCTTGAGGCCGCCGCGCTTGCCGTATTTGAGCGGGTATTTCTCCTTCCACTCGTCGATTTGGGCCAGCCAAGCTGCCGTGTTGAGCGGCTCGAGGTAGTTGATTAGCTCTTCGAGCACTTGGCGCGCATCGCCCTCGATAAAAACGTCGGGCACGACCACTTTGCCGTATTCGGCTGGGTCGATGTCGATGTGGATCTTTTTTGCGTCTGGACAAAATTCTGCCAGCTTGCCCGTGATCCGGTCGTCCCAGCGCCCGCCCACCGACATAATCAGATCGCAGCCGACGACGGCCTTGTTGGCATAGGCCGTGCCGTGCATGCCGAGCATACCCACCGAGAGCGCGTGCTGCTCGGGGAACGCTCCCTTGCCGAGCAGGGTGTTGGTCACTGGCATCCGCGTCTTTTCGGCAAAAGCTCTAGCGGCTTCGTGGGCACCCGAGGCAATGCAGCCGCCGCCCAAGTAGAGCAAGGGACGCTTGCTCCGGCGCAGGAGGGCGGCGGTGGCTTCGAGCAGCTCGGGCGCGGGCTTGGTCTGCCAAGTGTAACCAGGCAAATAAACCTTCTCGGGAAAGTCGGCCGTGCATTCGGGGAAGGGGTCGCCTTGGGTGACGTCCTTGGGCAAATCGACGAGCACCGGCCCCGGCCGGCCAGTGGTGGCGATGTGGAATGCCTCGGTCATCACGCGGGGGATGTCGTTGGGGTCTCTCACCAGATAGGAGTGCTTGACGACGGGCATGGAGATGCCGAAGACATCGGCCTCCTGAAAGGCGTCCTTGCCGAGCATGGAGGTGACGGTTTGGCCGGTGAGGGCGATGACGGGCGAGGAATCCATCAGCGCGGTTAGCAGGCCGGTGATGGTGTTGGTTGCGCCCGGGCCGGAGGTTACGAGGACGACGCCGGGCTTGCCGGTGGCGCGGGCATACCCGTCGGCCATGTGGGTCGCGCCTTGCTCGTGCCGGGTGAGGACGAAGCGGATCTGCTCGGAGTTGAGCAGCGCGTCAAAGATGGGCATGGCCGCGCCGCCCGGATGGCCGAAGACGTACTCGACGCCAAAGCGGTCGAGTGCTTCGATTACCTTGTCGGCTCCTCTCGCCATGTCGATTTCCTCCTAGAATAAGTGGTTTGGAAATTATTATGTAATTAACCTAAGCAAAGTATAGGCAAGAATGGCGATAATGACAAGAGAAAGAGACGACTTTGAACGATTTGTAACGAAAAAGGAGAGAACGTCAGAGGCAGTCGCATGGCGGCAACGCATCCGCCGATTTTAAGAGCGGCCCCACACGTCCTTGAAGAGCCGGATCCAGTTGCCCGAAAAAATCCCGGCGATGTCTGCTGGCGAGTAGCCGCGGTGTGCGAAGATGGGCTGGAGTTTTTGCAGATCGGCGATGGTGTTGAGGTTGCGCGGGGCTTGCTCGGTGCCGAAGCCGCCGTCGAGATCAGTGCCAATGCCGCAGTGGCGCACAGTGCCCAAAAGCTGGCTGATGTGGTCGATGTGGTTGGCGACGGTTTCCAAGGTGGCGTTGGTCAGTTGTGCAAAGGCGGGGACTTTGCGCTGCCAGCCCGGGTCGAGCATCCAAGCGTCGAAGGCCGTGCCGATGACCCCATCGCGCTCGGCGATGGAGCGGATCATTGCGTCGGTGAGCTGGCGCTGGCCGGGGGTGAGGGCGCGGCAATTGTGGTGCGAAGCGCAGACCGGGCCGTCGTACGCGTCCAAAAGCTCCCAGTGGGCTTGGTCGGTCAAGTGGGTCAAGTCGATGATGATGCCGGCCGCTTTGAGCGCGTCGAGCAGGGGTTTGGCCGGCGGCAACAGCCCGCCTTCGGTGCCGGTGCCGTGCGCGTAGGTGCTGGTTCCGTAATGCGAGATCGACACTAGGCGCAAGCCGAGTTCGCGCCACTCGGGCACTTGGTCCGGGCCTAAAATGGGGTCGGCACTCTCCATCGCGAGAATCAGGCCGAAGGGGGTCGTCGGGCCGGGGTTTTGCCAGGCGGCGATGGTTTCGTCTAGATCGGCGATGCTTTTGACGAAGCGGAGCAGGCCCGCGCGTTCGAGTGCTTGGTAGTACGCCAAATGTCCGCGGCCGACGCCGTAGCACTGGCTCTGGCAGTACATGCCGGTGCGGGTCCACCGGTCGCCTTGGTCTAGGCGCGACATCACCGTGCCGCAGAACAGGCCGACCTTGCCGCGGCGCAGCTCGGGGAAGGTCACCGTGCAGGAGCCGAACCCTTCCATGGTCTGCACCGAGTCGTGGACGCGCACGGTGGCCGCCTTTTGCGTCAGGTCGCGGTTGATTTGCAGGGCGGAAAAAGCTAGATCGAGGTGGCTATCGAGGATCAAGGGGTGTGCGTCGGTCATAGTATGGCGATCCTAGTTATTTGCAAGGTGAGGAGCAAAATAGCCGCTCTTGAATTGTTCAAGTCATTCGGGATGGCTGTCGCTCCAGGCTTGGCGGAAGAAGCGCGCGAGGTTGCCGTGGGCTATGGCCGCCATGTCGTTGGTCGAGTAGCCCCGCCGGTCGAGAATGTCGAGGAAGCGCTGTAGGTCGGCAATGGTGTCGTAGTCGATGGGGGCCATTTCGCGCCCAAAGCCGCCGTCGAGATCGGAGCCGATGGCGACGTGGTCGCAGTTACCGACGAGTTGGCAGATGTGGTCGAGGTGATCGACGACAGCCGACATGGGGCGGCGGGCGGTCTGCGGATAGGTGGCCGGGTCGTCGAAGTCGATCGCGGGATTGAGCATGAATTCGGCGAAAACCGCGCCGATGACGCCGCCGCGCTCAGCAATGGCTCGGACCATCTCGTCGCTGAGGTGGCGCTGGCCGGGGACGAGGGCGCGGCAGTTGCAGTGGCTGGCGTGGACCGGCCCCGACCAGTAGTCCAAAAGCTGCCAAAATACCAAGTCTGAGGCGTGGGTCAGGTCGAGGGCGATGTTCGTTGCGGCGAGCGCGTCGAGCAGGGGATAGGCGTCGGCGTACAACCCGCCGCGGGTGCCGGTGCCATGACCCCAAGTATTGGCGCCAAAATGCGTCAGACCCACCGAGCGCAGGCCCTGCTCCCACCACCACCTTACTTGCTCTGGGCCTAAGATGGGGTCGGCGCTTTCCATGCTCAGAATTAGGCCGATTGGGGTCGTTGGGTCGGGATGTTGCCAAGCGGCAATGGCCGCGTTGAGGTCACTTGGGTCGCGGATGAAGCGGACCTCGCCTTCGCGTTCTAATGCCTTGTAATAGTGGAGATGCGATTGGCCGATGGCGTGGGCTGCTTCTTGGGTTCTCATGCCGTCGTCGAGGATGCCGGTGGGCATCTGCACCCGGCTCATAATGGTCGAGAGCGCGATCCCGACGCAGCCTTGGCGCATCTGCGGCAAGGATACGGTGGCGGTGCCGCGGGCGGTGCTTTCGGGGCGCTTTCTGTCGCGCAGTGAGTCGGGGTGCGAAGGGCCTACAGGTTTGGGGTCCTCGCGCTCGCGCAGGACGCGGACGTCTTGGGTGAGGTCGCGGCGGTGGTGCAGGGCGTTGAAGGCCAAGTCGAGGTGGCCGTCGATGATGAGCATAAACAATCTCCTGTTGTGTGTCGGCCCGTCCGTCCAGAGGGCCAGCGGCTGTTCAAATCACCGCTCCCAATTCGCCAATACCGGCCCACGGCACGATATCGACCCCCCGACGCTGCTGCCGCTGATCGCCCCCGTACACCAGCCAAGGAGACCGCCCGACCGCACCGGCTAGGGTGCTCCAGCGAGCCAGCGGTCTAAACCAATCCGCCGCCACTGTGCTGCCGGCTTTAATTTCCACCGGCAAGAGGGTTTGGCCTTGGTCGGCCAACAGATCGACTTCCAAGCCGGTGTGGTTGCGCCAGAAGAAGAAGTTGTCGGCCTTGCCGCGGTTGCCGCGCTGCTTGAGTAGGTCGGCCACAACCCAGTTTTCAAACAGAGGCCCCCGCATGGGGTGAGTGGCCAGTTGCTGCGGGGCTTCAAGGCCGAGCAGGCGGGCGGCTAGGCCGGTGTCGTAGAAGTAGAGTTTGGGCGTCTTTATGAGTCGTTTGCGAAAGTTGCGGTAGTGGGGCCGCAGCCGAAAGAGGACGAAACTAGCTTCGAGGAGGTCCAGCCAAGTCCGCACCGTATTGTGGGTTATGCCCAAATCCGCGCCCATGCGGGTGGTGTTGAGCAGTTGGCCGATATGCCCGGCGCACAGGGCCACAAAGCGCTGAAAAACGATCAAGTCGCGCACATTGATCAACTGCCGCACATCGCGCTCTACGTAGGTCGTAATGTAGGCATTGTACCACCACTCAGGCGTCACGGGCTGGTCGTACACCGGGGGATAGCCGCCGATGTAGAGGACCTCTTCCAAGGAGGAGGGACGTACGCCGCCGCTGGTCAATTCGTCCAAGGAAAAAGGCAGCAGCCGGACAAAGCCGACCCGACCGGCCAGCGACTGGGTGATGCGCTCGACCAAACCTAAGTGCTGCGATCCAGTGAGAATGAACTGGCCGGGCCTTGGCTGGGCATCGACGAGCCCTTGCAGATAGGAGAACAGGTCGGGGCAGTGCTGAGCTTCGTCGAGGATGGCCCCGTCGGGGTACTGGGCCAGAAAGCGGCGCGGCTCTTCGCGGGCGTAGGTGCGTTGATCCGGCTCTTCGAGGTTGACGTAGGGTTTGTCGCCGAACAGACTGCGGGCTAGCGTCGTCTTGCCCGACTGACGGGGGCCGATGATGGCCAGCACTTTGAACGCCCGCGCCAAATTGGCGGCTAAAGTGGCGGCTTGCCGAGGAATCACGGTGCGATCCTTACAGATTGGAAATTGAATTTACAATCTGTAAAGTACGAGCCGCCGGCATCTGGGGCAATTTTTATCCTGAGGCAAGGCGCAAGAGCGGTAAAAGACATTTTTATCTAAGTACACGACCCCTGACCTGAGTGGGCGTTTTTGGCGGGACGCCCTACGGTCTTATTGGGTTAATATCCGCTTTACGCCTGTGGACATAGGTCTCGCGGCGGCCGGGCAGGTAGGTTTGGCGTCAATTCGCTGGTGCCTTGGGTTGGGCGCGGGGGCCGAAAATTTCGTTCAGGTCAGCGGTGAAGCCGGCGAGTGTAGGCGAGGTCATCGTCTGCCCCTCGCCGTACAGGGCCGCCACCTCAAAGGCACCTGCATCCAGCCGCAGCACCGTCACCGTCCGGGCGTCTGGATCGACCAGCCAGTACTCCTGCACCCCGTGCTTGGCGTACAGGGTGCGTTTGAGCGTCCGGTCCCGCCCGGCCGTGGAAGGCGACAGGATCTCGACGACCAAATCCGGTGCGCCGAGGACATTCGCGCCGCCGAGCAATAGGTGCGCTCGCTGGTGGGAGACGAACAGCAGATCCGGCTGCACCACATCTGCGTTCGACAGCACCACGTCGCAGGGCGCGAAAAAGACTTCGCCCAAATCCCGCTCCTCCACAAATTGAGCCAGTCGCCATCCCAATTTGGTGTCAATTCGCTGGTGTCCTAGGTTGGGCGCGGGGGCCATAATCAACTCTCCGTCCAATAACTCGTAGTGCTGGTCCTCTGGGGTGTGCTGGTAGTCCTCATAGGTGAACTTGACGGCCGGGTTGGGGCTGAGCATGGCAACCCTCCTCTCTTGTCGCTCGATGTGCGGGGTGCGAACTTTCTATCGACGAAAAATAAAGTAAAATAAACCCGAGGGCGCGAAGAGCGGCCAGTGCCTCGCGCACAGACAGGGCGATGCGCAACGTCCGTTAGCTCACTAGGTACTTTTCTACGATCTCTTCATTGATGGTCACGCCCAACCCCGGCCCCTCCGGCACGTGAACGTACCCATCGACGACCGCGAATTTTTCGTGCGTCAAGTCATGGCGCAAGGGCGAGTCGGCCATGCAGTATTCAAAGACCTCGCCGTGGGGGACCGCCGCTAGCCCGTGCAGGGAGGCCGCGATGGTGATGCCGCTTTTGAACGAGTGGTTTACTACTTTGCGGTGTAGGCGGTGCGCGAGGCGGCCAACCGCGACCATGGTCGAAAGCCCGCAGCGGCCCGGGTCCGGCTGAACCCAGTCGATGCGGCCCTCGACGAGCAGCCGCTCAAAATCCCGATAGCGCGACTCGGCCTCGCCCGTGGCGATGGGCACCGGGCTGCGCTCGCAGAGATGCGCATAGCCTGCAACATCCTCGGGGTGCAAAGGTTCTTCGAGCCAGAATACGCCGTACTCGGCAAACTGCTCGGCGCGCTTGAGGCCGGTTTTCCAGTCCCACACCTGCCCAGCATCCACCAAGATGTCCACTTCCGGCCCGGCCCCCTTCCTCGCTTCGCGCACCAAGGCGATATCGTTGGCCTCGCTCTGCCCCATCGGCCCCCAGCCGAACTTGATGGCCGTGAACCCCTCGTCGGCAAAGCGGCGGGCCAGCTCGCTGGTCTCTTGCGGCGTGTCGCCGAAGAGGACGGAGCAATACGCGCGGAATTTGCTTTGATAGGGGCCGCCGAGCAGCTCGTAGGCCGGGCAGCCGCGCGCCTTGCCCGCAATGTCCCACAGCGCGAGGTTGACGCCAGCCATGGCGTGTGTGCCCACGCCGACGCGGCCGTAGTAATTGGCCGCGTCGAGCATGCGATCCCCGCATACGTCGATGGCCAGCGGGTCTAGGCCCTCTAGCGCATTGGCGAGGCCGTTGCTAATCTGGTGGGAGAGCGGCGCCTCGACGACGGCCTTGACCACGGTGGGGGCCGAATCAACTTCGCCCCAGCCGGTGATGCCGGCGTCGGTTTCTATTTGAATCAGACAGGTGTCCTGCGTGCCGTCGCAGTGGGCGGTGACGTTGGGCAGGCGCAGGTAATGGGCGGATACGCGGGTGATTTTCACGTCAAAAGTCGAATACGGTTTCGAGGGTCATAATTTTGAGTCGTTGCAGGCGTCCATCGGCCGCACGCTCAAAGACGAAGCGGGTATCCCAACGCACCGACGCGCCTTCTTTTGCGTTCAGGCCGATGTCAAATCCATAGAACGTGTCCTCGGTTGGCTCGAAGAAGCTGTCTTGGCCGGTGCCGTCCTCGTTGAGGTGCCGACCGATGTTGTTCTTGTGGAAATAAGCGTACGCGCGCTTGAGGCGGGGGAAGTATTTGAGCAGTTTGCGCGATAGGGATGCACTGGCGATGAGCTGCTGTTTGGGGTCGCTGGTGCCCGTCAGGTACTGATAGGAGGCCGAGGCATGCGCGTACGAGCCGAGTTCAGTGCCCAAGTGCCCGAAGAAGCCGGAGAGATCGTTGCTGTGGCCTAGCCGTGCGTCCTTGGACTGGGCCTGTCCGGTGGCGAGGTCGAGGTGAGCGCGGTTGAGTTCGTACAGCTCGTCGAAGTAACGCGAGTCAAAATCGCGGCGGAAGTGGCGGAACTCCAGTTGGCCGTTGAGCGGGCCTAAAGCCAGCCCTAGGCTCGGGGCGGCGACCCCAAACCCGGTCGCTTGGCGATTGCCGGGGAAAACGCCCTGCTGTTGCGCCTCCAAGCTGGAGAGGTTGTCGCGGTCGTCGAGCAGCAGGGCGAATTGGCCGTAGAGCTTGAGCTGTAGGCCTAAGTCGTGGATGAGCGGATAGCCCACATCTACGCCCAAGATCGAAAAGAAGTCGCGGCCAACGCGGTTTCTGTTGAAGGGCTTGCGGCGGTCCACGTCTTGGTCTATTGGGAAGGCGTCGCCGTAATTGGCGTTGAGCCCCAACAAGGCGGAGGCGATGTCGGCCGAGAGGCCGCTGCCGGCGTCGGCGTCGATGATGCCGTCGTTGTCGTCGTCGCTGTCGAGGTGGTCGGGTACGCCGTCGGCGTCGTTGTCGAGGGCGAAGTTGCCGTCGTGCGGGAAGGCGTCAATAGGGTCGGGCACGCCGTCGAAATCGCTGTCGCGCAGGCCGCTGTACTGGTCGAGATCGGCCACAAAGGTCGCGCCCAACTCGATGTTGGCGGCGCGGCCAAAGGCCCGCAGGCCGATGAGCGCACCGCCCTCTTGGAAGTCTTGCAGGTTGTTGATCGCTCCTTCGAGTCCGATATTAGTGCCGGCGAGATTGGCGATGCGGAACTGGAGTCCGGTTTTCTTGATGCCTGGATAGTGCAGGGTGTTGCGGTAGTTGTCCATGATGAGGCCGTACCCCAGCGTCACGTCGTCGAGTGCGCCGATTTTGACGTACACCGCGTCGTTGGGACGGCCATAGCGCACGTAGTAGATCTTGCGCAAGATCGAGTCGAAGGTTTGAGTTGACGAGCCAGCCTCCCAGCCGCGGGACCCGAGGTCGCCATTGCGCTCGACAAAAAGCTCTAGGTCGAGGCCAATGCCCAAGCGGCCCATGGGGAAGTCGGGCCGGAGGCTGAGGCGATACAGTTGCTCTTGGCCAACGGTGACGCTGCCCATGCTGAGCGAGTAGCCGAACATGGCCACCGAGGGCTGGGCCGAGGAGGCGACCGGGCCGGCTAACAGCAGCGAGACTAGGGCGCATTTGCAGGAAAAGTTCACATAGGAAAGATGCGGTCGCCGGGCCGCGGGTGCAATGGCTGGGGCGGCCCTTTTTGCGCGCCGCAAACCACGACGATACAAATCACCGGAAAGAGGCTTGCGATGGGAAAAACCCTGAAGGACCTACTCAACCATAGCTTCGCAACGTATGCCGAACAGACGGCCATTCGCGTGCTCGAACCCGTAGAGGGCAGCCGCGCATGGACCTACCAGCCCGTGACCTACGCCGCGCTCAAAAGCCGCCGCGATCGGCTTGCGGCGGGCCTTGCGGCGCAGGGCTTGGCCAAGGGCCAGCGCGTGGGCATCCTCACCGATGGCGGCAGCGAGCCGCTCTTGATTTTTTTGGCGACCGACTGCATCGGGGTCAGTGCAGTGCCGCTGTGCATCCAGTCGCCGGACGAGGTGCTCGCCCACAGCATCGCGCACTCTGCGGTCGAATTGCTGGTGGTGGATCGCAAGGGCTACGAGCGGTTGGGTGCGATTCGGCAGCGGCTCGACAAGACGCCGCAAATCGCGTTGACCGAGGGCCAAGCCGAGGACGCGATCTCGTGGGACGAGTTGGCCGAGAGCAGCGCGGCCGTCCCCGAGGTCGAACTGCTGCCGGAAGACGAAGCGAAAATTCTCTATACCTCGGGTTCGTCCGGCCTGCCCAAGGGCGTGATCCAGACCCACGCCAACATCGTCGCCAACGTCGAAGAGGTTTGGGACGTGATTAGCACGCGCCATCCTCTCCGCATGTTCAAGTCCGCGCCCGACTACCACTCTATGGGAATTCTCAACATCTACTATCCCTTGGCCAAGGGGTGGATTTTGGACTTGGCGCGCTCGCCCGACCGCGTCCTCAGCGATATCCGCCTCTCCGAGCCGGAGGGCTTTCTCACCGTGCCGCTGATCCTCGACAAAGTGTACGGCAATGTGCGCAAGGAAATCGACGGCGGCGGCGTCAAGGGGGGCTTGATCCAGCGCTCAGTTGCGGCCAAGGAGCGGTTGGTGCGCGGCCAAGCTGGGCTGGGCGACAAGCTCTTTTTGGCCGCCCTAGGCCGTTCCATCATCGGCAAAATCCGCGCTCAGCTCGCCACGCGGGTCGGGCCTCATCTAGAGCTTTTGATCGTGGGCTCGGCCAAGGCCGATCCCCAGGCCTTGGACTTTTTTCACGAAGTGCTCGACATCACTACGTACGAAGGCTACGGCACGACCGAGTGTGCACCCCTGATTGCCGCCAACCATCTCGGCGGGCGCAAGAGCGGCACGGTGGGGAGGCCGTTGCAAGCGGTGAAGATCGTGGCCGAAGACGGGTCGGAAATTGGGTACAACGATCCAGCGCAGGCCGAGTGCCGGCCCAGCCGCGACCAGGTCGGGGAGCTGTGGACCAGCGGCCCCAACGTCATGCGCGGGTATTTACGCGACCCCGCGCAGACCGAGCAGGTGCTGGTGGAGGAGGGCGGCCAGATCTGGTATCGGACCGGCGACTTGTTCAGCATGGACGACGAGGGCTTTCTCACGTTCCACGGGCGGGTTGGCCGGCAGTTCAAGCTGCGCAACGGCGAGTTCGTCAATCCCGAAGCCTTGGAGCGGATTTTCGCCCGGGTGCCCTTAGTTGAGCACGTGATCGTGTACGGCGACCAGCAGCGCGACTACCCTCTGCCGTTGGTGACGGTGGATGTGGAAGAGGCGAAAAAGAGCGGCATTGACGGGTTGCCGATAGAGGACGAGGCCGCTCTGCGCACGCATCCGAGCTTGGGCGAGCAAATCCGCGCCGGGCTTCTCGCCGAGGCCACAGCCGCCGGCTTGCCGAGCTACCAGCGGCCGCAGCGCGTCGCGCTCTTGCCCGAGCCGCTGAGCGAGGACGCCGGGACCTTGACCAAGGGCCTGAAGAAGGTCGTGCCCAAGGCGATCGTCGAGCGGTATCGCACAGTCGTCGAACAGACCTACGCATCCTAGCTGCGCCGCAACTGATGCAAGCGGCGGCTCAGATCGGTGGGCGAAGCCGTGCCGGTCGTGCCGACCTGCTGAGCGGTAATGGACGCAGCCAAGCAGGCTACGGTCGCCGCTTCCGTCAGCCCGGCACCTGCCGATAGGGCCGCGCAGAGGGCGGCCGCACAAGTGTCCCCGGCACCGACCGGGTCGACGGGTGCGGTGAGGCACACGGCCGGTACGCGCTCGACTGCGTTGCCGTCGGCTACGAGTATTCCCCTCTTGCCAAGCGTTAGAAATACCGGGCGACCGGTCTGGTTGCTGAGCACGTGGGCGTGGTGGTGTGCGGCCTCGAGCGACAAGTGCCCGTGGCCGCCGAGCGCGGCCCAAGCCTCGCGCTGGTTGGGCTTGAGGATGGTGCGCTTGAAGAGCCCGATGCGCATGCGCGAATCGGCGAGGGCTACAAGCTCTGGCTGGGGGCCGAGTGCAGCGGCGATGGCGCGGCGCACGCGCGTGGTGAGGACGCCGCAATTGGCTTCGGCGACTTGGTCGCTGAGTACGAGTCCGTCCCAGTGGCTTAGACGCTGGCGGACGTGGGCGATGAGCGCGCGTTGGAGGCTGGCAGGGGTCGGGCGGCGGTTTTTGACATCGAGCCGCTCTAGTTCCTCGAGTACGGGTCGGCCGCGCTGGCTGCTAGCGACGTAGCAGGGCTTGTCATAGGTCGGGGTCAGGCGGCCCGGAGCGGTGAAAAAGCCCGTCAAGTCTAGGCCCAGTCGGCGCATGGCCCGCCGCAGTTCGTAGCCTTCGCCGTCGTCGCCGCAATAGCCCACGGCCTCGACCGCACCCACGCCGAGGGTGCGCAAGTTGGCGGCCACATTGCCGGCAGCCCCGGGTTGGCGGCGGTAGCCGATCACCTGATAGCAGGTCTTGCCGGTCTCCAGCGACTTTTCGTGGAGGGATGGGTCGCATTCGAGATAGGAGTCGAGGAAAAAGTCGCCGACTACGCCGATGCGTAGCGCGGGAAACGCTTCCACGAGGGTGCGCAGGCGAGTTGGGGCCAAGTCAAACATGGGTAGGCCGGGCTTGATTTAGCACCTCTTGCACCCTATTTTCACTAGGTGCTATTTTTAGTTATGTCCTTGATTCTCTTAAACTTAAATTAAAAAGAAATCGTGCCGATTCGCAAAGCCGTATTCCCCGTCGCGGGTTTGGGTACTCGCCTGCTGCCGGCGACCAAGTCCCAACCTAAGGAGATGCTGCCCGTTGGTTGCAAGCCGGTCGTGCAGTACGTGGTTGAGGAGATGATCGAGCAGGGGTTGGACAAGTTTCTCTTTGTAACGGGCCGCAAGAAGCGCTCGATTGAGGATCACTTCGACGACGATCCCGAGCTCGCGGCGCACTTGGGTGCCAGCGCGATCGGGGAGGTTGACTACGCGGCCGAGGGCGTTGAATTCTACTATGTGCGGCAGCGCCGGCCGGCCGGCAATGCCGATGCCGTGCGCCAAGCGCGGGAATTCGTGGGCGACGAGCCATTCGTGGTGGGGTTCGGCGACACGATCATCGCCTCGCCGCGGGTGCCGGGCGTGGTCGGCCGGATGATGCAGTCGCACGTCCAACGGGGTGCGGCCGCCACCATTGGCGTATGGGAAGTGCCGCGCGAGGAGACCTACAAGTACGGGGTCGTCATACCGCAAGGCGAGGCCGACGACGACTTTGCCATCGCCGATATTGTTGAAAAACCGCCGGTGGAAGCTGCGCCGAGTTGTCTGGCGGTTGCGGCCCGCTATATTTTTTCGCCGGAGATTTTCGCCGCTATTGACGAGATTGAGCCTGGAGTTGGCGGCGAGTTGTGGTTGACCGATGCCATCCGCGTCCTGATCCAGCGCGGGGCCGAGGTCCGCTGTACGCGCCTTGCAAGCGATGAGGCGCGCTACGACATAGGAACGCCGCTTACGTACTACCGGGCCTTTGCGGATTTCGCCTTGGCCGACCGGGAGTTCGGCGCGGCGTTTCGCGCGTATCTCGAGGACAAATTGGCCTAGGCATATATAAATGAAAGTAAAGCTCGACTATGGCCGCGACGGCCTCGAAATCGAAGTGCCGGACTCGGCCGAGGTATTGCAGATGGCTCCGAGTGAAGGGCTCGACCGGATCGAGGAGCGGATCGCGTGTGCATTGGCCCATCCGATAGGGACTCCGGCCTTGCGGCGGCTGGCGCGGGGGCGCAAAAATGCCTGCGTGGTTATTGCCGATATTACCCGCCCGGTGCCCAACGCCGTCCTTTTGCCGCCGATGCTGCGGATCCTTGAAGAGGAAGGCATCGCCCGCGAGGATATTACCTTGTTGGTCGGCACCGGCCTGCACCGGCCCAACGAAGGCGGGGAATTGGTGCAGCTCGTCGGGGCCGATATCGCCGGCAACTATCGCATCGTCAACCACGCCGCCCGCCGCCGCGAGACCCTCGCGTATCTGGGGGAAACCTCGGGCGGTGCCCCAATATGGATCGCCGCGCTCTACGTGGAGGCCGACCTAAAAATCGCCACCTCCCTGATCGAGCCGCACTTGATGGCCGGGTACTCGGGTGGCCGCAAGGCCATTTGCCCGGGATTGATGGGCATTGAGACGATGCGCATCCTGCACGGCCCCGAGCTGTTGGGCCACCCTCGGGCGTGCGAAGGCTCCATTGAAGGCAACCCTTTCCACCGCCAAGCCCTCGAAGTGGCGCAGCGCGCTGGCGTTGATTTTACGTTCAATGTGGCTATGAACGACCGGCGGCAAATTACCGGCCTGTTCTGTGGCGACCTAGAGAAGGCCCATGCCGAAGGGGCCCGCTTCGTCGAGCGGCAGAACGGCGTCTTGGTCGACGAGCCGTTCGACATCGCGGTCACCAGCAGCGCCGGCTGGCCGCTGGACTTGACGTTTTACCAAGCTGTCAAGGGCCTGACGGCGGTGTTGCCCATCGTCAAAGAGGGCGGGACGATCCTCATTGCCGCTCGCTGCGCCGAGGGCTTGGGCAGCGCGGAATTTGCCGAGATGCTGCTCGGCTCATCCGCTGCGGCCGAATTCGCGGCCCGCCTCGCGGATCCCGATTTCTTCGCCATCGACCAATGGCAGTTGCAAGAGTTGTGCAAGGTACTCGACAAGGCCGAGGTCATGTTCTACTCGGAGGGCATTGATCCTCAGTACCGCGACGAGGTGTGGGTCGAGGTCATTTCCTCTGTGGAGCAAGGGCTAGCCGCGGCGCTGGCGCGGCACGGTGCCGGGGCGCGCATAGCGGTCGTGCCCCAAGGGCCTTACGTACTCACGCAAACCAAAGGAGGGCACTGATGTCCGATAGACACAGATGGTTTTTGCGGGGGGGACTCGCTTTGCTGGCCGCGCTGTACTGGGGGGCAGACGGAGGGGCGGCTGTGGTGCCGATTATGGGGTTGGGCGATCAAGAAGAAGAGGAAGAGGCCCCAAAGGGGCCGGTGGTCAGCGACAGCACCTTTTCGGAAGGGTTGAAGCAGCGCCTGCTCTTTATGCCCTTTCGCGACAAGTCGAAATACAAGGGCGAGTGGGACATCTACTCGGCCATGCCCCGCGGCTTGGCCGATTCGCTGCGCAGCAGTGCCTTTTTTAGCACTGTGTCCATTGATTCGGCGCTCGTGCGATTAAAAAAGAAGGAATTGCAAGGCAAGCTCAATGTCGAGCGCGCCTTGAGCATTGGCCGCGAGCTGGACGCTGACTACGTCGTCTTGGGGCAGATCGACGAGATGAGCATGAGGCGCTTTCGCGCCACCGTGCCCATCGGCGGTTATCGCAGCTATCAGGGCTTGACCACGGTGCAGCTACATCCCTATAAGGTCATCGACGGGGAAGCCGCCGGCGAGGTGGTGCGGGAAGTAGCTGAGGACAGCAAGCGCTATGGGATCACCAACCCGGCGGCCTACGTGCCGCTGGAAAAGGAGTACTTTCTCTTGGGGCAGATGGAGTGGGGCAGTGAGGAGTTTCACCAGACCTTGCTGGGCAAGTCGGTGAGCCGATGTCTGGCGCACTTGGCCGCCGGGCTAGACAGCCTCATCCAACCCCCGGCCGCGCTCAAGGTCTCCGAGCCGAAAATCATAGAGGTGGTGGCTGATACCGTGCAGAACGGCCAATCTGTGCGAGTGCGGTTGAGTGCCTATATTAATGTGGGATTAGCCGATTCAGTGCAGAAAGGCAACAAGTACGGCGTGTGGGACAAGGGGCGGGAACTGCAAGACCCGGATACCGGCGAGGTGTTGGGAACGTCCCTGCCGCGCCGGGTCGGCGTCGTGCAAGTCGAACAGGTGCTCAGCCAACACCTGTCGCTGGTGAGGATTCTCCAAGGGGAAGACGCCGTGCAAAAGGACTATGGAATTCGCGCCGAATAAGGTCGATATGAACGCACTACGGACGAAATGGACGACGGGCTTGGTCCTGCTGCTGGTCGCAGCGAGTGGAATTAGCAGCGGCGAGATTAAGGCCCTGCCGGAAGACAGTCGCGTATTTTACCTCTTCTCGCACGATAGGGCCGCGCAGCGCCAGCGGGTCGTACAGCTATGGCGGCAGTTGGGCGCACAGGATGCCGAGCAGCGGTTTGTCGCTATTGCCCGCGACGGACAAGTGCTGGCGGTTGAGGGCTTGGCCCTGTGGTCTGCCGCTATGGCCGCGCAGTCCCCGGAGGTGCCCGCGTACATCAAAGCGCGGCTGGACGCCGACGGGGATTATTTCGCGGCCATAGATCCCGAAGGCGATTTGTACTTGGCCGGCCCGGGGCAAGACCTGCTGCAACCCTTGTCCACAGAAGTGGACGAAAGCACTTGGGGCAAGGTAAAGGACTTGTTCAGGTAGGGCCATGTCCGCAGAGCCTGAGCATAGAGACTTTTCCATCAAGCGCGTAGATGCCCTCGCCTGCTGTGCTCGCTTGCTCGCGGCCGGTGCCATGCGCTATCACCGCTTGGCGGTCGAAGGCGGTCGCAATCTGCCGCGCGAGGGGCCGGCCCTGCTTTTGCCCAAGCATTGCGCGTACCGCGACATTCTGCTCGAAGGAGTTTTGCTGTACAGGATCACTCGGCGCTATGCCAACTACGTTATGAAGGTTGGTCTGTGGGGGATACTGGAGTGGATGGGGGGGGTCAAAGTGGAGAGGCCCAAAGACATCAGGCGGATCGCAGACCGCGAGCAACGCCGCGCCGAGATTCGGCGAGCCCGCGCGGCCAACCAGCAGATGCAAGACTATTTAGACGGGCTGTACCAGCGCGGGGAATTGGTCGTCTCGCACCCGGAAGGCATGCGCTATCAAGACGAGTTGGGGCCGCTGCAAAAGGGAGTGGTCGAGCATCTGGTACAGGCCGAAAAGCGGTTGGGGATGCGCGTACCGTTGATTCCCATTGGCTTGGAATACGATAGCTATGCTCGGCCTGGTGCGCGGGTGTACTTTCGGGTTGACGAACCGCTCTACGCGGCTTCCTTCGCCAATATCAACGGACTGATGGATCACCTCGGCGAGCGCTTGCGGGTACTCAGCGGGTTGGCCTGATGGCCGATCTGCCTAAAGGCAGGGTGCTTCACCGCGCCTTTAGGCAGGACAGCATCTCAAACCCAAGACACCCGTGCGTAACATCAGTCAGTAAGGAGAATACATGTTCAAGCTATCTACATTGGTTTTGGTCGCCGCGGTCGCAGGATGTGGCTCGAACCAAGTTAAAATTGAAATTCGGGGCGGGGATGGCCAGTTCGTGCGCTTGGACGCCAATGACGTCCAATACAAATACAACCACTTGGTCAAAGCTGGAACCTACGTCTTGCCCGAGCCGGACAGCAAGATCGAATTGGGCCGCGGTGCGTACGCAGTCAATGTCGCTGCGGGGGATTATATGGAGAATAAGGTCTTGCAAGTGGAATCGCCGCCGCTGTGGGGCGTGCGGACCTACGAGGCGATCTTCGACATTCCCGCGGGGAGCAATGCCGCTTTCAAACGCGAGGGCACGATCCTCTACGCCTCGACCCAGAAAAACACCCGCAGCTGGGACTTGTTTACCATCAAGGCCGATGGCAGCGACCGCCAGCAGCTAACCGCCACTCCCGAACCCGAGCAGCATCCCTCTTGGTCGCCCGATGGCGAGAAGATCCTCTTCACCCGCGGCGATGTGATGACCAACATCGACCTCTACGTCATGGATGCCGATGGCTCTAATGCCGTGCGCCTAACCGAACATCCCGAGCGCGATCAGCGCGGCGTCTTTTCGCCCGACGGCGAGACGATCGCCTTCGTCAGCCAGCGCGACGGCGATGTGGCTGTCTGGCTCATGGACGCCGACGGAGCCAATCCGCGGAAGTTGGTCCAAGGCAGCCAGCCTTCGTTTTCGCCCGATGGCCGCCGCATCGCCTTTACTTCTTCGGCCTTCGACGACAACGACGAGATCTACCTCATTGAGCTCGACGGGTCGAACCGGACTCGCCTCACCGAGAATCGGCGTAAGCTCGACTGGTTCGCGTCGTTTTCTCCAAAAGGCGACTACTTGGTTTACAACTCAGAGGAATTTGGCGGCCAAGAGCTGATGATTATGCGGGCCGATGGCCAAGGGCAGACCCGCATCTCGATTGCCGAGGAGACCTACGAGCAAGAGCCCGTCTGGTCGCCCGATGGCAAGGGGATAGCGTATGCGGGCAAAATGGGCGACGACGAATACGATATTTACTTGGTCGGCACGGCCGGCTTTGACTTGGACGAGATGGACGCGCCACCGCTGATGCCAATCAACCTGACCGACAACGACGACCGCGACGATATGTCGCCGAGCTGGCATCCCTACTGATCTGACATGCAAACGAAGGGGGCTACGGGCGCTTCTTACCTCTATATCGTCCTCGCCCTGGGGCTGGCCCTGCGGTTTATAAACCTGCAAGATCCCCTGACCGACAAGCAGGCTTGGCGCCAGACGGACACGGCCGCCATGGCCCGCAATTTTTACGAAGAGGGTTATTCGCTCTTCTATCCGCGCGTCGATTGGCGCGGTACCACCGCTGGGTACGTGGAGACGAATTTCCCTCTGTACCCCTTCGTCGTTGCCCTGCTCTACGCCGCAGCCGACGGGCCCCATGAGTGGCTCGGGCGACTCGTGGCGGCGCTGTGCTCAACGGCCGCGGCGGCCGTGCTCTATTGGCTGGGCTTGCGATTGGGTATGGGGCGGCCGGGTGCGCTGTTGGCCGCCTTGCTCTATCTGCTTTTCCCCATGAGCATCTACTACGGGCGCACCTTTATGCCCGAGGCGCTGATGATCCTTTTGAGCGCGGGGTCGCTTTGGGCTTTCGCGCGGTGGATTGACAGCGGCCGCCGATGGGACTTCGCGCTGGCCGCCCTTTTGGCCGCCCTGTGTTTCCTCGTCAAAATACCTACTCTCTATCTCGGTTTTCCGCTGGTCGCCTTAGCTTGGGTGCGCTGGGGGTGGCGCTTCGCCCTCAAGCCCGCGCTTTGGCTCTACCTCGTACTGGCCTTGGCACCCGCCGCGTTCTGGTACTGGCACGCCAACCTGCTCTTTGAGGAAACCGGCCTGACGTTTGGCATTTGGAATCGCTACGGCTATGACAAGTGGGATCGCAGCCTGCTCTTTACGGCTGATTTCTACCTGACGCTCTTGGAGCGCTTCTGGCACAGCGTCTATACACCTGTGGGTGCGGTCCTAATTTTGGCGGGACTCGTCCTAGCGCCTAGCCAACGGCGCGAGTGGACGCTCTGGGTGTGGATGGGGGGGCTGGTGCTCTACGTCTTTGTCGTTCCCGAGGGCAATCGCGGACTGCATTACTATCAGCTACCCTTTGCTCCGGTGGGGGCTCTTCTCGCTGGGCGGACGCTTGAAGCCATTCTCGGGGCAGATGCTGCATCGCAGGGGTGGTGTCGGTTCATGCGGAACTGGAAGTGCCACTGGCGCGTCGTTTTGGTATGTACCCTAATCGTCGGGATCGCCGCCTACAGTGCTTGGGCGGTTGGGCCGTATTACGCGCAGCCCAACAATTGGCACAACTACTACCGGAGCTGCCACTTGGTGGGGCGGATACTCGACGCCAAGTTGCCGCGGGATGCGATGCTGGTCATTGGCGACGAGGACGAAAACACCGGAGTGCCGCACCGGTCGCAAAGCCCGACCTTGCTCTACTACTGCCATCGCAAGGGCTGGCAAATAACCCCGGCCGAGTTTGCGCCCGAGCGGCTCGACAGCCTTGCGGCCGAGGGCGCAGACTATTTCCTAGCGGCGGCCGGATTCGTCGTGGGAAACGAGCCTTTTTGGCAAGACCTTTTGAGCCGGGGCGTGACGATCCCTTCGGCGCACCCGCGCCAATGGCACGACAAAGCAGAATTTATGCGCTTCGTCAGCCGGCAGCCCAGAGAGGATCGGCACTTCATCCTCGCATCTCTCGCAGGCCGCGACGAGTAGTTGACAGCGGAAGAGGGCCTATATATTATGATGTTCAACTTGGCTCTTAGGCAGTTAAGTCCGTTTTCTACCGCTCGTCACTAAGGAGGGAAAGATGGCGTCGAAAGTCGAATATACACAGGTGCGCAAGTGGTTTCTGGTCGGTGCTTTAGCGGCTATTGTGGCTGGCTGTGCCACCACCGGAGGCAGCGGAGGCGGTTATGGTCTGCCGCCCATTCCCGAGGGTAAGGGGCGGCTCATGTTGGAGACGGGAGGGATCAACGAAGTCAACTACTATGTGCTCGACGAAGAGACCGGCGAGGAGGTCCACTCGGAATCGCCGCGCGTGGCCGCGAGTTCACCCATAGGATACGAGACGGGCTACCGCTCTCTGCCGCAATTCGTCGATCTGGACCCTGGCAGTTATCGGGTTGTGGTCAATACGGATATCGACGACAGCGTCGAGAAGGAAGTCGAAGTCCTGATGGGACAGGAAATGTACGCGACCATACCCATCGGCCGTTTTCAGGTCATTTTTTCCGATGCACAGGGCCGCAGTCAGGTGCCTTTCCTAATTTTTGACTACAATTTGCGGACTATGCTGGGCCGGGGCATGACCTCGACAGAGGTGCGCTACTTTATCGTGCCGGTGGGCGAGTACAAGGTGCGGATTGAAAATTCTTCCACTGGTAGGGACGACATCAGGCCTGTACAGGTGAGTATGGGACAGACCCAAAACATTCTCATCGGACCGCCCCCCTCGCCGGCACAACCGGGCGAAGGCGGGGGCGAGGGGGCCGCACAGCCTTAGGCTTATCGCGGAGCAATACCATGCAGTGCAAAGGACTATGGGGTGGAGTTGTACTCTTGGCCGCGCTATGGGTATCGGCCAGTGGAGCTGCTACTTCCCCTCTCAAGGCGACCGTTATTGATCGCTACGGAAACCAGCACCAAGTAGATAAGTTCACCTTTCAGGGGCGTCAGGATTTGGAAATCTACGTCCAAGGCCAGCGTCGGCTGGTGGAATTGGTCAAGGTAGCTCGGTTGCGCTTTGAGGGGGAGCGCAGCGACGAGGAACAGCGCGTCGTGCTCGTATTCCGGAACGGTAGCCAAGAAGCAGGCTTGATGGTGACAGGCGGTTCTTCTTCGCCCCACCAAGACGCCGTCGGTGGTGGGAGTAGCGGGCGTCGCTTCGCTGGAGTGACCGAGTTGGGGCCGTTTTTCATTCTCGCCAGCGATGTGCAAGAGATTGTTTTGCGCCATCCCCTCGGCGAGGAGCCTCCTGCGGAAAAGATCCTCAAGGCCACGATCATCACGTTAAACGGCAGGCGCTTTGAGGTGGAGAATTTGCGCTTTCACGGCAAGCAGCGGCTCGACTTTTTTAAGGGCCGCGACAAGCGCTTTATTCCCCTAGACAAAGTGGCGCGAATCGACTTTGAGGATGGCGGGACGGGCGACGAGTTTAGGCCGATAACGGCGACCTATTGGTCGGGAAAAACCGTTATGGGCACAGTCGAGGCGAGCCTAGTCCGCCTTTCGGGCGAGACCGACAAAAGCTATTTCGAGCGCGTCAACCGGGCCTTTACGGGCGTCGTGGGTTCGAGTCCGTTTGCGATTGGTATGCACGACATAAAGCATATTCGCTTCCGGAAAGACAGCGACGAAGACAACGCTGAAGACGGTGCTAACGACACTGACGACAGTGCCGGAGATGACACCGGAGATAATGCTGACGACAGCGCCGAAGATTCTCAATAAGTGCGTCTTGTTTAATTCCCGATAATATCCCTTATCGGGAGTATGCCAAGGAGTCAGGCCAGCGTAAAATGTAAAATACTTGCGGTATAGTGGAGGATATTCTATATTACGCCGAACAAAAGCCCTCTACAGCGGTTCCGACTAGTCAGGAAAGGTCGGATGTCGATTGCTAGTGGGCGTAATTTTCTACGAGGGGAAGACAGACCTACGGAGGCAATAAGCGATGGCCGCCCGTGCTACGACGCGGATTGAGCCGAAAAGGTCGCTGCCCCTAAACCACCACACTCACACTCCCGATAAGGGATATTGGAAGGAGTCGCAGCTTATGAAACGTCTATATGGCCTTGTCGCTATGGGTCTGATACTGGGCCTGACAAGCGGTGCCAATGCGCATATTGGAGAACAGGTTTACCTGCTCTTTGAAATGGTCGATGAGGATATAGGTGACCTCGACTTTACCGATGGCACCGTTGAGGATTGGGAAGATGTAGTCGGTGATCCCCAGTTTCTCCCCACTGATCTATACCAAGATCCCACAGTGGGCGACGGTGCACAGTACGACCCGGCGGACCTCGACTATCGCATCTGGTCGGGTTGGAACGCCAGCCAAGGCACGATCTGGTTCGCCATGGAGCGCATCGATAACGTGTATTTCGGCAGAGAGTACGACGGCAGCAGCCCTTGGAATTACGAGGCGATTGAAGTCATGCTCGATGGCGACCACACTGGGGGCGACTACACTGGTTCGGCCAACCCCGACTGGACCGACGAAGAGAAGAAACTGAACAACAACCGCACGGCGCAGCAGTACATCGCTGTCGCGGACGACCCCTCGGGTCGCCATGTCTTCTACCTTGGTGCAGGCTCTGAGTGGGTCAACGATCTGCCCTATGCCGATGGTGGTGGCGTCTCCATTGGCGACGGACCAACGGTCAGCATCATCGAATTTTTCTGTACGCCTTTCGACGATCTGATCTGGAATAGCCCCGACGACAGCGTTGCGTCGTCTCTCTTCGAAGGTAAGATCATTGGTTACCAAATTTCGACGCCGGATACGGATCAGGCTCCGGGCCAAGATCGCGCCTTCCACACCATATCTGGTCAGGCCGCAACTTGGCGCTTTGCCGAGCGCTTTGTCGATGCTCGCTTGGTAGGTGCCGGTGGCGATATCGGTACGGCGGTCGAAGAAGACTCTTGGGGTCGCATCAAGGCCTCGCTGAGCGAGTAGGCGATCGAACATCCTGTTGTTTGACCTGTGCAAAGCAAAGAGAGGGGGGAAGCATCCTCCCTCTCTTTGCGCTTAAAATTGTTACTTATATTGTCACTTATCTATCATTTTTCTCTAGCTATAGCTGCTTGTATCGCCTAACAGCTCGTTCCCAATGCCTATGCCAACCTGGGCGAGAGCGCAAACTCTACCGAGGAGAGGAGTAACGGAATGAGAATAGGGATTTGTGTCGCTGTGCTAGTTTTGTCGGGTTGGGTGGTGAACGCTGCCGCGGAGTTGCGCTTGTTATCCATTCCTGGCAATTCCACTTGGGGCGACGTCAAACAGGGGTCGGTCTCAGAGAATACCTTTATTGAACTAGTAGATCTCGAAAATTATGAGAACGGCATTGGCCCCATCGCGCCCGTGCGCATAGTGCCCGTTCCCGAAATTTCCCTCGCCTTAACTTCCGACGAAGTAGATGCGGCGATTGACTCTATCCTCTTCGCCTTTTCGCTCAATGTGACTAGGACCGATGTGGTGTCCCTGACCGATGCGGAACGCGAAGATGGTATAATCGTCGAGGAAGGCACGGTGCTGATTCCTCGCTGGAGCCCTTTCCCGCGCAGCTTGGAAGCCATCCAATTATTGCGCCGGGCCGGCATCACCGAGATCGAGGCCATGATCAACGTGGCTGAGTCTTTCCCCCGTCCGCCCGGAGGCAATAAGTATAACAAGAGCTTGAACCTCACGGCCCTCGGTAGATTTGAAAGAGCCTTGACCGGCATACGGTTGCAGGAGGGCTTGGGGCGCGTCTTCGATGGCGAACCATTGACCCATTTTGAACGCATCGATCGGTTGGGGGAAGACGTCACGCAGCAATGGATCCTCTATATTGACTTGGGCCACTACTTTCCAATTCGGCTTTTTCGCCTCTATCCCAGCCTCGAAGAGCCAGTGCGCGTTTCCGCCTACACTCTCTTTCGCGGTCTGCTTGGGACCGAGACAGTGATCGCCGGCCTCAGTCTTGAAGATCCGATCACGGGGCCATTAGGCTTCCCTAGATTCGACAAGATAGGAGAGACGTTTCCGACCTTCGTTCCCGAAGCGAGTGTGCCAGTCAACGTGGAAGATACTATTGCAGTAGTGTTCGACCCGCTCGCCGAAATGCGCTACGCGCGCTTCGATTTTCAGACTCCGCTGGACTACGATTTGGCTGAAATGGAGTTTTTCGCTGACGGTTTCATGCCCGAAGCGGTATATACCTCCAAGGCGCTACCGCTGCCCCCAGCGACTCTGGGGAGGATCTTCTGGGATGAAGAAAAAATCGGCGATCCCACCAAGTCGAGAGCGATCGTACGCATGCGGACAGGATTCACTGCCGAGCCCGATGTGCTATTCCGCGTCAACTACTATGACCGCGAAGTTGAGTGGAAAGAGGGGGCAGTTCTCATCGACCGACGGCTCGGTTCCTCGACTCAAGGCCAAGCAGTACATTTGGACTCCTCGGAATTCAACATAGAGGCCCGCGAGGTCTTCAGTGCCGCCCTGCCCGAGGATCGCCAGTCGATCCGCTTGACCCGTGAGGACTATATAGGATTGCCGGTCAGCGTCCGGCGCCGCATCGAACCCGATCTTGAGTTCTGGAGCAGTGCACAAACAGCCGACAATGGCGAACTGATCAATGCGCCGAGCGGGCGGCCCTTTATCCAAGTTGAGGTAGAGTTCCTGAGCCAGTCGCCGGAGTCGGCGACAGTTATTCGCAACATGCGCGTTGAATACTCCGCCCCCCAGATCGCCGATCAAGTTCTCGGCGAGATCGCCCCGGCAGTAGATGTAATCGCCGGCCGCGATACCTCTTTCGTACTGGTCTTGAAAGCTTCCATAGGGCCCGAGAACAACGGCTTTAATCGCCTACAGGTTTTTACGCCGGCACACACTGAGGAGATTGAGGGGATGGAAGTGGATCTGGGCGATGGCCAAGTCCAGGTTCTCTCTCGCGTCGGGCTCGGCGAAGGCGAGGCTGGAGAAGGGCAATTTCAAGAATTGTACATCGCCGATAACCAGTTCGTCGTTGGTTTTTCGACCATTGGCCCAGCCGAGGACGGACAAGTGCGTGATGCGTTGATGAAAGTCCGCTTCCGAGGCCGGGTTATTAATTTCCACACTAACTTCTCCGCCAATGCCTTCCTCGATACCTTGGATGCCGATGTGGAACGGCGCTTTACCCGCAACGGGATTCTAGCGGTCGCAGACGGTGAGGGTACACTCGATACGCTGGCTTTCTTTCTGCCGCAGGGGGTGGAGGGCAACGATGTGGTGGACTTCGTAGCGACGGACCAGCTCTCAGATCGCAACTCTCTAGCTGTTATCGCCGATGTTTCGGCCCAGAGCGAGAATCTGGTGAGCAATTTTAAGGCCGCGCCCAATCCTTTTACCCCCAATGGCGACGGCGTCAACGACGAGATGACCGTGCTCTTCGATGTACAGCGCCTGTTGACGCCGAAACCGGTGCGTCTGGAGATATTCGATTTGAACGGTCGGCGCTTGCGTCTTATTGAGCGCTATCTGTCGTCGGGAGGGTATTCGCAACAGTGGGATGGCCGCGCTGATGGCGGACAGAGCGTACCGCCGGGCCTCTACGTATTGCGCATTTCGGCCGAAGCCGATGATGCGGGCGATGCCCAAACGCGCATCGTTTCTGTAGCGTATTAGCCTTAGGAGGAAAGCACTGAAAGAGAGGGTTTGCTATGAAGCGGCTGCTAAAGTGGGGAATTCCCCTCGTCGTAGTATCTATGCCGAATTTTTGTCTGGCCCAGAACAGCGATGCCTATCGCCTCCAAGGAAATGCGATCCTCGTGGATCGGGCTTCTCTCTGGGGAAATTGGATATATCAGAACGATCTGGTCACGAGCTTGAACGTACCGCTCAGGGAAACGGATATCTTCCAAGTTGGGACCGACGGGCTGCGACCGGTGTTTTTCCGCCGCAATATCAATGTCGGCCCCACAGCTAGAGACTTCACCTATCCCGACTTAGTCCGCGCTGCCGGTGCGCTAACTACTGGCGGCGCGACCGCCAAATCCAACGACCCCTTGGCCAACAATATTCTCGACAACGACTTGAGCACATTCTGGGAGCCGGATACGCCGGTCAGCTTTGCAAGCCGCTTGAGCGATCCCGGCGACTTCAATCTCGACGGACTCAGCAATTGGGAGCTTGAAATAGACCTAGGGAGGCTAGTTTTCGCCGATAGCTTGACGATCATCTTTCCTGCCGGTCAGTTCGAAGACAGATTCCTCGGCCAACCGGTCAAGGCATTAGCACTCTTCGCCTCAATGGGCGAGCGTTTTCCTTTTCCCTTGGGCAACAATCTCCAGTTCACACTCGTAGAAGAAGTCTTGACTGGATTCGTCGCCGGCAAGTTGGCTCAGTGTGTGCGCGACGAAAGTGTGGGTTTTGCCGGTGAGACCCGCTGTGCAGGGGGTGGGGGAGTTGAGACTGGTGAAGTGACTCTGGTTTCGGTCCCCGGGACCGGGGGGCGCTACGTACAGATGACCTTCCCTCTTTCGCCGCTGGATCGGGCCGACTGGGACTTGGACGGTCTGCCCGATATTGGTGGAGCCTTCATCCAGTATGTCCGCGTCAAAATTACAGATTCGGATCTCTGGCGCGATTCCTTTCTAGGGGCCGGTGAAGAGGCGCACCTTGCTTATGAAGCACTACCCGAGGAGCAGCGTGGTGCGCTTGTCTATCAGCGCCAGACAGCCGGCGGTTTGCTCGTCGAGCTCCAAGACGATGCCAACCAGACCGCCCGCGAAAAATACCAAACCCTCCCCGAAGAAAAGCGCGGGCCAATCCTCTACTATGTCAAGGAGGTTCCCCGCATCTCCGAGGTCCGAGTCTGGGCTAAGGGCGACAACTACTCACTGCAGCCCGAAAAGCGCGGTGGTGCCTCGTTTGAACACGGTGGCTTGGGTGCTCCCGAGTTGGCCACCGACGGGTTGTACGACTCGCAGTGGACTGCCAATACTTGGTCGCCAGTTTACGTCAAGGGCACAGCTTGGTACGATTTAGGAGCCGTGTTCTGGGTCGATAATCTTTCGGTGGTCAACAAGCGCATCAACCAGAGCCACTTGGGTGCCTTCTTGGGGCCGGGCATCTTAGTCTCCGACGGTACGCTGCTCAAACCCTTGAGCATGAAAGACCGCAACGATTTCCCCCAGCTCGAAGAGGGGATCAAATGGGACAACATCATTAGCGAGGAGCATATCGACAACCACACGCCAGTAGTGCGCATTTTCCAAGAGGCTTTTGCCCCTCGCAAGATCCGCTTCCTACAGGTCCGCGATATCGACGTCACCGGGCATCAGTCGGGCCGCTATGGTGCGTTGGCGACCATGGCCGAGATCCAGCTCTACGGCGAAGGGTATCCGGTGAGCGTGTGGGCGTACTCGCCACCTATCTCCCTGACCGATTCGCGCGGCAACTTCATCCGCAAGACCCTGCCGAGCATCGCTTGGGAGGGGGACGTCCTCATCCGCGACACCGATCCGCTCACTGGTGAGTCTATTGAGCGGATTGAGCCGCTGGATCTTCACCCGGATGTCCGCTTGCAGGTACAGACCCGCACCTCCGATCAGACGGACACCAATTTTACTTACTATCAGGTCGTCAGCATCGCTGGCAGCGAAGAGCGAGAGGAAGTATCAGAAAGTGTTTACAACGAGATAGCCTTGGAGTGGTTGGCATGGGAGATCTGGCAGACTCTGCCCGACAACAAGAGACACGCTTCGCGCAAGGACGACGATGGTGACGGTGCCAACGATGAAGATCCCATTGACCTCATCGACAATGACGGCGACGGACTCATCGACGAAGATGGCAAGAAATTGCGCCGAGCACCGCGTACGAGCTTTGCTAAGGATGGCGAGTTGGCCTTCGTCGGCTGGAGCGCATGGAGCGAGAGCTATCTGCCTACTAACGGCGTCAATGAGGCGACGATCACCTCACCCAATCCGCGCAAATTCATCCAGGTCCGGGTCAATATCTCCTCTGAGAATCCCTTCAAGACGGCGCGAATCCGCGAGTTGCGCATTGAGCTCGCACCGCCGCTGGCACTGGAGTTGGCTGGTGAGTTGGCGCTGGTAAGCGACGAGGGGACGACAAAGAGGCTGACCAACTTAGATGTTTTGCCGGCCGACTACACTCCGCCGCGCGATATCAATCCGCTCAAACCTCAGCGATTTTCTTATTTTATCCGCGCTGCCGCACCCGACCCCACCGATGCCACCGTGCGCGATGGCTTCAATGAGGTGCTGGTCGTCACTCCGCGCGCCGTGCGTCTGACCGGAATCCGCCTCGGCCGGGTTGAGGTCAACCAGACACCCTCGCTCATCAACCCAGATCAAATGCGAACCTCAGCGGTAACCACGCGCTTCGACCGCGCCTTTACCGAGGGTGATGACGGAATCTTGCGTACCGAGGATGGCTCGGTACTGGAGCGCATAGCGACGGCAGAGGACTCCATCTGGGTCCGCTTTCCCTTCTCGCTCAACGCCGACTTGCCCGCTGAGGCGCACGCTCTCATCGAGATACAGTTCGATTCGCAGAGCTTCCGCGAGGGCATTGAGTTCACCTCCTTTGTTCGTGCGTCAGACTCCGATGAGGGCGTCTTCCAGCGGGTCGATACCGACGCCGAGGACGCCACTGAGTTGGTGGACTCCTCGACGACGCGGGTCAGTCTGATGGCCTTGCTAGGTTCGTTGATCCAAGACGTAGTGCTGACACCGATCTTTACGCCCAACGGCGACGGGATCAACGATGAGCTTTTGGTGCATTTCGCGCTGTTGAAGGTATTGGAAGAGCGGCCGTTGGGGGTGGCATTTTACGATCTGAGTGGTCGATTGGTCGGCCGGGGACAGGGTGCGACGGGGAGCGGCAAAGTGGGAGATCAGACGTTCATCTGGAACGGGCGGGATTTGGATGGACAGGTCGTGTCGCCGGGGATCTATCTCTGCCGGATTGAGGTTGAGGCCGACGACAAGGATAACCAACTCGTGCGCCTCGTCCACGTTGCCTACTGATTGGAATACGTTGCAACTCAGACCGGAAATTTGATAAACGAGGGAGGGCTTTTGTGAACACAGCTAGGAGTTGCCGCATCGGTGCGGTTGTGTTGCTGATGCTGGGAGTGGTGGTAGAGCATCTCCTAGCACAGGAGGACTTCGGTTCGCGCTTGGGTGTGCGCCGCGGTGGAGAAGTATATTACGACCCTGTGGGGCCTGGCGTCCTCTTTGACGCGCTGGATCCGGCGGTGAAGAAGTGGTACGTGCCCCAGGAACTCTTCAACGAGTACCAGTGGCGACAACAGGACTATACCAATTACGCTCGTCGACATTATGAGCGCTTTGTGAATACCAACCAAGAGGGCACGTATTTCTACGACCTCTACGGGAATTACATCACCCGCGGCCAACTCGTTTACGATTGGAGCGTCGCGGCACCACAAACCTCGGGTAGCAGCCTGTTCAAGACGGACAGATTCTCTTCTTGGTTTGCAAGCGTGGTTATTGCCTCTGACCAGAAGGGCCAATATGCCTATGCCCTGACCATTGGCGATCGCATCCGCACGACGCTGACGCCGATGACTTTTTCCAAACCGACGTTCGCCGGTATTCAGTTCGACTTGGCCACCGACAAGTACGAGACGACTCTTCTCGTGTCGCGTCCCAGCTCGCCTGGGCAAGTCGAAACCTTAGAGACGGCCAGCACTGCTCGTTTCCGCTCGAACGACACCAACTTGATCGGTGGTCGCGGCACCATGCAGGTCGGCGACTTTGTCAAGGTTGGCGCGACCTACGTCAATGCTTTCAACTCCTCGACCAAGGGGCAGGCATTCCAGGGCAACCCCTTCAAAGGTACGCTTACCGAGGGCCAGAACAACGCCGACATTACGCGTATTGAAGTGCGCTTGAGCGACGATTCACCCGAGGATAACATCGCCGGCACGGCCTTCTTCCAGGAGGAGATGATCATTACGACCATCGATGGCGAGCGCATCAGTAATCGTCGCCAAATTGGTGATAGCAATGTCCTCGACTTCAGCCCGTCGGTACAGGGTGGTTTCCGCCGCGAGGGATTCCTCTCGGCCGATGGCAACGAAATCATTGTGCTAGTGTACGACCTCGAGGGTCCTCAGTACCGCAATTCCTTCGGCCCCCGGCCCGAACAGATTAAGAGCATTGAGTTCCTGTTGCTCTTGGCCAACGATTACCGGATCGACGTCACCTCCAACCGCCAAGCTAACCGCAACTTTCAGCCAGTCTTGCTCTCCGAGGGTATCCCCGAGCGCACGGTACGTGCTGACGGCAATGTGAAGGATGGCTCAAACCAAGGCTTCGTGCGCGTCAAATACGGGTTGCCGGTAGCCAATGAGATTTTCGGCGTCACCCTCGACGTTTCCGACGTCAGCGGATTTTATCTTGCGGGTGAATACGATCGGAACCGACAGCACTTTCGCTACCCGCGGCGGTCCGAGATTGATGTGACCAATCACCAAGCCCACAATATCTCGGCCGACGCTTGGTTTATCAATGCCTATAAGCGAGCGTATCCCTACTACAGCTTCGGCGAGGTCTATAGCGTTGATCCCAGCTACAGCACCAGCACCTTTTTAGCCGGCACCCTAAACGACGCGGCCGATATCGACTACGACGACGAAAGACGTTTCGTTTACGAATTCGTCGACGATAATGACGATCAAGACCGCAATCCCGACTGGCTGCGCGCCAATTTCTCGCAGGACCTCCGGGTCTTCCCCGGTTTTGACGAGAACAACGACTTCATCAACGACTTCAACCAAAATGACAATGATTGGCGCGAGAATACAGTTCCCGATTACGAGGAGCCGTTCTTGCGGTATGCATCCGATCGACCCGAGTTCCTCTTCGGCGTCGATATGAACAACAATGGCATCGTTGACCGCTTCGAAAACGACGAACAGCCCGACTACTTGTACAAACGGGATCGGCGCGGGTACAATATCTACGTGGGATCCCATTTGGGGCCGGAGGCGCGGCTAACCGTCGGTCGCCTCGACGAACGACAGCTAGCCGACGCCCGCGAGAACGTCACTAATTACGCTTTGCTTACCTTTGACAAGGACTACGCCAGCAAGGGGCGTGTGCAAGTATACAATAACTACCGTAAAGTCCAGGACGATATTCGCGACGATGTGATTGAGTGGGTTGTATTCGAGGGATCACGCGGCGACGACGTACCCTATGCTGATCCTCTACCCCTACGCGATGGTTGGGCCAATACCCTGTACTTAGGCTATCAGTACCAAAGTGACCACATCCACTTCAAGAATCGCTTCAAGTGGGAGGTATTCAAGCAATCCAATTTCGACGAGCGGCCCATTGAGGAGCAGGACATCCGCGAGACGGCTTCCTTCTTTGGCATCCTCAATAAGGTCGATTACACGTTCGATCTCGGAGTCATCAAGTTCCAGCCGCGCTGGAAGAGCGAGTTCCAGCGCCAGCGTCCTTCGCGCCGCGAGGCCACCCAGGTGCGGGTGGCAACTACGGAATTGCGCGAGCTCTGGTCTTTGGTCCTGCGCGTACCCATCCTGTCGCGCACCGAATTGCAGACCGGCCTAGAGTACCTGCTCGTTGAGCAGTTCCGCAAGGAGTTGGAAACCCATTTGCTGCGCTCGGATCGCAACGAGATGGTTTATGCCTTGCAGTTTACCAACAACGCCGAATACCTAGGCTACAACTTATGGACCCAGACTGGGTTCCGCGTGTCGCGGATCGATCGCGCCTCGGTCGAAAAGGCACACACTGAAACGGCTATGTTCATCACCGTGTTCGCCGGTCTCGAGTAGGAGGTCACCCATGCTGAGATGTTTCACGCCGCTGCTTTTGGTCGGGCTGCTTTTTCCGGGCTGCTCCTATCGCTATTACGCCGAAGATCTCACGCCTATGAGCGAGGCCGAGCAAGGGGCTAACAAGACGGTGGCCGACGATGGCACTGTGTCCTATACACAAGCGCGCCTTGAAATCAGCCTACGGCCGATGACCGACGAGGAGTTGAACCGCCAGTTCGGCGCGTACTCCAACGAAGGGGCCAACTCGCGCAACCCCTACACGTTTGGCAACTCGACGTACTTTCGCACTGGGGACACCCCGCAGCGCTTCACTGTCTTTCGCATGTACCTTTCTAATTACGAATACCCCAAGGTCTATCTCGACCCCAAAAAGGTCTATATAACCACCGCTAATGGGCGCAAGTACTACGCGCTGAGGCACGAACAGATCTCGAGGTATTACCGCAGTTATATCGGCGGTGGCAGCGGCGGCAACGACCCTGGGATGCCCGGCAATGCCTTGGAGGTCTGGAACGAGCGCGATAGTATCTTACGGCGCACGATGTTTCCCGATGAGCAGGTGTTCAGTGCCCAAGAGAACGAAGGGTATATCGTCTTTAAGCCGCTGGCACCGGACGTGGAGGAACTGATCGTCCATATTCCCGATGTGGTGGTGCGCTTCGACTACAAGGGGGATCCGATTGAGGACGTGGACGTCGAAATGCACTTTGAGCGCGAGATCGGTCGCATCTATCCAGACGGGCGCAAGGTGGCGACCGGCCAATAGCGCAGCGCAGGGTTCACAAGCCAATTTCAACTAGCTGCGCGGTGCCGCTGGGCAAGCGGGACCGCGCAGTTTTGTACACAGGTGATAACGTTATGTTTTGGCGATTTTTTGTTTGTGGCCTCCTTTTAGCGGTTGCGGGCTGCGAGCCGGAAAGTGGACCGGCCACTCCTGAGACGGTCCTGGCCACGGTCGCTGAGAAGGCAATCACGGTCCTAGACCTCGACCGCTACGAGCAGGAGTTGCCCGACTATCTGCGCTCAAAGAAAGAGGGCGTGGCTGCCCATCGCGCCCATTTGCAGAGCTTGGTAGATAAGGAGCTCGTGCTGCGCGAGTCTAGGAAGCGGGGGCTGGAGCAGCTACCCGATCTGAAACACAAGCTCTCCAAGATGGTCAATAAGCGCCTATCTGAGGAGTTGTCTCGCGAAATAGTCGATGCCCAACTCACAATTACCGAAGAGGAACTTCGGGCGTCCTATGAGGAGCAATCGCTGGGTTGGGAAATCTGGCCGGCGCACATCCTCTCCGCCCGCGAAGAAGACGCCCGCGAAATCATCCGCCTGCTAAATGCAGGGGCTAGCTTCTCCGAATTGGCACGAGAGCGTTCCCTAGCTGACGACGCAGACAAAGGCGGCAATCTCGGTGCCTTCTTCGGCCAATCTGGTGCCGTGTCCAGCCTGCGCGATGGCACCTTCCACTTGGAGGAAGGCCAAATCAGCGAGCCGATCCGCACCATCGACGGCTATGAGGTGGTCAAGGTCCTCAAGAAGCAGCGCATTCCCTTTGAGCAGTTGCGCACCGATATCGCCAAACAGTTGAGCCAGCGCAAGTGGAGGAGTCGGCGCGAAGCGGTCATTGATTCGCTCAAGAAGGCGCACGAGTTGCGCTATCACCGCGATCGCATCCGCGCCGTGCTTGATGGGTTGCACGGCCGTGGATTGGACCAAGCGCAAGCGCAGGCACCGCTGATCGAATACAGAGGCAGCGCGATCAAGGTGGGCGACTTCGTGCAGGGACTGCTCGCCGTGGAAAAGGGTGCGCTGCCGCCCGACAGCGCAGCGGTCTGCCATGTGCTCGAGTTGTGGATTCTTCCCGATTCGCTGCTGGCCCTCGAAGCCCGCGCTCAGGGGCGGCATCAGCGGGCCGACATAGTGGAGTGGAAAGAGAAAAAGCTCCAGAAGCTCCTCGCATCCCAATTGCGTCTGGACGAGGTAGAGGGCAGGGTCGAAGTGACGGACGCCGAAGTTAGAGCCTATTACGAAAAATACCTCGATACCTACAAATCCCTGCCCGGCGTCATCGAGATGACCGAGGTGCTGGTCGATACGCGCACGGAGGCCGAAGAAATTCTCGCGCGGGTGCGCAGCGGGGAACGGCTAGAGGAGTTGGCCATTCGCCATTCGGTGCGGCCCAGCATGAAGCCAGTGGGCGGCCACACTTTTGCCGACAGCGGTCGGGTCACCATTGAGTCGCTTTACCAGTCGCCGTACCGCACCTTCTTTGGCGACAGCAATTCCAAAGACGTCGGCGTGCTACAAGGCCCGATGGAAGTTCAAGAGAAATACAGCGTGTTCCGCCTCGACCAGCCCTACGAGATGGCGTTGCTGCCCTTTAAGCAGGTGCAGCGGCCCATTCGCGCGGATATTCGCAAGCGCCGAGAAGGGGTGCTCTTCAATGCCTTCCTCGACTCGCTGCGCCGGGCAGAGGCCGATCAGGTGCAAATCAGGGAAGAAGCGCTCTTCCGCTACGCAGCCGCTCCTTAAAACATGCGCGCTCGGTTTGCGGCGCTACTACTCGGCCTAGTACTGGTCGCGCTCATCGAAGGGGGGTTGCGGCTGATCCCGGCGTTGGATCCGCCGGCGTTTGCCATCCAACTAGCCCGCGTCGAAGGCCGGGTGCTCCACGCGATCAACCCGGACTATGCCCGTCGCTTCTTCGCCGGCGTGGCCGAGCCTATCCGGCGCGGCATTCGCATGACTCCGCGGCCCTATATCGAACCCGCGCCCGAGGGTGCGTTGCGCGTGCTCTTTGCCGGGGGTTCGACCGTACAGGGCTACCCCCACCCCAAGCGTTTATCGGCTCCGTCTTATCTCCAAGAAATGCTCGGCGATCTCTTTCCAGAGCGCCAGATCGAGGTCTTTAACGCCGGGATTACCGCTGCTTCGAGTTTTGCCGTGGCCCGCGCTGTGGAAGACGGCGCAGCCGCGCTCGGGGTGGACTTGGTCGTAGTCTATACCGGGCACAACGAGCTATACGGGGTTTATGGAGCGGCCTCATTGGCCCAAGGAGGACAAGCGGTGTGGATGAAACGGGTCCACTACGCGCTGGTGCAGTGGCGGCTGACGCCCTTGGTCGGCAAGCTGATAGGGCCGTTGGGCAAAGAGTGGGCGGATGGTCCCTTAATCGAGGTGATGTCTAAGGCCGGCGCGATCCCGGCGTCCGATCCGCGGCGGGCGCAGGCGGCGGCCAATTTGGAGGCCAATCTCCGCGACATGGCGGCCTTTTGCCGAGCGCGGCGCATTCCCTTGGTGCTCTGCACGGCGACCAGCAACGAGCGCGGTTTCGCACCAGCGCGCATTGAGCCGCCTTTGCCGGATGGGGAGCGCGCACGCTATGTGGATTTTTTGGCGCAGGGCCATAGGAAGCAAGCGTCGCCGGCCGCGCTAGCGGCTTTGGAACAGGCCGAGGCACTCTATGCGGACGACGCCTATTTGCACTTCTTGCGCGGTTATCACTTAGAGCAGTTAGGCCGTGGGGCTAGGGCGCGGGCGGCTTATGTGCAGGCACGCGAGTTGGACCCTCGGCCTTGGCGGGCGACAGCAGCCCTAAACGAAGTCGTGCGTCGGGTCGCGGCTGAAGAAGGGGTGCTCCTCGCCGATGTTGAGGCGCACTTCTGCGCCCACAGCCCAGCGGCCGGCGTAGGTTGGGAACTGATGGCCGATCACTTGCATCCGGCGGCGGCCGGCCAAGTGCTCTTGGCCCGGGCCATTGTCGCTGCACTAGAAGGAGCACCGGCCCCTTGGAAGGTCGCGCCCGGGGCTGCGGATCGGTTGGCGGCAGCCGACGTTGGCGACCTGCCCGTCGAGCAGTTGGCCGTGCTGCGGGCCATGGCCGCGCTCTTGGCCGCGCCCCCTTTGGATGCGGGCAATGAGCGTCGTGTGCAGACCTTGCGCCAGCAGGCTGCGGCCCTGTGGGACGAATTGAGCGCCGGAGAGCAGAGCGGAGTCGAGCGTTGGCGAACGGGAGCGGGGCCGGAGCTGCTGGCACTGAACGTAGCTGAAGCGTGTTACGCCGCTCGGGAGTACGAGCGCGCGGGTCTCTATTATCGCGCGGCCCGTTTGGAGGAGCCTTATACGATATGGGGCGATTTGTGGAGTACGCTGCGCCAGATGCGTTGCGGACAACTCGCGGGAGCTCCCATTGGGCCGGACGAGCGCGCCGCGCTCCTCGCCCTGCTAGACCGCTTGCGCTTCTTGAGCGCGGCCCCGGACTTTTCCCCAGGGTTACAGGACTTTATTCGCGGCTATACCTACCATTTGCTCGGGGAGCATAGCAGGGCGTTAGCAGCACTAGAGCGCGCAGCGCAAGACGCGAATATCCGCAAGACGTTTACAACGGACTTGTTAGAGCTGCTCGTCGCTGAGCTGATGACTGCGGGCCGCTTGGCCGACGCCGAGCAGTACGCCGTGCAGATAGCTGCCGAGCAGCAGCAAGAGGCGTTCGGCCGCGCACTCGTCGCGCAGATTAAGGCGGGTCAGAAACCACGCTGACCCCCCCGCCCTCGACGAGCGCGATAGCTTGGTTGGCGGCAAAGGGGCCGAATCGCTCGGTCCGGCCCGAAGGCCAGCGCACTGCTAGCGCGTCGAGTTGCGGCCGTTTTCCTAGTCCCAAACAAATGCGGAGTTGGCTCTGCGATAGGTACGAGCGGCTGCCGCGCAGTTCCCTAGTCTGGACCAAGTCGCCACTGGTCGCTGTCAGCCGAGCACCGATGCCGTTCGGGTTGCCGTTGGCCCCGGCGAGCCGGATGGTGATCCAGTGATTGGCGTCGCCTTGATCGTTGCGCAGCAAGCTGAGCGCTTGTCCCGAGTTAAAGACCAGCAAATCGGGATCGCCATCGCCATCGTAGTCGCCGGTGGCGCTGCCGCGACTGACGCGCTCTAAGGAGAAGCCGGGGCCGGCTGTCGCGGAAACTTCGGCGAAGCGGCCGCCGTCGTTGCGGAAGAGCAAATTGCGCTGCCCATAGCTGGTGGATTGGTCAATGTCGAGGACGTTGTCGAGGACGTGGCCGTTGGCGGCAAACAGGTCGAGATCGCCATCGAGGTCGGGGTCGAAAAACTGGGTGCCAAACCCGAGGAAGGGCAGCGACGGAAGGCCTGTCCCGGCGACAAAGGTCGCAACCGAGAAGAAACCGCCCTCGCCTCGATAGAGCGCATTAGGCTCGGCCTGGAAGTTGGTCACCGTCAAATCGAGTACGCCGTCGCCATCGTAGTCGCCCCAATCCACCCCCATGCCCGCTTCCATTTGCCCGTCTTGGCCATAAGCCACCCCCGCTAGTCCTGCCCTTTCGGCGAAGGTGCCGTCGCGGCTGTTGTGGTAGAGGAAGTTGCGCACCGCGTCGTTGGCCACGTAGAGGTCGGGCCAACCGTCGCGGTCGTAGTCGCCAAAAGCCACCCCCAGCCCTTTGCCGCTCGCATCGGCGATGCCTGCCCCTGCCGAGACATCAGCAAAGTGCCCCGCGCCATCGTTGCGAAAGAGCAGATCGGCTTGGCCTTGGAAGTTGTCAGGATGCGGATAGCCCACAGGTGCTTGGCCGCCGTAGCTTTCGTAGCCGGCCATATAGGGCACTTGGTCGGCGCGGGCTGCGGCCGGATCGTAGGCCACGTAGTTGGCGACATAGAGGTCGAGATCGCCGTCGCGGTCGTAATCGGCAAAGGCGCAGCTCGTGCCCCAGCGCGCATCGGCAACGCCTGTTTGCCGTCCGATTTCGGCAAAGTGTCCGTCGTCGTTGCGAAAGAGCGCGTTGAGGCCAAAGTTGGTCAGATAGAGGTCGAGATCGCCGTCGCTGTCGTAGTCGGCCGCGGCGACCCCCATGCCAACGCCCGGGTGGGCGACCCCAGCCGCGACCGAGACAAAGCGCTGGCCATCGTTGCGAAAAAGCCTATTGACAGGGGTCGCATCCTGCGGATCGGCGGCAATAAAAGCACCGTTTACAGCGTAAACATCCAAATCGCCATCGCCGTCATAGTCGAAGAAAGCACCCCCGCCGCCCATGGTCTCGGGAAAGTAGCGCTGGGGGCTGCGGCCGTTTTGGTGCTGCCATGTCAGGCCGACGGCAGATGCAACTTCGACAAAGCGGAGAGACGAGGCTGCGGGCGCGGCGCGTTGTAGCGGTGCAGGTGGCGCGGTCTCTTCGGTGGGGCTGCAGGACAGACAGAGAAAGCAGATGAGCAGAACTGGTGCGGACATATCAGGGACTCGGCAGTTGGGCGAGCCGCTCGCGGGCTTGGCGCAGGAAATCTGGGTCGCCTTGCCACTTGTCGATAAAGCTCTGATAGCAACGGCGGGCCTCTATGAGCGCGCCTTGGGCTTGGTACACGGTTGCGAGGGCGTAATAGGTCCGCACAAAGGCCGAATCGGCCGCAAGCGCCGCCTGATAGGCCCGTTGCGCCCGGTCTAGCTGTCCCTTTTGCAGGAAGAGGCTGCCGAGATTGTAGTGGGCATCGGCGAGGCTTGAATCGGCGGCAATGGCCGCCTCCAGCGCCCGTCGGGCCGCTGCTTCTTCGCCCAAACTTAGCTGGACATGGCCGAGGTTGTTCCAAGCTGTGGCCGCAGACGAATCCAGCGCCAAGGCGTGCTCAAAGGCCGTGCGGGCCTCTTGATATTGGTTGCGCTGCATATAGACATAGCCACGGGCGAAGTGGAGCTTGCTGGTGCGCACATCCTCTGGATGCCGGGAGATGCCTCGGCGGCATAGTTCGAGCACTTCTTGGTCTTCGCCTCGCGCCAACAAAAGCCCGCTTAGCGGAATTAGGGCCTCTAAGTCGTCCGGGTCGGCCAACAGCGCAGCCCGATAGTGGGTGAGGGCGTCGTCGTCTCGCCCCAGTTGCCGATAGTGCTGGGCTAGCTGCAAGCGGGTTTCGCGGTGGTCGGGGTCGGCGTCGAGCTGGCGGCGCAGATGCGCGACTTGGGCGGCGTGGGCGGCGAGGGTCTCAAAACGCGCCAGTGCCGCCTGCGCTTGAGTTGGCTGTCTTAGGCCCAAAAGCGCTGAAGAAAGGTTGTAGTGGGCCTCAATCAGGTGTGGGTTGAGCGCGAGCGTGCGGCGAAAGGCCGCTATCGCCTCCGGGTAGCGTCGCTCGGCTAGGTGCAGCAAACCGAGCAGACGGTGACTCTCGGCTAGGGTTGAGTCTTGGGCGAGGGCTAAGTTGAGTGCGGCTCGGGCCTCGTCGTAGCGTCCTTGGCGCAAATAGAGCCGGCCGAGTTGTTGCCGCACGTCAATGTTTTCCCCGCCCGCAGCTAGGGCAGTATGTAGTCCTTTTTCGGCTAGGTCGTAGCGTCCCTGTTTGGCGTAGAAGAGGGGCAGAGTGCGGAGGGCGGGGACATAGGTCGGAATGTGTTCGAGCAGCTCAATGGCCAAGGGCAGGTGGCCCCGGTCGGCCTCGATTACAGCTAAGTTGTGCCGGGCGCGGTGGTACGTGGTGTCGGCGGCGAGCGCGGCGTTGTAGGCCCGGACGGCCCGCTCTAGGTGCCCGAGCCGGGCGTCGAGATCGCCCAATGCACAGTGCGCTGCGGCGTCGAGCGAGTCTAGGGCTAGAGCTTTTTCAAAGGCGCGGCGCGCCTCGGCGTAGCGCTGTGCTTCGGCGAAGGAGCGCCCGGCCCGTATCAAGCGGGCACTTTCTCCTGCCGGGTCGGAACCTACACCGCAACCACCCCAGAACACCCATAGCGCGGCGAGCGGGACAGCCAAGCTCATCGCGGCGTGCGCTCTTGCGCGGATAGTTTCTGTCGGGCCTCGGCGATCTTGGCGTACAGAGGCTCATTGGCCGCTCCACTGGAGGGGAGGTCTTCCCAGAGTGCAATGGCCCGTGCGAATTCGCCGCGGCGGGCGTGGATATCGCCGAGCAGTATGTGGGCACTATAGAGCTTGGCGTCCAGTTCGATGGCCCGCTCAACGGCCGCCTGCGCTTGGTTCAGTTGATCCATTTCGAGGTACGCATTGCCGAGATTGGAGTAGTAGAAACCCGTAGATGGGGCGAACTGCACAGCTTGCTCGTATTGTCTGAGGGCCTTTTCCAGTTCGCCCTGCTTGTGAAAGATCAAGCCCAGATTGTTGTGGCTTTCGGCCAAGGTTGAGTCGTGGCTCAGGGCTTCGAGGTAGTAGTGCGCCGCCAAGTCGTCCTTGCCCCGGCGCTGGAGCAGAGTGCCCAATCCTTGGTACCCCAAGGCATAGGCTGAGTCGATGAGGATGGACTGGCGGTAGTGCTCGACGGCCAGTTTGAGACGCCCAAAGCGGCTGTAGAGGGCGGCGAGATTGGAGTGGGCTTGGGGTTGGTCGGGGTACTGGCGCACCGCGTCTTGGTGGGGCTTGAGCTGGTCGTTTTGTTCGCCCAAAACCCGTGCGCGTTCGAGGACGCGCTCCCCCTCTGCGGTGCGGCCCATGCGCAACAGGGCCTGCCCGATCCCGAGAAACGCGGCCGGATCGTGCGGGCTGAGGTGCGCGACTTGGCGGAGTTGCCTTTCGGCCTCTTGGTAGTTGCCTAGTTTCAGGTCCACTAGACCTAGCTTTAGCCGGGCTTGGAGGTGGGTGGAGTCGGCAGCGGCGATGGCGGCGAAAATTTCGCGGGCCTCTTGTAGCTGGCCTTCGCGCTGGTGGATCACGCCTAGTATGTAGCGCGCTTCAACCGCGCTGGGAGCCAGTTCTAGTGCCTCGGCGAGGAACTGGCGCGCTTTCTCTACTTTGCCGTGTACATCATAGAGCATTTTGCCCAAGGCAATGCGGGGACCGGCGTAGTCGGGTTTTAGTTCGAGTGCTTTCTCAAATTGGGTTTGCGCCTCGGCAAAACGACTCTGGGCGTGTAATGCGACGCCGAGATAGTAATGGTATTGAGGGTTGGCCGGGGCTTGTTGCAGTGCTTGGCGATAGGCCTGCTCGGCTTGGGTGAAGAGGCCGCGGGCTTGGAGTGCTCGGCCGGTGGCAAATATCTGGGCCGCTGAACCGGCTGGCGGGGAGGGAGCTTGCGGTGGATCGGGTGTTTCGCGGGCACAGGCGCAAAAAAACAAAAAAAGCAGGGCAAAGCGCATAATTCTACTCCGATATAAGGCGATTGACGCCCCGGTGAATGGCGTAGCGGTTGGTGCTCGCCGCCTGCCCAAGCGGCCGCAGTGGCTATGAAGGCGATGCCGGCGTCTTTCACGTCGGTACAGAGCGGCCCGGCACTGGAGACAGGCAATGCGTAAAAGAGAGCTTGGAAGTAGCTGGACAAGGTACTTCCTATGGCGATTCGAGCCGGCGATAGGCTTCGTCGAGCAGACGCTGTGCGTGGGGAGAGGGCCCTCGCGCCAGTACTTGGCGCAGCCGGTCAATGGCGGCGGCATGGTCTCCATTTTCGAGTTCGATGAGCGCGAGGTTGACGTGGGCCTCTGAGTTGTCTGGAGCCAGTTCTAGGGCTTGGAGGAACTGGGTGTGTGCTTTTGCGGTGTGCCCGGCGATTAGGTGCAGGGCACCGATGGCGACGAGTGCTTCGGGCCTTCGCTCCACGGACAGTGCTTGTTGGTACTGGCTCAATGCGGCCTCGGTGTGCCCGGCCTGCTGTAAGGCTCTCCCCAGTTCATAGTGCAGCCAGAAGTCCTGTGGCTGCCAAGGAAGCGCCAGTTGCAAGTGGGTTGCGGCCGCGGGGTAGTGCCCTTGGCGGTAGAGCAGGCGGCCGTAGTAGTAGTGGGCCATGCCGGACTCTGGGTTGCGTTCGAGGGCGTGGCGCAGATGCGCTGTGGCTTGCTGTGGCTTATTGGTTGCTAGGTAAATTCGGCCTAGAAGTACACGAGTGTCGCCGCGCCGAGGATTTTCCGCTAGGGTGTGCAGGGCCTCGCGCTCGCTTTCCCCATAGTGCCTTTGGTGAAAGTACGCCACGGCCAGATTGTGGCGGGCGTAGTTGTACTCTGGGTCCAATTCCAGCGCCCGGCGCGAGTAACGCGCGGACCGGGCGTAGTCTCGCTTGCGCAGATGCACCTCGCCCAAGTCGAAGTAGAGTTGAGCGTCCTCGGCAGTCGGAGCGGCCTCGGCGAGGTTGCACAAGACCAATAGACCCCCTAAAGGCACGGCAAGCAGTGTGGTGCGGATATAGGCTCTGAGGCGCACGCCGAGGTAGAGCTGAAAGGCGGCAAAAGCAGCAAAGGCGATCAGCACCGGCACGACCGGCATGCGGTAGCGAGCCGCCGGAAAGAAGAGGACGACCGAGGTCGTGTACACGAGAGCGTAGAGCCGCAGCAAGGCAATCGGCGGCCTCCACTCTCCCCTCATGCTCAGCCCCAAGCCGAGCAAGCTCAGCGGGCCGATCAGGCCGAAGGGAATCGACACGTGCCAATCCCAGAGCAAGAGACTCAAAATCCGCGAGTGTTGGCGGGCGTAGTATATGTCTTGGTTGCGCTTGGTCTCCGGGCCGCTCCAAAAGTGGAATCCCTTTTTGCAGAGCAGGCCGAGATAGTCGAGGGGCTGCGCGATTATGTAATCGAGGGCTTTATTAAAGAAAAAGGCCGATTGGGCGGCTGCGGTCTCATGCCCCGAGCTCGCCGCCTCGGCGATCATGGTCTCCCACTGCGTACCCGGACGCAGCGAGACCGTGCGCTCGTAGTCGGCGTTGTTGCCGATGTAGAAGTTGACGCCGGCATTGGAGGAGATGAAGACGAGGTCTGGCTCAATGGCCCAGTTGCGGTAGGTGATAGGCAAGATGACCAGTGCTATGGGAACGACCAAAGAGAACAGGGAACGGTAGGCAGATGTGCGCCGGTGCCATAGTGCCCAAGCGCAAAAGGCCGCGATAAAGAGCAAGATATTGGGGCGAGTGAGGGCCGCAAGGCCCGCGATGAGGCCGGCTAGCACCCAGTCGCGCCTGCGATCGCGTCTCCACGCCAGCAACAGGCCGTACAAGAGCAGGAGGTTGAGGAAGACCTCCACCGGTACGGCCAATAGCTCGCCCTCAAAGTAGAGCAAGGAGCCGCACAAGGCCGCCATGACGCCGGCGATGCGGCCGATCTGTTCGCCAAAGGCGTGCCGGGCCAACGCGTACACCAAGAGGCAGGAAAGGACGCCGAGGCTCGCGTGTACGAGCCGGATGCCGACGAAGTACGAGGCTGGCAGGAGCCAGCAAACGAACGCCAGCAGGTAGGTGTAGAAGGGGGGTTGCCAATACGGTTCGTCCCCTCCCCAGAATGGACCGCTGGCAAGGGCCTGTGCCTGTTTGAGAAAGGTCTGGGCGTCAACTATGGGCGCGTCGAAGAAGGGACTGGCGCGATGTTCCCACAAGTAGCTCAGCCGCAATGCAAGGGCGACTAGCAAGAGCGCGCCTAAGAAAAAGCGGGTGCTGCGCACCATGGCGTTAGAATGGTGACGAGGAAGGAAAATTCTGCAAGCGTTTCGCCGCGTACTTCGCTCGGCTTCGAAGGACCGGGCAGAGTCGTGCATTTTGGTCAATAGACCAGCGATAGAGCTCCCGTATATGCCGTGGAGGTAGCGTCCGAGTCTGCGACGAGCCGGTAGAGATAGATCCCTGGCGACGCGAGTTGGCCGTGGCTTTCGCGGCCGTCCCACTTAATTTGGACATTGCTCGCGTACGAGCCGCCGGTGTGTATCTGGGCAATGGGGCGGCCGGACAGGTCATAGATGTTGACTTGAACATTGACCGACTCTAGGAGGCGGACAAGATCGAAGAAAAAGGTCACCTCGTCGTTGATGCCATCGCCGTTGGGGGTAAAGGGATTGGGAGCGATATGGGGGGACTCGATGAGTTGATTGATCTCGTCGGCGACCACGAGGCGGGCGTTGGTGGCTATGTCGGGGGTGGCGTCTCCATCTTCGGTCGGCTGGGGGATAAATTCGACGCCCTTGTCGATCTGGTCGTTCCACACCGTGCTGGTGAACTCCTCAGAGCCGCGGAAGATCTTGGAACGAAAGACGATTTCGATGGTCTCGCCGAGTCGGAAATGCTCCGCGCCCATTGCGGGCAACTTGAGGTGTAGCTTAGACGAGCCAGTGAGCGGGTCAGAAGTCAGGCTCTGCGCGAATTGCCCTAGGCTGTCGGAGCGACCCTCTGCCGGGGCGAGGCGGATGGGATGGACATCGCGCAGGAGGTCGGCGGCGGTCCCGGCGGCAATTTCGGCCCAGTCTTGGCCATCGAAGCGCAAGGTGTCGATGCGCGTGTCGGTGCTGGGCACGGCGATTTCGATCCGGTTGAAAGAGGTGGCTTCGCTTTGGTTGAAGAATGGCCGGACGAAGTAGCGGAACGAAGTCTCCTCGCCTAATGAGGCATACGGGGGAAAAATTTCGGCGACGATCCCACCCGAGACTAGCGGCGCGTCGTAGTCGAACTCGATGAAGTCCAACAAGGCCGCACTATGTTGGGTGGAGTCGAAAAAAATGCGGAACTGGATGTAGCGAGTCCCTCCAGGTAGGGGTAGTTGGACGCCGGCGTTGCGCCACTCGGATTCAGGCAAGCTCTCGTCGATGAGGGCGTCTTCGAGCTTGAAAGGTGCCGACCAGAAGCTCCAGCCCAAGGGGCCGTCGTCACCTAGATCAACACCTAGCTCATTGTACTGAAGCTCGCGCTCGGGAACGCGGCCTTCGGGAAGCTTGATCCAGGAAAACAGGTCGAGAGGATTGCCGTTTTCGTCTTGGGTGTCCGAGAGGCCCGGGCCCAAGCGGCGGGCGTAGATGTGGGTATCGAGGGAGTTGCCAACGCGGAACTGGATGCGGACATCGCCGTCGCGGCTGTCCCGGCGCCCGCGCCAGCGCACCTTGCCCCAGTTGACTCGGTCGCCGGCAACATTGAGGGGAAACTGGCTTTCATAAGCATCTCGCTGCGAGCCGGCGAACTGCTCAATCTCGCGGTCGTAACGACGGATGCGCGGGGTAGGTGTGCCCACGTCGATGATGGCCGAAGTGTACCGCCCGTCGATGGCATAACCATCGCCGAAGTAGCCAGCTTCGGCGGTCTGGCTGAGTTTCCCCTCTTTATCAATTGAGTACACGTCGATGCGGCCAGCGATAAAGGGGGGGGCAAATCGGAGGTCTTTGATCACTGGGTTGAATTGGCCTCGGACGGCTTGAACTAGTGTCCGGTTCGCTTGGATGGTCTCAGAGAGCCTGTTAATGGAGGTCTGGTCGCCGTAGCGGATGTAGTAGTTGGCGATGGTACCGCCGGGCAAGGTTGGCTGTGGGCGAAAGACGATGCGGTTGATATAGTAGTAGCCCATCAGGTTGACGGCAATCCCGCCGCGGCCATACTTGGTGGAAGTAAAGTCTGTCCTCAGATTGCCATCGACGGCCTTTTCGGCCTCTTTGCGGTCAATCACCCCCGCGACCGCCCAGTAGTCGGCCGAGATGGGGTCGGCGACCTCGCGGCGGAAGCCGTATTCGCTCGGCACCACCATAAAGGGGCGCTGGGAATCCTTGCCGGGGATGATGCCGCCGAACTCGCCGGCCTTGAAGCGCTGGTTGAGCAAATAGGCGAGGTTGCGCAGGCTGTCGAGACGTACCGGCCGAAGCCAAGTGGTGACGCCTTGGCCGTGCTCGGGCAATGGTGGATCCTCGTCGATAAGTCCGTCGCCGTCGTCGTCGAGAGTATTAGCCGGGTCCTCGTTGAGCTGGCCGTCCCAATCGTCATCAAAGGGAGTGTACAACCCGTCCTCGTTGAGCCGCCCATCGCCGTCATTGTCGAACTGAGGATCCGGCCCGTCCTCGTCGATGAGCCCGTCGAGATCGTTGTCAAAAAATTCCGGTGGGTCTTCGTCGATGAGTCCATCTTGGTCGTCATCGCTTCCGTTGGCTGGGTCTTCGTTGAGCTGGCCGTCGCCGTCATTGTCGACTTGCGGGTCCACGGGATCTTCGTTGAGCTGGCCGTCGTCATCGTTGTCGACTAGCTCGACCGGGTCTTCGTCGATGAGTCCGTCGCCATCGTCGTCGGCGATCAGTTCGACAGCCCAGCTACGGCCCAAGTCGAGGCGACCGGTGACCGGCCGCAGGGTCCAGGGATGCACATCGTCGCCGATCCGCCACCGCTTGATTTCGGTATAGCCGTCACTGGACACAAACGCGATGCCGAGTACCGCTACCAATAGCCTGATCATCGAATACCTCCGCACAAGAATGTAGGCCTTGATTGCCTGCGACGAGCATAACAAAGACGCCGACGGCAGTTGCTCACTCTATCTCAGCCCGCACCAGCCGGGCTAAGCACGTGAGGTTTTGCTATTCTATAGTATATAGTATATTGATGAGCATCTCAAGATAGTCAGATCGGGCCGACGAGTACGAAAAGAAGGGGCCTTTGTCGTCAATCGCTTAGATAATCAGTGCAGTCGAGGCACGGATGAGGTGATTTGCAAAGAGTTGTACGAGGGTTGAATAACCCTAACGTATTGTTATTTATTGGTTTTATCCGTTATAGGTCCATTGTTTTCACGGCGGTCTCTAATATATCTTGACACGTCTTAGACCATTGATTATCATACAGCCCGATAATAGATTGAAAGACATCAAAAAACGGATGAGAGGGCGTTGGCCGAGGTTCTATGGTCGCGTTTATTTTTTTAGGGCTGGTGCTACAGATAATAGTAGGCTCGACTAAATCGGTTCTGGGTCATTACCCCGAAGGAGTGGCCTATAGAGCCTTTCAATTTCCCGATCACTTGGTTCCCACCATTGATGGAGATTTGAGAGATTGGGAGGTTGTAGGCGACTCCTACGCTATATTAACGGGTCAATTTCACGACCTGATTAGTCCAAAAGTTAAGGCGAGCGATTCGGGCGATTTTTCCGCCCGTCTCATGGTAGGGTGGAATAAAGCGATGAACAGGCTCTACATCGCTGCTCTGGTTCGCGATGATATACATCAGATCGATCGTCCTGCCGGTAGTGCTACGGTGCTTTTCCAAGACGATGCGATGGAATTATTTATCGACGCGGACCACTCAGGGGGACAATTCGCCAATTTCACCGAGTTGAGCCACGAAGAGCAGAGGCGACGCAACGGATCTGAAGCCAATCACTTCGTTCTGGCTGGCCCGTCGCCTGACGAAGATTTCTTCGTCAATTTTTCCGCCGCCGCTTGGTACGCGCTATCCGATGGTCCCTATACTAGGGCGGCAGTTGAGTTTATAGGCATCTTGGGAGGAGAGGGAGTGACGAACTACGAAGTCATGCTTCTGCCTTTTGACCACGTCGATATCAATGCGGTCTTTCAAAGCGAAGAGCACCTCTTGCGGGAAGGTGAAATCCTTGGTTTTAATGTAGAGTTCAACGATCTTGATGCGCATTCAGAGCTTTTTGATGCTAAGTGGTCGCTTTCGGGCCAACACAACTCGTATCGCTTTTCCGATCGCTTCACTGACTTGATCCTGATGCCGCTAGAGGGTACTTTTCAAGGGACGGCTGTGGAGTCGAGGTCTTGGGGGCGTTTGAAAGCCTCTTTATACACAGAAGCTGTACCACCGAGGAGTTTCTGAATGATGAGTTTCACACGAGTATTATTCTCGGCCTTGATTATTGGCTCGGGTTTGCTGGGCTGTGGATATAGCTATTACACAGGGCCATTACAGCCTGGCCAAGACCAGGCCTCGTCTATCAGCGTGGCAGATGACGGGACCCTGACCTTTGCCCAGGACCGCTTTGAAGTGCGACTCAAGCCTATGACTGACGAGGAATTGAACCGCCAGTTTTTCAACAATTCCCAAGCGGGTCCTAAGTCCACAAACCCCTATACCTTTGGCAATACGGTATTTTGGGGGACAGACGAAGAAAAACAGCGATTCACCGTCTTTCGTCTCAGCATTAAGAATTACGCCTATCCCAAAGTCAAGATTGATCCGAGCAAAATCGTCGTCAAAGCGAGCAATAAGCGTGAGTATTGGAGTCTCAACTTTGAGCAACTCGATACTTATTATCGCGCCTATGCCATAGGCTATAGGGGCAACGAATATGCCCGCTACCAGGAGCGCCGCGACTTGCTGAGGCGGACGATGCTCAAAGACGAGGAGATCTTCAGCGGCCAAGAGGCGGAGGGTTTCGTCATTTTTCCCGTACTCCACCCCGACGTGAGTGATATCGAAGTCCAAGTGCTTGATGTAATCCTGCGATTTGACTTTCGCAACGAGCCGGTGGAGACCACCAATATTTCCTATAAATTCGTCCGAGATATCGGCAAGATTTACAAGGACGGCACGGTCATTCCTAAAGTCGCTAAGGCAAACTAGCCTTTAAGCGAGACCACCAAGGAGGAGTTGGCATTATGAAATCTCTAAAAATGCTTAGTATTTTAATCGGCTTGCTGTTCGTCGCCCAATCAAGCGAAGGGGTTGTGAACATTCAGAATGTGGGTTCGGGAGCGCGTGCGCAGGGGTTGGGCAACAGCTTTGTGGCGGTGGCCGACAACGCGGATGCGGTGTTTGCCAACCCGGCGGGGTTGGGTCAGGTGGCGCAGCGGCAGGTGGCCTACACCAATGTGTCGCTTTTGTATGCGGGCATCGAAGGCGACGACTTGGGTCAGCACGTGGTGTCCTATGCGCAGCCTTTGGGTGACCGGCTGGGCTTGGGCTTGGGATATGAACGGATTGGCTCGTCGCTGATGAGCGAGAACGGGGCGTTTGTGGCGCTGTCGTATCAGGTGCAGCGGCGGCTGCAGGTGGGGGTGTCGGCCAAGTATCTGTTTTGGAGCGTGGGCTCCATTCCCGATGATCCGGTGAATGGTCCCGATCCGCTGTCGAACCAGAGCGCGGGCAACGTGGGCTTGGATTTGGGTTTGCTGTGGCAGAGTCCGGTGCCAGGGGCGCAGGTGGGGGTGTTGTTGAAGAATGTCAACCAGCCGAATGTGGCGTATGGCGAGGTGGCTGGCGACGCGGATGCGGGTGCGTTGCCGATGGACGTGCATGTGGGGGTGGGCTATCGGCTGAGCAGTCAGTCGTTGGTGTCGGTGCAATACGTGGTTCGGGACTTGACGGGGGAGGGTTCGGATCAGGGGTTGGTCGTCGGTGGGGAGACGCAGGTGGTGGAGGGGTTGCTGCTGCGGGCGGGGGGGCGTCGTTTGGTGTCGGAGGACGCGGGGGGGGGGTTGAATGCGGGGTTGGGCTATCAGTGGAATCAGTTGATGTTCGACTATGCGTATGACATCAGCTTGGACTTGACCGAGACCAATGGGGCGCATCGGTTCTCCTTTGCATACCAATTCTAAAACAAAAAAAGCCCTAGATGAACTCCAAACTAGAAACCTAGATAAGGAGATACACAAATGACGGTCTGGGCTGGACTTATCGCACTAGGATTGGGGCTAGGAGCTAGCCTTTTTCTACCGGTGCCGCAAAATCTGAAGACCAGTTTTGACGCCGGACAATCTCTCTATGCCCTTGGCGAGTTTGAAGGGGCGATCCTCGAGTATTCAAAGATAGTCAAGTTCAATAGCAAGGCCGTGCGCACCGATAGTGTACGGGTGGTGTTTGGCAACGAATTGGAATTGCCCGTAGTCGCGGCGGCTTGGTACCAGCTGGGCAATGCCTACAAAAAGAGCGGGCAACACGAAAAAGCGGTGGAAGCCTATCGCCAAGTTATTGACGTCGGGACCGTAGCCGAGGATTTCAGGTCATTGGTGCAGTTCCAAGTCGCCGAGACCCGCTTCCTCGCCAAAGAGTACGGCGAGGCAGCAAAGGAATACAAGCGCTATGTCGAGTTGTTCCCCGAGACGAAAGAAGCCGGCAAGGCGTATTTTTACGCGGGCTGGAGCGAGTTTAATACAAAAGAATACGACCAGTCCATCGAAACGCTCAACGGCATGCTGGCGGCTTATCCGCAAGATCGCTATGCTCCGGATTCCCAATATCGCATCGCCAGTGCTCTTTATGAGAAGGGTGAGTACGGTGTAGCTGTCGACATGACCCAGATAGTCCTCGACAAGTACCCCAATAGCCCGGTCATTGCTCAGGCCCTCTATCTGGAGGCCAGAGCCTATGACCAGATGGGACGCGACGAGGAGGCAATTAAAGCCTATCGCGATGTGCGCAATCTCTACGACCGGATGTTTGAACTCCTGCGCGGTTCGTTTCGCGAGGGTAAGAATGTCGATTTTGAAAACTACCGAGAGCTCTTCGAGACCTCCTCGTTGCGCGTCGCTGAAATTTTTCGCAAAACAGATCAGTTCGAGGAAGCCTACCAAGAATTGATCGCCGCTCAGGAAACCGCCGAGGAGCGCTTTTACAAGGCTAAGGTGCAGATGAGAATTGGCGACAACTACATGGAGTGGGATAAGTTCGACGAGGCATGGACCGCTTACAACCAAGTGATTGAACTCTACGGGGATACGCCTTATCCATCTAACGCTCAGTATCAGAAAGGCGAAGCTAAATACTTCGCCGGGGACTACGCCGCTGCCCGCGAAGACTACCTACAACTGCTGATGGATTACCCGGATAGCGATACGGGTTTGCGCTCCGCAGCGCTTTATAGCGCAGGTTGGTCTGCCGAGAAATTCGGCGTGGTGGACCAGGCTATTGCGAGTTACACGCAGGCGGTGGACAACTTCCCCCGTTCTGACCAAGCGCCGTTGTGCTTGTTGCGCATCGCTCGGCTCAGCTACGAGCAGCAGAAAGTCGAGGAGGCCATTGGAGCCTACAAGGCCATAACGGAAAGCTATCAGGATACGCGGCATACGGCCGATGCTTACTATGGCCTTGGTATTCTCTACCGAGACGAAGGGCGGCAAGACGAGGCCGTCGCTGCTTTTTCCAAGGTTGACCGCGATGCCCGCGAGACGTACATCGCCGCGCTGATTGAGGCGGCCAATATCTATATTTCTCAAGATCGCATCGTCGAGGGGCGTGCGTTGCTCAATCAATTGCTGGAAGGTGTAACCGGCGACCGCGACTTGGAGGCTAGGGCCCATTTCCAGATGGCTCAACTCGACCTTAACAATAAGAACTACGTCGACGCAGTCGAGCGCTACACCATGGTACTTGAAGAGTACCCAGAAAGCGATGTCATTCGCGACTGCCGCTACGGTCGTGCATTGGCCTACCACTATTCGGGCCGTTACGACCGTGCGCTGGTCGATTACAAGTGGCTATTGGACACCAAGATTCCGAAGGCTATGCAGCTAAAGGTTACTTTCTCGATGGCACTCTCGTACTCTGCGGAAGGCAGCGACGACGAGGCGGAGAAGCTGCTGAACGAAGTCATTGCTTCAGGAGACGAGAGCTTGGTGCGTTCGGCGCGGCTGCAGCTGATCTCAATGGCCGAAAAGAAGGGCAATCCAGAGGAAGCGGTGCGCATTTACGAGGAGATGTTGGCTACTACTACCTCTAGCGAGGACCGGGAGCGCTTACTCATTCGCTTGGCCAATGCCTACTTCAAACTAGATAAATTTCAGCAAAGTATTGACGCGGCCCAGGAGCTAATCAATCTGGCCATTAATGCCGAGAGCATTGCCAACGCGCTCTTCGTCCAAGGCAACTGCTTCTACAGGTCGGAGCAGTTCGTCCAAGCGATTGCCACTTATAACACTATCATCGAAAACTACCCGCAGATTGCTTGGGCCAAAAATGCCCAGTTCCAAATCGGCGTAGCTTATAACAGGCTATCGGCTAACGGCAATGTCGAAGTGCTACCAGCGATGTCAAAGGCGTTCAATGCCTATTACAACCAATATCCCGAAGACGAGCGCGCTGTGCATGCTTATTACTACGATGCTTGGGCGCATTATCGGATGGGTAAATGGCGAGCTGCCAGCGATATTTTTGCTAGCCTAGCAGATAAGTATCCGCGGTCCCGCTATGCATCTGAGGCGCTTTTTCGCGCTGGCGATGCCCTATTTAACATGACTAATAGGAGCGGCTTGGAGGACAAAAACCAGAACTTCCTAGATGCTATGGTCTTCTATGACCGAATCATTAAGCGCTATCCTAGGTCGAGCCATATGGACGATGCGCTCTACAACAAGGCTTGGTGCCTGATTAACCTCAACCGAAAGGAAGAGGCGGTGCCGGTCTTCGAGCGAATCGTCGCTGAATATTCCGATGGTACTTATGGGGCGCGCAGCCAATTTACGCTCGGAGATTACTATTACGGCCTCAAAAATTACGAGAAGGCCACCGAGAGCTACCAGACTTTCTTGGACCGCTTTCCCGCTGACAAGCTGATTGCCCAAGATCGAGTGCTGCCGAAAAAGGCAAGAACCCTGCTCGGCCACTTGGCTGAAATCGATGCCTACAATCTTTATGCAACAGGTGAAAAGCTCTTAGCTGAGAAGAATTACGACGAGGCAATGGCGATCTTCAAGGAGGTGCAGCAGAAGTACCCCAAGAGCGACCAAGCTGTCAACTCGCTGGTCAACGTCGGTGCCGCCTATATGGCCCAAGAAGAATTCCGCCAAGCCGGTGCCATCTTTCAGGAAGTCGTCGACAACTATGGCGACAACCCCAAGTACGTGACGCAGGTGGACTATGCCAGAGAGCAGCTAGAGGTAATGCAGGAAGCTCGCGTCCTATAACCTTGATTTTTTTGCGTCCTAACTTAAGGAGGGAGAAAGAAAATGATTGAACTTTTTCGAGAAGGCGGACCTTTCATGTATCCTTTGGGGCTCTGGTCTATGCTTTCCATTGCGTTCTTTCTCGAGCGCATCTGGACTTATGCACGGCTGCGCTCCGAGGACGAATTGGCCGAAATCACCAACGACATCAATGCGCGTATCGACTCGGGTGCTTCCATTAACCAGCTCAGAGAGTACTGCGCCGAGGTCGGCAAGCTCGAAGGCGAGGTGTACGGCGAAGGGCTCGAGCGCTTTGAGCATTTATCGCGCGAGCAACGCACGATGGAGGAGATGCGCGAGGAAATGAACGGCACGGTTGAACGCGCCGCCTTGGGATATCTCGAACGGTATCTGGCCGTTATCGACTTCGTGTCCAAATCCGTGGTGTTGCTCGGCCTGCTGGGCACGGTCAACGGTATGATCAACGCTTTCGAAGGTATTGCGGAAAAGGGTCTCGGTGAGCCGACGATCGTCGCCGCAGGTATTTCCGAAGCGCTGATCACCACAGTTACCGGTCTGGTGATTGCTGTGCCTTCAATTGCCATCTTCACGTACTTTAGTAACCGCGCCACAGGCAAGTCCGTTGAGTTTGAAGCATACGGCCACGGTTTTGTGGACGCCCTGCTGCGTCGCTGGCAAGGCACTCAAGCTGCCTAAGGGCGGCTCTTCTTAGGAGGCATGAATAGATGGCTGAGAGAGTAGAAAAAAAAGAACTGACCATGCCCGATCTGACGCCGATGATTGACGTGGTCTTTCAGCTACTCATCTTCTTTATGGTGACCGCTGTGTTCGCCATTACTCCGGGTTTGGATATCAAATTGCCCGAGGCCGAAGAGGCTCAGGCTCCGGAGAAGGAGAACCTCTTTATCGTCGTGGACCAAGACGGCAACATGAAGCTGAACCACAAGTCGGTGACCTTTGCAACCCTCAAAGAGGAATTGCAGGCGAAGAGACAACTGCTGGACAACACCACGATGATTATTATCCAGGGAGACGAGCGCTCTACGCACGGGCAAATTGTCCAGATCATGGATATTGCTCGCCAAGTGGGCGTCATCGATCAGGTCATCGCCACGGAACCGCAGCGTAACTGAGTGAGGTTTCTAGGCCCTTCCAAGAGGGGGAAGAACTGTGGTAGACGAGTACAAAAAAGCAGTACAGGCCCAGCGCCAAAAAACGGCCTATATAGCGGTCGGCGCGGCCCTTCTCATTCATGTGCTTTTCATCCTGTCCAAGTGGGTGGTGATCGCCGCTGGTTTGGCGGGTGCCGGGGTGCTGTTATACGCCCTATATACGGCTACCACTGGCCGCCGGCTGAGCATGAGCGTGGCCTTTGTGCTCTCGGTAGCCATTCACGCTGGCGTCTTCGTTTATGATTATCTCTTTGGCATTGGCGAAGAAGAGAAAAAGGAGCAGCTAATCATCTTCCGCGCTCCTCCGCCGATTCTCGAAAAGAACTTCGATTTAGCCAAGCGTCCCGAGATATCCGAAGTGCAGATGGAGATGCTACAGTCGATGGCACCGCCGGATTTGCCGCAGGATATCTCTGCTATAGCCGATGTTAGCGCGGTAGGTAGCGATCTCCTGAGCTCGGTCTTGCCTGGTACGCAGGTTTTGGGTGCCTTCTCAGGTGCCAAGGCCGAAGAGTTAGCCTTCGACGAGGTTGCGATGATCGAACTGGCTGAAACGTCGGCACCGGTGCAAGAGGCTCTGAGTCTGAGGCACGAATTGCTCAATGTCGGCGACTTGGACATCGGCCGCTACCAAGCGATCTTGATTCAGGATCCAGACAACAAACGCAATATCCGCGGCTTCTTTAACATGACGGTCATCGACTACGATATCGCAGACAAGAACCGCGATCGGTTCCCAACTGCGGTAGAGGAATTGATGCGCTATATGCGCGACCATACCCAAATCAATGCCCGAATTGAAGGCACGACCTTGGAGTTTTCGGATCCGCGCATCATGGATGCCCCCATGCTTTACGTGACAGGCAACGATGCTGTCTTGCAAATCAGCAATACAGAGAGGACCAACCTAGGCGAATACCTCAAGAACGGTGGTTTTCTCTATGCCGAGGAGATTCGCCAAAGCGACGCTGAGAACGGGCTTGAAGGCAAGGAAGCCGGGGTTTCGGGTACGCCGTTTGACCGCCAGTTCAAGGCCCTGATGAAACATCCGCTGGTGCTGGGTAGCGATGGCTCCAAGTGGCAAAAAGTGCCGAAGAGCCACGCGCTTTACTACAGCTTCTGGGATTTCCCTGATGGCCCGCCGATGGGCGGAGCACCCGCTGGCAATGTTTTTGACTTGGAGATGCTGGAACTGCGTGGTCGGGTTGCAGTGGTCTTCAGCGACCTAAATATTAGCTGGTACTGGGGAGATCCGCTAGCCGATGCACGAGAGCGCGGGCTACAGTTTGGGGTCAACCTAATCGTCTATGCATTAACCCAGCCGGGTGGGATCGCCAATGTGACCCAATTCACCCAATAAGCATCCTTTAAGCGGCAGGTCGTAGATGCCCTACCGGTTGATTTATCTACCGGTAGGGCATCTGCGTTTCGAGTCGACCGTCCCCTCACTAGTATCGCCTTCTTTCTTACGTCGATTCTCTTATTTGATTCCAGATGTCGAAATACGTCGGAAAGGTTTTGCCGACGCAGCTTGGGTCGTTGATGCGGATTCCGGGCACTCGCAATCCGACTAGGGCAAAACTCATAGCCACTCGGTGATCCTTATAGGTATCGATGGTGCTGCTTTTTGGCTTGGACGGCGCGATAGTAACGCCATCTCTGTGTTCTTCTACTTCTACGCCGAGCCGACGCAATTGGGCGACCATGGCGGCAATCCGGTCGGTCTCCTGCCAGCGCGTGTGTTCGATGTTGCGGATGCGCACTGGATCCTTGGCAAAGGGCGCGATCGCGGCCAGCGTCAGCGAGGTATCCGATATGGCCTTCATATCGATGTCTATTCCTCTGAGTTGGTCCGGCCCGATCACTTCGACTCCGTGGGCATAGCGGTTGACCGTGCATCCCATTTTCTCGAGCACATCGACGAAGTGGATATCGCCTTGAGCCGAGTCGGCGGCAATATCGGCTACGCGCACCCGGCCGCCATTGAGCGCAGCGGCAGCAAAGAAATACGAGGCGTTGGAGGCATCCGGCTCAATGGCGTAGGCGCGGGGTTTATAACGCTGGCTGCCGGCGACGCGAAAGCGCCGGTAATCGTCGTGCTTGACCGCGATCCCAAATGCCTGCATTACCGCCATCGTGATGTCGATGTATTCGGTCTTGAACTCGCCGATCATTTCGATTTCCAAGCCGTTGTCAGCGTAAGGGGCGACGAGCAGCAGCGAAGTGAGAAACTGGCTACTTTTGCTGGCGTTGAGTTGGGTTTTTCCGCCTCTGAACCCCTTGGCCCGCACCTCTACTGGCAGGTATCCATTGCGCGAGCGAGCATCGATACCGAGCTGGCCGAGCGCGTTAAGCAGGTCGGCCAGCGGTCGGCTCTGGCGCATGGGCGCGTCGCCGTCGATAATGAAGGTCCCATTGCCGAGCGCGACATAGCTCGTGATTGACCGCGAAGTAGTGCCCGAATTGCCAATGTACAGCTCGGCACCATCGACGGGGATCCGTCCACCGTTGCCGGTGACCATAAAGCTGGCCGCCTTTGGATCGGCCTCTATGGAGACGCCGAGTTTGCGCAACGACTGGACCATGTAGTCGGTATCATCGCTAAAGAGTGCATCCGTAAGGTGCGATTCCCCGTTGGCTAGTGCTGCGACCAGCAGTGCCCGGTTGGTGTAGCTTTTGGAACCGGGCACGGCGACTATGGCGTCGAGTGGCTCTTGCAAGGGTTGTATTTCGAGCGAATCGGCATTCATGTTTTTAGCTAACAGCGGTGGTTGGGTGGTATTGTGCGAGCGGCGCGAGGCCATTGCATAATCTGGTATCTCGCGGTGCTCTGGGCAATGCCTGCTTGGGAGGGCTAGGCTGGAGGATACTGGAGTTTTCCTCTACCTTTATTCGCAAAAGGAGTGCGCCATGCCATCAGCCAAGACGCCGGACGAGATCAAAAACTTACTCGAAGGTCCGGTCAATTCCATCCCCACCACTTTTTTGCCCAACGGCCAGCTAGACTGGGAGGGCATCGGTAGCATAATCGACATTGGCATCGCAAGCGGCAGTAGGGTCAGCTTGCTGACATACGGGGATAGCCAGTTCGAGTTCCTCAGCGACGAAGAGGTCGCCCAGCTCACTCGCTTCTTGGTCGATCGGGTCGCCGGACGGGCGTTGGCTGTGGCGGCTACTCGGCGCTGGCCAGACGACCGGGCGGTCCAATTCGCCGAGTATTGCCGCAGTTGGGGGGCCGACGCGCTGATGGTGCTGCCGTCGGAACAAGCCCAGCCGCAAGGCAAGGTCGTCCAATACCGCAAAGTAGCCCAAGTCATGCCCTTGATGTTGGTGGGATGTCCTTCCTATGAAATCCTCGACGCGCTACTCGACGCGCCCAATATCTGTACCTTCAAAGAAGACGGCACACTCGAATACGCGAAGGCGACTGTGCATCGCTATGGCGATCGGTGGAAGTTCATGACCGGCGGGGGCCTATGGCGTAATTTTGCACAATGGCCCTGCGGCATCCGCGCCTTCTTTTGCTATCCATCTTCGTTTGCTCCCCACGTAGCACAAAGCTACTGGCGGGCCTTCCAAGATGGCGACGCCAAAACGGCTCAGACCATCATCACCCAAATCGAAGAACCCTTCTGGGGAGTGGCCACCGATGTACTAGGCGGCGGCCAGGCTGTGTGGCGCACCGCGCTTGAACTCAACGGCATTGCCTCGCGCTGGTTGCGCCCGCCCATGGTCACGGCCACAGACGAGGAGGTGGAGAAGATAGGTGCCGTCTTGGATGCCATCGGGCTGATAAATCCCCCCTGAGACGAGAAACCCTTCTCCCAGAATTGATCGCGGTTCAATTGCATAGCGTGTCTCTTTCGCTCTAAGACGGATCAGATGTCCGCACAGTATTGGCCGATTAATACGGAGGAAATCATGGCCAGCCATCTCGAAGACGTCGAGTACAAAAACGGCAAAAAACACGGTCCCTCGGTGCTGTACTACGCCGATGGCGGCAAGCGGCGCGAAGGTTCTTTCGACATGGGCAAAAAGACGGGCCAATGGGTCGAGTACCACAGAAACGGCCAGCCCGCCAGTATCAATTACTACCGAGAAAACCAACTCACTGGCGACCATGTGTCCTATTATGAAAACGGCAACCGGAAACAGACCGGACAATTCAACGAATACCGCGGCAAGAGCACAGACGGGCGCAAGACGGGCATTTGGACTTTTTACGCCATTGATGGCGAGACGGTCTGGCGTCGCATTACCTACAAAAACGGCCGTCGCTGCCGCGAGGACGAGCATCCACTCGGCTTGTGCCCGGATTGCGATAAGCCGGTGGAATCGCCTGCGTGGGAACAGTGTCCCCGCTGCGAGGCCGAGCTGATCTAAAAGTACATAGGAAATGGGGCCTCTCGCAAACAGAGGCCCCATTTCACTAACTCGCTATGGAGTGGGTGCTTACTTACTTGAGCAGCAGCATCTTCTTAATTGCGTGGAACTCGTCCCCAGCCTGCAGGCGGTAGAAATACATCCCCGACGACAAGCTGTGCCCGCTATCGTTGGTCGCGTCCCACTCCACCACGTAGCGACCCGCGTTCTGATGCTCGGCCACTAGCGTCCGCACTGGCTGACCTACTACATTATACACGGTCAGCTCCACGTTCGCCGCTTGCGGCAGCGCGTAGTGGATGGTCGTCTCCGGGTTGAAAGGATTCGGAAAGTTGTCCGCCAACGTGAATGCGGCCGGCAGCGTCTGCAACGCTAGCGATGCGCTCGCGCCGTTGGCGTCCGTAACCGTGTATGTATAGACGGATTCGCCCGCGGCCATCGGCGTACCCGCAATCGTCCGCGTGGCCGCGTCAAACGTCAGCCCCGCCGGCAGGGCCGGCGAAAGGCTGTACGTATGCGGCGAGGTGCCGCCTGTGGCCTCTGGGAGCACCGCCTCTACCCGCTGGCCAACGACGAATTCGCGGATGTCAACTCCGTCGTGCGAGTCCGTGGGAATGACCTTGCCGGCCGCATCGAACTGGCCGAAAAAGTCGCCAAAACTCAACGCCGGGTTGACCGTGATAGAGAAGGTCAAAGTGGCGGTAGCACCTTCGCTATCGGTCGCCGTGTACGTAACTTCGACCACCGTCTTCTCGCTCACCTCGGCCGGCTCTCCCGACAGCATCCGCGTGGCCGCGTCAAACGCCAAGCCCGCCGGCAGTTCGGAGACGCTATATGCAACATCGCCCTCGCCCGTGCCGTCCAACACAGCCGGCAGTTCGATAGGATCAATCGCCGTGCCAGCCGTGGACATCACGTCCGCAACCGAAGCCCCGTCGGCAAAGGCCAAGGGCGTCGGTTCAGGTTCTGGGGCCACTGCTTCGGCGTCGGACAGCGTGATATCGGCCGATCCGCCGTTCAAGCCGGCAATCGCCCCGTTGAGCGTGATCGTCTCGTCGCCCTCATCCTCGCCATCGGCGGTGGGATCAATCAGCAAGGCAATTGAACCCGACGTTTCGCCAGCCGGAATCACGAGCAGCGGATTGAACAGTGCCGAGTAATCCACATCGCGCGTGGCAACCGAACCACCATCAATGGAGACGGATACCGTCGCGGCCTCGTCCAACGCCTTGCCGTCCAACGTAGCCGTTATCGTAAGAGAGGTTACCCCGGCGGCTTCGCTGACCATGTGCGGCGATACCGACAGCGAGATGGTCGTACTCGGGGTTTCGTCGTCGGCGATCTTGATGTCCGTCTGCGCCGAACCCCCAGACGTCGTCGCCTGCACACCCAAGTACTTATTGCCATCTACCGACGCGTTGTCCAGCGGCGTCAGGATCAGCGTCGTCGTCCCTTGAGTCTCGCCAGCGGCAATGGTGACGACGCCCCCAAGAACCGCGGTGTAGTCCACATCGCGCAAGGCCAACGCACCGGCGCTGGGCGCACCAATCGTGAAGCTAACGGTCTCGTCTGTGGCCGAGGCGGACGCCAAGGTCGCCGTCAGGGTGATGATCGTCGGCTCCCCGTTCTCGCGCACCGATGAATGCGTCGAGGCCACCCTCGCAACCTCTACCGTCGGCGGCAGCGCGGTGCCGATCTCAATGGTGACGATCATGGCCGCGCTATTGGCACCCGCTGGGTCGCTGTCGAGGACTGTGTAGATGAGCGAAGCTGTGCCGGTCGTCGTCGCTGTCGGCGTACCCGAAATCGTCCGCGTGGCCGCGTCAAACGACAGACCCGCCGGCAGGTTGGACGACACCGTGTAGCTCAGGGATCCCGTGCCGCCCTCAGCTTCCGGCAGTTCGATAGGATCAAGCGCCGTGCCCACCGTGCCCTCAAAGAGGGTGGACGACAGGTCAATGTCGCCGAAACTAAGGGCACTCGGGTCCGGCACCTCAGCGTCCGGATCCGCATCTTTCAGCACCACCGACTCCGTGCTGACCTTGACGGCTTCGTCATCGGCATTTCTGACGGGACTTTCCAGCGCCGTCAGGCCAACCTTCTTATCCCCGCCGTTGATGGGGGTAATGGAGACCGTCGTCGAGCCTTCGACCTCCCCGGCCGGAATCGTCAACGGACGCAGGACAGCCGTGTAGTCGGTATCGCGCTGCGCCGCTTTATCATCATCATTCACTGCGCCATTGGCATCCGTATCCCGAGTAACGATCAAGTCCACCCTCACGTCCTCGTCGAAGACTTGGCCGTCTAAGGTGCCGGTCACCGTAACGATATTTTCACCCGTGCCTGCCTTGATCTCACCGGGACTGACCGCCAGCATTATTTCTTCGGTCAGGGTCTCGTCATCGACAATAGTGATCAGTGCTCTCGCCTGAGTCTTGTCAGGTCCGACTTCGGCGACCACCGTGAAACTCTTCTCACCGTCCGCCGCCGAGTTGTTCGTGGGGGTGAGGGTGAGCGTCGTCGTCCCCTCGGTCGCGCCGGCCGGAATGGTGAGATCAGCCACGGACACCGTGTAATGTACATCGCGCGTCCCGGTGCCCGCCTCAATCGTGAACGACACGCCCGCATCATCCAAGAGAGCAGCCTTCAAGGTAACTTTCAGGGTGATTTCCTGTCGCCCCGCCTCCTCGCGGATCGACGCAGGAGAAGCGGTCAGCCCGTCGTCTTTAACAGCAGCAAGAGGGGTGTCCTTTATCTCGAAGAAAAAGGGATTAATTGTAACCTTGTATTTCAACTCGCCTTCATCGAGAACCAACGGCTTATCCTCCGCTGTCTCCCCGTCCTCCAACACCAAATCCAAGGCTTCCCGCGCCGCTTCTTCAGTCGGCCATAGCTCATACTTCGCTGACGAAGGTGGGTCAATAGTCCCATCACCGTTTAGGTCAATGCCGGCTCTCGCCTCCCTAATAACGTCAAGGCAATCGCCATCAAAGTTGACGTCGTGTTCGGGGGTGTCCTCTTCGGCGTCGCAGCCTAGGCCTGCTTCAGTGAGCTTAACTTTGCCAGACCCTGCCACATGAAGAGCAATCTCGTCATTGTTATCACCATCGCGGTTGAGGTCAATGCCTTTGGGTTCAGGCGGCGCAGCCCCCTGAAACGCGATAAAGCCAGGTTTGCCTTTGGGATCGATAGTAACCGTCGCCGTTGCCGTCACCTGCCTCTTGCGAAGGGTTAGAGTGGTCCCCTGCGTTGAGTATTCCGAATCGCGCTTCAATATGTCTGCGGGAGTCTTTTCATCAAGCCCAGCATCGTCGAGATCTCCTTCGCTAAATTCAGCGGGATTGGCTACAACCAAGTTAAAAGTCTCGTCCGTGCCTATAGTGTGTCCATGCAAGGTTGCTGTCACAGTGACAGAGGTCGGACCCGCCTCCTTGCTTAGAGAGGGCGGATCAAACGAAAGGTCCAACACACCGCTTAACCTTTCGTCGTCAATGACGTCAATCTCCGTCCCCTCGACGGTATTTCCACCGACAGTGCCCCCGATTCGGACCAGAAGATCGGGGTAGGGGTCTAAGTGGAAGCCCTTGCTATTCCTCCCTTCGTCATCCCCCCCTGAAGCATAAGCCTCCTTGACCGCTTTAGGAATGGTGAACTCATCATAAGTATTATGGAAACCGCGGTCACCATTGTTCTTAGGGGTGAGGATGAGCGTCGCCGTCCCCTTATCCGTGTTCTTAGGAATCACGATAGTCGGCAGCGTTATGGTGAAGCGCTCATTGAGCTGGGCGCGACTATCGTACCAGTCTTTCCAATCATCTGTGCGCGTTTCCCAATCAGTAGTAGCCATCCCGACATCATCAGTCGATTCGAGACGCAAGACCACATAAGTATCGTTATTCGCATCCTTAGGGTCTATTGTGGCTGTCACCGTGATCGTGGTCGCACCAGCCTCCTCGCGCACCCTAGGTTTGTCCACCGATAGGGTAATCTTCGCCGCCACCTCACCGGCCCACCCCAACACCAAACCAGCGGCTAGCAACCAAGAGCCACAAGCCCAGTGCCTCACGAACGACTTCACGTGTATCATTACTCATCTCCTTTAGAAAAGGCCCTATCAATAAGAGCCGATAAGCCTGGCGCGGTCGTCGCACCAAATGAATTGAGATTGTTGACAATTATAAAAATTATTGATTCATACCGCAATATCTAAATCGTCCTAACGTGAGATTATCTCAGAGTGGTTAAGACTAGTGCTACTAGCGTTGAAGAATTTGCGTTGTCCCAACGCCCATGCAGGGCCTACGGCCAATGCGGCCAAGCCAATCCGACGGTGCGCTGAGTGGGGGTGTCTAAGGATGCGGTTGGTCACCAAAAAGATGTGCGTTCCACGATGACCCATATAATAGGAGATAGCGAGTCATGGAGCAAGCCCCTTGACGTAGCACCCGTCTTAATGTACGAAATGTACAACATATTCTCACAGTGCAGTTCCAAGCGATTGAAGATAGTTGCCGGACACAAACAGAAAATCGCCTGAAACAGGCTCTACCAAGTGCTCTCCCCTCTCGTTGTTCGCGAACCGCCATCGGCACACTTGGCTGGTCAGCTTTTATCTGGGGTTGGCTCCGGTCTATCACCTACCGGGCCTTGGCGACGAGTATCTGCGCCTGTTCAAGGGTGCGCTGGCGGTAGCGGGGGTAGCGGTTGTGTTGGTTCCGCCGCTGTGGTCGGGCCGGCTGCGGCTGCCGGCGGGGGTGCTGGGGCCGGCGGGGTTTTTGGCTCTTATCCTCCTTTCGGCCCCGGGGCTGGTCCAAGCCCGAGAGATGGCCCTCGTCGTCCGGTTCGTCATGGACATCGGGTACGCCGCGGGGTTTATGTGGTGCTTCTACTATCTGGCGCGTCAGGGAGAAAACGCCTCCGTCATCTTCGTCCGCGCCCTAGTGATAATCATGGCCCTATCCGCAGTTGCCTTGGTGCTTGCGCTCGTCAAGATACCGGATTGGACTGACCCCTGTGGCCAGTTGTGGCGGCCGGAGTACAGCGCAGGGTTCGGATTGATCCCATCGGAATGGTCAATCAGCCTAAGCCTCTTCCTGCCCGTCGTCGTCGTCCTGATGGGCGCGGCGACGCATTGGAGACGAGGGCATTATACGACTATGATTGGCGTTGCGGTGACAGGCATCCTTCTTGGAAACCAGTTGGTGGCCGGCGGACGCACCGGCTTACTGGCAGCGGCGGTTTCGTTAATTTTATTAGTTCTCCTGAGAACATCGAGACGGTTGGCCCTCTCAGTTCTTGCCGGAGGGATAGTGGTGGTTGGGATGGCCTCCTTTGACCGAAAATGCTCCATACATCTGGGACTGGACCGGCTGTTGTCGCCAACTGGCGAGACACTTGTACGGGTGCAGCCCAAGACGCCCATACATCTGGGACTAGACCGGCTGTTGTCGCCAACTCCAGCGGATGAAGTCTTGTTCAGCGCCAAGATAGATTCTATCAGTACCACCCGGATTAGCGGGTACAAAGCCGGCCTCAGACGGATTGCCGAGCGGCCCTTGCACGGACATGGGTTAAAGCAAGTGTTGGTTGCGGGAAGGCATAAGTCTGAAGTCGAGATTCACAACCTTTGGCTCAAGTGGGCGGCATACAGTGGAATCCTCGCGCCGCTCTGGTTTGCGATTATGGTGGGACTCATCCTACGCATCGCGGTTCGGCTGATTGCGAACCGCGCCGCCGCCCCGGAAGACCGGATTGTTGCTGTCGCGTTGGGACTAATCGTGGTATCGGGCCTCATGGCTGCGATGGCGGAACCCAATGCCCTCATCGGGGCTTTTCCGTACACTGCCATTTGGTGGGCGGCCACCGGCACCTTGGTTGGCGTCTATGCGAAGGAGCGCGGCTGCCGGGAGTGGTCCGTGCCGTTCCGACGCGGGGGGAGGGCTTGGCAGAGATTGAGCCGGGCTGTCGGCTTTAGGCCATGAAAGTCATCGTAGAGACTGGCACATGGGTTTTAGATACGTTCGCGAACCGCCATCGGTACACTTGGCTGCTCAGCCTTTATCTGGGCTTGGCTCCGGTCTATCACCTACCGGGCCTTGGCGACGAGTATCTGCGCCTGTTCAAGGGCGCGCTGGCGGTAGCGGGGGTAGCGGTTGTGTTAGTTCCCCCGCTGTGGTCGGGCCGGCTGCGGCTGCCGGCGGGGGCGCTGGGGCCGGCGGGGTTTTTGGCTCTTATCCTCCTTTCGGCCCCGGGGCTGGTCCAAGCCCGAGAGTTGTCCCTAAGCCTCATGTTCGTCATGGACATCGGGTACGCCGCGGGGTTTATGTGGTGTTTTTTCTGGCTGGCGCGCCAGGGAGAAAACGTCACCGTCATCTTCGTCCGCGCCTTGGTGGTCATCACGGCCTTGGCCGCCGTTCCGCTGGTGACTATGCTCGTCAGGATACCGGATAATCCTGGCCCCTGTGACCTATTTTGGGAGTACAACAAAGGGTTCGGATCGGGCGAAACGCAATGGTCCATCAGCTTGGCCCTCTTCCTGCCCGTCGTAGTCCTCCTGATGGGAATGGTGCGAGGGCGTTGTGCGACCCTGATTAATATCGCGTCGGCAGGCATCCTGCTGGGAACCCTGTTCGCGACCGGCGGACGCACCGGCTTCTTGGCAGCGGCGGTTTCGCTCATCGCATTGGCTTTCCTGAGAGCATCGAGATGGTTTGCCCTCTCAAGCCTTGCCGCAGGGATCGCGTTGATCGGGATGGCCGCTTTTGACAAATCATGCTCCGAGCATCTGGGACTAGACCGGCTGCTACTTCCGGCGGCGCAACCGACGACGGAGGTTGCGCCCCTCCCGCCAGCCGCCACAACCCGGATCATTACCAAGCTGGACTCGGCTAGCACCAACCGACTTAGCATTTACCGGACCGGCCTCAAGCGGATTGCCGAGCGGCCCTTTCTCGGGCATGGAATAAAGCAGGTATTGGTTGCGGGACGCTGGAAGCCGCAAATCGAGATTCACAACCTTTGGATTAAGTGGGCGGTTTACAGTGGAATCCTCGCGCCGCTGTGGTTTGTGATTATGATTGGCTTCATCCTCGTCTTTGCCTTTCGGCTGCTTACTGCCAAGCCGGACGCCGAGGAGCATAGGGCCAAGACCGTTGTGTTGACCCTCATTGTACTGTCTGGCCTCATCGCTTCGCTGTTTGAACCCAATGTCCTCATCGGGTCTTTTCAGTACGCTGCCATCTGGTGGGCGGCTGCCGGGGTGCTAATTGGCGTCTATGCGAAGGAACGCGGCTGCCGGGAGTGGTCCGTGCCCTTTTTCTTGGGCCAGAGGTAAGGGCCGCCCCTACAAGCACTGCGACGCCCCGTTCCCAACCTCGTGGAGGGCCTTCGCCAAGATATTGGCCTCGTTGATGGACAGATAGACGTGCGGCGGCAACGCAGCGGCGTTGTCGCGCCACCGTATCCAATCCTGCGGTGGCACTTCGCTGATGGCGGCGGCGGCCTCCTCAATGGCAACCGCGTCAATGACCATGCCAATGTCGTGCCTTCGCACCCCGTCGGCGTCCGAACAGCCGGCGCGCACGATAAGTGGCTTGCGGAATAGGCAGGCTTCGTAGTACCTGTTCGACTGGGACCATCCATGCGGAATCTCGGGCGGATAACAAGCCATCACCAAGTCGACGCTGTTGTACAGAGCAGGCAGGTCTGCTGGATAGCTGTACCCGCCTCGATAGTCGACGTTGGGACTGTTGCCAACTCTGGCTGAAAAATCCGCCAAAAACGGAGAGGGTGTGCCGGCCAGAACGGCGGTGAACTTGTGCGGCGCCAGCCTAATCAACTCCTCTATAACCCGCATCGTCCACTCATCTCTCAGCCTGCCAAACCAGCCAATCCGCAGGCGTCGGTCCGTTGGCGGGGGCGGGTCCAGCCCGGGTATTGACTTGGCGAACGCTGGGTCCAGCTTGTTTTCGATAACTAGGCTGGGCGTTTTTGCACCCAACCAGCGCTGGTAGTAGGAACGATAACCGCCGGTTGTAAGCACCAGCAAACTACAGCGGTCCACCGCTAGTTTCTCTAGGGCCCGCACCGCCCGGCCGCTCCAGCCGCCGGCCACTTGCACGTCCTTAATGTCTGCGACCTCTAACACGAGGGGACGGTTTAATCCCATGCTGGAAATAGTCGCGAGGAAAGCGAGGTCGGAGTTGAAAGCATAAACGATTTCGTTGCGGCGAATCGCTCGCCGCACCTTGTGCGCCGCAGCGAGGAGCTTGCCTATGCGGGCAACATATCTCCGATGCGGAATTCGCCCCAACCGCTGGACCGGGCAGTCCGGCCGACGCCCCGCAAGCTGGTGTCGCGCAAAGGCGACCGCCTCAACGGCAAATCCGCCGCGGTTGAGCATGTCGATGCGACGGGCGATTCGGGTGTCGGTCATGGTGGGGAGGATGCAGAGAATTTTGCTGCTCATCGCGCTGCCGTACGACGGACCAAGCTCGCGCCGGCGGTCCACAAGTACGCCACGTCAGTGCGTCGAAGGATAAGGGCGGCGGACAGGGGTAAGCCGGTGGCCCGCTGGAACATCAACCACAGAAAAAAGCTGCGACAGAGCAGTCCGCCCGTCAAAGCCCATGCTGCGCCCGTCAGCCCCCATTGCGGGTAAAAGGCAAAGAAAAAGACGACGTTGGCGGATAGGCTTAGCCACATCGCATAGGAGAAAACCTCGGGACGATTGATTCCCCGGAAGTAAGCCACGAATATCTCCGTACCGGCATAGCCCAGCACCCCGATGGACATTATCCAGGTCAGATGGACTATCGGCGTAAAGGCTTCCGAAAGGAGCAGGGGCACTAGGGGAGTGCTAATGGCGAACCAGGCGAGGACCAAGCCCCCGATGGTCCACCACGTAATGCGGGCGCAGAAAGCGGCCAGTTCCGGCCGCCCCCTGTCGTCGCTGGCTACCCGGGGCAGCAAACTGGTGGAGATTGCGGTTGAGAGCGTGAGGAAGCGATTTATCAGGGCGTTGCCCGTGGCAAAGAGCCCGATGTCGGCGCGGCCGGCCACGATGCCCAGCAGCAGACCTCCGATCCGGGGGTCCAGTAACTGGCCGATTCTGGCGACGTATTCCTTGAGACCGTAGATGAGCACCCGCCTTATCCCCTCCCGAGAGGGCCACTCCAAGACAAGCCCGCAATGCCACCGGAGGTCTGCGACCGAGGCCACGATTAGGGCTAGGTGTCCTAGGAGCAACGACAGAATTGCTCCGTTGACGCCGAGGCCCAGTCCCCACACCAGAATTGGAATGGCTACTACTTTGACTGCCGCCTGAACCAAGGAGATTCCCGCAAGTTGCGCGAACCGCCGCAGTCCCTGCATTTGCAGCCGAGCGGCAAACACGAGGGACGAGGAGGGAATCAGCAAGAGCGCGAGGTAGAACGAGCTTTTGTCGGCTTTGAGAAAGAAGCTGAACCCGCTGTGGATTAACGGCAACGCGGCCGCCACGGCCACTGCGCTGCCCAGCAGACAGACGGTAAGGGCGATGGACGTACCCTCGGAAACACTCATGCGTTTCGCCATTACGAAGTACTGAACCCCGCGCCCGGCGGCCAGCGTACAGACGGCACCGGCTAGGTCTCCAAAGAGGGCGCAGACGAAGTAGGCACCCCGGCCTTCAGTCAAGAGGGTGTAGGCGAGGAGACTTTGGGTCAATACGCCTACGGCGATGTACACTGCTTGGATGACCAACAGAATTACTACTTCCCGTTGGCCGGAGGTGCTTGGTTGCGGCAGAGCGTCAGTGGTAATAAAGTTTTTTCCTTGAAAGCCAGTTGCCCGAATGCCACATTTCGGCTGTTCGGGGCAGCCGAGTGTTCGCCATTTTCCTAAAAGACTATACTTGATTGCGATACCGTTTTCAACTGCGTATCACAGTATGAGACATGAATAAAGACCAACATCCCAACTACGACTATCTGCTGGCGATCGGCCCGGGCCGCTCCGGGACCGATTTCCTCTATGCAAACCTTAGACAGCATCCCCAGTTTGCGTTTCCAGAGATCAAGGAAGCAGGCTACTACTGGTCGCCGCGGCGTTTCTGGAAGAAGTCCGGGCGGCTCAGCGGGGAAGGCAGCATCCTCGCCGACATCTCCAATCTGGCGTACAAGGACCCTTTGCTTGGCCCCGGCGTGACCGCGTTAAAGGGCCAGGGCGTCCGGATCCTGATCGTCGTCCTGCTCCGGGATCATTGCGCTAGGGCCCGCTCCATGGTCCGGTACAGAAGGAGCCGGGGACACCTCGCGGCATGGTTGGGCGCAAACCGGTTGGAACAATCGGTGGTGCGAGACAGGTTGACCCCCAAGCAGCTTGAAGAGATATACCGCCTTGGCGTCGATGTGCTCTCGCTCGAGTTTTCGACGCTCGTGGAGAGTCCGGCGCAGGTGTTCCGCCACCTGAGCCTCCTTTGTGGAGTATCCATCTTTGAGCGCGTCGAGACGCGAATCACCAATAGATCGGTTCGCCACCGCAACCTAGTCCTCTCCACTCTCGCAACGTCCGGGGCCCTCCTGTTGCGCTCCTTGGGGTTGAGAAGCCTGCTGCAACGCCTTAAAGACTCCGAGCCCTTGCACAGACTGGTCTTCGTGCCACTCCCCGAAGACCAGAGGGAGGTAATTCTGCAGGCGGAGAGCGTCCGGTTGCTGGAGAAGACATTCGCCGAGTGCCGCTCAACCATTCAGCTATACTCCGAAGCCTTGGCAAAGGGTATATACTTCTGCAACGCCGACCGTATCCGACGGCCCTGAAAGCCCCTCTGTGTTTATAGACCCCCATAGCGAGTCGGGTGCTCGACGGGCGAGGTGGGAGCGAATGGCCGCGACCTTTATCAGCGAGGCCCACTTGGGGACGACCCCTGCCGGAGCGAGCCAGCCCCTTTCAATCCGGGCCTTTTTGTTGGGCGCCCTGTTGTGTCTGCTCATTGGCGTCGGCACCATCTACGCCAACGCCATCATCCAAGGCACCTTCATGGCTTGGTGCTTTAGCAACCCAGTCGCTCTCTTCCTGTTCTTCTATCTAGTGTTGGGCAATATCTTGGTGGGCGCCTTGGCCCGCAATTTGGCGCTGAGGCGGGAAGAGTTGGTGCTGATCTACGCCATGATGATGGTGTCGGCCTCGATTCCCACCTTTGGCTTGGTCGAGCACTTGCTGCCCATGATCACCGGGGTCTTCTATTACGCCACGCCCGAAAACAATTGGGATGAACTGATCCAGCCCTATGTCCCCGCTTGGATCGCCCCCAGCGATGAGCAGTTGATCCAAGGTTTCTACGAGGGCCTGCCCAAGGAGGTGCCGGTGCCTTGGGCAGGCTGGCTGGAGGCGTTGGGCTATTGGTCTGTTTTCCTCATCGCCCTCTACTTGGTGTCAATTGGCCTGATGGTGCTTTTGCGCCGGCCGTGGATGGAAGGGGAACGCCTGCTCTATCCGATGATGCAGGTCCCCATTGAGATGATCAACGGGCGCGCCGGGGCGGTCTTCCGCCAGCCGCAGATGTGGATCGGTTTTGCCCTGCCCGTCCTAGTGGGCTGCTGCAACGCCCTGCACAATTACTATCCGCAATGGCCGTCGCTGTACTTTCGCTCCAGTATGTACTTGTTCCGCGATACCATCAATTTGCCCTTTGAGTTTTCCTTTTCGCTGGTGGGTTTTTCCTATTTCATCAACCGCAACCTAGCCTTGGGCATCTGGTTTTTCTATTTGCTGGCCTTGGTTGAGCAGGGCTGTTTCAACATTCTCGGCGTCCACAGCACGGAAAAACTGGGCTGGTTCAGCAATCCCAGTTCCCCTTATCTGACCCATCAGGCCCTCGGGGCCATGCTGGTATTCGCGCTATATACGCTGTGGAAGGCCCGCTCCCACTTGCTGGCAGTGGCGCGCCGGGCTTGCCGCCGCGGCAAGCGCGATGGCGACGAGATTATGTCGTATCGGGCGGCTCTGTGGACGGTGCTGGTGGGGTTGGTCGTCATGGTAGTGTGGCTCGAAGCCTCGGGCATTCCCTTGGTGGCGGTCTTGCTCTTAGTCGCGGTGGCCATGCTGATTTTCATTGCCTTGTCGCGCATTGTCGCCGAGGCCGGGGTGGCGCTGGTGCGGGCACCGCTCATCGCGCCCGATTTTGTCATGGCCAGCATGGGCTCGGCCTTCCTCGGGCCGAAGGGCTTGACCGGGCTGGCTTACACCTATCCGTGGACGGCGGATATCGTTACCTTCCCCATGGCGGCCTGTGCCAACAGCCTGAAGATGATCCACGAGGTGGTGCGGGGGAGCAAGCGGGCCTTTTTCTGGGGTCTGGTGCTGGCCTTGGTAGTTACTTTGGCGGGCGCGTTTTGGATTGTGCTGTACCTGTCCTATCGGCACGGCGGGATCAATCTCAATAGCTGGTTCTGGCTCACCTCTTCCTCGGTTCCCCTCTCCTATATCTCGATGATGATGCGCAGTCCCTCGACTACGGAGTTGGGCGGCTGGCTGTTCACGGGCTTGGGCGCTGGGCTGATGTGGCTGCTGATCGGGGTGCATCAGCGGGTGATGTGGTGGCCCATTCATCCGCTGGGCTTGGCCATGACCGGGACGGTCTTCACCTCTGGGGTGATGTGGTTCAACGTCTTTTTGGCTTGGGCGATAAAGGGCGTGGTGCTCAAGTACGGCGGGGGCGTTTTGTACCGCCAGACCCGCTACTTTTTCGTCGGCATGATCTTGGGGGCCTTTGTCGTGGCCGGCACGTGGCTGGTGATTGACTTTATCACCGGGAAGCAGGGCAATTTTGTGTTGATATGGTGAGTAGAATTAGGAACGGACGTTGCGCAGTAAGCACATTAAGGAGGAGCACATGGGAGTGTGGATCGAAAAAGCACCGATGCCGACCAATCGGCACGACCTACAGGCTATTGCTGTAGAAGGCGAGATCTATGCCATTTCCGGGGCCGGCGACCAGACGGTCCACGCCGTGGAGATCTACGACGTAGCCAGCGACACTTGGCGGCCGGGACCGCCCATTCCCACGCAGCGGGGGTGGTTCGGGGCGGCGAGGATCGGCGACGAGATTTACGCCTGCGGCGGCAAGCGGGTGCGCTCGGACGAGGAAAAGCAGCAAAGCGGCGACGACTACCACTTTGAAATCCGCGACAGCGTCGAGATTTTGAATATAGAGACGCAGACTTGGTCCGCAGCCGCGCCCTTGAGCAAACCTCGAGCCGGGCTGGTGGCCGTTGCCTGCAAGGGGAAGATCTACGCGGTCGGCGGCAACAGCATGAACGCCGAGCCAGCAATCGGCCAGCGGCACCTAGCCCGGGTTGAGGTCTTCGATCCAGCCACGGCCCGCTGGACCTTGGGGGTGCCCCTGCCCCAAGCAGTGCAAGGGCCCGGAGTCGCCGTAGTAGAAGACAAGATCTACGTCGCGACCGGGATCGGCGGCGACGGACCCCGGCCCGACTTCAATGTCTTCGACCCAGATAGCGGCCGTTGGTCGCCGCTGCCGCCCATTCCCACGCCGCGCTGCGATCCGGGCTGTTTAGCTGTGGGGCGCAAAATCTATGTTTTTGGCGGCTGGGGCGGCTCGGTGCCCTATCACACCGAGGTCGAAGTGTACGACATCGACGCTGGCACTTGGTCGAGCGAGACCCCCATGCCGGTAAAAAAGGCTTGGATGGCCACCGCTAATGTCGGCGAGCGAATTTTCGTCATGGGCGGGGCCCACAAGTGGGAAGACCGAGAGGGGTACAACTGGATCGCAGATCTGCACGAGTACGTGCCCTAGGCTCCACTCCGATGATGCTCCAAGCGAAGCCGGGAACAAGAGACGCGGATGTGTATCGGGCCTACGGCGCGGATCGCATGATGTGGTGTACGGATTCGCCGGGGTATCAGAAGCTGGTGGATTTGCTCGACTGGCATCTGCCGGATCTTTCCGCAGCGGAAAAAGAGCTGATTATGGGCGGGACGGTGCTCAAGCTGTGGTTTAGGGGACGCTAGCGCATGGCAAAAATAGGTAGTGGGTCCCTTTTAATTTTTGGGGACGTTCTGCCTCTTTATCCGGGGACTGCAATTTCAAACATCCCTTGATTTGTTCACGTAGCGACCATAGAATACAAGGCCGTGAGATGTTGTAATACACCACCGATTCTCGACCTGCTTAGTACCCGCCACCTAAAGTAGGCACCCCTTACTTTGAGTACGCCTTTTCTGCTGTTACCGCTGGGTGCGGGATCGAGGGCGTCCCGCCCTCGACGAGGGCAAGATGCCCTCGATCCTTGGCAGGCTGAGGGCTGGTGTCCTTTGTAAGCTCAACCTGTAAAAACATTACGTAAATTGTTAAAAAACAATGACTTATCCCCCCCCTCAATTTTCTTCCGGGCCGCTTCCCGCGGTATCGGTCGTCATCCCGGCCCGCAACGCGGAGGCGACTATTGGGGCGGCCCTCGACTCGGTGCTGTCTCAGGATTATGCGGGTTCGGTAGAGGTGCTCGTCGCCAACGGATCCGACACCCCCGCTACCGCCGAGGTGGTTCGCCAGCGATACCCGTCGGTGCGGCTGATTCCCAACCCGGACCAGCTTACCACCCCCGGCATTGTCGCGGCGATGAAGGTAGCAACCGGAGAGGTCATCGTGCGCTTAGACGCCCATGCGATGCTATTGCCGGGATACCTGCGGCGCGCCATCGAAACGCTGGCGCGAACCGGGGCGGCCAATGTCGGCGGCCGGCAGCAGCCGGTCGGCACCACCTTCTTCGAGCGGACCGTGGCGGAGGCGATGACCACGTTCCTCGGGGCGGGGGGCGTACGCTACCGGCTCGGCGGCCCCGAGGGGCCTACCGACACCGTCTATCTGGGCGTGTTCCGGCGCGAAGCCCTAGACGCGGTGGGCGGGTACGACGCCACCCTGTTCGGCAACGAAGACTACGAACTCAACTACCGGCTGCGGCAACACGGGGAGACGGTGTGGTTCGATCCGGCGTTAGCGGTTGCCTACCGGCCCCGCAGTACGCTGCGCGCCCTCGCCCGGCAGTATTTCAACTATGGCCGGATGAAGGCTGCGGTGTTGCGGCGGCATCCGCGCTCGCTGCGGTTTCGACAGAGCGCCGCCCCGCTGCTGGTGCTGGGCTTGGCGGCCTCGGCCGGCCTAGCTGGGGCTGGAAGTGCTTGGGCGGCGGTGATGCCGCTCGGCTATGTCCTCACCCTGACGGTTGGATCGCTGGTGGTCGGAATCCGTCGCCGCACGCTCGCCGCGCTCCTCCTCCCGCTGGTCCTCGCGACCATGCACCTGAACTGGGGCCTCGGTTTCTTCCTGCCGCGGAAAGTGCGGTGAGATCAGTGGAGTACGCCGATGACGCGGACAGAGCCTGACGACCGGGTCGGAAAGCCGAGGCGCAAGCTGCCCATTGGCCTCCAGACCTTTCGCACGATTCGCGAGGGGGGGTACTACTACGTCGATAAGACCGCCTACATCCAGCGGTTGGCGGACGAAGGTACGCACTACTTCCTGTCGCGCCCTCGGCGGTTCGGCAAGAGCCTTCTGGTGGACACCATCAAGGAGGCGTTCGAGGGGAACGAGGCCCTGTTCCGGGGGTTGGCCATCCACGATAGTTGGGAGGACTGGACGGTTCGCCGGCCGGTGGTGCGGCTCGATTTCAGCGGCGGCGACTTCACGAGGCCGGGCAACCTCGAGGCGAACGTCATGGAGCAACTGGCCGCCATCGCACGTCGGGAGGGTGTGGCACCTGAGTACGCGACTGCGCCGGGGCGTTTTGCCCATCTTGTGGAGGCGTTGCGCGAGCGGGTCGGGCATCGCGTCGTGGTGCTGGTGGACGAGTACGACAAGCCGATCTTGGACGCCTTGGAAGTGCCGCAGGTGGCGCGCGCCAACCGCAATTACCTTCGCGGCCTGTATTCGACGATCAAGTTCGCGGACGCGCACATCAAGTTCACGCTGCTGACCGGGGTGAGCAGGTTCTCTAGGGTCAGTCTGTTCTCGGGGCTGAACAACCTCCGAGACCTCACCCTCGATTCGCGCTACTCGGCCATCTGCGGCTACACAGAGGCGGACCTCGATGCAGTGTTCGCGCCCGAGTTGCCGGGCTTGGACCGGGCGGCGATCCGCGCTTGGTACAACGGCTATAGTTGGCTGGGGGGAGAGAAGGTCTATAATCCCTTTGACATCCTCCTGCTGTTCGACACGCGCGAGTTCAAAGCATGGTGGTTCGAGACCGGTACGCCGACGTTCTTGGTGGATACGCTGCTCAAGCGCGGGGTCGGCTCGCTGGCACTGGACGGCAGGCTGGCCAGCGAGGCCCTGCTGTCCGCCTTCGACGTGGACGACATTGCCACGGAGGCCCTGCTGTTCCAGACCGGCTACCTGACCATCCATGCAGCGGAGCGCCGCCGCGGGCAGACGCGCTACCGGCTGGGCTACCCGAACCAGGAGGTGCGGCAAAGCCTGAGCGAGAACCTGCTGGACCGCTTGGCGGGAAGCCGAATGCAGCGGGAGGATCACAGCGACCAGCTATACGATCTGCTGCTGGCCAATGACTTCGCCGGCATGGAGGCGCTGTTCAAGGGGTTTTTCGCCAACATCCCGTACCAATGGCATGTGAGGAACGACCTCGCCAACTACGAGGGCTACTACGCGAGCGTGCTCCACGCCCACTTCGCGGCGTTGGGGCCGGAGTTGGACATCACGGCCGAGGACAGCGGTGCCCGAGGCCGCGCGGACATGGCGGTCCGGTTCAACGACCATGTGTACCTGTTTGAGTTCAAGGCGGTGGAGAAGGATGCTACGGGCGCGGCGTTGGCGCAGTTGCAGGAGAAAGGCTACGCCGATAAGTACCGCCACTTGGGCCAGCCGATCCACCTAGTCGGTGTGGAGTTTGGCAAGGAAACTCGCAACATCGTGGCGTTCGACGTGGCGCACGTCTGAGAATACAGGTGCTAGGCACCTGTTAGACGCCGCCGAGTAGGGTCGCCGCGTACCATTCAGATATGATCAAAAGCGAAAATCAAAAACCGAAGATTCTGCCCAGCGGTCCGCTGCTGGATGCCGAGTTCGCTGGAGTACGCCGATGACAGGGACAGAGCCTGACGACCGGATTGGAAAGCCGAGGCGCAAGCTGCCCATTGGCCTCCAGACCTTTCGCACGATTCGCGAGGGGGGGTACTACTACGTCGATAAGACCGCCTACATCCAGCGGTTGGCGGACGAAGGTACGCACTACTTCCTGTCGCGCCCTCGGCGGTTCGGCAAGAGCCTTCTGGTGGACACCATCAAGGAGGCGTTCGAGGGGAACGAGGCCCTGTTCCGGGGGTTGGCCATCCACGATAGTTGGGAGGACTGGACGGTTCGCCGGCCGGTGGTGCGGCTCGATTTCAGCGGCGGCGACTTCACGAGGCCGGGCAACCTCGAGGCGAACGTCATGGAGCAACTGGCCGCCATCGCACGTCGGGAGGGTGTGGCACCTGAGTACGCGACCGCGCCGGGGCGCTTTGCCCATCTTGTGGAGGCGTTGCGCGAGCGGGTCGGGCATCGCGTCGTGGTGCTGGTGGACGAGTACGACAAGCCGATCTTGGACGCCTTGGAAGTGCCGCAGGTGGCGCGCGCCAACCGCAATTACCTTCGCGGCCTGTATTCGACGATCAAGTTCGCGGACGCGCACATCAAGTTCACGCTGCTGACCGGGGTGAGCAGGTTCTCGGGGCTGAACAACCTCCGAGACCTCACCCTCGATTCGCGCTACTCGGCCATCTGCGGCTACACAGAGGCGGACCTCGATGCAGTGTTCGCGCCCGAGTTGCCGGGCTTGGACCGGGCGGAGATCCGCGCTTGGTACAACGGCTATAGTTGGCTGGGGGGGGAGAAGGTCTATAATCCCTTTGACATCCTCCTGCTGTTCGACGAGCGCGAGTTCGAGCCTTGGTGGTTCGAGACCGGTACGCCGACGTTCTTGGTGGACACGCTAATGGCGCGTGGGGTGGGTTCGGCAGCCTTGGACGGCATGCTGGCCAGCCGGGACCTGCTGTCCGCCTTCGACGTGGACGACATTGCCACGGAGGCACTCTTGTTCCAGACCGGCTACCTGACGATTCTAGAGCGGGAACGTCTCGGCGGCGAAACCTTTTACCGGCTGGGCTATCCCAACCGCGAGGTGCGGCAGAGCCTGAATCGGAGCCTGTTGAATGCCTTGGTGCCGGCTGCTTCGCGCCGGCTGGTGGAAGGCGACCAGCTGCTTAGGTTGCTGAAGGCCAACGACTTCGCCGGACTGGAGGAGACGTTCCGGGCCCTGTTCGCCAGCATTCCGTACGAGTGGCACATGAACAATCCGATGGCGAACTACGAGGGCTACTACGCCACCGTGTTCCATTCCTGCTTTGAGTCGCGGGGCCTCGCCGTCGCGGGTGAGGAAAGCAGCAGCGGCGGGCGTGCGGACATGGCGGTCCGGTTCAACGACCATGTGTACCTGTTTGAGTTCAAGGCGGTGGAGAAGGATGCTACGGGCGCGGCCTTGGCGCAGTTGCAGGAGAAAGGCTACGCCGATAAGTACCGCCACTTGGGCCAGCCGATCCACCTAGTCGGTGTGGAGTTTGGCAAGGAAACTCGCAACATCGTGGCGTTCGACGTGGCGCACGTCTGAGATGGGCGACGACGTCAGTTCCAAGCGAAGCCGGGAACACCGGCCGCGGTGTTCGACGGGACGCAACGCCCTGTTCGCCCTGTTCATCGGGGGCATCCTATCGTATGGAGCCGGGTTCGCTTGGTACATGCTTGATCAATTTGACCTAGTCGACCTACTCCGTCCTCGGACCTTGGGCAATGTTGATGACGCCTTCTACTATTCCCAGATAGCCTATCACCTGTCCGCGGGGAAGTTCTCGACCTTCGATGGCGGCATCACGCAAACTAACGGCTATCACCCCCTCTGGATGTTGCTCATCACGCCGTTCTATTGGGTGTTCGACAAGGAAGCGGCGCTGTTCGGCATCAAGGCCTTCGAGATCATGCTAATCGCCGGCGGCGTTGTCCTGATCGTTCTCGCTGCTCGAATATGCCGCCTGCCTTGGATTCTGTTGATCACCGCGCTGCCCGTCCTCTATCTCCAGCGCGGTATGCTTCTTGGAATGGAAGCTGCCGCCGCGCTGTTCATGCTAGGACTGCTCTTCTTCGCTCTCTCCCTCTATGCCAGAAGTTCGAGCCGTTGGCGGTGGTTCCTCACGGCTGTTGCCATTAGTCTGCCTTGGGTCCGCCTCGAGTTCATGGCTATATCCTTGGCGGCTACCGCCGCGCTGTGTCTCATCGAGTGGTTGTGGCAGGAGCGGCCGCCCGGCCTAATTCGTTCCATACGAGCGCTCCACGCTGTTGCGCCATTGCTGGGTGCGGTCGCCGGCATCCTCGTTTACTTCGCCTATAACGGCATCGTCTTTGGTGGGATCGTACCGGTGAGCGGCGCGACCAAGCAGGCGTGGTCGCAGGGCAGCTTTGAGAATGAAGGCGGGTACAATCTCGTAGGAAATCTTCAGAGGACCCTGCAAGTTCCAGCTTTGAATTACGAGCTACTGCTCGCCGCCGGACTCTGCGCCTGCATCCTGCTTGTCTGGTGGTCAACCCGCCATTCCCGACGCCGAGAGGAATGGCCATTCTTGGTTTTTCTAGTAGGCGTGTTCGGTTTGGCGGCGGGCCATCTGGCGAAGTTCGCGCAAACTGTTCTGACGGTGTACCCCAGGCCTGGAGTAGAGCCGTGGTATTTCGTTCCTGCGTACCTGATGATGGCTCTGGCTGTTCCAGTCTTTTGCTATCTTGCGATTTACTGTGGACGTTGGCTGGTCGGGCCGAAATCGCCCCGTGCCGCCAATCGCTTGAGTTTGGGGATCATCATCACAGGCACGCTTTTTCTGGTCATAAAGACGAACTTTGAGGGTCCTTTCGGCCATGTCAAATATGGCAATCGCAGCAACTTCCAGAACGGAGATAGAGCATGGGCACCAGCCTACTTGATCACAAGAGTAATGAACCGCGTGCTTCCGGAGGACAGTATCGTTGGAACGTGGGACGCCGGCATAATCGGATATTTCTCTCGCTTCCCCGTGGTAAACTTGGATGGTCTCGTGAATTCCTACGATTACCTGCACGCGCCCAAATCCTACGACGCGATAGGTCGAATGCCACCCCAATATGGAGAACAAATCGGAATAACTCACTACATCAGGTATAGTGATTTTGGTGCTCCTGACCCCCACGGAAACGAAGTATTGCTATTTCAAGGCACTCCATTTGGCAAGAGCGGAAATCGAGTGCTTGACTTCAGGGTCTGGGCTGCAAAGCCGCCGCCGGCATGGGACGAGCTCGACAGCAATGCCTATTTCTGGGAGAGAATAAGGCCTCATTTTCACTTCGAGTCAGATGGAGTAGGCGTTTTCGTGGAAGACAGAATGGCCCAAGTTTTGGCTAAGGATTGTGAACCTGAGCATATTCGTCAGAAGATATTCGCGTTCTCTTGGTTTCCCGCGGAGAGCGCAACGGCTGAGAGCGTCCGCTACGTGTGGAGAGACCCGAGGGTGAATCACCTGGGGTACTGCGTGGAAGCTTTTGAACTGCCCCACAACGCCCTTTCCCCGGTGCGGGTTGAAGCAATGTCGTTACATGAATACCTGGCGAACATGCAGCCGGTAATATCCTCCACATTCGATGTGTACCTCAGTGGAAACCAACTTACCTACGTGAAGGAGCGGTGCAAACAGAATGACGTTGACGCAAGGTTCTTCCTGCATCTCGATCCGGTTAACGTGAACGACCTGCCCGGCCATCGCAAGCAGTACGGCTTTGACAATCTCGACTTTGACTACAGACAATTCGGCGGCCTCATTGAAGAAGGAATCTGCGTGGTGAATCGAGACCTGCCAGACTACGACATTGCGGCAATCCGAACTGGCCAGTATGTGCCCGGAGAAGGCCAAGTCTGGGAAGGAGTTTTCATGGTGGGTTTGTCAAACTCCAGTCCATCCAGCAATCAATAGGATTTCAGTGATCGGCTCTATTTGGGCGAGCGATGACCGGAACGGTACGCCATGGACGATAGAATCGAAACAGCGCCGACCCTCGTGCGCCTGTCCGTTGTAGCACCCTGCTCCGCGAGACCCATCGCCATCTGGTCGCCACGCTTGGACAAGTCCCCGACCTTGATTTCGAGCTCGTCTATGTTGACGACGGCAGCCGCGACGCCAACGGATGCGCGAGTGCGGGTCCTCGCCCTATCTGGGAGAGGGGAATAACCCTGTCCTCCTCGTGGCACAACGCCCTGTTCGCCCTGTTCATTGGGGGCATCTTGGCGTATGGAGCCGGGTTCGCTTGGTACATGCTTGAGCGCTTCGACTTGGTCAACTTGCTCCGCGACGTAAACGGGGACGACTCCTTCTACTACTTCCAAATCGCCTACAACATGGCCGAGGGGAAGTTCTCGACCTTCGACGGCGGCATCACGGAGACCAACGGCTACCATCCCCTCTGGCTGTTTATGATCGTCCCGTTCTACTGGGTGTTCGACAAGGAAACCGCGCTGTTCGCCATCAAGGCGTTCGAGATCATGCTCGTCGCCTCCGGCGTGTCGCTGGTCGCAGTGGCCGCCCGGCTGGCCCGTCTGCCCTATATTCTGCTGCTCGCGGTTCTGCCGGCCCTCTACGAGGGGCGCTACCACCTGTATTTGATATTTGGCATGGAGGCCGCCGCAGCGCTGTTCGCGCTGGCGCTGCTGTTTCTGGCATTGGTGCTCTATGCCCGCGACCCGCGGCGGTGGGTGGGACTGCTGGCAACAATCGCTTTCCTTCTGCCTTGGGTGCGCTTGGAGTACATCGCCATATCGCTGGCGGCAACAGCGGCATTGTGCCTCATTGAGTACTCAGGGCAAGACCGTCCGCCTGGCGCGCCGTTCAAAACGCGCGTCCCAAAGGCAGCCGTACCATTTCTCGCCGCCTGCGCGAGCATCTCGGTGTACTTCGCCTATAACAGAATCGTGTTCGGCGGCCTCGTACCGGTGAGCGGGGCCACCAAGCAGGTCTGGTCACAGATAAGATTTGAGCGGGAAGGCGGGTACAGCTTCGCCCGGAACTTCTGGGACGTATTGCAGATTCCCGTCTTCAACTACGAGCTGTTGGTGGCACTGGAAATTTGCGCTTATCTGCTGCTGGTCTGGTGGTTCGCCCGTCGCTCCAAGAGCGAGGGAGATTGGCTGCTGCTGGCCTTCCTTGCGGGCGTGTTCGGCCTGGCGGCCGGTCATCTGGCCAAGTTCGCACAGACCGTTCTCACCATCTATCCTTCTTGGGGACGCTATGGCTGGTATTTCGTCCCGGCGTACCTGATGATGGCACTGATTATTATTCCATTAAGGTGCTTTGTCGCTATCCATCTCATCCGCCGTTTCATTGGAGCGAGGTTGCCCCAAGCGGCAAACATCGTGAGCGTGGGCATTGTCATTTCCGGCGCGGCTTTCCTTACTGGGAAGGCGGATTTCACCTACCCCTTCAGGTGGGTTGACCGAATGAGCGAGTCAACCTACCGCGAATGGGAGATTACTTCTTACATGGGCGTACAGGTTATGGATCATCTGCTTCCCAAAGACAGCGTGATTGGGTCGTGGGACGCCGGCGTCATAGGGTACTTCTCGCGCTTTCCGGTGGTGAACTTGGACGGATTGGTCAATTCCTACGATTATTTTCGTGTAACAACGGGAGATCCAGACAGATACATCCATACGAAGGGTACATTCAAGCTGCTCTACAGAGAATTCGGAATAACCCACTTGGCCAATACTGAGAAGGTTGAAATTGACTTCGATAATACGCTTTTTGCAGGTGCTCCATACCTTGGTGGTGGGAGCGAAAACAGGTTCAGACTTGCCTCCGCTAACCCGTTGGAAGGTGTTGATCCCGCCGCTTGGTTCTGGGAGAGAATGGAGCCGCACTTCGACTACAGTTCGGACGACATCGCGGTCCTCGTCGACGGCCGGTTGGCGCAGGCCTTCGTCCGGAACCGTGCGCCGGACGAACTGATCGCGTTGTCCTTCGGGCAAAGGGAAGAAACGGTAGCCAAAGGCAAATGTGGTACGCCGGAGTTATGCGTGGACGCCTTCGTGCTGCCCCACGATGCCCTTCCTCTGGTCAGCGGTCATCTCTACGTTGGCGAGCAGTTTATTGGCTACTTCGAAGACGGATTTGACGGCTGGCTTCCGGCAGGCGAAGCGGTCACGAACTATGCCCAACACGACTATTACAAAGGCTATCAGCCGATCCGCGGCAACGTGAGCCGAGGCTTCCTGACAAGCTATCACCCCGACAAAGGAAACCGGGCCACCGGGCGGGTGCTGTCGCCGGCGTTCACTGCCGAGCCTGGCCAACATCTCACCTTCCTGATCGCCGGCGGCGCGGGTAGCGGTGTCGGTCTGCGCCTGTTGGCCAACGGTGCCGAAGTCGCGGTCTGGCGGGGCAGGAATACGGAGCAGTTCAGGCAGGTCGTCCATCCCTTGGCCGCTGTCGCCGGCGAGCGTCTGCAGTTGGAACTATTCGACGACGAAACCAGCGGCTGGGGCCACATCATGCTCGACCACGTCATGCTGGTGCGGCGACAATCCGAAGAACAATCGGAGAAGCCGTAATGGGTCATGTCCACCCGGCTGCATAACACGCTGTTCGTCCTGTTCATCGTCGAGTTCCAGTTAGCTGCTAGGTGGTCGTTCACTTCATTCGCCATTTCATGGGTCCGAGATAACAAGCCCTGCTCACGGCTTGCTCGTTCGCGGTCGAGCATCAACTGGCCAATTGCGTACCCACTACGCGACCTTCGAGCGACGGCAAGGCGGGCGACGATGTTTGACGGAAGGCGGGGGAGACGATACTTTGAACAGGATAGATTCCTTGGACGAGGGGCATGGATTCTTGCGCAACAAGGTCATGTCCGGTACTAAGGAGCCTGTCTTTATTCAGCCCTTCATGCACCAAAGCCGAATGAAAATCTCCATCGTATTGCCGGTATTCAACGACGTGCGGATCGAGCGCGCTTTGGAATCCATCCTGTCCCAGCAGCACAGGCACGAACTGGAAACTATCGTCATAGATGCCGCCTCCACCGACGGCACCCTCGAAGTCCTCGAGCGCTACCGGGACAGGATTTCCGTGCTCATCAGCGAGCCGGATGAAGGCATCTACGACGGCATGAACAAAGGGATCCGCCACGCCACCGGCGAGGTGGTCGGGATTCTGAACGCCGACGACCAGTACCGCGACCCGCTGGTCATCCGCGATGTTGCAGAGGTCTTCAGCGAGGATGAAGAGGTCGATGCCTGCTATGGGGACTTAGTCTATATCAACGAAACCGACCGGGTGATCCGCTATTGGAAGGCCGGAGACTACCGGAAAGCCAAGTGGTTCTTAGGCTGGATGCCCCCCCCGCATCCGACGTTCTTCGTGCGCCAGCGCGTTTACGAACGATACGGCGCATTCGATCTTCAGTATCCCATTGCCGCAGACTACGAACTGATGCTGCGCCTGATGCTCGTGCATGAGATCAACGTGAAATACCTGAGACGGGTACTGATCAACATGGCACCACACGGCAATTCCACCCAATCCATCAAGAGTATCCTCAAGGCCGCCTTGGAGGTGGCTCGGGCCTGCCGGAACAATGGCCTGCGGGGGAGCTTCCTGATTCCTGTCTTGAAGATCGCCAAGAAGATATTCCAGCTCAGGATCTCGAGAAAGGACATACAATGAACATCGTCGTTACCGGAGCCGGCGGCTTTATCGGCCACCACCTCGTCAAGCACCTGAAGGCCGAGGGCCACTGGATCCGCGGCGTGGACCTCAAGTGCCCCGAATTCGAGGACAGCGCCGCCGACGAGTTCGTGATTGCCGACCTGCGCAACTTCGAAAACTGCCTGCAAGCCGCCGACGGCATGGACGACGTTTACCAACTAGCCGCCGACATGGGCGGCATCGGCTACATCACTGCCAACCACGCCTCCCTGACCCGCAACAACACCCTTATCAACAGCCATATGCTGGAAGCGGCGCGGGTGTCCCGGGTGAACCGATACCTCTACACCAGTTCCGCCTGTGTCTATCCCAGCTTTCTCCAAGCGGCCGAGTGCGTCACGCCGCTGCGGGAAGACGAAGCGATCCCCGCCGACCCGGAGAAGGGCTATGGGTGGGAAAAGCTGTTCGCCGAGCAGTTGACCACTTATTACCACGAAGAATGCGGCCTAAACGCGCGCATCGTCCGCTTCCACAACATCTACGGCCCTTTGGGCGCTTACGATGGCGGCAAAGAGAAAGTACCGGCGGCAATCTGCCGCAAGGTGGCGATGGCAGAAGACGGGGGGAGCATCGAGATCTGGGGCGATGGCGAACAGACCCGCAGTTTCTGCTACATCGACGATTGCATTGAGGGGCTGCGGCGCATCATGGAGTCGGGCTACACCAAGCCGGTGAACTTGGGCTCCGAGGAGCTCATTACGATCAACCAGTTGGTGGACGCCGTATGCGCCGCCGCAGGAAAGCGTCTGCTCTGCAACCACGACCTGACCAAGCCCCAAGGAGTTCGGGGGCGCAACAGCGACAATACGCTCCTGAACGAGATCATCGGCTGGCAGCCGGAAACAACCATCCGGGAAGGAATTGAGTACACCTACCGCTGGATAGCGGCCGAACTAGCCAAGCGGACTGGTGTCCCGCGCCAGCAATGAAGGCCGCCATGCCGGAGCCCGTCCGACCAAGCGGAAGCCGGTTCCCCGTGAAAAAAAGCACCCGCCTCGGCCTGAACAAACCCCTTAGGTGTCGCCAAATACGGCCTGCCGCAACGTATCATTCAGCCGCGTCTGCCAGCCCTTGCCGGTCGCCCGGAAATGCGCGGTGATATCCGCGTCGAGACAGATGGAGATGCGATCTTTGGTCGGCTTTTTCTGCCGGCCGCGGGTGCGCCGATACGCTTCGACCAGATGCGGCGCGACTTCGGTTGCCGGGCGCATTCTGGCGAAGTCTTCATCGGTGAGTTCCCGCGTGTCGGGGTCGGCCACGATGCCGGCACAAATCGCAACCTCTTCACCATACTTTGCCTCAATCTCGGCAAACGTCATTTCGGCTAGCTCATCCTTGCCGTAGTGGGCGACGATCTGGTGGGCCGTCATGGTTTCAAAATCAACGGTACGGACGGTTTTCTGCATAATGCTTCCTCTCTGTCACTTCGTCCCATTCATAGACTGGCTTCAACTCCATAATCTAATTGTATATATAATTAATTAGCGGATGTGCCAAGTGTTTTCCCCTCGTCCGACCAAGCGGAAGCCGCTTCCGCTTAAAAAAAGCACCCGCCCCGGCCTCCTGCCAAAAACTCGGAACCCGGTTCCGAGTTTTCCGCTCGCCCTCTTGCGAGGGCGTGGATTGAAACCTATGGTAGTAGCTACCTCCACACGGGCTGTCTGCTGCCTGAGCCCCTAGGCTGTTTACGCGGACTTTAAGCGCATTCGCTGTATTCCACGGTTGGGAGATGGCGGTCTGCGGCGCGGTGCCCGGGTAATCGGTCCAAGGTCTCGCGCCGCAATCTGATCGATCATAACGTACTATCCATGAACAACGCGAACTTTTCGACATCCGAGCCATCGCCCCGTTTCCTGCTGGTCGGCCCGCTCCCGCCCCCGGAACACGGACAATCGCTGAGTTTCGAAATGTTGTGTGGCGCGCTTCGCGCTCGTGGCCGCGATTGCTGGATCGTGAACATCGCGGGAAAGAACCCGTCCTCGCTCGGACGGTTGACTCTTCAGCGTTCGATGGAAACACTGCGCCCTCTGGCCCGGTTCGCCGGCGGGTTGATCGCACGCTACCGCCGGGTGTACATCACGATCTCTCGATCCAGAGTGGGCTTCATGCGGGACATGGCGATGATCTGGAGTGCCTATCTGTGCGGTTGCCGCATCGTCGTCCATGTGAAAGGAGGAAACTACGATGCCTTCTACCGCGCCCAGCCGCGGTTCTGGCGTTTCCTGATCCGCCATACTCTGCGGCGTACCCACCGGATCATCGTCCTGAGCGAGCGGCTCCGGGGCATGTTCGACTTCGACCCCGTGCTCGCCGAGCGCATCGCGGTGGTATGGAATAGTCCACCTTTTGCTCTGAACGACGTGCCGCGAGGCCGGTGCTTGCATCAGGAGCGGCCCGTTAGACTCCTGTTCCTGTCCAACCTGATCCAGTCCAAAGGCTATTTTGACGTGCTGGAGGCGGTGGCGATCCTGCACAAGACAAGGGCAATTCGACTGGAAGCTGTCTTCGCGGGTCGCTTCCATTCGTCCGCTGACGATCCGGTGCCTATGTCGCCAGAGGAGGCGGAAGCGAGATTTCACGAGTACGTCGCGGCCAACAACCTTGAGAGTGTTGTTCGCTACTTGGGGCTGGTCATCGGCGAGGAAAAACAACGGTTGCTTGAAACCAGCGACTTTTTCCTTCTGCCGACCCACTATTTCACCGAAGGGCAACCCGTGTCGATCATCGAAGCCATGGCCTACGGTTGCGTCGCGATTTCCACGAACTACCGGTCCATACCGGACTTGGTGGTTGATGGCGTCACTGGAACGTTGATTGAGCACGGCCGGCCGGACCAGATTGCCGAGGTCATACGGAAAATTGTCGCCGAACCCGACCGCTACGAAGCGATGAGCCAAGCGGCGGTGGAGCGTTACGAGAAACACTTTACGATGCAGCAACACCTCGATGCCATCATTCCGCTGCTGGAAGGCGCGTGAGCGGTGGTTTACAAAACGGATTCGTGAATGTTCGCTAGGCTGCTGCAAAGAGTTTCCATACCCTATGCGGAAAGCACGAATCCGCCGGCAGACTGCAGTGCGTCCTCTCGCGCCACCCCTTTGCGCCCCTCGTCCGCGGGGCATGTGGCGCGGCAGACGCTGTGGATGGGCACCATCACCGTCGCCCAGTTCCTCAGCGGCGTCGCGCTGCTGGCACTCTCCGCGCGCATCTTGGGGCCGGAGGGCTTCGGCGTGCTGGCTATTTTTATGAGTACAGCGACCATCTTCTACGCCTTCCTGACGGTATCCGGCCACGAGGCGATCACCGCCTTTGTGACCCGCAGCGTCACTGCTGGGCAGTACGCCACGGCCGCGGCGACCCTGCGGATGGCCTTTGCCACGGTCCAAGGGCTGGCCCTGCTTGCCTACGCGCTGCTGGCGGCGTTCGCGCTGGCGGCCAGCGAGCTGGTCGGCATTGCCAAGACGTATGTCGCCGCCATGCTGGTGTGCGGACTAGCGGGCCTGTTGATGGCGACGCATCGAGAAAGCCTGGCGGCGTTGCGGCTGGCCAACCAACTGCCCCTGGGGTTGACGGCTGTCGTAGCGGGAGGGTTGGTTCGCACCGCGGCCCTGCTGGCCGTCTGGCGGGCGGGCGGCGGGTTGATGATGGTGTCGCTGGCCATTGTCGCCGGGGCGGCCGTCACCGGGGCCGGGCTGTTCGCCGCGGCCGCGGCCTCCGCCGGACGGGACCGGCTGCCGCGCTTCCTGACCGGATGGTCGGTTCGAGTGCCGCGGGACGTCGTCAGGTTCCAGCTTCTGTCATTTTGTCAAACCAAAGTCGGAGCGTTGTACGGGCATCTCGACGTGATTCTGCTGGGGGCGCTGGTCGGTCCGGTGCAGGCCGGGATCTACCGGGCGGCCCGCCGGCTGGTTGACGTGACGACCACGCCGGTGGAACCGCTGTCCCTGAGTGTGCAGGCCGAATACAGCCGCCGCTGGTACGCGTTTGACGGCGTCGCATTTCGGAGGCTGTCCCGTCGGTTCACAATGCTAGCGATCGCGCTGGCCGTGGCGACCTACGGACTGCTAATCGTCCTGTACCGCCCGGTCATTCGCATCGCGCTCGGCTCGGAGTTCGAGGATGCGGCCCGGCCGCTGCTGATCATGGTTCCCGGGGCCTTCGCGTTAGTGAGCGTCGCCGCGCTGCGCGTTCTGCCGGCGTCGACGGGCCGTGCGTTGCCCTCGCTGATCTGGACGTCCGCCGCCCTCGCCGCGCAATTAACCGTGCTCTTGATCTTGGTGCCCACGCACGGCGCAGCGGGTGCCGCGTGGGCGTACACCGTCTATCAGTTGGTGCTTGCGGCGACGGTTGTTATTTTTGCCGCTGCCGTTGTGCGTCGCAGTCGCCGCGGTGAAGGGGCTAAACTGCAAACGGAGGAGAACGAGGGTCATGCCGGATAACGTTTCAGCGCAGACGGGCGAAGGCCGACGAGTCGCGCTGTTCGTGCCCTCGCTCGCCGGCGGTGGGGCCGAGCGCGTCATGCTGGAGATTGCGGGCCAGTTGGCCCGGTGTGGGTTCGCCGTTGATCTCTTGGTCACCCGAAGCGGCGGCGCGCTGTGGGGATCGGTTCCGGAGGGCGTTCGGCTGATCAACCTGAACTCCTATAAGACGCCGACCTGCCTGCCCGCGCTGGTCCGCTACATCAGGCGCGAGCGGCCCACGGTGTTTCTCTCCGCCTTGACGTTCGGGAATCTAACGGCTCTGCTCGCAAAGAAGCTCTTTACGCGAGACTTGCGTCTGATAGTAAGCCAACAAAACACGTACACGGCCGAAGGCGAGGGTCGGGGGATCGCGTTCCGCACGGCAAACCGCCTCCTGAAATGGTTGCTGCCCGCGGCCGATGCGATTGTCGGCGTCTCATCCGGTGTGGCCGAAGACCTGAAGCGCGCCGTTCCCCGGGCGGCAAGCTTGGTGCGGGCCATTCCGAATCCGGTGGTGACTCCCCCGCTCCTCGAACAGGCCAAATTGCCGGTGGACCATCCTTGGTTCGGCGACCCGCGCACACCGGTGATCCTCACGGCTGGTCGGCTTGACATCCCGCATAAAGATCAGCCGACGTTGCTCAAAGCCTTTGCGGAGGTGCTAAGGTCGCGGCCTGCGCGGCTGGTGGTGCTCGGCGAAGGGCCGGACCGAGCCAAGCTGACGGCCCTCGCCCGCGAGTTGGGAATCCAAGAGCATGTGGATTTTCTTGGATTCCAGCCCAACCCCTTTGCTTACATGGCCCGTGCGCGGGTGTTCGTATTGTCTTCCGTTCGCGAAGGGCTGCCCACAGTGCTCATCGAAGCCATGGCGTGCGGAACGCCCGTCGTCAGCACGGATTGCCCCAGCGGTCCCCGAGAGATACTCGATGGCGGCAAGTGGGGGCGCTTGGTGCCGGTGGGCGACTGGCGGTCACTGGCGCGGGCGATACGGGATACGCTCGATAATCCCATTGCCCCGGAGCGTTTGATCGCCAGGGCGCAACACTATTCCGTGGCGGCGTCCATGGAGCGGCACTTGGAACTGATAAACAAGGTCGTGCCGGCTTCGCCGTAGGCCACAGAATAGATGAGTGACTGCGTGGGCTATATGCGACGATCAAGGACTGCGACCCGCACGTCACGTTCACCTTGCTCACCGGGGTGGGCAAATTCTCCAAGGTCAACCTATTTTCGGGCCTGAACAACCGGATCGCAGTGGCGTTCATCCGCAAGAGGCGGGACTTGGCCGCCTTTGAAGTGGCGCGGCCCTGAAGGGCAGCCGTTGCCGCGTTGATAACCAAAAAAGAAAGTATGACCCATCTCTGCCATAGCTCAGCCACCAAGCCGATATTCGTCCTGCTGCTGTCGGCCATTTTTGCGAATATCTGGTTTGCTAGCACGCCGCTGCCCCTTGGCGGACCCAACATCCTCCTCGCCGGGCTGACGGTCTTAGCGGCGTTGTCTTATGTTGCGCTGCGCGTCGTTCAGTTCGAGGCCGGCAAACCTGTCCTCTCCGTCCTGCGCTTGGATTTCGGTCCTGTGATTCTGGTCGTTGGGGTGTCGCTGCTGCTAGTGGTCTGGGTGCTGGGTGTCTATTTTTTCACCGATACACTCGATCCGACGCGTTTGGCGAAGATGGTGCTGGGCATTGGTGTCCTATTGGCGGTGTATCTGTGCGTGGACAGTGTTCACCGCGCCAAGCTGATGCTGCTGGCGTTCATTGTGGCAACGTTTGTGTCTACGCTGTTCGGCATGGCTGTAGTCTTCATCGGCGATCCATTTCTGACCATCTGGCTGGATAGCACCATTTTGAAGGAGAAAGACCTGTCAGTCATTTTGGTTCGTGGCAGAATAGCTGGGCTTACCGCACATACAGCCATATTCGCGGATCATCTTATTGCGAGTGTTCCATTCGCTTTTGTGGCAGCCCTATGCAGTCCCTTCGGGCGTGGTAAGCCGTCGCAGAGGGCCTACGACGTGGCACTGTTCGTCATGCTGATGACTATGGTAACGGGAATGGTCCTGAACGCCACCCGGTCGGCCATCCTCGGCGTACTGGGCAGTAGCGTCATCATCGCCCTGCTGTTCGTGAGAGTGCCGCGTTTTCGACGACGCCTGTTTTTCCTTGTTCCGCTGATGGCAGTCTGGCTGCTCGCGGTTTTCAATCCTGTCCTTACTGTCGGCGACCTTGCCAGCCGCGTCAGCCGCCTTTTCGTCGGTGCCAGAACGGACAGCGTAGGCTCTAGCACCGCCATCTTCAACCTCACTAGTCGGGATGGACATCCGCTGCTAGGCCACACGATTGAAGGTCTTACGCCAGCGAAGAAATTCGCCGCGCAGATTCGCAGGGAGAACGGTGGACCGCAGCTTGGTGAAACGGTCGTCGCGGTAACGCGCGACGACGGCAGCCTCACGCTTGTATGGCGCGAACCCGACGACCACACCAGTCGTTCCCTATACCAGTTTCGGCTGCGACCGGATGGCGAACCGAAGTGGGGGCCATGGCTGAGCTTCTGCTTCCTTGGGAACTGCTCCTATATGCACAGTAAAGGTCCGCCTATCCACGACCTCGCCGCTGGCGCAGCCCACAGGCGTGATGACCAGACTATCAGCTATACGATTACCGGGCTGACGCCGGGCGAGACATATCAAGCGCAGTTTCGCGGGCGTAATGAGTACGGGTATGGCGCGTGGAGCCAGATTACCGCTACGACAGCGGACGACGGCCGCTTGGTGTTTACTTGGCGCGAATCTGACGATCCGGTAAGCGTTACCGCCTACCAGCTTCGCCTTCGATTTCCTCGGGAAACGGCATGGCGTCCGTGGCGCGACTGCGGCTCGTTCAAGACCATCATCTACGGCCCCCCGCCCCCCCGCATCACCAAGCTCGGCGTCGGCCTCCACACGCTGGTTGATAGAAGCGCCGGTCCGAGCATTGGCTACAGCATTGAGATGCGTCCCAATATGAAGTATAGGGTGCAGCTACGCACTCGGAACGCCCATGCGTTTGGAAGCGAGACAGAGTTTACCGTTGTAACGCCAGACGACGGCAACATGGTGTTCACCTGGCTCGAGCCCGACGCTCGCGAAAACATCACCGCCTATCAGTTCCGCCTGCGATCGTTCGGAGCAAGCGAATGGCGTCCGTGGCGGGACTTCCTGCCGTCCTTGAGCAGTGGTCAACCAACCGGATTCCCTGATGGACAGTATGGCAAGTATGCATTGGGCAGTCCTTTAATTAGATCAGATTATATCGTTTATGCCCAAAGTAACAGCTTGGTGTACATCAGCGAAGAATGTGCAAACACCGATGCGAAGTTCTTTCTGCATGTAATCCCATTCGACCTGAGCACTTTGCCGGAAGATCGCAAAGGGTACAATTTCGACAACCTAGACTTCAATTTCACCGACTATGCCATCAGCCGCAGCGGACGGTGCATTGCATTACGCCCGTTGCCCCATTATAGAATCAGGGGTATCCGAACCGGTCAGTACACAGCAGAAGGCTATCTCTGGAAAGGCGTATATCCTACTGACGAGTCAAGTGCCGCCGGTGAGATGGCTTGGGCGCATTCATTCTCTAACCTGACTGATTACCAGATGAAGGAAACGATGCGCATCTTCAGATTTTCCGATTGGTCGGCCCATAGCCGGATACTCACGACGATTGTGGCATTGCGATACTCGTTAGACCATCCGCTCGGAACAGGCATATACTCTCCCTCCACTTCACACTACCCAAGTGGAGAGTTGTCTACCGAAGCGGTGAACGATCTGTTACATCTATGGCCGCACAATTATTTTTTGTATATGCTCGTGCTCTTTGGGTTTCCCGGCTTGGTTTTGCTTATCCTGTTCTACGTGCTGGTGCTACGGTCGATAATTCACTCTGGAAGATCTGTCATACGCTCGCAGGATGTGGATCTCTACTTCCTAGTCGCCGCTAATGGTGGAGCGGTTGCCGCCTATTTAACTTTCAGCCTCTTGAATCCTACAGGACCGTTCATAAACTACTGGGGCCAGTTTTTCATCATTGGGCTGGTGTTCAGCCTCCAGCGAATTGCCGCTTCGCATAAAGCGAATGAGTAAGCCCTTACTACCCGACACCAGCCCTCAGCCTGCCAAGGCTTGAGGGCATCTTGCCCTCGGCGAGGGCGGGACGCCCGCGATCCCGCACCCAGCGGAAACAGCAGAAAAGGCGTACTCAAAGTAAGGGGCGCCTACGTTAGGTGGCGTGTACTAAGGAGTGTTCATCCGCAAGAGGCGCGACTTGGCCGCCTTTGAGGTGGCGCGGCCCTGCAGGGCAGCCGTTGCCGCGTTGATAACCAAAAAAGAAAGTATGACCAATCTCCGCCATAGTTTCAGCCTTATTCGAGGAATGGCCGCCGTGCGCCCTGTCAACCGGCGCGTCGCCCTGCTCGCCACCTTGGTAGCCGTGGTGATCCTCGCCCTGAACCTGTACGCCCCTGCGAGCCCGACCCCGTGGCAGCGTCTCTTGGCCGGGCTGCTCATCGCGCTCTGTGCGCTACCGACGCTGATGTGGGCCTCGGACCGGCAGTGGCACCACTCTCTGATGCCGTACTACGGCTTCCTGTATGCGCTGTACTTCGGCGCACCGATCTTCCTGCGCAGAGACTTCTTCGGGGAGTGGCTCAATGGGTTGAGGATCGACGATTCGCTCATTGATACGGCGCTGCTCTTGGCTCTGACCGGTTGGTTGCTCCTGCTGGCCGGGTACTTCGGTCCGTTCCACGGGTGGCTGGCCCGGAAGCTCCCGCGCATCAACGTGCTTCCGGGAGAGAGTCGGCGGTACGCCATGGTCATGGCGGTCATCCTCGCCGTGATCGGCGTGCCGTTCTTCTACCTCGACAATGTCGCCGTAGTGGCGTTCTATGCGGGGAAGGAGCTCCTGCCGCCGGCCATTGCCTTCTCCGTCGTCTTGGCCGGGCAGTTCACGGTTTTGTCCATCCTGATCCTGTTCCACCTGCAACTGCGCAGAGAGCTCGGCCGCGCCGGTAAGAGCCTGCTGTGGGGATTGGTGGCCTACTACACTTTGTTCGGCATGGCTACCGGTATGGCGAACCATGCCCTGAAGGCGATCTTGGCCCTGTTCATGGCCAGCGCTATCGCTCTGCGCAACCCGACGTGGCGGCTGGTGGGCTGCGGTGTGCTCACCGCGGCGATCCTGATCTTCGTCGTGCTGCCGACACGAGAAGAGTTTCGCGCCTTGATCTGGACGCACGGGGTCCAAGCGGGCGACGTGTTGTCTTGGCGCCCCTCGACCAACGAGTTCAGCCTGCGCGAGGCGCGGATGAAAGCGGGCGCACCGATCGTCGAGACGCCGGACTATGACCTGACCTTCCGGGATGGCACCTTGCGGTACTTCTACAAGGGCCCCGGGAACTGTAGTGCGCCCCCGGTTGGCCGGGGCGAGTTGGCATTCTTCCTGCACCTGATTCCGGTCGACGTGAGGAGCCTACCCGACCGCCGAATTGAGTATGGTTACGACAACCTCGACTTCAGCCTCGAATCAGGCCAAGCCTTGGCCGACGGTGGATGTGTGTACGAGGTCCGGCTTCCGGCCTACGCCATCGAGCGCGTCCGCACCGGCCTGTTCACGCGAGCCTCCCGCACGTCGAGGTACCACCCACTGACAACCCACGTGGCGTGGGAGGGGTTCCGCGCCATTGGTAAGGATGGGGAATGGCAACTGAGGACGCGCGATGCCTCCACGTGGGAGATCGGGCCTTCCGACAGCGGGACGCGCCGGCTCTTGGTAGCCGAGGCGGATGAGCCGCAAAGGATGGAGCTCGCGGGGATGCAAGCGGGAAACACGATACTGGTCTTGGCGGATGAAGACAACTGGGCTGAGTACTTGGTGTCGGCCGCGTGGGTGATGGGCTTGCGGGTACACATCCGGCTTGGTGATCTCTTGGACTCGGCAGGCGACAGATCCTCGCTGGTGGATGGTGCCTCGGCGACGCTCTACTACGTGAGCGGGGGGGCGGGGGATCCGGCTGTCCACGCATACAACGAGACGCATTGGAGCAAGGGCCGGAACCCGTGGGCACCGCACGTCGATACGTCCCTAGCGCAGAAGGCGGCACTCTACCTCGGCACCATCTCCGGATTCGTCGGGACGGGGGACGTCTTCGACCGTGCCCTGCGTTCGGTGGACTCGTCGGCCGCACGCCTCGACATGCTGCTGCCACTCGCTTGGGTCGTCCGCCAGACCCCGGAGATGGTGCCGTATCTGCATGGCGAGACCTATTACCCGATACTGTTCAAGCTCATTCCCCGAGCCGTCTTCAAGGACAAACCCAAGGACGTGAAAGACTTGGGGCAACGTTTCGGATTTCTGCCGGAGGGCAACGAGGTCAACGCCTTCAAAGTGCATCAGCTCGGGGAGCTGTACGCGAACTTCGGTACGCTGGGCATTGTGATGGGGATGTTCGTTTTCGGAGTCCTGTATCGGGTGCTGTACCAGTTGTTCTTCCACGCCGCTGCCTCGGTGGTGACCCTAGCCGCCGGGGGCCATATACTGACGGTGTTGCTGATCGAGATGGAATCCATGACTACGGTCTCGTGGGGCTTCGTTGTCTGGTACGCGGTTCTCTTGGCCCTGTTGAACACCTGTGCGCGAATCGGCCGGTGGCGGCGAACAGAGGGAAGCGAGTGAGCAGGGAATCCGAGGCATCCACCGGCGGACGGGGCTTGCACCTGCTCGGCGAGGTGCGCTGGCTGCTGGGCTACGCCTTGGTTGTGGAGGCGACTTTTCAGTCTCTGCTGAGAGCTTGGTCAGAGGTCCTCGAAATCCTCCTGTTCGTGGCCATCACCGGCGGGTTCCTCGTCGCGACATTCGTTCTAAAGGGTTTCAGAGGTTTGGTCGGCATGGCGACCGACACTTGGACGCAACGTCTCGCCGCGCTGTTCCTGCTGGCCTTGGCCCTGTCCTTCCTGTGGGGCGACCACTCAACCCGTTCCGTCTTTGCCCTGCTCCGGCTGCCCACCTACCTGATAATCATCGCCATGGTGGTGGAAACCTTGCGGCGGGAGGAGCGGATACGGTCCTTTGCTTGGACGATATTGGGCGCAGTCTGCCTCCTCTACCTGCTGACGGCGATTGAGTTCTATTTCGGCAGCGATGTCTTGGGGCTGAAATGCGCGGATGTACCAAATTGTGTGAGACGCTATGGCGAAGACCGGCACTGGGAGGGCTTTCTTTTCGTGCAGAAAAGCATCACCGAGTTCGCCAAGGATGGCCGCGTATTCGTCCAAACAGTAATCGGAAACGCATACGGCCTGAACGGGCTAGGGCTGTTTGCCATACTGGCTTATGCTCTGGGAATGGGCATCCTTCTGCAATCCGAGCGGATGCGTCCCAAGTTGATTGCCCCAGGTCTCGTAATCATGATTCTTTGTGGCCTAACGCTTACCGGCTCCCGCTCGGGTGTGCTCGCCGTTCTCATCGCGTACATCGTTTTTGTCGTTCGCATGGCACTGAACACGAGAGCGTTTCACCACGTCAAGATTTTGGCTTTGACAAGCCTCGCTATCTTCGCCCTGATGGTATCGCTTTGGCAAACGCTACCGGCCGGCGTTACGGCACTTGATCGCCTCGTCATAGCCTCCGGTGAGTGGGACGAGAAAGTGAGAGGACCTAGTGAGGAAAAGAGCAACGTCAAACATACAGGCAGGCTCGATATAGACAGTTGGAGACTCAAAAACTGGAAATTTGCCCTAGATTTGTGGTTCGATAACCCCGTGGGGGGCAGTGGATTCAGGACGTTCCGCAAGGAGTTCGTCCAGCGTTTCTCCGAGACCTCTGCTCTCGGCGTTCACAACGGGTATCTCAAAGTGCTGGCTGAGGCGGGTTTGCTGGGGGCGCTCCCCTTTCTGGCGTTGCTCGCGTACGCGTTGGCGGTGATGTGGCCAGCGCCGGCATCCGGCCTGTCCGCGTCGGCGACGATATGGAAAGTCGCTTTTTTGAGCGCGTTTATCGCCATGCTGATAGTCAACCTCGTCGATGTTCACTCGCAGGCTCGTTACTTTTGGATCGCGCTGGCCTTTGCCGCCTTGTTGGAAACTTGGAAACGCGAGGGTGGGGGAGCGGGCGTCCGAGAATAGTGGCACCGTTCAGGCGCTGGTGCGAGTGCGGTGTAAGAATAACGCGGACCTGCTGAGCGGCCTTGTACGCGTGATGGCCGCAACGGACCCCGACGATGCGTAACGTCAGTTGTGAACTGCCAATGGGCTCAGCAGCCCGGATGGGCCGGCGCGAGCTGGGGGTGGCGGGCGGTCTCTTGCTCCTAGCGTTGGCCGTGCGTCTGGTCTATCTGGAGCACGGCGAGGACCATCCCTTTTTCGCGGCACCGGTCGTGGACGCCCACTCCTATGTGGCCCAGGCGCGGCAGCTCGCCGAGGTGTCTTGGGTGGGGGACAAGCCCTTTTGGCAGCCGCCTCTATACCCCTACTTCCTCGCCATAGTCTATGCCGTTTGCGGCGACTTGTACTGGACGCCCCGCTTTATTCAGTTCCTCTTGGGAGCGGCCTCTTGTGCCTTGGTCTTTGGCATCGGCCGGTCGGTATTTGGCACCCGAGTCGGTCTCCTCGCTGGGATCATGGCCTGTCTATACGGACCCTCCATCTATTTTGAGGGTGAGTTGCTGCCCACCGCGCTGGCCGTTTTTCTCAATCTTCTGCTGCTCTTTGTCCTGCTCCAGCCCGGCCGGGGATGGGGACAGGCCCTAGCGGCGGGCCTCGTTGAGGGCTTGGCCATAGTCGCCGTGCCCAATGCGGCCCTGTTGGCCCCTTGCGCCGGCCTGTGGTACTGGAAGAGCACCGAGCGAGCAGGGCGCAGCAAGCTGGCGTGGTGCCTGCTTTTTGCGGCGGCTACCTGTTCAGTAGTTGGCGTAGTGACGGCGAGGAATTGGGCGGTCAGCGGCGAGTTCATCCCGGTGTCTTGGAACGGCGGAGTGAATTTCTACTTGGGCAATCATCCCGATTACGACCGCTTGGTGGGGATCCGCCCGGGGCCGGAATGGGAGGCCCTAATGGAGCAGCCGCTGGCCGCAGGCCATGGGGGGTACGCCGAGCGCTCGGCGTACTTCTACCGGCAAGCCGGCGACTGGATCGCTAGTGCGCCTGGGGATTTTGTGCGGTTGTTGGGGTACAAGGCGTTCTTGTTGATGCGGGGCGAGGAGATCAAACGCAACCAAGACGCGTACTTCGCCCGCACCTATTCTTGGCTGATGGGCGTCTTACTGTGGAAAACCCACCACTTTGCCTTTCCCTTTGGCCTGCTGGGCCCCTTGGCCGCTGTGGGCATGGTGCTGGCTTGGCGGCATCGGCCCGCAGCGGGTTTGCTGCTGCTTTGCACCGGCGCGTACAGCGCCTCCCTGCTGCTCTTTTTTATTACCGGCCGCTATCGCCTGCCCCTCGTGCCGCTGCTGCTGCTGTTTGCCGGGTACGCCTTGGTCTGGCTGGTGGACCAGGGGCGGGAGCGGCAGTGGCGTCCCTTGGGGATCGGTGTGGCTTGCGTCGCCTTGCTGGGGCTAGCCGCCAACGCCGGCCTGCGGCCGGCCAACCCCTTGGCCGACGCGGAAATACACTTTGCTCTGGGGCGCGTCGAGGCCCAACGGGGGCAGTACGCGGCTGCGGTGCGTTCCTTTGGGACCGCCGTGCAGCTCGATCCCAATTACCTGCGGGCGCACCACAATCTGGGTGCGGCGCTGGCCGCGCTGAGGCGCTACGACGAAGCCGAGGCGGTTTATCGACGAGCTTTGGCGCAAGCTCCCGACGATCGGGGGTTGCACCTCAACTTGGCGGCTCTATACCGGACTATGGGACGATACGAGCAAGCGGCCGAGCACTACGGCCGAGTTTTGGCAAAAGGGGATGACGCGGCGGTTTTTCTGTCGCTGGGACAGGTCTATAAGAAAATGGGGGCAATTGAGCAGGCCCGGGAAGTTTTTGCGGCCGCGCTAAGCCGGGACGAGGTGCGGGCGCAGGCGGCCAATGAGCTGGGCTTGATCGAGGTTCGGCAAGGGGCGTTGGAACGGGCGGTGGATTATTTTGCCATGGCGCTAAAAGCCGCGCCCGGCAATCACTTAATCGCCTTTAATCTGGGCGCGGCCTACCACGACTTGGGCCAATTCGACAAGGCGGCCGAGTTCTACCGCCTGACCCTGAGCTTGGCTCCCGAGTACGCCAAGGCCCAGCGCGCGTTGACGCGATTGCAGGGGCGATAGTCCTGAGCGATTGTTGGGAGTGTTATGTTCTTACAAGCATCCCCAAAAAGGCTGATTTGTAACAGCACCAGATCGCTAGAAAGTCAGGAGGTGTGAGGGCGCCAAGGCGAGCCGCCGTGTGGTTCATTCAACCGTACGCCTGTTGATGCGAATGCGCCCGGGTTCAACAACAACAAAACAACTTGCCAATTGCTCTTCCATATCGCGAACCAAATTCAAAATAACTTCGGGCAAGATACGGCGGATATTCGATGGAAAACGGATTAAGATCACGCCACCTGAAGGATGTGCATGAGCATAAACCAGCCGTCCAAAGTCTTTGTCCTCTGTCAAAAGAATTTTGGCCTCACCGTAAGCAAGGCCAATAACATCCTCATCATCTGCTGCTGGCGTAACTTCCGCAACAGCCGTTACTTCATATCCTTCATCGCGCAACGCTCTCACCACAGCAAAATCACAACTCTCATCTACGAGAAAATTCATCAAATCACGATCCTGCGGGGAGCACAAAAATCGTTTCTTCAAGGGCAAGCGCGGCTGCGGCATAATGTAATGCTGCGCGTATGTCTTCTACTGTGAGCCTAGGATAAGCGTCGAGCAAATCGTCTTCTGACGCGCCCTCACTCAGCTTTCTCAATATCAGATCTACTGGAATGCGCGTCCCTCTCACCACGGGTTTTCCCATCATGACTCTGGGATTGATCTCAATGCGGTCTAAGTTAGACATCGTGGGTCCTCCAGGCGAATACTAACCGTTTCGCTTTCCACGTCCAGCGCGAAGATACGAGCGTCGTAGTCAATCGACACAGACTTGAACCGGCTCTGCCGGGTTTTCGGATTCGCCAGTCGAGGCGCCACCCGCCCAATCGCCCGCACCGCAAGGTTGGCAGAAAGACCCAACTGGTCCCGGATAACCCGGTAGCAGCCTTTATGCAGGTCATACTGCCGGTGCTTCTTGTGCTCGTTGCCCCAATCGGCAACGAACTTGCACGCATGGGCAAAGGCCGTAAACGTGGCCTCAATACGAGTCGCCATCGGCGGCGGAACCACGAGCCTACAAGAGAGGGTACGTATTGTTTCCATACCCTAAAATAGAGTGATTGGCCTTTCATTAGGCAAGACCCCGTAGTTGAATCGACTCAGGGACAGACAAACGCCTGGTGCGTTGCCAGCCCATCGCCGATTCAATCCCTATCCCTCTGACAGGTGAAAAAGTCAGTATCACGGGAGATTTTTATGAGATATGGCACTGACACGTAATGTCAAAGAGACGATACAGGCCCGCGTCCAGCGCGACCCGGCCTTCCGAGAGGAACTTGTGAAAGAAGGCATTAGGTGTATGCTCGCCGGCGATGTGGACACCGGCAAGGTCGTGCTGCGCGACTATATCAACGCGACGATGGGGTTCGACGCGCTTGGCAGCGAGAGCCTCAGGCACATGTTCGGGCCAAATGGCAACCCACCAGCCCGCAACTTGTTTGAGGTTATCAACCATATTCAACAGTACGAGGGCGTCCGACTCGAGGGGCAGGTCGCCCGCTGAGAACCACTTGTGAATCTATTGCGAAAATGCGCCGCCGAATTCATCGGCGCGTTTGCCCTTGTCTTTGCCGGCTGCGGTGCCGTGGCCATTGACCAGATTTCCGGCGGGGCGGTCAGCCATGTGGGCGTTGCCGCCACATTTGGGCTGGTCATTATGGTGATGATCTATGCCACCGGCCACATTTCCGGGGCGCATTTCAACCCAGCGGTGACCCTTGCGTTTGCCCTGACGCGGCATTTCCCCAAAAGAGAGATTGCGCCCTATATCTTGGCCCAGTGCGCCGGGGCCGTGGCCGCCAGCTACGTGCATCTGGCGAGTTTGTCGTCGGTACTGGCCGCCGCGCAACCTCGGCAGGTGCTGAACTTGGGGGTCACTCGGCCGGTGGACGGCCTGTTCGCCACGGCCCTTGTGTGGGAATTCATGCTGACCTTTTTGCTGATGCTGGTCATTACGAGCATGGCGACCGATTTTCGCGCTGTGGGGCCGGCGGCCGGTTTGGCCATTGGCGGCACCGTGGGGCTGGAGGCCCTGTTCGCCGGGCCGTTGTGTGGGGCCTCGATGAATCCAGCCCGCAGCTTAGGCCCGGCCTTGGCAGCCGGCGAATGGACGGCTTTTGCTGCGTACATCGTCGGTCCGGTGCTGGGGGCTGGAGCCGGCGCGCTGTTCTACGAGTTCATTCGCTGTCAAGCGCCTTCCGACCGGGAAGTGAAGGGCTGCTGCTGAAGCTAAAAGTTCGCAACCTCAGCTCATCTCTGCTGGATTGAACCACTGCTCCCAAGTGGGGGCGATGTACCCGGGCACGCCGTGCAGTTCGACATCCGGGTCGATTTGCACGGTGCGCCGGTTCTGCGCCCCCTGTCCGAGTAGGCGGGTGGCACTGCCCACTGACAGCCGTAAAAACCACACCTTGCCGTCCAAGCCCTCGGGCACTGGCACCCGGACTTCCCGCGGCGCACCGCCGGGCGCGTACAAAACTTGGGCGATCCGGTCCGGCCCGTGTACTTCAACGTGCAACACGTGGTTGGGATCGGCCAAGTTGATTCGCACGCTGAATTCTCGAGTCCCTGCGGGTACGCCGAAGAACCAGTGCCGTCCCAAGGCCAGCATCAGGGAAAACCGCGCCCCTCCGTCGGCCGTGGGATGGCCCGCCAGCACCATGCCCATGGTCGGTTCGCTCCAGCCGTACCAACGGGCGGCATCAACCTCCACCTTGTACGCGCCCGCACCGGCGGCCGGGACGCTGATCCGGGCTGGCTCTGGTGGGGATTTGTGGGTGAACGCGCCTGCGGCTTGGCCCAGTGCTTGGCCTTGGGGGCCACTGGCCCGGAACTGCACGGGGAGGTACTCGTCCTGCGGGATAATGTAGCCAGTGGCGCAAAAGTCGAAGGGGCGGTTTTCCGGGTTGTGTACATAGACCGCGTGCGCCCCGCGCATGCCGGTATCGGTATCGCCCAAGAGCGGACTGGGCGCGCAGAAGGTCTCGCTGGTGCGCTGGGCGGGGCCGACGTGAAAGTCGTATTGCACCACCGGGGCCGGTCGGCCGGTCTGCGGGTTGAACCACTGTTCGGGCATAGAGGATAAATAGGTGGGCACTCCATTGAGCAAGATCTGCATCGGGCTATAGCAGTGGCCGTCGCCGCCGCACAGCCAGATGGACCAGAAGCGGCCGGTGCTGCCCGGATCGGTCTCGATGCGCATGACGTGCATTTCCGGTTCTTGGTCGACGATATCCCAAGCCGGCGTCATGTTGAAGCGCTCGGTAAAGGACGCCCCCCACGGCCGCGGCCGGCTGCCGAAATGGGCGGCCACCGGCTGGCCCCGGGGGGTAAAGACGACCAAGCCCGAGTCTTGGCGGTGGGCACCCCCGTGCCGGCTGCCGACTTGGAATTCGTTCACTCCCTCCGGCACGAAGAAGTACCAGCGCCGCGGCACGGTGACGGTGTGCATGTCGAAGGTCTCTTCGCGCCCTGTTCTCTGCTCCCAGTCGCCGCAGTCGATGACCATCTGCGCTAGGGTGCATTCAAACCACATCAGGTGATAGCCCAAGCCCTCAATGCGGGCGGCGTACACCCCTTTTTGCCCGGCCGGGACCTGTGCGGTCGCGCACTCGGCTTGGCCGGCGATCGGGCTGCGGGCCACTTCCTTGCCTGCGGGGCCGAAGAGGATTACTTGGCCATCGCCTTCCCAGCGGGTGGGCCATAGGTAGCGGTGCGCGGTGAAGGCAAAGGCGCGGCCGTCGGGATTGTTGAGATAAATGGCGCGGAAGGTGCTGATGAAGTGCCCGGCATCGCCGAGGCGGGATAGATTGCGGGGGGTATGGGTCGTCATGGGGAACCTTTGGCGGAGCAGGATAGCTGCAAGGCGACGAAGCAGGCGAAGGTGCGAGAATTCGCGTTTTGATCTTCTCGTACTTGCCTGCGGGCCATACCACAAACCGGCTGGTTTCTTGTCCTTTGCACGAGAGATAATTACATTTTCGCCCAAGCCGCCCGCTTAATTTTACCGCAATTTTCGCCCCCCGACAATTTTTTACCGCATCTTAGAGGGTTTATGTGGCGCAAGGTGATCGCAAGCCTGTACTTGGGATTGGTGCTGCTCGGCTGTGCTGCACAAGAGCAAGCCCCGGTCCATCTCGTCGTCGCCCAAGTGGGCGACGAGCCCATTTACAAGAAGGACGTGGAGCGGCTGATCGCTTCGCTGGGGCCTGGTTTGCGCTCCAAGGAGAGCGGTGATGCAGCCCGCCGCGATTACTTGCAGTCGCTCATCGACCAGAAGCTGCTAGTCCGCGCGGCGCGGGCCCGCGGACTGGACCAGACCCGGATGTTTAGGGCGCAACTGGCCGCAAGGTTGCGCGAAAAAGTGATCAATACCTACCAAGCCAAGACCATACACGCCCGCATCGAGATCACCAACGAGGAAATGCGGCAGCGCTTTGACCAGGGGCAGTACCAGCGCGAAAAGTCCCTGAGCCGACTGGTGGTCGATAGCTTGGAGGAAGCCCGGCAAATTCGCCGGCACCTAGCGCAGGGAGTAGCTCTCGACTCCTTGGCCAAGACCTACTCCCGCGACGGGCGAGTCCCGCCCCGAGGAGGGCCCTTGGGGTATCTCAATCGCGTGAGCGCAGTACAGGCCGGCATTGCCCCGCAAGTTTTTGTCACCTTGAGTGCGGGTGCTGTTTCCGAGGTTGTGCCCGTGGATGGCGGCTTTGAGTTGATTTATTGCACAGACGAGCGAGAAGCCGAATTTGCCAAGTACCGCGAGGAACTCTACAAGAGCATGTGGAAGGAAGAATTCGTCGCCCAACACCGCGCCCTGCTCGAAGAGCAGGCAGCCACTCTCGACCTGCGTCCCGTATCGGCCGGACTCGCCGTGCTGGTCGCCAAAGATGCCGCGGCCGCGACCTATCCCCCGCTCTCTGCGGCAGAAGCCAGTACGCCGCTCTTTGCGTACCATGGCGGCCAAATAACTGTGGGCGATTACATCGCTTCATTCCGCGAGGCCGAGGAACAACCCGCCCTAGGCGACAGTGTGCAGGTGATTCGCGCGGCTTGGAAGCTGCCCATTCCCAAGGCCATGGTCTGGGAAGCGGCCAAGTCGGCCGGCTACTTGGATAGCGAGGAGATGCGCTGGTGGAAACAGCGCAAGGCCGAGCAATTGCTCATCATGGCGCTGCGCCGGGTCGAGATCAGCGAGCGGATAGTCATCGAGGACGAAGCCATCGCCGAGTACTACGAAGACCAGCGCGAAAAGTTCCGCACCCCAGTGGAGATATATATCGAGGAAGTCTTAGTAGAGGATGTGGAGCGGGCCCAAAAGCTGCGCCGGCGTTTAGATCAAGGGGAAACTATAGCTGATTTAGCCCCTCTGAGCACGCGCTACGGCGCGGCCGCAAACAGGGGCCAAGTACACCTCCACTCGTACGAGAAGAGCCTATATGGCGAATTGTTGCGCTACGCTACGGAGGCGGAGTTGGGCGAGCTGGTCGGTCCAGTGGCCGTGAAGGGCGGCTATTCCATTTTTCGCGTCAACGACCGCACCGGTGGCCTTATGCGCTCCCTCGAGCACGAGCACGAGCGCATAAGGGCCATTCTGCGCCTCGTGGAGACCGAACAACGCTTCAACCAATTGGTGGCCCAACTCAGGGAAGAATACGCCGACGAGGTACGCATCTTCGCAGAGGTGCTTCCCCAAATTGAACTTCCCGCAGATTAAGCCCGCATGCGGCTCTTCTGCCCAAGGCATCTGGTACTTGCGCTAGCCTTTGGCAGCATCGCAGGATGCCGCCCCCCGCCTCCCGAAGTCCGCTTTCTCGACGCGACCCCCCACTCGGGCATTTCCTTTGTGCATGAAAACGGCGCGGCCGGGCATTATTTCCTCATCGAGACCATGGGGGCCGGGGGTGCTTTCGCGGATTTCGATGGGGATGGCGATCTGGATATCTATCTGGTCAATGGCTTTGATTTGCGCGGCACGTACGTCCGGCCGGTCAATCTCGCCCGGCGGGATTCGGCTTACTACTGGGTGCGTCGATCCCAACCGAGCGGCACACCCCGCTCCGCGGATCCAGCGGCCTATGCAGTGTCTCTGGCACCCGCAGCCGGCGTGGAAGTCTCGGGCAATGCCCTGTACCGCAACGAGGGCGACGGGACCTTTGTCGAGATGGGGGCCGCAGCCGGGGTGGACGACAAGGGCTACGGCATGGGATGTGCGGTGGCCGACTACGACAACGACGGCGACCAAGACCTCTACGTGACCAATTACGGCCGCAATGCCCTATACCGCAATCGAGGAGACGGCGCGTTTGCCGATGCGACCACCACAGCCGGGGTACAAGCCCCCCAGTGGAGCACTAGTGCGGCCTTTTTCGACTACGACAACGACGGCCAGCTCGATCTGTACATCGCCAACTACCTCGACTTCACCATGGCCACCAACAAGGTCTGCGGCGGTTTCGTCCAGACCAATGCCGAGGGCCTGCGCGCCATCGGGCGCGGTACGCGCTCGTATTGTGCGCCCAGCGAGTACCAGGGCGTGCCCGATGTGCTCTACCACAACGAGGGCAACGGCACTTTCGCCGACGTGTCCATTGAGGCCGGTATCGCCAATCCCGCTGGCAAGGGCTTGGGGGTGCTGGCTTGGGACTACGACGCCGATGGCGACCAAGATCTGTACGTAGCCAACGACGGGGTGGCCAACTTCCTCTACCACAACGAGGGCGAGGGCACCTTTGTCGAGGTGGCCGTGCAGGTGGGCGTGGGCTACAACCTGAGGGGCGAAGGCGAGGCCGGCATGGGCGTGGATATTGGCGATTGCGACAACGACGGCGACTTCGATCTCTTCGTCACCAATTTTTCCCACGAGACCAACACCCTCTACCGCAACGACGCCGGTCGTTTCAAAGATGTGACCGCGGTTGCGGGCTTGGGGCCGCCGAGCTGGCGCTTGCTCGGCTTTGGCACGAATTTTTTCGACTACGACAACGACGGCGACCTCGATCTGTACGTGGCCAATGGCCACGTCTTGGACCGGATCGCCCTGTTCCAGCCCGGCGTGGAGTACGCCGAGGAGCACCAACTCTTCCGCAACGACGGAACCTGTCGCTACGCCGATGTCTCGGCCGCCTCCGGGGACTGGTTTTCCCGCAAACAAGTCAGCCGAGGCGCGGCTTTTGGCGACTACGACGCGGACGGCGATCTCGACCTCTTGGTCAGCAACTGCGGCGGTGCGGCTAGACTGGTGCGCAACGAGAACGGCAATGCGCAGAATTGGTCTATGATCAGGGTAGTGGGAAGGCGCGGCAACAAAGATGCCGTGGGCACTAGGGTGCGGCTGGTCTCTGGCGACCGGAGCCAGATCCGCCAAGTGCGCCGCGGGTCCAGCTATCTCTCGGCCAGCGATCCCCGGCTCCACATTGGCTTGGGCACCCGGGAATCCATTGACCTGCTCGAGGTTGAATGGCCCGGCGGTCTCCGGCAACGCTTCCGGGATCTTCCAGTGAATGCGGTGCTGGTGGTCGAAGAAGGAAGGGAAATCTCCTACGAATAGCCTTGCGTCCGAGCTAAGTACACGACCCCTCCTGTGGGTGCGTTAGTGCTTGATGGTAGGACGCCATTGAATGCGTTAGTGTCCGTGTACTAAGCGTCCGAGTTATGGCTGCGGCACTGACTGCCGGGCAGCTTGGATTATGCGGGCTAGATTGCGCTGGGCGTCTGCTTCAGATTGCTCAGAAATGCAAAAGCACCAACAGTCGGGTTTCCTGCATGCGGATGGCAAAGGTCTCCGTACTAGTATTCTCCGGCGAGAAATTATCGCTAACTATCGCTAACTTCTCGCCTTTTTCAAAGGCCCATCCCTGTCTGATCGATACGCTCACTTTCTTCATGGGGCGCCATAGTCCACCTAAGCCGATCTCTGGGCCATTATCCCCCTCATTGAGACGGACGCCTTCTTTCCATTCGTCGTCCACGTCCTCTCCATAGACCGTTAGATACACGAATTTGGAGACTTGACCCTGCGAGACTTGACGTTTTAGGGTCAGAGCAGCGCGGACGCGACTCGTTCTATGTTTTACTGGTCCCACTGAGGAGGCATAAGTCACCTCGTCCCAAGTTAATTCGAGATAATCCAACTCAAGGCCCAACATCGTCTTGGGACGGACCAGCCACAGGCTTATCCCTCGGTCGAGGACAGAAAGGCCGATAGCGGCTTGGGTGCGGGGATCACTATTTTCGTGGGCGATCCCCGCAGACGGAAGAACTAACGCTACGAGCAGGACGGCGGGACGGGTTACGATGCGCATTTTGATCCTCCTCGCTTGTGGCAGTGGCTGGATTGGTAGCTTCGCGCACCGTTAGGTAGCGCCGCAGGGGCGGGTTCCGCAGCACCTGACGCCGGCCCGAGGGCCAGCGGATCTCGACCCAATCTACCCGCTCGTGCGGTCCGAGGCCGAACAGCAGGCGCGGATCGTGCTGGGCCTGAAAGCCGTAGCCCCGGCGCACCTCCCGCACCTGTTCGAGGTCGCCGGCCTGTACCCGCACTTGAGCGCCGATAGCGTCCCGGTTGCTCTCCACGCCCACCAGTTCCAGACCCAGCCAGTTGTTGCGGTCGCCGCTGTCGTTGCGCAACAAGGTCGGAGAGTCGTTGAGATTCACGACGAACAGGTCGATGTCCCCGTCGTTGTCAAAGTCGCTCAGGGCCGCGGCGCGGCTGACTTTTTCAATCCTCCAGCCCGCACCGCTGTTTTCCCCGACCTCGACAAATCGGTCGCCCCGGTTGTGGTAGAGCAAATTGCGCTGGGCATAGAAAAACCCCAAAAAATGCCGGTCCAATTGCGGATAGAGGTGGCCGTTGGCTACGAATAGATCTAGCCAGCCATCCTTGTCAAAGTCGGCAAAACCCGTGCTCCAGCCCAGCAGGGGCCGCGCGATCCCGCCCAAGCCGACCTCAATGGTGGCGTCGCGGAATAGCCCGCTCCCCTCGTTCCGATAGAGGGTATTGAGTTCCTCGGAGAAATTGGTCGCGAACAGGTCCAGATCCCCGTCGTTGTCAAAGTCGCCGGCATGGACGCCCATGCTGGCTTGGGCCACCCCGTCCTTGCTGTAAGCCACGCCGGCCCGCGTGGCCACTTCGGCCAAACGCCAGTCTCCATCGTTGCGAAAAAGCAGGTTCGCCTCCCCGTCATTGGCCACGTAGATGTCCTGATCCCCGTCCGCATCCAAGTCGCCGAAGACCACGCCCAGCGCCGGCAGGGACCGAGCGCTTACGCCGGTGGCAGCGCTGACATCCGCAAAGCTGCCATCGCCCTTATTGCGGTAGAGCCGGTCCGCTTGGCGCGGCGCGTACGCGGGACCGCAGAAGACGTACAGCCCTTTGTACAGGCACTTTCCACCGCCGCCGGGAGGTCGGCGCAAGTCGAATTCGAGGTAGTTGGCCACGTATAGATCCAGCAATCCATCTGCGTCGAGGTCGCCGAAAGCCGCGCTGGAGCCCCAGCGCGCATCGGCCACGCCAGCCTTTTGTGCCCGCTCGGCAAAGTGCCCGTCGCCATCGTTGCGGTAGAGCTGGTTGGGCCCCCAATAGGTCGCGTACAAATCCACGTCGCCATCGTTGTCGTAGTCGCCCGCAGCGCAACCCATGCCCCAGCCGCCAGCGCCCAGATCGGCTTCCACTGGCCGAAATATGCGCGTCCGGCCCGTGCCCGGCTCATTGTGGAAGAGTCTGTTTTTCGCCCCTAAAGGAGACCCTTGCAGCCGAGTCCCATTGACCACGAAGAGATCTTGGTATCCGTCCCCGTCGTAGTCGAGGAAAGCGGCGCCGGCCGACATGGACTCGAGGACGTAGTCTTGTGCCGCACTGCCCGAGACATTGACGAAGTTTAGGCCGCTCTCTGCACTTACGTCGGCGAATTGAATGGCGGGTTCTGAGCCGAGTTGCATCTGACTTTGTACAGCGCGATGGTCTGGCAAATCAGCGCCTTCTTCGAGCGTGGAGTCGCACCCGACGAGCAGGACCAGTAAAGCGCCACCCTTCATCCGGGAATATCCCCCAAGTCGCCCGCGGCCCTGCTTGGCATCTGTCTCCATGTATCGCGCTGATCCCCATAAAAAATTGACATAGGTTTTTTGCAAGCCCTATACTCTGGGCGCGTAGGACGCGACCCCTTTCGTGCTCGATGGTAGGAGGCCCTTGAATGCGAATGCGGTATTAATTTTTTGAATTGATAACTGACGTTACGCACGGGTGTTTTAGGCATGAGATGCTTCGCTTCACCGCGCCATCCGTTTTCACGGGCGCAGGCTTTTAGGCGTGACATCCAGTTTTGTTAGGGCCGCTGTGATCAGAGGGCCTCTAAGATCGATACGATGGAACAGAGCCAAGGAACACCCAAAATGACCGCGATTGATCATTACGGCGACTACGCCGCTAACCCACGAACCCGCCCCACTGGGGCACAACCCCATAACCAAAGGAGAAACGACCATGAGCGAACCCATTACCCAAGCTCAAGACCACGACCGTCGTATAGGGCGGCTGGAAGGCATAGCCGAGCAGCTTGACCGCCGCTTGGACGATATACAACGCACCATGAGCGAGCAAGGCCGCCAACTGCGGCAAGATATCCGCGAGCTACGCACAAGCGTCCGCTGGCTTATCGGCATTCAGTTCGGCATAGTGGGTTTATTAGTGTCCATCCTGTTGAAGCTGAATTAACCCACTCGCGGCATGGACGCACAGATGCGTAACGTCAGTTGATAAACCATAGCCTCTGTTGGCGGGCAGGCTGCCCGCGCACCCGGCGGAAACTTTAGGCGTGACAAACCCCCGGCGGACCGCGTTGAGTAGCGGTTGAGCGGCCCTCGGATGGAGTGTTTTTCGCGGGCGCGACGCCCTCGTCCCTGCACACAAGGGACGGTTCGCGGAATTTTCAGACCGCTTCTTAGTGTCGCGTATCGCAATCCCTATAATACCATCCGCTGGACCCATTGGCCAAACCGAGGCGACCCCTACGGCTTGCTCCACTTTTGGCCATGGGAGCTTCGGAAGACGCTGATTTACTTGGAGCCAAGAACGTGAATCGGGCTAGAGCAGCGGGGGAATTTTTCGGCCAAAAAGAACGAGAACCCGAGAGTTTTAGCTCGGGCTCTACCCTGCGAGCCTTTGGCATTGGGACGGTGCTGTGCGCCTTGATCAGCACCGGCACCATCTATGCCAATTGCATCATCAAAGGCTCGTTCATGGCTTGGGCCTTCAGCACCCCAGTGGCCCTGTTTCTCTTGTTCTATCTGGTGCTGGCCAACCTCGCGCTAAAGGCCCTCGCCCGCGCTATGGCCCTGCGGCGGGAGGAGCTGACCCTGATCTACGTGATGATGATCATCTCGGCTTCTCTGCCCACTTTTGGCATGGTCTCGCACCTGTTGCCCATGATTACCAATGTGTTCTACTTTGCCTCGCCCGAGAACAACTGGGCCGAACTCATTCAGCCGCACGTGCCGCACTGGATCGCCCCCCGGGACGAGGAGGTGATCCAAGGGTTCTACGAGGGGCTGTTTATCAAGGGGCAACCCATTCCGTGGGCCGCTTGGGTAGAGCCGCTATGTTACTGGACCGTCTTTCTGCTGGCCCTGTACTTGGTGTCGATCTGCATGATGGTGATGATGCGCCGGCAGTGGGTCGAGCACGAGCGGCTGCTCTACCCGATGATGCAGGCCCCTATGGCCATGGTCGAGGACGAAGATGAGAATTCGCCCGGCAGATTCGGGGTTCCGTCCCTGTTGCGCCGGCCCCAGATGTGGATAGGATTTGCCGTCCCTTTGGTGGTTATCACGTGCAATGCGATCCACAGCTATTATCCCGTGTTCCCGGAATTTAATCTGGCCACCGGGTTCAATGCGTTTCGGGGCACGGTCGGCTTTCGCTTCCAGCTGTCTTTTTCCCTACTCGGTTTTTCCTACTTCATCAGCCGCGAGCTGGCCTTGGGCATCTGGGTATTCTACCTATTGACCCAGATTCAGCAGGGCGTCTTCAATACCATCGGGATCCACAGCGCGGCCAAGCTGGGCTGGTTCAGCAATCCCCAGGCCCCGTACCTGACCCACCAAGCCTTGGGGGCCATGCTGATGTTCGCCCTGCTCACCCTGTGGCGGGCGCGCACCCATTTGCGCGCTGTGTTCGCCAAGGCCCTCGGACGCAGTGCAACCGCAGTGGATGCCGATGAGATCATGTCGTATCGCACGGCCGTGCTGGGGCTGGTGGGTGGGCTGGTGGTCATGGGGGTGTGGCTGGAGGCTTCGGGCATTCCCCTGCTGGTGATTCCCCTGTTTTTAGCGGTCGCGTTTTTGATCTTTATAGCGTTGAGCCGAATCGTGGTGGAAGCCGGGGTGGCGCTGGTGCGGGCCCCCCTGATCCCGCCGGATTTTGTCATCTCCAGCCTAGGGGTCTCTCGACTGGGGGCAGGCGGTCTGACCGGGCTGGCCTACACCTATCCGTGGACGGCCGATCTGGTGACCTTTCCCATGGCCTCGTGCGCCAACGGGCTGAAAATGGCCCACGAAGTCGTCAAAGGCCGCAAGCGCGGTCTGTTCTGGGCTATGATGCTGGCGATTGTGGTGACCTTGGTGGGGGCGTATTGGATGATGCTCTACCTGTCGTACAACTACGGAGGGCTCAATCTGCCGGGCTGGTGGTGGCAGAGTTCGTCCAGCACCGGCCTGCGGTACATAGCCGCGATGATTCAGAGCCCTGCTACTATAGGGATTGGGGAGTGGTTTTTTACTGGCCTTGGTGCCGGAGTAATGTGGTTTTTGGTGACGTTGCAACAGCGGGTCTTGTGGTGGCCGATTCACCCGCTGGGCTTGGCCATCAGCGGCACGGTTTTCACCACTTCGGTGATGTGGTTCAATGTCTTCTTGGCTTGGTTGATCAAGAGCTTGGTGCTGCAGTACGGCGGGGTGCGGCTCTACCGGCAAACCCGCCTGTTTTTCATCGGTATGATCTTGGGGGCTTTTGTGGTGGCCGGCACTTGGCTGGTGATTGATTATTGCACCGGCATGGTGGGCAATTTGTGGCAGTATATGTTTTAGTGCCGACCCTGAAATCAGTAGGCCACCGCAATGATACCGCTGTCCTTGGTGATCCCGCGGTCTGCGTCCAAGCGCACTTGGACCAGATACAATCCCGGCGCGACCACTGCGCCATCATCGCCGCGTCCGTCCCACAGCCGCAGGTAGTGCCCGCTGCGTTCTCGACCGCTGTAGAGCTTCCGCACCAAGCGACCCGAGAGGGCGAAAATTTCGACCGCCACTTCGCCTTCGTCCGCCAATCTCAGCAAGGTGTACGCAATTTTCGTCCGGTCGTTGATGCCGTCCCCATTGGGCGTGAGCACCGGCGGTTGTACGGCCACCTGCTGCAAGAGCGGACCAGCGAGCTGAACGCCCACCGAGAGCTGGTCGCCATCCAGCCGGAAAGTGGCATTTCCAGGCACTACTTGCTGGGCCACTTCCATAGGCCGCTGCGAGTCGAAGACCTGGCCGGCGAACGACGTGCCGAAGTGAAACACCTGCGCCTGAAAGAAAACCTCCACGAGTTTCTGGTTGTCCGCCGCTCCCATCCGCGGCAGCGACAGGGCCATCCGCTCGGCCTCAACTGCTGCCTCCACCGCTATCCGCTCCTCGTTTATCCGCACTGAATCGACCGCGGCAAAGCGTCCCGTCGTCTCCACTACTAGGCGATCAAACCCGCTCGTCTCTGGACTCAACTCGGGCAGCAAGGCATACACAAACGGCGTCACGGCTCCCGGGACCGCGTGTTCGGGCCAGACCTCGCCCACGATCGGGCCGCTGAGCGGGGGCTGAGTTACCCGGAACTCTACGAAATCCACGCCGCCGCCGTGGAATCCCTTGGGCACGAACCCGACCTGCACTTGCAGGAACTGGCGCGGGCTCGGCGAGACGATGGCGGCGCTGGTGGCGTACGGGCCGGACCACGCGCTCCAGTTGTCGAGATCCGCGGTTATGGGGGGTTGACCGCCGCGGAGTTTTTCGTAGTCCGCTTGGGTCATGGGCGCACCCTGCGGTGTGCGAAAGGTGATCTCGTCCCCGCGACCGGTGTAGCGCCAATAGCGATTGGGATCTGGATCGCGACCGCTGCGGGTGCGGATATTGACTCGGGCGTCGGGATCCCTGAAACCGGACCAGCGCAAGGGGCCTACGGTGGCAGGTGCGTCTAAGTCGAAAACTTGAGACTGGAAGGTCGCCTCTGGCACGAAGCCCTCGCCGTACACTTCGAACTCGGCGATTTCCCAGGGAAACCAGTCCCCGACTCTGGATCTAGAGGAATGCACGTTTAGCTGGAGCCGATCGACGATGCGGCTCGGGAAGGTCAAAACCACGGTCGGGTGCGTATTGTTCGACACCAACCCGATCACCGCGGCACGTCCCTTTTGGTCGGAAGCGGTCAGCTTGAATTTTTCGATGATGAGCCCGGACGATTGCGGCGAGGGATAAAAGCGGACTCGGCTCACGGGGAAGCGCCCGCCGAGGTACATGGTTAGCTGGTTGCCCATGCCCCGATGGGCCGCATCCGTATCGCGAAAGGCGGTTGTGGGATCGCCGTCGGCCGTCCAGTCGGTGATCTCGGTCTGCGGCTCAACGTTGGGGTACTTTTGCCCGCGCGGTCCACCCCCTCGGGCAATGGCCGAAAGGGATAGGTTTTCATCTGGCCGAACTCGTATGGGAGCAAGCTGTCCGTTTTCTAGGACGAGCCCATCCCACGCGCCGTCCGCGCCCTGCGATGCCTCCTCCCAACTCAACTGCACTAGGTCCGCGCCTTGGGGCGGCGGAGATAGGGCTTGGTCGCCGATTCGGTATATGGTCAAGCCCATACCCGAGTGCAGAACCAGCGCGTTGGCCGCTAGGGCGAGAACCAAGAGGCGTCCTTTTGCACACTGCATCTAGAATCCCGCGTCGATAAGAAAATCAATAACTGACGTTACGCGGTGGCCCTACTCGTCGGCGTCCAACAGGCACCTGAAGGCCTCGAGGCTGCCCGATGCAACTGCTTGAGCCGCTGCACATCGTCAATGGCGGCTATGCGGTCCGCTAGAGGGTGCGCCGCACCCAGACCAAAGCGAATCTCCAAGACTTCGAGAATAGCTTCGAGCGTACTTTTTCTTTTTTTGCTCAAGGGCCTTCTCCGTGAAATAGTACACTACCGACGATTCGCACATGGTCTCCTCCGCGATGATGGCCATAATCGTTTCTAAGTTATATACCAACCCGCTCAAAACTGCAAGGTCGGCCAGATAATTGGCCTTGAGGGGCTCGGCCATCGGCACCTGCTGCGCCCGGTTCACACACGCCTCGGCAGCCACACCAGCCGGCCGCTGTATCAACGGCGCACAGGCCCCGCGTCGAGGATGCGCTGGCCGTCTATCTCAATCAGCCGAATCGCCTTGTATTGCATCAACACGCGGAAGCCGTGCTGCGCTTGCACTCCCTGCACCGAAGCCTATCTTTCTTCGCCCGTGGCCCCGACGACATACAGACAGCACCAACCCGGCGCGGCCGCCTCTCTTGCGCGCCGGCCGCGCCGGGTTGGTGCGCTTTAAGGAGGTATCGCCATGAGCGAACCCATTACCCAAGCCCAAGATCACGACCTCCGCATTGGCCGGCTGGAAGGCATTGCCGAGCAGTTGACCGAGCAAGGCCGCCAGACCAACGCCCGCCTCGACCGCATTGAGCAAGCCATTACCGAGCAAGGCCGCGAACTTCGGCAGGAGATGCGCCAAGAGTTGGCCGCATTACGGCAGGAGCAACGCCGAGATTTTCGCTGGCTTATCGGCATCCAGTTGACCACCCTGTTAGCCCTGGGCACGCTGATCTTGTCGCGCTTGCCCGGCTGAAATGCCCGCACACCCGGTGCTGAGACCGCCCGCGCCGACCATTCCCACGCACTGCTGGCCGAGGCGACGGGTACGATTACGGACGACGACGGCGCGACGCCACCGGAGGCCGATTCCGACAGCGACGACGAGATGGCCTTCGGTTTTGCCGGGGAGGTCACACCGATGGTACGGCGATTACCGATTTGGTACTGCCGGAAGCTACGGGCGGTGAGGGAGAGATAACCTATCGCGTGTCGGGGCTCCCCGCGGGCCTGTCGTTTGACGCGGCCACGCGGACGGCCCGAAGCCGCCACCGATGGGGGCCTACACGGCGTAGGACAGCGCAGGAGCCGCCATCGATCACGGTCAACCCGGCGCTGAGAAAATCAATAAGCCACGTACACTGCACGCACCAAAGCGGCCTCTACATCCACATCCGCATCCGCTTCTACCTCTACGCGCAACAAGTACACCCCCGGCCGCACGGGTGCGCCCGCGTGGTCCACGCCCGGCCATGCTACTTTGTACAGACCGCTCGCCCGGGCGCGCTCCTCCTCTAATTCCCACACCCGGCGACCCGACAGATCGTACACCGACACCAGCACGGACTGGGCCCCGTCCATCCGCAACACCTCAAAGTGCAAGGTCGCGGCCTCATTGACCCCGTCCCCATTGGGGGTCACCACCTGTGCGCTGAGTTGCAAGCTGGACAGACCCACCTGACCCTCTGGTGCCAGCACCCGCAAAACCTGGCTCTCTACCTCCTCCACTGCATCGCCGGCTTCCACCCGCTGCCAAGCACCCGAATTGTCGCGGTTGCCCACTCGTCCGGCAAACGAGGCCCCGTGCCCGAAGAGCGTGGTAGAAACCTCTAGGGCCACTACCTCGTTGCGCGGGACGACCTCGGGCAGCCGCACCCACAGCGAATCGTCCCCGGTCGGGCGCACCTCCACCCCCGACAGCTCGACGGGCCGCCCGCGTCCCCCGGCCACTGCGGCCGCAGGGCCGAGACGGATGCTCTGCAGGCTCAACGGCACCTCGTTTGAATTGATGAGTAGCACCTCGTCAATGCCCGGATCGCTGGAACGTTGTTCCGCTCGCACGAAAAAGGTCAGCGGGGTCTCTGCGCCTAAACGCTCTACGTGTACCGGATACACCTCGCCCCACGCCCGCTCCACCCACGGCTGGGCAAAGCGCACTTCGAGCTGCGCTAGCTGGGCAAAGCGATCTGGATAGTCGCTGAACAGCTTGACCTGCGCCTTCATAAAGCGGCGCGGGGAAGGCGAAGTGACCTCTTCGCCCGAGGCCGCGTGCGGCTGGCTCCAGCTACTCCAGGTCTCTTCTTCGACGACGACCTCCTCGGTCGTGGGACCCCGCAGGGCGGCGATCGTTTTGTTGTATTTTTGCTCGGTGATCTCGGTGCCGTCTTTTCTGAAGTAGTGGGTGATGGTTTTGATCTGGTCGCCGGTGCGGGTGGCTAGCTCAATGCGGGTGCCGGGCGGGGTGTGCCCCTGCCAGTGGAGGGTAGTCAGGTTTCTGGAGTTGCCCAAGTCGATCAGGGGCGATTCCAGCACCACTTCGGGCTGATACCCCTCGCCGAAGACCATAAACTCCCCTATGGAGGACTGCGAGCCACCGAGGTGGACTAGGTAATCGAAGATGAGGAAGCGGCCCTTGATCAACTCGAAGTGCAGCTCCTGCCACCGATGCTGGCTTTTCTCCGGCCGGTGGGCCACTTGGGTCCACGCCAAGGTTCCGTCTGGGGCTAGAGAGCCGTCCGACACCTTGGCGCGGTACGAGCGCAGCGTGCCACTGGGGTTGGGCGGATGGGCGGTGAGGATCTGGATGCGGTCGATCCAGTAGAGCGAGCCTAGGTCGAAAACCGTGCGGCGCTCTCGGTTTGAAGCCTCGGCCGTGTATCCACCCTGAAAGTTGTAGTAGGTCGCGTAGTTTCCGTCGACGCTCTTGCCGAGATTGCTGCCATCCGCCTCTATGGCCCCGCCGCGCGGCAGCAGGCCTAAGGCGATATTTTCTCCCACCGTGCGGACCTCGAGCTCGGCGAGGCGGGGCTGTTCGCGGCGGTAATAGCGGATTGAGCCTCGTTCGGACGGATCGAGCAACTGATAGGTCGCTTCGTCGAGACCCCACTCGCGCCCCGAGCGGCTGCGGCCGAAATAGTCCACATCGCCTTGCGCGGACGCGGACAGGGCTTGGTACGCCTCTAGGTCGGCCACTTCCTCGGCCTTGCCCAAGCGGCTGTCGGTCATCACCACTTGGATGAAGCGCACGGCATCCCCGGTAAAGGATGGGTCGGCTGGGGAAAAGGGACTCAGCGCAAAGGCGAATTCCCGCTGGTCGAGATTGGGCCGCCTAGTGCGGCCAACGAGGTGGTAGTCGAGATTGTCGCTGGCACCGAGACGGGCGTCGCCGTTGGCTGCCAGCACCCGGAAGTGGTAGAATGGATCGCCCTGCCCTGCGGCGGCAAAGCGCAGGACAAGGCGCGTGGCCGGCACCATGCGTCCGAGGTCGATCACCACCCACCACCGATCGGGCGGATCGTCGAGATTCGGTTCCCAATAGGTCAAAGGATCGCCATCGAGGATGTTGGCAGCGGCGGCCGCGTTGGACCCGGCCGCGTGGATGCCCCCCTTTTCGTCGTCCGCAGCTTCGAGCGGAAAGTGCTGGGCGTCGAGGCTGGCATTGATGTCCCGGGCCACGAAGTGGGGCCGGACGCCTTGGGCGTCGAAGTCGATCGTGCCGACCGGGAAGAGCCATTGCCGCCACGCGTCCTCGCCCTCGGTGATGATCCGGTCGCCGCGGATCGCATAGCCATCCTGAGCCGCGACCGCACCACACCCGAGCACCGCGCCTAGCAGATAGATCGCGCAATACGTATGTAGCATGGTACACCTTTTCTATTTTAGCCCGGTGTAGAAAGAGAGAAAGACGAGGCTGCCCGTCTTGGTCTCGGGCTTCGCACCGCGGCGCTCAAATCGGTCCCGGTCGTAGCGCAGGCCAAACTGCATGATCGAGCGATAGCCCACGTAGGTCCCGTAATTGGTTAGCTGCAACGCCAGAACCGTCTGGCGCGCATCGCCCGTGTGCAGCCCGGCTGCCACCCCCAAGTCGGTGGTGAATACCTGCTCCAGGCCCGTCTCGATCCACGAGCGTTTGAGGATGGGGAATTTGACGCTGAGGGATAGCATCTGCTTCCACCAGTGGCGTTTCTCCGCCTCCTTTAGGTAGGGGACGTCCCAGAAGAATTCGTTTTTGAGGCGCGGTCGGACGTGGAACTTGCCGACCGCAAAGCCACAATCCGCCTTGTTGACCAAGCCGACAAAGCGCGCATTGCGCCGTGCGCCGCGCTCGTCGAGTACCTGCTGTTTGTCGCGCTGGTGGAGGAATTCGTACTTGAACTTGTTGGACAGGTACAATGGAGCTAGGCGCGCGTAGTCAAAGCCCAGCCAGAATGTATTAATCCAAGTGTTCTGAGCCGGCAGCGGGTCTTCGACCGTAGCTTGGGAATCGCGGAAGAATTTCGGCGCGGCAATGCGGTCGTCCGCTATGTTGTCGCGCACTTTCTTCACGTGCTCGAAGACGCGCAGCCGGCCCAAGGCGGCCCAATCGCGCTCAAAGGTGAAAAGCCCGTACGCTACCTCGCTGCGCCGGCCCGAGGACAGCCGCCACTGCCGCGTCTGCCCGGCCGTCAGGCGCATCTGGGGAAGCACGTCGACGCCGCCGTACACATTGTAGCCCCGGTGATCCCGGTCGTAGGGATAATCCGGGTCGGCGTCGTCTTCAAAGCGGTCGATCCAGCCGTTGTTGTTGAGATCGATGCCAAAGAGAAACTCCGGCCGATCGGCGCTAAAGCGCAGGAAGGGCTCCTCGTAGTCCGCAATCGAGTTGCGGCGCACTGGGTTGTCGTTCTGGTTGAAGTCCGAGATGAAGTCGCCGTTTTCGTCCCAACCGGGGAATACGGACGGGTCGGCCGCGCCTTCGCCGGTCTGGCTGCCGCTCAGCGCGATTGACTGCCAGCGGCGCTTCTGGTCGGGAAAGCGGTCTTGGTCGTCGTTGTCGTCGACGTAGTCGTAGAAAAAGGTCTCTTCGTCGGCAAAGTCGGTCCGCCCGTTGGTCTCGGTCATAAAGATGCTCGTGGTGTAATTTGGATCCATGCTGAAAGCTTCGAGGTGAAAAAAATAGGGGGAGCGAATCTGCGACAGATTGACCATCCATGCGTCCGCCCTCTTGGCGGCGATCCGATGGGTCTCCAGCAGCGGGCTGGGATACTGGACAAAGCGGTGGTTGACGTTCACTTCCGCGTACAGGTTGAAGCCCCACAATTCGTGGACCGCTGCGGTGAAACCAGCGATCTGATTGGCCGTGGGCAGGCCGTAGTCGAAGCGCACGGTGCGCCGATTGGAGGTGTCCTTGACGTTGCGCGGAGCGCTCTGCACCGGCAGAAAGACTGGTTGGCCCTCGATGTTGGTCTGGCGGTCCGAGGTAATCTCGATCCGGTAGTCGTTGGCCAGCACCAATTCGAAGCGCACCTCGGCGAGGGAATCAACTGTGGTGGGCGATAGGCTAGGCTCGCCATCAACCTGCACAATTCTCGCCGCAGCGAGGGTTTCGAGGTTGTAGCGCAGGATCATGCGCTCGTTGCCGTCGGCCACGGGAAACCCATCGCGCAACTGGCCGCCCGTCCGCACCGGGGTATAACCGACTTGGGTGCTTTCCCAAGTGTGGCCAGTGACGTCCTCGAGGATGGCGTTTTCGGCAAAGAGAATGGCCCCGCCCTCGCCATCTGCGGGCGAATCGTCGCCGAGGCGGATTTCCACGAAGGAGACGGCGTTGGCGGCCTGATCGGTGGTGAGAAAGCCCTTGAACATATTGCCGGCAAAGCGCTCTAGGGTGGCGCGGCTGTTGTGGGTGTTGACGTAGGTGCCGCCGAGGGTGACGCGGTCGCCGACTTGGACCGTTGCCCGTCCGGCTTTCAATTCTGTGGCGTTGGTGAGTCCCACGCCAAAGTCCGAGGTGGCCACCAGCGGTGCGCTGACGCGCGAAAGGAGCACGGTGCCGGCGTAGCGGTCCGCCAGATAATCGAACTGGATGCCGTTGAAGACGGCCTTGTTGAAAGTCATGGGCGTGAGAGTGGTGCGAATCTCGTTGCCGACGGTCAGGGCGTAGCGGTACTGTCCCTTGGCGTCGGAAGAGATGGTCAAGTTCTGAAAATTGCCGCCGTAGAGCGGGGATTTGAGCAGGCTGTTGCCCTCCGAGGCTCGGGGTTGTTCTTTTCTCGCCTCGTAGATCAGCCACCCGTGCATGACGCGGCGGCCAAACAGATCGTAGAAGTAGTCCCCTTCCAAGTCTGGCTGCAGGTAGCGCCGGTAGAAATCCCTCGCGTAGTTGGTGTACGACCACTGATTCAGCCGGTATTCGCCGTAGAGTTCCTGGGGCAAGTACCACTTTTGCACCCGGGGATCGAGCGCAGCCGAGAGGATGCTGGGGCCCGTGGTCGGGAATTGCACGTCTTCGCCGCGCCCCTGCCCCAAGCGATTGCCGTAGTCTTGGGCACTGACGCTGGTCCCAGCCAGTGTTAGGAGCGCAAGGGCGGAGAGGGTCTCGCGCATCATTAGAGGCCGGCGTAAATGGTGATAAAGGTGGTGAAACCCGTCGCCGTCCGATCCCCCAGCGCAAAGGCGTCGTCAGCGCCTTCCACGGCCCTTTTTTGCACCACTTCCAGCCCTCTGCGCTCGTACAGAAAACCGAGCTGGGTGACCAATTTGTAGCCGAGGTAGTCGGTGGTATTGGTGGTCTGGACCGCCAAGATGGTCTCGCCGAAATCGCCGGTTTCCACGCCCTCGGCCCGCAGCTCCACCAATTCGTCCTCGTCGGCCCGCAACTCCCATTTGAAACTCTGTTCGAGGCCGGCCTCAAACTGGGTGCGCGGCATCAGGGGCAGACGGGCGATGAGGAAGAAACTCGGCGACCAGTGTTTGCGTTTGTCTTCCGTCTTGAGAAAGGGCTGATCTATTAGGTACTCGCTCTTAACCGACGGCAGGAAATTCACGCTTAGTAGGTTCAGGGAATAGGCGGCTTTGTTGATCAGGCCGAAGAAGTGCGCGTCCTTGCGGGCACTCTGCTCGGCCAAGGTCTCCTCGGCGAGCAACTGGTGCATAAACTCGTACTTGAGCTTGTTTTCCACCTTTAAGGAGGGGATGCCCGCGTAGTCAAATCCCAGCCACAGGGTGTTGATCCAAGTGTCTTGGGCCGGCAGGACATCCTTGACGGGTAGCTGCGGCCCTCTGAAATAGGGGAGGGGCGCGATGCGGTCGTCGGCTATGTTGTCGCGCGCCTTTTTTAGGAAGTCGAAAACCCGTATGCGCCCAAAGCCGGCCATGTCCCGGTCCAAGGTGAAGAGCGCGTAACTGGTTTCGTTGCGCTGAGCCGCCGAGAGCAGCCACTGCCGAGTGCGCCCTATGGTCAAGCGCGCTTCCGGCGCGAGGTGTAGGCCGCCGTACACATTGTACCCGCGGTGGTCCCGCTTGTAGGGAAAGTCGGGCTGCTCGTCGTTTTCAAAGCGGTCGATCCAGCCGTTGTTGTTCAAGTCGATGCCAAAGAGGAATTCGGGCCGATCGCTGTGGTAGCGCAAAAAAGGCTCTTCGTAGTCGGGAATTTGGTTTTCGCGCACCCGATTGTCGTTTTGGTTGAAGTCGTTGATAAAGTCGTTGTTCTCGTCCCAGCCCGGGAAGACCTCGGTGTCCGGGCCAATCTGGTTTGAGCGCCCCCAGTCTGGGATGCGGTCTTGGTCGTCGTTGTCTTCGACGAACTCGAATAACCGAGTCCGCGTTGAGTAGTCAAAGGAGCCTCGCTGGTCGCTGAGAAAAATGTGGGTCGCATAGTGCCGTTCCATGCTGAAGGCCTCGCCGTAGGCGAACAAGGGATATTCGCTGCGCGACACATTGACTATCCAGGCCTCCGCCCGCCTAGCGGACGACTCGTGCTCCTCGTTCAGCTCGCCCAGCGTGGAGTTGGGGTACTTGCGGAACTGGTGGTTGACCGCGTACTCGGCATAGGTGTCAAAACCGAGTAGCCTAGTCGTCCGCAGGTGCAAGCCGAAAATCTGGTTGGCCGTGGGCAGGCCGTACGCAAAGCGCACCACCTGTTGGTTCGAGGTGTCGCGCACATTGCCGTCGGCCCGGGCGATCTCCAGTGGATGGGGGGTTTCGTCGTTGTCGAGCTGGTTGTTCGAGGTCATGGACACCTTGTAGTCGTTGGCCAGCACTAATTCAAAGGTTACTTCGACGATGGTCGCCGGGTCGGGCCCCGAGTACGAGCGGTCGGAGAAATCGTAGATCAGGCGGATGCGCTCATCCCCGTCGGCGGCGAGAAAACCCTGCCGTTGAAAACCGCCTTGGATGAGGGGGACAAAGTTGATCTCCTTGCCGGTGACGGTCTCGCGGCCGAGGGTGGCAAAGTCCTCCACCGAGGTGATGATGACATTCTGCGAGAACAGGGCGGCCCCGCCCTCTCCGTCTGCGGGCGAGTCGTCTTGGAGCACGATTTCGATCCGATTGATGGCGGTGCCGTTCTGATCGACAGTGAGGTCGCCGCGGAAGCGGCTGCCGATAAAGCTCTCCAGCAGGGTATTGGAGTGATGGGCGTTGAGGTAGGTGGCACCCACGGTGACAAAATCGCCGAGTTGGCCGGTGAGTTGGCCGCCGACGAAGTCCGTGGTATTGGTTATGCCCGTCACCCCGGCGCTAGTAGGGGGGTTGGGGTTGCTGATGCGCGACATGAGGACCGTGGCTTGGTACTTGTCCGAGGCGAAGTCGGCTTGGATGCCGCTGAAGGCCGGCTTTGAGAAGGTCAGGGGCGTCAGGGTCGTGCGGATGCGGTCGCCGATCGTCACGGCGTAGTGGTACTGGTCCTTGGTGTCCGAAGCGATGAGGACGCGGTTGAACCAGCCGCCGTAGCGGCTGTCCTTAAAAACCGTGCTGCCGAATTCGGCGGGCTGTTGTCGGCGCATATCGTAAATCAGCCAACCCTGCGTGACAAAGTTGCCGTACAGGTCGTAGAGGTAATCGCCTTCGAGGGCCGTGGATACGTAGCGCTGGTACTTGTCGCGTGCGTAGTTGGTGTACTGCCACGTCTGCCAGCGGTACTCGCTGTAGAGTTCTTGGGGCACGTACCAGCGCTTGACCGTGGGATCCAGTGCGCCAAAGAGCACGCCCGGCCCCTGCGGTTCGTACGAGACTCGACCCCCGCGCTGCACCCCCAAGCGGGTGCCGTAATCCTGCGCCCAGACCCCATCTAGGCACGCGAGGACTAGCCCGCCGGCCAGCAGATGCGTCAAGTAGTGCTGCATGAAAAATCCCTCCGCAGATCGCCTTGGCGTCGGCGAAAACTTCTAGGTTGCGCTCCAGCCGCTTGGCAAAAGCCGCGAAATTCAGTACACCACCCCAACGACCCCGGTCTTTGCGTCAGAGCCTGCATTGGTGTCGAGAAAAACGCGGAACAAGTAGAGGCCGGGCGGCACTGCGTTGCCGTGCGAATCGCTCCCGTCCCACCCAATCGAGAAGCGGCCGCTCGCCCGGTCGTTGGCAAAGGCGGCGATTGAGCGGCCGCTCAGATCGCAGATCTCTACCCGCAGCGGAGCGGCCACGCCCAGCCGCAGCACATCGTAGTGGATAACCGCGGCATCATTGACTCCGTCCCGGTTGGGGGTGAAGGTCGGGGGCACTACCCGGATCTGGCCGAGCAGCGAACCCTCGATGGCCGTGCGCACCGAGAGGCTATTATCCACCAAGGTCAGATCTTCGCTGCCCACCGGGCGCGGATCCACGTCATCTGGCGCGAGCTGGGCGGCGTTGCCCGGCACGACTTGCTGGGGCAGTTGGCCCCCTTCCTCGCGCGCCGGGTCCGCGAGGAAGGCGCGGCCGGCAAAGGTCTGCCCGAACCTCAGCACCGAGGTCTTGAAGGTGATCTTGAGAAGATCGCCATTGGTCAATGGCGGGAAACCGACGACGACGCGACCGTCGGCCGCGCTCTCGATGCTGAAGTCGCCCCTGATAAAGGGGGGCTGGATCTCGCTGAGTCGGACCGCGAGATCCTCTCCGCGGATGAGATGGTCCTGTGCATCGCGCAGTTCTATGCGGCCGATCTCTTCGAGGACGCTCGGCGTGGCGATCTCAAAGCGATTGAAGCTGGTGTCCTGCGGCCGCAGCCCGGCCCAGATTCCATAGGTGAATTCCACCACTTCGCCGGCCGGCACATCCCGGGGGAAAATTTCGCCGACGATGCGCTCGGCCGGCACGGGGCTGGCAAAATCGAAAGACAGGGAATCAACGCCGCTGCCCGAACTCAGATCGCGGCTGGCAAAGTCGATTCTGAACTGGAAGTAGCGCCGCGGTCCCGGCGAGATGATGGGGGTCCCCACCGCACTCCGTCCCTCTGCCGGATAGGGGGGGGACCAAGTGCTCCAGTTGACCACATCGTCTCTCAAGGGCGCTTTTTGCTGGTCTGCGAGGGCTTCGTAGTCGGCTTGGGAGAGAATGAGGTTTTGCCTAGTTGCTTGGGGCTGGGAATTGAACAGGTCAAAAGCCTCGTCAACGGACAGGGCGTCTAGGAGGATTTCATCGACTTGGGCATCCGCCTTCCAAGGCACGCCTAGCTGATTGGCGTTCAGCCGGTTGAAGACGTAGGGGGTTTCGTCGCGGCCCGAGCGCGTGAAAACGCGGATATCCGAAAGCCCGGGTACGCCTTCGCGGCGCTCGGCCCAGCGCAGGTTGCCCCAGATGGCCAGATCCTGCAAGTCGAAGATGTCGGACAGGTACTGGGCTTCGGGCACGAAACCAGAGCCGTAGGTCTCGATTTCGTCGACCTCAAAACCGATATTCGACTCGGACTTGAGCCGGATAAAGCGCACGTACTGGAGCGGGATTTTTAGATCGACGACCGCTTCGATATTGTCCTCCACCCTTATGAGATTGAGGTACTGCGGTCGGCCCTCTACCGAGGTCTCCTCGCTGCCGTCGTTTAGGGCCAAGGAGTAGCCCCGCATGAAGTCGTTTTCAAACTTGAAGTCCGGGGCCTCGCGCACGGTGTTGCGCGGAAAGAACCGGATCCGGTTGACGCCAAAGCGCGCCCCCAGGTCCAAATCCATAATGATGCCGCGGGCGATGACTAACGCTCCGGCCGTCGTAGCCTTGCGGCGAAAAGCGGTTTCCGACTTGCCGTCTATCATGGACTCTAGCGCTAGATCGGAGATCGAGGGCAGGGGCGAGCTCATGCCCCCACCTCTGTCCTCCGCACCGAGGGCCAGATTCCTGCCGGGATCAATCTGCTGCAGGAAGATCCACCCAGGTTCGGAATCGAAATCAATGACGCCGCCCGGGGTGTTGCCGGTGGCGAGTTCGGTGGTCGATACTGGGAACTGCGGGTTGATCCCTCCGCCTCCGTCCTGCCACTGCCGCGGACCTTGGCCAACGGTGATGGTCTGTGCGAGGGCAGCGGACCACGAAAGCGCGACCGCCAAAAAGCAGCAAATTTTCATTCAGTCCCTCCACAGGGGAACGGTCCAAGAATTGAACCATTCCCACTCCCACTTCACCTTTTTTTGCGGCATTTCTACTTCGTATAGAATGGGGGCGGTGAAGGGAAGGAGCTGGGCCCGGCCTTCGACTTGCTCTCGCAAGTCTTCGAGAAAGGCGTTGACATCCGTCAGATTGGGCGGCCAGTGGCCGGCGGGAATGGGCTCGGTCTCGCGGTCGGTGCGGTAGTGCGTGGGAACGACGAATTGAGGTTCGACGTAATCGACCAGCTCGCCGAGGGGCGTCTTCATGTGGATGAGGTAGTCCACCCGTCCCTTTAGTTTTTTTAGCGCCGGGAATACAGCGCCCAAATCGCCGGTGTGGTAGAAGGAGAGATCCTTTTCTGCGTGCGCGACTAAATAACCGCAGGTCGGGAGGTCGGGTCGGGCGCTTTCTCCGCTTTCGATCACCTCCACGTGGATCGGCCCCAAGTCGAATTCAAAGGGACCGGGAAAGCTGCGCTTGTCGTCGGCCATGTACTTGGGATGGGGATAGGCCACTTGTACTAGGTCCGCCGGGATGTGCTTGGTGATGGGCAGATCCCGGGCGAAGGCCGCATCGCCGTACTGCTCGTCAATGGGCTCGTTGGGGGTCAAGCAGCCAATGGGAACGAAGAGCTTCTTAAAGCGATCGCCTTGGCAGAGCTTGCGCAGGGTTTGGGGATGGCAGTGGTCGAAGTGCTCGTGACTTATGAAGATATAGTCGTAAACGGCTTCGGCCTTGGCGAGATTTTCGCCGAATAGATAGGGATCGAAGGCGATGTTGACGTCGTCGAGGAGGACGTCGAACGCACCGCAGCCCCACCATCTGAGATGAAAATTGTCCATTTGTACCCTCCCTCAGAAGAAATCTGCATAGCGTTACGTGGCCGGTCAGACAGCAGAGGGAGTGGATAGCCGGTAGCAGAGCTGGGCAACAAAGCAAAAGTGTACCAGAGGTCTTACTACCCGACACCAGCCCTCAGCCTGCCAAGGATCGAGGGCGAGACGCCCTCGATCCTGGACCCAGCGGAAACCGCAGAAAAGGCGTACTCAAAGTAAGTGTCGCCTACTTTAGGGGTCGTGTACGAAGACCAGCGGTAGAGGCCCCTAAAAAACTACCGCAACCAGACCATTGCGCTCTTCCCGTCCGGCATCCGTATCCACTTGCACCCGATACAGATAGACCCCCGGCGCCACTACCTGCTCGCCTGCGCCCAGACCGTCCCACAGTTGCGCGTGTTGGCCGCTGCTGTCCTCTCCCGCGTACACTTGGCGCACTTGGTGGCCGGCCAGATCGAATATACTCACTTTCACCTGTCCGACGCCGGCTAGTTCCAGCAAGGTGTACTCGATGCGCACCTCGTCGTTGACCCCGTCGTCGTTGGGCGTCACCACCCGCGGATTCGCCGCCACCTTGCTGACGATATGGCCGTTCAGGGCGATGCCCACGGAGCGTTGGTTGCTGTCGAGTCGGAAGGTCGCATCTCCGTCCTCCACGAACTGCCCTACTTCGAGAGGCCGTTGGCCGTCGAAAACCTGCCCGGAGAATACGGTGCCAAAGCGGAATGCCCGTCCCTGAAAGAAGACCTCCACCAGTCTGCCGCTCTTGGTGCGGTCTATCCGCGGCAGGGACAGCACGAGCCGCTGGTCTTGGAGCGGTGCGAGTAATTCCCATTCTCGATCTTGGAGCCGCTCCTCGTTGATGCGAACTGAATCCACGCCGGTAAACTGCCCGGTCGTCTCCAGCACGATCTGGTCAAACCCGCCCTCGCCCCCGAAAAAGGTCGGCAGCATGGCATAGACGAAGGGAGTCTCTTGGCCCGGGGCCACTTCGGTGGGCCAAATTTCTCCGATCACGCGCCCGGCCACCGGCGGTTGCGTGATGTGAAACTCGATAAAATCCACGCCGGCTCCGTCCAAACCCTCGGGCAAGAACTCGAGCTGGAGCTGGAAAAACTGCCGCGGACTCGGGGAGGTGATTGGGGTCCCCAGACTGTCGGCCAAGTCGTAGGGCCCCGACCAGAAGCTCCAGTTGTCTAAGTCCGTGGTAATCCCGCCCTTGCCGCCCTGCAGGTTGTTGTAATCCGAGCGCGTCAGGGGCTGACCGTTGTCCTTGAGAAAACTTCTTTCGTCGCCGCGACCGGTGAGACGCCAGTAGCGCTCGGGGTCTTCGTCGCTGCCGCTGCGGGTGCGAATCCGCAATTTGGCGTCGCGGTCCTTGAAGCCGCAAAAGCGGATTTCGCCCAGACTGGACGCGGCGTCCAGTTCAAGGGCCTTGGAAGTGTACAACCCTTTGGGCACGTACCCCTCGCCGTATATTTCGAACTCGGCTATTTCCCACATTCGGTTCGCCATGTACGGCTCGTCGAAGTTGTCGATATTGAACATGAGCCGATCGACGACCGCGGTGGGAAACCGCATGTCAATGACTGGATCCCGATTTTCGCGGCCCCGCGCCACTATTTGTCCGTCGCCCGAATTGCGGTGCAGCCCCATGACTTGGCCCTCGCGCCACGCGTACAGGGTATAGTCCTCGACGTAGCGCTCGGGGTGATCCCGACGGGGATAGACCACGACCCGATTCACTGGAAAAGTAGCGCCCAAGAACAGGACGAGCTTGGGGTTCAGTCGGTCGGTGAGCAGATCAGACGGCCACATGTAGGTGGTTGGATCGCCGTCCACGGTCCAGTCGGTGAAATCGTTTTTGGCAATGGTGCCGTACTTGTGGCCCCGGGGACCAGCGCCATCGGACGACCCAAATCGCTGTTCGGGATAGAATTTTTTGCCCTCGCCCCGCTCGATAGCGCCCAAGGACAGATTCTCGTCTGGACTGACGAATACAGGCACGAGACTCCCCGCCTCACTGGTGCGCACTCCCCGTGCCTCCAGCTTGGGGTCTTGGGCGAACTCCTCCCAAGTCAGCTCGACGATCTCGACTCCTGTACTGTCCGCCAGCGGGTGGGCGTAATCTGGAGTGCCGCCGATGCGATATATGGTGAGTCCCCAAGCGAGGGTTGGGATCAGTGTCGATAGGAGGATTGAGAGCCGCATCCGCGAAACTCTTCGGCTTCTAGGATGCCGCCTGGCACACTGGAACCATGTGCCAGGCGGCGGAAGATAGCAGGCTATCTCCTCGGGCGTGAGGGATGGCTAGTGGACGAATCCGGTCTTTATCCGGCCCCAGGTCGTGGCCTCGACCGCGGAGGGAATCGCGCTGAAATCGACCGTCTCATCCACGGGGGCTAGGAAAAAGTCGCAGGCACCGTCGCCACTGCGGTACATCCGGTCGTGCTGGCTCAGGTTGTAGAAGGCCTGCCAGCCGCCCCCCTGAACCTCGCGGCCCACTTCGTCGTAGTCCATCCAGTTGTACCCGAGCCCTATGATCTCGCCCTCGGCCAGGGTGTGGGTGACGGACTCTGCTGCTCCAGCCGGGGAGTTGAGGTCGTTGAGGGGCATAAACTGCACTTCCCGATAGACCGTGCCCGGACCGTCTTTCTCGCCGTCAAAGGTGCATGTTATGTTGTACCAGCCCTCCTCGGGCAGCCAAGTAGCGGTCCCCCAGAAGAAGTGGACGGGGTCGTCTCCCTCCTCCCCGGGAATGTGGTTGTACACCTCGTACTGCTGGCAGGCCGAGGCGTGCCAGCGCGCATTGTCGTCGGTGTCGGGATAGCAATCGCCCCCGCTGTGGTCGGCATCAATCATGAACTGCCAAGTGTCGGGCGGTATGCTGATGTCGTCGAACACCTCGCTGTACGCGTAGATCAAGTTGGTGCCGAGACTGTAGGTTATCGTGGCCTTGGCGTCGAAATTCGACGGATCGATATCCCGGCCGCCTTGGGTGTCAGGGAATTGTTCCGTGGTCTGCCAGTAGGGCTCGGGAATGATACCGTACTCACTGCCAACTCCGTCTAGTACGGGCTCGAGACCTGGGGGCCACTGGAAGGCGCTAAAAATTTCGCCTTCGGGGGAATGTGCGGATGCGCTACCTCCTGCGATCAGAGTGAACGCTAGAGCAGCGACCATGATGCGACGTGCCATTGTTTTTTCCTTTCTCAATGATGGATAGGAGACATAAACAACCACCCCACCTCTTTTCATCCATGGAGTTTGAGCTAAATTCGCAACTTCTTTGCTCATTCCCTCCTTTCTTTTGTGACTTCACGCTTTCCGTGGGAATAATAGATTCTAAACGACGGGCGAACTATGTGTTGTTATAAAGAAATTTAAGTAGCAAATCAATAGAATAATAGGTAGTGGGTTGGCCGGGCCAGTTTTCTCAAGCGGCTAATACGCGACGGGAATGAGGCCGCTGCGCTGTTCCCAGCCCTGATCGGCGGCAACGCGCACTCGATATACATACAAACCCGGCCCCACCACCCGACCGTCCGCGCCTCGGCCGTCCCACCACCGACCGTACCGGCCGCTGCGATCGCGGCCCTCGTAGAGCTGTCGCACCCGGTGCCCCGCTATATCGAAAACGGTCACCTCCACCGCCCCAGCTCGGGCCAACTTGAGCACGGTGTATTCGATGGCCACTGCGTCGTTGACCCCGTCCCCATTGGGCGTGAGTAGCGGCGTTGCCACCCCCACTTGCTGCAGCAGCCCACGGTCTAGCTGGATGCCCACCCACACTTGATTGCCCTCTAGCTGAAAAAGCGCATCGCCCGCCTCCACCCGCTGCCCCACCGCTAGGGGCCGCTCCGAGTCGAACACCGCCCCGTGGAACCAAGTGCCAAAGTGGAAGCTCTGGGCTTGAAAGAACAGCTCCACCACTTTCTGGTTGTCGGCCGGCCCCAGCCGCGGCAGGGCCACCACCAGCCGCTGGTCCTGGAGCGGCTCCGCCAGCACAAGAGCCTGCCGCTCCTGATTGATCCGCACCGAATCCACCCCGACAAACCGACCCGAGGTCTCCAGCACGAGCTGATCGAAGCCGCTGGTCGCCCGCCCCAGTTCCGGCCGCAAGGCATAGACAAAGCTCGTCACCGCGGCCGGCTCCACTGCCACCGGCCAGACCTCGGCGACCACTGGACCGCTCACCGGCGGCCGGGAGATGAGCAACTCCACTAGCTCGAGCTCCCCGGCCTGCCCGTCCTTGGTGGCGAAAGCGACTTGTAGTTGCACGAAGCGCTGCGGCCCGGGCGAGGTCATGGGAGTTCCCAAGCTGTCGGCGAAGGAGTAGCCTCCCGACCAGTCGCTCCAGTGGTCCAGATCTGGGGTGATGGGGCCTTGGCCAAAGGACAGGCTTTGGTGGGCGGTGTGGGTTAGGGGCTGGCCTTCATCGTCGAGGAAGGTCTTCTCATCGTCGCGGCCAGTGAAGCGCCAGTAGCGGTTGGGGTCCGGGTCCGAGCCGCTGCGGGTGCGGATTTCGACGTGGGCATCGCCGTCTTTGCAGCCGGTCCAGCGGAGCGTCCCCAAGGTTGAGGTCGCGCCCAAATCCAGCACCTTGGATTGGTAGAGTGCCCGAGGCACGTAGCCCTCGCCATAGACTTCCAATTCGGCGACTTCCCACATTTCTTGCCCGGCAACGGTCAGCGCCACGTACTCGACCGTGCGGGTGGGAAAGAGAAAATCGACGAGCTGCTGCCGATTGGGCGACACCGCGCCTACGACATCAACTGTCCACTCGTCTCGCGGCGCACCCGCCACGCTCTGGCTGCGGGTGCCGTCGGGGAAGAGAGCATTGAATATTTTCTGCCAGTTGGCCGTCCTCGATCCAACGGCTCCGGTGGAGCTGCCCTCTACGACTTGGACGACAAATTCCTCGACATTGCGTCCTGTATACTGGGGCGTGGGATAGAAGCGAATCCTGTTTATGGGAAAGTGCCATCCCAAATCGAGCAGGAAGGTTCCAGGTGAAGCGGAAGAGAACCTCGCCAGCCCTTGGTCATCGACGAGGCGAAAAGCAGTGGTTGGGTCTCCGTCGGCAATTTTGTCGACCAATTGATCCGCCACGAGCACTCCGTACAGGTTCTGCCCGCGTTTGATGGCAAAGCCGGCCGGGCCACCTCCTCTAGCCGAGGCGGTGAGGATGAGGTTGTCATTCGGGGAAACCAGTACGGGCGCGATTCTCACTTCCCCCAGTGCCAGCCCTTGCATCTTTCCGTCGAACCCCTGGGCGGCCGCCGCCCAAGTCAGCGGCGCGAATTCCACTCCTGCTAGCTCTGCTTCCGGGGGTGGGGCCTTAGCGGATCCACCGATGCGATAGATGGTTAGACTCCAGCCAGAGCTTGGGACCAACAGAGGCGCAGTTAGGGCGAGAAAAAAGAAAGTGCGCATACAGTGAGGACGCCTCAATGCGGCGTGGCGGGGCAGTGTACGGTCAGGGCGCGAATTCGTGCAAATCGCCAATTTCGCGTTCGGTAGGCACCGGCGCTTGCGCTTCCCAGCGGTCGCGGCCGCTCGTCCGCGAGTGCCTATCTAGGCAGCGGCAGCGCGACTTTTGCGTTGTTCTGCTGCTGCGATTGCAGGCAGGCGATCATCATCTCCACCACGGTCAGACCGTCTCGGCCAGTACACGACAGCTCACCTTCGCCGTCGAGCGTGTGCACAAGTTCATGTACGCCCGCTTCGATTCCATCCACTTTCCACTGGCGCGGTTCAACCGGCTCCCGCTCTCCGGCTCGCTCGATGTACGCGTCGCCTTCCCGCTCGATGAAAATGCTCCCCGTGGTGCCCGACACAGTGAAGTCGAGTCGGTTGGGGGTCTGTTTTTCTCCGAGGTAGATCCCGCGTACGCCGTTGGCGAAATGGATGTAGGCATTGGCGCTCGGCTCGGTGGCTGGGTCGTGTCCGCCGTCGCCGCGGTACTCGTTGTAGTCTGCGTATCCGTCCTCTAGCTCGGCGACGAGCCACTCGGGGCTACTGCCGGCGAACCACATGATGGCGTCGAGCAGGTGGGTGCCGTTGCGGAACAGCATTGAGCGCGTGCCGTAGTGCTCGCACAAGACCGCTCTCACGTCGCCAATCTCGCCCGCGGCCACCAGTTCGCGGCAGCGATGCCAGACGGGCATCCAGCGGCGCGTGTGATCGACGGACAGCAAGGCGTTGTGGCGTTCCGCGGCCGCCACCATGCGGTCGGCGTCCTCCACGCTGGTGGCCAGTGGCTTTTCGCAGAAAATCCCCTTGACACCGGCTTCGGCCGCGGCCACCACCAAGTCGGTGTGCCGGTTGTCGCCGGTGGCCACCGTGACGATGTCGAGCTGGGCTTTTTCCAGCATCTCCCGGTAGTCGGCGTACATTTTTAGTTTGGAATTGGTCGCTTCGAACTGGGCTGCAAATTCGTCGCGTTGCGCCGGCACGAGGTCGCAACCGGCCACGACCTCGGCGTTTTCTAGGCTCTCGGCCCCGCGGGCGTGCCGATTGCCAATGCCCCGGCAGCCTATGACTCCTACTCTGTACATGGTGCCTCCTTGCGACTGGGTCGCCGATGCTAGGTCGGGTACTGGTATTAGTGATTAGTGGCCAGCCCCAGGGAACGGACCACCAATCACTAAGCCAGCACGAGGAATGTTAGCTTCACCGCGCCTTGTTCACGCCTTTAGGCGCGGTGAAGACGTAATGCGCTTATAGATCGAAACTCAAGCGCCCGTAGTAAAACCCGCCGTTGGTGCCGAACTGGGTCACCCGCCGGCTATACACAAAACCACGCGAACCGATATTGCCGTCTTTTTCGTGCTCGTCCGGGAAGGTATTCAACAGGTTGTTGGCTCCTACCGACAAGCGCAGGCCCGGCAACATCTGATACGACACATCTACATCTAGCAAGGTCTTGGCCGAGAAGGTCTCGTCGTTGTCTGGATTGTTGGGCTTGTACTCGACCGGCCCGTAGTTGGTGGCCCGGACTAGGGCGCTAAATGTGTCTTGGGAGTAGCGCGCCGACAGACTGACCTTGGTGCGCGGCAGGGCGTCTTCGAGGCGGTTGTGCGCCTCCCGATCGAACAGCAGGCCTTCGATGGCCGTGCGCTCTTCGGCCGTGGCTTGCCGATCGTTGGCCTTCTCAAAGGCTGCGATCAGCCCCTCGGGAATCATGATCTCGTCCACTGAGGTCTGGGTGACATTGGCCGCGGCCGACAGACTGAGGGCACCTACCCCCAAGGGGGCGCTATACGAGGCGACTAGATCCACGCCGCTGGTTGAGGTGTTCACGGAATTGGCAAAGAACTGGGCCGCTGTGGCCCGGAACGGGGCCAAAATGGCGGCGTAGCCCTCGTTGCTATCGGAGAAGCGCCCGGTCAACACGATCCGGTCTTCGATGGCGATCTGGTAGTAGTCGGCTGTAAGGGAAAAATTGTCCAGCAATTGGGCGGTGATGCCCGCGCTGGCATTGACGGAGGTCTCTGGCTCCAGCGACCCAATGCCGAAGGCTTTGGCAACCGGGCTGCTGTTGTTGGCGGTGAGCACCTCGCGGGGCACCAACTCGCCGGTGACCTCATCTTCTACGAACTGGGTGCTGACGCTGTTGAACCACACTTGGTGCAGGGACGGGGCGCGAAAGCCATTGCTGGCGGTCGCCCGCAGGGCCAGCGCATCGCTGAGGGCCAAGCGCAGGGCTAGTTTGCCGGTGGACGTGCTGCCAAAGTCGCTGTACTGCTCAAAGCGCCCTCCCACATCGACCGTCAGCATGGCCGATGCTTGCGTTTCCAAGCCGGCGTACGTGCTGATGCTGTTGCGGAAGCGATTGAGGGCACTGGCCGGAGAAAATCCCCTAAATACCTGGGCACCCGAGGCTTTGCCTTCTTCAAAATTGGTTCCATCAACCGGACCGCGGCCATAGGAGTAGGACTCGAACTGGCCGGCTTCAATCTGGTAGTTCTCGACGCGGAACTCGCCGCCGAGCACGAGGGAAGTGCGCTCGAACGCGTCTATGCCGAGGGGCCGCACCAAGTCCAAGTTCCCCGAGGTCTGGTTGAAACCAAGCCGCCCGGCGTGGAACGAGGTAGGGCTGTCGGCACCCATAGAGGCGTTGTTGGTGTTTTCGATATTCCACTTGAAGCCGTTGCCGCCTTGGGTCACGCTGAAGTCCACATCCCACTTCCCCTTAGCCCCGCGCACTCCCGCGCCGAACGAGCGGTCTTCGATGTCTGGATTGATCTGGGGCAGGAAGCCGTTGGGGTACAACTCAAAGACCACTCGATTTGGCTGGCTCCCCGGCAGGCGATAGAAGCCCGTCGCCTCGCCGCGGCGGTACGACAGCCCGCCAAAGCTGTAGAATTCGGCCCCGCCGGACAGAGGATACGCAGCGTTGTAGAAGGCTCCACCCACCGTGGCCTTGCTCTGGCCGATGTTCATGTTGAAAGCGTCGTCCGCCAAGCCGTTGTCTTCGATCCACTGGATGTTGGCGTCGTCCGCATCCGCGGTGTACTGGCCGCCGCGGCGCGTGCGATCGCGACTTAAAAATTCGCCGGTGACGTTGATGTACCCGCCCTCGCCCAGCCCGAAGCCGTAGTTCACATCGGTCTTGACTTGCTCGCCGTCTCCTTCGCCCGTAGTGCCTACCAAGTTGTTGACCGCGAGGCCCTCGGTGTCGTCCTTGAGGACGATGTTGATCACCCCGGCGATGGCGTCCGAGCCGTACTGGGCCGCCGCGCCATCGCGCAGAATCTCGATGCGCTCGACTGCGGCTTTGGGAATGGCGTTGAGATCGACTCCCACCGTGCCGCGGCCAAAGGTGCCGTTGACGTGTACTAACGCGCTGGAGTGGCGGCGCTTGCCGTTGATCAGCACCAGCACTTGGTCGGGGCCCAAGCCGCGCAGACTGGCTGGGTTGATGTGATCGGTGCCGTCGGAAATGGTCTGGTGCGAGGCGTTGAAGGAGGGAGCCAACTGGCGCAGCGTCTGGTTGATCTCGGTCTGGCCGGATTGGCGAATCTCGAGTTCGGAGATGACATCAACCGGGGCCGGCGTCTCAATGGCGGTGCGCACTGTCCGCGAACCCACGACGACGAATTCTTCGCCCAAGGCGACGGGACTGGCGTTCAGGGCAAAGTTGACAGTGGCCGTCTCCCCGGCCGCGACCTCGACGCTTTGCTTGGCGGATTGGTAGCCGATGAAGGTTGCCTGTAGCGCATAGGAGCCAGGGGGGACCGCTAGGGAAAAGGTGCCGTTGTCGCTGGTCACCGTGCCCCGCATAGTGCCGACTAGGTTTAAGTTGGCGTTGGGCAGCGGCGTGGCGTCTTCGCCATCGGTCACCGTGCCGCGGATGGTGCTCTGTTGGCCCCAAGCGGGTAGCGCCGCCAGCATCACTGCGGCCAACGACGCCCGAAAAAAGGGTTGCAAATTCATGGATCTCTCCCAATTAAAAATGAGTGAATTTTGCGCCTCCAATGGCGCAAAAGAAAGCATATAAAGTAATGGAGTGAGTGGTCTTGGCAAGGACTGCCGCTTCATTGAGGGCGTCCTCGTCAACGCTCTAAGAAGCTGTCTGAAAACTCCGGCACCGACCCTTGTGCGGAGATCAAGAGCGTCTCACCCTGTGAAAAACGCTCGCGGAAACTTTAGTGTCGTGTACTAAGCTAAACCAACCCTCATCAAGTCGCTTGTTGCGTCTCTTTTCCGAGGGGCTTTGGGTGCTGCCATCGTGTTATCCGCGCACCGCGTAGAGCCTGTTTACCGCCGGCAGGGACACTAACTTTGAATAGTGATATACCTGCTCGTCGCCTACGCGGGTCGGTGCTTCGAGGACGAAGTCGGCAAAGTGCGGCGCATTAAAGACCACAAAGGCGAGGGATAGGGCATCGACGTGGCGGGCGTGGCGCTGGCTCAGGTCCGGGAAGGCCAGCGGGCCGCTGTCAACTTGGTACATATCGTTGGCGCGATTGGTGTTCATGGTCTTGACTGGGTACTCCACGATTGCCTGCAACCCAGTGTCCTCGTTGCGCACTTGGGTTTGCGCCGCGATTGGCACCGAGTCGTAGGTTGCCTCGCGCACGGCCGCATTGCTGGTCAGTTCCTCCACATCGCTCCCAGCTATCAAATGGTACTGCTGCCCGTTCCACCACTCCTCGGAGCGGCGGATTTCTCGATAGCTGTCTCGCAGATAGGCGTGACGCCGATAGACGACCGACCACTCCGGGCCAAAGACCGGCAGGAAGTCGTAGTTGTCCTCGTGCAGGAGATTTTCTTTGGCAAAGGTGTGCTCGCTCTTGCACGATCCCACTTGCACGTAGTCCTCGCTGCGGCCGGAGGCTTCGTCGAGGATGCGCGTCCGCGACTCAACCCAGAACCGCACCTCGTTTTCCGGGCCGTTGCCGATTACAAACGAGCGCCCGTAGTCTAGTGGTATCACGATAGGACTCCTGAGTAAGAAGCTGTTGAGTTATTCGGAATAATCTACGGAAAAGGGCTGATTTCAGCCGTATAAGCCCCAGGGTGCTGAAATCCCCGTAAAATCGCCTGATGTTACCGATATTCGTTTTAACTCAACAGCTTCTGAGGGTTTTCATTATCGGTGGACCGTAACGCCTTTTGCTTCGAGGGCGGGGATGTGTGTGTTGATTGACTCGGCACTGAGGGTGGTAACGCTAAACAGCCACAGCGTTTTCAACTTGGTCAGACTGAGCAACGGACTCACATCCGTAATGGACGTGCTATTCAGATACAGATCTTGCAGGTTGGTCAGGCTCGCCAGCGAAGCCACCCCCGCATCTGTAATGGCCGTGTTATGCAGACGCAGCGTTTGCAGATTGGTCAGGCTCGCCAGCGAAGCCACCCCCGCATCTGTAATGGCCGTGACACCCAGATTCAGCGTTTTCAACTTGGTCAGGCTCAACAGCGAAGCCACCCCCGCATCCGTAATGGCCGTGACAGCCAGAGTCAGAGATGTCAGGTTGGTCAGGCTCGCCAGCGAAGCCACCTCCGCATCCGTAATGGCCGTTTCACTCAGACTCAGCGTTTTCAACTTGGTCAGGCTCAACAACGGACTCACATCCGCAAGAGCCGCGTTGCCGGACAGGTCCAGCCAAGTCAGCGCCGTCATGTGTTCGAAGCCGGCCAAGCTCTGAATGCTTAGACCGGTTAGGTCAAGCCGCGTTAGGGACGCCAGATCCGCGGATGTAAGTTCGCCTGTCGGTTTACTCAGTCTCAGCCGCACCTCATGCTCTAAGTGGGCGTTGGCGAACGAGACGACTACCGGGGCCGGGGGTGGAGCCGGAGTCGGGGGTGGAGCCGGGGGTGGAGCCGGTGGTTGCGGGTTCGGCAGGACGACGGAGACCGTGACGTCTCCTTCTATCAAGGTGGGCACCTGTGCGGCGAGGTCCGGTTGGCGAATGAGATTGTCCACCAAGCCCAGCTAGTCCAGCCGGGTCAGGTCATCCAACGGCCGCACATCTGCCACCGCGTTGTGCCCCAAGTCCAGCGAGATCAGCTTCGTCAACCCCGCCAACGCACTCACCGCTTCAATCTGGTTGCCCCACAGGTTCAGGTACGTCAGCTTCGTCAAGCCGGCCAACGGACTCACGTCCGCCACCTCATTGCCCCACAGACTCAGCCATTTCAAATTGGTCAAGCCCGCCAACGCACCCACATCCACCACCTGATTGTGCCCTAAGTTCAGGTGGGTCAGGCTGGTCAACCCCGACAATGGACTCAAATCCACAATCTGGTTGCCCCACAGGTTCAGCGTGTCCAGCGCCGTCGCGTGTTCGAGGCCGGCCAAGCTCTCAATACCTGAGACGTCTTGCCATTCTACGTCGAGCTTCGTCAGGGACGCCAAATCGTCGGCGGTCAGCGGGCCTTCGGGCTTGTTCAGCGTCCGCCGCACCGCAAGCTCTAGGTTGGCATCGGCAAACGAGCCGACTTCTAGCGCGGGGCTACCGGTCGCAGCGTCCGACTGTGTGCTATCGGCTTCGGCCTGCCCGAGGGCTTTGCCCGCCGGCACCGGCGCGACCGGCGGATCGGAACAGGCCACTACGCCTAAAACGAGGACTAGCCAAGCGTTTACTCGCTTCCATAAAGGCATTGTTTGCCTCCTTCTACGAAATAAAGGGGTGGATAGAGAGGAACCGGAACCGGCCGCCATGGCGGACGACGGTCACGGCGTACAGACGAAGGCCGCATGGGCAACATGCGGCGCGGGGTGGGACGGATCGCCAAACGGCCGCTTGGGAACCGTCGCCAGTGCTTGAGCAGTAGGGAATCTAGCGCTTGAGCACTTGAGCAGAATTTCGAGGGGGGGGGGTAAGTTATTGTTTTTTTAATGACTTACGTAACATTTTTTAGCAGGTCGAGAATCGGTGGTGTATTCGGTGCGCCACGCGCTTTACGATGAGCGCAACAGACAGACACAACATCTCACGGCCTTGTATCCTATGGTCGCTGAGTGAACAAATCAAGGGATATTTGAAATTTCAACCAATGGTGCTAGTGAGTTGACCGTGGTCAAGGTAGTTCCTACGCTGAGGTTTGCCCACCTTCCAGCGAAGGAGCGTCCCATGACCCCGGCCGAGTTTATAATAGCCCTGTTCTCTCGGATCGACAACCCGATGGGCGATGTGCCCCAACCCCCCAAGCCGCCTTATATCCTAGCGAAACGGTGGCCCTAACGGTTCTGTATGCGCTCAAAGGCGGCGGCAAACGGGCGTTTTAGTCACGCCTAAAGGCGCGGTGAAGCGCTGGTTAGCGCGCGATTGGCTCGCCTTTTTTCCGCGCCTGCCTGACCGCACCCGCTTGTTTCGCCTGTTTGCCGCCCATGCAGACTGGACCGATCGCTTTCGAGCGGACCCCACCTCCTTAGGCGTGATCGATAGCTATGGCATCGAGTTGATCCATCCGCTCTGGGAGGGGCGTCCGCCGAAGCAGGTGGGTCGAAAAGGGCGGTCCAATCCCCGCTGGATCGTCGTCGGCAAGCTGGGCTTGAGCTTGTAGCCCACTAGCACCATTGGTTAGTACTCATCCGTGGAACGGCGCGGGGACAGGTCGCTTTAGCTATTCGCATTGGGAGGCCGGGAAAATAGCCCTATATTGAGGCGACTTCAAACAAGAGAAACGGCTCTTATGACCTTAAAAATCACCGACGACGTATTCTTAGATCGGGCCGGTCGCCCGCGCCGGGTCCGCGGCGTCACCGTCAACAGCGCCTCGCCCCTGCTCGTCTCGCTGGCGGCGCAGGTCGGTTTTGAAGCGGTGTGGATCGAAAGCGAACACGGCCCGGTCGGCTTTGAGCGGGCCGAGACCTTGTGCTTGGCTGCGGAGGCCGGCGGCATTTTCCCCCTCATTCGCCTGCCCGATGGCGAGCGCCACCACGTGCTGCGGGCACTCGAAATCGGGGCGCGGATCGTGCTCGTCCCGATGGTGGACGATGCGGAGTACGCGCGCCGCATCGTCGAGGTGGGCAAGTACCCGCCGTTGGGTCGGCGCGGCTTCAACGTGCGCACGCGCGGCATGGGTTTTGGGCTGGAAAACCTGCACGAGGCCCTAGCCCGCGCCAATGCGCGCACCCATCTCTTTGTGCAGATTGAGACTGTGGAGGCCGTGGCGAATGTCGATGAAATAGTGGCTGTGGAGGGCCTCGCTGGGATCTTCATGGGGCCGAGCGATTTGGCCGTCAGCATGGGCTGCACCGGCCAGATGGGCGATCCCGGTCTGCGCGAGGCCGTGCTCTCGTGTTTGGCCAAGGCGCGGGCCGCCGGCAAGCTGAGCGGCATCTTCACCTTGCCGGGGCCACTGCTTACGGCCGCCATGGACGCGGGTTGCGACTTGGTAATTTGCGGCGGGGACGTGATGGATCTGGGCGCGGCTTGGAGCGAACTGCTGCGCCAGATCCCGGCTGAGCGCGGGTGAAGGCGCGTCGCGGTCAATGGGCGCGGACCGGCACTCCCGCCAACAATCCGCTCTGGTGCATGTCGATCCACTCGTCCATAAAGGTCTTGTTCCACTGCGCGGTCAGCGGGTGATCCATCATGTCGCGGTACACCGTCCACATGGTGACCAGCTCGTCGGCCCCGTCGCGGAAGGCCGCGTGCGCGGTCTCCACCGAGCGGATGAGGGCGGCCATAATGAAGGGGCGCTGGCCCCAGTCGCTGAACATCTGGGCGCACTCGCGAATCAGCTTGGTCGGGTCGCCGCCCACTTCCTTGACCGGCTCGCAAAACGGCAAGATGTGATCAACCCCGGCTTGGGCGACGGCCGCGGCTTGCGTCAGTGAGAACACCGTGGTGCAGAAGGTCTCGACGCCTTGGTCCTTGAGGATGCTAAACGCCTTGAGTCCGTTGACGTTGCAGGGGATCTTGAGGATGATTTGCTCGGACAAGTTGGTGAAAACTCGCCCGACTTCTAGAAGCTCTTCAACGCAATGGCCGTCGATTTCCACCACTATGGGCTTGTCGGTGAGCGCGACGTATTGCTCTATCAGGCCGATGACCGAGCCGCATTGTTTGGCGTATTGGTTGAGCACCACCGTGTTGGTGACGATTCCGGCGATCCCGAGGGGCATCCACTCCTTTAGTTCGTCGGGCGAGCCAGCCAGCCAGATGGTTGGGCCGCGGCCTTGGGCGCGGGCGGTGGGAACGGGTCCACTTGCTGCCATAACAGGTCTCCTGTGGTTTTACAATGGGCGTTGACAGGTGGGCGAATATAGAAAAAACGCACTGCGAAAGCGATCCGTGAGATTCTACTACTTTTACGGCGGGCACTATGGGCACTGGGGCGCTGGGCATCCCACCGGCGGCGATCCGGCAAACCATCGCGTAGTTTGGCCGCGACGTGTTGCCACAATTTGAGGAGGCATCGTGAAAACCAACCAGACCAAGGCCGCCCTGCTCGGAGGAGCGACCGTGGAGGCAGTCGAAATCAACCGGCTCTTCGACCCAGTTGTAGTTGAGCTCGCGGCGCAAGCCGGCTTTGGCTGCGTCTGGATCGACATGGAGCATTCCCATCTCGGGCTGAACGCACTGTCGCACCTGATTTTGGCGGCGCGGGCCACCGGGGTCGATTCAGTGATCCGCATCCCCAAGGGGCCGTACAACCAAGTGATTAAGCCGCTGGAGTTGGGGGCCGGGGGACTGGTTTGGCCCCATTGCAAGAGCGCCGACGAAGCGCGGGCTTTCGTGCGGATGGCCAAGTTCCGGCCGCTGGGCTTGCGCGGCATGGGCTGTGGCCGGGATTCGCACTACGGTACGCTGGACCCCGCCGAGTACATGGCAAGGGCCGATGCCGAGACCCTGCTCGGCGTGATGATCGAAGACGCCGAGGGCGTGGAGGAGGTGGAAGCGATTGCCGCAGTCGAAGGGATCGACCTGCTCTTCGTGGGGCCGAGCGACTTGGCGCACAGCTACGGCGTCGAGCGCGCCGGCGTCCCCCACATAGACCACGAGCGCGTGCAGGCGGCCTTCAGCCGCGTGGGTGCCGCTTGCGCTGCCAGCGGCAAGGCCATGGGCACGGCCGTCGGCCCGGGCGCGTCCATGCGCCGCGTGGTCGCCCAAGGTGTGCGCTGGCTCAACTGCTGCCACGAGATGTCGGCCCTCACCAGCGGCTTGCGCCACGCTCGGCAAGCGACCGTTGCTGTGAAGCAACCCACGCTCACCCAACAGTTGTTGGAATTGTATCGCCGGGGGGAGTTGGACCTCGGCGACGTATCCGGCACGGCCAAGCGGCACGACGTTAGCCGGAGCTTGGTCAAGCACTTGGCCAACTTTGTCCAGCACAAGGCCAAGTGCGTCGAAGCCTTGCCCGCGATGGCGCCATGGGTCGAGCGCATGGAGCAAGCCCTCGTGCATGGACGGCGCGGCTTGGCCTTGACCGATGCCTATTACGTCTGCCTAGCGGTGCAAAGCCTGCCACAAGAGCGTTGGCTAGAAGTGCTGCAAGCGACCTTCGACCGTTGGGAACGCGCCGCCACAGGCTCCTTTAAGACGTTCTTTGACGAGGTTAGAGCTTGTCTGCCGGCCGAGCCGCATTAGATGTATCCGCAGATGAACGCAGCAGTAAGCCATGGTCCGGGGGCTGCGGGTGGGGTGCGCGGTCAGAGTTTGATGACGGCGATGGTCACCAACGTGCCCATTATCCAAAGGTCGCTGCGGTCAATGGTTAGGGCTTGTCGCGGCCGGCGCGGACCTCGTCGATGGCCTTGCAGTGCCGCAGCCCCACGGACTTGGCCGGCGTTTGATAGCCCTTCCAGGCGTAGGGGTCGATGCCGGCCACCGGCACGATGTTGCGCCGGTCGGCGCGGGCGGGCGACTCGCCCTCTTCAAGGCTCCAAGGCAACAGGCTCCAAGCATTGCAGTAGTGGTTGACCAAGACGCGGCGATAGGTGTGGCCGCGGTTTTTGTACGAGCGGTGGAGGAGATAGCCGTTGAAGAACACGAGAGTACCGGCCTCCACTTCAACCGGGGTCTCAACGCGCTCGTCAAAGCCGTAGCTCTCGGGCGCGAAGTCGAACTCGTCCGGGTTTTCGTGGGGCCGCTGCGGGTAGAGGTAGCCGGGCCGGTGTGACCCCGGAATGACGTACAGGCAGCCGTTGGCTACGGTGGCGTCGTCCACGGCGATCCACGCGCCAATAAGCGAGCGATCCCGCGTGGGGATGTAGATCTCGTCTTGGTGCCAAGCCTGCCCTTGGAAGTTGGGCGGCTTGACAAAGTACATGGACTGCATGCACTTGACGCTGCCGTCCCAAAAGGGCAGGTGCGCGGCCGTGATCTGGCTCAGGACGCCGCATATCTTGGGGTGGCGGACGTACTTTTCGATGACCGGACTGACGTAGTGTGGCTGGTGGATGCAGAGGATGCTTTCCAGCACCGCTTGCTCGCTGAGGGCGGGATCGACCGGCTCAATGTTATCGCACTCGTAGCGGCCGCGCGCCACATTGACGAGGTCGCGTTTGAGTTCGCCGAGCTCGGCTTCTTCCATCAGGCCCGGCACGACGAGATAGCCGTCGTCGATAAAGGACTGCACTTGGGCCGGCGCGAGTAGCTTGGGGACCTCAATTGGGGGGCTGGGTTCCATTTTGACTGCTTCCATAATTCGACTGGCTCCGTTTAAGTCGTTGGCCTAAGTACACGATAGTAGGGCCTTACCCTCGGATCGAGGGCATCTTGCCCTCGTCGAGGGCGTCCCGCCCTCGATCCCGGACTCATCGCCCATCAACGACAAGGTATTGGTGTCGTGTAGTTAAGTCGTTGGCACTTGGCCGGTATTTTGATACCCTTACCACGCTTTGTCAACTAAATGAAAAAGGAGCGCACATTGTGAACCTGACGTATATCGCATTTACCAAGCACTTAGAGGGCCTTAGTGTTCCGCAACTCATCGACGCCTTGCAGGCCATTGGCGTGCAGGGGGCCGACCTGTGCGTACGCGACGGCTACCCGGTCAACCCGGCCAATGTAGCCACGGCCCTGCCAGAGGCTGAGTGCCGCTTTGCCAGCGCCGGCCTCTGTATCCCCTTGGTCACGGCCCCGGGCGACTTCAACCGGCCGGACATGGACTACGCGGAAAGGTATTACGCGGCTTTGGGCGCGGCCGGCGTGGCTCACGTCAAGTTAGGCTACTGGCACTGGCGGCCGGACGTGCCCTACTGGACGCAGTTAGACGAGGTGCGCGGCTTTGTGCAGGGGTTTCAAGGGCTGTCGGAAAAGTACGGCGTCAAAACCGCTATCCACAATCATTCGGGCGCGTCCATGGGCCTCAATGCCTGCGCCGCCATGAACATCGTCCGCGACTGCGACCCGCAATACGTGGGCGTCTTCGCCGACCCTGGGCACTTGGCCCTGTGCGGCGAGCCGATCGCCATGGCCCTCGACATCGTGCGTTCGCACTTGTGTGTGGTCGCTTTTAAGGATCTGGCCCGCCAGCGCTCTTTGAGCATTACCAAGCAGGGTGAGCCCGCCACCGGCGTCGTGCGGATGGGGCAGGGCTTTGTCGATTGGCCGGCCGTGATCGCGACCTTGCAGCGGCTGGACTTTGCCGGCCCGGTCAGCTTCCACAGCGAGTACAGCGGCGAGCCAGTGGAAAGCGTCATCGACTTGGCGCGGATTGACGTGCGCTTTTTTACGGCTTTGTGCCAAAAAGGAGAAGATCATGCTTAAAGCGGGATTTATCGGCGCGGGGGGCCGCGGTCAGAGCGCCCACTACCCATCGGTCCATCGCCTCGCCGACCGCGTGGAAATGGCCGCGGTTTGCGAATTGGACGAGGAGCGTCTCAGGCAAGTGGTCGCAAAGTACGGCTTTACGCGCACGTACCAAGACCACCGCGCCATGCTCGACGAGATCGACCCGGACATCGTCTATTGCGTGATGAACGAGCAGTGGCTCCTACGGCCGGCCCTCGACTGCATCGCCGCCGGCAAGCACCTGTTTATCGAAAAACCGCCTGGGGCTAACAGCGACGAGACCCGGGCGATTTTAGAGGCTGCCGAGCGCCACGGCGTCTGGGTGATGGTCGGTCTCCAGCGCCGCTACGCGGCCGTCACCCGCGAGGCCATGCGCATCGTGGCGGCCAAAGGCCCGGTGTCGCTGGCGACGACGACCTTCAACAAACAGCTTCCACAGCGCGGAGACGAGTTCTCCACGACCTTGTGGAACGACCTGATCCACATCGTCGATCTGCTGCGCTACATGGCCGGCGGCGAGCCAGTGGAAGTTACGGCCTATCAAGACAAGTTCGGCGGCACCGGCTTCGACCACTACACCGCGTTGGTGCGCTTTGACAACCGCGCTACCGGCGTGATGCTCGGCAACCGCGCCTCTGGCGGGCGGGTGCTGCGCTCAGAGCTGCACGGCGTGGGCATTGGCTGCTACGTGAAAATTCCGAGTGAAATCGAAATCCACGAGGACAACCAAGTCCGCACCCTCGGCGGCTGGGAAATCGACGGGGTGCCCCAAGACGACGTGCCCCGCTACGAAGGGGTCTTGACCATGCACGAGCACTTCGTCGATTGCGTGGTTGAAAACCGGCAGCCGATTACCGACATCCGCGACGTGATTCACTCGGTTGCGCTAGTGGATCAGATTGAAGCGGCCGAGATTATGGCGACGAGAACGTAAGCCCCCATGCGAAAGGAGTGAGCGAATGGAGAGTATTGTTTGGATGTCTTACGACCTCGGTGTGACAGGCGATTACGAAAGCCTGTACGCTTGGCTCGATGAGCACAATGCAAAGGAATGCGGTAATAGCGTCGCGTGGTTCTCGTTTTCCCACGCAGGGGATGTGCTTGCGTCTCTCAAGGCCGAGATAGAGAAAGCGGTCCCGCTGAACAGACGCGCGCGGATATATGTTATTTATAGAGACAACGGGGAAACGAAGGGCCGATTCATAATTGGCCGACGCAAAAGCCCCCCTTGGGATGGTTTCGGAATGCACGAGGCCGACAGCGATGATCGGGCCTTCTAATAACACGCTTTTAGTGGACTCAGGCTTCTTCTTTGCGCTTTTTAACCCGCGTGATCAGCATCACGGCGATGCCTGCAAAAAACAAGACTTGCTGGAAGCCCTTTCGGTTGTCGTCCCGTGGCCAATCCTGTACGAGACTATTAACACGCGGTTTGTTAGAAGGCCAGAGACGATTGTGCGGTTCGAGAGTGTTCTTCGCGCTCGTGACACCGTGTTGCTAGATGATTCCCCCTATCGCCTCGATGCGTATGAAGAGGTGCTTGCACAGGCCAAAACTCAACGCCAACGCAATGCTATGAGTCTCGTAGATGCCGTTCTCTGCGCTATCCTTGCTGACCCCAACGTCCGTATAGACGCAATGCTCACATTCAACAGCAGGGACTTCGGCCATATATGCAGTGTACAAAAGGTTGAGTTGCTCTAATTAAAATTCCACATACGGTTCAGACTCAATCGGCGTAAACGACTTTGGCGGATGTTGTTCCACAATATCCTCTCGCAACTCTACGCCCCAACCCGGCCCTTCTGGTGGCACACAGTGGCCATCGATTACTTTAATAGGTTGCGTAAGCACCTTGTTGTATCGCTCGATCGACGACACAAAAATTTCCTGCATCAAACTGTTGTGAATGCACAGATCCAAATGCAGGCTGGCGACTGTTGAAATCGGCCCATTGGAATTGTGTGGGGCGACTGTCACGTAATACGTTTCGGCCATGGCGGCGATTTTCTTCAATTCGGTGATGCCGCCGGCATGACAAATATCCGGCTGAATAATCCCGACTGCATTCAGTTCCAACAGTGCGCGGAAGTCCCAGCGAGTGTATAGCTGCTCACCCGTTGCAATTGGCACATTTACTTCGCGGGCAAATTGCGCCAGTGCTGCTGGATTGTCCCACAAAATCGGCTCTTCCATCCACGCAATGTTGTAGGGTTCTAATTCCTGCGCCACCCGTCGTGCGCTCCATATATTTAAGCGTGCGCGAATGTCTATTCCTATTTCGATTTGCGACCCGGCCGCTTCGCGCACCGCTTCCACCAAGGCGACGCCGTGCTGAATGCGCTCGATGGTGGCCACCTGTGCGCCTCTAAAAGGATAGAACTTCAACGCCTCATAGCCCTGATCGACTACCCGTTTTACACCCTCGGCAATCCCTTCAGGCGTGTTGTCCTTGCGCGGCCAGCCATTGGCGTACATGCGAATTTTGTCGTGCGATTTGCCGCCCAATAATTCGTACACCGGGACGCCCAAGGCTTTGCCTTTAATGTCCCACAGCGCTAGATCAATCGCACTGATCGCACTCGTGGTCACCGGGCCACCCGACCACGTCACGCGCCGGTACAGCGAGGTCCAGATCCGCTCGATCTCAAACGGATTTTTGCCCAGCAGAAAGCGCTTGAAGGCCGCAAATTCGCCGAGCAAGGCGTCGTCTTTGTACTGCAAACTCGCCTCGCCCCAGCCATGAATGCCGGCGTCGGTCTCGATTTTCACGAACATCCAATTGTTGGTTCCTTCCGACCCCATTCGCATCACCTGCAGATCAGTAATTTTCATTTTTGTTCTCCGTTGTACTTCCTCACTGACGTTACGCAGTAGGGAATAACGATCGTTATTCCCTTCAAACCACGCGCCACCACGGCGCGGCGAGAACGCGCTCGGTGAGCCAGAACGTTTCCTCGCCATCGTAGAGAACGATCCCACCCTGCGCCATATCGGAGTATTCATCTAGGAACGTATGCAGATGTCGCACGTCCCCGGGATGGACGCTCGCGGCGGCTTTCACTTCTACGGGCAGCAGACGCCGGCCCGTTTCGAGGACGAAATCGACCTCGGCTCCTTTGGTCGTCCGCCAAAAGAGAATCTCCGTTCTTGCGACGCGAGTAGAAGCCCAAGCGAGCAGATCGCAGAGCACTATGTTCTCTAGGTGTGCGCCGCGAGGATGTATATCGCCCGCTAAGTGCAAAGCCAGCCCGGTGTCGCTCCAGTAGAGTTTGGATGACTTGACTAGCCGTTTCGTCCTGTTGACAGCATAGGCTGGCAATCGCACTAGCTGGAACGACACCGCTAGCAAGTTGAGATAGCGCTGCACTGTGGAGGGTGCAAGATGCACGTCCCGGGCTAGGTCTGCTTGGTTTAATAGCCCCCCAACGCGCAGACAGGCTGCCGTCATCAACCTCCGCAGGTCGATTATGCTTGCGATGGAGGACAGACGCGGGATGTCCCGCTCCAAGTAGGTAGCCGCGTAGCCTTCGAACCACAGCCGCCGGTCGTCATCATCTATTAACTCATAGGCCGGGACGGGATACCCTCCGCGTCGAGCAAGGGCCTGCCACGGCTCTGCTTCGGCTGGCTCGGCGAGCAGCACATCCCGCCATGCGCTAGGGGGCGCATCTACGAGCTCCGTCCACAGACCAGGCCTAGCCAACCCGCGTTGCTCGCGACGGGTCATGGGCCAGAGCGTCAAGTAGCTAGCGCGGCCAGCTAGTGTTTCGCCCACCTCCTTCATAAGCAGCAGATTCGCCGATCCAGTCAGGAGGAAACGGCCAGCAACTCGATTTTCGTCGACGAGGCGCTTGATGGCGAGCAGCAGATGTGGCACCCGCTGTATCTCGTCAAGCGTGATCTTCGCGGCCCGAGCGGCCAGAGCGGCCGGTTCGCGTTGGGCCTGCTCGAGGACGCCGTAATCGTCCAAGGTGAAGTAAGACCGGTCTGCCCCGATGGGATGCATGCGGGCGAGGGTGCTCTTGCCGGTCTGCCTTGCGCCGGTAAGAACGGCCACGGGCATGACCCGCAGCGCTCGCTCCACGCTCGCAGAAGCAAATCGAGGCAGCAGTTGATTCGCGTTCATATACCCATGATATGGGTGAAAATCACCCACGGCAAGGGTGATTACGCGCCCGCGGCCCAGCCATTGCCTCCGGCGCGCACTTTGCCTTCGCTTTTGAGGATCTCGGCCCCGTGTGCGCCGCCGGCCACCTCTTCTCGCACCTGCACCCGGTGCCCCATTTCTCGCAGGGCCTGCACAATCGCCGGATCGATGCCGCGCTTGAGTTCGAGTGGCTCTTGCGCTTCGGCGTTGAGTCGGGGGGCCGTGGCTGCTCCCAAGGCGGTGGCGTTGAAGTCGATAATGCGCTGTCCGAGTTGGGCCCCGACGCTGATGATGCGGCGACCGCCGGGTAGGCCGATGGCCACGTCGCGCTGGGGCAGGCGCAAGATCATGGGGACTACGTTGTTGAGCGGACGCTTGTGCGGAGCCACGGAATTGGCCCGGCCGGGGCGGGGGTCCAAACGGCACATGCCGTGGCCCAGGATAATGCCCGTGCTCGGCACGGTAAAACAGGAGCCAAAGGCCCCGCCTTGGGTGATGGTGATGCCGACCAGATTGCCCTCGGCGTCCGCAGCCGATACGTGCAAAGTTTCGGACACAGCCGGACCCGAGGCTTCGTACACCTGCTGATTGACCTGCTCGGGGAATTGCCGCAGGGCCTCAACGCGACCGGCCGCGTAGTCCTTGCTCAGCAGACGCTCCACCGGCACATCCACGAAATCGGGGTCGCCGATGTAGCGCAGACGGTCGCGCCAAGCCTGTTTGACGACTTCGGCGAGCTGATGCCAATACAGGGCTTGGCTGTCGGGCAGCACGGGTAGGCATTCCAGCATGTGCAGAATCTGGAGGGCGGAGAGGCAGCCGTTGGGCAAAATCGGCCCGTACACTGGCACGTCGCGGTAGGTGATTTGGTACGGCTCGGTCAGGCGCGGCGCAAAGTTGGCCATATCCCGACGGGTGAGAGCGCCGCCGCTAACTTGGACATAATCGCCGATGGTGCGGCCCAATTCGCCGCAGTAAAATTCGCGCCAGCCAGCTTGGGCCAAACGCGCTAGGGTGCGCTCCATGTCGGGGCGATGCCAAATGTCGTCCGGGCTGGGCAACTCGCCTTGCGGCGCGAGGTGGCTAAACGTTGCGGGAAAGCGGCGCAGGATGGCCGCTTGGTCGCGAATGGTACGGGCAAGGGCCGGGCCGTAGGGAAAGCCATCGGCGAGCAGTCCTTGGGCCGGAGCGACAATCGCGGCCCAAGGCAATTGTCCCCAGCGCTCGTGCAAAAACCCCATGCCAGCCATTTGGCCGGGAACGGCCACGGACTGGGGGCCGTACACATTGGCATCGTCGCGCACACTGCAGGCGTATTCCCTTTCGTTTAGGTCCTTGCTGGCGCGGCGAGCCGGCAGGATGTCGTACATGTGCTCGTGAGCGGCAGCCGGAGCTACGGCATTGGCGTCAAGCGACCAGATGCGGCCGGTGGAACCTTGCAAAACCACCGCGGCCGACATATAGCCGCCGATGCCGTTGGATTGGGGGGCCAACATGCAGCAGGCCAAACTGGTGGCCGCGGCCGCATCCATGGCGTTGCCGCCTTGGGCCAATATGTGCGCGCCAATGCGCGCCGCGGTCGGCTGCTGGGCGGCCACAGCGCCGCGGCTGGCTAGTACTTGGTGTCCTTCGATCATCTCGCTCTCCTCACAAAGGGAAATTCCGTAGAAGCCATTCCCCCCTCTGTGGTTGTCTAAGCGACAAGGGTCGTCTACGCCCTCCCGAACCGCACTCCCGTTGGAATGATTCCCACGTCCTCCCCGCGCCGCATGGCCTCAGCCGCATCGAGTATGCTCGCCAAGTCGTGCTTGGGTGCAAACCCCAACTTTTCCTCGATGTTGGTCAAATCCAACTCAAAGTAGTTCCAATCCGGTCGCCGCGCCTCAACGTAGCCCAGCCCGAAACGATCGGCGAGATAGGGCACGGCTGCGCCCCAATCGAACAGGGCGGCCCCGCCCAGATTGAACACCTCGCCCACGGCCTCGTCCCGCTCCAGTGCCAACACCAGCCCTTGGACGATGTCGCGCACGTCGGCAAATTGCTGCTTATAGGGCCGCCCGTCTGGATTCCGCGCCAGCAAGAACTGGTCCTCGCCTGTCCACAGTGCCCTGATCGCCTCGGCAAAGGCCCCCTCTTGGTCCTTGCACCGCTCGTAAACCGGCCCCAACAAGAACAGATGCGGCAAGCCATTTTCGTCGAGAAATTCCCCCGGCTCAATAATCGTGGCAAAGCGCGTGGTCACCGACGGCAGCCCGAACTGCAAGTGATAGCTCATCACCAGTTCCTCGCCGATCCACTTGGTCAGGAAGTAAGGCATCGTCTGGTAGCGGGCGACCTGATCTTCGCGGATCGGCTCTTCAAAGCAGCGGCCGTTGTAGGGATTGCTCCAGTAAATCGCCTCGGTACAGGCGTACACCAGCCGATGTAGGTCGGGCGTCAGCTCGCGGATGGACTCCAGCAGGTTGATGGTGCCCATGCCGTTGATTTCGAGGTATTCGCGGTTGTCGAAGGGGCCGCCAAAGGCTGCGGCAATGTGGTACACTGCATCGACTCCTTCGACCGCACGGCGCACGTCGGCGAGATTGCGCAAATCGCCTTCGATGGTCTCGACGCGCTCAAAGCCGTCGAGCTTGTGGGCGCGGCTTTGGTCGCCGGGATAGACAAACGAGCGGATAGCGTGCCCTTTGTCGAGCAGGGCTTTCGCCAAATTGGCTCCGACGCGGCCGGTGCCGCCGGTGATTAGGATTTTCACGTTGCACCTCTCTTTGCTGGGGATGAAGGGTTTAGCTGGCGCTGGGCAGGGCGCTGGCCAAGAGTTTTTCCGGCGTGGCCTCGGCCCGTGCGTATTCGGCGGCAATTCGCCCCTCGCGCATCACGTACACCCGGTCGCACAGTCCCAAAATTTCGGGCATTTCCGAGGAGAAGACCGCGATTGCCAGCCCTTGGTGCGCCAGCTCGTTTAGCAATTGATAAATCTCGGCCTTGGCCCCAACATCGATCCCTCGAGTCGGCTCATCGACGAGCAGCACCTGCAAGTTTTCCTTGAGCAGCCAGCGGGCCAGCAGTGCCTTTTGCTGATTGCCGCCACTGAGCCGGGCGATGGTCTGCTCTTGGTCGGGGGGACGCACGCGCAGGCGCGCCACGAGTGCGCCGACCTGCTGCCGCTCTGCTCCTACTTGCACGTGGCCAGCGCGGCAGAACTGCTCTAAGGCCGCAATACTCGCGTTTGCGCGCACGCTCTGCTGGGCGAAGAGGCCGTCGGCCCGGCGATCCTCCGGCACCAGTCCCAGCCCCAAGGTGCGCGCCCGCGGCGGTGCGTTTGCTGGCACAGCGACCCCGCCGATGGTGACCGTTCCAGCGCGGCGGCGATCCGCGCCCATCACGGCCCGCGCTAGTTCCGTCCGCCCCGCGCCCATCAGCCCGGAAAACCCGACAATTTCTCCAGCGCACACCCGGAAGGAAATATCCCGCACCCGGTCCGTGGTCAGCCCCTCCACTTCCAGCGCACCCGGCCCCGGCGTGCGCCCGGCCGCGGGAAAACCCTGGCCCAACGCCCGCCCAACCATCAGCGCGATGAGCTGCTCCTCGTTGAGGTCGGCGGCCTGTTCGCAGGCGACGCGCGCTCCGTCGCGCAGGACCGTCACTCGGTCGGCCAGCGCCATGACCTCGGCGAGCTTGTGCGATACGTAGATCACGCCCACGCCCCGCGCCTTGAGCCGGGCGATGAGCGCAAAGAGCTTGTCGATCTCGCGCGTACTCAGGGCCGAGGTTGGCTCGTCCATGACGATTACTTGGGCGTCGCACGCCAGGGCCCGTGCGATCTCGACCAATTGCTGTGCGGCTACGCCGAGGTGGCCGACCTTGGTCTGGGGATTGACCGCTAGCCCGACCTCGGCCAGTAGCATTGCCGAAGCGGCGTAGAGCGCGTTCCACTGGACGCGCCCACCGCGTCCGTGCGGCAGGCGACCGAAGAACAAATTCTCGGCCACCGACAGGGAAGGGACTAGCTCTAGCTCTTGGTAAACGACCGCAAGCCCGTGGTCTAGGGCTTGGCGCGGATGGCGGATGTCTGCGGGACGGCCGGCGATGTGGTAGCGGCCCCGGTCGCGGCGGTACACGCCGGCCGCAATTTTGATCAAGGTGCTCTTGCCCGCGCCGTTTTCGCCGACCAGCGCGTGGACTTCCCCCGGCCGCACCGCAAAGTCAACGCCTCTGAGCGCATAGACGCCCGGGAAGCGCTTGTGGATATCCTCTAAGGAGAGCAGCGGCGTCATGTTGGGGGGGCGAGTAGCCGCCGCAGGAGGCTTTGCTTGCGCCGGGTGTCCAGATACACGGCGAGGATAATCACCGCACCGCGCGCAATATCGTGGTAAAAGGACGACACGTTCAAAAGCACCAAGCCGTTGGAGAGCACCGTCAGAATCAGGATGCCGATAAAGGCACCGCCGAGCGTACCCACCCCGCCCGTCAGGCTGATGCCGCCCAAGATCACCGCGGCGATCACCTGCAACTCAAACCCCAAGCCGGCATTCGGCTGCCCGGAGTTGAGGCGCGAGGCCAAGATAAAGGCACTCAGTGCCGCCAGCACCCCGCCGAGCACAAAGACCAAGACGCGCGTGCGATCGACGGCCAAGCCCGCGAGCCGCGCCGCTTGGATATTGCCGCCGATGGCGTAGATGTAGCGGCCGAGGATGGTGTGGTGCAGCACGTAGTAAAACAGCCCGAAGAGGATAAAAGTCACCAGCACCGGGATGGGGATCGGCCCCAAGTATCCGGTTCCCACTTCGACGAAGCCTTGTACTTTGCCCTGGATCGATACCGCTTGGGTGCTGACCATGGCCGCGCCGCGCAAAATCGCCATCATGCCCAAGGTCGCGATCAGGGAGTTGATGCCGGCCTTGGTGACCAACAGTCCGTTGCACAGGCCGACGAGCGCCCCGGCTGCTAGCGCGGCTCCCAGCGCCAGCGCCACGCTCTCAAACTGATTGAGCACGGCCACCGCCATGATCCCGGCCACCGCTTGGGTTGAGCCGACGCTGAGGTCGATCTCGCCGAGCAGGATGATCATCACCATGCCGATCCCGGCGATGGCCACCAGCGAGGCGTCGCGCAGCACGTTCTTGATATTGACGGCCGTAAAGAAGACCGGCGTCAGCAGCGAAATCCCCACGCAGAGCAAGACCAGCGCCAGCAACAGCCCGGCCTGCTCGCTGTGGAGCACCCGTGCGAGCAAGCGGCTCATTGCGGCATCAAGGCCCGCACTGCATCTACCTTGAGGGCGAAGGGCGGCTCGGTGCTCACGTCGTAGAAGCGGCTGAGATTGTCGCGGGTGACGACGATGGTCGGCGTCTCGTAGTGGGCGGGTAGCGGCTTCCCCTTGCTCAACTGCAGGGCCGCGTCAATCAGGGCCGCGCCCACGAAGTTGGGAAACATCGCTAGGGCCGCTGCGTAAGGCGTGTCGCCGGTGAGGGCCGTCTGGCCCACGGTGCCCTCGAAGCCGAAGCCGATTGCGGTCAGGGCCGCTTCGTCGAGGCCCGCAGCTTTGTAGGCCGCCATGCCGCCGGTCGTCGAATCGTCGTTGATGCCGTAGATCGCGTTGATGTGCGGGTTGGCCGTTAGCGCGTCCTGCGCCACTTTGAACGCCTTTTCCTTGAGGCCCTGCCCATCGACTTCTTGGACGATCTGGTAGGGCAAGCCCGAAGCGGCGAGTGCGTCTTTGAAGCCGGCGACCCGCTGCCGGCAGTCCTCGAAGTTGGGGAAGCCGACGATGAGGATCTTGGGGTTGAGGCCCTTTTCCGCTGCGTAGCCGGCAAACCACTCGCCGGCCTTGACCCCACCGGCGTAGTTGTCGATCCCCACGTAGCTGTCGGCCTCGGGCACGGGGTTGGATTCGGTAATCACTTTAGCACCCGCGGCCTTGGCCTGCCGCACCACTGGCCCCATGGCCTTGGCGTCAACCGGCGACAAAATCAGCACCTTTACCCCTTGGGCGAGCAAGTTTTCGGCCTTGGAAATTTGCGCCGCCACGTCGAGGTTGGCATCCGCGACGATCAGCTCGACGCCCAACTCGGCTGCCCGCGCTGTCGCCGATTTGCTGATGTTTTGATACCACTCGTGCGACATGAAGTTAATGACGTAGCCGATCTTGAGTGTATCGGGCGCGTCATCCGGCTGCCCGCAAGCGGTCAACAGAGCGCACAGCAGCCATTTTTTCGTGGTACTCATTCGCTCTCCGTTCTCCTATATCGTCAGGGCCTGCGCGCTAGGCGCGAGTTCACCGCGCCTTCAGGCGTGAACAGCCGAGGTGAAGCGAAGCATCGATCAGTGTCCTACCATCAAGCACTAGCGTACCCACAGGAGTGTGCGCCGCCATGCGCCCGCGTTACAGCACTTGCACCACCTCGCGCACCCCCTGCACCAGTGCGTCGATGTGGTGAGTCTCGGTTGCCAGCGACACATTGCCGCCCATCCGCGTGTACAGCCCCCTGTTGAGCAGGGCGAAAAACAACCAGCGGTGCATCTGCGCGTCGTCTTGCGCTGCTTCGCGGAAATTGCGCGGCGGCTGTTCGAGGAAATACAGCCGGAATATGGACCCGGCCACGACCACCTGCACGGCGACCCCGGCCTCGCCAAACGCGGCCTGCAATCCCTCAGCCGCCCGACGCGCCAGCCCTTCCATCTGCTCGTAAGCCTCTGCGGTCAGTGCTTGGAGGGTCTGCAAGCCGGCGACTAGAGCGATGGGGTTGGCGTTGAAGGTCCCGGACTGTTGGATCTGCGGCCCGTCGGCTGGGTCGTATAGGCTCATGGCGTCGGCGCGACCGCCGAAGGCCGCGCCGGGCGTCCCACCGGCGATTACCTTGCCCAAACAGACCAGATCGGGCCGCACTTGATAGGCCGTGTGCGTCCCGCCCGGGCCGAAGCGGAAGCTGACGATTTCGTCGAAGATCAGCAGGGCATTGGCGCGGGTGGTCGCGTCGCGCAGGCTCGACAAAAAACCGGCCTTTGGCAGGGCCAGCCCAGCGGCTGTGGAGAGCGGATCCACGATCACGGCGGCTAGGTCTTGGGCGTTGTCGCCGATGATCTCGGCGCAGGCCGCCGGGTCGTTGAACGGCAGCACGACCACCTCGTCGAGGGTGTGGGCCATCAGCCCGGCCGACGAGGCCACGCCCTGCGGCTTGCCAGCCGGCCCCAGTTCAGGCCCCAGCGGCGGCAAGTAGCTCACTAGTGCGCTGTCGTCTATGCCGTGATAAGCCCCCTCGAACTTGGCGATCTTGGTGCGCCCGGTATGCGCCCGCGCTGCGCGCAGGGCGTTGAGTACGGCTTCGGTGCCCGAGGAGCAAAAGCGCACTTTCTCCAGCGCGGGCATGCGCGCGCGGAGCAGTTCGACCACCTCCACTTCGAGGGCGAGGGGCCGCGAAAACCCGGTGCCGCGGGCGATTTGTTCCCGCAAGGCAGCGACGATGGCGGGATGGGCGTGGCCCAAGGGCAGGGCCGTGTTGTTGTTGACGAAGTCGATCAGGCGGTGGCTGTCGATGTCGTAGAGATAGGCGCCCTCGCCGCGGTCGGCGTATAGGGGAAAAGGGTCGATGTGGACGCCGGTGCGAGTGTTGCCGCCCGGCAGCGATTGCTTGGCCCGCGCAAACATCGCCTGCGAGCGGGGGTTGCGCGCTGCGTAAGCAGCGATTTCTTCGTCGAGCAAAGCCTTGATTTCTCGTGCCATAGTTGATCCTCGCGGTGAAGTTGGTTCCTAGTCGATCGTAGCGATTATTGTCGATCGGCCAAGCCCCGCTCAATGCTGGCATTCAGGCTGCGGTTGGCGCGGATCTCTGTCATCTCGAACTCATCCACGTACTCCTCGCTCTCCAAATAGCGGAGGAGCGCAGTTTCAATAAAGTTGGCCAAGGGGCGATTGTCGCGTTCGGCCATGATGCGAAAGCGCTATTGAGGCGCAGGGTAACTGTTTTGGACATGGCGAGCCTCCAGTTGAGCAATCTAGTGCCGCGAATTGGGCTGTGCGAGGGGAGGGGTGCTGGAAGGAAAGTTGTGGTCGGGGTGGTCGGATTCGAACCGACGACATCCTGCTCCCAAAGCAGGTGCGCTAACCGGACTGCGCCACACCCCGACTCGTTAGAAAAATAGAGATAGCTATGGACGATGGCAACAACGGCTCAGGGGCGGTGGGCGTTGATGGCGTCGCGCAGGGTTAGGGTCGCCTGCCGGGCCGCGGCCGCAAAATCGCTGCCTTGGGAGGCGTAGAGGATGCCGCGCGAGGAATTGATGAGGATGCCCGCGCCGCGAGCGTTGCAGCCGTTTTTGACCGCTAGCTCCACACAGCCGCTTTGGGCGCCGATGCCGGGGATGAGCAAGGGCATATCTGGGGCAAGGGTGCGGACGCGGGCCAAGCCGGCTGGTTGGGTCGCCCCGACGACGAGTCCGATGTTGTTGGCCGCGTTCCAAGCGCGTGCCTTGGCGACGACCCGCTCGTACAGGGGCCGGTCGCCTAGCGGGTCCTTCTGAAAGTCGTCGGCCCCTCGGTTGGAGGTCAGGCAGACGAGAAAGGTGGTGCAGTCTGCGTATTCGGTGAAGGGCGCGACGCAGTCGTGGCCCAAATAGGGAGTCACCGTCAGCGCGTCGCAGCCGAGGACCTCGTAGAAGGCGCGGGCGTATTGCTCGGCGGTGTTGCCCATGTCGCCGACCTTGGCGTCGATGATCACCGGGATGTCGGCGGGGATGTGGTCGAGGGTGCGTTTGAGCGTGGCAAAACCGCCCGCGCCGAGGGCGCTGTAGAAAGCGAAATTGGGCTTGTAACAGCAGATGAGGTCGCAGGTGGCGTCGATGATTTGCTGGTTGAAGTAGAGAACGGGATCGGCTTTGGCGCGGACGCTGGCGGGTAACTGCACGGGATCGGTATCTAGCCCGACGCAGACCAGCGAGTTATTCCGACGCGTCGCTTGGTTCCATTTCTCGGTAAAGCTCAAACTCATCTTTCATTCCTTCTAATATGAAAATAGAATCGGTATAGGTGGAATCAAAGGCTGCTGGCGCGGGGCCGAGGAGGAAGGTCACCCGGCCTTGGCGCAAAAAGTCGCCGACCTCGTCGGCCTGTAACACCTGTGCGGCATCGAAGTTGTCGAGGATGGCGTCGCCCGAGTAGCGGCCGGCCGTGCCCGTGGCCCGGACGACGAAAGGGTTGGCCTCCTTCCCGCCGAGCCGTTCGCTTTTGTAGGCTCGGTCGATGTCGTCGTCGTAGCCGACGACTCCGTAGGCCGTGGCGAGGCTGCGCTCCACGGTGGCCGCGCCGTGAATCGCGTACCCTTCTGTACTGAGCACGCGCGGTGCTATGCTCGGTTGCAGCCCGAGTCCGCGAACGTCGATGAGCAGGCCGGTGTAGGGGGCCTCGGGCACGAAAAACACGAGTTCGTCTGCCGCGAGGGAGTCAGTGATAGCTGGCGTCGTTAGCGAATCGGGGGTGGCTGGTGGTGCGGGGGAATCGGCGGTGGCTGGCGGCGCGAGGGAATCGGCGACGCTTGGCAGCTCAAGCGAATCGGGGATGGCTGGTGGTGCGGGGGAGTTGTCGAAGGGGCTCAGGTCGTGTGTTCTTGGGTCTATAGGCTCAACTTGGGGCAGCACCGCCGCCGCGAAATCGCCCAGCAGAAGCAGCCGCACGGCGATGCGGTAGTGCCCTTGGTCCTCGCTTTGCGAGCCAATGGCCACGCGGGCGAGTTCTTGAAAATCGCGCTCGAATCCAGCGTCTTGCAGTTGGGTATCGGCGTTGAGGCGTACCCGACCGATTAGTTCGCGCATGTTGCGGAACGCCGCGTCCCGGGCATTGCGCAACCCGTGGAGCCGTTGCTGCACCGGGTCGGAGATCGCCGCGGGCGCAGTGCCGTCGCCATAGGCAAAGAGCGCGTGTTGCGTCCAGTCGATATAGCCTTCGGCTAGCGGCGAGGCGAGCGGCTCAATTGCATAGTGCTCGGGCTGCTGGGGCGAAAGCGGCGCGGCAATCAACACCAGCGCGGCGATCAGAGGGAACATGTAGCTCTCCAAAGAAAGAAAAATCACCCGGAGCCGCTGGGCCCCGGGTGTGGGAGGAGTGAGTCTATAAGCCGAGTTCTGTCTACGCGCCCAAAGCGCGCTGTGCGGGCATTCATCTGGGGCGGCGGTTGCCCGACCGCCTCGGTGCGGCTTACCCGGGAATATAGCGAGGCGGACCACCTCTTTTCCCCTACTTAGCCTTGCTCCGAATGAGGTTTACCCTGCCACCTGCGTCGCCACAGGTGCGGTGAGCTCTTACCTCGCCTTTTCAACCTTACCCAGCAAACTGGGCGGTGTGTTTTCTGTGGCACTGTCTGTGGGGTCGCCCCCCCTGGGCGTTACCCAGCATCCTGTCCTGTGGAGCTCGGACTTTCCTCACCAGCGGCCGCTAGGGACCGCTGGCGCGCCCGCCCGACTTACTCCTCCCAAAGTCAAACCGACTGCTCGTCCCAGACCATGATGGTGCCGCAGCTTTCGCAGTAGATGACGCGGTCGCCGATGCGGACCTCGTTGCGGACTTGGGCGGGCATCTGGTGGTAGCAAGCGCCGCAAGCCTCCTTGCGCACGGCCGCGACGCGAATCCCGCGCCGCCCCTTCTTGCGATCGTACGTACGCAGCAGTTGGGCGTCGATGTCCGCAATGCCTTTGGCAACCACCTGCCGACTCGTTGCGACTTCGGCGATTTGCTCCTGCGTGGTGCCGAGTTGGCCTTCGAGCTCGTTGATGCGCTCTTGCTCAACCTCGCGGACCTCCTCAAAAGTGCCTCGTTCTTCGGCGATCTGCTCCTGCTTTTTCTCTAGGCCCTCAATGGCTTTGAGCAACTGATCCTCGTGCTCGGCAATGGCCTTTTTGCAAATCTCGATCTCGAGCTGGAGAGAATCGTACTCCTTGTTGGTGGTCACCACGGCAAAGCGCCCTTCGCGCTCGCGCAGGGTGGCCTGGCCGCTTTCGATCTCGCGTGCGCAATGCCGCTGCTGCTTTTCCAACTCCGCGATCTCGGCCTCTAGCTCGGTCAAGGCGGACCGCGCTTCTGCTATCGTCCTGCGGCACAGGTCGATTTCAGCGGGATATTTTTTTTTCGCCTCTTTGAGCGCGAAGAGCTTTTTATCGACTTCTTGGAGCTTCAACAGTTGCAGCAAACCCTCTTTCATACGGCCTCTCGTTTCCCGTGGCATCGGCCAAAGAAAAAGAGTGCATCTGAGATGATGCACTCTAGTGAATCGCATGAGCTTGTGCTGGCGAACAAACACCCTGAAGTAAACCCAGTATGTCGCGTCATCAGCAGCTCGTGGTTATCGGTTGCGGTAAATGAGTCTCATGTAATTACGGATATTTGGATGCGACGGTCAAGAGAGCAGCGCCCGCGCCGCTTGGGCGACGTGCCCGGGGGTCAGGCCGTATTTTTGCAGCAGATCCTCGTTGGGTGCGGATTCGCCGAATACGTCGCGGATGCCGACGCGCTGCATGGGCGTGGGACGTCGCTCGCCCAGCACTTCGGCGACTGCGCCGCCCAAGCCGCCGATGATCGTGTGGTCTTCGGCCGTTACTACGCGGCCGGTCTGCGCGGCCGCGGCGACAATGGCGTCTGCGTCGAGCGGCTTGAGGGTGGGCACGTGCAGGACGAGCGCCGAGATCCCGTCGTGCGCCAATTCGTCGGCCGCGGCGAGGCAGCGCGGGGTTTGGGCCCCGGTGGATATGAGGGCGACGTCCGCGCCCTCGCGCACGACAAAGGCGCGGCCCAGCGCAAACTCGTAGTCGGCCGGAAAGATGACCGGCTCCGGGTCGCGCGTCATGCGCACGTACACCGGGCCGGGCAGGTCGTTGGCCGCCAGCATACAGGCGCGGACCTCTACGGCGTCGGCCGGGGCCAAAACGGTCATATTCGGCATGGCCCGCATGACCGAGATGTCGGCGACTTCTTGATGGGTTTTGCCGGTTTTGCCGGTCAACAGGCCCGAGTAGGCGCCGCAGAGCTTGACCGGCAGGTTGGGCTGGGCCACGACGACGCGGAGCTGATCGAGGTCGCGGTTGACGAGGAAGCAGGCGAAGCTGCTCAGCCACGGCACGAGCCCGCAGGTGGCCATGCCGGCGGCAACGCCCATCATGTTTTGCTCGGCAATGCCCATTTCGAGGAAGCGGTCGGGCCGCTCGCGGGAGACTTTGTCGGCCTTGGTCGAGTTGGCCAAGTCGCCGTCGAGCACGTACACGCGCGGGTCGCGGTCGATGAGCTCGATGAGCGCGTCGCCAAAAGCGTCGCGCTGGGCCAGCATCTCGCCGGTGGTGGACAGGTTCACAGGGCAGCCTCCTGCGCGGCGAGCTCGATTTGCGCTTGTTTGAGGTCTTGGTCGGTCACTGGTTTGGAGTGCCAGTTGAAGTCGTTTTCCATGTAGGAGATCCCCTTGCCCTTGACCGTGCGGGCGACGATGATGGTGGGTTGGCCGCGGTGCGCTTTGGCTGAGGCAAAGGCCGCGAAAATGGCGGGGAAGTCGTGTCCATCGGTCTCGATGGCGTTCCAGCCAAAGGCGCGCCAGCGGCTGAGTGGATTTTCCTGCGCTGCCAAGCGGTCGAGCGCGCCGTAGCCCTTTTCAGTGGCCCAGCCGTATTGCTGGAGGCCGTTCCAGTCGAGGATGGCGGTGAGATTGTCGAGCCCGTAGCGCGCCGCGACAAAGGCCGCCTCCCAGATCTGCCCCTCCTGCGAGTCGCCATCGCCGATCATCACCCAAGTGCGAAAGTCCTGCCCCTTCAAACGGGCGGCGAGGGCCATGCCGAGGCCGGGCGACAGGCCCTGGCCCAGCGAGCCAGTGGACATGTCGAGGCCGGGGAGAACGCTCATGTCCGGGTGCCCCTGTAGGCGAGAGTCAATGGCGTCAAAGGTGGCGAGCTCCTCAATGGGCAAATAGCCGCGCAGGGCCAAGGCCGCGTACAGGCCGATCGAGGAGTGCCCCTTGGACAGGATGAAGCGATCGCGGCCTTCGTCGCGGGGCCGGGCCGGGTCGATGTTCAGTTCGGCGAAGTACAGGGCGATGAGCAACTCGGCTGCGGACATGGGGCCGCCCAAGTGGCCGGCCCCAGCGCGGTGTACCGACTCGACGACGAGGCGGCGCAGCTGGATGGCATAGCGCTTGAGCTGGGCGTGGCGCGCGGGCGTCAGGCTCATGGAAATCTCCTTTTTGCGGTTCGTTAAGGTAGAAACCGGCGCGGCCTTAGTCCAGCCACGGGGGCGCGACGCCAAAGGCCCGGCCGCACTCGGCTAGGCGCTCAGCATCCTCTAAGCCGACGGGTACGCCATCGCGTGCGTACGCTTCCTCGTTGCGGTGTTCGGGCGTGCCGGGCAGGGTGACTTCGCGGTACCCGCGCAGCGGAATCATCTGCTTGCTCGCTAGACGCACCAGCTCATCGACGCCGTGGCGCACTTGCGGAGCGGGCGCGAAGAGGCCCAAGTCGAGGACGAGGATTAAGCTGCCCATGCGCGCGGCCGGCCATTGCGCGGCAACCTCGCCGGCGCGGTCATCTCCTTGACCGACAAAAGCTCCGCCGAGCAGGGTGGCGACTGCGGTGTAGCCCATGGACTTGAAGAAGGCCGCCGGGATTAGCTCTTCAATGGCTTCGATCGGCTCGCCGTGCTGGTAGTCGGCGAGGATGCAGGTGGCCACGTCGAGCACCACTGGTGGCCCGTCTTGCCCGGGCAGGCCAAAGCACAAGGGCGGGTTGCCGTAGTGGGCGGCGCGCTTGCCGTCGTTGCTGGGGTAGTACTGGGGATAGGACGCTTGCACTGAGAAGCCCACGCAGTTTTCCGCCATGGCGCGGCGCACGTAGTGCCCGGCCGAGCCGTAGTGCCCGATGTGGCAGGCCGCGCCGACGGCGAGGCCCTTTTCCTTGGCCTTGGCGATGGCGCGTTCTGTGGCCAGCATGGTCGGCGCGTACCGAGGCTGCCATCGCCATCGACAAAGACGTGGGTGTCGCTTTCGCGCAGGACGCGGATGTCTGGGTCGGGATTGGCCTTTTTGTCGCGGAGTGTGCAGCAATACCCGTACAGGGCGCGGGTGCCGTGCGAGCGCACACCGCGCAAGTCCGAATTGGTCAGCAGGTCGGCCAACTGGGCGGCGTGTGCGGCGGACATGCCCGCGGCGCGGAGGCAGGCCGTGCCAAAGGCTCTGAGGTCGGCGGCGGCAATGCGTTTGAATGCTGTGGGGGGGCGGTTCATAAATGCGACTCCTGTGGGCGTTAGGGATGGGTGGCCTTGCGGGCGAGCAGGTCGGCGAGTGCTGCGCCGACTTGGTCGGGATCGCTGGCGGGAGACGCGGCGAGGGCGCGCCGGTAGAAGTGCTCGGCCTGCCGGTAGCGATCCTGTGCGTCGTACAGGCGGCCTAGGTAGTAACAAGTGCGGGCCATGTCGGGATGATCGCCCGCTTGCAGGGACAGTGCGCTGTGATACAGGGGCGCGGCCCGTTGGTAGTGGCCTTGGAGGAACAGGGCATGGGCGCGGGCGCGGAGGGTTAGGGCTTGGGCGCGTTGCGCGAGGGAATCGGCCGCGGCGCGGTCGCCTTGTGCTCGGTAGAGGTCGGATAACTTCTGCATGGTCGCCGCAACTTCCTCATCCCCGCGGTGCGCCTGCTCAAAGGCGAGGACGCGGCCGTAGAGCGCGGCAGCCGCGGCCGGCCGTTGCTGGAGTCGGTAGGTGTCGCCCAGTTTGTCGAGGGTCAACATCTTGTCGGGATGATCGTCTGGGAGGGCCGCTTGCCGCTCGCGCAAGTGCTGGTAGAGGCTTTCGGCCCGCGCGAGTTCGCCGCGCACCACGTGGAGCTGGGCGAGTTGGTGGGCGGTGCGGCCGTAGCGCGGGTCGTCGGGGGCAAACGCTTCGGCTAGCGTCAGAGCGTGGGATAGGGCTTGTTCGGCCTCGGCGAAGCGGCTTTGGCCGAGGGCGGTGCGCCCGGCTTGATAGTGTTGGGACCAATCCTCGGCGCGGGGGTCTGGCCCGCTACAAGCGAGATGGAGGGCGAGGGGAAAAAGGAGCGAAAGCAGCGCGGTCACGGCGTTTGTTGCAGGGTGTTGAGAAGTTGCTGGGCCTTAGCGTGCAGCGTCTCAGCGTCCGCGCTCAGTGCTAGACTGCGCTGCAAGGCCTGTTCGGCCGCGGCGCGTTCCCCCTTGCTGAACAGGCCCAAGCCGAGGAGATACCAGCCCTCGGCGTCGTCTGGACGAACTGCCACCGCTCGGCGGCAGTAGGCAACGGCCTCGTCGTAGCGGCCGAGTTGGCCGGCGATGTGGCCGGCCTTGAGCAAGGCGGGAAAATACCCCGGGTCTTGATCGAGGGCAGCCTGTACGTAGCGGAGCGCGGCTTCGGGCTGTTGCAGCTTCAGGAGGTCGCCAGCGAGGCGGTTGAGCAGGACGAGGTCTCCGGGGCGCAGGGCGACGGCCCGATCGAATTTGTTCTCGGCTTGGGCAAAGTACCCGTGCCGGACGAAGAACAGGCCGAGGTTGTAGTGATGGGCGGCTTCTTCGGGTGCGTTGAGGATGGCGGCGCGCAGCCGCTTGACCTCTTTGCCGCCGAGCGCTTGTAGGTGTTCAAAGCTCGTTAGGGCCTGCTGCGCCAAGGTGTCGCGGCCGGCCTTGCGGGCGAGGGTGGCGAGGCGATAGAAGGCGTCGGCAAAGCCGATGTCGAGCAAGGTGGCGCGCTGCAAGGCCTCCAAGGCATCGGCCTGTCGATCCTCGGCCGCAAGGCTTTGGCCGAGGTAGTAGTAGAGCGTGGCGTCGTTGGGAAAGAGGCGCAGGGCTTCGAGCAGTTCGCGGGTGGCCTCGGCGTAGCGACCCGTGGCCAAGTACAGCTCGCCCAAGCGCCGGCGCACCGGCGAGTTGTCCGGGTTGAGCTGGACGGCGCGCTGGAGATAGGTATCGGCGCGATCGTACTGACCTAACTTGGTGTAGATCCCGCCGAGGTTGACAAAGCCCATGGCGTAATCGGGCTTGAGGCGGACGGTTGTTTCGAGGGATTCTATGGCCAGCGCGTAGCGGCCCTGAGCCGCGTGGGACGAGGCCAGCACATTGTGGAGGTCTGCGTCCGTTGAGTCGAGGGCTAGCCCGGCGCGGGCGGCTGCGGCCGCTTCTTCAAAGCGGGTCGCCGCAAAGTGAGCGCGGGCAAGGGCGCGGTGCTCGGCTGCATCCGGTGCCGGCGTTGGCTCGGAGGCGCAGGAGGCGAGCGCGAATGCCGCGCAGAGCAGGGGCCGCGCCATTCAGGGCTGCTCGGCAAAGCGGTGGAAGCGGTCGATTTCTAGATCCGCGTACACGTGCTGTGCGCCGGTGGGCCAGCGGATTTCGAGGGTATCGACGCGGGTGCGCGCTCCCAAGCCGAGGGCCGGGGACAAGCTGTTGGACGACCCAAACCCCGGACCGCTGCTGATTTCCACGACCCCGAGCAAGTCTTGGGCGCGCAGGCGCAACCGCGCACCAATGGCCCGCGGCCCTAAATCCACGCCGAGGAAGTGGTTGTGGTGGCCCTCGTTGCGGTACAAGCTGTTGGCCCACAAGTCGCCCGGGTAGTGGCCGCCGACCGCGGTATAGAGGTCGAGATCGCCGTCGAGGTCGTAGTCGGCAAAACCCACGCCGTGCCCCTTGCCCGGGTTGCCAACGCCGGCCGCGGCCGTGATGTCGGCGAAGCGGTCGCCGCGGTTGTGGAACAGGGTGTTGGGTTCAAAGCGCGCCATTAAGGGGCCGCCGTTGGTCAGGTAGATGTCGATTAGACCGTCGTAATCCACGTCGCCATAGCCCGCGCCCATTGAGCCAAAGGAGCGGGCCAGCCCCTGCTGGGGGGCAATGTCGCGGAAGGTGGCCCCGTCGTTGCGGTACAGATAGGCGCGGGTCGGCCGCAAGGCCAATCCGGTGACCTGCGACTGCACGATGTCTTCGTAGAAGTTCATGGCCGAGACGAAGAGATCGCCGTCCCCATCGCCGTCGCCGTCGATGAAAAATCCCACGTAGCTGCCCTCGCTCGGTTTGGCCACGCCGGCCGCGGCCGTGACGTCGCTGAAGTGGTGCCCGTCGTTGCGGTAGAGGCGATTGGGGGCGGCCACGTCAATGGCGTAGAGGTCGCTGTCGCCGTCGCCGTCGTAGTCGCCACAGGTCACGCCGAGGGTTTTGCCGCGGTAGGCCACGCCAGCCTGTGCGCCGCGGTCGGCAAAGGTGCCGTCCCCTTGGTTGTGGTAGAGGCGGTTGGGCCGCCCGCTGCCGGTGATGCCCGAGGCCACGTACAGATCTGGCAGGCCGTCGTTGTCGTAGTCGGTCCAGACGGCCATGAAGCTGTCGTCGGTGCCGGCGACGCCGGCTTGGGGTGCGGCCTCGCGAAAGGTTCCATCGCCCTGATTGCGGTAGAGCGAGTTGGGCGCGAGCCCCTCCCAAGCCTCGCGGGTGGCAAAGAGGTCTGGGTGGCCGTCGCCATCGTAGTCTGCGGCAATGGCCGCCCAGCCGCCGCGCGGGTCTGCGAGGTCGGCGGCGGCAGATACATCGGCAAAGCGGCCGTCGCCGTCGTTGCGATAGAGCGCGTGCGGGGCTTGGATGCCGGCGGCGAAGAGGTCCGGGTCGCCGTCGCTGTCGTAGTCGAGCCACGCCACGCCGCGCCCCCGATCGCGCTTGCCAACGCCGGCTGCTGCGGCCACATCGGTGAAGCGCACTGGCGATGGCTCGGCCAGTGGGGCCAAGCCGATCTGATAGGCCGGTTCGAGGTCGCCCGGGTAGGTGCCATACGCCTCGATATAGGCCAGCCGCAGGTTCCACTGGCGCACCGTGCGCTGCGGCGAGGCCGGGGGCAGGACGTCAATGGCGCGCTTGTACGCGGCGACGGCCGCGGGATACTGGCGCAAGTGGTGGTGGGCCGCGCCCAATAGGAAGGATAGATATACGTCGGTCGGCCGCTCGGCGAGCAAGCTGTCGAGGCGGGCGGCTGCGCCGGCAAAATCGCCCAAGCGCAAAAGCGAGGCGGCCTTGCCGGAGCGCGCTCGGTAGTGCCGGGGATCGACCGCGAGGATGGCTTCGTACTGGGCGAGGGCCCCTGCGGCGTCGGGTTGGTCTTGCGTCATCAGGAGGTCGGCGTAGGCCATGCAGGCGACCGCGTTGCCGGGAAAGGCCGCCACGAGGGCGTCAAAAAGGGCGCGGGCCTCGGCTTGACGCCCGAGTTTATTCAGGGTTTGGGCCAACTGCAGCCGGGCCTCGATGCGCTCGGGCGCGAGCCTTTGTGCCCGGGCGAGCGGAGACAAGGCTTGTTGGTAGCGCCTTTGCCGCAAGTAGATTTCCCCGAGCGCGAGCGCGGCCTCGTAGTGCAGGGTATCGCGCTGGACGAGTGCTTCGAGCACGTGGGCGGCCGTGTCCAAACGGCCGGCCGCTAGGTGTTGGCGGGCCTGTTCGTAGTGCTGCGCGCTCTGCGCGGGAAGGGGCGGCTCAGAGGCGCAGCCCAAGAAAGCGGCGAGCGCGATACCTAGGCGCGTTGGCGTCTTTGGCAGTGGATACATTTTAGTACGCATAGTGTACGAACTGAGGGCAGAATTGGCGAGTGGCGGCGGCGCGAGGCGGTTGATGCGCGCTGAGTTGTGCCCTATACTTTTGCCGAATAAAAACTCTGCGGAGGTACGTGCGATGAAGCAATGGACTTGGTTGGCCCTCGCGGGCCTGTTGACCACCCTGAGCTGCGGTTCGGAGGAAGCCGTTCAGCCGACGTCCGATCACGCCGATGCTTGGATCGGCGAATACGAGGGCACCGGGGATTTCGCCCTATCCAATGGCGTCAGCGGGCAAGACCGCCCGGTTTCAATGAGCATTGTGCGGATTTCCCCTAAGAAAGTCACCGTGTCTGCGAGGTTGGTTTATGGCGAGGGCCGCAACGATTTCATCCAGGCAATCGACATTATCCAGCCAGACGATCCCGACCAGATTACCTTGGAGCTGCGCTACCTCAATGCCAAGACGGTCTATGCCTTCGCCAAAGAAGAAGACACCATCACCGGCTCCATCGCGACGAGTTCGCTCCGGCTCGGAGGAACTTGGGGCCAAGATCAGATCATGACCGCGCTAGAGGTCGTCCGGCAGTAGGACCTGTGGGATGTACAGGATTTGAGGCGACCGCCTATACATTCGCAATGGTGCGCTAGACGCGCTCGGCGCACCTGATCCCATGCCCAAGTATTCCCCCGACTAGTAAACGCAACGCACGGATGGCCCGCAAAAAAAAGAACCGCGAGCAAGTGCCGCGCCGTCGCTTCTTGTATATAGGAGCTGTCGCGCTGGTGCTGGCCCTCGGCTTGGGCGGCTCGTACTGGTACTCGCAGTACCGGGCCAATGCCGCGCAAAAAGCCGTCGCGCAAGGCGACCGCTTGCGCGCCCAAAGCCAGATGGACGAAGCGGCCCGCTACTATCAGCAGGCCATTGAGCTGGACCCAGACCTCGCCCAAGCCCATAGCAATCTAGGCGTGACGCATGCCGCTGTAGAGCGCTTTGACGCGGCGATCCCCCACTTTGAACAGGCACTGGAGTTGGCCCCCGAGCACTTTGAGGCGCGGATCGGCCTCGCCGTTGCGCTCGACGGATTGGGCCGCTTTTTAGCAGCAGAGGAAAGCTATAAGCAGGCGCTCGCGCTCCGGCCCGACTTTGGGGCGATCTACTACAATCTCGGCTATCTCTACCAGCAACAGGGCCTCTACGCAGAGGCCGCGGCTCAGTACGAGGAAGCCGTGCGCTTGCTGCCGACCTTCCTGCAAGCCCGGGCCAATTTGGGGCGGGTCTATCACTTGCAGCACCGCCCGGGCGAAGCCATTGCCGAGTACCAGCGCGCCCTCGCTGACCACCCGGACGAAGGGCGAGTGTACGCGCAATTGGGCGAGAGCTACATGGCCTTGAGCCAATACGCAGAAGCTAGGGCGGCCTATCGGCGAGCCGTGGAACTCGGCGTCGAGACGGCCAATGCGTTTTACGACCTCGGCGTTATCAGCGAGCAAGAAGGCAAGCTCGAAGCGGCGCGGAGTTACTTTCACCAGAGCTTGCTCGAGGACGCGGCCCACGCCGATTCCTATTACCGCTTGGGCGCGGTGACGGCCAAGTTAGGGCACGAGGAACAGGCGGCCACTTACTATTTGGAGGCCATAAAGCGCGATCCCGGCCACGCGGGTGCCCACTACAGCTTGGCCCAGCTCTACCTCAAGCAGGGCCGCAGTGCCGAGGGCCGCGAGCTAATGCAGGTCTTTGCCAAGCTCAAGGAATACGAGGGCCGGCTAGCCAGCCTCAAACGGGCCGCAAGCCGATCGCCGCGCTCCCCAGAGGCCACCTACAACTTGGGGCTACTCCACCTAGAGTTCGGGTACGTCAACAAGGCGGCCGCGGTCTTTGAAAAGCTCCTCAAGCTCCATCCCGAATTCTCGGCTGCGCAGGAGCGGCTCGCCGAAATCGAGCGGGTGCGGGCCGCACACCGCGCGGGTTAATAACTGACGTTACGCACCGTGCGTACCATCAGAATGGATGGTTCATATCGGTAAAAGGAATGGGCTCAATTGACACCCCTCTTGCGGCGGCTGGGCGGGTCGGTGGGTCGGGGTCTGTTGGCTTGGTCCGACGCGCCCCCCGCCGGTCCGTCCCCGCCGCCCGTGTAATCCACTACCGAATAAGGGGTCGTGGGTCCCTTTAATTTTTTGGGGACGTTCTGTCTCTTTATCCGGGGACTGCAACTTCAAATATCCCTTGCTTTGTTCACGTAGCGACCATAGAATACAAGGCCGTGAGATGTTGTGTTTGTCTTTTACAGCGCGTGGCGCACCGAATACACCACCGATTTTCGACCTGCTAAAAATGTTACGTAAGTCATTAAAAAACAATGATTTACCCCCCCCCCCCCCTCGAAATTCTGCTCAAGCACTAAAGCGCTAGATTCTCTACTGCTCAAGCACTGGCGACGGATCCCAAGCGGCCGTTTGGCGATCCGTCCCACCCCTCGCCGCATGTTGCCCGTGCGGCCTTCGTCTGTACGTCGTGGCCGTCGTCTGCCATGGCGGCCGGTTCCTGTTCCTTTCTATCCACCCCTTTATTTCGTAAAAGGAGGCAAACAATGCCTTTATGGAAGCGAATAAACGCCCTCGGTGTCGTCGTTTTAGGCGTAGTGGTTACTTGGATGGCCTGTTCCGATCCGCCGGTCGCGCCGGAGCCAGCGGGCAAAGCCCTCGGGCAGGCCGAGGCCGATAGTACGCCGTCGGACGCTGCAACCGACAGCCCCGCACCCGCCATCGGCTCGTTTGCCGACGCCAATTTGGAGCTTGCGGTGCGGCGGACGCTGAACAAGCCCGAAGGCCCGCTGACCGCCGACGATCTGGCGTCCCTGACGAAGCTCGACGTAGAACAGCAAGACGTCTCAGGCATTGAGAGCTTGGCCGGCCTCGAACACGCGACGGCGCTGGACACGCTGAACCTGTGGGGCAACCAGATTGTGGATTTGAGTCCGTTGGCAGGGTTGACCCAGTTGACCCACCTGAACTTAGGGCACAATCAGGTGGCGGATGTGGGTGCGTTGGCGGGGTTGACCAATTTGAAATGGCTGAGTCTGTGGGGCAACGAAGTGGCGGACGTGAGTGCGTTGGCAGGGTTGACGAAGCTGACCTACCTGAACCTGTGGGGCAACGCGATTGAAGCGGTGAGTGCGTTGGCAGGGTTGACGAAGCTGACCTCGCTGGACTTGGGGCACAACGCGGTGGCGGACGTGCGTCCGTTGGACGGCCTGACCCGGCTCGACTGGTTGGGCTTGGTGGACAATCCCATTCGCCAACCGGACCTCGCCGCACAGGTGCCTACCTTGATAGAAGGGGACGTCAAGGTCTCCGTCGTCCTGCCGAACCCGCAACCACCGGCCCCGGCAGCAGCCCCGGCCCCGACTCCACCCTCGGCTCCGGATCCACCCTCGACTCCGGATCCACCTCCGCCACCGGATCCACCTCCGCCACCGGATCCACCTCCGGACCCGGGAGTCTCGTTCGCCGACGCCAACTTAGAGGGTGCGGTGCGGCAGGCGCTGAGTAAACCGACAGGCGAACTTACACCCGAGGATCTGGCGTCCCTAACGCGGCTTGAAGCAGTAGCTGCAAGTATTCAGAGCTTGGCCGGCCTCGAACACGCGACGGCGCTGACTTGGCTGGACCTGGAGGACAACCAGATTGCGGATGTGAGTCCGTTGGCGAGCCTGACCAACTTGAGCACGCTGCGTCTGAGTAACAACACGTCCATTACGAATGTGAGTCCGTTGGCGAGCCTGACCAACTTGGGCACGCTGCAGCTGGGTAACACGTCCATTACGGATGTGAGTCCGTTGGCGAGCCTGACCAACCTGACATTTCTGCTTCTGAGTGGCACGTCCATTACGGATGCGGGGGTGGCTTCGTTGACGAGCCTGACCAAGTTGACAGATCTGGGTCTGAGTGGCACGTCCATTACGGATGCGGGGGTGGCTTCGTTGACGAGCCTGACCAACTTGCAAGAGCTGAATCTGAGTAACACGTCTATTACGGATGTGAGTCCGTTGCTCAGCCTGACCAACTTGGACTTTCTGTTTCTGACTGGCGTTACCACCCTCAGTGACGAGTCAATCAACACACACATCCCCGCCCTCGAAGCAAAAGGCGTTACGGTCCAGCGATAATGAAAACCTTCATTCTTGTAGTAGGGGTGTTTCATGTCTGTGGACGATTCCGCTGAGAAGCCCAGCGGGTGATCGACGAACACAAATGGATGTTCCGCATCCCCTGCCTTGGCAGGGGCAGGCTCTTATGCAGCGTCTGCGGCTTGCGGCCGCCGGTCGGGTGTCAGCCGCGCTTGGCCGGACAAGCCGGCTTCGACGTTGAGGGCCGCTGAAACGTGAAGTAGCAGGACGGTAGGGCATAACGATCGTTATGCCCTACTTTGCTAGACGCGCAAGGAGCACCAACGCCTGAATGGCTATTCATTAAAAAGGATTCGCACCTAGTTCGAGGAGGGCGTGCCCCTGCCCTTGGCGGACGACTAAGAGCTTGTTGGCGGGCACGTTCTCGACCGCGTAGGTGCTGCCGTTGGGATAGGTGATTTCGACGCGGTCGCTGGCCTGCGCCGCGCCCAATCCAAAATGGACGCGCAAGTCGCTGTGCGAGAGGTAGCTGCCCGCGCCGTTGACCGTGCGCCACTGGCGCTGGCCGGCCGCTTGCAGGCCGATGCGCGTGCCGACCCCATCGCGGTTGTCCTCGCGACCAAAGACCTGCACCACGAGATAGTTTCCCGCATTCCCCCCATCGTTGCGCAACAGAGTCGGCGCGTCGTCGAGCTCGACCACGAAGAGGTCGATATCGCCGTCGTCGTCGTAGTCGCCAAAGCTGGTGCCGCGGCTGACTTTGGCCAACCCGGGGCCGGCTGACGCCAAGGCAAAGCGGCCGTCGCCCCCGTTGCGGAAGAGCTGATTGGGCTGGCGGTAGGTGGTGCCGGTTGTGGCTTGGTCGACCTGCGGATATACATGGCCGTTGGCCACGAAGAGGTCGAGGCGACCGTCGTTGTCGTAGTCGAAAAAGCGCGTTCCCCACCCCAACAGCTCTACTGTGGGCGCGGCGAGGCCGGCCGTGGTCGTGACGTCGGAGAAACGCGCGCCGCCTTCGTTGCGGTAGAGCGTGTTCGTCTCGGTAAAAAAGTGGGTCACGTACAGATCTGGGTCGCCGTCTCGATCGTAGTCGCCAAAGTCCGCGCCCATGCCGGCTTCGACATCGCCATCGCCGTTGTACGCCACGCCGGCGATGAGGGCGACGTCTTGGAAGGTGCCGTCGCCCTCGTTTTGGAAGAGCACGTTGGGGGTCTCGTCGTTGGCCACGAAGAGGTCGCTGTCGCCATCGGAATCGTAATCGGCTGGCACCACGCCCAAGCCGTAGTAGCGATTGGCGGCCGCCACGCCCGACGCTTGGGTGACGTCGGTAAACGCGCCGTCGCCCTCGTTGCGGTAGAGCACATCCGGTGCGCCGACTAAGCCTTTGGGACCGCAATAGACGCGGAGGCCGCCGAAAAAGGTGCAGAGCTGGGGCTCGGGCGGTAGGCGCTCGGCGTCGAAGACCACGTAGTTGGCCACGTAGAGATCGAGGTCGCCGTCGCGATCGTAGTCGAAGAAGGCCGCACTGGCGCTGTATTGATCGCCGCCAACGCCCGCTTCTCGGGTCGCATCGGCAAAGCGGTCGCCGCCGCGGTTGTGGTAGAGCACATTGGCTCCGTAGTTGGTCGCATAGAGGTCTGGGCGGCCGTCGTTGTCGATGTCGCCCACGGCCACGCCACTGCCCCAGCCGGCGTCGCCGACCCCGGCTTCTCGCGTGATCTCCACAAAAGTCCGGTCGCCGCGATTGCGGTAGAGCGCGTTGCCCGGCCCCGAGCGGTCGCGGTACGTGGCAAAGGTGGCCCCGTTGACTATGTAGAGGTCGAGGTCGCCGTCGGAGTCGTGGTCGAAGAAGGCCGCGCCGCTGCCGTGAGACTCTAGGATGTAGTGCTTCTCTTTCCCGCCGAATACATTGCGGTAGGTGATGCCAGCGGCCGCGGTTTGGTCGCTAAATTGGGGCTGGGCGCGCAGGGGGGGGGCGCATAGAAGCGCGGCGAAAAACAGCGGAAAGACGCGCAAATTAGGGGGCGACCGCGTAGTTCAGGCCCGTGAGCAGTTGCAATGCCTCTTTTGCGGCCTCGTGGTCCGGGCCTTCGCGCTCGGCGAACAGGCGCTCTAGGGGCCCCACGGCCGTGGTGTCGCCGATGCGGCCCAAGGTGCGGGCACTCTCCGTGCGGACCCAGATATTGTCGTCGGCCAAGGCGAGGCACAGCGCGTCGAGGGCGCGGTGCGTCCGGTGGTGCCCCAACAGTTGCGCGGCGATGTAGCGCACGTTGTCGTCGCGGTCGCGGAGCGCGTCGAGGGCTGCTGCTTCGGCCGCCGGCGTCCACAGAAACTGAAGCGCGGCAAGGGCCTGTCGGCGCACTGAGGGAACGGTGTCGGCCAAGGCGCGCACCAAAGAGGGCACGGCCGTGGTGTCGCGGAGGTTGCCCAAGCTCCAAGCGGCCGCGCCGCGCACGTCTGGAACTGGGTCGCCGGAGAGGACGCTGGCTAAGGGGGCGTGGAGGTGAAGATCGTCGAGCTGGCCGAGGGCGCGGACGGCCTTTTCGCGGACGTGGAGGTTTTCGTCGCGGAGGAGTGCTTTGAGGAAAGGGGTGGCGCGCCGGTCGCCGATTTGGCCGAGGATTTGGGCGGCAATAAAGCGCAGGGTATCGCTGCCGGTGGCCGCGCGGTTCAGCAAAGGCTCAATGGCCGCGTCGCCTAGTTGTACCAAGGCGTGGCTGGCGTCGCGGCGGACTCGACTTCGCGGATCGGCGAGTTGGTCGATGTAGTACTCGGCCTGTTGTGCGGCGCAGCTCAATAGGCCGGCGCAGAGGCTTGCTAGGGCGAGCTTGAACATGGGTAGGTGCCCCTATGCTTTCGGTTCGCAGGGGAGCGAGGCGGTCTGAGGCTGGGAGGACGCGGGTTCAATCGTGGGTAAGCTCCTTCTCAAGCGGTACTCTCATCGTACCATGTTCAAATTGCCATGTCAAGATAGCGGAACGCCTAACTACACGACACCAATAACTTGTCGTTGATGGGCGATGCGTCCGGGATCGAGGGCGTCCCGCCCTCGACGAGGGCAAGATGCCCTCGATCCGAGGGTAAGGCCCTACTGTCGTGTACCAAGCGGAACGCATAAAAACGCACACCGTGCGTATAGAAAAGCACGGTGTGCGTTTAAGGTGCGCCGACCGGTCAACCCACTAGTACCAGTGGTTAGTTGACCATCTGCATGAGGCGTTGGGTAATCGACCCTTCCTGCGTCAGGGCGTAGATGATGATGTTGACCGCCATTTGTAGCTGGCGAGTTGAGTCCCCGCCGCGGACATCGTTTTCCCAGCCCCAGCCGCCGTCGCCGGGCATGATGCTCGCTATCCGTCCATTGATGTAATAGGCACGCAGATAGTTCCAGGGCCTGACGCCCGACTTGCCCTGACCCAGCGAGGGACTATAGCCGAAAGGCATGCCCCCACTCAGGTCGAAGAAGGCAGTATAGATAGGGTGATCCTCCGGCAGGCGCTCGGACCAGAAGTCCTTGCCGCGGACTAGGCCGCCGTACTTTTCGAGGGCTTCTGCGTATTTTCCACTGATATGCGCGAATATAAACCCCCCCGACGTCAGGTAATGAGCCAAGTTGTCCATTTCGGTCTCGCTGGGGGAACCTTGGGGCTCGACGATGACGGGTATTTCCATCAGGCGAGGATCGTCGAACGTGATAAAGCCGAGGAATTCGGCCTTGAGGCCGGTGTACTCGTTGAGCACGTCGCGCAGCCGGTCGATGGTTTGGATGCGGAGCGTGACCGAACCGTAGCCGGAGGTGCCGCCGGCCAGTGCCCGCGAGGACATGACCTGCGCCAGCTTGACAAAGCCCTTGATGGCCTGCTTGTCCGTGGCGTCTTGGACGATAATGGCGCGGTAGCGACCGGTGTCCATGTTGTTGACGTCGAGCATCTCTAGCCCCATGTCGATTTTGTGCTCAGAGGTGCGGGTGCTGGTCACGGCCGCTGCCGCCAGCTTAGGCTCTAGGGTCATGGTGCTCGTCGGGCTGAAGGCAGATTGCCCGGACAGGCGAATCCCCGAGCCGCTAACGCCGGCGATGAGGCTGCGGGTGTTGAACGAGGCCGTGGCTTGGACTTGGTCCATGCGCGCTTGCGCGAGCTGGACTTCGCGGCGCGCGAGCTGGCGCTTGGGCTGGGGGATTTTGCGCAACTCCAGCGGCTTGGTCAGCCGCGGCTCGCGTTTGATGAACTTGGTCGTCAGAGGTCGGGGCGTCTTCTTCTCGGCCTCTCGAAAGGGGTTGAGCGCAACGACGATGAGCAGGAGGGCCGCAGCAGAGGCTAGGGCGATGACAAAGCCACGGCGCAGGCGGCGGACCAGCGTGTTGAGATCGAAGTCCTGAGTGGGCGAAGCAAAGCGCGTGGAGACCCATTTCTTATTCATTGCGGATTTCTCCTCGGTGGTAATGCCCTACTAGCGCGGCGGGCTGCTAATAGGGCGTCAAGGGGTTCGGGTTAGCTGCTCGTTCATCTGCTCCAAAATGCCGATGATGCCGCCTTGCTCGCGTTCAAGCTGCGGATGCGGATGTTCGGTCATAACGATCTTCTCAAAGGGCGTTTTGGGGAAACGACCCGGTCTTGGAGCTGTAGGCCAACCCCGCGTTTCTTGAGTTCCTTCTCTAGTTTTCGCAGCCGAGCGATGGCCGTGGTGGAATCCACGTCAACTATCTCTATTTGCCCCACTTTCTGCTGCGATGGCCTAGGCCGCCACACATCGAACCGCATTCGCTTGGTTAGCCCGTGCCGAGCACCCATGTTTAGCCGGACATGGGGTTTGCCTTTCTGCTCGGGCAATAGGGCGGCTATGCGCCCCTCTAGCGGCAAATTCGCATCTAGGTCGGGCGCTAGATTGTCCGCCAGCCCCTTTAACAGCCCTCGGGCAACGGCGAGGTCGCTACTGGGCTTGGAGACGAACCAACGCTCGGCAACGTTCAGTGCGCGTTCTGTGGCAGGATCGGCCATTTGCAAGCGGAGAAGGTCGGCTAGGAAAGCCCGCGTCAAACCGGGATGTGACGCGCCCGGATACTTCCAAGTATTATAAAGGTATAGGTGTTTGTCATAAGGTATCACGGCCGAGGAGTCGCGCAAGTCGGACCAGAAAATTTTGCCCCGGCGCGGATCCACCAGCTTGACTTCGAGTTGGCCGACGATGGCGGGCAGGGAAATCACCTCGTAAGAACGGTCTTCGCTCGGCCTTCCGTCGTCGAATAGGCCCAAATCCTCGTAGTGAATGACCTTGTTGTGGTATGTTTTATAAGCCTTGTTGAGAATGAAGTGGGCGATGTAATCGACGGATTCTTCCCCTTGATAAACGGGATCGTGGGCCTCGCCGACGCTCGGCAAGCGCACGGCGCGCAGGCGGCCCAAGCCGGCAAATAGGTCCCGGAGCGCACGGTCGATTTTCCGCATCAAGAGGGGATGTTGCTCGGCGAGGTGGACGGGCAGGACTTCTTGCTCGACGCGATCGGTAAAGACTAAGCCGATGGTGTAGATGTGTGGCTGGGCGTTGGCCGGCTGGTTCCCGAATAGGACAGCGGCCCATCCAATGAGGAAGAGATATTGCACGGAAGAAAAGAATGCGCGATCGCAGTGGAAAATTTGTCTGGAAACTATCTTATACATATGGTAACATAATTTGTCTATCAACAATAGGAGAGGAGCCGCAGCCCATGACTACCCCCCCTGAACTAAACCCCGACCCGCTGCAAGTCGTCGTCGCCGAGCTATCCAAGCGCATTGAGACCCACCAGCGCGAGGACATGGCCACACTCCGGCAGGAAGTGGCCCGCTGGATGCGCTGGCTTATCGGCATCGGCATCACCGGCTTGCTGGTGACGATCCTGTTGAAACTGGGCTAATCCCCATCCCCGCCCGAAGTCAAATAGGCCCCAATGAATGAGAAAGTAAAACAGGTGAGGGTGCGCACACCGGCCACGTCGGCGAATCTCGGAGCGGGCTTTGACTGCTTGGGCTTGGCGTTGGCATTGTACATGGATTTGGCAGTGGAAGAAGGCGAGGGCGAGGGCTTGGAGATCGCGGCCACGGGCGAGGGGAGCGCGAGCGTGCCCTTGGACGAGCGCAACGCCGTGTATCAGGGGGTGGTGCGCGCCTATGCGCGGGCCGGCAAGACGCCCGGGCGGCTGCGCTTGGCGATCGACAACCAAATCCCGCTGGCCAGTGGGCTGGGCAGCAGCGCGGCCGCCCTGATCGCCGGCTTGGCTGCCGGAGCCAAGCTGTGCGGGCTGGGGCTGGATCGGGAGGAGGTCTTGCGGCAGGGCGCGGCCGTGGAGGGGCACCTAGACAATGTCGCGCCCTGTGCGTTGGGAGGGATCGTCGTCGCGGCTTTGGACGGCGATCAGGTTGCGTGGGCGCGGATCGAGCCGCCAAAGGGTTTGGCCGCGGTCGTGGCCATCCCGGATTTTCCCCTGCCTACGCCCGAGTCGCGGAGCGTGCTGCCCGAACAGGTTGCGCGGCGGGACGCGGTATTTAACGCCGGGCGCGTCGGCTTGTTGGTGGCCGCGCTGCAACAGGGGGACTACAAACTGCTGCGGACCGGGATGCAAGATCGGTTGCACCAGCCCTATCGCACGGCGCTAGTCCGAGGGATAGAGGCGGTGTTGGCCGCGGCCACAGCGGCCGGGGCGTTGGGTGCGGCCTTGAGCGGAGCCGGGCCGACTGTATTGGCGCTGGTCAGCGACCGGGGTGCGGAGGTAGCCGGGGCCATGCAAAAGGCGTGGGCCAAAGAGGGGATTGCCGCGCAAACCTTGGTTCTCAGCCTCGCCGCCGAGGGTGTGCAATGCGTGAAAGAGAGGTAAATATGGTCAGCGAAGCCGCGCTTATAGACGACATGACGACCCCGACGCCCGCAGTCGTGGAGGCCGTGCGCCAGTTGGACGGGCCGGTCCTGCTGCTGGGGGTCAGCGGCAAGATGGGGCCGACTTTGGCCGAGCTGTTGGTGCGGGCTGGGGCCCAGCAGGTGGTGGGGGTGGCGCGCTTTGCGGATGCGGAAAAGCGGTGCTACTTGGACAGCGTCGGCGTGCAAACCATTGCCTGCGACCTGCTCGCCAGCGAGGCACTGAAGCAGCTACCCGATGCGCCCAACGTCGTCTTGCTCGCCGGGTTTAAGTTTGGGGCCACGGGCAACGAAGACGCGACTTGGGCGGTGAATACTGCGTTGCCCGGCGCGGTGATGGCGCGCTACGCACAGTCGCGGATCGTCTATGTGAGTTCGGGCAACGTGTATGCGTATGCCAAGGCCCCGGGGCCGGGGGCAGACGAAGACGGGGCTTTGGGGCCAGTGGGCGAATACGCCCAATCGCGCTTGGGCGGAGAGCGGGTCGCCCAGTACGCGTCGCGGGTGCGGGGGACGCCCTTGCTGATTGCGCGGCTGTTTTACGCCACCGAGCCGCGCTACGGCATCATCCGCGATCTCGCCGATAAGGTGTGGCAGCAAGAGCCGATTGACCTGACTATGGGGTACGTCAACCAAATCTGGCAGGGCGACGCCAACGCCTATCTGTGCCGCTTCTTTCCCCTGTGCCACAGCCCGGCCGACATCATCAACCTGACTGGCCCGGAGGCCTTATCCGTGCGCGAGCTAGCCGAACAGCTAGGGAAAATCATGGGCAAGACGCCCCGCTTCACGGGCGCGGAGGCCCCGGACGCCCTCTTGGGGGACAGCCGGCGCTTGTGCGCGGAATTTGGCCGCCCGCGCGTCGGCCCGCAGCAGATGCTGCACACCGTGGCCGAGTGGGTCATGGCCGGCGGCCCGAGCTTGGGCAAGCCGACGCGATACGAATCCCGCAGTGGGCAGTTTTAGCCATGGCCGTGCGGATCGCCGAGGCGGCCGCCAAGTCCGTTGAGGCGCTGCTTCGCCTTGAGCGCAGCCGAAAAAGTGCGCTGCGGGACGGTCAATTGTTGTGGTCGCTGGCCCATTTGCAAGATCAGCCGCGCTACCGGATGCTGGCCGAGCAGGTGGCCGAGGGCTGTAGAAGCGATGAGTGCAGCGGGGCTGGGGTCCGCGGCTCTCTCGCGTTGGCCGAGGGGCTGGCGGCCTGTGGCTATTGGGCACGGGCGCGGACGCTTGCGCTGCAAAGCCTGGCGCGTTGCGACGCAGCGGATTACGTCGGCGAGTCCACGCCCAAGGGGGCGCGCTGCCTCGGGGACTGGGCGCAGGTGCTGAGCGCGGGTACGCGCCTTTTGCACACCCGCGCCGACCGCGAACTGCACATAGCGGCCGCCCGCGCCGTAGCCGCCATCTTGAACTACCACTACCACCCAGACTTGGGGCTGTTGCTCTTTGCCGTCCGCCGCGACTTCTTCCGCTTTGACGATCACTGGGGAACCTGCGTCCACAGCGCAGCGGCCCTCGCCGCGCTGACTGCGATGTTGGACGAGGCCGGCCGCCGTGGCGAGACGCGCCTCATCGCCTTGACAGGTCGCTATCTGCGCCAACACGTAGAGGCCGCTTGGGACCCGGTCGCCGGCGGCATCCGCAGCGCGTACAGGGTCGGCGTTTGGAGCGCGGAGAAGCCCGGGGCCATCCAAGCCGCAGCCGTAGGGGCCTTGGCGACGTTGCACCGCTATCAGGGCGGCGACTGGGAGGCTGTGTGGCTGGAGCAGGTGCGGGACTATCAAAGGAACTGTCCAACTGATCCGCTCACCGAATTGCGCTGCTTAGTGCGCTGCACGCGAGAAGCGGACGAAAGACTTGACATTGTGAAGTGAGCAAGCGATTCTGGCCGCAGGCGTCCGAGTAGGGCGCGATTGCGAGGAGGTCCATTATGATCGTCTATCACGGCACGACGCGCCGCGCCGCGCGCCAGATCGCCCGCGACGGCTTTCAGCCGCGGTCGCCCTCGCGGCGGGTGTGGCTTTCGCGGAGCAAGAGTTACGCCAAGCAGCGGGCACGCGCCAAGTCGCGGCGCACGCGGGATCGCCCCATCGTGCTGGCCGTTGACGTTGACTTGAAAACCTTGCGCCAGCGCTACGGTAGTAAGCAAGTGCGCGAAAGCGGCGGGGTCATCTCGATCAACGGAGCCATTCCCGCGTCCTCGTTGCGCAGCCACTACGGGCTGGGCATCCCGGAAAGTGCCGAGGAAATAGCCCGCTGGATCAACGCCGTCTTGGGCGTCAAGGCGCACAAAGGCGTCAGCGCCCGCCACGACGGCGTCTTGCGCTTGGCCCGCTGGATCGATAACCGGCTGGCGACCCATCCCCATGCGCGGATCGGCGAGAAGGAATTGCTCGCCCGCGCCGCCCAGTGGATCCCCGAGTGCTTTGCCGGGGTGGAGATCGACTTTGAGCACTTGCGGGTCTGGCCCAAGGTCGTGCGCGAAGCCGAGGCCCAGCAGGCCATAGCCGCAATCGCGCCGCCCGTCGATCACCGCGAGGAAGAGGCCATTGTTTGCTTGGAGTCGGACAAGCCGCAGCGGCAGGTGCGCGGCTTACAGCTCTTGGCCGACCTAGGCGACCCGGACCTGTTCGAGTGGTGCGTATTGCTGCTCGGCGAGGGCCATCGGCAAAGCGCGGTCGGCATCCTCAAGGTGATGCGGCGTTGCGAGGACATTCAGCCGGAGGTGCTGGCCCCGTACGCGGCGAGCGAGCACAAGGCGGTGCGCGGCGCGGCCATTGAGGTGCTCGTTTTGCGCAGCGGGGAGGAGGCCCCAAAGTGGTTTTGGCGCGGCCTGACCGATCCGGTGCCACACGTGCGACTGAGCGCGGCCAAGTTCCTCGACCGCCTCGATCCGCGCACACATCGCGACAGCTTTGAGGTCGCGCTCTACGACCCGCATCCACAGGTGGCGCAAGCGGCGCGCAAGCTGACGCAGCACATGGGATTCGAGCCGCTGGCTTGGTAGGCGGCGGGCCGGTTCCTATCTTAATCGACGCTTCTTTAGGGCAGCTTTTTAGCTGCCCTCTTTTTTGTTAAAAAGCTAGCCGATGGAGTGAGTTTACATGGTTGCCAAACAGCGCGTAGCCTTGGGTGCGATTTTTACCGAATGCAATCAATTCGGCGGCGAGCCGATTGATCTGTCGTGGTTTGAGCGCTATGAGCTGCGGCGCGGGTGCGAGGTGCTCGCAGCCGAAGACGGGGTGGTTGGGGGTATGCTCAGGGTGCTGGCGGCGCGCGGTGCGCAAGTTGCGCCCCTGTTGTTTGCCAGCACCTGCCCCGGCGGTCCGCTGACGCGGGCTTGTTACAACCAGCTCAAGGAAGAGCTTTTGGCGCGGCTCAACGCGGTGCTCCCGGTAGATGGAGTCCTCATGCCGCTGCACGGGGCGGCGGCCGTAGAGGGCGGCGTCGATTTGGAGGGGGATTTGCTGGCCTCGGTGCGAGCGGTCGTCGGCGAGGCCGTGCCCATCGTCGCCACGCTCGATTTACACGCCCATATTTCCGCGCAAATGATGCGCGCTGCCGATGGCTTGGTAGCTTGGGAAACCTATCCGCATCGCGATGCTTTTTCCACGGGTGTGCGCGGGGCGCGCCTGCTGTGCGACGCGCTCGCTGGCGCGTGCAAGCCCGCGATGGCCATGGCCAAGGTGCCGGTGCTCACCGGGGCCATTCACGGCTCGACCGAGGACGACGACCCTTTCGCGCAAGTGATGGCCTTGGCCAAGGCCGCTGAGCAGCGCGACGGCATCCTCTCGACGAGTGCGATCTTGGTGCATCCCTACCTCGATTTTGCCGGCATGGGCAGCGGCGGGCTGGCGATTGCCGACGGCGACTTTGCCAAGGCCGAAGCACTCGCCCGCGAGCTGGCTGCGGCGTACTGGGAGCGGCGCTTTGCCTTAGAGCCAGAGCTGTACGCACCCGCAGAGGCCGTGCGCACCGGCTTGGCCGTCGAGGGCGGCCCGGTGGTGCTGGTGGAGGCTGCGGACTGCTGCGGTGGCGGCGCGGCTGGCGATAGCGTGGCGGGGCTAGCGGCTCTGTTGCAGGCCGAGTTGGACGGCCCGGCGCTGGTGCCCTTGGTCGATGCCCGTGCGGCCGCGGCCTGCCATCAGGCCGGTGTCGGGGCCGAGGTGGAGTTGGTGCTGGGACACGGGCACGACCCGCGTTGGGGACAGCCAATCGCCGTGCGCGGTCGGGTGCTGCGGTTGAGCGATGGTCGCTTCCGCTATCGGGGCGGTATCTGGGAGGGGGTCGAAGGGCAGATGGGGCCGGCGGCCGTGCTCGCGCTGGGACCGATACAGGTGCTGTTGGCGTCGCATCCTACGTACGAATGGGATGGCGAGCAGTTTGCGGCCCTCGGAATGGACGCGGCGCGTGCGCGCTTTATCGTCGCCAAGAATCCCATGAACTACCGCCTCGCTTACGGAGCTATGGCCCAAGCCGTTTTTGTGCTCGACACCCTGGGACCGACGCCGGCGACCGTGCGGCACCTGCCCTTTGTGCGGCGGGCGCGGCCCTTTTTTCCGCTGGACCCGGATATGGTGCTGGAGATGGAGGTTTTGCGCTCGGAGGTCCGGTGAGAAGGGGATTGAGTATAGCGATGCGAATTGGGAGGATGTTATCTTGCGACTAGCAAAAAAGAAGGCGCAATATGGCCGTTAGGGAAATCATTATTGATTCGGCGTGGGATCCCCAAGCAAACGTGTGGGTTGCCACCAGTGACGAGGTGCCGGGTCTAGTCCTCGAAGCGGACACTCTCGACGGTATAATTGAGGAGGCGCGTAGTATGGTGCCGGAATTGCTGCGTCTGAACGGCGTTGCAGACGACACAACCGCCTCTCTTCCCTGCAAAATTCACGGCAAAACAGTGCTTGAGTTTGTATAGGTGGCAGATGAATCCAATGAGTACTGAATACACTATCGTCATCGAGAAAGATGAAGACGGTTATTACGTTGGGAGTGTCCCCGGCCTTCCGGGCTGTCATACTCAAGGAAAGTCAATTGACCAGTTATTCGAACGGATGCAGGAGGTGATCGCACTCTGGCTTGAAGTTGAGGGCGAAGAGGCTCCGAATCCGCTTGAACTGGTGGGCATTCAAAGAATATCCGTATGAACAGAATGCCGTGCGTGACGGGAGCCCATGTGGTCCGATCTCTGCCGAAAGTCGGTTTCGAGCTTGTGAGGCAACGATTATGAAGCACCCCGATGGGCGGAGCACGGTTGTGCCCATTCATGGCGGTGAAACGAACGGCGTTGGCCTTATGTCCAAGATTCAGAGAGATGTCGGGATTGACCGAGAGGCATTTATTGATCTACTCGGCAATTGATCTAACGGCGTTTGCAAATATCGGCGTCAATACGTAGCCGATTCACATTCGCGGTAGGGTAGCCATTTCTTGAGGACTTGGTAGCCGCCGAGATAGCATATTTCCGCCCAGCGGGGTGCGTTCGTCTGGACTGTACCCGCGCTCGACGATGCGACCTTGACCCGGCCTCACCGGGTCGCCTGAACCTCGGACTCAGGGGCTGTGCGGCGGGCAGGATAGCGGACGTACTGGCGGCCAGAAGCCTCTTGTCTGGCTTGAATGTCTCTGAAAATTGCTTTGACGTCGTAACCAAATCGGGCCGCGTGTTGGTCGCGTACGGCCCGGACTTCGGCGATGATCGGGTCAGGCTGGGACGTTTTCATGGTTGGGTTCCATTAGTTCGTTGGGTGTGCAAATTCGTCCAGCGTCACATTGAGCACACCCGCGAATCGGCGGAACAGGCCGAGCGTCCCGGGCTTCTGTCCGTTCTCAATCTGCGACAGATACCCTTTTGAGACCCCTACTCGCGCGGCCAGCATATCCAACGTGAATTCGCGGTGCTTCCGCCACACGCGCAAGGGCGATTCGCCCGCGAGAATGGCCTTTACGACTTCGCTCGGGACCGTCTCGCCGGCCGCGTCCTCGGCCCATGCCCGTGCGATAGCCGCAGCATCGGCCGCGTCTTCGAGTGTGGCAACCATGCGACGGTACGCCTCAATTGGGACGACGGCGTATTCTGGCTCGCCGTCCTTCTCAACGATCTGCACATCCTGTTCGTTCATCAATACGCTCGTCCTCTCTGGTCGATTTTTGCCACCAGCCGAGAGGGTGTAAGGCTTGGGTCCAATGGCGGCATTTGCTTCCCTTGATTAATTCCTTAACATAATTAAGAATAACTCGCCAAGCTGAGACAGAGCATTGGATATCGCCTTTCGGAACCGTAAAATCGAGAAACAATTCAACTCAGCTAGCGCACTTGAGAGGGCGTATGGTCCCCGCATGGCGAGGACGATCAAGATTCGTCTCGCCGTGCTGAGGGCTGCCCGGACGTTAGCTCTGGTGCCTACGACCCCACCAGATCGGAGGCACCAACTTCGAGGTGATCGCGACGAGCAATATGCCGTTGATCTCGTCCACCCTTATAGGCTGGTTTTCAGAGCCAATCACGATCCGCTCCCACGCAAAGCTGACGGAGGGATTGACACGGAAAAGATAACTGCAATTACGATCGTTGATGTGATCGACTATCACTGACTTAGGAGAGAGGTATGGCGGCGACCAATCAGTACCGGCCGGACTACGCTGTCCCGCCGGGTTGGATTTTGGAGGAGCGTCTCGAGGTACAAGGTATCTCTCAGGCCGAGTTTGCTCGGCTCTGCGGGTGCTCTCCCAAGCTGATTAGTGAAATCGTCTCTGGAAAAGCCCCTCTTGAGCCGGAGACGGCACGACAGTTCGAGAAGGTACTAGGCGTTGACGCAAACATCTGGCTCGGCATTGAGGATAACTATAAGCCTCACCGGCCCCAGGAAGCCGAACGACATCTTGTCTTCATCAGCCATGCCAACCCCGAAGACAACGAGTTTGCTTCTTGGTTAGGCACACGATTGACCGCCGCTGGCTATGAAGTATGGGCAGATGTGCTCACTCTGCTCGGCGGCGAGACATTCTGGCGAGATATTGGGGATGCGATTAAGAAAGAAGCCGCCGTCGTCATCGTTGCCTTATCCCGTGCGTCTTATCAGAAAGACGGCGTTCTCGACGAAATTGCTCTTGCTGTAAACACAGGTCGGCAACTCAACAAACAACAATTCGTCATACCTATCCGCCTTGATGATATTCCGTTCTCGGACTTTCCCGAACAGTTGATCCGTCTAAACGCCATCGCCTTCTCTCCTAACTGGGCGGACGGATTCAGCACACTTCTGAAGACTTTCAAAGACACCCAGGTTCCGCAATTGACTAGCGATTTCGGAGAAGCCTTGGCTTCTTGGCAAAATTTTAAGCTGCGGCAAAGCACCTCCATTTCTGATACACCGGAGTCAGTATTCTCTAACTGGTTTCAAATTAGCTCTCTACCATCTCACATCAATTTTTCTCGTTTCGATGCGTCACAAGAGGCTATGAAGCGTGCGTTTGATGAATTTCAAAGTCCCGTGACCCAGTATCTGAGGCTGGCCGTCAGCTTTGCTGATGCGGCTACGCTTCAAATGGAGACTCCCGACGTTCCACTTGAGCACGCTTATCGTGTTCCATTGGCACAATTTCTCGATGGTCATAAGACCAACAGGCCACAAGTCTCGTGGTTGGATGCTCGAAACATAGTAACCGGACTTCTACGCCAATCATGGGAACAATTCGCCCGGAATCAGGGTCTATTGCTTTATGAACTTGCACACGGAAGCGCGTGGTTCGTCCCCCTAGATCTGATCGAAGGAAACATTGCCACTTTTCAAGGTGAGAACGGCAAGAAACGGCGACGCCGGTTGGTTGGCCGAAGCGAGAAAAGAGGCGTCTATTGGCACTTTGCGGTATCGGGAAAGGTTAGTATTGCAGATCCACAGCACCTTCTATTGCGTACTCACGTCGTCTTTACCCAAGATGGCAAAACGCCGCTCGATAGCCAATCTCGTGCTGGTCGCCTACGAAAGAGTTTCTGCAAGAATTGGTGGAATGATCGTTGGCGCGACCTGCTTCGCGCTTTCGTAGCTGCCCTAGCAAATGGCAAAGAGGAATTCTACCTGTCCCTTGGCGGCGACGCCGTGGCGACAATATCCGCTTCTCCGATGGGCTTTGAGGCTCCTCTATCTATTACTGAGAATGGCTCAGTGTCCACAGCCGAAGAGGACCATGTAGAAGACGAAACAGAGGCTGACGCTCTGGATGATTTCGACAGTGACTTGGATGAAACAGATTTTGACGATCTTCTCGACCATAAAGACAACGAATACAAAGAGGGGGTATGACAGATCCGTTACTTCAACACATCGAAGAGCCACGATTAGGCTTCCGCTACGGCCAAGCGTTGGAGCATCCGAAGGACGGACTTTTTTTGTTCGGTCCCCTAGATGACAAAGCCAACCCTGCCGAAATGCGTATCGGCGTCATTGGGACGCCGAAGGGTCTGATTTGCTTTCGCGAATGGGCAAAAACCATTCGACGTTATATTCCGCCCAAGGATCCGAATGAACCTCACCACGCTGGTTGGCCTGGCTTCCAAGCCGTTTTTGGTACTCGGTGGCCAGAAGAGCCTCTCGTCGAACTAACAGTCTCGGAAAATGCCGTCCGTACTTCGATCCGGATCACTGACCGGCACGAAGCAATATACAAGACTGTCGCTCTTTTTGAGGAGCCTATACGCAAGTATCTGCGCCAAGACGAAGCGCCGCCTGCCATGTGGTTCGTTGTCATACCGGAAGAGGTTCACTCCTATGGCAGACCTAAGTCGGTTGTACCCAAGGAAGAACGCATTACGGGAAGCCAGCCTTTCAAACCCGAGACCGGAAAGCGGATTCTCCGCGAAGGTTCGCTTTTTTCCGAAGACCGGGAAGCCGCAGAAATTTATCGCTACGAGCTTAATTTCCACCACCAGATGAAAGCTCGCCTTCTAGATATGAGGGCTGTCGTTCAGATTGTACGCGACACGACACTTACGCCTCACCGATTCACTCAAGATGGCCACTTCATCCGGGAACCTGAAGACCCCGCTACAGTTGCTTGGAACCTCTGCACAACAGCGTTCTTTAAGGCCAGTGGCAAACCGTGGAAACTAGCGTCGGTCCGACCAGGGGTCTGCTACGTAGGATTGGTTTACAAGATGGATGGTACCGACCTAGCCGCCGGCAATGCTTGTTGCGGTGCTCAAATGTTTTTGGACTCGGGAGATGGCGTTGTTTTTCGAGGTGCCGTCGGCCCTTGGTACTCGAAGGATACACACGAATTTCACCTTAGCAAAGAGAAAGCCTCTGAGTTGATGAGTCTAGTGGTGAAGTCATATCGAGACCTCCACGGAAAGCCTCCTACTGAGCTTTTTATTCATGGCAAAACGCGATTTAATGACGATGAGTGGGATGGCTTCAGAGGCGTCGTCTCAAACGAAACCAACCTAGTCGGGGTGCGTATTCGCCCAACTAGTGAACTGAAGCTCTATAGACCGGGTAAAATGCCCGTGTTGCGTGGTACTGCATACCTTTCAACAAAACGGAGAGGATATCTTTGGACCAAGGGTTTTATACCTCGGCTCGATACCTATCCTGGTTGGGAGGTGCCTAACCCTCTGCTAATCGAAATCCACAGAGGCCATGCCGATCTGCTCAGGGTTATGACGGATGTGATGGGCCTAACCAAGATCAACTTCAATACCTGCCAGTTTGCAGACGGACAGCCTGTTACACTCAAGTTTGCTGATGCTGTAGGCGAAATTCTTACTGCTGCACCTGTTCCCGATCTGCCACCCTTACCGTTTAGACACTACATATAGGTCACCTGCAACATCCTCCCAACCCTCCTCGTCGTCTCCGCAAAGTACAGCACTTCTTCCGGCGTCAGCACCCGCCCTAAAACATCACTCTCGCGGTAGGATAGCCATTTCTTGAGCACCTGATAGCCGCCGAGCTTGTAGTCCCAAACTGCGGCGGGGACGTTGCGCCAGAAGGCGCGGTCGTTCAGATACACGTCCAGCGTCTTTTCGCCCAGCGTGGGTATGGCCGCACCCAGCGCGGCGCGTTCTTCCGGGGTGTACTCGCGCTCGACGATGCGGCCTTGGCCCGGCATTACGGCGTCGCCCGTTCCGTAGTGGCCCCATCCGGCGGTGAGCGCGAAATCGTCGCCGGTCATGTTGCGGCTGTCGGTGGTGGCGGGCACGGCGAGGGCGGCGATCTCCGGGCGCAACAGGCCTTGGGTGACGCCCGGTACTGGTGCTTCGGGGTCGAGTAGGCGGGCTAGTTCGCGGCCCCGCGCCGCCGATGCAGCGAGCGTCTCTGCCGCGCTGTCGGCTTTGCCGTCGGGCCAGCCCGGCAGCGGGATGCGCGGCCATTCCATCTTGAGTGCTCCGGCGTTGGCCTGGCGGTAGGCGGGGTCGTGGAGGGTGGCGAGGACGTGGTGGAAGAGGTCCTCTACGTCCGCGCCGAGATGATGGAGATAGCGTTGTGCGGCAGGGGACAGGTTGGGGCGGCGTTGTATTTTGTTGCTGCCGGTTCCGAGGCCGTCGTCGCGGAGGTAAGCGGGGAACATGTTGGCACCGCGCTCAATCAGATGCAAACATGCCATCTGTTGCGTGATACATGCCTGCGGCTCCGTCGCATCTTTCCTGAGATGCGGAACGGCAGACAGCCATATATTTCCGTCGAATACGTGCGGTCGGTAGCCTGGGCGCTTTTCGTTGAGTAGCTTGGTATCCGCCTCCCAGTAGAGCCAGCGAATATCGAATGGCCGATAGGCGTAGCGGATGAAGCCGTCCTCATTCGGACCGCCTCGTGCGAGAAGAGTGTCGCGTACCGCACGGGGATTGTATCGCGCTCTATTCTGCATCGCAGCGGGTTGGAGCCTCGCGATCTCCTCGTGGCTGAGTTCCGAGTTGAAATAGTCGGCGATGCGAGACTTCAACGAAGTGAGATCTATGTCAACAACGAACGCATCACGGTTGGTATTGACTCCAGAGAATTGGACGGGGAACAGGTCAGGTAGTGCCGGCCATTTGAACCAATCAGGGCTAGCTACTATGGGTGCAAAGGGCAGGCCAAGTGGCAGGACCGGCTCGATGCTGTCGTAAAGCGCGTCCGGTTCCGACTCCGCTGTCTCTGTCAATTTCTCGCGCTTGGCCTCTCCCCAGAGATGACGGAAACCGATCTTCCTAGACGGTGTGTGGTCGGCCTTGCGCACCAGCGTCGCTATAGCGGTGCCGACCCGGATGCCGACCGATCCACTTGGAATCGTGAAAACGCTCGCATCTGGCTGACCATCAGGCGTCTTCCCACCCCTTCGGATATCCCCATTCAAGCAGTCGATCCTGATCGCATCGAACGCCTCTAGGTAACGCTCGCGCATCCCCGCGAACGAACGTCCATCGAGCCATGAGTAGTTGGAGATGAAGCAGACTATGCCTTGTCCGGTTCTCTCCGCGATACGCCGTTCCGCCATGCGGAAGAAGCGGACATAGAGATCATGCAGTGCCCTAGTATCGGGCAGTTGTACCCGATTAGACGACCGGTATGCTTCCAACAGTTCCTGTTCTTCATCCACCGCCATACCGGCAAAACCGTTGTAGGGCGGATTGCCGAGAATCACCAGAATCGGCGTCTCCTGCTTCACCCGCTCGGCGCGGTCGCGTTCCTCCTCCAGTTCGGGAAACGGCAACGGCTTGGTCGTGCGCGGCTCCCAGCCGGTCAGCGCATTGGTGAGGAACACTTGGGCGCGTTCCTTCCCGTCATCGGCCAACGCCGCGTCGAGCGCCTGCATGGTCAACCCAACTTGCAAATGAGCCACGACAAAAGGTGCCGGCATAATCTCAAAGCCGAACACGCGCTCGGTCGCCGCCTGCTTAACCCGTGCGCCAGTCAGCGCACCCAAGCCTTGATTTTCCAAATTGGCCGCGATGCGGCGCAGCACTTCCGCCAGATACGCGCCGGTGCCACAGCACGGATCGAGCACATAGACGTTTTCCGCAGCCAGCCCATCGGCGATGCCGAGATCGTCCCTAAGCGCCTTATCGACGCGGGCGACCATGTAGCGCACCACTTCGGCTGGGGTGTACCAAACGCCCAACTGCTTGCGCAGCTCGGGATCAAAGGCTTCGAGGAACGGCTCGTAGAAATAGGTTACGGCCTCGCCCTCGTTGAAGCGGGCAAAGAAGGCGTCGCGATCCACCCGGTTGAGCGCAGCAGACGTCCAGTCCAGCACTTCGACGAGGCCGAGCGGTTGCAGCCGACCGGGCTGCGATAGCTGTTGGAACAGCGCCTGCATGACGGGTGCCCGCAAATGCCAAACCGCTCCGCGCCAATTGAACGCTGCTTTTTCGGGCGGCGGTGTCTGTCGCGCCCACAGCACCCAAGCGGAAAACACCCCGTAGAACAGGGTCTGCACCAGCGTCGAACGGAAAAACCGCGCACCCCGTTCGCCTTCAAAGCGAACGCCGAGTGCCTCTTCCAGCGCCGTCCGCACTGCCGCCAACGACAGCGCATCGCCTGCAGCCTCAACTCGCGCCAGCGCATCGCGGGCATGAGACGCCAGCAGCCACGCCAAGTCCTTCGGCTCGGCCAGCCGCGCCCGATGCGCCAGCGCCCGGCACAGATATTCGCCCAAGCCCGCGCCGACCTCGCCGGCAAAAGTACGCGGCGTCTCCAAGCGACGGTCGAATTCCTCGGTACTCTCGGCTAGCCGGAACGTTTCGAGCTTAGCCAGTCGCCCTTCCGCATCCTCGCCGACCAGCACGAAGTCGCGCGTATTGGTCACCAGCACCAGCCGATAGCGGCCCCAATAACGGCTCACCTGATCGCCCGCCGCCGTCAGCCAAGCGTCATCGTCAGCCGCCTTCACCTCGACCACGCCGCCTTCGGGCACTTGCCCTTGTTTCGGTTGCCTCTTCTGCACCTGCTTTGCTGCATAAAGTCCAAAGTCGGGATGCCCCGCTCCCTGATCGGCCAACTCGCCAACGCAAAACACCTTGGGCTTGAGCGTTGCGCCGATGGCGTTCAGCAGGTTGGCGAGCGGCCCATAGCTCGAGCGCTCGCCCGTTGCACCGCCGGATGCCCTTACCCGTTGCAGGTCGGCGAAGTAGGTTTCAACTGCTGTCGTCAGTCGCGTCGTCGTTTTGGTCATCACCTGTTACGGCTGCTCCGGTGCTCCGAGTTTCTCAAGTCGCTCAACCCACACCTTAAAGTGAGGACATTTGGAGCGGATGTTCTGCAAGCCAATCCGTTCTGCCATCTGCGATCCTACTGTTGTCTTCGAGTATTCGGGAAATTCGGCGATAATCCGCTTCGATGGAGCCGTGTGTTGTCCGTCGTCAATCAGTTCTGGGGACTGGGCATCATCGACAATGCTCTGCAAAGCGGAGATTGGGGAATCTGCATTCTTCTTCCGGGCGTGGGCAATCAACGCCGGTTTCTGCATATAGACGCCGAGGTCCGCTAGATGTGGCTTCAAGACCGTATCGGCAAATGTCTGCTCTGTTAGACCTTCGGCGAAAATGCAAATTGGCCGTGGCCCGCCCAGTCGTCCCAATATGTTGCTGAAGCCGTCCGCCCATTAATTCATTTACTAACTTGAAGAAGGCAATGAGATTGCTCTTACCGGCCCCATTGGCCCCGATCAAAACATTGAGCGGTCGGAGTTCCAACGTCATTTCCTTGATGGAGCGAAAGCCCTGAGCTTGAGATTCTTTAATTTGAGCATATTACTTCCTCACTTCTGAAGATCCTGAAACTTGATATATTATGGCCTAAAGAAGGCCCCTCCTAGCGGCGGTGCAAACGAGGAGGCCCGGCTATACGAGAGAATGGAGCGATGCAGATGGAAAAATTAATCGCGGCTATCGACCGAGAATGGGTGGCCGAGCGGACCCGGGAATTGGTCGATATGTACAGCGTAACCATGGCCGAAGCCGAAGTATGCCGCGCCTATGCGGCCATGATGCGCGAGGTCGGCTTAGCGGTGGATGTGCGAGAAGTGAGTCCAGGGCGCAACAACCTCTACGCCCGCATCGCAGGCCGGGGGGGTGGCCCCTCCCTGATGCTCAACGGCCATCTCGACACCATCCCGGTGGGGGCTTGCCCGCCCGCGCGCCGCGAGGGCAACCGCGTGTACGGACGCGGAGCGACCGACATGAAGGGGGGGATGGCCGCGGCCTTGGGCGCGGTCAAGGCGCTCTTGCAAAGCGGGGTGGAATTGCAGGGCGACTTGTGGTTGACGGCGATTGTGGGGCACGAAGAGATCGAGGCGCAAAAGGACGGGCCGCTGGCCCTGATCGCCGATCGCAACAGCGGGCGGATTGGCGGCGACCGGATCTTGATCGTCGAGGGCCGCGACGCCCTGTGGGTGATGAGCATGGGGTCCATGGTCTTTACCATCGCGCTCGAATCGGCCGCTGGCGGCAAGCACACCCAGTACGTGCCCTTTGCGGACAATCCGCTCCGCTTTGTGGGTGCGCTCATCGAGCGGATCCACCAGTGCCAGCTCGCGCTCAACGCCGGGCCGGCCCACGCCTTGGCCGGTGCCGAGCGAATTGACCTAGGGATCGTGGCCGGGGGCGACTATTTCAACCGCACACCGCTCTGCTGTACGCTGACGGGGACTCGGCGCTGGCTGCCGGGGCGCTCTGCGGCGGAGGTATTGGCGGAGTTAGAGGACTTGGCGCGGCCATTGGCCGAGGCTGGGGGGTTGGGCCTGCGGGTCGAGATGGAGCACGAGCGCGAGCCGTTTGAGACGCCGGCCGACGATGCGGCCGTGCAAGCGGTGGGGCGGGCGCACGAGCAGGTGACCGGCCAAGAGGCCGAGTTGGTGGGGATGCGGATTGTAGGAGATGCCAATTTATACGTGCATGGGACCGGGTTGCCGACCTTTTACTACGGCCCCTCAAACGAGACGGCGCACGCGGATGTAGAGTGGGTGGAGGTGGATCGGCTGGAGCGGGCGGCGCAAGTGTACGCGCTGGCCGCAGCCGATTATTGCGGCGTCGCATCCGCGGATTGAATGCTGTGGACGTCCAAGCGATTCGCCGCGACTTCCCCGCGCTGGAGCAGTACACTTGGTTCCAGAACGGGGGAGTGAGCATTGCGCCGGTGCCAGTGGCCGCTGAGTACGCGCGGTGGACGGAAGAGATGGTGCGGCGGGGGCCTTTGCACATCGTCTATCCAGAGGAAGAGTATCCGCGGCGCAAGGCGGCGCTGGAGCGGCTGGCGCGGTTTTTCGGGGTGGCGGCTGGAGAGCTGGCATTGATGCGGGGGGTCAGCGAGGGGTTTCAGACGGTGGTGCGGGGGATGGAGTGGGCGGCTGGAGACGAGATTGTACTCAGCGCGGACGAGGAGGCCGCGCTGCTTTTGCCGGCCTTGCACTTGCGGGATGTGTACGGGGTTGAGGTGGTGAAGGTGCCGCTGATTGACGACGCCGACGAGCAGGTGCAGGCCGTGGCGGAGCGGCTGGGGGAGCGGACCAAGCTCGTGGCCCTGAGCCACGTGACGACCGACTTGGGGTTCCGCCTGCCGGTGGAGCGGATTTGCGCGGCAGCGCGGGCGCGGGGGGTGCGTAGCTTTTTGGATCTGGCGCATTCGGCCGGGCTGTACCCTTTGGACTTGCACGCGCTGGGGTGCGACTTTGCCGGTGTGCTCTCCTATAAGTGGATGTACGCGCCGTATGCAGCCGGGTTGCTCTACGTGCGGCAGGAGGCCCTCGGCGCGGTGCAGGTGCGCTATGCCGGGGGGCGGGCCGAACAATGGTTGGACCCGGTGGCCGGCACCTTTGCGCTGCGCGAGACGGCCGAGCGCTTTCAGTACGGCCCTTGGTGCTGGCCGCTGGTGCTGGCTTGGGCCTTTGCTGTCGAGTATCTGTCGGCCATCGGGCTGGAGGCGATCTGGGCGCGGACGGTGGCGTTGGCCGGGCGGCTGAAGGAGGGGCTGGCGCAGATCCCAGGCGCAGTGCTCTACACTCCGCGCTCCCCGCAGCGGTCCGCGGCCTTGGTCAGCTTTGGGCTGGCGGGATGGAAGGGAGAGGAATTGAGCGAGGTGCTTCGAGCGGAGTGGAATATGGTGATCAAGCCGCTGCCGCACGGGCGCGAAGGCTTGCGCGCCAGCATGGCCTTTTTCCTACTTGAAGCTGAAATCGACGAGCTGCTCGCGGCGCTGGGCCGCTTGGCCAAGCAGAGGCGCTAAGTGCGAAGGTCGCGCTCATTCGGCAGGGCCAAAGACCGCGTCTGCCAGCTTGGACCGCTGTTGCGGAAATGCGCTGCATGCGTATAGACGCGGCGACTGCTCTCGGCCGGGGATTGACCAAGTGCCCCAGAAGGCCCTTTATAACTTTCAATAAGCGAATCGGAGAAATGACGCGCCATGAATGATACGCACAACAATGGCAAAAGCTCGCGCCGTTCTTGGCTGGCGTCGGTGCTCATGGGCGCTGGCTTGCTGGCCAGTTACGGAACCTTGGCAGGTCAGACCCTGAGTTTTCTTTTGCCGACCGGGCTGGCCAAGCGCAAGCGCCGGATCTTCGTCGGTCCGGTAGAGGCTTTCGAGATGGACGCGGTGCGCACCATCCGCGACCTCGAAGGCAACGAGGTGCTGGTCAAGCGCACCGAGGACGGCTTTCAGGCCTTTAGCTCAACCTGTCCCCACTTGGGGTGCAAGGTGCATTGGGAAGCCGACGCGACGCGCTTCTTCTGCCCCTGCCACAACGGCGTTTTTAACGCCGACGGCGTCGCAATCTCGGGGCCGCCCGCCGATGCCGGGCAGAGCCTTTACCCGGCTCCATTGGTCGTGGACGACAAAAATCAGGTGGTCTATCTCGAAGTGGACGCGCCCCGATGAGCGCGCCCGGCGAGCGCCGCTGGAGCGAGCTGTTTCCGCTCGACTGGGAGTTGGTGCGCCATGCCGGTGCCGAGCCGGTGCCCTATCACCTCAAGAAGTGGTGGTTCTGTCTCGGGGGCACGGTGGCGTACCTGTTTGTCGTGCAGGTCCTCACCGGCATCGCCCTGACCTTCTACTACGTGCCCTCGCCCGCGGAAGCCTATGCCAGCGTCGAGACGATCACGCGCGAGGTGCGCTTTGGCTGGTACATCCGCTCGCTGCACAAGTGGGCTTCCAATCTGATGATCGTCGCCGTATTCCTGCACATGCTGCGCGTGTACTTCACCGCTGCGTACCGGCACCCGCGCCAGCTAAATTGGATGGTGGGCATCGGCCTGCTGCTGACCACGCTCGCCTTCGGGTTTACCGGGTACTCGCTCATTTACGAACAGCTCAGCTTCTGGGGGGCAACGGTAGCGGCCAACTTGGTCGAAGCGCTGCCCTTGGTGGGGGGCGTGGCCGCGTACATGCTGCGCGGTGGCGAGGAGATTGGGGCGAATACCCTGACGCGATTTTTCATCCTCCACATCGGCGTGCTGCCCACTGTCGCGTTTGTCCTCGTTGGGCTGCACATCACGCTGGTCAGAATGCAGGGGGTCACCGAGCAGGTTTTCGAGGGCGAGAAAGTTCAAGACGAGGCGCGCTTCTTTCGCTTCTGGCCCGACCACACCACGACCGAACTGCTGATCGGCGTGCTGCTGATGTACGTGCTGACCCTGCTGGCGCTGATTTTTCCGGCCGGTCTGGGCGAGCCGGCCAATCCGGCGCAAACGCCGGCGCACATCAAGCCGGAGTGGTATTTCTACTTTAGCTTTCGCCTGCTCAAGCTGACCTCGCTGCGGCTCAGTGTGTTGCTGATGACGGCGGGGCTGGTGGCGCTTTTGTTCTGGCCGTTCATCGAAAGCTATCTGCAAAGGCGCTTGCGTTTTTCGGACACGGCATCTGTGTGTGTGGGCGCAATTGCTTTTCTCGGCTTCCTCGCCCTGACCGTGTGGGAGAGCCTCGACACCGGACATATACCCTAAAAACCGCGAGGATTGCTCTGATGACACTGACGGCCAAGCGCTACATCGTGGCGGCCCTTTCGTTCCTGTTCCTGCTGTCGCTGCTCGTCGTCGCCTACCACGAGTCGAGACTGGCCCGCGAAGAGGAAGATCCCGGGCCGATAGTGACGTCGTCGAACCAAGCGTGCGTGTCTTGTCACCGCCAAGACAGCCCGGCGCTGGTCATGGAATGGGAGGAGTCGCGCCACGCCGAACTCGGGGTGGGATGTTTCGACTGCCATGCGGCTGACAGCAGCGACGAAGATGCGTGGAAACACGAAGGGGTTTGGGTGTCGGCGCTGGTGACGCCAAAGGACTGCGCCACCTGTCACGTGCGCGAGTTTGAGCAGTTCTCGGTGAGCCACCACGCCCGCGCCGGTGAAATTTTGGCCAGTCTCGACAATGTGCTCGCCGAGAAAGCGGCCGGTCTGCCGGACAACATCGCCGACGCGGTCAATGGCTGCTGGCAGTGCCACGGCAGCATCGTGCGCTTTGAGCGCGACGAGGCCGGCGCTATCGTGCGCAGCGGCAAGGAGAACAAGCCGGTGATCGACGCCGACACTTGGCCCAACAGCGGCATGGGGCGGCTCAATCCCGACGGCTCCAAAGGCTCGTGCCACGCCTGCCACTCGCGCCACGCCTTCCAAGCCAAGCTGGCGCGCGCACCCGAAAACTGCGGCAAGTGCCACATGGGCCCCGACCACCCGCAGATCGAGATCTACAACGAGTCCAAGCACGGCATTGCCTTCTACGCCAACCGCGACCGCATGGCGCTGGACAAGGATGGCGACTGGGTCCTCGGCCGCGACTACTCGGCCGCCCCAACGTGTGCCACCTGTCACATCAGCAGCTACATGACGCCGCAGGGCGTGTACGAAGCCAACAGCCACGACGTAGGCGAGCGCATTAGCTGGACTCTGAGGCCGGTTATCAGCACAAAACAGAACTTGGTGATCTTTGAGGACGGCTTCCGGGAAGACTATCCCGATACGCGGGCCCTGCCCGACTCGGGGGAGGTCGTGGAGACGGTCGAGAAGGTCGTGGAGAACGAACAACTCGTCAGCAAGACGGTTCCGCGGCGGGTAAAGGAGATCGTCACTTGGCAAGAGCGGCGCGAGAAGATGAAAGGGGCCTGTCTCAACTGCCACAGCGACGCATACGTGGATAATTTCTACAAGCAGTTCGACGACCTCGTCGTCCTCTACAACGAGAAGTTCGCCCGCCCGGCCAAACAGATGATGGACGAGCTCAAGTCCGACGGGGTGTTAAAGCCGGACGCTCCGTTTGAACACGAGGTGCAGTGGGTGTTCTGGGAGCTGTGGCATCACGAAGGCCGCCGCGCGCGCCACGGCGCCAGCATGATGGGCCCCGACTACACGCACTGGCACGGCATGTACGAAGTGGCCAAGCACTACTACATGGAGTTCCTGCCGGCCGCGATCGAAGCGGCCGCGAGCAAGAGCGAAGCCATGGAGCACAAGTACCGCACCAAAGTGGCGGCCTTGCTCGCCCAAGAAGAGCACGCGTGGATGAAGGGGCTCGATCCCAAAGAGGCCGAGGCGCTCAGGGCGATGTACCGGGAGCGCTACGACCAGTAGGGGATTGAGGCGACAAAATCGACGAGCTGCTCGCAGCGCTGGGCAGCGTGGAAATCGCCCGCTCAAAAGCCGACGCATCAATCCCCTGCAATTGAGCCGCTCATTCCAAACGCGCAAAGAGCTGAGCTGCTGTCGCCTCGACTCCTTCATTGTCGATCATAGCTTGTAGCGACATTGTGTCGTGGACGACGCCAAGACGACGTGTCTAAGTATGCGACACCTCCTGTGGGTACGTTCGTACTTGAATGCGAAATTGAATTACGTAAAAATGGATAAATTTGATAAACAATAGTCCCTGTTGGCGGGCAAGCTGCCCGCGTACCCGGCGGAAACCTTAGTGTCGTGTCAAACGAGGATGGGGGCTTCGATGAGTTCAGCGGTCAGGGTCGCCTTTCGAGCCATCGTCGGAGGCCGTTTCCGCTGCGGAGCGCGTGGTTGAGAAAACGCGCGTCAGGCCAGTACGCTGTGCTTGTTTGGCGCGGCGCGGTGTCCATATATTACGCGGCATGGAGAAATCGAACTCTGGCCATCATTGAAGAGTAGAGGTTGGAGAGATGCACAAAAAAGGGTCGCTGCGAGGTCTAGTTTGAAAGAGCCAAGAAAGTCGTTCAAAGGCAGCGTCGACCGGATGTTTGAGGCGGCCGCCGCCACGATGGAGCTCGAGCCGGGACTCGTCGACCAGATCAGGACGTGCCACTCGGTGTTCCAAGTCAGCTTCCCCGTTCACATACGGGGCGGGTTTCGGGTCTTCACCGGCTGGCGCGCCGTCCACAGCGAGCACCGCCTGCCAGTGAAAGGCGGCATCCGCTATGCGCCGATCGCCGACCAAGACGAGGTTGAGGCCCTCGCCGCCCTGATGACCTACAAGTGCGCCATCATCGACGTCCCGTACGGGGGCTCTAAGGGGGCCCTGCAGATCGATCCGCACGACTACGACGCCGCCGAGCTCGAGCTGATCACTCGTGAGTTCACAATGGAGCTGGCGAAGAAAGGCTACATCAGCCCCAGCCTCAATGTGCCGGCTCCCGACATGGGCACGGGCGCACGCGAGATGGCGTGGATCGCAGATGCCTACCGCGCCCTGTATCCCAACGACATCAACGCCGTCGCTTGTGTCACCGGCAAGCCCGTTCACATGAGCGGAATCCACGGCCGCACCGAGGCGACCGGGCGCGGGGTGCAGTACGCCCTGCGGGAATTTTTCCGCCATCCAGAAGATGTGCGGAAGGCCGGAATGGATGGAGACTTGGAGGGCAAGCGCGTAATCATCCAGGGCTTGGGCAACGTCGGGTACCACGCTGCGAAATTCCTGTCCGAAGAGGATGGCGCGAGGGTGGTCGCCCTGATCGAGCGCGAGGGGGCCGTGGTGTGTGAGGACGGGCTCAACATTGAGGAGCTCGCCACCCATCGCCGCGAAAAGGGCGGCGGCGCGGGCTTTCGGGACTCCGAGTTCGTGGAGGACGGCAGCGCTCTGCTCGAAGCCGACTGCGACATCCTGATCCCGGCGGCCATTGAGTCGGTGATTACCACTGAAAACGCCGAGCGCATCCAAGCGCGGCTGATCGCCGAGGCCGCCAACGGTCCGGTCACTTTTGAGGCGGACGCAATCCTGCGCGATCGCGGCAAGGTGATCATTCCGGACGCTTACCTAAACGCGGGGGGCGTGGTGGTCTCCTACTTCGAATGGATCAAGAACCTGTCCCACATCCGCTTTGGCCGCATGGACCGCCGCATCGACGAGCAGCGCGGACAGCGCATCGTCGAGGCCATTGAGACGGCGGTCGGCAAACCCCTTCCAGAAACCCTGCGGCAGGATCTGGTGCGCGGCGCCGATGAGCTGGACTTGGTGCGATCTGGCTTGGACGACACCATGCGGCAAGCGTACAACGAGATGCGCGAGGTGTTTTTGAGTCAGGACGAGGTGCGCGACCTGCGCACCGCCGCGTACGTCGTGGCGATCGAGAAGATCGCGCAGAGCTACCGGGAGATGCTGTACTGATGAACGGCCAAGCGAGTATCTCGCTCCGGCGGGCGGACGAGCTGATGCGCCAGCACGGCCTTTTTTAGCTGAGGACGAATAGCCCAACCACCGCTTGCAAAGGAGCAAGGCGTGAAAATCACCAAAGTAGAAACCATGCAGATAGAGACCCCGCGCTACTACGGCCACATCTCCGGGCACGTGCTGGTCAAGGTCTTTGTCGATGACGGCCCGATGGGCTGGGGCGAGGCGTCCGACAGTCGCGCCGAGGATTTGGCGGCCATTGCCCGGCAGTACAACGAGCTGTTGGTGGGGCGGGACGCCGGGGCCATTACCGAGATCAACGAGCTGTTGCGCGGCCACGCCTTCCACAGCTCGGTGACCGACCTCCACCTCGCCTCGGCCATTGATCTGGCGCTCTACGATCTCAACGGCAAGGCCCAAGGGGTGCCGGCCTATCGGCTGTTGGGCGGCAAGATGCGGGAGAGGCTCTATTGCTGCTATCCGATCTTTGGCTGGCAGGTAAAAGACGACTTCGAGCGCACGCTGGGCTATCTCCAGCGGCTGCTCGACTTGGGCCATCACCTGTTTCGCTACTATGTGTCGGGCGACAGTGCGCTCGACGACCGCTTCCTCGGCGAGGCCAAACGCCGCTTTGACGACCGGCTCAAGCTCAAGTCCATCGACTTTTCCGGCCGCTTCGCCGATTGGGAAACGGCCGTCCGCTACGCCGATGTCCTGCGCCACCACGCGCCCTATCACTTTGAGCAGCCCTCGCGCAGTCTGCGGGTCTCGGCCGAATTTGTGCGGCGCGTTGACCTGCCGGTGAGCTGGCACATCAACAGCTTGGAGTTGGGCATGGAAGCCATTGAAAAAAGGGCCTGCACGGCCTTTAACGTGGCCTGCGTCTGCGGCGGTCCGACCCATATCCGCCGACTTTTTGCCCTCGCGGAAGCGGCCGGGTTCCGCTGCCTGATCGGCACCGACCAAGAATCGACGCTGGGGGTGTCGGCGCAGGTCAGCGTCGGCATTGCCATGCCCAACACCAACTTGCCCTGCGACCCAATGGGGCCGGTGCTGTACACGGCTTCGCCGGCCGTGGAAAGGGTGCGGGCCGAGGGCAGCTACTTGTACCCGTTTGCAGGGCCGGGTTTGGGCGTGGAGATCGACGCGGACAAGCTAAGCGCCATAACCGTAGAGGAAGCCTGAGAATTCACTGCTTTGTCGTTGACCTTGTGCCGGTTGTGCCGCAGTATATATCCTTTCGACAATACTTGAGTTACAACACAAACAGGAGCGAGTAATGAGCGAGGAAAACCGAGCGACTTGGGCCGACAATTGGCTCGGGTATCGGGAGGAAATCAAGGTCGTTGATGTCACGATCCGCGATGGCGGCCTGATGAACGACCACCAGTTTGCCGACGACGTAGTCCGCGGCGTGTACGAGTCCTGCGTTGAGGCCGGGATCGACTACATGGAAATCGGCTACATCAACTCGCGGGAGCAGTTTCCGCCCGGCGAGTTTGGGCCGTGGAAGCACTGCCGCGAGGAGGACATCCGCCGCATCGTCGGCGACAACGACACCCCGCTGAAGTTGGCGGCCATGGCCGACGCCGAAAAAAGCGATTACAAGACGGACATTCTCCCGGCGTCTGAAAGCGCATTGGACATGATCCGCGTGGCCACCTATATCCACCAGATGCCGCTGGCCTTGGACATGGTCAAGGACGCCGGCGACAAGGGCTATGAGACGACCCTAAACTTAATGGCCGTTTCCACCGTGCCGGAGTCCGAGGTCAAGAGCGCGCTGGAGATGCTGGTGCGCTCGGACGTGGGGGCTGTGTACGTGGTCGATAGTTTTGGCTCGCTCTATAGCGAGCAGGTCCGCGCGCTGTGCAACACGTTTCGCGAATACTGCGAGGGCACCCCGATCGAGGTCGGGATCCACGCTCACAACAATCGGCAACTGGCCTTTGCCAATACCATCGAAGCCGTGGTGTTGGGGGCCAATTGCGCGGACGCGAGTTTTGCCGGCTTGGGCCGCGGCGCCGGCAATTGCCAGATGGAGCTTTTGCTGGGCTTTTTGCACAACCCGAAATTTCGCTTGCGCCCAGTGCTCAAGTGCATTGAGCAGCACATTGAGCCGCTGCGCTCTAAGCTGCTGTGGGGCTACGACTATCCCTACATGATCACCGGCCTGCTCAACCAGCACCCGCGGGCCGGCATGGCCTTCAACGCCTCCAAGGATCGGGGCAAGATCGTCCAGTTCTACGACCAGATGGAAGAGCAGGAGTGAGCCTGACGGCCTAGTGCAAGCGGCGGCAAGACGTCCCGGCGGAAGGGATTCCGGCGGGACGTCTTGGTTAGAAAAAATTGAAGACGGAGAAACTCAATCGGCCGTAGAGCCGAAGCGAAAGGAAAAATCACTTGTGGCAGCAGTAACAGTTAGTCTTATCAATATGAAGGGCGGGGTCGGCAAGACGACGATCGCGTCACAGTTGGCGCAGGCTGCCGTCCGGGATAGCCTGAAGGTCTTGGCTATAGACCTAGATCCGCAGGCGAATTTGAGCCAAGCCGTGATGGGGGTTCGTAAGTATGTACGTCATTTACGAGACAATCGTCCCGCTATCGTACAGATATTTGAAGATTATATACCTGCCGGAGGGGCTAGCGGGTCTCCCCGTCCTATCGATCTTGACGAGGTGATTGTACGGAGGGTCAATAGCAGCTTGGACCTTATCCCCTCTCGCCTCGAACTGAGCCGGACTCTCAAAAACCCGACAGGAAAAGAACGACGACTCGCAAAAGCTCTATCGCGGATCAGCGACCAATACGATCTCATTCTCATTGACTGTGCTCCGACGGAGTCGATTCTGACAGACGCAGCCTATTTCGCAAGCCGATACGTAATCGTCCCGGTGAAACCGGAGTTCATGGCTACAATCGGCCTGCCTTTGCTTGCACGCTCCATACAAGAATTTCGGCTTGAGAACGAAGACCACGAAGTTGAAATCGCCGGCCTCGTTTTCAATCACTCTTCCAAATACTCAGAAGGACCTGAAGGGCGGCAGTCAGTTAAGGAAGTCCGAGAAATAGCGCGGGAACATGGCTGGCATATTTTCAACAAGCAACTGAGTTATTCGGCATCCTATGCGAGGGCGGCGCGTGAAGGGACCTCTCTTAGCAGGACACCCTACGCCCGTTCTGAGGTCACTAGAGAATTCAATACATTTAAGGAAGAAATTTTCGAGAGGCTGAACATCAGGGGATAGTCCTATGAACCGAAACCAGACACTTCTCGATCTCGAGCTCCGGCTGTTGATCGCACGGTACGGAAAAACGAAGGTTGCTAAAGCTCTCTCGGGAATTGGAAACACCGATCTCCCCGCAATCAAGGCCGGGATTGAGGATTACGAGAATGGTGCCAAGCGGAGCAAAGCACAGCGCCGAACCGAGAAGAGCATCGAGGAGATGCTCCGGGAGGTCAACCCGGCCAATCCCGATGTTGCACATCTTTTGGAGAAACTCGCCCGTGCTTACGAGAACAAGGAATTTCTGCCCGAGCTTCGGGAAGTCAAACGGTTCTTAGAATACAGGGACATTCCAACTTCGAAGATTCGATCCCGCAGAGATGCCTTCCCTATCGTCCTCGAGGTGCTTGCGCCCTGGTCGATTGACGAACTGCGAGAACTCGACGAAGAGAAGCGAGGCAGCAGAAGCGACCTTGGAATAATTACCGACCAGATACTCGGCCATAGCAGTAACTCAGGCAGACGCACTTGATCGACTATTTCCCCGGCGACCGCGCTGAAGCTCGCCGCGCACTCTCTTCAGTACCAGAGATAGCTGACGTTGAAAGCGACGACCAAGCCCGTGACGTCGGCTTTGACCACTTCGTCGTCGATTGTGGCCTCGGCGCTTGGCGTACCCCAGCCGACGGTCCCCTTGACCATCCAGTGCTTGCGCACCTCGTAGCCAATGCTCCCGGCCAGCCCGAGGCCGTCGAGGGCGTTGTCGCCCCCGTCGTCCCAGTGTGCGGTGCCGATGACGGCTTCGACAAAGGGCGATGGGGCGCGTTTTTTGAAGAAATAGGTCGCGCTAAAGCCGTCGATCTCAAAGCTGGTGTTGCCCCTTTCGACCTCGGTGCCGCGGAGCTTGATGTCGCCGTCGTCGGTTTCGCTGCCCAAGCCCAAGACCCAGCCTAAGACGAGGTGGTTGGTGAGGCCGTAGCCGAACTGAAGGGCGGTCCCGAAGGTCGGATCGCTGTCCTCGCGCCGGGAGGTCTCATCGCCGATGAGCCACTCCTGCTCAATGGACTGGTAGCTCGGCCCAAAGCTCAAACCGAACAAAAAGCCCTCGCGTCTGTCATCAAAGGCGTGGGCGGCGAGCGGCAGCGCTAGCAAGAGGGCGAGAAGAGGCAAGGCGCGTTGCATGATGAGCTCCATTGGGGTATGAGGTTGGACCAAGAAAAAAGAGGGGCTTAAACGGGCTGTCAAATTCTAACCACCCCTACCGGCGAGAAATTCGGGCTGGGCGTGGCCAACGCGCCCCAAACGCCTTTTTCACCCGAGAACCCGCTCCGCAGCGGGCGGTAGAAGGAGCCTGTGTCATGCGAGAACACTCGGTGCGCCGCTCATTGCAAATCTACGAGCGCGCCAACGCGCTCATCCCCGGCACCACCCAGCTCATCAGCCGCCGCCCAACTCGGGCCGCGCTCGGGGTCAGCCCCATCTACGCCGAGCGCGCCAAAGGCTGCCGCATCTGGGACGTGGATGGCAACGAATACATCGATTGGACCAGCGCGGTGGGGCCGGTGATCTTGGGCTATGCCGACGAGGTCGTCGATGCCGCGGTGCGCGCCCAGATCGACCGGGGCGCGATCTACAGCATTGTGCAGGAGTCGGCCGTGGAGCTGGCCGAAGAGTTGGTGCGGATTGTGCCCTCGGCGGAAATGGTGCGCTACTGCAAGGGCGGGGGCGAGGCCTGCACCATTGCGGTGCGGATCGCACGCGGGGTCACCGGCCGCGACAAGGTGTTGTTTTGCGGCTACCACGGCTGGCACGACTGGTATCAGGCCGCCAACATCGGGGCCGAGCGGCTGGCCGCTCATCTTTTTAATGGCATTGAGCCGATTGGCGTACCCCGCTGCTTGGAGGGCACGGCCCTGCCCTTTACCTATGGCGATGGCGATGAACTCACCGCCCTGCTCGAAGCGCACGCCGGCGAGTTGGCCTGTATCATCATGGAGCCGATGCGCTCGGATGAGCCGCCGCCGGGCTATCTCGAAAAGGTGCGGGAGTTGGCGTCGCGCTACGGGGTGGTGCTCATCTTCGACGAGGTGTCGTCTGGGTTTCGCGTAGCCTTGGGCAGCGCCCAGGAATACACGGGCGTGACGCCGGATATGTCCGTTTTTGCCAAGGCCATCTCCAACGGCTATCCAATGGGCGCGGTGGTCGGCAAGCGGGAGTTTATGGCCCCGGCTGCGCAGATGTTTATCTCCAGCGCCTATTGGGACGACAACATCGGCGTAGCGGCTTCGCTGGCGACCTTGCGCGAGTTGGAGCGCCGCGACGCCGTGGGCCACTTCGAGCGCATCGGCACCTTCTTTAAGGAGCAAATCGACGCGGCGGCCGCGGCTGTCGGGCTCGACGCTAGCTGCGAGGGGGTGGCCGCACATCCCCGCATCCGCTTGGGCGCGGAGGATGCCGCGACGGCCGCCAAGGTCCACACGCTATTCATCCAGGAAAACGCCCGCCGCGGCGCGATCTTGGCGACTGGGTTCATGTTCAATTGCGCCCACGGCGAGGCCGAGGTCGAACAGACCGCGGCCGTGGTGCGGGAGAGTTTTGCCGTTATTGCCGAGGGCTTGGAGCGCGGGACGCTGGACGAACTGCTCGCAGTGCCGCCTCAGGAGGATCTATTCCGGCGACTGGTGCGCTAAATCGGCAAAGACGGTGATTAAGCGGGGGAAGAAGGCGGCAAAGGTCGGGTAGCGATCGCGCTGGGATTCGTATTCTTCGAGGCGGTGCGCTAGCGCGTGGACATAGCGGAAGCCGCGTCCGGATTCTGCGCGCAGGGCCCGGCGACCCGCTTCTGCGCCGAGGTGATGGTGGGCGAGGCGCGCGGTGACGGCGCGGATGAGGTGTTCATTGGCGCAGTCGAACCAGTTGGTGTAGCCGATGCCGGCCATCTGTTCGGCCAGTGGGGCGAATAAGTCGGCATGGGGCCTCAGCATTGGATAGTGCTCTTGGCTGAGGGGGTTGACGAAGGCGTGGCTGAACTCGTGCCATATAATCTGCAAAAGTTGCTCGCGGGGGCCGTATTCGGGTAGGCCGTGCGTGGCCTCTGTGGGGCCGAGCAGGGTATAGACATCGTACGGCCCTCCCGGGCGGCCGATGTGCGGGCCAAATCCTCCATGGTGCAAGAGCGGGCTGAGGACGAGGTGGTAGCTGATTTGGCGGGTGCCGAAATAGGCCTCTACTTCGCCGCTGGGATCGGCACCGGCCAGCTCTTCGCGGAGGCGAGCCTCGAGGAGGCGATAGAGCTTTTGGCTGCGGGCGAAGAAGTGGTTGAATTGGGTCTGGTGCGCAAAGTTGCGCAAGGCGTGGACGAAGCGCGTGAAGTTTTCCTCGCCGCGGAAGGCGCGATAGATGTGGGGGGGAATGGGTTGGGTTGGTTCTAGTGCGGGAGGATCGGACAGATAGAGCATGGCGGTTGGGTAGGCATCGGACCACCCTGTGTCCAAGCTCAGGCTGCGAAAAAGGGCGACGGCCTGCTGGGGGGGATAGCGCGAGAAATGGGTGATGAGGTCGCGTGCGTACTCCACTCGATAGGGCGTCAGATAGCGATACTGGCTGAGGAGTTGGACCGCGATGAGCAGTTCGAGGCGCGGATCCGTGCCGATGTGCAGGCGTTGCTCGGCGCGGACGCCGGAAGCTATCAGCAGCGCAAGGCCAACGCATATACAGTAAAAGCCGACTCGCAAAGAGCCGGCTTTTACTTTTTTAGGGCGAATTTTCAACCAAGTCATGGGGCCCAAGAGCCGCCGGGGCCTGACGCGGCTTGGGCGGCGGAGCGGGTGTCGTGTAGGGCTTCTTTGAGTTGTTTGCCCGGCTTGAAGTGCGTCTTGCGGCGGGCGGGCACGTACACGACCTCGCCGGTGCGTGGGTTGCGTGCAGCGGGCTTGGGCTTGGTGTCTTTGACTTCGAGGACGCCGAAACCCCTAATCTCAATGCGGTTTCCCTCGATGAGCGTTTCGCGCATGGCCTCGAAAAGGCTATCGACCATTTGCAAAGTCAGGTTGTTTTTGCAGCCGATCGTGTCGGCGACCGACCGCGCTAGATCCTTTTTGGTTATCGTGGCCACTAAAACCTCTCTAGATGAGGAGCTAAACCGGCTCTGACTTTGTTCATAAGTGGTTGTATTATACGAAATTCTGACACTTAATCAAGGGAAAAGTAAACGATAAAAGAAACAAAGACATAAGCGCGTCACCGGGCCTGTAATTGAGGGTCGGAAAGGGTTTTCAAAAAGGCGACCAAGGCGCGTTTGTCGGCTGGGTTGAGGTCGAGGTTGGGGCGGACGAGCAACAGCGGATCGGTGAGGATCGTGCGGTGAAAACCGGAGTCGTAGTGCTCGACGACCTCCTCTAGGCTCTGAAAGCGGCCGTCGTGCATGTACGGCGCGGTGTACTCTACGTTGCGCAGGGTTGGCGTCTTGAATTTGCCGCGGTCGAGGCGTTTTCCGCTGAGCGCGGCCAATCCCTCGTCCGGAGGGTCTAGGTCCAGCCCATTGTTGTGAAACTCGTTGTCGGTGAAAAGCGGCGCGACGTGGCAGTGAAAGCAGTCGGCTTTTTCGGTGTGAAAGAGGAAGAAGCCCCGTTCTTCTCGTGGGGTAAACGCCGCTTGGCCGGCCAACCAGCGGTCGTATTTGCTGTCCGCGGAAATGAGGGTGCGCTCAAACTGGGCGAGGGCTCGGACGACGAGGCGCCGGTTGATGGGCGCGTCGCCAAAGGCGCGGGCGAAGAGCGCGGGATATTCGGCGTGCCGCTCCAGTTTGGCCACCACGCGGTCCCAGTCCTCGCCCAGTTCCACGGGGCTCTGCACGGGTTCGAGGGCTTGGGCTTCGAGGCTGTCCGCGCGCCCGTCCCAGAAAAAGGACGGGCTCCAGAGCAGGTTAAAAAGCGGCATGGAGTTGCGGCTGGTGACGCCGCCGACGCCTTGGCTAAACGGCCGCGGATCGGAGAAGGCGTGGGCGGGCAGGTGGCACGAGGCGCAGGCTATGGTGCTATCGACGGAGAGAATGGGGTCGGCAAAGAGCCGCTTGCCAAGGGCGATGCCCTCGGCCGTTAGGGGATTGTCCGGCGGGATTGCTGGCGCGGGAAATCCCGCCGGCACGGCTAGTTCGTAGGGAGTTGGGTCGGGCAGAGAGGTCGGGGGTACGCCCGCGTCTTGGCCGCAGGCGACCAGCCCCAGCAGGATCAATGCCCCAAGCCCCATGGGTTACCCTCCTAAGTGTTCGTCGTGGTCTTGCGCTGCTTGGTCTGGTTCGACTTCCTCTTCCCCGTGGTCTTGTCCGACGAGGTCGGGGTGCCCGATGGGACCTAGGGAAAAGACCGTAGCGCCGTTTTCCTGCAAGATCAACTGGGCGTCGGCACTGCCCATAATCCCGCCGCGGCCGTTAAAGTCGTATAGGGATGGCGCGTCGTACCACTCGTTGAGGTCCATCACCACGGCGATTGCCCACTCGTCCCCGCTGACCGTTAGGGAAAGCGGCAGGGAGACGGCAAGCGAAAAGTCTTCCCCACCCGCTGGCCCGGTGTGCGTGAGAAAGGCCCCTTCGCCATCGTCGGTGCGAAAGAGGCCCTCCATGCGCATGTAGTGGTAGCCGCCGCCCATAGGAGCGGGCCATGCCATGTTGTTAAAATGATCGACGCTCGGCAGTGCGCCGGTCTCGTTGCTGGCTCCGTCGATGCCAAAGGTAAAGCGCAGGGCAGTGTATTCGCCACCGGGCACCTTGGCCGAAATGCTGCGGGTGGCGCCCACAAAGGCGTTGCGGTAGTGGAACTCAGCTAGGGCGACGCGCTTGCCCCCGGCCGTCTCTAAAGCGATATCCGAGACGATGTACTCTAGGCGGGTGACGCCGTATTCGTTGCCGGCGGCGTTGGTGTAGAGGATATGCTCGTGCTCGAGATCGGCACCGGCGACGGTGTGGTTAAAGTAGATGGTCACCTCGCCTTGGTCCTCATCGGAGTCGCCGCAGGCTACCAACAAGCAACAAGCGGCCAATATGAGGTATTTCATGGGATATTCCCTTTCAAAAGAGGTTGAGCTGGTGAGTTTAGGCCCCACATTGCGAGGCGTAGAGCGGAACCACTACTTTGCTTGTCCGTTTGTTTTTAAGACGGTACATTACCAAATAGGATGCACCAATTTGTCGAGTCTGTCCAAATGACCAAGGGCAAGTCCGCCGCCAGCGAGGGGCCCCGGGCGCGGATCGGCCACAAGCTGATCCTGAGTTTCGTGCTGCTGGTCATGGTCGTCGTGGGGCTATCGGGCTGGGTGCTCTTCGAGCTGACGGATCGCAGCTTGGAGCGGCAGATGCGCGACCACCTCGTATCGGTCGCCACGCTGGTGAGCACGAGCCTGTCCGGCGGCGTGGTGCCCTACCTGCGCCCCGGCCGCGAGCACTCAGATCTCTACCGGAGATTAATGGGTAAATTGCAGCGCGCCGAACAAGGGGTTGGCGCCCGGCACATCTTCGTCTTCGACCGCCAGTACCGCTCGCTGCTCGACACGGATGGGCTAATGCCCATTGGCCGCGAGTACCCCAAACGGATATTTCACCGCCGAGAGCTGGAGAGGGTTTGGAAGGGCTATACCGCGCATTCGGTGCTTTTTTACGATGGCGATGTCCCGTACATGACCGGCTACGCCCCGATCTTTAACGGCGGCGAAGTAGTAGCGGCTGTCGGGGTCGAAATCGGGGCCGGGTTTGTGGATTCCATCCGCGTCTTCGGGCGGTCGGTGCTGATCTTTGCCGGGTTGAGTGCGTTGCTCACTGTCGGGGTGGCGTGGGGGTTGGCGCGGACGCTGACGCGGCCCATCCAAAAGCTGGTCGAGGCCGTGCGCGAAATCGGCCGCGGCAACATGGACCAAGAGGTGGTCACCGCGTCCGACGACGAAATTGGCTATTTGGGCGAAGCCATGGAGGAGATGCGGCGCAAGCTGGTCGCCCGCGACGCCCAGCTACGCCTCATGCTGGGCGGCGTGGCCCACGAGATCCGCAATCCGCTGGGCAGCATTGAGCTGTACGCCGGCCTGATCGCCGGCGACTTGCCCGCCAGCGACGAGCGCAAGCAACACATCGAGAAGGTCATTGAGGAAGTGCGCCGGCTCAATCGCGTAATTTCCGAGTTTCTCGAATTTGCCCGGCCGCTGCCAGCGCATCCACAGCCGACTCCGCTGGCCCCGCTAGTGGCCGACGCGGCCTTTTTGCTGGCCCCGGAAATGCAGGCGGCGGGCATCAGCTACCAAGAGCACATCGCGCCCGACTTGGCGTGCTACATCGACGCCGAGCAGATGGAGCGGGCCCTGGTCAACCTAATGAAGAACGCCGTCCAAGCCATGCGCGATGGCGGGCACTTGACGGTGCGGGCCACGGCCGCCGACGCGGAGGTTGTCGTCGAGGTGGCCGACGATGGCCCGGGCATGTCGGAGGCGGTACAGGCGCGCCTTTTCGAGCCTTTCTTTACGACCAAAGAGCAGGGGTCGGGCTTGGGGCTGGCGGTGGTGGCGCGGGTGGTTGAAGAAAACCGCGGCCGGATCGAAATAGACAGTCGGCAAGGCCAAGGCACGGTGTGCCGCCTGCGCCTGCCGCAGTCCAAGGAGGGGATGCCATGGGCAGGATTCTGATCATCGACGACAACGAAAGCCTCGGCCACGGGCTGGTGCTGAGCTTGAACAAGATGGGGCACCGAGCCGTTGCCGTGGTGAGCGGTGCCGAGGGCTTGGCGCAGATGGAGGACGGCCCCTTTGACTTAATCATTACCGATTACCGCATGGAGGAGATGGACGGGTTGGCGGTGATGGAGGCGGTACAGCGCCGAGCACCGGACACCGACGTGATGATGATGACGGCCTACGACACCCGCGAGTTGGCCGTTGAAGCCATGGAGCGGGGGGCGATAGACTTTATCGTCAAGCCCTTCCCGCCCGACGAGTTGTGGCTGAAGGTCAATAAGCGGCTCGACTATCGCGCCAAGCTGCGGGAAGCCCAAGCCAAGCTGCGGGAAGCCCAAACCCTCCACCGGGAAGCCGAGGCCAAGCTGCGCGACTGGGAGCACTTATTCGAGCAAAACCGCTACCTGCGCGAAGAGATCGACAGCCGCTACAACTTCGGTGAAATAGTCGGCCAATCCCCGCAGATCAAGGCCGTGCGCGTGCGGGTGCATAAGGTGGCGTCGTCGTCGTCGTCGGTGCTCATCTACGGGGAAAGCGGCACCGGCAAGGAGTTGGTCGCCCGCGCCATCCACTACCAGAGCAGCCGCAGCAAAGGTCCGTTCGTCAAGGTCAACTGCGGTGCCCTGCCGACCGGGTTGGTCGAAAGCGAGTTGTTTGGGCACGAGCGCGGGGCCTTTACCAGCGCGGTGCGGCGCAAGAAGGGCAAATTCGAGCTGGCCGAGGGGGGGACGATTTTTTTGGACGAAATCGGCGATGTACCTTTGGAGACTCAAGTGCGGCTGTTGCGGGTGTTGCAGGAAAAGCAGTTCGACCGCGTGGGGGGCGAGCAGCCGCTCGACGTAGATGCGCGGGTGGTGGTGGCCACCAACCGGCCGCTCAAGCGCATGGTCGAAGAGGGCACCTTCCGCGAGGATCTCTTCTACCGGCTGGAGGTCATTCCCCTCACCTTGCCGCCGCTGCGGGAACGGCGCGAGGACATTGAGTTGTTGGTCAAACACTTTGTGCAAAAAAAATGTGGGGAAATGAACATCCCGCCCAAGCGTCTAACTGAAGAAGCCCTAGCCGGCTTGAAAAGCTATCCGTGGCCGGGCAATGTGCGCGAGCTAGAAAACGTCATTGAGCGCACAATGGTGCTGGTCGACGGCGAGGAAATCGGCTACCACGATCTGCCGCTGACCTTTGACAAGGGGGCGGGGGCCGCGGACGACGGGGGCTTGCTGCTCAACGAGCGCCTCGACGAGGTGGAGCGCGACCTAATCGCGCGGGCGATGGAGGAAGCGCAGCACGTCAAGACCAAGGCAGCTTCCCTGCTGGGCATCAAAACCAGTGCCCTGTACTACAAACTCGACAAATACGGTCTAGATTAGCGATGAAAAGCCCATTCATTCTCTTGTTGGCCTTGGGGTTGGTGCTGCCCGGATTCGCGCATGGGGACGCGGCCGGGCTGGGCGACCTAAAGGCCCAATACCGCGTCTTGGAGAGCCAGCGCGATTCCCTCGCTGGCCAGCGCTTGCAGGTTGCGGCCGAAGCCGAAGTGCTGTCGGCCCGCATCGACAGCCTAGAGCCGGATTCTGCGGCGCTGCGGGAAGCCCTGTGCTCCTCGCTCGGGTTGGTGCAGCGCATGGTCGAGGTCGACTGGAAGCTGGTGGCTTTAGAGGCGCGGCAGGACAGTTTGGCCGAGCGCTTGCGCTTGGCGTACGACTGGGAAATCGGCGTACTCATCCAGAAGTTGGCCGAGCAGCCAGACCGGGGCCTGTCGGCCCAGCTCACGCTCTATCAGGAGGCGCGGGAACAGCTTGGGGTCGGGATCTACAGCGCGAACCTGCACTACAGCGAGCAGATGAAGATCGAGGGGGACGACGGGCCGGACGAGATTCAGCAAAAACAAGAGCTATTAGAGGATATTGCCGACCGCCTCAAGGCCGAATGGAGCACCAACGCCGACCTGCTGCGCCGCTTGGAGGACGAGTACCGGCTGTGCGCCCGGGCCGAACAGGCGCGGGCCAAAGCGCAGCGGCCGAGGGAGCGGATTTTGGTGAGCGGGGAACAGCCGCGCGAGCAGGTGCGGTTTCTCGGCCGCGACGAGTCCTTGGCCGAATTTGATCTCGAATCGTCGATCGCCGAAGTCGCATTGAAAATTCACAAGCTGAAGGCCCGCCAGCAGGAAATCCTCCAGTTGCGGGCCGTGGTTGAAGACCGCGCCGAGGCGTTCCGGCTCTATTTGCGCAGCATGTTAGAAGGCGAAGAATAGTGAATGCGGCTTATTTCCACTACCTTGTCCCTTGTCGCGCCGAAGGCACCCTGGAGCGCGTGTACGGGATGCAGCGTCCGAAGACGTCGTCATGGGATCGCCCAAGCATCCATATATACTGGATTTACGCCGGTTTAATCCTGCTTTGCGAAGGGACGTGAGCCGATGAGACGACCGTGGAAAGTACCATTCCGAAGCAATAGAAAGCTGCAAAGCTGCTTGGCGCTGTCGCTGGCCTTGCATCTGCTGGTGATCTTGGGAATTCCGCGCTACGAGCGGGTCACCCACTTTCCCTTGCAACCGCCGATCATGGTGAAGTTTACCAAGAAGCGTCCGTTGCCGCGCACCCTCGCCCGGCGGCAGCGTCCCCAGCAGCGTCCGTTGGTGCGTCGCGCCGCCCTGCAAGCGGCCCCGGTGGTGGCGATGCGGCCGGCGCCGTCGGCGTCGCGGCCCCTGCCGGTGTTCAAAACATCGGCGCTTCGGCTGCCGTCGGCATCGCTGCCGGATCGGCTGGAGGTGCCGGTGCCGGATTTCCCGGCGCGGCAGATTGGTCCGCAGATGCAGGCGGGGGCGTTGGAAGGAGTCCGACAAGGGGCCGACGAGATTGACTTGGCCTTGGAGCTGATGGATGTGCAGGCGCTGGACACGGGTCGGCACCGGGCCATGGTGGTCGTCGATCCCCAGGATCGGCGTCAGCTCAAGGGCTTCCTCTATATGTCCAACCTCTACAGCCCTTCCATCGAACGGGCTGAAGAGAGTGTACGGGCTGAAAACATACAAGTGCGCTGGTATCACCAGATGCCGCGCCAGATGGTAGAACGGCGGATGCTGCAAGGGTTGGCCGATAAGATGGTCGCCACGACGCAGGTTCACGTCGAAGTGCGCGACGCGGTTCGGCTCGATGACCCGCAGCTTTTGCAGGTGCCCTTCGTGCTGCTGACCGCCAATACTCCCTTTGATTTTACCGACAGCGAGGCGGCCAATTTAGGGGCGTATTTGACCGGTGGCGGCTTCCTGTTTGTGGATATTGTCAGCATGTTGTGGGACAATTACCGCGACGACGAATTAGACATTCCGGCGGTGCGTTCCCTCATTCGCGCCAGCTTGCAAGCGGTGGGCTATCGAGAATGGAAGGATTGGCAGTTTAGACGCCTAGAGCTAACCCATCCGCTCTATCATTGCTTCTACGATGTAAACAGCCTGCCGCGCGGGATGCGCGATATGCACTTTGTAAATGGGGGACAAGACTACCCGCCCCGTACCCCGGACTATTTGGAGGGCATCGTAGTTGGGGACCAGTTGGTGGGGGTGTATTCGATGCGGAACTACGCCGACTTCTGGGCGGGCATCGGTCGGGAGATCCTCGATTGGTCTTCGGCTAATGGCGTCATCAACCACTCGATTCTCGCCAGTGCCGAGGAGCCGTTAGTGTATAATTTGGGCGTCAATCTCTTGGTGTACGCCCTGACGCGCGAGGGCTCACTGGCGCGGCAATTAGTCGAGGTGGACTGACGTTTGCATTGGCGGACCTCAGATCGCCTGATAATTGATAAACAATAGTCCCTGTTGGCGGGCAGGCTGACCGCGCACCCGGCGGAAGGGTACTAAGGTCAACAGCTTCTCAGCACGAGCCACTAGCCGCTAATCACGTGCAACCCTCGGCTTACTTCCACTACATTGTCCCTCGTTGCGCCAAAGGCGCACTTGAGCCGTTGATAGGCCGCCCACGGGTCGGTCTGGTGGCCGCAGGTAAAGAGGTCGAGGGCGGCATAGCCGCGCTCGGGCCACGTGTGGATGGCCAAGTGGCTCTCTTGGACGATGAGCACACCGGTGACGCCGCCCGGACTAAAGCGATGAAACGCCGTGCCCAAGACGCGAGTGCCGGCCGCTGTGGCCGCGGCCTGCAACTCGGCTGCAATATAGTCTGGGTCGTCGAGCCGCTCGCGGTCGCAGCCGTAGAGATCGACGAGCAGATGACGACCTAGGGCCTGCATTGGGACGTGCCCGAGCGGTTGTGCCGAGCAAGGAGGCCCTCAGACATATTCGACGATGTCGGTGGGCAGGCACTTGAGGTCCCGGCATATATTGGACAAGGTGTACGGGTCCATGTCCTCGGTGCCTTGGTCGATGGCCTTTTTGATGTGCTGATAGGTGGTCAGGTTGATTTCGGGTTTGCGCTCTTCGAGCATCTGTTCGATTTCTTCTCTCTTAAAGCGGATCATGCGACCTCCTCGCTTGCGGGTGGGATGAGTAAGAAAGGCTACGCGGCCTTCGTCAAAAAGTAGGGAATAACGATCGTTATTCCTATTCGTAGCGCAGGGCGTCTATGGGGTTGAGAAGGGCGGCTTGGCGGGCCGGGTAGATGCCAAAGCCAATGCCGACCGCGGCCGAGACCCCAAAGGCGAGGGCAATCGTCCACGGCTGGACAATGGTGCGCCAGCCCGCGTACAGGGTGATCACTTCCGGGATGGCGTAGCCCAGCATCACCCCAAGCAGGCCGCCGATCAGGCTGACCAGCAGCGCTTCGACCAAAAACTGCGCGAGGATGTCGCGCCGGCGCGCACCCAAGGCGCGGCGGATGCCGATTTCGCGCGTGCGCTCGAGGACTGAGGCCAGCATGATATTCATGATGCCGATGCCGCCGACCAACAGGGAGATGCCGGCGATGCAGCCCATGACGATGTTGAAGATCTGCTGGGTTTTCTGGCTCTGGCGCAACAGCTCTTCGGGAATGGCGATCTTAAAGTCCTCGACGCCGCGATGCCGGCGGTTGAGGATGGTGCGGACGATGGCTGCGGCCTCTGGCAATTGGTCGGAGTTGGGGATTTTGACGGTGATTTGGGTCAGCTCGGGCTCGCCCGGCTCCGAGGGGAAGCGGTTGAGCAGGGCCGTCAGCGGGACGTAGATGTCCTCGTCGGTGTTGCGCACTTCGAGCACCCCGCCAATTTTGCCGCCGGCCGCGCCCTTGTCTTGGAGTACGCCGATGACCGTAAACCACTGGTTGCGGATTTTGACCCGGCCGCCGAGGGGATCGTCTAAAAAGAACAGTGCCCGCTTGACGTCCGCGCCCAACACGCAAACGCGCTTGGCGTCGCGCACGTCCGCCGCCGAGAAGAACGCGCCGCTTTTCATGCGGGCGTCGAGCACGGTCAGATAGTCGGGCGTGGTGCCCACCGCCATGGTGTGAAAGGTGTTGCCTTGGGCTTGGGCCTTGACCTTGACCTCGCGCTGGGGAGTGGCGTACTCGGCCAACAGGCAGATTGTGGCGATGGAGCGGGCGTCGTCCCAAGTCAGGCCGGCCGAGCGGTTGTGGTCGGCGTCGGTGGCTGCGCCTGCTCCGTCCTCGTCTTTTGCCCAGTGCTGGACGATGATGTTGCTAATGCCCATCTGGCGGATCTGTTCGAGGGATTCCTGTTTGGCGCCCTCGCCGATGGACAGCATGGCGATGACCGCGGCCACGCCAAAGACAATGCCGAGCATGGTCAGCAAAGTCCGCAACTTGTGCGAGAGCAGCCCGACCCAGCTCAAGGCGGCGGTTTCGCGCAATTGCATGGATTAGCGCACGGCGGGCGCGTCTGCGTCTAGGCCGCCGATGGGGTCGGCCGCTTGGGTCGGGTCGCGCAGGGCGACGCGGTCGTCTGGGGCCAGCCCGTGCTCAACGACGACGAAGTCCTCGTTTTTCTTGCCCAGCGTCACGGCCCGCTCTTGGGGCTGGCCATTGACGAGGCAATAGACGAGTGCGCGGCCGTCCTTTTCAAAGACCGCGTCTAAGGGGATGTACAGGGGCAGGGGCGCGTCGGCTACTACTTCGGCGTCCGCGGTCTGCACGGAATCGGGCCGGACTGGGGGCTTGGGCGGAATGGTCTCGACGATGACTTCGGTGGTTGCGGTCATGCCGGGCTTGAGCCGGGCGTCTTGCTCCTCTATGGCCAGCACCACATCGAAGACCTTGACGTTTTTCTCGCCCTCCTTCTCGCGGCCGAGCGAGGCAATGCTTTTGATGCGGCCGTGGAAGGTGGGTTCGGGCAGGGCGTCGAGCTTGATGAGGGCCACTTGGCCGGTGTCGAGCTTATCGACCTCGACCTCGTTGACATAGGTCTTGACCTGTATCTGCGACAGGTCGGGCAGGGAGATGACCTTGACCCCGCCCCAGATCTCGTCGCCGACGCGCACTTTTTCCGGCCGCTCGCCCTTCCACACCTTGCCGTACACCACCAAGCCGGGTTTTTCGGCCTTGATGGTCGTGCTCGCCAGTTCCTTGCGGGCCTTGTCTAGCTCGCGCTCGTGGCGCTCGATTTCGAGCTGGCGCTTTTTGACCTCGGCGTTGTTGACCACCTGTTGCGACGCTAGTTTCTCGACGGCTTGCTGGTAGCTCAGTTTCGCTTTGTGGGCCTCGATTTGGGCCTCCTCTTTTTGCACGGTGGCCTCAAAGACCATGCGTTCGACTTGGAGTTCGGCGAGGCGCAAGTTGGCCTCTTGGTTTTGGATGTCGGCTTCGAGTTTGACGATCTCGGCTTTCTGGGTGGCCCGGGTTTTCTCTAAGTCGGCCCGTGCGGACTCAACTTGTTGCTCAGCGTCCATGACCCGCTTCTGAAAGTCGGTTTGCTCAAACTGGACGAGCAGATCCCCGACGGCGACTTGCTCGCCCTCGGGAAACAGCTCCACGATCTTGAGCTGGCCGCGCACGCGGGGCGCGACGATGTTTTCGGCCTCCACGGCTTCGAGTTCGCCGCCTTTGAGCTGCAAGGAGATGACGAACTCGCCCTGCTGGACTGGGTAGGAGGGGATGGAGGACGCGGCTTCGTCGAGCATCTGCTGAGAGGCGATAAACGCCGCGGCCAAAACCGCGATCGCGCAAAGCGCGGCGATCCACCACTTGCGGCGGCTGTTGGCACTAGGAGCGGGGGTCAAGACAACCTCATCGGGGGGCAGTGGGATCTTTGAGGGCGACGACATCGCCTTCGGCTAGGCCGGAGGCGACCACGACCGCGGTGGCGTTTTGCGCGGACAGTTCCACCTCCACTGGGGCGAAATCGCTGCCTTCGAGCCGATAGGCAACCCAGCGGTCAGCGCGGGCAAAGACGGCGTTTAGGGGCACGGACAGGGCGTTGGGGATGGCGTGGAGGACGATTTCGACTGCGGCGGACATGCCCGGCTTGAGCCGCTCGTCCTGCTCGTCGATGTCGATGACCAGCTCAAAGACGTGGATGTCCGGTGCGCCGGGCTGGGGGGAGGCCATGGGCGCGATGTCGGCTACCGTGCCGTTGAAGACCGGTCCGGGGAAGGCTTCGAGGCGAATGAAGGCCCGCTGGCCGACGCGCATGCGCTCGATGTCCATTTCCCCGATGAGGCACTGCACCTGCATCTCGCTCATGTCCGGGATGTCGAGCAGGGCGCGGCCGCCCCAGACTTGGTCGCCGACCGCGACTTTGCTCTCCTCGTCGGTGCCCGGTTTCCAGATTTTGCGATAGACCACAATGCCCGGTTTGGCCGCATAGATGCTGGTGCGTTCGTAGTCGCGCCGCGCCCTTTCGTAGCGCTCCTGCCGGCGGGCGATGTTCAGTTCGTGCTTGCGAAAATCCACGCGGTTGACCACTTCTTGGGCTACGGACTCCTGCCGCGCTTCGGCCGTGGTGCGCCGGGCCTTCTGCAAGTTGATGCGCCCTTGCTCTTGCTCGATGGTGGAGGCGAATTTCTGGCGTTCCCGATTGAGCTTGGCGAGCTGTAGCTCGGCTTCCTGCTGCTCAATTTTGCGCTTGATGTCGGCGAGGCGTTGCTCGCGCTCGGCCTTGGCCCTGACAAAGTCCGAGTGGGCCCGTTCGAGCTGGCCCTCGCGGTCGAGCATCTCCCGTTCAAACTCGGCCGGGTCGAACTGGAGGATCAAATCGCCGACATCCACTTGCTCGCCTTCGGGCCAGAGGTGGACGATTTTGAGCCGGCCGCCGATGCGCGGCGACATCACGACTTCGCCGCTGGCCGCACGCACCTCGCCCCCCTCAACGTGCGTCACTGCAAAATCGCCGCGCACGACCTCGGCCGTGGGCAGGTCGGGCGGTGCCCCCTGACAGGCGCACAGGACTAGGATGCAAAAGACGGCTCTCATCGGACGGCCTCCTCGGTCGGGCCATCGCTTTCGATGCGACCATCGCGGAAGCGGACGATGCGGCGACTGCGCCGGGCGAGGTGCTCTTCGTGCGTCACGAGGAGGATGGTGTTGCCCGCAGCGTGTACTTGGTCGAAGAGATCCATGATTTCGTCGCCGGTGCGGGAGTCGAGAGCGCCGGTCGGCTCGTCGGCGAGGATGATGGAGGGCTTATTGACGAGGGCGCGCGCAATGGCTACGCGCTGCCGCTGGCCGCCGGACAGCTCGTTGGGCCGGTGCTCAATGCGATCGGCCAAGCCCACGGACGCGAGGGCGCGGGCGGCCCGCGCGCGGCGTTGGTGCGCCGGCAGGCCGCTGTAGATCAGCGGCAGCTCGACATTGCCCAAGGCATTGGCGCGAGGCAGGAGATTAAAGGTTTGGAAGACAAAGCCGATCTCCCGATTGCGGATCCGCGCCAAGTCGTCGTCTTCCATCTCGCTGACGAGGGCGTTGCCGAGCGCGTAGCGGCCCGAGGTGGGCACGTCGAGGCAGCCGAGGATGTTGAGCAGGGTGCTCTTGCCCGATCCCGACGGCCCCATGATGGCCACGTATTCGCCGGCGGCCACCCAGAGATCCACCTCGCTGAGCGCGTGGACCGCAGTCGCCCCCATGTCGTAGGTCTTGGTCAAGTTGTGCATTTCAATGAGCGCGTCCATCGGCCTTCTCAATTGCTCGCACATGCCTGCGCTCCAGCCACCCGGCCGCAGCCGCTGGCGGCTGGCGCACACGCACGTAGCCGGCTCGCTCTTCCTCGACGAGCAGGACCGCGCCCGCCTCAACGCGGGCCAGCACCGGGGCACTCGGAGCGGGCGCGGCGCACAGCGCACCGCCGGCGGGCGCGTACACCATGCGCTCGACAAAGCCGTCAACCGTGGCTCTAAACACGGCCATGGCGTCGCGGGCCAAGTCGCCGTGGGGCGCGACCCGCACAGCGGCTAATTTGCTGTAACGCCAGGTGACCCCGGCACTCACTCCGCTGTGGGCGCGGAGGTGGGCCAACTCGGGCACCGGAGCGGCGGCCTTGGGGCCGGCCGCGGTAAAGACGGCGGTGACCAAGGTCTCGGTCTCGGGGTTGTACGGGCTGGGCTGGGCCTGCCAGCGGAGCAGTTGGCCGCCCTCGTACACTTGCAGGATATAGGCGCGGGTGAGCTCGTCGAAGCGGGCCGCAATGCCCCGGTATTCGCACTCGGCGCGTTGCAAGCTGTCGATGTCGCGGGCCATATCGCGCACGACGCTTGGGTTGGGGGAGGGAAGCAAAATGAGGGCGGGAGCGAGCACCGTCTTGAGGGTGCGGACGGCTAACATGGCGTTGGAGTATGTAAAGATGCTAGCGTAACGGTACATCCTTGTCAAGAAGCACCGAGGGGTGGCGACGCTATAAAAGGAATAGTTTTAGGGCGGCGGTGGTCGCATCTTAGGGGTTTATTGGGACCCTACCATTCGTTACTTTTTCCAGCCTAGCAGCTTATTAACTGACGTTACGCAGCGTGCGTAACATCAGTTAGTAACTTCACTTGCTGAAAGGAGCAGGCTCATGGCTGAAGAGAACGTCCGCACCGAGGTCGCCCAAGTGCGCGGCGAAATGCACACGAAGTCGGCGCAAGCCGATGCGAAATTGGCCGAGATGAACGGCAAGATGCGCGAGGGTTTTGCCCAAGTGCGCGGCGAAATGCGCGAGGGATTCGTGCGGGTGGATAAAGAAATCGTGCAGGTGCGCGGCGAAATGCGCGAGGGATTCGTGCGGGTGGATAAGGAAATCGCGCAGGTGCGCGGCGAAATGGAGACCGGGTTTGCCGCGGTCAACGGCAAGATGGACGCCGGTTTTGCCCAGGTGGATAAGGAAATCGCGCAGGTGCGCGGTGAGATGGAGACCGGATTTGCCGCGGTCAACGGCAAGATGGACGCCGGTTTTGCCCAGGTGGATAAGGAAATCGTGCAGGTGCGCGGTGAGATGCGAGAGGGATTCGCGCGGGTGCAGAGCGAGGTGGAGAAATCGGTCAAGACCTTGCTCTATGCGATACTCAGCACCGGCGGCGTGCTGGTCCTTGGCATGATCACCGCGCTCATCAAATTCTGGTTCACCACACCATAGACGGCCATCGTTTGACGGCGCGAGAACCGACGACAGCCTCGATGAAGACGCCGCAACTTTCACCGGCGCCCTGAGCGGGGCTTTCGGAGCCGCTACCAGCGCCGCCGCCGCAATCCACGCCGAAAGGACGAATATGAGCGCCCTATCCTTTGAGCATGTGTTAAGCTCCCAGTACACCGTCTTTGACGGGCTGGGCGGGATGCACATCGAAGACCTCTACCAAGACCGCCCCTGCCGCGCGGTTTCTGGGACATCATGTTCGGGTATTGGAACACTGGGAGTCGCTTTGAATTGTCGCCCAATTACTTGGAGGGCATTGAGGTGGATGGCCGTATCGTGGGGGTTTACTCACAAAAGGACTACGCGGACCTGTTGGCTGGCGAGGCCGAGCGGATCCGCGAAAGGGATCGGGCTGCCAACAAAGCCGGTCGTTTTGACACGGGTGCTGATGAGTTGCCGGTCTATGACCTCGGCGTCAATATCGTGGTGTACGCCCTGACACGCGAGGGATCACTGGCGCGGCAATTCGTCGAGGCGGACTGACCCCACTCTGGAGGTTCATTATGCGCTACTTGCTCATTGCTATTGGATTGTTGACGGCTCCACTGGGAGCCTTCGCTTTAACGTGGGATTTTGACGAGGGCACCACTTGGGGCTGGACCGCCCGAGAGAGTACCATCGGCACTGATCGTGGTAACACTACCCTAGTGTACAGCGAAGTTGAAGGCGGCGTCTGGCGCATTGCGCCGGTGCCGGGCGCAAAACGGCCAGCCATTACCTTGCTCTCGCCGCTGATTGGGGAAGACTCCGCTCTCTTCGACCGGGTCACCCTACGGCTACGCATCATACACCATCGCCCTACCGAGGGGACGCTCCTGATGTGGTGGTTCAATGCCGAGTACAAACGCTTGATTGACGCTGGCATATTAATACCAAATGGGTTTCGGACGGGCCGTGTTCAATTCTATCCCACGGAATGGGAAAACATCACGATAGACCTACGCGCCTTAGAAGCCGCTGCGGAAGCGAACCGAGGAGCGGTGGTCTCTTGGCAGGATACCCTCTTTGATTTTCACATAGACTTGGGCTTAAACGATCACGCACAGGGCCCGGACGACCATCCTGAGTTTGTAGAAGTGGACTGGATTCAACTGACAGGGGCCGAAGAGTTGTTGCTGGGGGAATTGCCACCCCGGGAGGTCGTCGTGGAGGCGGAGTTGCCCAATGCTCTGTTCGCCGTACCCGACTTTTTCCCCCTCGGCGCAGGGGTAGGAATTGCGTCATATCCGAAAGATAGCGAAAGCACGCTGGGCGATATAGACGGCGATGGGGATGTGGACTTGGTGGTGACTTGGACACGCTCCCGAGACGCCGACGGCCGCTTCCTGCCCGGGGTACACTGGGGTTGGACGATGGCGTTCAACAACGGGTGGGGTGGCTTGGTCTCCACCCGAGAGGTACAAATAGGGCCGACCACAGGCTCTCCCGTAATCCAAGGGGGCGATTTCGACGGGGATGGACTCCTCGATCTGGTCCTTGCTGAAGATCGGACCGTCGAACTGTGGCACAATCGGGGCGAGGCCGGCTTTGAGCCCATTCTGCAACTGACCGACGTCAGTTTCTATGGCCTAGCCGATGGCGATGGCGACGGCGATGTGGACCTGTTGGTTGATGAGCATGACGACCAATCGTCCCACGTGATTTTGTGGTTCAACGATGGCGACGCTCGGTTTGTCCGCAGTGCTCGGTTCGTCCTTGACGGCGAGGAGCGGCGCGTTCCTTGGTTGCTCCCCGGGCAACCGTTGGGCGAGGCCGTGCGCGTATTGTGGAACCGACCGTGCTATCAGCCCCCGGGGCCTTGGCAACTGACCCAGCCGTGGGCGGCCAGCGAGGAGCCGCCGCTGTTTTTTGAGGCTGGAGTCAATCCCTGTGACCTGCATCTGCTCACCGACTTGGATGGCGATGGCGCCATGGAGTTAGTCGGATCTTCCGAGCGGAATTTGCGATTCGACCCTACTCACACCGACATTACCCGCCACGGCTTGACACTATGGCAGTTGGATGCTTCGGGCGTGGCGGTTCGCCACATCTTGTTGGGGCCGCAGGTGCTCTTGCCGCATGGGGCCATTGCCAGCGATCTCAACGGCGATGGCCTGCTGGACTTGGCCGTAGTTGATGGCAACTGGGCGACGGGTCCGGCGCTGGTGGTGCTGGTCAGCCAGCGCGATGGCATACCCATCGTCGAAGGCCGCTACCGGCTGCCGGGGACGGGCAGCGTGGTACAAGCCGGCGATGTAAACGGCGATGGGGCTACCGATCTGGTGGTGCTGGGGCGGAGTATTGAAGGCGGTCCCGGCGGGGCCTTCGTCTTTCTCAATCAAGGCGGTCCGGCCACAGCCGTCGCGGCCGAGACAGCGACCACACCCTCAACCTTTGCTTTGGGTGCCAACTACCCCAATCCGTTCAATCCGGCCACGACGATCCCCTTGGCTCTGCCCGCCGGAACTAGCGACGTGGATTTAACTATCTACAACACGTTGGGTCAGGCGGTGCGCCACGTGTGGGCGGGTCCGCTGGCGGCGGGCGAGCACCGGCTGACTTGGGATGGCCGGGACGCGCAGGGCCAGCCGGTCTCTGCCGGGGTCTATCTGGTGCGGCTGCATCAAGGCGAGCAGACGCGCCTCCGCAAGATGGTCAAACTCGAATAGACGACCCGATCAAAAGCCATGGGCCTGTAGTGCCACTGCGGGAAGGCCACTACCCGCTGCAAGGGTTAGGCGGGACGGTCATAAGCGGCAGAGAGCTGGTTAGGCGATCGCCGTTTCAATAGACCGGAGCCCTTTTAATCCTATTGACACGGTTCCCCCGGCGGCACCAAGTATTGCGTCGTCTCCGCCCGCTCGCAGATCTCCTGCCAATCCCACAACTGAGGTATAAACGCCACGTCGGCCCAAAGCTGGGCTTGGTCGGCGTAGTGCGGGCTAGCCGGGTGGCCAGAAGCCCCCAGCGGCGCGATCCAGCGCGAGCGGGTCCAGTCGGAAGGATCGAAGACATAGCGGTTGACCGAAAGACCCGTAACCGCGAAGTCGTCAAAGGCATAGCTGCCGGCGAGGGGCGTGTCGCCATCGCCGTGGACGGGGAGCGAAGGAGGGTTGAGGAAGGAAGCGGCCTCCGGGAAAACCGCCGAGAGCGGGTGCTGGGGCTGGGTGCGGTGCAAGCGGCCCCAACGCCAGTGGCGCATGTCGTCGCCGAGGCCCTCTTTGAGCGCGGCGAGTGCGCCGGTGAGGGCCTCGGTCAGGGCTTGGGACCAAGTTTGGCCGGGCGGCAGCAGCGCCGTATCGCCGCGCTCAATAGCGAGGGTTGCTTCGAGGTTGATAAGACGCCAGTGGGCGTCGCCGCCAGCCTCTGAGAGCAAGGTCAAGGCATCGCCGCCAAACAGGTGTTGCGCGAGGTGGTAGCCAAGCAGGGCGCGGGTTTGCGCGTAGATCGCCGGCTGGACTTGGTCGCGGTCCATCCGGCAGTCCCACTGGCGCAGCAGGTCGAGGGCCGCGGCGCAGTCGGGGTCGGGCGGCTCAATAGCGAGCAAGGCCCGCGTAAAGACCTCGGCCGGGAGCGAGACGCATTCGGCGTGGATGCGGCCCATAGCTTCGGGCGTGGCCGTGCCCTTTGCTAGTTCGAGGATGCGGGTCTGGATGCGGCGGGCGCGGTAGTCCGGGCTAAAGATAAGCCCGACATAATAGGGGTAGTCCGAGCCGGTCACGCGCTGGTTGCAGGTGATGGCATAGCCGGTTGCCGGGTCTATGGCTTTGGGCAGCTCAGCGTGGGGGATGTAGCCTCGCCACTCGTGCTCGCCGGTCCAGCCGGGGACGGCGCACCAGCCGTTTGCCGGCTCGCGCACCGGGATGCGGCCCGCGTGAACATAGCCGAAGCAGCCGTGGACGTCGGCGACAGCGTAGTTGTTGACGCGATCGGTCCAGCGGGTAAAGGCTTGGTGCAAATCCGCGACCGAGCGGGCGCGCATGGCATCGCGGGCCGCGTCGGCCCAAGGGGTCCCTTCGACGAGGCCGGGGTCGCTGATGGCGATGGCTTGGCCTTTGCGCGGATCGCCAGCGATGATAGGTCCGTGGTGGGTGGTGACGACTTCGGCGGTGACGGGGGCCGCGCCGCGGACGTGGATTTCTTCCCGCAGGATTTGCGCTGGCCGCCACGCGCCCCTGAACTCGTACTCCAAGCCATCGGCCGTTTCGCGAAAGCGCTCGACGAACAGATCTTGGGTATCGGCACTACCGTAGGTCATGCCCCAAGCCACGTACTCGTTGTGGCAAAAGTGCAGGGTCCCGGGGACGCCGGGCACCGAATAGCCGATGACGGCGAAGTCCGGGCAGCCGAGGTGGATTTGGTAATAGACGGAAGGGGTGTCGAGGGCGCGGTGCGAGTCTCCGGCCACCAGCGGCAAGCCCGAATCGGTGGACGCACCCGCGATGGACCAAGCATTAGAGCCGGGGTCGGTTTCGCGGGGGCTGAGAGCAGCGAGGCCGTCGAGGGGTTCTCCTTGGTACTCGGTGCCGGGTGGCACAGTCAATAGGTGGCCTTGGGGGTAGCCTTTGATTAGCTGCGCGAGGTTTGCGGCCACAATACTGTGGCCGGACTGCTCAGGGCCTACGACTTGGGCCAGACGGGTGCGCCAGAGCTTGGACTCAAAGGTGCCGAGCAGGCTGTTGCGCATCTTGTACACGGCGAGACAGTGCCAGCTTTCCCACGGCTCGGGGGGCTGGCCGAGGAGTTGGTATTCAACGGGTAGGGCCGTTGTCGTCGCCAAAAAGGCGTTGACGCCAGCCGCGTACGCGTCGAGCATGGCGCGGGCTTGGGGGCTGGACGCTTCGTAGTCCAACTTGGCGGTGCGGCCCATGCCCGCAGTGCGCAGAAGGTGGTCGCGGGCCAATCCTGCGGGGCCGGCCCATTCGGACCAGCGGCCCAAAGCCTGATGGCGGTCAAAGTCCATCTGCCAGAGGCGGTCTTGGGCTGTGGCAAAGCCTTGGGCGAAAAACAGGTCGGCTTCGCTGGCGGCTTGGATATGGGGGATTCCCCAAGGGTCGCGGTGGATGGCGACGGTTTTTTTCAGGCCCTCGCAACCTTGGGTGCCTTTGAGGTCGGGGAGGGCGGCTTGGAGGTCTTGGGCGCTGATGGGCATTGCGTTCCTCCTGCGTTGTTGGTTCAGGGTATTCCGTAGTACAGGTTGAAGCCGTCTACCTAACTACACGACACCAATAACTTATCGTTGATGGGCGATGAGTCCGGGATCGAGGGCGTCCCGCCCTCGACGAGGGCAAGGCCCTACTGTCGTGTACTTAGGCCGTCTACATAAACTCTGGTTCGCATGGATATTCCCAAAAAAAAGCAAGGGCCACTCCGAAGAGCGGCCCTTGAGCCGACAGTACGCTGCCGGCGAGTATCTATATATAATCTACGGCAGGGGTGATCCACTTACAAGGATTATTCTTCTAACTCTATGTTGGTCGTCGGGTTACGCCCGCAAGAATCAAAATTCCCCTTCCTTTAGAGAAACTCGATCCGACATCGAAGACGAGCTCATTCGGCCATTCAACCTCAACAGATTGAATTGATGTACCCTGAACTCGCGGATCTGGCGTTAGCCTAGTCGCCAGGCGCATCAGGTCGGCCGGTCGTGAATCGGCCCCGGATGGTCGCGGAGCGAGCCGCCCTTGCGGCCGGTGAGCGCGGCTTGGATCTCGCCGAGAATGGACAGGGCGATTTCCTCGGCCGTTTCAGCACCGATGTCGAGGCCGACGGGGCTGAAGAGGTGTGCGGCCTGCTCGTGGCTGGGTGCGATGCCTTCCTTTTTTAGATCGGCGAGCAGGCGCTGGGTGCGCTGATGCGGGCCGAGGACGCCCAAGTAGGCGAGGGGAGCGTTGAGCAAGCCCCGCAGCAAGGCTTGGTCCTGTAGGTAGTTGTGGCTCATGACGACGGCGCACGAGCGGTTGTCGAACTGAAGATCCTCGGGCAAAGGCTGGGCGAGGAGAACTTGCCTAGCCCAAGGGAAGTGCTCGGCGCGGGCGTAGGCGGGCCGGTGATCGGCGACGGTGACGCGCCAGCCAAGCTCGCCGGCCAGCCGGGCGAGGGGCACGGCGTCGTACCCCGCGCCGAAGATGTACAGGGCAATGGGCGGCAGCAGAGGCTCGATGAGAAGGGCGGCCTTGCCGTGCGTCAGCTCGCAGTGGCGAGTGCAGCCCGGGGCAACGGGGAGTGGAGTGTCGTCGAGGGTCGCGAGGAGCTCGCCAGCGGCGTTGAGCGCGATCTCGCGCAGCTCCGAGTCGGCGATGTCGTCGCGGGCGTTTTCCCGCTCGTCGAGGATCAGATGTTGGCCCGGCGCGGCATTCGTTGCGCCCTCGGTGGCAAAGACCGTGACGAGGACGCCGTGCTGATTCTCCAAGGCGCAGCCGTGCAAGAAGGTTGGGTAGTGGAGGGGGCCGTCGGGCAGGCGCTCTAAGAGCACGTCAATCGTGCCGCTACAGCCCAGACCGGTGCCCCAGAGGATGTCGTCTTCCGCGGTGGCGTCGTAGTGGAGGAGGCGCGGCTGGCCGTCGGCAAAGACGGCTTGCGCGTTTTCGCGCACATCGCCTTCGAGACAGCCGCCGCTGATGGTGCCCAAGCTCTGGAGGTCGGCTTCGATGAGCATGCGGGTGCCCGGGCCGCGATAGACCGAGCCGGAGGTCTGGACCACAGTGGCCAAGACATAGGGCACACCCGCCTCGTCGAGTACGCGGGCGCGGCCGAGGATCGTTTGCAAGTCTTTCACGGCTGATACCAGTCGGCCCTTCGGCTGCGCTCCGGTCGAGGCCTCGTCGGCGCAGGGGGCTGCTCAGGGCGGCGCAGGTACTGCGCGGCCGTCGCGCCGCGCAGGGTCATCAGGTATCCGACGAGCTCCTTGAGGCTGTCGATATTGTGGGCCGGGGCAAAGAGGTCAATGTACGGCAAGGCGGCCTGCATGCCGCGCGTGGCCGGCCGATAGTCCGGGCTGCCCAACAGGGGGTTGAGCCAGATTAGGCAGCGGCTGCGGCGCTGCAACGCGCGCATACTTTCTTCGAGGAGCTCAATGTCGCCGGTGTCCCAGCCGTCGCTGACGATCAGCAGCGCGGTCTGGCGATCGACGAGGGCGGCGCGTTCGCGGAGGAAGGTCGCCAGCGCGGCCCCAATGCGCGTGCCGCCCGACCAGTCCGGCACCTGTGCGGCCAGCGCGTCCAACCCCGCGCTCAGGTCGTTGCCCCTCAGCAGGGGCGCGACGTGGTGTAACGAGGTCGCAAACACAAACGTCTCAATGCGGCGATAGGCGTTTTGGAAGGCGTACATGAACTGGATCAAGAAGCGGCTGTACAGGTCCATGGACTTACTGACATCGCACAGCAAGACCAGCTTGGGCTTCTGGCGGGCGCGGCCGCAATAGGAAAGGTCCAGCAGCTCGCCGCCGCGGCGCAGGCTGGCGCGGAGGGTGCGCCGCAAGTCGAGGCGACCCGGTGGGCGCACCGGGCGATAGCGGCGGCTGAAGCGCGTGGCGAGTGCGCGGGCGATGGCTTGCAGCAACCGCCCGATCTCCTCCAGCTCTTCGGCGTTAAAGTCCTTAAAGTCGCGCTTTGTATGTACTTCAATGGGGCTGTACCCAGCGGCCTCGCGCTCCTCTTGGGTCGGCTCGCCCTGTTTGAGCCAGTCGCGAATGCTCGTCACGGCGCTCTTGCCGGGGCGGTTGGCACTGGCCTTTGCCGGGGCCGCAGGCGCGGGCTGGGGCCGACCCAGCTCGCCAGCGCGATCCCATATGGACCAGTAGGCGTCGAAGAGCGCGTCGAAGAGCTTCTGCTCGGCCGGCGTCTTGGCCAAGGTCGTCCGCAGGCTTAGGCGAAAGTCCTCCGGGTCTGACAGGTCAATGGCTGCGAGGGCGCGGAGCGCGTCTTGCTCCTCGCCCAAGGCCGGGCCGCAGTGCTGGACGCGCAGCAGGCGGCAGAAGCCGACCAGATTCGCGCTCAACGCGCCGTGCAGGGCCATGTCGTCGATCTTGCGATTCATCGCTCTGGAGCCAGCTTGGCGCGGACTCCCAATCCTTCCAAGAACTCGGCCAGCGATTGCTTAACCTGCGCCACGTCGCGTTGGTCCTTGAACACAATGCCCAAAGTGTCCGCCACGACTTCGAGGTTGAGGTGGTGCTGGTGCAGGGCGACGAGGGCCTTGGCCCAGTCGAGGGTTTCGGCGACGCCGGGGATTTTTTCGAGGCGCTGCATGCGGATCTTTTCCATGAAGCGACAGATCTGCTCGGCGAGCTGGACGTCGATCCCGGCGACCTTGCCGCGCACGATCTCCACTTCCTTGGCAAATTCCGGGTAGTCGATCCACAGGTAGAAGCAGCGGCGGCGCACGGCGTCGGAAAGCTCGCGGGTGCGATTGCTGGTCAGGATTACGTGCGGCCGCGCGGCCGCGCGGATGGTGCCGATTTCCGGCACGGTAATCTGCCAGTCGGACAGCACTTCGAGGAGGAAGCTCTCAAACTCCTCGTCGGCCCGGTCGAGTTCGTCGATCAGCAGCACCGGCGGGACGGGCTGGGTGATGGCTTGCAGCAAGGGGCGCTTGAGCAGGAAGTCCTCGGAGAAGAGGTCGGCCTCGCGCTCGGCTAGGGGGCGTTGGCTCTTCTCGTCGAGCTTGATGTGCAAGAGCTGGCGCTGGTAGTTCCACTCGTACAGGGCGGCGTGGGCGTCTAGCCCTTCGTAGCACTGCAAGCGGATCAGCTCGGTGTCGAGGGCGCGGGCTACGACCTTGGCGACCTCGGTTTTGCCGACGCCAGCCGGTCCTTCGATGAGCAAGGGACGCTCTAGGGTCTGAGCGAGGTACACAGACATGGCAACTTGGCGATCGGCGACATACCCGTGCTCGGCGAGCATCTCTTGGATCGCGGCAGTGGCACTCATTAGACCTCTCTCGTTGCGGGACGACCCCTACGGAACCCTCGTGGTTGTCCTGCTAATATCACGCGCCGACTTCTATACCGCAAGAACGCGCCAACCTCGCTCGACATTGCCCACTGCTAGGGATTCTCTATATTCTCAAGTCTCTTTAACTCCGTCTGTGGATGCCTTTGTATGGCCCTTGAAACACCCGCCAAAACCGAGTTGGTGCGCGACCTTTTGGGCCGCCCGTTGGCCTCGCTGCGCATGTCGGTAATCGACCGCTGCGACCTGCGCTGCCAGTACTGCATGCCCGAAGAACACTATACTTGGCTGCCCAGCAAAGACATCCTCAACGCCTCCGAGCTCGAGCGCGTGGTCGATGCCTTTTGCCAAGTTGGAGTCCGCAGCGTCCGCCTGACCGGCGGCGAGCCCCTGTTGCGCGCCAACCTGCCCGAACTCGTCGCCCGCCTTGCCGCACTGCCCCTCGTCGAGGACTTGGCGATGACCACCAACGCCACGCGATTGGCGCGGTGGGCAGAGCCGTTGCGGGCCGCTGGTTTGCAGCGGATCACCGTCAGCTTGGACTCGCTAGATCCAGTGCGCTTTGCGGCCTTGACGCGCCGCAACACCCACGCCAAGGCCCTGGAGGGGATCCGCACGGCCGCGGCCACTGGCTTTGACGCGCTCAAGCTCAACGTGGTCGTCATGCGCGATTTCAACGACGACGAACTCGTGGATCTCCTCGAATTCGGGCGCGCGCTAGGGGCCGAAGTTCGCTTCATCGAATACATGGACGTAGGCGGCGCAACCCAGTGGTCTATGCAAAAGGTCGTGTCGCAGGCGGAAATGCTGGCGCGGCTAACGGCCCACTACGGGCCGATCGAGCCCGAGGCCGAGCGCGGCTCAGCGCCGGCAGCGCGTTTCCGCCTAGGCGATGGGACGCGCTTTGGCATTGTTGCGTCGGTCACCGAGCCGTTTTGCGGGGCTTGCGACCGCAGTCGGCTGACGGCTGACGGACTGTGGTACACATGTCTGTACGCGCACCAAGGCACCGACCTGAAGCCCTTGCTGCGCGCCGGAGCCGACCGCGAGCGGCTCGTGCGGCGCATTCGCGCTGGGTGGGCGCGGCGGACGGACCGCAGTGCCGAAGAGCGCAGCCGCGACCCGCAGCGCGGCGCACTCTTTCCGGTCGAAGCCTTACAGGCGGATCCGCACCGCGAGATGCACACCCGCGGCGGTTGAGCCACCCCTTCCCCATACATGGATTACTTTCGCGCCAAACGCTATTTGGACGCCCTGCCCGACTGGGAGGTCGGCCGTCCAGCGCCCGGGCCACTCGCGGATTACCTGCCGCGGATGCGCGCCCTGCTAACCCGCCTCGGCCGCCCGCAGACGCGCTTTCGCTCGGTCATTGTCGGCGGCACCAATGGCAAGGGAACGGTCGCCAGCTTGCTCGCCGCCATCCTAAAGGCGCACGGGCACAAGGCCGGGCTGTACACTTCGCCGCACCTGCACACCCAGCGCGAGCGGATCCGCATTGACGGCCACATTCTCGGCAAGGAGCAATGGGCCGCAGCCGTGTCGCACCTCGACGATTGCACCCGCGACTTTGGCCGGGAGGCATTGGGTTCGTTTAGCAAGTTCGAGGCCCTGACCGGGCTTGCGGCCTATCTCTTCGCACAGCAGGGCGTGGAATTTGGGGTTTTTGAGGTAGGGCTTGGGGGCCGCTACGACGCGACTAACGCCTGGGACTCGGAGCGGGCCGTCCTGACGGCCATCGGCCTAGACCACGTGGACCTGCTGGGCAATACCTTGGGGGAAATCGCCGCCGACAAGCTGCACATCGCCCGGCCGGGTCGTGCGCTCATTACTACGGCGGAGCAGGCACCGGAGGTGATGGACCTGCTCCGGCGGACCTGTGCAATGCGGGAAGTGGAGTTGCAGGTTGCTGGAACGGAGTGGCACTTGGGCCAGCTAACGGGCCGTCCAGCGACCTACGCGGAAAATGCGCGGCTGGCCCTTGAGGCCGCGCAGGGGCTTGTCCGGGGCTTAGAAGGCGAGGTAGCGCACCAAGTCGTGGCGGCCCATCGCTGGCCGGGGCGCTTTGAAGTGGCGCAAGAGAAGCCACGGGTCTTGCTCGACGGGGCGCACAATCCAGCGGCGGCCGCGGCGTTGGCCGGGGAGTTACAGCGGCTGAGTGAGGACTGGGTGCTGGTCGTGGGCGCGGGAGCGGGGCACGATGCCGCGGGGATTTTGCGTGCGCTAGCGCCGGTGGCGCGGCGGGTCTTGCTGACTTCGTCGCACCATCCGCGGGCGCTGGCACCAGCGGTGCTGGCGCACCTCGCACCAGACAGACTAGCTGTCGAGCAGGTGCCGGCAAGCAGCCAAGCACTCGAGCGCGCGCTGGCGCTGGCAGGGCGCAAAGGTCGAGTCTGCGTGGCTGGGTCCCTGCACTTAGTGGCGCGGGCGCGGGAGTTTTTTGCCCTGCCCGGCGAGCGCGACGGCATCACCGAAGACATGGCGCTGGAGAATCTGGCGTGCGTGGCCGAAGCGGGCCGGCGGCGGGGCCTGGTCTGCGAGTGGATTTCGGACGACGGCACTCGGCTCAAGCTGTCGGGCGGGCGGCGGCCCTTGCGCTTCTGGCGCAACAAGCATCCCTTCAACGACTACGTCGAGGCCCGGCTCGCCGAAGACAAGGCATACCAATACGAGGATTTCGCCGCGGCCGGCCTGCCAGTCCCGGATACGCTCAAGCTCTTCAACCCGCTGGCCGACGCGCGCTTCGACCGCTACAAGACGCATGCTTCCGTAGCGGAAATCGTCGCAGAGGTAGTGGCGCGGTTTGAGTTCCCCCTGTTGGTCAAGAAGTGTCACAGCTCGCTGGCGCAGGGCGTGTTCTTGGAGCGCAACGCTGCCTCCTTGGGTCAACGGCTCGAAGCCCTCTTTGCAAACAGCGCCTTTTTAGACAACATCGCGCTGGTGCAGCAATACGTGGCCGGGCCGGAGTATCGGATCGTCGCCAGTCGCGACGAGCTGTTGCTGGCCTATCGCAAGGAGAGCGAGTCCGTGGACGCCGATGGGGATCTCAATCCGCTGCACCAGCCCACCGGGCGCGCCGTGCGCGTGGAGGACGCGGCCCTGCTGCGCCAGATGCAAGAGCTGACGGCGCAGGTAGCCCAAGTTTATGCACTCGGTTTTTACGCCATTGACCTCATCCGCAGCGCGGCCGGCTTCTCCATTATCGAGATCAATCCCAACCCCATGTGTTACGCGTACAACCGCGACAATGGGCGGCAGGACTTCATCGGGCTGTACGAGCAGCTACTAAAGCGATTTGCGCCATGTAGGGGCTGCCCGCATTAACTCCATGGACATCCAGACCCGTCTCGTCCACGCCGGCGAGGAGCGCATTGACGGCGCGGTAGTGCTGCCGATCTTCCAGAGCTCGACTTTTGTCTCGCAAGACGAGCAGTCCTACGACGATATCCGCTATCTCCGCCTCAACAACACGCCCAATCACCGCGCCTTGCACGCCAAACTAGCCGCTGTCTGCGGCGGCGAGGACGCCTTGGTCACCGGCTCGGGGATGGCGGCGATCACCACCGCCTTGCTGACTGTGCTCAACAGCGGCGATCACCTGCTGATCCAAGACTGTCTCTACGGGGGCACGCACAGCTTTGTGACGCAGGATGCGCCGGGCTTAGGGCTGCGCTGCGACTTTATCGCCGGCAACGCGCCCGAGACGTGGGCGGCCAAGGTCCGGCCCGAGACGCGGGCGATCTACGTGGAGACCATGACCAACCCGCTGTTAGAGGTGGCAGATTTAGAGGCGGTAGTGGCGTTTGCCCGCGAGCATGGGCTAGTGTCCCTGATCGACAATACCTTTGCGTCGCCGTGCAACTTCCGCCCGCTGGAGATCGGGTTTGACCTAGAGCTGCACAGCGCGACCAAGTACCTCAACGGCCATTCGGATCTCGTCGCAGGGGTGGTCGTCGGCTCGGCTGCCCGCATCAGTGCCATTACGCACAAGCTCAATCACCTCGGTGGGTCGCTGGATGCCCACGCCTGCTTTTTGCTGCAACGGGGCTTGAAGACCTTGTCGCTGAGAATGCGTCAGCACGACGAGAACGGCTGGCGGCTGGCGCGCTTTTTGGCCGAGCAGGCGCAAGTGGCGTGCGTGAACTACCCGGGGCTGGAAAGCCATCCGCAATACGAGCGGGCGCAGCGGCTGTTTACCGGGGCCGGCGGGGTGTTGAGCTTTGAGCTGCACGGGGGCGTAGAGGCTGCCGAGCGATTGCTGTCCAAGCTGGTTCTACCAGCTTCGGCCCCGAGTCTGGGCGGGGTCGAGACCCTGATTACTCGACCAGTCACCACGTCGCACAGCGGCTTGAGTCGACAGGAGCGGGCGGCCATGGGCATAACTGACGGCTTGGTGCGAGTGGCGTGCGGCATTGAGGCCGCCGAAGATTTGTGCGCCGACTTTGCACAGGCGTTGGCTGGGGTTCAGTCTTTCCTTGGCTAACCGTGCCTACTTGGGGACAACGGGCGACAAATAAAGGCAAATCTTCGCTCTTGGTTATTACGGCTGTAAAACGCGTGGGCACAGATAGCTCCTCCATTTAGGGCTGCGAACATGACTTGACCCCTTTGAGTAGTTATAGTACTGAACAGACCTAAGCGAATCAAGTTTTTGGCCGGCCTAATCCTGTCTAGCCAAGACGGATCCAATTTGAAAGAGGAAAGCAGGTTCGATGAGTCCGTACAACACATCATTGGAAGATCAGTTGCGGCCCGTGCAGAAGAGAATGCAGGAGCAGTACTCGTCTGTAGTGCCGATCAGCCAAGTCTCCATCGAGGTCCATACATGCGATGGAAGCGACCCCTTTGCAACGGCCCAACAGAAAGTCTTGCAATGGATAGCCAACCGAGTTGGACAACGGCTGCCCGAGGAGGCTTGGAGCGGGCAATCCTTTGAGACCGAGAAAATTGGGGCGCAGTACGCCGCGGCCGCGTTATTGGATGACCCGAAAATTTGGGGGGCGCGGCTCGACGACGCCGACAAGTCCGTTCCGCAACTCACTTGGGTTACAGAGGTTGGGCTACAGCGGTTAGCCGACAGAAAGGTCGCCGTCAGCGCACGCCTTGTATGCACTAGGCGCGGTCCCGATATCCCCATCGAGCGGTCCATTCCCGATTTCGTCCGGCAAATCGCCAACATTGGCATAGGCTCGCTAGATGGTCGTTTGCTAAACGCGACTCCATGGCTCGTTTCTGAACTCGACGACGTTCTGGCGCTACGCGACCTGATTCGGGACTCAAAGCGCCGGGCGGCTGTCATTGTCGCGTCCTTACCGGCAGGCTCCACATGCGTCAAGGACGCAGCTTGCCCGATTGAAGTTTTATGCAGTAGGATATTTGGCGTTGCCCATGTAGCGATCATCACGGCACCTGCCACCTTTCGCTTGACCGATGAGCTGGGGAAGGAGTTTTCCGTATTCAATCGAGCCGTCAGAAACTATCGACCGAATTTTAATCCCAAGGTAGATGAACCGTATCAACACCCATTGGCAGTGGCCCGCCGCATTCAGAATTGGGACGGAGGCCCTGATGAGTACGCGGAATTTTTAGCCGACCGAGTGCTAAAGGATACGGTTGAGCGGCCGGATTCCGACGGCGATCCTCCGTCCTTTGCCAAAATTCGGCGGCTGGCATCGCAGCGTCGCATAGAGCGGGCCAAGGCGGCCAATGCGTCCATAGCAGACAGGCTCGCACTCGCCGAGGATCAAATCGGCGAGCTCCAATCCGAGCGCGAAGAGCTAGAAGAGACCTTTGAAGGGGTTCTCAAGTCCATAGAGCAAGAGCGCGACATCGCTTTAGCCAAGGCCGAGACTACGACTCAACGCGCGCGAAACTTACGCGCCCGCGTGGAGATGCTCGAAAAGGCACTCGCGAGCGGGTCAAGTCCCAAAGAGCCGGAGATTCCAACCGGCCTGAACGGCTTTGAGCAATGGTGCAACAAGCACCTTGCGGGGGTTGTCGAAGTGCTCCCACGCGCCAGAAACGCCGCGAAAAAAAGCAAATACGAGGATCCCACCTTCCTGTACAAAGCACTGCTTTTGCTCCGCGATTACTACGTTCCCATGCGGCGATTCGGCTCTTCTAAGGTAAGTGCTTTTAAGCAGGCTTGTTTGGACCTGAACATAGAGGAAACGCAAACCTTTGCCGGTACGCGGTACGGAGAGCACGGCGACATGTACAAAGTGCGCTACGCCGGTCAGCCGCGCCTGCTCGACCGGCACCTAAAGAAGGGGAGCACTCGGGACGTGCGCCGCTGTTTTCGGCTGTATTTTTTTTGGGACGGAGACTCAGAGCAGGCCATCGTTGGATCGCTGCCGGCGCACTTAGAAACGCGAAAGAGCTAGGCCACATTAGATAATGGCACCTATAGAATACCGCCTTCCCCTCACAGTATCCCGTAGCGATCAAAAACCTCCCGCGGCGACTGCCCCGCAGCGAGTTCATCGCGCACGACGTTTTCCCCGGCGAGTTTTTCCATGGCCTTTTTGTGGACTTGGCCTTTGATCGCCGCCGGAATCACGGCCACGCCGTCGTAGTCGGCTAGAATAAAATCGCCGGGGTGAACCTGTACGCCACCGCAGGCGATGGGTTGGTTGATCGTTTTGGCGAGGATGCGGCCAGCCGAGTCGAGCGGCGAATAGCCTTTGCAGAAGCAGTTGTAGCCCATGGCGTTCATCTGGCGCACGTCGCGGACCAAGCCGTCGGTGAGCACGGATTTGACGCCGCGAGCTTGGGCGGCCGTGGAGAGGAGCTCGCCCCACAGGCCGGAGCGCTCTTCGCCGTTGGTGGCGATGACGAAAACGTCGCCCGGGCTGGCTTGCTCGTACGCGGCAAAAATTTGGCCGTAGGGATCCGGGTGGGGATCGGTATCGGCGTACGCGTCAATGGTGAGAGCCGGACCGGCGATGAAGGCGTCGGCCCGGCTGGGCCGGATATCCGGGGTCATGGCCTGATCGCGGTAGCCGAGTTGATCCATGATGTCGGTAACTAAAGCCGAGTAGATGGGCTTCCATGCGTCGTGCATTTTCAACCTCCGCGTGCTCAGTGCTGATCTGTTTTCTTGCGTCCCCCATTAAAGGCATCTGGCTTCTCAGTGCCCGAAGGCCAATACCCGCTCGGATCCTCGCGCCACGGCGTCCCGCAGAACTTTGTCAAAACCCGCCACTCGGACGCGCCCATGCCCTCTGGGTGAAAGACGAAGCGCTTGAGTCCGGCCGCCGCGGACGCCCGCAAAATGCCGAGCAGATCGCGCGCGGGCATGGGATCGCCGGCGTGCGGCGTGCGACCAGTCGAGACCCAGCAAATCACCTTGTCGGCACCGGCCGCCTCCAAGGCGCGGCGCGTTTCGCCGTACACGATTTCGCTGAAAAACTCGTCGGGAAAGCCCGCCTCCAAGTCAAAAAGCGTCCGCACCTGCGGTAGTTTGATGCCAAAAAGCGCCTCGATCACGGCAAAAGCGTCTTCTTCCGTTAGCCCCGGATTCCACGCCCCAAGCGTCTGCACCCAGCGCGCCACCGTGCCGTAAAGGCCGTCGAACCCGCGATGCCAGTAGTAGTGCTTGGGCAGTATATAATCGAAGTATCCGGCCATCCGCTCGTAGTCCTGCCCGGTCAACCCAGAAAAGACGGCCGTGCGCGGAATGCCGCCCAGCTCGATCTTGCGCGAGGCCCGATCGACGATTGCGCGAGCGTCTTCCCAAGCGCGGCGCGACTTCTCCTGCCGCATCCGCAACCAATACAGCCCGTCCTCGTTGAGGTCGATTAAGTTCAGCACTGAAAAGAGGCCGCCTTGGGCGAGGTAGCGCACCCGCTGGGGCGTCAGCCGACACAGGGCCTGCCGCAGATGGTCGATGCCGCGCTGCATCCGCCCGACATCGGCTCCCATGCCGGCAAAGAGCTGATCTTCACCGGGTCGGAGTTCCAAAAGCTCCCCGCCGTGGTGGAACGCTAGCTCGTAGTGGTTTTCGCCGGGGCCGTCGATAATGACGCCTTTTACTTGGGGGTAGAACGCGATCAAGTCCTCCAGCCCGACCAACCCACCGCGACCCATGCCAAAGGTCATAATCTGCCAGCCGCGCACGGCTGCGTCGTCCATCATGGCTTGGAGCTTTTTTTCTTTTGCTAGGTCGCGGGGCGTCTCCTCCGGCGGCTCGACGCCGTGCTCAGCGTAGAGCTGGGGATTGGCCGGATAGCTGGGGAGCACCGAGCCATCGTCCTGCTTAAACTGCATGCGGCCGACAATAATGCCTTCTACGCCGCCTTCTTCCCAAGCGTCGAAGCGCTGCTGGTAGCCTTCGAGCCAGTGTTCGAGGGGCTGGTCGCTGTGGGTGAAAACCCAGAATTTCACAATGGCCTCCTTAGCGGTCTAACCACTTGTAGGCGGTCTTGCCATTTTTCCAGAGATAGTTCTCGGCCGCGCCCTTTTCGCCAAAGTACGCTTTGACAATGGAAATGGCGGCCTTGAAACTGCCCGCCCGGTCGCTGACGGGCCAATTGCTGCCGTAGATCACGCGGTCTGCGCCAAAGGCGTCCCACATTGCGTCGAGGATCGGGCGATAGAAGTCCAACTCTTCCGGTGCCGGATCCACCCTGCTTTGCTCCATTATCGCCGAGACCTTCATAAAGACCTGCGGCTGCTCAGCCGCTTGGGCTATGGCGTCTAACCACGCCGAATCGGGATCGCCGCCATCGGTCCCGACCCCGCCGCAGTGGTTGATGACGATGCGCAGTTCGGGCAGGCACCGGGCCAGTTCGGCCACTTGGGCCAAGTCAGCCGGCCCCACTAGCGCGTCGAGTTGCAAATCCCGCGCGACGAGGTGCTCCATGTCGGCGAGAAAAGACCCGGCCTGCAAGTCGGCAAAATACCCGCTGCCGCAGCGAATGCCGCGGAAGAGCGCGTTTGCCGCAAGGCGGTCGATGTCGCCTTGGAAGGCCGTGCGGTTGGGATCGACGTGGCCCACCAGCCCGACGATCCACGGGTCGTCAGCGGCCAAATTTAGAATCCACTGATTGTCTGCCAGCCATGCACTGGCCTCTACCACCACCGTCCCGGTCACCCCTTCGGGCGCGGCGAGGGCGCGGTGGTGCTCGGGCAATACCGGGCGGTAGAGCAGCGCGTTGTCGGCCGGTGGCCAAGGGACTCCTTCGGGCCGCGTGGGATCGTAGAAATGGGTATGGGTGTCGATGATCACGATGCGTTCCTTTCTGTCATGGTTTTTTCGATTAGGGTCGCAAACGCCTCTATGTCTTCTTCCTCGGTGTCAAACGAGGTCATCCAGCGCACTTCGCCTCGCGTGGCATTCCAAGGATAAAAGAAAAATTCCTGCTGCAAGCTGGGAATCACTTCTGTCGGCAACCGGGCGAAGATGGCGTTGGCCTGCACGGGGTAGATCACTTCCACCCCGCGAATGGGTCGCACGCGCTCGGCCAGCACCTGCGCCATGGCGTTGGCGTGCTGGGCGCTCCGACGCCATAGATCGTCAGTCAACAGGGCCGTAAACTGCGCGGCGACAAAGCGCATCTTAGAGGCCAGTTGCATCCCCTGCTTGCGCGCCCGGCGATAGTGCTCGGCCAACTCAGGCTGAAAAAAGACCACGGCTTCCCCCAGCATCAGGCCGTTCTTGGTGCCGCCAAACGACAGTACATCAACCCCGCAATCCCCGGTAATCTCCCGCAATTCCAGCCCCAAGCCCACGGCTGCGTTGGCGATCCGCGCCCCATCGACGTGCAGGAGCAGCCCGTGCTCGTGGGCGCAGTCGGCGAGGGCGCGAATCTCGCTCGGCGCATAGACAGTGCCTAGTTCGGTAGCTTGAGTAATCGACACTACGCGGGGGCGCACTTGGTGCTCGTCGCCGCGAGCCGCAATGTGGGCGGCGATTCCTTCGGGGGTGATTTTGCCGTCGGGCGCGGGCGCGGTCAGGAGCTTGACGCCGGCCACCTGTTCGGGGGCACCGCATTCGTCGATGTGGAGATGCGCGGTGTCCGAGCAGATCACCGCGTCGTAAAAGCGCGTGACTGCGGAAAGGGCCGTGACATTGGCCCCGGTGCCGTTGAACGCAAAGAAGACCTCTACCTCCGCGCCCAACACCTCGCGAAAAAGCGCGACGGCTGCAGCGGTGTGGGGGTCGTTCCCATAGGAATGTACGTGCCCCACGTTGACTCGCTGTAAGGCCGCCATGACCTCGGGGTGGACCCCGGCGTGATTGTCGCTGCCAAAGCCGCGGCTGCGCTCGCCCATTATTGTTAGTGCCTTTCTCGGTTGTGTGTCGTCGCGTTGGTCGTTGGGCAACCACGAGGGTTCCATCCAACTCCAAAAATTTCCGCCGGCCGTCTGCCCAAGTTCTCAGCCATCAGAGTCTTCTCGCATGAGACTTTTCCAAGCGGCGCGAACTTCGGCCGGCGAGAATGCACTTTCCAACAACCAGCCCAACGTTGCGCCGCATTGTCGGCAAAACGTTTCGCTGTCATTGGTGTCAATAGCGTCTAAGGGCGTCCACGGAGTAGAAGGGCTGTTGCCGTCGAGAGCGAAAACCAAAATGCTGTCGTGCCGGATTGAGTTCAAGTTGCGAATGTGTACTGAGATAGGATGTTCGGAGTACACTACGTAAGCGTTCATCAGCCTAAACCCGGCGCTTTTGAGGGCCAACGTGAGCTCGGCCCACGCCTTGGGATCCCAGTGGTGAAAAGTAAATACCATCCGTCCGCTCTGTTTCTTTAGTACGCGCCCGCACTCTGCGAAAATTCCCGCGAGTACCCTCATGAAATTGCTGACGCCAGTGGTCGCTTTTGTCGCCACAGCACTACCGGATTCGTCGTAATTCCACTCGGCCTCGTCGGGAAGCAGGCGCGTCAGCCACACCCGAAAAAAGGCCGCTAAATTGCTGTATTGCACACTGTCGTAATAAGGCGGATCGGTCGCGATTACATCTACGGAATGGTCGTTGAGGGGCAAGCTCTGCGAATCGCCCTGAATGAGCCAAAACCGGCTCCGATCGCGCACGAGTTCAGCCTGAGTGCAAACCTCAAGGCCGTCATCCACTTCTCCCGGTATCTTGACTAACTGCCTTTTGCCGCCTTCGCCAATTTTCCGTTCAACGGGCAATACCGACCACTTGCGCCCCCGCTCAATCCGGTCGCGAAAGAGCAATTGCAGGTTGCCGGACGACTTGCGAGGATTGACCGGGTTGTTCTCCAGCACCGTGTATTGGAACGAGTAAGCGTGCAAAGCGAAAACGTGCCGAATCGCGCCCGGACGGCGTTTGTACCAACCCTTGTACCCACAGAGCATTGCATTGAACTCTAAAGATGTGGACACAAGCATCCCGAGGGTGAGTCTATCTATGCCCGCGTAGTCGCGCAGTTGCCGAATCGCTTGATGCAAGTACAGTAGCTGACGGGATGAAAAGACATCGAGGTACGAACGCACATTGTGCCTTAGCAGGTCGCCGGACTTGGGGCCGTCATGCACCTTGAAATCCTCCAGCGGCCCGAAATCCAGTTCGCTGCGCCGCTCGTCGGCCCGCTCAATTCGCGCTAAATCCTCTTCACTAGGCGAGCGAAAAAAGTTGCCGTGCTCAGGGCAGGCCGCAACAATCGCAATCGGCGTATAGCGCGCATAAAACGGCAAGTCGAGCCGTTCCTCGTACTGCTGACCGCAGATAGGACACTCTTTTTCGGTTTTGGTAATCAGATTCGCGGTTGCACCGACCGTTCTGGTCGGCGAAGATAGCGTTGCGACGGCGTCCTGTTGCCCATTTTGCTTGCGATAAATTTTCCAGCTCTCAGGGCAAATGCTGATTTTTGCGTCGTCTTCGTGTCGCAAATCGCACTGGTCAATCTGCACGACATTCCGACAAGCGCACTTTTTACGCAGCCCGTGTAGCACATACTGGATATCCCCAGTCTGCTCGCAGACTGGACATTCGGTCTGGAAATAAGGCCCCAAGCTATTGTGCAGATCGGCGAAGAACCCATTGAAAGCCGCTCGCAAACTCGTCAACTCAACCTGCGTGAGCGACGCTCGGGCCTGCACAATCGGGATGGGGTCGATATCCGCGCCGACGACGTTCGCGCCGAGGCGAATCGCCTCGTGCAGAGTCGTGCCGCCGCCCATCATTGGGTCGAGCACGGTTATGCCTTCGAGGCCGCCAGGCGCGTAGTAATCGCGGCACTCGCGGTTGGCTGCAAATTGCTTGAGTATGGTGCGAAACGTGGATCCGCACCGCCGCGCCCACCACTTGTGTAGGTACGTGTTTGGCCGAAAGAGATGTTTGTTGAACACCTCCTGACGGGAAAGGTCGTTGACAAATTCCTCGGGGAAGGCGCGATCTATACTGAGACTGTGTTCCGTTTGCCGCGGGCGAATCAGTTCGTCCAGCGTCAATTGGCGCACATCGCGCACAAGGCCGGATGATGGCTTGATCTTTTTAGACGCTGAGTATTCGGTCATTTTGCGCCCCTCCGCAGACGCACTTGCCATACTTTGCCGCATGTAATCAATAGCTTAGAAGCGGTCGTACCATTCCGGGTCTGCTGGGAGCGCGGGCAGCCTGTCCGCCAACAGGAACTTCGGTAGGTAGATGAACAGATCGCTCGGCCTCTCAATGCGCCTCCAGCCAATTCTCTCCAGTGCCCATCTCGATTTCTATCGGCACCTCCATCGGCAGGGCCTCGCGCATCTCGCGTGCGACTAGCGGCGGCAGGGTCTCTAGCTCGTCTTGGTGCAGGTCAAAGACCAACTCGTCGTGGACCTGCAACAGCAGGGCCGAGCGAAACCCCTCCTCGCGGAGCAGGCGGTGGATGCGGCTCATCGCCAGCTTGATCATGTCGGCGGCCGTACCCTGAATGCGGGTATTGATGGCGTTGCGCTCGGCGCCTTTGCGGGTGGTGGCATTGCGCGAGTTGATGTCGCGCAGATAGCGCCGCCGCCCGGTCACCGTTTCGACGTAGCCCTTGTCGCGGGCAAACGCCACGGTCTCGTCAATATAATTCTGCACTCCGGGGTACTGGGCGAAGTACTGCTCGATCTGCTCGGCAGCCGCGCCGCGAGAAATGTCGAGCCGCTCGGCCAAGCCAAAGGGCGAGATCCCGTAGATGATGCCAAAGTTGACCGTCTTAGCCTGACGCCGCATCTGGGCGGTCACTTGGTCCTCGGCGACTTGGTAAATCCGCATGGCCGTAGCCACGTGAATGTCGCCGCCGCTGCGAAAGGTTTGCAGCATCCCCGCATCGCGGCTGAGCGCAGCGGTAATCCGCAACTCTATCTGCGAATAGTCCGCCGAAAAGAGCACGTACTCCTCGCTGCGCGGCACAAAGGCGCGGCGAATTTCCCGCCCTTGCTCGCTGCGGATGGGGATGTTCTGGAGGTTCGGGCGGTCGGACTTCATGCGCCCGGTCGCGGTCATTAGCTGCTCGTAATTGGTGTGGACGCGCCCCTTATAGACCGCGCTGGGCAACTGATCGACATACGTCGACTTGAGCTTGGTGTGCAAGCGGTAGTTGAGCACCTGCCGCGCGATTTCGTGGCGATGGGACAGCCGACGCAAGACCTGTTCGCTCGTCTGGTACTGGCCGGTCTTTTGCGTCCGCCGCGCATTGGGATCCAGCGCCATCTTCTCAAAGAGAATGGTGCCTAGCTGGTTGCCCGAATTGAGGTTGAAGCGCTCCCCGGCCAGCGCAAAGACGCGCTCAGCAGCCTGTTCGATGGCCTCCTCAAACTGCCGCGAGAGCGCGGAGAGGGCCGCCGTTTCCATGCGGATGCCCTCGAATTCCATATCCACCAGCACCGGCAGGAGCGGGGCTTCGATCTCGTAGAATACTTGGTGCTGGTCCATGGCTGCGATTTTGGGCCGCAGGGCCGCGGCGAGCTGGAAGGTGATGTCCGCGTCCTCGCAGGCGTACTCGGCCACTTGCTCCAGCGGCACCTGCAAGAGCGTTAGCTGCTCAGCACCGCGCTCGCCGATCAACGCGGAGATGGGCTTGGGCGCGTAGGAGAGCAGGCTTTTGGCCAGCTCGTCCATGCTGCGTCTCAACTCTGGCTCGGCCAAGGTCGCCGCCAGCATCGTGTCGAAGAAAGGCCCTTCCACCCGCATGCCGTGCCAGCGGAGTACACTGAGATCGTACTTGAGGTTGTGTCCGATCTTTTCGCTCGCCCCGTTTTCAAAGGCCGGGCGGAATTCTTGCAAAACGGCCCGCCGCTCTTGCCGGTCGCGGGGCAGCGGCACGTAGTAGCCGCTGCCCGGTGCCCACGAAAAGGCCAAGCCAATCAGATTGCACTGCCGGGCGTCGAGACCATCGGTCTCGCAGTCGAAGCAAAACGCCAACTGCTGCAAAAGCGCCGCGATCAACGCCCGCCGCTCGTCGGGCGCAGCAACGAGTTGATAGTCGTGCTCCACATCGGCCACTTCTTTGAGCGGGCCGTGGGCCGGTTCCCTTTCGGTGCTAAACTCGTCGCCGAGAAGCCGCTTGCCCAGCGTATTGAATTCGAGCTCGGTGAAGAGGGCCTCTAGCTTCTGGCGGTCCCACTCGGCCTTGGCCAAATCCGCCAGCCCCACGTCCAGTGGCACATTGCACTCAATGGTAACTAGCTCCTTGGAGAGCAGGGCCTGTTCCCGGTATTCCTCTACGTTCTGTTTCTGCTTGCCCTTGAGTTGGTCGGAGTGGGCCAGCAGCTCTTCGATGCTGCCGTACTGGGCGATGAGCTTTTGCGCTGTCTTGGGACCGATCCCAGGTACGCCGGGCACATTGTCCGACGAATCGCCCATCAGCCCCAGCACGTCAACTACTTGGTCGATCTGCTCGATCTGCCATTGTGCGAGAATTTCCGGCACCCCCAAAACCTCGGCTTGGTCGCCGCCGCGCCCCGGCTTGTACATAAAGCTCTGCTCGGAAACGAGCTGGCCGTAGTCCTTGTCGGACGTGACCATGTAGGTCGCAAATCCCTCGGCCTCGGCCTTTTTGGCCAAGGTGCCGATCACGTCGTCGGCCTCCCACCCGGGGGCGCGCAAGACCGGGACATTAAACGCCTCGCAGAGCCGGAATACGTACGGCAGTGCTTGGCTCAGATCCTCGGGCATCGCCTCGCGCTGGGCTTTGTACTCTTCGTACTTGCGGTGTCGGTGGGTAGGCTCCGGTGTGTCGAAGACGGCGGCGATATGCGTGGGCGCGCCCTTTTCGATAATGGAGAGCAAGGTGTTGGCAAAGGTAAAAACGGCTGAAGTGTTCATGCCCTTTGAAGTCAGGCGCGGGTTGCGGATCAGGGCGAAATGACCCCGATAGACCAACGCCATGCCATCGAGCAGGAAGAGAACTTTTTCGCTCATGTAGCATTCTTTCGTCGGGTTCAAACGGCTTGGTTGGCGGCTTCGTAGTACTTGTTGATGCCGGGCACGTCGCTCATCCCGTGCCACACGCCCCGGAAGAGGGTGCGGCGCTTCTCGGGGAACGAGGCGACCACTTCGGCGGACGGGCAACCCTTGCCCCACTTGGCGTTGACCGTGTCGTAGCAGGTAAACAAGCTCAGCCGGTCTCGCTGCTGATTGGTCCAGCGCGTGCCCGAATGGCACAGGGCCTCGGTGAAGATCACGGCCGAACCGGCCGGGCAGGTATAGCTCTCCCACAGGGCGCTGTCGCGCTGGCTCAGCTCTTCGGGCCGGGGGAAGGCGGCCTTGTGGCTGCCCGGCAAAAAGAGCGTACCTCCGTCGCCCGCGCCGACTTCGTTGAGCTCCCACACCACCCGCGTCAGCCCGGAATGCACCTTGCCCGGCTGCATCTGGTAGATATGCGAGTTGCCGCGAAAGTTGAAGTACCCGCCGCCGCCGTGCGGGCCGAAGTTGTCGTGCCCGGCTTGGCGATGGCTGGTGTAGGTGTGGTCGTAGCGAAACCCGTAGCACGCTTCGCTGGCCAGCACCTGGTGCGAGAGCACTTCGTTGAGCACGCCCACTACGGCCGGGTGGTCGAGCAAGATCTGCGACGGGCCGCCGTGATTGTCGCGCTCGTGCGGCCGCAGGGACTCGCGTTCGTAGAGGAACTTGTGTTGGTGTGCGCGAATCGGCACCAGCTCTTCTTCGCTCAACAGGGCGGGCAAGAGGATAAATCCCTTGAGGTCGAAGAGGTACTGCTGGGCCGCGGTCATCGGGACGACGTCGCGCCCGTCGGCATTGGTCGTGGGCAGCAGGTCCATAAGCACTTTAGTCCTTCCAGTTGAATACCACGTTGAGCATGTTTTTCTCGCGGCGGTACGCCATTTCGTAGGCTTGGACCATGTCCGAGTAGTGCAGCCGGTGGGTGACCAGGCGGCTCGGCTGGAGCTTGCCCTCTTGCATCAGGGAGAGCACGTGGGCGCAGCGGCTGTCGTTGTCAAAGCGGTCTCCGCTCGGCGGCGGAAAGAGCGACCCGGCCCGGTCGTTGACGGCGCAGAGCGAAACGCCCTTGAAGTAAAACCAGCGCATGTCCAACGGGTTAAAATTTAGCGGCGCTTCGCCCCGCCCGGGCAAGCTGACGATGGACACCCGCCCGTTGGGCCGGACTACTTCCATGGCCGTACGGTAGGCCGGCCAAGGGTTGGCCGTCAGGATCACCAAGTCGATCCCCTGCCCGCGGGTGAATTCGTCCAGCTTGGCCGCTAGCGCCGGGTCGTCTGACAACAGGGCCTCGTGCGCCCCCATCTCGCGCGCCATATCCAGCCGCACTAGGCTGTTGCCCAGCCCCACGACCCGCGCCCCAAAAAGCGGGCCTAGGGCCACCGCCCCCAGCCCCAAGACGCCCAACCCCACGACGGCCACGGTCTCACCAGGCGCGAAAAAAGCCTTGCTGTAGCAATGCATGCTCAAGGCGTACAAATGGGCGAATACCGCGTCTTCGGCCGCAACCCCGTCCGGGACCTGCACGATGCTCTCGCTGTCTCGCGCCACGTACGCCGACTGATGGGGATGCCGCGACACCACCCGGTCCCCCACTGCGAACTTGGCGACCTTGCTGCCGACACCGCGCACCACGCCCAAGTTGCTGTCGCCCACCCAGCGCGGAAAATCCGGTGCCCCGGGCACCTGCTCGGCCCCTTCGTAGTTGCCGCGGTCCGTGCCGATCTTAAACCCGGTGATCTCGGTCTCGACCCAAATTTGGTCGTCCTCCAAGTTCTCCGTGTCCAGCGTCAGATCTTCAATCCGCAAGTCTCGCGGACCATGCAACATGGCAATTTTCATAAAAATCTCCTTTCCTCTATTGCCCCATCCGTCGAACCCTCAAGGGCATCTATATGCAATAAGGCGATCCATAACGCGATGGAACGCCCTATTGTTGGTTGCAATCACCCGCGTCAAGGGCTTGTGCATAACGGATGCCCCTCACTCTCCGTCCGCAAACCCGAATGCCGCCTTGATCCGCCCCCACGACCAACTCTCGACAACCGTCGCCGGTGCCTCCACGAGCAGCCCATCCACAAAATAGTCCGCATTGTGCCAAGTCGCCGATGATCCTACATACAAACTGTGAAATCCATGATAGTCATAGGGGGCGGTATCGAAATCCGACACAGACAGACTGAATCCAATGATCTTGTTGGGAAAGAGCGGGGATACTTTGCTGGCTTCCGGACTATCCCAAACCAATGAGTCGAAGGCAGTAACGTAAAATTCGGTTACGATCCTATGCGTCTCTCCGACCCACCTATCGACGCGGCGCAATAGAGGCGATGGCGATATCGCGCCGCCAGCAGCAGCATAGGGCGGCCTATTCACCCATAGCCCTACCCCCGAATACTTTATAAGTTGGCCCTTCGGACTCTGAGCAAGTACGTAATACTGTTGCGCTTGGCTGTTTTGCACCTGCTTCCACTCTTCTTCGGTAGCACAACAGTCGGGATGGAAGCCATACTCCCCGCCGCTGTGGTCGCCATCGACGAGCAATTCAAGCGAATCATAAGCCCAGATCGGGTCTAGCTCCCCGCTTTCGTACCAGTTTTCGTTCCTACCTTCATACGCATTCAAATGCACATTGTCAAAGCGCTCGGCGGCCACATAAAGTCGATTCGTCGATTGGTTCCATCCTAGCCAGAATTGGAAGTCCAGATCGTTGGGGTCAGGCAGGCTTGATTCGCTCCGCTTCGCGGAACCGTACAAATAACCGAAGTCCTCAAAATCCAACCGATTTAGCACAGAAGCCGATAGATACGTCTTCCATTCCTCTAGCGATCCATCCGTCAAGTCAAAGGCTTCCAACTGACGATCCGTGATCTCGAGAATGGGATAAAGCCTATCCCCTACATCACGAGCATAGACGATGGGAGTCCCTATATGCAATAAGGCGATCCATAACATGATGGAACGCCCTATTGTTGGTTTCAACCACATAACGCCCTCCTAATGCAATAAAGTCACCTTGCTGCTTTGTACCTTTTCTCCTTGGATCAACTTGAGCATATCCCCAAGACTAGCGCCTCGGATACTGTGGTGTCGATGCGGCGGCCCAGCACCCCAAGATCCCCGGCTGCGGCGATTTGCTGCGCCCGCTCCCGCCGCGTCTGGGCTAATTGCGCTGTGGCTGATTCCATAATCAGCGGTCCGACAGATGCCCCCAGATGCATTCGGCCACCGCACGTGCCAAGAGCTGCGATCCCGCCGCGGTAAAATGCACCCCGTCTTGAGTCAAAAGCTGTGCCTTCCCTGCACGTTGAACAACGGCAAAGAGGTCGTCAATCGGCACACCGAGATCCTCCGCCACGGCGCAGGCCGCCGCGTTGTAGGCTTCTACATCGGCCTCTAGGCGGTCAAAGCCCTTGTTCTGGTGGTGTCCAGCTTCGTCCACCGGCGTGGTTGTGGCCCAGACGACGGCTCCGTTCAGCACGCGTTGCAACCTTTGCAGTATCTGCCGCACGTTGCGCTCGTATTCGGCCAAGGGAACTTCGGATGCTGCGCCAAAGGCCCTTTTCAAATCGTGCAGCCCACAATTGACGTGTACCAGATTCGGCTGGCGCACGAGAACCCACGGGTCCAGATGTGCGAGTACCTTGCGGCTGTCGCCGCCGTTTTGTTCGGGTGCCCAGACCTCGGCTCGGCCCGCCAACTGGCTGGCGACGTGGTCCTGATAACCCATGCGGATCGAGTCGCCGATTAGGATGACGAGGGGCATGTTAGCCATTTCGCCTTTCCTTAGCTTATGTATCTTGGTGGTTGTGGCCGCGGCTGGCTGGAGGCCCTGCTCAACGACCGATTACGGTACGCAGTCAGCGAGTCTGGCTCAGTGTCGAGGCCGGGCGAATGCCGTCGGTAAGCCTCTTCTTTTCGCGGGCTAATGTCCATATCCCCGGGTTACGGCCCTGTCGGCTTGCCCTGTCGTCGCTGTTCCGCTTCCCACTGTAGCGCAGCTTCTTGGGTGGTGCGCCTACCGATCTGCACAATGTGGCCCCTTCCCCAGCCAAGTTTTCGCCGATGCTCGGCCTCGCGGCGATCAATGTCTCTGGTGATGCCTGTGTGGACAATTCTATTGCCCAACTTGAAGTGGTACTTATAAATGGTTCTACTGGTCGCCATGTTCAAACCTCCTCTGTAAGCGTGACGCCTCCCATCTTGCAGACTTCCCTCCACTCCTGCTCGGCGACCGGCTGGATCGACAGCCGCTGGCCCGGCTGCACCACCCGCATGTCGGCGAGCTTATCGTTGGCCTTGAGGTTGGCGAGGTGGACAAACCGTTTGAATTTGCACTTCCACTGCACGTCGAAGGAGAACCAGCGCGGCTCGTCTTGGGTGGATTTTTCGTCGTAGTAGCGGTGCTGGTCGTCGAATTGGCTGGGGTCGGGATAGCCTGCTTTTGCGATGGTCGCGATTCCAGCGATCCCGGGCTCGTCGCAATTGGAGTGATAGAAGAACGCCAGATCCCCCTCTTCCATGCTGTCGCGAATAAAATTGCGCGCTTGGTAGTTGCGCACACCTCGCCAGTGGCCCGTGCTTTGCGGACGCTGCTTCAGCTCGTCAAAGGAGCACTCGTGGAGTTCGCACTTGACGAGCCAGTACTTGCCAGCCATGCCTTTCCCTTCCCGCGCCTCACAGATTGATTTTGACGACCCATCCAGAGGTGGCGTCGCAATAGAGCAAATCCTCGCCAAAAATCGACAGGCCATGCGGCTGCGGGTCGCTGTCGGGCACCACAACTCGATCCAACTCGGCCCCGCTCTCCACGTCGAGCTTGACGATCGCGTGGTCGGACGTATGCACCACCCAGATGCCGTCGGCGACCCGCACCACGCCGTGCGCTCGCCCGTAGGGCAGTGCCAGCACGTGCTCAACCGACCAGCCGGCGATCTTGACTTTGCTCAGGGTCTGGTTCTTGAGGGTGGTGAGCCACACGTAGCCCTCTGCAAACGGATCGTACTCCATCCCGTGAACTCCGCCCCCGCCGGGCACCGGATAGCGGTTGCGGGTCGCGCCGGTGGCTGGGTTGAGCTCGAAAATTTCGCCCGCCCCTTGCGCGGCGTCCGTTGGCCGGGCGGGCCGCCAGAGCGTACCCGCTCCGTTGGCTGCCAACCACAGCGAATCGCCGCCCCAAGCCATGCCGCTGGTATTGGACGACTCGCTGGGAATGTCGCGGATTAGGCGGGTGACGCCGTATTCAGACGGCTCGGCGATTTCGACCAGCGCCACCCGGTCGGTAATTTGATCGGTAATCCACAGGCCTTCTTCTACTACTTGTAGCGCGTTGGGCACCCCGTAGGGGGCGCGGAAGAGCTTCTCTATAGTCCTACTCATCGTCGTCTCCTAAGTCAGTTGTCCCACAGCAGCAATACCGCCATCGTCTCGCCCAACCGATTGTAGAGCAAGTCGAAGGCCGCGGCCGCTTCGGCGTAGGGGAAGCGGTGGGTGATCATCTTGGCGAACTGGATCTGGTCCGTAGCCAACAGCTCTAGCGCACGGGCCGATCCTGCGGGCCGCCGACTGGGGTCGAGGTAGCTGCCCACGAGGCGCTTGCCCATGATTTTTTCTGAATAGAGCGGCAGGGGTTCGTTTTCGTATAGGCCCAGCACCTGCAAGAGGCCGCCGCGCTTGAGCATGTCCTGCGCCTCGGCAAAAGCCTGCGCCCCGGCCCGCCCGCCCACGGCTTCGACCACGATGTCGGCTCCCTCTCCGCCGGTCCGCTCCAAGACCTGTGCGACAGGGTCGCCAGTGCTGGCGTCGATCACTGCGTCGGCCCCTAGCGCGTGCGCCAGCTCGCAGCGCAAGGGCAACGCCTCAATCCCAATGACGCGCCCCGCCCCCTGTGCCTTGGCGGCCTGCATACAACCGCTGCCGACCAAGCCCTGCCCCTGTATGACCATGACATCGTCCGGCCCGGCCCCGGTCTCCCACATCCACAGAACCGAGCTGGTTCCCAGTGGCCAGAAGGTGCCCGCTTCGGGCGACAGGCCCACCGGCAGGCGCACGGCCGCCGGCTTGTGCTGGCTGGCCACAACTTCGACCGCCACGTATTCGGCGTGCGGCGCGAGTGCCGCGACCAGATCGCCGGTTTTGAACTCTTCGACCTCCGCGCCGACTTCTGCGACCCGGCCTACCAATGAGTAGCCCATGGCGCGGTGGTCGATCGCCTCTTCGCGCACGTAGCGACGCCAAATCTCCGAGCCTCGGCTGATTAGCGAACATTGGGCGCGAATCAAAATCTCGGTCCGGGCAATAGCCGGAATCTCGACCTCTTCTACTGCGATGTTATAGGCCCCTGCGGGCTTGGCAATGCGTTTCATAGACGACCTCCTCGCGGACAATATGGCAAAAATACCGCGCGGGAACCAACCTAGGGCAGCGCGAATAAAAAAACCGGACGCACCCACTAAGATGGGATGCGCCCGGCTGTACTCTCAGAAGCTATGTCGCCGAGGCGACTGTGCTTCTGACCAGGTAGTCGATCACCTGGAGTTGATCAAGTGATCAACCTCCCTGCGGTACGGTTACTACTCAATGGACCACCTCCTTTCGCTTGTGCGCGCCTCATATCTATACTCCAACTCTGCGCGTCGTGGCGGCTAGTTGCAAAGCCGGGCTGGCTCGCTCGCGTAGCCTCGAGCCTCAGCGTGGCGGCAACAGAGGCTTCAGGCCCCTGAACCCGTCTTAACTTTAATATGACAAAAGCCGCAGAACCATGTCAAATGATTTTTGTCGCGAGCGGCGCAGGGACCTACCGCACCTCGGCCCCCGCTGCGATGTCCCGCTCTGGCCCGACTAACACGAGGTTCCCCGCGCCGTCGTCGGCCGCCAGAATCATGCCCTCGGACACAATGCCTCGCAGCTTGGCCGGCTTGAGGTTGGCCACTAAAACCACCTTGCGGCCCGGCAGGTCCTCGGGCCGATACCAACGGGCGATGCCGCTGACCACTGTGCGCGTCTCGTCGCCCACGGCGAGCGTCAGCTCTAGTAGCTGATCGGCGTTGGCGACCTTGGCGGCTTTTTTGATTTCGGCGATGCGCAGTTGCACGTTGGCAAACTCGGCGAGGGAAATCTGGCGTTCTTCCCCTTGCTTCGGCGGCTTCTCTTTCTTGGGCCGGGCGGTCTCGGACTTGGGGAAGAGAATGTCCGCTTTCGCCGGTACTTTCGTCCCGGGCGCGGCCCGGCCCCAAGCCTCTAGATCGGCGAACGCATAGTCCCCCAGCCCCAAGTCGGCGCGCACCTGCCGCGCCTTGGTCGGCATGGCCGGCTCCAACAGCACCGAGGCAATGCGCAGCCCCTCGGCGATATTGTAGAGCACCGTCCCCAACCGCTCGCGCTGGGCTGGGTCTTTGGCGAGCTGCCAAGGGGCCGCGTCGTTGAAGTAGCGGTTGAGCTGCCGCACGAACTGCATCACCGCCTCCAGCGCCGCGAAAATCCGCAGCCGGCCCACTAAGGGCCGCACCTGCCCCACCAGCGCAGTACCCGCCGCGATCAAGGCTTGGTCGGCTTCCTCCTGCGACGGGGCGGGCAAGACGCCATTGGTATGCCGCCCGAGCAAGGCGCGGACGCGCGCGAGCAAGTTGCCCAAGTCGTTGGCCAAATCCGCGTTGTAGCGCGCGACCAAGAATTGTTCGCCGATGGAAGAGTCTTGGCCGTACACCACGTCCTTGAGCAAGTAGTAGCGCACGGCGTCGGCACCGTACTTTTCCGCCATTGCAAAGGGATCGATCACATTGCCCAAGCTCTTGCTCATCTTCTTCTGCCCGTCGTGCCCCATTAGGAAGCCGCCGACATTGAGGTGCTGGTACAGCGGCATCCCGGCCGCTTTGAGCACAGTCGGCCAAAACACCGCGTGGGGCTTGAGAATGTCCTTGCCGATGAGGTGCTGGGCCTCCGGCCAATACGCGGCGTAGCGCGCGTCGTCGGGAAAGCCGAGCGCGGAAGCGTAGTTTATCAGGGCATCGACCCACACGTACGCCACGTGCTCGGCGTCCCACGGCAGCTCAATGCCCCAAGGCACCCGGCCTTTGGGGCGCGAAATCGACAGGTCGCCGATCGGCTCGTTGAGCAGGGATAGCACCTCGTTTTTGTACCCGGCGGGGCGGATGAAGTCCGGGTGGTCGCGGATGTAGGAACGCAGCCAATCGCGGTACTTTTCCATGCGAAAGAAGTAGTTGCCCTCGCGGCGGTGTTGCGGCGGCACTAGGTGCTGGGGGCACTGGCCCTCAACCAGCTCCTTGTCGGTCAAAAAGCGCTCGCAGCCCACGCAGTACAGTCCTTCGTACTCGTCGTAGTAGATGTCCCCGGCCGCGTGAACCGCCTCCAGTATCCGGCGCACGACCGCCTTGTGCCGCTCCTCGGTGGTGCGAATGAAGTCGTCGTGGGAGATGTCGAGCACCTGCCAAGCGTCGCGGAAGCGCTGGCTGATGCGGTCGCAAAATTGCTGCGGATCCATGCCCGCTTCGCACGCGGCTTGGAAAATTTTCTCGCCGTGCTCGTCCGTGCCCGCGAGGAAGTACGTGTCGAACCCGTCAAGGCGGTGGAAGCGCGCCAGAAAATCGGCTATCACCGTCGTGTAGGCGTGGCCCATGTGGGGCGCGGCGTTGGCGTAGTAGATGGGTGTGGTGACGTAGAATGCCTTGCTCATGGGGCCTCCGATTCCCCTCCCCGTTTCGGGAAGGGGTCGGTTATAGTTAATGGTAGGGTACAATAATATCAAGGACCACCATGTACGCGCGGCATCAAGAGCTGGCCGCGGCGGGCCAGCGGCAAGCCGGCAAAGGCGCAGGAGTTGCCCCATTGGTCGATGGTGGCCGCGGTTTTGTACTCGTTGATGATGGCGTGGCGGGTGCGCGGGGTGTAGTTGTGGCCGGCGCGGTGGACGACGAGGACGTGGATGATGGCCACGTCGCCCGGCTCGGCCTCCAAGACGACCTGCTCACTGGCAGGAACGCACTCGTCGGGGATGGTGTGGCTGTTTTCTAAAGTGGGGTACTCGCCCTTGAGGTGGCTGCCGGGCAGGACTTCGGTGGCCCCGGCTTCAAATCCGCTTGGATCGAGGTACGTAATGGCCGCGGCCAAATCTGGCTCGGTGTGGCGCTCGTACGGCCAGTCTTGGTGCCAGCTCTGGGTACAGACAAAGCCGGGGGGTTTATTGCGGATCTTGCCGTTGTGGAAATCGAGGTCCGGGCCTAACAGATCGACCATGACCGAGACGATGCGCGGCTCGGTGAACTGGTCGAACCAGTAGTCGCCGGCCAAGGTCTGATCCATCATGCCGACGACATTGTGCGGGTTGAAGGGGTCGGGCGCGTAGCCTTCGGGCGCGTCCATGAAGGAGTACTTGACGTTCTGGGGCCGGTTTTCGATCTCGGTCACCAAGCGGTGAAACTCGCCGCGCATCTGCTCCATCTCGGCCGGGCCATAGAAGCCTTTGAGCAGCAAGTAGCCGTTGTCGTCGAAGAACTGCTTCTGCTCGGGATCTAAAATGAGTAAGCTCATGGCGCGGCGTCCTTTGCGGTAGGGCGGCTGGGCAGGAAGAAGGCCAATCCAGCGGTCAATATCGGCAGCAGGGCTAGGTATTTCAAGGTCTCGGCCACGCCGATTTGGTCGCCGAAATGGCCGATCAGCGGCAGCGCGAGGCTGGCCAAGCCCCAGCTAAAGCCCAGCGGCAGGCTGGAGACCAAGCCCGTATTTTGCGGCGAAAACTCCTGGGCCAAGGCGACCATAATCGAGTTGGAAGACATCAACAAGCCGCCGCCCAAAAAGAGCAGGATATTGCTGGCCACCATTCCCTCGACATAGATGAAGGCGTAGAGCGGCGGCACCGAGCACAGCAGCGATCCCCAGACCAGCGGTTTAGGATCGACTCGGTCGGCCAGATAGCCAACGGCGAGTGCGCCGACCACGCCGGCGATATTGTAGATTCCCAAGGGGATGCCGCCAGCCACGAGACCGAGGCCGCGCTCCTGTGCCATGAGCGTCAAAAACGTGGCAAAGCCCAGCCCCGACACCGAGCGCAAAATGACGATCGCGGTGATCAGCACGAGGGGACCGGCTTGGTCTCCGAGACTGCGCCACTGGGCCGTGCTGCGGCCGTGGGAGAAGTTGGGGTTGCCCAGCGGCACTGCACGGCACATAAGCAGGAGGAACAACAGGCCGGGAATGGAGAGGTAGGGCAGGGCGGCCAGCCCGAAGGAGTTGGTGTACGCCGGGGCCCACAGCGGCGTTAGGCCCAGCCCCAGCGTGCCGCCAAAGATAAAGAGCGCCAAGCCAAAGGAGCGGCGCGGACCGCTGAGTTCGCCGGCCAGCGAAAAGACTTGGGGGTGGAAGGCGGCGACCCCGATCCCACCGAGGGTCAGGATGCCGACGAGAGTCAGGTAATTGGATGCCAGCCCCATGAGCGGGGAAAAAATGGTCGCCAAGGCCAAACCACCGACGATCAGCCAGCGCCAAGCCATGCGGTCGGCCCACAAGCCCATGAGGGGCTGGCTGATATTGCATATCGAGACGATGGAACCCAAAAACCCAACCTGCGCCAAGCTCAGCCCTAAGTTGGCCTTGAGCAGGGGCAAGAGCGGGGCCAACATCGTGGCGTAGCTATCGACGCAAAAGTGCGAGACCGTAATGAGGAACAGGCGGAGTTTTTGCATTCGCCTAGTCTAAGCCGTAACTGCCGCGCCGTCCAGACGGCGGCAGAGGCCAAAGGCGGCGAGGGCACCGAAAGCACTGAGGGCCGTGCCGAGGTAGAAGGGCAGGGCGGCCTGTATCTCGATCAGGTAGCCGCCGAGCAGGCTGCCGACCACCATTGAGCCGCTCCAAGCGAGGTGGCCCAAGCCGACGAGGCGGTTTTTTTCTTCGGCAGCGGCGACGTCGTTGATGAGCCGGGGGATCAGGGTCGAGACGGCCCAAGCAGTAGCCGTGAGCCCGGTGCCGCAGGCAAAGAGGCCGACGAGGGCGTCGTGCCAAAGGGCAAGTCCCAAGGCACTCAAGAAGACGCCGGACGCCGAGCCGATAAGCGGCACCGCGCGGCCGAAGCGGTCGTTGAGATAGCCGACGCCGAGCTGGCAGCAGGCGGCAGCGACCAGCGAGGCGGCGGCAAAATACGCGGGTAGGGCCTCGCTCTGGCTAACTCGGTAGATCAACAGGGGCAGGGCCAGCGTCGCCATGCCCCAGAAGGTGGTGATGGTCAGGCGCAGGCTGAGCAGGAGATGCACAGTGCCGCGGCCCAAAAGCGGGCGGTAGGCCGTCCACGTATTGAGGTGCGCTGTCGTGCTAGGGGTGGGCGCGTCGCCGGGCAACAGCGCAAGGGCCAAGGCGATTACCGCGACCATGCCGAGGCTCATGGCAGCGCCGATCTGGGCGAAGGAATAGGCGGTTTTGACCAAGCCGGTACAAAAGCTGCCGAGCGCGTTGCCGAGCGTATTGCTGAGAAAGTAGAGGGCACCGCCCAAACCGAGTCGAGCCGGGGTGACGGCCGCGATGAGGATGCTCTGCCCGGCCGTGGACCAAGGGCCACTGGCCGCGCCCATCGCCAAGAGCAAACACGAGAGCCCCCAAGGGTCGGCGGTGCGAAAGACCAAGCCGGTGAGCGCGCTGCCGACGAGGCCGATCATCAAGGTCGTCTTGCGGCCAAAGCGGTCGCAGAGCCGGCCGGCGACGACGGCAAATATCCCGCCGAGGACCAGCATCAGCCCGCGCAGGTAGCCGGTAAACCACGGAGGCCGCGCCAAGTCGGCTTCGATGTAGACGGGAAAGAGCGCTTGGAAGGGGGCGGAGAGGAAGCTGTCGAGAAAGTAGATCAAACAAAGAGCCAGGAAGGCGCGGCTGAGCAGCCCACCTTCCTGGCCCGCGGTCGCGGATGCTGAGTGCAAGGGTTATTTCTTGCTGGCGGCGACCGAGTTTTTGAGGACGCCGATCGCGGAGATCTCGATTTCGACCTTGTCGCCGGGCTGCATAAAGGTGCCGGTGGTCGCGCCGACGCCCGATATGGTGCCGGTGCTGATCAGGTCGCCCGGCTCTAGGGTAATAATCGCCGAGATGTACTCGATGATCTTATCGACCGGGTAGAGCATTTGGCCGGTGTTGTTGTGTTGCTTGCGCTCGCCGTTGATGTACGTGCTGATGTCGAGGACTTGCGGGTCGGGAATGTCGTCGCGAGTGACGATCCACGGTCCCTGCGGGGCAAAGGTGTCGAGCCACTTGCCGTTGAGCCAGTCGAACCACTTGTCCCGCTCTTGGCCCCTTAGCGAATCCTTCCACTTGTTCCGCTCTTGCTCATTGTTCCAGTCAACGCTCTCGTCGGATAGGCGGCTGTCGGTGCGATCCTTGATCTTGAGGCTTCGCTCGGATACATCGTTCATGACAGTGTAGCCGGCCACGAATTTGAGCGCATCCTTGGCGTTGACGCCCTTGGCCTTGCGGCCGATGACCACGGCCAACTCGCCTTCCCAATCAATGCTGTTGGCAATCGGGGGGATGAGGATGCGGTCACCGGGGCCAATGACGGTGGTGGTCGGCGGCTTCATAAAGACGCGCGGGGTCTCCTTGTCTTGGGCCCGCATTTTGCCGCCGCCCTCTTCGATGTGGTCTTGGTAGTTGCCGGCCAAGCAGAAGACCTTGCGCGGATTGGGCATGGGAGCGCGGAGGCGGACCTCGTTGAGGGCGTGGATGGTCTTGCCGTTGGGTTCCTTATCCTCGGCGGACGCCGCGGCCTTTTTGGCGGCCCGCAGGCCCTTGGCACCAGCCGAGAGCAGGGCCAGCATATCGGTAAAGAAGGGATGTATTTTGCGCTTTTCTCGGCGGGCCAAGCCGCCGTCGGCTGCTCTGAGATCGACGACCACAGAGTCGTCGGCTACGACGGCACCGATGGCTTGTTCACCAGCGGCAGAGTACGTGACCAGTTTCACGGTTTCCTCCTGTGAAAAGGGTGAATTGGTTTAGTCGCTAAGGGGAATTTATATTTGATCGTCATGGCAAGAGAATACTTCGTCCATCCCAGCACTTGCGTCGATGAGCCGGTCGCCATTGGCGCGGGGACCCATATATGGCATTTCTGCCACCTGATGCCCGGCGCACAGATCGGCCAAAACTGCAATCTCGGCCAGAACGTCTATGTCGATAGCGGCGTGGTGATCGGCGACGGCTGCAAGATACAGAACAACGTCTCGATCTACAAGGGAGTTACGCTCGAAGACGAGGTCTTCTGCGGCCCGTCCATGGTATTCACCAACGTCGTCAATCCCCGCGCTTTTATCGACCGCCGACGCGAGTTTCAAGAGACGCGGGTGCAAAGGGGGGCTTCGCTGGGGGCCAACTCGACCATTGTCTGCGGCGTGGATGTTGGCGCGTACGCCCTCGTTGGTGCCGGGGCGGTCGTAACCCGCGACGTGCCGGCATACGCGCTGATAACCGGCGTTCCGGGGCGGCAAGTGGGGTGGGCCTGCCGCTGTGGCGTTACGCTTGGCGGTGGTCTGGTCTGTGCGGAGTGCGGCGCGGATTACGAGGAGGAAGCAGGGCGGCTGCGGCCGCTATTATAGATCGACTCTACTCTCACAGGAGCACAAGTATGAAATCCGCAATAGAAGTGATTAAGGCTGCAAAACGCCTAGAAGAGCGTCAGTTCCTGAGCTCAGAGATGTTAGCTTTTTTTCAAAGCAACGAGGAAGATATCCAATCCCTGTTGTCGCAAATAGAAAAGATAAAGTTGGATATGCGTGACCGCATCAATGATGTCCTTGCCGCTTTGTGCTTCCCTGAATCACAAGAGCAAGGTCGGGAAGTCAGATCTTCCCGCCGTATGCCAGCGTACCTGCTTTACGACCATTGTGAGCATGAGGTAAAAATTGAAGACCACTTTTACCTTGTCATAAATACCATCATTACTCCGCAGGGATGGAGATTTAAGGTTTACGCGAGAGAATTATGGAATTGCCCAGTAGAACGGGAAAATCAGCGGGCAATTTCTTGGTACGAGGCCCAAGCTGGGCCTCGCACCTTTCCGTATAAGGCCGAGCCAAGTGAAGTCGCCGATCAGTTGAGGCGACTGATCGAAAGTGCTAAGACCGATCCTTTCCCCCTGCCCGCGCCCTAATCCGTCGGCGACGATGGGATCAAGTCGTCTTTGGGGCGGCGATTTGGTCTGGGGAGTATGGCGCGGAGGCAGGCCGACGGGCCTTAAAAGGCTTCGCATGGAGATAATCAACGATGATGAATAACCGCGAACACCCGTTAATCGCCGCGATAAAGCGGACTTTGGCCGACCCCGGAGCAACCCGACGCATGGTGCTCGAACAGGGCAAGGCGTTCGTCTATCTCAGCGACGACGATCAATTTCTAGTAACCGAATGGCCCGATGGCCGAGTCGAAAAAAAGCCGTTCCAGCCGATGGATGCAAACGGGGCCGATGGCTGAACTGACCCTTGTGATCGGGGCGAATGGGGCCGGGAAATCGATACGGCGCAAGTGCCGTTTCATTCCCCTAATCCGTCGGAAACGACAGCGGAAAGGTCGGCTCTTGGTCCTGATGGCGGGTGCGCGGCTCAATTTTCATGGCGTGGTATTCCTCGATAAATTCGGCCAAGTTCCCGCTCGCCTCCTCAAAGACGATTTTGCCCTTCTCGGCCGTGGCCTTCTCCGCTTCGCCCATCACCCCGCTATCCGAATACTGACTCGTCCACTCGATCAAGCCCATCGGCCCGTGCCCGAAAAGGTCGGTGTACACGAACTTTGAGCCGAGCTTGTTCGTCTTGGCGATCTCGCTCTTGATCTCGTCCTTGCACACGCTCTCCGGTGCGAGATACAGCATCATTGAGGTCTCCAGCTCGCCCGCGTGTGAGCAGCCGCCCGGATAAACGCTCTCGCGCCACTTGTCGTCGAAGCCGGGATGCACCCGCAGCAAATGCCACCACGAGCAAAACGTGCAGCTAGCGTCGGTCTCGACGATGGTGCGCCGAGCGACCATGTCCACGAGGTTGTGGTTGGAGCCGTGGCCATTGACGAGGATCATCTTCTTGAAGCCGTGATAGGCCAAGCTCTTGGTAATGTCGAGCACGTATTGGACGAAGTGCTCGTAGTGAATGTTGAGCGAACCCGGGAAGTCCATCACGTGGTGGACGTACCCGTAGCTCACCGGCGGGAGGACGAGGGCAAGTTCGGGCCGCAAACGAGCGGCTTCGGTCGCCACTGCGTTGGCGCAGAGGTGATCCACCTTGAGCGGGAGGTGGTGGCCGTGTTGTTCGACCGAGCCGGTGGGTATGATGGGGATTTTGCCCATGGCTACGGCTTGGTTGACTTCGGGCCAGGTAAGCTCGTCGAACTTGTAAATTTCAGCTACGTCGGGCATGGGAGCTCCTTTTACGTTTGCTCAAGGAAGGCCGAGCGTCTTGTGGATGCGGGTGGAGAGCCGCCAGCGCGGATGGCGCTCGAGGATCGCAAGGGCCTTCCGCACGTAGCGCGGCTCAGAGGATTCGGGCTGCAAATAGACGTAGTCGGCTAAGTGCTCCTCGACGCGCTCCTCGCGGAAAGCCTTGCCGACGACGTACTTGAGTTCGGTAATGCGCGCAAAACCAGCGACGACCGGGTAGCACTTCGGCGACACAGTCCAATGGTCAATCCGCTCGAATAACACCGGATCGGGCGCGATCGTGCCGTTGGTCTCAATGTGGAGCTTGTAGCCAGCTTCCTTGAGCCGACCGGCCAGCGCCACTAGGTTTTGCCCCAACGGCTCGCCGCCAGTCAAGCACACCCATTCGGCCGGATGGTGCGCCACCGCAGCGGCAATAGCCTCGATGTCCATGGGGGTGAAGCGGTCGAACTCGGTGTCGCAGAACGGGCAGCGCAAATTGCAGCGCGCCAAGCGCACAAAGGTAGTAGGCTCGCCGACGCGCAGGCCCTCGCCCTCAATCGAGTAGAATATCTCGTTGACCTGTAGGACGCGGCCGGACGCGCTCCATACTGGCAGGCGCTCGACGCGCTCTTCGGCTGGCATGTCGCGGGCGGTCACAGCGTCTTGTCACCAGCGGCATAGGCCAAGGGGTCGCAGGCTCGGTTCGCCGCAAAGGCCGCGACCCGCTCGCAGCAGGCGTCGCACAGGCCGCAGGCCGGCCGCAAGCCCTCATAGCAGGTGTGGGTTTCCCCGTAGGGTACGCCTAACTTGATCCCATAAGCGACGACGTCCCGTTTCCACAGCTCGACAAACGGGGTGTGGATCGTCCACGGCGCGGCGCGGCCCGCTCCCAAGCGCAGGCTCTGTGCGAGGCTGTCGTAAAAGGGGCGACGGCAGTCGCGGTAGGCCGGATAGTCGTCTTTGACCGGTGCCATGTACAGGTCGAAAATGCCCTTTGTTGCGCAGTATGCAGCCGCTAGCGTCGCAAAGAGCATGTTGCGGAAGGGGACGACGGTGTCGCGTTGGCGTTTGGACTCGGCCGTGGGCACGGCCAGCGTGGGGTCGGTCAGGGGATTGCCTCCTAGGGCCGCCAAATCCAACGCGAGCGTCTCGTGGGCCGCGACCTCGGCGAGCCGGGCGAGCCGGGCGGCGCATTTTAGCTCGACGCGGTGGCGCTGGCCGTAGTCAATGCTAATGGCGTGGATGGGGCCTTGTTGCCGCGCCTTCAGCCACCAGAGCAAGGTGGTCGAGTCCATGCCGCCGCTGAGTAGAATGGCCGTAGTCATAAAAATGCTCGCGGGCAATAATATATCGCCCATATCACGGGGACCAAACCCTCAATCAAACGGCGGGAAAAAGGTCAGCTCAGCGCCGAAGTTATCCATCGCCACCCCCTCGTCGCCGCGCAGTCGAGCGCGGATCGAACGGGTGCGATGCCGCAGCATCAACTCTTCTTCGGCCAAGGCAAAACGGATCTCAATCGGCGCGTACAAAGGCGGCTGGGCAAAAAAGAGGAATCCGTTGTCTATGCGCGGCCGCGCAGCCCCTGTTACCACTAAATCAGACGGCGCGACCCAGCCGGGCAGGCGCACCCACAAAGGCCCCGGCTGCTTGGCCTCGACGCGCAGGACATCGTGGGTATAGGGGGATTCGACGCGCACGGCCTCGGTCTCGTGGTCAAAGAGCAAATGGACCCAATGCCCGGCCGGGCTGCTGCGCACCATCTCTCGGTACACCTCGCACAAAGACGCCACCGCTCCGCCGACAATATCCATGTTGAAGCCCACCGCATCGGCTTCTACGGGTTGGTGCCCATAAGGCGCTGGAAAGCCAAAGGCCCCCCGGTGCCGCTGGGCCACATCGCGCAAGCCATCGACGCCCTCGGGGTTGGGCGGATCGTCGATGAAGGAAATGTCGCGCAGTTGCGCCGGCAGCAGATGGCCGCGCACAATGCGCTCGGCGTCTTGGAAGTACTCGCCCCAGCCCCAGCGCCCCAAGATTAGGGCGGTCTCGACGATATCGCCGGTATTGTTGACCTCGCCGCGGTCGGGCGGAGCATCGGGATGAGTGCTTTCGACGACCCAGCCCAATGGGTCGCGCATGGCCCACAGGCCATTGTCGTAAAAAGCCTTGACGCGCAGCAAGAGAGCCGCATCGCCCGTCAGATCGGCCAATTGCGCCAAGGACGACATGACGCAAGTGACCGAGTGCGTGTGGTCGCCCAGCAGTTCCCGGTCGTGGCCGCCGTCCGCGGCGAAAAAATCACCCGTGATCTTCGCGGCCAATTCCAAAGCCAACTCCAACGCCGGCCCATAGCCCGTAGCCCGATAGTACTTGACCAAAGGCCCTAAGGCCCGGGCTTCCCCCGGAATGAAAAGACTCTCCCACGCCTCCAGCCCCAGCTCTTGCAGGGCTGGCCGGTCCCAGCCTTTGTCCGCGCTCCAATAGCGGCGAAACGCCTCAATGCTGGCCTCAGCCAACTGCCGTGCTTGGTCCGAGTCGCGGTATTGCACCAGCGGATAGAGCGCGTGAAAGCCCTCGCGGATATTGTGCGGGATGAAGTTGACCAGCGGACCGCCCAACTCGGCCCGGTTGAGCGGCATGGCGATGGGGCCGCTGTACGAATAGAACGCCGCGGCCGCGTGTTTTTCAATCGCTTCTTCATCTACTGCAATGCCGGCGGCGTCCTCGGCGTTGAGCAGGGCGTTGAGGTGGCGACCGGGCACGTGGGCCTCCGAATGCGCGGCGCTGAAGCGCAGCTCAGCTCGGGGGCGCACGCGCGAGCCGAAAAAGGGTATATCGTTGTCGTCGGCGTTAAAGACGCTCGACATGGTGCGGCAACCCCATTCGATGGCGCTGCGCACATCCGTGGTATTGACGTCTTGTAAACGTGCCATGTTCATCTCCCGTTAAAGGTACTGGTTAGTGAGGTAAGGTAGGCCGATTGACGACCATTACGCCGCCCGCGACTCCACGATGAGCTCTTGACCGAGTGCGCATAGGGCCTTGTGAATCCGGTTGGCGGCCGTGTGGTGCCGCGGATTGAGCATGCGACGCACGACTTTCTCGTCGACGCCGAGGCGGCGCACCAAGGCAAGGCGCGACAGCTCACTGGCGCGGAACGCCAGCGCGAACGCTGCCTTGGCAGCCATGTCCGGCGGCACGGCGATGAGCTGTTCGCCAGCGCACCGCCGACTCGGCACTGGGATCGGCTCGTCGTCGTCAATGCGGCCGGCGATAGCTTCCTCAAGCGCGTCGCGAGCCTCCATGAGGGCCGCGGCCTCGTCCGTGCCGGACAGGTCCCGGAACGAGACGATGATCGCGCCCGAGCGATCGGGCTGAAGCCGTGCGGGATAGCGAAACTGCATTCTACCTTATTGAAAGTCGCTGCGGTTGAGGCCAAGCTGACGGATCATAGCGGACAGAAGATGCGGCGATCTTTTACGATGGTCTTGCGCCTACCGTTGTGACGTGGCTCCCTTTGCCGCGTTTGGTATCGCCGTGCGCTCCGCGCCAAGCTCAAAAACCCGATCTACGAATTCTCTGCCTTTCACACCCCATACACTAGGACATAAGTGTCCGAACATCAAGCGGATAGATCCTTTACCCCTGTGGCCGCGTTCCGCGCAAGGGTCGAAGAAGCCAAGGAACTTTCTTTTGACATTTTATTTTTAGTTGCACACACTATGTGTTCACTTTGAGGAGGAATTATGAAAGCGTCTATTCTCGACTTGAGATGACGCATGAAAGACGTTTTGCTCGCTCTCGAGCGCAACGAATCGGTCACCATCTTTTATCGCGGCAAGGAAAAGCCATCTTGTCCCCTACCAGACAGCGGACAAAAAAACCTGTAAAAGACCACGAAGCTTTTGGTATGTGGTGCGACAGAAAAGATATAGCGGATGTAGATGCTTACGTCCGCAATCTAAGAAAAGGCCGCTTGCGTGATTTTTGATACCGATGTTGTGATATGGGTTTTCAGAGGCCATGAAGGGGCGGCAAAACTCGTTGAAAGTGCTCATGAGCGTCAGATATCAATTGTTACGTATATGGCTTAGTACACGCCACCTAAAGTAGGTGCCCCTTACTTTGAGTACGCCTTTTCTGCGGTTTCCGCTGGGTCCGGGATCGAGGGCGTCCCGCCCTCGACGAGGGCCAGATGCCCTCGATCCTTGGCAGGCTGAGGGCTGGTGTCGTGTAGTAAGCGTATATGGAATTTATGCAAGGTGCTAGAAATCGGCAGGAATTAAAAACGATCAAGAATTTCCTCACTGATCACGCCTTTCAGACATTACCTCTCACTGAAAACATCGGACACCGAGCGTCTGTATATATGGAAGACAGCACTGTATCTGGTAGATGCCTTGATTGCAGCAACAGCTATTGAACATCATTCAACACTTTGTACCGCCAATAGAAAACACTACCGTGAAATCAACGAACTCGATCTAAAAATTTTTCGACCGTGAACTTTAGTTTTACACCCATTGAAAATTAGAGGCCACCATGCCCGGCACGCCTATACCCATCGGCTCTGACCGCCAACTATTGCTCGACCGCCGCCTCATCGACGAGCTACAAGACGCCCGCCAAGTCCTCCACCCGCCCGTGCGCCGCAACGCCGCAGTGCGCATCGACCATCCCCATGAAGAAGGCGGCCTCGCCTACGCCGTGCTCTGCAAAGACGGCGACCGCTTCCGCGCCTGGTACCGCTGCATCCCCCACGCCGACAACAACAAAACCGATAGGGCCTGCACGGCCTACGCCGAAAGCAGCGACGGCATCACTTGGCACAAACCAGCGCTGGGCCTCATCAACTTCCAAGGCTCAACGGCCAACAACTTGGTTATCGACGATCCCGACCTAGTCAACTTCGCCCCGTTCCTCGATGTAGAAGCCCCGGTTCAAGAGCGTTACAAAGGCATCGGCCGGCGCGGTGCCATTTACGCGGCGACCTCGCCCGACGGGCTGCACTGGCGCAAAAACCCCGAACCCGTGCAGACCGAAGGCCCGTTCGACTCGCACAATATCGCCTTCCGCGACCCGTGGAGCGGCCAGTACGTCATGTACACGCGCGGCATTCGCCGCGACGGCGAACTGGGCCACGGCGCCACCCGCGCCTTTAAGGAAGGGGTGCGCTGGATCCGCCGCGCCACTTCGGACGACTTTGTCCACTGGAGTCCGCTCAAAGCCATCGACACCGGCGATGCGCCGCTAGAACACTTGTACACCAATTCCTGCGTCCCATACGAGCGTTCCCCCGGCCTCTACCTGATGTTTCCCTCGCGCTTTGTCAACAGCCGCAGCCCCACGCCCGACTGGCCTTATCCCGGGGTCAACGATGCCGTGCTGATGAGCAGCCGCGACGGCCTCCACTTCGACCGCCTCTTCCCCGAAGCCTTTGTGCGTCCGGGGCCCGACCCCGGCAATTGGCACGACCGCAGCGTGTACGTCATGCGCGGCCTGCTGCGCACCGGACCGGCCGAGCTGTCGCTCTACATGACCGAGCACTGGCGCTTAGCCACTTCCTGCATCCGCCGCCTGACCATGCGCTTGGATGGTTTTGCCTCGGTGCAAGCGCCCTATGGCGGCGGCCAGTTCACCACCAAGCCCCTGATTTTCAGCGGCGATCAGTTGCGGCTCAATATGTCCACTTCCGCGGCCGGCAGCATTCGCGTTGAGGTCCAAGACGAAAGCGGCCAGCCCTTTCCCGGCCTAGCGCTGGCCGACTCGCCCGCGCTCTTTCAGGATCAGACGGATTTAGCTGTGCAGTGGAAATCGGGCGCTGAGGTTGGCCCGTTGGCCGGCCGGCCAGTGCGTTTGCGCTTTGTCATGTACGACGCCGACCTGTACGCGCTGCGCTTTTGCCGCAGAGAAGAATAGGAGACAAAACCCATGTATCAATCCGTAGCTGTCGCCGCCATTTCCTTCCGACCCAAAAAATTCGACTTGGCCGACAACGCCGACCGCTTGGAGGCCATGTTCCGCACTGCGGCCGAGGGCGGTGCCCAACTGGCCTTGGCACCCGAAGGGGTGCTGGAAGGCTACGTGGTCATGGAACTGATCGCTGGGGAAGAGCGAGAAGAACGGATGCGGGACGTGGCCGTCACCACGCGCGGCCCGGTCATTGGCCGCTTCCGCGCCCTCGCCCGCGAACTGGGAATATGCCTATCCTTTGGCTTGGCCGAGCGCATAGGCGACGATGTGTACAACTGCGCTGTCTTCATCGACCACCGGGGCCGCCTGCGCGGCAAGTACCACAAAATGCAGTTGGCCGAGGGCTATCATCCCTCTTGGTGGTACAATCGCCTCGGTGCCCATGCCCGCGCCTTTGACACCCCTTTTGGCCGCTGCGGCTTCCTCATTTGCAACGACCGCTGGAATCCCGACATCGCCCGCATCCCGGTGCTCGACGGGGCCCAGTACCTGCTCATTCCCTCCTTCGGCTCCCGCTCCAAGGCCCAAGACCGCGCCGTGTTGGCCCGGGCGCGCGAAAACGGCGTCGCCATTGTCGAGGCCAACGTCGGGGTCACCTTGGTCATTAGCAAAGGAGAAATCGTCGCTTTGTCGCGCCGGGTGAGCGAAATCACTTATGCCACCATTGAAATCCCGGCCCCGGCTTCGGTGCGCAACCGCGACGCGCAGGAACGCAGCTTTTTGCGCTGGCGGCGGACGGAAATGCGCCACCGCTACGAACAAGGAGAGGCCAAGCGCGCCCGCTCCGGGCCGCACGACCCGGACGAGGTCAGCCACGACCAAAGGGGGCGCTTGATCGGTTGAAACCTATCGAGCCTTGGAGCACCGTCAGGCTAAAAATCAATGCAACATTCGACAAGTGATGAGTAGATTTCCGGCTGACATCCAAGCCTTCGGAGAGCAATTCGTCGCTATGCAGGTTCGACGCCACGAAGCTGACTATGATCCCTTGGCGACATTCTCCCGTTCTACGGTCCAGCAATGGATTGACTTTCGTCCAATCAGCACACATTACGGCTTTTTACTGCCAATACGTTATCTTTCTACCGCACAAAGGCCCTCTTCCCCACAATCCCCTCGCCCTGCGCGATTTTGTAGCGCGCTCCGGCCGCGACCTGTTCAAGAGTTTCTACCGTCCCGTCTGGCCAGCGAATCTCCAAGCGGTCGATCTGATCGGCCGCGCCCAAGCCAACGGTCAGGGTAGTAGGGCTGTGGCTCAAATAGGAAGACCCTGTACGCACCATGAACACCTGCGCCTGCTCGCCCACTTGCGCCGTCACCTGTGCGCCGATGGCGTCGCGGTTGGGTGCCTTGCCCGTTAGGTCGAGAGCCACCGCCCGGCCGGTCGGGCCCTCGTTGCGCAATAAATAGGCCGGGCCGCCATTGGTCGTCAGCAGCACGTCCAAGTCGCCGTCGGCTTCTATATCGCCGATGGCCAGCCCTCGCGCCACTATTGGCTTGAGGAACGGCCCGCCGGTCTGCTCCGACACCTCGACCATCCGCCCGTCGCCGGCATTCCAAAACAACTGCGGTGCTTGCTGGTACTCGATCTCCTTCTGCACCGCGTTGATCTCTGGCTCGATGTGCCCATTGGCCAAGATCAGATCTTGGTAGCCGTCGAGATCGCAGTCGAAAAAGCGCAGCCCAAAGGTCAGCGGCCGCAGCGTCGCCTGCATCAGCCTAGCCCGGCCCGCAGCATCGACGAAGACCTCGCGGCCGGCTTGGCGATAGAGCGAGAGTGCCTCGCGGCTGAAGTTGCCAATGGCGATGGAAAGTGCGCCGTCGTTGGCGACCGATGCAATATCTACGCCCATGCCCGCTCGCGCCCGCCCGCTCTCGTCGTAGCCAATGCCCGCGGCCAGACCCCGCTCCGCGAAGCGGCCCCCACCTAAATTTTGCAACAGGAAATTGGGCTGGGTGTCGTTGGTGACGACCAAGTCGATGCGGCCGTCGTCTTCAAAATCGGTCATGGCCACGCCCATGGACTTGCCCTCGGGCAGAAGCAGACCGGCTTCTGCGGTTATTTCCCGGAAGCGCCCCTCGCCCAGATTGCGGTAGAGCCGCGGCGTTGAGCCGGGGTATTGCTGCGGCGTGGCGTAGGACTTTCCCTTGCCGTCGAGCGTGGTGTATATGTCGGTGCTAGGCGACCAGCGCACGTAGTTGGTGACCAACAGATCCAGCCAGCCGTCCCCATCCACATCGACCCAAGCCGCGCCCGTGGACCACTCGGGACTCTCGTTGCCCGCATCGTCTCGCCAGACCGCGCCGGCCACGCCCGCTTCCCGCGCCACATCGACAAAGCGGCCGGCGTCGTTGCGCAAGAGCAGATTCGGCCCCAAGGTCGTCAGGTAAATGTCCGGGTCGCCATCGGCGTCGTAGTCGGCAATCGTCGCGCCCATGCCATAGACTGAAAAGTCTAGGCCAGTGCGCTTGGTGGCGTCGGCAAAGGTGCCGTTGCCGAGATTGCGGTAGAGCTTGCCGGGGGCCTTTTCGCCCTGCCAGCCTTCGCTGTTGACCAAGAGCCCGTCCAGCCAGCCGTCTCCGTCGTAATCAAAGAGCGCACAGCCGCTGCCCATAGTTTCCGGCATCCACTTGTCGCCGCGTGCCCCGGTCTCGTGCCTGAATTCGAGACCAGCCTCTCGCGTCACATCGACAAAGCGCACCGCCGGGGCCTCCTTGCGGCCGCGCCCGACCGCGTAGTCGGCAGCGGGTGCTTTGGCGTACTCGGGCGCGGGGGCCGGGGCCTCAGTTGCGTCTTCGCCGCAGGCGGTCCACAACAACGCGCAGCCCAAGAGTCGCCAAATCGCGCTATGATATATTGGCATGTGTGAAAAATTACCCCTATTCCACAGAGGTTAATTCAAGCGGATGAACGTGGATCTTGAGCGCCTCGCGGTTGTCGTGCGGATGCGCTAGCCGGTAGCGGCGCGTCAGCTCTTGAGCCGACTCGTCGATCTGGTGGTACTGGTAGGCCCGCTCGGCCATGAGGGCCTCATCCTCGCGGCCGAGGGCGCGCAGCGAGAGCATCCGATGGTAGTGGGCGACGCGGTCTTCCGGGTCAATGGCCAGCACGCCGTCGAGAGCTTCCAGCGCTTCCTCAAAGCGGCCGTCGAGGTAGAGCACCCGGCCCAAGTTGCGCCACGCAGCCCGATCCTCGGGAAAGTCGCGCAACACCCGGCGATACGCCTGCGCCGCAGCCTCGTAGCGGCCATCCTCTTGCAATACCACGCCCCACACCCAAGCTGTCTGCCCGTCGCCGCTAACTAACGCCTCGCAATCCTCTAAATGCTCGTAGGCCCGCTCCAAGTGGCCGTCGCGCACCGCAACCCTAGCCAAGTTGCGGCAGCCGTCTAGGCGCTGAGGTACTAGCTGTTCCACGGCCGCAAAGGCCCGGGCGGCACCTTGAGTATCGTCTTGGAGCAGCAAGCCAATGCCATAGTCGTTGAAGCGCATCCAGTCGCCGGCAGACGGCGCAGATGGCATAGACGGCCCTCCCACCGCCAACTCCACTTCGCTGCGGGCGATCTCAGTTACCGGCAAATCCGGCACTTGGTCGAAGCGGCGGAAACCCTCGCGGTTGCTGTGGAAGGCAAATTCCGTGTAGGCGCGGTCGAACTTGCGCCACAGCAGCCGCACGCGCAGCGCGAGCTTGCGCCCTCGGTAGTCCTCTGGCACCCGGAAGCTATAGTGCGCTACATCGGCCGCACCCGGGCCAATGGTGCGCACGTACACGGCTGTGACGATGTCTTGGGCGTTGCGCCGGTGGATGGCCTCGCCGTTTGCATCGACCATCAGGGCCTTGTAAAAGTGCGCCTCGCGATCGACGTGCCCGTCGTCTTGCACCGCCCCGTTCAAAGCTAGCACTGCGTCGTCGTCGCCCACCACCGAGACCTCTAGCCAGCCCTCGTTGGAATCGTTGGTGCCGCCCGGGAAGGTGTGCCCGACGCCCTTGTTGCGCACCACCACGTCAAATGCGTACTCGCGGCCGCGCACCAGCACCGGCTGGCTTTTGTCCAGCGCGTAGTGCGCTTCTTCTTGGTGGTGCAGGGCGAACACATCGACGCTGAGTTTTTCGTCTTGCAGAAATTCCTCGATCCGCGCAATGGTCTCCTCGTCGCCGCGGATGTAGGGCAGGGCCGTGTTGACCGCCAAAAAGCGGTGCGACTTGACGTACCCATCCCGCGCCGACACGTCGCCGGCGACCGCTTCCTCCAGCGGCATGTGGCAGTCTTGGCAGACCCGCTTGGCACCCGGCAAGTAGAAGGTCCTAGAAGCGTTGAGCGCCACGCCGCTGTCGTGCCAATTGTCGAACTCGTCTTGGCCGCGCAGCCAGCGGTAGCCATTGACGCGCGCGTCGAGGCTGACCTTGTGGCAGGTGGCGCAAAACTCAGAGGTGCGGAAGAAGGGCTTGAGCATTTGCTTCTTGTGGACGATGGGTCGCGCCTTCAGCGCGGTGTCGTGCAAGAAGCGGCCCGCGCCTTCTTTGGCCTCGGCGAAGAGATAGGGATCCTCCTGCTCGTCGGCGATGTTGTAGTTGCCGTTGCCGGTCTGGTCGTGAATTGCGTCGATGGCGTGGCAGCCGAGGCAGGTCAAGCCGGCTTGGGCCTGCGGCGAGGCGCGGTCGATCTCTGCGGTCATTTTGCCGGCCAGCATCAGGGCCGGGTCGTGGCAACCCGAGCACCACTTGGACTTGATTTTGCCCTCCTCGCCCGCCAAGCCCTTGTAATAGGCGATATGGGCGGCGACCTCGGGGTTGCTCTCGGTCGAGTTGCGGCGCATGTGGTTGATCGTGGCCTCGTAGAAGGGATTGTTGAACGAGGCAAAGCGGTGCGCCGACGTTGCCCACTGTTCGACGATGGCCGCGTGGCAGCGGGCGCACGTTTCCGAGCCAATCGGCTCGGAGACCACAAAGCCGTACTCGGCGAGGTCGCCGGCGAGTTTCTCCGGCTGCGAGAGATCGCCCCGGGTGATGATCCGCGAGGGCAGAAAATCGCCGGTAGTGGTAGTAGTAGCGGCCGGGAAAAAGGGGCTTTCGACCGGGACGAAATTGGCCGGGACGAAGCCGTCGGGCGCATAGTCGGCGACCTGCCGCATTTTGGAACCCGGGCCGGTGTGCTTGCCAGCGGCAAAGGCTTGCTCGGCCGCCGGTGTGTACTGCTCGCCGCTATAGGTCAACCCGTGTAGCACCACGGCTAGTGCCAGCAGCCCTACTACCGCTACGGGCACGACGCGATAGGTCCGCGCCGAGGGCTTCCACAGGGAGAGGCGGCGGTGCGCCAAGTAAAAGAGGGGGACTAAAACCGCTGCGGCCACGTGGCTCCAGTAGGCCACCGGGTTGCCGCGGTTGCTCGCCGCGCTGAGGATGAACAGCCCGCTGATGGCCAGTACGAAGCCCAGCGCGAGGGTGGCGAGGCCGGTGTAGATGGCCCGCTTGCGGCTTTTGCGCCACACGGCCGGTAGGTGCCAAGCCACAAAGCCCAGTGCCAGTACCACTAGCACCAGCCCGACGCCCGTGTGCGACAGGACCATGCCTTGGTAAAACTTGGGCAGGGAAATGTCGGTGACGGCGAAATAGTCGAAATCGAGGGCGTCGGCCAGCCGATTGGTCAGCAAATAGAGCGTATCGGCGACCATGAAGACGCCCAAGGCCACGACCACCAACACCGTGCGCTGCTGGAGTGCGCTCAGGCGGCTCGGGGTTTTCTTTTGCATGGCTTAGTTCGGCAGAGCGCAGATGGCCGGCGGGATGGCCGGGCGTACTTCTCTAAAGATAGGAGTTGAATGCAATTTTTGGTAGGCGGCCACCGGCGGTTGGGGCTGACCACGGGCCACTAACCACTGATCGCTGTTGTTGGTAGGCTGCCGCCTGCGGGGATGCTCATGCCCACTGCTCTTGTATCCAGCCGACGACCTTTGCGACCATGACCTGCGCGTGCTCGCTAAAGACGTGATCGGCGCCGTCGATGACGACGAGTTCGGCGTGGTCGCTGGCTTGGGCGAGGATGTCGTGCGAGTCGGCCAGCGGCACCACGTCGTCCTCGCTGCCGTGGACCAACAGCCAAGGCACTGCAATCTCGGCCCCGCGCTCAACCACGGTGTCGATCTGGGCCATGTCGTCCATGTAGGCTTGCGAGAGCGGGCAGTCTGGCTCGTCCCACATGCAGCCCTCGTCGGGCACCTCCTCGCCGAATTCGCGCTCGGCAAAGGCGCGGGTATGCACCATGCCGGCCAAGGAGACGAGCAGGCGGACGCGCTCGTCGCGGCTAGCGCGCAAGACGCCGACGGCCCCGCCCATGCTGTGGCCGACATAGCAGACCGAGTAGCCGCCCAAGGCGTTGAGCACCGCGCCTAAGTCCCCGACCTCTTTGGAGATGGTCGCGTCGGCAAAGCGGCCCTCGGACGCGCCGTTGCCGGCAAAGGAAAAGCGCAGCGCGTGGATGCCGGCAGCCGCCAGTCCCGCGGCGAGTGCTGCGACAAAGGGGCGGTCCTTGTTGCCGGTCACGCCGTGCCCCAAAACGGCGATTTGCCGCGACCCTTCCGCGCCGGCGTGGAAAGTGTAGTCGAGCACTTCGCCCGACGAGTTGCGAATGGTTCCGAACATGGGGTTCATCCTCCACAGGTATTCTATCGTTGTTATGCAATGCTCAACGCGGCAATCGGCAGCCAGTGTTCTATGAGGCGATTACCTAGCAGCATCCCTTATATCCACGCTTGAGGTTGTTGTTCGAGGACGCGCTCGGCGAGTGGGCCGAAGTACGACCGAGTCGTCGTGAAGAAAGGGACCAACCGGCCAGCGTCATCCGGCATCAGCACGGAGCGGCTCCAAGCATCCATAATATCCGAATCGTCCGGGTCGCCAATTTGGTCCGCCTCTTCCTCAAGATTGTTCCACTGCTTCTCCCGCGCCGACCTAAGCCGTTCCGCATTGAGGTTCAAAATCTCAATGGTGTGGGTCACGCGAGCAGTGGGAATACCCTCCGATTCGCACGCTTCCTCATCTACTTCGATCTGACCATCAACAAGCACTTTCGTAAGCGACGGTAGCGCGGGCAACTTCCGAGGATCTAAAAAATCTGCGTCATTGCGGTCACTCTTTGCCTGACCACAGCTCATATTATCCGTTACTGGTTTACGGTAGCGATCTTCATCGCTGATTCTTTCTGAGGAAGCAAACACAGGCGATGTTCCACCTCTGCAGCAAGCGATCATGTTGGTGATGTCCACCTCTCTCGCTGCTCCATGCTGCGGGTCGCTTCGCGGAATGACGTGCTCAATCTGGCGATCTAGCTCTATAAAATTGATCTCGCAGTAGCCGCACAGTCCGCGCTGAACATCGATCAACTTTTTAATGAGTTCGTTGTAGGATGTGCCGGCATGGTGGTCGCGGAATTCGTCCCAATTCGCGTCGTCGCCTACGTAGTCGAGGTATTCGGCAAGGCCAAGAGTGGGCTTGTTCAACTCGCAGATCCTCTTCATCGCGATTCGGCCATCTGCTTAAACAGCTTGCGTCGCCGGATTTCGAGGTCGGCCCTGTTAAGGGCGTAATCGCGGGGCGAGTGCTTTTCCAGTTCGCGCCTGAGGGCCAAGGCTTCTGCGGATTCCCCCTTACCCTCGCTGACCAGACGCCGGTATTGCTCCAAGGCTTTTGTGAATTCGTTCTCGGGCCGTTCTTTCACGCCCATTACCACGGAAAGAACGGCCCCCGCCTCGGCCCCATACGTCGCCCCCATCGGTGCCCCGGCAACAATGCGGTCGCCCTCCCGATATAGCTCCACAATGCGCTGCGGCGCGACCGTAGTCAGCACCTGCGGGCTGTGTGTGGAGACGATAAACTGCGCATTCGGGAACGTCCGCCGCAGGTCGCCCAAGATGCGTTGCTGCCACCTTGGATGCAGATGCAGTTCCACCTCGTCAATCAGGACAACCGCCTCGGATTTGAGCGGGTCATCCAAGTGCGGATTGCCCTGCACCATCCGCCGCGCCAGATCGGCCGCCAGTGCCAGCACAATGCGATAGCCACCGCTCAACTGGTCGAGCGAGAGCTTCTCTATCCGTCCCTGCGCCGATTTCCGGGACACCACAAAACGGAGCGGATTCAGCTCAGTACGAGGATCGGACACCTCCGGGAGCATGGACGAGATCGCTTGGCGCACCGCGGATACCTCTTTTAGCTGATAACCGAAGTCGCGGCGTTCCTTCTGGCCTCTCAACTCCTCGTCCTCCTTGAAATAGAACCAAGCGAAGAGATCCTCAAAGTCCGTGCGAGCAGAAAGCGCCCCTTTCAGCGCATCTAACCGAGGGGTCCAGCGCGGTAAATGACGCGGCGACAATACTGATTCCGGCACACCTGAGACCGTCCGATCAGTACCATAAAAGGCACCAAGCGGCATATCTTTGTTCTCTGCTCGGCGATTCTCGATCAGCGCCTTCTCCAGATTCTCCCGGCGGGACGACATTATTTCCTCCGCCTTCTCCTGCTCAACCACCGACTTAGTCCCTTGTCGCTCACCAACAATTTCGTCCATTGAAGTAAGCGATACCCGCGGCTTCCCTGCGCCCTCGCGCCAATCCTCCTCGCAAAAGTCAATGGAGACCGCGAGAAACGGTCCGAGCATAGCCTCATGCCCCAAGCCCACCGCAATCGCGCTCAGAACGCTCGTTTTGCCGTACCCATTGTCGCCGTGCAACACCGTCAGCGATGGATCGAGCGGCAGCTTGAGCTCTTTAATGGCGCGGTAGTTTTCAATCTCCACAGATTTCAGCTTCACAAGTACACCTTCTTCGTCTGGGAATAACCCCGCCTACGCTTCTCTCGTCCCCACACTCAAAAACTCCCACGTCTGCCGCGCCACCACCAACTCTTCGTCGGTGCGCAGCACGTAAATGGGCACTCGGCTCGTCGCGGCGTGCAGGCTACCCGCGCCCCGGACGCTCTCATTTTTAGCCGCATCCATCACCACCCCCAGCAATTCCAAGTCGCGCAAAATTTCGCCGCGTACTACGGCCGAGAACTCGCCAATGCCGCCGGTAAAGCTGATCGCGTCCAACCCGCCCATCTCCACCGCAAAAGCCCCCAGCCAGTCGCGCGCCGCCGTCGCCAGCACGGCTATGGCCAAGGCACAGCGCTCGTCGCCGCTTGCCGCGCCCGCTTCAATGTCGCGCATGTCGCTGTGTCCGCATATCCCCAACAGGCCGCCCTCGCTGGCGCACTGCGCCAACACCTCGTCCCACGGTCGGCCCTCGTTGCGCATCACCAAATCCAGCGCGTACGGGTCCAAGTCGCCGATGCGGTTGTTTTGCGGCAGGCCGCCCTGCGGGCTGAGTCCGTGCGACGCGCCCTGCGAGACCCCATCCTTTATCGCGCACAGGGACGAGGAGCCGCCTAAGTGCATGTTGACGTGTTTGAGGTCGGCGCGGCCTGCTAGTTCCACGACCTTCTCAGCGGCGTAGCGGTGGCTAGCCCCGTGGAAGCCGTAGCGCTGGATGCCGTACTGTTCATACCAAGCATAGGGCACCGCGTACATTTTGCGCCGCTGCGGCATTGCGCCGTGGAAGGCCGTCTCAAAGCACCCGATCCGCCGCGCCGTGGGCACCACCTGCGCAAACTGCCGGATCGCCGCCACGTACGCGGGGTTGTGGGCCGGAGCGAGCGGGTAAAAGTCCTCCATCCGCCTGATGACGTCCTCGTCGATGTCGACCACCCCGGTTTCACTCGCCTTTAGGCGGACAATAGCGCGCGCGTGGACGGCCTTAAACCCCACGGCGCTTAGCTCCTCCACACAAGCCAACACCCCGCCCGCGGCCAAGCGCCCGAGGGCTTCGTCAATCGCGCTGGCGTGGTCGGGTAGGGCCACGGCTTGCGCGACCTCGTCGGCCCCGCCGATCTGGAAGGTGTGGACCGAACCTTGGCCCCCGATCCGATCCATGCCGCCGCGCGCCAAAACCACCTCCTCGGGCATGGCAAAGACCTTGTACTTAAACGAGGTACTGCCGAGATTGGCAACTAGGATTTTCATCTTAGGGCCGCGCCGGGCTACCGTCGGGCAAGCGCGTCTGCGTCCACCCGACGACCTCGTCCGCACACGGATACTTGGCCGCCAAGTCCTCGTCGATGTCGATCCCCAAGCCCGGTCCGTCGCTCGGATACATGTACCCGTTGCGCACTTCGGGCAGCCCCGGAAACATTTCGTACACGTGCTCCGGGAACCTGCACCACTCTTGGATCCCAAAATTGGGTGCCCACAGGTCCAAATGCAGGTTGGCCGCGTGCCCCACCGGCGAGGTGTCGCCCGGGCCGTGCCAAGCCGTGCGCACTCCGTACATCTGCCCAAAGGCCGCGACATTGCGCGCCGGCGTAATGCCGCCCATCTGGCTGACGTGCATGCGCATAAAGTCGATGAGTCGCCCCTCGATGAGCGGCGTCCACTCGTGCGGGTGATTGAACAACTCGCCCATGGCCTGGGGCGTTGTGCACTGCTGGCGGATGTGGCGAAACCACTCGATGTCTTCGGGCGCGAGCGCGTCCTCCAAGAAGAACAGCTTGAACTCCTCCACGTCCTTGGCAAAGCCCACCGCCTCAATTGGGTGCAGCCGCTCGTGAATGTCGTGCAGTAGTTCCACCTCAAAGCCCAGTTCTGCGCGAATGTGCTCAAACATCCGCAGGTGGTTCAGCATGTACTCTTTGCGGTTGTAATACGCGCCTTCGAGCGCGCCCTCGGGTTTGACTAAGGTCGATGCCTTGCCGCCGTACCCGCCCATCTGGCAGCGAATGTAGCGGTAGCCCTGCTCTTGGAACTGGCGGATGCTATCGACGACGGCCTCGGGCGTATCGCCGCCCGCGTGGCCGTACACGGCCGCGCCTTCGCGGCACTTGCCGCCCAAAAGCTGATAAACCGGCATCCCGGCCCGCTTGCCCTTGATGTCCCACAGCGCCTGGTCGACTCCAGAGATGGCGTTGTTGAGCACTGGGCCGTTGCGCCAATAGCCATTGACCATCAACATCTGCCAAGTCTCCTCAATGCGGTCCACGTCGCGGCCGATGAGGAAGGGCTTGAGGTGCTGTTCGATGGCCGCGTGTACGGCGTGGAAGCGCTGGGTAAAGGTCGCGCAACCGAGTCCGTACAGGCCGTCGTCCGACGTGACGATCTTGACGATGACCAAGCGGGAACCGGCCGGTTGGGTGAGGATGGTTTGGACGTCTTTGATTAGAATGGGCATGAGGTCTCCTTGTTGTCGGTGCAAATCAGGGGGTATTCTGCACACCGGCGCGCGTTTTTGTCAAGGGTGCGCTGTCCTTGTCCGGGCGGGCGGCGGCGGTTAGCTTAAATCCTCCATGCACTATCTACAAGCACTCGTCTTAGGCCTAGTCCAAGGTCTGACCGAATTCCTGCCCATCAGCAGCACGGCCCACCTGCGGGTGGTGCCCCATTTTCTCGGCTGGGACGATCCAGGCGCGGCGTTTTCCGCGGTGATCCAACTGGGGACGCTCGCGGCCGTGTTCGCGTACTTCACGGCCGATGTCAAAAGGCTGGTCGCGGCCGCCCTGCAAGGGGTGCTGCACCGCAACTTCAACCACAGCCCAGACTGCCGCATGGCGTGGTCCATTGCCGTGGGCACCGTGCCCATTGCCGCGCTCGGCCTCGGAGGACGCGACTTTATCGAGACCGAGGCCCGCCAACTCCCCCTCATCGCCGCGAGCTTGATCGTCCTCGCGCTGTTCTTGGTGCTGGCCGAGCGCGTCGGGCGGCGCGAGCGCACCATGCAGGACCTCGGCTTCTGGTCGATCCAGTTCATTGGCCTGTGCCAAGCCCTCGCCCTGATTCCCGGGTGTTCGCGCTCGGGTTCAACCATCATGGGCGGGCTTTTTGCGGGCCTCCAGCGCCAAGACGCCGCCCGCTTCTCCTTTTTGCTCGGCCTGCCGGCCATTGGTGCCAGCGGCCTCCTGCAACTATTCGCCCTGCTCGAAGGAGGCCTAGGCGGTGCTGGACTGCTGAGTTTGGGGCTGGGGATCCTCGCCGCCGCCATTAGCGGCTACCTGTCCATCGGCTTCTTACTCCGCTTCCTCCAGCGCCACGGCACCTACTCGTTTGCCGCCTATCGCATCCTCCTCGGCGGCGTCATCCTCTACTCACTGTACGGCTAATTCCAACGGAGCTATCCATGTATCCCAACGACCTAAAAGCGCGTCTGCGCAGCGGCGAAATCATCCTCGGCACCAGCCTGCCGGCCCCCACCCCACACGTGGCCGGGTCGGTCATTGCCACCGGCCCCGATTTTCTCTGGGCCGACACCGAGCACATGCCCCACGCCACCGAAGCGCTCGACTCAATTTTGGTGCTGGCGCGGATGCGCGGCGTCGCGCCCATGGTGCGCGTGGCGTGGAACGACCCGGCGCTGATCAAGAAGGCGTACGACGCGGGCGCAGTGGCCGTGATGGTGCCCCAAGTCGATACGGCTTTAGAAGCGGCGGCCGCGGTCGAGGCCGCCCGCTACGCACCCCAAGGTCGGCGCGGCCTCTCGCCCATGTGGACCCAAGTCGCGGGCGCGGACTGGAACGAGGTCATCAAAACGGCCAACGAGGAGACGCTCGTCGTCCTTCAGCTCGAAAGCCAGCGGGCCTACGACAACCTAGACGAAATCAAGCGCGTACCCGGCATTGACGTGCTTTTCGTCGGGCCGTTGGACCTCTCGGCGACCGTGGGGACGATCACCAATACCGAGTCGCGGCAAGTGCAGGAAATCATGCGCGAGGTGCCGCAACAGCTAGCAGACACCGGGATTGCCGTGGGCACTACGCTGGCGGAATTAGACCAACTGCAAGAGAAAATTCGCTGGGGGTATCGCTTCCTCAACGTCGGCAATGCCCTCCGCTACGGCGCACAAGTCCTCGCCGGGCACCTCCAAACCCTGCGCGCCAACCCGCGCGGCGACACGTAGGGGCGGATTGCGGCTGCTGGCAACGGTCGCCGCCGTGGAGGTAAAAATTTGAATGGACCAAATTGTGTGCAGGAAAGGCTAGCGATGGCGAGTCGACATGCCGATTGGCTAAAACAGGGCCAGCGAGATTTGGGCCACGGACGCCGCTCGCTCGACGCGGGCGACTATGAGTGGGCCTGCTTTGCCGCCCAACAAGGCGCGCAAAAAGCCGTCAAGGCGGTTATTGCAAAGGCGGGCGGCGCGGCTTGGGGGCATTCGGTTACGGCCCTGCTAGAATCCTTGCCCGAGTCGCTACGGCCCGAGCAGCAGCTACTGGACGCGGCCAAAGCGCTGGACAAACACTATATTCCCGCTCGCTACCCCAATTCGCATCCACAAGGAGCACCCTATGAATACTACACCCGTACTGAGGCGGAGCGTGCGCTGGTCCACGCCGGCCAAGTCATCGGCTTCTGTGAAGGTGTTCTGGCTGGACCGCCCGCACCTCATAAAGCGTCTCAAGAGTGCCGCCCAAGCACTGAGTGAACGCCTCCCTGAAATCGAATTGATCGTGCTGTTCGGTTCGCTGGCGCGAGGGGATGCGGTGCCGGGCAGCGATGCGGATCTGCTGATCATCGTCAGCCATAGCACCGAGCCGTTTTTGCAACGGGCGATGCGCTACCGACCAGCGGGTGTGGGTGTGGGCGTTGATGTGGTCGCGTACACGCGAGAGGAACTGGCTGTGCTGCTGGAGGCGGACAATGCCTTTGTGCGACAGGCATTGCGCGAAGGGATCGCGCTGGTCGGCGATCTGGCGCGAGCTTAAACATCCGGCAGGAGATACGCACCATGCGCCATCTTGTCTCGCATTTCCGCCTCCACGACTCCAATCTGCGGACGACGCTATCTCGCTGTTGGACTTGGAAGCGGTATCCACGGGTATCGCCCCGGCGCCCTAGGGCAGCGTAATTCAAGTAAGAAGATTCGAGAACTTATCTGGCGCCGTTGGAGGGAGCCGGCTGGGAACGTCAGCGCGTGCTCTTGCCCGTCAGCACGAACCACACCGTTTGCAGCATGATCTTGAAGTCCAGCTTGAGCGACATGTTCTCGATGTAGTAGAAATCGTACTCCAGCCGCTCGCGGGCAATGCCCACCACGTCTTTGGAATCGAGGTCGAACTCGTGCTTGGACTGGGCCCAGCCCAACAGGCCGGGCTTGACGTTAAAACGCCGCATGTACAGGGGAATCTGCTTTTTGAACTGCTCGACGAAAAACGGGCGTTCGGGCCGCGGGCCGACCAAGCTCATGTCGCCGCGCAGGAAGTTGATGCACTGGGGAATTTCGTCTAAGTGCAGGGTGCGCAGCACCCGGCCAAGCGGGGTAACGCGCGGGTCTGCCCCCTTGGCCCACACCGGGCCGGTCTTGTCCTCGGCATCTGCGTACATCGAGCGAAATTTGAGCATCGCAAAGGGCTTGCCCCCCTCGCCGACGCGCTCTTGGCGAAAGAAAACCGGCCCGCTGGAGGTCAGCTTAATCGCCGCGGCCACCAACAGCCACAACGGGGCCAATCCCGCCAGCACGGCGATGGCCACCACCACGTCGATGAGCCGCTTGACCGTCCGCTGCCAAGCCGGCATCAGCTCGGGCTTGAGCTCCATCAGGGGCACGCCGTAAATCTGCGTCGTGCGCACGTGGCCGGTCACAATGTCGTACAGGTCGGGCGTGATGCCAAAGGAGACCGGCAGCCCCTCGGCCTCCTCCACGATCTGCATGATCTCTTCGTGCGAATTGGATTGCAGGGCGATGAGCACGGCCTCAATGCCCTCGGCTGCGAGAATGGTTCGCAGATCACCTATCTCGCCGAGTATGGGCAGGCCGTCAATGGCCCCGCGATCTTGCTCGCCGCGTGCCCGCACAAAGCCCACGACTTCATACCCTTGCGCCGGTGCCGTGCGCAACGTGCGCAACAGCCGCGTGCCGCGCGCATCCACGCCCACGATGGCCGTGCGCCGGAGGCCAATGCCGCGCAGCAAGAGCTGCCGCTCAAAGCTGCGCACCAGCACCCGCCCCCCCGCCACCAGCGCGACCATGCCCAGCCAGTAGAACAAGACCAGCAGCCGCGTGAGGCGGATGTCGCGGTCAAAGGTGGCGACCATGGCCAGCAAGATGCCCAAGGTTACTACCTTGACGACCTCGAAAATTTCGTCGAAGCGCGAGCTAGAGGGCGAGGATTGGTAGAAGCCAAAGAACAGGAACAGCAGCAGCCAGCAGCCGCTTATCAGGGGCAACACGTCCGAGTAATAGCTCAGCGCATACCAGAAGGTCGGCCCGTCCACTGCGTCTGGATAGAGCCGCGCGTAGTTGTGGCGGACGATCTCCAGCCCGCCGCCGGCCAACTTCATCCACAAAAAGAACACCGACGCCAAACTGACGGCGGCCGTGTCGCTCAACAGCAGCAGGACAATGCGTTTTAGGCGCGACATAAACGATCTACCTCGCCGGCTGCCAGACGCGGTGGCGGCGACCCGTTAGGAAGCTCAGCAACCCCAGCAAGGTGCCCAAATTGGTGGCGGTGAAATAGGCCGGCACGTAAAAGAGCCAATACCGCCCGAGCCGCTCCGGCAGCATCAGGCCCAAGGCGGCCAAGCCGTAGAAAGCCACTTGCAGGGCGAGCAAGAGGCCGTAGTTCTCGCTCGCGGCCAACAGGACATTGACTGCGAGCAGCACCAACAGCCACACCGGCACGAGCCAGCGGAGCAGCTTGTGGGAAAACATTTGAAACGCAAAAAAAAAGTGTGCAAACGGGTTGAGCACACCGGCCTCGGTCCACAGCCCGTAGAGCGAGCGCGAGACAATGCGGCGGCGGCGGCGAAACTCGTCGCCAAAGCGGACGCTGCTGTATTCGGTGGCAACGGCCGTTGGTTCGTACGCGATGCGAAAGCCGCGCCGCCATGTGCATAGAGGCGCGACAAAGTCGCTGATAATGTCGCCGCCTAGCTCGGCGAATAGCTCGCGCCGGAGCGCGTAGATGGCCCCATTGGCACCCAGCGCGGAACTGAGCAGGCTCTCCCGACGCTTGAGAAACTGCTCGTAGCGCCAGTACAGGCCTTCGCCCTTGCCAGCGCCTTGGTCGTCCGGGTTGGCGTACTGCAGCTCGCCGCAGACGCAGCCGATCCGCTCGTCGGCAAAGGGGGCCAACAGCCGCTTGAGCGCGCTGGGCGCGTACATGCTGTTGGCGTCTGAGAACGCGAGGAACTGCCCCCGCGCCAAGCGCACCCCCGCGTTTTGCGCCTCGGTCTTGCCGCCGCGCACCGCCTGCCGGTGCAGGCGCACCCCGCGCTCGGCGAATTCGGCGGCAATGCGGTCGGTGCCATCGGTTGAGGCGTCTGAGACGACGATGATGTCGAGCCGCTCGGCCGGATAATCCATGGCCAGCGCGTTTTCTAGCTTGGTGCGCAAGGTGGCTTCTTCATTGTGCGCGGCAATGATCAGGGACGCGACCGGCCATTCGCCGAGCGGCGCATACTCGGGCATCTTGCGGCCGGCCGCCAAGAGCCAGAGCAAAACTGGGTAGATTAAGTAGGTATAGACGACGAGGAATAAAGCGGCCCAAAAAACGGCGATGAGCATGGGAATCCAGCGGTAGAAAACAGTGTTGGCATGTCTTATCTCATTATATTTTCGTCATTTGTAGGCATCTATGCAACCGTGCATCGTCTAGCGTCAGGCGGGTTTTTGCAGGATGTACAAGGTGCGATCCCGGGTCGCGCCGAGCAGGGCTTTGATCCGGTCCAAAGGGCGGGGAGAGCGGATTTCTTTGCTCCAAGTGGCCCAATAACCGCTCCGCTCAAAGCGCTGGACGGCTAGCCCCAAGCGGTTGAAGTGGTGCTGTAAGTAGCCCTTGGAAAAGGTATGGGGATGTCCCCGGTCAATTTGGAACCACTCCATGAGGCCGCGCACCAGCCGACCCCACAGGTGGTACGTATTCTGGCGGAAATAGGCCACGCCCCCTCGCTTGAGTACGCGGTGCATTTCGGTTAGGACCTGATCCGGGGCGGCGCAGTGGTCGAGGACGTTATCGACGATGACCAAGTCGAAGTAGGAATCGGCAAAGTCGAGTTTTTCGCCCGTGCCGGTGTAGTACTGCACGGCCGGGTCGCGCAAGGCACTAAAGTGCTCCACCGAGGCGTAGAAGTCCTCCAGCGGATCGACCGCGTGGCGATGGTCGCTTTCCCCGAGATGAGTGAGGATGCCAGCGGCGCCGCTGCCGATTTCTAGAATGCGCGTCTGTGGCCCCAAGGTGAGGAGGCTGTCAATTTCTCGGCGCAGAGCTTGGGCGAAGTAGGCGTAGAAATTCAAGTCCACGGCCAAGGCGCGAGACTGCCACCAGTCGCGTTCGTAGGCTTGAGCCTTGTGCCAGCGTTGGGAATCTGCGGACATTATCGCGCTAGTACCTCCTCGTACAGCGCGTGAATGCGCGCCGCCACCCGGCGATAGTCGTAGCGCGCCTCGGCCTGCCGGCGGATCGCCTCGCGGTCGTAGCAGTCGTATTCGTCCAAGACCGCGAGGATGCCCGCCGCCAAATCCTCGGCGTCGCCGACCGCCACTAGCCGTCCAACCTCCTCATTGACGACTTCCTCCGGCCCACCGCAGCGCGTGGCTACTACCGGCAGGCCACAGGCCATAGCCTCGACGAGCGAAGTGGTCAGGCCCTCGCTGAAGCTCGGCAAGACGAACAAATCGGCGGCAGCCATGTACTGCGGCAGATCCTCCCAAGGCACCGCGTCCTTGAACGCAACGCAATCGGACAGCCCGAGGGCGTTGACTTGCGGCAAAAATGGCGCGGCCGTTCCGGTCGCCGGGTGGCCGCCGATCAAGGTCAGCGAGACCGCGCGGCCCTCGCGGCGCACTTTAGCCAGTGCCGCCAGCAAGACGCGCAATCCCTTTGCCTCGACAAATCGGCCCATATAAAGCAGGTGCCACCCATCTTTACCGGGCTGGCGCGACCCACGCACGGAAAAGAGCCGGCAGTCAACGCCGTTGGGAATGCAGCACACCTTGTCGGGCGGGACGCCCAATTGAATAACCTCGCGGCGCAACTCTTGGCTGACGGCGATGATGGCCGCGGCCCGCGTTAGGGACTCAACGATCAGTTGACGCCATTGGGACTTGAGCTTGGGCAGGATCTTGATGTCGGAACCGTGGACCGTGATGACTACGGCCCGACCGGTTTGCGAGCCGTACTCAATAGCGGCCCGGCCGTCGGGATAGGCGCAGTGCGCGTGTATGAGGTCCGGCGTACCCGCAACAGCGTTGAGCAAAGCCTTGAGGTGAAAACGCCATAGCCGGGCAAAGAACATCCGCCGCGGTACGGCGAAGCGGCGGGGATGCCGCACCTCGATTCCATCCACTACTTTGCGGCGTGGGACATGGCGGTAGGCACTCCACAACCCAAACCCGGGCAGGGGAAACCAAGGCACGGGTGCCACTACCTCTACTTGACAATGCTCTTTGAGGAAGCGCGCTTGGTTGTGGACGAAGCGGCCCTGAATTGTAGATATGAAGTTGGGTAGAGGTGCGATAGCAGCAAAACTTTCACGATGGATCCTCGCGCTCTTCCAGCGCCGGCACGGCAAACATGATTCCCGTGAACATCCACAAGAAATTGTTGGCAAACTCGCCAGTGAAGGTGAGGCTGACTTGGAAGGTGACGAAAATCGCGACGAGCGCGATCATCACACTGCGCAAGTACTCGTCCTGCATGCGCTTTATATGGTGGAGGGAAAAGGCCAAGACGCGCCAGACGATCCAGATGGAGGCTAGCAGCCCCACGAGCCCGAGTTCCGCGAGAATGGTTGCAAACAGGGTATGCGACTCGCGCGTCGGCAGCCAGTGGGGAAAGCCTTCTGGCTGGTAGTCTTGAAAGACGACCGGAAAAGCACGCCATCCGACCCCGAGCAAAGGATGCTCCAAGAACATTTTGAATCCGGCGATGGCGAAGTAAACCCGTGCGGTACTCGAAGCCCGGCTGTCGGCCCCAAACTCCACAAATAGCGAGAAGATAGAGTAGAACCGCTCGAAAATGTACGCGGCAAAAGGGACGTAGTTTTTCACTAGCAAAATGGCGAGGCAAAACCCTACTGTGACGTAAAAGAGGTAGCGCAGTTTACCTGCCAAAAACAGCAGCACGACCACGCCCACGAACAGCGCGACCCAATTGCCGCGGCTGAAGGTGATGACCAATGCCGCGGTCCCCAGCCCAATAGCCACCAGCAACAGGAGCCGCTTCCACCAGCGCAGCTTGGGCACGAGGAAAATCCCGGCCATGAAGAGGATACTCACGGCTAAGAAGGTGCCGAAGATGTTGGGGTTGTGATAGGTCCCAGAAGCGCGCGGCATATTGGCGCCCACACTCGAAACCACGCTCGCCGGCAGGTAGAATTGTTCCGAGATGATCTGGAACACGGCCAGAATGGACGCGCCCGCCAAGACTATTCCCAGCGACGCGATTGTCAGGTTGAGCACGCGGCGCGAGTCGATGAGAACTTGGGTCAGGTAGAGAAACAAGGATAGAAAGACGATGCGGAAGAAACTGATCGTGGCTTCTGGTTGGTTGGGCGAATAGGTGAGGGAGACCGCCATACAGCCTAAAAACAGCACTAGGGGTGCTTGGATTTCGAGCGGTGGGAAAGTACGGCGCTTTTGCAGGAAAATGTGACTGGCTAACCCCACGCAGAGCAGGGCAAACGACAGGTGAAAGCCGGTGACCGGCTCCCCGAGGGCGGTTGTTTGGATGACGCGCCCGGCCGAATCCAAGGCCGTGGTGGCAATGATTGCCGGGATCGCGAGCCAAGGATATAGGGTCAGGAAGAATAACGCGACGACAAGCGCCACTCCCCCCAAGCCCCACAATACCTGTTCGGGTGGCAAAAAGAGAACACAAACCAAAATCGCTACTTGGACCAGCAGGAAAACAGCAAATCCCTTGGACCCTATTTGGGTCAAATGCGCATGCCGTTGGACCAATTGCGTCATGTCACATCACGAGCGAATAAAAGCCAGCACCTCGTCCCGCTTCTCGGCCATGCGCTCGGCCGAGAGGGCCTCTAGGTTGAGTCGCAACAGGGGCTCGGTATTGGAGGGCCGCACGTTGAAGTGCCAGTCGTCGTAGCTTACCGAAATCCCGTCGAGGCGCAGGATGCGGCCGTCTTGGTAGCGGTCGGCTAGGGCCGCGATTTTGGCGGCGGGATCCGCGACCTCGGAATTGATCTCAGAGGATGGGAAGTACTGGCGCTCCAGCGGGGTGAGCAGCTCGGAGAGTGCGACCCCGCGCTGCGACAGCAGCTCCAGCATCACCAGCGACGGGGCGATGCCGGAATCCGCGCCAAAGAAGTCGCGGAAGTAGTAATGACCGCTCAGCTCGCCGGCGAAAACGGCTCCTTCCTCAAACATCCTCGGCTTGAGGAACGAATGCCCCACGCGCTCGATCAGGGGAGTGCCGCCGGCCGCTTTTACGAGGTCGGGCACGGCCCACGAGCAGCGCACGTCGTACACGATCTTGGCGCCGGGATGGCGCTCTAGCATGTAGCAGGCCATCAGTGCGGTCGCAAAGTCGCCGGGCACGAAGCGGCCTCGGTCGTCAATGATGAAGAAGCGGTCGCCGTCGCCGTCAAAGGCAAAGCCAACGTCCGCGCCTTCGGCTAGGACGCGGCGCGCTAAGTCGGCGCGGTTTTCCGGCTGCATGGGGTCGAGACCGTGGTTGGGCAAGCGGCCATCCGGCTCTAGATACATGCCGATAAACTCAATGGGCAAGCGCCCGTACACGGCTTGCAGGATCGGCCCGACCATGCCGTTGCCCGTGTCGGCCACCACCTTGAGCGGCTCAATGCGGGCCGGATCCACGAGGCTTAACACTTTGTCGATAAACCCCTGCGTCACGTCCTCGGCCCGAACCGCGCCCGGCCTGCGGCCCGCGCCCCAGCTTTCTTCTGCCACGAGGCGGCGCAGGTCTTGGATCCCGGATTCGCCGCTGAGCAGATAGGGCATTTGGCGCACCATCTTGAAGCCGCAGTATTCGGGCGGGTTGTGCGAAGCCGTCACCATGGCGCCCGGGCGGTCCAAGGTGGCGCAGGCATAGTAGTACTGGTCGGTGCTGACCATGCCGATGTCGATGACGTCCGCGCCTTGCGCGACGAGGCCGCGCACGAGGTGCTCTTTTACGGCCGGACTCGAAAGGCGCATGTCGCGCCCCACGACGACCTCCTCGCACTTGAGCAGCGCCACCAAGGCGCGGCCAATGGCGTAGGCCACTTCTTCGCTCAAGGGATCGGGATAGATGCCGCGGATGTCGTAGGCTTTGAAGATGGAAGGATCGACCTGCATACTCAGACGAAGCGGCGCAGGGTGACGTCGAGCGTGCGCACCTCGCCCGCAGCCGGTTGGTGCTGCACCAGAATCGGGCTTTGGTACGTGCCCTGCAGGATGCGATCCGCCCCGGCGCCCGCGCGGTCTGAGACCAGCAGCCGGATGTGGCGCTTCAGGCGCAAAATGCGCTGGGCCGGCGTTGACAGCACCGAAAAGATGCGGTCGATGACCGACCGCCCCACCGGAACTTGGTCGAGCAATTCGTTGTAGAAGCGGAGGGAATCGTAGGCCGCGTAGGCGTGCATCTTGCCGGGGATGGAGGCCGGGTGCCGCAGGAGCCGCTTGCCGTGCTGGAACACGTAGCGCAGTGGATCGCTGAGGGCCTGGGGCAAGTCATTGCGCATCAACAGGGTCTCGTACTCGTTGACGGTCATGCCGACGTGCTTTTCCTCCGGGGCGAGGCGGATGTCAATGCAGCCTTTGTCTATGCCGCATTGCCGCAGCCGATCGGCGAGCGTTTCAAAGAGGCCGTAGCGCGGATCCTTGAGGTTGAAGGAGTCGATCGCATGGCTGCCGGCCACTGGAATCTCCACCCGACCGCGATGCACGATTTCGGCGCGGTTGTAGGCCATGACTGCGGTGCGCCGGCTGCGCACGTAGTGCTTGTACATGCCGTCTAGCTCGATGAAGTACACTGGCTCCTCGGGGCGGTGGATATAGGTCACGCAGTTTTTGAGGCCCGCGGCGATAAAGGTCAGGTGCGAGTCGGCGTTGACCGGCTCCTTTTCCTTTTCGCCCTCGCTCAGTTCGTCGCGCAGCTGCATGCGGTCGTGGAAATAGCCGGCGTTGTGGGGAAAGATCTTTTTGATGGCGCGGATGAATGGGTCGATCTGCTTGCGGCTGTGCCCCAAACGCCTACACATGCCCTGCTCTATATAGCCGGCCGTAGTGTGAAACGAACAGTACGCGGCTTTGCGAAAGGGGCGCAGCTCGTCGCCGACTTGTTTGCGGATCAGCTCGGCAATGTCGATGATTGCAAAGCGCCGCTGGGGGCGAATGGTCAGATTGAGCTCTACGGGTTGCGGAGCCATAGGTATAAATCCCGAGTCGCGGTTGTATCGAGCGCCGACGCGCGCTATCTTGCCGCTAACAAAAATACCCTCTAGTAAATGCCCACGCAACCAAGAGGTTCTCAATTCGCAATTCCCATGAAAACCTTGCTAATCATGCGCCACGCCAAGTCGGCTTATCCCCCCGGGATAAGCGACGATTTCGACCGTCCGCTCAACAAGCGCGGCCGCGCGGATTTGCCGCGCATCGCCCGCCTGCTTGCCGCGCATGGCCCGCGCCCCGAAGTCGTGCTGGCCTCGGCCGCGCGCCGAGCGCACCAGACAGCCACCGGCCTAGCCGCATCCCTCGGCCTGCCGGCGAGCGTCTTGCACTTGGACGACGCGCTCTACCACGCATCTCCCCCCATCTTGGCCCAAGCGGCGGCCGGCTTGCCAGACAGCGCCCAGACTGGCCTCGTCATTGCCCATAACCCAGGGCTGGAAGCGTGGATTCGCCAGCTAACGGGCGCACATCTTCACCTGCCGACTGCGGGCCTAGCCGCGGTCGAATTGGGCCTCCATTCTTGGGAAGAAATCGGCCGCGGGCGCTTGCTCTACTTCGTGGTGCCGCGGCTGGTAAAAGCCCTGATTCGTGCTCCGTGACCAGTGGTCAGTCCCCCGGCGGGGTCGGACTAATTACTGATCAGGTTGACGAATGTCGCGGGCATGGCTTACTTTTCAGCAAATCACCCGGAGATAACGCGCATGAACCTGTTAGACATCCTGTCGCCCGAATCCACCATAGTTGACCTCAAAGGAGAATCCAAAGAGGACATCATCGCCGAACTGGTCAACTCGCTTCCGGTGGGCGACGCCATCACCGACCGCGACCAAGTATTGCAAGCCGTACTTGACCGCGAAAAAATCATGAGCACGGGCATCGGCGACGGCATCGCCATCCCCCACGGCAAATCGGCCGCGGCAACCGAGCTGGTCGCAGCTATGGGCACCCAGCGGCGGGGGGTTGATTTCGATGCCCTCGACGGCGAGCCAGCTTTTGTGTTCTTCCTGCTGGTCTCCCCGGCCAATGTTTCCGGGCCCCACATCAAGGCCCTGGCGCGGATTTCGCGCTTGCTCAAAAACGACGCGTTCAAAAAGAAGCTCATCGAAGCGAATTCAGCCGAGGAAATCATCGCCACCATCGAAGCGGCCGAGCGCGATATTCCTTCTGCGAACTAGCGCAGTCCCTTCCCCGTCTTGCAGTTTCTCAATCCCGCGCTGCTCCTCGGACTAGTCGCGGCAGCCCTTCCCCTAGCCATCCACCTGCTGCATCGAGGACGCGCCCAGCCCCATCCTTTCAGCGACTTCGCCTTTCTGCGCCAGTTACAGCAAAACCGCATGCGGCGGCTCCAGTTGCGCCAGTGGCTGGTCCTCTTGCTGCGCACGCTCATCGTCGCGCTCATCGTCTGCGCCTTTGCCCGGCCGACAGCCGGCGGCGGCTGGGGCGGTGGGAATCGCCCGGTGGCCGTTCACGCGCTCTTGGACCTGTCGTACAGCACCCGCTACCAACGGCCTTCCGACAGCAGCTCCCTTTTCGACCAGCTCCAACGCCAGCTCGGCGATCTGCTGGCCGTTTTGCCCCAGCGCGATCAAGTGGCAGTGCAGCCTTTTGCCCAACGGCCCCACGCTCCTTTTGCCGGCGACCGCGCCCACTTGGCCGAGCGCATTGCCGAACTCGCGCCGACGCAAGAGGCGACCGACTTGCGCGCGGCCTTGCACGCGGCGGCCCAACGCTTCAACCAAGAATCCGCACTAGCGCACGAACTTTTTATTTTCACTGATTTGGCCCACTACAATTGGGATGAACTTGAGGACTCGGTCCCGTCCTTTGCTGGTACGCGCGTCTATATGGCTGGCCCTCGCGCCCAGACCCGGCCGAATGCCTACGTCAAGCGGGTCGCGGCCCCGAGTTGGATGCTCGCGGCCGACGCCAAGGTCGCCATGCAAGCCGAAATCGCACACAGCGGTGAAGGCACAACGCTGGACCTTTTTGTCGATGGCCAGCGCGTGCGCCGCCAAAGCGTGAATCCCGGAGCGCCGGGCACGACCCAAGTAGCACTCAGCTTCTCGCCGCGACGGCCCGGGCGGCTAAGTGGGCACATCGCGCTCGCAGACGACGGGCTCGCGCTCGACAACCGCCGCTACTTCACGCTCGACCTGCCCACCGCCATCACCGCGCTGCTGTTGGGCGAGCGGCCCGAGGACGCGTACTACGTGCGCCGGGCGCTCGGGGCGGCGGCCCTCTCCGATCCAGCCGTGAAAATCCGCACGGGTCTCTTCGCCGACCTCAACGCCAGCACCCTCGCCGGAGTACATGTGCTCGTGCTCTGCAACCTCGCGCGGCTGAGCGCAGTGCAAAAGGCGGCCTTGGACGAGTTCGTCGCCAGCGGCGGCGGCGTAGTCCTCTTTCCCGCGCCGCACAGCGACCTCGGCTACTACAACCGCGATCTCTTGCCCGGCCTGACTCCGGGGCGCTTCAAAGAGCGGATCGGCGCACCCGGCAACGCAGCCACCTATCAAGTCCTAGACGAGGACGAGCCGCACCACCAGCTTTTCAACGACCTCCTCGCCAGCGGCCAAGATAAACCGCGCTTCTACGCCTATTTCGCCATGGTCCCTGCGCCCGACCTTTTGCCCTTGGCCCGCTTAGGTGACGGGCAACTCGCCATGGCGCTAGCTTGGCAGGGGCAGGGGCGCGTCGCGCTCGCGGCCTTCCCCATTGACCCGCAGTGGAACGACCTGCACCAACGCGGGCTGTTCGCTCCCCTCCTGCACCGCTTAGTGCGCGAGTTGAGCCTGCCGTCCGACCGCCGCGCTGCCTACTTGGTCGGGGAAACGGTCTATCGCCGCTTGGCCGATGTGCCAATGGAAGCGGCCGTAGAGGCCGAAACGCCGTCGGGCGAGCACCTGCGCTTGGAGCCGGAGCGCGTCGGCGGCCAATACTTGTGGAAAATTCCCCAAGTCGGCGAGGCCGGCATCTGGCGACTCCGCGTTGCCGGCGCAGCCGTTGATGCGTTCGCCGTCAACCTCGACGCCCGCGAATCTGCGCTCGCGCCCGTAGCAGCCGAGTACGTCCGGAGCGTTTTTGCAGACGCAGAAGTCCACTTCCTCGGCCCGGGCGACGACCTGCGCCTCGCGGTCTTGGGCAACCGCCACGGCCGCGAGTTGTGGCGCGAATTCCTGCTGTTGGCCCTCGGCCTCCTCCTCGCCGAGCAGTGGATCGCCCGTGCGCCCCGCGACGTTCCGGCGCGTCAGGCGGCGTAAAAAAGGGGAATTACATACATTGTGGACCGGCTACCAAAGCTGCCCGCCCTTCACACCTAATTGATACCTGCATAGATAAAGGAATACGATCTGAGGCGAAGCAAGGTTGAAACGCCACTCCATTAGAAATGCAGAGGTCAATAATTGACGGACAGCTAACCAGAAATGTATGTTAAAGAATAGGGCACCGCATAAACGGATACTACAGACTTGCCGTGGTGAAAAGGTGTTCATATGTTCACGATCTAATCGGATAATAGTCCCCCTCAGGAGGTAAAGAGGTCATGATGCAATCCGAACAGGTCCCAACCCGTCCTTATTTTAACGAGAGGAAAGCTACTCAGCTTGCCGCGTACCTGCTCAGTAAAGTGAATAGGCCGTATCCGCATCTTTCACTGATCAAATTGATCTATCTCATTGATAGAGCAGCCTTTGATCGCCGTGGAGTAGCCGTCTCGACAGACATTTATTTTTCTCTCCCCCATGGACCTGTGGTCAGTGCAACTATGGACTTAGCCAGAGGGGTCTCTACTAGAGACGAGGGGGTTTGGTCGCAGCACATTGCACCGAGCGACCAGTACCACATCAAGCTGATTAAGCCTGCTGCTGTGGATGAGCTATCCGAATTTGAAATAGCACTAGCGGATGAGATTTTTGCCGAGCATGGGAGCAAATCTTGGCAGCAACTGCGCGATGAGAGCCACGATCTGCCGGAATACCAAAACCCCGATGAAGATCGGTATGGAGAGCGCAGAATACCCCTATCCGTACGCGATATTCTTAGCGCACTAGGCAAATCACAAGAGGAAATTAACTTCACCTTGCGCCGTCTCAAAGGACAGGCTCTCTTGGATCTCCTCAAATGAACTGGGAGGGGCTATGTCTTTCTCCGAAAGGTTCCTCTCATCCAGAGCTAGTCGTTCTTACGACGCCATTTCCCTCAGAGGCCCCAGAAGTCGCGGTTGCGGTTGTTTACCGCAATCGCAATAGAGTCGCTCCCCAAGATACTCCCCACATCATCGTCTCAGCTAGTGAATGGCCTGACTTCAGCCATCATTGTCGCTATATAGATCAAACCGCGGTGGGGTTAGTCAATCCTAAGAAAATTGAGTTTTCCATTAATCCGAAATTCCTTAACCTGTATGCCATAGTTGGGAATCTCCCTTTCAAAGTAGTGCATCGGCTGCGGAAAGAGATAAGCGATTCGCCTCATGTAAGCGGTGCCGTAAAGGAATATCTTGAGGCGTGGTTGCGGTAGGGTAGCTTCCCCAAGCCCGCCTTGCCTCATCCGCCCGCGTCGATAGCGCGAAAAAACTCAAATGTATAAATGCCGTGATCGTGCCCGTCGGCCCATTCAATGCGAATGCCGTAGCGGCCGACGTAGCTAACTCCCCGCACTTCGGCCGTAGCCGACGCGGCCTCGGGCTGTAAGAGCGTCAAACCGCCCTCGCTCGCGTCGCGCAATTCCCGGCAGTGGGCGCAGGGACACTCGCGTCGCAAGCCCTCCAAGGCGTAGCGGCTCTCGCGGCCATTGCTCCACGCGATGACCAATTCGCCGGCCCGGTCATCCACGGCGATGGTGCGTGGCTTTGCCTTGTTCAACGCGGCTCTCCCACTACCTTAGCGGTCAGCTCGTAGGGCGCGGCGGCCGTGATCTCCACTGCGACGAAAGAACCCACCGGCGGCATGCCCTCGGCGATGATGACTTGGCCGTCGATTTCCGGGGCGTCGCGCTCCATCCGCCCATAGCACACCGCCCCGTCGTGCGCATCGACCAAGACCTGCTGCCGCGTACCGACTAGGGCGTCGTTTTTCTCCGTGCCCACGCGCTCTTGCAGTTGCGTCAGGCGGCTGTAGCGCTCCTGCTTGATTTCCTCGGCGACCGGATCGCCGAGCTCATAGGCTGTGGTCCCATCTTCCGGCGAGTAGAGAAAGCCGGTCGCGTAGTCGAAGCGCGTCTCGGCCACAAACTCCAGTAAGGCGGCAAAATCGGCGTCGGTCTCCCCGGGAAAGCCGACGATGAACGTCGAGCGCAGCCCGGCCCCGGGCAGCCGCTCCCGCAGTCGCGCCAGCAGATCGAGCGTCTTTTGGCGCGTCGTCGCCCGCTTCATGCGCTTGAGCACCGGGTCGGCAATGTGCTGTAGCGGCATGTCGATGTACCCGCACATTTTGTCGCATGTGGCGTAGAAGTCGATCAATTCCTCGGTCCAAAACGCCGGATAGGTGTACATCAAGCGCATCCACTCAATGCCCTCCACCTCGGCGAGGGCTTGCAAAAGGCGCACGAGCTGGGGCCGGCCGTACAGATCGGCCCCGTAGCGCACTGAATCCTGCGAGACCAAGACCAGCTCCCGCACCCCTTCCGCGGCCAGCCGCTCGGCCTCGGCCACGAGCTGTTCGAGCGGCTCGCTTTTGTGCCGCCCGCGAATGGCGGGAATGGCGCAAAAGGCGCATTGGTGATCGCAGCCGTCGGATATGCGCAGGTATGCCCAGTGCTTGGGCGTCAGCGAGGTGCGCGGCAAACTAGCTAAGTAATCGGGCCGCTGGACGCCCAACACGTCGTCAACGTGGTGGACGATGTCGGCCTCGTCGGCGATCGTCAACAGCTTGTCGGCCTCCACCAACTCCTGCGCTAGCTCTTCGTAGTAGCGCGTCGATAGACACCCCGTGACGATCACGCCCTCGCATTGACCTTCTTGCTTGAGCCGATGCGCGTCCATAATCGCGGCGAGGGACTCCTCTTTGGCCGGTTCGATAAAGCCGCAGGTATTGACCACCACCACGTCCGCTTCTTCCGGCGCGTCCGTCATCTGATAGGCATGGCCCTGCAAAAGCCCCAGCATCCGCTCGGAATCGACCGTGTTTTTCGGGCACCCCAAGCTGACTAGGTGAACTTTGTGAGGCTGGTTTTCGTTCATTTGGATGAGGTGTGTGGACGGCTAACGTTGGCCACCATAGCGGATCAATAACTCTGCTGTTTCACGAGCTCCATTCTCCTTCGCATCGTGCAGCGGTGTAGTGCCCTCGTTGTCCTTGGCGTTGATGTTGGCTCCGTTTTGGATCAAGACTTCGGCGGTCTTCCGCGCATTTGCAAACGCCGCAGCATGCAGCGGCGTCCCGCCATGCTTGGCTTTGGCGTTGATGTCGGCTCCCTGCTCAAGCAACACCGCCGCCACCGACGAAGCATCCTCCAACGCCGCATAGTGCAGCGGCGTAACGCCATGCTTGGCTTTGGCATAGACATCGGCTCTGTTTTGGATCAAGGCTTCGGCGGTCTCCCGCGCATTCCCCAACGCCGCAGCGTGCAGCGGTGTAGTGCCCTCGTTGTCCTTGGCGTTGATATTGGCTCTGTTTTGGATCAAGACTTCGGCGGTCTCCCGCGCATTTGCAAACGCCGCAGCGTACAGCGGCGTCCAGCCCTTGTTGGCTTTGGCGTTGATGTTGGCTCCGTTTTGGATCAAGGCTTCGGCGGTCTCCCGCGCATTTGCAAACGCCGCAGCGTGCAGCGGCGTCCCGCCCTCGTTGTCCTTGTCGTTGATGTTGGTTCTGTTTTGGATCAAGACTTCGGCGGTCTCCCGCGCATTCCCCACCGCCGTCCAGTGCAGCGGCGTCCGGCCCTCGTTGTCTTTGGCGTTGATGTTGGCTCCGTTTTGGATCAAGACTTCGGCGGTCTCCCGCGCATTTGCAAACGCCGCAATGTGCAGCGGCGTACTGTCTTCTAGCTCAAACTCATCGTCTCCCATTCCCATTTTATCCAAAAGTGTCGTAAGGTGCGGCGAGATACTGGCGTGTAGTGTGGCCTTTGCCTCGATGTCGGCTCCCTGATCCAGCAGGGATTGAGCGAGTACAGGCAGATTCAGATGCCCAGCGTGATGGAGGTCGGTCACTCCTTTGTTGTACACGATATTCGGCGATGGCTTGCGACCTATCTTCGCAATAAATTCTCTTTCCTCACTCTCGCCTTTCGCTTCCCGCGCTGTTCGTTCCGGCTTGGCAAGGTTCAGCGACCGGAAAATTTCATCAACGGCACTGAGCATCTTTTGCCGGATCTCGCTCATCTGTTTCTTGATCGGCGCGAAATCTCTCTTTTGCGAGTCGATGAGCTTGCTGACTTTTTCCCCTAAAACGTCCGCATCGTCAGGACTCAACTCAGAAAGATGAAAGTCGATAGCGTTGAGTTCGTTTGTCATCCACTTGGCCGTTCTTTCGTCTTTGCGAATGGCATTCTCATACATCTCAAAGACGCCCTCAATCTCCTGCTTCAAGCCCGTGTTCGCTTCTTTGGGTTGGTTTTGCTCGCGGAAAAAGTCCGCCAACGACATCCCATCATCTAAGAATTGCTCACCGCGGCGGGAATTATACACGCAGATTCCAAGAGGGTCGAAATCCGCGTCGGCAAGCGTATCCTGCACCTCGCTCAGCACCTTCTCCAATTCACTGCGGGGTCTTCTGTCCGCCTTGTTCAAAACCACGTAAAACGGCAAAGACCCCAATTCCAAATCCTCCAGAAACTCCAAATCGTCCTTGGGAACCGTGCCAGTAGAATCCAACCCAATAATCCAGATGAGCGCATCTCGATCCTTGAGAAAATCAGCCGCCGTAGTGCGGTCTTCATTCCGGCCCCCTGGATTGTAGCCCGGCGTATCGATCAAGCAGAGGTTTTCAAACAAGTTGTCGCGCAAAGGAACCTCTACTGTGATGGAAGGCATGATGTCCTTGAGATTAAAAGAAAAGGTATCGATAAAATTGTGGGATAATTGGGAGTACAGGGTCGGGTCGATATCCACCGTATCGCCGGTGCGGGAAAAGCCCTTGATCACCAGTTCCGAATTGGCGATGACGAAGGAAGGAATGGCCGTGGCCGGTTCGACTCGCTCCGGCAGCAAATGGTCATGTCCCTCGATAAAACTGTTGACAAACGCCGACTTGCCGCTGCTGAACCCGCCCCCAATGGCAATGGATCGCTTGGCGAAAAGATGCGGAAAGACCACCAGTTCTTTCAGCCGCTCGGCCAGTTTTTCGAGGCGCTGCACCGCGGCCGCTTCCTCGGCCAGCGACGACTCCGCATCAGCAAATGCCCGAAACTCCTCGTTCAAGAGGCGCTCGAACTTCTCGAATTCTACGTGTTTGTTGGGTTTGGCCGTGAGCAGATCGGAGACCAGTTTGTATTTTTTTTGCAACTCCTCGTGCTCTGAACGCAACGAATCAAAACTGCGATGATCCGCGGCTGAATGCAGCGTACTCTTAGCCATTATCAATCTCCTTCAGTTCTTCCCTAATGCGGGCGATTCGCTTCAACTCCATTTCCTTCTTGGCAATCGACTCCTCAAGGGAAGCGAATTCCTCGTTGAATTTTTCCAGCAGCAACTTGTCTAACTCAACTCTGCCCATCTCTGCGGTGAGATCTTTGATGTACCGATTCACCTTCTTGCGAAGGTCGCTACAAGATTCCTTAGAATAGTCGCATGCCTTATCAAAAAAATTCCTCGCGTCCTTATCCCTCAACACACCCTGAGAACTCAGCTTCTCTGGCAATTGGGTATTGTGTTTGAATGGTGAGATGGATATGGAATTGACGGCATTTCTGATAATCTCGCGGACTCTCCATGCTTCTACATCCTCATCGCCCAATTCTTGCTGCAAAACTTTAGTTAGCTCCTTATTGAGTTTACCCCGCCACTGGTCCTTTTGGGCGTCTGTTTTCTCGGCAATCTCCTCTATCATTTTGTCAGCAGATTCCGTCAAGCTCCAAACGACAGCATTCGTGTAGATAGTCTCAATACGTCTTGTCTTATCTCTCTTAAATAAACCTGTTGGATGACTTTCATATTCTTCGCCTTTCGCTCCAGCGATATCCTCTTGGACCTGCCGATCGCGAATTGCTAGTTCCTTTCTAAAATTGTCATTCAGGTCTTTTTTAACCTGATCAACCGATTCCGCGTGCGCCTCCCTAATCAGATAAGCCGTCCTTTCCAGACGCTTGTGCAAATGGTCGCGCCGCTTCTTAAAGCTTTCAAGCTCCATATTCTCAATCTGAGTATGCCGATGGTTGGCATACTTGAGCAAGCCGTCTTTTAACTCGTGTAGGGACTGGCGTTTTGCGCCGATGTACTCTGTTTGGCGGTCCTTGATTATGGTGTCCTTTCGTTCGCGTACATTGGCGACGATTTCCCAAATGCGCGGTATGTTGGACAACTTCTCCAGATTGATGCGCGACAACTCCGCATCTTCAGCGGAGAAATAATCTCCATACTCGGCCAACAAACAGTCCCAAGCATGCTGCATCCCCGCATCCCACGCATTTTTCTGCTCAAAACTCTGCTTCAGACTTTCGCAAATGCCCGCAGTGTGAATGATCTTACCTTGATCGAGCAACTGATCGTAGGTAGTGCCCACTTCGGGATTGCGCTTCTTCAAATCGCCAATGATCGCCTCCAGATGCCTGCCAAGCACCGTAGTGAGGCACTCCAACACGCGATCCAAGTCGCCGTTGTTTTCATCCTTCAAATTGCTGGAAAGCTGCGTATCGGCTTGCGACGCCACCACGTATAGCTCGCGGATGCCTTCCTTCCCAGCAATGCGATCCATCAGGTTCAGATCCGCCGAACTCATAAACTGACCGGCGGGACTGACGATCAACACCACATCGCATTGACTCAAATGCTGTTGGGTTCGCGCCTCACGCGACTGAACCGGATCGTTAATACCCGGCGTGTCCACAATTTCTATATCCCGCAGATTCTCTTGCGGCAGCCGAATGTTGACGCTTTTGGTAACGGGCATGTAACGGCCTGTCGCGCCGACGTAATCATCCAACTGACCACGCAAAGCGGCGAGCCTTGCAAACTTGAGAACGGTCTTTTTCTCGAGCGCCCTGGTGTTGATTCCGGATTTTTCGATTTTATCGTATTGCTCATAAGCGGCGATCAATGCGTCGTTGCCATCCCCCATCGCCCGCTTGGCCTTACTTCTCGCTCGCTCTTCTGGGGACCTACGCGAGCGAGTCTCTTTTGCTTGTTCTTCGGTTAGAAATTTCTCGTAGAGCCGCTCTTCTCGCGTCTTATATTCATTGTACTTGCCCTCAATATGTCTCAAGTCCTCTTGGGTGAAAAACTCCACTTCGGCCGTTTGGCTCTCCCCGTAAGAAAGCGTCGTTAAGGACGCTGTCATGGGAGTTGCGGCCTTGGGCAGGATGCTTTCCCCCGCGAAGAGCAGGGCGTTTAGCAGGGAGGATTTTCCAGATTTGACTCGTCCCACAATGCCGATCTTGAGTAGGCGGTTTTCATCTTCAATGGCCGTTAGGTTTGCTTGCAATTCCTTGGCCGCGGGGATGCCGTGTTCTAGGGCGAGGTTTGCCGCCTCATCGCCGAGAAAATCGCCATAGCGATCGATGACCTGATCTAGCTTGTCTTTGTATGCGATAATGCCACGGTCTTGCATGGTGTTGTCGCCCTTTGGATTAAGTAGGTTAGAGAACGGCGATTTGGTAAATGCAGAGCGCGTAAAGATCGTCTCGTTTGTAAGCGAGTGGATGTCCGTGCGTTGGGCGATGGCGTTCTCCACAACGTTTGAGTAACGCCCGAATCATGGGTCGCGCCCAGAGTACTGCTGCGCGTATGCAATGGCTGCGCGCACTGTCGCATCGGTTATTCCCTCCACGACCTCCACCTCCCCAATCCGCCGACCCAGCACGAACCGCAACCGCCCATCCACCCGCTTCTTGTCGGCATAAGCACAGGCCAAAATCCGCTCCGCCTCGACCGCGGCCAATCCCGGAGGCACCCCCAATCTCTCCAGCAACGCGTCCTGCCGCTGCCTTTCTGCGGAGGACCAAAATCCCTCGCGGCAGGCGATTTCGCCCGCGGCGATTGAGCCCAAAATCACCGCTTCCCCGTGCCGGTAGCGGCTGTAGTCCGTGGCGGCCTCAATCGCGTGCCCAATGGTGTGCCCGTAATTGAGGATGGCCCGCAAGCCCTGCTCCTTTTCGTCGGCGGCCACCACCGCGGCCTTGATCTCGACATTGCGGCCAATGAGCCAGTCCAAGGTCGCCGGTGCCAGCGCCATGTCCACGACCGCCTCCAAGTGCTCCTCCAAAAAGGCGAAGAGCGCGGCGTCGCGGATCAGCCCGTGCTTGACCACCTCGGCCATGCCCGCGACCCGCTCCGACCGCGGCAGCGAGTGCAGGGCGGTCGTGTCGGCCAAGACCAAGCGCGGCTGGTGAAAGGTGCCGATTAGGTTTTTGCCCAGCGCGTGGTTGACCCCGGTCTTGCCGCCAATGCTCGAATCCACCTGCGCGACGATGGTCGTAGGCACCTGCACGTAGGGCACGCCGCGCAAATAGGTGGAGGCCACAAAGCCGGCCATGTCGCCGACCACGCCCCCGCCGAGGGCTACGACCCAAGCGCCGCGGTCGAACTCGGCCTCGATCATCTGCGCGAAAATGCCTTCGGCCCCGCCCAAGGTCTTGGCACTCTCGCCCCCGGCATAGACGATCTCCAACACCTCGAATCCGGCCCGGCGCAAGCTGGCGGCCGCAGGCTGTAGGTAGTGCGCCGCCACGAGCTCGTCGGTCACCAGCGCGACCTGCCGGCCCAAGGCCAAGTCGCGGCAACGCGGCCCCAGTTCCCCGAGGATGTCGTGGCCGACGAAGATGGGGTATGCAGCCCCCGGGAGGTCTAAGTCAATTCTTTGCATAGCTCTCCAGTAAGTTGCGGAGTTGCCTCGCCGTGTCCTCAGGCGTCTGTGCCTGCGTGGTGTACAGCTCGAGGTGGGCTTGCTCGTAGAACGGAGTGCGCTCGCGGAGCAGGGACTCTATCTTGGCGCGCTGGGCCTGCGGCCCCAACCCGGCGAGCAAGGGCCGGTGGACGCGGCGCCTGACGCGGGCGAAAATCGTATCCACATCGGCCTTGAGACAGACCAAGACGCCGGCGCGGCGCACGGCCGCGACATTGTCGGCGCGGGTGATCGCCCCGCCGCCCAAGGCCACTACGGCATCCGGGCACTGGCAGGTTTCGAGGACGCAGGCGCGCTCTAGCTGGCGGAAGTGCGCCTCGCCTTCGTCGGCGAAAATCGCCGCAATGGGCTTGCCGGCGCGCTGTTCAATCATCCGGTCGGTGTCCAAGAAGCGACGCCCTAGCTGCCGCGCCAGAATGCGCCCGACTTGGGTCTTGCCCACGCCCATAAACCCCGTCAGAAATACCGGCCCTTTTACCATCACATTCGCTCGAGGGTCTCGATGCCGAGCAGGTTGAGGCCCTGGCGCAGGATGCGCGCGGTCAACAGCGCCAGCAGCAGCCGGCTCGTGCGCACCGGCTCGGCCGCGCGGAGGACCGGGCACTGCTCGTAGAACTTCATAAAGGCATCCGCCAACTCGTAGAGATAGTTGCAGAGCACGTGCGGATAGCACTGGCCAGCTACGGCCGCGACCTGCTCGGGAAACTGCAATAGCTTGATGGCGAGCGCATGCTCGGCCCTTGCGCCAAGGGCAATCGCGCCCCTGAGCGCCCCTCCATCCACGCCGGCGCGGCGGAACATGCTCTGGATGCGGGCATAGGAGTAGAGCATGTACGGAGCGGTGTTGCCGTCGAGGGCCAGCATCTTGTCCCAGTCGAACACGTAGTCCGAAGTGCGGTTGAACGACAGCTCCATGTACTTGACGCTGGCAATGCCAATCACGCGGGCGATGTGCTGCCGCTCGGCCTCGTCCAGCGCGGGGTTTTTCGCGCTCACTTGGGCAAAGGCCCGCACCACGCCTTCCTCTAGCACGTCCATCAGCTTGACCGTGCCGCCGGCCCGCGTCCTGAAAGGCCGGTTGTCCGCGCCTAAAATCGCGCCAAACGCGTGGTGCTCCAAAGCGGTCGTGGCCGGCGCGTACCCGGCCGCCCGCGCCACCGCAAAGACTTGCTGCAAGTGAAACGACTGGCGCGCATCCACGATGTAGAGGATGCGGTCGGCCGCGAGGTCGCCGGCCCGGTAGCGCACGGCCGCGAGGTCGCTCGTTGCATACAAATAGCCGCCGTCCGACTTCTGCACGATCACCGGCGTGACCTGGCCGTCCTTGTTTTTGAATTCCTCCAAGAACACGCACTGCGCGCCATTGGACTCTTTAAGCAGGCCCTTGGTCCGCAAGTCCTCAACCACGTCGGGCAAGTCGTCGTTGTACGCGCTCTCGCCTCGCACGTCTGCGGGTTTGAGACCGACCCCTAGGGCCGCGTATATGCGCTGGCCGTGGGCGAGCGACTCGTCGATAAACTGCTGCCACATCCGCAGCACGTGTGGGTCGCCGCGTTGCAACTTGACCACGTATTCCCGCGACAGATCGGCAAAGGCCGCGTCTTGGTCAAAGCGCTGACGCGCCGATTGGTAGAATACTTCTAGATCGGCCAATTCCGTAGCCGGGTCCGCGAGCTGGTCCAAGTGGGCGATGAGCATCCCAAACTGCGTCCCCCAGTCCCCCACGTGATTGTGGCGCACCACTTCGTGGCCCAAAAATTCGAGGACGCGGGCTATGGCGTCGCCAATGACCGTGCTGCGCAAATGGCCGATGTGCATTTCCTTGGCCAAGTTGGGATGCGAGTAGTCGAGTACGACCTTTTGCGGCGCGTCTTTGGGTACGCCAAGTCGCGGATCGGCCAACACGTTTCCCAACTGCGCGGCCAGCCACTCGCCCTTGAGCTGGATATTGATAAAGCCCGGGCCGGCGATATCTACGGACGCGGCCATATCCTCTAGATCCAGTTCCGCCACGACTTGGGCGGCGAGTGCGCGGGGGTTGGTCTTGAGCTTCTTGGCCGCAGCCATCACGCCGTTGGCTTGGTAATCGCCGAACTCCGGGCGAGTGGCCGGGCCGACCAGAGCCGGGGAACCGGCCGGCGCGCCTGCTCGGGCCAGTGCCGCGCTAATGCGCGTTTCTAATGATTCGGTTATCATGCGCTATCTACGTTGTTTGTCTTTATTCCGTCCATTCAACCAGCGGTCTAGCCGGGGAAATGCTCCAGTGCGGCCGCCATCATCGCCTCGACCGGCGGCTCCACACCCGTCCATATCTCAAACGAACGCGCGCCCTGCCAAGCGAGCATCCCCAAGCCGTTGATCGCCGGCGCACCAGCAGCGGCAGCCTGCCGCATGAGCGCGGTCTCCAGCGGGTTGTACACAATGTCGGCGACCAACATGTGCTCGTGTAGGCACGACGGGTCTGCCAGCGGCGAAACGTCGGCGCGGGGGTGCATCCCCAGCGCCGTGGCATTGATGAGCAAACCAGCGTCCCCAATCACCCCACTCTCGGCCAGCGACCCGACCCGCACCTTGCCAGCGCGGTCGAGGTCACCGGCGAGGGCTGCGGCCTTTTCCACCGTGCGGTTGAGCAGCAGCACCTCCTCCACCTCCTCCCGCGCCAGCAGCGCGTAGAGCACGGCCCGCGCCGCCCCGCCCGCCCCGAGGAGCGCGACCTTGGGCGGCAGCGGGTCCAAGCCGCCATCGGCCCTGAGGCTTTGGACAATCCCAAAGGCGTCGGTATTGTACCCCACGAGCCGCCCATCGCGGTTGGCAATGGTATTGACCGCGCCAATGCTCTGGGCCTCGGCGGAAATCTCGTCGAGATGCGCCATGACGGCCTGCTTGTGCGGCACGGTTACATTCAGCCCGACCATGCCGAAGGCGCGCATTCCGGCGAGCGCTTGGGGCAAGGCTGCGGGAGCAACGCGGAACGCCGCGTACACATAGTCGAGATTCAGCGCCCGGAGCGCGGCGTTGTGCATGGCCGGCGACGCTGTGTGTGCGACCGGGTCGCCGATGACGCCGAGCACCCGCGTCGTCCCGGAAATCACAAAAGTCTCCTTTGAAGCCGACTTAAGACGAACATTTATTGGAATGTCGCTTGAACGGTTGGCTTGGGTGTGACCGGCCCACTGTCCGGCTCGAATATGACGATCTTCACGTCGTCCAGTTCTGTTAGAGCCTTTTGCATGCGAGTGCGTACTGCGTACCAGTTCAACCCGCCCAAACCACTACCGAGTGCTGGGATGGCAATTGAGCGGATGCCGCGTTCCCGAATCTCCGTTACAAGCGACGCCAACCCGGACTCGATATCCTCCATCCTGCTCTTGTTGCGCCAGTGCCGCTTGGTCGGAAAGTTGATGATGTACCGCGGCTGCGGAGAAAACATATCATCTCTCTCGAACACGAACATCTGGCCTAACTTAACGTCCTTACGCCTGCATGCGTTGGCATAGACTTTGAAGTTTTCCGGGAACTCCTTCTTAAACTGAAGTGCGATACCGCGTCCCATAACCCCGACGCAGTTGACAGTGTTGACCAAGGCTTCGACCTCTTCGGCCATGAGGTCGCCGGTCTTGTATTCGATCATAGTGTTCTCCTTTCTGTTCAGTAATACCACTCCCTCTTAACTTCGACAAGAGGTTGATGACTGGCCCCCCGCAAGGCGACACTCACCTGCTTTTCGACTTGTTGCGAGTAGACGCCAATGCGGTTCACCAACTTCCATGGGAAACGCCGCTCAACTAGGAATTCCGCTTGCTTGTGTTCCTTAACGGATGGATCAACATCGGGACCGCTCCACATTTTAGCTTGTACCGCATTCCAGTTGATCTGATCTAATTGCTCCCAGTTGCACCAATCACGAGAGGAAAAGCCGCCAGCATTCGAGTTCGTGAATGCCCAGCGCCACCCCTCGTCGTCCGCCCACTCAACCGTTTGCGCCAAGTTTGCCTCCAGATGAATGATGGGGTCCTGTCCGCCCCGATAGGACAAATCTGAATGCTCCCTTCGGTAGATCACATAGAGCATGACCGAACGTGGGGAGAAGTAAAATGGCACACAGTCGCCAACGCGGAGGCCGGGGTGGCTCCGCAGATGCAATCCTAACCGCCGCTGCTTGAGATGGTTCATACCAATCATCGTTCCATCGATTGATCGCCGGGCCGCTTCCTTATCGCACCACAGGCAGCCGTCGCTAATGATGGAGGGCAGGCGGTCCACATGGAAGATGTGATAAATTTTAGGGGCATCTGGGATTGGCATGATCAATCTCAGTCTATCTAGTTCAACCGCGCCCTCCGGAGCCTAATAGAATGTCCAGCCCAGCCCCACAGCATCGCTGGGATTACCCCAGCAAATCCTCAATAAAGCTGTTGGCAATCTCTAGGGATTCGCGCCACGATACTCCGTAGAGCAGGCGAATGGCGAGTAGGCCGCCGCTCAACAGCACGGCCACGCCTATAAAGAGCCGAAAGAGTCCCAGCATGTTCAATCTCCTCGCATAAGGTGTACTGTCTCGAAAAAATCGGGCCAGATAGGCGTCAAGCACTCGCTGCCTTGGATGGTCAGCGCCCCTTCGGCCAACAGCCCGGCCACGGCAAAAGCCATGATTAAACCGGGGTCGCCCTTGCCGTCGAGCTGGCCGCCTTGGAGCGGGAAGCCGCCTTTGATGACGAGTCCCTCCGGGAACTGGCCAATCCGCGCATCGAGCGAGCGCAGCGCGGCGCACATATCCTCCACGTGCGGCACGTCTTCGATGTCGCGGATGACCGTCGTCCCCTTTGCTTGGGTCGCCAAGACCGCTAGCAGCGCGATCTGGTCGGTGACTTTGGCGGCCCGCGACCCGGCCACGCGCGTCCCCTTTAACTGGCTGGTGCGCACGTGCAAATCGCACTCGAAGCGCGTCGTTTCCCCGAGGTGTTCTGCGGTTATCTGCGCCCCAATCTGCCGCAGCAAATCCAAGAAGGCCCGCTGCTTAGGGCGAATGGCCACGCGCTTGATGGTTAGCTGCGACCTCTTGCGGCACAGCGCGGCCCCCATGAGCGGATAAGCCAACGCGAGTTGCCCAGGCACCTCCACGTCAACCCCCTGCAGTGCCTGTCCGCCTTCTACCGACAGCAGTTTGCGCCGCTCGACCGCAACCCCGCGCCCGCGCAACAATCGCTCCACGCGGCGACTGCTTTTCAGCGCGGTCGTCCCTTTGGCAAAGAGTGCGCCCACCAGCGCACCCAGTGCTAGGGCATCGGTCGCGGGTGCCGCGGAGAGGACGCACCCTTTGGCTTGCTGTCCCCCGGTTACAAAGGTGTCTGCGCTCTCCTGTTCTACGGCGAATCCGAGCTGGGTCAGCAGGTTGAGCAAGGGCTGGCACCGCTCGGCTTCCATCCCCAACTTCACCCGCGAGCGAAACGCTTGCCCGGCGAGCAGGGGAAGCAACAACAGGGCGGTGTCGCCCAGCCCTTTTAGGTCGAGTGGCGCCGCTGCGCCGTGAAACCCCCGCAGCCCAACGCCGCGCACCGCATAGGTGCCTGCACACTCGGCCATGTCAACGCCCAGCCCGCGCAATAGAGCCACCACGCGGCCAGCGGCAACGGGCGCGTTGCGGACGGTGCTATCTCCTTCGCTCAATGCGGCCAACACGAGCGCCCGCTCGGCTGACGCCCGCTCTCCGGGCACCGAGATCTGCGCGGCGATTTTCCTGACTGGGCTTACGACTGCTTCCATGGCCTAGGGCCTCCGCGCCACATACCCGAGCTGAGCCAAAATTCCCAGCGCGTTTTCCGCGCTCTCCGCGCTGTCAAATCCCAGCCGCAGCGTCCCTCCCTCGCCCTCGCGCACCTTCATTACCTCAATATCGTTGATGTTTACCCCTTGCGACCCCAGCGCCTGCCCGATCTCGGCGATGACGCCCGGCCGGTCCTCGGCCAGCACCAAGATCTCGTACAGCGCGTGGATAAACCCCTTTGAATCCCGCGGGATGGACCCGCGAATCTCGTTGGCAAAATCGAAATCCGCCTTTAGGTCCTCGGCCTCCAGCCGCCCCCGCACATCCGCGAGCGCGGCCATGTAGCGGTCGATCATCGCACGGATCTCGTCGGCATTGGTCGCGCAGATATCTTCCCACACCGGCGCGAATGGGCTGGAGGCAATGCGCGTCAAGTCGCGGAAACCGCCGGCGGCCAGCGGTAGGAAGTGGTCCCGCTCGGCATTGAGCCGCCCGACCATGCCCACCAGCGAGGTCGCCAGCATCTGCGGCAAGTGGCTGATCGCGGCGACCGCCCGGTCGTGTGCCTCAGCGTCCAGCTCCATCACCCGCGCCCCGACCTGCCGCAAGAGCGCGGTCAACGCCTCGTAGCGTTCGGCCGGAACCTTTTGGTCGGGAACTAAAATGTAGATCGCATTTTGGAAGAGGAACGGATCGGCCGCGGCCACGCCGGCCTTTTCCGAGCCGGCCATGGGGTGGCCGCCGACAAAGTACACCTCGTCCCTGAAATGGGCTTGGGCCGCCGCGACGATGCGCCGCTTGGTGCTCCCCACATCGGTAACTAGCGTCCCCGGGTCGGCGAGCCGACCCACCTCCGCAATCAGCGCGAGAATCCGCTTGATCGGGGTGCAGATAAAGACTAGGTCGGCCCCTTTGAGTGCCCGCTCCAACTCGTGGTAGCCCCATCCCTCGTCGATCACGCCCAGTTCGAGTGCGCGGGCGATGGTTGCCGGGCGGCTGACGCCCACGAGCCGCCCGCCAAAGCCGGTGCGCTTGAGCGCCAAGCCTATGGAGCCGCCAATCAGGCCCACGCCGACGATGACTGCCCTCCGGAAGAAGGCTAAGCCTCCTCGCGCTCGAAGTTGGTGGTCACTTCGATGAGCAGCCGGTAGAGTGCCTCTAGGGCCTCGTCCTTAATTAGTCCTTGATTGTAGGCTTTGACCTTGGCGAGCACATCGAGTTCGCGCTGGGGATCGCGTATTGGTTTTCCCGCGGCCTTTTTGATGCGCCCGATCTCCTGCGCGCAGTGCATGCGCTCGTTGAGCAGATCGATTAGCTGATGGTCAATGCTATCTATGCGTTCGCGCCAGTCACTCAGGTTCATAGTTGCTCCCTCATCGGTGGCCCATGGCCCGACGGACCGCGTCCATAGTCGCGTCAACGACCGGGCGCAGCCTCTCGACGCCTGTGGCGAGTACCTCGTCGATGTACGCGGGATCGGCCGTCAACTCCCGATAGCGGCCTTGGAGCGGCTCGATCTCGGCGATGACTACTTCGACCAGTTCCTTTTTTAAGTCGCCGTACCCCTTGCCGGCAAAATGCGTCTCGATCTCGGCGTGCCCGCTACCGGTCAATGCTTGGTAGATTGTCAGAAGGTTGTACAGCCCGGGGCGCTGCGGATCGAAGACAATGCCCTGCTGCGAATCGGTCACTGCGCGCATAATCGCCTTGCGCACCTGGTCCGGGCTGTCGAGCAGAGCAATGCTGTGGTGGCGTCCTGTGGCCGACTTGGACATCTTCGCCGTCGGGTCGTCCAGTCCCATAATCCGCGCCCCAACTTGGGGAATGACCGGTTCGGGCACCGTGAGCACTTCACCGAATTTGCGGTTGAAGCGCTCGGCAATGTCGCGCGTCAGTTCCACGTGCTGTTTCTGATCGTCGCCCACGGGCACCTCATGGGACTGGTAGAGCAAAATGTCGGCGGCCATGAGCGTCGGATAGACGAACAGCCCCGTGCCGACCCGCTCGCGCCGAGGGCCGACCCGTTCTTTGAACTGGGTCATCCGCTCCAGCCAGCCCATCGGCGTGATACAAGTCAAAAGCCAAGCCAACTCGGTGTGTTCGGGGATGTGCGACTGCACGAAAAGGCGGCACTTGGCCGGATCGAGACCACAGGCCATGTACAGGGCCACCGCTTGGCGCGTCCCCTCGCGCAGTGCGTCCGGGTCGTAGTCAACGGTGATGGCGTGCTGATCGACCACGCAGAAGACATTGTCGCGGCCATCGAGGTTTGCCAGCCAGTTGCGGATGGCACCGATGTAGTTGCCGAGGTGGAGGTGGCCCGAAGGCTGAATGCCCGAAAATACTCGTCTTTTCACGTGCCTAGTAACTCCCTCACTTTAGCCCCGATATCGGCTTCGCGCATCAGGGATTCGCCGACCAAGATCGCATCGACGCCCGCATCTGCGAGCCGCTCGACATGGCCGCGGTTTTCAATTCCGCTCTCGCTGACGACGACAGCCCCCTCCGGCATCTGATCCACAAGCGCGAAGGTCGTCTCCAAGGTCGTCGCAAAGGTCCGCAGATCGCGGTTGTTGACGCCGACGAGCCGGGCCCCGGCTGCTTTGGCGCGCGCCAGTTCCGCCCCATCGTGGACTTCGACCAGTGCGTCTAATTCCAATTCGCCGGCTAGGCCCAAGTAGTCGTCGAGCTGGCTGGAGTCCATCAGGGCTGCGATCAGCAAAATGGCGTCGGCACCGATGACGCGGGCTTCGTAGATCTGGTACTCGTCGATGGTGAAGTCCTTGCGCAACACCGGCAAGCCCGCAACTTCTTTAGCCATCTGTACATACGCATCACACCCCTGAAAATACGCCTCGTCCGTCAATACCGAAAGACAGCGCGCACCGTTGGCCGCATACGCATCGGCGATCCGCTCCGGGTCGAAATCGGCGCGGATGACGCCCTTGGACGGCGAGGCTTTTTTGACCTCGGCGATCAGGGCGATCCCGTCCGCAGCCAACACACCCGCGAAATCGGCTGGCATGGGCGTGTCGCGGGCATGAGCGCGCACATCGGCTAGGCTGCGCTGGCGCTGGCGGGCGGCCACGAATTCGCGCTTGTACGCGGCTATTTCGCTGAGGATGTCGGCCATTATGGTTGGAGGCTAGGGTAGCTTCAACAGGATCGCCACCAGCAAGCCAACCAGCGCGATAAAGGTGCTTAGCTGGATGCCGATAACCCAGCGCGTCAACGCATCGATGCGCTGGGTGACGGCATTGGCGTTCTCGCGCTGGTGGGTCTCGATACTGTCGAGGCGTCTCTCGATGCTGTCGAGCCGCTTGTCCATCTGCTGCACGGTTCCGGCTAGCGGGTCGGGGATCAAATCGGTCATGGTCGCTTCTCCTTTGAGTGGGCCGGGCACTTCCGCTCCGGCCGGGGTGGGTGGTGATGTTAGGCGTTGCTTACCTCGATTAGGCGATCCAAGGCCTGGCGTGCCTTGCCCGAGTCGATGGACGCCCGGGCCACTTCGAGACCAGCGCTCATATCCTCGGCCCGCCCGCCAACGACGATGGCCGCGGCCGCGTTGAGCAGCACCACGTCGCGCTGCGGCCCCTCCTTGCCGTCGAGTACCCCGCGCAGAATGTGCGCATTGTAATTCGCATCGCCGCCTTTGAGCGCGTCGGCGGAGACGGTCTGCAAGCCAAAATCCCCCGGATGAATCTGGCGCGTACTGATCTGCCCATCTCTAAGCTCGCTGGCCTGCGTCGGCCCGGTCAGGGTGATCTCGTCCAGCCCGTCCGAGCCGTGTACTACCAAGGCCCGCTCCGATCCCAACTCCCCGAGCACCCGGGCGAGCGACTCGGTCAACGCGCCGTCGAACGCGCCGAACAATTGCCTTTTGGCCCCGGCCGGATTGGTCAGGGGCCCCAAGATGTTAAAAACCGTGCGAGTGGCTAACTCCCGGCGCGGGCCGATGGCGTGTTTCATCGCCCCGTGCAAGGCCACCGCGAAGAGGAAGCCAATGCCGACTTCGTCGATGCACTCGCCGACCTTTTCCGGCGCGGCTTCGATATTGACCCCTAATGCGGCCAGCACGTCCGCCGAGCCGCAGTGGCTCGATATGGAGCGGTTGCCGTGCTTGGCCACCGCTAGGCCGGCACCGCAGGCTACAAAGGCTACCGCAGTAGAGATATTGAAGGTGCCCGAAGCATCGCCGCCGGTGCCGCAGGTGTCGATGAGATTGGACCGCACCGTCGCTATCGGCGTGGCTTTTTCGCGCATGACTTCGGCGCAGCCGACGATCTCGTCGATGGTCTCGCCCTTGATCCGCAGGGCCACGAGAAACGCGCCGATCTGGGCGTCGGTGGCTTGGCCGCTCATAATCTGGTCCATCACCGCCCGCGTCTTGGCGCGCCCTAGGTCTGCTCCGGCGATCAGGTCTCTTATAGCTTCTTGTATCATGCTCGCGCTCCTCATAAGCAAAGAAAATTGGCCAACAGTTGTTTGCCTTCTATGGTCAGGATCGATTCCGGGTGAAACTGCACCCCTTCGAGGGGCCAGCGCCGGTGCCGAATTCCCATAATCGTCCCATCCTCACTCGTGGCCGATACTTCGAGGCACTCAGGTAAACTTTCCTGCTCAACGGCCAGCGAGTGATAGCGAGTGGCGACGAGTGGGTTGGGCAACCCGGCGAACAGCGTGCGACCGTCGTGGCGTACCGGCGTTGCGCGGCCGTGGACGATCTCGCTGGCCCGCACGATGCGCCCGCCGCAAACTTGGGCGATCGCTTGGTGCCCCAAGCACACGCCTAAAATGGGAATCACACCGGCCAACCGCTCGACGAGTGCGCACGAAATTCCGGCTTGGTCTGGGCCGCGAGGACCGGGCGAGATAACGACGCGCTTGGGCGCGAGCGCAACCGCTTCGGCGACCGTCAATTCGTCGTTGCGCAAGACCTTGGTTGCAGCCCCTAATTCCTCTAAATAATGCACCAAATTGTAGGTAAAGGAGTCGTAGTTATCAAGTATCAGCAACATGGTTGTACAGGGTGCAATGGGAAAACCACCAACCGCTAAAAATGGGCCTTACACGTCAATTTTGTAGTCCAATTCCGCCTCGTCGCCGGTCGCGCCGCGAAAGCCGAAATTACAGGCCGGGCTTTCGAATATCACAATTTCCACGTTGATGGGGTCTAGGCCCAGTTCTTCCTGAATGCGTGCAAAGAGCAAGCGAATCAGCTTTTTGCACGCTTGCTGCGACCGGCCCTCAATCAAGTGGATCTCTATGGCGATGTACGCATCCGTCCGCCCTGCTGGGTAGTAGAAATCGTCCCTTGCCAGCGGGAAGAACCGCTGGGCGCGTTTGTTGGCGGGCCATGCAGGCGTTGATCACATCCGACAATTCGGCTTTGATCGGGTCCAGTTTCTCGCGGATTCCGTAGATGCGTATCACCGCGCCAGCTTCCCTACTACCTCGGAGATTAAGCGCAAGCCGAGATTGTCCTTGAGCGTCAGGATCGACTCCGGATGAAACTGCACGGCCGCTATTGGCAATTCGCAGTGCTCCACGGCCATGATGACCCCGTCGTCGGTCTGCGCCAAAACCCGCAGGCACGCCGGCAACTTCTCCGGCACGGCGTAGAGCGAGTGGTAGCGGCCAGCGACGAATTCCGCGGGAAACCCGTCGAAGATCCCTGCGGGTGTGCAGCGGACCGTCGATTCCTTGCCGTGCATAGGGTAGGACAAGACGCCCAGTTCGCCGCCAAAGGCTTGGACGATGCCCTGTAGCCCGAGGCACACGCCAAAGACCGGCCGCGCGCGCCGCACGCATTCCTTCACCAGCGTTGGTACGCCGAACTCCTCGGGCGTCCCCGGGCCGGGCGAGATGAAGACCAAGTCCGGATTCACCTCGGCAAAGACGCGCTCCGGGTGGCGCAGGCCCCGCGCTCGGCTGCTGTCGCGCGCCCGCTCGGCGCGCACTGTAACCACTTCGGCCCCGGTTTGCCGCACGTAGTCGCCGAGCGTGTGGACGAAAGAGTCGCGGTTATCCACAAAGAGCACCCGCTTGCCCTCGCCCGAAGTCGCGATTTGGGTGCTCTTCTTCTCGGCATCGTCCACGCCGATCACCGCGTTGATAAAGGTCTCGGCCTTGACCCGCGTCTCGCGTTCCTCGGCGTCGGGGTCCGAGTCGCAGAGTAGGGTTGCCCCGGCCCGCACTTGGGCAATGCCGTCCTCCAAGTGTACGGTGCGGATGGTGATCCCGGTGTTGATCTCGCCGCTGAAGAGCAACATGCCGATGCAGCCCCCGTACCAACGCCGCGCCGAATTTTCCAATTCCTCGATTTTCTGCATGGCCGCCGGTTTGGGTGCGCCGGTAAGGGTCACTGCCCACATGTGCGACAGCAAGGCGTCGAATCCGTCGCAGTCGTCCTTCAGCTCGCCTACGACTTGGTCCACGGTGTGAAAGACCTTTGAGTACTTTTCGATCATCCGCCGCCCGACCACCCGCACCGAGCCTTCCTTGCAAATCCGCGCTTTGTCGTTGCGGTCCACGTCCGTACACATGTTCAGCTCGGCCTCGTCCTTTTTTGAGTTGAGCAGGTCGCGGATCTGCTCGGCGTCCTCCATCGCGGTTTTGCCCCGGCCGATGGTCCCGGCAATCGGACAAGTCTCCACGAATGACCCGTTGACCCGCACGAACATTTCGGGCGAAGCCCCGATCAGATACTCGTCGCCGAGGTTGATGAAGAACTCATAGGGGCTGGGGCTGGTGCGGCGGATGTTCTCAAAGAGGGCGTGTGGACTGCCCGCATAGCCAGCGCTGAGTACCTGGCTCGGCGTCACCTCAAAGAAGTCGCCGCGCTCAGTACCGGCGATGACCTCGCGCACCTTGTCGGCGTATTCCCCGGGGGCGTGGTCGCAGGCGATCGCGGTTGCCGCGCCGCGCACCGCGGGCACGGCGTCCGTGCTGCGCTCCATACCCTCGGTCGACAATCCGTCGGCGGCAAATTCATAGCGGTAACGCCGCGCCTGTTCCTTGCGGTGATCTACTACTACTAGTTCGTCGGGCAAAAATAGGTGCAGATCGGGCCGGTCTTTGCGGCGCGGGTGGCGCAGTTGGAGCGGCTCAAACTGGAGTACTAGGTCGTAGCCCAGTGCCCCGTAAAAGCCCAAGTGATTTTCGCCTGCGGCTCGCATCTGCGCCACGAGGGCGCGCAGGACGCTGAAGATCGTCGGCTGCTTGGAGCGCTCCTCTTCCGCGAAGTACTCGGGCATCTGCGCCACTGCGCCTTTGAGCTGGCCTTCGGCTAGTTCCAGCGCGACCAAGTGCTCGTGCCCAGTAAGCCCTCGGCGGACGATCTCTAGCAGCACTTGGCCGCGGGCGTTGAGTGCCCGGAAGGCGAAGTCGCGCTGGCGCGCCACCAGCTCCAGCGGCGGATCGACGAAGCCGATGTCCCAGCGGCTATACCGCCCTGGGTACTCGTAGCCGCTGGCGAAGATGGCACCTCGGTAGGTATTGAGCCGTTCGAGCAGGGACTCTAGCGGCTTTTCTATGGACAATTCCTCGGTCTCGCGCCTGATTTCGACGCCGCCGGTCGTGCGAAAGGTTTCCGCGTGTATGGTCATAGCGTTCTCCAAGTACAAAAAAACGCGGACACCCGAGGGCGTCCGCGTTGGATTGAAAACATCTCGTCGCAGTCTAGCAGTCTAGCGGATGGACGCGCCTCTCTCCCGGCTCGGGAAATGCCAAGCGCGCCACCAGCGACGAGTGTGAGACGAAAATTTCATAACGAGCAAAAAGTAAAAGGGGGCCTTTGCGCTGTCAAGTGGTTCAGCGAATCGACGCCGTCCGGTGCCAGCCCGTATCACGCCAAGATCCTATCCAGCCAAGCGTCCGTCTGTTCCAGCTCCAAGATGGCTTGTATTTCTTGGTCGCTCTTCTTCAAGGCGAGCAAAATGCGTTGGACTGGGATGGGCGTCGCTTGGGGACCGTGCGGATTTTCTGCGGGATTTTCCCACTCGGGAAGGCGGTGAGTAAGCTCGACAATACCATTGGAACCCCAAGGGGGCAGATGGCCGTATTGCTTCCAGACATCTTCGGCGATCGTCCGTTCCGCTTCAGACAGGTAGTTTATTCCCATCTCTTTCTTTAGGCCGATGCAGTAATCTGCTTGGTTTTCGATGTACTGGTTCCACACAGGATGGCGATCCGGGTCGTCTTCTTGGTGTATCAGATTGTACGTCTGAATGGGCACCGGGCCGTGTTTCATCGATACCCAGCGATCCGTGGAGAGGCTATGCCCTTCTCGGTCCAATGCCTCGCGATCGGCTAGGTAGATGAGTTTGAGCAGCTTGATAAACTTCATTGAGCCGCCCCACGCCAGAATGCTGGCAGCCAGTTCAGTGGCCTTTTCTTCGTTGAACACGATTATCTCCTCTTTAGGGCATGTAGGAGATTCGAGAGTCGTTTTCGCATTGTCAACCCAAGTCCCCTTGGCGGCGACAACGATTCGGTTCAGCGAATCGACGCCAATTTAGCCGTTTGCACGGCCGCTGGCGGGTTTTGGGCACTTGTACATAACCAATGGTGCTAGTGAGTTGACCGTGGTCAAGGTAGTTCCTACGCTGAGGGTATCCCCCCTTTCAGCGAAGGAGCGTCCCATGACCACGGCCGAGTTTATAATAGCCCTGTTCTGTCGAATCGACCACCAGATGGGCGATGTGCCCAAACACCCCCAAGCCGCCTTATATCCCAGCGAAACGGTGACCTTGGCGGTTCTGTATGCGCTCAAAGGGGGCGGCAAACGGGCGTTTTATCGCTGGGTAGCGCGCGATTGGCGCGCCTTTTTTCCGCGCCTGCCCGAGCGCACCCGCTTGTTCCGCCTGTTTGCCGCCCATGCGGACTGGACCGATCGCTTTCGAGCGGACCCCACCCCTTTAGGCGTGATCGATAGCTATGGCATCGAGTTGATCCATCCAGTACGCGAAGGCCGCTCCGCTCACCCTATCGGCCGGAAAGGGCGGTCCAATCACCGCTGGATCGTCGGCGGCAAGCTGGGCTTGATCGTCAACCAATGGGGCTTGATCGTCGATTGGGATTGTAATACCGCCAATGTCCACGATACGGTCTTTCACCCGATGATTGGCCGCTACGAAGAGCAGATGATCCTCCTCAGCGACCAAGGCTTTCATGCCAAAGCCGGTGATCCGGCCAATCTGAAAGTGTGTCCCCGCAAAACGTGGGGCGAGCGTATGGTCATCGAGACCGTCTTTTCCATGCTGACCCGCATCGGGCACTTCAAGCGACAGACCCATCGAGCCTGGGCCTACTTTAGAGCGCATCTGAGCTTTGCCATGGCCACCTTCAACCTGCTGGTTCAGTGGCACGGGTTGCAACCCGATGAAAATGGATTCGTCCGCTTGTCCATCGCGGAATTTAGCTTGTAGCCCACTAGCACCATTGGTTACATAGCACCTCTCCAACGACAGCTCTGTCATCCGGCTCCCGCTGGATCGCTCTGACAGAGGACCCTTTTTCCCCTTGCGGTTAGGCGGTACTTCTGATGGGGACTCCTCGGCGAGTCGGGCTGCGTCCTTTCAACGAGGCCGGTATCTAAGACCGGATGCAGGTAGTTGTAGAGAAACGTGGGGCGATGGTGCAATCCAAGGATATTCATGGCCTCGCGGACACTCAAGGGTTCACTTTTGAGGCAGTTAAGGATGCGTCTTACTTGTTCGGTAGCTTGTTCGGTAGCTTGTTCGGTGGCCTTTAGAGCCGCGATGCTCTCAGACAACGGTACGGTGACGCGCATCCTCGTACCGATTTCCGCAATCTGTAGCTCCGGCAGCCCCAGTTCTTCGGCCTCGCGAAACATGCGGGGGATGCCGCTGCCCCCCTGTTCAATCAGGTTCAACTCGCGGAAGACCCGTGCAATGACGTGGTTGCGAATTTTTGAGAGGCCCTGACGGATATCGTCGAGGGTCAAACCCGGCAGGAGGATGCCGGGATTTTCGACCTCAATGCGGTCGTCAAAAAAAGCCACCCGAATGGGTCCCCCCTTCTGCGAATAGTCGGCGTGAACCAACGCGTTAATGACCACCTCGCGCAAAATCCCAAGGGGAATGCTCCATCGGTCTTTGCGCCGGATTGCGGAAAAGTCGGCCCCGCGCATGGCGTGTTTTTTGAGAAACAACAGGATGCTTTCGACCGCCTGCGGCAGCGGGTCGTGCAGTTCGATGTGATCGAAAATATCCGCTTTGTCCCGTCCGATAAAGCGTCCGCATTGCACCCAAGCGTCGGGAAAATGTCTTTCCCGCTCTTTTCCGACGAGCAAAACCGCTCCCCTAGTCGGCACCCGTCGCCCCTGCTCGTTGGTCAGCAGTCTCAGGGTGAGCAGCTCCCTTGCGCCGAGGTCGCGCTGGTCGCGAAATAGCTCCTTCAGTACCACCAAGTCCAAATCGGCAACCGACAGTTCGGGCATCGGGAGTTCATCATAAGCAACGCCTGCCACCGAGCGCCTCAACTCGGCGAGCAATTCCCGATCGGCCAGCCGATTGGTGGAGCCTAAGCGGACATAGGCCCCGCGCTCAGGGCCTTCGGCCTTCAACCAATGCGGCCGGGACCCACTCAGAAACACTTCTACTACGAGCAGGGTTTGGCCATCAACCGTCGTCATCTCGACGTTCGGAACCAAGCGTGGTCGGATGGAGTCGGCGATCAGACTGCAAAGCCGCTCCTCTTCATCGAGTGGATTCTCTATCCCCACTGGCGAGCGAGAGCTATCGTCCACGCCAACGATCACCCGCCCACCCGCGGTGTTTGCAAAAGCCACTAGCGTTTTCAGCAGGTTTTTAGGGGAAGACACGTCCCGCTTAAATTCCAGCGTCTTACCTTCCACGAGCCTGAGAAGATCAGCAATACTCACCGCCATTATTCGCCTAACCGCAGGATTGTGAATCCCCATGTCAATCAAATACGCCCTCAAATTTTCGCTGTCAAGCGCCGGACAACGCTCAGCGAATCAACGCCAATTTAGCCGTTTGCACGGTATCGCCGGCTTGCAGCACGGCCCAATAGACCCCCGAAGCGGCCACCGCGCCCGCAGCCGTGCGACCGTCCCAGCGCACGTGGTGTGCGCCCGCAGCCACCCAGCCATCGGCCAACACGCGAATGGACTGCCCCATCAGGTTATAGACGGAAAGCCGCACCGGGCCGGCCTCGGCCAAGGCAAAGGGAATGGTAACTTCGGCGTTGAACGGCGTGGGAAAGGGAGCGCCTAGGCCGGATTCGACGACGGACCAATTCGCCCCGGCAACTGGCTTGGCATTGGCAGGCTTCCACCACTTCACGTCCTTCAACTGCCAATGGGTAAAGGAACTCGTGCGGCTCTGGTTGGCCCTGTTGCGAAATTCGAGCACATTCTGACCAGAATTGAGATACGTCTGTTTTACAATGCCCCCCCAAATTTTCCAATCGTCGCTTACTGGAATGCGCCATACTCTTTGACCGTTGACCAAAATATCGACCTCGGCATCATTTTTGAGAGACCATCCTAGCGCAATATCTTCGCCAATGCCCTGAAAGCCGAACTTGACGCTTTTGGGATTTTTGCTAACCGCAGGCGGACTGTAGCCGAAGAGCCCTCTGCTCGGCAATGGCTTTAACTGTTCGATTTCAAGCCGCTTCGTCCCCGACCTTCCATTCGAGGTAACGACCTGCACATTGCCGCTTTGTGCCCTACTTGGGACCTTGACGACAATTCTGCTGTTGGACCAACTCACATAGTCTGTAGCAGCGGGTCGTACATTGGAAGTAAATAAAACGTAGCCAGTGCCACGTCTAGTGCCAAAGTTGCCGCCCGCTAGCGTTAGACGAGTCCCTGGTTTTGCTTGCGTAGGTGCGATTCGCGTCAGATACGGGCTTGTTATGCCTAGGCGGACGGAATTACTGGTGCCTTCCGACGTTCTAACGGTTAGGTTGCCGGGAGGCGTATTGAGGGGAACGCGGAACTTGATTGCGGTGTTTGACCACGCAGTGAATGAAGAGACCACCACCGAACCTATCCGCACCGAACTGCTCCTCCGCGAGGAGCCGAAATTACGGCCACGGAGGGTCGCGACTTGATTGTATCGCACTCGGCTGGGCGATACGGACGTGATTTGAGGAGCGCGAGAGGAAGCGACCTGTAAAAGCCTCGTCCCCGACCTCCCATTCGAGGTAACGACCTGCACATTGCCGCTGCGGGCTTGGGACGGAACCCGGACGACAATTCTGCTGTTGGACCAACTCACATAGTCCGCAGCCGAAGGCCGGACATTGGAGGAAAATAAAACGTAGCCGCTGCCGCGTCTAGTGCCAAAATTGCCGCCCGTTAGCGTTAGAGGAGCCCTCGTTTTTGCTTGCGTAGGTGCGATTCGCGTCAGATGCGGGCTTGTTATGCCTAGGCGGACGGAATTGCTGGTGCCTTCTGACGTTCTAACGGTCAGGTTGCCGGGAGGAGTATTGAGAGGAACGCGGAACTTGATTGTGGTGTTTGACCAAGCAGTGAATGAAGAGACCACCACCGAACCAATCCGCACCGAGCTGCTCCTCCGCGAGGAGCCGAAATTACGGCCGCGGAGGGTCGCGACTTGATTGTAGCGAACCCGGCTAGGCGATACGGACGTGATTTGGGGAGCGCGAGATAAAGATGAAGTGTTCCGTAAAGCCGGCAGGACAAGTTTGCCGTATCCGCTGGTGTTATCCCTGCCCCGGGTTCCTACGTCAACCGTGGCCGCGACCAGTGCGTTCCACAATTGAGTGCGCGAGTACGAGGGATTCGCCGACTTGATCAGGGCGGCCGCGCCGGCCACGTGGGGTGCCGCAGCCGAGGTGCCAAAAAAACCGTCCGCTCCATAAGAAACCGTCGCCACTCCACTAGGCGCGACGAGTTCGGGTTTGATGCGGCCATCGGTGGTGGGGCCGCGAGAGCTGTACTCTGCAACTCTTCCTGAGCCATAGTTCCAATAATGGACTGCCCCGACGGCCATGGCTCCTCGTGCGTCGGATGGAACTTCTATGCTGTTCTCCGCAACCGCATACGCTTCAAAATTGTGCTCAAACGACCATATTTTCAGCCTTCTGGGCTGAGCGCCCTCGCTGCGAACAGCAATTCCATATCTTCCCGATCTTTCTGCTTTGATTTCGATCCATTCTACGGGAGCTTTGGGTGCATTCCTTGATTGAATATCCGTACTTTTGGCAACCCGCTCGTCGTCATGATAAAGATACAAGTCGTAATTTTGGAGGTGGTCGGCCAATCATTCCAGATCAACGCAATATCTATCTCATCTCCTTCCTCTGCTTCAAATGTTAGCAACTCATCTCCACCTCTAAAGTTGTGCCAATCGTCATCATCGCGATCAGACCAGAACCCGGAGTAATGGCTCTCTGCGCCATTGCCTGCCGCATTCACCCAGAGAATGCCATTATCCGCGGCGTCGTTTACAATGTCGCAGGCGAACCCTCGGCCGTCGCCAAAACCCGTTGTTGGCCAAGTCCCAGAATCACTGATTATGTCAATTCCCTCTCGTATGCAGAAGTCCTTGGCATTTTCAAAGTCAAGCAGATCGCCCGTCTTCAGAAGCGTGAGCTCAGCATCAGGAGCCACGTCGTGGACGATCTCGGCACACCCTGTGCCGTGGACGCCCTCGCCGGCGTATATCCCCTCGCCCGTATAGTCGCGGTATCGCCAACGCGCCGGCATGTCTTGACCCAACTGGTTCGCCCCCTTAAATCCTCCTCCGTCGATAATCGCCACCTTGACCCCTTGGCCTCTGACACCCGCGAGGTAATTATCATACGCTTTGATGTAAGCCCCGCCCTCGCTAAGGGTCAGTTGCGAATGCGGCCGGTACGGCCGGCGGACAAAGCCAACTCCCGGCAATTCCGAGACCGCCAGTAACGACGCCGCCGGGACCGAAATCCGCATCAGGCTCTTGGACTGCGCCAACACCCTTCCCCCAAGTGCTGCCAGCGACGACGTGTCAATCGAAGCCGACGCTTGGCCAAGCTGTGGAACCAAGATGACGACGACCGTATCCTGTAAGGCGCGGCTCGACTTGGCCGCCCGCGGCGTTGCCAACTCCCACAACGCACTCTGTAGCTTGGCAGGGCCGTCGGGTTTGGCCGGTGTGAAGTTTAGGTCTTGTCCCCAAAGGGGTACATAGCCAAGGATGCCCGAGAAAAGGGCGGTCATAATTCTACAACGATTAATTGATTTCATTTCCGCTCCATGCTGTAAGAGATGAGTGTATCTAGCATGTGGAATGCCGACGCGAGTTGCGGCGGCTTATAGTACGCCCTCAAAACGAGTCGTCAAGGAAAATTCGTGGCAGGCACTATTCGGTTCAGCGAATCAACGCCAATTTGGCCGTTTGCACGGCCTCGCCGGCTTGCAAAACGGCCCAATAGACCCCCGAAGCGACTTCGGTGCCCGCAGCCGTGCGACCGTCCCAGCGCACGTGGTGTGCGCCAGCAGTCACCCAGCCATCGGCCAACACGCGAATCTGCTGCCCCATCAGGTTATAGACAGAAAGCCGCACCGGGCCGGCCTCGACCAGAGCAAAGGGAATGGTCACTTCGGCGTTGAACGGCGTGGGGAAGGGGTTGCCTAAGCCGGACACTAGTCCGTCCGGCAGCTTGGACAAAAGCCGCGTCCCGGCGGCCAGCTTGGCACTAAACGGCTTCCACAGCATCACGTCCTTCAACTGCCAGCGGGCGAAGGATGCGGCGCGGTCTTGATTGATGATATTGCGGAACTCGATGATGTTTTGACCGGATTGGAGGTCTGTTTCATGGAGGACGAGATACCGAATCGTCCAATCCTCACTCTCCGGCACCGCGGCGTACTGCTGTTCGTTGAGGAAAATGACGACCTCGTCGTCGCTTATTTCCTTAGTCGAAAATTGACATAGGACATCGCCGTTGATCCCCGCAAAACCGAACCGGACGCTTTTGGGATTTTTGCTAACCGCGGGCGGGCTGTAGCCGAAAATTCCACTGCTCGGCAGCGGCTCTACCCATTCGCTGCCAATCTCAACGTGCGCGGCTCCGGTCGCCCCAGCATCGGTAAAAACCTGCACCGCGCCGCTGCGGGCCTCAAACGGGACCCGCACGACGATGATGCCGTTGGACCAGACCGCGTAATCGGCCGCCGCCGCTTGCACATTGGGATTAAACAACACGTACCCGGTGCCGCGCTCGGGGCCAAAGTTGCCGCCGGTCAGGGTCAGGTGCTCGCCGGCCTGTACTTGCGGTGGCGAAAGTTGCGCCAAGTACGGGCTGGCGATTTCCACGCGGACGGCATTGCTGGTGCCCTCAGACGTCGCAACAGTTACGTCGCCCGAGGGCGCATTGAGCGGAACGCGGAATCGTATCGTCTCATCCGACCAAGCCTCAAACGAAGACGCCGCGACCGAATCAATCCGCACGGAACTGCTGTCCTGCGCGAGGCCGAAATTGTCTCCGGCAATTTCGATGAGATCGCCGGTCTTGGCCCGCGCATCCATGCGCGTGTGATTGGCGATCGCGTCGATGTAAGGGGATGTGACGACCACCGGCGCACCGTCGCTGCCGCTGCCGGTTATCACCTGCATCTTGCCGGTGCGAGCACCGGTCGGCACGCGCACTCGAATCTGCGCGTCGCTCCAAGCGAGATAGTCGGAATCGCTCGGCTCCATTCCCGCGAAAAAGACCACTTTGCTCGTCCCTCTGTCTGCGCCGAAATCCTCGCCGACGATGGTCGCTGTTTGGCCGTATTGAATGCGGCGCGGCGAGACGCTCGCAATTTGCGGCGCGGCAACCGACAGCACGAGTTTGCCGTATCCCGTGCTGTCGTCCTTGCCCGGAGCCCCCAAATCGACCGCGGCCTCGACGAGGGCCTTCCACAGATCGTCGCGCGTGAGCGAAGGATTGGCCGATTTGATCAAGGCGGCTGCACCGGCCACGTGGGGAGCCGCAGCCGAGGTCCCCCCAAACATATCCGCACCGTAAGAAGCCGTTGACACGCCCGAAGGTGCGACGAGGTCGGGCTTGATGCGGCCATCGGCGGTGGGGCCGCGCGAGCTAGAGCTTGCCAGTGTGCCTAAGTCCCAGTAGTCGTGGTGGATCGCCCCAACGCTCAGTGCGCCGCGAGCATCCGATGGAATCCCAATGCTGCCAGCCGGGACCGGATATTCGATGTCGTGGTGCCAAGACCACACTCGCAGCTTCTTGGGCGCGGCCTCGCCGACGCGGACGACGGAAATGCCATAGGTGCCCGCTCGCCCGGCGAAGTATTCGATAAACTCCACCGGAGCACCGCCGCTCCCCTGCACGTCCGTGCTTTTGCCGACCTCTTTGATGTTGCCGGACGCGTCTTGATAGTAGAGATACAGGTCGTAATTCTGAGTGGCGATGGGCCAATCGTCCCAAGTCAGGGTCACCCTTATGGCGTTGCCGATTTCAGCGGCAAAATTCACCGCGTCGTCGCCGGCGGCAAAATTGTGCCGATTGTCGGCGTCGCTATCGCGCCAAAAACCCATGTAGTGCTTTTGGGCGTAGTTGCCGACCGCGTTGACCCAGAGAATGCCGTTGTCAGCCGCGTCATTTACAATGTCGCAGATGATCCCGCGCCCGTCCCCAAAGCCCTCTCCCACCCAAGTCACCGAGTGGTTTACAATGGCAACGCCGTTTTGGATGCAGCGGTCTTTGGCATTCTCCAAATCCACTTCATCCGCAACCTTGTACAGATAGAGTTCGGCTTCTGGAGCCACGTCGTGGATGATCTCGGCACACGCGGTGCCGTGGGCGGTCCCGGCGTATATCCCCGTGTGCGTATAGTCGCGGAACCACCGACGCGCTGGTATGTCGTCGCGCAGCGTATCGGCCCCCTTAAATCCGACGTCGATAACCGCCACCTTAATCCCTTGGCCCTTCGCGCCAGCCGCGTGATGTGCGAAAGCGCGGATGCGAGCTAAGCCTTCGCTAACGGTCTGTTGCGCGTGTGGACGGTACGGCCTGCGGACGAAGGCCACGCTCGGTAACTCAGACACCGCCCGCAGCGATGCGGGCGGAACCGACACGCGCATCAGGCTCTTGGACTGGGCCAAAATATCGACGCCGAGGGAGGCTAACGCTGCGGTGTCAATGGCGGCCGCCGCGCCCGCCGTGGGCACCAAAATGACGACCGCGTTTGAGCTGGCGCGGGTCGGCTTGGCCGCCGAGGGCCTAGCCAACTCCCACAGCGCACTTTCCATCTTGGGAGGACCAGCGGGTTTGGCTGGCGCGATGGCGAGGTCTTGGCCCCACAGGGGCAGCGCAAAAAGGAGGCAAAGGAAGGGATGGCGCACGGCGATCAGGGCCGGCGGGCCTTGTACGACTCGCGTGTACCCCGCATCCCCAGCTCTTGAGTGCGCGACAAAAGCGCGAGCCGCTCTTCGTCGGCCAAGGGCGCGAACTGTCGGGCAACGGCGATGTTCTGCCGCAGCTTTTCCAGCGAATCCATCCCGGAACACACGGTAGCCACCGGCAGACTCATGGCGTAGCGCAAGCACTCTGCGGCCGTGGCCACACCCGTGGCGAGGATCGCTTCGGGCGAACCGGCCAAGGTTTTCATGGCGATGACCCCGATGTTCTTTTCCACTGCGACCGGCAGCACCTGCTCGACAAAGCTGAGGTAGTGCGGGTCAAACACGTTGATCGGCATTTGCGTGGCGTCCCAAGCAAAGCCGCGCTCGATCATCTCCACGTGCAGGGCGGGCAAGGTATGGCCGGTGAAGCCGATGTAGCGGATCTTGCCCTCCTCTTTGGCTTTGAGCGCGGCCTCTAACAGGCCCTGCTCGTAGATCCGCTGTGGGTCGTCGGGCTGTTTGATATTGTGAAACTGCCACAGGTCAATCGCGTCGGTTTGCAGCCGCCGCAAGCTCTCTTCGAGGTGAGCAATCGCCCGCTTGGGGTGGCGGCTGGTGTCCTTGGTCATTAGAAATACGCGGTCGCGATAGCCCCCGCGCAGGGCCTTGCCCATGCGCATCTCGCTCTTGCCGTTGGAGTAGCCCCAAGCATTGTCGAAGAAGTTGATCCCTTCGTCGATGGCCGCGTGCATCAAGGCGATGGCCTCCCTTTCCTCCATGTGGCCGTGGTCGGCTAGGTGTGCGCCGCCCAAGCCGAGCAGGGAAACGGCTTCGCCTGTGCGGCCCAAGATCCGGTGGGGCATGTCGCGGTGGTTGGGAGCGGCACTTATGGAAAGGCCAGCGGCCGCCGCGGTCGACAGCTTGAGGAAGGTGCGGCGGGAATAGGGTCTAGTGTCCATTGGGTATGGTCTCCCGAGAGAAAGTAAAGGCGTTATAGAGGTAATTATACTGTCGCACAAAACCGTTCACGATCAACGATACACCCTGTCGCGAGCACCAATCCTGACGACGACAATCCGCAAGACGCGATCCTGAATGTCGCAGACTACCCGGCAATTTCCAACGCGATAGCGCCACAACCCACCAAATGGACCTGTTAGCACTCTACCCAAACTCCGTGGATCGTCGAGCACGGCCACCCTGTCGTCGAGGTAAGCGATAATACGACGAGCCGTCTGTTTGTCCAGTTTGCGAAGCTGATCGCTAGCAGTTTTGGTGTACTCAATCGTCCAGACCAAGGGCTTTCTTCACTTCAGCAGCGGAGTACACCTGCTCCTCGCCGTTTCGGACGCGCTTCAGGACTTCGGCGGCGAGATAGTAGTCCTCCATGTCTTCAAGGCCCCGTTCGATAATCTCGCGCAGGCAGCCATCTTTGGTGCGCCCTGTTTGCGCCGCCAGAAAATCGAGCCGTTGTTCCGCGTCAGCAGGAAGTTGAATCGAGATCGCCATGTTTTGGTTTCCTTCTAAATAAAGTCGTTCAAAGGATCTGCCTAGGGTCAATCCTCGGTAGAAGCGGGCCGCATGGGTCCGTTGATTTTTGGCGGCAGAATTTATACTAAAGTTACTTAACGTCGAACTTCACAGTGGAGATTTCTCATGGCTAAATACTTGAGCGCAAAGGAATTTCGCCAGCAATTGCCGCGCATTGCCGAACACTTGGAGCAATGGCGCGAAATCGTCGTCGTCAAGCGATCTAAGCCGCTGTTTAAGGTCGTCGCTTTTGCAGAGAATTCATCCGACCTGCTCGACCGAGCCGCTGCCGTAGCGGATTCTACTCAGCCCTCGCTCGAAGAAATCTCCCGTATTGTCCACCAGCTCCGCCGAGCCTAGATGAGAGTCGTCCTAGACACTAAATACCCATCGTCGCGCCGGGCGAAGCCGTTGATGTAATAAATGCAATAAGGGAACTACGGACACCCTGAAACGGTCCGTGCGCCACGACTTTGAGGCGCAAGGTCTATCACCCCCGGACCATCCCCTCCAGCAGATTGCTTCCAGTAATCAACTGCACCGCCGTCGCCAGCAACATCCCGTACACTATCCTATTAAACCACACATCGCTAAATCGCTGGAGCAAAAACACGCCCAACCGCACCCCGATGTACGCCAGCGGAGCCAGTAGCAAAGTCGTCTTAAAAATGTCGGCGTGAAAAAGCCCCAAGCCCCAATAGGGCGGCAGTTTGAGCAAGTTGAGCGCGGCGAAGAAGATGACCGTGGTGCCGACGAAGACGTGGCGTGGAAGCTGCTGCGGCAGCAAGTAGATGACCACCGGCGGGGCCCCGGCGTGGGCAAGCGTTGAGGTGAAGCCCGAGGCCGCGCCCATCAGTACGCCGGCGAGCGGCCCCGGATGCTGCTTCCGCACGGCCCCGACAATCGCCGCCCGCCCGAATTGGAAAGCGACAAACAGCAAGGCCAAGCAGCCCAAGCCTATCTCCAAGACGCGCTCGTGCTGGCTGAAGTAGCCAAAAAAAAAGGCCCCGGCGCCGATCCCCAAGGCGGAACCGGGCAGGAGCCGTTGGACGCTCGTTTTGTCGAAGGTGCGGCGGTAGTGGCGGACGGCGAACACATCGCAGGCGATCAACAGCGGCAGCAACAGGGCCGCCGCGTCGGCCACCGAAACCGTCAGTGCCAAAAGCGGGGTGGCCAAAATCCCAATGCCGCCGCCAAAGCCGGCCTTGGCCACCCCCATCAAGAGCACTGCCCCCACCGCGCAGACCCAAAAGGCGGTTGGGTAGGCTGGCAGCACTACTCGCCTTCTACGTGGGTTACTTCGATATCGAGATCTTCGCGTTTGCGCACGTGATCGACTTGGCCGTCCTTGACCCACACCACGCGGTCGGAGACGCTGAGCATCTTGTGGTCGTGGGTCGCTGAGATGACGGTCACGCCGGAATTCTCGTTCATCTCTTTGAGCAATTCGATGATTTCGGTGCCCGTGCGCAGGTCCAGATTCCCGGTCGGCTCGTCGGCGAGGACCACGGCCGGGTCGTTGGCGAGGGCGCGGGCGACGGCCACGCGCTGCTGCTGGCCGCCCGAAAGCTCGTACGGCTTGTGCGAGTGCCGCTCGCCAAGGCCCACCTTGACCAATAGCTCCATGCCCTTGTCGCGGGCTTCGTCGCTGGTCAGGCCGGCGAAGACCATCGGCAAGGTGACGTTTTCGAGCGCGGTCATCACCGGGATCAAGTTGAACGACTGGAAGATGTAGCCGATCTTGCGGCAGCGCAGCCAAGCCAGTTCATACGCGTCGAGCTGGGCGACGTCTACTTCGTCGATGTACACCTTGCCCTCCGAGGGCTTGTCGAGGCCGCCGACCATGTTGAAGAAGGTGCTCTTGCCCGAGCCCGAAGGCCCCATGATCGACAGGTACTCGCCGGTGTAGATCTCCATGTCGACCCCGCGCAGGGCGTGAACCTCAATCTCGCCCATCAAGTAAATTTTCTTTACCTGCTGGGTCCGTACTACAGTGCGTTTTTCCGCTTCTTGGACAGCGATCTCGCTTGGGGCGGTTTCGGTCATTGCAGAATCTCCTCTAAGAAATCAAGTGTCCGAGCGCATGGCCTCGACCGGCTCCATCTTGGCCGCGCGGTACGCCGGCAACATAGCACCAATCAGCGAAAGCAGGGTCCCCACCACCAAGGCGTACCCGGCCGATTCGGCGATGCCGCCCAGCGGGAAATAAGTGAGCGCGTAGCCGCCGTAGTCGAGCAGGGCCAAGCCCAGCGTCAGGGCGAAGCCAATGACGATCCCCGCCGAAGTCCCCGCCAACCCCTGAAAGGTCGATTCGAGAAGGAAGAGCTTGACGATAAAGGTGTCCAAGGCCCCGAGGCACTTCATAGTGCCGATCTCGCGGAATCGCTCGGTCACCGACATCAACATGGCGTTGGCAATGCCGACGACGCAGACCAAGAGCGAGAGACTGATGAGCCAAGTCTGCTTGGATCGCTCTTCCTGTATGCGGCCCGCAGCCTCTGCGGAAGCGTCGCCGGCTTCGGTGATGCCGGTCTCAATGCCGTTTTTTTGCAACAGCAAGTTGATCTCGCTTTTGTCCGCGCTCCGCAGGCTGGTGACGATTTCGTTGTTGCTCCACACCGACATTAAAAAGGCAATGGCCAAAATCACGCCGCTGGTGGTGATCAGCGAGCGGCCAAAGCGAATTTTCAGGCTGCGAAAACTAATTTCCACTGCTTTACTCATCGGCAGCACGATCTCCCGACCGCCTGCCAAACGCCTCTCAGACATAGTTATTCTCCCAGCGTATGCTCGCGTTCACAATACGTAAATAAAGGCAAAAAATCAACACTGCCCCCCTCAACGGCCCGTCCTAATTTCCACGAGAGGCAGGGGCGCAGAGTCGCGTACGCCGCGGTCGGCAACCATTTCGGCAAACGCGACCGGCACCATGCTAACGCGCAAATCCCGCGACCGCACTGGCTGCTCCAAGAACGACCCCATGGCACTCGGGGTGAACACGAGGTGGTCGATGGCAAAGTCGCGCACCAGCTCCTCTAGCTGGCCGACGTGACCGACTAGCGGGCGACCGGCCAGGGCGCGGACCCGCGGCTGAGGAGCCTCTCCCACCACGCCGATCAGGTTGTAGTGGGCCACGCCCGCCCGCTCTAGCTGCTCGACGAAATCCACTGCGACCGCATCGGTTCCCACCAGCAGGGTGCGCAATCGGCCCTCGCGGCCGCGCTGGTGCAGGAACCAACGCCCGGCGAAGCGCCAACCGGCGATTAACACTGCGTTGCAAAACCAAGCCGCGACCGCAGCCAGCCGCGAGAAGTTGTATGCCTTAAAGAAGAACACCAGCGTCACGATGAAGGCAAACCCCAGCGTCACGCCCACCACCGACCACGCCACAGAGTAGCGGCGGCGGTCGTACAGGCCCGACACGTAAAACGCCAACAGCCAGATTAAGGTTGAAGCACCGTACACGACGGCCCATTGCAAATCCGAGTACGGAGGCGGGACCAGCCAGCGCGTCGGCTGGACGTCGAGGCCGAAGAGGTTGCCGACCTGCTCAATGCGGTAGATGAAGGGCACCAGCTCTGGGTGGTAGCGCACTGCTAAACCTAACTTCAGGCCGCAGAGCACCAAGCCGGCGTCGATCAGGGGCATGGCCAAGGCGCGGCCCGCCCGAGCGAGGAAGCGGAACGTCCCGTGCAGGGCAATGCCCACCTGCAAAAGCCACAGCGGAAAGAAGCGATAGCGCCGCGCCATGTGCTTGTCGACAAAAATCGACATGGCTTGGCTCTTGCGATAGAGAATTTTCAGGGGCGTCCCCCGGCCGCTCTCGCCGCGGAAGTGGATGATCGCGGTCGTCGGCACGTAGTAGATCTTCCAGCCGGCTTGGTGGAAGCGATAGCACCAGTCGATGTCCTCGCCGTACATGAAGTAGGACTCGTCGAGCAGACCCACTTGGTCCATGGCCGCCTTTCGCACCATCATGCAGGAACCAGACAGCACCTCGACCTCAGCCGTTTGCTCAGGGTCGAGATACGTCATGTGGTAGCGGGCGATGAGTGGATGCTTGGGAAAGAGGCGGCTCAGGCCCGACATCTTGCAGAAAGCAGCCAAGGGCGTGGGGAAGCCGCGGCGGCTGTCGAGCTGCAAAGTGCCGTCCGGGTCGAGGATTTTGCACCCGCAGGCCCCGGCTTGTGGGTGCGCGTCCAAGAATTCTACCATCGTGCGCAGCGCGTCTCGGCGCACAATGGTATCGGTGTTGATCAGCAGCGCGTATTCTCCGGCCACCTGCCGCAGGGCCACGTTGTTGCCGGCCGCGAAACCCACGTTGGCCGCGTTGCAAATGAGCTCCACTTCTGGAAACTCCTCGGCCACCATGTCGGCGCTGCCGTCGGCCGAGGCATTGTCGACGACGAATATCTCCACCTCTAGGCCCTCGGCTGCTGCGAGCACCGCGCTCAGGGCCTGTCGGGTCAGGTCGCGGGTGTTGTAGCTGAGGAAGACGACGCTCAGTCGCACGATCGGGCCCCTCGCTGGCGGCCCATGAGCTTGTAGCCGCTGAAGTAGAGGATCTGTTTGGCAAAGAGCAGGTACTCGCGCAGGTCCAGCTTGCTGGAGCTGAACTGGCGGTTGCGAAAGACAAATGGCACGGACCGATGCCGCTGATAGCGGCCCTTGACCAAAATTTCGAGCAAAATTTTGTAGCCCGAGGACGTGAGCACTAGGTCCTGTATCACTTGGCGGCGCAGACAGAAATAACCCGACAGCGGGTCCTCGACCCCGGTCAGCAGGCGGGCCGCGCCCACCCCGACTTGCGAAATTAGCTTGCGGTGCCAAGCCCATTTCTCGACGCGGCTGGTCGCCCCAAAGCGGCTGCCCATGGCAATGTCGCATTCGCGCAGGCTGTGGACCAGCTCGGGCAAAATCGCCGGGTCGTGGCTCAAGTCGGCGTCTATCACCCCGAGGTGCGGCCGCGCCGACTGGGCGAAACCCGCCATCACCGCCGACCCCAAACCGAGCTTGCCGGCCCGATGGACCACCTGCACGGGATAGCGGTCCTTCAGGGACTCGGCCACCTCGCCGGTGCCGTCGGGCGAGTTGTCATCTACCACGATGAGCTCCAAGTCGATATCCGGCTTTTGGCCGACGACCGCGAATATCTCTTCGGCCAAAAGCGGCAGGTTTTCCCGCTCGTTGTACGTGGGCGTCACCAGCGAAATCCGCACGGGGTCCACGGGAATGCGCTAGCGGGCAAATTGGGGAAAGTCGCGGCGAAAAAGCGGGTCCGCAGCGAGGTGTTGCAGCCCCTCGGCAAAGCTCAGGGGCCGGCGGCCGAGCGCAGCTTCCAACGCATCGGTGCGCAGACCAGAGCGCAGGGGGCGCACGGCTGGCAGCCCGGCCGCGCGGGTCGGCACGGGTTGGATCAACGCGCCATCAATGCCAAAGAAACAGGCCAGCTCCCGCGCCATCTCCCAGCGCGTCATAAAGGTCGCGCCGCCTGCGTGCAGCAAGCCCCGCGCGTCTTGGCCGCACAGGGCCACCAAGGCGCGGGCCAGATCGCGGATGTAGGTCGGGTTGCCCCACTGATCGGCAAAAATCCGCACGGACTGGCCGCTAGACAGCGCCCGCAGCACCCACGTGAGGAAATTGGACCCGGCCTGTGGGACATAGCCGTATAGCCACAGGGTGCGCACGACGAGCACGCGCTCCATTTTTTTTAATATACCCTCGCTTTCGAGCTTGAGTCGGCCATAGCAAGACAGCGGATTGGCTGCATCCCCTTCGCCGTAGGGGCCGCGCTTGCCGTCGAAGACGTAATCTGTGGAAATGTGAACCAAGCCGGCTCCGACCGCGTCGCAAGCCACTGCCAAGTTCTCGGGAATATCGACATTGGCTTGCCGCGCGGCCCGCACGTCTTTTTCGCAGTCATCGACATCGGTCATGGCCGCGGCGTTGATCACCCAGTCGGGAGCGAGCTCGGCGACAAGTGCGGTCGCGGCTTGGCGGTCGGCTAGATCGACTTGGCCATAGGGAAGGTCGGCCGCGGGCCGGCGGCCGCAGCCGATCCACTCGGCTTCCCCTTTCAAGGACAGCAGGGTGCGGCCCAAAAAGCCGGTGGCACCTGTCACCAAAATCCTCATAGCGGCGGGCCGTAGAGCAGCAAGGCCCGCGCCCATGAGCTATGCGCCCGACCAAGTACCTGCGCCAAGGGCGGCTCGCCGGTCAAGGCGACCACCTGTTCGGCCCGGCCCTGTCGCCCGTAGAGCTGGAGGGCGAGGGCCTTGCCGGGGTGCGGCCGGGGGCCGAGGGCCGCAAAATAGTCGTACGATTGCTCGGTAAAGCGCGCGACCTGGTCGGCGGCCGCGGCAAACCGCGCCTCTCCGCTCCACTCGCCCAATTCCCACAGGGCCAATGCCGCCAAGGCTTGATCGACGAGCAGGCCCGCGCTGCCCTCGGCCTCTGCGTCGCAGACGTGCTGCACTTGGCCGCGCCCATCGACACAGCGGTTGATGAGCGCGTCGCCGGCTTGCAGGGCCACCGCGGCGGCGCGGTCGTCGCCTAGGGCGGCCGCCGCGGCTAGATAGGCCCGTATCAGGGCCGCTTGGCGGTCGGCGTAGAGCGTGGGATCGGTCCACCAAGTGCCGGCCATGACTTGGCGGCCGCGGAACGCGCCCTCGGCCGCGTCGAAGAGCGTGCCCTCGACAAAGCCGAGCAGCGCTCTGGCCGACTCGGCGTAGCGGGGCTGGCCGGCCTCCAGCAACAGATGCAGCATGGCGGCCTGATCGAGGGCGTCCCGCTCGCTGGCGGGTGCGCTCCAATCCGGCGCGTACGAGTACGCGCGAAAACCACCGCTGTCGCCGAGCGGCGAGGCCAGTACCGCGTCTAGGCTAGCCAAGGCCATCTGCCGCGCCGGCGCAGTGCCCCGCGCCTCGGCATAGACGAGTAGGAAGCGCAATACCGAAGCCTCGAGAAACTTGGTCGGGCCGCCAAAGCCGCCGTGGGCCGAGTCAAAGGCGGCCGCGCAGGCGCGGTACACGGCCTCTACTGCAAAGGGCTTCTCAACCTCGGGACGAGAGGCGCTGCGCTGCACCTTGGCGGCGATTACGGCGCGCTTTTCCTCGTAGGCCGTGCGCAACCGGCGCAGATAAGGCTCGACGTTGGGCGGCGGAATATCCACGGCCCGGGCGAAAACTCGCCCGTCCGGCAGGGCCGCCACTAGAGCCGGCCAACCGCCGCTGTCGTAGTGCCGCGCAATGTCCGGCCGCTTGAATGGATCGACCCGCACGCCGACAAATTTCTCGGCGACCAGTCGGCGCAACGCCGGCGTTGGCGCGGGAAACAGGCCCTCGCATCCCGGAGCGGCCAAATACACCAATATGGGGTTGTCGGCGCGTTGAGCGCGCGCGAACAAAGACTCGTCCCAAGTGCCCCAAGGCAGCTCGCCATCGGCCCACTGCCACTCGGCCAAGGCCGACCGCTCGCCGCTCGCCGCTTCTTGCGGCAACTCCTCAGTGGCGGTGCATCCGGCCAGCATCAGCAGCGCTAGGAGCTTGGCCTTAAATTGATACATCTCTTTTATATTCAATGAGTTCTGATCTATTTACAAAGGCCGTTTAATGTACGGCCTGCCCCTGTGGGCGTCAAGCAGACCCCAAGGGGGCGGGCTTTTTGCAGCGGGTGATTTGGCCTATGTTTTGAACCACTAACCCCTGGTCTCTATCCCCTGAGGAGCACGCCATGAATCCACTCGAAAAAGTCCCCCTCGGCAGCAGCGGCTTGTGCGTCACCCGCCTCGGCTTGGGCTGCGCCTCCATCGGCGGCCTATACGGCGACATACCGGACTCTCAGGCCGTCTCCGTAGTGCGCCGCGCCCTGTCTTTGGGGCTGAACCTCTTGGACACCGCCCCCCTGTACGGAGCGGGCAAAAGCGAAATCCGCCTCGGGCAGGCCCTCGTGGGGGTGCCGCGCGACAGGTACGTGCTGGCGTCCAAAGTGGGGCGCATCTTGGTCCCAACCGAGCGGGACCAACAGGTGGGCGCGTTTGACGACCCGGCCCCGTACCAACCCGTGTTCGACTTCAGCTACGACGGCGTCATGCGCTCTTTTGAAGACAGCCTCAAACGCCTAGGCGTAGATCGCATCGACATCCTCCACATTCACGACCCGGACAATCACTGGCAGGAGGCCATTGCCGGGGCGTATCCCGCGCTCGACAAGCTGCGCGGCGCGGGCGTCATCCGCGCCGTCAGTGCGGGCATGAACCAGTGGGAAATGCTGGCCCGCTTTGCCCGCGAAGGCGACTTCGACTGCTTCCTCCTCGCCGGCCGCTACAGCTTGCTCGATCAGAGCGCACTCGACGAACTCTTGCCGCTGTGTGTGCAAAAGAACATCGGCATCATGGCCGGCGGCACGTACAACAGCGGCATCTTGGCCAAAGGTGCGCGCCCGGGCGCAACGTACAACTACCGGGAAGCTCCGCCCGAAATCGCGGCTAGGGCCAAGTCCCTAGAGGCCGTGGCCGCTCGCCACCAAGTCGATCTGCGGGCGGCGGCCTCGCAATTCGTCTTCGCCCATCCGGCCATCACCTGCATCATCCCCGGGACGCGGCAGCCCGAGCGAGTGAGCGAGAATTTCGCCTTGCTCACTCAGGAGCTTCCCCCCGCGTTTTGGGCCGAACTCCGCGCCGAGGGCTTGGTCCGCGCCGACGCCCCATTGCCGTGAGCTTGTGCATTGCGGTCAGGGAGTAAAACGTGGCACTGACCGTGCAGGCGGGGCTGGTCGCCCAAGACTTGCATAAAAATTCAAAGTCGGCAGCGAGGTGCGAATACGGGAAATGGTGGAGGCCGCGGCCGAGCGCACTAGGGCCGGAGAAAACGCAGTACATACGTCGGGACCACCGGGTCGTGCCACACCATCTGAAAGCGGCTCTCGTATTCCTTGATGGCTGGGTACAGGTACTGCCAAGTTTGCGGAAAACCGAGGCTCTCCAGCACGACGTAATCCACCTTTTTGCGCTCCATGTGGGCCAGCACTTTGGCCGGCTCGTCAAAGGGAAAGCCGACGCAACGCCGGCCCGAGGCGATGTACATCCAGTAGCCCTTGCGGCACAGCACGATGGCGTCTTCCGGCGCATTGGCTTTGAGCCATTGACCGGCTTGGTAGTAGCGGCGCCAAGGCGGGGGGTAGTCGGCGGCGGCGTAGTCGGCTAGGCGCTTGACCCCGCCAACTTGGCCGCTGACGCAGGCGAGAAAGCAACCCCATACTGCGAACTTGCCCACACGGCCCCCGGCCAGTCTGTCGCGGATTTGCAAAACGGCCCACACCCCCAACAAGACGAGCACCGGCACAATGGGCAGCAAAAAGCGATCCCCCGGCCAGGGCCAGAGCAACACTATACCTATAGAGAAGGCCGCGTAGAGCAGGAGCAGCAGGTGTTGGCCGCGCTTGATGCAGAGTGCTGTCGCGGCAACGGCGAGCGCGATCAGCAACAAGGGGGCGGGATGCAGGATCGTCTCGGTGCCGTTAAAAAAAGGCACTAGGGTATTGGGCAATTCCCGCGTCAAATAGCCATGCGTATGGCCGATGAAGCGCTCGACAAGGCCGCCCACGTCGAGCAAGCCCCGCTCTGGGTGGTAGGGATTGACCATGAAGAGCTGTTTGATATAGACGCTGCCGCCGCCCACCGCTTGGTTGCGCAAGGCCCACGGCAGATAGCAGACAAATGCCGCGCCGCCAAAGAGCGAACCCCGCCGGAAATCGCGCCGGACCAACAAATAGACCACCACAGCCGCCACTAGCGCGATCCCAGCCGTGCGGATGTAGTACGCCCAAATGGTGCAGGCAAACCCGCCGACGAGGCACCAATTTCCCTTGAGGGGCTCGCGCCCAACGCCCCGTTCGACGAGCCACAGCGCCAAAAGCGAAAAAGTCAGATAGGGCACTTCGGACATGACTTGGTGTGCGTAGTGCAGCAGCAGCGGGCCGTAGGCTGGGCCGGTCGGGCCGTGCGTCAAATAGCTCTTGCCGGCCATAAGGCTCAGCGCCACCACTGCCAAGCCGGGCAAGACGCCCACCCGCTCCTTGGCCAACTGGTAGAGCACCCCCATGCCCAGTGCAAAGAGCACCAGCACCCAGGCCTTCATGGGCACCCAATCGCCGGGGAAAGCCCACGCCATAGGTGCCAGCAAAAGGGGAAAGCCAAACGGGTACTTGGTCGCTGGCTGCGGATCGGGCGAGTTGATGTGCAAAAGCCCCTCGCCTTGGGCCAGACTGTGCGCCAGCGTAATGAATTCGGCGTTGTCGCCGCTCAGAGAAAGTTTGGCGTCAAAGGTCCAGACCCCTACGAGGAATGTCGCCGCGACGATAAAGAGGGGCATGCCGCACGGCGCCCGCAGCAACTCGGGCAAGTTGCAAAACCGCTTTTCAGTACTTCTCATCGACAAAGTGCAACTTGCTGTGGGGCGGACGCTGGTACTCGCCGTGAGGCGGGCGCGGCGGCAGCTCGATTTTTTGCGGCATCACGTCTTTGTAGGGCAGTTGGCTGAGGATGTGCGCGATGCAGTTGAGACGCGCCCGGCGCTTGTCGTCGGCTTCGACCGTGTACCAAGGTGCTTCGGGAATGTCCGTGTAGAAAAACGCCTCGTCTTTGGCCTTGGAGTACTCGACCCACATGTTCCGCGACTTGAGATCTATAGCGGAGAGCTTCCAGTGCTTGAGCGGATTCCGGGCGCGCTCCTGAAAGCGCCTTTCTTGCTCTTCCTCGCTCACTGAGAGCCAGTACTTGAGCAGGATAATTCCCGAGCGCACTAGCATGCGCTCAAACTCTGGGCACGAGTGGAGAAACTCCCAATACTCCTCTTCGGTGCAAAAGCCGAAGACCCGCTCAACGCCGCTGCGGTTGTACCAGCTGCGGTCGAAGATCGCGATCTCGCCCGCGGCTGGCAGGTGGGCCACGTAGCGCTGGAAGTACCACTGGGTGCGCTCGCGGTCCGAGGGCGTGCCCAAGGCCACCACGCGTGCGCCGCGCGGATTGAGCGGCTCGGTGATGCGCTTGACGATCCCGCCCTTGCCGGCCGTGTCGCGCCCCTCAAAGACGATTGCGACCCGCAAGCCTTGGTCCTTAATCCAGTGCTGCAACTTGACCAGCTCGTGGTGCAACTTGGTCAATTCGCGCTCGTAGATCTTCCGCTTCATCTTCGCCGGCTTGGCGGCTTTTTTACCTTGCATATCCAATCTCCATGGCTTGCGATTCGCCGTTAAAAAATACAACCTGTCCCGCCATCTTGCTCGGCTCCAACCAGCCGCGTACCTTGTCGAGCACACCGTCTAACCGCCAAGGTCCATTATGAGCCGAGACCCCCGCCCCAACCTGCTTTACATCCACTCCGACCAACACAGCCCCTACGTGGCCGGCTGCTATGGCGATCCCTTGGTCGAGACCCCCCACCTCGATGCCCTCGCCGCCCGTGGCGTGGTGTTCGACAACACCTATTGCCCCTCGCCGATTTGCGTGCCCTCGCGGATGTCCATGCTCTCGGGCCGCTACCCCTGCGACAACCAAGTCTGGACCAATACCCACATCCTCGACTCTGGCATCCCCACCCTCGCCCACGCCATGGGCGCGGGCGGCTACCGCCCCGCACTCGTGGGCCGCATGCACTCGGTTGGGCCGGATCAGCTGCGCGGGTACGCCGAGCGGCTCGTTGGCGACCACGGCCCCAACCAGCCCGGGGGCCAAGGCGTCGACCACGGCCAACTCGCCGGCACGGCCGGGCCGAGCCGCGTCAGCCTGCGCCTGTCCGGCCACGGCCAGAGTGCCTACCAAGTCCACGACGAAGACGTGGCCGCCGCTGCCGTTGACTTTCTCAACCGCCTCGGCGTGGCCAAGCGCGCCGGCCAAGCAGCAGAGCCGTTCTCGCTCTCGGTTGGTTTCATGCTGCCGCACCAGCCCTTTGTCGCCCGCTTGCAAGACTATCGCTACTACTATGAAAACATGGGTCCGCCGCAAACCCCCGAACCCTTCGGCGACCACCTACACCCCCACATCAAACGCTGGCGTCAAGCCTGCGAGATCGAGGAAGTCAGCGCGGAAGAGACCCGCCGCGCCCGCGCTGCCTATTGGGCGCTAGTCCACCGCATGGACGCGCTGATCGGCCAGATCGCGGCCGCGCTGCGGGAAAACGACTTGGAGGAAAATACCCTCGTCCTCTATACGTCGGACCACGGCGAGCAGGTCGGCGAGCACGGGCTGTGGTGGAAGCAGACCTTTTACGAGGACTCGGTTAAGGTGCCGGCTATACTCGCTTGGCCCGGGCGCTTGCCCGCCGGCATTCGTTGCGACCGGGTGATTTCTTCGCTCGACCTCAACGCGACCATGCTCGACGCCTTGGGCTGCCCGTCCCTGCCCGGCTCGCGGGGCCGCAGCCTACTGCCCTTGCTCGCGGATCCCCAAAACGCCGCGTGGGACGACGTCGCTTTCTCCGAGTTCTGCCAAGACGCGGCCGGGGCCGGCGGCCCCTTCCCACAAGAGGGCATTTTTCAGCGCATGATTCGGCGCGGGCCGTGGAAGCTCAACTACTACCACGGCCAGCCCTGCCAGCTTTTCGACCTCCGAGCCGACCCACGCGAGCGCTGCGACCTAGCGGCCGATCCGGCGCACCAAGAGACGCTGGCCGCGCTCAAAGCCGAAGTCTTGGACGGGTGGGACCCAGAGTGGATTGCTGCGCGCCTGGCCGCGCTGCGCGCCGACCGGGCCATCCTAGCCGCGTGGGGCCGCACTGTGCAGCCGCCCGACCAGTGCCGCTGGAAACTCGATCCGGCCATGGATTACCTCGACCCGGAGCAACTCGACAGCAGCCAGCGCAGTACCAGCAAATGACCCACTAGGGCGGCTGGTGCCAAGACCGTTGGCAGCCAGACGTAGGGCGCGTAGGTCGCGAACGCGCTCGTCGGCTCGTTGGTGAAGACGCGGAACTCGGTTGGCATGGAGAGGGCCGCGACGACGACCGCATTGGCCAGCAGCACCAGTCCAAGTGCATTCCAAGCCCATATCGCGTAGGATCCCACCTTGCCGCGCCAAACTAGCCAAGCCATGGCCGGCGCGGTTGAGCCGACGAAGATGTCGAAGTTGAGCCCCTCGTAGGTCATCTGCACCGGCGCCTGCCCGGCTTGGTACATCCCTTGGAGGAACATAGCCAGCGGCATGCGGAAAAACTGGAAGCCAATCAGGCCGACCGGACCGACCGCAGCCATCAGCGCGGCCCCCACCCGCGAAAAGGCCGCGCCGCTCGTTAGGATCATCAAGGCTGTAAAGAGGGGTAGCGAAAAGTCGCGTAGCGCACCCGAGAGCGCGGCCAGGCCGGTCGATACCAGCCAGAGCCCCGCTCCAGCCGCCGCCCACCTCGTCCACCGGTCGGCGGATTGGCTGGTGCGCTGCGCAGCAGTGCGCACGGCCAACAGCAAAAGTGCCAAAACGCCCAAGACCGCGGCGAAAAAGAGCACGTCAACGCGGAGGGGAACCCTGTCGAGGGCCAGCTCCATGTCGCCTCCTTATTCTTCGGCCCGTTGGCGCGCTTTCACCTCGTCCCATATCTCGTCTAGGGCCGCCAGCGAGAGCGCAGCTACTTCTTCGCCCCGCGCATGCACGGTCTCCTCTAGGGCGCGGAAGCGGCGCTCGAATTTGGCGACTGCACGCCTGAGGGCCTGCTCGGGATCTACTTTGAGGAAGCGGCTGGCGTTGACCAGCGAGAAGAGCAGGTCGCCAAACTCCTCCTCGACCGCTGCGGCCCCACCCGTCTCCCAAGCCTCGCGCACTTCGGCGAATTCCTCTGCGACCTTGTCGAGTGCGCCATCAATGTCGTCCCAATCAAACCCCTGCTGTGCGACGCGCGCTTGGATCCGCTGGGCGCGCATTAGGGCGGGGAGCTGCTTGGGAATGCCCTCCAGCAGTGAAGGCGCGGCTTTCCCTTGCTCTTGGCGCTCCTGCTTTTTGATCTGCTCCCAGCGGCGCAAAACCTCGTCGGCCCCGTCCGCACTCTCATCGTCAAAGACGTGGGGATGGCGGCGAATCAGCTTCTCGACGATGGCTTGGCCGACCGCCTCAATGTCGAAGCGGCCCTCCTCGGCCGCGATCTGGGCGTGGAACACCACTTGCAGCAACACATCGCCCAGCTCCTTGCACAGCTCGGCGTCGTCTTCCGCGTCAATGGCTTCGAGGGCCTCGTGCGCCTCCTCCAACAGATAGGGCCTGAGCGTGGCGTGCGTCTGCTGGCGGTCCCAAGGGCAGCCATTGGGGCCGCGCAGACGCGCCATGATAGCAACTAATTCTGAGAACGTGGAATCGCTTTGCATCGCTTTTTGCTTTTGGATTTTATGGGAAAAAGCTAAGTACACGACAGTAGGGCCTTACCCTCGTCGAGGGCGGGACGCCCTCGATCCCGGACTCATCGCCCATCAACGACAAGTTATTGGTGTCGTGTACTTAGGGGAAAAAGAATAATAAGGAACTACGCCCGCCGCAGGCCACAGAGGTTGTAATTCATTTATTGAAAAGTTATAACATCTTATTTTATATAATGTTATGAATTTTATTTTATTCGCCTATAACCAAATCGGTACAATCCCTTGACGAGCCATTACACCGCTTTATATTGAAGAAGAGGCGGTGATGAAGGCCTTCTGTACAACTCCCCTGAGTACAGTTTTGGCGGCTCCCTTTTGCTGTGGGAGCGATCAGTTAGCCCGCTTTATTTTTTGCTCATTAAATAGCACGGAATTGCGCTTGGGTGCGCTCCGATCTAGCTGATTGAGCCTTTTTGCAGACTTTCACGGGGCAAAATATCGACATGGGCAAAATCATCGCTATCGCCAATCAAAAAGGCGGGGTGGGCAAGACCACCACGGCCGTCAATCTCGCCGCCTGTTTGGCCCTTTCCGGGCACCCCACCCTCCTCATCGACTTAGACCCGCAGGCCAATGCCACTAGTAGTTGCGACGCCGCGCTCGGCAGCGACTACGCCTCTACCTACGAGGTTTTGATAGGCCAGCTCAGCATCTCCTCGGCGACCTTTCCCACCTATATAAAGGACCTCTTCGTAGTGCCCGGGCACATCCGCCTCGCGGGTGCTGAAGTGGAGATGGCCGCCATGGTTGGGCGCGACAAGCGGCTGGCCGAAGCCCTGCATCCGGTAAAGGGGCAGTACGAATTTATTCTCATTGATTGCCCGCCGTCTTTGGGTTTGCTCACGATCAACGCGCTGAGCGCGGCCGATTCCGTGCTCATCCCGGTGCAATGCGAGTACTATGCCTTAGAGGGCGTGAGCAAGCTCAGCGATACCATCCGCGTGGTGCGGCGCTATCTCAACCCCACCCTCGAAATTGAGGGCGTTTTACTCACCCTGTACGACGCTCGCTTGCAGCTTTGTCGCCGCGTGGCTCAAGAAGTGCGCAACCACTTCGGCGACAAGGTCTATCAGACGATCATCAGCCGCAACATCACCTTGGCCGAGGCCCCGGGTTTTAGCCAGCCCGTCGTGCTCTACGACGCAGAATCGAGAGGAGCCAACAACTACAATAGCTTGGTTTCCGAGATATGCGCCGCTAGGCCCTCTGTCTTGGCCTGATCCCCCCATCCGCATTGGTTGTTCTTGACAACTATTTGCATTCTCATATTATATTCACTTTTGTATTAAATATCCAAATGAGGAAGGGAGGTTGTCTGTGTATTCTTGTACGTCTGCTAACTCGGACGCGGCTACGCGAATGGGCGCGTCCTCCCCCCGCTGTACTGACCATCCCGAATTTATCACCCAAAACGCCCAAGTCCGCCGCCTGCTAGCCCAAGCCGACCGGGTCGCCGAGTCCCCGGCGACCGTGCTCCTCACCGGAGAAAGCGGCACCGGCAAAGAAGTACTGGCGAGGCGCTTGCACGGGCGCAGCCCAAGGCGCAGGGCCTCGTTTGTGCGGCTCAACTGCGCCTCGCTGCCCGAAGGCGTGTTGGAGAGCGAGCTGTTCGGGCACGAGAAAGGAGCCTTTACCGGCGCGATCCGCCAGCGCTTAGGTCGCTTTGAGCTAGCCGATCGCGGCACCTTGTTTCTCGACGAGATTGGCGCGGCCGATATGCGCGTGCAACTGCGCCTGTTGCGCGTTTTGCAAGAGCGCGAGTTCGAGCGCGTCGGGGGCGCGGAGACCTTGCAGGTGGATGTGCGGGTCATCGCCGCTACTAACGTCGATTTGCGAGAGGAGATCCGCAAAGGAGCCTTCCGCGAAGACCTCTTCTACCGGCTCAATGTCGTGCCGCTGAAGCTGCCGCCGCTGCGCCAGCGCAAAGGAGACATTCCCCTGTTGATCGAATACTTCATCCGCCGGCTGGCGGCGCAAAACGGGTGCAAAATTCTCGGGCTCGACGCCGCGGCCTTAAACCACTTCTTGGCCTATCCGTGGCCGGGCAATGTGCGGCAGTTGGAAAACGCGCTCGAGCGCATGGTCCTCCTCGCGAGCGACAGCTTGTTGCGGGAGGAAGACGTGCCCGAAGAGATCGTCCACTGGAAGGACGAAGAAGAGCCCGACCTGAGCGAGCGCGGTTTTAGGGAAGCGCGGAACTCGTTTGAGCGGCACTTCCTCTGCGACGCCTTGCACCGGCACCGCGGGGTGATTTCGCAAGTGGCCGAAGACGTGGGTTTGTCGCGCAAAAGCCTGTACGCAAAGCTAGAACACCTCGATATCGACTACCAACACTACCGAACCTAACTCACAGGTGTGCGGCGAGCGCACGGCGGAATTTCGCCATCTGGCCTTCGAGATAGGCCCGGTGCTCGCCGTCGGTCGGCTCGAGCGCGAGGGCTTGGCGCATAATGGCCACCGCGTGGGCGTGCCGCCCCAACAGGTGCAGCAATTCCGCATAGGTGTCCAAATAGACCGAGCTTTCTGCGTCGAGCTTGACCGCGCGCATCGACAGATTCAGGGCATAGCTAAGGCGCAGGCCCTCTTCTGCATAGGTCCAAGCCAAGTTATTGAGGATCAGCGGATCGTCTGGAGCACCGGCCAAGGCGCGCTCGTAGTATTCAATGGCGCGGTCGGGCCGCTCGCGCTCGTAGTAGGTGCGGGCGATGTCAACTGCACTGATGACCCCGGCCTCCAGTGCTTGGGCAAAAGTGTGGGCGGCCCGCTCAGCAAGCCCTTGGCGGAGCTGGCAATCCCCCAAGGCGAGGACGAGCTGGGGGTTATCGGGTTGCATGTGTACGGCCGCGGCGAGCGCGGTTTCGGCCGCGGCGAGTCGTCCCTCGGCAATTAAGAGGCGGCCGAGTTCAATGTGGGCGAAGAGGTGGTGCCCGTCGAGTTGGATGGCTTGGCGCAGTGCTTCTACGGCGGCATCGGGCCGCTCCTGATGGGCGTAGAGCCAGCCCTCGGTCGCCCACAGGGACGCGCTCTGCCCGTGGTCTGCGCGCAGGTGCGCGAGGAGCTTTTCGGTTTGGGCGAAGCGCTGTTCTCTTTGGCAAATGTCGCGCAGGGCCCGGTACAGGTCGTCGTTGTCCGGTGCCAAGGCAATGGCTTGGCCGATCAGTTCTAGTGCGGCATCCACTTCGTCTAGGCCCAGCCGGGCGAGGGCGGCGATGAGGAGTACGCGGTCGTCCGGCCCGTCTTGGCGGATGGCGCGCCGGGTTTCGGCGAGGGCTTGGCCATAGAGGCCGTCGCGCAGATAGGTGTGCGCTAGCTGGGCGTGTCCGGCTCGATAGGTACCGCATTGCGGGTTGCTGATGACGAACGCGCCGAGCAGGGCGCAGCAAACGGCCTGTCTAGCGACGCGCATTCAAAACTCGTGGCGGTAGGTGTCGATGTGGAGGAGCAGGCCGATGGCGAGGAGGTTGGACAACAGCGAGGAGCCTCCCGAGCTGAGAAAGGGCAGCGGCAGGCCGGTGATGGGCATGACGCCGATGGTCATGCCAATGTTGATGAACACGTGGAAGGTCAGCATCGCGGCCACGCCGATGGCCGTCAGGCTATAAAAGGCATTGTTGGCCATGGAGGCGATGTGCAGTGCCCGATAGATGAGAAAAAAGAACAAGCCCAGCACTATCAGGGCCACGACAAACCCCCCCTCCTCCCCGATGACCGAAAAGATGAAATCAGTATGAGCGGCCGGCAGGAACTGGTGCTTGGTCTGCGTGCCTTCTAGGAAGCCCTTGCCCGTCAGCCCTCCAGAGCCAATGGCGATCTTGGACTGGATGATGTTCCACCCAGATCTGAGCGGATCGCTCTCTGGATTGAAGAAGGTCATAATGCGGGCCTTCTGGTATGGATGCAGGAAGTGCTCTAAAAAGTACACCGTGAGCAAACCCGCCGAGGTGTTGATTAAGGCCATGGAAATGGTCAGCCAGAGTTGGCGCAGAAAATGGTGGATCAAGAAGGTGCTGCCGACGAGGAAGATGCCGAAGACGTACGGAGTGCCCCATTGCCACAGTGGATCTAAGGAGCAGATGACGCTGATGAGCGGCGAAACGACGAGGAAGATGAAAAACTTGCGCATCCCCGCCCAATAGAGCATGGGGAAAAGCGGCGCACCAAAAGAAACCGCGGTCCCCAAGTCGGGCTGGCGCACAATCAAGGCGAGCGGCACCAAGATGAGGAACAAGGCCCCGAGAAAGCCGCCCAAGGAGTTGATGCGCTCGACGCTGCGGTCGCTTAGGTAGCGCGCTAGGGCGATGATGGTCGCGATCTTGGCCAGCTCCGAAGGCTGCAACACCAACGGCCCCAAGCGCAACCAGCGGGTAGCGTCGCCCGTGCCCCAAGCCAACACCGCGATTAGGCTCACAATGCCGCTCAGGTACAGCAGATAACCAACGCTGTAAATGACCTTTTCCGGGACATAGACGACCGCCAAGGCCAAGGCCAAGGCCAAGATCGCGAATTGGACCTGCTTACTCCAGGCGTTCTGCACTGCGGTAGAATCGTTGTGATACGTAGCACTATAGATCGCGATGATGCCGATTAGTACGGTCGCCAACGTTGCAATTAGGAGCGGGAAGTCGAGTTGGCGGAGGAGGCGCATGAGCTAAAGCGTTCCGTGGTTAGCTAAGAGCGTGTCTGCTGGAGCAATGATCCCCTCTTGGATACAGAAGGCTTTGACGACCTCGCGCACGACCGGGCCAACTCGCATCCCACCGCTGCCGCCCCCTTCGACCACGGCCGCTATGGCAATGGCGGGATCCTCGTACGGAGCAAAGGCCACCATCCAAGCGTCGTCGTCTCGGTTGGGCACTTGCGCGGTACCAGTCTTGGCCGCAATTGCGACGCCGGCAACCCGCGCTCGCCGGCCGGTGCCGGTGTTGTTGGCCACCACCCGCAGCATGGCCTTTCTCACGATGTCGACGGTCTGCGGCGAAATGCCGTCAATGCGTTGGCGGGGGGGTGGAGCGCCGCTGATGTATGGAGTGACCAAGTAGCCACCGTTGGCAATGGCGGCCACGTAGCGGGCCATCTGAATGGGCGTGACCAGTACGGCCCCTTGGCCAATGGAGAGGTTGAGCAGGTGACCGAAGGACCAGCCGCCGCGCTCCTCGTAGTACTGGCGCGAGGGCAGGAGGCCGGCCGCTTCCCCGGGATGGACGACCCCGGTCGGCTGGCCGAAGCCGAGTTTGGCCGCGTACTCGTGCCACCTTTCAATGCTCAGCAACCGGGCCAAATGGTAGAAGTAAACATTACAGGAGGTCTCGATCGCCCCTAAGAGGGTCAAGCCGCCGTGGCCCTCGCGCTTGTGGCAGCGGAACCTGCTCCTGCCCACGGTCAGCGAACCATAGCAAGGCTCAAACAGGCTCAGCGTATCGGTGACGCCCGTTTCGAGCGCGGCTATGGCACTGACCATCTTGAGCGTTGAGCCAGGTGGATAACGCCCGTGCAAGGCGCGGTTGAGCAGCATGGTCTCGCTCTGCAACACTCGCCGCCGCTCCTTTTGGGCTTGGAACGACACGAAAATGTTGGGGTCAAAGGTCGGCTTGCTGACCAAGGCCAGCACGGCCCCGGTGCGCGGGTCGAGCGCGACGAGCGACCCGGCCAAGCTATCGGGCAGGGCGCGCTCAGCCGCGAGTTGTACCTCCAAGTCAACAGTCAGATGCAGGGGCTCGCCGGGTACGGGGAGCAGGTCGCGCTCGGGAAACCCCCGGCCCGTGCGCCCGACTGCGTCAATTTCGACGTACACCATGCCGTCGCGACCGCGCAGGCTATTTTCGTACATCTTCTCGATTCCGGTCTTGCCGATAAAGTCGCCAAGCACGTAGGCGTTATCGTTTTTGCCCTGTAGATCTTGGTCGCGGATCATGCCGAGATAGCCGAGCAGATGGGCGGCCACCGGGCCGTGGGGATAGTAGCGCTGGGTCTCGATTTCAATATCGAGCAGGGGCCAAGCGGCCCTGAGCTGCTCCTCTACGATCGACACCGTGCGGAAATCAACATCGCGCTTGAGGCGGATGGTGCGGTATTTGCGGCTGTATTCGCCGTCTAGTTCTAGGTCGCCGACAGCCTCTGTAAACGCCGCGGTGGCCGCGTCGAAATCCTTGCGCGTGGTGCGCTCCAATGAGACGGTGTAAAACGGCCGGGTGCGAGCCAAGATGTGGCCATCGCGATCGTAGATCAGCCCGCGCGGGGCCTTGACGCGCCGCTGAGCAATGCGGTTTTCCTCGGACTCGCGGGCGTAATCGGCCGAGGTGATGACCTGCAAATAGAACAGACGCAAGACCAAAACCGCGAACAGCAAGACGACGGGTGCGAGGAGGCTGATGAGGGGTGGGCGCTGATCTTGTTGTACTTGGTATTCCATGATCAAGCGGGGAAGAGATGGCGCTTGAGGGCCAAGCCGGCGAAGAAAACCGCACTGATCAGGCTCGTGTACGCGGCGCGGCCCACCAAGATGCTCACCTCAAGGGGCAAATCGGCCCTCGCACCCACGTAGTAGATGAGATCATGGACGATCACGGCGAGAAAAACCAGCCCGGTCTGGACTTGGATGCTGTCGGCGACCATGCGGGCGTGGCAGTAGCCGAGGCCTGCGCCGATGAGCGACTTGGCGAGCGCGTTGACTCCGAGGTACGCGGGCAGGTATATGTCTTGAAGGATGCCGACTCCCAGCCCCATACAGGTCCCGACAATCGGCCCGCTGCGCAGCGCGACGAGGGTCAATATCACGATCAATAGATCGGGTTTGCTCGACCATACCTCTAGGGAATCAACCCAAGTGGTTTGCAGGGTGAAGGCCAGTGCCAGCAAGAGGATATGGCGGACCGCATTCATGTCACCGCGGGATTTGCAAGGTCGTACCCGCCAGCAGCGTCTCCGAGAGGCCGATGTTGTTCTGGCGGGCAATGTCGCCGGGGGCGAGGCCGAATTTGCGGGCGATGCTGTGCAGGGTATCGCCCGTGACCACGGTGTATGCTTGCGCGTTGGCCACGATTAGCTGTTGACCGGGTTTGATCCGCTCGGTTTTGAGGCCGTTCCACACTTTCAAATCGTTGACACTAACCGAGAAGTGTCGGGCCAACTCCCACAGCGTATCGCCCGGCTGCACGGTGTAGGTCGCGCCGGGGATAGGCTGTCGTCGCACCACCAATTCCTGACCGGGTTTGATCAGCGTGGTTTTGAGGCCGTTCCATTTCATCAAGTCGCGCAGCCTCACCCCGTGCTGGGAAGCGATGCGGCCGAGTACATCGTTCGGCTGGACGGTATAGGTCCCCCGGCTGCTACGCGCTTGCTTGGCCTTTGGGGCGAACGGGATCGGGATATAGAGCATCTGCCGCGGCCGGATGAGGTGGGGGTTTCTCAAGCTATTGGCCGCGGCAATGACCTGCGTGGAGACGCCAAAGGCTTGGGCGATACCAGAGATTGTATCGCCGCGTTGCACCTGATACCGATGGACCGCCGCCTTCTGTGGGGCCGGCAGGCTAGCGTACTGGTCGAGCAAGAGTTGCTTCTTACCCCGCGGCACCCTCAAAACATAAGACGGAGATCCCGGCGGTGTCATGTCTTGGCGCAACTCGGGGTTGAGGTCGTGCAATACTTGGCGTTCGATGCCCAAGAGCTGAGCCGCCGCTTTCAGATCGACATACGGCCAGTCTGCGGGCAGGACGACTTCCTCGTATGTAAAGGCTGGCTCTTCGGCTTGGGGCTCAAAACCAAAAAGTTGTGGATCCTTGGCTATAACGGCCGCGGCCATGAAGAGCGGCACGTAGTTTTTCGTTTCGCGGGGCAGATCGAGCTGCCAGTAGTCGTTGGTGTCGGCGCGGGCGATGGCCCGGCGGACTCGTCCTGGCCCGGCGTTGTACGCGGCCAAAGCTAAGCGCCAGTCGCCGAACTCTGCTAAGAGGTGGTCTTTTAGGTATCGGGCAGCAGCAACGGTCGCCTTGATCGGGTCGCGCCGCTCGTCGATCCAATGGGTGCGCTCGAGGCCCATCATGCGGCCGGTATGCGCCATAAACTGCCACAACCCCACGGCCCGCGCCCGCGAATAGGCCCTTGGATTGAGGCCGCTCTCGATGACTGCTAAATAAAAAAGATCGCTGGGCATCCCCTCGCGCCGGAGGATATCGACGATCAGTGTGCGGTAGCGCCCGGCGCGCTGCAACCAAGTGGCAAAGGTCTTGCGACCCCGCGTCTGGAAGAAGTGGAGGCTGGCGACGACGCGATCGTTGGCGTCAATGGGCATGTCGCAGCGGCGGCCGAGCTGGCGGATGCGGACCAAAGGCTCGGCATCTGCCAGCAGGTGCTCGACTTTTTCCTCGGCTAGCCCTTCGAGCAGCAGGTTCAAGTGGCTGTCGGCGGGCAAGCGCTCCAAGTGCGGCAACAGGTCGAGGTACGCCCGTTCAATAGCTAGGCCGAGCGTTGCGGCCTGCACAGTATCCACGAGCGCGTCGTGCTCGTCGAGGTCGGCTAAAATGCCGATGGCCGCGTCGAGGGCCTCTTGCGCCCGTTGGGTCTGCCCGAGCGCGTGGCTCTCGATAGCGAGGAGCAAGTGCCAACGAACGGCGCGTAGGTCGGCCGTATCTGGCGGCGGGTCCGCAGACAGGTCCGCAGACGGGCCCGGGCCCGCCTCGTCGAAGACCAAAGGTCCGGTGCTTTTGCCATGGGCACAGGCCATGAGCAGCAAGGCGATGATACAGCAATACAAGCGCATGGCGCGTCAGTCCTCCTGCGAAATGAAGATCTGGGAGCGGATCTTGAGGGCGTTGGGGTAGTACTTCCCGATTTGTTCGGCCGCGGCTTGGGCTTGCGCCTCGGTGCGGTAGTTGCCGACTTCGATCTTATGCCAAGGGGGGGCCTTAAAGGTCACGTTGATATCTTCGCGCTGCAGGCGTTTTTTTGCCTCTTCCGCGAGGCGGCTGGCCTCGTCGTGGTCCAAGAACTGGGCGATTAGCACCCGCCAGCCAACGGTGCTCACCTGTTCGGCCGCGGCCTCGGTAGGCTCCGCGCTAGCCGGGACCTTGACGACATAGGCGTCGGCGTAGTCCGGGCCGAGAGCGGCGACCTGCTCTTTGAGGGCCGCGGCTTCGGCGCGGGTCGCGTATTGGCCAGCTTGCAGCACCGAGTGCTCGTTGCGGGCCACTAGATAGACCCTCACGCCGAGTGTGCGTTCTAGTTCGACGCGGAGCTGGCGGGCCCTAGCTTCGTTACTCAGGGCCAGTAGCTGGAGGCGATAGGCCGCAGCACTCGCTACCGCAGCGCGGTCTTGCACGGGGGCGGCCGGCTCCGCTGGGGTTTGAGCTTGGTCGCGGCCCTCGCGTTGAACCGGCTCAATGAGCAAAGGGTCTTCGCCGAGGGTGCTCGGGTCGAACTCCTCGCGGCTGACGGGCGCGGCGTCGTCCGAGTCAGAGCGCCAGCGCGGCGCGCTCGCGCAGTGGGCCGTGCCGAGCAGGGCCAGCAAGAGGAGGATCAAGTAGGTTCTCATGGCTCGACCCAAGCGCACAAGGCGGGTTCGTACGGAGCGCGGGCGACGCCCTTTTCCGAGATGATCGCCGACACCAAGTCGCAAGGCGTGACGTCAAAGGCCGGGTTGTAAACCGGCACTGCGTCCGGGGCCGTGGGCTTGCCCATGCCTTGGCGCACCTCGGCTGGGTCGCGCTTTTCAATGGGGATTTCCGCGCCCGAGGCCAAGGCCATGTCGAGGGTCGAGACCGGGGCGGCCACGTAGAAGGGTACGCCGTGCTCGCGGGCGAGGATGGCCAGCCCGTAGGTGCCTATTTTGTTGGCCACGTCGCCGTTTTTGGCGATGCGGTCAGCACCCACTATGCAGCAGTCAATCGCCTCATTCCGCAGCACGACCGCGGCTGCATTGTCGCAGATGACCTTGACGTCGATGCCGCTCTGCATCAGCTCCCACGCCGTCAGCCGCGAGCCTTGCAGCAAGGGGCGGGTTTCGTCGGCAAACACGGCCACTTTCTTACCCGCCTCTTGGGCCGCGTAGACGACCCCCAAGGCCGTGCCGTAGTCGGCCGTGGCCAAGCCGCCGGCATTGCAGTGGGTGATGACTTGGCTGCCATCGCGCAGGAGTGCCGCGCCGTGGGTGCCGATCTGGCGGCAGATTTGGCGGTCTTCCTCAAAGAGGCGGTGCGCGGCCGCTAGTAGGGCATCGCAGATGGCGCAGTTGTCGCGGCCCTGATTCGCCGCTAACACCTCCTGCATCTTTTTCAAGGCCCAGAACAGATTGACCGCGGTGGGCCGGGTGCGGGCGAGGCGGGCGCTGGCCGCTTCCACGCGGCGGCAAAAGGCCGCGGGGGCGCAATCAACTGCTGCGTACGCCCCCACCACGACCCCGTACGCAGCCGCCAAGCCAATGGCCGGTGCGCCGCGCACCACCAGTCCTTCAATAGCTCGGGCAATGGCCTCGACGCGGCTATAGGCCGCGTACACCAGCTCCTCGGGCAAGCGGGTCTGGTCGAGCAGGACTAGGGCATTGTCCTGCCATCTGAGCGTTTGCATCGGCATTAGAAGGTCGAAAATTCAAAGGGCGTTTCTGCGGCTTCCTCGGGCGCGTCCCCATCGGCGAAGTCCGTGCGCACAGCGTCGCCCCACAGCCTCTCTAGGGCGTAGAAATCGCGCACCTCCGCGCGAAAGATGTGGACGACAAAATCGACGTAATCTATCAGCACCCAGCGCTGCGTATCCGCGCCCTCAATGTGCCAAGGCTTTTCTCCCATCTCGGCGAGTTGGTCCCGCACTTCGTCGGCGAGGCTGCGAATGTGCTGTTCAGAGGTGCCTGTACAGAGCAGGAAGTAGTCGCAGGTATCGGTGACGTCGCGCAGGTCCAGCAAGGTTATTGCGAGGGCCTTTTTATCTTGTAAAGTTTCTACCACGCGGGCAATGTGCGGCTCTTGTCTCATGGACGCTTTCTCGCGGTGTTACTTGGCCGGGTTGAGCAGGCCGATGCGGCGATAGTCGCGCCCGATGACAATCGAGACGCTCGCCAAGCTAAACTGGTCTTCCTTCTTCTGCTGGATAAAATGGGGTATTCCCAAGACATCTGCCACTTGTCTGGCTTGCTCGATATCGCCGTCCAAATCGACGACGAGGGTGTGTAGGTAGTTGAAGCTGGGCGCATTGCCTTCGTGAATCACGTCTAGCCCGAGGGCGCGTGCCTTTTTGCGCAGGCGGGCAGCGATCTGCGGTTCGCCTCCGCCATTGAGGATTTCGACCCGAATGGGGCTGAGCTGGGGAGTGGTTTCCGGCTTGGGGACTTCCCGCTGGGGCGTTGGCTCGGGTGCAGCAGAATGCGGCCAGAAGGCCGCCTTCAGGAGAAGGGCTATGGCCACGACAGCCAGCCCCCACAAAATTAGCTCCTGCACGTTGGGGTTTTCTCGTTCCATCGCTCCAACGTTATTAAATGAATAGAAAACGGCAAGTTACGTCAAGCAAACAAAGGATGAGATGTGGATTTATTGCGCGAAGAAACCTTTGCCCATCGCTTCTCCACGGCTGATTTCCTCGCCGCCTGTCACGAGGCGTTTGAGCAGTACGGCGCGGGGATCATCGACAATCCGCCGCGCACCGAATCCGTTCAAAAGCGCGGGGCACTCGACTACTTTCGCTTGGACATGCCGGCCGAATGGCCGGGGAAATTTCGCGCGCGAAAGGTCATCGAAGAGTTTTCAGACGTGGCGACCGGGCGGTTGGCCAAGCGGGCGGCGTATATTGCGTTTGAAGATCTGCAACAGGGCCGGGCGTGGCGGCTAGAGGCCGGGCACATCACCGACCGGCGCACTGGCGCGGCCGGGGCGCTGGGTCTCCACTACCTAGCGGGCGCAGCCATCGAGCGCGTCGCTATTTTGGGAACCGGCCGGATTGCGCGGAGCTTGGCCCTGTCCTGCGACGCGCTCTTTGACTTGGCGGAGATTGCCTGCACGAGTCGCCGGGCGGCGAACCGGGCGGCGTTTGCCAAAGCGGTTGGGCCAGACCTGCGAGCGCACCTGCGGATGGCGACGTCGCTAGAGGCGTGTCTGGCCGGCGCGGACGCCGTGCTGACGGCGGTGCCGACGCCGCAGCCCATTTTAAGTGCGGCCGCACTGGCCGAGGTCCCCTACCTCGCGGTCATGGCCGGGGATAGTCGCACGCGCCAGCTCGCGCCGGAAGTGCTCTGCGAGCGCACCGTGGTCGTCGATGTGCTCGCCCAAGCCCAGCAATCCGGGGAGTTTCGCTTTGCGGCCGAGCAGGGCCGGGCCGAGCAGATCGCCTTGGCGCGGAACGCCGCGGGCGCGGTACTGGACATCGGCGCCGCCGCCTGCGGGCGGATTGGCGCGGCCGCGCCGAGCGCGGTCTATCTGACGGGAATGGGAGCGCAGGACTTGTGTGCAGCGGCCATGGTGTACCGCCGCCTGCTCACTTGAACAACCCCGAGTACTTAAAGGTCATAATGTAGTTCTGCGAGCCTTTCTTCTTGGCTCGGGGTCGGTTGTCGTAAATGTCCCAGCCAAAGCCGAAGAGAAACTGATCCTTGTAAAAGGAAATGGCCACGCCCAGAGAAATGGCCAGCGAGTTTTCGGTCGAAAGGGCTTCGAGGACATTGCCGATGGCGGTGAAATGGACGCCGGAAATCGACGGATTATCCACGTTGTGCCAGCCGGCAAAGGCCAATCCGGGCAGGCCAATCAGGCGCTCGGTTTCGCCTCGGACCGCGTTGCCGTCGGCATCGGTATAATCGCGCCCGGGGCGGATCGTCAAAAAGGAAACCAGCGGCTTGGCCTCAAATTCCCACTTCCAGCCCCCGGCTTGCAAAAGCTGGGACACGCTCTGCGGCGGGGCACCCGGGTAGCTATGGGTCGTGATTTTGAGCCGCACTCGGCGATTGTCTGCTTCCGACAGCCGCAAGTTGAGATCCTCGGCTAGGACGCGCCCGGCGCTCGACTCGTAGATTTTGACCTTCTTCTGATGGGTGCTGCCCTTGGGGTCGTAGTTTTCGTCGAGCCGGGTCCACTCGACGACTAGCTCGCGACCAATGAGTGCCTGCCGCAGGGAGTCGGGAATCGCAAAGGCCACATCCACTTTGGTGCCGTCTTGTTGCACGACCGGGGCATTGTTCCAGCCGACGGCCAAGGGCTGGGTCTGCTCGCCGTGCGCAACCAAGACCTCGACAATCTGCGCCAAGTCGATGTCTGCCAGCACTCCGTGCCCCTTGTATTCGAGCGGACGGGCGCGGTCCTTGACGTCGTTGCTGACCAACAAAACGCGCCCTCGGCGCTCGCCCAAGGCATCGGGTACAAAAAAGAGCTTGAGGCGCGCAGATTCGCCCGGGGCTAGTGCGAATTGCGCCGGCGCAACGTGGGCCTCCTTGCTTTGGGGGTGGGCCTCCACTTGCAGCACGGTATCGCCGACGTTGGTGGCCACAAAGGTCCTTTCCGCCTGCTCCCCTAAGATCACGTAGCCAAAATCGACGACGCCCGCCGGATTCAGCTCGATTTCGGCGGCCACGCCGTTGCCCTTGAGCAGGATGTCGAGCGTGGTCAGCTCATTCGCGCCCAAGCCGTCCAAGCGCAAGGTCCCGGAAATCGCGCCGCGAACTGACGGGCTGAAGGCCACGTGCAGGGGCAAGGTGCGCTGGCTGTGGGCCGGCAACAGGAACTTGTTGTCGGCGTCAATTGGGGCGTGGGCGGTGAACTCGGCACTCGTCGAGCGAAGTTGGTGAATTTCAAAATCGGCGTTGCCCACATTGGCTATTTCGACGACTTGGCTGCTGCTTTCGCCGACCGCGACTCGACCGAAGTCAACGGTCGCCGGGCTGAGGGCGAAAAACTGGCCTACGCCTTGCAAGCGCACGGTTTGGTGCGCGGCTTCGGCCTTGACGCGGAGAGTGGCTCGGCGGGCACCGGCTTCCTTGGGCGAGAAACTCAGCGCTACTTGGGCACTGGCCCTAGGCTGGACGAGGACTGAGTGCTGTTCGAGGGCAAATTCAACGCCCTCGTCCGCGGCCAAGGCGAGCTCCACCACGCCCGGCCGGCCGCCCCTGTTCCACAATAGCAAATGGCCGGGCGCGGTCTGACCGATGGGCACGCTGCCGAAATCAATGTCGCTATTGAGAACCTCGATGCGCGGCGGGCTGATTTGGCCGCGACCCGCGAGGGGGATGGCGACCACAGCCGCTTGCGGATCGCTGGTGTGCAGGCGCAGGACGCCGCTTTGGTCGCCTTCGCTCTGCGGCACAAACGCCGCGCTCAGGTTGAGCCGCCCCTCGGGCGCAATGGTGGCCGACGAGTCCCCGGCCCCGAGGACAAAGGCCGCACCCTCGACGGCGGTGCTTTCAATGTGCAGCTCGGCCTGGCCCTGATTGAGGACGGTCACGCGGCGCGTTAGGCGCTGGCCCACCTCGACAGCACCAAAGTTGAGGCCCACTTGCGGGAGAGGCGAAAAGGCCGCTTGCGGCACCAGACCGCTCCCCCGCAGGGGAATGGACCAAGCCCCAAAGTCGGGCGCGGTGACCACGAACTCAGTCGCAACCAGCCCCCCGCGCATCGGCGCGAAAGTAACGTCTATCCGCGTTTCACGGCCGGGGGCGGGCCAAGGGCCAGCGTCGCCCTCAATCCTAAAGGGACCCTGTGGATCAGCAACGGCCATCCGCCCGCCCGCCACGGACGCGGGGCCGGTGTTTTTGACGATAACGGCTGCTGTCGCCACTTGCCCGACGGGCACTGCGCCAAAATCCAGCCCTTCGGCCGGCAACAGTACCAAGGTCGGAACGACGGCTACCGCTTGGAGCGGCACGATTAGGCGCTGGTCTTTGAACAACGCGGCTACCTGCAAGATCAGTTCGCCCGCATACTCCCCGGCCGCGGCGGCCTTGAAGCGCACTTCGACGCGGCTGACGCCCTTGCCCTCCAAGCGCAGGGTATCCGCTGCCGTGCCAAAACCGGCTCCGCTAATGCCGACGATCACTTCGAGCGCGTCGTCTTGCAGATTTTCGAGGGAAATGGACGCCCGTGCCTCCGCGCCGACGCCGACTACGCCCAAGTCGAGCGCATCTGGGGCCATGGCGAGGGGTTGGGCACAAAGGGCCGCTGGCAGGAGCAGGAGGGCGAGCAGAAGAAAAAAAGAAGAGCGACCAACCCGCCAGAATACCGAATACAATGTTTGTCGAAGTTCCACATCGCAGAGAAGTGGAGAACTTCCCCTGGGGTATTCTTCACGCAGATTCAGGTCGCTCTCTGTTAGTTGAAACATACGCCTAAATAATCCACCATGTCAAGCGCAGAGAATTTGCTCCAAGCCCCCGACGAGGCGATCCATGCCCTCGGCCACGTCCTCTTGGCGCAGGGCACCGTAGGCCACGCGCAAATAGCAGTCCGCGCTCAGTCCGAAGGCATTGCCGGGGATGACCGCGACCTTGTGTTCCCGCACCAAGCGAGCGACCACGTCCATGGCGTCGAGATCGGTTTGCAGACGCGCTAATAAATAAAAAGCTCCTTCGGCCGCAGGCACTTGCACTCGCTCGCCAAGTGCGCCGAGCCGCTCTAGGCAGAGCCGGCGCACCGCATCCATACCCGCTAGATGCTCCTTGCAGTACGCGGCTCCGGCTGCGAGTGCGCCGAGCGCGGCGCGTTGCGAAATGACCGGCGGGCAGATGAGCACAGTGTCTTGGATCTTTTCTAGTGCGCCTAGCAGGTGCCGCGGGGCCACGAGGTAGCCGACTCGCCAACTGGCGAGGCCGTATGCCTTAGAAAAGGAAAAGAGCGAGATGGTGTGCGCGGCGCTTTCGGGCAGTGAGCCGGGCGAAAAGTGCCGGGCCGCGCCATAGGTGAAGTACTCGTACGCCTCGTCGGCAAAGTGGTAGAGACCCCGCTCGCGGCAGAGCCGATTGACCGCGGCCACGTCCGCGGGCCGATAGACCGCGCCCGTTGGGTTGTTGGGCGAGATGGTGACAATGGCGCGGGTGCGCCCCGTGATCGCGGCCTCAATCGCGTCGAGGTTGAGCTGATAGGCATCGTCTGTAGCCACGAGCACGGCCCGGCAATTGGCCATGGCCACGGCCATTTCGTGGTTGAAGTAAAAGGGCGACATCACGACGATTTCATCGCCCGGGTCGGCAACGGCGAGCACAGCGTGGTAAAAGCCCATGTTGGAGCCGGCCGTGACCATCAGGACTTGGTCGTTGGTCACCTCAATTTGATTCTCGGACGCGAGTTTTTGGCGCAGTTCGTCCCTGAGTTCGGGCAGGCCGCGGGCGGCTTGATAGTGGTGTTCGGCAATCGCGCCGCCGAAGCGGGCAAGCGCCTGCATGGCCTGCGGTGGCGGCGGGTAGTGGACGACGCCTTGGCCGAGGGAAATGGTGCCCGGGTTGTCGCGGATGAGGGCGGCCACATGCGGAATCACCGGGCTTTGTACCGCCCGCATGCGCTTTGAGTCGAGCATGGGCAGTTGGATTCTCGATTTATGGTAGAGGCTCAATGGCGACATCGCCGTCGTTGATGACATCCAATATCAGTCGATTTCCGTAAAGTAAAGACATACCAACCAAAGGTACACTACCGGATTGCAGAACGAGTACTTCGCGTTCTTGTCCATGCCATAATGTTTTTGCAAAACACGCATCCAGTACTACTACATTTCCATCTCCGAGAGTTGCACGGCGATTTCCAGCTAATTGGAGTTCAAGGCGACTGCTCAAGTTGCTCGGTAACGTCAGGTAGCCATCAAAGCCTGTGTCTATCACTGCCTCAATTTTTTCTCTTTTTTGGTTTGATCCAATAACATCTAATTCGATGACAGCTTCTCTATTGGCCGTAACTTTTCCGTTGATCATCGCGTCTCCACCGAAAAGTATGCGCCTATTCGATAGGCAGTTGGAAATCCGATCCGCAAACCATAGACGACGGCGTTGGGATACTTGACAAGCAGGCGTTTCGTAGCTACCAAATCGTCGGCGTCAATTTCGTATTCACCTGTTTCGATATCGATAACTAAAAACTTGCCTTTGTGCGCAAACTCAACTTTGTCACGTATCTGTCGCCCATAAATAGCTTCGCCCTGCAATTCGATCTCGCTAGGAGTGTAATTGATATACGGCACGTCAGTTTCTCCTCACTCCTCTATGCCTATGATGACCAGAGGAACCGTTGGCACATCACTTGCTCAACGACCTCCTCTATTTCTTTCCAAAGGTCAGGGTGATGAACGAGTAGATATTCAAGTCCGTTTAGATGAGAGTACTTCTCAATTATCTTCACGGCGGCTCCTCTTTTCTTTTTTTATTAAAGTCAACTGATCGGATTTTCTCTCTTTCTGGTCCCAAGGCGACACGGCTAATTTATTCTTTTTTGCCGCAGGATCGTATTTAGGTTTATTCATTGGTCTTGTTTTTAACGTTCCGTTTATTGCGCTTTGCACCCTATCGCGGGCGATCTTGACGTACTTATCTTCTGTCTCTGCTCCAACACCTCGGCGACCGTTTTTTATAGCTGCAATAATGGAGGTGCCTGTCCCAAGGAACGGATCGAATACCCAGTCATTCTCATTAGTCATTGATAAAACAAGGCGCTCAATCAATTCAACTGGATACTGGCAAGGATGTTGGGTTTTTTCTACGTGATTGCTTTTAACATTTGGCACGTCCCAAATGTCGCCCGGATTCTTTCCCAATGGATTACAAGAGTACTGTCCAGCTTTGGGGCCTCTAAAATACTTCTTTGCCGGGTATTTCTGTGGAACCCGTACAGGGTCGAGATTAAAGACGTAATTTTTTGTTTTTTTTGTAAACCAATTTATTGTTTCGTAACGCCCGGAAAATCTTCTCGAACAGTGAAGACCATGTTCAAAGTGCCAAACAATCCTATTTCTCATAACGAGATTTTGCTCTTGAAATATAGGAAAGAGAATGGTATCGAGAGGGATAATTGAGCCATTGTTTACGTAGTTGCCCACTTGCCAACAGATACTGCCAGAGTTGGAGAGAATGCGGACGCATTCCTTTATTACTTCTCTTTGTTGTTTTACGTAGGTCTCAATATCAAGTCTTTTTTCGTATTCCTTGCCTATGTTGTACGGAGGCGATGTAACAACTAACTGGATTGAATTATCTGGGATGGACTTGAGCAAATCCATGCAGTCTCCATGAAAAATTACTACATGTTCCTCGCCGTCAAATTCTTCCGCTACTTTGATATCTAAGCCAAACATCTGTTGTTCTCCTCTTTCTATAATCCGCTGCTTTACGACTAACCCCGTCTGTGCCTAGATGCTCATGTACAAAATCGCTCCTCACCTCGCCTTCCGCAACGTTATTTCTCTGCCAAAATCTACCGCAGCACTTCCTGCAACCGCTCGAACAGACGGTCTATTTCGGCGCAGGTTTCCCGGTCCAAAAAATAGCTCAGGGGGCCGCGGTGGACTTGGTTGGGAAAGAGGCCGCGCTTGTGCATTAGGTAGCGCTCGACCACGATGAAGCCGTCCAAGCCTCCTTGGATCTGCAAAGTACACAGGGCGCAGATGGGGAAGTAGATCTGGTACGCACGCGCTTCGTGGCCGGCTGCGAGGGCGCGCCACAGGGCCACCGTGCCGTCGAGCAGCTCAACGCCGGGAATGGTCCCGCGAATGCCGCGGCGGAAGGAGTCGATCAATAGCAAGCCGCCGCTGCCTTCAAATATGCCGGCCCGGCCGGCGGTGTGCTCGCGCAGGGCCGAGATGCAAGGCCCTAAGGGAGTGGCCTCGGGTTTGAAGAGGATGCGGTCGCCGTAGTCGCAAAAGAGCGACGCTTGGAATTCAATGCTCATGGGGTTGCCGATATACGAGCTGGCGTCTTGGATCATGACCGGGATGGAGACCTCGGCGAGCAGGGCGGCAAAATAGGCGCGCAACTCGCTCTCGCCCAAGGCGCGGGAAATCGGCGGAATGGCCATGACGGCCGCGGCACCGCTGTCTTCGGCAGCGCGAGCGTAGAGCCGGGCCTGGGCCGTGCCCTCGGCCCCAACGCCGATGATGACCGGCCCGCGCCCGCGGGCGAACTCCACTAGCCGGGCCGGAAGCGCCAGCCGCTCGGCAGCCGTCAGGCGCAACAGGTCGGATACCAAGGCGAGGCAAAACCCGTGTGCCCCTGTCTCGAAGAGGTAATCGACCTCGTTTTCCAATACGGCGTAATCAATGGCTTGGTCGTCGGTGTACGGCATGTGGACGACCGGCAGGACGTCTTTGATTTCGTAGCTCATAGTCGTTGACCTCGGCGCACACGGCGCAGGATGGCAAAGAGGTGTTCGGCGATCTCGTCGTTAGCGGCCGCCAAGAAATGCCCGAATTTGCGGCGCTGAGTATAAACCGGGCGGCGGTGCTCCCCAATGTAGCAGCGCGCCCCGGCTTCTTCGGCAATCAGCGATGGCGGGCCCACGTCATAGACTTCGACTTGGCGCGTCAGATACGCACATAGCGCACCCTCGGCGATCTCGGTGAGGACCAATGCCGCGCCAATGGGGCTTTCGCGCGGGTCCAGCGCGGGGCGGGCGAGGGCCTGATAGGGGCGCGCCTTGGAGGAAATGAAGGCTTTGTTCGTGCGCGGTTCGCCGGGCAGTTGCAAGGGACGGGGGCGGCTGTTGCCGAAGCGCACGCAAGCCCCTTCGCCCTTGAGGGCCGTGAACACTTTGTCCTCTGAGGGCCGTGCGACAATTGCGGCCAGCATCTGGCCGTCGCAGGCCAACCCTATAGAGATGTGATAGGGCGCGTCGCCCCGCTTGAAGTGCAAGGTGCCGTCGATGGGGTCGAGGATGACCGCATAGGGCGAGGCATTGCCGGCAAAGTGCTTTTTGAGCGGCGTGCGCTCCTCGGCGATGCAGCGCACAAACGGGAAGTGCTTTAGCACAACCGCGAGGAGGATGTCCTGCACGGCCGCATCGAGGACCGTAAAGGCCGTGGAGGCGTCCTGCGCCTTGCGGCCGGTGAGGCTCGTGTCGGCGGCCTTGCCAATGTCGGCGACTTGGCCGTAGAAAATCAGGGAGGCGCGGGCGCACTGGCCGACGACCGGGAGCAGCGCGTCGATAAAGTCGTCGGGGGCGATGTGTTCGGCCATAATCCTAACCAACGGACGTTACGCAGCGTTTATCGTCAGAGGCTTCCGGTCGCCTCCCCACATTGCCGCGCACGCGGGAATCCAGAATCCGGCCGCGCAAGGGCGTTGGCTCGCGCTGCGACGACGCGCCTGCGCTCCGCCGAACCAAGACAGCGGCAGGAGCACTGCATATAAGCCACTGCGAAAAGTAAAAGCGCCCGGTTCCTCTCGCGAGGAAGCCGGGCGCGAGTGGGCGGCCCTGCAATGGGTCCTCAGCCAGCCGCCTCCGCGAGCGGATGCTCCTGCAAGGCGGCGACGACCCGGTCCGGACTCATGGGCAACTCGCCCAAGCGGCACCCTATGGCGTTGTAGATGGCGTTGGCAATGGCGGCCATCGGCGGCACCAAGGGCACTTCGCCGACGCCGCGGATCCCGTGCGGGCTGGCCGGATTGGGCACTTCGACCAAAATCGTCTCGATCAAGGGAATGTCAAAGGTGGTGGGCATCCGATAGTCGAGGAAGGTCGGGTTGGCCATCTGGCCATCGTCCGTGTAGAAGTAGCCCTCGGTGAGTGCCCAGCCAATGCCCTGCACGGCCCCGCCTTGGATCTGACCCTCGACATACGAGGGATGAATGGCCTTGCCCACGTCTTGCACCGCAGTGTAGCGCAAAATCTCGACCTTGCCGGTGTCTGGATCGACCTCCACATCGACGAGGTGAACGGCGAAGGCGTTGCCCGGGCCACCGGCGTTGATCGTGCCCTTGCCGGTGATCGGGCCGCCGGTGCTGCCCTGGTTGGCGGCGACCTCGGCAAAGGTGAGCCGCTGAGCGGGATCGGATTTGCAGACAAAGCTGCCGTCCTCGAACTCAATGTCGTCCTCGGCCACCTCTAGCTGCCGAGCGGCGCGTCGGCACATCTCGGCCTTGACGTCTTCGGCCGCGTTGTAGCAGGCGTGGCCGGTGGCATAGCACACGCGGCTGCCGCCGGTGCCGCCGGTGAAGCCAATTGAGCTGGTGTCCGGGATGGAGGGATTGATGTCCTCGGCCCGCAGCCCCAAGGTCTCGGCGACGATCATGGCCATGGCGGCGCGAGTGCCGCCGATGTCAACCGAGCCTTCGGTGAGATTGATCGTGCCGTTGTCGTTGACGGCTATGGCGGCCGAAGACATGCCGCCGCCGTTGAACCAAAAGCCACCAGCCACGCCGCGCCCCCGATAGGGGCCTTCGAGCTTGCTGTGGTAGTGGTCCGAGTCCTTGGCGGCTTGCACGGTTTGCTCGCAGCCGATCTGCCCGTACACCGTGCCGTCGGCGCGGCGCGTCCCCTCTTTGGAAGCGTTCTTTAAGCGCATCTCCAGCGGATCTATGCCGATCTTCTCGGCCAGTTCGTCGATGACGCTTTCGGAGGCAAAGGCCGCGTTGGGTGCCCCGGGGGCGCGGTAGGCCGAGGACTTGGGCTTGTTGACGACCACGTCGTACGCGTCAATGGTGACGTTGGCGATGTTGTACGGCGCGAGAATGCACGACGCCCCGGCCCCCACGGCCGAGCCGGGATAGGCCCCGGCCTCGTAGGCCATGTAGCAGTGGGCCGCGGTGATGGTGCCGTCGTTTTTGGCCCCCATCTTAACCTTTATATAGGAGCCGGGGGCCGGGCCCGTCCCTTGAAAGACCTCGCTGCGGCTCATGATCATTTTGACTGGCTGGCCGGTTTTGTGCGACATAATGGCCGCGGCTGGCTCCATATAGGTGGGGAACTTGCCGCCGAAGCCGCCGCCGATCTCGCAGGGGATGACCTTGACCTTGGAGACCGGCACGTTGAGGACTTCCGAGACCTGCGAGCGGATCTCAAAAGGCCCTTGTGTGCTCACCCACACGGTGACGCTGCCGTCCGTCTTCCACCAGACGGTCGTGTTGTGCGGCTCAATGTAGCCTTGGTGAATGGTGGCCGTGTGAAATTCGCTTTCCACGATCACGTCGGCCTCGGCAAAGCCCGCTGCGAGGTCGCCCATGGCGTGCTGATTGTGGGAGGCGATATTGCTCTTCTTGCCGGTGTCCTCGCCGAGGGCGCGGGTGGTGCGCTCCTCGTCGAGGAGCGGGGCGTCGTCGCGCATGGCCTCGCGGATATCCACGACTGGCGGCAAAACCTTGTATTCGACGTCGATTAGGTCGAGGGCCTCTTCGGCGATGTGGGGGCTGACCGCGCAGACGGCCGCGACCGCGTGGCCCGCATAGAGCACCTTGCCCGAGGCCAGCGAGTTTTTGGCGATCTCGCGCACATTGACCGTTGTTTCGCCAATGTGCGACAGCTTATCTACGGTCTCGACCAAGTCGTCGGCCGTGGCCACGGCGCGTACTCCATTGAGCGCGAGGGCCTTGGAGGTGTCGATCGAGAGGATCTCGGCGTGGGGGTGCGGGCTGCGGAGGACCTTGCCGTAGAGCAGGCCCGGCAGGCGCACGTCGGCCCCGTACACGGCAGCCCCGGTGACCTTATCGACGCCGTCGTGGCGGATGGGGCGGGTGCCGATGACCTTGTACTTGCCGTCGGCCGTGTAGTTGGGATAGTCTTTGCTGGAAAAGGCAGCCATGAGGCACTCCTTTTTGAGAATTGAGAATTGGGAATTGCGACCTGTTCAAATTCGCAATTCGTAATTTGAGCGCGATAAACGGCGGCGTCAAGTATGACCATTCCATGGGAAACCCCGTTGAGCTGGCCGCGGCTCAGCGACGATGAAATCCACGTCTGGTGCGTCGAATTGGCCGCGGCCGGCGAGGTGGCCGCGCTCGCGGCTTGTCTGAGCGCAGACGAGCGCGAGCGGGGGCGCGGCTTGCTGACCGGCACCCATCAGCGGCGCTTTGGGGTGGCGCGGGCCATGCTGCGTCGGCTCTTGGGACGCTATCTCGGCCAAGCGCCCGGGGCGTTGGCTTTTGCGCGCGGCGCGCACGGCAAGCCCTTTCTGCAGGAGGGGACGCTGCATTTCAACGTGTCCCATAGCCATGAACTGGCTCTATATGCGATAGCGCGCAACCGCGAGGTCGGCGTCGATGTGGAGTGGATGCGGCCTCAAGTCGCGCACGAGCAAATCGCCGCACGCTTCTTTTCGCTGGAGGAGCAGGAGGTGCTGGCGCAGCTACCGGCCGCGGAGCGACGAGCGGCTTTTTACAACATCTGGACGCGCAAGGAAGCCTATGTCAAGGCGCGGGGCGACGGCATAGCCGCTGGCCTCGGCTCCTTTGCGGTGTCGCTGGGAGCAGAGGCCGCGCTTTTGCGCTCGGACGAGGGGGGGCGGTGGAAGTTGGTGGCTTTGGAACCGGCGGACGGATACGCGGCGGCTTTGTGCGGGGCTGGCGTGGATTGGCAGATGCGATGTTTGCACTGGCGGCCTTAAAAAGCGGCTCGTCTTCGTGCGCGTGGGCGGCGAAGGCGAGCCGGGAGGCCGCGTTTAGAGTTTTATCACGGCGATGAGGATGCCCGTCATCGCCAGCATAGTGGTAATGAGCCACTCTTGGCGCACGTCCTGAATGTCCTCCCGCAGATAGGCCACGCCCCAGTGAATCTCGTCGGGTGCCGGGGAAGGGGTCGGGTTGGGATTGGCAGCGTCAGTCATAAAAGACCTCCTCATGGGTATGAGATAAAGGCAGCTTAACCTCAATATACGAAAAATGGCGTCGCCCCGACAAAAATACCCCCGCTGCTCATGCAAGGCATTGGGGGTGTTTTTATTCCCGACCGCTCACCCGCGCTAAGGGGCTTCAATAATCAGACGATCTGCTGCCTCACCACGCCGTGCAGATCCATCTCAAAGTCGATATCGACCACCGGCGGCCGGGCGTAGTGCCAACAGACGCCGCATCGCCGCGCCGCGGCCATCGTCGGCAGGAGAATCTCTGCGACTATTTCCGCTAGGGGATAGATAGTGTACACGTCAACCGCGTCGATCAGGTCCCAAGTCCCGCCGAGGCCCGCGAGCCGCTCGCCCATGACCTGCGCCACATAAGCGGCCTTCTCGCGCATGGCAGCGGGCGAAGTGTCGCCCGGGCGGATAATCCCCTCGGCTACGAGGCGGCCCTCCCGCAACTCGCCGGCACCGGCCACGATCAGGGTTTTGCGCTCAATTCGGTCGTTGGGAACCGCATAGGAAAAGGCATACAGCGAAGGCACCGGCGGCGGATCGCACACCGGCGCGACGTTGGTGCGGGCCACCGGATTGAGCTCGCCTGCGTACAAACCCCACGCCCGCAGGACGGCGCAGTACTCGCGGTTGAAGTCGATGAACCCCTGCATGGTAAAGGGCGCGGGCGAGCGCAGCTCCATGGCGCAGAGCGCGATGCGGTCGCAGCCTTCCGCCGCTAGATGCGCATCCACGCGCTCAAAGCCCTCTCGCCAAGGCAGCGGCTCGGCGAGCGCAACGCGGACGAGCTCCCAGCCCGGCTCGGCCACGACGCCACAGGAATAGGGGTCAATGCCTTGGAGAAAGCGATAGTGTCCTTTGGGGTGTGCAATCAGCATGGGACCTCGTCTTGAAAGGGACGGCAAAATTCCAACGTCGGCCACCGATCCCCTTGCGTCAAGACTTCTTTCGCGCTTGCCCTATCCCCGGCCCTCGGCAGGCTTGCCCAGAAGTTCCTGACATCGTACTCTCCAATGTTGCTATAACCGGCAAATGGAGGATGTTTGACTATGCCAAACGAAATAGTTTTTGAAGTCCACGAAGCTGAGGAAGGCGGCTACTATGCCGCGGCAGTCGGATGCGACATCATTACCCAAGCTGACTCGTGGGAAGACCTGAAGCTAATGGCTCAAGACGCTGTGCTGTGCCATTTCGATGGAGATTCAGTACCCGGGACTTTTAGACTGCATCTGGTAAAGGACGAGGTCGTTGCAGTGTGATGATGCCGAGGGATATATCCGGTGATGAACTGATCCGGCTACTGCATCGTCGCTATGCGTATCGGGTCGTCCGGCAGAGGGGTAGCCATATACGGCTAGTTACCAGCATAAAAGGGCCGGAACATCACGTATCAATCCCGCGGCATAGCCAGCTAAAAGTTGGCACGTTGCACGTGATTTTATCGAGGGTTGCCGCGTATCTGGAAATCAGCCAATCTGAGTTGCGTCAACAGCTATTTGGAGCTTAGAAGCTGATGTGGATAGTTGTTTTTCACTCTATTCGAGAGCAAAAATGCCCTACAAAGTCCTAATCCGCTCGGAAATCGAACCGTATTACACCATCATTCCCATGATCGAGGAACGCGCCGAGATCGCGCGCTGGAATCCGCTGCACCCACAGCCCCCGGCCGAGCTCCTCCGCACCATCGAAGGCGTGTACAACTACGGGCACTACGCCTTCACAGCCGCATACATGGATCTCATGCCCGCCCTCCGCGTCATCAGCAACTACGGCGTCGGCGTCGATCACATCGACCTCCAAGCCGCCCAAGAGCGCGGCATCCCCGTAGGCAACACGCCCAACGTCCTCGACGGCGCAACGGCCGATATGACCTTCGCCCTCCTCTTGGCCGCGGCGCGCAACCTCATCCAAGGCGACCGCTTTGCCCGCGGCCCGGACTTTGTGGCTTACGATCCGAGCTTCATGTTGGGGCAGGAGGTCCACCACCAAGTCCTCGGGATCATCGGGCTGGGCAGCATCGGCTACCAAGTAGCGCGCCGTGCGCTGGCCTTTGACATGACCATCTTGTACCACAACCGCCGTCGCAACCCCAAGGCCGAAGCCGACCTCGGAGCGCACTACGTCGGGCTGGACGAGCTGCTCCAGCAAGCGGATTTCTTGACCTTGAACATGCCACTGACCGAACAGACGCGGGGCATGATTGGCCGGCGCGAGTTGGGCCTGATGAAGCAGTCGGCCGTGCTGGTCAATGCCGCACGCGGGGGCGTCGTCGATCACGACGCCCTGTTGGAAACCCTGCAAAGTGGCGGCCTCCACGCCGCCGCCCTCGACGTAACCGAACCCGAACCCTTGCCCCGCGACCACCCCCTCCTAGCGCTGGACAACCTCGTCGTCATACCCCATCTAGGCAGCGCGACCCACCAGACGCGCCAAGTCATGGCCGAGTGCTCGGTGGGCAACCTGCTGGCTGGGTTGGAGGGCCGAGAACTTTTGAGCCGCATCGTCTAAAAAGGAGCACAATGAGCGCGAATCACCACTACAAGGTAGTAATCGTCGGCTCGGGGCCGGCCGGGCTGACCGCCGCCCTGTACGCGGCCAGAGCCGACCTAGCCCCGCTCGTCCTAGAGGGCTTGCAGCCGGGCGGCCAGCTAACCATTACCACGGACGTAGAAAACTACCCAGGCTTCCCCGACGGCATCATGGGACCCGAACTGGTCGATCTGATGCGCCAGCAGGCACAGCGTTTTGGTGCCGTGTGCCAGTTCGAGACGGTCGCCGCAGTCGATTTGTCCAAGCGGCCCTTTGCAGTCAAAGGCGACGCCTCCTCCTACACCTGCGATGCGCTGATCATCGCCACTGGCGCGTCGGCGCGCCTCCTCGGCCTAGAGTCCGAGGCGCGGCTCATGGGGCACGGAGTCTCGGCCTGCGCCACCTGCGACGGCTTTTTCTTTCGCGACAAGGAGCTAGTCGTCGTCGGCGGCGGCGACTCGGCCATGGAGGAAGGGACCTACCTGACGAAATTCGCCTCCAAGGTCACCATCGTCCACCGCCGCGAGGAGTTTCGCGCCTCCAAAATCATGCTCAAGCGCGCCCAGGACAACGACAAGATCGACTTCGCGGTCAACGCCACAATCGCCGAGATTTTGCAAGCCGATGGCGAGCTAGCCGTGCGCGGGGTGCTGCTGCGCGACACCCACACCAGCCGGACGCGAGAATTCCCCTGCGACGGCGTCTTCGTCGCCATCGGCCACGTGCCCAACTCCGAGCTTTTCAACGGCGCGTTGGCCATGAACGAGCAGGGCTACATCCGCACCGAGCCGGATTCGACCGCCACCGCCATCCCCGGGGTTTTTGCCTGCGGCGACGTGCAGGACTCGGTGTACCGACAAGCCGTCACCGCGGCCGGCACCGGGTGTATGGCGGCAATTGAGGCCGAGCGGTTTTTGGCGCATTGAGAATTGGGAATTGCGAAATTTCCTTAGAAGCCGTCTGCTTCACCGCGCCTTTAGGCGTGACAAACCCCTGTCGGGCTGCTTTGCAAGGCGGTCCAGCGGCCTCGGCGTCCGGCGTTTTTCGCGGGCGAGACGCCCTTGATGCCAGCGGCTTGGAGTCAAGGCCGAGAGCGAAACCCTAGTTTTCAGACAGCTTCTTAGTACACGACGCGAAGGTTTCCGCCGGGTGCGCGGGCAGCTTGCCGGCCAACAGAAGGTTATTTCGCATTCAACGGCGTCCTACCGTCAGGCGCGAACGCACCCACAGGAGAGGTCGTGTACTGAGCGAAATTGCGAATTCCTCGCCCACAAGACGCGGGTGATTTCGCCGAACTCACGCGGCGTGACGGTGTACACAGGTTTATTTTTGATCTTCTTGCTTAGACCGGCGAGGGTGGCTGTGGGTACGATCTGCTGGACTTGCTCTTGGCGGCGGGCAAAGAGATTTTCCAAGACCTGCCTAAAGAAATCTTCGGACGGCACGGCGAACTTGGGCTTGGTGCGTTTGACGAGCACGAGTGCGCTCTCGACTTTGGGGCGGGGGAAAAAGGCGTCTTTGCCCACCTGCTCGATCCACTCTACTTGGGCCAGCCGCCCAACGGCGACTCCTAGCCGACAGTAGCCTTTTTGCCCGACGGTGGCGCACAGCCGCTGGGCCAGCCGCTTGGGCAGCATGAGCACGGCCCACTCGAATCGCTGGTTTAGCAGCTTGAACACAATCGGCAGGGCCACTTGATACGGCAGGTTGGCCACCGCCTTGTCAAAGCGCGGAAAATCCACGCTCAACGCATCGCCCCACACCACTTCAAGGTGCCCGTACCGCCGCTGCAATTCCTTGAGGCAGCGGGCGAACTGGCGGTCTTGCTCCACCGCCACGACCCGCCCGGCTCGCTCCAGCAGCAACTGCGTCAGATTGCCGATTCCGGCCCCGATCTCCAGCACTGTATCGCCGGCCGTGATGTCGGCGCAAGCCACTTCTCGGCGCAGGACGGCAGTGTCGGTGAGAAAATTTTGGCCGCGATTTTTCTTGGGGCGGATGGAGTAGTGAGTTAAGAGGGATTGCATTGTGAATTACGAATTCCCGATTCTCGCGTACACCGCGCGCCCCCTCCTGAACAGTTCCCGCACGTCCTCGCGCTGCTGGTCGTTGTTGTAGCGGCCATAGGTGCCGATCCACTTGAGCGATTCGTCAATTGAGCGGAGGAAGAAGGTAGCGTCCGCCGCGCGCTCGGCCGGTGGTGCGCCGCAGCGGAAATAGCTCGGGCTCGAATGCGCGTAAATGGACTGGTCGAAGCTGTCGCGCGAGTCGCCCCACAGGCGGGCGGCAACCCAGCCATCGCGCTCGGCCCGGAAGCCGTGGCGCAACGCGCCCTCGCGCCGGCCAGCCGGCCATTCCCAGCCCTGCACGACCGCGCCGTTGACCACCAACTCGACGCGCTCAATCGGGTAAAACGAGCTAAAGGTCACTTCGGCCTCTAGCTCGGTGCCGCTCCCGCATTCCACGGTCTCGCCCATGGGATGTCCGTTGAGTGCGAGCTGAAGGGCCGGGCCGTTGGTTATGAAGGTCCGCCCCTGCTTCATACCCTCGATCCAGCGTGCGTACGAAAATTCCCCATCCACTTGGACGTACACGCGGTTGTTGGAGCAGACGAACCAGTCCGTGCCGGTTGAGGCCGGCAGCCGCAGGCCGCAGTTGAGGAGCTTGTACCAGAGGTCGTATTCCGGGTCCATCCAAAAGGGGTCGAACAGGTTGAAGGCGTCGAGCTTGCCGAGGGCTGCGGCCACCGGGGCCTCCATGCCGCGGCCGTTGTGGCACCAGATGACCAAGCCGCCCTGCTCGCGGGCGTCGTCGCAGCAAAAGCACAAGGGCGGGTAGTCCGGGTCGAATTGCCCGGCGAGGGTGTGGCCGCGGCTGACGGGCTGCACGAGATTGCGGATGTTGAGCAACATCACGTGGCCGTAGCCAAATCCCCACGGCGAGTTGTCTCCGTAGTGGCGATTTTCCTCGCCGATGTCGAGGACGTGATGGGCGGTCGTAAACTCGTTCATCACGCCAATGGGATACTTGTTGGATGCGTAGGGCAGTTGGCGGCGGTCGAGGACGCTGACGCAGGTGACGTTGTACCCCTCGACGCTGCAATCAATCCCCAGCCGCTCGTCGGGCCGGGTCTCCCTTTCGTCGTAGTGGATGTGCGTGTTGCCCGGATACCAAGCCTCCTCTTGGGGGCGATACCAGCGGCGCAGCCGAATCTCCAACTCAACGCGGCCCTTGGCCGGCAGCTCAACGGTCGTGCGATAGGGTTCGTACTCGGTGCCGCGCTCGACGAGCACATCCGTGCGCCCGCGGCTGCTCTCGACGGCAAACGCGCCATCGCAAAAGAAAAACCGCGTACCCGGGCCGCGCTTGAGCACGGAGTTCGGCGGGTGGGAAAAGGTGCCCGAAGCCGTGAGTACGTGAACTTTGGCGTCGAGCGGCTCGCCGGAGACTTCGTCGACAATCGTGCCGTGCAGGGTGCCCATAGCGCCTCCTGTCAGTTGAGGGAATACGTTTCGTACGGGGCCGCGCAGGGGTTGCCGCGACTGATGTGCATGCGGCCTTGGTCGGCCTCGATCACCACTGAAAACACGCTCGCCCAAAAGCCGGTCTGCGGGTGGTCGTTGACGTGGCGGCAGATGGAGTGCGGATGCCGGTCGTGGTCGCGCAGGGCCTCTTGCACCTGCGCCATGCTCACGAGGCGCTCGGGGCCGAGCAACTGTTCGATGCGGCGTTGGCGCGGGCCAGACTCAATCAGCTCGGGAAATTCGCGGTTGATCGGCGCGAGTTCCGGGTGCAGGCAGTGGTTGGTGTGGACCACGAGCTCGGGGTCGCGCAAGACGTGGACGCGGCCCAAGGTGAGTTCGAGATCGGCCGGCCCCTGCGGGGTGGCGAGGAGGATGTTGCCGGGAATGGCGCGGTCGGCCCGGCGCACCGCTGCGACCGCGCCGCTGAGCGAGGTCTGTTCGTAGATGGCGCGCACGGCAAAGTAGTGTGGGACGCCGACCGGGCGGCTGGGGGCCGGCAGGGTGTTCATGCAGACGCCCATGCCAGCGTCGTTGCAGCCGATGTACGCGATGAGGCCGGCTTGGGTAATGTTCATCAGCGCGGGCTTGCCTGCTGGGCGGCGCGTCAGCGCGATTGTGAAGGGGTCCAGCGCCGGGTCGTTGTCCCAGTTCTGCGCGGCAATCGCCCGGCCCTCGGCGCTGCGCTGGGGGGCGACGGCAAAGGCCGTGCAGGCCGCGTCCTCGTCCGGGCAAAGCTGGTTGCGCACCTGCAACAGCATCAGCTCGTCGAGCGCGACGCCCGCGCCCTCGCTCATGCCGCGCAACTCGTCGAGCATGTCGGGCGCGTACGCGGCCGCGCAATCCATGCTCCGGCGGCTTATGTCCATGGCGCGGGCGTGCGAGACGCGCACGGTCTTGTTGACGCGCGCTAGGGCAATGGCGGCAAAACCGCGAATTTCCTCGCGGGCAGCCTCCCCAATCTGGCGTCCCATCTCGCGCGGCGGACCGCTCACTTCAACGTGCCGATAACGAGTACTCATAGAACACTCCTAATTCTCAATTGGTGCTCCTTGTGCGTCTTTGTAGGGAATAACGATCGTTAGCCCCCGGGCGTAACGCCAGTTCCCAATTCTCAATTCCGCACTTGCAGGACGACCTTGCCGATGTTGCGGTTTTGCCGCAGGATGTCTTGGGCGTCGGCTGTGCGCTCAATGGGCAGCACGTCCTCGATCACAGGTCGCATGCGCCCGTCGATGAGCAGCGGCCAGAAGCGCTCTTTGAAGGCCGCGACGATCGCGGTTTTCTCCGCGTCCGAGCGGCTGCGCAAAACCGAGCCGATCAGACGCAGCCGCTTTCTCTGGAATTCCAAGAGGTCGATCTGGGCCTCGGCCCCGGTCAGGACGGCGATGATTACGAGGCGGCCCCCGGACTTGAGCAGCCGCACATTGTGCGCCAAGTAGGCGGCCCCAGCGATGTCGAGGATCACATCGACCCCGTCGGTGTGGGCGAGAATGGCCTCGGCAAAGTCCCGCTCCTTGTAGTTGACCCCAAACTCCGCGCCCAGCCCTAGGCAGCGCGCCACCTTGTCGTCCGTGCCGGCCGTGACGATCGCCTTGGCGTCGGCTTGACAGCACAACTGCACAGCGGCCGTGCCGACGCCGCTGGCCCCGCCGTGGATGAGGGCGGTCTCGCCGGTGCGCAGGCCGGCTTCGCCGAACAGGTTGACAAAAGCGGTGAGAAAGACCTCGCAGATGGCCGCCCCCCAAGTGAAGTCGCGGTCGCCGGGCAGGGGCAGCAAATGGGTGGCGGGAACGGCCACGCGCTCGGCGTACCCGCCGCCGGAGAGCAGGCCGAGGACGCGGTCGCCGGGCCGCCACTGCGTTACGGCCGCGCCCGTGGCGGCGACCACGCCCGCCATTTCCAAGCCCATGTAGGGGGACGCACCCGGGGGCGGCGGGTAGTGGCCGGCGCGCTGGAGCAGATCGGCGCGATTGACGGCTGTGGCACGTATATCGACGAGAACTTCGCCCGGGCCGCAGGTGGGGTCTGGGACTTCTTGCCAGCAGAGCGAGTGATCCGCGTCGTTGGCTACGGTTATGGCTTTCATGGGCTATACTTTGCTGTATTCAGGAGCGGGCCGCAAGATAGTAGGGAATAACGATCGTTAGCCTGCTCAAGCATTCAATCGTTCAAAATTAATATACGAGAGGAGATATTCCATGCCCTCGCTTGCCACCCGCGTCACCGCCGCGCTAGCCAATGCGTTGGAACTCCGCAGCATCGCCTTCGACTACCAGCAAACGCCCATCTACCATACGCCCGTCACCGTCGAAGTCCCTCTCGACGAAAAGGGTTGCCTCGCAGTGGAACTGCCGTTTACGGAAGCGCAAATGGTTTCGGTCGGCCCCCAGCGCGAGATCAAGCTCTTCTTGGAACCGGGCGACCAATTGCACATTGACGCGGACTTGCTCGATCCCCAGTCCCTCCACTTTTCCGGCCGGGGCGCGGCCAACAATCAGTTCCTCGCCGCCCTGCGGTCCCGCTTCCCCGATTACCTGCGCATCGACTACAAAGACTTGGAGGTTGATGTCTTTCTCAAAATGATCGACCAGCGACGCTTGGAAATGACTCGCTTTCTGGACGAGGGATGCAGCCAGTACCAACTCACCCCGGGCTTTATCGCCCACTACCGCGCTGAAATCACCTATGAATGGGCCAATCTCGTGGTCTCCTATCCCACTGACTACATGTTCGCCAATGGAAACAGGAATGACGACCTCCCCGCGGACTATCACGATGCCCTCGATCAAGTTGAACTGGTTGACGAAGCGGCTATCGGCACATTCGATTACCGCACCTTTCTGGAGCGCAATTTCTGGCGTATAGAAGACGAAGCCGAGGAGCGAGCCGAACGGGAGCAACTATCCGAGGAGCAACGCCGAGACGGTATCCAACCCCACACCATATCATCTATCCCCTGGCCAAGCGGCTCTTGCACGGCAAAGTCCTGTACTTCTTTCTTGCCGGGGAAATCATCGACGACTTCCAACAGGGCCGTTTTGACCAAGGTGAACAACGCCTAACCGAATTCCTCCAGGACAACCCCTATCCCGCATACACCGAGGTCGTCGAGGAAGTCGTGCGACAAGCATCCAAGCTCAAACCCGGCCAGCCCGCGCCCGACTTCACCCTCGACGATCTCCAAGGCCAAAGCGTCTCCCTGCGCGATTTCAAAGGTCAGGCAGTTTTCTTGGACTTTTGGGCGAGTTGGTGCGGCCCTTGCATTGAGGCAGTACCCTATCTAGAAGAGATCAAACAGCGGACCCGAGACCAGCAGGTGGTCTTTTTGAACATCTCTTTGGACCCCGCCGACGAGTGGCACCAAGCGGTCGATAAACACGGCCTGACCGGCGTCCACGTCCACGCCCGAGGCGGCAGGCAGGCGGCCGTGGCTCAGTTGTACCAAGTTCGGGGCATACCCTCCTATTTTTTGGTGGGTCCAGACGGCCGGATGGACGGCCGCGTCGACCATGTCTTCGATGCCGAGGAGGTGGTCAGCCGCATTGAGGAGGTGGCGTCTGGGAAGGTGCCGTCGTCAAAAAGCAAACGCTCGGAAATGCTCATCAGAGGGTAGCCGCATTGGGGGTATCTTATACTTTCATTATACTTTTAATCAATCGCATCGCAATTCAACCAAACGCATCCGACATGACCAATATCGAGATCAAGGCTCACTACCAAGACGTCGAGCGCGCCGAAGAAAACCTCAACGCCCTCGGCGCGGGGCTGGCCGGGACCTTCCACCAGAAGGACACCTATTTCAACATCGACCCCGGGCGGCTCAAGCTGCGCGAGTTGGGGACTGACGAAGGCCATCTGATTTTCTACCAGCGCGAGGACCTAGCCGGCCCCAAGCGCAGCGACTACGAGATTGCCAAGACCGAAGACCCCGAGGGCCTGCGCAACATCCTCAGCAACATTCACGGCATCTTGGTTGAGGTGGAGAAGACGCGCCAAGTCTGGCTGTGGGAAAACGTGCGCATCCACCTTGACGACGTAAAGGGCCTCGGCCAGTTCGTTGAGCTAGAGGCCGTTACCGAAGAAAAGGGCATCGAGGAGTCGCACCAGCGCGTTGAGGCCCTGATGCGGGCCTTGGAAATCACCAGCGACCAGCTCGTCAAAGGCTCCTACGGGGATATTGTCGCCGCTGGCTGACCCTGAGCTATGTCGCGGCCGACCAAACTCGATCCCCGCTACGTCGTCCTTCCCTACGCGCTCAAAGTCAAAGAAATAGAACAGGCGGTGGCGGAGACGTACCGGCTTTTTCACGGGTTGAACGACTTTCTCGAAAACAGCGGCTTCCGTCCATTGGAGGAATTACTGCTGGGCAACTCTCTGTCCGGCATGATCTCCGAGTTTCTCGTAAAAAATATCGCCCGCGCTGCTGAAACGCTGGAGGCCAATCCCGACCTACTACCGAAAGGCCATTACGCATCGAATTTAGTGTTAAAGGGCGACGAGGGTATCGAAATTAAGTCGTCCATTCGGCGCGGCGGTTGGCTGTCGGTGCCGGCTTGCTCTCTCCGTTGACCTCCAGCGTGGCCAATTGCGGAATGGCGGCTTTTGCGATCGCGAAAAACGCGGGATCGCTCTCAATGCCAATGCTCTCATAACCCACTGCACACGCGGCGGCGATAGTCGAACCCCCGCCCATGAACGGGTCGAGCACGATCCCCTCGCCCAGCGGCAGGGCCGCACGCACGATCTGACGCATAAAGTGCTGCGGCTTGAGCGAGGGATGCGGGGCGATGGCGCGTTCTGTCGGTCGGGTGGGCGCACTGCGGATGACGTCGCCGAAAGGGCGCTCGGCACTAATCCGCCTCAGTCCGCCCGTCTTCCACTCGCGCAGATTGTCCTGTACGCGGCCTTCGCATGGCTTGCGAAACAGGCCCCAAGGTTCCCAGCCTGAGCGGGGCATGACGGTGACGTCCGCAAATTCGTCGTGTGCATTTTTGGGGCGGTCGCCACCCCGCAGCGTCTGTACTAGGCGGATGATCTCGCCGCGCTTCTCAAAGCCGCTTTCGACGAGGGCCGCATAGACCAAGTGCGACAGCAAGGGGTTGGTGGCAATAAAAACGTGCCCCCCCGGCACGAGCACTCGCAAGGCCCGCTCGCCCCATTGTCTAAAAAATGCAGCAAGCTGCTGCTTGTCGCCGTTGCTGAGGACGGTAAACCGAGGCAGGGGCTGGCGGACGCAGCCGTCTAAAGCTGGGGGGATGCGCCAGACGCCGCCCCGTCCGCGCCGGAGTTTGTCCTTTTCTTGGGTGGTGTACTCTTTTAGGCCGTAAGGGGGGTCGGTGACGATGGCGTGGACACTGTTGGGGGGGCCATGCTCCATCCACGCGAAGCAATCCTCTTGGACGAGCTGATATGAGGCTTCGCTAGGCTGGTAGAGGACTTGGGACTCGGCGACAGCGGGAGGAGCATTTTGCGGGTGAGTGGTACGCCCAAAGGTGCCGCGTAGAACCGCCGATGCCTCGGCGGGATGCTGCGATAGAATTTCTCGAAGGTCGGAGGGCAGGTAATCGGCCGAGATGAGGAGCGGATCAGGATCGGTCGCGCAGAGTTCGGCTAAGCGTTGGACTGTAGCTTGGGCAGGTCGGGCCTTGCCGCTTTCGAGGCGGGAGATGTACCCTTTCGAAACCCCAAGGTGCTTTGCTACATCGGCTTGGGTCAATCCGCTTTTGAGGCGAGCCGCCTTCAGGTGATCCCCAAACTGAACCATGCGGACGTTCTCCATAGGTGGGAATTGAGGATAATGTATCATGTTTACTTATATGGTCAACCCTGTTCTCAACTTGTATGCCAGCGCATTACCAACGCCCCTACGATAGCTACGTAAACAACCTTTCTACCTCGTCGCAGAGCAGGGCGGCTTCCGCGGCCCTCGCGCTTTCGGCGATGACGCGGACAATGGGTTCGGTGTTGGAGGCGCGGAGGTGGATCCAAGGGCATTCGAGCCGTCCGCTCAAGTAGAGCTTGGAACCATCGCGCACCGGGTGAATATATGCTTGGGGGTAGCGGTCGCGCAGCGCGGCAATGGCGGCGGCTAGCTGCTCTGGGGTGCAAGTGATTTTGCGCTTGTCGATGGCATAGCTGGGCAGCGCGGCGACCCGTTCTGCAAGGGATTGGCCGCTGCGTGCCATAGCCTCTAACACTAGGGCCAAGCCAACGGCTGCGTCGCGGCTGGGGCCGATTTGCGTGACGATGACGCCGCCGTTGCCCTCGCCACCGATGACGGCTCGCTCGGCCATCATCTTCTCCACCACGTTTACCTCGCCGACCGCCGTGAGCAAGACCGGGCAGTTGTGGGCCGCGGCCGCATCTGTAACGGCCTGCGAGGTGGAGAGGGTGGTGACGACCGGGCCGGGCCGCCGGGCCGCCGCCGCTTGCACCGCAAGCGCGAGCGTGTAGTCTTCGCCTACGGGCGCACCGCTCGAATCGACCAACGCGACGCGGTCGGCGTCCGGGTCGATGGCAAAGCCGATGGCGCAGCCTTGGTCGCGCACGGCTTGGCCGAGCTGGACGAGGTTGGCGGGCACCGGCTCTGGGTCGTGGGCGAAATCGCCGTCGGGCCGGGCGTTGATGAGGACCGCTTTGACGCCCAAGGCGTCCAGCAGACTTGGAACCAACAAGGCCCCCGTGCCATTGCAGGGATCAACGGCCACCTTGAACTTAGCCCGGCGAATGGCGTCGGCATCGACATAGGCCACAATCTGCTGGACGTGGTGCGCCACCACTGTTTTTAGGGTTTCGGCTGCGCTCAACGTCGAAGCCGCGCCGGACGCGGCCCAGCGAAATTGGCCCGCGTGGAAGAGAGCCGCGACGTGCGCGCCCTCTTCTGCATTGAGGAAGACGCCGTCGGCACGCACCAACTTGAGGCCGTTCCACTCGGCCGGGTTGTGGCTGGCGGTGATGATGATAGCACCTTGGGCTCCCAGCTCGACGACCATCAGCTTGGCCCCAGGCGTAGAGCACATGCCCAAATCGACGACGCGGCAGCCCGTCTGGCGCAGCGCAGCGGCCGCAGCTTGGGCAAAGGACGCGCCAGACGGGCGCGTGTCGCGGGCGAGGACGACGATGTCCCCCGGCGTCAAGGTGGTGCCAAAGGCCGCGGCAAAGCCGGCGACGACCTCGTCGGTGAGCGACTGGCCCACGAGGCCGCGAATCCCGGAAATGCTGACGATGAGCGGAGCACTAGACATAATTTTCTCTTTCTCAGAGCTTTTCGACGATAAGAGGGGCGCGGCGTTGTACGCCGAGTTGGCGGGCAGCATGGCCGCGATTGACCGCAACTTCCAGCAGACCAGTGCTGCCGATCAAGGCGAGGGGTGCGCCCGGCTCGACGTCCGCGTACGTGCGGCAAAGCTGGGTGAGCACGTGTGCGCCGAGGCGGATGCACAGCGCCGGACCCCACGGCGCAATTTCGGCGGCCGCAATGTTGGTCACCAAGTTGCCAAAGCCGTCGATGTGGATGACGTGCCCGGCGATGCGGTTAGCCGATTTGCGAGGTGCGGACTCGGCCAAGCGCACTGGATCGGCCACTGCCGGGCCGACCGAGGCGAGGTCCAAGCCGCGACCGAGGTGGGCGGCCAGCGGCGCGAAGAGGTCGCGGCCGTGGAAGGTGCTGCTCGGATCGGGCCGACCGAGGTCGCGCCGAGCAATTTCGTGTACCCGGCTGTCGGCGCGGTTGAGGACGAAGCTGAAGAGGCCGTTGTCCGGCCCCACCCACAAGTGGCCGCTGCTGTGGAGGGCGAGGGGGCGGCGCTGGGTGCCTACGCCGGGATCGACAACGGCTAGGTGAACGGTGCCGGGCGGGAATTCGCATGCGGCGTGGCGCAGGACAAAGGCCGCGGCGAGCACGTCTTGGGGTGGAATTTGGTGCGAGATATCCACGAGCTGGGCCTCGGGTGCGATGCCCAAGATGACCCCCTTCATCGCGCCGACATAGTAATCGCCCCAGCCGAAATCCGTCGTCAGGGTGACGATGGGCATGGTAGATAACCGTGCATAATTGCGCCCCTACAATGAGTTAGCCCGGCAGGGTGCCTAACGCAATCGGCGTTGTAAGCTGGATGCCGATAATCCAGCGGGTTAAGCGGTCAATGCGACGGTGAGTCTCGGCGATGTCCTCGCGTTGGTGGCTCTCGATGCGGGCGATGTCCTGCTGTAACGCTTGGATGTTCTCGCGCTGGTTGGTCTCGATGCTGTCTAACCGCTTCGATAGCTCGGCTACGATTCCCTGCACGGGATCGGGGGGTTGCTGCATGGGTGGTTCGCCTTTGTAAGCGGGCCGGGGCCGGGTGAATTAGTTCAATTAGACATACGTCAAAATTGGCCTTAGATTGCTCCCGCGCAATCCCACTTTTGCCCTTTGCAACGTACAGTCCGGCCTCAGTATGGGGCCGCAAGGAAGATCGCCATGGCCGTCAAAAGCCACATTGAACTAGCGCCCGGCCTCAAGGTCGCGGCCCAGATGTCCCCGGAGCCGAGCGAGGAGGAAATGGCCTTGGTGCGGCAAATGGGCGTAGAATACGCAGTGACTTGGGTCGATCCGGCCAAGGCCAGCCCCGAGTACTATCGCAGCCGGCGAGAGCACTTTGCCCGCGGCCGCATCCAGCTCTACGGCTTGGGCAATAGCAGCGTCCACAACGTGGATGCGATCACCCTCAACCTGCCCAATCGCGACGAGAAAGTAGAAGAGTACAAGGCGCACCTCCGCAACTTGGGCCAAGCCGACATTCCCTATACGACATACGCGCACATGGCCAACAGCGTGTGGAGTACGCCGCCGGAGCAGACCCGGGGCGGCGCTAGGGCGCGGGCCTTTGACATGGCGCGGCTCCCCGAGGCTTCCGGCGGCGGTTTTACCGGCGCGGGGCTGACGCACGGCCGCGAATACAGCGAGGAAGAGCTGTGGGACAACTTCGCCTCCTTTGCCAAGGAGGTCGCGCCGGTCGCCGAGGAGGCTGGCGTCCGCATTGGCATTCACCCGGACGACCCGCCCGGGGTGCCGTTGGGCGGGGTGCCGCGGCCCATTTTCAGCAGCTTTGATGGGTACCAACGCGCCCTCGAAATCGCCGCTAGCCCCAATGTGGGGATGTGCTTGTGCATTGGCTGCTGGCTGGAGGGCGGCGAGGCCATGGGCCGCGACGTGGTGGAGACGATCCGCTACTTCGGCGGGCAGGGCAAGATATTCAAGGTCCACTACCGCAACGTCGACAAGCCGCTGCCGCACTTTGTCGAGACCTTTGTCGATGACGGGTACTTCGACATGTATCAGGCCATGCGTGCGCTGGCCCAAGTCGGGTACGACGGCACCTTGATCCCGGATCACATCCCGCAGATGGGCGACGACGGGCGGCTGGGCACGGCCTATACACTCGCGTACATGCGCGCCCTGCAAAAGAGGGCCGAAGAAGAAGTCAGTCCCGGTGCCTAAAACAAAGCTACCCATAGTTTAGAGGACTGAAACAGATAACCGAATGATCGCTAAAAACGCCTTTTGGGAGAAGTCAACATGACTGCGACCGCACAAGAAGTCTTCGCCGACATCGTGCGTGCCTTACCACCGAGCGAGCAGTTTCGTCTCGCAGCACTCATTTTACAGGAGTTGTCCGAAGTGGTTGTTGTGGACCGAAGTGACACTTGGAGCGAACAAGACCAAAGCGACTTGACCTCCGTCTCCTTACAGTATGCGGCGAAACTCTACCCGGAGGAAGAGGAGCCTGCCGCCTGCTACCCATCCTGAGCGTGTCGGCCATCTGTCGAGCCGCGATTGGCAGGGAGTATGTGCCTGTGTGAGAATGGCTCTGGTTCCATTGGCTTCCTCAGATCCACCGGCGACCCCACCGCAGTAATCCGTTCTCTACTCGCGACTCGCACAAAACCACACAGGAGTAACAATGAAACTGATCAGCAGCAGTCTCATCGGCTTGATGTCCGTCTTCAGCGCCAGCGCTGAACCTCTCGTTGAGGGGCAGGTGCGGCTGGATTCTGGCGAACCGGTGGCCAACGCACAGGTGCGGATATTCGATATGACCGACCTTCAGCGGGGAGCCATTGCCCGCGCCATCACCGATGGAAGCGGGTATTTCGCACTGCCGTTAGCAGCACTACCGGGCAGCGTCCTGCCTACGAGTTTCACCTTGGGTCAGAATTACCCCAATCCGTTCAATCCCTCGACGATCATTCCCTATCAACTGGCGGCTTCGGCCGAGGTGCGGCTAGCGGTGTTCAACCTGTTAGGGCAGCGCATTGCGACGTTGGTGGAGGGAGAACGGCCGGCTGGCTTTCACACGGCGACGTGGCACGCTGCGGATGCGGCGGGTCGGGCTGTTGGGGCAGGGGTGTACATCTACCGGATGACGGTGGGTGGGGAGAGCCAGACGGGGCGGATGGTGCTGATTGACGGGCAGGCTGGGGTCGCGGCTGGGGTCGCGGCTTCTGTTGGCGGGTCTGCTAAAGAGCCAGTGTATGGTTTGATCGTGTCGGGCGAAGGGTTGGTTCCCTATATGGACTCGGGCTTTCGCGTCGAGGCAGGCCGGGCCTTGGTGGAGTTGGTCGTGTCGGCTTCGGCTGGTAAAGCCACTGGCGACGACTGTCCCCTGTGCGGCTTTTTAGGCGACGACGATTACACCAACAAAGAAGGGCAGGACGGGCATACGCCGCCGGATGACGACGAAACGCCGGACGGTAGCGAAACGCCGGACGGTAGCGAAACGCCGGACGCCGCCGAAACGCCGGTGACCATCCCCGACGCCAACTTAGAGCTTGCGGTGCGGCGGACGCTGAACAAACTCGAAGGCCCGCTGACCGCCGACGATCTGGCGTCCCTGACGAAGCTCGACGTAGAATGGCAAGACGTCTCAGGCATTGAGAGCTTGGCCGGCCTCGAACACGCGACAGCACTGGACACGCTGAACCTGTGGGGCAACCAGATTGCGGATTTGAGTCCGTTGGCAGGGTTGACCCAGTTGACCCACCTGAACTTGGGGGACAATCAGGTGGTGGATGTGGGTCCGTTGGCGGGCTTGACCAACTTGCAATGGCTGAGTCTGTGGGGCAACGCGGTGGCGGACGTGAGTCCGTTGGCGGGGTTGACGAAGCTGACCTACCTGAACCTGTGGGGCAACCAGATTGAAGCGGTGAGTGCGTTGTCGGGGTTGACGAAGCTGACCTCGCTGGACTTGGGGCACAATCAGGTGGCGGATGTGCGGCCGTTGGATGGTCTGACCCGGCTGGACTGGTTGGGCTTGGTGGACAATCCCATTCGCCAAGGGGACCTCGCCGAACAGGTGCCCACCTTGATAGAAGGGGACGTCAAGGTCTCCGTCGTCCTGCCGAACCCGCAACCGGACCCGGCAGTCGTCTCGTTCGCCGACATCATTCTGGAACGTGCGGTGCGGCGGGCACTGGGCAAGGTGAATGGTGTGCCGATCTTCGCGACTGAAATGGAGACTTTGACCTTCCTATCCGCGCCCAGTGTGGCTATCAGCGATTTGACCGGGCTGGAGTTTGCCACCGGCCTGACAAGTCTGGATCTTAGGGACAACGCCATTATGGATGTATCGGCGCTTGAGGGCTTGACTAACCTGACAAGTCTGGATCTTAGTGGAAACCCCCTGAACTTCTCCGCTATCAGCGATTTCCTTCCTGCCCTTGAAAGGCGTGGGGTTGCGGTACTCTTTGGCTCGTCCGGCTTCCGCGAGAACGAGTTCGACATCGAACTCGTTTTCCTCGACGACCACTTCACTGCCCATCAGAAGTGGTTGATCCAATATGCGGCCAATCGCTGGATGGCGATTATTAGGGAGGACTTGCCGGATTATACCTTTACTGGAGGCTGGTCGGGGGCGTGTAGCGACGATTATTCGTATGCGATCCCTTCCGGGGAGCGAATAGACGACCTACGGATCTATATAACTAGCTTCTCTAGCGTCCCCGATGACGACACGAGTCCAGCAGTAGTTGGGTTGGGTGGTGTACGCATATTGCGCGATATTTCCTTGCTGCCAGTCGTCGGATGCATGGCGTTCAACTTGGGATGGTACAATAGCAAATGGGACGTCGATTCCGGATATTATCGAGAGAGGTTTGCGATTGCAGTACTTCACGAGATAGCGCATGTGCTGGGGTTCGGGACGATCTGGGAGGGTCTCGGTTTCCTCCAGAATCCGTCTAGGGGGGGTAATGAGGGGGCCGACACGCATTTCAACGGTCCGCTGGCGATTGCCGCGTTTGACGACGCGGGAGGATCGAGTTACACGCAAGCCAAGGTGCCGGTTCGGAATGATGCAAAGACTGGGGCTGCGGACGCTCACTGGAGATCCTCTGTGTTTCCTAACGAACTCATGACGACAAGGAGTGGGGGGAGTATAGCGCTGAGCGCGATCACGATTCAGTCCTTGGCCGACCTCGGCTACGTCGTGGACGTCACGCAGGCCGAACCCTATAAACTGCCCGGAGCGGCCGCCAAGATCGCCGCGGCGCTGTCCTCAATGCCTAGGGAGGGACGACCGCTTGCGGGGCATCTGGAAAGTGCCGAGCCGCAGTGGACGTGCGGCGTCGGCCAACGGCAGGAGCCGATTGATGTGGTCGACCCGCAGGGGAATATCATCCGCACCCTGCACAGGTGAAACTAAGAGTTGATCATGCCCAAGCCGCCCACTCGTCGGCCTCCCGACCCCAAAGCCTGCGCGGTTGCACGCGCCGTTGGCGAGGCAGTCCACCCGGACCGGGTCATCCTGTTCGGCTCGCGCGCCCGGGGCGACTTCAGCCCGGATTCGGACATTGACCTGCTCATCATCGGCTCTGGTGCGGTGGGCGCGCAGGCGTACCAACGCACCAGCGTAGCTGCTCACCGCACAGTCGAGGAACTATACGGCGACTCGATCAGCGTCGATTTGGTTCGCATGAGCGAGAGGGCTTTCCGCGACGGGTGCCGGGCGCGCAACCACGTGGCTGGGCAGGCCGTCCGCGATGGCTTGGACGCCAATGGAGACAAAGTGAGCTACGACAACCCAGAGCCGAGCAATTGGCCCGACATACGGCAGCGCATGGCCAATGCCGAGCGGGAACTCGGCGTTCTGAAAATTTTGGTGGAGGCAAATGCTGCTCAGGAAGCCATTGGCTTTCACGCGCAGCAGGCGCTTGAAAATGCGCTGAAGGGCTGGATTTCCGCGCTTGACGCCGACTACCGCAATACTCACGACCTGACGAAGCTAAGCGCAATCGTGCGCCAGCATCCGGCCGAAAGCGCCACCTCGGCTGGCGAGCGGCTGGCGTGGCTGACCGAGTATGCGGTGCGCTACCGCTATGCTGGCGCAGAGGTGGTCATGGACGACCGCTTTGAGTTGCTCTCGGCCGTGCGCGAGACCGTCGCGGCGATCCTCGCCCGCATCCGCGCACTGGTCGCACCGGAAGAAGAGCGAGCGGATGAATCGACCGCAGAATAGCGCGATCCTCGTGAAACAGGTGCCCCCGCGCTGGCACTGGCGCGTGGCGTTGACCCGCAGGGGAATATCATCCGCACCTTGCACAGGTGAAACTAAAAGTTGACCATGCCCAAGCCGCCCACTCGTCGGCCTCCCGACCCCAAAGCCTGCGCGGTTGCACGCGCCGTTGGCGAGGCTGTCCACCCGGACCGGGTCATCCTGTTCGGCTCGCGCGCCCGGGGCGACTTCAGCCCGGATTCGGACATTGACCTGCTCATCATCGGCTCTGGTGCGGTGAGTGCGCAGGCGTACCAACGCACCAGCGCAGCCGCTCACCGCACAGTCGAGAAACTATACGGCGATTCGATCAGCGTCGATTTGGTTCGCATGAGCGAGAGGGCCTTCCGCGACGGGCGACGGGCGCGCAACCACGTGGCTGGCCAAGCCGTCCGCGATGGCTTGGACGCCAATGGAGACAAAGTGAGCTACGACAACCCAGAGCCGAGCAATTGGCCCGACATACGGCAGCGCATGGCCAATGCCGAGCGCTACCTCAGCGATTTGGAAGTTCTCACAGAAAACCCTCGGTCTTCGCAAGAACTGATTGGGTTTACCGCCCAGCAGGCGCTTGAAAATGCGCTGAAGGGCTGGATTTCCGCGCTTGACGCCGATTACCGCAATACTCACGACCTGACGAAGCTAAGCGCAATCGTGCGCCAGCATCCGGCCGAAAGTGCCACCTCGGCTGGCGAGCGGCTGGCGTGGCTGACCGAGTATGCGGTGCGCTACCGCTATGCTGGCGCAGAGGTGGTCATGGACGACCGCTTTGAGTTGCTCGCGGCCGTGCGCGAGACCGTCGCGGCGATCCTCGCCCGCATCCGCGCACTGGTCGCACCGGAAGAAGAGCGAGCGGATGAATCGACCGCAGAATAGTGCGATCCTCGTGAAACAGGTGCCCCCGCGCTGGCGTCGGCCAGCAGGGGCGCGTCAGTGAAGGAAGAACGATTAGTCCCTAGCGGCACTTGCCACTGAACTTTCCCAAAGGAGCTAGACATGCTGAGCAAGGAGCAGGTAGCGCACTACCGCGAACAGGGTTATCTCAAGGTTCCCCAGCTTTTCGCGCCCGAGGAAACCGCAGAGCTGGCCGCGGAGATGGTGCGGGTGATCGAGCAGTGGGGGCAGGAGACGATCGGCTGGGTCGGCCCTTGGCGCGATCGCTACCTCGACGACGAAGACCGGCTCAACACGCGGGCGGTCTTCATGCACAACCCGCACTTTTACTCGGCCGCTTGGGGCCGAGTCCTCTTTCACGAGCCGATGATCGCCTGCGTGCGGCAGCTCATCGACGGCCCGGTGCAGTGGCACCACACGGTCCTGCACGCCAAGCCGCCGGAGAAAGGTACGCCCTTTCCCATGCACCAAGACTATCCGTTTTACCCGCACGACGGCCCGGATTTCGTGGACTGCTTGTTGCACTTGGACGACACGCCGCTGGAGAGCGGGGCGCTGATGGTCGTGCCGGGCAGCCACAAGCAGGGGCCGTTGGAGCACGTGCTAGGGCCGGATACGGCTCCGCATCTACCGCCCGCGCAGTACCATCCCGAGCACCTCGACAGCGTGGCCGTGCCGGCCCAGCGCGGCGACGTGATCTTTTTCAGCTACCAGACGATCCACTGGTCGGATTGCAACCGCACGGACGCTTGGCGCAAGTCCGTGCGCTTTGGCTATCACAGCACGGCCCTGCGGCCGGTGGGACGGGCTGCGGACAATCCGCAGCGGATCGACCAAGACAACGTGCTGGAGCGCAACAACAACATCATCGTGGCTGGGTTTCGGGAAAACGACGTCGAGCCAGCCGCGCGTTAGGACGAGCCTGATGACAGAAAAAGACGCGAGTGAAGTCGGCTTGCTGCAAGAGGCCAACGATGCCCTCGGAGACAGCGCCGAGCTGCGGCGGCGACTGGACGAACAAGGGTACATCTTCTTGCGGCAGATCATGGCCAAAGACAAGCTGCTATCCCTGCGGCGGGAGATAGCCGAGGTGTTGATGGAGGCCGGGTGGTTGGTCGCCGGCACAGACCCCATGGACGGCATTGCGCGAATCGGGGCGCAGTGTACCGAAGGCGATCCCGAGTACGCCGAGGTGTATCACCGGGTGTACCGCTTGGAGGCCTTTCACCAAGCCGGACATTGGCCGGAGGTCTTAGCCGTGATGGAGCAAGTCGTCGGTGGCCCAGTCCTGCCGCATCCCCAGAAGATCGCCCGGCTGTGGTTTCCCCAATACACCGAGCACACCACGCCCATGCACCAAGACTTCGTCCACTTCCAAGGCAGTTTCAATACCTATACCTTCTGGGCCCCCGTGGGAGATTGTCCGCTGGAGTTGGGGGGGTTGGCGGTGCTGCCCGGGTCGCACGCGATCGGCAAGGTGCGGGAGCACCACTTCTCGTTGGGGGCCGGCGGCTTGGCCGTAGATGAATCCGAGCTGACCGGGCGCTGGCTCAGCGCCCATTACGAAGCCGGAGACGCCCTGATCTTTCCGAGCCTGACCGTCCACCAAGCCCTGCCCAACTACACGCAAGACCGCCTGCGCATTTCGCTCGACAACCGCTATCAGGCGCGGCACGAGCCCATTGCGCGGCACATGTTGGAGCCGCACCTGAGCGGCGTCACCGGCTTTAACTGGGAAGCCTGCTACGCGGGCTGGCAAAGCAAAGCCTTGCAATACTATTGGCAGGGCCTAGACCTGCAAGTGGTGCCGCAGTTGTCCCGCTGGGGGGATCAAGGGTTTGCCGAGGCCCTGTCCTTAGCGCGGGCTGGCGACGAGCGGGCCCTGTACCAATTGCGGCGCATTGCGCGACGCGATCCCGAATCCGAGCGCGGGCAACAGGCCGTCCAATTCCTACAACTCCTACCCGAGGTAAGCGCATGAAAGCAATTATGGTCATGTTCGACTCACTCAACCGGCACATGTTGCCGCCCTACGGCTGCGACTGGACGCACGCGCCCAACTTCCAGCGGCTCGCCGAGCGGTCTCTCACGTTCGACACCAGCTACGTCTGCTCCATGCCGTGTATGCCGGCCCGCCGCGATTTGCACACCGGGCGGCCCAACTTTCTCCACCGCTCTTGGGGGCCACTGGAGCCTTTTGACGACTCTGTGCCGCGCATGCTGCACAACGCCGGCGTCTCGTCGCACCTCATCAGCGACCACTACCACTACTGGGAGACCGGCGGGGCCACGTACCACACCCAGTACAGCACTTGGCAGTTCTTCCGCGGCCAAGAGGGCGATCCGTGGATCGGGCAGGTGGCCGACCCGCCACCCGTACAAGCGCACGCGAGCAATGCGGGCCGCAGCATGTGGCACCGCCAAGACCGCGTCAACCGGCAATACATGCGCCGCGAGGAGGACCAGCCCCAGGCGCAGACCTTTAAGGCCGGCGTTGAGTTCATCCGCCGCAACCACGCAGAAGACAACTGGTTTTTGCAGATTGAGACTTTTGATCCGCACGAGCCGTTTTTCACCCAGCGCCCATACCAAGACCTCTACCCGGAGCTTTTTAAGAACCGCTCGTCCCTGCTGTTCGACTGGCCGACCTACGGCCCGGTGACCGAAGAGCAAGCACTCGTCGATCAATGCCGGGGACACTACGCCTCCCTGCTGAGCATGTGCGACGCCCGCCTCGGCGACATCCTCGACGAGATGGACCGGCTGGCGCTGTGGGACGACACCATGCTCGTCGTGTGGACCGACCACGGCTTCTTGCTCGGGGAGCACGACCTGTGGGCCAAGGTGCAGATGCCTTGGTACCGCGAGCTGTCCAACACGCCGTTCTTCGTCTGGGACCCCGGCTGCGGCCAAGCGGGCCAGCGGCGGCAGAGCTTGGTGCAGCCGTCGCTCGACTTGGGACCGACCTTGCTCGATCTCTTCGGCATGGAGCCGGCCGCGGACATGCTGGGCCAGAGCCTGCGCGAGGTCTGCGCGAGCGACTCACCCGTGCGCGAGGCCGCGATTTTCGGCAACCACGGCGGGCAGGTGAACGTCACCGACGGCCGCTACGTGTACATGCGCGCCCCCACCCGCCCGGACAACCAGCCCCTGTACAACTACACGCTCATGCCCGCGCACATGCGCGACTTATTCTCAGTCGATGAATTTGCCGGCGTGGAGCTAGCCGAGCCGTTTGGTTTCAGCAAGGGCTGTCGGCTGCTGCGGACAAAAGGACACACCCGGACCAAGCAGCACGAGTACGGGACCCTGCTCTTCGACCTAGCGCGCGATCCGCGACAGGAGGCCCCGCTCGCCGACGCGGTCCTAGCGCAGCGGATGCAGGGGCTGTTGCGCGAGCAGATGGAAGCGTGCGAAGCACCGCCAGAGCAGTACGAGCGCCTCGGCTTGTAATAGAAAGGCCATCACGCGCAAACTGTGCGTACCTATCACAAAGGATGCGGCCCTGTTCGAGAAGGTCCGCAAGACAGGAGCGCGGCTGCTGTGGCTGCACACCTATGGCGAGCGTTTTGTTCCCAAAGGACAGACAGGCGGTCGCATTCCGCCCGGTACGGCCAAATGCACTAAAGCAGTTCCCGGCGACGCCGAGGGCTACCCCGAAACGTTCGACTACAGTGACGCGACAGGGACGCTCCGCGTCGGCGAGGGCGAGTTCGCGCCGGTCACACTTGAGGTCTACGAGTTCGAAGTCTCGGGCCTCAAGGTCGTGCCGTCTTGGCTCAAGTACCGCATGAAGCAAGGGGCCGGCAAGAAGTCGTCGCCCCTCAACGCTATCCGCCCCGCACACTGGACCAGTCAGTTTACCACGAAATTACTCGAATTGCTCTGGGTTTTGGAAGCAACGGTGAAGGACTATCCCGAACAGAAGCGGCTACTCAAAGCTGTCGTTGCCAGCGACTGCTTCCAAGCCGCCGAACTGCCGACCGTCCCAGACGAAATGCACAAGCCGCCGAAGAAGTCAAAGAAACACGAGCTGTTTGACTCGAATGACGGCAGCTAATAGGAGCGAGAATGCACGACGCAATCCAACCATCCGCAACGAGGAGTTTGTCAATGAACAGCCCAGCCAAACGCGCCATCGTCATCGGCATGGACGGTGCCGCCATGGAGTTAGTGCAGCACATGGTCGCAGAAGGGCATATGCCCCACTTGGGTCAGCTCATGGCGCAAGGCGTCAACCGGCCCATGATCGGCGTCTTTCCAACCCTGACGCCACCCGGCTGGACGGCCACTTCGACCGGGGCTTGGCCGGGAACCCATCAGGTGATGGACTTCAACATCCGCAAGTTAGGTGGGCGTCTCGACGAGACAGTGTGGGGGATCAACACTCAGCTCTCGCAGGCCGAGTACTTGTGGAACACGGTTGAGCGGGCCGGCAAAAAGCCGATCTTGGTCAAATGGGAAATGTCGTGGCCACCGACCGTGCAGACCGGCATCCAAGTTGAGGGCACCGGCCCGGGCGTGTCCAATGTGCATCAGATCACCGGCTACCATCTCTTTGTCGCCGGCGGCTGGACGCCGCGGCCAATCGGGGGGCCGCGCGATCCCGAGACGCTGGACCCGAGTGCCCTACAAAAGGTGCGCAGCGTCGATCCGGTGGCGATCGTCCCGGCGGCGGGGTGGCAAGGTGCGCCCGCATCCGCGCTGCCGCCCAAAGAAGTGGTGCTGGTCATCGAGCCGCTCAAGCGCGGCCGACCGGACATGCACTTGAGCCGAGCGGGGACGCCTAAGCATTTCTACGGTCTGATATACGCCTCAGCCGCCAAGGGCTACGACCGGCTGCTCGTCTGCCGCAGCCGCGACGCGAGTGATCGGGTCGCCGAGCTCGCGGTAGGCCAGTGGACCGAGTGGTGGAAGGACGGCTTTGCGATCGACGGCCAAGCGCTTGAAGGCTACGTGTGCATGAAGCTCGTCAGCCTGAGCGCAGCAGGCGATGTCTTCGAGCTTTTTGTGCCCCAGGTCTGGCCGGCCACTGGCTACACCCAGCCGGAGGAAGTGGCGCAGCAGATCGACGAACACGTCGGCAATTTCCTGCAAAATCCCGGGCGCGACGCTTTGGGCGTGGTCGACGACGCGACCTATTTCGAGCTGTTGGACTTCCACCACCAGCGGTTGGCCGATGTAGCTGACTACCTGACGGCGAGCAACGACTGGGACGTGCTGTTCATCGAAACCCACGCCTCGGACTACACCAGCCACTTCTTCTTGTCGCAGGCCGACGAATGCAGCGGGGCCGATCCGCACACCCTAACGCGCTGCCAAGCGGGCGTGGCCCAGACCTACGCCTCCATAGATCGCATGATCGGCCGCTTAGTCGAGCTGGCCGACGACGACGCGGTCGTTGCGGTCGTCTCCGACCACGGCGGCACCCCCAACCAGCACCGGCCGGTCGATATCGCCGAGGTGCTGGAACAGGCGGGCTTTTTGGCCTACGCAGACGCAGAAAAAAAACAGCTCGACTGGCAGCGGACGCTTGCGGCCAATGTGGGGCTGGTCCACATCTTCATCAATCTCAAGGGGCGCGAGCCTACCGGGATCGTCGAGCCAAGCGACTACGAGCAGACGCGGCTCGACCTCATCGAAGCCCTTCACGCCTATCGCCATCCCCAGACCGGGCACTGTCCTTTTGCCCTCGCCCTGACGCGGGAAGACGCCGAGATGGTCAATCTGTCGGGCGAGCTCGTGGGCGACGTGGTCTATGCGCTGCGGCCCGAATACGACGGAGCGCACGGCAAGCAGCTACCCTCGGCCACCCTCGGCATCGGCGGGCAGCATTGCACGTTCGTACTGGCCGGTGCCGGCGTCAAGCAAGGGCTGGCGCTCAAGCGGCAGGTGCGGGCGGTGGATGTCGCGCCGACCCTGTGCTACTTGCTGGGCATCCCCATGCCCGAGCAGGTGGAGGGCGGCGTGATCTACGAGGCGCTCGCAGACGCGGACTGGCATCTGCGATGAAGGCGGCCTATTACTGGGGCAACCGCACGGTCGCAATCGGCGAGTGCCGAGTACAATCCCCCAGCGCGGATCAGGTGCGGATCGAGGTGGCCTATTGCGGGGTGTGCGGCACGGATATTCACATTTACCTCGGCCATCAGGACCGTCGGATCGACATGCCCCAAGTCATTGGACACGAGATGTCCGGGCGGATCGCGGAAGTCGGGACCGGCGTCCAAGGCTGGGCCGTGGGCGATCCGGTCGTAGTGCGCCCCTTAGAGGCTTGTGGCGCGTGCGCGGCCTGCAACGCCGGCAACGGCCATATCTGCCAGAACCTAAACTTCATTGGCATCGACAGTCCGGGGGCCTTTCAGGGGTCGTGGACGGTGCCAGCCCATACCTTGCACCGCCTGCCAGACGACATGCCACTGGCGCTGGGTGCCTTAGTTGAGCCGCTGGCGGTCGCCTGCCACGACGTGCGCTTGGGCGAGGTGAAGCCGGGCGAGAAGGTGGTGGTGATCGGCGGCGGCCCGATCGGTTTGCTCAATGCGCTGGTGGCGCAGCACACCGGGGCCGAGGTGCGGGTCGCTGAGGTCAATGCCTATCGGCTCAAGGCGGCCCGTGCGCTGGGGCTGGAAACCGTCCATCCGCTAGAGGAGGACTTGGTCGCCCACGTCGAGGCTTGGACCGACGGAGGCGGGGCCGACGCAGTTTTTGAGGTCTCCGGCTCACCGGCCGGGGCCGAGGTGATGACTCAGCTCGCCAAGGTTCGGGGGCGGATCGTGGTGGTGGCGATCTTCGCCTCGGCCCCTAAAGTCGATCTCTTTCAGTTCTTCTGGCGCGAGCTAAAAATGTGCGGTGTGCGCGTGTACGAACCCGAGGACTACGACCGCGCCATTGAGCTGGCCGCCAGCGGCGCACTGCCGCTCAACGAGCTGATTACCGAGCGCCTTCCCTTAGACGCGCTGCCCGCTGCCTTTGCCCGGCTGGCGGCGGGAACCGACGCAGTCAAAATTTTAATCGACACGCAAGGGGAATAACATGAGTATCCTAGATCTTTTTAAGCTCGATGGCCAAACAGCACTGGTCACCGGGTGCCGCCGCGGCATCGGGCGCGGGTTCGCGCAAGCATTGGCCGAGGCCGGAGCGGATATCGTCGGCGTCAGCGCCTCGCTCGAAGCAGATTCCGAAGTTGGCAAAGACATTGCCGAGCGCGGCAAGCGCTTCAAGGGCTATGCCTGCGATTTCGGCGACCGAGCGGCCGTCCGCGCCTTCGTCGAGCAGGTCCACGCCGAGGTCGGCCCGATCGACATCCTCATCAACAACGCCGGTACCATTCGGCGCGCCCCGGCCGAGGAACATGCAGACGAAGACTGGGACCAGGTCATCGAGGTCAACTTAAACGCCCAATTCGTGCTGGCGCGGGAATTCGGCAAGCAGATGCTAGCCCGCGGCCGGGGCAAGATCGTCTTTACCGCTTCGGTGCTGACCTTCCAAGGCGGGATCACCGTGCCGGGCTATGCTGCGGCCAAGGGCGGGATCGGGCAGTTGACGATGGCACTGGCCAACGAGTGGGCCGGTCGCGGGGTCAACGTCAATGCCATTGCGCCCGGATATATCGCCACGGACAACAACCAAGCTCTGCGCGACGATCCAGTGCGCAACGAGCAGCTACTGGTGAGGATTCCAGCGGGGCGGTGGGGCACGCCGGACGACTTAAAAGGCGCGGTGGTGTGGCTGTCGTCGCGAGCGGCCGACTACGTGCATGGGTCCATCGCGATCGTCGATGGCGGGTGGATGGGGCGCTGATGTGGAAGCCGCTGTATAGTGGCTGTCAGGCTTTGAACCGGAACTATGAGTCCAACGGTATTCGCTTTTACTTTTTCTCTCGCGAAGAACCAAGGATGCACGTTCACATCTATTGCGGCGATGGGGAAGCGCAGATTGAGTTGGCCCGCAACTACAGGTTATCGCGGCCCCGACTTAGGGAAATTGAGCAGATTATTGAGAGGCACTACGATGAGATCAGAACAGCTTGGCAAAACTGCTTTGGACGTTGAAGTAACCAATATATCGACTCATGGGATATGGCTTCTCGTGGGTGAGCGGGAATTTTTTCTGTCTTATGAGGACTTCCCTTGGTTCAAAGAGGTCCCGATTGGGAACATCCTCCAAGTTGAGCAGCCCACGCCCGGCCACTTCTATTGGCCGGATTTGGATGTAGATCTGAGCCTAGAATCCATTGAGCACCCGGAAAAATTTCCCTTGCAAGCCAAAGTATCGCAGAGCGTGGATAGAGCTATCTCGCCGACCTAGGCCTATAGGTCGCAAAGCCGAATGCGGCGAAAAGGTAGGCAGCTAGTCGTAATTGCAGCAGATCGAGACCTTTTATCGCGATTTTTTGATCGGGTTTTGATTTTGGGCGGCAAACGGGCGTCGCGGATGTTAAAATCTCTTGTAAAAACAAAAAGTTGCGACGATCTTCAACGTTTGCTCGGGTTTTGATTCCCCTTTACAGCGAGGAGACCCCATGATCCGCATGGCCCAGTACGGCACCAAGCACGGCCACGCCACCCGCTAGACGGGCTCGCAGGGAGATGAGTAAATGAACGGCACCCGCATCCTCGCGCTAATCGACGATTTGCTAGCGGCGTCTGCCGAGACCTCCTGTGTCGAGTTTAAGGAGAACAACTTTGCGCCCGCTGTGATTGGCAAATACCTCTCGGCCCTCGCCAATGCCGCTGCGCTGGCAGAGCGAGATTTCGCCTATCTGCTTTGGGGGGTACGGAATTCCGATCACGCCATAACCGGCACGCGCTTTGACCCGGATGCAGCCAAACACCAAGGCCAGCCCCTCGCATTTTGGCTGACGCAGCGGCTCAACCCGGATGTCGCATTCAAATTTCAGATTGTGGAGCATCCGCAGGGCCGGCTGGTTTTGCTTGAGATTCCCGCCGCAACTACAAGTCCGGTGGAGTTCGACCGCACTGCATATTGCCGAATCGGCTCCGCAACGCCGCGCTTGTCCGATTATCCCGACCGCCAAAAAGCACTCTGGAGCAAACTCCAGCCCTATTTCTGGGAAAGCGGCATCGCCGCACAGTTCCTCACCGACGATGCTGTACTGGCCCGCATTGACTATGCGAGCTACTTCGAGCTTATGGACCAACCGCGGCCGGTCAATCCGCGAGGTATTCTGGAGCGATTAAACCAAGACCAAATCATCGCCCCGGATGTCGGTGCCCGCTGGAAGATCACCAATCTGGGCGCGATTCTATTTGCCAAGCGCCTTGACGAGTTCGATTCGCGGATTGCGCGTAAGGCGGTGCGCTTCACGGCCTATAATGGAAAAGGTCGTGCGAATACGGTAACTCACCGGCACGACGAAACACGCGGTTATGCCCTTGGCTTTGCGAGAATTGTCGATTATATCGACCGGCTGCTGCCGCGCAATGAGCAAATTGACCCAGTTTTTCGCACTGAGCAGCCGCTGTTCCCGCCGATAGCCCTCCGCGAGTTGATTGCCAATGCGCTCATTCACCAAGACATGACCATTACCGGGGCCGGACCGTCAATTGAACTCTTCAGCAATCGGCTGGAGATCACCAATCCAGGCAAGCCTCTGATCAGCCCCAATCGATTTATCGACTCTCCTCCGCGCTCGCGGAACGAAGCACTTGCCGCTTTCATGCGACGCATGAAGTTGTGCGAGGAGCAAGGTACGGGTATCGACAAGGTCGTGGCGGCGGTAGAGGTTTATCAGTTGCCACCACCGGACTTTCGCGTACAGGAAGAAGGGATAGAGGCGACGTGTGCGGTTCTTTTCGCGCCGCGTCGGTTTGCTGAGATGACGGTCGAAGAGCGCGTCCGGGCGTGCTATCAGCACACCGTGTTGAGGTTCGTGAATGGAGAATTGATGAAAAACAGCAGCCTGCGAGCGCGTTTAGGCATAGATACGCGAAATGCCGCACAAGTGTCGCAAGTGATCCGGCGAGCGCGAGGCCGGCAACTTATCAAAGCGGCCGATCCCGAGCATCCGCAATCGGGCTACGTGCCGTTTTGGGCGTGATCGGCCCAAGTTTGATCGGGTTTTGATTTTGGGCGGAAAATGGACGGTGCGGATGTTAAAATCTCTTGTAAAAACAAAAAGTTGCGACGATCTTCAAAGTTTGCTCGGGTTTTGATTCCACCTTTACAGCGAGGAAATCCCATGATCCGCATGGCCCAGTACGGCACCAAGCACGGCCACGCCGCCGGCAAACTCAAGGCAATGCTCGACAACCCCGAGGTCGAAGTCGTCGGCCTGTACGAACCCGACGCCGCGCGCCGCCGGCAAGTTGCCAGCGACGAACCCTATCGGCAGATCCGCTTCTTGGACAGCGAAGAAGAGCTGCTCGGCGATAGCTCCATTGTCGCCATTGCCTCCGAGGGCCGCAACGACGAGAGCTTGGACCAGACCGAGCGCATCGTCCAAGCCGGCAAGCACGTGTGGTACGACAAGCCAGCCGGAGACGATTGGGCGCAGTGGCAGCGGGTCGTCGCAGAGGCGCGGGCCGCCGATCTGCAAGTGCAAATGGGCTTTATGCTGCGCTATCACCCCGGCTTTAGCCAGATCGCAGCGTGGGCGCGGTCGGGGTTTTTAGGCCCTGTCTATTCGGTGCGCGCCCACATGTCCACCAACATTGCCGCGGCCGGGCGCGCAGTAATCGCCGCCGGGCACCAGGGCGGCATCTTCTTCGATTTGGCCGGGCACATGCTCGATCAAGTGGTGTGGATTTTGGGGCGGCCGGACAAGGTGACGACCTTTCTGCGCAACGACACCGGGGTCGTGCCTGCGTTTCAGGACAACACGCTCGGGGTTTTTGAATACGAGCGGGCCATGGCGTGGGTCGATATTGCGGCGATGGAGCCGCAGCCGATGGCGCGGCGCTTTGAGGTCTATGGCGAGCGCGGCAGCGCAATTTTGCTAGAGCCTTTTGAGCCGGGCCACGCCATCCGGCTCTGCCTGACTCAAGCAGCCGATGGCTATGCGCCGGGCGAGCAGAGGGTGCCTTTTACAGGAATTTCGCGGCAGGGACTTTACGAACTCGAACTGGCGTCTTTCCTAAGGGTGCTCAAGGGAGAGCAAGCACCAGACCGCTCGCTCGACCACGAACTCCTCGTGCAGGAAACCTTGCTGCGCGGGACCGGGCTTATTGCCGGCTGAGCCACGCCTCGGCAAGCACGCGCTTGATCGGCGGGATTGCTAGCTGGAAGTTGCGGCCGACCGGGCGCGGGTGCGGGAACCACTTCCACAGCAAGGCTCCAACGACGTGCGGCTCCGCGGCAATGGCGGCGAGCGCGGCGCGCAGACAGGCCACTTGGACGGGAAGCGCGTCCTCGCCATCCACCGGGTACGCCCACGGCGCGAGCGGTGCTTGGTGCGACTGGTTGTAGCCCAGCTCGGTGAAGAGAATGTTGCGGTTGTGTCGCTCGCCAAAGGCCCGCAGCTCCCCCATGCGCTTGGCCCAGCCAGCGCGGATGTCTTCCTCGTCATAGGTCGGATCGTCGGTGAGGGGGAAATAGGCTTGGATGCCGATGACGTCGAGGGCGTCCCAGAAGGGCACTTGGCGATAGTCGGTCCAATTGGCCGCATAGGTCAGGGGCGCGTTGGTGCGCTGGCGCACCTCGGCGATGAGTGTGCGCCATTCGTCTTCAAAGGCCAGCATGCGGTCGAGCTCGGTGCCGACGACAAAGCCATCGGCCTCTCGGCAGACGGTGGCCAACAGCGCGATCCACGCCCGATAGTCCCGCCAAAACCGCTGCCAATCCTCGGGGCGTGTAAAGGCGATTTCGCCTCGCCAGGAGAAGGGCGAGCGCCAATAGGCGATGTGGGGCTTGATGCAGATGCGCAAGCCCAAGCGGTGGGCCTCGCGGATGGGGCGGACGAGGTGGGCCGGCGGGTCGGCCGGATCAATGTCCGACCACCAGAGGGTGCCGTCGGCGCGGATGCTGGCGTAGGGGTGGATCGCCACCCAGTTGGCACCGACGGCGCGAATATCCTCTAGCGTCGGCACGATGGCGTCGGTGCCCCAGTCGCGGCCAATGCCGTGCGTGGAGATGGTGATGCCGCGGACCTCGGCGTCGCTGGCCAAGGTCGATCCGGCGAGCGCGAGTGCGAGGACGAGGGCGTTGATAGCGTTGGGCATAGTAAGTCGCTCTCTATCTTGTGGTTGACCCAAGATATTGGGGTGAAATCTTAGTACACGACACCTAAAGTAGGCGACGCTTACTTTTGAGTACGCCTTTTCTGCGGTTTCCGCTGGGTCCGGGATCGAGGGCGTCCCGCCCTCGCCGAGGGCAAGATGCCCTCGATCCTTGGCAGGCTGAGGGCTGGTGTCGTGTAGTAAGGGGTGAAATTGAGAATTTTCTGGAAAACTGCGTAACGTCAGTAAAGTAATAGCATAATCGCGGGAGATAGAACCATGCGTCCGAACGTTCTCTGGATCTGCACCGACCAGCAGCGCTACGATACAATTGGCGCGCTGGGCAACGAGCACATTCGCACCCCGCACATCAACCGCCTAGTCGGCGAGGGGACTGCATTTACCCACGCCTTCTGCCAAAGCCCGATCTGCACCCCCAGCCGCGCCAGTTTTCTCACCGGCATGTATCCGAGCAGCGTCCACGGCTGTACCAATGGCAATGCCTACTGGGCCGACGCGGCCCCGCTGGTCCCCAAGCTGCTAACCGAGGCCGCGTCCTACGACTGCGGACTGGCCGGCAAGCTGCACCTAGCCGGTGCGCACGGCCGGATCGAGCCGCGCGGCGACGATGGCTATCGCATCTTCCACTGGAGCCACGACTCGCGCGACCAGTGGCCCGAAGGCCACGCCTACGCGGATTGGGTGTGCGCCCAAGGCCGCTCCTTAGCCGAGCTGCGCGAGGACCCAGCCCAGCTACCGCCCGCGCTGCACCAGACGACTTGGTGTGCGGACAAGGCCATTGAGTTCATGCGCGAGGAGCGCACCGCGCCTTGGCTGATGAGCGTCAACATGTTCGACCCGCACGCACCCTTTGATCCGCCGCAGGCGTACTTGGACCGCTACGACCCGGCCGCGCTGCCCGATCCGCTGTGGAGCGCAAAGGACCTCGAGGCCCACGCGAAACTCGGGCCGGTAGATGGGGCCGCGCCCATCGGTCTAGATCAGGCCAAGGAGGTTATGGCCGCGTACTACGCGATGATCGAGCTGATCGACGACAATGTGGGGCGCATGATCGAAGCCCTAGAAGAAAGCGGCCAGCGCGAGAATACCCTAGTGATTTTCACTTCGGATCACGGCGAGCTATTGGGCGATCACCAGCTCGTGGGCAAGGGGTGCCGGTTTTACGAGTGCTTGGTGCGAGTGCCATTGATCTGCTCCTGGCCGGGGCACGTGCGCGCGGGGCGCGTCTGCGCTGCGCTGGTCGAACTAATGGACATTGCCCCGACCTTGCTGGAGCTGGCCGGGGTCGCCGCGCCCGCTAGGATGCAGGGGCGCTCGCTGTGGCCCCTGCTGACCGGCCAAAGCGAGACGCACCGCGCCTACGTGCGCAGCGAATACTACCGCGCCCTAAACCCAGACGCGCCGGGTCGGGAGCATCTGCAAGGCACCTACGGCACCATGATCCGCGACCAGTGCTACAAACTGGTCTGCTACCACGACCGCGCCCAAGGCGAGCTGTTTGACTTGGAGGCCGATCCGGGCGAGTTCGACAACCGCTGGGACGACCCAGCCTATGCAGACGTGCGCTTCGCGCTGCTGAAACAGAACTTCGACGCGCTGGCCCAAGCCGTGGATATTGGCCCCAAGCAGGTTGTGCAGTTTTAGCGGAGTGCGCGGTGGCAGTTGCCGACCAGAAGAGGGCTTATCTGTGCGGATTGGCCGCAGTGTTGCTGTGGTCCACCGTGGCGTCGGCCTTCAAGATCACCCTCCGCTACATGGACTACGCCGAGTTGCTGTTGTGGGCTAGTTGCGCTTCGACCGGGGCGCTGGGGGTGCTGGTCGTGGCGCAGGGAAAGGTGGGGCAGGTGCTCAGGAGCCGGCCGGTGGCTTGCACCCGCTCGCTAGTGCTGGGCGCGTTAAATCCCCTGCTCTACTATCTGATTCTCTTCAAAGCCTACCAACTGCTGCCCGCCCAAGAAGCGCAGGCACTCAATTATACTTGGGCGCTCACCCTGACTTGGCTCTCCATCCCGCTCTTGGGGCAGCGAATCGGCCGGCGCGATCTGGCGGCGGGCTTGGTCTGTTACGCCGGCGTGCTGGTCATCTCCACTCGCGGCGAAGTCTGGACCTTGCGCTTTTCCGATCCGCTCGGGGTGGCCTTGGCGCTGGGCAGCACAGTGGTATGGGCCTTCTATTGGATCTACAACACCCGCGACCAGCGCGACCCGGTGGTGCGGCTCTTTCTCAATTTCGCCCTGTCGCTGCCGCTGGTGCTCGGCTGTGTTCTGCTGATGGGACAGTGGCGGGCACCTGCTTGGCCGGGTTTGTTGGGGGCGGCGTACATCGGCCTCTTCGAAATGGGGATCACGTATGTCCTGTGGCAATGGGCGCTGCGCTACGCGGAAAACACCGCTAAGGTCGGCAACCTGATCTTCATTTCCCCGTTCTGCTCCCTCGTGCTGATTCACTTCGCGTTAGGAGAGTCGATCCGCTGGGCGACCCTAGCCGGACTTGTGCTCATCGTCGCCGGCCTGCTCTACCAGCAAAGGGGCGCGCCGGCTCGCACCACCGGCCCGTAATGCGGCCCCCATAACCGAATTAATCGCGTACGACAGGGCAATATGGGCGATGCCGACTCGCTAGGTGGAGGCGTGTTTGAACTGAGAATCCACTATGGCCCGGGATATCGCGTGTATTACGGAAAACTGGGAAGGACGATTGTAATTTTGCTCTGCGGCGGTACTAAACGATCCCAACGCCGCGACATTGAACGCGCCAAAGCATATTGGCAGGACTTGAGGAGCCGTAGCAATGAATGAAAAACAGGTTTTGCAGCACACGGTCAGTTACGACGAAGGGCTGCTAAAAGTGCTCAAAGACCCCGAAGAAGCTCGGGCCTACTTGGAGGTCGCCTTGGATGAGTGTGAAGCAAGCGGCGAGACCGATGGGCTACTATTGGCCCTGCGCGATGTCGCCCAAGCACAAGGGGGCGTTGGTGCATTGGCAGAGCGCTCTGGTCTCAACCGCGAACATCTCTACCGCGTGCTTTCAAGTCGCAGTAAGCCGAAGATAGACAATCTGATGGCCATTATATCGGCCTTGGGGTTTCGGCTCAGATTGGATTTCGTCGGGCCGTAGAGCTTTAAACTCCACCGACTCGTAGGGCTGGCTCCATTGATGCGTAACCTGTAAATCCCTACCAATTCGCATAGGAACCATCATCGCGCTGATAGCCGGTGGGTGGTCCGTAGTCCTGTGTCGACACGTTGGAAAGTGCGGCCTCGTTGAATTCAATGCCGAGACCGGGGGCTTGGGGAGGTAGGAGATGACCAGACTCAAACGGCACCTGCACCGGAAACTCATCGGTGAGTGAAGACATCGGCGCACGCGGAAGTTCCTGGACACCGACGAGTGAAGATGCTAAACACAGATGCAGACAGGCTGCGGTGGAAACCGGACCGAGCGGGTTGTGCGGTGCCAGATGGATGTAATGCGTTTCGCACCACCCGGCAATTTTACGCGCCTCTGTCAATCCACCGGCAATGCACACGTCAATTCGGCAGTAATCCATCAGATCCTCCTCAATGACTTCTCTGAAGGTCCACTTGCTATCAAATTGTTCGCCGACGGCAAGCGGGACGGAGGTCTGTTGGCGGAGCCGCCTGAGACTGGCTGGGTTTTCACTGCGCAGCGGATCTTCAATGAAAAATGGATTGTAGGGGGCAACCCGGTTGCAGAAATCGAGGCTATCCGCTGGGTCGAGACGGGTATGCACGTCAACTAATATGTGGACCTGATCGCCTAATGCCTTGCGCACGGCCTCCACTTGCTCAACCCCATGCTGGATAGCGCGTCTGGGTTCAAACGTCCCTTTGTCGGCACCATCAGCCAAGCCCCAGCGGACGAATTTCCAACCGGCGGCATGAGTTTTTCGACAGCTCTCAACGAGGGCTTCAATCGCGCCGCCGCCGTTGTGCGGATAGCAAGCGACTTTGTCTCGCGTGCGTCCGCCTAAAAGTTCGTACACGGGAACACGTAGTGCTTTCCCTTTGATGTCCCACAGTGCGATATCGACGGCACTCACTGCGGCGGATTGGACGACACCGCCAGGGAAGAAACCACCGCGGAACATCACTTGCCACAGATGTTCAATTTGGAACGGATCTGCACCAATGAGAAACGGTTCAAAAGAGCGCACGACTTCGGCCAAGGCGAGGGCCCGCCGTCTCAAGCCCCCCTCACCGAGGCCGTAGATGCCAGCATCGGTTTCTACCTTTACAAAGAAATGGCCGCTCGATCCGACAAAGGATTTGACCTTGGTGATTTTCATAGGCTCACTCCACCGCCCCGTAGTGCGGCCCCCATTGACGGGCTATATCCCGCCCCTCGGCTAGAAGTGCCTGCTGCTCGCCAGCATCCAATGGCGCGTAGCGCCGCACCCATTCGACATTCTGCACCAGCTCCTCCTCGTCATAGACTCCAATGACCGCCAAGCTCACTCCGGGCAATCCCAAGGCGTAGCGCAGTGCCCGCTCGTGATCGCCAAAGCCGCTGTTGGCCAGCTCGGAGGGCCGGGGCTTGTCGTACTCCATGTCGATGGCGCCGCCGTACACCTTCATCGCAGCGACGCCGGCGTTCTGGGCGCGGGCCAAGGGCAGAACTAGCTCCTCAAAGTTGTAAATGTGGCAGTCGGCGAAACTGAGGGCGAACATGCCGGCGTCGATCTCGACCTCGCGCAGGACCTTGGCGGATTTCCAAGGCGCGTGGTGAGCGGTGATGCCGACATAGCGGGTCCAACCGCGCCGCTGCGCCTCGCGCAAGCCGGCGAGCGCACCGTCTTTGGCCAGCACTTGTTCTACGTCTAAGTGGCCCAGCGAGTGGACGTACATCAGGTCCAAGTGATCGGTGCCCAAGGCGTCCAAATTCTTTTCGACAATATCGAGCGCCTCTTGGTAGTGGGCCGTGTGGGCCTTGCTGACCAAGAACAGCTCGCGCCGGCAATGGGGCACGATCTGGGCGAGCTGATGCTGGGCGCGCTCGTAGCCGGGGGCCGTGTCGATGTAGGTAACGCCGAGGTCAATGGCCCGTTCAAAAAGCGCGATGGCGTCCGCGTCTGCTAGGCCCATGCCGCCGGGGGCCGTGCCCAAGCCGAGCAAGGGGACGCGTTCGCCGGTCTTGCCGAAGGCGGCTTGCGGCAGAGGGGCTACGTCGATGGAGGCGGTAGTCATAGCTACTCCCTCGATTGGGGGGACGAGTACTTGGGAACCAATCTAAGCAAACGGCGCGTCGGCAACAGGGTGCGCTTTGGCCGCGGCCTGCTGTTTGGTATGTTAAGCCAGTCCCCCGCGTAGACGGGGACCGACGAGTTTCATTGGCAATTAAGACGCGAGGAGGGCATTTTGCTCATTCGCCGGGACGGGCAGCGTTGCCTACAACTCCCCTGATTATGGACGTCGATACGGGCGTTGACGACGCCCTCGCTCTGCTTTTGGCCCTGTCCTCGCCCGAAGTTGAGTTGGTGGGCGTCTCTACGGTGGCCGGCAATGTGCCGCGGCCGCGGACGACTGACAACACCCTGCGCCTGTTGCAGTGGGCGGGCCGGGCCGACGTTCCGGTGTACGCCGGCGCAGAGCGGCCCTTGGTGCGGAGCGCGGTCGCCGCGGCCGACGTCCACGGCGCAACCGGGCTGGGCGCAGCCCAGCTACCCGAGGCGCACACCTCGCCCGCAGGCGATGCAGTGGAATTTCTGCTGAACACCTTGCAGGCGCGGCCCGGGGAGGTGACGCTCGTTGCCACCGGGCCGTCGACCAACTTGGCGCAGGCCGAGGCGCGGGTGCCGGGCGTGCTGGGCCGTGCGCGTCAAGTGGTGATCATGGGCGGGGCCGCGCGCGTACCGGGCAATGTCGCGCCAACAGCTGAGTTCAATTTCTACGCGGATCCGCACGCAGCGCGCCAAGTCCTCACGTCCGCGGCCGAGCTGGTGTTGGTGGGGCTGGACGTCACCGGGCAGGTCGGGCTGGAGCAGGCCGCCTTGCAAGCCTGCGAAGGGGCGCGCGCTGCGTTTTGCCAGGCGGCGTGTGGACCGGCCATGGCCTTTGAGGCCGCGCACTACGGATTCGCTGGAATGCGCTTGCACGATCCAGTGGCCTTGGGGGCGGCCCTGTGGCCGCAGCTCTTTCGCACGGAGCGATTGTGGGTGGACGTGGAGACTGCCGGGGACCTGACCGCCGGGCAGTTGGTAGTTGACCAGCGCACCTGGGCGAGCGACCACAAGCGGCAGGGGCGGCCCGTAGCGTGTGCCATGGCCGTGGACCAAGCGCGCTTTCTCGAGCTATTCACCGAGCGGGTATTGACGCCTTAGAAGCGGTCCTTAGTACCCGACCCCTAAAGTAGGCGACCCTTACTTTGAGTACGCCTTTTCTGCGGTTTCCGCTGGGTGCGGGATCGAGGGCGTCCCGCCCTCGGCGAGGGCAAGATGCCCTCGATCCTTGGCAGGCTGAGGGCTGGTGGCGTGTAGTAAGGAAGCGGTCTGCTTCACCGCGCCTTTAGGCGCGACAAACCCCTCGCAGGCCGCTTTGCGGGGCTGTCGAGTTCCTGCGGCGTCAAGCGATTTTCGCGGGCGAGACGCCCTCGTTCCCAGATTCTTTAGACCGCGTCTTGGCGGCCCCAAAAAAGCGGCAGGGGGCACCACTGTTCGAGGGGGGCGGCCGCAGCGGGCAGGGGCAACACCAGCGAGGGCGGCAGGGGGCCGCAGAGCAGGCGCATGGCCGTGAGAGTATCCATCTGCAGGGCGGGCGCGGCCTCGGTGCGGACGCACTGGGCGGCGTTTTCTCGCACCTCCAGCGCGACCCGACCATAGCCTTCAATCTCCACGACGACCGCGCCGTCCAGCAGGGGCCCTAGCGCGGTGCGCGTCTTGAGCAAGGCGTTGAGCGTCGTCGCCCAATCGAAAATTTGCCAGTTGCCCGAACTCGATGCGCTCGCGCCTTCGCAGAGCTGGGCCAGCTTGGGCAGGAGGCGGCTCCAAGGCGGCAACTCAAAGCGAGTATCTCCGTGGCGCTGCACCCAAGCAGCGGCTATGTCCAGTTCGGGGGCACCTTCATTGACGGCCAACAGTTCGGTGACGCACGTCCGGTCGGCTTGGGCCACGAGGTAGCCGATCATGCGGCCATCGCGCGAGCGGGCCACATAGGGCCGATGGCCCCAACTCAGGAGCAGGTCGTAGAAGCGGTGCGGGGCGCGCACCCCGCGAAACGGCTGGGCATCGTGCAGGCCAATCGCGCCTTGCAGATGCGTGCGGTCGTCGCGCGCCAGCGGGCGAAAGTCGATCCCGAAATCGGCTGCTCCCAAGGCGTGGCGCACATTGGTTTGACTCAGCGCGAGCCGGTAGTAAACGCCGCACTTCTCGTAGCCAAAGTAGCCGTAGCGCTGGCGCTGGCCCCCCAGCCAAGACAGGTGAAAACCCTCTGCCGGCGCGGCTTGGACGCAATGGTCCATGAGCTGCTGCATGTAGCCCCGGCCGCGGGCGTGCGGATGGCAGGAAACGCCGCCGATGCCAGCCACGCGCAAGATCTCACCGCCCCATCGGCCAGCAAGGGGGAACAGCCCGACGATGGCGCGAATGCGGCCCCTTTCGCGCAAGGCAAAGTTCCAACTCATCTCCTCTTCCCCGCGCCGGTACAGGGCCGGCAGAATGGCCGCAAAATCCCGCGGCGGCGCTTTGCCAAAGGCGAGGTTGAGGACGTCGAGGGCCTCTTCAAAGTCCGCGGCGTGCAGCCGGCTGATGATGGTCGTCACGACGCTGAGACAGGCGGCTGGAGGCGGTCGGCAAACTTGCGGCGGAACGCCTGCATCTTGGGATCGATGACCACCGCGCAGTAGGGCTGGTTGGGATTGAGCCGGTAGTAGTTTTGGTGGTGCGACTCGGCCGGCCAAAAGGCACTGGCGGGCGCGATTGCGGTCACAATCGGATCGGCCCAGAGGTCGCTCGCGTCCGCAGCGGCCCTAGAGGCGACAGCCGTCGCTTGCTGCTCAGGGCTGTGGTAGAAAATCACCGAGCGGTACTGGGTGCCGCAGTCCGCGCCTTGGCGGTTGAGCGTGGTGGGGTCGTGCGTGCGCCAGAAAATGTAGAGCAGGTCGGCAAAGCTGATGACCTCGGGGTCGAACTGTATTTGTACGACCTCGGCGTGCCCGGTCTGGCCGCTGCAAACGGCTTGGTACGTGGGATGCTCCAGCGCGCCGCCCATATAGCCGGAGACCGCGCTGGCGACTCCCCGCAGGTCTTGGTACACAGCTTCGACGCACCAGAAACAGCCCGCGCCCAAGGTGGTAGTTTCCAAACTCATGCTGCGTCCTCCATCCACTGCTGGTATTGGGGCCAAGTGCCGCCCTCCGGGTGCTCCTTTAGGGTGCGGTGGACCCGCTCGTGTGCCCGGTGGTTGTCCTCGATGAGGCGGCTGAGGCCGCGGTCTTGAACCCGGTGGACGAACCAGAAAATTAGTGCGAAGAAAATTAGGTACAGCCCCTTGCCAAAGTATTCCATCGCAGCCTCCATTAAAGTATTTAACCAATGGTGCTAGTGAGTTGACCGTGGTCGAGGCGGTTCCTACCCGCCCCATGATCACGGCCGAGATTATCCAGCGGACGAGCGATAGAGGCGACCTAAGGGCTTGGCCATGAACAAACCCCATACCACCCATACCAAAACGAATATAGATCACCCTAAACCCCATAAAAAGGTTTTGTTAGAGACTCTACGGCTCATTGACGAAAATCCGCAGCGCAAAGGGGGCCGAGCCGTTTGATAGGGTGCGTCGGCACGATCAAGTACAAGAGACGCATTCGTCAGGGTCGGCGTCGCCCCCAACAGCCGGCTACCGCTTGCGAAGCGGTACTCAACGCGGTAGCCGGTGGGCGTTTGACCCAAGGTGGCGTGGCTGCTCCAAAGGTCGAATCGGCGGACACATCGAAAAACAGTTCCACCGACGTTTGAGTCGAATCCTGAAAGGGAGGCTCGGCAACGCGCACCGCTTGACCAGCACAGGCGGTCCCTTACCTTGAAACGCAGAAAGGAGACAACGCATGTTGTACAGAGCATTTGGCCGGACGGACTGGCAAGTCTCGGCCATTGGTTTGGGAACTTGGAACATCGGCAACCAATGGGGGCCTATCGACGAGCCCACCGCTTGGGACACCGTGCGCACGGCCTTTGACTGCGGCGTCAATCTCTTCGACGCGGCCGAGTCCTACGGCACGCCCAACGGGCTGTCTGAGGAGCGGTTGGGACGCGCCTTGGCCGGCATCCGCCACCAAGTTTTTGTGGTCAGCAAAATCGGCAATTGGGGGGCGCGCACCGGGCAGGGCGTACCCAAAACCACGGTCGATATGATCCGCCTGTGCGCCCACGCCTCCCTGCACCGGCTGCGCACGGACTGGCACGACGTGCTGCTGTGCCACGAGGGCAACATCGCCGACCCGTCGATCTACTTGGATGCCTTTGCCGCGCTGGTCGAGGAAGGGCGGCTGCGGGCCTTTGGCATTTCGACCGACAGCCTAGAGGTGCTCCAGCGCTTCAACGCCCGGGGCGATTGTTCGGTGGTGGAGATAGACTATTCGCTGGTCAACCTGCAAGCCGAAGCCGAGCTGTTGCCCTATTGCCAAGAGCAGGGCATTGCCGTGCTGGTGCGGGGGCCGCTGGCCAAGGGGCTTTTGTCCGGGCGCTACACCAAGGAGTCGGTTTTTACCGACGAAGTGCGGCAGTCCTTCAACGCCGGCGAGTCGCAGCGCACTGACTTCGAGGCCAAGCTGGCGCAAGTTGAGCACCTCGCCGAGGTCGCCGCGCCCGGAGGAGCCATGGTGGAGAAAGCCCTCCAATACGTCATTTCCCATCCAGCCGCGCCCGTGGCCATCCCCGGCGCCAAGTCCGCGGCCCAAGCCCGCGCCAACGCCGCAGCCGGAGCACGGCTTTTGCCCGCCGACGAGATGGAGCGGTTGCGGGAATAACGATCGTTAGCAGCCCCGCCCGGGGTCCTTCCCGCGTTTCACCGTAGCGCACGGGCCTCAAACGGGCGGCCAAAAGCCGCGTAACTCAGAAGCACACAAACCATTGTAACGAGGAGGGTCCCATGACCTTAGTTGGCAGCGGAGTATTCACCTATGCAGTGCAGCAGGATTGGTTTGAGTTGCCCGAGGGCTGGTGCTTTGGCTGGGTTCCGGCCGTGGCCTGCGACTCCGAGGATCGGGTCTATGTGTACAGCCGCAGCGAGCATCCCATGATCGTCTTCGATAGCGAGGGACGCTTCGTGGCCTCGTGGGGCGACGAGGTGCTCAAGGACGCCCACGGCATCTTTATCGACGACCGCGACCAAATCTGGTGCGTCGAGCGCGAAACCCACTGCGTGCGCCAGTTCACCCGCGACGGCGAGTTGCTGATGACCTTGGGAACGCCGGACCAAGAGGGCGCACCAGGCCAGCCCTTCCGGCTGCCCACGGACTTGGCGCTCGACGCCGACGGCTATATATACGTGTCCGACGGCTACGGCAACGCCTGCATCCACAAGTACTCACCCGACGGCGAATTCATCAAGACGTGGGGCTGTCCGGGCACCGGCCCGGGGGAGTTCGATCTGCCCCACTGTGTGCGCGTTGACCAGCGCGGGCGGCTGATGGTGGCCGACCGCGCCAACAACCGCATCCAGTTCTTCGACCTCGACGGCAACTACCTAGCGGAGTGGGGCGGCTTTCACCATCCCGACACGATCTTCCTCGACGGAGATACGGTCTATGTCGCGGAACTCGACCAGCGGGTGAGCATCCTCAACCTCGACGGCGAATGGCTGGCGCAATGGGGATCGGGCGAGCGCAGCGACCAGCCCGGGGAATTCCTCGGCTGCCCCCACGGCATCTGGATGAACTCCCGCGGCGACCTGTACGTGGGTGAAGTGCAGGCCGACCACCGCATTCAGAAATTCGCGCGGCAACACTAAGGAGGTTGATTGTGAACAAACCTTTGTTGCATCTAACAACGTTAGCGGTGTTAGGCGCTTCAGCCCTAGAGGCCCAAGTGCCGCGCGCCGGCGATCCGGCCGCGGATTTCCGCTTAGACCGGCTCGATGGCGGCCAAGCAGCCCTGAGCGACTTCGAGGGCCAAGTGGTGCTGATCTTCTTCCTTGGCTATGGCTGACCGGCCTGTCTCTCGCGTGCCGAGAGCTTTGAAGAAATCTGGCAGGAATTTGCCGACGAGTGCTTTGTCGCCTTGGGTGCCGATGTGTGGGACGGCACGGCAGCCCAAGTGCGGACCCGCTGGCGCTTGGGCCAAGGCGCGACCATGCCCTTTCTGCTGAACGCCAGCCAGATGGCAGCCGCGTATGGGCAAACCTACCAGACCTTTGTCATCATCGACCACGAGGGTTTCCTCCGCCTAAAGACCAATTTCCTAATACCCATGGACGAACTCCGCGACGAGGTGGTGCTGGCGCTGGCCGATCTTCCCCCCTTAGAGGAGGAAACGGCAGTGGCGTCCGCTCAGGCGTCCGCTCCCCAAGCCTTCGCCCTAGCGCAGAACGCACCTAATCCGTTCAACAGCAATACGGTGATCCGCTTCGCCCTGCCGCAGCCGAGCCAAGTTGAGCTGGCGATCTACAATCTGCTCGGCCAGCCGGTGGCCGTGCTCGCACAGGGGCCTAGCGCGGCCGGGACGTTCGCGGTGCGCTGGGACGGCCGCGATCAAACGGGGCAGGCGGTGCCTAGCGGAGTGTACCTGTACCAGTTGCGAGCCGACGAGTACACCCAGGTCCGCAAGCTGCTGCTGCTGCGATGAGATCAGAAGAAGCGATTGAGCAGCCGGACCTCAACCCCCTTGAACCCTAGCACCTCGTAGCAAATACCGGCCGTGCAGGCCAAGCCCGAGCGGCGCTGGCCGGCGAAAACACTGAGGCTGTGGCCCTCGCCAATATCGGCACCGATGTTGAAGCCCCGCCACCAAGTGATGCCAGAGGGGTCGGCCCCGGTTTCCAATTCGTCGGAGGTGCGCTGGACCTGCACGGCCGCGGAGAGGCCGGGCGCGCGATGGACCGCTAGGGCATAGTAGTGGTTGGTGTAGGGATAGGCTAGGTTGCCGAACCGCCGATCGACGTCTTGGAATTGGGCGTCTAGCTCGAAGGTGTAAAACTCATCTGGCGACCACGCCCAGCGCGTGCCCAAGAGGCGGCTTTTGTCGTCGAGGAGAATCTGGTTGTGGGTAAAGTCGGCAAAAAGCTGCACCTCGGCGCGTTGGCCCCAAGGTGAATCCATCTGCACAAAGAATTCGCGCAGGACGTTGTCGTCGGCTGTGCCCGAGTCGCGGCGGCGCGTGGCGCGGGTCGCATTGGCGGTGAGGGTTTGGCCGCTGGGTAAGGCGTAACTCAGTTCGGCTTGGTAGCCCTGCTCGTCGTCGGCGAGCACGTCGTGCGTGATGCGGTTGAGGAGATAGGCCGAGTGTTCGCGGATCAGGGGCGGAGGATTGTTGATGTGTTCGAGGGCGAAGTCTTGGTAGTCTTTGTATTCCAAGCTCAAGCCCCACGGTCCGAACGCCAAGGTGGTTGCTAGGTACAGGGCGCGGCCCAAACTGCGGTCCAGCGAAAAGAAGCGCTTGAGCTCCACATCGCGCTGGGCGTACTCGCCCTGGAGATCGGCATAGACTCCGGCGAGGCCGAGACGATCCAGCAAAGGCGCGAGCCGCCAGCGAGCATTGAAGGCCGCACTCGTTTCTTGCCCCCTGCCGACTGCGTAGCGGATGGCGCTAACCCCAACGTCGAAATGCGGGTGCGGCTTGAGCTGGAGCGAGCCGGCGTGGAGTGCGTCTGGGCGGCGGTCAACCCCGTCCAAGCCGGGCGGCAGCGTACTGTTGACCGGTGCGCCGCGCAGCAGCAGCATATCGGCCCACTTGGCGCGGTAGCGCACCTGCACGCCGTCGAGGTCGCGCACGATCTGGTAGCGGCGGCGAGTGCCCCGCTCCTCGGTGATGACGCCGGGCAGCTCAAAGGCGTGGACGAGCAGGCCGCTGCCGACGATGGTGTAGAAATGCCCGACCGTGGCTTCAAAGCCACTCCGACGGTAGGAGGCAGAGCGCTGGAGAAGCTGGCCGTAGTTGCGATTGGCTGCGCTAGTGCCAAAGGTCTCGCCGCGGATCCCGAACTGGAAATCGGCGAGCGCATAGTCGAGGCTGAACTGGTGGTAGATCGTCCGCAGAGCGTCCGCCTGTGCGCCGGGCAGGTTGCCGACTTGGGCTTCGGTCAGGGTTGAAAGGCGCACCTCGGCTTGGAGGGGAGCGGTTAGCAGCAATACAAATGCGGGAACGGAGCGCATGGCTTGGTCCTTATAGAGAAAAACGGAGGCCCAAAATGAAATCAATTTTTGCCTTGACAACCTGCTTGCTGCTTGGCGGCTCGGCTCGCGCCGAAAAGGCCCCGCAACTCGCGTTGGAAAACCTCGACGGATCGACCTTTTCGCTGGTAGAGGCGCTCAAAAAAGGGCCAGTGGTCTTCGACTTCTGGGCGACTTGGTGCAAGCCCTGTATCAAGAGCCTGCCCAAGCTCCAAGCCCTATCCGCAGAGTACGCCAAGCGCGGCGTTCAGGTGCTGACGATCAACATCGATGGCCCGAGGAACCTGCCCAAGGTGCGGCCCTTTATGCAGCGCCACAAGCTCAAGTTGCCGGTCTTGCTCGACAAGACCAATGAGGTGCTCAAGCAGTTCCACCTAGTGGGCGTCCCGGCGACCCTAATTATTGCGGCCGACAGGACAGTGTGGTACAAACACCAAGGGTATCGGCCCGGAGACGAAAAGAAGCTCAAGGCCAAGCTAGACGAATTGCTCGGCCCTTTAGAGGACGAATGAGCGACAGAGTTCACGCGCCCTCATCCGCGAACGTCTAGTTCGTATTGCTTGATCTTCCGCTGTAGATTCCTCCGGCTCAATTGAATGGCGGCCGCGGTCCGGCTTACGTTGCCGTTGGCCCGCTCTAGAGCCCGGCGGAGAAAGAGGCGCTCGAACTGCTCGCGCGCCTCGTGGAAGAGCGGCTGCGGAATATCGTAGTACGCCTCCTCGCCGCGATAGGCCGGTGCCATCCCACTAGCAAGGGAGGCGGGCAGGTGTTTGATCTCTACGTCGTCGCCTTTGGCCACGGTCATCGCCCGCATGATCGCGTTTTCCAGTTCGCGCACATTGCCGGGCCAGTTGTATTCCTCCAAGCATTGCAGGGCCTCGCTGGTAAACCCCTCAACGCGCTTGTGGAGCACCCGGTTGTAGCGGTTGACGAAGAAGGCGCACAAGAGCGGCAGGTCGCTCATGCGCTCCCGCAGCGGCGGTATTTCAATGGTCAGGGCGTTGATGCGGTAGTAGAGATCTTCGCGGAAAGTGCCCTCCTCAATGCGGGCTTCGAGATCTTGGTGCGTAGCGGTGATCAAGCGCACATCCACTTGCTGGGTCTGGGTCGATCCCACCGGCTCAAACTCCCCTTCCTGTATCACGCGCAAGAGCCGAATCTGCATATTGGTTTCGAGATCGCCGATCTCGTCGAGGAACAAGGAGCCGCCGTCGGCCTCGGCAAACCGGCCGGCGCGGTCGCGCACCGCTCCGGTAAAGGCCCCCTTGACGTGGCCGAAGAGTTCGCTCTCCAGCACGCCCGGCGACAAGGCCGCGCAATTGCAGCGCACAAAAGGCTTGCCGGCGCGGTCGCTGGTGTTGTGAATGGCGTTGGCCACCAGTTCCTTGCCGGTCCCGCTCTCGCCCCGAATCAGTACGGTGACCGGCGTGGGCGCCACATCCTCGATGAGCTGGTAGAGCTGTCTCATGCCCTCGCTTTGGCCCACCAAGTTGCCGAACTCGCCCCGCTGCTCCCGCCGCAGGGCCTCGTTTTCAGAGCGCAGAGCCTGCAACTCCAAGATGCGGTCGAGATGCGCCAGCACTTCCCCGATGTCAAAGGGTTTGGACAGGTAGCCATAGGCCCCCAACTTGACGGCTTTCACCGCACTTTCCACATCGGCGTAGGCCGTCAGAATGACGACTTCTTCGCGGCGTTGCTGCTTTTTGAAGAGCTCCAAGAAGCCGAGGCCGTCCAAGCCCGGCATCCTCAAATCGAGGAGGATGAGATCGAACTCCTCGTTATTCAGCAGGCTTAGGGCCGCTTTGCCACCGGCGCAGGTAGAAACCGCCAAGCCCTCGCGGCGCAACAGAATGGCCGACAAATCCAACAAGTCCTGCTCGTCGTCTACCATGAGTATCCTGCCCTTGCGTTTGCCCATGTCAATCGTTCCTCTCTGGGTTTGCCGTAGGTAGATATAGCGAAAAGCGCGTGCCTTGGTCCGGCGCGCTTTCGACCTCAATCCGGCCGCCGATCTCCTGTATTTGCCGGTGGACGATGGCCAATCCCAGCCCCGTGCCCTGCCCCGGCGGCTTGGTCGAGTAAAACGGCTCAAATATCTGCCGGAGGTGCTTTGGGGAAATGCCCGCCCCGGTATCGCCGACCCCGACCACCACCCAATCGTCCCGCTGCGCGGCCGAAATCAGCAACTTGCCGCCATCGGGCATGGCCGCAAACGCGTTGCTAATCAAATTGAGAAAAACATCCTTGAGCATGTCCCGATTCACCCACACCGGCGGCACCGCGTGCAGACGGACCTCAATGGCGATGCCAAGGTGCTCGGCGTGTTTCTGTTCGAGATCGACCAGTTGCCGGAGGATGCCCGTTGGGTCAACCAACTCCTGCACCTGCTGGGCGGGTCGGGCAAAGTCGAGCAGATTGACCACTCGTTCATCGATCCGGCCGATAGCCGCGCCGAGGGGCCTGAGCGCTTGGTCGCGCCCCTCCACTTCCTGCGGGACAATCTGCGCCAGCAGCTCGTAGGCGTGCCGGATGATCGCCAGCGGATTCTTGATCTCGTGCGCCACGCCCGCGGCCATCTCGCCGAGGGCGGCCAGCTTCTCGGCCTGAACGTAGTGAAGTTCCAAAAGTTTGCGCTGAGTCTGGTCGTCCACCACTAACAACAGATGCCCGGGCAAGGCCCCCTCCAAGTCTAAGACCTTCAGGTTCCAAAACCGGGTGCCGCCCTGCGGGGACTCGATCTCCAAGTTGTCGGCCTCCCGCGTCTTGGGGTTGCTTTTGATCCAGTCCCAAAGCTGCTGGCCCGCGGGCGTGTGTTCCCAAGGGCCGGCCCCGCCTTCGCCAAAGAGCTGGTGCCAAGCCTTGTTCACCCGCACGGTTCGCTGCTGTTGGTCCACCACCGCGATGGCGAGGGGATTGTCCTCGATCAGCCGGTCACTGAAGTTGAGTTCGGCCTCCAGTTCCGCCTTGCGGGCTTCGAGGGCTTGGTTCATTTCGGTAAACGCCTGCCCCAACTCCCACAATTCGTCCTTTATAGCCGGCAACTTTAGGGCAAACGCCTCGCCGGCCTGCACGGCCCGCACGGTGTGCATCAGCCGATTGATGGGCCGAGTGATGGACCGCAACAGCACCAAGCCCAGCAAAATGGCACCGGCCACCGAGGCGACGATGATCCAGTTGGCGCGGTACTGCATCATGGCCACCAGCCCAAACGCCTCTTGCGCCTCCTGCTGCACCACCACGGTCCAGCCCCAGTCCGCAATGTACGCAAAGCCCGCCACCCACTCGCGTCCCTCGATGTCGCGCCATTGCCGAGTGCCATTCCCGCTTATGTGCGGTACAAATTCGGGATGTGGGGCGTCGAGATAGATGTCTTGGCGGGCGGGAAAGGCAATATAGCGGCCCCTCGCGTCCAAAAGCACCCCGCGCCCGGTATCTCCCAGCCGAATCTGGTCCACCTGCTGCCAAATTTCGTACAGCGCAAAACGGGCGATCAAAGCACCGACTACTTTATCGGCCTCTTTCACGGCCAAGCCGATAAACAGGCTCGGTTGCCCCTCGTGCTGGACCACTTCGGAAGCGTAGAATTCCTCCCGCTTCACCTGCGCCCACAGTACCCGGGCGTGAGGCAGATAATCGGGCGGCAGCCGTCCACCGCGCTGGAGCGGAGCGTGGACATCGAGCATGTTGGTGGCTTGGATCGCGCCGCTCGTATCCACAAAGCAAAGTTCGGCCACCGCACTCAGTTCCAACCCCACCTGACTCAACAGGCTCTGCCGCCGCCACGGGTCGCGGACCACGTTCATGCTTTGGGCCAGCACCTTGAGGCTGGCGATGGGCTGTGCGAGGAAATGGTGAATCTCCTTGGCCGCCCGCCGGGCCACCTGCTGGTGGCTGTCGAGCACGGCCTGCTCTAGCGCACTGCGCGCCGTGTACACGAGCACACCAGCCGCCAACAGCACGGGCACCAGCCCGACGATTAGGTGATTGCCCAGCAGCCGCACCCAGAGGCGCTGCATGTTGCGGAGGCGTATCATGCCCTACGGCCCCCGATCCCAATGCCAATCGGGCAAACTGCGGAAGACGCCTAAGCGCAGGCTCGACTCCACCCCCCGCAACGGCTGCCGCACTGCGTACATCACCGGCTCTCGACAGATGAAAATTGTGGGATGATCGGCTAGCAGATGGCGATGGATGCGCCGGTAGATGGCGATGTGCGCGTGCTCGTCGTAGGCCGATCGACCGGCTTCGATCAATTGATCCACTTCGGCATTGACATAGCCCGACCCATTGCGGGCATTCCGCGAATGCCATTCAGATACGGTTATATCGGGATCGAGGTCACTGTACCCTTCCCTCAATACCATATCGAACCGCGACCCCACTGAAGCAAGCGTCTGTAAAGGCTCGGTCTGCATAAGCAGGTGAATCCCCACTTCTTCCAGATCCTTGCGCAACTGGGCCGCTATGTCGTGCCGATGCGGCATTTCTTTGACCATGACCAAGGTCAATTCCAACGCCTCGCCGTCCCGCTCGCGCAGCCCATCCCCGTCTGTATCGACCCAGCCGGCCGCTTGCAGTATGGCCCGGGTGCGCCGCTGGTCTTTGATCGGCGCAGCCACCTGCGGATCGCTATAGATCGAGCCGGGCGGAAAAGGCCCGGCAATAAAGATCGAATCTTCCTTTGCTTCCCCACTGAGAAGACGCCATATCGCTCGGCGATCAATCGCATGATGAAGTGCCTCCCGCACGCGCCGGTCGGTCAGCACCGACTCGGGCCGACAGTTTAAGTTCAGCGCCATATAGGACGACCCTACCCCTTTGAGCACGTTGAAGGCCGCGTTGTCGGCGATACTTTTCAAATCGTCGGATGACGCGGACGTAACCACATCGCTTTCGCCGCGCATAAACGCGGCCCACGCGTACCGCGAGTCCGGGTAATCGCCGCGCACTTCCACTGTATCTATGTATGGACGCCCACCGTGATACTCCTCAAAGGCCACCATTCTCAAGTGAGCCTCGCCCACCCAATCGGCAAAGCGGAACGGCCCCGCCCCAATGGGATGCCGATTGAACGGCAACTCGTCCAGCCCATAGCCAGCCGCTAACTGCGGTTCGACGAGATGCTTGGGCAAAATGTGCAACCGCAAGTGTACTAGAGCCGACCACTGGAGTGGGGCGGCATAGTGCAGCCGCACAATGTCGTCGCTGAGTGCTTCAACCCGCTCAAAGAGCAAATTCTCCCCGTTTTGCTGCTTTCTCATCAATTGCAGCGTAAAGACCACGTCCTCAGCCGTTACGGGCCGACCATCGTGGAACTGGGCATCCGACCGCAGTAAGATGTCCCAAAACTTCAGGCGGGGGCTGAATGGCCAAGCTATGGCCAACGCCGGGGCAAGTTGACCGTCAGGCGATTCCGCGAACAGGCGTTCAAAGAGCAGGTCCAATACCTCCGTGCTCACGGTGCGGGAGGAAATGAGCGGATTGAGCGGCTCCATGCCCCCCGGTGTCCCGATCCGCACTTGGCCGCCGTAGGAAGGGCCGTCGCGGTGGGGCGCACTGCAACCAATAACAAGAAAAAACGCCCAGATCGCGGTTATGCCTGTGATTGGGGCATGTACTTGCCGCACTATCGCGCCTCATTTCTGTAAATGGGTACCATGCCATACATCGACGCACTCGCGTTCCCGCAATTATAAGGCGCGGTGCTTTGGGATAAAAGCACGGAGTGGATCGGGGCAATGGCCGGCGACAAGGGGCAACGAGTATGCACAACCGGACTGCCGCTCCTAAGAACTTCTGGCCGCTCTACAAGCGGCTAAAGGCTACTTTGCGATCATTGGCGAGCCGATAGACAGCTACATACGGATCGCCTACCTTGCCGGTCTCCTCGTCGAACGCGCCCTCTACCTCGAAATACAACTCACGGCCGTCAACCGTCAGCGGTGTGTGCTTGGCGGGTACGCTGATCCCATCGGCGATCGAATGGCCGTCCTTGTCTAGGATGTTTAGATAGTATTTCCACTCGCCGCCCACCTCCCGCCTGTATTGCTTGAGGATCAGCAAGTCGGGATCGCATTCAAAAAGCTGGCTGCGGACGATGTGCTCGGCGAACCACGCTTCAATTTTGGGATTCCAATCGTACGGGTTCAAGTTGGGGGGAAAGGGTTTGATCCCGTCCCGATGCTTGGAGCGGTAGTCGCTAAACAAGGTCTGTTCCAACTCGCCCTGCTCGCTGTATTGGTAAATCTCGTAGGAGGTCGGATACATAAAGTAGAAGCCACCTCCCCTCTTGGGAGTAAGGACGGTGTTGTGGAAGCGGTTCAGCGCCTGTCCTGTCCGCGTGTCTTGGACAGGGTACATGCGGTCCACCTTATTGAAGTGGTCGTCGAGGCGGGACAGGGCGTATTCGCTGTCCACTTCCGAGGCGTATATGTTGCCTCCTGCGGTGAATATGACATGGTCAACGTACGCAGGGTTAGGGTCTGGAGCCTCCCGCTTGAACGTATATGAGTCGCCGGAAAAGACTAGATACTTCATGCCTTCCCCTGCACTGTGGATATAGAGATCGTCGTTTGGGGCCAGCAGTATCTTGAGGACCATGAAGTACTCGCCCTCTGCTCCCCCTCGTGCCCCGATCTGCCGCAAGTAATGGCCCTCAGCATCGGTCTGGAAAACTATATCCTGAATAGGGTCCCTAACGATGAGATTGCCTTTGGAATCGACTACCATGTGGCCGATTCTGCCCAAAACGACGCCTTCGGGCATGTTGAGATGAATGTCCCGGTCCTTGACGAACGTCTCGTCGAAGGCAAGATCGGCCGCTGGCGGGGTAATCTCTATCCGGCCTTCTGGCACGTCGCTGCACCCGGCGCATAGCGCCATAGTGCCGACGCCCGCGATAAAATGTATCCGCTTGTTCATAGCATCCTCCCTGTGAATGGTTGGTGTCTGACCCATACCAATGAATGGACTAAAGGAACTACGATCTTTCAGAGTCCGAAGGCCGGCGGAGTAGACCGTGTTCGCTGAGACCCACGGCCTACTCGCCAGAGTCAACGGCCCGCTTAGTCAAGGATGAGAGGTTCTATCGAACCAAGTGGTGACAGCCGGGCCGTCGCGAAGTTTGTTCTCCCTAGCAGCACCTTCTGTGCCCCGGATCCCAGCACCTAGCATCATATGCGTCGCATACCATGTTCTGGTATTCATACTGGGCCTCGACGGCTTGGCCGTAGGTGGCGCGTTCGGGCTTGTGCAGAGCGATCATAGCTATGCTCCTTGAGTAATAAGTAGGTGGTTCTATCGAACCAAGTGGTGACGCCAAGGGCGTCGCGACAGGGCCTCCTGATGGGTAGCCCTAAGTGATGCCGGTAAAGGCGTTGTCATGGCGCGAGAAGGAACAGCAGCCGACAGCGGCAAATGCCTGCGCGGCTTCGCATGGCCGGGCCGTAGATCACGGACTTGTGCAGGCTCATGGCTACATACCTTCTCGACTTTGACGATGGCTCTACCAGCGCAGCACGAGAGCGAGCCGTTGTCCAAGCAGGCGAGAGCGGATGTTGATAAAAGCGGTTCATTGTTCCCTCCTCTTATGGGGTGGATGGAAAGCCTGCCCGTCGGTCTCTGCGCCGTAGCGTCTGAGACCAACAACGGCTTACTTTCGTGCTCACCTACTATATAAGCACATTCCGTGCCAAACCGACTTAAAAAGACATAACTGACTGATAGACAAATAGTTACAAGAAATCGGAGTATTTCATACAAGATGATGAATCGCGCTGTGATTGCACCCTTTCGACGCACCTAATGCTCCACTTTGCGCCTATCTCACGTCTTTACAATAGGTTAGATCAAGTGCGTCAAAAGGGACGTAGTGCGTTAAAAGTGCGCTCGCCGCTGCGGCAGCCATGCACACGTTGCGCTGGTTGCGCTCAATCGTTACGCTCAGGACCATCCCCTCGTTTGAGGAGCCGCCATGGCCGCATCCTACCCGCGCATTCCCTACGGTTGGGCTGATTTCCGCGCCATCCGCTTGGAAAACCGCCTCTACGTCGATAAGACCCGCTTTGTCCACGCCTTAGAAGAGGAACGCTACGTCTTTCTGATTCGTCCGCGTCGCTTTGGCAAGTCCTGCTGGGTGTCCCTGCTGGAAAACTACTACGACCGCACCCGCGCCGATGAATTTGAGGCTATCTTCGGCGGCACGTATTTGGGGCGGCAGCCGACGGAAAACCGCCATCGCTACGTCGTCCTGCGCTTTGACTTTTCGGCGTTCGATGACACCTTAGAAACCCTGCGGGAACGCTTTGAGATGTACTGTCACTTGGAACTCGACCACGCACTCAGGCGCAATCGAGATCTGTTTCCCCAAGAGGCGAGACAACGCATTCTCTCGCCGCCCTCCATTGACGCCAAGCTCGCCGCGCTGTTTCTGTACGCGGGTGACCATGGCATTCCGCTGTATGTGCTCATCGACGAGTACGACAATTTTGCCAACACCGTGCTGGCGCATCGCGGGGCCGAAGCCTACCAGTCCTTCACCCACGGTGGTGGTTTCTATCGCAATTTTTTTGCCGTGCTGAAGGCCGGAGCCGGGCGAAGCGGCGGCTTGGAGCGGTTGTTCATCACCGGCGTGTCGCCGATTACCATGGACGACGTCACCAGCGGCTTCAATATCGGCAGCAACATCAGCTTGGAACCAGAGTTCAACAACATGCTCGGCTTCACCGAGGCCGAGGTGCGGGAGGTGCTGGAGCTATACCGCGACTGCGGCGTGTTCAATCAGGATGTCGAAGCCGTGCTGGCGGTGATGCGCGAGTGGTACAACGGCTATCGCTTCGCCGATGAGGCCGAGGGCGACCTCTACAACACCGACATGGTCCTCTACTTTTTACACAAATCCATGCCGAACAAACGGGGACCGCGGGAATTGCTCGACACCAACGTGCGCATCGACTACGGCAAGTTGCGCCACCTGCTGACGGTCAACCGCCAACTCAACGGCAACTTCGACCTGCTGCGCCACATCATCGGCGAGCAGACCGCCGAGAGTGACATTCAAATCAGTTTTCCGCTAGAACAGTTAGACCAACGCGAAAACTTCCTGTCCCTGCTGTATTACTTCGGCCTGCTCAGCATTCGCGCCGTGGCGCACGGAGTGCCCCGGCTGGGCATTCCCAATCAAACGGTCAAGCGGCTAATGTACGGCTACCTGCGCGATGCCTACGACGATGTGGACGTGTTCTCCGTCGATGGGTACACCTTCTCCCGTCTGATGCGCCAGATGGCCTACGACGGCGCTTGGCGGCCGGCCTTGGATTTTTTGCGCGATGCCCTCGCCGAGCAAACCGGCATCCGCGACTACATGGATGGCGAGAAGGTGATTCACGGTTTTGTCGCCGCCCACTTGAGCCTGGTGGATCAGTTTCTACTGCACTCGGAGTACGAACTGAACAAGGGGTACGCGGATTTGTATTTGGAGCCGTTCCTCGCCCAATACCCTGACGTGGGTTTCGGCTATGTGTTGGAACTGAAGTATGTGAAACGAAGCGAGTCGCTCGACGAATCCGTTGTGGCGGACAAGGTGCAGGAGGCCGTGCTTCAGGTGCGCGGCTATTTGGCAGACCCGTCCCTGCGCCGCCGCCACCCGTCGGTGCGGCATATTGGCTTGGCGGTGGTGTTTCACGGCTGGGAGATGGTTGCGTATCAAGCGGTGGACGATGCGGCGGGACACTAATCTGCGGGTTGCGGAATCGCCGTTTACGAAGTGAAGTACCGGTTCAGCCAGTCTTGGATACACTGCTCCGTCGCCTCTTCGTCTCCTTTGTCGCTATAGTGCCAGTAGGCGTCGTCCACGACAAACGAAACGGGCACCTTAGCGGCATTCATGGCAATGATCTCCTTCCCTACTAGCGGCCGAATGCCTCCTCCTCATCCTTGTAACGAGCACAAAGCTCAACGCATCTTCAAAAGGCGCACACCAGTGCTATAATCACGTTCGTCGGGTTCACTAGCCCTGCGGCTCGCTGACCGCAGGTATATGACAGGAGCCATAAAGTCGCCGCCCCGTATGACGCGGCCTAGACGGTACGCGATTGGCCCCGTATACCCCGCAAGAAAATCCGGTCGAGGACATCTGGTTACAAGGCAAGACCTTTGTTCGTACCCATGCGCTGTCGACGACCTGTTTTGAACCGATCAAAGACCTGTTCGTAAAGGGCATTCGACGAAAAAAATACTTCCATTTTCCAAAATTGATGCAATATACATTAGCTCTTAAATGATTTAGGATTGCTATATCGCTAGGTGCAATGTCGAGTTCTAGTGCCTTGACGACCCTCTCCTTAATGCGGTGTTCCAGCCTTCTTCTATCCATGGTCTATAACCTCCGGCACATCCGTTGGATTCCATCTTGAATGGTGGCTCCGTCGTGTAGTATTTTTCTGCTCCTTCCGCACCAGCAGCACCATAGCTCCCCCGCCAAAAGTAGGTCGCGCAACAAAGTCCAAGTCAGCGAAGCTCCTCCGTCGCCCCCAAAACAACCGCACGTCACATCGTTGCCGCGGTACATATTGATGCCCAGTGCCGTGCTGAAAACCACCAATAGCCCGAACACGACCAACGCATTGCTGCGCGGCCAAATGTCTAACAGCAGAAGACCGCCAGCGATCAGTTCAATCCAGTCGACATGTGCTAGCGAAAGCTAGCCGAAGCATCACTACCCGGCCTTTTTAATCTCTTCGGACGCTGGCCGACTCTCTGCGGCAAAATGGTTGACGACAATATCGACCATTCGCTGCTGCCCCTCCTCGGCAACAATCGCCACCACTGGCAAGCCAAACGAAGCCTCTAAGCGCTCCAAGTGGCCCTTTATCTCACCCTCGCTCATCTGACGAGAGGAAACCCAAGTTTTGCCATAGACCGACCGGGCGTGTTTCTCCTTGTCGCTCATCGCCAGCAATACGACCGGGGCTTTGCCCAATATGCGTATGCCATCCATGGTGTCTTGGATATACGCATCCGAATCCGTGCTGTTGACCACTAAAATGCAGGCGTCTGGTTTGGTCCCCAACAGGAAGTGGATCGACGGCTCGGTATGGGAGTTGTGGTTGGCGACATCATAGGGTATGGTGCCCGACTGACAGCCGACTAAGATGATATCCGGTTTTTTCGCCGCGTTAATCTCGCGCATCTTGTGGTCTAAGTACGGACCGTAGTATTGCAACGGCAGGTCTCTGGGCGCGGCGTAGCCCATGGGGAAGGAAAAATCCATCCCGAACAGGGCCGAATGGTGCTCGGTGCCCAGTTGACCAACTGTGTATCCTTGCTCAATCAGCTTTTGCCGCAATGCGAGTTGCAAGGTGAACTTGCCCTGTTGGGAGCTCGTGCCGAAAACCCCGACCACCGGCACATCCACGGTGCGCTCGGAGCCTTGGGCTGCAAGGCACCTTTGGACATCGGCGAAATCGAAATCCGGGAACTCCAAACGCAACCCCTTGCTCTGCGCCAAATCGTACAAGTCGGCGTAGGTCTCTGGATCAACCGCTAGGAAGCTGAACACATTGAGCCCCCGCTCCAACGCCGTCTGTATGGCCTCGCGCAGCAAGTCCTTTTTGCTCAACTGAGATAGCTGATCGACGTACCCCAACACGAGGGTATCGGCTCCCCGTAGCGCGTCCTCGAGTTTGGGGACAATGCGCACACCTAACGGCTCAACGCCAATAGCCTCGCCGGCGTCCTTGCCGACCAGACCTTTGCCGACCGGATCGGCGATGCCAGCGATGGTGAAATGCAAATGCTTCGCGTGGCGCACCAGCGCGTGCATTTCCTTGTTGTACGGATACAGGGCCGCCCGGTCGATCCACTCGTAGCTGGGAAAACCCGGCCGTTCGACAGCGATATCCGACGCGACAGGCCCCTCCGACTCTAAGGCATTTGCCGCCAAAATCTCCCGTACTTGGGTCAACCCCGCTCCGGGAAAGCGTTGGCGGATTAAGGCGACAATCCCCGCTATGTGGGGCGCGGCAAAACTGGTTCCGCCGGTGATCGTCTCTCCTCCGTCCAGCCAGCACAGACGCTGCTGATCGCCCCGCGCCACGCACTCAATGGCCTGCCCGCGCCGGTAGTAGTACCCGTAGCGGTCGTAGATTTTTCCCCAAGTGACGCCGATTACGTCGGCTAATTCCGCTGGATAGCTTTCCATGCCCTCGTTGTGCTGGGAACCCACCAGAATCAGATTGGCTTCCACGGCCTTGCGGCATATCTCCGCCAAGGGCCTCTTGTACGCGGGGTCAATCGTCCCTAAACTGAGATTGACTACGTCCATGCCCTCTTCTATGGCCCAAGCAACGGCTGCGACCAGCGACTGCCCATCCGTGGTCAGAGACTCGTCAAAAACGCGTACCCCGTAGAGTTCGGCTTCCGGGGCCAGTTTGCGGATAATGCCCGCGCAGGCCGTACCGTGACCGGCCCGGTCAGAGAAATCGTCCTCGCGTTGGATACCGCCCTCGGCAAGCGCATATAAACCAACTCCGCCGGCAATAGGGCCGATCTTGGGATGATTGGGTTCAATACCGCTGTCAACTACCGCGACCTTGACCCCGCGTCCGGTCAAACGGGTAAAGTCGAGCGTCTGCAACTTCTCATTGGTATTCATCCTGGTCTCCCTTTTTTTAATTGTTCGCAATCTGGGTTTTGAACAGTTCCCAATAGTGGCCTTTTTTCTCCATCAATTCGGCATGAGTGCCTTTCTCGACAATTTTCCCCTCGTCCATGCAGACGATCTCATCGACCTCCCTAACGGCACTGAGCCGGTGGCTGACGATGATGACCGTCTTGTCGTCGGCTTGGCCCTTGAGCCGGCGCAACAGCTTCTCCTCGCTCTCCGAGTCGAGAGCTGAAGTCGCCTCGTCCAGTACGATGATCTCGGGGTTTTTCAGCACGGCCCTCGCTAGGGCTATCCGCTGTTTCTGTCCACCCGACAGGTTGGCTTTGGAGTCGCATACCGTCGCCAAGGAGTCCTCGGACGCGTGGATGGCTGCACCGTTGATATCGAGTTCCTCGGCCGCGCGTTCGATCTCTTCTTTGGAACTTTCCAACCGGCCATAGCGTATGTTTTCGAGCACCGAATCGCGGAAGAGTTGCGCTTCTTGCGACACCAAGCCGATGCGGTCCCGGTACTTGCCCAGACCAAAGGCCCGGCAAGGCGCGTCGTCTATGGCGATCTCGCCTTTTTGCGGCTGGTAAAAACGGCACAACAGATCGACAACCGTGCTTTTGCCGCAACCGCTCGCCCCGACGAGCGCGTAGGTCTTGCCCTTTTCAATCTCCAAATCAAAACGGCTGAGTACAGGGTGCCCGTTGTAGGCAAAATCCACGCCTTTGAACACTATCTTATTCTTGAACGAGAAGGGTTTGGCCCGCTCCGGCTCTGCGTCAACCTCCGCCGGTACGTCCATGAATTCCACAATTCGCCGCAGAGAAACCGACGCCCGGACGCAATCTATGTACAGTTGATTCAGGCTCTCCAAGGGTCCGAAAATGCGCATGAAGTATTGGAAAAAGGCGATTAGCGCCCCCAAGCCGAGTGCGCCCTGCATGACTTGATGCCCTCCCCAACCGAGGATGACAACAGGAGCCAAGGACATGATAAAGGACGCGATGGAACCAGCGGAAAGATTCAACGCAGTGCTACGCATTTCCAGATCGAACAACTCACTCTGTCGTCGGCCCAACTTGTCGCTCTCGTGTCGGTATGTGTTGTACGACTGGACGAGTTTGATGTTGTCGAAACGCTCGATAAAAAACCCCAGTATATCCGAAGTCTTGTGTTGGGTTGCCTCGGCCACCTTGCCTACTTTGGGCTGGAAGTACTTGAGGTTCACGATGAAGCAGGGCACGAGCAGGCTCAGGCCAAAGAAAAGGGGAGCGTCTAGCCATATCAGCACCGCCCCCAAACTGACCAAAGTCAGCACGCTGTTGATGAGCTTCAGTACGCCGGAAGTGAGCGTTTTCTGGACGATCTGCACATCGTTGTTGAGCCGGTGAGCGATATCCCCGGTCTTGTTGCGTTTGAAGAAACTTAGCGGCAGGCGCAGCAGGTGGCTGAACAACTCGCTCCGCATCTCAAACACGACGAGGTTGCCGACCCAGCGATACAGATACTCGGCAATAAAAACGCTGATTATGTTCAAGACGATGATACCGAATAGCGTGGCCAGCAGGATGCCCAATAAATAGTAGTCCTCGTCGGGCAGGGCCTCGTCGATGAGGACCATCAGGATATAGGGGAAGGCGAGCGAACTGGCCGTTGCCAAGACCATGAAGGCGAATACGATTGAACTTTGCCACCAGTACGGTTTGATGTACCGGGCGAAGCGCATGGCAAATTCCTTGACTATCATCTCGTTGTCCTCCCTTGCGATAGGTGGCCGGTCAGTAGAGCAAGTGCTTGACCGAGCTCAAATCGGCCTTGTTGGTGATGACGTCGTAGTACTTCACGCCTTTGAACTTGAAAGCGAGCGGCTTGGCCAAGTCGAACCAAGGCTTCAACTCGTTGTAGAAAATGACCGAAAGGTGCGGCTTCTCCTGCACGGGGATATGGACGTTGACGACCGTGTTGTTCTCGTCAATTACAAATACGGCCGGGGTCGGTTCGCCAAAAGGCGTCTCGTTGAAGTACCCGGTCGTGTCCGACGCAACCGGAAAAGTGATCTGGAACGTCCGCACATAGTCCGAAAACTTCCGCTCGCTCATTCTGGCGATGCAGTAAATGGGCATCGCCTCCGGATCGGCGAGACGCTCGTAGATGTGCTGCAGGATCTGCATCTGCGGCTTGAGGCAGGGCTGGCACGCCAGTTGGCTGAGCACGACGACGATTCCTCCCTTTTGGGTCTTGGAGAAATCCGTGCTCAAAGGCCGGCCTTTGATATCTGTCATCTCAATGACGGGGAATTTCAGGCCCAGCTTGGTCGAAGCTTGGACGCTGCTGTTGAGGTAGTCCTTGAAGTAGGTCTTCTCCTTCACCAGCCGCTCGGCCTCGGTCGGGTCTTGCCGGTGCAGCTCTTTCAGTGCCCACAGGGTGCCAGTGGCAATGAGTAGCAGGAGGAACGCATTGACGAGCAGGGAGATGTTCCGCGCCATGTTTTTCATCGTTCACCTCTCTTTGGTTTTGTGCAGGGGTACGGCTACGTCTCTTCTCGGCGTTGAGAGAGGCTACGCCTGTAGGAGCCATTCCTCCGGCCGAAGATATACCTGATCTGGACTAAGGGGTGCAGGGTCATGGTTGACCTCCTCTTATGAGTGTGGAAAATCTGCCCGTCAATTCCGCTCCTTAGCGGCTAGGGCCTACTTTTACACTTAGCAGATTCCGTGCCAAGCTGATCTACAAGACCATAACTAATTGTTATACAGAGAGTTACAAAAAATTGGGGCATCGCAAACCAAACGCCGAATCGCGCTTCAACTGCACCCTTTCGACGCACCTAATGTTCTATATTGCTTCTATCTGGCTTTATTTACAACAGGTTAGAGAAAGTGCGTCAAAAGGGACGTAGTGCGTCAAAAGGGACGTAGTGCGTTAAAAGGGGATCGCCGCTACAGACCGCTGGCCGACTGCGATTTCATCGCCGAGGCATCGACATAGCAGCTATTGCGATCCTACGTCATTCACAACTGACGGTACGCATAGTACTTCGCTCAGCATGACAAGGAAGGAACGCACCTGCCCCTGTCATGTTGAGTGGGGCGGGTGATGATGGGAGGAAGGAATTGATGACTAGCAAAGCGGACCGTGTTCAACGAAATCCACGGTCCACTCGCCGGTCAATGGCTAGGTCAATTGATAGTGAGGGGTTCTATCGAACTAAGGGTTGACACTAATGGCGTCGCGGAATCGCCGTTTACGAGGTGAAGTACCGGTCCAGCCAATCTTGGATACATTGCTCTGTCGCTTCTTCGTCTCCTTTGTCGCTATAGTGCCAGTTGAGGACATGAAAGGCGTCGTCCACGACAAACGAGACCGGCACCGACGACCGGGCATCGGACTGGAACAGCAGCGCATCGAGTTGCTGCTCAGCCACGAAGGTGAAGGCGAAGGGCACGATGCCGACCTTGTGCTTGAGGGCGATTTGGTGCTTGAGGGGCTCGTTGGCGTCGCCTAGGACCAGCAGCAGCTTGCCGTGGGAGACGCCCCTTTGAGTCATAGCCTGTTTCCACTGGTCAAGTTGGGTAAACAGGCATGCTCCACACGTCCGACTCGTCGATACGACGACGACAAAGGGTTTACCGTCCCCGGCAGCCGACTCATCGAACTTGGCGAATCGGCCTAAGTCCACCGATTGGATCAGCTTGCGGTGTAGTTTCTCCTTGAGGGCGGCGTTGATCTCGTAGTTCCATTGGACGGTTTCCAAGTGTTTCAGCCTTTGATTAAGTGCGCCCAACTCGTCGCGTCTGTCGGTGTTGTCTTGGTGGAGGGCCAAGGCGACCGAGCCGAGGCCGAGGGACAACAGCAGAAGCACTTTTGCTAGCTTAGTGGCATTCATGACAATGGTCTCTTTCTCCTTCTTTACGGGCTGCCCTACGAGCGGCTGAACGCTCTCTTGCCGGCCCCTTCGCGGTCATTGAGCCGATAGACGGCTATGTGCGGATCGCTCGTCTCGCCGGTCGCCTCGTCAAACGCACCCTCGATGGCGAAATACCACTCCGTGCCGGCGACCGTCAGCATCCTATGATCTGCGGGTAATCTAATGCCGTCGGCGGCCGAATAGCCGTCCTTGTAAAAGAGGTTCAAATAGTATTCCGGCTTGCCGCGGACCTTGCCCTTGAACACCGACCGGTATTGGGTAAGCACCAGCAGGTCGGGACCGAATTCATAGAGGCGGGAACGGACAATGTGCTCAGCAAACCACTCGCCGTGCCGAGGGGTCCAATTGACCGGATTCAAGTCGGCGGGGAAAGGCTTGATCCCATCCCGATGCTTGGACTTGTACTCGCTGAACCAAGTCTGTTCTAACGTGCCCTGCTCGCTGTATTGGTGGATTTCGTAGGTGGTCGGATAGATGAAGTAGAAGCCGCCCCCCCGCTTGGGTGTGAGCACGGTGTTGTGGTAGCGATTCAACGCCCGCCCGGTTCGTTTGTCTTCGACCGGATACAGGTCAACGACTTTATTGAAGTGGTCGTCGAAGCGGAACAGCGCGTACTGGCCATCCTCTCGCACCTCAACAGCACCTATATCTATGACATCTACCTGCGAGCCGTACCAATGGCCGCCTTCGGTGAGCACCATCTGGTCAATCAGTTGCGGGTTCGGGTCCGGCACCTCCTGCTTAAAGGCATAGGAGTCGCTCGCAAAGAAAAGGTACTTATCGCTTGCTCCAAAGCTGTGAAAATAGAGATCGCCGTTGGGGGCTAACCGCGGCCTCCCGATATAAAAGTACTCGCCTTCGCCTCCCCCCCGCGCTCCAATTTGCCGCAGGTAACGGCCTTCAGCATCGGTGAGAAAAACCGTCTTTTGGATATGGTCCCCAACAATCAGATCGCCCTTGGCATCCACCAAGGTGTAGCCAATCCCGCCTAAAGCGACATCCTCCGGCAGGTGTAAGTGGATGTCCCGGTCCTTGACAAAGGCTTCGTCGAAGGTTAGGTCGGCGGCTGGGGGGGCGATCTCCACTCGACGCGGGCCAGCGGGTGGGTCGTCGCTGCAACCGGCCAACAGCACCATGGCACCGACGAGCCCGATGAAAGGGGTCCGCTTGTTCATAACTATTCCTCCTGATGAGAGTTGGCGTTGAAGTCCGACGGAGTGGACCGAAGCCCATGGGCCTCGGTCCACTCGTCTCATCTACGGCTGGGTCGATTGTTCAGACCCCCTCAAGTGAGGAGTCCGGATCTATCGAACCAAGTGGGAAGAGCAGAGCCCCCTTAGCAGCAGCAGATGAGGGAGCCGATTCCAGTGCAATGAAGCCCAGGAGGATCCTCAATGATCTCGATCTTGTTGAATTCCCGCTGGGCCTCAACGGCTTGGTCGTAGGTGGCGCGTTCGGGTTTGTGCAGAGCGGTCATGGATATACTCCTTGAGTAATAAGTGACTGGTTCTATTGAACCAAATGGTGACGCCAAGAGCGTCTCGAAAGGACTTCCTGACGGATAGTCCTACGCAGTGACGATAAAGGTGTCGTCATAGCGCGAGAAGGAAAGCAGCCGACAACGGCAAATGCCTGCGCGGCTTCAATGGCCAAGCCGTAGATCACGGGTTTGTGCAGGGTCATGGCTACAGGTCTTCTCGACCTTGACGGTGGCTCTACCAGCGCGGCACGAAAGCCGACCTTCTCCAAGCAGGCGAGAGCGGATGTTGATAAAGCGGTTCATTATTCCCTCCTCTTATGGGGTGAATGGAAAGCCTGCCCGTCGGCCTCTGCGCCGTAGCGTCTGAGACCAACAACGGCTTACTTTCGTGCTCACCTACTATATAAGCACATTCCGTGCCAAACTGATCCGAAAATCCGTAATTGATTGTTATACAAAGAGTTACAAGAAATTGGAGTATTTCATACAAGACGCCGAATCGCGCTTTCTTTGCACCCTTTCGACGCACCTGATGAGCTATTTGATGCCTAATTCAAATTTTTACAATAGTTTAGAGCAAGTGCGTCAAAAGGGACGTAGTGCGTTAAAAGGGAATCGCCGATGTGGCCAATCGTGCGTACGTTGCGCTTGTTTTGCTCAATCGTTACGCTCAGTCTCGTTCATTCGTCTTAGGAGTCGCCATGGCCGCATCCTACCCCCGCATTCCCTACGGTTGGGCTGATTTTCGGGCCATCCGCTTGGAAAACCGCCTCTACGTCGATAAGACCCGCTTCGTCCACGCCTTAGAAGACGAACGCTACGTCTTTCTCATTCGTCCCCGACGCTTTGGCAAGACCTGCTGGGTGTCCTTGCTAGAGAACTACTACGACCGCAACCGCGCCGACGAATTCGAGACCGTCTTCGGCGGTACGGACTTGGGGCAGCAGCCGACCGAAAACCGCCATCGCTACGTCGTCCTGCGTTTCAACTTTTCGGCGTTCAAAAACGCGCTGGAAACCCTCGAACATCACTTTGAAGAGTATTGTCAACTGGTGGTCCGGTATGCGCTGGAGCGCAATGCGGATTTGTTTCCCGAGGCCGCGAGGCGATACATCCGTGCGTCGGACTCGGTCACTGGGCAGCTCAACGAGCTGTTCCTGTACGCTGGCGACCACGGCATTCGGCTATGCGTGCTCATCGACGAGTACGACAACTTCGCCAACACCGTGCTGGCTTATCACGGCGAGGCCGCGTACCAGTCCTTCACCCACGGCGGCGGCTTTTATCGCAATTTCTTCGCCACGCTCAAGGTCGGCGCGGAGCAGAGCGGCGGCGGCTTGGAGCGGTTGTTCATCACCGGGGTGTCGCCGATCACCATGGACGACGTCACCAGCGGCTTTAACATCGGCAGCAACATCAGCTTGGAACCAGAGTTCAACGACATGCTCGGCTTCACCGAGGCCGAGGTGCGAGAGGTGCTGGAGCTATACCGTGATTACGGCGTGTTCAATCAGGATGTCGAAGCCGCGCTGGAGGTGATGCGCGAGTGGTACAACGGCTATCGCTTCGCCGAGGAGATCGAGGGTGACCTCTACAACACGGACATGGTCCTCTACTTTTTACACAAATCCGTGCCAAACAAACGGGGACCGCGGGAGTTGATCGACACCAACGTGCGCATCGACTACGGCAAGCTGCGCCACCTGCTGACGGTCAACCGGCAATTCAACGGCAACTTCGACCTGCTGCGCCACATCATCGGCGAGCAGACCGCCGAAAGCACTATCCAAGTCAGCTTTCCCTTAGAACAGTTAGACCAACGCGAAAACTTCCTGTCCCTGCTGTATTACTTCGGCCTGCTCAGCATTCGCGCCGTGGCGCACGGGGTGCCTCGGCTGGGCATTCCCAATCAAACGGTCAAGCGGCTGATGTACGGCTACCTGCGCGATGCCTACGACGATGTGGGGGTGTTCTCCGTCGATGTGTACACCTTCTCCCGCCTGATGCGCCAGATGGCCTACGGTGGCGCTTGGCAGCCGCCTCTCGATTTTTTGCGCGATGCCCTCGCCGAGCAAACCGGCATCCGCGACTACATGGATGGCGAGAAGGTGATCCACGGCTTTGTCGCCGCCCACTTGAGTATGGTGAACCACTTTCTACTGCACTCGGAGTATGAACTGAACAAGGGGTACGCGGATTTGTACTTGGAGCCGTTTGTCGCCCAGTACCCTGACGTGCGGTTCGGCTATGTGTTGGAATTGAAGTACCTGAAACGAAGCGAAACCCTCGACGAATCCGTTGTGGCGGACAAGGTGCAGGAGGCCGTGCTTCAGGTGCGCGGCTACTTGGCGGATTCGTCCTTGCCGCACCGCTCCCCGTCGGTGCGGCATATTGGCTTGGCCGTTGTGTTTCACGGCTGGGAGCTGGTCGCCTACCAAGCCGTAGAAGACGACGCAGCGGGAAACTAATGGCGTCGCGGAATCGCCGTTTACGAAGTGAAGTACTGTTCCAGCCAATCTTGGATACATTGCTCTGTCGCTTCTTCGTCTCCTTTGTCGCTATAGTGCCAGTTGAGGACATGAAAGGCGTCGTCCACGACAAACGAGACCGGCACCGACGACCGGGCCTCGGACTGAAACAGCAGTGCTTGGAGCTCTCGCTCGGCCACGAAGGTGAAGGCAAACGGCACGATGTCCACTTTGCTCTTTATGGCGATTTGGTGCTTGATGTGCTCGTTGGCGTCGCCTACGACCAGCAGTAGCTTGCCGTGGGAGATGCCCCTGTGCGCCATCGCCTGCCTCCACTGAGCGAGTTGGGTAAACAGGCATGCTCCACATGTCCGGCTCGTCGATACGACGACGACAAACGGCTGGCCATCCCCGGCGGCTGACTCGTCGAACTTGGCGAATCGGCCCAAGTCCACCGATTCGATCAGCTTGCGGTGTAGCTTCTCCTTGAGGGCGGCATTGACCTCGTAGTTCCATTGGACGGTCTCCAAGTGTTCCAGCCGCTCGTTGAGGGTCTCCAACTCGTCGCGTCTGTCGACGTTGTCTTGGTGCAGGGCTAAGGCGACCGAGCCGAGGCCGAAAGACAGCACCAGAAGCGCTTTTGCTAGCGAATTCATGGCAATGATCTCCTTCTCTGCGAGCCCTACAATCGGCTAAACGCTCTCTTGCCGACCGACGTCTTTGGGCATTTGAAAGTGGATGTCCCAATCCTCAACGAACGCCTCGTCGCACGTGGATTCGGTCGCATAGTGCCGACGACCGAGATGAAATTTGTAACAAGCACAAAGGTCAACGCATCTTCAAAAGGCGTACACTAATAGTAGCGTAACCTTCGTAAGGCTCTTTGAATATGCGGTACGCCGATTGTGTGTATATGACAGGGGTGATAAAGTCCCCCCCCCGCATGACGCGTAAAGAGTCGGTAGCGTCGTCCCTCATCTTAGAGCGTAAAGAGTTAGGACCAGAGCCTAAAGAGCCGGATGGAGGGCCTAAAGGATCCACCCGCGGCGAATGCTTGTAATAGTCGATGTCATACCAGTCCTGTACCCACTCCCACACATTGCCGTGCATATCATGTAAGCCCCACGCATTCGGACGATGCTGTCCCACCGCATGAGCATACTCCTCATTCCTACCCAACGTATTGTTCCGATACCACGCATAGTGGGCGAGCGAACCCTTATCCGCGTGATACGTCCACAAGGTAGAGAACGCGCCCTCTTCGTTGCCAAACGACCACAGGGTCGAAGTGCCTGCCCGGCAGGCATACTCCCACTCGGCCTCGGTCGGCAACCGATACACGTCCTCCCCGGCGGCGCTATTGAGCTGGTGTATCAACGCTTGGGCGTCGTGCCAAGAAATATACACGGCCGGATGCGCCGGATTCGACTGCACCAACTCTCGGTCGATGTTGTCTTCGTCGCGCCAAGGCGTGGTTCCCATTATTGCTTCCCACTGCTCCTGCGTAACCACATACTTACTCAACCAGAACCCCGCACTAATCTCCACCTCATGCACCGGCAGGGAACCAACGTAACGCACGGTTCTTTCTAACTCTTTCAGCGACTCGTCTTCTGGAAGCTGCGCTCCCATCTGAAACGTCCCCGGCTCAATCCACACAAACGTCATCTGGGTACCGCCCGGCAGCGCAACGACCTGCTCCTTGCCGGTGAAGCGCTCGTCGGCCCCTCGTTCCGCTGCGGCCTCGGCGTTGGCCGGGTCAACCCCAAGCAGCCCTATGCCAGCCATTGCGATAAAAAGCATCCGTTTGTTCATCGTATCCTCCTTAGTGAACTGCCTTTCGGCAGCTTGAGATATAGCATGTGATTTCGTCTCCCAACCTAATGGAAGGCTTCGTCCTACGAACTTTTTCTACTAGCCGCTCTGTGAACGGCTAAACGCTACCTAGCCGACTTGAGCCGATAGACGGCTATGTGCGGATCGTCCGCCTCGCCCGTCGCTTCATTGAACTCACTCTCAACCACAAAGTACAACTCAGAGCCGTTGACCGTCAGCGGTATGTGCTTGGCGGGCACACGAATCCCATCGGCCACCGAATGGCCGTCCTTGTACAAGAAGTTTAGATAGTACTCGTACTTGTTGCCAACCTCCCGCCTGTATTGCACAAGTACCAGCAAGTCGGAACCGCATTCGAAAAGTCGGTGACGGACAATGTGCTCCGCGAACCACGCCTCGATTTTGGGGTTCCAACCATACGGGTCTAAGTCGGCGGGAAAGGGCTTGATGCCGTCCCGGTGCTTGGACTGGTAGGTGCTAAACAGGGTCTGTTCCAACTCGCCCTGCTCGCTGTACTGGTGAATCTCGTAGGTGGTCGGATACATGAAGTAGAAGCCACCGCCGGTCTTGGGGGTGAGGATGGTGTTGTGGAAGCGGTGCAGGGCCGTCGCGGTCCTTTGGTCTTCGACCGGATACAGGTTGCCGATCACCTTGAAGTGGTCGTCAAAGCGGAACAGGGCGTGGATACCGTCCATTCGCAAATCCACTTGCGAGGCATAAATGTGGCCGCCGGCGGAGACCACGAGATGATCGATGTACTGGGAATTAGGATCTGGAACCTCTCTCTTAAACTCATAAGAGCCGCCGGAAAAGACCATGTACTTGAGGCCTTCTCCCATACTCCAAGTATAGAGATCGTCATTTGGGGCTAGCAGTACCTCGATAATAGAAAGGTACTCGCCCTCAGCCCCTCCCCGCGCTCCGATCTGCCGCAGATAGTTGCCTTCGGCATCGGCTAGGAAAACCGTCCCTTGGGCAAAATCTAAGATGATGAGGTTGCCCTTGGAATCGACCACGAGGTCCCCGATCGTGCCCAAAACGATACCCTCGGGCATTTGGAAGTGGATTTCCCTATCCTTGACTAACGCCTCGTCGAACGTGAGTTCGGCCACCGGAGGGGTGATCTCCACTCGGCGTTTAGGTGGATCATCGCCGCACCCGGCCAACAGCACCACAGGGCCGAAAACCACGATGAACAGCAGCAAATTTTTCATAACATCCTCCTTGTGGAGAGTTGGGGTTGCATCTTGGCAGATTCACGGACTGGATGTGGCCGTGCATCAAGGAGTAGCTACTGGAACTATCTTCAACCGTTCAGCACCCGAAGACCGGCGGAGTGGACCGGGGTCAATGGAACCCATGGTCCACTCGCCGATCAATGGCTGACTGATTTTTCAGTAACCCCTCAAGTAGGGTGCTGTCGAACCGATGTCAGCCGAGGCTGCCGCAGAAGGGCGTCCTTAAATGCAGCAGCGATAGCTGCCTGAGTTCCCCAAGCAGACGACGCCCGTATGGTCGCACCTGACCACGTTGTATTCGTTGTGCTGGGCCTCGACGGCTTGGCCGTAGGTGGCGCGTTCGGGTTTGTGCAGAGCGATCATGCGTAGGCTCCTTGGTAGTAAGTGACTGGTTCAATCGAACCAAAGGGTGACGCCAAAGGCGTCGCGACAGGGCCTCCTGACGGATAGCCCTAAGTGGTGCCGGTAAAGGCGGTGTCATGGCGCGAGAAGGAACAGCAGCCGACAGCGGCAAATGCCTGCGCGGCTTCGAGGGCCGGGTCGTGGCTTGATGCACACGAGTGAGTGCAGGGTCATGGCTACAGGTCTTCTCGACCTGGACGGTGGCTCTACCAGCGCGGCACGAAAGCGAGCTGTTCTCCAAGCAGGCGAGAGCGGATGTTGATAACGCGGTTCATTTTCACCTCCTCTTATTGGGTGGATGGAAAGCCTGCCCGTCGGCCTCTGCGCCGTAGCGGGTGGGGCCAACAACGGCTGACTTTCGTGCTCACTATAGCAATAGCACATTCCGTGCCAAACTGATCTACAAAATCATAACTTACTGATAAACAAAGAGTTACAAGAAATCGGAGTTCCGCCGCATCCGCCACCACTTGATGAAGGGTCGTGCTCGTACGGCGACCGGGCACCAGCGACACCAGCAATTTGCTCTGCGGATCCAAACTGTTGGCATCCTAAGAATCACCCCGTTCACTCGGATCGTCCATGGGGGTCAAGTGTCGTTGTTTTTTCGCCACATAGGCCCATTTCTCATCAAATTGGAGCGCCATCGGATGCAAGGCACGCACCAGACAGTCATGCAGTTGACAGCTGACCGGTCCGCTCACGCGAAGCAGGTGGCGAACCGCATCTTTGGATACCCCGACCAAGGCCGCCGTGGCATTCAAGCCACAGGCCCGATCTAGACGCTCAATCACCGAGACGGCTTGCGCTTCCCGGATTTTGCAATTAAACAACGCCGTGCCTTTTCGCTCGCTGAATTCATCCCCGCAGCGCTGACAGCGTAGATAACGAATCCGGTCGGCTCCATAGGTCTTATGCACCGTCAGGTTGGCTTGGCCGCGTTGGCCGTAAGCCTTGCATTGGGCATTGAGACAACACAAATTCTCCAACGCTGGTCTTGGCTCTTTCATCTTTATCCCTCCTTACTTGGTGGTTGGGAGAGATAAATAAAGGGCACAAGGCCAGCACTGGTAACTGGACTGAGATAATCTCACCTTACGACCAACGAGGCGATTAAATCAAAAAATTTAATTGAAAGACCACTGAGATGCCCGGTCGCCTTCGCGGTTTAAGAGGTGAAATAGCGGTCCAGCCAGTCTTGGATGCACTGCGCCGTAGCTTTTTCGTCCCCTTTGTCGCTATAGTGCCAGTTGAGGACACGGAAGGCTTCGTCCACGACAAACGAGACGGGCACCGCTGACCGGTCGTCCGACTGGAAAATCAACTCTTCAAGATCCCGCTCGGCCATGAAAGTGAAGGCGAAGGGCACGATGCCCACCTTGTGCTTTATGGCAATCTGTTGCTTAATGCGCTCGTTGGCGTCGCCTACGATCAGCAGCAACTTGCCGTAAGAGACATTCCTTTGAGTCATAGCCTCCTTCCACTGGTCGAGTTGGGCAAACAGGCACGCTCCACATGTCCGGCTCGTCGATACGACGACGACAAACGGCTTGTCGGCCCTAACGGCCGACTCGTCGAATTTGGTGAATCGGCCGAATTCCATCGATTCAATCAGTTTGCGGTGTAGTTTACTCTTCAGGACGGCGTTGACCTCGTATTTCCACTGGACTGTCTTTAAATCTTTTAGGTGCTCATTAAGGGCCTCCAACTCGTCGCGTCTGTCGGTGTTGTCTTGGTGCAGAGCCAAGGCGACCGAGCCGAGTCCGAGGGACAATAGCAGGAGTGCTTTGGCTAGCGAATTCATGGTGATGTCCCTTCCTCTACTGGCCGCCCCGCGAGCGGCTGAACGCTAACTTGCCGGCCCCTGCGCGATCATTGAACCGATAGACGGCCACATGCGGATCGCCCACCTCGCCGGTCTCCTCGTCGAACGCGCCCTCTACCACGAAATACAACTCACGGCCGTCAACCGTCAGGAGCCTATGATTTGCGGGGACTCTAATGCCGTCGGCTACCGAATGGCCGTCCTTGTACAGGAGGTTCATATAGCGTTTCACTTCGCCGTCGACCTCCTTCCTTACTTGCATGAGTACCAGCAAGTCGGGATCACATTCAAAAAGTTGGACAGGGAAGATGTACTCGGCAAGCCACTCCGCGTGCTTGGGAGTCCAAGCGAGCGGATCCAAGCTGGCGGGCAAGGGATTGATCCCGTTTCGGTGCTTAGACCAATAGGTACTAAATAGGGTCTGTTCCAACTCACCCTGCTCGCTGTACTGATGGATATCGTAGGCGGTGGGATACATGAAGTAGAAGCCACCCCCCGTCCTAGGAGTGAGAATTGTGTTGTGGTAGCGGTTCAACGTCCGTCCTGTTCGCTTGTCTTCGACCGGATACAGGCTAGCGACCTTATTGAAGTGGTCGTCAAAGCGGAATAGAGCGTGTGCTCCATCCTCTTGCACCCCGGCAGAGCCTCCATCAATGACGTCCACTTGCGAGGCGTACATATTGCCTCCCTCGGTAATCACAACATGATCAATGAGCGCGGAGTTAGGGTCGGGCACCTCCCGCTTGAACTTATATGAGTCCCCGGCAAAGACTAGATACTTCGCGCTTTCTCCGATGCAGTGTATATAGAGATCGTCATTGGGGGCCAGTAGCATCTTGAGGACATAAAAGTACTCGCCTTCGGCTCCTCCCCGCATGCCGATCTGCCGCAAGTATTGGCCCTCCGCATTGATCTGGAAAATCGTCCACTGAACAGAGTCCACAACGATGAGGTCCCCCTTGGCATCTACCAATGTATAGCTGATCGTCCCCAAAGCGACGTCTTCGGGCATTTGGAAGTAGATGTCCCGGTCCTTGATGACTGCCTCGTCGAATGCCAAGTCAGCCGCCGGGGGGTAATCTCCACCCGGTTTTCGAGTTGGTCCTCACCGCACCCAGCCAACAGCACCATAGGGCCGGCTACCACGATAAAATGCTTTAGCTTGTTCATAACATCCTCCTTGGGTATGTGGTTGGGATTTAGCGGGCAGGCGACCGACTCGGCCGCCCACTCAGGAGTAGACTACAGGCCCACGATCATTGAGCCTGAAGCCAAGCGGAGTGGACCGGGGTCAATAGGACCTCTGGTCCACTCCGCCCGTCCATAGCTTGGTCGATTTTTCAGCTACCTCCCAAGTGAGAGGTTCTATCGAACCAAGTGAGGACGCCAAGGCCTTCTTACGGGCAGCACAGGAGGTCTCCATCATCCCAGCAGAGAGCTGCCTTGGGATCGCTGGAGCAGATGGTGAAGCGATATTCCGCTTGGGCCTCGACGGCTTGGCCGTAGGTGGCGCGTTCGGGTTTGTGCAGAGCGGTCATAGCTATAATTCCTTGAGTAGTAAGTGACAGGTTCTATTGAACCAAATGGTGACGCCAAGAGCGTCGCGAAAGGGCCTCCTGACGGGTAGCCCTAAATGGTGCTGGCAAAGGCGTGTCATGGCGCGAGAAGGAAAAGCAGCCGACAGCGGCAAATGCCTGCGCGGCTTCGATGGCCGGGCCGTATATCACGGATTTGTGCAGGGTCATGGCTACATGCCTTCTCGACATTGACGATGGCTCTACCAACGCGGCACGAGAGCGAGCCGTTCTCCAAGCGGGCGAGAGCGGATGTTGATAAAAGCGGTTCATCTTTCCCTCCTCTTATGGGGTGGATGGAAAGCCTGCCCGTCGGCCCCTGCGCCTTAGCGTCTGAAGCCAACAACGGCTTACTTTCGTGCTCACCTACTATAATAGCACATTCCGTGCCAAACCGACTTAAAAAGACGTAACTGACTGATAGACAAAGAGTTACAAGAAATTAGGGTATTTTATACAAAATGCCGAATCGCGCTTCTATTGCACCCTTTCGACGCACCTAACTCCCTATTTGCCCTCTATCTCACGTTTTTACAATAGCTTGGAGCAAGTGCGTCAAAAGGGACGTAGTGCGCTATAATTGACCGGCCTTTTTTTAATGACGGGCGCATCCGGTTCAACCCACCGGGTACGGCATCGGACTAGGACAGAGCATTAGAACGGCCCCAGCGGACGCCGGCGGCCTGTGGCGCGGCTTTCGCGGCCTTTCGCTTCCGATGGCGGAGATCGTCAGGAAGGGCGCGTCTAAGCGGGAGGGGTAAGGCGGCGACTGGTGGAGAAGTACGCTGATCGCTGTTGATCGAGCGTTGAGATTTCTTCTATGATGCCTATAGAGATTCACACTGCAAGAGGACTCTTGCTAATATCCTCTTTTCTTCACCAGCTAATTTCTCTAATTTCGTTTTTACATATTTTATAGACATGTCTATCTCATTTTCTTTTTTAGAACCGAAGGTAAACCTGAGCATTACCAAGCGCAAGTTCGCAACTTCTCTTTCTATTTTATTATAAGCAACTGACAAATTCTCAGATGGGTCAAGATAACCTTTGTTCTCCATGTATATCAGCCTATTCAACATACATTTTTTATGTTCCCATAGTATGTGGAGCAACCGAATGTCAAAGTTATTCCTTTGCTCCAATAAACAATGAATAAGATAGCAATACGTTTCTATGCCATATATACCATCTTCTGGCGCATCTAACATGCGAAATTTTTCGGAAGTATTATTCGATTCTATATAATCTCGGAGTTGCTCTGAGACAAGATTTAGATCAAACTCATAGTGTCTATTATTTTCATATTTTAATAGACCTATTTTGGCCATGTGATTAGGCGAGTATTTAATTTGCATATATGCCTCCTTAAAATCCGAATAGTCGATTTTTGTGTATGCCTTCTTAAAATCGGCAAACTTCAATTTAGAGGAAACATATTGGCCCATTTTATTATATCCAATAATATCAAACGTTTCATCGTACAAATCGTAGCCATGTATCAATGTTTCATGTATGTTTTTTTGGGTATTATAATTCGACCGATCAGGCATATAAAACTCATTCAAATATAGCTGGACATAGTAGTCCCTATCTATATATTTAACGACGAACTGCACAATATCCTCATTTACAATGGAAATTAAATCGCGATCCAACCAGCGCGTCTCCAGTAATGGCGACGGCAAAAGCCTACTATTGGGAGGTCGATAAAAATCGATTTTGGGAATTCCTTTTTGAATCTGTGCTATAGAAAAATAAAGTTGTATATGTTGGCTGTAAAACCAAGGTAAGTACACCTCATTTGTTGCCAATATCGACAAAGAGAATACGGTAAAGCCCTTTATTGGTGGATTGAGTTCAACCGCAAGTATTTTTCTTTTCATTTTAATTTCTCTGCTCCTTCCGCACCAGCAGCACCGCAGCTCCCCCAGCCAACAACAAATCGCGCAACAAAGTCCAAACCAGCGAGGAACCCCCGTCTCCACCAAAACAACCGCACGTCACATCGTTGCCGCGGTACATATTGATGCCCAGCGCCGCACTGAAAACCACCAATAGCCCCAACACGACCAACGCATTGCTGCGTGGCCAAATGTCCAACAGCAGGAGGCCGCCGGCGATCAGTTCAATCCAGATAACCGACAGCGCGAACGGCGCAGCCCAATCTACCGGAAGAATGTCAAAGGCGGCGACCGTCTCGACGAAAGACGGTATCTGCACGAGCTTGGCGGTCCCTGCCCAAACAAAGACACCGCCCATCACCAAGCGAATCGCTAGGGCCTGATAGGGCCTGAGTGCGAGTCTGTCCATTAGAAAGGGCCTTCTGATTCCACCGGATAACCCGCTTCCTCCCATTGGGGAAAACCGCCAGCGAAGACGTAGATCCGGGTGAAATCCATGTCCTCGGCGAGCTTTTGCGCCAGTTTGCTGCCCAAGTTACACGTCGTACCCGAACAGTACACGACCAGCACGGTATCTTTGGACAGGTCGGCTAGTTCCGCGCCGAAAGCAGCGGAGATCTCCGACGGCGGGACATGGAGCGCCCCGGGCACATGCCCCAACTGGTAGGGCCAAGAAGACCGAGCGTCCACGAAAACAGCCGCCTTTAGATCAAAGAGCCGTTTGGCCGCTCCCAGATCAATCACATGCACACCATTTTCGAGCCTCTGGCCATCTTCTCTTGCCAAGCTATGCAACGCGCCGCTGGAGACGCCGACCGCCACTACCAGCAATGCCTTTCCGACAACTCGCTTCATCAGAGCTAACTCCCTTTCTCCGGTAGTCAAACCCCTACCGCCGGTATTTTGCCGCGCACGAATTCGGTGATGGATCGCGCCGACACAAACCGTTCCGCCCGCAGTTCCTCGTCTTCTACATCAATGGCAAAGTGCGTTTCCAAGGCCATGACGAGCTGCAGCATGACTATCGAATCAGCACCCATGCCAGCCCCCAACAGCAACTCGTCGTCCGGGATCTCTTCCGGTTCGATCTCCAGTTCAAGGGCTTGGACGATAACCTGCTTAACTTGTGTTTCGAGCTTCATCTCGGGATCCATGTGAGCATGGTGGGCAGTTTCTGCTCCACTCGGAGTACGAACTGAACAAGGGGTATGCCGATCTGTATCTAGAGCCATTCCTTGCCCAGTATCCCAATATCCGGTACGGCTACGTGCTTGAACTCAAATACCTGAAACGGCGCTAGCCCCTCGACGAGTACGACCATTTTGCCAACACCGTGCTGGCGCATCGCGGGGCCGAAGCCTACCAGTCCTTCGACCACGGCGGCGACTTCTATCGCAACTTTTTCGCCACGCTCAAGGCGGGAGCCGGGCAAAGCGGTGGCGGGATCGAGCGGCTGTTCATCACCGGGGTGTTGCCGATCACCATGGACGACGTCACCAGCGGCTTCAACATCGGCCGCAACATCAGCTTGGAACCAGAGTTCAACAACATGCTCGGCTTCACCGAGGCTGAGGTGCGGGGCCTGCTGGAGATGTACCGCGACTACGGCGTGTTCAATCAGGAAGTAGAAGCCGCGCTAGAAGTGATGCAGGAGTGGTACAACGGCTATCGGTTCGCCGAGGACGCCGAGAGCGTTCTCTACAACACCGACATGGTTCTCTACTATCTAAAGGCTTCCATACCGAACCGACCCATGCCGGACGAGTTGCTCAACCCCAACGTACGCATTGACTACGGCAAGTTGCGGCACCTGCTGCCGGTCAACCGCCAACTCAACGACCTGCTGCGCCACCTCACCGGCGAGCAGACCGCCGAAAGCAACATCCAACTCAGCTTTCCCTTGGACCGGCTAAACCGGCCCGAGAACTTCCTGTCGCTGCTGTACTACTTCGGCCTACTTAGCATTCGCGATGTGTCATACGGTGTGCCTCGGTTGGGCATTCCCAATCAAACGGTCAAGCGGCTGATGACTTGGGTCGTTCCGTCGCCCGGTGCAGGCTCAGGTATAGCATAGGTAAGTAAATCGGCAACAAAACCGACGAAGCGACCAAGCCGCCGGTCACACCCACGGCCAGCGGATACCATATACTCTCGGTATCCTCGAACAAGACGATGGGCAGGAGCCCGGCCAACGTAGTCAGGGTGGTAATGGCAATCGGCTTGAGGCGCTGGGCCGCGGCCGCGAATACCTCGGCCGCAAGGTCGCCAGCCCCTGCTTTGGCCTTCTCATCCATCTGGTACAGCATGAGAAAGGCGTTGTTGACCGCTATGCCAGCCAAAAAGAGCACCGCGATATAGCCGCCAGTGTCAAAGCTGGCCCCTAAAAAATAGAACGCATCGAACAGGCCAATCAGCGCCATGGGAACCGCTAACAGCACCAAAAAGGGCTTGGTCCAAGACTCAAAGAGGCAGGCGGCGATCATCCATACGACCAACACGGCCACGCCCAGAACGGCCATGAGTTCCTTTCTGTTGTCCTCTTCCAAGTACCAATAGGACGCTTGGCGGGCGATGCTGAAACCATAGGGGAATTTGGTGCGCTTGATGAACAGGTCGATGAGTTTTTCCCCGTGCTCACGCGACCCCAAGTAGTTGAGGTTTATCCGGCGCACGTACGTTTGGTCTTCCCGCGCTATTTCAGGCTGGATCCTGCTTTTTTCGAGTTGGATTAGGTGGCCGAGCCGCACGTGGTCGCCGAGACCCGCCCCCTTCACCGCGTCGCTAGCGGCAACGTCGGCCCCGCGAAACTTGATGGCCACGTCCTGCAACTCGCCAGCGACCCACAGGCTCCTCCGCGACGCTGCGGTCGTCTGCTGCCTCAACGCCTCGGCCACGCGGCTGTGGTCCAGCCCGTACGCGCTGATCGCGCTGGCGTCCAAGCGGCCTATCATCTCATAAGGCTCATCAACGCTGTAACGGGCCACTGCGTCTATATCCACATCGCGGATGCGCTTGTTGTGGGCGAGTTTGTCGGCGAATTGTTCGGCTACCTCCCGCAGCTTGAGATAGTCGCTGCCCTTGGCCGCGAGCGAAAACTGGGCAAAGTCGCTCAAGAGAGACTGGTGATGCTGGAAGCCAAACCCGCTTACTGAAACCCCCACCCCGCCGACATTAGCCGCGTGTCCGGCTAGGGCCGCGTACACCTTTTTGGGAAATACGAGAGGGTCGGCACCCTCGGCCAAGACGATCTCCATCAGCGCCGATTTGGGCGAGTAGTTGACCGCCACTTTCTCTATTTGCTCCATGTACGGGGCCAAGGCCGCTTCAAATCCGAAACATATTTCCTCCATCTTTTGGATCGGCACGTTGCTCGGCATGGTAAAAGAAATCCGTAGGCTCTGCTCGGCTTCTCGGCCAAAGACTTCGCCCTTATAGACCTTTTGAAAAAACAGATACGAGGCACCGCCCAGCACCTTGAGCAGCAGGGGTTTGGTTTCCTCGTCGAACTGTGGGTCCATCCACCAGTCCTCGTACGCGCGGGCCACTGCGCCGTCCTCGCCGATGGAGTCGGGCAGCAGCCAGACGGGCAGGCCCCACAGCAACACCAAGACCGCCAGCATAATCCGGCGGTGCTTGCAGCAGAAGCCGAGCAAGGCAATGTATGTTCGGGACATCTAAGCCGCACTTTCTCCCCGCCTGTTTAGCACCAGCATTAGGGGCGGCAGCAGCAGGCAGGAGACGAGGAAGGAAAAGAGCACCGTGGCACCGAGCGCCAAGGCCACGGGCTTGAAGTAGAGTTGCAGGGTTTGCGACAGGAAAAAGACCGGCAGCAAGGCTCCGATGGTCGTCAGGTTGGAGGCCAGCAGGGGTTTCAGCACCGCGGCGACCCCGGCGAGGATGCGCTGCTGGGCCGAGCCGCTCTCGCCCGTTGTTAGGTGGCGTTGGACGCTGTCGTACACCACGACCGAGTTATCCACACTCAGGCCGTAGCCGACAGTCAAGCCGGCCAAGGTCAACACGTTCAGGGTCATACCCGCGAGGTGGAGCAGACCGACGGTGTAGGCCAGCACCAGCAGGATGGTGCCCCAGATAAGCAAGGTCGCCGACACCCTCTTGTAGGTCGAGACGACGATGGCGGCAATGAACAGCACCGCGAAAAAGGAGCGTTTGCCGATCTTGGCCAATTCCTTCTCCAAGTCCTCGCCCTTGTCCAGCTCTTTTACCAAACCGATGCCCAGCGGCGCGTCCCGCATGGCACGCGCCATGGCAGCCTTGACCGCGGCGGACGTTTCGAGCAGGTCTATCCCCGGGTACTTCTCTATGGTGATCAATACGGAGTTTTTCCCGTTGATGCGGATGCGGCTAAAGTCGTCGGGGGCGCCCCAATAGACCCGCGCAATATGTCCCAAGCGCACCGCGGCCGAGCCGACGAGCATCCGCTTGAGTGCTTCTATATCGTCATAGCTCGCGTCAAAGCGCACCTTTTTCGCGGTGCCGGCGTCCCACAGCGTTCCCAAGCTCGATTTGCCGCCGCTCAACTGCTGCTGCAACGCCTCTATATCTTCGCTGGAAAGGCCCGCACTGGTCGCGGCTTTCCCGTCTATCTCGATCACCAGTTCGAGCGGCTTACCTCCCTCCAACTGCACGTCTTTGATGCCAGCCACTGCGAGCAGGGCCTTTTGGATGCGGGTTTCCGCGTACTCGCGCAACTCGCCCGGTCGCCGGTCGCCGTACAAGCGGTAGCTGAGGAAGCCAGCTAAGTCGGCCAATTCCTCGGGCACCGAGCGCTGGATCACAGGCCATAAGACGCCTTCGGACATGGTCTGGTAGAGCTGGTAAACTCGTTCGTTCAGTTCTACTTCGAGCAAGCCGATATTCGCCTTGGCGTCGAATTGCACCACGAGTTCGGTGGAGCCTTCCCGGGTCTGCGAGCGCATGCTGGTGACGTGGTCCAACTGCTGAACCAACGACTCCAGCGGCTGCGTTACCTCGGATTCTACGGTGAAGGCCGAGGCCCCGGGCCATTGCACAGTGACGCGCAACTCGGGCAGATTACTCGGCGGCGACAGCTCGACCGAGATGACCGCGAAACTCGCAGCCGCTAGTATGCCGAGGGTAGCTACCGTGGTGAATACCGCAACGGGATGGTCGAGGATCCAGCGTATCGCACGCATATCAGGCTTGCCTTGTCCTAAGAATTGAGGTGCTTGATGTAGCCGACTAAGAAGCGGTCTGAAAATTCCGGGTATCGTCCCTTTAGGATCGCGGGCGTCTCGCCCTCGACAACTGCTCCCTCCGCGGGCGTCTCGCCCTCGCTAAACGCGGTCCGCCGGGGGTTTTCACACAGGCCGTGGATGGTGCATTTCTTCGCGGCGTCGAACGAGGCTATGCCCACGGGGACCATTCCTCGGGCCGACGGTATCTGATCTCGGCTAAGGGGTGCAGGGTCATGGTTGATCTCCTCTTGTGAGTGGGCGAAAAAGCTGCCCGTCAATTCCGCTCCTTAGCGGCTGGGGCCTACTTTCACACTTTGCAAATTCCGTGCCAATCTGACCTATAAGACCACAACTGATTGTTATACAGATAGTTACAAGAAATGAGGACATTCCAGACAAAACGCCGAATCGCGCTGCAATTGCACCCTTTCGACGCACCTGTACATCCGTTTAACTTCTATTTCGCGTGTTTACAATAGGTTAGAGCAAGTGCGTCCCAATTGTCGCAGTGCGCTAGGAACGCATGGGGAGGTGGGAATTGGTGTTGAAGACCGGCGTAGTGGAAACCCTGGTCCGCTTGCCAGTCCCACAAAAATTAACAAATCCGCTGGCGGGCAGGCTGCCCGCGTACTTGGCGGAAACCCTTCGGCGAGCTCAGTCGAAGCGAATCCGCAAAAGGTGATGCGATTGTCAGGTGGTTGGGAGTTTTAAGTCAGCAGGGCAGGGCCGCTCGCAATGCCTGCGTTACCCGCCGCTGGTCTTCCGCGGTCAAGCGCCCCATCGTCCGTTGTCCAACGTGAACAGTTTCATCCGGGCAAGCCCGCTTGGTGCCACTGCTCAATGGACACATCGAGATGCCAAGCACTGCGGGTGGCACTGGTGATCATCATGAGCAGGCTGGAGGCGTTTTTCTGGTTGAAAACAGCGAATGCCTTGCGGCGTTTGGAGCGGGGCACATCGCTGAACGGGAAAGGCACCTCGACGATGTCAAAAGGGCTACAGATCATCGTCTTCCTCGTCCTGCCACTCCGTCAAGGTCTGTTCGAGGGCCCTAGCCCACGCTAGGTCGATTTTCGCGGCTTTGCAGATGCTTACCTTATCGCCCTCTATTCGATAGGCGATGGCATCCCCCGGATGCAGGTCCAGCGAGCGGCGAATGGCCACGGGCACCGTGGTCTGGCCCTTGGATGAGATCGTGCTAATTCGGATCGGGTCCATACGTGGATTGGCCTTGGTAGAGGTAAAAAGAGCAAAGGTTCTTACATTCTTTACTAGTTGAGCTTACTACACGACACCAGCCCTCAGCCTGCCAAGGATCGAGGGCATCTTGCCCTCGTCGAGGGCGGGACGCCCGCGATCCCGGACCCAGCGGAAACAGCAGAAAAGGCGTACTCAAAGTAAGGGGCGCCTACTTTAGGGGTCGTGTACTAAGCTAGTAAAGACAACATTGCTTGGACGACTCGCAAGCATTGACGGCTCAATGGCCCCCGCACGTTGCGCTCGGTACACTCAAACCTTACGCTCAGGTACGTCAACTCGTTTTAGGAGTCGCCATGACTGCATCCTACCCGCGCATCCCCTACGGCTGGGCCAATTTCCGCGCCATCCGCTTGGAAAAGCGCCTCTACGTCGATAAGACCCGCTTCGTCCACGCGCTCGAAGGGGAACGCTACGTCTTTCTGATTCGTCCGCGCCGCTTTGGCAAGACCTGCTGGGTGTCCTTGCTAGAGAATTACTACGACCGCAACCGCGCCGACGAATTTGAGGCCGTCTTCGGCGGCACTCACTTGGGGCAGCAGCCGACGGAAAACCGCCATCGCTACGTCGTCCTGCGCTTCAACTTTTCGGCGTTTGACGATACCTTGGAAACCTTGCGAGAACGCTTTGAAGAGTATTGTCAACTGGTGGTCCGGTATGCGCTGGAGCGCAATGCGGATTTGTTTCCCGAGGCGGCGCGGCAGCACATCCGCTCGCCGCACTCGGTCACTGGGCAGCTCAACGAGTTGTTCCTGTACGCCAACGACCACGGCATTCCGCTGTATGTGCTCATCGACGAATACGACAACTTCGCCAACACGGTGCTGGCCTATCACGGCGAGGCGGCGTACCAGTCCTTCACTCACGGCGGCGGCTTCTACCGCAATTTCTTCGCCACGCTCAAGGTCGGTGCCGAGCAGAGCGGCGGCGGCTTGGAGCGGCTTTTCATCACCGGGGTGTCACCGATTACCATGGACGACGTGACCAGCGGCTTCAACATTGGCCGCAACATCAGCTTGCGCCCGGAGTTCAACAACATGCTCGGCTTCACCGAAGAGGAGGTGCGGGGCCTGCTGGAAATGTACCACGACTGCGGTGTGTTCAATCAAGAGGTCGAAGCCGCGCTGGCGGTGATGCGGGAGTGGTACAATGGCTATCGGTTCGCCGAGGATGCCCAAGGCGACCTGTACAACACCGACATGGTGCTCTATTTCCTCGATGAATCCATGCCAAACAAACGGGGGCCGCGGGAATTGATCGATACCAACGTGCGCATTGACTACGGCAAGTTGCGCCACCTGCTGACGGTCAATCGCCAACTCAACGGCAACTTCGACCTGCTGCGCCACATCATCGGCGAGCAGACCGCCGAGAGTGACATTCAAATCAGTTTTCCGCTAGAACAGTTAGACCAACGCGAAAACTTCCTGTCCCTGCTGTATTACTTCGGCCTGCTCAGCATTCGCGCTGTGGCGCACGGAGTGCCCCGGTTGGGCATTCCCAATCAAACGGTCAAGCGGCTAATGTACGGCTACCTGCGCGATGCCTACGGCGATGTGGAGGTGTTCTCCGTCGATGGGTACACCTTCTCCCGTCTGATGCGCCAGATGGCCTACGATGGCGCTTGGCGGCCGGCCCTCGATTTTTTGCGCGATGCCCTCGCCGAGCAAACCGGCATCCGCGATTACATGGACGGCGAGAAGGTCATCCACGGTTTTGTCGCCGCCCACTTGAGCAGGGTGGATCAGTTTCTACTGCACTCGGAGTACGAACTGAACAAGGGGTACGCGGATTTGTATTTGGAGCCGTTCCTCGCCCAGTATCCCGACGTGGGTTTCGGCTATGTGTTGGAACTCAAGTATGTGAAACGAAGCGAGTCGCTTGACGAATCCCTACTAGCGGACAAGGTGCAGGAGGCCGTGCTTCAGGTGCGCGGCTATTTGGCGGACCCGTCCCTGCGCCGCCGCTCCCCGTCGGTGCGGCACATTGGCTTGGCGGTGGTGTTTCACGGCTGGGAGATGGTTGCGTATCAAGCCGTGGACGACGCGGAAAACCAGTAGGGGTTGCCCTAGCCTAGTTTTGCCTCTGCGCCCTGCTGTCCATCTGCGGATTGACGACCGCACACCAATGAGTACACGACCGGGACCACGATCAGCGTCAGCCCGGTCGACAGCGTCAGCCCGCCGATGATGACCCAAGCCATTGGCTGGTGCAATTCCGCGCCCTGACCTGTAGAAAGTGCCATCGGCAGCAGGCCTAGCACGGTCGTCACCGTGGTCATGGCTATGGGGCGCAGCCGCTTGCGGCCCGCTTCGGCTATGGCGGTATGCAGGTCGGCCCCGGCTAGGTGGCGGTTGCGGATAAAATCCACCTTGACGATAGAATCGTTGACCACAATGCCGACGAGCACCACGGCCCCCATCGCCGACATAAAATTGAGCGTCTGACCCGTCGCATAGAGAGTCGCGACCACGCAGACGAGTGCCAGCGGCACGACCGCAATGACCACGAACGGAATTTTGAGCGATTCAAACTTGGCGGCGAGTATGGCAAATACCAAGCAAAAGGAAATCACCAAAGTCAGCGACAAGTCGGCCAGCATCTCCTGCATTTCCTCGTCAACGGCCCCAATCTCCAGCCAAACGCTTTGGGGCTTTTCTATGCCGCTCGCGGCGGCCTCCAATTGCCGCTGGGCCTCGGACGCATCCCCTTGCACGAGTTCGGCACCAACTTCCACGGTGCGGCTCTGGTTTTTCCGCTGTAGCGCGGCATAGCCCGTATAGGGCGCAATGGAAACCAGCTGATCCACCGGCACGTACACGGTCTGTTCCTGCCGGCGGATGGGATAGCTCAACCGCTTTAGTGCTTCCGTCCCGGGGGCCCCGTCCCGGCCCACAACCAATCTGACATCTACCTCGCGGGAATAGTCGGCCAACTGGGTCGGCTTGCTGCCCTGCACCTCGCTGCGGAGAAAGGCGGCAAGTTTTGTCGCGTCAATGCCGTACAGGGCGGCTTGGCCGTGGTCAATCGCTACTTCGTATCCACCGGCCCCCTCAACGAGGCTCGAATGGACGTGGGCAAAACGCGGCATATCCTCCATCAGCGCCGCAATGGCCTTGCTCACCGCGGCTAGTTCCCCCCAGTCCTCGCCGTTGAGGCGCACGTCGAAATCGCTGGTCTTTTGCGGGAAGAAATGCTCGAGAAAGGACGGCGGCGGCCGCACGCTCAGCTCGTACCCAGCGGCCGTGCGGCCCAAGGCTTTTAGTCTCGCCGCGACAGCGTCGGTGTGGGCCCCTTGGGCAATTTTCACTTCTATCACGGCCTTGTTGGCCCCCGGGCGGTGCGACGGATCAAAAGCGCTATCCGTTGTCCCCACGGACGAATAGACCGTTTGGATCGCTGGGTCCGCCCCTAAGAGCTGTTCAATCTCGGCGACCTCGGCCAAGGTCCGCCGCAGCAGGGACGACTCTGGGAATTCCACTTCGAGCACTAGCTGCTTGCGGTCCACCGCGGGCATTAACTCCCGCTCGACCGCCGACAGCAGGGACAAACCCAGCCCAGCCGCGGCCGCAATTGCGACTAGCGTCACCGCCTTGTTTTGCAGGCAGACCGCCAGCAGCCTTTCATAGCGCCGAATCGCGCCCGCGCCCAGCGCATCGGCCCAGTCGCCGAATCTAGTGAGCACCCGCCGGCGCGACCGCTGGCCCGTTGCCCGGCCGCGCGACAGCAGCATGGAGACCAAGGTGATCGACACCAACAGGGATAGGGTCAGGGACGCGACGACCGTGATGGCTTGGTCGAAGTACAGGGCACCAGCCAGCCCTTCGATGTACACCAGAGGAAAGAAGACGGACACCGTAGTGAACGTCGAGGCGGCAATCGGCAGACTGACCTCCCGCGTGCCCTCAATGGCCGCTTCCACCAGCGAACACCCCTGGTCCCGGAGCCGCTTCACATTGTCGAGGACGATTATGGAATTGTCGACCAAGATGCCAATGCCCAAGGCCAGCCCGCCGAGGGAAACCACGTTGAAATGGATGCCAATGCTGTACATCACCGCAAAGGTGATGACAATGGACACGGGCACCGCCAGCCCCACGACCAGCGGGCTTTTCCAGTCGCGGATGAACAGAAATAGGACCAGCACCGCGAAAAAACCGCCCCAGTACAGGGAAGAGAGGACGTTGTCCACGGCTTCTTGGATGAATTTGGCTTGGTCGAAAACCGGAATCACCCTGAAATCGGGAAATTCAAGTGCCAGCGCCGCCAGCGCCGCTTCTACTTTTTGCGCGGTCTCTACCGTATTATCCCCGGACTTCTTGTACAGATACAGGGTGATCGTATCCTTGCCGTTGAGCCGGTTGTAGCCGGTCGGCTCCTTGAATCCGTACTGGGCAGTGGCAATGTCCTCGAGGAAAACCGTCGCGTTATCAACGCGCTTGACCGGCACTTTTCTTATGTCCTCAAGCTCCCGGTAGCGGCCGTCTATCCTCAGCGGGTAAACCAAGTGGCCTTCGCGGATGGTCCCGCCCGCAGAATTGGCGCTAAACCGCGTCAAGGCCGCCTCGACATCGGCGAACCCCACGCCATAGGCGAGGCATTTGCGGCGGTCTATCTCGACCTCAACTTCCCTTTCCAACCCGCCGGCGACGAGGGCTTGTGCCACCCCTCGTATTTGTTCCAGCCGAGGTTTTACTACGGCTTCGGCCACGTTCTTGAGTTCGACCAAGGCCGCCCGGTAATCCTCATCCGAAACCGGGCGCTCTATGCGGTCCCCGGAGACGGCGAGCATCATAAACGGCGACGACGACGGATCAAAGCGCAGGATCGTCGGCCTTGCGGCGAAATCGGGCAGCAGTTGTTGGATTCTGTCGAGCTTGTTGCGGACCTTGATGAAGGTCAGGTCCATATTGGCGTCCCAACTGAACTCCAAGTAGATCATCGACAGATCGTCCCGCGATATCGAGCGCATATTCCTAATGTTGTACAGGCCGCTCAGCGCGGCCTCTATGGTTTGCGCGACCTCCTCCTCAATGTCGATGGCAGCCACGCCCGGACACTCGGTCTTTACCGCCAGTTTCTGGACTTCGACGTCCGGCAGGAAATCCACCCCCATCTGATAAAAGGAGTAGAGTCCCAAAAGGACGGCGGCGGCATAGACAACAACCGTCGTCACCGGACGCCGCACACACGAGGCGGTGAGATTGGCAGCCATTAGAGTTCCTCGTTGACGACGATGACTTGGGCGTTGTGGGTCAAGTTGAAGTGCCCGGCCGTAATCAGGGTATCCCTAGCGGCTAGGCCCTCCCGCACTTCTACCATCTCGTCGGTCTCCTCGCCGGTTTCGACGTAGCGCCATTTCGCTCGCCCGCCCTCGTACACGAATACCACCTTCCGGTCGTCGCGGGTGAGCAGGGCTTCGCGCGGCACCAGCAGCCTATCTTTGTAGCGGGCGGCCTCGACGCGCACAGCGGCGAACATGCCGGGCCGCACGGCCCGGTCCGGGTTCTCAATCTCGATTAGGACTCTGCACGTTCTGCGTTCCGCATCTATAGTTGGATTCACCGATGCGACGCGCCCGCTCACTGCTTTCCCGGGCAGCGCGGCCAACTCTATCTCGGCCCTCGCGCCTAGCCGTATATGCCGGATCTCGGTCTCCAATACATCCATTTCGAGGCGGAGCCGATCCAGCGACACGATCCGCGCGACAACATCGCCCTTGTCGACGAAGTCGCTTCGGTCCACCACTACTTCCGACACGTATCCGGCGAACGGGGCCTCTAGGACCGCGTGCGCGAGTTCGAGCTGCGCCCTTTTGAGTTTTAGCCTCGCCTCGTCAAGCCCGATCTGGTCCGCGGCCAGTTCCTTTCTCGACTTCTTAAAAATGAGTCTGAATGCTTCGACGTCGTTGGCATTGGTCGAATCAACGCCCAGCCGGTTGAGCACTTGATCTCTGTTGCCGCGGTCGCTGGTGAAGAAGGCGATGTTGGCGTATTGGGCGAGTGCTTTGTCCAGTTCCTCTTGCGCCTGTCGCTGGGCTATTCTGAGCAAGTCGTCCTCTAACTCTACTGCGGTAGCGCCTTGTTCTATCCAGTCGCCTTCCTGTATGAGCAGCCGATGGATCCTAGCGGAGACTTGGGCCGTAATTTCAGCCGTCCTCGCGGTGCTGACGTACCCGTACGAGACGACTTGGCGAACCAGCGGCCCCTCATTCACCTGCATGACGGCTACGGGTTTGCGGGTATCCGCTGCCGCTTCGGTCTGGGAGCGGTCCTTAGCCTCTACGTAGTCGGCCTTAAAAAAGCCGATTACGGTCTCGCTCTGACTGGCGAGCGCAATCGTCAGCAGAGCTATGATCGAATAGAGCACTTTGTCTTTCATGGCGGTAGTACCTCCTTGGTCGGCCAACAGCGGCTTACTTTACTTATAGCAGATTCCGTGCCAAGGCGGAGCTATAAAGCCATAACTGATTGTTAAACAAAGAGTTAAAAGAAATTGGCCCACTTCGCACAAAACGCTGGATCGCGCTTGGAGTGCCCCCTTTCGACGCACCTATACCCCGATTAAACTTCTATTTCACGTTTTTACAATAGGTTAGGGAAAGTGCGTCAGAAATGTCGCAGTGCGCAGCGGATTTGGTGCAGGCTCAGACCGAGGCACTAGCGGCTCAGTGCCCAGACCGCGATATTGGCACCCATTTTGAGGGCGTCGAGTCGCTTGCCCTCTGGGTCGCTGTGGACGTCGGGGTCTTCCCAGCCATCGCCTAGGTCCGCCTCATACGTGTACAGCACGGCTAGGCGCTCGCCGGTGAAAAGCGCGAGGGCTTGCGGCCTTTTGCCGTCGTGTTCGTGGACCTTGGGCAGGCCCGCTGGCAACTCGAAGTGGCAGTGGAACAGGGGATGCTCGGGTGGCAGCTCCACCCACTCGGCATGGGGGAATACTTGGCGCATGGCGCGGCGGAAGCTCTCGTCCATGCCGTAGTTGTCGTCGGCGTGGAGAAAGCCGCCGCTTTCCAAGTAGTGCCTCAGCCGCGCCGCCTCGGCTGCGGAAAAAGCCACATTGCCGTGCCCGGTCATGTAGATGTACGGATGGGAAAACAACTCCTCGTCCATGATTTGCACCCGCACCTCGGCTGCGGCTGCGTCGATTTGGGTGTGTTCCCTCAAGAAGCGGAGCAGGTTGGGCAGGGAAGAGGGGTCGCTGTACCAGTCGCCGCCGCCGCCGTATTGTAGCCGCGCAATGGTAAATAGGGGCTGGGCCGGGCTATGTACAGGGAGGAGCGCGAGCGCGGCGAAGAGGGCGAGGCCGCGCATCAGCGGCCGTTGATCACGGCGAATTTGCCGCGCACTGCATCGCCAGTTTCTGCCTGCGCGACAAAGTAGTAAATACCCGACCCCACGAGAAAGCCGGCCGCGCTCTGGCCGTTCCAAGTGACTGCACCTTGGCCGGCCGCGCCATCGAGCTGGCGGACGAGTTCGCCGGCCGCGGTGAAAATGCGCACACCGGCCCCCAGCGGCAGGTCGGCAAAGGTCAGGGCGGCACCGCGTACGCCGGTGTGGAAGGGGTTGGGATACGCGTACGCCTGCGGCCCAGCGGCTATTCCCGAGCCGCCGAGTTGCAGGCGGCTCATCCCGGCGAGTGTGCCAACCCACAGCGCGCCGTTTTCTTGGTCGAAGTGCAGGGAGTTGACGCGGTTGTTGACGAGGCCGTCGCTGGTGTCGAGTGCGAACTCAACTTGGCCCTCGGTGTCGATGCGGGCCAAGCCACCTTCAGTGCCGACCCAAATGCGCCCCCAGTCGTCTTCGGCCAGCGCCGTGGTCGCGGTGGCCGGCAGGCCGCTGTCGGCGTTGTACACCTTCCAGCTTGCAACGGCAAAATGCGCGCTGGTGCGCGCATACTCGCCGCGCACTGCATTGAGGCCGTTGTTCGTGGCGACCCACACCTGCCCCGAGCGATCGACGTGGATGTCGATGACGGCGTTGCTGGTCAGGTCTGGATACGCGGCCGTGTCGAAGACCAAGCCGATCTCATCGCCGGTCTCAAAAGGGGTGCCGCCATCGTCTAAGAGAAAGAAGCCGTCGAGCGCGGTCCCGATCCACTTCAGGCCGTCGGGACCAATGGCGATTTTGCTCATGTCTCGGCCCGGGGACAGGCCGAAGTCCAACTGGCTGTTGAGCGCGGCCTGTTGGGGCCGCCACCCATCCATGACGACTAACCCATTGCGGATGTTGGCGATCCACAGCAAGCCGTTGGCATCGCGGTCGATGTCGCTGATGGCGACAAAAGTATTGCCGTCAATGCCTTCGAGGGCCGAGTTGTTGGCGTTGAGATTTTGCCACTGGCCGTTGGCGTCGCGCACGTCAATGCCCCGGCCCCAAGTGCCAACCCACAGCAGGCCCTCGGCGTCGGTTGCCAGGGCCGAGACGATATCGGACGACAGATCGGTCCTCGTGGTGTGGGTGGTCCAGCCCGCGCCATCGAACTCGTACAGGCCAAAGGCGGGCAGATTGTCCTTGGCCACCGAGGCGACCCACAGGTGGCCATCGGCGGTCTGGGTCATGTCGAAGAAGAAGTTGCCTACAGGCTCGCGGGGCGGCGGCGGTGGGTCGGTGCCGAGGACGCGCAGGCCGCTCGAGCTGGCCACCCACAGGGGGCCGTCGGTATCGGACAGGTCCGCGGCGTTGCTGATGCCTCTTGCGCTGAGCGGCTGCCAACGGTCGGTGCCCTCGCGCTGGAACAAGCTGCCGTCGGCCGTCGCGCTGACGATGCGCCCCTCAAAGAGGCCGAGGGCAACGCTGCTGGTCGTGGAGTAATCGAGTGCGGGGCGGTCCAGCGCGGGATGTACTCGCCAGAGGCCGTCCGTGGCCGAGACGAAGAGGGTGTCTTGATAGACGAGCATGTCGCGCACCGCGCCCCCTATTGGCTCGGCTTCCCAACTGCTGGGGTCTTGGAGATTGGGTTGGTGCAAATCCGCCCACACTAGGCCATTGACAGTCCCGGCCCACAGGCGTCCAGCAAACACCTCAATGCTGGTCACCTCGGTGTCTTTGGGCAGAGCCCCCAAGCGGCGATAGGTTTCCTTGACCTCTTCCTTGCTGATGACAAACGCGCTGACGCCGCGCTCGCTGCCAACGTAGAGGATGTCCCCACGCGGCTCAAGGGCGTTGATGCGCAGGTCGAGGAAATCGAGAAAGGGCGGGTCAAAGCGGTTTTGCGCGGGCCGATAGCGGCTCAAGCCCCGAGAGTGCGTACCAAACCACAGGTGGCCGTTGGCATCTACGGATAGGCTCAAGATGAGGTTGCCCGGCAGGCCGTCGCGGCGGGTGAAGCGCGCATAGGATTGAGTCCGCTGGTCGTAGCGCAGGACGCCACCGCTGGTGCCGGCCCAGACCGCGTCTTGGTGGACGAGGACCCGGTTGATTTGGCGCATACTGGTATAGGCTTCCCATTCGGCGCGGGTGGGCAGGGCCAAGAGCAGCAGTGGAGCGAGGCGGAGCAAGAGCATGGGACAGCCTACATCATCGTTAGAGGGTCGATGTTGATGGAAAAGTGGAGGGCGTGATTTTTGGCGGCCTCGCGCATGGCCGGCAGTACGCTGAGGGCCGTTGCGCGCAAGTGGTGCGCCGACGGGCCGCGCAAGAGAGCTTGCCAGCGGTAGTGACCGCGCAGCCGCGCCAGCGGGGCTGGGGCCGGCCCGAGCACGAGTTCGTCTGGGCTGAGGCCCTGCCGCAGGGCTGCGACACCCTGTTGCGCCCCGGCTTCAACGGCTTGTTCGCAGGGGCCGCGCCAGCGAAAGACCACGAGGCGGCCAAAAGGGGGGAACCCGGCCTGCCGCCGCTGGGCCAGCTCATTGCGGGCAAAGGCCGCGTAGTTTTGGCGGGCGGCCGCGCACAGGGCTGGATCGTTGGGCAGGAGCGTCTGGATGACGACCTCGCCAGCCGTGTGGCCGCGACCCGAGCGGCCGGCGACTTGGGTCAAAAGCTGGAAGCTCCGCTCGGCCGCGCGGAAGTCGGGCAGGTGCATGCCGGTGTCGGCGGAAATCACGCCGACTAGCGTGACCTCGGGCAGGTCGAGGCCCTTGGCGATCATTTGGGTGCCGAGCAGCACGTCGGCCTCGCCGCTGCGGAAGCGCTCCACCAGCGCGTCGTGCGCACCTTTCCAAGCGGTGGTATCTACATCCATGCGGATGACGCGGATGCCGGGGAATTGGGCCAAGAGGGCGCTTTCGACTCGTTGGGTGCCCACCCCGTCGAAGCGCAATTCCGGGCTGTCGCAAGACGGACAGGCCCGCGGCGGTGGGGCCGCGAAGTCGCAGTAGTGACAGCGGGTCTCGGCGGCCGTGGGGTGCCGGTGATAGGTCAGGGAGACGCGGCAACTGGGGCACTGGATCGGCTCGCCACAGGCGGCGCAGCTAATGAAGGGCGCAAAGCCGCGGCGATTTTGCAACAGGATGATTTTCTCGCCGCGCTCGAGGCGGTCCTGCATCTTGCGCCGCAAGGCGTGCGAGAAGATGGCGCGCTGCTGCCGCTGGAAAGGCTCCTGTTTCATATCGACGACCGTCACTTGCGGCAAGGGGCGGTCGTCGATGCGGCGGGGCAAGGTGTGGCGATGGTACTTGCCCGTGACGGCATTCCAGTGCGACTCTAGGCTGGGCGTGGCCGAGCCAAGGACGACGGCGGCGTTGCAGTGCTGCCCGCGGACTAAGGCGAGGTCGCGGGCGTTGTACGTGAGGGGGTGGCTGCTGTCTAGGTCTTCTTGCTTGTACGAGGTGTCGTGCTCTTCGTCCACGACAATCAGCCCCAAGTCATCTACTGGTGCGAGGATGGCCGAGCGAGCGCCGATGAGCACGCGCTGCTCGCGCCGGCGCAAGCGACGCCACGTGTCGTAGCGCTCTCCGGCCGAGAGCTGGCTGTGGAGGACGGCGACTGCCTCGCCGAAGTGCTCCTTAAAGCGCCGCACCATCTGCCAGGCGAGGGCGATTTCTGGAACCAAGATGATTGCCCCGCGCCCCGCGGCCAAGGCCTGCGCCACAAGTTGGATGTACACGAGGGTCTTGCCCGCGCCGGTGACGCCGTGCAGCAGGGCCGGATAGAAGGTCCGGGCGTCGAGCGCGGTCGATAGGGCGTCGAGAGCCTGCTGCTGGTCGGTGGTAGGAACGAAATCCGGGGGGGCATTGCTGGCGATGTGGGCGAGGGGATCGCGGACGACTTCCTCGGCCGTTGACTCAATCAAGCCGCGGCCGGCGAGGGCCTTGAGTACGGCCGAGGAGAAACCGGCCGCGCGCAGTTCGCTGTGCGCGGCCGTGGGGTGGTCGAGCAAGTAGCGCAGACAGGCCGCTTGGCGCGGGGCGCGCTTTTCAATGGCGGCGATGGCGGCCTGCGCGGCCGTTTCGTCGCTCAGGAGAAAGCGGCGTTGGCTCAGGGCGCGGGGCCGCCGGTCTTCGAGCACGGGCGCGATTTCAATGCGCCCGCTGCGGCGCAGAGCGCGCACGCCCCTTTCCAAGCCCTCGCTGCCGAGGCGGCGCTTGAGGGTGCTGACCTTGAGGGGGCCGCTGCGCTGCAACTCGCCGAGAATCCGCGCCTCCATGCCCGTGTGGTGGCCAGCGGGCGCGTCGCGCAATTGCACGAGGCGGCTGGAGCTGAGTTTGACGCCTGGGGGCAGGGCGGCCATCAGCGCACTGCCGAGGGGGGCTATGTAGTAGGAAGCCATCCAGCGGCAGAGCGCAACGACCTCGGGCGTGAGGAGCGAGGTGTCGAGAATTTGTTCGATGGGGCGAATCTTGCTTGGGGGGAGGGTGCCGATTGCAGCTGGTCCCAAGACGATGCCAGTGAGCCGCCGCTGAACCACCGGCACCAACACCAAGGCCCCCGGCCGCGCTTCAGCGGCGAGTTCAGCAGGTACTCCATAGGTCAACTCGCGCGCTACGGGTGGCGGTAGGGCCACCTCTACGTAGCCTTGGATCATGGTTGGGCGTCGGAAGCCTCTTCTGCGGAAGGCTGTGAGTTCAGTTTTAGAAACTCAATGCCGTCAGCCGCGGCGCGGAAGTGCAGCACTTGGCTGGGATCGCCGAGCTGGCCATCGCCGAGTAGCTGGCCGTCCAACCAATAGCGCAGGCCGTGGGGGCGGGTCGAGAGCACGACGAAGTGGTCGCGGGCCTCAAAGCGGTGGCGCTGGCCGGGTGGAACGATGCCCTCAAAGTTTTCTGCTGCGTCATCCCAGCGGATCTGCACCCAAGTAGAGTCGCGGGCTTCTAGTTCGAGGACGACGGGGGTGGTGGTTGGTGCGGCCACCGCAGTCGCGGACGTGGGGGTGCCAGAAGCACCCGGCTCGGTGGATGACTGGGCGACGAGCGGGTCGCTTGGAGCGGTCGTCGGCTGGGATTGGGCCGGGGCGGGCATCGCTTGCGGCGGAGCGGTGGATTGGGCCGAGGGCTGTGGTGCTGTATTGCCGAAGAAATAGTACGCCATAGCGAGGACGCAGCAGGCCCCTATTACCAAGCCGACGATCAGCGGCTTATACGAGCGACGCGGAACGGGCTGCGATATTAAGACTGTAGGGCGGTGGCGGGTTTCGAGGGCTTGGCCGTGCTGTTGGTCGAAGCGGGTCAGCACCGGCTCGGAATCGAGACCGAGGTGTTCGACATACGCTTTCAGGGCTAAGCGGGTGAATACCTGCTCAACCACATCGAACTGGCCGGCTTCTATGCCCTCTAAGACGGCCAAACTAATGCCGGTCTGGCGCTGGACTTCTTCGAGGCTGAGGCTGCGCGCTTGGCGGGCGGCTGACAATTCTTCTGCGATGGTTTGTTGTTTTTCTTCGCTCATTTTGTGGCCCGATCGTTTAGGTTGCACCCCACGGTGCTCAAAAGGACGCAAAGACGAGCTAGGGGCAGACCAACTACATTATAATAACAACCTTCGATGCGTTCAATAAAGCGCGCCCCTAGCCCTTGGATGCCATAGCCACCGGCTTTGTCGAGGGGTTCGCCGCTGGCGACGTAAGCGGCGATGTCGGCCGCGGTTAAGGGCCGCATCTCTACTTGGGTGCAAACAGCTTCCCGCAGGAGCTGTGCGCCGCTTTGGATGGCTAGCCCGGTATAGACCTGATGGACTTTGCCCGAGAGGCGGCCGAGCATGGAGGCCGCGTCGGCCGCGTCGGCGGGCTTGCCCAGTATCGCGCCGTCGCTACAGACGATGGTGTCGGCCGCGATGATGATGGCGTCGGCCGCGACTGAGCTGGCCACAGCATGGGCTTTGGCCACGGCCGATTCGAGGGCGTAATCGGCTGGGATGGACGTTGCGGGCACCGGCTCGGCCAGCGGACTGGGGACGACTGTAAAGGGCAGGGCGAGTTGGCGCAACAGGGCGGCGCGCCGGGGCGAGGCCGAGCCGAGGATGAGCGGCTTCACGCTGGAGACTCCACCATCAAGGTGACCGGGCCGTCGTTGTGGATTTCGACCTGCATGTACGCTCCGAAGACGCCGCGCTGGGGCGGCAAGCCTTGTGCGGCGAGCAGGTCGAGAAAGCGCTCGTACAGGCGCTCGGCGACCGGGGGAGGGGCGGCTTGGACGAAGCTGGGGCGGCGGCCCTTGCGGCAGTCGCCGTACAAGGTGAACTGGGAAATGGCGAGTACGCCGCCGCCGATGTCGAGCACCGAGCGATTCATCTTGCCGTCGTCGTCGGCGAAGATGCGCAGGTGAGCGCACTTTTCCGCGCAGAAGCGCAGAGCTTGGTCGTCGTCGTTAGGGCCGAAGCCGACGAGTAGGAGCAGGCCCTGGCCGATTTGGCCGCGGACCTGGCCATCGACGTGGACGCTAGCGCGGCTGACGCGCTGGACGAGGACTTTCACGGGCTTGGGAAATCGGTCATAGAAGTTTTTTAATGTATCCCCCGCCACACTACTGTCAACTGCTCCTAGAAGCGGGTAGTGGAGTACCCGAGAGGCATCGGCACTGCGCTCTCGACTGGCTCGCAGCCCACATTGACGCTGATGCCCTCGGCCGCGGCGTCGCAAGACTTAGCGTAAAAATGCAGAGGAACCCACTGCCAAATTTCTCTTGACAACCAACTCCACCCAATTGCGAGAAACTAAATGAACAACGGACCGCCAAAAAAGATCAAAGTCCGGCGATTTGCCAAGATCTTGAGCGTAGTGGTGCTCTTGGTCATTGGCCTCTTTTTGTTCGCCAATATCAAGGCCGGCAATACACCACTGCACTGGGCCGCAGCAAAAAATATGGCTGAAACGGCCGAGGTCTTGCTGACATGGGGGGCCGACGTCAACGAAAAAAACAACAAGGGCGCGACACCACTGCAATGGGCGGCGGGGAATAATGCGGCTGAAGCAGCCCAACTGCTGCTGACGCAAGGAGCCGAAGTCACCGCCAAAAACAGCGAGGATGCGACACCACTGCACTATGCGGCGGGAAATAATGCGGCTGAAACAGCCCAACTGCTGCTGACGCAAGGAGCCGAGCTCTGCGCCAAGGACACATCGGATCAGACGCCGCTGCACTGGGCGGCGTGGAACAATGCGGCTGAAACGGCTAAGGTCTTACTGACGCAGGGAGCCAACGTTCACAAAAAGAACGAATATGGCGAGACACCACTGCACCGGGCGGCGGGGAACAACGCGGCTGAAACGGCCCAATTGTTGTTGACACAGGGAGCCCAGGTCAACGAAAAGGATAAATACGGCAATATGCCGCTACACACTGCGGCATGGAACAAGGCCAACGAAACAGCCGAATTGTTGCTAACGCAAGGAGCTGAGACCAACGCCAAGACTGACAAAGGCCGGACGCCGCTGCACTATGCGGCATGGAAAAATGTTTACAAGACAGCCCAGCTATTACTAACACAGGGAGCCGAGGTCAATGCCAAGGCTGACAGAGGCCAGACGCCGCTGCACTATGCGGCGTGGGAAAATGCTTACAAGACAGCCGAATTGTTGCTAACGCAAGGAGCCGCGATCAACGCCAAGACCGACAAGGGCGCGACGCCGCTGCACGGGGCAGCGGGGGGCAATGCGGTTGAAACGGCCCAATTGTTGTTGACACAGGGAGCCAACGTCAACGAAAAGGATAAATACGGCAATATGCCGCTGCACTGGGCGGCGTGGAACAAGGCCAACGAAACAGCCGAGTTGTTGCTGACGCAAGGAGCCGCGATCAACGCCAAGACCGACAAGGGGTTGACGCCGCTGCACTATGCGGCGTGGGAAAATGCTTACAAGATGGCCGAACTGTTGCTGACGCAAGGAGCCGAGGTCAACGCCAAGACCGACAAGGGCGCGACGCCGCTGCACTATGCGGCCGAGATAGATGCTGCTGCGATGGCCGAACTGTTGCTGACGCAAGGAGCCGCGATCAACGCCAAGACCGCCAAGGGGTTGACGCCGCTGCACTATGCGGCCGAGATAGATGCCGCTGCAATGGCCGAACTGTTGCTGACGCAGGGGGCCGAGGTCAAGGCTGAGAGCGACGAGGGTCTAACACCGCTGTACATTGCGACGAAGCACAATGCTACTGAGACCGTCGAACTGTTATACCGTTATGGTGGCTGAACCAGCCCGCAGGCTTACTCCCTGCAACAGCTTAGAATCTTCGCTGGCCGCGCTCGAGTTTGAGCTGTGGAATGTCCTTCAACTGCACTTTCAAAAAGAACGCCCGGTCTTTGTGGAAGGTGCTCGGTTGCACATTGAAGGTTGCGGTCCAGTCGTGGAATTCCTTTTGCAGGGACAACAGCTCGTAAGTGATGCGCTCGGTGGACAAAAGCCGCGTCCCCGGGGCACGCAGATTGTAGTTGAGCGAATAATTGCAATGCCAGCTCGGCCCCAAGCTAAAGCCGGCTGCGGCTCGTACCCAAGAGCGGATGAAGCTAGAGGTCGTAGTCGCAGCGCGGCGGTGCGAGATGTAGTGGCTGAGCTGGAAGCGGCTGCCGCGCCGGCGGTTGTCGATGTCGCGCATGAGGCCGCTTTCAAAGCCGAAGGATTCCCGGCCACTGGCGGTGCCAAAGCTGCTCTGTCCGTAGCCACTGGAGGAGTCAAAGCTGCTCTGCCCGTAGCGACTGGCGGTCCGGTCGGCGACCTTCCTCGACTGCCGCGACCAGCTAGCCGAGGTCCGCACTTCAAGCTGCTGGCGGCGCGGTGCCAACAGGTGCAGTCGGTTTTGCTCGTCGTAGAATTCGTGGCGCAAGGTCAGCCGCGAATTTAGGTAGCGACCTGCCTCAACGCTTAGGGTCGTTTGCAGGTCGTTTAGCTGGTTTTCCTTTCTCTCAAAGTCATAGGCTGTCGAGAAATTGAGCTGGACTAGGCGCACTTTGTGCTCTTCCTCGTCGCGCAGAATTTTGGCCCAGAACGTGTTGTCGAGGCGCAAGTTCAATGTCCGCCGGTGTTGGAGCGGGCTGCCATCGCCGCCAAAGCCCAAGACGCCGCCGGTGTCGGCGCGAGAGGCTTGATAGCTGAGTGAGATGCTGGGTTTGAGCACGTGGCGCAGGGCTTGCAGCGGGCCTATGGACGGGTTGAAGAGGCCGTACAAGGTTTGGCTCAGGGCCGCGCGGGTCGAGAAGCGGTCGCTGCGCCGGCCGCGGGTTGTGCGCGCGCGCAGATCTTGGTCGCGCCAGTCTTGATTGAACGACGGGCTGAGATTGAACCAAGAGAAGGGGCGGTACTGCGCGCTGACGCGCCAGCCCACTTGAGCGCTGGTTTGGCTGGTGGTGTCCGTGCGGCTGCCGCGCCGAGCGTTGCGCAGGCTGGCGTTGCCGTCGTAGTACATGCGACTGTACCAGGGAAGGCTTTGGCGATTTTGGCGGCTTTGGCCCGCTCGTCCCCAAATCGGCTTGCGGCTCTTGCGCAGGCTGAGCTCGGGCAGGATGGTGGCGAACGTCTCGGTGTCGAGGTTTTTGGTCTGGCTCGCTTTTAGGCTCAAGCTGTTGCCCGAGCCGCGCCAGCGCCGGGTGTAGCTGAGGTTGGAGCGCAAGGTGCGGTTGAGGCGGTCTTGCAGGCTGGTGCTGTTGTCTTGGGCAAAGCTGTTGTTGCTCTGGAAGGTGCCGTTGGTCCGCAGGCTCGCGTCGCGCCCTAGCTCTTGGCTGTGCCTGAATTCCAGTCGCCAGTTGCGCGAGGCCGTGCGGCCCTGTTGGCGATTTTCGAGCTGGGTGCTGACGTGCCCTCTGAATCGGTAGCGCGCCGCGTAGTTGAGGCGGGCGCGTCCCAGCCAGCCCGAGCGCTGCCGCAGGTCGGCCGCAAGGGATAGGTCCCAATAGTCGTTGGGCGCGAGGTAGTAGCCCAAGTTGCGCAGTTCCCACTCGCTTTGACGCGCCCCGCGCTGCCCAAAACTCGGCGTCAAAATTCCGGACTGGCGGTCTGCGCGCAGCGAGAATACGTAAAAGGGAATCCACAACAGCCGCCGCTCCTTGATGCGGAAATACACCGGGCGCGCCACGGCCATGTCGCCGGCTATGACCTTGATTCGCGGGCTGTAGAAGTCAAAGTGCGGGTGGTCGGCTTCGCACGTGGTGTACGAGCCTTGGTGGACGTGGAACTCAGTGCTGCTGCGGGTCTGGATCAAGCGCCCGGCGTAAAATCCTTTGTCGCGGTGGATCTTGCCTTTGAGGATGGTTCCTTGCTCGGTGGAGAGGTCGTAGAGGATGCGCTCGCCGCGCAGGGTTTGGTCGCCTTGGCGCAACACCGGGCGGCCGATGACCCGCCCGCTCGAATCGAGGGCCGCTCGCGCTTCGACTTGGTCGAGGGCGCGGCGGAAGACGATCTCGGCGGCCTCTAACTGAGCGCCCTTGTGCGAGACGCGGGCCTGCCCTTGCAACAGGAGCGAGTCGCCGACCTCGTAGTAGCGCATGTAAGTGGCTTGGTATGCAAAGCCTTGGTCTTTGTCCTCGCTCTTGGCTTGGGTCAGCAGGGAGCGGGCCTGTTGTAGTTGGGTCTCAGACGCCTCGCTGCTGCGCGGATGGGCGAGGGCGAGGCAGAGGACCAGCAGGCCGATCATGGCTGGCGCTGGCGCAGCACTTCGTACAGGGCAATGCCGGCGGCCACCGAGGCGTTGAGCGAGCCGCTGGCCTCGCCCGGCATGGGGATGTGCAAGAGCGCGTCGCAGCGCTTTTGCACCATGCGCCGCAGCCCTTTGCCCTCGCTGCCGATGACTAGGGCGCAGGGCTGGGCCAAGTCCGCGGCCGTCAAGGGCTGCTCGCCGCAGGCGTCGAGTCCGGCGATGAAAAGCCCACAGGCCGCGGCCTTTTGCAGGGCCTTTTGCAAATTGTCAACCCGGCAGACGGGCAGGTGCTGGGCCGCGCCGGCCGCGGCTTTGAGCGCGGCCGAGGAGAGGCCGGCCGCGCTGCGGGCCGGCACGACTACGCCTTGGGCACCGAGGGCATGGGCGCTGCGGATGATGGCGCCGAGGTTGTGGGGATCTTGCACTTGGTCGAGAAAGAGAAGCAGGGCCGGGGTCGGCAGGTGGGCGAGCATGTGGTCGAAGTCCGCGTACGACGCGGCCGCCGCATAGGCGACGACGCTTTGGTGGCGAGGGCCGGCGAGGCGGTCGAGCTGGGCCTTGTCGCGCAGGTCATAGGGGATGTGGGCCTGCCGTGCGCGGGCGAAAATTTCGTCGATGACCGGGCCGTGTGCGCCCTTGGCGACGAGCAGGCGGCGCAGGGGGTGCTCGGCGCGCAGGGCTTCGAGCACCGGGTGGCGGCCCCAAATCAGGTCGTCGGGTGTCTGTTTATCGGGCATGAAGGGACTGGGCACAGGTCAATCTGCGTTGGTAAAATCGGCTGATTGTAAGTTTGGGATTCGGCTAATTCTGATAGTCTCATCGGCGAGCTTTAATGAGACTCACGAACCTTAGTACACGCCACCTAAAGTAGGCGACCCTTACTTTGAGTACGCCTTTTCTGCTGTTTCCGCTGGGTGCGGGATCGAGGGCGTCCCGCCCTCGCCGAGGGCAAGATGCCCTCGATCCTTGGCCGGCTGAGGGCTGGTGTCGTGTACTAAGCTCACGAACAATTGACCTTGGCCATGATCCTCTCAGCCAGAAGCGATTGGCCGGCAACAAATTCAGCCTCATTCCCCATTCGCCATTTCCTCTTTCCATTCATTCAGCTTGAGCAACGCTTGCAGCGGCGTAATCTGGCTGAGGTCCATGTCCCGCAACTCCGCCACCCACGGTGCCTCCGCAGGTGCGGTGGAGAAGAGCGGGAGCTGTTGCGGGGGAGGCGTCTCGCGCTTGCGGTGGATGTCCTTGGCGTTGATTTGGTCCTTTTCGAGGCGGGCGAGAATTTCTTGGGCGCGGGCTACTACTTGGGCCGGCATCCCGGCCATCTGCGCGACGTTGATGCCGTAGCTTTGGTCGGCAGCCCCCGGGGCTAGGCGGTGGAGGAACACCACGCGGTCGCCTTCTTCGCGCACCTGCACGTTGAAGTTGACGACGCGCTCTAGGTGGCTTTCGAGTTCGGTCATCTCGTGGTAGTGCGTGGCAAAGAGGGTGCGCGGGTGGGCTTGGCGGTGCTGGTGCAAGTATTCGATGATGGCATAGGCAATGCTCAGGCCATCGAAGGTGCTAGTGCCGCGGCCGAGCTCGTCTATGAGGAGCAAGCTGCGGCTGGTGGCGTTGTTGAGGATATTGGCCGCCTCGTGCATCTCCACCATAAAGGTGCTCTCGCCGCGGGCGAGGTTGTCGGACGCGCCCACGCGAGTGAAGATGCGATCGACGACGCCGATGGTGGCTTGGCGCGCGGGGACGAAGCTGCCCATCTGCGCCATCAGCGCGATGAGACCCACTTGGCGGATGATGGTGCTCTTGCCGGCCATGTTCGGGCCGGTGATGAGCATGATTTGCGCCCCGTTGGCGTCGAGGCGCACATCGTTGGGCACGAAGCGGCCCGTGCGGAGCTGGCGCTCGACGACCGGGTGGCGGCCATCGCGGATTTCGATTAGCTGACCGTCGTCAACTTGGGGCCGGGCGTAGGACTCGCTCGCGGCGACTTGGGAGAGGGAATACAGCGCGTCAATGCGCGCGATGGCGCGGGCAATCTGCTGGACCTGGGGCGTCCAGCGGGCGGTGTGGTCGCGCAGGGCCAAGAACAGCTCGTTCTCCAGTTCTTTGAGGCGCTCCTCGGCCCCTAGGACCTTTTCCTCGTATTCCTTTAGCTCGGGCGTGATGAAGCGCTCGGCGTTGGTCAAGGTTTGTTTGCGATGGTACTCGGCGGGGGTTTTGTCGAGGTTGGCCTTGCTGATTTCGATGTAGTAGCCAAAGACTTGGGTGTAGCCAATTTTGAGCGAGGCAATGCCGGTGCGCTCGCGCTCGGTGGCCTGCAAGCGGGCGATGTAGTCCTTGCCGCCGCGGGCGATTCGCCGCAGTTGATCGACGTCCGGGTGATGGCCGTCGCGGATGAGCCCGCCGTCGGTCAGGGAGACCGGCGGCTCGGCGATTAACGCGCCGCTGATTTCGGCGACTAATGCGCTGACGTCCGGCAGCCCCTTGACGCGCAACTCCTGCAAGAGCGGGCTCTGGGCCGAGGCGAGGGTCTGGCCGATGGCCGGGGCGACGGCTAGCGAGCGGGCTAGCGCCACGAGGTCGCGGGCGTTGGCCCGCTGGCAGCAGATGCGCGCCATCAGCCGCTCGAGGTCGCCGACCTGCTCTAGGGACGGGCCTAGGGCGCGGCCGTGGTCGGGCTGGTGCAGCAACTCGTCAACCGCCGCTAGGCGGGCCTCAATGGAGGCCGGTTTCTTGAGAGGTTGAGTAATCCACTGGCGCATCAGGCGGGCGCCCATGGGGGTGCGGGTGCGGTCGAGGATTTCGATTAGGGTGTTGGTGCGGCCCCCGTCTTGGAGGTTGGCCAAAAGCTCTAGGTTGCGCTGGGCGGCTGCGTCGATGAGCGCGAAGTCCTCGCGGCGCTTGCGCTGGAGGCGGTTGATGTGCTCAACTGCGCCGCGCTGATTGTCGCGCAAATAGGCGACCGCGGCCCCGCCGGCGCGGATGGCGGCCTCCATGTCCTCGCAGCCAAAGCCTTTCAGCGTCTGGACTTGGAGCTGGCTGGTGAGGGTTTCGTACGCGGTGTCGGCGGCAAAGTGCCAGTCTTCGACGCGGCTGATGGCCACCCGCGGCAAGGCGGTCTGGAGCGTCTGCACCCACTTGGCGTCCGCGCCTTCGGCGATGAGTAGCTCGGCCGGGGCGAGGCTCTCCAGCTCGTCGGCTAGGTCGTTGGCCGCGACCTCGTCGAGGGCGAAGTCGCCGGTTGACAAATCGACGCTGGCTAGGCCGACGCTGGCGGCGCGGGGGCAGAGGCCGACGAGGAAGTTGTTGCGCTGCTGGTCGAGCAGGGCGTCGGAAAGGGCCGTGCCCGGGGAGACGACCTGCACCACGTCGCGCTTGACGATGCCCTTGGCCTGTTTGGGGTCTTCGATCTGCTCGCAGATGGCGACTTTGCGGCCGAGTTGGATGAGTTTGGCTAGGTAGCCTTCCATGGCGTGATGCGGCACGCCAGCTAAGGGCACATCGCCGGAAGCCTTGCCGTGGTTGCGCGCCGTCAAGGTGAGACCCAAAAGCCGGGCGGCTTCTTTGGCGTCGTCGAAGAACATCTCGTAGAAGTCGCCCATGCGGAAAAAGAGAATCGCGTCGGGGTGCTGACGCTTAAAATGCTTGTACTGCTCCATCGCCGGGGTGAGTTTGCTTCCCGGCGCGAGTTTGGCTCTCGGTGACATGATTCGGATGGGTTCGCGGGTTGGGGTTGAAAAAATAAAAAGCGCGGTGGAACGAGCATTCGTCCCACCGCGCTTGGTTGTTGCTGCGGGGCTTACGACGCGCCTTGCTCGTCGTGGGCGTCTCCCCAGCTCTCCATTTCGTCGTCCTTGTCGGCCGCGACCTCGGCGATCTCTTGGACGGGGTGCTCGGCTAAGTAGGCTTCGTACTCGGCTTGGTCCTTGTCCTTGAAGTACTCGCGTACGCTGAGCACGATCTTCTTCTGGTTCTTGTCGAACTCAATGACCTCTAGCGGGAGCTTTTGCCCTTCGGCAAAGCTCTGGCGCGGATTTTGCAACCCGTCGATGGCCAAATGCGACAGCGGCACGAACCCATCGACTTCGGCGACGAGCGAGACGACGACGCCGCGCTCGAGGATCCGCGAGATCGCACCCCGCACCTCGACGCCCACCGCGTACTGCTCGGCAAAGCGCGGCCAGGGGTTTTCAAAAGCCTCCTTGTGGCTGAGCGAGATGCGGCGGCGCTTGATGTCGATTTCCGAGACGACCACCGGGATCACGTCGCCCTTTTTGAACATTTCGCTGGCTTGGCGGATGCGCTTGGTCCAAGACATATCCGAAATGTGGACTAGCCCGTCGATGTTGTCCTCAATCTCGACGAAGGCCCCGAAGTTGGTCAGGCTGCATACCGTGCCCTCGATTTTGGTGCCCGGGGGATACTTGGCGTCGAGGGTATCCCACGGATCGTCCTCGGTTTGCTTCATACCGAGCGAGATCTTCTGGTTATCGCTGTCGATCTTGAGCACCTTCACCTCGACGATGTCGCCGATGTCGACCAGCTTGGAGGGATGGCGCACGTGCTGGGTCCAGGACATCTCGGAGATGTGGACTAGGCCCTCAATGCCCTCCTCCAACTCGACGAAGGCCCCGTAGTCGGTGATGGAGACCACCTTGCCGCGAACTTGGCTCTCAATCGGGTACTTCTTCTCGACGTTCTCCCACGGATGGGGGGTTAGCTGCTTCAGCCCCAAGGAGATGCGCTCGCGCTTGCGGTCGTAGCTGAGCACCTTGACCTTGATGCGGTCGCCGATGGAGACCAACTCCGAGGGGTGGTTGACGCGCCCCCACGACATGTCGGTGATGTGGAGAAGGCCATCGACGCCGCCCAAGTCGATGAAGGCCCCGAAGTCGGTGATGTTCTTGACGACGCCCTCGCGGGTCTGGCCTTCCTCCAACACCTTGACGATCTCCTCGCGCATCCGCGCACGCTCTTCCTCTAGCACGGCGCGGCGCGAGACGACGATGTTGCGCCGCGCCTTGTTGAGCTTGATGATCTTGAAGGGAAACTGGTGGCCGATGAACTGGTCGAAGTTCTTGACTTGGCGGATGTCGATCTGCGAGCCGGGCAGAAAGGCATCAACGCCAAAGAGATTGACGACGATGCCGCCCTTGATGCGCCGCATCAGCCGGCCCTCAACGGTGTTGCCGGTGTCGTGGGCCTCCTTGATCGAATCCCACACCCGCATGAAGTCGGCCTTCTGCTTGGAGAGCACGACTTGGCCCTCTTGGTCTTCGACGTTCTCCAAGAAGACCTCAATTTCTCGGCCTTGCTCAATGGACTGCGGGTCGGAAAATTCCTTGATCGGCACCGCGCCTTCGGACTTGAAGCCGATATCGACCATCACTTCGCTGGGGCCGATTGAGACGACCGTGCCCTTGACGATCTGGCCCTCTTTGATGCCGGAGATGCTCTCCTCGTAGAGGGCTAAGAGTTCGTCGAATTCGGCCGGAGTGTACTCGGGTTTTTCCAGCTCTTCGACGCTGACGTTGCCGTACACCGGAGCTGCCTGCTGCTCTTGTGTTGCCGTGATTTCCTCGGTCATGTTGCGCAAATCCTCAAAAAGGTTAAGGCGAAGCGCGCACTTCGCTTGGTGTGATACGGGCGCGGCCTCTCCGCGCCAGCGTTAGGCGCCGCGTTGGCGGGCCAATGCGACGACGCAGTCGACTTGGTCTTGCAAAGTCATGCGGGTCGTGTCGATCTCGACGATCTCGGCCGCCGCGTACGCGCCTCCGTAGTCGCGCGCGGCGTCTTCCCGATCTCGAGTTTGAATGTCGGAGCGGACTTGCTCCAATGTGATGCACATTCCTTTGGCAGTCAATTCCCGATGCCGGCGGCCGGCGCGCTCATCGAGGTCGGCCACCAAGGCGATTTTTAGCTCGGCGTTGGGAAAGACCACCGCGGCCATGTCGCGCCCTTCGGCAACTATGCCGCCCCCCTGACCCAAGCGCTGCTGCTGGGCGACTAGGGAGCGGCGCACCAACGGCACATCTGCGTACGCGCCCGCCCGGCGGGTGATCTCGGGTCGGCGAATCGCGTCGCTTATGTCCTGTCCGTTGAGCAGGACGCGCCCCCGGCCAGAGTCCAAATCTATGGTCGAGGTCGCCAATAGGGCCTTTAGCGCGTCTTCGTCCTCGGGTGCCACCCCGCGCCGGATCGCCGCTAAGGTCGCGGCCCGGTACATGGCCCCGGTGTCGAGGTGGCGATAGCCCAGCCGCTGGGCCACCCGCCGCGCCGTGGTCGTCTTGCCGGCCCCGACGGTGCCGTCGATGGCGATGACTAGGCCGCGCCGCTTCACAAGCCCACCTCGGCTTTGAGGCCGCGGACCTCCCCGGGGCTGAGGCGGCGGTGCTGGCCAGCGGTGAGCGGACCGAGGGTCAGCCCGGCAAATTCGACCCGCGTCAATTGCCGCACCGGGTAGCCAATGGCGCGCAGCATGCGGCGGACTTGGCGCTTGCGCCCCTCGTGAATGCAAAGGGTCAGTCGCGTCTGCTTATCCCAATCGCTGCTCCAGCGCTCCTCGACCTGGACCTGAGCCGGTGCTGTGGGTCCGTCGCCGAGCGCGATGCCCTCGCGCAGCCGGTCGAGTTGGTCCTCGTGCGGGTCGCCGCTGACGACGGCCTCGTAGCGCTTGGCGACGACAAAGCGCGGGTGCAGCAGCCGATGGCCGAGGGCACCATCGTCGGTCAGCAGCAAAAGCCCGCTAGTGTCGAGGTCGAGACGGCCCACGGGCACAGTGCCCGGGTGGAGGCCGGGCAAGAGGTCGAAGACCGTGGGCCGGTCATGCGGGTCGCTGCGGGTGACTAGATACCCGGCCGGTTTGTGCAAAAGCACGTATTCGTACTGGCCGGGCAGGGCGACGACGCGGCCGCGGCATTCGACCCGGTCGGCACGCACTGCGACCACTCGCCCCGGCTCGGCGACGACCGCGCCGTTGACGCGCACCGCGCCGCTTTGGATCAGCGCATCGCTGTGGCGGCGCGAGGCCACGCCGCAGCGAGCCAAGAAGCGGTTGAGGCGCATTTGCGGCTCAGGAGCGTTCACCTTCCCCCCCTTCCCCGGCCTGCTTTTGCAACTCGTCCAGCTCGGAGGCAAGCTGGCGGGCTGCGGTCGGCTGCTGGCCTTCGGCGAGTAGTTCTTCTAATTCCTTGGGTTTGGGCAACTCGCCCAGCCCCCGCAGGCCAAAGTGGACCAAAAACTCTCGGGTCGTGCCAAAGAGCATGGGCTTGCCAATGCCGTCGGAGCGGCCGGCGAGGCGGACCATGTTGAGCTCCATCAGGGTTTGCAATACGCTGGCCGAGCTAACGCCGCGGATGTTGTCGATCTCGACGCGGGTTACTGGCTGCTTGAAGGCGACGATGGCGAGGACTTCGAGGCCGGCTGGCGAGAGGCGCACTTGGCGCGCGGTCTTGTGATACTTGCGCAGCCAAGGGCCGCATTCTTGGCGCGAAGCGAGCTGATAGCCGCCCGCTAGTTCGACGACTTTGATTCCGTGCCCGGCCGCTTCGTACTGGGCGTTGAGCGCGTCAATGGCCTCGCGGATGTCGCGGCCGTTGTACCCGGCGAGCAGATGGACGAGGCGGCCGGGGGTCACCGGCTCGGTCGCCGTCAGCAGGATGGCCTCAATGATCGCCCGCGCCCGCGCAGGATTGACGTCGCGCGAGCCCGCTGTGGGTTCGCGGATCACGGCACTGCGGTCGGTTGGCGTGGTGATTGTTCGATCCAGATCTCGTCGAAGGGCCGCGCCTGCTGTACGCGGACGCGCTGCGATTTGAGCAGTTCTAGGACCCCGACGAAGGTGGCGATTAAGGCTTGGCGGTCGCGGCCTTGGAGCAGGTCCATGAAGCTGATGCGCGAGCACCGCGCGAGCACCGCCAACAGATAGTCGATGCACTCGGCGACCGAGACTTCTTCTTCGACGATTTGGTGTACTAGGTTTTCGGGCACAGTGTCGAGCACGTGCTTGTACACGACTAGTAGGTCGAAGAGCGATACGGGCCGCAGCTGGGCCGACTCCTCGACGCTGTCGTTAGGCCCTTGACGGCGCAGGTACACGTCGCGCCGCTCGTTTTTGCGCACGCCCAGCCAGTCGGCAATGTCCTTAAATTGCTGGTATTCCAGCAGGCGACGGACCAACTCGGCCTTTGGGTCTTCCTCGGCGTCGCCGTCGAGATCGAGTTCCTCGCGGGGCAGCATCATCTGCGACTTGATCCGCAGCAGAGTGGCCGCCATGAGGATGAAGTCGCTGGCCTGTTCGATGTCGAGTTGGTGGATGTGTTGCAAGAAGCCCAAGTACTGGGTGGTGATGTGGGCGATGGGAATGTCGTAGATGTCCAACTCGTCTTTGCGTATTAGATAGAGCAACAGGTCCATCGGACCTTCAAAGACGTCGAGCTTGACTTCGTAGAGAGCAGCCTCTTCTGGTTCCATGGCGTCGCGTTGCATGAGAGCGCCTGCTTCAGTCCATAAAAAGATACGGTTTCCAGCACTGATCGTCGATGCCGACGAAGTTGCGGATGAAGCTGACGTTGTTGGGACGCTTGGGTTTGCTGCGCAGCGCGAGGCCGACCTGCTCGGGCCGGTGTTCGCCCTTCTTGTTGTTGCACAGGGTGCAGGCGCAGACGAGGTTTTCCCAAGTCCCTTGGCCCCCTTTGGTGCGCGGCACGATGTGATCGACCGTCAGCTTGCCGTCTTTGCTGCCGCAGTACTGGCACTGGTGGTTGTCGCGCTTGAGGATATTGCGCTTGGAAAGCACGACCCGCCGGCGCGGCGCGCGGATGTAGCGCCCGAGGCGGACGACGCTGGGCACCGGATAAGCTTGGGAGACCGAATGGATTACCTCGCTCATCTTTTCGACGGCTTCGGCCTTGCCGCGCAAAATCAGCAACAAGGCCCGGCGCACACTGCATACGCTCAGGGGCTCGTAGTTTTGGTTGAGAACGAGTACGGTTCTTTTTAGCAAGGGTCTATCCACGGTGTAGAGCCAATTAAATTTAAGCTACTTTTGGCATATTCCAACCTTAGAAATTGGGAATTGGGAACTGCGAACAAGGTGTGCTCGTCGCGCTCAATTCCCAATTTTATAAAAAGCGTACTTACAGCGAACAAGCGCAAGGTCAGCGGTCTCCGAGCAGGTCGGCGTAGTCTTGGGCGCTAAGCAAGTACTCCAAGTCCGCAGCGTCGTCGATGCGGATCTTGAGCAGCCAACCGCCGCCGTAGGGGTCTTCGTTGAGCTGTTCGGCCCCTTCCGCGAGGCTGTCGTTGGCTTCTAGCACCTCGCCGGAAGCCGGGGCGATGAGGTCGGCGACGGTCTTAACTGCCTCGAGTGTGCCAAAGGTTTGGCCCTTTTCGAGGTGTTCGCCGACCTCGGGCAACTCGGCGAATACTATATCTCCCAATTCGGTTTGCGCGAAATCTGTAATGCCGATGGTGGCGATGTCGCTTTCTAGCTGAAGCCATTCGTGGCTTTCCGAATAGAGCAAGTGCGCGGGGATCTGGCTCATAATCGCCTCTCGTGCTTGCTTAAGACGACCGCTCCGCGTTGGCCACGTAGCTGGTGTCGAACTGCCCGGCGATAAAGTCGGGTTCGTTGAGCAGGGTTTGGTGAAAGGGCAGGGTGGTGGCCACGCCTTCTATGGTGCATTCGCCTAAGACGCGACGCATCCGCGCCATGGCACCTTGGCGGTTGGGGCCGTAGGCGATGACTTTGGCCAGCAGGGAGTCGTAGTACGGAGGAATCTCGTAGCCTTGGTAGATGTGGCTGTCGATGCGGACGCCGGGGCCGCCCGGCAGGTGGAGGGCCGCGATAATGCCCGAAGAGGGGATGAAGTTGCGCGCGGGGTCCTCGGCGTTGATCCGGCATTCAATGGCGTGCCCTTTGAGCTGGATGTCCTCTGGGCCAAAACGCAGGGATTCGCCGGCCGCAATGCGGAGCTGTTCCTCGACTAAGTCGATGCCGGTGACCATCTCGGTGACCGGGTGTTCGACTTGGATGCGGGTGTTCATCTCCATGAAGTAGAAGTTGTAGTCTGAATCGACGAGGAATTCGATGGTGCCGGTGCTGTAGTAGCCGACGGCCGCTGCTCCGGCGAGGGCGGACTCCCCGAGCCGCTGGCGCAGGTCGGCGTCAACTACTGGCGAGGGGCTTTCTTCCAAGAGCTTCTGGTGCCGACGCTGGATGGAGCACTCGCGCTCGCCAAGGTGGACGAGGTGCCCGTGCTGGTCGCCGAGGACTTGGATTTCGATGTGGCGCGCCGCTTCGATGGAGCGCTCCATGTACACGGCGTCGCTGGTAAAGGCGGTGCGCGCTTCGCGGCGCGCCATCTGATAGGCTTCCTCTAGTTCATCCATGGCGCGGACGACCCGCATACCGCGCCCGCCGCCGCCCGCGGAGGCCTTGAGGCGCAGGGGGAAGCCGATTTTTTTTGCCCATTGACGGGCCTCGTCTAGCGACTGGAGCGCGCCCTCGCTGCCGGGCACTACGGGTACGCCGGCCTCCTGCATGGTGTGCCGGGCGACGGCCTTGTCGCCCATTTTGCGGATGGCCCCAGTTGGCGGGCCGATGAACTGGATGCCGCAATCAGCGCAGATTTCGGAGAAATCGGCGTTTTCGGCCAAGGGGCCGTAGCCGGGGTGGATCGCGTCGGCGTTGGTCAGTTCGGCGGCGCTGATGATATTGACGACGTTGCGGTAGCTGTCCTTGCCGGCGGCCGGTCCGATGCAGACGTCCTCGTCGGCAAAAGACACGTGCAGGGAGCGGGTGTCGGCTTGGGAGTGGACGGCCACGGTCGCGATGCCCATCTCTTGGCAGGCGCGGATGATGCGCAACGCGATTTCGCCGCGGTCGGCGATGAGGACCTTCTCGAACACAGCTATCTTAGCTGGGGCGAATTTTGAACAGGGTTTGATTGTACTCAACAGGCTGGGCGTCGCCGACGAGGATCTCGACTACTTCGCCTTGGATATCCGCTGGAATCTCGTTCATGATCTTCATGGCTTCAATGATGCAGAGGGTCTGGCCGCTTTCGACGCGCTGCCCCTCGCGCACAAAGGGATCGGCCTCGGGCGAGGGGCCCCGGTAGAACGTGCCGACCATGGGCGAGAGGACCTCGTGCAGGCCGTCGTCGGTCTTTTCGGTAGGCGCTGGCTCAGTGGGTGCGGCGGGCGCGGCGGGCGCGGGCGCGATGGGCATGGGCGCGGCGGGCGCCACGGGTGAAGGCGCACGGCTGCGGGTCAGGCGAATGCGCGTACCGTGCCAGAAGCTATTGTGGATCTCTAACTCTTCTATGTCGCTATCGTGGAAAAGCTCTAGCAGTTTGCGGAGCTTGCCTTCGTTCACAGGAGGGGTCGTCCTTTCTCAAACGCGCTCTACGTATTCGCCCGTGCGGGTATCGACCTTGAGCCGATCGCCCTTATTGACAAAGAGCGGCACTTGCACCACATAGCCGGTCTCTAGGGTAGCTGGCTTGACCGCGCCGGTGGCGGTGTCGCCCTTGATGCCCGGTTCGGTGTGGGCGACGGCAAGGGAGACGAAATTGGGGAGATCAACGGCGATGACCTCCTCGCCTGCTATGAGGAGGAAGGCGTTCTCGCTTTCTTTGAGGAGGTTGCTTGCCGCGCCAACGGTCTGTGCGGACACCGGGAGCTGATCGTAGGTGTCCAAGTCCATGAAGTAGTACAGCCCTTGGTCGGAATACAGGTATTGCATCTGGCGCTTTTCGAGCCGGACGGCCTCGACTTTGTCGCCCGAGCGGAAAGTGCGGTCGAGCACGGCACCTGTCTTGGTGTTTTTGAGCTTGGTGCGCACGAAGGCGCTGCCCTTGCCCGGTTTGACGTGCTGAAACTCGACGATGGAGAAGAGCTCGCCGTCGAGGGACATGGTAAAACCGTTTCTAAAATCCGTGGTGTCTGCCATATCGCTCCTGTTAGTGTGCGCTGCTGCTTTGTTCTAGCGAAGATAACTTGCTGCGGATGATGGTGTTGGTTGGCTCCTGTTCGAGGAGCTCGCGATACGTTTCGATCGCCTTCTGGGTCAAGCCCTGAGTGGTGTAGATCTCGGCCAGCGTCATGGTGGCGATGCGCTTGCTTTTCGGTGCATTCGGCTCGCTGGCGGCCGGGGTGGGTGGCTCTTCAGGTGCGGGTGCCGGTTCGGCCGGTTTCTCCTCTTCGATCTCCTGCAAGAGGCGGAGCAATTCGCTGTTGCTCGCGTCGCTGCCTAGGTCGTCGCTCTCTTCTGGCGGCCGGGGCGACCGTTCCACTGGCAGAAGAGGATCCGCATCACGTCGGCCTAGGTCGTCGCTCTCTTCTGGCGGCCGGGGCGATGGCAGCACTTGGGGCTGAGCGGCTTCGGCATCGGGGGCCTGTGGGGCCGCGCTGGCGGCGAACTCTTCGGGTTCGGGCGCGGCTTGGTGGATTTGGCTGCTGAAGTGGTCGATCTGCTCTGCTAGGGAGGCGTCGAAAGGGTCGAGGTACGCGGCTTGGCGCAGGCTTTGCAAGGCCAGCGGCGCGACCCCGAGCTGCGCAGCGAGGTGAGCGAGGTGCTTGTACCCGCCGGGGTTTTCCGGATCGAGCCGCAGGGCTTGCCCCATGGCCTCGTGCGCTTCTTCTAAGGCCCCTTGTTTTTCATGGCACTTGCTGAGGACGATAAAGCCGGTGGCGTAATCGGGAAAACTCGCACAGCCCTGTTGGCACAGCTCGAGGGCGCGCTCAATGCGCCCGCGCTTGAGATAGAGATCGGCGAGGCGCGCAAAGCGCGGGGAATCCGGATCGCGTCGGAATGCTTTTTCCAGTTTGGCTATGGAGTCGGCCATGGCGATAGGAATGGGAGGTGCTAAGGCGGCTGAAACGAGAGGCTATTTTATGCTCTGAACCGCGAAATGTCAAGGATGGGACTAGGCGATGGGAAGGCGCGAATCGCAGCCAAAGGGGTTGCGGAAACAGCGTCCGCAACCCCTCGGCAAAGATGGTGCGCCCGCAGGGGCTCGAACCCTGGACCCGCTGATTAAGAGTCAGCTGCTCTGCCAACTGAGCTACGGGCGCAGAGAAAATATCTGCACAGGTGGAATATCTGCACAGGTGGGCTGGCCGTCAATGCCGCGCCAGCTCCGGGAAGAGCTCGTCGTGGACTTCGGCGCATTGGCGCAGGTGAACCATGCGCTCCGGGCCGGCCGTATCGAGCATGGTGGGATAGAACATGCCGCCGCCGGTGGCGACTTGGTAGCCGCCGGGAGAGTGCCGGCGGAGATAGTCCTCGAGGGTGGCTCGGTCGGCATCGCTGGTGCAGGGGCGGGTGAGGTTCATGGTAAACATGCGCCGCCGCTGGTCGCCGCCGAAGGAGGCGTGGTAGAGGTCGTGGTTGAAGATGACGAGGTCGCCGGGGGTCGTCTCGAGCGCGAGGTTGCCGGGGACATCGCGTGGCTGGACCCCGAACAGCTCCATGGATTTGTTGAGGTCAATGCCCTCGGCGCGGACGAAGTGGTTGGGGTGGTGACTGCCGGGGAGCACGCGCAGGCAGCCGGTGTCGCGGGTTAGCTCGTCTAAGTAGAAGGCGATTTTGACCGAGAAAAGCTGGCCCCAATTGCCATCGGGGTGCCAGCCGGTATCGCCGCTGTAGTAGTTGCCGTCGCCGCTGGCGTAGTTGAAGTTCGCGCCGAGGACGCCGTTGCAGATTGCGACGATGCGCTCGTCGTCTATGAGGGTGCAAAGCCGCTCGCGGTGCTCGATGGGGCCGCCGAACATGGTGCGCTTGCTGCCGTCGTGTTGAGTGCCGTTGCCGTGGGCTTGGATGGAAAGCTCAAATTCCTCGGTGATCGAGGCGATCTCGTCGGGGGCAAAAAGCTGCGGGAAGTAGAGATAGCCGAAGGCCTTGAAGAAGCGAATCTGCGCGGGCGAAAGTTCCATGAGGAATCGTCTCCGGGTTATATGCACCGCGGGGTCAGTTGAGGGGGGGGTCGGTGGAAGCGAGCTCCATAGTGCGTAGGTACTCGCAGAGGGCGCGACCGTCTAAAGGCAGGTCGAGCACGTCGGAAAAGGGCCACATGTCCCCTGAGAGGAAGTCGATAGCCGTCTGCCGTTCCTGATTGCAATCCGCGGTCTGCACATCTTTGACGGCTTGGATGATGACCGCGGCCGCGAGCCGCCGGTGGCCGTCGAAACGGGCGCGATAGGTCGTCTTTTTTCTGCTCATCTGCTTTTCGTTTCAGCTAGATAGTAAGTAACGCCCGAAGTGCCACTGAGTTTCACAGGTATAGCCCAATCACGCAGCCAGTCGCCATGGTCGCGAGCGTACCGCCCACCAGCGAGCGCAGCCCCAAGCGCGCTAGGTCACCGCGCCGCTCGGGCGCGATGCCGCCGATGCCGCCGATCATAATGGCCACCGAGCCAAAGTTGGCAAAGCCACACAGGGCGTACGTGGCGATGATGAACGAGCGCGTGCTCAAAGCGGCGTTGCCTTCCATCTGCTGGGCGAGCGCTAGGTACGCGACGAACTCGTTGAGAATAGTCTTCAGGCCCATGAGTTGGCCGACGAGGCGCGCTTCTGCCCAAGGAATGCCCATCAACCACGTCAGGGGGTGAAAGAGGACGCCGGCTATGGTTTGTAAGCTCCAGCCACTTGGCGTGCCGTTGAACAGGGCGTCGAGATAGCTCAGGCCGTAGTTGACCAAGGCCACTAGGCCGAGGAAGGCGATGAGCATGGCGAGGATGTTGAGCACCAAATGCATGCCCTCGGCCGCGCCGCGGGCGGCCGCATCGAGGCCGTTGAGGGTGTCCCTAGGGGGCAGCTCCACCTTTGCGTGGGCCGTTTCCGCTCGTTCCGTTTCCGGGAGCATGAGCTTAGATACGGCGATGGCGGCCGGCGCGCTGATCAGCGAAGCGACGAGGAGGTGCCCGGCAATATCCGGGTGGATCGCCCCGAGCATGGTCGCGTAGATGGTCATCACGGTGCCGGCAATCGTGGCCATGCCGCCGATCATCAGGCACAACAGCTCGCTTTCGGTGAGGCGGGCCACGTAGGGGCGGATCAGGAGCGGGGCTTCGGTCATGCCAAGGAAGATATTGCCGGTCATGCCGACGCTCTCGGCCGAGCTGATGCCCATGGACTTCTGCATGAACCGGCTGAGCCGGGCGATGATCCAAGGCAGGAGCCGATAGTGGTAGAGTACGCGCGAAAGCGCGGCCACAAAGACGAGGATCGCCGCGATTTCGAGGGCGACGACCGGCCCGTGCTCGCGGGCAAACGACTCGGCGCTCACGCCGCTAAACAGCAGCGACTCATTGGCCGTAAGCGCGGTTTTTTTGAGCAGGGACGTCAAGTTGCTGGCGAAGGCAAACACCAGCGAGCGGATGGCGGGTTGTAGCAGGATGGCGGCCAGCAGGAGCTGGAGCACCGTGGCCACGCCGATGGTTTTATAGGGAATGGAGCGGGTGCGGCGGCCGCTGAAATAGGCGATGGCGAGGAGAACGCAGTAGCCTAAGGCACTGTGGACGATTAACATAACATCCTAAAAAATAAAGGGTAGAACCAAGAAAAGTCAACCGCAGCGCACGCGGCCTTTGCGCCTTCAGCCGAGGGCGTTGAGGGCGCGTTGGACGACCGAGTGCAGGGGGCCGTCGGTCGGGATGCGGACGGCCCCAGCCCAGACGGGGAGGTTGCCGAGGGCCCGCGCGAGATGGGCAAAGTAGGGCGCGTCGGCGCGGGAGCCGCGGCCGGCCATGCGGGTGCGCCAACTGTCCAAGGGCGGCGGGTCGAGGTGGAGGACGCCGAGGGTGGCCGGGGCGATGTTGGCAGCTAGGCCTTCCCAGAGGTCGTCCGCGCCCAACTCGGGGCCAAAACCGCCGACGAGGAGGACTTGGCGGGTGCCGACGAGGTTGGCGCAAGCGGCAGCGAGGGCGCTGGCATATTCGAGGGGACGGAGCTTTTGCCAGTAGTGCGGAGTGCCGTAGGCCGCGTTGGGCGCGTCGCCCTGCAGCGCGGCCGCTTCGAGGATAAAACCAGCGGCCGTTTGGTCTTTGTCGAGGAGAAAGGTGTGGGGGCAGAGCGCGAGAAGAGCTTGGGCGACGGCCGTTTTGCCGACCCCGGGCGGACCGCTCAAGATCACGAGGCGAGAGGACGGGCTGCCGGGGCGGGCGGCTTGCAGGAGGGCTGCTATGGTGGGGCCGGGGTCGGGTGCGGACTCTGCGTAGCCGCCGCCCAAGTCGGCCACGTTGGTCACGGCGAGGGTGCGCCGCGGTCTTGGGGCTCCCAGCCGACGAGTTGCTTGGCGTTGGCGAGGTCCCATTTTTTGTCCGCGCCCTGCGAGACCCCATAGAAGATGCCAAATTGGGGCCGCGGGGCCTCGATGCAGCAGGCGGTCAGCTCGGACACATCGCGGGCGCTGAGCCAGCGGTTTTCCCCGGGGGGATAAGTGCTGTTGACTTCCTCGGTATCGGGATAGTTGGCGATGCGGAGGCAGTAAGTGGAGATGCCGTACTCGTCGTAGTAAAAGCGGCCGAGCGCTTCGCCGAAGGCCTTGCTGACGCCGTACATGCTGTCCGGGCGGATGGGCATGTCCGGGGTGGTGTAGATGCCTTCTTTTTCGTAAAAGCCGGTTACGTGGTTGGTGCTGGCAAAGACGACGACCGGGACCTTGTTGATGCGGGCGGCCTCAAAGATGTTATAGGTGCCCTCGATATTGGTCTCCATGATCATCTGGTTGTAGCGCGTGCGCGGATAGCCCCGCTGGGTAATGGCGATGCCGAGGTGGACGATGGTGTCGATGCCTTCGCAGGCCTCGACCATGTTCTCGAAGTTGGCGAGGTCGGAGACCACGATTTCGTCGTTTGGCTCAACCGGGGGGATGTTGCGGTGGAAGAGCAGGCGGAAGTCGTAGCGGTCTTTGAGGTGGCGGCGCAGGCCGGACCCGACTTTGCCGGCCGCGCCGGTGATGAAAAGTTTTTTCTTCATGTTCCTTCCCCGTGTTTTGCTGGGTCTGTTGAATTTCGGTTTATACTATTTGCTTGGGCCACGGGGCGCAAGTCATTTGGGGCCGGGTGAGTGTTGCGGGGCTGCGACCGATAATGACAGTTGGGCGATGCTGCTCGCTCGTCGGGTGTAACGCCGTTTTATTATTATGTTTAGTTACAACAAATTCTATTTTTTGCGTGTAAAGCGGCACCCCAGACGAATCCGCTGAGAGATGGGGTGCCTGGAGATATTTTGCCCTCGAAAGGAGCAGGGGTTTATGAGCAGTATGATTTGTATGTCGATCTTGGCGGCTTTGCTAGCCGTCCATCCTCTAACGGCCCAGACAGCCAGTCTAAGCGGTACGGTAACTGACGCGGACAGCGGTACGCCGCTGCTAGGAGCCAACATTCGCCTCGTGGAGACTTTGCTGGGGGCTACCACGGACCCGGAAGGTCGGTTCATATTGCCGGCCGTGCCCAGCGGCACCTACCAAGTGGAAATCAGTTTGATCGGTTATGCCACCCTTACCAAGACCGTGCAGGTGGAATCTGGCGAGAAAGCCGGCTTGACCGCCGCCCTGACTCCCAGCCCGGTGTACATGGGCGAAATGCTGATCCAAGCCGACCGAGCCTTTTCGGCGGCCTCCTCGCGGGCGGTGCGCCAATTCGACCTGCAAACCCGGCCCAACCACACGGCCCATCAGATGCTGCAACTAGCCCCCGGCCTCATCATTGCCCAACACGCTGGCGGCGGCAAAGCCGAACAGATCTTTCTGCGCGGCTTTGACGCTGACCACGGTACTGATGTGGCCATCTCGGTGGATGGAATCCCCGTGAATATGGTCTCTCACGGCCATGGGCAAGGCTACGCCGACCTGCACTTCCTCATTCCCGAAGTGGTCGAGGAACTAGAAGTCAAGAAAGGGCCGTACTTTGCCGAATTCGGCAATCTAGCTACCGCCGGGGCTATCGCCTATCGCACCCGGGATCATCTCGACGGCAACGCCATTCACCTCGAAGGGGGTGGTTTCAATACGGCCGAGTACACCATGCTATACCAGATTCCGCTGGCCGATACCAAACAAAGCGCTTATTTCGCTAGCAAGTACTACCACACCGATGGCCCAGTCAACCAGCCTCAGGGCCTGCAACGCTTCAATCTCTTTGGCAAATACCACAACCACCTTTCCGACCGCTCCACCCTCACCCTGACCACTAGCGGGTTCAGTTCGGCTTGGGATGCCTCTGGGCAGATCCCCCAACGAGCGGTTGAGCAGGGTCTCATCGACCGCTGGGGTGCCATTGACGATCTGGAGGGAGGCACCACCGGCCGCCAAGATTTCCAAGTCAATTTCCACGTCCAAGAAGAGGGCACCAGCACCTTCGATCTGCAGGCGTATCTGGTCAACTACCAGTTCAAGTTGTTCTCCAACTTCACCTTCTTCCTCAACGATCCCGAGCGCGGCGACGTCATCGAACAGACTGATACCCGACAGGTCACCGGAATCAACAGCCGCTATTCTTTCTATCACAACGTAGGCCCGTACTTGGCCCACACCGAGATAGGGGGCGGCCTGCGCGCCGATAATGCGGACGTGGAGTTGTGGAAAAGTCCCAATCGCCAGCGCCTAGCGCCTCTGGTCGATGCCGATGTGGTGGAGCGCAACCTGTTCCTGTGGGGCCAAGAAGAACTCATCCTCACCCCGCGTCTGAAACTGGTGCTGGGACTGCGCGGCGATTATTTCACCTTCAATGTTGACGATCATCTCGAAGGGCACCGCACCGAGTTGCCCCACGCCTCGGGCTTTGCCCACGCCTCCATATTCAGCCCAAAAGTGATCTTGGCGTATAGCCCTAGCCGCGCCTTGGACTTTTTTGCCAATTTCGGCACGGGCTTCCATTCCAACGACGCCCGCAACAACGTCATTGACGCACGCGCCGCGCAAATTCGTCGGGTCATGCGGCGCGATGGGCGCAGCGAGGCTGACATTGCCGTTGAGTTAGCGGGACGGCACATAGATCCGGGACACCTCGAAGAAGGGACCCTACCGCGGGCTGTGGGAGCCGAAACCGGCCTGCGGACCCGGTTGTTCGAGCGGTTGAATTTGGGGGCGGCTATTTGGTGGTTGGACCTAGCGAGCGAATTCGTCTTTGTCGGCGATGCTGGTACCACCGAAGCCAGCGGGAGAACCCGGCGGGAGGGGCTAGATATAGAAGCCCGTCTCCAACTGCGTTCATGGCTGTGGGCCGATCTCGACCTCAATCTCGCCCGGGGTGAGGCCGTGGACGAACCCGACGACGCCAATGAGATTCCGCTGGCCCCTCAACGGACCTCTACCGGGGGCTTGACCTGGTATCATCCCAATGGTCTGGAAGGCAGCTTGCGATACCGCCACGTCGGCGACCGGCCCGCCAACGAGGACGGTAGTATCACGGCCGAGGGCTATACTGTCGTCGATTTCAAGGGCGCCTATCGCCTAGGGGCTTGGCGATTGAACTTGGGCGTAGAGAACGTGCTAAATACGACGTGGAACGAAGCGCAATTTGACACTGAATCGCGTCTGCGAGACGAAGAGGAACCTGTTTCGGAGATCCACTTCACCCCGGGGAATCCCGCCAATTTGTGGCTGGGGGTGAGTTTTTCGTTCTAAGCAACTCTGGTCTCTTATTGTCGCTGGTTGGGTGCCGAGTGCTGAGCCGTCGGGGACGCGAGGCTGCCCCAAGCCGATCCACAACAGGGTCTGGACCAACGAGAAGAGATAATCCATTGAGATGACCGAGCGGGACTTCAACGATCTAGTGCGGATCCACCTGTGCGACTGGCTGGAGCAGGTGGCGCGGTGGGGCTAATGGGACTATCGCCGCGCCGCCTTCGAGCGCATGGCGCAGCGTTTGGGCGGCACGGCCGAGGAGCGGTTCGCCGAGGTGTTCGCGGGTCGTCTTAAATAGATACAGTGGTCAGGTTAGTAGAGTAGGGCTAGGTCGCAGATCACAGACCACTGGACTGCCCAGACGCTGCCCGTATAGGCCGGTGCGGTGGCGGCGAGGTAAGCGACTATGGCGGTTTGTCACGCTCCCCCTCGCTCCACGTCAAACGCCGCGACATTGCGCTCATCTTTGCTGAACTCCACGCCAATCAGGTGAATCGGCTGCCCCAAGGCGCGATATTTGTCCGCATACCGCCGCTCCTGCAACTGCGCCATCGCCGCACCCGCTGACGCTAGTTCGACCACCTTGAACTCAAACAGATAGACGTGGCCGTTGAACAAAACCGCCATGTCCAGCCGGCCGTGACTACTGCTGTCCTCCACCCTGATGTCCAATCCCAGCGCCGCGAAATAGGAGTAGAACACGCTGGCGTAGTACCCCTCGTACCCGGCGATGTCGTTGTTCGTGTACCACTCGTAGGGAATGCTGGCGAAAAAGGCGTGGAACAGCGTCTCTAGCCCGGCGAAATCGTTGGCTTCGAGCAGTCGGTAGAGCCGGATGCTGTTGGCCATCTGCCGCGTTGAGTCCTGCACCAAGTAGCGCAGCAAGCTGCGGTTCAGGCTCTGGCGCACCTCCCGGTTGGGATAGCCCAACTGGTAGAGCTGCTCGCCGCCAAGCTCCTCGGCGTTGGTGATGGTCAGGTAGCCGGTCTGGAACAGCAGGGCCTCGGTGGCGATGGCATCGACATCGAAGGTCGATAGTAACTCGTCGCTGCCGACCATCTCACTTAACTCCAACGAACTGACGCGGCGTTTGCCCAGCGTTTCGACTAGGAATGTCGGCGTCCCGGTCTCAAACCAGTGAGCTTTGAACTCGCGGTTGCGAAACAGCAGCAGGATGTCGAAGGGGTTGTACACCTTTTCGTCGCCGAGCCAACTATAGCCGTTGTACCAGTCGCGGATCTGGTCCCGATCCAAGCCGGGCAGTTCCGGCGCGAACACCGCGTCCAAATCGGCGTCCGAGTAGCCGCAGATCGCTGAGTACTCCGGTTCAAGGGTAATGTCCGTGAGATTGTTGAGGCCGGAAAACAGGCTGACCTTGGAAAACTTGCTTACCCCGGTGATGAACGTGAAGCGGATGTGCGCGTCGCTGTCCTTGATGACCGCATACAGGCCGCGCAAAAAGTCGCGGTTGGCGCGAGCTATGTCCGGCACCTCCAGCGCATCGACAATGGGCTTGTCGTATTCGTCGATCAGCACCGCCACTGGCTGCCCGGCTTGGTCGTGCAGTGCTTCCAACAGGTACGCGAATCGCTCCGCTCCGGTGGCGTAGTCCGACGCCACACCGGTGCGGCGTTCGACCGCGTCCAATTGCGCCATCAGGTTCGTCTCCACGTAGCCGGGCACCTTGAAGTTGCCGCTGCCAAAGCTGAGCCGCAGGACCGGATGGCGCACCGACCAATCCCAATGGTCGTGGATATAAAGCCCCGCAAACAGGGGCTCGTTGCCCTCGAACACTTCCTTGAGCGTGTCCAAGAACAGGCTCTTGCCGAAGCGCCGGGGACGCGACAGGAAGTAGTGCTTGCCCTCGTTGAGCAGCCGCCGGATGTAGGCGGTCTTGTCAACGTAGTAGCACTCGCGCGCGCGAATCTCGCGGAAGGTCTGAATGCCGATGGGAAGTACGCGTTTGTTCATGGCCATTTCTCCTGGGGCCGATCCATCAGACCGCTTGGATGGGGCGGTAATGTTGCTGAATTTGCTTTTCTCGGAGGGCCAAAGTCGCAATTAGTGGGATGTCGAAGCGGGTCTCAATGGTCATTGCGGAATCACCAGTACTGGAGTGGCAGGAGAAACTGTACGAAAACGTACCGGTTCGTCAGTGCTAAAGCAAGAACCGGCTCCGCTTGAATCCGCTGTCTTTGACGCGATTTTGGCAACCGCCTGACCGGCGATTCCACTGAGATGACCGAGCGGGACTTCAACGATCTAGTGCGGATTCACCTATGCGATTGGCTGGAGCAGGTGGCGCGGTGGGGCAACTGGGACTATCGCCGCGACGCATTCGAGCGCATGGCGCAGCGCTTGGGCGGCATGGCCGCGGTGTTCGCTGGCCGCTTCAAATAGATACCGAAAACAGCTTGGCTTTGTACAGGTGAAAGCGGAGGCCGACGTTTTCGCCCGCGAGGGCCGATAAGTCGGCTTGGCGATTAGTCTTCGCTATCGGAGGCTGGTTGGGGGCGGAATTCGCGCAGGCGCGTGTGTTCTACGGCTCCGAAATGCACTTCGAAGGCGGAACGCTTGGGTGGAATTCGCGCAGGCGCGTGTGTTCTACGATTTGATTTAAATTTTGCAAGGTAAAAACCTTGCCCCTTGTAGCTAGTAATAGCTTTCCCACATCCTCGCGGCGGATTTTGAAGCCGCGTCCGGCGATACAAGCAACTACCTCAAATTTAGGCTGATCGGCAGCGAGTCGTTCGATGCGAGTTATTTTATCGCGAACAGAGCCATCGTCCTCGGCGAGCTTGGCCTCAATGACGACCTGTGGATTGTACTCGTCAGGGACGATAAAGTCTGGGGCTAGTGCGAAGTTGGGTAGGCGTTCGGCGCGTCTGGTCTTGCGGAAACTAATGCCGGCGCGATATAGTACGGCTTCGATTGAGTTTTCGACGAGATCGCCGACTAGTTCACTGACTGAATCCCGGTGACTGGCAAAGGGCCTTCCCAAGAAGCGTTCGTAGAGCAACATAGCATAGGGAACGCCCAGAACAGCGAGGGCTTGGACGCCAGTTAGCCCATCGGAAGTATCGGCTTTGTCGAGCCGGTGAATCGCGTTGGGAGCAACAGAGGGAGCTCCCTGATTGAGGATTTGGCAGGCAACGGCGATTAGGGCATTGATGCGCTGCTCTGTCATGCCGCTATCCTGTGCGAGCGGCGTTTCTGGTCGCAGGCGGATTTTTCGGTCGAGAGTACGCACCGCTCCTTGCGGAATCTCCGCGTTGGTCTCTTGCGTGGCGTAGTAAGCCCATTCCGGCGGCGTGAAACCCAACATGCAGCGGAGGACGATAAACGCAATCGGCAGCTTGAATACGACCGGCGCAATGATTGCCGGGGTCACCTCTCGAAAGTTAGCGGTAGCCTGTTTTAGGGCTTCGTACCCACGCGCAAAAGTTGCGTATTCCACGAAACCGACTCCTCAGGGCATGACTAGAAACTTTGAGTCCAAGCTGGCGAACACCTCATCTACATAAGCGTCGAGGTTGGCTTGCACTCCATCAAAGGTGTCCTCAAAAGCAAACTTCATCGCGCATTTCCTCGGCGAAGCTATTAGAGGCAAACAGGGGACCGGCGGCAGCGGATAACGCGAGTTTTCCAACAGGGAGGATTTCGCGTATATGGTCGGGATCCCCGAGCTGGGCGACTGCCGCGGCAAAGTGGTCCAATTTTTCCTGCGTGGGCCGCTCGCCATCCCATCCGCACCGTAGATTCCAGACCGCCATTCGGGTTAAGTGCCCAAAGACGATACAACGGATATCCCCGGGCGTAGGCTCATATTCGGCGGCGCAGAGTTGATCGCAGTCTTCGGCGACGATGGTCGCAAGTTGCTCGGGCGTCTCAAAGAGCCAGCGGCGCAGAGTCGTACCCGTCGCCCGACAGACGAAAATGGTATCGACGATGGATGAGTTTGTACCGTGAATGTGGATGGAACCGGCCATTTCTGCCGGGCAAGGGAGAGAGGCCGAGCAGGTTAGACCGGAGTCGAGGATGGCGACGCCCGCTGCATAGTACGCCTCTAGCTTGTTGTGGTGATAGGTGAAAACGAGGGGGGCACCCGGCTTTAGGGCAGCGGCCATACGCCGATAAACTTCGGAGAGGCCGGCGGCAAATTGGGCGAGGCCCCGAGCTTGGGTTGCGTTGCCGGTCAGTTCGAGCGGCGAGCGCGTGGAATTGCGGTGAAAGCCCTCAGCTTGGGCACCGATGAGGCGGCGCAGCCACGCATAACAGAAATCCATCAGTTCGCCGTACTGGACGTTGCCGAGGTAAGGAGGATCGGTGAATACAGCGTCGAGGGTGTTCGACCCGAGCACTTCAGCAGTGGCACTGGTGCAGCGAATAGTGATGTTGCGATCCCGCGCGCCAGCGCGTTGTGTGCCGATCCACTCGCCCTTGACCGGTACGACGTATTTGCGAGTGCCGTTGCGGCAAACCTCAAATGGATCGTCGCAGTAGCGTTTGGCCTTTGCGTACTTGGCGATAATGTTGTACCAGCCGCCGGAACCAATGTTCGCCCCCTTGCCGTTGCTGATCCCAAATATATTCGACTCGCACTGTATCAAGCCGACGGGAAACCCATGCACTGAGAAGATGTCGAGGGACTTGAGGGCCCATGTATTGTAGCGACAGAGCATATTTTGGTAGCGCAGCAAATCTGAAAAGTTGGTCGCCAAGGCGCGGCGGATGCGATCATCAGCCACCTCGGACACGAGACGACAACTCAGTTCCAGCCCTAGGAGCTGTCGCGGATTGAACATCTGTCGGTACTGGGTATAACCCCAGCGGCGCAAGCGGTTCGTTTCATCGCCGGGGGGAATTTCTTGGGTGGGCGCGAACTGCGCCTTTAGGTCGTTCCACTGTTTTTCGGCCGCTTGGACCTGAGCCAGATCCTTGTCGTCCGGTTTTTTAAAAAATCGCCCCTTGTGACCTGCCTTGTGCGCGGGATTGTAGTATTCGATGGCAAATAGGCGGTGCCGGGGTGGACCGGCCTCCCCGCGTGGATACTTGTTGACGCAACCACAGTGAGGGCAGGCGCAGCGGCTGCGGCGGGCCGGACCTTGCAGGCGTAGCTCGGCGCGACAGTGCTGGCACGGTCCGAGGGTTTTGCGATCGGCCACTTCATTCAGTTCCCCGCAAGCGGCACAAACTAAGACGTTCTTGGGGTGGCGGGCGTCCTCTGAGAGCAGGTAGCCGGGAAAAAGGTCGAACAGCTCGCCACATGCCGCACAGTTGAGCACCTTGACCCAGAGGAAGTATTTTACGGGTACGTCCTCGTCGCCGTAGAGGGGGCAGTCGGTGTGGTAGAAGGGGCCGAGCGCGGAGTGGAGGTCCCCGATCAGCTCGCTGGCGGTGCGCTCGTACAGGGCGAGGTCTAGATGCTCGATCTCTTCGCGGACAATCCACCAAGCCATGGGGTTAATATCAAAGCCGGTTACATCGCAGCCGACGCGGTTGGCCTCGATGATCGGGGTGCCGCCACCCATGAAGGGATCGGCCACCTGCCGCCCGGGAAAATTGTTGGCAGTAAAGAACAGGTCCGCGAGAGGGGCATCGCCAAACTCGGCCAAGGCGAGTGCGCGAAAGAGCGTTCCCGGTCGGCGGGCGAACCACTTGTGAACGGCGATGATGGGGCGGTAATGTTGCTGAATTTGCTTTTCTCGGAGGGCCAAAGTCGCAATTAGTGGGATGTCGAAGCGGGTCTCAATGGTCATTGCGGAATCACCAGTACTGGAGTGAGTGGCAGGAGAAACTGTACGAAAACGTACCGGTTCGTCAGTGCTAAAGCAAGAACCGGCTCCGCTTGAATCCGCTGTCTTTGACGCGATTTTGGCAACCGCCTGACCGGCGATTCCACTGAGATGACCGAGCGGGATTTCAACGATCTAGTGCGGATTCACCTATGCGACTGGCTGGAGCAGGTGGCGCGGTGGGGCAACTGGGACTATTGCCGCGCCGCATTTGAGCGCATGGCCCAGCGCTTGGGCGGCATGGCCGCGGTGTTCGCTGGCCGCTTCAAATAGATACCGAAAACAGCTTGGCTTTGTACAGGTGAAAACGGAGGCCGACGTTTTCGCCCGAGAGGGCCGATAAGTCGGCTTGGCCCCGCCAGCGCGCGGCCTCAGCGATGGAATCGCCCGCGAGGGGATCGGCCTCGGCGAGCGAAAAGCCGGGGTAAGCTTCTACGGGCTGAGGTGGCGTGTGAATGGTCTGGACGATTTCGGCTTTGATCCAGCCGTCTGGGGCCGTGCGAAAGTTGAGCAGCAGCGCGCGGCCACAGCAGGGCCGCTCGATCAGCGTGACCCGCCCCTCGCCTTTGGCCTCTATTCCGGCGAGCCGATCTGGTTCCCAGCAGGCCCAGCGAAATTCCCCATCCTCGGGGTAGGCAGCGCCGCGGCGGAGAAAGTCGTGGCGGCGTTGATAGCCCCTAAAGGGCAGCCGCCAAGTGTCGTTGGCGGCGATGAGATTCGGGCTGGCATAGAGCTGGCCATACGTTCCCCCCTCGTAGGCGCGGTCGATGATGGGCTGGCGAAAGGGCCGGATCCATTGGTGGTTATCGCGGCTGACCGCGAGCTGGACATCGACTGTAGAGGCGATCCGATGGTATATCGACGGAAACATCAGGTAGCGCGGCTGGGTGCCGGGGTACGGCGTGTAGCAGGGGTTGTAGATGTCGTCGTCGAGCGGGTCCAAGGGGTCGGGCAGGAGGCAGGGGCCCGACCCGGCCAAAGCTGCAAACTGCGCGCCCGCGACGCGGCGCACCAAGCGCCGGCGGTCGATGTGGCCGCGCAAGTACGCCACGTATTGCCCTTGGTGGGGATCGTACACGCAGAGGTTGTGGGTGTCTAGCTGGGTTGCGCCGGCGTCGAAGACGGGTGCGCTGAGGTTGTGCCAGTGGATGCCGTCGGGAGAGGTCGCGCCGAGGAGCTGCTGCCGAATCTCAATCCCGCGGGCCTTTTCCCCGGACGACACATCGCCCAAGTCGCGGGCCACGAGCAGGGCCTTGAAGCGCGCGGAGTCCATTTCCGGGTCGGGCTGGCCGTCGCGGAAGTAGCGCGCCCCCGGGCCAACGGCCTTGTAGCGCTCGGCCGCCGGGGCACTGGGGTCCATGAACACCCAGCCGAGGGGATGGTCGCGGCCCGCGCAGAGGATGTTGTTGCGGCTAGAGCCTTCGTACGCGCACAATCCCAACTCCGGTCGCTGCCAAGTAAAGCCGTCGTCGCTTTCGGCGTAGCAGACATAGGTGCGGGCGATGTCGTCTAGGCGTTGCACGCCGTACCAGAGGCGGTAGCGCCCTTCTTCATGGAGCATGGCGTTGATGTGGAGATTGGCTCCTTGTTCCCAAGGGCGCTCCTTGTGGAAGAAGACCGCGGACTTGCGCGCCAGCTCGGGCGCGAGTTCAATGCCTTGGGGCGGGTCCTGTGACCAGACGGTGCCGTCGTCTTCGAGCTTGCGGTGGGAAGGCCAGATGCCGTACCAGTCGAGAAAAGGCGTGGGTTGGGGCTGCATGGTGAGCTAACCTCGGGTGTGTGCGCCGACTAGGTCGCTGAGGAGGACCAACTCGCCGCCGCTTTCGGCCGAGGCATTGGCCCCCAAGACGGCGGCTAGGCTGTTGAGGGAAGGGACGTAGGGGCTGCGCGGCATGGCCGGATTGCCGGCTTGGACGGCGGCGATAAAGGCGCGGGCTTGGGCGAAGAAAGCACCGCGAGCTTGCGGCTCTTCTCGGGCTTCCCACACCACTTCGCCGTTTTCCCTTATTTGCTGCGGGTTCCACTCGATGATCGAGTCGTCGCTGACGACGAGGATTTCGCGTTTGGCGTACTCGACGTTGTTCATTATCCGCGAGACGCTGGCATTGGCGGTTATGCGCCCTTTGAAGCGGTAGTTGACGTTGTACACGTGGGGCAGGTTCATCGGCTCAATGCGCTCATCGGGCAGCGACTCGACGTAGAACGCCGAGACCGCCTCAATGTCGCCGAGGAAGTAGCGCAACAGATCGACGCTGTGGATGGTGTTTTCCACAAACGAGCCGCCGCAGAGTTCGTAGCGGCTGGTCCAGTAGCGGATGGGCTGGCCGCTGTAGAAGTTTTGGATTTGGGCGTGGCGCGGTGTGCGCTGCTGCAATAGCTCCAAGGTTGGCGCGGAAGAAGGCTCGTAGCGATAGACGAAGCCGACTTGGGATACGATGCCAGCTTTTGCGATTGCGGCGTTGAATTCGGCAACTTGGGCTAGGCTGAGGGTCTGCGGCTTTTCCACGAACAGGGCGACGCCTTGGTCCGCGGCGATGAGCACCTCGTCGGTGTGTGCGGTCGGCGGAATGCACAAGTAAATAGCGTCGAGTTCCTGCGCTGCGAACATCTGGTGGTGGTCCGTATAGGTTGAGCGAGGCTTATAGATGGCCGCTTGTTCGCGGAGGGTTTCCTCGCTTTTGTCGCAGAAGGCTTGGAAGACGACTTGGCCTTCCTCGACGAGGGCAGCTAACGCCGGGAGGTGCGCCCTTTGGGTAATCCAGCCGAGGCCGATGCAGCCGACGCGGACGGGTTTCATCTGCAATTCCTTCTCAAGGGGTGACAGCTTCGATGCGGGCGATGAGATCGGGAGACCAGTAGCGGCCATCGGAAACGGCGGCCGAGGCTTCGAGTTCGTCTATGGTTGCAGCGCCGGTGAGCAGCACTGAGACTTGGGGGTCCGACAGCAAGTAGCGCAGCCCGTGGTCGGGCATGTCGCCGGGCTCGGCGGCGAGCAGGGCTTCGATTTTTTCGAGTTTGGGATAGAGTTCGGCAAAGCGGCCGGCCTCCTGCCAAGCGTCGCGCTTGGAGCCGAGCAGGCCGGCGTGCAGGGGCGAGGCGAGGATGATGGCGATGTCGCGGGCGGCTGCGGTGGGCAGGAGGAGCTCCTTGGCCGTCTGCACTACCAGGTCGTATTTGAGAAAGGTGATCACCGAGACAAAGGCGTCGGCTTCGGCGAGGACATCGCGCATCAGCACTAGGTCCGAGCCCGTGAGGCCGATGTGTTGTGCGAGTCCCTGCTCGCGAATTTCGAGCATGGCCTCTAGGGCGCGTCCCCGGCCGAATATCCCCTCCCAGCCGGCCTGCTCGGCTTCGTGGAGTTGCAACAGATCGACCGAGTCGCGCTGCAAGCGCAGGAGGCTGGCCTCAAACCCCCGCCACACTGCGTCGCGGGTGTAGTCGAAGGGCGCGGGATAATAGCCTACCTTGGTCGCCAGATAATAGGGCGCGTCAACGCCTTTGAGGGCGTGGCCGAGAACCTTTTCGCTGCGGCCTTGGCCATAGAGCGGGGCCGTGTCAAAGTAGTTGATGCCGAGCTGGAGGGCGCGCTCGACCATGGCGACTCCGTGCGCCACCGGCAGGAGGCCGTATTCCGGACGTCCGTAGAACCAAGACCCGCCCATGGCGATTTCGCTGACTTGCCAGTTCGTTTTGCCGAATCGTCGGTATCGCACACGCGCTCCGCTGTTGGGACGAAATGGAATGGAGCTTAAAATTTCCGTTACCGCTATAAGGGCAACCATAGCGGATAGGCTGATTAGGTGTCGCGTATCTAGGGAATGGAATAACTTAGACACAGCGGCGGCTGGCCGCCACTTGCTAGAGGTTATCTCACAAATGCCATTGACCCATAGGGACAGGCCCTGTCGGTCTACACAACGGGCGACCCTACTTGGAGATGGCGATGCGCTACAGCTATATGGTAATCGACTTTGCGGATCTCGGGGGCGATTTCGCGGCCGGGTTGGACTTCATTCGGGCCTGCGGGTACGAAGGCGTTGAGTTGAACCTGACGCCGGCGGTGCTCGGTCAATTAGACGCGATCGAACGCTCGGTGGAGGCGTGCGGCTTGGTGGTGCCGTCGCTGTTGACCGGGGCCGCCTATGCCGAGGGGCTGTGCTTGAGCGCGGCCGACCCGCGCCGGCGCGCCGGTGCCGTGGCTAGGCTGCGGGAGTACCTGCCTATTGCCCAGCGTTTCAACGCCATCCTCGTCGTTGGGCTTTTGCAGGGCCTGCGCGAGGACGAGCCCGACGCTGAGGTGGCCAACGAGCGCATTGCGGCTGGCCTGCGCGAAGTGGCCTTGGCCGCCCAAGACGCCGGCGTGGACTTGGTCGTTGAGCCGATCAATCATTTGCAAGTGGGGTTTAACAATTCCGTCGGCGAGGTGCGCACCCTGATTGAGCGCATTGGCGTACCGGCTTTTGGGCCGATGGTCGATACGATCCACATGAACATTGAAGAAAAGTCGTTGACCCAGCCCATTTTCGACTGCGGCAATGCGCTGCGGCACGTCCACTTGTGCGAGAGCAATGGCGGCGTACTGGGCAGCGGCCACCTCGACTTCGAGGCCGTGCTCGCGGCCTTGGACGCCATTGGCTACGCGGGTTTTGCCTCGGTCAAGGTCTATCGCCAAGCCAGTTTGCGCGAAGCCGCGCCCGCGTGCTTGGCGCACTTGCACGGGCTAGCCGGCTAGCGGGCCGCCCAATACCCGACGAAGACGGCGGGAATCCCCAGCAGCAGTTGCAGCCCAATGTGGACTAAGGCGGCCGGCACCTGACCCGTACGCAGTATCTGCGCGGTCTCGTAGGCTACGGAAGAAAAAGTGGTGAAGCCGCTGAGGACGCCGACGAAGAGGAATAGGCGGACTTGGGGGCCTAGGTATTGACGCTCTTCGGCCAAGCCGCCCAAAAAGCCTATGAGCAGGCAGCCGACCACGTTGACCACGAGGGTGCCGTAGAGCGGGGTGCCCAACAGGCGCAGGGTCCCCACGGAGACTAAGTAGCGCAGCACGGCCCCAATAAAGCCGCCGCAGCCCACCCATAAAATGCGATCCATAATTGCTGAAACCCCCTCCTTTGCCATCGGGTGATTGACAATGTGTTGCAACCTTGCGACTCTCAAACATACGGAGCTTGCGGACGCCCTACTTAACTGGCTTCGAGCTCAGTACACGACCCCTCCTGTGGGTGCGTTCGTGCTCGATGGTAGGACGCCGTTGAATGCGAAGGCGTTAGGACTTACGCAGTTGAACTGAGCCTGTGCAATGGTCGTTGCAGATACCGCTGGACGGCCTGTCGGATGATGTCCCTTTTGGCTTCATACCAACTAACGCCGGTTTGGAGTCTATGCACCTCCAACCGCACGAAGGCGCGGATCGACAACGCGATATGATTTCTCTGCGCCCGGGCCGACCGAACCTGCGCCTGCTCAACGCCGCAGCACTGCTTGAGGCCTCGGTGATACGTCTCAATGGACCACGCCCGCTTGGACCATGCCTCAAACCGGCTGACTGCCATCTCTAGGTCGTTGGTTGCCCAGTAGTGCGCGTCTCCGTTTGCCGAGACCGTCCGAAATACCTTGATGAACCCATAGCCTTTGAGATGTACCCGCCGGCCCTCCGGTCCGATAGCCACCGAGCGGATCGCCACGTTGCCGCTCCCCTCCGGGTTGACCTGTCGGTTGGCCTTGAGGCGCGTCAGCCAAGCCCACTCGTAGGAGCGAATCCGCTTGAGGTTGTCCAGGGACGCATACCAGCTATCGAACACCACGCACGCCGGCTGAAAGCCGCGCGCTTGGGCGCTGGCCAGCATCGCCCGGAAGTGCTCGTTCTTATTGTGGCCCCCGATAGGCTTGTCATAGACGCGGAAGTCGCAGGGAATGCAAGCATGGCCGTCCGACCAGACCATACTTATAAGGTTGATGCCCCAGACTACCCGGTGATGGGTGCCACTCCAATGGCGCGTCACCAGTTCGATCCGCTTGGCATAGGGCTTGTCCAAGGTGGAATCGTCCAGCACTAACACGCCGCCTTGGAGGCGAACCAGCCCTTGGGTCTCTTGCCACAACGCCTCGGTATCGGGAGGCTGTCTTGTCAGCAGGCGCGTGAAAGCGTCATGGGACACAGGAGGGCCATCCTCCGGATGACAGCGGGCGGCCTCGGTACAACTGAAGACACTCTGAGCGGCGATCAGGAAGTGGATGTAGTCGTGGTCGGCACACTTGGCTGGGTTCATCGGACGGGCTCGCGGTGGAGGGGGAATAGCCTTTATCTTATCCTAAACTATCCAACTGCGTAAGTCCTATGCGTTATTAATTTAGGGCTTCGAGTATAAAGGAAAGGTGCAAGAGCGATGAAAACCTTTAGTGATGAAGAACTGATCGACCTGTTCAACCGGCAACTCCCCGACCTGTTGGACCGCCGCCCGGACCTTGAGCCGCTGATTTACCAAGGGTTCTTGGGCGCGTTTGCCCGCCGCGAAGAGGTGGCCGTGGTGCTGACGGAGTTGCGGGCGTTGCGGACTGAGATGGATCAACGTTTTGAGCAAGTGGATCAGCGCTTTGAGCAAGCAGACCGCCGTTTTGAGCAGTTTCGCGAGCAAGTGGATCAACGCTTTGAGCAAGTGGATCAACGCTTTGAGCAAGTGGATCAACGCTTTGAGCAAGTGGATCAACGCTTTGAGCAAGCAGACCGCCGTTTTGAGCAGTTTCGCGAGGAAGTGAACCAGCGCTTTGAGCAAGTGGATGCGCGTATAGATGCGTTTCGCGAGGAAGTGAACCAGCGCTTTGATGAAGTCTTTCAAGCCCTCGACCGGCTGGGGGGGCGCTGGGGCATCCGCAACGAGAGCGTGTTTCGGCGCACCATGGCCGCCCTGTTGGAGGAATCCTTTGGGGCCGCGGTCGAAGAGCGCGTCATCGAGGGCGAACAATTCGACGTGGTCATTGTCGCGCCCGATCAGCACATCCTCGTCGAAATCGCCGCCAGCGTGGGGGCCTCAATCCAAGAGCGGCTGGAGCGCAAGCGTCGGCTGTACACCGAGGCCACCGGGGTGGCCCCGGCGCGGGTCCTGCTCGCCACGGCGGATATCTATAGCTATCGGGCGCAAGCCCTGCGCGAGGCGGGCATTGAGGTCATTGAACCCGCAGAAGCCGACTGAGTCGGGCGGATGAACCCGTCGAGCCCTGTGTTCGTATGTACGCAACCGACGCGGCGATCTCCTGACTTCCGAACTAATCAACAGGTGCTCTTTGCACGGAGGAAAACATGCCCGAGCGGACGCACGACCTAGAAAAAGTGCAAGAGGAGTTTTTCGCGCAGGGTTATTCCCTAGTCGAAGATGCAGTAGAACCCGAGATGGTCGATCGGTTGGAGGCCGCGGCCCGACGGGTGTGGGCCAAGGTGCGCGCCGGCGAAGTGGATGTGGCCGGCAACGGCCCGGAGGCCACGGCCATTTTCGGCGTTATTGCCCCAGAGTTTGAGGAGCCGGTCTTTGCCGAGCATTTGGTGTCCCCGGCAATTGAGTGCTATGTCAAGGCTTTTTTGGGACCGGATTTGCGCATGGGGCACGTGCATCTGTGGTGCGCCGACAAGGGCTACGACACGGGCTGGCACCGCGACATTGGGGCGGGCAATCAGGATGGCGACGCAGAGCGGGAAATGGCCCTTATCACCCAGCCGATGACGGGTTTGCGGTGGCAATTGGCGCTCGTTGATGATCCCTGCCTGTGGCTGGTGCCCGGCAGCCATCGGCGTCCGCGCACACCCGAGGAACACCACGCCTTAGCCGTGGATAAGAAGGTCGATCTCACCGGCCAGAAGAACATCTTTTTGAAGAGGGGGCAAGTGCTGTTCTGGAGCGGTTATACGATTCACCGCGGCCGCCAACCAGCGCATCTGCCCCAGCGGCTGAGCATGACGGGTGCGCTGATGATCTACCGGCCGGACGAGCCGCAGACTCAAGTAGATGAGCGCTTTCGCTGGAAGCTGGCCGCCAACGTGCGCGCTGCTCTGCCGCCAAAAGGCCAGCTTTATTACGACCGCTGGCGCGCCCTGCAAAAGGCCTAGTTCACAGCCTCGCACACCGCGGCGATTTCCAGCTTTTCGACGACGGGTTGCGGCGCGTCAAGTGCCCGCCCGTGGGCACTGATAACGCAATCTCGCTCACGCACCGAGGAGAAAGACCGTGAAAATCACCGATATCGGCATCATTCCGGCGCACGTGCCGCTCGCCGCCCGCAACGCCGAGTACGCCGTGCGCTTCCGCTCCATTGACCAGCGCACCTTCTTCAAGGTGCAAACCGACAACGGCTTGGTCGGCTGGGGCGAGTACCGCTGTACGCCGCCGCCCGCCCAGAGCGTGGAGGGGCTCATCGGGCGCAGCCCCTTCGACTTTTTGGGTAGCGATGTCCACCTCGGCTTGGCCGGGGCCTTGTACGATGTGATGGGCCAGTACCTCGAAGTGCCGGCCTACAAGCTGATGGGTCCCAAAGTGCGCGACCGCGTGCCGGTGGCCGCTTGGACTCGGCCGGCCGACCCCGAGGAGCTGAGCCGCGAAATCGTCCGCGCGGCCGATCAAGGCTACCGGCTGTTCAAGATGCACACGTGTCAGCACTACGACGTGTTCGAGCAGAACCGCGCGGTAGAAGATGTGGCACCAGCGGGCTTCAAGATGCAGTACGACTTCAATTCCAACCGCACCTTGGCCACGGTGTTGCCCCTCGTCAAACAGCTCGAAAAATCGCCCGTAGTGGGCTATATTGAGGATCCCTTGGTGCTGAGCGATGTAGAAGGCTGGCGGCGGCTCCGCGCCCAATGCGGCGTGCCGCTGGTCATGCACGTGCCGCCGCTGGGCGGGTTGCAGGAGGTCGTGCAGGGGATGGCCGATGCGTACATCGTGGCCGAGTACTGCGGCGGGTTTGGCGATGCGTTGGTGCGCGGCCTAGCCTATGGCAAGGCCAATGTGCAGGTGGTGGTGCAGCTAACCGGGGGCACCTTGGCCAAGGCGTTGGCCCTGCACTTGGCGGCCGTGCTGCCCACGGCCGCCCACTCGATCAATCTCGACGACCAGTACGAGGAGGACGCGGCTCGTCAGCGCATTGAGATCGTCGAAGGCTGTTCGCCCGTGCCCGAGGGGCCGGGCCTCGGCGTGGAGGTGGACGAAGCAGTCATTGCACGCTTGGCCCAGCGCGGGCCGGCGGAAATTCCCCGGCACTTGGGCAAGCTGCGCCTGCCGGACGGGCACGTCCTCTACACGGCTAGCATTCCGCCCATAGATGCGTTGACCGGCTTTGCCGAGGGAACCATCCGCGGCTTGTCCTTTGCGGTGTGGCACGACGATGGATCCGAGGAATTCGCGCACATGTTCGGGCGGGTGGCAGAGGAGGGGTCGGTGTTGGAGTGCTAGTCTTGGAGTACTCATCGGGTATTGCTCTGGCTTCTCAGCCCCGCAGTCGGTCGGCGAGGGCTTGGTGCGCTTGAGCGCCAATGGCGAGCAGGAAGGTGTCGAGCGGGAGGGTCCCCATTCCGGTGGCATCGGGGTGGCGGACCACAGCTTGTGGTGAGACGAGATAGCTGTGTCCGCGGAAGTGCTCGTGCCTTTCCATCAAGGCGAAGAGACCCGCACGAGAATGATGGATCGAAGTGCCGATCTCAAAGGCCAGCGGTTGGCGCGGATCCCCCAAAATTAGGTCCACCTCGCGGGTGCCGTCGCGCCAGTGGTGGAGCCGAAGGCCGGCGTGAACGCTCAAGGTGTGGAGCGACGCCGCTACGAGGTTTTCGCTGAGAGTGCCCATCTCCCCGGGATCGTCGAGCGGGGCGAGGCCGCGTTGCAGGGCGGCATTGCGAACCGCCCCATCGACGAAGTACAGCTTGCGGCCTCGGCGTTGGCATCTCATCAGCGACTAGCTGGGGTAGGCTACCGCCCCGGATCCAAGAGCCGTTCCATGTTGCCGCCGAGGATCGCCGCCATTGCGGATTCGCCGAGGAACGGGCAGTAGCGCCGCACGTAGTCGAGGCTCTGGCGGTAGGTCCAGTGCAGCAGCACGATGGGGATGTCCGTCCCCCAGAGGATGCGATCGGCACCGATGCGTTCGACCCTTTTTTCTAGGACGGGCCGCATCTGTGGCATGGGGTAGTCCCAACGCGACTGGAGGAACACGGCGAAGAGGATCTGGATGTGGAAGCGCGGGTGGCCGATGGGCGCTGCCTCGTAAACCTCGTCGGGCACGTGGAGCCGGTCGCCGTCGGCGAACATCCGCCAAGGGAAGCCGTGGGTCATTACCACATCGACGTCCGGGAAGCGGTCCATCCAAGCGCGCAGTGCGCACAACTCGTCGAGGTAGGCGGCGGGCGATCCGACTGCGCCAAGGGTGAAAAATACGGGGATCTCCAGCGCGGCCACGGTCGCCCACAAAGGGTCGAAGTCGGGCCCGGTCCACTCGGGGGAGAGGTCGTAAAGGCCCCGGTGAAAGGGCGCGAACTGCAGGCCCGCTAGGCCGTGGTCGCAGATCGCCCGTTGTAGCTTGCCGATGGCGGCGTCCGTCCTGCTGGGGAACCACCATTCGGGCACGTAGGCTAGGCCCTGGATCCGCCCCGGGTGGCGCTGGCAGCAGTCGGCGATGTAGCTGTCGTCGAGACCCATGTACGGGGTGCGGTGTAGGAGCGCCCGATCGATGCCGGCGTAGTCCATCTCCGCCACTAGGCTGTCGGCGGGGAAGGCGAAGTCTAACGTCCACGGCGGCAGGGCCTGCTTCACATAGTCCTCTCTCTCCGTCGTCCACTCGACGAGGCCGTGATCCGCGGTGCGGAAGGCGGCGTCTCGCAGGCCATCGAAGCGCCAGGGGCGAGCGGGGTCGTAGAGGCCGGTGGCGTCGGCCGGGGCGCGATCGGTGCGCCGCCAGCAGGGCTGCTGCCGGGCTTGGGCCATGAATAGCTGCAGGTGCTGCCAGAACTCGGCGGGGTCGGCAAAGCCCCCGTTGCGCCCCGGCGGCGGGAAGCAATAGGCGTGTCCGTCGTAGATCATGGTGGCGTCCTCGGCAGGGAGTGAGTCTTGGCTAGCGCGGTATCAGTCGGATGTCCAAGCGGCAGCCAACAGCTTCTGCGTATTTTTGCAGCGTGGCAAGAGAAGGGGAGTGCTTTTTATGTCGCCCTGATGCTTCAAGGCGTGCGACTGCCGGCGTTTGGGTGCCCATCTTTTTGGCAACATCGGCCTGGGTTAAACCCGCATTCTTTCTGGCTTTGAGCATTTCATCAAAGAGGGCGAATTCATCTGCAAGCGCGTCGTATTCAGCGACGAATTCTGGCTCTTTCATCCATTCGTCAAGCAATTCTCTATGCGTTTTCATGCTTAAACTCCTCCTGACGTTTGCGTGCAAGCTCCAATTCTTTTAGAGGCGTTTTCTCAGACTTTTTGATATAGACATGGAGTACAACTACCTTTTGACCCACAACTGTACAGAAAAACGCACGTCCTATTCCTTCTCTGCCTTTTGCCCTAATTTTCGAATAAACCATTCCCCAATGCTCGTGTAAAAGGCATTCCCAAGTTTGGCCCAAAAATCGAGATTCGCTCTGTGATCCGGGCATAAACGGCTCGGATGCCGACGGGCCAAGCATTCAGGGTACGTTGGACGGTCTCGTTGTAATAAACGATTTCCCAAGCCATAATAGAAATTAACAACATTGACAGAGGAGAATAAGGATGAGCCAGCGCAGCGCACTTTCGCGGTTTATCGGCATTCCATTGCACTGGCAGATCGGCATTGCCCTCGCCCTCGCTGCATTCGTAGGCTGGCTAGGCGACGAGCATGCGACGCTGTTTGGCGCGTCGCTGGTGGAAATTCTCGATTTCTGCGGCAGCTTGTTCCTCAATGCGCTGAAGATGATCGTGGTGCCGCTCATCCTGTCGTCGATCATTGTTGGGGTCCGCAACATGGCGAGCCAGAACGCCTTTGGCCGCATCGGTGGGAAGACGGTGGCCTTTTACGTGGCTACCGGATTCCTGTCGGTTTTCACCGGCCTCGTTTGCGTGAATCTCATAGCACCCGGCGAGACTGAATCGGCGCGGGCCTTGGGCAGCGTGCTGCCAGACCCGTCGCAAGTCATGGACGAGGTAGAAGGGCGCGGCCTGCGCGATCTGGTCGAGGTCCTCAAGCGCGCGATACCGTCCAATATCTTCGCGGCAGCGCTAGAGGTTCAACTGCTGGCGCTGGTATTCGCCGGGGTCGTGTTCGGGTATTTCCTGTCGCGACTGAACGGGCCGGCCGGCGACACCCTACAACAGTTCTGGGTCGGCCTACACGACGTCATGATCCTGATCACCATGTGGATCATGCGGTTTGCTCCCATCGGCGCGTTTGCGCTGGTGGGCAAGACCTTGCTCGTCTCCGGTTTTGCCGCGCTTGAAGCGTTGGGCCTGTTCTTCCTGACCGCATTGCTGGCGCTGGCCGTGCATTTTGCCGTCTGGTTGCCGCTGCTGCTGCGCTTGGTTGCCGGCATCAGCCCATACGCCTATTACGCCAAGATCGCGCCGGCGCAATTAACCGCGTTTTCGACTGCGTCGTCTTCGGCAACTTTACCGGTGACCATTAACTGCGCCGAACAGGCCGGCATCTCCAACCGCGTGACCAGCTTTGTCCTGCCGTTGGGGGCGACGGTGAACATGGACGGCACGGCACTCTACGAGTGCGTCGTGGTGGTGTTCATCGCCCAAGTGTACGCGTTCGCGTCTGGCGTGGATTTTGGCATTGCCGAGCAGATGATCGTCGTATTGCTCGCCTTGCTCACGTCGATCGGCGTGGCCGGCATCCCCGCTGCCAGCTTGGTCGCGATTGCGCTGATCCTGCCGGCGGTCGGCCTGCCAGTGGAAGCCATCGCCATTGTCTTGGCTGTCGATCGCCTGCTCGACATGTGCCGCACGGCCGTCAATGTAACCAGCGATCTGGTGGTCACGGCGCTGGTGGCGCGCACAGAAGGCGAAGACCTGATCCGGGCTTGATGGGCTACAAAATGCCCACGCGCTCGCTCTTGGCGTCTTCCAACATGCCCTCGGCTGCCGCGAGATTGAGCTGGTCCACTTCCTCGGGCGTCAGATCCGGCAGCCGATCCACTAGCCTTAGAAAACGCTCAACCTCGGCCGGTGCTACGAGTCCCTCGGTCAATACGGCTAGCTTGTCGATGTAGTCTGGCCGCGCAAAGGGCCGGTCGCCGAGGTAGTGGGCGTTGGGGTTGTCGAGGCGCTCGGCGATCTGAGTGCCGTCGGCGAGGCGGACCACTACTTCGGCACCGAACTTCTTGTGGTCCGGGTCTGGATGGTGATAGGCTTGGGTCCACTCGGCGACTTCTTCGGTGCGGATCTTGTGCCACAGCGCAACGGTCGCAGGGCGGTGGGCGCGTTCTGAAGTGTATGAGCGCACGTGGTGCCAAGCGCCGTCCTCCCAAGCGCCGGCGAGGATGTACATGGCGCTGTGGTCGAGGGTCTCGCGCGAGGCGTCTGGATCCATTTTCTGCGGGTCGTTGGCCCCGGTGCCGATGACGTAGTGCGTGTGGTGGCTGGTGCGGATTACTACGTCTTCCACTTGGTCTAGATCTATATGGCGAGCGCGTAGGCGGAAGCCGAGGTCGATCAGGGCTTGAGCTTGGTATTCGGCCGAGTGCTCCTTGGTGTAGGAGCGGAGGATGGCGCGCATCCTTTCGCCGGGATCGGGCAGGGGAACGCGGTATTCGGCGTCCGGCCCGGACAGCATGTACGCGATGACTGCGTCGCGGCCCTCGTAGATGGGCGAAGGGGCCCGCTCGCCGAGGCGCGCCCGGCCCACAGCTTCGATGGCGATTTTGTTGGCTTGGGCTGGCGCGTAGGCCTTCCACGAGGTGATGTCCCCTTTGCGCGACTGGCGGGTGGCGCAGGCTAGGTGCAAGCTCTGGTTGATGGCTTGGTAGATTTGCGCGGCCGGCATCTGGAGCAAGGTTCCCAGCCCGGCCGCCACGGCCGGGGCGAGGTGGGCGACGTGGTCGATCTTGTGCTCGTGCAAGCAAATGCCCGTCACCAGCGCCATTTGCACCTCGTAGGCCGTGAGTATGCCCAAAGTCAGGGCGCGGCCGTCAGCACCCACTTGCTGGGCGGCGGCGAGCAGGCCGGGGATGGTGTCGCCGGGATGCGAGTAATCGGCCGCGAGGTAGGTGTCGTGCATGTCGAGCTCGCGCACGGCAACCCCGTTGGCGAGGGCGGCCCACTCGCAGTGGAAGCTGCGGTCGTTGGCCACGCCGAAGAGGCCGGCACCGCTGTTGCGGGGGTGGGGGTAGCCCAAGGCGAGGAGACGGGCGTTGCGCACTGGCGGGCGGTTGATCGCGGCGAGGGCGACTGCGGCGTTGTCGATGACGCGGTTGCCGATCATCTCGGCGACATCCGCGTCGAACGCTTGGTTGTGGGCGGCGAGCTGGGCCAGTTTCCAAGCCAATTGCTCTTCGCGCGGGAGGACAGTACCGTCTGGATGGGTCTTGACGATGTGGTTTTGCATGACCTGCTTCCGTAGTTGGTGAGATTGGGAAAATCAAATCCTGCCTCTGCAGGCTTCGCTCCGAGCGGCAGGCTCTTGTGTATGGTCTGCGGCTTCCCGCGCCACCTGTTTCACGGGGCGGGCATCTAGCGGCGGACTGTGGGGCCTTCCGTTGAGCCGCTTCGCCGAACCGCCGAGGGGCAATCTGGAGGCAGGGCCGACCAGACCTAGACCAAGCGAGGGCAAAACTGCGTAACACGAGCCAAATAATAGGGCCTATGGCCGCGGACGGACAATCGCAGGGGAAGGAGAGCATATGAAAGTCTTGATGAGGATGGATTTAGCAGCGGAGTTGCTAGAGAAAATTCGGCAGGTGTCCGAGGAAGTGGAAGTGGTGTGCGTGGATTCGGATGCGGCGGCCTTGGCGGTCATGCCGGAGATTGAGGTCGTCTGCGGGCATATAAGCCGGGAGATGTTCGCCCGGCGGCAAAAGCTCAAGTGGATGCAGAGTTGGGGGGCGGGGGTAGATGGGTTGCTGCACCCCGAACTGGTCGACAGCGATGTGGTGTTGTGCAGCGCCAAGGGGTGGGTGGGGGTGCATCTGGCCGAACATGCGATGGCGCTGCTGCTCGGGCTGACGCGGGGGCTCCACACGGCCGTGCGCAAGCCGCGCTGGGAGCAGCGCTGGCCGATTCGCGCTGCGTCGTGGGAACTGGTTGAGCAGACGATGGGCATTGTGGGATTGGGGGGGACTGGGAGGGAGCTGGCAAAACGCGCGAGCGCATTCGGAATGCGAATTATCGCAGTGGATCCAGAAGAGGTCGAAGTGCCGGAAGCAGTGGAAGCCTGCTGGGGGATGGATCAGTTCCACGCGCTGTTGGAACAATCCGACGTGGTGGCGATTTGCGCACCCCTGACTGCCGAGAGTGCCGGGCTGTTCGACCAAGAGGCGTTTGCGCGGATGCGGAATCACGCGCTGTTGATCAATATCACGCGAGGGCGGATCGTCGATGAGCAGGCCTTGCTGGCGGCGCTTGCCGAGGGGCAGATCGGCGGGGCGGGATTGGACGTAGTGCCGCAGGAGCCCCTGCCCGAGGATCACCCGCTGTGGCGGATGGACAACGCGCTGCTCACGCCGCATACGGCCGGGGGGTCGCCCAACCGCGACCGTCGGTGCGTGGCGTTGTTTTGCGAGAACTTGCGGCGCTACTTGGCCGGGGAGGCGTTGGTGAGTGTGATAGATAAGCGCAAAGGGTATTGAAGCTATAATGTGCCGAAAATGGCGATAGCGGTACGTTGTGAAAAAGGTGGGTCTTAGCGACTATTAGATCATGCCTGCTTGGAGTGACATGACCTGCTTGGGATGCTGCGGTGCATGGGCCGTGATGCTGGGGGCCACGCTCGCTGTGGCCGATGCCGACTATGCCAGCGAGGTGCTGGGGGATCGCTACATGGCAGAGGGGAACTACCGACTGGCGGTGCAGGCCTTCGAACAGGCTGTGCAGGGTCAGCCCGGATCGGCGGACCGCCACCGCAAACTAGCCGCTGCCTATGCCAAGGACCAACAATTGGCCGAGGCGGTCGCCGCCTATCAAGAGGCGATCGCTTTGCGGACTAATTATGCCAAAGCACGCACCGAGCTGGCGATTTTGCTGACTCGTCTCGACCGCCACGACGAAGCGGTAGCGACACTCGAAAAGGCAATTGAACTCAGCCCTGATTACGCGTGGGCACATCTATCGCTGGGACAGATCCACTTTAGCAAGGGACGCTACGGCGCAGCGCAACTCGCCTATCGCCGCGCTATCGCCGCCAAAGGCGACTACGGCGAGGCCTGGTACCATCTCGGTGAAGTCCAGCGCAAACTGAACGACTACGCCGCTGCCGAGCGGGCGTATCGCCAGGCCATCACCGCCGACTCAACGGTGGCCAAATACCGCAATGGGCTAGCCGCCAGCTATTATCGCCGCCGCGATTACGCTGCCGCTGTCGGCGAACTGACGCAAGCGGTGCGGTTGGATTCGCTCTATGCGCTGGCCCGCTTCAACTTGGGAAATGCCCTGTTGCGCACCGGTCAGCGCGAAGAAGGACAGCACCAGTTGGACCTCTACCAGCGTCTCGAAGAGCAAGAGCGGGGTATCTCCTCGTTGAAGAATACGCTGCTGACAACGCCCGACCAAGCGTCAGTGTATCACGATCTGGGCATGATCTACTCGCGCCGAGGCCAGTACGACCAAGCCCAAATCCACTACATGCAGGCGATCTCCCGGGATAGCTCGTTTGCACCCTCGTACCACAATCTAGGTAATATCCAGTTGCGGCAAGGGCGGTTCGAAGCGGCGCTCGACCTATTTCGCCGTGCCCTACAGGCGGATTCTACCTATGTGTTGTCCTATTTGGCGCTGGGCAACGTGCAGATGCGGCTCCGGCAAGTGCCGCTGGCACTGGCAAGCTATCTCGAAGGTTTGCGGTTTGCCCCGGATGATCCGCGGCTCAAGCGCAACGCCGCGTTGGCACGGCGGATCCTCGCCACTGCCCGACAGCAGGCGGCTCCGTGAGGTCGTCGTGGCTGCGCGGTCAATGGTGGGTGCTTTGGCTGTCGGCGGTCAGTGGCGGGGCGGTGGGTGCTGCCGCACCTCGTTTCGTCGAGGTTACTGTGGAGGCCGGCATCGACTTCCGCTATATCAATGGTGCCAGCGGGGCCAAATACATGCCGGAGGCGGTGGGGTCTGGGGCGGCGTTCTTCGATGGCGACGGCGACGGATTCCTCGACTTGTACATCGTCAATGGCGCGGCTCTGCCCGGCTATGCGGGACCAACCGGCTCCAATGCCTATTATCGCAATCGGGCTGACGGCGCGTTCGTCAATGCCACCTTAGAATCGAGGACCGGGGATGAGGGCTTTGGCATGGGGGCAGCCGTTGGCGATATCGACAGCGACGGCGACCCCGACCTCTATGTCACCAATTATGGGCCCAACCGGCTCTACGAAAACGACGGGTACGCGGTTTTTGCCGATATCGCGTCCGAACTTGGTACAGCAGACCTGGGTTGGGGTACGCACGCGGCTTTTGCCGACTACGATGGCGATGGCGATCTCGACCTCTACGTTGCCAACTATATGGATTTTGACCCAGTGCAGAATGTGGAGTGTTTCGCTGGCAAGGTGCGGTCGTATTGCGGGCCAACGACCTATCCGGGGCAAACGGGCGTCCTCTATCGCAACGACGACGGGAGGTCGTTTGCCGATGTGACGGCCGCAGCCGGTCTGCGCGACGATTCCGGTCGCCAGTTGGCGGCCGTCTTCGGCGATATAGATGGCGATGGCGACCCCGACCTCTTCGTCGCCAACGACAAGAAGCCCAATTTCCTCTTTGTCAACAACGGCGACGGGACCTTCGCAGAAAACGGTGCAGTGGCAGGGGTCGCCTACAACGAAGAAGGCTTAGCCGAATCGGCGATGGGGGCCGATCTGGGCGACTACGACAACGACGGGCGGCTCGACATCATCGTCGCTACCTACCAATGGCTGGCCAATACCCTCTACCACAACGATGGCGACGGCTTCTTCACCGACTTGACGTTCGCCGCCGGAGTGGGCGTGGCGAGTGTGCCGTATCTTGGTATGACCGCTGCCTTCGTCGACTACGACAACGACGGTTTCCTAGATGTCTTCGTTGCTAACGGCCATCTCGATGAGAATGTCGCCGAATACGACCCCTCCACCACCTATCCGCAGCAAAACCAGTTGTTCCGCAACCGCGGCGACGGCTCCTTTATCGAGGTCAGCGACCAGAGCGGGCCGGGGATGCACGTCAAAAGGGTAAGTCACGGAGCGGTCTTCGGCGATTACGACAACGACGGCGATGTTGATTTTTTTATTTCCGACTCCGACACACCCCATTGCACCCTGCTGCGCAACGACGGCGGCAACGCCAACCACTATCTCAGGGTCCGCACCGAGGGCCGCCAGAGCAACCGGGAGGGCATCGGTGCTAGGGTGCGGGCGGTGGCTGGCGACTTGGTCCAAGTGCGGGAGGTCCGCGCTGGTTATGGTTATATGGGCAGCAACGACGTGCGATTGACCATCGGGTTGGGCCAGTATGCGACAATCGATACCCTGCAGGTCTTTTGGCCCAGCGGCGCGGTGCAGACGCTAGTGGGACTGGCTGCCGACCGGGAAATTGTCGTGGTGGAGGGGGCCGACCCATGAGTACACGGTGGTAATCAACAAAAGGAGAGTATCTAATTGCGCTTCACTGACCTTACCAATAAATCCATTGCCGGCATCGCTTGCGCGTTGTGGGCCTGCTGCGGCGTGGCTACTGCCCAAACCGACTACGTCGTACGCGTGGGCGATGAGAAAATTTCGGTTGCGGAGTTTCAGCAGCGCGCGCAGAACATGATGAAAACGGGTTTTCGCCACATCGACATTGAAGACCCCCAGGCCAAAAAGGTTTTTCTCGACGGCATCATCGCCCACGAATTGCTCGCGCAAGAAGGGATTCGGCGCGGGCTAGACCGCGATACGGTGGTCGCCGAGGAGGTGCGGCGCGTCGAAGAGCAGGCGTTGCGGAGCAAGCTTTATGAGGTCGCGGCACTGACGGGTGATTATTCGTCAACCGAAGAAGAGTTACAGGTGTTTTTCGTCGACCGGGAGTTCGACACGGAGGTCTATAGCCAGCACATCGTTTGCGCTACCGAGGAAGAGGCGTGGGAAGTGTTGGATCGACTCGGCCAAGGAGAGACCTTTGCCGAACTTTTTCCGCTGTACTCGGTGCCGCACATTCAAAAACGTTTTGCGCGAGCCGGTCGGGTCGGTTGGGTTAAAACCGGTGGCTTGCTGCCTCCGCTGATCGAACCATTCAAAAGCATGAAGCCGGGCGAGGTCTATCCGCAACCAGTCGAGACTAGTTCGGGTTTCCACGTCTTCAAGCTCGAAGAGCGGCGCAAGACGGGTTTTGCCGCGGACCGCGATTGGTTGGAGCGCCGGTTGCGCGAGGTGAAGCGGGGGCGGGACATGGAGGCCTATGTCAACGAGTTGCGCCAGCACTATGCGCTGAAGCTGAACCCGAAGGCGATGCGGCGATTGCAGGCGCTAGCTCCCGGGGTCAAGGAGTGGTCGGGGAAGGATCTGGTGCTGCTTAATTGGCAGGGCGGCGAGTTGACACTCGGCGAATATCTGGAATATCACCGCTTGGGCCGGGTCAAACATCCGGCGTCTCTCGACAGTGCCAGATTGCACAAGGCTGCCGACGGGCTGGCGGGACGGGAGATCATGCTGGCGGAGGCCCGCAGGCTGAAGCTCGATGATGATCCAGAGGTTAGGACCAAGACCAAGACCCGCCGCGACGAATTGCTGATTCAGTGGCTCTATCGCGTCGAGGGCAAGGCGGTGGCGCTAGAGCAAGACGTGAAGGAAGAGGAAATACGCACGTTCTACGACGAAAATACCGATATGTTTACCCGCGAGGACGGGGAGGTTGCGGGTTTTGATCTGGTTCGCGATAGCATTCGCGGGGCGTTGCTCACTTTTAAAGAAAATAAGGCAATGGATGATCTGATCGCCCGGTTGCGGGAGGAACGCAAAGGAGAAATAGAGATTTACCTCATAGGGCTCGACCGCGTCCAACTCGTGCGGCCCGTTGCCCCTGCAAAACCAGAGCCATCGCTAAAATAAATAGAGGTAGATATAAGCTCTGGTGAATTTTTGATTGGATTCCTTGTTGGCTCGTATTATATTACGCAACGCGAACTGTTAGGGTATTAGCCGTTTTTATCTATGCCAATCGCAGCATGTTGTAAATCAATATTCTCTCGTATCAACCTCCAAAGAAAGGGGATTGCAGATGCGTAAGCTCATCCTGACGGGTGTGTTCAGCTTAGCTTTTATCGGGCTGGCGAACGCCCAGTTTAACGACCCACCTCCAATAGAGACCCGCAATGGTAGCATGGGTTTCCAGTGGTACATGCTCGAAGTGCCCGACGATGCCAATATGGTGATGGATGGCAAGGCCGATGATTGGGACTGGTGGGATCCCGAGTACACGATCGTCACCGAGGAGTTCCGCGATGAGGCCGATCGCCCGTCGCCGACCCGCGACGACCTCAGCTTCACTCTGTTTATGGGGTGGAAGGGAGGCGATGTCAATCGCTGGTTCGTGTTCTTGGAGATCGTCGATGACACGTTGCATCATCACGGCACCAACATCGAGCGCTGGGAGGGCGAAATGATCGAGTTTGCTCTCGATCCTCAAGATCACGGCCGCGAGTTGCCCTCCGGTTACAACATGGAGTGGCTCGGTGCGCCTGGCGATCTGAGCCCACCCGCCAATATCCGCTATCGCTGGCTGGATCAGGAAGCTTGGATACAGTACGGCGACCCAGAATACATGGACTATTCGGTGACCGTTGATCCGCCCGAAGCTTGGGCGGCTGATATCTGGCCTACTGGCGGTACTACGGTCTACGAGTTCAACTACATAGTCTTCTGGTTCCTCGAGGACGGCGGTCCCGCAGTTAGCCAGGTCCATCAGCTCGACGACGTTGCCGGTGAAGATGGTTTTGGCCTGCCGTTCTCCTTTTGGATCGAGGACGGCGATTCCAGTTCGCCCGACAACGACTTCACCTCGCGCGGCCCTGAGGCTTCGGCCCGCCAGTACTACTCGCACGCCTTGTTGCTGCGGGTTGGCGACTATGTCGATGGTCGCGGCGATGCTGGGACTGCGGTGGAGAGTTCAACCTGGGGTCAGATCAAAAACGCCTATAAATAGGCATGACCTAAGTCGGTTGGCAGAGAGGTAATTCGGGGCAATGGGCGTTTGCCATTGCCCCGAATTACTTGAGTGTCGCCCGTGATAAGGATCTGGCACATGCGCGGATTGTTGTTGCTTGGTATCTTGCTCACAATAGGGGGCTGTGGCCGCTATTTCCCGCAAGACCTGCGGCCCATGGCCCAACAGGCGGAAGGGATGGTGGTCAACGACGATGGTTCAGTCACCTATACCCTCAATCGTCTGGCTCTCAATCTCAAGCCGATGATCGACGCTGAACTCAACCGGCAATTTCCCGCCGCATCTACCGGCGGAGCGGCTTCGACCAACCCCTACACCTTTGGCGACTGGCAGTTACCTGGCGAGGACTGGACCCGATCGCGCTTTACCGTGATCCAGCTCAAAGTGAGCAATTACCAGTTCCCCAAGGTCGTAATTGACCCGCAGAAGGCGACGATTACCTCGACCAACAACAGAATCTATCGATCGCTTTCCTACGCCCAGCTTTACGCTTATTTCCGCGCCTTCTGGCTGGGGCGCACCGGCCAGGGTCGAGTCGATTTCAAAAGCCGCACCAGTATCCTCCGACAATCCATGTACACCGAGGCGACCACCGTCTTTAGCGGCAGCGAACAAGAGGGGTATCTAGTTTTTCCCCTGCTCGCCGCCGACGTGACGAACATCCGCCTTGATCTCGAAGATATTGCCGTCCGCTTTAACTACGCCGGCGAAGCAGTTGAAACGATCGATCTCAGCTTTTTGTTCGAACGCGAGGTCCTGCGGGGGTATGATCTTTCGGATGCACAGCAGGCGAGTGTGGTCGCAGATTGAGAATAACGGCGTGTACATTCGTTTTTAATAAAGATGATCACTCTCTGGATCAGAGCCGTGGTCCTATGTCTATGGATCACTGCGGCCTATGGTCAGGTAGAGGTCTATCAAGTCGGTCGCGGAGGCCTGTCGTGGACCGATCAGGCCTCCGTGCAGACCGGGGCGGTGGAAAGCGATGGCTCGCTGCAGTCGCTCGAACTGACCAGCGGCCAAAATTTGATCCAGCTACTGCGCGATTCCGGTCTGACTTGGTTAAAGGGACAACCCCCTGATTTCACGGCCGTGGGTCAGCCGCGGGCGTGGTCCAACGACGGTCTATTCAACCAGATCAATGGTCCCTTGCGCTTGGTTGACGGCGACCCAAGCAGCTCCTCCGAGGCCAGCTTCAAGAGCATCCGCAATCAGGCGGGCGCGACCTTCTTTTGGGATCTAGGGTCTCCTTTCCCGATCAATCGAGTGCGCTTCTACCCCGATCCCAACGATCCCGACTCCTTTATCAAGGCTTTTGAGTTGCTAGTCAACGACGGAGCCGACTTCAACGAGATCAACCGACCGACCTATCAGTTGCTGCGGAGAGTGGAGGGCAACCGCAACCAAGTCGTCGATTTGGAATTTCCGCCCTTGCAGGGTCGTTTTCTACAACTCAAGGTTTTGTCCAAGTCGGCCTTCAACTTGGCCGAATTTGAGATTTTCGGCGAGGGTTTCGTGCCAGTGTCGAGTTATGTCTCCGACCTGCATTCTTTTAGCGAAGCAGTCAATTTTGGACAACTGCGGATTCACGCGACCAAGCTGGTGCGTGGCGCTGGAGGCGAAGACCGGCGGCCAGTCGCCGTCCTGCAGATGCGCAGCGGCGCCGACGACACGCCGCTGTCTTATTTTCGCCGCGACCGCGATACCGGCTCTGTTGCAGAGGTCTCATTCGCCGAGTACAACGCCGATTTGCCACGGCGTGCCTTATTCCGTCAGGATCCCAGCACTGGCGAGGTCCTCGAGGAATTGGAGCGGGTTGACTATCTCGAACTGCCGGCGGAGGAGCAAGGGCCGGTGCGCGACTTTGTCAAGGGCGATATCCGCGACGACGGGGATAACTGGAGTCCGTGGTCGACACCCCTGACAATCGACGCGACGGGCACCCTAATCCTGCCGGTCAATCTGCCTAGTCCGCGCGAGTTTTTTCAGTTTCGCTTCTTTTTTCAAGGGGACGCCGAAACCACGATCCGCATCGACACCCTGAGCTTGGAACATTCGCCTGCGCTCGTCAGTAACGCGGTAGGCGAGGTGGCGCTGGCGGATGATCTAAGCCCGCAGGGCGGAGTTATCGCTGTTGCAGGCGGAGTAGATACATCGTTCGTCTATGACATCCGCGCCGACTTCGACGCGGAGGGATTGGCGGGTTTCCGCGGCGTCAAGCTGGCGGCTTTCCCACCGCCGGTTTTTTCTGGACTGCAGATGGGCGATCCGCTCGTCGCGATCGGCGATGCCGAGGTGGTGGAGACTGTCGATGGCTTTGAGGTGTTTTTCGACCCCGTGCAAGAGGCCAACAATCAGCCGTTGCGAGTCACCTTCAAATTGCGGCTCCTCGAACACAATACGCCAGTCAATGCTTGGCTGCTGGGTGCGGGCGATGTACCGCCTCATCCCATTGCGGTCGGCGACGCCAGCAGTGATGTGGGCACCGGGACGATCAACATCTTCACGCTTGATTCCCGGCCAAAAATCGAAACCCAGCTTTTGACTCCGATTGTCACGCCCAACGGCGATGCGGTCAATGACGCGGTCGATATCGACTTTGTCTTGGCCCAATTTGCCGGGGATCTCGAGGTCGATATCGGCGTTTTTGATCTGTCCGGTATCGAGGTGCGTCGGCTCGTCTCCGGCGTGCGGTCCGCAGGGGCGTACCGCGAGGCGTGGGATGGCAGGGGGGAGAGCGGCGCAATGGTGCCGCCGGGGATATACATCATTCGGTTTTCCATCAAGGCCGATGCCGAAGCCCTTGAAACCGCCAAGTTAATAGGGGTAGCGTATTGATCCGTTTAAACACCAGAGCGTGTACGGTGCTGCTGTGGTTACAGGGCGCGGCTTGGGGGCAGGCAATGGATGTGGCTTGGGTTGTCGGCGGGGCCAATGGCGAGCCTTGGGTCCAAGCGCGCGAGCGCTGGATCGCCCTCGACGACACTAGCCGCGCCGGATCAATCCAGCCCCAGGAAATTCCGCGTGGCCACAGTGTCATGCGCGAATTGGTGCGGACCACCGGAATTTCGAGTCAGCGCAATGTCTTCGGCTATACTTGGAATTTCTCCAAAGGTCCGATTACCCTCGAGGGCGATACCTTGCGGTTAGGCTGGAATCCACGGCTGTGGGATGGCGGAAGGCGCGAGGCGGGTACCGTAGCAATCTCGCGCGGATTAGTCGATGGGGACGGACTGAGCCCGGCGTTCCTGCACGCCGAACGCGCCGACGGTTTGCCGACGGTTGACAAGTTTTTCACGCTCGATCTCGGCGTGCCGGTGCCGATTGACAGCGTCTCCTTTTACCCACCGCAGAGCGGTCTGTTCGAAGACGGCCGGCGGCAGCGGGCGCTGTTCCCGGTCGCCTATGAGGTTAGCCGCGCCAATACGCCGGTAGATTGGCTGATCTTTGAAGACGAGGATGTCTCGACCGGGACGAATGGCTACCATCCCCTAGAGGAGGTTTTGGGTAGCACCTTCACCAACAACACCAGCATCGTCTCGTTGAAAGCCGGGCTGCGCTTCACCCGCTTTTTGCGCTTCAAGTTCGGCGGCGTGACCTCTACCGGGATGCTGGCGGAAGTCGAGGCCTTCGGGCGAGGGTTCCCGGCCGAAGGTCGCTATGTCTCCAAAGTCCATTCTTTCGGCGGGCAGGTTAGCCTTGGCCGAATCACTTGGAACTTCACCAAATACCGCCAGGCATCTTCAGGCGAGATCTCGGCTGATCCGGCGGCCCCGGTCGAATTGCTGCTCCGCACCCGGGCGGGGGGCGACGCCGACCCGCTTGATTACTTCATCTTTGATGAACTCGGTCGCCAAGTTCTGGTGGACCGGGAGACCTATTTCGAGGGGCCGCCGCCGCGCAGCCAGTTTGAGATATCGTCGGTCAATTCCGGCGGGCTTGCTGGATATCGGGCTTCGCGTTCCGACGATATCACCCATTGGAATAATTGGTCGGTGCCCTACCAGACATCGGGCGACGAGATCCGCTCCTCCGACGGCAGAGAATTTTTCCAGTTCCGCTTCGAGATCAAAACCGCCGACCCGCTCGCCTTCGGCGTCCTCGATTCGGTGGCCTTTGAGTTTTCGCCGGTCTTGGCCGATAGCGTACTGGGGGAAGTGTCGCTAGCGGGATTGGCCGAGGACCAGCAAGGCGTGGTGGAAGTGCCGTTGGGGGTAGATACGCTTTTCGTCTACGATATTCGCACTGTATTCGGCACGGGTGTCCGGCCCGGTTTTGACGGCGTCGAACTCGATGTGCCTGCGGGGGCGCGTTTCATCGGCTTGGAGCGGGACGGGGTCGAATTACTGGAGGGAACGGATTTTTCCCAACAAACCGCTGCCGGTCTCCTGCGGGTTCTCTTTGCCGAACCAATCGCCGAGGATGCGACTTTGCGGCTTCACTTCCGCAGCGCCATCTATCAGGCCTCCGTCTTTATGGAAGGACGGATATTCAACAGCGACACCGCAGTCGCTAGCTTGCCGCAGTCGATTGAGTCGGGCGACGCTCGCACAGGGGGTGGCAGCAACGATATCCAGGTGGTGGCGACCGAGGTCAAAACGCGCGTTACCGGAGACCTGCGGCTGTCGTCTCCGGTTATCACTCCTAACGGCGATGGGATTAATGATGAGACCGTGGTTTCCTTCAACCTGTTCGGCGTCGGCGGTGCTGGAGTCCGGGTCGAGATCTACGACCTAGCCGGGCACCGGATTGCCTCGGTGCTAGACCAACAAGCCATTGCCGGACCCTACGGGCCGAGTTGGGCTGGGCAGGACGAAGCGGATGGATTGGTCGCGCCAGGGATCTACTTGATCGTAGTTGAGGTGGATGTGGATCAGGGCATCCAAACGCTATTCAAACCCGTCGCAGTGATTTATTAACGGCCTAGCGAGGGAAAGATGAGACGCCCATTGAACCGGATAATAGCTGTGGCTGTGGCGGCCGCGCTTGCGGGAGCAGAGCTGGCGGCGCAGGATTTGGTTTTCAGCGGATTGGATTTCGAAGCTTGGGACCATCCCCGGGGCTTGGTCAACGTCCGGGAAGATGGCATTGAGGTCAGGCGCTTCGGCAAGACCTTCAATGCAGTGGCCAATGCCGACGAGTTCTCATCGGTGATCATCGGCGACCTCTACGGTAGCATCCGACCGGTGCGCACTCCCTCGAACCAAGCCGACGCCCACTTGATCGCCGACCAAGATCCCAATACTTGGTGGAAGCCCATTGCCACCGACCCGACGGAGCACTTCTGGGTGGAGCTCGATCTGGGTCGGGCGGTGATCGCCGACAAGATCCGCGTAATTTTTCCCGATACCACCAACGCGCGACCGTTCACGTTTTTCTCGGTATTCACCAGTCCGGGAGTGCGAGTGGCTTTCGGTGGGGGCAACCGGATCGTCTTCAATCAGGTCGGTCGTCCGGTCAACAACAACACCGAGCGCGTAGTTGAGTTCCAACTTGAAATGGATAAGGACCCGTCGCAAAAATTCTCGCCGGTGCGCTTTGTGCGCTTCGAAGCCGCCGGCCGCACACCCAACGCGGCCTTAGCCGAGATTGAGGTTGACGGCGTAGGGTTCAACATCGCCTCCAAGGTTGCGATTAAACGCCGGCTCGAGCGCGGCGACGAAGGGTGGGGCGGGCGGACTTGGACGTCGGATGCACGCCAATGCTCTGACCGTGCCTGTGGGCGCGGCAGCGGTGCCGAGGCGCTAATCGACGAGGACCTAGGCTTCCGCATGTGGAATATCGAGGCGGTTATCGAAAGCGGCGATTGGCGCGATTCGGGTTACTGGGGAGTGGTCGATTTTGAAAACGTCTTCCGCGTTGACCGGGTGGTGTGGTTGCCCTATGTCAGCGGTGTCGGCCCCTATCCGTACGCTCATTTTTCCGGCGGCTGCGGTTGGTCTAACCAAGAGTTATTCACTTCGGACGGAACGCTCAGTAAGACTGCGATTCTGGAAGTGGAAGGCCCTTTTGAGTATGAACTGCTCGCGGCGGATACTGGCAACAAGGGCATCTACGATTTCCAGTTTCCGCCGCGAGCCGTGCGGTTGATCAACTGGCGCGTGCCCGGCGGCAGGGGCAATTGCCGGGCGTTGCAGTGGTGGATCTTCCACAGCGAGGGCTATCCCGCTCGCATCTCCATTGAGTCGGTTGATCTGCCGATGGGCGGTGCGCGAAGTATCCGCCGGGTTGAGTGGGATGCCGACCTCCCGCCTGGCACCCGGATTGAGGTGCAGACTCAGACGGGCAACGGCTTCCAGAATATTACGCGCTACTACCTGACCAACGGCAAGGAAGTTACCAAGGACGGCTACGAGGCGGCCAAAAGGCGCCAGCGCGGCGATATCGTCGAAGAGAGCATCCGCGACGCTTCTTGGAGCACTTGGAGCAATCCGCACCGCTTCTCGGGACAGGCCTTCCAGTCGCCGACGCCCCGGCAATGGTTGCAGGCTCGCGTGGCGCTAATCAGCGATGATCCCGAGGTCTTCCCCAAACTGCGTTCGCTGACTTTTGTGGCCAGCGATCCGGTGATTTCCTCCGGGCTGAGCGGTGGCGTCTTGCCGCGGGAGGCCGCGTTGGATTCGCTGACGGAATTCCGCTATACGATCAAGCCGGCGGCCTTCAACGGCGGCGATGTGGGTTTTGACCGGGTATTGATTACCCTGCCGATAGGCGGTGCTGGGGCCAATTTGGTGCGGACGACCGTCGGTGGGGTCGAAGTCGAGGCGACTAGTGCGCTGCAAGGGGATTCACTGCTGGTGCAGTTGCCCCCGCCCGCAGTTCGGCGCGATTCAGTGGAGATTGCTTTTACAACGCGCGTATTCGCCAGCCCGACGGTTTTCGAAGCGTTCGTCTTCAATTCCGCGCAGGCCGACAATACCCAAGGCGTACTGCCGGTGGTTTTCGGGGCCGATCAGGTTTTCGTGCCGGACGCGGTCGCTGACGAGGTGCTAGTCCGCAAGCTCAGTCACACCGAGATATTCACGCCGAACCAAGATGGTGCCAACGATCTTTATCGGCTGAGGTTTATTGTGGTAAAGACCGGGAAGCAACCACGGGTGCGGATCTTTGCTCTCAACGGGGTCCAGGTGGTCGAGTTGGCCAACCACAACCCCGCGGGCAACCAGGCGCAATACGCTTGGGACGGCACCACAGCCTCTGGGACGGTGCCCCCAGGGGTTTATCTGGTGCATATTTCCGTGCCCGCCGACGCCGGCGAAGAAGTGGTCCAGAGGCTCGTACACGTAGCATACTGATACAAAGCTTTGCCTTCACAAACCTATGGGAGGGGTGACGGTGAGACATAGAATCCTACTATTGTTGTTGGCTTGTCTGAGTATAGCGCTAGCGCTACCGCCAGAGTCTCGTGCCCAACGCGAGACGGGCTTCGAAAACCCTTATTACACGTCCGGGGCAGAAATCGCGCCTTCGACCCTTGTGCCGACGGTGCGCAAGTGGTATTTGCCGCAGCGCCTCTACTCGCTTTACGACTGGCGACAGGAGCAGTACTCCAACTACGCGCGCAACCTGTACGAGCGCTATAACGACATCTTCCTCGAAGGCTCGCCTTTTTACGATGTGTACGGCAACTACATCACCCAGGGCTGGCAGGTGTACGATTGGACCGAGGACTACCCGACCCAAAACGGCAGTAGCATTAGCAAAAACCCGCGCTTTACCTCTTGGTTCAACAATGTCTTGATCGCTTCGAGCCATTCCGGGCAATTCCACTCCTCGTTGATGGTCGGCGACGGGATCCGCACGACCCTGACACCGCTGACATTTTCCAAACCGCGTTTCGACGGGGTGCAGTGGGATCTGATGACCGACAAATACGCGATCACCCTGCTGTCCTCGCGCGTCAACAACACCGGCCAGGTCGCCCAAGAGGAAGGCGTGGCTGGGGTGCAGTTCACGACCTTTACCAACCTCTGGGCCGCCCGGGGCCAGATCGGTGTCGGCGATTTCGCCAAGATGGGTTTGACCTTCGTCAACGCCGCCCACCGCAATTCCGAGGTGCCTTTCGGCGACAACTCGCTACAGGGCTTGTTGAGCGGTCCTATGAACGCCGATTTTGTGCGCTCGATCATCGTGCGGATCTCCGATGACTCCCCAGAGGATGGCGAGGGGGGGGCGCTATTGTCGCGCTGGCGCATCTTCGTCAATGGCGTTGAGCATACCGACGACATTGAGCCTACGGTCGAAGGCGGCCTGCGCCGCCGCGGCGTGATTGAGGCCAGCGGCCCGGACATCATTACCCTGACCTTCAATATCGAAGACTTCTCGCCGAGCGAAGAGGACGAAATCGACGACTTCCGCCAGATCAAGTTCGTCGAGATCGGCCTCGTGTTGGCCAACGACTACAAGGTGGAGATCACCTCCAACAAGCAGACTAACCAGCTTGGGACGCCGGTATTTTTGCCGATGCTGCGCGCCCCGGGCAATGTTAAGGACGGGTCCAATCAAGCCTTTCACCGCTTCCGCTATGGCCTGCCGACGGCCAACCGCATGTTGGGTTTCGACTTGGCGATCAGCGATGTGGCCGGTTTTGAGCTGCGCGGCGAGTTCGTGCAGAATTCGCAGTACCGCCGCTATCCCAACGAGAATTTCACCCGCCGCCAAGCGCTGGCCAAAAAGGAGGCCAATGCCTTCTACCTGACGGCGCAGCAGCGCTCCTACCCGTGGACGGTCTTTGCCGAAACCTTCAGCATTGACTCCGACTATTCGACCCGTGCTTTCATTCCCAACGCCGAGGGCGATGTCCACTACGACAGCGAGGAGCGCAATGTCTTTGAGTTTGTCGACGACAACGACGACCAAGACGAACTTCCCGACTGGACTCGGCGCTATTTCGGTTCCCGCGTCAACACCCGTCAGGGCCGAGGGCTCTTGACCGATAATGCGGTCTTCCCAGGCATTGACGAGGACAACGACGACATCTCCGATTTCAACCGCAATTTCAATCGCGAGCCAGACTACGCCGAGCCATTCCTGCGCTTTGAGGTTGAGCCGCCCGAGTTCCTGTTCGGGATGGACATGAACAACAACACGGTCATTGACCGCTTTGAGGACGACACTCAAGCCGACTATCCCTATAAGCTGGGGCACCGTGGCTTCAACGTCTATGTCGGGCTGGAAGTGACAGAGGGGACCAACCTAATGGTCGGTCGTCTCGACGAGCGGTTGTTGAACACGGCTCGCAAGAACAAGTCGACCTACCTGCTGCTGACGGCTAAAAAGGAGATGCCTGAGAAGTATCTACGAATGCGCTTGGTCGCCAATCCGCGCAAGGTCAAAGACGATATCCCCGACGACGTTTTTCTGTGGGTCGATACGCCTGGTACTCGCGGCGGCGCGGTCTTGACCCGCGACCAGTTGGTGGCCCGGAACGTATTCGTCAACACGACGTTCTTCGAGGTGCAGTACGACCGGTTCTTCCCGTTTACCACCAAGGTCAAACACGAACTGTACAATCTATTGGGAACCCCCGAAGCTGGACGCCGGGATCAGCGCTTCCTCGGCGTGGTCAACAAGGGCGAATACCCGCTCTCATTCCGCGAGTGGGACTTCCTGCCGCGCTGGAAACAGCTTTACAGCAGTCGCACTCCGGCTGATCAAGGCGTCCTAGAGACTCAGGAGTTAACCGAGATATTCTCCATCCAAGCCACGCGCGATATCAACGATAACATCGGTCTCACTGTCGGGGCCGAATACGAGTTTTTCTATAATTTGCGCGAGCGGATAGTTCCCCTGCTGCCAGGCTATTTGGAGGACGGCAAGACCCTGATTTTGGCCGGGCAGGTCGCCAATAGCTCTAGCTATTTAGGCTATGCGCTGACGACTAATGTCGGCGTCCGCTGGGTGCGCCAAGACCTATTCGCCACGCCGTCGGCGTCCGATTTGTTTTCCTTTATCACCGTTTTCGCAGGGCTGGGCACCGACCGTTAGGTCGCCTGAGTGTGCAGTTGCCCGAGGGCCGGCCGCGTGACACCAACTACCTCAACACGGGTCGGTGGGAGATTACCGCTGGGGGATCAGCGCCCTCTTCTGCTTGAACCTGATACACGTGTTCTTGGAATTTCCTCTCAATCACAAAACGTTTGTCGGGATCGGTAGCCACCTGCGCACTGTGCTGGCGCGGGCGTGAACGAATCCGCACACATCGGTAGCCACACGTCCCTAGCGATTACTTGGCGCGGGGTCGCTCTGGGTGGACTGACGATCGCCGTGATGTTCACCTACCTCATCCTCTATGCGGGGATGGGGGCGGGGTCTGAGGGCTATGTGCAGTCGCAGTTCCCGATGATGGCGTTTATTCCCTTCGTCCTCTGGTTGTTCCTCAATGCGATATTGGCGCGGATTTCGCCCCGGTTGGCGCTGAGCCAGGGCGAGTTATTGACCATTTTCGCGATGGTGTGGATTGTCGGCGTGATCCCACAATGGGGGTGGATGGAGTATTGGGTCGCGCTAATGGCGGCACCTGCCTATATGGCCACGCCTGAGAATCAATGGGCGGAGATAGTCTGGCCCTTTATGCCGTGGCACGTCTTTCCCGATACGGCACCTCGGGTAGTAGAGGCCTTCTGGTTGGGGCAGGTCAAGGGGACGCCGGTGCCTTGGGATGGCTGGTACGCACCGCTGAGCCAGTGGTTTGGAGTTTCCATCGCCATGGTGGCGTTTGGGTTTGCGCTGGTGGTGATTTTCCAGCGGCAATGGGTCGAGGCGGAGAAGCTGAGCTTTCCTTTAGCGCGGATGCCGCTGGAGCTGACCGAGGGTTTTGACGGACGGGCGCGGATGCCGGACTTCTTCCGCAAGAAGCTTTTTTGGCTGGGCTTCAGCGTGGTTTTCCTGCCGACGTTCTACAATGTCATCAGCTATTTCACGCCTGGGCTGCCGCTTGTCGAGCTATGGACAGAGCATTACAGGCTCGTGTTGCCACGGCCCTTCCCTGGGCTGACCATCCGCTTGATGGCTCCAGTACTGGCCCTGACCTATATGTGCCCGTTAAATATCCTTGGCAGCTTAGTGTTCTTTACGCTGTTAGGCGTGCTGAAGCTGGGCCTGATGCAGCGGGTGGGCGTCCGCGTGGGGCTATCAGGTCAAGAAATAAGCGGTGGTGGCATTCTGCAAATGGAGAGTTTTGGTGCCTTGGTGTTCATCGCCGTGTGGTCGGTGTGGCTGGCCCGCAGCCACCTGCGCTCGGTGTGGCGACAAGCCCTTACCGGCCAAGGCGACGTCCGCGACGTCCGCCACTATCGCTTGGCCTTAGTAACCTTGATCGCATCGGCGGTTTACGTGGTTGGTTGGGGGACTAGTCTGGGGGTGAGCCTGCCCTTGTCGATTGGGGCCTTCCTACTGATGGTGATGACGTACTTCGTGACCATCAAGTTGGTCGCCGCTACAGGGTTTCCCTACCTGACCCCGAGTTGGGCCAATGCAAAAGGGGAGATGTTCGTCACCGAATTGATCGGCTCGGCCAATTTATCACAGCAAAACTTGGTGTCGTTCAAGATATTTTCCAGCAATATGTTTTTCGGCAATATCCGCCTGCCGGTATGGCCGGCCTTACCACATCTGCTGCGGATATTTTCTTTGCGCAGACAGCCCAAACGGGTGGTGGCGGTGGTGGCAGTGGCCTTTGTGGTCGGCTTTTTGATGGCGGCGTGGGCTACGATCTCTATGGCCTATGATGTTGGAGCAACCAACCACCTGATGGTCATTATCGGGCTATACGATCAGATTGCCCATATCCAACTCAATCCTCGGATCACTGATCCGGGCAAGTGGGGCATCTGGCTGCTGGGATTTTTTGAGGCAGCTGGACTAGCGTTTTTGCGGGGGCGCTTCTATTGGTTTTCTCTGCATCCGATCGGTTTGGCCTATCAGGCGACGGCGGGGACTTCGATCTATTGGTTCAGCCTGTTGCTCGTGTGGCTGGCCAAACTGGTCCTATTGCGCTACGGGGGGATTCGCGCCTACCGCACGGGCAAGCCCTTTTTCTTTGGCATAGGGATCGGCTATGTCATTGGCGTGGTGTTTTCTGGGGTTGTCGATATGATCTGGTTCCCAGGGCAGATGCACGTAGTCCACGATTGGTAAACGACCATCAATTGGTCAGCCAGTGTTGCGCTGGCGGCGTGGACCTGCTGACTGCTGCCGGGTGCTAGCAAGGGCAGGGCCGGTGCGGTTAGCACTAGGCCTGCTGTCTTCTTGAAGAAATCCCTGCGCGAATCGGACATATACTCACCTCTATGGACGATCGTATTTGGGGTCCAGCGCATCGCGCAGACCGTCGCCTAGAAACGAAAAACCCAGCATGGTCAGGGCGATGGCAATGGTTGGAAATAGCGCTAGGTGCCAGTAGATGCGGACATAGGCGTTGGAGACGCCGACCATCTTGCCCCAACTGGCCATCGGGTCGTTGATCCCCAGACCGATAAAGCTCAAACCCGCTTCGGCGAAGATGGTGCTTGGAATGCCGAAGCTGACGGCGACCAAAATTGGGGTCAGCGCATTGAGCAGTAGGTCGCGGAAGATGATTTTGCGCGTCGGCACCCCCAGCGCCCTTGCCGCTATGGCGTATTCTCGCTCGCGCAGGGTCAAAAATTGTGCCCGTGTCAGCCGAGCGATGCCGATCCAGCCGGTGATGCCCAAGGCGACGATAATGGTAGTTAAGCCGCCTTCGAGGACCGAGATGATGAGGATGGCAAAGAGCAAGCTAGGAAAGGCGGTCATCACGTCGATGATGCGAGTGACGACAAAATCGAGCCATCCGCCGAAATAGCCAGCGAGGGCACCGACCGGCACCCCGATCAACACGGCGAGGGCCTGAACCAGCAGACTGACGGTTAGCGAGGTGCGGGCACCGTAGATTAGGCGGCTGAGATAGTCGCGCCCAACCTCGTCGGTGCCCAGCAGGTGATCCGGGTGCTGCAAGGGCGCGAGCAAAACCTTGTCGAAATAGGCGTGGTCGTAGGGAAAAGGCGCGAGAACATCGGCGAAGATCGCCAAAAAGGAGATCGCGCCGACAATGGCTAATCCGGCGACAGCGAGGCGATTGCGCACAAAACGCCGTCGGGCGTCGGCCCAAAAGGAGCGGTGGACGCTACTGATTTCGCTGGCGAGGGATTCGGTCATCAGGCCTCTTTTTTGGCACCGAGCTTGACGCGCGGATCGATGAGGGTATAGGCTATATCAGTCAGCATATAAGTGATGCCCCACAATAGCGCCACCAGCAGGAAGGTCGCCATGATCATCGGGTAGTCGCGGTTGAGGGTGCTGGTGACGAAGAACTTACCGAGGCCATTGATGCGGAAGATGCTCTCGATGAAAATGCTGCCGGTGATGAGGTTGGGTATTTCGGTGCCCAGCGCCGTGACCATCGGAATCTGCGCGTTGCGCAGTACGTGGCGCCGCATGACCTTGGCTTCGCTCAGGCCCTTGGCCCGGGCGGTGCGCACGTAGTCCTCGCCGATGACATCGACGATGCTGGCGCGGGTGTAGCGAGCAATGATCGCCATCGGTGCCAGCGCATAGGCCAAAACCGGCAGAATCCAGTCCGAGCACAGCATGTTGCCGTAGAGGCAAGCGCCGGAATTGCTCCAGCCACCGGTGGGCAGCCACTGCCGTGCCACCCCGAAAAACAAGATAAACCACATCGCCACTACAAAATTGGGCACGGTGACGCCGAGCATCGCGCCAAAGGTCACGATGTTGTCAAGCCAACTGTTTTGGTGGTAGGCAGCCAACATGCCGGCGGCGATTCCACAGCTAAAGGCCACGAGGATTGTCATCACGCCGACTTGCACAGTGACGATCCAAGTCTTGCCTATTAGCGCGGCGACCGTGGTCTGCGGCTGCTGGTAGGGGATGCCGAAGTCGAAGCGAACCGCGTGGCTCATGTAGTTGAGGTATTGCTGCCAGACGGGTTTGTCGAGGCCGTATTTGCGCTCAATATTCTCGCGGGCGGCCTTGGGCAGCTTGGCCTGTTGGGTGTCGAAGGGGCCGCCTGGCACCGAGTGCATCAGGGCGAAGACGATCATTGACACGGCGAGCAGTACAAAGGCTAGGGCGATCAGGCGGCGGGTCAGATAGCAAAGCATCGCCTATAGCCCCGGGTGCGCTCGGTTGTCGGTCATCATTGCGCCGCGCCGATGTATATATCGCCCCACAGCCAGTCGTTGCCGGAGTGGTTGCCATAGGTGCCCTCAGGCCCTGGCTCGCGGATGCTGGCCCCGCGCACCGTGGGCCGAAACAGGTCGCCGGACCAGCGGTGGGCGATAAAGGCTCCGCCGACATCGTCGACGAGGATCCGCTCGGCATCGCGGAAGAGCTGGTCGCGGCGCTGGGGGTCGCCCATTAAGTTGCTGGCCTCGTCTAGGATGGCATCGAAGCGTTGGTTGCGCCAAGAGTGGCGACCACTGCTGACCCAGATGCCGAGCAGGTTGATGGGGTCGGCAAAGTCGATGCTATAGGCGACGGCACCCAGCGCAATGCCAGTGGGTCGCTCGTGTAGGGCGTCCATAAAGACTTTGTTGTCTTTGTTCGAGACTTGGATCGAGATACCCAAACACTGCGAGATTGAGGCAGCGGTCGCTTGATAGACGGAGGCAATGCCGGGGTTTTCGTTGCGCAACCACATCACCTGCGATGGGAAGCCAGCCCCGTTGGGAAAACCGGCTTGGGCTAGGTGTTCCTTCGCTAGGCCACGGTCGAAGCGCTGGTAGTGGGCAAGTTGGCCTTGGACATCGGCGGCGGGAAAGCCAGGCATGAGCATGGAATGGGCAGGCGTGGCCTTGATCTCGCCATAGACGCCTTTGACGATGGCCTCGCGATCGATGGCATGGGCGAAGGCCTTGCGCACATTGATGTCATCGAAGGGCGGGCTATGCGCGTCGAAAAAAACATAGTCGGTGCCGATCAAACCGGGGCGCAGGTAGTTCGCCTGCAGTTCGGGGTCGCGCTGGATAGTAGCGAAGTCGGCTGGCGACAAGTCGTTGAAGTTTAAGGTGTCAATTTCGTTGTTGAGATAGGCGATAAAATAGGTCGCTGGCGACAGGTATATCCCTTCGATCCGCGCCAACCTCGGCGGCCGATAGCCCGTGTAGTGTGGATTGGCCTTGAAAACCACTTTGAAACCGTGGTCGAAAGACTCCAGCATAAAGGGGCCGGACGAAACCGAGGTCGCCGGATCGTTGTTGTAGTAGGGGCCATGCGTCTCCAGCGCTTTCTTCTGTAGCGTGAAGGCGTATTTCATGATCTTGGGTAGCGGCGGAAACACTCCCTTGGTCACAATCTCAAGGGTGCGGTCGTCCACAGCGCGGACCCCCAATGCTTCGACAGGTAGCTTCCCGGCGATGACCTCGTCCCAGTTTTTGATCCCACCCTTGTCAACGAAGGTGTAGTACCAGGCGAAATCCCAAGCGTGGTCGGGGCTGGCGCTGAAACGGAAGGTGGCGACGTAGTCGTGGGCGGTGACAGGAGTGCCGTCGCTCCACATCAGGCCCTCGCGCAAAACAAAGGTCCACGTCACTCCGTCGGCGGCGACCGACCAGCTTTCGGCGGCACCGGGTTGGGGGTTTTGCGCCTTGTCGAAGGTGACCAACGGATCGTTGAAGAGATCGGCTCCGCAATAGCGCTGATAGACGCTGACCGAAAAGTCGAAGGTGATCGAGTTGGCGGTATTGTTGCAGGGGATGCGGTACACCTGTTGGTCATAGGGTCGCGCGTCGGGCGGCAAGTCGAGGCCAAGGATGGTCTTTTCTTGGGCACTGCCGGGGCGGCTGCAAAGCGCGAGAATGGCGATTAACAGCGGGATGGAGGTTTTAATGTTGTTTTTCCTTTGTTGGTGGATCGGCGGTCAGCACTGGAGCACTAGGTTGTCGCAGCAAACAGGCGACTTGGCGTCCAGCGCCGATAGAGGCTAGTTGTGGGGTGGTCGTTTCGCATTGTGCTTGGCGCTCGGCGCAGCGGGGGTGGAACGGACAGCCAGTAGGGATTGCGGTCGGGTCGGGCGCATCGCCGCTGAGGAGAATTCTCGTCCGCCGCTTGTGGGGATTGGGGACGGGCACCGCCGCAAGCAGGGCTTGGGTATAGGGGTGCAAGGGAGTGTCGTAGAGCGCTTCTTTGGGAGCCAATTCGACGATTTTGCCTAGATACATTACGGCGACTCGGTCGGCAATGTGGCGCACGACGCTGAGATCGTGGGCGATAAACATATAGGTCAACCCCATGTCGGCTTGGATGTCCTGCAGCAGATTGACGATCTGGGCTTGGACCGAGACATCGAGAGCAGAAACTGGTTCGTCGGCGACGATAAAACGCGGCTCGACCGCTAGGGCGCGGGCGATGCCAATGCGCTGGCGCTGACCGCCGGAGAATTCGTGTGGGTATCGACGGACGGCCCCAGCGGGCAAGCCGACCATCTCCAGCAATTGCGCCACTCGGGCACCGACCTCTTTGCCGCGTGCGAGATGATGAGTAGTGATACCTTGAGCGATGATCTTGTGTACTGTCAGCCGCGGGTTTAACGAACTGTAGGGATCTTGGAAGATTGCCTGCATTTGACGGCGAATAGCGCGCATCGGCGCACCGGATAGGCGACTGATATCGACCCCGGCGAAATGCACTTGGCCGGCAGTGGGTTCGATCAAGCGCAGGATCAAGCGCCCGAGGGTGGTTTTACCACACCCGCTTTCGCCGACAACGCCGAGGGTTTCGCCTTGGTAGATGGCCAGCGATACGTCGTCGACGGCCCGCACTTGGCCAGTGGTCCGACCCCAGCGGCTTTTGCGGGTGGCGAAGTGCTTGGTCAGGCCGACGGTGGCCAACAGCGGGGTAGTGTCGGTGGCTAAAGCTGGCGGCATGTATAATAGCGGTTGGCCGTAGAAAGGACCCTGTACGCGAAACTTGACCGCCCGCACACAGTGTGGCTTTATTGGGCCGGCGCGACGGTCGCCGTGCGCGGTGAAATATAATAGGACATGCAGCCGCGATGCAAGAATCCGCCATGAACGTTTAACACTGGGAGCAGCCCTTGTCCGATTCAAAAAAAGCTTGGCCGACCACCAATAAAGCAGAGGCCTACTGGCGAGATATTGCCGCTGGTTTTATGCATGCGCCCGACGAGTCCTATCTCAATACCGGCTCTTGGGGCGTGTTGCATCGTTCAGTTTTCGACGCCTTAGTCAAGGGGTTGGAAGAGTTGGAGGGCAATCCAACGCACAACCGCGCCCGGCAGATTGATCGCCTAAACCAAGCGCGGCGCGATCTGGGTGCCTTTCTCAACGCCGCTCCCGCCGACTTGGCTCTCACGACCAATGTCACCATCGCCATCAACCAAGTCGTCCACGGCCTTGATTGGCAGCCCGGCGACGAAATTTTGGCTTCCAACCAAGAATACGGTGCCATCGACAACTGTCTGTCCCACGCCGAGCGCCGTTATGGCGTGGTGGTGCGGCGAGCGCCAATCTCTATTCCACCCGCCGAGCCCGAGCAAATCGTGGACTCTTTCCGCCGGGCGCTGACCGCGCGGACGCGGCTGTTATTGGTCAGTCATGTGACGTCGCCCTCTGGGCTCATCACCCCGATCAAAGAGTTGACCGAGTTGGCACACGCCCACGGCGCGATGATCGCCGTTGACGGGGCGCATGCCCCTGGGCAGATCCCTTTAGACCTGACCTACTACGGCTGTGATTTTTACGGCGGCAATTGTCACAAGTGGCTCTGCGCGCCCAAGGGCACGGGATTTTTGTACGCCCGGCCGCAAGTACAGGATAAGCTTCACCACATCGCCGTCAGTCATGGCTACGACAACGACGGGCCCAAGCGCAATGATGCGGGGGCACTCTGTATCAAGGGGCAGCCTTTTATGTGGCAGCTAACGAAGATCGGCACACGCGAGTTGTCCTGTTTCGGCGCAGTAGCCGAGGCGGTGGCCCTACAAAACGAGATCGGCAAGGAGCAAATCGCCGCCCGCGGGCGGCAGTTAGCCGGCTATTTGCGCCAGCGCATGGCCGAAACCGGCTGGGTCGAACCGCTTTCCTCGCCGCACTCAGATCTCGCCAATTCGATTTCCACGTTTCGCCTCAAAGGCTTTGGTGCCGCCAATCCCGGATCGCTCCTCTATGATAAATACCGGATCACGACCCCGGTTTGGGGCGAGGCCGAGCCGGGCTATACCCAGCGGGTTTCCACCCACATCTACAACAACTTTGGCGAAATCGACCGCATGATCGCGGCACTGGACGAGATCAGAACGGGATAGGTGCCTGCGGCCGCAGGGATTAGAGGTTTTCCAGCAGGACATTGGAGACGCGACCGCCGCGTTCTGTCATTGCTTGGGCGGGCGAGAGGTACTGATAGCCCAGGTTGATTAACTGTTGCAGGGCGGGGATCTGGGAGAGGTATTTTTCGCTGAAGGGGAAGGTGGGCATGGTTTTGTTCCTGTCTTATTCAGACTATACTTCTGCCTGATTTATCCAATATCCCACGGGCTTTGAGAGAAACAGTTCAAGAGAAATTCCGCCCGTGCCGACGATTAACATGCGATCTGGTTTGAAAAATTTGGCGAACGATTCCATGCCGGGAAGCGAAGTGGTTGTGCGTCCGCTTTTTACTTCTATGGCCACCAGCTTCTTTCCTCTTCGCACGACAAAATCCACTTCGCGGTTGCGCTCCCGCCAATAAAAGAGTTCACACGCTCCGCCGACGGATGCGTTGAGCAGGTGTGCGCCGACTGCCGACTCGGTCAAGCGGCCCCAAAATTCGCGGTCAGCAAAGGCTTCTGCCTGAGTCATACCGGACTGGGCGGTTATTAGCGCGGTGTTGAAGACTTGAAACTTGGGGCTTGACCCCCGTCGCCGCGCTGTGTCGCCGGCGTATTTAGGCAAGCCGGTGAGTACGCCGGCACCCGCGAGCAGGTCGAGGTAGTGGGCAAGAGTGGTTGTGTTCCCCGCATCCTGAAGTTGCCCCGTCATTTTTGTGTAGGAAAGAATTTGCCCGGAATAGGCACAGCCCAGTTCAAACAGCCGCCGAAGCAATGCCGGTTTGTCAACGCGGGAAAGCAGGAGCACGTCGCGGGCGACGGTTGTTTCGATGAGAGCGTCTATTATGTAGCGCGACCAGCGGAACGGCTGTTTTATCAAAGGCGCGGCACCCGGATAGGCACCGTAAAAAACATATTGTTGCAGATCCCAGCCAAAGGCCGTCCGCATCTCGGGAAAGCTCCAATGTGGCATGTGCAGGGTTTCAAAACGGCCCGCAAGACTTTCCGTCAGTCCCCGCCCGATTAAGAGCGGGGCCGAGCCGAGCAATACGGTTTTTACCAGTGTTTTTTTGCGGGTGTCTTCATCCCAGAGATACTTGACCGTTTCAGCCCAATGCGGAACTTTGTGTACCTCATCCAATACGAGCAAGGCCCCTTTTCTTTTAGAGCTGTCGGCGAGCAGCCGGGCCTCTTCCCATTGGGATTCAATCCACCCGGCACCGCGAAGGGTCGGCTCGTCGGCGCTGGCAACGTGATAGGGCAGTTTGCTCCGCTCGGCGACTTGCAAGACAAGGGTTGTTTTGCCTACCTGCCTCGCTCCCGAGACGACTTGAATGAACCGCCGGGGTTCTTTCAAGCGCCGGGATAGCTCGGACGCTTGGGGTCTGATGAAGGTCTTTTTACTCATTTCTTTGAGTAATTTTACTCAGTATATTGAGTAAATTGTTGGTTAGAACCTCTGTCCGCACGTTCCAAAACGCGAGGGTTGAAGATCATGGGCAGCAACTCCCCGCTGCCGGGTTGCCTGCGATCCATAGGGACCCAACGAGAACAGAGACAAACAGAATTTCTATGCCGTAAAAAATGACCAGCGTCACCGAGAAAAATGTTGCGGGCCAGCTATGTTTCGGCTTGTCCTTATGCTGCATCGGATTCATGGCAAAGTCAGTCTCATCCTGCTTGCGTACGCGGTCGTACTCGGCGCGGAACAACCGCTCTTGCCACAAGAAGTACGCATCTAACAGCCAGAACCCGACAACAGGCACGATAAGCGTCAATGCCAATAGAGGCTGGTCCGGTCTGAGTCGCACCATCAACAAGGAGCCGGCGACGAGGACGGCCATGCTCCAACCCTTGAGTAGGAAAGAGTTTCTACCCAAGCGATTTACGACGCCTTGAATAAACTCTAAGTGTTTCAAGATGCGTTCATTGTTGTTCATTGCAGATTACCTCCGTGTCGAGAATTGGTTACGGATGGCGATTGATTCTTCAACCATAGCTGAAAGATTACTGGCAATCCAATTGTACTTATCCGTGCTGTTTCGACCCGACGGGTTATAGCACCGCACAACGGTTGACATCGGCCTTTGTATTCTTGGAACCCTAACGTAAGAGAAGGGGTTAGCACCCATTGTTGAAGTATGACCATATCTATCCTTCAAGCCATGGATATGAATGCCCACAATGCCCATTCTCTGGCTCCAAGACTCACTAATTTCGTAGTTGATCCACTTGCGATTCGCGGTGTTTGTCCCAACCAAAACGATGGTGCAAGACCTTCCCCTCATTTGGCCATTGATCCATCTAGCTATAGCTACATCTCCACCCCGTTTCACTGCTTCCCAATCGTTATCTGTCGCTGGCCTATTGCCTTCGATGACACCGATATTGCGAACTTGAGACGCCCGCCAGTTATCCGGCTTGTAGTGGAAGCTGTAAAACGCTCTTCTCTTTAGTGAGTTCGCCATTTTGGCCTCCTTGTGTGAGTTAGCGTAAAGGTAAACCGAGGCTGGCATTCGCTGGCTCCGCTCTGGTTAATAGGTTAGGTATATAGACGTCCTTATTATGGTCAATTTTCTATAATTTTCTTCATGTTGTAGTCGTCTACATTGTCTCTCAGATATTCTACTTCTTGAAGATATTTTTCTTTGTTTCCTACGAAATCACACCATTTGACTGAGGAAATATAGGAAAATGGCCCTATGTAAACAGGATTGGTAATCGTATGGTTAGAGCAATTGTTAAAAATAGGCTCCTTTATGTTAAACATATTGTCTCTTAGTATTTGAAACAGCTTGTTAGTATGTAAAGTTATACAGTGACAAAATGGACAAGAGTCCTCATCAAGAAAGTAGCGATAGGAGGAGTATTGATCTGGCAACACAATCGCCAATATTCCGTTTGTGCGGCTCGTGCGACCGTCCCGCGTGATTTCCTTGAGAGAGTTAGGAAATCTCCCAAGGAATCCATTGGTCAGATTCTTTTTTGTATCTATCTTTCATATTAGGTGAGATCAAAACAAGTGTGATATTGCTATCGTAAATTTTATTTTTCAGGTGCATTTCAATAGTAGCATCTTTAAATTCACTTAAATCTTCATCCCCTTCTCCTTTATAGATTTCATCTCCTTCAAATAATTCAATTATTTTATCCACGTAAGCACGAGCTGTCGTTTCATAATTGAGAGGTTCAACAGAATTATCGCTGTGTTTATAAGAGACAAAAATCTTTCTGGCCATTTTAATGCTCTCCTTTGTTTAATTTTATTCTCCATTCGCCTATCAGCAGTTTCTGCATCAATCCGCGCTTTTGAGTGCGGTATTGTTCGACGAGTTGTTTGAGTAGATATATTTCCTGTTGTGCAGTATCCAGATGTTCAGCAATAGTTTTCTGCTCAAATAAGGTCGGAATAGATATTATGATATTGGCAAAGTCTTTTCTTGAAACTTCACCAAATGTATTTCCACAGGACAATCTTACTAGTTGTGCCTTTAATAATTGAAAGGTATAGTATAAGAATATGACTGAATAGTCTTTATGAGGGTGGATACATTTAAATCCTTGATTGATTGCCATAGGGATAGTATTGATGCAACAGTTTCCTATAGTAGCTCTGGTGCATACGATAAGACAGTTTTCAGGAAGTAATGTTGTATGGGAGAGTCCTTTTCGGGTTATTTGTCTTTCGGTAGAATCGATGTACTTTTCAGATAGTTTAGTAACTTCTGATGGAGTGAGCCAAAAAACATCTCCATTCCAATTGCTACTGTCTCGGGTTGATGGCGTTCCACCTCACACATTGCTTGGCCCGTTCCGATACATTTGGATTGGTTAGTAGACCGAGGGGGCCACTATCGAGCAGTACAGTCTGGCTTACCAACTCTTTCCTTTCAGTTCCCTTGGGAACAGTTTGCGGTTGGATAGCCGAAGACGAATCTCGCGGATTTCCTCCAGCAACCGCTCAAAATAGTCCTCGCCGAGAAACGCGCCGTTTTCCAGCCGCTCTTTATCGAGCACATAGCCTTTGATAGCAAATTCCCGCAGGATATGGGTTGCCCATTGGCGAAATTGGGTAGCGCGTTTGGAGTTCACCCTATAGCCAACGGAAATAATGGCGTCGAGGTTGTAAAACTGGGTGCTGTAGTTTTTCCCGTCAGCGGCAGTTATTCGGAATTTCCTAATAACTGAATCTGATTGTAATTCTCCAGACTCAAAGATGTTTTTCAGATGCTCGTTGATCGTTGGGATGCTGACATCAAATAGCTCAGCCATGAGTTTTTGCGTGAGCCAGATGGTTTCGTCCTGATAACGCACTTCAGTCCCATTCTCGCCGGCTTGATTGGCGCAGATAAGAAATTCCGCCGTGCTGTTGCGGATGGTAAGGTTTTTTGAGGGTTTCTTGCTCATGCCTTTAGTCTCCGTTATCCGCAGATGGCGCAGATGTTCGCATTATCTGCGTCATCTGCGGATTCTCACACAGATCAGGAACCGAACAGAATGAGAAGACTCAACGATAGGGTCTTGAAAATCACCAAGATGATGACCCACTTAAACATGCGGGACATCTTAGTTTCGATCTTGTCGAGTCCCTGTGATATATTGTCGAGTCCTTCTGACATATTTTTTTCAAATTCGTCAAAGGACTGCTTCATGTTGTCGAGAGCTTGCTCTATATCCTCAAACTGCTCAAACAACGCATCCAGATCGGCCCCCTCCTGTCCCGTCAGCAAGCGATAGGCATGGGCACCCTTCTTAAATGCCTCTTCGGCATCCGGGTTGTCCGGGTTGCGGTCGGGGTGATGCTCGAGGGCATAGCGGCGAAACGCCGATTTTATCGCGTCTGTGGTGGCGTCCTCATCCACACCCAAAATGAGGCGGGCTTCTCGTCGTCTCATGCTTTTATTCTCCTTTTATCCGCAGATTAAACACCAACCTTTTGTGCTCTAGTCTCGCAGCACCAATAACTGCATACGTCTCCCCATCCCTTCTATCATCTGCGCTAATCTGCATCACCTGCGGATTCCCTTCAACAATCGCCCCATCTCCCCCCGCACCACGCTCAATTCCCCTTCCATCCGCACAATCTCCTTCTCCACCGCGTCAATATCAATCTCTTCCTCCTCAAAAGTATCTACATAACGCGGAATGTTCAAATTGAAGTCGTTTTCCCTAATTTCCTCAAAAGGGGCGAGATGAGCGCATTTGTCCACGTCTTCGCGTCTTTTACACGCGGCAGTGATCTTTTTAATATGTTCGTCCAGCAAGGTGTTTTGATTCTTGCCGGCCCGCATCGGCACCCAGCGTCGGTTGTCGCTCGGTAGGCTATTGCGCTTATTAACCAACTCCAACCCGAATCAGGAGATACCTTATGAAAAGCTGTATCTGCGCTGCGCTTGCGTTTGCGCTCGCTGTCTCGCCGGCCTTGGCCCAAGAGGCCGTGCCGCTCAAGACCCTGCCCTTTAGCCCGGCCCGCCAAGCCGGCGGCTTCCTCTTCATCAGCGGCCAGATCGCCCGCACGGCCGACGGTGCCGACGTCAAGGAGTCGGTCGCGGCCGAGACCCATCAGGTCATGGAAAACATCGGGCGGATACTCGCAGAGAACGGGTATGCGTACGACGACTTGGTCAATGTCACCGTCTGGCTCTCAGACATTGAGGACTATCACGAGATGAACAAGGCATACGCCTCGTACTTTGAGGAGCAATTCCCGGCGCGGGCCTGCACCGGCGGGGCGCAGATCGTCTTTGACTTTCGCGTCGAGATTGCCGCCATTGCCTATAAAGACGACGATGACCACGGTGCCGACGAGGATTAGGCCATGCCCCTGAGCCGCCGCCGCTTCATGCGCGAGACCGCGCTAGCTGCCGGCGGTCTAGCCCTCGCCGGGACGGCCCGCGCGGAAAAGGACATCCCCATGAGCACGGCTCGCCCCCTCTTCATTTCTACGTGGCCCTTTGGCAAGGCCGCCAACGAACAAGCGCTGCGGATCGCCGCACAGGGCGGCTCCATCCTCGACGCAGTTGAGCGCGGCATCCACGTGGCCGAGGCCGACGCTTCCAACGCATCCGTAGGATTGGGGGGCATACCTAATGCCCGGGGCGTGGTGCAGCTCGACGCCTGTATCATGGACGGCGAGGGGCAACGCGCTGGCAGCGTCGCCGCCATCGAGGGCATCCTGCACCCGATCTCGGTAGCGCGCCGGGTGATGGACGAGACCAAGCACGTCATGCTCGTCGGCGAAGGTGCGCGGCAGTTCGCGCTGGAGCAGGGGTTTGCAAGCGTCGATTTGCTGACGGAAGAAAGGCGCAAGGCGTGGGAGGAATGGCGGGAAAAGCAGGGCGCGGCCGACAATCACGACACCATCGCCCTGCTCGGGCTTGACGCCGACAGGCGGCTCGCTGGTGGCTGCTCGACCAGCGGCTGGGGTTACAAGCTGCCGGGCCGCGTCGGCGACTCCCCGATCATTGGCAGCGGCCTGTACGTCGATGGGGGCGTGGGCGCGGCCGGGGCCACCGGCTTGGGCGAGAATGTCATGCGCTACTGCGCCACCTTCCTCGCGGTCGAATACATGCGCCAAGGGCTGCACCCGGAGGAAGCCTGCGCGGAGACCATCGGCCGCATCGTGGCACTTGACCCGCGTCCGGTCGAGGAATTGCACCTCAATTTCGTGGCGCTCGACAAGCAGGGCCGCTTTGGCGCGGCCGGCACCAACGAGGGCTTCCAATACGCCGTCACCTATCCCGGCTACAGCGAGGTGCTCGCGGGCGTTGGGGTGGGTACGGGAGACATCGGACCCGAGGGGGGCAACCGGCGCTGAGGCGTAGAGGCCGTCTGAAAATTCCTGGGGGCTGCTGCGTCTTCTCACTAGGGATTCCGAGAGGAGTTTCGTTCACGGTGGCGATAAGCGACCATCCCGCAGACGCCGGGTGCCGATAAACGCAGATTCGGGATGAGGTGCGGGCCGACGCATAGGTCAGCCCCTACGGGGATGCCCTTCCTTTGGGGCGAGTGTGCCCCTACGGGGATCGCGGGGGTCGCGCCCTAGCCGAGGACTAGCTGCAACGCCTCGACAGCGCGGTCGATGTCGGTTTCGTCGTTGAAGATGTGCGTGGAGATGCGTAGGGCGTTGTAGTTTTCCTTTGGTACGCCCGCTTCCTCCACGTAGGCGTACGTGCCCTGCGCTGGCTTGAGGAGGATGTCGCGCTTTTGCAGGGCGGCGACGACTTTGCTGTGGCTGCCGCTGGTGAGCGAGAAGCTGACGATGCCCGAGAACAGCTCGGGCTGGGGCGGGGTGATCGGCGCGAGTTGGGGGATTTCCGCCAAGCGCTGGCGCGCGTAGGCGCAGAGCTGGCGACAGCGCGTTTCGACGCGCCGGCGGCCAATGGTGTTGTGAAATTCCATGGCCACTCCGTGCGCGACGATCTGCGGCACATTGCGAGTGCCGGACGAGGCCGAATAGGCGCTGTAACCGGAATACGTGAACGCGGGCCGGACGCGATCTTGCACTTCCCTGCGGATGTAGAGCAGGCCCGTGCCCTTGGGCGCGAGCATCCACTTGTGGCTGCTGGAGGCATAGGTATCCACGCCGAGTGCTTTGACGTCCACGTCGATCATGCCCGGGGCCTGCGCGCCGTCGCAGACCAGCAGGATGTTGCGGGGCCGGGTGAGGGCGGCGATGGCTGTCAGTGGCATTTGCAGCCCGGTGATAGTGTCGATGTGACAGAAGCTGCACACGCGGGTGCGCGGCCTCAGGTGATCCTCCACTAGTTGCAAGATCTGGGCGGCATCGCGCACGGGATTGGGCATTTTGATGTAGCGAACCACCACGCCGCGGGTGCGCGCCAAGTGCTGCCAGCAGACCATGCCGCCGCCGTGCTCGTGATTCGTGGTCAGCACTTCGTCGCCCGGCTGGAGGTCGAGGCCGCTGGCTACGTGGTTCATGCCTTCAGTCGTGTTGCGCGTCAGTGCGGTCTCGTCCAGTTCGGCCCCAATAAACGCGGCCCCCTTGGCTCGCACCGTTTCCATCTCGCTGCCGAGGCCGCCCCAAGTGTTGGCCAGTGGATTGCCCTCCAGCTCGGCGAGGTACGAGGCGAGCGCGTCGGTCACCACGCGAGGCGTCGCCCCAATGCTGCCGCAGTTGAGATGCACTAGGCCCGGGTGCAGGCGAAATTCTCGGCGCACCCGCTGCCACAGCGTGCGCTCGCTGCCAGCGGCCGCTATGTCTCGATCGAGGGTGCCGAGCCGCTCGGCAAGCCCCTCGGCCACATCGGGAATGAGCGGGGCGGTGGCCGCGGCGGCCGCGAGCCCCTTGAAGAATGTTCTTCGTTCCATCTGGCGTTCTCCGCGTTTGTCGGTAGTACCAGTCCGGTCTATACTTTTTATATGTCTTGGTACAGACCTTTTCTACTGCTTAATAAATGGTACCTAAGTGATGTTACGCAGCCTTGTGGCCTCGCCCGGTGTCATTCTTCACCGCGCCTTTAGGCGTGACATCCAGCCCAGCGCACTGTCTCTCCACTTCGCGCAGAGGTTAAGCTGGATGCCCCCGTGGCTGAGCTCGGGTCGAAGCCGGCGAAGGCAAAGGTTGCGCAACGTCAGTTACCTAATTTCCATTAGGCCAGTGCAAGGGCCGCCCCTACGGTGGGGGCGGATAGGCCGATTAGCTCTGCTCCTGCTGGTGCTTGCTAGCTGTGGACGAACAACCGAATCCGCGCACGAAGTACAGGGCGACCGCTTGATGCACACCGGCCACTACGGAGAGGCCGCCTTCCACTACCAGCGCGCCGTTGACCAGAACGCAACATCGGCGGTGCTCTACCGCAAGCTGGCCGCGGCCCACGCGAAAAACGAGGCCCTGCCCGCAGCCGTCCACGCTTACGAGCAGGCCATTGCCCTAGGGCCGAGCCACGCCAAGACGCGGACCGAGTTGGCCATTTTGTTTACGCGCCTCGACCGCTACGACGATGCCTTGGTCCTGCTCGAACAGACGGTGCGGGAGCAGCCCGACCGCGCCCGGGCGCACATGGTGCTGGGCTTGCTGCACGCCCGCGAGGGGCGCTACCCAGCCGCGATTGCCGCCTATCAGCGCGCCATTGCCGCCGTGCCCAGCTACGGGGAGGCGTGGTTCAACCTCGGCGAAGCCTATCTCAAGCAAAACGACTACGCGGCCGCCGAGCAAGCCTTTGGCCGCGCCGTAGCCGCGGACGCGACCTCGGCCCAATTTCGCAATGGCTTGGGGCGCAGCTATTACCTCCGGCGCGACTACGCAGCGGCCGCGGCCGAATTTGGCCGCGCCGTGCGCCTGGATTCGCTGTTTGCCCAAGCCCGCTTCAACCTCGGCAATGCCTTGCTGCGCTGCGGGCAGAAGGAAGAGGGGCGACACCAGCTCGCCCTGTACAAGCGGCTCGACGAAGAGGAACAGCGGATCGCCATGCTGAAAAACACCTTGGCGACGCACCCGGACGACGCGGGCGCGTACCACGACTTGGCCGTTGTGTACGGGCAGCGCGGCCAACATCGAGAAGCGCGCATCCGCTACCTCCAAGCACTCGACCGGGACCCTGCGTTCGCGCCCGCGCACCACAACCTCGGCAACATCCACTTCCGCCGCGGGGAAATGGACGCGGCCGCGCAGCGGTTTCGCCAAGCATTGCAGGCCGATTCCACGTACGCCCTCGCGCACTTGGGCTTGGGCAATGTCCAGATGTTGCGCAAGCAGTACGACCGCGCCATTGCCTCCTTCCGCCGCGGCTTGCGCCACCAGCCCAACCACCCCAAGCTCGGCCGCAATCTCGCGGCCGCCGAGCAAATCGCCGCGCAGGTTGGCCGCTGATGCCGCGCACCTTGCCGCTGTGGGCTATCATTCGTCTCGGATTCGGCCGCTCCGCATTACACTCTGCTGCGCAACGATGGCGGCAATGCCAATCACTATCTGACGGTTGAGGCCGCTGGAACCGCGAGGCTCGGTCGCGCATCCGCGCCGTGGCCGACGACTTGGTGCAGACGCTGGTGGAGGTGGAGGCCGATCAGCGCATTGTGATTCGGGAGGAGCGTTGAGGAGCGCGGGGCGTTTTGACGATAGAGTGCTATTGGGCGATAATTCGGACTGCGATTGGTCGGCGGTTTAGCTACCGAGCTATGTACCAAAGAGAGGAAAAGGCCATGCACTTTATAGTATCGTGGGATATTAATGCCGAAGGCGAGAAGTGGGATGCGCTCAACGCTCAGCTAAAAGAGTGCATAGAAGACTATTCTTGGGCACGCCCACTTAGCACTTTTTACGTCGTTAGGGTATCCGCGCCGCAAGAATGGCAAGAAATTAAGAAAAACCTGATAGAAGTAGCCGAGGGTTCTCCAATTAGGATACATCTCGTCATTGGCCCTTTAATGTCTGGAGGTCTATATGATGGCTATCTTCCCAAAGATTTTTGGCCAGAATTAGAAAAGAGAATAGCCTAATGAGAGACGCGAGCAAAGACGCGGAACCTGCAAAGCACGTCGAGGCTGACTTCGACTCGCCTACGCCACTTGCGAAAACAACCGTAGTGGTCTCCGTGCCGCAGATTCTTGAAATAGAGTTGGTGGATTCGTCTGTCCTCAAGGACTATGAGGTTTGGTCTATTCAATCTTCTGCACTTTTCAGTATCCTCGTAGGCATCGCCGTCGCAATGATACAATCTGGCTGGTCTTCTGCATTGGGCGTTTTTGGCTTCGTATTCCTCGTTTGGTTTGGTTTCAGTTCGGCATGCGCCTATAAGAAGCGAAAACAATTGAAGCGCAATGTGACAAACATACCGTTTGTCCCCCAATAGGCGCACCAAATACATATACCTCACTTCTACCGCCAGTACAGCAACATTCGGCGGTGTCTGATGAGGCTGATGCTACAAGGGAGAAAGTCTTGGGCGTGTCTAAACATGTTGGACATGCGCGGGTACTTATCACATCGTGAAATACTCGCTAATTAGCACTTTCGCGCTCCTCGTCCTGTGCAGCGCGGTCCTGTGCGCGGAAGAGACGGTCCTGCGCATCGGCGATAAGGCCATTTCAGTGCGGCAGTTCGAGGCCATGGCGCAAAAGCTGCGGGAGACCGGCTACGGCCACGTCGAGGAGCTAGACAGCCAAGGCAAGCAGGAGCTGCTCGACGGCGTCATTGCGCGGGAATTGCTCATTGCCGAGGGGCTCCGGCGCGGGTACGACCGCGATTCGGCTATTGCTCAAGCCGTGGCCAAGAGCGAGCGCAAGGCCCTGATCAAAAAGCTCTACGAGCAGAAGGCCGTGCAGGCGTTGTATTCGTTTTCGGACGCGGACCTGCGGGCGTTTTTTGCCCAACAGCAGTACGACGTGGAAGTGCGCAGCCAGCACATTGTCTGTGCCACCGAAGAAGAGGCCCGTCTCGTCCTCGAACTGCTCGGCGAAGGGACGCCTTTTGAATCGCTGGTGCGGCCCTATTCTCTGCAGAACATCCAGCAGCGCTTTGGGCCCGGCGGTTGGGTTGGCTGGTTCAAGGTCGGCGAGGTGTACGAGGGGCTGAAGGTTCCCCTCGGCACCATGCCCGTCGGCAGCGTGTATCCCGACCCTGTGCGGACTGCGAGCGGCTACCACGTCTTCAGACTTGGAGAACGACGCCCCGTTGACTTTGCCGCGGCCCGCGAGTGGGTCGAGGAAAAGGCCCGCGTGCAGAGCCGGGCCGACGATATGGAGCGCTACGTCGGCACCCTGCGCTATCAGTATCAGCTCGCGCTGGACGCGGAGGTTTTTGCCGCGTTGCTCGTCCTTCCGCCGCAATCGACGCAGTGGGATGGAGGGGACGCGCCGCTGCTCACTTGGCGCGGCGGCCAGCTCGTGGCGCAGGAGTACCTCGCCTTAGTTGAGCAGGGCCGTGCGCCGCACCCGGCCGAACTCGACAGTGCGCGCCTGTACAAGGCCGTGGACAACCTCGCTGGCAAGCAGATCATGGTGGCGGAAGCCCGCAAACTGGGGATCGCCGACGATGCGGATATCCGCGCCAGCGTCGCCAGGGAACGAGACGCCCTGTTGGTCAAGCGGCTCTACCAAGCCGAGGCCGAACAGGTCGGGCAAATCGGCGACGCGGCCGTGCGGGCCTTTTACGACCAGCACCGCGACCAGTTTACCCGCGCCGATGGCCGGGTAGTGGATTTTGCTTTGGTGCGCGAGAGCATTCGCGCGGCCCTGCGAATGCGGGCCGAAACCGAGGCTATGGATGCGCTATTGGCCGAGTTGCGAAAGGCATATAAAAGCCAGGTCCACGTGTTTCCAGATGCGTTGGAGAAAGCGTTTGAGTAGGTGCTTTCTGAAAATTCTCCGCTAAAATTAGTGCGAATGAACCCCAACAAGCACCCGATCCGCTACCTGCGTCGCCGAGCGAGTGTTTTGTTTGTCGTCGCCCTGCATCTTGGGGGTACTGATGCGGTAGTGGCCAAGGCCGGCCAGCTAATTCACCGCTCCATCCCGCAAAAGGGCGACACGATGCATGTGGCTGTCCCGGGCGAGCGATTCAAAGCAGGCCGTTTGCAGCAGTGGATTTACGGCCGCAACTATCGCCAGCTCTGGACGACGCCGATTGAGGTGCCGGTGCTCGATCTCGACGCAGTGGGCGGCGGGCTGTCGCCATTGCGCACGGGCGGCTTCGGCCAGTCCATTTCGCTGCACTTTGTGGGCCAAGACGGCCGCCGTTACACCGTGCGTTCCCTCGACAAGGATCCATCCAAGCGGCTGATGGAGGAACTCAAGCAGACCGTCGTCGAGGATGCGATCCAAGATCTCATGAGTGCCCTGCTGCCGGCCGGGGCGCTGGTGGTGGATGCGCTGATGGAGGCGACCGGAATCCTGCATGCGCCGCATCAGCTAGTGGTGATCCCCGACGATCCGCGCTTGGGAGCGTATCGCCAAGAGTTCGCCGGGCTGATCGGCACCTTGCAGGAACATCCGTCCGAAGCGGCCGGCGACGAGCCGGGATTTGCCGGATCCCGCAAGGTGAGCGGCACGGAAAAGGTGTACCAGCACCTCGAAAAGACGCCCTGCGAACGGGTGGATGCACGCGCCTATCTCAAGGCGCGGCTCGTCGATTTTCTCGTCAACGACAAGGACCGGCACTCGGGCCAGTGGCGTTGGGCGCGGTTTCCGGCCGGAGATTGCTACACGTGGTTGCCCATCCCCGAAGACCGGGACCAAGCCTTCATCGATTTCGATGGCCTGCTTATGAAGCTGGTGCGCCGGATCGAGCCCAAGTACGTCCGCTTTCAAGAGCAGTACCCGGACCACCGAGGACTCCCCCGCAACGGCTGGGAGATCGACCGCGAGCTGCTGGCCGAGCTGGAGTGGAGCGCGTGGGACTCGGTGGTTGCCGCGGTGCAGGCCGAGCTGCCGGACCCGGTGATTGACGACGCCGTCCGGCGGTTGCCGGACCCGTACTACGAGCAGGTGGGAGATTTTCTCACCCGGGCGCTGAAGGCGCGTCGCGACCAGCTCGACGAGTTTGCGGCGCGGTACTACGCGCTGATCAGCGAAGAGGTCGAGATCAAGGCGACGGACGAGGACGAATACCTCGAACTGGAACACCGGGGGGACGGCGCGTTGGAGGTTCGCATCCGCTTGGCCGGGACGCAAAGCGCCCCGCACTTCCGCCGCACCCTGTATCCCCACGAGACCGAGGAAGTTAGGATCTACCTACGCGGCGGGGACGATCAGATCGCCGTCCTCGGGGAGTGGGCCAAGATCAGGGTCCACGTGGATGGCGGCGGCGGCGACGACGCCTACGCCAACCGGTCGCGGGCTGGCCGGCGGATGACGCGATTTTACGACGCACGCGGCAAAAACCGCTTCGACGTGCGCGCCGCCCTGATTGACGAGCGGCCGTACAAGCGCCCGGCGCCCACGGGTGCAGTCACCGACAGGTACGTCGTCGATTGGGGCCGGGAGACGGTTGCGCTGCCGGTCGTCAGCTACAGCCCGGACCTCGGTGCCTACGCCGGGCTGTTCTACACCCGGATACGCCGTGGCTATCGGAAGAACCCGTATAGGTCGCAACACGCGCTCGGCCTCGGAGTCGCCGCCAGCGCCGGAGCGAAGCCCTTGGTTGCTTATTCCGGGACGTTTCGACATCTGCTGTGGGACCTAGACGGTCTGCTGCAGATGGAATACTCTGGCATCAACGCGATTCGCTTCAACGGCTTTGGCAACGACGTTGCGGTCCCGCACGCCGAGTCGTTTTACGAGGTGGAGCAGGCGCAGTTCCTCTTTGCGCCCGCGCTCTCTTCATCGCGGGGGACGTGGACTGTGACCGGCGGGCCGCTCCTCAAGGTTACAGACACCCCTTTGCGCGACAACAAGGGGAAGTTCATCGCCACCTATGAGACGCCGCTATACGGGACGGGGGCCTTCGGGCAGGTCGGCGTCGGCGGGGAACTCGTGTACGACGCCCGCGACAATCCGGGCCATGCCCGGCGGGGCGTGCGGTTCAGGCTCAGCGGCGAACTCTACCCAACGCTGTGGGACGTCGAATCGACCTTTGGCCACGTTGCTGGCGACGCCTCTGCGTATCTGTCAGCCGGTTTGCCCACCCTCCCCACCCTCGCCCTGCGCGTGGGCGGCAAAACCGTCCGCGGCGCGTTCCCGTTCCACGAAGCCGCCGCGCTCGGCGGCCCCGACGACCTACGGGGCTTCCACGAGGACCGCTTCGCCGGCGAGTCCGCCCTCTACGGGAACGGCGAACTGCGGGTGCGGCTGACCCGAATCCGGTTCCCGGTTCCGGGTGAACTTGGCGCATTCGCGGCCGTGGATGCGGGGCGGGTATTTTTTGACGCCGACTTGGAGGAGGCCGATGGCTGGCACATTGGCACCGGCGGCGGGCTTTGGGTTTCGTTTCTCAAGCGCGTGGCGACGTTGAGCGCGGCGGTGATGGACGGCGAGGACCTGACCGGCGCGTACCTGCGCACCGGGCTTATGTTTTAGTGGGTACTGTCATCCACCTGTAGGGGCGACCGGCCGGCTCTACGGAAGGCGCATCTGGAACACGGGCGCTTCCCGCCCGGTTTGCACGATGCGCACGATCGGGATGTCAACTCCGTCGTGGGTTGCGAAATCGAGTACGGCGAAGCCGGGGACGGCGTGGGCGAAAATCGTCCCGGCCACGGCCGTCACGGGCGACACTTTGCCGGCCGAACCCGCCCCGCTGACGATGTGCATCCGCGCAACTTCATCGGCCGCGAAAAGCTGTAAGCTGTGATCGTGCCCGGCCGCATAGACGAGGGGACGATGCTTGGCGAGCGCGTCTTGGACCTGCTGGGCGCGGACCCTGTATTGCGGATGGTCCAGATCGAGGGGCGGCCGCGGGCGCAGCAGGTGATAGAAGTCGATGATGCGGTCGATGATGAAGCCGCGGCTAAAGCCAGCGTGAGTACCGCCCGAGCGCAGCGGAAAGTGGCTCACCACGACCACGAAATGCCTCTTTAGGGCCGCAAAGGCCGCGTCAAGCCGCGCCGCGAAATCCCCGTCCGGGCACCTACTGGTGTCGGCGACCGAGGAGAACCAAGGCATCCAGTCAATAGCGACGACCGCAACCCCCCGCTCCAGCCCGTCCATAGGCTTGAGCAACTCGCGCACGGCCGGGCCGGCGCATCCATCGCGGGGCAGGAAGTCCACATCGCCCTCCGGCCACGCAAGCACGAACTCCTGCTGGGCGACGACGCGCGCTCCCGTCCAGTCTTGTGGTGAAGATCCCCAATCGTGGTTGCCCGGCACGAAAATCCGCAGCGCCGAGGTGGCCGCAAGCTGCTGGCGCAAAATGGCTTCACCCCGGGCGCGGTCATCGGCTGCAAGCCCCGACGGGTAGAGGTTGTCCCCCAGCAACACGACCGCGGCCCGCTCCCGCGGAACCGCCCAGCGCCCGATTGCGGCTAAGGTGGGATCGCCCGCAAGCGGCTCCCCGGTGTCGCCGACCAAGATGACGCGATACGCGACTTGCCCGCCGACTGCGACCGCTTCTGCTGGGAGGTCCGGCCGGATGTACGGCTCCTCGCCGGCGCCGTAGTTTGCCCCCGGCAGCCGCCCGGCTTGGCAACCGGCGACGACCACGGCGAGGGCCAAAAGCAGAGCGATCCCTTGCCCAAAACCGCGCCGGCACCCCGCTTTTTTTGTGCAGTTCACGTCACCGCAACGCCGGGTGGTCGCAAAATTCCGGCTGCCGTCCGGTGTCCGGTCGGAGTCGCAATTACCGGCCCTTTGCAACCGGGTAAAAAGTCAGGGTCGCACGCTTGTTCGCCCCTTCGTCGGATATGATTAGGGTATTGTCGGCAGTAAACGCGATGCCCTCGGCCTGTGGATGTCGATCGGCCGCCAACTTGGCGACGGCGAGGACCTGTCCCTGCGGGGTAATCTCGGCAATGGCGCGCTGGCGGGCGGCGACGACAAAGTAGTTTCCCGAGAGCGGGTGTCGCTCAATGCCCGAAGGTTGGAATTGTTTGCGGTCAATGCGGTGTGCAAGCTCGGCGACCGGTATGAGGATGCGGCCATCTTCGACGAGCTGCTTGGTATCGAGGGACCAGCGGTATATCGCTATGTGGTCGGCTAACTGAGGATTCCTAGGGTTTTTGCTGACCAGCAACAGCACCCGTTGGTCCGGGTCGTAGGCGAGTCCCTCTATTTCGTGGTCTCGTCCAATGCCGGTTGTGTACAGATTGTAGAGAACGGTTTCTTGGTCGGCCCCTTCGCCAAACTCGTATAATCGCCCGGCACTCGAGACGAGGTACAGGCGGCCTTCCGCCGCCGCAATGCCTTCAAAATCGTCGGCGACCGGATTGCGCCGATCGCTGAGTGCGAACGCCTTTACAATCGTCCCAGCGCGATAATCGATCTCGCATACCACGCCCCTTTCGTCATCGTGCGCGAGGATTCGGTTCTCTGCGAGCACGGTCAAGCCGGAAATCTCCCGCCACTGCTTGGGCAGCTTAAAACGCCGCGCTGGTTTTTTGAGGTCGTAACTCGCGAGGGGGAAGGTGAGGCTGGCTGAATGGTCCGCAGCATAGGTCGCGTCCTCCCGCACGAGCGCGGCCGCGGCAAAAATCAAAACGCTGAAGCCCAAAAATCCCAACAGGAGCTTATGGCTCGCGGTACTCACAATTCTTTTAGCTCCACGGTGCTGATATGGCTTTCTGCGCCTTCTTCAAGCTGCCTGATAAAGGCGGTCGGATCCGTGGATTTCTTCAGCCGCACATCAAACTCAATGATCGTCGGGCCGTCTTCCTGTTGGACAATCCCCACCTGCTGCCACTGCTTGGCATAAGTTGCCAAGAGCGCAACAGCAGCCTGCTGGGCCGCCTCAACTTGCGCTGTGTGGACGCGGAGCTTGGCAGTAGCCTTACTCGCCTTTGCCGACGTGGGCAACGACCGCTCTTTGGCCGGACGCACCAGCCGAAACCCGGATAGTGTGGCAGGCTGTGCGCCGTAGTTCATGCGCCAGATGGCCAGCGCAACGGCATTAAAAGCCACTGATGCCAGAACGGCCACTGAACCAAGCTGGACCCCGGCCGATAGCCCGATGCCAATGACGATAAACATGTAGGTAGCATCCATGGGGTCGTTCAATGACGTGCGGAAGCGGACCGCGGCGACAATGCCCGCGAGACTGAAGGCGAGCGCGAGACTGCCCTTGACTAAGAACACCACGAGGGCAATCGCAATGGGCACGACGAGGAGGGTATGGGCAAAGGCTTGGTCGTATTTCTTGCGCGGCCGCGTCCAGCGGTACACCCAAGTAACAGGCAGGGCAAAGAGAAACGAAAACAGCAGGGATATCGAAACCGGCACAAACGTTTTGGGATGGAAAATACTACTTTCTTCAATGGTCTGTCTCGGATCTGTTGCAAATTGCTGGGACGACAAAACAGTTGCTCGGGAACGGGCCTGTTCTTCGGCCATATAAATGGATATATCTGGAAACAACTGCCAAAGGCCGAGAAAAAAAATGAATGTAGCGACATAATGGATCACGAGACGGACGATTACGTTGTCGAGCATATCAGTTCCTTTCGCCAATCACATTGATGTGGAAAGTTGCTTGAAGCTAGCGGTCCGTACCCAAGCCCGCGTACACTGTGATAAAGGACAACAGCTCGGACGAAGCTGGCGACCCGTCGAGGTCTCGGCGAATCCAGCGCGCACCGACATTTGCCGTCAGGGCGTAACCCAAGTACGCGGAGTCGTTGGCGACTTGGCCAGCGAGCACCCACGTCGTGCCGTCGAGGAGGTAGCCCGAGGGCAGAGGGTCGGGCGCGGGGCGGAGATTGTTGAACAGCTCGCACTCGGCCCCGGCGATGAAGCGCATGTTGCGGTTGATGCGGCGCACGGCTTGCAGGGAGAAAATTTCCGTTAACTCGCGGATTTTGAGCGCACTGCGCTGGGCCGGCACCCGGCTGTTGTAAAGTTGTTTCCACTTGGGCACCACGGCCCAGCCGCGAATGTGGGTGGAGTACTCGCCTTTGACCACCATGCCCCAGAAGCTCTGGTCGCGCAACTCGCCTTTCTGATCGCCCAATTGCCGATAGAATTCGTGTTTGACCTTGGCCGTCAAGGGCAGGTAGCGGTCGTAGTGTACTTCGAGGTACGTGGTGTTGACGAACGCGTCGCGTGCGGGCAGGAGGTCGCGCGTGAAAACCGAGCGGCCGCGCGTGCCGGGCAGGTCGCGCCACAACAGCACGTCGTCGGGAATGTCGTCTCGAACCTTGCGCGGATTGGCAATCAGCCACGCGCTGAAGTCCCTTGCGGGAAACTCCTTTTTCGCGGTCAGGAGCAGGTAAGCGGCTTGGTTTTCCCGCGCCGTCTCTAGCAGGCGCTGGTCGAGATAGCCGACCATGACAGTCGTGCGCGGCAAGAGCTCGACGGCCGCATAGGTATTGAATCCCCGGCGGCCTAGCTTGTAGGGGTAATCGGCTTCTCCGTCGTCCTCAAAGCGGTCGATGACGCCGTTGCTGTTCATGTCCATGCCGAACAAAAACTCCGGCGGATCCACGTCAAAGCGCAGAAACGGCTCGGCGTAGTCGGGCTGGGTATTGAAGTTCCGATTGAAATCCGAAATGTCGTCGTTGTCCTCGTCAATGCCCGGGAAGACTGCGGCGTCGGTCAGCAACTGCTGCCCCTGCCGCGTGTTGACGCGGCTGCCAAACGTGCGCCGCGTCCAATCCGGCAGCTCGTCCTGATCGTCGTTGTCATCGACGAATTCGTACAGGTGCCGCTGCTCGTTGTCGTAAAACACCTGCCCCTCGGCATTGGGGATGAAGGCGCGGGTGGAGTAATCCGCGTCAATGCTGAACACCTCGGCGAAAAACGTATAGGGATAGTTGCTTTGCTGGGCGGTCGCGTACAGGGCTTGGGCCTCGTTGGTCGCCAGCGTCTGGTCCTTGGCCATATTCTCGTTGGGAAAGCGGCGGTACTGAAAGTTGCGGACGAACTCGCCGCGCAAGTCAAAGCCTTGCAGGTCGGCAATGGCGAGGTCGAAGCCCAACATGCGGGTCCCGGTGGGCAGGCCGTAGCTGAAGCGGTGAAAGGCCTGATTTGAGCCGTCCTTGACATTGCCGGCCGCGCGCAACACCGGCAGGAATACGGGGGTGCCGAGGTTGTTGGTCTGCTTGTTGGAGGTCACTTCGACCTTGTAGTCGTTGGCCAGCACGAGGCCGATCTCAATGCGCTCGATCTCGCGGAAATCGTCGATGGCGTCGTCCGTGCTCGGGGAGAAGTCCTCGATGTTGTACGTCAGGGTGATGACGTCCGTGCCGCTGGCCACAATCGCGCCGCCGCGGCGAATGCCGCCCTCGACCACCGGGACGATGTCTCTGGAGTGTTCGACGCCGTCGATGAAGATGCGCCAGCGCGACAATAGTGCGCCGCCCTCGCCATCTTCGGGCGAATCGTCGGAAATGCGCACCACGATGGAGCGCACAAAGTCCGCGTTCATGGGGCCGCTGAGCAGGCCGCTGAGCGAGTTGTCGCCAAAAGGCAGGTTGGAATTGCGATGCGCCGCATTGACAAAGGTCGCGCCGAGGGCGGCAAAATCCCCGACCTGCACCCGCCCCTTGGCGGCCATCAGGGCGGTGAAGGTATTGGCCTGGACGCCGCCCCCGACTTCGCTGGCGGCAATTTCCCCGGTGTTGCTGACCCGCGACGACAGCATGGTCAGGGCGTACTTGTCGGTCATAAGGTCCCACTGAATGCCGTCGAAGCGCGGCTTGGAAAACGTCAGGGGGGTCAGGGTCGTGCGGATGCCGTCGCCGACCATCAGGGCCGAGTGGAACTGCCCGGAATGGCTCGACGATACGAGCAGGTTGTTGAACCACGAACGAAAGCGCGGATTTTTGGTGATGATGCTGCCGTTGTCTTCTGGGTAGTCTTCGGTCCAGTCGTACACCAGCCAGCCCTGCGTGATGTAATCGCCGTACACGTCGTAGAACGGCGAGCCTTCCAAGAAGACCTCGGTGTAGCGCTCGTAGTGGTCGCGGGCGTAGTTGGAGTATTGCTCTTGCCGCCAATCGTACAGCGAGTACAGCCGCTGCGGCAGATACCACTTGCGCACCGAGGGCACGAGGGTCGCCGGAGAAACTTCAGTGCCCGTTGCGTAATAGGGGTTGTCGTACCCGGTGGCGCGTTGGGCGCTCGCCTCTTGCGGCGGCGTATAGGCGAATGGAAAAATTAGCAGTGCGAAAATTCGACGTCTCACGGTGCGCTCCCTCTTAATAAGCGAGTTAGGAGGAGAATGCGAAGTCTCACGGAATGGCTTTCTTTGATCGGGTTGCGTGATGGAAATGAGATTTGTAGGGGAGATTGCAAACCCACCCTATGCACCAGTTTGCTGTTCTGACCAACATCAAAGTTGAGCCACAGCGCGGAGGACAGTTGGATCCAGAGTCTTGTTCGCCTCTTTCCTTTTTATGTACTTGTAAATGGAGGCCAGAATCTCAGACTGTAGCGTTTCTGTCCTCTTTTTTCCGGTCTTGAGCAGATCGAGTAATTCGCCAGTCCGTCTTGCAATCGCTTCTTCCTCGTCGGGTTCCGGACGAACTACGGGCGTCCGCAAAATATATTTTGCGGAGTTGTTTGCGGAAGGATTGATAGTTTTTAGACAAGCCCAAAAGGGATTAGAATTGCAATAGGCTAACAGAAATTCCAGTTTGATTTTCTTTGGAAAAATGCCGACGATCGATTGGTCAAATAGTGATTCTTGAATAAGTGATGCCGTTGGTTTCGTAGAAGTGACCATCGGGAAACCAATTCCTCTTTTAAAGTAATACGAGGAATTCTGAAATCTTGCTTTCCGATCCGATTTGTAATGAGCAACACAGCGTTCACTCCAGTTCACAAACCACATAGTTGGCTTCAAAAATTGATAGCCTCCACCCTTGAGGATAGGTATAAAAGTGCGGTTTCCAGTAAGCCCGTTCAAAATGTTAGGAACACCTTCAGGATGACTCTCGATCAAGTTCGGATCGGCAATCTGATAACCGCGGGACCGCGAGACCAAAGTAGAAGCCCGTCTCAAAAAGTATTTGTCGTTACCCGAGTAAAAACCCGTCGCGCAGTGAGCGATATCAGACATTGTTAATTTTTCCTCAGATGATTCTTCTAGAATGACATGTCCGGGAGAAACAGGGATCGCGTAATTGTACGTTCTCAGCACATCTTTTTGTAAAATGAAAGCAGAGTTCGGTTCGCGATCAAGAGGCGAGGCAAATTCGTTTATTTCATCAACTATCCTGAGCCGGAAAGAGTGATGTGATTTGGCCTTCTTACGGGAGATTGAAATTATACAAAGGTCAGCATATCCAAAGGAAATACCCGGAAATAAAGAAGACTTGAATACATCTATCGTTTCAATAGAAAATTCTCTGATAATATACTCTCTCAAAGGTGCGTGGAGGTGGAGATAGAGGAATGTATTTGGCACGATAAAAACCAGCGTTCCATCTTCTGCTAATAAACGCAAACATCTGAGAAGAAAAAGAGTATAAGTCTCGCGGACGTAGAAACCTCGGAAACGCTTCTTCAAATCAGCTCTACGCTCGTACTCTTGCCAACCTCCGTATGGCGGATTTGCAATAATTTTGCTGAAGCGCGGTCCAAAGTTCTCGCGCATATCGAGATCTGGACAAAGTAAGGTATCTCCTTTGACCACATGCACCGTAGGGTCTTTAGAGAACTTCTTGCGTAAGTTGGAAATCTGATTGGGATGAAGTTCATACGCAGTTATACACAAATGGGAGTTTACCTTCTGAATCGCTTCGATTAGGTGCCCGTCACCGGCAGCCGGTTCAAATACGGTATCATTTTCAACCAAATACAAAAGGCTGGCCATATATCCACCTAATATCTCGTCAGCGGTGAAAAACGCTCGGTATGGATCTTTATGCTTTTCTCGAACTACCATTCTAAATATCCCAACAGGTTATTGATCGTAAAATAATTCGTAGTATCGGGAAGCAAATCCTCTGCCCAATTAATATTGATAGTGACCCAATCACGCAGGTCAAATCCGGTATAATCACTAACCTTACTATAGGCATCTTCGCCACAGTAAGCTTCCCATACTCCAGAACCCTTCAATATCTGAAAATAGTGATTGTTTTGGTTTTCTCGTGCTCGGACGAGAAGAACATTCTCGTAATCATCCCCGATATTTCGATAGATAGTTGCGACCATTAACAACCTATTTGTATTTCCCTTCTCATTTGATCCAAAACCACTCTTGAAATCAATATTCACCTTTTTCCCATCAATCTCGGCATGGAAATCAAGCTGGAGATTGATTTCTCCTGAATCGACTAAAATCCAAACCTTTTTGTAGTATTCAAGAAGTTCCGCTTTTCGGTCGAGTGCGAGCTCAAGAACGGCGATGTACTCCTCAATCTCTTTTCGCAGATTTGACCTAACCTCTGAAAAGAGAGGAGGCGCGAATGGCTTGACGGTCTTTACAGAATAAGAAAATGGAATGCGAACAAAACGCTCCCATAGTTCACCAACTCTGCGAGAGAATGCCATATATTCGTAGGGCCAAACTCGATTTCGCAAATCGATCATTGCAACTTGGGCACAGTAGGTAGAGGTGAGAACGCAACGCAACCTGTCTTCACTAGTCCATTTTTCCGCTTCCGCCGTACTTGTGACGACTTCCAGAAACGACTGTAAAATATCGCTCAATGCTTTATTTATTTTACCTGCAATATCCTTATAATTTTCACTTCCTAATTCTCGTTGAAGCTCAGACAGCTTTTCCCCTCCACGCTCGCGAAAATACTGAAGGAGATGTGATTTATCGCGTGTTGTTTCATTTGTAATTCGATAAGGCATCATTTGTCGTCCAATAACCGCTCGCGTGTTTTCTCGTCCTTCGCAGATACCTTAATAAGCAACATGCACAAGCCTGTAAACGCGATCGGCGCGGGCGTCTGCTTCTATGGCAATGCGCAGGACGTAGATGCCGGGCGGCACCGCGCGGCCGGCGCTTTGTCCGTCCCAGACGTAGCGAACGCGCCGCCCGGGCAAGCCTTGGCTGGCGAGCTGGACTACGGGCCGACCAGCTAGGGTAAAGACCTGTACTCGCGGTGCTTGCTCGGTCTTTACCACGGTGAATTGCAGTTCGCAGTGGTCGTTTGCGCCATCGCCGTTGGGGGTTAGCGAGCGGGTGTGCTCGACGTTGCGGATCAAGGAGCCGCCAGCGACCGCCTCGGGCACGAAGACCAAGTCGGCGCCGAACTCGGCCGGGACGACGCCTTGGAGGTTATCGCCGTTGGCCGAGTTGAAGACGAATGCGCTGAAGACCGTAGGGCTGTGGGACAGGCGCGTGGAAAAGGCGATGGCGAGCGAATCCCGCCGCACCAGCGGCGGCGGCAGCTCCACCACGAGCGAATCCCCGCGCAACAGGCCAGTGGCCGCGACCTCGGCACCCCCCACGGATGCGCTGATGAATGCGGCATCGCGGCCGCGGCCGGGCGGGAGCAGGATGAGGGCGCGGTCAAACCCGGGGTCTCGGCTGTTGAAGGCCACCGGCGCGATGGTATAGCGAAACGCCTGCAATGCGTCCATGGCGGCTTCGCGGGGAAAGACGCGGCCGGTCAGCCCAGCCGTGATGACCGGCGCATTGGCCACAAACTCGAGTGCTCGCAGGGTGGGGAAGGCCGCGGGATCGTCGCTGATGAGCCGCACCCGCGCCCGCAGCCACTGCCGCGGCGATGGCGAGAGAAACGCCTGCCCGGAGAACCGATGGGGTTGGCTATACGCGCTCCAGGTGTCGTCGCGCACCTGTTCCTCGACGATGTCGCCGCGGTTGCGGGACTTGGCGGCCTCGTAGGCTTGTTTGGTCACTTCCTTGCCGTTGGCGAGGAAGTAGCGCTTGATGGTCTGGAAGCCATTTCCAGTCTGGGTTTCCACTTCGATGCGGGTGCCGGGCGGCAGGTCGGCGTCCCATTCGACGAAGCGCATGCTGCGAGCGCCGCCGAGGAAAATATCCTCGGACTCCAGCTCGACTTGCGCGGGATAGCCCTCGCTGTGGAAGACGAAGAGTTGGACGGCGCGGTGGAACTGCTGCGGCCGGGTCACACGCCACAACAACAGCCGCAGCGCGCGCGGCTCGAACTCGAAGTCGAACAAATAGCGGCCGGAGTTGGCCACGGACGACAGCAATTCGTAGTGGAAGGGGCCTTCGACGACCGGGTCGGCGCTGTTGCTCGGAGTGCCGTCGGAGACGAAGAAATCGAAGTCGGGCCAACTGCCCTGCTTGTCGCGCTGGAAGCCGTAGAGGAAAGGGCCTTTACCCGACACAATTGGCAGCCAGATGAGGCGATCGACGCGGAAGACGTTGCCAAAATCGACGACGGACCAGACGCCCGAATCGCGCCAGTTGCCCTTGTCTGAGGCCTCGATATTCCACCCGCGAAATCCCACGTCTTGGTCGATGAGGGCCTCGGCCCCGCTGCCCTTGCCGCAGCCCTCGCAGTCGCGGTCCTTGGACGTCCACGTCCGTCCTCCCCAGTGCTCGGCGCGATCCTCGGTCTGCACCATGGAGGAGAGGTTGAAGCCAATGCCGTCCACCTCTATTTCGGCGAGCGCGGCATCGGGCGTTGCGCCGGCCGCTTCAAAGCGCACGAAGCGCACGATGTCGAAGTCGAGGACCTCGCTCGCGCTCAGGTGCTCGCCCGTGGCCGAAGAGAGGCCGGTCGTCGCGAGGCCGAACTCAACTAGCGACTCGGTGTTGTTGTTGACCGGCCGGCCCAGCCGGCGATAGACGATGCGCTTGGCCCGGCCGCCGAAAACCGGAATGCCCGGACTGACGTACAGCGAGAAAAAGTTAAAGGGCTTGGCCCCCTCGCGGTTGGGAAAGCGGACGCGCACCTTGTCGGCCACCACGGTGCGCCCCAAATCTATCTCCAGCCACCACGACTGCACCGGGGTGTCCGGGTCGGGTTGCCACCAAGTGTTTGGGTCTTGGTCGCCGGCTAGGTCGGCCTGCTGCTGGTTGGACGGCGTGCGCGCGAAGCGCTGCCCGTATTCGCCAATGGCCTTGGCGGAAAACTCGCGGGCGTTGGCCACCGCGTTGAACCGCTGCTCAAAGTGCTTCACTTGAATGCCCTGCGGCAAGACCTCGACTAGCCCCGGCGGATAGGCCCAAGAAGCAAAGTCGGACCCGGCAAAGCGCAGGTTCTGGCCGCTCGCCGCGGCCGCGAGCAGGAGGGAAGCAACTGCTAGCGGTAAAGTTTTCATGGCATCTCCCTCAGTATGCGACCCCGACCGCTTCCATGCGGGCAAAAGTTCCGCGATCGACTGCGACCTCAACGCGGATTAGGTATAGCCCTACGGGCACGAGTTTCCCCCGCTCGTCCCGCGCATCCCACTGCAGCGCGTACGGCCCGGCCGCAGCCTGCGCGTCCAAGATCGCGGCGCAGCGACGGCCGCTCAGGTCGCGCACCTCCACCCGCAACGCGCCCCCAGCAACGCCGAACAAATCAAAGCCAATGGCGACCTGCTCGTTGGCCCCATCGCCGTTGGGCGTGACCACGGGCGCAGATAGCCCTATCGCCCCGAGAATGCCGAGGGCCGCGTCGCTGGAGACGACTTGGATGCTATTGCTGGCCACGTCGGCGTGGGCGTCTCCAGCTTCAATGGACTGGGGCAAGCCAGCCGCCGAGGTACTAAAAAGGCGGCTGGCTAAAAAAACTGATGGCTGGAAGACCGCGCCTTGAAAGCGCACGCGAAACGCCTTGTCTTCTTGGAATGCCGAAGGAAAGGTGAAGCGCAAACGCCCGTCGCTGGTGGCGAGGGAGAAATCCACGCCCTCGGTCGCCGGCTGGTCGTCGATGGTCAGGTCGAGAAAGCGGGTGGCCGGAGGAACCTCTAACTCAATGCCGTTGAACCCGGCGCGGTTGCCGGCCTCGGTGCGAATGTGATAGGCAAAGCGCTGGACGACCCCGAGGGGCACCTCTACGGCACCGCCCGCGCCGGCGCGTCCGTCGAGGACAATCTCCGCCAGTGCGCGGTCGGCCAACAGCGGCGAGACCTCAAAGGCCAAGCTGTCGAGCACGCCAAAAGTCAGCGGGTCTTCGGTGGTGATGGTAAAGCGAAACTGGAGGAACTCGGCCCCGTCTGAGGAGCGGATCTCGTCGCCCGACCCTTGGTACGCGACCGACCAGTTGTTCCAGTTTTCCACGTCGTCGTCGCGCTTGGCGCGGAAGCCAGCGATCCCCTCGGAAAACCGCTCTACCACCCGCGGCGAGTCGAAATAGGTCTTCTCATCTACCTCCACCAGCCGGCCGAGGTCGTCGAAGATGAAGTACGTCTTGGGGTCGGGGTCGAAGCCAGCGCGGGTCTGCAAGTTCAGCCGCACCGGTGCGGTGGGATCCGGGGTGATCGCGCCGGAAGGCAGTTGGCGATAGCGGGTGAATTGCCACGCAACCCGCCCCAAGCTCACGGCTTGACCGAAGGAATGGGGCGCGGAGATGTAGCGGGCCTCTTGGGGGTAGCCGCGACCAAAAATTTCGATTTCGGCCAGCAAGGTCGTGGTGGAGACCTCCCCGAACTTAAAGCGGAGAAAGCGGGTAAAGCGCAGCTCGGTTGCGAGGGAGACGACGCTCGTGTTGTTGGCAAAGGTGCTGGCGAGAATCTCGTCGAGGGGATGGTATCCCGCCGACCCGGTCGACGCGGTCTCGTCCTCAAAAATCAGCCATTCGACCGGCACGTTGGTCCGGCTGACTTCATAGGCGCGGGCGAACAGCTCGCGCTGCCGCTGGTTGTCGCTGGTCAGCCCGGTCTGCGGCGGAAAGAACACAATGCTGTCAACGGGCACGGGTACGCCCAAGTCGAGCGTGATGAACTGCGCGCTGTTGGGGCGGCCATCGGCCCGCGCTCTGTGGGTATAGCCCGCGGTTAGTTCGTCGCCATCGACCAGCCCGCGCATGACCTCTGGGGCGAGGGCGTTGGCCCCGCCCCCCAGCCACAGGCGCGGGTGCCACCCGACCTCTAAGGTGTCGGCCTCGATCTGGCGCGGCCCCTTGTGCAAACTCCAGCGATAGCCAAAGAGGTTGCGCTGAGTCGTGGCAATGCCGGTGCGCACGAGTTGGCGCGTAACCGTGTGGCCGCGGGGAATCGCCCGCGGCTGAATCGCCGCAGAGCGCACGGTGTCGTCGAGGGCGATCCAGTGCTCTGCGGCATCGGCCCAAGGCTCGCCACTCGCGCCTCCTACGACCCAAGCCGAGGGCGTCTGCGCCGCCACCGAGCTGCTGATGGCGAGGACCAGCACCAGCCACTGCATGTTGTGCAAAGCGGTCAATAGGCCACCCCTATCGGCTCTACGGCGGCAAACGCAGCGAAGTCGGCCTCCACGCCGACGCGGCAGAGGTACAGGCCCGGGGGCACCAAGCCGCCCGGTTCGTCGCGGCCGTCCCAGCTTTCGGAGTAAAATCCAGCCGGCCGCAACTCGGAGACTAGCTGCCGCACCCGGCGTCCGCCGAGGTCGAAAATCTCAACCGCCACTGCCGTATCCGCAGCGAACTGGGACAACACGAGGTCAATGGCGACCGCATCGTTGCGGCCGTCCCCATTGGGCGAGATGACGGCCGTTGAAAGCGCTAGTTGCAGCTCGGGCTGTGCCTGCGTCGCAAAGGCGTTGGTCGCGTTCGTGCCTGCTAATTCGCTGGCATTGCCCGGGGCGATGGGATGCGGCGGGACGCTCTCCGCGCCGAGGAGATAGGCATTGATCGGGGTATTGTGTACCAGTGGCCGCAGGCGGAAGGTGATGCGCAGGGGCTGGTTGTGGTCGGCGGCGACGGGCGCAAAGAAAACGTCGAAACCGCTCTCGGTTGCCGCCCAGGCAACGTCTGCTACGGTCGCGAGGGGCTCGCCCATTTGCAGGCGCTCGAATACCGGCGGTGGAAACGCCTCGATGCGGACGCCGCGATACCCGGCCACGCCAGCGGCGAACTCGGTGCGGATGTCGTAAGTAAAGGTCGTGTCGATGCCCCCTTCCACTTCGAGCAGGCCGCTGGCGGGAAAGGGATCGCTGGCAAGGGCCACTTCGCCGATGGCCTCGCTGACCAATTGAGGCGAAAACTCCACCTGAAAGGTGTCGATGCGCACGGCGTTTTCAGCGTCGCCATCAAAGAGGATGCGGAACTGCATGAATTCCCGCGGGCTGGGCAGCCCGATGGGCACTTCGATTGTGCCCGTGCCCGTGATGGGTATGCTCGGCGACCACGCGCTCCAGTTGTCGACGTCGTCGCGGATGTCGCCCTTGAAGAAATCGCGCACCGGTCCTTGCTCCTCAACCGGCAGATTGAGATAGTCGGCCCGGTCCAGCTCCTCTAATAGCTCGCCAGTAATTGGGTCTTGGCGGAACAGGGCGCGCCGCGGCAGGCTGGTATTGTATTCGGCGGCCGGCACCTCTTCTTGACGACCTGTGTCGCGGTCGCGGCGAAAGTACGCCAGCGGGCTGTCGTCGGCTCCGGTGCGCATCTGAATGCTCGCGCTCGCGGCCGCTCCAAGCTGGGTGGCGTGGACGCGCAAGCGGCCGTAGTTGACCGGGCCGCCAAAGGAGTGCAGAGCCGACTCGTAGCTGGCGACCGGCACAAAGCCCTGCCCGTAGATTTCAAACTCCGCAATGTTGAACACTGTCTTCGACAGCACGAGTAGCTGGAGGAAGCGGCCCTGCAAGGGGGCAAATTCGATATCTACGGTGGATTCGCGGTTGACTTCTACCCGCCGCAAGAGTTCGTATTGCGGCCGATTGATGTCGTTGAAGTTTTCGCCGTCGTTGACCCGCAGTTCAAAGGCTTTGACAAAGGCGTCGTCGTCGGGAGCGGGAAAGAAGCGAATGCGGTTGACCGGGAAGGGCGCACCCAAATCCCAGAAGAATGTCGCCCCAGCTTGGCTCTGGGCGGTCTTGAACACGCCCGACGAGGAGGTAGTCGGCTCGCCGTCGATCAGGTCGAGGGGGCCGGCGACTTGGTTGAAGAAGCCGTCGTTGGACCACGCCCGCGGCTGGCCGCCGAGGGTGAAGTCGCGGGGTTGGCCGTTGAGAAAGCGTTGACCCGAAGCGCGGAGCAGCTTGATGAGGTTTTCTCCGGCCTGTAGCTGCAAGGGTTGCAGGGCACCGTCGACGTCCAGCGCACCGACTTGGGTCTCGGCCTGTGAGACCCACGAAAGCCCCCCCTTGCCGATGTGCCACACCTCAACTTGGGCATCGCTTGGCGCTAGCCCCCCAAGCACCGCCAAGAAGGTGCCGACGAGGGATCTGGGCGCAGGCGCGGTCATCAGTTGATCCGCACCGCGGCCGAGGGGTCATACCCTTGCAGGGTGTCGCGCTGGAAGGAGAAGCTCAGGTCAATCGCCTCTAGGGGGGCGTCTGCATAGTCGAAGCGCAAGACGATGTTCTCGATGTGTACTTGGATCGCCCGCACATCGTCGTCGAGGACGGGAAAGACCAAATACCCCTGTTCTTCGCTGCCGCTGAAGACCAAGGCCCCGCTGTATAGGGTGCGCTTGAGCGCGTCCGTGCGGGCTTGAAAGGTCTTGCGCCCTTGTCCGGTGCGGCCCAGCCAATACGAGCGAAAATACTGGTATAATTGGGCGTAGCTCAGGGCCGCGTACTGGCGGGTGTTGGCCGCGGTAATGTGCGCGTTGAGCGGGTCGATCTTGACTTTGGGAAATTGATAGTTGTTGACCTTGAGGCGAAAGACGGTAAATCGCGGCGGCGTCCACTCGTCGCCCGGGGCCGTCCACGCGCCAAAGGTGTAGGGGTTGTCGGACAGGTCTGGCCCGGGGGCGAGGCGGTTTAATTCCGCGTCCGTCATGGGCTTGAGCTCAATCGACAGGCGGTCGAGGGCGTAGGTGATAGACCCGTCGTCGTTGACGAGCATGCCCTCGGCTTGGTGGCTGGCTGGCTGAAGCGGCGTGTGAAAGTAGCGGCCGCAAGCCCCCGCCAGCAGGGTTAGCAGTAAGGACCAGGCCCAGAGCCGTTTGTACACGGTACAACCCCCTAAAAAATGTAGGGGCGGTTCGCGAACCGCCCCTACGTTTAGATCGGCCGGTCGGCCTTGCTGCTTAGAACGAGTCCTTGATCTTGCCCCAGGTCGATGATTCGACTGCCGTGGGGCTGGCGTACTCGCCAACTCGCAGCAGCTTGGCAATGGAGTAGTACTGCCGAGCCGAGGCTTCGGGTCCGCGGGTGGTCCAGTCGTTGCGGCCGCCCGGGGTGCCGTCTTCACTGGGCGAGAAACTCGAATCCGGGCCTTCGCCGTCTTCGTACCACATGGCGAAAGGCAGGCCCGCGCCATCTTCACCGGCCACTGCGTCTAGCTGCCACACTTCACTCGCCGACGGGCCGGCGTCGTCTTGGAAGGCGAGGACCTTGACGCTCCACTCGTAGTACGTGGTGCCGCCCTCAGCCCACAAGTCGGCGGCCCAAGCTTCGGGCGGATCGACGCGCACGGCCATTTCAATCCACGGCGATTCCCCGTACTCGGCCCACGCCTCTTGCTCGGTGTAGCGGAAAGCGACGTTGGTCGGCGGGCTGAGGTCGCCCGGTGCCATCAGCCACTCCATAGTGTAGCCCGAAGCCGGGCTGCGCTCGCGGCCGTGATCCTGCGGATCGAGGCCGACCTGCAGCATGTCGCCATCCCAGCGAGCGACGTTCGTGCCGGCGTGCGCCAGCACGTCGTCAACCGCTTCCAAGAAGCAGTACCAGCGGTTGTCGTCGCCGCCCTTCCAACCCATGAAAGTGGTGATGAACAGGTCGTCGCGGTCTGGGGCCGGGCGGTCGCCTTCGTCGCGCCACTCGTCCATAGTCAAGGTGTACTCAGGGTCAAACCAACCCCAGTCGTCGCCAAATCCGTCGATGGTGATGGCAGCGGGATCGGGGACTTCGAGCATGTAAAACCAAAAACCCTGACTGCCATTGCGATCCGCTAGAGCGGGCGGATCGAAAAACTGAGCGTTCGCCGCCCCCACGAGGGCGAGGCTAAAAACGCCTGCGATTGTGAATCGCCGCATATCTGTACTCCTTGCGTTTGAGGTGAATGCCAGAAATCTCCGGCGCGTTGATTGGTGTGCCATAATAATAAATGAAGGCGAGAAAATCAACACACTCGGCCCCGGTGGGCTAGCGGGGCGAATAGACGGTGGATTGATTGTACGGGATGATCAGCGGCTCGACCCCGGCGAGCGCGGCCGCCCATTCTTGGGGATCGTAATTGCGAGCGACAAAGCAGGCGTAATGGGCCGGTACAGCGGCCTTGAGGCCGAGCGCCGAGGCCATCTTGGCCGAGCCGGCAAAGAAGGGAAATTCCCCTTCGCTGGGGTGATTGGTCAGCAGCCCGATGTCGGGCGCGAGGGCGCGGATGGGCGCGAGTAGTGCTTCGTGCTCGGCAAACGTGTTGACCGGGTCGCCGGAGAGGTACACGCGCACGCCGCCGGCCTCCACCACGTAGCCGAGGTGAGTCACATCGGGGGGAGCGATGGCGTCGCTGGGCAGGCCCTCCGGGGGTTTGGCGTACACTGCGTGGGCCGTCATAGTGCCCAGCTTGGCTGCGTCCCCAGCGGCAACTGTCGTTGCTGCGGCCGCAATGCCCGCGCGGCGGACGCGCTGGATGCTCTCGGCCGGGCCGACGAGCTGCACGGCTGGATAGGCAGCGGCAATGCGTGCAATGGACTCTGGGCACGTGTGGTCGCCGTGGTCGTGGGTCAGGAGCACAAAATCCGTGTGCAGCGATGCCTCGTGGAGCGGGGGCCGGGCGTGGATGAAGCGCTCGGCCGGCCGCTCGCGGGGGTAGTAGGGATCGACTTGGACGATGGTCCCCGGTGCGTCCTTGAGGCCAAATGTGCTCTGGCCAAACCAGTGGATGCCAACTGCGCCTTCGCGTACTACCAGCGATTCAAATGGGTGCATGGTTTTTCCCCGCAAGAGTGAAGCCGGGTTGCAACCCGGCGGGCGTTCCGTAAGTTTCCTTAAAAGTTATGCGGAGGCAAAATGGGGAGCAAATGATGAGCAATTCCACGCTTTTCGACACTTCGTATCAACGCCGCAAGTGGGCGTTGCTAGAGCGGCTGTTAGAGCGGCTGGTGCCGATCTACACCGCAGAGGAGGTCGCCGCGCTCCGCATCGACGCGGTTGACCGGGACATTCTCTCGGAGCGCTCGGGGCGCGGGTTTGTCAATCGCGACCTGCTGGAAACGGTTTTGGGCAACTTGCTCGAATGCGTCGCCCCTGGATCGCACAATGCCTTGGGGCCGGGGCAGCAAAAGCAGTCGCTCGACGAGGCCATTGGCGAGATTGCCGATCAGCTCTACGCGATGATCGCCCAGTCGCTTTCGGCAGCCGGCGAGCGCGAAGGCACTGAAGAGAAGGCCCTGATGAACACCTTCTGTTTGCTGTGGGAGTTGCCCGCTTACAAGGTGCGCGCCCGCTGGAATCGCTTTGCCGCGCTTAGGGATCCGGCCGTTTGGGACGCCTATTTGCTCGACAATTGTGGGCTGACTCAGGAGCAACTGCTCGCGATTGACTTCCGGGCCGCTTTGGACGAGACCATTCGCCGCCGCGACTTTGACCACTATCGCCGCTTCCTCGCCGCGCTGGAGTGCGACTTCATTTTCGACTACCAGATGCAGCTTGTGATGAGCACCTATCCGGGGTGGCGGGTGCTGTTCTATCACGACATTGCCCACGCCCTAACGCGCTCCGGCTCGGTGGAGGAGGAATCCGGGCTGATGCGGCGGCCAGTGCCCTTGCTGCCGCGGGCCATTGCCGAGTTGGGGGGCCGCTACTATCAGGCGGATATCCATCCCGAAACGCAAATTGGCGACGCCAACTTCCTCGACCATCCCCATCGCGGCATAACCACCGGACAGACGGGTATCATCGGCAGCGGATGCCACATTTATCCGTGTACTTTGGGCGGCCTCAGCGGCAAAGTGCAGCAACGCCATCCGGCCATTGGCGACTACGTGTTTATCGGCACGGATGCCGGGCTTTTCGGCCCGGTGCAGGTGGGCGACCGCACGGCGATTGGGGCCAACACCGAAATCAACGGCATCGTCGCGATTGGCCCGGATTGCCGGATCGGCGTGTCAGTATCTATCGGCACCATTAGGGCGGGGGCCGTGCGGCCTGGAGCGATTAAATTGGGGGCCGGGGTGCGCGTGGGGGCTGGCACGGTCATTGAGAATGATTCGCCGCTCGATTTAGTCATTCCCGACCAAGCGGCGATTCCAGCGCGCAGCTACGTGGTCAACGACGGCTGCGGCCGGCCGCAGTTCGTGCGGGAGTAGGATGAATTTTGTCCCGCTGGGGATACCTTTGTCGCCTCGAAGCAACTATAAGTATAAGGGTGACATGGAACGGAATGGGGAAAATTGTGTGCAGAAGGCGGCCGCTGGCGACGCTACGGCGTTTGGTCTGCTCGTTGAGGAACATTCGCCGTGGCTACTGGCGCGACTCACCCGCAGGCTGGGCTCGCAAGAGGCGGCAGAGGACATCCTGCAGGAGGCGTTCATGGCCGCGTACCAGCAGCTAGCAAGGCTGCGCTCTCCCGAGCGGTTCGGTGCTTGGCTGTGTTCGATTGCGGACAACAAAGCGCGCATGTGGCAGCGGCACCGCCTCACGCAACTCAATCTTCTGGATCAGCTCGACCTCGCGGCACCGCCCGAGCAGGAGAAGCAAGAGATCAGGGCACTCGTGCGGAAGGCGATAGGACGGTTGAGTGACCCCCACCGCGACGTGATCGTCCACCACTACCTCAAGGGCTATTCATATCAGCAGACCGCAAACTTGCTGCACCTCCAAACCGGAGTGGTAAAGAGCCGTCTGCAAAAGGCCCGGAAACGCCTGCAAAAGGAGATCGTGGCGATGGCGGAATCCAGCACTTCCCAGACATTCGAACTCGGCCTGGACGATCTGGCCGGACTGCGCCGCGTAGCTCGCTTCACAAGCGACGATCCCAAGCGGCCCATTATGCACTGCGTCTGTCTCGACGCCGGCGGCAGGATTGTCGCAACCGATGGCTCGCGGCTGCTCAACTGGTTGAGTAAGGGTCTGGCGTCGCTGCCGGTCCCGGTGATTCTCGATTCGCTGCACCCTGAAATGATCCCGGAGACGGACTCGGCAATGCTGATTCTCGAAGAGGAATCTGCCACGTTGCAGACCTCGGACGGCCGCAGGGTGACGTTCCCTGCAATTCCCGGACCGTACCTCAAGTACCAAGAGGCCGTCGGCACCCCCGGTCCGATCTTGGTGGTCGTGCACAGCGAGCACCTGATGGCCTGCGTGGAGGAGATCGAGCCGTTCCTCAGAGACCGCCACGAACTGGTGAAAAGTGGCTGGGAGTACGTGCCTAGCGTAGAGATGCGAGTGTCGAGCGCAGAGGGGAAACTGGCACTGCGCACGACGCGGGATCAAGGGTTCAGTCGGACCCGAGAAGACGCGGACGACCTGCTCGGCGACGAGCTACCGGACTGGGAGTACTCCGTGAGTTGCCCTGCCGATGTGACAAATATCGAGGATGGCGGATCGTTCCGCGCCGGCCTCAATCACGACTTCCTCAAAGCGATTGTGGAGGCTCTGAAAGACGCGGCGGAGGAGATACGGATATATCTCGACCATGGTAAGGCACCCCTTCACTTTGAGGCGGGGGCGGACCACCACGCTGCCGTGCTCATGCCGATGCGGATGGTTTCCTGACCAGCAAGGGCCAGACGCGTTAAAGTTCATGTATGAGGAGATTACAAAGTTGATCTGGGCCATAGGTTCAGATCCCAACAACCATGTAGAGGTTCTTAGTGAAAGACGACTAGAAGTTGATGCGAATTGCAACGCTAGGGCAGCTCTAGATGCATTTCAAAGAGGAAAGTCCGTAGTCATTCGAGGATTGGATCGCTTGGTTCCAGTATTGTCTGTGATGCGAAGTTCACTTGAAAATCATCTTCTGGGGAATGCAAACATTAATTGTTATATGACCCCCAACGGAAAACAAACTTTACATGCCCATAAAGATAATTATGATGTGTTTGCAATTCAGTGCGAGGGATCAAAAAACTGGGTAGTCGAGCCTATAGATGCTCATATTTCAGCAGTGATTGAAAAGGAGCTTGGAGTGGGAGACGCATTATATATTCCCAAAGGTGCTAAGCATCAAGCCAGAGCGGGAAGAGAACCATCCGTACATTTAACTGTAGGATTCAAGGCACTGACGTTAGAAGTCTTGGTAAGACAGATGAGATTATCTCATCGTGAAGGAGCATCAATCTTATCTACTCCCTTGGCGATTCTTGCGTCTTCGATCGGCGAGGAGAACGTTTGTATTTGTGACAAATTGATGGATCTTGTTAGAAATGATATTGAGTCGGTTAATAAAATGATCGAAGCGATAAGGCTTATTGCTAAAGGTCGGACAACATGGCATAATTGCCCGAAGAATAGATTTGATCTCGATATTGAAACGGCCTCTTTTATGTCATTGGAGGGCTGCATAGTAATAGAGAGTGGTATAAGATTATCATTTGACGATAACTGTGGTGAACAGTTAGTCGTGAAAGGAGAGGGCTTAGTTACATCAGCTAATACTCTCCTTCGTCTGCCAAGGGACTCAATTAGACTTGTTGAGCACATGGTGCGAAGTAAGACTCCTACTTTAATTAAGAATCTTCCAGGGGAGGTTCCATCTGCTTTGAAATTGGTGGTATGCAAAGCTATGTTTGAACGCGGTTGGTTAAAGTACTTTAGGCCTAAACCAGCTAGAGAACTCTCTAAGAAAGGTGGGAACTAGTCATGAGCTATAGGATAGCTGAGGGCGTCTACGTAGCAGAAAATGAAGAGGGTTTGGTCATTCTGGATTGCAATTCCGGAAAATACTTTGGCCTAGAAGGAGTAGCAGCAAAGATTTGGAAGAACATTGTAGCAAAAAACAAGAGGTGGGATGCACTCGACCAAGTGGCCGATATCTATGAGCAACCACGGTCTCTGGTAAGACAGGATGCACAGGAGTTTTTGCAAGAACTCGTTAATTTAGGATTAATAGTCAATGAGAAGGCCTAGAACTAGCAATACGCTTTGTATATGTATTTCTCTGTCTGCGAATCGTATTTCGGATTCAGCACAGGGATGGGTGAGAAGTCAAGGTGGTGATGTTGCTATTGTGCCAAGTGGATTGGGAAACGACGCGTGGTTAGCATATTCGGTGTCGAAATCGACAAAGACTCCAGCAAGAACGGAGCCGTTTGTTGTTCTTTCTGATCCTGCGTTCAGAGTTGCCGAATCGGAAAAGGAGTGCAGCCAAGTTTCAGCGGACGAGATTCACGTGCCTCGTAGTTGGTGTCCAGAGCTAGTATTTAGCACCCTTGTCGGTGAGTTTTGTCTGATGGTTGTGGCTCCTCGTGATGAACGTGTATGGGTTAGTATAGATTTCCGCGGTGTCCGCCCGATCTACTATACAGAATTAAATGGCTATCTATTCATTTCCACAGATATATGTGCAATGACGTTTCTTCCAGGAATAGAATTGAATCTAAACTATACGTACGTCCTTGCCTACTTGAGCACAGTGCTCCCGAAACAAGCACCAAGTTCGTATCAACTTACTCCATTTGAAGGGATAAAAGCCTTAGTACCTGGCACAGCCCTTGAAGTGGTGTCCCGGTCAGTGAGGACAAAGACAATTAGCGTATGGAAAGAAGCAGACTGTATATTGCCGACTAATCCCAAAGATCTATCAAGGAAAATGCTCTCAGACTTAGGTCGAGCTGTTAGAATCCGAACCGTTGTAGCGGAGCGACCATGTGTTTCGTTGAGTGGGGGGCTAGACTCATCGGCAATTCTTGCGCTTGCAGCCTTGCAAAGCAAAGGAAGTGGAAGACATGGCTTATGTGCATTGACGACTTATCGAAATGATGTCGTAGGTTGCAATGAATTGGATTATGCTAGGGAAATAGTGAGGAAAGTAGGGGTTGAGTGCTTTGAAATTGATGTAGGTGACGCATGGCATTTAAAGGAACCACTGGACGAATCTCTTCGTCTACCAGAACCAAGCATCAGCACTCTTCAGGAAGCAGCAACCGAGAAGGTCCGATCAATATGCCAAGATAACGGTGTTGATCTTCTGTTGACCGGATTAGGAGGGGACCAATTGTTCTGTGCTCGACCATGGGGCCTGCGTGACTTAATACGAAATGGCCACGTGAAGCAAACAGCATCGCACTTAAGGATGTGGTGTGAGCGCAAAAATGAACCCTTGATTCGGGGAGTCTGGAAGTATCTAATAAAGCCATTTCGTCCGGGCATGCTGACACTTAGTTCTGTAAATTGGCTTACTGATATGCAGGATGATCAACATGCCAGACGCTTGCTTCGCACACAGTGGTCGATGGTTTCAGAAATGCCATATCTTGAGTCAGCGATTATTGCAGATGCCTTGTTTAGAGAGATACGTAACTTCACAGGTGAAACAAGCGACCTCGGGGTGGTATCCCGGCATCCATTCTTCGATAGTTTTCTAGTGAGACGCTGTTTATCTCTGCCGCCAGGTATGCGAGTAAACGGACTAGATACGCGCGGGTTACAAAGGCTAGCTCTACGAGATGTTCTTCCGGAACGGGTTCTAAACAGGAGAAGCAAAGGTGGCAATTTTGAGTCCTTGTCCCTTGCTTTTCGCAAGGAGTGGATCAGAGTAGAACATCTTTGGATGAACTCAATACTTGTAAGGCTAGGTATCGCTGACCGGCAGATTTATAGAGCCGGTCTGGAGCGTGCATTTTACGGGTGCGAAAAATCGTGTCGAACGGCCCTGTGCTATTTAAGCATGGACAAATGGTTATCGGATAATACGGACTTATTTTCATTTTGATGAGGACAATCAGTTGCAGTTACAGGAGGTCTGAGGCGAATCTGGATCCTTTCGTTAGAGTAAGCCACAGAAAGCAGATATAGCTTATGAAAACTAACGAAACCCTAAAGTACGAAAAACCTCGAGTGATCGAGTATGGAAAAGTTGACGAACTCACCAAGGGCGGAACATCGGCCGGGAGTGAGACGGTTGGCGGAAAGGACGAATTCTTTAAGGAGGCCTAGGCTATTCTCAACGTGCCTTTCGCGTGAGGTAGCGGTACAACTCTAAACCGTGGTGATCTAGAAAGTCCAGACCGCCTCAGACCGCCTCGCTGAAACAATACTGCCTCATAAAAATACCTTGGGGGATGCAATCGAGCTAAGAAGGACTTTTTACCTATGTCTTGGCAAGTCCGTACCTTAGAATTTTACAGCGGTATAAAGAACCTCGTCTTGCGCCTTCCTCTCGTTTTGAAGATGTATCGAGAGGCAGGAAGCTCATACTTGGTGTTAGCATTGGCACTAATCGTCTATGATGGTGCAGCCGGTGCGGTGTCTCTTTGGGTGATGAAGCTGATAATTGACGAGGCCGCGGCTCTCGTAACTAGTGGATGGGATCTGGAACGCGTGGGCCCCTTAGTATGTCTACAAGTGTTGATATGGGGAGTTGCTTCAATGGCAGAAGTGCTCTGGAGACCAATGACAGGGATATTAGGGGAGCGAGCCACGCATATTGCCAGAAAACGAGTAGCGGAGAAGGCGAGTCGGCTCCCATATCATCAATATGAGGATCCACGATTTTACAACAAGATAGAGGCCTCACAACGTGCACAGGAATGGCCTGAGTATACGTCGATACTTTTCTTTTCGTCTATTTCAATGTTAGTTAGAGTCATATCGACGGCTCTTGTAGTCGCGACAATTAGTATTTGGATAAGCCCGCTACTTATTCTGGTTTCCGTGCCATTTCTGATTTGTCAAATGCTCTACATAGTAGATGGACATCATCTGTTCAAACATCAGAGCTCCGACCGTCGTAAGTTAAATTACTACTCAAAGGTGCTTAGTAGTCGTGATTACGCGAAGGAACTACGGGTGTTTGGCTATAAAGATCATTGGCTAGATAAGTATGAGTCTCTTTGGCAGGAATGCTATGATAGACGGAGACATCTATTTCTGAGCAAGAATAGGAGCGTTCTGTTCTGGGATTTACCCGCCATGGTAGCGGCAGCGGCTGTTTACATGTACGTAGTCTGGCTTGCCGTTCAAGGCGTGATAAATCTGAGTTCAGTTGCTCTTGGACTTGCTGGAACCGTTCAGCTTAGAGAGGCAATACGAGGGCTCGGCCATGCGGTGGTCCAAGTGTTCAGGAGTTCCTTCTTTGTTAGTGATTTTTTCGATTTCATGGAACTGAGTGAGGACAAGGAACCTATTTTCACTCCAACAACAAGCAGAGGGAGTTCAGTAAATACGCTCCTACAACTAAGGAATGTGTGCTATCGATACCCTGGCACAAATAAAGATGCCTTGCAGATGGTTGATTTAGAAATAAAAAAAGGTGAACGGATAGCCTTGGTCGGAAGAAACGGTGCTGGCAAGACGACTCTAGTGAAAATTATCTGTGGCTTGTTGCCGCATAGTCGAGGAGATGTGCTGTTATCTATAGAGGGGAAGACTTTTGACGATGCCGCAATGCGGCGTGGAATTGTCTCTGCCATGTTTCAGGACTTCGCTAGGTACGACGGGACAATTAGAGAAAATGTTGAACTTGGTGATATAGACCGAAAAGGAGATTCCGAGCTCTTGCAGAAAGTACTTGCCAAATCGGGTGTCGATGCAATCTCGAAAGATTTAAGTGGTGGGAATGAGCAAGTAGTAGGGCGGGAAATTGGCGGAGTGGATTTGTCTGTAGGGCAGTGGCAGCATATTGCCCTTGCTAGGGCTCTATTCAAGAGCCAAGCGGGTTTGCTGGTTATGGATGAGCCCAGTGCAGCAATGGATGTAGAGGCAGAGGAGAGACTACTAAGACTGATGGAGGATGTGACGAAAGATCGAACGTGCCTCATAGTTTCACACAGACTGAGCACTGTGCAGGTTGCTACGCGTATCATCGTTCTAGACAACGGAAGAATAGTTGAGCAAGGAAAACACGAAGATCTAATTGGCGCGAGTGGAATCTATGCTGAGTTCTTCAATGTCCAGTCGGCCCGTTACGCTGGAGCCCAAGTCGTTGAGAAGTAAGTGGAATATGCACTAACTGGAGCGGACTGTTTGGTGAAATTCAAAGGTTGCCTAATGAATATTTCCTTCCAAGGCTTAGCTAGGCCACAACAGGTTTTAAGACGGCATCTTAGGAAATTACCGTTGCACTTGGTAGCAGCAGAGGCTTTCCTGACTCTGTTGTACGTAGGGCTCATGAGTCGTGTGTTGGAATTCGACTCTATGTATAGTCACAGTCTCAAGGTGACCCGACTATCTCGAGTGCCCCAGTCCGATTTTGATCAGACCGACGTGTTTCAATCGTGTAGAGATGCCGTTCAAATAGCGTGCTTGATCCTTCCATGGCGTGCTTTGTGTTTGCCGAGATCGTTTGCAATCTGCTCGATGTTAAAAAGGAGAGGCTTCTCTGCCAAGATGGTTATTGGTGTTGAAGGGTTGAGCTTGAGGCCACACGCTTGGGTAGAGTGTGGAGAAACCACCATAGATACTATTCGAGATACACAAGAAGGCTTAGTGAAGTTTGACGTCGTGGACTAGTCGATATTTTCGACCTAGTTAGGTTATCACTCTTTTATGGTCCAACGCGAGTTTTAAAAAGGCTTATGGGGATAATTGCTATGGCTCCCAGATCAGAGTACAATTCTGTCACGGTTTTTGGCCGGCACTACAGAACACCGATTGATTTCGCAGGATTTAGGAAGGGTGGGAGTCAAAATGTAGGAAATAGTGTGGAGCTTTTGCTCTGGTCTAAGGAGGAACTTGCTGAGCGATACGGTGTCAGGCAATGGGACAAGATGGGCAACTTGCTCGATCTGGAAGGGTTCAAGCGTACTTGGGGAACTATTTCCGGCCCCTTACGGAGGATGCATATACTCGGTGAGGGGCTTTATGTGTTGGACGAGCAGGCTAAGAAGCTGTCTCAAAACCCCTTTCGGTTAGCGAGTCGTTTGAGCAGCAGATGCATCATGGTAATGTGGATAAACGCCTCACTGTTGCAAGGCAAGACTTCGTAGTCTTTGGCATGGATTCGATAATTGGATAACCAAGCAAACGTCCGTTCGACGACCCAGCGACGCGGCAATACCTGAAAGCCGGACTCTTGTTTTTGCACGACCTCCCAGTCGATTTTGTGGGTCTTTTTCAAACCGGCGACCCATGCTTTGAGCGCTTCCCCGCGATAGCCGCCGTCCACCCACAGCTTCTTAAGCCGTTGCACCTTCGGCGCAAAATAGCGACTCAACAGCCTTTTCAAGCCGTCGGCATCCGAGGTTGAAGCGGCGGTCACCACGCATTCGAGGACAGGGCCTTGGGTATCGACCAACAGGTGGCGTTTGCGGCCTTTGATTTTCTTTCCCGGGTCGTATCCAACTGTTTTCCCTTGGGTTGCCGTCTTGACACTCTGTGCGTCGACAAGACCCGCCGACGGGGTCGAAACACGCCCCTGCTCAAGGCGATCCTGCTTCGTCAGCGTGTCCATGATCCGTTTCCAATGCCCTTGACGCCGCCACGGAGTAAAGTAGCCATACACCGTCTGCCAACAGCCAAACGACGAAGGCAACACAGGCCATGGGCACCCGGTTTTAGCGCGGTAGAGGATACCATTGATCACCAAGCGCACAGCACAAGGCGGCCGACCCGGACCGCCGCGACGCCAACGACGCGTCGGCAGCCACCGCTGAAGCACCTGCCATGGTGCATCGGTCAAATCGGTCGCATATTCTCGACGGGACGTACTCATTAATAGACAACCTTTCTGGTTTTGTGAGGAAACCTAAAGGTCAATCAATGGGTACGTCCTTTCAAGACAAGCCTAACACAAAATGAGTTTTAAGAACGCTTCTTAGGACAATCCCCTACTATGACATGCACAGAAGAGGATAGTCTCATCCGTATATCCGAGAGTAATGTAGCCGACTGGCAACCCTTTGGGACGCATATTCAGAATGGAGTCCCTCCGAAAGACAAGAACGACCTTAGAGCCTATACGGAAATCATGTCAACCGTTCGACGATTTGAAAAATGATAAGCACCGAAGCGACCTGAATGAATGCTTCGTAATGGGTACTCTTTTTCTCCCATCGGACCAACAGACGACGGAATCGATTATGCCAAGCATGGGTTCGTTCAACCACCCATCGACGAGCCGGATGTTTCTTTTGCGCGGGTATAGAGGCCTTGTCGGCTTGACTTTTCGCCAAGTGTAGGTGATAGTCGCGTTCCTCGACTCCTTCAATAACCTCGGCGTAGTCATAGCCTTTGTCCAGACACAGATGGTGCAGCCGATAGACGACTTTCTTGGGTCTTTCCACGACGAGGCCATCCAACGTCGCCAGTGCTACCGTTTTGTCATGCGTATTGGCTGCGGTTACTTCCACGGCCAGCGGTGCGCCTCGCTGGTCGGTCAACACCGACCGTTTAGTGCCCTTTTTACCCCGATCGACCGGCGACGGACCGGTCGCTTCGCCGCCCAACGGCGCTTTGGTGATCACCCCATCGAGGGCTTGCCATTTCCAAGCAATGCCCACTTGCTTATCATAGTAGTGTAGCAGCGTCTGCCAAGCTCGGAGAAACACGCCTTGTTTCACCCACTGGCGGAACCGACCGTGGACGGTCGAGCCGGGTGCATAGGCTGCCCGCGGAATGGCCTGCCATTGGCAGCCGCTGCGCAACACAAAGATCATGGCGTCAAAAAGGACACGGTGGGGTGTGGGCGGACGTCCGACGGTGCCGGGTTGTTTTTCCGGACCCAGAATCGGGGCGATTAGATTCCACAAGGCATCCGGGGTATGCCAGATCGTGTCCGGCGAATCGGTCTTGGTGGCCATGGCTTTCTTCCTCTTGGTTGAGGGTCAAATGGTACGGAAAGCGTAGGTCGCCAAGACCTTTGTATCAACAAAAAATCAATTTTCGTATAGGCTCTAAGTGCCTGTTGCCGGGTGGCTTGGGATGAAAATTATCTCCACCTTGATATAGAAGTAAAGGACGACGTCGTACTATGCGTGGAAGGCGACAGGTTGAGGGACCACCTGTCACGGGACGGTGTGCGGGTGTACTTTGCCTCATTCGACGTACGTGAAGACCCCAAGGTCTGCATTATGTTCCCAACCGCAGAGCGCGGTCCTAATCCCGCATTCATGGAGCGAAACAGGAAGACTGGAGATTGTGAATTCATCCCCGAGTCAAAGGTGACGTGTGAGTTGGGCAGAGGAGGGTACAGGCTGTACGCTAAACTTCCCTTTGTGGAACTAGACCTAGAACCGGATGAGGGCCAAGAGATCCTTTTCGACATCGAGATCGAAGACTGCGACACCCCCGAGGAAGGAATAAAATCCACTATAGTATGGTCTGGCGGCGGTGGCAGGAATCTCTACGACAGGTCGGTGTATGGGATCTTGCAGTTTACCTGATTAGGAATGGATAGGGCTTTGCGGTGATTATGAACACCGCATCTGCGATCAAGCGCGTCCGTACACACCTACGGCTCCTCTGGATGGTAGGGGCCGCGCTCGTCGTTGCACTGACCGCGCCGGCCCATGAAAAGGCCGGTGAAAAGGAGGTGCGAGCCTTCAGGACGCCGGGGTGAGTCTTTGATCTCATGGACTTGATATGTTCAAGTCGCTGGGATCAAAATCATAGACCTTCCCTTCTTGAATATCCTGCCGAACTTGCTTTACCATTTTGTCTAACCAAGTATGAGATTTTTTTGATCTCACCAAGGCATCCCATTCGGCTTCGTCCGTATCGTCCTCTGGACCCCAAGTATCATCTACTACCGCTTAGGAGAGCTTCCGCGATAGCGTCCTGCTCTTTTTCGCTTAAAGTTGAGATTTTGTCGAAAGCATTTTTGAGTTTATTGGTCATATCAGCCCTCGTTAAGAATTATTCTGTAAACCAATGATTGCAAATGGGCTAAGTACACGACAGTAATGTAAGTTGTGGTACAGCCCCGATTTAGGTTTATTTGTAATCGCCAAGATTGCATCTAAATCCTAAATACAGGAGCTGTACCGTGCTTATTCATACGCTAAAGCAAGCCCTCATGCAAGGGTCCGTATCCCTCACGCGCCACCGCATGGACCTGCTTAGTGGCTTGATGTGTGCGCTGATGCAAGTGCGTTCGGTCAATCTGAGAAAACGGGCGTGTAGTTTGCCTGGCATGGCGCAAATAGACAGTCAATATCGCCGTCTGCAGCGGTTTTTCAGTAGCGGATTCTCCCCCGCCGTGTTTACTCAGTTGATCGTCTCCAAGTTAGTGGGCCCCGGTCAGCCGCAAGTGTTGGTCATGGATCGTACCCATTGGAAGCGGGGTCGCACCGATCTGAATCTGTTATGTGTCGGCTTGGTCTATCAAGGAGAGTCTATTCCGTTGGTCTATCAGTCGTTACAAAAGCCGGGCAACTCCCATACCGACGCACGGAAACACCTGCTGACCCAAGTAGCGGCCTATCTGGATACCAGCGCCTGTTGTTTAGTCGCCGACCGCGAGTTTATCGGTCGAGATTGGTTTGCTTTTTTGTTGGAGCAACCCATCGATTTTGTCATTCGCCTGAGCGGCCATACCTCGCTTACGCTCGACGATGGTCGGTTGCGCTATGCGGCCACCTTTAATGAACGGATGCCCCGAAACACCACCCGATACTATCCACAGACGGCCCTCTATAATGGCCTGACGCTGAATCTGGTGTGCCACCGCCCCCCCCGCGGCGAACGCATCCTGCTGATTACCAACCGAACCGACCTCCAACAGGTGCTGGCGCTCTATGGCCAGCGCTGGGCTATCGAGACGACCTTTGCTTGTTTGAAATCGAGAGGATTTAATCTCGAAGATACCCACCTGACCCATCCTCAACGCATCCATTTGCTGCTAGGACTGCTGGCATGGACGCTGCTGTGGGGCCTGCTGCTGGGCGAGCAACTCCATCAAAGAAAACCTATCCCCCTAAAAAAACACGGACGACCCGCCATAAGTCTGTTTCGACGAGGACTCGATCAACTCACACACATCATACACCAAGTGCGTGAGCAGCCTAAACACGCCCAACAATATGAACCCATTTTACTGTCGTGTACTTAGGCAAATGGGTTGCTCTTTTCGAGAGATGTGTTATAATGCCGACTCATGACTACTAGTAGGATATATTCTAACAGCGGAATCGTTTACTAAGCATACCTGAATGGTTTTTCTTCATCAACCCCGCCACCTAATTTCGGATTGAATCTGCTCTGACCTTGGGTTATCCTTCAAGAGCAGACACAGATCGGCCAGCCCTTCTTGCGAGCCAGCAGCGCCAGCCGGCCGTCTGGATTGACAACGACGGGACGAACGACCGCTGCCAGCAGGAAGCGATCAGCGAAGGCGTTTCCGTAGGCCGTGGATTGGCGCAGGTCGAATCCGTGGGCGTACGCTACTTCATCCGATTGGCGTACCTTCTCAGGCCCGGATACAAGAAGGCCGTCCAAGTCGCCCGTCAAGCGTCCCTGATTATAGGCTAGCTTGGTCCCAACGACGAAATCCAAATCGAGGAGGTCCTGCAGTGGTGCGATCAGGAACTGCGGTGCTCCCGACACGATGCCGAGACAATCCCCGGCGGCGCGATGTGCTGCGATCAGCCGCTTGGCCCGAGCTGGAATTCGGCGCGTTAGTTGCTGGCGACAGAAGGTCTCGGCCATCTCCGCGAGCAGCTCCATCTCGACGCCGCCGAAGTGGGTTTTGTTGGATCGGACGCCGCGGGTAGGGATGCGGATGGCCCAAGACAGGAATGCGCGAACCGCCTGTGGGACAGTCTGCTGGCCGGTCTTCAGAGCGAAGCGGATGAACTCCCTTTCAGCGCTGGTACCGGGCAGCAGGGTCCCGTCCAGATCGAATATCGCAGCTATCACGGGACTAGCTAATCTCGCAGCAAGCCGGGAAACATTTTGCGAAACAGAACGTCCTGACTGTCCCATACCACCGGGACGCCCCGCACTAGACACATCACCACCGTCAACCAGACGATTGCCTGCCCGACCAGCAGCAGCAACTCCGTGGACACCCCGACCGACCAACCGTACTCGGCTTGTGCGGACTGAATCAGCAGCACCGCGCCCAGATAGACAAACACGACCGCCTTGGTAAAGCCGTATAGCGCCCGACTCAAGCGAGAGCTCACGAGCGCCTTTGCCCATCGGCTGCGCATCATCGTCTTACTGCCGAATGGGGTCTTGCCCGCATCTACAAAGGCCAGCGTCCGCAGCCAGTCGATGAGGAAACTCCGGGCGACGACGATGGCCGCAGCCCAGAAGCTGACCATGCCGATCGACGCAAAATAGACCCAGAAGACGTTCTCTACGATGCGATCCCCGGCGATGTCGAACATCGCGCCCAGATCGGATTCGATGCCGAGGCGGCGGGCAATGATACCGTCGAGCGCGTCCATGTAGAGGGTGGCAATGGTCAGCAAGACCGCCACACCGCAGGCGATGGTGTTGACTTTGTACAACCCAATCACCAAAAACACCAAGAATATTCGGATCAACGTCACGAGATTTGCTTGCATGGTCACCTCCTGCTGGATGGTTTAATCTAAATCAAAACGTTAGGATAGGAGGTGTCCAGAATTTGGGGTTGACGTCCCCTCGGTGAACGAGCGAACCGCTGAGTGGAAAATTCGCTGATCTATTCTGCCAAGGGATTTGCCATATTTATGGAACCTCTGGTCAAGTCAGCTTTTTTAACAAAACAGAAGCCTCTGAGTGTTATATTTGCTTATAAAGTGGGAACATGGCTCTATTTTCAGGCGTGCTTCTCCCCGTTCCTCGTCCCGGTCTGCGCTCGGGACGGACTGCTCCCTACCTCGTCGCCAATGCTCTACGCGCCAGATAGAAATTGGCCCGCGCCAACAAGGTAACGACTTGGGCGGCGTTCTTGGCCAAGCCTCGATAACGCACCTTGCGATAGCCCCACAGGTGTTTGATGACCCCAAAGGCATGTTCAACCCGGGCTCGGACACGGTTGCTCTTTTGGTTGAACGAGCGATCGGCACCCGTCAGCTTCCGGCTTCGGCTGGCTTTACGAAGCCCCCGCCCCTCCATACCATCCGATTCGGCGTCTGCTTTGCGTTCGGCACGGGCATAGGCTTTAGCGCCATAGATGACCTGTTCCTCGCCGTGTAACCACTCGTCCATCACCACCCAATCATGCACCGACGCCGGGGTCACCACGACGCTGTGCACCCGCCCCTGACGATCACTGCCCCCATGTGCTTTGAGGCCAAAATACCACGTCGTCCCCTTCTTCGTAGGCCCCATCTGCGGGTCTCGTGCCTTGTCCCGGTTCTTCGTCGAAGCCGGCGCGTGAAGGATCGTCGCATCCACCATCGTGCCTTCGCGGAGTAGCATACCCCGCTCCGACAAATACGGCGCGGTGCATCGAAACAGGGCTTCCGTCAAACAATGCTTTTCTAAGAAGTGGCGGAACTTGCAGATCGTCGTCTCAGCCGGAATGCTATCCAAGGGCACGCCTGCAAAGCGGCGCATCGATTCGACATCATACAGGCTGTCTTCCAGCGCTGGATCACTCAAGCCATACCAGTGCTGCATGAAATAGACCCGTACCATCACCGCAGCCGGGATCGGACGACGGCCATTACCGGGTTTCGGGTACTTGCTCACAATGGGTTGGAGCAGGTCGGCCCACGGCAGCAGGTCGTTCCTCTCCGACAGAAAGCGTTCTTTGCGAGGGGTCTTCTTCTTGTAGGTGTAGGCGGCATCGGAAAAACTGAGTTGAGTCATCGCGAGTTATCGCCTTTTTTCTTAGAATATGGACTCTCAAAAAAGAACTCGAAAGAAAACTTAATCAGAGATTCCTTATGTATATATCGTATGTCTTTATGTATGAAAACGACGATACAGTTGGATGATCAGTTGCTGGCAGAGGCCAAGCAGTGCGCGGCGCAGACGGGGCGCACACTCAAGGCGGTAATTGAGGATGCGCTGCGCGAAGCCCTAGCGCACACGGAGGCCATTCGGCCACAGGCCCGCGTCCCGTTGAAGACCTGCAAAGGGCGAGGTGTGCAACCCGGCGTCGATTTGGATGATACTTCGTCTCTCCTCGACCTGATGGAGCGGGATGGTGGTCCTACTTGACGTCAATGTCCTGCTCTACGCCCACCGCGAGGAAATCCCCGACCACCCAGCTTATCGGGCTTGGCTGGAAGAACTGATCCACAGTCCCCAGGCCTACGGCCTGACCGACCTCGTGGTGTCCAGCTTTCTCCGCATTGCTACCCACAGCCGCATCTTCGATCCGCCCAGCCCACTGGACATGGCACTGACTTTCGCAGACCAAATTCGCGATCGTCCCAATCGCGTAGCCATCGCGCCCGGTGCCCCCGGACCGAACGGCGCTGTCGATCGGGTATTCAGCCTAGCGGTAACGATTTCCACCTAGAAAGAGGGCTATATGTTGACAGTCTTGAGCCAAAATATATGGGCCGCGAGCGGGCCTCTGCGGATAATCGGACTCAATCTCGGGCACCGCATGACTGTGGTGCGCCTGCAATCGGGCGGTCTGTGGGTCCACTCACCAGTGGAGCTAGACGAGGCAATAGAGGCGGCCTTGGCATCTTTGGGGCCGGTGGAGTACTTGGTCGCCCCCAGCCGTTTCCACGACTTGTACCTGCCGGCGTGGTTTGGCCGCTACCCAGAGGCGCGTTTGGTCGCCGTGCCGGGTCTGGCCGAAGAGCACGGCGACTGGCCGGTGGACCGCGTTCTGGGGGCCGGCGATGCCGAAGAGTGGGAAGAGGAATTGCCCTATGCCTTAATCGGCGGTATCCCCCGGCTCAACGAAGCGGTTTTTTTCCACCCGGCCAGCCGCAGCTTGATCGTCGCCGATCTGGTCTTCAATCTCGAGGCCGGCTCTTGGACCGAGCGATGCCTACAGCGCCTCAACGGCGTGTACGACCGAATCGCCCCCTCGCGGCTGTTCAAGCTGTTCATCAAGGACCGGACGGCCATGAAAGCGTCTTTGAACGACATATTGGCTTGGGATTTCGACCGCCTCATCGTCGGCCACGGCCATGTCGTCGAAAGCGGCGCACCCGAGGCCCTGCGTCGGGCCTATGCTTGGTTGTGAACGAAGCTGCTTATAAGCGCGATGGCTTCGTCCTAGCAGCGGCTAATGCACTGGCACTCGAACTCGACTCGCCAACCAACATCCACAGAAAGGATCGGCCATGCCCCGGCAAAAACCCAATATCATCTACATCCTCGCCGACGACATGGGATACGGCGATATGGGGTGCAACAACCCCGGCTGCAAAATCCCCACGCCCCACCTCGACCGCCTCGCCGGCGAGGGGATGCGCTTTACCGACGCGCACGCTTCCTCCAGCGTCTGCTCGCCCAGCCGCTACGCCCTGCTCACCGGCCGCTATTGCTGGCGCACCCCGCTCAAAAGCAGCGTCCTGTGGCCTTGGGATCCGCCCTTGATCGAGCCCGACCGCCTCACCGCGGCCAAGCTGCTGCGCCAGCAGGGCTACCGCACCGCCTGCATCGGCAAGTGGCACCTCGGCTGGGAATGGGCGACCAAGGACGGCAAACCAGCCTGCGGAGACGCTCCCATCGGCCGCCTCAACCGCGAGCAGCGCCAAGCCCTAGAGCGCAATATCGACTACAGCCAACCCATCGGCGGCGGCCCCCTAGCCTGCGGTTTTGACTACTACTTTGGCGTCGATGTGCCGAATTTTCCGCCCTACACTTGGTTTGAGCAGGACCGGCTGGCCGCGGCCCCGACCGCGCAAAAGCCCGAGGAGATGTTCGGCCTGCCCGGGGCCATGAAGCCGGGCTGGAAATTGGCGGACATGGTCCCCGAATTCGTCCGCCGCGCCCGCGCCTACATCGCCGAAGCTGGCGCCGACCCCTTCTTTCTTTATTTGCCGCTGACCTCGCCGCACACGCCGATTGTCCCCAACCCACCGTTTATTGGTCGCAGTGGGGCGGGCCTGTACGGCGATTTCGTTTGCGAAGTTGATTGGGTGGTCGGGGAAATCGTGGCCGCGCTCGACGAGCAGGGGCTGACCGACGACACGCTGCTCATCTTCACCAGCGACAACGGCCCCGAGTGCATTCCGGCCGCGGCCGGCGGCTGCTACGAGCACGTGCGCCAATTCGGCCACTACAGCATGGCCCATTTGCGCGGCGCTAAGCGCGACACTTGGGAGGGCGGCCACCGCGTACCCTTTATCGCTCGCTGGCCCGGGGTCGCGCCGGCTGGATCGGTCTGCGGCCAGCTCGCTCTGTTGGGCGATTTTATGGCCACCTGCGCCGAGTTGACCGGGGTTCAGTTGCCCAAGGGAGCGGCCGAGGACAGCATTAGCATATTGCCCCTGTTGCAGGGCCAGCTTGACGCGCCGGTGCGCCGCTCAGCCGTGCATCACAGTTGTTCGGGCCGCTTTGCCCTGCGCCAAGACGACTGGGTCTTTATTGACGCTCCTTCCGGCGACGACAACCGCGAGCCGGACTGGTTCAAGGTGGAGCGGGGCTATAGCGACCACGATTTCCCTGGGGAACTGTTCAACCTCAAAGACGACATTGCCGAGCGGCAGAATCTGTACGACCAGCACCCGGATATCGTGCGCAGTCTGTCGCGCCGCTTGGAAGAAATCAGAGCCCAAGGCGAAGCACTGACCGGTTCTTACGACGGGGTGCTGGAGGAATCGGAATAGAGTGTTCCAATTTCTTTACAAAATAGCTAAGTACACGACCCCTCAGCCCCTGTTGACGGGCAAGCTGCCCGCGCACCTCGCGGAAACCTTAGTGTCGTGTACTTAGCAAAATAGGATTTCAGATCCTATTTTGTAAAGAATGTACATTCAACGTCAGCTCAGCTCCCAGCTCAAAAAGCTGGCCCCATTCTATCCAATCCTCTCGGTCTCCGGCCCGCGTCAGTCGGGCAAGATCACGCTCGTGCGCGAGGTTTTCCCCGACTACGCCTACGTCAATCTCGAACGACTCGACGACCGTTTAGCTGCCGAAGAAGATCCGCGGCGCTTCCTAGCGCAGTACGAGGACCGGGGGCTGATCATCGACGAGGCGCAGAAGGTTCCGGCGTTGTTTTCCTATTTGCAGGTGCTGGTGGACGAGCGCGGTGCTATGGGCCAATTCGTCCTCACTGGCTCGCAGAATTTCCTGCTGTTGGAGCAGGTCAGCCAGTCGCTGGCCGGGCGCGTCGCCCCGCACACGCTGCTGCCCTTTTCCCACCAGGAGCTTGCGGCTAGCACTCATTTAAGCCTCGACGAAAGCCTGTTCAAAGGCGGCTATCCCGTCCTCTACGATCGCGGCGTCCCCCCGCCCTTGTACTATCCGGCCTATATCCAGACCTATGTCGAACGCGACGTGAGGAGCCTGCGCAATATCGGCGACCTGAGCGCCTTCCAGCGCTTTTTGCGGGTCTGTGCCGGTCGCGTCGGCCAATTGCTCGACTTGAGCGGCCTCGGCAACTACAAGACGGTGCGCGCTTGGATTTCGGTATTGGAAGCCAGTTATATCGCCTTCCTGCTCTATCCGCATCACGAGAATTTTGCCAAGCGGCTCATCAAGTCGCCCAAGCTCTACTTCTACGACACGGGCCTGCTTTGCTCGCTTTTGGGGCTGGAGTCGGCCGACCAACTCGCCACCCACTATTTGCGCGGAGCGATTTTTGAGAATTGGGTCATCGCCGAGGTAATCAAGCAGCACGTCAACGCGGGCCGTCGTCCAGACCTCTACTTCTGGCGCGACAACATCGGCAACGAGTTGGATTTGCTCTACGAACGGGGCGGCCGGCGGCAGGTGGTCGAAATCAAGGCGGGTGCGACGCTGGGGACGGACCAGTTTAAGGGTTTGCGCTACTATAAAAAGTTGGCAACGGACTTGCCGGTGGAGCAGAACTACTATCTGATCTACGGCGGCGAGGAGCGCCAAGAACGCGCCCACGGGATCGTCTTGGGATGGCGGGACATCGGGGAATTGGTATAGTATTCGGCGACGATTGGCAGAACTTTCCCGTTGTGTCGGCATAATGCGATCAGCCAATTCTCAGAAGGTGTTCTTAAAACCCCCGCCGGGCTGCTTTATGAGACTGTCGAGTTGCCTTCAGTGCCCTCCTCGGTTATAGCTCTTGCACGGCTTCCCATAAACCACTATTCGCTCTTGAGTGTCTGAACCGGGTTTATCTGCACCGCTTTGCTGGTTTGCAAAACGATGGTGATCATAACAGTCAGGGCCTGAATCAGACTACCCAGCAAAAACGCCCACCCAGCGGAATCGCTTCGATACGCAAAATGCTGCAACCAGGCTTGATTGGTCATATAAGCGACAGGCCAAGCAAGCAGATTGGCGACGACCAGCCAGACCAAAACGGGTTTCATCAGCAAATACACCAGACCCGAGGAAGAGGCCCCCAACACTTTGCGAATGCCGATTTCCTTCATGCGCTGCTCAACCGAAAAGGAGGCCAGCCCCAACACACCCAAGCAAATGATCCCAATCGACAGGGCGCTGAAAAAGCCGATCAGACGGAATATCCGCTCCTCTTCCCGGTAGAATTGATCGAAAACGTCGTCGAGGAAATAGTATTGAAAGGGTTCGTCGGGTACGAACTCGCGCGTCTTGGCTTTGAGAAACGCCAAGGCACCCGATATGTCTCTTGAGTCGATTCTGACCGTAAGGTGTTTAATAGCAAGCACGTTCTGCATATTCCACCGCAGACCAATGACCAGCGGTTCGATAGAATGATGCAAAGACTGGTAGTGAAAATCCTTGACTGCGCCGATAACCTTGCTTGAAGCGGACCGACGCTGTGGCCTAGAGGTGACCAAGCTTTTACCGACCGGGTTTTTCCATCCCAAGAACTTAGCGGCCGATTCGTTGATTATGAAGGCATCATGCTCATCCGAGGGGAAGTCTGCTGAAAAATTGCGCCCGGCGATCAGCTCCAAACCCATGGTTTCCAGATAGGTATAACCAACATCAATAGTATTCATACGTACGGCGTCCTGTTCTTCCGGAATAAACCTGCCCCTTATATCCAAGACACCGGGTGATCCGAAAGTACCGGATAGGTTCAAAATCCTCGGATCCTGCAAATACTCGGCAATGCTCGCTGGCTGTAAGGTCTTCGCGGGAATCACGACTATCTGTTCCCGATCAAACCCCACGTCCTGACTTCTCAGGAATGCCAATTGATTGTGCAAGGCAAGCGTGGTGATAAGGAGAACGATGGAGAGCGCGAATTGGGAAATGACCAGCGTTTTTCTCAGGAAACCAGTTCCAAGCCCATGGTTTCCAGATAGGTATAACCGACATCAATAGTATTTATACTTACCTTATCCTGTCCCTCCGGAATAAACCTGCCCTCCATATCCAAGACACCGGGTGACCCGAAAGTACCTGATAGGTTCAAAATTCTCGGATCCTGCAAATACTCGGCAATACGCGTTGGCTGGAAGGTCTTCGCGGGAATTACGACCACCTGTTCCCGATCAAATCCCAAGTCCTGACTTCTCATAAATGCTAACTGATGGCGCAAGGCAAGCGTGGTGATAAGGAGAACGATGGAGAGCGCGAATTGGAAAATGACCAGCGTTTTTCTCAGGAAACCGACCGTAGCCCCACTTTGGGTGTGCCCCCCCAAGGTATCCACGGGGTTGAACTTGGCTAGGAAAAAGGCGGGATACAAACCAGCAATCAGACCAATGCACACGATAGAAGCGATCAGCCAGGGGCCATAGTCTATCGCAAGCCGAAAAGTATCTATCTCTACATCCGCAAAAAATCTACTTAAATAAGGCCATGAATACAGTACCAGCACCAGACTGACCAGAAACGCAAGGAACGTCAAAAGAAGCGTTTCACCCAAGAACTGCTGAACTAGTTGTGATTGCACCCCGCCCAGTGCTTTCCGCAGCCCCACTTCTTTCGCCCGTTGGGTAAATCGAAAAGTTGATAGGTTTACGTAATTGATGCACACCATAAGCAAGATGACCAGTGCAATGCCCATCAAAAGATACAGGTATCGCACATCTTGGTTGGGACTCAGTTCCCACTTGAAATGGGAATGGAGATGGATGTCTTGTAAAGATTGAAGAAAAAGTTGCATCGTCCATTCCCATTCTTTTATGTTGTAGTACCGTTCCAAAAACTCAGAAGATTTGTTCTCCAAGCTCTCTGGCGAGGCATTTTCAGCCAATCGAATGTAGGTATGGCAATAGGTCTCATACCCCTTGCGGAGCTTGAATTCCTTTATCGACGCGACAAAATCAAATTTGAAGTGTGTATTAGACGGAAGATCCTGGACCACGCCCGTAACAAGGTATTCGTATGTCCTATTACTATCTAGGCCGATGTGCAGGGTTTTACCCACAGGATTGTCGCTCCCGAAGTACTTCGAGGCGGTCTGTTCCGTCAACACAATGGAGTAGGGAGCCTCCAGCGCCGTTTGGGCATCGCCTTCCTTCAAGGAAAAGGAGAAAAAATCAAAAAACATCGGGTCTGCAAAATAAACCTGATCTTCCAAGAAGTGCTTGTCCTGATAGTGAACGGACCAGCTCTGTTCGTAGAAGAGACGGACGCGTACAATATCTTCGATTTCTGGAAAATCACTTTTCAATAAAGGGGCTATGGAGTGCCAGATCGCAGCATAACTATGCCGGATGCCCGTCCGTTTTTCGATCTTATCACTTCTAACTCGATACAGTCGCTCCGCGTTCTCGTGGAAGGCATCGTAACTCATCTCATGTGCAATAAAGACAAACGCGATAATGAAGCAGGCAAAACCGATCGCGAGTCCAAACACACTGATCGACGAGTGCATTTTGTAGCAAAGTAGGCTTCGCAGTGCCAACGTTAAGTAACTGAGTAGCATACCCAGCCCAGCTCCTGACAGAAGAGGACAATAAAAACTCAGTCGTGATAATAATTCAAAGCGAATTTCACAATCGATGGATAAGTACCAAACTGGTCCAAATATACATACCCGTCTTTGTCGGCATGAAAATGCAAGCTTCTGCTATAATGCTCGATGTGATCGGATAGAGATGTCGTCAACAATAGATCCCCCTTCGGGGAGAACAGATCAAAATAATACTCCATCTCATTACTCTGGCGGTCTATAAGGCGGGTGAATACATTAGCAATTTTTCCATCCGGTAAGACAGCCAACCCTTTTGAGGCACAACCCATGCTGATTCCAGGCGACGTTTCATCCTCTACGGGAGGTCCAAGTCCCGCATCGGGACGCTCGATGGTAGCAAGTAATTTGCCATCGGATGAGAATTTTCGTATTTCGTATGGATAGGGTAAGGCGTAGTATATGTGTTGGTCGCTATCAATCGCTATGCGTCCCATATTCCCCGACTGAAGTGCCAAATCATGGACCCCTTCACGATCACAAAAAGCTAGGACGAATTGACCGGAGGCATCATATTTATGAATCAAAGGACCTTCGAAAGACAATGGCATTCCTATCACATAGAATGCTCCCTCTTTGTCTATAATTAGTCTATATGGCATCATAGATGTTTCTATGGTTCTTAAAAGAGTGCCGTCCTCCTGAAAAACGGTAATTCGATTCATCTTAAAATCCGCAACAAAAAGATTATTGTCCTCATCCACTGCAATGCCTCTGAGATCCATAAACTCTCCAGGTTCAACTCCATTCCCAGTCCCAAACGAGTGAAGGAATTGACCGCCAGAGGAAAACTTCAGAATCCGATATAGGCCATTATCTCCAACATAAATGTTGCCTATCGTATCCGTAGTAATACCACCAATCTTCCCGAAGTTATAATTCGATTGGTCTATATCATCTGTTCCAATAGCAAGTTGTTGCTGGAACAGATGATCTTCTGGAAGCGAAGTCTCTGCGAAACCATATCCGGCTGAAATGAAAAAAATAATGATGGAATAGCAAAGGCTTCCTAAAGTACAAACCAACGATCTCATTTTCAACTCCTTGTGATATTTTCTTAGGTATGTTAGGTATGCCATGCCCATTGGCCTCAATTACATTTGCCTAAGTCTCAAGTCTCAGTAGAGAACTCAGGGAATACAGTATCCACAGCGAAGCGTAAAATCTTTATTACCGCAAATATCGGATCCGCAGTTAAATGTGTATAACCACGGCTCTAGACACTCCGGAACATCACAACCGTGCGCACGAGCCTCAGTAACTTTGAGGCCAAGCGCAGCCGCTACCGCAGTTGCTACTAGCACTCCGAAGGCATAAAAGCGTCTCATAGGTATCACCTCCTTTCTGTGTGCATATTGTGAATAGGCCAATGGGCATGGCAATTTCGCATGAAACTCATTCTCACTCGGGTAAGTATTCTTAACTCAGATTCATAATATTTCGAGTAAACGGACAATTTTCTCCTTATATAGTTTATGCTCAACTAGTGACTGTCCTGAAGCACTGGCGTCTATGATCCTCCCAAGATTATCGACCAAAACTTTGGTTGGTGTATTTGTAATTCCAAAAGTGTCTTTGTATTCTCCTGCCGGGTCTAGAAGTATCGGGAACTCGATATGTCTTCCTCTTTTGAAGATTGTCATCTTGTAGGTGTCAATTGGAGACGTAGTGATGCCGAGAACGGCTACATCGGAATCTTCATAGGTCCGATCTATGTCCCTCCAAAGCTTCGCCTCTAACAGACCCGCAGGACAATCGTCTAGCGCGAAGAATACAAGTAGTATCAGTTGTGCTTTGAGTGCCCCAGAAGAGACTACATCGCCATTTAGTGAAGACAATTCAAAGTGTGGCATGGTGGAACCAATGGGGACAGACTTCGTCCAATTCATTGTATCTTTGGATTCCAGCCGTTTAGTCACGTTCAGAATGTCGAGGTGAAGACTGGATTGGAGATCCCAAAGAAAAGTTCCTGAACTGACGAGGAAAGCGATCAAAGCAAATCTCCAAAAATATGATTTCCCTTTCATCTGGAACCTCCCGCCATATCCAGTTTGATTCTGTAAATACCGTTTGCGAACTTCTCAGAACTTTTAGTCGCTCCCGATATTCCATCCACATTGAATCCAACCAGCATTCTTTCCTTTATTTCCTTGTTCTCGAATTGGGCAATAAAGGACTGCTGCAATTCCGCTGGCATGGGTTTGCCATACAGGTGAAATGGATCAATAAGAATGATATTTCCTATTTTCCCATTTCGAACCTCGACAAGAGCCCTGACATCCGCACACACTGGGCACGAAATATCCTCGCGAATTTGGTATGCAACCCCTAATGAGGTCCATCCTTGGGAGACCTCATATCGAACCAAGTTTGCTCGCGTCTCACGGCGATAGGACGTGAACCCCGGGAAAAATCGATTTAATAACTCTCTTAGTCTTTCGTCTGGTAAACGGGGGAAGACCGCTTCCAAGCGACTTTGCTCCAGATCCTTCAATTGCCAGAGCTCTATGTATAGAGCACACGTTCCGCTGACGATTGCTATGTTGACGAAAACGAGACCGACAACCGTGTAGAATAAAATCCGTAGGAGAATCCCCCTTTTAACCTCACCCAAAATGGTTCTCCATTCCAGAGATTTCGTTCACAATTGCCAAATCCACCGTGCCTTGAGGCGTGAACATGAACCATCGTGCCTAGACCTATCTTGCGGATCATCTCCGCTTTGCCCATAACAGGTGGCGCAAGGCCGGCAACTTTATCGGCAACAGGCGACTGAATGAGCGTTTCGAGCGGGATCAGCTTTTGCGGGATTATCTCTGATCGTCATGACAAGTCTTTTCAACTAAGAATTTAGTTGAATATACTCAACGGCACTTGACTTGTCAACTAATTTTTTAGTTGATACAAAAAGAGTCGGAGATAGATCGCATTGACCGTCATTTTACGATATACTTTCCTGAAGGACTCAGAGAAGCACACCTACGAGGTATTGGAGTCGGCGAACTCCTCTAGCAGGAGTGCAACAGAGACGGACACTCCTATTGGAGCTTGACCATCTTGTGGATGCGCGCCTAATGGTTATTTAACCAATATCATCTTACCGAATATCATCTTGCCCTCCGCCTCTGCGTCGGTTTGCAACTTACAGAAGTACATGCCGTTGCTGAGCTCGCGGCCGGCATCGTCCCGCCCGTCCCAGACGATGCTATGTTTGCCGGGACTCTGATGGCCTAAAACAAAGGTTCGAACGGTCTGTCCAGCCACATTATAAATAGCTAATTCAGCCGATGCAGCGGTGGCTATTTCATACGGGATGGTCGGGATGCCGGGTTTAAGCGCGAGAAGCTGGGCTTTCAGTTCGTCAGGCCATTTGTCCGGATCGGTCGCCTCTCGCCAAGGCATGCGCTGACGGACCTCCTCGGCGAATGCCTTTCGCCGGACCTCCTCGGCGACTTCTTCGATGGTGCTGCCGGGTTTAAGCGCGAGAAGCTGGGCTTTCAGTTCGTCGGACCATTCGTCTGGATTGGTCGCCATCGTCTCTCGCCAGATTTCGTTATCCCGACTTGACTCAGGCGCGACTTTAGCCGCTGACAGGTCGCCACCCGTGCTGTTGTCAGCAGTGCCACAAGAGGGCAGCGTCACAGCAGCTAAGGGACACAATAGTACCGCCGCCAACACGCGCGCCCGCGTACCCATCCGGCGCGCACTGCCGCCAAGCGCCCTGCGGATTCTCAGTGCCAAATCCGATTCTGCTGCAAAAGCGTTCATCGTGGGGATTCTACTTATCAAAGGGTTTAAGTGGGCCGCTCGTTCAGCGACGTGAGCTAGGCCGTGCGCATAGGCTTCTGAGCGGCCGGTGGCGCATACCACGAGATCGTCGCAGGCCTGTTCGGTTTCCTGCCGTAACTTATGGCCGCACAGCCATACGGCGGGATGGAAGAACAATGCAGCGGAGACTAGTCGGTGCAGCAGCATCGTGAGGTTGTCCCAGCGGCGCACGTGTGCCAGCTCGTGCATGAGGATCAGCGTGAGTTCGTCGGTGCGTAGTTTTTCCACAAGATCGGCGGGAAAGACAATGAGCGGTCTCAGGATGCCCAGCGCCATCGGCGAGCCAATAGAAGGGGAGGTTGCCACCTCGACCTTGGGATAGCAGTCGAGGGTCTGACGCGCTTGCCGCAGGGCGTCGCAAAGCGGGCCGTTGTGTTGCACTTGCGCCTGCTGCCGCAAGCACCAGACGATGCCGCAGCCGATCAGAATCCGCCCGATGAGCAACGCTGCGCCTACCATCCACAGGATCGCTCCCCAACCGGCTGTAGTAAGTCGCACACTACTTGTGGCAATTGTTGGAGAAGTCGCTACGTGTACCGTTGGATGGTCAACGCGCAAAGACGCGACGGTATTCCAATAGTGATCCGCGAACGGCACCAACGGCGTGAAGAGCGTATAGGGCGAGCTGACCGCAACGGCGACGAGCGGCTTGAGCAGCACGATAGCCCACAACAGGTGGCGCAAGGCCGGCGACTTTATCGGCAACAAGCGACCGGCCACTAGGACTAAGACCGCCAACGCCGCTAGTTCAATACTTAACTGACTAAACCAGCCGAATAGATAGCTGCCCAGTCCGTTCAAAGCCGCATTCATCGCCGACCCCCTTTTCTGCTCTCAAGGGCTCGGTCTAACTCCGCCCGGATCGCCGTCAACTCTTCGTCGCTAAGCGACTGGCCGTTCAGCAGTTGGCTGACCAGCGCTTCGGCCGAGCCGGCAAAGAACGAGTCGATGACTTCGCCCAGCGAGCGCCGCCCCATGTCCTCGCGCGAGACCACCGGGCGATAGAGATCGGCCCGGCCTGTGCGCTCCGAGACCACAAAGCCCTTATCGCGCAGGATGCGCATTATGGTCAGCACGGTATTGTAGGCCATTGGCTTGACGGCCGTTAGCCGCTCCTGCACCTGCTTGACGGCCGCGGGCGACTCGTCCCACAGGACGTTCATAATGAGCGTTTCGAGCGGGGTTAGCTTCTTGTCGGATTTTTCTCTGAGCGCCATGGCAAGTCCTTTCAACTAATAATTTAGTTGAAAATACTCGATGGCACTCGGCTCGTCAACTATCGCATTGACTGTCATTTTGCGATGGAATTAGTTAGAATGCTTACTACACGACACCAGCCGTCAGCCTGCCAAGGATCGAGGGCATCTTGCCCTCGTCGAGAGCAAGACGCCCTCGATCCCGCACCCAGCGGAAACAGCAGAAAAGGCGTACTCAAAGTAAGGGTGCCTACTTTAGGGGTCGTGTACTAAGGTTAGAATGATACGACGAGTCGCAGAGCGACCGAAAAACTAAGGAGTGCCACCATGCCCGACTACACTTCCTATAAAGCCGCTTACGACCGCGACGGCTTCGTCCTCGTGCGCAACTTCCTGCCCCCCGACGAACTCGCAAACCTAATGGCTCAAGTCGCCCGCTACATCCGCGACGTGGTGCCTGCTCTGCCCGATCAGGCCGCCTTCTACCAAGACAGGGACCGCTCCGAAACCCTAAAACAACTACAGAAGATGGGCGATTACGACGCCTTCTTCGCCGCGTACCGCGACCAGCCGCGCTGGAAGGCCCTAGCCCAAACCCTCATCGGCGAAGCCGCGCAGGTGAGCCAGCCCGAGTGGTTCAACAAGCCGCCGCAGACCCAACACCCCACGCCGCCGCATCAGGACAATTTCTACTTCAACCTCACGCCGCCCAACGTCGCCTCCATTTGGCTGGCCCTCGACCCGGTTGACGAGGAAAACGGCTGCCTGCGCTATAGCCCCGGCTCGCACCGCCAAGGCATCCGCCCGCACAACCGCACCTCGGTGCTGGGCTTTTCGCAGGGCATTGCCGATTACGGCCCCCAAGACCAAGCCCATGAAGTCGCAGTGCATTTGCAGCCCGGCGACGCGGTAGTCCACCACGGCGAAGTCATCCACCGCGCTGACCCCAATCGCTCGTCGCAGCGCCACCGCCGCGCTTTTGCCATGGTCTTTGAAGGCGTCAGTTGCAAAGTCGATGAGGAAGGCCGGCGCAGATACCAAGAGTCCCTGCAAAGCCAGCACCAGAACATGGGGCTGGAGACTTCTTAGAAGCGGTCTGAAAATTCCGCGAACCGTCCCTTGTGTGCAGCAAACAATCTAGGGGCGAGGGCGTCTCGCCCTCGAAAAACGCTCCCTCCGACTAGGGGCGAGGGCGTCTCGCCCTCGAAAACCGCGCCAGCCGAGGGCCGCTTGACCGCTACTCAACGCGTTCCGCCGAGGGTTTGTCACGCCTAAAGGCGCGGTGAAGCAGACCGCTTCTAAGAACTAAGCGACTCGGAAGAACGCCTATGAGGTTATGGGTCCCACAGGCGGATGCCTCGCACGTTGCCAAAGTGGCGGTCAAAAGTGATCAAAACCGAGCCGGTTTCAATGGCCTGCGCCGATAGCCAGATATCATTAATAGGTATAGGCGTAAGGTATAGGCGTACCGGCCCTCTTGAGTGCGTCCTTGATTTGACCGTAAACCTCGGCCGTCTCAGTAGAAAGTTCGAGTGTGCGCACAGTGGGTTTGGCTAAAAACCCTTCCAGACGGACGCGATTTTCTTTTATCCGCGTCCCCCCGCGAAAACCGGCGAACAATTCGCCGAGTACGATGATGGACATAAACACGCACTCTGCCTGCCCCAAGGCTTCGAGTACGCGCTCGTCGCCGCTCCACAGGGCACTTAACGCATTGGTATCCAACAGGACCTTCACTGCCAGTCCTCAGGATCTACTTGGCGGCGAGTCAAGGCGTCGAATGCAGTCCGTTCCTCGGTGCTCCACACGCCGCACTGATCCAAAAAGTCCGCTCGGTGATTCGTCGGCTGCAGACCCAAGGCCTCCTTCAGCACGCCGTTTATAGTCTTGTTTAGACTTTTTCCCTCAGCGGCGGCCTTCTTGCGTATGAGTTGGGCCAAGGCATCGTCCATGTGGATAGTCAGAGATTCCATATCTTTACCTCATATTTGTGATTCATAATAAATCACAAATGTAGTTCAAAATGCCCTGACCTTCCAGCATTCTAAAGCGGCACCCCCGCGTCGCGGTTGAAAGGTTCTCAAGACGGCAATACATTTTTGTGCTGTTTAACTCAGAAGTGGAACGAGCGGCCAATGGTCGGCCCGCTAGCAGAGAAAGGAGGCTACACAATGCGCGTGCTGATCACCGGCGGCGCGGGTTTCTTGGGGTCGCACCTCAGCGACCTGCTGCTAGAGGAAGGCTGCGAAATCATCTGCATGGACAACTTCCTCACGAGTCGGCCCGAAAACATCGCCCATCTGCTCGGCCATCCGCGATTCCAGTTTGTTCAATACGATGTCACCAACTACATCCACGTAGATGGTCCGCTCGACTTCATCCTGCATCTGGCCAGCCCGGCTAGTCCGGCCGACTTCGAGCGATTGGGCATCAACATCCTCAAAGTTGGCTCGCTAGGTACGCACAAGACCTTGGGGTTGGCCGTGGCCAAGCAGGCCAAGTTCCTGCTGGCCTCCACTTCGGAAGTCTATGGCGATCCCTTGGTACATCCCCAGTCCGAAGAATACCTCGGCAACGTCAACCCCATTGGCATCCGCGGCGTGTACGACGAGGCCAAGCGCTTTGCCGAGGCCATGACCATGGCGTACCACCGCCTGCACGGCACGGACGTGCGCATTGCGCGCATATTCAATACGTATGGCGAGCGCATGCGCCAAGACGATGGCCGGGCCGTGCCCAACTTCATCAGCCAAGCCCTCAAGGGCCGCGATCTGACTGTGTATGGCGATGGCCAGCAAACGCGCAGCATCTGCCATTACAGCGACCTGATCGCCGGCCTGTACAAGCTCATGTTGTCCGACGTGACCACCCCGGTCAACCTCGGCAACCCCTGTGAAATCACCATGCTGGACCTGGCCCGCACGATCATCGCCATGACCGGGGCCAAGAGCCGCATCGCCTTTTGCGATCTGCCGCAGGACGACCCCCGGGTGCGCCTGCCCGACATTGCCAAGGCCCGCTCGCTACTCGGCTGGACGCCCTGCGTGGGGCCGGACGAAGGGTTGGGCCGGACCATTGCATGGTTCAAACGAAAATTGGAGAACTAGCTATGTGCGCCTTTGATCTGCGAGAAAACGCCCTCGGCCTCGAAATCCACGCGGCCAACCGGCTGCTCGCCCTGTACCGCGCCACCGAGGAACTGCCCCGCAGCGAATCCCCCAAGCCCTGCTTCGCGCCCCTGTACACGCCTTCCGGCCAGCTTGTGACCGAATACCGCCCGCCCGATCACGCTTGGCACACCGGGCTGTACTTTGGCTGGGTCCACGTCGACGACGCGAACTTGTGGGGCGGGCCTTGGTATTTGCCGGAAACAAAAAAATACGAACACGTCGCCAACAGCCACGGCGTGCAGCAGCACGATTGCTTCACGGCCTTGAGCGCGGACTATGTGGCCGAGTCGCTTTCTTGGCTCAATGGCCGCGACCAGCTCATGGCGCGGGAGTCGCGCGCTTTTGGCTTTTACAGCACCGAGGGAGGCTACTGCTTGCGGATATCCACGCGCATTGAGCCAGCCGGCGATCGGCTGGTGATGGGGGCCTCGCGGGCGGCGCGCTACTCGGGGCTGGAACTGCGCATGGGGCCTTCCTTTGCCGCGGCCGATCACTATTGCAGCGAGGGACGCCGCGGCCACGCAAACATCATGGGGCAACGCGCCCGTTGGGTCGGGGCGCGCGGGAAAAGCGGCGGCTTGGTCGCGCTCATGGACCACCCGGCCAACCCGCGCCACCCGGTCACTTGGTTTACCCGTGCAAACTTGCTGGGCGCCGGCCTGCTGATGGAAGGCGACTTAGAGCTGACAGCCGGCGAGTGCTTGGAACTGCACTATGCCTTCTTCGTCTTAGACCAAGACCCCGGCCCCACGCAAATAGAAACCCTATACGCGGACTTTGCTGCTTCCGCTGGAAAATTGCCATGAGGCCATTGTGCATCCCGGTGCTGTTTCTGCTCGCCTGTGCTTCCGCTCCCAAAATCGAATACCCGGCCCTCGACTTGGCCCAGCCGGACCAGTGGACAGCTGGGGTTTCCGAGGATGCAGTCGCCGACTACTGGTGGCGCGATCTGGGGGCCGCACGCCTCGACAGCTTTGTGGCGTTGGCCCTAGAGCGCAACTACGATCTCAAGGTCGCCGGGGCGCGCTTGGCCCAAGCTCAAGCCCAGGCCCGGGCGGCCGGTGCGCCGCTCTGGCCCCAACTCAGCGCGAATGCCAATGGCTCGCGGCGCAAACAAAATTTCGTCGGCCTGCCCATCCCCGGGCGCGACCCGGACCAGGTCTTGAGTTCCAAAAGCACGTCCTTTGGCGTCGATCTGACGGCGAGTTGGGAGGCCGATCTGTGGGGTCGCCTGCGCGCTGGAGCCCAAGCCGCGCTCGCCGCCGCCGATGCCGCCGCCGCTGATTTCCGCGCGGCCCGCCTCTCGCTGGCAGCGCAGACGGCGCGGGCCTATTTCGCTGCGGTCGAAGCGGGGCACCAAGTCGAGCTAGCGCACGCGACCGTTGCAAACTACCGGCTCTCCACCGAGCAGATAGAAGATCGCTATGGCCGCGGCTTGCGTTCGTCGCTCGACGTGCGCTTGGGCCGGTCGAGCTTGGCCGCGGCCGCGGCGACCCTCGCCCAACGCCGCCAGCAACGGGACGCCGCCCTGCGCCAGCTCGAATTGCTCTTGGGCCGCTACCCCAGCGCCCGGATTGAGGTCCGGGACGAGCTGCCCGCTGTCAGCGGCCCGATTCCAGCCGGCCTGCCGGCCCAGCTCGTGGGCCGACGCCCCGACCTCATAGCGGCTGAGCGTCGCCTCGCCGCGGCCGACCGCCGGCTGGCCCAAGCCCGGCGCGCTCTGTTGCCCCGCATCAGCCTCACGGCCTCTGCGGGCCGCTCGTCGAGCGCGTTGAGCGACTTGCTCGACGGCGATTTTTCGGTCTGGAACCTCGTGGGCAACATCGCCCAGCCCCTGCTGCAAGGCGGTCGCCTGCGCGCCGGCGTTGATCAGGCCGCTTCGGCGGCCGAGCAAGCGCTCTTTGCCTACGCCCAGCGCGCCCTTAGGGCCTACGGCGAGGTGGAGGCCGCACTGAAGGCCGAAGGCTTTCTCGCCGACCAAGAACGCGCCCTCGCCACGGCCGCCGAAGAAGCCGTAGCGGCGCGCGCCTTAGCCGAAGATCGCTACGCCAGAGGGCTTGCCGATCTCATCGCCCTGCTAGAGTCGCAGCGCCGGGCCTTTGACGCCGAGAGTCGCCTGCTCGCCGTCCGTCGCCAGCGCCTCGATACGCGCATTGACTTGCACCTAGCCCTTGGCGGCGGCTTTACTCTTGCCTCTCAGTACGCGGAGATTTTGCAATGATGCGCGTCTTCAAAATAGTCTTGCCCGTCCTCATCCTCGCCCTCGGCTTTGGGGCCTTCCAACTGCTGGTCTCGATGCGCGAGCCGCCCCAGCGCGTCTCCCGCTCCTATGTCGGCCCGCTCGTCAAAGCCACCGCTGTCCCGCTGCAACAGGTCCAGGTCGTAGTTGAGGGGCAGGGCACGGTGCGCCCCGACGCGCAGATCGACCTAGTGCCACAGGTCGCGGGTATTGTGGTGTGGAAGGACGCCGACTTCAAACCCGGCGGCACTTTTACCAAAGGCGCGTTGCTCTTTCGGATTGATCCACGCGACTACGAGCTCGCTGTCCAACAGGCTGCCGCCCAAGTGGCCCAGGCGCGCTACCAACTCGACTTGGCCCGCGAGGAAGCCGCCATTGCCGAAGAGGAGTGGCAGCGGCTCCACGCCGAAGAAACTCCCACCGACTTGGTGCTGCGCAAACCCCAGCTACGCGCGGCCGAGGCCGGTCTCCAAGGAGCGGAAGCGCGCCTCGCCGAAGCGCGGCTGCGCCTCGACCGCACCAAAGTGTACGCTCCATTTGCCGGCCGGGTGCGCACCGCCCGCGTCGATGTGGGCCAGCACCTCAACGCCGGCCAAGCTATCGCCCAGATATACAGTATTGAAAAGGCCGAGATCGTCGTCCCGGTCCCCGACGAAGACCTCGGGTGGTTCACCCTGCCGCTGCCCATCGACATCGCGGCGGCCAGTACACCGAACGCGAACCCTGTTGCCGAGCTCAACGCCGAGGGCCGCTCCCGCGCCTTTGCCTTTAGCCGCGAGGGGGCCAGCGCCGTGGTCAGCGGGGCCTTTGCCGGTCGCCGGCACCAGTGGAGCGGGCGCGTGGTGCGCACCGAAGGCGAGCTCGATCCGCAAAGCCGCATGGTCCGCTTAGTCGTAGAGGTCGAAGCGCCCTACGGCCGCATTGCCGATGGGATCCCGCCGCTGACGGTGGGGATGTTCGTGGACGTGGCCATTGCCGGCCGCACGGTCGATGGCGTCCGCGTCCTGCCCGGCGTCGCTTTGCGCCAAGGCGATCGCGTGTGGACGGTGGGCCGCGACGGCGTCCTCAGCATCCGCCCAGTGCAAGTGGTGCGCACGCTCCAAGATGAAGTACTCGCTTATATCGACATGGCCCCGCAAGAGCGGGTCATCGTCTCTCAGCTCAGCGGCGTTACCGACGGGATGCAGGTGCGCCTCGCGGACGACAACGCAGGAGGGCAACCGTGAAAGCACCCGTATCTTGGATGGCGAAAAACCACGTCGCCGCCAATCTGCTGATGGGTTTCATCATATTGAGCGGCCTGTTTTCCATGATGCAGACCAAGAAAGAGACCTTCCCCGAGATGTCGCTCGACCAAGTGCAAATCCAAGTGCCCTATCTGGGTGCGACTCCGGCCGAAGTCGAAGACGCCGTCTGCAAGCGCATTGAGGAGCGGGTCCGCGGCCTAGAGGGGGTGCGCCGGGTGCGCTCCACAGCCGCTGAGGGCATGGGGGCAGTCAGCGTCGAGCTAGAGCGCGGTGCTGCAATGGACAAACTCCTCGACGACATCAAAAGCGAAATCGACCGCATCGACACCTTCCCGGCCGAGATCGAGGAGCCGGTCATCAAGGAGCTGACCCGCCGCAATCAAGCCATTGACGTGATGCTCTACGGCGATGTCGAGGAGAAGGCACTCAAAGTCGCGGCCGAACTAGTGCGCGACGACCTGCGCAGCAGCGGCGTCATTTCGCAGGTCGAGCTCAAGGGCGTGCGCGTCGATGAGATTGCCATCGAAGTTTCTGAAGAGGCCCTGCGCCGCTACGGGCTGACCTTCGCGCAGGTCGCCGACGCCGTCCGCCGCACCAGCATTGACCTGCCCGCCGGTAGCGTCGAGAACGAGGACGGCGCGATCTTGCTCCGCACGCAGGGGCTGATGCGCACCGGGCGCGAATACGAAGAGGTCGTCGTCCTCACCCGCCCCGACGGCACCGCCCTCAAGCTCAAAGACGTGGCCGCGGTCGTCGATGGCTTTGCGGATACCGATATCATCTCGCGCTTCAACGGCCAGCCAGCGGCCGTGATTCAGGTCTTTCGCATTGGCGACCAGAACGCGCTTGACATCTCCGCCTACGTCCACCAGTACATCGAGGACAAACGCCCGACCCTGCCGGCGGGGATCCACATCGGCTACGCGCGCGACGACGCGCGCATCTTGCGCAGCCGCATTGATTTGCTGATCCGCAACGCCCGCCTCGGGCTGGTGCTGGTCTTTATCTGTCTGAGTTTCTTCCTCGACTTGCGCTTGGCCTTCTGGGTGATGATGGGGATTCCCATCAGCTTTTTGGGGGCCTTCGTGCTGATGGAGCCTTTCGACGCCTCGATCAACATGCTTTCGCTGTTCGCCTTTATCGTGGCCTTGGGCATTGTGGTGGACGACGCGATCATCGTCGGCGAAAACATCTTTTCCCACCGCGTACAGGGGAAACCCTTTGGCCGCGCCGCCATTGACGGGGCACTCGAAGTGGGTACGCCGGTCACGTTCTCGATTATGACCTCAATTGCGGCTTTTATGCCGCTGTTTTTCGTCGAGGGCATGATGGGTAAGTTCATGTCGGTCATCCCGGTGATCGTCATCTCCGTGCTCCTGCTGTCGCTGATCGAGAGCCTGTTCATTCTGCCGGCGCACCTGTCTTCTGAAGGGCACGGGCCACTCAGCCGCCTCTTTCGCTGGGTCTTCATGCGCCCGCTTGATTGGCACGCCCGGGTCGTCGTCGCCTTTGACCGCGGCCTCAAGTACGTCATCCGCACGGCCTATCAGCCCACCCTGCGCTTGGCGCTGGCCCATCCGCTCTCCAGTGCCGCCCTAGCCTTATCGCTGATGCTGTGTACGGCCGGGCTGGTCTATGGCGGCCATATCAAGTTCGTGTTCATGCCCGAGATCGGGTCCGATTGGGTGAGGATATCGGTCAACATGCCGCAGGGGACCACGGCGACCCAGACCGCCAAAATTGTGCAACACGTCGAGCAACAGGCCCTCGTCCTGCGCGATCAGATCGATGCCGAGCGCGGGGGCGGGGATTCAATCTACCGCAATGTTTTTACCTACATCGGCGACCAACCCACGGCCCGGCGTTCCTCCTTTTCGGCCACCCCGGGTGCCAGCGGCCAAGGACATCTCGCCGAAGTTACCATCGAGCTTTTACCTTCCGAGGAGCGCGATATCGACGGCGCGGAGATCGAGTCGCGGCTGCGCCAACGGGTCGGCGAGGTGCCCGGCCCCGAATCCATTGTTTTTTCTTCGTCGCTGTTTTCCGCTGGCAATCCCATTGAGGTCGAGCTAGCCGCGGACAACTTCGACCAGCTCTTGTTGGCGGTCGAGCGCCTCAAGGGCAAAATCGCCGAGTACGCCGGCGTCGGCGATATCCAAGACAGCTTTGAGGAGGGCAAGCTGGAGATGAAGCTCCAGCTCAAGCCCCAAGCCCGCACCCTCGGCCTCACGCTCGCCGATCTAGCCCGCCAAGTGCGCCAGGGCTTCTACGGCGACCAAGCCCTGCGCTTTCAGCGCGGTTCGGACGACGTGCGGGTGATGGTGCGCTACCCCAAAGACGAGCGCCGGAACCTAGGCGACGTGCGCTCAATGCGCGTCCGCACACCTGCGGGGGCTGAGGTGCCCTTTGCCGAGGTGGCCACCGTCGCCATCGGCCACGCCTATGCTTCCATCCAGCGCACCGATGGCCAGCGCGTCGTGCGGGTGAGTGCCTCCGTAGATGACCAAGTCGCCAACGCCGACGAGATCAATCGCGATCTCGAATCGTTTTTCCTGCCCGCGCTGGTCCAAGACTACCCCGGTCTGCGCTACCGCTTCGGCGGCGAGCAGCAAGAGCAGCAGGACTCGCTACAGAGCCTGTTGTTCAACTTCATCATCGCTCTTGCCGCCATCTACGTGTTGCTGGCCGTGCCATTCAGATCGTACAGCCAGCCCCTCGTCGTTATGAGCGCGATTCCCTTCGGCATCATTGGCGCGGTTTGGGGGCATCTTATCATGGGCTTGGACTTGGCGCTTTTGAGCCTGTTTGGGATCGTCGCGCTCTCGGGCGTGGTGATCAACGATTCGCTGGTGCTGCTGACCTTCTACAATCAGCTGCTGCGCGAGGGCTCGTCGCACGAGGAAGCCCTAGTCTCAGCCGGGGCCGCGCGCTTCCGCCCCATCCTGCTGACCTCCCTGACGACCTTCTTTGGCCTACTGCCGATGATCCTCGAAAAAAGCCTCCAAGCGCAGTTTTTGATCCCAATGGCCGTCAGCTTGGGCTTTGGCATCCTCTTTGCCACCTTCATCATTTTGCTGGGCGTCCCAGTGGGAATGCGCCTGCTGGTGGGAGTACAGGGGCTTTGGGGGCGGTTGGTCGCGGAAGAATCCGCCAAGGTCGCGCCGGTTACTGGGTCTTGAAGGGCTGTGGCGCGATTGAAGTGGGGTGGGCTTCTGCTGTGCATGGTGGCCTGCGCGCCTGCGGATGGTCCTCCTTTCATCGACAAGGCTGGCGATTGGGGCTTAGAGCACTCCCACGTCGGCGGCGGCGCGGAAAAGCGCTATATCGTCGAAGCCAAAGGCGGCGGGGCCGCGCTCCTCGACGCGGATGGCGACGGCGATTTGGACATCTACTGGGTCAATGGGGAGGGCGGAGACAATGCCCTCTACCGCAACGACCGCGGCCGGGGCTTTGTCGATAGAGCGGCCGCGGCCGGGGCCTCGGGTCGCGGCTGGGGCATGGGTGCGCTGAGCGCGGACTACGATGCCGACGGCGATGCCGACCTGTACATCACCTGCCTGCAAGAAAACATCCTCTATCGCAACGACGGATTAGAGCAATTCGCCGATGCCACGGCCCGCGCCGGGCTGGTCCTGCCGGTGTGGAGTACTGGCGCGGCCATGGGCGATGCGGATTTGGACGGCGACTTGGATTTGTACGTGGCCAATTACGCGGATTTTGATTCGGCCGCGGTGCAGCCCTTGGGGACGCAGTGGAAGGGCCGGGACGTATTCGTCGGCCCGCTGGGCTTGCCGGCGTTGCCGGACGCGCTCTACCGCAACGATGGGGCTGGCCCCTTTGCCGATGTGACCGCGGTCAGCGGCCTCGGTCGCCACGACCCGGGCTATGGGTTTGCCGTGCTGTTTATCGACAGCGACGACGACGGGGATTTGGACCTGTATGTCGCCAACGACTCAACGCCCAATTTCCTCTACCGCAACGACGGGGCTGGCACCTTTGCCGAAGTGGGGCTACAGGCCAATGCCGCGCTGGGGGAAACGGGCTTAGCGCAGGCTGGCATGGGTGCGGCTTGGGGCGATTACGACAACGACGGCGACGGCGATTTGCTGGTCACCAATTTTGAGGACGACTACAACACGCTCTATCGCAACACCGGCGGCGGCACCTTTGCGGACGTGAGCTTTGCCGCGGGCTTGGGCCGCATCAGCCTCCCCTACGTGGGGTTTGGCGCGGTCTTTCTCGACTTCGACAACGACGCCGACCAAGACTTGTTCGTGGCCAACGGGCACGTGTATCCGCAGATCGAACGCCCGGGCAGCGGCGCGACCTACGCGCAAGCGAATCACTTGTTCGCCAATGACGCTGGCCATTTCCGCCTCGTCGATCTGGGCGAGGGTCGGGCGGTCAGCCGCGGCGCGGTGGCCGGGGATTTTGACGACGACGGCCGCGTGGATCTGTTCGTCACCAACCTCAACGGCCGGCCCTCCCTGCTGCACAACCAGACGACCGCTGAGCACCACTGGCTCGGCCTGCGCCTTGTGGGCACGGGAAAAAACCGCGAGGCCGTCGGCGCAAAGGTCGTATTGTGGAGCGGCGGCCAAAGGCAGCGGCAAGACGTGCTCTGCGGCGAGAGCTTTTTGGGCAGCGGCGACCGGCGCGTGCATTTTGGCTTGGGCGCGGCCGGCCGGGCGGATTCGCTGCACATCTATTGGCCGAGCGGAGTGCTACAACGGTTGGCTGACTTGCCGATTGATACGTATGTGAAGGTTGAGGAGGGGGGCTAGGGGTGGGTCAAAATGAGTTATGCAAACGGAATAGAAAGCTGATCAGGTACATCTGGAGTGGAAATCTGCAGAGGAGGCTCTCCCAATTGGCCATTCAATCGCAAAAGGTGCTTGTCAAAAGTATGCAACACGTCAACGCCTTCAGCGATCAAGGCTGTTGCTACATGAATGGAGTCCTTGGGATTAAGGTGAGCGTAGCGCCATATAAGATCGCGAGCAAATTCGGCCGTTCGTCGATCCACGTTGACGATACCGATGAACTCTTGTTCAAAAAAACCCTTGATGATCTTTTCCTTGCTCTGAGGCAATGATTGCTGGCCTTTGATCTTTATAACTTCCGTCAAGGTCAATGCCGAAGTGATTATTTGCACTTCTCCTTGCTCTGAGGCATCAACTAATCCGCGACAGGCTTCTACTCTATCCTGCTCTCTGTTGAACCATCCGAGAAATACGTCGGCATCGCAATATACTTTCCTCATATAGATTTACTCAGCGAAAATACCCAGTACATCGTTCCAAGATGGCAATTCGTTTTTTGGGCTCAATACTCTAAACTCCTCAACAGTGATATTGATCGGTGTGCCATCGTGCCGATACAGAATAGGCCCTGAAACGGACACGCGCCGATCCATCTTAGGATCAAAGGACTGCAGCACATCGTCCCACAATTCACTAGGGAAATAGCAGTTGATATTGCGGCCCGATAGATCGTCATCAATGGAAAAGCGCATCTTGCCTCGCCTGCTGAGTACTTGAATCCGTCCTTCGACTGTCCCGTAATCAACGTATTTTCCTTGCAGTAACTGATCGACAGACGCAATGGATTGAGACGACATTTTAGCAACCTGTCCATTGTATCGGACCTGTACTGCACTTAACTCCCCCGCGGATCTGGAGAGCACTTCGCCCATCGTCTTGGCAGCCTCCAATGCTTTTTCCGAAAAATGCTCAGGCCAGATATCATCTCCTACCTCAAGAGCCGCAAGTCCAGTTTGAATCGCATCAATGGCTACAGGGATCTGTTCGGGGTGGATCTGGTTTGCTTCTGGAGCGATGTGTACGCGTACGCTACCCGGCTCGACAGAAAGAAGCCACTCTACAGCGTGAGGCTTCCCGGCCACGCTATCGGCTACCTCATCGGCCATCTGCAAGAACGCATTAAAGCCTTTTTTGAAACGCTGGGCCGTAATCCGTGGACCGTCAATCTCAAACGTAAGCGAATTTGGCGAGAATTTGGCCATGGTTATAGGATCCAAGTTCCGGTTCGCAAAGGGGAGTGGCAAAGTAATATCCCTGCATCACAGAATCAAGCTAAATTTGGGTATTATCGAACTACGGGGCGATCCGCTTCCGCCGCTCGCAAGTGCCATTCTCTTAATACATCCTCTCTCCACTTGGTCAAGTTTTCAGTGAGAGCTGGTCGACCAAAAAGAGGACGCGGGTGACAGCCCCAGCCTCAGATACGTGCTTGATGAAGGCCGCGGCCAGAGGCTATATTCCCGCATGATCGCATCCCATAGCCGGAGGGCCAATTATGCAGAGCTACCCCTATCCAGCATACGACGGAGTGAGAAGCATTGTCTTGGGAATAGTCGTCAGCATTCTGACGTGTGGGATTTACTGTTTCTATTGGCAATACAAACAGATGGAAACGCTCAATGCGTGGCTGGGGCGGGAGGAGTACAACTTCTGGCTTTGGCTCGTCCTCTTATCCTGACGTGCAGCATCTTTGAGATTTACTACGAGTACAAGATGGCGCAGGGCATCAATGAGATTCAGGAGAACAATGGTCTGCGCGCCAACAGAGAGCTAGCGTTGATCTGCGTCCTAGTTTCTATTTTTTCCCTCGGCGTGGCCGCTACTGCCATCCAGCAGTGGGAAATCAACAAGTTCTACGGTGAAAGTGCCGACAGTTAGTCCAGTTCACCTCGCGCGAGTTTTCCTCGTCGGGCTGGCTTTCGTTGCGGCATTTGCGGCGTGGTTTGGCCCCGTGCTCGGCGCGGCTTGGCCGATTCTGTGCCCCTTCCGCTTCCTCACCCAGTTGCCCTGCCCGGGCTGCGGCATGGGGCGCGCCTGCATAGCCCTTGCCCAAGGCAACCTCGCCGGCGCTTGGCACTACCATCCCTTCGCGTTTTTCCTCGTCCCATTGGCCCTCGGCTTGGCGTGTTCTCCGAGTCGGTTGGGCCGCGCTTGGCTGGCGCTGCCTTTAGCCCGCCGCAAGAGTCTCGCTGGGGGTGTGCTAGCCCTTGCGCTAATGCTTTGGCTATATCGCTTGATGGGTTCCGTCCAGCCCGATATAGAAGAGTGGGACGACGACGAATTTATCGAAATCAAGGCAATCTACGACGGAGTCGCTGGGCAATTGCGCGGCGAGCGGATGGTCGGAGTAATCCCCCTGCTGCGGCGACGCCTACAGGAGTCGGGTATCACCGCATTCCCGATCATGCGCTACATCGCAAAATCCGACTGGGACGAGCATCCATATAGCTCAAGCCGCCGCGGCAATCGCGCTACTTGAACGTGCGCCGCTAAAGGATCGTCGCGCCTTCGCTATTTATGTTTTGCTTCGGCTCAGACCGGGGCGCTAGTGGCTCAGCACCCTCGCCAGTTCGTGGGCTTCGTCTCGCGCAGTCCCTTTCATCCACCTCTGTTTAGAGAAATATATCTCGCACCGGCAGGGTCCAGTTCGGCACCACGTCGCCGCCGTCGAGTACGTCGTCAATGGTCAGGATGCGGATGTCGTGGCGCGAGTGGTACAAAGCGACCGTTTGAGTGCTTGGGTTGACGACCACGACCAAGCGGGTGCCCGCGTCAAGCCAATCGGCGATCTTGTTTTGGACCTCAGCGTAGGTATCGCCCGGAGAGACGACCTCGGCCGCTAGGTCGGGGGCACCGGGCCAGAAGCCGGTGGTCAGGCCCACCGCCTCGACCCGCTCGCGCCGGACGAAGGCCGCGTCTGGGGCCCGCACCACATCGGGATCCGTGGCCAGTTTGAAGCCGGTTTCGGCCGCATAGACCGCACCAAGTTCGTTGGCCCGGACAAACTGGTCTAGGGGCGTGGTGAAATTGAGCGCGATTCTGCCGTGTTGGTGGCCGGCGGGACTCATTTTTATCAATTCTCCTCGGACCAGTTCGCAGCGGAAGCCATCGTCCTTCATCTGCAACAACTCGTCGGCGGTGATCAAATCGGTAGTCGTCATGGGAATCTCCACAAGGGCAGATGGGGAAGGAACCTTCTTCCCCGAACCTAGCAAAAGCGTCCTACCTGTCAAGCCGCCGCTGCTCGGTCCTTGCGATTTTATTTAGCGCCTCCTAGGCACTCCGTATGCCCACGGTGGACACGGAGACGGCGAAGCGACATACTTAAACAGTTGAGAGCTAAAATTGAATACCCCTCCACCCTCAATATGTTCCCACTCTGCTACTTGTCGATCCTAATACTCGTCGCCTGTCAGGAACCTCCCAACGACCGCCAGCCGCGCCCAACCGTGCATCAAGGTCCCTATGCCGCGGCCATAGAAGCCGCGAAATGCGCCGTAGAACGCGATCCGAATTCTGCGGTAGCTCACCGCAACCTTGCCGACGCCTATACACGCGACAGCAAGCTGACCGAGGCCCTAGCAGCCTACCAACAGGCCATCGCGCTGCAACCCGGTTACGCCAAGGCGCGGACCGAACTGGCCATTGTGCTGACCCGCCTCAATCGCCACGCCGAGGCCCTCGCCCTCTTAGAGGAGGTTACGCGCGCGACCCCGGATTACGCTTGGGCCCAGATGGCGCTCGGGCTGCTGTACTTTCGCCAAGCCCAGTACGAGCAGGCCATTGCCGCGCATGGCCGCGCCGTCGCCCTGCAAGACGACTACGGCGAGGCTTGGTACAACCTCGGCGAGGCTCATCTCAAGCTCAACGAGTACGCCGCGGCCGAAGCGGCATATAACCGCGCCCTAGCGGCCGATTCGACCGTGGCCAAGTACCGCCATGGCCTCGGCACGGCCTTGTACAAACGCCGCGAGTACGCCGCGGCCATCGTTGAATTGCAGCGCGCTGTGGCCCTCGACTCGCTCTTTGCGCTGGCCCGCTTCAACCTCGGCAACGCCCTGTTGCGCCGTGGCCAGCCGGAAGCGGGCCGCCGCCAATTGGCCCTGTACAACGAACTGGAAAAGCAGGAAAAGCTCCTCGCCAGCTTGCGCACTACCCTGATCCGTACGCCCGACAAGGCCGAGCTGTACCACAAGATAGGTGCGCTATACGGCCAGCGCAGACAGTACGAAGAAGCGCACCTGTACTATTTACAGGCTATTGACCGCAACCCCAATTTCGCGCCCTCTTATCACAACTTGGGCAACCTGTATTTGCGTCGCCGCCAAGTGGCCGCGGCCATGTCCCTGTTCCGCCAGGCCCTGCGCGCGGACTCCACCTATGTGCTCGCGCATCTCGCGCTCGGCAATACCCTGATGATGCAAAAAGCATTTGCCCAAGCGTTGGCGAGCTATCAGCGCGGCTTGCACTTTGAGCCAGACAACGCCCGCTTACAGCGCGGCGCGGCCCTCGCCCGCAAGTTCGGCACCGCCAGCCAAACGCAGGACTAGCCGTGCTCCTGCTACTCCTCGCGTTGGTGGTCTCCAGCGTCAGTGCCCAATCCGCACCTCACTTCGTCGAGGTGACCCGCGCAGCCGGCATTGACTTTTGCTATGTAAACGGCGCGAGCGGCCGCAAGTACCTGCCCGAGGCCATCGGCTCGGGCGCGGCGTTCTTCGACGCCGATGGCGATGGCTTCCTCGACCTGTACATCGTCAACGGCACGGCCCTGCCGGGCTATGCCGGCCCGCCCGGCACCAATGCCTTTTACCGCAACGAAGGCGACGGCACCTTCGCAGATGTCACGGAGGCCGTGCGCACCGGCGACAATGGGTACGGCATGGGCGCCGCGGTCGGCGACGTGGATAACGACGGCGACCCCGATCTGTACGTGACCAACTACGGCCCCAATGTATTCTACCTCAACGAGGGCGAGGGCCGCGCCTTTGCCGATGTGACGGACCGAACCGGCCTCGGCGACCCGGGTTGGGGTACGCATGCGGCCTTTGCCGACTACGACCGCGATGGCGACTTGGATCTGTACGTGGCCAATTACATGGAGTTCGATTTGGACGCGAACAAGGAGTGTTTTACGGGCGCGGCGCGGTCCATCTGCGGCCCTCTCGCGTACCCGGGCCAGTCTGGAGTGCTCTATCGCAACGACAGCGACCTCGCGTTTGCCAATGCGACGCGGCCGGCCGGCTTGTTCAACGACGAGGGCCGGCAACTGGCCGCGGTGTTTGGCGACTGCGACGACGATGGCGACCCGGACCTATTCATTGCCAACGACCGGCAGCCCAATTTTCTCTTCCTCAACAACGGCGACGGCACCTTCGCCGAGCATGGCACCATCGCCGGGGTGGCGTACAACGAGGAGGGGCTCGCTGAGTCGGCTATGGGTGCGGATTTCGGCGACTACGACAACGACGGCCGGCTCGACATCATCCTCGCCACCTTCCAATGGCTGCCCAATACGCTCTACCACAACGACGGCGGCGGCTTTTTCAGCGACCTGACGTTTGCCGCCCATCTCGGCGCACCGAGCGTACCCTACTTGGGCATGGCCGCGATCTTTTTCGACAGCGACAACGACGGCTTCCTCGACGTCTTTGTCACCAACGGCCACCTCGATGAAAACGTGCGCGAGTTCGATCCAGACGCGACCTATCCCCAGCAAAACCAGCTATTTCGCAATCAGGGCGATGGCACCTTTGCCGACGTGAGCAACGCCAGCGGCCCGGGGCTGCTCGTCGAGCGCGTCAGCCACGGTGCCGCTTTGGGCGATTACGACAACGATGGCGACGTCGACATCTTCGTCTCGGATTCGGCCGCGCCCCACTGCACCCTGTTGCGCAACGACCACAGCGGCCATCACTACCTGACGATCGAGGCCGTAGGTACGCGAAGCAATCGCGACGGGCTCGGCACCAAAATCCGCGCCGTGGCGGGCGACCTCGTGCAAAAGCGCGAAATTCGCCGCAGCTACGGGTACATGGGCAGCAGCGACGTGCGCCTAACGCTGGGCTTGGGCCGCCATAGCCAAGTGGATTCACTGCAAGTTTTTTGGCCCCGCGGCACAGTGCAGACCCTCTTAAACGTGGCGGCCAATCAGCACCTGGTCATTGAGGAAGCTACCGGGAAATAACGGAGAAATTTGTCGCATGAAGTTGACAACAATCGTCCTGCTCGCGCTCGCGGCTTGTGGGACAGAACCTGAGCCTACCTACGTCGCCCGCATCGGCGAAACCACCCTATCAAAGGAAGACTTTAGGGAGCGAGCGCAAAAGCTGATGCAAACGAGTTACAAGCACATTGAGGAGATGAATGCGGACGCCAAGTTAGTGCTGCTCAACGGCGTGATCGCCGGCGAGCTATTGGTGCGCGAAGGGTTGCGCCGCGGCCTTGACCGCGAGCCGAGCATTGCCCGCGAAGTCGAGCGGGCCGCGCAAAAGGCCGTGGTGTCCAAACTGTACGAGGAAGAGGCCCTGCGCGGCGATTACATGTCAACCGAAGAGGAGCTGCGGGCTTTCGCCAAAGAGCGCGAATACGATGTCGAGGTCTTGAGCCGGCAAATCGTCTGCGCCACTGAAGAAGAGGCCTATGAGGTACTAATGGCGCTGCAAGAGGGCACTCGGTTTGAGTCGCTGGTGCCCATCTATTCGACGGCGACCATCCAGCGGCGCTTTGGCCCGGCTGGTCAGTTGGGGTGGTTCAAAATGGGCAACATGCTGCCCGAGCTGAAGGAACCGCTGCGGACCATGGCCGAGGGACAGCTCTATCCGCAGCCGGTGAAGACCCAAATGGGCTATCACGTCTTCCGGCTCAACAAACGGCGGCACTTGGATTTTGCGACTCAGCGCGAGTGGTTACGAGAAAAAGCGCGTGTGCAAAAGCGGGCCGACGACATGGAACAATACATCCACCGTTTGCGCCGCGAATACCAGCTAGCGGCCCACGCCGAGGGCCTAAAAGCCTTGGCCGCGCCCGCGCCCGATGGCGAGGAGCGGGTGCTCTTTAGCTGGCGCGACGGCCAACTGACCACGGCCGAGTACTGGGCCAACCTACAAGCGAGCCACAGCCGGCTCGACAGTGCCGGCCGCTACAAGGCGGCCGAGAACTTGGCCGGGGTACAGATTATGATGGCCGAGGGCCGCAAGCTGCAATACGACCGCGACCCACAGGTGCGCGAGCCGGTGGAGAAAAAGCGCGACGCGCTCATCGTCGAGTGGCTCTATCGCACCGAGGGCAGGGAAGTGGCGCGCCAGCAGCCCATCACCGACGAGGCCATTCGCGCACACTACGATGCCAACGTCGAGATGTTTACCCGCGCCGACGGCAAAGTGGCGGATCTATCCTTGGTCTATAACAGCATTGGAACCCTGCTGAGGCAGCAGGCGGAAACCAAGGCCATGGACGCCTTCATCGCACGGCTCCGCGAGCAATACAGCGCAGATATTGAGATAAATGCGGAAGCACTCGCCGAAGTTAGCTTACAGGTCCTTGCCCAGCCCGGCGAAGACGCTGATGAAGGTGAATAGCTTGGCCGATGCAGGGGCTGAGTCGAGGTCTTGGCGGGTCCAGCGCAGCCCGACGTTGGTCGTCAGCGCATACCCCTGATAGGCCGATTGGTTGGCGAGCTGGCCGGCCAGCACCAGCGTGGTGCCGTCCTCTAGAAATCCCTCGGGCCGCTCGCCCAAGTTGTTGGCTATCTCGTATTCGACGCCGGCCGTAAAGCTCATGTTGCGGTTGATCTCGCGGCCGGCCAGCAGCGAGAAAATCTCCGTTAGATCGGACGTTTGCAACGCGCCCTTGTCGGCCGGCACTCGATTGCTGTATAGCTGTTTCCAGTTCAGGGTCAGGTCCCAAGAGCGCAGGTGGAGCGGGTACTGGGCCTTGTTGATCACGCCGAGGAAGCGCTGGTTGTTTAGCTCGTCACGCGCCGACCCCAATTGCGTGTATTGTTCGTGCTTGACTTTGGTGGTAAACGAGATGTAGCGGTCGTAGCGCACGTCTAAATACGTGGTGTTGACGAACGCATCGCGTGCCACGAGTTGGTCGCGGATAAAGCGCGATTCCCCGAAGGTGCCGGGCGTATCGACCCACAAAAAGACGTCCTCGGGAATGTCGTCTGCAACCTTGCGCGGATTGACAATTAGCCGCACTTGCAGGTTGTAGCGGGGGAACTTTTCGCTTGCGGTCAAGAGCAGGTACGTGGTGGCGTTTTCGCGGGCGGTTTTCAGCAGACGCTCGTCGAGCCGGCCGGCCATCGCGTTTATGTCCGGCGCGATTTCAACGCCTACGTACGTGTTGTATCCCCGGTGCCCGCGTTTGTAGGGATAGTCCGCTTCGGAGTCGTCTTCAAAGCGATCGATGATCCCGTTGTTGTTCATGTCCATGCCAAAGAGAAAGTCCGGGGGATCCACCTCGAAGCGCAGAAAAGGCTCGGCGTAGTCGGGTAGGCGGTTGTAGTTGCGGTTGAAATCCGAGAGATCGTCGTTGTTTTCGTCGATCCCGGGAAAGACCGCGTTGTCGGTTAGTAGCCCCACCCCTTGGCGGGTGTTGACGCGCGGGCCGTGGTAGCGCCGAGTCCAGTCGGGCAATTCGTCTTGATCGTCGTTGTCATCGACGAACTCGTACGCGCTTTGCTGCTCGTTGCCGTAGTACACCTCGCCCTCGGAGTTTGGGATAAAGGCTTGGGTCGAGTACTCTGCGTCCATGCTAAAGGCTTCGGCAAAGACGGTCCACGGGTAATGTCGCTTCTGCGCGGTTACGTAAAAGGCTTCGGCCGCGTTGGTGGCTAGGGCTTGATCGCGCATGAAGTTTTCGTTGGGGAAGCGGCGGTACTGGAAGTTGCGCACGTATTCTCCCCTCAGGTCAAAGCCGGCCACGTCGTTGATCGACAGGTCGAATCCGAGCAGGCGGTTGCCGGTGGGCAGGCCGTAGCGAAACGTGTGAAAGGCTTGGTTGGCTCCGTCCTTGACGTTGCCCGGGGCGCGCAGCACAGTCAGGAACACAGGTGCGCCGAGCTGGTTGGTCTGTTTGTTGGAAGCAACCTCTACCTTGTAGTCGTTGGCCAGTACTAGGCCGATCTCCACGTGCTCAATCTCGCGGAAGTCGTCGATTTCGTCATCGACGGTGGGCGCGAAGTCCTCGATGTTGAACGTGAGGGTGATTACGTCGGTGCCACTCGCTTCAATCACGCCGCGGCGGCGGAAACCACCTTCTACGACGGGTGCGATGTCGTCGGTGTGCTCTACGCCGTTGGCGAAAATGCGCCAGCGCGACAGCAGGGCACCGCCTTCGCCGTCTTCGGGCGAGTCATCGGAAATGCGCACGATGATCGAGCGCACGAAGTCGTTGTTCATCGGCCCGCTGAGCTGCCCTTTGAGCGAATTGTCGCCAAAGGGAATGTTGGAGTTCATGTGGGCTGCGTTGACAAAGGTTAGGCCAACGTTGGAGAAGTCGCCGATGCTGACTTGGCCTTTGGCGGCCCACAGGTTGGTGAACGTGCTGAACTGCACACCGGCTTCGCCTTCGGTGCCTAAGACGACGCCGGTGTTGTTGACGCGCGACGTGAGCAGGGTCAGGGCGTATTTGTCTGACATCGCGTCCCACTGTACGCCGTCGAAGCGCGGCTTGGAAAAGGTGAGCGGCGTCAGGGTCGTGCGGATGCCGTCGCCCACCATCAGGGAGGAGTGGAACTGCCCGGAGTGGCTGGAGGAGATGAGGACGTTGCTGAACCACGAGCTGAAGCGCGGGCTTTTGAAGATGCTGCTGCCGCTGGCCGTGGGATAGTTCTCGGTCCAGTTGTACACCTGCCACCCTTGGCTGATATACGAGCCGTAGATGTCGTAAAAGGGCGATCCCTCCAAGAAGACGTCGTTGTAGCGTTGGTAGGGATTGCGTGCGTAGTTGGAGTACTGGTCTTGCCGCCAGTCGTAGAGTTCGTACAGGCGCTGCGGCTGATACCACTTGCGCACCGAAGGGACGAGGGTCGAGGGTGCGACTTCGGTGGCCGAAGTGTAATAGGGATTGTCAAATCCGGTGGTGCGCCAGGCCGCGGACGGCTGCGGCGCGAGGAGCAAACCACCATACAGCAATAGTATCGTTAGGCGTGTCAAGTCCTCTCTCCTGTTTGGTGGCCAGTGGCCACTGTCACGCGGTCGTTTTTGGTTGACGCTCAAAGGTGAACTCTAAGAAGCCGTCTGAAAATTCCGCGAACCGTCCCTTGTGTGCAGCAATCTGGAGCGAGGGCGTCTCGCCCTCGAAAAGTGCCCCTCCGAGGGCGTCTCGCCCTCGACAAACGCTCCATTTGACCGCTACTCAACGCGGTACGCCGGGGGTTTGTCCCGCCTAAAGGCGCGGTGAAGCAGACCGCTTCTAAGATGTTGGTGCTTTTCTCGGTGTGCTCGATCTTCATGGAGACGAGGTTCCCTTGCGCGTCGAGGTCTATGTGGATGTTATCGCATGAGCTGCGAGTCTCGGCGACGCGCTGCGAAGTGAACTCGATAAATGCGGTGTCCGCGTCTTCAACGCAGTTGAGCTTCATGTCCTTCCATTCGTTTGCTCTCTCCGGCGATAAGCAGAAATACGCGCCGGAGTGGGACGCTACTCGGGCGGTAAGAATCCATACTTGCGGTGTTTGGTTATCGAGGGATCCGCTGGGGCTTCACCCCCTGCCGGTGGGGTAGCGGGCGGTAAGAATCCATACTTGCGGTGTTTGGTTATGGTTTCGTATTCCTCTTGAAGCTCTTGGAATTTTTCTTGGGAAAATTTGTGAAAGCCCGGCGCGAGGTTCTTGGAGGAGATTACGTCGGGATGGTATTGGCGGCTCAAGTCGCGGTAGCACTTGGTCAGTTCGGCGTCGGAAACCGAAGGGGCACAGCCCAAGCTCTCATAGCATTTCTGCACGTATTCTTCTTCTTTTTTTATCTGTTCTGTTATAGTACGCAAAGCACCCGAAAGTTCAAAGACGTCGGCTACATCGCGGAGACAACGATCCTCTTGCTCATGCACTTCGCCATCAGCTCTGGCGATTAGCACTAGGTGATACAACAAGACTTTCCAACGCTCAGTGTCTCCTGCATACTTTGCAAATATCGCAGCGGCAATCCTATGTGACGTTAAGTTCTTACCTCTGTTAAAGATTTTGACGCAACGTCGTCTCTGCTCGTTGTCCAGTTCTCCGTCGAGGTCCATGAACGTTTCGACTACATTGATTTCACTTTCCGATACGTGACCATCAGCCTTTGCCATGCAGCCAAACATCAAAAACTTCATTCCCAAGGCTATCTCTTCTTCCAATTCGTCTGGTGGAAGTCCAAATGAGGCCCTCGCCTGTTCGAGATCGCGCTCTAGTCTTGTATGCAAGTGGCCACAAGCAGTAGCAGTTTGCACGAGGAAAGACAGGGTTTGTCGACGCTTATCGATGTCTTCTTCATATTCTGCATATTCGTCGGCAAGAAGCCTGAGATCCCCAGAGCCCCAGTAATCTTGCGCACCGCCATAAAAATACTCAGTGGCTAGTTGTCTCTGCTCGTTGTCCAGTTCTTCTACATCCATGACCTCTTCGACTACATTGATTTGATTTTCTGCTAAACTATGAGAGCTGTCACCGGACTGTATCATCCTGCCAAGCATATTAAATATCGTTGGAAACATTGATTTCCTTAATTCGCATGATGGCAGTCCAAATGACTCAGCCGCCTCATATAAACAAGGCGCATTGTTGGGTGCTACTCGCACGAGAAGATACAGTACTTTTCGACGAATCTTGGCGTCTTCTATCTGTCGTGCAAAGTCGGCGACGATTTCCTTAAATGGCGTTTTCGTTTCCACGCCTTCCGTAAAAAAGTCTTGGGCCAACTCCTTCACAAAATCAGATAAATAGTTACAGTCATCCCTACGTTTACCCATCTGAGCAGCGGCTTGGATCATTTCAGCCGTGCGAGGAGAAGGGCCTCCCGTTATCTTGCCAAACATCAAGAACAGCGTCCTAAAGGTTGGAGAGAGAGGGCCGCGTATCCCGGCGATTTCCAGTAGTGTGCGGCTAAGATAATACATTGCTATGCCTCCTTTATTGTGTTGTAATGCGTTATAAAATCCGCGCTAATACGCTACGTGGACGTACCTTTGCACGACCTCGTCTTTCGGGTCTGTCTGCAATTCGACATGCACTATGTACATGCCCGGCGGCACGAGCTCGCCGTTGCTCTGGCCGTCCCACGCGTAGGTTGCACGGGCACCGCGCGGCGTGGCGTTTGCCAGCTTGGCGATTGGGCGGCCAGCGAGGGAAAAGACGCGCACGTGCGGCTGCTTGTTGGTCTTGACGACGGTGAAACTCAATTCGTATAGGTCATTGACCGCGTCGCCATTGGGCGTGAAGAGCGCGGCGTGGCGCACGTTGCGGATGAGCGACGCGCCCTGCACCACCTCGGGCACAAACACTTGGTCCGCCCCCAATTCGGCCGGCACGACCCCCTGCCCGTTGTCCTCTTGGCTGGAGTTAAAGACCAAGGTTGCAAAGACCGTCGGGCTGGCAAAAACCCGCGTTGCAAATGCGATGTCAACCGAGTCGCGCTTTACCACCGGCGGCGGCAGTTGCACCCACAGCGAATCGCCGCTGAGCCAGCTTTTGGCCTCCACCTGCTGGCCTCGTATCTGCACCCCGAGCAGCTCGGCGTCCGCGCTGCCCGGCGGCAAGGCGATTAGCACTTGGTCGAACCCAGGGTCGCGGCTGTTGAAAGCCTGCGGCTTAATGGTGTAGCGAAATTCGGTCAGAGAATCAAGCCCGGCTTCGCGCGGCCACACCGAGCCGCTCAGGCCGGCAAAAATGACCGGATCGTTGGCCACAACCCGCAGCGAGCGCAGCACTGGCGACACGTCTAAGTCGTCGCTGTACAGGCGAATGCGCGTGCGCAAGTAGCGCCGCGGCGAAGGCGACTGAAAGCCCTGCCCGGAAAAGCGGTGCGGCCGGCTCCAAGTGCTCCAAGTCGCATCGCGCACCTTTTCTTGCACAATGTCGCCGCGATAGCGCTTGCGCGACGCTTCATAGGCTTCCTTGGTAACTTCATCGCCATTTTTGAGAAAGTAGCGCGTAACCTCGGTAAAGCCGTTGCCCGTTTGGGTCTGTACCTCTAATCGCGTTCCCGGCGGCAGGTCGGCGTCCCACTCAATGCGCCGGATGCTGCGCGCCGCACCCAAGTCGAGGTCGTCGGACTCTAGCTCGACGCGCTTGGGATAGCCTTCGCGGTGAAAGGCAAAAAGCTGCAAGGCATTGGCGTCGCGCCCGTAGAAGCCGATCACGCGCCAGAGGATGAGGCGGGTGTCGCGCACGGGAAATTGGAAGTCGTTGAAGGGGTAGCTGGTGCGCACTTGGGACAGCAACTCGTATGCAAACGGCCCTTCCGCCGTTGGGTCGGCCGTGTTGCTCGGGCTGCCGTCGGACGTGAGGAGGTCGAACATGGGCCAGCCGCCCACCGCGCCCTGCTGATAGCCGTAGAGCCACGGGCTGCGGCCGCCAATGAGCGGCACGAAGATGATCCGGTCGATGCGGAACACGTTGCCAAAGTCGATCACCGACCAGACGCCATCGTCGCGCCAATCGCGATCCCCGGAAGAGGCTTGGATGCTCCACAGGCGCCGGCCCACGTCCGCATCCACGAGGAATTCCGCGCCGCTGGCCTTGCCGCAGCCGTCGCAATCGCGGGCCCTTGAGGTCCACGTCCTGCCGCCCCAGCTCGCCTCGCCCTTTTCCGCGCGTACCTCGGTAAACACCCGGGTCGAGAGGTTGAAGCCAATGCCGTCCACCTCGATTTCGGCGAGGGCGGCACCGGCGGTTTGGCCGGCCGCTTCAAAGCGCACAAAGCGGATGACGGAAAAATCCAAGCTGTCGCTTTTTACCAAAAACTGCCCGCTGGGCGTTCCGCTCGGAGGGGGCTTATTGGCGGTTTTGAGCTCGAACTCCACCACCTGCTCGGCGTTGTTGTTGACCGGGCGACCCACGCGCTCAAACGCGATGTGCTTGCCCGGCGTACCCACGACCTGAATGCCCGGGCTGACGTGGACGGAAAAGAATTCAAAGGGACGGGCGTCCTCAGTCTGGGGAAAGATCACGCGGACCTTGCGGGCGACGACCGCGCGCTCCAGATCGATCTCTATCCACCACTTCTGGAGCGGATCGCCTAGATCGGGCTGCCAATAGGTGGTGTGGTCTTGGTCCGCCACTAGCCCAGCTTGGGCCTGATTGGAGGGGGTGCGCACTGGCAAGCGGCCGTAGTCGCCAATGGTAACGGATGAAAATTCGCCCGTATTGGCGACCGCATTGAACGTCGTGCCAAAACGCTTGACAACGACCCCGGTAGAGCCGATTTGGACGAGCCCGGCCGGATGCTTCCACGCCGCAAAATCCGTCCCCTCAAAAACAATGTCCTGAGCGCATAGGGCGGAGTGAACGGCGAGCAAGAGCAGTAAGGGCAGTTTTTTAGCTGCGCTCTTGGCCCCCCACCGCCGCCGGGGGCGGCGACTCCCCCCCAAGGGGGGAGTGATCTGAGCCGCCGATATTGAGGGTAGTGGCATCACGGAGACTTCCCGTTGGGGGGGGGGATTGGAATGGGGGGGGTGGCGTGTATGAGGTTGCGTTTAAGCATCGGTTGTTCTCGCGGTCAATAGGCGACGGCGATCGCGTGCGTCCGCGTCACCGTGCCCAAGTCTATTTCGACTTCTACCTGCACCAAGTAGAGGCCGGGAGGCACCAACGCTCCGCCCATATCCTTGCCGTCCCAAGCTGGCGCGTAGGAGCCGGCTTGGCCGGTGGTGCTGAGCAGAGTGGCGACGCGGCGGCCGGCGAGGTCGCGCACTGCCATGGCGAGCGGTGCTCGGTTGACGCCAAATAGATCAAAGGCCGCGACGACGATGTCGTTGGCTCGGTCGCCATTGGGCGTCAAGACCGGCGCAGACAGCCGCAGCGCACCCAAGACGCTCAGCTCTTCCTCGGTGGCCACCACTTGGATGCTGTTGCTGGCGACATCTGCGCGGGCATCGCCCGATTCAATCGACTGGGGCAAGAGGGCGGCTTGGGGGTCGCGGTTGATCAATTGCCCCTCTAAAAAGAGCGAGGCTTGGTAGATCGCGCTGCGGTAGCGTACGCGAAACGAGGTGTCTGCGACAAAAACTCGCGGAAAAGTGAAGCTGAATTTGTTGGGCGCGGCGACAAAGGAAAAATCCGCGCCTTCCTGCGCGGGCACTTCGTCAATTTCCAAGTCGAGAAAGCGCGCGCCCGGCGGCACGTCCAATTCGATCGCGTCAAACCCCACGCGGCCACTGGTGGCAAAAACAGTGCGAATGTCATAGACAAACGCAGTATCCACGCCCAGCGGGACCTTGGGGTCGGCCAGCGGCCCGGCCAGCGAGACCTCGGCCAGCACACTGTCGGCCAACAGGGGCGACACCTCAAAGGCCACGCTGTCCAGCACGCCAAAGGCAAAGGGCTGCTCGGTGGCGATCGCAAAGCGAAACTGGAAGAACGTCCCGCCATCGGCCGAGCGCACCTCGTCGCCCGACTCCACGTAGGCAATGGACCAAGGCGTCCAATTCTCAGTGTCCTCCCCGCGGCGCGCTTGGAACCCGGGTGCGCGCTCGTTGCTGGCGTGTACGACCGTCGGCGCGTCTTCATAGGTCGGGCGGTCCACTTTGAGGAGGCGGCTGAGCTCGTCGTAAATAAAGTGGTCTATTGGATCGTCGTCCGTGCCGGAGCGCGTCTCGATGATCAGCTGCACCGGGGCCGCTGGGTCTTCGACGATGCGGCCGGAACTCGTCTGCCGGTAGCGAGTGAAGTGCCAAGTAATCCGGCCGAGGCTCACCGGCTCGCCAAAGGACTTGACCTGCGACAAGTAGCGCGCCACTTGGGGATAGCCGCGGCCAAAGGCCTGTAGCTCGGCGAGGATGCCCAGCGATGTGACGCCGCCGAACTTGAAGCGCAAAAAGCGCGTAAAGCGCAGGGGCGGCCGCAGCGATACAATGCTCTGGTTGTTGGAAAAGGTGCTGCCGACCAGCTCGTCGAGCGGATGGTAGCCGGGCGAGCCGAGCGCGACGTCCTCTTCCTCGAAAATGAGCCAGTCTGTGGGCGTGTTGGTGCGCGTTACTTCGTAGCCCACGGGAAAGAGGTTGCGCTGGCGTCGGTTGTCGTCGGTAAAGCCGCTTTGGGGCGGAAAGAAAACGAGGCTGTCGAGGGCGATGGGCACTCCCAAGTCGAGCGTGAAGAAGATCGCGGCATTGGGCCGCCCGTCGATGCGCGGCGGATGGACGAAAGAGTCGGTCAGTTCGTCGCCATCTATGAGGCCGCGCATCACCGCTGCGTTGCCTCCCCACATGCGCGGATTCCAGCCCACGAGTTGGTTGTCGGTCTCCAGCCGGTCCGGGTCTTTGGTAAAGGCCCAAGGGTAGTCAAAGATGTTGACCTGAGCGGCAACGCCCGTTGCGCGCACCAACCCGCGCAGCACGTTGCGTCCCGGGGGCACGGCGCGAGGCTGTACGGCCCCGGGGCGCACGGAGTCGTCGAGGGCGATCCAGCGCTCGGCTACCTCGGCCCAAGGTTCGCCACCCGCGCCCACGACCCATGCCGACGCCTGTCCCCAAGCCGCCCCAGCCAGCAGCAGCGGCACTAGCGAGAAAGCGGTCAATGCGCTACTCCTATGAGCTGGGTCTCGGTGGTTGAGGCGACATCCGAGCCCACCCCAATCCGACATAGGTACAAACCCGGCGCGACTCTTGCGCCGGTCCCATCGCGTCCGTCCCACGTTGCGCGATAGGCCCCCGCGGCCCGGGGCGCGGCACTCAGCTTTCGCACGCGGCGGCCGGAAAGGTCAAAAATTTCAATGGCCAGCAGCACCTCGCCGGCAAATTGCGCCAGCACTGCGGCGACTTCGACCTCGTCGTTGACCCCATCGCCGTTGGGCGTGAACACCGAGGTCGAGAGGTGGGCCTCGACTGAGGGCGTGGCGCTTGCGGCGAAAATATGGATGGATCCCGTACCCACCTCGGCACTGGCATTGCCGGCCACAATCGGATGCGGCGGCACATGGCCGTCGCCGAGCAAAAAGGCGTTCAGCGGCGTGTGGTACTCCAGCAGCTGCAGCCTAAAGGTCAGCCGCATAGGCTGGTTGTTTTGGCGCGTCACCGGCGGGAAAAAGACGTGGAAGCCCTCGGCAATAGGCTGGACCTCCACGTCGGCGACCTCCACGAGGGGATCGCCCATTTGCAGCCGCTCAAACACCGGCGGCGGAAAGGCGGTGAGCGCGAGGCCGCGAAAGCCCGCTAGATCGCCTTCGTCGAATTGGGTGAGGATGTCGCAGACAAAGGAAGTATCGACTCCACTCGGAACGGCCAATACGCCGTCGGCGGGGTTGGGATCGGCGGCCAGCGCGACCTCGCCGACGGCCGCGCTGACCAGCCCGGGAGCAAACTCCACCACCAAGCTATCGAGGCGCATGGTGCTGGCCGCGCGTCCATTAAAAAAGATGCGGAACTGCAAGAATTCGCGCGGGCTGGGCAGATCCAACGGCACGACGACCGTGCCCGACGAATCGAGTTGCAGCGGCCGGGTCCAGCCGCTCCAATTCTCCACGTCTGCGCGGATGCCAGCCTGCACAAAGTCGCGCGCTGGCCCGACCTCGGCCAACGGCAGCGAGAGATACTCGGTTCTCGTCACTTCTGCTAGCACGGCGCCCGTAGCGGGATCGCGGCGGTACAAGGCGCGTCTGGGCAGATTGTTGTACTCGGACAGGGATATTTCTTCGCGGACGCCCGTGTCGCGGTCGCGGCGAAAATAGGCTATGGGCGTGTCGTCCATACCGCTGCGTACCTGCAAGCGCACGCTCGCGGTGTCGCCTGCTGCGCCGCGACTCAGCCGCTCGGCCTGCACCACGAGCCGCCCGAAATTCACGGGCCGCCCAAAGGAATGAAGCTGCGAGACATAGCTAGACACGGGCACGAATCCCTCGCCGTACACCTCGAATTCCGCGAGGTTGAAGGGATTGCGCGAGAGCACCTTGAGCCGCAGAAAGCGCCCCTGCACTCCATCGAAGGAAAGCTCGACCACTGGGTTGTCGTTGTCCTCGACGCGGCTCAGCAGGCGATAGACCGGCCGCTTGACTTCGTCAAACTGCTCGCCATCGCTCACCCGCAGTTCAAATGCCTTGATAAACCAATCTAGTTCACTAGGCGCTGGCGCGAAGCGCACGCGGTCTATGGGAAAAGGAGCGCCGAGATCCCAGAAAAACGTGGCCCCGGCTTGGTTGCGCGCCGTTCTGAATGCGCCTTCTGACGAGGTGGCAGGGTCGCCGTCAACCAGCCGCAAGGGGCCGCTTATCTGGTTGAAGGGGCCGTCGTTGGACCAAGTGCGCGGTTGCCCGGGCTTGGTAAAGTCGCTGGGGCTGCCGTTGAGCCAAGTTTGACCTGCGGCCCGCAGCAGGTCCATCAGGTTCTGGCCGCTGCGCAGCTCCAGAGGTTGTAGCGCACCTGCTACTCCTACGGTTCCGTTTTGGATGTCCGCCTGAGAGGCCCACGACAAGCCGCCGCGGCCGATGTGGTATGTTTGCACCTCGGCCAGCCCTAGCCGCGCCCCCAGCCCTACCATCATGCAGATGGCGGCGAATCGGCCAAGCGGAAGGGAGCAATGGGGCCGCATGATTATTAGTTCAACGGAACCGCGCTATGGGGCGCGTGCCCCTTGAGCACCTCGCGCTCGAAAGAGACGCTGAGGTCAATGGTCTCCACGGGTTCGTTCTCGAAATTGAAGCGGATGGCGATGTCGGAGATTTCCACTCGAATGCGCTTTACTTCGTCGTCCAAGCGGGGAAAGACGATGTACCCTTCCTCGTCGCGGCCGCTAAAGATGAAGGCATCAGTAAACATGGTTTGCTTGAGAATGTCGGTGCGCGCCCTGAATTCGAGCCGGCCTTGGCCGGAGTTGGCCTGCCAATACGCTCGGTAGTATTCGTACAGCTCGGCGTAGCTCAGGGCGCGGTAGATTTGATTGTTGGCCGCTTTGATCGCGGCCTTGAGGGGGTCAATGACGACCTTGGGGAACTGGTAGTTGGCAACGCCGAGCTTCATCACCATAAAGCGGGAAGGCGTCCAGTCGTCGCCGGGCGCGGCCCAATCGCCAAAGGTATAGGGGTTGACCGCAGCGGCACCGCCGGTTGAGGCTTGGGGGAATTGCCGGTTGAGTTCGGCATCGGTCATCGGCTTGAGGGTGATGGCCAGCCGCTCGAGCGCGTAGGTGACCGAGCCGTCGTCATTGACGGTCATGCCCTCTGCCTGTTGGGACGTGGGACGCAGCGGCTGGGGGAAATAGCGCCCACAGCCGCTGGCGAGGAAGATGAGCACCGCGATCCATAAGCATCCGCGCATTGGACGATCTCTCTAAGACGGGCAGAAGTTCCGCTCCGGTCCACGACATAGGGAAGAGGCCCTACGGCGTCGTCAGTGGACAGGATGCCCAGTGCTAATTCGCGCCTGTAAGGGGAATTGCGCTGGGTGTGTGGTGTGGAGCGGCTCCGCGACGGCGTTTGGCCGCGAAGCCGCTCCGCGGGGTTTAGCGGTGAAAGGAATCCTTGATCTGCGCCCAAGTTGACTCTTCCACGGCCGTTTGGGCGGCGTACTCGCCGATGCGCAGCAGGGCAGCATGAGCGTAGTACTGCCGCGCCGAGGCTTCGGGGCCGCGCGTGGTCATGTCGTTGACCACCGAAGAGGCGCGGTCGCCATCTTCCTCTGTTGGCTCGCTGTCCTCAGCCCACAGGTTGAAGGCTAGGCCCGCGCCGTCTTCCCCGGCGACGGAGTCCAACTGGAAGGTCTCGCTGGCCGACGGCCCGCCGTCTTCCATAAACCTCTTGACCTCGTAGTTCCACTCGTAATACGTGGTTCCGCCGGCGGTCCACACTTCAGCGGCCCAGGCTTCGGGCGGATCGACGCGGACGGCGAACTCAATGACCTCGTTGTTTTCCAGCCATCCGTCCGGCCCGGTCCAGCGATAGCGCACGTTCTGCGGCGGCACCATGTCGCCCGGACGGGCGATGTATTCCATGACCCAACCAGTGCCGAATTCGCGGCCGTGATCCGTCGGATCGAGGGAAAACTCGATCATGTCGGCGTGCCATTGCTCGACGTTGGTGCCCCAGTGGCAGAGGATGTCGTCGACAATTTCCATATGCACGTACCAGCGGTTGACATCGCCGCCCTTCCAGCCCATGAAGGTGGTGACGTTGTAGTCGTCGCGCTCGGGCAGGGGACGATCCGCTTCGTCGCGCCACTCATCCATGGTGAGGGTGTACTCGGGATCGAACCAACCCCAGTCGCTGGCGTCGGCATCGGCCGTCATGGCGCTGGGATCGGGGACTTCGAGCATGTAAAACTCAAAGCCGAGCCGACCGTTGCGATTTTCGAGGGCCGGCGGATCGTTGAACTGGGCGTTTGCCGCCCCGATTAAGGCTAGGCCAAAGCCGCAGGCGATCAGTAGCTTCATGCGTGCTCTCCTTTCGTTGGTTTGAGCGAACTTGCAACCTTTGCAAGCTAGCTAATAGAGCGGCACTAGATATACAATCGCCAACTATGCGACACAAACCAAAAAATGATCGCAATTTTGCGGCCTAAGTGGACACGGTGACGGCCAAGAGACATACTTAAACGGCAGTTAAAAGCCGAAAATTTGGCGAGGAATTTGGCCAGTGGATGCCGCTAAAAAATCCGCGCACCGCGCCGGAATCAGCCTGCGCGCCGTGCTCGTGGGGGCCGTGCTGTGCGGCGCAATTGCCGTGGGCCTGCCGTACGGGGAGTTCGTCCTCAACGGCACCCAGCTCGGGCTGAATTCATCGACGCCGGCCGCCTTTTTCTTGCTCTTTTTGCTCGTGGCCCTCGTGCAGCCGCTGCTCGGCCTAGTGCGGCAAGACTGGCTTTTCAGCCGCGCCGAGTTGTTGAGCATTGCGGTGATGATGATGATTACCACGGCCATTGCCGCGCGGGGTTTTGTCAGCATTGCCGTGCCGATTCTGACCGGCATCTTCTACTTTGCCAGCCCGGCAAACAACTGGGAGGACCTGCTCCTCCCGCACGTCCCCACTTGGCTCATTCCCTACGACGCCGAGGCCATTCAGGGCTTTTACGAGGGCCTGCCAGCGGGCGCGGCCATTCCTTGGGGCGTTTGGCTGGAGCCGCTTTTGTGGTGGCTCCTGTTCATGGCTGCGTTCTACGTGGTGGTCGTATGCGCGATGGTCATCTTGCGGCGGCAGTGGATGGACCACGAGCGGCTGCTCTACCCGCTGACACAGGTGCCGCTGGGCATGGTCGAAGACGCGGCCACGCCGGCGCGGGTCAAGCCCTTCCTCAAGAATCCCGCGATGTGGCTGGGGCTAGCCGTGCCGTTTGTCCTGCACGGAGTCAATGCCTTGAGCCACTACTACGAATTCATCGGCCGCCTCAACTTTGCGTACTCGCTGCCGCTGGCCCATGACGCCGTGCGGTTTTACCTGCGCTTCGACTGCATGTGGATGGGACTGGCCTATCTGGTCAACGCCAACATCACCTTCAGCCTGTGGTTTTTCTACTTGTTGGTCAAAGCCGAGGAGGTGCTCTTCACCCGCGTCGGCATTTTGAGCACCGAGAACCTCGACATCTTCAGCCACACCTTTGAGGGGCCGACCATGGGCCTGTTGAGCCACCAGACCATGGGCGCGATGATCGTCATGGTGCTTTTGGGGCTGTGGACGGCGCGCGTCCACGTGTGGCACGTGGTGCAGCACCTGTGGCGGCGGGAAGGGCGGTCCGATGGCGAGGAGTTGATGTCGTACCGCACGGCCGTCCTCGGGGTTGCGCTGGGTTTAGCCGTCATGGCGCTGTGGCTGTGGCGCTCCGGGATGCCGCTGTGGGCGGTCTGCGTCTATTTGTTCGGGGCGTTTGTCATCTTTCTGGCCCTGACGCGGATGATCGTCGAAGCCGGTTTGGCCGCGGCCGTACAGGGCATGTCGGGTTGCGGCTTTCTCATCTCTAGCGTAGGCTCCTCGTCCTTAGGGGTGGCCGGGGTGCTGGCCACGGGCATGACCCTCGCTTGGGCCGGCGATCTGCTGGTCTTTATGATGGCCCCCTGCGCCAACGGCATTCGCATGTTGCACGGCCTGAGCCGGTACAAGCGCCGCATCCTCGCGATGATCGGGCTGGCCATGGCCATTGGCCTCGTGGGCGGGGTTTGCACGATCCTCGTGCTGAGCTACCACTACGGCGCGAACAACTATCACGGCTCGTGGGCGTGGTTTGCCAAGGAGCCGTTTCGCGTCGCGCAAAACTTCGCACTCAATCCGACCGGCCCCAATTGGGATGGCTGGCTGTGGAACGGGGTCGGCGCGGCGATCATGGCCCTGTTGATCTGGGCGCGGCACCACCTTTTGTGGTGGCCCTTCCACCCGCTGGGCTATCTGGCCAGCGGCACCTGGATCCTCAACAGCGTCTGGTTCAGCATCTTCCTCGCGTGGCTGGTCAAGGCCCTCGTGCTGAAGTACACCGGCCCGAATGGGTACAAGGCGACGCGGTGGTTTTTCCTCGGCATGGTGCTGGGGCAGTTCGTGGCCGGGGGGTTCTGGATGATCGTCGATGGGTTTACGGGCATGACCGGGAATAGGATTCGGATGTTTTGAAAACTACGCGTTGGCCTTTTGCGCTGTTGCTCGTCGTCCTTGGCGGCCCGGCCCTTGCAGGCCCCTTTGACGACCCGCAGGTAACCGTCTTGGTCTTTACCAAAACCGCCGGCTTCCGCCACGACTCCATTGCCGACGGCATTGCCGCCATCCAAGCCTTGGGGCGGGAAAACGGTTTTGCCGTTGCGGCCACTGAAGACGCGGGTCGCTTCACCGACGAGGGCTTGGCACCGTACCGGGCGGTAATTTTCCTCAACACGACCGGCGATGTACTGGCCGCAGACCAAGAGCGGGCTTTTGAACGCTACATTCGCCGCGGCCGCGGTTTTGTGGGCATCCACTCTGCGGCCGATACCGAGTACGACTGGGCTTGGTACGGCGACTTGGTGGGGGCCTATTTCGACAGCCATCCGGCCATCCAGCAAGCCCAGATCCAGGTGGCCGACCGGGTTCATCCGGCCACGGACCATTTGTCCGCCCGTTGGCAGCGGCGCGACGAGTGGTACAATTACCGCCGCAATCCCCGCGGGCGCGTCCACGTCTTGGCCACTTTGGACGAAAGCACCTACGACGGCGGCAATCACGGCTTTGACCACCCCATCGCTTGGTGCCACTCCTACGACGGGGGCCGATCTTGGTACACCGGCGGAGGTCACACCCGCGCAAGCTACGGCGAGCCCCTGTTTCTACAGCATATCCTCGGCGGCATTGAGTACGCTTCAGGAGTAAGCGCGGCCGATTGCGGGGCCACGCTGGATGCCAATTTTGCAAAAGTCGTCCTCGACAGCGAGGCCGAAAATCCCATTGACTTGGCCGTGGCCGACGACGGGCGCGTGTTCTTCATCGAGCGCAAGGGGGAGCTAAAGGTCTATCGGCCCGATTTGGGATTGACCCGCTTGGTTGGGCAGCTAGCGGTATCGACCGACTTTGAGGACGGCCTGCTGGGCATCGCCTTAGATCCCGATTTTGTCCGCAATAATTGGCTCTACCTGTTTTACTCGCCGCACGGCCAAGCGGCCAAGCAGCACGTATCCCGCTTTGAGTTAAATGGCGATGAACTGGTCGTGGATTCCGAAGTGGTGTTGCTGGAAATTCCCACCCAGCGGCGCACGTGCTGCCACTCGGGTGGGGCACTGGCATTTGGCCCGGACGGCAGCCTGTATATCGGCGTCGGCGATAATACCAACCCCTTTGCTGCGGACGGGTTCAGCCCGTTGGACGAGCGTCCGGGCCGGCGCGATTGGGATGCCCAGCGCACGGCAGCCAACAGTGCTGATCTGCGCGGCAAGATCCTGCGCATCAAACCCCAGGCCGACGGCCGCTACGGCATTCCCGCGGGCAATTTGTTCGCCGCGGCCAGCCAAGGCCGGCCCGAGATCTATGTCATGGGCGTGCGCAACCCCTTCCGGCTGTCGGTTGACCGCAAGAGCGGCTGGCTCTACTGGGGCGATGTTGGCCCCGACGCCCGCCAAGCCGATCCGCAGCGGGGGCCAGTTGGCCTAGATGAATGGAATCAGGCGCGGGCCGCCGGCAATTTCGGCTGGCCCTACTGCATTGGCGACAACCTGCCCTATGTGGCCTACGATTTTGCCACCGGCCGGTCCGGCCGGCCCTTCAATTGCCGGGCACTGAGGAACCTGTCGCCCAACAACACGGGCCGGCAATCGCTGCCCCCGGCGCAGGCGGCGTGGGTCTGGTATCCGTATGGCACCTCGCCCTCGTTCCCGGCCATCACCGCCGACAGCGGCCGCACGGCGCTGGCCGGCCCGGTGTATTACTACGATGCTGCGGCCGGTAGCAAGAAGCTGCCGGCGTACTACGACGGCACGCTCTTTATGTACGAATGGGCCAGCAACTGGATCAAAGAAGTCAAGCTGGACGAGGACGGGAACATCCTCACAATCAATCCCTTTTTGGACAGTATGGAATTCATCCGTCCCATCTCCATGCAGTTCGGCCCCGATGGCGCCCTGTACGTGTTGGAATGGGGCAGCGGCTTCTGGGGCGACAACGACGACGCCCGAGTGGTGCGGATCGACTACGTGCGCGGTGCGCAGATGCCGCTGCCCCGCATTGACGCTGCGCCCACGAACGGTGCTGCGCCGTTGGAAGTGCATTTCTCGGGACGCGGTTCCTCTGATCCCGATCCGGGGTCGGTGCTAGACTACGCCTGGGATTTTACCGGCGATGGCGAGATTGACGCGACCGGGCCCGAGGTCGTCTTCACCTACGAGGTCAGCGGCGACTACATTGCCCAGCTAACGGTCTCGGACGCCGAGGGCAATCAAGGCGTGGCCCAAGTGCCTATCGCGGTCGGCAATACCGTTCCCGAGGTGGAAATCGTGCGGCCCCCGGACGGCGGTTTTTTTAGCTGGGGAGAAGTCGTCGATTTTGAAATCCGGGCCTTTGACGAGGAGGACGGGACCGCCGCCTGCGCCTCGGTGATATTGCAAGCGTTTATCGGCCACGACGAGCACAGCCACCCTCTTGAGGAATACGGCGATTGCAGGGGTAGCTTCCAGACTGAGGCAGGGCACGGCAGCGATGGCGACGATTTGTTTTATACCATCGAGGCGCGCTATACAGACCGAGGCGCGGAGTCAGTGGCTCCTTTGACCGCTAGGGCGGGCCACATTCTGCAACCCAAGCGCAAGCAAGCCGAGCACTATACGCAGCAGAGCGGAGTACTATTAGAAACGACCCAAGACGAGGCCGGCGGCGGGCAGAATATCGGCTTTATCGCCCACGGCGACTGGATTTCCTTTGCGCCGATGAATCTACAGGGCATTGAGTCGCTCAACTATCGGGTGGCTTCGGCCGGGCTGGGGGGGCGCATCGAAGTGCGCGTTGATTCGCTGAGGGGGCCTCCGATCAGCACGGTGCGCGTGGGCAGTACGGGCGACTGGCAGGTCTATGCCGACTTGGCGGCACCCATTGCGGACCCGGGCGGCACCCACGAGTTGTTTTTCATCTTTCGGCGCAATCCGGGTGACGACGGCTTGTTCAATATCAATTGGATTGACTTTGCGGGGCCGGGGGTGTCCCGTCCTGCGGGCCCTGCAAAGATGGCTGAGCCGCGCCTAGGGCCGGTGCCCGGTGCGGCCGTTCTGTACCCGCCCTATCCCAATCCCTTTAACCCGACAGCTCAGATCCGCTTTGTGCTCCCCGGGCGCATGGCGGTGCGGTTGGAGGTTTTCGATCTCTTAGGGCAGCGGGTGGCCGTCGCGGTCAACGAGGTGCTGAACGCTGGAAGCCACGCGGTGCGGTTTGACGGAGCCGATCTGGCGAGTGGGGTCTATATCGCGCGCTTGGCCACGCCGAAGGGGGACTTGGTGCGGCGGATGGTGTTGGTGCGCTAGCCCTTTCGCGAAGCGATTGTCATGCTTAGAGGCTCTAACGCGATCCTTAGACCGCCGGCGTCCCGTCCGTGTCCTTCCTGCGCCTCACCTCCTGCTTCCGCCCATGATCTCGACAACAAAAAACTGTACGCATTTTATGACCATAGTCATAACTGTAGTCATAAATAAAAAAGAAGAAATAATGCCTTCTATCTTCAAAGAGTAAATTGAAAGCCAATATGCTTCGCATTTTTCGCGAGATTGAAGAAACCTATTACAACGACGAGATATCTTCTGATCTTGACTTTATGGCTGCAACAGCTAGTGACGCTGAGATTGAAAGATATTCTCTGAAGAAATGGGACATCATAATTGCGAAGGATTCTGAAACCCAGTGCTTGTTGTGGAGGGTCTGCCGTGTGTAATCTGTGGGTAGCACTTGGCTATTCTGCGCCCGAAAAAGATACATGGTCCCTTTCTTGCCCAGCTTCTTCGTATTCTCGAGAGCCGTTATGAGTTTAGCCACATGGCAAATGGTGTTACTCGATTTGGTCTGGGACTCAATGCTATGAACGGCCTATCGTTAAAGGTGCCCAAGCACGAAGAGCAACTGAGAATTGCTGCCATTCTCGCATCAGCCGACCAAGCAATTGCGCGAACTGAAGATCTCATAGTCGCGAAGCGAAGGCTCAAGAAAGGAATCGCGCAACGACTGATCTCAGGTGAACACCGGTTTTCGGATTTCAGGGAACCGTGGATACGTCGTTCACTAGGAAGTATGGGACATTGTGTCTGGTGGAACTCCCGATACTCGGTGTGCAAAATATTGGGGAAGGAAACACATGTGGTGCACTCTATCGGATATACCAAACAGCAGTCCGGTTATTCGGTCAACTGAAAGGACCATTACGGATGAAGGGTCGAAAGCCTCTAGCACGACGCTTGTTCCGTCAGGTGCTCTGATCGTATGCACTCGCACGTCTGTAGGCGAGTGCGCGATCGCTGGCGTCCTACTTGCGACAAATCAGGGATTCAAGAGCCTTGTTTTCGGAGCAAGTATCTGTCCAGAGTTCATTTACTACTCGTTGGTTGAGCAACGGCATGTGCTGGAGCGACTCACGAGCGGAAGTACTTTCCCAGAAGTATCCAAGAGTGAGTTCGTTCGGCTTGAGTTGCAAGTTCCTCAACAGGTCGAGGAACAGCAACGGGTTGCTGCCGTCCTTGTGTTGTCTTGACCGCCGCGTCGAATTGCTCCAAACGAAACTTACCACCCTTCGACAGATCAAGAGAGGGTTGATTCAAAGGCTCTTTGCCGGCAGCACAAGTAAAGTCAGATTAGCAAGAGGGGAGAATCGTAATGAATCTTGAGGACCTAATTCAACGAATAGATCAACTCATCCAAAATGCCGACGAGGTCATTCAGACCGACGAAGAGGTAGAGGAGCTTTCCGCCGATGTCGATATAGAGCTGTTTTACTCCTTTCGATCGGCCTCTCTTTCGTTCCTCGCCATGACTTTTGGCAAGGATCGTACTCACTATGATGAATTCAATTCAAAGGTCTATCAATCGTATTCATACTGCACACGGATAGGACGTGGCATCTTATCGGCTGCGCGGGAAGAATTGGCAGGTGGTTGGCTTACTACAACCAAGGGACTAGTTTCCGCTGAGATCTTCTCTGACTTTCTCGAAATGGCGCAGCATTTGCTTGAAGAGGGATATAAGGATCCCGCTGCGGTTATGGCCGGCAGCGTTTTGGAAGAGCATTTGCGGCAGCTTTGTCAGAGACACAGCTTACTACACGACACCAAATAAATTGCAGTGCAGCCCCCGGTTAGGTTTATTGGTTGTGTCCATCAACCCTCCTCCTAACCGTTTGGAGCTGCACTGTGAGCGTATTTCATACGTTAAAACGAGCACTACGTCAAGGAGCTTGCTCGATGACGCGCTATCAAGCCGACCTGTTGCCTCGTCTGCTGTGGGCGTTAATACAGACCCGTTCGGTCAATATGAAGCAGGTGGCTGCCGCCGTTTGGGGGTCGGCGACCCCTGCCAGTTGTTATCGCCGTTTGCAGCGGTTTCTCAGCGGCAGGTGGTCGCCGCAGGTAGGCACCCAACGGATCATGCACCAGGTGGTCAAGCCGGGTACGCCGGTCTTGCTGACGTTGGATCGCACCCACTGGCAGTACGGCCAAACCCATCACAATCTGTTGTGCTTAGGGGTGGTTCACCAACGGGTCTCGATCCCGATTGAATCGGTGGCGTTGGGGCGGGCGGGCAACGCCGCTATGTCCGATCAAATCAACCTATTGAACCGAGCGTTAGCCTATCTGCCGGCGGGGCGCTGTTGCCTGTTGGCCGACCGGGAGTTTATCGGCGGCGCTTGGCTACGCCATCTACAGAAACAGCAGGTCGACTTCGTCATTCGGGTGCGCGCCAACTACACGATACAACGAGCCGACGGCACCGTTCGATCCTTAGCGTGCATCACCCGCGGCCAGGCCCCAAACACCACATGCGTCTATGAACATGTCCACTTATATGAGGGGTCTAATACCGTACCGGTTCATATTATATAGCAGTCCTAAACGACTTGAGAGGTTTCATGGTTTTTTCTATTTTCATTCTACGTTTTCCTATGCTTCGTCTTTTTTTGGAGGTTGTCTATGGTTTCGGATACGTCTTTATCTGCGTTTATCGCGCGCAATCCCGACGCCCGGGAACTGAAACGAGCGTTAGCGGTTCAGATGACGCTGTTGGGCATCAAACAAGGTGCGATACAAGCGATTCTCGGGGTGCAGTCGAGCTTCATCAGTACGTGGAAGAAGCGCTACCTATCCGAGGGGGTTGCCTGCTTTCGCTTAGGCTATAAAGGCTCGCAGCCGTATTTGTCGGCCGATCAACGGGCGCAAATCCATGCGTGGTTAGCGCCCCAATCGCAGCCTTCGGTCGCCTCGTTAGCCGCCTATATCCAAACGCAGTTTGGCGTGGTCTTCAAATCGTCGCAAAGTTATTACGCGATTCTTTCTCAGGCGGGCTATCGCTGGAAAAAGACGCAGGCTCGACAGCCCAAGCCGATCCCCAACAGGGGCGAGACCAACGAGAAGAAATAAAAAAAAACGAACGGCGCATAAAGCCGAGATCGAAGCGGGTCAAGTCAGTGCCTTTTTCATCGATGAGTCGCACCTGTGTTGGGCTGATGCGTGTGGCTATGGTTGGGGCCGTCGAGACCAACGCCTTGAGGTGGCTATTGAAAAGGGACGCCAACGCCAAACCTATTATGGGGCCTTGGATGTGGTCAAGGGTACTTTCCTCATGCAAAGCTATCCCAAGGCCCATTCGCAGCATACGGTCGATTTCCTACGCTATCTACAACAACGGCGGCCGGGTCAAAAGGTGTTGATTTTTTGGGATGGTGCTTCCTATCATCATCAACATATCATGCGCGATTTTCTACAAACGATCCAAGCCTCGCTACCGCCGAACGAGTGGAAGATAGACTGCACGCGATTGGCTCCGTATACCCCGCAAGAAAATCCGGTCGAGGACATCTGGTTACAAGGCAAGACCTTTGTTCGTACCCATGCGCTGGCGACGACCTGTTTTGAGCAGATTAAAGACCTGTTCGTAAAGGGCATTCGACAGAAAAAATACTTCCATTTTCCAAAATTGATGCAATATACAGTAGATCTTAAATGATTTAGGACTGCTATAGGAGCATAGGAGATGCCTGAGATTTCCCGTTTCTATGGCATCGTCATTTCGATGTATTATGATGATCACAACCCACCGCATTTCCATGCGCGCTACGGGGGAAACCGAGCAGCCATTGAGATTCCATCGCTGCGGGTTTTGGAGGGAAAACTGCCTCCTCGGGTGCTAGGTTTGGTCGTGGAGTGGGCGTCTCAACATCAGCCGGAGTTAATGGACAATTGGGATGCAGCACGAAACGACAGGCCCCCTAGAAGGATATCTCCTCTTCAATAGAAAGGAGCTCTGTATGCTACACGACGTTGTTTCTGCTATCTATCAGGGCGGCTACCTAATCGAGCTAGAGTTCGATAACGGCCAGCGCGGGACCGTTGATTTCGCAAAGTACTTGGAGCGGCGAGGTGTATTTGAGCACTTCAGGGATCTTGAGTTCTTTCGGAGTTTCGCTATCAACAAGGAGCTTGGCGTCTTGACGTGGGGCAACGAGATCGACATAGCACCGGAGACCTTGTATGCGGAGGCTACAGGGACCCCTCTTCCTGCATGGATGAATCCGGAGAAAGAGTCTCAGAAGAACGAGGATTTGCATACGGATTCGCCGCTAAGCAGTCGAACCTAATCGAAGTGCCTGATAGCCCCTGCGCCAACGGCATCCGCAATTTCACAACTCAAAAACCAGCGCAAACCCCAAATACTCGATGGTCGGACTAGTCCTCCATGGACGCGTCGGGCTCGTCAGCTTCTCAGCGCTGGGCCGGTTCCAACCCCAACAGCACGATCAAAAACGAGCGCACCCAATAGGCGCTGTTCATGTAGGGGTTTGCGGCCGAGGGCCAGTTTTTCCAGTAGGTTTGGTTGTGGGGAATGCGGTGGAACCACTGGAGCAGGGGAATGGCCGGCAATTCGGCCAGCCAGATCTCGAGGGCTTGGCGAAACAGCGGCACGAGCGCCGGGTCGTCGGGCGCGGTCTGGCCCATGAGATCGACTAAGCGGTCGAAGTCCGCGTTGCGCCAGCGCCAGAAAGACGGAGTGGCCGTGCCAGTGGGCTGGACGTAGCGGCTGTGGTAGAGCCGCAGGGTAAAGTACGGGTCGCGCACCGAGCCGCCGTTGCCCATGACAAAGGCGCGGGCCGTGCCTTGGGTCATGCGGGTATAGGCGTCGGAAAACATGCGGAAGGAGGCGTCGAAACCGGCGCGGCGCAGTTGCTCGACCAACACGGGCGTGAAGTCTTGGAAGAGCGAGGGAAAGACGACGACCGGGATTTTCAGGCGCTCGCCGTCTCGCTGCCACATACCTTCCGCATCCCGGCGCCAGCCCTTGCGCTCCATGATGGCTGCGGTCTGAGCTAGGTCGTGTTGCCCCACTGGATACTTTGCTAGCAGATCCTGCACTTGGTCGATGTAGTGCATCAGCGGCGGGAAGTGGGGGAAGGGCAACAGGGTGTACTCACCGGCACCCTGCCAGCCAATGGCCACGAGCTGTTCGCGGTCGATGGCGTGGTTTACGGCCCAGCGAATGTCCGGGTCGTCAAAGGGCGGCTCTAGGTTGTTAAAGCCGAGGGCCGGCGGCCACCAGTCCCGATAGCCGTAGGGCAGTTGGCGGCCCGACCACGTGGTGACGTTGGGATTTTGGTCGAGAAGGGTCTTGATGTTGGAGGGCCGCAAGTCAATGCACTGATCCATCTGGTTGGCGAGGATGAGCTGCACCCACTTGTTCTCGTCGCCTTGGGGCAGGTAGATGATGCGCTCCACCCTCGGCAGGCGCTGAAAGCCGATTTGGGCGGCCCACCAGTCCTCGCGCCGATCCCAGAGCCGCTGCTGGGGAGCGGAGCGCACCAAGCGATAGGGGCCGCTAACGACCGGCCGGCCGCGGGCCAAGTCGAGGTTTTTGAACGAGGTCGGATCCTCGCCCTCCCAGATGTGCTTGGGCACGATGTGGATGCCGTTGCCGAAGTTGTAGGTAAAATAGGAGAACACAAAGCGGGGGTTGGGCGCTTTGAGCGCGAACCGCGCCGTCAGCGAATCCGGGACTTCGACCGCGGCGACCCAGGTGTCCATGTCGGTGGAAAAGGCCAGCTCCGGGGCGTGGGCCTTGAGCATGTCAATGGTGAACTTGAGGTCGTGGGCGGTCCAAGGCCGCCCATCGCTCCACGCCACCCCCTTGCGAATGTGGATTGTCACTTCTGTGTAGTCGGCGTTGTACTCGTGGCTTTCGGCGATCCAAGGGATGACGTGGTCTTTTTCTACGTACGCGTTGTAGAAGTAGAGCGGCTCAAACAGGTAGTCGAAGCCCGGGGATTGGGTGCCGACGATAAAGGGGTTAAACGAGTCGTAGTCCCGCATCTGCGGCAGGCCGAGGATGAGGGTGCGGTTGCGGGGGACGTGCTGTATGGCCCCCTCGTCGATGCCGCAGGCGGCGAGCGCCAAGCCGCCGAGCAGGCCCCAAGCGGCGAGTTTTGTCTTTTGGAGAAATTTTCTCATACTTGTCTCGATAATAGATGATGCGGATCTTTTGGCTTATGGCAGCACTACACGGCGCGAATGTAGCCCTAGCGGAGACCGAGGTCAAAGGCCGGCCGGCCCTGTTGAACGCACGAATGCAGACCTAAGTGATGGAAGTTGATGCGCTATTTATCGAGTAGGTTTTGGGGATTGCTGACCCTGTTGTTGGCAGGGTGCGGCGAGGACGAGGCCATCGTCGCCCGCGTCGGCGAGGTGGAGATTGAGCAGGCCGAATTTGCGGCTTTTGTCGAGCACCTGCCACCGGGGTTGCGCAGCCCCAAGGAAGGACGTGCGGCCGACCGCGAGCACTTGCAGTCGATGATCGACGAGGAGCTGATGTTTGTCGAGGCCCGGGCGCTCGGGATCGACACCAGTTCGGCGGTTGCGCACCAGCTCCGCGAAATGGTGCGGCAGCGCCTCGTGGAGCGCTACCGCGCCCAAGTCATCCTGCCGCAGGTGGCGATCACAGCCGCAGATGTCGAGCGCGCCTTTGCCGAGATGGAGTTTGACCGCGAGCGGCTCTTGAGTCGCATCTTGGTGCGCTCCCGCGAGGAGCTAAAGGCGGTCGGGAGCAGCCTGAGCGCGGGCCAGCCCTTTGAGAAGGTGGCCGCGCGCTTTGCCGCCAACGACCTCTTCGCCTCGCAGGGCGATGGCGTGGTCGGCTGGATCGGGCGCACGCAAGCCGAGCGGCGGTTCTCCATCCCGCCCGCTGTCTTTGCGGGTTTGCCCGCTGGGCAGGTGGCCGAGCCGGTCGCGCTCGCCGGCGGCTATCAGGTCTTCCGCTTTGTCGAGGATCGCCCGGCCGCGCTCGCCGACTACAGCGCGGAAGTGGCCGAGCGGCTGCGCAAGGAACGGATCCGGGAGAAGGAAGAAGAGGAGTTTGAACGCCTCGGCCGCCGCTACGGCGTACGCCTAGATCCAGAGGGCGAGGCCATCTTGTTCCGGAGCGCGGAGCGCTCCCTGACGACGGACGAATTGAATCACCCTTTCTATACGTACGAAGGCGGCGCGATCCGCGTGGCCGAGGGCTTGGGCAGCCTGCAAGCGGTCGGGGCCCAGGGCCTACAGGACGAGGCCGCCGAGCGGATCGGGCGCTTGCTGCTGCCAGTGCGGCTCTTTGAGGCCGAGGCGCGCCAGCGCGGCTGGACTGAAGAGGCGGCCTTTGTCGAGTGGCGCGAGCACCAGCGCCGGGCCCTGATCCTCAATCAGCTCTTCCAACGGGCCACGGCCGGGGCCGCGCCCAGCGAGGACGAGATCCGAGCGCATTACGAGGCCCACAAGGACCGCTATCGTACGCACGAGGCCGTGGTCGTCCACGAATTGTGGGCCGCCGGGCAAGAGAAAGCCCAAGCCCTGCGCACCGAGCTGGAGGCCGGCGCGTCCATAGCCGACCTACTCGACCGGCCCGGAGTGCGCTCGCACGTTGGCATTGAGGGACACGCGGTGCGCGAGCACGGCTGGGAGACGCGCCTGCTGCGCCTGTACGAGCCGCGCTATCCCGAGCTGGTACAAGCGGCCTTTGCCGCGGAGGTCGGCGCGCTCGTCGGCCCGCTAGAGAGCATGGACGGGTACGCGGTGTTCCGGGTGCTGCGGCGGGAGGGCGGCCAGATCCAGCCCTTTGCCGAGGCGCGCCGCCGAGCGGCCGCCAGCTTGCGCCGCCAGCGGGAAAACGAGCGAATTGGCGCGTTTATCCGCCAGTTGCAGGACAAGTACAAGGACCAAGTCGCCGTCTTGGTGGACTGGTAAGGACTCGCCGGCGGCAGCTACCTTGACAGCCCTGTATTTTGACCCTATCTAATAGCTTTTGCATCCACTTACGCACAGGCGAGGACCTGCCGCGATGCGTTTTTTCAACACGGCTGGCCCGGTCAAGGCCCCAAATCACTACCACATTCCGCCGTTGGACCGCTTGGATCTCGACGAGGTGCGGACCCTCATCGAGCAAAAAAAGTACTTTGTGCTGTACGCGCCGCGCCAGACGGGCAAGACCTCGGCCCTGCTGGCCCTGCGCGACCTGCTCAACGCCGGAAGCGACTACGGCTGCGCGTACGTCAATGTGGAGCCCGCCCAAGCCCTGCGCGAAGATGTGGAACAGGCCACTCAGGTCATCTTGGGCGAACTGGCTTCTCGGGTGCGCTTGACGCTAGGCGACGAATTTCTAACCCAGACGTGGGCCGCTATTTTCGCCGAGTTTGGACCGGGGGCCTTGCGCGAGGAGTTGACGCGCTGGGCCGAGGTGCAGGCGTTTTTGCAGCGCATTGTCAATAGCGGCGGGCGGATTGAGCGAGAGTATGGGTTGGGCCGAGGACGGACGGATTTACTCATGGTATGGCCGCAGGGCGAACAGACGCGCAAGATAGTGGTTGAGTGCAAAATTCTGCACAAGAGCTTGGAGCAGACGGTTGCCGAGGGGGTGGAACAGACGGTGGGGTACATGGATCGCTGCGGAGCTGAAGCCGGGCATCTGGTGATTTTTGACCGGCGCGCAAACAGGCGTTGGGCCGACAAAGTGTTTCGCGACCAGCGGACATCGGTTGGTGGGGCGGCGATTGAGGTGTGGGGGATGTGAACGCACCCCCGGTCTCCCCTTCCGCAGCGGCTAGGGTTTTATCACATTTTTTTGTAGGAAAAGGGTCCGGGGGATGCAGACCCCGGCGAGCGAGGGAGAACGCGGAACCATGAAGAGCCACTTGGCCGTGCAGATCCTCGTCGGCCTAGCGCTGAGTTGGGCAGGGGCCGAGGCCCAAGCGGGCTATCAGATCGCCGCCGACGAGGTCCTAGTTGAGCGGGCCAGCCACTGGCAGCAGTGGTCCATTCCCACCCATCTGGCGCGCATCCACGAGGACGGCTCGGTGCGGGCGCACGCCCTGCGGACGGTCTTCAACGTCCTAGACGATCCCGGGTTCAGGCGTCCGATCGTCATCAGCAAGCCCGAGCCGCGCATCGGCACCATCGACAGCACCATGCAGTTCGACGTTTTCGGCGAGCCCATACGGAATACGCTCAACCAGCTAGTCTTCGACTATTGGGTGCGGCCCGGCATCAGCCGGGTGGGGTCCAATCCCCAGCTCGCGGCCAACATTCTCGATGGCGATCCGACCACGTTCTGGGAACCGGATCCGCGCGACCCCATCGAGCAGTGGTGGATCGAGGTGGATTTGGGGAGGGTGGTGCCGGTGGAGCGGCTCGCGCTCCAGTTCGTGGATGAGTCGCTCGGGGATCCCTTCCTGCGCTTCATCATGCTGCTGTCGGACCGGCAGAGCGCACTGCTGCACGAGCCGAACAGCCGCATCGGCTTCCAGCTTTTCATCCCGCAAGACGCGCCCAATACCACCCAGCGCGAATACATCTTCGAGAGCGAGCACACCAGCCCGGAACTCCCCCCGGCCACTGGCGCGGTCAGCGACAAGAAGCTGGCGGAGAGCTTGCATCGCTCGCCCGAGTGGACCGGGCGGAAGCTCGAGACGATCCGCATCGTCATCACGGACACGCGCGGCGGCCGGGCCGAACAGATTGCGCAGGAGGCGTGGGAGGCCCTGCCGGCCGCCGCGCGCGGGGATATCGTCTATTTTGCGCGCGACGTAGCCGGCCGCGAGGAGCCGGTCGCTGAGGCCACCTATCAGGCCCTAGAGGCGCAGCGCCAAGGGCGGCGGGATTACTACCGCCGCGAGTTGCCGCGCCTAGCCGAGGTCAAAGCGCACGGCTGGGGCGACAATTTGGCCATCAACCTGATTGAAAACGGCGGCTCGTACGCGCTGACGACCGATGGGACCAATACGCTGCTGGCGTTTGACGGCGACGCCAGCACTGGATTCTCGCACCAGATCCGCAACCCGAAAAACCCCACGGCCAACGTGCTGACCATAGATATGGGGGGCATTGTGCGCTTGGCTCAGACCCGCTTAGTGTGCAGCAGCCGGGGCTACATCATGCGCGCCTCTACGGGCGAGCGCGACGCTCAGGGCAATCTCAAGTGGCAGCGCATCAGCCCGGAGGAACGCGAGCGCAATGTGTTCACCGGCAACTTTCGCGACATTGCCGACATTCAGGCGCCGCCGGTTTTGACCCGCTTCCTCGACATGGTCACCATCGGCCACGTGCCCCCGGGATTTAGGGCCACCGGCCCGGGCGGCACCGGCCACATGAACCAGTTCTGGTCGTATCAGCACGAGTTCATGCTGCTCGCCGAGGGGCCGCCGGCCGAGGCGGTGCTGGAGTCGGATCTGATCGAGCTGCCGGGGTTGGTGGCCTTGGGTGCGGTGCGCTGGGAGGCGAGCACGCCCCCGGGCACGGACGTGGAGATCCGCACCCGCAGCGGCGACCAGCTTTTGCAGCAGATCCGCTATTTTGACAAGACCGGCAACGAGAAGACCGCGGCCGAGTACAAGACGCTGGCCGGCTTTCTCAAGGGGCCTTCGGACACGACCGTGGTGGTCGGGCCGGGCTGGAGTCCGTGGAGTCAGCGCTACTTGCAGCCCGGGGACTTGGCCACCTCCCCGGGCCTGCGGCGCTTCATGCAGGTCCAAGCGCGTCTCAAAAGCAGCGGCCAAAACGCGCCGGCCCTGCACCGCATTGCGGTGGCGTTGCACCAGCCGGTGGCCCAGCACCTGCGGGCCGAGGTATGGCCAACCGCGGCCGCGGCCGGGGTGCTCGACACGTTTGCGCTCTACGTGCAGCCCAACTTTTTGCAGCAGCCAGCCAACGTGCGCAGCCCGGGCTTCGACCAGTTGCTCTTGCGTGCGGACCCGCTGTTCGCGCTAAAGCTGGTCGATGTGGCCATGGGCACCGAGGCCGAGCTGTTGGCCGCAACGCCATTCGAGTGGGGCGACGAGCTAAGGGTACGCGCCGAGGGCGACTCCCTGTGGCTGGAATTTCCGCAGGCCGTGCAGGGTGCGCCGGCCGACGTGCTCGCTCCGGTGTACTACCGCTCGGTCGTCCCCGGCGACGAGGTGCCCACTGGACTGGACCGCAACCTGTTGACCTTTACCTCGCACAGCCTCTTGCCCGAGGCCGAGCGGGGCGCGGTGCGCTACTTTCGGCGGCTGGCAAACGGCAGCTTGGCCGAAGTAGATGCCGCGGCCTACGACGCGCTCGGCGCGGACGAGCAGGGCCCGGTGCGCTACTTCCGCAAGGTGGTTGGGTTGGGCGATCAGGTGCCCTTTGACGCGGCCGGCGACAGCCTCGACCAGCGCGGCTACGGCCGGTTGGGCCGTCAGCGGGGCTGGGTGGTGGGGCGCGGTCGGCTGTTGCGCGTGCGCTTTGCCGGGCGGGTGTACCTGCAAGGGACGCGGATGCAGGTGGCCGTGCGGCAGAGCCAACCGGCCACGCCTTGGCAGGTGGCCGACGGGGGCGACGCGACCGCCTTGAGTCCTTCCAAGAGCCTGTCGATTGGCGCGCAAGGGGCGCGGGCCACCATCGACGATATTGCCATCGCGCCCAACCCGTTTACCCCCAATGGCGACGGGATCAACGAGACCGCTGAAATCGGTTTTTCTCTCTTCCGCGTACAGGCCGCGCGGCCCTTGACCATCCGCCTGTACACGCTGGCCGGGCAGCAGGTGCGGCAGATAGCCGGGCTGGCGACCGGCGGGCCGCAGCAGTTTAGGTGGGACGGGAAGGACGCGGCCGGGCAGGTGGTGCCGCCGGGGTTGTACTTGTGTCAGATTGCAGTGGAGGCGGATGCCGAAGGCGCCGGAGGGACGACCCGCACTCGCCTCATCGCGGCTGCCTATTAAATAGGCCACTAAAGGAGGTTGCTGTGAGAGCAAAGACCGGAATTTGCGGTCTCCTAATGTTGTGCGCACTCGGCGCGCCGGCCGGCGCACAGGGCCAGTACGGGACGCGCTTGGGCTTGCAGCTCGGCGACCAGACGAGTCTCGCGCCTCAAGGCCCTGGGGTGGCCCTGAACGCGCTCGACCCGGCCGTGCGCCGCTGGTACGTGCCGCAGGAACTGTACAGCGAATACCACTGGCGGCAATGGGAATACACCAACTACGCGCGCAACCCGTATGAGCGCTACGTGGAAACAACCCTAGAGGGCGATTACTTCTACGATCTGTACGGCAATTTTCTCACCCGCGGCTGGCTGATTTTCAACAACTCGCAGAGCAAGCCCCAGCAGTTCGGCAATGTGCTGTTCAAGTCTTCCCGCTTCCAGAGCTGGTTTTCCGAAGTCGTGGTGGCGCAAGACAACAAGGGCCAGTACTTCTACACCTTGACGGCGAGCAGCCGCCTGCGCTCGGTCCTGTCGCCGATGGTGTTTGCCAAGGCCCGCATGGACGGCGTGCAGTTCGACCTCGCTACCGACCGCTACGAAGCCACCTTTTTGTTTTCGCGGCTGAGCAACCCAGGCGGCGGCTCAACCGGGGACCGCGAGGTGCTGCGGACCAACAACACCATCTTGGTGGGCGGGCGGTTGGGGGCCCAGCTCGGGGACTTTGCGGAAGTCGCGCTGCACACGGCCAACGCCCACCAGTCGCACACCTTGCTCGACAAGCAGGCCGGCAACCCATTCGCCGGCTCCCTGACCATCGGGCAAAACAAAACCATCTCGCTCATCAAGCTGGTGCTGCGCGACGACTCGCCCGAAGACGGCGTGGGCGGCGCGGCCTTTTTTCCCGATGCGTCGGACGTGCAGATTACCTATCGCGATGGCTCGGTGGAATCGGGCAAGGCCATTGGCTTTGAGCCGATCGTCGAGGGCGGCTTTTTGCAGCAGGGCTTTGTCGCAGCCAATGGGCCGGAGGAAATGCGGCTGGTGTACGACTTTGACAGCCCGGACTTTGTCGATCGGGCCCGCTTTGCCAAGGACGAAATCGCCAAGGTCGAATTCCTGCTGACGCTGGGCAACGACTATCAGGTCTGGATGACCTCGGACCGCCAGATCAATCTCGACGGCCAGGAGGTCTTGCTGCTCGTCGCGCAGGCCGAGGGCAATGTCCAAGACATCACCAATTTGCAGACCATCCGCTTTGAGTACGGCCTGCCCACGGCCACCCACATTTTTGGCGGCAGCTTTGAGTTGCAAAACCTGCGGGGCTTTGACGTGTACGGGGAGTACGATCTGAGCTGGACCTATCGCAAGTACCCCAACGTGCTCGAAGAGACCCACGAGGCCTTCTCCGGGATCGGCGGCCGGCGCTCGGCCCCCGCTTGGATGGTCAACGCGTCCAAAAAGGCCGCTCCGTACTTTGCCTTTGGCGAGTTTTACAGCATGGATCCGCGCTACAACACCCAGACTTTTATCACCTCGGGCACCGGAGACTTCGACTACGACAACGAGCGCGGCTTGGTCGATTTGGTCGATGACAACGACGATCAGGACAAATTCCCGGACAACGTGCGCTTCGACTTTCTCAGCGGCGACTTGCAGGTCTTTCCGGGCTGGGATCAAAACAACGACTTCGTGCCCGACTTCAACCAAAACGACACGTTCGTGCGCTCGAATACCGAGCCGGACTACGAGGAGGCCTTTTTGCGGTTTTACGTCGATCGGCCCGAATTTCTCTTTGGCGTCGATATGAACAACAACTTTTGGGTCGATCAATACGAAAACGACGAGGAGCCGGATTATCCGTATCGCCGGGATCACCGGGGATTCAACATCCACCTCGGGGCCGACATCACGCCGCGGGCGCGCTTGGTGGTGGGTGCGCTGCGCGAGGGGCTGATTTCCTCGGCGCGCAAAAACGAGAGCAATTACCTGATGTTCACCTACGAGCGCGCGGCGCCGCGGCTGGGTCGCTTGCGGGTATTTGAGATGAGCAAGTTGGTGCAAGACGACATCCCCAACCCCCTGTTGCAGTGGGCGCCGGACAATACCCTGCGCGGCGGCGAGCTGACCAAGGTCGAGGACCCCCTGTTGGCGCGCGACACTTGGGTCAACCAGCTTTTTGTCGGCCACAATCTACAGGTGGCGTCGCTCTTTTTGACCACCAAGATGCATTGGCTCTACTTCCACCAGCAGATGGAAAAGGCCCAGCGGCAGCAGTACGGCTTGGCCCCTTCTGACTTCTTCTTCGGCCTGATCAACAAAGCGAGCTACCGCTTCCAGCTCGGGGCGTGGTCGCTGGAGCCGCGCTGGAAGAGCGAGCTGCGCAAGCAGAGCCGCAGCCTGCTCTCGCTCAGCAGCCACACCAGCCTGATGGAGCTGTTTTCGGGCTTGGTGGAGACGCAGGTCTTGCAGGTGACCAAGCTCCAAGCCGGCGTGGAGTACGCGATCTTCAACGACTTCGACGCCGACGCCAACGACTTCGACGCGGTGACCGTAGCCGTCCAGTTCAGCAATGAGTCCAACTACCTCGGCTACAAGCTCCGCGCCCTGACTGGCATGAAAATAGAGCGCAAGCAGTTCACCGGGCAGCCGGCGCGGACGACCAACGAATCCTTTGTGACGATTTACGCGGGGCTGAACTAGATGCGCCGGCTAGCCATATTGGCCCAGTGCGGTCGCGTCATCGCGCTCAGTATGGGTCTCAATGCATGCGATGGGAGATCAAAAGGAGAGCAGCACTACTGGTCGGGCCACGCATACCAAGCGCAGGGCATGCAGGCCAACGCCCTGCGCGAGTACCGGAGTGCGGTTGCGGCAGGGGTCGATTTTCCCGCCGCCTATTACGCGCTCGGAGCCCTCTATGGCGAAAAGGACGAACACGCCAAGGCCATTGCGGCGTACCGCGAGCTGTTGGAGCGCTGGCCCGAAGAAAGTCGCGCACAGGAGTTGCTGGCGGCCCGCTACGTAGCTGCCGGGCAACCGGCTGCCGCCGCCAGCCTCTACCGGACCCTGCTCGACCAAGGTGGCGATCCGGCCGCGTTGCTGGGTCGCTTGGGAGACGCCCAGCGCTTGAGCGGCGACTTGCCGAGTGCGGCCCAGTCCTACGGCGACTTGCTAACGTTGCGTCCCGACAGCAGCCGGGCGCGTTACCAGCTAGCGCGCATGTACGAGGCCGAAGGCCGGGCCGAACCAGCGATTGCGGCCTACGCCGAGCTATTGGGCCAAAAGCCCTATGCGCGGCAAGCGGCCTTGGGGCTGGCGGATCTCCTCATTGAGATGGACCGCCGCCGCGGCGACTTGGGCCGCGCAAGGGCCGAGGGTTGGTGGCGGCCGCAAGGGCTGGTCGGGGAGGAAGCCATGCAAAAGGCGGAAGAGCAGCTCGAAGCCGCACTCGCGGAAAGGCCCGGTTCAAACGCCGACTTGTGGGGCTTGGGCAAGCTGCTGTTCTGGCAGGGGCGCTACCGCGAGGCCCTCACTTGTGTCGCTGAGCTGGCTGAAGCTACCCCGGGCGACTACCGGGTGCATTTTTTTCTGAGCAAGCTGCACGGGCTGCTGGGTGAGGAGGCCGCCGCACGGGAAGCGTTTGCCCAGTACCAGCGCCACCAGCAGCGCGCCAAAGTCGCCGCGCGCGTCCAAACCGAAAGGGACGTCTTGCTGAAACAATTGTCTGGGAAAACGCCGTGAAAGCCGCGTTTAGTCAGGTTCGATCTCAGGGCGAATCATCGCCATCACCTTTTCAGCGGTGGCTAGGGCTTCAACGGCTTCTTTCGGGGTAGCGCGTGTCAACCGCATAATTGGAAATGGCGGCTAAACCTTCCCTGAAGGATTCCAAAGCGGGCAATAGAGGGTGGGCTTGATCCAACAGGCGGCTCAGATCGTGGATGCGCTGAAAAGGGATTTGGGCGGCGGTCAGCAGAGCTTTCAAAGCCTTTTCAATGGCCTGCTGGGCGTGAAAGCAGGGCGTATCAGTCGGTCCGCCGGACAGCAAAAGCGTCTGCCGGGCGGTGATCAGATCGTTATCGGCCTTTCGCAGCCAGTGCTGGGCCAGTTCAAGGTGCTGGCTGTTCATAGACTACTTTGCCGTGTTGAAATACTGCGGTAATAATGTGGTTTACCGTGCCGTTCCAATAAGCCACTTCTGCGGGCGTATAGACCAAGAGATCCAAGGCACAGGGCACTGGTTTGAACAGCAATCGGATCGGCGTGGTACGCTGGTGCGGGAGTAGATCGGTATCCATGACGACCAACAGATCGAGGTCGCTATCGGGCGTGGGGCAGCCAGAGGCGTATGAGCCGAACAGGATGATGAGCTTGGGTGCAAGACGATCGGCAATAACTTGGACGATGGCATCAATAGTCTCCTGAGCGATCAAATGCCTCGCTTGCTGTTCTTTAACTGCAATATCGGTCGCCACAACTCTTCTCCGCGAGCCAAAATTTTTAATACGCGATACCAAGAGATAGATTGAAGTACAGCCCGATATTGAGTTTATTGGTTGCTGCCCAACAATCTCAACCTAAACCGTCCGCTGCTGTACTGTGAAGCTAATCTATAAAGTTGAAAAGGGGACCTGCGTCAAGTGCTGTCCCTAAGTCTCGCCACCAAGCCGAGTTTCTGTCCTGTCTGATATGAACGTTGACCTCCTGCGGTTTCGCACGGACTGACAACCGCCTAATACGCCATGAACACTATTTAGCCGATCCAAAAGGAGGGTACTATGGCAGGCCACGCTTATAGCCCCGAGGAAATAACAGCCCGAGGGGAAGCCATCTACCGGGAACAGATACGCAGCTTGGTGGAGACGACAGAAAAAGGAAAGTTCGTGATTATTGACATTGAGACCGGCGACTACGAGCTAGACTCAAGGGACGTAACGGCTACGCTGAAGCTGCTGGAGCGGCGGCCTGATGCGGTACGAGTCGGTTATCGCATAGCTTACCGCATCGGCGGCAGACACTTGACGCCCAAGCCATGATTACGGGCAAGATAAACCATTACCTCGAAGCAGTAATCATCGTCGCCTTCGTAGGCAAGGACGGACTTTTCCATTCATTAGAGGCCGTCTTGGACACAGGGTATAACGGCGATTTGACGCTACCGCAGGACGTCATCCAACAACTGGGGTTAGTTCTGTTAGGTCGGCGCAGCGCAACACTCGCTAATGGCGAATCCGTAGTATTAAACGCCTACCTTGGGGATGAGGAATCTCTGCGCGGAATGTCCTTGCTCCAAGACAGTAGCGTAACCTTGGAAGTATGGGATGACGGGGGCGTTGTGATTGAAGAGCGCCAGCGGTCGGGACGGGCCTCGCCATGAAAGCCGCGTTGCTGATTGGGGTCCTAACTGTGTGCTTGGTGCAACCGCTAGCGGCCCGACAAGTCCTGCTCATCGGGCAGGACGGCCAAATCTCGTGGACCGGGCGGGTCCAAGGGGCCGAGGGCATCTCCGCGATCCGGCCCGAGCACCGCTCCTTTCTCGACCCCAATGTCACCGAAATAGGCCATGCGCCGGCCGACTTAATTGAGTTTGACAGCGCGGATTTTGCGGGCAGCATCCTGCCGCGCCGGGTGGGTGCCGAGCAGAACTTGGCCACCGAGGTGATAGAGCGCGGCGGCTCCCTGCGCGCCCCGACCGTCTTCGACCTGACCGCCTTGCAGCTACAGGTGATTTTCGAGGACATGCTCGCGGCCGAGCCCACCGGGCAGGCCTTTGAGCGCAAAGGGGACGACATCTTGGGGACCCAGCTCATTCTCGACCTAGGCGCGCGCTTTGGGGTCAACCGGCTGCGCTTCTTCCCGCGCAACACGGTCTTTGCCTCGCCCGGCACCCCCTTCCAAAACGACTTTTTGAAAAACTTTGAAGTGGAGATCAACGACGGCTTGGTGCTGACCAGCTCGGGCAACCCGATCTGGGAAACCTATGCCGTGCGCAACGACAACAGCGATCGGATCACCCAAGTGCCTATCGATCCGCCGCGCTACATTCGCTTTATCCGCCTGCGGGCCACGTCGGCCATTCCCTTTGAGATTGAGAAGCTCCAAGTCTTTGGCGAGGGGTTCTTTCCAACGGCGCGCTACATCTCGCCGATCATCGACATGGGCAGCCCGGCCAATTGGGGCCTCATCCGCACCTTGCAGCAGCAAGTAGGCGCGGCGGACCTCGCCGACGTGCAGTTGCGCACCCGCAGCGGCCACGACCCCAGTCCCTTGGCGTACACCCGCAAGCAGGTGGGTCTGCAAGACGCCCCAGAGATCCCCCTGTCCGCAGCCAATCCGGACGAGCCGCTGCTGCGCAACGAGTACTTAAAGCTGCCCGAGCGCGGGCGTCAGGGCGACGATTGGGAGCGCGGCTCAGTGCGCGACGACTTGGCAAACTGGAGCCCGTGGACCTCGCCCTATGCGCTGGAGGAGCTGGCTGCGGGCACGCAGGTTCTCTCGCCCGGCCCCAGCCGCTACTTCCAATTTCGCGTGGAATTTCACAGCCGGCACTTGGAAGCGAGTCACATTCTCCAGCAGATCGGCCTCGAATTTTCCACGCCGCCGCTGGCCGATGCCCTCGTTGGCGAGATCTTCCCCCGCGAGGTGCCGGCCGCCGCGGACGTGCCCTTTGTGTACGCAGTGCGAGCGGTGATGGAGAGCGATCCCGTGCAGGGCTTCAACAGCTTTGAGGTGTTTACCCCCAGTCGCGTGGGCCGCGTCGAGCGGATCGAGATCATCGACGCCAGCGGCCAGCAGGTGCTCAACCACGCCTTTGCGGTCGCCGATGGGGTCACGACCGAAGGCGAGGTCGCGATCACCGCCATGGACGACGAGCGCTTTGCGGTGAGTTTCCCGGCCATAGACCAGCACGACGCGGTGCTGAAAATCCACTTCGTCAGCCGGGTGCTGGCCTTTAGCACCCGCTTTGGCGGCCGCGCCCTGCTGCTAGCGGAGGATGCCTTTCAGGGCATTACCCCGGGCGACGCGGCCTTTTTGGCCGCAGGCGACGTGGCGACCGAGTCGGGGACGACCGTGCTGAGCCGGGCGGTGAACGAGGGCAGCTTGATCGGTCGTTTCGCCCTCGGCAGCGCAGTCTTGACGCCCAATGGGGACGGGGTAAACGACGTCCTTGACGTGAACTTCGAGGTGCTGGCGGTCATCGGCAAAGCGCGGATTGTGATCGACCTGTGGGATTTGGGGGGCCGGCAGGTGCGCCGCCTCTTTGACGTTGAGGGGCAAAACGGCGCGTACGAGGCCGTGCATTGGGACGGCACAGACGAGCGGGGCCGGCGCGTCGCTCCGGGCATGTACTTGGTGCGGATCGAGGTGCAAGGGGATGCGCGCAGCGGGCAGATCGTGCGGCCTTTGGGCGTGGCGTACTAGAATGAAAGGAGACGTCGTGCTGAATCGGATAGAGCGGCTGGGCTGGCTGAGCGCGGTGCTGGCCGTGGCTTGGGCCACCAGCGCGTGGGGCCGCGGCGAGTTCCGCCTCGGCGGCGCGGACGGCAATTCTTGGCAGGCACTGGTGGCCGAGCAGACCGCTTCGTACGTGCTGCTCGACGCCGAGGGCCGCATCGTCGAGGAGGTGGCCATTGGCGCGGTCGCCGAAGAGGTCAGTGTGCGCTTCAACACTGCGGGCGTCGATACCTTGATCGACTTTGCCGACGGCGGCCTGCGCCCGCTGTACATCGACCCGAGCGAAAACTTGGCGCGGTCGATCAAGGAGCGCCAAGGGCACTTTTACACGGCCAGCATTTACGGCGGTACGCACTTGGTGACCGACTCCCAGCCCTTGCAGTTTCTCATCGACGGCGATCCCACGACCGCCATGCTGGTGCGAGTGCCCGAGCCGCCGCGCTTGGCCGGCCGCAACAACCCCGGCGTGGTCAAAAACAACGTCATTCACTTGGGGGCCGAGCTGCCCATCAACCGCATCCGCTTCTTTCCCCGGCCCGGGTTTGAGGACAACTACTTGGCGTGGTACGAAATCGGCGTGGCCGACCACACTGCGCCGTTTTGGGACAGCAACTTCGACCGCAGCCAGCGCGGCAAGCGGTGGTACATGGTTATCGACGCGGCCTTGGGCGCGCCCAACGACCCGGCCTTTAACATCTTGGCGCGCAACCGCGAGAGCCTCGACGTGGTGGTGGATTTGCGCTTTCCCACCCGCGACCTCAAGTGGATCGCCATTCGCCCGCTCGACCCCGAGCGCGACTGGGAGATCGCCGAGCTCGAACTCTATGGCGAGGGCTTTGTGAGCCGCACGACCTACCGCACCCCGATCTTGGATTTTGGCCGCGAGGTCGCTTGGAGCAAAATTCGCTGGCAAGGCGAGGTGCCCGAGGGGTCCCAGCTTTTGCTCCGCACCCGCACGGGCAACGCGCCGCAGCCCAACGTCTATCGCACCATCGGCCCGACCGGCACCCTCGAAGTATCGACTCTCGACGAATACCTGACCCAGCTCGGCCGCCGGCGGTGGGACGACGTGGAATTGAGCTACGACCTAGAGCATTGGAGCCTCTGGTCGGCGCCCTATGAGTTCGCGGCTGGGCTGCGGCAGGCCGAGCTGCCGGCCGATTTGTGGCAGGACGGTACGCCCGTGCTGTCGCCGAGTCCGGCGCGCTACTTCCAGCTAGAGGCCATCCTGTTCGCCAGCGGCGCCGCGGCGCCGCGCATCGACAACATGGCCCTGCTGTTTTCCGAGGATCCAGTGGCCCAAGAGGTGGTTGGGGAGATCTGGCCGATTGCCACCGAGAGCTTTGCGGCTGAAACCTTCACCTATGTGGTGCGCCCGGTCTTGCGCGCCAGCGACTTGGGCTTTGACCGGCTGGAAATTTTCACCCAGATCCCGGTGGAACGGGTGCATTCGGTGCTCATCGACGGCGAGGAGATCAGCGATCGCTTCCCGCCCGAGATCGAGGACGACCGCCTGATCGTCTCATTCGACCGCTTGGTGGGGCCGCGCGACAATGAGAAGCGGATTGAGGTGGTCTTCGACGCCAAGGTCTTGCGCTTTGGCGCGGACTTCAGAAGCTGGGTGTACGACAGCGCCGACCCCGAGCTCAAGCAACAGGTCGCCCCGGGCAATGCGACGTTCCGCTTTGGCGGCGATGTAGTATCCGTGCGTACGCCTATGGGCGGCGGCCTCATCAGCAGCGTGCAGGCCATGCCAGCGACCTTTACGCCCAACGGCGACGGCGTCAACGACCACGTCGCGATTGCCTACGAATTGCGCGACTTGGAGAGCCTGCGGCCGATCCGCTTGCGGATCTACGACCTGTCCGGCCGCCTAGTGCGCCAAATCGCGGCTAGCAGCGGCAGCGGCAGCTTTGCCCAAACTTGGAACGGGCGCGACGAAGAGGGTGCGCTCGTGCCGCCCGGTCTGTACCTCTATCAACTCGATTGGGACACCGACAAGGGCCGCGAAATGGCGAATGGGATGGTGGGGGTGGCGTACTAGGGCGGCGGAGAAACAAACCTAAATCAAGGCTGTACCACTTACATCCATCTGTCGTGTTAGTTTTTTCTTGACAACGCTTTTACCGTCTATATTTTTAGCACCTAAAGCAAAGCGGAGCCTGCTATGCCGCCCGTCGGAGGACGAACAGGAAGATGATAAACAATCCAACATCTGAGATTGAAGTTGCCGCTGGCAGTGCCTGTCGCAGTGGCGCATCCTGCTTCTATCCCCAAGATTTCGCCGACAAAAATCGCCGTAAGTCGTTAAAAAACAAAGACTTACCCCCCCCCCCCCCACTTTTTTTCCGCCGTTAGACTACAATCTCTTAGATCCGCTCAAGGGTCGGATGATCGCTTCGCTAACGCTTGGCGATTCATTCGATGCCGGGTTGGCAGTGGTCTGTACGGCTCCATCCCCGCAGTTTTTTGTTTCAGTCGGGGAACGGAGTGTTGCTGGAGCGATACGCTTTAGTGGGCTACGGGGTAAGGTAAGTAAATTTTGAGTCGTGTGGTGTCCATCTGTACGCCTTTTGCCATTCACTGGCCAAGTCATCCAACCAGAGGCGCATTTCGATTATGCTCACATCTATTTTTATCGTACAAAGCCTAGGAGGTTAGCAGTAATGGCTAAAGTTTATCAAGGTCAAAAGGGTTGGTCTGACGATCCTATTCTGATAGTGGAGAAAGGCGAGGTGTTTACCTACCCAAAGGGTTGGTCTAGCGACCCGATTGCTACTGTTGAAGGTAACGAAGTTTATAAGGGAAGGAAGGGTTGGTCTAGCGACCCGATTGCTACTGTTGAAGGTAACGAAGTTTATAAGGGAAGGAAGGGTTGGTCTAGCGACCCGATTGCTACTGTTGAAGATAACGAAGTTTATGAGGGACGAAAGGGTTGGTTTAGTGACCCGATTGCTACTGTTGAAGGCGGTGGACGAATGTCTGCAGCGGCTGCCGCAGTATATCTACTCCTCTTGTAGATAACGCAATACCTAACTGAACGTCTGTTCGGGTTAAGCGGCCTTTATATTCCCAAGGGAGGGCTGTTTTGCGCGTTACGGAAGGAAGTATAATGCCAGTCAGCACTTTACTTATTTATCTGAGGGGGCCGGTTAGAGACTCTCTCATTGTCATAATGGCATGTAGCTTGACGGGTTGTGCATTAATAATGCCTCTTTCAATGGAAAAGCAAGGAGTCAAAACAACTCGAGAAACACGAAGAACAGACTTAAATAAAAAAGAGTTCAAACTGGCCTTAACGCCAACGCCAACGCCAACGAGTGATGGGATCAGTTTCCATTTGCAATATCAACCCTATTACCAAGAACAACACCGAGCAATTACTACATATAGATGGGGAGTGAAGGGCCCAGGCCGAGCAATAATGCTTGGTTTAAGCATTGTGGAGCTTGTGTTTTACTTTGGGGCACTCTATCCGGATGAATTATTTGCAGGAGACGAATACATCAAGGAAAGAGAGTTTTTTAAAGAGAATCAAAAAACGATTCTTATTGGTGTTGCATCAGACGCATTATCGACTTTGTTACTTTCTTTTTTTTACGGCGGCACAAACGGCTTACGGGACCCTCTTGATATAAAAGGCGGCATAAAAACAAAAAGTACAGACTGGAAGACCTTGCCGGCGAGACTGGATGACCCTATAAATATTCCCAATCATCCCGTCTCTGTCTCCCTTCCGCAATTCGACAAAGATACGACGTACCGCACGGACGACAACGGAAGTTTTACCATTCCTACGAACGACCTAATCGATCGAATTAACGAAGTTTCAAAAACTTCTGACTTAACCTCTGCTCTGAGGACAAGGTCAATTAAAATAGATGCATCCGCCAAATTTGATAAAGAAAAAGCAGAAAAGTCTTTTACGATATATGAGCGATCCAGCCGCCCGTTGTTCCAAGCCTTAGATAAAAGAGCAAAGAGGCTTCAGACCGAGCGTTAATTATCGCGATCGCGGCTCCGATGTCAACGTGCAGGACAAGGATGGCACTACGCCGATACACAATACTGTGTTACATAAGGAGAAAATCCAAATGCCCAAAATAATCGGGATTGATTTAGGGACCACATTTTCTGCTGTTGCACATATCAACGAACATGCCCAGCCGGAGATCATTCCAAACGCGGATAGTGATCGACTTACGCCCTCAGTGATTCTGTTTGAGGATGATCTCGTCACCGTTGGGAAAATCGCCAAGCAGAACTCTGTAGCGATGCCAGCCCAGATCGTAGAATTCGTCAAACGCGAGATGGGCAAATCCAAAGAGAAGTTTTTCCGAGAATTTAATGGTAAGGAGTATTCGGCTGAAGAACTCTCCGCGCTGATTTTGCAACAACTCAAACAGGATGCCGAGGCGTATTTTAACACGGAGATCACCGATGCTGTTATTACGGTCCCCGCCTACTTCAATGACTCGGAACGGCAGGCGACTATTCGTGCAGGGGAAATCGCAGGGCTTAAAGTTCACCGCATCATCAATGAACCAACCGCCGCTGCTATCGCTTATGGCATGCACCAGAGCGGCAGTAAGTCAAGGGTTTTAGTCTTTGATCTTGGCGGTGGCACCTTTGATGTGACTATCATGGAAGTTGATGGACAGGAGATGAAAATTTTAGCGACTAACGGCGACCACAGACTTGGGGGGAAGGATTGGGACGATGCAATAATCGTCCATGTGGCCAAAATATTTGAAACTGAACACGGCGAAAATCCATTGGTTGACCTTCATGCCTACCAAGATCTTCAGGCGAGTGCGGTTCATGCCAAGAGTCAGTTGTCAACCCGCAACAGAGCCGCGATTACTGCTAATTACGCGGGAAAAACTCTTCGTCTCCAACTCACCCGGCAGGAATTTGAGGCAATTACATCTGATCTGGTCACAAGATGTAGGGGCCTCGTAGATGTCGTATTGATAGAAGCGAATTTAACGCGGGAGCAGATTGACACGGTCCTCTTGATCGGTGGTTCAACGCGCCTGCCGATGATTCGCGACATGCTGGCCCAAGACTTCGGAAAGCCGCCGGATACTTCGGTCAATCCCGATGAAGCCGTCGCGATTGGTGCCGCAGGGATGGGCGCACTTATTCAATCCGAACAGACAGAAGAACGCCGATTCATCGGTGCAGGACCTGCCCCAATTACGGGCATCATGCGGATTAGCGATGTTTGCTCCCATAGCCTCGGGATGGTCGTCCTAGACGAGATCGGAGAATTGAGCAACAGTACGATTATTAAAAAAAACACCAACATCCCCTGTGAGATTAGCCGTGACAACTATGAGACGACAAGCCCCGATCAAACGGAATTTGATGTGATTGTGGTACAGGGAGACATGCAAGACCCACGCGATTGCCCCGTGCGCGACGCTTATGAAATCTACAATATCCCACCACGCCCTGCTGGGGAGACGCGCCTCAGAGTCACTTTCAAATATAACGCGAGTGGCGTGATTGAGGTCGAAGCCGAGGATGTGCTTTCTGGAAAAGCACTTCCCAAGCGGAAGAAGGTGGAGGATATTGATTGGGACAGCCTCGTTGCTCCTGAGCCTGTGCCTATGGACATCGCCTTGGTCATTGACTGCTCGATGAGTATGTTTGGTCAAGAAATCCGCGATGCAAGAAAAGCCGCAGTTCAATTCCTCGATAATATCGATCCGAGTGCCCACGTAGGGCTTGTCAGTTTTGGGAATCCCTCTGCTCACATTCAGATGGAACTCACACAAGATTTTGCGAAACTCCGCCGGGCAATCAAAAACTTGAATGCCGATGGTAGTACGCCAATGGCCGAGGCAATCGCTCTTACCCGAAAGCAAGTATTGGTCAACAGCGATAATGAGAATGTGCTTATCTTGTTGACCGATGGCATGCCCAATGACTCAAGTAGTACGAGCCGAGAAGCTGAACTCGCAAAACATCAAGGGATCCGAATGATTACGATTGGTGTCGGTAATGGTGTCGATAGCAAGTATCTCAAGCAAGTTGGGTCAACCCCCGAGGACTACTATTTCGCAGAGGAGAGCGTTCAGCTTGAATCGACTTTTACCACCATTGCAGGTCGCCTCGTCACGGAATCTTCGTGGGGTGGCAGTGGGCTGATGAGATTATAGATCATCTACGAATCAGAAGCGAAGCAAGGATTTGAATTCTTGCTCACCTTTACTACTTACTTTTGATAGAGGAGGTTACGATGTGGCCTTGGTCTAGGAAGAAAAAACCCGATGATGCAACGTCAGGGGCCACTTCGGATACGGTCCCCGATTTGCCGGTAGAAAACGACAGTAATGACAGTGAAACCTCACCCGAAATAGCTGCGGGCGAGACAACGGATCGACAAACCCCAGAGGGTGAGCCTGAGGCATCACAAACTGATACGCCTTCAGAGGATGAGTTGGGTACAGGTGCTAACTCACACTCAGAGACCAACGGTGATGGTGGTGAAAGCTCGACAGAAAAGGATGAACCGTCGGCATTACAAACAGACTCGCTGGCAGAGGTGACTCAGGGCTTGTCCGAGTTGCGGCAACTGTTTGAAGAACAGATTGCCCAAAACCGAGATAAAAACAACAGGTTCGACGCGCTTTACCGTGAAATGCAGGAGTACCTTGAGGCTTTTCACAAACCGGTTGGCCCATGCCTGACCCTGCGCGTTGAAACGCCGTCGAAAATAGACGTGGTTGAGGCAACGGATCCGTCAACACCAGAGGGTGATCCGCCGGCATTACAGACAGACTCACTGACAGAAGTGACGCAGAGCTTGTCCGAGTTGCGGCAACTGTTTGAAGAACAGATTGCTCGCAACGCGAATCAGAATAAGATGTTTGACGCGATCCATCGCGAAATGAAGGAGTACAAGGAAAATTCCCTCCTTGAGGCTCATCACAAGCCGATTATCCAAAATTTGATCGGGTTCTACGATAACTTTAAGCTGATTGAATCACAACTCAATGGTATTCTCAACGCAACGGAGGATATTCGTTCTAATGACCTGTATCAATTTCAGAAGAATCTGGAGAATGTGCGCTTAGAATTAGAAGAAGTTTTGTTCCGTCTGGATGTGATCCCGTACGAGGAACGTCTGGAGACACTGAACCGGAAGTTGCACAAAACGCTCTACACAAAACCTGCCGATACCCCTGAGCAGGATTGGAAAGTGGCAGAAGTTCACAAAATCGGATTCTACTGGCGGGATAAGGTGTTCCGTCCAGAAGAGGTGACAATTTTCCGATACACACCATCCCCAACCGAAAAAGGAGAGGAAAGAGATGGCTAAAGTTGTTGGAATTGATCTAGGAACGACATTTTCTGCGATAGCGCATGTCAACGAACATGCCCAGCCGGAGATCATTCCAAACGAGGAAAGTGATCGACTTACGCCCTCAGTGATTCTGTTTGAGGAGGTCATCACCGTTGGGAAAGTCGCCAAGCAGAACGCTGCATTGATGCCAGAGCAGATCGTAGAGTTCGTCAAACGCGAAATGGGCAAATCCAAAGAGGAGTTTTCCCGAGAATTTAATGGTAAGAAGTATTCAGCCGAAGAACTCTCCGCGCTGATTTTGCAAAGACTCAAACAGGATGCCGAGGCGTATCTTAAGACGGAGATCACCGATGCGGTCATCACTGTCCCCGCTTATTTTCGTGACGCAGAGCGTGAGGCGACGCGCAGCGCCGGTAAAATTGCGGGATTGAACGTCTTGCAAGTGCTTAATGAACCGACTGCGGCTGCACTTGCCTACGGGCTTGATCAGTTGGGCAGCGACCAGACTGTGTTCGTATTTGACCTTGGGGGTGGGACGTTTGACGTAACCATCACGAAGGTTTCTGATTCTAGAATAGAGATGATAGCAACAAATGGCGACCACAGACTTGGGGGGAAGGATTGGGACGATGCAATAATCGTCCATGTGGCCGAAATGTTTGAGAGTGAACACGGCGAAAATCCGTTACAGGCTCTTGAGACGTATCAAGATATCCAACTGAGGGCAATTGCGGCAAAGGAAGCTTTATCCCGACTGCAGAGGGCACGAATTGTATGCAACTATAACGGCAAGAGTAGCCGCGTTGAGTTGACGCGCGAAAAGTTTGAGGAACTGACCCACGATCTTGTCGAAAGATGCCGAGGCTTGTGCGATGTGGTACTCGCTGAAGGGAACATGACGTGGAGCGATATTGACACAGTGCTATTGGTGGGTGGGTCAACCCGGATGCCGATGGTGCAAAAGATGATTGCCGAAATCAGCGGCAAAGAGATTAACCCACAGGAGGTCAATCCCGATGATGCGGTAGCACTCGGCGCAGCGATTCAGGGAACCCTCCGCCAGATTGAGGAGGGGACGAGCGGAACTTCTGACACAGCCGCAACAGAAGACATTCCGGACGCTGTCATCGATCGATTCGTCGGCCCTGCCGGGGCACCCAAAGTAACGGTGGTTGATGGTGCTACTCACAATCTCGGGACCGCGGTTTATTATGAGAACGAAGAAGAGCCTCACATCGATGTGATAATTCCCAAGATGACTCCAGTTCCTTGCGAGATAAGGAAAGACTATGTAACAAGGCATGATAACCAATCTTCAACTCTGATACCGGTCATTCAGGGGCTTGAACAAGAGCAAAAAGAGGACGGGTATGTCAAGTTTGAGGATTACAAGTTGGGTGAATGCTCTCTTCAACTGCCTTCTGGACTATCTAAGGGAGCACCAATTCATGTTACCTTCAAATATAACCTAGATCAGACGCTTGAGGTAACGGTAGAGGGACCTGATGGACGCACTGCAAACGCAACGATTGAACGGCCAACACTTAACGAGGCAGAGGTCGCAGAAGCCACCGAGCACCTGCAAAGCCTTGAAGTTGAATAGGACCTTACCCTAAAGGCACGGCGGGGGAGCAAGCCCTATTCTTCATCACCTACATACGATAAACCAGAGTCAGGCAATGCTTCCCTTTCTTTTGATGGAAGGCATCGGTCCTGATAGCTGAAACCAGAGAATTAGAAAGGAGAAAAAGTGAACTATTTTGAGGTACTGGATCTTTCAATTGAAGATTCCGAAAAAAAAGACGAGGAGGCTTTCAAAAAGAGCGTTCATGATGCTTTTAGGAGGATCTATAATCTAACGACGGCTGGAATAAATAACCCATATTTCAGTAGTAAAAAATGTTTCAAAGGGAAAGATCAAAAGGAGTGCCAGAAACTCTTATTGGACGCTAAGGATATCTTGGTAGACGAAGAAAAGCGAAAGGAACACATTAAAAAAATAGACGATCCCGATCCCCCACAGCCCGATCCCCCACAGCCCGATCCCCCACAGCCCGATCCCCCACAGCCACGTCTCATCGCCACATTCCCTAACGGCGACAAAGCCACCAGCATCTCAAAGTTGGCAACATTGATGATAAGGCATTCTGACCGTACTAAAGATGTCCTCTATGACGGCTCCCTTGCGACAGCTCTTGATGGAGCTGGCGAGTTGTTCTTTGCCAAAGCAGCTCGGGCTGTTGTCAAAAAATATCCCAACGATCAGGATTTCGGGCTTAGGGGGATGGTGCAAATTCTTAAAGAGAAGATACAGCTTAATGGAAGTGAAGCCGGAACGCCTCAACAACTGGCGAAGTTGATTGACCAGAATTGGCCACAGGCAAAAACCTTGCTATTCAATGGATTTATCGCGCTCTGGCTTGAGTACGTCAATCAAGGGGAGTTAGCGAAGACCGCGGAGAAAGTCACCAGCGGCTACGCGGATGAGCGGGACATCGGTTTGGAGATGTTTGTTCAAAAACTTGACCCGCGTATTGGTTCACCTGAGCCAGAAACGAGTCATACCAGCATCAAGTTCGGCAAGATTGATAACGAAACCCAAAAAACCATCCGTTTGGAAATTAAGAATACTGGACGTGGATTTCTCCACGGCGATGTCAACTTGGCAAGCAAAATGCCGGGGCTTCAGATTTCATCGACCCGGATCAGAAGGAGTGCTGCCGTAACTGTCGAACTTGACGCAAGCTCCCTTACGGCCAAACAAACTCATAAGACCGAACTCATTATCAAGACGAATGGCGGTAATTTGGAAGTGCCGATTTCCTGCTACGTTGATTATCCCATTCAGAAATCTATCCGCCGGGTTGCCATTAGTGGTGTTTCAATAGGGGCGATTGCCCTTGTTGCACGCTTGATATTAATTGAAGTTTCCGGGTTTAGCTGGTTAGTGAGTGCCAGGTTTGTGAATTTGAACGATTTGAGGTGGATCAGATGGTTCGAATGGCCGATGTTAGAGTGGCAGGTTTATGTACCTCGCTTTGCAGGCTTTAGTTTTGTTGTTGTATTTGCTGCTTTAGCTGCTTTAGGTACAGGTATCTTTTTCTTCTTTCGAAAAAGGAGATCTGGATGATTTGGGCAGTTTCCCTCAAACGAGGGTTTATCGTGATGAATCGCAATCGGAAACTCATCGGCATTGCGCTAATTTCCGTGGTGTTTGGCAAAATTATTGACCTGATTGAACAATTTACAGATAAGACATTGTACGAAATGATTGCAGACAGTGTGAATATCAATGCCTTTCGACATGCACTTGAAGATGTTCAGGTGGGGCATTTTGAAGAATTGTTGCGTGTGCTTCATCGCATGGAATATCTCAATTTTGAACAGCCGAAATCTCTAATTATTGTAGCCAGTCTCTTGATAGGTTCGTTTCTGATCGCCTTTTATAACGATACAGGACTGGCTGCGATCATTCGCGACTTACTCCTAAAAAATAGCTATCGTTCCACACAGGTAATTTCTTATGGTCGGATGTATTTTAAGCCTGCTTTAATTTTCAAAGGCTCATTTTATCTCCTCTCCGGGCTTATAGTCGCTATAATTTCGCCATTTTTGTTTTTTTTTCTCGTACGCTGAGTTCCCCCATACTTGCATGGACTGTGATTAGTCTGTGCATTCTACCTTTACTTATCATGTACGCTGGTTTTCTGTCGCTTGGGATGAAGTTTATCGTAGTTGAGAGAGAATATCAGGTCGGCACAATCTATCGGCTTACCAGAGCCCTTATGTTGGATAACAAGTGGGAAGTTGGGGCTTGTTTTTTCTTTTTTGTCGCGACCTCTGCCGGCTCAACAATCGCCACGTACTATTTAATGGGAAGTCAATTCCAATTTCTCATCAGTTATTCGCTAAGTATTTTTTTGATTTCTTATACCACTGCACTCTTAAAAATCGCCAGTTTTGTTTTTTATTTTCTCATTCGAGATAGGTCATTGGCAGATTCACACGTCTATTGACGGTCAGAATAGTCAGTGTTAGAGTGCTGAAAGTTGTGCAAACAGCATTTTTTTGACGCTCTTTTCGATTTCTAAAAGCGTTTTCACTGTATTGATGAAGGAAGGTTGGTTATGTCGGACCAAGCTGTTGGTATTGGTGTTGGCTGTGTCTTGATTCTAATAATCATTGCAGTCGCTGCTTTTATACTTTCTTTTATTGGTTTTGTTATTTTTTCGATCCCTGCCTATGTCTTATTCGGTTTATATACTGGATTAGAATTCATCTCCACTAATATACTTATCGCTCTCGATAAGATATTTTATCCCGGATTCGACGTTTCCCCCGTTGTGGTTTGGGCTTTTTGGGGACTTGTAATTGGCGCAGCGATTCAAGGGTACCGAGAGATGAATATCTACGGGCGAAAAGAGAAGGGGGTGTTGATTGCCCTTGCACCTGTGCTCTTATTAGCCATTTTGAAGCTAATCAGTCCTCCGGGGCTTGGATCCGTTGAGGTATATTCGATAAAAGACAAACCAGACAAACCAGTTTTTGTTCAGCGTCCGTCGCCACCACCGGCCCGGAAAGATAATCATAGCGGTACTAGGTCTGGTGCGACGAGTCTTGCGTTGGGGGATTCACGCTCGGGGCAGATAAAACCCGGTAGTGATGTAGATTATTTCAAGATGCAGATACGCAAGTCAGGTGTGCTGACGGTCTATACGACTACGACCGGCAATCTCGATACAAGGGGGACACTACAAGATAATTCTGGTGCCACCTTGGTACTCGATTACGATGGTGGAAGGGGCAAGAATTTCAAAATAGACCGGTCCGTGAGTGCGGGTACTTATTACGTCAAAGTAGAGAGCTATAAGTCATCTACTGGAAGCTATACCATTTACGCAAGTTTTCGAGAACAAAGTCCAGAGCGGTCAGTTGTCGATGATCATAGCGGTACTAGGTCTGGTGCGACGAGTCTTGCGTTGGGGGATTCACGCTCGGGGCAGATAAAACCCGGTAGTGATGTAGATTATTTCAAGATGCAGGTACGCAAGTCGGGTGTGTTGACGGTCTATACGACAGGTAGTCTCGATACAGAGGGGATACTACAAAATAGTTCTGGTGCCACCTTGACACGCGCTGACGATGGTGGAAGGGGCAAAAATTTCAAAATAGAACAGTCGCTTAATTCGGGGACCTATTACGTCAAAGTAGAGAGCTATCGCTCACATACCGGAAGCTATACCATTCACGCAAGTTTTCGAGAACAAAGAGTTGTTGTTCAGCGTCCGTCGCCACCACCGGCCCGGAAAGATAATCATAGCGGTACTAGGTCTGGTGCGACGAGTCTTGCGTTGGGGGATTCACTCTCGGGGCAGATAAAACCCGGTAGTGATGTAGATTATTTCAAGGTACAGGTACGTAGGTCGGGTGTGTTGACGGTCTATACGACAGGTATTCTCGATACAGAGGGGATACTACAAAATAGTTCTGGTGCCACCTTAGTACGCGATTCCGATGATGGGAGCGGCAACAATTTCAAAATAGAACAGTCGCCTAATCCGGGGACTTATTACATCAAAGTAGAGAGCTATGAGTCATCTACCGGAAGCTATACCATACACGCAAGTTTTCGAGATTTCGATTACGATGTGCAGGCGGCGGCGTCTGGGGGTTCGGCGCAGACGGACATCAAGATCGCCGACGACGAAACCCCGAGTACAACCATCTCCGAGCTGCAGGCGGGGTTCGTAAGGGATAAAGCTGAACAAGGAGATGCTTGGGGTCAGTTCAACCTAGGCGAGATGTATGCAAAGGGCCGGGGTGTGACGCGGGACTATGTGACGGCTGTGAAGTGGTATCGCAAGGCGGCGGAACAAGGACATGCTTTGGGTCAGAACAACCTGGGCGTGATGTATGAGAAAGGTCAGGGGGTGGCGCAAGACGATAGGGAAGCCGTCAAGTGGTATCGCAAGGCGGCGGAACAAGGACATGCTTTGGGTCAGAGAAACTTGGGCGTGATGTATAGGCGGGGTCAGGGGGTGGCGCAAGACGATAGGGAAGCCGTCAAGTGGTATCGCAAGGCGGCGGAACAAGGAGATGCCAGTGCTCAGATCAACCTGGGCTGGATGTATGAGAAAGGTCGGGGGGTGGCGCAAGACGATAGGGAAGCCGTCAAGTGGTATCGCAAGGCGGCGGAACAAGGACATGCTTTGGGTCAGAACAACCTGGGCTGGATGTATAGGCGGGGTCAGGGGGTGGCGCAAGACGATAGGGAAGCCGTCAAGTGGTATCGCAAGGCGGCGGAACAAGGACATGCCAGTGGTCAGATCAACCTGGGCTGGATGTATGAGAAAGGTCGGGGGGTGAGGCGGGACTATGTGACGGCGTGTATGTGGTACATCCTCGCCGAAGCAGGAGGTGAAAAGGAGAAATACCGCAGGAACGTTTCAAGGAAGATTACGAGCGCTCAAATTGGCGAAGCCAAGCGCAGAGCTCGTGCATGGAAGCTGGAGGAGGAATAACCGATGGCCAAGCCTCTGTAGCCTAGGAACCAATGTCCTGTGCTGCACAATTAAAATGCAAAGGAAGTATCATGATGAAACTGAATTGGTTTGACTGTCGAGATGCCAGCGCTCAGTTCAACTTGGGCTTGATGTATGAAAATGGCTGGGGTGTGGCGCGGGACCATGGGGCGGCTGTGAAGTGGTATCGCAAAGCGGCGGAACAAGGACATGCTTGGGGTCAGTACAACTTGGGCGTGATGTATAAAAATGGCTGGGGTGTGGCGCGGGACCATGGGGCGGCTGTGAAGTGGTATCGCAAGGCGGCGGAACAAGGAGATGACACCGCTCAGTACAACTTGGGCTTGATGTATGAAAATGGCTGGGGTGTGGCGTGGGACTCTGGGGCGGCTATGAAGTGGTATCGCAAAGCGGCGGAACAAGGACATGCCAGCGCTCAGACCAACTTGGGCTTTATGTATGAAAATGGCTGGGGTGTGGCGCGGGACTCTGGGGCGGCTGTGAAGTGGTATCGCAAGGCGGCGGAACAAGGAGATGACACCGCTCAGTACAACTTGGGCTTGATGTATGAAAATGGCCGGGGTGTGGAGTGGGACTCTGGGGCGGCTGTGAAGTGGTATCGCAAAGCGGCGGAACAAGGACATGCCAGCGCTCAGAACAACTTGGGCTTTATGTATTCAAATGGCTGGGGTGTGGCGCGGGACCATGGGGCGGCTGTGAAGTGGTATCGCAAAGCGGCGGAACAAGGAGATGACACCGCTCAGTACAACTTGGGCTTGATGTATTATTATGGCCGGGGTGTGGCGCGGGACTCTGGGGCGGCTGTGAAGTGGTATCGCAAGGCGGCGGAACAAGGACATGCCAGCGCTCAGACCAACTTGGGCGAGATGTATAAAAAGGGCGGAGCCAAGCGCAGAGCTTGTGCATGGAAGCTGGAGGAGGAATAACCGATGGCCAAGCCTCTGTAGCCTAGGAACCAATGTCCTGTGCTGCACAATTAAAATGCAAAGGAAGTATCATGATGAAACTGAATTGGTTTGACTGTCGGGTTCTCATTGTCATAATGGCATGTAGTTTGACAGGTTGTTCGTTACTACTACCTTCTACAATGAGAAAGTCTTGGGTTGGAACAACTCCAGAAACACGACGAACAGACTTAAAAAGAGAGGTCAAGCTAACCTTCGCACCAACGCCAAAGGGTGATGGGCTCAATTTCCGTTTGCAATATCAGCCCTATTACCAAGAAAAACGCCGATCAATTAAGAGATATAAATGGGAACTGAGGGACGACGGTCTTTTTGGCGACAATATGGCCAATAACATTTTTGTAATAGGCTTGGTGGAGCTTGTATTTGCGTCTATGGCACTCTATCCGGATGAAGTATCACAAGATGATCCAGAGTTCAGAGAGTTTTTAGAAAAATATCAACAGCCGATTCTCATTGGTGTTGGATCAGATTTCTTAGTATCGAGTTTATTGCTATTGTATTACAGCGGTACAAAGACAGAAAGTACGGATTGGAAGACCTCACCGGTAAAACAGGATCCTCCTATAAAGATTCTCAATCATCCCCTCTCTATCTCCTTTCCACAATTCGGATACAAAGATACTTACCGCACGGACGACAACGGAAGTGTTACCATTCCGACGAATGATCTAATCGATCGAATCAACGAAGTTTCGAAAATTTCCGACTTAATTCCTGCCTTGAGGGCAAAGTCAATTAAAATAGATGCATCCGCCAAACTTGGTAAAGAAAGAGTAGAAGAGTCTTTTGCTATATATGAGCATGAGCAATTCAGTAGCCCGTTGTTCCAAGCCTTAAATAAAAAAACAAAGAGGCTTCGGGCACCTTAAATAAGAGGACCTTACGCAAACGCCATCTGAATAGAAGGCACTTTGAGTAGGGTCTCAAATAGTCAGATAGCAATCTGAGCGGAGTGAGAAATCCCTGCAACTGCGCTGGAAACTTAGCTGTTGACGGCCAGTTTGAACGTACACGGACAGGTTATGAACAAACAATACCTACCTTTCATCGCGCATTTCGCCGTGGCTTGGTTCCTTTGCCCAAGCCCGGTCTCGGCGCAGATCGATGTGGATGCTGTTTCTGAAAGCATCGTGCGGGTGCGCGCTTATGACGATCACAAAATCGCGGTTGAAGGAAGCGGGTTTGTCGTCAACGAAAAGGGCTACGTGCTGACGAATGCCCATCTCACAGCTAAGGCAGACGGCTTGACTGTATTGTCCCTGAAGACCGGGGCTGAGGTCGTGGCGCAGCGGGTGTTTGCCAGCCGCGCCCTGAACTTGGCCCTGTTGCACGTACCGGGCTTGAACTTGCCGCCCCTCAGCTTGTCCGAGCAAGGAGCCGCTGTCGGCCGGGCCGTGCAGACGCTGCGGTTCGGCGCGGCGGGGGATGTTCGGCTTTCTCACGGGACGATTGGCACGTACCAAGACCTCCGCGGCAAAAAAGCAGGCCGTCCGGTGGCGCACCTGCTGCAACACAATGCCTTGATAACGGCCCAATCCTTTGGCATGCCCTTGTTCAACGAATGCGGGGACGTCGTCGCCCTCAACCTGCCCGATCCGAAAAGCGGCTCGTGGCCGTTTCGGAAAGCGAAGCCGAGAGGGACCATTTTTGCCTTGCGCAGCGGCGACATAATAGCGGCGCTCGAAGAGCGAGAAATCGCCCATACCGTGGTTGCAGCAAAATGCCTGAGTGCGGTTGAGCGCGCTGAACGCGCTAGAAAAGCAGCCGCCGACAGCCTCAAGGTGGCCAAGGCGCAGGCCGACTCGGTAGGCAAAGCCGCAGAAAAGGCCAAGGCGCAGGCCGACTCGGCGAGCGAAGCCGCAAAAAAGGCCGAGGCAAAAGAAAAGGCCGCTCGGCGGGCGGCAGAACGGGCGAAAGCGCGAGCCGATTCCGCAAAGAAAGCGGTGGCCGACAGCCTCCAAGCGGCCAAGGCCCAAGCCGACAGCCTGAAGATGGCGCAGGCGCGGGCTGATTCGGCGAGTAAGGCCGTGGCCGACAGCCTCCAGACCGCCAAAACCAAAGCCGACAGCCTCAAAGCAGCGGAAGTGCAGGCCCAAGCCAAAGCCGATAGCCTCCAAGCGGCCCAAGAAAAGGCCGCGCAGCGATTGCAGTGGGGCCTTGCGGCCGGGGCGGGACTGGTGATGCTCGCACTCCTCGGTTGGTGGCTTTCCGCACGGCGCAAAAAGGAGCAATTACAGAGTGCCGAGTCCCGAGTGAGCGAAGCCGAGCAAACGGCTCAAGCCGCGCACCAAGCCGCGGCGAACGCACCGCAACCCGCGCCTTTCAGATGTCTATTGGAAGGCCAAGACCCCACCGGCCGACCCTTCGCCTTGACCCTATCGGCCTTGGCCTTGGGGGATCGCGCCGGGGTGACGCTCGGCAGAAGCCCGGCCAACGCCGAATTTATCATTGACCACCAAGAAGTCTCCCGCGAACACGTCCGGCTCGCGTGTGTTGACGGCCAACTCTACGCAGAGGATTTGAACGCCCTGAATGGCACCAAGGTGAACGGACGCCTGCTCAACCCCCGCGAACAGGTGCTGTTGCAAAACAATGATCGGCTTGAGATTGGGCCAGTCACTTTTACCGTGCGCTTGGTGCAGGAGTGAACATTGCACCGCTCCAGACGCTGGGGTCTCGTCTTCTTTCTGCTGGCACTGCTGCCGGGCCGCGCTGTTGCTGCGCCAGACTTTGACGCGCTGGAGAAGAGCGTGGTGCGCATCGTGACCCAGACCAGTGCCGGCACTGGATTCGCCATCAACGACCAAGGCTATATTGCGACCAACGTCCACGTCATCGCCAATGCCCGCTCAATCCAAGCCGTCCCGACAAACTCCAACGCCCTGTACGAGGTGGAAGTAATCGCCACGTCCCCAGAACTCGACCTCGCCATCGCCCATATCCCAGACATAACCCTGCCGCCAATCGCGCTGTCGCTCGCACCCGCCACAAAAGGCCAGAAGGTATGGTCCATCGGCTATCCCGGTGGGGCCGACCGCAACAGACCGGCGCACGACCCGACCGTGCAAGACGGCGTCATTGGGCGGATTTTTTCAGGCGCGTGGCACACGCAACAACTCAGGATTATTCAGCACAATGCGCCGACCAACCCGGGCAACAGCGGCGGCCCCTTATTAGATGATTGTAGCCGAGCTGTCGGCGTCAATACGCAGGCGTCGCTCGTGGTCATTACCAGTCCATCGAGCGGGGTGACGCGGGTGCCCCATGCGGCGGGCATTTACTGGTCTTCGCACATAGAGGAGTTGGCCAACCTGTTGGACGACCACGGCATTGCTTTTCAAGCGGAGAGTGACGATTGTGTGGCGGCTGGCGGCACGGGGAGTTCGGGTGAGGCCGAGAAGGCGCGGCGCGAAGCGGAAAAGGCGCGGCGCGAGGCCGAACAAGCGCGAGAGCAGGCCGAAGAAGCCAGCGATCAATTTATCGTCTATCTGCTACTATTGGGCGGTGTGGCTTTGGCCGCCTTGGTCGTGGCCTTAAAGAAGCCGCGCCAGTTCGCCCAGCAGACCTTGGCCAAGCCGCGCCAACTCGTCCAGCAGATGAGTCGGCGCGTAGGGGTAGGGGCCGTTGCAAAAGGCCCAAGGCACGGCCTCGTGCTGGCTGGTTTTGACGGTCGTGGCCACCGCGTCTGCATTGAGTTGTCGCCGGCCCGCTTGGCTGGCCAACGCTTGGGGCTTTCGATCGGCCGGCATCCCGAGTTGGTCGATGAAGTCGTCGCCGATGGAAACGTATCTCGACGGCATCTGCGCATTGCCGCCCAAGGCAATCGATTGTATGTCGAAGATTTGCACTCCAGCAATGGGACGTTTTTGAACGAACAGCGCCTGTCGCCCTTTGAGCCGGCGCGGCTGGACTATGGTGCCAAAGTCGCGCTGGGCGATTTGGTGCTCGTGGCGTCCAAACTTTAGAGGGTATTGGGCATGAAGAAACGCAGCCGCGAGTTCAACATCTTTAGCATGTCCGCGCTCGATCTGTTCGCCTCGGCACTCGGCGCTTTCATACTCATTACCGTAGTGCTGCTGCCCTTTTTTCCAAATCTGAACCTGTCGGGACAGGAAAAGGCCGAGCAGGAACAGGCGCAGGAACAGGCGCAGGAACAGGCGCAGGCCGAGTTAGAGCAGGCAAAGGCCAAAGCAGAGCGGGAGAAGGCTAAGCTGGAACGGGAAAAAGCCAAGCTAAGACAGGAGAAAGCCAAACTGGAGCGGGCAAAGGCCAGAGCTCCGAAGACAGAACGTCAGCTTGCAAAACGGGTGGAGGCTTTGCAACAGGAGCTGGAGCGGGCAAAGGCCGAAGCGGCGAAAGCAAAAGGTCAGCTTGCAAAACGAGTGGAGGCTTTGCAACAGGAGATAGATGACACAACCGTTTTATTAGGCATTAAGACGAAGGCGAGAAAGTTCGCGTTCGTCATAGATATGTCGGGCAGTATTTATCAGCCTGGAAAGCAAGATTATCGCCAGTTCATAACATTGGCCATTCAAGACATGCTCGCTGCTTTTAAGGCGGAAATAGAGGTCTGTCTCATTGGTTTTCACGCCCCAAACCAGAGGACGGCGTTGCACTATTGGCCTCAAAATAGAGGGTACTTTCAAGTAAGAAGGAATACGCGAGATCGCGTTGTCGGACAGGTGAACGACTGGATGAGATTAGTGGATGGCGGTACGCCCACACGCGAAGCTTTGCTGGCGGCGATTGCACTGCACCCCGAAGAGATCGTCCTGTTGAGCGATGGGGCCCCCTCTGAAGATTGGCACATGGTCGTGCGGGCTGTAACGGCGGAGAACAGGCGGAACATACCCATACATGCCGTAGCCGTTGGCAATTACGTGACAGACCGGAAATTTATTGATTTTCTGGTGCAGCTAACCGAACAAAACAACGGCTATCTCATAGGGGCCAAGCCGGGTTGACATGAACAAATCGACGTTTTCGGTGTATCGAATTGGGCGCAGCCCCGGCGTGGACATCCAGATTGACGATGATTCGGTTTCTCGCGTCCACGCCGAGCTACTTGCGACGCCAAGCGGCTCGTACTACCTGACGGATTGCGCTAGCAGCGGGGGTAGTTATGTGGCGCGGAACGGCGAGTGGAGACGCATCCGGCAGGAGTTTATAAGCCCGACAGAGGCGATTTTACTCGGTCATTACCAGACGACCGCACCCGCACTCATCGCGCTGGCCGCGCAAGAGGAGCGCCGTTCAGAAGGCGGCAAACCCACGCAGCCGGACAGCCTGCCCGTAGGTCCCGTGCGGCGCAACGTAGATACGGGTGAGATCATGGGCGAGGAGGATTGACATGGCAAACGGGCGAGGGGTAGAGCTAGAGCAACGCCTAAAAGCAAGCGTCATCAGTCTGCTAGGAGGCGTCGTATCCATCGCGATTATGAGCCTTATTTTCGGTCATCCCGATTCGGCGGCCGGTGCTTTCCTGCTAGATCGCCACACCGAGAATTTCCCCTATCCTTTTACCATCCAAAACGTCATGTGGCTCATGTTTTGGCTTGGCTGCGGTGAACTCTGGGTGCGGTTTAACCAAGCCCAGCTCGAAATGGAGCAGGTGGCGAAACGCTATCTGCCGGAAGACGATGCGGTCATGTTGCGGGCGCGGGATTTGGGGTCCTTTTATCAAACGGTGCGGCCCAAGGCCGAGGAGCGCCCCTTTTATTTACAGCGTCTGATCATGCGCTGCATTCTACAATTTCAGGGGAGCCACTCGGTCAATCAAGCCAACTCGTTGTTGAATTCGTCCCTCGAATTGTTCCAACACGAGCTCGAACTCAAATACGCGATGTTGCGCTATCTCGTATGGCTGATGCCAACGTTGGGCTTTATCGGCACGGTGGTGGGCATTGCGTTTGCCTTGGATTATGCGGCCAACATTGAAGACCCACAGGACCCGACCTTGCTGGCGGAGATCACCGGTCGGCTGGGCGTTGCGTTTTACACGACCTTGCTGGCGTTGGTCCAGTCGGCCCTGCTGGTGTTTGCGCTGCACATTGCACAAAGCCGGGAAGAGATGGCCTTGAACCAATCCGGCCAATACTGTCTAGACAACTTAATCAACCGGCTCTACGAAAAGTAAGTTGCTGGAACAACCCAAAAATAGGAGGGCACCATGCCTGTTTATCGCGTCCCCGATGGCAAAATCATTGAAGAGAAAACCGAGAAGCGGAACGAGGATACCAAACCAACGGACAGAGCCCACAGGCCGTTGCCGCCGGCACCACCGGATGGCGAGCAACCCGCCGGTGCCGGGCGTTTAGATGCGCCCACCCAGCCAATGGGCGAAAGCCGTGCGCCGGCCAATGTCGACGAGAAGGAGCGGACGCGCTTGGTGGGAGGGCGGCCGCGGCGAGAAGACGAGGAGCGCCGGCAGGAGCGCGCCGCAGCGGATCGCGGCATGGATGATCCGGTTGTGGGGTGGCTGGTGGTTGTGGAGGGGCCGGGCAAGGGGCGAGCCGTGCGGTTGGGGTATGGCTCTAATTCGATTGGACGCGGAGCCACCGACCGCATCAAGCTCGATTTTGGCGACGATCAGATTTCGCGCAATGGCCATGCCGTTGTCACGTACGATCCGCGCGGCCGGAGGTTTTACGTGCAGCACGGCGGCGGCAAGAATCTGACGTATCTCGGGGACCAGCCCGTGCTCACACCGGCTGAGTTGCCGGCCCTGAGTCACATCTGTATCGGCCATACGGTTCTTCGCTTCGTGCCCCTGTGCGGTGCCGAGTTTGATTGGCAGGATACAGAAGCAAGCGAGGCGCAATGAACGCATTAGACGGGCGCTTTGCCGCCCGGCAAATTCCCGGCCAGCGGGCCTATCAAGAGGATGATTACGGCCTGCTGGATGGGCGCGACCTCGGCCTCGACGGCCGCGAGCACACCATGTTGGTGGTCGCCGATGGCATGGGCGGCCACGTGGGCGGCGCAACGGCCAGTGGCCTGTTGAGCAAGACCTTTGTCGCGGCGTATCCGCAGGCTTCGGGGCCCATCGTCGATCGGCTGCGGGCCTGTCTCCAAGAGGCTAATGAAGCCATGGCTGCGGCCATTGCCGAAAATCCCGCACTCGACAGCATGGGTTCGACCTTGGTTGCGGCGGTTGTTGCAAGCGAAGGGCTGCACTGGATCAGCGTGGGCGACTCGCCGTTGTGGTTGTTCCACGAGGGGCAATTGAGCCGCTTGAATGCCGACCACTCGATGGCACCGGTGCTGGCGGACTTGGTGGCCACCGGGCGCATGACCGCAGAGGAAGCCGCGCAGGATTCAAGTCGGCATTCGCTGCGGTCAGCGGTCATGGGCGATGCCATCCATCTGATTGACGTGTCGTCCCAGCCGGTGGCGGTCGAGCAAGGGGACCGGCTGCTGTTGGCGAGCGATGGTTTGATGACCCTCAGCGATCCAGCGATCGCGGCCATCCTCCAAGAAACGCAAGACGCGCCCTTGGAGGATAGTGTTGCGGCTCTTATCCAAGCGGTGGAAGCGGCCGAGCATCCCCAGCAGGACAATACGACCGTCTTGTTGTACGCGCCGGCCGAGGACACGGAAGGGGCTGCGGCTGCTGTTGGCGAGGGGGAAGCTGTTCAGAGTAAGCCGCGCTTAAAACGAAAACGCTGGGGCAGACTGTTGGGGATGTTGCTATGTGTTGCCGTTTTATGGGGGATGCTTTATTGGCTTAGGCGGGGCGAAGAGGTGGCTGTTGAGAGGATGCCGGCAGCCGCCCCTGCTGTTGAACCTGCTGAAGAGGGCGCGCCGGCCTCTCAGGAGGAGGAGACAGGGGACAGCACCCGTGCTGAAGGAGAGAAATCCGAGCTGAACGAGCCGCCAAAAAAGAAAGAAGGGACAAATTATGAGTGAGGAACAGCATCACTTGGCCCTGCCGCCGGGGACGCGCATCCGGGACTTTGAGTTTCACCGCGTCCTCGGCCGTGGTGGGTTCGGCATCACCTATTTGGGCAGGAACACGGCCTTGGATATTCCGGTGGCGATCAAAGAGTACCTACCCGTGGACTGGTCTATCCGCGAAAGCGATCTGTCCGTCGTGCCGCTGTCGTCGCAGGACGAGTCTGTATTCCAAGGGGACTTGGAACGCTTCTTGGTGGAAGAAGCCCCCACGCGGTCTTGGTCCGTCGTGCCGCCGTCGTCGCAGGACGAGTCTGACTCCTTGGCGTGGTCTGTATTCCACTGGGGCTTGAACCGCTTCAGGGACGAAGCCCACACGCTGGCGTGGTTTGAGCACCCTAACATCGTCCGCGTCCATCATTTCTTTGAGGCGCATAGCACGGCGTATATCGCAATGGACTATGTGGAGGGCGAGGACTTGTCGGCGTATCTGACGCGCAAGGGGACGCTAAGCGAAGCCGAGCTTAAGGACATTCTTTATCCACTGTTGGATGCCTTAGAAGTGATACATGGGGCGGACTTTCTGCATCGGGACATCAAGCCGGGCAACATCGTCTTGCGGAAAGATGGAGCGCCGGTGTTGCTAGATTTTGGTGCGGCGCGGCAGGCGATAGAGGCCAAGAGCCGTCCAGTTACGTCGATCGTAACGCCGAAATATGCGCCGATAGAGCAGTATGAGGAGCGGGGGCCTCAGGGGCCTTGGACGGATATTTATGCGTTGGGTGCGGTGTGCTATCGGGCATTGACGGGTCAGGTGCCCGACGATGCGACGGTTCGGGTGCGGAAGGATCCGCTGGTTCCAGTATCGCAGCAGTGTGCGGGTCAAACAAGTCAAGCGTTTCTTGCGGCGATTGACAAGGCATTGCAGGTGGCTGGGAGGGATCGTCCGAAGAGTGTTGCGGCGTGGCGAGAGGCGTTGGGGGATTCGGACCTAGCGCAAGCGCGTCGCCAAGCGAATCTGGAGGGGGCGCGAGAAAGATTTGTCGCGGAAGTGGGGCGAGAGCCGTCCCCGGACGCGATGGACGATAAGGGCATGACCGACCTGCACTATGCAGCGAAACTGAACCTGTCCGTGCTGACGCTATCCCTAATTAAGCAAGGGGCAGCTGTGGATGCCAGATGCAGGTACGGCTTGACGCCGCTGCACGTTGCGGCGCAGCATCATGCTTCTTTGACGGCGGGGGTGTTGCTCGAGCAGGGAGCTAAAGTCAATGCCATAAACACCGAGGGCCATACGCCGCTACACGTTGCGGGGGAGTATAATGCTTCTTCGACAGCGTCGGTGTTGCGCCTTTACGGTGCTCGAGAGTGAAATAAGCTGACTATGGTTCATCTGTTGTGCCGGCATGAACAATAGGAGGGATTTATGAGTGAGGAACAGCACCTCTTGGCGCTGCCGCCGGGGACGCGCATCTGGGACTTTGAGTTTGACCGCGTACTCGGCCATGGCGGGTTTGGCATTACCTATCTAGGACGGAACGTGGTGCTGGATATTTCCGTAGCCATCAAGGAGTATCTGCCGGCCGACTTGGCCACCCGCGAACAAGACCTGTCCGTCGTGCCGCAGTCGTCGCGGGCGGCGTCCGACTTCCACTGGGGCTTGGAGCGGTTTTTGGACGAAGCCCGCACGCTGGCGCGTTTCCGACATCCCAACATCGTCCGCGTCCATCAATACTTTGAAGCGCACAACACGGCGTACATCGCCATGGATTATGTGGAAGGGGAGGACTTGTCGGCGTATCTGACGCGCAAGGGGACGCTGAGCGAAGCCGAGCTTAAAGCGATTCTGTATTCGCTATTGGCTGCCTTAAAAGTGATACATGGGGCGGACTTTTTGCATCGGGACATCAAGCCGGGCAACATCGTCTTGCGAAAAGATAGATCGCCGGTGTTGCTGGACTTTGGGGCGGCGCGGCAGGCGATCGGGGCGAAGAGTCGTTCGGTTACGTCTATCGTAACGCCGGGGTATGCACCGATAGAGCAGTATTCGAGTCGGGGGAATCAGGGGCCTTGGACGGACCTTTATGCGTTGGGTGGGGTGTGTTATCGAGCGTTGACGGGTCAGGTGCCTGACGATGCGACGGTTAGGGAACGAAACGATCCGCTGATTCCGGTATCTCAGCGGTGTGCGGGTCAGGCGAGTGGTGCGTTTTTGTTGGCGATCGATGCGGCGTTGTCGGTGGATGAAGGGGATCGTCCGCAGAGTGTGGAGGCGTGGCAGGAGGTGCTGGAAGCGGAGGCGGACCCGCAGCAGGAGCGTCGCCAAGAGGAGGGAAGGCAGGGCACGGGCAGCGAGCGCGTTGATACGCCGCCCATGCCGCCCATTGAACAATCTGTACGTACTCAGTCAGCCGCCAAAGTTAAAGACGCGGATCGCTTGAACACTTGGTTTAAGCTCCATTGCATTTGCTTTGTCAGCACACTGATATTCTCCATTATGTTGGTCGCGGCCAACAATGCGAGGCTATATCTAGATAAAGATAATGCGCTGGTCTTTTTTCTCTGTGTCGTGTCCTTTTTGCTTTCTGGCCTGTTTGGCTGCCTTATTCTGCATAAGCTGTGGTCCCTCATTCCCACTCATAAAGCGAAGACGACGCCCGACAAAGCCGTTGGATTTCTCTTTGTACCATTCTTTAATTTTTACTGGAACTTCGTCGCAATTCACGGGCTTGCCAAAGCTCTCAATGCCGAAAGCGGCAGACGATCAGTCAGTGAAGTGGCCTGTTTTATCTATTGCTACTTATTCGTGGTGGCTCCCTTAGTGGCAATAATAGAGAATCAGTCTTGGATGCTGGCTATTGGATATATTGTCGGGGGGGGGACTTGGTTCGTCATTCTGAGGCAGATGAAGAACGCTGGCAGGCTCATTTTGCAGTCAGCCAAGGCATAATGGAATCACCTTTAGTACACGACAGTAAGCTAAGTTGTGGTGCAGCCTTGACTTAGGTTTATTTGTCATCAACCAAGATTTCATCTAAACCCTAAACACAGGAGCCGCATCATGTTTATTCATACCTCTATGACGGATTGACTTTGAATCTGGAGTATCATCGCTTCACCCACGACGAACGAATCCTGCTGATCACCAACCGAATCGACCTCGAACAGGTGCTTGCACTCTGTGGACAGCACTGGGCTATTGCTTCATCTCGCCTTTAGGCGTGAACAGCCTCTTATACCTAAAGTGCCCGTGCGGTACATCAGTTCCTAATTCCAAAGCCACTGGATTCCAACCCCGGCGGCCTTTATGTGGGACATGCTGCCTTGACAGCCCGGTGCCTATCGTGGAACGTTGGTAGGCCATGGCCGACTTTGATATTGTTTCTAGGTATTTGATGCAGCACTACCCCGACGATTTCGCCCGCTTTGCCCTCGGCCGCGACGATGTCGAAGTCGTCGAAGGGATTGACCCAGAGCAACTCACCGTCAAGACGAGGCAGACCGACAGTTTGCTGCGGGTGCAGCTCGGCGGCGAAGAGGTCCTAGTCCACACCGAGTTTCAAACCACCGATAGTAGGCCCCTGCCGATGGCGCGGCGGATGGTCGGCTATATCGGGCGAGCCGTTGAGCACTACGGCCTGCCGGTGGTGTCCAGCGTCATCTACCTGCGGCCGGGGGCTGGCCGGGGCGATCCGGGCTATTATCTACAGGATCGTCCCGGCCAGCGCATCTTAATTGAGTACCAGGTGATCCGGCTGAGCGAGTTGGACGGCCAGCGCATCCTCGAGTCGGGGCCTGTGGGGCTGCGGCCGTTTGCGCCGTTGATGCGGCCGACAGGGCGGCCAGCGGATTGGCTGCAGACGTGTGTGCATACGGTGCAGGCGCAGCCGCTGGATCGGGCGACCAAAGCCGATTGTCTGGCCGGGATGTCGCTTTTGAGCGGGTTGGTGTATGCGCGAGAAACCGTTTCTGCCATTTTCTTTCAGGAGAGCCTAATGGATATGATCCGCGAATCACCCGTTGCCCAATACCTGACCCAACAAGGCATTGAGCAAGGGGGCCGAGAACGCGCCATTGAAGCGTTGCTTGACGTGCTGGAGATCCGCTTTGCGCTCGGCGCGGCCGACCCGTTGGCCGCTCGCGTCCGGGGCATTGAGGATTTGCAGCGGCTCAAGCCATTGCATCGGGCGGCGATCCAAGTAGAGAGTCTGGAGGCATTCCAGTCCCTCCTAGACGCCGACGAGTAGCGCTGTATTACTCGTACCAATTTTAAGGTTGCAGTGCGGCGGATTCAGCCACAATGAGCGGTCCGAAAAGACAGCCGTTGGCCTTCCTCTGCGCCGCATGGCTCGGCCTCGCCCTTGCCGACGGGGCCTATGGTGGAGAGGTAGCGCAAAGCCCAGAGGTATACCTCGACGCCCTCGACCCGGCCCTGCGGCGCTGGTACGTGCCGCAGGTGATGTTCGCCGAATACCCGTGGCGGCAGTGGGAGTACACCAACCGCGCACGGCTGCCGTATCAGCGCTACGTGAACATCGACTTGGAGGGCGATTACTTCTACGATCTGTACGGGAACTACCTGACCCAAGGCTGGCTGATCTTCAACACGGCGCAGACGCGGCCGCAGGAGGCCGGTAGCTCCCTGTTCAAGACCGCGCGGTTCGCCCAGTGGTTCAACGAGCTGGTCATCGCCGGCGATCACAAGGGCCAATATCACTACGCCCTGACGGCGAGCAACAACCTGCGGACCACCTTGACGCCGCTGTCGTTTTCCAAGCCGCGCCTGAACGGCTTGCAGATCGACCTCGCCACCGACAAATACCAACTGACCTTTCTCCACTCCCTGATCACCGGCCCGCGCGGCTTGCAGGAGGAGGAGAGCCGCTTTACGGACGCGACGTCCCTCGTGGGAGGGCGGTTTGCGGCCCAGCTAGGGGATTTCGTGGAGTTGGGCCTGCACGCGGCCAACGCCCACCAGACCAACAGCGAGTCGGATCAGCTCGTAGAAACCCTGTACAAAGGCGGGCTAAACGAGCAGCAAAACGCGACTATCTCCCAGATCGCGATCGCATTGCGGGACGACTCGCCGGAAGACGGTCGCGGCGGTGCTGCGTTCTTCCCCGATGCCTCGGACGTGATTATCACTTACCGCGACGGCACAGTGGAGTCGGGCCGCGACATTCGCTTTGCTCCGGTAACTAGCGGCGGCTTGGAGCGGCAGGGGTTTCTCACGGCCGATGGCGACGGGCAAATCAGTCTGCTCTACGACTTTGACAGCGCGTCGTTTGTCAACCGCGCCGCGGCCGATAAGTCCGAGATTGTGGCGGTGGAATTTCGCCTCGTGCTGGCCAACGACTACCAGATCTGGATGAGTTCGGACCAGCAGTTGGGAGAGGGCGGCGGCTTTGTAACGGTTGGTCGGCCATCGAGTTCGTTTAGTCAGACGGGCGAGCGCTCCATCAGCTTGGGCGACGTATTCGGGGCGGATGTGGAGGACCCGGTCTTCTTGCTGGTGGCGCAGGCCGAGGGCAATGTGCAGGACATATCCAATCTGCGCACGGTCCGCTTTGCCTACGGGCTGCCGACGGCCACAGCAGTCGCCGGAGCCACGCTCAAGGTGGAAGACGTGCTCGGCTTCGACCTGTATGGCGAATACGACCTGAGCTGGAGCTTCCGCAAGTATCCCAATGTCGCCGAGGAGACGCACACCTCTTCGGCGGGCATTGGCGGCCGACCCAGCGCACCGGCGTGGATGGCAAACCTGAGCAAGCACTTGGGGCGGCTGTCGCTGTTCGGGGAGGTGTATTCGATTGACCCGCGCTACAACACCCAGTCCTTTGTCACCACCACCTCGGGCCTCGATTACGCCCGGCAGGGCAACCGCTTTGACTTGGTGGAAGACAACGACGATCAAGACCGCTTTCCCGATGGATTCCGTGCGGACTTTTTAGTGAATGACCGCTTGGTCTTCCCCGGCTGGGACCTCAACAACGACTTGGTGCCCGACTTCAACCAAAACGACAACCGGGTCAAGGCCAACGCCGTGCCAGATTACGAGGAGCCGTTCCTGCGCTTCTTGGTCGATCGGCCGGAGTTCCTCTTCGGCGTGGATATGAACCACAACTTCTGGGTCGATCTATACGAAAACGACACCGAGCCGGACTATCCCTACCGCCGCGATCAACAAGGCTTCAACGTCTATGGGGGCATCTCCCTGAGCCGGCACTGGCAGCTCAAGGTGGGGGCCCTGCGCGAGGAGCAGATTTCGGCAGACCGCAAAAACCACAGCACGTATTTGCAGCTAGGCTACGAGCGGGCGTGGCCGCGGGTGGGTCGGGTGCGGCTCTTCGAGATGAGCCAGTTGGTGCAAGACGACATTCCCGATCCAATTTTGCAGTGGCGGCCAGACAACACCCTGCGCGGTGGCCAGCTCGTTCACCTCGGCGATCCGCTGTTGGCGCGCGATGCTTGGGTGCATCAGCTATTCGTCGGCCACAGCCTGAGCGGCGACGCGCTGTTGGTGATGAGCAAGCTGCACGGGGTCTTCTTCGCGCCGCGGCAACGCGGTGCGTCGGACTTTTTTATAGGCTTGGTCAACAAGGCCAGCTATCGCCGCACTTGGCGCGGGCTGACGCTAGTGCCGCGCTGGAAGAGCGAGTGGCGGCACCAGAGCCGGTCGCTGTTTGACCAAGAGGAGCGCAAGACCCTGATGGAGCTGTTTTCGCTGCTTTTGGAAACGCAATTATTGCAGGCCACGCGGGTACAAGCCGGCGTCGAGTACGCGCTGTTCAACGACTTCGACCGCGATATGGGGAACTTCGACTCCCTGAGCTGGGCTTTGCAGTTGGCGACCGAGTCGGCCTATTTGGGCTACCGCATCCAAGCGTTGGCCGGCTTTGTGGTAGAGCGCAAGGCGTTTGCCGAGGCCGAGGCCACAACCACGACCGAGACCTTTGTCACGCTCTACGCTGGCTTGCAATAGTTGATGCTGCGTCCGTTTGAAACTTCTTGGATGTTCGGGGGACTGAAATCCCAATAGTTGTATTTGGCGAGTCATTAGACTACATTTGCAATTTATCGTTCATCATCCACTCACCCAAGGAGGTAGCCATGAAGCGTCTTTTCACCTGTAGCCTGACGGCCATTGCCCTATTGGCCTTTGCTCTATCCGCCGGGGCGCACGAGCCCCCAGGCGAGTTTTTCCTCGCCGTGCAGTTCCCGGATTCGCATGTGCCGAACATCGATGGTTTTGACGACGATTGGTCGGCCGTGCCGCTCGAGGTGTACGCCATTCCCAGTTCGAGGCTCTTTTCGGTGCATGGCTTTGCGGGCGACGACGTGCCGCGCGGCGGCATGGACCCGGCTTCGATGCAGATCCGCCACATCTTGGGCTGGAACGACTCGCGCAACGAGCTGTACGTGACCACCAAGGTATTCGACAACAAACACACGATCACCCGCCAAGACTTGGGTTCCTATTGGTGGGACGACAGCATTGAGATCGAGTTCAACCCGCGGCACGATTACTTGCCCAAGCCCGAAGACGTGGTGACGCACCACAAGTACTCATTCGCGTTCCCGCCGCTCAACGGCAATTTCGGTCCGGCCCTGCAAACGGCTGCGGTCAGTAGTGCCGACGTCGAAAACCCGACGCTGTTGGCCAATGGCAGCCGTTGGTACTACTGCACCTATAGCTTTGAGGGCGAGGAGTACGGCGAGAGCACGTATATCTACGAGTTCCGCACGATTGCCATTGATTCGTATCCCAAGCCCACCGAGGAGAACATCACCGAAGATCAGGTGATTGAGCACGACTTGACGGCGGGCGAGGTGATCGGCTTTTCGATTTTCGTCAGCGATGTGGATGACAGCGCCGGCGATGCCGACAACCGCGTGGGCATGTGGGCGACGACCCCGACGAGCTGTTGCCACTCTTCGCAGGACCTGCTCATCTCCCCCATGGACAATACCATTGATTGGGGCGAGGCGACTGCGGTTGAGGAGCAGAGCTGGGGCCGGATTAAGCACCAGTACCAGCAGTAATACCCGGTTCCACACCCTTTGCAAAGCAAAGCCCGCTTGCCTTGGTGGCAGGCGGGCTTTTTGCGTCTTACAGCCCGAGCAGGCCCCGGGCGTTCTCGCCGAGGATGAGGCGCTTGGCGTCGCTGTCAATGGCCGCGGTAATGATCTTGCCGAGCTGGGGGCGGGGGTCCATCAAAGGCGTGTCCGAGCCAAAGAGAACGCGGTCGGCCCCGGCCTTGGCGACCAGCTCTTCGACCACGCCCGGGGTGCGGAAGGTCGAACAGGTTTCGAGGAAGTAGTTGGGCAAGCGCTGGGCCGCGGCAATGGCTTGGCCGCGATACGGCTCAATGTTGCCGGCGTGGCCGGCCACGAAGCGGGCGTTGGGGAAGCGCGCGGCCGCACGGCCAAACTGGGCGGGCGCGGCCGTTGCCTCGCCGCCGGTGTGCGCCAAGACCGCGAGGCCGCGCCCAGCGGCAAACTCGTAGATTGGATCCCAAGCCGGGTCGTCGAGCGGAAAGGGCGTATAGGGCGAGTAGATTTTGATCGCCCGGAACCCGAGTTCGTCGATGGCCCTTTCTAGCTCGGGCCGCACGGTGTTGGGGCAGGTGGGAGCCACGTAAGCGAAGCCAATGAAGCGATCGGGGTGGCGGGCGACAAAAGCTGCTGTCTGATCGTTGCCGGGTTTGCCGTCGGGATGGAAGATGTTGAAGACGCAGCTCTTGTCGATCCCCACTGCATCCATGGCGCGCAGCATCTCGGCCGGGTCATCGACCATGTCGAGCCCGTCCCAGCGACCTACGTGGCCGTGAAAGTCGATGATCACGCGGCACCTCCGAGAATGCGCTCTAGATTGCCCGCAGTCAAAGCCGCGAGCGCGTCGTCGTCAATGGCCAAGTGGTGCAGGTAAAAGAGCATCGGCCCCATGGCGTAGCGCGGATAATAGGACCCGTAGAGGAAGCGCTCCACGCCAAATTCGCCGATCAGGGCCTCAATGCCGCCCAGATTCTCAAAGCGGCTCAGCTCCAGCGCGGCTTGGGGCAGTGCCCGGAGCAGGGGGCGCAAGGCGAGGGAATGCACGTAGTGAGCGCCGAGGAGCACCACTTGGACATCCGGGAAGCGGCGCAAGGTCTCCGCGACTTCGGCGACCGGAGTGTCGGCCAGCGAGAGCCACAAAGGAATGCGCTCGGCCGCCAGCCAAGCGAGCAACTCGCCGTAGATCCAGTCGGCAAAGGGGACGCGGCACGCCTCAATGTTGTGCAGGCGGACGCTGCGGACCTCGCCTGTGGCGTGGAGCCCGCGCAGTTGCGCCAAAGAGTCCGCGCTCGGCCCGGCCACCCATTGGGGGACGAGTCCGTGGCCTTGCCAAGCCCGCAGGGCCTCGTTGCCCTCAATCGCACTGATGGCTTCGCCTTGGCGGTGGTAGATCAGGCCGCGCTCCACGCCGTGGCGCTGCATTTCCGCCCGCAGGCCGGCCACATCGGCAAACGGCGCGGGCCGGTCGTGGCAGTGGCCGACGCCGATGTTGGCGTCAAAGACCGGGACGCGGGCGCGGAAGTCGAGTGCTGTCATGCTAGTGCCTGATACTTCTCGTCGAGGTCGGCCGCAATGCCCTTGTGGATCCCATGGAATACCCGCTGGTAGAAGCCCCTTTTTTGCGCCGCTAGGTCCATCCAGAAGCCCGGCAGGGCCGCGCTGCGAATGAAGCCATCTGCGCTTGGCGCAACCTCCCGATAGCGGCCATCGGCCAACCGGAACCAAGTCGTATTTCCCGCGCTGCCGCCGGAGGCGATGTACTCGATGACGCCGGCTTCCGCCAACAGCTCTTGCGACTTTTCCACTATGTCGGAGGACGGCTCGGCGTGTGGGAAAATCTCTGCTACGAGGCTTGGTGGCCCGCGATAGATGTCGCGGTCGCGCCGGGTCTGTACGGTGAGACCACAGACGGCCATGATCTGGGGGTAGATGACGACCCCCGGCAAAATCTCGGCCCCGGTTTGCACGACCACGTCTAGCCGGAAGCCGCGGCAGTGGATGCGATAGTAGTTGATCGGCGTGAGCAAATCGGCCCACCCGCGCCCTACATCGACAGTGAATCGCCTATTCCACATGACTATCCCTTCGGTTTGATTTGACTAGGCGAATGTTCAAGCAAAGTAGGGCATTGTCAACCCTTGTGACGCAGCCGGGGCTAGGCCATGTTTTCGCGCTTCTTGACGATGGCTTTGTATTCGTAGTACGGGGCCAATTCGAGCAGGTCAATCGTCTCCGGGTCGAGCCGCTGGCGGATGGCCTCGGGAAAGGGGCGGCGCTGGCCGGTGAGCATGTGCTGGACGTTGTAGCGCAGAATCAAGAAGCGGCGGTCGCGGTCGCGGGGCTTCCAGGTGAGCGCACCGTGCATGAGGTGCTCGGGCATGATGACCACATCGCCGGCGCGGGCGCAGACATTGTGGACGCCCGGGGGCACGGTGTCGGCGACATAGTCCGCGTCGCCATCTGGGTAAAACATCCCTCCGGGCCGGTCGAAGTGGGCCTTGTGCGAGCCGGGCAAGACGATGAGGCCGCCATCGCCGGGCAAGACATCGCTCAAATAAAAAAAGAAAATAAAATCGGTGCAGCGGACCTGGCCGTCTTCGACGTAATAGCGCCGCACATCGGGCCGCTTGGATGGCTGCCACCCGGCGTGCAGGCGGTGGAAGCGGTGGCCGTGGCGGTTGTAGCCGAGGGTGCCGCCGTTGAAGCGCGGCCGGCGGTCGGTGAGTTCCATGAGGATGGGCCAAGTAGTAGGATGCCGGGTGAGCACTTCGAGGCTTTTGTCAAAGGCAAAGCCGTGCTGATAGCCGGTGAGGTCGCGGCGTGCAAGGTCCGCGCCGAATTCGGGCGGCCACTCGGCCGGCGGCATGTTGATGTAGCGGGCGGCTGCCGCTTGCGCCGGCGCGAGCTCCTCTGGGGTGAGCACGCCGCGCAAGTGAAGGTAGCCGGTCAAATCGAAGAAGTAGCGTTGCTCGGGCGTCATCATGGGTTGGGCCTTTGTTTAGATGGAAAAGATAGCCGTTTTAAGGGCGTCGTTCAAGCGCAGCTCACTGGAACACAATCCCGCCCAGATGATTGTTTTGCATGCCGGTTGCATAGTCGATGAGCACCCACGTCCCGGCCACGACGGCCTCGCCTAGAATCAGCCCCAAAAAGAAGGGTTTGAGGCGGTTCAACAAGGTCAGCCCGCCGTATTTGAGCACCGTGCTCTTGAGGAGCCAAGCGACAAACACGCTGAACCACATTGAGCCGAAGACGCAGCTAATCGGGAATCCGAGCGAGTGGAAGGGCCACCACAGGAACCGGTGCTGGGCTGCCATCAACCCGCCCATGATCGCCGCGCCAGTGCCTATGTGCATCCAAGTACTCGGCCGCGGCGCGAATGGATTGAGGATGCTCTTCTCCATGAACCGATAGGGGTATTGCGCGACGTTATCAAAGTAAAACCGCGACAAATTAATGGCTCCGTACTGATAGCCTAGATAGAGGGTTAAGGCGACGACGCAGCCCAGCGTCAGGACGATCACCGCAACGATGGCCCCAAAGAGGCGGCGGCGATGAGGTAGGCTGATTTCGGTGACGAGTTTTAGGCCATTGGCGCAGGCGCTCATCAGCAAGATCAAGGTATCCACGCTCCAAGCGTAGCTCAGGGCCATGCCGGCCATGCCCTTCGTGCCCAACACAGTGCCCCCGACATTGGCGACGACGAAGTCCGGCCCATTGGTCGGCGGAAACATTGACGCGACCCCACCTTGGGCGACGACGCGGGCAATGGTCATAAACCCGACAAATGCGCCGAACAGCAGCAGGGGAACAAAGGGCAGTGGAATGCCGGATTGCCACAGCCAGACGCCCATCACTAGGAAGCTGGCCACGGCCCCCCACACGGCCACCCCATAGGAGGCAATTTCATCGGCGTCTTCTACCTCGGGTGCGCGGCCCAAAGCCTTGCGCAGCACGTTCCCTAGGTGGTGCCGACCCACCCACAAAGACCCGGCGACCAAGACGATCATGCCGCCCATGGCTTGGTGAATGATGATCGGGTCGGTGTACTGACTGTACGCGCCCATGGTCTCGTCCTTGCCCCCCCAAGCCAGCATCCCCAACAACCCGCGCTGCACCACATTCACGATGTAAAAAAAGACCAAGCCCAAGGCGATGTTCTGCGGTACGAAATAGGAAAAGCCCACCATCGACAGGTTTAGATTCAAGCCCAGCGACACTGCGCCGCGGAATATCGACAAGCCACCGAGCGAGATGCTGACGGCGGGAACAACCACAAAGTAGTTGTGCAAGGCGTTGATCGAACCTAGGACAAACGGGATGGCAAACCCCAGCCACAGCAACCCGCTGCGGAATAGGGGTTTGATGGCTCGTCCGCGCCCGTCGTCGGCGATCATGGCCAACGGGAGCTGGACCATGGGATAGGCCAAACGCTCGTGCTCCACCCATTGCCGGCGCACAATCACCATCAGGCACACCATGGCCAGAAAGAGGGCCAAGCCGAACGCGGCCCAGTACAACAGAGGGGCCGCCCAGATGGCCCACGGCACGGCCCCGGTCGAGTCGCCTTCGTAAAAGCCCCAGATGGCGTCGCGGCTTTGGGGCACCGGCCAATCGGGCATATAGGGCTGGACGATCGCGGCCCAACCGTTTTCCGGCGTGGCGTAGTAATAGGCCCCAGTGATGACCGGCAAAAGTTGCGCGGGCAGGCCGCGGCTCGACAAGGTGTTGGCCAGCAGGATCAGGAAGAAGGCCACGGCCAATTCGCCGCGCTGCAAGGGCAGGCGCGGATGCAGCAGCCGCAAGAGCGGGTTTAAGAGGACGACTAGCACGAAAAAGAGAAAGATCGCCGCCGGGGTCAGGTTCCACACGGCCAGCCCAGAGCCTTTGACGATCATGTCGTTGTAGGTTGAGCCGAGGCCGATGCAAAGGGCCCCGAGCAGCCCGACGATCAGCGCCTTGGGCGTACATCCCTTTGTCGCTGGTGGAGAACGTCTTAGCAAAGTGTTCCTTCCGCGTTTTGCCTTTCCCTTGACAAGGCCCCAAGCCGCGCCCGACCTTCCGCATACACAACAGGAGACCCTATTATGGAAAAAGTACCGCTTTGCGTCGTCGGCTGCGGCGGCATGGGCCATCGCCACATCTTGGCCTACAAGGTGTTGGAAGAGAGCGGCATTGGCAATGTCGAATTGATGGCTGTCTGCGACGTGCGCCGGGAAAACGCCGAGTTTGCCGCCCGCGAAGTGCAGCGGCTGTTCGGCCGCGAGCCCCTGATCTTTACGGACATGGACTTGATGCTCAAGCGCGATGACATCCTCGCCGTCGATGTGGTCACCGACGGCTCAACGCACCACCAAGTGGCCGTGCCGGCCCTCTTGGCCGGCAAGCACGCGCTAGTGGAAAAGCCCCTCGGCATTACCATGCGCGCCTGCCAAGCCATGATCGACGCGGCCCACACCGGCAATGCCGTGTTGGCCACAGCCGAAAACTACCGCCGCGACCCGCCCAACCGCTTGGCGCGGGCCGTCGTTGAGTCCGGCCTGCTCGGGGATCCCTTTTTGATGATACAGGCATCGGCCGGTGGCAGCGACCGCATAACCATTACGCCTTGGCGTCATCTCAAGGAAAAGGGGGCCATTGGCTTGGACATGGGCGTCCACTACGGCGACATCATCCAATACTACATGGGGGACTACGCGCACGTCTTCGGCGGTGGCTTCATCGTTGAGCCGGTGCGGCGCAGGCCAGAAGGCTACGACGATCACCCCCTCGAATCCTACCGCGAGCGGGCCAAGACCTATCCCGATGCCGTAGAGGCCACGGGCGAGGATTCAGTGGTCGCGCTGTACAGGATGCGGTCTGGTGCGCTGGCCCAGCTCGTGCTGGTGGCCGGCCGCGGTGGGCGGGGATGGGAGCGCAGCGTCCACGGCCGCTGGGGCGCACTCTATGCCCCAGGCGACCGCAATGGCCGGCCCGCGGTGCTGCGCTTGCAAGGCAAGGAGCTAAAAGGCCGCGAAATCCTCTCGCTCTTGCCGGACTTTCACCTCGACGAGATCACCGAGCGCCTCTTTGGTGCCGACGGCGTAGAATACGATCCTTCCGCAACATCTTTCTACGAAATCGATTCCCGGCACTTGGCCATTGAGTACCACGACTTTGCCCAAGCCATTCTCACCGGCGGCCAACCCGAAGTGGATGGTTGCGGCGGGATGCAGGCTGTGGCGGCGATTGTGGGGGCCTATGAGTCGGCGCACGCCGGGCGTTCGCTGGCCATGGAAGAGATTACGAGCGGGGCCGTGCGGGCCTATCAGCAAGACATTGACGAGGCGTTGGGATTGGGATAGGAGCGAGGGTGCAACCGCGCCCCGTCTCCCCCCTCCCTCCTGTCATACCGTCTGTACCATGACCCAAAACGGCTGCTTGCCCACGTCGTACTCCGCGATGGCCTGTAGTGCGCCGCTGGCTGCATCAATCCGATAACAGGTCATGCGGTCGGCGGCTTCCCCGGCGCAGTACAGGTACGTGCCGCTCGGGTCGATGTTGAACGAGCGCGGGCTGGCCGGCACTGGGTAGTGCCCAAACGGGCGGAGTGCGCCCTCGGCGCTGATGTGGTAGCCGACGATGCTGTCGTGGCCGCGATTGGATGCGTAGCACCACTGGCCGTTGGGATGGACTTCGACGTGGGCGGTGTTCCCGCCTTCGGCGTAGTCTGCGGGCAGGGTCGAAATGTCTTGGAAAATGGAGAGGGTGCCGCGCTCGGGGTCGAAGCGGTGGGCAGTTACGGTGTTGCCCTGTTCGTTGACGATGTACGCGACATCGCCGAGCGGACGGAAGCAGATGTGACGGGGGCCGGGATCGCCCGCGGGCGGGGCCAGCACGGGCGGGTCGTTGGGCGAGAGCTGGCCGGTGCTGGCGTCGAAGCGGAACTGGCTGGTCTTGTTGTTGGGACAGACGTGGGGCACAAAGACAAAGCGCTCGTCCTCGGTCAGCAGGATGGCGTGGGCCTTGGGGCCGGTGTCGAGGCGCTGGACGAGGTCGCCGATGGCCCCGTCGTCGTCCAAGCGGTGTACGGTGACGCCGCCGCCGGTGTAATAAGCGGTGAGGAGAAAGCGGCCACTGCGGTCGGTAATGAGGTGAGCGGGGGTGTCGAGGCCGGTGTCTATTTTGTTGATCAGAGTCAACGCGCCCGATGCGGCGTTGAGGCGGAAGCTGGCGAGGGTTGTGGACTCAACGTGGGCGTCGTAGAGCACCGGGCGCGACGGATGCAAAAAGAGCGCGCCCGACGGGCCGTGCGCTGGACTGGTGGCGCGCAGGTCCAATGCGCCCGATTGGGGGTTGAGGTCGTAGAATTTGATGGCTTGGTCGCCGGTGAGCGAGACCAAGACGACGGGTCGTTGTGCAGTCATTGCGGTTTGCTCCTTTGAGGTTTTGCGCGAATAAGCTATGTCGTCCTAATTAAACAAGATCCTCTTTCTGTGGGTAGATATACTACCTAATCCTCATCAATTCACCCAGCCCGCATTCCCCCATGCCCTCTCCCCACCGCCAGACGACGATCATCGTGCTTTTCAGTGCGTTGACGGTCCTCGCCAGCATGGGGATCCGCCAGTCGTTTGGCCTCTTTTTACAGCCGATTAGCGACAGTTTGGATTTGGGGCGCGAAGTGTTCAGTCTAGCCATAGCGCTGCAAAACGCTGTCTTCGGCCTGCCCCTGTTCGGGATGATCGCCGACCGCTATGGCGTGCGGTGGGTCGTGTTGGGGGGTGCGCTGCTCTACGCGGCCGGGTGTCTGTTGGTGCCGGCTAGCAGCGGCCCGCTCGGCTTGTATCTGACGCTGGGCCTCATCATCGGGCTGGGGCTCGGCAGCACGACGTATGTGGTCGTGTTGGGAGCTGTCGCCCGAGTCGTCCATCCGGCAAACCGCAGCACGGCGTTTGGCATCGTCACTGCGGCCGGGTCGTTTGGGACCTTCGCCTTGGTGCCCGGGGTGCAGTGGGTGATTGTCCACGCAGGTTGGCAGGCGTCCTTTGTGGTCAGCGCGGCCCTAATCGGCTGGGTGATGCTGTTGGCCTTTGGCTTTCCGCGCCGACCCAGTACACATGCGGCCCGGTCGCACAGTGAGGGTACGCTGCTGCAGGCGCTGGTCAGGGCGCGGGGCCATTCGGGCTATTGGCTGCTCAACGCGGGGTTTTTCGTCTGCGGCTTCCACGTCGCCTTTATCGCCACGCACCTGCCCTCGTTCCTCACCGACAATGGCCTATCGCGCATGATTGGGGCCACGGCCTTGTCGCTGATTGGCCTGTGCAACATCTTCGGCTCGTCGTTGTTTGGCTGGCTCGGCGACCGCTACCGCAAGAAATACCTGTTGAGTGCCCTCTACTTCAGCCGCGCCATAGTTATCGGCTTGTTTCTCTTCGTCCCCCTGACCAGCGTTTCCGCCTTGCTCTTTGGCGGCCTGATTGGCTTCTTGTGGCTGGCCACTGTGCCGTTGACCAGTGGGACCGTGGCGCAGATATTCGGGGCGCGCTACTTATCGACCCTGTACGGGATTGTCTTTTTTAGTCATCAGGCCGGCAGTTTCTTGGGGGTCTGGCTGGCTGGTTGGCTCTACGACGCGACGGGGTCGTACGATCCCGTCTGGTGGTTGGCGATTGCTCTCGGCGTGGTGGCTGCGCTGCTCCACCTGCCGATTGCCGACCGGCCGCTTCAATCCGCAAACGCATAGGACGACGCTATGGCTGCTAGCTTTAAGGAACTGACTGCATTTTTTAGGGAAATTGGTGCTGCCGACGTGGGGCATACCAACAAGACCTATTTGGCCCACTGCATCGGCGTACACGGCGACATGAAGAAGTGGGGAGGCGACGATGTGATGTGCCGCGCCGCGCTCTTTCACTCCATATACGGCACTGAGATTTTCCAAGATTTTGCCCTGCCTGTCGAGCGCCGCGCTGACGTGCGGGCACTGATCGGCGAACGGGCCGAATACTTGGCGTACGTCAATTGCGCTATGGTGCGCGACACGTTCGACGCCGCTGTGGAACAGCACTATGCGCCCTACGTGCTCCAAGACCGCCTGACCGGCGATTCCATTGAGATGACCGAGCGGGACTTTAACGATCTAGTGCGGATCCACCTGTGCGACTGGCTGGAGCAGGTGGCGCGGTGGGGCCAATGGGACTATCGCCGCGCCGCCTTCGAGCGCATGGCGCAGCGCTTGGGCGGCACGGCCGAGGAGCGGTTCGCCGAGGTGTTCGCGGGTCGTCTTAAATACTGACGTTACGCACCGTGCGTACCATCAGTTTTGTTTTGATGGCATACTTCGTTGGCGCGCCTGACCAACCTGAAATGGCTGGCTCTGGGTAGCACGGCCATTACGGATGTGCGTCCGTTGCTCAGCCTCGACAAGTTGAAAACGCGGTGGGTGCTTGGCACTCCCCTCAGTGCCGCGTCAATCAACACACACCTCCCCGCCCTTAGAGAAGCAGGCGCTTAGTACACGCCACCTAAAGTAGGTGCCCCTTACTTTGAGTACGCCTTTTCTGCGGTTTCCGCTGGGTGCGGGCTCGCGGGCGTCCCGCCCTCGGCGAGGGCAAGATGCCCTCGATCCTTGGCCGGCTGAGGGCTGGTGTCGTGTAGTAAGAAGCAGGCGTTACGGTCTTCTGATAATGAAGACCCTCATTCTCATGTCTTTGGACGATCCGGCTGAGAAGCCCGTCGGGTGATCGACGAACACAAATGGATGGTTCATATCGGTAACGGATGTTCCGCATCCCCGGCCTTGGCCGGGGCAGGCTCTTATACAGCGTCTGCGGCTTGCGGCCGCCGGTCGGGTGTCATTGCCGCGCTTGGCCGGACAAGCCGGCTTCGACGTTGAGGGCCGCTGAAACGTGAAGTAGGCAGGACGGTAGGGCATAACGATCGTTATGCCCTACTTTGCTAGACGCGCAAGGAGCACCAACGCCTGAATGGCGCGTAACATCAGTTAAATAGATACAGTGGTCAGGTTAGTAGCGTAGGGCTAGGTCGCAGATCACAGACCACTGGACTGTCCAGACGCTGCCCGTATAGGCCGGTGCGGTGGCGGCGAGGTACGCGACTACGGCGGTTTGTCACGCTCCCCCTCGCTCCACGTCAAACGCCGCGACATTGCGCTCATCTTTGCTGAACTCCACGCCAATCAGGTGAATCGGCTGCCCCAAGGCGCGATACTTGTCCGCGTACCGCCGCTCCTGCAACTGCGCCAGCGCCGCACCCGCTGACGCCAGCTCGACCACCTTGAACTCGAACAGATAGACGTGGCCGTTGAACAAAACCGCCATGTCCAAGCGGCCGTGGCTGCTGCTGTCCTCCACCCTGATGTCCAATCCCAGCGCAGCGAAATAGGAGTAGAACACGCTGGCGTAGTACCCCTCGTACCCGGCGATGTCGTTGTTGGAATACCATTCGTAGGGAATGCTGGCGAAAAAGGCGTGAAAGAGCGTCTCCAGCCCGGCGAAATCGTTGGCTTCGAGCAGCCGGTAGAGCCGGATGCTGTTGGCCATCTGCCGCGTTGAGTCCTGCACCAAGTAGCGCAGCAAGCTGCGGTTCAGACTCTGCCGTACCTCCCGGTTGGGATAGTCCAAGCGATAAAGCATCTCGCCGCCAAGCTCCTCGGCGTCGGTGATGGTCAGGTAGCCGGTCTGGAACAGCAGGGCCTCGGTGGCGATGGCATCGACATCGAAGGCCGATAGCAGTTCGTCGCTGCTCTCCATCTCGCCGAGTTCGAGGGAACTGACGCGGCGTTTGAACAGCGTTTCAACCAAGAACGTCGGCGTCCCGGTCTCGAACCAATGAGCTTTGAACTCGCGGCTGTCGAACAGTAGCAAGATATCGAAGGGATTGTACACCTTCTCGTCGCCGAGCCAACGATAGCCGTTGTACCAGGCGCGAATCTGCTCTCGGTCCAAGCCGGGCAGTTCCGGCGCGAACACGGTATCCAAGTCGGCCTCGGTGTACCCACAGATGGCCGAATAGCGCCGGTCCAAGGTGATGTCCTTCAGATTGTTGAGGCCAGAAAACAGGCTGACCTTGGAAAACTTGCTCACCCCGGTGATGAACGTGAAGCGGATGTGCGCGTCGCTGTCCTTGATGACTGCGTAGAGGCCGCGCAAAAAGTCGCGGTTGGCGCGAGCTATGTCCGGCACCTCCAGCGCATCGACAATGGGCTTGTCGTATTCGTCGATCAGCACCGCCACTGGCTGCCCGGCTCGGTCGTGCAGTTCTTCCAGCAGGTGCGCGAATCGCTCCGCTCCGGTGGCGTAGTCCGACGCCACACCGGTCCGACGTTCGACCGCGTCCAATTGCGCCATCAGGTTCGTCTCCACGTAGCCGGGCACCTTGAAGTTGCCGCTGCCAAAGCTGAGCCGCAGGACCGGATGGCGCACCGACCAATCCCAATGGTCGTGGATATAAAGCCCGGCAAACAGGGGCTCGTTGCCCTCGAACACTTCCTTGAGCGTGTCCAAGAACAGGCTCTTGCCAAAGCGCCGGGGACGCGACAGGAAGTAGTGCTTGCCCTCGTTGAGCAGCCGCCGGATGTAGGCGGTCTTGTCAACGTAGTAGCACTCGCGCGCGCGAATCTCGCGGAAGGTCTGAATGCCGATGGGAAGTAAGCGTTTGTTCATGGCCATTTCTCCTTGGGGCCGATCCATCAGACCGCTTGTCGTTAACATGCTTGCGCGATGAATAGTTTGATACCCGTTACACCGGGGGAGCCAAGCACCACTATGTCGCTAGGAGTAAACAGGATCCTCTTCCTCCGAGTAGAGTTGCGCCGCATACTGTAAGGCGGCGGCGGTTAAGTCGCTTTGAGCTTGTTCGCTCCAAGTATCACTTCGTTCCACAACAACCACTTCGGACAACTCCTGTAAAATGAGTGCTGCGAGACGAAACTGCTCGCTCGGGGGTATTTTCTCAAAGGTTCGAATGCGGCCTCTAGCATCTCGACAAAACGGCGCCGGTCTTTAGCCAACACGCTTACTACACGACACCAGCCCTCAGCCTGCCAAGGATCGAGGGCATCTTGCCCTCGGCGAGGGCGGGACGCCCTCGATCCCGGACCTGAGAGCAGGCGCAAGCCCGTGCTTGGGAACTGGTGCCCTCGATCCCGCACCCATCGGAAACAGCAGAAAACCGAGACTATCGTGCGCCGTATCAGAAAGCCCAACTTCGTCTAGGGCCGTGGCGAGCATGTCGTAGAGTTCGCTATTATCATGCGCTATTATCGCCAAAATCTCAAATAACGATTTTTGGGTAGGGGTCTGCCCGAGCGATTTTTGTAGGGTGCTCGCCGCCTCGGGATATTTACCGAGCGAAGGGCCGCCGGGTGCCGACACTCCGTAGAACGCGCCTGATTTTTCCGCTATTCGTTAGTATCTTTACCGTCGGTAAAAATTCAACCTAGCATCGGGAGGACCGATCTTGACGCGAATAGCAACCCTTGTTTTCTCGGTAGCGTGGGCGTGTGGCACTGCCGAGCGCACCCAAGAGTCGCCGCTTCTCGGCCGCATCCACTTTCCCACTTCTGCTGCGCCGGCGGCTCACGCGGAGTTCGAACTGGGGGTGCTGGCGCTGCACAGCTTCTGGTACGAGGAGGCGCGCGACCACTTTCGCAAGGCGCGGGAACTAGACCCTAATTTCGCCATGGCCTACTGGGGCGAGGCCATGACGCACGATGCTCCCCTGCAAGGTCCGAGGGGGGTGCAGGACTCAGAGGCGGGTCAAGCGATTCTCAGTCGCTTGGATGCGCTGCAAGCGCAGGGAAAGCTGCAATGGACTGCGCGCGAGCAGGGCTTCGTCGATGCGCTGCGGCCGCTCTTCCGCGAGCGGGGCAGTCCAAAAGGGCGCCGGGCTTTTGCCGCGGCCATGGAGCAACTCGCCGCGCGCTACCCGGACGACGACGAAGTGGTCGTCTTCGCCGCATTGGCCCGCATGAGCGCGGCCCGGGTCAAAAGGGGATTCACTTGGGACGATGCCGCGTTTGTGGAGCCGCTCGCCGCCATTTTGGAGGAAGTGTACCAGCGCCGCCCGCAGCATCCCGGCGTGGTACACTATCTCATCCACGTGTACGACTCGCGCACCTTCGCCGCCAGGGGCTTGGACTTGGCCCGGGTTTACGCCCGCCTAGCGCCGGCCTCGTCGCACGCCCTGCACATGCCGAGCCACATTTTTCGCTGGCTCGGCATGTGGGCGGAGATGGCCGCTTCAAACGAGGACTCCTACGCGGCAACCGTGCAGTGGCAGGAGCGGACGGGGCGACCCTTGTACAAGCGCGACTTCCACTCGCTTGACTGGCTGTTGGACGCCTATTTGAAGCTCGGCCGTTTGCAGGATGCACAGGGCCTGCTCCACGAACTCGACGCCATTGCGGCCGAAGCGCGGCGGCGGGGTGAGGAACTGGACCTCATCCCGTACAACGCGATCATGTTCAAAAGCCGCTACCAAAGGGTCGCGCTGGCCGTGGGCCGCATTGACGTGCGGCTTCCGGTGCGCGAGAAGGTCGATGTGGCCTCTATGCGGCCGGGCGCGGGCGCTCGCTTCATCGGCTATCGCGCCGCAGTGGCCGGGCAGGACTCCTTGTTTCGCCTCGCGGTCGAGCGCGTGCGGACCTACGCGCGCATGCCGGCCTTGGGGAGATTCAAAAACTATCTCGAGGCCGTGGCCCACTACCTCGACGCCGTCCACGCCCGGGCGCGCGGCGATGCGGCGGCCGCGCTGGAGTCGGCCCGACGGGCCATGGAAGGGGAGCGGCGAGAAAAAGCCCCGCCCGACATTTTGGGCAGCGAGCTGTACGCGGAACTGCTCTTGGAGCAGGGCCATGCCCAAAAGGCTCGCCCGTTGTTTGCCCGGCTGTTGGAGATGCGGCCGCAGGACCCGCTATACGTGCTGGGGCTGGCGCGGGCCGAAGCGGCGCTGGGCCGCGGGGAAGAAGCCGTGCGTTTCTATCGCGAACTCCTCGCTATCTGGCGCGATGCCGACGCCGATTTGCCGGCCCTCAAAGAGGCGCGGGATTACGTCCGGCAACGCGGCGGTCAGTAGGCAAATCAGTTAGTTGCGCAGGGGAGGGCCGTCAATGGAAGAATGGACGCGCAGGACGTTTATCCAGCAGGCGCTTGGCGCGGGCGGTGCGCTGGCCTTGGGCCTTTCGTGCGCCCGTCCAGAGAGCTTTGCCAGCGGCCAATTGCTGGAGACTCTGAGCTTCCTCAACGGCAAAGAACCCCTGCAACTAGGCCATGGACTCGATGCGCGGCGCCACACTGATTTGAGTGCGCTCACGCCCGCCACCCTAATCACCCCCAATGAGCATTTCTTTGTGCGCACGCGCTGTTCCGAGCGGATCGATTTTGCCCGGCCGTGGAAGATCGCGGTGCGCGGACTGGTTGAGCGACCCGGGGCAATCGCCCTAGCAGAGCTAAAGCCCTTGGTCAAACCCATGGGCCCCGTGCTGCTGGAGTGCGCCGGCAACCAGCACCGGCCCTTTGGGCTGATGAGCGCGGCCCAGTGGTCGGGCGTCCCCCTGACCCAAGTGCTAGCGAGGCTGAGCGTCAAACCCGCGGCGACCCGCGTCCTGATCTCGGGCTTTGACGAATACTCAGTCCAATCGCACTCTTCAATTCCGGGGGCGAGCTGGGTTTTCACCTTTGCCGAGCTCGAAAAATACCGCGCCTTTTTGGCCACCGAGATGAACGGCGAACCGCTGCCGCACGATCACGGTTTTCCCGTGCGGCTAGTGGTGCCGCGGTGGTTTAGCTGCGCGGACATCAAATGGGTCAATGAGATCGCCTTGGTCGACGACCGCGAAGCGGCGACGAGTCAGATGCTGGAATTCGCCAGCCGCATCAACCAGCCGGGCGATCCCAAGCTGGCGAGGGACTTTGACCCGGCTCTGATCGACCAAGCGGCCCTGCCCATCCGCATTGAAAAATGGCGTCTGTCCGAGCGGATCGTCTATCGGGTGGTCGGTCTGCTGTGGGGGGGCGAGCGGCCGACCGACAAATTGATGATTCGGTTCGGCCGCGACCAAGATCCCGTTGCGGTCAACATGCCCTACGCGCAGGAGACCAACGACACTTGGACGCTCTGGTCGCATGCGTGGGAACCTGCGAGGATGGGGTTCTACGACATTACCATGCACATCGACGACACCAGCATCAGGACTTGGCGGCTCGAGCGGGGGCTGCATCGACGGCGGATTTACATCAGACAAGTTTGATGGCTCATGGTGCGACAGGTGATTTGCGGCCCCAGTACTGGGGCGAGGGGGCTGGTCGCTGGCTTATTGTTTGGGTCGGGGATGTGCGCCCTGATCTACCAAATGGTCTGGCTGCGCGAATTCCGCTTTGTCTTTGGGGCCTCTACCCTCGCCTCGGCCGCAGTGCTGTCCGTCTTTTTAGGGGGGCTTGGCGCGGGCGGGTTCTGGTTCGGGCGGCGCGTCGACCGCCACCCGCGGCCTTTGGCCCTATACGCCTACCTTGAACTGCTCATTGCGGGCTCGGCCGCCCTCACCCCAGTGCTGGTGTGGATGGTGCGCGAGTTCTACGTCGCCTTGGGCGGAGTCCTGTGGTTGGGGCCGGTCGCGGCCACGCTGGTGCGGCTCGTGCTAACCGCGGGTGCGCTGGCCGTGCCGACCTTTCTCATGGGCGGAACCCTGCCGGCCGCGGCCAGAGCCGTCGGCGGCGACGAGGATGCTGGGAGACGCCGAGTTGCCGCACTGTACGGAATCAATACGCTCGGCGCTGTGACCGGGGCCTTGCTGGCCACTTTCGCGCTGTTGGAACAGCTGGGGGCCGATGCGACCCTGTGGGCCGCCGGGGCCCTAAACGCCCTCGTCGGCGGCTGGGCCCTGTGGATTGCGCGCGCCTATCCAGCCGCCTTTGACAAGCCGGTGCCTGTTGCGCCAGCAGGAAATACCAAGGTGCACAGTGCTGTGCGGCGGCTGATTTTTGCCACGGCCGCGCTGGCCGGGCTGGCCTTTCTGCTCATGGAACTGGTCTGGTATCGGATGCTGGCGCCGCTGCTCGGGGGTACTACCTATACCTTTGGCCTCATCCTCGCGGTGGCGCTGCTGGGCATTGGTTTGGGGGGGACCGCCTATGCGTTGTGGGGGCGCAAGCGGGACCCGACGCTGGCCGGGCTGGCCCTGACCTGCACGCTAGAAGCGCTATTTATGGCCATTCCCTTTGCACTCGGCGATCAGCTAGCGGTGCTGGCCGGTGGCCTGCGCGAGTGGGGGACGTTGGGTTTTGGTGGCTTGGTGCTCTCGTGGTCTGTGGTGGTGGGCATCGCAGTGCTGCCCACGGCTGTCGTTGCGGGGTATCAGTTCCCGCTCCTCATTGCGCTGCTGGGTCCCGGGACGCGCCGGCTCGGACTCGACGTGGGCTGGACCTATGCTTGGAATACGCTGGGGGCCATTGTGGGTGCCTTGCTCGGGGGCTTTGTCTTGCTGCCGTGGCTTTCGGCCCCGGGCGCGTGGCAACTCGTGGTAGTGCTGCTCGCGGTTTTGGGCGGCGGTATTGCTGGGTTTTCGCGGACGAGAAGTAGCAGGGAAGCAGAAAGCGCAAAATGGGCGGGGCTCGCCGTGGCTTTGGCTGCAATGGCCGCGTCCTCATTGTGGGCGACCGGGCCTACGGCCGCGTGGCGGCACAGTCCGATTGGGGCGGGGCTAAGCGCGCGCTCCAATTTGAGTGCCAACGAGGTACAGGGTTGGATGCAAGGGCAGCGGCGCGCTGTGCGCTGGGAGCGGGAAGGCGTTGAGAGCGCGGTGGCCATTCGCGTGGCCGACCGAGGTCCGGTGCTCTTTTTGAACGGCAAGAGCGAAGGCTCGGCCGTGGGGGACGCCTCCACCCAGATCATGAGCGGGATGATCGGCGCCATTCTGCATCCACAGCCGCGCAATGCCCTAGTCATTGGCCTTGGGACCGGCTCTACGGCAGGTTGGCTGGCTGCCATTGACGCGATGGAGCGCGTCGATGTGGTGGAGTTGGAGGCGGCTGTGGTCGAAGCGGCCAACGCGTTTGCTCCGGTCAATGCAAACGCGGTCGGCCACGCCAAGGTGCATACCATTGTCGGCGATGGGCGAGAGGTGGTCCTGACTACCCGGCAATCCTACGATCTCATCTTCTCCGAGCCTTCCAATCCCTACCGGGCCGGGGTCGCCAGCCTGTACACGCGAGAATTCTACGAAGGGGTTGCCCCGCGGCTGCGGGACGGCGGCCTGTTCGCCCAGTGGGTGCAAATGTACGAGGTGGATGAGCAGACCATCCGCACGATCTACGCTACCCTGAGTTCGGTTTTCGCGCACGTGGAAACTTGGCAGACCCAGCGCGGCGATTTGCTGCTGCTGTCGTCTGCCAAGCCGCTGTCGTACGACATTCCCAGACTGCGCGCCCGGGTCGCCGAGGAGCCCTACCGCAGTGCGCTGGCTGCCGTCTGGCGCACCGCAGATCTCGAAGGCTTCCTCGCCCACTACGTGGCCGGCCCTGCGGTGGCGCGCGATTTGGCCGGCGAGCAGGCCCTGAATACGGACGATCGCACCTTGGTGGAGTACGCGTTTGCCCGCCATCTGGGGTTTGGGCGGCATTTCAATATCGAGACAGTGGAACAATTGGCGCGTGCCCGGGGAGCAGATCGGCCCCAAGTAACGGGCGGGGTCGTGGATTGGGACTGGGTCACAGACCAGCGCCTCGCCTTTCTGATTGGCCAAGGGGAACAAATTCGCCCGGGCCGATACCCGGATTTGACGCCGCACCAGCAATATCGCCTAAGAGCCCTAGCGGCGTGGTGGGACTCGCGGTCGCGCCATGGACTGGCGTGGTGGCAAAGGCAGCCGCGCCCGCCCCGCGGGCTGCGCGAAGTGTCGGCCGTGGCCTACATGATGGCGGTCAACCAGCGCGCGGAGGCCGCCCACTACATTGAGCAGTTGCGCCGCCTCCAGCCTGTTGAAGCGGACGTGATCGCGGCCGTTTTGCATGCGCGCGAGGGACGGATACCAGAGGCCGTCACAGCACTGGAGGCCGCTTTCCGGGGGTACGGCCGCGATCCTTGGGCTTGGCCGGCACTGGTGCAGCGCGGCTTGGCGCTAGCGATAGACCTCGGCGGCCGGGATGCGGCTCATGCCGAGCGGTTGTACGCGGCCCTGCGCCCTCGATTTGTCATGGATTACGCGCGGGAGACGCGGCTGAACGCCTTGTTGAATTTGGGCTATGAGCTCAATTTTCCGCACAACTGCATAGAGGTTCTCGACGAGTTGGAACCGCACGTGCCCTGGAAGCGCACGTTGCTCGCCGCGCGCGTCAAATGCTACGAGGCCGGCGCCCATCCGCGTCTGCAAAGGGCGCGCCGCGATTTTGCGAAGTACCTCGCCTTGGAGGAAAAGTGAACCATGACAGCATTCGCCGTTGCGCGCTCCCGCCACTTTCCCCGCACCAACCTCGCCGCGGATACGGTCTTGGTAGTGCCGGACGGTCTCGCAGCAACTTCGCCCGTTGTGCAATTGCAAAGAGCTATTGCCGCCGTGGCCGGCCGGCCCCCCGACATTGTCGCGCAGCGGGATTTCACGGACGCGCTCTTTGGCAGTGTGCAGGTGATCGCCGGCGGCAACATGGCGAACAATGCCGCGCTGCGGCGGCTCTACGCGGCCCGCTGCTGTTTTGTCGATACCTTTTTTCCCGGCGGGGACGGCTATTTTGTCAAGTCGATTTCCGATCCCTTTGGCTATGGCAAAAACTGCATTGCGCTCGGGGCCAGCAGCCGGGCCGGGCTTTACGCGGCCTTGGCCGTGTTCGAGGATTTGGTCCGCACCAGCGCCGGGGACCTGCACAGGGTACACGCCGCTCGGTTCCAGCATCCTCTGCCCCCATTTCCGGCGGAAGCGCAACTGGAGAAGATGGTGCAGGACGATCTCAAGACTTGGGAGGGCGCTTGGGTCTCCACGCCTTTTCGCGGCGGTCAGGTGGAAAACTACGCTTGGTATTACTATCTGACCGATCACCCGGTGTGGGGCCGCGCCGTGCCGGCCATCTTCGCCGGTTCCTTGGCACCTTGGCGGGCCCAGCGGCGCGACCACCCAGAGACCTACCACTGCTTTTTCCACTTCCACAGCCTCATCCACCTCTGGGATCTGATCGAGGATAGTCCGCTCTATACCGAGGCCGACCGCCGCGCGGTGGTGACCATGATGGGCGAGATGCTGCGCCACTTGGCCGGCCTGTTCTACATGGACGAAAAAGTCAACCCCCCGCACCAGATTCGCCAGAACCACACCACCTATATCGCCATGGACTTGGCCGCCGGCCACAGCTACTTGAGCAAGCGCTACGGCATCCGCGAATTCGCGCCTACCGAGGACGTGGTGGAACGGATTTTTGCCGGCCAGAACGATTGCTACAAAGCCAACGACGACGGGGGCGTGGGGTACGCTTGGCTCGTGCCCCAAGAGACGCTCTCGTACGCGTTGTTGAAAAAGAACGACTACGGGTACATCGAGAACGGCCCCATCGCCGATCTATGCAAACTGGCGGTGGTGACCACGGACAACATGCGCAGCGAGAGCAACCACGGGGATACGGCCGGGTACGCGCCTTTTGCTCCGTCCGCGGGGTGGGAGGGCCGCTTGTGGGCGCCGATGGTCTCCACTTGGTATGCGCGCAACCCCGAGCATCTGTGGATCCTCAACTGGCTGGGTGCGCGCAAGAAGCCGACGCTAATGCACGTCTTGCGAGGGCTTTACGCCGGCGTCGAATGGAGCGACAAGGGCTGGGTGCTGGCCGATTGCGTCCCGCAGGAACCAGTTGGTCTGCTCGGCATATACGCGATGAAATTGCCGGCCCAAGCGCTGCACTGGGTGCGTGCGTACGCCCCGGCTGATAACCAGCCCGATCCGCAAAAATTCTACTTCGACAAGCTCTCGCTGCGGCGCGACTTCGACCCGCTGAGTGAGTACCTGTTGCTCGAAGGGAGCGGCACGTTCTGTCACGGGCACGAAGACAGCAATACCATCGTCCGGCTGACTTGGAACGACCGGGCTTGGCTGGGGGACGGCGACTACATCCGGGCGGCCCCCAAGTTCCACAATTCAATCGCCGTCATCCGCGATGGCGTGGGCGCGTTGCAGCGGCCGGGGGATGGCTTGCTGATGCCGCTGTTGGCCTCGCTGAATTACCGCAGCGAAAGCGACACCTTGGGCTTGGTGCAGACCGAGGCTTCTGGGTACAACGGCCTTGACTGGCGGCGCAACATCTTCTGGGGCAAGGGGCGTTATTTTGCGGTGATCGACCAACTGCAATGCACCGAGGCCGGGGCCTACCGCTGCTTTTGCTTGTGGCGTCTAGTCGGCGAAGCTGAACTCAAGGGCTCTAGGGTGTGTCTGCACCAAGAGGGCGAACACTTGTACATCGACAATGCCGACGGATCGGCCCAAGAGATCGTCGCCGACTTGCACGAGAAAAGCCGCTGGCGCAATTATCCACACGCCGGGGACGTCCTCCACGTCCTGCACCAGCAAGCCGCCCGCACCATGCAGCCGGGGGATGATCTGGTCTATGTCAATCTGCTGACGCCGCATCCCGACATACGCCTAGCGCGCCTGAATGAAAGGGTGGTCGAGATACGCGATGGGGCGCAGACGACCCTTTTGGGCGTCGGCCATACCCGTCTGGGCGATCTAAAGATCGAGGCCGCAATGTTCGCGATCTCTCTAAAGGGGGATAGCCTGAGCTTGCAGGGCATTGAGTGCTTGGGCTTTGCCGAGGGCGCACATTGGACTTGGCAGGTGTTTGACGGGTCGCCCGCGACGCTCCAAGTGGGACAGAGCGAAACGGCGCAGCGCATCTGCGACGCCATGAACGCCATCGCCCCAGAATCGCCTCCTGCTGCGATGGAATCCCCTTGGCGGCGGCCGCAGAGCGGCTGGAGTGCCAAGTGGAGCCGGGACCTAAGCGCGACTGATATCCGCGCTGTAGCTGTGCGCGGCGAATTGCTGCTCGCCGGCACCGCGGAAGGGGAGGTCGTTCAACTAAGGCTTGGGGACGGTGCGGCCATGTGGTCGCACCAACTGGGCGCGGACAATGCGGCCAGCGCCCTGCTCCTCGCCGATATCGACGGCGATGGGGCGGTGGAAGCGCTGGTGGGCACGGACGATGGTCAACTGGCCGCACTCAAAGGCCACAGCGGCGAGCAGCATTGGTGCAGGACCTTGAAGGACTCGGGGTGGGGTTCAAAGGTCTCCGGCTTAGCCGTGGCCGACTTGGAGGGCCGGGGCCGCACGAGCGTCCTCGCGTCAACCGTGGGCTGGTACATAAACGCCTTTGCTGCGGATGGCACGCTCGAATGGGCCGAGTGGGTGCGCTACCACGCGATCACGGCGCTCGCCGCAGCCGATGTAGATGGCGATGGCCGGGCCGAGGTGATTGCGGGGACCGAATATTCCACTCCCCTGAATGTGCATAATAGCGATGGGTCCTTCCGCTGGACCACCTTTGAAGAGGTGGGGTCCGAGGGCAATGCCACCACGCCGCGGCGCGGCATTGGCCTCACCCATCTGCAACTGGTCGATGTTGATAGAGACGGTGTGCGGGAAATTGTCTATGGTACGCAGGATGGCTGGATCTACGCGGTCAAACCGCAGGATGGGGCCGAGGTCTGGCACGCCAATGTCGTCGGCGAGGTTGTGGGGCTCAGCGCCTTTCCCTGCGGCCTAGTCGCGGCCAGCGAATTTGGCGAACTCTACGCCTTTAGCTACCGCGGGGAATTGCGCTGGCACGTCCAGATCGGCGAGTGGATCCGGGCCATTGCCCCGGTGGGGGAGTACATTGTCGCGGCCGTGGAAAAGGGCGCACTGCTGGCCTGTGACGCAGACGGCAGGTGCGTGGGTTCTGTGGAACTGGAAGCGGAAATTCGCGGGTTGTGGCCGTGCCGCGGCCGCGTGGTGTGCAGTCTGGCCGGGGGGCGGCTCAGTTGCGTGGAACTCGGGGGTTGCTGACCCTAGCGCACCACTACTTGCTGCACTTTGACGCGGCGCGCCGTGCCCTCCGGCCCTTGCACGGTGAGCACGACCGTGTATCCCCCGGCTTCTTGGTACTGGTGGATGGGATGTTGTTCGGCAGAGGTAGTGCCATCGTCAAAATCCCACGACCAAGAGGTGATGGTGCCATAGGAAAGGTCTTTGAAGGCCACTAATCTGCGGTCCATGTCCACCACTTGAAATTCCCACTGGGCTTCGAGCGGCTTGCGCAAGCCGCTGGCGAGCGGCATGAGCCGAAAGGCGCACAAATTCGAGGCGTCTGAGTCCATGCGGGTCTTGTGGGAGAGGTTCCAGAAGCCCTCGTACGCGCTGTTGCTCTCGTCGTAGTCGAGCACGGCCCACGACAGCCCGATGAGGGCATTTTCCACCAGCGTGGACACCACTGCTCGCTCGGGTCCCTCGTAAGGGGCGTAGTCAAAAGGGGTGATCCAAAATTCGAGCACCAGCCGGCCGCTCTCGCCCTCGGCAAAATCGTACGAGTACGCGTGGTTGGCGTAGGGCAGCCGCCCGACCCATGGCTGGCAGCCCCAGACGAAAACCCAGTCGCGGCCCGGTCCGGGCGGCGTGAAAATGTGGTAGTTTTGCGCGTGTACTCCCTTGAACGCAAAGTGGCTGTCCCACTCATCTAGCTGGGGGTTGTATATGTTGGGACCGCCCGAGCGGTCCGCATCGACGGCGACTTCAAAAATATCGCCGCGACGGTAGTGCATGTTCCAGTAATCGTCGTGGGCTTCGTAGAGGAAGTAGAGCCGGTCCAAACCATTAACCCAGCCCACCCGCACGGCCACCTCGAGGTCTTGCGGGTCGTGGTTGGTGCCCTTGCCGATGACGGTTTCCGCCAACTCCTCGGTTCCAATTACATAGGATTCGGGGACGAGCTCCCAGTCGTCGCTGCGCCCATCAATGCGGGGTATCATAGTGGGGGGAAATTGGAAGATCGCGAACTCTTTGTCGGGACGTTCAAGCGCTCGCCCGGGGGCAATGGTCAACAAAGCCAGCCCGAGGCATCCAGCCAGATTGCGGTTCATGTTGGAAAACCCTCCAAGTGGTGTTGGGATATTAAACGAAGACGCCCACGGGTCGTAGAGTTCAGCCCAATAACTCTTCCCGCGGCCGCCCACGCTTTGCTGTTGTGTGCTCGGTATTCTACCTATTTTGACGGCTAGCGAAAAATTGCACGACATCCAATTGCTAATCTACTGTTTGCAACTCATCCAAGCGAGAAAGTGCGCTTATGGCGATCGCGAAATGCGCGGCTTGTTTAGCCCATCGTCGCTCCCTCTCCCCGTGGGTCTTGCTGGTCCTCGGCGCGGTCTGGTCCGGCTGCGCGGACGTTCCCGATGACCGGGACGCGGTCTTGAAGATCGTCTGGCTGGGCCCCGAACTCGAGACCTACGGGATCTGGAAAAAGGGATTCGAGGCCGAACATCCCGGCGTGACCATTGAACAGCAATACGTCTCCTACGACCAAGGGCCGACGTTTTACAATACCATGATACAGGGCGACAACCTGCCCGATCTGGGTTTTCTCTTCATGGGCATGATACCCGAATATGCCGAGCGGGGCGTGCTGGAGCCGCTCGATGCTTTTATGAGTGCGGCCGAGCGCGAAGCGTGGATTGACGTGGCCCTGAGCGCGGGCGAGTACAAGGGAAAGACCTACGGGGTGCCGCTGGTGGGGGCCAACCGGACGCTCTACGTGCGCCGGGACTGGATGCAGAAGGCGGGAGCGCCAGAAGCTCCGACGACTTGGGAAGGAGTCCGCGCGCTGGCGAATGCGCTCAACCGGCCGCCCGAGCGCTATGGATTCTGTATCGGCGCCGGCCGGCCGAAACACCTGATGCAGGATCCGATCGCAATGATGTGGGGTTTGGGGGCCCACTTCTTCGACCGCGAGGGCAAGCTGGCGATCAACAGCCCCCAAGCCATTGCCTACGTTGAGTTCCTGACCGACATGCACCTTTCGGACCGGGTCATGCCGCCGGGCATTCTGAGCTTGAATGCCAACGAATGCTATGCCGAGATGGCCGCGGGCAAGGTGGGGATGTTGTTCAGCGGACCGTGGCAGGACCAGATGTGCCGGGATGCGGGCATTGAATGCGAGCCTTTGATGATCCCGCATGGCGAGGAGCGGAAGATGCTGCTCATCGTCGATGTCTTTGGCATGTTTGCCACTTCGCAGCACAAGGACTTGGGCTACGAATTTATGCGTTTTATCCAACGCTTGGAAAATCGCCGGTTGATCGACGTGGAAGTGGGCGGCGTACCCATGACAAAAGACGCGGCCGACGATCCCTACTACCAGTCGATCCCAATGCAGAATTATCAGGCGCAAAGGGAGTTGCTGCACTTGACGCCAAAACACCCAGAATGGACCAAGATTCAGGATGGATGGGGCGAGGCGATCCAGCTAATCTTGGCCGGTGCGGCGACCCCGGCCGAGGCGCTCAACACCGCGTCCGACCGCTTGCTGAAAGAGTTGGAAAACCCGGCCCTACCCATGCCTTGAGGCCGCATTTTGGCGCGGGAAATTATCGTGGAAAGAGAGAAACGCCGGCTGGCCTATTTTTACATTGCGCCAGCCGCCCTGTGGCTGCTGCTGTTCATGGGATTTCCCATGGTCGAAATCCTCAAGACGAGTCTCTACCACACTTCCTACAAAGGGACGGTCTTTGTGGGGGTGCAGAACTATACGGGCCTCGTCCGGGACGATGTTTTTCTCCTCGTGCTCAAAAACACGGCCGTGTGGACGGTGCTCGCTGTCCTGATGAATGTGGGAGCGGGCTTGGGTGCCGCCCTGTTGTTGAGCCGCAGTACAATCGTCTGCGAATGGATCCGCAGCTCGCTGATCCTCGCTTGGGCCACGCCGCTGGTGGTGGCGGCCATCGCCTGGAAGTGGATGTACAACGGCGAGTACGGACACCTCAACGCGTTGCTGCTGTCTCTGCATATCGTCGATCATCCCGTGCAGTGGTTGACGAGTGCTTCGACGGCGTTTGGCGGTGCCCTGTTCGCCCGGCTGTGGACGGCGTTGCCGTTTACCACCTTTGCCTTCCTCTCGGCCTTGCAGTCCATTCCGCTGCATCTGTACGAGGCCGCCATTATAGACGGGACTACGGCACGGCAGAAGTTTTGGTATATCACCGTCCCCTTGCTGCGTCCCGTCGCGCTGGCGGTTTTGTTGATCAGTTTCATCTGGTCCTTCAACAGTTTTGTCTTTATCTACGTGATCACCGGGGGCGGGCCGGCCAATCAGACCCAAATTGTGGTCACCGAGATCTTTCGCCGCGCCTTTGGCTACTTCAACTTTGGCCAGGCCAGCAGCATGGCCTTTTTGGCGTTCTTGCTGCTGGTCGCCGTCAGCTTCCTCCAGTGGCGTCTTTTCTACCGGGAAGAGATGTAGCCGTGCCCGGCGCCCTGTTGCGAACGGCTCTTATGGCGGGGGTTGCGGCCTTCACCCTCTTGCCGTTGTTGGTCGTCGCCGGCACCTCCTTAAAGACTATGGGGGAAGTGTTTCAAGCGCCGGCGACGCTGATCCCGCGTGCGTTTGTATGGCACAACTACGTGGATATTTTCGTCCGCATTCCCATGGCGCGGCACCTGTTGAACAGTCTGTTCATCGCCTTGGCCGCGGTGTTTTTCAACATCCTCGTGGCGGCCCCGGCGGCCTATGCCATGGCGCGCATCAAGTTTCGCGGACGCGGTCTATTCGGCCTGAGCATCTTAGTGGTGCAGATGTTTTCGCCGGTGATTGTCCTCATCCCCCTGTTCGAGATGATGAAAGCCTTGCACCTACTGGATACGTACACGGCCTTGATCTTGGTCAATACGGCGATTACCCTGCCGTTTTCCATCTGGATGTTGCGAGGGTTTTTTAAGAACATCCCCGAGGAATTGGAGGATGCCGCCATGATCGACGGGCTCTCGCGGACGGGGATGATCTTCAGGATTGCCCTGCCGCTAACGGCCCCCGGGCTGACGACTACGGCCATTTTCACCTTTGTCAGCGCGTGGAACGAATTCATCTTTGCGCTAGTGCTCGTTTCCAAGCGGACCATGCAGCCGATTACCATGGCCCTCTACGCTTGGGAAAAAAACAACGTGGTGGAGTGGAATTATTTGATGGCCACCGCAGTGGTGGCGACCGTACCCACGGTCTTGCTGTTCCTGCTGGTGCGAAAGCGGTTGACGGCCGGTTTGATGTCGGGTGCCGTTACAGCGTAGGAGGATGTGGTATGACAATTGCAAGGGATGCGCGGCTGGACGCCGCCAAAAACGTCGATACGCCTTGGGCCTTGCGCCGCTATCGGACGCTGGAAGCGTGGGAAAAGCGGGCGGCCGCGATCCGCCGGCACATTCTCGTGTGCGCGGGCTTGTGGCCGCTGCCGGACAAGACGCCGCTCAAGGCACAGGTCTTTGGGCGGATTGAGCGGGAGGGCTATGCAGTGGAAAAGGTCTTTTTCGAGAGCCTGCCCGGCTTCTTCGTCTGTGGCAATTTGTACCGGCCGCTAAGGGAGGGGCCTTTTCCGGCGCTTGCCTGTCCGCACGGCCACTGGGGGCGGGGGCGTCTCGAAAACACCGAGTTAGGGTCGATTGCTGGTCGCTGCATCAACTTCGCGCGGCAGGGCATGGTGGCCTTTGCGTACGACATGGTCGGGTACAACGACAGCGATCAACTCGTGCATCGGGAGGTCGGGGGGCGGCGCGAGGCCCTGTGGGGAATCGGTGCGCTGAGCTTGCAACTGTGGAACAGCATTCGGGTGATCGACTTCCTCGCCGCGCTGGCGGATGTGGATGCCGAGCGCATGGGCTGCACGGGCGCGTCTGGTGGGGGGACGCAGACCTTTTTGCTGATGGCGGTCGACGAGCGGATCGCGGCGGCCGCTCCTGTCAACATGGTCTCGGCCTTTATGCAGGGCGGCTGTCGCTGCGAGAATCAGGGCCACTTGCGACTGGACATCAACAATGTGGAAATCGCGAGCTGCATGGCACCGAGGCCCTTGTTGCTGGTGTCGTGTACCGGCGACTGGACGGCCAACACGCCAGAAGTTGAGTTCCCGGCCGTGCGCGCGATCTACGACCTCTATGGAGTGCCAAACAAGGTGAGCGAGGTGCAGCTAGACGCTCCGCACAACTACAACCGGCCGAGCCGCGAGGCCGCGTACGCGTTTTTTAAGCGCCACCTGCACGGCGGGTGCGGCAGGGTCCCGGAACAGCCTTTTGCCGTGGAGCGGGACGAGGACTTGCTGGTGTTCAGCGGGCGCGCAAAACCGGACCATGCGCTCGACGCACAAGGAGTCTTCGCGGCCGTGATCGCCCGCAGTGAGAAGCGGTTGGGGTGCTTGGAGCGGCAGACGCGCCCGGCGCTGGCGAGCCTGCTCGGGGTGGATGCCGCGCCTCAAGTAGCGGTCGAGAGCTTGGGATTTCGCCGCGAGGAGGGCTATGTGGCCGAGGACTTGGTCTTGGGGCGCGTGGGCCGCGGGGAGCGGGTGCGAGCGGCCTTTTTTCTGCCGCGTGGTCCTCAAGGCAAGGTGCCGGCCACGCTGATTGTCGACGCGCATTGGGCGGACGGTGCGCCGGGCGCGCTGGCGCAGGGGCTGTTGCAGGCGGGTGGGGCCGTGCTGGTCGTCGCTCCTTTTCTGACCAATGGTGCCGAGCGGGAAGGGCACGACGAGATGGATCCCCTGTACCATACTTATAATCAGGCCACGATGGCTTGCCGGGTGCAGGACATTCTCACGGGTTTGGCCTATCTGGACCAGCACCTGCGCGTGGGCCAGTGCCACCTCGTCGGTCAGGGCGCGGCCGGCGTCTGGTGCCTATTTGCACGGGCGTTGGCTGATGGCGTTGGCCGCACAGTGGTGGATTGGGGCGGTCGCGATTTAGGAGGCGACGAGGCGTGGACCGGAGCACTTTTTGTGCCGGGGATTCGCGCGTTGGGCGATGTGCGGACGGCACTGGCGTTGTGCGCACCGGGGCGGCTGTTGGTGCATGGGGCCGGGGATCATTTCCCGCAGCGCATCGCTGGCGCGGTGGGCACGGGAACGCAGCTCGTGGTTGAGGATGGGCGGTTGGGTGCGGATGCGATTGTCGAGTGGATCAACTAACGTGGTGCTAACCACCAACAAAGGAAGACGACATGGCAGAAAAATACCGAGTGGGCATTATCGGCTGTGGCAGCATCGCCAACTACCACCTACAAGGCTGGAACGGAGTGGATCAAGTTGAGGTGGTGGCGCTGGCCGATCCGGTGGCTGCGGCGAGGGAGGAATTCGGCGAGCGGCATGGAATCGCCAAACGCTACGCGGACTTCCGCCAGATGCTCGACGAAGAGGCACTCGACATCGTCTCGATTTGCACTTGGCACAAGTTGCACGCGCCAATGACGATTGCCGCCTGTGCGCACAAGCCCAAGGCCGTGCTGTGCGAAAAGCCCATGGCGACGAGCTTGGGCGATTGCGATGCCATGCTCATCGCCGCCCAGCGCAACCGCGTCAAGCTGGCCATTGCCCACCAACGCCGCTTCAATCCGGCGTGGACCTTGGCCAAGGAACTGGTGGCAGCAGGGGCCATCGGCGCGGTGCGGCAGGTCAATGCGCGCGGCGGACAGGGCTTGCTCAACGATTGCTCGCACCTGTTGGACATGATGCGCTACGTGATGGGCGATCCACAGGCCGTGTGGGTGATGGGCAATATCGAGCGCAAGACCGAGCGCTTTGAGCGCGACATCCCCATTGAGGACCGCAGTCTGTGCGTGGTGCAATTCGACAATGGGGCCATTGGCCAGCTTTTGCAGGAGTTGGCCGGTCCTAACTACCAAGGTGGGGTTTTCTACGGCTCGGAGGGCATCATCGAACTCGACGAGCGCAAGGTGCGGCTGCTCAACAGCAAGACCGGCACTTGGGAGGAGCGGGCGGGCGAGGGCGCGGACCCCAGCGTTGGGCAGCAGCGCGAGATCGTGGAGTGGATCGAAGGCCGGGCTGAGCATCGCGGCCAAGCGGAAAACGGCCGGGCGGCCGTGGAGATCATCATGGCCACGGACGAGTCGGCGCGGCTCCACGAGGTGACCGCGCTGCCTTTGCGGACGCTGGCTTCGCCGCTGGAGGTGATGCTCGAGGCCGGGGATTTGCCGGTAGAGCGGCCGGGGCGCTACGACATCCGCGCCATGCTGCTGCGCGGCGAGGCTATGCGGCCTTAGGACCAGGCGAAGATCTCTGGTTTGTCCGCCGACATGGCGAAGAAGAAGGCCAACACGACGCGGCGGTGCTGGCGCGTTAGGCGCTCTACTTCGTGGATGTTTTCGGTGCAGAAGAAGTAGAGATCGCCCGGGGTCAACCGGACTTGGACGCGGGGGATGTGGTGCGCGGCTGCGTACTCGGGGAAGCGGTCTTGACGCAGCACGTCCTCGACGTGGGGCTGGGTGCCCCAGCAGCGGTAGATAAAGGGTTCGTCGGTGCTTGCTGCATCGCCGGTCTGCAAGCACAGCACCCCGGCGAATTGGCGCTGAAAGTCGGCCACTGCGTAGGCGTGGCCGGGGCGGGAGCGCTTGGCGACCGAATCGTAGTGGGGCTTGTGGCCTTCGGCCGCGTGATACATGCGGAAGATGGCCGGTCCGTAGAGCCGCCCGTCCGGTTCGCGTGCGGTTTGCACTACTTTGCCCTCGGCCAGATCGGAGAGGGCCGCGTACATCGCGCCCACTGGGTCTGCAAACCCCTCGAAGAGCGTTGCGAACAGCTCGTGGGTGCGGGCCGCGTGGGCGAAGAAGGCCGCTGGGTCGGCCCCGAGCCGTCCGAGGCTGGTGCCCAAGTCGAGATAGGGACCGCCGCTTAGCTGAGAAGCTTGGCCCACGGTGGCCGGGTCGAAATAGCCGCGCTCCTCAAAGCGGCGCATCAAGCCGCGGCAATGATCGGGCGGATAGGCCCCCCGCAAGACTACGGCGGGGATGTCGCCAGCGGCCAAGGCGGTGAGCGGGCGGGGCAAGTGGTGCAGGAGCGCGGCTGTGCTGCGGGCCTCGACGGGCGTCCAAGCGTTGGGCTGGGGCATGGGATTCCTTTTAGATAGGTTAATGCACTTTTCGGTCGCCAGATGGGATAAGTTGGGTCGCCGAGAAAACCTTTTGTGGCCGCGTAGGTTATAGAACGACCTCGCGGCCCGTCCGCGCCGACTCATAACAGGCATCGACGACCTTTTGCAAATTGAGGAGCTGGCGGGCGTCCTGCATGTCCCACGGCTGGCCGGCGCGGAGCTGGGCGATGAGGGCGGCGTCTTGGGTGTGGACGCTTTGGAACCAGTCGTCGTCGCCGTCGAGTTGGGGCGTCTGATCGACGATCTCGCCCTCGACATCGACGTTGACCGCAAAGGGTGCGCCGGTGATGGTGCCTCGGGTGGTGGTCAGTTCAAAGCTGTGGAAGTCGGTCCCCTCGCTGCACCAGTTGCCCTCTAAGGAGTAAAATGCGCCGTTGTCAAAGCGCACCAAGGCGCTGATGAGGTCTTCGGCGTCGTAGTGCGCGTGGATGGCCGCGTCGATCTTGGGCCCGCGCTTGCCGGGGAAGAGGCGTCGGGTGGCCGCGCTGACGGTGAGCGGATTGGGCGAGCCGCCGACCCACATTGCCAAGTCGAGGGTGTGGACCAAGGTTGAGGCGAGGACCCCGCCGCCGGAGGTTGCGAGATGGTAGTGCGGTCCCCAGACCGGCGGGTCGTGGTGGCAGCCCCACGCCTTGGCGAACACTGGCTCGCCCATGGTGCCGCCTTGGACTAGATCGCGCAAGTACCGAGAACTCGGCATATAGCGCATGTTGGTGCCGAGCTGGACTTGTAGCCCGGTCGCCGCGGCCTTGGCGAGGACGGCTGCGGCCTGCGCGACATTCATCACAAAGGGCTTTTCGCACAGTACGCAGGCCCCGGCGTCGAGGCTGGCTAACGACATGGCTTCGTGCGTGTTGGGCATGGTGGCGACGATGACCAAGTCGAGGTCGCCGGGCGCGAGCATGGCCCGGTAGTCGTGGTCCGCGCGGGCTGCGGGCCAGCGCTGGCAGGCGTCGTCGAGGCGCTCGTCGTCGAGGTCGCAGACGGCCGCAACCGTTGCTTGGTCCGCGCCGAGGGCCTTGAGGCCGGCAAAGTGGACGTTGGCTTGGGTGCCGCAGCCGATCATTCCGACGCGCACGGCGCGATCTAGCATGGGTCGTTCCTTTCTGCTGGTGGCTTCTAGGCGTATAATGTCCCTGAATACGTAGAGCGAAACCCGACCGGCGTCAAGGTGCCGGACAAACGCGAGGCTTAGCTATGACGCAACAGGTAGATGTGCTGGTCATTGGCGGCGGAGTCGTTGGTATCTGCACGGCGCACTTTCTCTTGCAGCAGGGCCGCGAGGTCACTGTAGTCGAAAAGGACGAGGTCTGCGCGGGGAGTTCCTATGGCAACGCCGGGCTTATTGTGCCCAGCCACAGCGTACCGCTGGCCGAGCCAGGGGTCATTGCCCAAGGTTTGCGGTGGATGTTGGACCCGGACAGCCCTTTCTACATTAAATGGCGCTGGGATCGCGACCTTGTGGCTTGGCTGTGGCAATTCCGCAAGGCCAGCACCATGCGCCGGGTGCGGCAGGCCATGCCCCTGTTGCGCGACATGCACTTGGAGAGTTTTCGGCTTTATCAGGGCTTGGCCGCTGAATTGGACTTTGCCTTTGGGCACGAGGGGCGGCTCTTGCTGTGCAAGACCGAACAAGGCTTGAAGCATGTCCGCGAAGAGGCCGAGCTCATGCAGGAGGTGGGGCTAGCGGTGGAGATGGTCGATGCCCAACAGGCGCAGCAGCGCGCCGCGGCCGTGGAATTGGACTGCGTGGGCGGGGCGTTTTACGCGCAGGACGCCCACTTGGACCCGGCGCGTCTCGTGCGCGCCTTGGCCGTGCGCTGCGTCGAGCGCGGGGTTCAGTTAAACGAGAAAACCGAGGTGTTGGGGTTTGGCAAAAAAGGGCGTCGCATCCAAGTGGTCGAGACGACGCGCGGGGATTTTGCCGCGGCCGAAGTCGTGCTGTGCAGTGGGGCGTGGTCGCCGGGCGTGGGCCGAGGGTTGGGCCTGTCCCTGCCAGTGCAGCCGGCCAAGGGCTACAGCATTACCTACCACAAGCCCAGTCCGTGCCCAGAGGTCCCGCTGATGTTGGTGGAGGCCCGCGTCGGCATCACCCCGATGGGGGACAAGTTGCGCTTTGCCGGTACGCTCGAACTGGCGGGTATGGATGCGTCGATCAACCGCCGGCGGGTCGCCGCGATTGTCCATGCGGTGCCGCGCTACGTACCGGCGTGGACGCCGGATGCGTTGGAGCTAATCGAGGTGTGGCGGGGCCTGCGGCCCTGTACGCCGGATGGCTTGCCCTTTTTGGGGCGAGTGCGGGCCTACGACAATCTCACGGTGGCGGCCGGGCACGCCATGGTGGGGGTCTCGCTGGGGGCGGTGACCGGAGCGGTGACCGCGCGCGTGGTGCAGGGGGCGGAGCCGGGTTTTGATCTGAGTTTGTGCAACGTGGATAGGTTCGGATAGGAGGGTCCGATGCGCTGTGTACTGGGCATTGACTTGGGCACGGGAAGCACCAAGGCCGTCGTCCTCGACGAGGCCGGCGATCTCATCGCTAGGGGGCAGGCCGAGTATCCGCTCTATAAGCCGCATCCTAAGTGGGTTGAGCAGGACCCGGAGGATTGGTGGCGCGGGCTGTGCGCGTCTGTGCGTCAGGTGCTTGATGGCATTGACCCACAACAGGTTGCCTGCGTCGGCCTGTCCGGGCAAATCAACGGCGCGGTATTTGCCGACAGCGCCGGGCGGCCCCTACAGCGGGTGCCGATCTGGCTCGACCACCGCTCGCAAGCAGAGTGCGATTGGGCCGAGCAGCGGGCGGGCGACTTGCTGCGCGAACGGACGCTGATGCGGTTGGGGCCGGTTAATACCCTAGCAAAGGTGTTATGGGTAAAAGAGCATGCGACAGATGTTTACCAGCAAAGTCGCTGGATGCTGCTGCCCAAGGATTGGCTGCGCTACCGGCTCACCGGACAGATAGCGGCCGAGGTGTCGGATGCCTCGACAACGGCGGCGTTTGATCTGCACGAGCGCCAGTGGTGCGGGGAAATTTTGCAGGCCTTGGAAGTCGATATTGAGTTGTTCCCGCGTTTGGCCGATTCGCCGGCCGTGGTCGGGGCCATAACTCAAGCCGCGGCCGAGCAGACCGGACTGGTGGCGGGTACGCCCGTTGTCGCTGGCGGCGGGGACATGCCCTGCATGATCCTCGGGGCCGGGGTGATTGAGCCGGGCGTTATCGGCTTGGGCATTGGCACGGCCGCGCACGCCACGGCTTTTGCCGAGGCGCTGGATCCACGGGCCTTTGACAAGCTCTGGCCGATGTGCCACCCCATCCCCGGCAAATACGCTTGGTTGGGCTGCTCGTTTACCGGGGGGGCCTCGCTCAAGTGGTTCAAGGAGGAATTCGGGGGCAGCTACGAAGAGCTAACTGAGGCGGCGGCCGCAGTTTCCCCTGGTGCCGAGGGGGTGTTTTTTATGCCTTGGCTCGAAGGAAGGGCCACGCCGCGTCCCGACGCCCGCGCCCGCGGCGGCTTTGTCGGGCTGTCGTTGGGGCACACAAAGGGGCATCTGGTGCGGGCCGTGCTGGAGGGAGTCGTCTTTGACTTGCGGCATTCGCTCGACTGCTTTGCCGAAATCGGCTTGCCCATCGACGAGTTGCGGATCGGCGAGGGCGGCTCGCATTCGGCGGTGTGGCGGCAGATCCAGGCCGATATTTTGGGGCGCGACGTGGTGCGGATCGCCACCGACGATCTGTCGGCCGTGGGGGCGGCCTTGTTGGCGGGCGTCGGCAGCGGACTCTATGCGGATTTTGCCACCGCCTGTCAGCGCACGGTCAAGTTGGCCGAGACGGTGCGCTGCGACCGGGCGCGGGTCGCATTCTACCAGCGGGCTTTTGAGCGCTATCGGGTGCTTTATCCGGCGTTGCGGGACTGGTATGGGGGGTAGCGATCTCGCCATGACACTGCGCCGAGTAAAAAGCTGTTGAGTTAAACGCGAATATCGGGAAAGTCAGGCGATTCTACTGCGTTTCAGCGCATAGCGTCTATGTCAATTTTTTTAATATGATTCGGACAATTAATTGATATACTGTGGATAATTGGAGCGAAAGGTAATGTTGCATGATTACGCAAATTGAGATCCGAGGCTACCGCCTTCTCGACGGGTTTGAGGCCGACTTCAAGCCGCTGACCATGGTGATCGGTGCCAATGCCGTCGGCAAGAGTACGCTGATCGATTGTCTGCAACTGATTGCCGAGTGTTGCGAGTTTCCGCTAAATACTGCGATGGGTTGGCATCATGGGCCAGCGTCCCTGCTGACGGCAGGGAACGGGAATGGGCAGTTGGCTTGGAGCGTCACCTTTCGCAAGCCTCCTACATGGGATGATTTTCCATTGGCGGCGGGAAAGGCCCTTGTGTACGAGGTCGTTTTGCAAGCCGATGCACAGGGCCGGATGCACCCGCAATACGAGGTTCTCAGAAATCAAGAGCCAGCACCGGGATACATGGAACCTCTCAAATTTCTGGAGGCAACCTCGTATCAGCGACACATCTTCGATGTAGAACAGGGTCACTTAATACCGTTTGATGAGGCGCAACCTTCGCCCGCTGTCGTCCGCGATGCCGATTCAGCCGCAGCCCCTGCGGGAAGCGGACGGGTAGGCGCACAACAAGAGGTCGCGTTGCTGCTTTCGCAAATCCGCTTCTTCAATGAGTTTCCCGTTCCTTCTTGGGTACGCGTTCTATTGGCGAATATAATGTGCTATCCGGGTTTCGATGTGACGCGGTCTTCCACGCTCCGCACCAAGGCCGCCGATATCAGGCCGGATACGACATTATCATCCAACGGCGACAACTTGGGGACTGTGCTGCACGAAATCCTGACCCGCTATGATTTCCGGTCAGCAGCAGAGGAGTTGCGCGACTTTCTGCGCGTGGCGTATCCCACCTTCGAGGAAATTCACTGCGATACCACCTATGGAACGCCACCGCAAGTGCTCGTCCGGGTGCGCGAGCAAGGCATGTCTCGCTCTATGGAGATGTGGGAGCTGTCGGACGGCATGTTGCGCTTCTTGTGCTTGGCGACGGCGCTGCTAAATCCACTTCTGCCGCCTCTAGTGGCAATCGACGAACCAGAATTGGGCCTGCATCCCGGGCTGTTGCCGATTGTGGCCGAGATGATCAAGACAGCGGCGGAGCGCACCCAAGTGCTGGTGACGACGCACAGCCCGGACCTGCTCAACTGCTTCGATATAGCCGATGTTGCCGTGATGGCGCGGAATGCAGACGACGCAAAGGTCGCGTGGCACCGTCCGGTGAACCGCAAGACGCTTGTGCAAATGCTCAAAGATGTTGCAAACGGGACCTTGGGCGACCTGCACCGCTCCGGCGAACTGGAGGCCGGCGCATGAAGGTGTGGATTTTTGTGGAAGGGAGATCGGACGTTCAGGCACTGTCGGCATTGTGGAGCGGCTGGCAGCAGCAGCTTGGAAAGAAGGGCTGGGGCATTCAACTAATATCTCTTGACAACAAGTCCAACTACTTTAAAAAAATTGGCTCACGAGCGACCGAGAAACTGGCAAACGATGCACGCGACCTCGTCGTTGGATTACCCGATCTCTATCCAAATCGAGACTATGCGAATACGGAGTACAGGCACGACAATCTGCAAGAGCTTCAAGGCGTTCAAACGCGCTTGGTGAAACAGCACTTGCAGCAGATGGGCAGACGGACTGATGTTGACAGCTACATGGCGCGTTTTTATGCCAGTGCGTTGAAACACGACTTGGAAATGCTGCTCCTTGCCGCGCCGAGTCAACTTCAGTCCCGACTCAAGATCAAGCCCAGCGGCTGGCAACAACCTCCAGAAGAGCAGAATCAAGACAAACCTCCGAAGAAAATTGTTGAGGAACTCTTTCGGAGACACCTCAAGCGGTCCTATCGTGAAAACACGGATAGCGATGCCATTCTCAGAAATGCAGGCTTGCGAGAGGTAGCGGAACAGTGTCCAACATTCCGTGCCATGATCGCTTGGATTGGCGAAAAGACCGGCGTCGCCGGGTATTGAACGATGGGGCGGTTGAGGATGCTTGGATGAAGTTAGTCATACTGCTTCGACAGAACTGCAAGATCCACTCACCTCGTTTCTTCGGTCAAGCGACGAATGTTCTCTTGCCATTCGTCGTGTGGCTGGCAGATCGCCCGAGTCTCGAAATTCGCTTAATAGCCAGACATGTCAGGTCCCCGCCTAATAACCCGTGTAGTTATCCGCAATCTGAAGAGCAGGAACATTTTTGCTGTGCATTCCTAGCCCTCGATAAACGGCCCTTCCTCCTGCAAGCGCTTGAGGACGCGGGCGTATTCGGCCGAGCCGTCGTCGGTCCAGTACTCAAAGTTGAGGCCCTCAAGGCGGCCCTCTTCGGTGCCGGTCAGGCGGTTGATAGCGGGGCTGCCCAAGCTGTAGGCTTTGTGGCCGCCGGCAAAGTGCAGTACGCCGATATAGTCGTACCTAGGCAGGTGGGCGCGAGCGGCGGCTTGGGCTAGGGCTTCTTCTTGTACTTCCACGCCCAGCCCCGGCCCTTCGGGCACAGGTGAAAAGCCCTCGACGACTGGGATTTTTTTAGCGATGTCGGACTCGAACTGGTCGTCTAGGTTGATGGTATGGGCCGAGGCCGTGGGCAGGACGGCCGCTTGGTGCAGGGTGAGGGCCTTCATCAGGGTATTGCCGCATTGCTGGATCAGGCACTGGACATTGGCCTTGCCGTAGGCAAAACCCGAGGTCAGGGTGTCGCCAATGCGTCCGCCAATCATGTAGATATCGGCGACCCCGCGGATCACTTCTTGGATGCCGCCCAATTGGGGAACGTGCATGACGAGGGGGATTTTGGTCTTCTCGCGCAGGGTGCGCCAGCCGTCGATATCGCTCCACACCAGCGGGTCTTCGATAAATCCGACGAGCGGCGATTTTTCCAGTTCGGCGACAATGGGCAGGATTGTGCCCAGCGTGCGGTTGTGGTTGAGATCCCAGTGCAATTTGAAGCCGGGCGGGGCGACCTTTTCGGCCGCTCGGGTCTGCTCGATGACGTCGTAGCGGGCGTCTGAGTGCATTTTGAAGACGCGGTAGCCTTGATTGACGGCGCACTGAACCTCGGCGGCGAAAACGTCGGGGGGGCAGGGGCGGGTCCAAGCGGCGCAGGGGACGGCGTCGCGCACTTTTTGCCCCATCAGTTTATACGCGGGCACGCCCAAGTGCTTGCCCATCAGGTCGTAGAGCGCCATGCCCAAGGCCATGTGGAAATTGTTGAGCAGATAGTCGAAAGGGCTGGTGCCGATGAGCGCGTCAATCTCGGCTTGGGGTACGGGAGTGGGGTTATCCTCGTAGTCGCCGTAGCCGACTAACCCATTGTCGCCGTGTACTTTAACCACGAGATGTTGATCCATGTCGTACATGCGCATGCGGCCGGCGTGGTTGTCGTAGCGCTTGGCTAGGGGCATGGCGATGGGGATTTGCTCGATGTGGGCGATTTTCATGGGAAGCTCCTATGGGAAAAGCACGGATGGGGCCTCCAATAATTGACTTGGGTGGTGGCCTGTCAAGGTGGGGGCCGCGTATATTAGGGTACGCAGGCAATTGACCAGAACAGGAGGATCGGATGATGCGCGACTTGCTGGCCGGAACCGGCGGTGCCCGGATCACGCCACCGATCGGTTTTCCCATGGGTGGGTACGGGGCCCGCGACCACGGGGCCGAGGGCGTACACGACCACCTCAACACCCACGCTTTGTTCCTCGACGACGGCTCGACCCAAGCTGTGATCATTGCCAGCGACCTGCTCGGCATGCGGGCGGAGCAGGTCGCTGGCGTGCGCGAGCTGGTGCGTGCGGCGACCGGGGTGCCCGAGTCCCACGTATTCCTCGCCTTCTCGCACACGCACGGCGGACCGCTGATGTACTCTGACTTCTCGGTGCTGGGGGAACAGGTCACTGCCTACATCGACGCGGTGAGCCACTACATGGCCGGTGCCGCCCTGCAGGCGGCCACCGCGGCCGGGCCCGTGCGCTGGGGCACGGGCCGTCATTCGCTGCAGGTCGGCGTCAATCGCCGGGCGCGACAGGCCGATGGCACCACCCGCATCGGCGTCAACCCCGACGGACCGGTGGCACCTTGGGTCGATGTAGTGTGGTTTGAGCGCGACGACGGCAGTCCGCTGGCGGTGGTGTATCAGCACGCGGCCCACGGGACCTGTCTAATAGGCGACAACTACCTGTTCACAGCCGACTGGATCGGCTACGCCATGCAGCTAATCGAGGCCCAACTGCCGGGCTCGACCGCCCTGTTCGTCAACGGCTGTGCCGGCAACATCAACCCCCATCCGCGCGGCACCTTTGCCCTCGCCAAGCGCCACGGCAGCAGAGCCGGTGCTGCGGTGTTGCAGACGGTGTTGGACCGCGCCGACCTGAGACGGGGCGGCCGGCTGCGCTGTGCCCAGCGCGCCTTTGAGCTGCCTCTCGAGCCCATGCCGTCGCTGCAGGAGTGCGAGCGCGCACTGGCGCACTGGGAACCGGCCTTTCGCAAACTCAAGGGCGAGCACCAGCGGAACTGGCAGGTCTGCCGCCACTACTTTGCCGCCAAGGAGCGGCTCGCGGCGCACCAGAGCGGCTCGGTAGCCACGGGCCTGCCCATAGAACTGCAAGTCGTGGCCTTGGACGACGTGGCCCTCATCGGCCTGCCGGGGGAGATCTTCGTCGAGACCGGGCTGGCCATTGCCGAGGCATCGCCCTTCTCCTTGACCCTACCCGTGGGATACGCCAACGGTGCCATCGGCTACGTGCCGACGAGTGAGGAGGTGCCCTACGGAGGGTACGAGGTCCTCGATGCGAGGGCGTCCCACCAAGGGCGCTTTCTGCGCGACGACGCGGACCGGGTCCTGACTACCAGTGCGTTGCAAGTTCTACAGCTAGCTGCGGCCGAGTGAGTTGCGTGGATTATCTTGCCGCACTCTTGATGGGCGTTGCGGCCTGAGAGCGCGGCTACCGGATGGCCGGCTACTGCTGGCTAGTGGGCGATCTTATTCTTCTTGATGTAATCCCAATTGATATTCATTCCCAATCCAGGCCGTTGGGGCACGTGGACAAAACCCTGCTCGTCCATGGGTTCGCCGTGCTCGTGCAGCCACGGGGCGGGCTGGTCGAAGTCGATGAAGGGGTGCAACAGGCCGCGTTCGTAGAATTCGCCGTTGTGCATGGCGCACAGGGCATGCAGGTTGCCCGGGCCGCCGCCGTGGACTTCGCAGCGCATACCAAACGACTCGCACAGATGCACAGTTTTCATCAAGGGGGTGAGCCCGCCCACGTCGCCCACGCCGCAGCGGCTGATGTCGCAGGCACCGGCTTTAATCCACTCGGCGCGCACGTACATTTTGCCCTCGCAGGTCTCCGGGCCGCAAATCGGCAAGCCGGTCTGCTCGCACAGCCAGATGTAGGACGACATGCTGTGTTCATCCATGGGTTCTTCCATCCAGTAATAGTCGAGCTTTTCCAGTTCCTTGGCTAGGAAGAGAGCGGCCTCGCGGTCGTAGTAGTGGTAGGGGTCGAGCATACAAGGCACGTCGGGACCGACCGCTGTGCGCACGGCCGCGCAGGCTTCAATGTCGCGCTTGGGGTCGGGAGCACCGGCGTAGGGCGGTTGCCAAGTGTGCAATTTGAAGGCGGGATATCCGCGCTCCATGCACCACTCGGCGTAGTTGGCGTAGTCTTGGGGAGTGGCTAAGCCGCCTTTGAGATCGTCGCCGCACATGGTGGAGGCGTAGGCCGGCACTTTGTCGCGCAAGCCGCCCAACAGTTTGTACACGGGTTGATTGAGGGCGCGTCCGGCCAGATCCCACAAGGCGAGGTCAACGGCCATGAGCACTTGGTCGGACAGCGTGCCCAGATTGAGCCGCTGGCGGTGGTTGAGGTCGCGCCAGATTTTTTCGCGGTACAAGGGATCTTCGCCGATTATGGCTGGTTTGACGAGGCTGTCTATGGCTTGGGCATTGGCGCCAAACCAGTAGCCGGAGACGCCTTCATCGGTGCTTATTTGCAGTAAGGTCTGGGTGGTTTCGCGCTCGGGCCCGGGGTGGCCGTGGCCGTCGGAGTCGCGCACGGTATTGGTGGTGGTTTTGAAGCGAATGGTCTCTACTTGGGTGATTTTCATGCGCTGTCCTTTCGCAGTTGGCGGTGATAAGCAGTCTGTTATAGTAGTCAAACCCCGCTCGCTGCAATCAGTCGCCCGACGATCGCCACGGACCGCTCCATGCACTCCCGCCCGTGTGCGGCACTGGCGTCGCGCGGATCCTCGCCGCCGACCCCTTGCGGCCACACGCTCCGATCTGTAGGCAACTGCCCGAGGTCCACCCAATCCTCCCGATAGTGCATCACCAGCGACGTCTCGTTGCGTGCGGCGTGGTCCATCTGGCTCTGCCATTCCCGCGCTACTTCGTCCGTAACTCCCGCCAGCTTGAGGCCGAAGCGCTGCTCCCGCTCGGCCATGGCTTCGCGCCAAGCTCTGCGGCTCGGCCCGTGTCCGTCGGCGAACACCAGCTTGAAACCCGTGCGCTTAATCTGCGCTAAAATCGCATCGACTAGCATTCCGAAAAATCCGTCCGACACCCAGTAGCAACTGCCGTCTAGTGGCCGGTGTGGCTGGGTGCTGTCGGCGTAGTCCATGCCGTGGAACACTTCGCCGCTGCCGCGATCCCACGCCCGATCCGGCCCGAGATGAATTGGCGGCATGACGATCCCGCCAAAGCGCTTGGCACATTCGATCATCAGCCCTTCGCTTTGGATCGCGTCGCTGCCCAAGGGCAAATGCTCGCCGTGCCACTCGAGCGTGCCCAGCGGTAGATACGCCACCGGCCTAGCGGCTAGCCGTTGGCGAAATTCCCACGGCAACAAATCGGAATATCTGACCTTTTCCATTGGAATCTTCTCCGTCGCCTCCTCGCTGTCGGCTGACAATACTAGAGACGCCTTTAGCTTTTACAACGGCAATGTCCGAGCCGCAACAAACAATAGCCAGATTACCGAGCTGGCGCGACTAGGGTATCCCGCAAGCCAAGGCCGCTCATCGCTCGCAAGCCGAGACCTTGTTTTGGGAGCCTAAAGGCCGCTTCGGCCACTACGCCTTCAGAATTGGTGCGAAACGGGGGGCTTATCTAGTCGCCGAAGAGGAATGCGCAATTTTTTGCTCAGGAACCGATGGCGCGGGCAAAGCCTATTATAGAATAAAGGACGGCGCACTCGAGCGCAGCACTATTCAACCCGTCCCTGCCATTCCCAAGGACCGCCTCTTTCTGGTCAATGTCTCTGGTCTAGAGGCGTTCCGCCCCCTGTACGACGCCCTCATTTCGATGGGTTTCTACAACCTGAATCCCGAACGCATCCGCGAGCCGCAGCCGCCCGACCCGGGCGAATTACTCAACCGCGATGGCTCGAACATGGCCAGCGTTCTCGCCGCGCTGAAGGACCGCGCCCCAGCGGTGAAGCGTCGCGTGGAGGAATACCTCGCAACGGTCGTGCCGGGCGTCCATGCGGTAGCCAGCATTAAACAATTGAATCTGTTCGGATTGGATCTGTGAAATTGATCGCCATCGTAGAAGGCCACGGCGACGTCGCAGCAGTGCGGGTTCTATTGCGCCGGGTCCTGCACGAGAAGTTGCAGCGCTACGACGTTGTTTGTGCGCGAAATCCGCACACTCGCACATCCCTCTACTTCCTCACTGACCAATCTGTAAACAATCAACGTCTCGAAATCCGATAGCCCGGTCGTTCCGGCTTGAACAAATCGGGATTTAGCCTGACCCCCAAGCCGCTACCTCGGGGCAGACGCACATACCCTCCGCTAATCTCCACTTCCGCGTCGATCAGTTCTCTATACACCGTCTGGATCTGCGCCCGCACGGTCTCCTGATAGCAGCAGTTGGCCACGGCCGCTCCCACGTGCAAGCCGGCAAAAAGCGTCAGCGGGCCGGTGCAGTCGTGCATGCTGACCGGCACATTATAGGTCTGCGCCAGATGGGCGATCCGTGCGGTCTCGGAAATCCCGCCCACCCAAGTCGGGTCGATCATCGCGTAGTCGGCGGCTTGGTGCATCAGCACAAAGTTGTAATCGGCCCGGCTCAACAGCATCTCACTCACGGAAATCGGCATCCGGCTCTGGCGGCGGAAGTCGGCTACGGTGTCGAGGTTGTCCATCTTGATTACGTCCTCCAGCCACAACGGCTGCACCTCGCGCAGGGCCTCGGCAATGCGCAGGGCGGCCGGTAGCTGGAAATGCGCGTGGCCATCGACGAAGATGTCGAGGTCCATGCCGACCTTGTCGCGGATCGCGCGCAAGGGCTGTACGCCTTCCTCAATTGCGCGGTGCGGAAGGCGCGCCGGGCCGTACTGGATGGCCGCTTGGTCAAAGGGCCAGACCTTCAGCCCGCTATAGCCCAGCGCGACTAGCTCTTCGGCCAGCGCCACTGGCTCGTGGAACAGCTTCCACGAATCGCCCAGCGGCCCCGGCTCGCCAATGGCCCCCATGCCCGGCCAGCCTTTGCGCCCGGTAGTGCTCGGCCCGTACTGGGGGTTGCCGCAGCTATTGTACACGAGAATTTTGTCGCGCACCGGCCCGCCGAGCAGGCGATAGATCGGCTGGTTGCAGACTTGGCCGAGAATGTCCCACAGCGCCACGTCCAGCGCGGACAAGGCGCGGAGCTCGGTGCCGCGGACGCCGAAATTCGCGGCCCGCTCGTAGAGGAAGCGCCAGTGCGACTCAATGGCCAGCGCGTCTTCGCCGAGCAGGCGGCGCGCCATCCAGTCGTGCAGCATGGCCTGCACGGCCTCGGCGCAGTAATAGGTTTCGCCGTGGCCGATGAGTCCGGCGTCGGTGTGGATGCGCACCAGCAGCAAATCGGGGAACAGGTCGAGTGGCTGTACGGACTCGATCGCCGTTACGGTGACTTTGCCCTCGTCAATGGGGGACGGAGGCAGGTGGGGTTTGGCCGTCATAAAAACCTCCCGTGATACTGACTTTTCAAATGTCAGAGGGATAAGGATTGAATCGGCGCTGGGCTGGCAACGCACCAGGCGTTTGTCGGTCCCTGAGTCGATTCAAATACGGGGCCTTGCCTACTGAAAGGCAAATCACTCTATTTTAAGGTATGGAAACAATACGTACCCTCTCTTGTAGGCTCGTGGTTCCGCCGCAGATGGCGCCTCGTATTGAGGCCACGTTTACGGCCTTTGCCAATGCTTGCAACTTTGTTGCCGATTGGGGCAACCAGCACAAGAAGCACCGGCAGTATGACCTGCATAAAGGCTGCTACCGGGTTATCCGGGCCCAGTTTGGTCTTTCTGCCAACCTTGCTGTCCGGGCGATTGGGCGGGTGGCACCTCAACTGGCAAATCCGAAAACTCGGCATAGTCGCTTCCAGCCTAGCAGCATTGACTACGACGCCCGTATCTTCGCACTGGACGTGGAAAGTGAGACCGTCAGTATTCGCCTGCTTGATGGTCGCTGTACGCTTGCACTCAAGCTCGGCGACTTTCAGCGGCAAGGCTTGCAGCGGTGGAAGGGTGTGAGGGTAAAGCTGACTTCTTTAGATGTCAGTGCGATTACTTAGTACCCTTTCTCTAGATCGCACACGTTCAATAGGGCTGCGCCCGCCAGATAGCGGCGCAGGTTTTCCGCGAAGATGGCCTTGCGGCGCTCGATTAATTGCACGGACTCGGCCGAGGTGTGCGGGGAGATCAGCACATTGGGCGCGTCCCACAGCGGGCTGTCGGGCGGCAGCGGCTCCACCGCGGTCGCGTCAAGCGCGGCCCCGCCGATCCGGCCGGCGTGCAAGCCCGCGGCCAAAGCCGCCTCATCGACGATCCCCCCGCGCGAGACGACCACTACAAACGCTCCTTCTTTGAGCAAAGCGAGTCGTTGGCGATTGAGCATCCCGGTCGTCGCCGCGGTCCGCGGGGCCGTCACCACCAGCCAATCCACCCTCTCCAGCATCTCGTCCAACCGCTCGACCGGCCACACCGCGCACACCCCGGGCGGCGGCGCCATCGGCAAGATATCCACCGCATAGACCTCAATTTCAAAAGCGGCGGCTCGCTTGGCTACGGCCCGCCCGATATCCCCCATGGCCAGCACCCCCATCTTGGTTCCGGCCAATTCGATGATGCGCTGCACGTAGCGCGCGGTATTCCAACGGTGGTTGCGCTGATCTTCGAGCAGTTCGGGGATCCGGTGGGCGTGTGCGAGTATTGCGGCGAAGACGTGGTCGGCCATGGGCACCACGTGCGTCTCCCGCGCATTGGTCATCACCACGGCACCCGTGCGAAATTCCGGGATTTCGCGCACGACTGGGTCAAAGCCGATGCCGACAAAGTGAAACCACTTGAGTTTTTTTGCCGCCAAAAACACCGGCCGCGTCATCAAGCCAAACACAACCTCGGCATCGGCCGCGGTCCGCATTTGTTCCGCTTCGCTGTACGCCGGGCAAAAGTCCAGCTCGGGAAACGCCGTCCGCAATTCTTCGACGTAGGCTGCCCCCATATCAAATGTCAGTACGACCTTCACGATTTTATTCTTTCTCAAAGAGTTGCCATTATAATGCCGGTTAAGTTAGCTAAAAAAGACATGGTGGAGAAAAGCAGGCGGCCAGCAAAGGCGCACAGGAGTTAGAAGATGAAGCAACAATGGCGGGAACGACTGGGGACGGTGACTTTGGAGCCTTGTGTGCCGGTGGTGGCCGGCAGCTACCAGCAATGGACCTTGACCTTGACCGTGGGCAGCTACGGCATTGACGAGCGCGGCACCATTAAGATCGCCCAGCGCTTTGCCTGCGACATGCAGCCGGCCCAGTTCAGCGATCCGGCCGCGCCGGCCTATTGCACGGTGCAGACCAATGGAGCGGCCAAGCTGGCACCGCGCTTTGCCCCCAAGGGACACGAGCGGCCGTGGATGCGCTGGTGCGTGGTGATCGATGTGTACGACGGCTCCCTCGCGTCCGGCGATACGGTGACCGTAGTCCTCGGCGACCGCAGCGGTGGCTCGCCGGGAATCCGGGCGCAGACCTTTGTTGAGTCGGCCCACGAATTGCGCGTTTTCGTGGATCCGACTAATGCTGCGGTGGCGCGGGCCGTGGCGGATTCGCCCAAGTTTTCCATTGTCGCTGGCGAGGCCGCGGAATTAGTGTGCATAGCGCCGAGCCAAGCGGTGGTGGGGGCGGCGGTTGAGGTTTTTGTCAAAGGGCAGGATATATGGGGCAATCCGACGGCCGTGGCCGGGCCGGTCGAATTGGGTTGGGAAGGGGAAGGGGAAGTCGTGGTCGAGGGGGGCAGGGTGGCCTTTTGCGCTCCGGGTAGTGGACGGCTGACGGCCGCGGCGGGCGGCTTGCGCTGTTACAGCAATCCAGTCGCAGTCTTCGCGGCAACGCCTCAGTGGAATCGCTACTGGGGAGATTTGCACGCCCAGTCTGACGCTACGGTCGGCGTGGGCACGGAAGCTGAGTACTTCACTTTTGCGCGCGACTGGGCGAGGGTGGATTTCGCCTCGCATCAGGGCAACGATTTTCAGGTGGACGACCAAGACTGGCAGCGGCTCAACGAGACGGTGCGGGCTTTTCACCGGGACGGCGAGTTTGTCGTCTTTCCCGGCTATGAGTGGTCGGCCAATTCCCCGGCCGGAGGGGATCGCAACGTCTTTTACTGTGCCGAGGGGCGGCCCATTGTGCGCAACAGCCACTGGCAGATCCCGCACGTGCCCGAAGACGCGGTGTCGCCAGCGCATCCGGCCGATGTGTTCTTTGCCCGGCTCGCCCGCTTGGTGCCACGCGATCAAGTGATTATCGGTTCGCATGTGGGCGGGCGCTGGGCCGATGTCAAGGCGTACTTCGATCCCGAGGCGCACAATCTGGTGGAGATCGTCTCGTGCTGGGGCGTGTTCGAGTGGATGCTGTTCGACGCGCTGGACTGCGGCCACATAGTCGGGGTCATGTGCAACAGCGATGGCCACAAGGGGCGGCCCGGGGCCGAAGGGCCGGGGGCTGGCGAGTTTGGTATTGCCGGTGGATTGACCTGTGTGCTGGCCGGCAAGTTGTCGCGTGCGGGCGTGTGGGAGGCCCTGTGTAGCCGGCGCTGCTACGGCACGACCGGGGCGCGCCTACTGCTAGAGGTCCAGATAGCCGGCGCACCCATGGGGGCGGTGGTAACAGAGGTGGACTCGGTGGATATTCGCGCCCGGGTGGTGGGGGCGGCCCCGCTGGAGGCCCTGCAAGTGTACCGCGGCCGGGCCTTGCTCGCCGAGGTGCAGCCGCCTGAATTCGGCCGGGATTTGGTGCATTCCAACAGGTTGCGCCTGCTGTGGTCTGGCTCGCGCATGCGCGGGCGCGGGCGGCGGGTGGATTGGTCCGGGGTTATTCGCACCACCGAAGCGACCATTGTGGAGGCGACGACGGTCGGCTTTGACTCCGCGGCCGACGGCATCACTGCGACGGAATTGCAGGCCGTGGCTTTTCAATCGCAGACCACCGGGGATTGCGACGGCATTGAGCTGGTGCTGGACGATGGGCGGGTGGGCCGCTTGGTGTTCGAGTCGGCGGCCGGGACGACCGAGGTTGATCTGCCGGGGCTGGGCCGCGAGCCGCGGCGCTTCGACTACGGTGGCTTGGACATGCAGTTGGTGGTGCAGCGCTATCCCGAACGGGTGGAAGCGCTGGAAATGACGCTGGAGACTGTGGATCAGCCGCCGGGGAAAGGATGGGCCGCTTATTTCGTCAAGGCCATTCAGTGCGACGGGCAGATGGCTTGGTCGAGTCCGGTGTACGTGTTAGCCCGTTAGTTGGTATATCCGTCCTCGATCCACTCCTGTGGCCAGTACGTCTTCAATCGCAGGCACAAACTTCTCGGTATCCTCCAAACGATTGCTCCTTGATACCAACAAGATCACAGCAAGATTGTACTGGGGTAAATGCTGTTGGTGTTCCATGTTCTGGTCCATCGTTACCAGCGCATCGAACTCTTGCTCTGCTGCATCTAGCAGGTCTCCGTTGCGCATGCCGGTCCATCCCATCCCACGGACGGAACAAACTTCGTGTGCTTCACTGAACACGCGGGCTAGACGCCAATTGAGTTGCTCGTCAAGTAAGACGCGCATTAGGTCAGGGTAAAGGCTCTTGCGGTGTGCTCTCCAAGACCTCGGCCAGAGCTAGTTCGAGAAATGCCTCGGCTTGCTGGCGGCTTACGCTTGGGAAGCCATCGAGGAATTGCTCGAGAGAATCACCGGCCTTCAGGTGAATGATAAGGCTATCTACAGGAACCCGAGTGCCCGTGAACACGGGAGTTCCCCCTATGATCTCGGGATCAGAGTGATAGATTTGATGCTTGTCCATTTTTTTACCTCACAGGGTTGTTTTTCTTTAAGATGACTCTGCACCACACGGTAGGCAAGCGGTGCAGGGTCACAACGTACGCCGCTGCTGTCTCGTCTCGGCCCACATGCAAAACAGGGCCGCTTACTGTCCGGTCGCTGACCCCCGGCGGCTAGCTTGGTCAAGTCCGGTGTACGTTTTGTTCGGCAACATGCGCACCGCCGCGGAGCCGAAGATCGGCGGCTATCTATTCATTGACTTGATGACATTTTGATGTTGTTTTTTTGAAAACGTCATCATATGAAAGCTCTTACTATACGCGATGTCGATGAGCACGTTTATCGACGCTTGCAGGAAATGACCAAGGCGAATGGGCGCAGCTTACAGACGCAGATCAAACTGATCTTGGAGCGCGAAGTGCAACTCACTCAGGGAAGCCAAGTACACAAAGTCGAGGAATGGCGACAGCGGCTGGCCGATAGATCTTGGGGGGATATTGTGAGTGATATACGCCGTGAGCGCGAGCGATAAATTATGTCGTGGACACTTATCAGCGCGTTGCCGTTCAGCGGGCGGTCGAAGCCATTGCGCGGGGACAGCGCCGGGTGCTGCTGGTCATGGCCACCGGCACCGGCAAGACGTTCTCTGTCTTTCAGATTATATGGCGGCTGTGGAAAGCCGAGAAAGTTAAGCGGGTGCTGTTCCTCGTGGACCAGACTGCGACTTGGTTCGGTGATGACCAAGGGCCGCAACCGCGATATGGACCCGAGTTACGAGATTTACATTGCGCTCTACCAAGCCGTCAGCGGCAGCGAGGCGGAGAAGAACATTTACCGGCAGTTCAGCCGAGAATTTTTCGACTTGGTGGTCATTGACGAGTGCCACCGGGGCAGTGCGTGGCGGGAGATCCTCGATTATTTCGAGCCAGCCATCCAACTCGGCCTTACGGCAACGCCGAAGGAACCAGACCACTCGGCTCAAGTCTGCGTCCCGCAAGCAACGCATCACTAGAGAGGACGGCAACCATGACCATCCCCAATCCCATAGTCAAGTTTACCTACGAAGACTATCTGAATGCGCCGGAAGACAAGCGCTACGAGCTTCTGGATGGAGAGTTGATTATGACCCCCTCACCCGGAGAACGTCATCAGAGCGTTTCCATCCTACTAGGATCGAAACTGTTTCAATTTGTGGCGGAGAATCGCTTGGGGAAGGTTTATTCCGCGCCCTTCGACGTGGTGCTGTCGGACCTCGACGTGGTACAGCCCGATCTGATCTTCGTCTCCAATGAACGCGGCCACATCATCACCTCGGCGAACATTCAGGGTGCGCCGGACTTGGTCGTCGAAATCCTGTCTCCCTCAACAGCGGAACGCGACAAGACGTTCAAGCGTGCGCTGTATGCCAGACACGGCGTGAACGAGTACTGGATAGTGGAAGCTGGCGAAAAAAGCATAACGGTCCTGCTGTTCGGCGAGCGCGACTTCGAGGTCGTGGGTATCTACGGGGAGAGGGCGACATTGACTTCGCCGACACTGCAAGGCTTCAGGCTGCATATCGGCGACCTGTTTTGAGTGCCTCAGGCTGGAGGTTACATTGCCAAGAGTCAGCAGCATCCAAGGGCCGTATCGGTCTCGCATCAAATCCATCAGGATTACCTGAACATTCTGGGTATCGTCCCTTGTGTGCAGAAAACAATCGAGGACCGAGGGCGTCTCGCCCTCGCAAAACGCTCCATCCGAGGGCCTCTCGACCACTTTGAGTGTGCTGTCGGTGTGCTTGGACTCCGATTGGATCGGTGCCGGCGGCCTTGTCAATTCCGGTGTCTGCGCTTTGATTTGCCCTTTATGAATGACTCGCAAGAACAACTCGCGTCTGAGCCGCGCAAGGTCGGCTACATCTGGATCGTCTATTTGCTGCTCTACGCGCTGGCCGTCCCTTGGTATTGGCCCGAGGGGTATCGGGGGCCGCTGGTGTTGGGCTTTCCGCTGTGGGTGGCGGTATCGCTGGGGGCGGTGTTGCTGTTGGCTGTTTGGACGGGGTGGGTGATCCACCGCTACTGGACCGAAGACGAGGAGGCGGGCTAGATGGACGAATTGGTCTTTGGCCCGGGTGCGCTGCTGGCCGTGGGGTTGTATCTGCTGTCCATGATCGGCGTGGGGTGGATCGCGCGGCAGAAGCGGCGTTCCAACAGCATGGCCGACTTTTATTTGGCGGGCCGCTCAATGGGCTTGGCCGTGCTTTTCCTGACGCTGTACGCTACCCAATACAGCGGCAACACGCTCTTTGGCTACACGGGCAAGACCTACCGCATCGGCTTTGAGTGGACGGCGTCGGTGCTCTTTATGTTTTCGGTCATCGTCGGCTATCTGCTCTTTGCCCCGCGCCTCGTGGCCCTGGCGCGCCGCGAGGGGTTCATCACCCCGGGCGACTACATCTCCTATCGCTTCTCCTCGCCGGTACTGACCCTGCTGAGTACGGTCTTGATGATCTACGCATTGTGCAATTACGCGCTGGCCCAGCTCACGGCCATGGGCGCGGCCGTAGAGGGGATCACCCATGGGGCCGTCCCGGCCGCGTACGGCATCATCGGCTTGGCGGTGATCATGGTCGTGTACGAGACCCTCGGAGGGATGCGCTCGGTGGCGTGGACCGATGTCATGCAGGGGGGGATCCTGCTGCTGGGATTTGGCATCTTGGTCTTCCTCATTCCCTCAAAGTGGGGAGGCTTGGGGCAGGTGGTTGCCCAACTCAGCGAAATGGATCCGCCCAAGGTCCAAGCGCCCAGCTTGGAGGGCGCGAACAAGTGGATCAGCTACGCCCTGCTCTTGGGGTGCGGGGCGGCCATTTATCCGCAGGCCATTCAGCGGCTCTACGCCAGCCGCTCGGTGGCGGTGCTCAAACGCTCGCTGATCCTGATGGCTTTCATGCCGCTTACTACTACATTGGTAGCCTTGATCTGCGGCCTGACGGCCGCTGTGGCCTTGCCCGAACTGAGCCGAGAAGACAGCGACCAAGTGCTGGCGCGGCTCTGCGCGATGGTGATGGGCGATTCCGCGCTGGCCTACTGGCTGGTGGTGGCGGTCTTCGCCGCTGCGCTGGCCGCGCTGATGTCGACGGCCGACTCGGCACTCTTGTCGATTTCGTCGATGTTCACCAAGGACGTGTACCAGCCCTATTTCCGGCCCCAAGCCAAAGAGGCCGAGCTGACAAAAGTGGGCAAAATCAGTACGTGGGTGATCGTCATCGCCTTAATCTGGGTGGCGATTGGCGTGGACATCACCTTGGTCCGCCTCCTAGAATTGAAGTTCGAGATCCTCATTCAAGTTGTGCCCTGTTTCTTTATGGGGCTGTACTGGAAGCGGCTCACCGCGGGCACGGCCCTGATCGGCATGGTCTGCGGGCTGGCGGTGGCACTGGGGTTGACCTTGGGGGAAAAACCGATGGTATGGGGCTTTCACGCCGGGGTCGTCGGCCTCATTGTCAACTCGGTCATCTGCGCGGTGGGGACTGTGCTTAAACCTGCTAAACCATAAGGAGACTCTATGCGTCCAGCATCCAAGCGGTTTCTCGTCGATCTACTCAAGGCCCCTGGCCCTTCGGGTTATGAAGGACCGGTGCGGGCGGTGTGGAAGGCCGCGGTAGAAAAGTACGCTGACCGCGTCGAAGTTGATGTCCACGGCAATACCATCGGCTGCTACCACGAGGCCGGTCGCCCCAAGATCATGTTCGCCGGGCACGCCGACGAACTGGGTTTCCAGATCGTTTACATCGACGACAAGGGCTATCTCTACTTTGACACCATCGGCGGCTTTGACTTGCAGATCGTGCCGGGCCGCAAGGTGCGCATCCACGCGGCGCAAGGGCCGGTCTTGGGCGTGTTGGGCAAAAAGCCCATTCACTTGATGAAGGAAGCGGACCGGATCAAAGTACCGAACAAACACGACTTGTGGATTGACATCGGCGCAGCCGACGCGGACGAGGCCCGGCAACTGGTGGCCATCGGCGACCCGGTGACCTACGACGCCAACTTCGAGGAGCTGCGCAATGGGCTGGTGGTGTCGCGGGGGATTGACAACAAGGCCGGTGCTTGGGTGGTGGCCGAGGCGCTGCGGCGAGTGAGCCGCGCCAAGCGCAAGTGCCACGCGGCCGTGTATGCGGTGGCTACGGCACAGGAGGAAGTGGGGTTGCGCGGTGCCAAGACCAGTGCGTACGGAGTCGATCCGCTGGTGGGCATTGCCGTGGATGTCACTTGGGCAACGGACCATCCAGATATCGACAAGCGCCAAGTCGGAGAGTGCAAGCTGGGCGGCGGCCCGGTCATTTTGCGCGGGGCCAACGCCAACCCGGTCGTGCATGAGCGGCTGGTGCAGGTGGCGAAAAAGAAGAAAATTCCCCATCAGATCCAAGCCGACCCAGGCGGCACGGGCACGGACGCCAACGCCATCCAGCTCAGTCGGGCCGGGGTGGCCACTGGCTTGGTCAGCGTACCGCAGCGCTACATGCACACGCCGGTCGAGATCGCGTCCTTGGCCGACTTGGACCACGCCGCACGGCTGTTGGCGGAGTTTGCGCTGACCGTCGATGAAAAGACGAGTTTTATACCGTAAAAATGGCGAGCATTGGTGCTTTCGGGTGCGTAGCCCATTACCTGAAATAGGCCAACGGCATTCACAAGGGGGCATAGTATGAAAATAACGTCTGTCGATATTTGGACCGTAGTGGTGCCGACGATCCCCGGGCGGGTACACAGCCCGGAATGCGTCGCCGAAACTGGGTGGGACCAAGTGCCCAAGCACATCGTGCGCCTGAATACGGATACTGAGCTGGTGGGCTTGGGCGAGACCGGGCGCGGTGTGCCGATAGAACAAGCCCGCGAAGGGGCGGCTCGGCTGCTGGGCAAAGACCCCGAGCAACTGACCTTGCAGGATATTTTCGCCGCCCGCCACGACGGCACCGAGGCATTGCCGACGGTGGGGGCCGGGCCGGCGTATGACGCCTTTGAGATGGCTGTTTTTGACTTGGTGGGCAAGGCTCGCCAAGTGCCGGTACACGCGTTGCTGGGCGGTGCGGTGCGCGACCGGGTGCGCGCCGACTACTGGATGGGGCACCAGACGCCGGAAGACGGCAAGCGGGCGGTCGAGCGGGCGCTTGAGCACGGGTTCACAGGCGTCAAGATCAAGTGCAAGATCGAGGAGCCGATGGTCGAAAGGCTGGAGGCCATGCGCGCGGTGGGCGGAGTGGATTTCAAGGTTACGGTCGATCCCAACGAGCGCTTCCACACGGCCGAGCAGACCATTGAGCTGGCGCAGCAGCTTGCGGCGGTGGGCAATGTCGAGGTTTTTGAGGATCCCATCCCCAAATCCGATTTGCAAGGTTACGTCCAGATCCACGAGGCGATTGACCTGCCGGTGGCCATGCACTTGGGGCGCGGCCCAGACATCATCCGCGCCATCAAGGCCGAGGTCGTTGATTGCCTAAACTTGGGCGGCAGTCTCGTGGGCTTTCAGAAGAATGCGGCCATAGCAGCGGCTGCGGGTCTGCGCTGCTGGCACGGCTCGGGCAACGACTTGGGCATTGTCGATACCGCGTATATCCACGCGGCCGCGGCCGCGCCCAACTGCACGATGGCCTCGGATTTTGTGGGGAGCTGGACCCGCGAGGACGACCTGATCGTTGAGCCGATCCGGTTTGTCGATGGGTACGTGCCCACGCCCATGCAGCCGGGCTTGGGTTGTGCGCTGGACGAAAAGGCTTTGGTGCGCTACGTTCAGGGGCGCGAAATTGCCTCTTGAGCGGGGCAACCTATTTAATCTGTGCGTCGGGCACGGCTTGGCGCACTTAATCCCTTTAGGAGATACAATCATGCGCAAATGGCTGGATAAAACCACGACCCTATTCCTGTGCAGCGCTCTGGTGCTGGCCGCTTGTGGCGACGACGACGAATCCACGCCGGTGGAGCCCGAGCCGGAACCGTTGGCCGAGATAACGCCTGAAATCGTAGCCTTATACGGTACGCTGGTCACCAGTTTTACGACTGTGTTCTTCGCCGTGCTGGTCGATCAGACGTCGGTGGAAGGGGAGGGCGGCGGCTCGGTGGAAATCGCCGGCCCTGAATGGACGTTGCAGGACTTCTCGCCCGATGGTGCGTTGATAATCAACGGCACCTTGACCGTCGGCTTGGACCAGACGCCCATTCCGCTGACCGGGACGGTTTTCCTTTCTGGCGCGCAGGACGCCGAACTAATGCTCGATATGGCGCTCGCGATTGAGGGCACTGATTTGTCTGCTACCGGGACGATAACCATTGACGGCGCAGAATTTGACGTGGCCGAAGTCTCGGCCGCGGCCGAAGCGGCGGCTGCGGCGGCCGAGGCGGCTGGATAGTAGGCCGTGCCGTTTTGGCGTTTGAGCACGGCCCTAGCCTTGTGCTGGGGCTGCGACCGCGGTCTCGAGGTCGAGGCCAGCGGGCAGGCCGGGATCGCCGGTCGGCTGCACTTTGTCGGCGAGTGGCCCGCAAATGTGGGGCAGGTGGCCGTGGCCGTCTATCGCGAGGCCCCGGCTTCGGTTGCCGATTTTCTTAGGATCAACGGCTGGGATACCGAGGTCGCGCTCGGGGCCGAGTTCTATAACTACTTCGTTCCCTTAGACGGGGAAGACGTATATCAGTGGATTATCGTGGCTTGGCGCGAGGAGGACCAGTTCTGGAACCTTACCTCGCTTTGGGGCTGCTATCACCTACCTGGGGCCGACCGCCCCTCGCCGGTGGAAGTCGGGCCCGGAGAAGTCACTACCGATATCGACATTGAGATCAACTTCGCTGTGTTGGACCATGAGACCGAGCCTAGCACTGCTTTGTGCGAGCGCGCTTTGCCTGCTGAACTGTTGGCCGAGCTCGGCCGCTGACATCGTCGTCCGCGTCCGCGACGCCAGCGACCAAACCCCGCTACCGAGGGCGACGTTGGCGGTGTTGGGGACGGAATTCGGGGGATACGCCAACGAACAGGGCTACTGCCGGATCGAGGGCTTGCCCCCCGGCCGCTACGATCTGCTGTGTTCGCATATTGGCTATCGCTCGCACACCCTGCACGGCGTTGCACCCGGGGAGGAGGAGCACGTCGTCGCTCTCGAACCTACGGCCGTCGAAGTTCCCGAACTAGTCGTCTCTGCTGCCCGCCGCTCCCAGACCTTTGCCCAAGCCCCCATTAGCATCTCCGTAGCCGATGCCGAGCGCATCGCCGATCACAACGCCTTCTCCCTGACCGGTCCTCTGCGCTATGTCTCGGGCATCAGCCAAGTAGGGAACCAGCCCGTCGTCCGCGGATCGAGCGGCTACAGTCGCGGCACGGGCAGTCGGCTGCTGATGCTGGTGGATGGGTTCCCGCTGCTGTCGTCCGATCTGGGCGACATCAAGTGGGATGCCGTGCCCTTGCAGCAAGTCGAGCGCGTGGAGGTGGTCAAAGGGGCTGGCTCGGCCCTGTACGGCACCGGGGCTTTGGGCGGGGTAATCAACGTGCTGACCCGCGATCCAGCGCGTGCGCCGGGCACCCGCTTTCGGTTGCTCAGCGGGCTGTATAGCCAGCCGGCGTATAGCCAGTGGCGCTGGAGCGAGTCCCCGATGCACTTTGTCGGATTAGACGTAAGCCACAACCGAGCCTGGGGCCGGACCGGCTTGGCCCTGAGCGGGGGGCACAATCGGGGCACTGGCTATCACCAAAACGGCGATAGCCGCCGCTATCACCTCTACGCCAAAGCGGTGCATCGCTTCTCGCCGACGAGCTATTGGCGCGTGATGGGCAACTGGGCGCTGGACGATCGCGGGGTCTTCGTCCAGTGGCGCGACCGCAGCCAGCCGCTGGCCGTGTCCGCAGCCGACGCCCCAGCCCATACCACCTCGTGGAAGCTGCACCTCAACTCTGAGTACTACCACTTGGCACACAGCGACTTGGGCTACCGGCTCAAGCTGGGGTATTACCGCACGGATTTTGTCAACAACGCGGCGGCTGGCGGCTTGGCTTCAATTGGGCACAAAATTTCGGGCGAAGGTCAGTTCGACTACACCGGGTTGCGCGGTTGGAACTGGACGCTGGGGCTGGCCTCAGTGGCCGATTTAGTGCGCTCGCCCGGCGATTTCCTCGGGGTGCGCTCCCTGATGACCGTCTCTGGCTACGCCCAAGGCGTGTATGAAATCAGTCCGCGGGCCGAGTGGACGACCGGGTTGCGCTACGACTGGAGTCGGCTTTCGGCCGCCTCTGAGCTGACGGACGGGCCGTGCGGGGCACCGCCGGTCAGGAGTAAAAGCACCGGGGAATTTAGCCCTCAGGTCGGCTTTTCCTTTCGGCGGTCCGCGGCGACCGCGCTGCGGGCTTCGCTCGGCCGGGGCTTTCGCGTCCCTTCGGTGTTTGAGGTCTTTTCCCAAGCCGAGGCCTCTGGGCTCCGAGTCTGCCCCAACCCGGCCTTGAATCCCGAGCGGGCTTGGTCTGGCGAGGTAGGGGTCAAACAGGAGTTGGCAAAGTGGTTGGCCTTGGATATGGCTCTGTTTTGGAACGAGTACCGCGGCCTGATTGAGGCCCGCCCAGACCCCCAAGCCGGAGGATCTGTGCCTGTGGCGCGCTTCCTGAACTTGGCGCGGGCGCGGGTCGCCGGGTTTGAGAGCGAGGTCCAAGCCGCCCTGCCGCTGGGCTTGGGGGCTAGGGCGGCTTATACCTTGGTCGATGGGGTAGAGTTTCTCGATGCGCACCAAGTGCTGCCGCCTTATTGCCACGGCGACTACGGGGACCAAGCGCCGCTTCCCTACCGGGCGCGCCACGTCCTCAATCTGGGCCTCTGGGGGGAGCGCGGTCCCACCAGCGGACGGGTAAACTTCCAATATCTCAGCCGTTTTGAACGAGTATCCGGCCTCTTTGCCGAGTGCGGGCGCGACTATGTGCCCATTTACTTGCTCGACGTGCAATTGAGCCAACAGCTAGGTCCTTTGCGGCTCAATCTGCGGATGGACAACGCGCTGCAGTATTACCATGCGACGATCGAGCGCACCTTACGCCCCTTGCGTCGCATTTCCCTGAGCGTGGATGGTGCGCTCTAACAATCCCTATACAGCTAGTCTAATCCAGTGGCAGGCCGCGATTGAGCAGGGCGGCTTCGACTGCGAGTTCGGGCGGCTCTACGGGTCGGAGCAGGTGGCGGCTTGGCGGGCCAACTACTTGGAGGCCCTGCGGCACTTTGCCGCTCGCTACGGCAGTGAGGGCCGCTTGGTCGTGGCCCGCTGCCCTGGGCAGATGAACGTCATGGGTATGCACATTGACTACGGAGGCATGCCCTCGGTGCGGATGGCCGTGCGCGGCGCGGATACGTTGGTGGTGGCGCGGGCGATGGCCGGGCGCCGGCGGGTGCGGCTGGCCAGCTTCTTGCGCAGTCCGGGCGCGCCGGTCGATCGCTTCGCGCCGATTGAGCTCGACTTGGAGGCAATCCTGCCGAAGGCCCGCGTGGCCGAGCGGCAGGCCCTGATGGACTACGCCGGTCGGGTCTGCCGCCAGCGGCTAGTGCGCACGGGCCGGGCCTTGACTGGCGATTGGTCGGTGCTGGTCGCCGGGCAGCTCATTTACTTGGAGAGTTATTTCCGCGGTCGCGTGGCCTTGGGCGGCTTCGACGGGCTGGTGTGGAGCAATGTCTCGCCCAGCGGGGGCATGAGCTCGTCCTCGGCGCTGGTCGTGGCGACGGCGCTGGCGGCGCTGGCGGTTCACGGGCTGGTGCCGCACCGCGATATGCCCCAAGCGGACCTAGTTGATGGGCTGGGCACTTCCGAGTGGATGCGCGGCACCCGCGGCGGCACCGCCGACCACGGAGGGATGATTTTGGGCCGGGCGGGCAAGCTAGTCGGCGTCGGCGTCTTTCCGGCCCGGGTGCAGGGCGAGGCCGCGTTGCCCGAGGAGTACGCGGCCATCGTGCTCGACAGCGGCGTTGCTCGCACGTACGACGAGGCCGTCAAGGAAGAGACGGTCATTGCCTATCCGCTCGGGGCGTTTATCGCCCGCGAATTTATTTTGCTGGGGCTAATGGGCAAAAGCCGCGCCGTGCGCGAGCGCGTCCGCTATCTCCGGGATATTGTTCCAAGGCCGCTGGGGCTATCGCTTGTGAGGCTGTACCGGGTCTTGGGCTATATGCCCAAAAAGACCAGTTTGGCGCAGGTTGCGGCCCAAGCACAGGCGGCCGGGGTCGGAGCGCACTTTGAGAAAATGTACCAGCGGGAGATCGCCGGTAAATTTCAGCACCTAACCGAGGACACGCCCTTGTTTATTCGCCGGCGCTGTGTGTATGGGTTAGCCGAGCAGGACCGGGTGGCCGGGATGCTCGCCTGCCTCAATGTAGGCGATATGGCCACGGCCTTGGAATTGATCCGCATCTCGCACGAGGGCGACTGGGATCGGGAGGTTTCCGACGAGGTCTTGGCGCAGCTTGTAGAGCGAGCCGAGCGCGGGGAAGCGCGCGCGCAACTGCGCTTTTTGCCGGGGGGCTACGGCCGGATGACGCCGGCCTACAATAGGATCGTGCGGGTGGTCAATCAATTTCTCACTGCTGAGGGACCAACGGCCGGGGCGGTGCAGCGGTTGGGTGCTGGCTGGGGCGGCAATATCGGCGGGCTGGTCCACCGTGCATTTGTCGATGGGGAACGCTGCGGCGCATTTGCCGATGTATTGCGAGCCGAGTTGGGCCATGAGCCGGCGCTAGCGGTGGCCGTGCCCGGCGAAGGGGCCGGTTTGCTCGCCGCGCCCCAAGGAGGTTGAGATGGAACACTTGCTGGCCGGCGTGCGGGTGCTCGACTTGACGCGGGTTTTGGCCGGGCCGTACGCGTCCATGGTGTTGGCCGATTTAGGCGCGGAAGTGATCAAGGTTGAGCTGCCGGGCACGGGCGACGAAGCGCGGGGGTTTGGACCGTTCCAAAACGGCGAGAGCGCGTACTTTGCCAGCGTCAATCGCGGCAAGAAAAGCGCCACGATCGACTTGCGACAGGCGCGGGGCCAAGACTTGGCGCGGCGTTTGGCCGGCGAGTGCGACGTGTTGCTTGAGAATTTTCGCCCCGGCAGCATGGACCGCTTTGGGTTGGGGTACGCGGCCTTGCACACGCTGTATCCGCGCTTGGTGTACGCGTCGATTTCGGGTTTTGGCCAGACCGGCCCGTACGCACAGCGGCCGGCATACGACGTACTCATTCAGGCGATGGGGGGGCTAGCCAGCATCACCGGGCAGCCCCACGGTCCGCCGGTGCGGGTCGGCTCGTCCATTGCCGACTTGAGTGCCGCTCTGTTTGGGGCCATTGGCATCCTCGCGGCCTTAGCGCGGGCGCGGCGCACGGGCGCGGGGCAGCAAGTCGATATTTCCATGCTCGACTGTCAGGTGGCCTTGCTGGAAAACGCCCTCGCCCGCTATGCCGTATCCGGCGAAGTGCCTAGGCCGCTTGGGTCGCGGCATCCGGCCATTACCCCTTTCCAGTTCTTTGCCGCCCGCGACGGGTACATCGTCATTGCCGCCGGCAACGACCGGCTCTGGCGTCAGCTCTGCGCGGCCTTGGGCCTCGGCGCGTTGGCTGACGATCCGCGCTTTGCCAACAACGCGCTCCGCACCGAAAACCACGCGGCCTTGGAGCCGATGTTAGAGGGGGTGCTGGCCGAGAAAAGCGTTGCAGCATGGTGCGCCATACTAGCTGCGGCCGGCGTACCGAGCGGGCCGTTGTGCGATGTGAGGCAGGTCTTTGGCGACGAGCAGGTGGCGGCGCGGGAGATGATCGTCGAGCTGGAGCACCCAGTCGCGGGGCGTCAGACCGTGGCTAACTCGCCGCTGCGATTTTCCACCACGCCGGTCGAGCTGCGCGGGCCAGCCCCCTTGTTGGGGCAGCACACCGAGGAGGTCTTGGGGGAGATGTTGGGGTTGCGCGAGGAGGATATGCGGGCGTTGCGGGACGAGGGCGTAATATGAGGGGCGGGGCGTTCCGCTGCGACCTAAGGAAAAAGCTAAGCACACGACACCAATAACTTGTCGTTGATGGGCGATGAGTCCGGGATCGAGGGCAAGATGCCCTCGATCCGAGGTTAAGGCCCTACTGTCGCGTACTTAGAGGAAAAAGTTGACTTGGGTTGGGCGTTCAGCTAGTATCAGATCCAATCCCAATAGCAAAGGTTCTATTATGGCGTCACAAACGATTGCCCAGATGACCGCCGACGAGCTGCTGGTGATGCCGCACAATGGCTATTGCTACGAACTCGTACAAGGAGAATTGCGCCAGATGTCACCCGCCGGCAGACGACACGGACGCATTGCCGCAAAAATCGGTAGCCATCTCGAAGCATTTGTTGCAACCAATGGCTTGGGCGAAACCTATGCAGCCGAGACCGGCTTCATCCTTGACACCGCACCCGATACGGTCCGGGCGCCCGACGTCAGCTTTGTGTCGCGGGAACGCGCTGAGGCTATCGCAGAAGAACGAGGTTTTTTCCCTGGTGCCCCCGACCTCGCCGTTGAAGTCGTTTCGCCCAATGACCGCGACCGCGAGCTACGAGAAAAAGTGTCCGACTGGCTGCGGGCCGGTACGCAGATGGTCGTTGTGATCGACCCCGACCAACGCACTGCAATGGTGTACCGCGCCCCCGACGATATTTGCCTTCTCACCGCAGGCGATGTGCTCGATGGCGGTGCTGTGGTGCCTAAGTGGAAAATGCCGCTTGCAGACCTGTTCTAACGGCCCGGGTAGCTCAGGATTGGGCGCTGTACGACGCGAGGGTGGTCATCTTAGCACATTGAGATGGCCGCCCTTTTTAATGCTCTGAAGCGGAGCCGAACCATGCAATTGTCCGAGCGGAAGGGGCAACGGAGCGCAGCGCATACGCGGAGAAGGGAGCGGGAGGTGGTATAGCTCAGGATTTTTCGATGCACAATTGGCCTAAGCCAAATACCGCGCCTTTGCCAATGTGGGTCCAACAGGATGCGGCCAACAGGGGCCAGAGCGGGCCGGGACCAGCGGGCAAGTCCAACGCGCCGACTACGCCGCGCAGGTTTAGCTCGCGCTGTTGGGTGCTGGACCAGCGCAAAAAATCGAGCCGACCACCGCGCCAAGGGGCGGCCGGCGTTGCGGCGGCTTGCTGCTTGACGGCTCGCATCAAGTCGCGGTAGGATTCTCCGCCGGTTATACCGGCTAGGCCAGCATAGCGGCGCATAGCGGCTGTGGCGATGGCCGCTAAGTCGGGTGCCGCAAGGAGGGTGCCGCGGCGGAGTAGGCGCAGCGGCGTACCAAACTGTAGGCTGCACGGCGTTGTGGCTGGATCGCCGGTCAGGGGCCAGTCGGATTGGCCCGCGCTGAGGGGCCGCCGCTCGCGGATGCGAAACGGTACGCGCTCCGGCCCCAGCCCCATGCCGCTGGCCACATCCCATGCCCGCCACAGCACTTCCTCCAGTTCCTCATCCACCCCGAGCAGGATCCACTCGATAGCCGGTGCAATCGCCGGGTCGGGGGGGGCAGGTCGCAGGATGTAGCGGGGGATGCGGCGATGTCCCAATGCTTTGCCTGCAAAAACCTGCTGATAAACTTCCTCATCCAAATGTCGCAGTGCGCGTCCCCAGACGCCGCGCAACATGGGCGCGGTCGCCCGCACCTCGGGCGTGTCGAGCAGAAGTTGCCACGCCTGTATCTGAACGCGAGAAAGCAGCACTTCGAGGTGTTTGTGCCAGTGCATAGCGGCTTGTGCCGATCTATTTATAGGCGACAAACAACAAATGTACTGGCAGGGTCGTCAATCCCCTGATAAGCAGGACAGAACTTCACATCCGATGAGCTGGGCCTATCCGCCGAGGACCGGGCTAAGCGGTTTCAATCCCCTGATAAGCGGGGCAGAACTTCACATACATGGAGAAGCCGTACGAGCTCGACGGCGATCAGTTCAATTTCAATCCCCTGATAAGCGGGGCAGAACTTCACATCTGGACCTGGATGCGCTGGGGCTGACCGGCGGCGAGGTTTCAATCCCCTGATAAGCGGGGCAGAACTTCACATACGCCATAAAACAAGGAGGGAAATATGGAGTCCTTGCGGTTTCAATCCCCTGATAAGCGGGGCAGAACTTCACATGGGTATGCTTGGTTGGCCTACACTGAAATGGCGCAAAGCGAGTTTCAATCCCCTGATAAGCGGGGCAGAACTTCACATGCCAAGACAACGGCAATTGCCCGCGCGACGAGCGACGCCAGTTTCAATCCCCTGATAAGCGGGGCAGAACTTCACATGCCCCGACCGACTCCGTGAAGGGGTTGGCGTTGGCGGCGGGTTTCAATCCCCTGATAAGCGGGGCAGAACTTCACATCTCGACTTCTGGGTGCCCAGCGTCCAGCCCGAGGTCTACGGTTTCAATCCCCTGATAAGCGGGGCAGAACTTCACATGTGCCTCTCCCGGTCGTGGCTCTACGGGGCCAGCAGGCCTTGGTTTCAATCCCCTGATAAGCGGGGCAGAACTTCACATTCGGCGGAAAAAGAGGCGGACAAACAGCTCATGGCCGCGTTTCAATCCCCTGATAAGCGGGGCAGAACTTCACATAGGGTCAGCCCACTAGGAGACGGGGGCAGCGTCGGGTCAGTTTCAATCCCCTGATAAGCGGGGCAGAACTTCACATGTCGGCTTCAACGGCTGCCGGTCCCTCTCGCCCATTCAGTTTCAATCCCCTGATAAGCGGGGCAGAACTTCACATCTTCTCCTCGATGAGAACGAAGAGGAGGCCGAAGTAGAGGTTTCAATCCCCTGATAAGCGGGGCAGAACTTCACATCCGACGGTGAGAACTCCTCGATAATGTACTTCATGGCGTTCCGTTTCAATCCCCTGATAAGCGGGGCAGAACTTCACATCTCGCCGAGGCCCCCCGCAGCCGTCTCGGCCGGGGGCTGCGGGTTTCAATCCCCTGATAAGCGGGGCAGAACTTCACATCAAGGAAAAAGGCCGCTGCACAGAGCCGCCGGCCGCGCGTTTCAATCCCCTGATAAGCGGGGCAGAACTTCACATCCCGCCGCCGACAAATCCTCCCGCGTGGCCTTGTCGTCTACGTTTCAATCCCCTGATAAGCGGGGCAGAACTTCACATATACTTCGACATCGCCTTGACCGAGGAGCAAGCCGCACGGTGTTTCAATCCCCTGATAAGCGGGGCAGAACTTCACATGGGACACGACACGATTCTGTACTACACAAAAGGCCCGGTTTCAATCCCCTGATAAGCGGGGCAGAACTTCACATCAAGGTTCGTGTCGGTGTGCAGGAGTTGATAGCACCAGTAGAGTTTCAATCCCCTGATAAGCGGGGCAGAACTTCACATAACGCCATCACTGAGAGTGGTGGCAAATTTAAGAAGCAGGAGTTTCAATCCCCTGATAAGCGGGGCAGAACTTCACATTGGTTATCCAGCTGGAATGTTCGCTAAGCATGGCCAAGCAAATGTTTCAATCCCCTGATAAGCGGGGCAGAACTTCACATGGGGGGTGATTCCTGAGGGGTCAGCGAAAGCTGATTAAAGGGTTTCAATCCCCTGATAAGCGGGGCAGAACTTCACATCTCGACGAGGAGCACACCACGCCCCGCGACCTGTGGGGGTTTCAATCCCCTGATAAGCGGGGCAGAACTTCACATCGTATCCTCGCCGGCGTCTGCCAAGGGCTGCCCCTGTGGGGGTTTCAATCCCCTGATAAGCGGGGCAGAACTTCACATGAAAAGGCACTCGGCCTCCTCCAAAGGGGATGGTGTCGTTTCAATCCCCTGATAAGCGGGGCAGAACTTCACATGCCTGCTGGCCGCGGATCTGGACTCGCCCGGCGTCGCAGGTTTCAATCCCCTGATAAGCGGGGCAGAACTTCACATCCCTCCTGTGTAACACGCCCTGCTGCGTGGCCGGCTGGGTTTCAATCCCCTGATAAGCGGGGCAGAACTTCACATAGTCGCGTACCCGCGAGTGCCCCCCATCCGAGTCATCGCGTTTCAATCCCCTGATAAGCGGGGCAGAACTTCACATGGCTCTTCGACGAGGGGGACTGATCTGGCGCACACGTTGATAGGTTTCAATCCCCTGATAAGCGGGGCAGAACTTCACATGGGGGGATGACCCGAAACATGGAGAATACCATGAAGCGGATGTTTCAATCCCCTGATAAGCGGGGCAGAACTTCACATACGGCCGCGCCCCAGCCGTATGAAGCCCAGGTCCCCCAAGTTTCAATCCCCTGATAAGCGGGGCAGAACTTCACATGGGGCTGTATGCACGGGGATGTATTACCTCGCCAAGGGCCGTTTCAATCCCCTGATAAGCGGGGCAGAACTTCACATGAGAAAGAAAAGCAAGCCCGACTAGACGCTCAGGCCGTCGTTTCAATCCCCTGATAAGCGGGGCAGAACTTCACATCGCCGGGGACAATGCCGCCAGGTGCTGCGCTAGGCGGCGGTTTCAATCCCCTGATAAGCGGGGCAGAACTTCACATATCGGCTTGACGATCGATCAGGGTCCGTTCGGAATCATCGTTTCAATCCCCTGATAAGCGGGGCAGAACTTCACATGGACCCGCAGGCCCGCGTTGCAACCTTGAGTGGCCTTGGTTTCAATCCCCTGATAAGCGGGGCAGAACTTCACATAGCGAGGGCGCCGAGTTACGCAACGCAACGCGAATTGGCTACGTTTCAATCCCCTGATAAGCGGGGCAGAACTTCACATGGAAAAAACAGAAGAATTGTTTCAAGAGAGTGAGAGAACCATGTTTCAATCCCCTGATAAGCGGGGCAGAACTTCACATGTGAAACTCGCAATACGGAAACACTATGGCACTACCAAAGTTTCAATCCCCTGATAAGCGGGGCAGAACTTCACATGGGATCGAGGCCTTCCGCGACGAGATAGCGTCGTACGTGGAGTTTCAATCCCCTGATAAGCGGGGCAGAACTTCACATAAGGTCGCCTCCACCGAAGTTTACACGGTGGCGGCTGGCTACGTTTCAATCCCCTGATAAGCGGGGCAGAACTTCACATCCTTCCGACGGCTGTGCTGACGACAGGGGAGGACCCCACGTTTCAATCCCCTGATAAGCGGGGCAGAACTTCACATGACGACACGCAGGAGCTGGGCCTCACCTACGCCACGGGCATGTTTCAATCCCCTGATAAGCGGGGCAGAACTTCACATATAAAAAGGAGAAATCCCATGGTACGTATTATAGTTGTCGTTTCAATCCCCTGATAAGCGGGGCAGAACTTCACATGCCACGCCTCCAAGGCGCAGGCGTCGCACAGGCACCACGTGTTTCAATCCCCTGATAAGCGGGGCAGAACTTCACATTTTTTCAGTATCGCCGAAGCGGCGGAGAGCGCGGCTCTGCTCGTTTCAATCCCCTGATAAGCGGGGCAGAACTTCACATGGGGCGGCGGTACATCTGGGAGGGCGCGGTGCTCCAGTTTCAATCCCCTGATAAGCGGGGCAGAACTTCACATGGCTGCGTATAACGGTGCGTCGCTGGCAACTGAGGCCGAGGTTTCAATCCCCTGATAAGCGGGGCAGAACTTCACATCGCTGAACGTGTAAAGCCGCCCCCCGTCGGCCCCAAGGCCGTTTCAATCCCCTGATAAGCGGGGCAGAACTTCACATCTTGCTCATGGGCCGTCTGAGCATGGGTCAGGCTGGTACCCGGTTTCAATCCCCTGATAAGCGGGGCAGAACTTCACATCGCGTCGCTCACTTAGGGGCCGTGTACTGCGTGCATCCGGCGCTGCCGCACTGATAAGCGGGGCAGAACTTCACATCGCGTCGCTCATATAGAGGGTGCCCCCCAATGAGGTCAGGTTTCAATCCCCTGATAAGCGGGGCAGAACTTCACATTTGCTGCCGGGGCCTCGATGCGTGGGCGGCGGCGGACGCTTTGTTTCAATCCCCTGATAAGCGGGGCAGAACTTCACATGCCACGCCTCCAAGGCGCAGGCGTCGCACAGGCACCACGTGTTTCAATCCCCTGATAAGCGGGGCAGAACTTCACATTTTTTCAGTATCGCCGAAGCGGCGGAGAGCGCGGCTCTGCTCGTTTCAATCCCCTGATAAGCGGGGCAGAACTTCACATATGGCCCATGTAGCAAACGAACTTCTCAATGGAGAAGAGTTTCAATCCCCTGATAAGCGGGGCAGAACTTCACATGATGGAGTGATGATCCCTACCCAGTTTCGCGAGGTCAATCGGGTTTCAATCCCCTGATAAGCGGGGCAGAACTTCACATAACTACACGACAAAATCCGCAATAGTGCGGATAGCGAGGGTTTCAATCCCCTGATAAGCGGGGCAGAACTTCACATTATTTCGACGCGGGTGACCCATCTAGAGCAGTGGGTTCACCGGGTTTCAATCCCCTGATAAGCGGGGCAGAACTTCACATTTTGACCGGAGGCGCGGATACACCAGAGAACAGCGACCGAGTTTCAATCCCCTGATAAGCGGGGCAGAACTTCACATTTTAATTGTTAGAATCTAACTGTCAATCTCTCGAGTTAGTTTCAATCCCCTGATAAGCGGGGCAGAACTTCACATAGTTGGGGGTGGTATCAACTCCCTCATAGAAGCCATCGTTTCAATCCCCTGATAAGCGGGGCAGAACTTCACATACAGGTCCGCCCGGTAGCGGGCGCGGCTCCCCCCGACACCCGTTTCAATCCCCTGATAAGCGGGGCAGAACTTCACATAAGCCCACGATGTCGTCGAAGCCGAGGGTGGGGTAGTGTTTCAATCCCCTGATAAGCGGGGCAGAACTTCACATATGACGGGGGACGACGCCCTGTTCTGCCAAGATCAGGAGTTTCAATCCCCTGATAAGCGGGGCAGAACTTCACATCCACCGCCCATGTCTGGCCCCTCATCGGCAGCGCGGGGGACGGTTTCAATCCCCTGATAAGCGGGGCAGAACTTCACATCCAGCGCGTCTTGCTGGCGCACCGGGGCGAGGGCTTCCACGAGGGGTTTCAATCCCCTGATAAGCGGGGCAGAACTTCACATGGACCGCCGCCACGCGCTTGATCGCATGAATGGCGATGTCAATGGTTTCAATCCCCTGATAAGCGGGGCAGAACTTCACATGGAAGGGGGGCGCCCCGAAGATGAGCTGGGTGTTCTCTAGTTTCAATCCCCTGATAAGCGGGGCAGAACTTCACATCCCAGCTGCGCCTGCCGCCGCGCCCCAACCAAGAGAAAGGTTTCAATCCCCTGATAAGCGGGGCAGAACTTCACATGGCGTCCTAGATTTCTGCTTGTCTGACAAGCAGTTACCTGAACGCTTTTCGTAACCTAACGACTGAGGCTTGCACATGCCGCCCAATATCGCGGCTACCAGTTCGGCTCTTGGACGTAAATATAAGGTTTTCAAAAGGTTAGTCAAATTCGTAACCAAGGGGCTTCTGCGGCGGCATCGGTGGTTACGACAGACGCTCACGCGATGAAGACCTGCTCATCGCCGATGCGTTCGGCCTTTTCCCCCACGCCCAAATAGAAACGCTCGGTCGCACAGGCCGAGCAGAGGCGATAGATGGCTACATTGTCTTTGGCCGCGTCGATCAGACCAGCGACCTCGGCGATGCACTTGTCCAAAAGTGTGCTATCCATGGGCAGTTCAAACACGCTGTTCTGTACGCGATCGCCATAAGCATCCAAACAAGCGGCCACCTTGTAGCGGCGTTTGTTATCGACCACATCGTAGCATACGACATAGTGAGACATAGGCCGTCCTCCTTTATAAGCGACGCAAAAGCAAGGGTTTATAGGGATCGCGTTGGCGCACGTGAGCGGCTAAGCGATCGGCTTGACGGCGAATCAAATTTTCTGGTGCGATGTTCTCGGCGATTCCGGGCAGGGGAGCATCCATAAACGCTTCCCAAGCGCGAAAAAAGATGTGCATCCCATCGCGTGTAAGACGCACACCCCCTCGCGCAGAATCGGCCTCAAAATGCGCCGGCCGCAGTTGGCGCAAATTGCAAACGCGCAAGACAAAGCGATCGACTACCGGGTGCCGCAGTTCTTCGAGCAAGTCGAGGGCCAAGCTGGGCCGACCGGACCGGACCGTGTGCATAAACCCGAGATACGGGTCAAAACCACGGGCCTCCAAAAGGCTGGCCAAGGCATTGGCCAACAGCACATAGCCAAACGAGAGCAGGGCATTGGCCGGGTCCGGCGGCGGCCGGCGGGCGCGGCTAACAAAGCGAATGTCGCTGGTGAACCCGAGCTTGAAGCCCGCAAAGTAGCGGCGGGCCGCATCGCCTTCAAAGCCCAGCAGAGCCTCGCGCGTGGGTGCTTGGGCTACGGTCGCGGCCATGGCTTTGAGTTTGGTTATGGCGCGGCCGAGGGTCGGCTCATTGCGGCGGTTGGAGCGCAGGGCCGCGAGTACCCCGGCTGCATTGTGGAGTTTAGCTGCGACAAAGGTTTGGGCCAGCGGCAGTGCTTGGTGCTCGTCGTCCGCGAGGCGAAACTGCGCCAAGCGCAGATCGGCCGTGCGCGACAGTTCGGGGACGAGGCGGCCCACAAAGTCGCCGTTCCTGCGAAACCAAGCGACTGCAATGCCTTGCTCTAAGCAGAGCCGCGTCGCGTCTAAGGTGATGTGGGCGCGGCCCACCAATGCAATCAGCTCCAAGCGATGCGGCTCAACTTCAAGCAAGCGTCGCCGTCGTTCGGGCAGGGGACCCGTGCCGTCGGGGTCTTCATCGAGCGTGACGGTGATGGAGCCGGCCGTGCGGCGGACGACAGCCGAGGGTTCGGTGACGTAGAGGGTGAGCATGGGGGTGCTCCGGGCGCGTCTTTTAGGCGGTCTCTAGCCACTCATTGAGATCGGCTACGACGATCCGTAATTGGTCCTCATCCTCCGCTGTCGTGCGTACTGTAAATTTCACGCACCAAGTCCCGTTCGAGTATATGCCTTGGACTTCCCCTTTTGCCATCCGAAACCGATTGCTTTCAGGCAAATCTGGATTCCAGTATGTCGAATGGCAGGAGCGGACATAAGGCCGTTCATCGGTGATTCTTTGCAAATGGCGCTCAATGTTGTCTCGTGCCTCGTTGTAGCCGTGAGCTCCCAGAGCGGGCGGCCTCTTCTCGTCCTCGCGTGCGGCACGCGGAAGCCTAGTGCTCTGATGCTGCTGAAAACGGGATCGGAAGGTGTCGTGAAAAATCTGGCCGGTTGCCGAGAGTTCCAGATAATCCTCGTCGTCAATCCGTACCCGGATGACCAGCGGTTCAAAGCGCTCATCCCAATCCTCGCTAAAATTCTCATACGGCTCACACGCGTTGGGCTTACCGAGCACCATAAACATGCCGCTGGCCCGTTCCCATAGCTCAAAATCGAGGGCCACCGGCATAGGGGGAAAGGGGATAATAGCATCAAAGCGTTCATGCTTGTAATACACTGGAATGTTGAGTGCTTGACCCATGAGCACGGCAATGGCGATTTGGGCTTTATAGCCACCGGTGGCGTTTATGGCACAAAAATCGGCCCCTGCTTCACGCACTCGTTCACCGAAGAGTTTCGCCAAGTTGCGCAAGCCTCGAGTCCGAAATGCTCTCGGGTATTCATCACTTAAGTCCTCCACGCGATGGGTGTGTACCTGCTGCCAGTCAAGGCTAAAGTAGTGCTCCAGAACGGCAGCGATAGCTTTTCCATCCTCCGTATCGGAATATAGCAGGTGAAGGGCACCTTTCTCGACGGGTTCATGCTCGACGAGATCAGTCACCGAATTGATCTCCGCCCCACAGAGCCGTTCCGTTGGTTCGACATTTAAATATAGCTGAGTCGCCACCTTCGACCATTTCTGTTCGTTATAAGCGCTAGCCAAGGCAGCACGGATGGGGTCATCCTGCGGTTCGTGAGTGAGACCAGACAAATTGGGATAGAACAAGCTCGTCCCAACAGTGCAGAGAAGGGTGTGTCTAGGCATAGGATATCTCCCGGTGTTTAAGTGGATTTTCAATGTCGTTGGTGCCGACTTTGCTGCTATTGGTACGGGTCGTGGGCATCTCCTAGTCGGGCGACAAACGCGGCGTGCTCGGCCGTCCCTAGTCCTTTCTGCAATTCGGCCACGACCTGAGCCGCATTAGCCGCCAATAATGCGGACAAGGACAACCGCAGCCCCGGAAACACCTGACTGGAAATCACGCCAGACTCATCAGGCGTCAGACGGATATACTCACCGTCGCGGAGAGCAAACCAGTCGAGTTGCTCGTCGTACACGCGCCAGACAAGATACTCCTGCACGCCGCTGCGGCGATAGGTATCCATTTTATCGTGCATATCGTACGAGGCACTACTGGCCGCGATTTCGGCTAACAACTCTGGTGCGCCTTCTACATAATCGTCGGCGCTAATCCGCGAATTTCCACCCGCCTCTGGCTCTAGGCGCAGCAAGGCATCTGGCTGCGGCTCGCTCTCTGCCCCGAGGCGAACTGTGGTGTTATCCGCACAAAGGACCCCTCGCGTGAACGCACTATATGTCCCCAGCCAAGTGAGCAGCAATACGTGCGGTCTGCCATGAGCGCGAAAGCGAACAGGTGAGCTCATATATACCACTCCATTGATCAGTTCCGCCTTCGTTACGTCTGGCATGGCCTTATAGCGTCGCTCAAACTCCTCCCGCGTGAGCCGATCGCCGTTTTCCAATGGGGGCGTCGGGATGGCCGCAGCGGATGGGTGTTTCTCGCCGGCTGGATCGTTGCAGATGCTTTTTTGTTTATCGGCGAATGTGTGCGAAATCCTCATAGTTGCGTTCGCCTCTGCGAGGTAATAGGGGCGATTTGCGAATCGGTCATCGGCGGCTTCCTCTGCGAGGCTCCTGCTTGCTATGCCGGCCGGATGTTTTCTTAGGCGGCCGGGGTTCGGCCCATTTGAATTGCATCTCTTTCGAGCCAACCGAGGCGACCGTCAGTTCGACGGGCTGGCCCGGCTTGGCGTCGGCGGGGACGTTCCCAGCGTCTTGTATCGGGCCTGATAAACCGCTATCTATGTGCTTGGCCTTCCATCCGCCTTTCTTCGTCTTCTCCTCCAAAAGTTCGGCCTTGACGCGATCATGCGCTTTGGGGAGGTCGGCCTTGGGGCTTCCCTGCGGGGGACGCGAGGGTGCCGACCTGTTACTTCTTCGCCTGTCCGGGCGTCCGGTGCCCGACGGTCCGCGACCTCCTCGCCCGCTTGGGCGCGGGGACTGCCCGGCCTGCTGTTCCAATTGCTGACGTGCAAAGTCGATAAGGTTTTGCAGAATTGTCCTGCTAGCGGCTTTCTCAGGCAGCCGTGCGGCCGGGAATGCGATGAGGCGAACCAGCAGGGTTCCGTTTCGGCTTTTTGCGAGGCTCCAAAGTGCTGGGGAGGCGTGACGATCAATCTGTCCAGCTCTGAGAGACTGTGCATTGCGGCCCCTACCTACACGGCGCGGCAGGCCGAGCGCAATACGCTTCTCGGAATCAAGACTCTTGGCGAACAGTTGCAGTGCCATGCCGGTCCGGTCAAGCGCATACCAAGGATCCTCCCAACGTGTCGCCACATCGTCCATCGTCAGCACATCCTCTAGGGCCGGCGCGTCAACCGGATGTCCCCGCCTCCCTCCAAGGCCGCAGGCGTCCCGGAACCGCGTTGCGGCCTTGATGCAATCTTCCATTGAGCCGATGCCCTGCACCTCAATATCGTCAAAAGAACCGAAGCCCTTGCGCGACCGCGAGCCGGCCCCGCCAAACCGCGTCAGTAGCCACAGGGCTGCGTTGGCTTGTTCTATGAGCAGGTCCGGCGAGAGGGGGATGGCAGGGGCTTTTTTATTTTTGTCGAAATAACCGCGTCGGGCCGTCAAGGTGACGCGCCAGAGCGACCCAGCAGGGCGAAACCAACGACGGTCCTTTTCTGCCATGCCGTAGGAAGCGTAGAACAATCCTTGGATTGTTCTTTGACTGGATTGGGGCCGCCGCAGACCGTGTTCTTGCTGGAACTGTCGATCTTGCTTGTCCGGGTGCTGCCGTGGCTCTCCACCTTCCACCAAATTCACAGCAATGCGAACCGGACTGCCCGATTCCGCGTCGCCCCAGACCGCGGTTTCCAGCCGCTTGAGCGAAGCCCGGTCGAGGTGGGCCGCGTGCATGGTGCGCCACCACCAGCGCAACAGGCCGCGCAGGGTGGCCGGACGCAGGTCGCAGTCGTCTTTCTGTTGGGAGGCTCCGGCGAGAAAGGCGGGGGTGACCAGTTTCAAGTCAAAACTCGCGCTGGCAAAGCCGGCCTTGGCGAAATCGGGCGAGAGCATCTCGACCGGCTCAAAGCGTCCGTAGCCAGCCGCAGTCTTGGCACCGGCCCCCTCGGAGGTCAGCGCGTCTGTTAGCCAGCCTCTTGCCAAGCTGAGCAGGCCGTCGTCGGGCTTGCGGTCGGAGATGGCAAAGTCGAACTGGTTGCCTGCGCCGATGGCGAGGAAATACACGGGCCTCGGGTCCTCCCAGTCGCCGGGATCGTCTTTGCCGTCGTAATAGTCGGGGTGATGATTGTTGACGACATCGACTATTAGTCTGGGCCAGCTAAGCGGCCAAGCGTCGTGGAACACCAGCCGTCCGCTCGCGGCCCCTTTCGGTGCTTCTATTTCGCTGGGACGCCAACCCGGCAATCCCTTTTTCGGCTGCGGGAACTTGTGGTTTTCCGACTGAGGACTCCAGCCGAAGGCTTTTTCAATCGTCCGCCACGCCTCCTTTTTGTCAGACTGCGCCGGAGCCCACACTGTCTCAGCCCAAGAGCGGACCAAGCCCTTGATGCCGCTGCCGGGTAAATAGACGAAGCCGTACACCGGATGCAGGGCGATGCCGGCGTTTTCCAGCGCGCCCGACCGCGACAGGTGCAGGGTCAGCGAGCCGCGGGTGGTCATCAGGAGACGTTCAGCACGGAGAGCGTTCAGTGCAGCGCAGCGGCGGTTGATCAGCATCTCCAGCAACTTCGCGTCGCCGCAGGTGTGCGCGACATCGACCAGCGCAAGTTTTTGCTTTTCCATCTCCCCGGCTGACGACAGCTTGTCGAGTTGCAGGCCGGCATGGCGGTGATTGAGCACGACCTTATCTACGAGGTTACACGTAGAGCGGGGAAGGATTGGCCCGTTGGGGAGTTGGTCGGCGTTGGAGGCTGGCATAGTATGCGTCCGGTCCCGGCGTTGGGAACGGCTAGGGCTGCGAGCCATCGCTTACTCCTCTCCCGTTCCGAGTTCGGCCTCGCTGAACCGGGTCAGCCATTGCAGGTACAGGAGCGCCTCTTCAGTGGCGCGGCGCAGCAGGTTGGCGTCGCCGTTGATGAGGGTTTGGATTAGTACGCGGTCGGCGGCGGCGTTAGGACGGGTCGCCAATTCGCGCTCTTTTAGGAGCCAGTCGCCTAGCGCAACCAGCAGTCGGCCACGGGCGTCTTCTCCTTTGTTTTTGTCCTGCTTGGCCTTTGCGAGGAGAAAAGCGAGTGCCTGCCCCAAGCCGGCGGTCTTGATGCGCACCGGCAGCCGCTTGGCTTCGCGGGCAAAATCCTCCTTGTCTTTTTTCGCGTTGAGTGAGGCTTTGGCTTGCTCTACAGTCTTCCAAGCGTGTTGGGCCCGACGTTGGTCGAGGGTGGGCCGGCTATCGCTCATTGTTTTCCTCCTTGGCCGCGTCGTCAAAGCGCACCGCGCAGAAGCCCTTGCCGACCGTCTCGCCGCCGCCGATTTGGAGCGTCTCAGGTGCTTTTTCGCGCAGCCACGTGAGAATCTCCGCAGCGCTTTTGTCGCGTGCCTTGCGGCGGCTTTTGCTGCACAGCACCAGCGAGTAGAAGAGGGTCTCCGGTGGCAGGTATTCCTCGTAGAAGAGGGCACCCTTGCGCACGGTCTTCTGTTCGTCGAGCCCGACCCGAGCTACGACCTCGGTGGCGTTGCGGACGAAGTGGGTAAAATCGTCATCGTGCAGAACGGCCAGATGCGAGCGCAGCCGAATTTTCGTGGCCGCGTCTGCCACGGCCCGCTCAGCGATCCAGTTGGCAATTTCCTGTGCGTCGCCGTCGCGTGAGAATTCGAACTCTTCCAGCATGAGTTGTTCGCCGTGCGCCAGCAGCCGACTGTCCGCGACGCAAGCGGCTTTGTCTTTAGCGACTGTGGGAACAGCCGGGAAGCTATCGCCGCCAACGAGCCCGAGATCACGCGAAAGCCGGGCCAGTACGTCACGGCAGGTCACCCAAGCGAACACGCCGGTCAGCGAGCGCACCGGGAAGGCGAGGATGCGCGCGTCCGAAAAGGCGACCGCGCCGGCGTGGTCAGACGCAGCCTCAGTCTCTGGCCCGAACGCAGCCAGAACGTCTTCATCCTTCCGGTTGTCCTGCGCGTATTCGGCCCGCATGACGCCCTTGAGCGACGAGCCGGGTATCAGCGGCCAGTCGGTATGACGCTCGCGTTGCACCGGCAAATCGACCGCGCCCAAGGCCGTGCCGCTGCCGGGATGGAGTCCGGTCAGGGCGTGAATGAACAGCAAGGTTTTGTCAGACATAGTTCCAGTTTCCCTCCAGAAAGCTACCCCACCCGACGCTCGCGTCTTCGTCGTCAGCGACTAATTTGTCTGGGACTTGGGCGTTTGGTGGCAAAAAATAGACGGACCCGGCCGGGACCATGAAGCGGTTGGGCTTGGGAGCGCCTTTGGCTAAGTCCCAGCCGGAAACCGGCTGCCCGTTACCAACGGCCGCTGCTACCGGATCGAGGGCCGGCGGCTTCCAGCCATTGAACCAAGCCGGCGTGGCCAGCAGCACCAGCCGGCCTTTGTCCGCTGCGGGCGGTATCTGCGGCCAGTTGACCGGCCGCTCAACCGTGCGGACCGCGACGTGCCGGCCTTCGCCGCCCAAACGCATCAGCCCGGGTTCGGCCGCGATCGGCACTAGCGCGGCCTCAGGACCGCTCAGTTCAGCGTACAAGCCAGCCTCAGATTTCAGGACCAGCATCCTGATGCCATAAATGAAACCTTCGGCCGCGGCGTTGCGGCTCGGATCGATGCCAATGCCGGTGCGGTCGTCGAAATCGTACAAGTCGTTTGTCGGCACCAATTCGTCCGGTTTTGGCGTACCGCCGTTGAGGAAGCGATGCAAACCGGACAGTTTGAGGAAATCATCGGCGGGCTCTGCGGTTTCCCGGCCGCGCCGCCACAACGGCAGCATCCCCGGCACTTCGGGCCGCCAACCCGGCAGCGGCACTTTGAGCGGGTCAAGCCGCACGAGCTTTGCGGTTTTCTTTTTTCGTTTGAGGGTGGCCGGCGTCGGCATCAGTACCTCGCCATTCAAGGTGAACCAAGGGCCGCGTACCTGCACCGAGGCCACGGCTGCAACCTCCGGGCCAAGCTCGGTCAGAGCTTCGGCAAAGGAAGCGCCGGTTTGCATCCGTTCTCCCAGCCGGACGAAATCCACCCCGTGCCGCTCCAGCAGCAGGCTACGCACGGCACCGGCGAGGGTCTGCGGCATGGGCAGGCCGGACTGTGCCCGGCTGGCCTGCTCAAATGGCCGCGCATCGCGGAAGAAGAGGCCGTCAACCGGCTCAAGCGATAGCTGGAGTAGGGTATTACCGTCCTTCATCGCGACCTCGCGCTACGAACGACGCCCCTTGGCACAGTAGGGTGAAGTCCTTGAGAAGATCTCCACGTTGTCGCCCTGCTTGAGAAAAAGCCTGCCACCAGCGCTCCGCGTCTTCGCCTGTAGGACCAGTTGAACCGGAGGCCTTGTCGTCTTTGGTCCGATCCACGAGCCGTCGTATCTCGGCAGCAACAGCTCCGGCGGAAATGTTGCTGCCCTGCAAGGTCGGCAGTTCTTGGCGCAGGCGATAGGTCCAGCGGGCGGTGGCCCCATCGGCGAAGATGGCAATCATCTTTTGGAACCACGGCCCATGTTCCCACGACAGACCAGCCTTGGAGTGCTCGCCGGAACGGCGCATAAAGCAAAGTGCAAGCTGATTCTTGCCGTTTTTCTTAGCGGTTTTTTCCGCGTCGCGGGCCGCTTGGAGTGCCAAGCGCAAATCCTCCTTGTAGTGTACAAAGGCAATGCCGGCCGATAGGGTGGCCTTCGCGCCCATGGTCAGCAGTTGGTGCCCGTCTCGCTCTATATAGCCGGGCGGGCCTTTGTCCTCGCCGCGGAAGGCGCGGCACAACTCTGCCGCACAAGCGACCGCCCGGCGCGCCGGCAGCAGGGCCAAGACATCGTCGCCGCCTGAGTAGATCATCGTGCCCTTGTCGTTCTCTACAATGCCGGGGGCGATGTGGCTGGCGAAATTGTTGAGAGCTTCGCTGATTGAGGCGTGCAGGGCCGGGCCAACGGGCCGCCGGGCCTCAAGGCCGGCCGTGGCCTCGTCGCCAAGCTGCTCGTAGTAACGGACCATTTTCGGGTGCAGGACCTCGCGCACCTTGGGCGCATGATCGCCCTTGAGCCACTGGCCCATGTCGTCCGCGTCCATCGCCAGAATCGCGTAGTAAGCGGGCGGTGGATTCTCCTTACGTGCGGCCTTGATTTTCTGCCAAACTCCCTCCGGCGGAGGTTGGTCGCCATCCTCCACATCGTTTTGGTGTTTTTGGTGAAGCCAGCGGCCGTTCCAGTCGTTGTGTTCACACCGGATATCGTCCGGGTTGATTCCCTCCGCGGCCAGCCATGCGGCCGCTGCTACTGTCGCCGTATCCGGGAAGCGCAAGGCACGCTGATTGAGCTTTAATTGGCGGACGAAGAACGCCGGTGCGGCAAACCGCTTGCACAAGGCGACCGCGGAAAAACGCTCGCGTTTTCGCAGGCGGACGCCGGCTACCGAGACTGCCTTGGCAGCCTCGTCCCAGAAGTCTCGGGAATCACTGAGAGCGGCCGGCCCCATCTGCTCGTAGGAGCCGAGCAGGCTGCACTTGGGCGGAGTGGGTGTCTCGACCTCAATAGTCGGCACGTGGCGGATAGAACGCTGGGCTTCCATCAGCCGCGCCGATGCTTCGAGTTGGGCTTGCCAGCGGCCGGCTGAATGCTGGTCGTAGCCCGGACGCTCGTTGCGTGGAATCGCGTCGGCCAGTCTACGCACCTTGGCGGCCTCACACCACACTTCGTCGAATGAGTCCTTGCCGCCGATCAGACGGGCTAGCTGTTCATCGCGCAGGTCTCGCTCGTGTAGAATGGAGGTTTTGACGTCGAAGAAGCCATTCACTTGCTCTTGCCAGTGCCGTGCCCAATCAGGGTTGATTGCCGAGAATTTCCCATCGAGGGAGCGATGCACCTCGTCTGCAAGGCATTGCCAAGCCGCACGGACCGCTTTGGCACAGGCTTGCGCCATGGCTTTGGCATGGGAACCGTCCGGCCCATAGGGTACGAGAGCGACAAAGCGGTTGGGGATGGACGGGGCCCGGCGCAATGTTTTCGACGGTACTGGTACTCGGTCCTCTAGCCCGTCCTGCTCGCGCAGCCACAGGTCCATCAGCGGATTGCCGCGCAGGGCTGGATAGACGAGCGCAGTCGGCCCGAGTGCGTTGAGCACCGGGCCGATGCCTTGGAACGTCAGCCACGACAGAATGGCGCTGCCCGACCACAAATCGCGCACGCTGCGGGCCGCTTCGATAAACGTCTGCACCGGGCCGAGCGAGAGCGATAGGTACGCATGGCCGCGTGTCTCTGTACTGGCCCAGATGCCGCTTGTGATGTCTGCGTGTTGAATCAGCGTGTGGTCGGGTACGCGGGTGTCGGCCGGCAGCCGAGCGATCTGTGGGGCAAGCCGTTCGGGCAGCAGCCGCCAGAGCGCGAGAAAGCGCGTCCGCGGGTCGTCGGGCAGACCGGCGACGATGCGGTCAATCACCTCTGCCACGCGGTTCTCGTCGAGGGCCAGCCCCTCCAGCATGTCTGTTTGTGCGCTGACCGGATGCCGCACTTCGATCCGCCCGTCTTCCGGGCCGACGGCGCGCGCTCCCTTGGGTCCTGCGGTCGGCATGGGGATGCGCTCGGCGATGGCGGCGAGTTGGTCTGCTAGCTGAGCTGAATGCTTGATTTCTCGGCGGGTCGCGTCCCAGCCGCGGGCGTGCGAAGCGTAGCGGGTGGCGCGGGCCTCGTGTCCGCGGATGTCGAGAGCCTTGTCGACCGGGTCGTGGAGATAGACCAGCAACAATCGCTCGTAGTCGGTGTGTGCATCTGCTTGGGTCATACTATTATCTCGGGCGTGGTTATCTTTAGCTTACTAAAGGTTGACGAGATTACAAATAGCGTCAAGCTGCGCCCAATGATCGCTACAACTGGCTGCGGGCGGGAACGTGACCCCACCAACGCACCGCAGCGGTGTACCGCACACCCGACGATATTTGCCTTCTAAATCAATTCGGTCTGTTGGTTCAAACTAAGCACTGCTGGATTCGACTTCTTCTTAATGATCACTTTTTCCTCAATAGCCCTCTTTATCCAAGCGTCGAACTGCGACTTCACAAGGCCATAGTGGCTTTCCAGTTCTGATTTTTTAAGAAACTCGTTAGCAAGTCGTTCGCGGAGCGACTGAATGAAGTGCTCGTATAGGTCAGAACTTTGCTCCTGCGAACTGGCGTGCTCGGTCTGTTGGTTCAAACTATAAAGGACCCCCGGCTTCGAGTCCTTGGTGACGGCTTTTTCCTCAATAGCCTTCTTCATCCAAGCGTCGAACTGCGACTTCACTAGGCCATAGTGTTTCTTCAACTGTGATTCTTTGATGGCCCCGTTGGCAAGTCGTTCGCGGAGCGACTGAATGAAGTGCTCGTATAGGTCAGCGTTGCCAGATGGCTCCTGCGGGCTAATACGATCAAACTGTTGGTTCAAACTATAAAGGACCCCCGGCTTCGAGTCCTTGGTGACGGCTTTTTCCTCGACAGCTCTCTTCATCCAAGCGTCGAACTGCTTCTTCACTAGGCCATAGTGGCTTTCCAACTGCGATTTTTTGCTAGCCCCGTTGGCAAGTCGTTCGCGGAGCGACTGAATGAAGTGCTCGTATAGGTCAGAACTTTGCTCCTGCGGCTTGGTGTACTCGGGTTGTTCCGAGACGTTTCCTGCACCAGAAGAAGCGGTCTCTACTTCAGTGTGTAAGGAGTCGCCTTCTATAATCTGCCGGATTACTTCCTGCGGAGGACCTTGTGTCTGCTGGACGCTTGAGAGGGCCGCATTGCCAGGAGAATTATCGCTATCTTGGCGAACCCAGATAGGGACCACCCATTGTCTCTTCATGTTCTCAATGGCACCTTCCCAAGTACCACCCTTTATACCGGAATGAACAACTAACGCTTTGTCGGACAGGCAGTAGATGTACTTGTTCCTTTGCATGGCCCTGCCGACGGTGAAAGCTGCTTCGGGATGGAACGGCGAGATCAGCACCAGCTCCTGAGACCGCAGATGGGAGCGGTACATCTTGCTTGACGACGCGCGCAACAGGCTGTCCGCAAGAATGCCGATAACAGTGCCTCCCTTGTCCAGTGCCCCGAACATTGCGGCTTGATCAACCCCCCGCGCTCCGCCCGATACGACGGAGTAACCGGCATCAGCCACAGCTTCGCCGAACAATCGAGTCCAAGAAAGATCGCGATCCGAGGCTGCGCGAGAGCCGACGACCGCGATTCCTTTAGAGCGCAGCAGCGTTTGGCGACCACAGCCGTACAGCACCGCAGGGGATGCTTGGCCGAGGCGCTTCTTCAGGCGAGCCGGATAATCCTCGTCGGCCCTCGTCAACCACCATAAGCCCGCTTGCTTCCACCTATCCTTAGCAAGCCCCAAGGCACTTCCGCGGTCTAAAAGCCTTTTAATCCTCTCCATAGTTCCCCTAGGGTCGGACCTGCCTCCCAAGACTTCATCCACATTCTCTAAGAGGTATTCTAGGGTTACATTCCGCTCCTTGAGCCAATTATCAAATGTCCACCATTCTTTCGTCGTTAAAGGTTTCGCTCCATTGTCATCAGAGCCGGAAAGGTGCGCCGTCAGGAGCAGCACCGCATCGCTGTTGCCAGATGTAGCCATTTCAACCTCCTGAGCTCGCTGATGCCAGCCCTACGGGATAAACCAAGCCGCTTCCAGAGTGCTGTAGGAGGGCGGCCAGAACAGTCATCGTCCAGCGTGAATCGATTACATCGTCGATGAGTAGGACGGGCGAAGCCGAAACGCTGTCGACGACTTTGAATGCGCCGTCGAGATTTCGGCACTGATGGAAGGTGTTCTCCTGCTGTTTCTGCGGCGGGCAGTCTCGTACTTTCTGGATCACATCGCAGAATGGAAGCTGGAGCGTAGATGCCAAGCGTCGTGCAAAATCAGGAACCAAGGCCGGGCACCGAAGCGATGGAACGCAAGTAACCCATTTTGCAGGCGGGTCTGGCTGCCATCGCTCTCGGATCATTTCAGCCACTGCGCGGACGAGCTCGTCTCGGAAGTGCCCAGATTCCTTGTCTTCGGCGACGACCGCACCCCAGCCAGCATCTCCCCACTGCGACAGAATTCGCCCCTCCGACGCCTGCAGCTCCGGTACTAAGCGGTCATTTGGGAACCCGTAAGTCGGCAGTGTCCCTTTGGAAATTCTCGCTCTCGGCTCGAACGGCAGTTCCGATCGGCGCAGAAAGCGGACCGCTTCTACCTCCAGTGGGTGCTCAACTGTGGTTGCGATCACGGGCTTTTCCATGCAGTTCGCGCACTTGCCGCATCTCTCGCCTGCGGGATCGTCCAGCATGCGTCCGAGGTATTCCATGAAGCAGTCGTCGGTATCGACGTACTCCTGAAACTCTTGCCACTCGCGTTCTCTCTGGCCAGAAAGTCGATGAATGCGCTCCCTGTCCAACTCGAATTCGGCCGCGGTGCGGTGCCATTTTGAACCGACCTTTATGAAAGGTGAAGGGACTTCGACGCTGAGGACCTTCAGGACCTGCTCAATCTGGCTCTGGCGCATGTTTAGCTGGTTCTGTAGTTCATTGATGGACTTACCGTCAGATTCTTCCAATGCATCGAGTACCGCCGCAACCGCATGTTCTGGTGGAAAGGCCGTCCGCCGGAAGTACTCGTGAATCTGCTCGTCTTCCTTTCCCGCGAGCAGGATCCCAACGGCACTAGGGATGGCCCGGCCGGCTCTGCCCACCTGCTGATAGTAGGCGACGACGGAACTAGGAGCCTGATAGTGGATGACGAAGCTGAGGTCCGGCTTGTCGTATCCCATACCTAAGGCTGTGGTGGCGACCAAGACCTTGATCTTGTTGTTCAGCAGCATGTTTTCCAGCCGCCGGCGTTTATTGTGGTAGACGGCTGCGTGGTAGGACCGAGCTGAAATGCCCTGCCGAGACAGCCAAGCGGCAACCTGTTCGGCGTCGCGTTTGGTCAGTACGTACACTATGCCACTGCTAGGGATCTGCGGAATTGATTGGGCAAGCCAAGCCAAGCGCGAGGCTTGACTGTCAAGCCTTATGGTTTGGAGCGAAAGCGAGTGACGCGAGAGGGGACCACGCTGGATTTGGAAATCAGCTAGCTGCGTCTTAATATCGCCAATCACCCGGTCATTGGCAGTTGCGGTCGTGCCGAGGACCGGCATGTTGCGCGGAAGCATTCTCAGCACGTTGGTCAAGCGCCGGTAGTCGGGCCGGAAGTCATGGCCCCAGTCGGAGATGCAATGTGCCTCGTCCACAACGAGCAGACCGATACGATCTGCAATTTTCATCAGTACGCTCTGGCGAAAGTCTTCGTTGGCGAGCCGTTCGGGCGTTATCAGCAAGGCGTCGATCTGATCGTTAAGCACGTCCGTGATGATGTCGTCCCAGTCAGCGCGATTGGACGAGTCGATCGATGCAGCGCGTATCCCGAGTCGCTGCGCCGCCTCAACCTGATTTCGCATCAGGGCTAGCAGCGGCGATACGATGATGGTTGGGCCGCGACCTGCGTTGCGGAAGATTCTCGTGGCGACGAAGTACACGGCACTCTTACCCCAACCCGTCCGTTGCACTAGGAGCAGCTTGGCTCTCCAATTCGACACGGCATCAATAGCCTCCCACTGCCCAGCCCTGAACCGCGCATCAGGGTTGCCTACAGCTATCTGTAGAAGCCTCTCCGCTTGTTGTCTATTCATTCTAAATACCTAACGAAGCGAATAAAACAGCGTCAAGCCAAAGCAAGAGAAGAAAATGTCAGCGCTCGCCACAATACATAAGATTCGTGGAGCGGTCGTCTGCGCCGTGTTAATCGGAGGATGTGCGCTGATCGCCACCCCGCAACCTTCGCCCAAAGCCGCGCAGCTTTTGGCTGAGGGTGGCTATGTGGAGGCGCACCTGATGCGCCGCTTTGCCGAAGGGCACCTGTTGGTGCGGTTGCCGGACGGGAGCGTCTGGTTGCTCGACCCCAAAGAGCATTGTTCTTGGTGCTGGCTCTACGTTGGTAAGACGGTATGGGTCGCGCTGGGCAAGCACTCGGCCACGCTCCTCAACTCCAAGGGCGAGACGGCCGAGTGTTGGAACGGCGGGCCGATGAGCAAGTACTAATCAGGCCCTGAACTTGAGATAGCGGCCCGGCCAGCGCGGCCCCAAGCCCTCGACCGCGCCTCCATTGCGGACGATGGGAACCCCGTTGACGAGGACGTGCTCGACCCCGACCGAATACTGATGGGGGTCGGCGTACGTAGCGCGATCCGCAACAGTCGCCGCGTCAAAGACGACCAAGTCCGCGTAGAAGCCCTCGGCGATTTGCCCCCGTTGCGTCAGGCCAAACCGCGATGCCGGGTGAGCGCTCAGCTTGTACACCGCGTCTTCGAGCGAGAAGAGCTGGTGGTCGCGTACGCAAGGGCCCAACAGGCGCGCGGCCGATCCGTATAAACGCGGGTGAACCGCGCCGTCGGGGAAGTAAATCCCATCGCTGCCCATCATGTATTTGTCGTGCGACAGGAAGGGATGCACCAAGGCGTCGTCGCCGTGGTGGAAGACGAGGAGGACCGCCAAGTTTTCCTCGATCAACAGGTCGCAGAGCGCGTCGGCCGGGGATGCGCCGGCCTGTTGCACGTATTCGTCTAAGGTGCGGCCGATAAAGCCGGCGTTGTCCCGCCCGGGCAGCCAAGCAATGGTCATCCGGTCGAGGGGGTTGGGGTAGCGGTCGAGGACGCGGGCGAAGCGGCGGCGCAGCGCGGGATCGTTGAGTTTGGGCAAGGCACCCAACGGACCGTCCTCCCACACCTCATAGGGCAACATGAAGTTGAGCATGGTCGAGCCGGGCAGGTAGGGATAGACGTCAAAACTGAAATCGACCTCGTGAACGGCGACTTGATCCACGTACGACAGCAGCTCGTCGATCTGCTCGGGCGAGGTGCCCTTGAAGTGGGAAATGTGAACCGGGACGCCGGCACGCCGGCCGATTTCGACGGCCTCCTGCACCCCGGCGAGGGTGCCCTTTTTGTAGCGCACATGGGTGGCATAAAGGCCCTGTTGGGCCGCCATGGCGGTGCAGGCTTCGACGAGTTCGTCGGTGGTGGCAAAGCATTCGGCAATGTAGTCGAGGCCGGTCGAAAGGCCGACCGCGCCTTCGGCCATGCCGCGCTCGACCCCGGCGAGAATCTCTTCCATTTGCACGTCGTCGGGGACGCGGCGATCCCAGCCGCAGGCCATGGCCCGCAGGTGGGCGTAGGGGAGGTGGGTGATGGTGTTTTGCGCGGTGCGGCTGTCGAGTACCTGCATGTAATCGGCGAGGCTCTCCCAGCCTGAGTAGTGGCTTTGCATCAGGCCGTTGAGGGCGCGCATGTAGTAGAGCCAGTGGGCGCGGGTGGGCGCGTCGAGCGGGGCGTAGGAAATGCCGTCGGCCATGAGGACTTCGGTGGTAAAGCCTTGGAGGGTCTTGGGGAGGAAGTTGGGCTGCTGCAAGAGCCAGCCGTCGGAGTGGTTGTGAACGTCGACAAAGCCCGGGGCGACGATTTTGCCTTGGGCGTCAATGCTGTGCTGGGATTCGCTGTTGCCGAGGTCGCCGATGGCCGCGATGCGGTCGCCGCGCAGGCCGACATCCGCGGGATAGCGGTTGGCGCGGGTGCCGTTGATGATGGTGCCGTTGCAAATGATCAAGTCGAACAAGACAGGTCTCCTGTGGGCCGCAGGTGAAGAAAGGTGCCGGTCAATCTAGGCGGCTGGACGCGGACTCGCAAGCAGTGCCGTGCTGGACGCCCCCGGCCCTTTTTAGCATTTTATCGCCAACCATTTCGCAGAAAGGAACCCTTCATGCGCATCATCGACCCTCATGTACACGTATGGATCAACGATCCGGCCTTTCCCTGGCCAGCGGAAAACCCCAATCCGCCCGCCGAAGACCACACGGCCGAAGACCTACTGGCGCTGATGGACGCCAACGGGGTGGAAAAGACCGTGCTGGTGCAGGTGATTCACTACCGCTGGGACAATAGCTATGTCGCCCACGTCATCGAGCAATATCCTGACCGCTTCATGGCCGTGGGGCGCATCAATCCCCAAGACCCGGCCGCGGCCGATCACATGTCCATGTGGACGGAAGAGCACGGCCTGCACGGGATGCGGCTCTCGCCGTCGCGGGATGCGAGCGGCGATTGGTTTAAGGGGCCGGGGATGGACCCGATTTTCGGGCGCGCTCAGGATTTGGGGATCCCGATGTTGATCTTGACCGGGACGAGCCGGCTGCCGGATTTGGCGCGGATTCTCGACCGCTACCCGGAGGTGGATTGCTGCATCGACCACATGGCCAGTGCCCATCCCGACAACCCGCAGGAGCGGCAATTGCTAATGGATATGGCCCGTTACCCCCGCGTGTACGTCAAGATCAGCCACACATGGTCGCTGTCCAAGCAGGGCTACCCTTGGGCCGATACGCACGAGATGGTCGAGGAAGTGTATCAGACCTTTGGGCCGCAGCGCATCATGTGGGGCACGGATTGGCCAGTGTGTCTGTCGAGGGCCGAATACGCCCAACCCCTGACGGTGGTGCGCGACGAGATGAAGTTCATCGCGCCGGAGGATCTGGAGTGGGTGCTGGGCAAGACGGTGTTGAAGCTGTGGCCGTTTGGGGAGGCATAAGGTGCTGACCATCGGCATCGTCGGGGCGGAAAACAGCCACACAGCAGCCATCGCCAAGGTACTCAACGTCGAAAAAAGGGTGCAGGGAGTGCGGGTGACCCATGTGTGGGGCGAGACTGCCCAATACGCGCAAGCCGCGGCCGCGGCCGGTCAAATCCCGCACATGGTCCGAGCACCCGAAGCGTTGATCGGCCAAGTCGATGCAGCGGTAGTGGATCACCGCCACGGCAAGGAGCACCTGCCGGCGGCCCGGCCGCTGCTGGAGGCCAAGATCCCGCTTTTTATCGACAAGCCGTTTTGCTACCGCTTGGCCGAGGGGAAGTGCTTTTTGGCGCGGGCTGAGGAGTTAGGTGTGCCGGTCTGCTCCTTTTCCACGCTGCCCAAACAGGCTGCTTACCGGGCCTTTGCCCAAAAGATGGGCCAGCTCGGCCCCATTCAGGCGTTGGTCTCCACTGGCCCCTGCGACATCAAGGCGAAGTGGGGCGGGGTCTTTTTTTATGGCATTCACCAAGTGGATATGGTGCTGCGCCTGCTCGGCCCGGATATATGCTGGGCCGAGGTCCATCGCGGGGCAGGTGCCAACCACACGGCTACTCTCACGTACCGCGACGGCTGCGTAGCCACCCTGAATTTGGTGGGGGGCGCGGCCTTAGGCTTCCACTTGAGTGCCATCGGCGCAAAGGGCCGCATTGACGCGCCGATCTCATTTGACGAGAGCCCGTATCTGAGCGGCATTCGCGATTTTTGCGCCATGTTCCGCACGGGCAAAACCGACGAGACCGCGCAGACCATGCTGGGGCCGGTGGCGGTGCTGGAGGCGCTGGAGAAGTCCCTCGTAAAAGAGAGCCGAGTGCGGGTGCAGCCATGAGCGAGAAAACCATTCGCAGATTGAAGATCGAAAACTTCAAGAGCATTGACTCTTTGGAAGTAAAGGGACTTGCTCCTTTTTCGGTATTCGCGGGAGCGAATGGCTCGGGCAAGAGCAATTTCTTTGATGCGCTGGATTTTGTCGGCCTCTTTGTGCGTGGCGGGCTTGAAATCGCGCTGCGCGAGCACGGGGGTTTTGCAAATATCTATTCAAAAAAACGCGCGGGAGCAGATTCCAAGAAGTTTAGCTTTGAGATCGAATGCGATCTTTTGGAACAACGGGAAATCTGCTATTCGTTGAGCATTGACCACCTCGACAGCGAACCCGGCATCAGAGAATGCTTGGAGCTCAATGAGGAGCAAACTGGGGGCAAGGGAGCGATCTACGCCGAAGAACGGCCCGTTGTAAGCGAGGACCGCATCTATTCGAATCTATCGCTTGAGCATCGAAATCATCCGCTTACTAAACTCCTGAGAAATTTGCATGTGTATAGGATTGATCCTACGGGCGCAAAGGAGCCGGATAAATCTGACTTTGATTCAACGCAATTAAGAAGCAAGGGAAACAATCTGGCGAGTGTCTTGCATCGTTTAGAGGGCGATGAAGCGATACGCGAAGAAATTCAGGACTGGATGGAAATGATTGTCCCAGGGATCGAGAAGATCCAGACTGAACAGCAGAGGCTAGACGGCAGAACTGCTCTGCGATTCAAGGAGGAAGGGATTGAGAAACCGTTCCCAGCCCATCTAGTTTCAGACGGGACGATGTACGCGCTCTGTTTACTGGTCGCCGCACTCGACGCGCCTTCAGGTTGCGGAATGACATTGATTGAGGAGCCGGAAAGAGGGCTGCATCCCAAGGCCATCTACGAACTGATAGATTTGATGCGGCAGCAGGCTGCGCCTGAAAGTCCCATCTGGTTGACCACGCATAGCGAGTCCGTTGTTCGGGCACTTAATCTCGGCGAATTCATTCTCGTAGATAAGGTTGAAGGCCGCACTATAATGAAGCCAGCCGATGCCGGGAACATCTCCCAAGAGGACCTTGCTCCGTTGGGTCTCGACGAAGCGTGGCTTTCGAACCTTTTAGCTGGGGGATTGCCATGGTGACTGTGAGGTTCGTGGTGGAAGGGGCTTCAGAAAAGCGGCTAGTCGAAAGCGAATTGTTGCGGAAATGGCTACGCGAGGATTGCAACTTGGAAGTGATTGACCTAGTGGTTGATGCCGCTGGGGGCGGTAATATGTGCAGCCGTAATATCGGAGCTTTCATCAAGAATCTCAGGACGAGGGCCAATCCAAACAAGGTGGTTGTACTGGCTGACCTCGATCCCGAGACCTGTGCTCCGTGTGTGCAAAAGCGCAAGAAAATCATTGGTTCCCAAGGCATTGATTTGATCGCAATTGCAAGGAAGGCGATGGAATCTTGGTTCCTCGCCGATACGGAGGCGATGCGCCGCTGGTTGGGCGACGACACTTTCTATGAGGCTGCCCCGGAAACGTTGGCTGGAATGCCTTGGGATCGGCTGAAGGAACTCGGCCGCAAAAGGGGTAGTGGGCCGGGAACAAAAGTTCGTTTTTCGAGAAAGTTCATTCGCCAGCACGGGTTTGATGTCAGACGAGCCGCCCGACACGCCAATTGCCCTAGTGCCCGTTATTTTGTCGAACGGCTCTGTGCGTTGGGCAACCTGCGATAACTTCAACAACACAAGGAGAAAGCAAGCAACATGACCATCCAACTCAAATCAGCAGACCAAACCCACTACGACGCCATCGCCTTGGGCGAAGTGCTCATGCGCCTCGATCCCGGCCAAGTGCCCACGGCTCGGGCGCGCACCGCCCGGATATGGCACGGGGGCGGCGAGACCAATGTCGTCGAGGGCTTGAGCTATTGCTTCGGCTTGCGCGCCGCTGTCATCACGGCCCTCGTGGACGACGGGGTCGGCCGCAACATCGAAAACCAACTGCGCGAAGCCGGGCTGGACACCGGGCACATCATCTGGTTTGACAACGGTGGCAAGGGCCAATTCAGCACCGACGCCAAGGGGACTTTGCACAACGGAATCAACTTCACTTGGGCCGGCAAGGGCCTGTTGCCTTCGGTGACCGAATACTATCGCGCCCATACCCCGGTGCGCGAGATAGGGCCGGGCGACGTGGACTGGGATCACCTCTTCGGCGCGTTGGGTACGCGGTGGTTTAGCACCGGCGGGATTTACACCTTACTCGCGGAGAAGACGGCCGCGCTGGCGCTAGAGGCCATGCAGAAGGCCGGCGAGCACGGCGCGGGCCGCTCCTTTGACCTCAACTACCGCTCCAAGGTTGAGCCGGACAGGGAGCGCGCCCGCCAGATCAATCGCGCTATTGTGCCGCACGTTGAGTTCCTCGTCGGCAACCAAGACGACTTTGACGACGCGCTGGGCTACGAGACCGAAAAGGTGGCCAAGGACGCCAGCTTTGATCAGTGGTTGACCATCTACACCAAGACGCTGCGCCAAGTCGCCGAGGACTATCCGAACCTCAAGTACATCGGCACGCAGTTGCGCGGTGCGCTGACGGCCGACCGCATCAACTGGGGGGCCGTGCTCTTCGACGTGGAGGAGGACGCAATCTACGAGGCGGCCGTGCGCGAAAACATCGAAATCGCCGATCGCACCGGCGGCGGCGATTCCTTTGCCTCGGGCGTGATCGCGGCCCTGCTCGACGGTCGGGGGGCCGCCGACGCGGTGCAGTGGGGGGCTGCCCACGGCATCTTGGTGCAGGAGTGCATCGGCGACACCACCATGGTCACGCGAGACGAGGTCGAAAAGGAAGTCGCCCGCGCCCTCAAGGGCGGCGGCGTTTCGGCGCTTAGATGAGGTTGTGGACTGACTATTAATCACAATCAGTGGAGAGCGAATATGTGCAGGTTACAATGGACTGTTGGGTGGGTACTGGCGCTGGTCGCGCCCGCTATGGCCGAGGTCACAGTCGAGAAAATCGAATACGAGGGTTGGGCAAACTCGATTGAAATTGCCAATCCCGATGTGCGCGTAGTCGTGGTGCCGGCCATTGGTCGCATCATGCACTACGGGTTTGTCGGGGGCGAAAACATTCTCTGGTCCGATCCCGAGCTTCACGGTCAGGTGCTGCCCGGCGGCCAGCCCAATGTCGATGAGGAAGGCCAGTACGCGTGGACCAATTTTGGCGGCGACAAGGTCTGGCCCAACCAGCAGAGCGATTTTGTCAAAATCAACGGCCACTCTTGGCCGCCCGACCACGCTTTCGATGGCGCGGTACACGAGGTTGAGTTGCTGCCCGGGGGAGTGGTGATCACCAGCCCGGTGAGCGAGTACAATGGGGCGCGCAGCGTACGCGAAATTCGCTTGGCGGAACGGGGTACGCGCGTGGAGATTCACCAGCGGATCGAAAAGCTGGTGGCCGCCAAGGTTGAGCCGTTGCGCTACACAATATGGAACGTCACCCAAATCCGGCCGCCCGAGCAGACCCTCTATCCGCTCAACCCGCACAGCCACTTCGATCTGCGCTACCATCCCTTTGGCTTTGCCGAGGGCGCGGCCATGCGCAACTTCACCATCGAGGGCGACATTGGCATTTTCGTGCCCGACCCGGTGGAGGCGCAGAAGACCGGAGCGGACTCGGATCGCTGGCTGGCCGGCATTGTCGGCGACGTGGTCATGGCCGAGTTCTTTCGCCGCGATGCGACCCAGCGCTACCCGGACGGGGGCCTGAGTGCCGAGGTCTATACCTGCCCGGATTACACCGAACTAGAATTGTTAAGCCCTTGGGTCTATTTGCAGGTGGGCGAGACCTTGACGCACGAGATCGCTTGGGAATTGCACCGCTTGCCAGCGGACGCAGAGACGCCGCAGGCGCGGCGGCAAGCCGCAGTTGATTGGTTGGCGATGCATGAGTGACCTCATTCGGTGGGAGAGGCCGAGCCCCTTTCGGGTGGACCTGCGCGTCGCCGACCCGTATTTGCCCGAGGAAGTGGCCGCTGAGCTGGGCATTGTGCGCGGCTCGCTCGACGAGGTATTGCAACACGCCGACATCCTCGTCGTTCAAGTCCCACACACGCCTAAGACCGAAAAAATGATCGGGGCGCGGGAGCTCGATTTGCTGGGCTGCGGTCGCATCCTGATCAATTGCTGTCGCGGGCCGGTCGTGGATTACGGGGAACTGACGCAGCGGCTGGCGCGGGGCGAGCTAATCGCCGGACTCGATGTCTTCGACCCAGAGCCGCTGCCCAAAGACAGCCTCCTGCGCCACCTGCCCAACGTCTTTGTCAGCCCCCATATAGCTTGGTATGCGCCCGAGACCTTTGGCCGCTATTTCTCGGTGATGGTCGATGAGTTCGTGCGGTTTTTCCGCGGGGAAGCGCTGCGGTTTGAACTGACGCGGCGGATGGTGGACATCCGGCACGGGCGAATCTAGCGAGGAAAGGGGCAGGTCTGCGGCGACCCGCCCCCTCGGAAAGTAGCTACTGCGTGGAGCCTTTGCGGCCGGGAAAGGTCAACTCGGCAATGCCCGACTTGTCGAGATCGCCGAGGCCCAGCGTTTTCATTTTTTCGTATTGATCCTTGGTCGCTTGCGCCAGCGGCAGGCTGAGTCCGGCCTGTTGCGCCAGTTCAAGGGCGATGCCGGAATCTTTAGCCGCGTGGTCGGCGGAGAAATAGCACTCGTGGTCGCGGATGGTCATGTCCTCGCCGTCGGTTTCCAGTACCCGTGAGTTCGCGCCAGTCTGAGAAAAGACCTTCATCAGCATTTCTAGGTTCAGTCCGAGGGCTTGCCCTAGCCCCAACCCCTCGGCTAGCCCGGCTGTGTTGATGTTCATGACCATGTTGACGAGGGCCTTGACTTGGGCCGCTTGGCCGGCCGGGCCAATGTACCGCAAATCAACGCTCAGGGCGTCGAGGATGGGATGCACTTGGTCAAAGACGCTGCGCTTGCCGCCACACATTAGGTACAGGGTGCCCTCGCGGGCTTGGGTGATACTAGAGGCCATGCAGCCTTCGAGCGAGGAGGCACCGACTGCGGCGGTGCGCTCTTCGACCTCTACGTGGACGGCCGGCGAGATGGTGGCGCAGTTGATAAAGGTCGTGCCTTTGGCATCGGTGAGCAGTGAGTCGCCGGAAGTGGCGAAGATTGAGCGCATTGCGTCGTCGTCGGTCACCACGGTGATGACCACGTCCGATTGGGCCGTAACCGCGGCTAAGGTTTGGGGGGCGGCGCAGCTGAGCTCTGCGGCTAGAACTTGGGCGGCGTCGGCACTAGCGTCGAATACGGCCGAGATGTTGAAGCCTTTGTCCGCGAGGTTGCGGGCCATGTTGGAACCCATGCGCCCGACGCCGACAAACCCGATTGTTTCTGCCATGATGGCCTCCTATTAAGTTGAAGTTAGGAGGACAAACGTAGCGATTTTGCGTCCGGGCTTCAAACGGGTGTGGAAGGCCAGCGGGCTGGGTCGTAACTTTCTGTCCAAGGGGAGGTACTATAGTAATGCCACCGACCTCTAAAGAAGTCGGCTTTACCCTCTCCCGCTCTTCCGCCGCGACTCGGTATTCAGCGAGTGAGAGGAGTATACGAGACGCATTACCACCGTACTGGCTGCTGGGCTTGAAAACCGTCGCCGTTTCCAAACGCCTCCTCGGTATCCGGCCGCAGCACCGTCCGGTGTGCGGATACCTACCAGAACGCGAACGCCAGCAGGAACAGAGGCAACGGTACGGTTGCGTGGACCCGGCCCGGAGTCGGTGGAACGCTCTGGGATCTGAAGGTTGGGTGCTCAACCTAAAAAAAGAAGTACGAACAAGTATTCACACCGGCAACCTTTTTCAACCGACTCCGGGACGAACAACGCCGGGTGCGTTGCCCGCCCGTCGTCCGTTGAATCCTTATCCCTCTGACGTTTCAAAACGTCAGTATCCCAGGAGGTTTTTATGAAAATAGGGATTACCCAAATCGTCTTAGGAGACGTGTCGCTGGCGGACACGCTGCGGTTGTGCGCGGACGCTGGCTACCAAGCCGTGGAGTTGGTCTTTGCCGAGGGCAAGGACTTGGATCCAAACATGAGTGCCAGCGAGATCGCGCAGGTCGGGCAGCAGTGCGCGGACGCTGGCGTTGAAATCGGCAGCGTCATCGTCTGGTACCAAGAGCGCGGCAATCTGCTCAGCCGCGATGCCGGCGAGCGCGAGCGATGTCTCAAGTGCTTGCGGCGCTCGCTCGAGATCGCTGGTGCGCTGGCGGTTGATGGGGTGCTTTTGCACCCGGGCCAGCTAGCGGTTGAGGGGACCTATCAGCAGGCTTGGGATGGGTTGCGGGACGCGCTGATCGATACGGTCCCCCTCGCCGAGGACATGGGGGCGGCCATTGGCTTGGAAAACGTCTGGAACAAGTTCCTGCTCAGCCCGCGCGAAGCTAGGCTTTTCGTCGATGAAATCGGCAGCGAGTGGGTGGGCATCTATCTCGACACGGCCAATATGATGGCCTACGGCTACCCAGAGCACTGGATCCGCGAGTTGGGGCCGCGCATCAAGAAGGTCCATTTTAAGGATTTTCGCCGCAGTGAGCACTGCTTCGTCAACCTGCTCGAAGGGGACACAGACTGGCCGGCGGTCATGGCCGCCCTGCGGGCGGTGGGATACGATTCCACCCTGATTCACGAAGTGGGCGGCAGCCGCGATGAACTCGTTGATCTCGGTGCGCGCATGCGCCAAATCGCCGCCCTGTAAACATAGGAGGAAGGAGACATGGTGTACATCGTCAATTGGCGCGACATCCAACCCAACATAGCCCATTTGAGCGCCGTGCATTGGGGCGGGTTGCGCGACCGCGATGGCGACGACGATCCGGATCCGCGCCATTGCCTAGAGCGCCTACAGGGCTTTGCCCGGCACGCGCTCCAGGGCCGCAAGAATTCGGATTACCACAAGCACGAAAACCTCGAGCAGGTGTACTACGTGCTCTCGGGCCGCGGCCACGTGCTCTTTGACCAGGAGCGCTTCCCCGTGCAGGAGGGCGACGCAGTGTACCTGCCGTCGGGCGTCCACCACCAGATGTTTAACGACACCAGTGAGGACTGGCTCGAACACCACGTGATCAGCCAGAAGATCGCGGCCAATGGCGGCGAGTTTGCCATCCGCAACTGGTGCGACGTGCCGGCCATGGGCGACGGCGCGGGCGCGGTGCGCTGGCACCAGTTAGGCCTGGTCGGCGAGGCGGGGGTGGGTTTTACGCAGGGGCTGCGCTGCATCGACCGCGAGGCCGTACAGCCGTGCGGACAGACGGTTGAGCGGTGCTGCGCCGAGCTGGAGCAGGTCTATTACGTGCTGGAAAACAGCGGCGTCTTGGAAGCCGAGGACGGCGCACAGGAGATCCGGGAAGGAGATATGATCCACCTGCCCCCGGGTACGCGCTACGCGATCCGCAACCCGTACGCCGAGTGGCTTTCCTACCTCATCATGGCGGCCTGAATGGAGGATATGGCATTGGCACTACGAGACGAATTGCACGCGACCTTGAAGGAAATGTTTGGAGCCATCGGGGCTGGCCAAGCCGACTCGGTGGCGGCTCACGTGCGGCGGATTGACCAGATCGGCCGGGATTGGAACGATGCGCCCGCACAGTTGCGCCACTACTTGGAGAAGCGCAGCTACGCTAAGGCCCTAGATTTTTTGGAAGGGGGCGATGAGGCCGCGACCCCCAACTGCTGAGAGCACCATGCGCCGGGCGTTCTACGAGACCATCGCTCGCGTACCCTACGGCAAGGTGGCTACCTACGGGCAGATCGCGACCTTGGCCGGCTATCCGGGGCGGGCGCGGCAAGTGGGCTTTGCCTTGGCGGGTATGCCCGAAGAATGGGACCTGCCTTGGCACCGCATCATCAATGCCCAAGGCAAGGTCTCGCCGCGCAGCGGCAGCAAATTTCATCTGTTGCAATACGAGCTTTTGGCCAGCGAGGGCGTTGTCTTTACAGCGCGGCGCATCGATCTGCAAAAGTTCCGCTGGCGGCCCGAGGAAGCGGAGGATTGAACCTACGCGACCGCCAGATCCTCGGCCTCGCCGTTCCCAATATCCTCACCGCCCTGTCTGCGCCGATGATCGGCATTGCCGACACCGCGATGATCGGCCATTTGCCGGAAGTGGCCTTTATGGGCGCGGTCTCTACGGCGAGTTTGATCTTCAACGCCCTATTCTGGTGCTTGGCCTTTCTGCGGATGGGGACCACGGCCTTGGTGGCCCAATACTGCGGGGCCGGGGATCGACGCCAGAGCGCGGGGGTGCTCTACCGCTCGCTTATTGTGGCCGCCTTCCTCGGCATGGGGATCGCGGCGGCCGGCGGCTGGATCAGCCGGATTGGGTTTGAGTTGGCCGGCGGGTCGCCGCAAGTCCAGCACTGGGGCATGCGCTACTTCGCCATCCGGGTGTGGGAAGCGCCCTTGGCGCTGAGCGTTATGACGCTCAACGGCTTTTTCCTTGGGACCGCCAATGCCATCGCGCCGCTCTGGGTTACGACCGTTGCCAATTTGGTCAACATCGGCGCGGACTACGCGCTTATATACGGCAAGTTGGGCGCTCCCAAGTTAGGCGTCGAAGGGGCGGCTTGGGCTTCTGTGCTGGGCAATGCAGCGGCGCTGGCCACCGGGGTTTTTTTATTGCTCAACGGCTACCGCTCCTATCTGCGGGAGTGGCCTACAAGGCTGTGGGACCTGCGCACAATGCAGCGCCTGATACAGACCAATGCCTTCCTCTTCGGCCGCACCCTCTGTCTGCAATTTGCCGGTTTTTTTACGCTCGGCACGGTCTCGCGGATGGGCGAAGCACCCTTGGCGGCCAACGCCGTGATTTTGCAGGTCTGGGGGCTGACCAGCTTTGCCGTTGACGGCTTTGCCCACGCCGCCGAGACCTTGGTTGGCCGCTGTCTAGGAGGACGCCTCTTTGCCGAGGCCCGGCAGATCGCTTGGCGGATCATCTGCTGGGGTTTGGGTTTGGGAGTGGGGTTGGGCTTGGCGTACTTTGCGGCCTTGGAGCCTATTGCCGCGCTGTTTACTCCGCATCGGGAAGTCGTAGAACAGGTCGGTGCGCTCTACGTACTCATCGCTCTGATGCAACCGTTGAACGCCGTGGTCTTCGTTTTTGACGGAATTTTTATCGGCGCTAGCGATATGGGGTATCTGTTCAAGGCTATGGCGCTGGCCACTTTGGGGGTGTTTGTGCCGGCGGCGTTGGTTTTTATATACTGGTTGGATTGGGAATTAGCCGGTGCTTGGATGGCCTATAGCGGCCTGATGGTCGGCCGCTTCGCCACGCTGTGGCCGCGCTATCGCGGCGATGCTTGGTTGCGGAGCTTTGTCGAATAGACAAAGCTGGAAAGCCAGCCGGCGGTGTTCGGTATAGACGATGGGGAGATGTTAGCTGGCAGCCTGCCATCTGGGAAAGTTCGATTGGTGCAGGCGTGGATTGAAATACATCGCGAGGAACTATTGGCCAATTGGCAACTAGCTGTAAACGGCGAAGATGTGTTCAAGATCGAGCCATTAAAGTAGGAGAGTCGAATGTGAATCCCCAAGTTAAACAGGTACATCCACTAGAAGATTACCGACTGGAAGTGGTATTTGAGAACGGCGAGCAGCGGCTATTCAATATGAAACCCTATCTCCAGAAGGGCGTCTTTGTCCGTCTGCAAAATCGCGCTGCCTTTCGAGCCGTACGCGTGGTGGCTGGTTCAGTGGAATGGCCCGGCGAGCTAGATATGAGCTATGATACGCTCTATCTGGAAAGCCAGCCGCTAGCCGTTGCGACCGCGATTGCCCAAGAACTAAGCATTAGTTAATAGGAGGAGACTATGCCCTTTATCAACCCCGCAGAGCTTGCGGCCGTGGAGCTTTTTCCCCAGATCAACAGCGGCTTGGTGGCCGGCGAGCGGCTGATGCTTTCGTTTTTGGACATGGAAGAAGGCTGCGAAGTGCCCGAGCACAGCCACCCACACGAGCAGGCCGGGTTGGTGCTGGCCGGGCGCTTCCGCTTTCGCATTGGGTCAGAGGAGCGCGTCACCGGCCCGGGCGACGCCTTCTTGATTCCGCCGCACGTGGTCCACTGGGGTATCGTCGAAGAAGGGCCGGCCCGAATTCTCGACATTTTTAGCCCGCCGCGCGAGGATTACATAGAGCAATACAATAAACACGCCACAACTTCTACCGAGACCGTTTGGGCCTAGCGGATGAAGGAGCATACTATGCGGATGTTGCAAAAGGAGCAGTGTCACAACGTGTTGGTCGTGGCGATCACGCCCCGCGACGCGGCACGGGGCCTTGACTTAGCGGGGATTGATCGCAATGTGCGCTTTCTCTGCGAGCGGGGCGTCGATTTTATTATGCCAGCGTGCGGCACCGGGCTGGTGTACGATATGACCTTAGACGAATACGAGGCCGTTGTTGGGGCCTTTGTGGAAGCCGCAGCCGGAGAGGCCTTGGTGGTGCCGGGGATCGGGCCGGGGTATGGCCGGGCGCTGGAAATGGGGCGGATTGCGCACTCGTTGGGCGTCGCCGGGGTGATGATTATGCCCATCGTCGGGCCGGCCTCAGCCGGGGGCGTTGCCGTCGGCCTGCGCGGCATTGCCGAGAAGACCCAGTTGCCCACCATACTGTATCAGCGCCGGTTGGATATCATGCCGGTCGAGCAAGTAGTGGCGCTGTGTCAGTTAGACGAGGTGGTGGGGCTTAAATACGCCGTTGACGACTTGGAGGCGTTCCGGCGGATCGTCGCCGGTGCTGGGGAGGACGCGGCCATGGTCTGCGGCATGGCCGAGGATCCCTGTATCGACTATATGGCCGCTGGCGCGGTTGGGTTTAGCTCGGGGATGGCCAATTTCGTCCCCGGCATGAGCCTGATGCTCCTGCAAGGCTTTGCGGCCGGAGATCGCGCCGGGGCCGAGGAAATTCGCCGGCAGATGGTGCCGTTTGAAGATCTGCGCGGTGAGCGGGCGGCGCGCTACAGTGGCTCGGCACTGCACGCGGCTATGGAGCGGGTCGGGCTGGCCGGGGGGCCGGTGGTGCCTTTTGCCGAGGACGTGGCCGCTGAGGATCTGCCGCGGTTGCACGCACTCGTCGATAAGCTGGCCGAGGCGGAGAGACAAATGCAAATGCGAATGAAAGAGGTCGTATGAACCAACAAGCACTGCGCGTAGGGCTGGTGGGCACGGGTGGCGTCTGTGCGGGGGTACACTATCCAGGACTGCGGCTGATTCCCGGAGTCGAAATCGCTGGGATCTGCGAGCCAGACGACGCGCTGCGGCAACAGCGGCAAGCAGAATGGGGCATTGCGGCCGCTTTTGAGCGGCTGGACGCGCTCTTAGATGCGGTGGCCTTGGATGCGGTCTGCATCGCCGTGCCCAACGTCTATCACTGCGAGCTGATCGTCCAAGCCTTAGACGCTGGCTGCCACGTGCTGTGCGAGAAGCCCCTTGGCATGGACTTCGCCCAAACTCGGGAAATATACGCCCGGGGCAAGGCGTCGGGGCGTCGCCACATGACGGCTTTTACCTATCGCTTTGTGCCGGCCATGAACTACATCCGCCACTTGGTGCAGACCGGGGCCCTCGGGCCGATTCGCCACGCCCGTTTCCAGCGTCTACAAGACTGGGGGGAGTGCGCCATTGGCTGGCGGCAATACAAGCACTACGCTGGGTCGGGCGAGCTGGGCGATATGGGCATTCACCGCATTGATTTTGCCGAGGATCTGCTGGGACCGATAGAGGCCGTGTGCAGCGCGGCCAAGCAGTTGGTGCCGCGGGATCAGACCCGCGAAGGCCAGCCGTGTCCACCGCAGGACGTGGAAGATTGGATCGCGTGGATCGCCGAGTTTGCAAGCGGCACCACGGGCGTCTTTGAGATGGGCAAGTTGAGCAAGGGCTACGGCCCGAAGGGCGACCACGACTTAGCCGAGCTCAACGGGGAGGAGGCCTCGGTCGTCTATCGCCTGCACGCGCCACACGAGGTGCTCTTTGCGCCCCGCGGCGCGCCCTATCAGAGCCGGCCCGTGCCCGCCGAGTTCCTCAAGCGTCCCAATGCGCCGCGCGATCCGTTGGTCGGCGATCCGGTGCAGACCTTCCGCTACGACCAAGCGTGGGAATTCGTCAGTGCCATCCGCGAGGGGCGCGATTGCGTACCCTCGTTTTATCACGGGATGCGGGCGCAGGCCGTTGCCGACTCCATTCTCGAGGCCGCGGCCGAGCGGCGGTGGGTCGATATTCCCGATTGTCCGGTTTAGGAGGGACGGTGATGACTTTTGCGGATGGCGGCCAGCGTTAGCGCGAGGGCGCAGAGCATGAGCGGCCAATCCCCGCAGCGCGTGTAGATCGTCTGTCCTTGGTGCAAGGGCACGTCTATTGCAAAGCCTACGGTGGCAAAAAGCGGTGTGCGGTAGGCAATGCGCCCGCTCGGTTCGATTAAGCCGGAAATGCCGGTATTGGCGGCGCGGACTACGGCCCGTCCGCTTTCTACGGCCCGCAAGACAGCCTGCGCAAAGTGCTGGTGCGGGGCCGCGGTGGTGCCAAACCAAGCGTCGTTGGTGGTGTTGACCAGAAAGTCCGGGTCTTGGGCCATCAGCGCGCGGGTGATTTCCGGAAAGATGGACTCGTAGCAAATAAAGACCCCGAATGAGATGTCGCTGCGCGGAAGCCGCAGTGCTTTGTGCCTTGCTCCGCGGGCGAAGATGCCGCTTTCTGCCGTAAGCCCTCCCAAATACTGGAAGATGGATGGAAAGGGCAGAAACTCGCCAAAAGGCACTAAGTGTACCTTGTCGGCGTAATCCACTACTTCTCCTTGAGCATTGAGCAGGAAGGCCCGGTTATAGACCGGAGCAGCGCGATTTTGCGAATCGCCCTTGAGGCTGCCCACCAACATGGGCGTATTTAGCTCCGGTGCTAAGGCTGTTATTGAATCGACATAGGCCGCGTACAAGGGGTCGCCAAAATAGAGGGGTAGGGCTGTCTCGGGATAGATGATCAGTGCTGGTTTTTCCGTGGCCGCCAAGTCCCGGGTGAGTGCGGCGTAGTGCCGAGTTGTCCAGGCCAGCCGGTTCTCCTTCCACTTGCGGTCTTGGGGGATATTGCCTTGGACGACGCCGACTCTCAGGGTGGAGGGCGGATCCCGCACGTCGTGCAGCCGATAGAGGCCCCATAGATGAACGGCGATCAGCAGAAAAAGAGGCAGGCTCAGATAGGCGACGAAGGCGCGGTGCGAGAGGGCTTGGGCCAACGCAGCGTTGAACAGGACGATGAGAAAACTCAGCCCATAGACGCCGGTTGTGGCAGCCCATTGCAGGAAGGGCAGGTTGAGGTACTGGGAGTAGCCCAAAAGCTGCCAAGGAAAGCCGCTCAACATCCAGTTTTGCACCCACTCTAAAAGGACCCAGACGCCGGCCGCCGACCAAGCAAAGAGCGGGGAGGAAAAGTCTAGGCGGCGGCATACCGCGACAAAACAGGCCAGATACAGGGCCATGTATAAGATGAGCAGCGCATTCGTCGCTACGGCGGTCGCCAAGGAGAGGGCACCGTACAGTTGTAGGGTCTCGGTGATCCAGTAGGTGCGCCCGGAGGCCCAGGCGAGGCCGGCGACTAGCCCGAGGGCGAAGTGGCTTTGAGCGGGCAGCCAGTGCCGAGCTAAAAAAAGCGGCAGCAAGCAAATCCAAGCGAAGTAGTACTGATCGAATTTGGGGATGCTAACTACGAAGAGCAGGCCCGAGAGTAGGGCCGGGGCCAGCAGGGGAAGGAGCCGCTGCTGCAATTCAGACGCCTCGGTGCCAGTCCTCGAGCCCTTGGCGCAATTTTTCTAACCCGCTTTGTTCGAGCGCAGCCATCGCGCTGCGCGAAAGGCCCATGCGCGACGCGGCTTGGCCGGGCGATTTCTTGTGCTGATAGCGGAGCTGAATAACGCGCATCTCGTCGTCGGAAAGGGCTTGGAGGGCGCGGTGGACGAGCTGGCGCAGCTCTTGGGCTTCGAGGCGGACTTGGGCATCTTCAGCGACGAGCAAGGATACGAAGCGCTCGTCGAGGCGAATGCGCTCGGCCGGAGCAGCGGTGGGATTGTCGGGAACCTTGTTGTAGATAGGCATAGAAAAAAATCAGGGAGCCGCGAGCGACTCCCTGAAAGGTGGTAGCGGGGCTAGGATTTGAACCTAGGACCTTTGGGTTATGAGCCCAACGAGCTACCAGACTGCTCCACCCCGCAACAAGCTATTTATAATTAATGTAAAGGATGGGGCAGGCGGGCGCAACCCTCTCAATCGGCGACGGGTGTCAAGCGCCGGAGTTTGACTTGGGCGATGCGCTGGCCCTCCACCTTGAGGATGTCGAGCTCTAGATGATTGACCGTGAAAACTAAGCCCTCCGCGGGGATGCTTCCCAAGTGGTCGTAGATAAATCCCCCGAGGGTTTCAAAGCCCGCCCTCGGCAAGTCGGTGGAAAGCAACTCGTTGAGATCGTCTATGTCGATGCGGGCATTGGCGATGAGGACCTCGCCGGGGACCTGCCAGTGATGCAATGCCTCTTCCTCGTCGTACTCGTCTTGGATCTCCCCGACGATTTCCTCGACGAGGTCCTCGGTGGTGACCAAGCCAGCCGTGCCGCCGTATTCGTCGAGGACGATGGCGAGGCGAATTTTGTTGGCTCTCAGGTCGTTGAGCAGGACGTCGATTTTCTTGGTCTCGGGGATGTAGTAAGGCTCGTGGGTAAAACGCAGATCGCCCTCTTGCTGGCTGGTCAGTAGTTGGTCTATGGGCGTCGCTAGATCAACTTCGGGCCGGGACACCAAGATCTGCAGCAGATCTTTGGCGTACACTAGCCCTTGAATGTGGTCGAGGCTTTCACGGTAGATGGGTAGGCGCGAGTGGCCCTTGTCCCTAATAAGATCGAGCAGGTCTTGCAGGGAGGCCGATTGGTCGATGGCGACCATGTCGACGCGAGGGACCATGACTTCGCGGACAATTCGGTCGTGGAAGCCAAAGACGCTCTCGATCATCTCGCGCTCACCTTCTTCTAGGACGCCAGACTCGCCTTCTGACTCGACGATACTGCGCAGTTCCTCTTCCTTTTCGGCGCGAAAGTCCTCGTCGCTGTAATCAAAGCTGCTGAGGAGTTCGAGGAGATTGGTCAAGGGGAGGAGCAGTGCGTGTACCGGCGCATAGGCCAAGGCGACGACGGGTATGCGCGCTTCGTCGCCCTCTTCGTCAAAGCGAATGCGGCGGGGCGTCGCCACGACCATGAAAAGCCCTAGCGCACCCAACAAGGCTACGGCCGCAGGGATATAGCTCGGAAGGGCGTACGGTAATAGAAGGGCATTCGCGAAAAAGAACAGGGAGAAAGCAAGGACTGTGACGCCGATGGTCTCGCCGAGGCGAGTCATCAAGCGCAGGCGCAGGCGCGACTCATAGATGCGAAGCATGGCGCGCGCATGCGATACGCCGCTTTCGGCCATTTTCTCCAGCACGGATTTGGAGAGAATGGCGAAGGTAGTCTCATAGCTGGCTACCAAGAAGAGCCAGAGGAGGCTGATCGCGCTGACCAGTGCAGCGTACGCGGCCGAGGATAAGTCAACGGGCGGGGGTTCCAAAAAGGCTCCTTTCAGGTGATGCGGCCGGCCAAGGCCACTTAGAGGGAGGCTGTGGTAAGAAAATGGTCTGTTTCGCGTTCCATAGCGGCTAGTTGCTCTGGTGTGTCGTGTACCCAGCCCGCTAGGTGAAGTAGGCCGTGTACCAACAGGCGGGCTAGCTCTACTAGGGGAGGGACGCTGAGCGCGGCGGCTTGCCGCTGTGCTTGAGGTAGAGAAATGTACACTTCGCCGCTGCGGTCCTGACCAGGTATGGTCCCCAAGTCGAAAGACAAGACGTCCGTCGTGCCCTCCTTGCTGCGATAGGTGGTGTTGAGGTCGCTCATGTAGCCATCGTCGATGAGGACTAGCTGGACTGCGCCCGGCAGCGCGTGGACGCAGGCGACCTGCGCGGCGATGAGGTGCAGAGCTGCGAGCGCGTCTGCCGGCAGGGGGGCGAGGCCTGCGTCTTGGACTATGTGAAGGGGCCTATCTAGACAGTGCTCCATTTGCGATTGGCCTTCTGCCAAGGGTACTCCATCCGGCTGTGTAGGACGCCCATCAGCACGCGGATGAAGCTGTCCTCTATTTTGAGCAAATCCCGCAGGGTCAGAGCGCACTCGTCGAGTTCGCCAGCGGTGAATTTCTGCTGGATAATTTTGTGTACTAACTGGCGCATCCGGCTGGGCGTGCGCTCGGCGAGGGTGCGGGCCGCCGCTTCGACCGAGTCGGCCAACATCAGGATGCCGGCTTCTTGGGTCTGGGGCTTGGGACCGTTGTACCTGAAATCTTCCTCGCGCACACTCTGGTCGCCCAATTCCACAGCGCGTTCGTAAAAGTACTCGATGACGGTGGTGCCGTGGTGCTGGGCGATCAGGTCGCAGATAGATTGGGGGAGACCGTGTTCCTCGGCCAGCTCGAGCCCCTCGCGGATGTGCGAGGCGATGATGAGCATACTCAAGTAGGGCATCAGATGATCGTGGGGGTTGCGCCCGCCTTGCAATCCCTGATTTTCGCTGAAGTATTCTGGTTTGCTCACCTTGCCGATGTCGTGGTAATAACAGCCAACGCGGGCCAAGAGCGGGTTGGCGGCAATGGCCTCGGCGGCGCTCTCGGAGAGATTGGCCATAATTAGACTGTGGGTATAGGTCCCCGGGGCTCGGATGGCCAATTGGCGGAGCAAGGTCCGGTTGGGATCCGACAACTCCAGCAGGGTGATGTCCGTGGTAATGTGAAAGAGGCTTTCAAAGATCGGTAGCAGGCCAATCGTGAGAATGGGGGCGGCTGCGCCGATGACGATGCCGGGTAGGATGTGAGCGTATATCTGTTCGACCGGAAAGAAGCGCAACAGGTCTGCCGCCGCGATGAGCAGCGCATAAGAGATCGGCAGAAAGATCATGGGGCGGTAGAACTGATTGCGGTGGCGCACGTGCCGCACCGCATAGACGGCTATAGCCGCTGTTAGGGCGCAGATTATGGCCACGTAGAAGTCGGCGAAGAGGTTGCCGACAAAGAGCGCGAGCACAAACGAGAGCACCAAGCCAATTTGTGGCGTCAACAGGATTGTCGCCAACATAGCAGCGAGGGGGATCGGCACCCAGTAGGGGGGGAGGTCGTGCGTTTTGATATAGGAGGCCGCGGCGGCTATGGCAACGATCAGGATGGCTAAGAGACCGAGCTGGCCGAGCTGGTCAAAAACAGCGCGTTCGTGCGTGGCGAGGAAGTAGCCGAAGACGAAGATCAGGAGGCCGGAGATCGTCGCGGCCGCAGCCACTTGGATCAGGCGTTTGATCGGATGTTGGGATTGCTCTTGGGCGATGCGGGCGGCTAGTGCGTCAAGTGCGTCGATGTGCTCTTCGGTGACTGTGGCGTGTTTGTCGACGATGAGGTCATCTTGGGCATAGATCCGCTTGATACTGGCCACGCCGCGCCGCGCCGCGTTCCTGAGGCGGGCGGTTTCCGGCTCGTCAATAGTCAGATTGGGGACCACAAAGAGGCTTAGGAGTTCGTGTACCGCTTGGACGGCGTCGCGGTCGGCGATCGTGTGATACGTTTGGATGCGCGAGATCAATTCGCCTTGTTTGAGCTTTTCTTCGCTATAGAGGGTTTCTATGTGCTGTTCCCGGTCTCCGAGGCGGACTTGGTCTGAGGGGCTTAGGAGGATCGGTTGTTTGGAGACAATGATGCCCGCGGTATAGTAATTGGCCAGAATCTGCCGACAGATGGCTTGGAAGTCATGCACATAAGGTTCGCTGGCCGCGGAGAGGATGGCGATGAGGGTCGAAAGGGCATCAAGCGAGAGCGAACCAACAACTTGAGGGAGGGCGCGTTGGAGGGCGCGTTGCTTGAGCGAGTCGGCTAGCTGAACCCGGATATTTGGGATCATCACCGCAAAGACCGAGTCTAGCTGCGCTAGCTGCCGCTCTTGAATTAAGGGATCGCGGTGTAAAATAGTGGGTATCTCGGTGGTCGCTGCTTGGCGTTGGCGCTCCAATTCGGCATCGCTCTTGGGCACGTGAAAGAGAAAAGGAGCCTCGATGCGCTCTTGGGCGATGCTGCCGACTCGTAGCTGGGCGACATTGTAGGGACGCTGGTAGGGCGATAGGTAGGTGAGCAAGCCGATGACTAGGCCCGCCAAAGCGATGCGGAACACCCACGAACTATGCGGGTGCCAAGGTTTGGGCTGATTGCTGCGGCGTTTGGAGCCAAACCACTTTAATTTAAGCGCGTTCATGGATCGGCTGAGGCGTGGGCTTCCTCATAGCTGTCGTAGGCTTTGATGATCTTCTGCACGAGTGGGTTGCGCACCACATCCCGTTCGTTGAGCCGAACAAAGGCCAAACCGGCGATCCCGGTCAGAATTTTGGGCGCGACAACCAAGCCCGAGGGCTGGTCATCACTGAGGTCGGTCTGAGTAACATCGCCGGTAACTACGGCTTTTGAGTGGCTGCCCAGCCGGGTGAGAAACATCTTCATCTGCTGTGGCGTAGTATTTTGGGCTTCGTCGAGAATAATAAACGAATCGTTGAGGGTGCGGCCGCGCATGTAGGCCAGCGGCACGACTTCGACAATTTTCATGTCCTGCATCCGCCGCAGTCGCTCGGGCTCCATGAGATCTTGTAGCGCGTCGTAGAGCGGGCGCAAGTAGGGGTCAACCTTGTCTTCAAAAGAGCCAGGCAAGAACCCGAGTTTCTCCCCGGCTTCGACCGCGGGCCGGGCGAGCAGGATACGCGAGATTTGCTTCTGCCGCAGCGCGGCAACGGCCATGGCCACCGCTAGGTACGTCTTGCCGGTGCCCGCTGGGCCGATGCCGAAGACCACGTCGTTGTTGTCGATGGCTGCAAGATATTTCGCTTGGCCCTCGGTGCGGGCGTAGATGGCCGTCTTATAGGTATGGGCTACGGGATTTGGAAGGGTGCTGCGGTCTCCCTTGGGTGGGGTCAGACTACAGTGAATCAAGTTCTCTAACTCGGCTGCTTCGAGGGGCGGGCCGTGGCGCATGCGTTTTATGAGGGGACTGAGGAAGCCATCGGCCTCGCGCACCGAGGCATCGGACCCCTTAAGCGTGAGCTTGTCGCCGCGGGCGACTAGGCGAATGCCGTATCTCTTTTCGAGGTGAGCCAAGTTTTGATCGTTGCGCCCGAAGAGGGAGCGGCGATCAACGCCGGCGATGGAAATGTCCTTCATAGCCTTGGTAGCTGGACAAAAATACAAAAAGGGGTTTGAAATCCCTCCCCTACGCCCGGGAAGGATCAAACCCCTTTATGTCTTGAAATTTACTTAAATCAAGTAGTTGTTAATTACTGGGGAATTTCGAGGACTTGAGCAGGAAAAATCAAATCTGGCGCGACGATTTGCTGCTTGTTGGCCTCGTAGATTTTATGCCATTTGCCGGCATTGTTGTAAAGCTCGGCGGCAATTTTGAAGAGGAAGTCTCCTCGGGTGACCAAATACTGATTTTCAGCTACCCCGAATGGCACGGCCAAGATTTGTTTGGGGTAGATTAAATCCGGGTCTTTGATTTGATCCTTGTTCTTCCGGTAGATGCGGGGCCACATATAGGGATCGTCGTAGATTTGTTCTTTTTTGGAGATGTTCCACAAGTTGTCGCCCCGCACGACCTTATAGTCAATGACCACGGGTTGGGCTATGCGCGCTTTGAGATCGGCGAGCATCTGGTCGATGGTAGATAGCTTGTCCACCATTTCGGGCAAGGCGGCCATGTTACTCTGCTTGAGCTCGGCGACTCGGGAGTCGATGGCCGCGACTTCACCGCGCCGCATAATGAGTACTTCTGGAGCTAGTGCCATCAGGCCTTCGAGTTGGGCGGTAATAGCGTCGAGCTCGCGCCCAAAGGCCGCAATTTCGGATTCGGAGTGGCCCACTGTCGTAAGGATCTGGGTATTGAGGTCGACATTGGCCCGGTCAAGCTGGGCAATCTGCATCTTAAGCGCTTCAATCTGGGCGTTTAGCTCTTCGATCTGGGTGTTGGCCGCAGCCTCGCGGTTGACGAGCTCGTTCCCCAGAGCCATGTACTCCTCACAGGTCATCTGCTCTTGAGCAGAGGTGTTTTTGCTCGCTAGGACTAGCAGTGCTAAAGCCAACCCACCAACGGACAACTTCTTCATGGTCGAACCCTTTCTCATTTACCAGTTTGGTTGGCGAGGTTGTTCTTGGTAGCGGCTAGTTTGTCTTCTAATGCTTTTTTGGTAACTTGCCGCTCGGCGAGTTCGCGCTCAAGCTGTGCTTTTTCGGCCTGTAGCTCGGTTACTTGCACTTCGGCGGCCAGAGTAGCTTGCCGCTGTTGTTCTAGGTATTCCATGTCCTCCTGCGACGGAACACGCGAACAGCTAGCGACGAGAGACAAAGCCACTACCGACAAGGCAACGCCTAAGTATCTCAAACTGGACAAAGTGGAAAGACAGCTCATTAAGTAGTTCCTCCACCTAGCTTTAGTGATTTTACATTAATATACGGGATATGGGCACAAATATAGGCGACCTAGAGTGGATGTCAAGCGGAACAAGTGAAAATCTACCCTGCCTGTAAGTTTTCAGACAGAGCGAATGCCCAATTCGCGCAACTGGCCCAAATCGACGGAAGAAGGGGCGTTTTCCATCAAGCCCACGGCCTTATTGGTCTTGGGGAAGGCGATGACTTCGCGGATTGAATCTTCGTTGGCGAGCAGGGCGATCAGCCGGTCAAAGCCAAAGGCTATCCCACCGTGTGGTGGGGCACCGTAATCGAGGGCTTCGAGGAGGAAACCGAATTTGGCCGCGGCTTCTTCGGCACTGAGTTCTAAGAGTTGAAAAAGGCGGGCTTGTACTGAGCGCTGGAAAATTCGCATACTGCCCCCGGCAATTTCATTGCCATTGAGGACTAAGTCATAGGCGTGCGCCCTGACGTCGGCGGGGATGCTGTCCAGCAAGGGTAGATCCTCTTCTAGGGGAGCTGTGAAGGGATGATGCACGGCTGTAAAGCGGCCGGCTTCCTCGTCGCGCTCTAGAAGCGGGAATTGGCCGACCCAGAGGGGCTGCCAAGAGTCATCGGGCACTAGTGAGAGGCGCTGGGCGAGTTCTAAGCGCAGTGCTCCGAGTACTCGGGCAACCAGCTTGGGCTGGTCGGCGACGAAGAGCAGCAGATCGCCAGGGGCGGATTCGAGGGCCTCGATCAACAGGGCTTGGGCTGCTTGGGGAAAGAATTTGACGATGGAGGATTCGAGGCCAGTGCCGGTGTGTTTGATCCAGCTAAGTCCCTTGGCACCCAGCCCTTGGGCGCAGGCAATTAAATCGTCGATTTGTCCGCGCGAGAACCTACTACAGCCCTTGACGTTTATGCCTTTGACCTGACCACCGCTGTCCAGAGCGGAATGAAAGACTTGGAATTGGGAAATGCGCGCTGCTGCCTCTGCATCTTTGAGTTCTAGACCAAAGCGCAGGTCGGGTTTGTCGGAGCCGAAGCGCTCCATGGCCTCGCGATAGGTAAGTCGCGGAAAGGGATTGGGTAACTCAATTTGGCGTAGCTGAGCGAAGAGGGCGCGGGTTAGATCCTCGGCAATGGCCATGACGTGATCCTCGCGCACGAAGGCCATCTCGATGTCGATTTGGGTGAATTCGGGCTGGCGGTCGGTGCGCAAATCCTCGTCGCGGAAGCACTTAACGATCTGGAAGTAGCGGTCGTAGCCCGCGATCATCAAGAGCTGCTTGTAGGTTTGCGGCGATTGGGGCAGGGCGAAAAACTGCCCGGGATGGACTCGGCTGGGGACGAGGAAGTCTCGGGCGCCTTCGGGAGTGCTCTTGGTCAGAAACGGCGTTTCAACTTCGATAAAGCCGCACTCGTCGAGCAGGCGGCGCACGATCTGATACCCCCGGTGCCTGAGTAGCAAATTGCCTTGGATACGGGGCCGCCGAAGGTCCAAATAGCGATATTTGAGCCGGATTTCCTCGCCGGCATCGGTTTGGTCTTCGATGAGAAAAGGCGGGGTCAGACAGCGGTTGAGAAGGCGTAGCTGATCGCAGTTGACCTCAATGGTCCCGGTGGGTAACTGGGGGTTGACCATGCCTTCGGGGCGGGCCTCGACTTCGCCTTGTACGGCTATGACGTACTCGTTGCGAAGGCGATTAGCCTGCTGGTAGGCGGTGGGATCGCGCTGCGGGTTGAAGACGATTTGGGTAATGCCGTAGCGGTCGCGGAGATCTATAAAAATAACGCCGCCGTGGTCGCGGCGGCGCCAGACCCAGCCCATTAGCAGTACGCGCTGACCGATATCTTTATCTGTGAGAGTACCGCAGTCGTGCGTACGCTCCCAGTGGCCCAAGCCTTCGCTCGGTTCTTCCATAAGTTACCTAAATGATAAAATTGGATTTCAAGCGGAAAAAAAGATAAGGTAGAAGGTAGCTCGGAGGGTGTCAAGAAAAGACAGGGTTGGTTGACATAGTGGATTTTGGTTCTTTTAATCGTAGGGGGAGATTTTTGTGACTGGCCTATCGGTTGTCGAGCAGATTGGTGATACGCCGCTTTTGCGGTTGAGGGACCCGGCGATTCCGCCGCGGGTGGAAGTCTATGCTAAGCTGGAGTTCTTCAACCCCGGGGGGTCGGTCAAGGACCGGCCGGCGCGGAGAATGCTCGAGGATGGCGAGCAGGACGGAGCGCTAAGGCCGGGCAAGGTCATTTTGGATTCCACTTCTGGAAATACTGGCATTGCCTACGCTATGATCGGTGCAGCCAAGGGCTATCGGGTAAAATTGGCCATGCCGGCCAATGTCAGCCGCGAGCGCAAGGCCATTCTCGCCGCCTATGGTGCCGAAGTGGTGTACACTGACCCGGGGGAGCTTTCCGACGGGGCCATACGAGAAGCGCGGCGGATATACGAAGCCGATCCCGATTGCTACTTCAAGCCCGACCAGTACAACAATCCCGCGAATTGGTACGCCCACCGCGACACCACTGCGCCCGAAATCTGGGAGCAGACCCAAGGCCGCGTCACTCACTTTGTGGCCACTATCGGCACTAGCGGTACGCTGATGGGCACCGGCCGAGGTCTTAGGGAGTTCAATCCGGCCATCCAGATCATTGCCGCTGAGCCGGCCGAGCCGTTTCACGGCATTGAGGGGCTTAAGCACATGGAGAGTTCAATTGTCCCGGGCATCTACGACGAGACCCTCCTCGACTACAAAACACCGATAGATACCGATGATGCTTACGATACTGCACTGCGTCTGCCGGTCGAGCAGGGGATTCTCGTCGGCCAGTCTTCTGGTGGGGCTTATTGGGCCGCGCTGGAAGTTGCTCGCCAGCTAGATACGGGGGTGGTGGTGACGATATTTTGCGATGGCGGCGACAAGTACATGAGTACGCCCATGTGGCGGCTGGCACTCGATGGCATCACTAACTGATGGTACGCGCCTTAAGGTTGTTTGGTCTATCGGCGGTCCGGCCTGCGCACGCAGGCCTCCACAGCCGCCCGTTAGGCTGGCTGTCGCGCCTAAAAGCCGGCACCCGTGAAAACGGGGGCGCGGGGAAGCGCGAAAAGGAGCGCGGGCGACGGGGCGACCCGCCGCAAGCGGCAGACGCCGCATAGAGGTACGTACCGTCCGTTATCTGCGTACATTCCTCGTATGGACAAACAACGGTTAGCCTTATATAGCGATTCTCTGCTCCGTTCATTGGGTGCGCCCAGCGCGACGGGCTTATCGGCGCGGGTCGAAGGAGCCGTCAGCCCCGGTCAGGGTACGGGTTTTCTGTCTCGCGCCGACTCTGATGGCCACCCCTCTGGCAGCAGGTCAAGCCGCTGGTACGTGCGATCGCATAGGACGATGGGGTGCTCAGTATAGAGGATACGGTCCAAGAAAAGCCGCATACGAATGAAAATGACGTCATCTGTTGGCCCTATGGTCACAGTCCAAACCGTTCGGTCAAGGGCTTCCATCGGCTGCCTTGGGTCTATCCGGCTGACGGGGTGAGCGTGCCGGTGACGTATGAGTTGAGCCACAACCCCATCCGCTTCCGTGCGGTCAAGACCCGGCGGGTCAAGCGCACCCGTTGGGGTACGAACCATGAACAGAGGTGGGCGATGGGGCGCGGGGGCCACCCGAAGCCAATACCCTATCGCTCTCGGCTGGCCGATCGCTGGTTTTCCGCCCAAGATTCCTTACCCGGCATCCGAAAGACCCGCCCCCAACCCTGCGTCGTCGCCCGTACATCCCATAGGACGGTGGCCTTGAGCACTCCAGCCCAACGCCAAGGGGCTTTCCCCCGCGTAGAGGGCTGCGCATTGCCCGAACACCAGCCGGTGCTAGGCTGGGTCAAAGGACTGGATTTCCCCGTCCTGTTGCTCCGCCAACTCGTTACACACCAAGCTGGTAGCACCGGCCTCCTCTATCGGGCCGGCAGCGGTCTAACCTGTGCGGGGGGCCCCTCGAAACAATCGACCAGATTCACCGCACCTTTAGGTGTGCCAACGGGGCAACGTGGAGAGCTTTCATACCACGCTCAAGTCTTAGGCCGCCTTAGTCCCGGTGCCGACCCAGTGAGTGCGCACGCAAAGGAACCACTATATTTATGGCTCTTTACGCCGCCTGTCGCTTAGAGCGTCTGCGGATCAACCATCAACGCAATCCCGTTGCGCTCCCAGCCCGACGCTATCTCAAGGCCATTCGAGGGGCCTTCGATGAAATGCAAACCCTCAAAACTGCGTAACGTCAATCACTAAGCGAAAGGATGGCTGAATGCTGCGCATCGCCCGCAGGGACTTTGAACGAATTTGTGCCCAAGCCTTGGCCGAGTACCCGCATGAGTGTTGCGGTCTGTTGGTCGAAAAGGTGCCGGGTGGAGTGGCTACTGCCCATGCTTGTACTAATGTACAGCAGCAGTGCCACGAAGAGGATCCCAAGCACTATCCCCGCGATGCAAGCACGGCTTATCTAATCGACGCAGGCGAACAGCTACGCATTGCGGCGGCGGCTGAAAAGGCCGGTGACCGGGTCTCGGGTTGCTACCATTCCCACATTGATTGCGCGGCCTATTTCTCGGCTGAAGACGAGAGGCGCACTTGGATTTTCAATAGCCAAGAGGCGGGAGACGAGCCAGACGACCCGGACGCGATGTATCTAGTGCTCTCAGTGTGCGGCGAGGAGGCGTGCCGCCAACGGAAAGTACAAGGCTACAAGTGCTTTGCTTGGGACGGTAGCCGCTACGCCGAAATGGGTGTTGAAATAGTTTAGTAAAGCCTAAAGCCACTTCCTAGAGACCGATAAAATGCGGACAGCAGAGTAGCAAATATCTAACTACATTCCAAATGGAGGATGAAATGCCGGTTACTGTTCACATTCCCACGCCGTTGCGAAAATTAACTCACAATCAGGCCGAGGTCGCGCTGGAGGCGGCGACTATTAGCCAGTTGGTAGATGGGCTCGAAGGCACCTACGAGGGCTTGGCCGAGAAACTGCTTGACGAGGGAGGCGAGATCCGCCGCTACGTCAATATCTTCGTCAACGACGAAGATATCCGCTTCCTCGACGGCAAGGACACACCGCTCAACGATGGAGACAGCGTCTCCATCGTCCCGGCCATTGCCGGCGGCAGTTGAAGGACTACCGTACAGGCGGCTGGCGTTAGGTTTGGTGCAGGATGAAACGCGCCCACAATGTGCTGGAGTTAATTGGAGCTACGCCTATGGTCCGCCTCAGCCGAGTCGTGGGGGAGGATGCCGCCGAGGTGTGGGGCAAGCTGGAGGCGACCAATCCCGGTGGCAGTGTCAAGGACCGCATCGCTCTGGCTATGATCCAAGCCGCCGAAGAGGAGGGTCTGCTGGCCGAGGGCGGCACGATCATTGAGCCGACTAGCGGCAATACCGGCATTGGCTTGGCCATGGTGGCTGCCTACAAAGGCTACAAGCTCATCGTCACCATGTTCGATACAGCCAGCCGCGAGCGCCGCTTACAGATGCAGGCTTACGGTGCTGAGGTCGTGCTGACGCCAGCGGCCGAGGGCATGCGGGGTGCTATCGATAAAGCGCTTGAACTCAAGCGCGAGCATCCAGATTACTTTTTGCCACAGCAGTTTATGAACGCTGCGAACCCTGAGGTACATCGCCGTACGACGGGCCGTGAGATCTTGGAACAACTAGATGGTCGAATCGATGCCTTTGTGGCTGGTGTGGGTACTGGGGGGTCATTGACCGGAGTCGGCGAGGTGCTCAAGGAGGCTCTGTCCGCGGTGCGGGTCATCGCCATTGAGCCTGCCGGGTCGCCCGTGCTTTCAGGCGGGGGAGCTGGGTTCAGTTACATAGAGGGAATCGGCGCGGGTTTTGTGCCGCCGATCCTCAACCTCGAGATTGTCGACGAGGTGCGGGTCATTACCGACGACGACGCTTATGAAATGGCCCGCCGTTTGGCGCGAGAGGAAGGGCTTTTGGTGGGGATTTCAGCCGGAGCCAACGCCTACATCGCCGCCCAAGTCGCACGCGAGCTGGGGGCGAGTGCTCGAGTCGCGACGATCCTCTGCGACAGTGGATTGCGCTATTTGAGCACTCGTGCCTTTGAATGAGGGGAAGTACTAGGCCATCGCCTGCACGAGGCGACTCAACCGCGACTTGTAACGAGCGGCGGCATTTTTGTGGATAATGCCTTTGCTGGTGGTCCTGTCGACAGTCGAGATCGCCGCTTGCAGGGCGGTTTCAGCCGAGGCTTTATTCGGAGCTTGGCGAACTTTTTTAAGGGCCGTGCGCATCCGCGAGCGGAGCGCACGGTTGCGTCCGTAGGCTTTGGCGCTAGTGGCTTGGTGCTTTTTGGCAGACTTGAGTTTGGGCAATTTTGCGCTCCTTTAATAAAATAGTTAAATATATAAGAAGTGAGGAGAGGGGGCAAGGCGGGGTTTCTGAGGTCTATTTAACTCGGCCTCTTTTATCTTCAAAAAGAGGTGAGCGATGGCTAGAACGGACTGGAATCCCGCATAAAATTAGCCCTGCGGTCTATCATGTCTTCCTCTAGCGATCAGATGGGGTTTGATTTTGGCGAGCGGTGCCCGGCTGGCGGCAATGAGCAGATTGCCGCGCAGTGTGCATACTGTCGGCTAGAGATTGAGGTGCCGGCTTGGTATGCGGGCCAAGCTCAGTTGCATTTTTGTGATGCGTCCTGCCGCCGAGCTTGGACAGAGTCTATGCCTTCGTTAGAGGTTTGCTTGGGGGCGACATCCAAGCGGCGGGGGGCCAATTGGGCGCTCCAAGCGCTAAAGGCGCGGACGCGCGATGGCTTTATCTGCCAAGTATGCGGGGTCAGCGAAGAGGAACTGGGGCGTCAGCTCGACGTACATCACAAAATCCCCTATCGCAATTTCTCTTCCAATATAGAGGCCAATAAGCTGGAACATCTGATTTCGGTTTGCCCCTCTTGCCACAGCAAGTTGGAAGCCGAGTTGCGCCATAATCTTCCTCTTTTTGCCAAACCTTGATCTTTTTGACACTAGGTGCTGATAGGCCATGTGGTTTAGAAACTATCTCTTGCATCCTGGGTATTAGATGCGTATTTTGTATTGAGTACGCGAAACGATCTCGGGCTTCTCTACACGCTCTTCAGTTAAACTATTATTTATATTTATTTTTAAGGGTCGCTAAAGGAGAGGAGCACAATGAGCGCGGTGGTGATTGAGGTGGTTGCGGCCTTAGAGCGGCGAGGCGGCGGTCTAGCGCACAAAGTTGCGCTACAACCTAAACTTAAAACTTAAATCTCTATTGGAGGGTCAATTATGAGCGGGTGTGCAGTTAGTAACAGATTTTTTTGGAATAGATCGCTGTTTTACCTGAGTATGCCCTTGCTGGCGGCCGCCTTGGTGTTGGCCCCGGTAGCTGAGGCCCAGGACACACCGACCTTTGACGGGGCGACGGTTTCCGATCAGATGTACTCGGCAGGGGTGGTGATAGAGGCTTTGGAGTTGCCCGCGGCTTCGGGTGGTAACGGCGATTTGACGTATGATTTAAGGCCTGTGCCTCCGGGATTGGCATTCGATGCGGCGTCTCGGACGCTTTCGGGTACGCCTTCGGAAGTGGCTATTTCCCTGATGACCTACGAAGTGGCGGATGCCGATGGCGATACGGCTACCTTGACATTCAATATTTTAGTGGAAGAGGAGGATGTAGAGCCGACCTTTGACGGGGCGACGGTTTCCGATCAGATGTACTCGGCAGGGGTGGTGATAGAGGCTTTGGAGTTGCCCGCGGCTTCGGGTGGTAACGGCGATTTGACGTATGATTTAAGGCCTGTGCCTCCGGGATTGGCATTCGATGCGGCGTCTCGGACGCTTTCGGGTACGCCTTCGGAAGTGGCTATTTCCCTGATGACCTACGAAGTGACGGATGCCGATGGCGATACGGCTACCTTGACATTCGAGATAGAAGTCGATACGATGCCGAGCTTTGAGGGGGCGACGGTTCCTGATCAGTCGTACCGGACAGGCGATGATATAGGAGTTCTGGAATTGCCTTCGGCTTCGGTGGGAGAGTATGAGGAACCTCCGAGATACAGCTTGTCACCGGAGGTGCCAGGTCTGACGTTTGATGCTGCGTCGCTTACGCTTTCGGGTACGCCGACCGTAGCCGGGACGTATGAAATGATCTACCGGGTAGAGGATTCCGATACCAATGTGGAGGAGAGCGACGCGGAGGAATTGACCTTTATCGTCTATGTAGAGCTGACCTTCGCGGCGGTCACTGCGCGTCAAACAACCTTTACTGCAGGCGAAGAGATAAAACAGCCTTGGGAGTTGCCAGTGGGTCGGTCTACCGACACTCTAACGTATACCTTGATCGGGGAGTTGCCTCCGGGTCTGGTGTTTGATCCGTCGTCTCGGACGATTTCGGGTACGCCGCCAGCTAATTTCTTGTATGCCGAGTCATATCCGTTCACATATCGGGCGGTGGATTCCGATGGCGATTCGGCTGAGTTGAGCTTCACGATTGTGGTGAATGGTATGCCCAGCTTCGGCGACCAGGTCGTGGAAGACCAGATGTACACGGCGGGCGATGAGGTGAGCTTAGGTCTGCCAGAGGCTTCGGGCGGAAATGTGAAGTTGACGTATAGTTTGGACGGGGAGTTGCCTCCGGGTCTGATGTTTGATGCCGAGGCTCGGACGATTTCGGGTATGCCGCCGGCTGATTTCTTGTATGACGAGAAATATGCGTTCACGTATCGGGTGACGGATGTCGATGGCGATGAGTCTGCTCCGTTGCCCTTCACGATAGTGGTGGATGGCAAGCCCAGCTTCGACGGCAAAACCGTGGAGGTGCCGCAGGAGCCGTATCAGACGGACGTAGCGATGAGCTTGACTTTGCCGGAGCCGACAGGCGGGAATGTGATATGGGAGTATCGCCTGAAAGGGGAACTGCCTCCGGGGCTGGAGTTTGATGACGACCCCGCTAAGCGGGAGATTTCGGGTACGCCGCCGCCCGAGGTGGTGTATGCCGAGTCATATGCATTGACGTTGGAGGTGTGGGATGCCGATGGCGATTTTGCTGAGTTGCCCTTCACGATAGTGGTGGATGGCATGCCCAGCTTCGGCGACGACAAGACCGTGGACGCCAAGCCGTCGTATCCGGCGGGCGAGGAAATGAGCTTGACTTTGCCGGATGCGGATGGCGGCAACGTAGAGTTGACGTACAGCTTGTCCGGTAATCAGACGTCTGAGCTGAGTTTTCTAAAGTTTGATGCCGCGACTCGAACACTATCGGGTACGCCATCGGCTTACAGGTTGTATAAAGCTGAATACCTGTTGACGTTGGTGGTGAAGGATGCGGACGAGGATGAGGCTACTTTGGACTTCACGATAGTAGTGAATGGCAAGCCCAGCTTCAGTGGTCGGGTAGCCAATCAGATGTACACGGCAGGCACAGGCAATGTGGAGACCTTAGAGTTGCCGAAGGCGGCAGGTGGGAATGTGGAGTTGACCTATACCTTGGATGGGGAGTTGCCTGGGGAGCTGGAGTTTGATGCCGCGACTCGGACAATTTCGGGTATGCTGCCGCAAGATGTGTTATATGCTGCCAAGGCATATGGGTTGACGTATGGGGTGTCGGATGTGGATGGGGATGCGGTGACGTTGAATTTCACGATTGCGGTGAATGGCATACCCAGCTTCGTGCGGGAGGCGGAAGACCAGCAGTATCCGGCGGGTGAGGCGGTGAGCTTGGAGTTGCCGGCGGCGGTGGGTGGTAATGTGGCGCGGACGTATCGCTTGGACGGAGTGTTGCCGGCGGGGCTGGTGTTTGATCCGGCGACGCGGACGCTTTCGGGTACGCCGCCGGAATATGCGTCGTATGCTGCCGAGGGGTATGGGTTGACGTATCGGGTGGCAGATGTGGATGGCGAGGAGCCGGCTCCGTTGGAGTTCACGCTTCGGGTGAATGGGATGCCCCGCTTCGACGAAACCGTGTCGCGTCAAGTCACCTTTGCCGAAGGCCAAACGATAGATCCTTGGGTGTTGCCCTCGGCTTCGGGTGGCAACGGCCAGTTGACGTATGCGTTGGTCGGGCCGTTGCCGGAAGGACTGACCTATGATGCGGCGTCTCGGACGCTTTCGGGTACGCTGTCGGCGGATGCAACGTATGCTGCCGAGAGCGAGGGCTATGTGTTGGAGTACTCGGTGCAGGATCAGGATGGGGAAGGGCCGGCTCCGTTGTCCTTCACGCTAGTGGTGCATGGTATGCCCAGCTTCGGCACTCAGGTGGTAGCCGACCAGAGCTACGAGGCTGGCGAGGCGGTCGATCTGCCGTTGCCGGCGGCGGTGGGTGGCAACGGCGCGTTGACGTATCGCTTGGACGGAGTGTTGCCGCCGGGGCTGACGTTTGATGCTGATTCCGCGCCTCCGACGCTTTCGGGTATGCTGCCGGCGGATGCAACGTATGCCGAGGGGTATGGGTTGACGTATGGGGTGGCAGATGTGGATGGGGATGCGGTGACGTTGAATTTCACGATTGCGGTGAATGGCATACCCAGCTTCGTGCAGGAGGTGGAAGACCAGCAATATCCGGCGGGTGAGGCGGTGAGCTTGGAGTTGCCGGCGGCGGTGGGTGGCAATGTGGCGTTGACGTATCGCTTGGATGGAGTGTTGCCGTCGGGTCTGACGTTTGATCCGGCGACGCGGACGCTTTCGGGTACGCCGCCGGAATATGCGTCGTATGCTGCCGAGGGGTATGGGTTGACGTATCGGGTGGCAGATGTGGATGGCGAAGAGCCGGCTCCGTTGGAGTTCACGCTTCGGGTGAATGGGATGCCCCGCTTCGACGAAACCGTGTCGCGTCAAGTCACCTTTGCCGAAGGCCAAACGATAGATCCTTGGGTGTTGCCCTCGGCTTCGGGTGGCAACGGCCAGTTGACGTATGCGTTGGTCGGGCCGTTGCCGGAAGGACTGACCTATGATGCGGCGTCTCGGACGCTTTCGGGTACGCTGTCGGCGGATGCAACGTATGCTGCCGAGAGCGAGGGCTATGTGTTGGAGTACTCGGTGCAGGATCAGGATGGGGAAGGGCCGGCTCCGTTGTCCTTCACGCTAGTGGTGCATGGTATGCCCAGCTTCGGCACTCAGGTGGTAGCCGACCAGAGCTACGAGGCTGGCGAGGCGGTCGATCTGCCGTTGCCGGCGGCGGTGGGTGGCAACGGCGCGTTGACGTATCGCTTGGACGGAGTGTTGCCGCCGGGGCTGACGTTTGATGCTGATTCCGCGCCTCCGACGCTTTCGGGTATGCTGCCGGCGGATGCAACGTATGCCGAGGGGTATGGGTTGACGTATGGGGTGGCAGATGTGGATGGGGATGCGGTGACGTTGAATTTCACGATTGCGGTGAATGGCATACCCAGCTTCGTGCAGGAGGTGGAAGACCAGCAGTATCCGGCGGGTGAGGCGGTGAGCTTGGAGTTGCCGGCGGCGGTGGGTGGCAATGTGGCGTTGACGTATCGCTTGGATGGAGTGTTGCCGTCGGGTCTGACGTTTGATCCGGCGACGCGGACGCTTTCGGGTACGCCGCCGGAATATGCGTCGTATGCTGCCGAGGGGTATGGGTTGACGTATCGGGTGGCAGATGTGGATGGCGAAGAGCCGGCTCCGTTGGAGTTCACGCTTCGGGTGAATGGGATGCCCCGCTTCGACGAAACCGTGTCGCGTCAAGTCACCTTTGCCGAAGGCCAAACGATAGATCCTTGGGTGTTGCCCTCGGCTTCGGGTGGCAACGGCCAGTTGACGTATGCGTTGGTCGGGCCGTTGCCGGAAGGACTGACCTATGATGCGGCGTCTCGGACGCTTTCGGGTACGCTGTCGGCGGATGCAACGTATGCTGCCGAGAGCGAGGGCTATGTGTTGGAGTACTCGGTGCAGGATCAGGATGGGGAAGGGCCGGCTCCGTTGTCCTTCACGCTAGTGGTGCATGGTATGCCCAGCTTCGGCACTCAGGTGGTAGCCGACCAGAGCTACGAGGCTGGCGAGGCGGTCGATCTGTCGTTGCCGGCGGCGGCCGGTGGCAATGGCGCGTTGACGTATGCGTTGGTTGGGGAGTTGCCGCCGGGGCTGGCGTTTGATGCGGCGTCTCGGACGCTTTCGGGTACGCTGCCGGCCGATTACTTGTATGTTGCCGAGGGGTATGGGTTGACGTATGGGGTGTCGGATGTGGATGGGGATGCGGTGACGTTGAATTTCACGATTGCGGTGAATGGCATACCCAGCTTCGTGCAGGAGGTGGAAGACCAGCAGTATCCGGCGGGTGAGGCGGTGAGCTTGGAGTTGCCGGCGGCGGTGGGTGGTAATGTGGCGTTGACGTATTTCTTGGATGGGGATTTGCCTCCGGGGCTGGCGTTTAATCCTACGTCTCGGACGCTTTCGGGTGAGTTGTCGCCTAATGTGTCGTATTCTCCCGAGGGGTATGCGTTGACGTATCGGGTGGCGGATGTGGATGGCGAAGAGCCTGAGCCGTTGACCTTCACGATTGCGGTGAATGGTATGCCCTTCTTTGAGGGAACTATTACGAATCAGAGGGTTCCTGAAGGGGAGGAGATGGCCCCGTTGGAGTTGCCTGCGGCTTTGGGCGGCAACGGCGACTTGACGTATAGCTTGAATGAGGAAAATTTGCCTCCAGGTCTGGTGTTTGATGCCGAGGCTCGGACGCTTTCGGGTACGCCGGAGCTTCATGTGTCGCATCCTGCCGAGGGCTATGAGTTGACGTATCGGGTGGAAGATGAGGATGGCGATTCGGCTGAGTTGAGCTTCTTCCTGACAGTCGACGGTACACCTACCTTTTTCGACGCGACCATTGAGGATCGAATCTTGCGTCAGAATGAGGCGATGGATTCGTGGGAATTGCCTGCGGCTTCGGGCGGCAACGGCGACTTGACATATAGTTTAGATATGAATGTGCCGGGTCTGAACTTCGACGCTGCGTCTCGGACGCTTTCGGGTACGCCGACGCACACTGGCGTGTATCGCTTGGTTTACCAGGTGGAGGATATCGATGGCGATTCGGCTGAGTTGACCTTTCACATAACGGTAGATGGTGCGCCCAACTTTAGCGGGGACGTGGCCAACCAAACGTACATAGAAGGCGAGGCGATTGAAGACTTGGTGTTGCCCTTGGCTTCGGGTGGCAACTTGCTCTCGCTAAATCCGGATGACGAGGCCGTGTTCGGCGAGTTGATGTATACCCTAGATAACGTGCCCCCGGGTCTGACGTTTGATCCCAACCCTATGTCGCCGATGCTTTCGGGCACACCGACGGAGGTCGGAACGTATACGTTGACGTATACTGCCCACGACGCCGACGACAATATGACTGCTGAGGACGCAGCTATCCTCAGCTTCGAGGTCCGAGTGGAAGAATCGGCGACGGACCGTTTTGCGGAGCTCAACGAACAGATCTTGTCCAAATACGCATTGGCTATTGCCGATGGAACGAATCGCTCCATCGAAAATCGCCTTGAGCAAATGGACAGAGTCGGCGATGTGAATAAGTCTTTTAGCTTCGCCGCCGAGTCTACCCTCCACGACATGATTCAATCCGGTCGGATCTTTGAGAATCGCCCAGTCAATCTGTCACAGGTTGTGAATGGATCGTCTTTCGCGGTGCCGTTCGGTTTCGGTAGGGGATGCATTGTTTGTCCCGGCAGTCCTACATTCTGGGGCCGGGGAGACTACGGCCGAATGTCTAGCGACGACGGTTCGCTGGATTGGGACGGCAATCTAACCCGTGCTCAGATTGGTTTGGACGCCCGGCCAGGTGCCGAGATGCTAACAGGTTTAGCGCTGTCTTGGGCTAACGGGTCGTTCGATTACAACGCCCCGTTGCTCGGCGAAGAGCGAGTCGACGGTACTTATACGACCCGCATGTTGAGCCTGCATCCTTATGTCGGGTTCTCGCCGGGGCGGTTGGGGGTCTGGTTGACAGCGGGCTTAGGGCGCGGCAACCTCGATATTGACGACGAACAGGGAACCGTAGGCCAGCAGTCGAGCGATACGTCGCTGCGGACTGCAAGTGTAGGGGCTAGCGGTGACTTGCTCGCTAGCGGGCCAACTCAGTTGCGGATCAAGGCTGCTGCTACTGTAGCACAGGTCGAAGTCGAGGGTGGAGCAGTCGAGAATGGAAAAGGAAACCGGATCGCCGAACAGACGGTGAGTGCTAACCGCTTGAGGCTGGCACTCAAAGGTTCCCATGCTTACGAAGCGGGTATGGATGGGCAGGTGACCCCCGAGTTAGAGGTTGCCCTGCGCCAAGATGGCGGCGACGGACAGACCGGGGCCGGCGTAGAAGTTGGCGGTGGCCTGCGCTATGAGGGAGGTGGCTTCACGCTGGCAGCTATGGCGAGGAGTCTGGTAAGTGACGGCGACGACGAGGTCGAGTATAAAGAATGGGGAGCGCATTTGCTGCTCCAGCGCTCGGCTGGCACCGGGGGTCGAGGGTTGTCGTTGCGGGTGATGCCAACCTACGGTACGCAGGCGAACAGCCTGACGCTGTGGGAACGCAGTGTAGCCGAGATAGCGGACCGGGGTACTGTGAACGCGCAAGGCCAGCTCAGAGCCGAGGTTGGCTATGGTTTAGCCGCGCCCGGTGGTCGGGGATTGTACACTGTGTACAGCGGGATGACTCAAGCACCAGCGCAAATGCAGTTGCGCTTAGGTACGCGCTTTGAGGTGGATTCGTCGCTGTCAGTGAGCCTTGAGAGTACGCGCTGGCAGCGCATGGCCAGCACCGCTGAGCACGGCCTCCTGTTGCGTGGACGTCTGGTCTTTTAATTGATTCACACCATGTAGCACACGACACACGCTTCCGGAGCTAGGCTTTGGAAGCGTGTGTCGTATCGTGTTGTGGCCCGTCTCTTCTCTACTTTGCATTCTCATCCTACCTCACTTCTACAGCCGGACGAGTACATAACTATTGTGTCCGGTCTGCCCCGTTCTGGTACCTCAATGCTGATGAAGATGTTGGATGCAGGCGGCTTGCCGCCTCTAACAGATGGCATTCGCACGGCCGACGCCGACAATCCCGGGGGGTATTACGAATTCGAGAAGGTCAAGCAGCTAAAAAAAGACACTACATGGCTCGAATCGGCGAAAGGTAAAGCCGTCAAGGTCATATCCCAATTACTCGACCAATTGCCGGTCCACAAGCGGTACAAAATAGTATTCGCCCTCCGGAAAATGGACGAGATTTTAGCTTCGCAGCGGGCGATGTTGGCGCGGCGAGGACAGCCCTGCGATCAGATTTCGGATGCCGAGATGGCCGCCGCTTTCGTTCGGCACTTGAGTGCAGTGCAACAATGGTTGGCGGAGCACCCGCAAATGGAGGTGCTCTATGTCAACTACGCCGCTGTCTTGCGCGACCCGCTTGCCACGAGTCGCGAGATCAAGACCTTTCTCGCTCTCCCCTTAGATGTGCGGCAAATGGCTAGCGTGGTCGACAAAAGTCTATATCGCCAGCGCATCTCTTGACTGCTTGCCGAGTTCTTCGAACTAATCTTACCGACTAAACTGTATGGATATCGCGCAGATTCGCAATTTCTCCATCATTGCCCACATTGATCACGGCAAATCAACGCTAGCGGACCGCCTGCTTGAAAAAACTGCGACCCTGACCGCCAAGCAGATGCAGGAGCAGGTACTCGACAACATGGATTTAGAGCGCGAGCGGGGCATTACAATCAAGGCCCATGCCGTGCGAATGCACCATCAGGCGGCCGACGGTAGAATCTGCCAATTCAACTTGATCGACACGCCGGGACACGTGGATTTTACCTATGAGGTGTCGCGTAGTTTGGCCGCCTGCGAAGGGGCGATATTGGTCGTCGATGCCACCCAAGGCGTGGAAGCCCAGACCGTGAGCAATTTGCTATTGGCGCTAAACAGCGACTTGGTCGTCATTCCGGTGCTCAACAAAATCGATATGCCCGCTGCTCAGGTCGCGGCGGTGCAACAGCAGGTACTCGATCTGTTGGGGGGAGAAGCCGAGGATATTTTGCAAATCAGCGCCAAGGAGGGGACTGGAGTCGAGGAGGTGATGGAAGCCATTATCGACCGTATACCAGCGCCGACCGGGCGTCAGCAGGGGCCGTTGCGGGCACTAGTTTTTGACTCGCTCTACGACCAGTACCGAGGCGTAATTTGCTTTATCCGAGTCGTTGACGGGCTCATCCACAAGGGGCAGAAAATTCGCTTCTACTCCACCGGACGGCTCTACGAAGTCGAAGAAGTCGGCCACTTGGTCTTAAATCGGGTGCCGGCCCAAACACTTGAGACCGGTGAAGTCGGCTATTTCATCGCTGGAATCAAAGAGCTGGCCGAGGCTCACGTCGGTGATACGGTCGTTGATGCAGCGATGGAAGTAGAGCCGTTGTCCGGGTACCAACCACTCAAACCCATGGTTTTCAGCGGTCTCTATCCCGTTGTCCCAGAGGAATACGAGGTGCTGCGCGACGCCTTAGAACGGCTCAAGCTCAACGACGCTGCTTTCTCCTATGAGCCGGAAACCTCTCCAGCATTGGGATTTGGTTTTCGCTGCGGCTTCCTAGGCCTGCTGCACATGGAGATCGTACAGGAGCGTCTCGACCGCGAGTACCAAGTCGAAATCATCACAACCCTCCCCAATGTGCTCTACGAGATTCTGACCAAAGACGGACAAATGATCGACGTGGACAATCCCTCCTTGTTGCCGCCTGCCGCTGAGATCGACGAGGTGCGCGAGCCGATTCTCGCCGTCCAGATCTTGGTGCCGAGGGATTATATCGGTGCAGTGATGAGAATTTGCACTGACCGGCGCGGGAGCTATCGCAATACCGAGTATCTCGACGGCAGCCGGGCCATCCTGAGCTTTGAGATGCCTTTAGCCGAAGTAGTGATCGACTTCTACGATCGCCTCAAGTCGGTGTCGCGGGGCTATGCGTCATTCGATTACGAGCATCTGGAGATGCGGGCCGGCCTGCTGTCTAAGCTGGATATTATGATCAACGGCGAGCCGTTGGACGCGCTCTCAGTGATCATCCATCGAGACAAGGCCTATGAGTGGGGCCGGCAGCTCTGCACTAAGCTCAAGGAGCTGATCCCACGGCAGATGTTTGAGGTGGTCATCCAAGGGGCGGTGGGGAGTAAGGTGATCGCCCGCGAGGTGGTCAAGCCGTTCCGCAAAAATGTGACGGCCAAATGCTATGGCGGTGATGTGACCCGCAAACGCAAATTGCTCGAAAGGCAGAAGGAAGGCAAGAAGCGCATGAAGCAGTTTGGGAAGGTGGAAATTCCCCAAGAAGCGTTTTTGGCCGCGCTCAAGATGGAAGCCTGATTTTTTGTTCCTGGGGCCGTTGAGTGCGATGAAGGCTATATGAGGGCCGGCCATACGGGGCCTCCTACCCATAATGAGCCAAAGTAAATAATGGCGTTGGGTCTCTATATCCACGTACCATTTTGTCCCCAACGCTGTCCCTACTGCGCCTTTGCTACAGTCGTTGGCCAAGGAGATCGCCACGGCCCATATGCCGAGGCGATCTGCCGCGAAATTGAGTCTTGGGCTCATTTATCGGGGCCGGTGGAGACTGTGTTCTTGGGCGGCGGCACCCCTAGCCAAATTGAGCCGGCGCTAATTGGGCAGATGCTCGAGGCGGCTCAGCGACATTTAGGGCTACATTCAGACGTGGAAATTGCGGTTGAAGTCAACCCTAAGACCGTTGACCGCGAGAAATTCGCAATGCTAAAGGCACTGGGATGCAATCGCATAAGCATTGGTGCACAGGCTTTTCGCGATGCCGATTTGCAGCACTTAGGTCGGCAGCATAGCGCGGCTGATGTCGAAAGGGCGTATGCAGCGGCCAGAGCGGCCGGTTTTGCCAATGTGAGCTTGGACTTGGTGGCCAATGTACCTAAAGTCCCAGAGGCCAATTGGCACTTTAGCGTTGAGCGGGCTATTGCCTTGGCCCCAGAGCACCTTTCGGTCTATAGCCTCACGATTGAAGAAGGTACGATCTTTGCCCAACGACAGCGGCAGGGCCTGCTGAGACCCGTCGCGGATGACCGGCAGGCTCGCACCTTGGAGTGGACCGACGCGCAGTTGGTGGCGGCTGGCTATGAACACTACGAGATTTCGAACTATGCCCGTCTTGGGTACCGCTCGCGCCACAACTGGGGCTACTGGACAGGGATTCCTTACTTAGGTGTCGGTCTTGGGGCCCATAGCTTCATCAGCGGGAAGCGATTTTGGAATACGTGCGATCTCAATGCCTACCTCGACGCTATGGACCAAGGCCGGACGCCGTGTGCAGGGGAGGAGACCATAGCCCCGGACGTGGCCCGCAGGGAACGTCTATGGCTGGGTTTGCGCACCATAGAGGGGATTGAATTGACCGAGGAGGAGGTCGGCCGTGTGCATAGCAGCAGGTGCTTTGCCGATCTGGAGAAAGTTGGATACGCCGCGCTCGAAGGCCGGAGATTGCGTTTGACTCGGACGGGATTTTTGCTGGCTGACGCCTTGAGCTTGGAACTGGACCGGGTCGTGGAAGAGGGGTAGTAGAACGCGCTTGGATATGCCAAAAAAATAAAAAGGCCGTTCCCAAAAGGAACGGCCTTTTTAGTGGTGGGGGGAGCAGGATTTGAACCTGCGAAGGCATGAGCCAACAGATTTACAGTCTGCCCCGTTTGACCACTTCGGTATCCCCCCGGCAAATTTTCAGGTGCCGCTAGCCAGCGTTTTAAGCACTTGGTGCCGCGAAGGATGGCGCAGCTTGCTGAGTGCCCGCTCTTTGAGCTGGCGGATGCGCTCGCGCGTGAGATTCATCATGTCGCCGATTTCCTCGAGCGTCAGAGACTCGTTGCCGTCGAGGCCAAAATAGAGCCTGATAATGCGCAATTCGCGCTCCTCGAGGGTTTCCAAGGCCATCTCGAGCTGCTCCCGTGCTGATTCGCTCAGGATGTCGGCGTCCGGGGCAGCGGTCGTGTTGTCGGCCAAGGTGTTGAGCAGGCTGCGCTCGTCGTCGTCGGTGAAGGACTCGTCGAGCGAACACACAGCGCGGGCACTGAGGATGGTCTCTAGAACCTCTTCGGCCGGAACTTCGAGTTCAGCGGCGATTTCCTCTATGTCAGGCTCACTGGCGCGATGTTGGCCCAATTTGCGCGAGGCTTTGGAAATATCTTTGAGTAAGCTGACTTTGTTGAGAGGAAGGCGCACGGTGCGCACGTGCTCGGCGAGGGTTTGGAGAATGGACTGGCGGATCCACCAAACTGCGTATGAAATGAATTTGTAGCCCTTGGTGCCGTCGAAGCGGTCGGCCGCCGTGATGAGGCCGAGATTGCCGGCGCTAATGAGGTCGGATAGGGACAAGCCGCGATTTTGGTACTTCTTGGCTACATCAACGACAAACCGCAAATTGGCGCTGATCATTTCTTCGCGGGCATGCATATCGCCATTTTTGATGCGATCGGCCAATTCTACCTCGCGTTCTCTCGAAAGGGGCGTGGACTCAGCAATATCGTCGAAATAGAGCCGCAGGGTGTTTTCCTCGTCGTGCAGATTCTGCATAGAGCCTCTCATCTTTGATGTACAAAGGGGCTGCCTGCGCCCCTGCGCCACAGCATCGAAATGCTCTCGGTGCAAATGGTAAGCGTCCGTATAGGCGAAACTAACTGATTATACATAAGGAGCAGTGCTGCGTCAAGTCGTTTGCAAGGGCATTGGCGGGCAGCCATGCCTTAAGCGAGACGGCGATATTCACCGGCCTTTTCCCAATCCACTAGACTGCGGCCGTTTAGGTCCCAGACGACTTGGCCTGCTCTCAGCGTTAGCTCGCATTCGAGTTTTTGTTGGCCCCGCATGCGCGCCCGGCCCGAATCGACAAAGGCAAAATCCCCTTCGTGCAGCGCAAAGGCCGCTAGGTCGGCTTCGGCCCCGACACTGAGGTGGCCTAGCTGTGGGTGCCTGATTACCTCGGCTGGTCTGCGCGTTGAGCGATAGACGACTTCTTGGAGGGGCATGCCGAGGCTCAGGAATTTGGACATAGTTATGGGCATGGTGGCGTTGGGCAGCATGCGGCTGTCCTTGTGTAGGTCCGTGCTGATGGTATCCGGGGGGAAGTTCTGGGCCATGGCAGGCACAGCAATGCGAAACCAAAAGGAGCCGCCGCCGTGGCCCGTGTCAAAGACAATGCCGCGCTGTCTGGCTCGGCGCACGTAGTCTTCGACCCGTTTGTCGGCGTTGAGCAGGGGGATGTGGGCGGCGTAGAGGTGGGTGTGGATGTCCCCCGGACTCATGCGCTCGAGCAATTCCTCGTACGAGCGAGTGGGCTGGGGGGCAAAGTCAATCATGGCGATGGAATCGCTCTGGCGCGCCGCCGAGATCGCGCCACCAGCCGACTCCCAACCCGGACCACCGAAGTGGGCCGACTTGGCACCGACGATATGCTCGCGGTACTGCTCAATCGCCGCGGCGCAGAGCGCGGGGTCCATTTCGCTGACGTCTTGTTCGGGAGGGCCGGTCATGCCAGCGCCGACGATATTGACAAAGGCCAAGACGCGGGTCTGGGCGGGGTCAATGATGGAGTGCTTGAAGTCGGCAAAATCTTTCCATCCAGCGCCGCCTGTATCTACTACGGTGGTCACGCCGTAGGGCAGGGCGTGCTGATCGGGAAAGAGCCAGCCTCGATACCCCCCATAGACGTGGACGTGGATATCGATCAAGCCCGGGGTGACGTAGAGGCCGGATACGTCGATGACCTTGGCTGAACTGCACTTGATTCGATCGGAGACCGCCGCGACTAGCCCGTCCTTAATGGCAATATCGGCTGGGCTGTTGAGGTCGTTTTTGGGGTCAATTAGGTGCCCCCCTTGGATGATGAGATCAAAGTTGCCGCTCATAATGGCCGTCCTTTCGCCCGTGGGCTGTGTGTTGGAGGTAAAGCCGTAGAATAACCAGCGGACCGAGGGCAGGTCAATGGCTGGGTTGTGCATTGCACGGAGCGCATTTTTTTGGCAGATTTTCTCTAAGTATAAAAACTGCCTTTAGGAGGAATACATGGTACGCACTGTGAAAGTAGCCGTCACCGGGGCGGCTGGCCAGATCGGCTACGCTATATTGCCGCGTTTAGCCGCGGGCGAGGTTTTCGGCCGCGATGTCCGGGTTTCGCTGCACTTGCTGGAGATCACTCCGGTGCTCAAAGCCCTCGAAGGCGTGGTTATGGAACTCGACGACTGCGCCTTTCCGCTCCTCGACGACATTGTGATCACCGACCAAGCCGACGTGGCCTTTGATGGGATCAATTGGGGGCTGCTTATTGGCTCCAAGCCGCGCGGTCCCGGTATGGAGCGGGGCGACCTAATTCGGGAAAACGGCCCGATATTCGTCGGCCAAGGTCAGGCTCTGGCCCGAGCCGCGGCCGATGTGCGGGTCTTGGTGGTGGGTAATCCGGCCAATACCAATGGCTTGATTGCCATGAGCCACGGCCATAAGGCCGGCATCCCCCGCGACCGCTTCCACGCCATGACCCGACTGGATCAAAACCGCGCCCAAGCCCAGCTCGCCAACAAGGCCGGAGTCAAGGTCGCGGCGGTGACCAATATGGCCATTTGGGGCAACCACAGTGCCACCCAGTACCCGGATGCCGAGAACGCACGCATTGAGGGGCGGCCAGTACCTGACGTCATAGGCCACCGCGCTTGGTTGCGCGAGGAATTCATCCAGATCGTCCAGCAGCGGGGTGCGGCCGTCATCAACGCCCGCGGCTTGTCGTCGGCCGCGTCGGCCGCCAATGCCGCGCTCGACCACATCGTCAGCGTGGAGAGTGCCACGCCGGCGGGCGACTTTTTCTCGGCGGGTGTCTATGCGGACGGCAGCTACGGGATTGACGAGGGGTTGATGTTCTCCTTTCCCATTCGCAGCGACGGTCAAGGCCATTACGAGATCGTGCAGGGCTTGGAGCTGAGCGACTTCGCCCGGGCCAAGATCAAGGCCACCGAAGACGAGCTCAAAGAGGAGCGTGCGGTCATCGCCGATCTCTTGGGCTGATGTTCCAGCATCCCAAGCGCTACCAAGCCAAACACCACTATGTCACCGCCGCAGGTGCCGACTTGGTGGAGGTCTTGGCTCCTCGAGCTGGCGAGCGCATCCTCGACTTGGGATGCGGCACCGGTCAACTGAGCGCCCAGATCGCCGCGGCCGGGGCTGAGGTCGTGGGCATGGACCTGTCGGCCGAGATGGTTGAGGCCGCCCGCGAGCAGTTTCCGGGCCTGTCTTTTGTCGTCGGGGATGCAGGGGATTTCTCCTTTGCCGAGCTGTTCGATGCGGTCTTTTCCAACGCAGCCCTGCACTGGGTCAAGCCGCCGGAAGCGGCCCTCGCGTGCATTGCCGCCTGTCTGGGGGCGGGCGGGCGTTTTGTCGCCGAGCTGGGCGGTGCGCGGAATGTGGCCGCCATCCGCCGGGCGCTAACCGACCAATTGGCCGATCGGGGCTTTTATCCGCAGTCGCCTTGGTATTTTCCCAGCTTGGGCGAGTACGCGCAGCTCGTGGAGCAGGCCGGGTTGCGCGTTGCCTATGCCAGCCACTTTCCCCGTCCAACGCCCCTAGCGGGCGAGAGCGGGTTGCGCGATTGGATGGAGATGTTCGCCGAGACGCTTACAGAGGACGTTCCCCGGTCAATGCGCGAAGAGCTGTGGGAAGCAGTGGAGGACGCTGTCCGCCCGGCATTATACGGCGATGGGGTCTGGTGCGCCGACTACTGGCGCCTGCGCGTAGTCGCCTGCAAAGAGTAAGAATCCGCATAGAAATTCCGGTTCAGGCGTGCCTAAGCGCGAGCACATTTGAACTGTTTTTACGACCGCTATTTATGAAGCCGCATCACGTGATTTGGGACTGGAACGGCACCTTGGTGGACGATGCTTGGCTGTGCGTGGAGATCGTCAACGAGCTGTTGGTGCGTCGCGGACTCGCGCCGACCACCCTGCGCGAGTACAGCGAGGTCTTCGATTTTCCCCTGCGTGCCTACTACGAGAGCTTGGGCTTTGACCTAGAGCGCGAGGATTTTGCGGCCCTTGGCGACGAATTCAACATCCTCTATAGCCAGCGCCGCCGCGAGTGCCGGTTGCGCGAGGGAGCGTGCGAAGTGCTGGCCGCATTGGGCCGCAACGGGATCGGACAATCCCTCTTATCGGCCTACGACCAAGTGTCTCTCGAAGAAATGGTCGTCCACTACGGGCTGCGATCTCACTTTGCCGCAGTCGCCGGGGTGGATAATGGCTTGGGAGAGGGGAAAATCGAGCGCGGACATCGGCACCTTGCGGACCTCAACTGCCCGAGCGGTGAAGTCTTGCTCGTCGGCGATACCCTACACGACATTGAGGTGGCGGCCGCGCTCGGGGCCCATTGCGTCCTGCTGCCTTCCGGCCACCAGAGCCGGCGTCGGTTGGAGCTGGGGGAGTGTGCCGTGGTGGATGGGCTTTTTGCAGTGGCCGCTTTGCTGGATCTAAAAGGAGATCTTCATGACTGAAACATGGCGCGGAATTATGCCGATTGTGGTGACCCCCTTTACCGATAGGTACTTGCTAGACGAAGTAGCCTTGCAGGACTTGGTCGCCTTCAGCATTGAAGCGGGTGCCACGGGCTTGGTGGGGCCGGCCAATGCCAGTGAATTTTCGACCCTTTCCGACGAGGAGCGCGGCCGCTGGATCGAGATCGTCGTGGCCGCGGCCGCGGGCCGAGTACCCGTAGTGGCCTCGATCACCTCGGGGCACGCCGTGCCGGCCGTGGCTCTCGCCCAGTTTGCCCAAGCCGCGGGAGCCGACGGGATCATGTCCATGCCGCCGCATGTGTTGCGCGTTGACCAAGAAGGTTGCTACGCCTTTTACCAGCAGTTGGCGGCCGCGGTTGAGGTCCCGATCTGCGTGCAGAATTTCGATGCGCCGGTCGGTACGCCCATGAGCGGCGAGCTGTTGGGGCGGATGTGCCGCGAGCTAGCGGGCGTCGATTACATCAAGGAAGAAACCGTTCCCGAGCCTTGGCAGGTCAGCCGCACGTTGGCGCTGGCGGGCGCGGCCTGCAAGGGCGTACTGGGCGGCAAAGGCGGGGTCTATTTGCTCGACGAATATCGGCGCGGTGCCTGCGGCAATATGCCGGGCTGTCACGTGACCGATGCCATGGCGGCGATTTGGAATGCCCTCGAAGCAGGCGACGCCGCAACGGCGCGGGCGCAGTTCTATCAGCTCTTGCCGCTGATGAACTACGAGCGGCTCTACGGAATTGCGATCTACAAGTGGATTCTGCAAAAGCGCGGGTTGATCCGCTCGGCGGTTTGCCGGGCGCCCGTGCCCGTCCTCGACAGCGACGCACTGACCGAGTTGGAAATCATTTGGGACGGCGTCGCGCCGCTCTTGCGGGGGTGAAGTGGCTACCTACAACCAGCGCATTGAGCGCGACGGCTTTTGCATTATCGAGCAAGTGATTCCCGCGGCTGCGGTCGGGGAGATATGCGCCGAGCTAGCGGCCGCGGTTGAGCGCAATCGCCGGCACTCCGCAGCCGAGCTGGCTGCAATTCGCGGTCGCGGTCACCGGATCGGCAACCCGGGCGTGGACCAGCTCAGGCAGGTCATCAATCAGGTGCAATCCTTTGCTCCGTACTTGGCCGACCGCCAGCTCCTAGGGGTAGTTGAGTCTTTTTTCGGGGCTTGGGCGCGGATTTCCTGCACCGACTGCGTGGTCAATCGCCCGGGCAATGCGCGGGGCTATTGGCACGCCGACTGGCCTTACAACGCGACCAACGCCTCGCACATCTCCGCGCCGTACCCAGACGCGGTTTTACATCTTTCGACGATATGGATGTTGACGCCGTTTGCCCCTGAGACCGGGGGGACCCTCGTGGTGCCGGGCAGTCACCGCTGGCCGCGCAATCCCGCAGCCGGAGACATGCCCGAAATGGATCGGGACGCGCCTTATCCGACCGAGTGCCATGTCGAAGGAGCGGCCGGCAGCGTCTTGGTGTACGACAGCCGGCTTTGGCACGCGGTGGCCCCCAACAGGAGCGAAATGGATCGCGTCGCTCTCATCGTGCGCTACGCTCCGTGGTGGCTGAACCTAAACCCCACGCTCATCGGCCGGCCCGAACACGAGGCTATGGTGGTGGAGACCGGAGGCAAAAACTACGAGATGGTGCCAATTGAGCGAGAAGTCTTTGCCCGGTTGCCCAAAGAGGTCAAGCCCCTATATCGCCACTGGGTGGCGCAATCTGCCCGGCCTGGTAAAGTGCGCGGGCACTGACGCCCAAGACGCCGAGGAAGCCCTCAGAGTCGCGATGGTCGAAGTCGCCGATGGCCTCCATGGAAGCGGTGTCCTCGCTGTAGAGCGAGTGGGGCGCGTCGCAGGCCGCGCAAAAGGCGACTTGGCCCTTGTAGAGCGAGACGGAGATAGTCCCGGTCGCCAATTGATTAAAATGCTCGATGAGCTTCCAGCTCGCTTGGGTCGCCGTGTCAAACCAATAGCCTTGGTAGATTTGCTCGGCAATAAACCCGGAGACAACCGCGAAAATCCGCCGGGCGCGGCGGTCGAGAATGAGCTGGAGCAAGTAATCGTAGCACTGGCCGAGCAGCGCTAGGGCCGGTGCCTCATAGACGCCGCGCGACTTGATGCCAACGAAGCGATTTTCCACCGCGTGTAAGCCAATGCCGACGCCGTGTTGCCCGGCGATGGCGTTGCTCTGCGCGATGGCCGCGACCGGGCCGACGGACTGGCCGTTGATGGCCACGGGAGTGCCCTCTTCAAAGCGCACGGTAAACACCTCGGCGGCATCGGGTGCCTGCTGGGGGAAGCGGCCCATGCCCGGTTCGATCAGGCAGACGGGGGTTTCTAGGTCTTCGAGCTGGCCGGCTTCGTGCGTCAGCCCGAGCATGTTGGCATCCGTAGAGTAGGGCTTGTCCGGGGTGGCGGTTATGGGCAGGCCGTGCCCTTGGCAGTACGCGATCATTTCGCTGCGCCCGCCAAAGTTTTGCAAGAAGGCCGGGTCGCGCCAAGGAGCGTACACCTCGATGTGCGGCGCGAGCATCTGCGCCGCCAGTTGGAAGCGGACTTGGTCGTTGCCGCGCCCGGTGGCCCCGTGCGCCATGACTTGGATGCCGCGCTCCTGCATGTGGGGCAACATGCCGGCCACTGTCACGTGCCGGGCGATGCCGGTGGTGTTCCAATAGCCGCCTTCGTAGCGGGCCTGAGCCTGGACGAGCTGGATGCCGGCTTGACAAATGGCCTCTCTGCGGTCGTCGAGGATCATCTCAGCGGCCCCACAGGCCCGCATCCGGTGCCGTATATCTTCGATGCGTTCCTCATCGGGCTGGCCCAGATCGGCAGTATAGGCGACGACCTCTAGGCCTTGGGATTGCAGCCAATGGGTAATGGTACAGCTATCGAGGCCGCCGGACGCGGCCAGCATGACTTTCTGGCCCTTTAGCTCTGCGATATTCATGGTTGCTCCTTTTGTGGGTAGATAAATAATCTAAGAAATAAAAATCATTAATCAAGAATAATTATTAATAATCAAGATAGGTAAACCGCGCTTTATCTTGACAGTTTTCACCTGCGAGAATATCATTAACAAATGCTCATTGACGCGCATAATCACCCCAATTGGCACGGGTTTAACGCCGCCAAAATTCTGCGCAACATGGACGAGCAGGGCATCGACCAGATGTGGCTTTTCTCGTGGGAGGTCCCTGCAGATGAATACTCGCCTTCGTATCACTCGGTATTGCCCCCTACGGGCCTTGGCATCCCCCTAGAAGATGTGCTGGCCGTCGGCCGGGAAGCGCCCGAGCGCTTTGTCCTCGGCTACATGCCGCATCCCAAGCGGCCCGATGCCATAGATCGGCTCAAGGCCGCGGTCGAAATTCACGGCGTACAGGTCGCCTCCGAGTTGAAGGTGCGCCTGCCGTTTGACGATCCAGACGCGCTGCGCCTGTACGAGGCTTGCGGCGCAATGCGCTTGCCCATTACGATCCATCTCGACTATCCAATCGACCACGGCCGCGGCGCTTACCCGCGCCCCAACTGGTGGTACGGCGGCAGCCTCGACGCGCTTGAACGCGCGGTTGCAGCCTGTCCGCAGACGGTTTTTATCGGCCATGCCCCCGGGTTCTGGGCCCATATTTCCGGGGATGATCGCTACGCCAAGGAGAGCTACCCGAGCGGCCCGGTCCTGCCGAATGGGCGCTTGGCCCCGATGATGCGCCAGTACCGCAACCTATATGCCGATCTGTCGGCCGGCTCGGGGTTGCGCGCGCTGCAAAGGGATCGGCGCTTCGGGCGCGATTTTCTCCTCGAATTTCAGGACAAATTGCTCTTTGGTCGGGACTACTTTGACTCCAAGCTAATGGATTTTCTGCGCACCCTTGAGCTACCTGCGAAAGCCTTTGACAAGATCGCCTACCAAAACGCCGAGCGCCTCTTGTCTTCCTACTTAGACAAGAGCTAAAGCCATGGGGGTTTGGGAGGCCGCGGGCCTGATGCTCTTATCCTTCGCGCTGTTGGCCAAATGCGCCGACTATCTGGTGGAGGGAGCCATTGATATTGCGCGCTACCTCCGCGCTCCGCCGATATTGGTCGGCATCGTCATCGTCGGCATTGGCACCACCGCGCCCGAGCTGGCGGTCTCGGTGACCGCGGCCCTCGGGGACTCGCCCGAAGTGGCGCTGGGCAATGCTGTGGGGTCGGTCATTTACGACGATGGCTTGGCCCTGCCCATGGCCGCGCTTTTTGCCACTGCGGCCATTGCCATTGACCGCGTCGTGCTGCGCTCGGCCGCGATTTTTCTCATTACCGTAGATCTAGTGGCTTGGTACATGGCCTCCGACGGGACGCTGGCCCGGGTAGAAGGCGGTGCGTTAGTGGGGCTTTTTGTCTTATACCTAATGTACTCGTTCTGGGAGCAGAAGCGGCGACCGCGTGCCGTGATCGACGAGGGGGAGGATCCCCCGCGCAGCCTCTCGATGGTAGCGTTGCTATTCGTCGGCGGCTTGGCCGGCGTGGTCGTCAGCAGCCACTTTATCGTCGAGGCGACTCCGGTGGTGGCGATGGCCTTGGGGCTGCCGGACGTGGTCATCGGCTTGGTGGTCGTGGCCTTGGGCACTTCAATCCCCGAGATCGCCACCTGCATTGCCGCCGCCCGCAAGGGCCAAGGGGCTTTGGCGGTGGGCAACATCCTCGGGGCCGACATCCTCAATATCTGCTGGATCGCCGGTGCTTCGGCCTTGGCCAATCCGCTGGTGGTTCCGGCCGAGGTGGTCAATTTCATGTTCCCGTGGATGCTGGCGATCGTGCTGGCGATGCTCGGGCTCATGCGGATCGGCTGCGAATTAAACCGCTGGAAGGGCTTGGTGTTGTTGGCGTTGTGCATTGCTTACTTGATCGCGCTTTTCGCGACCAACCCCGGTGCGCTGGCGCCGGGCATTGAAAAAGGAGTGTAGTTTGGATCTAGGACTCAAAGACAAAGTCGCCTTGGTTACTGGGGCTAGCCGCGGCATTGGCAAGCGCATTGCCGCGGCCTTGGCCGCCGAAGGTGCTCGGCTCTGCATCTGCGCCCGCGGTGCCGATGCGCTGGCGGAAGCGGCCGCTGAATTAGCAAGTGGAGGCGCAGCGGTGGAGGCCACCGCGCAAGATGTGACCACGCCGGAGGGCGCGATCGCCGTGGTGGAGGCCGCGAAAAACCGCTTTGGCGGGCTGGACATTCTCGTAAACAATGTCGGCGGCTCCAAGTGGACGCCCTTTGTCGAGATCGACGACGAGGAGTGGAATGCTATCGTCAACTGGAGCTTTCTTTCGGCCGTGCGGGTGAGCCGTGCGGCCATTCCGGTGATGGAAGCGGGGGGCGGCGGCAGCATCGTCCATATCGCCTCGATTTTTGGCCGCGAAACCGGCGGGCCTATTGCCTATAATGCTGCCAAGGCGGCGATGATCAGCATGGGGGCCAACTTGGCCATTGAAGCGGCCAAAAAGAACATCCGCGTCAATACCGTGGCCCCAGGCTCCATTCTCTTTCCCGGGGGAAGTTGGGAGCGGCGAATGAAGGAAAATCCAGCGCAAATCCAGGCCTTTATCGACGCCAATATACCCTTTGGCCGCTTTGGCACCCCGGAGGAGGTCGCCGATGTAGTGGCCTTTTTGGCGTCCGACCGGGCGCAATGGGTGACCGGGGCCTGCATCAACGTTGATGGGGGGCAATCCAAGTCCAATATATGAGCGGCTCTGCGCGATGGATGCGTTGGTTGGCTTGGGCGGTGTGCGGGGTCGGTTGGGGCACGGCTGCCGCAGCCGACGACGTGGTGGCACTCAGGCAACAGTACAACCAAGTGTCCGCCAGCATCGACACTTTAGTCCGCCTCTATGGGGGGGACAAGCTGCGCGAAGTGGCAAAGCGCAAGGGAAACAGCCGGCTATTGCCGGCCAATTCCAAACTAGTGCTGATTTTCTGGGCCGACGACGAAGCCGAGCTGTACCTCAATGGGCACCCGATCGGGGAGACGCGCTTGACCCCGACTAAAGTCGAAATTCCCGTCGTGTACCTGCGCAAGTCCAATGTCCTGCGCGCCCATTGCTGGGACACGGACCGGGTCGAGAGCGGCTTTATGGCTGGTTTGTACCTACAAGACGGCCGCGGCCGCTTGCGCAAGGTGCTGGCGACCGGCGATGGCCGCTGGAGGGTGGCCGGCCAACCGGCCGAGCCGCGTTTTTACAACCACAGCTTGCCCGACATTCCCGGAGCCGAAGTCATCTGGGGGACGACGCTGTTTGGCGAGGTCGAATTGGAGGCCCGCTTTGACGCCGCGCAATTGGCTCGTGCTGGGCGGCGGCGGCCGCTCGCCGGCGCGGCCGGCGTAGCAAAGCACCAACCCATGGAGACTCACATGGTCGTCAGCCGTCTGGTGCATCTGCAAAAGCAACGCGATGAATTGGCGCAAAAGCTCCAAGCGCGCCGCACCCCGGCGCAGGACGTGCTCTATCAGGGGTTTGTCCGCGGGCGGCTGGCCTTTTCCCTCGGGAAAGCGGGCAAATTGGCCGAAGTCGAAAGCATAGACGCGGCGAAAAAACTGCTCGCTTGGACCGAGGCCCTGCCCGCTCCGGAACGGGCGCTGATCTTTCCTAAAAAGCAAGCGCTCAAAGGCACGAGCCACGTCGTGCCGCAGCGCGCTTTGGCCGGCACAGGGCGTGGGGAAGCAGATCGCCGCCGAGATTACGCGCCCCCGGCTGCACGCGGCTCAGCCAAAGGCGAGGGCCGCGCTACGGGAGCGGGTGGACGGGAATTGTCCGCCCGCAGCGTCCGCGTCGGCCGCAGTGCGCCGTGGGAACTGTGGGGGATTGCGACCGGCCTGCTGCTCTATTTGGGTGCGGTAAGTCGGCAGTGGTGGAAGCTCTTCAGGGCGAAGGGATAGACCTCTTGAACGACGAGTTAATACTAGGCAGCAGCATCCTGTTGGTGCTGGCTGGCGGTGTCAGCGTTAGCTGTTTGCACTTGCGGCGAGCCCGGCGCATGCGCCGGTACGACGCAGCATACTATCTGAACTTGCCCCGCCTGCAGTACCTCGCCAGCAGTATAGGTGTGCTGACCGGGTTGATCGTCGGGGCGCTAGCCGCTTATTACTTCTTCATCAACCCGCAGCCAGCCAGTGCCTTTGCGTGGATTGGCCGCTTCTCATACGTGCTGATCACTTGGTCGGCTGGCGGCCATCTGTTGAGCTTGGCACACATTAGTTTGCACCTTCGGCGCGAGGAACGGGCTTGGGAGAGGCGAGGAGGTCCTGGCCCCAACACCTTGGGCCGGAGGAGAATGGAACAGCTAGCGGAATTGCAGCACCAACCCGCCAACTACAGCGACCGCAAGAGCCGGGACGAGGAGCTGGTAGATGAACTCGTGGGCTTTCTCGGCGATCCTTTGACGCATGTGCGCCGCGACTTGGCGAGGATTCCCCTGTACGGCTACTTGGGCACGGTCTGCGGCATCCTGCTGACCGCCGAGGAATTGAGTCAGATCGACGAGGCCACCCAGACCTTTAAGGCGCTCAGCGCCATGGCCGAGGGCTTGGTGTTGGCCTTTAAGACCACGCTCGTCGGCCTGTTGGCCTACTTGCCGCTGCGCAAGGCTGCCGACTATTTGGTGCAGCGGCTCGCCCGGCAGGAGGACGCTTGGGTCCGAGAGAGGAATAGAAAATTGTGAGCCGCTATCTCAAGCGCCAAGCCGCCGAGCTCGAAGAGCACGATATCAGCAAGGAACTCTTCTTGGGCATTATGATGCTGATGTTGAGCTTGGGCATTATGATTCTCAACGCGACGCAACCCGTCTGGCGGGTGCATCGCCACGACCCACAGCCTGGGGATCGGGTCGTGCTGTACACGAGCGCGAGCGTGGGGCTGTCGCGCGATGGCTACACCATCGACAGCCCCTTGAGCGAGTGGGAGTTCCGCCGGATGGTGCGCCGCCTCGCGGCCGAACCCGAAGCCAACTTGCACTTATTTCTCAAAGGGGGCAGCCGCGAGCGGCTGGCCAAACACGCGTCGTTTGCCGACTCCCTGCTGTCGACCGACCAAGCCGGGGAGAAGGTGCGCTCGGCCGTCTATGTCCACACTTGGTGAGGGCTAAGCTATTCCTTGAGGATTGCCAAGACGCCCGTGCCACCGGCCAACTCGTTGAGGAACGTGACCTGCACTCCGGCTTCGCCGCGCTTCATTTCGTAGTCATCCCCCTTCCTGAGCTTGCCGTAGTGATCGACGAGAGCCTCGACTTCGCCTGTTAGCGCGATGGTTTGGCCGATGGGCGCGACTTGGGCACCCGGGCTGTCGCGGCGAATTTTTTTAATCAACTCGTACTGCTTGCGGAACCCGCTGCCAAAGGGGCGGCGAGTTTTGAGATAGCCCTGCTCTATGAGCTGGGTCTCATTGGCAGCGTAGAGGTACACTGCGTTTTGCGCGGCGACTTGTTTCTTTTTCTCGTCCAGTTCGGCCTTGGTCTGGGCCAACTCCTGCTCTAAGCGGCGGATGTGATCGCTCTGGCGGCGGATGCTGCTATGAGTTTCGAGCAGCTCGCCATTGAGGCGGTCGGCCTCGGCGCGTAGCTGGGAAATGGTGTAGCGGTCCGCTTGCTTTTCCTTTCTTAGCTGCTCAACTTCGCGCTTTAAGCGCGCATTGCTCTGCTTGTATTCGGTGGCCAGTTTACTCCAGTGCCGCAGTTCCTTGTTGAGCTTCTGCACGTTTTCGAGGAGCGTGTCGTTGACCTGTTGGGTGCTGTCAACTTGCGCTCGCATGTCGTCGAGCAAGCGGTTGGAGTCGTCGAGCGAGTACGTCAGCGAGTCAATGGCGGCGTTGGCTCGGCCTATGTCGCTTTGCAATTGGAGGAGGAGCATCTCCTGCTCCTTATCGGTGCAGGAGACAAGAAACAAGGCGATGAAAGGGATGAAGGTGCGTTTCATTGGCGGCTCCTTAAGGCGGTGGGGACGTTTTGCGGTATAGACTATCGACTTGGGCCATGGTTTGGTTCAAGTCGTTGGACAGGGTGCTTAGGCTGCGGGCGAGCGCGTTGAGTTTTTGGGCCGAGAGCGTTTGGGTCTCGCGGGCGGCGGCGAGCCTGTCTATAATCGCCTGCTGATTGCGCTGCAAGGTATTGGTTTGCTCTTGCAGGCGGGCCAACTTGTTGAGCAGGGGAGCGAACTGCGCCTGTACGCTCGCCAAGGAGCGCTCGTGGGTATCGGCGAGGCTTTGGTAGCGCAAGTCCTCCTGCTCGAAGCGTTCTTCGAGCTTGCGGTCGGTGTCGGATTGATAGCGCAGCCGTGCCTTGCGCTCGGCGTCCATTTTGTTTTGCAGGGCGTTGTTGTGATCGATTTGGGTCGCTAGTTGGTTGCGGGTGCGCGTGTGGTGATCCTTTTCGCTTTGCAGGAGGGAGCGAATCTCGAATTCAGAGGCGGTCAGATTGGCTTTTTCCTCTAGCTGGCCAATGAGCCGGGTGCTCAGCTCGGAGAGGCGATTGGAGAACTCGTCCATTTGCGCCTCTAGCTCGGAGCGGTGCTCCTTTTGCCGCTCGTGATTGATAAAGAGCACCAAGCCCATGACACAGCCGACGACGAGGGTGGTGTACGCGGCGAGGATCAGCACGTGCTTGCGCTCGAAGGGGTCCGCGATGCGGAGCAGGCCCAAAAACCCGCCCCAAACCAAGAGGATGCCCCCTAAAATTGCAGCGATGATGACGTTCACAAAGACCTCGAATGGCGCGATAGACACAAAGAATGAATAAATATAAGTACATATATAAGTAATACAGCAGCCTACCGAGGCGCAACCAGCACGAAAAGGAGGTGCTTATGCAGCGGAAAGTTGCCGCTATTGACGGCAGTGGTCAGGGGGTATGCCTAGAGGAAGCCATGCCCGCCCTCGGCCCCGGCGAGGTACAGGTGCGGGTGGAGGCTTCGTTGATCAGCCCGGGGAGCGAGTTGGGGCGGGTAGGGGCCATGCGGGAAAACCCCCAACCCGACAGGCCACCGCGCCCCTTTGGCTACGCCAACGCCGGCATCGTCGAGGCGGTCGGGGCCGAGGTAGAGCAATTCGCGGTGGGGCAGGGCGTGGCCTGCATGGGAGGCGGGTACGCCCTGCACGCCGATTGGGCCTGCGTGCCGCAGAACTTGTGCGCGGCCATACCCACAGGCGTTAGCTTTGCCGAGGCCGCGTCGGTGCATCTGGCGGCGACCGGATTACACGCGGTGCGCCGCACAGCCCCTTTGTACGGGGAAAACGGGGTCGTCGTCGGGTTGGGCTTGGTCGGCCAGTTCACGGCCCAATTCGCCCAGCTAAGCGGCTGCCACGTCTTGGGGGTCGATCGCTTTGCGCGCCGTCGGGACATCGCCCGGCAGGTGGGCATAGAGCGCGTGGTTGAGCAGGTTGAGCAGGCCGGGGAGTTCACCCGAGGATATGGCATGGATTTCGGCGTCATTGCTTTTGGCGGCGCGGCCAGCGATGCGTTTGCCGCCATCTATCAGAGCCTAAAGCAAGCGCCGGATACGCACCGCATGGGGCGCATTGTCCTCGTGGGAGGAGCGCAGGTAGCGCACGGCTTTGGGGCCGCGCTGGGCAACGTGGATGTGCGGAGTGCGGCGCGCACTGGCCCCGGCTACCACGACCCAGCGTACGAGCGCGGCCAAGCGTATCCCGAGGTCTTCGTGGAGTGGCCGACTCAGCGCAACCTGTCCGAGTGCCTGCGCGCCATGGCGGCCGGGAAACTGCGCGTCCAACCGCTCTATACCCACGAGTTTGCGCTCGAGGAAATCGCCGCGGCCGTAGATGTGCTCGTGGAGTCGCCGGCCGAAGCCCTCGGAGTCGTGCTCAAACCGGCTCGCCGGTGACGAGGTTGCGCTTGCCCTCTCGGTAGAAGGTCACCGGCGGCAGGTCGATCTCCTCGCCGGCGATCATTTGCTCCAACAGGGCGGCGACCCCGTCCACGGCCGGCCCCACTAGGGCCTCGCCCTTGGCGCGTGTGCCCAAGGCCGCGGCCGGGTTGTCGATGGCCTCGGTCTGTACGCGCTCTGGCGCTAGGTAGAGCATGGTCGAGGTCTCGAATTCGTCGGCGTGCCCAGGCAGGCGTCCCCGCTCCATGTGTTGCTGCACGTAGTCGGGGTCATATACGTCCCAATAGGACTGGAAGCGGAGATTGACGCCGAGTTTTTCCCGGTATTCGTCAATGCGGCGCATCATGGGTTTGACGTTGCCGCCGTGGCCGTTGAGCACCAAGATGTTCGCAAGGCCGGCGCGCACGAGCGAATGGCAGACGTCGAAGACGTATTCGCAGAAAATTTCCGGCCGCACGGTCAGGGTGCCGACGTGCTCCATCCAGTGCTCGGAAACGCCGATGCCCACCGGCGTGGCTACCACCACTTGGGGCAGGAGCTTTTTGGCCGCGTGCTCGGCCATATAGCTGGCGTGGAAGGTGTCGTGGATCATGTGCAGGTGTTCGTTGTGCTGTTCGGTGGCGGCCGTGGGCACGATGGCGGCTTTGATCGTGCCGGCTTGGATGCGCTCGCGGAATTCTCTGCGGGTCAGGTCGCCAATAAAGACGCGTTCGTCGGCCATCGCAACACTCCTTTGCGTTAGTTGGGGCCGGTAGCTTAATGGCTGTCCATCGGCGCGTCAAGTGGCTGAGCGTCCGGTTGACCGGAAGGGGAAAGCACACTTGAATTCACTACATCAATAAGGGGGCCGTCATCGCCAATCCTTTTGCCGAGTGGAATAAAAACTTCGCGCTCTTAGCCGTGGCCGTGGCCGGGACGGGGGTGTTCTTCGGGGTACAGCTAACCCTGTTCAACAACTTCATCGTCGAGCGGCTGGGCATTGAGCCGCACGAATTGGGCTACGTTGAGGCCCTGCGCGAAGTCCCTGGTTTTCTCAACGCATTTTTTTTAGCGCTGATCGTCCGCTTTGCTCCGCCGAAGATCGCCGCAGTCTCGCTGGTGGTGATGGGCATTGGGCTGGCTGCGTACGCGGAGGTGGCCTCGGTCTTCATGTTGGCCTCGTTCTCGCTGGTGTGGAGCTTGGGCTTTCACTGCTGGCTCCCGCTCGAGCAGAGCATGGGCTTGGCCTACGGCCCTACCGCGGACAAGGGCCGCTGGCTGGGGCAATTGCGCAGCATCAGCAGCTTGGCGTGGCTAGCGGCGATTGGCGCGTGCATGGTAGGGTTGGAGTTTTTGCGCTATGAGGGCGTCTTTGTCCTAGCCGGCGTGTGTACGGCCGCGGGCGGCTTGGCCCTGTTTTGGGTTGATACTAAGGACGCGCCCGCAGGCGAGAAGCGCTTGGTGCTCAAGCGGCGCTACCTGCTCTACTACGCCCTGAATTTCCTCCAGGGCCTGCGCAAGCAGATGTTTATAACCTTCGCCATTTTCGCCCTCGTGAAAGTGCATGGGATGCCGGTGGAGACGACCATGATCTTAGTGCTGATCAACCAAGTGCTCATCACCTTGACGGCTGCGTGGATGGGCCGTTTGGTCGATCGCTTTGGCGAGCGGCGAATGCTCAGCTTGAGCTATAGCGTGCTGGTCTTCGTCTTTTTGGGCTATGCAATCGTGGAGCACCGGCCGAGCCTGTACGCGCTCTATTGCCTCGACAACCTCATCTTCTTCGGCGGGATCGCGCTTACTACCTACGCGCACAAGATCGCGCCCCCGGACGAACTCAAACCCACCCTCTCCATGGGGGTGACCATGAACCACGTAGCGGCCGTGGCCGCGCCCCTAGTCGGCGGATATGCTTGGCTCTTTTTTGGCTACGAGGTCATTTTTATCAGCGGTGCGCTCTTGGCCCTGGTCTCGCTGGTAGTAACCCAGTGGGTCGATCCAGCAAAGCAGGGCCGCATACCCATTTAATCCAACCTAAGAGAAGGGAACACACCATGAAAATCGGCACCCGCATGCCCCCATTTTCCCAGCAGATCGGCTTTGACGCCTATGCCGCGTGGTTGGCCGAGCACGGTTTTGGCGCGGTCGATACCCCGCCTTTGACCCGGCAGATTGCCCGCACCTGCGAGCAGCTAGGCTTGGCTATCGGCTCTTCGGATGGCGGCGGCCAAGTCCTCACCCGCGACGCGGCCAAGCGCCGCAAGGGCTTAGCCGAGATCGAGAACAGCTTGAGCGCAATCGCTCGGCACGGCGGCCACACGCTCTTTACCGTGCTCGGCCCAGACGACCCCAGCATGTCCAAAGCCGAGACCTTTGAGATCTTTGCCGAGGTCTATCCCCGGGTCGTGGCCCACGCCGAGGAGGTGGGCGTCAACATCGCCATCGAACCTTGGCCGGGCGGTCGGCCCCACTACCCCAATTTGGGCTGCTCGCCCGAGAGCTTGCGCTTGATTTTTGCGGCGTGCCCGTCGCCGCGGCTGGGCATCTGCTACGATCCCTCCCACTTCGTGCGCTTGCAGATAGACTATCAGCGGCTCTTGCACGAGTTTGGCGACCGCGTGCGGCACGTCCATCTCAAGGACACCGAGATCATGCCGGAAAAGCTCTACGAATCCGGCAACTTGGGCGAAGCATACGGCTCGACCTACGTGTGCGGCGAGGGCTGGTGGCGCTATACCATCCCCGGGGAGGGCGAGGTGGATTGGAACTTTGTGGTGCGCCGGCTCGAGGACATGGGCTACGACGGCGTGCTCTCGGTGGAACTCGAAGACCACTATTTCTGGCAGACGCCCGAGCTGCAACAGGAAGGCTTGTTGCGGGCCAAAGACCATATTGAGCCGCTGCTCAGGGGATAGGCAGTGGGTGCCCTGCTCCTCGTGCTCCTACTGTCGGCAGCTACCTATGGGCAGCCCCACTTCGTGGAGGTAGCCGGCGAATTGGGCATTGACTTCGTCCACCACAACGGGGCCTCGGCCGAGAAGAACCTGCCCGAGACCAATGGGGCTGGCAGTGCCTTTCTCGACTACGACAATGACGGAGATTGGGACTTGTACTTGGTCAACAGCGGAGACATGGAGCGGGGGCGGGGCCCAGCCGCTAACCAGCTCTTTCGCAACGACGGCCGCGCCTTTGCTCGGGTACATGGCGCAGCCGGCGCACCCGGCACCTCCTATGGCATGGGGGTGACCGCGGCCGACTACGATGGCGACGGCCGCCCAGACCTCTACCTGACGGCGTGGGGGCCGGACCAGTTCTACCGACGCGCAGGGAGCGGCTATGTCGATGCGACGGCCGCGGCCGGCCTCGGGCACGCCGGATGGACCACTAGCGCGGTTGCGTTCGACTACGATCTCGACGGCGACCTCGACCTCTTTGCCGCGCAATACGTCCGCTTTGCCTTGGGTGAACAGCCTTGGTGCGGACGCGAGGACATGGGGTTGCGCTTCTACTGCGATCCGCGGGTCTTTGCTTCGACTGCGGATATCCTCTACCGCAATGAGGGCCGCGGCGTCTTTTCCGCGGTTGGTCGCCAAGCGGGCATCGTGCGCGAAGGCAATGGGTTGGGCGCGGTGGCTGGCGACTTCGATGGCGATGGCGACCCAGACCTGTACGTGGCCAATGACTTGACGCCCAATTTCCACTACGTCAACCAAGTCGACGGCACCTTTGCCGAGACCGGCTTGCTGGCCGGGACCGCGCTGAGCGCAGACGGGGCCAGCCAAGCGGGCATGGGCGTCGATGCTGGCGACATCGACCAAGACGGCGACCTCGATCTGTTCGTCACCAACTACCAGTTGGAAAACAACGGACTGTATCGCAACGACGGCTCGTTTTACTCCGAGATCAGCTTCAAGGCCGGCCTCGGCGACCTCAGCCTGAACTACCTTGGTTTTGGCACCGGGTTCTTCGACGCGGACCACGACGGGCACCTCGACCTGTTCGTGGGCAACGGCCACGTCCACGACAACATTGAATCGTACGACGAATTGGTGACCTACGCGCAACAGGCACAGGTCTTTCGCAATGGAGGCGCGGGCGTCTTCCGCGAAGTGACCGCCGAGAGCGGCCCGGGTTTGGCAGCCGCGTACGTGGTGCGCGGCTCCTCCTTTGGGGACATCGACCAAGATGGCGACTTGGACATTGCCCTCGTCAACAACGGCCGCCGCTTCGCCCTGCTGCGCAACGACCGTGCTGGGGGCAACTACCTCGCGGTCGCGCTTCAGGGCCGGCAGAGCAATCGCGACGGCATTGGTGCCCGCCTGTATCTATGGGCGGGCGGACGTCGGCAGCTCAGGGAGGTGAAGGCAGGGTCGGGTTTTCTCTCGACCAGTCAGCGCGACCCGGTGTTCGGCTTGGGAACGGCCGAGCGCGTCGAGCGGCTGGAAATTCACTGGCCGGCCGGGGGGGTGCAAGTGTTTGAGGATGTGGCTGCCAATCAGCGATTGCACGTGGTGGAGGATTGACGGGCGACAAGGTATATACCTTTGATATACGCCAACGAGGAGGATTTTATCGTGAAACCTAAAATTGCCAAGCCAAGCCGTGCGGCTGCCTAAAGAATTTCGCTTTGCCGGCGCGGAAGTATTGATCAGAAAAGAAGGCCAGAATATCATCCTCTCGCCTCGTCCGCTGTCTTGGGATGCCTTCTTTAAGGAGACGCCGCTCCCTTCCGAAGATTTTATGGCGACCCGGGAAGACCTCCCGCCCCAAAGCCGCGAGGATCTGTGCGAGCAATAATCTGAGAGAGTTCAGCCGGATTCGGGGACTGCAATGTGAGAACTGGGTCTAAGTCGCGGCCGAATAGCACCGTTCAAGCAATTAGAGAGGAGCGAGCGAGATCGCAATGAAAAAAACATTTGCCGAGTTTTTTGCTGGTATCGGCTTGATGAGAATGGGTCTTGAGCGTCAAGGGTGGGCTATATCTTGGGCCAACGATATCGACGAGGAAAAGTATGCGATGTACAAGGCCCACTTCGCGGATGCCGACGAGCATTTCATCGTCGGAGATATCCACAACCAAGAAGGGGCTAGGCTGCCGTCGGTTGCTCTGGCGACGGCCTCTTTTCCCTGCAATGATCTGTCTCTTGCCGGGGCCCGACGTGGTCTAAACGGCAAAGCGTCCTCTGCCTTTTGGGGTTTTGTGAAGAGCTTGAAAGAAATGGACGAGCGCCGGCCCGCTATCGTGCTTTTGGAAAACGTCACCGGCTTTTTGACCTCCCACCAAGGCGAGGATTTGCGCTGTGCATTACAGGCCCTCAACGATCTAGACTATCAGGTGGATGCCTTTATTCTCAATGCGGCGTGGTTTGTTCCGCAAAGTCGGCAGAGGCTCTTTGTGGTGGGTGTTCAGGGCGAACGAAAAGGCCCTGCCCTGCTCGAACAGGCCCTCATAGAAAGCCAAATTCGGCCCAAGTCCCTCGCCCATTTTATCGCTACACACCCTGAACTGGCATGGCATATTAGACAGCTACCAGAAATTACCGGCAACGACCAGCCGCTCGAAGATGTGCTCGAAAATTTGCCGGATGATGTCGAGGAATGGTGGAGCAAACAACGAGCAGAGTACCTGCTGAACCAGATGAGCCAACGGCACCGGGCAGTAGCCGAAAAAATGATCGCTGGCAGAAAGTATTCCTATGGCACGGTCTTTCGCCGGGTGCGGAACAAGCGATCCATGGCCGAACTGCGCACCGATGGTATCGCCGGATGTTTGAGAACGCCGCGTGGTGGCAGCGGCCGACAGATCCTTTTTCGCGGAGGCAACGGGAAGTATGCAGTCCGTCTGCTTACGCCGCGGGAATGCGCCCGCCTAATGGGGGCCGATGAATTTACGCTCCGCCCAGACCTACCAGTGAACAGAGCACTGTTTGGTTTTGGCGACGCCGTATGCGTATCGGCCATTGAGTGGATAGCCCGATATTATCTCAATCCGGTTGTTGATGAGCTGAGTGAGGTAGAAGTATAATGGCTCAAAGAATCAAGCAATCGTCTCCACAAGATGTCAGGGACATTGAAAAAGAGATAAAGAAATTTTACGACACCGAAGACGAGCAGGGACGCAAAATTGGCAATGCCCTTTGTGGTATCTACGCATTCTACGACTATGAGGATGAGCCTATTTATGTAGGGCAGACCGTTGAGGAGGTCCGGGGGCGGATTGGTCGCCATCTTACGGGAAGAAGGAGTGATGCAGTGGGTAAATTCGTCCTCGACCCTGTAGAAGTAGCCGAAGTGGAAGTTTGGCCCTTCTTTGGCATTGTGCAAAAGACGAATGAAGAGAAAAGAGCGGCCAAACTCCTCATGGACAAAGCGGAATACACCGTATTCCAGAAGCTCCTGCAAGAATCTGCTGTTGGTGCGATTCTCAATGAGGAAGATATACAGCCGACGGACCAAATTGAGCTACCCGAATCGCACCGGGCCAAGATAATACCAGCGCATATCTACGCTAGGGAGCAACATCCAGATATTAGAATAGCAAGAAGGGCCAGTACGATCGCCAGCTTGGCCCGGCTCATAAGCGAGAGGAACGTTTCGTCGGGGTTGCGTCAAACCCTTCTAACTCAGGCAAAACGCCTTGAGAGGCTGGCAGATAGACGCCTTGTTGAATTAGATCCTAAAAGGAGCTAGCAAAATGATCGGATTTGCTGTTGTAGGGCTGGGCATGGGGCGCAATCGCGCCCGGCAAGTGGCCGAGACCGAAGGAGCCGAGTTGCGCGTAGTCGTCGATCTCAACGAGGACTTGGCCCGCCAAGTAGGCGCGGAAATGGGCTGTTCGTGGTGCGTCCGCTTGGAAGACGCACTGGGGCGGGGCGATGTGGATGTGGTGCTGGTAATGACCCCGAGCGGACTGCACGCCCCAATAGGCGTTGAGGTGCTCCATGCCGGCAAGCACGTAATCACCACCAAGCCCATGGACGTCAGCACCAAAGCCTGCGACGAGCTGATCGCCGCGGCTGACGAGGGCGGCCTTTTGCTCGGCGTTGATTACCAAAGCCGCTACGTCGACAACAATTACCGCGTGGCCGAGGCCCTCAAGCAGGGCCTGTTGGGCCGGCCGATTCTGGGCGAGGTGCGCTTTAAGTGGTTTCGCTCTCAGGAGTACTTTGAGCACGGCGGCGGCTGGCGCGGCACTTGGGCCATGGACGGGGGCGGGTCGCTGGCCAACCAAGGGTCGCACCTGATCGATCTCCTGCTGTGGTTCATGGGTGTGCCCAAGACCGTCTATGGCGAGACGGCAATTATGAACCACGACATTGAGACCGAGGATATTGGCCAGGCCATCTTGAATTTCGCGAGCGGGGCCAAAGGGGGCATCTTGGGCACGACGACCTTCCCGGCCAGCCCTTACTTTAGCGCCGAGGTCCACGGCAGCGAGGGCGGGGTGTTGCTCGATGCGGTGCTGTCGGGCGAGATGCGCGTCTTTGGCGACGGCTTGGAGGAGAAGCTGCTGGCCATGCACAATCCCCGGACCAATGTCGTCGAGGACGTGGTATCGGCCCTAGAGAACGGGACGGCACTGCGGGTCGATGGCCGCGAGGGCCGGCGCACGGTGGCCCTGTTGGAAAACATCTACCGCTCGGCGCGGGAGGGAAAGGTGGTGGAGTACCATGACGGATAAAGTATGCGCGGCCCTCGTCGGGCTGGACAATCCCCACAGCAAGGGTTGGCTGACCTCGCTACAGCACTGCGCGGCCGTGGGCCGGTTGGTCGTCTGCGCGGCCGAAGAATGTACCGGCGTCGATCAGGTATATGGCAACCTAGACGCGCTGCTGGCGGGCGAGAAGCTGGGATTAGCCATAGTATGTACGCGCAACGACCAAGCGCCCGCCCTCATCGCCCAGCTTTTGCAGGCCGGCGTGCCGACCATTGCCGAAAAGCCGGTCGCCCGCACGGCCACTGCCATCGCCCGTCTCAACGAAATAGCGGCCGCCCAGCAGGTCTTGTGGGCGACGGCTTTTTTGAACCGCTGCCATCCGATTGCCGACAAGACGCGTCAACTCATCGCGGCCGGCGTCTTGGGCCGCATCGTCTCCATTGAGGGGCGGATGGTCACCAGCACCGTGCAGCAGCGCAACCCGGACCACTGGCTCTTTGACCGCGCTCAAGCGGGCGGGGGGATCCTACACTGGCTGGCGATCCACACGGTCGATCTAATCCGCTATATCAGCGGCTTAGAATACCGGAGCGTCAGCGCCCACAAGGCGACCCTGAGCGGCACCGGCATCGACGTCGAGGACGTGCTCGCCGCCTCGTTCCGCATGGACAACGGTGCGCTAGGCAGCCTGCACGCCGGCTATGTCCTGCCGCGCCGCTACGGCGATATCTACTTGTGTTTCAGGGGAACCGCAGGGGATGCGACTTGGGTGATGCAAAATTGGGATGGACGCGGCGACCGGCTCATCGTCCAGAGCCAAGCCGAGGGCTGGGCCGAGGACGAGTACCGCCAATTCGACCTCTCGGTCGGCGAGGCCCCCGGGTACGGGGGGGCGGCCGGGTTGGGTTTTATCGCCGACTTTGTCGCCGCCAGCCGCGGGCGGGGTGCTTTTATCACCCATGGCGACGATGCCTTGCAGGCCATGCGCTTTGTCGAGGCGGCGTACGAGGCGGCTGAACGAGGCTGCCAACTCGAACTGTAAGCAGCAAATAGATGCACCAACCTAACTTCAGGAGGCAAGCCGTGAAAGTCGTAGCTGTCGAGGCGGCCAAATTCGGCTACCCAACCTATAAGCCGTTGCTTGACTGCTTCGTTGCCTCGGTCCAAGAGGCACTGGGTGGTGCGGTCCTTTCCGTTGTCCTCTATGGGTCTGTGGCTCGCGGCAACGCGACAACGGAAAGCGATGTGGATTTGCTGCTCGTGCTGGAAAAGGCTCCTCCGGTCTTTCGCGAACGGGTTCAGTTGTTGCTGCCTCTCTTGCGACATCTGCGGTGCCAAGCCTGCTGGGCGGAACTAGTTGCGCAACACATTTTTCCTTCCCCCAACGTCGTCATTCTCTCGCGAGAAGAGGCAGACCAAAACCTGCCGCTCTACCTAGACATGATCGAAGAGGCGCGGATTCTCCTAGATCGAGGGCATTTTTTTCGCCATCGCTTAGACAAGTTACAGGACAGGCTGCGGCAATTGGGTGCGCGAAAAATCCGGCGCGACAGCGGCTGGTACTGGGACTTAAAACCAGATCTGAAACCGGACGAGGTATTGGTGTTATGAAGGACAGCCTCCAAGCGACTGGCAAGCAGCTAATCGCCGAAGGTGAACGCATCTACCTGCGCGATGTTCAAGGTGCCCTGCAAGAAGAGGACTCCAATCTGGCCGTGCGGCGATCTCAGGAAGTCGTCGAGCTTGCCCTAAAGGGGGGCCTAAAAGTGCTGGGTGTAGATTATCCCAAAGTACACGATGTTGCCCCGGTGTTTTCCGAGCAATTCCGGCAGAAGCGGGAATCCGCAGATACTCAGGAACTAGACCGAATCGAAGAGATTTCCCTATGGCTAGCGCAGGCTCGGGCACCGGCGTTTTATTTGGAGCACAAGTACACTAGAGAAGATGCACGGCAGGCGGCGCAGGATGCGAACTTTGTGGTCGCCGCGATCAAAAGGCTCTTGGATTTGCCCGATGACGGTAATGCGTCCATGACGGCTCAAGGTGAAGAGCCATGCAATGCTTGACTATGGATTCTTTCCTGAGAGGACGGGGAGTTTGTGCGCCAAGAAAATAGCTGCTATCCAAACCTTTGAATTGTCGCCGCCGCGGCCGAGCGCGGAGGGCACCCGGCCGCGGCGCGAGCAGACGTGGCTTTGGGCACCTAAGCAGGCCACGCCGATGGATAAATTCGCGCCCGAGGAGCGGATCATGCCCAAGCCGGGCGGGGAGATCTGGGTCAAGGCCATCGCCGAGGACGGCACCTTTGGCTTGGGCCGCACGGATTCGGCTCATGCGACCCAGCCGATCATCGCCGAGTGCCTAGCCCCCCTAGTCGTCGGGCAAGAAGTGGGGGCCATCGATCGGTGCAACGATCGCATGTGGCGGGGGACGCTGTCCTTTGGCAACGAAGGGCTTACGGCGCGGGCGGTCGCCGGGGTCGATCTGGCGCTGTGGGACCTGTGGGGCAAAACCCTCGACCAGCCCGTCTATCGGCTGGCCGGAGGCCCGCAGCGCACCCAGATGGAAGCCTATGCCACCGGCAACGACGTGGATTGGTACTTGGAGTTGGGCTTCAAAAAATTCAAGCTGGCCCGTCCCTACGGACCCGTTGATGGCCAAGCCGGAATCGACGGCACGGTTGAGTTGATGGCCAAGTGCCGCGAGTTAATCGGCCCGGACGCCGACTTGATGCTCGATTGCTGGATGACCTTTGACCTCGACTTTGCCGTGCGCCTCTGCGAGGCCCTCGAGCCGTATCGGATGCGCTGGATGGAGGAAATGCTGATGCCCCACGACTGGGCGGGGCACCGCGCCCTGCGCCAGCGCGTACCTTGGCAGACGCTGGCCGATGGCGAGCACTGGTCCACTCGCCATCCGGGCATGAGGGCCGTACAGGAGCGGCTCGTCGATTTGATCCAGGCCGATATCTACTGGATCGGGGGCTTTACCGAGGCCATGAAGTTGGCCCATTTCGCCGATTCGCAAGGCGTCCAGATGTGCCTGCACACCGGGGGCAACGACCCTTATGGCCAGCACTGGACAGCGGCCATGCCCAATACCCCGCTGATCGAGTTTTTCGTCGGATCGCTGCCCGGCGTGCCGTTGGCCGAGTGCTATATTGGGACGCCTTCAAAGTGGGGGCAACGACACTACAAAGTTCCGCCGGGGACCAACGTGCCACAAAACGGCCGGCTCGGCCTGCCCCAAGGTCCCGGCTTTGGGATCGACATCCCCGAGGACTGGCTAAGGGAGGTATAATCGTGAAAATCACCCAGATCGAAGAGTTCGTCACCGCGGTGCCGCATATCCCCGCCATTGAAAAAAGTCGCCCCGGCCATTACTTGGAACAGCCCATCAGCCTGATCAAAGTGCATACCGATGAGGGTATCTGCGGCGTGGGCGAAGGCGGGCGCGGCGGCTCGCTGGCCAGCTTGGAGGCCGAGTGGCTCGGGGTCAATCCCATGCAGGTCAATTTGGGCGACAAGGGCGGGGCCATGATCATGGCCCTGTACGACATCGTCGGCAAGGCCCTCGGGGTGCCGGCTTGGCGGCTCATGGGCTCCAAGCACTGGGACCGGGTGCCGGTGGGCTGGTGGTCGCCGCCGCTGGAGCCGCGCGAATTCGCCGCCATGGCCGAGGAAGGGGCCAAGCGCGGGTTCAAGACCCACAAGCTCAAGGCGCGGCCTTGGAACATCGTCGAGACCGTTGAGCTGATGACCCAAGCGGCCGGCCCGGACTACGGCATCATCGTCGATCCGAATTTCACCTTCGGCGATTTGAGCACGAGCCTGCGGCTGGCCGAGTCATTAGAGCCGTATCACATTGAGGCATTTGAGGATCCTTTCCAGTACTTGCCGGGCTGGCACCAGTACCGCGACTTTCGCCGCCACACCCGCATCCGGCTCGCGCCCCATTTAGGCGATCCCCAGATGGTGCTGAGCGCGATCCGCGCCGAGGCGGCCGATTGCTTCAATCTGGGCGGCCATGTCGAGCGCGTACAGATCTGCGCTGGCATGGCTGCGGCGGCCGGGATGCCGGTCTGGTTGCAGGTCGTGGGGTTGGGGCTGGGCGTGTCCGGGGCCTATGGCACGCACGTCCACGCGACCGTTCCCAATGCGACCATTCCCTCGGACAGCCTGCACTTTACCCGCGAGAACGACCTAATCGGCGGTGCGCTGACGCCGGTTGATGGCTTCGTGGCCGTGCCGGACGCGCCCGGGCTGGGCGTTGAGCTGGATGTGGAGGCCGTGGAGAAGTATCGCGTGGGGTAGGGAACAGATAGCGTTTTTTTAAGTGCTCATGGAAGGCGACGACCGATGAAAGTTACCCTTATTAGCTGTGGTCCGGCCGTCAACGAGAGCGAGCGGCGGGCCTTTGAGCGGCTCAAGACGGGCTTGATTTCCGAGTTGGGCGATGGCGAGTGGTTGCTGCTGACCAACCTCGCGTTTTCCACCACTCATCGACGCCAATCAGATGAAATCGACATTGTCGCCATCGGCCCGCCTGGAGTTCGGGTCATTGAGGTCAAACACTGGAACGCGACTTGGGTGAAGCAGAATACCGAACTTGTGGAACGCGAAGCCGAGCGCGTAACGAACAAGGCGCGCAAGGTCGGCACCACCTTGCGCCAGAAGATCTCGGATCTCGGCCGGGTGGATGGGGTATTTTTGGTCACGCAGGATGCGGCGAAAGTCAAGCCTCTTGAGGAGCGGGAAGTCCGCGGCGTTCGCTTCCACACGTTGAAAACTTGGCAAAGTGCCTTGGCACTAAATGCGCCGGCGTCTCTATCGCCGTCGCAGGTCAAGATGCTGGGCAAGGCTCTGTACCCAAAGGCCAGCGTGGTTATGGACGGTGCGCTGAGACGATTGGCCGGCTATGTCAATCTGGAACTTCAGACGCCGGCGGCCGAGCGGCTTCATCGAATCTACAAGGGTACGCATTCTAAGCGGCGGGATCGCGTGCTCCTGCACCTTTGCGACGTGTCGGCGATCGATCGGCCGAATCCAGAGGACCGGGCGCGGCGGGAATTTGGCGCACTGCACCGGCTGCAACTTCGAGCTTGGGCACCGCGCATTGTCGATTCATTTCAAGAGGCACCGGGATACGCTGGCGAGATGTGGTTCTTCACGGTCGCAGACCCGGCGGCCCCTAGCCTCGCGCAACGCGCCGCTGACGATACGTGGGATGCGAAGGCGCGACTAGCCTTTGCTCGGCAAGCAGTAGAAGCATTGACAGAGTTGCACGAAGCGGGCGAGGGCGACGAACCCATGCTGCACCGGAACCTCACGCCGGGCACGATTCTCGTCAGACATGACAACACGCCGATCTTGACGGGTCTCCAGTACGCCCGGATTCCCGCAGACGTCACGGTGGCGGTCTCCGAGGTAGAAGAAGACGAGTGGGACGTTGCGGTGGCCCCCGAGATTCGCAAACAGGGCCTTGGGGCGGCGGATCGTCAGTCCGATGTGTATTCGTTGTGCGCCAGTCTGTCCGTGCTGTTCGCGGAACGAGACGAGGCTAGCATGGTGCTGGCCGAGGGTAAGGCGGACGATCGGGCGGAGCGAGCTACATTGGAAAAACTCCGCGACTCATTGTCGGCCCTGCTGGGCGAACCGCCGGCTGTCGTTGCGCCACCGGCCCGATTCTGGACCGAAGATCAGGTTGTGAAATTTCGCGGCCGGGATTACCGGATCGTTTCGCGTCTCGGTTCGGGAGGGGTCGGAACCACGTTCAAGGTGGTGCGGATCGATGGCGCGACCGGCGGGGATCTCGGTGCCTACGTCGCCAAGGTTGTGGGGGACAAAAGAACCGGCGAGCGAGTTCTGCGGGCGTACAACTTGGCGCATTCGCACCTCGCTGATTCGGCCGCGCTTTCGACCATATTTGAAACGGCGGACGAGTGGCGCGACAACTGCTTTGTTGCATTGATGCGGTGGATCGAAGGCGAACCCTTGAGCGAACTTGCCGGCGTCCTCCCGATCCTTGCTGAAGACTTCCACGAAGAGTCCGGGGAAGCACTAGCTTTGCGTTGGCTGTACGCGGTTTGCGCTGCGTTGGACGTTCTGCATGGCAACGGCTTGGTGCATGGCGACGTCAGCCCGCGCAACATGATCGTTGCCAACGGCGATATTGTTTTGACGGACTACGACTGTGTAGCCAAGCTCGATGAGCCGGTCGCCGCTCCCGGCACCGTCATGTATAGCTCGCATACTCATCTCAAAGACCGCCCGGCCGCTCCTGCGGACGACTTCTTCGCGTTGGCCGCCAGCTTCTTTCAGGTGCTTTTCGAGAAAGAGCCGTTTATGTACGACGGCAGCCGGGCCAAGGAACGCGGCTTGAATTGGGATGGCGTCGAGCGCACGGCGTACCCGACCGTTGCCGCATTTCTGGATCAGGCGACGAATCCCGACCCGGTGCAGCGATTTGCGTCTGCGGCCGAAGCAAAGGCTGCTTTGAGTCCACCCGCGGCCACTGAGGCCGAAAGTGCCGATGAATCCGAGCCACCAGCGGAACCTCCTGTTCGTCGTGAGAACGAAGTGCCTTGGCTGCAATTCTTGCTGCAATCCTACCCCGGCTCTCGCTGGGGAAACAGCGAAACCCGAGGCCTCGACACGGACTTCGCCGCGCAAACCTACGTTGAAACCAAGCTCGAAGATGCACTGTATGGCGACATTCTGCGTCGAAAAGTTCGGCTCGTCATCCTGTGTGGCAACGCCGGCGACGGGAAAACCGCGTTGCTCCAGCACCTTGCCGGTCGTCTTGGGTTTGGCATACACAATTCCTCAGAGCGCATTCTGGAGAATCGGATGGAGGATGGCCTGATCGTCCGCATGAATCTCGATGGGTCGGCGGCGTGGCAGGGACGTTCTGCCGATGAGCTTTTGGATGAATTCTTGGAGCCGTTTCAACAGGGCGTGCCCGACGAGGCCATCGTCCATCTGCTGGCGATCAACGATGGGCGTCTTTTGGAGTGGATTGAGAGAGTCGAAAGTGAAACGCCGTTGACACAGGCTCTCTACGGCTTGCTCGACAGAGAGGAAGCCGCCCCCGAATCACACATCCGCTTCATCAGCCTCAATCAACGGTCGCTTGTTGGAAGCGTGGTGCCGAGCGAATCGCACATTGAAACCGGCTTTCTCGAGGATTTGCTAGACAGCCTCTACGGCCGGAAGAAGGCCGCCCAGCATTGGGCACCTTGCGAGACGTGTTCGGCCCAAGATCGCTGCGAGGTCCGCCGCGCCATGCGGCGATTTGGCCCCCAAGGGCTTCCCGGCATGGCCCCGCAAGATGAGCGTACACGCGCTCGGCAGCGGCTGTTTGAGATGTTGCAAGCCGTTCACCTGCGCGGCGAAACTCACATCACGGTCCGCGAGCTGCGGGCCGCACTGGTCTATATCCTGTTCGGCGTCCACTTCTGTAGCGACTATCACAACGGTGCGGACGCTCCGTTGCCCTATTGGGAACGCGCCTTTGCGCCGGAGTCGTCGGGACGACAGGGCGAAGTCTTGCAAGAGCTAATTCGCTTTGATCCGGCCCTCGAAGCCCATCCGCAGATTGATCGGCACCTGCTGCGAACCCCCTCTGTTGATACCTCTAAAGGGGCACCCCACTATCCGGGGTTGACGCTAAAAGAAGCGCGGCGGCGGGCCTACTTTGAATGGACCGCAGACGACCTCAATGAGCTTGTCGGCGATGCTCACGCCCTCGGCTTGGCCCAAGCGCGGCATTATCGGGAGTTCAGCAATCTCCCAATCGCCGAAGGTGATCGCGACGATCTTTGCCGCAGGCTGTGCGAGGGGATTGCGCGCTTGGAAAGTCTGCCGCCGCAAGCACTTGACCGCCCTGATGTGGTCCCGCTACGCATCACGCCGCGGACGCCGACGGAAACCGCGTTCTGGGTGGAGAAGCCACTGAGCAACTTTCGGCTTGAACCTGATCTGCCAGCCGAAGCCGAAGGACTCGACCGGCTGCATCGCCAAGCCCTTCTAATCTACCGCTATCGGGATGGGGGCGAAGAGCGGCTCCGCCTCGGTGCCGATCTGTTTCACCTGCTTTTGGAACTGAGTGAAGGCTATCAGTTGGGCGATGTTTCGACCGACGACACCTTTGCTCACTTGTCGATCTTTGTGCAGCGGTTGGTGCGCGAGGATGATCGCACGGTGCTGGCTTGGAATCCAATGCAGGACGAGGCGACCTACGAGGTTGCTGCGGAGATCGTCGAAGGGGCCGATGCTGGCGTTCAGCAACAGATGATCATTCGGCGACTGGAGGAGATAACAAATGGCCGATAATGCCCGCAAACTCGTCGAAGAAGTGTTGTCCCCCGGTATGACCCGAGAAATATGGTCGGGTAATTATCACAAAGTACTGCCAGTCTCGATTGATGGGTTTGAACTTTCCGCAGTCCTTCCGGCAGTTTTTTATATGTTCCGCTTTGGTCAACGCAGAGGTGGTGGAAATTTTCTAAAGACCTTCGGCGATAAAAATAGCTCGCCTAGTCAAATAAGGAGATCGGCGACCATTGAGCGCGTCACGGAGACACTGTCCGGCAAGGCAGAGTTTGATGGTTTCGACGAGGAAACCGAGAAGTCCATCCTCGGCGATCTACTACTCTGTTTCTGTCTCGAAAATACCAAGCACAATCTCGGTCGCGACCAGCAAATCCAGCGGGTCGCGCCAGCCCATTACATGGCGACTTGGATAGATCTTCCACAATCTGTGTCGGATCTTCGCTACGTTCCCGAAATGATCGTTGCCATGCTGGCCGATCAGAAGGGCGAATATGTCGGACAGAGCGAAAATAAAAAGCTAACGTGGTTTCCTGTGGGGAATAAGTACGAGGAGAACGTTTTGTTGAATGGCTTCAGCCAAGGCGTTACCCGCGAGGGAGCGGTCTCGAGTGACTTGGCATCGGATCGGTTCAAGGAGGAAGACGAAACCGTTGGCTTGGACCAACTGTTGATGATCCGACTCGCTCAGCAGATTGGTAGGGCACCCGACAAGATGCGGGGCAAGGAAGCAGGTCCCATCTCCAATCAACGCCCCATAGCAGAGGAAGCGGCGCGGAATTTCTCCGATGATATTCGCCGCTTCGTGCGTTCGTATGCAGTCCCGATGCCACGACACGCTTTAGTAGAGATGCTGGAATCGTGTATTGCCATAGGTCTGACGACTATTCTTACCAGCGCAGTCGAGCTGTTGTTGCGGTGGTCGGAGACCGGCACTGTCCCAGCTCGCGAAGAACAGCGGCCCGCCCCTTTGTTCATGGATTGCTCTAATGGGGTTGAGCGAAGCATTCGGGATGCGGCCGAGCAGTCAATGGACGACTACATGCGGCGTATGGAGCGTTTTCCCGTCCTTTTAATGGTATTGCGGCTATTGGACTATCGGGCGCGGGACAATAAAAGAATCAAAAAGGAGGATATTGCTACCCGACCTTATGCCACGGATTGGCTGAATCTATTGGGGGGCTTGCTGCACGACCGCCATCCGCAAGCACGAAGAATTTTGGACAGGATAGAAGACGATGCCGACAAACTGGCCGAGGGACTAGCGGATGGCTACCCCGAGGCCGCGGAAATTCTGGATAACGATACCAGCCAAGAAAACCCGGTCTGGCGGCTTGCCGATGGCTTGATGGTGCTAATGGGGTGGAAGCCTCGTAGCAATTTCATGTCGATGATTGACTCGAGCTTGCTCACCGGGCGACCGAACGGGCTGGCGGCTAGGCGGACGACGACGCGCGGTCTAGGCGCCAGCACAACGCGCCGGAAACGCGACGTTCGTTCCCTCGTGTTCACTGATTCGGTGCTGGACTATCTGGTGCATCTTCACTTGTTGAAAAGCGGCAACAAACCGGGCGTCCGCCCCCTCTCGTTCAGGGAATTTCTCGAAGTGTTACGCGAACGCTATGGATTCCACGTGGATACTGCCCCGGAGGGAATGACGATCTCCAACGAATTGCTGCAAAGGAATCGCACGATTCTGGAGCGGCGGCTGCGCGACTTAGGGCTTTTGGTGGGCGTCAACGATGCAGAAGCCATGAAGCGGTTGGAACCTCGCTTCAAGCTGGCGATGGAGAACTGATATGGAGTGGAGCAAACTACATGGGCAAGTACTCGGGCGGGCGTTTGAGAAGGTGCTGGGCCGCGCCGAACCCGGGGCCATGGCCTTCGCCCGCTGCCTGACGCCAGATGTGGTGACAAAGCTCGCTGCGGACGACAACTTCTGCGTACAAAATTGGCAGGTTCGGCAGGTAGCGGATTCGGACGATGCCAACCTGCGGACCATTACCGCGGACCGCGCTGTCGAGATGCGCGAGGCCAAAGGCGAGGCCCTCTTGCTGCTGGTGGATACCCAGCTTGCCGGCGCCGGCATGGACGGCATCTACAGTGCCTCGCGGGAAGTGGATGAGACAAGCCTATTCAGGGAAGCTCAGCGACGAGCTGCTGCTGAGGTGACGCGCCGATTGTCGAGTGCCCATCGCCAATATGCCGAGCAAGCCATCAAAAAGGCGCAGGGATTCGGCAGTCAGTACAGCGTTTCGCCATGGACCGCGTTCGACTTCCTCTGCCGCATTGCGGCGCACAACCGGCATCCCGGCGCGTATCTTCACCTGCTCGGCCTGTGGCCCATTACAGACGAGAGTACCTTAGACGACTCGCGCCGGTTTGTAGATCACCTGCTGGGAACGGCGGCTTCTGGGCAGACCATCCCGGCGCGCATTGAGTCGCTGCGGCTTTCGCAGCCGACGGACGAGCAACGCCGCGATCTCGCAGTTTTCCTGCATACCGCAGAAACCCAACCGCTGCTGTCGGCGTTGGCGACGCTGGCCGACAAGAAGCACCTGTGGGTCGGTAAATTGCGGATAGAGAATGCCGATGACATCGAATCCATTGAACTGACGCCTTGGCGCACCCGGAACGGCGCAATCGCCAAGTGGTCGGGATTGGTTGAGGAATCCGCTGGACTATTCCCTGGAGAAGCGAATGAGCAACCCCCGGTTCTGATCCTGAAGCCCGAAGCTGCGTCGTCGGCTGACTATAAGAATCTGGAGATCCGCTGGAAGGTGCGGCCCGGCAACTTAGAAAAGAACGCGGTGGAGTACCGCATTGCCGTAGTAGCCGGTGCGGACGAAGAGCTGGCCGTGCGCGACGTGAGTCACTCGGCGCGTAGAGGAGGGGAGAAGTGCCGGTTCAGTAATGACGACTTCTCATCGCTAAACGAGGACTCTCTGGTCTCCGCCAAAGTGGTGGTTTCCGCGGTGGGCAACGAAGCGGTCGAACCGCAAGAGAGCGAGGAATTCATTATCCGCTTTGGCGAGCCACCCGAAAAGAGCGCCGGCGGGGCGGGCCGCAAGGTCCGTGCGTTTAGCGAGGGCTTGGTCGAACTCGATGAGCGGGAGAGCGTGTCCACCATCGCCGACAGTTCGGCGAATTTCAGCTTTGATGAGAAGAGAAACTTGGTGCTGTTGCGCACATCCGTAGAGACAAAACGGTTGAGTTTTCGCGTGCCTTGTCCGCCGCTGATCCGCGACGTGGAAAAGCAGTGGATGGAGCGCGGTGGAGCGATTGGGTATTGGCGCGTCAAGGTCCGTGCGTCCGGTGCCCGAGCGGGAGACGTGGAGTTCATTCGCCATGAGGGTAGAGGGAAGACATGGAAGAAAGCCACCGTGGCGAGCCGAAGATTGGCGGCTCGCATCCACAAGGATGGCGGGGTGGTGGGCCATGTATATGACGATAAGGCGAAAGCGTTTGATTCGGTTAAAGAGTTCCTCCGCGCTTGGACTGCATTGTTGGAGAGCGGCGATCCATCTTTGGCCCTGTGCAACACCGTGGAGGTGCGGTCCCTTGCCGGGCGGATGATTGGCCTCATCGTCCTGCCGATGCACCCGTTGCGCGTCGCATGGCATGCAGCGTATGACAATCTCGTTTTCCACGCGGCCTTCGAGCAGGCTCAAAAGGCAAAAGACGTAAGAGACGAGTTCCAGTGCTTGGACGGTGCCATGTTCCCGGCCTTTCTCCCGAATCGAACCGGCGGATCGTTTGTCTTTGCGGATACCCTCGGCTTTCATGCGGTCGGCATGGTCCCGGACACGGACAAGGAGCCCAAGGCGGCGGTGGCGATTCTCGCCCGTGCGCTGGGGGAGGGTGAGTCCATGGACGCCGCCCCAACGGTAGGGGGACAGAGCGCAGAGGTGGTCGGCGACGAGATCGTCAAGTACTTGGACTGCCACAACACGTCCCCCCTACTCCGCGTTCACGCCCTTCGGGCGGGAGATGGTCTGACTATTGCCCGGTCTTTGGGCCTCGTCCACGACCGCCTGCGCTGGGCCGATGACGAGGGTGCTTCCGAGGCACCCGTCTTCTCGCTGGAAATGTATCCTTCTGAGGAACAGCGCGGAATTGCCGGGCGGTTCATTGCCGAGGCGCGGGAACGGCGGCGCAGTGGTGCTGGGGTGGTGTCAACCGACGATCAGTGGATGCTCGAATCCGTGAGTCTGCCCGGCGGCGTGAACATGCCGAGGTTGCGCTGGGCACGCAAGAATGGGCTTGACCCGAAGACCGCAGCCCACGTTGCCGTCGCGTTTGACACATTCGAGTCGCAGGTAAGGCCGGACGAGCGAGAAAGGCCAAACGACGGGACGTTCCATGCGTTTGGCCTGCTTTCGTTCTACCAGCGCGACTTCGCCGCCAAGCCCTCGCCGCTATGGCGCAGTACGGTCGCGCTGGCGAAAGATGGCGAAAGGCATCCGGCGGACCGCGCCCATACTAAACGCTTGGAGGACTTGCAACGCGCCATACAGGGCACTGTGGCGCGACATGCTGGTGCTGAGAATGGAAAGCTGCCAGTGCTGTACACAGCGGTCTCGCGGGAAAAGGAGGATGGTCTCAAGAAGCTCCACCGGCTTTGCGATTGGGTTATCACGCTGGACCGGAACGCCGGCATTGAGTACTTCGATTCCCCGCGGGACAATCGGGCAATCTACGATGCGTACGTGATTGACTGCGTTCCAGAACGGGAGGACTTAGGCTGCTTACAGCTAATTACCTCTACTAGCAATTTGGAGGAGGTACGCGTCCTGCTTGATGGTGCCTTGGAGCAGATGGGGCTCAGCCGCAGCCGTCGCAACGCGGAATTCCTCTTGGAGCATCTGAAGGCCCTCAGCGGCCGGCTCGCCATTCGCCTCACTGGAGACAAACCGCCGACTTCGGAGTTGATCGCGCTCGCCGTTTCGCAGGCCAATTGCCAGCAGGCGCAGGAGACGGATCCATGCTGGGTATCGCTGGAGCGCGGTTTCATCGTGCCCGTCGATGATGTTCGAGATCTCTTGCCGCCGTTGATGGACGAGGACGGCGATGAGAAGGAGGTGCGCCCGGACTTGATGTATGTGACCACGGCACCGAGAAAGGGACTGATGTTCCGTTTCGTCGAGGTCAAGTACCGTCGGGATCTACGCGCTGCAAGGTCCCCGGACCTTTTGCGCCGCATTCGGGAACAGACCGCTGTGCTGCGCAAGCGTTGGAACGACTGGTATGCACATGAAGTGTGCTCAGCGTTCAGAGCGGTGCGTCGGGCCAAGCTGGCCCGGGTACTGCGCTTCTATGCAGACAAGGCGCGTAGGCACTATTTACCGGCGGCGCGGTATGCCGAGCTTGTGGCCGATCTTGACCGCATGATCGCAAAGGGCGGCGACTACAGGCTGGACGCAGACGAAAGCGGAGACCGCGGCTGGGTGTTTTGCCCCGAGTATGCCGGGGCGAGTCCGTTGAAAATTTCTCCGGACAATCGGAGTACGCAGGTATTCCTATGCGGTCCTAACCTGCTGCCGGACTTGGATTTTCGCGGTGAAATGACCACCAGCCCCCCTGAAGCGGAGGATCGGCTGTCGTCGAAGCAGGACGCCGCAAGGGGGGCACCAGCAATATCCGTTGACCAGCTAGAAGCCATCGGGGGAGAAACGGAAGCTGTACCCTCGATCTGTTTCGGCACCGATCCCTCGACCAACGAAGAAGTTCGATGGCCGCTGACCGTACAGGGCAACCCCCACCTTCTGATAGCGGGGCTGCCCGGTATGGGCAAGACTACCTGCCTGCTGAACCTGTGCAATCAGATGATGGCAGCCGGTATTCGCCCGATCGTCTTTTCCTATCATCAGGACATTGACGAGCGACTTGGGCAGTCGGCGGTTCGGTTCATCGATTTTGATGGTTTGGGCTTCAACCCGCTGGAGGTGGTTGATCGAGGATCTCGGATGGCGCATCTCGACGTGGCGGGTGCGATGCGGGATATTTTCGCGGCGATCTACCCGGAACTCGGCGACATTCAGGCCGAGCGCATTCGGGGAGCCATTAAGGACAGCTTCGTTGAGCTGGGCTGGGGAAACGCCAACGCGGCGGCCGCGGATTTGCAGGAACCGCCGTTCAATCGCTTCGTCGAGATTCTGCGCGGCGATCCAAAACCAGACCGCGGGTTGCGGACGCTGCTTGCGCGGTTGGAAGAACTTGAAGACTACGGGTTCTTCAATCTCCGCGAGTCCCACAGCAGCTTGTGGGAGAGCGAGCAGCCGACCGTCATGCGGATTCACACGACTCAGAATGACAACCTTCAGCGGGCTTTTGCGTCGTTGGTGTTTTACGGTCTCTACAAGGACATGTTCCGCAGAGGCATCCAAGATCGAATTACGCACACCTTGATTTTCGATGAGGCGCACCGGGCCGCAGGGTTAAAGCTCATTCCCACCATGGCAAAAGAGTGCCGGAAGTACGGTATTTCGCTAGTGCTTGCCTCGCAGGAGGCGAAGGACTTCGACGTCTCGGTATTTTCGGCCATCGCCAACTATCTCGTTTTGCGATTGACCCAAGCGGATGCCAAGTCGCTTGTACGGAATGTGTCGAGCTCGCAGCAGGAACGAGTATTGATCGACAAAATCAAACAAATGGACCGATTCAAGGCCCTGTACTTTTGCGAGGGCAAGACTAGGCCGCGTTCCGTTAAGCTCTCGTCGTGATGAAAAGTCAACGCCAGTTGGGATCTGCCCTTTGGGCCGTGCTGCTCTGCGGCATGGCATATTCAGCCGCGGCAGGCGAAAAACTGCGGATCGGGACCAGCGCGGATTGGAATGCGTGGCAGCGGCCCGGCGACGCAATCGAAATCAGCCGTGGGAAAGCCGGTCCCAGATTCGTGCGGCGAGATATCGACGCGGTCGCCAATGCGGGGGATTTCGGCGGCGGCATCCGCGCCGCAGGCTCCAACCGCGGTGCTGCCGGCAACCTGATCGATGGGAACTTGGGCAGCTTCTGGGCACCCGATTGGGACGACGATCCCGAGAACATGTACGTTGAGGTCGATCTGGGCCGCGTCGTTTCCGCGCAGCGCGTGGTCTTGCAACTCAGGGAGCCGCAGCTGGAGTTTTTGCAGGTCTTGCTGTCCAATGGCGAGCGCTTTTTTGATTCGACCGGCCTGCCCCTGCCGAGTACTGTGCGCTATAGCGATCGCGTCCGCTACAGCTTTAACCAGCAGCGGGAATTGGTCATCGAATACGGCCTTAAACCGCTGCAATTCATCCGCATCCAAGTAGATTTGCCCACGGCCGGGGCCGGGATCAGCGCACTTGCAGTGGAGGCCGTGGGGGACAATATCTCGCTGGGGATGCGGGAACGCGGCGGCCGGGTCGATATCCTCAACGAAATCGGTACGCGGGCCGAAGGCTACGAGTCAACCGGCAATAGCAATGCCCTGATCGACGGCGATATCGCGTCGAGTTGGCGCTACTGGGGGTTTTCCCAACCGGGCGACACCGAATTCACCTTTGATTTGGGGGCCCTGTACTGGGTGGATCGGGTGCGGATTTTGGGCGATCTGGCCGGCATCGCCCCGAGCAGCGTTGACTGGCGCTGGACCCGGCGCAACGCCATCCACTTCCCTTGGTATATCCTCTGGGGGTCGGACGGATCGCTGGCACCGGACGGGTCGCTGCGCTGGCAGGTCTTGGGGGAATTGCCCGAACACCCCCGCAACTTGCGCGATATCGTCCACTTTGAAGAGCAGTTCTCGCTCCGGCCGCTGCGCTATCTGCGGATGCGCTATCCGAACAGGCAGTGTTGCATCACCGGCACGACAGCCGAATTTCAGGTCTTTGGCGAGGGGTATCCGGCCGGCACCATCATGCAATCCCCGATCTACGATCTGGGGGCGGTGCGCAATGCCACGGCGTTGAGTTGGGAAGGGACTCGCGTAGAAATTCGCTCGCGGACGGGCAATCTATTGCAGGAATTATACGTCTTCCACGACAAAAACGGCAGGGAAGTAACCCAAAGGAAGTACAACAAGCTCATACCCAGTTTCAAAGGCCGCATCGATACCGTGCGTTCCCCCGGCGAGGACTGGAGCATCTGGAGCCAAGCGTACGAGCGGTCGGAGCGGGGGTTTCTCTCGCCGACGCCGCGGCGTTTCGTCCAATTGCAGGCCCATTTCCTCAGCGACGACCCCATGCAGGGAGCGATCCTCGACGAGCTGGTCCTCAGCTACGACGAGCCTTTGGCCGCGGCAACGCGCGCCGAGATCGACCCGCTCGAGGCCCAACCAGGGCAGCGCACCGAGTTCACCTATTATCTTGGTTGGGATGCAGGGGCCGGCAGCACGGGTTTCGATCAGTTGCTCATGCGTTCAGGAGCAGACATTGAGCTGGGCGAGATACGCGCTGCGGGGCGGGTATTGGACGCGGAGGTCATCCGAGTGGATGGTGGGTTGGATATCGCCTTTGCCGACCCATTCGTCCGCGCCGGGTTAATCGAGCTCGACTTCGCCAGCACGATATACCGCCAACAGATGCCTTTCGAGGCGTTCTTGGCCAGTGGCCGGGGAGAGCAACAGATAAGGCAACGGGTGGATGTGGGCGATGCCAGCGACGCGGTTGCCAGCGACGCGATCGCCGTGTCGCTGCCAGTCGGCCCGGCCTTGATCGACGGGCTTGCGTTGTCGGCCGCACTCGTGACCCCCAACGGGGATGGTATCGGCGATTGGCTGCGGATAGAGTTCGCCCTGTTGAACGTCCTCCAGCCCCGCTTGCTGCATGTGGCACTCTACGACCTGAGCGGACGAAAAGTCCGAGTGCTGCACGACCAGCAGCAAATAGCCGGGCCGATAGCGTTGAGTTGGGATGGCCGGGCCGAATCCGGGCAGCTAGCCGCGCCGGGGAACTACATTTTACGCGTTGAAGTGCAAGGCGATGCGCAGACGCAGGGGACGACCAAAATCATCGCTTTGGCCTACTGAGTTTATTGGCAGATCGCTAGGCCGCGGTCTCCAGTAGAAGCCTTGCAATGGATGCGCAAACCGCGTATTTTTTTTTAATACAACCCTGATAGAGCCTATAGCTCAGCTGGTAGAGCACCGGACTTTTAATCCGTAGGTCCTGGGTTCGATTCCCAGTGGGCTCACCAAAAAACAGGCACTTGCGCTCATCGCAGGTGCCTGTTTTGGTTGGCTTTGCAGCATTTCGATTTAAGTGAGCCGCACCACGTCCTCCTTGACGACTTCCTTGACATGGGTGTAGTGAGCTGGGGCCATCAGCTCTATAGTTTGCGGCGACAAGCGATCGCAGAGGACTTCTGGGACCGCGGCTTGCCCCTTGAATTGGGGTCGGTAGCGCAACACTAGGGTGCGGCGCAGGCGGTCCTTGGGCTTCCATTGCAACGTTCCGTGGGCCAGCATTTCCGTCATTACCACGGCGTCTCCGGCTCGCGGCGTCACATTGACAACCCCAACGGGCAAATCCTTTAGCTGGGCGGTGACGCCGCCGTTGAATAGGCTGGGCGGTCGCGCAAACGCCGCTTTGTGCGAGCCTGGGACCACCAACAAGCCGCCGTCGCCCGGGAAGACGTCGTCAAAATAGGGGAAGATGACGAAGTCGTCGCAGAAGATGCGGTCCTCGCGGGTGTCGTAGCGCGTGCTTTGCCAGCCAAAGTCCTCGCGGGCACAGTGCAGACGCAGCGGCTCGTGCCGATGGCTATCTACCAACAGGGTTCCCCGGCTAAAAGCGGGCCGGTCGTGGGTGAATTCTTTGATGATGGGCCACAGGGTCGGGTGGAAGATCAGGGATTCGAGCACCTTGTCGAAAGCAAAGCCGTTGGCGTAGGACTTGCCGTCGTCCGAGCGGGAAAAGCCCTCGGGCAGCTCGTGGTCGGGCGTGGCCATATAGCGAGCTATGGCTGCTCGGGCGGCCGCTAGTTCGCCATCGCTGAGCACGTCGGGGAGATGCAAATAGCCGTTGATGTCGAATAGATAGCGCTGTTCCGGGGTCATTTATGCACCAGCTTCCATCGGCAACATGGTCTCTAGGGTAAAAGCGGCCGCGTGTTTGTGCCCGCCGCCGCCGTAAGTGCGCGCTATGCGACCCACATCTGCGGCCGCATCCCCTTTGGAACGCAGATTGTACACGACCTTGCTGTCCGGGCGGACGAAGAACACCGCGGAAAAAGGATGCCCTTCGGCGAGGGCATTGCCGATTTCAGAAGCGAAAAACGTGGCATTGGTAATGGGTACGCGAAACCCGCTAATGGTGGTCCAACCGTGATAGCGGACGCGCGGCCGGATGAGCCGGTGTTGGAAGCGGAGGATAGCTTGGCCTTCCACGGCGAGAGCTTGCGGCCCTTTTTCGGCGATTTTGTCCCACACGGCAAAGTCGCGTGAGTACGAGGCGAGGGCGGCGTTGACGGCCTTGGAATCGGGCAAGGCCCACCGCCACAGGTCGCGGTCTTCGGTATAGGCCACCAGCCAGGGAACGTCGTCGGCACGGACCTGAGAGCGGGGGTCGAAAAAGTATTCCCAAGTCATGCGCGCCCCAGACTTGTCTTCGGCGAATACGCAGTAGGGGAGGCCGGCTAAGGCATGTGCGGCCGTCTCGTGGTGGTCCAAAACCAAGAGCGAGCGGGCGTGGTCGTGCATCTCCATGAGCTGCGTCCGCTCGTAGCTGAAGTCGAGGATGACGACGTCGCGGCCGGCCGTAGCCGGCGGGTCGGTGTTGTACTGAACCGCCTTAAACTCGGCATGCGGGTTGACATAGCGGCGGTAGATCCACGCGGCACAGAAGCCGTCGTTGCAGCCTGCGTGGAACAGGACCAGCGGTCTCATGGGATGCCCTTTGCTGTGGATGAGGGGGAGGGACGGTTCGCTTGACAGGGAAGAGTCGCACAATATGTTTTTTCAATATACCACCTAGTACGCACAGTGCAAAGGCCCCAAAGGAGCGTTCCATGAGCGACAAACAGTACAAAGTCAGAGCTTCGCATTGCGACCATCGGGCGAGCGACGAGGAAATATATCAAGTGCTCAAGCGCACTACCGAACCGCTAAAACGCTCGTGGGAGAAGTTGGCCAAGGCGCGGCGGATTGCGCTGAAGTTCAACATGATTAAGCCGCCGCAGCGCATTGAGTATTTTGCGGGTCGTCGCCGGGAGTTGGTCGATGACGCGGTGGCCCGTGCGGTGTTGCGCCTGCTGCGGGAGCGGACGACGGCTGAGCTCGTGGCCGTAGATACCTATCCCTACGGCAATGGCTATGTGACCCCGGACGATTTTAACTACCGCTACTTGCTAGACGAGTTTGGCGTCCGCTTTGTCGATGGCAATTTGCCGCCCTTTACTACCTTGGCCGTGCCCGGTGGCGGCTGCATGTTCGATCACTACGTGCTCAACGCGGTTGTTGCCGAGGCCGATGAGGTGGTCTCCATCGCCAAGATGAAGAATCACGCCTTTATGGGCATTACCTTGACCCTGAAAAACCTCTTTGGCCTGCCGCCGATGATCCCGCCGGAAGGGCGGACGCGGTCGTATTACCACCACATAATCCGGCTTTCCTACGTCCTGCCGGACTTGGGCCTGATTACCAAGCCCTGCCTCAACATCGTCGAGGCCCTCACCGGCCAATGGGGCCGCGAATGGGGCGGCGAGGGCCGGATTTGCAATGCCTTGATGGCCGGCGATCACGTAGTGGCGACCGATGCCTGCGGCATGACCTTGATGGGCCACGATCCCCAAGCCGATTGGCCGACCCCGCCTTTCCGCCGCGACCGCAACCACCTACTGATCGCCGCCGAGCGCGGCTTTGGCACGGTGGATTTGCACGAGATCGACTTTGCCAGCGAGGTCGCGGCTCCGCTGGCCGAATTTGACTCGGTATCTACGGACTCAGACGCCACAGTGGCCAATTGGCGGCGCACCACCTGCGAACAGGGGCTGATCTACCAAGATCAACAGGATCAATTGATCGGCCGCTATGGCGGGCAGTTCATCTACCTACAGGACGGCCAAGTGGTGTGGAACGGCGTCGATCCGAGCCATCTGGGCAGCCGCCGCGAGCTCAGCGGCGACAAGAAGGACAGTGCCCTTTGGCTCAAGTACGTCGATCCACAAGAGGCGGAGGGGGAGTGCTTCGCTCGCTACAGCGAGTGTTTGCGGCTGGCGTCTTAACGCAGGAGGAGGACAGAAGCAGATGATTAGGGGCGACAAGGAACTGTACGTAGTCGGCGACCGCGTGCTCATCCGGGTTGACGACATGGAAGAGCGCACGGCTGTGGGGCTTTATTTACCGCCGACCGCCTTGGAAAAGGAGAATGTACAAAGCGGGCGCGTCGAAGAGGTGGGACCGGGCGTTCCCCTGCCGCCGACCGCCGATGACGACGGCGTGCCTTGGGACCAAGAGGGAGGCGAGCAGATGCGCTACATCGGTCTTCAGGCCAAAAAGGGCGACCACGCCATTTTCCTGCGCAAAGATGCAGTGGAAATCAAGTTCGACGACGAGAAGTTCATCGTCGTGCCGCAAGCGGCGATCTTGGTGCTCATCCGCGACATTGCGTAAAGGCCCGGTTGCCCCCTATTATCCGATTACGCGGTTAGCCGCAAAGGACTTTACGAGGATCATTTATAGTAGAGCAAGGAGATGGTATGGCGGATCACTTGGAAGACGTCTATGAGAAATATGTCAAACCGTTGCCTACGGCAGAGCGTCTGCGCCTGTTAGAAATGACGGTTCATAATTTGGTCCTCATCGCCCAACAGGATCCCAAAAAACGGAGTATTCTGGAATTACGTGGATTAGGTAAAGAAATATGGCAAGAGGTAGATGCCCAAAAGTTTGCAAAGGGGCCGATGTCGATGCCAAAAATGACTCCGACGAGACCGCCTTGATGTTGGCCGAAGCGGGTGGCCATCAAGAGGTGGCAGATTTTCTCAGAATGGCCCCATATATCCAAGCGGCGATGAGACACGCGACATACGAGAGCCTCGACAATCAAACGTTCTATGGAGAAATTGTCGGATTTCAAGGCGTGTATGCAAATGCGGATACCTTGGAACAGTGCCGCGAAGAATTGCAATCCGTGCTTGAAGGCTGGGTCATCCTCGGATTGAGAATGAACCATCCGCTTCCAGAAGTGGGTGGGTTGCGCTTGGATGGAGCGCCCGAGCTAGTGTAATGCCCGAATTTGGGCCGATTGGTCGCCGCGATCTTATTCGCTATTTGAGGAAACTGGGATTTGAAGGCCCCTATTCTGGGGGAAAGCATCAGTATATGGTCCGAGAGAAGACACGTCTTGTCCTGCCCAACCCACATCGTGGCGACATTGGACGTGGGCTTTTTGGAGCAGGCCGGTGTCAGTCGGACAATTTGGGAGCGTTTGTAGCCTCTCCATTTCTCGACCGCATAGCTCCAGTGGATTATCCATGATCCAAGCCTCCTGCAAAAATTCTACCGGTGCTTCCTCGCCCCAGCCGCACGTGTAGTAGTCCTGCATGGTCAAGGCCAGCAGGATGCACAGCTAGAAGAAGCCGGCGACGGATTCAGCAGGTGGTAAGCTCATAAAGCCTAGTGACCACGTCGGCAGTCCTGCTCTAATTGCCAAACAACATTGGGTCAGTCCGAGATATTCAGCGACATCGGACACCACATTCACTTGGCGGTGACGCGGGATAGGCACGCTATGCTCCGTACCTTGGACATATGACTGCCCCTTTACCGAATGAGCCGATAGCCATAGAGCAATCCGGCCAAGTCATCGCCGGATAGGTCGCGGGGCAGTCTCATACCGCGATAACCTCGTCCTTGACCAGATGCAGCCGGATTACTTTGGGCGCGTCGTCAGCGTCGAAGTGACAGAGTACGGCGTCTTTCACCATGGACTTCAGGGCGGCCCAATCCTGCCCCTGCGTGAAGATGCCGTAGCCCAACGCCTTGGCGTCGTAGCCGCCTTCTACTACAAAAATTATCTCGCTTGGCATAGTCATGACATCCTCCATTCTGTGAGAGTACATCCGACATTGTGACGCTGTACAACGGTAGTCAAGCGGGCGTAAGAGTCTGCCCGGCGAAGGCAAAGACTGCGTAACGTCAGTGAGTCTAAAAATCCGCGAATGCGCCGTCCTCCGGGTGGCGGCGCATCGTTCGCTGCCGCCAAGGGCCGCGGTGGGTAGCCGCCTCTAACCCCTCTGGGTCGATCTCCACGCCCAGCCCCGGCCCGCGCGGCAATTCCACAAATCCATCCTGCATTTGCAAAGGGTTGGTGAAAAACCCTGCGCCGCCACCGCCACTGTACTCCATGATGAGGAAGTTGGGGGTGCCGGCCATCGCGTGTATTGAGGCAACGATGCCGAGGGGATCGGCCGCGTTGTGGGGCGCGATCGCGATCTCGTGAACTTCGGCTAGGGCGGCAATTTTCTTCATTTCGAGTAGGCCGCCGCAGTGGCGGATATCGGGTTGGATGATGGCCGCGGCCTTGCGTTCGCACAATTGGCGGAAGCCCCAGCGAGTGGCGCAGCGCTCGCCCGTGGCGATGGGGATGGAGGTCGAGCGCGTCAGCTCCAGCAGCGGGCCGACATTGTCGGTGGAACGGGTCGGCTCCTCCACGAAGAGCGGCCTTAGGGGCTCGAGTTCGCGCAGGAGCACTTTGGCCAACGCCGGGCTGGTGGCGCGGTGGAAGTCAATGGCGAGGTCGATGGCGGGGCCGACGGCTTCGCGCATGGCCGCAATCAGGGACAAGACCCGGTCGATCCCCGCTGGGGTTTCGATGGGGCGCACCGGGTCGGGGAAGGGGGTGGTTTTGAGCGCTGTAAAGCCTTCTGCGACGCGCTGGCGAGCGGCTTGGGCGGCTTGCTCCGGGGTGGTGCCCCCGGCCGCTCCATAGACGCGAATTCTCTCGCGCACCGCTCCGCCCAATAGCTGCCACACGGGTAGGCCGGCGGTTTTGCCCAATAGGTCTAGGCAGGCCATTTCTATGCCGCTGAGGGCCGCCAACAGGATCGGCATCTGGCGGGAATAGCTGGAGCGGTAGAGGGTCTGCCAGTGGTCTTCGATCTGCAGGGGATCGCGGCCGATCAGGTAATCGCCCATGTCGAGGATGGCCCGCGCCACTGTGCGGCCGTGTTCGTAGTTCATGGGTGCGCCCAGACCTGTGAGGCCGGCGTCGGTTGCGACTTGCAGCAAGAGGCCGCGGTTGTTGAGCGGCGTAACGTCGAAGCGAGTTATTTTCATCGCAGCCATGCCTTGACTCGTGGATGGTCGAGGACCTCTCGGTTGAGGATGTATTCGGGCTGGCGGCCGGCAATGGCCGCTTCGACTTGCTCAATGCTTTTGGCGTCGAGGCGCATGGTGGATTCGACCGTGATGCCGGCGTTGTGGTTGGTGCAGATGATGCGCGGGTGATCCTTGTGAATGGCGCGGGTGTCGTCGACTGGATCGTCAACCACGTAGTAGTAGAGCTTTTCCTCCTCGATGGCGCGGTGGACGTCCGCGTCATTGACGAGATTGCCCCGCGAGGGATTGATCAGCGAGGCATGGGGCTGCATCAAGCTGAGCAGGTCGTAGCCGACGATGGTGTCGTCGCCCGAGACGTGGAGCGAGATGGTGTCGCACTCGCGAAAGAGCGCTTGGGGCGAGTCGGCGACTTCGGCCCCGTATTGGGCGGCGATGGCGGCGATGTCGGGTCGGGTGTCGTACACGAGCAGGCGACCGCCGGCCCCGAGAAGCGGCACGGCGCGCTGGGCCACCTCTTGGCCGATGCGACCGCAGCCGTACAGGCCGAGGGTGGTGTATTGGGCCTCATAGGTGCGGATGATGGAGAAGTCGCCGCGGTGGGAGAGGTGATTGAGGGTATAGACCCGCTTGAGGGTGGCCATCCACTGGGCAATGGCGTATTCGGCGACCGCGTCCATGTGGACCGGCGTCACGGTGACGATCACGCCATAGCGCGTGGCCCCCGGGACATTGACCTTGTCAAAGCCAACGCCCCAGCGGGCGACGATGCGCAAATCCTCGGCCGCTGCGTAAAATTCGTCCGTATAGACCGATGAACTGGCAATAGAGGCGATTAGCCCGGGGGCGTGTTCGGCCGTGAGCACGGCTGGCTCCGGGATGAGGGTGCCGAGGGAGCGGAGCTTTTCGAGGCCCTGTTCGCGCTGGCTGGAAGCGAATTCGGCGTTGGCGAATTGGGCGGTGAGCATGATGTTCGGCATGGGTATTTCCTTGATTTAAGGTGACTGGCGAAATTCCCAGAAATTCGGCTCAAGCTAGCTCGGCTGCGGCTGGAATCGAATCCATGGCCCCCGGGCGGGTGACGCACAAGGCCGCGGCCTGTACTGCGCGGGCCATGGCCTCGTGCGCCGTCATGTCGGCGGCTAAGCCCGCGAGAAAATAGCCGATGAAAGTGTCTCCCGCCCCGGTCGTATCTACCGCTTCGACCTGCGGTGCTGGGAGGTGGAATGCCTCGCGGTGGGTGTGGTAGTGGACACCGGCTGCGCCGAGGGTGCGGACGATTGCGGCGCGTGGATAGGCAGCAGCGATTGCGGCAAGTGCCTGCTCGGGGGTCTCCTCGTCGACGAGGCTTTGGGCCTCGGTTTGGTTGACCACGAGCCAATGGACGAGATCGAGCGGGTAATCGCGCACCTTTGGGCCGCAGGGCGCGGGGTTTAAGCAGATGCGTAGCTCCCGTTTGGCGGCTGCGGCCATGATATACGGGACGTCGTTTATTTCGTTTTGTAGCAGTACGATGTCGCCCGCGCCAAAGTGGGATAGGGTCGCATCTATGGCCCCTCTATCTATTTGGGCATTGGCCCCGGCAAAGAGGACGATGCTGTTTTGGCCGTGGCGGTCAACTTGGATAATGGCGTGGCCGGTGGGGGTGTCGCTGAAGCGGATGTGCTGCACGTCCACGCCTAGTCCGGCCAATTTATCGACCAGCCATGGCCCGTCTGGCCCGACTTGGCCGGCGTGAAAGACGCTCGCGCCAGCGCGGGCTAGGGCTGCTGATTGGTTCGCGCCCTTGCCACCGGCAAAGACTTGGTGCGCCGAGCTGGCGATGGTCTCGCCCGGGCAGGCGATATGCTCGACTTGGTACACGAGGTCGATGTTGAGCGAGCCGAAGTTGAGGATGTTCATTGTGTTTGATAGAACGCCTCTAAATCCCGCAGCATGAACTCCATCTGCTCAGGATCTTTTTGATAGGTGCTAAACGATTGTAGCGCGGCGTTTGCAATAGCTACCGACTGCTTTTCCTTGTCGATGCCGATGTATCGCCTTCCTTCGCTCAGAGCGGCCAAGGCCGTCGTGCCGCTGCCCACAAAGCAATCGAGAACGATGTCGCCTAGATCGGTAAATAGCTTGATGGCTCGCCGCGGCAGCTCGATGGGGAACTTAGAATCGTGATCTGAATTGCTGCGGACGGAGGGGATTTCCCATACTCCTCTCGAACCCCAATCGACCCATTCTTTTTTTGCAAGCCGCGATCTATCCACTTTCGTTATACCCGGTTTCCAAAAGATGTACAGGTATTCGGACTCATCTACCGAGCGGTACGATATGGTGTGCCAACGCGAGTTTTCCCAAGCGGCGTCTTTTATCCATAAGCGCCGATCGTACAAATAAAAGCCAGCGTCTGTTGCGGATGATTCTATCAAGCCGCCAACTAGATAAACCCTTGTTTGGAGTTGGTACTTTCCGCCGCGAATGTTGTTGCCGTTGAGGCGACGGTCAATCGTTTGTTCGCTGCATCCAAAGTGTGCTGCGAGTTGGTAGCGGTTCCAATCGGGATGCTGCTGTTTAACCTCGAGAATGTCCTCTTTTGTCAAGGCGATCTTTCTGCGCGAAATGTTTTCTGCCATGATTTTCGGCATACTCTCGTCCTTGAAGCACAGTATATCGGCGATGTTTATCACCAAAAAGCCACCTCGCTTAATGATGGGGAAGTGCAGTTCGATCACATCGCGCAAGAGTTTTTGCCAATCGGCAAAAGACAAATCTCGTTCGTATTCTTTGCCGACGTAATAGGGAGGCGACCATACACTCAGGGCAATGGATTCTCGCTCAATTCTCTTTAGAAGCTGCCGCGAGTCGCCGTGGTATATCTTGTTGGGGACGAGTGCATCATTTTCTGTCATGGTTTCTACAGCGGAACAGGATGTTAAACTAGGTTGTCGCCTCTCGGTAGGCAGCTTGCGCCGTGGCTTCCAAAAACCGCATGTCGTTGCTGAAGTCAATGAACTGGAAGCCCTCGGCGACGCGCCGTTTGACTTCGGCGGAGTCCTTGACTGGGATGCCGCTGGGTTTGCCGGCTTGGGTGCAGCCAGCGCGAAAAGCCTGCAAGGCGGCCTCGTGGTCGGGGTGGCCGGCAGCCACGCCCATGGCCATGGCCAAGTCGCCCGGCCCGAGGAAGCCGATGTCGACGCCTGCGACGCTGGCAATGGCTTCGGCGTTTTCAATGCCTTCCAGATCCTCGATTTGCGGGATGCAGAGGACGGCGTCGTCAAAGCGCTGGCGGTAGTCCGGAGCCAACGTGACGCAGCGGCCCGTGCCCACCGACCGGGTGCCGCGCGGTGGATAGCGCACGGCTTGGGCCAGTTTTTCGGCTTGCTCCGGGGTGCTGACGTGCGGGAAGACCAAGCCCCAGGCCCCGGCGTCGAGCAGGCGGGCGGCCGTGGTGGGGGCGTGGTCCCAGGCGCGGGCCAAGGGCAGGGCACCGCGTGCCTCAATGGCGCGGAAAGTGTGGGCAATGTGGCCGAGGTCAAAGGCCGAGTGCTCGGCATCGACCACTAGCCATTTGAAGCCGGCCGCGGCCATAACTTCGGCCGCCAGCGGCGAGGTTAGGTTGAGCCAGGAGCCGATGGAGGGGCGACCGGCGGCGAGTTGTTCTTTGATGGGATTTTGCATGGGGGTCCCATGGCCTTCTCTTACCGCCAAAAGGTTGGTTTTTCCGCAGGCTGCTGGCGCGGCAAGAGGGCCTAGCCCGCGGCAATCAGCGCGTCAACTTGCTCTTTGAGCACGCCGAGGACCTCGTCGTAGGGAAATTGGCCGACGAGCTGGGGGCCGCGCTTGAGGTTGACGAAGTTGGGGGCGCACCACAGCCCTAAGTCGGCGTCGTCGGTCTCGCCCGGGCCATTGACCCGGCAACCCATGACGGCGATGGTGAGCTGGTGATCGCGGGCGTACGCGGTTAGTGCGCGCACTTGGTGGGCTAGGTCGATGAAGGCTTCGTTTTCCACCCGCGAGCAGGAGGGGCAGGAGATGATGTTCAGCCCGGCCGGGAGCGACTTGGGGACCGAGCGGAAGCGGCCCGAGTAAATGTCGTCGAGAATCTGCCGCCCGACTGTGACCTCCTCGCCCTTGTCGTCAAACGGCAAGGTCAGGGAGACGCGAATGGTGTCGCCAAGGCCGGCGCTGATGAGCTGTTCAAAGGCAATGCGAGTCTTGAGTACGCCTTCGGGAGGCATCCCAGCCTCGGTGACGCCGAGGTGCAGCGGCACCTCGGGCCGCTCTTGGGCAAAGCGGGTGTTGGCAGCAATGACCTTGGCCGGATCGGAGTCCTTGAGCGAGACGCAGTAGCGAGTAAAGCCCAAGTCGTCTAGCAGGGCACAGTGCTCTAGGGCCGAGGCGATCATGGGCGAGATGGAGTCGTGGGCCGGAAAGCGCTCGGCTTGGGCTGGATCGACTGAGCCACAGTTGACGCCCACGCGCAGGGCGCAATCGCGTTTAGCGGCCTCGTCGGCAATAAAGGCGACCTTGGCGGCGACCGGCTTGCCCTTTTCGTGGTGGTAAAGGTGCCCGGGGTTGTAGCGTATTTTCTCTACGTGCGGGGCCACGCTGTGCACCAAGCGGTAGTTTTCTTGCAGATCCACGGACAGCGGCACGTCAACGGTCGGCGCGATTTGGGCGAGGGCCTCCACGTCTTTTTTGCTATCGACGGCAACGCGGATGACATCCGCCCCGGCCGCGGCTAAGAGCCGGAGCTGGCGGATGGTGGCCGCTATGTCTTGGGTGCGGGTGGCGGCCATGCTTTGCACGGCAATGGGGTGGCCACCGCCGATGGTCGTGCGGCCGATTTGGACCGCGCGGGTGGGATTTCTCGTCGTTGGGTTCATGGTCCAAAAGTTAAATGCGAGGCCCTGTTTGTCAAAGGAAGAAGGCGTAGCCGGGCCTCTCTCTTGCTGAAAACGGACCTTTGTGTATCATTCGTAGTGTTCAATTCATTGAGGAGCTTTTGTGGTGAAAACATTGGTGCCCCAGGCAAGGCCCTGTATCCCCGAAGAGGACGTGGCCGCGCTGCTCGAGGATTTTGCCCAGATCCTCCGCAGCGGACGCCTGACGATGGGGCCTTACTTGGAGCGGTTTGAGCAGGAGTTCGCCGCGTGTGTGGGCACGGAACACGCCGTGGGCATGAGCTCGGGGACCGCGCCGTTGGAGGTGGCCTTGCGCCATTGGGGGGTCGAAGGAGGGGAGGTCGTGGTGCCGACGAATACATTTATTGCCTCGGCCAATGCCGCGCTGTTGGCCGGTGGCCGGCCCGTCCTCTGCGACATTGACCCACAGACCCTGTCGAGCGGCCTGCCGCAGATCGAGGCGCGTATAACCGCAAAAACTGTGGCGGTGGTGGTAGTCCACATCGCCGGCCTCATCGCACCCGACATAGAGGACATTCGCTCGTATTGCCGCGCCCGCGGGCTGTTTCTGCTCGAAGACGCAGCCCACGCCCACGGCGCTAGAGCCGACAGCCGGCCGGCCGGAAGTTTGGGGGATGCAGCGGGCTTTTCCTTTTTTCCGACCAAGCCGCTGACCACGGGCGAGGGCGGCGTGTTAAGTACAGACGACGAGCCCCTCGCTGCGTTTGCCCGCAGTTTCCGCACCCACGGCACGGCCGCCAAGGGACGCGCCTTGGTGCGCTTGGGCAGCAACTATCGCCTGCCCGAGCTGAGCGCCGCGCTCGGTCTGCGGCAGTTGGCCCGCCTCAGCGGATTTATCGCCGAGCGCAATCGACTGGCCGTGCGCTACCGGCGCGTGCTGTCGCGTCTAGGGCTGGCCCACGTGCTGTTGCCCGAATTTGCCGACCGGGTCCACGCGTACTACAAGTTCCCGGTGCGCTTGCCCGCAGGCCGGGACCGCAACCTAGTGGTGGCGGCCTTGCGCGATGGCTGGGGCATTGAAGCGGGCAGCGCGTACTGGCCGCCGTGCCACCTGACGCCGTTTTACCAGCGGGAACTCGGCTATGGCCCCGGGGATTTTCCCGTTGCCGAGGCCGTGCTGGCGCAGGTGGTGACCCTGCCGATGTTCCCGGGCTTGCGCGACGAGGCCGTGGAAAGGGTGTGCTGCGGCTTGGCGGAACTATTGGCCGCGGCAGAAGGAGATTGCCGTGCCGGCACATGACCGGATCTTGGTGCTCGCGCCGCACACGGACGATGGCGAGCTCGGCTGCGGGGGAACCATCAGCCGCATGGTGGAAGAGGGTGGCGAGGTGTACTACGCGGCCTTTTCCACGGCCGCCGAGTCGGTGCCGCCGCCCTTTCCACCCGACATTCTGGAGAAGGAGGTGCGGGAGGGCACCAAGGTGCTGGGCATTCCCGCGGCGAACCTGCTGATCTATCAGTATGCGGTGCGTCACCTGCCCCACATGCGCCAAGAAATCCTCGAAGAGTTGGTGAAGATCAAAAGGGAAATTGACCCGGGAACCGTATTCTTGCCCAGCGCGCAAGACCTGCACCAAGATCACCAGACCATTCACCTCGAGGGCCTGCGCGCCTTCAAGACGGTCACCGTGCTCGGCTACGAGCTGCCGTGGAACAACCTGAGCTTTGACTACCGACATTTTTGCGTGCTCACCCGCGCCCACGTGCATACCAAGATCGCCGCCCTGCGCTGCTACCAGTCGCAACAGCATCGTCCGTACACCCAAGAGGATTTTATCTGGAGCTGGGCGCGGAGCAGGGGCGGGCAGATTATGGTGGAGTACGCCGAGGCGTTTGACGTGCTCAGGTGGGTGCGCTGATGAGCCGGGTGTTGGCGGCGCACCAGCCCAATTTTCTGCCTTGGCTGGGCTTGTTCCACAAGGTGGGGCAAGCCGACGTGTGGGTCTTGGCCGACGACGTGCAATACAGCCGCGGCAGCCTGACCAACCGCAACCGCATTCGCACGGCTTCTGGCTGGCAATGGCTGACCGTGCCGGTGCTGACGCGGGGCCGGGGCCAGCAGCAGATATGCGAGGTCCAGCTCCAACCCGACGGCACTTGGCGGCGCAAGCACTGCCAAGCGCTGCGCTGGCACTACGGCCACGCGCCCTTTTTTGACGCGTACGCCCCAGCCATAGAGGACCTATACGCGGGGGCGTGGACCCAGTTGCTCGACTTGAACGTGGCCCTGCTGCGCCACTTGTTGCCGCTCTTGGGCTTAGAGGTCGAGGTCCGCTTCAGCTCGCAGATGGATCTGCGGAGCGAGCGGACCTTGCGCTTGGTGGATATGGCCAAGGCGTGCGACTGTCCGGTTTACCTGTCCGGGGCCGGGGCCTCGAGGGCGTATTTGGACGTGGAGGCGTTTGCCGCGGCCGGCATTGAGTGTCGCTTTACCCGCTTTGAGCATCCGGTGTATCCCCAGTGCCACGCGGGTTTTGTCGCCGAGATGTCGGTGTTGGACTTGCTTTTTAATTGCGGTCCGCAAAGCAGGGAGATGCTTTTTGGCTGCGCCTGAGGTGTACCACCTGACGAATGTCCACAACCCGTTTGACGTGCGGATTTTCTACAAACAAGCGCAGACCTTGGCGCGTGCGGGGTACGCGGTGACAGTGGTGGGGCCAGGGCCAAAGGCGTGGTGTGGGGAGCGGGCCGGAGTGCGCGTACAGACCGTGCCGGTAGCGCAAGGGTTCGGCCAGCGGTTTTTGAACCTGTGGCGCTTGCTGCGCATCGGGCTGAGTGCGGACGCCGATTACTTCCACTTCCACGACCCTGAGCTGTTGCCGGTGGGCGCAGTGCTCAGGCTCTGCGGCCGCCGGGTCATCTACGACGTACACGAGCACTTCCCGCTGGTGGTCATGGTGCGGCCGTGGGTCCCCTCGTGGCTGCGGCGGCCCCTCTCGCGGTTGGTCGACTGGGGGGAGCGTTCGCTCGCCCGCTGCTTTGTCACGGCCGTGGTCGGGGTGGTCGAGGAACAAGGCAACCGCTTTGCCAAGCACCCCTTTGCGGTAGTGAAGAACTACCCGCGCTTGGAGAGGTTTTCCCCCGGCTGCGGCCAGCTAGGGCCTTTCGCACTGGTTCACATTGGCTCGCTATCCGAAGACCGGGGCGGGCTGTTCTTGCTCGAAATCATGCGCGAACTGGCCAAGACCCATCCGCAGGCCCGCCTCTTGAGCGTCGGAGAGTTTCACTCGCAGGATCTGCGCGAGCGATTCGAGGCTCGCCGGCGCGCGTGGGGACTCGAAGAGCAGATACACTACAGTGAAAAGCGTGTGCCGTACGACGAGTTGGGGGCGACAATCGCCGCGTGTCAGATTGGCTTGGTGCCAGGGCAGATCTCGCCCAAAAATTTGGCCTCCTTCGTGCCGACCAAGCTCTTTGAGTACTTCGCTTGCGGCTTGCCCGTAGTCGCCAGTGATTTACCTTCCATACGCAGGTTTCGCGCGGTCGCGGATTGGGGCCTGCTCGCGGACCCGCGCGACCCGGCCGCTCACGCGCGCGCCATCGGGTGCTTGCTCGACGACCCGGTGGCAGCGCAGGCCAAGGGGGCGCAGGCGCGGCGAGCGGCTGAAGAGCATTTTAATTGGGAGGCCGAGGCCGAGAAATTGCTAGCACTCTACGAGCGGATTGCACCGCGGAAAGGGAGCGAGAAATGCGTTGGTTAGCAACGGGCCTGTTGGCCCTGTGTTGGGTCGGCGAGGTTGGGGCCGGGGCTTGGAGCCAGCCCCGCGGAGGCTACTACGCCAAGCTCTCGGGGATCCACTATTCAACCGCCGAGGTCTTCAACGACATGGGTCGCCGTGCGCCCATGGGCATGGACGACAACCAATTCCGCGCTCGCCAAGTCCTCGCATACGGCGAGTACGGGTTGCGCGAGCGGTTGACCCTGACCGGGCAGGTTGGCGCGGGCAGGCTGGTGTCTGAGGATCGCTTTGTCGAGCGCATCACTTGGGGGCTAGGCGACGTGCATCTCGGCGCGAAGTACCAGCTCACCGGGGGTAGGTTGGTGCTGTCGCCGCAGGTTGAGGTCGCGTTCCCTAGCGGGTACGACCCGGAGTACGACCCGGCCCTTGGCACCGGCCATTCCGAGCTGGGGACGCGGCTCTTGGCCGGGCTGTCGCTCTATCCGCTGCCGCTCTACGCGGGTGCCGAGGCGGGGTACAAGCTGCGCGGCGGCCCATTTTCCAACCAAGCATCCTATTTTGTCGAGCTAGGGGCCACGCCGCATCCGCGGCTGTTTGCCAAGGGCTTTGTCGCCAGTGTGTACACCCTCGCGGCGGACTCGGAGGGCGGGCTGGTCGGGGTAGTGCAGGTGTCGGAGGGGGATTTCACCGAAGTAGGTGGCAACGCGGCCGTGCAGGTGGTTGGCCCGCTGTGGATCGACGTGTTGTGGAAGGTGGTTTTCAGGGGCGAGAACATTGGAGCCGGGTCGTCGTTGGGTGTGGGGTTGGCCCTCATTCGCTAAAGGAGTTGTCATGCACAAATCAACTAGACGTCAGTTTCTCAAGTCGAGCGGGGCTGCTATCGCCACCGCGATTCTCCCCACTTGGGGTTGCGACGGCAACGAGGTGCGCTTCAAGAGCATGCCCACCGGGCCGGACATGGACATTATGGACCTGGACCTAGAGGAGATGCCCGAGGAAGAGGTGCTATCGGCGCTACCGCTGCCGCCGATTACTTCCAATGCGCGGCACTATCTCCAGTCGATTAACGGGAAAAATTACGACCCGAAGCTGGCGGCCAATAGCTGGCGCTTGGTAGTGGATGGGCTGGTGGACCAACCCCGCACGGACTGGACCTATGCGGATATTACCGCGCTGCCCATGCAGCGGCAGGTCTTGACCATGCAGTGCATTGGCAACTGGATTGGCGGGCCGTTGGTGGGCAATGCCGAGTGGGGTGGCACGCCGCTGTCCGAGGTGCTCAACCTGGCCGGAATTAAGAGCGAAGCGACCCGAGTCAAGTTTTATAGCGACAGTTCCGATGGCTATACCACGTCGATTCCACTGGAGCGCGCCCTGCGCGACGAGGTGATCCTCGCTTGGGAAATGAACGGCGAGCCGCTGCCCTCCAAGCACGGATTCCCCCTGCGCTTGATAAACCCCGGGCACTACGGCCAGAAGATGCCCAAGTGGATCACCCGCATTGAGCTGATCGACGAGGTCTATTTAGGCTACTGGGAAAGCAAGCCCGAGAACAAGCCCTTCAAGTGGTCGGACGAGGCCGTGGCGACCGTGAACTCGCGGATTGACGCGCCCCTCTCGGTGTGGGACGATGTGAAAGACCCGGCCAACGGCGGCGTTTCCGTGGTGCTGCAAACCCTGCGCGGGGTCCAAGGCAGCCCTTTTGTCATCCACGGAATCGCCATGGCCGGCGAGCGCACGGTCGAATCGGTTGAGGTCAGCACCAATGGCGGGCGGTCTTGGAACGAGGCGCACATTACCACGCAGCGCCTGCCCAACATTTGGGTCACGTGGGCCTACGAATGGAAGTTGCCCGCCACGGGCGAGTACCACATCGTCGCACGGGCAACGGATAGTGCCGGGGACGTGCAGCCAGAAGAAGACGCCGGTGCCGATCTGTACGATGGCCGCACGGGCTGGCATCGCGTGCGGGTGAAGGTCGCTAGCAGGGCCGGGTAAGCAGCGCGTCTAATTCTGGGGGGAACCAGTCCTGTATCTTGCTGCAGATCGCGCGCGCTTGCGCTGGGCTTGACACCTCGAACTTGCTGCGCTGCAAAAAGGTGCCGTCGCGCTTTTGGTAGCGGCGAATGGATATTTTGCGCGGGCCGTACTCGTCGGTTTTGCGGTTGAGGTCTTGGTAGAGGAACATGATCGTCGTCCAAGCCCCTTTGCTGAGCACTTCCTTGGCCACTTCTTGGCGCAAGACTTTGCCGTCTTCTTCGTAGTGGATGGTGAGTTCGTCAATCGTTTCGGCCATGGTTAAACTCTGAGTTTTGGGTTAGGGGTGATGTTGTCTAGCATGGCAACAGCTACGGGAGGATGAGTTCCACTCGGTTCGCCTCGTGAGATTCCTCGTACAGAGTCATCACGTCAAAAGTTGGAATCTCTTCGGGTGCGAAGTGCCACTTTGCAATGAGATGCTCGCCTTCCACGCCTTCCACTGTAAGGTCAAAGATCGTTTCTTGATTGGGGAAACTGCGCGATACTTGCTCGCGCACGTTTTTTAAGTCTACCGGGAAGGCTGGGCCTTGCTTGGGCTCGGTGAGTTCGACATGCACAAAACGCGGCATTTGTTGACCAAAAGTCGCTAGCCCGTGGGCCGGCGCGAGAATATCGAGATAGTGGCGCAACATTTTGTCTTTGTAATCGTCGATGACCGTTTTGCCTGTGAGTGCGCGGACGATTACAAGCGCGAAACGCCCTAGGTAATCGACCTGTTTGCTGCTCAACGTTAGGGAGGTTCCCTTCATTGAACTCGATAGGGTCAGTGTGCCTTCGGAGACGCAGAATCTATTTTCATGCACTACTTCATTGCGATATCGCAGCAGTTGGCAAAAGAGTGCTTTTGCGTATTTGTAGAGATACGGTCGGCTCTCAAAGAGAGGGGGAAGCTGGTGTTTTTTCTTTAGCAGCTTGACCTTGGCCGCAAATTGCCGAGGAACCGTTAGGCCATTTTCTGCAAATATCCATTCAAAAATCATGTCCAGCGTCTTGAAGACAGCAACAAAAGTGAGAGGCATCGTGGCGTTTAGGAGAGGCGCGGTGTAGTAAGAGGCAAGCGAAGATTCCGCATCCTTCGCTACTGTTTTTACATGGATATTCTGCTCGCTATCGCTCTCGAGCTCGAGCGACTCCTTGGGGTCTTTAGCGCGACGTTTCTCCAGAAAATCGAGCAACCAAACCTCGTAATCCAATTTGTCTAGGAGGCCTAGCCACGGCGTATTTGGAGCATCCGACATTTTCAATTTCGCTCTGACTTCTGCAAAGCGTTTTATCGCCTTTGGCCCGTAAAAGTATTCGCCACAACGAATACAAGCTTTTGCTGAGACTTTCACTTGCTCAGCGTGATTGCCGCCGCGCAAAACTTTCTCAACTTCCCGTTCGACAACCTCGCCGCCACATACCGCACATTCCTTAAACATCCCCATCATTTCTTTCTTATTGTCACGCCAATCGATCCAAATTGGTCGATATTTACCGACCCTTCGGTCGGCAATAAAAGTATTGCCTTAGATGTGTTGCGCCGCGTTTAAGTTAAACCCAAACCGCCCCGGCCCCAATTGGTCAAAAGGCACTGTATTCATTAGCTTCTTCGCCTCGGTAGTCTAAAAAACATACGCTGAATAAAGCCAAAAAACAACGCCAAGAGCCTCTTATGAAGCTGGACATTCAAGACAAATTTTTACAGCGCGATGGCCGGGTCTTTCTCACGGGCATGGAGGCGATTGTGCGCCTCGTGCGCGAAAAGCAGGAGCGCGACCAAGCCGCTGGCCACGTCAACCAGACCTATTTCACCGGCTATGAAGGGTCGCCGCTGGGCGGGCTGGACCTGAAGATAGTCGCCCAGCTCGACGTGCTCAACGAGTTGGGGCGCACGGTGCATCAGTTCGGCATCAACGAGAAAACCGCGGCCTCGGCCGTGTTGGGCAGCCAGTTTGCGGCCAGTGGGGACGTGGATGCCTTTTGGTACGGCAAGGCACACGGCACAATGTGGATTCCCGACGAGGTGTGGTTGGCCAATCTCAGCGGCACTGGCGCTCGCGGTGCCATGGTCCTGCTGTCGGGAGAAGATCACCGCTCCAAAAGCTCGGTCTCGCCCGGGGCCAGCGATTGGGTGTTGCGCAGCAGCATGGTGCCGATTTTCTATCCGGCCAGCATTGAGGACGTCATTCGCTTGGGGCTGCACGCGGTCGCCCTGTCGCGCCACGCCGGCGTAGTGACCGCGCTCAAGCTAGCGACGCCGGTGTGCGATGGCGCGAGCACGGTTGACTTGGGCTGTGTGCGCCCAGCCATCGCCTTGCCCGAGCGCGCGTTTGCCAAGCGATTCAACCAGATCGTCATGGCTACGGGCGCATTGCCCATGCAGCAGCAACTCGTGGAGGAAAAGTGGCCGCTGGTGGAAGAGTATGTGCGGGCCAACGACCTCAACCGCATCGTGGATGCGGACGCAGGGGGCGGGGTCGGCATCGTGGCCGTGGGCAAGAGCTACGCGGACGTGCGGCAGGCCCTCGCCTACTTGGGGCTGCGAATCCCGGTGTTGCACCTCGCGGTGAGCTATCCGCTCGACTACGAAATTGTGCGTACATTCGCCCGAGGTTTGCGGCGCATCTACGTGGTTGAGGAGCCTGGGCCTTTTGTCGAAGAGGGCGTCAAAGCCGCGCTGTGGGATGCGGATGTGGAGGCCGTGTACGGCCAGTGGGACGAGGACGGGCAGCCGCTGATTCCGGCGCACGGCGAAGTGGATCCCGAGGAATTGGTGCTCAAGCTCGGGCCGCGTCTGGGGGCAGCCCCCGAGCGCCGCGCCGCGCTACAGCGCGTGCTCGACCGCACCTATCCAGCCGTGCCCGGGGTCACGCCCATGTCCTGCGGCGGCTGTCCGTACAACAGCTTCCGCGACTTGCGCGAAAAGCCCGGGGGGGCCATTGGCTGCTCCTCCATCCGGGCGATTGAAGCCTACGACTCCGGCGTCCTCTACATCCCCACGATGGGGGCTGGTGGATCCATTTACAGCGGTTGGGCCCCCTTCAACGGCAATCAGCACATCTACCAATACTTGGGCGACGGGAGCTATTTCCACAGCGGTCGCGGCGCGATCCAAAGCTGCGTCCAAGGCGAGGTGAACATCACCTTTCTGCTGCTTTTTAACGGGGCGGTCGCGCTCACCGGCGGGCAGACGCCCGGGGGGCAGCGGCCGGTGTCGGATGTCGTGCAGGAGCTTTTGGGGCTGGGGGTAGTGAAGGTTGGGATCGTCAGCGAGGACCCGGTGCGCTACCGCCACTTGGACGGGGAGCGAATCGAGGTGTTCGGCTTGGAGCGCCACGCCGAAGCCTTGGCGCAATTTAAGGAAATTGCCGGGACGACCGCGCTCATCCTCGACAAGGAATGCGCCACCGAGAAAGGCCGCCGCCGCCGCCGCGAGGGTTTGACGCCCGACGAATACGTGCTCATCGACGAGGCGATATGCGAGGGCTGCGGCGACTGTTACGCCCAGTCCGAAGGCTGCGCCGCGCTCTACAGCGTGGCGACCGAGTTCGGCGACAAGACGCAGGTGCGGCAGGCCCAGTGTGCACAAGACGGGCTGTGCATCGACGGCGAGTGCCCGTCCTTTGCCGTGGTCAAGCCGGCCAAGGGCACGCGCTTGCGCCGCCGGCGGCCGGAGCCTTTGGACGAGCTGCCCGAGCCGCCAGCGTGCCCGCTGGAGAGGCCATACGCGATCTTCGCCATGGGGCGGGGGGGGACAGGCGTGGTGACGATTTCTCATCTCATTGCGTACGCGGCCATGATGGAGGGCAAATACGTGTATTTGTCCAACAACACCGGCTTGGCGCAAAAGGGTGGGCCGGTCGAAGCGCCGATTGTGATAAGCGCGGCCGAGCAGCCGGTGTTCAACCGCCTCTTCCCTGGGGAAGTCGATCTGTACTTGGGGTTTGACCTGCTGCGGGCGGCCGAGCCGGACAACCTCAAATACGCCGCGCCCCAGCGCACCCGCGCCCTCGTCAGCACCGCTGAAATCGCCAATGCGGCCATGAATCGCAACCCGCGCACCCAGCCCTTTCCCGACGCGGCCCGGCTGCGCGCCCTAATCGACCGTTGCACGGGCAAGGACAACATCTACCTCGATACGTACTGGCTGGCCGAGCGGCTGTTCTCGGATGCGATTTTCGCCAACATGCTCCTGTTGGGGGCCGCGTACCAGGCCGGTGCAGTGCCCCTACAAGCGGCCTCCATTGAGCGGGCCATCGCCCTGAACGCGCAGGCCGTGGAAAAAAATGTGCAGGCTTTCCGCTGGGGGCGCTTGGCCGTGGCCGATCCGGCGCGGGTGGAGCGGGCTTTGGGCATTCAGCAAGTGTCCGCGGTGCAAACGTTGGCGGAAGTGCGGGCGCGGCTGGCGCACGACGCGGCGGCGCAGGCCCTGCTCGACGAGGGTTTGGCGGCGTTGGCGGGTTTGGCGGTGGAGGGGCAGAAGGAGGTGGGGGTGCGGCTGGCCGAATTGTGCGCCTATCAGGACGTCGCCTATGCCCGGCGCTACTTGGGGTTTGTGCGCCAAGTGTGGGCCGTCGATCGGGGCTTGTCGCACGGCTTGCAGCTCACGCGGGCGGTGGTGCGCGGCCTGTACAAGCTGATGGCGTACAAGGACGAATACGAGGTCGCGCGGTTGGCGACGCGCAACGGCAGTGAAGAGCGGCTGCGCGCCCTGTTCGACGGAGAGGTGGAAATCGTCCGGCAGTTGCATCCGCCCACCCTGCGGCGCTTGCTCAAGGGCAAGATCGGCTTTGGCAAGGGCCTGCGTCCGGCGCTGGTGCTCCTGAGCCGGCTAAAAGGGTTGCGCGGTACGGCGTTTGACGTGTTTGGCTATACGCCAGCGCGCCGCTTGGAGCGCGAACTGATTGGCTGGTACTGCGGGTTGATCGAAAAGGTCTTGCCGGCACTGGCCGAAGAAAGCTATGGGCTGGCCGTGGAAATCGCCGAGTTGCCGGACGGCATTCGCGGGTACGAGCAGGTCAAAGAGGCGTCGGCTGTCCAAGCCAAGCAGCGGGCTGCACACTTGTTGACGGAGTGGTGTGCGCAACGCGCTTCTTAAAATTAGGAGGAGAGGAGCGTCCGTAGCGATACTGCCGATGCGGACAAAGCGACCTCCCTTTACAACTAGGCGCAATGGCCTTTAACGAAAAGCGGCTTGCCGTCGCCACGAGGACAAGGTTGTCGTCGAGCGCATAGACTATTTGGCGGCGAAAATTGCGGAACTGTCCATAGATATTATCGAAGGCGACGGGCATAAAACCCGCCGAGCAACAGAGCCCGACGGGTTTTGCCAACTCGGCTTAGGTTCCTTCTGCGGGTTCAATGACCTCAATGCCCGCCTCGCGCAGGGCTTGCGCCCGATAGCTATAGATATCCGCCGTGGCGAGCAGGACCCGCGCCGGGGCCACCCCGGTGGCCTCGGTGTACAGCCGACGCTTGCGCTCCAGCCGCTCTTGGATTGAGGCCCCCACGCTGGCGGCGATTTCGACGAGGATGTGCTGATCGGGCGCGACAATGACCACGTCGAATTGTTCGCCCTCGATGACGCGCTCTTCGACCGCGGCCCCAAAGGATTCCTCCAACAGGGCGGCCATGGTGCGCCGGAACACGCTCTCGTTGCGGATGCCCCAGCGCCCCCCCAGCCGATCGATGGCCTGAAAGACTTCATCAAAGCGCTGGTTCACTTCCTCGCGAAACGCATCTATACGCGCCTCCACTTGCTCAAAGCGTTGATCGACTTGCTCAAAGCGTTGATCGATTTGCTCAAAGCGTTGATCGACTTGCTCAAAGCGTTGATCGACTTGCTCAAAGCGTTGGTCCATCTCAGTCCGCAATGCCCGCAACTCCTTCAGCACCATGGCTACCTCTTCGCGGCGGGCAAACGCGCCCAAGAAGCCTTGGTAAATCAGCGGCTCCAGTTCTGGGCGGCGGTCCAGCAGGTCGGGTAATTGCCGATTGAATAGGTCAATTAGGTCTTCATCACTAAAGGTTTTCATATCTCTCGCGCCTTTTTTTTTAAACCAGTTAAGGGGACCATCTGTGGTTCCCATATGTTTGAGACTGGCAAGACGGAAAGATTTTGTCAAGAGACGCCCTTGGGCGCGACGCGAGCCGAGGCCAAACTGGATGTGCCGGTACGAGCAGATAAAAGAAGCGGGCTGGGCGCTTGTTGACGGAGTCCCTCTGCTTAGAGATAAACCAAAACCGGCTGTCGCGTCCTCAGCGCCCGCCGCAGGCCGCCGAGCAGGGCTTGGCCGCAATCGCCTGAGTGCTCGCTGGGCGGGTTCTTTTTTTCGCAAAAATCGCGCAACCACGCCAGTTCGGCCGGGGGGGCTGTCGCGTCCGGCACGACGTGGGTTCCCTTGGCGCTGGCCAAGGCGATCCCGCTGTGCGCGGCGCTGGCCGAGATCGCGCCGCCCCGGCCCAGCAAGGTCAGTTCGGCGAGCGCCGGCTGGGGCGCGACGACTAACTGGAGTGCCGCGCCGCTGGGAGCCGCGGCGGTCAGCACGACTTGGTAGGCGCGACCGTGGCGGTTGGCGCAAACATGCACCTCGGCAGGGGTTTCGCCCAGCAGGTCGCTGGCAAAGGCCAGCTGGCCACAGGCGGCCCACCACGCCGGCAACAATCCCGGCTCTTGGACGCCGGCCACGAGGCGCAAATAGACCGGCTCGGCAAACGAAGGATCGCGCCGCTGCTGGAGCGCCTTGGCAAACAGGGGCGACCCGCGATGGATACCGCCGCTGGCGATGGGCAGGTCGGCCTTGGGTACGGGCCCGGCGCAGAGGACGGCCACGCCGGCTTGGAGACAGGTGCGGACGTCGTCGCAGAGGGCTGCATAAGGCGAGAGGAAGGCGCAGACGCCGGGGCTGGTTGCTTGGAGCATGGCCGGCAAGTCGCTGAAAAAGGGCAGGTCGATGCCGGAGTGCCGACGCGCTGGATAGTACAGGCCCTTGATTGGCAGGGCGGCGGCGAGTTGGCCGACGAGTGGGGAGAGAGTGGGATGGGCACTGAGGGCGATGGTCATAGTTCTTGCTCCAGCGGCAGGCCAATGGCCGCGTTGCACTCGACAGCGCGGTAACCGGCGAGGATGATTTCCATCAAATCCCGCGCTTGGCGCACACCATAGCGGGGCGGTCGGTCGTCGTCGATGGCGGCGACCAAATCGTCGAGCCCGGCTGCTAGGCCCGCTGTATCCTCGGATAGGGAAGCGGTTGGGACGGGCGGCCCTCCGTGCCACTGCATGGGATCTTGGGGGTTGGGCCGATAGTCGTAACTGGTGCTGTAGTCGCGCAGATAGGCGTCCAGCGCTGGCCTTTTGCCGTCGATGGTGGCGCTCTGGCGGGTGCCGATTAGGTACGCCCGCGCTGGCCCGCCTTGGGGATGGGAGGCCGCGCCAATGCGCCCGCCGCACAAGGTGGCCACCCGGCCGTCGGCGTCGGTCAGAGTTAGGGTGCCAAAATCGTCGCAGCCGTGGGCCGCGTGTTCGGGAAAGAAGAAGGCCCCGGCGTGGCCGACGACGCAGCCGATGGGACCGAGGCATTCTTGGATTAGGCCGACCGCGTACGCGCCCACCGTCAGCAACTCCCTTTTGATATCCGGGTATTTCCACTGGCCGTTGGGTGCAACAAAGGCACGGCGTTGGGTTATGAGACGCGGCCAGCCCTTGCCGAACATCACATCGACGTGGACGCCGAGCAGGGTGCCCAAGTCGCCGCTGGCGAGGACGCGGCGGGTGTGCTGGGCGAGGGTGCCGTAGGCGTAGCCGGGGATGATCGCCTGGACGCCGGTGCGCTCAACCGCGACTGCCGACGCCTCGGCCTCGGCGAGGGTGGCCCCGGGAAACTTGTCGATCCACAGGTGCTTGCCGGCCTTGGCCGCACGGACGATGAGCGCGGACCGCCGCTCGATCTCGCAGCCGACGCTGACAATATCGACGGCCGGGTCGTCAATGGACGCGTTGAGGTCCTCTGAGTAGGGCACGTTGAGTTGGCTGGCCCATTGCTGGTTGTAGCGGCGCAAGTCCGGGTCAAGGTCGGGGTAGTCGGCCACGCCGATGATGCGCAGGCGGGGATGGGCTTGGTACAGGGGGACGAAGTGCTGTTGGTGGCTGTGCTTGCTGAAGCTGACCAGCAGCATGCCGTAGGTTTCAGCGGGCATGGGATGGTTCCTCGTTGGCGTATGGAGACGCACCGGCAAGCATCCGGCATGTGAGATAGTATAACAGTCCTGCGGATGATCGCCAAAAGGACGACTTAGCGGTTAGTGGAATCTGGCGGGTGAGCTAAAAAAGTGCTCGGAATTCGCACTTTTATCCTCGTAATTATGAAGGCTTGACAGCTACTTTTTCTAGGGCAGGAGTGCCTGTTTCACCTATACAACCACGTTCTATAATCGCGATGTTTCAAGTTGGTTGACTCGCCTCCGAAAGAGGGCGCATTTGAAACAGACGCAGAGCGCAACTCCGGTCCACCGGCCAATGCTGTCGAAGTTCGCGACCGTCTGGTCTAGACCTCGTCGGCCCTTGCGCTAGCCACGTGCTTGCCGCGCTGTGCAATTGGCTTGACAGCAGTCGGGCGCGGGGCCTATTCTAGCGGTTCCACACAAGGAGGAGGAGAAAATAATGGTCAACATCGGCATTGTTGGAATCGGCTTTATGGGCATGACCCACTACAAGGCGATGGCCCAAGTCAAAGGGGGCCAAGTCGCGGCCATCGTCTCCCGCGACCCCAAAAAGCGCGCCGGGGATTGGCGCACTATTCAGGGCAATTTCGGCGACAGCGGCGGGGTGCAGGACTTGTCGGGCATACGCTGCTGCGAAACGCTGGACGAGCTGTGCGCCGACCCGGAGATCGACTTGGTGGATATCTGCCTGCCGACGACCATGCACGTTGAGGCCAGCATCCGTGCGCTAACTGCCGGCAAGCACGTGCTCGTGGAAAAGCCCATTGCACTAGCCTTGGACGATGCCGACCGGATCGTGGCGGCGGCCGAGGAACACCAGCGGCAGTTTATGGTTGCCCACGTCCTGCGCTACTTTCCAGAATTCCGGCTGATCAAAGAGCGCGTCGCCAGCGGAGAACACGGCCCGGTGCTCGCCGCCCACTTCAAGCGGATTATCTCGCGCCCGGCGTGGTGGGCCCCAGAAGACTTGCAGCGGACTGGCGGCCCAGCGATCGACCTGCACATCCACGACGCGGACTTCGTGCAGTTTTTGTTTGGGATGCCCACCGCAGTCAGCGCGCAAGGGTACATGGGCCGGGGCGAGACGGTCGAGTACATCAACACCCACTACCAGTACGACGGCCCAATGGCCATCAGTGCCGAAGGCGGCTGGTTGGCGCAACAGGGCTGTCCCTTTGAGCACGGCTACGACGTGTACTTTGAGGAGGCCACGCTCAAGTACAACTCGTCTTGGGGCCAGCCGCCGCAACTATTGACCAAGGATGGCGAGGTCTGCACTCCGCCCCTGCCGGGCGAGGACGGCTTCGTCGGCGAGCTGCAGGAAGCGGTGGATGCGATCGCGCACGGCCGGGCATCGCAGGAGCTGGGCGGTCAGAGCGCGCGGAACTCCCTGCTATTGTGTTTGAAGGAAATTGAGTCGGTGAAGAAGGGGCAGAAGATAGCGATATAGCTTTTGATCGCTGCCGGGCTAACCGCCATTCACTTATCGGCGACAACTAAGATACTGATCGCCGGTGCGGCTCCCGCCGTCGCTGGCCCTAGCTATAAAAGATGTACTGCGGTCCAAGTGCGGCTACGCTCGCGGCCGGACTAATGCCCATGGATGGTGCTGGATTCAACGCACAGGGCATAGGCCAGACCGATTCCCACGAGGAGGGATGCGATGAGCTTGCCGCGATCGTGGCTGTGGAAATGGATCTCCGGCAGCAGGTCGCTCAAGGCAATGCACAGGAACGCACCCGCTGCAAAGGCCAGCGCGTAGCCGACCACCGCCCCTTCTTGCGGGCCGAGCAATCCCACGCCCCAGAAACTCGCCAGTGCCACCACAGGGCCCAGCATGGCAAATCCGACATTGACCGCCGTGCGGGCGCGCCGGCTGTGACCGGCCGACTGCATCATGCCGATAATGGAGTACGCGTCTAGCGGCTTGTGCAGCACAATGGCGAGGAATACCCCTAGGCCCGCCAACGCGGCATCGCTTTCGTGCGGCGGCCCCAACCTCATGCTGGTTCCCAGCGCGATCCCTTCGGTCGCGGTATGCACCCCTAGGCCGAGGGCAACGCCGAACAAACTCCGCGCATGGACGCCACCGTGGCCGTGCCGATCGTACAGATCGCTCGCCTCGCGGCTGAAGTCGTGCTGATGAAAGTGAAAGATGCGTAGCAAAAAAATCATCAGGACCATGCCGCACACCATCCAGCCCACGGCTTTTTCTACCACGTCAGGCCCGGGAATGCGCTCGAGGCTGTGGGGTAGCATGTGAAACATGGCGATGCCGAGGATGAAGCCGGCCACCAGACTCATCACGACTTGGGTGCGCGTATGCGTCATGGTGCCCAAGGCCGACAGTTTCCCGCCGAGCAAGGAAGCGGCAAAGATGGCGGCTGAGTAGGCCAACAAGATCAGTAGAGAATTTGAGTCCATGATGGCTAGGACCGGAAACTATCTGCGAGCGCAGTTCCCTTCAACGAAAAGGGTACGCTGTCGTCAAACAGAGTCGTGAGGAGATAATGAATCAAGTGCCCAAGGTGCTCGCCGGCACCACCCTGCTGACGCCTAAAGGCGAATACCTGCGGCAGGTCCATTAGCGCGGTGGGAAGAGGATGCCCGCAAGAAACGACTGCCGCTCAGGTGTCCCCACACCGGTCGCTGGTGCTGGACCCGGGACGGATATTGAGCAGCATATCCTCGTACCCGCTGCGCAGGGCACCGGCCCGGAACCGCCAGACGATCAGGGCGATGAGGGCAAAAGCGCTGCCCCATTGCAGGAACTGAATGGCCGGCGCATGGGAGGCGTTGAGGTCCGCGGAAATCGTCAGCCCAGCGGCCAGCAGCAGCGCGTCGATCGCGATGCCGAGGACGAGCGTAACCGCGATGACTGCGGCGACGTAGATGGATGCGAAGCGGGAGCCGAACTGGCTGACGATGATCGCGATGGTGCCCGTGTTGGTGGCCGGTCCGGTCATCAGAAAGATCAGGGCCGCACCCGGGCTGACTCCCTTGGCAACGAGTGCGGCGGCGATCGGGGTGCTGGCGGATGCGCAGATGTAGAGGGGAATGCCGATCAGCACCATGACCGGATAGGACAGATAGCGGGCATACTCGTGCGCCATCAAATCGCTCGGAATGGCCAGAAAGAGCACCCCGCCCAGCGCGACGCCCACCAGCAGCGCAAAGAGAATGTCGTCGGCTATCTCGACGAAGCCATAGCGCAAGACGTGCTTGACCAGCTTCTCGAAATCCAAACCCTGAGCGTCTGTGGGTACATCGCCGGTGGATCGTCTGCGAGCAATCCAGTTGACCAGTAATACCTTGAGTTGAGCGGGGCTGACGTAGCAATCATCCCTGTCGGCTACGAGAGATTGGTGCCAGCCGTGGTCGTGGGCACAGTTGTGGCACTGGTTGGGGTCGCTCGCCTTGGCTTCGTCGCGGTCGTCTCTTATGAGGCCAATGCAAAAGACCCCGGCGACGACCGCGGTGATAAAGCTGATGACGGGCCGCACAATGGCAACGATGGGTCCGAAAAAGGCATTAGTGACTAAGATCGAGTCCGCACCCGTCTCCGGCGCGGTGATCAAGAAAGACATGCAGGACGCACGGGACGCGCCCTTATTGCGCATCTCAGCGACTACCGGCACGACCGAGCAACTGCACAGGGGCACGGGTACGCCAATGGCCGAGCTCGTGGTTACGGACTTCAGACTGTCGTCGCGGAGCCAGCGGAGTATGGCTTGGCGGGAGATGAATACGTGGATCAGGCCGGAAAGGAACAGCCCCAGCAGAAGCATGGGTGCTAACAACAGGAAGGATGACCAGAGGAAGGCGAAAAAACGGGTCAATATCCCAAGAAATTCAAAGGTCATTGTGATAAGAAGGAAACATCTCCTAGAAAGGGCAAGCCTCGATCAGGGTGGCCGCTGGAGTTGAAGTTGCGTTTTTGCTGCCGGACCACTAAAATCAAAGGTCATGCTAACGCGCAAAACGGACCTCTCGACGCATTCGGCGCACTCGCTAAGCCTGCTGGTGCTGACCGCGCTCTTGGCGGCTGTCTTATGCGGCTTGCCCTTCGGCCACCAGCTTTTCCACGAGAGCCTCGTTGAGCCGGAGAATTGCCCGGCTTACTTGTTGCAGAGCGGCCTATCGCTCCTTTTTTGGGGCCTGCCGCTCGTGCTCGTGGCACTAAACGCCCCCGAGCTAGGCCCGTCCGCCCCGCGCACAGTACCCCTGCCTCTTTTCACCCCTCGCTTTACCCATCTCAACCGCGGCCCGCCCCGGTGTTAGTGCATCCACGCTGAAACTGCCTTAGAAGCGTTCTGAAAACTGCGGCCCATAGCTTGGGTGCGAGAGCATCTTGCCCTCGCATGGTGGAGGGCGAGACGCCCTCCCTCCTAGGCCCTAACGGCCCGGCCCGACGCGAGTTTTCAGACCGCCTCTTAGTGCGTGGGTGCCTCTCTCCAGATCCGTATTTCTCGTACCACTAAATCTCCGTTCTGTGCGCCTAGTGAACGCAGTGCGCGTGGACGGTCAAACCATTGGAGACTAGCACCATGCTTAAAAGAAGTATGTCTGCGTTGAGCATTTTCGCCTTGGCCCTCTTTGTTGCTAGCTGCGGCGACGACGATAATCCCGTCGATCCTGACCACCATGATGAACACGCCGAGGCCGTCGGCCTGATCGTGCGCGATAGCGGCGCTGAAATCGTCCGCGTTGAAAGCGGCCAAGTGACCGGCGAGATTGAAGTCGGTCACGGCAAGGAAACCGCGCTGCTTTCCGTGCGCTTTATCGCCGAAGACGGCGATCTCTTTACCCCAGACGAAGCCGATGATTTCTCCCTCGGTTGGGAAATTGCCGACGAGAGCATCGCCGAAGTTGAGCATCACGCCGAGGACGGGGCTTGGGCTTTTCACATCCTCGGCTTAGAGGAAGGCGCGACTACCATCCGCCTCAAGATCGACCACGAAGGCCACGCCGATTTCGTCTCGCCGGAGATTGAGATTCACGTCAGCGAGGACGGACCCGGTGAGGAACACGACGAGCACGAAGAAGAAGGGTAAAGCGGTTAGACCCACTTAGGTAAAAGCGACGCGGGACCGGACGCAAGCTCCGGTCCCGCGCATTTATGTCAAGGTCAATTGGATAGCCGACAGACAAAAGCCGCAAGCCGCAGAATCTGGCCCGGCTGCTTTGGAGGCTTGCGTCCGTACTTGGCCTAGCAGCAGGTCCCGCTTGGGGCGACCAGACTGGTGCTCGCCGAAAGCGGCCAACCCGTTGAGTGGACAGTGCTTAAAAAGGGCAAGCCTGCTGGGGTTGAAGTTGCGTTTTTTTGCCAAACCACTAAAATCAAAGACCATGCTAACGCGCAAAACGGACATCTCGATAGGCTCGGCGTCCTCGCTGGCTCTGCTGGTGCTGACCGTGCTCTTTGCGGCTGTAAGCTGCGGCTTACCCTTCGGCCACCAGCTTTGCCACGAGAGCCACGTCGAGCCTGAGAACTGCCCAGCTTGCCTGTTGCAGAGCAGCCTATCGCTCCTTTTTTGGGGCTTGGCGCTCGCGCTCGTGGTGCTGAATGCCTCAGAGCCAAATCCGTCCACTCTGCGCACAGTACCGTTACTCCTTTTTACCCCTCGCTTTACCCATCTCAACCGCGGCCCGCCCCGGTGCTAGTGCATCCACGCTGGTAAACTGCCTTAGAAGCGGTCTGCTTCACCGCGCCTTTAGGCGTGACAAACCCCTCGTGTGGCCCATAGCTTGGGTGCGAGGGCCTCTTGCCCTCGCAGGGTGGAGGGCGAGACGCCCTCCCTCCTAGGCCCTAACGGCCTGACGTGCGTTTTCAGACCGCCTCTTAGTGCGTGGGTGCCTCTCTCCAGATCCAATTCGCGTACCATTAAATTCCCGTTCTGCGCACAACGCCTTAGGTGAAATGCGCGTGGACGGTCAAACCATTGGAGACTAGCACCATGCTGAAAAGAAGTATGTCTGCGTTGAGCATTTTCGCCTTAGCCCTCTTTATGGCTAGCTGCGGCGACGACGATAATCCCGTCGATCCTGACCACCATGATGAACACGCCGAGGCTGTCGGTCTGATCGTGCGCGATAGCGGCGCTGAAATCGTCCGGGTTGAAAGCGGCCAAGTGACCGGCGAAATTGAAGTCGGTCACGGCAAGGAAACCGCGCTGCTTTCCGTGCGCTTTATCGCCGAAGACGGCGATCTCTTCACCCCAGACGAAGCCGATGATTTCTCCCTCGGTTGGGAAATTGCCGACGAGAGCATCGCCGAAGTTGAGCATCACGCCGAGGACGGGGCTTGGGCTTTTCACATCCTCGGCTTAGAGGAAGGCGCGACTACCATCCGCCTCAAGGTCAACCACGAAGGCCACGCCGATTTCGTCTCGCCGGAGATTGAGATTCACGTCAGCGAGGACGGACCCGGTGAGGAACACGACGAGCACGACGAGGAGGGGTAAAATGGTTAGAGCTGCTGCGGCCTTCATAGGTAAAAGCGACGCGAGAGCGGACGCAAACTCCGGTCCCGTGTACTTATGTCAAGGTCAATTGGATAGCCGACAAATGAAAAACGCAAGCCGTAGAATCTGGTCCCGGCTGCTTTTGAGGTTCGCCCCTGTACTCGGCCTAGCAGTAAGTTCCGCTTGGGGCGACCAGACCGGTTCGCTAGCCGGTCATGTGATCGACGCCGAAAGCGGCCAATCCGTCGCTTGGACTACCGTCGTCATCGAGGGGCTCGAACGGGCGCGGATGAGCGATGCCGAGGGGTACTTCTTTTTCGCCAACGTACCCTCTGGTGCGCACGTCTTGCAAAGCCTACACGTCGGCTACCGCGAGGCCCGCTTTGAGGTCGAGGTCGTGGCCGGGGATACCACCCACGTCGATCTGGTTATCGGCCACGAGTCCCTGCACGTAGAGGCGATTCTCATCGAAGGCGAACACAGGAGCCCTGTTTCCCCACTCCAAGCACCCGAAATTGTCTTCAGCGGTAGCAAGCTGCGGCAGAACTTGAGCCGCACCATCGCCGAGACCATCGCCTACGAGCCGGGCATTGCTCAGCGTTCGATGGGGCCCGCGCCGGCGCGTCCGGTGCTGCGCGGGCTGGGTGGCGACCGCTTGCTGATGGTCGAAGACGGCGAGCGCACCGGCGATTTGTCCGGCACTTCCTCAGACCATGCCGTGGCTATCGAGCCGATGACCACCGAGCGCATCGAGGTCGTGCGCGGCCCCCACACCTTGCTCTACGGCTCTAATGCTTTAGCCGGGGTCGTCAACGTGGTGCGCGGGTACGTGCCCTCCGAGCGGCCCGACGACTTGGGGGGATCTGTGACGTATCAGGGGGAGAGCGTCAATCGCGGTTTGTCCGGCGGCCTGACTCTTGAACAGCCGCTCGGCCCACTGGCCCTGCGCTTCGACAGCAGTCTGCGCAATGCCGACGATATTGCCACGCCGCGTGGGGTACTCGCCAATACGGATATCCGCACCGGCAATGCTTCGGTCGGCCTGAGTCTGGTGCGTCCTTGGGGGCACGTGGGCGCGTCCGGTAGCTTGTACAACTCCGACTACGGCATTCCCCCCGATCCGCAGGGCGGCCACCCGCACGGCATATCCATTGATCTCCAGCGCCAGCACCTCGAAGGGCGTGGCGAAATTGTCACCGGGCCGGACTGGCTCCAGCGCCTAGAATTGCACCACTCGTTTTCGCGCTATCAGCACGGCGAATTCGAAGCTAGCGGTGCCTTGGGGCTGGAGTTCGGTGTGCTCACGCACAACAGCGGTGCGCTAGCTCACTTGGATCGCATGGGGCCTTTTGAAAACGGCGCGGTTGGTCTGTGGTACGAGTACCGCAACTATGCCGCGGCCGGGCTCAACTATACGCCGCCGGCCGAGGAATATGCCGGTGCTTTGTTCGCGTACCAAGAGTGGCAGCATGGGCCTTGGGCAGCCAATGCGGCCCTGCGCGTTGACGCCCGCCGCGTCGAGCCACGCGAGGAGCGCTATTCGCGCCGGGTCGGCAGCATCCAGACGCGCGATTTTGCCGGGATGTCTGCCGGTTTGTCCAATCACTATCGCGCCAGTTCGACTTTGACGTTGGGCACGACCTTGATGCGCACTTTTCGCGCTCCCGGCATTGAAGAGCTGTTCTCCGAAGGACCGCATTTGGCCGCCTATGCGTACGAGGTGGGCAATGGTGCTCTCGACAGCGAGCGCGGCTTGGGGTTGGAGCTGTTTGCCGACTATCACCGCGAAGAAGGCCATCTGCACTTGGCCATCTTCCGCAACGCCATTGACGGGTACATTTTCCCCAAGAACAGCGGCGAGCGCAGCTTGCGCCGCGCCGATCTCTTTCTCTACCAGACTGTGGGGGAGCGCGTCCTCATGCACGGTGCCGAAGCCACCTTCGATTGGCACGTGGCAAAGCACTGGAAAACGGCTGGCTCCCTCAGCTATGTGCGCGGCCACCTCGCTGACCGCAACCGCGAACCCCTGCCGCGTCTGCCGCCCCTGCAAGGGCACCTGAGCCTGACCTGCGAACCCACCGAGGCGCTGAGTGCGACCATTGACGTGCGCTTGGCTGCGGAACAGGACCAGGTCGGTGAGTTTGAAGAGCCTACGGAAGGCTACGCAGTGCTGGATCTTTCGAGCCAGTACTACGCGCAGTGGGGGGGACGTCTGCACACCTTCTCCTTGACCTTGGAAAACGCTACCGACGCGGTGTACCGCAATCACCTCAACCGCGTCAAAGAGATCCTGCCCGAGCCAGGCCGCAATCTGCGCCTGCTGCACAAGATATTCTTCTAAGAATTCGTCTGAATTTACTCACCGGACGATGGGATTGCACAGAATGACCTTTGATTTTCTTGGGATATTAACCAGTTTTTTTGCCTTCCTCTGGGCTTCCTTTTTACTGCTAGCCCCCATGCTGCTGCTGGGGCTGTTCCTCTCCGGCCTGATTCATGTGTTTATCTCCCGTCAGGCCATTCTCCGCTGGCTCCGCGACGACAGCCTAAAATCCGTGACCATGAGTTCGGCTATTGGCGTACCCGTGCCCCTGTGCAGTTGCTCGGTCGTGCCGGTAGTCGCTGAGATGCGCAATAAGGGCGCGTCCCGTTCGTCCTGCATGTCTTTCTTGATCACCGCGCCGGAGACGGGTGCGGATTCGATCTTAGTCACCAACGCCTTTTTCGGACCCATCGTTGCCATTGTGCGGCCCGTCATCAGCTTCATCACCGCGGTCGTCGCCGGGCTTTTTTGCATCAGACTGATAAGAGACGACCGAGATGAAGCCGAGGCAAGCGACCACGATCACTACCATGAATGTAGCCACGATCATCACCAATCCCTCATAGCCGACAGGGATGATTGCTATGTCAGCCCTTCGCAACTGGTCAACTGGTTGAAGGGAATCGCTGGCCGACAATCCACCGCAGAAGTCCCCACCGACAATCAAGAGCTTGACTTCAAAAAGCTGGTCAGGCACGTCTTTCGCCATGGCTTCATTGAGATAGCCGACGACATTCTCTTTGCGCTGCTGGTGGGGGTCGTGCTGGGCGGCGTGCTCTTTCTGGCGCTTCCGAGCGATCTGATGGCGCACGAGTACGCCCGCTATCTGTCCTATCCGGTCATGGTGCTGATCGGCATCCCTCTCTACATCTGCGCATCCGCCAGTACTCCAATCGCCGCCGCGCTAGTTGCCAATGGAGTCAGCCCCGGCGCGGCACTGATTTTTCTGATGACTGGACCGGCTACCAACACGGGCACCATCGCGATCATCGTCAGCCGCTTCGGCTCCCGCTTTGCATCCATCTACGTCGCCGCAGTCATCGCGGTTACAGTCGTTCTCGGCATCGCCATCGATGCGCTGCTGCTAGCCGTTGGTCTGGCAATTTCCGTGAACCTCGACGCCTCCCATACGCCAGCCGTTCAACTCCTGCAATGGGGCAGTGCTTTGCTCCTCATCGCCCTGATCGTCTGGCGCTTCCGCGCCGGTGCCCTGCGCCGTGGCTACGAGGATATGCTACTCAATCTTCGCTTCCGGTCCAGCATGGGCGATCGGGACCTCAGCAGTGGCAAGTCTTAACTCGAACTCACGTTAAAGGAGAATTAGATGAATACGCCGCGAAAAGTACCTGTTACCATCCTCACCGGCTTCCTCGGCTCTGGCAAGACGACCCTACTCAACCGGATTTTGAGTGAGGAGCACGGCAAGCGCATTGCCGTGATTGAAAACGAGTATGGGGAAGTCGGCATCGATCAGGCGCTCGTCATCAACGCTGACGAGGAGATCTTTGAGATGTCGAACGGCTGCATCTGCTGCACGGTGCGCGGAGACCTGATTCGCGTGCTCGGCAATCTCATGAAGCGCCGCGACAAGTTCGACTATGTGTTGGTGGAGACCACAGGGCTCGCCGATCCCGGTCCGGTCGCTCAGACCTTCTTCATGGACGACGAGATTCGCGCGGAGTTCTCGCTTGACGGAATCGTCACGCTCGTCGATGCAGCCCACATTGAGCAGCAGCTCGGCCGAAGCGACGAAAGCACGGAGCAAATCGCGTTCGCAGATGTTCTCGTGCTCAACAAGACGGACCTCGTCAATGGCGAGGTGCTCGACAGGCTCGAAGCTCGGCTCCGAGACATGAACCGAATGGCGCGAGTCGTGCGCAGCGAGCGGGCGCATGTCTCCGTCGACACAGTACTCAACCTCGGTGCCTTCAACTTGGACCAGGCGCTCGAGCGTCGCCCCACCTTCCTCGAGCCGGAGTATCCGTTCGAATGGACTGGAGTCTATTCGCTCGCTATGGGCCGCTACGAACTCAGCCTCGCTGATGGACCGGACCCGGCGATGTCGCTCGTCGTCGTGTCCGACCAAGGCATAGATGACGCTGCCCTCCGCGAGGGTGCGGAGTGGTGTGTGCGGCGGTACGCCGAACCTGCGGAGCTCATTCGCCCGGGGGAAGATATTCCGGTCGGAAAGCATGTGAACCTCCGGCTCGATTCCCGAGGGCGCAAGTCGTTCTTCTTGGAGGTCGATACGCAGGTGCGGGTTGGCCTCTACGCCCAGCACCTCGCGGAGGAGTTCGATCTCCAACTGACGAACGCGGATGGAGACAGTCCGCGCTCCAATCTTGCCTCCACAGAGACCGGCGCCCTGCGCATCAAGGGAGCGGTGGTTCCCGTCGAGGTCGAGCGAACCTGGGTCGCACAGCACGAGCACGACGACGAGGTGGGCTCAATCGCGATCGAGAGGGACGGCGACGTCGATCTCGTCAGGCTCAACGCTTGGCTTGGCAAACTGCTTGGTGAGCGCGGGGTGGACATCTTCCGAATGAAGGGCTTCATCAGCCTCGCAGGTGAGTCGCATCGCTTCGTCTTCCAGGGGGTTCACATGCTCTTTGACGGCCAGCCGGATCGCGAATGGGGGGACGCGCCCCGCCACAATCAGCTCGTCTTCATCGGCCGCAACCTCGATGAGCAGAGCATGCGGCAGGAGTTCGAAGCATGTCTGATTTGAATGTCGGTAGCCCGAGGGGCGATCTTCGCCGGGGCTGGTCTGCGGCGGTTGGCGACTACGCCATCGCCGGGGGTTGGAGCCTACGCGGTGAGGTGCTGATGGTCGGTGATGCTGCGGGTGGCGTCTACGCATTCGACGGCAAGTCTGGCGCGACCGCCTGGGAGCGGCGCGGGGTTCATGAAGGTGGTGTGCTCGCGGTGGCGATCCACCCAAGCGGAACCGCGTTCGCTACGGCCGGCCAGGACAGCCGAGTCTTAATCTGGAGTGCCGCCGAAGGTCAGGTAAGCCGGGCTATCGACGTCGGAAGCGGTTGGGTAGAAAACGTGGCGTGGTCGCCGGACGGCCAATGGTTGGCGGCCTCCTGCTCCCGGCAGGTTCGCGCGTATGGCGCGGACGGCGCGGAGGTTTGGCGATCTGATGATCATCCCAGCACCGTCAGCGCGATCGCTTGGTCGAGCGTAGGGGAGCTGGCGACGGCCTGTTACGGTCGAGTGACGTTCTTCGACGCGCCCACCGGCGAGCTTCGCCAGAAGCTGGAGTGGCAGGGATCCTTGGTGTCGATGGCACTGAGCCCGAACAGGGATATCGTGGCCTGCGGCAGCCAAGACAACTCGGTACACTTCTGGCGTCGTTCCACGCAGGAGGACTCCATGATGTCCGGATATCCTGCCAAGCCGTCGGCCTTGGCTTTCGATGACACCGGCACCCTTTTGGCCACTGGCGGAGGGGAGGCGGTGACGGTCTGGAGCTTCCAGAGAGGGGGTCCCGAAGGTACGCGGCCCGGCGTTCTAGAGTTTCATGTTCAACCCGTCACGACGCTTTCCTTCGCTCCCGGCGCGATGCGCTTGGCATCGGGAGGCCGCGATGGTGCTGTGGTTGTGTGGTCGCTTCAGCGAGATGGAGAAGGCGATCCGATAGGGGCCGCGGTTGTGGCGGACGCAGTGGCCGAATTGTACTGGCGGCCTGACGGGCGCGCGCTTGCCGCGCTCGACGCGCGGGGTGGCGCGACGGTTTGGCGGATAGGATGAACAAAGTATAGTCGTCATGGATGCAAACGCTCTACTGGTTTTGTCGGCCTACTCAGCCGCCATCTTTGCCGCTTCCCTGCTCGGCGGCAAATTGGCGGCCTTGGGCACCATGACGCATACGCGCACTCAGGTCGTGATGAGTCTCGTAGCCGGCTTCATCCTCGGCATCGCCATGTTTCACCTGCTACCCGATAGCCTCGATCACATTCCTGGACCTAGCGCCATAGAAAAAGCCGTGGGATGGATGGTGTTAGGCATGGTGTTGATGATTCTCTTACAGCATATCTTTCACTTTCACCAGCACGACTTCAGCCGCGAGGCGAGCGATCTGTATGACGACCACGGTGTCGTCCATTCGCCGAGTTTGTTCGGCGTGGCCCTCGGCCTAGGGGTACATACCGCGACCGAAGGGATCGCGTTGGGTACCAGCATGAGGTTGGAATCGCCGTATGAAGACGGAGTCGCCTTGGCGGGCCTAGGGGTATTCCTCGTCATTCTGCTGCACAAGCCGCTTGATGCGTACTCCATTGTCAGCATGATGAAGTACGCCGGGCACAGCCAGCGCGCCCGGACATTGACCAATGTCGGCTTTGCCATGCTGTGCCCGGTCGTGGCGCTGGCGAGCTTTGGGGGGGTGGAATTGCTTGGCCCGGAAGAAGGGACCGTGATCGGCTATGTGCTGTCCTTTGCGGCGGGCGCGTTCTTGTGCATTGCCTTGAGCGACCTGTTACCGGAGATCCATTTCCACAGCCACGATCGCGGCAAGCTCATCGCATCCCTCCTCGTGGGAATCAGTCTCGCCTATGTACTTTGAATCCAGCCCATTGCCGCACGGGTTCACGTCCTGCATCAGTGCGAAGGTTCTTCCGTTTGGGTCATTCAGCTCCCCGGCTGCCACTCGTTGAGCGTGCGGGCGAAGAGGATATCCGAGCGGGTGACGGCTCCTTCGCTGTGGGTTGTTACCGAGACGGCGATGGTGCGCTTGCCGGTGTCCAAGGAGAAGTCCGGGTGGTGATTCTGCTCGGTGATGGTGCGGGTCAGGTGGTTGAGGAACGAGGTGATGTCCTTGAAGTTGGCAAAGACGAAGTCGCGCGAGATGATGATGCCGTCGCGGCTCCAGCCTGCGAGCGTTTGCAATTCGGCATCTACTTCGGCGGCGCTGAGGGTGGTTTTGTCTTCGGTCATGGCGGATTGGCTCCTGTGGTTAAGATGTGCTGGAGGCGGTCGGCGATGATTTCGGCTTGGCCGTCTAAGAGGGTCTGCGGCCCAATGCTGAGCGCGGTGTCGCTGCCGCTGACGAGGATCGACGGCTCGCCTTCCTCTAAGGCGCGGGCGACCGCGTCGGCGACTTGCGCGTCGCCAAAGTGCAGATGCACCAGCGGCGAGGCCGGCGGAAATTTGTTCTCGTAGGCTCTGGTAAAACGGGCCTCAATGCCGGCGAGGCCTTCGACGGCCTCGGCCACGACTCGGCAGCGGCGCTCCCACTCGGCCACTTGCGCTGCCTCATCCATTTCAAAGAACAGTTCGACCGCACGCACCAAGCCGCATATTTCCTCTTTGCCGACCTTCATGCCGCGGCCAATGGCCGAGTGCGGGTTGGAGTTGAGGTGGCAGGCGGCAATCAGGTCTTGGCGTCCCAAGATCAGACCCGATGACTGCGGCCCAAACAGGCCCTTGCCGCCGCTGAACACCGACAGGTCGCAGCCCATGGCCGGCAGGTCGGTCAGGTTGGAGCGCGGCGGCAGTTGCGCGGCCGCATCCACGATGACCGGCACGTTGCGCTCGTGGGCGGCGGCGACGAGCGCGGGCAGCTCGGACAGGGGCTGGCTGCCGAGGAAGTACACGACAGCCGCAGTCTTGGGGCCAATACCGGCGACGTAATCGTCGAGCGTCACCGCTTTTTTGCTCCCGACTTTGACCAGCTCGCCGCCGCTGACGCGAAAGCCCTGATGGACGTAGGAATGCGAATCGACCAAGCTGATGACGAACTGGTTGGGCCGATCTTCGACCTCGGGAAGCTGGGCAATGGCGCGGGCGTCCATGCCGGTCAGGCAGGCCGCACCGGCCAAGAGCATGCCGCTGGCCGCGCCCGCAGACACAAAGGCCGCTTCGGCCCCGGTCAACTCGGCAATGCGGGCCCCGGCCTTTTCGTGCAACTCGTTGAGGTGGACGAATTGGCGCGACGCTTCGACCATGGCCTCGACCACGGGCGCGGGCATGATGGAGCCGCCGAGCGTGGTGATGGTGCCGCGGGCGTTGATGAAGGGGCGCAGGCCGAGGCGTTGGTACAGGGTGGGCATGGGTAGGTCCTTGGGGAAGTAGTGGACTGAAATCGCGTATCCAACGAAAGGGAATTATATACCTGCGTGTCCCAAATAGCTGGGACAGCGGCTGAATCTTCAGCCGCTAAACTTTCAAGCAAACGACGATGGCTGTCAATGCCGCAGCGAGTGGAAATCACCCGGATGTTCGCGTTCACATGCAGGACATATTTTACATAGGTGCCGATTTAGGAGATGTGCTGCTGCGAGGAGGAGGCCTCCTGTTGCATGGAGGACTACTTCAAAGATTCCTTCAGTAGCAATGTGGGCGGTGGCGATGAACGCTACTGCCACTACGAGGATGAGAAATGCTCGCCAACTTCTGTGATGCCTAATCCCCCAAACGACGCTACCTAATGCGAGTGCAACGGCTCCAATAATGATTAATTCCGCGCGTTCGCTTGCGAGGAACCCAAGCCCCAATAACGGCAGAATTGTTACTAAAAGCGGCATTGCCACGCAGTGGATCGCACACGAAAAAGATAGAAATGCTCCTACGGTATCTACTCGTTCTCGATCAAAATAGTTTTTCACTTTTTCCATCTGTTTCCTCGCAGATTGCCCACGGCGAATTTGCTCAGCGTAGGGTCATAGAACTTCTCGTTGGAATCGAATGGTCGTGGCTTGATTATCGACACTCATGTATATAATTCAACAAAGAAAGCGGGCGGGATGAAACACCCCGCCCGCTTTCGCTTTCGCACGTGCGCCAAGCTCCCCTTAGTGCGGGTGCGCGTGGCCGTGACCGGCGGCCGGCTCTTCTTCCTCTTCTGGCTCCTCGGCCACCAAGGCGTCGGTGGTCAGCAAGAGGGTGGCGATGCTGGCGGCATTGCTGAGCGCGGTGCGCACCACCTTGGTCGGGTCGATGACGCCCATGGACACGAGGTCGCCGTATTCTTCGCTGCGGGCGTTGAATCCGTACGCGCCCTCGCCCTCGGAGACGATCTCGACGACGACCGCGCCTTCGTGCCCGGCATTGTCGGCGATCTGACGCAGCGGCTCCTCTAGGGCGCGTCGCACGATGCGGACGCCCGTGGTCTCGCCCTCGGTCTCGCCGGCGATAGAGTCCAGCCCGGCGATGGAGCGCACGAGCGCTACGCCGCCTCCGGGCACGATGCCTTCCTCGACCGCAGCGCGGGTCGCGTGCAGGGCGTCCTCGACGCGGGCCTTCTTCTCCTTCATCTCGGTCTCGGTGGGCGCACCGACCGCAATGACGGCCACGCCGCCGGCCAGCTTGGCCAACCGCTCCTGCAACTTCTCGCGGTCGTAGTCCGAGGTGGTCTCGTCGATCTGGTTGCGGATCTGCTCAACCCGGCCCTTGATGTCCGCGCTCTTGCCCGTGCCTTCGACGAGGGTGGTGTTGTCCTTGTCGATGGCGATGCGCTTGGCTTGGCCGAGGTCGGTCAGTTGGACGCTTTCGAGGTTGATGCCCAAGTCCTCGGTGATCACGGTGCCGCCGGTGAGGGTGGCGATGTCTTGGAGCATGGCCTTGCGGCGGTCGCCGTAGCCCGGGGCCTTGACCGCGGCCACTTGCAGGGTGCCGCGGATCTTGTTGACCACCAGCGTGGCGAGGGCCTCGCCCTCCACGTCCTCGGCGATGACCAACAGGGGCTTACCGGCCTTGCTGACCTTTTCGAGCAAGGGCAGAAGATCCTTGAGGTTGGAAATTTTCTTCTCGTGAATCAGCAGGTAGCAGTCCTCCAAGGAGACTTCCATGTTCTCCTGATCGGTGACGAAATAGGGCGACAGGTAGCCGCGGTCGAACTGCATGCCCTCGACCACGTCGAGGGTCGTGTCCGTGCTCTTGGCTTCCTCCACGGTGATGGTGCCGTCCTTGCCGACCTTGTCCATGGCTTCGGCAATTAGTTCGCCAATAGTCTCGTCGTCGTTAGCCGAGATAGTGCCGATTTGCTCGACCTCGGAGTGGTCCTCGACGGCCTTGCTCTGGGCTTCGAGGCTTTTGATCACCTCGGCGACGGCTTTGTCGATGCCGCGCTTGATCTCCATGGGGTTGTAGCCCGAAGTGACGGCTTGCAGGCCTTGGGTGTACATGGCTTCGGCGAGGACGGTGGCGGTGGTGGTGCCATCGCCGGCCACGTCGCTGGTCTTGGAAGCGACTTCCTTGACCATCTGCGCGCCCATGTTTTCATAGGCGTCGGGCAGCTCGACCTCTTTGGCGACGGTGACGCCGTCCTTGGTGATGGTGGGCGAGCCCCAGCTCTTGGCCAAGACGACGTTGCGGCCGCGAGGCCCGAGCGTCACTTTGACGGCCTTGCTGAGCTGTTGGACGCCGGAGAGGATGCTCTCGCGGGCGTCTCGGCGAAAGGCAATCTGTTTGGCAGCCATACGTATTGTACCTCCCTTAGGCTACGATGGCGAGGACGTCGTCTTCGCGCATAATCAGAAATTCTTCGCCCTCAATTTTGACCTCGGTGCCCGAGTACTTGCCGATGAGGACCTTGTCGCCTTCTTTGACCTCCAAGGGAATGTGCTTGCCGTCTTCGAGGCGGCCGGGGCCGACGGCGACGATCTCGGCTTCTTGGGGCTTTTCCTTGGCCGTGTCCGGGATGATGATCCCGCCGACCTTCTGCTCTTCGGCCTCGTCGAGACGCTTGACTAGTACGCGGTCGGCGAGGGGTTTGATATTGATGGTGGCCATGAGTGGCTCCTCCTTTTTGGGGTAAAATGGCTCTGGGATGTTATATGCAAAGTTTGTGCCAAGGGGCGGAGATTTTGCTAGGGTTTTGTTTATAAAGAACTTACGCTTTCCCTTGCCGCGCAGCAATAAACAGGTGTTTTCCCATAGTGAAAATACGACGGCAAAAACGAGTCAAATAATATATATAAGTTTAATAAAATAATGGGTTTGTGAAATTTTCTCTAAAAGACAAAAAATAGGTGTAATTCTTATTATGAAAAAAAACGGGATTGTGAACTGGGATAACCTGCGGGTCGTGCTGACCGGGGCCAGCAGCGGCATCGGCCGCGCCTTGGCCCTCGTGCTAGCCGAGCGCGGGGCTCGCTTGGCGTTGGTGGCGCGCCGCGCCGAGGCTTTAGCAGAACTGGGGTCGGCGATTGAAGAAAGCGGCGGCCGGCGGCCGCTCGTGGTGGTGTGCGACGTCGGCGATCTGGCCCAAGTCGGTGCTTTGCACGCCGAAGTGGAGGCGCAATGGGGCGGGGCCGACGTGCTGATCAACAACGCGGGTCGGGGGCATTACGGCCCCTTTGCCGACGCGGATGTGCGCGAATGCGCGGCTGTGGTGCAAACGAACCTGCTCGGGGTCATCTACTGCACCCGAGCGTTTCTGCCGGGTATGCTGGCGCAAGGGCGGGGCCGGTTGGTCTTCATCTCGAGTATTGTCGGGGAGTTCCCCGTGCCCAAGCACGCCGTGTACAGCGCGACCAAATTCGCGATGAGCGGCTTGGCCGAAAGCCTCGACTACGAGCTGGCACCCCAAGGCATTGGCGTCCACCTCGTGGAGCCGGGCTTGGTGCATACCGAGTTTGCCGCGCGGGCCGGTACGCAGCACCTGCCGGTGCAGGAAAAGTTCGCCAAGTCGGCCGAGGAAGTGGCCCAGGCCATCGCAGACGCCGTAGCTGCGGGTAAGCGCAAGAGCGTCCCAGACGCGGCCGCGCATTTGCTGATCAAGCTGCGCCAGCACTTGCCCCGCCTGACGCGGTTCGCTTTTAGGAGGGTTTGCCGTCGGCTTTAGACCGCGCTACTGAGCGGTGTACCCGCCATCGACGACCAGGGTCGCCCCGGTGGTAAAGCCCGATGCTTCTGAGGCAAAATAGAGAACGGCCGTGGCCAGCTCGGCCGGTTCGCCCCAGCGGTCCATGGGGACCTTGGCGATCATTTGGCGCGCCTTGGCCGGGTCTTGCAGCAGGGGGGCGTTGATTGGGGTGATAAAAGGGCCGGGGCAGATGGCGTTGACGGTGATCCCGTGCCGTGCCCATTCGAGGGCGAGGGTCTTGGTGAGCTGGACGATGCCGCCCTTGCTCGAGGCATACGGGGTGCGGTCGGCGATTGAGACCTGAGACACTGTAGATCCGAGGTTGATGACGCGGCCGTAGCCGCGCTCGATCATCTGCGGGCCCACGGCGCGGCAGTAGTACATCGGGCCGGTGAGGTTGATGGCGAGGACCGCGTCCCAATCCTCGTCGCGCAGCTTGACGAGGGGGCTGCGGATGTTGATGCCGGCGTTGTTGACTAGGATGTCGATGGGCCCCAAAGCGTCGCTGGTTTGGCGGACCGAGGCTTCCACTTGGGCGCGGTCGGCCGCGTCGGCTTGGAAGGCGAGTACGCGGCCGTTGGTGTGGGCCCTGATTTGCGCGGCTGCGGCGCGGGCTTCTTCGGCATTGCGGCTGGTGAGAGCCACGGCCGCACCGGCCGCGGACAGGGCGCAGGCCATGGCTTCCCCGAGGCCCTTGCTGCCGCCCGTCACCAAGGCCGTGCGGCCCTTGAGGCTGAAGAGGTCGAGCGCGGAGGGTGGGATCATCACAGGGAGGACCAGCCTTCGGCTTCGACCATGGACTTGGCGAGATCGCCCAACTCAGCGACTAGGGCCGCTTGATCTTGGGCGCGGGCCTTGTTGGCGATCTGCATGGTTAAAGCGATCAGCCCCAAACCGAAGATCCGCTGCAAGCTCTGCGGCGAGTCTGGTTCGAGGTCGGGAATTAGCTCGGACAGGCGGTTGAGCAAGTCGCGGTGCGCGGCGGGAATTTCAATGACTTCCAAGGACATAGTGGCGTTAAAGGTAACGCATGGCCTAGTCGCGGTCAAAGTTCCACCTCGCGGGCGACAAAGTGTTCGCCGTCTTGGACGATGCGGCTCCACAGGGCGTCGGGATCGTGGTCCCAAGCCACGATCCACCCCCGGGCGGCGGCCTCGGCGGCAAAGCGCTGTTTGCGGGTCAAGGTTTGGTAGGGGAACATGTCGTAGGCCATGTTCCAATAGGGCCGCAGATGGAGGCGCGTGGGGATCAGCTCGCCGGGATAGACGAGGGTGTGGCGGCCGGCCGCGAGGCGAAAGCCCTGATGGGCGCGGGTGTGGCCGCCGGTGACAAAAGCCGTCAGCCCGGGGGCCAATTCGCTGTCGCCGTCGAGAAAGCGCATCTCGACTTGGCGGGCGAGGGCGTGCAGCTCCTCGGGCCGGTAGCTGGTCCGCATGGTGCTGCGGCCGGCCAAGGCGTCGTCCCACTCGCCGCGCTGCACCGCGTGGACGGCATTGGGAAACAGCGGGGCTAGACCCGGAGGCCCTTCGACGAGACAGCCGCAGAAGTGGTCGAAGTGCAGGTGGGTGAGCGCGACGGTGGTGATCGCCTCCGGGGCCACGCCGGCCGCGGCCAGCGAGCCGCGCAGCGCAGGTGCGCCGTCCATGCCGTACAGGGCGCGCTCGCGCCGGGAGAAGCGCTCGCCAAAGCCGGCGTCGAGCAGCACGAGCGCGCGGCCCGTTTTCAGGAGCAGGCAGTTGCACGACAGGCGGATGCGGTTGTGCTCGTCCGGGGGGCACTCGCGCTGCCACAGGACCTTGGGCACCAAGCCGAACATGGTCCCGCCGTCGAGGCGAAAATCGCCGCCGGGCAGGTGTACGGCCTCGGCATGGCCTAGGTTGAGGGTGTGCATCAGGTGCGGACGAGGACCTTGACGCCCTCAGTGGCAAATTGGCAGCGCATCTCGCGCAGGCCCGCTTGGGCCATGGTTGCGCGCAGCGTGGCGTGGCGTTCAGCCGGGCAATAGAACATGAGGAAACCGCCGCCGCCGGCCCCCAGCAGCTTGCCGCCGAGGGCCCCGGCCGCGCGGCCGGCCGCGTACCAGCGGTTGATGTCCGCATTGGATATCTGCTGCGCCCGCTGCTTTTTGGCCAGCCAGTGCTCGTGGAGCAATTCGCCGAAGCGGTTGAGTGCGTCTTGTTCGAGTGCCTCCTTGATCTGGTAGCCGATCTGCTTGGTCTGATGCAGGCTGTCTAGGACGCGGTCGTCGCCTTGTTGGGTGTCTTGGTTTTGCCGTGCGAGGATGTCCGAACTCTCGCGCCGGATGCCGGTAAAAAAGACCAGCATGTTGGCGGCGAGGGCCTCGGCCGTGGGCGCGGAGATCGCCAGTGGCGCGACTGCGACCCGACCGCTGGGATCGATGTCGAGGCAAGTCAGGCCGCCGAAGGTCCCCAAGTAGTGGTCGTGTTTGCCGGCTGGCTGGGCGGCCCGCACCGCTTCGATATAGTGGGCTTCCTCCGCTAGCACTTGGGGAGCGGGGTGTTCGCGCTTATAGGCGTGGAGCGCGGCCATAAGCGCCACGGTAAACGCGCCCGAAGAGCCTAGGCCGGTGCGACCGGGTACGTCGGACATCGCGCTGATTTCGATTCCACCGTCGATCCCGGCGTAGATCAGGGCTTCGCGCAGCAGGGGATGTTGGATCTGGCCGGGCGCATCCACCTTTTCGGTCTGCGAGTACTTGACGCGAATGAAGTCTTCCACCTCGAGGTCGTTGAGCTGGATATAGACGTATTTGTCGATGCCAACGCTGAGCACGAATCCTCCGTAGTGGGTGTAATAGGACGCTAAGTCGGTGCCGCCGCCGCCGAGCGGAATGCGCAGGGGCGCTCTGGTGAGGATCAAACTAGCCTCGTTTCAAGGAAGGGCAAACGCGCCCGAGTCCACGCGCTGACAGGCGCGGCCATAGCGTTCCGGCGTATCGGTCGAAAGGAGCTGACCGCGCAGGGGATGCCCCAGCAGGGAGCGGCCGGCCGCGCGCAAGCCGGCGAACACCTCGCTGAAATCGCAGGGGGCGTCGGGCGGGATGCGGTCGAGGATTTCGGGTTGTAGGGCGTAGATCCCGGCGTTGACCCAGTAGTTGTCGAATACTTGGTCGGGCCGCGGTTTTTCCACGAAGCGGTCGATGCGGCCGCGCGCGTTGAGCCCGACGATGCCCCGCGTGGTCGGGTCGTCCAGCCGCACGAGCCCGATGCTGGCGATCTCGCCTTCGCGCTGGTGGTTTTGCCACAAGTCGCCTAGGTCGAAGTTGGTCAGGTTGTCTCCGTAGTACAGCAAAAAAGGCCCGTCAAAGAAGTCGGCCACTTGCCGCGCAGCGCCAGCCGTGCCGAGCAGGTCGTCCTCCAGCGAATAGGCAATCGACACCCCCCAAGCCCGGCCATCGCCGAAATAGTCGGCGATGACTTGGGGCAAGTGGTGGAGGTTGATGACGAGGTCGTCGAATCCGTGCCGGGCCAACAGGCGCACGACGTATTCGAGCAGGGGTTTGCCGGCAAAGGGGACCATGGCCTTGGGGATCGCGTCGGTGAGTGGACGCAGGCGCGTACCGCGCCCGGCCGCTAGGACCATTGCCTTCACGCGCTAGCCCGGCGGAGGACGTTGGCCGCCCGCATCTTCGCTTGAGCCGCCGCGTAGAAGTCCGCGAGCTCGGGCTGCCTTTTGATCCACTCGATGTATTCGCCAATGGTCTGTTCGAGTGAGATCTCGGGCTGCCAGCCAAGGGCTTGCAGGGCCGCGCCAGAGGACACGGTGTGGCGGGTGTCGCCAAAGCGGTATTCGCCGCTTATGAGCGGTTCGATGGTGCGCCCGGCCATGCGCGTTACGAGTTGGGCGTATTCGAGGACGGTGGTGCCGCGCTGTCCGGCGACGTTGAAGGAGCGGAAATCAGCGCGCTCGTCTTCGAGACAGAGGACATTGGCGCGGGCCACGTCGCCGACATGGACGTAGTCGCGCAGGGATTGGCCGTCCTCGTAGCAGACCGGGGGCTGGCCGTGCAGGACGCGGAGGGCAAAAATGCGGCCAATGCCCGAATAGGCATTGAAAAAGGAGTTGCGCGGCCCTTGGACGATGGAGTAGCGCATATTGACCGTGGGGATGTCGTATTTGCGGCCGAGGCTGAAGGAGGTTAGCTCGGCTGCGTATTTGGAGATGCCATAGGGGGTATGGGGGTTGACGGTGTCTTCGGTGATCGGCTGGTGTGCGAGGGCGGCGGCGCAATGGGGGCAGCCGACTTCCCACTCGGCTCTGGCTAGCTGGGCGTCGGGCCGGGCGTCGGGATAGATGATGCCGTGCTCGCCGCAGCGGTACTTGCCCTCGCCATAGACGGCTTGCGACGAGGCCAAGACCACTTTCCGCACGGGCAATTTGTGCGCGACGATCAGTTCGTAGAGCAGGGTCGCGCCGACCGCGTTGACGTGGTGGAAGGTGGAAAAGTCCGGCATGTAGTCTTGGTAGGCCGCTAGGTGAATGACGCCGTCGATGCCGTCGAGCGCGGCCAGCCAGTCGGCGCGTTGGCGCACGTCGCCGCGCATCTTTTCCACGCCCGCGGGCAGATAGGCGGGCCAGCCTTGGGGGTGAACCCGCTCCTGGAGGGAGTCGAGGATGCGGACTTGGTAGCCCGCGGCGACGAGGCGATCTACGGTGTGCGAGCCGATAAAGCCGGCGCCGCCTGTGACTAGGATGTGGCGCATGGGTTGGGGCAGGGGTTTTTAGAGTGAACAAATTGAAGAAGGCGCTGCAAAAAGGACAGATTGTCTATATCGTCGCCGTCGTTGGGGGCTGAAGTACCTTATCGGCTAGCTAGGGCGGTGGATTAAGGTTAGCGGGTTAGTATCAGTGTGCCCAGTGCGATAAGGGTTGCTACCTGCATCCCGACCAACCAGCGCGTTAGCGCGTCGATTCGGCGGGATAGGTCGGCGACAGCGCGTTCAACGCCATCAATCCGCTTTTCAATGGAGTCCAAGCGGCGGTCCAACTGCTCGGCAATTCCTTCTAAACGCCCAATGCGGCGGTCGTGGTCTTGGGCTTGCGTTACAGGCTCGGTCATGTCGATCTCCTTGTTGGCCTTGCGGCGCGTTCTAGGTAGGTGGCAAAAAAGTACCTTATCGGCCAGATCGGGGCAAGATAGGTCGGCGGCCCACCTGGTTAGATAAAGCGCGGTATCCCGGCCAAGGGCGTCGCGGTTGACAGAAAATCGCTGTTGTGCGGATTTTCAGAGGTCGCAGTGAAATTGAACGGACGAAACAGAGCATGCGCTACGCGCCCAAGATAGCCCTCGCACTGGTCAGCTTAATTATCGGGATCGCCCTGTGCGAGCTGGCGTTGAGCTTCCTGCACCCGCAGCTCTTCCGCCGGCCCCCGGTCTGGTGCTACGATCCCGAGCTGGGTTGGAGCCACATCCCAGGCCGCGTCGGCCGCTTGGTCACCCCGGAATTCGACGTGGAAATGCAGATCAACAGCATGGGCTTGCGCGACCGCGAGTTCGCGGCAGAAAAGGCCGCGGGCGTCGGCCGCGTGGCCCTGTTCGGCGACTCGTTTGTCGAGGGGTGGGGCGTTCCCATAGAGGCCGCGGTCAGCCGCCAGCTCGAAGCCTGTCTCCGGCGGGAGGGGGCCGCCGTGGAGGTAGCTAACTTCGGGGTGGCTGGCTACGGCACCGACCAAGCACTGCTGTTTTTCGAGCAACAGGGGCCGCGCTTTGAGGCCGATGAAGTGGTGCTCTTTTTTTACGGCAACGACCTGTGGAACAATGCTTCGCGCCGGGGCATTGGCGCTGAGCGGGGCTTCAAGCCCTACTTCCGGGTGCGGAGCAACGGGCAGCTCGCGCTCGCGGGCAGCCCGGTAAAGGAGTCAAGCTTTTGGCGACAGCCCGCAAATTCGTTGCCCCTCGCGGCGCGGTTGCAGGGCTATTTCTCCCAGCACTGGCACTTGTACCGGCTGGCGCAAAAGGCGTGGCAGCCGGAGGTGCCGCGCGGGCAGCAGCAGGATTTTTACGCCGGCCTGTACGGCGCGGACGCGCGCTTTGCCCCGGCTTGGGAACTGACGGGCCGCATCCTCGCGGCCTTTAAGCGCAGCGTTGAGCAGCACGGCGCTCGCCTGACCGTTGTGTACGTGCCGTCGATCGTCCAAGTAGAAGAGGACAACTGGCGCGCCAAGCGCGCGCTGTACGGCCTGATTGGCGAGTTCGACCTGCGCAAGCCCAATGCCAAACTCGCCAGCTTTGCCGAAGAGTACGGATTCGCCCTGATCGACTTGCTCGACGAGTTCAGGGAACAGGCCCAAACCCAAACCCTGTATTGGCGCGATAGCCACTGGAACGCGGCCGGCCACGCCTTGGCGGCCGAGCGGCTCTGCGCACATTTGCGGAGGCCCTAGCCCGTGGAGTGGCGCAAGGATCTGGGGGCGGTGGGGCTGCTCGGGGCGGCGGTGGCCATTTTCTTTTGGCCGGCCGCCGCGCTAGAGGGGGCGTTTTTCGTGCAGGACGTGATGGTGCAAAACCACCCGTTCCGCGAGTTTTTCGCCCGCGCCCTGCGCGAGGGCCAATTGCCGCTGTGGAATGCGGCCATCAACTGCGGCTTCCCCCTGTTTGCCGAAGGCCAGGCCGGGCCCCTGTATCCGCCCAATGTGATTTTGGCGCTGCTTTTGCCCACATGGGCCGCGCTGAATTGGAACATTGTCTTGCATTTGTGGTTAGCCGGCGTGGGCATGTACGCGCTGGTGCGCGCCTTTGGTGCGGTGCGGCCGGCCGCGCTGTGCGCCGGGCTGTGCTACGCCCTGAGCGGGTACATGGTCGTGCGGGCCATGTCGCCCAACTTCATCGACGTATGCGCTTGGTTGCCACTGCTGTTTTGGCTCGTCGATCGCATCCTGAACCGAGGGCACTTTTTTTACGTGCTGCTCTTTGCGCTGGTGATTTGCCTGCAACTGCTGGCCGGCCATCCCCAAGCTGCCCTCTACGGAGCTGTCGCCGTTGCGGGTTACTGGCTCTATCGGAGCTGGGTGCAGGGCGCGGGGTGGGCGGCTTGGCTGGCGCTGGCCGGCGCACTCGTGCTGGGCGCGGCTCTCGCCGCGGTCCAGCTAGGGCCTACTGCCGAATTAGTGCAGCTATCCAATCGCGGGGCCGGCTTGTCGTGGGCCAGCTTTGTCGCGATGTCGCTGCCGCCCGAGCGGCTGGCTACCTTGTTGTGGCCCAACTTCTTCGGCAATTCGGCGCACGGCACGTACGGGAGCCGGGAGGTGGGCTTCTTCATCCAGCTCTGCGCGTACGTCGGCGTGGTGCCCCTGTTTTTGGCTTGGGCGGCCCTGCGCGAGCGGCCGGACGGCCAAGTCGGTTTTTTCGCGGTGCTCGGGCTCGCCGGGTTGGTGCTCGCGCTGGGCAAATACACGGCCATCTTTTCCCTTTTTTACGAAATTCCGGGGTTTAGCCTGTTCCGCATCCCAACGCGCTTTTTGTTGTGGTTTGCCTTGGGGGCGTCCGTGCTCTGCGGCCTCGGGCTCGACCAAGTGTTGCGCCGCCAGCGGCACCGGCCGGCAAATGGCTGGCTGTTGGCCATAGTCCTCGGCGCGGCCAGTGTGGGCCTGCTGTGGGCCAGCGGGGTCGCGCTCTTGGGGGACGGTTCAGAACCAACGCGCTACATCCACCACTTGCGCGGCGACGGCCTGCGGCTGATAGGGGCGTTGATAATCGGCGCGTACCTGCTCGGGCGGCGGGCGCGGCGGGCCGCAGCGTGGGCCGCGCCCGTGGCCATTTTTGCCGAGCTGTACAGCTTTGGCGCGGATTTTAATGGCACCATAGAGCCAGCCGCGTACACCGAGACCCCGGCCACGGCGGGCGCGATTTTGGCCGACCACACGGCTGCTGCGCCGCCGCGGATCGTCAGCTTGGTCACCGAGCGGAACTCGCCCTTTGATTGGCACGGCGGCTGGGCCTACGACTTGGCGTCTTATCGGCGTTATAACGAAACCTTGCGGATGTATTCGGGGGGGCTGTACGGAGTGGCCAACGCCCTGCCGGGATGGAGTCCGCTGCACCTGTATCGCCACGGGGAATTCGCCCGCGGCTATCCGGCGTTTGCCGCCTTGGCCGGGGTGGAATACGCGGTGCGCTACGGCCGCGGGGACATGGACGTGCAACGTCTGCCCGCGGCCTTGCCCCGGGCGTACGCAGTGGGCCAATTCCACCTCGCCACTAGTCCGCGGGCCGGGCTGAGTTATATGGCTCGCGGGTTTCCCATGCGGCGCGAAGTAGTATTGGAGGAAGCCCCGGCCGCCGCGATTGGACCGGGCGGCGCGGCGCGGATCGTCCGCTACGAGGACGAAGAAGTCGCCGTGGCTCTCGCCGACTCGGCTGGGGGAATTTTGGTCTTGAGCGATACCTACTACCCGGGCTGGCGGGCCTTTGTCGATGGGGTTGAGCGGCCGATCCTCCGCGCCAATCACGTGTTCCGCGCCGTAGTGGTCCCGGCCGGGGCGCGCGAGGTCGTCTTTTCGTACGAGCCGAATAGTTTCCGCTATGGCTTGCTGGTCAGCGTGGCCGCGGCTGCGCTTTGGCTGGGGCTGGCTTGGGGCGGCCGGCGGCTGATCTTGCCGCTGGTGAAGAATATGCCGGCGGACGCGGGGGCGCAGTGGAAGGTCCGGGCCGCGCTGGGCGTCTTGATCGTCGTAATTCACGCCATAGCCACGCAAGGGCCTTTGTGGAGCGGGTGGCTCGAACGCCTGCGGCTAGGGGTGGGGTCGTGACGGCCGGGATCGTTGGGTTGGCCGGAGGGGTCGCTGCGCTCGCGGTCTATGGGACGACCCTGTGCCCGACCGTGTACGTAGAAGGGAGCGGCGAGCTGATCGGCGCGGCGTACGGGTTGGGAACGGCGCATCCGACCGGGTATCCCCTGTTCTGCCTCAGCAGCCGCTTGCTCGCGCTGGCCCTGCCGTGGGTCCGCCCGGCCCTGGCGGTCAATGCCGCATCGGCCCTGTTTGCCGCGGCCTGTTGCGGGGCCTTGGCGGCCGTGCTCTGCGGGCGCGGGGTGCGGCCCGTGGTGGCTTTGGCCGCGGCCTTGGCGTTGGCGTTTTCGCGCACCTTTTGGTCTCAGGCCGTCATCGCCGAAGTCTATGGCTTGGCCTTGCTGCTGGTGGTCTTGGTGCTGGCCCAAGCCCTTAGAGCGTGTGAGCGCAAGGAGCCGCGCCAGATACTCCTCTTGGGCTGGCTCATGGGCTTGGGTCTCACGGCTCACTTGATGCAGGTGCTCGTGTGGCCGGGCGTGGTCGCGGTCTTGGCTTGGCGCTGGCCCGCGCTGTGGCGGCGGCCCCTGTTGCTGGCGCAGGGAATGCTCGCTGCGCTGGCAGGGTACAGCTTGGTGGCGTACCTGCCGCTGCGCAATGGCCGGGGCGCGGGGTTTCACTGGGGGCCGCTCGACGATGGCGCGGCCCTGTGGCAGCACTTGAGCGGCGCGCTGTATCGCTCGTCGTTTTTTTCGTTGCCCTTAGAGGGCATGCTGCTCAACGCCCAGCGCTGGCTGGCGCAGGCGGCCGGCGAGTTCCACTTCACAGTAGTGCCGTTGATCGCTTGGGGGGGGTGGGTGGCTTGGCGCGGCGATCGCAGTGCGTTTGTCTTGGTTGGAGGGGCAATCGCCTGCAACCTAATCGCCGCGCTCAACTACCACCGCGATCCCAATGGCCTGCCGGTGTTTTACCTGCTCAGCGTAGTGGGGTTGGCAGTGTGGTTGGGCATGGGGTTGGACGCGCTGGCTGGCCGGGTGCGGCCGGCCGTCTCGATTCCGCTCGCCGCGCTCGTGGTCGCCTTGGTGCTGACCGCGCACTACGCGGACTCCGACCGCAGCGAAAATTGGGTCGCTGACCGCTATGGCCGCGACATTCTCGCCGACTTGCCCGAGGACGCGATCTTGATTACCGAGGGGGACGATGCGGCCTTTGTGCTCGACTACCTGTTGCGGATAGAGGGCTTGCGCCCGGATGTGACCCTGTACAACCGCTTGGGACGGGGGACGGATGTGCTCGACTGGGGCGAGCACGCGCTGCCGCCGGTGCGGCAGGAGCGCGTGCGCTGGCGACGCGAGGCCGCCTTGGCCCGGGGGGGTCGGCCCCTTTTTTATTTGGTCCCGCGCCGTGCGCCGATTGCGGGATGGGTGTTTGTGCCGGCCGGCTTGGTCTATCGCCTGCAAGCACCCGACGATAGCGCCGGGGCCGCCCGGCAGATCGAGATGGGCAACGCGTTGGCCGCGGGCTTTTTTCGCGATCCGTGGGTGCGGAAGATCCAGAGCAATTACTATTTTATGGCCGGCGAGGAGCGCCTGTGGGCCGGGGATCGGGCCGCGGCCGCGGCTGCGTACGAGCATGCCGCGGCCCTTGCTTGCGACTCGCGCACGGTGCGCTTTAACGCGGCGCTTAAGTTGTTTGAACTCGGCGAGGTGGATCGCGCTATGGAGCATGCCGCGGCCGCGGCCGCCATTGACCCGTGGCGGCCTACGCCCTATCGCTTGATGGCGCATATCGAGCGCGAACAGGGCCGCTATACGGAGGCGCGACAACTGCTCGAAAAGGCCAATCAGCTAGGGAAAACGCCTTGACTTGGGTGCATGGTCCGTCCTTGTTCTGGCTAATTGGAGCAGGAGTGCAGGGTTTTTTCCCCAGATCAATAGTGTGTTTGCATTATTGAATAACGAGGGACCTAACGCGGCGATTGGGTATGCAGACCTTATTCCATGATGAAGTGACGTCCGCTCCGCGTATGCCCCACAGCGGCCCAGATCGTGCGGACCTGCATCAGCGATTTGCAAGCCGGATACAGGTGAACCCGTACCTGACCCGCCAGTTGGTGTCCTATCAGGGCAATAAGGGGGCTGTCGGCTTTCGCTGGATGAAATACAAAGAGGGGTTCTCCACTGCGCTCGTCCGGCAGCTCATTGAGGCCGGGAAAGGGACGCAGGTGTTGGACCCGTTTTCAGGAGCTGGAACGACGGTGCTGACGGCGATGGGCATGGGGGTGCCGGGAACGGGCATAGAGATTTTGCCTCTCGGAAACATGGCCGCGCAAGCCGTAGCGGACGCTGCAAACGGGTTGCCGGTGCGCGCGTTCCGCGCCGCCGCGCAAGCCTTGCTGGACGCTATTGCCGAGCGGGACCGCGCCGACGAGTACGCGCTCAAACACGCTGCCATTACAAAAGGAGCTTTTCCCGCGGGCACGGGACGCGAGATTGCAAAGGCGCGGAAATTCATTGCCCAGATGACTGAACCGGCTCTTGCGGCGATGCTGAACGTCGCCTGTTTGAGTGTGCTAGAAGAGGTTAGCTACACCCGCAAGGACGGCCAGTTTTTGCGCTGGGACCCGCGCTCGGGGCGAACCGTTTCTACCAAGCTGGACAAGGGACCACTGCCGTCTTTTGCAACGGCTCTCGCAGCCCGGTTGCAGCAGATGGCGCAGGATTTTGCCCCGCTGAAAGAGCGGTATGCAGGCCCGGCCCCGACGTTCATCACCAGCTCCAGCTTGACGGAATTAAAGAAGCTGCGCGAGGGAGCTTTTGATTGCGTCGTCACCTCGCCTCCGTATGCGAATCGCTACGATTACACGCGGACGTATGCGCTCGAACTCGTCTATCTCAACTACGACGACGCCCAGCTCAAGGCGTTGCGACAAGCGCTGTTGTCGGCAACCGTAGAGAACCGCTCTAAACGCGCCACCTTCGGCACCGCTTATCGCAACACCTTGCGGATGGTTGACGAACAGGCCGCATTGCAAGAGGTCCTCTCCGTATTGCGGGATTGCGCGGCCGAACTAAGCAATCGGAATGTGATTTCTCTGTTGGAAAATTATTTCACTGAAATGGCTGTCGTCGTGCAGGAGCTTGGGCGCGTCGTGCGGTCAGGGGGCAGCGTGTTTATGGTCAACGACAATGTGCGCTATCACGGGGAAGAAGTGCCCGTGGATCTGATCTTGTCCGACTTCGCCGAACAGACCGGGTTCCGCTGCGCCGCAATATGGATGTTGCAGCGAGGCAAGGGAAATTCCAGCCAGCAGATGGGCAAATTCGGTCGGCGCGAGATTCGGAAGTGCGTGTATCAATGGATCAAGGTCGATGGTTGACGCACAACTTAGCGGTGCCCAAGCCCGGGCTTTGCTCTTGACGAAAGCCATCAAACGCCGCGACGACGTGCGCGTCCGTGCGTTGGTCGAGGAGTTTACTGGCGAACTGGATTACCGGGGATATGGACTGCAAGAACTCGCAATCTCGGATAAAGCGTGGGCCTGCGTCCAGCGGTTAACAGTCGAACCTAAAATGGTATTTGCCCATCCTGAATTACTGCGGCAACATCCCCAAGCCTCGCTCTATTATCGGGGGATTGCCACGTTATCCTTGAAACGGGTCAGGGACATTGCGACAGATGTGGATACGTGGGAAAACCCGACAGCAAAGAAACGGCGAGCTCCGCAACCAAATGCGATCCTCAAGGTCGCACGGCTCTACAATGCGGTAATTTCTTCCATTATCGAAGGAACAGATGCGTGGACGCTGGAAAACGGCTACCGCAACATCTTGGCGACCATTGGCATTCGTTTGGACGGGAAGGTGCGCAACATCATCGGTCGAGAAGCAGAGCAGGCGATTCGCGACAAGTTGTCTCAATGGATTGCGGACGTGGAAATTTCCCGTGAACAACAAGGCCAATGGTTCGTGTTGGGCGCGGAAAAAACCGTCCGCATGGCCTACGGGTCTGAGCCTGATATTGTGTTTGAAAAATACGACGAGCAGACGCGGGCTTGGACCCCAGTAGTGACCATTGAGATAAAGGGCGGAATCGACCCGGCTGGTGCCTTGGAACGGTTGGGGGCCATTAAGAAGAGCTTTGATCAAACCCCTGCCCGGACGGAGAACATTGCGATACTAGGTGTGGTCACGGATGCCATGCGGGCAGAATTGAACGACATGAGGATAGTGGATTTCGATCTGTTTGAAGTCTTGCATACCGAGGAAGGGTGGGGCCGGTTCACCGAGGAATTGTTCTACCACAAACTGCGGTTGCTGCCATGGAAAAGTTAAGACGCATACTCAATCCGCATAAGGTCGTCCTAAACTTAGCGGCGCAGCGCAACTTCGACGCCATCCGCGAATTGGTCGCCGCGCTGTGGCAAGACGAGGTCGTGCTCGACCAGAAGCACCTGCTGGCGGCCTTGATTCAGCGCGAAAAACAGGCCTCCACGGGCATTGGCAAGGGCGTGGCCGTGCCCCACGCGCACGAGGATGGGATCCAGCGCCAGCTCTTGGCCATCGGCATCTCGCAGGCCGGCATTGACTTTGGCGCGCCCGATGGCCAGCCCGTCCACATCGTCGCGCTGCTGGTCACGCCGCGCAAACACCAAAAACAGCACATGGCGCTGCTGGCGGCCCTGTCGCAGCGCTTGCAGCAAGAGGCAGTGCGCCAGCGCTTGTTGCAAGCGGGAGATGCGACTGAGGTCGTCGATATTTTTACGCGCAACCCACCCCCGGGCTGAGCGCAGCGCAAAACCATGGTTCCAGCATTCGCTAGGGCGGTACACGCCCCCTCATTCGGGCGGCACTCGTGCTTTCTCGCCGGGCCGCTCGTAGCCGGGCAGCGGCAGGCCCTAATTGAGCGGCTGCGGGTTTTGCTCTCAGCTGGGGTGCCCGGGTACGCGATCTTGGTGCTGTTGCCCGACCGGGCGACCGCGCGGCGCTTTCGCCAAGCAGTAGATCGGCTCGACCTAGGTCCGTACAGCTCTGTAGATCTACAGACGTACTACGGGCTGGCGGCTCGGTTGGTGCGGCTGTTTTGGCCGCTGGTGGCTGGCAAGGCCGGCTTTGCTGCGCCGGCGCGGCCGCCGGTTTTCCTCAACTACGAGGCCGCCCAATACCTGATGGGGCAGGTGGTTGAGCCGCTGCTCGCCGAGGGCTATTTCGAGGGCCTGTACCTGCGGCCCCAACGCATCCTCTCCCAACTGCTCGACAATTTGAACAAGGCGGCCGTAGCGGATTTCGCGCTCGCCGAGGTGGGGCCGCGCCTGAGTCGCGCTTGGGCCGGGGAAGAGCAGCGCCTGCGCGTGTACGAGCAGGTGCAGACGTGCATTGAACGCTACCGCAGCCACTGCCTGCGGCACGGGTTGCTCGACGCGTCGCTGGTCTTTGAGGTGTGCAACCGCCACCTGATCGCGCAAGAGGCGTTCTGGCGCTACTTCACCGAGCGCTATCGCCACCTCTTGATCGACTCGGCCGAGGAACTGGTGCCGGCGGGCGGCGATCTGGTGAAGCGGCTCTTGCCGCGGTGCGACTCGGCCCTGTTGGGTGGGGACGCGCAAGCCGGCTTCCGCATCTTTTTGGGCGTTGATGCGCCCGGTGCCACCGAGCTACAGCAGCAGTGCAAGGAGACGATCACCGTGGTGCCGGAGGCGTGTGCCTCCCGGGACATGGTGGCCTTTGCCGACCGCATTGGCGTGCAGTTGGGCCAGATGACCGGCGGAGTCTCGGGCGGGTCGCCGCGGCTGGCCGTGGCGGATGTGGTGCAGACCCGCTACCGCGGGCAGATGATCGAGGCCGTGGCCCAGCGGATCGTCCACAAGATCGCCGAGGGCGTGGCCCCGGGCGAAATCGCGGTCGTGGCCCCGCACGCCGACGGGGTGTTGCGCTTCCTTTTGTCTGAGACCTTTCGCGCGGCCGACATTCCCTTTGCGGTGGTGCGGCGCTACGAGACCTTGCGCGAAGAGCCGGTGGTGCGCGCCTGTCTGGCGCTGGCCATTCTCGCCCACCCGGATTGGGGACAGCGGCTGTCGCTGTTCGATTTGTCCGGGGCGTTGGAGCGGGCGCTCAAGCCGCTCGATCGGCTGCGGGCCGAGTTGATGGCGCGGCACTTGTACGACCCGCGCTCAGGCCAGCTCAACCCTGCGAGCGCGTTAAATGCTGCTATGGGCGAGCGATTAGGCCGGGCCGCGCTCGCCCGCTACGAGGCTCTACGCGCTTGGATTGAGGCGTATCGCAGCGGCGCGGCCGACCCGTGGGATCACTTTTTGCGCCGGCTCTTCGGGGAGGTGCTGTCGCATGCCGCGCTGGAGCCCGAAGACGCCGAAGTGTACAGCAAGCTGATCGCCTCGGCCGCCTCGTTCCGCGAGGTCGCCCCGGCTATGGCGCTAGAGGGCGCGGCCATTGGCCAGCGCTACGTCGAGATGATAGGGGCTGGGGTCGTGGCCGCCCAATACCTGACCGATGTGGATCTCGACGAGGCCCCAGAGTCCATTGCCCTCGTCGCGCCGGTCTATACCTACTTGCTTTCGGGCCACGTGGCGCGCTACCAGTTCTGGCTGGACATTGGCTCGGCCAACTGGTGGGAGCCGTTGCACCAGCCCTTGACCAACCACTACGTGCTGACCCGGCGCTGGAACCCGGAGGACCGCTGGACCGACGCCGTGGATTACTCGATCCGCAACCGCAACCTCTACCGCTTGGTGCGGGGCCTGTGCCTGCGCTGCCGCGACGGGATTTACCTCTGCGCCAGCGACTCGGAAGGCCGCGGCTCGGCCCAGGACGGGCCGCTGATGATGGCGGTGCAGCAGGTTTTGCAGGAATAATTGGCTGAGCGATTTTGGCAAATTTTTGAATCTTTTTATGTAAGAATTATTGGAGGTAAAAGATGAAAATCAAAATCGGTTTGCCAACTATTATTGTTGTACTCGCGCCTCTCATGCTTTATGCCCAAGATGAAAAGATATACGAGACTAGGCTAAGTCAAAGTGAGGATTCGTGGTTACTGATGGGCATAGGGGATACATACGCCAATCAAAGCTATCATGAGAAGGCACTCGAATACTATCAAAAGGTATTAGAGCGCTATCCTGAAAGCGAATATATAGATAAAATTTACTATAGCATGGCCGGCCAGCGGAGAGCACTAGGTGATTATGCTGGAGCGAGGAGTTTTTATAATAAGCTTCTTACAGACCATCCGAATAGCCACTGGGCCATATATGCAAAAAGACGGCTTAAAACGCTTCCTGTAAACGAAGGCTCTTGGGCTACCGTTGAGGAAGTGGACGAGTTGATCGGGCAAGGGAAGTATAGAGAGGCGGCAATAATTTATAAAAACCTACTCAATAGCACCGATGAAAATGATAAACGCACTGTTAAGAATTTGGGAAAACTCTTTTATAGAAGAAGCGTGTTTAGGGACATTATTGTCCAGGTAGTAGGGCGAGAGCGGCTGACGACATCGGAATTGGAGCCCTCTCCAATCCCTCTCTGTCGTATAGACTCCTACCCTGTAGGGCGACTGCGGCTGACGACATCGGAGTTGGAGGCTTGGGTGTTTTCTGAGGAAGATGCACTGATTATTATGCATGCAGATCCCTACTCTTCTTCAAGGATGGAAATGAACGTTAGTCGATTGTTAACGCTCAAGGGTCGAGATGCGGTGCGGGATGCGGTTCCGGCTTTAATCTATCGATACAGAAAAAATCGAGCCATACCTCCAGATCAGAGAACGGAAGGCGATGGAGAAGGAGGCTTGTCTCTGCTTGGATTGCTGAATAGGATAGGTGATATGCGTAGCAAGGATATCCTTCTTGAAGGGGTGAAATACAGTCCTAATATGTGGAAGGGGTTTTTAGTGATTGGTCATTCTATTGTACCGGCTCTTGTAGATTCTCTATCCCTTAGTAACCAATGGTGCTAGTGAGTTGACCGTGGTCAAGGTAGTTCCTACGCTGAGGGTATCCCCCCTTTCAGCGAAGGAGCGTCCCATGACCACGGCCGAGTTTATAATAGCCCTGTTCTGTCGAATCGACCACCAGATGGGCGATGTGCCCAAACACCCCCAAGCCGCCTTATATCCCAGCGAAACGGTGACCTTGGCGGTTCTGTATGCGCTCAAAGGGGGCGGCAAACGGGCGTTTTATCGCTGGGTAGCGCGCGATTGGCGCGCCTTTTTTCCGCGCCTGCCCGAGCGCACCCGCTTGTTCCGCCTGTTTGCCGCCCATGCGGACTGGACCGATCGCTTTCGAGCGGACCCCACCCCTTTAGGCGTGATCGATAGCTATGGCATCGAGTTGATCCATCCAGTACGCGAAGGCCGCTCCGCTCACCCTATCGGCCGGAAAGGGCGGTCCAATCACCGCTGGATCGTCGGCGGCAAGCTGGGCTTGATCGTCAACCAATGGGGCTTGATCGTCGATTGGGATTGTAATACCGCCAATGTCCACGATACGGTCTTTCACCCGATGATTGGCCGCTACGAAGAGCAGATGATCCTCCTCAGCGACCAAGGCTTTCATGCCAAAGCCGGTGATCCGGCCAATCTGAAAGTGTGTCCCCGCAAAACGTGGGGCGAGCGTATGGTCATCGAGACCGTCTTTTCCATGCTGACCCGCATCGGGCACTTCAAGCGACAGACCCATCGAGCCTGGGCCTACTTTAGAGCGCATCTGAGCTTTGCCATGGCCACCTTCAACCTGCTGGTTCAGTGGCACGGGTTGCAACCCGATGAAAATGGATTCGTCCGCTTGTCCATCGCGGAATTTAGCTTGTAGCCCACTAGCACCATTGGTTAGTAGCGATGTTAGTAGAAGGACAGGAGCCATGCAGAACTTGAGAAATCTGGCCGAGGAGGCGCCAGATTTCTTCACGCAGCAGGAGTTGAGTTTAATACGCACTCGTCTTACTGAAAGCTTAGGGGATGAGAATGGCGTCGTTAGACGGGGTGCTTTGCGGGCGTTGGAAGTTTTTGGAGACGAGTCGGTCATGCCCTTATTGGAGACGATAGCCGCGCAGGATGAATATAGACACCCAAGAAATGGTACGTATAGCAATCGAGTTGCAGCGCAAAAGACCCTAGAGGCCATACGAGCGCGACATTATAAATAAAGTGCGCCAGTTCCATATTTCCCAAGCATCCGCTTTCAACTGCTGGGCCCCCCACGTGACGAGTTAGCCATTAAACACAGAATTTCCTTACGAGCAAGATAAGAGTAAGGTGTATCCAGTTGTCGAGGAAGCTCTTATGTTGTTCGGGCTAGGTGATCCAGAAAATCCACTGATTGCTGTCAGTATTCTACTTCTGGCTGTTTATGGAGTATTCAGGAAATACAGAAAACGAAAAAGTGTGTAGTCTGGCGTTGATTTTTGAGCCGCGCACGGGACAGCGCGAGATCTTGGCCTATCAAGGCGGCCTGCTGGGCGTGTCGGCCGTGCCCGGCAGCGGCAAGACCTCCGCGATTGTCGCCTTGGCGACTCGGCTGATCGCCGAAAGGCGCGCCGAGGGGGGGCAGGTGCTGATCGTGACCTACCAAAACGCGGCCGTGGATAATGTCCGCGCCCGGATCGGCCAGCGCTTGCAAGAGATGGACCTGCTGCAGGTCGGGTACGACGTGCGGACCTTGCACAGCTTGGCCTATGGCATCGTCCAAGCCAATCCCGGGCTGGTGGGAGCCGCGGCCGAGTTTGTGGTGCTCGACGAGCGCGCCAGCGAGAGTTTGCTCGACAAGGCGGTGCGGGCTTGGAACGATGACAACAAGGGGGTGTGGGGCCGGTTGGGGCCTGGGGAATACGTGGATCAGCGGTGGGAGCAGGAGTGGCGCGACATTGCGCGGAAAGTCGCCCGCACGGTCATCACCACGGCCAAAAACCGCCGGCTGCGGGCCGAGGACCTCTTGGCGCGGATCGGCGGCCGGGAGGACGGCAGCCCGTTTTTGCGGATCGGCGCGGAAATCTACCGGCTCTACCAGCAGCAAGTTGAGACCATCGGCGGGCTCGATTTCGACGACTTGGTGTGGATGGCCGTAGATATGTTGCAGCAATACCCGGATTTGTGTGGCCGCTACCGCCGGCGTTGGCCCTTCGTCTTGGAGGACGAGGCGCAAGACAGCGTCCCCTTGCAGGAGGAACTGATCGCGCTGTTGGTGGGGCCGGGCGGCAATTGGATCCGGGTCGGCGATCCCAATCAGGCGATTATGAGCACCTTCACCGCGGCCGACCCGCGCTATTTGCGCCGCTTCTTGGAGCGCGATGACGTCGCGGTCGCCGAGATGGCGATCTCCGGCCGCTGCGCCCCGAAGATCATGGACTTGGCCAACTTTTTGGTCGAGTGGGCCGCGGTCGAACACCCGCTGGCCGAGGTGCGCCAACGCGCTTTCCGGCCCCAGCGGATGCAGCCCACCGAGCGCGGCGATCCCCAGCAAAACCCGGCGGACGCCGACAGCGCCATAGGGTTCCGCGAGTACAACAACCGCCACGATGAATTTGACAGCATCGCGCGCCGGGCCAAGGGCTTTGCCGAGCGCAATCCGCGCTTGACAGTGGCAGTGCTGGTGCCGACCAATCGCATCGGCTACGACATGGCCGAGCGCTTGCGCCAAGCCGGAGCGGATTTCGACGAGGTGCTGCAAAGCCCGCGCTCGGCGCGGCGGGTGGGCGAGACCTTATGCGCGGTATTGAATTTTCTCGCCGACCCTTTGCAGCGCAACCAGCTGGAGCGGGCCTACCGCGCCTTGGTCGGCTTTTGGCCCGGGCCGAGTGGGTCGGGCAGCGAGGAGGCTGTGGCCATGCTGCTGCGCAGTTGCTATCGGCCCGAAGCACTGCTCTACCCGGAGGCCGGCCAGCGCATGGAAGCGGCCCTGCCCCCGGTGGAGCGCATTGAGCCGCAGGATTTGGAAGCCATCGGCCTGCTGTGTGGTTATCTGCGGCGCTGGCTGCGGGCGGTCGCGCTGCCGGTAGATCAGCTCCTGATGACGGTCGCCCAAGATCTGCTAGTAGAGGAAGGGGATATGGCGCGGGCGCAGCAACTTGCGGTCTATGTGCGTACGCGCGCCGACCAAAACGCAGAATGGCAATTGCCCGAGTTGGTGCGCGAGCTGAGCGAAGCGGTGCAGGGCCGGGCGGGTGCGCTGGCCGAAGCAGAGGACGCATTGGCACCCCAGCCCGGGCGGATTTTCCTGACGACTATGCACAAAGCCAAGGGGATGGAGTGGGATTTAGTCTATGTCATGGGAGTTGATGGCGATTGGTTCCCCCACGACCTCGACGCGCGGTTTTTGGGCGAATACGAGTTCTTAGGCGGCGATCCCTGCGAAGATGCGCGGGCTGAGCTGTTGGACCTGATCGGCGAGATCGGGTCGAGCCGGCTGTCGGCCACCGATCGCTCCCACGCCGAGGTGATCGCCGAGCGGCTGCGGCTGCTCTACGTGGCCATCACCCGCGCCCGGCGCTATTTGGTCCTGAGCTGGAGCCGCCAAATTCCGCGCGCCACGCGGCCGCAGGTCGTGCCCATGGCCGAGGTGTTCCGCCAGTTGCAGATATATTGCCAGCAGCAGGGCCAAAACCGAAATTCACAGTGAAACATGAGGACGCGACCACGTGGAATATGAACGACGTAACGAGAATTCATTATAAGAAAGGCTATACTTTTCACATTGAGTTCGACAACGGTGTGGCGGGAGACATTGACTTTGCCGAATACCTGCACAAAGGGCCGGTTTTCCTTCCTTTGAGGGACGAGGAGTTGTTTAGGCAGGCAACCATAGAAGGCGGCACTATCGCTTGGCCCAATGGTGCTGATGTCGCCCCCGAGATGCTATACTCGAGCATTGTTCGCAATCGTTAAAAAAACGGGTCAACTGACTCTTCTCAGGTCGTGGACTTTGATGTCATTGACTACAATCATATTTTGTCGCAATCGGAGGTGAAAAACATGGCCAGCATGACAATCCGCAACCTCGGCGACGACGTAAAGCACCGTCTGCGCATCCAAGCGGCCGAGCACGGCCATTCGATGGAGGAGGAAGCGCGGTTGATTTTGCGTGCGGCGCTCACCGAGCCTGCGCCCCCCGCCAATCTGGTACGCGCCATACGCGCTCGATTCGCGCCCTTGGGCGGCGTGGAACTGGACATACCGCCGCGCGAGCCAATGCGCGAGCCACCCCAGTTCGGTTGAGTTTGGGGATGATCCTGCTCGACACCAACGTTGTCTCGGAGTTGATGCGCCCCAAGCCCGACCCCGGCGTGGCGGCGTGGCTTGCTGATCTGCCCGCCACCAATGTTTTCCTTTCGGTGATCGCGGAGGCCGAGTTGCGCTATGGCGTCGCCATCCTGCCAGCGGGCCGCCGCCGCGAGCGGATCGCTGCCGCAGTCGAGAATATGCTGCAAGAAGATTTCGCCCGCCGCATTCTGCCCTTTGATAGTGAGGCCGCGCGCAGCTATGCCGAGATCGGTGCTGGCCGACGGGCCGCTGGCCTGCCGATCAGCACCGCGGACTGTCAGATGGCCGCCATTGCCCGTTGTCGCGGGGCGGTCATTGCTACCAGAAATGTTGGGCATTTCGAGCGCTGTGGCATTAAAGTAATTAACCCATGGCCTGCGTGATCGCCGGTCGCTTCGCAAGCGACCGGCAAAATAACCAGTGCCGATGATACCCCAAGGATTCAAGTACAGCCAGAGCAGCTTGACGGCCTTTGCGCGCTGTCGGCGGCAGTTCCTGTTGCGCTATGTCGAGCGGTTGGCATGGCCAGCGCCGCTGACCGACCAGCTCGACGAGTGGGAGGCCGCGGCCAGCCGAGGGCGGGCGTTCCACCAGCTCGTGCTGCAGGAGAGCTTGGGCATGGATGTGGAGGACGCCGTGCAGCCGAGCCGCGACCGGCTGTTGGCCGCTTGGTGGCGCAATTGGCGCGAGCAGCCGCCGGTTGTGCCCACAGGGACGGTGTTTGGGGAAACCATGCTCTCCGTGCCCCTAGCTGGCCGGCGTCTCGTGGCCAAGTTTGACCGCGTGGTACTGGCCGACGATGGCCGCGCTTGGATATTCGACTGGAAGACCGGCCGCAAAAAGCCAGCGCAAGCCGCATTCTCCCAAAGCTGGCAAACGCTGGTCTATCGCTTCGTCTTGGCCGAGGCCGGCGCGGTCTTGAACGAGGGCCGCGCACTCGCGCCCGAGGACGTGATGTTGGTCTATTGGCACGCTCAGTATCCGCAGGCCCTGCAGCCGATTGCCTATTCGGCCGCCGAACACGAGCGGGCGCGCACGCTGTTGGCGGAGGCGATCGCCGCCATTGAGGCCCTGCCAGACGCGGATGCGTTCGCCAAGACCGACGACGAGAGCGAGTGCGCCCGCTGCGAATTTCACACCTATTGCAACCGGCCGGCCGTGCGCAGCGACGATTGGGACATCGACGAGGACGAGCTGGACTGGGAGCAGATTCCCCAAGCAGAGCTGTGACGCTGGTCAGCCTTTGAGTGCGCCGAGCTGGATGCCGCGCACGAAGAACCGCTGGCCAAAGACAAAGAGCACGATCATCGGCAGCATCATCAGCACGCTCCCGGTCATCAACAGGGAGTAGTTGGTCCCCTGCGAGGAATCAAAGTAGCGCAGGGCCACCGGCAGGACCCGCATGTGCTCGGAGTGGGTGACGATCAGCGGCCACGTAAAGGACTGCCAAGTGCCCATAAAGGAGAAGATCGACAGGGTAATCAACGCCGGCTTGGACAGGGGCATGACGATGCTCCAGAAGGTCTTCCAAAGAGTGGCCCCGTCGATTTCAGCGGCTTCTTCGAGCCCTCTGGGCAGCCCGGTCATAAACTGGCGCATCATAAAGGTGCCAAAAGCAGTGAACATGGCCGGGATGATGAGCGCTTGGAACGAGTCGAGCCAGCCGAGGCTTTTGAGGATCACGTAGTTGGGCAGCAAGGTGACGATCCCGGGGACCATCAAGGTGGCCAAGTAGAGCAGGAAGACCGCGTCGCGGCCGCGCCATTCGAGGCGGGCAAAGGCAAAGCCGGCCATGGCCGAGGTCACCACTTGGCCGACCATCACGCAGACGGCGACGAAGAGGCTGTTCCAGCCGTAGAGCGAGAATTTGATGTCCTTGTCGCGCAAGACCCGGATGTAGTTGGACCACATGAAGCGCGGCTCGCTGATCTGCAACACGTCGCTGCCGTACGCGATGCGCGGCTCGTCCTCCCCGGGGAAGCGGGCGTAGAGGACGTCGACGCCGTTGCGCATCAGGGGGTCGTTGTCGCTTCGGAGCAGGGGAAAGGCCGCGCGAAAGGGAATGGCGTTGCCGTTGGCGTCGAGAATCGGCTCTTGAGCGTGGATGTCCAAAACTGGATCCCCAACGCGATCCCAAGAAATGTCGCGGTAGGTATAGGGCGTGCCGTCGGCGCGCAGCAGCGGGGTGCCGTCGGCCAGCGCGACCGAGGCCGGTGGCAGTTGCTCGGCCGACTGCGGCGCACTCCGCTGAGTCGTGCGCCAACTCTGGCGCTGCTGTACGAGCCGCTTTTGCCACTTGTCGCGCAGGATTTCGCTCAGCAGCAGAGGGGCACCATCGACGAGGACCGGGTTCCAGCGGTTTTTGTACACGGCAATGCCGCCGCGCTCTTCGACGTTTTTGCCGGGGATGGGCTGGCCGTCCGGGTCGTAGATCAGGCGGCCCTGCTGGTCGCGGATCGGGTCGCCGGGAGCGCCGAGTATCACCGGGTTGCCGAGGGTGATGCGGATCGGCTCGCCTTGGGGGTTGAGCAGGGCTTGGCCATCGCGGGTCCTCAGCAGGTCGCCTTCGTTGCCGAGGCGCACTTCTTGGGGCCAGATATGGCTCTGGAAGACCTCGTTTTCGCTCTTGAGCGAGGTGAGCACCATCCACAAGAACGGCACGAGCGTGGTGAAGCCAAAGAGGACGAGCAGCCCGTGGCTCAGGGAGTGGATCGCGGTCGTGCGCGCGACTTTGGCCATGCGCCTTTCCCCTCAGTTGACCGCGCCCCGACCGAAGCGCCAGTTGCACAAGGTGATGACAAATATGATGACGAACATAAACCAAGCCACGGCGGCCGCGTACCCGAACTCTAGGTTTTCAAAGGCCGAGCGGTAGATGTAGTAGCCGAGCGTGACCGTGTTGTCCCCGTCCTTGCCCGGGCCGCCATTGGTCATCAAGTAGGCGATCTCAAAGCCCCCTTGCAGCCCGCCGATAATGGACATAACGCATATAAAGAAGGTAGTAGGGGCAATCATCGGCCAAGTGACGTGCCAAAATTGCTGCCACTTAGAGGCGCCGTCGATGTCCGAGGCTTCGTATAGCTCCTCGGGCACATTGGCGAGGGCCGCGAGGTAGAGGATCATATTGCCCCCGCCCATAGACGCCCAGATGCCCATGAAGATGATGGCTGTCTTGGCCCAATAGGCCGCTTGCTCTAGGCCGAGCCAAGAGAGCCAGCCCAAGTCGATGCTGCTCGAAAGCCAGTTGGGCAAGTCGTCGATGCTGTCGAGGCCGGACAGGAGGGCTAAGCGCCCCGACAGCCAAGCCCAAGGACCGCCGTACTCGTATAGGCCGCTGACGACCCAGTAGAGCGCAGCGGCCGCGAGGAGTGCGAACAGGACTTGGGCCGGTCGCGCGGCCTTGCGCGCCAGAGATTGCAGGACCAAGCCTACCAGCACGAGGACTGCGACGCGCACGGCGAGCGAGAAGTAGGGCCACGAGAGCACGGGTAGTAGGACCGAATTGACGAGGCCGTACTTGGGGTTGTAGAGCCACTTCCAGAGCAAGAACAGCGCGACCCCATTGGTGACGGTGGGGAGGTAAAAGACCGTGCGATAGACGATGATGCCGCGCAGCTTTTGCGAGAGGACGATGGCCAATAGGAGCGAGCCGGCGATGGACAGGGGCAGGCCCAGCATGAGAAAGACCGTGTTGTAGAGATAGAACCAGAGTTTGGGATCGGTCAGCAGCCGAATGAAGTTGTCGAAGCCGATGAAGCGGGGCGAGGAGAACGTGTCCCACTGAAAAAACGCGAGGCCAAAGGAGAACAGCACCGGCAGGGACGTGAAGATCAAAAATCCGCTCAGATTGGGCGCGAGGAAGAGCAGCGCCCAGCGCAAAATTCTCTTTTCGCGCGACTTCAAGCGTCCATCTCCGTGCGTTGCCGCCGAGCGTACAACGTTAGGCCGACGCCGATAGCCACTAGGAGGGCCGCGATCCCGAGGAGGTCGAGCGCGTGGCTGCGGCTGGAGAGCGTGCGGTTGCGCTTGGCCTTGGCGAGGGACTCGCGCATGCGGGCGGACATTTCGGCGACCGCCGCGCGGCCGATCGCGGGGTTGCTCACCGCGCTCTGGTCGGGCATGCGGCCGAGGAATCGGTAGGTCTGGCGGGCCGTTGAGTCGGCGGGTTGGTAAGCCGCGTTGATGAGGTTGGTGCTCAGCGCACCCTGCAAACGGGTGATGGCAAAGGCAGCTCCGTAGGCCGCGGCCTGCTCTGCGACGGTGTGCTCCATGGCGTCGAGTAGGGCCGAGCGGTGTTGGTCCTCGTCGGGGAACTCGGGATCGGGCCGAGAGAAATAGCGCACCGAAAACTGCTTGCGACTGCCAAAGGCATCCGCGTCTTTGGTCAACAAGTTGTTGAAATCCGGGCTGGACAAGTATTCCAAAAAGTAAAAGGCTTCCCGCTCGTGCTGGGTGCCCTTGCGGATGGCCGTCACCCGCCCGCCCATCTCGGCGGCCTTGCCGCGGTCGCGGCCAGTCTCGCGGATCTCGCCCCAAGGGCCGTCGCGCCGGCTCGGGTTGGTGCGCATTTCGGGGTCGCTCATCCAGCGCTCCCACTCCTCGTAGGGCACGTAGCGCGGCATGGGATAAATCTCAGTGGTAAAGCGGGCTTCGCGGCGCACCTTAATAAGCCCCCAGCGGCCGATGAGGATGGTGCCTAATTTGCCCGCCGAATACAGCCCTAGGATGGATTGCCCGCCCCAACCACCCCCACCTGTTTGCGCGGACTGGTCTTCGGCCGAGGGCACGACGTGGAAGGTGTTGACGAGGTCGTACAGATATTGGGCGGCTGCGGCACCAGCCGGAGAATCGAGGGCGATCTCGGTGCCGTCGCCGTTGAGGAGGCTGCCGCCGGCTTGGTAGATGAAGTTGTTCAGCCCCCCGCCAAAGCCCGGCCCGCCCGAGCCAAAGGTCTCGTAGCGTCGGCCATCGGCACTCTTTTTGGTAAGGGCCTGACACAAGAGGACGTAGTCCCACCAAGTCCAGTGGTTCCACGGCAGGGGCGGCATGGCCAAGTTGTGCGTTTGGCGCTCGCGCGCGACTGCGTCGTAGAGCGAGCGGTTGAGAAAGGTGACGCTGGTGGTAACGTTGTTGGGGACGGCAAAGATGCGAAAGCGCTCGTATTCGTCGGCTGCGGCCGGCGCGTCGGCCACGGGCACGGCGAGGGCGTTGCGCCGGTGCAGCCAGAAGTCGTCGAGGCTCAGCTTGGCCTCGCGCATGTAGTCGTTCAGCTCGACCATGACGCCCTTGGAGGCGTAGAGCGCGAAGGTCGCATAGCTGTAGATGTCGAAGACGTCCGGCCCGGAGCCAGCCGCCGCTTGGGTGAGGATCTTTTGCACGTCCGCGCTCGGGTCGAGGACGACGCGCACTTTCTTGTCTTCGTAGAGCCGATTGAAGAGGGCCATTTGTTCGGTGCGCGCCGGATTGGGGTCGGAGGCCCAGCGGATGACGGTGTACTCGCCGCCAGCGGACGGGTCGTCTGGATAGACGGATAAGACCCAGCGGTTGAGGGCGTACCAGCCGACCAAGATCAGGGCGAGGACGGCGAGGGTCGTAGATAGATCGCGCAAAGAAAAACCCGTTGAGGATGCGAGGCGAAAAGGCCAAGTGTAAAAAAAAAAGCGGGATTGTCAATGCGGGCAGGGTGGGAGCGGAAGCAATAACTATTTATAAAAATAATTATCGGTACTAAGTGAAATGCCTTGACAGTCATGCGGATGGCCCATAAATTGAACCTCCTATTTTTCGCAAATAATTTTTGCCAAAGGAGGTTTTGCACCATTTACTCTGAGGTACTCGGCCCACCTGAAACTCCATAGATTACCGATAATTATTTTTACCGCCGAGTTTCGGTGGCCATTTATCCTAATCCATTCCATCTCACCCATTGGAGGTTTCCTAATGAAGAGACTGACTCTTCTCTCCTTGGTCGCGGTGCTGGCTGCTTCGGCGGCTTTCGCGCACCAAGCTAACTATTTCATGCCGCAGATTCCCAACCCCGACAACATGGTCATCGACGGCAACGACGACGACTGGGGTTGGATTGATCCGGCTTTTGCCATCAACCCGGACACCATGTTCGAAATTCTCGGCAGCGAGTGGCCCCCAGCCAAGGACGACTGGGACTGCATTCTCTACGTGGCTTGGAGCTCGGCACCGGACAATTCGCTCTACTACTTTTCGCGAGTTACCGATGACTCGCTGGGCCTCTTCGTCGAGAACCCGCAGGAGTATTGGAAGGACGACTCGCTGGAAATCATCGTCGATGCCGACCACTCGAGCGAGAACTTCAACGAGACCGAAATGACCTCTGGACAGCAGTACGGCATCCGCGTTCTGCCCGCTGCTGGTCAGAAGGACACTTGGATCTTCAACGTGCCGCAGGAGAGCATCCTGTGGTCCACCGAGCGTCCTTGGTTCGTCTATGAGTGGACCCTCGATCCGCCGGACGCCCGTCCGCTGGAGCAGCCCGCTGGTAGCTCGGTGACCTATACTTACGAGGTCAAGCAGGCCGTGTGGACCTTCCACGACAAGACGGGTCCCGACGGCAGTGCGCGCCACAATTTTGCCCCCGACCAGATCATCGGTCTGACCTTCCAGTTTGACGAGACCGAGAATCCCGAGGTAGGCCGCGAGAAGCAGCCGGGCACGACGCCGGTCAACGGTGCCTTCCAAGACAACTCGAACGGCTCGGACTTCATCACGGTGGAGACCGAAGGTGCTACGGGCGGCACGGGCGGCACGGCGGAAGATACGGCTGTCGAGGCCGATAGCTGGGGTCGGATCAAAGGCTATATGATCCAATAAGCGCACCTTGGCGCGTTTTGCTAGATCGCACCTTGTGCGCAGGCAGGTAAATAAAGAGAGGTGAGGGCGACTTCATCTCTCTTTATCTATCGCCGCTGCACCGCTTTCAGGAAGGCATTCTCAATGAGGATACGGAACATCGCAACGAGCGGGCTTTTGTCGGCCCTTTATCTGTTTGTGCTTGCCGGGTGCATCTCGCAGGTGGGGCTGCGGCGCTTTGCAACGTTCCCCGAGCCCGTTCCGCAACAAGACGAGGCCATGACCGTCCTCGACGACGGCGCGATCGTCTATGCCAAAGATCGCTTGGAGATCTCGCTGCAGGTGTTGGATGACGGATTCCTCAACCGCCAGTTTGCGGCCGATTCGCGGAAGGGCGCTGAATCGACCAATCCATACACCTATGGCAATTGGAAGCCTTGGGGCCAAGACTGGACCCCAGAGCGCTTTACCGTGGTTTTGCTGAAGGTCAAAAACTACGAGTATCCCAAGGTTTTCATCGATCCCAAGGCGCTCGCGATCGTTGCGTCGAACAACCGAGTGTACAACGCGCTCGACAGCGGACTGCTCGAAGATCACTTCAGCCCGTATCTGCGGGCGTATGCCGGCAACCAGCGGCAGCAGTTTGAGGCTACCACCGACCTGCTCAAACGCACCGTCTATCCGCCCGACATGGTCTTTTCCGGCCAGGAGTCAGCCGGGTACATCGTCTTTCCGGTTTTGCACCGAGACGTGAGTAACTTCACCGTCAACGTGCCGGACATGGCCTTGCGCTTCGACTACAAGGGCGAACCGGTGGAGACCATTGATCTAGCATTCAAATTCCAACGCGAAGTTTACTACGCGCTTCATCCCCGTGCGGAGACGCCGTAATGAATCCGCGGACGGCCCGCATTGCGGCGCTGTTGTGCGTCTGTGCGCAGGGGCTCGCCGCCGACGAATGGGTGCTCGGGGGGCATGGGTTTCCTTGGGGGGAGCTCGTGCAGGTCCGCGCCCAGATCGACGACGAGAGCAGCTCGGGCGCGATTCAGATCCGCGGCTTTACGCCCGACGAGAACATCATCACCTCACTCTCTTGGAAATACGGCAAGCCCAACGACTTGGTCAGCGAGGGCAATGCGGCCCTGTGGGACAATACCGCGGCTAAGAATTCCATTTCGTTGTCGATCGTCGATGGCGACGACACCACGAGTACCGCAGACCTCTTCAAAACCGCGGGCGTCGATCAAGACGGGCGCACGTTCTTTTTAGATATGGGCTCGCGCGTGCCAGCCGACAGCTTGGTCTTCTTTCCCCGGCAGGAGGGGACGTACGCCAACGGCAAGCCCTTTAGCGCCGACTTTGTCCGCAAGCACCGGATTTCCGTCAGCGACGGGCTGACCTATGTGAACGAGCAGCCGCTCTTCACCTTGCTGCGCGATATTCCGATTAACTCCAACAGCGTCTTCACCATGAAATTCCCCCAGCAGTTCATTCGCTTTATTCTGCTGCGGGTCGGGTCGCGGAATCCCTTTGAGATCGCCGAATTTGAGCTCTACGGCAACGGCTTCGTGCCGCGGGCCACGTATCGGAGCCAAGTCATCGACTTGGGCGAGGTCTCCAACTACGGCACCATCGCTTGGGCCCAGCGCGCTCTGGAACTGGTAGAAGGCGAGTTGATCGAGCTGCCAGATCAGGGGCAGACCTCGGTTGCGGTGCGCATGAAGACAGGCCAAGACGACAGCCCGCTGGTTCACTTCCAAAAGGTCATTGACAACGAAACGCGGGCCGTGAGCCAAGTGGTGGTCTCGGAAGCAGATTACAACAAGCTGCCCTCGGGCCAGAAGGGCGACATTGAGGACGACTCCGATAACTGGAGCCCTTGGTCGTTGCCGCTCGAATCCGGGCAATTGATCCCCCTGCCTAGCCCGCGTCCCTATTTTCAGCTACAGATCGTCATGGAGAGCCAATCCGTGACCCAGACGGTGCGCATCGACTCATTGCGGATTGAGCATTCGCTGCCCCCGGCCGCGGCGGTCGTCGGCGAGATCTCCTTGGCCGATGAGCCCAATCCGCCGGCCGACATCGGCGTAATCGACAAAGACGATGCGGTTGTGCTGCCGAGTATCGACGGGGGTGAAGAGGTGCTCTTCGCCTATGACGTGCGGGCCGTAATCAGCAATGCCAACCAGAACGGCTTTGATGCCTTGCGCATCGACACGCCGACGCCGGTGCGCTTTGTCGGCTTGCAGATGGGCGATCCGCTCGTGCCCGTGGAGGCGGATCGCGTGAGCGCGGGCGATAGAAGCCTCGAAGTGATTTTCACCAGTAACAAGATAACCTTTGACAACAATGTGCCGCTGCGCGTGCTCTTCGAGGGATCGGCTGTGGTATTCGGCACGATTTTCACCGGCACGGTCTGGGATACTCAGTCCGATATTCTCGGCCAGCCCGTACTCGAAGGCGATGCCAATTTCGCCGTCAGCACCAACTCGTTGCGCGTGGCCCTGACCCAGAAATCCGTGGGCGAAATCGTCCGCGCCATAGAGTTTAATCCCGCGGTCTTCACCCCGAATGGCGATGGCATCAACGACCGCATCGCCATCCAGTACACCGTAATTCAGATTTCCGAGCCCAAGCCCATTGAGGTCGCCATTTACGACTTGGCGGGGCGGCTGGTGCGCGTGCTGGCCGACCGCGAGCAGATCGGCGGGATTTACACCGAGATGTGGGATGGGCGCAGCGATGCCGACGAGGCCGTGCCCCCGGGCAGTTACGTGGTCTCGCTCTCGGTTGACAGCGGGATCGGCAACTTCAGGCGGGTTGGCGTCGTCGGCGTGGCCTATTGATGTGCTGATCGGCAAAAATCCAAAAGGGAGGATTCCAGCGTGAGTCGCATGCTCTACGCAGCAGTTGTCACAGCCGGCGTCGCACTCCTGTGCGATGCGGCTTTTGCCCAACGGGTCGGGTTTCTCACCGGACGCGAACCGCGCGGCGTGGATGTCTATGAGATGGCGATGACGCCGGCGCAGCGGAAGTGGCAGTATCCGCAAAGCCTGTACCAATTCTATCGCTGGACTGGCGAAGAATACAGCAATTACGCCCGCCAAAACTACGAGCGCTACGTAGCGACCGAGCTAGAGGGATTTCGCACCTACGACCTGTACGGCAACTACATCACGCGCGGCTTTGAGGTGTACAACTGGTCGGTCGATAGTCCAGTGACTTCGGGCAGCACGGTGCGCAAAGGACCTAAGTATTCGTCGTGGTTTAACAGTGTGCTCGTCTCGGCCATGTCCAAGGGGCAGTTTTACTCGTCAATGACCATTGGCGAGGCCCTGCGCACCACCCTGACGCCCCTGACCTTTTCCAAGCCAACCTTCAATGGGGTGCAGTGGGACTTTGCCGCCGACAAGTACCAGATGACTCTCTTGGCATCGCGCTTGGCCTCCCCGGGTACGCGCGTAGATAATGAAAGCTCGATCGGCCAAATTTTAGGCGACATGACGAATCTCTTCGGTGCGCACACTAAAGTGCAACTCGGGGATTTCTCCAAACTGGGCTTTACCTATCTGAACATTGCCAACTTCTCCACAGGTCGCAAACTGGGCGACAACTCGCTCAAAGGCGTGTTGACCGAAGCCCAAAACGGCGGCAACGTCGAGACCATCGTCCTGCGGCTGTCCGACGATTCGCCCGAAGACGGCGTAGGCGGTGCCCAGCTTTTTGCCGAGCGCATTATCATCGACGGAGTCGATCACCCCGAAATCGTCCCCTCGCCGCGCGGCGGGGTGCGGCGCGCCGGCGTCATCGAGGCCAATGGGGCCGAAACGTTGGAGCTGACCTACAACATCGCCCGCGATTTCCGCCAACAGCCCGACGACGAGATCACCACGTTTCAGGAGATCCGCGAAATTGAGTTTGAGTTGGTCATCGCCAACGACTACCGAATCGAGATCACCTCAAATCTCCAAGTCAACGCCCAAGGCGAGCCGGTGTTCTTGGAGGTTGAGCGCGCCCACGGCAACGTCAGCGATGGCTCCAATCAGCGCTTCATCCGCTTTGAATACGGCCTGCCCACCGGCAAGGACATCATCGGCCTCAACTTCGACATAGACGATATTAAGGGCTTTAATATGCGCTCGGAGATTGCCCTCAGCCGGGCGTTTCGCCGCTTTCCCAACCAGAACTTCCAAGATCACACCCTCGCCCAAGACGATGGCTTGGCCTACTACCTCACGGCTTCACAGGACGCGTATCCGTTCTTCGCGTACGGAGAATTCTACCGCCTAGAGCCCGAATACCAGACCAATGCGTTTATCTCGGATGCGCGGGGTTTTATCGACTACGAACATCCAGAGCGCTATTCCTTTGAGGCGGTTGACGACAACGACGACCAAGACCGCTTTGCCGACTGGAAACGCCTGTGGCAAAACGGCGACTTCGTCTTTCGCGAATCGCCTTTTGGCACCGGCGGCGCAGCCGACCCGCAGGTCTTCCCTGGGTACGACGAGAACGCGGACTTCATCTCGGACTTCAACCAAAACGACAACGGCCAGCCGGATTTCGCCGAGCCGTTTCTGCGCTACAACATCGATCCGCCCGAGTTCCTCTTTGGCGTTGACATGAACAACAACAACGTCATCGACCGCTTTGAGAACGATACCTTAGCCGACTACCCCTACCGGCACGATCGCGATGGGTACAACGTGTACGGCGGCGTTCACTTGACCGAAGCCATCAAGATGACGGTAGGCTACTCCGCAGCCGACGAAACAAGCTCCAAGCGCAGTGCGCAGATGAGCTATGCGGTACTCACCGGCCAGTGGAGCTGGCCTGGTATTGAGGCCCGGGCTTTCCAATACGCCCGCTCGGTGCAAGACGACATTGAAGACGATGTGATCCAATGGGTCGATCCAGATGGATTCCGCGAAACCATCGACCCCCTGATCGCCCAAGACACCTTTGTCTGGACCGGCTATCTGACGTTCGATTACCTGCGCCTGCAAAACCTGAACATCTACAACAAAGTGAAGTACGATTGGTTTAGGCAGCGCGGCGAGCAGGCCGAGGTCAAAGACGACCGCCTCTTTTTTGGCGCGATCAACAAGGTAGATTATCCGCTGCCGATTACCGACAACCTGTCTTTCTGGCCGCGTTACAAGAGCGTTTTCCGCAAGATCAACCCGACCTTTAGCACCGATCTCGACATCACCGAGTGGTCGCAGTTTTACATGCTGACCTCGAAGTACTTCATCCTGCCCGGGACCTTTATCGAATACGGCGTTGAGCTCAACCTCTTCCGCAACCTCGAAGAGCGCCCGGAAATTTTACCGCCCGGGTACGTCGATGACTTCACGGGCTCGGTGCTGGCCTTGCAGCTTTCCAACAAGTCGGCGTATCTCGGCTATTCGCTGACCATGAACACGGGCTTTCGCTGGGAGCGCCGGGCCTTTGCCGAAGCGACCGAAACCAACTCCCTGCTCTTCGTTCGGGTCTTCGCGGGTCTCCAAGAGTAGGGGCGGCACTATTTCCTTGTGGATCCAAAGCGCCCGGCGTTCTCTAGCGGAGATGCCGGGCGCTTTACTGCCCAACAACATGGACATGCGCCTTGCCGTGATGTGGATAGGGCTGGTCGGCCTCCTCGGAGGGATCGGCTGCGGTTCCCCGGAACGCCACGTCCTCAAAAAGCCTGCTGCGCCCCAGCCCCTCGCGTTCTACCAGCGCGCTTACGAGCAAAACCCCGCAGACCCAGAGGTGCTCTTGACCTTGGGGTGGCTCTACCTGCAAAAGGACCGCACGCGCCGCGCCGTCGCCGTGCTGTCCGAGCGGGTCGCGGCCGCGCCCGACGACGTGGATGCCCACTACTACCTCGGGGTTGCCCTCGCCAAGGAGCATCGCAAGAGCGAGGCCATAGCCGCCTTTAAGCATGCACTCGAAAAAGCGCCGGCCTTTGCCGAGGTATACTGGGCCTTGGCGCTGCTGTACAACGAGCGCGGCGACGGGTACGCAAAGGCCATTGCAATGGCTGAAAAGGGACTGCAACTGGCCGGGCAGAGCGGCTATGGGCACTTCGTGTTGGGCTTTGTGCTGTGTTCGCGCGGCGACAATGAAAACGCCAAGACTGCGCTGCGCAAGGCGATTGAGCTCGACCCCGGCTTGGCCCACGCCCACTACTACTTGGCGCTGATCTACTTGCGCTTGCAGGACGATCTGCAGGCCATGGCGGCCATGGAGCGGACTATCGCCGCAGACCCGGGGTACACCTCGGCCTATTACAGCTTGGGTACGCTCTATGCGCGCTTGGACCGCGTCGCTGAGGGGGCGCGGATGATCGAGCTTTTTCAGCAGTTGAGTAGCGCGACCATGGACGAGGATCACTACCGCCGCTTGCTCTATCGCCAGGCCGTGCCGCTGGCGGACGACAAGCGGGTGGCCACGCACTTCAACTTGGGACTGGTTTATTTGCGCCGAAAGGAGCTAGCAGCGGCTCTTGAGCAATTCGAGGCGGCCTTGGCCCTCGATTCCACCTACGCGGAGGCCAGCCACAACATCGGGGTGATCTACTCGCAGCAAGAGCGACACGCGGTTGCCCGGCCCTTCTTGCTGCGTGCGGTGCGCCACAAGCCCGACTACGCCTTGGCCTTTGAAAACCTAGGCAACAACAGCTTGGCCCTCGGCGAGTACGAGGCCGCGGCCCTCGCGTTTGGCCGCGCCTTAGCTCTCGACGGGAGCATGGCCTCGGCCCTCGAAGGCTTGGGCACCGCCCTGATCCAGCAGGGCCGCGTGGCAGAGGGCCGCGCAGCGCGCGCCGAGGCTGCGGCGTTGAGGGCGCAACAGTAAAATGCGGTTTGCACTAGCCGCGATTTGGGCGTTGGTCGGGTGCGGGAGCGAGGAGGTGCGGCCCGTTTTCGTGGATGTGGCTGACGAAGCGGGCGTTCGCTTGCGCACAGTATCTGGAACGCCGCAAAAAGAGCACATCGTCGAATGTAACACGGGCGGGACGGCCCTTTTAGACTACGACTTAGACGGAGACGTGGATATCTTTATCGTCAACGGTACGCGCCTCGCCGGGTACGCCCCGGGCCGCGCACCCCGCGCCGAGCTGTATCGCAATGAAGGCGCTTGGTGCTTTACCGGCGTTGGCCGCGAGGCTGGCGTCGCCCACGCGGGCTGGGGCATGGGCGCGGCGGCGGCCGACTACAATGCCGACGGGTGGCCCGATCTGTACTTGGCCAACTACGGCCCCAATGCCCTGTACGAAAACGAGGGCGATGGCACGTTTGTCGATGTGGCCGCTGAGCGGGGCGTGGATTTTGGCGGCTGGAGCTCGTCTGCGGCCTTTGGCGACTACGACCTCGACGGCGACTTGGACTTTTACTTGGCCAATTACATCGACTTTGACCCGGCGTTTCGCCCGGTTGATCCGAGCTATTGCACTTGGCGCGGGCTGGACGTATTCTGCGGCCCGCGCGGGATGCCGGGCGAGCGGGATCGATTCTATCGCAACGATGGCCCCGGCGCGGGTTGGACCTTTGCCGAGGCGAGTGCGGCGGTTGGCATTGCCGATTACGAGTACTATGGTTTTGCCGCGCTGGCTGGAGATTGGGATGGGGATGGCGACTTGGACATCTACATTGCCAATGATTCGACGCCGAATGTACTCTATCGCAACGACCGCGGTGCGTTTGCGGACGTAGCGCTCCTGTCGGCGACCGCGTACAGCGAGGACGGCCGCGAACAGGGCGGCATGGGCTTGGCCGGCGGCGACTACGATCGCGACGGCGATTTCGACCTCTTCGTCACCAATTTCTCGCACGACAACAACGCGCTCTACGAGAACAATGGCCGGGGGTTTTTTACCGACGCCAGTTTCAGTTCGGTCTTGGGCCGTGCAAGCATTAGTTCTTTAGGGTGGGGCACGGGTTTTTTCGATTGCGACAACGATGGCGACGACGACCTGTTCGTGGCCAACGGCCACGTGTACCCGGCTGTTGACCGCCGCGACTTGGGGACCCGCTACGCCCAGCGCAACCACCTGTTTGAAAATCGCGGCGGCGCCTTTGCCGAGGTCAGTGCGGCCGCGGGCCCGGGCCTAGCAGTGGAAAAGTCGAGTCGCGGCTCGGCCTTCGGGGATTTGGACAACGACGGCGACTTGGACATTGTGGTGGTCAATATCGACGACACCCCGACCTTGCTGCGCAACGACGGGGGCAATCGCCACAACTATCTGATGGTGAGGCTGCTCGGCGCTGGAGGCAATGCGGACGCCATTGGTGCGCGAGTTGCAGTATCGGTGAATGGCGCGGTGCAGATGCGGGAGGTGCGCGCGGGCACGGGCTACCTGTCACAGGACGACCTGCGGCTGCACTTCGGCTTGGGGGAGGCGACTGCGGCCGACGGTCTCGTGGTGCGCTGGCCCGATGGGGTGGAGGAGCGCATCGACCGGGTGGAGGGCAACCGGCTGGTCACTATCCGGCGCGGCGCAGGCCTTGTCGCCGAGGGGTTTGGGCCGGTGCCGAGGCCGGGGCCGTGAAGGGGCGCTACGCGATGGTCTTGATGCTGTGTTGCAGTGCGGCCGCAGAAGCGCGCTTTGTCGATATCGCGCAATCCGCTGGGGTCGATTTCGTCCACCGCAGCGGCGCGGCCGGTGCGCGCTATTTGCCCGAGACCTATGGCTCTGGGGCCGCGTTTTTGGATTTCGACGGCGATGGCGCACTCGACCTCTACTTGGTCAACGCCGGGCGGCTGCCCCATCTATCGAACGCGCCCGCAGCGGCCAACGCGCTCTTTCGCAACAACGGTGCGGGCCGCTTCTCAGAGCAAACGGCGCGGGCTGGCGTTGGCGACCGCGGCTACGGCATGGGCGCGACCGTTGGCGACTGGGACAACGACGGCCGCGCCGACCTCTACGTCACCAATTTTGGGGCCAACGCGCTCTTTCACAATCGCGGACAAGGCCGCTTTGCCGACGTCACGGCCACAACCGGCGTCGGCTGTCCGGGGTGGGGGACGAGCGCGGCCTTTGCCGACGTGGATCTCGACGGGGATTTGGACCTATTCGTCGGCAACTACCTCGACTACCCGACCGAAGATCCGCTCGTGTGCCGGATCGGCAACAGGGAGGAGCGGCTCTACTGCGACCCGCGCAAGTTCGACGGCCAAGTTGATCGCCTCTATATCAACGAGGGCCGCGCCTTTGCCGACCGCACCGCTGAGTACGGCTTGGTCAGCACAGCCGGCAAGGAGTTAGGAGTCGTCTTTGGCGACTACGACCAAGACGGCGATCCCGATCTGTACTTGGCCAACGACCTCGTGCCCAACATGCTCTACCGCAACGACGGCGCGCGCTTTGTCGATCGGGGGCTGGCCAGCGGCACCAGCCTCAACGGCGCAGGGGTCGCTGAGGCCGGGATGGGCGTTGACATGGCCGATGCAGACGGCGACGGGGATTTGGATTTGTTCGTGACCAACTTCCAGTGGGAGAGCAATACCCTGTACAACAACTTGGGCGGGGGGTTCTTTGCCGACGCGACCGCAGCGTCGGGCATCACCCGCGCCAGCATGGCCTTTTTAGGGTTTGGCACGGGATTTTTCGACTGGGACAACGACGGCGACCTCGACCTATTCGTGGCCAATGGCCACGTGTACGACAACGTGGAAAAGGTCGATCGGGCGGCCGAGTACGCGCAGCGCAATCAGCTTTTGGAAAACGCCGGCGCGGGCACTTTTGTAGAGCGCGGCGACCGCGGCCCGGGCCTCGCACTGGTGCAGGTCAGTCGCGGGGCCGCCTTTGGCGACCTCGATGGCGACGGCGATTTAGATATTGCAGTGAACAACTCCAACGACCGGCCGGCCCTGTTGCGCAACGACGCAGATGTCGGTGGATGGTTGGGGCTTAGGTTGCGGGGTGCGGCGAGCAACCGCGACGCCATTGGGGCGCGGATCGCGCTGACGACCAGCGGCCGCACCCTCGTGCGCGAGGTTCGCCGCAGCGCGAGCTATCTGTCGTCGAACGACCCGCGCGTGCTCTTTGGCCTCGGGAGCGCCGAGGTCGCCGAGCGGGTCGAGATTCGCTGGCCGTCCGGTGCCGTCCAAGTCGTGGAAGCCCTGCCCGGGCGGCAATACGTGGACATAGAGGAAGGTACAAGTCGGTGATTACATGGGTTTCATGCGCGCTGGGCGTTGCGCTGGTAGTTAGCTGCGAGACCGCGCCGGAAGCTCCGGCCTCGCAGCCTGTAGGGCAGCCTCCTCCGGTTGAGGATCCGCTGCTGGTCGGGCGCGCCCTGTTGCAGCAGAAGCGCTACGCGGACGCGCTGGCGGTGTACGGACAAGCGCGGAAGCGCCATCCGCAGTCGGGCGAGGTGCTGGCCACGCTGGGCCGCATCCACTTGGCCTTGGGCCGGCCCGAAGAGGCGACCCAATTCTACGAAATGGCCGTGGCCCTCGAATCCGACCAGCCTGAATGGCTCGTCGCCTTGGGCAATGTGCATCTGAAGCTGAGCCGCTACGACGAAGCCCACGCTGCGTTTGCCTCGGCCTTAGCGTTGGACTCAACGTACGCGCCAGCGCGGCGCAACAAGGCGGCCGTGTACAGCAAGCAGGGACGGCTGGGCGACGCCGCCCACGAGTACGAGCGCGCCTTGGCGCTGCGGCCCGAACACCTCCACACCCGCTTCAACCTCGGGCTGGTGTACGCGGGCTTGGGCCGCTATGCAGACGCCAGCGAGGCCCTGCAGCAGGTCTTGGTGGCAAGGCCGCAGAACGCACGTGCGCTCTATGCGATGGGGGAGATTCGGCTGCAAGAGGGCGACGACGCGGGAGCGGCCGAGTACTTTGAGCGCACGCTGGCGGCCGACACCACGTACGCGGAGGCGCATCTGCAACTGGGGCGGATCCAGATGCGCCAAAACGACCTAGCGGCTGCGGCCGCTCGCTTCCGCCGGGCCATCCTAATCGAACCCGGATTTGCCGAGTCCTTCCGCCTGCTGGGCCAGATCCACCTGCGGCAGGGCCGCGAGGCCGCCGGAGAAAAATCCCTCGCCGCGTACGAGAAGATCAAGCAGGTCGAGGGGGATATCCAGCGCTACCGCGAGCAGCTGCGCAGCGACTCAGACGACGCCGAAGCCCATTACAGCTTGGGTTTTATATACAATCGCTTGGGGTTTACCGGCGTGGCCCTGCCGCACTACGCCCAAGCCGTGCGGATCAATCCCGCGCACGTGCGGGCGCTGAACAACATGGGCAACATCTACTTGCGCACCGGCCATTTCGACCAAGCGGCGGCCGCCTATCAGCAGATTATTCAGCAAGAGCCCGAGCATGTGGCCGCCTTTGCCGCCCTCGGGCAGGCCTACTTGAACCAGCAGCGCACGGACGAGGCCATCGCCATGCTCAACCGCGCCCTCGCGCTCGACGAAAACTGGCTCGGTGCTCACCAAGCCTTGGCCGAAGCCTACAAGCGGCTGGGGCAAATCGCCAAAAGCGAAGAACACAAACGCCTGGCCGACGCCTTGATTAGAAAGCAAAAAGATGATCCATAACGCGAAGTGGTTCGCCGTCTGCGCGATCCTATTGTCTTGTGTTCAAGAGCCGGCGGCCCCGATCGCAGAGGGGGGTGGCTTAGTGGTGACGGGCACCGCCTTGGCCCAAGTCGGCGACGACCTAATCGACGAGCGCGAATTCCGCCGCTACGAAGCCCAGATCCAATCGCAGCACCACTCGCTGGCGCCGGGCGTGGAAAAGCACCGCGAGCACCTGCTGAGTTTGATCGACATCAAGCTCATGGTGCGCGAGGCGTATGAGCGGGGGTTGGATAAAGATCCCGAATGGATCAAGGCCGTGGACCTCGCCCGGCACAAGGCCATGGTCGAAGCCTATATCCGCGAGCAGGTCGGCCTACAGATCGAGATTTCCGAAGACGAGCTGCGGGCCAATTTTGCCGTGCATCCGGCCCGCCACGCCGTGCGCGGGGCGCACATCCTGCTCGACAGCCGCGCTCGCGCCGATTCCATCTACGCGGAAATCGAGGCCGGCCGGGCCACCTTTGAGGACATGGCGCGCCAGCATTCGCGGGACGCGGCAACCGCGGCTGATGGGGGCTGGTTTGCTTCGTACTATGCGTTCGATCGGGTCTCCGACCGCGTGTACGACCGCGTGTTTTCGTTGGATACAGGCGAGGTCAGCCCGCCCTTCCGCACGCCCCAAGGCTGGGAGATCGCCAAGGTCGTGGATAAGAAATTGGTGTCTTTTGAAAAGTATCGCTCGGTGATCCAGCGGGCGACCTTCCTCGAAAAAATTGAGAACTTGCGCAGCGAGCACATTGACGAGCTAGTCGCCGAGAGCGGCTTGCGCCCGGTGGGGGAGCGGGTGCGGCGCTTTGTCGCGGCTTGGAACGAACAGCCCGGCGCGCCCCAGCTTGCGCCCGAGGAGTGGGCGGCCCCGCTCTACGAGTACGATGGCGGCGTCATCACCGTGCAGCAGGGCAGCTATTTGCTGCACAATACGCGGCTGGGCCGCGCCCAAATTGACAGTGCCCTGCTCGACGATCGCGTGCGCCGCCGCGGGGCGCCGGACCTGCTCTTGGGCTTGGCAGCCGAGCGCGGTGGATACGGTGAGCGGCCCGAGGTGCAGGAGAAGGTGGAAGCTGAAAAGGAGCGGCTGCTGCTGCAAGGGCTGTGGGAAGAGCTGCTCGAAGGGGCCTTAGAGGTGAGCGAAGAGGAAGCGCGCGCCCACTACGAAGCGCATCCCGAGATGTACTGGGCACCCGAAGAAATCGTGGTCCAAGAAATCATGGTCGCCGACGAGTCGCTCGCCCAAGAGCTGCTGGAACAAATTCGCAATGGGGCCGACATGGGCGCACTGGCGACCGAGCACAGCATCCGGCGCGACGCGGACGAAAACGGCGGGCTGTACGCGCTGCGCGCATTTGAAAAGATCGTGTACAAGGAGCTGATGGACGCGGCCGTATCCGCGCCCGCAAGGGAATTGCAAGGCCCGATTGAACTGGTCGACCCCTTGCCGTCTTCCCTGCGCGACCCCCGGCCTTTGGCAAGGGCCTTTTCGATCTTCAAGGTCTTGCAGCGCCGGCCCAAGCGAGTGCAAGAATACGACTTGAGCCAACAGAAGGCCCACTACTTGGCCCGCCAAGCCAAGCAGCAGCGCGCATTGCGCACCCTCAACCTTGAGTTGCGCGACAAGTCTGCATGGGGCATCAACGGCGATGCGCTTGAACAGTACGCGCTCGCCGCTGAGAAAGAGAAAACAGCGGCGTCTCGGTAAATTTTTTATACTCTTGCCAAGCGGGAGAGAGCAACATGAAACGTCTAGCGAATTTGTGGCTTTGGTTCCTCGCCGCCGCATCGGCTACGAGCGCGGCCGCGGACATTTCTTTGTGGCAGATCGGAGGCAGCGGCCTCAGCTGGGCCGCTAGCGACTCGGCCCAAGTAATGATTGACTTTGCCGGACCGAACAACTCGATCCAGCCGGTGCTGGTCAGCGCGGATACGACGGTCTTTCCCCTGCTCGACAATTGGTCGCCCAAAAAGAACCCGGACGAGCTGGGTTTTGTCGATGGGGAGCGGCCCCGCGCTTGGAAGGGTGGCTCCGGCACCTCTTCGACGGTTGACAACGCGCTCAACCTCATCGACGGCAATGGCGCGACGTACAATCCGGTGACCAGCAACAGCATTACCAGCGAGTACTACACCATTGATTTGGGGGTGCCGGTGCCGCTGTTTCGCTTTGCCATGAGCACGCCGGACAAGGGGTTCTACCGCTCGGACGGAACCCCGCTGGAGGAAGACGCCATCCCGGCCTTTGAGGTGTCGATCGCTGCGGACACCAACAACGACGTGCTGCACACGTCCAATCCCATCGGGGAAGTGATCGCCGAGGCGCGCGAAAACGTCGTCCCCAAGATCGCGGCAAATTTTCCCTTGCAATACGTGCGCTACGTGCGCTACAAGCGCAAAAATTCGATCCTCGACGAGGCGACCAATCAGTCGTCCGGGCATTCGGGCACGGCGCGCAAGGGGACGGTGGCCGAGTTCTTCCTCTGGGGAGAGGGAATCCCCAAGCGGGCCACGTACAAGACGGTCATTTTCGACCTCGGCACGGTCGTCAACTTCGGGCGGTTGTTCTGGAAAGCCACGCCTATGCGCCTAGTCGACGGCGTGGCCGAGGAAGCCCCGGACGCCAACGTGCAGATCGAGGTCGAAGCGCGCACCGGGATCGACGCGGTTCCAGACATCTACTACGAGTTTACGGATATGGGGACGCGCGTCGTCGTGGAGCAGGCCCGCTATCAGGGCGTGCTGAAAAACCAAAGTGCGGCCGTTACTAATGCCGATGGCTTGGGCGGAACCTTGACCCTTTCCACCCGGCCCAAGCCAGGGCTCCGCGCTGGCATTGAGTACGACCAACAAAACTGGACGTTCTGGTCCTTTCCGACGACCGAGTCCGACCGGCCCCTCAACCTCAATCGCGGGTCGCATTTGCAGATCAAGGTGGTGCTGCACAGCGAGCGGTTCGACGAGTTCGTGCGCCTCGATTCCCTGTGGATTGAGACCTCGCCGATCTTGGCCCGCCGCGTCCTAGCCGAGATAGCCCAGCTCGGCCAACCCAACCCGGCGCGCGGCGTGGCCGAGGTCGCCTTGGGCGAAAGGACGGGCTTCACCTACGACGTCAAGGCGGATTTCGCGGCTGGGGAAGTGGGTTTTGACGCCCTGCGGATTAGCACTGGCAGCGCGCAAACCGAGTTCGAGGGGCTGGAAGTGGATGGGGTCGCCACGGATCCGGCCGGGCTCGCGATTGTGGACGACGGCTTTGTCGTGCAACTGCCGCAGCGCATAAGCCGCGCCTACAATCCTAATTTGCGGGTGATTTTTTCCGCCAAAGTCTTCGATTTTGCGCGCACCTTTGAAGGGGAGGTTTTCAATGCCGGCAGCGCGGACCTGCCGCAGCCGATCGAAGGCGGGGACGTCAGCGACGCGGTCGGCACCAATAGCCTGCGCGTCTTGGCCTCGAGCGCGGCCAATCCGCAGTTGGTACAGGATGTGCGGTTCTCCAGCGGCGTGATTACCCCCAACAGCGACGGAGTCAACGACGAGCTAGTCATTTCCTACTCGCTCTTCGCCCTGCCGCAATCAGTGCCCGTACAGCTGCAGGTGTTCTCGCTGGACGGCCGCCGGGTGGCGCAAGTCCAGCGCGGCCAGCAAGGGTCTGGCCCCCAGCGCTTGCGCTGGGACGGCCGCGACCAGCGCGGTGAGGCGCTCGCCCCGGGGGTGTATCTCTTGGGCATTGAGATTGAAGCCGAAGACGCCAGCGATCTGCAATTGAGGGCGGTCGGTATCGCATATTAATGATTTGGTCGAAAGCTCCGATATTATCGTAGAAGAGCAAACTTTGACCAAGAAGATTGAGCTAGTGAGATAGAGCAGAAAGGCGAGCCTACTAGGGCGTTCAGGGAGTGTTCTATGGCTCTCATTTACTGCTGTGCTCTGCTGACTCTGACTATTGCGCCCTGTTACGGGAAGCGGTCCACGCTGGTTCTCTTGGCTCACCTCGATCCGTATTTGCAATTCCCCACCAAGCTGACGCAGAACCTCACTGGGAGTGAGTCTCTAATTTGGTCTCCTGACGGCACCCGTATCGCCTTCGTCTCCCAGCGCGATGACAATTATGATGTCTATGTTGTTGATGCCAATGGCGGGCTCCCTATCAACTTGACGCAACGCCGTTCTATTGACTGGTCTCCGGTTTGGTCTCCTGACGGCCGCCGTATCGCCTTCGAGTCTTGGCGCGACGGCAAGGGGGAGATTTACGTCGTGGGTGCCGACGGGGGGGTTCCCGCCAACCTGACCCGCCACTTTGCGCGCGATGGGGGTCCGGCGTGGTCTCCTGACGGCACTCGCATTGCCTTCGAGTCTTGGCGCGACGGCAATGGGGAGATTTACGTCGTGGATGCCGATGGGGGAAATCTGCTCAACTTGACCCGCGACCCGGGTCCCGATGAGTCTCCGGTTTGGTCTCCTGACGGCCGCCGTATCGCCTTCGTCTCCCGGCGCGCTGGCAACGGAGAGATTTACGTCGTGGATGCCGACGGGGGCAATCTCACCAACCTGACATCAAACCCCTCTAACGATTGGTCTCCGGTTTGGTCTCCCGACGGCCGCCGTATCGCCTTTACCGCCAATCGCGCTGGCAACGGGGATATTTACGTCGTGGATGCCGACGGGGGCAATCTCACCAACCTGACACCCAGCCCCTCTAACGATTGGTCTCCGGTTTGGTCTCCCGACGGCACCCGTATCCTTCACTTACGCAGCGAGTACCGACGTATTTACGTCATGGATGCCGACGGCAGAAACCCTGCCGACTTGGGACGAGGCGCATCGCCGGTTTGGTCTCCTGACGGCACTCGTATTGCCTTCGTCTCCGAGCGCGATGATAACATCTACGCAGCGGAATTCGTCGTACCGACTTGGGGGGCACTCGACACCAGCGTCCCGCACAAATTCGGGTATCAATGGGTGGGGGCTGTATCCGAGTGGACTCTCATTGTACACAATCCGGCTTCGGCGGCTGATACGCTGCGCGTAGAGGCGGTGGAGGTCGCGCCGCCCTACGGCGTCTCCATGGAGTCTTTTGATCTAGCCCCCGGCGGCCGCCAGCCGCTCGTCGTTACCTACGCCCCCACCCAACCGGGCTTCTCTGCTCAGACGCTCGTCCTCCGCTCTAACGCGCCCGAAGCGAGGATCCGGCTCTGGGGTACGGCTGTTCCCACAGCGGCCAAAATGACCTTGTCGACTAGCGCGTCCTTCTACGATTTCGGCACAGTGTTCGCCCGTGCAGGCGAGGCGTGGACGCTGGAGGTGGGCAACACAGGGCGAGATACGCTGCGAGTTGAGGTCATTACGGGCTTGCCTTTTACGGCTGAGCCGATGGCCTTCACGGTGCCTCAGGGGGGCCGCCAAGCGGTGCGCGTACTATACCATCCGCTGGCGGCTGGGCGGCACCTTCGTCCGTTGGCGCTTCGTTCCAATGATCCCAACCGCCCCCAAGTGACCATCAGCCTGCGTGGCCAAGCCCTCGACGAGCAGCCCGAGATGCGCCTCGACGCCAGCGGCTCCTACCACTTTGGTGCGCAGCGGGTGGGTTCGGTGAGCGCGTGGACCTTTACCGTGAGCAATGCGGCTTCGGCCGCGGATACGCTGCGGGTGTCGGCTGTGCGGGTGTTGGCCCCCTTCGGCGTTGCGGAGCGGTCGTTCAAAGTGGCCCCGGGCGGCCGCCATCCCGTCGCGGTTTTCTACTCGCCTACGGCCTTGGGCACCTTTGCGGAGACGCTCGTCATCGTCTCCAATGATCTGCACACGCCGCGCTACAAGCTCCGGCTGCAAGGCACCACCGACCGAGGGCCACCCCACACCGAATTGGTCTTGGGCATCCCCGTCAGCCTTACACCTGACCTCGGTAAAGACTCGCTTTTCTCATGGTCTCCCGACGGTGGCCGCCTCGCCTTTGTCTCTGCTCGCGCTGGCAACGAAGAGATTTACACGGTTGATGTGAATGGCGATCACCTCTTCAACGTAACCCAACATCCGGCCCAAGACTCGTCGCCGGCGTGGTCTCCTGACGGTGGCCGCCTCGCCTTTGTCTCTGCTCGCGCTGGCAACGAAGAGATTTACACGGTTGATGTGAATGGCGATCACCTCTTCAACGTAACCCAACATCCGGCCCAAGACTCGTCGCCGGCGTGGTCTCCCGATGGCGGCCGCCTCGCCTTCATTTCTGAGCACGACGGCAATCGGGGATTGTACGTGATAAACGCCGACGGCGACCACCGTGCCAATCTGACACAGCGTCCCGCGTGGAATGATTCTCCGGCGTGGTCTCCTGACGGCACCCGGCTTGCCTTCCAAGCCTACCGATACAGTGCGTGGGATATTTATGTGGTCAAAGCTAAGGGCGGCAGCCTTACCAACCTGACCCAACACGGACATTACGACGGTTCACCCGCGTGGTCTCCCGACGGTAGCCGCCTCGCCTTCCGATCTCGTCGCGACGGCAATGGGGAAATCTACTGCATGGACGCCGATGGCGGTACGCTCATCAACTTGACGCGGCATCCCAGCGACGACCGGCTCCCGGCGTGGTCTCCCGATGGCCGCTATATCGCCTTTGTCTCCGACCGCAGCTACCGGACGAATATCCACCTCGTGGATGCCTACGCTGGCCTTCATATTACCCGCCTGCCGTGGCCGGCTTGGCCGGCGGCCCCGGCGTGGTCTCCCGACGGTACGCGTATCGCCTTCCTTGCCGACCGCGACGGCGTGCCCAAGCTCTCGGTTGTAGCGGTTGAGTGGGTCGGTCTCCCCACCTCGGTCGAGGATGCTTTCGCTCCGCCCCCCCCGGAGCGCTTCGTCCTGCATCCCAACGCGCCCAACCCCTTCAATCCCACTACGCGGATCCGCTACGACGTACCACAAGCGGCGGCGGTTGAGTTGGTCATTTACGACATGCTGGGTCAACGGGTCATTCAACTGGTGGGTGAAGCCCAGTCGGGAGGGCAGCACGCGGTGGTGTGGGACGGTCAGGATGGGTCGGGTCGTCCGGTGGCGTCGGGGGTATATGTGTACCGCTTGCGGGTGCGCCCGCTGGCCGGCGGCCTCCCGCAGACCCAGACGCGGCGCATGGTGCTCCTGCGCTAGGCCGCTTATTTATTCCTATTCCAGTATTCACTATATTCTATCTCTCTCTTGCGCGAACATCGCTCCCCTTACCAGCGAGACCACACTATGCACAAACTTGCTCTGGCCCTGCTCCTGCCTTGTGGGGCTTACGCCGAATTCCTCACCTTCGACAGCCCAGCGACTTGGGAGGCCAACTGGTCGCTCAAGCCGCAGTTAAACGTCTTCACCCCGCAGGGGCACTTGGGGCTAGTCAAGTTCCGCAAGGACATCAACGCCGCGCTCGACGCCCACCTCTTCATTCACCCGACAAAAGAGCGCGGGGATGTGGCCGGCGGCGTTTGGTCTGCGCTGAGTAATCCAAACGATGCCCCCCGGATCATCGACGGGGATGCCACCACCTTTTGGCAGCCAGCTAGCGGCGACCCGCTCGACAAGTGGATCGTGCAAATCGACTTGGGCCGCGCGGTATTGGCCAAAGAGATCCGCATTCACTTTCCCGATCAGGAAGGGGCCAAGCCCTTTCGCCAGTTCAGCGTTTTCGCCTCTACGGGTGCCCACGTAGCGGCCTTGGAGGACGTATTTCGCTTCGCGCCGGTCTATCGCACGACCAAGCCCAATTTGGATGCGTATGTCAGTTTTGGCTTCAAGCCGGCCGTGGAGGATACCACCCGTGCGGTCGAACAACTAAGCAATGTCAGCGGTCGCGACGATTTTACCGTGGACTTATTCAGATTCAAGGCCAACACCGCAACGGCGACCGGCCAAGCGGATTCGCGGGTGGCCGCTAACTCCAAGTGGCAGATGATCCAGTTCATCCGCTTCCTCGTGGATGAGCATCAGCTCGACGGCGCGCTCGCCGAAATTGAGGTCATTGCCGTCGGCGACAACATCAGCCTTGGGGTCGAGGAAAAGGGCGGCACGTACATCAATGGCTCGCGGGCGACCGACCCCTTCTTCTGGCTCGACGGCAACCTCAATACGTACGGGGTCATTGAGGTGCATCAGCAGTTTACCGAGTCGCGCGGCACGGCCTTTGAAGGGGGCTTGTGGTGGCAGGTGGATCTGGGGGCGACTTATTGGATTGACGACGCGTTCGTCTATTGGCAAAAGGCCGGCGAGCGCCTCGCCGACTTCCGCTTGGGCACCAACAACGCCGGCACGGGGTACACCTTTTTCTCTTCCGACGGCACCAAGACCCTGACCGGCGACATTGACTTTGACACGTGGATTTTTGAGCCGGAGTGGACCAATCCCCGCGAGCAATACAAGCGGCACTACCGGTATTTGTTTAACCCGCGCAAGGTGCGGCACATCTTCTGGCTGGCCCTGCACGACTTGGGCTGGCGCGCCCATCCCATGGAGCTACAGATGTTTTCCCCGGGCCACCCGGCCGAAGTCGTCATTCAATCGCATTTTTTAGACCTAAGCGCGCTCGCTGGCGACGGGCAGCCCAAGGTGATCAAGGCCCTCCACTACGACGCCGATCTGCCGCCCAATACCCAGATCGAGCTGCGCTCTCGCTCGGGCAATGAGATGGGCGAGGTGTACACCTTTCACAACAAAATTGGCGAGGTCGTAACCGAAGAGAAGTGGAAAAGCTCGCCCAAGGTGCTGCGCGGCCGCGTGGATACCTCGGTCGTCGTCGGGGAGGATTGGAGCGCGTGGAGCAATCTGTACAAGCTGTCGGGCGAGCCGTTTAAGTCGGACTCGCCGCGCAAGTTCGTGCAGCTAGAGTTGGTTATGAGCACGGAAGACCCAGAGGTGGCTCCTACAGTGCGCTCGGTCGAGCTGGAGTTCGTCGATGCGCTGGTCAACGAGGCGCACGGGTCGATTCTGCCGCGCCAAGCCAAGCCCAACGAGGCCACCCGTTTCACCTATATGCTATGGCCGTCCGCGATCCCGCAGAACACGGGCTTTGATCGCCTGCGCTTGGTCGTGCCCGACTTGGTGCGGGCCGATGAGATTGAGGTGATGGTCGCCGGTCAGGTGGTTGCACCGGCCGCCCTAAACATTGCAGCGGATTCGCTGCTGATCGACTTGCCGCAGGTGGTCCAAGGCGACTCCGTGCAGGTTGCCTTCACCACTCAGCTAGTGCGGAATGCCGCGGTCGTAGAAGCCGATTTGGGCCTGAGCGACGCGCCCGGTCTGTGGCAGGACGTCGAGCCGGCCGCGCGCCGCTCCAATGTGGTGCTGCTGCCCGAACTGGCCGACAGCGATCGCTTGATTGGCAGCTTGCAGCTTTCGAGCCGGGTGCTCACGCCCAATGGCGATGGCGTCAACGACGCTGTGGAACTGAGCTTCGTGGTATTCAAGGCCCAAGGTGCGGTGCCCATGGTTGAGGTGCGCGACTTGGTCGGCCGGCCAGTGGCCCAATTGACGCCGGTCTCAGAGGGACCGACCCGCCGCTTTAGGTGGAATGGCCAAGATGCGGCCGGTGCGATTGTGCCCCCGGGCATCTATCTCTGGCGCATAGACGCAAACGCCGACTCGGGCGACGCCATTGAACTGCGCGTCGTCGAGGTGGCCTACTAATATGCGGAGAAAACGCGGGGTTTGCTGTTTGCTGATGGGCCTGTTCATCTGCGGTCCGAGCCGAGCGGAGGAAGTCCGCTTCGACACCCCGGCCGAGTGGGCGACGTGGGAGGTTCCGGTGGATATCGTCCAGTTTGCCGACGACGGCTCGCTGGAACTGAGGAAATTCCGCAAGCAGATCAACGCGACTCTCGATGCCCACCTCTTCACCCAGCCCACCCGGACCCGTGGCAAGGTCACCGGAGGGATCTGGCAGGCCGGCTCCAATCCGACGGCGGCCCGGCGCGTCATGGACGGGAATCTGGAGACGATCTGGCGGCCTAGCCCGTCCGACGATCTAGTCGATTGGGTGGTGACCATTGACTTGGGGCGGCCCGTGCTAGCCGAGCGCATCCGCTTGGTGTTTCCCGACCGCGCCGGGGCGCGTCCCTGGCGGCAATTCAGCGTTTTCACGGCCAATGGTGCGCGCATTCAGGCCACGGACGATGTCTTCAAGTTCGACCAAGCCTTTCAGACGACCCAGCCCAACCAAGAGCAGATCGTCGATATAGAGCTAATTGGCGAGCGCGACGTAACGCGGGTCATCGACGAAAACCTCGGGCTGGAGCCGGACTCGCTGAACACCTTCCGCATGGTGCGCTTTGTGCGCGTACGCGCCGACGAAAAGAGCGTGGACGCGGCCTTGGCCGAAGTGGAGGTGACGGCCGCCGGCGACAACATAAGCCTTGGGGTCTTGGCGCGCGGAGGCAGCTTTGACAACGGGCTGTTGGCGCGCGAGCCACAAAATATGTTCGACGGCATCACCGACACGTACGGCAATATATTTACCGTCCAGACCAAAGGCGGCTGGCGCGAGAGCGGGGTGTGGTGGGCTGTTGATCTGGGTGCGCTGTTCTGGCTCGACGAGGCATTTATCTACTGGCAGCATCGCGGCGAGGGCCAGTCGAGTTTCCTGTTCGAGGGGTTACAGGCCGGTACTGGCTACCAAATTCTCTTTTCCGATGGGCGGCGCACCATTGCCGGGGATATCGACTACACGCCGCTGATTTTTGAGCCAAGGCCGGTCACCAGCGCGGAGTGGGCCTTGCGTCACCACCGCTACGTATTTGCTCCGCGCAAGATCCGCTACTTGTTCTGGCATTCGCTGACCGATAGCGGCTGGTTTTCCCACCCCATGGAGTTGATGTTGTTCTCGCCGGGCTATCCCGCGCAGGTGGTGTTGCGCTCGGATTTTATCGACCTCGGTCAGCTCGCCGGCGACGGCCGCCCCAAGGCCATCAAGCACTTGCGCTGGGAGGCGACCACGCCCGACCAGACGCGGTTGCAAGTGCGCTCGCGCACGGGCAACACCCTGCAAGAGCTATACGCGTTCTACGACAAAAAGGGCGAGCAAGTCACCGAGACGCGCTACAACAGCTTGCCCAAGGTCATCCGCGGCCCCATTGACACCACAGTCGCGGTCGGCCCCGATTGGGGCGCGTGGAGCAACTTCTACCAGTTTTCCGGCGAGGCGTTTAAGTCCGAGACGCCGCGCCGCTTCATCCAATTGGAACTGATTCTCTCTACTGAGGATCCAGCCGTCGCGCCGGTGTTGCACGCCCTAGCGCTGGATTTTGAAGATGCGTTGGTGTCGCAGGCGGCCGGTCAGATTGCGCCGCGCCATGCCGTACCCAACGCGGCCATGCAGTTCACGTATGCGCTGCAGACGCATGCGGCCGAAGGCGACTCGGGCTTTGACCGGCTGCGCTTTTCCACGCCCAGTGCGGTAGATGCCGCCGATGTGCGGCTGTGGATTGGGGGCGTGGCACGCGAGGCGAGCGGGGTGCGCGTGGCCGGAGATTCGCTGCTTTTTGTCGATTTGCCGGAGACGGTGCGGACGGATTCGCTGGCGGTGGCCTTTACCACTAAGGTGCTGCGCAACGCCACGGTCTTTGCTGCGGACTTGGGGCAAGAAGCGCGTCCGGGGCTGTGGCAGTCGGTGGAGGCGGCCGAGCGGCAAGCCAACTTGGTGTTTCTGCCCGACCTGCCCGGCAGCGCGCGGCTGATCGGGGATTTGCAGCTTGTGCCGCCGGTGTTTTCGCCCAACGGCGACGGCATCAACGATCACGTGCAGATCCGCTTTGCGCTGTTCAAGGCGGTGGACGCTACGCCGAGCGTACGCATTTTCGACGTAGCGGGTCGCGAAGTGGCGGTGCTTGCTTCGTCGGGTGCGGGCGTGTTGCAGTCGTTTAGTTGGGGCGGATTGGATGCGTGGGGTGTTCGGGTGGTGCCTGGTGTGTACGTGTGCCGCATTGACGCGGGGGCCGACGCCGGGCAGGGCCAAGTAGTACGCACCCTCGATCAGAAGTGGATCATCTCGCCCTTTGGCGACCTATTCTTTTTTATTGGTACGCCGCTTTTGTGCTTGGTGACCATGCTGCCATTGCGGGCCGCGTTCGACTCGCAGACCATCGCCTTCTACGCGCTGGCGCTGTTTGCCACCGGGCATCACCTGCCCGGCTTTATGCGCGCTTACGGCGACCCAGAGCTATTCAGCACCTTTAAGGAGAAGTTCATCGTCGCGCCAATTGTCGTGCTGGTGGTGACGGCACTGGCCCAGTTCAACACCCTGCACGGGCTGTTCTTGGTGGTCCTAGTGTGGGAGATCTGGCACCTCTTCATGCAGCACTACGGCATCATGCGGATTTACGATGCCAAAAACAAGATCTTCTCCAAGCTCAATTCTCGACTCGACTGGCTGTTGACCTTGTGCGCCTTTGTAACGGTGGTCATCTATAGCCCGGAATACTTCCACCGCATCCTCGACCACAACCAGCGGGTCGGCGTACCCTTCCTGTCGGCCGAATTGACGTTCCTGCTCAAAAAGGTGCTGTTCTATTGTACGATGGTCGTGCTGGCGGCCTACTTGGCCAATATCGTCCAGCGGGCGGTCACCGGTCAGAAGATAAGCCTGCCCAAAATCGCGGTGATGGCGACGACGGTGTTCATCATCTACTACGGCTGGATACACATCAACGACCTCGTCATCGGCTACGCGGCCTTTGCCGTTTTTCACGATATCCAGTACTTCGCCATCGTCTGGATCTACAACAACAACCTCGTCAAAAGGCAGGAGCGCACCACCAAGCTCCTGCGCACCTTCTTCACCACGCGCACCTTGCCAATCCTAGTCGCGTATGTGCTAGTCTGCTTTGCCTACGGCAGCATCAACATGATGGAGGGCTTCCTCAAGTCCGAGCAGGCAATCAAAATGGTCGAGATTTTCGTCATCACCTCGACGCTTTTGCACTACTACTTCGACGGGTTCATCTGGAAAATCCGCGACCGCAAAAACCAAGCCAATCTGGGGATCAATGCCGAGGAAGGGTCCAACCGCATTGGCTTGCCGGCATTGCCGAGCGGCTTGGTCTCGTACTTGCGCGAGGCCGGCCGGCAAGTGGCCTATTTCGCAGTGCCAGTGGTGATGCTCTCGCTCTTCCAATTTTACTGGACGGCCGACGAGGCCGAGGCGCGGGAGAAGATGGTCGAGTTGTTCCCGGACTTGGCCGGTGCCCACAACAACCTCGGCGTCTTCTATGCGCGGCAGGGCGACTGGGAGAAGGCCGCCGGCGAATATCGGCGGGCGCTAGCGCTGGATGCCGGCGCCTATGAGGCGCACAAGAACCTCGGCTTACTCTACGTGCGGCAGGGCTTGCTCGACAAGGCGCATATCCACTACCAGCAGGCGATCGACCGCAAGCCGCGCTACGTCGAAGCGCTCAACGCACAGGGGTTGGTCTTTTTGCAGCGGGGCGAGTTCGCCAAGGCCGAGGAACGCTTCCGCGAGGCCCTCGCCGAGTTCGACTACGCCCCGGCGTACAACAACCTCGGCACGGCCCATTTGCAGATGGGAGACTTGCCGCAGGCGATCGACGCCTATGAAAAGGCCGTCGCGCTGGACCGGGCCGACGCCTCGCACCACTTCAATTTGGGGTTGGCCTTGCAGAAGGCCGGAGAAAACGAGGGCGCAGTGACTGCTTTTACACAGGCCATCGCCTTGCAGCCGCGTCACACCAAAGCCTATTTGAGCATGGCGCTTTCCCATCAGCGGCTGGGCCACCTCGCCGCGGCGCGGCAGACCTTGCAGCAGTTGTTGGCGGTGGAGCCGAACCACGCCACGGCAGCGCGGCTGTTGGCCCGGCTGTAAGCGGTTTAATGGCGATGCGCTCGGTGGCCCTCAGTAGCTAGCGCGAGGGGATAGACCTCCAAGCGCTCTAGGGCCGTGGCGTCTTCGCGGACCCGATACACTGCATTGACCGGCACGTCTGTGAAGGTTTGCACCGCGCCCGACGGCCAGTGCAAGGTCAGGGCGTCGAGCCCCTCAGCTTCCCCCAATCCGATCTCCTGTTGTAAGGTCGAAGCCCCAAAACTCGCGCCCGTGCCGGCGAGGATGTGGATAGTCCGCGTCCCGGCGCGGGCTTGGATTCGCGTGCCGATCCCAGCTCGATTCGACTTAGTTCCCTCCAGTTTGAGGGTGATCCAGTGGTTGCCGTGCCCGGGGTTTTCAAAGAGCACATTGGTGTACACGTCCCCGGAATAGGCCCCGCCGACCACCGCGTAGATGTCCTGATCGCCGTCGTTGTCGATATCGCCGAAGGCGACGCCATGCCCTTTTTGCAAGTGGCCGAAGCCGCCGGAAGTAGTTACATCCTCGAAGTGCTGCCCGGCGGCGTTGCGGAACATGCGGTTGGGCATTAGCGAACGGTAGTCTGGGTCGCCGGTGCCAGCGTAGAAATCGAGCCAGCCGTCGTTGTCGAGGTCGCCGAAATTGCAGCCCATCGTATAGAGAACTTTGTCACTGTGGGTCTGTTGGGCCACGTCGGCGAAGGTGCCATCGCCTTGGTTGCGGTAGAGGCGGGGCGGCTCGCCCTTGTGCGGCAGGCCCATGTAGTCGGCGGCCACATCGCCGGCATCGGCCTTGTAGCCAGAGACGAACAGGTCCAGCCAGCCGTCGTTGTCGTAGTCCCAAAACCACACTGGGAAGCTAAACGTCGGCTGACTCACGCCAGCGCGGGCGGTTATGTCGGAAAAACGCCAGCGGCCGTCGGCGTCTGGACCGTCGTTGTGGAAGAGCAGATTGGGCTGCCCGAGGCGGGAGATGTAGAGGTCGGGCCGGCGGTCGTTGTCCATGTCGCCCCAAGCCACCCCTTTGACGAAGCCCTCGACATCCAAGCCGACTTGCGCTGCTACGTCGGCAAAGGAGCCGTCGCCTTGGTTGCGGAACAATTCGCAGGGATGTCGCTCTTGGGCCGAGGACTCGTTGCCCACGAAGAGATCGAGCCAACCGTCGTTGTCGAAGTCGGCCCAGGCAGCCGTCTGCGTGGGGTGCAAAGTGAGCAGCCCAGCCGCCTCGGTCACGTCGGCGAAGGTGCCGTCGCCTTGGTTGCGCAATAGCGAGTTGGGATGGAGGCCGTCGGCACCAAACCAGCCGCCGCGCAGGACCAGCACATCGGCGAAGCCGTCGTTGTCAAAATCCGTCTGCACGGCGTTGAGGCCGCCAACTAGGCCGGTCAAGCCCGCGGCGGCCGTGCGCTCGGCAAAGGAGCCGTCGCCTTGGTTGCGGAAGTAGCGCAGTGGATCGTCGAGCCCCCAAGAAGTGGCCATGATGTCGAGAAAGCCGTCGTTGTCAAAGTCTTCCATAATGCCGCCTCCGGCCAAGCCGAGAACATCCAGCCCGAGGGCGGGGCCCCGGTCGGGGAAGCGGCCGATGTCGGCGTCAGGGGCGAAGGCTTCTGGGGGAATGAGATGCCCGGCTGGCACTTGATGCGGATACTCGCCTACGGTCATATAGGCGATGTTGAGCAGCCAGCGCGAGGTCAGATCGTAGGGCGTCTTTTCGAGGATCGCTCGGTAGTAGGCAATGGCCGTACGCGATCCGTCTTGTACCTTGTGGACTCCCGCGGCCGCGATGGGCAGCAGGCAGGAAGCGATGTTGTGGGCGTCGATGCAGTTTTGCTGCTCGCCGAGCCGCAAGTAGGCGAGGGCGATCATCTCTTCGAGGCTCGGCCGAGTGCGGAAGCGATGGGCAGCGGCTTGGTCGCGCACCTGCTCGAACAGGGTGGCTGCCTCGGCGGATGCGCCGGCGCGCAACAGCTCTTTGGCCAGTTCGACCTGTTGGCTAAGCTGTTGCACCGGGTCGTCTGGTGCGGGCTGGCGGCGCAGCCAATCGACGCGGTGCTGGCTCAAATAGATGTTGTCCGCGGCGTTGGCACGAGCGGCGAGGGCGGCGAGTTGCTCGGCCATGCGCTGGGTGCCGGGCGTTTGGTAGGGATCGGCAGCGCAACTGGCTAAAGCGAGGACCAACAGGGCAATGGCGCAGGGATTCATGGGATGGGTCGTCCTGAGGGGATGGATGTGGAGGCTTGGTTGCGTCGGTGTGTGGAGACGACCGAGGGGTCAGTTATTTAAGCAGGGTCAGTTGCTTGATCTCTAGGTAATGCCCGGCTCGCAAGCTGTAGAAATAGGTGCCGCTGGCGACCCTGTGGCCGGCATCGTCGCGCCCATCCCACTGGGCGCGGTAGCGGCCGGCGCTCAGATGCCCGGCGAATAGGATGCGGATTTTTTGGCCGACTGCGTTGTACAGGGCCAGCTCAACGCCAGCGGGGGCCGCGAGTTGGAATGGGACGGTGGTGACTGCGTTGAAGGGGTTGGGGTGATTTTGTGCAAGGGCGAACTCAGCAGGCAAGGCTTTGGTCGCCGAATTGAGAGATGCGATCCATGCCGCGATGAGGTCGGCACCGCGCTCGTCGATGATTGACGACGCCAGCGGGGGCATGCGAAAGGTGCCCAGCGTCAGCATCCGCAGGTAGAGCGTGGAAAGCTGGGGTGCCCCGGGGGTGAGGATGCGGGCCTCTAGCTCGCCCAAATCGCCGAGCGTGGGGAAAGCTCCGACAGTATTGGTCTCGACCAAGGGCGTGTCGTAGCGCAGGTCGATGATGGTGCGGCCGACGCTTTCGGGCCGGTGGCACGGCGCGCAGTTCACATGCAGGTACGAACGGGCGCGCTGGTCGAGTGGGACGCTGAGGTCGAAGGGGTTGGGCAGGCGGGGCAAGGAAGATAAGTCGGCTGGCAGCTCCTCGGTGAAAAGGCCCTGTTGGGCGAGAGTGTGCAACTGGTTTGGTTCCGCGCCGGCGTGGAGCTGGGCCGTGTGGACGCCGAGGACGTAGCCCGCGCCCTTGGTGTGGCAGACCTCGCAGTCTTGGCGCGCGGGAAAGTAGTACTCCTGTAAGAGAAAGCCCACCGGATCTTGGGGGTCGTCAATCACGTATGCAACGGTCGTGCTGTCGGCGAGCAAGGTGGCGTCGGTGCCGGCCTCGTTCCACAGATAGCTATACCCGTCCCAGCCCGGGGCCTCCACGCGCTTGACGAGGAAGCGCGTTTCGACGATGCGCCGGCTGGCCGGATCGCCGCGCACCAAGTCGAGGTAAAAGTTCTTGACTAGGAGGGTCTGGTCGGGAAAGCCCCAAGGCCCGCTGCTGGCAAAGGCAATGCGCTCGCCGGGCGGGAGGCGCATGAACCGCGTTTTTGTGGCGCCGTCCGACCAAAACGGCGCATTGACTGCGTACGGCACTACGCCGGCCGCCGGCGTTTGCGTGCGTAGGTCACTGAAGACGCGTGCGTCGCCTAAGCGGGCGGGCGGGAACTCCTCAGCTTGCGGCAGGACGATTTCCCACAGCCCGCGCTGGCCGCTCCACTCGATGACGTACAGGCGATTGGCGATGATTTCCGCGTCAATGGGATTGGCAAACCCGCCGACGAGGCGGGTGACGTGCGCTTGGTAGTGGTCGCCGACTTTGGCCAAGTCGAGGTGCAGCAGGTCTTGGCTGGGGTCGTTGAACGGCCCGTTGACGCTGTCGCCTTCGGGATCGCCCCTCGTCCAACTGAGCGCGAAGCCATCGCCTTGGAGCGGCTCGGCGAGGGCATTATCCACGTCGAACACCAGTCCGAGCGGCGAGCGGTGCGCGGTAAAGGTGCCGAAGCGCACGCCTTCTTCGCTGGCATCCTTGATTTGGCCATCGGCTGGGTCGCGGTAGGCGTCGGCGTCTGGTCCGAGATTGAGCACCGGGTCGGTGAAGGCGCGCGGCGGCGGGGGATACGTGGGATCGTTGTGGTAGTAGCCTTCGCGCACGGCCGTGGAGCGGGGGGAAAGGAGGAAGTCGGTGGCCGGGTCGTAGTCGGAAAATTGCTGCGGGGTGTCTTCGAGTCCCATGCGCCAAGGGAAGCCGTAGTGATGCCCTTGGCGCAGCCAGTTGAGTTCCTCGGCCATGTCGCGGCCCGGCCCGTTTTCCGTGGCGAAGAGGTCGCCGTTAGGTGCGAAGGCGAGGTCGTAGGCATTGCGCAGTCCCTCGGCAAAGAGGAAGCCTTGGTCGAGGAGGACATAGCGGTCGTTGGGCAGCACGAGGTCGCGAGCATGGGTTGGAACGCGCAAAATGACGGCCGTGAGCGCGGTTTCGCGCAGCCCGGGGAAGTGCCCATCGCCGTCTTGTATCTCGCCGTGATCGGTGCGCGAGCCGCTGTTGATAAAGAGCGAGCGATTGTCCGGGCTGACAACTAGCGCGTTGACCTCGTGGTTGTAGATGCAGTCGCACCGCTCATAGGGTTCGCTCTCCGCGAGGGTAAACCAAGTGCGCGTGCCACTGCTTGGATCGACTTCGCCCTTGGTGATGGTGGCGATGTTGTAGATAGACAGGTCGATGCGTTTGAGGACGTAAAAGGTGCCGTCGGCGTCGATAAACAGGGCGCTCGGGCGGCTGAGGCCGTGGTCGGCGGCCGTGTACACTGTGCCCGATGGCACGAGGGTGATGTCGCCGTTGGTCTTGAGCGCGTAGCGGATGTTGGTTGTGGGATCGCGGCCAAAGATGGTGGCGGCGAGGATGTGGTCGATGGGAACGTCGGCGGGCAAGTTGTCTGGCGCGAGCTGTTCCCACTGCCGCTTGCCGGTGTCGGCGTCGAGCAAAAGCCCGCGGGCGAGGGCAAATTGGCCGCTGTCGCGGGGGCCGTGGCGATTAGACGCAAGATAAAACGAGCCGTCCGGCCCAATGGCAAAGCCCGTGAAGCCGCTGCGGATGCCGTGGTGGCTGTGGGAATACACTAAGACGCGCTCAGCCGCCGCTAGATCAATGCGCTCGATCGCGCCGTCCTGCCGCAAGATATAAAGCGCGTCGTCGCGCGGGTCCTTGGCGATGCGGATGGTGCCTTGGGAGACATTGAGGATGCGGCGGATTGCAAGATCATCGCGGGTGGGTTGTGGGTCGGCATAGGCGGTGGAGCAAAGGGCCGCGAGCGCGAGGCAACTTTTGCAGAGCTGTCTGAGCGAAGCACTGTTTGCGGACGCAGGTCGCAGTCGGCCAAGAATGCCTAGGAACAAGACGATGCTCATTGCGCTTGGGTCGGATTACTTGAGCAGCGTAAGCTGTCGGGTGGCGACAAAGGCGCCGGCCGATAGCTGGTATAGGTACGCGCCGCTGGCCACTGGCGCACCGCGCTCGTTGCGGCCGTCCCATTGGAGGCGATGGTGCCCGGCGGGCAGAAAACCGCTGATGAGGGTGCGCACGCGCTGGCCGCTGATGCTGTAAATGGCCAACTCGACTTGGGAGGCGAGGGGGAGTTGGAAGGCAATGGTGGTGCTTGGGTTAAAGGGGTTGGGGAAATTTTGCGCCAGCGCAAACTCCGCCGGCACAACGCCTGCGGCCTCGGCAATAGCTGTCGCGGTTGCAGCTTGCGGCAGGACGATTTCCCACAGCCCGCGCTGGCCGCTCCACTCGATGACGTACAGGCGATTGGCGATGATCTCCGCGTCAATGGGATTGGCAAACCCGCCGACGAGGCGGGTGACGTGCGCTTGGTAGTGGTCGCCGACTTTGGCCAAGTCGAGGTGTAGCAGGTCTTGGCTGGGGTCGTTGAACGGCCCGTTGACGCTGTCGCCGTCCGGGTCGCCTCTAGTCCAACTGAGCGCGAAGCCATCGCCTTGGAGCGGCTCGGCGCAGGCATGGTCCACGTCAAACACCAATCCGAGCGGCGAGCGGTGCGCGGTAAAGGTGGCGAAGCGTACGCCTTCTTCGCTGGCATCCTTGATTTGGCCGTCGGCTGGGTCGCGGTACGCGTCGGCGTCTGGTCCGCGATTGATCACCGGGTCGGTGAAGGCGCGCGGCGGTGGGGGATACATGGGATCGTTGTGGTAGTAGCCTTCGCGCACGGCCGTGAACCCGGCGGGGAGGAGGAAGTCGGTGGCCGGGTCGTACTCGGGAAATTGCTGCGGCGTATCTTCGAGTCCCATGCGCCAGGGAAAGCCGTAGTGATGGCCTTGGCGCAGCCAGTTGAGTTCCTCGGCCATGTCGCGGTCCGGCCCGTTTTCCGTGGCGAAGAGGTCGCCGTTGGGCGCGAAGGCGAGGTCGTAGGCGTTGCGCAGCCCCTCGGCAAAGAGGAAACCTTGAGCGCGGAGTTCGTCGCGGTCGTTGGGCAGTACGAGATCGCGGGCATCGGTCGGGACGCGCAAGACGATAGCCGTGAGCGCGGTTTCGCGCAGCCCGGGAAAGGCCCCTTTGCCGTCTTGTATTTCGCCGTGATCAGTGCGCGAACCGCTGTTGACAAAGAGCGAGCGGTTGTCCGGGCTGACGACCAGCCCGTTGACCTCGTGGTTGAAGATGCAGTCGCACCGCTCGTAGGGTGCGGTTTCCGCGAGGGTGAAAAAGGTGCGCTCGCTGCTGACGATGGTGGTATCGACCCGGCCCCGCAGGACCTTGGGCAAGCTGTACCACTTTTCCTTAGTGACGATCTCGCCGGCCGTGTTGTGAAAGGTGTACCACGCCTCGCCGCTGCTTGGATCGACCTCGCCCTTGGTGATGGTGGCGATGTTGTAGCTGGATAGGTCGATGCGTTTGAGGACGTAGAAAGTGCCGGCGTCGTCGATAAACAGGGCGCTGGGGCGGCTGAAGCCGTGGTCGGCGGCCGTGTACACCGTGCCCGACGGCACGAGGGTGATGTCGCCGTTGGTCTTGAGGGCGTAGCGGATGTCGGTCGTGGGATCGCGGCCGAGGCTGGTGGCGGCGAGGATGTCGTCGAGGGGAACGTCGGCGGGCAAGCTGTCTGGGTCGAGCTGTTCCCACTGCCGCTCGCCGGTGTCGGCGTTGAGCAAAAGCCCGCGGGCGAGGGCAAATTGGCCGCTGTCGCGGGGGCCACGGCGGTTGGACGCCAAGTAAAACGAGCCGTCCGGCCCGATGGCAAAGCCCGTAAAGCCGCTGCGGATGCCGTGATCGGCTCTGGAGTATGCGGGCGCACGCTGGGCCGTCGCTAGGTCAATGCGATCAATCGCGCCGTTTTGCCGCAAGGTGTAGAGCGCGTTGGTACGCGGGTCCTTGGCGATGCGGAGCGTACCTTGGGGGACGTTGAGGATGCGATGGATCTCAAGGTCGGAGCGGGTGGCTTGCGGGTCGGCGTAGGCGGTGGAGCACAGGGCGATGAGCAGTAGATAGCGAATGAACATAGGAGCCTTTCGTGGGAGGGATGTGAGTTCAATTTGGCGGCTCAGTCCAAGAGCCGCAATAAGACGTGGCGGCAACGTGAGAAAGCCGTTGTATCCTGTATCCACGACAGCTTCCACCTCGCGCTTTTGTCTCGCTGGCCCCTGCACTTCAAGGCGGATGATCGCTAACGCCTGCGATCATTGGTGTCCCTGCAACGGACGACCGCCAAAGTGGCGCAGTGCCCGATGGCCGATGCGGATGCACCAGATTTCAGCGTCGGGACGTTGGATGAACAGACGCTTAGATGCCGCGAGGGCGTTGTCGTCGATGGCATAGCTACCGCTGTCGATGTCGATGGCGACGACTTTTCCAGCGTGGGTCTTTTCCACTTGGTGGCGAATATGTCGCTCGTACAGTTCGTCGCCGCGTCGTGCGGTCTCCTCGGCGGAATAGCGGGATTGCTGGAGCGGCATGGTCGTTAGTTGAAGGCGATTAGCTGTCGATGCGGTCGCCAAAGAGCGTGTGCGAGGTGGCGCGGGCGATGCGGACAGGTACGAGCGCGTTGCTTGCTGCTGCTTGCGGGAAAATCGCCGTCTTGCCCTGCGGAGTGCGGCCGTAGTAGCGGGGCTGGCCATCGGGGGCTGGCCGCTTGGACGGGCCCTCGACGAGGACCTCGACCGTGCGGCCGACTTGCCGCTGGTTGAGCTGGCGCGAAATGTCCTCTTGCAGGGCGATGATGTGCTGGAGGCGCTCGCCCTTGACGGCTTCGGGAATGTCGTCGGGCAGCTTCTTGTGGGCGTATGTGCCCTCGCGCTCGGAGTACTTGAACATGAAAGCCGAGTCGTAGCGGATCTCTTCCATTAAATCGCAGGTCTGGCGGAAGTCCGCGTCGGTCTCGCCGCAAAAGCCGGTGATGATGTCGGTCGTCAGGGCGAGGTCGGGCAGGGCGGTGCGCAGCTTGTACACGAGCTGGCGGTATTGATCGACCGTGTACCCGCGTCGCATGCGGGCGAGCTGGGCGTCCGAGCCGCTCTGCACTGGCAGGTGCAGGCTCGGGCACACCGGGCCGACCTCGGTCATGGCGTCAATCACGCGATCGGTAAAGTCAACCGGATAAGGCGAGGTGAAGCGCACCCGCTCAATGCCCTCGACTTGGCCAACCTGCCGCAAGAGATCGGCGAAATCCACGCTGCCGGCGCGGTAGGAATTAACGGTCTGGCCGAGTAAGGTAACTTCCTTAAACCCCTCGGCGGCAATGCGCTGGACTTGGCGCACAATCTCGTTGGCGGCTACGCTGCGCTCCCGGCCGCGCACAAAAGGCACGATGCAGAAGGTGCAGAACTTGTCGCAGCCGCGGATGATGGTGACCCAAGCATTGGTGCCGGTTGTGCGCTGAGGGTGGACGCCGCTGTAGTTCTCAGAGCGGTCGAGCCGCACGTCTAAGAGCGCGTCGTTGCTCGATTGGGCGAGAAGTTGGGGCAGGCGGCGGTAGGAATCCGGCCCCATGACCAAATCCACGAAGGGGGCGCGGTCTGGCAGGGTCTTGCTCAGGTGTTGGGCCATGCAGCCGAGGATGCCCAAGGTGAGGTTGGGGCGGTGGGCGCGGAGGCCGTTGAGCTGGCTGACGCGACCAATGACCCGCTCCTCGGCGTGCTCGCGCACCGCGCAGGTGTTGAGCAGGATGATGTCGGCGCGCTCGGCGCGTTCTGTAATCTGGAACCCGGCGTCGGCGAGGATGCTGGCCACCAGCTCGCTGTCGGCCACGTTCATCTGGCAGCCATAGGTCTCGATGTACACGCGGCGACCCGCCGGACCGGGGCGCGTTGCCACGGGTTGGTATTCGACCGTTTCAAGGAGGGGCAAGTTCATGGGCGCACTCCAAAAGTTAGCTCTTCGCGGGCTTGCTCGATTTGCACATTCACGAACTCGTTGGGCGCGGCCGGGCCGGCGAAGAGGGCCTTGACGTAGTTGTCGCTCAAGCCGACCTGTAAGCCGGTGGCCGGGTCTGAACGCCCTTCGGCGAGGACTTGCAGGGAGCGGCCGACAAAGCGCTGGTGGAAGGCGAGTCGCTTGGCCGCGCCGAGGGCGATGAGCGCTTGGGTGCGCTCCTTTTTGACCGCGGCGTCCCGGTGCCCGGGCAGGCGCTCGGCCGGGGTGCCTGCGCGCTGGGAGTACGAAAAGACGTGGAGATACGTCAGCGGCAGGTCGGCTAACAAGGCGCGAGTCTGGGCAAAATGCGCGTCGGTTTCCCCGGGGAAGCCGACCATGACGTCGGCACCAATGGCGCAATCCGGGATGCGGCTGGCGATTCGCTCGATCCGCTCGGCGTAATAGGCGCGGGTGTAACGCCGCCCCATGCGCTTGAGAATGTGGTCGTCGCCGCTTTGCAAAGGCACGTGGAAGTGGCGGCAGATGGCCGGGGAAGCAGCCGCTTGGTCGATCAGGGCGTCGGTGACGTAACCCGGCTCAATGGAGTTGAGGCGGATGCGCGCCAAGCCGTCGATTTGCTCCAACGCGGCGAGCAGCTCAACGAGGGCCTCGGGCTGGCCTTGGTCGAACCCGTAGCGGCCCGTGTGGACGCCGGTCAGGGCCAGCTCGCGGTAGCCGGCCGCGACCATGCGCCGGGCCTGGGCTACTACTTCGGGGGCTGGGCGGCTCGCGCTGTGCCCGCGCACCGCCGGAATGATGCAATAGGTGCAGTGCTCGTCGCAGCCATCTTGGATTTGCAGGTTGCCGCGCGTGCGGCCTTGGGGCACTGCGCCGTCAATGGCGAGAAATTGCTCGGTGCGTGGTCTCGTTGGCGAGGGCGCGGGGATCTCGGCACCGGTTAGATGCGCTTCGAGTAATTCGACGAGCTGGGCCTTCTGGCCGTTGCCCACGACCAAGTCGGCCCCGGCCCCTGCGAGATCGGCCGGCCGCCGCTGGGCATAGCAGCCGGTGGCGACGATCTCGGCGCTTGGATTGCGCCGCCGGGCGCGGCGCACGGCCTTGCGCGAGTCCGCATCGCCCGCGCCAGTGACCGTGCAGGTATTGACCACGTACACATCGGCTTCAGAGCCGAAGGGCACGATTGCATAGCCGCGCTCGGCTAGGCGGTGGGCGAGGGCTTCTACTTCGTAGGCATTGAGCTTGCAACCCACGTTTTGCAGGGCTACGCGCATATTTTCGGATGCTGGAGTGTACATAAGTGGCCAAAGGGAAACGAAATAAGCAACTGATGTTGCGCACGGGCACCTAGAAAAGCCTGCGCCCGTGAAAAGGGGTGGCGCGGGGAAGCACCCGGCCTTTAGGCAGGACCGGCGCGGGGAAGCGACTGCGGCTGCGCTCTGCTCAGGTTGAGCCAGCCGCTCGTCACGCCCGCGCTTCAGTGCGCCGCAAGGCGTGACAAGCGGGAAGCGAGTGAATCCACGGTCGGGCTGGCTTCGGTGCGTAACATTAGTAAACAATAAAAGTTAAGGAGCGGCCCTCGCTGGGGCAATGGGCTGTTCAGGCGGGTTCGAGCTGGGCGTACGCGACAGCGACGCGTTTGATCCGCGTCCCAAAGCGGATGGAGAGCTTCATCTTTTCGCCGTGTCCTTCGCGGCTGACGATCTGCCCGCGTCCCCATTGGGGATGGCGCACCCACTGGCCAACCGCGAGGAAGTCGTCTTGGGCGACAAACTCGTCGAAGCCGGGCGACTGCTCAGCGTCCCACTCGTAGCGGACGCCTTGGGCTTGGGGGGCCTTTTTGCGGTGCGGCGGCTCAATGCGCTGCCGCGAGCGGGCAACGCCGCGGTCCAATTCGCGGCGCTGGGCTGTCAGCTCGGTGGGGATTTCGTCCAAAAACCGCGAGGGTTCGGTTGCGAGGAGCGAGCCGTACGCGTAGCGGCTCAGGGCATAGGTGAGGCTGAGTTGCTCTTGTGCGCGGGTCATGCCCACGTAGCAGAGCCGGCGCTCCTCTTCAATGGCTTGGGGATCGCCGACGGCCCGCGCCGTGGGAAAGAGGTTTTCTTCGAGGCCGCAGACAAAGACCAAGGGGAACTCTAGGCCCTTGGCGCTGTGCAAGGTCATCAAGGTGATGGCGTTGCCATCGCCATCGCTTTCGTCGGCCGAGGTCAGCAGGGACTTTTCTTCGAGATAGGTCGCTAAGGTTGCGTCGGGGTTTGCGTCCGCGTACTCGGTCATCTCGGCTAGTAACTGGTCGAGATTCTGCAAGCGCGCCTCGGCTTCCGGGGTATTTTCCGCCGCGAGCATTGCGCGGTATCCACTCTTTTCGACGACGGCAAAGCCCAACTCGGGCAGGGAGTGCGCGTCGGTGGCTGCCATCAGCTCGTTGAGCAGGGCGGCGAAGGCCGCGAGGCTCTTTTGTGCGCGGCCGCTGAGGCCGGGTACGTCGTCGAGGTGTTTGAGCGCAGTGGAGAGGTTCCAGCCCTTGGCTTGGGCAAAAGCCTGCAAGCGGGCGAGGGAGACATCGCCAATGCCGCGGCGGGGCGTATTGACGATGCGGCGCAGGGCAATGTCATCGGCCGGGTTGACCAATAGGCGCAGATAGGACAGCACGTCGCGGATTTCTCGGCGGTCGTAAAAGCGGATGCCGCCGACGATTACATAGGGGAGGCCAGCGCGCTGTAGCTCCTCTTCAAAAGGGCGCGACTGGGCATTGGTGCGGTAGAGCACTGCGGCGTCCCCGAGGCCGTAGCGGCCCAAGCGGTCGTAGCGGCGGATGGCATCGACGACGTGGCGAGCCTCGCGGCGGTCCGAGTCGCATTCGACGACCGCGATCGGGTCGCCCTCGGGGCCGGCCGTCCACAGCTCTTTGCCCTTGCGGCCTTGATTGTGGCTGATGACGGCGTTGGCCGCGGCGAGGATGCGGCCGGTGGAGCGGTAGTTTTGCTCCAGCCGCACGCTGCGGGCGTCTGGGTAGTCGCGCTCAAAGTCGAGGATGTTGCGGATGTCCGCACCGCGGAATTGGTAGATCGACTGGTCGTCGTCCCCGACCACGCAGATGTTGCGGTGGTGCGCCGCTAGCTGGCGGCAGAGCCGGTACTGGGGCCGGTTGGTGTCTTGATATTCGTCGACGAGCAGGTGCTCAAAGCGCTCTTGGTAGGTTTGCAGAATGTCCGGGTGGCGGTCGAACTGGCGCACGAGCTCGACGAGCAAGTCGTCGAAATCAAGGGCTTGGTTGCGGCGCAGTTCGCGCTCGTAGTCGGGGTAGAGTTCGGCAATTTGCCGTTGGTCTTCGCGCGCTTGGTGCGCAAATTCCAGCGGGCCGAGCATGTCGTTTTTGGCACGGCTGATCTGGCTGACGACCGCGCGCGGGGCGAGTTCGCGCTCGTCGATCTGGTGGGCGTCGAGGACGCGGCGGATGGTGGCGCGGCGGTCGTCTTCGTCGTAGATGGAGAAATTGGGCTCTAAACCAAACCCCTCGGCTTGGCGGCGCAGGATGCGCGCACAGATCGAGTGGAAGGTGCCGATCCATAGGTCGGCGGCGGCCGATCCAACGAGTTGCTCAATGCGCTCGCGCATTTCGCCGGCGGCTTTGTTGGTAAAGGTCGCAGCGAGGATGCGCCACGGGGGCACGCCGACTTCTTGGATGAGGAAGGCGATGCGGTGGGTGAGGACGCGGGTCTTGCCCGAACCGGCCCCGGCGAGGATCAACAGGGGGCCGCTCTCGGCCTCGGCGGCGCGGCGTTGCGCTGGATTGAGAGCGTCTAGTATGGACATGGAGGGACGCGGCCAGACGAGGGCTGTCTCAGAGTTTGATCCCGGCGCTCGTGTAGCTCAGGTCTTGGGTGGGCAATTATCAGGGAGGTCAAGAGGTACCGCCGCAGGTCGTTGGGCGTCAATTTACGCGCTGGGCCAACTTGATCTGGCGCTTGGCGCGCTCGTGTTCCTTGTTGGTGCGGCTGAAGATGTGGGTGCCGTCGCCGCGGGAGACGAAGTAGAGATACTCGGTTTCCTCGGGGTAGAGTACGGCGAGGAGGGCCGTGCGGCCCGGGTTGCTGATGGGGCCAGGGGGCAGGCCACGGTGGCGATAGGTGTTGAAGGGCGAATCCACCTGCAAGTCGGCATAGGTCAGCCGCTTCTTGGTCGCGCCGAGGGCGTAGTTGATGGTCGCGCAGGATTCGAGGCGGCGGTTGAGCTTGAGGCGGCGCTGGAAGACGCCGGAGATAATGGGCTGCTCCTCAACGGCCACAGCTTCGCGCTCGACGATCGAGGCCAAGGTCACGGCTTGGTGCAGCGAAAGACCACGCGCCTTGAGCTGCTGGCGCAGAGAGTCGGTGAATACGCGGTGGAACTGGCCAACCATGCGAGAGGCGATGGCGCGTTCATCGGCGTTTGGGTCGAAGAAATACGTCTCGGGGAAGAGGTAGCCTTCGAGGCTGGACGCGGTCACGCCGAGCTGGCGGATGAGGTGCGGGTCTTCGGTGGCGGCGATAAAGCGGGCTGAGTCGGCTACGCCCGCGGCCTGTAGCTGGCCGGCGATCTGGTGGCGATTCAGGCCCTCGGGGAGCGTCGCGGGCTGGGTTTGGATGGGGGCCTTGAGCAGGGACTGGGCAATGGAGGCTGTAGTGCCGGTGCCGTCGAGCTGATAGGTGCCGGCTTTGAGCTGATGACCGAGGCCCTTGAGTCGGACGGTCCAGGCAAAGACGTGCGCGTTCTGGATCAGGTTTTTCCGCTCTAATAACTGGCCGATCCAGCGGGCACTCGCGCCTTGGGGGATGTGGATCAGGTGCGCCGGGTATTCGTAGGTCGGTTGGTTCAAATACCACAACGCCCCAAGGGGCAACGCCGCCCCCACCAGCGCGATAGCCGCGCCGAGTAAGAATGCACGATACCAGCGTGCGGACTTGGCTTGAGTTGACATACTGTCGGCCTTGCTTAAAGAGGGATTCGGATGTGCCGAGCTTCGCGCCCATCCCCAAAGGACGCGGGCTGCGAACTAATGTCTAGCGGCTTAGTACACGCGAGTAGTCCACTGGACGTTTAGGGCTGAGATGCTGGTCTCGCCTTTGCTCAGGACAGGCTCATACCGCTTCTACTGGCGTGTACTAAGGTATAGCGCAAAAGTATGGATCGGGAATTTTTTACAACCAAGACTGAGAGCGAAAATTTATAAGAAAAGGCAGCCAGTGTCAATTTGCGCCGCTTTCTTTGAATTTTTTGGGACGTTCTGCCTCTTTATCCGGGGACTGCAATTTCAAATATCCCTTGATTTATTCACTCGGCGACCATAGAATACAAGGCCATGAGATGTTGTGTTTGTCTTTTACAGCGCATGGCGCACCGAATACACCACCGATTCTCGACCTGCTAAAAATGTTACGTAAGTCGTTAAAAACAGTAATTTACCCCCCCCCCCCCCCGAAATTCTGCTCAAGCACTAAAGCACTAGATTCCCTACTGCTCAAGCACTGGCGACGGTTCCCAAGCGACCATTTGGCGATCCGTCCCAACCCTCGCCGCATGTTACCCGTGCGGCATTCGTCTGTACGTCGTGGCCATAGTCTGCCATGGCGGCCGGTTCCTGCACCTGATTCCTCAAACCTTTTATAGAAAGAGGCAAACAATGCCGTTATGGAAGCGAATAAACGCCCTGCTGGTCGTCCTCGTTTTAGGCGTGGTGGCCTGTTCCGATCCGCCGGTCGCGCCGGCCCCGGCGGGCAAAGCCCTCGGGCAGGCCGAGGCCGATAGCACACAGTCGGACGCTGCAACCGATAGCCCCGCACCCGCCATCGGCTCGTTTGCCGATGCCAACTTGGAGCGTGCGGTGCGGCGGACGCTGAACAAGCCGGAAGGCCCGCTGACCGCCGACGATCTGGCGTCCCTGACGAAGCTTGACGTAGAATGGCAAGACGTCTCAGGCGTTGAGCGCTTGGCCGGCCTCGAACACGCGACGGCACTGAGCTATCTGGAGCTGAGCGGCAACGCGGCTCTTGCGGATTTGAGTCCGTTGGCGAGCCTGACCAGCTTGGAAACGCTGGATCTGGGTAGCACGTCCATTGGGGATGCGGGGTTGGCTTCGTTGTCGAGCCTGACCAACTTGAAAGCTCTGCATCTGCCTTTCACGTCCGTTGGGGATGCGGGGTTGGCTTCGTTGTCGAGCCTGACCAACTTGGAAACGCTGCATCTGAGTAACACGTCCGTTGGGGATGCGGGGGTGGCTGAGTTGACGAGCCTGACCAAGTTGAAAACGCTGGGTCTGGCTTCCACGTCCATTACGAATGCGGGGTTGGCTTCGCTGTCGAGCCTGACCAAGTTGGAAACGCTGTATCTGACTGGCACGTCCGTTGGGGATGCGGGGGTGGCTGAGTTGTCGAGCCTGACCAACCTGAGATATCTGCATCTGAGTAACACGTCCGTTGGGGATGCGGGGGTGATTTCGTTGTCGAGCCTGACCAGCCTGAAATGGCTGTATCTGAGTAACACGTCCATTACGGATGTGAGTCCGTTGCTCAGCCTGACCAACTTGATAGAGCTGTTTCTGAATGGCGTTACCACCCTCAGTGCCGAGTCAATCAACACACACATCCCCGCCCTTGAAGCAGCAGGCGTTACGGTCTTCCGATAATGAAAACCTTCATTCTTGTAGTAGGGCTGTTTCATGTCTCTGGACGATCCCGCTGAGAAGCCCATCGGGTGATATACGAACACAAATGGAACACCTAGCCCCATTGGTTAGTAGCTAAGGTTTTATCACATTTTCTGCGTTTAGGCGATCCCCGTTTTCACGAGGACAGGCGTTAGCCCCGGTTCGGCGATGGTGCTCTGGCCCATGACACGCTGTGTGCCATTCGTTATTTTTTGGGCCTAGCCCATCATTAACTTCATTTGCTGAAAGGAGCAGGATCATGGCTGAAGAAAATGTCCGTACCGAGGTTGCCCACGTGCGCGGCGAGCTGCGCGAGAAGTCGGCGCAAGCCGATGCGAAATTGGCCGATATGAACGGCAAGATGCGCGAGGGCTTTGCCCAAGTACGCGGCGAGATGGAGACCGGCTTTGCGCGGGTGGACAAGGAAATCGTCCATGTGCGGGGCGAAATGGAGACCGGGTTTGCCGAGATCAACGGCAAGATGGACGCCGGGTTTGCCCGCGTGGACAAGGAAATCGTCCATGTACGAGGCGAAATGGAGACCGGGTTTGCCGAGATGAACGGCAAGATGGACGCCGGCTTTGCGCGGGTGGACAAGGAAATCGTCCATGTACGAGGCGAAATGGAGACCGGGTTTGCCGAGGTGAACGGCAAGATGGACGCCGGGTTTGCCGAGATGAACGGCAAGATGGAGACCGGGTTTGCCGAGATGAACGGCAAGATGGATGCCGGGTTTGCCCGCGTGGACAAGGAAATCGCCCATGTGCGCGGCGAAATGGAGACCGGGTTTGCCCGCGTGCGGAGCGACATGGAGAAATCGGTCAAGACCTTACTCTATGCGATCCTCAGCACCGGCGGCGTACTGGTCTTGGGCATGATCACCGCACTCATCAAATTCTGGTTCACCACCCCATAGATGCCCTCGTTCGAGGGTGCCCCAAATAAAAAAATGTGATAAAACCCTAGATTTAGTAACCAATGGTGCGAGTGGGCTACCAATGGGTTCCGAGCCAGCCGCATTGCGGACACCGCAAGGTGGCGCATTGACGCACGGCCCTAACCACCTCCTAGAGGCGGTCTGGCAACGTTCAGGCCGCCTCTACAAATGCAAATCCCCCCAAATCGCAGCCCAGCGCCTACCCGCTCAACTCAAAGAAGTGCCGTTACGCAGCGTCCCTACTCGTCGGCGTCTAACAGGCTGCTGAAGGCTTCGAGGGGCACTGCCATCGTTGATGGCCCCAATGCGGGCAGCCAACCCAAAGCGAATCTCCAACACGTCAAGCAGATCTTCAACGGCGCGTTCTCGGCCTCCGTGCTCAAGGGCCTTTTCCGTGAAATACTGCACTACATACAGGGTCGCCTCCGACAGACTCAGGTAGCCCCTGCGCCCGGTTGACACACCCGCCACCCCGGCTGGTCGCACGGACAGGGCCGGGCGGGGTGCGACTGTATCGGGGACTATGCACCGCCCACCCCGTCCAAACATCCCCGCGCCTCCCGTTTTCACGGGCGCAGGCTTTTAGACGAGACAGTTAGTGGGAACAGCATCCCATACGCACGAACAGCGGCGCAAACGGTCGTGGGTCCCTTTGAATTTTTACGCTAGTGGCGTCGGCGTTGAGGCGGGCGACAATCCCGTCGAGAGCGCAGCGCGATCCGTCTCCCCGCCGCCCGTGGTGACCCACGACCCGCTTTCTTGACGCTGGCTGGGAATCGGTTAATTTCCCAATTTTTTGTTTTAGCACCTCACGCGCCCGGCCTTTCGGCTTCAGGAGATTTCAGTTGGTCCCCCAAGTGCTCATCAGCATCTCGCAGCTTTCCCACGTCTATGCGGGTACGCGCAAGAAAAAGGGCCGCCGCGCACTCCAAGCGATCGATCTCGACATTTGCTCCGGGGAGACGATGGCCTTGTTGGGGCCTAATGGCAGCGGTAAATCCACGCTCCTGCGCGTGCTGACCACCGCGCTGGTGCCGACTTCGGGTGCAGTGCGAGTCGGCGGCGTGCTCTTGGGGCAAGATCCGTCTGCGGTGCGCCGCCAGTTGGGAGTTGTCTTTCAAACGCCCGCGCTCGACGGGAAATTGACGGTCGGCGAAAACCTGCGGCTGGCGGGTCTGCTCTACGGCATGGGCCGCCGCGCCGTGCGCCCGCGCAGCCAACAGTTGCTGGAGGCTGTCGGCTTGTGGGAGCGACGCAGCGAGCGGGTGGAGAAGCTGTCTGGGGGCATGCAGCGGCGCGTCGAATTGGCCAAAGCACTCCTGCCAACGCCGGCCATTCTCGTGCTTGACGAGCCGACGGCCGGGTTGGATCCAGTGGCGCGCCAAGATTTCTGGCACCAAGTGGAGGTCCTCAGAGCGGACGAACCGCTCACGGTCGTGGTCTCGACCCACCTTTTGGACGAAGCCGAGCGTGCGGACCGAGTCGCCATTTTGCACCAAGGACAATTGCTCGTCTGCGGCCCCCCAAGGGTCTTGCAACGCCAATTGGGGCGCGAAATCCTCACGCTGCGCAGCGACGATGCAGCCGCGTTGCAAGCTGCACTGGGCCACGCCATGGGCCTAGAGGGCCTAGTCGTGGATCAAGACCTGCGCGTCCCGCTCAAAAGCGACATCAGCCTCGACGAGGTATTCCAGCGCTTCGGCCCCCAGATCCGCTCAATGTCGCTGGCCCCCCCCTCGCTCGACGATGTGTTCGTGCGCCACACCGGCCAGCACCTCGAGGAGGGAAACGCCGCTTGAACGGCGTCTGGATTCTGGCCCAGCGCGAAGTGCTGCGCTTTCTGCGCCAGCCCTCTCGGCTTTTGGGGAGCTTGGTGCAGCCGCTGATGCTGTGGTTTTTCATGCGCTCGGGTTTTGCCGACAGTTTTATCAGCGGGGGCAGCGAGTTGAGCTACGGAGAATTCTTCTATCCGGGCGTCGTGCTGATGCTCCTACTATTCGCGGCGATTTTTTCCACTATCACCCTCATCGAAGACCGCAGCGTCGGCTTTTTGCAAGGCGTACTAATAGCCCCGGTGCCGCGCCTGAGTATAGCAGTGGGCAAGCTGGTCGGCGGTACGCTCATCGCCCTGTTGCAGGTACTTGTATTTTTGTTGCTGGCACCGGTGGCCGGCATTGGCTTGACGGCGGAGATGCTCTTGGCCCTCTTGGCCCTCTGTGCGCTGATCGGCATGGGCTTCACGGGTCTGGGCTTCATGGTCGCGTGGAAGCTGGATTCAGTGGCTGGCTACCACGCGGTGATGAGCGTCGTGCTCATCCCCCTGTGGTTTCTTTCCGGTGCACTCTTTCCCATTGAAGGGGCCGCGCCTTGGCTCGAGTGGGTGATGCAGTGCAATCCCGTGACCTACGCGCTGGTCGTTTTGCGCAAGGCGTTCTACTTGGTGCCGACTCAACTGATAGCCGATGGGACGTTTGTACACGCCCTGCTAATCACTGGGGGCTGGACGGTGCTGACGACCGCTGGGGCCGCTTGGATGGTGGCCCGCAATCGCGGCCCCTGATTTCAGAGCCGGTAGAGCATCAGATAGACCACCACGCCGCTAACCGAGACAAAGATCCACACCGGCCAGACCCAGCGGGCCAACCGACGGTGGCGGGCGAAATCCCGCTTGTAAGCGCGCCAGACGACGAGGGCCACAAAGGGGACCATCAGCGTGGCGAGGACGATGTGGGGTATGAGCACGGCGAAGTACAGGGGACGGGTCCAGTCGTGGTGGGGATAAGGCACTGAGCCTACCTGAACGTGGTAAACCAAATACGAACACAGGAAGAGCACGGAGCAGGTGAGGGCGGCTAGCATGGACTTTTGGTGGGCTTGACGTGCGCCGCGGCGGATCTGCAAGAAGCCACGTACGAGCAGGAACACACACAAGGTGTTGAGGCAGACGTTTAGTGTGGGGAGATCGGAACTGGACACGGGCTGAGCGGGAAAGAGACTAATGCAAACGAGGGCTTGCGAGCTGTCCGGCCTCAGTACTGGGGCCGCCTCGGGCGCAAGCCCTCGTTGCGTTGTGGAGCCGCCACCCGGACTTGAACCGGGGACCTACTCATTACGAGTGAGTTGCTCTACCAACTGAGCTATGGCGGCCATGCTGTGAAGTAAAAACTAGGCGAGGCTAGCTACGGTGTCAAGAACCGCCTCGGTCCGCGTCGCGCACTAAAAGAAATTGAACAGTTTGCCCAGCGCGTGGGCAAAGCCGTTGCGGGTCCGGTCGTCGTCGGGCACCTCGGCCGGGGTGCTGTGTCCGTCGGCGACAAACCGCAACAGCCCGATCGCGGTGGTATAGCTGGGATCGTTGACCGCGACCGGGGCGATCACGTCTTGGGGGACGCCAATGCGGACGTGGTGGCCGAACACCTCCTCGGCGAGCGGCGCGATCTGGTTGAGCGAGGCCCCGCCGCCGGTGAGTACGATGCCGGCGGCCAAGCGCTCGTTGTACGGGGTGTTGACGAGGGCTTGGCGCACGTATTCAAAAATCTCGCGCTGCCGGGCTTCGATGATCATGCTGACCTGCTGCTTGGTTAAGGTACAGGCGCGGCCGGCGGTCGTGTGGTACGTGACGGTCTCATCGCCGTCTTCCCCGGGACAGCTAACGCTGCCGAAGCGGCATTTGAGCTGCTCGGCTTCGCGGATTGGGATGCTTAAGACGACCGATAGATCGCGCGTTATGTCGTCGCCCCCCAGCGGAATTTCCTCCACGTGCCGCATCGGACCTTGGAATACGGCTAGGTCGCAGGTGCCGGCACCGAGATCCAGCAGGGCAACGCCCATGTCTCGCTCGTCTTGGGACAAGGTGGCGTGGGCAATGCCGACGCTTTCGAGGACGACGCCGGCAATCTCAACGCCGGCTTTGGCGGCCGCGTGGCCAAAGGCCGTGCATAGATGTTCGGCCACGGAAACGGTCAACACCTCGATCGACAGGCGGTTGCCGTGCAGCCAGAGCGGATTTTGCACTGGCTCGCCATCAACGGCATAGCTTTGGACGAAGCGATGCATCACGGTCTGGGCCTCGGCGGCCTGTTCCTGCGTAACGGCGAGTAGGGCGCGGTCCCGGTCCTCTTCGGAGATGGGGTTGGAGGAGCCGGAGATGCCCACCGTGCTGTAATTCGTCCGAGCACTGATTCCTTCGCCGGCCATGCCGAGATAGGCCCCGGCGATTTTGAGGCCGGTCGAGCGCTCGGCTTCGGCGAGGGCTGTGCGGATGGACTCTGCTACTTGGGGCATGTCGATGACGGCGCTGCGGCGCAGACCGGTGCAGGGGCTGTGCCCTAGGCCCAAGATCTTGACTTGGGAATTGTTTTGCACCTCGCCGACTAGGCATAGAACTTTTGAGGCACCAACATCGAGAACGACGACGGGGGATCCAGCCATGGTTGGCGTACCTTCTTTCTAAGCGCAGCCGCGGAATGCAGCGCAGTAGGGCAAAGCGAGGACGTACTGGGAGAGGAGAAAAGCTACCGTCGCGGCAGCGATGCGACGATTTGGGGCACTCAACCCCAAATTACTAGGGCTCACAACGCCAGACAAAGGGGGAAGTCGGCTGACCGCAAGCCCTTATTAGTTAAGGATATGGAAGAATAGCGAAGCCGCCGAAGAAAGTCAAGCCCACCAGAGGGGTGGGGGCTGGCCTTGACTAGGCCAAAACTTGCGCCTAAGATAAGCGAAATTGCGAACATTAATGGGTGCGTGTGCATTGGCGGCGCACCCGCAGAAAGGAGCGAATATATGGCCCGTGGAGTAAACAAAGTAATTTTGATCGGCAATTTGGGCAGCGACCCGGAGGTGCGCTACACGCCGGATGGCGTACCCGTAGCCAATGTCAACTTGGCCACTACTGAAAGCTGGAACGACCGCAATACGGGCGAGCGCCAAGAGCGCACCGAGTGGCATCGGCTCGTGCTCTGGCGCAGGCAGGCCGAGGTTGCCCAGCAGTATCTCAAAAAGGGCAGCAGGATCTATGTCGAAGGCAAGTTGCAGACGCGATCTTGGGACGACCAGAGCGGCCAGAAGCGCTATACGACCGAGGTCGTAGTCTTCGACATGCAGATGCTCGATAGCCGCGGCGAGGGCGGTGGCGGCGGCAGAGATACTGGCTATCCCGACCGTCCAGCCGGCGGGCAAAGCACCGGCCCCGCCGCCCAGCCCGCCCAGCCCGCCCAGCCCGCCCAGCCCGTTGCGCCCCCGCCGCCGGGTGGTGACGACGACGACCTGCCGTTCTAACGTTTGGCAGGCAGCTTCTTCCACTTGTGGCTGGCCGAGCGGGTCTTTCCCCTAGTTTTTGGTGACTGCGTCGGGGAAGAAGAGATGCCGGCGGCCTTTGCCGCTGGTTCCGTAGGGCCGGATATCGGTTTTTTCCCCGGTGGCCCGGCAGCCTTGTCGCATCGTGCGCATCTGGAGCGGTGCGGCGACTTTTTGCGCGCCCTGACCCAAGGGGCCGCTAGCCCTAACGAGCGGGCGTTTGCAGCCGGTTGGGGACTTCACGTCTATGCGGATATGGCCGTGCATCCCTGGGTTGAGGCCCGCGTGGCCGCCTTGCTCGGCGAGGGCACCCGGCCGGCCGCGCCTGATTTGTGGCATTTGCGCTTGGAATGGGGAGTTGACTGCCGCTTGCTGGCCAGCGAGGGGATGGGCGGGCTGTGGAGTGCGCGCTTGCACTTTCCCCGCCGCGCCGATGGCCGCAGCTTGCTGGGGGAAGTGGGGGAGGCTTTCTACGGCCGCGATGCCGACGAGAGCCTGCTGAAACGAGGGGAGGAGGCCACCGCCCGGTGGCTGCAGCGAATTCCCAAAATTCTCTGGTGGGGAGGGCACGTCCGCGTGGCCGGCCGCCGCCCCAATCCCCTGTGTACACTGGCGTTTGCCCACCTAGGGCGCAAGGTCCTCGGGGATTGGCTCCAGCGTTGGGCGCACTTTAAGGATGGCGCGGCTTTGGCCCGTCCGCTGTTGCCCTCAGACCAAGCCTACGAGGAGGTCGTCGGGCTGGGCGAGTTGGCTGTGGAAAAGTTTTGCCGCGGGCTTGACGAGGGTTTCGCCCAGTTGGGCAATCCCGATTTATACACGGGCGAAGTAGGCGATGGCTAGTGCCGAAGTGCTCCTGAGTTTTGGCGTGGGGCTGGTGATCTACGCAGCGGTGCGCTTCTGTAGGTCGCGGGCCGCCCACTCGCCCCTTTTGGCCGAGCTTTTAGCGGCCCGCGTACAGTACGCGTTGGCCGGGCTGGTTTTCGCCTTGCTGGCACCGTTGGATCTGTGGATCGGCCTCGGCGCGGCGGCCGATCTGGCCACTTCGTTTTTGGTGGGGATTTTCGGGTTGGTGGTCGGGTGTAGCATTGAGTTGCGCCTGCTCAGGCACTTTAGCCGGCCCCTGCTGCTGCTGGAAATCGGCTATCTGGTCTTGTTGGGTTTGGGTTTGTGGGCGCTGAGCTATGGCTTTTCTCAGGGGGGCGTGGATGGGGCCGCATTATGGGGAGTTTGCGGCTTGGGTGCCGCTTGCTGGATGCGACAGAGCCGCGGAGGGGGCATTAAAAAGAAAAAGGGCACTGGTTGGTTGCCCTCGGCTAGCTCGCTGGCCGGCTTGCTCTTGGCCGGCGTGGGACTTATGCAGCTACGCCCCGGAGGATTTGTGGTGCGCCTGCCGCTGGGTTTTCCACCGGTCGTCGTCGAGGGGACATGGGCAGAATGCGGGTCGTGCCTAGTATTGGGTGCTTTGGTCGGCTTGATTGTGGACTTGGCGACCCGCGGCGTTAGTAGGGGATACTTGTACTATATGATAGCCGCCGGGCTTCTGCTGGGCAGCGGCATGGCCGGTGCGCTGGGCTTGGAGCCCCTGTGGGTGGGGGCTGTGGCTGGAATTTGGTTGGTCAATGCGACGATGCGCCGCTTGGATATTTTGTGCGCCTTGGAGCAGGGCCAAGACATGGTGCGGACGGTGTTGCCCGGGGTCGCGGGATGGGCGCTCGGGGCGGCGCTCGTCGAGGGCGGCTTTGAACTCGCGTTTGGAGTTTGGGTCCTCTTGGCCTTGATCGCCGTGGTGCCAGGAATGCGTTTGGGGGCGTGGCAGGGAATGGGGAAACTGCTCGACCGCGCTGTGCAGCAGCGCACCGGCGTAGGGCCGAGGCAGCTTTTGGAGCTAGACGATTTGGGGCTGGTCATCGCCCTGAGCTTGGCGGCTGTTCTGCCGGCCGGGCAAGGAGCGGCCCTTTTGGCGGCCGCGCTCTTGGGGCAGCGGCTGATGCACGCAGTCGCGGTGTTGGCCAAGGGCAGACTATCCGCGGCCTAGGTTGTAAAAGGCGGCCCGTTGCGGGTAGAGCGCTTGTTGTCCGAGGCTTTCCTCAATGCGCAGAAGTTGGTTGTACTTGGCCACGCGGTCGGTGCGCGAGGCCGATCCGGTTTTGATCTGGCCGGCATTGGTCGCCACGGCAATGTCGGCAATGGTCGTGTCTTCGGTTTCGCCCGAGCGGTGCGAAATGACGGCCGTGTAGCCCGCTCGCTTGGCCAGCTCAATGGCGGCGAGGGTCTCGCTCAGGGTGCCGATCTGGTTGACCTTTACGAGGATGGAGTTGGCGACGCCCTTTTGAATGCCGCGCTTGAGCCGCTCGGCATTGGTCGCGAAAAGATCGTCGCCCACTAGCTGTACGCTGTCGCCCAAGGCCGCGGTTAGCTGCGCCCAGCCGCCCCAATCGTTCTCGTCGATGCCGTCTTCGATGGAGACGATGGGATAGCGGTCGGCCAGTTCGGCGTACAAAGCAACCATGTCTTCGGCGCTGCGCTCTTGGCCCGAAGACCAGTGCAAGGTGTATTTGCCCTCGGCGAACAGCTCGCTGGCGGCCGCGTCGAGGGCCAGCAGCACGTCCTCGCCCGGTTGATAACCGCCGCGCTGGATGGCTTCGACAATGATGTCGAGGGCCTCGTCGTTGGAGTCGAGGTCTGGGGCAAAGCCGCCCTCGTCGCCGACGGCCGTGTGGCGCTTTTGCTCTTTTAGCACGGCTTTTAGGTGGTGAAATACTTCGGCCCCCATTCGCAGTGCTTGGCCAAAAGAGCGCGCCCCAACGGGCATGACCATGAATTCTTGCAGATCGACGTTGTTGTCGGAGTGAGTGCCGCCGTTGAGGATGTTCAGCATGGGCACTGGCAGGGTGTGGGCTGCGGGGCCGCCGAGGTAGCGATAGAGGGGAAGGCCGCAAAATTGGGCGGCCGCTTTGGCGCAGGCCAGCGATGCGCCGAGTATGGCGTTGGCACCCAAGCGGGCCTTGTTGGGGGTGCCGTCGAGGTCGATCATCGCTTGGTCGATCTGATTTTGCTCGGTCGCGTCTAAGCCCTTGAGCACTGGCGCAATCTCTTGGCGGACATTGGCTACGGCTTTGCGGGTGCCCTTGCCGAGATAGCGGGCCGAGTCGTCGTCGCGCAGCTCTACGGCTTCGTGTTGGCCGGTGGAAGCCCCCGAAGGCACTGCCGCCCGTCCGAGATGGCCGTCTGCGAGGCGCACATCGACTTCGACGGTGGGATTGCCGCGCGAGTCGAGGATTTCGCGGGCGTGGACATCGGCGATAGTAGGCATGGGATTTCCGGCTTTCAAGCGATGGATGAAAAAAGACGTAAATGTTTAATATACAAGCCCTTGGGAGTGCTGTCAACACAGGCTCTACTGGGCTTGTTGATTGCGTTGGGCACGGTCGCGGCCGGAGCGGATTCGTCGGTTTACGTGCCTTTGCAGCACTGGGTGTATCGCTTTGTCGAACGGCTCGAGGCCCAAGGACGAGCCAACGGCGTCGCAGATGGCATTAAACCATACAGCCGCAATAAAATAATAGAACTACTTGACGCAGTTAACAAAAAATATCGCCCCGAGCTCTCGCCGATTGAATTGGGCGAATTGGACTTGTTGCGCGGCGAGTTTGCACGCGGGCGAGCCATGTTTCACTATCGCGCCCACGGGGGGGCCGTTTTCGCCGACGTTCTCGCCCGCCAACAAACCGATCGCTTTAGCGGCCGGGGGCGGTCGGCGGCCGAAGTGGTGTACCGCCATCGCGGCGGCGGCATCGTCCGCGGGCACCTAGGCCGCAGCGTGGGCTTCCGCATGGCTTTTGAACAGGTGCGAGAGCAAGGTTCGCGCCATTACGTCCGTCGCCACGATCTATACGAGCGGCGGATTGACCTGCCCCAGCTAAAGGGCGAGGTGGCCGATTTTCACGAGGGCACCGCGTACGTCAAGTTCGCGGTGGGGCCGGTGGATGTGCAATTGGGCAAAGACGAGGCCTTGTGGGGGCCGGCCCCGGAGCAAAATTTGGGACTGAGCAACAACGCGCCGTCGTTTAACATGATCCGCTTGCAGTCGCAGTTTGGGGCCTTTAAGCTGGTCAGCATCTCGGCCGAACTCCGCCCGTGTCCCGCCCGGCCCGACTCGCCCCTTTGCGCGGGGACGGCCGATTCAGCAGCCACGTATGTAGTCAACGGCCCGACTAATGTGCGCCTGTTGGAGCGCCAAAAGTACTTGGCGGCCCACCGCTTGGAGGTCGCGCTGGCTCCTTGGCTCGACTTGGGTTTTCAGGAAGTGGTAGTGTACGGCGATCGAGGGCTAGAGCCTAGCTACGTCAACCCCCTGATGTTTTACTGGGCCGCCCAGAGCCACCTAGGCGACAAGGACAATCTCCTGATGGGCATTGACTTAGACATCCATCCGGGGCGCGGGCGGCGCTATTATCTGGCGTACGTGGTCGATGACCTGAAGAAGGCCCGCATCTTTTCCGACGATTTTGCCAACAAGTTTTCCTTGCAGGCCGGGATGCTCTGGGTCGATCCGCTGGGGTTGGCCGATGCCGAGCTGCGGGCCGAATACGTGCGCATCGAACCTTGGCTTTACTCGCATCGGTTTCCCATTAACACCTTTCGCCACTTTGACTCCCCGCTGGGGCACAGCCTCGCGCCCAACAGCGACCAATGGCAATTGGGTCTGACCAAGCGAGCGGTCCGAGACGTGGAGTTTGCGGTACATGTCACGCGCAGCCGCCACGGCGAGAACGAGTTAGGGGCGGACGGCACCATTCGCAATGTCGGCGGCGATATGCACTATGGCTGGAGGCCGGGGGACGAGCGCGAGACCAAGCAATTCCTCGACGGGCACCGAGTGCGGCGCACCGCACTGACGGTCGGCCTAAATTGGCGGATTTTGCTCCATCTCCAGCTAGAGGCCGAATACGCGCAGGAGTGGGGCCAAGGCGTGCCGCTGCCCCCGGCTTGGGGCCCGGCCGTGCCGCTGGCGTGGCGCTCTGGCTACGGAGATGGCCGCCAGCAACACCTGCGCTTTGACTTGCGCTTCCACTACTTCTAAGGCCGCCTTATGGAGCTTGTGGAGCTGCAAAAGGCGGGTTTGCTCTTGAGCGGCGCGATCTACGTGGGCAGCGTCCTGTGGCTGTGGCGCGGCTTGAGCGGGCGGCACTCGGGCCCGGCCCTAGTCAGCGATCGGCCCTCGGTCAGCGCCATCGTCGCCGCGCGCGACGAGGAGGCGACCTTGTCGCACTGCTTGGACGCGCTCGCCCGCCAGGATTACAAGGGAGCGTTTGAAGTGATCGCCGTGGACGACCGCTCGCGCGACCGAACTTGGGAAATCATAGCCGCAAAGGCGGCGACTTGGCCGGCGCTCAAGGGGGTGCAGGCCGCGCCGGACGGGCGGTTTAAGTGCCCAAAGAAAAGCGCGTTGGCCGAGGGGATTGCAGCGAGCAGCGGGGAGATCTTGCTCTTTACCGATGCCGATTGCCGCCCGCCCGCAGATTGGGTGCGCTCAATGGTGGCGCACTTTGCGCCGGGGGTCGGCTTAGTGGCCGGATACGCACGGCCCGATCCGGTCTCTGGCGCACTGGCGAAAATTTTGGCCGTGGACAATATCGGGGTCGGGGCGCTGGGGGCGGGCAGCTTTGGCATGGGGCACCCGCTGTCGTGTACGGGCCGCAATTTGGGCTACCGCCGCCAAGTGTACGACGAGCTGGGTGGCTTTGCGCAAATCGGGCATCTGATCGGGGGCGACGATGTGTACTTCATGCGCCTAGTGGGTGCCCAAGGCCGGTGGGCTATGGCATTTAACCGCCGAGCGGTCGTCCTCTCGCAGCCGCCGCCAGCTAAGCTCGCGGACGCGATCCAACAAAAGCTGCGGCACGCAGCCAAAGGAGGCCACTACAAGGGCCGCGCATTCTATTTGGCCGTAGGCGTCTATTTGTTCCACGGCTTTCTCGCTTGGGGGCTGGTGCAGATGCTGTGGACCCAAAGCTGGGATGGCTGGGTCGCGGGTGTGTGGCTTATGCGCTGGGCCGTTGACTTTTTGCTGCTCGTGCGGATGGCCGCGCCCGAGGAGCGTGCGCTCCTGCGCTATTTGCCGCTAGCAGAAGTTTTATATATTCCATACGCGCTGATTTTTACGATCCTCGGCCGTTGGGGATGGTTTCGCTGGAAAACTTGATAAAGGAGCTGATTTGGCCTATCTAATCACGCCCAAAGCACTGCCGCGCTATGTTCGGCGCTACGCCCGTGCATTTTCTTGGAAGCGGCTGGTCAATTTTTTCGCTGTTTTGGCCTCCATGGGGCTGTCGTGGATGACCCGCCGGCCCATCGTGTGGGGGCGTCCTTTTATGCTCATGGTCGAGCCGACCAATTTCTGCAACCTCAAGTGCCCCTTGTGCCCCTCGGGCAACGGCCAGATGCGCCGCCCCCGGGGCACGATGGGCTTGGAGGACTTCAAAAAGCTGGTTGACGAGCTCGGCGACGAGGTCTTTATGATGATGATGTGGAACCAGGGCGAGCCGTATATCAACAAGTGCTTCAACCAGATGGTGCGCTACGCCAGCGACCGCGGCATCTTCACCTTCACCAGCACCAACGGCCACTTCGTCCGCAGCCCGGAGCAAGCGCAGGCCATTGTCGAGTCTGGGCTGGACGAGATGATCGTCTCGTTGGATGGGGTTGACCAAGCCACGTACGAACGGTACCGGGTCGGCGGTCAGATCGAGCGCGTCTTCTCCGGGGTCCGCCTGCTGGTCGCGGCCAAAGAGGCACTGGGATCGCAGACGCCCCTGATCAACTTGCAGTTCATCGTCATGAAGCACAACGAGCGCGATCTGGCCACGGCCGAAGCGCTGGCCAAGGACTTGCACGTCGATAAATTTTTGGTCAAAACTGCCCAAATTTACACAGAGGCGGACGCCGAGGAATTCTTGCCTGAGGACGAACAGTACAGCCGCTACGAGCGCGCAGAGGACGAGTTGGTGGTCAAGGGGCAGCCGGCGCGGGGTTGCAAAGTGCTGTGGTACAGCTCGATGGTCAATTGGGACGGAGCGGTCGCGCCCTGCTGTTTTGACAAGGACGTCGACTTTGCCATGGGGCAGGCCTTTGACGGCCGTTCTTTTGACGAGATTTGGCGCAGCCGGGCCTATATGGACTTTCGCGGTCAGGTCCTCGCCGACCGCAACAGCTTTGACATGTGCCGCAACTGTTCCGAAGGCTATCGAGGCATGTTCTCGCTGATCAAGGAAATCAAGGGCTAATGCCCGCGCTGTACGCACCCGAACTCCTCTTGGCGTTCTGTGCGCTGGCCTACTTGCTCGGGGCTTGTTGGTTCATCGCTGGTATGCTCCGCCATCGCGGCAAGGTCCACGCCGAGCTCGTCCCCTTGGCCTCGGTGGTCGTCGCCGCCCGCGACGAAGCCGCGCACATCGCCTGCTGCCTGCGCGCCCTGCTGGCGCAGGATTATCCCCCAGAACGCTACGAAATCATCGTGGTTGACGACGGCTCCACCGACGGCACGGGCCACATTGTGCGCGAGTTCAGCGGGGAAACTGCGTCCGTGCGCTTGCTGCGCACCCAAGGGTCGGGTTCCAAGAAGGCCGCGCTCAGCTTGGGGATCACCAGAGCGCGGGGGGAGGTGATTCTCACTACGGATGCCGACTGCGAGGTCGCTCCGGGATGGATCCGCGGCATGGTGTCGCACTTTGACGACGGGGTGGGCATGGTCATCGGCTTTTCGCAAATTGGCTCGCCGTCCCAGATCAAGGGATGGCGCCAAGGATACGAGGCCGTTGACTTCACCTGCTTGATGGCTTGTATATGGGGCAGTGCCGGGTGGGGCCATCCCATGGCGGCTTCCGGGCAGAATTTGGCCTTTTTGCGGGAGGCGTTTTTCGACGTTGGCGGCTATGAAAAAGTCATGCACCGGGCTTCTGGAGACGATGTGCTGCTCATGCAGACCATGCGCCGCTCAGGCCGGTGGTCCATTGTCTTTGCCAACCAGCCAACGACCTTTGTGCGGCACCCAGTGGCCGGGTCTTGGGGCGGGTTATTCGGCCAGCGCAGCCGCTGGGCCTCCAATGCCCCGACCCTCGCCCGCTTAGATCCGCTCTTTTTCGGCTATATGCTGCTTGCATACGCTTTGAGCTGGGCGATACTCATGGCACCCTTGCTGTGCTGGATCGGCTCACTGGATCCCCTGTGGGCCTTGGGCGCGGTGGGGGTGAAAGTGTGGGGCGAGTGGGGTGTATTTAACGGCGGGATGGTGCTATCGGGCCGGCGCGAGTTGCGCCGCTATTTTCCTCTTTGGGCCTTGTTGCAGCCCTTGCACGTAGTTTTGGTCGGCAGCTTGGGATGCCTAGGGATTTTTCGCTGGAAGGGCCGCGTCCACCTGTGGGGCCGGCGCGTACGCGGAGCCGGCACCGGCGTTGAGGTATCCCAGCCGTCTCGGCGCTGAAGAAGGAAGTCGAAGTGAGGGAGCGCCAAGTCGAGCGGGCACAGATCGTCTGTAGAAAATTAAAGAAGACCATTCCCGAGCCGAGAGTGGAACTCAATTACAGCAATGCCTTGGAGTTGATGGTGGCGACCGTGCTGGCGGCGCAGAGCACGGATGTCAAGGTCAACGAAGTCACCGCAGTACTATTCAAAAAATATCAGTGTGCAGCCGACTACGTACAGGTGGAGGCCGAGGAGCTAGAGGGGGATATCCGCTCGACCGGCTTCTACCGGCAAAAGGCCAAAAACATCCGCGCAGCCATGGCGATGCTCATCGCCGAGCACGACGGCCAAGTCCCCGGACAAATGGACGCCTTGACCCGCTTGCCTGGCATTGGCCGCAAGAGTGCCAATGTCATCCTCGGCAATGTGTATGGCGTGCCCGGCATCGTCGTAGATACGCACGTGGGGCGGGTGAGTCGGCGGGTGGGGTTGACCGCAGAAACGGATCCGGTCAAGGTCGAAATGGCCTTGGCGCAGCTGCTGCCGGCCGAGGAGTGGACGGCTTTTGGACAGCGCGTGGTCTTGCACGGCCGCTATGTGTGCAAGGCGCGCAAGCCCCGGTGCGACGAGTGCGCACTCATGCCGCATTGCGACTATTTTGTCAGCCGGTCCGAGGGGGTTTAGCGGCGCCGTTGCGGCAGGCGCTTGAGGACGGCGGTTATTTCCGCCGGCGTCTGCGAGGCGAGCATGTCGCGGTGGGTGGTGTCGGCGTGCATCAGGGTTGCGATCTGGGCGAGGATTGGGATGTAGCTGCGGTAGTTTTGTTCCGGGGTCAACAGCAGAAAAATGAAGTGTACCGGCTCGGGGGTAGGGCCTTCAAAGTTGATGCCCTGCCGGCAAATCCCCAAGCAGCCGATGATCCCGTCTAGATCGGGGATGGGCGCATGGGGAATGGCGGTGCCGTGTCCCAACGAGGTTGAGCCTTTGCGCTCGCGGTCGAGCGCGGCCTCGAGCACGGTGTGGCGTTCGCTGGCGGGGATTTGCTTTTCTTCTATTAACGCATCAACCATCTGGGCAATGGCGTCCCACTTGTCTTTGGGGGCGAGGTCCAAGCGGATGGTGTGCTCCCAGAAAATGCGACTTAGCTGCAAATCGTTGGCCGCGGCCGAGCGAACCATGAGCACCGAACAAGGCACCTGATAGGCAATCCCGTCTGGGATGGAGCCGGCGAGGTGTTCCTCTTGGCGCCAGTCGTTTGAGGCGCCGAGTACGATCAAATCGTGGTCTTGCGCCCTTGCGACGATGGCCGGGACTACATCGACGGCTGGGACCATAGTCAAAGGTGCGTCGATCTTTAGCAGATCTAGCTGCAAGCGCGTATCTGTGGCTAGCTGCGAACAGTAGCGCTGGAGGATTGGGTCGGAGGGATCGCGGGTGTCGCGGACGATGCGGAGAATTTCCAGTTCAGCGCCCCAAGTCTGGGCCAGATCGTAGGCGATTTGCACGCCCACCAGCGCGTGATTGCCGCCGCCGAAGGGCACGAGAATCCGGCGCACCGGCCCGCTTTTCTTTTCCTTAAAAATCAAGGTGTCCACGTCGATGGCCTTGGTCAGGGCGCGATTGGGTGCGGATAGGATCGCATCGCGCTCGACATTGGCTTTCCAGGCCATGAGCATCATGTTGCAGCTCCAGCGGCGAACGGCCCGCTGAATTCCGCTCGTCACGTCCTCGTCTTTTTCCAAATGCGCGATAGCACCGATGTCGTGGGCCATAGCCTGGTCGGCCAAAACTTGGAGTGCCTGTTTTATGTCGGACAGGGGCGCAGCGTCGGGCGTCAGGATGTGGGTCAAGTGCAGCTCGCCCCAAGGCGAAGGGGCCAAGGTCGCAGCCAAGTCGACGAGATTGTGCTCTTGGTGCGGGTTTTCGAGGGGGACCAGAATGCGAAGTTGAGCAGGTGACATCTTCGTTGTGAGGCGTCAAGCCAAAGACCAACCCGAGCAGTGCTATTCTTAAATATAAAACAGGCCGTCATCTTTTCCAGCCTTCTTTCTCACTGCGTTGGGGTTGCCAGCGGCGGTGCAGTGCGGTTTGTTGTGGGCAATTCAACTGGAAGGTTTGCGTGAGGATATTGATTACTGGCATTACCGGCCGCATTGGTGCCAACTTGGCCAAACAGCTCGTCGAGCGCGGGCACCATCTGCGCGGGTTGGTCTGGCCCCGAGATCCGCGAGTGGAAAACCTCGAGAAGATGCAGGTCGAACTCGTCGAGGGGAGTTTGACCGAGCCGGCCGCAGTCGAGCAGGCGGTCGCGGGGGTTGAGGCCGTCTATCACTTGGGAGCGGCCTTTCAGGGCGGTGGCCCCTTTACCGACGAGGAGTTCTTTGAGATCAACGTGCGCGGCACCTTCAACATGTTGGAAGCCGTGCGCCGAGAGAAGGAGGTGGGTCAATTCCTGTTCGCCAGCTCGGACGCGCTCTACGACAAGTACGTCCCCGGCGGCATGAGTGCGCCCATTGACGAACAGACGCCGCGCGTGCCCAAGGGAGCGTATGCCTTGACTAAGGCGTTAGGCGAGGAATTGTGCAACGGCTACTGGCAGGGCTACCAAGTGCCGACGACGATCCTGCGTTTTGCCATGGTTTGGGCGGCCGACGAAATTTTGCAGTTCCCGCAGTTCTACCTGAGCAAGATGAAGGAGATGCACCCGGAACTGGCCGCTCTGTGGCAGGGCGAGGAGTGCGCGGTACTGCTAAAAGACCAGCGCGACCGTCCCTTCAAAAAGCACATCGCCGATGTGCGCGACATCGTGCATGGCTGCCTCTGCGCCTTGGGTAAAGAAAGGGCGTTGGGCGAGACCTTCCAGCTAGCTGGGCCGCGCCCTTTCACTTGGGACGAGGTTAGTTACCGGCTCGCCGAATTGCGCAACATGCCCCACGTCGAAGCGGCTGTAAAGGCCACTCCCACCTTTTACGAATTCAACCTGCGCAAGGCCGAGGAATACTTAGGATTCAGCCCCAGTTGCGACATCGTGCGGATGATCGTCGATGCGCTTAGCTATCAGCGCGGCGAGGACATCGGGGTGTTGCCGCACGGCTGAGGCTTAGGTCTCGTGCGGCACTAATTCTGCGGCGATGGCGGCGAGGACGTCCTCGGTGCGAAAGGGCTTGTAAAAAATGGGGCAGCCCTTGAGGGCTTGTAGCACCTCCTGCAGGTCGTCGGATGAGCGCCTTTGGCGCGGCAGGAAGGCGATGACCTTAGTGCTGTCGAGCAAGCGACTCGCTGAGACAAAAGGGGTAGGGTCGTCAACCTCGACGCCGAGGAGGACTAAGTCGGGGGCGTTGAGTAGGTAATGGTCGAGTCCATCGGCCAGTTGATTGGCGACTTTGACCTGACAACCGGCCCGCTCGAGCAGCCCGGCGAGGGTGGCGCCGAATATGGCATTGCGGTCGATGATCAGAATTTTGTACAATGCAGTGGCTCTGGGCGAGTTTGGGGCCGGGCAAAGGTCGCGTTGTAAAAAAACTAAGGGGTGCGCTAGACCTGCGCAAGCCGGAGAATTGCTTGACAACCCCATGGAAGTCCGCTATACTGGCCGACCTAAAAAGACGGAGATTTATGCGGAGCAAAGAGGAATTAAAGGCCGCAGTCTGCGCGGCCATTGATCGGCAGAGCGAACAGATCATCGGGCTGGGAGAAGCCATTATGGACCAACCCGAATTGGGCTTTAAGGAGGATCAGACAGCCTGCCGCGTCTGCGAAAGTTTTGCCGATCTCGGGTTGCAGTACGAGCGGGAACTGGCGCTGACTGGCGTGAAGGCTCGGCTCAAAGGGCGGCAATCCGGGCCGATTGTGGCGCTGATGGGCGAGCTTGACGCGCTCATCGTGCCCGATCATCCGCGCGCCGACCCGGCGACCGGGGCGGCACACGCCTGTGGCCACAATGCCCAGATCGCCGGGATGGTAGGGGCCGCCTATGGGCTTGTAGAGGCCGGCGTCGCCGAGGAGCTGGCCGGGGAAATTGCGTTTTTCGCCGTGCCCGCAGAAGAGTACGTCGAGATAGACTACCGCTTAGGACTTGTCGAGGAAGGCAAGATCGCGTTTTTAGGGGGCAAGCCCGAGCTGGTCGAGTTGGGTCACTTCGACGACGTAGATATGGCCGTGATGATCCACACCAGCAGTTCGGTCCAAACCGAGGGTGCGGTGGGCATCGCCTGTTCGTCCAATGGCTTCTTGGCCAAGAACGTGCGTTTCATTGGCCGGGCCGCCCACGCCGGGGGTGCGCCGGACAAGGGCGTCAACGCGCTCAGCGCGGCGACGCTCGCCCTCAGCGCGATTGACGCCCAGCGCGAGACTTTCCGCGACGAGGACTGCGTACGGGTGCATCCGATCATCACGAAAGGGGGCGATCTGGTCAATATCATCCCGGCCGAGGTGCGGCTGGAAACCTACGTCCGCGCCCGCACCTCTGAGGCCATGCTCGATGCGTCATACAAGGTTGATCGGGCGCTGCGGGGCGCAGCAGTCGCCCTCGGCTGTTCGGTTGAAATCGAAACCGTGCCCGGATACCTGCCCCTGTGCAATGACCCCGACTTAGGGCAGCTTTTTAAGAGCAACGCCGCGCGGATTTTCGGCCCCGATCAGTACCGGGATTACCCGCACGGCGGCGGCTCCACCGACGCTGGCGACCTCAGTCAGATCATGCCCGTGCTGCACCCGGCCATGACCGGAGCTAGCGGCGCAATCCACGGACCCGATTGGAGGATTGCCGATCCTGCCGCTGGGTACCTCGCCCCGGCCAAGGTCTTGGCCATGATGGCCATCGATCTGCTGTACGGCGATGCGTCTGCGGCCCGGGGCATCCTGCAAACCCATGCGCCCAACATGAGCAAGGGCGAATATCTCCAACAACAAAAGGCACTCTTTCGCCGGGAGCTCTTTGCCGGCGATCAAACGGGGAGGAATGCAACGTGAAGCTCGGTATGGTGACCTACAACTTGGGCCGCGATTGGGATTTAGAGACGCTGATTGCCCATTGCGAAGAGACCGGCTTTGCCGGAGTTGAACTGCGGACCACGCATGCCCACGGAGTCGAAGTGGCGCTCAGCTCGGCTGAGCGGGCCGAGGTCAAGAGGCGCTTTGCCGACTCGGCGGTCGAACTGGTAGGATTGGGCAGTGCCTTTGAATACGACGCCGTCGATCCGCTGGTGCTGCGAAGTCACATTGACGGGACTAAAGAATACGTGCGCTTGGCCCGCGATCTCGGAGTCGGCGGCGTCAAGGTGCGTCCCAACAACGTCCACGTAGATGAGGGGATCCCCATTGAGCAGACCTTGGAGCAGATCGGCGTCAGCTTGCGCGAGTGCGGCGAATTTGCCCGCGACCTAGGGGTGCAGATTCGCTTGGAGGTCCACGGCCGCACGACCTCGGATCCAGCCAACATCCGCAAGATCATCGACTACGCCGACCACGACAATGTCTTCGTCTGTTGGAATTCCAATGCCACGGACCTAGTCGACGGCTCCATCGACGGCAGTTTCGCCTCCTTGCAGGACGCCATGGCCTTGGTCCACATTACCGAGTTGTGGAGCGATTACCCTTGGGAGCGGCTCTTTGCCCTGCTGCGACAGAGCGGGTACGCAGGTTATTGCCTCGCCGAAATCCCCGAAAGCTCAGAGCCTCTGCGCCTGATGCGCTATTATCGGGCCCTGTGGCAGGCCCTCGCCAAACGCTAGCGAGGGGGCGATGCCCGAAGTCGCCTATGTCAACGGCCGCTTCTGTCCACTGGCCCAAGCCATGGTGTCGATTGAGGACCGGGGCTATCAGTTCGCCGATGGGGTCTATGAGGTCGTTGCCACCTACGGCGGGTGCCCCTATGCCTTAGAGCCGCACTTGGTGCGCCTCCAGGGCAACCTAGAAGCACTGCACTTGCCGTTGGATATCCGCAAGTATGGCCTTAGGGCCAAGCTGATGGAAGGCATCGAGCGGAGCGATTTTGGCGAGACTTTAGTCTATATCCAAGTTACGCGCGGGGTCGCCCCAAGGCGGCACGAGTTTCCCGCTGTCCCGGTCGCGCCCACCGTCGTAATGACGTTTAAGGAGTTGCGTCGCCTGCCGCAGGACGCCTATACACGCGGCGTCGAGGTCATTAGCACCAAAGACTTGCGCTGGAAGTGCTGCGATATCAAGAGCATCGCCTTACTGCCCAACATTTTGGCCAAACAGTCGGCGGCGCAAGCAGGGGCCTTTGAGGCGCTGCTGGTCGATGCGGAAGGCCGGGTCACCGAAGGAGCTTCGACCAGTGCTTTCTGCGTACGGGCCGGGCGATTGTGTACCGCGCCTATTGGTCCCCACATCCTGCCGAGTATCACCAGAGGAATTCTCCTCGGTTTGGCTTGCAAGCTCGGCATACTCATCGACGAAGAGTTTTGCACACTGGACCAATTTAAGGAAGCCGACGAGGTTTTTATCGCCGGTACTACGCTTGAGGCGATGCCGGTGGTAAAAATCGATGCCGCCGTTATCGGCGATGGTACACCGGGTTCGATTACGCGGCAGATCCGCGCCGCGTTTCTGGAGTCGCTGGATAGGGATACAAAATAGAAAAGGGGGACGCCCGGCCCCAGCCGGTGCGTCCCCCCCTTTTTGGCCAGAGGTTTTTAATGAATGACGACCAGCTTAGTTTCGGTCATTTCCTCGACCGCGTATCGGGGCCCCTCCTTGCCCATGCCGCTTTCCTTGAGGCCGCCATAGGGCATCAGATCGGCGCGCCACTGAGTGCCCCAGTTGATGTGAATGTTGCCCGATTGCACCTGCTGGGCAAACTGAAGGGCCCAGTTGAGATTCTCGGTGAAAATTGCGGCGCTGAGACCATAGTTGGTATCGTTGGCCATGGCGATGGCTTGGTCGATATCGTCGATCCGGCTGATGCCGAGTGCTGGGCCAAAAATCTCGTCGCAGGAGACTTTCATCTCCGGTGCTACATCGGCTAGGATGGTCGGGGCGTACATCGTGCCCTCGCGGGTCCCGCCGGTGACGATGCTGGCTCCAGCCCCAACGGCTTCCTGCACCCAAGACTCAACGCGCTCGGCGTCTTGGACGCGGATCATAGGCCCCATCTTGACGCTGTCGTCGAGGGGATTGCCGGTCGTCAGGGATTCGACCTCGGGTTTCAGGGCGTCTATAAAATCCCCGTACACCTCGCTGCTGGCGAATACCCGCTGAGTCGAGATGCAGACTTGGCCAGCGTTGGCAAAGCCGGTATTGGCGGTGGCGGCGGCGACCTTTTCGAGATCGGCGTCCGGCATGACGATCAGCGGGGAGTTGGAACCTAGCTCCATGGTCACTTTCTTCAGGCCAGCGACCTTACAGATGTGTTCGCCGACATCGCGGCTGCCCGTGAAGCTGATTTTGCGGACCTTGGGATTGGAACTGATCGCATCGCCAATGACGCCGCCCGAACCCGTGACGCATTGAATGGCTTCCTCCGGCAGGCCCGCGTCGAGAAAAATCTCGGTCAGTTTGAGTGCCGAAAGCGGGGTGTCGCTGGCAGGCTTGACGACAATTGCGTTGCCGGCGGCCAGAGCAGGGCCCACTTTGTGGCAGACGAGGTTGAGCGGGAAGTTAAAGGGCGTAATAGCGGCCACCACGCCACAGGGGACCCGCAGCGTAAAGCCGAATTTGCCCGCCCCGTTAGAAGCTCCGCTCAGGTCGAGCGTTTCGCCAGTCAGGCGCTTGGCTTCCTCGGCAGAGAGGACGATGGTCTCTTGGGCACGGGACGCCTCGCCTATGCCCTCGGCGAGCACTTTGCCCTCTTCGAGGGTAATCGTGCGCCCTAGGTCGTCGAGCCGCTCTAGCATTAGATCGGCCGCTCGATGGATGATCTGGTAGCGATCATAGGCACTCATTGCGGCCATGACCTTGGCACCGCGCTCGGCCGAGTCAATGGCGCGCTCAATGTCTGCGGCGTCGCCTCTCGGGACGGTGTCGATGACCGAGCCATCATAGGGGTTGACGACGTCCATGGTCTCGGCTTTGTCAACCCATTCTCCGGCAATGTACATCTTCATGGTCAAGTTCCTCTTTAAGGGGGTCGTGGTAGGTTGTCAACAAGTTAAGCGTGCGCTTCTGTCTGTCAAGCGCGTTTGGATTAAATGCCCAAGCGGTTTTTATAGGCTAGGGGGCGCCCCTCGGCATTGAGTAAGGGCTGCGGCGGAGCCTTTTTTTGGGTTAGTAAGCTGACGATTACTAAGGCGAGGGCGGAAAAGGGCACGGCCAAAAGGTCGGCTGGCAAATCCGCGGAGAGCATCCTCAGAACCTGCCAAGCGCACAGACCGACCCCTATGGAGGCTAGGGCCCCAGGGCCGTTGCTCTTGGGCCACCACAAGCCAGCGGTTAGCGGGACGAATAGCGAGGCGAGGAGCACGGACCAAGAGTTGACCATCAAGTCGTAAACCGAAGCGGTCCGCAGAGCTAGCAGGAGCGATACCGCGCCCAAGAAGAGGACGGACAAGCGCGTCACGCGCAGCGACGACCGCTCTTCGGCAGCAGGTTTGAAGTAACGCAAGAGATCCCAGCCAATGACGCTCGCTGGAGCGAGGAGAGCACTGTCGGCGCTGGACAGGAGGGCCGAGACGAGGGCACCCATAAAGAGGATCAAGGCCAGATCCGGAAGGTACTCTAGTGCTAGGGCCATCATAACTAGATCGGGATCGGCCAAATCCGGGAAGACGACCGCACCCGCCATGCCGAGAAAAACGGGCAATAGCCCGACCGTTATATAAAGGAGTCCAGCAAGGTAGGCGCTGCGGTAAGCCACCTTTTCGTCGCGGCTGGAAAGACTGCGCTGGATTAGGTCTTGGCCTGCTAGGTTGCCAAGGCCGATGACCAGCCAATCGCGCGCATAGGCCAACCAACTGGCCGTGCCACCTCGGGGATAGAAATCGAAGCGGGAGGCCGGGATTTGGGCGACGAGGGCCTTCCAGCCGCCCATGTCGCCGAGGAGAATCGGCGTCAAAATAAACAGCCCGAGCACGAGGACGGTCACTTGGACGAAGTCGGTCAGCGTGACGGCCCACATGCCGCCGGCCCAAGTGTAGATCAGCACGATGGCTGCGGCTGCGCAGATGCCGACAGCGGGTTCTATGCCGGTCAAGCTCTGCAGGATCCGCCCAAAGGCCAACAAGAGCGAGCCGGTCCAGCCAACATAGGCGGGAATGGTACAAAGACTGGCTAGCAAGCCCGCCCGCGGGCCGAAGCGGCGGCTAAAAAAGGATGCAATCGTCATCAAGCCCATGCGCCGCATCAGCCGGACGTAAAAGAGGCCGGCGATGAACAGGCACAAAGCCGCGCCAAAAGGATCGGCAATGACCGCGAGGATGCCGCCCTTGTATGCAGCACTTGCAGCGCCAATGCAGATTCCACCGCCAAACCACGTCGCAGCGAGGGTTGCGGTGCAGAGCAACAGGGGCAGGCGTTGGCCGGCGACGATGAAGTCGGTTGAGTTGCGGACGCGGCGGCCAGCATATAGGCCAATGCCCAGCATCACCGCGAGATAGACAACTAAGCCACTCAAGACCAATGGATTGGCCATTGCAATATCCTTTTTGAAAATTTGTTATAATAAGTGATCAACGGAGTGAAAATGGCCAATGACGCCATCTAAGTGGCGAATCTGGCCATTAACAAGTAATAATTCGATCTATGTTTTGTCTATAACACAATGGACTGTAATAAATTATGGGCGTACTGGCACTTTTGGCACGGCCCTTGCAAGTTAGGAATAGCGCATGATAAGTTCCACTCAATCAAGGAAGGTGCACAATGGCTAAGGGAACCTTAGCGAGGATAAGCGATATCCTCAAGTCCAATATCAACGAGATGCTTGACCGGGCCGAAGAGCCGGACAAGATGATCCGCCAGATGGTGCGGGACATGGAAGAGGCGGTCGGCAAGGCGACTGCTTCAGTGGGGACGGCGGTGGCCAACCACAAGCGGCTTGAGCGCCAGTTTAACGATAAGCAAAGCCAGGTCGCCGAATGGCAGCAGAAGGCCGAACGGGCGGTGGAGTCGGGCGAGGATGCACTGGCGCGACGTGCGCTGGAGCGCAAGGCGGTGTTTGCCAAAGCCGCCGAGGACTTGGCTCCGGCTGTGGAGGAGAGTCGGCAGACGGCCGAGCAATTGCGCGAGCAGCTACGCGAGCTAAAGACCAAGCTCGAAGAAGCGCGGACCCGGCAGGGCACGTTGGTCGCCCGCCACCAAGCCGCCCAAGCCCGCAAGCGTCTGGCCCAGAGCATTTCCGGGTTGGGTCAGGATGCCTTTTCCAGCTTTGAACGCTTTGAGCAGAAAGTCGAAGAGAGCGAGGCGGAGGCTGCTGCGCATGTGGAGATTTCGGGCGAGATGGAAGACGTTGAGAAAGAAATCCGCCAAATCGAAGTCGACCACAGCGTTGACGACGAGTTGAAGGCTCTAAAGAGCAAGATGAAGAAAGACAAGTAACCCTATGGCCCGCAGTGTATACTGCGGGCTTTTTAGCAGGTGAACTATGAAATTCATCGACGAAGCCAACCTCAAGGTAGGCAGTGCGATCGAGAGCGGGTGCAAGCGTTTAGGCGCTCTTTTTCTCAAGGTGCTGGCCGTACCGATCGTGCCAATAGGGCTGGGATTTATGCTCTACGGACTATTTCAGATGCTCAGTGCCGATGCCGATGGTCCGGGGCGCGATTTCGATCTCTTCGCCATTGGCGTCACGCAGGTCATCTTCGGCAGTTTGCTCTGGATATTGGCCAAAAAACTCGATGCGGCCGCGCATCTGCTGCGCTATCGGCGGCAGCAAAACCGCGTCGTGCGCTTGGCCCGCCAGCGCGGTGGTCGCCTGACAGTGACCGAAACGGCGGCCGATACTGGGCTGACGGTTGAGGAATCCGCGGAAATTCTCAAGCGCTTGGCCGATGGGGGGTTCGTCGAGGTCGAAATAACCGATTCGGGCCTGATCGTCTATCGCTTTCCAGAAGTGCTTTTCGCGCACGAGAAACACTGGAGCCGGGGCGTTGAAAGTGCCTGATACAAACAGGCAGAGGCGGGATTGCCGCAATTCAATAGCACGCGCTCACGGCTGGCGCGTGCATAGCTCAAACAGGGAGGGAGCAAATGAATGGGTTTTTGCTGGTCGCCATTGGCGTCTGTCTCATCATCCTGTGCAGTGGATTGGTCAATTGGGGCAACAAGCATTATTCGAGCCGCAAGCGACGGGATAAAAAAGCCCAAGAGAAAGAGGATCGGATCGTCGAGCGGCTAGAGCGAGTTGAGCAGCGGCTGACTGAGGTGCAGGACGTGATGATTGCTCTCAGCGAAAAGATTGATCGGCTGGAGGAGGCAGAAGCTGAGCCGTGGAGTGCCAAGAACGACGAGAGCAAGGCTAGGCCGTGAACAGGTGCGACCGCGCTGTGGAGGCTTGTGAAGATGCGCGTTGGGCTGAGGTGCTGGAGTGGTGCGAGCGCGGCCTAGCGCAGGTGCCCGACGACTTGGAGTTGCAGCATCGCAAAGGGCTTTGTCTCTTGGAACTGGGGGATGAGCAAGCGGCGATCGCCGCGCTGGAAGCGGCCGCGGCGAGTGGGCATCTAGAAAGCCACTACCAACTCGGTTTGCTCGCGATGCGCCAAGGGCGGCGGAACGCCCGGTTCCGCGAGCAGTCGCTGGCGCACTTTGAGGCCATCGTGCGTGCGGCCGAGGAAGGGCGCGAATACCCAGCCCTCGATAGCGTCTTTTTCGCTCTCGGCAGCCAGTACAACGAAGATCCGCAGCGGCGTGGAGAAGCCATTCGGGCGTTCCGCCAAGGATTGGCGCTCAATCCCCTCTCCGCAGTTGGCCACAACAGCTTGGGCCAGCTCTTGCTGCAAGGTGGCCAGGTGTTAGGAGCGATGGGGGAATTCAAGGTCGCCATCCAGCTTGACCCCAAGCTCAGTCAGCCATACGCAAATTTGGCTCGTTTGTTTTTTCGCCACGTAAAACCCCCTGAATTAGAGCAAGAATATCAGCACATCTGCGAGGAATTTGAGCGAAGTGCTCCACAAGTCCTCGCACGTCTGTCGCTGGAAATGGTCGAGTTGGGAAAGGAGCAGGTGTACGAGGGGTTTTATACAAAGGGACATCGCATCAAGAACTTGATGGGGATCATCGGCAGCCGCTTGCGGGGGTTGGGGCGCAAGGCCGAAGAGGCGCAGCGGGGGGAATTGAATCGCTTAGGGAGCGAATACGAGGCCCTGTACGACGAGTGGGTGGGGTTCTTGGAAGCAATGAAAACAGATAAAATCCACCCGGCGGTGACCGATCTCGGGCGCTTGGTGCGCCGAGTGGTCGCCGGATTTGACCGCCAAACTTGGAAATCCGCGATCCAGACGCGGGTCCAAGCGGGCTTGCCGCGCGTGGAAGCCGACGAGCGGATGTTGCGCGAGGCCATTACCAACCTCTGCCTAAACGCCTTAGAAATCCTCGAAAAAGGCCGCGGCGGTCAAGTGGTGCTGGGTGCTGGCTACGACGAGGAGCAATCGCTGATCTTTATTGAGGTTGAGGACGATGGGCCAGGCATTGAGGAAGAGCATTTGGAATTGATATTCGAGCCTGGATTTACCACTAGGGAGCGGGGCAATGGCTATGGCTTGAGCATTGCACGCCGCATTGTCCAGGCCCATCAGGGTGTGCTGCGCGTCAAGAGCAGAAAGGGACATGGAACCGTTTTTCGGCTCGATCTGCCGCTCAATTTCGCGGGCGGCGAGGCCTAGCCTTTCAGTGATTGAACGAGGACGAGCATGGCGAGCAGAAAAAAGAAAGCTGTCTTAATCGCCGATGACCAACGGGAACTGCGTGAGATGTTGGCGGAGAAACTGCGCAGTTTGGGCAAGGAGGAGGTCATCTCGTTTTCTAATGGCCAACGATTGCTCGGTCATTTGGCCGCTAGGCCGACGGACGTCGAACTCGTGGTGCTGGATTTGGACTTTGGAGTTGGCCAGCCCAACGGCCTCGAAGTGCTGAAAGAGATCAAAAAGCACTGGGCCGATCTGCCGGTCATTATTCTCACGGGCAAGGGAAGCGTTGACTTGGCGGTCGAAGCCGTGCAAGCCGGGGCGGCGGATTTTATCGAGAAGGACTTGTACGTCGAGGACAAGCTCGAAGTGGAGATGGAAAAGGTCGAGCGGATGTTGGCGGTATTGCGCGAAAACGCCCGCCTCAAGGCCGAGAATGAGACCTTGGGTCGCGACAACACCTTTTACCGGACCCAGCTAGGCCAGCGCTATCAGATTGTCAGCCGCAGTCCTCTGATTCAGAACCTGCTAGAGCAAGTTGAACAGATCGCCTCCATACCGCGGCCCGTGCTGATCTGCGGCGAGCGGGGCACGGGCAAGGAGCTGATCGCCGCCGCCTTGCACTACGGGAGCAACCGCCGCGAGCGGGCCTTTGTCAAGATGAACTGCGCGGCGCTGTCGGATACTCTGCTCGAGAGCGAGCTGTTCGGCCACGAGAAAGGGGCCTTTACGGGCGCGACCCAAATGCGCCCCGGCCGCTTTGAAGCCGCCGATGGCGGTACGCTTTTTCTCGACGAGATCGGCAACACTTCGCTGGACTTCCAAAAAAACGTATTGCGCGTTATAGAATACCAAGAATTTGAACGCACGGGTGGGACGCAGACGATCCACGTTGACGTTCGCGTCGTGGCGGCGACCAACGCGGATTTGGAGCGGGAAATAGCTAGCGAGAAATTCCGCGCCGACCTCTACGACCGCCTGCGGTTTAGCGTGCTCCAGCTACCGCCCTTGCGGGCGCGGCCCGAAGACATCCGGCCCTTGGTTGCTTACTTTACTCAGCAGCTATGCGACGAAGTGCCGGCGATTGAACGACGCCCGTTCGCCGAAGGCGTTTTGGCCACGCTAGAGACCTATGCTTGGCCGGGCAATGTACGCGAACTCAAATTCGCTGTCGAGCGCGCCCTCTGCGTTGCACAAGGGGACGAAGTGGTCGCGGAAGACTTGCCCCCAGAAGTGCGCGGCGGCAGGGGCGTTGCCCTTCCCGAGGGCGGCAGTTTCGACGAGCAAGTCGCTCGTGTCGAGCGAGGCTTGCTCAACGGCGCACTCGCCCAAGTGGGAGGGCGGCAGAAAGACGCGGCACGGCAATTGGGCTTGACCTACGACCGCTTTCGACACTTGCTCCGCAAATACCAAATCACCGCCAAATGACCAACCGCGCCTTTCGGGCCGAGCCTTGTTGACAGTGGGAACGCGCCGGGTATATTAACCGCAAGGCTCCCACGCAGGCGAGAGGCGCATGGAAAAAATTTACAAAGTTGAGACCACACTTTCCCACAGCTTGGCCGAACTCTATGCCGGCCTCGAAGAGGAGTTCGCCAACAAAAGCAGCATCCCCCTCTCGGACATGAACCGCACGTTATTGCAAACGGGCTTGATCCATCACCTGACGATGATGAGCGGACTGGGGCTGATCGAGCCTGAGAAGGCCGCGAGGCTGCACGCGTTGATCGACCAAGTAGCGAAGGATACCATACTCTGGGACATCTTGCAGATGGTGCGGACTTACTGGCGGGATTGCGGTTCCGGCGGCCTCAAAGCCTAATACTGTGCCTATAACTCGTTGTATAGATTGCAGTTCAGGGAGATGTGCGGTTGACAATCCCCGTGGCCTCAAGTATTATACAACCCACTTCTCGGACCTCTTTACTAGCTGTTGAAGCGAGCAGATGACCTCCTTTAGCGCAGCGGTTTTCGATCACTATCGGCATCCCCGCAACGCAGGGCAAATCGGCGATGCCAATGCCTCGGGGCAAGCTGAAAATCAGGCCTGTGGCGATTCGATGCAGCTTTTTGCCCGCGTCGAAAACGGTCGCATCGTCCGCGCTAGCTGCAAGACCTTTGGTTGTGCCCCTTCGGTCGCGGCAGGCTCAGTGCTCACCGAGTTGCTGGCAGATTTGCTACTGGCGGACGCAGCTCAGCTAGAGCCGGCAGCTATTGAGGAGGTGCTAGGGGGGCTGCCGCCAATGAAGCGCCACGCCGCCCAGCTAGCCGCTGACGCAACCCGGGCCCTAGTGAAAAACTATCAGGCCAGTACGGCCTCCTAACGCATTTTCGCCTTGCGTTTTAACCTCAAGCCGAAAGGATTGCACCATGGCTCACTCCCTTCCCGATCTCCCCTATGCCTATGACGCACTGGAATCCGTCATAGACGCCCGCACCATGGAGATTCACCATACCAAGCACCACAATACTTATGTGACCAGCCTCAACGCCGCTCTCGAAGGGCACGACGACTTGGCCGCTAAAAGCGTCGAAGACCTCATCAGCGACCTCGACTCCGTTCCCGAGAGCATCCGCACGGCGGTGCGCAACCACGGCGGCGGTCATGCCAACCACAGCCTATTTTGGCAGATCATGGCCCCAGAAGGGGAGCGCGGCGAGCCTTCGGCCGAGCTCGTCGCCGCGGCCGAAGCCGCATTCGGTAGCGCCGACGAAGCCCGCGAAGCCTTCGTGCAAGCTGCTACCACCCGGTTTGGCAGCGGCTGGGCTTGGGTCGTAGTCAAGGATGGCAAGCTCGCCATCCTCAGCACCGCCAACCAGGACAATCCTCTAATGACCGGCGACGGAGTTCCCATCCTCGGTATCGATGTCTGGGAACACGCCTATTATCTCAACTATCAAAACCGCCGGCCCGACTATATCGCAGCTTGGACTGACATCGTCAACTGGACCGAAGTCAGTCGCCGCTTTGCCGAGGCGATGGGGAGTTAGCAGATGGCGATTCAAGTAGGAGACAACGCACCCGCGTTCACGCTCAAGAATGCGGCTATGGAGGAAGTAAGCCTCGGGGATTTCGCCGGCAAAAGCGTCGTCTTGCTCTTCGTGCCGCTGGCCTTCACCAGCGTCTGTACACAGGAGTTGTGCGAGATTTCCGCCGGAATCAACGCGTACGAGGAGCTCGATGCCCAGGCTTTGGGAATCAGCGTTGATAGTCCGTTTAGCCTCAATGCTTGGGCCGAGAAGGAAGGCATTGCGATTCCGCTGCTCAGCGATTTCAACAAGGAGGTGTCTGCCGCGTACGGTGCCCAGCACGAAGATCTGTTGGGCTTCAAAGGCATCGCCAAGCGCTCGGCCTTCGTCGTCGATGGGGAGGGGATCGTCCGCTACGCTTGGGTTTCCGACGATCCCAAGGTCCTGCCGGATTTTGCGGCAATTAGGGCTTGTTTGCAATCGCTCAACTGAAGCACTTCGTTTTCTCAAGTAGAGTGGGGCAAAGCCCTGTGGGCTTTGCCCCACTATTTATGATGCCGGCAAAGGAAAACACGCGATGGAAGATGCGACGATAGGGCCGCTTAGCGAGCGAGATGCCCCGAGCTGGCTCCGGGGCCAGAACAAGGCCAAGGCCGCTGAAATAGCCGGGCACTTCGCCCAGATCATGCAGGTTTTGGGGCTCGACTTGAGCGATCCGCACTTGCGGGGCACCCCAGACCGCGTCGGGCGGATGTACATGGAGATATTTCGGGAGCTGGGCGACCAAGGCGAACCGGCGATTACCTGCTTTCCCAATAGCGATCGCTACGGCAACATGGTGCTCGTCAAGGACATCGAGTTTTTTTCGGTTTGTTCCCACCACCTGATTCCGTTCTTCGGCAAGGCGCACATAGCGTACATACCTGGGGACGCGATCGTCGGCTTGAGCAAAATCGTGCGCATCGTCGAATTCTACGCCCGCCGGCCCCAGCTCCAAGAGCGCCTCACTGAACAAATCGTGGACTTCCTCGAAGCCAAGCTGGCACCCAAAGGATCCATCGTCGTAATGGAGGCCCGGCATTTGTGCATGGAGATGCGGGGAGTGGAAAGGCCCGGGGCGGTGACGACCACTTCGGCACTGCGGGGCCGTTTTGCCGAGCCGATAGTGCGCGAGGAATTTTTCAATTTAATCAAGAAAAATTGAAGCAGCACGGGACGAACATGTCTGAGATTCAAGAGCAGGTGCTGACGCCACCTACCAGCGCGGTACTCGATACCTCCCACCGGGACTTGCGCGACGACGAGTATTGGCGCGTCATTCCCGCCTATGCCGACTTGCGTGCAGATGAGTTCCACGAGCACCGCTTTCAGAGCCGCAATAGCGTGACGAGCCTGAAGAAGCTGCGGGAGGTCCTCGGCAGCCTCGTTTCAGAGGCGTTTTATAGCGATGTCGAGCAGGGGCTTTTGCGCTCGCCGATGAGCCTGCGGATTTCTCCGTACCTGCTGAGCTTGATCGACTGGTCGGAGCCAGCCGCGGATCCGCTGCGCATTCAGTTTCTGCCCATGGGGTCGCGGATGCGGCCCGATCACCCGGAACTCGCCCTAGATTCGTTGTACGAGCAAGTGGATTCCCCGGTGCCGGGCCTGACGCATCGCTACACCGACCGGGCGCTGTTTCTGGCGCTTGACACCTGTCCGGTGTACTGTCGTTTCTGCACCCGCTCCTATGCGGTAGGGTTGGATACCGAGGATGTGGAGAAAGTGCATTTTGGTGCCGTTGTCCAGCGGTGGGAGCAGGTTTTTGCCTATGTCTCTTCGCGACCCGAATTAGAAGACATCGTCATCAGCGGTGGCGATGTGGCCAACCTCAAGGCCGAACACATCGAATACATCGGCACTCGCTTGCTCAACATTGAGCACGTGCGGCGGATGCGCTATGCGACAAAAGCTCCGGCGATTATGCCGCAGAAGCTCGTCACAGACCGCGAGTGGGTTAATGCCCTAACGCGGGTTGTCGAAGCGGGGCGCAAGGCCCACAAGGAAGTCGCGCTGCACACGCATTTCAACCACCCGCGCGAAATCACGGCCATCAGCAGCTTCGCACTCGACGAATTGATGGAGCGCGGCATTGGGGTGCGCAACCAAACCGTCCTGCAAAAGGGCGTCAACGACGACGTCGACACCATGCAGCACCTCGTGCGGCGGCTCAGCTACCTCAACGTGCATCCGTATTACACCTTTGTCCACGACATGGTGCGCGGGGTCGAAGAGCTGCGTACCACCTTGGCGGCGGCGATCGACTTGGAGAAGGCGATTCGGGGGTGGACCGCGGGGTTCAACACGCCGGCCTTTGTACTTGACACTATGGGCGGCGGCGGGAAGCGCGATGTCCACTCCTATGAACACTACGATCGCCAGACGGGCATCGCCGTATTTACCAGCCCGGCCGTGCGGCCCGGCGAGTTCTTCTTTTACTACGATCCCTTAGATGCGCTTGACCCGCTGATCGCCCAGCGCTGGAGCGACCCGGCCGAACGTGCGACTATGCGGCAAGCGGCGCTAGAGGCCGCCCTCCAGACGTAGTGAGTGGGAGTCCACAACCGGCATTTGCCTATCCATATTAGTACCAATTAAACCTCAAGACCTTCAAGGCTTACTGCAATGGAATATCCAGATACGATCCAAGCATTAGCGGGCTTAGGTCTGCTCGCTTTGGGCGGTGGTCTGGGTTTTCTGCTGAGTTATCAATTAAAAAAGGGCATCCTGCCCCAAGTGGAGAAAGAGGCAGAAGACCGAGTGCGGCAACAGTTGGCCGAAGAAGAGCGTGCGGTGCGGCTGAGCTTGCTCGAGGAGTGGGACAACTGGTATAAAACCAAAGCCCGCCAAGAGGCCCAGTTAGAAGATCAATTGGCCGATCTCAACCGTCGCGATAAGAGCTTGGCACAGCTCGTCCGCGACCTCAATAGCCAGAAAGAAGAGCAGAGCCGGGCGTGGAACCGCCTCAAAAATCAGGAGCGGCGGATTGGCCAGCGCGAACGGACCTTAAAAGAAGAAGAAGGGGAACTGGGCCAGATGCGCGCCGAGTACCAGCAACGTCTAGAGCTGGCCAGTGGGCTGCCCGCAGACGAGGCACGCGAACAGATGATGGAGCATCTGGCCAGCGAGGTCCGCGGGCGGGCAGCGGCCATGATCCGCAGCGAGCGCACCAAGGCGAAGGAAGAGTCGGATCGAGAAGCCAAAAAAATCATCGCCCAAGCCATTCAGCGCTGTGCAGTTGAAGAGACCGTCCACTTGGTCACCTCGACCGTGCCCTTGCCCAACGAGGGAATCAAAAGTCGCATCATCGGCAAGGAAGGGCGCAATGTGCGCGCATTTGAGACGGCGACCGGAGTCAAAGTCGTGGTCGATGATACGCCCGACGCCGTGTTGCTTTCGTCCTACGATCCAGCGCGGCGCGAAGTGGCCAGTCGTGCGATGCATCAGCTAATTGGCGGTGGCGGCTTTACTCCGACCAGAATCGAGGAAGTGGTAGAGAAGTGCCGCAAGGCCCTAGACCAAGACATGGTCGAGGTCGGCAAGAGTGCTCTCAGCGAGATTGGGGCCCGCCAATACCACGCCGATTTGCCCTATTACGTGGGCATGCTCAAATATCGCGCTAGCTTTGGGCAAAACCTCCTACAGCACTGCCTAGAGGTCGCCCATTTGTCCGGGGGGATGGCCGCCGAGGTAGGATTAGATGTGGCGTTGGCCAAGCGGGCGGGCCTCTTGCACGATATCGGCAAGACCGTCAGCAAGGAGATGGAAGGGGGCCACGTCGAATTGGGCATTAAGCTGAGCGAGCGATTCAACGAGCATCCGATCGTCAGGGAAGTCATCGCCGAGCACCACGAGGACCACGAGCGTCTATCGCCGATCTGCTTCTTGGTCAAGGCGGCCGATACCATATCGTCGATACGGCCCGGGGGGCGGCGCGAAGATCTCGAAGGCTATACCCGCCGCATCATGCGCTTGGAAGAAATCGCGACTTCGTTTGAAGGCGTTAAAGACGTGTACGCTATCAACGCTGGCCGCGAAATTCGCGTCATGGTCTGCGGCGAACAGATCGGGGACGAAGACGCCGAGATGCTGGCATTCGATATAGCCGAGCGCGTCAAGGCCGAATTGACCTTTGCGGGCCAAGTCAAGGTCGTGGTCGTGCGCCAGACGCAGGTGGTGCGCCACACCGAGCGGGGCCGCGGCGACCGGCGCAACAACGATGCCCGCAATGGGAGCGGTCGTCGACCGCGCAACGGAGGCCGCAGAGGGGGCGACAGCAGCTAAATTCGCCCCAACTGAAATGGCTGACGACCCTAAAAAAATCGTCGTCCTCGGCTGCACCGGGTCCATTGGCGACACGTGTTTCAAGGTCCTCGAAAACTTGGGAGATGGGTACGAGGTCGTGGGCTTAGGAGGTGGGACCAAGGTCGAAAAGCTGATCGCACGTGCCCGCCGCTGGCAGCCGCAAAAAATCTGCGCTCTAGACGCCGAAGCTAGAAAACAGGTGCAGAGCACAGTGCCGCGGGTCGAGGTAGTTTGCGGCGAAGAGGGGCTGTGCGAGCTAGCCACCATGCCGGAGGCCGATCTAGTGCTCAATGGGCTCGTCGGTGCCATCGGCCTCGCTCCGACGCTGGCGGCGTTGGCGCAAGGCAAGACCGTGGCTATGGCCAACAAGGAGCCCTTGGTTATGGCCGGCGGGCTAATTTTGCAGCAAGCCCGGCGCGGCGGGGGGACCGTGCTGCCGTTGGACAGCGAGCCCAATGCCATTTGGCAGTGCCTGAAGGGCGAAAATCGCAAAAGCCTGAAGCGGATCATCCTCACGGCCTCTGGGGGGCCGTTCTTTGGGCACAGCCGCGAGCAAATGCGCGACATCACCCCAGAGCAGGCCCTCGATCACCCCACTTGGAAAATGGGTCCCAAAATCAGCGTGGATTCGGCAACCCTGATGAACAAGGGCTTTGAAGTCATTGAGGCTGCTTGGCTCTTTGGCGTGGCGGTCGAACAAGTGGATGTGGTCGTCCACCGCCAGTCCGTTGTGCATGCACTGGTTGAATTCGCCGATGGATCGCTGTTGGCTCACATGGGCAAGACCGATATGCTGCTGCCGATCCAATACGCGCTAACCCACCCAGAGCGGCGGGCGGTGCCTCTCGACAACCTCGACCTCGAGCAAGTGGGCCAGCTGAGTTTCGCCGCTCCGGACAGAGCGAATTTTCCCGGTCTGGATCTGTGCTACCAAGCAGGTCGGAGTGGCGGAACCTTTCCAGCCGCTCTCAACGCGGCCAATGAGGAAGCTGTGGGAGCTTTTTTGGCGCGGCAAATCGGGTTCCTCGATATCGCCGACCTGAACTGCGACGTGCTTGCGCACTGCGGCACGCAGGGGGCGGTTTCCCTCGAATCCATATTAGACGAGGACCGCTGCGCCCGGCGGCTGGCCCGGGAGTGGGTCGCCGGGCAGACGGGATAATTTATGGCGGAAGACACCAACGCAGCCCGGCACAAAGCACTGGCACTATGCCAGAAGATGCTCCGCATCAACACCGGGGTCATACTCGCGGCTTTCGCGCTCATCATCATCCTAACCACGGTCTCGACAGCAGAGTGGGTGCGAGCGACTGGCAAGGCACTCTACTACGTCATCGCGTTGCAGGCCCTCGCGTCGGTGGGGACTTGGTACTACCGCACTCGCTTGGAGAAAGCGCTGGCAGGGGTCGGGGGAGATAGCTCGCATGGAGACCATTAAGGCCCGAGGTAAGTTCCACGCCGCCCATCGGCAGCTAGACTACGATGGCAAATGCGCCTACGTCCACGGGCATACTTGGCGCGGCGCGTTTGTCGTCCGCACCGAGTGCTTTCCGCGGCTGGCAAAACTAGATATGTCCGTTGACTTCGGTGCGCTCAAGGACATCTTCAAATTCTTGGACCACAAGATGTTGATTTCCGCACGGGATACGACCTTTCTCGATCCCAAGCTCTTCGATCCGCAGGGAGTCGTGGTCATGCCAGGCGAAAATCCGAGTGTAGAAAACGTAGCTGAGTACTGCCTCGGCCAAGCAGTCGAGATATTGCAGAAGCTGTTCCCACGGCGCGGTTATCAGTACCACATCGAAGTTTCTATCCAAGAGACTGACAACAATTTCTTTATCGCCGACCGCCTTCTGCGTTGCTGAGCACTTGGGTGCAGAGCTATGGGGCAGAAACAGATGATGATCGTCGGAGAGGTCGCCGCCTATCTCCGCTGTTCGCCCTCCACTGTGCATCGCTTCGTTCGTCGAGGCCAGATTCCCCACTATAGATTTGGCAGGCTAGTGCGGTTTCGCCAGAGCGAGATCGAGCACTGGTTGTCCCTGCACCACGAGGGGCCGCTGCTCTTGCGCGGGAGGGCGATGCCCCCAAACCCGGATCAACTCTCCCTCTTCCCGACGGGAGGGAAAAATGGCGAATGAAAACGTGAAAAATGTAGTGGTACTCGGTGCCGGGGTCATGGGAGGGCAAATCGCGGCTCTGCTCGCCTGTGCGGGCCACAAGGTGCGCCTCCTCGACTTGCCGCTGGCCGGCGATGAGGCGGGCCGCGCACGTCAGGGGCTGGAGAAGGCCCTCGCGAGCCGGCCTCCCGCTTTCTATCTAGCGGAGATGGCCCAACGCATTGAGCTGGGGAGCATGGAGGATCTAGCCTGCGTTGGAGCGGCCGATTGGGTTATTGAAGCCGTAGTAGAAGCGCACGCGCCCAAGCGGGCGTTGCTGGCTCGGCTGGAGCCGTACCTGCACGACGGATTGGTCATTAGCAGCAATACCTCGGGGCTATCTATCGCCGAGTTGGCTCGCGGCCGGTCGCCGGAGTTTAGCCGCCGCTTCCTCGGGGTGCATTTCTTTAATCCGCCGCGCTACATGAAGCTGGTCGAAGTCATACCCGGGCCTGACACCGAGCCGGCCATCGTCCAGCAGATGGGGGATTTCCTCACTGGGGAGTTGGGCAAGGGCGTGGTCTGTAGCCGGGATACGCCTAATTTCATCGGCAATCGCCTGTGGATTTTCGCGGTCTGCGACATGTTGCAGAGGATGGAGCGGAACGGGTTGGACGTGGCCGAAGTTGACGCGCTGACCGGCCCCCTGATGGGGCGGCCCCCAAGCGCGACCTTGCGCGTTTGCGACATCGTGGGCTTGGACACGGTCGCACATGTGGCCGAGACCAGCTACGAGGGGTTGCCGGCGGATCCGTGGCGGTCGCTTTTTGCTCTGCCGGCATTTTATCGGCGAATGTTGGAGGAGAATTTGCTCGGGGCCAAGGTCAATGCCGGGTTCTACCGCAAGGCCGAGGCGGGCATCGAGGCCCTCGACTTGGAGACCTTCGCGTACCGACCCGTGCAAAAGGTAAAGACCTTGGAATCGGCATTGAGCGAGCGTTCCCCAGTGCGCCGCCTCCGCGCCTTATGGGAGGATCCAGGCGCGTGGGGCCAGCTAGGGAGGGCGCATCTCACGGCTGTGCTAGCCTACGCCGCCGAGCACGCCGCCGACATAGCTGGTGATATCGTCCAAATCGATCAGGCTATGCGTTGGGGATTTAACTGGGCGCTAGGGCCTTTTGAGTTGTGGGATCTCTTCGGCGTCGAAGAAGTCGTCAGTGCTCTGGAAGCCCACCAACAGCGCGTACCCGATCTCGCGGCCCAATTGCTCACCGCAGGTGAAACGCATTTCTACGGAGAGCAGGGCGCGTTCTCGCCGACCCGGTTGCGGCGCGAAAGCTGGCAACCGCCAGCAGACGATTGGGATAAGCTAGCTGCCGAGCGAGCCATCTGGTCCAATGCTGGGGCGTACTTGGTCGAGTTGGACGATGGACTGGGGGCACTGGTTTTCAGCGGCAAGATGAACGCCTTGGGGCCAGCGGCGCTGGAAGCTGTCCATCGTGCGGTGGATACGGCCCCCTTTGCCGGCTTGGTGCTCGCCGGATCTGGCCGCTTGTTCTCGGTCGGTGCCGACTTGAAGCACGTGGCCAAGCTCGTCGATGAGAGCGATTGGCCGGGTCTGGAGGCGTTTGTCGCGGCCTTTCAAGAGGCCGTGCAAGCGCTGTGCTACGCGCCTTTTCCGGTCGTCGCGGCCCTTCGCGGCTTGGTGCTGGGAGGCGGGTGCGAGTTTGCCTTGGGGGCCAATGCACGCGTGGCGACGGCTGAACTAGGCATGGGCTTGGTGGAGACCAAGGTCGGCCTGATCCCCGGCAGCGGCGGCTGTATGGAGATGGCGCGGAGGGGAGCAAGCGATATAGCATCCGCGTTTGAGACGATTTTTACCGGGAACTTCAGCGACAACGCCTTCCAAGCCCGAGCGTGGGGCCTCCTCGGCACTGAGGACGAGATTGCCTTTGCCGAAGGCCAACTCCTAAAGCGGGCCGCAGCCAAATTGCGCAGCCTGCTCGCCGCCGGCTACTGCGCTGATGCGCCGGATGGAGTAGAGGTCACTGGAGACGAAGGGCTGGCGCTTTTGCACGAGCGCCTAGATGAAGGCCGGGCTGCTGGGCAGCTCAGCGAGCACGACGCGGTCGTAGGACGCGGGCTGGCGCGGGTGCTTACGGGAGGTGGTGGGGCGCGCCGGAAAGTAGGGGTGCGCCACTTGCTTAATTTGGAACGCGAGGTCTTTCTGCAACTATGCGGCACCGAGCGCACGCGACAGCGCATTGCGCACATGCTGCACACGGGTAAACCACTGAGAAATTGAAAGGGAAAAGGGCCTTATGGGCTTGCGTAGTGCGGCCGAATTTAGAGAGGGCTTGCGCGACGGGCGCGAGGTGTACCATCGGGGAGAGCGGGTTGAGGATGTAACCGCGCACGACGACTTAGGGATTGGGGTGAATCACGTCGCCTTGGACTTTGAACTGGCCGAGGACCCGGCGCACCGCGACCTGATGACTTGGAGCGATGGAGAGCTGGGCGAACCGGTCAGTCGCTACTTTAAGACGCCGACGGAGGCCGAAGATTTGCTCAACCGACGCGAGATGATTGAGCGTTCGACGCGGCTGGGCAGCAGCGTGGTATTGCTAATCAAGGAAATTGGCACCGATGCACTCTTCGCCCTCGACTTGGTTTCCGACCATTTGGACAAAAATGCCGGTGGACAATACAACGCACGCGTACAAGCCTTTCACCGCGAGTGCAAGCAGCGCGACCTGAGCTTGGCCGTGGCCCAAACCGACGTAAAGGGTGACCGCAGCCTCTTGCCCTCGCAGCAAGCGCACCCCGATTACTACGTCCACATTGTCGAGGAGCGGAGCGATGGAGTCGTGGTGCGCGGGGCCAAGGCCCATACGACATGCGCCCCGTACGTCGATGAACTCATCGTCTTGCCGACTCGTGCGCTCAAGGCTGCGGACGCGGCCTATGCCGTTGCCTTTGCCGCACCGGTCAATACCCCGGGGATCAAGCTAATTGCCAGCCCCTTTGGCTCGCCTCCGGTGAGCAAGTTCCACCACCCGGTCAGCTCCGAGCACCGCATGATCGACACGCTGACCATCTTCGACGATGTCTTTATTCCCCACGAGCGCGTCTTCCTCAAAGGGGAGTGGCAATACGCCGGGCCGCTGGCCAACGCCTTCGTGGAATTTCACCGCTTTACGGCCGCCTCGTACAAACCGCCGCTGTGCGACCTCTTTATTGGGGCGGCGGCGCTCCTAGCCCAGTACAACGGCATCGCCAAGGCCGGCCACGTGCGCGAGAAACTGACCCGGCTCATCACCTATGCCGAGACCGTCCGAGGACTGACCCTGGCCGCGGCCCACGATTGCCGCATCGCGGCAAACGGTACGGCTGTGCCCAATATCGTCTTCACCAACTTGGCTAAATTCCACTTTGCCAATAACTATCACCAAGCCGCGTCTTGGGTCCAGGACATCGCCGGAGGACTGGTGGTCACCGGGCCGTCGGAAGAGGACTTGGCCAATCCCGAGACTAAGGGCTATATCGAACACTTCTTGGGTGGTGGGAGCGGCGTCGATGCCGAGGCGCGGCTGAAGGCGATCAACTTGGTACGCGACCTGACGGCTTCAACTTTTGGTGGTTATAACGAACTGCTGGCCATTCACGCCGAAGGCTCGTTGGAAACCCAGAAAATTACCATTCTGCGCGATTACGATGTCGAGCGCTGTCTCCGGCTGGCCAAAGAAGCCATCGGCATGGATTAAGCCAAACACAAACAGTTAAGCTACTCTATATCTTGTAATTCACTTGAAACGGGATGTACAAGAGATTGGGGTAAATGAAGCATTTTCCGGTAAGCTGCGTAACGTCAGTAAGTAAATAAAAAAACAGTTGATTATATAATATTCAGACCCTATATTAATTGAATCCTCTTCTATTCGGTTTATTCAAAATCAAAACCGCTTTGCTTTCGGATGTATTCCCCCCCGCATCCGAAACTCCCTGCGATATTAGGTACCATCATAGCTTAATGCAGCCACGAGTCCCCATGCTGGCTCATTAGCAACAGGAGGCGTCAAGTTATGACTACCTTGCAGACCGATTCTATCGTAGATCAGTATTTCCACGAGATTGAGGATGCTGTCGGGCTATCGTCCGAGGCTGAAGTGGCCATTGCCCAGCAAATAAAAGAGGGCGATGAAGAGGCACTATCCGATCTGGTCAAAGCTAACTTGCGCTTTGTCGTAAGTGTGGCGAAGCAGTATCAGAATTTGGGCTTGCCGCTTTCGGACTTGATCAACGAGGGGAACTTGGGGCTTATTATCGCCGCCAAGCGCTTTGACGGCACCAAAGGCTTCAAATTCATTTCTTATGCCGTGTGGTGGATCCGCCAGTCGATTCTGCAAGCATTGGCGAATCAGTCGCGCATCGTGCGGTTGCCACTGAATCGCATCGGCGAGTTGACTCGCGTCAACAGGGTGCTCAACAAGCTCGAACAGGGGCTGGGGCGTCCCCCGGAAGTAGAGGAAATAGCCGAAGAGCTAGATCTCGAACCCGGCGACATGGATCTCCTATTGCGGTTGGCCCAAAGACCAGTTTCGCTGGAGATGCCCTGCGATGAATCCGAGCCGGATCGCTGTTTCGGCGATCTGATTCCCGATTACAGCCAGCCTTCCAGCGACGAGCTCCTCTCCAGCGACGAGCTCAAAGCGGAGATTTTCAACGCCATGCACTCTCTGAGCGAGGGCGAGGCGCGCGTCTTGAAGATGTATTACGGATTGGATGGGCACGAGCCGATGACCTTGGAGAAGATCGGGGCCTACGTCGGGCGCACTCGGGAGCGGGTGCGGCAAATCAAAGAAAAGGCCCTGCAGAAGCTCCGCCATCCCGCTCGCTGCGACTCCCTCAAGGAGTACTACGCGGATTAATCGTCCGCTGCTGCGGAGTGAGAAAAATGGGCGCATAGGGCCGCTGGCGTCTTGGCCTTATTTGATTTTTGCCCGATTTTTCGTTAATATATTTGTTCATTCCGCGGTAGCTCAGCTGGCAGAGCGGGTGGCTGTTAACCACTTGGTCGTAGGTTCGAATCCTACCCGCGGAGCCACTTAGACAACGACCGGACAAACCGCTCCCGATGCTGGGGGAGGTTGTCTGGTCGTTTGCATTTCTGCCGCAGGGAGCGGCACTTGCTGCGATGGCTGCGCCTCGTTCTACGCTTGAAAATACTGTCGAATTTTATTGCCATAAGTCATTAAAAAACAATGATTTACCCCCCCTCAAAATTCTTCTCGGACACTAAGCTCTAGCGCTCATCAACCTACCCCCCTAGCCCCCCTTCCTCTCAGGAAGGGGGAAACGGCGACTGCTCCTCCTTGCCGACGCGGCAAGGAGGCCGGGGGGATAGCTCCTACGTATAAACGGAAACCATGTTGCTGTCGGCGGGGACGTCGTAGGGCTGGATTTCGCCGCGAGGGATTCGTCTGTACGCCTCAATGGCTAGACGGTGTAGTGGAAGATCTCACGTGATGGTTGAAGTGCAGCACGGTGCCCCGCAATCGCAGCTTGTCTGGTACAACGACTATCGGCGGGTGTCGGTGCCCGTCCTTGAGGCGTTCACGCCGGTGCTGCCGGTGAGCGTGGTCGTGCCGTACTACGCGCAGCCGGAGGTGCTGGCGCGAACGCTGGCGGCGCTGGAGAGCCAGACGTATCCGCGGGCTCTCTTCGAGGTGGTGGTGGTCGACGACGGCTCGCCGGAGGTGCTGGCGTGGCCGCGCTCGACGCCGCTGGAGGTGAAGGTGGTGCGGCAGGAGGACCGGGGCTTCGGGCTGGCGCGGGCGCGCAACACCGGGGTGCGTACGGCGGCGCACGACATCGTGGTGTTTCTCGACGCTGACATGTTGCCGGAGGCGGACTGGCTAGCGGCGCACGCGCGCTGGCATCACGCGGTTCCGGACGCGGTGACGCTGGGTCTGCGGGCTCATGTGCCGGTGGACGGCGTGGACGGCGAGATGATCCGGAAGCGGCCGGGGACCCTGCAGGAGCTGTTCGAGGGACGGAAAGTGGATCCGTCGTGGGTCGAATCCCACCTGCGCAGAACCGACGATTTGACGTCGAAGGCGGATGATCCGTTCAGGTTCATAGTGGGCGCGAATTTCGGCATCCGCCGGGAGTTCTACGAGCTGGTGGGGGGATTCGACGAGTCGTTCACGCAATGGGGCATGGAGGACACTGAGTTGGCCTACCGGGCCTATACGCGGGGCGGGCTGCTGGTGCCGGTGCGGGACGCGTTTGCCTATCACCAGGGTCCCCGGGAGGAGGGACGGGCGGAAAAGGACCGGAGCCTGAAGCTGCAGCGGGCGAAGTGCGTCCACCTGATCGCGCACCGCGGGTTCCGCACCGGCCTGACGGGGCGGACCTTCACGGTGCCGCAGTACGTGGTGACACTGCGCGGGGACGGCGTGCCGGCGGAGCGTCTGCTGGAGACCGTTGAGCAGGTGCTGTCCGGCCCGATGCACGATCTGGTGGTGCGGGTGGAGTTGCGTGGGGACGATGCGGGTCGGGAGTGGCTGGAGCGCCAGTTGGGTCCGGACCCGCGGGTGCGGGTGGCGCCGACCCGCTCGGCATTGGAAGAGTTCCCCGCATCCGCGTTCCACGTCGTGCTGCCCGCCGGGCGGCGGCTGCCCGCGGACGTGGTGCGCAAGCTGAACGCCGAGCTGGGGACTGCGGTGATCGGGAGGTCGGTGTTTCCCGACGGTTCCCGCGCGTCGATCGCGCGGGCGTGGGCGCTGCATCGAGCGGCGCGTACGCCGTGGGAGGCCTCCGACTTCGGCGAGGTGGTGACGATTCCGCCCCGGAAGCTGCGGCCGGCGGCCGGCGACGCGCTAGCGCGCTGGGCAGAGGGTTGGCACTCTGTGCGGGCCGGGTGGCGGCGGGTCGACGGTCCCGTTGCGGCTTGGTGGTTCGTCCGGTGGCTCGGGCGCGCGGTTCTGCGGCGGGCGTTCAGACGTCTCCGCGCCGCCCTGTTGCGGCCGGCGTCTCGCCCAGATCGCCGAACGCTTCATCGAAGTACTCCAAACAAGTCCGACTAGCGACAGTGATCGTGGATACTCTGGTGCTTGCGTGGCGTGTGTCGTAGATGGATTCCGCAGAGTTCATCTGTGGAAGACGCTGGGCCTTTCCGACTTCAGGAGTGCCCCAATCAGGGACGGCGCGACCGACAGCGGCCTTAAAAGCAATACTGCCACGGAAACTCTCACAAACGGGCTGCGCGGTTGATGCGCGCTTTACTTGAAGAGGGGGGCATATTCGCCATAGCCTTCCTTGGCTAAATCCTCGACGGGAATAAAGCGCAGGGCAGCCGAGTTGATGCAGTAGCGCAGCCCGGTGGGGGCCGGGCCGTCCGCAAAGACGTGCCCGAGATGCGAGTCGGCGTATTTGCTGCGCACCTCAACGCGAGTCATAAACAGCGAATTGTCGGTGTGCTCAACGATGTGATCCGGCTCTAAGGGCTGGGTAAAACTGGGCCAGCCGGTGCCGGATTTGAACTTGTGCTGCGAGCTAAAGAGGGGTTCGCCCGAAACGATATCGACGTAGATGCCCGCTGCCTTGTTATCCCAGTACAGGTTGCGGAAGGGCCGCTCGGTCGCGTCTTCCTGCGTGACCTGAAATTGCAAGTCCGTGAGTTTGGCGCGCAAGGTGTCGGTGGGAGGTTTGGCGTATTGGACGCTGGCCGTTGGCACCGGGAGGTCTTTGCCCCACGTCTCTTCGATAAAGCGGTCGCGGCCCGATCCCCGGCGATAGCGCTTGTAGTGCTGGGGATTCTTTAGATAGTAGTCTTGGTGGTATTCCTCGGCCTGATAAAACGTAGCGGCTGGGCGGATGGGCGTGACGATGGGTTTGTCAAAGCGGCCCGACGCGTCGAGGGCCTGTTTGCTGGCTGCGGCTAGGGCGCGTTGCTCTTCGTCGTGGTAAAATATGGCCGAGGTATATTGATGGCCGCGGTCGTAAAAGGACCCCCCTCGGTCCGTGGGGTCGAATTGACGCCAGTAGAGGTCGAGAAGCTGGCTATAAGAGACGACCTCGGGGTCAAAGGTGACCAAGACGGACTCTATGTGCTGGGTCGCGCCGGAGCTGACTTGCTTGTAGGTCGGATTTTCGCGCTCGCCGCCAGTGTAGCCAGAAACGGCTGAGACGACCCCCTCGACCTTGTCAAAGGGCGCTTCGATGCACCAGAAACACCCCCCGGCAAACGTCGCTTGGGCGTGGTTCTGGGCGCGACTAACTTGCGTGCTAAGCACACACAGGGCCGCGCCGAGCAGGATGAGTAGTTTGGCGTTCATAGCTCCTCCTTTTGCGTTGGGTTTTTTAATAAACGCTCCAAGTATGCCAAAAGGTTCGCACTAGCTAAAAGTACTGCCCCAATCCCACGGATAACACATAAGTACTCTCGTCTAATCCGTAGGCGATATCGCCGCGAAATACCGGCGTGTTGTACACCTTGGGCCAGCCTAAGCGAATGCCCAAGCCTGGGGAACAGACCAAATTTGCCTTTTTGCTGTTGGGTGTCCAAGCCGCGCCGCAATCCACAAAGGCGGCACCGGCGAGGGTGTACCAAGGCCGGCGAACCCAAGTCGGACGCGCTTCTAGGTTGAAGAGCACGCGCCTAGTGCCGTCGTAGCGCCGCGGGGCATAGCCGCGCAAGCCGCGCTCTAGGCCGAGGAGGAGCTGGGCGACGTCCTCGCTGCGGTGTAGTACTTCCCAAGAGGTGCGCAAGGCGAGCGAGTGAGCCACTCTTAGGCGGCAGTACGCGGTTGCGGATGCCGAGGCGAAGAGGTTGTAAAATTTCCCCTCGCCTCGGTACGTGCTGGCGAACAAGGTCAGCTCGGCGTAGCTGCGCTTGGTAGGCTCGAAGCGGGGGGCCAGTTGGGCTTGATAAAAGGAAAAGGTCCGATCCGATCCCAATGCGCGATGGACGAAGCCCCAATGCAGCGACAGCCAACTGCCCGTTTGCAAGTCTTCTAGCGGGCCTAAGTCGCGCATGTAGCGGGTGCGCTTATAGCGGGGGTGCCACACGAGGAGGCCCACGCTCGGCACGATCCGCGTCCGGTCGGAGGGTGCTGGCCCCATCGAACTCGCGGTAAAGCGGCGTCGAGTGACGCGCAATTGCACTGAGGGACGTATCTTCGTCTGCGCACCATAGGAGCGGATCAGCCAGATGCGACCGCTGTCGAGCGCGTCTTGGTAGCGCATTTTTAACCGGCCCTCTAAGTACAAACGCCGCACGGCCTTTTGACTAGACAGGGAAAAGCCATAGGCGCGGCGATCGGCCAGCGTGGCAAAGGGCCGCGCGAGGGTTAAGGCATGGTCATGGCCTTCGGCCCCTGCGCCGAGGTGGGCTGCTAGGGCGCACCGGGTGCCGCCGAGCCGCGGCTCGGCCAAGAGCAACTCGGCCCAAGGACCGGAAATGGCTTGGTCTTCGAGGCCCAAGCGCAGGCGTTGGCCGCGCCCGCGAAAATTGTAATCGAGCGCGATCACCCCGAAGCTCAATTCGTCGATTTGTCCCGAGATCAAAGGGGATAAGGCACGCGAGTAGAGCTCCTCTACCGAAACCGTCACCTCGACGCCATCGGGGCAGTTGAGCAAGCGGATATGTACTTCGCCGATAAAAAACAAGCGCCGCAGGTTGCGCGCTGTCTCGGCAACGCGGGTGGAGTCGAGGACATCGCCTGCGGCGAAGAGCAATTCGCGGCGAATGATCTGTTCGTCAGTGCGCTCGAGGCCGTGGATGACAATGCGGTGGATGCGCTGAAGATCGTCCGCGGCCCGTGTGCGTCCGGCTGGGAGCAGGAGGACCGCAAGCAGGATCCAACTCAATGAGAGGTATGGGCGACTGTTGCGCGACATGGGCTAGTTGAGGCGGGTACAGGTTGGCGGCTATCTTAACCGATGCAGAGCCAGTTTGTCAAACCAAAACCTGCATGCGCAAGTGCGCCGGAAGAAAGTTGACAGCCCGTGCGAGAACGGCCTTATTTTCGCGCTCTAAATTCGCAGTAGGAGGACGAAAACCTTCTGGATTACCAGCGCGACAAAGTGCTGGAGCCCTTAAACAACGAGGTTAAAGTGGAGCAACTCATGACTAAATGGATATTGGCTGGGATCTTTGGGGCCATCGGGTGCAGCCAAAATTTCAGCGACCAAGAGCCGGCCGCGGCCATGGCCGAGCGGGGACTCACCGCCCGCTCCACAACGCCCAGCAGTGCGACGCCAGCGCCCCCTTTGGGTCAGGCGAGCGGCCGCCAAGCCCTAGGGCCTCTCAGCGCGGTGGCCCCCAAGGGCTGGGTGGCGCAGCAGCCGTCCAGCTCCATGCGGGTGGCCCAATACGGCCTGCCCGGCCCGGCCGGAGAAGCGACGCTGGGCATATTTTTCTTCGGCCCGGGGCAAGGTGGAAGCGTAGAGGCCAACATTGAGCGTTGGTATGGCCAGTTCAAACAGGAGGATGGCCAGCCGGGCCAAGGGCGGCGTTGGACGCGGCAGGTGGGGGATATCGAGATAACCGGAGTCGATGTCAGCGGCACCTTTTCCGGGGGAATGGGGATGGGGAACGCCGAGCCCCAAGCCGGCTACCGGATGCTTGGGGCCATTGCTGTCCACCGCTCGGGCACGGTGTTTTTCAAGATGACTGGACCGGCCCAGACCGTTGAGCAATGGGCCGTTAGCTTTGATGAGTTCTTGGGTAGCTTGCAAGCCAGTTCAAGCCTTGAATACTGAGGGAACATGTACGCGCAATTAGAGGACGAGTTCGGCGACATCGTCGCCAAGGCCCGACGCGGGCAGGAAATTGCAGTCGCAGCACTGGCCGATCAGGTGGGGATGGCTGCCGGGGATATCGCAAGGATCGAAGACTGCGAACTGGTCCCGACTGTAGACGCCATTGAGCGGCTGGCCGAGGCGCTCGGGTTGCACCCGGGCAAATTGCAGGCGAGCGCAGCGCAGGCGTTTTTCCCGCGCAATCCGGCAGGGCGCTCAATGGCCGGGGCGCAGGTGGAGATGATGGTACTCGGCAGCGGTTTTCTGATGAACGGCTACATCGTCGGCTGTGCGGCAACGGGCCAAGCTGCGGTCATTGACCCGGGGTTCGACGCGGATAAAATCCTCCAGTGCTTGGCCGCCTCCGGGCTAGCGGTTGAACAGATCTTGCTGACGCACGGCCACCGAGACCACATCAGTGCCCTCGCCGAGATTGGCCGCGCCACGGCCGCGCCAGCGCGGCTCCACAGCGGCGACTTGGCCCTCATGGGCCGCTTGGCCGATCAAATCGCGGGCCAGCTAGAGGAAGGTGAGGTCGTACACATCGGCAAATTGCGCTTTGAGGTTCGCTCCACGCCCGGGCATACTGCGGGCGGCATCAGCTTAGTCCACGAGGAAATGGCCTTTGTCGGGGACGCGCTTTTCGCGGGTTCGCTCGGGGGCACCCGCAGCGTGGCTAACTACCGGATGCAGCGCCAAGCAGTGGCCGAGAAGGTACTCGCGCTAGGCGAAGAAACCGTCCTCTTCCCTGGGCATGGGCCGGCGACCACCGTCGGCGAAGAAAAGACGCACAATCCGTTTTTCTCATAAGACGCCAAAACGGCGTTAGGTCGATTACGGGGAGTCTGCCGCTGGACGGGGGCTTCCCGTTTCTTTGTCCTCGTTGAGCGCCCAGTCGTAGTCGTTGTATTCGACAGCTACATCCTCGGTCAGCCCGGCGGCTAGGTCTGGGGGAAGGTACGGGCGTAGGTAGTTGACGATGGTGGGCATGTCGTCGGGATTGGGGCGGTCGGGCGGGAACCAAGCCGAGAAATCTCCTCCGTACCAGTCGAGAATTTTGGACAGGTAGAGCCGCGTCCCTTGCAGGCGCACGTGGTTGGGGTCTTGGGCAAAGCGCGTTAGCGCCCGTTCCAAGCGGGCGTCGAGCTCCGGGCCGGTAAAGGCCCGGTTTTCCAGTTGCGGGCAGCTCAAGGCCGCGCAGTTGACCGCAAAGTGGATCCTCGGCTCTTGGTAGGTTGGTCGGATAATTTTGTTTTCAACGTGATCCAGCGTCATCTCGCGCCCTCCAGCGACAAAGGTCTGGCGGTTAAAAAAGCCGCTGAACACAAAGGCGTCCTTAACGCTGGCGATGGGATAGGCGTCGATGACGCCGCGCAGGACAAAGGCGTTGTACGCATTGATCCAATAAGCCAGCTCGTGTTCGCGGGTGGGGAAGCGGCCGGGATGACTTGCGGGGCTGTAGTGGCCGAGGCTATCGACATAGGCGTCGAGCTGGGCGCGGTCTGCGGCTAGGGCGGCGTAGCGGACCAAGCCTTGGTCATCCACGTATTCTTGCAGCACTTGGTCAAAGGAGCCGTGGTCAAAGGGAGGGGCCGCGCCAAGGGCGGCCGGGACGAGTAGCCACAAGGGCAAAAAGTAAAGTGGGCGCATGATCTTTCGATGGGTTAGAGTCGTGATGGGGTTCAATCTATATTATATTCGGCGCTGCGCAATAATCGGTAGTGCGTCGCTCGGACGCAGCACTCAATAATCCTCCACGCACTTAGAGTTTTGCAACTTCACTTGTAAATGAACGCAATTCGACGAGAGGGGGCCATCCTTGGGGGCTTGGCCCTTTTGTGGCTTGTGGTCTTTGCGGCCTCCATGCTCTACCACACCGGCGGCCGCTTGGCCCTGCCGCTGGACGATTCCTTCATCTATTTCCAGTACGCGCGGCAAGCGGCGCAAGGGCACTTCCTCGAATACAATACCGGCGCTGAGCCAACGGCCGGCGCGACTAGTCTGCTGTACACTTTGCTGCTGGTGCCGGGCTTTTGGCTGGGGCTGGAGGGGATGGGGATTGCGCTGTACGCGTTGGCGTTGGGAGTTGGGTGGCTCGGGTTGAGCGCGTGGCTGCTCCTGCTGCTGGGCCGCAGGTTGGGCGGCCCGTTCAGCGGCTGGGTGGCCGCGTTGATGTTCTTGTTGTGCGGCCCGCTGCTGTGGGGCTACTACAGCGGCATGGCCATCGGCCTCTTTGCCTGCGCCATCTTGCTGACCCTGTATCTATACCTAACAGACGACCGGCTTGCTCCGCTGGCGGCGGCCGTGCTGGCGTTGGCGCGGCCCGAGGGGATCGCCTTGGTCTTGCTGCTGCTGGCGCTAGTCGCCTATCGCCGGGCATTGAACTGGCCGTGGGGAGTGCCTTTGGGAGCGTACGCGCTCCAGGCCCTGCTGCTGGCTTGGTGTACGGGAGAGGCCGGGGCGTCTGGAGTCGAGGCCAAATGGCGCTTTGCCGAACCGCACGGCTCGTTGCCCGAGCAGATCCGCGCCGTCTTTTTCGACTTTGCCGAATTTGTCAAAGGAATCCTCGCCGGGTCGCTGGGGCATCAGACCAGCGTCCATTTGTATGCGTACGACGGCAACTACCGCCGCGTGGTGTTTGCCCCGTTTGTGGCGCTATTTTTTTGCGCCGAGCTAAGCTATCGGCTCTGGGGCGAGCTGTCCGAGCGGCGGCTTGGGGCAGCGGCATTGGGCGGGGCGTGGTTTGTCGGCGGCGTTTTAATCACCTGTACCCTCGTCGAATACGACGCCCACTTCAACCGCTACCAGCAGCCGTTCTTGCCGCTCTACATTCTCTTTGTCGCCTTGGGCTTGGGTCGCTTGGACGCGGCCGGGGGGGCGTGGGGCCGCAAGCTGGCGCGGGGATTGGCTTGCTTTTTCGGCTTGTGGGGGTTGATGTCGGTGGGGTTTTTCGCGGTTGCGTACGGGGAAAATTGCAGCGATATCCGCAACCAGCAGGTCGAGATGGCGCACTTTATAGACGCCGAGCTGCCTTCCGGTGCGCGCATTGCCGTCAACGACGCTGGTGCTCTGCGCTACTTCAGCCGCCGCCACACCATCGACTTAGTCGGGTTGACCACGGCCGGGAACAGCCAGCCTTGGCGGCACGGGAGCGGGTCGCTATTCGAGCGGCTGGAAGCCATGCGGCCGGACCAGCGCCCCCAGTACTTCGCCATTTTCCCCAATTGGTTCAATTTCCCCGAAGGCCTCTTCTTGCAGCCGCTGCACCGCATCCGCGTCTTTGAGCCGTCGATTATAGATGCCGAGAAGGTGTTGTATCAGGCCCACTGGGCCGCTGATCTCAGCGGCGAGCCCATCCGCAACGAGGCACTCTTAGAGGAGGGCTGGCGGGTGATCGATAAAGTGGATGTCGCCAACTTGGAAAGCGAACGTCGGCACGGCTATCAGTCTAAGGTGTGGGTCCCCGGCAGCGGGGAGGCAAACTTGCTGCTGGTGCTGAGCGCTACCGACGATCCCCAAGCCGCGTACATCGACGGGGGCCGGACGATAACCGGGGGCGAGCGGATGGAGGTGGCGCTAAACGCCGGCCAACCGGCGGCTGTAATCATGCGCACGGTTACGGGCATTGCCCAGCACTTTGCAGTGGTAGCCAATGGAAAGCAGATCGCCGCTGTGGAGCTGCCGGGCGGGCCGGGCCGCCAGTGGCTCGAACTGGCCGTCGGCCAGATACCGGCCGCGGATGTGCGCGGCCGCGTCGAGATCGAGACCCAGCCGATCCACTTTGGCGGCGATTTGCGGCCGATTGTTTCGTTTCACTATTGGGTTGTGCAGCCGTGAGTTGCCCTAGAGCATGTCGACCATAGGTATCGGCGCGGTGCGGCTGAAGCGCGAGGAAGCCATCCTCTGGGCAATCCTAAGCGCCGCTCTCGGTGTGCGCCTAGCCTATCTCTACCAAGCGGTTGACACGCCGCTCTTCGACGTGCTCCTGATCGACTCCGAGTTCTACGATCGCCGCGCCCGGGCCATTGTCGCGGGCGATTGGCTGGGCGACCGGCCTTTTTTTATGAATCCGTTTTACTCCTACTTTTTGGCCGCCATTTACGCGCTGTTGGGAGCTGAATACTGGTGGGTTGGCTTGGTGCAGGCCGCGCTGGGAACGGGTAGTTGCTATTTGATCTACGCGCTGGGCCGGAAATTATGGAGCGCAAGAATTGGCTTATTGGCCGCGGGCATGGCGGCGATCTATCAGCCGTATGTGTTCTACGACGGGGCCCTGCTGACCGCCGCGCCGATCACCTTTCTGAATCTCGCGGCCCTGTATTGCCTAGCGCACGCGCAAGGGGTGTGGGGTGCTGGCTTGCTGTTGGGGCTTTCGGCTACGGCGCGGCCCATGGTCTTGCTGTTTGTCGCGGCGGTCGCGGGCTGGTGTGGTTGGCGGCAGTGGGGGTTGGTGGTCGTGGGCTGCGGCCTCGTGGTGGGTGCGGTGGCTTGGCGCAACTTGCTCGTCGGGGGCGAGTGGCTGCTGACCACGTCCTCAGCCGGGATGAACTTCTACGTGGGCAACCACCCCGCGGCCAACGGCATCTACGCGCAGGTCGATTTCCTGCCCAGTGCCGAGCCGGACTTGGAGCGCGAGGCCTTTATCCGCGAGGCCGAGGCGCGCACCGGCCGGGAGTTGACTGCGGCCCAAGCCTCCAGATTTTGGCTCATGGCCGGCTTGCGCTTTGCCGTGGAAAATCCCCTCGCGTACCTCGCGCTGCAAGGCCGCAAACTCTACATGTTCTGGAACGGAGTCGAGGCGCAAAACAACCTGAGTCTGTACTTGGCGCGGGACTTGGTGCCCCTGTTGCGCTGGTGCGTTTTGGGGTGGGGGCTGGTGGCCCCGCTGGCGGTCGCGGGTTGGGCCACCAGTCGCCGCTCGTCCCTGCTCGACCTGTATCTGGCGAGCTATCTGGCCGCGTGCCTGCTTTTCTTCACGTCCTCGGAATACCGCCTGCCCGTCGTGCCGGTGATTTTGCTCTACGCGGCTTGCTGGATGGCCAACGCCGCGGCTTGGGTGGCGGGTGGGGCGCATGGCCGGCTGCTGGGGTCGTGCCTATTGGTGGCCCTAGTCGCGCTGCCGGTCAACTACCGGGACGCCGGGGCCGAGCGGCTGACTCGCAAACGGGTCGATTACTACAATTTCGGCACCCTGTACCAACGCCGAGGGGATTGGGCGGCGGCCGAGAACATGTTCCGCGAGGCCCTGCGCATTGACCCGTCCTTTGCACCCGCGGCCTCTGGTCTAGCGGCCGTAGTGGCGCAACAAGAAGGCGGCGACTCGGACATCAGACGCGGGTTAGAGCGCTTCGGCGCGGGCCAGTACGAGGCGGCGATTGCGGCCTTTAGCCGCGCTCGGCCCGCGCCCGGCCTGCACAACAACCTCGGCCTGTGCTACTATCGGCTGGGAGAGCTGGCGGCGGCGGCGCAACATTTTGCCCAGGCCCTTGCACTTGACCCGCAGTACGCCCGAGCGCATTTCAACCTCGGCTTGGTGTACGCCAAGCAGGGCAATGACCAAGCCGCGGCGGATGCCTTTGCCCGGGCCCTCGAACTCGACTCCAACCACGTCCAAGCGCACTACCGGCGCGGGGAAGTGCTCTTGCGCTTGGGGCGTCCCGGCGCAGCAGAAGCCCACTGGGCGTTTTTGTACGCACACAATCCCGACGACGTGCGCTTGCAGGCGAAAATCGATTCCATGACGCAGGCCCATCCTTGAAAGCCACCCTCTGTGTGCGCGGTGCCCGGGCGGGCGGTCTCGCCAACGTCAATATGGACTTGCCGCTGGGCCGGGTCATTTGCTTTACCGGCCGCAGCCGCAGCGGCCGCCGCGCCATGGCCTTAGAAATCCTCTACGCCGAGAGCCGTCGGCGCTACATGCAGGCCCTGTCTCCGGCTGAACGCGAGAACGTTGGCGGGACGGTGTGCGCTGATGTAGATGAGATCTCGGGCTTGCCGCCGACCATTTATTTGGGGGCACCGCGTCGCGGGGGCACGGTCGGGTCCTACTTGCAGCTAGACGGGATTTTGGCGCAGATCATGTTGGAAGAGGGTCAGATGCACTGCCGCGAATGCAGCGGAATCTGCCGCAGCTATGCGGCCGATGAGGTGGAGCGCGCGGTGGCCCGCGTTTATCCAGGCTCCCGCTGTTTGGTGCTGGCCCCTTTGACCCTGCGGAACGCAGGCATGTGGCACCAGCTCGCGCAGGCCGGATTTACGCGAGTCGCTATCGACGGCCAGATCCAGCGGTTGGCAGGTGCCGGGCCGGCATTGCCCAGTAGCGAAAGCGAGGTACACGTCGTGGTGGATCGCTTGGTGCCAGACCCGAACGCCAGTGTGCGCTTTTTAGAAGCCGTGCGCGTGAGCCGCTCTATTTCGGCGGGGCGGACAGTGGTTTGGGTGGACGGGACCAGCGAGATGATGCACTTGAACCAGCAGCCGACCTGCAATGAATGCGGCCGCCAGTACGAGCCGTTGGCTGAGGCGGACCAGTCCTTAGCGGGTCAAATGACTCTGCACGGCCGCACCATGGACGAGCTATTGGACGCTCCCCTTGGCTCGTTGCGCGAGCTGGCCGCTGCTCATCATGGACGCGCCAAAGTAGAGGACGCGCTCGCCGAAGCCTGCGGCTTGGGACTGGAGCACCTGCCGTTGAGCCGCCGGCTCGAATCGCTGGCGGCGGGCGAGTGGCAGCGCCTGCAACTGGCGTCCTGTCTCAGCAGCGGCCTGACGGGCATCCTCTACATTTTAGAGGGGTTGGGCAGCCCGTTGGACGCGGTCGCGGCGGGTCTGCGCCGACTGGTCGCTGGCGGCAATACCGCGCTGTTGTTGGACCACACGCCTGAACTCGTGGCAGTCGCGGACGAGGTCTGGGCGTTTGCAGAGGGGCGGGCGCAAGTGGGGGAGGCGACCGAGATGGAGCTAAATGGAGCGGATGAGGAACGAGTCGCCGCGCAAGCTACGCCCGCGTTGGTCATGCGCGGGAGCGGTGTGGTCGGGCCGCTTGCTATTGAGCTGCCGCACGGGAAGTTGACCTGCGTGTGCGGGCCTTCCGGCAGCGGCAAAACCCGCTTGCTGCACGAGGTCTTGCTACCGCTGCTCAAGGGGCGGCCCGTCGAGTACGCCGCTGCGGGCGCACCGAGGAACAGCCGAGTTGCAACGGTAGAAGCTCCGCGCGGCAAGGCCACGGTTTTGGCAGGCCTAGGTCTTTTCGAGCGCATCGCCGATTTGTACGCCGCAGCGCCCGTTGCAACGGCGCGTGGCTGGCCTCGGGACGCGTTCTTGTTGGATCGGCCGGGGGGGCGCTGTCCGAGCTGCGAAGGCCGCGGCCAATGCTACTTCGATTTGGAGTTTATAGAAGATATAGCCCTCGCTTGCGCCGCTTGCACGGGCCGCAGATACCGAGACGAAATCTGCGAGGTGACCCTGCGCGGCGCGAGCATGGCCGATGTGTTGGGCATGACCTTGGAAGAGGCTCGCACCCACTTTGCCCGGCACGACTCAATTCGCCCGCGCCTAGAGGCAGCAGTCGGCTGCGGCCTCGGCTATCTGCTTTTGGGGCAAGAAGTGCAGGGGCTGGAGCGGGGGGAGTGGTTGCGGCTGCGGCTGGCGCTCGAATCGACGCGGGCTTCTCAGCGCACTTGGGTGCTGATCGACGACCCGGCCAGCGGCGATCACCCGGAAGACGTGCGCTTGATGATTGCGGCCTTGCGGGGGCTGGTGGATCGGGGGGCCACGGTCGTGGTTGCCGACCGGCATCCGATGGTGCGGGCGGCCGCGGATTGGGTGGTGGATTTGGCGCGCTGATGACTCCCAAGGCGCGACAAGACTTGGGCTTCCGCGGTATGGCTTTACGGCCCAAAGGCTTAAAAGTAAAGGCCGCAGCGTCGTTGCAACATATTACCTTGCGGGTTGTATCGCTCCTATCTATCTTTTTTTGAATATAGATGCTCAAGTAAAAGAGGTGAATAATGCGGTATTCAGGCCCCGATAAAGGGGCTTTCCAATGAAGGTTGTGCAGAAGTTACATGAAGAGGTCATCGGCCATCTGGATCTGGACGGGTACGCGGTGTGCGACCCGCAGGACCCGGTCGTCGAAGCGCTCAAGAAAATGCGCCACCAACACGTCAGCGCCGTGCTGGTGGAAGAGGACGGCCGCTTGGTGGGGATTTTTACCGAGCGCGATGCGCTCACTAAGGTGGCCGACCAGCCGGCGACGTGGACGCGGCCGGTGGCCGAGTTTATGACCCGCGATCCGCATAGCTTGGATGCCCAGCAGCCGATCAGTTTTGCCCTGCGGCTGATGAACGCTGGCGACTACCGCAACGTGCCGATTGTAGATGAAAACGGCCGCATAAAGGGGAATTTGCCCCAACACGAGGTCATCCGCTTTCTCACCGATCAGTTTCCCGAAGACATCTACAATCTGCCGCCTGACCCCGAGCGCATAGCCCGCACCAAAGAGGGAGCTTGAGCATGGGCTGCGGGGCGAGGATTTTTTCTTTTTAAGGAGGTCGTGTGCATGGCCGAAATCGTGGCCTTGTCGGCACCTACAAGCAAGCGAGAGCACTCGCAAGAAGAACGCCAATCTGTCGTCATCTCATTTTCCGGCGATTCGGGCGATGGGATGCAGCTAACCGGCGGGCAGTTTACCAATACTTCGGCCGTGGTGGGCAACGATGTCAGCACTTTCCCCGACATTCCCGCCGAAATCCGCGCCCCGGCTGGGACCATCCCTGGGCTGAGCGGCTATCAGGTCAACTTTGCCGCCAACGATCTCTACACGGCCGGCGATTCGCCCCAAGTGCTGGTGGCGATGAATCCGGCCGCGCTCAAGGCCAATTTGCCCGATCTCGAGCCGGGCGGGACCATCATCGTCAATACCGATCCGTTCAATCGCAATGGCCTCCGCAAGGCCGGGTACGAGAAAAACCCGCTCGAAGACGGCAGCCTCAGCGGCTACGACGTGCATACGGTCCCCTTGACCACCCTGACCCGCAATGCCCTCGCCGACATCGAAGGCATGAGCAACCAAGCGAAGGACAGGTGCAAGAATGCCTTTGTCTTGGGCTTGGTGTTTTGGATGTTCGACCGCCCGCTCGACTACACGCTCAAGTTTTACGAGACCAAGTTCGCCGGCCGGCCCGAGGTCGTTGAGGCCAATACGAGGGCCTTGAAAGCGGGCTACTACTACGGCGAAACGGCCGAGACCTTTCAGACACAGGTCTTGGTGCCGAGGCGGCAGGTTGTCGAACCGGGGGTGTACAAGCGGATCACCGGCAACGACGCGCTCGTCTTGGGGCTAGTAACGGCCGCGCAAAAGGCCGGCAAACCGCTCTTTTACGGCTCGTACCCCATCACGCCAGCTAGCACCATACTAGAGGGCTTGGCAGCACTGAAGAACTTCGATGTGCGGACGTTCCAAGCCGAGGACGAGATCGCGGCCATGGGCTCGGTAATTGGCGCGGCCTTTGCCGGCAGTCTCGCAGCTACCGCCAGCAGCGGCCCGGGGATCGCGCTCAAGAGCGAGGGGATCAATTTGGCCGTAGTTATGGAACTGCCGCTGGTGGTCATTGATGTCCAGCGCGGCGGCCCCAGCACGGGCTTGCCCACCAAGACCGAGCAGGCCGATTTGCTGGAGGTGCTCTACGGACGCAACGGCGAAAGCCCGATCCCGGTCCTTGCTCCGGCGACCCCGGGCGAATGCTTCGACATAGCCATCGAGGCCTTCCGCATTGCCATTCGCTATATGACGCCGGTTTTTCTCCTGTCCGACGGGTACGTGGCCAACAACTCCGAGCCGTGGAAAATACCAGACCCAGATTCAATCGCGGCCATTGATGCCGAGCCGTACACCGATCCCGACGGGTACCAACCCTACATGCGCGACCCGCAGACCTTGGCTAGGCCCTGGGTTTTGCCGGGGACGCCGCGGATGGAGCACCGGATCGGCGGCTTGGGCAAGCAAGATGTGACGGGCAATGTCTCCTACGCGCCCGAAGACCACGAGCGCATCGTCCACGTCCGAGCCGACAAAATCCGCGGCATTGCCCGCTTCATTCCCGAACTGGAAGTGACCGGCCCCGAGCAAGGAGATCTGCTGGTCTTGGGCTGGGGGGGAACCTACGGTGCCATTCGCGCCGCCGTTGAGCAAGTGCGCAGCGAGGGCTTCGACGTGGCCTGCGCGCACCTGCGCTACTTGAACCCGTTTCCCCGCAACCTCGGCAACGCGCTCGGTCGCTACAAGCAAGTGTTGGTGCCCGAGCTGAACCTCGGCCAATTGGCCCTGTTGGTCCAGGCGCACTTCCCGGTGCGCGTCGTCAAGCTGAACAAGGTCCAAGGATGCCCCTTCCAAATTCGGGAAGTGGCCGACAAAATTCGCCAAGTGCTAAGCTAAAGCAGGGAGCTCGAGATGGCCGAAGCTGTTGTAGAAACTAGGTTGAGCCGCAAGGATTTCGTCTCCGACCAAGAGGTCCGCTGGTGTCCCGGGTGCGGCGACTACGCGATTTTGGCCCAAATGCAAAAGATGCTGCCCGAAGTGGGGGTCCCGCGGGAAAACATCGTATTCGTCTCTGGGATTGGCTGCTCTAGCCGCTTTCCCTACTACATGAATACGTACGGCATTCACTCGATCCACGGGCGCGCACCCACGATCGCCACCGGGATCAAGACGGCCAACCCAGATTTGAGCGTCTGGGTCATCACCGGCGATGGCGACGGGCTCTCGATTGGTGGCAATCATCTCCTGCACAGCCTCCGGCGCAATGTCGATCTGAAAATTATTCTGTTCAACAACCGCATCTACGGGCTTACCAAGGGCCAGTACTCGCCGACCTCGCTGCTAGGGCACCGCACCACCTCTACCCCCATGGGGTCGATTGACTATCCGCTCAATCCGATATCCGTGGCGCTGAGTGCCGAAGCGACCTTTGTCGCCCGCACGCAGGACACCAATACCAAGCACCTGAGCTACGTGCTCAGACGAGCGGCCCAACACGAGGGCGCAGCCTTTGTCGAGATCTACCAAAACTGCGTCGTGCTCAACCCCACGGCTTGGCAGCACACCACGGATTCGGACGTGCGCGACGACAATATCGTGTTCTTGGAGGAGGGACAGCCCCTCGTCTTTGGCAAGGACCGGGACCGAGGCATTCGCATGAACGGCACCGAGCCCGAGGTCGTCGCGCTCAGCGACGTGGCCGCAGACGAGTTGGTTGTGCATCGCGAAGGGCGCGAAAACGCCAGCTACGCCTATATGCTCAGCCGAATGGAATACCCCTTGCTGCCGCTGCCCTTTGGCGTACTGCGCGCCCTCGACCGGCCGACCTACACCGAGTTGCTGTTCGACCAAGTCGCCGCGACGACCCAACAGCGGGGTGCAGGCGATCTCGCGGCCCTGTTTAGCGCGGGCGATACTTGGGTCGTCGAATAGGAGAAGAGCCATTGATTTGCCCTTCGTGTTCCCACGACAATATCTCTGGAGTTGACCTCTGCGAGGAGTGCGGCCAGAGCCTGAGCGAAGCGTACCAAGATTGGGGAAGCGGGGAGTTCAAGGAAATTTTCACCGAGCCGCTTTCCGCGCTCAATCCGCAGGAACTGGTCTGCGTGTCGCCAACCACCCCGTTGGCCGAGGTCATCTCGCTGCTCAAGGAGCGGCACGTCGGTTGCGTGTTGGTGACCGGCGAGAGCGGGCAGCTAATTGGCATATTTACCGAGCGCGACGTCCTCTACCGGGTGGCGGGCTTGATCGGCAATCTGGAACAGATCGCGGTCGAGAGCCTGATGACGCCGCGGCCCACCGCGCTCAAAGCCGATGCGGCCGTGCAGCATGCTCTGCATTTGATGAGTATCCACGGCTTCCGCCACGTGCCGCTGTTGGACGATGACGACCGCCCGGTTGGCTTGGTCTCGTTTAGGTACATCGTCCGTTTTATCGAAGAGAACTTTTCCTCCGCAGCCTGAGGGAGTTGGTCGCTGGGCTAGCTCCAGTTTCTTGAAAGGCGGTTGTGCAATGCCATTGAGCCGCACGGCGATATGTTCGCTCCTCGCGTTGGTCCTGTTAAGTCCCCTAGGGGTTCGGGCTGAATTGCACTGGAGCACCCTGAATAGCACGCGCGAGGTCACTGAAGCCGAGTGGTTGCAGTTGCAGCTATCTGTATTGGGGTTAAAACTGAGCTATCCGGCCTACCGCATCGACCTAAAGCTGACCGAAGACTCGGCCATTGAATTTACCTTTGTCGCCAGTAGCGGGATGGCCGCACATCTGACTGAAGAACTGGGCAAGAGCGAAGCCGACGAGGTTATTTCCTACCACGCGCAGGGCATAAGCGACCAAGTAGAGGCCTTGATCCACGACGAGTTCCCGGACTTGTGGTCGGGCTTTGATACCAGCGAGGATGTCCGCGGGCAATTTCTCGGCCCAGGCGAGAAGTGGAACGACCCGCCGCGAGAAATAGGCACTTGGTTGGAAAACAAATTCTCTTGGGTGCGCTAAGTACTGGGGCCCTCATTCCGGGTCGCGGTGGGGCATTGCTCCTTGGGTTGATTCGTCGAGGGAGATGTCCTTGTCGATGACCGGCTCTTCGGTGGTCACGATCCAGCCGCGCACCCGCTGGCCGAAGACGCTAATCTCCTTGCGCTGGGCGTTGATGACCTTGGACGAAGCGGTATGCCGGTCTTTGTTAATACAGAAAAAGGTGTGCCGTCGCGTCATGCCTTTTTCTGTGCTTTTTGTGCTTTCCATCGGCTGCCCCCCTCAAGTTTGCGCGAACTGATGCACCGCATCCACTAGCAATTTGACCTTTTCACAAGGCGTGTCTGGATAGACGCCGTGCCCCAAGTTGAAGATGTGAGGGCGGCCCCGGCCCTGCTCTAGAATGCGCTGGGCAGCCCCGGCAATGCTCGCCTCCGAGCCGTAGAGGGCGCAGGGATCTAGATTGCCCTGTAAAGGCATGGTATCCCCGAACAATCCGTAAGCTGCATCTAAGTCGATCCGCCAATCGAGGCTCAGGACGTGGGCACCGACGCGGCCAAAGCAGGACAGGTTTTGCGCCCCGGCGAGCGGAAAGTAAATGACCGGGGCATTCAGCGGTGCGAGGCTGCGGCAAACCCGCTGCACATAGGGCAGGGCGAATTCGTTGAATTGCGCCGGAGACAACAAGCCAATGGAAGTGTCGAATATCTGGACGGCTTGGGCCCCGGCCTCGATCTGGGCGCGCAAGAAGCGGCCGCTGAGGTCGCTGAGCAGGTCGAGTAGCCGGTGGGCGAGGGCGGGGTTGCTGTGGATCATGCGGCGAAAGGCCGGAAAGTCCTTGGCGTGGCCCCCTTCCACTAGCCAAGTGGCCAAGGTAAAAGGCCCGCCGGCATACCCGATGAGCGGGATGGCTGGCGGCAGGGCGTTGTGCGCTAGCCGTGCGGCTTCTAAGACGTAGGCGAGGTCGTCCTCCGGGACGGGGTTGCGGAGGCCGTTGATGTCGGCCGGGGAGCGGATTGGGCGGGCCAAAACCGGGCCAGGCGCGTAGGTCAGCTCGCAGCCGAGTGCCTCTAAGGGCGTCACCAGATCGGTAAAGAGAATGGCCGCATCAACCCCGAGCAGATCGACCGGCATGAGGGTAATTTCAGCGGCGAGCTCGGGAGTTTTGAAAAGTTTGAGTAGGGAGCCGTGCCGCTGGCGCAGATCGCGGTACGGCTTGAGGATGCGGCCAGCTTGGCGCATGATCCAGATGGGAGGAGTCGCTGGCACTTGGCCCCGACAGGCTTGGAGAAAGGGGGCGGACGGATCGGACAAAGCGCTAGCGACCGGGTTCGACCATCCACTCGGGCAGGGCGATGCGATAGGTGACTACGTCCTCCAGCGGCTTGAAGCGGACGCGGTCCCCTTCCATGTCGGCGCGGTAGATGTCGGGTGCCTCGTCCTCGTCCTTAAAGGCCAAAAGGCGCAACGGGGGCAGTTTGCGGTCTGGCCAGAACTGGCCTACGTCGATCACTATATCGGCTTGGCACCCAAAGGGCACTACGTCGATTTCCCATTTGCGCTCTTTAAGGGCGGCGGCACCGTCGAGCTCGACCGGGCCAAATTGTCCCCGTTGCCCTCGGGTATCGACGAACAAATAGTCCTCGCAAGAGGCGTAGTCTATGCGGCCCGCGCCGGCGTCGGCCGAATAGACCAGCAGGGATGAGTCCTTATAGGCGCAAAACGAGCCTGGGGGAAGGTGGTAGGCCGCATCATTCCGGTGGACGGTCCAAGGCTGGTCCCAGCCGAGGTTGGCATAGACTTCGAGGCCATTGTCGTACGTCACCCGCACCTGTCCTTGGGCAAATGCACCGGAAAGCAACGCGTCGTTGGTCTCCAGAAACTGGTCGTTGTGGCAGTAGGCGATGGAGCGCACCGGGACGCGGAGATAGTGCTTTTGCAGTTCGCGCAGCATGTAATAGGACTTGGCTATAGAAGCGATGCCCCACTCTAGCTGGTCGGGGAGCAGACAGGCGTGGCCAAAGGCCGCGGTAGCGGCGAGATAGCGGTCGAGATAGGCACTGCGGCTGTGTTTCTCGCCTTGGGGGATGTGCCCAGCAAAGTACTGGTCGATGGTCCCTATACCCGCATCGGTCTCAACGGTATGGAGATTTTGCAGGTCGAAATCCACCAGCGGTGGGATGCGGCTGGGGTCGGCTCCGACCATGCGGGCGAGATAGCCGGTCAGGACGCCAGCGTAGAGCCAGTGGTTGCCGCCGCTGCCAATGGCCAAGCCGGCTTGGGCTTGGGAGCGGAGGACGCTCTGTTGCAGGGCATAGCTGCTCGCCAAGTGGCCGGTTGCTGACGCGTCGCCTAAGTCGTTGAATTCCCAATGCGGCACCTCGGCGTGTTCACTTACGTATAGCGCGTCGCAGGGGTATTTGTCGAGGATGGTACTTGCGTGTTCGGGGGCGCGTACCAGTGCCTCGGATGGCTTGAGCAAATAGAGCCCCGGTCCGGTCGGAGTCGGGGCACCATCGGCGAGCTGGGCCGCCAGTTCGGGCCGCCAATAGGGGCTGGTAGGGGCGATGTGGCGGTAGTTGACTTGGAGGCTGGTTTTATAGCCCAGATCGGACAGGGCCTCGAGGTACTCGCCGAGGGCATCTTCGCCGCCTTTACCCTCGGCTCCTTCCACCACGAGCGCAGCGTCGCCGTCGCCATCGTGCCAAGTCTCGCTGGGGTGATTGAGCAGCAGGTGATCGACGCCCATTAGCTTGAGTTGGCGCATGTTCTCGTACAGCTCGACGTAGCTTTCTTGGGAGGCGTCGATATAGGGGATGTTGTACCAGACCCAATCGGCTAGCGTTTCGCTTCGCTCAACCTCAACCGTGGAAAAGGACGGGAGGACTTCTTCGTATTGGGTGGAGACCGTTATGAGCCAGCGCTCCTGAAAATCGCTGCGCTTGCCGTCGCCTTGGCTGGCGTAGCTACAGCCGCCGTTGAGTTGGACGAGGCGCTGAGACTCTGCTTCGGGCGGGGCGTACAGGCTGGAAGCTCGCGAATAGTGCCAATCCACGAAGCTAGACAAGAAGTAGCCTGACGTGCAGAGGATGCGCGGATAGTTGTCGCCGAAGTTGAAATAAGGGATGGTGATCAGGCGCGGATGCAAGGCCCCGGTGACTCGGCCGAGCGAGAGGCCGGTTCCCTTGCCATGCCCGCCCTCAATTTCCACGACGAGGGACTTGCCGCGGATGCGGAACCGGTAGAGGAAGTTGGCTTGTTCTTCGCCTAACTTCCACTGCCAGCGGGCTTCGACGCAATCGCCGACTTGCTCGCAGGAGATGAAGTGCCGCTCTACTTCTTCGCTGTTAGCCGGCCAGACTGAGCCGCCCATTTCCACGGCAATCCCGCCATCTTCGGCCGGTTTGATCGGGTCGCCATTGTTGACTTCTACCTCGATATCGGCGAAGGTTCCATCAATGGGCGTGTAGATAAATTGGACGACGGCCGAGACAGAGCGGATTTCAAAGACAAAGGAAATACCCTCTTTGCAGATTGAGGTTTCGACTTCTTCGTGGAGCGCGGGAAAAATCGGAGGTTGGCTTTGGCTAGTGGACGCGAGCGGTTGCTCGTCCGTCGCCGCTCCTGTGAGGTCTGCCATGGAATATCCTGACTCAGCGCGTTTTTATATTTACCAAAGTTAGACAACATAGAGAATAAACGAGGTCATGTCAAGCTAAAGACGCTTGGTTTGACCGGGGAAATAAAACCGTTCTATCTCATTGTTTTTATAATAACTTTAGTCATGTGGAAATCGGCTTGAAATCAAGAGATTGCATAGTGGTCGGAGGGGGAGCCGCTGGGATGTTAGCGGCGATTGTCGCCGCGGAGGCGGGCGAGCAGGTGACCCTGCTTGAAGGCAGCGGAAAATTGGGGCGGAAGATCTTGATTTCAGGCAATGGACGCTGCAATCTGACGAATAGGGCGGCGGACGATCTCAGGCACTACCACGGTACGCATCCGCGCTTTGTCCGCAGCGCGCTCGACCAATTCCGCTTAGAGGAAACTTTGGCGTTTTTTGCCGATCTAGGAATTGAGTTCCGCGAAGAAAAACGGCAGCGCCTCTTTCCAGTGTCGGATCAAGCGCAGGCGGTCGTCGATTTGCTCGCGGACCGCATGCGCTGCCTAGGCGTCCGCGTCGAAACCAATGCCAAGGTGGTGGACATGGGCCGCGCCCCTAACTCGTCTCGCTTTGAGTTGCGCGGTGCCGCGGGGCAGTGCTACACCGCAGCGCGCGTGATATTGGCCAGCGGCGGCGTCAGCCTCGCCCGCTTGGGGGCCGATCGCTCGGGTATGGACTTGGCCGTGGCCATGGGGCACCAGCTCACCGAGCTCAAGCCCGGGTTGGTGCCGCTAATTAGCCCGGAAAAATACGTCGCCCGCGTGCAGGGGCTTAAGGTCCGAGCCGAGGTGCGCGTCGCGCTCAAAGGGGGGCGCGAGGCCGTTGATACAGACGACTTGCTCTTTACGAAGTACGGGGTCTCCGGGTTTGCCATATTAAACCTCAGCGCTCGCTTGGTTCCCGAATTGGGGGCAAAGCGCGCCGTGCTGCGGGTCAATTTCTTCCCCGGCCGCAGCCCGGAAGCAATCAGCCAATTGCTCAAAGAGCGCTGGCAGCGCCATCCCCATCGCTCGCTAGCGCTGAGTTTCGCCGGCCTGCTTTCCAGTAAATTGGTGCGGCCCCTGTTGGATCATTTGGGGTTTGACGCGGCGCAGCGGGTCGATCAACTCGGCAAGGGTGTGCGCTGGCAGCTCGCCCAGTGCCTGACGAATTGGCCGATCGCGGTCAGCGGCCCGAGGCCCTTTGACTACGCCGAAGTGACGATCGGGGGCGTATGCACCGAGGACATCAATCCCGATACGCTCGAATCCTTTTTGGTGCCCGGCCTGTATTTTGCCGGTGAGATGGTTGATATTCACGCCGACTTGGGCGGATTTAACTTCCAATGGGCTTGGGCCAGTGGCGTTCTCGCTGGTCGCCGGTTGGGGTCGTGAGCATTGGCGCGATTCGCCTGTGGACGTAGATTGAAGTAGATGCGAACAGATGAGACGGGCCGGGTGGCCGGCATCATTTTGGCGGCGGGCATGTCCACCCGCATGGGGCAGCTCAAGCAGCTATTGCCTTTGGGGGGTCGGGCGGCCATCGAATGGATCGCCGAGGTCGTGGGGCGGCGATTGGACCAGACGGTGGTGGTGCTCGGCCACCGCGCTACAGACATCGCCCCGGTATTGGCCGCTTATCCGGTCCGTTGGGTTGTCAATGCCGGCTATCAAACGGGTATGCTCTCCTCTGTACAATGCGGGCTGCGAGCGGTGGATAGAGCCGCCGATTACTTGATTTGCCTAGGCGACCAACCGCGGCTGAGCGGCGCCGTAGTAGAGCAGGTTTTGCAGGCGAGAAACCAGAGCAGCGCAGGTATCATCATACCCATTGCCAACGGAAAAAGGGGTCATCCCGTATTGATTCGCAACGCCTACCGGGCGGAAATTTTGGCCTTGCCGCTGGACGTGGGATTGAACGCGGTGACCCGGGGCCATCCCGAGGATACGTGCGAGTTGCCTGTGGCAGAGGCCGCCATTCTGACCGACATGGACACGCCAGCCGATTACCAGCGCGAGTTGGCCCACTGGCCAAAGTAAATTATGGACGACATTCTCACTGAAATTGTTCGGCGCAAGGGGCAGGGCGAGCGAATGGCCTTGGCCTCGCTGGTGTGGAGCAGCGGCTCAATTCCCATGAGCGAGCGGGCCAAAATGATCGTCGCCGAGCAAGGGGACGTGGTCGGGACTATAGGCGGCGGATGCCTCGAAGCCGAGGTCTTGAGCGCTGGCCGCACTGCGCTCGAGACCGGCGAAAACCAACTCCTGCGCTACACCATGACGGAAAAGCAAGCCGGAGAAAGCGGCTTAAATTGCGGCGGCAGTGTGCGGATTTACACCGAAGTTATCGAGCCGGACGAGGCAGCCGACTTCTATGGCCGCGTACTAGCAGCGCGTCAGGTACGCACTGGTTGTGCGCTGGCGACTCTGCTCAAGCGCCGTTTTGACCCCACCGGGGAAGGGCGGCTGTGGTTAGGGGCCGACGGCCGCACCTGCGGCTCGCTGGGCACGTCCGCAGCCGATCGCCAGGTGGAGGAGTGCTTACCTGAGGTGCTCGTGCGCGCGCGCGGCCTTGTCTGTGCGCTGGACCCAAGTGCCGAGCTGGGCGAGGCCGCGGAAGTATTTATCGAGCCGTTCTTGCCCGAACCTGTGCTCTACATCTTCGGTGGAGGCCACGTAGGCGGGCAGATTTGTGCGCTGGCCAAAAACGTGGGCTTCCGCGTCGTCCTCATTGACGACCGCCCGGTCTTTGCCAATCCCACGCGGCATCCCCAGGCCGACGAGTGCTTAGTCGCCGGCATGGAGGGGGTATTCGCCCAGTTGCCCATCGACGACCAGTCCTACATCGTCGCGGCCACGCGCGGCCACCAGCACGATGAAATCGTCGTCGAAGCGGCGATCAAGACGCCGGCGTGCTACATCGGAATGCTGGGCAGCGAGCGCAAGAAGCTCATTTTGTGGCGGCGGATCGCCGAGCGCGGTGGGGACCCACAGTGCTTGGACGCCGTCTTTGCGCCGATCGGGGCCAACATCGGGGCGGACACGCCGGCTGAAATCGCGGTCAGCGTTGTCGCCGAGTTGATCGAACAGCGGCGCGGAACGCCCAAAGTGTGGAAGACGAAGAGAAAAACCCATGGCGGATGAACTGCGCTACGGGGTGGCCGCCTGTCAGGTTGCCCAACCCAATCCCACCGACCGCTCTGAAATGGCCCGCAACACGGCTCGCATGGTCGAAATGGTCGAAATGGCCGTTGAAGGCTACGGGCCGTTTATGGACGTCAAGTTGCTGGCCTTTCCCGAATTTGGCCATGCCGCCCCGATCTATCCCACCGCCAAGAGCTTGCTGGCCAAACTAACCGTTCCCATTCCCAACGAGCACACGGCCCGCTTGGAGGAAAAGGCCCGCGAATTGGGCGTGTACATCCAAACGGCCACCTTTCTCGAAGAGGATCCCCAGTGGCCGGGCAAGGTGTTCAACACGACCTGCCTGCTCGGGCCGGAGGGGCTGTGGTACAAGTACCGCAAGGTCAATCCTTGGATCCCTTGGGAAGTCCACACCAGCCCCCACGACTTGGCCGACTATGAGGACGAACTGTTTCCGGTGGCCCGGACGCCCATCGGCTGCATTGGCGCGGCGATTTGCTACGACTGGCTCTTTCCCGAGCCCCTGCGCCAGCTCACAGCCCGCGGTGCCGAAATTCTCGTTCGCGTCTCGGCCTATATGGACCCTTGGGGTGCGACGCCGCCGCTGGATTGGTGGACGACGGTCAATCGCTGTCGGGCCCTCGAAAATACGGCCTATGTGCTCGCCGCCAACCAAGGAGCCGAGCTGAGGGACTATCCCCCCTTTTCTTGGCCGGGCGGCTCCATGGTGGTCGATTTCGACGGCCGCATCCTCGCCCAAGCCGATCCGGGAATAGGAGAAAAAATCGTCGTCTCCGAAGTCGATATCGGGGCCTTGCGGCACATCCGCAAGCGGCGCACCGGCCACCACACCTTGGCTCACCTGCGCAGCGAGGCGTACCCCCTGTACGGACAGCCTTACTACCCGCAGGGCAGTTTTTCCGCAGAGAACAATCACACCGTCGCCATGAATGAAGAGCGCATCGCCGAGGTTAAGCAGAGGATCATGGTCGTTAAGGAAGGACAAGAGTGACCAGTGGCCTCCCCGCCCGTTGACAAGCCGCCTTCAGTCCGCACACTACCTATCGAAGGGACAACAGAGCGGGTCCTAACCCAAGGCCATACCGATGCCCGAATTTGATATTGTCTCCAAATACTTGATTCAACACTATCCCGACGATTTCGTCCGCTTCACCCTCGGCCGCGACGACGTCGAAGTCATCGACGTGATGGACCCGGAGCAACGCACCGTTGAGATGCGCCAAACCGACAGCCTCCTGAGCGTGCGGATCGGCGGCGAAGAGGGATTGGTTCATACGGAATTTCAAACCATCGATAGTACGCACCGGCCGATGCCGCAGCGGATGGCCGGTTACATCGGGCGGCTTATTGAGCAATACGGTCTGCCGGTATATGCCATCGTGATCTACCTGCGACCGGAGGCCGGCCGGCGCGATCCGGGGCACTATCTCCAAGATCGCTCCGGCCACCGCATTCTGATTGAGTACCAAGTGCTGCGGTTGAGCGAGCAAGACGGCCAGCGCATCCTCGAGTCGGGACCTGTGGGACTGCTGCCGTTTGCGCCGTTGATGCAGCCAGCGGGGCAAGCGTCGGTGGATTGGCTGCGTCAGTGTGTGCAGGCGGCTCAAGCCCTGCCGCTGGCCGAGGCGGCGCGGGGCAACTTGCTCAGTAGCCTGTTGGTGCTCAGCGGGTTGGTGTATGCGCCGGCAACCATTGCTACTAACCAATGGTGCTAGTGGGCTACAAGCTAAATTCCGCGATGGACAACGGGACGAATCCATTTTCATCCGGTTGCAATCCATGCCACTGTGCCAGCAGGTTAAAGGCGGCCATGGCCGCGCTCAGATGCGCTCTAAAGTAGGCCCAAGCTCGATGGGTCTGTCGCTTGAACCGGCCAATGCGGGTCAGCATCGAAAAGACGGTCTCGATGACCATCCGGTCGCCCCAGGTTTTGCGGGGACACACTTTCAGATTAGCCGGATCACCTTCTTTGGCATGAAAGCCTTGGTCGCTGAGGAGGATCATCTGCTCTTCGTAGCGACCAATCATCGGGTGAAAGACCGAATCGTGGACATTGGCCGTGTTACAATCCCAATCGACGATCAAGCCCCACTGGTTGACGATCAAGCCCAGCTTGCCGCCGACGATCCAGCGGTGATTGGACAACCCTTTCTGGCCGATAGGGTGAGCGGAGCGGCCTTCGCGTACTGGATGGATCAACTCGATGCCATAGCTATCGATCACGCCTAAGGGGGTGGGGTCCGCTCGAAAGCGATCGGTCCAGTCCGCATGGGCGACAAACAGGCGGAACAAGCGGGTGCGTTCGGGCAGGCGCGGGAAAAAGGCGCGCCAATCGCGCACTACCCAGCGATAAAACGCCCGTTTGCCGTCCCCTTTGAGCGCATATAGAACCGCCAGGGTCACCGTTTCGCTGGGATATAAGGCGGCTTGGGGGTGTTTGGGCACATCGCCCATCTGGTTGTCGATCCGATAGAAGAGGGCTATTATAAACTCGGCCGTGGTCATGGGACGCTCCTTCGCTGGAAGGGGGGACACCCTCAGCGTAGGAACTACCTCGACCACGGTCAACTCACTAGCACCATTGGTTACTATTCTTTCTCAGGAGGGGATCATGGACCTGATCCGCGAATCATCGTTTGCCCAATACCTGACCCAACAAGCCCGCGAGGAAGGCATTGAGCAGGGCATTGAGCAGGGCATTGAGCAGGGCATTGAGCAGGGCATTGAGCAGGGGAGCCGAGAATTTATCCTCGACGTGTTGGCCCTTCGCTTTCCGCCGGAGGAAGTCCGCCGGTTAGCCGCTCGCCTTGGGGCCATCGACGATGTGCCACGTCTCAAGCAATTACATCGGGCGGCCATACAGGTGCCCAGCCTCGAAGCCTTTAGACGCCTGTTAGACGAATCCGAGTAGGGGCACCGCGTAATGCTAGGTATTCAATGACGTTACGCACGGGTACCTTGAGAGCGCGGGTGGCCCCCGCCGCATATGAAGGAAGTAGAAGGGCTATAGGTGCGTAACGTCAGTAAGTAAAAGATGACGAGAGGACTCTCTCTGCGCAGGAATCCCCATCCTGTCTATCCATGTTACAGGCGACACCAGCAGCCGTGAAGCACTACAGCGAGCGGCAGATTCGCCGCACCCTGCGCAAGTACGACACTCGGCAGGTGCGTCGCCCCTTGGCAGCGGGCTGCGATCTACAGATGACAGAAGTCGGCGATGTGGGTGCTTTGTTGGACAGCATGATTGAGCGCGAGGGGCGGTTCGAGGGGGCGGAGCGCTTTCCCTATTGGGCCGAACTGTGGCCGACGGCGTTGGCCATGGCCCAGTGGTTTTGCCGCGCCGAGGAGCCAATCCCCGCAGGTTGGGTCTGCGAATTAGGCTGCGGTTTGGGGCTGGTAGGCATTGCCTTAGCCAAGTTAGGTTGGCGCGTCGAAGCGACCGATTTCGTGGAGGATGCGCTGATTTTCGCCGCCCACAATGCCCAGCTCAACCGGGTCGGGCACAACCATCGGGTGGCCTATTTGGACTGGCGCAATCCCGTGGGGGCACCGCGCGAGTGCTTGGTGGGGTCGGACATTATTTACGAAAAGAAGAACCACCGCTATCTCGAGCGCATCCTGTACAGGCTGCTGTTGCCCGGCGGCCGATTTTACCTCGGGGATCCGCAGCGCAAGGACGCCGACGACTTTGTCGCGCGGCTCGTCGCCCAAGGCTATAGTCAGCGGCGCGAAACGCGAGTCGAGACGTGGAATTCAATCGCTATTCACGTATTTACCAAGCCTCAAGCCGCCAGCAGGGTGCTTAAGTGAGCAGCCACGGAAGCGGCGGTCGCCTCTAAGTCGTAGCCGCCCTCTAGCAGGGAGACGAGGCGGCCCGCGCAGTGGCGGGTGGCGAGTTGGAGCACCAGCTCGGTTAGCTGGCCATAGCCCTCTGCGCTGAGCAGGATCTGCCCTAGGGGATCGCTGCGATGGGCGTCAAAACCAGCCGACAGGAGGATGAAGTCTGGTTGGAACTGGTCTATGGCTGGAATGATGGTGTCAGTAAAATGGCCGCGGTAATCGGCATCCGTGCTGCCGGCCGGAACCGGGATATTCAAGGTTTGGCCGCGGCCCGCTCCCAGCCCGCGCTCGTCGGCCGCACCGGTGCCCGGATAGAGGGGCGATTGATGGATGCTGCAAAAAAATACCGAGCCATCGGCCTCAAAGATGTGCTGCGTGCCATTGCCGTGATGGACGTCCCAGTCGATGATCGCCACTTTGTCGCAGCCGCATTCGGCCCGCAAGTAGTGAGCGGCGATCGCCACATTGTTGAAGAAGCAAAAGCCCATGATTTCCTCGACTTCGGCGTGATGGCCCGGGGGCCTCATGCAGCAGAAGGCATGGTCGGCGCGCCCGGCGAGCAGGGCGTCAATGGCGGTTAAGGGAGCACCAGCCGCGAGGAGGGCGGCGCGGTGCGTGCCGGAAGAGGCGGCGGTGCCTTGGGACACATAGATAGGCCGCTCGACTCGTGCGAGGTCCGCCACTCGGTCCAAGTGGGCCGGCGAGTGGGCTCTGAGCAGGGCTTGACGCGGTGCCAACTGTGGCTGCAGGTGCAGAACCTCGTCCCACAGAGAGCGGTCTTTTAGGTGTTGGACAATGGATTCCAACCGCGTGCGGCGCTCTGGATGACCCTCGCCCGTGTCGTGCAGCAAGGCATCGGGATGGTAGATCAAGGCCGTCCTAGCCACAGCGTACCACTTCTCCTGCATGTATGGAGGCAATGGCGCGGCGTCCGAGGATGCGAATGTCCTCGGCGATGGCCGCATCGCCCAAGGCCGCGTGGTTGCACCAGCGCAATTGCGTGGCCTCGCGGGGATTGATGCGGGCGCACCCGCTTACGACGCGGCTAAAGTAAATCAGGTCTATGTGCTGATGGCCCGGTTCGATATCCTCTAGGAGGATACACGCGGGGCGGTGCAGGACAGCGACTTGCCCCCACTGCTGTTGACGGCCCAACAACTCGACGGTTAGTCCGGTTTCTTCGCGCACTTCGCGGAGGGCGGCTTCTTCGGGCAGCTCGCCCGGGTCGATGTGGCCGCCTGGGGGCAGCCAAGCCTGCATTTTCTTGTGCCACAGCAAGAGGGTGGCCCCCTCGTGGACGACAAAGGTAGTAGCTGTGAAGTCGCGGGTAATGGCCGCCAAGGTCCGCTCGTCGCGCGTTTGATGAAAGAAAAAACAAGGCGTTTGCAGTGTGCCGGAGGTCAATATAGCCGGTCACTTGGTGGAACGAAAGCTCGCGATAGCTCCCACGCTGCATTGACCAGCTTTTCTGGCCAATTATTTTACAAGGCTGACTTTGCATCCCTTTAGACTGAGAGAGATATGGCTACTGAGATCGTCATGCCCAAATTGGGGCTGACCATGGAAAGCGGCGCAATAAGCGCTTGGTTGGTAGAAGAAGGCGAGGAAGTGCAAAAGGGCCAAGCCCTGTTGGAAATCGCCACCGACAAGGTGACGATGGAAGTCGAGGCGCAGGCCGACGGAATTCTGCGCAAAATTCTGGTGCCGGTCGGCCAAGAAGTACCAGTATCGACGATGATCGGCGTCATTGCTTCTGCCGACGAAAACATTGACTCGTACGTGACTGCCGCTCCGAGTGACCCGGCTCCATCGCTGTCCCCGGCTCCGGCTACTACTCCGAGCGACTCGGCTCCACCGGCAACTTCTGCTGCTGCGCCAACCCCGACCTCGCCAGCCCCAGCCCCACAGGCCCCAGCCCCTTCCGTTGCTACCGACGGGCGGCGGCCGCATAAGACCTCGCCCAAAGCGCGCAAAATAGCTGCCGAGCACGGCCTCGACCTGTCCGGCGTCAATGGCAGTGGCCCCGGGGGCCGGATCGTCAGCGCCGATGTGTTGACTTTGGTCGAACAAGCCCGGCTAGCCCCGACTCCGACCTCAGCAGTCCCGGTCGCCGAAGGGTTGATTGAGTTGAGCCGGGCCGAGCAAGTGGCGGCCGAGCGGCTGACGGCCAGCTACCAACAGATCCCCCACATCCACCTCAGCATGGATGTGTCGGCCGTGTGGTTGCAGCAATTCCGCACCGGCTACCAGCTAGAGGGCAAAAAAATCTCCTTCAACGATCTGATCGTCAAAGCCACGGCTCGCACCCTAAGCGAATTCCCGCGCGTCAACAGCTTGGCAGAGGGCGGTCATTTCCGCTATGCCTCCCAAGTCAACGTCGGCATTGCCGTGGCGGCCGAGCAGGGCTTGGTGGTTCCGGTCATTCGCGATGCGGCCGCAAAGACAATCGAGGAAATCGCCTTAGAAGGGACGCGGCTGATCGACGCGGCGCGCCGCGGCCAGTTGCGCCCCGACGACATGCTGGGCGGCACCTTTACCATTTCGAATTTGGGCATGTTCGGCGTCTCCCGCTTTACTGCGATCATCAACCCTCCCCAAGTGGCGATCTTGGCCGTCGGGGCCATAGAAAACCGGGTGGTAGCTTCTGGAGCAGACGCATTTGCCGTGCGCCCGCAACTGACCTTGACGCTGGCCGCGGATCACCGCGTGGTCGATGGCGCACTGGGTGCCCGATTCCTCGCGCGGCTCAAGGAGGTACTGGAAACGCCCGGCTTGCTCGGCTAGCGGCCCCTCACCTTGACCACATCTAGGCCGCCGGTTATCTTCAAAACCGCAAAAATTTGGCCCTTTTACCCTTTCACTAAGGGGTGGAAGAGCGCGTCTTGGCATTGGAAAATAGCGCATGAAATTTGAGAAAAAGACCCAGCTTTCCATTGCGTACGCCGTCCTTACGCTGCTTTTGATCCTGAGTCTGAAAGACTATTTTGCCAACCAAGTTGAAACCCTCCCATACAGCCAGTTCCGCGAATCGATCAAAAGCGGTCAGGTCATTGAGTGTACCTTCAGCGGCGAGTTCATCCGCGGCCGCGCCCATGTCAATGGCCAAGAGATCAGCTTCCGCACTGCTGCCATCGACGATCCCGAGCTCATCGGCCTGCTCGAAGAACACCAAGTTGAGTTTACCCGCGAGCCGAGCAGCAATTGGTTTACGCAGCTTTTGTCGTGGATCCTGCCCGCGCTGATCTTTGTGGGGATCTGGCTGTTTATCGTCCGTCGCATGAGCGGGGGGGCCGGTGGTCTGATGTCCATCGGCAAGAGCAAGGCCAAGGTGTACATGGAGAAGGGGACGGGCATTACCTTCGACGATGTAGCGGGCATTGACGAAGCCAAAGAAGAGCTGCTGGAGATCGTCGAGTTTTTGCGCACCCCCGAGCGATTTCAGGCCCTCGGCGGCCGGATTCCGCGCGGGGTCTTACTCGTGGGGTCTCCAGGCACGGGTAAGACGCTGTTGGCCAAGGCCGTCGCCGGCGAGGCGAGCGTACCCTTTTTCTCCCTCAGCGGCTCGGATTTTGTCGAGATGTTCGTCGGGGTAGGGGCCGCGCGCGTACGCGACCTTTTTGACCAGGCCAAAAAACACGCCCCGGCCATTATCTTCATCGACGAGCTCGACGCCTTGGGCAAGGCGCGGGGGGCGGGCTCTTTTGGCGGGCACGACGAGCGCGAGCAGACGCTCAACCAGCTCCTCACCGAGCTCGACGGCTTCGACACCAACGCCGGCGTGATCCTCATGGCGGCGACCAACCGGCCGGAAATCCTCGACCCGGCCTTGCTGCGGCCCGGCCGCTTCGACCGCACCGTGGCCGTGGATCGGCCCGATGTCAAGGGTCGCGCCGCCATCCTCCAGATCCATGCCAAGGAAGTCAAGCTGGCCCCAGACGTAGATCTGCACAAACTGGCCGTGCGCACTCCGGGTTTTGCCGGTGCGGACTTGGCCAATATAGTCAATGAAGCGGCCCTGTTGGCGGCACGGAGAGATAAAAATTCCATCACCATGTCCGAACTGGAAGAGGCGATTGAGCGCTCGGTGGCTGGGCTGGAGCGCAAGAGCCGGGTGCTCAACGAGAAGGAGCGCCGGATCGTCGCGTACCACGAGGCCGGCCACGCCATCGTCGGCGAGATTTTGCCCGAGGCCAATCCCGTCCAGAAGATCTCCATTGTATCGCGGGGCATCGCCGCCTTGGGCTACACCCTGAATATGCCGCTGGAGGATCGCTATCTAATGACCAAGGAGGAGCTGCAGGATGCCTTGGCCGCGATCTTGGGCGGTCGGGCAGCCGAGGAGATCGTCTTTGGCGAAATATCCACTGGCGCGGCCAACGACTTGCAGCAGGCCACGCAAATGGCCGAGCGGATGGTCAAAGAGTTTGGCATGAGCCAGCGGATTGGCTTGGTAGCCCACCGAACGGACCGCTCGCAACAGGTACTGGGCATGACCCCGGCCGATCGCGCGTACAGCGATGAGACGGCCAAACTCATCGACGAAGAAATCAAGGGCATCATCGGCGCGGGGTACGTGCGGGCCAAGGCCCTGCTCACCCAGCATCGCCAAGCGCTGGAGGACGTCGTCGAGATACTCTTCGAGGATGAGGTAATGGATGGCGATCAACTGCACAACTTGCTCTCAGAGCACGGGATAGAGCTACCACCTAGGTCCAAGCAAGAGCCATCGCCCAGCAATTCCACCGCCGAGCCGCAGGCCAACGGCAATGCTCCGCAGTCGGAAGAACGCGAGGCTTCCTAGCCCACGGCCGCTCCCAGCGGCAAGCTGGCGACCCCTTATCTCCGAGGACTGAGGCCAGCAGATCGGAAGCGCCATTGACCCCGTTGGCGTGTGCCGAATTCCCAAGCGGACAATGGAGACCGCGTCGAGGTCGCCGGTTTCGGCTTTGAGGGCGCACAACTTGGCGGCCGCATATCCCGCGCCCTTGAATCCGGCCGGCTGGTAGGGGCAACTGACCGGAGACGAAGGTCAAAGGGCGGTGGCGGGGGAAGTTGTAGGTTGAGGTCTCTTAGTTTTTCCTCCACAGACATGTTGAATCTCCCATGGGCTGGTTGGCGCGACCAATGACTCCAGCAAGAGAGCGATGCACAGCGTAAAATTCGGCAGAGGGAACGTCCTCGAACCCTTGGCCAATGGCGATTTCGTGCGCCTGTGGTTGGCCAATGGCCTTTGGTGGCAGGCCATGTGGATGGAGCTGCTGGTGTTGGGGTGGCTGGCTTTGGAGCTGACTAACTCTCCGTGGTGGGTCCAAGTCATCGGCTTTTACCGCGCCATCCCCCTGCTGATTATGGGTTTGTTCGGCGCGGTGATTACCGATCGCTTTAAGCGGCGCTACATCGTTTGGACCCTGCAGTTGGTCAATGTGCTGGGGACGGGGCTATTGGCACTATTGCTCTTTTGGGGGCGGCTTGAACTGTGGCATTTGTCGGTGGTGTCGCTGGCATTGGGAGCCTCTTGGGCGCTGGATTGGCCGACCCGGCGCAGCATGGTGCCCGATCTAGTGGGCAAGGCCCGCACGGTTGATGCCATGGTGCTGGAGAACGTCATTCAGGGCTTTACGCGCATTGCTGGCCCCCTAGCGGCGGGCTATGTCACCGCGGCCTATGGTAGCTTGGGGGGCCTGCTGGTGTTGGTTGGGCTAGGCACCTTGGCGCTGTTTTTGTTAGCCGGCCTCAAGACAGGCTCCAAAGCGCCTAGTGCGGGCACGTGGGCGGCGGGGTGGGCCGGGCGGCAGGGGTGGGCCAGTATGCGGGCCTCTGCGCCGATATTCGGCGTTTTTCTCATCACGATCTTTATGAACGTCTGGGCTTTCCCCTACATGAACCTGCTGCCGGTTTTTGCGCGCGACGTATTCGGGCGCGGCCCGGAGGCCATGGGGTGGTTGGGCGCGGCTAGTGGGGGCGGGGCGATTGTGGGCTTGGCCGCGGTCCAGCTAAGCCGCGGGAAGCTGAGCAACGAATGGCTCTTTGTCGCCGGCTCGTTGCTTTCGTGTACGGGCATCGCCGCCTTTGCCTTTAGCGGGACCTTTGGCCTCGCCTTGGCGATGCTGTTTTGCTCTGGGTTGGGGCAGGCGGGCTTTAGCATTATGCAGAGCAGCATCATCTTGGTCGAATCCTCGGACGAGATGCGGAGCCGCGCGATGAGTACCTTGGTCGTGGCCATTGGCGTCGGTCCCTTTGGCCGCTTGCAGAGCGGGGCAATGGCCGAGGCTTGGGGCGCACAAGGAGCCGTGGGCGTCATGGCGCTGCTGGCCGGGGTGGGGACGGTGGGAACGGCGGTTTTGCTGCGGGGATTTTTAGGTGAGAAGTAGGGAGGAGACGCTACTTGACCCAGACGGGTGTTGCTGCGAGATTGGCAATAGACGAATAGGAGGCTGTCGTGGAATCCATTGCTGCACCATCCTACCTGACTCCAGAGGAATACCTCGTTTTGGAACGCAAGGCCACGACCAAAAGCGAATACCTAAACGGTCGCGTCTATGCAGTGGTCGGTGCCAGTCGAGAGCACAATCTCATCGCCGTTAATATGGCGAGTGAGCTTCACGTCCAGTTGCGAGAGCGGCCTTGCGAGATCTATAGCAACGACATGCGCGTAAAGGTCGATCCAGCGGGGCTATACACCTACCCGGATGTGGTCGTTGTCTGTGCGGAACCCCGCTTTGAGGACAGCGACCTCGATACTCTCCTCAATCCGACCGTTCTGATAGAAGTTCTCTCGCCCTCGACCGAAGCCTATGATCGGGGGGAGAAATTTGCCCACTATCGGCAACTTGAGTCGCTGCGAGAATACCTGCTCGTTGCCCAAAACAGGCTATGCGTCGAACGCTATTTTCGGCAAGGGCCCCAGTGGCTCCTGACCGAATTTAGCGCATTCGACGACGAGTTTGATCTCGTTTCCATTGGTTGCCAACTATCCTTGCGTGCGATCTATGCAAAAGTCGAATTTCCCGCGAGTGAGGTGCCGCGATCGCAGAGAACGTCCTAGGGATGGAATTGCACTGCCGTACTCCAGCATAGCAAATGCATTAATCCAACCCTTGCTACACGACACCAGCCCTCAGCCTGCCAAGGATCGAGGGCATCTTGCCCTCGTCGAGGGGGGACGCCCTCGAGCCCGCACCCATCGGAAACAGCAGAAAATGCGTACTCAAAGTAAAGGTCGCCTACTTTAGGGGTCGTGTACTAAGAATCCAACCTATCACTTAGGAGAATTTCCCATGTCCCAATCTTTGTTTAGCGACGCCAGCCAACGGCTCGACGAAGCACTTGCGTACGCGACCATTTCCGAGGACGCCATTGAGCGGCTCAAGTTGCCCAAGTCGAGTTTGAAAGTCTCCATCCCGGTGCGCATGGACAACGGCGCGTTGCGCATTTTCCCGGGTTACCGGGTGCGCTACGACGACACCCGAGGCCCGACCAAAGGCGGCATTCGCTACCACCCAGACGTGTCCAGCGACGAGGTCCAGTCTTTGGCCTTCTGGATGACCTTCAAATGCGCGGTGGCCAATTTGCCCTTTGGCGGCGGCAAAGGCGGCATCACGGTCAATCCCAAGGAACTGTCCCATTTTGAGCTGGAACGACTCAGCCGGGGCTATGTCGAGGCGGTGGCCGACTTCATCGGCCCGGACATCGACATTCCCGCGCCGGACGTCTATACCAATCAGATGATCATGGGTTGGATGGTGGATGAGTACAGCATTATCAAGCGGCAAATCACCCCGGCGGTCATCACCGGCAAGCCCTTGACCATGGGTGGCAGTCTAGGGCGCGATACGGCGACTGCGATGGGCGCTTTTTTTACCATTGAGGCGACTTGGCCCAAGATAGGCTCAAGCGGCTCGCCGGCCGACACGACCGTGGCCGTGCAAGGCTTTGGCAATGCCGGGGCCATCGTCGCCGAATTGCTCTTCAATGCCGGTTACAAGGTTGTAGCCGTAAGCGACTCCAAGGGAGGCATTTACCGGCGCGAAGGACTCGACATCCCCAGCGTACGCCAGTTCAAGGACTCGACCCGCACCCTCAAGGCGGTGTACTGCGAAGGCACGGTATGCAGCATCGTCGAGCACGAGACCATCACCAACGAGGAATTGCTCGCGCTCGACGTCGATATCCTCGCCCCGGCCGCCTTGGAAAACCAGATCACCGAGGCCAATGCCGGCGACATCAAGGCCAAGGCGGTGTACGAACTGGCCAACGGCCCTACCACCCCGGGGGCCGACGCGATCCTGCGCCAGCGGGACGTGGTTGTATTCCCCGACATCTTGGTCAATGCCGGCGGCGTGACCGTGAGCTATTTCGAATGGGTGCAGAATCGCCAGGGCCTGTACTGGACCCTAGAGGAAGTCAACCAGCGGCTCAAGCAGATGATGGTCGAGGAAACCGAGCGCATTTGGGCCATTGCCCAAGAGCAGGGCATTGCGCCGCGCACTGCTGCGTACGTTCACGCCTTGAATCGGATCGGCGACGCCGTCCTCGCCAAGGGCACCAAAGATTACTTCACAGATGGGTAGCTGGCTTGGGGGTTAATGCGTAGCTATCGCTGAATTGACGCTCGGCGGGACGACGGCTATATTGCGCGGAGTTCACAAGACACAGGAGACCACATGCCTATTTCAGCAATTGGCGCGCAGTTGTTTACGGTGCGCGATTATACCAAAACCCCGGATGCCATTCGCCAGACCTTTGCCAAGGTGCGAGCACTCGGGTACGAGGCCGTGCAAGCCTCGGCCCTAGGAGCGATCCCACCGGCCGAACTGGCCGCCATAAGCGAGGCCGAGGGGGTACAGATCGCGGCCACGCACACTAGCTACCAGCGCATCTGCGACGAGCCGCAAGCCGTCGTCGAGGAGCACCAGATGTGGGGGTGCCGCCACGTGGCCATCGGCGGCTTGCCCCAAGAATACCGATCCCGCGAGGGCTTTGTCCGCTTTGCAGCCGAGGCTTCGGAGGCCGTGCGTCCGCTCATTGCCGCGGGCCTGACCTTTAGCTACCACAACCACAGCTTCGAGCTGGAGCGATTTGAGGGACGCACCGGGCTGGACATCCTCCGCGAGGAGAGCGACCCGGCTGTCTTTTCCTTTGAAATAGATACCTATTGGATCCAACACGGCGGCGGCAACCCGGTCTCGTGGTTGGACAAGTTGCGCGACCGCATGCACATCGTCCATCTAAAGGACCTGAGCATGGACGGTGCCAAACAATGCTTTGCCGCAGTGGGGGAGGGGAACTTGGAGTGGGAGCCCATTCTCACGGCCTGTAAAAGAGCGCAGATTGAGTGGTACTTGATCGAGCAAGACACCTGCCCGGGCGACCCGTTTGACAGCTTGGGTGTGAGCCTGCGCAACCTGCGGGCCATGGGCCTTTATTAGTAGAACGAGAACGCAATTGCAGCGAGATGTCGGCTGCCAGCGTCCTCAAAAACGCGCAACCTCACCAAACGGACGTTTGGAACCGACCCGTCCTCTCAATCCTCCAAGGCATCGCTTATGGCCGAATTTGATGCCATCACTTCGCCCTCCACCTGACGTCATCGACACCGAGCAACCCACCGCACCGACAGCCTCATTGGAGGCGTTGGTTGACCACGAATCTGGCCGATCTTGCGATTTTGAGCGGGTTGGTGTATAAATCAGACCTGTCGGCGGCGACCATCGGCGATGTGCATGCGGGCGGCCAGGCACCTGTTAGGCACCGCGTAACATCTGTCACCAAAGGAGAAACCATGCAGGAAATTCTCGTCCCTTGGGCCGCTTGGTACGGCAAGGCCCCGTTCAAAATGGAGTTTCCCGACCGCTGGGAAGTGGCGGTACACCACATGCGGGGCGGGCCGGACATTGGCGACGCCGGGATTCGCCGGGCCCTGCAAGAGGCCATCGGCGCTCCACCCCTGCGCGAATTCGCCCGCGGCCGGTCTTCGGCGGCCATCTTGGTGGACGACCTGTCGCGCCCCACGCCGGCTTTTCGGCTCTTGCCATATATCCTCGAGGAGCTAGCCGCGGCCGGGATTGGGGCCGACGCGGTAAAGATCATCTGCGCCTTAGCGGCCCACCGCCCGATGACCCGCGACGACTTGGTCAAGAAGATCGGGTTGGACATCGTCGACACCATGCAGGTGCTCAACCACAATGCGTACGAGAACTTGGAATTTTTAGGCTACTCCAGCCGCGGGGTGCCGATTTGGGTCAACCGCGATATGACCTCCTGCGAGGTCCGCATCGCCTTGGGGATGATCACGCCGCGCGGGGGGATGTTCGGCGGCGGGGCCAAATTGCTCATCCCCGGTGCTTGTGGGCAGCAGACGATCATGCTCAATCACCGCCACGTGCATGCGAATTTTCGCGCCCACCTGTCCGAGGTGGCGAAGATGGCCGGGCTCCGTTATATCGTCAACCCGCTGCTCAACGAGAGCTTGGAGATCTCGGCCTTGGTGGCCGGGGACACGGACGCGGCCTTTGAACGGGGCTGCGAGTTGGGGCGCGAGCAGTACGCTACCCAAGTGCCCGACGCCTTTGACATTGGGGTGTTCAACGCCTTTCCCAAGGATACGGAACTGTGCCAAGCCGGATTGGCCATGACGCCGTTGGGCGGAACCGAGAAAAACCCCTTCAAGGAAAACTCGACGACCGTCATGTGCTCGGCTAGCCCGGAGGGGCTGGGTTGGCATTCGGTGTTGGGGCCGGGCACGGCGCTGCGGGGAAAGCCCGGCCAGCCGGCCCGGCGCACCCTTTTATTTTCGCCAGGGATCAACAAGTGGGATGCGGCCTCGCTCTTTGGCGCGGGGGTTATTTTCTGCAAAACTTGGGAGGCCGTATTGAGCGAATTGGAAAAACACCACCGGGCTGGCGCGAAAGTGTCGGTCTTTCCGGCTGGTGCGCTGCAACGGGCCGCCGACGCCGATTATTGAGGAGGGGAAAAATGCCACCGCTAGCGCGTTTTGGTCTAGAAGGAAAGGTCGTCATTGTCACCGGGGCTGGCCGGGGGATTGGCCGGACGATTGCTTTAGAATGTGTTCAGTCAGGTGCGTGCGTGGCCGTTGGCAGCCGCACCACGGCCGAGTTGCAAACGCTGGCCGCGGAGATCGAGGCTGCGGGCGGGACGTGCTTCTACCACCGACTCGACGTAACAGACGTACGCTCTATCGAGCGTTTTATGGCTGCGGTCGTAGCGCACTTGGGGCGGATTGACGTGCTGGTCAACAACGCCGGCTACAACAAGGTCGGCAAAATCCTCGACTACGACGAAGCGCTCTACGACTTGATCGTCGATGCCAACCTGAAGAATGTGTTTTTCTGTAGCCAGATTGCCGCGCGGCAAATGATCGCCCAGGGGGAGGGGGGCAATATCGTCAATATCTCGTCCCAAGCAGGCGTGGTCGGTGCGCCGGAGCGCGGTCCTTATTCGGGTGCCAAGGGCGGGGTCAACAACCTGACGCGGACCATGGCCGCGGAATGGGCCGAGTACCAGATACGGGTCAACGCGGTTGCCCCAACCGTGACCCGCTCGCCGCTGGCCGAAACCGCGATGCGCGAAAGCCAAGCCTTTGCCGATGCGGTGAAGAGCAAAAATTTGCTGCGCGGTGCCTTGGCCGAGCCAGAGGAAATGTCGGCCCCGGTGATCTTTTTGGCGTCGGATGCCGCGGCCATGATAACCGGCCACACGCTGGTGGTGGATGGAGGATGGACCATCGTCTAGCTATTTCGCAATTATACGAGAGCGTTAATTGAGTTTGTTGGAGAGACCAGCAACCAAAAAGGCCCGGCGAGGTAGCCCGTTTCGTCAAGAAGTAACGACCGCCGCCTAGGACGGTTAGAAGGCATTGCCGAACAGACCGCACAAGCCATACGCGACTTGCGCCGAGAAATACGCTGGCTGCTTGGTGTTCAAGTTACAAGCCTAATGGGTCTGGCGATGGCACGATCCTGCTCTGGCGACTTGCTTCTCAGTAGGAAGGCGGCGGTGGAGTGCCTGCTGCTACAGGGGGAGTAGGCGGTCGCGGTATTGCGCCAGTCGGTCGGCGAGCATCGAGTCGAGCGCAGCGGCCGAATGCGCCAGCCCGGTGCCAAGGCCACGCTCGGCCACGTGGACGAGGAGGCGCACCAGCCCGCAGGCATCGTCGAGGCTGATGTATTCTGGGGCCAATTGCGCACCCGGCCCCGAGTTGTGATAGTTGCCAAGGGGCAGCGCCACCGCGCCCGTGCGGTAATCGGCCTGCATGAGGGGAGTGGCTTCGCAAGCACCGCTGTCCATCAGCTTGCGTTGGTAGTGGAAAGAGGGCTGTTGGGCGGTCAATTCGTCGGCCAGTGCCGCCAATCCGCTGCTGATGTCCGGGTCGAAAACCCAGAGCCGATCGCCCACCCGCAAGATCGGCCCCGCGCCCAGCACCGCTCCAGCCGCCACGCTAGAGCACTCGATGTTGATGTAGAGTGCGCGGCGCGGCAAGAACTTGGCCTCTAGCGCGGCGAGCATACCCACGAAACCCACCTCTTCCGCACGCGTGAGCAAGACGCCGACGCGGGCCGAGGCTCGCTGGCGGACTAGGGAATCCAAGACGCACAAAGCCACGGCCGCGCCGGCCAAATCGTCGATCGCCCGCCCGCTCAAGCGCCGCCCCCGCACCCTAAAGGCCGGCAAATCCCACATCGCAAAGGTCCCCGGGCCTTGGAGGCTATCGGGTGCTGCGACCACTTCAACTAGGGGATAGTGCGCTCCTTCCTCTTCCACCGTGCGGACGATGGTCCCGGGGCTGCCGCGCTGGGTAGCCGGGCGATTCAGGTCGAATAGGCGCACGCCCGTCGCTAGAGCCTGCTCCAGTTCGACGCCGCCGAGGATTTCGAACAGCGCTCGGCCTGGCCCCAGCGATGTTCTCCACACTAAGCCGGGGTGGTCGAGATGGGCAGTCAAGACGAGAAATTCGTCCTCCTCCTGTTGGCCTCGGCCGTCGTAGAGCAGCAAGCTGTTGCCACCGCGGTCGCCGAGCACTTGGATTAGAGGCCGCTCGGCTGCGAATGCGTGCGCGATGCCAAAGGCAAAATGCTCGTGGAAAGGGGCTGTGGGGGCGCGGATGAGGGGCTTGGCGAGCTGGAGGAAGTCGAGTTCCATATCTAGGGAAAAAACTCCCAAATACCGATGCCGTCAACTCGCGTTGTCCCAATCGGTTAGGCGGCTTATTATAATACACCACAATACGCCATTGCGATACAGCAGGGAGCTCCACTTGCTAAGACGCTTGCCGATCCACTACCTGAACCACCTCGCCGGGCGCGGCCAAGCCCTTCTGGCACCGCCCGGGACCCAGCGGCTAACCATGCGTGCATTTTGGGTGGGGTCATTCCTCAGCTTTTTCCTAGCGGTCGGCGCTCCGTACGGCAACATGATCATACGCGGCTCCTACATGGCCTTGGACTTCAGTACGCCGGGGGCCATTTTTTTGTTTTTAGTGCTCATCGGGCTGCTCAATGTGCTGTTCAAGGTCGCTGCTAGCCCGCTGGGTGCGGTAGTTTGGGCCGCAGTATCGTGCGCACTCTACGGCTTCTACTATGGCTGGGCGGCGCCCCTCAACCCGTTTGCCCTAGGTTTTTTCTTTGCCACCTTCCTCCTCGCCTCGTCCCTGCTCAACATGGTATTGGTTTTTTCCGGGCGGAGTTTGGTCCTCAACCGGGCCGAGCTGATTCTCGTTTACGTCATGCTGTTGATCGTCTCAGCGCTTTGCACCATGGGCCTGAGCGAGCAAATTCTGCCGATGATCACGGCGGTGTTTTACTTTGCCTCGCCGGAAAACAAGTGGCGGGAAGTGCTCTTTCCCCATTTTTCCGCGCGCCCGGTACTGGTCGACGATGGGCGCGACAGCAAGGCCTTTTACGAAGGGCTGGCCCCCGGGGAGGCGATTCCCTACGCGGCGTGGGTCGAGCCTTTGTGCTGGTGGGCGGTCTTTCTTTTAGCACTATACGTGACTATGGTGTCGGTCGCGGTCATCGTCCGCCGGCAGTGGATGGAGCGCGAGCGATTGCCCTATCCGCTCACGCAGGTAGGGTTGGCCATGGTGCGCGGAGAGGAACGCGGGCTTACAATCAATACCTTTTTTCGCCAGCCAGCCATGTGGGCCGGTTTTAGTCTGCCGCTCTTTTTCGGCAGTCTGCAAGCCCTGCATCGCTACGACGCGGCCTTTCCGATTTTCTCCCTCTCTTGGGCGATGCCCTTACCCTTAGTAGAAAAGCAGAGCTTGAGCTTGGTCGTCAGCTTCGCCATGATCGGCTTTTCGTACTTCATCAATGCCAATATCGCCGCCGGTATCTGGTTTTTTCACATCTTAGCCAAGTTTGAAAAGGAGCTCTTCGCGCTCGCCGGCGTGACGTCCGAGCAGAAGGTCGTCTTCGGCGTAGCCGACGTTTCCCTGATGGCCTATCAAGGGGTTGGTGCCTTGCTGGCCATGGTCGGGGTTGGTTTGTGGGTGGGGAGGGAACACTTGTGCAATGTGTGTAAAAAGGCCCTCGGCTGGGCCCCAGAGGTGGAGGATGGGGATGAGATCATGTCCTATCGCTGGTCATTTTTCGGTGCTGTGGGCGGGGTCTTGGTCATGTCGTGGTGGCTGTGGATCATGGGGACGCCGCTGTGGGTGGCGTTTGTTTTTGTCGTCTTGGCCTTGCTCGTCTTTCTGGGGATAACGCGGATCGTGGCCGAAGCCGGCCTAGCGGCCGTGCGCGCCCCGATGACGGCCCCCGATTTGGTAATTTTGGGCTTGGGGACCGATCTGGTGAGCCGGACTGGGGTGTGGAACTTGTCGTTGGCCTACATGTGGGGCGCGGATATACGGGTGTTCGTCATGGCGACCTGCACCAATGCCCTCAAGCTGATCGAGGAGATGGAGCCGCGGCTGCGGCGGCTGGTGTTTTGGGCTATTATTCTCGCGCTGTTCATCGGGGCCCTCGGTTCGTTTTGGATGATTTTTCACATGGCCTACCAGCACGGCGGCGTAAACCTCAACGGTTGGTTTTTCAAAGGCGCGCCCGAAACCGCGTACAACAACGCGCTCCGCAATATGGAGCCGGCGGGCGCGTACTGGCCGGGGCTGGGGTTTTTGGCCGGCGGTGGGCTGGTGATGGTGGCGATGATGGGGGCGCGGCAGCGCCTGCCTTGGTGGCCGGTGCATCCCATCGGCTTTCCCATTGGCGCCAACGGCATGCTCAACCACGTGTGGTTTAGCGTGTTCTTGGCTTGGTGTATCAAGAAGATGATCATGCGCTTTGGCGGGGTGGCCTTGTACCGCCGCAGTCAGATGTTCTTTCTCGGGCTGATCTGCGGGCAGGTTTCGTGTAATGGACTGTGGCTGGTCGTAGATTACTTCACGGGAAAAGTGGGGAACTCCATTTTTTGGGTATGAAGCACTCGGCGTACTACATCTTATGCGCTCTCGCGCTAGCCGCAGACGGCGGTTGGGCGCGCGAGGACGGGGTGCGCGAAACCGTCGCTTATCTGTCGTCGCTCGGCTCTAGGGTGAGCGGCTATCCCGGGGCGGCTGCGGCCGCAGATTACGTGGAGCAACGCCTGCGCGAGATCGGCTTGCCCGAGCTGACCCGCGAATCCTTTGAAGTCACCGTGCCCATCGACCAAGGCGGCGAGTTGCTCCTCCCAGAGAGCGGAGAGCGCTACGCCCTCTACGGCCTGTGGCCCAACTTGGTCCGCACCCCGACCCTGCCCGAATACAAGGGAGAGATGATCTACGGCGGGGACGGCGAGTGGACCGATTACGCCGGCCGCGAACTCGACGGCCGGGTGGTGCTGATGGAGTTCAATAGCTGGAGCCGCTGGTTGCAGGCCGCCTCGCTGGGCGCACGCGCCATCGTCTTTATCGAGCCGGAGGAGACTACGCGCAATCAAGCGGCGGCCAAGTACTCCACCGCACCGCTGGACATCCCGCGCTTTTGGATTGAACGAGCGGCCGGATTGCAACTCAAAGAGCGATTGCTCCAGCATCCAACTCCAGTCGTGCTCAAGGGGCGGATGGACTGGCAGCGCGAGACGGCTTGGAATATCTGGGGCCGGCTCCCCGGCACGGATCCGGCGCTGGCCGACGAGACCATTGTCATCGAAAGCTACTACGACGGCATGTCCGTGGTGCCGGCCTTGGCGCCGGCGGCCGAAGCGACCAGCGGCATCGCTGCGCTGCTGGCACTGGCCGAGCATCTGGTGCGCCATCCCCCGCGGCGGCCGGTCGTGCTGGTGGCCACGGGTGCGCATTTCCAAGCTCAGCAGGGGATTGTCCACTTCCTCGAGCGCCACGCCCGCCTCCATCCCTACTACGCCGAGCGGATGGAAGAGCCGCTCAAGCCCAAGCTCTTCATCTGCATTGATTTGACGAGTCAGTCGGCTGGGCTGGGGATCTGGAACAATACCTTTAGCTACGACCTCAAGCGGTTCTTCGTGCCCTTTGGGCGGCGTTTTACGGCCTATGCCGCGGAGGAGGCCGCTCGGTTGGGCTTGGAGCAGGAGCGGCCGCTGGCCAATGGGATCAGCCCAATTCGCGGCATGGACTGGTCCACCTTCGTACCGGGTGGAGTCTCGGTCAGTGGGGAGCAGGCGCTGACTGCTGGGATCATCTCGCTGTCGTTTGTGACCGTCAACGACGCCCGCTATATCGTCGATACCCCGTTTGATACACCCGAGCGGATGAATATCGACAATCTGTCCCGCCAGAGCAGCCTGCTCAACGCCATGCTGGCGCGGGCCGTAAACGACGAAGCCCTGTTTGCCGACCTCGAAGACTTTGGTCCAGTACTCAAAGACAAATTGCGCTCTTTGCGGGTCAAGGTGCGCTCGTTTCCACGCAAAAGCCAAGTGCCGGACCGTCCGATCGCCAACGCCATTGTAGTAGTTAATCCTTGGTTCAAGTCGCACAAGGGACTTCGCGGGGCCCAGTACCACCTCACCGATGGCCAAGGCGTGGCCGACATCGCCGGCTTGCGCACCGGGGCCTATCCCGTAGCGGCCTACCAAGTCGATCCGGCGACCGGGGAAATCGCGTTCGCGCCCGACCTTTCGGAACGGGCGCAAAAGTTCAGCGGCGGGGTCGTGAACGGGTGGATGATCGACAGCAAAATTCGCTGGAATACCAACGAAAAGATCATCGTCGTCTTCCGCAGTATCTCGCGGCCCTTCTACAGCATGATTGACCCGCGCTATCTCCGGTCGTTCAAGGGGATCAAGATCGTCGACCGCAGCGGGGTGGCACCTCAGCAGTTTGGACTGGCGCGGGGATTTGACGAAGGCGAGGCCGTCGGGGTGGTCTTTGGGCCGCAGGACGCCGACGAGGACGACGGCATCAAAATGCTTGTCGACAACCGCCTGCTCTTGCTCAACAGCGAGGGATACGAAGACGAGAAGCAAGCGCGAGGACGGGGCTACGTGCTGAGAGAGGAATCGCTGGTCCGCACCGGAATGCTGGCTGTTGAAGACATGTGGCAGCTCAACGAGGCGCGGCTGCGCACCTTGCGCGAGCACGCCATTGAAAACCAGCGCTTGGCCCGGTTGCATCAGCGCGGCAAGGGGCTAATCGAAGAGGCGCGACAGGCCGAAGAGGCCAGGGATTGGGAGCGCTATGTCGGGTACGTGCGGGCCGCGCTGGGGGTGACGTCGCGCGCGTACCCGGAAGTGCTCCAGACGCTCAACGACGTCATCAGCGGCATGGTATTCTTTCTCGCCTTGGTCATCCCGACGGCCTTCTTAGGGGAGCGGTTGCTGTTTGCGGCCGCGGATATTCGCTGGCAGCTCGCCGGGTTTGGGGGGTTGTTGCTTTTGATCTGGATCGCCATCTCTCAGGTGCATCCGGCCTTTGCCATCGCCCATCCGCTAGTGATCTTGCTGGCCTTTGCCATCATGGCCATGGCGGCCTTTGTCATGGCCATGATTAGCTCCCGCTTCAACAGCTATATGAAGGCGTATCAGGCGAGGGAAGCTCACGTCCACGAGACCGATATCAACCGCGCCAGCGCCAGCTACGCGGCCTTTATGCTCGGCATTTCCAATATGCGCCGACGCAAGCTGCGCACCGGGCTGACCTTGCTGACCTTGGTCCTGCTCACCTTTACGGTGCTCTCCTTCACCTCGTTCAACACCCAGATCCGCTACATGGCCTTTGCGATGGACCACGAGGGCACCTACGAAGGGGTGCTGATCCGCGACCGCAATTGGAATGTGCTAAACCGCCCGACGCTCGACTACGCCCGCTCCCACTTTGCCACCGAAGGGGTGGTCGTGCCGCGCAACTGGTATGTGGCCTTTGACGACGAGCAGAAAAAGTACATCGAAGTCAGCGGCGATACCTCCATGGTGCGGGCGACCGGGATGCTGGGGCTGATGCCAGAGGAAGTGCGCGTCACCGGCATTGACCAAGCGCTGGTGGCCGGCAGCTTCTTCACCCGCGAGGACGAGGCGACCTGCCTGATGGCCGCGGGCATGGCCGAGGCACTGGGCATTGGTCTGGCGGAACTGGGCACGGCGACGGTTCGGGTGTTTGGTCGGGATTTGGTGGTGCGGGGCGTATTCGATCCCGACCTCTTTGAAGCGACCCGCGACCTCGACGACGAGTCCCTGACGCCGGCAGACTTCCAGATGTCGAGTGCCCAAGCGCTGGGGCCGGTGGCCGAGGACAAGATGAGCATCGCCGTAGATGAATCCGCCCTCGATATTCGCCCGTTCATTCACCTAGAATCCGACAATGTGCTGGTCTTGCCCTACGGAACGCTGCGCGAGGCCGGGGGCATGTTGCGCTCAGTGGCGGTGCGGATGGAGGATGGCGCACACACACAGGAAATGGTCGAGGATTTTCTCCTGCGGCTGGCCATTACGCTCTTTGTCGGCCTGCAGGAGCCGGGCGAATCGGCCGTTAAGGTGTTTTCTTACACCTCGATTGGGTCTCCCGACGTCGAGGGATTGGGGGACTTGGTGATACCGATGTTCATCGCCGCGCTGATTGTGCTCAATGCGATGATGGGGGCTGTTTATGAGCGCTTCCGCGAAATCGGCATTTATTCGTCGGTGGGATTGGCACCGCTGCACATTGCCCTGCTTTTCGTGGCCGAAGCCTGTGTCTATGCGATCATTGGCGTTACCTTGGGCTATATTCTCGGCCAGAGTTTGGGCAAAGCACTCCTCGCGTTGGATTTGCTACGGGGCATAAGCCTCAATTACTCGTCGATGGCGGCGATTTCCTCGGCCCTGCTCGTGATGGCCGTGGTCTTGCTGTCGACTATCTATCCGGCGAGGGTAGCGGCCCGCACGGCCGTGCCCGACACCATCCGCCGCTGGACGCCGCCGGACCCTGATGGAGACCGCTGGGAAATGGAGTTTCCCTTTATGGTCGGCGAGGGGGAAGTGCGCGGCCTATGCGGCTTTTTGGCCGGGTATTTCGGTGCCTATAGCGAAGAGTCCATCGGCGACTTCTACGCCGAGAAGGTCCAGTTGGTCGCCGAAGACGGCGAGCGCGGGCCGGAGTACGCGGTGCAGCTCCTGCTGTGGCTGGCGCCGTTCGACATGGGGGTAAGTCAGTTCATGCAGCTCGAATTTTTGCCCACCGAAGTCAAATCCGTCTATACCGTGGAGATTTACATTCAGCGGATCAGCGGGCAGGACACCTTCTGGCAGCGGGTCAACCACCGCTTTATCAATGGGTTGCGGAAAGAGTTCCTGCTCTGGCACACGCTGGCGGAGGAATCCAAAGCCCACCACCGTGGGGTCGCCGAGCAGATGTTGGCCACCGCAACCCAAGCTGAGCAAGCAGAATGATGGAAGCGTTTTTTCAAAGACTGTCTGCGTCTTTTCAGCAGCTATTTGATCGCAAACGAAAAAAGGAGCGCCAATGGGGTGAGGTCGATGAATACCGCGACTTGCTCCAAGCGCCCGACCGCTTTGAGGAGGGCTTTACGAGCCGTACCATTATCGGTGTGCTCTTCATCTCGCTGATTATGACCCCGGGCGAGATGTTCCTCGGGCTGTACGCGGGTATCGATATAGGCGTGGCGGCGCAATGGGTGACGGTGATCCTCTTTTTAGAGGTCTCCAAGCGATCATTTGCCGCGCTCAAGCGCCAAGAGATTTACCTGTTAGTGTACGTCGCCACTGCCTTGATCGCCGGCGGAGAGGGCGCGTTCCTCGACTTGCTCTGGCGTCAGTACTTTGTGACCTCGGCCGAAGCCGAGCTATTCGGGATAGCGCACCGCTTGCCGGACTGGTGGGTACCCGCGCCCGATTCGGAGGCCATTGCCGAGCGCACCTTTATTCACCGCGACTGGTTGACTCCGATCCTGCTGTTGGTGGTCGGGACGATCATGGGCCGCATCGCTTGGTTTACGACCGGCTACATGCTCTTCCGGCTCGTTTCCGACCGCGAGCAATTGCCCTTTCCCACCGCACCCATGTCGGCGTTGAGCGCTATGGCACTGGCCGAGGATTCGGGTGCCGAGCGAGAGACGTGGAAGTGGCCGGTGTTCAGCATTGGCGCGGTTATCGGTGCGTCATTCGGGGTCATCTATGTAGGGGTCCCGGTCATCACCGAGATCTGGGGTTCCAAAGTGACGATCTTGCCGATTCCCTTCTGGGAGTTGAGTCCCTATTTCGGCAATATCATACAGGCTGCGCCGCTGGGGGTCTCCACGAGTTTGGGGGCAGTATTCGCCGGGTTGTTCGTGCCCTTCTGGGGGGTGATCGGCTCCTTTGCCGGGGTGATGCTACACACGGCCATCAGTCCCTTTCTCTACGCATGGGGCTATCTGCCGCGCTGGGAACTCGGCATGCACACCATCCAAACTACCATCGTCACTGGAATCGACTTTTGGCGCGCCTTTTCCATTGGCATTACCATCGCGGTCACCATCGTCAGCTTTCACCAGCTTTTTTCTACTGGCCGAGAAAAGCAGGCCGAAGTGCGGGAGAAGCTCCAGCTCCAAGGGGGCGATCAGTCGGGGATGTGCAAGCACTCGGACTGCCTCCGCCCGGCCGAAGTGAGGGGGTACTGCTTAAAACACCTCGGCCGCGGCGATTTCAATATGTGGGTTTGCGCTTCGCTGTTTTGCGTAGCGGCGATTTATCCAATCGTGTTGGCCAAGAGCTTGTTTCCCACCTTGGTCAGCACCGGCCTGTTGGTGCTTTTCGTGCTCATCGCCTTTGTCTATGCGCCGATCATGTCCTTTGTCAGTGCCCGGCTCGACGGCTTGGTTGGCCGAAACATTTCGATCCCCCATGTCGAAGACGCCATCCGCTTAATGACCGGCTTTCGCGGGGTCGAAATCTGGTTCGTGCCCTTTCCGACCCGCAACTTTGGCGGGCATGCCGAGGGGTTTAGGATCGTCGAACTGACCGGGATGAAGTTTACCAGTCTGCTCAAAGCCGAGCTCTTTATGTTGCCCATCGTCTTAGGGGTCAGTCTGATGTACTGGACCTTCCTCTGGCGCTTGGGTCCTATTCCCTCGGAGAGCTACCCATACGCGCAAATCTATTGGCCGCTGGCGGCCTTTGACCGGGCGCTCGCCTATACTAGCACGATGTACCCCAAAATGTGGCGCGCCGGAGAGGAGTTGGAAGGGGATATTGTGCCCAATGGCCAAGTCGTGTGGAGCCCTCCCAATTTGGAGAATGGCCGTTGGTGGTACTGGCGGGTGAGTACCACTAGGGACTTAGAGGTGCCGGACCCGGTAAAGCGCATTAATGGCCCTTGGTCGCAGACAGGCTACTTCTACACGGACTTCAGCGGCGGGGACGCACCACCGCCTCCGGAGGCCGCCCAAAGGATCGACGCCGAGGCGGATACTCCGTCGGATGGCCCCCAGCTACTTTGGCCCCCCAACGGCATGGCGATTGCCACGCCGAACCCCAACTTCCGGGCTGCGATCAATTTGGCTCCGGGCGATTCGGTTGATTTCTACTTTGAAGTGGATCGCCTGCCCAGCTTTGACGGCGAGGCTTTGCAACGATCCTCGGACATGCCCTTGATGTTTGCGGTTTATTGGCAGGACATGCGCTTTACCGGCAACCGCAAGGACGACGACGGCGACCTCAATATCGCGGCTCTCGTCGAGGGTGTGGAGCCGGAGGGGTTAGGAGGCCAGCTTGGACTGGCCGACGGCGACCGCCTCCGTGCGATAAACGGCGTCGAACTCCGCGTCCCGCAATGGGATACTGAGCGGATTGAGCGGTATTTTACCCAGGGAGCGGACTCGGTGTTTGCCGTTTGGGAACGGGATGAGAAAACCATGCGTCGCGCTGTGGTGCGCCGGCCGGGGGAAGCACTGGGACTTGAGTTTGCGGCGGACACGTCATTCGTCGAGAGTTGGACCGAATACGACGCGGTGCGCGTCGCCACCGTAGCTGAGGAGGGGCTAGGCCACCGCTTCGGCTTGCAAGCCGGCGACTACCTTATGACGATCAACGGCCAAAGCATTGACCAGGATACGTGGCGTAGCGAGGAGGTAAGGGCCGCCTTTGCTGCGGTCGTGGAGGAGACCGCGACAGCGGTGCTGGTCGAATGGGAGCGGGATGGAGACCGGCTTCAAGGTTTGGTGGCCGATGCGTCGTCTCTCCCGCTAGGCCTGACCTATCGAGCCGGGGCCATTGAGGGCATCGACGAAGAGCTGGTCAACAACCGCGACGACGATGGCGACGGCCTGATCGACGAGGATACGCACCATCCCCTCGGCGGTAGGAAGTGGCCCATCATCATCGGCGCAGCTAGCTTCGGCTTGGCGGCATATTTTGCTATGGCCTTTTTGGGAATGCCGATCTTTATGATCTGGGGATACGTCCAAAGCGTCAACGGCATTCCGCATTTTCTCATTCCGCAGATAATCGGTGCCCTGATCGCCCGGCACTACTTTTGGAAGCGGTACGGCAAGCAGCAATGGCGGCAATACGCCATGGTCTTGAGCGTGGGCTTTGGGGTTGGTATGGCCCTGATCGGCATGTTCAGCGCGGCCTTGTCGATTATCAAAAAGGCCGTCTCTTCTCTCGCCTATTGAGGGGTTGGACAAGGGCCATTAGCCCTTGTATCTTCGCCATTTATGGACTTGTTTACGCGCATATTTCGCGTCGTGCGAGCGCACACTACGGCCGCTGAGCCACGCGATGCCTACGGGCACTGGCGGCCCCCAGAGCCGGCCCCCGCCCCGGCCGAAGACCCGGTCCTCGCTGGGTACTACGCCAATCTGGAGCTGCCCTATGGAGCGAATCTGGAAGCGGTGAAGGCGGCGTGGAAGCGGTTGATGAAGCAGTACCACCCCGACCGCCACGCCCAGGATCCGGCCAAGCGCGAGGTGGCCAACGCCCTGTGTGCCCAGTTGACGCATGCTTATAAAGAGCTAGAAAAGTCCCTGACGACCCATTAAACGAGCATTGGAGGAAGCTTATGGCAGATTTTGCCACCGTAAAGGAGTACGTCCTCGAGCTGGGCTTTGCCATCGCCGAGGAAATTCCCGAAGAGGAAATCATCATTGTCAACGACGAGGAGCGGGGGGTGCAAAACTTGGTCGTCGATTGCGAGGATACGGTGCTGGTGATTGAGCAGCTCATCCTCAAGGTCGCTGCTAAGGCCGCCGAGCCATATAAGCGCATCTTGCAGATGAACCGCGACTTGGTCTTTGGCGCCTTCGTCCTCAACGAGGAAGGCGATTCCCTGCTCTACCGCAATACGCTGGCGCTGGAGAATTTGGACTTAAACGAACTGGAAAGCACCATCAACTCCCTTAGTCTCGGCTTAGTCGAGCACGGGGAAGAATTACTGGGTTTTGCCGCCCAATAGGAGGATAGGATATGGCAGGTATATTTCAACGCTTGTTTAAGACTGGGCAGGCCGAGGCCCATTCCTTAGTGGATAAGCTCGAAGACCCGATCAAGATGAGCGAGCAAGCGATCCGCGACTTAAAAAAGGACTTGCAGGAAAGTCTCAAGGCCCTCGCCGAGGTCAAGGCGATCTCCATCAGGCTCAGCCGCGAGTCCGAAGATCACCGCCGGCTCGCCCAAGACTACGAGCGCAAGGCCATGCTGCTGTTGCAAAAGGCCGAGTCCGGCCAGATGGAGGAAGCCGAAGCCGACCGCTTGGCGCGCGAATCCCTGACCCGCGTTGAGGAGGCCCAGAGTCGGTATGCAGAAGCCTCCCAACAGGCCCAAGCCCAACAGGCCATGGCCAACAAGCTACAGAGCAATGTCAACGATCTAAAGTCGAAAATCGCCTCGTACGAAAACGATCTGGTAACTCTCAAGGCGCGCACCAAAACCGCCAACGCCACCCGCAAAATCAACCAGCACTTGGCCAACATCGACTCCAAGGGCACTACGGCCTTGCTCGAACGGATGAAGGAAAAGGCCGAAGAGCAGGAAGCCCTCGCCGAGGCCTATGGCGATATGGGCGATGCGGCGACGAGCGTTGACGACGAGATCGACAAGGCCCTCGCCGACAGCAAGGGGGTCAAGGTCGATGATTCGCTGGCCCAGCTCAAGGCCAGAATGAAGATGGCAAAATAAGGGCTGCCGCCCGTGGCCCATGGGATGAAGGCCCTTAGCCGCCGGCAATTTTTCGGTGCGCTCGCCGCGGCCGGGGGCTGGGCCGCTTGGAGCGGTTGCGCGTCTGACCGGCGGCGGCCAATCCCCGGGCGGATCGTCAACGAGGGACCGCCGCGTGGGCACCTGCTGCGCGACGTGCATTCTTGGGCCGATTTTGCCGCGGCTGAGCGGGCGTGCGATGTCGCCATTGTCGGCGGTGGAATTTCCGGCTTGGCGGCCGCGTGGAAGTTGCGTCGGTCCGGGGTCAAGCGGCTCCGCCTCCTCGACCTCGAAGACCAGCTAGGGGGCACCAGTCGCAGTGGCCGCTGGGGCGACCGGGTATTTCCCTGGGGCGCTCACTACATCAACATCCCTCCGGCCGAAGCCGACTGCATCCACGAAATACTGCAAGATATCGGCGTCATCGACGGGTACGACGCGGCCAATAGGCCAATGGTCGCGGCTGGGGCCCTGCTGCGCTGGCCGCACGAGCGGCTCTTCTATCGGGGTCGCTGGGTCGCTGGGCTAGACCCGTTTGTCGGCGCATCGGGCCGGGCGCGCGAAGCCTTGTTGCGCTTTGAAGACGAAATGCTGGGCTGGGCCTTGCACCGCGGTCGAGACGGTCGCCGGGCCTTTGCCATGCCCTTGCGCTACAGCACGGCCGATGTAAGGGTGCGGCGTTTGGACCAGATCAGCATGGCCCAGTACCTCCGCGAAGAAGGATGGCACGACGACCGGCTCGGCTGGCTGGTCGATTACGCCTGCCGCGACGACTACGGCAGCACGGCAGCCCAAGTCTCGGCTTGGGCCGGGATTCACTACTATGCCTGTAGGTTCTACGACTACCGGATCGAGGAGGCGTATCCAGCCCACACCCTGACGTGGCCCGAGGGCAATGGGCACCTAGTTGCGGAACTCGCTAATAGGTTGGGGGAAAACGAGATAAAGCGACAAGCTCTAGTGGCTCGTCTAGCTGAGGAGCGGTCGCAGGTGCGGTTGGGGTACATCGACTTGGCGACCGGGGAAAAACGGCAACTGACCGCCCGGGCCGTGGTGTACGCCGGCAAGCTCCACACGGCCCCCTATGCGATTGCGGGTCTGCCGGATGCCCAGGCCGAGGCTATGGCAGCCATCGAGTACAGCCCGTGGTTGGTGGCGGCGATTTTCCTCAAAGAGCCGCTCGCCGCCCAGCAAACGACTTGGGACAATGTCTTGTACGACAGCCCATCGCTGGGCTACGTGGTCGCCGACCACCAGCAGGGCGGAGGAGGCCGCGTGCTGATGTACTATTGGCCCTTTGTCGATCAACTCGCAGACGCCCGGCGCACCTTGCTTTCGCAGGGTCATTCATTTTGGACCGAACAGATCATGGCCGATCTGCGCCGAGTTCACCCGGAGTTGGACGACCTCGTAGAGCGCGTTGATCTGTATCGCTGGGGGCACGGGATGATGCGGCCCAGCCCTCGGTCGCTGTGGGGGCCAATGGCCGCTTGGCGGCAGCAGCCCATGGAGCGGATATTTTTTGCTTCGTGCGATGCGACCGGGCTGCCCCTGTGCGAAGAAGCGATATTTTCCGGCATCCTCGCGGCGGAGCAGGCCATGGACTGCCTCGGCGTGGCGCATGCCTCCTCGCTGGGAGGGCTTGGGGATGCCTAGGCTGGGGGTGCTGTTTTTGCTGGTGGCCATTTTCTCGGCCGCCGTTTGCGCCATCGTCTATCAGCTCCTCATCGGCAGCGTGTCGTCTTACTTCCTCGGCAATAGCGTCGAGCAGTTTTCCCTGACGATCGGCTTTTTCCTCGCTGCGATGGGGCTTGGCTCTTGGCTTTCGCGCTTTGTCGCCGACCACCTGCTGTTGACGCGGCTAGCCCAGCTAGAGATTTGGCTGGGGCTTTTGGGTGGGGTTTCGGTTGGCGTGCTCTACGTGCTCTACGGCTACACCGACCACTTTAGGACCGGCATGTTGGCTTTGAGCACGGCGATTGGCGCGTTGATCGGCTTGGAAGTGCCGCTGATCACCCGGCTTTTGCGCGGGCACGGTACGCTGCGCGCAGCCCTATCTAATGTTTTGTCCCTTGACTATCTGGGGGCCTTGTTGGCCTCGTTGCTCTTCCCGTACATCCTGCTGCCCTTCCTCGGCAGCCTGCATACGGCCTTGGTCGCCGGCTTGGTCAACGCCGGCCTTGGCCTCGGCGTGGTGCTCGCATTTAAGGAGACGTTGCTCGAGCAGCGCACCTTCCGCTCGCTTGGGGCGCAAGCGCTGGCGGTTATTGCGGCGCTCGGGGCGTTGGTTTGGCAGGGGGAGGGGCTGCGGGCGCGGTGGGAAAGCGACCTCTACGAAGACCGCATCGTCCACAGCGAGCAATCGGCCTACCAGCAAATCGTCCTAACCCGGCGCGACGAACACCTGCGGCTCTATCTCAACGGGCACTTGCAATTCGCCTCTATAGACGAGCACCGCTACCACGAAGCCCTAGTGCATCCAGCCATGGCGTTGGCCCCCTCCCGCGAAAGGGTGCTCATCATCGGGGGAGGGGACGGGCTGACGGCGCGGGAAGTGCTAAAATACGAGGAGGTCCAACACGTCGATTTAGTCGATCTCGACCCGGCGGTGACCCGGTTGGCCCGGCGCAACATCCACCTGACTCGGCTCAACGACAACGCCTTAAATCGCCGCCAAGTGCGCGTGGTCAACGAAGACGGCTTTGTCTTTTTGCAGCGCGAGCACGTGCCGTATGGCGCGATATTAATCGACTTGCCCGATCCCCGCGAGGAGAGCTTGGCCAAGCTCTATTCGGTTGAGGCTTATAGGCTGTGCCGCAAGTTGCTCAGCCCGCGAGGCGTCTTAGCGACCCAGGCTTCTAGCCCATACCACGCCCGCAAAGCGTACTGGAGCATTGCCGCGGCCTTGGAGGAAGCGGGCTTTGCCGTCCACTCCTACCACTTGCACGTTCCTTCCTTTGGCGAGTGGGGGTTCCACTTGGCTGGATCCGCCGGGCTAGATCCGACGGCAGTCGCCTTTGTGGTTCCCACGCGCTATATTGACGCCCAAGTCTGGGATGCCCTCGCGGTTTTCGACGGCGATATGGCCCGCTTGCCCGTGCAGGCCAACCGACTTGATAGGCCGGTGCTGGCGCGTTATTATCGACGGGGTTGGGGTACTCAGTTTTGAAAGGAAGACGAAATGGGGCTTAAAAAGTGGTTCGGCGGTCGCCCAAGCGAAGAGGAACAGGTGTATGCGGAGTACTCGCTCAGCACCATGAAAGTGGGGTTCTTGGTCGATTACGACCTCAAAACTTGGCAAGTCACAGGCTATGGAACCTATGATTACGATGGCTATGTGACCGAGGAGTGGGAGCTGCGGGCCGGTGAAGAGATAAATTTTCTCGAGCGCGCTGTAGAAGACGGCCAAGCCTATTGGACCTTGACGCGGGCTATTGGTATCGACGAGATCGAGGGCGATATTGCGGCGGCCATTATCGCCGACGGCGACCCGCCTGAAGTCGTGCATTTTGCGGGCGATGAATACGTGGGGAGCACGGGCGAGGCTGGTCTATACCGCAAAGACGGCACCGATGCGGAGCGCGAATTTGTCAATTGGTCGTTTGAAGGAAAAGAAGGCAAGGTGCTCTTCATCAGCCAATGGGGCGAGCGCGACTTTGCCGCGTACGCCGGCTTGGAGGTAGAGGAATACCAATTCACCGACATCCTGCCGGTGGAGGAGGGCGCCTGACATGCTTCGCCGCATGGCCTCACTAGCCCTATTGGCACTCGCGGCCTGTGGGGGTTCCAAAGACCCGGTGCAAAAGCTGATACGCGACCTCGAGCGCTATCCTGAGTACTCGCTGATCGTCGATGATACCCGCATCGAAGATCGCTCGTTTTTCCCCGACTACTTCCTCCGCTTTCAGGTGTTGACCGCTGCGGGACAGCGCGTGGCCGGGCGCGATACCATCGCCTATCAGGAGCGCCGCACCGATTGGATGGAAGTCAGCGAAGAAACCTTTTACCGCTACGACAACTACGTCGGCATGGTGGTGGCCTCCAAGTCGCTGGACGGCCGCCGCACCGGTGCCAACCAAGCGCACCCGCCCGGCTATCAGTACGTTGGCAATCCTCAGTACGGGTTTTGGGGAGCCGGCGGGTTTTGGCAATTCTACGGCCAATATGCGCTGATGCGCGATTTAATGGGAGGGTGGAGGGTTGGCCGCGGCGATTGGGAGGACTACCGCCGCAACCGGGAACGGGGCCGCCCGTACTACGGGCCGGTGCAAGGGGGGCGGCCCACCTTTGGGTCGCGCGGCTCGCAAACCCAAAAGACGCGACCGCAATTCTACCAGCGTCAGCAAAGCCGCCGCCAAGCCTTTAGTGGCCAAGTCAAAAACCGCATGGGCCGCACCACCTCCGGGTGGGGACGCGGTGCCTCGCGCTCTGGAAAATAGGGGGAACGCAGTGGACAATATAGTGCAGATGGCCCAGACCGTAGTCTATCTCTTAGAGGCTTTCGTCCTGCTCTTTGTCGCCAAGCAGGTCTATGCGCGAATTTTTCGCCGGGTCAATCTCAAGGACGAGCTCTACGGCCGCAACAACCACGCGCTGGCCGTTGCGGTGGGCGGTTATTGCTTGGGCATCTGCTTGGCATTGGGTGCGGCGTTGAGCGGCCCTTCGCTCGGCTGGCAAGCCGATCTGATCGGCATCGCCCAGTACGGCCTTTTGGCGATTGTCTTGATGCTGGTCGCCGGCGTTCTCTGCGAGCGGGTGCTCCTGCCCCACTTTGACAATCGCAAAGAGGTCATCGAAGATCGGAATATGGGGACGGCCTTTGTCGAGGCGGGGATGCACATCGCCAATGGTCTAATCGTCCTCGCAATCATACAGGGCGAGGGGCCGCTGTGGAGCGGCGTGGCCTTCTGGCTTTTGGCGCAAGTGGTGCTGATAGTGGCCGGGCTACTCTACGAGTGGATTACCCCGCATTCGATACACCGCGAACTGGAGCGCGATAATGCCGCGGTCGGCTTGGCGTTTGGCGGTGTGCTGGTGGGCATGGGCAATATCGTCAGCATCGCCGTGGCCGGCGATTACGCAGGGTGGCTCATCGGCCTCCAAACCTTTGGCGTAGATGTGGTCTTTGGTTTTGTCGCGCTCTACGCCATCCACAAGTTGACCGATGTGCTCTTGGCACCCGGTGTGCGCTTGGGTGCCGAACAGGTTGAGGAGCAGCCAAATGTGGGGGCCGGGCTGATAGAGGCCTTCGGCTATGTGGGTGGATCGACCCTAGTCGTGTGGATCTTCTGAACTACCCCGTCGGCTCCGATGCCATTGCCACAGCAGAGCCGGGCCGCCGAGGAAGACATAGGTCAGGTTCGCCAAAGCATGGGTCAAGGTGGCGCAGGCCAAAGCGGTGGGGAGGGGCACCGCGTAGAGGCGGTGCAGGGCCTCGCCAAAGAAAAGGTGATACGAGCCGATCGCCCCGGGCGTCGGAATGATCACTCCTATGGACGATATGGTCATGATTACCAGCGCCGCTGTTGCGTCGAGGTCGTATGTTTGGTGCAAACCCATGCCGAGAAAAGCCGCGTAAACAATGAACACGTAGGCTGTGTTGAGCAGGATCGAGCTGACGAGGATTTCAAAGTACGCGGTCGGCTGTTGCCGCAGGGCGGAAAGCCCACCGATGAAGGTCTCGAAGATTTTGAGGAGCCGCTCGCCGCGTCCCCAAGCGAGCCGCGCCAGCAGCGGGCGCATTCGAGCCAAAATTTTTTCCCGATAAACCGATACCAAAACCAAGGCACTCAGCGCGACCAAGCAGCCGGCTAGGGCCAGTAGGCCAATGGTGTCCCGATCTGCGCCGACCGGCATCCAAAGCACGGGCAGGGCAATATCTATATAGACGATGAGCCAGAACAAGACGGTGAGCCAAAACAGATCGAGAATGCGCTCTACCACTATCGTAGCCATCAAGGCGCTGATGCTCGCCCCGGCGGTCCACTTGAGGCTGACGCACCGCAGGACCTCGCCCGAGCGCGGCACAACCACATTGGCCGCATAGCATATAGCTAGGGCGAGCGACGCGTTGAGGTTGCTCACTTGCGGCGCCAAGGGACGCATGAGGACCATCCAGCGCCAAGCTCGCAATACTAAGGTCCCCAGCGTTGCGATGCACATAACAGCGGCCCAAACCGGCGGAATGCCGATCATGGCATCCCAGAGTTCCCCGCGATTTATCCCCTCAAAGGCCCAATAGACAAAAAGCCCCATCAAGCCCAAACTCAGCCCGTACTGAAGAGTTTGTTTCAGCATCTTGTGCATCGCGCTCGCAAACGCAAAACAGGGGATCTAGCGATCCCCTAGTACATGGCGGAAGGAATAGGCTGGATAGTCTGTTCAAGCCTGTATGGGTTGAATTTTGCCCATTTTCTCTAAGAGGTCGATAACCTGCGCGGCCGCCTCCGAGGGCGTTACTGCGTCGGTTTCGATGACCAGCTCGGGTTTTTCAGGGGTCTCATAGGGGTCTGAAACCCCGGTAAAATTGGGTATTTCACCGGCTCGTGCCTTTTGGTAGAGGCCCTTGGGGTCGCGCTCGGCGCATACTTCGACCGGAGCGCTGACGAAAATTTCGACGAAATCGCCCGCTGCCATAAGAGCCCGCACCCCGTCGCGGTCGGCGCGATAGGGGCTGACAAAGCTGGCGAGGGTTAGAAACCCCCCATCGACAAAGAGCTTTCCCACCTCGCCGATCCGCCGGATATTTTCCGCCCGGTCGTCCGGGGAAAAGCCCAAATTTTTGTTGAGCCCAAAGCGGATGTTATCGCCGTCAAGCACATAGGCCAAATGGCCGCGGGCAACTAAGGCGTGTTCGACCGTATAGGCAATCGTGCTTTTGCCGGAACTCGGCAAGCCCGTCAGCCAGAGCAACACCCCTTGTTGGCGCAACAGGCTTTCGCGTTGCTCGCGGCTGACATGGCCCTCGTGCCGGACGATATTGGTCGCTTTAATAGTGGTCAAAGTTCACCTCGTGAGTTTGGAGATAAATTCCATAGAAAACGTATAATAACGACCATACGGCCTTGATTGGTCAAGGAATTGGCAGGGGCGCGAGCAGGACTATTTTTGTTGACGGTTACTAGTTTGTATATTTATACTAAATGGCAATCACAGTACAAGCGCATCTCACCAAATGGAGGAGGCAAGCGTATGAAAATTGCAATTAGCATTATATGCGCGGCCCTGCTGGCAACAGCAAGCGAAGGGGTCGTGAACATTCAGAATGTGGGTTCGGGAGCGCGTGCTCAGGGGTTGGGCAACAGCTTTGTGGCGGTGGCCGACAACGCGGATGCGGTGTTTGCCAACCCGGCGGGGTTGGGTCAGGTGGCGCAGCGGCAGGTGGCCTACACCAATGTGTCGCTTTTATATGCGGGCATCGAAGGCGACGACTTGGGTCAGCACGTGGTGTCCTATGCGCAGCCTTTGGGGGACCGGCTGGGCTTGGGCTTGGGATATGAGCGGATTGGCTCGTCGCTGATGAGCGAGAACGGGGCGTTTGTGGCGCTGTCGTATCAGGTGCAGCGGCGGCTGCAGGTGGGGGTGTCGGCCAAGTATCTGTTTTGGAGCGTGGGAGCCATTCCCGATGATCCGGTGAATGGTCCCGATCCGCTGTCGAACCAGAGCGCGGGCAACGTGGGCTTGGATTTGGGGTTGCTGTGGCAGAGTCCGGTGTCAGGGGCGCAGGTGGGGGTGTTGTTGAAGAATGTCAACCAGCCGAATGTGGCGTATGGCGAGGTGGCTGGCGACGCGGATGCGGGTGCGTTGCCGATGGACGTGCATGTGGGGGTGGGCTATCGGCTGAGCAGTCAGTCGTTGGTGTCGGTGCAATACGTGGTTCGGGACTTGACGGGGGAGGGTTCGGATCAGGGGTTGGTCGTCGGTGGGGAGACGCAGGTGGTGGAGGGGTTGCTGCTGCGGGCGGGGGGGCGTCGTTTGGTGTCGGAGGACGCGGGGGGGGGGTTGAATGCGGGGTTGGGCTATCAGTGGAACCAGTTGGTGTTCGACTATGCGTATGACATCAGCTTGGACTTGACCGAGACCAATGGGGCGCATCGGTTCTCCTTTGCATACCAATTCTAAAGTTCCATCCTTAGGGTGAATGCAAAAGGGCCGGCCTGCTTTAGGCCAGCCCTTTTGTTTTTTGAGTGCAGGAGCTAAGATGCAAAAGGGCCGTTCCCCAGAGTGGGACGGCCCTTTTGCTATTCTACGATGTCTTCATCCACATCTGCCACCAAGGTGCCCGGGTTTTGGCCGCGGCAGATGCGCAAGATAGTTCCCTTGTCAGAGAAGTCAAAAAAGTGCATGGGCATCTTGTGATCGCGCGCCAACAAGACCGAGGATTGATCGACGATGGTGAGATTTTTTTGGATAATCGTGTTGTAGTGCATCCGCCGGTACAGCCTCGCTTGGGGATCGGCGTGGGGGTCGGAGGTAAAGATGCCGCCGACTCGATTCTTGGCGAAAAGCAGGGCTTGGGACCGCGTCTCAATGGCGCGCTGGGCTGCGGTGTAGTCCGTAGTGACGTACGGATTGCCAATGCCGGCGGCAAAGATGACGATGTAGTGCTTCTCTAGGTGGTGGATCGCGCGCAGCCGAATAAAAGGCTCGGCTACCGTGTTGATGGGAATGGCGCTCATCACCCGGACTTCGACATTGGACTTAGAGGTGAGGACCCCGCGCAGCATCAGGCTGTTGATCACCGTCCCCATCGTGCCGATGTTGTCGGCTTCGGCCCGTTCAATGCCCCACTGACTGGCGAGTGTGCCGCGGAATATATTGCCACCGCCAATGACGATGGATATTTCGACCCCACAGGTGTGCAAGTTGAGGACTTCGTCGGCAATGTGCTCTAGGGATTCGGGGTCGAAGCCCACGTCGTGCGGGCCGGAGATGGCTTCCCCGCTCAGCTTGAGCAGGACTCGCTGGTATCGCATGGAGGTCAGAGCAGCCGCCCTTTTTCGATTGCGTGTGCTTCTGGGTGGGCTGCGGCCAATTCTTCTACCCGGCCGACGAAAAGCTCAACTTGCTGGGTGGCCGCGCCCGTGAGGCCACGGCTTTGGGAAACCGTGGCGGCAATTTCCTCTTGAGTGAGCGGAAAGCGCGGATCCTCGCCCAAGCGACGCGCCAACTCGCTGGTGCTCCGGCCTTGTTCGCGCATAGCGATAGCCGCGGCTAGGGCGTGTTCTCTAAGTGCGGTGTGGGCCTGTTCGCGGCCGGCACCGCGTTGGACGGCTTCCATCAGCAGCGTCGTGGTGGCGAGGAAGGGCAGATAGCGGTCCAGATCGCGGGCAATTACCGCTTTATAGACGCCCATGTCGTCGAGGATGTGGAGCGCGGTTTCGAGCATGCCATCAAAGGCGAAGAACCCATCGGGAAGGGCCACGCGGCGCACGACCGAGCAGGAGACGTCGCCTTCAAACCACTGATCGCCGGCCAGTGCGCCGAGCATGTGGACATAGCCGCCGAGGACGACCTGCAACCCATTGACCCGCTCGCTGCTGCGGGAGTTCATTTTGTGCGGCATGGCCGAAGAGCCGACCTGCCCGGCCGCAAAGCCTTCGGTTAGCATGTCGTGGCCGGCCATCAGGCGGATGGCACGGGCCAGATTGGCAATGCCAGCCCCGAGCTGGTAGAGACAGCTGAGCACCTCAAAGTCGAGGCTGCGGGGATAGATCTGGCCGACGGCCCCTAGTTCCCGTTGGAAGCCGAGGTGGTGCCGTACACAGGCTTGGAGGTGGCCGAGTTGGTCGGCGTCGCCGGCGAGCAAAGTTAGTTGGTCGACGGCTGTGCCGACTGCGCCCTTTAGGCCCCGCAGGGGATAGCGTTGGATTAGCGCGTCGAGGCAGTCAAAGGCGACCAGCATTTCCTCGCCGAACATGGCGAGGCGCTTGCCGAGCGTCGTGGGTTGCGCGGCCGCGTAGTGGGTCCTGCCGGCGACCGCCAGCTCCTTCCATTGCAGTGCCCGCTGGCCTAGGCGCAGGAGGAGGGCCACGTACTTGACCTGCACTTGCTGCAAGGAGCGGAGAATCTGGTACTGCTCGACATTGTCGGTCAGATCGCGGCTGGTCATCCCCTTGTGAATGTGCTCGCAGCCGGCCAGGCTGCAAAACTCTTCGATGCGCGCCTTGACGTCGTGCCGCAAAACGGCTTCGCGGCGAGCGATGGACTCGAGGTCAACTTGGTCTTTGACGCGCTCGTAGGCGCTTATGGCTGCGGCGGGCACATCGAGCTTTAGGGCGCGCTGTGCTTTGAGAATGGCAATCCACAGCTCGCGCTCGAGAACGATGCGACCGCGTTCAGACCACAGGTCTTGGATCGCTTGGCTGGCGTAGCGCTGGGCGAGGATATTGGCGATGGCCGTAGGCATGACTAGACGTATCATAAGCATTGCGCATCATCAACGCCAATGGCGCGTCAAATTAGCCCGAGCCACCGCCAATAGAGCAGGTTGAGCGGACACATCAAGAGCAAGGATGCCGTGGAAATGAGGCCTTGGGCGAGGACGAGTTGCTGCATGGAGAGCTGCCGAAAACCATAGGCCACCATGAAAGGCGCTGACTGATAGGGCAAGAAGGCCAAGGTCGTGGCCATGGCCACGCTAAATGCCGCCGGCAGCGGCGCGATCCCGTGCTGGGCACCCAACTCTATCAGGGGGATGGTCGCCACGCCGGCCACTGCGGCGATATCCATCAGGAAATCGAGCGGCAGGGCGACCAAACAAAGCGATAGGTGCTTGCCCAGCCAGCCGTATTCTTCCAGCGCCAGATACTCGCCGAAAGCCGCGATGAACAAGTGGTTAAATCCGGCCTCGTCCAAGGCGTGGCCCAACGCGAGCAGAGCGACAATGTAGGCTAGGAGCGCGAACCGCACCTTGAGCAAATCGCCAAAATGGAGCGGCCCCCAGCGCGGCCAGACGAACAATACCACTAGACCCAAGCCAACATAGGCGGGTTGGATGTGATGCAAGAGGTCGGTGGCCCACAAGCCCACTCCCGCAAGGAGAATGTACAGGGTGCGCCGCTGGACGCGGGTCAGCGGCGCGTTGCTCGGGGAAGGGGCCTGTTGAGTGACGTGTGCGCCGAGGTGGCGGCCGAAAAGCAGCCAGATCGCGCCGAGCGATACCAACGTGCGCAAAAAGCCAATGACCGGAAACATCCAATACAGCCAAGTGGCCCAAAATATGGGTGCGCCTTGTATTTTTTCGTATTGGCCGGCCAAGACCAAGTTGGGCACCGAGCCGGTCAAAAGTCCACAACCACCAAAATACGTGCTGCAAAGCAAGGAGAGCAGGACAGCGGCCTTGAGATGCGACGATGGGCGAGCGTGCAGGCGCGAGACCAAGGCGATGCCGATTGGCATCAAGAACAGGACGCGGATTACTCCAGACGGGATTAGGAAGGCCGCCACCAGCCCGAGCAGGTGCAATTGGCAAAGGAGGAAGAAGGGGCGTTGCGACAGACGGGACTGCAGCCAAGACGCCAGTGCGTCGCCGAGGCCCGTTTTGGCCACCCCCAAGCTCAGGGCCATGCCGGCGAGGACGAGCCAGACCGTCTTGGAGACCAAAGGGGCTAGGCTCTGCTCAAAGCTCAGTAGGCCAACAGCCGGGATTAGGGCGAGTACTCCCGCCGAACTCAGCGCGATAGGTATGGGTTCAGTAGTCCAAAAAAACAGGGCAAACAGGGCGATGCCAAGGGCGTTTTGCACTGGGCTAGGCAGCGCGGCCAAAGGGGCGGCCAAGCCCAAAACGAGGGCCGCGATACCCAATAGCAAGCCCACCCATTGTTTGGGCGCTAGCTCGGTCAGAGAGAGTCGTCGGGGCAAGGGACCTTGTGGGGCTTGAGGTGGGGGAGAAAATAAAAAACCCCCGGATTTTGAAAAGAGCGGCCCAAGCCTATTATTTTGCATAGAGGATATGTGCAATGGCTCCACTAAAGTCCATCCGCCTGCGCTTCGACAAGCCTTTGACCGGGCCGTACGACCGGCTTTTGCGCCGTCCAGGTCCCGAAGTCGCCGCGCTGGTAGCGGGTGAAACCATGGCGATCATGCGCGGTACGCGGCTGCTGAAAGCCGTGCCCTTATGGGAAAGCGCCGTCGCGTGTTTTTACGCTAGGGGAAGGTGGGGCACCGGGTGGTCACCGGACGATTTTAGCAACGCGCAGCAAGCCGAGGGCTGGGCAGAGAAGGGGCTGGTGGATTCGCTGGCCGTGCCCACAGGCTACTTCAAGCTGCCCAATGCTCCTTGGGTCGGCGCATTAGCGGCCGAACTGACGCCGTGGACAGCGCAAGCTGTCGAAGCATGGCGGGCGGGGATTAAGGGGGATATTTGGTTGACGGTGCTGAGGGTGTATCGCTGTGCGCCCGTCCAACCGAAATTCTTGCGTCAAACGGGTTTGGACCTTCGCGTTAGGCCCTTTGAGCTCGAGCAATTGCAGCCGATCATTTTAGAAAGCGAACTCGAACAGCGCATGGAGCAGATACAAGAGGCTGTAGAACGGCATGCTCGCGGTGTCGCCCCCCGTGTGGACGCGAGCTACGACGCCCAAACCTTCGCCGCAGAAACCGGCTACAGCGCCGACCAGCTAACTAGGTGGGTTGCCCAATTGCGGCGCAAGCAGCAGCTCATCCTATACGGCCCGCCCGGCACTGGCAAGACGTATTTGGCCGAGCGCTTGGCGCGCTATCTGGTGGACGGCGGCGGTTTTAGCGAACTCGTGCAATTCCACGCCTCGTACGCGTACGAGGATTTCGTCGCGGGGATTCGGCCACAGGTGGTAGCGGGTGCCCTGCACTACGAATTGACCGCCGGGCACTTTCTGCGGTTTTGCGACAAGGCGCGCCGAGCCGGAGAAAAGCCCTGCGTGCTGATCATCGACGAAATCAACCGCGCAAACCTCGCGCGCGTTTTCGGCGAGCTAATGTACCTGTTGGAATACCGCCACCGCTCGATTGCGCTGGCCGGTGGCGGCCCCGAGTTTTCAATCCCGGCCAACGTCTATCTCATCGGCACGATGAACACGGCTGACCGGTCAATTGCCTTGGTTGACCAAGCCATGCGGCGGCGATTCAGCTTCGTCCGCCTGCGGCCCAACTATCAGCTCTTAGCAAATCATCTCGCAAAGAGGGGCGTACCCTCGGAGAAGTTGGTCGCGCTAGTAAAAGAAGTGAATCAAGCCATTGGGGACGAGGACTGCGAACTGGGCATTTCCTTTTTCATGGTCGCCGATGTCGCAACGGCATTGGCGCACATCTGGCAAGGCGAGGTCGAGCCGCATTTAGAGGAGGTATTTTTCGACCGGCCGGACCAAATGGCGCGCTTTCGCTGGTCCAAGGTCGCCGGACGTTTTCAGGATTGGGCGTGCGACGCTACGAGTTGATCGAAGAGGAAGTGGCCGCAATTCCGGCTGCCGAGCTCGCGGTTGAGCAGGCCCTGCACCTGCACACCCAATATGCAAAAGAGCTGGAGTTCGGCTTTCCCAGTCCGCTCAATGGCCAGTGTTATCAACTCAGGTCGCGGGGCTATGTCGGCGTGGTGCCGTTGGGCGCGGATGCGGCCTTGGAAATCAATCCCAAAATACGCTGCTCCCTGCTCATGCCCATGCTGGAGTACGCCTATCAACTACCCAAGATCAGCGAGTACAAGGTCCCGGCCACTATGGGGGATATCTACGAGTTTTGGGCCGAGGTGCTCGCGCGCAAGGTCTTGCAACGGGTGCGGCGCGGGTTGTTTTGGGATTACCAAACCCGCGAAGGTTTCAGTCGGTGGGTGCGGGGGCGCATGTACCCCGAGCGCAGCTATCTAGGCGTTCACCCCTACTGTCGGTTTGCCGAGCACACGCCCGATATCCTCGACAACCGCATCTTGGCCAACGCGCTGGACGGCCTGCGGCGCTTTGCCTTTCGCCGCGAAAGCATTCGGCAAGTGGTCGGCCGAGCTTGGTGGGCGCTGAGCGAGCTAAAGTACCGCCACATCCGCCCCGCAGATTGCCTCGGCGTCCCGTACCACCGGCTAAACGAGGACTACCGACCCATGCATGCCCTGTGTTATCCCTTGCTCCAACAGCGAAGCCCGGCTTGGGGGCTGGGGGCCGAGGAAGGGCCGGCGTATCTGCTGCACATGCCTACCTTGTTCGAGCGGTTCTGCACGGCGTTCATTGACCACAAGCTCAATCACAAGGTCGAGCTAAAAGCCCAGTACCACACGCGACTCAAGGGAACCGAGCGGCTTTCCTTTCGCTTGGACATGGCCTTGTTTTCAGCGGCGACCGGGCAGCCGCTGGCCGTAATTGATGCAAAGTACAAGGCCGCTGGTCCCGTGGAAAGCGATGTGCAGCAGGTGGTTGCCTATGCGGTGCAGCTCGGTACGCGCCGCGCCTTTTTGCTCTATCCGAGCAGCGATATGGACGAGCAGTTCGAGGTCGGCCCGGTGGCCGTGCAGACGCTGGGGTACGATCTTGAAGCCGAAGATCTAGAGCAAGCAGGCCAGCACGTGATCCGCAAAATAGAAAACGCCATATAAAGATTAATATGTAAATAAAATGCGCCCGTGAAAACAGTGCATCAGCCCTTGGCCTGCGGAGCCAAGCAACATTTAAGACTCAACGAGAAACAAACTCAAATCAGCCCAGTAAGTAATCACGACCAAGCAAGCCAACAAAATCAGCAGAAAAGGCAAAGAGACTCGGTAGAGCCGATGGACGGGCTGTTCAAAGCGAATGCTGGCGATAAAGAGATTGAGCCCGACCGGCGGCGTTGAGTAGCCAATTTCCAAGTTGGTCAAAAAAATGATCCCGAGGTGAATGGGGTGAACGTCGTATGCTTGGGCGATGGGCAGAATCAGGGGCACGACGATGAGGAGGGCCGAGAACATGTCGATCATACAGCCAACCGCCAGCAGAAACACATTGAGGAGAATTAAAAAGAGCAGGCGGCTGCTGATGTGCGTCTCTATATAGGCGAGCAAGCGCGTTGGAATTTCCGCATCAACGAGGTAATTGGTATAGGCCATAGCGGCGGCCAAGACGACGAAAATGCCGCCGACGAGCACCATGCTGTCGCATATAATCCTCGGCAGTTGCCCGATGGAGATCTCGCGGCGGATTAGCACCACTACCACTAAAGCGTACAGGGCACTCAAGGCCGCGGCCTCGCTGACGGCGATGATCCCCCCGTAGATCCCCCCGAAGATCACCACCGGCAACAGAAGCTCCCAACTACACGCGACAAAGGCCTGCGGCAATTGCCGCCACCCGGTGGGGCGCTCAGGCGCGGCACAGCGCCGGCCTTGGAACAAGCTGTAGCACGACAGGGCACCCACCAAGAGCAAGCCGGGGGCAATGCCGGCGATGAAAAGCTGATCTACCGGCGTCTCGGATACGATGCCGTAGATGATTAGCGGCAGGCTCGGGGGAAAGAGCAATCCCAAGCTGCCCGAGGTGGTAATCAGCCCGAGGGAAAACGAGTCGGGCAGGTGCTGTTGTCGCAGAGCGGGCAACAGCAGCCCTCCGAGCGCGACAATCGTCATCCCGGAAGCCCCGGTCAACGCCGTGAAGAGGGCGCAGACGACAATGGCCATAATGGCCAGACCGCCTGGCAGCCAGCCGAGCAAGGCTTGGGAGAAGCGCACCAGCCGGGCCGGTGCCCCGCTTTCGGCGAGGACGAAACCGGTGAGGGCGAAGAGCGGAATAGCCGTTAAGGTCGGCGTCTCGGCTAACCGGTACATCTCGATGAAGACGACGGTTAAGTCGATCTCGGCGAGGGAGAAGTGCAACAGGGCCATCGCGCTGATGACCACAAAGAGCGGGACTCCAGCTAGGGTGGCTACGGCGGCGAGGAGGCTGCTCACGGGCGATCTGCGGCGGCGCGGCGGCGGTGCCTGCCCTGCAAGAGGAAACGCAGCCCCATCAGGCCAAAGGCGAGGGGAAAGCACAGTTGGGCGATCCAAGAGGGGACGGCAAAGAAAGCCATTGTGCCGAATGCGCGTTCGTCGAGCACGAAGCGCCCAGCAATATAGGCTAGATAGGCGCAAAGCGCGGCGGCAAAAAAGTCCGCGCAGCTCAAGACAATGGCTCGCACCCGGGCGGGTAGCAGGCGCAACGCAGCGTCAATGCGGATGTGCTTGTCGAGCCGGGTGGCCACCAAAGCACCCGCCAGCCCAATCCACAACACGAGGTGCCGCACGAGACTTTCGCTGCCCAAGAAGGTGATGGAGAACAGGTTGCGCATGAGGATCTGCCCGCAAGTCAGCACCAGCAGGCAGGTTACCAAAAGGACGAGGAAGCCGGTTTCAAGTCGGTGGAGGAAGCACCGGCCGCTCAAGGGGAAGCCCGGCGGAAGTCGTAGAGGTGTCGCGCTATTTGCTCGTGGGCCGCGCGGGAAAAAGCCTGGCCTACGAGCTCGGCTTCGGCGTTGGCGACGAGGCTTTTGAAGGTCTCTACATCTTTAGGGCTAACCTCGACCAGCGACAGGCCATTGGCCTGCAACACAGTCATGGCCTCGTTGTTTTCTCGGCGGTTGCGCTGTCCCAAGGCGGCCAGGTGCTGCTGTGCTATGCGGTGGATGCGCTCGCGATCGGCGGCGGGAATTTTGTCAAAAATTCGCTTGTCGATCAAGAGAGCACCCAAGGTGTAGTTGATGGGAAGTTGGGTGACGTATTTTGCGCGAGTAAACCATTGGAGAATGATGGTCGCCGACGGCGAGGCATACACCACGTCGATTAGGTTGGTCTGCAACCCGAGGAGGACATCCGGGATGTTTAGGGGAACCGAGGTGACGCCGGCTAGGCGGAAAAGCACGGAGGTAAGCGGTTCGTCGGGTAGCTGCCATACCTTTTGGGTGTGCATGTCCGCAACCGTAGCTACGGGTTGCTGCGAAAGAATGTGGACAAAGCCGATGTCGGCCCAACCGAGCAAGACATAGCCTTGTTCCTCGTATCCCTGCCGATAAAAGGCATCCATTTTCTCGAGTACGTAATCTACTTCGTCATAGCTGTCGAAGAGGAAGGGCATTTCCAGCGCGAGGACATCGGGGAAGGTCTGGCTGATGCCTTGGCCGCCAAAATTTCCGCCGTGGAGCTGGCCGATGCGCATCTTGCGCAAGATGACCTTCTCGTCGCCTTGGACGCCGCCGGGATAGATTTTGAACCCCACGGTGCCGCCCGTCTCCCGCCGCACATCCGCGTCAATGGTGCGGAGGGCCTTGGCATAGCTGCTGCCCTCTGGGGCGAGCGTCGCAATTTTGAGGAGGTGATTGGGTTGGGCCGCGACCGGGCTGGCTATGAGAGCGGCGACGACTGCAAAAAGTCCCTTAAAAGAAATCATCGGCTTGGTCTAGCAGAATCTGCGCCTGTTTTTGGGCGGCGATGTTTTGCAAGGTAAGCTCCGGTACGGCGTCCGCCGGGCTGGTTAGGGCTTGGTTGAGCAGGGATTCGTACAGCACTCGGTCAAAAGTATTCCGCGCATAGAATTTGGCCTTGGCTACGTACACCATGAGCACCTGTCCTTTGCTGATGGCCAGTGCTCGGTCGAAGTGCTCGGCGGCCTTTTGCGGGTCGCCGCCCAACATCGGCGGCAGGGCTGCGTAATACGAACCCAAGAAGACATGGGAACTCCCGTATTGAAAGGTCTGGTCTTGGGCCACGATCCACTGCATAAGTTTAATGACTTTGGGCAACTCGGCCAGTGCTGCCATGGATTCAATATTGGCACTAATCCAAGCACCCCAACTTGAAGCGGCCCAAAATACGACCGGCAGGTCTGATGCCTCTAGGTCGTCGGTAACGCGGATAAATTCAGCATACGGTGCTTGGAGCAAGTCTGGCTTACTAAGGCGTAGAGAGAGGGCTTTGAGACCGTACACTTTGGCCCGGTGGTACAGGTGCTTGGCCCGTTGGGGATCATCGACTTCGACCAAAGTGGCGTAGGAAGCATAGGTCTCAGCGGCCCTTGAGAGCAATTGCGGGTCTTGGGGATTGGCCACCAGCAGCCCCTCTAATAAGAGCAGAAAGGTAGGTACGCCCGAGGCGACCAAATCCAAGTCGTCGTGGCGAGCTGTGGCCGCACTGACGTCCTCTATCAGGGACCCCACCAGCGCAGACTGCAACCTAGCGGCGCACCCGAGCGGACCAAAGGCGAGGGTCGCCAGCAAGACCGTTGTCAAAATGTGTTTAGCTGTCATTCGGACCCAAGAGATCGGCCTTCCTCAGCCCCTATGGTGACGCGCAGGCACTGCCAAGGGTCGCCTTCTTCGGCGCAGGTTGCAAAAATCCCCAAGGCACTGGCCAAGTCCTCGCCGCAGGTGCGATAAATAGCAAAAAAAAGTGATAGATTGGTGTTGTAGCGCCGATAAGATAGGAGCCGCGCATTGTTTAGTTCCCACTGGAGGAATCCATCGTACTGGTTGTGGGTAAACTCTGTTCTAATGAGGGCAAAATCGCGCTGGTGCTGGGCAAAAACGACCTGCCTAGCGCGCAAAACAACGCTGCGGGGCAATCCCAGCGAGTAGAGGCTGTCGAGCGCAGCGACGGTCTCGGCCATGAAGTGCCGAAAGAGGGCCGCGTCCGCTCGGCGCGTCTCGGCCTGTTGCAAGAGCGGGGTATCGGCCCCGAAGTGCTGCGCCAAGAAGAGCAAGGATCCTTGGCGGCCGACGAAGGTCGCCAAGCTCTCGTTGTAATCGGTCTGCCCCGGGGCATAGACGAGGGCGTGAGTCAGCTCGTGGAGGATCAAATCGGCTAGCTGGTCGGGCGCGTAGCCGAGCATTGGGCTGAGAATTGGATCGGAGAAAATTCCCAAGGTGCTGTAGGCACTGACCGGGCGGACAATGGCGTCATACCCTTCGGCGGCGAGAGCATCGCGCTGCTCGTCGGCCAAATCGCGTCGAAAGAAACCTTTGTAGGGGACCTCGCCAACGAGCGGAAAATCCCAAGTATAGGGCGAAAAGCGGTCGGGCGGACAAGCGCTGACATTCCAACTGATCGGGCCGCCACCCGTATCGTAGAAGGTCGTGTAGTGATCGTCTGTTTTCAGCCCCACGCTTTCGGCATAGCGAAGAATGGCTTGGATCAGCTCTAGTTGCGTCCGAGTTCGCTCGGCCAAGTCGGGGCGGGCGAGGAGGGCTTGGACTGGTATGCGCTTGTACAATACGCGGCTTTGGCCTCGGGCCAGATGCCAATAGTAATTGAGATTGCAGCCACAGACACTCAACAGGCCAAGCCCGATGAGAACTCGATATAGACGAGGCACGCGGCCAGCAGCCACTTGTGAATTTTAATAGGAGAGCAAGCCAGCTAACTTAGAGTTTGCCGACGATCTTCTCTCCATCGAAGATCACATTGCCCTCTTTGTCGAGGACGCGGCCGTCGCTGGTAAACTCGTACTTCATGGATTGACCCAAGGTCAGGTGGCGTTGTACTTCCTCTAAGTCTTGGTATTTCTCAATTAGCTTTTCAATCGGCCCCTCAAACGAAGTCTGCTGCCACTTAGGCCGGTGCTTATTGTGAGCGGCCCGCTCTTCAGCCGTCATAATGGGCAGGCGCTCGGCAGCAGGGGTGAATCGCCCGGCCATGGCCTGTTGGCGGCGATATTTCTCGTGGCGCTTTTCCGACTCGGTCAGCATTTCTTCGGGAATGGCCTCGAAGCTGGTATCTTGGTCAGCCCCTTGGTCCCGGCGTTTTTGCTGCTCTTCTTGGACCTCACGCGCCAAGCGCTGTTGGCGCTCTTGGTCCAAGCTATGGTCGGTCCCTAATCTCCGCAGTACATGCCGTGCGGCCTTGTTCATAGCGAATGCGCTGCCTCCCTGAAAATTGCGTAGTGTGTAGAATTAGCTAGCGCTAGAACATATAAGGGGGCGAGTGATTTGGCAAATCCAAATCCCCTTAGTTATTATAGATAGGCAATAGCGAATGCTCTCGATGCCGGGGTGCTCAGACCAAGGCTACAGAGTCGAGATTTAACTTTTTGGCTGGAGATACAGAATGAGCGTTTTATCGCGTTTCTTTTCGCATGAAATAGGCATAGACTTGGGCACTGCCAACACCTTGGTGTTTGTCAAAGGCAAGGGAATCGTCCTCAACGAGCCTTCGGTTGTAGCCCGCCAAGTTGCCACCCAAAAAGTCATTGCCGTCGGCGCAGAGGCTAAGGAGATGATGGGGCGTGAAAACGCCGGCATTCAAATAATTCGCCCCCTAAAGGACGGCGTCATCGCCGATTTTGAAGTTACCGAAGAGATGATCCGCAGCTTTATCCGCAAAGTAAAAAAGAACAAACTTTTCATGCGGCCCAAGATCGTGGTAGCGGTCCCGGCAGGCAGCACGGAAGTAGAGAAGCGGGCAGTGCGAAACTCCTGCGAGCGCGTGGGGGCCAGAGATGTCCACCTAGTCAGCGAGCCAATGGCCGCGGCCATCGGCATGGGATTGCCGGTCGATCAAGCCGTCGGCTCAATGGTCATCGACATCGGCGGCGGGACGACGGAGGTCGCCGTAATCGCCCTTTCAGGTCTCGTCGAACACGAGTCGTTGCGGGTGGCTGGGGAGGCCATGGATCAGTCAATTACCGAGTGGATGCGCAGAAAGCACAACCTGCTCATTGGCATCCAAGGTGCCGAGGCCATCAAGTGGAAAATCGGGTCGGCGATGGAGTTGGATACAGAAGAGAGTATCGCGGTGCGCGGTCGCGATAGCGTGGCCGGACTACCCAAAGTCTTGCAAGTCAACTCAGGTGAGATACGAGAAGCCCTATCCGGTTCCGTAGCCCAAATCGTCTCCAGTGTGCGCAGAGTGTTGGAGAGGATGCCGCCCGAATTGGCGGCGGATATCCTCGATAGGGGCATGGTGCTCTGCGGCGGTGGGAGCATGCTGCGGGGATTGAAGGAACACCTGCTTGCGGCGACGAATTTGCCTACTTATGTCGATAGTGAAGACCCGCTTTCGGCTGTGGTGCGGGGCAATGCCCGCATTCTCGAAGAATTTGATAACTACCGCCAAGTTTTGCTCTGATCGACTATGACCAATACCCGGGAGCTCGTCGTCATTGGGTTGGCCGTTGTCTGCGCCTTGATTTTGATAGGCTTACCTCGCCCCTATAAGACCTACATCGCCGAGCGGTGCCAAGTCGGTTTATTGGCATCAGGTCAAGCGCTGTTTTCGCAAGTTATCCGCTCTGCCCGCAACGAGGAAAAGAGCCGTTTTCTCCTGACCCAAAACGTAGCCCTAGCCCTCGACAACATGCGGCTACAGGAAGCTGGATGGGAAAATGTGCGCCTGCGCAAGGCCCTGTCCTTTCGGCCTCTAGACGGGGGTACGCGCATTATTTCTGCCGAGGTGATCGGCCGCGACCCCGACCACATTTACGACACGATCGTCATCAACGCTGGCCGCGACCTCGGCGTAGATAAGAATATGGCCGTGGTGACGCCCAAAGGGCTCGTCGGGCACATTGCCCAAGTCGGTGCATCGGACTCGGTCGTGCAGTTGTTGATGCGTGCGAGGGTTAGTGCTTTGATCCAAGCGACGCGCGCCCAAGGCATTGTCTCGTGGACCGATGGCCAGTTCCGGTTGCAATTCGTCGAAGCGAGCAACTTGGTGCAGGAGGGCGATCTAGTGCTGTCGTCGGGGTTGGGCGGGCGCTACCCCAAGGGCATACCGATTGGCACAGTGGCGGAGGTGAATCAGGAAAAGCGGGCCCCGGTCTTTTTGCGGGTCGTCCTCAAATCAACTGTGGATTTCTCTGTACTCGAAGAGGTTTTCGTACTTGGCAAAAACCTCGGCTCGGGCTGAGAGGGTGCTGTGCGCCTTGACAGAGCATGAGCCGTGCCATATTCTTTAAAACTATTTGTTGGCGTGATAGTTAACGCAATCTCAACCCACCCGAATAGAGAGTGCGGTCTTGACAAAAGCTGATATCGTGCGTCTAATCGCCGAGGGGACAGGGCTTACCAAGACGGATACTGCGGCTGTTGTCAATGGCTTTATTGAATCCATCGCCGAGGCTTTGGAACGGGAAGATCATATTGAAATTCGCGGTTTTGGCACCTTCAGAGTAGTAGAGCGGGCACCGCGCACAGGTCGCAATCCACGCACGGGTGCCGAAGTGAAAATCGCCGGTCGCAAGGCCCCGACGTTTAAGCCTTCAAAGGAATTACGGGCGCGCGTCAATGGGGAAAACGCAGAGGACAAAGGTCCAGGAGACAAAAAAGATGCCCTGTGGCAGGAAGAGAAAGCGGCATAAGATCGCTACGCACAAGCGCAAGAAGAGACTGCGCAAAAATCGACACAAGAAGAAGAATATCTAGGCTAAGGGGCTAATAGCTCAGCTGGATAGAGCGCCGGTCTCCGGAACCGGAGGTCCCAGGTTCGAGTCCTGGTTAGCTCACCATTTCGTTGCCAGAATGGTCGGATAATTAAGTCGGGGTGTGGCGCAGCCCGGCTAGCGCGCTTCCTTGGGGTGGAAGAGGTCGCTGGTTCAAATCCAGTCACCCCGACCATTTTTATAGTTTAGTTGCTGACGTTACGCAGTTTTCCAGAAAATCCTCAATTTCGCCTCAATATAACGTCAGTTAGTTATAGAAATCACAGCTTTTACTTGTCCACGTCGGGGTGTAGCGCAGCCCGGCTAGCGCACCTGCTTCGGGAGCAGGGGGTCGCCGGTTCAAATCCGGCCACCCCGACCACGAACTAAGTCCCTGTGAGCGTTTGGCTCACAGGGACTTAATTTATTTGCGATACGAGGTATGGCTCTCTCCATCGGCATAATCGGCTTGCCCAATGTAGGCAAATCAACGCTCTTCAACGCGCTAACGGGGGATGGGGTTGAGGTATCTAATTACCCTTTTTGCACGGTGGCCCCCAATGTGGGGACCGTTGAGGTTCCGGACCCGCGATTGGAGCGGCTGCGCGAGGTTATTCAGCCGCAATCCACAACGCCTACGAGCATCCGCTTTGTCGATATTGCCGGGCTGGTGCGAGGCGCGAACCAAGGGGCCGGGTTGGGCAATCAATTCCTCGCCCACGTCAGAGATGCCGATGCCCTAGTCCACGTGGTGCGCTGTTTTGACGACGCGCGGATAAGCCATGTAGATGGGGCGATTGCCCCCTTGCGCGATATTGAAACCATTGAAACGGAGTTGCTGCTGGCCGATTTGGCGGTCATGGAAAAGGCCGTGCCCTATCTAGATAAAGTGGTCCGCTCTGAGCCGCGGAGCGCACACGTACGCGAATTGGCGGCCTGCGCCAAGGTTTTAGAGGGATTGCAGCGCGGAACGGGCGCGGCGGCGGTGGGATTGACTAAAGAAGAAAAGGACGCGCTTACTCCGCATCGCTTGCTGACGACAAGGCCGGTGCTTTATGCGGCCAATGTCGGGGAAGCGGAGGCCGGCGCACCGGGGCCATGGGTGGATCGACTGGTCGAGCGCTATGGAGCGGACCAAGTGCTGGTCGTCTCAGCACAGCTCGAAGCGGAGATGGCCGGTCTGAGCCAAGCGGAGAGTGCGGAGTTCATCAGGGAATTGGGGCTGGAGCATGGGGGGATAGAGCGCTTAGTCCAAGCCGGATACAAGCTGCTGGATCTGATTACCTTCTACACGCTCGCCAACGGCAAGCTACAGGCTTGGCAGTTGCCATGCGGGGAAAAGGCACCGCGAGCGGCCGGGCGGATCCACACGGACATGGAAAAGGGGTTTATCCGCGCCGAACTAGCCTCCTGCGACCAGCTGATCGCCATGGGTGGGTGGGTACCGCTGAAAGCGGCTGGGCAATTGCGAAGCGAAGGCCGGGATTACGCCGTAGCCGATGGGGACGTCATCACCTTCCTTTTTAAGGATTGAGGCTCAGAAGACAGCGCGGAGCACTAGGCTCAGCACAGAGGCGTTGCCCAGACCGGCTTGGGGAACGCTTTTTTGTATGTGTAAAACGCGCTGGCGGTGAGGTTGGGGAATTCCTTTATAGAAGGTGATAATCGCAGTAAAAAGACGGCCAAATGCGAGGGTCGTCAGGCATATAAAGCAGTATAAAAACAAGGAATAGAGTAGCTTGACGGAAGATGTTAGGTCGCCTATCTTGTGCCGTCTAGAAAAGAGCGAAACAGACCAATCCGCCCTCCGGCGACTGCATGGTAATTTGGACAAAAATCATCTTGGCAACGGCCCTGCTCGGCTGTGCTGTATGGTATCTCGAACCGGCTGCGCTGCTTGCGGCCGCCGGGCAGGTCGGTAGGGACAAGCTGCTCATCTGCGGGGCGATTGCCCTAGTGGGTATCGGCGTGCAGTGGATGAAGTGGCAGTTGTTGTTGCGCAACCAGATTCCCGAGGTCAATGGGCGGGATGCGCTTTATTCACTGCTGGGCGGCGCAGCCCTCGGTCTGGTGACGCCCAGCCGCTTAGGTGAACTGGGGCGCGGCGTTTTCTTGGGGCGGAGTCGGGCCAAGGCCGCGTTGCTGACGGCCGTGGACAAGTTGAGTTCGGCCGCGGTCACGTTGGGGTTGGGGGCCGCGGCCGCGTGGATTTTATGGCCCCATCTCAGGGGCTTTTTGCTGTTGCTATTCTGCGTCCTCGGCGCACTGCTGTATTGGGGTTGGTGCCGTCGGAAAGCGAGCGGGCCGGTTGCTTGGGGGGCCATCGCCGGGTTGTCCGTCTTGTTTAACGCGGTATTCATGGCGCAATTTTTCTATTTAGTCTCCGCCAGCGCGGGCACCAACGCAGCGGTTGCGTTGGCGGTGCCGGTGGTATTTGCCCTGAAAACCCTGTTGCCTTTGGGGTTTTTGGATCTAGGGGTCCGCGAAGCGGCGGCCATCTTGGTGTTTAGCAGCCTCGACTTAGAGCCGCAACCCGCTTTTGTGGCCAGCATCTTGCTTTTTGCCTTCAATGTGTGCTTGCCGGCTGGCTTGGGCTGGCTGTGGATTGGCAGCCGCCGCCTGCGGACGGTGCGAAAGGTCGCCTTATGAGTTCGGCGTATGCGATCAAAAAAGAAATGTGCGAAGTAGGACACCGGGTCTATCAGCGAGGGTACGTAGCGGCCAACGACGGCAATATCAGCGTCCGCATAGAGGACGACCTAGTGCTGTGTACGCCGACCGGGGTGAGCAAGGGCTATCTGAGCGCAGACATGCTGGCCACCTGCGATATGGAGGGCCGGCAAGTAGCGGGTGCGCTGAAAATATCGTCGGAAATCCGCATGCACCTCGAAATCTACAAGCTGCGGCCCGATGTCCGCGCTGTCGTCCATGCGCATCCGCCGACCGCGACCGGTTTTGCCGTCGCTGGCATTGAGCTGACTCAGTGCGTATTGCCCGAGGTCATCGTCAGCCTCGGGGGCATTCCACTGGCAGATTACGGTACGCCTGGCGGTCCCGATATCGTCGAGCCGATGAAGCCGCTTTTGCGGCAATACGACGCCGTTCTAATGGCCAATCACGGGGTGGTAACCGTGGGCCAACACGTCATGGACGCCCATTTCAAGATGGAGACTGTCGAACACTTTGCTCAAATCGCCTTGGTGGCGCACCAACTCGGCGGGATACGCACACTTGAGGGTAAAGATGTGGAAGACCTTACGAACCTGAGGGGGCGCTTTGGGATTGGGGATCGGCCGTCCTGTGAGCTGGCCGGAGAAAGCGATCTAGTCGAGCGGATTACTGCCGAGGTCATGCGCCAACTGCGCTAGCTCAGTACGCGATGTGAGGGAGTATGAGGCTTATAGGACTGATCGCCGCTGTAATAGGGGTAATAGGGGTAGCAACTCCGGCGAGCGGCCAAGCCATCGTCGAGGCGGTCCAGCGCGGAGACTCCCTGCTGGCGCAAGGGCAGCCTAAGCAGGCGTTAGCCGAATACGAAAAGGCGTGCGAACTGGGTGCTGGCAGCGCGATGTTTCTCAACCGCTTGGCCAGCCTTTACATGCAGACCGGCGGCTATAGTCAGGCGGCTGAGTCGCTGCAAAAATCGCTCGCCGAAGATCCTAGGCAGCTACCGGTATACTCGGCGTTGGGGGAGGCCTTTTTGGCCATGGGCCAGCTAGACTCGTCCATTTTTTACGTCGAACAAGCGAGTATTCTGGCCCCGTCCTCAACCCAAGTCCACAGCACCCTCGGTTATCTCTACATGCAGGCCGGGCAGAGCGAAAGGGCGCGCGAGCGCCTCGACCGGGCCTTGGCACTGGACGATAAAAACTCGGAAGCCCATCGCCTATATGGATATTACTACGCGCAAAAGGACTCGGTAGATCGAGCCATTGAATGCTATCAAAAGCTGGCGGAGTTGTCGCCGGAGAATGTCGAAGCCTACAATAACATCGCGTTCCTGCTCGCTGGAGCCAAGCGCTATCCCGAAGCACTTGACTACTACAAATTGGCTAAAGAGCGGGCGCAGGATCCCTACCTAGCCCAGGCGATCTTGGCCAAAATCGAAGAGATACAGGCGACTCTGGCCGGTCAGATGCGGGCGCGCTACATATTGGTCGAAACGGAAGCGTCCGCACGCGAAGTCCTCGAAAAAGTGGCCCAAGGAGCCGATTTTTCCCAGCTAGCGCAGCAGCTTTCCATTGCGCCCAACGCCAACCAAGGCGGGGATTTGGGGTTTTTTGGGCCGGGTGAACTCATGCCCGAAATTGAAGAAGTCGTAGTGCAACTGAAAGTTGGAGAAGTGAGTCCAGTCGTGGAATTGCCCATGGGGTACATCGTAGTCCAGCGATTGAACTGAAAGATAAAATACGGCGCGGCCAGGGCACCCGTGGATGCACCTGGCCGCTAGGGAGGGATGCGAACCATGACCGGAATAGCTCACATAGATTAAACGCCCCAAGAAGAGAGGGGTTCCACGTTAGCAATACTTTTTTTCTACCGGCAAGCGATGAAGAAGACGAAATAGATGCCCTTTTTGGCTGAACAAGCCCTGATCCACCCCAACAGAGCGAGTTGGCATGCCCTATTCCTATAATGTCTGGTTCCAGTGTCTCAATTGCGACGACGAGCGCTATCCGCTAAACGAAGTAGTCTATCACTGTCAAAAGTGCGGGGGGCTGCTCGAAGTACACCACGATATGGAACCCTTGCAGCGGCGCTCGGGCGGCGAGTGGCGGACGCTGTTTGATCAGCGCTACATGAGTTCGGTGCATCCGTATGGGAGTTCGGTTTGGGGCAAGAAAGAGATGGTTTGCCCCCTCGTCGAAGACGAGAACGTGGTCTCCATGTACGAGGGGGGGAGCAATCTGCTCTGGGCCGAGCGCTTGGGTGCCGAGCTGGGCATGGAGGATCTGTGGATCAAGCAGTGCGGCAATAGCCACACGGGTTCGTTTAAGGATTTGGGCATGACCGTATTGGTTTCCATGGTCAACCAGATGATTGCCGAGGGCCAGTTTATACCCGCGGTAGCCTGCGCCTCAACCGGGGACACCTCGGCCGCATTGGCCGCGTATTGCGCCGCCGCTGGCATTCCGGCGATCGTGTTGTTGCCCAAAGACATGATCTCCACCGCCCAGCTCATCCAGCCCATAGCCAATGGTGCGCTGACGCTCGCCCTGCGCACCGATTTCGACGGGTGCATGACCTTGGTGCAGGAAATTTGTCGCCGCGACCACATCTATCTGGCCAACTCCATGAATTCGCTCCGCATTGAAGGGCAGAAGACCATCGCGATTGAGCTGTTACAGCAATTTCACTGGGAGGTGCCCGACTGGGTCATTATCCCGGGCGGCAATCTGGGCAATGTCAGTGCCTTGGGGAAGGGGTTTATCGAGGGCAGGCAAATGGGGCTTATAGACAAGCTGCCGCGCATTGCCGTCGCCCAAGCAGCCCAAGCCAATCCGCTCTATCTCAGTTATCTCGACGGGTTCCGCACCTTTGAGCCGCAAACGGCCCGCGACACCTTGGCCAGTGCCATAAAGATCGGCAACCCCGTAAGCAGGGAGCGGGCCATTCGCACCTTGCAGCACTTCGACGGCATTGTCGAAGAGGCCACGGAAGACGAATTGGCCAACGCCTGTGCAAGGGCCGACCGCAATGGGCTGTTCACTTGTCCACACACAGGCGTCGCCTTGGCAGCACTAAACAAAATGATCGCAGCCGGGCACGTCGGGCCTAAGAGCCGGGTGATCGTAATATCCACGGCGCACGGACTGAAGTTTCCAGATTTCAAGGTGAAGTACCACGAAGACCAATTGCGGGAATTCCACGTCGAGCCGCGGCATCGCAATGTGCCCATTGAGATTGAGGCCGAATACGAAGCCGTGCATCGGGCCGTCCTCGAGGCCGTAGAGCAGCGGACGCTGGCCACTGCCCGCCACTGAAAGAGCAAATACAATGAACCACGATGGTTTTGCAGGAGAATCGACTCGTTCCGTACACGGGGGCGTGGAACGAGATAAGTTTGCCCAGTCCCTCATCGATCCCATTGCCCAGACGGCTACCTATACCTTTGCCGATCTAGATGAATTTGCCGCCTTTAAGGCCGGCGAAAAATCGCTCTACGAATACGGGCGCTACGGCAATCCGACCCAGCGGGCCGCCGAGCGCAGAATAGCCGCCTTGGAAAACGCCGAAGCCGCCTTGCTCTTTTCGTCGGGCATGAGCGCGATTACCTCGGTGCTCTACGCGATGCTGCGCAATGGGCAACACTTGGTGCTCATGGAAGATTGCTATCGCATGACGGCCAAGTTCTGCGAGGTCTTGGCCAAATTCGGCATTGAATCCACCCTAGTTAAACCCGGTGATATGGATGCGTTGGCGGCTGCGGTGCGCCCGCAGACCCGCTTGATCTTTACCGAGTCCCCGACCAATCCCCACCTGCACGTCCTCGACTTGGAACAGCTCGTCGCTTTTGCCAAACAGCGGCGTCTCAAGGTTCTCATTGACAGCACCTTGGCCACGCCAGTCAATCAGCGGCCCCTCGATTTCGGGGTTGATCTGGTCATCCACAGTGCCACCAAATACCTCGGCGGGCACAATGATCTGATGGCGGGGGTCGTCTGCGGCAAGGCTCCTTTAGTCGAGGCCATTGGCGAATACCAACGAATCACTGGCAGTATCGTTGACCCCAATACCTCGTATTTATTGATCCGGGGGTTAAAGACGCTCGCGTTACGGGTTGTGCGGCAGAACGATACAGCCCTGATGGTGGCCCAGTTCCTAGCGGGTCATCCCAAGGTTCGCCAAGTCTTTTACCCGGGCCTCGAAAGCCATGTCGATCACCGCGTCGCCAAAGAGCAAATGCGCGGTTTTGGCGGGCTGATCAGCTTTGAGATCGACGGCACCCTCGAGCAGACGCGGAATTTTGTCCATCGTCTAGCCGTGCCTTATATCGCGCCGAGCTTGGGCGGGGTGGAGACGCTGGTCTCGCATCCGGCCACTGTTTCCTATTACGATTTAAGCCAGAAGGATCGGCTGGCCATCGGCATCACCGACCAGTTGGTGCGCTATGCAGTGGGCATTGAGGACGCCGCCGAGCTAATCGGCGATCTGGATAGGGCGCTTGCCGAGGTCTAGAAGTTCAAGTCGGCCAAAAGCGCGGTCCAAGGCAGGGAGGCGACTTTGCGGTACAGGTCGCTATCGCTGGTCACGGCTTGGCAGCGGAGATGGGCACCTAGGGCAATGAAGCCAGCGGCGTACATGCTGATGGAATGCTCAAAGGCGATTTGAGTGGCTTTGCGGATAATTTCGGGGTTGTAGGGCACGATATCCAAGTGCATGTACTCCAAGCTGGCCAAGGCGTCGTCTATATGGGTCCGCTCGAATTGCTGGCTTTCCTTGAGAACGTGGGCTAACTCGTATATAGATTGGTCGAGCACGGTTAGCTCGACCCTTTCCGCTAGCCGCTCTTGGCGAAGCCCAAGGGCCTTGTGGGTATCCACATCGTGTGCTGAAGAAAACCACCTCAGCATAACCGAGGTATCTAGCGCGTAGCGAATCACCGCGCTCGCCGTTCCGCGCGCAGGATCTGGAGCGGATCCCAAGGCAGGGCCTTTTTGCGCAGGCTGTCTTGGAGCGTTATTCCGTGTTCGATAGCCGCCTGTTTCCGCTGGTACTCGTATGTTGCTTCCCTTTGTTGGCAGTACGCCACAAAGGCCAAGCGCAGGAGTTTGCTGCGGCTTACGCCCTCTTGCTGTGCAACTTGATCGATGCGTTCGAGCAGATCGTCCGGCAGCATGATATTCACGCGCGCCATAAGCCTCTTTCGTTGCACCGCCGGCGGCGGCGAGAAGGATGTTGCGTCTGACAAGTGGGCGGGAAATTGCCAAGTTAGTTTTGCACCAATGGGCTGTCAAGGCGGCCCTCTTGCCTTAGTTTGGGCCGGTCTTTAATGTTACAATTGGGATTAGAGTATGAAAAATCACCTGAAAATATTGTCGGGTTCGAGCAATCCAAAGCTGGCCCAAGAAATATGTGATTACTTGGCCATTGTGCCTACTCGCCGCCAGATCGTCCGCGAGCCCAACGACAATATAAAGGTTAAAATTGAGGAGAACGTGCGCGAAGACGACGTCTTCGTCATCCAGACGTCAGCCCCTCCGGTCAATCATCACTTTGTTGAGCTTCTATTGCTAATCGACGCGCTCAAGTACGCGTCGTCGCGCCGGATTACGGCCGTGCTGCCCTATTATCCCTATGTGCGCGCCGACAAAAAGGACGAACCGCGCATTTCTATTAGTGCCCGCCTCGTCGCCGACTTACTCCAAGTGGCCGGGGCCGACCGCATCTTGACCATTACCTTGCACAGCCCGCAAATCGTGGCGTTCTCGCGCATTCCGGTTGACCAATTGTGGGCTACGAGTCTGCTGTGCAATTTTATGCGGATGAAAGACCTCAGCAACGCCGTGGTGGTGTCGCCCGATGTTGGGAGTGCCGATGAAGCGAGTGCGTACGCCCGTCGGCTCGGCTTGCCGATGGCCATTATGGACAAACGCCGCCACGCGGACGACGAAAAGGTCGAAATCAAAAATATGATCGGCGAGGTCGAAGGCCGCGACGCCTTGCTCTTCGACGAAGAAGTGCTGACAGGAGGGTCCATGATGGAGTCGATACGGGTCCTCAAAGAAAGGGGTGTGCGCCGAATACTGGCCGGTTGTACGCACGGCGTTTTTTCCGGGCAAGCCTTAGAGAAGATCGATGCCTCCTCGGTGGAAGCATTTGCCACCACGAATACCATTCCCTTGCCTGCGGGCAAGCCGAGGCGCAAAATTGCCGTGTTGAGCGTCGCCCGCTTGTTGGGGGATGCGATCAAAGCCATTCACCACGGCGAATCCGTGAGCCGCTTGATTGAGTGGGAGGGCTAGGTAATGCCAAGTAAATTGAGTATTTTCGCTGAGTTATGGGATTTTATGAAGGTGCGCAAAAAGTGGTGGTTGGGGCCGATATTCGCCACTTTGATCCTGTTGGCGCTGTTAATAGTCACGACCCAAGGGTCGGCTGTGGCCCCGTTTATTTACGCGCTGTTTTAAGACTTATAAATTATAATATGTAAAATGAGCCTAAAAGACCTCATCCGCGAAATCCCCAATTTCCCGCAAGACGGCGTCTCATACAAAGACATCACGCCACTGCTCAAAGACCCGGCTGGTTTATCGGCCGCGGTCCAAACCATGCTCGAACCCTTTGCGGAAGCCGAAGTGGACCTAGTCGTCGGCATAGAGGCCCGCGGGTTTGTGTTCGCGGTGCCCATCGCCCTCGAATTGGGATGCGGTTTTGTTCCAATGCGCAAACCGGGTAAGCTACCGGCAGCCACGCTGCGCCGCGCCTACGCGCTCGAATACGGCGAGACGGCCTTAGAAATACACACTGATGCCGTAGCACCGGGGCAAAAGGTATTGGTCGTGGATGACGTTTTGGCCACCGGCGGGACCTTGGCGGCAACGTGTCAAGTGCTCGAAAAACTCGGGGCCGTTGTCGCCGGCATCAGCGTTTTGGCCGAATTGAGCTTTCTGTCGGGCCGCCGCCTCTTGCACGGGTACAAATTGGCAAGCGCTATCGTTTATTAAAACCTGAATCCAAAACTAGGGAGACGCCATACCATCATGTCGAGTGAACGCCGTAAACTGAGCAAGAGCGAACTCCGCGAAGACGAGTTTGTCGAATGGATCATGCAGGCGGTCGAGTACGTCAAGGAGCGCGCCCGCCTCTTTGTCAGTGGGGCTGTCGCCGCGATAGCCGTCGTTATGGCCATCAATTATTTCATCGAGTCCAAGGAGGCCAATAGGCTCAAGGCCGCGGCCCTACTCGGCGATGTGCTGATGGTCGAACAGGGCGGCGAGCCGACCGAGGCGATCCGCTTGGCCGAAGAGTTGGTGTCCTCCTATGCCGGGACCCCGGCTGCGGCCCAAGGGGTCGTGCTCTTGGCCAATCTCCACTACGCACAGGGCCGCTATGCCGAGGCTCGGATCTACTACCAGAGCTACTTGGACAACTACGAGCCTTTGGATGTGTTGGCCTATGCGGCCCAGAGCGGCCTCGGTGCCTGTCTCGAAGCCGAAGGGCAGCTCTGGGCCGCAGCCGAGCACTACGAAGCCTATGCGGCCCAACAGGCCGGGACTATCCGCGAGGCCATGGCGCGGATGGAAGCAGCCCGCATCTATGGGTTGGCCGGCGAGAGCGACAAGCAACAGGCCCTACTCGAAGAGGTCAGTCGCGCCTTCGGCCAGTACCCGATTGCCGCTCAAGCCCGCGCTGCACTAGCCATGTTCTAGGGGGCCTACTGATGGGGAGTGCGAATCTCAAGGTTTTCGCCGGGCGGAGCAATCCCGCACTGGCCGAAGGCATTTACCGGTCGCTGGCCATTGAGCCCGGGCGCATTGAGTTCATCGACTTTAGCAACGAAAATATAAAGGTAAAGATCTGTGAAAACGTGCGCGGCCGCGATGTGTTCTTTATTCAAACCTCGTGTCCGCCCGTTAGCTCCTACTTGATGGAGTTGCTCATAGCCCTCGACGCCCTAAAATACGCCTCGGCTGGCCGCATCACCGCTGTCCTGCCGTACTATCCGTATGCGCTGGCCGACAGCAAGGACGAGCCGAGGATTTCTGTGGCCGGCCGCTTGGTGGCAGATCTGATCGCCGAAGCCGGAGCGGACCGCATTCTCACCATGACCTTACACAGCCCGCAGACTATGGGCTTTAGCCGGATCCTAGTGGACCAACTGAGCGGCGTCCCGGCGATATGCGCTTATTACGCCGACCTCGACCGAGCCAACTTGGTTGCGGCCGCTCCAGACATCAGCCGCGCCAAGGTCACCGAGACCTATGCCCAGCGGTTGGGGTTGCCCCTCGTGGTCGTCGATCAGCGCGCCGGGGAAAACAGGGTCATTGGCGACGTAGCGGACCGAGATGTTGTATTCTTCGACGACGCGATCATTACCGGCATTTCCATTCTCAAGGGTGCCGCCGCCGTCAAGGAGCGCGGAGCGCACAAAATCTACGCTGGTTGCGTCCACGGCACCCTCACCAAGGAGACGATCGCGCGACTGGATCAATTTAGTCTCCAAGCCCTCGCCATTACCGATACGATTCCCTTGCCGGCGGACGCCCGCACACCCATGATGCAGGTGTGCTCGGTGGCTCCTCTCTTTGCCAGTGCCATCCGTGCGATCCACGAAGAAACGTCCATTAGCGCACTATTCAACTGAGGCGGGGCCTTTTGAAGATCGCAGTGCTCGCCGATATTCACGCCAATCTCGAAGCGCTAGAGGCCGTATTGATCGCTGCGGCCAATGCCGGTGCCGAGCGCATTATCTGCTTGGGGGACATCGTGGGGTACGGTCCCGATCCCTTGGGCTGTATCTATCGGCTCAAGGAGGTAGAGGCACAGATCGTACTGGGCAACCACGATCAAGCTGTGCTGGAGCCGGTGCGTATCCAGTCTTTTAACCTGCTAGCCCGCCCTTCGCTCTACCAAGCATGCGAGGTGTTGGGGGAGGAAGAACGCGACTTTTTGCGGCAAGGGGTTTTTCGGCGCATGGAGCGCAATGCGGCTTTGTCCCATGCCAACCCCCTCAAGCCCGAAGAATGGGAACCCCTCCTCTTGTACGATCGCGTCGCTTGGTGCATGAGCCAGCTCAAGTGGCCATTGGCTTTTGTCGGCCACACACACGAAGCGCGCATCTACTGCCAGATGCGCGACTTCGCCGCGCCTTTAGGCGCGAACAAGCCCGTGCCGCTGACCTCGGCTAGGGCCGCCATAGGGGATCACCAATACTTGGTCACCGTCGGCAGCGTCGGCCAACCCCGCGATGGCGACTGGCGGTCGGCATACACCTTGTGGGACGCGGACGAACAATGGGTCGAACTCCAGCGCGTCGAATACCCAGTCAAGCTGACCCAACAGAAGATCGACAACCTCGGCTACCCCAACTACCTAGCCGAGCGCTTGGCCAAAGGGGAATAGGCCGGGGCGGGCGCACATGCAGGGCCGCATCATCAGAGTCTCTGGGCTACAGTGCCTCGTCGAGGTTGAGCAAAGCCACTGGCAATGCGAGATTAGGGGCCGCCTCAAGGCAGGATGTCGCAAGACTAGTTCCCCGGTCGCGGCCGGCGACTGGGTCGATGTCGCGCCTACGGCCGAACGGACGGGCGTCATCGAAGCAGTGCATCCCCGATCTTCCAAGTTTTCGCGCGGGGCCAGTGGGACGCGCCCGTTTGAGCAGATCCTCGTTGTCAATATGGAACAAGTGGTCGTCGTCGTGGCCGCTCGCCAACCGAGGCCCCGCCGCGGCTTTATCGAGCGAGCGATTGTCATGGCCGCCAAGGGAAATCTCCAGCCCGTGCTCTGCATCAACAAGGTCGATTTAGCGTCCGCAGCGGCCGTGAACACCCTAAGTGCGCCCTACGAGGCCCTCGGTTATCCAATCTATCGCACCAGTGCCGTGCGGGGCGATGGCATGGGCGCGTTCAAAGAGGCCCTGCTCAATCGCAGCACGGCCGTGATCGGCCAGTCTGGGGTCGGCAAATCGACCTTGCTCAACGGCATCGAACCGGGGTTGGGACTAAAGACAAAGGAAATAATGAAGCGCCATGACCGCGGCCGGCACACGACCGCGGCCGTGCATTTGTTCAAGTTGCAACAAGGCGGCTATGTGGCCGATACGCCAGGGGTTAAAGAGCTCCGCTTATGGGGAGTAAAATCCGCTGAGCTAGAGACGTATTATCCCGAGCTAGAACCTCTGCTCGGCCAGTGTCAATTCGGCGATTGCAGCCACTTGCACGAACCCGGTTGCGCGGTTCGCACGGCTGTGGCGGCCGGCCGGGTAGCGTCGGTGCGCTACGAAGGATACCGGCGCATCTTCGAAAGCTTGCGCAGCGATGAGTGAACTGGCCATCAAAGATCTGCTAGCTACCTACGGGCAGCAACTGCGGCTGAAGCTCATCGCCGGTGCCAAGGGGGTACAGCGGACCATCAACAACAGCGACATCCATCGCCCCGGCTTGGCCCTGACCGGCTTCGTTGAGTTGTTCACCTTAGATCAAGTGCAGCTCTTGGGCAATACCGAAGCGGAGTACCTGTGCAGCTTATCCTCAGAGCGACGGCGACAGGCCCTCAAAATCATATATCAATTCGATATTCCCTGCGTGGTCTGGACCGGTCGGGGGCGCGTGTACTCCGAGTTGCGGCAGCTAGCCGACGAATGCACGGTGCCACTGCTGAAGTCCGAATTCAACACAGCCGAGTTTACCCATCTCATCCGCTTTTACCTCGACGAGGTGTTCGCGCCCCAAGTGTCCGTGCATGGGACGCTGCTCGATGTCTCTGGGGTAGGGCTGCTCTTTCGCGGCCGCAGCGGCATTGGCAAAAGCGAGGTCGCCTTGGATTTGGTTGAGCGCGGACATCGGTTGGTGGCCGACGATATGGTCATCATCAACCGCAAGCCCCAAGGCATTTTGGTGGGGCGCAGCTCGGAGATGCTCCAAGACCACATCGAAATTCGCGGCATTGGCATCCTAGACGTAAAAAAGATGTTTGGCGTGTGGGGGACTCGCCGACAGAAGCGGGTGGAGGTATTGGTCAACCTAGTTGATTGGGACGAAAAATACGCATACGAACGCCTTGGCCTCGAAGACAATAAGGTGGTAATCCTCGGCGTTGAGGTGCCCGAGGTCTTCATACCGCTGTTTCCCGGCAAAAATATCACGGTACTCGCCGAGACTATAGCGATGGATTACCTCTTGCGCTTGGAGGGAGCGCACGCAGCGCAGGCGTTTAGCGAGCGGCTCCGCGAGCGGATTAAGGCGGGTAAGACATGATGACGCTCGGCGTGGTAGGCCATGCCCGCGAGGTAGCCGCCCATCGGGGTGCCTTGCGGGGTTGCTGCGATATCCAGCTCGTACACCAAGCCGACTGCGCCGCGGTTTTGGAGCAAGAAATAGATGGGCTAGTGCTGTTACACGTGGACGATAAATCGCACTGGATCGGCGTGGCCACAGCGGTCGGTCTGCACGTTATGGCGACCCATCCCGTACAGGGTAGCCATCCGAATGTAGGTGTGCTGTCCTTGGGGCGGCATACGCGCTTTTGCGCGGCTCTGGCCGCCCGACGAGGCGTAGCGCATTACTCCTTAGAGCTTTCTTTTGATTCGGCTTCCTTCGATCCCATCGACCGCGAGACGATCTGCAACCAAGCGATCTTGGACGTATGCGACCTGCTGGTGAGCACTTGGGGGCCGGTAGATGTGCTGTACAGCAGGATGCGCAACTTCTTTCATCCCGGGCGCATGGAGGATGTGTCGCTCGCGCTGCTGAGGATGCGCAACGGCGTCGAAGGCTCGGTTGCGCTCTTCGACTTTCCGGCTGTGGCCCCGGCTTTGCGGATCCGCTCATATGCACAGGACGAAATAGTCGATGCGTCTTGGCCTTGGGCGTGGGAAGCGGACGATCTGGCGGCGTACTATCGCAATTTCGTCGCCTGTATCCAAGGGCACGCCCAGCCGTTATTGGGTTTGGGGCAGGTGGGCGAAAGCTATCGCCTCTTGGAATGGATGCGCACGTCGGCGAGACAAGACGCGGTCTTAAATCGCAAGCAAGTAAAATAATGTCCAATAAAATTTTTTATGTAAACAAAGAATGAAAAAGTCATCCACACCGCCCACATACTTCGCTCTCGGCTTAGCGAGCTTCTTGTTAGCAATCGTGTTGCTGTTCAATATGCTCAGCCCAATGATCGTGCCGGTTACTAGGGAGCAGTTCGATCAGATAAGAAAGGCCGATCTCATCGAGTATCTAATCGTGCAACCCCGGGGATTTACTTGGCAGCTCAAAAGGGCCGTGCGCGTCCAAGGGACCAACGGCGCGGCACTGGCCAAGCGGATCGCGCTGGCCGAGCCTGACCCAGCCGTGGCCGAAGATTGGCGACAAAAGGGGGGAGCGGTGCGCCACGAGCAAGATACCTCGTGGTGGGTAGGGGCGGTCTTCATGGCCTTGTTGCTCGGCGTGGGGGGGTGGCACATCTGGTCCCAAATACGGCTGGATCTCAAAGGGGGCGGGGGGCCGCGCCGCCGCTTGCGCGACTTGGAAACCGCGCTCAAACAAGGCAAAATTACCCAAGCCGAATTCCGGCAGCAGGCCGAGCGGCTCTGGGCCGAGTTGTGAGGATATATGGCGAGTACCATTCGCGTTCTCGACGAAAGTCTCATTGGCAAAATTGCCGCTGGCGAGGTGGTGGAACGGCCGGCCTCGGTCGTGAAGGAATTGGTCGAAAACTCGATCGATGCGGGCGCTGCTAAAATCCGCGTGGAAATTAAGGCCGGTGGCAAGCAGTCGATTGTGGTGACCGACGATGGATCGGGCATGAACAGGGAGGATATCGCTTTGTGTGTGCGCCGTCATGCCACGAGCAAGATGGCCTCGGTGGCCGACCTATTTCGCATTCAGACGCTGGGATTTCGCGGCGAGGCGCTAGCCAGCATTGGGGCGGTGGCTCACTTGGCGATAGAATCGCGCACCCAGCAAGACGAAGTCGGGACGCGCTTGGTCGTGGAAGGGGGCATAGAGCGAGAGATGCACAGCATGGGCCGCGTACGCGGCACGACTATCGCGGTAAAGAACTTGTTTTTTAATACGCCGGCGCGGCGCAAATTCCTCCGCTCCGTCGAGGCGGAAGCCCGGCACGTGGCCCAGACCATCATTCATTTAGCCGCCGGTTACCCGGCCCTTGGCTTTGAACTAGCGCACCAAGCGCACCAAGTATTGAGCTACGCCCCGGCACCTCGTCGGGAGCGGGCGGCCGAGTTGTTGGGCATGCGAGGCCGGGCTGATCCAGCCGCCGAACTGTTGGATCTCGCTTATGAGGAAGAGGGCCTCAAAATCGAAGGCGTCTTGGCTGGTCCTGAGCACTGCGGCCGGAGCAAGGGCAAGCAGTACCTCATCGTACAGGGGCGGCCCATTTCTTCGCGACTGATGGCCAGTGCTGTACAGCGGTGTTTTGAGGGGCTGCTGCCCGAAGGACACCATCCGGTATTCATGCTCTGGATCGATATGGATCCCAAGAAGATCGATGTCAATGTCCATCCGACAAAGCGGGAGATTCGCTTGGCCAACGAAGGGCAGGTCATCGCGGCCATTGAAGACAGCGTCCGGCAGAAGCTCAGGCTGCCCGATGTGCAATCCTTTGTCTATGCTGCGGCCCCAATGCGGCCGGACAGCACACCTCCCAGTGCTACGGCCCGCGTGGGCGAACCAGCGTCGCCGGTGTTGCACAGCCCGGCCGCACCTGGCGAGTCCGCGGTAGCAGCAACCCACGGTGCAGACGACGAACTCGCCTTGACCTTCGTCGCCCCGGCCGCGGCCAAAGTCGCCTTGGTCGAAAACGCCGCGATGTGGCAGGTCCACAACCAGTACATCCTCGTCGAGGTTGCCGACGGCTTGCTCTTCGTCGATCAGCAGGCCGCGCACGAGCGCATCAACTACGATCGGGCCATGGCGCAAATGGACGGCGTGGCTGGCGAGAGTCAGCAGTTGCTCTTTCCCATCCAGCTAGAAATGGGCGCAGCGGATTTTGCGGTCTTCGAGCAAGTGCGGGCCGACATTGCCAAGCTGGGCTTTGGCGTGCGGGATTTTGGTACGCGGACGGTGTTGGTGGAGGCAATGCCCGCCGAATTGGATCGCTTTGGCGAAGGCGATGCTTTTTATCAGCTATTGAACGACGTGCGCGATGGCCAGCATTCGGGCCGATCTTGGCGCGAAGCACTCGTCTTGGCTTATGCGCGCAAAGCGAGTATCAAGAAGGGGCAGAAACTGAACGCCGAGGCAATGGCGCATTTGATCGACGAATTGCTCAAGGTTGACCGGCCGCACATAAGCCCGACGGACAAGCCGATCATGGCGCGGATGAAGTTGCGCGATATGGAGCGTTTGTTGCAGAAGTTATAGGGCTGCAACTAAAAATGGACGAGCGCAAGTAGGCGCATAGACGGAACGCCCAAGGAAAACCTATGTGAATGGTCAAGTTCGGGCTTCGGCGGAACGTTGGAGGCATATTTGTATGACAGTTCGATGCCTTGACGCAGCGAGAAGCTGACGCGCCGCCAAGGAAACCACGCCACACCGAAACCAAGGCCAACACCAACAGACCAATCCAGCCGACGTTACATGTCTTTGTCTCGCTCTCATTGACTTTTATTTTTTTACGATTTATACTACCGATAATGCCTGTTATCGGTAGTATAATGTCTAGGCGAATCGACAGCAAAATGCCGCGATGTTCGCTATATTTACTCTATTCTTTAGCCACTGTTAAGAACATCCCGGATATTTAATGCCTCAGACCTTTAGCCCCTGTAAGCATATTCAATGAGCCGCACACTCACTCCGGTCGTCCGCAGTCTGACGCCAACACCCGCGGTGGCGTCAGACGATCCTTTGGAACAATTTCTCAGCGGCCAGCTCAGCGAGCGCACCCGGCGTGCCTATTACGCCGATCTCCAGCATTTCTTTTTATCTATCGGCTTGGAACTGGATAAAGTGTCCCTCGCTGTCTTGCAGTCAATCACCTTTGAGCACGTGGTCGCCTTTAGAAACCAACTCGCCAGCGAAGGTTACAAGCGCAGCAGCATCAACAGAAAATTATCCAGCCTAAAGTCGTTCTTCAAGATGTTGGTCGCCTTGGGCCACATCGAGAAAAATCCCGCCGACTCCACCTTGGTGCGCGGTTACAAGGTAGATGAAACGCTGGCCGGCAAAGCACTTTCCAATCAGGTGCTGAACAAGATCCAGCAAGCCATTGCCGAGGAAAAAGACGACTTGGTCCGTACGCGCGATGCGGCTATGTTTCAGTTGCTCACTTTCGGTGGGCTGCGCCGCTCCGAAGTGGCGGGCGTCGCTTGGGAGGATATATCTTTGGAGGGCGTCTTTTACATTTTGCACCTGCCCCAGACTAAATCGGGCATGGCGCAGGAAATCAAACTGCAAAGCGTCGTCCTGCATCATCTCGAACTATACAAACAACAACTACGAGCAGCGGGCTTGCCGACGACGGGCAAGGTTTTCATCAGCCTGTCGCGCAACCAGTCTCGCGGCCAGCCACTAACCGATCAGTCGGTAAATCACATCGTCAAGAAGTACGCCCTGCGCGCCGGCCTCCCCCAAAACGTCACCGCGCACATGTTCCGCCACACCTGCTGCACCTTGGCGATTGAAGGCGGGGCCAAGCCCCAGCAGGTGCAAGCCCATTTGCGCCACAAGGATCTAAAGACGACCATGCGCTACTACGAGAACCGCGATAAACTGCTCGATAATGCGTCGGATTATATTAGGATTGGTATTGGTAGCTGAGGGGTTTTTTGTCTTTGTTTTTTATTTACATAAAAAATTTTATAAGACTTATTATCGCCGCACACTTACCTCCTACACCACGATATTGACGATTCTATCCGGCACCCATATAAACCGCTTTATCGCCGTTTCATCGGCCACGTATTTGCGGATGCTCGCCATGGCGAGCACCAAGGACTTTATCTCGTCCTCTCCGGTGTGGACCGGCACTTCGACTTGTCCGCGCATTTTGCCGTTGACCTGAATGGGCACTACGATCATGTCCTCGGCGGCTTTTGCGGCATCCCAGTCAGGCCAGCTCTGACGATTGAGGTCTCCCTTCCCAAAATTCGCCAACTCCCATAGCTCCTCGGCAATATGCGGAGCAAAGGGCGCGAGCAAGAGCAAGAAGGGCTTGGCGACGGCCTGCGGCACCTCGTCCAAGGGGACCAACAGGTTGTTTAGCTCGATCAAGGTGGCAATAGCCGTATTAAACCGCAGCCCTTCTATGTCCTCAGTTACCTTTTGGATGGTTTGGTGCAGCTTGCGTTCCAACTCCGGCACTAACGCAGCACTCTCCCCTATTTTCACCTGTCGATCCGAATCGACAAAGTTGCGCCAAATGCGCTGCAAAAAGCGCTGCATCCCGCGAATGCCTTCCATGCTCCACGGCGCACTCGCTTCGAGCGGCCCCATGTACATTTCGTACAGCCGCAGGGTATCCACGCCAAATTCCTCGCCGACTTCTTCGGGCGGCAATCCGTTTTTGTAGCGTTTGCCCATCTTGCCAGAAGACCGATGCAGCGTCTTGCCCGTCCCCTTCTCAACAGGCTCCCCGTCGCGGAACTCAACCTCCCGAATGTCGATATACACGCCGCGCTCGTCCTGAAAGGCATCCGCGGTCATCATGCCTTGATTGAACAGCTTCTTAAACGGCTCGGGCGTGGATACGTGGCCTAAGTCGTAGAGGGCCTTGTGCCAAAACCGGGCGTAGAGCAAGTGCAACACCGCGTGTTCCGCACCGCCGATGTAGAGATCAACGGGCATGAAGTAGCCCTCCTTGGCCGGGTCGCAGAAGGCTTCTTCGTTGTGCGGATCGATAAAGCGGAGATAGTACCAGCAAGAACCGGCCCATTGGGGCATGACGTTGAGATCGCGTTGGCAGGCCACCCCGTCAATTTCCACCGTCGTCCACTCCGCTCCGGCCCGGTGCAGCGGCGGAGAAACGGGTTGGGCGGGGTCATCCGAGGTCTCCGGCCTGAAGTCCTCTAGTGCCGGTAGCGCCACCGGAGGCGTGACTTTGACGGAATATCCATCGGGATGCGTGGCCAGTGGAAAGGGTTCTCCCCAATAGCGCTGCCGAGCAAAGGTCCAGTCGCGCAGTTTGTAGTTTACCGCAGCTTGGCCTCGCCCTTGGGCAGCGAGTGCAGCGACGATCTGGTCTTTGGCCGCGGCCGTCGCCAATCCGTTAATGGTGTATGGACTATCGCTGGCGAGTACTGAAGGCGAATTGATGGCGATTCCCTCCCCGGCATACCACCCTGCGGCCTCCCCTTCCCCCCCATCAACCACCCGCACAATATCCAAGTTATACGTGATGGCGAAGGCAAAGTCGCGCTCGTCGTGGGCCGGCACCGCCATAATGGCTCCCGCGCCGTAGTCCATGCTGACGTAGTCGGCGACGAAAATGGGGATTTTTTGTCCATTGACCGGATTGCGGGCGTAGATGCCGGAGAAAATGCCCGTTTTTTCCTTGGTTTCATCCGCGGTGGAGACGGCCGTTTGAGCTACGTACTGGGCTACGGCTTCCCGGATGAGGTCCCCTCCCCCCTTCCACTGTTCGGGCGTCCCGTCGGGCCAAGCCTTGGGGACCAAGTAGGATTCTTTGGCAGGATCTACCAGCGGATGCTGAGGGGCAATGGCCATAAAAGTCGCCCCAAAGAGCGTGTCGGGCCGGGTGGTGAACACGGGCAACTGCGCGGCGACCACGTCGCTTTGCGGATCGAGGACATCGAAGCGCACTTCAGCCCCTTCGCTGCGGCCGATCCAGTTGCGCTGCATCCGCTTGATGGGTTCTGGCCAATCGATCCGGAAGGGCTCGCCAGCGCGGTCTTCCAGTTCAAGGTCCAAGTCCTCTAAGAGCCGCTCGGCGTAGGCTGTTATGCGCATCGTCCATTGCCGCAACGGTTTGCGATACACGGGAAAATTGCCCCGCTCGCTGCGGCCCTCGCTGGTCACCTCCTCGTTGGCCAACACAGTGCCCAAGCGAGGGCACCAGTTGACGACAGCCTCTTGCTGGTACGCCAGCCGGTAGTTATTCAGCACCGTTTGGTGCTCGGCCTCGGTTAGTGCAGACCAAACCGCGTCGCTGCCAAGAACTTGGCGATCTGTGGCCGACAAGGCCCGGCCGGCCGCAAATTGCGCCTCTAAGTCGGCGATGGGCTTGGTCCGCCCCTTTATTTGGCGTCCATTGCCGTCTTCCCAGATTTCGTCTGCGTCGAAATAGCTATCGAAGAGTTGGGCGAAAATCCACTGCGTCCAGCGGTAATACGACGGCCGCGACGTGACCACTTCGCGAGCCCAGTCAAACGACAGCCCGAGAAACTGCAATTGGCTGCGCATCGCAGCGATATTCTGCTCGGTAAAGGTCGCTGGATGGACATTGTGTTCGATGGCGTATTGCTCGGCCGGCAATCCAAAACTGTCGAACCCCATCGGGTGCAGGACGTTAAACCCCCACATCCTTTTGTAGCGGCTGTAAATGTCGCTGGCGATATACCCTTTGGGATGGCCGATGTGCAACCCGGCGCCGCTTGAATAGGGAAACATATCGAGGATGTAGCACTTGGGTTTGCTGTTATCGAAGCCGGGATCCCCCGGTCCCAGCGTTTGATAGGTCTTCTCCTGCGCCCAGTGAGATCGCCATTTGGTTTCGATGGCTTGGAAATTGTATTGGCCTTTTTTTTTGATTGACATAATCATCCTTATAAGACATTTATGGATAGAGACGCTGCATCATGCGCGGAAATGGAATGGTCTCGCGCACATGCTTGACGCCGCACAACCAAGCGACCACTCGCTCGATTCCCATGCCAAAACCGGCGTGCTCAACCGAGCCGTAGCGCCGCAAGTCGAGATACCAGCTAAAGGCCTCTTGGGGCAACTGATGCACAGCAATTTTGTGCTGCAAGACAGCGAGGTCGTCTTCGCGTTGCCCGCCCCCGATGATTTCCCCGTACCCTTCGGGTGCCAAAAGGTCCATGCACAGGGCTAAGCGGCGGTCTTGGGCATCTTCCTTCATGTAAAACGCTTTGACCGCGCTGGGATAGCGGTGGACGAAAACTGGCGACTCGAACTCGGAGGCGAGGACGGTTTCGTCGTCCCCACCCAAATCGCTCCCCCATGCAATGTCGCTCCCTAGGGCTGCCAAGCGCTCGACAGCCTCATCGTAGGTCAGGCGCGGAAAGGGCCGCCCGACCCGTTCCAGCTTGGCGGTATCGCGGTCGAGGTGCTTTAGCTCTTCGCGGCGGCGGTCGAGCACGCGGTCGAGCACGTACAGGACCATGTCCTCGGCCAAGGCCATGGCCCCCTCCAAATCGCAATACGCCATCTCCGGCTCAATCATCCAGAACTCGGTCAGGTGCCGGCGGGTCTTGGATTTTTCAGCGCGAAACGTCGGGCCAAAACAATAGACCTTGCCCAAGGCCATGGCGGCCGCTTCCATATAGAGCTGGCCGCTCTGGGTCAAGTAAGCCGTGTCGTCGAAATACGCGGTCTCGAACAGGGTCGAGGTCCCCTCGCAGGCCGCGGGCGTAAAAATCGGCGCATCCACGAGCACAAAGTCCCGCGCTTCCATGAAGTCGCGGCAGGCCTTGCAAATTTCGCTGCGGACCTTGAGAATGGCCCCAGGCCGCATAGACCGCAGCCACAAGTGGCGGTGGTCGAGGAGAAAGGACACCCCGTGTTCCTTGGGCGCGATGGGATATAGCTCGGCCTCCTGCACGACGTCGAGGTGGCGGACCCCCACCTCATAGCCGATGGGCGCACGCGCCTCCCGCCGCACTTGGCCGCGGACTACCAGCGAAGATTCTTGGGGCAAGCGATCGCAGCGCTCGAATAGCTCGGCCTCGACATCCCCCTTAAAAACAACGCATTGCACCACGCCGCTGCCGTCGCGCAGTTGCAGAAAATGCAGCTTGCCGCTCGAGCGCTTGTTGTACAGCCAACCGCGCAGCACCACTTCTCGGCCCTCATAGCGGCCGATATCAGCTACCTGAATCGACTCCATAGCAAAAATCCCTATGCAAGTCCAAGAAGAAATTGGTTTGATGTCGAATCTCGCATTGTACCCTTAAAATGCTGTCGGCTTTATCCATACATAAGAAAAGGCTATCGAGATAGACTCGATAGCCTTCTCATACCCTGACTCAAGACCGGCACCTACTTCTTTAGCAGGGCCTTGTGGCTGAGCCGCATCTTGCCGCCGGTGTCGATTTCGAGGACCTTGACGGCGATAGTGTCCCCTTGCCCGACGATGTCCTCGACCTTGTCCACGCGCCGATGCGCCAGCTCGGAGATGTGCAACAGGCCCTCCTTGCCGGGTAGAATCTCGACGAAGGCCCCAAAGGGCATGACCCGCTTGACCACCCCGTCGTATTCCTTGCCGACCTCGGCGTCGGCCGTGATCCCCTCAATCATGCGCCGCGCCTCTGCGGCCGGGCCAGCTTCAACCGAGGAAATGGTAATCGTGCCGTCTTCATCGACATTGACCGCAGCACCGGTCTTTTCGATCTCGCGGATGGTTTTGCCACCCGGGCCGATGACCGCGCCGATTTTGCTCTGGGCGATCTTGACAAACTCAATGCGCGGTGCCCAGCGCGAAAGATCGGGCCGCGCCGCGCTCAGGCATTCGTTCATAAGGGCCAACACCTTGTCGCGGCCCTCTTTGGCGCGGTCGAGGGCTTCCTTGAAAATGTCTAGCTGCAAGCCCTGGATCTTGATGTCCATCTGGATCGCGGTAATCCCGTCCTTGGTGCCGGCGACCTTGAGGTCCATGTCGCCGAGAAAATCTTCGGCGTCGCGGATGTCGGTCAACAGCTCGTACTGGTCCCCTTCCTTGACTAGGCCCACGCCCGTGCCGCACACCGCAGTTTTGACGGGAATGCCGGCGTCCATCAAGGCTAAGGAGCAGCCACACACCGTAGCCATAGAACTGGAGCTGCTCGACTCGGTAATATCGGACACCAACCGAATCGTATAGGGAAAGCACTCGACCGATGGGATGACCGGCTCTAGGGCGCGCTCGGCCAGATGGCCATGGCCGATATCCCGCCGTCCCGGACCGCGCTCAAAGCGCACTTCGCCGACCGAATACGGGGGGAAGTTGTAATCCAAGTAATAGGACTTAAACCGCTTGCCCTGCAGGTCGTCGGCCATGCGCTCGTCGATCTTGATGCCCAGCGTTGCCACGCACAGCGCTTGCGTCTGCCCACGAGTAAACAGCGCCGAGCCGTGGACCCGCGGCAGTACGGTGCTCTCGCAGGTGACATCGCGCACCGCGTTGAGCGCACGGCCGTCAATGCGCCGCTTCTCCTCGAGGATCATGGTGCGCATGTCGGCTTTGAGCAGCGCCTCCAGCTCGGCTCGGATGAGCTTTTCCGCGTCTGGGAAGCGCTCGGCCAAGCACTCCAAGACATCGGCATTAATCGCGTCGATGCGCTCTTGCCGCTCTTCTTTGCGCGGGCTTCTGTTGGCCTCGGCGATCCGCTCTTGCGCCAGCTCGGCCACGGCACGGACCAGTTCGGGATCGGCTTCCTCAGTCTCGATGGCAATTTTCTCCTTGCCAACTTCGGCGACGAGTTGCTCTTGCAGCTCGACCAGTTCGGCGATGCACTCGTGGCCAAAGGCCAGCGCATCCACCAGATCTTGCTCGGCAATTTCGCGGGCACCCCCTTCGACGCTGACGATGGAATCGGCCGTGCCGCAGACTGTGATTTCGAGATCGGAATCATCTAGCTCGGCCGAGGTCGGATTGGCCACGAACTGGCCGTTGATTCGCCCGACCCGCACGGCTCCCATGGGGCCGGCGAAGGGAATGTCGGAGATGCTCAGGGCGGCCGAGGCCCCGATTAAACCCAAGACATCAGCGTCGTTTTCTCCGTCGTACGAAAGCACCGAAACATAGACTTGGATCTCATAGGGGAACTTCTTGGGAAACATCGGCCGAATGGGGTGATCTATTAAGCGGGCACTCAGGGTCTCCTTTTCGGAGGGACGCCCTTCGCGCTTGAAGATGTTGCCCGGTATCTTGCCGCCAGCGTAGGCCTTTTCCCGGTAATCTACGATCAAGGGCAAAAAGCCCCGGTCCTCCGGAGTGTTGGTCCGGCAGGCCGTTACGAGCACTACGGTCTCCCCGTATTGCACCCACACGGCCCCGTTGGCTTGCTTGGCGATTCTGCCCGTTTCAAGCGACAGACCCCGCCCGCCTATTTCGCGTTCGAGTTTAGTCATTAGATATATCTTTTGCTCTTTCCTTTAGGGTTTTGAAATCTGTGCGGCACCCGTGCCAACGAGCACTGCGGTGAGTCGCTCAGTGCGCACTAACGGCGCAATCCAAGCTCGCGGATCAACGCCGCGTACGCCTGCGGGTTTTTCTTTTGGTAATAACTCTGCAATCGCCTCCTTTTGCCTATCAGTATGAGTAGCCCCCGCCGCGTGGCAAAGTCTTTTTGCTGGTCTTTGAGGTGTTCGGTCAGGTTCCGGATGCGCTCGGTGAAAATGGCAATCTGCACCGGAGCGGATCCAGCCCCCCCCTCTTGGCCGAATTTTTCGATCAGTTCCTTCTTGCGCTCAGTTGTTATGGACACCTTCAACCTCCGTATTTCGCGCCACACTTTCCGCCTTCAGCACTTGGAGGCGAACAGGGCGCGTACTTGGTGAATATCTCTGCGGATTTGCGCTACCAGCTCGTCTGGACAGGCAAATGCGCGTTGGTCGCGCAGCTTCTTTACGAGGACGACCTGCAGGGTTTGTCCGTAGAGGTCGCCAGCAAAATCGAGTAGGTGCAACTCGACAACTAGCGCTGCTTCGGCGAATGTAGGCCGGGGGCCGATGTGGGCCACGGCCGGCAAAATCCGACTGCGAGGGTATTGCACCTCGGCGGCAAAGACCCCTTGCGGCAAGGGCTTATCGCTTGGGGGCAACAAGTTCGCCGTGGGAAACCCCAGTGTTCTACCGCGTCCTTGGCCCCTTGTGACGCGGCCGGAAAAATGAACGCCAGTGCCTGCCATCTAAGGTTGGCGCAAAACGCAAAGGGGCCGCAGCGCTCCCTGCTCCCACCGCGCGAGGCCAAACAAGGTTTCCGCAGCGTCAAAAACCGCGCAAACTTCGCGCGGCCCTACGCCAACCGGATGCTCGATCGCCCTCCCATGGGCGAAATCGACCAGCTTGACCTCGTTCAACTCAACGGCTGCCAGCTCGCTCAGCGCCAAGCGCGGATGGACGAGGGCTTTTTCAATTTGGCCCGCTCTACTGAGGCTTGCTAGTTGGTCCAACGTCAGGGCTTGGTCTAGCCCGAGACCACCGGCGCGCCGCCGGCGCAATTCCGCCAAATAGGCACCGGTCCCCAAGGTGCGCCCCAGATCGGCAGCCAACGAGCGAATGTACGTTCCCGCCGAGCAATGGACTCTCAAGCCTAGTCTGGGGAAATCGTAGCCGAGCACTTCCAGTGCGTGGATGTGCACTCGGCGGGATTTGAGGACGATCTCGTCCCCGCGACGCGCCCGCTTGTACGAGCGCTCCCCGGCTACTTTTACCGCTGAATGCGCCGGCGGCACTTGGTCTATGACACCCGTAACGTCGCGCAGGGCTTGGGCCACGCTGTGGTCGTCGGGAGGTGTGCAGTCCGCTTGGGGGCGAATCGGCCCCTCGGCATCGCCCGTAGCACTTACAGCCCCCAGACAAATCTCGGCCTCGTATTCCTTGTCTGCGCCGCTGAGCCACCGGTTGAGCCGGGTATAGCGACCCAAGCAAACGACCAAAACGCCGCTGGCCAAGGGGTCGAGCGTACCGCAGTGACCAATGCGCCGCAACTGCAATAGGCGTCTGAGCGAGGCGATTACGTCGTGGGAAGTGGGGCCTTTGGCTTTGTCGATGACCAAAACCCCGGTCAAGGCCGTATCAGCCATGCTGCGATCCACCGAGGCTATCGATCAGGGCCGTAACGCGCACGGCGCGCTCGGTGGTATCGTCGTATGCAACCCGCAGATAGGGTGCGTAGCGCAAGCGCATGCGCTGGGCGATTTCTCGGCGCATAAAACCCAAGCCTCGGTGCATTCCTTGGAGTACCTGCTTTTTGTCGGCTGCGTTGCCGAGCGTACTGACAAAGATCGTGGCATAGCTCATGTCGGCGGAGAGTTCCACATCGACGATTTGGACCAGCCGCAGCCGCGGATCCTTCATCCGCCCTACGATGTCGGTCAGCTCGCGCAGCAACTGCCCGCGCACTCGGCTAATTCGTTGCGGGGAGGCCACTTGCCTCAGTGTACTTCCATTTGGTAGTCGAGGATATGCACTCGGGGATCGCCTTCGACGAAGTTGACGATTTTGGTCAGCATCTCGTCGCAGTGTTCAACGGCCGAACTCACCACGGCAACCCCCAACACCGCCCGCTGCCAAAGCGCGTGGTCATCTACTTCGGCTACGGCCGCGTTAAAGCGGTTGCGGATGCGCCCCTTGAGGCTGTTGAGAACTTGCCGCTTGTCTTTGAGCGAATGGCTATCGCCGATATAGATTTGCACCGCACAACTCATAACGATCAAAACAGGTCAACCGCCCCTAGAGCGTCCGCTCGGTCTCGACCATAACCAGAGACTCGACGATGTCGCCTTCTGCGATGTCGTCGAACCCCGCAAACCCCATGCCGCACTCGAATCCCTCGGCGACCTCCCGCACGTCGTCCTTGAATCGCCGCAACGAGGTAAGCTCCCCGGTAAAGACGACTTGGTCTCCGCGCACAATCCGCACCTGATTGCTGCGGGCAATGGTGCCGTCTTGCACCAAGCAACCGCCGATCGTCCCCATGCGGGACGAAGTAAAAATTTGGCGGATTTCGGCCCGGCCGACCACCTGTTCTTCGGTCGTTGGGGCCAAGAGGCCAGCCAAGGCGGCCCGCACATCCTCGATGACCTCGTAGATGATCCGGTAGTTGCGAATTTCCACGCCTTCCTGTGCGGCGAGGTCGCGGGCAGAGGGTTGGGTGCTTACGTGGAAACCGAGCAAAATGGCGTTAGAGGCCGCCGCCAACAGCACGTCTGATTCCGAGATGGCCCCCACCGCGCTGTGAATGACGTTGACCCGCACTTCTTCGTGGGTTATGCGGCCCAACTCTTCGGCTATGGCCTCGACCGATCCATCGACATCGCCTTTGACCACCAACCGCAATTCTTGGATGTGGCCCTGCTGGATCTGATCGTGTAAATCGCTGAGCGTGACCGTGCGCAGCTTGCGGTGATCCTGCTCGCGCTTGATGAGCTGCCGCCGCTGGCTCAGGTCCTTGGCTTCGCGCTCGGAATTGGCAACCGCGAAAACATCCCCAGCTTGCGGGACCCCGGGCAACCCGAGCACTTGGACGGGCACCGAGGGTTTCGCTTCTTGGACGCGCTGGCCGTGCTCGTCAAGCAGGGCGCGAATCCTGCCGCTATAGACTCCGGTGATAAAAGGCTCACCGACGCACAGCGTCCCCTCTTGCACCAAGACCGTAGCCACAGGGCCCCGCCCCTTGTCGAGGTGGGCCTCAACGATCGTCCCGCGGGCTTTCTTGTAGGGATTGGCCTGCAATTCGAGCAACTCGGCCTCGATGAGGAGAACTTCCAGCAAGTGGTCTATGCCCTGTCCGTTCTTGGCGGAAATTTCAGCACAGGGAACTTGGCCTCCCCACTCTTCGACTAAGACCCCCCTTTCTGCCAACTCTCGCTTGATCTTATCTGGGTCGGCCGTAGGTAAGTCTATTTTATTAATCGCGACGACTAAGGGAACCTGCGCTGCCTTGGCGTGGTCAATCGCTTCAATGGTTTGCGGCATGACGCTGTCGTCGGCTGCTACGACCAAGATCACGACGTCAGTTACCCTTGAACCGCGAGCCCGCATCGCCGTAAAGGCCGCGTGCCCTGGGGTGTCGAGGAATGTCACGCCGCGACCGTCTTCCATGTTGATCACGTACGCCCCGATGTGCTGAGTAATGCCTCCAGACTCGCCCTCGGCCACCTTGCTTTCGCGCAAGTAGTCGAGCAAAGAGGTTTTGCCGTGATCGACGTGGCCCATGACGGTGATGACCGGCGGACGCGGCTCGGGCTCGCCGATTTCTTCCTCCTCGACGATCTCATCCAGCTCGACTTCTTCGGCCTCCAGCGGGACCACTTCAAAGCCCAACTCGTCGGCCAGCGTCTGCATGGTGTCCATATCGAGGCGCTGGTTAATGGTCGCCATGGCACCCATCTGCAAACACAGGGCGATTACTTCGCTGACCTTGACGCCGAGTTGTTCGGCAAATTCGCCGAGCGTGATAAACTCGCTGATCTTGATCTGGCGGATCTCGCCATCTTCCCCGGCACCGTCTTCGCGCGGCCCGCGCTCATAGCGGCGGCGCACCCGACCTTCGTTGAGCTGACTCAAGGTCCGCCGCACGCTTTCTTGGACTGCCTTGGCGTCTGGTGTCCCTTTGCGCCGCTTCCCCCTCCCCCGCCGGCGCTTTGTAGGCGCTCCAGACAAATTGGCCTGAGCAGTTACTTCCCGTTTTTCGCCCAATTCCTCGCGGATGCTTTCCAAGCCTTCCTGGCCTTTGCCGCGGCGGCGGCCGCGACGACGACCTCCCTCGGCCTTGTCGGGCAGCGGCGCGACGCGTTCCCCGGTGCTCTTCTTGCGGATCCCCGGCCCCTTTTCGCGGCGGCGCTCGGGCCGGGAGCCATCGGCCTGTTTGCGGCTGGCCTCTTTGGCCTTCTGCCGCTTTACTTCCTCTATCGAGCTCTTCTTCTCTTCAGCTAGCTTGCGGTTGATGGCCTCCAGCATCTCGGGCGTAACTACGCTCATGTGGCTTTTGACTTCCATACCCATGCCTTTAAGCATGGATCTGAGCGCATCGCTGGACAGCTTCTGCTCTTTGGCTACTTGATAAACCCGGCGCTTTTCCAAAACTATTCCCTCAGCTACTCGGCCTTCTGGTCTGCCTCATCTTCTCCACTCGTGCCCGCAGCGGGCGCGGCGAGTACTTCTTCCTTCTCAGCAGCGACCAATGCCTCGATCTCGACCTCGCCGTGTTCGGCGAGATACGCTGTTGCTGCTGCCTTTACCCCGTGGGCGGTTTCGGCCAGCTCTAGGCCCGGCACAGTCTGCAATAGCTCCAAATCGGCCTCGGCGACCGAGGCAATGGAGTCGAAACCGGATGTGGTCAAACTCAGGGCAATCAGCTCGCTAATGCCATCGATCTGGCGGAATACTTGCTGGTACTTCTCCTGCTTGGCGCGGCGCTTTTGGTATTCCTCGTCGGTGATGATATCGAGACCCCAACTGGTGAGTTGGCTGGCTAGTTTGGCATTTTGGCCGCCCTTGCCAATGGCCTTCGAGCGCTTCTCCTCGTCTTCGACGATCGCGACGGCGTGCCGGCGACGCGAATCCGTGATGCAGCGCACCACCGTGCCCGGGCTTAGCGCCCGGCTTATGAATATATCCGGCTCGTCGATCCAAGGGACGATATCTATGCGCTCGCCGCTCAACTCTCGGACGATAGCTTGGACCCGCGACCCCTTCACCCCGACACAGGCCCCCACCGGATCGACTCGTTCATCGCTGCTGCTGACCGCGATCTTGGCCCGCTCGCCCGGCTCGCGGACCACGCCGTGGATCTCGACGATACCCTCGGCTATCTCCGGCACTTCCGTGGCAAAGAGCTTCCTGAGGAATTCGGGCCGAGCGCGGGAGAGCAAGACCTGAGGCCCTCGGCTCGACTTGAGGACCTCGTATATATAGCCCCGCACGACATCGCCTTGGCGGTAGCGCTCGCGGCGGATTTGCTCTTTGTATGGAACGGCCGCCTCGGCCCGGCCGAGGTTGAGGATGATGTCGCCGTGGCTAATCTGCTGTACGGTCCCGGATTCGACGAGGCCGACTCGGCCGATAAATTCGTCGTATATCCGCTCGCGCTCGGCTTCGCGCACCCGCTGAATGAGAATTTGCTTGGCGGTCTGTATGGCATTGCGGCCAAAATCGGCGAAATTGAGCTGCTGCACCAGCACGGATCCCAGTTGGGCATGGGGGTCAATGTCGCGGGCGTCGGCGAGGAGAATCTCCATGGACGGCTCGACCACCTCTTCGACGACGGTCTTGCGGGCGTACACGGCCATCTTGCCTTGGGCCGCGTCAATGTCAACTTCGTAATTTTCGGTATTGCCGTAGTGTCTTTTGGCGGCTGAAATCAGGGCGTCGGCGAGGGTTTGCACCACCAGTTCCCGGTCGACGTTCTTTTCGCGGGCAATCTGCCCCAAGGCTTCGACAATGTTTGCGTTGTTCATGATTTTTTGCTCGACCTTCACTGCTTACAATTCAGGTTCGATGTTGGCTCTAGCGATATCGGCCCGCGCCACGAACTCGGCTGGACCGTCGAGCTGGATCCGGTTGGCTTCCCAAGCGATCAGCCGGCCTTTGACCACCCGGCCGGACGCGAGCACGACTTTGAGCAAGCGGCCACGGGCGCGGGCAAAATCGCCATCGGTCTCTAGGGGCCGGTCCAACCCCGGCGAGGTAACTTCGAGCCGATACCGTCCAGCAATGGGATCTTCTACGTCGAAAAGATCGGCCACTTCGCGGCTGATTGACTCGCAGGTGGCCAGTGTTATACCGCAATTTTTGTGAACCAACAATCTGACTAGTTGATTGCCTCGGGTACCACTGAGTTCAATATCGACGAGTTCGGCCTCGTGCTCGCGGATAATGGGTTCGACAAGAGCTACTAAATCGGCCTTTAATGCGAATTTATCTACCGCGGAAATACGCGCTTTTCTCCTGTAAGAAAAAAGTGGGCATCATAGCCCACTTGAGAGTATAACATATAGGATTGTATTGATTTAGGCAAGACGACTTAACAGCCCTCGCCAAATGCCCACGCTAGAGGAAGCGCAAAATCTCGCGCAGCTCCTTTTTGGCCTCTTCGATCACCCTGAATGCGGCCTCCCGGTCCGGTGCGGGTCGCTCCACTACTGAAGCGGGACGGCCCTGCTGTTTCGCACACCAAACGGGGACTTGTTCCCCAACCTGGCGCAGGAGCTCGGGCTCGTCTTTGAGCTTCTTCTTTACGCCCTGCGTGGTGTAGCGCTCCTCGTACAGGAGGCGTTTGAGCAACAAGATGATCCCTATATCGCGCTCCCTGTAGGCTCTGTTTTTACCACCGCGCGCGCGCCGCGGCCGCAAACAGGCGAACTCCTTCTCCCACGCCCTGAGCGTATAGGGTTGTAGCTGTGTGAGTTCGGCGACTTCGCTGATGCTGTAATACAGTTTGTTTTGCAATGGATTCTTCACGATCGCACTTCCCTGTGTCCTTTGCGACGACGCCAGACGATGCGCAAAGGCGTTCCCTCGAAATCAAACTCCGACCTCAGTCGATTTTCGATGTGGCGTCGATAATTCCCCGGCACGGAGCGGGGCAGATTCGTAAAGATCGTAAACGCCGGCGGGTTGACCGCGTGTTGGGTGGCGTAAAGTAGGCGGATATCTCGGCCTGCTTGAGTCGCCAAGTACTCGCCGGAGATCTGCTGAATGATCTTGTTCAAGCGCGCAGTGGGAATCCGCGTCCGGCGCTTGTTGCCCACTGCGGTCACCACTTCGAGGCACTTGTGGACCCGCCGTCCGGTCAAGCCCGATATGCACAGCACCGGATAGTCGCGCAAAAAGGGGTAGCGGTCGCGCAACTCGCGGCGGTACTCGACTGCGGTTTTCTCGGCGACTACATCCCATTTATTGATCGCCACCACCAAGCCGCATCCAGACTTTATCACCTGCTCCATGATGCGGGCGTCCTGCATGACCCATCCCTCGGCGCCGTCTAGGAGCACGACCGCCACATCGGCTTGAGCGATGCTGTTGGCCGCTCGGCGCGTACTGTAGAATTCTACTGGATCATCGACCTTAGATCGCCTCCGCAAACCGGCCGTATCCGCGAACAGCAGGTGGTTATCCTGCCAAGCCAAGCGCAGGTGGGTTGGGTCGCGGGTCGTACCGGGCTGGTCGTGGACGATGGAAACCTGATAGCCGGCAAGGCGGTTGATCAGCGTGGATTTGCCCACGTTGGGACGCCCGACTAAAGCGACCCGAATCGCCGCCTCGTCCCCTTCCGACTCATAAGCCCCGGCCTCGTCGAAGAGCGCAATGAGCGCGTCGAGCAAGGCACCGGAACGCCGCCCGGTAACGGCTGAAACCGGCAGGGGCTCCCCCAAGCCGAGCCGGTAGAATTCGTCGAGCGGCGCGACCGGCCCCACCCCATCGACCTTGTTGACGACCAGCAAGCACTTCCCGCCTCGGCTGCGCAGCATGGCCCCCATCTCTTGGTCGAGATCGGTCACACCCGTGGTCCCATCGCAGAGAAAAATCGCTATATCCGCTTCTGCGAGGGCTTTTGTCGCTTGGGAGCGCACGGCCGCGGCTAGCGCGTCTTTGGCACTGGGCATATAGCCCCCGGTATCGACCAAGGTGAAGGACCGGCCTGCCCATTCGGCCGCGGCGAATATCTGATCGCGCGTGACCCCGGGCTGGCCGTCGGTTATGGCCCACCGAGTCCCCAAGATGCGGTTAAACAGGGTCGATTTGCCCACGTTGGGACGCCCGACAATCGCCACGATGGGCCGGCGATGGCTGGTTTGGGTGCTCATTTTTCGCGCCCTATGTAATAACCCAGTTCGGTTAGCTGCCGCCCCGCCCCTTGTACCTTCACGCCCTGATCGGTCCAAAAGCGCTCGAGGGATTCGACCAAGTCGTACCCCCCTACCGCGAGGGGCACGCCGACCTTTTCCGCCAGTTGCGGCACGGTCATGTCGTCCAGCGTCAAGCCCTCGCCATTGATGCAATTGGGCGGCAGCAAGACCAAATCCCGCTGGATTCCGTCGCGCACTCTCGCCGCCATATCGCGGCCGGTCAGCAGGCCCGACACGGTGATGCCGCGGCCGAAAAAGTCATTATCTACCGGCAGGAGATCGACCTGTACGTTCTCGATGGCATTCAGCCTAGCCACTAGGGGCACGAGGATTTGTTCGGCCAATCGCCCGGTCAGCAGGCCGATCCGCCCAGCCTTGGGAATGCGCACTGGCAGCCTCTTGCTGGCCTCGTCCCAAGTGTCGAGGAAAGAACGGACCATGCCGATGCCGTTTTCTAGCTGGGGAAACGCATCGTAATACGACGCCTCTGGCAGGGGCCGACCCGTCAGCAGAAAGATCTCATCTGCCGCATAGACGAAGCGCTCGCCAAAGCACTCTTTGAATTGCAAGCCCCACGCTTGGGCTGCGGCCGCGTACTCAGCGGCCTTGGCCGGGGTCACTGGACTGAGCTGGACGAGCTTGTGCCGATGATCCGTCAGCCCCACCGGCACCAGTGCCACCGAGCGCACTGCGGGATAGTACGCGGACAGATCGGCCACCGTGCGCTCTAGATGCGGCCCGTCGTTCCAGCCCGGGCAGAGCACGACCTGAGTGTGCATTTCAATGCCATTGGCGGCTAATTTGCGCAAGCGCTCGTTGATATCGACGGTCGCTTTGGTGCGCCCGAGCATGACTTGCCTCAGCTCGGGGTCGGTCGCATGAACTGAGATGTATTGCGGCGTTAGCCCTTGTTCAATGATGCGGTCGATATCGCTTTCGCGGACATTGGTCAAGGTCACGTACGAGCCGTGGAGAAAGGAGAGCCGAAAATCGTCGTCCTCAAAATACAGGCTGCGCCGCATGCCCTTGGGCATTTGGTGGATAAAGCAGAACACGCATTTGTTGTTGCAGGTGCGCAAGCGCATATCCTCGAAGACCAGCCCTAGGGACTCGCCGCTCCGGCGCTCAATCTCGGCCTCGTATAGGTCTTTGCCGCGCTCGATTTCTACGCAGAGCACTTCCTCGGCACTGCTGACTTGAACGTCGATCAAATCGCGCACTTCTTCGCCATTGATGCGCAAAATGCGATCGCCAATGCAAAATCCCGCGCGGGCCCCGAGGCTGTTGGGCTCAATTTGTTTTACGACAACCATAGTGAATCAAGCAATTAATCTACGTATCATAGTGTGGGGCAAGATGTTCTATCGGTAAAGGTATATGGATATGATGCCGACAGCAATACTTTGGGACTAAATAAAAAATCCGCCCGACCAAGTTGGCCAGGCGGATAATGGAGCGGGAGACGGGAATCGAACCCGCGACATCAAGCTTGGGAAGCTTGCGTTCTACCCCTGAACTACTCCCGCTAATTTTGTGGTCATTAAGGTAGGAGAGGCTCCAACCGCTGTCAACCCGACCCGCTCCCCCATCTATGCTCCCACTCGCCGACGATGCGCTGGACCACGCCGGCCTTTCCCCATACGTCGAGGTCTAATTCGCGCAAGCGACGGTCGCGGCGGCACCACGTCATTTGTCGTTTGGCCAAGTGGCGGGTGCGCTGTTTGGTGCGCTCAACAGCTTCCTGCCACGGGCAATGCCCTGTCAGTGCGCTGCACATTTCGAGATAGCCCAAGGTCCCCAAGGCACTGTCGCTTGGATCGTATCCCATTGCGCGCAAGGCGCGGACTTCCTCGACCCACCCCCGCTCGACCATCTGCTCAACCCGCTGGTCGATTCGCTCGTAGAGCTGGCTGCGCGCCATGGTCAGGCTGATCATCTGCAGCTGCCGCACAAGGGGCTGCTCCTTGCGCTGTCGCCATAGCGCACTGAGCGTACCCTTCCCGGCCAGCGCTACCTCCAACGCCCGCAGGATCCGCTGCGCGTCGCTCGGCTGCAACCGCGCCTGCGCCACCGGATCCCGACGGCCCAACTCCTCGTATAGGGAGGCAAGCCCCTCGCAATGCAGGCGATTTTGCAATTCAGCGCGGATCGGCGCGTATTCAGCTTCGTCCTCAAAGCAGCCGTCTAACGCACTCTGCCAGTACAGGCCCGTCCCTCCCACCACGATGGGCAGGCCGCCTCTGTTCCAGATCTGCCCAATGATGCGCCGGGCGGCTCGCGCATACGCTCCTGCGCTGTAGCTTTCCTCGGGGGAGAGCACATCAAGCAAGTGATGGGGGCATTGGTTTTGCTGCTCAGCGGTTGGCTTGGCCGTGCCGATGTCCATGTAGCGGTAGATTTGCCGCGAGTCGGCCGAGACGATTTCCACGTTGGGCAAGTGCTGGGCGACTTCGAGGGCTATTTCCGTTTTGCCGGTGGCGGTGGGGCCGGTGATTAGGATGAGGGGTTTGTTTGCCATAACGAGCCAAAAATCAAAACTGAAAAGGGTACATGCGAAAGCGGCGTCCATGCACCGACACGGACACCGCTTTCTTACCGCACACCGACCGCACTATGGGCAAACGGGCAAGTTCCCCCACTCGAGACGAGGCACGTTTAACAACTCCGGGGGTATGCACCCAAACTGATTATCGCGGAGAGATAGATATTCTAAGTGGGTCAGTTGGCCTAATTCAGGCGGGATGGAACCACTCAACTGATTATAGCGGAGAGATAGATATTCTAAGTTGGTCAGTTGGCCTAACGCAGGCGGGATAGAACCACTCAACCAATTACCGCCGAGAGATAGCCTTTCTAAGCTGGTCAGTTGGCCTAATTCAGGCGGGATAGAACCACTCAACTGATTATTGACGAGAGATAGGAGTCTTAGGTTGGTCAGTTGGCCTAATTCAGGCGGGATAGAACCAATCAACCGATTACCGCTGAGAGATAGCTCTTCTAAGTTGGTCAGTTGGCCTAACGCAGGCGGGATAGAACCAATCAACTGATTACCGCTGAGAGATAGCTCTTCTAAGTTGGTCAGTTGGCCTAACGCAGACGGGATGGAACCACTCAAAAGATTATCGCGGAGAGATAGGGTGCTTAGGTTGGTCAGTTGGCCTAACGCAGACGGGATGGAACCACTCAACCGATTATCGCGGAGATATAGCCCTTCTAAGTTGGTTAGTTGGCCTAACGCAGGCGGGATAGAACCACTCAAAAGATTATCGCGGAGAGATAGATATTCTAAGTTGGTCAGTTGGCCTAACGCAGGCGGGATAGAACCAATCAACTGATTACCGCTGAGATATAGCCCTTCTAAGCTGGTCAGTTGGCCTAATTCAGGCGGGATAGAACCACTCAACCGATTACCGCTGAGAGATAGATGTTCTAAGTTGGTCAGTTGGCCTAACGCAGGCGGGATAGAACCACTCAACCGACGATTACCGCTGAGCCGTAGAGTGCTTAGGTTGGTCAGTTGGCCTAATTCAGGCGGGATAGAACCACTCAACTGATTATTGTAGAGAGATAGCTCTTCTAAGTTGGTCAGTTGGCCTAAGAAAGACGGGATAGAACCACTCAAAAAATTCTCGCTGAGAGATAGGGTGCTTAGGTTGGTCAGTTGGCCTAAGGCAGACGGGATGGAACCACTCAACTGATTACTGTTGAGATATAGCTCTTCTAAGCTGGTCAGTTGGCCTAAGGCAGGCGGGATGGAACCTCTCAAAAAATTCTCGCTGAGATCAAGGCGGGTAACGCGCCCGTTTGCATCGGTTGTTACTCCCTCCCAAGCAGACAACGGCTCGTCGCTTAACCAACCGCCTCGACTACCCCACTTGTGGCCGCTTGTGGCCGAGAAAAAAGCCTCAAGCACGGCACGGTCTCCCTCAGGGGTCCCAGCGAGCGGCGCCTCTTCCGCAGGCGGCGCCTCTTCCGCAGGCGGGGTCTCTTCCGTCGGCGACTCCACGCCGTCCGAACAGCCTAACAGCGCGTCCGTCAAGTCAACTTGACCGTCTCCGTTACAATCGCCCTCCACAGCCTGAGCCGTGCCGTCCGGCTCTTCCGCAGGCGGGGTCTCTTCTGTCGGCGGGGTCTCTTCTGTCGGCGGGGTCTCTTCCGCAGGCGGTGCCTCTTCCGTCGGCGGTGCCTCTTCCGTCGGCGGTGCCTCTTCCGTCGGGGACACCTCTTCCGCAGGCGGGGTCTCTTCCGCAGGCGGGGTCTCTTCCGTCGGCGGCGACTCCACGCCGTCCGAACAGCCTAACAGCGCGTCCGTCAAGTCAACCCGACCGTCTCCGTTACAATCGTCAAGCGCGACCTTAGCCGCAGGGACACCCGAATCAACCGGATTGTCTGGATTGCTACAAGCCAACAACAAAAACGAGAACAGCAGAAAAAAACGCATAAAAAACCTCCTTACGTGGTGGTGAAGAGTTTGACATAACGAGCCCAACTCAAAACTGAACGACGTCCATGCACCGACACGGACACCGCTTTCTTACCGCACACCGACCGCGCTATCGGCAAACGGGCAAGTCCTTGGGCTCAAGACGAGGTACGTTTAACAACGCCCGGGGTATGCACCCACTCAACCAATTACCATAGAAAAGGAACTCTTTTAGAATACTCAGTTGGCCTAACGCAGGCGGGATAAAACCACTCAACTGATTACCGCTGAGATATAGGCGTCTTAGGTTGGTCAGTTGGCCTAATTCAGGCGGAATGGAACCACTCAACTGATTATCGTGGAGCCATAGATCCCTTAGGTTGGTCAGTTGGCCTAACGCAGGCGGGATAAAACCACTCAAGCCGTTACCATGAAGGTAGAGGCCGATAACGCGCCCGTTTGCATCGGTTGATACTCCCTCCCAAGCAGACAACGGCGCGTCGCTTAACCAACCGTCTCGAATACGCCACTGGTTGCCGCCTGTGGCCAAGAAAAGAGCCTCAAGCACGGCACGGTCTCCCTCAGTCGAATTATCGGGGGGCGTCCCGGATGGATCTTCCGTACAAACGGGCAAGTCCTTGGGCTCAAGACGAGGTACGTTTAACAACGCCGGGGGCAGGCACCCACTAAACGAATTACGGTAGAAAAGGAACTCTCTTAGCCTAGTCAGTTGGCCTAATTCAGGCGGGATAGGACCTCTCAACTGATTACCGCTGAGATATAGCAATTCTAGGTTGGTTAGTTGGCCTAATTCAGGCGGGATGGAACCACTCAACCAATTATTGCTGAGCCGTAGGTCCCTTAGCTCGGTCAGTTGGCCTAACTCAGGCGGGATAGGACCTCTCAAGCCGTTAGCACTAAGGTAGAGGCCGGTAACGCGCCCGTTGTGATCGGTTCGTACTTCCGCCCAAGCATACAATGGCTCGTCGCTTAACCAACCATCTCGAACACGCCACTGGTTGCCGCCGGTGGTCGAGAAAAGTATCTCAAGCACGGCACGGTCTCCCTCAGGGGTCCCCAGAGTCTCCGTCGGGGCACTTTCTTCCGTCAGCGAATCTGGTGCGGTCACGGATGGCCCATCCGAACAGCCTATCAGCACATCTGTCAAGTCAACTTGACCGTCTCCGTTACAATCGCCCTCCATAGCCTGAGCCGTGCCGTCCGGCTCTTCCGTAGGCGGCGACTCTTCCGTAGGCGGCGACTCTTCCGCAGGCGGGGTCTCTTCCGCAGGCGGGGTCTCTTCCGTCGGCGGCACCTCTTCCGTCGGCGGCACCTCTTCCGTCGGCGGCACCTCTTCCGTCGGCGGCACCTCTTCCGCAGGCGGCGACTCCACGCCGTCCGAACAGCCTAACAGCGCGTCCGTCAAGTCAACTTGACCGTCTCCATTACAATCGCTGACCGCGACCTTAGCCGCAGGGACACCCGAATCAACCGGATTGTCTGGATTGCTACAAGCCAACAACAAAAACGAGAACAGCAAAGAAAAACGCATAAAAAACCATCCTTTCGGGGTGGTGAAGGGGTACAAGAATGGGCGATTTGCCCCTAGCGTCAAACCGCGGCCGGCCTCTCTAACAGGGTTAATTTTGATAACATCATACAATTCTACCTCCTTCCTCTTTTTTTAATAAAGCTGGCTCCACCACGATCGTTTTCTCGCGGCGCAGCAGTGCCTGCCCGGGCGCACTTCCACGCGGCTTGGTGACGTGCTTTACCATGGTGTACGCCACAGAGACCTTTTTCGCTGTTTTGCCCTTGCTCCAATACGCAGCTAAAGCCGCAGCCTCTTCAATCGTCTGCTTGCTGGGGGCTTCCTTGCGGCCTTCGCTCCGCAGGACGACGTGCGAGCCCGAGTACCCCCGAGCGTGAAACCACAGATCGTTTTGGGCGGCCATTTTGTGCGTCAGCACGTCGTTTTCCTTGTTGTTGCGCCCGGCCCACACCGACCACCCGGTGGACGTCCGGTAGCGCCGGGGATGGGCCTGGGGCTGCTTGCTTGCCGTTTTGTCGGTGCTTGTCACCTTGCTCTCCAACCAGTTTTGCAGCGCGGCGTTGGCTTCCCAAGTACCGGCCGCCACCGCGTCGATCCAATGCTCGTATTGGGCGCACTGGCGGCCGAGCGCGGCTAGGCGCTGCGGCAGGACTTGTTGGCGGCGCTCGTATTTTTGCGCGGTCTTTAGATAGGACGCGGCGTTTTCCGCCAAGCTGCGGTTTGCATCCAAATCAATCCGCAGGGTCGCGTGCCCCTCTAAATCAAAGAGATCGGCCAACTCTACTTGCGCGGGCCGACCAGATAGCTGCCCCATGTTGGCCCATAGCGCGTGGCCCTTTCGCTTGTACTCCTCGGCACGTGCGGCCTCGTCGAGCTCAATCTGCATGGCAGCCAAACGCCGCCGGGCATTTTTCAGGGCTTGGCTCAGTCGCTTGCGAATCTGTTGCTGAGTCCGCTGGGCCCGGCGCTGGGCCCGCTCCTTTTGGCACGCCGCCCATATCCCGGCACTGGCCGCGTCAAACGGCTCGTAGGCCCCTTGCAAACGGCGCGGTTCAAGGGCGGAAAAATGGAATCGGCCCGCCTCTTGCCACACGTAGCTGCGGTTGGCCACCGCGCTGGTGTACGCGGCCGCGGCCGCGCTCCACAAGGCTGCGGGCGGCTCGCCTGTGTCGCCCTGCTGGCTGCGGAAAATCAGCTCGCGCACCACCGCGGCGTCCGCGCCGGCCAACCAGCGCCGCGCTGCCTTTTCCAAGGGCGCATTCGCGCTCGCCAGCCGGTCGCGCCACGCGCTGGGTGCGTCCGCGCCGGGCAGCAGGCGGCCCGATGGCTCGGGCGGCTGGTACGGCGCACCCACAGGCGCCTTGTCCTTGGCCGCGCCCCAGTAGCCCAAAATCGCGCCATCGGCTTGGCGGTGGAGAACAAACCGCACCTTGTTGGGAATGAGTTCGCACACCAAGACGCCAAAGCTCGTGCGACCGCTGCGGTCTCGGCGCTCTAGGCGCAAGCGCAAGATGCGCTCGCGACGCTCGGCTTCGACGGCCGCGATCCGCGCTCGCACCAAATACTTTTCCGGGCCATCGCCCGCCCGCCAAGGCCGCGGCCACGCCTCTTGCCGCAGGCAGAGCAAGCCCTCCCGACCGCTCGCGCCGTACAGCCACTCGCCCTCGGCAACCGCCAAGGCGAGTTCCGTAGGCTGGGCATAGGCATGCTCGATGACCGCCCCTTGCAGGTGCGACCGCAGCTCCTGCGCGAGGGCCTGAATGGTGAAGTAATCAAACGCCATCTAGGCTTCGACGAGCTTGAGGCTGGCGTTCAGCTTTTCTTGGGTGGCGCGGTATTCGGCCTGGCGCTGGCGCTCCTGCGCGACGATTGCGGGCGGGGCTTTGGTGAGGAAGCGCTCATTGGCGAGCTTGGCGTCTAAGCCCTTGAGCAGGCCGTCCATCTTTTGGATTTCTCGTTTGAGCCGCTGCCGCTCTGCGGCTAGGTCGATCAACCCCTCTAAGGGCACGAAAATCTCGGCCGCGGCCGTCATCGCGCTCCCCGAAGCTGGCGGCCGGACGAGCCCTTGGCCGACTTGCACGGATGCGGCCCGGCTCAACAGCGCGATGTAAGGGATGGCTTGGCGCAGGGTCTGTTCCACCTCGTCCGAGGCGGCCGAAATCAAAACCTCGACTTTGCGCGCCGGCGGGACATTCATCTCGCCGCGAATAACCCGCACCCCAGTCACCACCTCTTGCAGGCACTGCATTTGCGCTTCGGCCTCTGGGTCTATCAGGGCGGCATCGCATTCCGGCCACGCCGCGACCATGATACTGGTAGCCGCCGAGCCGTGGGGCACGGCCTGCCACAAGGTCTCGGTGATAAAGGGCATTATGGGGTGCAACAGCCGCAGGGCGGTTTCGAGCACCCGCACGAGATGCTCTTGGGCCGCGCATCGTGCCTCGGGATCGCCTCCCTGCAAGCGCACCTTGGCCAATTCGAGGTACCAATCGCAATAGTCGCGCCAGACAAAGTCGTAAATCGCCCGCGTCAGGTCGCTGAAGCGATGGGATTGCAGGGCCTCGGTCATCTCGCGCACGGCCACCTGCAACCGGCTCCAGATCCAGCGGTCGGCCAATTCGCTCCGCTCGCCCGGGCCTCGCTCGTATCCGTCGATGTTCATCAGCACGAAGCGGGTCGCATTCCACAGCTTGTTGCCAAAGTTGCGGCCGGCCTCTGCGCTGGCCGAAGCCTGCACTTGGTTGTTGGCGACCGCGGCATCGAAGCGCACGTCTTGGACGGCCCCGGCCTGCGCCAATAGACAGTAGCGCGTCGCATCCGCGCCGTAGCGCACGACCAAGTCGAGCGGGTTGAGGCCCGTGCCCAAGCTCTTGCTCATGCGGCGGCCGTCTTGGGTCAGAATCGTCGGGTGAACCAGCACCGTCTTAAAGGGAATTTGCTCCACGCACTCTAGCGAGGTCATGGCCATCCGCAAAACCCACAAATAGAGAATGTCGCGGGCTGTGATCATCAAATCCGTGGGATAAAAGTACTCCAGCGCGTCGCGGCGTTGGGGCCAGCCGAGCGTGGCAAAGGGCCACAGGGCGGAAGAAAACCACGTGTCGAGCACGTCGGGGTCTTGCACCCAATCCCGGCCACCGCATTCGGCACAGGCGGCCGGTTTAGCCGCGCTGACTACGGGCTTGGCCCCGGCCACCACCGACACCCTGAAGTTGCCCTCGCGCAGGGCCTGCTCCCAGTCCAAGTCGCCCATGGCGATCAGCCCATCGGCGCTGCAATGGGTGCAATACCAAGCCGGGATGCGATGCCCCCACCAAATCTGCCGCGACAAGGCCCAATCGCGTATTTGGTCCAACCACTCAATGGCATAGTGGCGGAAGCGGTCGGGCGCGTATTGGATCTCCTGCCGCACGAGCACGGGCCGCGCCTTGGCCGCCAGCTCCTGCATGTTCATAAACCACTGCTCCATCGGCAGGGGTTCGACGGTGGTGCCGCACTTGTCGTGGTGGGGTACGGCGTGTTGGTGATCCTCTACTTTTGCCAGCAGCCCCTCGGCTTCCAGCGCGGCCACGACCGCCTCGCGAGCCGCGTAGCGATCCAACCCGGCAAAGCGGCCGGCCGCCTCGGTCATGACTCCGTCAAAGCCAATGACTTGGATTTGCGCCAAGTCGTGGCGCAGGCCTAGCTCGTAGTCGTTGGGATCGTGGGCCGGCGTTACTTTGACTGCCCCGCTGCCCAGCTCGGGGTCGGCGTATTCATCGGCGACGATGGGGATGGCTCTATCCGTCAGCGGCAGCTCGACTTGCCGGCCAATGGCCTCGCGCCAGCGGCCGTCGTTGGGGTGGACAGCCACGGCCGTGTCCCCGAGCATGGTTTCCGGCCGCGTGGTGGCGACCACGACTTGCAGCGCGTCCTCTGGGGCCGGGTAGCGAATGTGCCACAAGTGGCCGGCCACCGCGCGCTCTTCGGTCTCTAGGTCGGAAATGACCGTGCGGCACTGCGGACACCAGTTGATCATGCGGGTGCCGCGGTAAATCCACCCTTTCTCGGCAAAGCGGGCGAAGGCCTGCAATACGGCCTCAACGTACTCCTCGTCGAGCGTGAACCGCTCCCACCGCCAATCGTAGCTGGCCCCGAGTTGGCGCAATTGGCGGTAGATGGCGTCCCCGTATTTTTCCTTCCACTGCCAAATCCGCTCGAGCATGGCGGTGCGCCCCAAGTCGTAGCGATTCTTGCCCTCGGCCTGCAAAAGTTCCTGTTCGACCTTCATCTGGGTGGCAATGCCCGCGTGATCGGTGCCCGGCAGGCAGAGCGTCTCAAAGCCCTGCATCCGCTTCCATCGCACCACTAAGTCGTGGATAGCGTGTTGAATCGCGTGGCCCATGTGCAGTTCGCCCGTCACGTTGGGCGGGGGAATTACTATGCAGTAAGGGGGCTTGTCCGGGTTGATCTCCGCGTTAAAAAGGCCGTTTTCCTCCCAGAAATCGCACCACTTTTTTTCAATCGCCACCGGATCGTACGTCTTGGCCAATTCTTCCGTCATGCCGCGTCCTCATCCTTTGTTTAATGGGGTTCAGAAATATAACCCTTTCCCCTACTCTGACAATTTTGCTCGGCGCACTCGGCTGTCTATCTTGTGTCTAACTCATTTCACCGATGCTAGGCGATTCAATATGGGCAACTGGTCCAAGCTGCAAACCGAGCAGCGCAATCCAGCCACGGAACACATCGACGAGGTCTCGACCCTAGAGATGCTGGCGATGATCAATCGAGAAGACGCCCTCGTGCCGGCCGCGGTCGCCGCGCAATTGGGGGCCATCGCCGAGGCGGTTGACTTGGTGGCCAGCCAGCTCGGCCGCGGAGGCCGCCTGTTCTACCTCGGCGCGGGCACCAGCGGTCGGCTCGGCGTACTGGATGCGGCTGAATGTCCCCCCACCTTTGGCACCAACCCCCAGTTGGTGCAGGGCCTGATCGCCGGTGGGCCAGCGGCTCTATGCCAAGCCGTAGAAGGCGCAGAGGACGACCGCACGGTTGCGCCCAGCGAATTGGCCCGGCGCGGCTTGGGGCCGGCCGACGTGGTCATGGGCATTGCCGCCAGCGGCGTAACCCCTTTCGTTATCAGCGGCATGGAGTACGCCGCCGAGCGAGGTTGTCCGACGATCTTTTTTACGTGTAGCCCCACGGCCGCCGAGTCCGTTGCAGCCTCAATCAAGATCGTCCCCGAGGTCGGCCCGGAAGTCATCACCGGATCGACGCGGATGAAGGCCGGAACAGCGACCAAGCTGGTGCTCAACATGATCAGCACCGGCACCATGGTGAAATTGGGCAAGACATACGGCAACCTCATGGTCGACCTGCAACCCACCAATGCCAAGCTGCGCGACCGCGCCGAGCGCATCTTTGCGGCCCTGACCGGGGCCGCGCCGCAAGTGGCCGCCGCCCGGCTGCAAGCGGCCGAAGGCGGCTTGAAGCTGGCGCTGGTCATGGAGCTATGCCAACTCAATCGCACCCGAGCGCAGCACCTCCTTGACGCCTGCGGCGGGAGCGTCAAGGCCGCCACCCTTCGCGCCACCGGAGCAACCCCTTGCAATACGCAAACCTAGGCCGCACGAACTTGCGCCTGTCGGCCTTGGGCCTCGGCACCGTGCAATTGGGCATGGCCTATGGCTGGGACCAACAGCCGCCGCCACCGGATCACCGCGCGATTGGCTTGATCCGCCGCGCCTTGGACCTCGGCGTCAACTACATCGACACGGCCGCAGCGTACGGCCGCAGCGAAAGCCTCGTGGGCCGCGCGTGTGCCGGGCGGACGCGTCGGCCGGTGATTGCCACCAAGCTCTCCATCCGGGATCCCAGCAGCACACGGCTGTTGACCGGGCAGGCACTGCGCCAGTCCGTCGAGCAGGCGCTGCACCAGAGCTTGCAGACGCTCGGCGTTGATGGGCTCGACCTCGTGCAGTTGCACAGCCTCAACGCGCGCTTTGCAACCCCAGAACTGCTGGACCTGCTAGCGCACTACTGCCAACGCGGCTGGGTGCGCTATTGGGGCGTTACGACATACGGCGAAGAGGCCCCGCTCAACGCCTTAAATCATCCCGAGCTGATTTCCGCACTGCAAATACCTTATAGCGCACTCGACCGCCAGATGGAACGCAAGGTGTTCCCCCGCGCCCGAGCACAGGGCATGGGCGTCGTCCTGCGCTCCGTTTTCCTCCAAGGCGTCCTCTCGCATCGGCTCGACTCGCTCCCGGCCTCGTTGGCCGCTCTGTCCCCTTTAGCCGCTCCCCTGCTGCGGCTGGCACGAGACGCCGGCATGGAGCTGGCCGAACTGGCTTTGCGCTTTGCCGCCTTTGCTCCCGGTGCTCATTCAACTATTTTCGGCACCACGAGCGTCTCCGAACTCGAAGCCAATATCCGCGCAGTCGAGGCCGGCCCCCTGCTGCCCGATCTAGTAGCAGCCGTGCGCGCAATCGCGGTCGCGGATTCAACCCTGCTCAATCCCGGCAACTGGAGGTTGTCTAAGCCGTGAATATACCCGCACCCGGCCAAGCAGTTGGCGATTTAGAAACCCCGGTACTACTGCTCAATCTCGAACACTTTGAATCCAATGTGCGGCACTTGGCTGCGTATTGCCGCACCAACGGCAAGGCATGGCGGCCCCACAGCAAGGCGCACAAATCCCCGGCCATAGCCCACATTGAGCTGGCCAACGGGGCCTGTGGCATCACCTGCGCCAAATTGAGCGAAGCCGAGTGGATGGTCGCGCATGGCGTATCCTCCATCCTGCTGGCCAACCAGATCGTCAGTCCGGCGAAATTCGCCGCTCTAGCCCGCCTGCAACATCAAGCCGAAGTCATTGCCGCAGTGGATAATATCGCCGTCGTCGAACCGATGGCTGCCGCGGCCGCCGCCGAGGGCGTCCGCATTCCCGTGGTCGTGGAGATCGACATTGGCATGAAGCGGGTCGGCGTGGAACCTGGCCCTCCTGTTCTGGCCTTGTCCAAGGCCATTGGCGACCAAGCGGGCCTGGCGTTCAAGGGCCTGATGGGCTACGAGGGCCACGCACTCGACTGCTGGCCACATTCGGCCAAGCAAAGGGCCTGTTACCAAGCACTGGATTTGTTAGTAGAATCGCGCAACTTACTCAAAGACAACGGCATACCAGTGGAGATCGTCAGCGCCGGTGGCACGGGTTCATACGAGATCAGCGCCCTCCACGGCGGGATCACCGAAATCCAAGCCGGCGGCGGCGTATTTATGGACGCCATGTATCGCCACACCTGTCACGTCGAAGCCCTCACCCCCGCCCTAACGGTGCTCACCGCGGTCACCAGCCGCGCGGCCGACCGGGTCGTCGTCGATGCCGGCTTTAAGACGCTGTCTTCCGGCCATCAGCCGCCGGAGGTACTGGGCCGCAGCGATCTGCGCTTGCGCTACCTGTCTGCTGAACACGGCGTCTTCGACATCGTAGAGGGCCAAGCCGGGCCGGCCTTGGGCGAGCGGATCGAATTGCTCGTCGGCTATTCGGATTCGACGACCTTCCTGCACGATTACTTTGTCGCCATCCGCAAGGGGCGGGTGGAGAAAATATGGGACATTTCGGCGCGGGGCCTCTTGCGCTGACGCCGAGTGCTAGCAACGGAGAAAGCCAATGACCAAAGCCGAGATCGCCCAGCAGCTAGCCCGGAGTACTGGCCTTTCCCAAGTAGATACCGCGGCCGTTATCGAAGGGTTCATCGAATCCATCGCCCAAGCACTCGAAGCGGGCGATCACGTCGAAATCCGCGGCTTTGGCACTTTCAAGGTCGTGGAGCGCGCACCGCGCACCGGCCGCAATCCCAAAGCCGGCGCGACCGTCGCAATCCCTAAGCGCAAGACCCCGACCTTCAAACCCTCCAGTGCCGTAAAGAGCCGGATCGTCCAGCGCCAATCATGAACCTGCTGTTGATTTCGGTCGATAGCCTGCGCTTGGATTTTGCCCCCGGGGTCAGTGCGGCCGTGCGCACGCCCCGGTTTTCCGACTTGACGTGCGATTTTCACCTCTGCCAGCACTGCTTTTCGGTTTCCTCGGCCACTCGCCCGGTCCACACCTCGCTTTTTACCGGGCTGTACCCGTTTGAACACGGCATCGAAGGCCAGCAGTCGCCCGCTATGCGGCAGGGCGTTGCCGACCTCTTTGCCCTTTGCCGTCGAGCCGGTTATGCGGTCGGCGCATTTTCAGAGGCCCCGGACATTTTCACCGGCCTGAGCTACGCCAGCCACCTTGCCCCTTTGCCCGCAGACGAGCAGCTCGTCGGCTGGGCACAACGCCGCGAGCCAACCGTTCTCTTTATTCACTATTGGAGCGTTCACGCCCCTTACGGCGCGGCCGACGGCTTGGCCTTTGGAGAAATGGGACAATTGCTAGCGGCTGGGCGCATTGAGGTGGTGCAGGCGCATTATCGCGCCGCCATCGAGCGGCTCTTTGAGCAGCGCATCGCGCCGCTGTTGGCCGCTTTGGACCGCGAGACCTGGGCCGTGTTTATCCTCAGCGATCACGGCGAGAGCTGGCGGGCCGACGAACCCTATCACGGCCACACCTTGCGCAACGATGTGCTCCGCGTCCCCCTGTACTACCACCTGCCCGGCGCGGATAACCCCGCCCCCGGGCGCGGGTTAATTTCCCTCGTCGATATTTTCCCTACCCTCTTGTCGCTCTTGGGGTTAGATCATTCCTACCGCGGCTTTGCCCGCGACATTCGCTCCCCGCTTACGCCCCAGTATTACCTCGCCGAAATCGACCCCGGCCCGGCGGCGCAATACGGTCGCCAGTGGTCTCTATTTGACGCAGATGCCAAGTTCAGCTACGACGAAGTGACTCAGCGCGAAACCTTAGTCGCCACCTTCAGCGAAACGCCGCGCCCGGCCTTGGGCCGCACCCACCAGTACCACGCGGCATACGCTGCGCTCAAGGCCGCGTCTCGCTATGGGCATGCAGATTGGGGACCGGCTACGGACCGTGCGATATTGGAACAGCGGCTGCGGAAGCTAGGCTATTTGGAGTGATTTTCGTCCGGGCCGCCGACAGGGCCAGTCATGGCAAAAACGACAAGCCCAATTGGCCACCATTGCACGGCGGCTTCAACAAGCGAAAATAATAGCAGAGGAGAGAAAATCGTGAAGAAGAGAAAAGTAGGCGATACTGAATACTATGAGGGATCGACGAATGTTTACGCTGACTTAGGATATGCCAAGCCAGAGGAATGGGCATTAAAAGCAAGCATCGCCACAAGAATTTTAGATATTATCGAGGAGAACGGCCTAACCCAGAAAGACGCCGGCCCCTTGCTCGGCATTGCCCAAGGACGGGTCTCCGATCTGAAAAGAGGGCAGTTCGATAAATTTTCCGTTGCAAAGCTCTTGGCCTTCCTAAACGCGCTGGATCAGGATGTACATCATATTGTGATCCAGCCTAAAGTGGAGGCGGTGGCTAATATTACCGTCGCTGTGGACGAGATCGTGCCTTGAGCCGCTAACCTTCATGCCAAAGCAGCGTCTAACTACGGGCATGGGGATTGGGGGCCGGCCGCCGACCACACGGTGTTGGAGCAGCGGCTGCGGCAACTGGGCTAATTTCGGTCATAAGCGTTCAAATGACATCCACTGCCAACGCAAGTTACCACATTCCCCCCAAGCTCAAGTTGAGTGCTCCTGTATTATCGCCTTCGACGCGGCGCAAGCCGTAATTGAGCTGGAAGAGCAACCGTGTGCCGCTAGTTATGGGCAAGCCGTAGCCAACACCTCCTAAAAATCCCCAGCCCCAGTCGCTCGTCTCACTACCAAAGAAATTGGTGTCTGCTAATAAGAGAGCCGGCCCGACGTCCAAGCGCATAAAAGGCCCTTGGCCGATACGATTCTGTAGGAAATTTATAACACTGAGGGAATATGTATAACCGTTGATCTGAATCCAATCGCCGCCTAACTCATAGCGGTCTCCGAAAGCATTAACAACAAACCCCATCAGAAGATGCTCGCCGCGTGGCCAGTAGAATCCCAATAGATCAAGGTTAAGGGGAATATGGAAATCCCAGTCGACATCACCCAGCGCGTCATTGAGGTCTTCATCATGGTAAGTAACATTGCTCCAGCCCCCTCCCCAATAGGTGTACCAACTCTCCAGTTCATTGCCTGCCACAGGGCTATACCAAAGAAAAAAGGCTAGTATTAACAAAGGTATTTTCTTTTTCATAAGATTGCTCCTAAGCAAATGATATGGTATAGAAGAAAGGACCGCCTCATAGGGCTTGGCTGTGATCCTTAAGAAGCTGTCTCAAAACCCCTCGTACTGTCCTCTGCGGCCCACTGATGGCTTGGGTGCGAGGGCGAGACGCCCTCCAGCCCAAGGATCCCTGCGACCCGACGCGAGTTTTAAGACAGCTTCTAAAAGGAACTGCTTTGAGATTTTACGCTGGAAACAAGGTGGTTTGCATCGATTTTCTTTATCGGTTGTGTCCCATTCGCGCGTTTGTAGCTCGCGTATTTGTAGCTGAGTCATCTCAGGCCCCTTTTTAGCTTCTTCTCTGGCTCTATCACGGCTTGCCTGTGATGCCGAGATCGCGCCCCCCAAGGCTGCGGCACAGCCACTTGAGATGACACTGAACGCCGCTATAACGGCACACGCCACTGCGATCCGAGCCGCAAAAGTCAAAAGCCTGCGCTGCATAATCCTTCCTACCTTCCTATTTGTGAAATCGCACGTTTCCTCACGTACGGTAATTAATCTTAAGAAAATATGTATTGAAGTCAATTATAAATTAATAACATGCCTTAAAATACCTGTATTTACCCCAATAAATACAACAGCTTAAAAAAATAACGGGTTGCTTGGGGGAGGCGGAGATCGACAGGGATACAGGTATGGATATCAGAAATGTAGCTTGCTACAGGGTGCAGCAGTTGCGCCGGCAGGCAGGGATAACCCAAGAGAAGCTGGCTGAGCTGGCAGGACTTAGCGTGGACGGGATTAGGAAGATCGAGGGCCGGAGAGCAACGCCGAGCTTAGAAACGCTTTACAAAATTTCAAAAGCGTTGCGGATACAGTTAGTGGACTTGATGAGATATGAAGGGGAAACGCAGACGGAAAAAGGCAGAGAGCTGCAAGAATTTCTCGTGTATCTGGCGACGAAAGAGTTGGCGGAGATCAGACTGGCTAAGCGGATAACAAAAGCGGTGATGGAAGAATTAGGGGGATAATGAGAAGTCAGAGATTCACGCCCGTTCCACCTCGAAAGCGGTCAGGTTGCGCGTCTCCCGGCTGAACTCCACCCCAACGAGGTAAATCGCCGCGCCTCGACCGCGATACTTGGCCGCGTAGTCCCGCTCGTGTAACTGCCGCAGTGCCGCCCCTGCCGACGCCCGTTCCACCACCTTGAACTCAAACAGGTACACGTTCCCATTGAACTCCACCGCCATGTCCAAGCGACCCGCCTGACTGCTGTCCTCCACGGTAATCGACAGCCCCAGCGACGCGAAGTACGAATAAAACACACTGGCGTAATAGCCCTCGTAGCTCGCAATCTCATTATTTGCGTGCCACTGATAGGGAATGCTGGCAAAAAACGCCTCCAACAGCCGCTCCAAGCCATCGAAGTCATTGACCAGTAGCAGGTCGTACAGCCGGGCACCGTGCTCGGCCCGGCGCACCGGGTTCCCCGTCAAGTGGTTCAGCAGGCTCTCGTTCAGGCTCTGCCGCACCTCCTGGTTGGGGTAGCCCAGCCGGTAGTACATCTGCCCGCCGCGCGGCTCGGTGCGGCGAATGGTCAGGTAGCCGGTCTGGAACAGCAGGGCCTCGGTCGCAATGTGATCCACATCAAACGCCGACAGTAATTCCTCGCTGCCGAGCATATCGTCCAAGGCGAGGGCACTGACCTCACGCGCCAACAACGTCTCAAGCAGAAACGTCGGCGTACCCGTCTCGAACCAGTAGGCCCCGAACCGGCGGCGGTCGAACAGCAGGAGGACATCAAAGGGGTTGTACACCTGTTCTTCACCTAGCCAGTTGTAGCCATTGTACCAGCGTCGGATTTCCGCTCGGTCCAAGCCGGGCAGTTCCGGGGCGAACAGCGTGTCCAAGTCGGCCTCAGTATAGCCGCAAATGGCCGAGTAGCGCGGGTCTAAGGTAATGTCCTTGAGATTGTTGAGGCCGGAGAACAAGCTGACCTTGGAGAACTTGCTCACCCCGGTGAGGAAGCTGAACGCGATGTGCGCGTCGCTGTCCTTGATCGTCGCGTACAACCCGCGCAAGTAGTCGCGGTTAGCCCGAGCCACCTCCGGCACCTCTAGTGCGTCGAGAATGGGCTTGTCGTACTCGTCAATCAGCACCGCCACCCGCTGGCCAGTGCGCTCGTGCAACGCTTCAATGAGATAGCTGAAGCGTACCGCTGCACCCGTGTAGTCCGAACCGACGCCCCCTCGCCTTTCCATGGCGTCCAGTTGTGCCATCACGTCCTCTTGTAGCTGGCCCGGCTCCTTGAAGTAGCCCCGGCTAAAGTCGAGCCGCAGCACCGGATGGCGAACCGACCAGTCCCACCGCTCGTGGATGGCCAGCCCCTCAAACAACGGCTCGTTTCCCTCAAACAACTCCTTCAGTGTGTCGAGAAACAGGCTCTTGCCAAACCGACGGGGACGCGACAGGAAGTAGTGCTTGCCCTCGTCAACCAACCGCTCCATGTAGGCGGTCTTATCGACATAGTAGCAGTGGTCCTCGCGGATTTCGCGGAAGGTCTGAATGCCGATGGGCAGTTTGCGCTTGGCCGTCCGTCCCGCTCTGGGTTCCATCTGTATCATAACAGTCTGCCGGCGTCAACGTTGGCCGGGGCAGGTAGAAGACCTAGAAGAAAAACTCCACTAGGCTGAGGAGACAAACTCGGGTTTTAGGGCTTGATAATCCGCGCCCAAACGGGCAAAGATGTCGGCCCAGCGGCGCGGGTAGGATGGATGGCTGCTATTGGGCGCGAAGCCCAGCTTGAGATAGCAGCGCAGGGCCGGGATGCGGAAGTCATCGGTCAGCAGGTATATGGGTCGCGGCCCTAAAGCCTTGGCTTGGACCACGGCCGCCGCTACGATGAACTTGCCTAGGCCGCGCCCCTGAAAGGCCGGGTGGACCGCAACCCAGCCGATTTCCCAACACGGCCGCAACTCGCGGTCGCGGTCGTTGCAACCCGTACAGGCGACGATCTGCCCCGCGCACTCGACAAAGAGCTGGACCCGAGTTCCTTCCAGTACGGCCTCTAGCCGCTGCCGGTCCCAACGGCCCAATTCGCCGTTGGCCTGCAATAGGGCCAACCAGCCCGCCTCGTCGCCCGGCTGGTACGTCCGCAGTTGATAGCCGGCCATTTCCGGCAAGGCCGGAGCCTTGTCGCGCCCGTACCAGAGGATGAGTTGGGGCGAAGGCTTCACGTGCGGCCTGCCTGACGCCGAAAAAGGGACGACTTAAACTGCTCGGGGCGATGGGGCTGGAGAACGACGATTTCGCACTGGGGAAAGGCTTCGGCCAAGCCCGCTGGCCTCCTTTGGTCGTAGCCGAGGGCAATAATGTGGGGGGCGATCTCGCCGACGATGCGCAAAAAGTTACACCCCTCGTGGCCGAGGCGGACTTCGGTGACCTCGGGCAGCTTCTCCAGCGCGGCTTGGCGCTCTTCTTGGGATTGGTCGGGATAGTGCCCCTTGATGCGCCGAACGTTCTCGTCGCGGGCGACCACCACGAACAGTTCGTCGCCCAGCGCAGCCGCCTGCTCAATGAAGGAGCGGTGGCCCGGGTGCAGGTAATCAAAAGTGCCGCAGCACAGTACGCGAGTTTTATTCATTGGCGCGCCAAGCTATCCAATACTCCACACCGCGATCCTTGGCAAAAATGCGACCAAAGCGGTCGGCGTCGGTGTGCTCGGTGAAATAGCCGATTCGCACCCGTACGCCAGCATCGCTCTGCACGCTATAAGCCGGATAGCCCTCGTCCTTTAATTCGCGCACCTTCTGATCGGCGCGTTTTGCATCCCGATAGACGCCGACTTGGACGGTGAATTGGCCGTCGGGATCGAAAAATACCGGGCTGGTATCAATAGCATTAGCTGGGGCGACCACAGAGTCAGTCGGCGTTAAGACAACTACTTCGCGGCGACTGGCAGGTTCGGGCACCCGTTCATCTTCGCGAACCTCGCCGTCGGCGCATCCCCCGGCCCACAGGACGGTCCACGCGAGCATCCACAGCCTATTGGGATTCCCCGCGCTCAATGCACGGCCTTGAGCGCGTCAAAGTGAATGCGGAGGGTTTCTTCGATATCCCCTTCCCCGTGGGCGAGCGAGGGAAACATACATTCGTATTGGGAGGGGGCCAGATAGAGGCCCCGCTCTAGGCAAGCCCAGAAATAGTGCTTAAAGCGCACTAGATCGACCGTGCCGACGCTGGCAAAATCCACCACCGGACGCGAGGTAAAAAACATGCAGAGCATGGCACCGACCCGGTTGAGCGCGTAGTCCAAGCCCAGTTTTTGCAGGTTGTCGGCCATGCCGGCCGCCAAATCGGCGCAGCGACTCTCCAGCGTTTCATAGACTCCGGGTTCGGACAGCATGTTCAATTGTTCCAAGCCAGCGGCCATGGCGAGGGGGTTGCCCGATAAGGTGCCAGCCTGCGAGACCTTTATGCCCAGCGGCGACGCGTTTTCCATGATCTCCCGCTTGCCGCCATACGCGGCGGCCGGCAAGCCCCCCCCGACTATTTTGCCCAAGCACGTCAGGTCGGGCATCACGCCATAGCGCTCTTGCGCCCCGCCCGGGCCGACGCGGAACCCAGTGATGACCTCGTCGAAGATGAGGACGATTCCCTCTTCGTCGGCTAGTTGGCGCAGGGCCGGGAGAAAGCCCTCGCACGGGGGCACGGTCCCCATATTGCCGGCCACCGGCTCGACGATGATGGCGGCGAGCTGGCCGCTGTTTTCCCGCACGGCCACACGCACGGCGGCCGCGTCGTTGTACGGCAGCGTCAGGGTCGAATCAACCACGCTTTGCGGTACGCCCGGGCTGGTGGGGACCCCCAAGGTCAGGGCCGAAGACCCGGCCTCGCTCAAGAAGGCGTCCCCGTGCCCGTGCCAGCAGCCTTCGAATTTGGCGATTTTGTCCCTGCCGGTATGGCCGCGCGCCAAGCGCACCGCGGCCATCGTGGCCTCGGTCCCCGAACTCACCATCCGCACCATTTCGATGGAGGGCACCATGGCCACAATGCGCTCGGCCAATGCGGTTTCCAGCTCGGTCGGGGCACCGAAACTGGTCCCCTTTGCGCAGGCTTCCTGTACGGCCCTTACGACGCGGGGATGGGCATGGCCGAAAATGAGTGGCCCCCAAGAGCATACGTAGTCGATGTATTCGCGGCCATCAATATCGAACAGGCGCGAACCAGCCCCCCGGTCGATAAAGCGAGGGCCACCGCCCACCGCACCGAAAGCCCGCGCCGGACTGTTCACGCCCCCGGGGATGACGTTCTGCGCTCGGGCGAAGGCCGTTGCGGAGTTAGGTAGCGACATGTCTATATCCATTTAATACGCGACGCCCGAGCGGCGGACAGACGAATTAGTCGTCGTCATCGTCGTCGTCATCGTCATCGTCATCGTCATCGTCGTCATAATCGTCGTCGTCATGATCGTCATCGTCGTCATAATCATCGTCGTCATAATCGTCGCAATCGTCGTCGTGCCGACCATCTTCGTCGCAATCATCGTCATGCCGACCATCTTCGTCGCAATCGTCGTCATGCCGACCATCGTCATAAACATAGGTACGACCGGCAATTACCACAGTATCGGATAGCGTTATCTGGCCTGCTGCTTCAATCGTGTAGCGGATCGGTATCGTTATCTGGAGCTCCGAGCTTGCGGTGGCGGCCGTCTTGCTGGCGACCCGCTGATAGCCAACTCCGTTGACCTCTACGGTTTCCCAAGCCGCGTCCACTTTCTCGGGCGCGGTAGTCAGCGGGGCCTCGCCGCAAGACCACAAGCTCGCCAAGACTAATAAGCTGGCCGATAAAATGATCGTTTTCATTGGGTTGTCTCCTGTAGAGAGGGATGTAATTAGGCCTTTTTAAGGTAATACTTTTTGGAATTAAGGATCAAATTCTCAGCACCTTCACAGCACCTGCAAAAGCCCAGCCTCTTCCCCTTCCAAACGTTCGAGAACGACCAGCCGATACGCCCGCCCGCGCTCGCGCATCTCCAAGTCGGCCAAGACTGCGAGAGGATAGTCCCCGGCTTCCAAAAGGGCGATGAAGTGCTCGAATTCGGCAACTTGGACGAGGGCGATCCCCCCCGGCCGCAACACCCGCGCCAGTTCGGCCAGTTCAGCGCCGGGGTTCCCGCCGACCAAGCCGAGCGCATAATCCATAACTCCCGCCGCGAAGGGCAGGCGCTCCAGCGCGGCGATTAGGTGCGCTCGGATACCTACTAGCAGGCGCGGCGCAAACGCCTCTTGTAGCGCGGCCAACTCGCCAAGATCGCGGCGCGCCCACAGGACGCAGGCCCCCGGCTGCACGGCCACCAAGCGGGCCAAGCAATACGCCACGGCCGCACTCGGAGTTGCGCCCGTCCCCAGCCGCAGCCCCAACAGGGCACGCCGCCCGGTTAGCTGCAAGTGAAGCCGTAGCAGATGCGGCCCTTTGCCGCGGCGCAACCCGTGCTCGTCGCGCAAAACCGCTGCCACGGCCGCGGTCAGCTCGGCCGCGCTAAACCGATAGCGGCCCCGCAGCGTCGCGCTCAGGGCAAAAGCACGGGTGTCAACCGCAGCCGATTGGGCCTGCGCGAGGCTTTTGACCGGCGTCAGATCGCAGCGGGCGATGCGTTTGCAGATGTACTCAAGGCCCGGGCGGCCCACCGTAACACCATGCATCTCAACGATTAAACCGGCGCACTGCACGGCCGAGCGCAGCCGCAGCAGCCGCTTCGGGCTGCGCTTGTACGCAAAGAAAATCTGGCCCATGCGCCCGCCCGGTTCGACTTTGACCTGCTGTGCCTCGGGCGCGTACTCTCGCAACTCGTCGAGTGCCACCGCCTCCAACCCGCTCGGCACCGCAATCCAATAGCGATAGATCTTGGCAGCCATTACGCGGGCACAATCTGCATTGCGCTCAAATGCGCTGGCGACAAGCAGCTTTCCAGCACCTCGAGGACATCGGCGACCGCGATTTGCTCGTGTACGTCAAAGTAAGTGCTGGGCGCGGCTCCGCTTGCCGCGGCCGCGCAGAGCAGATCGGCCACGTCCTCGGCTTGCTCCCACGCGCGCAGCAGCAGGCCGTAGGCTTTGCGCTTGGCGCGGCCCAAATCCGCGGCCACAACGCGCTCGTCGAGGCCGGCCAATGCGGCGCTTACTTCTTCGCACAATCGCTCGCTCTGCTCGCTGTATCCGCCCACCGTGCAAAAGCAGAACGTGGGCTCGGCATAGACCTCGGCCCCAAAGGCATCGCCGTCGATCAGGCCATCTTCGTAGTGCGCGGCAAAGAAATCGCTCGCCGGCCCCAAGGCAATGTCCAAGGCCAACTCCAAGGCCAGTTCCCGCAAGAGCAAGTCGCGGCCCGAGCGGCCCGCCTTGTCATCGCCGAAAAACAGCAAGGTATAGGGCCGACTGACCGGCAGGGCCAAGGCCCCGAGCGGCTGCGGGGATGGTAAAACTACCGGCCGCTCCACGCGGTCCCATGCCGGGCGCGGCCGGCTGTACTTTAGCAAGTTGGACTCGACGACCGCGCAAGTGGCCTCTACGTCGAAATCCCCGCACAAGTACAGCCCCATGTATTCGGGCCGGTAAAAGACCTCGTGGCAGCGGGTTAGCATAGCCGCGTCGGTCTGCCCAATGCTCTCCCGCGTACCGGCCATGTCCCACGCCAAGGGGCCATCCCGGTACAGCGCCTTGAGGCCGCGCAGAAACCCGATCCATTCCGGGTCGTCGCAGCTTATCTGTAGCTCGTGGCCGATGATTTCGCGCTCCTGAGCAACGCCGGCCGGCCGGACGTGCAGGTCCAACGCCAGCTCAAAGAGCAACGCTAGGTGGGCGGCAAAGTGCTCAATGCACGTCAGAGAGAAAACGGTTGAAGTAAAACTGGTGCTGGCGTTTACGACGCCGCCGAGGCGGTTGATTTGCTCGGTGATGTCGCCGTAGGGTTTGGCAAAAAGGCGGTGTTCGAGAAAGTGCGCGGTTCCAGCGGGCGTGGTCTGTACCTGCCCGGAGCTGCGGGCGCGCAAATGCAGATCGACCGAACCATAGTCTATGTACAGCACGGCCGCTTTTTGCCGACTGCCTAAGCGCGGCACCGCCCACACCTCGAGGCCGCCTAAGCGGCTGCGGTACACGGCTTCTCCCAGTATCACGTTCTCACGTCCCGTGCAATAGAAAGGCCGTATCCGCGGCAATGCCACCGGCCACGCGGGTTAGCTCCTCAACGCCGACTTGCTCAATGCGCTGCCACAGCGCTTCCGGGGACTGACTGCCCCCCATCAGCCCCTCGCGCAACTGATAGCGAAAAAAGCCCTCGCGATCTTCGGTTAGTCCCAACAGCCGCGCCCTAAGTAAGCGCCGCGCTGCTTCGATTTCCCGGGGGTCAAAGACCCCTGCGCGCAGCGATTGCAGCTCTTTCTCCACCTTGTGCCGCACCTCGGGGTACGCGGCGGCCTCAATGCCCGCGGCCACAAAGAGCAGTCCGCTCAAGGTCTCGATATGCGATGCGATGTAATAGCACAAGCCTTCCTCTTCGCGGAGGTGCTTAAACAGCCGCGATGGGCCATCGCCGCCGAGGATCAGGTTTAGGAGTACCAAAGCCGGATAGTCGTCTGCGCCATAAGCAACTTGAGTGCGATAGCCCAACACCATTTTTGCCTCGCGCACCGCTTGGCATTCAAAAACCTCGCGCGGCCGCCCAGCAAGGCGCGGGCGCGGAGGTTGGGGCCGGGGCTGACTCGCGGCGCGTTCCCAAGTAAAAATCGACTCTATCAAGGGCCGAATCTGCTCCAAGCGCAAATCGCCGCTTACGAAGAGGTCCAGGCGGTCGGCAGCTGTCCGCTCGCGGTGAAAAGCCCACAGCTCGTCGGCCTGCACAGCGGCAAAGTCCGCAGGGTTGCCCAGCGGCGACAGGCCCATGGGTTCGCCCCGGCACATCTCTTCGCTGCACCGCCTTTGTGCGTAGCCGAGTTTGTCGTTGAAGCCATCGGCGATTTGCCGCGTGAGGCGGTGCTTTTCGCGCTCTAGATAATCGCGCTGGAACCCACTGCCATCGCGCAGGACGTCGCGGAGGAAAGCGAGGCCGCGCACCAGTATCCCTTTCTCCCCGAGGAAGTTCTCGTCGATAAGCTCTAGGCACAAATGAATGAACTGATGCTCGCCCAAGCTATTGACTTGCACCGAGTAATACGCCCCGTAGAGGTCGTCGATAAAGCGGTTGAGGCTCTGCACATCGGGCAGCTCGTGCGTGCCCCGCGCCAGCAGTCGGCTGCTCAGGGCCACGAGCGAATGCCGCGGCGCACACAGCGGCGTACTCAGACACACATCCACCCGGACCGTCTTGTACAACCCAATGCTGTGCAAGTGCAAATAGACGCCGGGCGCGAGTTGGATGCGGATGAATTCACCTGCTGAGTGCATTGGCGCGCAGTGTCTTTCTTGGTTTAGTTTGGTCCGCCGCATGAATCCTCTCGACCACATTCGCGTCGTGCTCGTCGAGCCGGCCACGCCCGGCAACATCGGTGCTACGGCCCGCGTGCTCAAGACCACGGGCATAAGCCAGTTGGCCTTGGTCAATCCCGGGGCGTGGGATACGCCGGAAGCGCACACCTTTGCCCACGGTGCCGGCGATATTCTCGACGGCAGCCAAGTATTTCCCAGCCTCGCAGCGGCCGTCGCCGATTGCCACATCGTCGTCGGCACGACCCATCGGCAGGGCCGCTTCCGCGCGGTTACTTCCGCGCCGGGGGCCCTGATTACCCAACTAGCCGCCCAAGCCCATCACCGCCGCATCGCCCTCGTGTTTGGGCGCGAACGGGACGGGTTGTGGCACGAGGAACTCGCGCTCTGCCACCAAGTGCTGAGGTTCCCCACGGCCGTGGCCTATCCCTCCCTCAACCTCTCTCACGCCGTGCTGCTGCTCGCCTATGGCCTGTATGCGGCCGTGAGCGAAAAGCCACCGGAGCCGCCCGCGCAACTGGCTACGGCCGGCGAGCGCGAACGCATGTTCACTCAGATTTTGCAAGCCCTTGCCCAGATAGAGTTTACCCCGTACAACAACAGGCCAGATCACTTCGGCCGCGTGTTGCGCCGCTTCTTCAACAAGGTCGATTTGGAAGTTCGCGATGTGCGGGCGATTCAGACGATCTGCGGCCAGATCCGCAAGTTCAGCCGCCGCTATCGCCGCAGTCCTAGGGCCGACTGATGGGCCACCTGGTCCAAGTCCGAGTCAACCATCTGCCGCACCATTTCCTCAAAGCCAACCTCGGGTACCCAACCGAGTTTTTCCCGCGCCTTAGTCGCATCGCCCAACAGGGTATATACCTCGGCCGGGCGCAAAAAGCGCTCATCCACGACCACGTATTGCCGCCAGTCCAAGCCGGCGTGGGCAAAGGCGATCTCGCAGAATTCGCCAATGGTGCGGGAGGTGCCCGTGGCGATGACGTAATCGTCGGGTTCGTCCTGCTGCAGCATCATCCACATCGCGCGGACATAGTCGCCGGCATAGCCCCAATCGCGGCGAGGAGTTAGGTCGCCGAGGCGCAGCTCTTGGTCCAGCCCGCATTTGATGCGGGCCACGCCGTGCGTGATTTTGCGGGTGACGAATTCGCGCCCGCGGCGCGGCGACTCGTGATTGAAGAGAATGCCCGCACAGGCGAACAGGCCGTAGCTCTCGCGGTAGTTGATGGTGATCCAATGCGCGTAGAGCTTGGACACCCCGTAGGGCGAGCGCGGATAAAAGGCCGTCTGCTCGTTCTGCGGCGTCTCCTGTACCTTGCCAAATAGTTCGCTGGTACTGGCTTGGTAAAAGCGAATGTTCTCGTCGCAGGCGCGGATGGCTTCCAAAAGCCGCGTCACGCCCAAGCCGGTGATCTCGCCAGTCAACATGGGCTGTTCCCAAGAGACCGGTATAAAGGACTGGGCACCCAGATTGTACACTTCCTGCGGCCGCGCGGTCTGCAGCGCTGAAACCAGCGACTTCTGGTCCAACAGATCGCCGGAGATCAGCTCGATTTGGTCCTGCAAATGGCCGATCCGCTCGAAGTTGACCGTGCTACTGCGGCGGACTAGCCCGAAAACCTCATAGCCCTGTTTTAGCAGCAATTCGGCCAAGTACGAACCGTCTTGGCCGGTAATGCCAGTGATTAGGGCGCGCTTTTGGCTCATCTCATTCCTCTTGTGAATACGTTTCTATGGGCGGACAGGAACAGATCAGGTTGCGATCGCCCTGCGCGTCGTTCAGCCTCCCTACGGCCGGCCAGAACTTGCGCTCCAACAGCCAAGGCGCCGGCAGGGCGGCAATGGTTCTAGAATAGGGCCGATCCCACTCGGCGGCCAGCACGACATCCACGGGGTGCGGCGCGTGGACGAGGGGGTTGTTGGCGCGGTCCATCTCTCCGGCAGCTACTTGCCGGATTTCGCCGCCAATGGCGATCATGGCCGCGCAAAACCGGTCCAATTCGGCCTTGGACTCGCTCTCAGTAGGTTCGACCATCAGGGTCCCAGCGACCGGGAAGGATACCGTAGGCGCGTGGAACCCGTAGTCCATCAACCGTTTAGCCACGTCTTCTACGCCAATGCCGTACTTCCGCGCCCAGCGCAGGTCGAGGATGCACTCGTGGGCCACGCGCCCGTTGCGCCCTTTGTATAACACGGGAAAGGAATCCGCGAGGCGGCGGCTCAGGTAATTGGCATTGAGGATCGCCACCTGCGTCGCCTCGGTGAGGCCCGAGCCGCCCATCAGGCGCAAGTAGGCCCACGATATGAGCAGAATCGAGGCACTGCCCCACGGCGCGGCCGCAATGGGGCCAATCGAGGCACCGCCTGAAGGCGGCGGGTGAGGCGTTGCGGCCCCGCCGGTGTGGACGAGGGGGTGCGCGGGCAGGAACTCCACCAAGTGCTCGGCCACGGCAATGGGACCCATCCCCGGGCCGCCCCCGCCGTGGGGGATGCAAAAGGTCTTGTGCAAATTCAAGTGGCACACGTCAATGCCGATTTCTCCGGGCCGGCACAATCCCACCAAGGCATTCATATTGGCGCCGTCCATATAGACCTGACCGCCCGCTTGGTGGACGATCGCGCAGATTTCGCCGATGGCTTCTTCAAACACCCCGTGGGTCGATGGGTACGTCACCATCAGGGCCGCTAGCTGTTCGCGGTGTGCGGCGGCCTTCGCCCGCAGGTCTGCCAAGTCGATATTACCTTCCTCGTCACAGGCGATGACTACCACGTCCAACCCGGCCATAACCGCGCTAGCTGGGTTCGTCCCATGGGCCGAGGCCGGAATGAGGCAGACGTTGCGCTGGGCCTCCCCGCGCGTCCGGTGGTATTTGCGCACGATGAGTAGGCCGGCGTATTCGCCCTGCGAACCCGCGTTGGGTTGCAGGGAAATGCCCTTGAGGCCGGTGATTTGGCGCAGCATATCCTCCATTTCGGCGAAAATCGCCGCGTACCCCCGGGCTTGCTCTACGGGTGCAAACGGATGCAGCCCAGCGAATTCGGGCCAAGTAATCGCCATCATTTCCGCGGTCGCATTGAGCTTCATGGTACACGAGCCGAGGGGAATCATCGCGTGGACCAAGGACATATCCTTGGCTTCGAGCCGGCGCATGTAGCGCATCATTGCGGTCTCGGAGTGATGCGCCGCAAAGACTGGATGCTCCATGAAGCGCGAGTGGCGGCCGTGGACCGGCGTCCAAGCAGGCTCTGCATGGACTTGGGCAGGCAACTTGCCGCCCAGCAAGGCGAGGATGGCTTGCAAATCGGCCTTGTGGGTCGTTTCGTCGAGGGCAATGCCCCAGTGCCCGTCCCCTAGATTGCGGAAGTTCATCCCCGCGGCCCGCGCCTGCGCCAACAGCGCGTCCCCCCGCGCTCCCACTTCAACGCGCAGCGCGTCAAAGTACTGGTCGTGGACGACGCGGTAGCCGGCTTCCTCCAGCCCGCGAGCGAGCGCCCGCGCTTGGCGGTGTATGCGACGGGCCATGCGCCGCAGTCCGGCCGGCCCGTGATAGACCGCGTACATGCTCGCCACCACGGCTGGCAAGACCTCGGCCGTGCATATATTGCTCGTCGCCCGTTCTCGTTTGATGTGCTGTTCGCGGGTTTGCAGGGCCATGCGCAGGGCGGGCTGGCCGCGGACATCCGTGGAGACGCCAATGATGCGCCCGGGCACCTGCCGCTGGAACTCGGGTCGCGTCGCCAAAAAGGCCGCGTGCGGGCCGCCGTATCCCATCGGCATGCCAAAGCGCTGTGCGCTCCCGACGGCCGCATCGGCCCCAAACTCCCCGGGGGGCCGCAGCAAACACAGGGCGAGCAAATCGACCGCCACGCACACGAGCGTCTGCTCGGCGTGAGCCTGAGCGCAGAAGGCGGCGTAGTCGTATAGAGCGCCGTCCGAGGCCGGGTACTGGAGCAGGGCGGCGAAGGCCCCGGACGCAAAATCCCATGCTCGGTGATCGCCTACTACAACCTCCCACCCCCGCGACTCGGCCCGGACCTCGACCACCGCTATGGTTTGCGGGTGGCAGGCCGACGAGACAAAGACGCGCTGGCTCGCGTTTTTCTTTTGCACTGCCCGCAGCATGGCAATGGCTTCGGCCGCGGCCGTGGCTTCGTCCAACAAGGAGGCATTGGCTAGGGCAAAACCCGTCAGGTCGCCGACCATGGTCTGGAAGTTGAGCAGGGCCTCTAGCCGCCCTTGGGCGATTTCGGACTGGTAGGGCGTGTACTGGGTGTACCAGCCTGGATTCTCCAAGATGTTGCGCTGGATCACCGGAGGAGTTATGCAGCCTGAGTAGCCCATGCCGATAAAACTGCGGTGTATGCGATTCTGGCCGGCCAATTCGCGCAACCTCCCCATCAGCTCGTACTCGCTGATGCCTTCGCCTAGCGCCAAGGGGCCTTGCATCCGAATCGCCGCCGGCAGGGCCTCGGCCATGAGGTCGTCCAAGCTGTCGGCCCCCACGGCCGCCAGCATGGCGGCTACATCTGCGGCCGTAGGGCCGATGTGCCGGCGGACAAAAGCATCGCTAGGTCCAAATTCGTCGCCCATGCAGCCTCCGCTTAGTCCTTTTTAAGAGCCGAAGGCACAAAGGGCCGCTCGACCACTGTGGCGGGTTGCCGCTTGCCCTTCATGCCGATGTACACCTCGGTGCCTATTTTTTGCGCACCGCGCTGTAAATAGGCCAGCCCGATCCCCGCGCCGAGCACCGGCGAGTGCGTCCCACTCGTAACGGTCCCCACCTGCTTGCCGCGCTGGTCGAAAACCGGATAATCCGGCCGGGGAATGCCCCTTTCCAGCATGCGGAAGCCGCGCAAACGGCGATAGCCTCCGGCCGTGCGCTGCGCCCGCAGCGCCTCAGCTCCGATAAAATACGCCTCTTTTTCTAAGTCCAAGGTCCAAGCCAAACCCGCCTCTAGGGGGGTCGTCTGATCGTTCAATTCGCGGCCATAGAGACAAAACCCCATCTCGAGGCGCAAGGTGTCGCGCGCACCTAGCCCACAGGGTTGGGCACCGGCCGCGCGGAGCTTGGCCCACAGCGCGGCGACTTGATCGGCCGGACACATGATCTCAAACCCGTCTTCGCCGGTGTAGCCATTGCGGCTGAGCAGCGCTCGTATCCCGGCGATCTCCATCGTTGTGCAGCGATAGTACCCTAGCGCCGCGCTAGCCGGTCCGGCGAGTGCTTCAACTAGGGCGGCGGCCCGCGGCCCTTGGACAGCTACCATGCCCTGTTCATCGCTCAAGTCCTCGATTTGCACACCCGACCACCCCACTGCGTACGCGGTAATCCACTGCCAGTCAGCAGCCTTCCGGCTCGCGTTGACCACCAAGAGGTACTCCCGTTGTGCGAGCCGATAGACCACCAGATCGTCCACGCATCCCCCCCGCTCATTGCACAGCGGCGCGTAGCGCATCTGGCCGCTGGTCAATTCGCGCACCCGCGCTGGCAAGAGGCTGTCGAGAAAGGCCAACCCGCGCTCCCCGGAAATGGCGATCCGGCCCATGTGCGATATGTCGAACAGGCCGACCGCTCGGCGCACTGCCCAGTGCTCGCGGCGGATGCCCTCGAACTGGACCGGCATTTCCCACCCGCCAAAGGGCACCATGCGCCCGCCTTCGGCAACGGCGACCTCGTAGAGGGGCGTCCGCCGCAAGCGCTCATTCGCCATGGTCGCCTCTTCCCTGCGCGGTGCCGACCAACTCGGCCCACAGTGCTTCCGCCTGCGCGGCGAGCGCGGCCAAACTGCCGTTGTTGTCGATGACAAAATCGGCGCGGGCCTTTTTTTTTCGCGGATCCATCTGGCGGGCCATCCGCTGCCTAATCTCGCACACCGGCAAGCCGCTGCGCTGCTGCACCCGCGACACGCATCGTTCCTCCTCGGCATCAACCACCGCGATCCGGTCGAAGTGCCCCTCGTTCCCCCACTCGTATATCAGGGGCGCGTCAAACACCACGACCCCCCCGCCGGCCTCCTCCACCGCCCGCGCCAGCCGGTGCTTGATGGCCGCTGCTAGGGGCGGCCGCACAATGGCCTCTAACCGCTGGCTCGCCTCGTCTGACCGCAGGGCGCGACGCCCCAACTCCCGGCGGTTCAAGCACCCGTCTGGGCCGAGCAAATCGCGGCCAAATGCCGCTTGTAGATTCTTTATTACCGCTGGGATTTCTGCCACTTCGCGGGCCACTTCGTCGGCATCGACCCGCAGCGCACCCAATCCGGCGAGCATTTGCGCCAGGGCGGATTTGCCCGCACCCATGCCGCCGGTAATGCCTACGAGCACGCGCACCCGCGACCCGCTAGGGCCAAGCAACGGAACTCAAAAAATCGTATCACTGTGCCTTGCAATGGATTAAGGGACTAACCTTCGGTGGGGCAACGACGCGCTGCGAACAGGGCAAAATGTACCGCGCCGACCCAGCGCGGTCAATTGACCTGAGCGGTGACCCATTGACACTATATTGGGTATCGCCTATAGTCCATTGACCCGTTAATAAGCTCTCTTTTCACGACAGAATAGCACATGGCCATCGTACCCATAGTAATCGAACAGACCGGCCGCGGCGAGCGCGCCTACGACATTTTCTCGCGCCTCCTCAAGGAGCGGATCATCTTCATCAGCACCCCGATCGACGACCACGAAGCCAACCTCATCATCGCCCAGCTACTCTTTTTAACCTCGGAAGATCCCAAGAAAGACATCTCGCTCTACATCAACAGCCCCGGCGGCAGCCTCACGGCTGGCTTGGCCATCTACGACACCATGAAGTACGTCCCCTGCGACGTGGCGACCCTGTGCATCGGCCAAGCGTACAGCATGAGTGCGATTCTCCTCGCCGGCGGGACCAAGGGCAAGCGCCACGCCCTTGCGCACTCTCGGCTCATGATCCACCAGCCCTGGGGAGGGGTCCGCGGCCAAGCCGCCGACATCGAAATCCACGCCCGCGAAATCGTGGAGTGGCGCGACCGGCTCAATCAGATATTGGTCCAAGATACCGGCCAGCCGCTTGAGCGCATCGAGCTGGTCACCGAGCGCGATTACTTTCTTTCGCCCGCCGAGGCCATCGACTTCGGCCTAATCGACGGCCTGCTGGCGTCCGAAAAAGAGCTGGCAGCCCTCGCCAACTAATGCCCCAGCGGAAAGGCGATCACCTCGTCTAAGCAAGCCGCGCCGGCAACGACCATGACCAACCGATCCAACCCCAAGGCCACGCCACCAGCCGGCGGAATGCCCCGCTCCATAGCCGCGAGAAACGCCTCGTCGGCCGGTGCATCCCCCGGCCGCGCACCCCGCGCAAAGCGCTCGCGCTGTTGGGCTGGGTCGTTTAATTCGGTATAGCCGTTCGATAGCTCCACCCCCCCCAAGTACGCCTCCGTCCTCTCGGCTACGGCCGACTGGCCTTCTTTTAATTTGGCCAATGCGGCCAACGGCCGAGGGTAATCGAAAAGGTGGACCGCCCCTAGTTTGGCCAATTCGGGCTCGACTTTTTCCAACAGAATTTTGTGGTATAGATCCTCCCAACTATCCCCTCGTCTAGCGCTGCCATAGCCCAAGGCACGGGCGCGGCAAAAAAGCGATTCTGCGTCTGCACAGGCCGCCAAATCGACCGCGGCCCAGCGCACAAAGGCATCGCGGACGCTGAGCCGCTCCCACGGCGGCTGGACGCCGATCTCGCGCCCTGCCCACACCACGCTCAACCGCCCCAAGACCCTTTCCACCACATGGGCCACCAAATTCTCGACATCGGCCATGATTTCCTCGTAACTGGCGTACGCCCGATACCATTCGATTAGGGTAAACTCGGGGTTGTGTTGCGGCCCCATTTCCCCATTGCGGTACGAGCGGCTGATCTGGTAAATCCGCTCAAAGCCCACCCCTAGCAACCGCTTCATGTACAGCTCGGGAGAGGGGGCGAGATAAAATTTCTCCTTTGCCTTTTCCGCTTGGTACTCTGTGGCGAATAGCTCGATGTGCTCCTCTTGCGCCGAGGCGCGAACCAAAGTGGGCGTCTCCACAGCGAGGAAGTTCGCGTCGCGAAAAAAATCGCGCACAGCGTCTAACACGGCGGCCCGCACCCGCATATTTGCCCACAACCTGTTGGCGTGGAACCGCGCCCAATCCCCCTCGCACCACACCGCATTGCTAGGAGCTAACAAGCGGATTTGGGTAACGGCTATAATGCCTTCTGCCGCAACCCCATACAATTCGACTATATCCCCGGCTGTTACCCCTTCTGCCTGCGTCTGCACCGCGAAATCAACCTCTCCGCTCTCGTCTGCGATCCTGCCTTGACCTTCGGCGAGGTGGAGGAGCCGCCCCCGCACGGCCACTTCCCCTGTGGCGGTGGCCGCTGTGGTCGCAGGCTGGTGCCGCCACAGCACTCGCGCTGGATAGCGCCTAGGCTGCATGGCGCGTTTCCCATAAAAAAGCCCCTTCTCCGGTGTGGGAGAAGAGGCGGTCGGCATGGATAATTACCACTAGCTCGCAGTACATCAAGCTCGCTTTTTGTTGTACACGAAAGTCGGCGGTGCCTTGTTTTCGATGAATTCCTTGGTAATGACGCATTCGGCGATGTCGTCTCGGGCTGGGAGATCGAACATGATCTCAAACATGATGGTCTCTAGGACCGCCCGCAGACCGCGCGCGCCCATCTCCTTTTCTTGGGTCAATTCGACGACTTTCTTCAGAGCCTCTTCTTCAAAGCGCAGGGCAATGCCGTCCATCTCAAACAGCTTTTGGTACTGCTTGACGAGTGCGTTTCGCGGTTTGAGCAGGATGTCCATGAGCGCCTGATCGCTGAAGGGGTGCAAGATACCCACCACCGGCAAGCGGCCAATCAACTCGGGAATTAGGCCGTACTGGATCAACTCCTCGGGTTCGACGCGCACCAACAGATTGGCCTCGTCCACTTCCTCGCGGTCGTCGAGGGGGCTGCCAAAGCCCATGGACTGGGTTCCGATGCGCTGGCGGATAATTTTGTCCAGCCCATCGAAAGCCCCCCCACAGATAAAGAGAATGTTTTTGGTGTTTATTTGCACCAAGGGCTGTTCGGGGTGCTTGCGCCCTCCCTTCGGCGGCACCCCGGACACCGTCCCCTCTAAGATCTTGAGGAGCTCCTGTTGGACGCCTTCGCCTGAAACGTCGCGCGTTATGGAGGGATTGCCGGATTTGCGGGCAACTTTGTCCAGCTCGTCGATAAACAAGATCCCGCGCTCGGCTTGTTTGACCTCGTAATCCGCGGCTTGGAGGAGCCGCACGAGGATATTTTCCACGTCCTCGCCTACGTACCCGGCCTCGGTGAGGACGGTGGCATCGACGATGGCAAAGGGCACTTGTAATATGCGCGCCAGCGTCTCCGCCAAAAGCGTCTTACCCACTCCGGTGGGGCCGATGAGCAGGATATTGCTCTTGCTGAGCTGGACATCTGCAGCACCGGAATGCACCCGCTTGTAGTGATTGTACACGGCGACCGAGAGCGCTTTTTTGGCGCGTTCTTGGCCGATAATATGCGCGTCGAGGTGGCCCTTGATTTCGGCCGGCTTGGGCAGGGGACGACCATTGAGGCTGAGCTCGTGCTTGTCGTCCTCTTCCAGCACCTCGTTGCACAAGCCGATGCACTCACTACATATATACACCGAAGGCCCCTGAATAACCTTCTCGACTTGATCACCCCCCTTGCCGCAGAACGAACAGGCTATATCGGACGTTTTTTTACCCATCTTCCCCTACGGGCTGGGCTCGTCGTCTTGGGGCTCCGAGGCACTGTCTGCGCTCTCAGCGGGGTCGCCGGCGGTGTTCTCGACCTCCCCAGTTTCGTCGTGGGTCTCGGTCGGGGCGGCCGAGGCCGTCTCCCCTTCGGCCTTGTCTTGGCCGGCCTTCATTACGTTGATGGCTTGGAAGCCTTTGGCGGTGCGGGTCACCATGAACTCAACTTCGTCATCTTGGACCAAACTGCGGTCCCAAGATGAAATATCGCGCCAGTGGACGAAGACATCGACATGGCTGTCTGTAGAAATAAAACCATATCCCTTATCGTTGTTAAACCACTTGACTATGCCTCGAGTCCAGGTGTTTTCCGCCAAGGCGCGGCGCTCCTGCGTTGGGGGGCTGCTCTCCGCACTGCCGGGGAGCGGACGAGACGGCTTCTTTTTTCCCTCGCTCTCCAGAACGCGGGCGAGTAGGTCTTGCTTGAGACCTTGGCCGCCCTCGGCACCTTGGGCTATCCACTCGACAGCCGTCATCATACCTATGACGTAAGGACTATCGTGGCCGTAGAGCCTGCGGGCGTCCCCTATGCGTTGAGCTAACTCGCTCACCACCGTGCTTTCTAAGTGTATTGAGCTACCCAATTAATCTATTCCTCCTACCCCTAAGGGGTCTTAAATGCCTCTTAGCAAAGTTTGGTATATGGGATGTAGTTAAGCAATATACATAGGTTTGTCAACTTACTCTAAACCGGTATTGCTTAACCCCTTCGTAGATGGTTTGGCCGCTTACTTTCGCGATGCCTGTGAGCGGCACGGCGATCAGCATCCCGACGATGCCCAGCAACTGGCTTCCCACCATGACGACAAAGAGGACGACCAAAGGGTGCAGTTCAACGCTTTTGGCCACCATCGTGGGTTGAATGAGTACGTTGTCGATCAGTTGAATGGCCAAGAACATAGCGATCACTTTGGCCACCATCGCCAAGCCCCCGCCGGTAGCCAAAGCTACAATCGAAGCGCAGACGGTTCCGATCAATGGCCCGAGAAACGGGATTACGTTGGCCAATCCAGCGAGCAAACCCAGAGGCAGGGCATAATAGACGCCGATAATGGACAAGCCGCTCATCGCGAGCACCGATACGACGAGGACGGCCAAAAGCTGGCCGCGGATGTAATTCCCAATCTGTTTATTGGCTTGGTATATCAGGCTCAAGCACAACTCAAAATAGGCGTTGGGAACGAGTGCAATCAGGCACCGCGTCAAGCTCCGACCCTCTTTGAGGAAGAAGAACGCCACAAACGGCACGATCACCGCAAAAGTAAGGCCCGAGATCACGCCCTCGATAAACAGCGTAGTGCCCCCCAACATGGTCTCCATCAGCCGCTCGCCGTGCTCCTGGATCAACTCGGCGAGGCGGAAATCGCTGCCCAAATAGGGCTGTAGCATGGGTTGAATTTGTGCAGCCCTAGCGCTGACTTCCGTCAAGATCCTATCGCCGATTTCCACCAAGACGTTGGGTTCGGCCTTGCCAAAGCCAATATCGGCGCGCGAAAACACAACGGAACTTGGATTGCCGGCCGCTTGGCCTCCTGCGGCCGCACCGCCATTGCCGCGGACGCTAATGCGCTGACTGTACTCGTCCTTTCCCTGCGAGTACGCGACCAAAAGCGCGTTGGCAGCCGGTGCGTGGTCCTTAGGAACAAAGCGAAGGCGAACTGCCAACTCCTCCATGGGAGCGATCTCTAGCGGCCAGCGGTGTTCCTCTCGTAAGACAAACGGCTGTTCCCGCGAATCGTCTTCCCAAGCCATCTCGCGGATGATTAGGGGTTTGTCTCCGGTGTTGGCGATGGTAAAAACCCTATCGACCGTTTCTCCGGTCAGCTTGTCTCCAACCTTGAATGCGCCCAGCCCCAACCCGGCAAAAACGAGCGAAAAGACGAGGAGGGTACTCCAAACCCGTCCCAACCCCCTCCGCTCCATCCAATCGATGATTGGGTAGAGGACATAGGCCAAGACGAAGGCGAACACAAAAGGAGTGAGGACGCCGCGAATCTCGTATAAGAACCACCCGACGACCGCTACGACCACCAAGCCGATTGCGATTTTGACTTGCCAATTCATCATTGAATACTGCCTGCTCGCCGCGCTCCTTTTAACAGGCACTCGGGGTCGCGCAACTGCACTGAGAGTTTCTCTAGGAGTTCGAGTACGTCGGTCGAAATCGCTTGCGCCAAGCCCTCAACTATCTTCAAGGCAAGCGGGATGTTGTACTCTAGGAGTTCGAGTAAGTCCGGGCGGCAAAACACGAGGAGACTACAAGGCTGGATGGCGTAAGCCGAGGTAGGGCGTGGCGATTCATCTACAAGAGCTTGTGCGCCAAAAAAATCCCCACGGGTCAAGGTAGCGAGCTGCTTCTCAACCCCATCGTTGCCCATCTGTGCGAGCCGCACTTGGCCGGAGACGATGATGTACATCCCCATCCCGGGATCCCCTTGGTTGATAATCGTATCGCCAGCTCGCCAATCCCGCGGCCCATAGAGCATCTCTTCTATCTTGCGCAGCTCTCGCCTGCTCAGTTCCTGAAAAATGGGCACTTTCTTCAAGAGCTTGCAGGAGGCGGTCTCTTCCTCCTTGCGGCCGCTTCCCACGCGCTCTTGCAGGCGACTCAAGACGCGACTCCAGAGAGGATTAGACGGCATATTCAGCACTCCCGCTCAGACAGGCAGCACCCCAAGCCCTCTCGTCCGCACAATTAGGCCAATGCGGCTTCTAGCTTTTCGGTGATTTGCTGTTTGGGGACGGCACCAATTATCTGGTCGGCGACCTTACCCCCCTTAAAAATGAGCAAGGTGGGGATGCTGCGGATGCCGAATTCGGCCGCTGTCTTCTGGGCCTCGTCGACGTCCAATTTGCCCACTTTGGCCTTGCCCTCGTATTCACTGCTCAATTCTTGGACAATCGGCGCAATCACTCGGCACGGCCCGCACCACGTCGCCCAAAAATCCACGAGCACGGGCAGACCGGCGTTGAGAACTTCGGCACTGAAATTGTCATCGGTTAAGACGATAGGCTCGCTCACGATAGGTCCTTTGCTTGTTAGTTTATACTTTTTAAGATGTTATAAACACAATACCTTTGGCACTACCCATTGTCAAGATCAACACCCCCTGCACAACTTGGCCACCAGCAACTCCAAAACCAAGCGCTCTTGGCGGCGCCCCTGCGACTTTAGGCACCAATCGGCCTCTCTCAAGGCACTCAACCCCGCCCACAGCCAAGAGGCCGGGCGGCGCCTCGCCTGCTCCAAATACCCAGATAAAAAGAACGGCGCAACGCCCAATTCGGCGGCCATTTTGTCGCGCGGCAGCGACTTGCCCACTAGCCCCTTAGCCTTGAGCAAAAGCTGAAAGTGGCGGGTGACCATGGCTACCGCGCGGGTCGGCTCTTCTCCCTCACTGAGAAACTTTTGCATCAATTTTTGGGCCAGCTTGCCCTGCCCTTTGCCGAGGGCATCGGCGAGGTCGAACACGCTAGCCCCGCGCGTAATGCCAGCGACTTGTTCGACCGCCGAGGCGGCAATCGGCTGGCCCATCCCGACAAAACTGACCAACTTTTCTATTTCGCTGACCAGCTCGCGCGGCTTGGCCCCCACGTACTGGCTGAGTACCTGGATGGCTGCGGGTTCGATCCGCACCCCTTGGCGCTTGGCGTACCGCTGTATCCACTGCGGGACTTGGTTGTCGTAGGGCGGCCTAAATTCTAGCGCACGGCCCCGACGCGAAAGCTCGCGAAAGAACTTCCGACGCATATCGACCTTTCGGCCCACTACCAGCAGCCGACTAGTCGCCACCGGCGTTGCAAATACGCGCTCCAAGCCGCGACACTGGTCGGTCGCTAGGGCCTCGGCATCGCGCAGCACAATCAGCCGACTCTCGGCCATCATGGGATAGGTCTCATATATCTGAAAAAAATCCAGCACCTCCAAGCGCTCGGCCCTCAGTACGTCTAAATTGAAATCCCGCGTCTGGGCTGGCACCAAGGCTTCGACCATAGACGCGACCAAGGCTTCGCGCTCGTATTCCTCGTCTCCGTGTAGCAAATAAAAGGGCCGAACATCCCCCTTGGCGATTTCGGCCAGCAGTTCTTCGGGACTCAGCCCTTTGGCTCTCTTAGCCACGATCTTGGCTTTTGACCTCTTCTTCGTCCAATATGCAGTATTCGGCCTCGGCGACTTGGCTCGGATCAATACTACCGCGCTTGGTGGACGCGCCGCTGCGGGGACGGCCCCTTAGCTGCCGGTACACTGCATAACACAGCAACACGATCGCCGTCGCCAGCAGCAATTTGAGCAACGCGAACATCATGGTTTGTTCGTCCCTTCTTCTTGCCCTAGACTTGCCCTAGAATTTAACGCAAAAAGCTCCCCCTGGTACCGGGGGAGCTCTACGCGGTTGCAGCGGGCGGCGGACTCGACTATTCCACGGCTTCCCACTTGAGCGGAAAGGGTTCGGTCTTGCCGGCCCTCTGCCACATTATCTCTAGGTTGCCATATATCTTGGTGAATTCGTCTTCGACGCGCCCAATGCTCTTTTGGGCATTGGGCACAAAGGTCGGGAAGTCCGGCTCGACCAGCTTGCGCATCGCCGCCTTTAAGGCTCGCTTCATGGCGTTGTGCAAGGCCCGGAGACGCTTGTCTTCGAGTTCGACCTTCTCCAACTCGTCGAGCAAGGTCTGCATGACTTCTTGGACGTCGTGGGCCTGAGAGGTCATGCCCTCGGTCGTTAGGTACACCTGATAGCGCATTAGCTGTTGGCTATGGCTTTCCAAGCCCTGCAAAGTCTGGATATAAGGAGTTAACTCATCTTTTTTTTCCCCACAGGCCAAAAGCCCGCTGACGAGCGCGAATAGAATTAAATTTTTGTGCATTGGTTCCTCCATTTCTCAAAGACATTGCCGCTACAAGTTCCAACCTAATAATCTGTCGGGTGCGCGTCAAATGGATGGCGGCGGCGATAGAGCACCGCGTTCAACTCGCCGCCCAACAACAAAGTAAAAGCCAGCAAATACGCGGACAGCAAGAGGATGATGGCGGTCCCGAGCACGCCATAGATGATATTGTAATAGCTGAACCGCTCGACGTAATCCAAGCCCGAGGCAATGACCCCGGCCAGCGCAGAAGACACTATACTACCAGGCAACACGTCCAACCAGCGCAGGCGCACGGCGGGCATAACGCAGTAAATGCAAGCGGCCGTGGCGACCATGCCGATCACGACCACCGCACGCCGCAACAAGGCCACCAACGGAGAAAAGTGTGGGGAAGTCCAATAGTCCCGCAGCCAACTCTCGACGTGTTCGCCAAATACGATGAGGGTAAAGAAAAAGACAAAAGAAATCCCCAAGACCACGATTAGGGCGAGCGAGAGAATGCGCCGCTTGTAGAAGGACCGATGCTCTTGTACGCCGTAGGATCGGTTGAGTGCCATCATCGTAGTGGACATGCTAGCCGACGCCGGCCAGATGACGCCCAAGAACCCGATGACGAACAAACTTTGCGACGAAAGAAAGTTGATATTGTCTTCGACAGCCTCCAGCAGCGGAACGGGAATGACAATGCCCAAAATTTCGAGGACTTGGATGAAATCCTCAGATGATATGCCTAGGAAGCCCAATAGAGCCGTTAGAACGAGAATGCCCGGGAAAATGGCAAATACAAAGTCAAAGGCCATGGCTGGGGCCGCAGTCGTGCAATCGTGGCGGTACGTCGCCACCACGGCATCGCGACCGACCGCTAGACAGAAGGCGATCCGGCTTCTAAGCGCGTCTATCACTGCGCCGACCCAGATGCCCCATGATGGACGCAAAGAGATGCCCGTTGGAAGAGAAAGCGTCTTGGCCGTATATCGTCGGCACCCCCTGCCAATCGGTAAAGGTGCCTCCGGCTTCCTGTAAAATCGGCAGCAATGGCCCGCAATCCCACGGATTCATAATGGGGTCAAAGCTGGCCTCGGCTCGGCCAGTGGCCACAAGTATGTGGCCGTAACAATCGCCCCACCCCCGGCGCAGCCGAGTGCTAGCAACTAGCTGCTGCCACCCTTGCTCGCGGCCCTGTTCGGCAAAGCTCGGCCACGATGTATAGCAGATACAGGCCTGGTCTAAGTCGGCCACAGCGGACACCGCAGCCCGCCTGCCATTCCACCAACAGCCCTCGCCCCTAGCAGCCCACACCATCTCGTCGAGGGCCGGCATATAGCAACAGCCTACGTCAACCCCATCCGGCCCTTCCCGCGCGATGAGCACTCCGTAGAGCGGCACCCCTTGGACAAAGGATTTCGTACCGTCGATGGGGTCGATAATCCAGCGCACCCCGGAGCTTCCCGCAACTTGGCCAAACTCCTCGCCGACAATCCCGTCGTCGGGATAGGCCTTGGTCAATAAGTCCCGTATCTTGGCCTCGGCTTCGCGGTCGGCGACCGTCACCGGCGATAGGTCTTCCTTCCGCTCGGCGCGGATGCCCGACTGGAAGTAGCGCAAGGTGAGCTTGCCTGCTTGCCAAGCCGCATCTACTGCAAAATCCAAACAACTCCGCAGCGACGCACTCAACCCAAAATCTCTCGGCGTAGGTCGGTGAGTAGCTGCAGGGCCGCGCGGATATCTCCGACTTGGTCCGGGGCGTACTCGCGCTCAATGGTCAGCGGCCCCTCGTACCCCAAATCGCGCAACTTCAAGAGAAATGCCCGGATGTCGACGTCGCCTTGGCCAAGCGGCGCGTCCTCGTACCACGGCTGGCCCGGACGGCGCTCAATCGCGGCATCCTTGCAGTGTACGCTGCGAACAAAGCACCCCACCCGATCCAAGGCCTCTAGAGGCGGGCCGGCTTGGTAGAGGATCATATTGGCCGGATCGAAATTGACCGCGAGGTTCTCTCGATCAACGGCCTCGATAAAGGCGAGAAGTTCGTCGGCGGTCTCCTGACCGGTTTCTAGGTGGAAATACTGGCCGTGCCTCCGGCAGTGATCGCACACCGTGCGCACAACTTCGACGACCGCGGCAAAATCCAGCTCCGACGCCTCCGGCACAAAGCCCAAGTGCATGCCGACAGCATCTACTTCTAGCGCTACAGCAAAGTCCGCGATGGCCAAGGTTTCTTCGAGCCGGCGCTCCCGGCGATCTAAAGGCACGAGCCCGACCGTTTGTTGGGCGATTTCCGGCGTGGTGTAATCGTCGTCGGGAAAACCGGCGAAAACCACGCTGATTTCGATTCCGGCGGCGGCGAACTGGTCCTTGATTTCCGCGGTTTTCTCTGCGGTGCGCAAATCGCGGCCCGGCGCATGCAGATGCACGGTGGAAACCCCTAGCTCCTTCACCGAATCCAACCCGGCCCCCAAGCCCTCGTCAATGGAGGTAAATATGCCTGTTGCCCATTTGTCCATTTTGGTTCTCTCCATTTGGTTGCAGATATTAAAAGAGGGGATAGCCAAGCCATCCCCTCTTTGGTAAATCCACGCGCCGCTTACCTCCTCGTGCTCCCTTCCTTTTCGTTGCGCCGCGTTCCCTCGGCCTGGGCAGCGTCCAGAACGGCCCGCACCCGCTGGCGAAAATTTTTGATCTGATCGTCGACTTCGTCTATGGAACTCAGCAGATCCTCCTCAACTGCATCTTCTGACATGGCGTACTCCTGCGACTTTTGGGGAGCAGGGGAGCCTGTTGGGGGGCATCTTCAAGCGCGGCTGTAGGAGCGCAGATGATCGGAGCGGCTGGGGTGCCGCAAGCGGTGCAGGGCTTTCTCCTTGATTTGCCTGACTCGCTCGCGCGTAAGCCCAAAACGCATGCCGATCTGGTCCAAGGTCATAGGCTCTTCTTCCCCGTTCAACCCAAAGTAGAGGCGGAGAATTTCGGCCTCGCGCCCAATGAGCCGACTCAGGGCCGAGTCGATCTGCCCGCGCAGACAGCCGCGCATCACTTGGTTTTCAGGGGACTCTTGGCGCTCGTCTGGCAGCACGTCAAGCAGGCTGTGGTCTTCTTCGCCGAGAAAGGCCGCGTCGAGCGACCGCGTCGAGCGACCGCACATCAAGGTCTCCTTGACCTCTTCAACCGGGACATCGAGCTGTTCGGCGATAGCTTCCGGGTGGGGATCGTCGGTGCGCTCTTGCTGCAAGATGCGGGACGCCTTGGATATCTTGTAGAGCAAGCCGATCTTATTCAGCGGCAGGCGGACTGTGCGCGACTGCTCGGCTATCGTCTGTAGGATGGCTTGGCGGATCCACCAAACCGCATAGGAGATGAATTTGAAGCCCTTGGCTTCGTCAAAGCGCTCGGCGGCCGTGATCAACCCCATATTCCCAGCACTGACCAAGTCGGCGAGGGGAACGCCGCGATTTTGGTATTCCTTGGCCACACTGACCACAAAGCGCAAATTCGCTTCGACTAATCTGTTGCGGGCACCCTCATCCCCTTGCTTGATCTTCCGCGCTAGATCGACCTCGTCGGCCGGGGAGAGAGGCTTGGAATGGGCAATTTCGGCCAGATAGCTCCCGAGGCAATCTTCCATATCCCAAAATGGTGCTTTAGTCATTCCCGCCATGGAACCATCCTCTTCGTTTAGAGTGGGGAGGAAAAGGAAAGCTACACGTGCTTCAAACTAAAGATGTGTATAACTTAGCCGGGGCCACAAAACCTGTCAAGCAATTTCTCCAAGCCCCTAAGCCTCTGTAAGTGCGCTTAAAACAGACTGTTGCACGGCCAGTAGGTGCTCTATGCCCACAGCCGCTAAGTCGAGCAATTCGACAGCCTGAGCGCGGGTAAAGGGACGCCCCTCGGCCGTGCCTTGGACTTCGACGATCCCCCCCGAGCCGGTCATAACGACGTTCATATCCGTTTCGGCACTACGATCTTCCTCGTAGCACAGATCCAATAGGAGCTGGTCCCCTACTACCCCCACGCTAACGGCGGCGACCTGCTCTACGAGCACATCGCCTTGCAGGGTCTGCAGTGCCTCTACCAAAGCCACATAAGCCCCTGTTATTGAGGCGGTGCGCGTTCCGCCATCCGCCTGTATGACATCGCAATCGACATATAGCGTCCGCTCGCCGATTTGCTCCAAATTCACTATAGCGCGCAGCGAGCGGCCGATCAGGCGCTGAATTTCCCGCGCCCGGCTATTGGATTCGCGCGCTACCCGGCGCGCAGAGGAGCCAGGCAGCATGCTGTACTCCGCGGTTAGCCACCCCTTGTCGGTCCCCACCAAAAAGGGCGGCACCCCATCGACGGGCGATACCGTGCAGAGCACCTTTGTATCGCCCATTTCGATCAGGGCCGATCCAGCCGCCGTTTTCAGGTATCTCGGGGCGATCTGCACCGGCCGCAACTGAGCGGGGCGACGTCCATCGCTGCGCTTCCAGCTTGTCTCACGCATTGAGGTGCATCCGATAATCAGGGCCATTCATGGGGATGGATTGGCACATCTCTACTAGGCGCGAGTAGATGCGGCCATCGGCTAGATTCTTTAGTTCGTCGAGGGGCTGATTGGTAGTTACAACCGTGAACCGCTGGTCGCCGTAGCGGGCATCTACGAGATCGTAGAGCATTTCTATTTCCCACTCGGTCCCCCGCTGGATGCCGAAGTCGTCTAGGACGAGGTAGGGCATATTGCACAACTCTTCGAGAATTGACCAAGTGTGACCATAGCGCTCGCTGTCGGCTGAATAGGTATCGCGCAACTTCTGAAAGTACGTGCGCGACAGACTGAGAAAGCGGCCCGGTTTGGCCCAGCGCAACATGAGTTCATTGAGTGCAATGCACCCCATTAAGGTCTTGCCCGTGCCGGGCTTTCCGTGGAGGAGATAGCCGCGCTTTGGCTCTTCCGCGGCTTCGATCAGGTCTTGGTGAATGCGGAGATAGACCGTGCCCGCTAGGTCGATGTGCGTCCCGTCTGGTGCCGCCATGCGGAAGTCATCGACGAACTTCCACTTGTAGCGCTCGGGAATATCGGCCTGGCGGAACAGGCGGTTGGTTTCCGTCATTTTGCGGCGATAGGGACGGCAGGAGCACCACTGGTTGCGCGAATCGTCGTCCCAGTACTGGTAGGGGGGCCTCCCCCCACAGCAGCACTCGATGCACTCGCAAAGCCGGAGCGTACCATAGCGACCCACCGCGACTATGGGGTCGTAATACAGGCCTCCACCGCCGCACTTAGAACAGCGCGTCGCGGCCTGGCTGGACGCGGGCAAACTCACCGGTGCCGCTCCTTGAGGGCCCGGTCGACGTCGCGGTCAGCTTGGCGTTGAGCCAAAGCCTGGCGCTTGTCGAACTGCTTTTTGCCGCGGACCAGAGCCAATTCCACCTTGGCCCGGCCGCGCTTGAAGTAGATCTTCAGCGGCACCAAAGTAAGGCCCTGTTGTTGCGTTCTCCCGGTCAGCCGGCGGATTTCACTGCGGTGCAAGAGCAATTTGCGCACGCGCTCCGGGTCGTGGTTGAAATTGCTGCCTCGCTCGTACTGGGCAATGTGGACATTGTGCAGGAAAATTTCGCCTCGTTCAACTAAAGCGAAGCTGTCCTTGAGGTTGGCGCGCCCGGCGCGCAGCGACTTGACTTCCGTGCCGCGCAAGACAATGCCGGTCTCATAGCGGCCCATCACCTCGTAGTCGTGCCGGGCTTTGCGGTTTTGCACGGCGATGAACTCGCGCTTGGCACCACTTTCCGTTTTGGCCATAACCTCTATTTTCACGAAGGGAACAGGCTTGACGGCTGCAAGCCCTGCATTTAATTTGTGCTATTCAATTGCCGAAGTGGCGAAATTGGTAGACGCGCATGGTTCAGGACCATGTGGGGGCCACCCCGTGGAGGTTCGAGTCCTCTCTTCGGCACCACTTTTTCGCTTCTTACCCCTGACCAATTTAATCTACGCGCCTCGTTCCAACCCGCGCAAGGGACTGCCTGCATGTGCAGCCCCTCCTTTTATTATAAATAACCTGCGAAAGGATGTCCCTATGGCCCGCTTCCTGCACACCCGCATCCGCGTCGGCGATCTCGAGCGCTCCATTGAGTGGTATTGCACCCACCTCGGCTTTGAAGTCCGCAGCCGCTCGGACAAATCGCCCGCTGGCAACCAAATCGCTCATCTCGAGCTACCCGGCAATGAACACACCCTCGAATTGACCTATTCCGCCGATTACCAGCTTGCCGTCCCCGAGGATCTCATGCATCTCGCGATTGCGGTTCCCGACTTAATCGGCTTTTGCAACACCTTGGAAAACAACGGGCTCGAAATATGGCCTAGCGATTGGCGCACGACCTTCCCCACCGGCCGCAAGATGGCCTTTATCGACGATCCCGACGGCTACGAAATCGAGCTACTTGAAGGTTGATTTAACGTTTCCTTGCCGCGCAAGTACTGAGGCAAGTACGCGTCGATGAAGTCCCGCGCCGTCCGGCCTCCAACCAAATCGTGGTTGTGTCGCATTCGCCAAACTTCGAAAGCGGCCAATAAATCTTCTTCCGGCAGGTCGATCCCAGCCCGGCGCGCATAAGACAAGACCATGGCGCGATATTGCTGCCTGTTGGGCAGATCGAGGAAGACCTTGAGGGCAAAACGGTCGTCGAGCGCCCGCTCCTGATCGAGGCGTTGCAGTTGTTGGGGGTCGTAGAATTCGGCTTGGATGCCTTGGTTGACTCGGTTGGTGCGCTCGTCGTCTAGCTGCATTTGGCCCAGCCCTTGCGGGCGCTCGCCCTCCCGATCGACTAGGTCTTTGTAGTTAGAGGTCGCATAGAAGACCAAGTTGTCCGGGCACGCTTCCAGCCCTCCGTCAAGCACCCGCGAGAGCAGGTGCAGGCTGTTGTCGCTCCGGCTCAGCGACACATTGTCCAGCACACCGACAAAGCGCTGGCGACGCCCCCGGACGAGGGCAAAGAGCGCGGGCAACAGATGGTAACAAGACGGGGCGATCTCGATGGCGCGCAGGCCGCGATCAAAGAACTGACCCACTAAGGCCCGTATCAGCGTCGATTTGCCGCCGCCCCGCGGTCCCCAGATCAGGGCATTGTGCGCTCGATAACCGGCGAGGAAATGGCGCGTGTTTTCCTCGAGGACTTGGATTCTCGCTTCATTGCCTTCCAGCCAGCCGAGGGGAAATTCCGCGAAGTGGCGGATGGGTTCCAAGATGGGCTTGGCCTCCCCGACGACCACGCGAAAGGCTGGGAATCGACGCAGCGCCCCCCGCCCGTGCTCGTGGATCAAGCATCCGAGCGGCCCAGCCAACCCGGCCCAATCCTCGCTGCGGGCAAAACGCTCTTTCAGTTGGCCAACGGCCGCGGGTTCCACCCCATCCCCGGGCATGGGGGCCAAAGGCTCTGCGTGGCCGCCGATCAGCCGCAGCCATACCCCCCAAGGAGGACGGGCCAAGGCCGCGGCACTTTGCAAGTCGCGGCACACAACTTGGCGCAGCGCGGCGGGAACCTCTGCCGGGGATTGCTCTTCACAAGCGCGCAAAAACGAGTGTTGGCCATCGAGGAGCCGATTGAGCAACAGCCCTTGTAAATCCGGCACACCACCGCCCCAATCGCCGCTGAAGGCTGCCGCGAGGATCGCATCGGAACAACGCTGGTGTTGCGCGGCCAATTCGGCCGCAGTGCGCGGTGCCTCTTGCCTATCGGCACAGGCCGCCTGCGCACAGCGCAGCAACGAACGCAACGGATCAATCTCGGCGGACTCCAGCAGCCAACTGAAAGGAGAGAGCCGGTCCAAAGCAGCCAGCATAGCTTCGACTTGGCCGGCGATCTGTAGAGCCTCGTCATTCCTCGTCATTTCAATGCAAAACCTATTGACCTAAGTTGGGTAATTCGCTGCTAGGTAGGGATGTGCCGCACGACCGTAACTTGTTGGGAGGCAGCCGGTAGCGAAGGAATGAACTACCCCCGGGCGGATTCGAACCGCCGACCCACAGATTAGGAATCTGTTGCTCTATCCTGCTGAGCTACGGGGGCTATAGGAGGGTACTATTCATAGTATACTGCGAGAGGCCCAAAGTCAAATGCCTAGGTTTTTTATGGCATCTGTTGACACCAAATTAAACTGGCCTAATTTACAAGACTGTTTTGGCCAGAAGAGCTAAGGCCGACTTTCTACAAACTCAGCTAAACTAAAAAATATGGCTCAAGTATTCCCGCGCAGTGCCAACTGGGCTTCTAAGGCCAGCATCCTCGTCGGCCTCGTCCTAGTTGCCAGCATCCTCGGTATCGTACTCAACATCAATCGCATTTACTTCGTCAACCAAGTCAACGTGCCCATCGATCAGCCCGTTCCCTTCAGCCACAAACACCACGTCACCGGCATGGGCATTGATTGCCGCTATTGCCACACTACCGTCGAGGAAAGTGCTTTTGCCGGCATCCCCCCGACCGAAACCTGCATGACCTGCCACTCGCAGATCTGGACCGAAGCACCCATCCTCGAACCCGTGCGCGCCAGCTTCCGCGACAACGTGCCCATCGAGTGGAATCGCGTCCACGACTTGCCCGACTTCGCCTATTTCAACCACAGCATCCACGTCAACCAAGGCATTGGCTGCCAGTCGTGCCACGGCCAAGTCGATCAAATGCCCCTGATGTGGAAAGCCGAATCCTTGAATATGGAATGGTGCCTCGATTGCCACCGCGATCCCGCCCAGTACATCCGCCCGCGCGACCAAGTCTTTAACATGAACTACCAGTATCCACCCGACCAAGAAAGCTTGGGCGCACAACTCGTCGCCGAATACGGCGTGCAGACCAGCCAACTCACCAACTGCTCTATCTGCCACCGCTAAACATGGAAACCAGAAAAAACATCGATCTCTCGGCCATCCGCTCCCGCCTCAAAACCGCACAAGGCCCAGAGTACTGGCGCAGCTTGGACCAATTGGCCCAGACCGAAGAATTCGCCGCCATGGTCCAGCGCGAGTTCCCCGAGCAAGCTACCGAGTTGAAGGATCCGGTAAGTCGGCGAAATTTTCTCAAGCTCATGAGTGCATCGCTGGCACTGGGCGGGCTTTCGGGTTGTACGATTCAGCCTAGCGAAAAAATCGTCCCCCAAGTCCGGGGCCCCGAAGACGTCATCCCCGGTAAGCCTCAGTACTTTGCTTCAGCCGCCTCGCTCGGCGGCATTGGCATGGGCATCCTAGTCGAGAGCCACATGGGGCGGCCAACCAAGATCGAGGGCAACTCCGCGCACCCCTCCGGTAGCCGCGGCTCGAATGCGCTCGTCCAAGCTTCGATCCTCGACCTCTACGACCCCGACCGCTCGCAAACGGTCAAAAACGCCGGTCGCATCAGCACTTGGAGCATCTTCCTAGCCGATCTGACGCAGCGGCTGACCTCGCACGAGGCCAACGGCGGTGCCGGCCTGCGCATCCTGACCCAGACGGTGACTTCTCCGACCCTCGGGCACCAGTTGCAGGCCCTGCGGGCCAAATTTCCCCAAGCCCAGTGGCACCAGTACGAACCGGTCAATCGCGACAACGCCCGCGCCGGGGCCCAAATGGCGTTTGGCGAGCCGGTCCATGCGTTTTACGACTTAACCAAAGCCAAGGTCATTCTAGCGCTGGACGCGGACTTTACCTATAGCGGTCCTGGCAATGTGCGCCACGCTCGTGATTTCGCGGCCGGTCGCAGCGTCCGCAACGGGACAAAGGCCAGCAATCGGCTCTATGCGGTCGAGAGCAGTCCAACGGCCACGGGCAGCGTAGCCGACCACCGCTTGGCAGTGGGCACGGCGCACATCGAAGCCGTGGCCTTAAAGGTCGCCCAAGGGCTTGGCATCGGCTGGGAGGGGCCGAGCGTTCCCGCCGAATTCTCTGCCCACGACGCTTGGATTGCGGCCCTAGTCGACGACTTAAAGGCCCACCGCGGCCAAAGCCTCGTGCTCGCTGGCGACCAGCAAGCCCCCGCCGTACACGCTTTGGCCCATGCGATCAACCACGCCCTAGGCAATGCAGGCGCAACCGCACACTACACCGAACCCCTCGAAGTCGAGTCGGTTGACCAGCGCGAGTCGCTATCCGCTTTGGTCGCCGACATGAACGCCGGCCAAGTCGAGTCCCTGTTCATCCTCGGCGGCAATCCAGTGTACGACGCACCCGTGGATTTCGACTTTGCTGCGGCACTCGCCAAGGTCGGCTACCGCGTCCACCTTGGCCTGTACGACAACGAAACGTCGGAACTCTGCCACTGGCACATTCCGGAATCTCACTTTCTCGAAGCCTGGAGCGACACGCGCACCCACGACGGCCTCGCCGCGATCGTTCAGCCGCTGATTCGCCCGCTCTACAAGAGCAAGTCAGCACACGACCTCTTGGCGGTGCTCACCGGCCAGCCCGGAGTCCCGGATCTCGAAATCGTGCGCCAGTACTGGGAGGGCCAAGGGCTGGATGCGATCGCCTGGCGCCGCGCACTGCACGACGGCTTTGTCGAGGGTACGCGCCCCGAAGCCCAATCCGCGCAGCTAGTTCCCCTGCACCTGCCGGCAACGACTGGGAACCTTCCCGCCGAAGAAGAGCTCGAAATCCACTTTCGGCCCGATCCCACGGTGTGGGACGGCCGCTTTGCCAATAATGCTTGGCTCCAAGAGACCCCCAAGCCCATCACGAAGCTAACCTGGGACAACGCCGCTCTCGTCAGCCCGGCCACGGCCGAGCGCCTGCGGCTCGAGAGAGAATTCCTCGCCGAGCTGCGCTTTGACGGGCGCGCGATCAAGGCAGCGGTTTGGATCGTGCACGGCCAAGCCGACGGCGTCGTCACCCTGCACTTGGGCTACGGACAGCAGCGCAGTGGCCAGGTCGGGCGCGACGCGGGATTCAATGCCTATGCTCTGCGCCCTGCGGCGGCCTTGTGGAGCGGCGGCGGCCTACAGATCAGCGGTTCCTACGACCGCTATCGCCTCGCCTGCACCCAAGATCATCACAGCATGCAGGGCCGCAACTTCGTGCGCCAAGCCTCGCTGGACTACTATCAAGCGCATCCGCACTTTGCCCACGAAGGTGCCCACGACCCACCCGATGACTTGACGCTACACAACCGCACGGATCACCAGTACGCGGGGTACGCTTGGGGCATGGTCATTGATTTAGGGGCCTGCATCGGCTGCAATGCGTGTGCGATGGCCTGCCAAGCCGAAAACAACATCCCCATCGTGGGCAAAGATGAAGTCCTCAACGGCCGCGAAATGCCTTGGATTCGCGTCGATCGCTACTACAAGGGTTCGCTCGACAATCCCCAGATTGTGCATCAGCCCGTGCCTTGCATGCAGTGCGAAAACGCCCCTTGCGAGTTGGTCTGTCCGGTCGCGGCTACGACCCACAGCGACGAGGGCCTCAACGACATGGTGTACAATCGCTGCGTCGGCACCCGCTACTGCGCCAACAACTGCCCCTACAAGGTCCGGCGCTTCAACTTCCTCCAATACGCCGACCGCGACACCGAGAGCTTAAAACTGCAGCGCAACCCGGATGTTACCACGCGGGCCCGCGGCGTAATGGAAAAATGCACGTACTGCGTCCAGCGCATCAATCAAGCGCGCATTGAGGCCAAAAAGGCCAATCGCACCATCGGCGATGGCGAGATCGTCACCGCCTGCGAGCAGGCCTGCCCCACCGAAGCCATCGTCTTCGGGGACATCAACGACCCCGACAGCCGCGTCACTGCCCTCAAGGCATCCCCGCTCAACTACGGCATCCTCACCGAGTTGAACACGCGGCCCCGCACTACGTATTTGGCAAGTATCAAAAATCCCAACCCCAACATTGCCGAGGCTTAGCATGTCCGAAACTGCGAAAACGCCTTATCGCCCTCCAGTGTCGGAACTAGGCCCGAGCCAGACTTCGCATACCTCAATTACCGACAAAATCAGTGGGATCGTCCTCACCAAGAACACCCCGCTGGCGTGGTTCATCTGCTTTGCTTTGGGCTTCTTGCTGCTGCAGGGGTTCATGGTGGGCGTTCCCTATCTGCTCTTCGAGGGCGTGGGCATCTGGGGCATCAACAACCCGGTGGGCTGGGGGTGGGCCATCATCAATTTTGTCTGGTGGATCGGCATCGGCCACGCCGGCACCCTGATCTCGGCGATTTTGCTGCTTTTCCGGCAGCGGTGGCGCACCTCGATCAACCGCGCGGCCGAGGCCATGACCATCTTTGCCGTGCTCTGCGCCGCCCAGTTTCCGCTCTTTCACACCGGGCGGCCCTGGTTGGCCTGCTACTGGCTGTTGCCCTATCCCAACTCCATGGACCTCTGGCCGCAGTTTCGCAGCCCCCTGATCTGGGACGTATTCGCGGTCTCGACGTATTTAACGGTGTCGCTGGTCTTTTGGTTTGTCGGCTTGGTCCCGGACTTAGCCAGCCTGCGCGACCGCGCCAAAAACCGCATCGCCCAAGTCATCTACGGCGTGCTGGCGCTCGGCTGGCGCGGCTCGGCCATTCACTGGGATCGCTACGAAATGGCGTCCCTCTTGCTGGCCGGCCTCTCCACACCCCTCGTGCTTTCTGTCCACAGCGTCGTCAGTTTCGACTTTGCCGTCGGGCTTATACCCGGATGGCACACGACCATATTCCCCCCCTATTTCGTGGCCGGGGCGATCTATGCGGGCTTTGCCATGGTGCTGACCTTGATGATCCCCATGCGCCTCATCTATGGCTTGGACGACTTCATAACCGAGCGCCATCTAAACAACATGGCCAAAGTCATGTTGGCTTCCGGGCTGATCGTGGGATATGGCTACTTCATGGAGCAATTCATCGCTTGGTACAGTGCCAGTGACTTTGAGCGCTATATGATGTCCAACCGCATGGAGGGCCCGTACGGTCCCTTTTACTGGGCCTTGATCGTCTGCAACATAGCCGTGCCCCAGCTTCTGTGGTTTAGGCACTTCCGCACGAGCATGTTCTGGCTGTTTTTCATTTCCCAGTTTATCAACGTCGGCATGTGGCTGGAGCGCTTCATCATCGTCGTCACCAGCCTACACCGGGATTTTATGCCCTCTTCTTGGGACATGTTCCACCCGACGATCTGGGACATCGCCATCTACGCGGGGACCATCGGCCTGTTCATCGTCCTGTTTTTTTTATTCGTCCGCGGCCTGCCCATGATTTCCATCCACGAGATCCGCAGTCTGCTGGCCTCTGGATCCCACAAGTGAGCCGAACGTATGCTGCAGCGCGAAGAATCAACCCAATACGGCCTGCTGGCCGAATTTGAATCCCCCGACGACTTGCTGGCCGCGGCCAAGGCGACCTTTGCCGCTGGCTATCGCAAGATCGACGCCTATTCGCCCATGCCCATCCACGGCCTGGGCGAGGCCATCGGTTTTTCCCGCACCAAGTTGCCTTGGCTGGTTTTCGCCTTTGGCCTGCTCGGCGCCATCACGGGCTACTCCCTGTGCTATTGGGTCTCGGCCATCGACTATCCGCTCAATATCGCCGGCAAGCCCTTGCACAGCGGGCCGATGTTCATCCCGGTGACCTTTGAGCTGACCATCCTCTTTGCCGCGCTCAGTTCGGCCTTTGGCATGTTCATCGCCAACGGCCTGCCCCAGCCCTATCACCCGGTCTTCAACGCACCCAATTTCGCCCGCGCCAGCCAAGATCGCTTCTTTCTCAGCATCGAGGCCGAAGATCCCCAGTTCGACCGCCAAAAAACCGAGGACTTTCTGCGCGGCCTGAATCCGCATGAGGTTGTCGAAGTTGAAAAGTAAACGGACCATCGCGGCGCTGCTGAGCGCGGTGCTGATTGGCAGTGCCGGTTGCGAGCTGCGGCAGGCCATGTACGATCAAGAAAAATACGAGCCGCTAGAGGCCTCGGCGTTCTTTGCCGACGGCATGTCCTTTCGCCCGCAGGTTGACGGCACTGTGGCGCGGGGCCAACTGATGCTCGACGAGCACTTCTACCAAGGCAAAGTACAGGGCCAACTTGCGGCGACCTTGCCGGTGAAAGTTGACCGCCAGCTACTAGAGCGCGGCCGCGAGCGCTACGACATTTTCTGCGCTCCCTGCCACGACAAGACCGGCGCGGGCAACGGCATGATCGTCCAGCGAGGGCTTAAACAGCCGCCCACCTTTCACCAGCAGCGGCTGCGCGAGGTGCCCGTCGGCCACTTTTACGATGTCATTACCAATGGCTTTGGCGTCATGTATAGCTACGCTGCCCGCATTCCCGTGGCCGACCGCTGGGCCATCGTCGCCTATATCAAGGTATTGCAGCTAAGCCAGAACCTCGAATTCGACCAACTGCCGGCCGAGGACCAAAGGCAACTTCAATGAACGAGTCGATTACCCAACAGTCGGACGCCCTACATCCCTACTTGGACAACCTCCAGCGCCGCGCACTGGTGGTCGGCTTGGTCGGTTTGGCCGCTGCTGCGGTCGGCTACTTCACGGACGAGGACCAGTTCTTCCGCTCGTATTTGCTGGCCTTTACCTTCTGGATTGGCCTGCCCTTGGGCAGCATGGGCATCCTCATGATCCACCACGTCGGCGGTGGCACTTGGGGATTTTCGATCCGGCGGTTGCTCGAAGCCGCCACCCGCACCTTGCCGCTGCTGTTTGTGCTGTCGCTGCCGATCCTCTTCTTCGGCCTGCACCACCTCTACGAGTGGACGCGCCAGAGCGCAGTGCAAGGCGACGCCATCCTCGAGCACAAGGCCCCCTATCTCCACGAGACGTTCTTTATCTTGCGCACCGTGCTCTACTTTGCCATTTGGGGTCTGTTCGCCTTCCTGCTCAACCGCTGGTCGTGGCAGCAGGATCAGACGACAGCGACGCATCCGACCCATCGCATGCAGCTTCTGAGCGGTCCGGGCATCGTCATTTTCTTTCTCACCGCAACGCTGGCCGCGGTTGATTGGCTGATGTCGCTCGAGCCGCATTGGTTCTCGACGATCTTCGGCATCATCTACATCATAGGCATGGGGCTGATGGCTTGGGGATTCGCGTTTCTCGTTGCCGTCCCCCTCTCGCGACGGGAACCCCTACAAGGCGTAATTACCGAGCAGCACCTGCGCGACTTGGGTACCTTTATGCTAGCGTGCGTCATGCTCTGGGCCTATACCTCGTTTTCCCAGTTGCTCATCATCTGGTCGGCCAATTTGCCCGAGGAGATCACCTGGTACATGACCCGCTTGGAGGGCGGCTGGCAATACGTCGGCTACGGGCTGCTGGCATTCCACTTTGCCGTCCCCTTTCTCTTTCTCATATCCAGCACCATGAAGTCCAAAACCAAACTGCTCGGCACCATTGCCGCTAGCTTGGTTTTCATGCGCTTGGTCGATTTGTACTGGATCACGGCACCGGCCTTCACCAAGGTCCACGCCCAGCAGGGTCCGAGCTTCCACAGCACCGGGATTGCCCTACACTGGCTTGACCTAGCCATTCCAATCGGCATCGGCGGCATCGTCATTGCACTTTTCTTCGCACAACTCAAAAAGCGCGCCTTGATCGCGCAAAACGACCCCCGCTTTGCAGACCTCTACCGCGGCGAAAGCAACCATGGCTGAACAAACTCACCATCGAGACAACTCCGGCTACGAGACGACGGATGCGCGGGTAACGCCACTGGCCCAGACCGGCCTTTTTATCGCCGCGCTAGTCATCGCTTCCTTTGTCGCCATGATCGTCTTATTCAGGGTTTTCGCTTACTACCAGCCGCTCTTCGACGATCCGGTCCCGCCGCTGGTGGCCGACCGCATTGCCAGCGACGCGCCGCGGCTACAGGTGGATCCACCCAAGCAAAAGTCCGAGTTGGCCCAAAGCGAAGCCGCCCTCCTCGGCTCCTATGGCTGGATCGACCAACAAGTGCAGGTAGTACACATTCCCATTGAGCGAGCGATTGATCTGGTGAGCGAGGGCAAAATGCCGCTCATCGCGCCAAAGGCACCATGAGCAGGGCTACAACTACATTCTCGCGCAGCGCGATCTTATTGGCATTGGCCCTGCTGCTAGCCGGCCAGACCGGGGCGCAAAGCTATACCCAGCAGCTACAAGAGCGCATCGGCATCGACCAGAAACTGGGCGAACAGATCCCCTTGGATCTCGAATTCACCAACTCCAGCGGCGAGCGCACCTTGCTGCGCCAATACTTCGGCAAAAAGCCCATTGTGCTGACCTTGGTGTACTACGAGTGCCCCATGCTCTGCACCCAAGTGCTGAACAGCCTCTTGCGGGCAATGAACGTGCTGAGTTTTGGCATTGGAACGGATTTCGACGTCTTGACCATTAGCGTCGATCCCGGGGAAACGCCGGAATTGGCCGCGGCCAAAAAAGCCGAGTACAGCAAAAACTACCGCGGTCGCAATGGTTCTACCGGCTGGCATTTCCTCACCGGCGAGCAAGACCAGATTGAGCAACTCGCCGCCGCCGTCGGCTTTCGCTACGCATACGACGAAGACACCGACCAGTACATCCACGCCAGCGGCTTGATGGTGCTGACGCCGGAAGGCAAACTGGCGCGCTATCTCTACGGCATTGACTACCCCCCGCGCGACTTGCGCTGGGGCCTCGTCGAAGCAGCCGACGGGACCATTGGCAATCCGGTCGATCAGCTACTCTTGCTTTGCTATAGCTACGACCCACTAACCGGCAAATACGGTCTCTACATCCGCAATTCCCTGCGCATCGGTGGGCTAGTTACGGTGCTAGCTCTCGCTGCCTTTATCATTGCTATGCTCAAGCGGGAGCACAGCAAACCTCAGCTCAACTAGTTCGGAGCCTTGAACCGCATGTCCGACTTTCCACTTTTTCCCGCCCAAGCCTCCACCATCGCCTGGCAAGTAGATGCCCTGTACGCATTTCTGCTCGTCTTGACTGTGGTCTTCTGCCTGCTCGTCTTCGGCATGGTAATCATCTTCGCCATCAAGTACCGCCGCCGCTCGGAAGACGAACAGCCCGAGCAGACTCACGGCAATCTCGTCCTCGAACTGTCTTGGACCATCGTTCCGCTCTTTCTCGCGCTTTTCGTCTTTTTGCTCGGCGCCGATGTCTTCTTCCGGCTCCAGCGGTCTCCGTCCGACCCCTTGGAGATCTACGCGGTCGGCAAGCAGTGGATGTGGAAAATCCAGCACGAATCGGGCAAGCGAGAAATCAATACCCTACACGTGCCCAAGGGCCAGCCCGTCCGCCTGACCATGACTTCAGAGGACGTAATCCACGACTTTTTCATCCCGGCCTTCCGGGTCAAAAACGACGTGCTGCCCGGGCGCTACACGACCCTGTGGTTCGAGGCCACGCAGACGGGCGAGTTCCACTTGTTTTGCGCCGAGTATTGCGGCACCCAGCACTCGGGTATGATCGGCAAGGTGATCGTGTTAGAGCCGGCGGATTACCACGACTGGCTGGCGGGAGCATCCAGCGGCGAATCCATGGTTGAGGCGGGCGAACGCCAGTTCCAGCAACTCGGCTGCGAGACCTGCCACAAATCCACGGCCACGGGGCGCGGCCCTTCGCTGGTCGGGTTGTACGACAAGTCGGTAACGCTCAGCAACGGGCAGGAGATCGTCGTCGATAGCGACTATATCCGCGAGTCCATACTCCAGCCCACGGCCAAAATAGTCGCCGGGTACGAGCCGATTATGCCCGTCTTCGAGGGGCAGATCAGCGAGCAGTCGCTGTTGCAAATCGCGTCCTATATCAAATCCCTGAGTGAGTCCGCAGAGTGAACATCTCAACGAGGTCATTCAAGCCATGAGCCATGCAATCAGCGCCAACGGCGAGCCGAGAAACTACCTCAACGAAACGTACGGGATCAAATCTTGGCTCCTGACCCTAGACCACAAGCGCATCGGTATCCTCTACTTGATAACGCTGGCGATCTTCTTCTTGGTCGGCAGCATATTTGCCAGCCTCATTCGCTTTGAGTTGATGACGCCCAAAGGCGATTTGGTCGAAGCCGAGACCTACAACAAGCTCTTCACCATGCACGGCGTGGTGATGATCTTCTTCTTCCTCATCCCTTCCATCCCAGCGGTACTGGGCAACTTTCTCATTCCCCTGCAGATCGGCGCGCGGGACGTGGCCTTCCCCCGCCTGAATCTCCTCAGCTACTATCTCTACACAGCCGGCGGGGCCTTCGCCGTGCTGGCCATCATCATGGGGGGCATTGATACGGGTTGGACTTTTTACACGCCTTACAGCAGCACGTATTCCACTTCGTTCGTTTCCTTGGCCTTAGTCGGCGTTTTTGTCAACGGCTTCTCTTCGATCCTCACCGGGGTCAACTTCATGGTCACCATCCACAAGATGCGGGCCCCGGGCATGACGTGGTTCCGCTTGCCGCTTTTTATATGGGGGCACTACGCGACCAGCCTGATTCAGGTCCTAGGCACCCCGGTGGTGGCCATCACCTTGTTGCTGGTCTGCTTTGAGCGCGTCTTCAAGATCGGCATCTTTGACCCCAATTACGGCGGCGACCCGGTGCTCTTTCAGCACATGTTCTGGTTTTACTCGCATCCAGCCGTATATATCATGATCCTGCCGGGCTTTGCCGTCATCAGCGAAGTCGTAGCTTGCTTCTCGCGCAAGCGCGTCTTCGGCTATTCCTTTGTGGCTTTTTCTTCGCTGGCCATCGCCGTCCTCGGCTTTCTCGTCTGGGGCCACCATTTGTTCGTATCGGGCCAATCCACCTATGCCAGCATGGTCTTTTCCTTCATCACCTTCTTCATCGCCGTACCCACGGCCATCAAAATTTTCAACTGGTCCTTCACCCTCCACAAAGCCTCGGTTAAGCTAGACTCGCCCATGCTCTACGTGATGGGCTTTATCGGCCTTTTCACTATCGGCGGCCTGACCGGCCTGTTCCTCTCCACCTTGGGCCTAGACGTCCATCTCCACGACACCTACTTCGTGGTCGCCCACTTTCACTATGTCATGGTGGGCGGCATGGTCATGGGGTTCCTCTGTGGCCTGCATTTTTGGTGGCCCAAAATGACCGGACGCATGTACTCGGAAGGGGCGGCCAAGCTCGGCGTCATGTTCGTCTTTGCCGGGTTCAACTTGACCTTCTTTCCCCAATTTATCTTGGGTTACTTGGGAATGCCGCGGCGCTATCACGCCTATCCCGAGGAATGGCAAGCCCTCAACATCATGTCCACGGCCGGTGCCACTGTCCTCGGGCTGGGCTTCTCCCTGACCATTGTCTATCTCCTCTGGTCCCTGTTCAAGGGGGAAAAGGCCCCGGCTAATCCGTTCCAAGCCAAGGGTCTCGAATGGGACATACCCTCGCCGCCCATAGCCCACAACTTTGAAGCCATCCCGATAGTTACCTGGGAAGCCTATCCCTACGGCGAGGAGGAACCAGCACTGCCGAGCACCGAGGCAGTACCTGAACGCGCTAAGGAGGATCGAGTTGTCTGAGCACGCACATAGCGCCCACCACCTACACCAGTTCGAGACGGCTGAGCAGCAATACGAAGCCGCCAGTCTCGGCATGTGGGCGTTCATCATCCAAGAAATCCTGTTCTTCGGGGGGCTATTCGGTGCCTATACTGTGTATCGCTACAAGTATATCGAAGCCTTCACCGCTGGCTCTTACCTTCTCAGCATTGGCTGGGGCACCTTCAACACCATCGTGCTGATCGCCAGCAGCCTGACCATGGCGCTGGCCGTCCGCGCCGCCCAGACCAATGCTGGTCGCAACGCAATTACGGGATGGCTCGTCGCTACGATCATTCTCGGCTGCGCCTTTTTAGGCGTCAAGTACATCGAGTACAGCTCCAAGTGGCACGATAACCTCATCCCGGGCAGCATGTTTCAGTGGAACGACCCGGCCTCTCCGGAAGTCTCGCTCGGCAACGCCAAAATTTTCTTCTCGTTTTACTTCGTGATGACTGGGATGCACGCCCTGCACATGGTCATCGGCGTTGGCATCATGCTGTGGATGATCGTCAAGGTCCGGCGCAACGAGATTTCGGCTCAGTACTTTACGCCGATTGAAATCAGCGGCCTCTACTGGCATTTCGTGGATATCGTGTGGATTTTCCTCTTCCCCCTGCTCTATCTGATCGGACGCCACTAATGTCTGAACACCACGAACATCACGTCGTCCCGCTCAAGATCTACTTTCTGATCTTCTTCGCCCTGATGATCGGCACCATCCTCACCGTCGCGGCCGCCTTCGTCAACATGGGCTTTTTGAATACCCCCGTCGCCTTAATCATCGCTTTAGTAAAGGCATCGCTGGTCATCTTGTTCTTCATGCACGTCAAATACAGCCCCAAGCTGGTCGGGCTATTTGCGGTCGCCGGCTTCTTCTGGCTGTGCATCCTGCTGGCCTTGACCATGCAGGACTACTACACGCGCGGCTGGGGCGAAGAAGCACCGGTGGAGTTTCTCAAGCAAGGGTCGTTCTTCTGAGCCCACGCCGGGCCTTAGCGAGAATTGCCGAGTCAACGCTATCTTTCGACCGTACTACCCGACACCCGCCGGCAGTCGTTTCCGGTTCTGTGCCGGACCTATCCTCCCGGCCCTCTTTCCGCGTCGGAAGGAGGGCTAGCGGGTAGGTCTTAATTTGTGGGGTGAACGTCGATGAAAGCAGCGCGATTCCTTTCTCTAGTCTGGGTTTTTTCGGCGATCGGCCTTTGGGCCGGCCCGGTCTCGGGTCTGACCATTTACCGGTTCGGGGGTGAAAATCGGCCCAAACCTCCTGAAGAAGGCCGTACCGGGGTGGACTTCAGACAGTTGAGTTGGCTGGATTTCGATGCCGAACCTCATGGAGAAACCATTGACTTGGCCGTGGATAGTACTGGTATCCAGCCCCTCAAACGCAATCCAGACTTCAACATAGCACCCGGAATCGAAGAAAAAGGGGGAGAGTATTTAAGAGCCGATGTGAATGTAGAGGTGTGGGATGGGGACCCGGGTACTTTCTGGCTGGCGGAAAAGTACCTGTGCGCCGAACACAGTATCAGATCCGGGGCCTGCACCGATGATTTCAGTCGGGCGGGCACGGCCAATATCTTCCTAGGCGGCCTCTACAACATCGACCGGATTCGGGTCATATCCGGGTTTACCGACCCGGGCCGAACCGTGGGAATCCTCCGCGTCCACCTCGGCCCGCTACCCATAGTCAACTACGGCATCGTTCCTCCGAAATCGCCTTGGATCGTCGAGGTGAGAGACAACCGGGAGCAAATCCTCGACATTCCCATTCCATCGCACGAGCCAGTAGAGTTTGTCCAGGTGGCCTTGGCCGAGCACAACACGGCCTGGGAAGTGAACGAAATAGAAGTTTACGCCAAGGGGTTCGTCAAACAGGCCACCTATATTTCCGATGTCATCGATTTCGAGCGGCCCATGGCCTGGGGAGACCTGCGCTGGTCCGGCGTTCAGGAGCCCGGCGCCCAAGTCCTCATCCAGACCCGCAGCGGCTTAGACGACGATGCGGACGCATTCTGGCGCTTCACCGGCCGCGGCAGCAAAACCGAGGTGAGTCGCGCCGCCTACAACGGCCTCAAACGCAACGAAAGGGCCGGCATCACCCACGACCTCAACCACTGGACCTTCTGGTCGGCGCCCTATGATTTTGCCGACAGCAGCGGTACGCCGGTGGTGTCGGCAAGCCCCAGACGCTACTTCCAGTTCAAGGTCGATTTTCTGCCGCAAGAAAACAACGGCGGCCGGGTGGGTTTCGTGGAGTTGCGCGTCTCTGAGCCGGTGGCGACGAACTTGGTGGGCGAAATCTGGCCGGTCGAAGCAAAAGTGGGGCAGCAATCGTCCTTCACCTATGCGTTGCGGCCGACGATTCACCGAGGAGATGTCGGCTTTGACCGGCTGGAAATTGAGACTTCCTCCATCATCAGCGCGGTGGAGGCCGTGCGCATCGGCGATGCGCCCGTGGCCTTTGCGGTGGAAGCCGCGGAGCCGCATCGGCTAGCGGTCAGTTTTCCGCGCCTTGAGGAGCAGGATTCGGGGGCACTGGTCGAGGTCGATTTCGCAGCACAGGTGCTGCGCTACGGAGCTATCTTTGCGGCGCAGGTGTCGGACAGCGACCAGCCTTTGGAGGTGCCGCAGGGGGTCAATGCCGGGGACGCTACGGCGAAATACGAGGGCAACCGGGTGTCGGTGGTCACCGCCGCGCAGGAGCAGAAGCTGTTGCAGGTGCGAGTTGAGCCAACCATTTTCACGCCCAATGGCGATGGCCGCAATGACGGGATAGGTATCTACTACCACATCTTGGAGATTACGGGCCGTGCGCAGGTAGCGGTGGAAGTGTGGGACTTGTCAGCTCGCCGGGTGCGGCAGGTGTATGCGGGCGCGGATGGGATCGGCGAGTACGAGCGGGCGTGGGATGGTCGGGACGAGGCCGGCGGTTTGGTGCGGCCGGGGATTTACCTGTATCGGGTCTCGGCCAATACCGACCGGGGAAAGGTCGAGAAAACCGGCGTCGTGTACGCGGCGCACTGAAAGGGCCTGTCCTCAATACTCATTCTCGTCGATTCCCTCTACCTCAATCCTTTTGAGCAGCCAAAGTGCCCTCGTATGCCCCGGCACCTCGGCCAGCACTTCCCGCGCAGTCCGCTCGGCCCGCTCCAGTTGCCCGGCTTGTAAGGCTTTGTTGCCGCGCTCGACGATCAAGTTGGCCAAGGCGTACAGATTTTGTTTGCGCCTTTGTTCGATGCGGGTCATGCGCCTCTTGTCGAGCGCGGCAGTGGCCGCCTTGTGCAAGGGTTTTTCGATCGCAAGTAAAGCACCCACGGTGCGCACCTCGATATCTTGACGCGGGTTGAGTTCGTAGTCAAACCTAGGCACGTCATCGGTGAGAATCCGCCCCCCGCGACTTAGAGTGCTCAAATCCTCAGCCGACGCTAAGAAGCTCCCCAACACGCTGTCGGACTCGTTGAGCCACCCCGTATTCGCGTCCAGCGGGTGCCGGTACTGCAGATCGCGGCGAATTTCGGGCCTCCTCAGCCGCTCTTCGAGGGATGGGATGTCGAGCGCAAAAGCAGCGGCCCGGCGGCCGATCAAGACAAACTCCGGCCCATTGAACCAGAGCTGGCTCTGCGGAAAGACGCGGATGAAGGTGGCGATGATGTCGAGCACCTGCGGCGTGGAAAGCATCCGCAGCGGCACGAATTGCGTCACTAGGCCGCCGGGCTTTAGCCGCTGTCTGAGGCGCTGGTAAAAGTCTTTGGTGTAAAAGGAAACGACTCCCGGGCGAAAGAGTTGGCCCACTTCAATGCCGATCACATCGTAGCGGGCTTGGCTGTGGCGGATGTAATCCCGCCCGTCTTCCGCTAGGGCGCGCACCCGAGGGTCGTCTAGCCAAGTCGCGCCAAAGTAGCGGCGGGCGAGATCGAAAACAGCCACTTCCACATCCAAGCAATCGAGCCGCTGGACATCCCACAACAGAAATCGCCCGGCGGCTTGGCCAGTACCCATACCCACTACGAGCACCTCCGTCCCGTTGCCATCGCCGCGCAGCAACATGGGCAGATGGCCGGCAAAGGTCTGCTGGTTCTTCTTGTTTGAACCCTGCCACAAGCGGTCGATCCCGAGCAGCACCTTGTCTTCGAGTTGCACCACGGCCAGGCTGGCACCTTGGCCCTCCACCACTTCGAGCAGGGTTCCCTCGGAGGCCAGATAATCGTGGGGAAGCCGCGTCTTGAGCAAGGTCGCGGCGAGTCCCCACCCAATTGCACTCAAGGCAATCAGCAATACAGCAACGCCCCACCCCATCTGGCGGCCGGCCCCGGCGGCAAAGACCACGCAGGCCCCGACGATGGCCAAGCCGGTGACCGTCCGCAGCGCGAGGTCGAGCCCCAACCAAGAAAGCCCCCAGGCCATGAGCACCGCGCTCGCAATAGCACCGGCGGTATTGATGGCCGTCAGCCGACCGATCGTCCAACTCGCGTCGGCCACGTTCCGCGACACCAGCCGGACCACGAGGGGAAACGAAGCGCCCGAAGCCAGCGCGCCCGGCAGCAATACGACGCCGTGCAGGCCCGCGAAGTGGTTGGCGCTGATCAAGTCTGGAGCGGCCTCCGCGAGTGCCGTCCAGAGGTCCCGGGGCAGCTTCATCGCAACTAGGACACTCAGCCCGGTGAACGCCTGGAGCATGCCGAAGACCACGACTAAATGCCGGCTGCGGTCGCACAGCGGCGCGATGACGAGGCTGCCAATGCCGATGCCGAGCAGAACCACGACGAGCGGCAGGGTGTACGCATGCACCGAACTGGTAATCATCAGGGGCAAGTAGCGCGCCCACAGAATCTCGATGGCCACGCCCACGAACCCGGTCAGAAAGAACAACGGCAGCAGCACGGGTATGCGCAGCGTCCTGCCCGCGTCGGTCTCGGGCGGCTCGGCCAGCGGAGCCGAGCTCGTTTGCCAGCAGGCCAGCAGCACGGCAACGCCACACAAACCATTGAGGGCCGCCCCGAGGTGGATGGTCGCGGCGAGCCCCAGAACCGGCAGGGTCCCAAAGCCGGCGAGGGCCGCCCCGGTGGCCGCTCCCAGCGCGTTGATGCCGTAGAGACCGCCGGCGGCAAATCCGAGGCGGCGATGGCGGCGGATGGTCGCCTTGGCGAGCAAGGGAACCGTCGTCCCCATCAGAATCGTGGGCACGAGGATCGCGGCTGCCACTAAGACCAAGCGCACCAGCGCGATCCAAGGCGTCGAGCCGTCGGCCCAGCGATAGAGCATTCCGTAGCCGTCGTCGGCCACATCGAGCAGGGGGTTGCTCGCTAGGCCCAACGCCGCAATGGCCAGCTCGACGATCCCATAGATCCGCAGCGGGTGCTGCAACGACGCCGACAGGCGACCGGCTAGGGCACTGCCGAGGGCCAATCCGAGGAAAAACACCGCGAGCACCGTCGCCAAAGCGAAGGTCGTGCTGCCAAAGAACAGGCCGGCCTTTCTGATCCAGCAAACTTCGTAGCACAGGCTCGCGGCCCCGGACAGGAAAAGGCAACTGAGCGCCGTCGCCATCCCAAACGGAGAAGGCCCAGACGCCCCATTGGGGGAAGCAGGCGCTAGCTCGGCCACGTTGAGCAACTATACTTGGGTGAGGAAACTGTCCATGTGTCCGGTGAGATAATCAATGACCAGCCAGACGCCGGCCGCCACAATTTCCCCGAGGATGAGCCCGAGGAAAAACGGGCGCAAGCTGCGGTACAGTTTGGGCCCGCCATACCTCAGAATGACCAACTTGAGAAACCAAGCGAGGAATACGCTGGCGTAAATGTGACTGGTCTTCCAATTGGCGCTGATCAAATAACCGAGCGGACTAAGGGGCCACCAGAGGACTTGGTGGCGCACCCACATCAATCCCGCCATCACCGCCCCGCCAATGCCCATGAACAACCAAGCGTCGAGACGGGGTCCCGTGGGTTCTGCGGCAATGCGCGGGGCCATATCCGTGGGGCCAATGCCCCCCTTCCAGCCGAAAAAGAGCGGATTGAGGTTGATGCCGCCGTATTTATAGGCGAGGTACAGAACCATGTACGTAGAGCCTATCAAGCTGACCACAATGGCGATGAGCACGGCCCAGAACAGACGGCGCTTGGAGCCCCTGATGACTTCGCTCATTTTTAGCCCGTTGGCCACCGACGCCATCACAAAAGAGCGGATTTCCGAGTGCCAGCCATAGGAGAAGCCCAGTGCCACCAGCCCGGAAGCCCCCAAGACTTGGGTGCCGCCCCCGGAAATGACAAAGGTCGAACTCATCACCGGCGGCCTCATGGCCGGGACGCCGCCTTCGGTCACAACGCGGCTCAGGCTGAGAAAAATCACCATGGCGCTGAAGATGAACATCAGGGTGGCCAACGGCGGGAGGCCGCTCATCCACAGGCCAAGGCCAAACAGGAACAGCGAACCCAACCAACCCAACACCGCCTGCCGATAGGACACCACCTCGCCGCAGTCTTCTACTGCGGGGGCGCGGCCCAGCGCCTTGCGGAATACATGGCCTAGGTGTTCGCGCGATCCCCATAACATGATCAGCACAAAGACGATCATGGCCCCCATGCCCTGATGGGAGGTGTACGTATCGCGGGCATAGTGGTCTATCCGCTCGGTGCTCTGGATGCCGACGACGTTGAAGATCCCCTTCTGGATCAGGGTGAGGGTGTGGAAAACCCAGATGGAAGCGGAAATGTCGAGACCGACAAAGTAGAAGAAGCCGAGCCAAGACGGACTGAAGAAGAACCAGAGCATGACGGTGTCGCGGAAAACGGGTAGCCTGAAGTCCCGCTCAATTAGCGGGAAGTACGGGTAATAGGAATGCAACCCGTTGATGCTGATCAGAGTGAACGAAAAGGCAAAGGCGACCCACATTGCTTTGTTGGTAAAAAAGGACTTGCCAATAATTCCCTTGCTCTCCTGCTGGATCATCTCCATGGGCACTTGGACCAAGGGATAGACCAGTTTTTCGCGGTCCACCCACTGCTTGCGCAGAATGATCATAGTGAACGTCATGACCAGACAGAGCGAGAGGAAGAAACCGTACCAGTAGGTCAGGGGCACAATCCAAGGTGCCCAAGGGATGGGGACCCCCTCGGGCAGCCCTTCGTAGAAATAGCGCGCCACGTCTTCCCCTTGCGGAATGAGCCAGTTGGGTATGAACTGGTTGTAGATCTCGGCCCAGTCGTTTTCCGGGGTGGCGTAGTAGATGGGACCCACCAGTTGGGGCAGCAAGACCGGCGTCAACCCCATGCTGGGGACGCAGCAGCTCACGATCATCATGATGTAGATAGTGATCAGCTCGGTCTGGTTTAGCGCCAAGGGCCGGCGGATGAGGGCTATTAGGCCGCTGGCCAGCACCAAGATGAAGAAAAAGAAAAGGGCCGCCGGCGTACTGAAATTCAGGGTCAGGTACGACCCGCGTATCATGAGGGTGCAATACACGTCGAGGAAATTGATCAGAAAGGCGAGCACCGCCCCGATCAATAGGCCCCGCATGGGAATGCCGGTGGCACTTTGCTGATCTGCTGCCAAGTGGGTCTCTTTCGCTAGGTATTGCAGATACTCTGCGGGGATTTTCTTTTGCAACCGCATTCGCCCCTTGTCCCAAGCAGCTACCGGCTACTTTCCCGGCGGTTGGGAAGGCAATGGTGGAATGGGATCAGCGGGACGATGGGGCCGGCGCGGCGGCCACGCCGGGAGGAATTTGCGTCTAGACTTTCAGTACACACTGGCCACGACAGTGGCCACCGTGGATTCACCGCTACTCTCTGCATCCACCTCTGGACCCACCCGGCAGATATACAAGCCAGGCGGCAACAGCACTCCATCCTGGTCCCGGCCATCCCAACTCACCTCCTGAACCCCGGCCGCGTACGCTACGGACTGCGCTCGACGATGCACTAGCGACCCATTGAGCGCATAGACCTCCAATATCAGCGAGGTCTGCCCCGGCATCTTGAATATGGGAAAGACGAATTTCACCGCATCGTTGATGTCGTCCCCATTCGGGGTGAACGGATTCGCCACTACCTCCACCTCGCCTACCAGTCCACCAGCTACCGGCGTCAGCACGGTCAGGCCCTCGCCGTCCGCGGTCGGGTCCACCCGCTGCCACACCTCCCCCAGTCCCACCGAGACCAGAAACGCATTGCTCGCCAGATAAAACGCACTCGAAAAACGCAGCACCACCTGAGACTCAGCCGCCTGCACCACCCCGGGCAGGCGCACCCACAGCGAATCAGACTTGGCCTTTACCTCCAACTCGTCCGCCCGATACACCGCCTCGCCCACCCGCACATCCACCAGTTCCACTTCGGCGCTGGGGGGCACTTCAAAAAGCACCTGATCGAACCCCAGACCCGACGAGCCCTCCTCGTTGGGCGGGATCGTCAGCAACAGCGTGAACTCTTCAGATCGACCGCTCTGTTGGGCCCGGCGGGGCGTTACTGCGCCCAGAATTTGGTGCGCCAATGGATCTCTCAGACCAATGTTCAGGTTGTGCAACATCGCAGATTGGTGGGGATCGTCCGAGAGCAGGCCGGCCTCAATCATTATATAGCGCCGCGGACTAGGGGAGGTGATGGCCGCTCCGGGTTGCTCGTAAAATTGGCTCCACGGGCTCCAATCCGCCTCGTCGGGCACAAAGGCGACCGTCGAATCCCCCCGCAGAAAGGACAGCATCTTGCGATAGTCGGCCTCGGGGACTTCAACACCCTGTTTGTTGAAGAAATGCTTCTCCAGAAAGAGCTTGTTTCCAGTCCGGGTGCGGATCTGCAACTGAGTGCCGGGCGGGGTTTCGGCCTCCCAAGAGATAGTGGAAAGGATGCGGGGGTTGTCTCCCAACTCGATCACCGGCGTTTGCAGGGTGACCTGCGGAAGAAAACCAAAGCCGTAGAGAAGCAGTTGCCTTATATCGGCTCCCCACGCTACCCGCCCGACGTTGATCAGGCGATAGTCGAACTTGAAGTAGCGCCCCTTTATGGGGGGGAAGGAATTGGCCTGCATGGCCGTGTCCGTCGGCAGCGACCCTGCGGGTGCTTGGGCCTCGCTGCCAAGCGTGACATCGTCTCTGCCGCGCGCAACCACCGAGGTAAAGACCCGACTGCCATCGGGCGCCAGACTGCCATCCGAAAGACTGAGCACGTAATTGGGAAAGATGGAATTGCCATAGACAATAAAGGTGCGGTCAACCCAGTACCAAGTGCCCAAGTCGAACAGTAGGTTGCGGTCCCGGTTCTTGACTTGCGCTCCGGCCGCTCCGGAAAACGACACTTCTGCGTTCCAAGCGGTGGTGTAATCGCCGTCGACTATATTGGATTGCCCGCCCACGCCCCCAAAGGCTTCGAGCGACCCCCCGCGCTCCTTCCAGCCCAGCCCAATATTCTCCCCCACCGTCCATACTTCCACTTCGGCCAACCGCGGACGCTCCGCCCGATAATAGCGGATTGGGCCCTTAAAACGAGCCTCGCGAATGGCCTCGTACTCGGCCTGAGACACCTCGCGCTCCACCCCGGTCGACTCCCGACGAAAATACAGCACATCCCCTTGCTCCTCGGCCGGCAGATCCTGCCAACGCGACGCGCTCACCTCCGCCCCCCGGCGACCATCGCTGGCCGTGGCCACAATCTGCACATACTGGATCAAATCCCCACTCAAACCCGGATCCGCCGACTTGGAAGGACGCAGAGCATACTCGAAAACCCGCTGTGTCTTGTTCAACCCCTCGCTGCGACCAGCCACCCGGTAGTCGAGACTCTCACTGCCCTGAAAGGCCTCATCCCCATTGGAGGTGAGCACCTTGAACTGCAAAAACGGATCCCCTGCCCCTTCGGCAACAAACTTCACCACCACTTTCTCGGCCCACACCACCCGACCCAGATCCACCTCAACCCACCAGTCGCGCAGGGGTGCATCCAGAGCCGGCTCCCAGTAGGTCTCCTCCAGACCGTCCATGAGCTGGGCTGCCCCCGCCAAGTTGGTCCCTGCCCGTCGGATGCCCCCGGGCACGTCCTCGCGGCTGAAGGCACCCGCGTTCAGCGAGGCATTGATCTGCCGCTGCACAAAATGGGGCCGGACCCCTTCGGCGCTAAAATCCACACTGCCTGCGGGAAAATTCCACTCCGCCCAGTTGCTCTCGCTGATGATCAACTGGTTCGGCTCGAGGCGATATCCCTGGGCCCACGCCATAGCGGAGAGCAACAAAGTATAGAGGATGGCTCGCATGCTGTTCATAAGTGCTCTACCCCCTTGCGACTTAGTACACCACTGCTATGGTTCCAGTTTGCTGATCGTCCCCGTTTTTGGCCTCCACCGCGATGCGGTACATATAGAGGCCGGGCCCTACCCGTTCTTGCTGATCGTCTCTACCGTCCCAAGAAAAGCTGAACCGGCCGCTTTCGTGCAGCCCTTCTTGCCGGCGCAACAGCCGCCCGGACAGGTCGAAAATTTCCAGTTTCAAGGGCACGTTTTCCGTCACCTGTAGCAGATTCAAAGAAAATCTGGCGCTGTCGTTCACTCCATCCCCATTGGGGCTAAAGACCCTCGGCTCAACCAGCAGGTCCGCCAGCAGACGCGCGCTCAGGGACGTGCGCACCGACAGGGTTTCGCTCACCAATTCGGGCGCGGCATTGCCCGGGTTGATCCGCTGCGCCAATTCCAAGGGGCGTTCGCTATCCCGCACCCAGCCGTCGAATGGGGTGCCGTAGCGCAACACCGGTGCGCGAAAGTACACCTCAACCGGCCCGCCTAGATCGCCGGCTTCGCGGCGCGGCAAAAGTTGCACGGAAAAGAGGGTCGAATCCGGGCTCGCGACCTGTACAGACCAATCTACTAGACCAGTGGCCCGCACCGAATCGACACCGGCAAAGCCAAACGGGGCAGCTATTTCAATCTGGTCGAAACCAGAGTGGTCCGGCGTCATGGTGGGGGAAATAACGTACGCGAATTGCGAAACCTCTCCGAGGGGCACTTCCGGGGGATAGACCTCTCCCACTACATTCTGGGCCAAGGGAGGCTTGGTGACCGAAAACTCGACAAAATCCACCTCCCCGCCCTGCAGGGCATCGGGCTGAAAATCGACGCGGAATTGGAAGACGTTATTGGGGCTTGGGGAGATGACGGGAGTGCCGAGGCTGTCGGCGAACTCATAGGGGGGCGACCAGAAGCTCCAGTTTTCGGTGTCGTAGGTGATTCCCGCCGCTTCGCCGGTCTTTAAGCCGGCATAGCCCTTTGCGTCGAGCAGCTTCCCGTTTTCGTCAAAGCGGGAAAGCTCGTCTCCCCGTCCGGTATTGCGCCAGTACACATTGGGATCCAGCGTCTTGCCGGAGCGCGAATGGATGTCGATGCGGACCTGCGGATCTTTCCGCCCCTGCCAGCGCATCTGGCCCAAAATGGCCGGTTCCTCCAAGTCGAAAAACTTGCTGACGTAGGAGGCCCGGTTGACAAAGCCCTCCCCGTAGATCTCCACCTCGGATATTTCCATGTTTCTGCTGGTCGTCACGGTAATCTGCAAGCCCACCTCGGTGGCCCGCATAGTGGGAAAGACCGCTTCTATGGTGTCTTGGGTATTTTCGACCACGGAAAAGACCGTCCTGCCGGGATCCACGCCGCCGTATTGTCCCCGCTCCACAATCTGGGGAATCATGCTAGTAGTGACTTGGAGCTTGTCTGGATAAAGGGAGGTGCCCGGCGTGCTGATGAGCCGGACCCGGTTTACCGAGAAGGCCCCGCCCAAATCGAAGATGAGCCAGCTAGAGCGGTCCCCGGACTGGAATACAAAGCCGTAGGGCTGCTTTAGGTAAAAGGTATTGAGATCCCCATCGACCAGCCGCGTAGCATGGCAACCGTCGAGGAGAAATTGATAGCCCCCGCAGCCGCGCGAAAAGGGGCCGCCGCCGCGATTCAGACTGGTCAGGGCGATATTGTCCTCTGGGGTCAGGAAGAGAGGCCGCAGGGTGCCGGCAGCAAATGCCTCGTCGTCAAAACCGTCCTTTTCCAGAAAATCACTCCACGGCACTAAGGTGAAAGCGACCGCCGGATCCGACGCCTCTGGCGGCGGTGGGAAATTTTCACCGCCGATGCGGAAAATCTCCAAGGCAGCGGATTGACCCGCCAGCACCAAAGCGGCTACAAGCAGTGAAATCGGCCTCGTTCTTTTCATGCCGCTACCTCCCGCACTGGCGTGCGTTAATCGAGTCCCGCGAGTACCGTAATGAACTGCGCTATGCCCGTCGAGGGATTTTGCCCCTTTTCGTCTATGCGGTTGATTCGCATGCCCAACTGGGTGGTCAAAGCGTATCCCAAATAAGCGCCGGTATTGGAGTATTGGACCGCCAGCACCAACTCCTGAAAATCTTCCTGCAGACCCAAGGCTGTCGCGTCTTCTTCGAATTGGTTGAATAGGGTGTACTCGACTCCCACTTGTACTTCTGAGCCGGTCAGTATAGGGGTCTGGCCAATGAGGAACAGGATCAAGGTGTCCTCTCTTCGCACCGGCTCATTGCTCAACAAGGGCGCTTCGAGCCGCAATTCGTTTTTGATCTTGGGCGCGAGCTGAAAGCGTCCCCACTGTTGCCGGTACTCGGCTTTGTTAATAAGGCCAAAAAATTGGTACTTGTCGCGAAAGTCCGACTGTTCCTCCCGCTGATGCCAGACATCGTATTTCACTTTGTGGACCAGTTTCAGCTTGGCGCTCCCGGTGTAGTCAAAACCGATATAGGCGGAATTTATCCAAGTGTTGGGAGCGGCTAATAGGTCTGGAACCCGCTGTAGATTCGCCTCAGTACCCGCCGGCTGCACCCACTGAACGATATCGTCCGGGATAGTGTCCTCAACCTGCTTGAACATGTCGAAGACCCGCAGCCGGCCCCACCCAGCTATATCCCGATCCCAAGTGAACATCCCGTAGCTGCTGTTTTCCTCCCGGTCGGTAGAAAGCGTGCGCTCCTGCTTGCGGCCAACCGTCACCCGCATCCCGGGCACGATGTGAGCGCCGGCATAGACATTGCCTCCGCGGTGGTCGCGGTCGTAGGGGAAGTCGGGCTCTTCGTCGTTTTCAAAGCGGTCGATCCAGAAATTGTTGTTCATATCTACCCCAAAGAGGAACTCGGGGCGATCCACGCTGTAGCGCAGGAAAGGTTCTTCGTAATCGGGAATGTAATTCGGGCGGAAGTCGGTGTCGTTCTGGTTGAAATCCGAGATGAAATCGTTGTTCTCGTCCCAGCCCGGAAAAATTTCCCGGTCCGGCCCCGCTTGGTTGACGCGCTGCCAGTCGGGCGTGCGATCCTGATCGTCGTTGTCCTCGACGAATTCGTAGAAAAACCGGCGTTCGTTGGTGTAGTCAATGTCCCCGTTGGCTTCCGTGAGCAAGCCGGTAGTGCCGTAGTCGTAATCCATGCTATAAACTTCGCCAAAGAAGAACAAGGGATAGGTCCGCCGCGCCAGATTGATCATCCAAGCACTGGCCTCGTTGGAGTCCATGAGGTGTTCGGTGAATTTGCGATTGGGGTACTTGCGGAAGCGCCGGCTGCGATCGAACTCGGCGTAGAGGTCAAAGCCCAGCAGATCGTTTACTTCGATGGTGCCGCCGAAGATGTCGTTGCCCGTGGGCAAACCGTAGTCAAAGCGCACCAATCTCAGGTTGGAGCCGTCTTTTACATTGCCCGCGGCCCGCGCCTGAGTCAGAAAGACCGGCTGGCGCTCGGGCAGATTGGTCTGGCGATCGGACCCCATCTCAATGTGGTAGTCGTTGGCTACGGCCAATTCGAGGGTGACCCGGCGAATGGTGGAGAGGTCCGGGCCGTTGTACGAGCGGTTCTCGCTGGTGAAATCATAGGTCAGCACGATCTGCTCGCTGCCATCGGCCGCGAGAAAGCCCCGCCGCCGAAACCCTCCGTTGATGAGGGCACTGAAGCCGATCTCGCTGCCGCGCACCGTCTCTTTGCGAATTTCGATCCGCTCTTCGCCATCGTCTGTTACAACCACAACCTCGGTCTCGGCCTCGATGATGATATCGTGGGAAAACAGCGCGGCCCCGCCTTCGCGATCCGCGGGTGAATCATCGCTCAAACGGACGAAGAGCTGGCTTATGGGTTCGAGGTTCTGCCCCACGGTCAGGGAGCCGCTTACCGGGTCGCCCTCGAGGCTCTCGATCAAGGTCTGGGAATGATGGGCGTTGACATAAGTGCCGCCCACCTTGACAAAATCGCCGATCTGGGTCGTTCCCCTAAAGCCGAAGAGGTTGGTGCTATTGGTCGCTTCCACCGTAATGGTGCCCGCTCTGCCCGGCGAGCTAATGCGCGACATCAATATCGTGGCCGCGTACTTGTCGGACTGGAGATCCATCTGCACCCCGTCGAAAGCCGGCTTAGAAAAAGTCATGGGCGTCAAGGTGGTGCGGAGCTGTTCGCCAATGGTCAGGGCCATGTGGTACTGGCCGCTGCGGTCCGAGGAGATGACCAGCCGATTGAACCACGACCCAAACCGCGGATCTTTGAAAATGGCGCTGCCAAACTGCTGCGGCTGCTGCTGGCGCCAATCGTAGATGAGCCAGCCTTTGGAGATGAAAGACCCATACAGGTCGTAAAAATAATCCCCCTCTATATCGGGATTCAGATAGCGCTGGTAGTGATCCCGGGCATAATTGGTGTACTCCCATTGCTTCCAGCGATAGAGAAGGAAAAGTTCCTGCGGCACGTACCAGCGCCGCACGGCCGGGTCCAAGGCGTCGAAAAGTACGCCCGAGCCCACTGGTTCGTACGAGACCTCGCCGCCGCGCTGCAGGCCCAATCTGTGGCCATAATCAAGTCCTTGGGCTACGGCTCGGTCGGGTACTGCTGCAAGACTCAGCAACAGTGCGATACCTGCTGCTGCGAGGAGAAGCTGCCGGCTCGGACGCGCACTCCATCTGGTCATATGGCCCCCCGTGTGGTGCTAATAGACGATTGCGACAAAACTGCTGCGGCTCACCGCGCCGCTGTCCGTTGCCACTTTCACCTGCAAGACGTACAGTCCCGGCGGCAGATAGCGACCTTGGGCATTCTGGCCGTTCCAATGCACCAGATGACGCCCACTCTGGTTGCTCTCCACCGGCAATTCCGCTACTTGTTTTCCGGCTAGGTCATAGACCTGCAAAGAAACCGGAACGTCGTTTATCAAATGCAGTAGATCGTAGCTGATGGTCGTCTGATCGTTGATCCCGTCTCCATTGGGCGTAAAAGGGTTGGGTGCCACGATCACCCGATGGACGACCGGGGCCCGATCCAGCGGCACTCTCACGCTCAGATCGTCGCCGAGCAGCGATCCAGCGGCGTTTCCTTCTTCAATCTCCTGGGGCAAGTCGTCCGACTCGCTGTCGCGCAGGCGCCCGCTAAAAACCGTCTCGTAGCGCAAAATCGCCGCGTCGAAAACCACCCGCAGGTCGCGGCTGCCACTCTGGCGCGGAAAGGTCACTGCAAGGCCGCTCGCGTGCGGCTCGGCGACGAAATTCTCCACTTCTTCGTCGTCAAGGTGCAGCGACCGAACCGTGCGCACCGGAACCGAGCTGTCGATTTCCAAGCGGTCGAAACCTCGACCATTGACCACTTGGACGACATAAGTAAAGGTCGTATCCACCCCCACCGGGACATCTTGGGGCCATATTTCCCCGACGATGGATTCCGCTACTGGAGCGGAAAATTCAAAAGCCAGCGAATCCACTGCGGTTCCATCTACCAGACCGTCGCTTGCAAAATCGAGGCGGAACTGGAAGTACTGCCGCGGCGCTGGCGAAAGAATCGGGGTATCTCCGCTCAGGTAGGGAGCGGACCAAGAGCTCCAAGCGTCCGGCTCCTCTGTGGGCGATGGACTGCTGCCGCTGCGCGTACGGATGAAAAATCGGGATTTTTCCGGGTGCCCCACGGCCTCGGCGGCCCAGTGCAGTTGGCCCCAGAGCGTGGGTCGATCAAAGTCGAAAACTTGGGACAAATAGTCGGCCTCGGGGACAAAACCCCGACCAAAGACTTCAATCTCGTCAATTTCCCAATTGGATCGGTCCGTGGCTTGCAAGAGGAGATAGCGCACATAGCGCAGGGGAAACTGCACGTTTACAGTATCCTGGCTATTGCCGGTCTGCTGATCTATCTGGGCGAAGAGATTTTTGGTCGGCAGCCCGTCGATGGACTCGGCTACGATTTCAGCCCCGAAAATACCGTCGTTGATGAAGAGCGCATACCCCCGCATGAAATCATTGGGAAAAGAGGTGCGCGGGAAAAAGCGTATGCGATTCACCCCGAACCGGGCGCCGAGGTCGAAGATCACGAGAATGCCCGAAGCCGTTATGTTCTTGACCTCAAAAGCCGTCTGATGATCTCCATCTACCATGCTCTCCAAGCCGGCTGCCAGCGTCTCCTTGTCGACCCGCAAGACGGCTTGGGCATTGGGCGAGACCACCCTCCCACCGCGCGCCAAAGTCCCCAAGGCGATGTTGGTGGTAGTATCGATAAAGCTGGGCAAGATCCATCCGGGCCGGCTGGTAAAATCAATAATCGGCGCGGCCGCAGCGCGCTCCTCCCAGCGCTCCCCGCCGGCCCTGCCGCCTATCACTCGGGTATCTGCCGCCTGCGCGGTCGCCGCCAAGGCCAACCAGAGCGGCACTAGCAGAGGCCAGTAGATCTGCGCGCTTGAACGATCTCTCCGCATCTGCACCTCCTGCCCCTTTCGCGTACAAAAATGCCGCCATGCCAGAGGGAACTCTCGGCATGGCGGCATGGCGATCATGTGCAGCCAAACCTTTACTGCACAGTGCAATTACTCGGCAAAGGTGGCCTTTATATGGCCCCATCCCTTTTCTTCTACGGCCGTGCCCCCCCGGACCTGCGAGGCCCAGTCGATGTCGGGATCAACCGGGCTCAGATAAAAGTCGCTGAGGAAATCGGCGTGGTGACAGCTATTGGTGTCGCCGCTCAAGGTCCAGTAGCCATCGTAGCCGCCCCCATCGTCCGAATCTAGGACCGTGAAGTTGAAACCGAAGATCTCGCCTTCTTTGAGGATGTGCTGGACGCTGTTGGGTACGTCGGTCCAGCGCAGATCGTTCCACGGAGTGTACATGTACTCGGCATAGAAGTTGCCGGGCTCCCCTGGGCCGCTGGTGCAGGTAAAGGCCGCGTCGCCAAACGGGGGCAAGGCGTGCTCGTAGGTCTTGTGCCACGCGTAGCGTCCGTTCGGGCGCAGACCGTAGCCCTGGGCCTGCTGGCCGTGCAGAATGTCTTTTTCTTCTTGGGTCAGGGATTCGTCTCTCCAAGAGTTGAACTGACCGCCGCTGTGATCGCCGTCGATCTGGATCTCCAAGAAATCGCGGGCATTGGCCGAGCAGCCACTGCCTTTGGCGTTTTCCCAACTGTGATCGCCCACCCAGACGGCGTCATCCCAGCGGTCTTCCATGATGTAGATTTTGTTGGTCTCCGGGCTCCAACCGACGAAGGCCCGCAGGGCCAAATCCGCGGCATCGCGCTGAGTGCCCAATCCGGTCACCGTCTCGGTCAAATCCTCGTGGGTGATCAAATAGGGATCCGTAATCACGTCCCAATCGGAGAGGTCACTGTCGATGATGGGAGTCTGTCCGGTGGGGAATTGCACCGCCGGCCTCACCAACCCTTCGGGTAGATGGGCCCAACAAGTAGTGGAGATTAAGATAGCTCCAGCAATAAGAGCAAATTTCTTCATGGTTTAAACTCCGAGGTTGAGGTCAATGCGACACGTCTGGGCTCGGCCCAGGCCCTAAACTGATTTACTGCGGCGAAAAGGGAATACCTCCTTTCTGGCACAAGACGCGGGGTGAAATATGGGAGTAGGATACAAAACTATATGGATTAAAAGCAAGGTTTTTTTGCCGATTCTCCCGCCTGAGCGGCCTGTTTTACCAAGGAATGGCGTCGTATAGGAAAGCCCCGGCTTCTCGGTGCGCTCGGCTATTGGGATGAAAATCCGTCGGGTGGACCCAGTAATTCCGTGCGTCCTTGCCGGCAAATTGAGCGAGGAGATCCACGCAGTGTATTCCCTCGTGCTGAGCCAATGTCCCGAGCGTTTCGTGTACCTCTGTTAGGGGATAGGCTGCGAGTTGGTAGAATACGGGAAAGACGACCACAGAGAATTTAATGCCCTTATCGGCGCAGGATTTCTGCATCCTGCCCAGCAACTGCTGGGTCAGGGTCCAACCCATGTTATTTTTGTAGAGTTGTCGGTACCACTCAATGGTGTCCGAGGCGACCTGCTTCCTCTGCAAGCGCACGGCAAACCAACGCAGCGCGTAGCTGTTCCTCCCCGCCATAAATCGGGCGGCCTCGGCCTTAGGCCGCGAGTGCATAAAATCGGCCAGTTCCCTTTCCAGCTCCAGCAGACGCCCGCTCCTAAATGGATCGTTTAGGGTAAACGCATACACGACGCGCTCAACGCGAGCAAAGTACTCGACGTAGCGTTCCATGGTCTTGGCGATGCGCTTGATATTCATGCCCGGCACACAGGCATTGAACATCTGATAGCGCTCGGCTGGGCGCTCCCGCTTCAATCGGCTCTCCAAGACATTCGAAAAGCGCTCGGCCACCCGCACCCCCTGACCAAAGCCAAAGGAATCGCCAATCACCAAGACGATTTTGGCTCTCTGGGCGTCGAACTCAGCCATTGGCCGCTCGCGCAGTTGTTCTTCGTTGCGGCGCATCTCAATGGCATTGGGCACTTTGAGCGGCGATAGATCGGCGAGGGTGGAATCGTGGTTGGCATTGCCCAGATAGGTCAACTTCCCATACGGGTGTGCCCGTCGCAGATCCCAGTCGGGCGTACCCGCAAAGTGCTCGTCGTAGCACCACAGGTCAATGCGCGGATCACTCGTCGCGTAATAGACCAAGGGATAGATTCGCTCGGACCGAGCGAAGAGCCAAAAAGAGACTTCTAGGACGAGCGTACTAATGGCCAAGCTGGCAACGGCCAACAGCAGCTTACCGCCAATCCCGGTTCGATCCATTTTTGACGCTTAAAGGCCGTCGAGTTAGCCGCGTCCTTCCGCGACCCATTCCCGACCCAACTTTTCGATGTTCTCGTCGAAATAGCGCACCTCATCTGCGTACGAGGTGCGCAGATCCCGCAACCAGCGCCCGAACAATTCTCGCTCTCGCTCCTTGCGGATATCGGCTCTTATCTTCCGTTCGCGTTCTGCAAAGGGACGCGCTTTTGATTCTCTGCGACTGAGAATTTTGGCGATCGAGTGGGAAGGCCCCACCTGCATGGGACCGATCAGCGAACCGATCGGACCCTCAAAGGCCGCTGCGACCAAAGCCCCAAAGCGCGCCGTTTCGTACCAGTAGAGATGGTAGTGCCCCTCTGTTTCACTAGCGCCCGGACGCAGGCTGCGGCTAGCGGCCTGTTGGCGCATGATGTACTCTTCGGCCAATTCTTTGGCGCTCGCAGCCGTGGCTATTTCCTCCAAGATCGCCTCCATCCCGCCCGGTTCGTCCAACCGCTGGCCGAGCCATTCGTCCAGCGCCCGCAGCGCCTGCACTTCCTCAGTCATATCCCGCCCGGCCTGCTGCTTTTGTTTCATCCTATCGAGCAGGTCGATCAAAGGGGAAGCCCGGCCGAAGAGGGCGCGAATCTCGGCGAGCAGGGCCTCGGCCTCGGCCTCGCTAGCGAGCTGGATCTCCACCACGCTCACCTCCGAGGCGGTCCGGTACTGATCCTTGGTCTTTTCGTAATAATCGAGTACCTCTTGTTCGCTTATCTCCTCGTCGGTAGTAGTGGCTATTTGGCGCATGGTCACAATCAGTACTTCTTCTTCCTTGCGCTTGACCCATTCTTCGAGTTCGCGGTCGAGCTCCAATTTATCCGCCTCCATCCACATGAGCTGGGGCACTACTACGTCGCGTTGCAGAAAATGGGCCACTCTCGCACTGTCGGATACGTCTCGGCCCTGGCGAATGACCGGGGATTGCAATATGGCTTCCCCGAGCCCGATCTGGCCGCCCTCGTACCTGAAGAGGGGCGTCTCGGCGGCCCCTTCCGGAATCTGGAACGTCTTTTTGCCGGTCGCCGGATCCTCCCGACCGCTGCGCAAAATTTCCATCAGCAGGCCTAGGCCGTGCGGCTCTGGAGTCAATTGGAACTGCGCGGCCAGCGAATCCGCATACGCCTTTCTGCGGGCGTCCAACCGCTCCTGGGCCAGCGTCTTAAAGAGAAATTCCCTCGTTTGCTCGTAAGACCCCTGCAATTCGTCCAAGACCTTGAAAATTTCATAGCCCTGAGGGACGGCTATGGGCTCTGATATTTCCCCTACTTTGAGACTAAAGAGTACATCGCGCACCAGTGGAACGGCGTGGAAGCGGCTGTAGTACTGGGGTTTCACGCCCCCGAGCGAGGCCGTGCGCGAATGGGTCGAAAATTCGCGGGCTACTTCCTCAAAGGGAGTACCGCTTCGCAGGGCCGCCATGGCCTCTTCGGCGCGCGCTTGGGTGGGTACGACGATATGGGCTATTTTGATCCAGCGCTCCCAGTGCTGATCGGCAAAGACGCGCTGCATTTCCTCCTCGGCAATGGAGACCTGGTCCTCGACAGCGCGCTGCTCAATCTCTCGTATCAGCCGCCGCCGCAGGGCCGTCGCCACCTCCCTGACAAACGCCGGACTCCGGTCCAATTTGCCGGCGCGCGCTTCGCGGAGAATGAGGGCCCGATCGATCAGCGACCGCAAGTACTCGCGGACCTTAGCGCCGCCCTCTTGCTCGCTCTTGGCCCACTCGGCCACATGGTCGATCAGGTAGTGTATATCCCGATCTGTAATCAACTCTGCGCCCACCTGAGCCAGCGGCAATGCCTCCTCTTTGGCGGTCGGCTCCTGCTGTCCACAAGCTACAATCGCCGCAATGCCCAGTGCGCTCCACATCGACAAATTTCGCAAGTATATACCCTCCTGTTAGCGCGGCCACAGCAGCGCCCGCTCCGCGTCGATCTGCGGATACACGGTCTCTCCCGGGGCAAACCGCCGCTCCTTAGACGCGATGATGTGAATGGACGCCGCGGCCCACTCTACCACCAACACCAACACCGCTCCAGCATCCTCCACCAACCGCACCCTTCCGGGCACCTCCCCGCCACGCACGGCCACATCCTCCGGCCGCACCCCCAAGAACATCTCGCCAGCCCCTTCCCTTGCCGCCATCACCCGCTCCCCCGTCTCGCTCACCCACGCATCCCCGCGCCGCTGCACCCTGAGGATGTTGATCGCGGGTTGCCCCAGTTGGCGCGCCACTACGGGCGAGACCGGCCGGCGATAAATGGCCTCCGGGCGGCCCTGCTGCAAAATCCGCCCCTCGGCCAGCACGGCCATGGAATCGCCCATGGACAGGGCCTCGGCCTGGTCGTGAGTCACGTAGATCGCCGGAATGCCCAACTCCTGCCGCAGCAGGGCCAGCTCCACGCGGAGGGCCTCCCGCAGCTTGGCGTCCAAATTGGTCAGGGGCTCGTCAAACAGAAACAGCCGCGGCCGCCGCACAATCGCCTGCCCAATGGCCACCCGCTGCATCTCCCCGCCCGACAGGCGAGCGGCCGGCCGGTCGAGCAGCCCCTGAATCCTCAGCAACTCGGCCGCCCAGCCGACGCGCCGGTCGCGCTTCTCGCTCGCCATCCGCCAGCGCGGCGCCTTGAGCGGAAATTCCAAGTTGCGCCGCACACTCCAGTCGGGATACAGGGCGAAGTGCTGAAAGACAAACGCAATGTCGCGGTCGGCTGGCGGCCACTGCGTCACCTCCTCGCCGCCCATCTCGACCCGGCCGGCGTCGGGCGCATCCAACCCGGCGACGATCCGCAGCAGCGTGGTCTTGCCCGCGCCGGTCGGCCCCAGCACCACCAGCATCTCGTCGGCCCCCAGCGACAGGTCGATGCCACACAGGACCTCGGCCTTGCCAAAGCGCCGCGCCACCCCTTTTAGCTGCAACCAAGACATCTTAGCATGCGTTCGCTTCGTTGGAAATATCGACCGTGCGCAAGAAGTCGCTTACTAACGCGGCGGCGTGGGATTTGACTCCGATGAGAAAGCGTATGCTGAAAAAGAATCGGGCCAAGCGCAAGCTATCGGCTGCGCCTGGCCATGGGCCGAGAAGCGGGCGCGGCGGCATTGACCGGCGCGGGCAGTCCCTCAAACGCGCAGAAGGGCACCTCGTCGGCGACGGGTTTTGCGGCGGTTGGGTCTGAGATCCGCTTGCCGCTCGTCGGGTCGAACAACAGCACCCGGGCAAAGTCCAAGCCCAAGGCCGCACCCACGGTCAACCGCTCCCGAGCGGCCACCCGCATGACCAGCCGACCGCACTCGGCCTGCAAGTGGATGTGGCGGCACGCGCCTTGGTATTCGTCGCGCACCACCTCGGCCCGCAGCCGGGCTGTGGCGGCCGGCCGCACGAACTCCGGCCGCACCCCCAGCGTCGCCGGTCCCGGGCGCACCCGCTCGGCCAGCGGCCAGACCAACCCGGGCGCGGAAAAGCAGCCCTCGCGGACTTCCCCGCTGATGAAGTTCATGCTGGGACTGCCGATAAAGCGCGCCACAAACAAATCGGCCGGCTGGTCGTACACCAAGGCCGCGGCCCCGCTCTGGCGAATCCGGCCCTCGTCCATGACCACCACTTGATCGGCCAAGGTCATGGCCTCCTCTTGATCGTGGGTCACATACAAGGTAGCGATCCGAGTGTCGAGCTGTTGGGCGCGGATCATCTCTCGCATCTCCCGCCGCAAGTCCGCGTCAAGCGTACCCAAAGGCTCGTCCATCAGGTAGAGCTGGGGCCGCCGCACCATAGCTCGCGCCAAGGCCACCCGCTGCTGATCGCCCCCCGCTAGCTGCCGAGGATAGCGCCCGACCAACGCCCCCAGCCCCAACCGCTCGACAATGTCGGTCACCCGCTGCCGGCGTTCCCGACGACTCAACCCCATGCTCTCCAGCGGAAAGCCGATATTGTCCTCGACCTTCAGGTGCGGATAGAGCGCGTAAAACTGAAACGCGAACCCCACGTCCCGCTCGGCCGGCGAGCAACTGGTGATGTCCGCGCCGGCCAGCACAATCTGCCCGGCCGTCGGCTTTTCGAGGCCGGCGACCATCCGCAGCGTCGTCGTCTTGCCGCACCCAGAAGGCCCCAACAGCACGGCGAACTCGCCCGCGTCGCAGCGCAAATCAATGCCGCGGACGGCGCAAGTGCCGTCGGCATAGGTCTTGGTCAAGCCCTCACAGACGAGAAAGCTCATGGCTTTTCGAACTGCCAATGCGAAGTGACAATGTGCAGGATGGTACACAGCGCGGTGGCAAAGAATCCATAGCGCAGCCCTTGGCCCCAAAACGGCTGCAACATCAACCCCACCCCGGCGACCATGCCCACAAGCGCACAGCGATCCAACCACCGGATCATCGCTTGATGGTCCCAAAAGTAACGCCGCGCAGCAAATGCTTGCGCACCAACACCGTGAACGCGATGATCGGCGCGACAAAAACGAGCATCCCCGCGCTGATCTGCGCCCACGGCAAGCCCGACACATTGCCCTGCAAACCAGCGAAATACACCGGCACCGTAACGGCCTGTTGATTGTTGAGCGTCATGGCAAACCCGTACTCGTTCCACGCCGAGATCAGGCAGAACACCGCCGTTACCGCCATCCCGGGCACGGCCCGCGGCAGCACGACCAAGCGGAAGGCTTGGAAGCGGGTATAGCCAGCCACCAGCGCGGCCTCTTCGTACGCCGTGGGGATTTCGTCGATAAAGCCCTTCATCAGCCACACGGCCAGCGACATGTTGAACGCCGTGTACAGCAGCACCAAACCCAAGTGGCTGTTCTGGAGATCGAATTCGCGATACATCATCAACACCGGCACCACCACGGCGAGGGGCGGCAAAAAGCGCGTCGAGAGGATGAAGAACAGCCAGTCGCGCCCCCCGGGGATGGCAAAGCGGCTAAAGCCATAGGCCGCGCAGGTGCCGATCAGCACCGAGCACAAGGTGCTGAGCAGGCCAATGACCAAGCTGTTGCCCAAGTAGTGGAAAAAGGCGCGATCCCGGCCGGCGTACACTGCGGCCAGTTGGCGGTAGCCATCGAGATTGGCGCGGAAGTAGACCCCGTCGGCCGCGACCTCACCGGCCCAAGTGGGCGCGAACTTGGGATGCACGGCAATGCTGTCGTCCCGCGTCTTAAACGAGGTCAGCAAGAGCCACAAAAGCGGCAGCATGGCCGCGCAGAAGTAGCCCCCGACCAAGGCGATGCGCAGCACCTTCATCGCCCCCCGGCTTCCTCGCGCCGCTGCACCGCGCTCACGTAGCGCACAAACACACTAGCCAGCGCGATCACCAGCACCAGCACCACGTACGAATACGCCGCGCCCAGCCCCACCTTGCCGTCGCGGAACACCACCTGATAGAGCAGCGCACTCACCGTTTGCGTGGCCGGGTCGTTGGGGCCGGTGATGGCCATGACCAAATCGAACTGCTTGAGCGCGTCCGTGGCCCGCAGCAGCACGGCCAGCCCCAACAGCGGCGCACACAAAGGCAGGGTAATCCGGCGGAAGACCTTCCACCGCGAGGCTCGATCAATGGCCGCGGCCTCGTACAGGTAGCCGGGGATGGCGTTGAGCGCGGCCAGCGCAATCAGCATCATAAACGGCGTCCACATCCACACGTCGACCAGCAAAATCGACAGGAGCTTGAGGTCCGGGTCTGTAATCCACTGGGGTTGGCCCAACCCCAGCGCACCGAGGCATTGGTTGAGAATGCCGTAGTGCCCGTTGAGCACCAGCTTCCAAAAGAGCGCGATCACGGCCGGCGGCAACATCATCGGCAGCAAAAGCGCGGTCAGGGCAAACGCCCGGCCCCTGAAGCGATCTTTGAGCGCCAGTGCCAAGGCAAAGCCCAAGACCAGTTCCACGGCTACGGCCGCGCCCACAAAGAGCGCGGTCGTCCGCAGCGCAGCCCCGTATTGGGCAAACTTGAAGGCCACGGCATAGTTAAATCCCCCCACGAATTTCCACGTCCCGCCGACCAAGTCCACATTGGTGAAGCTGAGGGCGATGCTGTACAGCAGTGGGAAGACATTCACGCCAATGAGCAAAATGAGGGCCGGCCCCACAAACGCATATTGCGTCCAGTCGCAGCACCGGCCCGTTCTACCCCGCACGCTGCCCCTATTCCATTTCTAGCAAGCCCGCTTCCATCAGAATCATCTCGTGCTCAGCGGCCAGCGCGTTGAGGGCGTCTGCACTCGCGCTCGTCCCGTCGAGGGCCGCGCCCAAGTGGCGCACGGCCGCGGCCAACAGCTCGTTGTACACCGGCACGTTCCAAAAGTCCTGCAAGTGATCCAGCGACGCGGCAAACGCGGCGTTATACGGCGCGGCCGCGGCAAATTCCGCGCTCGCCAGCAGCTTGGTATTGGCCGTGAACGAGCCAGGATAGGATATCCACTTCTTCTGAATGGCGGTCTGGGAAAACCAAGCGATAAACTGCTTGGCCCATTCCTGCTTTTGCGGCGCGGTCTTGGTCGAAATGCTAAAGCCCTGCCCACCCAGCGAGATGACGCGCTGGTCGCCGTGGCGCGGCACCTTGAAGAAGCCGACCTGGTCGCCCATGCTGGCGACGATTCCCGGATAGAACGGGAAGTAGTCCAAGACCATGGTCGTGGAGCCGTTGGAAAAGGCCTCTAGATTGAAGAAGTAATCGGCGTTCGTGCCGCCTGCGGGCGCAAATTGCAGCAGGGACTTGAAAAACTCCAGCCCGGCCACGGCCCCGGCTGCGTTGAGGTGGCCCTGCACCTTGTAGGTCTGCGGGTCGCCCCAAGCACCGCCCCAAGCCCACAGAAAGGGCTGAAAGCCCATGACGATGGAGTCGTAGCCCCGGCCCGTCAGCAGGGAACAGCCATAGCGCTTTTGCTGCGGGCGGTGGAAAAATTCGGCCACGTCGCGGAATTCCTCCCACGTGTCGGGCACAGCGAGCGGCCGGCCGTAGCGAGCGGCAAACGCCTCCTGCTCGGCCGGGTCGGTAAACCAGTCGCGGCGATAGACAAAGCCAATGGCATCCGTCTGACAGGGCGCGGCGAAAAAGCGGCCGCTGCCCGGCGGGTATTCGCACAAATAGCGCGCGGCCCGCGGATGAATAGCGCCCACGTCAACGGCCTCGGGCAGCCAATCGGTCAGCTCCAGATACAGCCCCTTGGTCGCGCCGCGGCCGATCCATTGGCTGTCGCCCACGACGATGTCGAAGTCGGTCTGCTTGTTGCCGAAATTGAGAAAGACTTGGTCCTGATAGGCCGGCCAGGGAATCTGGTACACCTCAACGGCAATCCCGGTCTCTTGGGCGAACTCGTGCCCCAGCTCTTGTAGGGCCGCGGCCGGATCCCATTGCGCCCACCAGATGGTGATCTTTTTATCTTCGGCGCGGCCCATTTGCACCGCCAGCAGCAGGGCCGCCGCCAGCCCGCACATCCGCATTCTCATACGGTTCCCTCCTCTTAGAAACGCGTTGTTAACGTCGATTTGAATTCGCTACGCCAACCTTTCTTGGCGCATCCCGGAAGAAGGTGCTCATGGGGCCGGTGCCAACGTTGGAATAAGTTGACGCCCGTTCTTTCGGTAAATCGCAAAATCGCGGTCCAAAGTGAAGACGACCCCTTTAGCATGGCGTTCGGACATCCGGACGATACAGCCGTCCGCTAGGGACATGGGAACGTCTCGGTATTTTTTTAGCAACCGCGAAATAGCCACTGTTTCTTCGACCAGACAAAACGATAGGTCAACAACGCCGCGCCGGACCAACTCGAGCACGGCCGCCTGCCCTCCGGCGAATGGTTGGACGAGGAAGCAGGCTTCCGCCAAGACCGCTTCGCAGGTGAACAGGGGCGGAGCTATGTGCGCCCACTGGTCCTTGGCCCAGCGATGATGCTGGTCGCGGCGATTCAGCAGCGCGACCAGCGGCCCTGTGTCGAGAATGACTTTCTTTATCAACGGCCGAATTTCCGCAGATAGTCCTTGTTCGCAGACAGGTCTTCAGGCCCGGAAAGTATGCCCCTGAGATCGGCTACCTGCGACAGGGCCGAACCGGCTGGTTCAGCTCCGTCCGTTTGCAGGTACGCCTCCAGCGCCTCGCGAATCAGCGCCGACTTGCTCACGCCCCTCCGCTGCGCCATCTCAGCGAGTTCGGCCGCAAGCGGATCGGGCACCTTCAGCGAGATAGTATTCATTGCTCCTCTTAGGTATTACCACAGCGACGATTTAATAATACTCTAGCCGGCAAAACAGGTCAATCACTCGCTCAATATCCAACCGATTGAACCGACGCGCAATGGCCGCCTCTGTGCCCTGATACCGAACCGGCTTTGTGCCGTAAAATAGTTGTCGTTTAACGCTAAGCGTTATATACTTATACACATGATACGGTCCTTTAGAGATCGAGAAACCGAACGGATATTCCAACGCATTCGATCCCGCAAGCTACCCGGCGATATTCAACAAACCGCCGTTCGCAAACTCCGCATGCTCAATCGGTCAACTACACTAGCTGATCTCCGAGCGCCACCGGCTAATCGCCTCGAAAAACTCCGTGGCGATCGGGCAGGCCAGTACAGTATTCGAATCAATGACCAGTGGCGCATTTGTTTCACGTGGCGAAATGGCGATGCCTACGACGTTGAGATCGTAGATTATCACTAGGAAAAGACCTATGCGTACTCAGAAATTAGCTCCTGTTCACCCAGGAGAAGTCTTGTTGGAAGAATTCCTCAAGCCGATGAAGCTCAGCCAAAACCGCCTCGCGCTCGCCATCGGCGTACCGCCTCGACGCATCAACGAAATCGTCTTGGGAAAACGAGGCATTACGGCTGATACCGCGCTGCGACTGGCGCGCTACTTCAGCATGTCGCCCCAATTCTGGATGGGTCTGCAAATGGACTATGCGCTAGACGTAGCCGCAGACGAACTATCTGATCGCTTGGAGCGAGAAGTGCAACCCCGTCTGGAGGCGAGATAAAAGGCATTTCAGCTAGTGCCTACTCTGCCCCCTTGAAGCTCCACACCTGCAAAGCCGTGCGGTGGAAGAGCCACGCCTTGTCGTCGTCGGTGAGAAAATCGACGTGGTCGCGGAACATCTCCAAGGCCGGCCCGTACCCCACCCCTTTCATCGCGCCGGGGAAATTGGTTCCCCACATCAGCCGTTGCGGCCCAAAGGCGTCGTACATGCGGCGGAAGGTGGGGAACGTATCCGCGTGCGGAAAGGGCAACTTGGACTTGTGCGCCTGCGGGGTGAATTTCACGTACACCCTCGGAAAGCGCGCCAAGTTGAGCACGTGCCTCAACAGCGGAAAGGGCGATTCCTCATCAGTCGGCGCCCCGCCGATGTGGTCCAGCACTACCGGCACTTGGGGAAAGCGACCGATGATGGGCTCTAGGTGGGGCAGATTGGCGGCCGGGCCGTGGACGATAAAACAAGTGCCCAACTCCTCCGACCGCCGCCACAGCGGATCTTGGTCCGGGGCGGCCCATTCCGAAGGGTGGTTGAGCCGCGACGAGTGAATGCGCAAGCCGCCAAAACCATCCTCGCGCACCAGATCTTCTAGCCGGTCGGGCGCGTCCGGGGTCTTGGGATCGACCAAGCCAATGGCGGCAAAGCGGCCCGGAAAGCGGCGCAGGCAGTCGGCCACGTAGCGGTTGTCGAACAAATAGTGAATCGGCTGCACAATGACCGCTTTATCGACCCCAACCTCGTCCATGGTCTGGTTGAGTAATTCCACGGATCCACCGCCCACCTGAGTCCGGCCCGCGGCAAAGGGATAGCGCTCCGCGTCGTCGCTCCACACGTGCAGATGAGTGTCGATGATCACGAGTCCCTCCTAATTTGCGATCTTAGGTTAGGGCTACACCACGCTGCTTCAGGCCCTCGCGCGGCGGCAGCAAATGGGTATTCTCTCTCGTCAATGCGCTTTGGATTTAATCTGCACCCAAGCGTCCGTAGTGAGTCGGACTAGATTGGTCCCATCCGCATCCATCACATAGATCTCAGGCGTACCGTCGCGGTCTGATCCAAAGATAATCCTGTTCATCGCTTGGCCGTAAACAGAACTTGCCAACAGCAGCATAGAGACCACACTGAACAACAAGCGCATTAAACGCATGACAAACCTCCTTGGAATAGTTTAGACAAACAAAAGCACTAGCTTCGAGCACTTTTTGGGGGATTTATCCACGTTGCAAAACGTCCTTTTGGCGATCATCCGCGCCTAGCACCGCTCATTCTCCCTCGGCGTGCAGCTTGTCCAGCACCTGCCACTGTTGGCGCTGGCGGCTTTCGGCCGAGTCGAAGATCTCGCGGATGAAATGCTCTCGGCTCTTGCCAGCGGCCAGTTCGGCCAAGCGGTTTTGCAAGTCGTCGGACGAGGGGACGCGATCGAGCGCGGCGCGATAGACCCCGCGCACAAAATCCGCTTCGGCCGCTTCGTCGAGCAAGTCTTGGGCCTCGTAGGCAAAGGCCCTGAGAGTATGGGCTAAGGAGGCAGCCAACCAAGCCTTGTGCTCTGCAAACGGACCTAAAATGCCGTACAACTCGGCGCACCGTTCCGCATCGCCAGCCACCTGCTGCGCTTCTTCCACAGGCTTGCCTGCGGACCAGGCTTGCAAAATTTGCACATAGGTCTTGGCCCGGCTCCGGCGCTGGTCGTCTAGTTCCCACGCCCGGGCCAGCACATCCACGGCCGGTCGGCCCGGATAAGTGCCGTCGCCAATGGCGCGGACCAGCAGGTTGAGGTTGTCAAAGGCCCGATAGTGAGTCAGGGAGTCGAAGCGCGCGATCAGGGCGCGGATGTGGCGCACCGCCTCGGGTAGGTCCTCCAGCGGCGTGACCCGGGCGTCGATGCGCTGCATGGCCTCGTCGGGTTCGTCGTGGTGGTGCAAAACATTGCGCCAGTGGGAAGTGGACATGAGGTCTCCTGTCGAGTTAGCGAATACCTTCCGCGCTGTTGAAGGTGCCGTTGGTGGCCAGCGACGCACCTTTCATGCGCGGAACAAATGGCCTTCAATGGGCAGGCTCACCTCCACGCCCGAGGTGGCCGCCTGCAGGCCGGCTTCCATAATCTCTTGGGCGTGGCGCGATTGGGTGGCATGGGTCGTGCCTTGGGGCGACTGGCCCGAGCGGATGCAGTGGAGGAAGTGAGCGGCCGCATTGCGCTGGGGGGCGGGCAATTCGTCGAGCTCCGCCTCTGTTCCCTCTCGGTTCTGGCGGGTGTACACCGTCACCTGATTCCCCACTACTATAGTCCCCTCGGTGCCGTAGAGCACCACGTCGTGGGGCGGCACGTGCGGCACGGCTTCGGTCCAAGTCATTTCCAAGCGGCACAGGGCGTGGGGGTAGCGCAGCAGCACAATGCCGTTGTCGTCAACCGGCAGGTGGGTCTTGAGCAGGCGGCCGGCCATGGCTACAACGCTGTGCGGCCGGCCCAAAAAGTGGACGCACAGGCTGGCCCCGTACCCGCTGTAGTCGTTGAAGGCTCCGGCTCCGTTGAGCTGGGGATCGAAGAGGAAGCCGCAGAATTCGTCCGAGCAGCCCAATTCGTCCGGGCCGCAGTGGCCGCCGCGCCAAGTGAGCTGCCACAGCCGCCCGATGGTCCCTTCCCCGACGAGGCGGTGAGCCGTGTGCAAGGGCCGCGACCAAGCCGTGGGCCAGTTGACCATCAGACCGATCTGGTGGCGCTGGGCTGCAGTCAGCATGCGGTCGGCTTGTTCGAGGGTGGCGGCCATGGGCTTTTCGACCATCGCGTGCAGGCCCCGGGCCGCGCACAGCTCGACGATGGGAGCGTGATGCGCGGTGGCCGAAAAGACGAAGGCCGCGTCCGCGGTTTGCGCGTCGAGCAGGGCTTCGTACTCGCCGTACACCTCGTCGCAGCCCGTGCGCTCGCGGAAGCGGTCTTGCAGCGCGGGGTTGGGGTCGGCACCGCCCACGAGAAGGGCTCCTTCCTGAGCGGCTAGTTCTCTGAGGTTGCCCCACAAGTGGTCGTGGGCCATGCCCAGCACGGCGATTTTGATCGGGTCAGTCATGGATGACAAGCTCCTGAGTGTCGTTATGGGGACGCTAAATGCTCTGGTCAATCTATGACCCTAGGGATGTAAAGGGCAAGCCGCCTTGAAAGAGGACTGTATAGCGGAAGAGTGCTTATGAAGATCGTTGACCCGCCTTCCCCAATCGCCTAATTTTGACGCGACCGTATCTTGCTCAGCAAAAACGAGAATCAGCTCAATAGGACGCCCTAAATTTAAGGGCATTCCCTCTCGCACCAATTCTTTAAACATTTATGAATAGTATCAACTTAAGTCAAAGCGAGACTGCATCTGCAACCGAACTAGCAGAAAGCTATCGCTTGGATATATCCCGGAAATTAGTTCCCAAGAAACGTTGGGAAATGGGGCAGTTTCTGACTTCTGCCCCCATTGCTCGGTTTATGGCCTCATTTTTTGACGCTGTCGAGTACGGTCAGATCCGCCTTTTGGATGCCGGTGCCGGAGTTGGTTCCTTAACAGCCGCTTTTGTTGAGGAATTTTGCTCTCGTACTACTCACCTCCAGAAGATTTATATCAAGGCTTACGAATTAGAGCCGACGATGATTGAGTATCTACAATCTACGCTTACCCACTGTCGCCGGCTGTGCCAAGACAACGGAATCGACCTTCAAGAGAGAATTGAAATTGGAGATTTTATCGAAGAAGGAGCGAAACAACTGGCAAATGACCTATTTCAGTGTCCTCCAGCTAAGGAATCCTTCACGCATGTAATCATGAACCCTCCCTATAAAAAAATCCGTTCCAATTCTCCACATAGAAAATGGCTGCAAGACGTGGGTGTAGAAATCTCAAATTTATATGCAGGATTTCTAACAATCGCTATCGAGATGCTAAGACCAAGGGGTGAGCTTGTAGCCATCGTACCTCGTTCGTTCTGTAATGGTCCGTACTTCAAATCTTTTCGCAGATTTTTACTCGAACAGATGACGATCAAGCGTTTTCATGTATTTGAATCTCGTGCTCGTGCATTTAAGGACGATGAGGTACTGCAGGAAAATATAATCTTCCATGCGGTAAAAGGAGCTGCCTTAGGAACTGTCAGAATCACCTCAAGTCATAGTGTAGAATTCTCCAAGGAGTGCGGAGAAATGATCGTAGAGGATATGACCCAGAGGACGGCCCCCTATACCAGCGTTGTCAAACCCGACGATCCAGAGAAATTTATCCATATAGCCACTACTGATTTTGAACAGCATGTAGTAGATCGGATTTCAGTATTTAATTATGCGCTAGAAGATTTAGGCATCGAAATATCCACTGGTCCCCTAGTAGATTTTAGACTGAAAGAACATTTGCGCCAGAAACCCGAGCCAGGTACGGCACCCTTGCTTTATCCTGCCCATTTTGATGCCGATGGACTGACATGGCCCAAGGATGGGAAGAAGCCCAATGCTATTACTATTACATCTGATTCTGAAAAGTGGCTTTGGTCTAATAATGGCCACTATGTGGTGACCAAACGCTTTACTGCCAAAGAAGAACGAAGGCGCATTGTAGCAGCAATCTACGATTCATCCCTACCTGCCCGTAAAGTCGGCTTTGAAAATCACCTAAACGTATTCCATCGACAAAAGCAGGGATTATCTAAAGAGATAGCCTTGGGGCTGGCCGTCTATTTAAATTGCACCCTAGTCGATAAATACTTCCGCCAATTTAATGGCCACACACAAGTCAATTCTGCAGATCTCAGGGCAATTCATTATCCAAGCCTAGAGACCTTAGCCAAATTTGGTTCTCTGGCCAAAGATAAGATTCCGTTACAAAAAGATATCGATCATCTGGTCAACCAAGAAGTCAGTAGAATGGGAAAGAAATCCATGATTGATCCAATCCAAGCGCAGCAGAAAATAGATGATGCACTAAATCTCTTGCGGAACTTCGGCCTTCCCAGAGGCCAGCAAAACGAACGTTCCGCACTGACACTGCTTGCCATTTTGAACCTCAAACCAGATGGAAGCTGGCAAGAACTGGAACAACCACTGATGGGTATCACCCCTATCATGGAATTTTGTCGGGCTTTCTACGGCAAAGAGTACGCGCCCAATACTCGTGAAACTTTCCGCCGTCAAACCATGCACCAATTTGTCGAAGCGGGCATCGCACTGTATAACCCAGACGAACCAAGTCGTCCCGTAAATAGTCCCAAAGCATGTTATCAGATCAGTGCGGAAATTTTTGCAGTCATTCTCACCTATGGAACAGACCAGTGGAACCAAACTCTTTCTTCATATTTAGAAGAACGAGAAACCCTAGCTCAACTTTATGCGATGCAGCGAAGAATGCAGATGATCCCCGTAGAGGTTGAAAAGGACTACGAAATTGCTCTCACTCCTGGTACACACAGCAAGCTGATTAAAGATATTATCGTCGAATTCGCTCCTCGATATGCCCCAGGAAGCAAAGTGATTTACGTGGGCGATACGGGAAGCAAAATCGGCTACTTGCAACAAAGCAGGTTGTTGGAACTGGGAGTTGAGGTAGATGAACATGGCAAAATGCCGGACGTAGTGCTCTATTATCAGGAGAAAAATTGGCTTTTTTTAATTGAGGCTGTGACAACCCATGGGCCTGTAAATAGCAAAAGACACCGTGAACTTTCTACGTTATTTGCCAAGGCTATACCCGGTTTAGTATATGTTACGGCCTTTCCGGATCGCACGACAATGGGAAAGTATATAACTGAGATCTCTTGGGAAACTGAGGTATGGGTTGCGGAAACACCAACGCATATCATCCATTTCGATGGGAACCGATTTCTTGGACCCTACGAAACTTCCTGAAACCCTGCTGCCGTCCACAGCGCCCTAAAAGGCGTGGCTTGACGGAGACAGTGTCGCCGTTATTCACAAAATAGAAAGAGAGGATGAGGCATGAAAATCGCTTTGGCACTCGGACCAGACGCCAGCGCCGTATCGACCTTTGGGGCCCAGTGCGGCGTCGAGCATGCCGTCGGCACCTTTGGCCTCGCGCCGCTAGCGGATAAACCGATCGACCACCCAGCGCAGCCGTTCAGCCGCCAGTCCCTAGCTCGTTTCAAGACCCAGTACGAGCAAAACGGCTATCAGCTAGCGGTCATTGAAAGCCGTCCCCCCATGGAAAAGATCAAGCTGGCCCAGCCGGGGCGCGACGAAGAGATCGCCGTCGTCTGCGAGTTCATCCGCAACATGGGGGCGGTCGGCATCCCAGTGTGGTGCCCTGCGTGGATGCCGATTCTCTCCGTGATTCGCACGTCGTCCGCAATCCCGACGCGAGGCGGTGCCAAGGTGACCGGCTTCGACCTCGAGGAATTCAACAAAGCCCACCCCGCAGGCGAGCATGGCGAAGTCACCGAGGCGGACCAGTGGGACAACCTGCAATACTTCCTCGAGCGCGTTGTCCCGGTCGCCGAAGAGGCGAACGTCAAGCTCGCCATGCATCCCGACGACCCGCCCCTGTCGCCGATCCAAGGCATCGCCCGCATCATCAGCAGCGTTGAGAATTACCAGAAGATGGTCGATCTCGTTCCCAGCCCGGCAAACGGCATCGGCCTCTGTCAGGGCAACTTCGGCCTCATGACCGACGACCTGCCCGGCGTCATTCGCCATTTCGGCGAGCAGCAAAAGATCCACTTCGTCCATTTCCGCGACATCAGGGGCACACCGGAGAAGTTCGACGAGGCCTTCCACGACGACGGCAAGCACGACATGGCGGCCTGTGTCAGGGCCTATCGCGACACTGGGTACGAGGGGGTCGCCCGCCCCGACCATTTCCCGCAACTAACCTACAAAGACTTCGTCGATATGCACTCAATGGAGCGTCTCTACGCCATCGGCTACATGAGAGGCCTGCTCGAGGCGGTGTACAGCGAATGACTGCGGCGCCGCTCACCGGCCGCCGGTCTCAGGAGGAGTGCTCGTGAAAGTGGCCATTATGGGTGCCGCCGGGTGGGTCGGCCGGGCCGTGCTGGAAAACTTCGCCGGTCGCCACCAAGTGCGCGCCTTCGATTACAGCCCCGAAGCCTATGCGACCTACCGCCGCTTCGACGGCGACTGGGAGGGAGAAAAACTCTACGGGGATATCGCCGACTTCCACGCCGTCCACAGGGCCTTGGAAGGCATGGACGGCGTCGTCCATCTAGCCGCTTACTTCGGCTACGAGAACCCGCCCGAAGTTGATGTGAACCCCTTTCTCATCAACCTCAAGGGAATGTGGAATGTCTTGGAGTCGGCCCGTCGCCACAAGCTCAAACGAGTGGTACACATGGGTTCCTGCGTCGTGCAGCACCCAGACGGCGTTTTCCTGTCGTCGGAGGTGCGCAGCAAGGAAGGAAGCCTGTACGGCATCTCAAAGCGCCTGCAGGAGGAAATGTGCCGCCAGTTCCACGACGCCTATGGGCTGCGGATCATTGTTTTCCGGCCCTGTAGCATCGGCGACAGCAGACTCGGCATCAGTCGAGACGGCCACCCCGCCCGCGGCGGCGTTAGCTGGGTCTGCCGACGCGATCTGGCCGAGGCCTGCCACTTGGCACTCACATCCGCGACTATCGAGTTCGACATTATGCACACGGCCAGTCACCCAGACGCGGATACGTACTGCAATGTGGCCCGGTCTCGGGAGCTACTAGGGCTGGAGTACCAAGGGCACTTCCCCGGCGACTGACAGGAGCACCATGTCCCCACACTACGATGTCCTACTCAAAAACGGCCACCTCATTGACCCCAAAAACAACCTTGACGGCCCGGCCGACCTCGCCGTCAAAGACGGCAAAATTGCCGCCGTAGGGCCGCAGTTGCCCGGCACCGCACAACGACAAGCCAATGTCGCCGGCCTCTACGTCACCCCCGGCCTCATCGACATCCACCTGCACGTGTACGGCGGCTTTGACGCTTGGCTCTTCCCCGACCCCCACAACCTGCCGCACGGGGTCACCACCTGCGTCGATACCGGCGGCGCTGGGTACAAGGATTTTGCCGATTTCAAAGAGACCATCATAGACCAGTCCACGACCCGCGTCCTCGCCTTTGTCAACATCGTCGGTGCTGGCATGACCGGCCCCCCCGAGCAGGACACCACCGATATGGACCCCATTCCCTGCGCTGCAACAGTCGAGCGCTACCCCGAGCACATCGTCGGGGTCAAATCGGCCCATTTTGGCGGGCCGGGCTGGGAATCGACCGGCGGGGCCATGGCGGCGGCGCGGCGGGCCGGCACCATTGTCATGGTCGATTTCTCGCCCAAACCCACCCGTACCTACCCCGAGCTGCTCGCCCGCTACAGCCCCGGCGACATCCACACCCACTGCTATTCCATGCGCACGCCCATGCTCGGCGACGACGGCCGCATTTTCGACTTCGTCTGGCAGGCCCGCGAGCGCGGCGTGATTTTCGACTTGGGCCACGGCAATGCCTCCTTCCGCTTCCACCTTGCCGTGCCGGCCATGGCCCAAGGCTTCCCACCCGATACCATCAGCACCGATCTGCACCGCCGCAGCCGCCTGCTGCCCAATGCCACCATGAATATCACCATGTCGAAAATGCTGGCCTTGGGGATGCCGCTGCAAGAGGTCATCTACCGCTCAACCCAGCGCCCGGCCGAAGTCATCCGCCGGCCCGAGCTGGGCCACCTGAGCGTAGGTGCTGAAGCCGATGTAGCCGTGCTGGCCATCCACCAAGGCCGCTTTGGCTTTGTCGATGCCACCCGCAGCACCCTGCAAGGCAGCCAAAAGATAGAGGGCCGCATGACCCTGCGGGCCGGCGAAATTGTCTGGGATCAGGACGGTTTGAGCTTGCCGTCTTGGGAGGAAGGGGTGCGCTGAAAACGGCTCCGCGTACCCTACTCGACCTGAGCGGTGCTGTCGCTGGCGACCGCAAGGCCGAGCATAGCTCTCAACAGCAACTTCCCTTCTTACTGACTGATGCTACGGGTGAAGCGACTCCGCGCTCCGCTCAGCAGGACAGGTGCTGGCACTGTGCTATCCGATGTCATGCGGAGCGCGGCGAAGCATCCCATACCTAAGATGTCAGCATAGTAACTACTCTCCGCTCATTCCGCACCAACCAATCTGTGCGATGATTAGTCGCATTAGCGCGATGATTTGACGCACTTATGCGATATATCCGCGCATTTTTGGGGCGTCAAGCGAGCGTCGCAAAAAGCCTGAGAGGCGGGCGAGAAAATTAATTTTCTTTTTATAACGTATTGTATAACAGGTAGTTAGGATGTATAAAATCAAAGGAAGCGGCGCGATTATCGCCCGCTGGCCATTCATTGGCACGATAATTGCGATAATGCCCACAAAAGCAACAACCCACAACAGAAAGGAGGGAACGCTTATGAAGCACATCGTCTAAACTGGCTTGGGGCTTCACCTCGGAGGTTACTCGCCGCTACCCAAGGGCAACCCAGCCGACCACTCACCGCCTACAATAACCTATCAAAAACAAGGAGAACACCATGCAATCCTTAGCCATTTTCGCCCTGATCACCATCTGGTACGGCATCTCCAGTGCTGCCGAGCCTAAGCCCCAGTACGGCGGCTTTTCATCCGACAGCCTCCAAGTCTTCTACGACTATATCCACGGTCAAGAGATGATGAAGGTCGAGGCCGGCGATGAATTGCGGAATGCCATAGAGTCCATCCCCGTTGACTTGGGTACTGCCATTGATCTGGAGCAAGAAGCCGGTCTACGCGATTGGCTCTACGATCTCTTGGTCGCCTTTTCGGTTTCGGGTAGCGATAGTCTCGCCGTTGCATTTTACATGCGAGAGGGTGCTAATAACTCCGACCTGATAGAGCAGGTGAAAAAGGAGACCAAGAGTCAGGGAGTCCTAGAAGGTGATACCGACACGCCCTCTGCTTTCTTCAAAAGCTTTCACAAGGTCATGCTCAATATGGCGAAACGCGACTATTTCTTTGCAAACGTGTCTTTTTTCGACAGCGCGTTCAAGGTGTTTGAGATGCAGGAGGAATACGCTAGCTATAAGTCCTACCTTGAGACTCATGGCATGCTTCCCAAGGGCAACGTGTTCTTTGAGTTCATCAAACTACGGGAAGAAGTCGAAAAGCGCTTGCAAGGCGGCACACCTCTGGTCTTTGCCGACATCATGTTCATCGTTGAAGAGCCCGAAGAGTTCACCACGTTTGAGACACCAGGGCGCACTCCTACCTTTTTTCGGCTACTTTGGGATCCCGAGAAGGCTATGTGGCGCCATGTAGAGGTCTATTTCAGCCATGGTGTGCCGCATCAATTTCTTCTGTTCAACTTCATGTAATCTCCTCACCGTGCCGCAAGCAACAACCCACACTATTCCATAAGCGAGCGAAGCGGCCTCCACGCTAGGCTCGGAGGCCGCTTCCAATCTAGGAGCCGCACCATGATCGGCATTGTGTTCAAAAAAGAGATGCTCAGCCATCTGCTCAGCCAGCGCTTCGCCGCTTGCACCGCCCTCGCGGTGGTGCTCATCATCGCCAACGGCGTACTCTCTACTCAGGCCTATGTCCACAAAAAGGCCAGCTACCTCATACAGCGAGCCGTTGAGGACAGCAAACTGCACGAAATCACCTATTATTCGGCCCTGGGTAGCGACAAGTTAAGCACACCCAACGAGACCATACCCAAGGCCGCTCCACGGGCCCTACGACTGCCGCGCCCCCTACAAGTGTTCGCCCAAGGAGCCGAACGACAGTTGGGACAAGCCGTCAAAGTGCTCCTCTTCGAGGTGCCCTACCAAGCCGAGGAGGTCTCGCCCTTTCAGTCGAGCAATCCCTACCTCGCCCTCTTTGCCTTCTTCGACATGGTGTACATCTTCCAACTCGTGCTCGGCTTGCTGGCCATTCTCATCGCCAGCGAGACCGTCTCCGGCGAGAAGGAGGACGGCACCCTGCGGCTGATGCTGACCACCAACGTCAGCCGCGCCCAAGTCCTCGCCGGCAAAGTCCTCGCCGGCCTGACCACGCTGGCCATTCCAACGGCCTTGGGCTTTATCCTGCTGACGATCTTGCTGTTGGGCACCGAGAACATCGAAGTCGGGATCGGCGAGTGGGTGCGGGTGGGCTGGCTGTTCGCGCTGTCGCTGCTGTACCTGCTGGTATTCTACCTGATTGGGCTGGCGATCTCGTGCGCCACGCACCGCTCGGCGACCAGCTTGATTTACGCGCTATTCGCGTGGGCACTGCTGGCGATTGGGCTGCCCAACAGCATTTCAGCTTTGCTCAACGAGCAGGCCAACATGGGCGAAAAGCATGCCCAAGCCCACCACCAAGCCGCGCAAGTGTGGAAAGAGTTCGAGCAGGAGGTCACGGATCTCGCACGGGCGCACGGCCAGACCCAGTACTTTCCCACAAATATGGTCAAACGGCTCCCCGCGACGCGGGAACGCGGAACGTTATCCGCTTATGGAGGAAGCTACTCTATAAGAGACGGGCAGACGCCCCAACTCTACCTATCGAATGTCGCCGATTCGCCCGCGCTGGCGAAGTTCCAAGACATCGTCCGCACCGGCGAGCGGTTGCGCTTGCAGTACGCCCAGCGCGCTTGGAACGAGAAGGCCCCCCTGCTCGAAGGCTTCCCCCGCCGCATCCAACGACTCAACGCCCAACTCCAACGCCTCCTGCCGGCCGGCGCATACGCCCAAGCCGCCAGTATCTTCGCCGGCACCAGCCAACGCGAATACGAAGACTTTATCGACCAAGTGCGCGCCTATCGCGGGCAAGTCATCACCTTCCTTGAGGACCGCGATGCATTTGGCGCCCGCGAGTGGTTCAACGACGATCCCGGCTGGCGCGCCGACCTGCGCGACTTGCCGCGATTTCACGAGCGCGGCTGGACGGTCAGCGAGAGCTTGAGTCACGCCCTGCCAGCCCTAACGGTCCTAGGGCTGTATGCGGCCGTGCTCTTTGTCGTCGCCAATCGGTGCTTCGCCCGCTACGACGCTATGTGAGCGACCCAACAGAAGGAGGCATCCCCATGCTAACCGCTATTGTAAAACGCGAACTGATCGATCACCTCCTCAGCCTGCGCTTTGGCTTGGCCCTCGTGCTGACGGTGGGGTTCATGGTGCTCAACGCCCTCGGCTTTGTCGGCGGCTCGTACGAGTTCCGGCGCGACCACTATCTCCAGCAAGTCCAAGCCGAGCAAGAAATTGGCCGCAGCCACGCCCAACGCGGCCTGTGGAAGCTGATCCTCCACTCCGGGCAAAAGTACCTCTATAAAAAACCCAGCCCCCTCATGTTCTGCGCCACCGGGGCCAACGACGCCCTGCCCGAACGCCTGTGGACCCAGAGCTTTGAAAGTACCTACGGTGGCACCACATTCTACGATCCCTTTGTACTCATCTACTGGGACATCATCGACATCTGGGCTCCCAAGGCCAGCCAACTGCTCGAAACGCAAGCCATCGACTGGGTCTTTATCATCGGCGGCCTGCTCAGCCTCATGGCCTTGTTGTTCACCTTTGACGCCTTCATCGGCGAAAAAGAGCGCGGCACCCTCAAGCTGGTCATGGCGCAGAGCCTGCCGCGCCACACCCTGCTGCTGGGCAAGTTCCTCGGCGCGATGCTGGCTCTCGCCCTCGTGCTCAGCCTCGCCATTGTCGTCAACTTGCTCATCGTCCTCGCACTCTCGCAGATGAACTTGGGTCTGGTCGAGGCCGGGCGCTTGGTCGGCATGGTCGGCCTGTCGCTGCTGTATCTGGCCTGCTTTGTCGGCTTGGGGCTGTGGGTGTCAATACGGAGCAGCACCACGCGCTCCAGCTTAGTGGGCGTGCTGTTGCTGTGGACTTGCGGGGTGCTGCTCTGGCCGGCCACCGGCGGCGCACTGGCCGCCCGCGTGTTGGTCAGCGAATTCGAGGAGGAACTGGTGCTGGGGCATGGCTTCGCAAAGAAAAACACGCCGGCGCGCCAAAGACTCATTCACCTTAAGAACAGTTTGCGGAACCGCGATCTGAGAAACCCCGAAAAAGTGCGCCAGTTGGCCGACGCCCAACGCGCCGTGCGCCAGTTTCACCAAGACCGCGAAAACCGCTTTTTGGCTCACAGCCTCGGCGAGGTCGAAAACGCCCGCCACATCGTGCGTCTGTCGCCAATGGGCTGCTTTCAGTACGGCATGGAGGCGCTCGCCGGCACCGGACTGGCGCGCCACAAAAGCTTTGTCGAGCAGGCGCGCACCTTTGTCCAGCAGTTTGAGCAGACCATGCTCACCCGCGACCGCGACGATCCCAAAAGCATGCACATCCCCCTCGTCGCCCAAGGGCTGTCGCGGCAGAAAATCGACCCCGACACCCTGCCGATTTTCACCGAGAACCTGTCGGCGACGACCTTGCTGCGGCACGCGGTCGTCGATGTCATCGGTCTATTCTTCTTCGCCACGCTCACCTACATGCTGGCCTACCGGGCGTGGTTGCGGACCAGCATTGTCTAAAGGTCGCCGAATGGGTGGCGGCGGCGCGCCTCAATGCAGAGCTAAGCGGTTATTAAGGCCATGGCCGCTTGACCCAAACGCCTTAAAAGCGAGCTGCCCGCTTCCGTGCCAAAACTCCCGCTGTCCGTCAACCCGCACCAACCGCCGACTTATCTGCGATTCTTCACCCCTCCTTCCGGCCTCAGCAGGCAACGGAAACGTTCAACGGAAGAAGCCCTACGCCGCAATCAACAGGTGCGCCCCTGCGATGTTTAGACGCATCAAAAGCGATGATTCGACGCACTTGTGCGATATATCCGCGCACTTTTAGCGCGTTAAGAAGGCATCGCAAAGGGTCTGAGCGATCGGCGAGAACTTTATTTTACTCTTTATAAGACATTATTTAACAGTAATTTATGAATCGTAAAAGCAAATAAATCGGCGCGATCGTCGCTCGCTGGCTACTATTTGGCACGATGCTTGCTATTAACTAAGCAGAAGCCACAACCTGTGCTGGCCTACCGTTCCTCGCTGTGCGCCAGCATCCTCTAGAAAGGAGTTCGCCATGTCCTCGCTCTTCTATGTTTTCGGCCTGCTGCTGTGCGCCCTCGTGGCCCATGCCGAAACCTTGACCAAGGAACAGCAGCGCATCTTGCTCGACCTCGAAGAGGCCCACTTGACGCTGGAACAGGCCAAAGCGCGCGAAGCCGAAGTCGCAATCGAACACGATCAGATGATCGGCCTCAAGGAGCGCGGCGTGGTCACCGGCCAAGAGTTGCGCCTTGCCCGCGAGCGGTTTGAGCGCACCCGCCAAGAGCGACAACGCGCCGACTTAAACCTCCAGCGCGCCTTCCTCCACTCCCTCAGCGACGCCACCCACCTGACGGTCGTCAACGGCCAAAAGTACGGCGTCGAAGGCGACAAGGTTCGCGTGCGGCTCACCCTGCGCAACGACTCTGACCTCCACTTGGCGCAAATGGTCGATCAGGCGCGCCGGCGCTACGCCATCAACGGCCTCGACCAAGACGCGGCCTCCCTGTTGCAGGTCAACAACATCTTCGTCACCATCCTCGCCGATCACGTCATGGTCGGCCAGCCCTACCAAGTCCACATCCCGGTGCTGGCGCTCGGCGAGGCCGTCGAAGTCGAGGTCGGCTTGCAGCGTCCCGAGGTCGAAGACCTCACCGTGCAACTGCAATACCTCAACCGCACCGACGACCACGTCATTCACCTCGAAAAGGCGTCCGCCCGCGACGTGGTGCGCGTGTACGCCACCCAGTTTTCCCAAGAAGGCGCTTTGGGCAATGCGGTGGCCTACGAGTTGCACTTGGAGCGGCTGGCCGAAGACGAAAAGATCTTCCAACTGATGGCGCACGGCCTGCCCGACGACTTCCGCTGGGCGTTTGAGAGCGGGGATCGCAACCTGTCGCGGCTGCGCTTTTCCCGCGACCACTCCAGCGAATCGCTGATCCTCAACGTGTTCGTCCCCGAACAGGCCGAGCGCTTTGCCGTCGATCAGCCGATCTTGTTCTCGGTGCTGGCCTACGAGCCTAAGACCGTGGACGCCGAGGCGTTGGCCGCGGCCGATCCGGCGCGCTGGCAGGCCCTCGGCATTGGCTACGAGCAACTGCAACTGGTGCCCACCGGCCGCGCCGAACTGGAACTGACCACCCTCAACCTCGACCTGTCGGTCAATGGCGAAGGCGAATCCCAGTCCGTTTGGCAGGTGCGCAACCTCGGCACAGTGGCCTTGCTCGACATCCGCCTGCAAGCCCTGTCGCCGCCGGGCTGGGAGGTCGCGTTTGAGCCGCCGGAAATCGCCCAGATCGCCCCGCGTGAGGAAATAGAGGCCACGCTGACCGTGCGGCCGGTCCACAGCGCGGAAATCGGCCGCTACGAAGTCAAGACCAGTGCCAGCACCCAGCACAAGGGGCAGTGGGTCGAGTCGGTTGAGCGCACCGTCAACATCAACATCAAGAGCGATGGGTCGTTTTGGGGCATCACCGGGTTGGTGCTCTTGCTGGTGACCATCGTGCTGGGCGTGGCCGTCTTCACCGTGCAATGGAGCAAGCGATGACTACTTATCGATCGACGTTAGCCGCCCTCTGCTGCTGGGCGAGCATGGCCCCGGCCGAGGAGTGGAACCTCACGACGTGTCAGCGCGCCGCCGGCCAGCATAGCCCGGTGCTGGAGGCGGCGCACGCCCGCTGGAACCAGACGCGGGCGCGCACCCGCCTCGACTACGCCGAACAGCTGCCGACCCTCGGCCTGAACGCCGAGTACGAGCGCCGCGAATTGGCCGCCGCGAATGCGCCGGAAGCCGATCAACGCGAGCTATTCTTAGAAGCCCAGCAAGAGCTCGTGCGCTACGGGGCCCCCACGGCCTCGCGCTTTGCCGCCCAGCACCAAGAGCAAGCGGCCAAGGCGCGTTACCGCGAGACCATCATCGCCGTCGATAGCGAGGTGCGGCAAGCGTATTACCGCCTGCTGCTGACCCGCGACGAAATCGCCAGCCGCGATGAGTTGCTCGCGTACTTCCGCGCCAAAATGGAGCGGGTGCAAACGCGCCTTGACGCCGGCTTGGCGCGGCCGGTGGAGCTACACGAGGCCGAGTTAGAAGTGTTGGAGGAGCAGGCGCGCATCAACCACCTCCAGCGCACCCTGCGCGCCCTGCATCTACAGCTTTTCACCGCGATCGGCCTGGTGGGCAAGCGCTCGCTGCGCGCCATTGAGATCGTTGGTCCGCCCTACGAGCACCTGCCGCTCCTCAACCCCAGCGAAGCGGACCTGCCCGCCCTCATCGAGGAAGCCCACGCCAACCGACCGCATCTGGCCGAACTGGTCTGGCAAATCGGCCAACAGCAGCAGCAGGCGCGCAGCGTGTTCTGGCAATGGCTGCCCCACGTCGGCCTGCACCTGACCAAGGATTTCCAAGACACCGATCTCGGCTTGCATTGGAGCGGCAACGGCCAGACGTGGAAGGTGGTGGGGTCCGGGCGCCGCGCACTGGCCAGCCGGGGCTTGGACCCGGCGCTGGACAGGGGCGAAGGCTGGCGGGTGATGGCCAACGTGTCGCTGCCTTTGTTCCAAGGCGGGCGGCGCTTGGCGCAGTCGGCCGAGGAGCGGGCGCGGCTTACCGAGCTGCGCCAAGACCGCGACGAGACCCGCCACTTAATTGAACTGGACGTGGTCGAAGCGTTCTACGCCTTGCAAAGCCGGCGGGAAAACACCCAGATTCTGCGTCGGCGCGCCGATGTTGCCCGCCAGCGCTTGGACACGGCCGAAGAGCTGTTTGAAAACGCCATGGGCAACCTCAACTTCGACGACCTGCGCCGCCAGCGGGTGGCGGTCAACGTGGCCGAGCAGAGCTATTTCACCGAGCGTTTGGCCTACGTCCTCGCAGCCGAAGAGCTGCGGCGGCTACTGGGGCGTGCGCTCCAAAGCGAGTTGTACAAAACCAGTGCCCAGTGACCAGCCCCAATCCTTCCCGCAGAGCGGGGGGGGACTGACCACTGACCACGAATCACTCAAGCGAAAGGATCGCATCATGTTGGAAATCATCGGACTGTCCAAGCACTACGGCGACGTCAAAGCCGTCACCGACCTCAACCTGACCATCCAAGAAGGCGAGGTCTTCACCATGCTCGGGGCCAACGGCGCGGGCAAGACCACCACCTTGATGGTCGCGTTGGGCTTCACCGAACCCACCAAAGGCACGGTCAAGCTGTGCGGCATCGACATCACCGAGCAGCCCTTAGAGGCCAAAAAGCACGTGGCCTATGTCTCGGAAAACGTCATGCTCTACGGCAACTTCAGCGCGCGGCAGAACTTGGATTTCTTTACCCGCTTGAGCGGCCAGCCGTCCCAAGACGCCGCCCACTACGACCCAATCATGGCGCGCGTGGGCTTGCAACCGGAGGCGTTTGACCGCCGGGTCAAGACGTTTTCCAAGGGGATGCGGCAGAAGCTGGGCATTGCCATTGCCATCGCCAAGGACGCCCGCATCGTGCTACTTGACGAGCCGACGTCCGGGCTCGATCCCAAGTCCGGGGCCGAGTTTTTGGAGCTGTTGGATGAGTTGCGTCACGAGGGCAAGGCGATATGGATGACCACCCACGACGTGTTCCGTGCGCGCGTGATCGCCGACCGGCTGGGCATCATGGTCGAGGGGCACCTCGTCAAGACGCTCACCCGCGACGAATTCCAAGAAGCCGACTTGGAGCGCCTCTACGTCGAATACGTGGAACGACCCGTGCTGCCAGCGGCCTAGAGCAGGGGCGTAGGTGGGGGGCCGCCGCCCGTGTAATTTTCAAAAAATCAACGCACCAACGTCATCCTTCGCGTCTGGCTAAACCCTGCCGCGGGCATCTCCAACCTGTACAGATACGCCCCGCTCGCTACCTGCGCCCCGGCGTCGTTGCGCCCGTCCCAGCTTTGGAGATACAACCCGTGCGTCTGATAGCCCGCCACCAGCGAGCGCACCCGCTGCCCTGCGGCGTTGAACACGCCGAGCCGCACCTGCCCATCAGCGGGAAGCTCGTACTGGATCAGGGTCTGCGCGTTGAAGGGATTGGGGAAGTTCTGGTTCAATGCAAAACTCGTCGGCGTCGCGTCAAGTACCTCCTCGACGGCCGTGAGCTCGGCGATGTCCTCCGCGCTGAGGATCCCCTCGCCCGGCTGCCAGACCGCAGTATCGGGCCAGTAGGCGGTCCAGGCGAACCACATGGCGTTGTAGGCCGGGACTTGCGCCAACCGCCGCCCGGCGAGCGGCCCGGCGACGGCTTCTCCGAGCATGTTCCAGCGCGAACCCGTCTCCGCATCCACAAATTCCACCGGCAACAGCCCCTCAGACGCTACTCCGTAAAAGCTCAATGGTGTGTCGTCGAGCTGGCTGAAATAGGCCAAGGCCGTGCGCGACCCAGCGTCGAAGAGGACGACTACGGGATCGCTGCCGACGAAATCGTTGATCACCGCCCGGTCGGGCATCAGCGCGAAGGGGTACGCCTTGGTCTGGTCGCCGCGGCACAACCCCAACACTAGATCCTTGGTCTCAAAGCGCTGATCAAAGCCGCCGCCGTTGGTCGTGGGTAGGAAAATCAGGTACTCGTTGCTGGTGCGGTAGTCGCCGTAAGGATAGAAGGTGTATTGCTGTTCGTTGTACGCTGGTCGCGAGTTATAATGCTCCCAGCCCGTGGTGGCTTGTACCACGGTGGTGCTGGGGTACATCCGCTGCCACAGCGCCCAAGTCGTCTCCACCACCGGCATTAGCTCTAGGCGGTCGCCGGCCCGAGTGCCGTTAATGGCCGTGTAAATCATCTGCGGGTAGAGCGTTTCGCCGTCGCGCCGGTCGTACATGACCAAGTTGCTGTTGATCAGCAGACCGGAGACCCCAAACTCGATCTGCGAGCCATCGCCAGCGGTGGCGTTGAAGACTTGGCCGGTCCCTGTAAGCGGACACAAAGACACTACGACCGACTGATCGCCGATGCGATCGTTGATGATCTCGTTCCACCAGCCAATGTTGTGTGGGTACGCACGCGGTTGGCCGTTGATGACGATTCCCATGACCACGTCGTCTTCGGCTAGGTAGCCAACTTCGTCCGGTGCCACAAAGGTGGGATTGGTTAGGGCCGGAATGCCGTCTTTGGCCACCCCACCGGAGACGAGGTGGCTGGTGAGAAAGCGCGGATCGTCGTAGCGGCCAGCCTCAGCCGGATAGATCGCCGCCAGCAGCAGCAAAGCAGATAGATAGGCATGTCGCATGGGATGCTCCTTTCGTTTAGCCTCTGGGGCTACGTGGTTTCCTTCCGTAGCACTCCCGCAAGACCCGGCGCATCACCTTGTTCGACGCGGTCCGCGGCAGCGATTCCACTACTATTACTTCGTGAATCTTGAAGAGTGGATTGAGTTCCCGGCGGATCGCCTGCTGCATCGCCTGTTGCAAGCAGTTGCCGGCGTCCTCCAGCACCGCGAAGATCACCAACAGGCTCGGCCCGCCCCCCGGCGGCGGCACGGCAATCGCCGCGGTCTCGACCACGCCCGGCATCGCGTTCAAGACGCGCTCGATCTCGGCGGAACTCACCTTGATCCCGCCCAAGTTCATGGCGTCGTCGGCGCGGCCGTGGACCCGGTACATGCCCGGGGCCAGCCGCTCGACTTGGTCGCCGTGGCGGCGCAGTGGCACCCCGCCCGGCTTGGGTACGCCCGCGTAGTACACTTCGCGGTGGTCGCGGTTGAGCACCCGAGTTGACATCCCAATGGCGGGCGGCACTAAGAAAACCTCGCCGCTTTGGCACACCTGCCCGTGCTCGTCCAAAATCGCCAAGTCCGTCCCCAGCGTCGCCGAATTAAAAGTTGCGGGTGCGACCGGCTCAACTTGCGTACTGAGCAAGTACCCGCCCGCCAGCTCGGTGCCGCCGCAGTATTCGAGTATGGGCCGATACCCGGCCAGTGCCATCAGATAGTGCATGTCCTCGGCGTTGGAGCACTCCCCGGTGGCACTAAAAGCCCGAATCGCCGAAAAGTCGATGCCCTCCATGCAGCCAGTGCTGCGCCAAGTCCGCACCATGCTCGGGATGACGCCGAGCATGGTAATGCCAGCCGCCTGCACGAACTCCCCAAAGCCCCGCTCGGTAGGGGTGCCATAGTAGAGCGCCATGGTCGCCCGGTTCAAAAAGGCGGCGTAAATCAGCCACGGCCCCATCATCCAGCCCAAATTGGTCGGCCAAGCCACCACATCGCCCGGGTGGACATCTTGGTGATAATGCGCGTCTGCGCCGCACTTGATCGGATTGACATGGGTCCAGGGCAGGGCCTTGGGGTCGCCGGTAGTGCCCGATGAAAACAGGACATTGGTCGTCTCGTCCGGATCGCAGGCCACGGCCGCGGGCACAGCGTCGGCTTGCAAGAATTCGTCCCAGCGCAGATCCCCGGGGCGCAGCGTTTCCGTCAACCCTTCTATACGCCCCGGCAACGCAATTGCCAACGGGGCTTCTGCGGCGACTAAGCGCGGGTACAGGGGCAACTCGCGCCCGCCGCGCAAAATCACGTCTTGCGTAAAAACGGCCTTGGCCTCCCCGATCCGCAGCCGGGCGGCGATCTGGGGGGGGGCGAAACTGTCGGCGATGGCCACCACCGCGCAACCGGCCTTGATGATCCCTAGATAGATGGCCACTGACTCGGCTGTCATCGGCATGGCCACGGCAATCCGGTCGCCGGGGCCAAATCCCAACGCGCACAACCCGCCAGCGACCCGGTCGCACAGGGCTTCTAGGATGGCGAAACTCATCCGCTCAAGTGGGCCGCCTTCGCGCTGAAAGACAATGGCCGTCTGATCGGCCGGGGCCTGAAAGCAACTCTCGGCGATGTTCATCTCGGCCCCGACAAACCACTTGGGCGCTTCGATGCCTTGGGACAGATCGAGAAGCTGCGCGTATGGCTTGCGAAAGCGGATGCCCAAGCGGGCGACCGTCCGCTCCCAAAACGCCTCCCGTTCTGCAATTGACCACGCAAAGAGCGCGGCGTACGAATTTAGACCGAGCTCGCGCCGCAGTGCCGTTATGTGCGCGTGCTCAATGTCTGCGCGCTCGGGGAAAAACACCGGGCCACCCGCGCTGCCGTAGATTGCCCGATAGAGCAACTGGTGCAGGGCAAAGGGATGATCCGGCCGCAGAATGCAGCGGGCCGCCTCCCGCCAGCGCGCTTCCGGCGGGCCAGAGAGGGCTTCGACTTGGGCGAGGATCTTGGCGGCCTCTAACTCGCCCACCCCACAGCCGAGGATGTCTGTGCGTTGGATCACGGCGCTGCGACCACCCGCACACTACGGCTCAATTCGGCCGGAGGAAGGCAACGGGTCTCGTCACAGGCCTGATACTGGACCAAGAAGCGCACATCGCCCGCGGTCCCGGCCGCACTTTTGGGCAGCGACAAATCCGCCCACAGGGCGACCTGATCCTCGTACACCGAGAGCGTCTCCGCTAGGGCCGGGAAGACCTGCGAGCGGCCTGTGGGATAGCGCACGCGGGCAAAGTTTAGCGGCCAGTCGGCATTGAGCGTCAGGGAGGTGGGAATGAGCAAGTCGCCCGAAGGCGGGTTGGCGTTGATGTGCCAGCCCGGGCGAATGTCCAGATGCACGGCCACGGCAAAAACCTCGCCCGCCACCGGCTGTTGCGCGGGCAGTTCAACTCGCATGGAGACCAGCGAATCCGCTTGGGCGTCCGCTGATGCGGCTGCGACCAGCGACGCTTGCAGATGGCGCTCGGCCGCAGCCGCCAAATGCACCGCGGCCGCGGGCTGCGCCCACATGGCCCCGCCAAAAGCGGACAGGATTTGCGCGGCCCGGCGGCGATAGTGCGCTTGGCCCGTCAGTTCGGCCAAGTCTAGCAGCGCGTGGGCGGCCACCGCATTGCCCGCAGGCAGGGCCGAGTCTTGGGCGAATTTGCTGCGCACGATGAGCGCGTTGCTAGCTTCAGTAAAGAAAAACCCCCCGACCTCTGCGTCCCAAAACCGCGCCACCATCTCGGCGCTCAACTCGCGTGCGGCCTGCAACCACCGCGCCGCGCCAGTCGCCCGGTACAATGCCGTCAGCCCGCGCGCCAAAAACGCATAGTCGTCTAGGTACGCCGCCTGCCGCGAAACCCCCAGCCGATGGACCCGCCACAATCCCCCGTCCTCGCGCCGCAGGTGCTCGAGAGCAAAATCGGCCGCGCGCTCGGCCGCGCGGCGATATGCGGGATCGCCCAAGACCGCGAAGCCCCGCGCGTACGCCTCGATCATCATGCCGTTCCAAGCGGCTAGCACCTTGTCGTCGAGGAGGGGATAGGGCCGCTCGGCCCGCGCCGCGAGGACGCGCTGCCGCACGAGGGCCATTTGCGCCCGCCGCTCGGCCGCGGCAAGCGGCGTTTTCGCGTAGAGGACGCCCTCCTCGCCCTCGGGCATGGGGGCCAACCCATAGACGGCCCAAAACAATTCCGCCTCGCGCCCCAATACGTCCTTTAGGTCCCCCTCATTCCACAGATAGTACTTGCCCTCTTCGGCCTCGGTCTCAGCGTCTAGGGCCGAGTAAAAAGCCCCGTCCGGCCCGGTCATCTCCCGGGCGACAAAGCGAAAAATGTCCTCGGCCACCCACCGCCAGCGGTCGTCCCCGGTCAGTTCGTAGGCACGCAAGTACAGCCGCGACAAGTGAGCTTGGTTGTAGAGCATCTTCTCAAAGTGCGGCACTCGCCACTCGGCGTCTGTGGCGTAGCGGTGGAAGCCGCCGCCGATTTGGTCGTACATGCCGCCGGCCGCCATCCGCTCCAGCGAGTGCAAAACAATGCGCTGTACTTGGGGATCGGCAAAGCGCTCGGCCGTGGCCATCAGCATCTCCAAGCGCAGGCTGGGGGGAAATTTGGGGGCGCCCCCGAAGCCGCCGTTAATCGCGTCGTACCGGCCCTGAACAGCGGCTAGCACTCGCGCTACTAGCAGAGAATCAGGCGGCACGGCCGCCATCTGTTGCCCGGATTCCAAGTCGCGGATGGCCGCGGTCAAGCGGGCCGCGACTTGGAGCACCTGCTCGCGCTGGTCCTGCCAGCGCTGGCGCATAAAGTCCAAGACTTGGGGAAAGGAAGGCCGCCCGGGCAAGGGCTTGGGCGGGAAATACGTGCCAGCGAAAAACGGCTCTTGGCTGGGCGTCAAAAACACCGAATTGGGCCAGCCGCCGTGCCGGGTGGTTAGCTGGGTCGCCAGCATGTAAATGCGGTCGATGTCGGGCCGCTCCTCGCGATCGACCTTGATGTTGACAAAGCTGGCATTCATCTGGGCTGCGATCTCGAGATCGGAAAAGACCAGCCGCTCCATTACGTGGCACCAATAGCAGGTTGAGTAGCCGACCGACAGAAAGATCGGCTTGTCCTCGGCCTTGGCCCGCGCTAGGGCCTCTTCCCCCCAAGGGTACCACTCGACCGGATTGTGCGCGTGCAGCAACAAGTATGGACTTGTCTCTCCCATTAGGTGATTGCTGTACTTCCACGAGCCATCGGCGTTTTTCAGGGCGTCCCCTCCGGCAACTCCCGCGCCAAAAACGCCGAGCCAAAGGCATCGAGATATGGACGAAAGACGCGCCAAGTGGCCCCCTACCCGATCATTTCCCGGGTCGTCTCCACCACGTAACTCACGTCCTCTAGCCCCACGTGCCGATTCGCCACCAGCCGCGCCCCGTGCGGCGGCCGCGGATTGCACAACACCCCCCGCGCCTTCCACTTGGCCACCAGCTCGGCCGCCGACCACCCCAAGGCCGCAAAATCCACCTTGAGGATGTTGGTCGGTCGCGGCGGGAAAATCACCTCAACGCCCTCAATGGCACCCAACCCGGCGGCCAGTTCCCGCGCCACCGCGTGATCTTCGGCCAGCCGCTCGGTCATCTGCTCCAAGGCCACGATTCCGGCCGCGGCCACGACGCCGGCTTGGCGCATGGCACCGCCGAGCCGCTTGCGCATCCGATAGGCCCGCTCGACAAAGTCCCTGCTCCCGCACAGCAGCGAGCCGACCGGCGCACTCAGCCCCTTGGAGACGCAGAACATCACCGAGTCAACGTGCTGAGTGTATGCTGGGACCGTCGTCCCCGCGGCAAGGGCGGCGTTAAAAATGCGCGCGCCATCTACGTGCAGTTTCAGCCCATGTTCGCGGCACGCAGCGCTCACCGCAGCTACCTCGGCGACCGACCAAGCGTGGCCGGCGTGGTTGTTGTGGGTGTTTTCGATGCAGACGACCTTGAGCGGGGCAAAGTGCGGGTTGTCGGCGCGGACTGTCTGGCGTACTTGGTCGGCCGTGATGACGCCGTGCTCGCCAGCCGCGGTGCGCACGGCCAGTCCGGCGAGCGAGGCGTAGGTTCCGGCCTCCCAGTAATACATGTGCGCCTGCTCCTCAAAGAGCACTTCGTCTCCCCAGTGGGTGTGGGTCATCAAGGCGCAGGCATTGCCCATCGTGCCCGAAGGCACGTAGAGCGCGGCTTCCATGCCCACTTTTTCGGCCGCCAATTCTTGCAGGCGATTGACCGTTGGGTCTTCGCCGTACACATCGTCGCCCAACGGCGCGCAGGCCATGGCCTCCTGCATGGCCTCGGTCGGCAGGGTAATCGTGTCGCTGCGCAGGTCTATTGTCTTGTCGCTCATATAGGTAGCCTCCTCGATTGACGCTGTACGTTACTCGCCCTATTTTAGGCGGTCGCCAAATTTACAAATAGCAAGGAGTTGCGTCCAATGGCCTTTTCTGCCAAAGGCACCACCCACCGCAGCACTGCCACGGGCCGCCGCGGCATGATCGCCTCAGCCCATCCCCTCGCTTCTCTCGCCGGCATGCGCATCCTGATGGAGGGCGGCAATGCCATTGACGCGGCCATTGCCACGGCCGCGGCGCTCAACGTGGTCGAGCCGTATATGTCGGGCATTGGCGGCGTCGGCTATCTGCACATCTACAGCGCCCGCGCCCAAGAGCACAAGATCGTCGACTACGTCGGCCTCACCCCGCGGGCGGCCACCCTAGGCTTGTACGACAGCAGCGACAAACAGGGGCACGGCCCTATCTCGCCGCTAGTGCCTGGGGCTTGCGGCGGCTGGCTGGCCGCGCTGGAGCGCTACGGCTCGATGGACGCCGCCCGCGTCTTCGCTCCGGCCATTGAGTACGCCGAGCAAGGCTACGCCCTCACGGTCAAGAACGCCTATTTCTACGCAGGGGCGGCCGCGAGCCTGCGCCGCTTCAAGACTGGTGCCGACATCTACCTACTTGATGGCGCGGCCCCCGAGCCTGGCGAAGTGGTGGTGCAAAAGGCCCTCGCCGAGACCTTCCGCCAAGTCGCTGCCGAGGGCGCGGATGCCTTTTACAAGGGCGCGATTGCCGACCGCATCGTTCGCTATATGGAGGCGACCGGCGGCCTAATTACCCAAGAAGACCTCGCCGACTTTGCCCCGGCCTTCGCCGACCCGATCTCCATCAACTATCGCGGCTACGAGGTCTTTGCGCCGCCGCCGCCCTGCCAAGCTGTCCAGTACTTGGAGACGCTGGCCATCATGGAGGGCTTTGACGTGGCCGGCCTCGGTCACAACACCGCCCCGACCTTGCATCGCTTTATCGAGGCTGCCAAGCTGGCCATGGCCGACCGCATTGCCTACGCGGCCATCGACAACCCACCGACAGCGGGCCTGCTCGCGAAGGGATACGCAGCCGAGCGGCGCACGCTCATCGGCGACAAGGCCCAGTTTACAGCGGGCGAGCACCTCGTGCCCGGCGGCCCGGTCGGGGAGGTCAAAGCGGGCGACCCGCAGGCGTGGATGAGCGAATGCACGACCCACTTCGACACCATCGACGCCGAGGGCAACGCCGTCGCCTGCACCCAGAGCTTGGGCGGCGCCTTTGGTTCGTCCATGGTGGTGCCGGAGACCGGCATTGCCCTCAACAACTTCATGCGCTGGTTCGACCGCGAGCCTACCAGCCCCAATGCCATTGGCCCGGCCAAGAAAAACGAGATGTGCGTCTCGCCGGCCCAAGTTTGGGACGCCGATGGCCTGCGCCTACTCATCGGCACCCCGGGGAGCTATGGCATCCTCCAGACGACCCCGCAGATGATTATGAACATCCTCGATCACCAGATGAATATCCAAGCCGCCATTGAGGCCCCTCGCGTCAAGACCGGGACCCCCGGCTTTGTCGTCAATGCTGAAAACCGCATTGACCGCGAGGTATTTGCCGAGCTGGAGCGCCGCGGCCACCAGTTCAATTTTCTCGGCGACTGGTCGCCCGGGGTGGGCGGCGGCCAAGGCATCATGGTCGATGCCGACACCGGTTCCTTTATGGGCGGCGCCGACCCGCGCCGCGATGGCTATGCCCTCGGTTGGTGAGTGGTGAGCCCAGACGCCAACCGCACGAGCACCCCCCACGTCGAATTCTCCGGCGTCAGCAAAAGCTACGACGGCCGCAACTGGGTCGTGCGCGACCTCGACCTCGCCGTGCGCAAGGGCGAATTTCTAACCATGCTCGGGCCGTCTGGCTCGGGCAAGACGACCTGCTTGATGATGCTCGCTGGGTTTGAGACTCCAGCTTCTGGTACCATCCACATCCACGGCGTATCGGTCGGCGATTTGCCCCCCCACAAGCGCGACATCGGCGTCGTGTTTCAAAACTACGCGCTCTTTCCGCACATGACGGTCGGCGGCAATTTGGCGTTTCCACTCGAAGTGCGCGGCCTCGACCCAAGCGAGCGGCGGGAGCGGGTGGCCCGCACCCTGCGCCTCGTGCGCCTCGAAGGCTTGGAGGATCGCCGCCCAGGGCAGCTATCTGGTGGCCAGCAGCAGCGCGTTGCGATCGCCCGCGCTTTGGTCTTTGACCCGGAGCTCGTGTTGATGGACGAGCCCCTCGGTGCGCTCGACCGACGCCTGCGCGAGGAAATGCAATACGAAATCCGCCGCATTCAGCGCACCTTGGGCCTAACCGTCGTCTATGTCACGCACGATCAGCAGGAGGCCATGGTCATGTCGGATCGGGTCGCCGTGTTTCGCGGCGGCGCGATCGAGCAGGTCGCGTCCCCGGAGGTGCTCTACGAAGAGCCGGAGCGCGCTTTCGTGGCCCATTTCATCGGCGAGAACAACCGCCTAAACGGGGTGGTGCGCACAGTCGGCGACGGCGTGTGCGAAGTGGAGGTCGGCGATGCGCGCATCAAGGCCGTGAGCTTGGGGCAATGCCCGCAAGGGGCGGCGGCGACCGTCGTCATTCGCCCGGAGCGGGTGAAGCTCTCGCCGAGCGAGGACGGGCACTCGTACGCCAACGAGTTTGACGCCGCTATCGAGGACATAGTGTTTCTCGGCGACCACTTGCGCCTGCGCCTAAAGCTGTGCGGGCACTCGGGCTTCAGCGTCAAGATTCCCAACATCGTGGGCCAAGGGGGCGTATTGGAGGGAGATCACGTCCGCGTCGGCTGGACCGTGCTGGACTGCCGCGCCCTGCAACCCGACGCGGCGGACGACGGGGAGGACTGACCAGCAGGTGGTTGACCAAGTACGAGCACAGGCGCGGCAGCGGTGGTGGGCGGCCGGGCTGGCCCTGCCCCTGATTGCCTTTGTCTTAGCGACCTTTGTCGCGCCGCTCGGCGCGTTGCTCGTGCGCAGCGCGTACGACCCCCTAGTCGCGGATGCGTTGCCGGAAACGCTCGCTCTATTGCGAGCATGGGACGGGACCAGCGCCCCGCAGGAGCCTGTGTATGCCGCGGCCGGACGCGAGTTGTTGCGGGCGCGGGAAGAGCGCACCCTCGGCCAAATTGCCACGCGCGTCAACCGCATCAAGAGCGGCTTGCGCAGCGTTGTCACGCGCAGTGTGCGCAAGCTGCGCAACGCCAGCGGCGACTCTTGGCGCGAGACCATGGTCGGCATCGACGCCGCTTGGGGCGAGCCGGAGGTGTGGCTGGCGCTTCGCAGCGCTGGGGAGCGGTTCACGTCTCGCCACTATATCAATGCTCTCGATTTGGTGCATCAACCCGATGGCCGCATCGCCCGGCAGCCGCAGGAGCGCCGCATCTACCTGCCGCTTTTGTGGCGCACGCTGGCCGTTGGCGCTGGCATTTCCGCGCTGTGCTTGGCCATTGGCTACCCGATTGCCCACCTGATCGCCCACGCGCCGCCGCGCCGCGCCAACCTGCTGTTGTTGCTGGTGTTGGTGCCGTTCTGGACGTCCCTGCTGGTGCGGACGACAGCTTGGATCGTGCTGCTCCAGACCCAAGGCGTCGTCAACAACTTGCTGGTGGCACTCGGACTGGTCGCAGACGACGGTCGCATCGCCATGATATACAACATGACCGGCACATTTGTGGCCATGACCCACGTCCTACTGCCCTTCATGGTGCTGCCGCTGTACTCGGTGATGCGCTCGATTCCGCCTTCGCACGTCCGGGCCGCGGCCTCCCTCGGCGCGACTCCCTTTCAGGCGTTCTGGCGCGTCTATTGGCCGCAGACCTTGCCCGGGGTCGGTGCTGGATTGCTGATGGTGTTCATCCTCGCCATTGGCTACTACATCACGCCGGCGCTGGTCGGCGGGAGCAAGGGTCAGCTCATCTCCAACATGATCGCCTATCACATGCAGACCTCGCTCAACTGGGGACTCGCGGCCGCGCTCGCCGTCATCCTGCTAGTAGGCGTCATCGCCCTGTACGTGCTCTACGACCGCGTGGTGGGCATCGACCGCATGAGGTTGGGCTGATGTTTGGGCGGTGGGTCTATCTCGCGTTCTGCACGGCGGCGTTTGTCTTCTTGGTCGCGCCGATTTTGGTGATCGTGCCACTCAGCTTCAACGCCGAGCCGTATTTCACGTTTACCGAGGGCATGCTGCGCCTCGACCCGGAGGCGTATTCACTGCGTTGGTATCGCAGCATCATCGCAGACGGCGCATGGACTCGCGCCTTGGTCAACAGCTTGGTCATCGGCGTCTCGGCGACCCTGCTCGCGACCTCGCTTGGCACCCTCGCGGCCCTCGGACTGGCGAATTCGGCCATGCCCGCTCGGAGGGCTGTGATGGGGCTGTTGATCTCGCCGCTGATCACGCCGGTCGTCATCGCCGCGGTGGGGATGTTCTTCTTTTACTCCAGCCTCGGCTTGGCGCAGACCCACCTCGGCATAATCCTCGCCCACGCCGTGCTCGGGGTCCCGTTTGTGGTGATTACCGTAACCGCCACGTTGTCGGGCTTCGACCGGAACTTGATGCGGGCTGCCGCCAGCCTCGGCGCGGGTCCGCTGCACAGCTTCTGGCGCGTGCAGTTGCCGCTCATCGCACCTGGGGTGGCGTCTGGCGGGTTATTCGCCTTTGCCGCGTCCTTCGACGAGGTCGTGGTGGTGCTGTTCATGGGCGGCTTGGAGCAGCGGACTATTCCGCGACAGATGTGGGCGGGCATCCGCGAGCAAATCAGCCCCACCATCCTAGCGGTGGCGACCTTTCTCATCGCGTTTGCCGTCTTGGTTCTGTTTACAGTGGAATGGCTGCGTCACCGCAGCAGTGGAACCGGCTCTCCCGTAGGATGAATGCGCTCGGCCCCATGCCGACACCCGTCCCAAGGCCGCTCGATAGCCCCATGCCTCACGGCAGCTTGGTCGTCTTTTTCGCTTCCACTCGCCCGTCGATTTCGACCTGATAGACGTACACGCCAGCGGCCACCGCCTTGCCCGCCTCACCGCGGCCATCCCACCCAAACCGATGACTCCCCGCCCCCAGCGGCCCTTGCCACACCTGCCGCACCCGACGACCCAACACATCGTACACCGTCAGCGACACCTCCACCGCGTCCGTCGCCAAGTCGAGGGGGATCACTACAGCCGGATTGAACGGATTGGGATAGCTGTCGCCGAGCCGATGTTGCGCTGGCCGCGCTGCCGCCGCTGTCATCACGGCGGTCGGCTGCTCACTCACCGAACTCTTGAGCACATGTACGCCCCCTAATGCCCGATCCAACACCACCAAATCGACATCCCCGTCGCCATCCACATCCCCAGGAAGCACCCTGACGCCATTCCCCTCTAAGCCCGTCGCCACCTCCCCTGCTCCCACGTCCACTCCCTCACCAGACAAGCGATGCCATTCCACCGATTTGGACGGATGCAAGCCGCCACCCCATTCGACGAACACGCCAAAACCCAACGCATAGTCCCCGCCGACAAACACCCAATCATCCACCCCATCGCCATTCAGGTCGCACACCACCACTGACGAGCGTAGAAACAGAGACGCATCATAGATCGCCTCTTGTTTTAATCCATCAGAGAGGCTGCTCCACACGGCTAGGCCCTTGCGCTGCTCAGAGCGGTCCTCCCGGAAGCCCGCGAGTAAGTCCACCTGCCCATCGCCATCAAAATCGCCGGCTCGACCCGCGAGGAGAGAAAACGGGATGACCTCTTCAAACAGCACCCCCTGCGCAGGATCAGCCCCTAAGACCCCCACTCTAAATGAGATCGCTTGTTCAAAAAATTCCCTCCCCCCCACAAAAACCTCCGGCCCCCACAGCACGTCCAGCCCCCCATCGCCCGTAAAATCGCCGATTTGATGTGCCCACGACAACCCGGAAGCCGGATCGGGCACCGCCCACTCGGCGAACGTCCATACCCCGTTGACAAGGTCCCACACCTCCAAAAAAGAGTCGTCCTCGTCCACCGGTTGGGCAAATACCTCCATCTGCCCATCGCCGTCCCAATCGGCTACATCCACCAACCGGCGATTGGACCGCTGCACGAGGGCCTCCATCTGGAACTCTGCTCCCATAGACCAAACCCCGAGATCCCACATTTTGATACTCATCACCATTTCGTCGCGGCCATCGCCCGTCACATCGCCGACGCACACCCTACGATCTTCCGGTCGCGTTAGATCCTCCTCCGGCTCGACGCGTACCGTTTCAAAAGCCCCCGCACCGTTGTTGCACGCCATGACCCAGCCCTCCGCCCCCCCCCCTAACCAGAATGAGAACAGATCAAGGTCTCCATCCTCATCTAAGTCAGTCAAAATACCTTCTTGGGAGTCGCCGAAGAGGCGAAATGACCCTAATCCCGGCACGATCGGATAGAATATTGGCGGCGCAAAAATCCTAGACCCTGCAAAGCCAACATCAAACACCGGCGGCCGAGGTAATTCGCCCTGTAACACCTCCTCCACACCGGTCAACTCAATCCAATCCACTTCCAAGCCCGCCACCTTCGTCGAGGCTAGCCGGTCGGTCATAGACGCGGTCATATCCTCCAAGCCAAACGTCAGTCGAATATCATCTAATAGACCCTCCCATAAGGGATAATACCCAAAGTAATTCTTCTCCATGTCAACCAACGAAAACTCGAATTCCTGCCATTCGGTCGTATATACCCACTCGCCATAGAAGCCCTTTGCGGGAAGAGAAAACCGACCCCTTTGCAGTAGGGGGTCCTTACCCGGGAACATGAGGTTGTGCTCATTGGTCCATCGGAGGAACAAGGCTCCGGTCGTAGGACTATGATGGACCGAGCGGAACCGCACCCGCACCCGGTCGAACAGGTGCGAATCAGAGCCTATCGTCGGAGAAATCAAGTCGGCCCCTGCTTCACTGAGACCGTCGATGCGAAATAGATTGATCCGCCACACGCCCGCTTCGACTACCCCAGACAACGGGAAAAATTGATGCTCACCCCCGGACCTAAAAGATTTTTTGGCTCCCCATCCCTGCGTCGTCCCGTCGTCAAAATCCCACTTGATCGCCTCGGCGGAACGGCTCCATAGCGCAGTGCTTAGAAGAAGCGCGAGATATAACATGGCCGATGTCCTTTACAAGAAAGGCAGGGGATCGGCACGCTGCACACGCCGAGACCCTGCCTAGCGGTTTTCAATCGGTCCCTTGGCTCAAATGGTACAGAAACAATTCTTCGTTGCTTCATCCGTCGTTGCAAGGGAACATATGATTTTCCGTGGAATCCCACGGAATGGACTTATCCCTCACGGCAGCTTCGTCGTCTTTTTAGCTTCCACCTGTCCGTCCACTTCGACCTGATAGACGTACACTCCGGCAGCCACGCTCTTGTCCTCTTCGTCGCGGCCATCCCACACAAACCGATGGCTCCCCGCCCGCAGCGGCCCTTGCCACACTTGCCGCACCCGACGACCCAACACATCGTACACGGCCAGCGACACCCCCGTCGCGTCCGTCGCCAACTCAAGGGGCAGCACGACCGTCGGATTGAACGGATTGGGATAGCTGTCGCCGAGCCGATGCTGCACCAGCCGCGCTACCGCCGCTGTCAGCACCGCGGTCCTCTGCTCGCCCACCGAACTCTTCAACACTTGCACACCGCCTAAGAGGGGATTTAACACGACTAAGTCGAGGTCGCCGTCGCCATCGATATCTCCCGGCAGCACCTGTACTCCATCGCCGTCCAAGCGATGCCGCTCCACCGCCTTGGCCGGATGCGCGCCGCCACCCCATTCGATAAACACCCCGATCCCCGAGGCGCGATCTCCGCCGACAAACGCCCAATCGTCCACCCCGTCCCCGTTCAGGTCGCGCACCACTACCGGCGAGCGCAGAAACAAACGTTCATCATAAAGCACTGTCTCATCTACACCGCCCCCTAATCGGCTGCTTCGTACGGCAAGGCCCTTGAGCAGTTCCCAAGGGGTGTGTTCGAGCGGCGTAAGCAGGTCCACCTGCCCATCGCCATCAAAATCGCCCACTTGTAAAAGGTAAAAAAGAATATCCGCCGTATCGGCTTCGGCTTCAAAGACGATGTCGCCCGCCTCCGGCTCGTCGCCCAAGTGTGCAACCATCCATGTGCCCGTCTGGTCTCTCGGTTCCCACAGCACGTCCAACTTCTCATCGCCGGTAAAGTCGCCTATCCGAGCGGGCCAATGGTTTTCGGCCACCGCCACCTGTGCGACCGCCCACACCCCCTGTTCGACCTCCCAGACCTCTAACGCTCCTGCCTCCCAGACCTCTAACGCTCCTTCTTCCACCGTAAACGTAAAGTCTATTGTAAACAGTTCGACCATGCCGTCGCCATCCCAATCCACCATGTCCACCAGCCAGCGACCCTTTATCTGCGTGAGGACCTCCATTTGGAGGTCCGGCCCAATAGACCAGACCGTTATCTCCCAACTCTTTCTATCTTCAGTCGCAATCTCGTCTTGGCCATCGCCGGTCAAATCGCCGACGCGCAGATTCTGGATCCCCTCTCCGCTCTTTTCCTCGGTGTGCACCGTTTCAAAGGCCCCTCGCCCATCATTGAGCGCCATGACCCAGCCGCTTACGAAGGGATTCGCCGATTCATGGCGGACACCATTCCACGTGAAGAACAGGTCGAGATCGCCGTCCTCATCCAAGTCCGTCAAGCCGCCAACCCGATCCCCTCCTGAGACCAAGAAGTGCCCTAACTCCGGCATAATAGGAGAGAAGACCGGCGGGGCAAAAAGCCCGATCCCCTCAAAGCGGAAATACTCAACCGACGGCGGGGCTAATTCCCCCGCTAACACCTCTTCCACGCCGGTCAACTCGATCCAGTCGATCTCCAACCATCCGACCACCTCTGCCGCCGACCGGGGCATATCGCGCTCGCCCCAATCCAAGCTAAAACTCAGCCGAATATCCCTCAAAAGCCCCTCCCAGACCTCCCGGTCGCCCGGGGCGACCTCTCCGTCCGATACGGGCAGCGTTACCTCCACTTCCTGCCATTCGGTGGTATAGACGAAGCCGGCTTGTCCGATCAGCGAAAACCGGTTGCTAAACAAATCGGCTGGATCTCGACCTGGAGCCGTGCGGTTGTGCTCATTGGTCCAAGATAGCCCAAAGGAACCGACCGTAGGACGATGATGGATGGTGCGAAGCCGGACTCGGACCCGGTCGAACAAGCTCGAATCGTAGCCGATGGTAGGCGAAATCACTTGGACAATCGGCTGGGGATACTTCTTGCCGGCCACGGACGGTGACACATCAATCGTCCACACGCCGTCTTGGACCTGCCCCGGAAACAGGTTGACTTCAGCCGAACCACCCCATGCAGCAGCTTCTTTGGCGGCCCATCCTTGCGTCGTCCCGTCGTCGAAATGCCACGTGAGCGCCTCGACGGAACGGTTCCATAGCGCAATGCCTAGAAGAAGCACGAGATGTAACATGGCCGATGTCCTTTACAAGAAAGGCAGGGGATCGGCACCCTACGCCGAGCCCCTGACGCAGAGAAGCGGTGAACACCTCCTGCCCTACAGCTATTTCTTAATAGCTGATAGGGCCTCAGAGGGTGCAGACGCAGGAATAGCCAGTGATCGTGCATCCACCATTCTTAGCTGGCGATTTCCATGTTGTGCAGCACTCGATCGGTGTGGCCGAAGGGCAATCTTCGTCGAAACTGCAATCACGAGAGGTCGGACAAGGATTGGCTTCGGCCCCTCTGGCCCCGAGCAGGACGGCGATCCCCGCGAGGGCACTGATGACCCACCCGAGCCCCAGCCCCCGCCGAGCCGGAGCCAAGCCGCTCGAGGACGTGAAGAATTCCCGAATACTGTCCATAATTCATCTCCTTAGTTGTCTAGTACGTCCACGGCTCGGTGCCGCTACGGTACTGGAATGAGTGTTGGAAAACAACCGATACGAGTTCGTACCTCCTCACCTCCTTTCGTCTGTATCGGCCTCGCCTTCAATGACGGTATAATGCAAGTTTCGTGCCAAAAATTAAGCCCTATACAAATAAAATACCCCGCCGCAAGCAGCGGGGTATTCTTACCGCAAAGATTAAAGCGTCTAATCACCACGCACAAAAGGCCCCACGGCAAAAAGCATCGCCGTGGGGCCATTTTTCCATGACCTAAAGTTTCAAACCTATCCCTACTATTCCTCACGGCAGCTTGGTCGTCTTTTTAGCTTCCACCTGTCCGTCCACTTCGACCTGATAGACATACACCCCGGCGGCCACCGCCTTGCCCGCCGCGTCGCGGCCATCCCACACAAACCGATGGCTCCCCGCCCCCAGCGGCCCCTGCCACACCTGCCGCACCCGACGACCCAACACGTCGTACACCGTCAGCGACACCCCCACCGCATCCGTCGCCAACTCAAGGGGGATCACCACCGTCGGATTGAACGGATTGGGATAGCTGTCGCCGAGCCGATGTTGCGCTGGCCGCGCTGCCGCCGCTGTCAGCACCGCGGTCATCTGTTCCCTCGCCGAACTCTTCAACACTTGCACACCGCCTAAGAGGGGATTTAACACGACCAAGTCCACATCGCCGTCGCCATCCACATCTCCCGGCAGCACCTGTACCCCATCGCCGACTAAACGATGCCGTTCCACCTCCTTGGCCGGATGTGCGCCCCCACCCCATTCGACAAACACCCCGATCCCCGAGGCGCGATCCCCTCCGACAAACGCCCAATCATCTACCCCGTCCCCGTTGAGGTCGCGCACCACTACCGGCGAGCGCAGAAATAGCCGATCATCATAGATCACCTTCTTCTCCACGCCACCCGTTGATTGGCCTCTCCATAGAAGCAAGCCCTTGCGCCGTTCATAGGAGTTGTATTCAAGCGCCGTGAGTAAGTCCGCCTGCCCATCGCCATCAAAATCGCCCGCACTTAAAAGCGGAAGAGGGGTCCCCGCATCAGATTCAAAGACGATGTTGCCCTCCCTAGGCGCGGCTTCTAAGCCCGCCACGATCCACGTATTTGCTTGGCCGAATAACGGAACCCACAGCACATCCAATTGCCCATCGCCCGTAAAGTCGCCCATCCGAGAGGGCGCGTGGTTTTCGGCCACCGCTAACCGGGTGCCCGTCCACTCCCCCTGCTCAACCTCCCAGACCTCTAAAGCTCTTCCTCCAGCCACTATATGGTCTGAAAATAACTCGATCGCACCGTCCCCATCCCAATCTATCAAGCCTACGAGTTGGTGGTCAAGTAGCTGAGTGAGTACCTCAATCTGAAAATCTGGATCGATAGACCAAACCGCTATGTCTGAGTGGGCTAGCACGATCTCGTCTTGGCCATCGCCGGTCACATCGCCGCTCCGCACATCCCAGTAAGTCACCCATCCGGTCGCCTCGGTATGCACCGTTTCAAAGACCCCTCGTCCATCACTGAGCGCCATGACCCAGCCGCTTATGAAAGGATTTGAGCCGGATCCTCTATCACGCCAAGTAGAGAATAGGTCGAGATCGCCGTCTCTATCTAAGTCCGTCAAGACGCCAGCCCCTTCGGCTATAAAGCCCCCTAACCCCGGCGCAATCGGCGAGAAGATCGGCGGGGCGAAAAGTCCGGCTCCCTCAAAGCGGAAATACTCTACCGATGGCGGGGCTAATTCCCCCGCTAATACCTCTTCCACGCCGGTCAACTCAATCCAGTCAATCTCCAACCCCCCGACCACCTCCGCCGCTGACCGGGGCACATCGCGCTCGCCCCAATCCAAGCTAAAATGCAGCCGAATATCCCGTAAAAGCCCCTCCCAGACCTCCCGGTCGCCCGGGGCGACCTCCCCGTCTGATACGGGCAGTGTCAACGCCACTTCCTGCCACTCGGTGGTATAGACAAAGCCAGCTTGTCCATGCAGCGAAAACCGGCTGCTGCTTCGTTTCTCTGGGTCAAGACCTGGAGCCATGCGGTTGTGCTCATTGGTCCAAGACAGCCAGAAGGAACCGACCGTAGGACGATGATGGACGGTGCGAAATCGGACCCGGATCCGGTCGAACAAGCGAGACTCGTAGCCGATGGTAGGCGAAATCACTTGGACACTCGGCGTGGGATACTTCTCCCCGGCCACCGAGGGCGACACATCAATCGTCCACACGCCGTCTTGGACCTGCCCTAGAAATAGGTTGACTTCAGCCGAACCACCCGCGGCACCCGTTTCTTTAGCGGCCCATCCTTGGGTCGTTCCGTCGTCGAAATCCCACGTGAGCGCCTCGGCGGAACGGCTCCATAGCGCAATGCCTAGAACAAGCACGAGATGTAACACGAGATATAACATGACCGATTCCTTTTCAAAAAAGTCAGGGGCTCGGTGCCATATGCACGCCGAACCCCTGACGCCGAGAAGAGGTGAGCATCTCCTGCCCTATAGCTATTTTTCAATAGCGGATAGAGGCCTCAGAAGCCGCTGGAGGACGCGAAGAATTCCCGAATACTGTCCATAATTCGTCTCCTTCGTTGCCCAGTACGTCCGCGGCTTCTGCCGCTACGGTACTGGAGTGAGTGTTGGAAAACAACCGGTACGAGTTCGTATCACCTCACCTCCTTTCTTCTGCATCGGCCTCGTCTTCAATCGAATGTACGCCTATTTCGTGCCACGGCCTAGAGCTCGCACAAAGTGTTGCAAGGGGGCATACGACTTTTCGTATCAAGAGCGCATCTCCTCACGGCAGCTTGGTCGTCTTTTTAGCTTCCACCTGTCCGTCCACTTCGACCTGATAGACATACACCCCGGCGGCCACCGCCTTGCCCGCCTCATCGCGGCCATCCCACACAAACCGATGGCTCCCCGCCCCCAGCGGCCCAGCCCACACCTGCCGCACCCGACGACCCAACACATCGTACACCGTCAGCGACACCTCCGCCGCGTCTGTCGCCAACGCAAGGGGGATCACCACCGCCGGATTGAACGGATTGGGATAGCTGTCGCCCAGCCGATGTTGCGCCGGCCGCGCTGCCGCCGACGTCTGTACGGCGGTCGGCTGCTCACTCACCAGACTCTTGAGTACATGCACACCCCCTAATGCCCGATCCAACACCACCAAGTCCACATCGCCATCGCCATCCACATCCCCCGGCAGCACCGCCGTGCCATTCCCCTCCAAGCCCGTCGCCACACCCCCTGCTCCCACATCCACCCCCTCGCCAGACAAGCGATACCATTCCACCGCTTTAGTGGGATGCAAGCCGCCGCCCCATGCGACGAACACGCCAAAACCCAACGCATAGTCCCCGCCGACAAACACCCAATCATCCACCCCATCGGCATTCAGATCGCACACCACCACTGACGAGCGCAGGAACAGATACTCATTATAGATCACCTCTTGTTTCAACCCACCGGGGAGGCTGCTCCACACGGCCAAGCCCTTGCGCTGCTCTTGGAAGTCCTCTCGGAAGCCCGCGAGTAAATCGACGTGCCCATCGCCGTCAAAATCGCCCGCTCGACCCGCGAGGAGCGAAAACGGGATGACCTTTTCAAAGAGCACCCCCTGTTCAGGATCAGCCCCTAAGACCGCCACTCTAAGCGAGATGACTTGTTCAAACAGCGCCGGCTCCCACCAAGCCGGCGGTCCCCACAGCACGTTCAGCACCCCATCGCCCGTAAAATCGCCGATTTGATGTGCCCACGACAACCCGGAAGCCGGATCGGGAACCGCCCACTCGGCGAACATCCACTCCCCGTTGGCGAGGTCCCAGACCTCCAAAAAAGAGTCGTCCCCCTCAACAGGTTGAGCAAACACCTCCACCTGCCCGTCGCCATCCCAATCGGCCACATCCACCAACCGGCGATTGGGTCGCTGCACGAGTTCTTCTAGCTGGAACTCTGCTCCGATAGACCAAACCCCGAGGTCTAACATTTCGATACTCATTATCAGTTCGTCGCGGCCATCGCCGGTCACATCGCCCACGCACACCCTAGGATCATACGTTAGACCCTCCACTGGCTTGATGCGTATGGTTTCAAAAGCCCCCGCTCCGTTGTTGTGCGCCATAACCCAGCCGCCTCGTCTCTCTTCGAGCCCCCAAAAGAAAGAGAACAGATCGAGGTCTCCATCCTCATCTAAGTCGGTCAAAGCACCTGCTTGGGCGGCACCTAAGAGACGAAAGAACCCTAAGTCCGGCGTAATCGGATAGAATACCGGCGGTGCAAAAACCCCCGACCCGGCAAAGCCTAAATCGAAGACCGGCGGCCGAGCTAATTCCCCCGCTAACACCTCTTCCACCCCGGTCAACTCAATCCAATCCACTTCCAAGGCCGCCACCTTCGTCGAAGCCAGCCGGTCAATCATAGACGCGGTCATATCCTCCAAGTGAAATAGCAGTCGAATGTCATCTAATAGCCCCTCCCATAAGGGATAATACCCGGAGGAATTCTTCTCCATGTCAACCAACGAAAACTCGAACTCTTGCCATTCGGTCGTATATACGAACTCGCCGTAGGCACCGTTTGCGAGAATCGCGAACCGACCCCTGCCCGGTAGGGGGTCACTACCCGGGTGCATGAGGTTGTGCTCATTGGTCCATTTGAGGAGTAAAGCTCCGGTCGTAGGACTGGGATGGATCGTGCGGAACCGCACCCGCACCCGGTCAAAAAGGTGCGAATCAGAGCCTATCGTCGGCGAAATCAAGGTGGCCCCAGAGCCACTGAGACCGTCGGTACGAAAGGCATTAATCCGCCACACGCCCGCTTCGACTGCCCCAGACAACGGGTAAAATTGATGATCCCCCCCAGAACTAATAGGTTTCTTGGCACCCCATCCCTGCGTCGTCCCGTCGTCAAAGTCCCACCGGATCGCCGCCGCAGGGCTACTCAACAGCACCGTCCATGCACAAATGAGAATGGGCAACATGACAACACCTTACTATACGTGACGTGATCGGCTGGATCCTGACCTGGAGCCGTGCGGTTGTGCTCATTGGTCCAAGACAGCCAGAAGGAACCAACCGTAGGAACTTGCCCAGCGACACTCGCGGTCTATATTCTTCGTCAGATACCGCAAAATTAAACGAGGTAATCCATGCTGAGATTCGCCGAAGAGATCATGCTTCTTTTACTCGACGATGAAGATGGGAGCTTCGCCCGAGTACCCGACCGGCTGGTGCGGTACGCCTTGGGCGGCGGGGTGCTGATGGACCTCGCACTCGAAGACCGCATCGACACCGACCTCGACAAGCTGATCCTCGTCGATAGTACGCCCGTGCAAGATAGCCTGCTGGACCCAATGCTGAGCGACATTGCCGCGGCGACCGAGACGCACGATACCCGTTACTGGCTGGAACGCGCTGCCACACGCGCCAACGACATCCGCGAGGGCGCGCTCCGCCGGCTGGTGCAGAAGGGCATTCTCGCGCGCGAGGAAGGGCGCTTCCTGTGGGTGTTTCGCTCGCGGCGCTATCCGGCCATTGATGGCAAGGCCGAGCTAGAGGTCAAGCTGCGCATCATGGAGGTGCTGTTCAGCGATCAGATCCCCGACCCCCGCGACGTGGTCATTATCTGCTTGGCGGACGCCTGCGGAATTTTCGAGAAGCTCTTGGCCAGCCGCGAGCTGGCCCGCGCGACCGGGCGCATCGAACAGGTGCGCAAGCTGGACTTGATTGGCCAAGAGGTGACCAAGGCCATCTGGGACATTGAAGCGTCGCTCGCCCTCGCCGTGCAGCCGCACATGTATTAAGCCCTGTCGCAGCCCCCATCGGCTAATCCGCGTAGGAAATCCCAAAGAGAATCATCATCTCGTCCGTTGACATCAAACCGAAATTGACCTCTTGATCGGTCCAGTTGTCATAGGTCGCTTCTAACCTAAAGCCCTCCCCGCGCTCTAGGACGAGCGGGGGATCGAATCTCAGGATCGGCGGGTGCTCCCAGTCGTAAGCGACGTAGATGAGCTCGCCGTCGTGCGCTCCTCCGATCATCTCGACCCGGAATTCTACCATGAGCTGGTGGGCGTGCGAAACGAGCTGCACAACGTGGGTCCGCTCGGAAAAGGTAAAATCCTTTTCTAGGGTCGTCACCGCCCCGGCCGGCAGGGAGATCTCGAGGTTGTTCAAAGAAAAAAGACGCGCCTCGTGCTCAACCTCAGACGGGTCGGCAAAGTGCAAGTTGGTATAGACCTCGCCGGTAGTGGGCTGACTGGTGCGATTGACATAGTGCGAGTTGAGGTCGAGCAGTGCGTTCTTGGGCAGCCGCATCGCCACGCCGGGCGGCAGGGCAAAATCGAAGAAAGGCCATTGGCTGCCGGCGATGGGCAGGTGGTAAAACTGCGTGAGCACGGTTGCAATGACGTACTGGCCCGCGCCATTGTGCAACTCGCGATATTCGTAGGGTTGCGGCATGCGCTCGGGAGGTATGTCGTCTTGGAATGTATAGAGCAGGAAGTGGTGCGAGCCGGACTTCATGGCGATCTGGACGCGCTCTAGGAATACATCGTCTTCGTTGTTCAGTGGATGCACGACAAAAATTTCGCGCTCGGAGTTGGGCTGTATCTCAAAAGGCGGCAAGTGCAATTGGACGCCGTTTTCCGGCTCGGCTAGCGGCTTGAACTCCGGCACCTCGTAGCGCGACTCGTCCTCCAAGAGGGCCGGGTCGGCCACGTGGCCCGTCTCTGGTGCGCCGGCCTCGATCCAAGCGCGGATAAAAGCCAACTCGCCGTTGGTCAGGGACTCGCCCCCGAAGGGCATTAGCTCCCCGTAGTAGGGATGGTCGCCGTAGAAGTGCTGCTGGTCGGGCGCGTTGATCTTCTCCCACAAATAGCTCTTGAGCAGGCCGGGCAGGCCCGGCCCGAGGTCGCTGACCCGCAGCAGCCCGTCGGCCGCGGCGGCCGCGTTGGTCGGAGCAGCACCCACGAGCTGTTCGTAGGCCACGTCCGGGGTGAGCACGAGGCCCGACTGACGCCCAAACGAGGTCCCGGCCGCGTGGCAGCTAACGCATTGGCCGGCGAAAATTTCCGTTTGGATGATGTCCCAAGTCGAATGCGCATTAGGCTTGGCCGTCTCGACCGGACCCGGGCCGTCGGCACTACAGCCGACGAAAATTGAGCCTATGAGCAAGAAGCGGCGAATTGCGCGGCTGGCGTGCGCGGGATATGTGGACGGTAGCATAATCACCTGCGGGACGGGTCAAGTGCCGGCTCGGTCGAGCAGGCCGGCCAAGTTCTGGCCCAAAATTAGGCGCTTGTGCGCGTCTGGTACGAACGCGCAGTGCGTGCGGAATGCTTCGAGCGCGTGCTGATAGGTCATGTTGAATCGCACCACTGGGTAATCCGAGCCCCAGCACAGCCGTTGGGGGCCGAAGTGCTCGTAGAGCTGGCGCACGATGTGGTGCGTGTCCGAGTAGGGGTAATCCCACGAGACGTGCGAAGCGTAGTGAAAACCCGAGAGCTTGATGTAGATGTTGGGCACCTCGGCCGAGCGCAGAATCTCCTGCAGATTGTGGTGCGGCGCTTCCTCGCGCGCGTTGGCCCCGGCCATGTGGTGACAGAGAAAAGGCACCGACGGAAAGCGCCGCGCCAGCTCGCGCAGGGCCGGCTGCCACTGCGGCCCCAAGGCCAAGCTGGCGATCAGATTCAGATCGGCTGTGGCCCTGAAAAACGCGAGCCCGTCCGCGGATGCGAACCACTCGGTGTCGCTCTTTACGTAGTGAGTATAGCCCTTGAGGTGGTATTTTGCCGCGGCCGCTTTGAGCCGCTCGGCCGCGCCTCGGGTGTGGTATTCTTCCGACCACGAGCAATCCACGTCGGCGAATTGCACCAAGCGATTTGGATGGGCGCGGACTTGTTCGGCGACGTAGTCGTTGTTGTGGGGATTGTGCTCAATGCGGGCGCAGACCAGCACGGCCTTATCGACGCCGTGGCGGTCCATTTCCCACAGCAGTTGCTCGGCCCGGCCGCGGCTGTTGTGATCGGGCACGGGCGGCTCGTAGGGCCAGTATTCCCAAGCGTGGGTGTGCGAGTCAATTATCATAAGAAGCTCGAGAGCGCGTCGTTTTAGGGGTTAGGAGTATGGCAAAATATACCGAAAAAAGGGGGCTCTACCAAATCGGGTAATGGACGTTGTACAAGGACGCAGCTGGGGCGAATGTTGCATCGCCCCAGCCTGCCGCTTACTACCTGAACCCGTACCTGCCGCCGTAAAACGCCTCGTCCTTCATCTCTTCGAGCTTTTCGCGTTGCTCATCGGTCAAGACGCTTTCCAAGGCCGTGCGGTGCTTTTGGCGCGTTGCGCGCATCTCTGTGCTCTGCTCCTTGCGCAATTCCCTAAGCTGTTCCTTCTGCTCGTCGGTCAGGTCCAGCCTTGAGAACGCGCCTTGGGCACTGCGCCGCGCGTCGTGCCAATTTTTACCGCCGCGCCGCATGTCGTGCCGACTCTTGCCCTCCCAGCCGCGCCGGCCGAAAAATTTGCCGCGCTTGCTGCGCATTTCTTTTAAGGTGGCCTGCTGCTCGTCGGTCAAAATGTTCATCATGGCTTCGCGCAGGGCGCGCTGCTCACGCATGGTTTCCGCCTGCTGCTCGCGCAACTCTTTCAGTTGCTCCTGCTGCTCGTCGGTCAGGTCGAGATGCTCCAGCATCTGCGCCCGCATCTTTTCCCCGCGCTCGGCCGTTGCTACGGTGACGAGCGCACCGAGTGTCAGGACGACGCCGGCTGAGATGATCCATTTCTTTTTCACGTTTCTTTCTCCGCGTTGGGTGGTTGTTTGGGTTCGCCGCCCCGAGTCGGCGGCGCGTGAGAAACGGCCATTTCTCTTCTCTACGCCCCATTAGACCACCGCTTGATGCTATTCATTCCCGCTCGGTTTCACTTTTTTGTGCCGCTGCCGCTCGCGCCAAGGCCCCATCAGCTCCCCGAAGCGCCGCTGCCGCCGATCCAGCCGCCGCAGTTGCTCCGCAGACAACAGGGGGGCCAGCTCGGCCCGCGACGCATCCAGCTGCTCCTTTAGTGCCTCCCGGTGCTTGGCGTCGAGGGCGCGGAGCGTTGCAGCGTATCGCCGCAGCACGGCCCGCACGGCTCGGCGCTGCTCTTCGTCCTGCGGCGCGATCAACCGCTCGGTGCTGCGGGCGAAGTGGCGGGGATGCGGGATGGGCCGCAGCCGGTCGCGGACAAACCAACCGGAGAGCAGCGCGCCGATCAGAACGCCGATGAGCAGGGTGCTAAAGAGAATGAGCGCGCCTTTGGTTCTCTTTTGCATGTCACATTTCCATTACGTAAGCCGCTTCGGCCGTGGCCGGCACGGCCGCGAAAATCGCGGCGAGGAACGAGGCGTCGTCGCCGATGAGCTCGCGCTCGTTCCAATTGCTCAGCGCCAAAAAGGCAACCAGTGCTAAGGCGACCGGAGCGAGGGGGCGAAAGAGCCACACGAGGGCGTCGGTTAGGCTTTCCTCGCGCTGGCTTTTGACGCGCTGCGCCACGCGAGCGGCAAAGAACGGCTGGAACGATTCGGCGCGGCTTTCCCGCAAAAGGCCGCTGACTTTTTGCAGGCGCTCCCATTCGGCGCGGAGCGCGTCGTCAGTGGCTAGGACGCGCTCGAATGCCTCGCGCTCGCGTGCGGTCAATTCGCCGGTCAGCGCCCGGAGCATTTCGCTGCGATAGCTGTCAGTCATACAGGTCCTCGGCTTTGAGGAAGGTCTCTAGTTGTTTCAGGCCGCGCGAAAGCCGCGAGAGCACCGTGCCCTCGGCGATCTCCAACAGCGCGGCCGTCTCCTTCGTAGAATAGCCCTCGATCATCCGCAGCACCACCACCGCCCGAAAAGCTGGTTTGAGCTGGGCGAGGGCCGCCTGCACTGCTTGCTCGCGCTCGCGTGTGGCCTGGTCGTCGCGGCCATCGACGCTCGGCTCGGGCGGGGCCTGCTCGTCGTCGCGGCTCCAGAAGCGCCAGCGCTGCCGCTTGCGGCGCTCTAGCGCGTTGAGCGAGAGGTTGATGGCGATGCGCGTCAAATAGGTGCCCAGCGCTGCGTCGCCGCGAAACTTGTCCAGCGATTGGTAGAAGCGGACAAAGGTCTCCTGCCCCACGTCGTCGGCCTCGTCGCCCGGCCCCAACATGCCCACGACTGTGGCAGCCACTTGAGGCTCATAGCGCTCAATTAGGGTGCGCAAGGCCGCTTCGTCGCCGGCACGCGCTTGGTCGATCAGGGCGCGGTCTGTGCCCATTTGCTCCGACATGTTAGACAATGTAGGGGCCAAAAGCATTCCCTAGCCAATAAAAGCGAAAATCGGCAGCCTTGCCGTCCGCGTCCAATATCTGTTTTCTTTTTTACATGTTCTTAGCTTACTACACGATCCCTGATCTTAGTCGGCGTTTTTTGCTGTCGCTTGGGGAGCGCGGGCCTGTGGGACGCCCTCGATCTGAGGGTAGGCCCTACGGTCGTGTACCTATGTTCTTAGCTATTCTCGCGCCCCTGCTGCTGGGCTGCCGCGCCGACCCCCCCCAAGCCCTCGACTTAGCCGGCAACCCGGTCGATCCCTTTGCCACCCGCGCTCCAGTTGCAGTCTTGCTCTTCGTCCAGACCGATTGCCCCATCTCCAACCGCTACGCCCCGACCATAGCGCGTCTCCACGCCCGCTTTCAGCCGCAAGGCGTGGCGTTCTACTTGGTGTACCCCGACCGCCGCGAGGATGTGGCCGCCATCCGCCGCCACGCCCGAGAATACGGCTTGCCGGGCCAAGCCCTGCGGGACGTGCAGCACGCCCTCGTCAAAAGAGTCGGCGCGACCGCGACCCCAGAAGCCGTAGTTTTAGGTGCGCGCGGCAACGTAGTCTATCGGGGCCGCATCGACGACCGCTACACGGCCTTGGACCAAGTGCGGCCGCAGCCGACCCGCAGCGACCTCGCAAACGCCCTAGAAGCCGCCCTCGCCGGCCGCCCCGCGGATCCGAGCGCCACCGAGGCGATTGGCTGCTTTATCGCCGACCTGCGATGACGCGCTATTGGCTACTCTTGGCCTGCGTTGGATGCAGTGGAGGCGGAGAAATCCCGACCTTCAACCGCGACATTGCCCCGATCGTCTTTCAGCACTGCGCCCCCTGCCACCGCCCGGCTGGCCCGGCCCCCTTTGACTTGCTCAGCTATGCGGATGTGAGCGCGCGCGCCGCGCAAATCGCCTTTGTCACCGAGAGCCGCTACATGCCGCCGTGGAAGCCCAAGCGCGGCTACGGTCGCTTTGCCGGCGAGCGCGGCTTGAGCGCGGCGCAGATCGCCGCGATCCGCCGCTGGGTCGACCGCGGCAAGCAGGAGGGCCAGCCCGCCGACCGGCCGCCGCTGCCCCAGTGGGAGGGCGAGTGGGAGCTGGGCGAGCCCGACTTGATCGCCTCCATGACATCGGCCTACACCTTGCGGGCCGATGGCCCAGATGTCTTCCGCAACTTCGCCATCCCGCTGCCCGTTGACTCAACTCGCTACGTCAAGGCCCTAGAGTTCAAGCCGGGCAACGCCCGCATCGTCCACCACGCCACCATGATGATCGACCGCAGCGGCGCGGCACGGCGGCGGGACGGGCGCGACGGTGCCCCGGGCTTTGACGGCATGAGCTTTGGCGAGGCCGAGGACGCCGACGGGCACTTTCTCGGCTGGACCCAAGGCAAGACCCCGTACCCCGGCAGCGACACCTTGGCCTGGCGGCTCGATCCGGGCACAGACTTGCTGCTACAGTTGCACATGTTGCCGACCGGCAAGGAGGAATCCATTGAGGCCCGCGTCGGCCTGTTCTTTGCCGATGCTCCGCCGAAGAGACGCCCGGCCATGCTGCGCTTGGGCCGCAAGGACCTAGATATACCGGCTGGCGCGAGCGACTATTGGATCCGCGATGCGTACCTGCTGCCCGTGGACGTCGAGGTCCTGACCATCTACCCGCACGCCCATTACCTCGGCCGGGAAATCCGGGCGTACGCCGAGTTGCCCAACCAAGAGCGGGAGTGGCTCATCTATATTGAGGACTGGGACTTTAGCTGGCAGGACGACTACCGATTTTCCTCGCCCGTTTTCCTGCCGGCTGGCTCGACGCTGGTCATGGAATACGCGTACGACAACTCCGCGCAAAATCCCCGCAACCCGCACGACCCACCCGTGCGAGTGCGCTACGGGCTGCACTCAACCGATGAGATGGGCGACCTGACGCTGCAGCTTTTGCCACGCCGTCCCGAGGACTTGGAGCGGCTCCGCCGCGACTTCTACCGCAAGTGGCTGGGGCAGGAAATCGACGGCTACAAGAAGCTGCTCGAAGCCGACCCCCGAGACTGGGACACCCGCCACACCTTGGCCATGTTCTACATGCGCTCGGGCCAGCGTCCTTTGGCGCTGGAGCACTTTGAGCTGGCGCTAAAATACAACCCGGACTACCCGGAAGCGCACGTGAACTTTGGCATCGCGCTGGCTCAAGGCCGCCAGTGGGAGCGGGCCATCGCCCACTTTGAACGGGCTTTGCAGCGCAACCCGGATTTTGCCGAGGCCCATTTCAACTTGGGCTTGGTGTTGGAGATGCTGGGCCGCTCGGCCGCGGCCAAGCCCCACTTCGACGCCGTCCTTCGCCAGCGGCCAGACATGGCTGCGGCCATCCAACAGCGCTTGGCCAAGCTGCGCCGCTAGCCGCTTCCCAACGTCGTCGCTAGTCCCAAGACGAGCTGTCGCCCGGCCGGAAAATTGCGCCCGTTGAGCGAGAAGCGCACGGCCGCCTCGACCATTGTGCGCCGACCAACGGCGTAGAGCAGGGCCGGCGTCAGGTACGTGATGCGCTTGATCTCGGCCTCAATGCCGCCGAAGACGACCGCCGGATCGCTGCGGATCGCCTCGTATTTGCCCATCAGCGTGAGCTGACGTACGAGCTGATAGCCCACCTCGGCGTTGAGGAACCACTCGTCGCCCGGGTCGCGGTCGATCTGCTCGTTGCGGGTGCGGACGCGATAGCCGAGGTCGATGTTGCCGTACAGGGGTAGCGGCCACAAGGAGCGCCCCACCTGCCCGATGAAGTCGAAGTCCCACTGCCCTTCGCCCACCGGAATTAGCCCGTCTTCGTTTTTGAACGCTCCGGTCGGCACCTTGACGCTGGCCTTGAGCGCGAGGACCAAGGGCTTGGCCAAGAGGCGAAACTTGGCCAAGGCGCGGATGTCGCTCAGGCCGGTATCTGTGCGGGGTTCGGCAAACGCGGTGAAGGATTGATCGAAATAGGGCACTTGCAAGCCGAGATCTAGGCGGTCGGTGACGCCGTACAGGCCCTCGGCAAAGACGGCCCGCGATTCGTATTGCCCGTCAAAGTCGTAGCGGGCGCGGGTGCCGGGCGCGCCAAAGCGGCCCTTGCCGACGTACCACTCCTGTGTGCGCTGCTGAAAATACGTGAGCTTGCCCCAGAGCTGGCCTCGCTGCAAGGTCCAAGCCCCGGCCCCGGCATCGGCTGCCGCGCCTAGGAGCACCAAGCCGACCAGCAAGTATTTGACCATGGCTGCATTCCTTTCGCGTGTTGGGTTCGCGGTTTCCCCACAGGTTGTAAATAAGTACTTTTACGGATGTGCATATACTAACTTTGGGAATCAATCACCGCACCGCGCCGGTGGAAATCCGCGAGCGGCTGGCCTTCCCCGAAAGCGACCAGCCCTCGGCTCTCGCCCGGCTCGTCGGCGACTACGGGCTGCACGAGGCGGCCATTCTCTCCACCTGCAACCGCTCCGAGCTGTACTTGGCTGCCGCTGGCGACAGCGGGCTAGTCCAAGTGCGCCGCTTCCTCGCCGAATGCCAAGGCTTAGACATCGAGGCCCTCGAACCCCACTTCTACCAGCTCAACGACTCAGCCGCGGCCATTCACCTTTTTCGCGTCGCCAGCGGCATTGACTCCCTCGTGGTCGGCGAGTCCCAGATACTCGGGCAAGTGCGCCGCGCACTGGAAGTGGCCCAGCAAAACGGCTCGGCGCGCCTGTTGCTCAACGAGCTTTTTCAGCGCTCGCTGCGCGTGGGCAAGCGCGCACGCGCCGAAACCGATATTGGCCGCGGCCGGCTGTCGATTAGTACGGCCGCGGTTGAGCTGGCCGGTCAAGTCTTTGAAAACCTGACCGGCTGCTGCGCGCTCTTAATCGGCGCCGGCGAGATGGGTGCGCTCACGGCCCAGTACTTGAGCGACGCTGGCGTCGAGCGGCTCTTGGTCGGCAGCCGCACTTTTGCCCGCGCCCAGTCCTTGGCCAGCCGCTTGGGCGGCGAGGCCGTGCCCTTTGAGGAACGGGCCGCTCAACTCGCAGTCGTCGACATTGTCATCTCGGCGACTGCGGCTACGGGCTACGTCATCCGGCCCACTGACTTGCGCCGGGCCATGGAGCAACGCCGAGGACGCCCGCTGTTCCTCATCGACATTGCCGTGCCGCGCGACATCGACCCAGCCGTGCGCGACATGGACAACGTTTTCCTGTTCGATGTAGATAATCTAGAGCAAGTCGTCGCTGCCAATCGCCAAGAGCGCGAGGGGGAGATACGCTGCGTGCAAGCCATTATCGACCACGAGCTAAAGGAGTTTTTGCACTGGTTCAACGCCTTGGGCACCGGCCCACTAATCCGCGCTTTGCGCCAGCGCGCCGCTCACCTACAAGAGCAGGAACTCGCGCGCTGGGCCGCCCAACTCGGCTCGCTCGCCGAGGCCGAGCGCCAGCTCGTCGAGGGCATCTTGCGCGGGTACACCAACAAGCTCCTGCACGACCCGCTCGTGCAGATCCGCGAGTTCGCCAACGACGACGAGGGCTACGTCCGCCTCGATACGGTGCGCCGCCTCTTTCGGCTCGACACTGAGGCCGAGGAGGAAGAGGCGTGACGACGTTTTGCCTTGCTTCCCTCGTCGCGGCCTTGGCGTTTTACTTGGCTGCCGCGCTGCTGTTTCAAGGGCACTTCCTCTGGCACAAGAGCGGCTGGGACGCGCTGGGGCGCAAGAGCCTGAAGTTGGGGTTGGCTGTACACGCGATCAGCATAGGGCTGCACTTCGCGCTTTCCGGCCAAGCCCTCTTCGCCAACATGTTGGTAATCATCGCCTCGCTGGTCTTGGCCTTGGTGGTTGCGGGCCTGCTCGGCGAGCGCTATGCGCGCATTCGCCACCTCGGGCTGCTGACCGCGCCCCTCGCCTTTCTCGGCCTGCTCTACCCGCTGCTGTTGCCCGTCCGCTTTGAGGAGGCCGAGTCGATCTTAGTGGAATATCCCTTCCTCGGCATCCACGTGGTCCTAACGCTGCTCGGGCACGTGGGCTTTGCGCTGGCGTTCTGCGCGGCAGTCGGCTACCTCGTTCAACACCAAGCTCTAAAAAAGGGGCGGCTCAACAGCTATCTACCCGCGCTCGACACGGCTGCCGCGGCGACCTTTCGCTTTGCCGGCGGGGGCTTTTCGCTCTTTACCTTGGGCTTGGGCATGGGCGCGATTTGGCTCTTTGGTGCGCCGGGCGAATATCTCGCGGGCGCGGATGCCAAAATCTGGCTGGCCCTGCCGACGTGGTTCGCCTTTGGTATCTATCTCTATTTGCGCGGCATTGGCCGTCGGCACGGTAGCCGTCTCAAGTGGCTGGTCATTGCGGGGTTTGTGCTGGGGCTGATCAACCTGCTGTGGGTGCGCCACGATTTCGTCAATTTCGTCTAGTGCGCCGCCGAAACAGCAGGAACCGATACGCTCTATATTGGTTTAGGGTTACTACACGACACCAGCCCTCAGCCTGCCAAGGATCGAGGGCATCTTGCCCTCGCCGCGGGCGGGACGCCCTCGATCTCGGACCCATCGGTAACAGCAGAAAAGGCGTATCAAAGTAAGGGTCGCCTACTTTAGGTGGCGTGTACTAAGGGTTTAGATTACAACCTGCCCTATTCACCTTATTAAAGGAGCCGCGTTATGAACTCTCGATCCATGTTTATCGTCTGCTTGGCAACGCTGGGGCTGGCCGCCGCTGGCTGGGGACAAGCCGCTGGCAAAATAGCGTTTATCTCCCACCGCGAGGGGCACTCTGACGTTTGGATTATGAATGCGGACGGGAGCAACCCCGTAAACCTGACCCAAGGACGGGATTGCGCTAGTCCGGCTTGGTCCCCGGATGGCACGAAGATCGCCTATATCGGCGTAGTTTTTGACGACGATCAGTACGGGGGGGAGATTTGGTTGATGGATGCCGACGGTGGCAATCCACAGCAGCTAACAGACGATTCAGTCGATAAAATATCCGTTTTGTGGTCTGAAGACGGGCGTGGCATTTATTATTCTAGGGCTTATAGGGCTATTGAGGAGCTGACGGCAGACGATCTGAGGGACGGCCCTGATAGGTTTGTTATGGCGTTGGACGGCAGTGACTCTTCGCCCGTGGACTGGAGAGAGGTGTCCTACTACCCCTACCGTTCTCCAGATGGGACCAAAGAAGCAGTCGTCGTGCTACGGGAAAAAGGGGACGAAGAGAATCGCGCCCGCCTCTACATCAGCGATGCTAGGGAAGATGAGTCCTCGGTTTTTCGTTGGCCTATCGGTGGAGCCGATCCCGCGGTTTTTCTCCGCCGTCTCAGTGGAATCAAGGTTATCCCTCTACCGGACCTAGACCAGAGTGATCTGTGCGTACGCGAGTCCACACCCCCGTTTGCTACCGTTTGGTCTGACCAAGATGGTGTGTGCGTGTCCGACGACACCTGGATAAGCTCCGCTACTTGGGCACCCAACAGCATGAGAATCGCCTTCGCTTCTGTCACCGATCTCATTTGGGCCGTTGATATAGACGGGGGCAACTTGGTCGAATTGACCAACGGCTTGGGCGGATATTCTCCCGCTTGGCAACCTGTCGCCCCTTCCGCTGCTGCTACGAGCGTCGAAGCCCAGTCGTGGGGACGGATCAAATCGCTGCTTTCAACAGGTTCCCGTTAATCGCACCTCGTCCGCAGGGGCGGTTCGCAAATGCACGTAGAATGACCCCGCCCGACGCGGCCTTTCTAACGGTGCTCGCTGCCGCCCAGCCGCGGGATTTGTATAGCCGTCGTCTTGCCGTATCTTCTGTCGCCTACCTAAGTACCCGACTTGATAAATTGATAAACCATAGCCCCTGTTGGCGGGCAAGCTGTCCGCGCACCCGGCGGAAACCTTAGCGTTGTGTACTAAGGTCGCCTACATAAATAAGGAGCCATAGATACCAGATGCTCACCCCGGAAGAAGCGCGTGACATCGTCCTCGAGCACGTGAAAGTCCTCGGCCCCGAGCGCGTCTCCCTGCTCGACGCGGCCGGCCGCGTGCTCGCCCAAGATGTGTTGGTGCGCCGCGATAATCCGCCCTGCGACAACTCGGCCATGGACGGCTATGCCCTGCGCCATGCGGACGTAGCGGCCGCGAGGGACGGCGCGGCCGTAGCCTTGGAGGTCATTGAAGACATACCGGCCGGCAAGGTGCCGCAAAAAGCGGTCGGTCCCGGTCAAGCCAGCCGCATTATGACGGGCGCGGCCGTGCCGGCCGGAGCCGACACCATTGCCCCGGTAGAGGACACCCGCCCGGCCGGGCAGGGGGTCGAAATCCTCGCCGTTGAAGAGCGCGGCGCACACATTCGCCGACGCGGCGAGGACATGCGCTGCGGCGCACCGATCATCAAGGCTGGCACCGAGTGCGGTCCCGGCGAGTTGGCCGTGCTCGCGGCCGTGCAGCAGAGCTTCGTCTCGGTGTATCGCCGGCCGCGCGTGGCCATCCTCTCCACCGGCGACGAGCTGGTCGAGATCGAGGAGACGCCCGCAGAAGGCCAGATTGTCAACAGCAATACGTGCGCCCTCGCCGCCTTCTGCCGCGCCCACGGGGCCGAACCCGCAATGCTGCCCACAGTAGCGGACGACGAAGCCGCAATCCGCGCCACCATTGAGGCCGCGCTCCGCGCTGATTTCGCCGTCTCCTCGGGCGGCGTCTCGGTCGGCGAATACGACTTCGTCAAAAAGGTCCTCGACGACTTGGGGGCCGAGACGATCTTCTGGCGCGTAGCCATGAAACCGGGCAAGCCGCTGGTTTTTTGCACGGTCGGCGGCGTACCGTACTTCGGCCTGCCCGGCAACCCAGTATCGAGCATGATGTCCTTTCTCCAGTTCGTGCGCCCAGCCATCCGCAAGGCCGCAGGCTATCCGCCAGCGGCGTGGTTTTTGCCCGAGGCGGACGCCCGAGTGGAAAGCCCCTGCGACAACGACGGCGACCGCCGCCAGTACATGCGCGCCACCTTGCGCTACCAAGATGGCCAGCTTTGGGTGCGCCCGGCCCGCAGCCAAGGCTCGCACATAATCAGCTCCATGCTCAACGCCAACAGCTTCGTCGTCCTCGAACCCCACCAGCGCGTCGAGGCCGGCGACCAAGTGATGGTACAGGTCGTTGGGGAACTAGCGATGAGTGGTGAGTGAGCATGACTTCCAAAATACTCGACAATCGCACCTTAAAACCACTGCAACCGGCGACCGCGCTGTGGAAACAGTACGACCCGGCCGCCGCGCCCCGCGCCTTTAAGGCCGAAAGTCCGGCCCAAGCGCGACGCTGGCAAACGACGACGCGACGCGCCCTCGCCCAGCATCTGGGCCTAGCCGCAGGCGACGCGACGGACTTGGCACCGCGCAAAGTAGAAGAAATCGACAAAGGCGATTACACGCGGCAAAAAATAATCCTGCGCACCGGCCCGCACGCACAGATGCCGGTGTACATCCTGCTGCCCAAAGGCCCCAACGGCCCCCTGCCCACGGTCGTGGCTTTCCACGGTCACGGCTACGGCGTCAAGGACATCGTCGGTTTGTGGGAAGACGGCGGCGAGCGCGACGAACCCGACGGGTACCACAAGGACTTCGGCGTGGCCCTGTGCCGCGCTGGCTTTGCCGTGGCCGCCCCAGAAATTTCGGGCTTTGGCGAGCGCCAGACCGATTTCTCCTATCTGGAACGCGGCCAGGGAGCGCCTTCGACCTGTACTCATACAGCCATGCTCGCCTTCCACTTAGGCACCTCGGTGGTCGGCATCCGCGTGCGCGACGGCCTGCGCTTGGTTGACTACTTGGAAACCCGCCCCGAGTTCGACACCAATCGCCTCGGTGCCATGGGCATTTCGGGCGGCGGCATGCACACGTTCTTCTCCACCTGCATTGACGAGCGCATCCGCGCCTGCGTGGTCAGCGGGTACTACTCGACCTTCCAGCACAGCATTCTCGCCATGTCGCACTGCCCGTGCAACTACGTGCCGGGCTTGGCCGAATTCGGCGAAATGTACGATCTAGTCGGCCTCATCGCCCCGCGCCCATTGCTGGTGGAAGCCGGCACCCACGACCCCATCTTCCCCCTTGCCGCCGTGCGCTCCAGCCTGACCAAAGCGCACCAAGTGTACGAGTTTTTCTCAGCCCGCCACCAAGTGGAAGCCGACATTTTTTCGGGCCGGCACCAGATCAGCGGTGCCCGCGCCTACGACTTTCTCCGCGAGGCCCTCGCCTGAGGGACGTGGTTACTATACGCCTTTCTGGACGCACCCTAACCCCAAGGAACCCCCATGAACCGCCCCCCCGCAGAATTCAAGCGCGTACCCGTTGCCGCGCTGCGCTCCTTTACCGCCGACTGCCTCAAGGCCGCCGGGCTGCGCGCCGACCACGCCGATCAGCTAGCCGAGCTGTTGTCCAACTCCGACCTGCGCGGCGTGCGCTCGCACGGCACCCGCGCCATGGTTGGCTATTGCGGCAACCTGCGCGACGGCACCGTCAACCCCAACCCAGACCTGCGCGTACTCCAAGATACCGAGACCACGGTCCTCATTGACGGCGACGGTGGCTTGGGCTACGCGCCGATGATGCTGGCCACTGAAAAGGCCGTGGAGAAGGCCAAGCAATACAAGGTTGCCCTCGGCGCGGCCTGTCACCTCGGGCACTACGGCTCGGCCGGGCACTACGTGCGCCGCGCCATGCAGGAAGGATGCTGCGCCTTTTCGGTTCAGGGGCACCATCCCAATTACTTCGGCGAGGGCGGCGGCAACCGCGGCCAGCAGTCCGCCTACTGGGGCAACCCGCCGCTCTGCTTTGGCTTCCCGTCAGCAGAAGAGCCGCCGCTGGTCCTCGACGCAGCCACCTGCATCCTCGCCGACTACCACCGCGGCCCGGAATACGACGCCTTACAGGAATTGATTCCGCCCGCGTTCTTCAAGTCAATGGGCTACACCGGCTCGGCCTTGACGCTGGGCGGCGCCTTCGTCGGCCAAAACAGCGACCGCGCCCGGGCCGTTGCCCAGCGATGGCCCCGCGCGGGCAATGGCGGCCTGATCATCGTCATGGACATCGGCGCGTTCGCCCCGCCCGACGCCTTCCGCGCTGGCGTTGACAATCTCGTGCGCGGCGTCCGCGAGACCATGGAACCTGTGCGCGGCTATGACGAGGCAACCCTGCCGGGCACCGTTGAGCACCGCAAGAGCGAGGAATACGCCCGCGAAGGGGTGCCGATGGCCTTGGACGACTTGGAAAGGCTGGCGGCGTGTGGGCGCGAGTTGGGGGTTGAGACGGGGTGGGATTAAATCCGCGCTGAGCGACGCCAGAGATGGAAACGAGAACAGACATTTCGGCCTGCATCGACGATCTAAAGAAAATCCTGACCGACCTTCGTGCCACAGGTGATGATGGATTTGAGGGTCTGATTAGGATCGTGCTCAGCGAAATCGCCGGCGTCCCGTTTAGACTAGCCGGCAGCAGTTTACAATTCGGAATTGACGGTAAATCTACCTATGCAGACGACGGCATATGTTTCGAGTGTAAACGTTACAAAGGTCCAGTGCCTAGGGTGGAAATCATGTCAAAAATCGGTGAACTCTTGATTGGAGGCAGCAATACCGACCTTTGGGTACTATGTGCGACATCGCAGATTCCTAGTCAAAGTGCTGACGCAGTGTCTAATTTTGGCAAGGGTTCGGCAATATCCACCCTAATTCTTGACTGGTCCGAAAGCGCTTTGCCGCCTCTAGCTGTCGCACTAGCGATGGCATCTGCAAAAGTCCAAGATTTTCTCCGCAATCACATCGAAGCACCGGAACCGCTCACAAAGATGGAAGATGCACTCTCGGATGTGGAGAACGACCCATCCTTCAATGGTCACGCTGAGAGAATACGTGCGATCCTGCGCGAGCCGACACTCGGAATGGCTACAGCGCGGCAGACCAATGCCAAATGGCTAACCGATGCCTTTTCTAGCAGACAGTTGGCGCAAGAGCGGTTTGGCCAACCGCTGGCACCTTCGGACGCGGCAAATGGGGCGGTACTCCCCCGCGATAACCTTCTCGACTCGATTCACCCATTCCTGACTGGCGAACCGAGCCGAGAAGTTCTCTATGTCATTGGAGACGAAGGAAGCGGCAAATCGTGGTTTGTCGCCCAAGGGTGGCTCTCTGTCGAAGAGAAACCACTGATGGTCGTCCTGAACCCGAATGCATTTGCTGACACGGCGGAACAAAATGACGTGCAGGAATTGCTGATTTCGGCATTGATCGAACAGGCTGGGGATTACGCAAGCGGCGTCATAAAGAACAAATGGGACAGAATACTCAGACGATGGCGGAAGCATCCGGCGGAACGGCTTCGTCTCGCAGTCCTCATTGATGGCGTGAACCAGCGCCCGGAAAAGGACTGGGCACGAATTGCCGAAAAATTTAGCGCGGAGTTGGACCCGATAGGCGGCCAACTGATCATGACTGTGCGGACACAATACTACCAAGACCGAGTTCGGCCGCGCCTTTCCCACGCTGATAAAGAGGTGGAAGTTCCAAAATGGACCGAACAGGAACGCGACGAGGTTCTCGCGGACCGAGGGATCATAGCTACAAACCTTCAGCCGAAGGTCGCTGCTTCCCTTCGCAATCCACGTCTTTTGGGAATCGCACTCGAACTTCTGGCAGGTGCCGATATCGCTGGACTGGAAGAGCTCAGCGTCAATCTCCTTCTCTTTGAACACATACGATTGAGCGAGCAGAATGCACCTGTTCCGCAGCCATTTGAGGAATTCGTAGCGGAGCTTCGGAGGCATGCCGATAAGGTCATTTCACGAGTTCGTAGTTCTCATGGGGATGATCTAACTGTCTTCGACTACGATCTACAGGCAGTTGCAGAGGGACGTTTCTACCGTACCGTTGAGGGATATCCAAGTCGTTATAAGCTGGATGAAGACGGCCTGATATTGGCCCTCGGTTTCGCCGTAATTGATCGTCTCTACAGTGCCTCACGTACTGATCGCGATCTTGATGAAGCGGTGGAAGAAATCATTGAACCTATCTCGGCACTAGACAAGACAGCAAATGCCGTCCTCGCGGCACTTACCGTGACCTGCCTTTACAGCGGCGACCCTAAAATTGCTACCCCCCTCATCCGGGTGTTTGCGGATCTACAGAACCCGGATGAAGACGAATTCGCCTCGTTTGCTAGTCTGGCGAGAATCTGCCCCGCCCTGTTTACTGAAGCTGCACACCGTCTCTGCCTATCCGGTGGCCATCAGAGCAATTTCGACTGGGTTCAAAAAGCACTGATACTTGCTCGTGAGGATGAAAATGCTTGGAAAATAATATTCAAAGAGATTCAGACTTGGCTCTCCTGTTACTCACTGGCTCCAGAGCGTGGTTTGTTCCCGGCTTCCTTTTTTTTCTCGTCCAATGAGAAGAAAAAGAAGTACAAAAAGAAAAAGAGGGAAATTCGTGAGAGACTGGAGGTATTATCGAAAGCCGAAAGGAAAATTCTCTCTGAACTAACGGAAGCAGATGGTGCGCTGAATTCGCTCTCGCATTTCGCATTCATCCTGCTCGCCGGCAAACCGATTGCGCCGGCTGCACAAGCCCTCGTACAATGGAGCTTTGCCAATGCGCTCAATACCGAACTTATGCCTCCAGATCGAGAATTCAGGCACCTTGTTCAGTTCAACCGTGTCGACTGGTCCGATGCTCGTGTCGCACTGTTGAAAGAAGTCGATGTATTGAGGCAAGAAGAAATTTCGGATACGGGTAAGTGGACACTTGTCAATATCTTACAGTCAACAGGCAACACCGAAGACGCCAAGCAGGCAAGGATACTAGTAGAGAAGCTGACCGAGGATCACACCTATTTTCCTAGTTGGCGACGCGTGGAGAATTATTGCTCAACCGACCCTTGCGATCCTACATCGGAAAAGCCCGATAACGTGAAGCAAACGGCACAAAACTATAGAGACATTGACGTTAAGAAGCTTCGATTAAGCAGGAGCACTACCTCCGAAGATCATTTTTTTGCTATGGCCCGGCCGGGGATGGCTCGTTTTGAAGCCCGAGTGGCTATAGCCAAGCACAGGGAATTTGCTCAAGATGTTGTACGCCGGCAGGGTCAGCTACTGTACTTAGGATTATTCGAACTTCTTGACCACAATGCGCTGCTGACAAAAGAGAACGGACTTGAACTTTTAGGGTCGCAGGAAAGCGAAGAAACGAACGAAAATGATCTTCCTGAGCAGGGCCGATGGAGTATCTCCCAATATAGCCTTCTCCTCGCCTTCCCATTTCTGAGCGGCCGAGAGCAGATAGACGCCCTGTTATCCGTCTCCCCTGAGTGTAGTATACTCGCAGTCCTTATGGATATCGCAAAACCTTTGGAGGAAAGGGTATTCGACAATCTTTTGAAATCGGCTTGCCAGAATGGGGACGAACATACACAGTTCGTACTTCTGGGATTTGCGAAAGAGACATTAACACCTATTTCTATCAACTCTCGTAAGCATATCGCTTACCTTTCAAAAGCTCAGTCTGAACGGGTTCGTGTTCAGGCTTTGGGCATCATTGCCCAGCTTGACGACGAAACCCTTCTTGCCGAAGTGTCCTGTGGCGACTTGCAGGTTTCGGAGAGCAAAGATTATGAGGTTTTCTATGGTTCTGCTATATTGGTTCAGGCAGCCGCGTATGGCATCATCGAATATAGCGACGCGCTTGACCGTATGTCTCCCGATTTCTATGGCCGAGCGGCAGCCGCATGGAGCCAGCGGGGCAGGCGTGACGCTGTGCGTGGTGCTGCCCTGCACGTACATGCCTCGATTTGTTGTGTCACCAATCTGGAAGTGGGTATCACCGCACCCGATATTGAGATGCGTATCGGCTACGAGGAAAGATCCGGTTCGCTTCTCAGCATCTCAGATAGGCCGACCGATCTAGCTGATCAATGGGACCGATTTGCGGAAAGCAATGAGGAATTTATAGAGAGACAGAATCGCAACCAAGAGACCTACCGAGCATTTAGAGATAGGCTGACTGCCCAAAAGGCTCACATCATTCTTGACCACCTTGGGCGTGATGGGCTTGGTAATTTCTGTTCAATTGTCGAGTCCAACGAGGACTTAGCCAATCAGTGGTACGATATGTTTATCGGCTTGGACAAGGGCCGGTTACCTGTAGTTCACAATCTTGTTCTTCTTCTCGCCCATGCGTTGGGCAAGCGATGCCCAGAAAAGGCGGCCAAACTATTCCGCATAGTCCAAGATGGTCATCCCTTGATTCGCCTTACTTTTGGCCGTGCGGCTGTATCTCTGGATGCTATGGCGGTCTGGGGCGGCTCGGACACAGAGATTCTAAATGATTTGCGTTTTGAACGCTTGGACAGGGCGGCGAACGACTACGAACTCTCGAAAGAGATTCTTGTCGCGCATCTGAAGGACAAACAAAACCTGCTACGCCAGTATATCGATGCCAAACTAGAGAGAAAAGAACCCGCTGAAATAGCTCGTGCGATCATGGTCGCTGGTTTTTCAGATAACAGTGAATTCAATGACGATGTGCTTGACCGCTATCAGGACGCCGACGGTTTCATTGGGGATGCACACAAAGCTGCACGTTATGCCTATGACCGGAATACTTGGGCGAGATATTGGTTCGCTCAGATGTGCGATGCGAATGAGGCCGATGAATTCTGGCGCTTTTCCATTTTGTTCGCAAAGATTGTTGACGGAAGGTATGAGTTTTGGCGATCAGAATACGAAGACCGCAATGAACCGATGAGGTTGTTTTGGCCCAGTATCAGAAGTAGGTTGCGGGAGCGATTCAAAAAATGGGAGAATCTCCGCAATAAGAAACTGTTTGGCGGCGACACTCCATCAAGGGTTTTTCTTTTTTTAAGAGGAAGCTAGTCTAGGGAACTTCAATCAACGCGGATAGGGCCCATTGGCAACCTATCCCCCTCCCGACAGCAAATGCGGAATGGCCACGTGGCGCAGCCGCCCGTCCGCGCTGGGAATGCTCAACGCATCGTTTGAAACGACTAAGCCCAACAGCAACGGCTTGTCCAGCAAGTCCTCTAAACCGCGCAGGTGGCGAAAATCGGCGACGCTGACCCTCGCGGTCTGTTTGACTTCCACTGCGATAAACCCATCCTCGCGCTCAATCAACAAGTCCACCTCGCGCCGATCCGCCGTGCGCAGATGGTATAGATCAACCGGTAGTTGGGCGTTGCGGCACTGCTTGTAGATTTCAGCCACCACCGCACTTTCTAGTTCCGCGCCGTCAATTTCCCCGCGCTTCCGCAAAATGCTCCGCCGGATCCCCGGATCGACAAAGTGCAGCTTGCTTTGCTTGCTCAGGCGTTTTTCTGCGTTGCGATACCAAGCCGGCAGCAGAATAATCTGGTAGCTCAGTTCCAAATAGCGCATAAACTGCCGCGCTGTCGCCGGAGACACATCGCTCAGCCGCGCCAGATCCGAAAAATTGATCACTTTCCCCGAACGCAGGGCCGCCGCTTGCTGAGCGCGAACAAAAGGCTCCAGCCGCCGCAACTGCGCCAGATCGCCCAAGTCGCGCTGGAGATACATCGCTTGGTAGTCCTGCAACCACGCGAAGCGGTCCTCGTCGTCCCACTCCCTAAGCCGCGGCATACCGCCCCAGTGGAGGAAATACTCCCAGCGCGTTTTGGCCAGCGCGTAGGCTGGGGTAATGCGGTAGGTCGCCGGACATAGCTGGTCGAGGGCGCGGACCGGATCGTCGGCAGCGAGTACCTCGACCAAGCGGCTTGCCCCGGTCGAGGCCAGCAATTCCGGCAGGGTAAACGGAAAAAGCGCTCGGAGCGCAGCGCGCCCAGCCAGTGATTCGCGCACTTTTTCGAGCAGCAGAATTTGGCTTGACCCCAGCAGGATATAACGCACCCGCGCATCGCGGTCGTAACACGCTTTTAAGGTCTCGATGACCGCTGGCAGCTTCTGCGCCTCATCAACGATGGCGCGGGGGTAGCGGGCAAGCCATTCCTCCGGCGCTAGCTGTTCGTAGGCCGCTCGTTCTACAGGCGAATCTAGATTAATCGCCGGATAGTCGGGGAACGCCATGCTGGCAAGGGTGGATTTCCCCACTTGGCGGGCACCCGTAAGCACGAGGAGGCGTCCGCGTTCGCGCTGGTGAACGTCCTGTATGTCTTGTTGGATTGGGCGTATAATTTTTAGCATCAGTGCAAAATGTACGCCACTTTAGAAAAAAACCAACGCCTATTCGATCCGCACTTCTCGCCCCTGCGCGGCCGATTCGTACAGCCCGTCGATCATCTTCTGCACCATCAGCCCGTGCTCTGCCGGCGACAGGGTTTCCGCGCCGTAGAGTACGCAATCGACGAAGTTGCGCATCTTCTGGCCGAAGGCGTCGGCCGCCGGGCCGCTGGGCATCCAGTCGGGCCGGGTGTTGACCATGTAATCGTTGGCGTCGTGGAAAAACCCCGCCGGCTCCCAGTTGGCACCGCCTTTTTCGCCCATCAGCGTGAAGTTCCACTCGTTCTTCTCGATATGGGCGGCAAAGCTGGTCTCAATACTGAGCATCGCGCCATTGGCAAAGCGGATATGGCCCACCGCTAAGTCCTCTACCGTATAGGTCTCGTAATCCCAGTTGGGCCAGTGCGAGGCCACGTTTGACGGCTTGTCGCCGAGGTAGGTATAGGTGGAGCCACTCGCTGCCACTGGTTTGGGTGCGCCCATCGCATAGTGCGTGGTCTCCAGCATGTGGACGCCAATGTCGATCAGGGGGCCGCCGCCTTGTAGGTCCTTGCGGCCAAAAACGCCCCAGTTGGGAATTCCCCGCCGGCGCAGAGCTTGCACCCGGGCGTACAGGACCGCGCCCAATTCGCCGTTGTCAATGGCCCTCTTGATAAACTGCGTCTTCGGCTCATAGCGGTTCTGGAAGCCGATGACCAGCTTTTTGCCGTTTTTCTCGGCGGCGTCGAGCATCTTTTGCCCCTCGCGCGCGTTCATGGCTAAAGGCTTCTCCACGAGGACGTGGGTACCCGCATTGAGCGCGGCGATGGAGCAGGCCGCGTGCAGGTTATTGGGCGTGCAGACGCTCACCGCGTCGGGTTCGACCTGCCGGAGCATCTGCTCGTAGTCGGCGTAGGCTGCGGGGATTTCGCATTCCTCGCAGTATTTTAGCGCTCTTTCTAAGTCCACGTCTGCCACGGCCACTATCTCCACGTCGTCCATGTTTTGGTAATGGCGCAGGTGCAACCCAGCAATCCCTCCGGCACCGATTAGGGCGACGCGCAGCTTGTCTTGCGTACTCTTAGTCATTGCTCTCCGTCTGTTTGAGATGGTGGCGAGGCACAAAAAAACCGGCCCGCAGACCGGTTTTTCCTCCCATAGATACCATTCTATCCCGCTTGGAACTGTTCGATGAGCCGGCGCACGTCTGGGTGCCCGTCAACGCCGCGGCCGGGGTGGATGATCAGCCGGTAGCAGAAGACGGCCTTGTCGCCGCCGGAGATGGTCAGGCTCGCGTCTAGGCTTGCGTCGCCCTTGAAATCGTGGACTCCAAAGGGGTTGGCGGTAAACAGCCCGTAGCCGCGCACGTGCCAGTAGGTCGGGTGGCGGGGGTTGTCGCGGTGATCGACGACCGTGTGCCCCCACTCCTCGCCAGCGGCTATCGGCCCGGAATAATCCACCCAAGCCGCCTGCTGACCCCAAGTAACCTCCTCGCCTTGGCCGTTTTCAAAGACTTGGCCGGCCGAGTTTTCAATTCGTCCTGCGTCCTTGGCATCCATAGAGGTCGGCACCCGGATCGCAAACAGCCCGCCTTCTTTGGTGTCGCCGAAGGTCGCGTCGCCGTAGCGGGCGCGCAACTCGCTGCGCTGGTCCACGATCCGCAGCGCACCTTCGGCGCGGATGGCGATGGTGCGCCGCTCCTCTAACAGCTTCTCGCCCTCCGGCCCGAACCAATCGACGATCCCATCGATCTGGGCTGCACCGTCGACTGTGCCTACTACTGGCTCGCCTCGTTGCAGCATGGCTCCGTGGCCGGTGCCCTCGTCCCACAGGTTGTGGCCGTTGACGAGGCCGTGGGCCGTGTACATGCCGCGATGGTGGTAGTGGTCCTGCGTCTCGCCAGCGACATCTTCCAGCGGGTAGGCGCGGGTGAGGCCGGCACCGCTGGGCGTCAGCACTGGATAGAAGTACGGGCGGCACACGTAGTGGCCGTAGCGGTACTCGGTAAAAAGCTGGCCGTCAATGGCGACGACGGCCTTGCAGTCTGCGGGAATTAGCTCGATATCGACCATTGTTTCCTTTCTGTTATGCGGCCCGGCCACAGCAGCGCTTGTACTTCTTGCCGCTGCCGCAGGGGCACGGGTCGTTGCGGCCGGGGGCCTTTTGGTGCAGGGCCGCCTTGACCGCGTCCCTTTTTCTACACCATTCCATCGCACCGGTGGCCGGTCGGCCTTGCCGCAACTCATTGGCCATAAAGCGCATGTAGGGATCGACGTGCTCGAAGTACATCTTGTACCCTTTGCACAGGTAGTTGAGGCCGTCCTCGCCGCGCGGGGTTTTGGTAAAGCGGTGCTTGGGGCAGCCGCCGTTGCAGGCAAAGCGGTACTCGCATTCAATGCAGTACTGGGGCAGTGCGTCCTTTTTGTCCTGCCCGAACTTGGTCTGTTGCGGGCTGGCTACCATGTCGCGGATGCTCTCGTCGTGGACGTTGCCCAAGCGATAGTCTGAATAGACGAAGTGATCGCAGGAATAGAGGTCGCCATTGTGCTCAATGATCAGGGCCTTGCCGCAGGTCTCGGCGAAGATGCACAGGCTCGCATCCTGGCCCAGCCACGAGCCGAGGGTCACGTCAAAGAGCTGCACGAAGACTTGGCCGACGTCGTTGCGCACCCATTCGTCGAAGATCGCGCAGAGGAACTTGCCGTACTGCCCCGGCCCCACCGACCACTTGGAAACCGGCGCTCGTCCCTCGTATTCGGGATCGACCAAGGCCAGCCCGTCCTCGTCCGGCTCGTGCGCGATGCGCTCGACGATGGGAATAAACTGCATAAACCCCGAGCCCTCTTCGCGCAGGAAGCGGTAGATCTCGAGGGGATGAGCGGCATTGTGGTTTTGCAGCACGGTCAGGGTATTGAATTCAACCGCGTGTTTCTTGAGCATCTGCAGGCCGGCGTACACGCGGTCGTAGGTCGGCTTCTGGCCCTTGTCAACTCGGTAGCGGTCGTGGTATTGGCGCGGCCCGTCAATCGACAGCCCGACTAGGAATTTGTTTTCGGCGAGGAACTCGCCCCACTCGTCGTTGAGGAGGATGCCGTTGGTCTGGAAGGCGTTGGTGACCAGCTTGCCGTCGGCGTATTGCTGCTGTAGCTGGACTGCGCGGCGGAAGAAGTCCACGCCCATCAGGGTCGGCTCGCCGCCCTGCCAAGCAAAGTCCACCTGCGGCACGTCTTGGGCCTCAATGTACTGCTTGACGTAGCGTGCGAGCGTCTCATCGGACATGCGCCAATTTTTGTGCGCGTCTGGGTAGAGCTTCTCCTTTTCCAGATAGAAGCAGTACTTGCAGTCAATGTTGCAGACCGAGCCCGAAGGCTTGGCCATCACGTGGCAGGACGCTGGAGCAGGGCTGAGTGTGGTCGCAGTTTCCATCAGAGGCTATCTTGAAGTGGTGAGTATGATAGGGTTTGCTCTGCGGCAACGCAAATACAGCAATCCTACATCATTACACAAGAAGCTCCGCAGATGGACGCCAGACGATCCACGGCTCGACTTGCTATATAGGAAAATCTAATGCGCACCATTTTCGTCGGCGATGTCCACGGCTGCGCCGCCGAGTTTGCAGCCCTCCTTGCCAAGATAAATTGCGACCGAGCCAAAGATCGCCTGTTGCTGACCGGCGATGCCTTTTCTCGCGGCCCGGACCCGCTGGCAGTGTGGCAGTTGATCCGGGGAACCGGGGCCGCCATGGTCTTGGGCAACCACGACGCCGGCCTCTTGAAGCAGCTAACCGCCTTAGAGGTGGGCCGCAAGCCCGAAGTGAGGTTCCCCGACCAAGACTACACCCTCGCCCAGCTTCAGCCCGTCCACGAAGAAATACTCGCTTGGCTCCGGCAGTGCCCGCTCTACATCGCGGAAGACGCCTTCCTCCTAGTCCACGCCGGCATCCACCCGGAAAAGGGCTTACAAGGCACCCGCCGCAACCAATTCCTGACGATCCGCACTTGGCCGCCCACCGACGATCTGGCCAGCCCGCGCTGGCACGACTTTTACGAACCGACGCATCCCCTGCTCGTCTTTGGCCACGACGCGCCCGGCGGCTTGGTGGTCAAAAAGCGCGGCCGCCGCCCCTATCTCCTCGGCCTCGACTCGGGCTGCATCTACGGCGGCCAGCTCAGCGGTTATGTGCTCGAAGAAGCGCGGCTGGTGCAAGTGGAAAGCCAGCAGCGGAGGGGGGTCTAGCTCGTCCAATTTCCCGATGGCAGAGGCTACCCCGTCACAGCTAGAGCAATGACCGATAGGGAAAGACGAAGATATAGACAAAGGAGGAACCCATGAAGCGTACAAACATTCCACAAACCGATTCGATTCAAGAGCTTGCTCACTTCTGGGACACTCATGACTTAACGGATTTCGAGAACGAACTCGAGGAAGTGGAGGAACCTGTTTTTGAACGGCAAATCGTAATCCCTGTTCGCTTAGAGCCTGAAGAAGCGGTGCTATCAATAGGCCACCGCCACCGTGCGCTACTCGTAAACCGTTTCCCCGGTCTTGTGATCCGCGATCCAGTCCCAGTCCAACTCCACGCCCAGCCCCGGCCCCTCCGGTACTTCCACGCAGCCATTCTCATCCACCGAATCCAACTCGTCGAGCCAGCGCCTCTCGCTGTAAACCGCCGGCTTGGTATCGTTGACCAAAGGATGCACTAAGCCCAACTCGTAATAGTTGGCATTGCGCAAGGTCGCCATGATGTGGCGGTGCGCCAGACTGCCGCCGTGCAACTCCACGTCCAGCCCGTGCGACTCGGCCATAGCGGCGATCTTCATCACCCCGGTAATGCCGCCATCGGCACTGCTATTGGCGCGCACGAAGTCGGTGGCACCGGCGGTAATCGTGTCGGCCTTGGCCTCCAGCCCGCGCACATGTTCGCCCATCAGCATCGGCGTCTTGATCAGCTCGCGCAGCTTGGCATGGGCAAAGCGCGAAAACCCGCCGCCCCTGAACGGGTCTTCATACCACATATAGTGCGCCTCGTCGCAGGCACGACCCACCTTGAGCACGTCCTCGAACGTGGGAAAACACCCGGCCGGATCGAGCAACAGGTCCATATCGTCGCCCACGGCTGCGCGAATGGCTAACACCGCCGCTACCTCGCGGTCGATCGGCCCGTTGACCCAGCCGTGGATCTTAAAGGCCGGGTAGCCGTATTGCTCCTTGCAGCGCAGCGCGAATTGCGCGAAGTCGTCCGGCGTCGTCAAACCGCCGTTTTCGTCGCCGTGGTAGGTCGAAGCGTAGGCCGGCAACTTCTTGCGCCATCCCCCGCCCAAAAGCTCGTAAATCGGCGCGTCGTAGAGTTTGCCGGCGAAATCCCACAGCGCGGTGTCTGCCGCTCCCGGTGGCGTGCCGTCTTGGCCGCGCCGCGAGCGCTTGAGATCGTGCCAGATGATCTCGCGGTCCAGTGGGTTGCGGCCGAGCAAGTACTGCGCCGTGCGGCCGTCGATGCCGCCGGGCGCAATGCCGCTGACCCCGGCGCTGGTCTCGATGGTCAGGAAGCCGCCACTCTGCGACAGGCGGCCTCCTTTTCTATAAACCGTGTCAAAGCCCAATTGCTCCTCCAACTCCAGATCGGCGATCTCGTAGTCGAAATGCGTCGTAGTGATACAGGTGATCTCGATATCTCGTGCCATCGTTAGCTCCTCTATTTTTGTGAGATTTCGCTTAGTACACGACACCAGCCCTCAGCCGGCCAAGGATCGCGGGCATCTTGCCCGCGATCCCGGACATATCGGAAACAGCAGAAAATGCGTACTCAAAGTAAGGGTCGCCTACTTTAGGGGTCGTGTACTAAGGAGATTTCGTTTTGATCCGCGGCCAGCTTCCACGCCCCGTCCCACACCAGCCGCTGCGTCCGGCATACCCTCGGGTCCATTCGTCGGCGACATGGGCCGGTTCGCGCAACAGCCCCGCCCGGGTCGGCGAGCAAATGTTATTGGGCGTATAGGCGCGCGTAAAACGCAGCCGATCCAAGGGCGGAGTTTGACAGACGTGATCCGGTTCGAGCACGCGGGCCTGCATCTGGTCGGCCATCAAAAAGAGCATGTTGGGTCTGCTCATTGCCATTTGCTCCCGGCCATGTACAGTGGCCACTTCAATAGGCCACCGCCACCGTGCGCAACACCTTGGTCCGTTCCGCGCTCAATCCCCCGGCGTCAACAGCCACCCGCAGCAAAGCGCAATAGACGCCCGGCGGGACGCGCACCCCCTGCTCGTCGGTCCCATCCCAAGCGATCTCGTACTGGCCGGTGCTCGTCGGTCGCTGCTCGGCGAGCTGGCGCATCAGCCGGCCGCTCAGATCGTAGATGGCGACTTTTAGCGGGCCATCGTCGTCCAAACGCACGACCTTGAAGGCGAAGACCGCGTGGTCGTTGACCCCATCGCCATTGGGCGTAAAGGCCGGCGGGCGCACTTCTACGTCGAGCAGCAGTTCCCCGCGCGTCGGGTCGCCCACCAGCGTCGTCGTATTGCCGGCCACCGCGTCGAGCGCATTGCCCGGATCCACCCGCTGCCAAGTGCCCTCGCCCTTGGCGCTGTGCTGCAATGACGCACGCAGCACCGCGCCCATGCCAAAGAGCGCGGTGCGGAAGTCGAGGCGCACGACCTCGATGTCCGCATTGGGCCGGATCTCGGCAAAAGATAGGCGCAAGCTGTCCGCGCCCGTGGGGATGACCTCAACGCCCGCCACCGCGCGCTCGTCCCCGGCTTGGCCCGCGTACAGCCCCGCAAAACCGAGCGCCATATCGGCCGGCGCCACCAGCAGCAACTGGTCGAAGCCCGGGTCGCGGCGGTTGAATTGCGGCCGCACGTACAGGGAAAAGGGGCGCTCCACGCCGAGTGAATCCACCCTGAACGGCGCGATCTCGCCCGTCAGCCCCTCGGCCACCGGGCTGGTAAAATTGAGGCGGATCGAGCGCAGGGCAGCGCTGATATTCGGGTCCTCAGAAAGCAGGGTCGCCCGCACCTTGAGGAACTCGCGCGGGCTAGGCGAGGTAATCGCACTGCCCGTTGGATTCTCGTAGGCTTGGCTCCAGCCGCTCCAGTCGTCCCCTTCCACCTCCTCGGCCACGATCGGGCCCTTGAAGATGTCCAACAGCGTTGGATTGTTGTATTCCTTCTCGGAAATCTCGCTGCCGTCCTTTTTGAAATAGTGCAGCACCTCGCTCAACTCATTGCCCGTGCGCGTCTGCACCAGCACACTGGTACCCGGCGGCGCATCGGCGTCCCACTCTATCGACAGCAGATTCCGCTGCCCGCCCAGCCGCACCAAACCCGACTCGAGCCAGACCTCCGGCTGGAATCCCCGGCCGTAGAGCTGCACCGAAGCGGGGAATCCCCGGTGCCCGCCGACCGGCACGATGATTTGCTCCCACACTAGGCGGAAAAAGCGCGTCTTGCTCAGGGCAAAGTCGTGGCCCTCATACTCCTTGCGCGTACTCGACTGCTGGCGGCTGGCCACGGTCGTCCACTTGAGGCTGCCATCGGCATTGAGCGCACCGTCGGAGGCGTCGAGGCGGTAGGAGGGAAAGCTGAAGCGGTCGCGCACCGCTTGACCGCCGTAGGCAATGCGGAAGGTGTCGATCCAGTACGCCGAACCCAAGTCAAAGCTCAGATGGCCTTCGGGGCCGGGAATGGTTTGGCGGTCGAAGGAGAAGATCAGATCCACGTAGGTCTGCACGTTGCCGTCGATGGTCCGCCCCACCGGCAGCCCCTGCGAGGCAAACACGTGGCCGCCCCGAGCCAAGGCCGCAATCATCGCGTCGTCGCCCTCGTGCCAGACTTCGAGTTCGGCCAGCCGGGGCCGCTCCCAGCGATAGTACAAGACCCCGCCCTGCTCGGCGGCCGGTAGCTGCGCGTAGTCCGCCGCATTGACCTCGGTTAGGCGTCCGTCGCGCTGCAACTTGCGATAGACGACCGCGCCCCGCTCGGCGGCCGGCAAGGCCTCGTACTCCTCCTCGCTGACCTCAAATCCGCGCTCAAAGTCCGACCCGCGCACCACCACCTGCACTAGGCGCACTCCGGTGCCAGCGAATTCTTGCTGCGGAACGGAGACAGCCGAAGTCGGGGGGGCGTTGAGCGGCTGGTCCGCCAGTTCCTGCGCCTCGGCCTCTGCGCGCTCGCCGAGAGCAATTTCGAGCAGCCGCTCGGTCTTGTTCGGCTTCAAGGTGCGCCACACCACATCGAACTCCGGCTCCTCCGAAGAAATGAACTTCTCCGGCACCTCGCCGTCGGAGATCAGCACGTCGTACTGCAGGAAGGGGTCGCCTAGACCTTCCTCGACGAACTTGAGCACAATGCGCTTGGCAATGACCAGCCGGCCCAGATCTAGCGCAAACCACCACTGCGAACCCAATTCGGCAGCATCTGCGACCGGATCAGGCTCCCAGTACGTGGTCAAGTCCCCGTCGAGCACATGAAGCACATCCGGCGCATTGGAACCCGCTTCTATGGCATCCGCGAGCGCGATTTCCTCGGCCGCCTTTTCTCGTGCGAGGTCTTCGGGCGGATGCAGGCGCAAGAAGTGGACGATGTCCTTGGTCGCGTCGGTGTTGCGGCGCAGGGCAAACGGCCGCACCACACCGCTTGCGTCGATCGTCAGAGTGCCCACCGGAAACTCCCAAGCGCGCCAGTGCGCGGCGCGGTCGATGACGAGCTGGTCGGCAGTGAGCCGGTAGCCGCCCCCTTGGGCATGGAGCGCGGCTGCCCACAGCAAAACGACGGCGAAGTAGCGCATGAGCCTTCTCCTCTCAATACGACAGCGAGACAATGCGCGAGCGGACCTTGGTGCCGCCGTCGGTCTCTACTTCGAGGCGCAGGACGTATAGCCCGGGCTTGAGTAAGGCACCCGTCGCGTCCCGGCCATCCCACGCCGTGGAAAACTGTCCGCTCTGCGCCGGTCCGCGGAAAACCTCCCCGAGCCGCACCCCTTGCAAATCGTAGAGCACCACCGCGACTTCGGCATTCCCGATCACGTTCAACAGGTCGTACTCGACTCGCACCGCGTCGTTGATCTGGTCCCCGTTGGGCGTGAACGCGGCTGGCACGAGCCTAAGCGCACCGACCACCTGCCCGGCGATGTTGGTCAGCCCCACGCTCAGGGTATTGCCCTCAACCCGCTCAACCACTTCGCCCGGCGTCACCACTTGGCGCACCTCCTGCGGCCGAGTACTGTCGTGTACGCGGCCCGAAAACAGGGTGCCGAACTTGAAAACCTCGCAGCGAAAGACCACCTCAATCAGCTCGCCATCGCGCCCTTGGTCCACGCGCGGGACGCCGACCTCAAAGCCGCGCCCGTCGAGCCGCCGCACCTCAAAGGCGACCTCTTCGCCGCTGTAGCGCACCGCGTCAATGCCCTCCACCTGAGTCGGCGTGTCGATCTCGATGGTATCGAAACCCAAGTCCCCGGCTTCTAGTCGCGGCAGCAGCATGTACGTGAACTCGGTCGCCGCGCCCGTGGTCGCCAAGACGGGCGCAATCTCGGCCAAAACCAAGGCGGCCATCGGCGGCCTAGACGCGGCGAATTGCACGAAGTTCAGCCGCCCACCCGCTTCTACTGTAGAATGGAAGTTGGCCCTAAGCTGCACGAACTGCCGAGGTTGCGTCCCCTGCATAGGTGCGCTGCCCAGCGCCAAGTCGTAGGCCGCACTCCAGCCCTCCCAATTTTCAGTGTCGGGCGTGATTCCGGCCTGCTGGGCCCTCTCCAGCCGATTGTACGACCGCAGCGTCAAAGGCCGACCCCGAGTATCCAGCCGGGTGCGCTCATCGCCGCGGAACGTGCTGCGCCAATAGGTATTGGGATCGCTGTCGTCGCCGGCGCGCATACTTAGCTCAACTTGTGCGCCCGGATCGACTTGGGCACCCCAGCTTAGTTCGCCCAGCGCCGCCCGCCCGCCCAAATCGAGGACATTGGACACGTAGCGCGCCGCGGGCGTGAAGCCCTTGCCGTAAATCTCGAACTCGGCGATTTCCCAGATGCCTTGGGTGTTTTCGGGTGCTTCAAAGAGCATGCGGCGGATCGGCACCGGCGGCAGCTCCAGTTCGACCACTGAGGTCGTATTCTCAGTGGCCTGATGCGCGATGTCGAAGTCGAAGAAGGAGCCGCGCGTACCCGCAGCGTACTCGCGCGTACCCTCCTTGAGCGGATTGCCGTCGCTAATGCCAATGATAAAGCGCTGTAGGAAGCGCTCTTCCTCAAAGCGCGTGCGCGGATAGAACTTGACGCGCTCGACCGTGAAGTTGCCCCCGAATTCAAAGATCAGGCTCTTGTTGCGCACGCCAATGCCCGAGGTGGTCCAATGCCCGTCGCCCAAGAAGACGGTCTCTACGTCTTCGTCCCACAGCACGGCCTCGGTGTCGCCGCTTTGCTCCCAGCCCCGCCAGACCAGCGTCTGCACCCGGCCACCGCGCTCCTTGAGGCGCGGCGTCAGGTTTATCGACGGGTCCAGTTGCTCCGGCTCGATGAAGTCCGCGTCGATCTGCAGGGATTCGACGTGGCCGTGCTGGGCGGCTTCCACCTCCGCCCAATCGAGCTGCACAAATTCCACGCCCTCGGCCAGCTCCGGCCGCGGCAGCGAAGAACCGCCGATCCGATAAATCGTCAGCGCATCTGCCCCGCTAGTCAGCCAAGCGAGCGCGAGGATACAGATCGTTAGCATAACCTTCTACTCCTGTCGAATTCCCAGTCGTTGACAAGGATGCTTATTAGTACCTAGATTCGCGACAGTGTGCCATTTTTGCAGGAGGATACGAAAATGAGCAACGATACAACAGCAACACAAGCCCTGAATGTCCAGCAGCTAGAAGAAATCATTCGCAAGGTCGTCCGCGAAGAACTCATGGCGTTTGCTACACAAGAACAGGGATTTTTTTACCTCGATAAGGAATCGACTCTTTATAAGGATATGGAGGACATTCTTGAACGAAAAAAATCCAGTCAGTTGAAATTCCGTACTCACGAAGAAATTTGGCATGGATGAATATCGAGCATTTTACGAAGAGCGATTCGTTCGCAGCCTTACTCGCTACTCGAGTCCAGCAAAAAGTTGAGCAGATTCTCGAAGAGCCTTACGACCGCACAGAACGCCTTGGGCGAGTTCCGCACGGATTAGATTTGCGGGGTTGTCGCAGTGCACGAGTAGGAAGAAATTTTCGGATGATTTTCGTTATCTGTGAAGAATGTCGGCATATCGAGGAATGTCAGTATTGTTTCTGTGCGGATAGAGAAGATCAAACCGTTGTTTTCTTAGCTATTGGACCACACACTCGGGCTTATACAATGAGATGAGCTGTGGGCCATTCGCATCGATCTTCAGCGATTCGACGCGGCCGTGCTGGGCGGCTTCCACCTCCGCCCAATCGAGCTGCACAAATTCCACGCCCGCGGCCAACTCTGGCCGCGGCAGCGAAGAACCGCCGATCCGATAAATCGTCAGCGCGTCCGCCCCGCTAGTCAGCCAAGCGAGTGCCAGCACAAGTAGGGTACAGGTCTTTATCCTTTGATTTTCAAATCAAAGCCTTCCGGCAAGGGGAAGCTAGGGGTAGGTCTCCCTCACAGACTCGCCAATATCGACAAAAACGCCAGTCCCGCCGCCCGCGTCTCGCGCACCCGCCCGATCACTTCCAACGAACGCCTATCAAAGCGCAACCCGAGCTGGGTCGTCAATTCGTAGCCTAAGTACTCCCGCTGATTGCTCAATTGCGCCGCCCACACCGTGCCGCGAAAATCGCCGGTCAGCGCGTTTTCCGCTAGGGCCTTTTCGTCCAGCAACAACTCAAAGAACAGCCGCTGCTCAAACCCCAGTTCAAGCTCTGAATCCCGCATCACCGGGAAGCGGAGCAACAGCGACCCGATCCCATCCCAAGAACGGCGGCCACGCTCGGCCAAGGAAAAGGGAGCTTGGCTGAGAAACTCGCTTTTGCAGCGGGGCAAAACCGCCACCGCACCCCACGCAAAGACGCCGTCGATTTTGTCGATCAATCCCACAAAACCGGAAGTCTCGCGGCCATTGCGGCCCGGGGCGTCGCGCTGGTGCCACCAGTCCCATTTGAAGCGGTGCTTAGTCGTCCAGCGCCGTGGACTGGCGTAGTGCCACTCGGCGTAGAACGCATTGATCCAAGTGTCCTCGGCCGCCAGCAAATCGGGCACGGCAATGTGCTGCCCGCTCGTCTGCCCAGCAGCCCCGAATTCGAGCGTCGGTACGATCCACTGCGACAGCGGGTCGGGGATGGTGTCTTTGGCCTTCTTCAGCATGTCGAAAACCCGCACTCGGCCGCGCCCGGGCCAATCCCGTTCAAAGGTAACGAGACCGTAGGCCGTGTGGTTTTTGCGGTCGGCTTGGCGCATGTCTTGGCGCAGGTAGCCGGCCGAGAGGCGGATTTCCGGATTGACCTCCACGCTGGCGTAGGCATTGTAGCCCCAGTGGTCCTTCTTGTAGGGATAGTCGGGCAAGTCGTCGTTTTCAAAGCGCTCGGCGAGGCCGTTGTTGTTCAAGTCAATGCCAAAAAGGAACTCCGGTCGGTCCGAGTGATAGCGCAGGAAAGGCTCTTCGTAGTCCGGGAAAAAATTCCTATTCTGATTGAAGTCCGAGATGAAGTCGCCGTTTTCGTCGTACCCGGGAAAGACGGCCGGATCGGGTACGCCGTCCGAGCGCACCTGAAAGCCGCCCAGCGCGGTTGACTGCGGCGGCACCAACCCGCCCTGGAAAAACCGCTTCTGGTCCGGGTGGCGGTCCTGATCGTCGTTGTCCTCGACAAAGTCGTAGAGCCTAGCGGTGGCTTCGGGCGAGTAGTCGACCAAGCCGCGACCGTCCACCGGCTTGAAACGGGTGGCGTAGGTGTCGTCCATGCCAAAGCCTTCGAGGGAGAAGCGCCAAGGCTCTGCGTACCGCACGAGATTGAACAGCCAGCCGACAGCGTGCTCGTCGCCTTGGATGCCGGAAAACGAGCGGTGCGATTTGCGCGTCGTCGAGGGGAATTGGCGGTACTGGGTACTGACGTTGAATTCCCCGTACAAGTCGAAGCCCTGCCAGTCGCGCACCTCGGCAGTAATACCGGCGATCTGCGCAGCGGTCGGCAGGCCGTAGTCAAAAACTACTTCGCGCGGATTGAGCTGATTTTTGACATTGCCAGCCGCCCGCGCCACCACCAAAAACTGCGGGATGCCGATGCGGCTGTTCTGCCGGTCAGAGGCCACTTCGACTCGGTAGTCGTTGGCCAGCACAAAGCGGAAGCGCACGTTTTTGACGCGGGTGATGGCGTCGTCGGCCTCGTCCAGCCCCAACTCCAACCGGCGCTGCAAGGCCAAGCGCAAGGTGCCCTCTTCGCTTTCGCCCTCTTCGGCAGCCAACGCGTAGTGCAGCACAATGCTCTCCGTCCCATCGGCCCGCAAGAACCCGCCGCGCTCCTCCCCGCCGGCGATCACCGGCGCAAAGCCAATGCTGCTGCCCGTGAACGTGGTGTCCTTAGAGACCAGCCGCACACCGCCAGCGACCGGCACCTCGCGCCTCAGCGCCGTGGTGATCTCCACCTCTGTGCCGAACAACACCGGCCCGCCTTTGCCATCGGCCGGCGAATCGTCGGACAGGCGCACGATCAGCTTGTTGAGCCGCCGGCCTAGCTGCCCGGTCGTCAGCACGCCTTTGAGGGGATTGCCCGCGAAGCTCTCGCGGTTGCCGGCCTGGTTGTGGGCATTGACCAACGTCAGGCCCAAGGTTGCGTTGGCCCCCACATCGGCCTCTAAACGCCCGGCCATCAAACTGGTGAAGTTGTCCTGCGAGGCCGTCGGAATATCCGGGTCGATCTCCACGATGGGCAGGCTCGGGCGCGAAAACAAGCCAGTAAAGCGCACCTGCCGTGCGGCAAAGCTCGTCACGACCCCATTGAAACCGACCTTGCGGAAGGTCATCGGCGTCAGGGTGGCGAAAATCTCGTCGCCGATCATCAGCGAATAGTTGTAGTCGCCGCTCGCATCCGAGGAGATGATCAGCCGGTTGAACCACGTGGCGTAGCGCCGCTCTTTGGTCAATTCGCTGCTTGCGACCGTGCGCGCTTGGGTCTGTCGCCAGTCGTACACCAGCCAGCCGCGCGAGATCAGCTTGCCGTAGGTGTCGTAGAAATGCGAACCCTCTTGGTTGCGGTCGATGTAGCGCCAATACGGCTCGGTGGCGTAGTTGGTGTAGCGCCACTGCCGGCGGCCGTACTCGTCGAACAACTCCTGCGGCATGTACCAGCGCATAACCGTTGGATCTAAAGCCCCCATCAGCACGCTTGGCCCTTGGGCCGTGAAGCGGACTTCGCCCCTTTCCTGCCGCCCCAAGCGGTAGCCGTAATCGGTCTGCGCTCCAGCCGGCACGACGAGTGCCAAGGCCAACGCTATGTTCGCTGTCCAACGCACGATTCACAGCTTTTCCAGATTGAACTCGAATTCGCCTTACTCTTCTGTTTTGATAGGTGAATCTTGAAGGAAAAGTTGCTTCAACTGGCCCCACGATGTAGGCTGGACAGAGGTCTTCTCAGGGGACCTGTCGGAAGCGGGATAGTACACATAGTCAAACAATATATACAAGACTGTGCGCCTCCACGTGTGTTTGACATCAAGGATATGCATCAGCGCAATGCCCCCCTCTTGGGTCCAAATCGCATAGGTATCTCCTTCTTGGGGCACCTTCCTCCACCTGAGGTCGTCGGACGTAGAAGGATCTGGCCGCAAGTCGGCGGGTCCTTCGGGGCAAAAGGGAGGAGCGGTGCGCCACGAGCAAGATGGAGGATCTGGCCGCAAGTCGGCGGGTCCTTCGGAGACCAGACGGCCAAAATCCACTCGCCCGAGATCGGCCATTCCTATGTATGAGATTAAATAAGGTGACGTACTGGCAAAACCATCCCAAGTAGATTGATACGCCTCTAGGTCGCCCTCCTTCTTTTCGCCAAAAAAGTATTCAGACTTGGTTCCTTCGCTGAAGTCAAATCCCGATACCGTGAAGCCGCCGTTGTTTATGGATATCTTACCGAGTTGTCCCAATATCGACGAGAAATCGGGTTCCCCTACAAATTTACCTGTCGCTTCTTCATAGGACACTTCTTTCCCAGAAAGAATTGCAGAAATAGGACTAAGACTATTCCAAAAGAGCAAGGAAGTACCAGTACCAAATACTTCCCTCCGAACAAGTCCTATCCCATATCCTTTCACAAATCTAACGCTCCAACCAGTAAGATATTCCATTGGGTTGCTAAAGTGAAAACCGACCTCCAAAGTTTGATCCCGATACGCTGGATTTATAATTACGTCCGTGTGATCCGGATAGAAAAGCCGATCGCTCATCCACCGACCAGCCCTGACTGGGACATATTCAGTTGAAGTACTATACCATTCCGCAGGTATCTCTATATCCTCATACTGTGGACTGAAATCATACAAGGGAATATCGGTGCCATTCCGATGAAAAAGCAGCATACCGTCCTCGGACAAGCGCACCTTCTGGCCAGCCCAAAAAAACGCCGGCAGTGGTGGCCAGTCATACGGAGCCTCACTAAAGACAAAATACTCAAAGCCGTCGATCCACTCCGTATGCGTGACCTCAACAACCAAAGTAGGATCGTCCGGGTAAGTGTCAGTTGAGGACCTAGGTGGACTCGACTCCCCAAATGGATACCCGGGAATCTCAAATTGCTTGAAATAGGCTTCCCAATATGCTATTTCCTCTTCCTCGTCAGACGGCAGCCCATGGCGCCTCCAAAAATCGTCCCATGCGTAATACATCCCATTGTTATAGCTATGTCTGTATACCCAGCGATTACCCACTTCCAAAGGGACGAAATCGAGTGGGTTGAGTTCTATGGCGGCACCATCGGTTTCCTGAGCATCCCCAGCGACTGTATAGCCAGCCAGAACAACCAGCAAGAGCATTAGCAATCTCATCGCAATCTCCTTTCTGCTAGCGTGAAACTCTCACAGCTTTTCCAAACTGCCCGCGACAATTTCCACCGGATACTTATTCCGCAAATTGCGCACGAAGCGCACGTAATCCCGCTTCGACTTGTCGATCCGCACGTAGGCCCGGGCGCGGCGCTGGGATTCGGCGTTGTACGGAATCGGCTCGCGCGTGCGCTCCAGCACCTTGAAGACCGAATAGCCGCGCTCGGTCTTCAACGGCCCGCCCACCTCGCCGACAGCGACCTCCCGCACGGCCGCAGACAACACGGGAAACAGCCCTTGAGTATAGGCATTGATCTGGATCTGGCCGCCGTGGTGCAAGCTGCCCTCGCGCCGACTGTGGAGCTTAGCCAACGCTGCGGCATCGCCCCCGGCGCGCAACTCGTCTGCCAAGCGCTGGGCCAGCGAATCCGACGCCACCAAAATCTCGACGATGGTCGCGTTTTCGGGCCGAGCGAATTTTTCGGGATGCGCGTCGTAAAAGGCGCGCACTTCTTCTTCGCTGACGCGCACGTACTGATCGACCTCCCGCCGGCGCAAGGCGCTGAGCAGCAACTCCTCGCGCTTAAACGCCACGGTCTCTTTGAAACGCGCATCCTCTGCCAAGCCGGCCGCCTCGATCTCGGTGCTCACGAACAGGTCGGGCAGGACCCGGCCGTGCAGAAACGCGGCCACGTGCGCGCTGTCGGCCGCCGGTAAACTCCTGCCGGCGAGACGCTCGTGCGCCGCCAAAAAACCGCTGACGGTGAGTGCGCCGCCCCGATAGGCGCAGAGAATTTCGGCTTGGTCCGCCATGACCCCGTTCTCGACGAGCCGTTGAAGCGCGGCCGGGCGCGGCATGGGCGCGTACGCTTGCACGAGCGAATCGCGCAGCACCTGCAACCGCTCCGTGCGCTTTTGCACGGTCAGCTCCTCGACGATGATCCGCTCGGACGCGCTCCGGGGCGCTGGAATCTCGTCGAGGACGGTGTAGATCACGTAAAAGTCCTCGTGGCCGAAAACTTCGCGCACCGGCGCGGAAACGCCCCCTATCGCCAGATCGAGCACCTGCTCGACCGTCGCCGCCGACATCTGGTCCCGCGTCTGGTATATGCCAGTGTCGCCGCCCCGCGCGGCCGTCTTTTCGTGAACCGAGTGCGCGCTGGCCAGTTCGTGGAAATCGGCCCCTGCGGCGAGCTGGTCGCCGAGTGCGTGCGCTTCCGCCAAGGTCTCGACCATGATGCCGCCCAAGCGCAGGGCGCGGTGCCGGCCGCTCTCTCGGTAGTGATGCTCTATTTCCTCGGGGGTAATTTCGATCTTGGCGACGACCTCGCGCTCCATGTACAGGGCCAGCAGCCGAGCGCGTTTGAAGCGGGCCAGCTCGCCTTTGAACCAAGCATCTTCAGCTATATGAGTGGCGGCCGCTTCGCGCAAAAGCAGCTTTTTGTCGATCAGGCTTTCGAGCACTTCGCGCCGGCCCCCCTGCTTCATCCCAGCGGGAATCCGCCCGTCAAAATCCCCGAACTCGGACGCGGTAATCGGCTCGCCATCCACTCGGGCCAGCACGAGTTCCTCAGGCTCTTGGGCGCAACCAGCCCCCAAAAGCCAGCCGACGAGCAAAGGAGGCCACGATCGCGGCCCCCTACAAGCCGGCAAATACTGTGATAAAAGTCGTAGTCTCATTCTTGCCCTTGTCGTCGGTTGTGAAAACGCCCGGCCGGTCGCTGTCTTCAATCACTCGCTCGCTCAGCGTGCGGCCGAAGCGCAAGCCCGCTTGCGTGGTCAGCCGGTATCCTTGGTAGTCGGAAGTAGTAGAGAGTTGCAGCGCGATATGGGTCGAGCGCCAGTCTCCGGTCTCCTGCAAAAGCCCGGCCGCCCGCAGCGCGTCCTCGTCCTGCACTCGGTCGCTGAACCACAATTGCTCCACGCCGGATTCTATAACCGTGCGCCGCATGACCGGCAAGCGGGCGATCAACTGCACGGTCAACGCCCATTCCTCGCGCCGCTCCTCATCGGCGGCAAACGGGGTCTGCCGCAAAAACTCGCTCTTGCAGCGCGGCTGCAAGTCAAAGCGGCCAAGCCCGTAGATATAGTCGATCTTGTTGATAAGCCCTAGGAAACTCGCGGTCTTTTTTAGCCGGCGGCCAATGCTGTCGCGCGGGTCCGCGGCGTTTTGCTGGAAGCGCTCCCACTTGAATTTGTTGACCACGTTCAGCCCCTCAATGCCCTGATAGTCGAATTGCGCGTACGCGGTGTTGACCCAAGTGTCCTGCGCCGCCAAGATGTCGCGCACCACCGGCTGGATCGGCGCGCCCACAAAGGGCGTTGGCTCGCGCCGGGCGTCGGGGATGGTGTCCTTGGCCTGCTTGAGCATGTCAAAGACCCGCAAGCGCCCCAAGCCCGCGTAGTCCCGATCCAGCGTGAACAGCGCGTAATTGGTCTCGTTGAAGGCATCGGTCGCTTGCGATTTCTCGTCCGTGCGGCCAACGGTTAGCCGCATATCCGGCGCGAGGTGGATGCCGCCGAAAACGTTGTACCCCCGCCGGTCCGGCTTGTACGGGTAATCGGGCAGATCGTCGTCCTCAAAGCGGTCGATCCAGTTGTTGTTGTTCAAATCAATGCCAAAGAGAAATTCCGGCCGATCGACGTTGTAGCGCAGAAACGGCTCGTCGTAATCCGGGACGATATTGGCCGCGGTGGCGTTGTCGTTTTGGTTGAAGTCCGAGATGAAGTCGTTGTTTTGGTCCCAGCCGGGAAAGATCGCCCGGTCATTGGTTGACCCAAAGCGAATCCAGTCGGGAAAGCGGTCTTGGTCGTCGTTGTCATCCACGAACTCGTACAAGTGCCGCTGGGTATTGTCGTATTGCACATCGCCCGTGGCGCTGACCAAGAAGGCGGTCGTCGAATAGGCTTCGTCTATGGCGTAGGCCTCGCCGTAGAGGAAGTAGGGGAACACATTGCGCGAGACCGTGACGTGCCAAGCGTCGGACCCTTCCGAGGAGATCGCATGCGCTTCGCCCTCGTTGAACAGCGCGGCATTGGGAAACTGGAAATAGCGCTTGTTGCGATCCCACTCGCCGTACAAGTCAAAGCCGAAGACTCCGGTGCCCTCCATGGTGAAGCCACCAACCAAGTTGGCCGTTGGCAGGCCGTAGGAAAACTCAACCCGCTGCAAGTTGGTGATGTCCGCGACATTGCCCGCGGCCCGGCGCAACGCAATCAGCGCTGGCTGCGCCGCGTCAATCACCTCGGCCGTCAACGGCGGCGGCGGCACCCCGCGCAAGCCCGTCTGGCGGTCGGACCACATCTCGACCTTGAAGTCGTTGGCCAGCACGTAGTTGAAGTCCACCGCGACAATGGTCGTCGGATCCGGGCCAACGTAGGCCGGGTCGTTGAAGTCGTAGTTGACGATGATCCGCTCTGGACCGTCCGCGGCCAGAAAGCCCGGCCGCCGAAACCCCCCGAAGAGGACCGGCCACTGCGCACCGGGGCGGACGACCTCCTGCAAGGTAGAAACCGTCTCCTTGCCGGTGTCGAAGTCGCGGCTGGTAATCCGCACGTCGTGGCTAAACAGGGCTGCGCCCCCTTCGTTGTCTGCGGGCGAATCGTCGCTCAGGATCACCGCAATAGCCGTCAGCGGTGCCGTGCTCTGCCCAGCCGTGAGACTGCCGGCGATTAGGTCGCCGTTGAACATGTCGAGCAGGGTATTGCCGTTGCTAGCGTCCATCACTTGGGCACCAATCTCGACGAAATCACCTATCTGAAAGGTGGCGCGCCCGCCGAACAACGAGGTGATGTTGGTCTGGGTCACCGGCTCGGTAATCCCGCCCGAAAGCTGGGTGGAGCCGCGAATCGGCTCGCTGATGCGCGAGGCGAGGATCGTCGCCTGGTACTTGTCTGAGGCAAAATCCACCTGCACCCCATTGAAATCCGGCTTGGAAAAGGTCATCGGCGTCAGGGTCGTGCGGATCCGGTCGCCGACCGTGATCGCGTAGTGGTACTGCCCCTGCGAATCGCCGCTGATGGTCACCGCGTTGAACCAGCGGTTGAAGCGCGTACTCTGGAAGATGCCACTGCCCAAGGGCTGCGGCTGGAACTGACGCCAGTCGTAGATCAGCCAACCGCGCGTGGTAAAGTTGCCGTACACATCGTAGAAGTAGTCGCCTTCGCGGGTGGTGTTGACGTAGCGCTCATACGGAGTGCGGGCGTAGTTGGAGTACTCCCACTGACGCCAGCCATAGTCGGCGTACAGCTCCTGCGGCACGTACCACTTTTTGACGGTCGGGTCCAGTGCCCCGAACAGCACACCCGGGCCGGTCGGCTCAAAGCTGACGACCCCGCCGCGCTGCACATAGGTCTGGCCCCAAGCCGGGAGGCTCACCATCAGCACCAGCCCCAAGGCGACGATATATGTTTTCATAACGGATATTTCCCATCCACACTCGTAGGGGCAGTGCCCTTGCTGCCCGCACGATGGACGCAACGACGCCAGCGGCGTGGGTGCCAGAACACCGCCGTTAGGCAGCTAATTTTGGTCAAGTGAAGCCGCAAGCCCACCCGCACGGCCGCGTTCTCCATCGTTCCCCTCACTGTAGCGCAAAGCATCCATCCGCGGGTGCTCGCGCACACACCTTGAGCCAACACACGGCCGCGCCTACTCAAGAATCGGCCTTGGCATGTAGGCTGCTTCTTACCCCGTGAGCCCCCATATTACCCACAGCCTCCTAAGGAGCCTGCCATGACCGAAAATCCCACCTCTCCATCTCGCCCCGCTCCCGACGACCTGCACTGGGGCATCAGCTATCTGCGCGAAGACATCCAAGACCTGCGCAACCAGATGCGCGAAGATTCCCAAGACCTGCGCAACCAGATAGGGGTTGTGCAGCACCGCATCGACGAGACCGATAAGTGCATCGACGAGACCAACCGATCATTAGGAGAACAAATCCAAGCGGTGCAGCACCACATCGACGAAACCAATAAGCGCATCGACGAAACCAATAAGCGCGTCGACGAGACCAATAAGTGCATCGACGAAACCAATAAGCGCGTCGACGAGACCAACCGATCATTAGGAGAACAAATCCAAGCGGTGCAGCACCGCATCGACGAAACCCATAAGCGCATGAACGCCCATTTTATGTGGCTCATGACCACCTTGGTCGCCATCACCGGCATCCTCATCGCCGTCATCAAGCTCTGAACCCACCCCCACTCAATACACCACCCCAACCGCAGCGACCGCTCTCGTTTGGCCGGTCTTGGCGTCCAGCGCAACGCTAAACACGTAGCTGCCCGGCGGCACCAGCCGGCCCGCGTCGTCGCGTCCGTCCCAAGGCCGGACAAAGCGCCCACTTTGGTCCAGCGCGTCGTACAGGTGCCGCACCGGCCGGCCGGCCAAATCGAAAATTGCAACTCCCAGCGGTGTGGGACGGCCCACATTGGTCAAGTCGTATTGCAGCTCGGCCCGGTCGTTGACGCCGTCCCCGTTGGGCGTGAAGACCTGCGGCTGGGCGCACACGTTGATCAGCAGTTCGCCCGAGATGGGCACTTTCACCGACAGATTGCCCTCAAAAGGCGTACCCAGCGCTTGGGTGTCGGGGTCGTCCGCACCCAGATCGGCCGCATTGCCGGCCACCACGCTCTGCCCCAACTCGCCCTCAGATGCGGTGTTAAAAACTCGACCGCTAAACGTGGTGCCGAAGCGCAGGACTGCGTTTGCAAAACTCACCCGCAATTCAGCGTCGTCCTCGCCCACGGTCGGGAACTCAATGGCAAAGGCGTCGTCGGCCACCTCTACGACTGCAAAGTCGCCGCGCACCACCGGCAACTCGTCGAGTACTGCGCCGCTAAAATCGGCTTTTAGCACGTCGCCCGCAGGCGGCCGTATCTGCACCGCACCTACCCGTTCCACCCGGAGCGGGGTCGCGATCCGCAGGCGATTGAAACCCCGGTCTTGGCCGGGGCGGAACTTGCTCCGCACCGCGTAAGTAAAGTCCGTGTTCTCGCCCACGGCCGCGCTGCGAGGGCCGATCTCGGCGATTAGCTCCTCGGCAAAGGGCGATGGCAACACGTCAAAGGAAAGGCCCCCCACGCCGGTGGCCGCCTCAAAGTCGTCGCTGGCGAACTCGATCATAAATTGGAAGTAGCGCCTTGGGCTTGGCGAGACGATTGGCCCACCCGCGCCTTCGCTGCCCAAAGCCGCCGGGCCGACAATGCTGCTGGGGGGATAGGGCGGCGACCACGCACTCCAATTGCTCACGTCGTTGCGAATCGTGGCCCGGTCCCTTCGGGGGAGTTTCTCGTAGTCGGCCTCGCGCAAAACCACCTGCTCGCGTTCCTCCGGCGACAGCGCATTAAACGCCTGCACAGCGTCGCGCAAATCCACTTCCTCGTTGTCGAGGACTTCTGCGACGAGTGCTTGCAGGGCCTCGTCTTCCACGTCTTTGGCAAATTTCCACGGCACCCCCACCTCGCTGGTGCGCAGGCCACTGCTGATCCCGGTGCCGCTGCTGACCCCAGCCCCATCCGACTGTAGCCCGACGTTGCCCCCGCCGACGCGGAAGATCTGCTCGCCGGGCCGCATCTTGTTGAATTCCACCGGTTCGGGATCAATGCCGGTGCGCGTGCGCACTGCGATCTGCGAAAGCTGGGCGTCGCCGACCTGCTCTTGCACCCAGCGCACATGGCCCAACAGCGCCAGATCGCCAAAGTCGAAGATGTTGGAGATATAGACGGCCTCGGGCACAAAGCCCGTGCCGAAGACTTGGAACTCGGCGATGTCAAAGCCCAGCGCCGTCAGGGATTTGAGCCGCACGAAGCGCACGTATTGCGGCGGGATGCGGATATCCACGACCGCCTCTTCGTTCTGCCCTTCCAAGGCCACGCTCGTGCGGATGGGCACCCCCTCGCGCTGGGTGTCTGGCGTGCCGTCGTTGATGAAAATCTCAAAGCTGCGCATGAAATCGTTTTGGAAGGGGAAGTTGGGCGCGGGGAATTCGGGCGCGGCGTTGCGCGGAAAAAAGCGGAAGCGATTGACGCCAAAACGTGCGCCCAAGTCCAAGTCGATGATCAGCCCCAAAACCTGGGCGCTATTGGCCCCGGCGCTCAAGCGCAGATCGAGTCCGCTTTGGCCATCGTCGTCGATGAGCTTGGCCAGTTCGCCGCGCACGTTGAGGTTGTTGGGCGACGTGATGGAACCGCCACGCGACTCGCTGTTGGCCCCGAGGGCGATGTTTAGCGTGGTATCGGCGCGCTGGGGAAAAATCCAGTCCGCAAAATTGGCGGGTGCAAAGTCGATAACGCCGCCGGGCGCGTTGGTGTTCTCAACGCTTTGGGCACCGCGGATGACCTTGGCTTGGATCTCGCCGCCACCACTGCGCCAGCCGAGGCCGCTCGCGCCGACGACGATGGTGTCGGCAGCGGCTGGCAGGCCGCTCAAGACGGCGATGAGGAAGGCGCAAACAGGGGGGTATTTCATGCCTGTTTGTTACGCTTTTCCGCAGGGCTTGTCAAGAATTCACCGCACCGGCCGCAAGGGAGACCAGCGAGCGAATCGCCCAACAAGTTGGGGCGGTGCTCTTATGGCCTCTTTTCGGATTCTATATTGACGATCATTATATTAGCATCACAGAGGAAGCCGGTCCGCCGTCGCCACGCTGCACTTTTGAAACGCAACCGCCGTATGCTGCCAAAGCTCTTATTTTCTGCCTTGCTCTTCTCGAGCACCTCCTTGCGCGCCCAGACGCCCGCAGCCGATACCACCATCGCCGGCCAATCCCTTCCCCTGCTCCCCATTGAGACGCTAATCGCCCAGCTACAAGGCCCGGCCAACGGCCCGCCCGTCGCACACCGGCAAGTCGCCTTTCGCGGACGCCTGTTTGCGCCCACTGCGGGGATCGACACCGTGCGTGTCCCCCTCAACTTCGAGGCCGTGTACTTTCTCGACGAGGTATCCTTCGGCCAAGTCGCGTTCCTCGCCCCGGTGCGCTTTGCCCGCACCCACTTCGCCGCTGGCCTGTCCTTTGCCGCCGCGCACTTTACCGCCGCCTTCGCCCTGCACGCTAGCCATATAGCCAAGCACGCGACCTTCCAAAAGACCCGCTTCCGCGGCGATGCCGACCTAGGAGCAAGCCGCTTTGCCGGGGTCGCCTCTTTCGTCGGAGCGCGCTTTGCCGGTCAGCGCATCCTTTTCGCCCAGACCCAATTCGACAAGGCCGCTTATTTCGAGCAGGCGGCCTTTGCCGCGCCAGCCACCTTCACCGACGCCGCCTTCGCCGGGGTTGCCTCCTTCAAGGAAACCGCTTGGGCACAGCCCCTATCCTTTGCTGGGGTCCGCTTCGCCGAGCGAGCACTGTTTTGGGATGCGCGCTTCGCCGAGGAAGTGTCCTTCGCCAGCGGGCGGGCCGACGGGGAGGTCGCCTTCGAGCGAGCGCGTTTCAGCGGCCGGGCGTCCTTTGCCGACTTCACCTTCGCTCGGGCGGCGCGCTTTCGCAGTGCGACCTTTGGCAAGGCCCGCTTTGATGGAGCGTACTTCCGCCGCGAAGCCGACTTCAGCGAGAGCGAGGGCCGCGTCATCCGCCTCGGCGCTTTCTTCAACCATTCCCTCAACCTGAGCCGCGCCGCCTTCGCCCTGATCGACCTGCGACCAACCGGGGCGGATTCGACCTTCGCGGCTGGGGGCCGCCTCTACTTGCACCAGCCGCGCTTCGGTCGCCTCCAAGTGCGCTGGTCCCAGCTAGCAGGCCATCTCGCCGCGGCCGACTCAACCCACGCGGCCGCCCTCAACCCAACCTACGCCGCCCTGTACCACCAATTCCTAGCCCAAGGCTTGGACAGCGACGCCGCGGCCTGCCGCGCCGAGCACATGGAATACCAGCGCCTATCGCGCACCTATTGCGAGCCAGCGCGCTGGGGACTGGAACTGTGGCGCTTGAGCGCGGAGTACGGCACAGCCCCCCAGCGAGTGATCGCCTCCATGCTCGTCGTTATGCTCCTCTTCGGCTTGGCGTACCGCACAGCTTCTAACGCCATGCGCCCGGCCAGCGGAGAAGGTCGGCCCACCCTCGCCGACTGCATCGTCTTCAGCATCTATACCTTCATCCACGTCAACCACCGAGCTTGGGACGCGACGGGCAAGCTCAAACTCCTCGCTGTCGTCGAGGCCCTGCTGGGCTGGGTTTCCTTCGGCCTGCTCATCGCCGTAGCTTTGGCTCACCTGTCGTGATCACCAGCACCCGGCCAACGGCCCATTATTAGCGATCGCCTTTGTGCCGCCAAGTGCGAACGGAGTATATTCTAGCACACTATCCACTATTAAACGAAGTAAATCGAAGCAGGCACTAAATGGACAAAACTTTCTCTTATTTGGCGACTCTGTCGCAGGAGACCGAAAAATCCGAGTCCGAGGTAATGACACTGGCGTTTCAGAAAGGCGTCCAGCAGATGTGGCGGGAACGCATCCTAGGACGCTACCTGCGACGAGAAATCACCCGCGACGAAGCGATAGAAGGGGCGGGCGTGGATTGGGTGGAACTAGCCGAGCACCAGCACCAAGCCATGATGGAGGATCTTGAGTGGGCCATGGGCGGGTAGAAAATGCCGTCGCTGATGCGGGTCCTCTCATTCACCTGCACGAGGTGGGACAAACCAATCTACTGAATTTATTCAAAATACTCTGCATACCCAGTGCTGTGTGGGCAGAGAGCGTCGATAAAATCAATACTCCCTCACTGGACCTCAATAACGTACGACGCCATACCCTTGCTGCTGACGACGTCGATCGTTTTGTCCAAACATATTCACTGAGCAATTTGCATGTAGGCGAGCGGGAAAGCCTCTGCCTCTGCAACCAACTGGATATTCCCCTGCTATTGACCGATGATCTGGCCGTTAGGGAGGCAGCTAGGCGGTTGTGCGTACGGCCTGTGGGCTCATTGGGCATAGCCGTCAGAGGATATAAGGAAGGGGTTCTGACCTATTCCGAGGCCGAGAAGATCCTTATAGCACTTTATGAGGTAAGCAGCTTGTTTGTGACACAGACAATCGTAGAAATCGCCATTGAGCAGTTAGTCTGATCTGACGGACGGGGAGGATCGCCGGGCCGTGATTCTACGGCCGCGGCGTCCTCTTGGCGGGAGCGATCGTTTGACCCCCTTATTGCGGGCGGTCTGCCACCAGCACCCCGCCAACGGCCCAGTGCTCGCGCTCGCATTCTTCGAGCACTACCGTCGTCCCCTCGCGGGGCGCATCGCAGGTATCCACCATAGCTTGGGTCAGCGCTTCGACTAAGGCTCGCTTCTGCTCGGCGGAACGCCCCGCGAGCATCTTCACGTTGATAAATGGCATCGTCCATTCTCCTGTTTAGTGGTTGGTAATGCCACCATTAAATGCGCCGCGACCCCATCGCGCAAGAGGGAGGATGGCCGAGGAACTCGTCCGGCTCGGTGCGCCGCAGGGGCTGGTATCGTGCTCCACCTGCTGGGCGACAAAATTCGCGCCACTGAGTACATTGTTCCCGACAGATACAGGGATGGCGAACACCATTGTTGAACGTCGGGCGAATACAAATAGTGTTAGAGAATCAGAGGGCCTCTAAAGGCTGGGTGAACGACAAGCTCTGGGGTCTCGCCCTCGCCAGCACCCTCTGGGCCTGCGCCCCCCAAGACCCCCCGGCCCCACTGGTGCATTTCGCCGACGCCGGGGCCGCCGCTGGTATCGACTTTGTCCACTACAACGGCTTTTCCGGCCAATACTACTACGTCGAAACCTTTGGTGCCGGGGCTGCCTTCCTCGACTACGATGGCGACGGTCGCCTCGATCTCTATCTCGCCAACGGCACCTACCTAACCGGACCTCCCCCGGACCCACCGCCGGTGAACCGACTCTACCGCAACGCCGGCGCGGGGACCTTCGCCGACGTCACCGCCCACAGCGGCAGTGCCGACCCCGGCTACGGCTTTGGCGTGGCGGTCGCCGACTACGATGCCGACGGCGATGCCGACCTTTTCGTCGCCAACTACGGCCCCAACGCCCTCTACCGCAACGACAGCGGCACCTTTGCCAAAACGCCGGCCGGCCTAGCGGACCCGCGCTGGGGCACCAGTGCCGGCTTCCTCGACTACGACCGCGACGGCGATCTCGACCTCTTCGTCGCCAACTACGTGCGCTACAGACTCGACGACGATGCCGTCTGCCAGCAGGGCCAAGTGCGCGCGTACTGCGAGCCTAGCGCGTACGATCCCACCGGCGACCTCCTCTACCGCAACGACGGCGACACCTTCGCCGACGTCACCGAAGAGACCGGCATCGCGCTCAAGGGCAAGGGGCTGGGCGTGGCGCTGGCCGACTACGACCGCGACGGCGACACCGACATCTACGTGGCCAACGACGGCACCATGAACTTCCTCTACGCCAACCAGCACAGCACCTTCGCCGAGGTGGGCTTGATTGCCGGCACCCGCTACAACGAGCACGGGCACGCCGACGCCGGCATGGGCGTCGATTTTGGCGACTACGACCGCGATGGCGACGCCGACCTCTTCGTCACCAACTTTGCCTTTGAGACCAACGCCCTCTACCGCAACGACGGCCAAGGCCAATTCGCCGTCGCCACCCAGCGCCTCGGGCTGGCCGATCCCTCGTACCGGCCCCTCGGCTTTGGCACCAAGTTCTTCGACTACGACAACGACGGCGACCTCGACCTCTTCGCCGCCAACGGCCACGTCATCGACCGCATTGCAGAAGTGGATTCGAGCCAGACCTATCGGCAACCCAACCAGATGTTCCGCAACGACGCTGGCCGCCGCTTTGCCGACATCTCGGCCGCGTTGGGAGCGGACTTCCAACGGGCCAATGCCGGCCGCGCTGTGGCTGTGGCCGACTACGACGACGACGGCGACCTCGACCTCCTAGTGACCACGGTAGCGGCCCGGCCGCGGCTGTTGCGCAACGACGGCGGCAATGCCCGCCACTATTTGCAAATTCTACTGGTGGGAAAGAGCCACCCCGACGCCCTCGGCACGCGGGTGGAGGTTATAGCCGACGGGGTGCGCCAAGTGCAGGAGCGCCAATCGGGCGGCAGCTATCTGGCCAGCCACGACCCGCGCCTGCACTTTGGGCTGGGCGCGGCCCCGAGCGTCCAAGTAGAAATCCACTGGCCGGACGGGACGCATCAGATCTTAAAGAAGATCGCCGCCAACCAAGTGCTCAAGGTCGTGCAGCCGCGTTGAGGTTGACTTTTAGGGATGCTGCGATAGAATACCCAGATAGGCGCGATCAAACTCAATGCCAAGAAAAATTCGCGAACTCCTCTCCGACCTAGAGCGAGCCGGTTTTGTCCTCCAAAGAAGCAAAAGTCTATAAACACTCAGAAGGAATTGTAGTGACGATTTCTGGTAAACGAGGGGTTATCAAGAAAGAGACGTCAGATTAAGTCTCAGAAAGGTCAAACGATGAACGAAATTCTCAATCCTCCAGTGACCATTGAAGAGGGCAAATTGAGAAAATGTCCCTATACTATTTACTGGTCAGACGAAGACGAGTGCTTCATCGGCCATGCTCAAATTGCCGGAGGGAACTGTTGTCACGGAGATACGCCAGCGGAAGTTCGTCGGCAGTTGGAAGTCGTTATTGAGCTTTGCCTTGAGATTGAGAACCAAGACCGCGCAACCTCTGGGGCAGCAACGACCCGACCCTATTGAAGCTCTGGTTTGGCGACCTGCTCAGGGCCGTGCAGCCGCGTTGAGCAGCCGACCGTACAGCCGATCCAACCGCTCGCGCTGGGCGGGCAAATGATCGACCGCTCGTTGGAGGACGTGCGCCGCCCGGGCCAGATCGCCCATCTGCCCGTAGAGGTGGATCATTTCCACGTAGGCTGGTAGGAATTTGGGATTAGCCGCGAGCGCGGACTCGTAGCAGCTAAAGGCCCCCTCTAGGTCGCGCTGCACGATCCGCACGTGGGCTAGGTTGAGCCACGGCTCGACTTGCCCGGGGATCTCGCGGGTCAGACGTGCGAAAATTTCCCCCGCGCCCTGCAAATCCCCCCGCGCCCCCTTGACCCCACCCAGATTTAACCACGCCTGCCAGTAGTGCGGATCCTCAGCCACTGCCCGCTCAAACGCCGCCAGTGCCCGCTCTTGGTCGCCGGCCTCGGCATACGCATTGCCCAGATTGTAGTGGATGGCCGCATCCCCCTCCATGTCCATGGGCGCTATACGGCTGTTGGCCGCCAACGCAAAGGCCGAGCAGACGGCCAACCCCAGCCCCAAGCTGCGCCAACGGCCCGCCCGTCCCCACTCCCACAGCGCCCACAGCCCGTAGGCGGCAAAGACTACGAGCACTGGCAGCACCGGCACCCGGTAGCGCGCCGCCACAAAAAATGCGACCACCCCCAAGCAATAGCTCAGCGCGTACAGCAGCGACCACGTCGGGCCGATCCGCCGCAGACTCAAGAGCATCCCCCACAGCGCCAAGGGGGCCACTAGGCCAAAGGGGAAGGCAATGCCCGCTTTCCACAGGGTCGCCGACAGCACCTTTGAATAGGTGCGCCAGAAGTAGATCGGCTGGTTGCGCCCCTGCTCGTCGCCGTGCCAAAACGCCCCTAGCTTGCGCCCCATCAACCCCAGCCACGCGGTCGGATCGCCTGCGATGTAGTCCCAAGCTCGCTCGGCAAAGTACGCCGACTTAGCCGAGGGCCGCGCAATCCCCGCCCGCGCCGGTTGGGTGACCAACTCGTCCCATTCCCACCCCGGGCGGATGGCCGTAGTCTGTGCATAGTCGGGATTGTTGCCAATGTACAGGTTGATCCCCGCGTTGTAGGAAATCCCCACCCCGTCGCCGCCAATGGCCCAGTTGCGCCAAGCCACTGGCGCGATGGCCAAGAGCACCCCCAGCGAGAACGCACCGGCCCAACTCAAGCCCTGCCGACGGGGAGTGCGCCACAAGAGGACGATGGGCACGGCGACCGCAAAGGTCAGCACCGTCGGCACGGCCAACCCACCAACGCCAAAGCCCGCGCCGGCACCCAAAAAGCCCCAACGGCTCGGGCGACGCCAGACGCGCAAAAGCACCACCAAGGCCAGCAGATCGACAAAGGCGGCTAGCGAGGCCGGCAACAGCTCGCCGTCAAAAAAGATCAGCGGCCCGCACACTGCTGCGCCAACCCCGGCCAGCAACCCCACCGCCGGATTGAACAAAGTGCGCCCAATCCACCAGCTCATCGCGCAGACCAGCGCCCCCAGCAGGGCCTGCACAAAGCGCACAGCGTAAAAAAATGACTCCGAAAAAAGGAGCTTCACCGCCCCGAGGAAGTACGGGTAGAGCGGCGGCTGCCAAAACGGCCCCTCGCCAACGCCCAACCAGTTGCCCGCGGCCAAGCGCTGGGCGTGATGGGTGTACGTCTTGGCATCGACCGCTGGATGTGCAAAGAGCGGACTCGCATCCAGCTCGAAGATGTAGGCGACCCGCAGCGCGAGGGCGAGGGCGAAGACGAGCCAGCCGATGTATGGAGTGTGAAGGTTAGCTACTCGGAGGGGCATATTACTGCCCCAACCGACGGTTGGCTACTACTCGGAAGGGCATCTTTACTCTTTACGTAGGGACTTCTGGCCGCACAACGCGAATTTTGCGGGCTTGATGGATATCCGCCGAATCCACCCATCCTGTTCGGCTTGGCTTAGCCATTTTTTGACTTGGCCCGGAACGAGGTCCAAAGCACTCTCTATTTCTTTGCGTTTCATGGCCCCAGATTCTAGATGACCTTGCAATTGTCGGCAAAACTCAGCGTAGAGCACCCCCTTCGAGACCCGAGCGGATTCCACCGCCTCGTTCGCGCCGGCTGGCTTGGTCGGCTCCGGTGTATGGCTCGCCTTGCTGTCCCGCAAATGGTTCACCTTGGTGACATACATGGTCTGGCCCTCGGAAGTTTTGAGCTTCCACGCTTGGACCGCGATTGATCGGGCAATTGGCTTAGGAACCGGCAGAGGCGTTGCCCGAACTCGTTTTAAGCCGCCAAAGACCACTTCGCGGTCTCCGTTCCAAGCAAGATCAGAGAAGATGGCTTGAGGGTTCGCAGGAGGTTCTACAGGATTCTGGGACGCACGGTCCGGCCCCAAGGCAATTTGGCTGGCGATGTTTCGGAGGTATTCGGCATCTTGGACTTCTAGCCACGATGCCGGTAGCCATTCGACACCCGCCAAGCATCCCATCAGCCCTCCGGTCATGGCCGCGAGGGTGTCCGTGTCCGCGCCCTGCTCAAAGGCGGCTCTGAGTATCCCTTGCACCGGCTGTGCTGCATGACGTGCGACAAGGTACGCGGCGGCAGCCGCACTAACGGTTCCCGCTCCCTTGGCATGACCGAGACATCCAAGCTCTTTCAAGACCACATGGTCGTCCGCGAGCGCACCAGCTTGGACCCCTTTTCGCGCGTTCGCGAGTAGCTCTCGCATTTCCTTAATCGTTTGATCCCATTTCAACTCGTATCCGCCTATCGCGCCTTTAGCGAATGAGAACCACGTTCGGTCATTTCGATTCGACTCGGGAAACTTGCTCCATTTGGGCGATTCATCGATCAATACGTCCAGCAATTCACCAAACCGGAGCGTGTCACTTCTACGCGCCAGCATCCACGCGGCATAGGCGTACACCGTCGCCCCGACGAATGCGCGCGGATGGCCATGGGTAGCCGATCCATCGAGAATGACATCGTACATAAGGTCGGCGGGATCTTCCTGCCCAGCGAGAAACAAGGCATGGGGTAGGACGCGCATGGCGACCCCGTTGCCGCCAGCCTCAAAGTATCGGCGAACGCCATCTTTCTTATCTGACTTCCACGGAGGTGTACCTTCGACCCATGCTTTGGCCGCGCGCTTCGTAGCCCCACCCCCACCCCGTTCGTACAGCGTCCAGAGCGGAAGTTCCACCTTCGTAAACGCTTTCCACCATTTAGAGCCGTGATTTGTTCTGCTCCGTGCAACCGCGAGGGTAAGTTGCGTATCGTCGCTATAGTCTCCGGCGTAGATGTTTTCCTCATAGGGTTGGAATCGTCCACCACTGCGCCGCGTCCACCCCTTGAACTCCACATGTGCCCCCTTGCTCTCAGGGCTGCCTTGGACGTTTCGAGCTATTTCTTGGGGCCAGCCCAGCGCGTCGCCAGCCGCGAGCGCAAGAAAGGCACCCTCGGCTTTGGCCTGCAACGGCAAGATCGGTTCGTGCGCTTGGCTCTCGCTGTTATCGGGCATGAGGGTCTCCTTGTTGATGCTCGCGCTCGACCGGAACCCGACCAGAGCGTAGCAATTGACTGAGTTTATTCGGGTCGAAAAATTCGGGAACAATCGCGATCGGCGAGAAACTCCGGCCAAGCAGCTTCAGCCGAGCCACTTCCCGTTTGGCCTGTTCGTCGTCGTAAACAGCGATGCCGATCACATCTCCCCGTCGGATGTGATCCGGAATCAACACCTCGGCTTGTTCGTCAGTGGGCAGGAAATCAGGATGACGGTGATCACGCCTGTACGTGTGAGTGCCTTCGACGGTGTCGGCAAATAACGCCTCGAATGCCTCTGCACCTTCATCGACGAGCGTCCCGTGCTCGGCCGCCGCATTGCGGGGACAGAACTTCGCGCCAGCATACCATAGGTAGTCAGGCTTGATCAGAAGTATGACCCAATCTCGAAATAGCGGTTCCCGACCCCGAGCTTTTCTGAAGTACCAAGCGTTCGGGTACTGAATCGAGCAGCACACATAGTTTGGATAACCATCCATGCGCTCTGAATCCGTCGGATTGAAGACAGCTTTCTCGTCCTCCTCAAGATACTTCGAGGCGAGAATCCCTGCGCGATCTTCTGCGATGTGCCCCAGATTGCGAGAGGGCGCGAAATGGCAAAGGCGTGTGATTCCGCGGCGCATCGCGCTGGCCTGTATCGAAGCTATCGTCTCAGTCATCATTGATACAGCCCTTCTATTTCCGGTAAGAGCGACGTCACGCACCCCGAGTATGTCAGTACGAGCGTCGATCTGGCTCGCGTGATCCCAACGTAAAGAAGGCGCGAGTTTCGCACCGCCGCTTCTTGTTCCCCAAGAGTTTAACGTCGGATGGACGGGGCCAACATTTATCCGACAGGAATGGCAGGAACACCGTATCAAACTCCAGTCCCTTGGCGGCGTGATATGTGCCATAGAAAAGCCCTAGCCCGCTTGGCCATTGTTTTAGTTCGCGATGGAGCCGTGTCGCCTCGCTTGGGAGATACTGTCGAAAAGTTCTCTCTTGATCGCGCGTCCTAAACAAAATGGCAACTGTTCCCGTCTGAGCCAGTAAGGTCGCCCGCGAAACGGCAAATTCTCGTTCTTCCGACTCGCTTGCAAGCCGCACAAGCGCCGGAGATGGCCCGTCGGCAACCGGGGCCGTTGGCTCGATCAAGTCTGGGTCGTCCGGGAAATTGGGCATGGCCGCAAGCGCGAGCGCGAGTTGGGAAATCTGCTTGGTGTTGCGGTAGTTCTCCTTAAATGGCCAGATTTTCGTCGCGGTAAGTCCAGCACTTCTCCAAGACATCCGGTGCCCGTATATCTGCTGAGCAATATCGCCAAAGAAAGTGAGACTTCCGTCTTCTGGGATAGCGGCTGCGAGCGAGCGCAGCATCTCGGGCGAAAAGTCTTGGCCTTCGTCAATAATTACGTGGCGGTAGAGGCGTTTACTCTGATCGAACTGAAGCTCTCGGAGCACGGCACTGGCGAGGTCATCCCAGTCGTACGACTTGCCGCCTTGCTGCCGCTGATTCAAGTATCGCTTGTAAAGATCAAATAGTGCAGGACGCTCAACCCTTGCAACTCGGGTTGCCGTCCGACCTATGCGTTCCGCCGCGACATAATCCTCCTCGCTCGCAATACCATGCTGCTGAATCCATTGGAACTCTTCATCGAGGAATTCCTCTGAACGTCGCAGCATCGGGCTCTGTACACCATCGGCTCGCGCTTCGCTCACTGCAAGCCTTATGAAGCGCAACCGTTCTTCGGGGCGACAGATGCTTTTCGGTGGTAACTTGCCTCTGTGGTCGAGATAATCCCGTGCGAAGCGATGGTAATTTCGTATATCCACAGATTGCTGGATTGTTTCAGCTAGATGCTTCATATAGGTGACCAGACATCGATTGAACGTCACCAGCAGCGTACGCCCGCAGTGGTCGGTGGACGGCTCGGACAAGTAGAGAGCGCGGTAAATAGAGAGCGTCGTCTTGCCGCTCCCAGCGGTGCCGAGCACCACTGTATGGCCATTGGCTGGGAGGTATAATACCTCTAGTTGCCGCCCGACTAGTCTAGGTAACATACTTGGCAAAGTATTTTCCTTTTACAGCTTTTACCTCTCGTTGCCGGAATCGCAAACGGCAGAACCCCTACCGCTGCCACTGCATACAGGATTCTCCGCCGCGCCGAGCGTTTTTTTCCCGCGTTAGGGTTTGTCAAGCATGAGACGAGATGCTGCCGCCGCGCATCATTGCCTGCACTCCCCCCATCTATTCTATTATAAAGCCCCCAACTCACCCCTTCACCCCTCAATTCCCAATTCCCACTATGCCCCGCATCCCTACAACTACCTCCTTCCTCGGCACCTGTTTCTCCTTCGGCCTCGTCTTAGTCTTTACCGTCTGCATGACCTTTACCAGTGTGCGGACCTACGTTCTCTATGGCAGCTACACCGGGCTGACCGATCACTTCAACACCGTCGGCGTCATCTTCCTGATCTTCTGGCTGGTGGTCGTCGCCCTTGCGCTGCGCCTGCTCCACCCGCTCTTGCGCCTCTCGCCAGCCAATTTCGCCTTGGTCTATGCCGCGCTCATGGTGGCCGTAGTGCTGCCCTCCATGGGCTTTGGCGGCTACTTCATCCCTTTAATCGCCGGCGTCTTTTACTACGCCACCGCAGAAAACAACTGGTCCGACCTGCTCTGGCCGCACATCCCCCACTGGGCCGTCCCCCGCGACCTCGAAGCGATCCGCCAGCTCTTTGAAGGAGCCGGGGCCGCCGCGCCCGTGCCTTGGGCCTTGTGGGCTGGGCCGCTGCTGTGGTGGGGCCTCTTCATGCTGGCCTTCTTCTTGGTCAGCATCGCCCTGATCAGCCTCGTCCACCACCAGTGGTCGCGCCAAGAGCGCTTGGTGTACCCCCTCGCCGCCGTCCCCAACATGCTCCTCGAAAGCCTAGAAAACCCCACCGCGTCCATTCTCAAGAGCAAGCTGTTGTGGGTGGGGTTTCTCATCGCTTGGGTGCTGCCGACCGTCAATATGCTCGACCAAGTATTAGACATCGAGATCATCCACGGTTTTGGCATCCCCGGCGGCCGCATCGAGATCCGTCAATTCGGGCTTAGTTACGGGCTTAACACCGACCTGCTGGTCGTGGGCTTGAGCTATCTGGTGGGCCTCAACGTGCTGTTCAGCGTCTGGTTTTTTCACCTACTCATCGCCGCCGAAGGGGCCCTGCTCAACTGGCTGGGCATTTCCCTGTCGCTGCCGGCCCAGCCCCACGCACCACCCAACGTACTGCTGGCCCATCAGCAGATCGGCTCGCTGGCGTGCATCGTCGGGATTTCGCTGTGGATGTCGCGCCACTTCCTGCGGCGCCAGTGGCGGCTGATCAGCAGCGGTGGTCCAGACCGCAACAGCCCGATCGCGCCGCGCACCGCCGCCCTGCTCGGGCTCGTCGGGCTGACGTACATGAGCGGCTTCCTCTGGGCCAGCGGCCTGAGTTTGGCCTGGAGCATCGTCTTTTTGCTGGTCGCGCTGGTGATTTTCTTTGGCATTGCCCGCCTGTTGGCCCAGACCGGGATCGGCCGCCTGCGCGGCCCGGTCTCGGTGCCGCCGATCTTGACCAATCTCGTGGGCACGGCCCCTTTTGGCGCCCAAGGGCTGAGCGCGATGGGGCTGAGCATGGTCTGGACGGCCGACTTGCAGCTCTTTCTGATGGGCACTCTCGCCCACGCCTTCAAGGTCTGCGAGCCGGCCCGGCTCAACATCAGCGGGCGCAAGCTGGTGTTCTTTTTGTCCGCCGCCATGCTCGTCGGCCTCATCACCACCATGGTCTGCTATATATGGCTGGGCTATCGCCACGGACTGATCCACGGCTACCGCTGGTACTTCGTCATGTCCCCGCAATACCATTGGTCTTGGGTCGCCAATTCGATCAACAACCCCAATCCCGCCGAGCCGCTGGTGGCCGTGTTCCTCGCCATTGGCGCGGGCCTCGCCGGGCTGCTCTCGCTGGCCCAGTACCGCTTCGCCGGCTGGCCCTTGCACCCGGTGGGACTGGGCATCGCCCTGACCAACACCGTCTCCATCGACTGGTTCGGGATTTTCTTGGCCTGGCTGGTCAAGCTCCTAGCCCTGCGCTACGGCGGCATCCGGCTCTACCGCGCCCTGCTGCCCTTTTTCATTGGTCTGATCTTGGGCACCTGCGTCGGCGTGGGCGGGGCCGCGCTGGTCTATGCGTTCTACTACTATTGAGGCGTGGATCATTCGGGATCGGCACCCACCCGGTTGAGACGCCCCATCTCCTCGTCCCCTAGCTGCCAGTCGAACAAATTTAGATTGTCGCGCAAATGGGCCGTTGAGCTGGCCTTGGGGATGACGATCATATCCTTTTGCAAAAGCCACTTCAAGGCCACTTGCGCTTGGGTCTTGCCGTGCTCGGCAGCCACCTGTTTTAGGACCTCGTCTCGGGCCAGCTCGCCTTGGGCCAGCGGGCGGTGCGCGGTCAGCACCACGTTGTGGGCGTGGCAATGACGCCGCAGCTTCTCGCGGTTGTGGCGCAGATGGTATTCGACCTGATTGGTGCAAATAGGCAAGCCGGTGGCGGCCCGTGCCCGCTCGGTTTGCTCAATGCTGAAATTGCTAATGCCAATGCTCTTGGCCTGACCGGCCGCGCAGATTTTTTCAAACGCGGCCAAGGTGCGCTCCACCGGCACGCCCTGCCCGGGGTGGTGGATGAGCAGGAGATCGACGTATGCGGTCTGTAGATCGCGCAGAATCTGCTCCATCTGCTCCAAGGTCGCCTCGTACTCGAGGTGCGAATGCCAGATCTTGGAAGTGATGAAAAGGCGGTCGCGGTCGGCCCCGACCTCCTTGAGGACTTGGCCCATAGCGTCCTGATTCTGGTACATCCAAGCCGAATCCAAATGCGTATAGCCCAGTTCAAGGGCCTCTTTGACCACGGCTTGGCACTGCTGGCCGCGCAACGTCCAAGTGCCCAAGCCCAATTGCGGGATGGCGTGGCCCGAGGCCAAGGTAATGTTTGGCGTGTTCATGTTGTTTCTCCTCGTATGGATAGCTCTCCCTACCGCAAAAAATAAAACGGGGAAGAAGCCAAAAGGCCCTTCCCCTACTCGTTCTACTCCGCAGAAGCAGACTACGGCGTCCCCTGATGAATCACCTTATCGATCAGACTGCCCGTAAAAGAAAGCCCTAGCCCATAAGTCGAACCAGCGAAATACCGGCTGCCGCTGATCGTCAGGCGCGCCTGAGCTTCAAGACTCACGCTGGGATGGAGACCAACCAAGACCGTCGGCGCTAGGTAGGAGACGCTTTGGTTGAGCGTTTCTTCTGTGCTGCCTGCTGGGGGGTTGTTTATGGTGTCGTACTCGGCGCCTAGGATGCTTTCGTACTTGAGGGCGACGAGGAGTTTGTCCATCGGGCTATAGCCAGCCTCGGCGTTAAAAACAAACTCCGCGCCCGGGGTGTACGTGCGATCAACTCCGCCAGCGTCGTCGGGGTTGGAATCTGTATATTCGCCGCGCAGGCGATACCCCAGATCGACATTGGCGTACACCGGGACGGGCCAAAAGGAGCGGCCCAGTTGCGCCACAACGTCAAAATCCCATTGGCCACCAGTTATGGAAAGGGCCTCGGGCACTTCCCGATATTCGCCCATAGGGGCTTTGAATTCCAACTTTAGCGTGCCCACCAGATCTGCGCTGTTCACGAGGTTAATTTTGGCCACTCCGCGCACATCGCCCACGCCCGAGTCCTTTTTATCTGGTGACCCAGAGAAAGGATGATCGGGACTAACATCGACAAATTCATTGCTGATATACGGGATCTTTATGCCGATGTCGATCCGGTCATGCAAACCGTAGTAAACGTCGAAATAGACCTGCTGGGATTTATAGCGGGCGGGAATCTCACCGACATTTCCGTCGTTATCGTAATGCTCGTTGGTCGATAACGACATGTAGGTAATTTTGCTCCATACCTGGCCCTTTCCGAGCGTCCAAGCCCCGGCCGCGGCCATCTGCGGCAGCAGCACGGTGAGAGCAGCGATGAGCAAGGGGGTTGCGCTCTGGAGCAGAAACGCCAAGCGCGAACCTGCGGTGCGGGGGGAAGGAATCATTCCTATCCTTTCTGATTAAGTCCTCGCGCTCGAAAAACGCGGAGGACTGGGTTGAGATGAAATACGCTCTGAGTGTTGCTAAAATTACGCCTGAAAGTCTATCTGCTCAAGGCGGCTTACCCTTCCACTCGTGCTCCCGCACGCTCGGGCTAGGATCGGCAGCCAAGTGAATTACAGCTTCCACGGACTATACGGGCGGCGCGCGTACTCAGCTCCCAAGCCAGCCAGCAGGACGCGGCCGATGCGGGTATAGCGCGTCATGTTTTATGCTTCTTGCCCGATCCCACGACAAAAGTCCGTTGGCTATTCTCGCGCAGCACGAGCTGCCGCTCAAAGGTGTGCTCGCCCACGCCGGTCAGCTTAAAGTGCTTAATTTGGAGCTGCCCATACAAAACATCCAAGGCAATGCCATAGCCCGCCGGGCGTTGGGCAATGCACACCGTGCCCCAAGCAGCACCGTTTGACCAGAAAAAGGTCCCGGGCTTTGCGGCAAAGGCGATGGACTTTGTAACCCCCGAATAATTAAATCCCGTCAGCGCGAGCACCCCGGCCCAAGCAACCATGGCGCGGGCGTAGTGATGGCCGCATTCGGCTTCGTCAAAGGGACTGCGTTTGGCCCCATCGTAGCGATTGCGAATGTCGCGTATGGTTTGCAGACCGCTTTTGAGTTGCCCCTCGTAGAGCATGCCAATGGCCGCAGTGTATTCAAACCCGGTCATCACTTCCGTGAAATAAGGGAATGGGTTGTCGGGCCGCTCGTGGGGATAGCTCGCCATGAGCAAGGCCGATTCATCGCCCAAGGCATAAGAGCGCATGCAGTTGAAGTGATCGGTCAGCTTCTTGCGGTAGTTGTACTTGCGGATGCTCTTGAGGGTTTGGCGCACGTGGGCGCGTTTGGTCAGATAGCCCAAGCCGCAGACGTGGGCGCAAAGCTGGCCAACGAGCTGATCTACCAGACAACCCCTGCCGAGTTGGTAATCTGGATCGGAGAGTTCGGCCGCGCCCATACCCAGCCGCAGCGCTGCGGCCACTTTTTTGGCTGGCTCAATGCGATGCTCGTAGTATTCGCCATTGAACAATTGCTCGTCGATGTAGGCGCGACCACTCTGGTAGAGCCGACGGCAGGTTTGGGCAAAGTCGGATTCGCCCAGATGGGCCGCCATTTCCTCGCCGGCGCGCAGAGCACCCAGATACCATATCCCCATTTGTGGATTAGGGCCGTAGTATTCGACATCCATGGTATTGTGCTGACAGCCCTCCATAACACCGTCGCCATCGCCGTCCCACCCCCCTTCGATCCAGCAAAATTCAAGGGCCTTTTGGACCTTTGGCCAAATTGATTGTAGGAAGGCATCGTCGCCGCAAAGCTGCCAGTCGCGATAGGCTTTCATAATACAGCCCATCTGACCGTCGGCCGCGGCTTTGCCAAATTCTTGGGCGCGCCTGAGGGGCAAATGGACGCGAAAGTTCATCATGCCTTGGTCGTCGGTGGCGTGATTGAATTCGGTATCGCGCATCGTGCGGGCCAGATCGCCAAAGAGGAACGCCGTACTTTGTTCGTAATTCCACACATGCGTACAGGAGCCCATGCAGCAGCCGCTGTGATCGTCGTATCCCTCCCAGCCAAACAAACGTCCATCGGGGGTGCGGAAGCACGTTTGCGTACGCAGGGTGCTGAGATTGAAAAGGGCGGCTTCCTTGACTACTGCGGGCAGGTCGCTTGCCGCAAAGGCTTGGACAAAGCGCACGGTCTGTCGTTCGAGCTTTTTGAGCCGCGGCGCGGTTTTGCAGGCCACATCCCACGCATCGCCATAGTGCGCCGCATAGTAGTTGCCAATGTAGGGGTCGTCGTCCGGCGACCACGTGTGCCGATTGGGAAAGTGCCACGTAAGCAAGAAGGTGATGGTCTTGTGCGCCTTGGGCAAAATGTTGGTGCGCACCGCCAGCGAGGTACTCGGCATGTCGGCCCCTTCGCCGGGGCGCTCTTCCACCCGGCCATCGGCTGCAAAGTCGTCCCAAAAGTCGAGCAGAGACGTGCCCCACCCGGCTTTTTTCCAAGCCGTGCGATAGGTAATACCCGTTTTGGCCGTGGTGGTCAGGGCCATAGTGCCATAACTGATGGCGGTGGGATCAACCCCTTCGCTGTCCATGAAAATGCCCTGACAGTGGGGTGCTTTGCGAAAGCGATTGCGATTGGCCCGGGCCAACTCTTCCACGCCATCGTTGCCAATGAAATTGGGCAGCGAGCCGCATACCGAGGCCGCGACGCGCTTGTTGGTCCGATTGGTGAGCGTATAGCGCAGCACCGCCATGGGGATGCCGCTGTCATCGGCGTTGGCGGGAATGAGCGGGTTAAACGCTTCGAGACAAACCGCCACCGGAACGCACGGATCGGACAGATGGACCTGTGCAAGTGGATAGGCCGCTGCAAACGCACATTGTGCAAAGCGCGGCAACCCGTGATTGACCGCCACACTGCCGCGCGCACCTTGGTATGCGGATACATCCACCGGCCCTTCGAGCGCGCGGGTGACGGATGGGCCGCCAGCGGGTTTGGCGTACAGGGCAAAAAACGGCCCATCTCCTTGGCTTCCCCCGCGCCTCGGGACAAATCCCTTGGCCGGGCGGTTCATCAGTTCCCAGTCGCGCAAATCCCCGCGTCCGCCCAGTGAAACTGTGCCCGTGCCAATGCCGCCAATGGGCATGGCCATGCTGGCGAGATGATCCCGATCGTAGTGCTTGAGCATCGGCCAATTGGACATCGCGATTACTCCTTGGTGTGAATGGGGATAGTTCGCATGGGGGCCTAAGGCGTCGGCGCCGCGGCCGCGATCAGCCCTTCCCGTTTAAGCTCGGCCCAGCAGTCGGCCGCGATCGCGTACTCCAGGCAGGCCACATTGGCCGCGACTTCCGCAACGGTCCGCGCCCCGGGAATGACGGTCGCCACGGCCGGATGCCCAAAGGGGAATTGCAGGGCTGCGGCCGGCAAGGGCACCTCGTGCCGAGCGCAGACCGCCTCAATGCGGCGCACCTTTGCCAGCACATCTTCCGCGGCCGGCGCGTAGTTGTAATACGCACCTTCGACCGCTCCGCTAGCCAAAATCCCCGAGTTGTACGGCCCGCCAATGACGATCCGCACCCCTTTCTTTAGGCACAGCGGCAACAACTCGCGCAGCGATTCCTGCTCCAGCAGCGTATAGCGGCCGGCCAGCAAAAAGGCGTCAAAGTCGCCGGCGCGGGCGAAGTCGGCCAGCATCTGCCACTGGTTCATACCCAAGCCGAGGGCCTTGATCACCTTTTGCTGGCGCAGCTCGTCGAGCGCGGGATAGGTTTCGGCCATCACTTGATCGAAGTACCCCGGCTCGCCCGGCGTCCAATCGGGTTCGATGCTTCTCGCCTCGTCCGGGTCGTGGATCAGCACCATGTCGAGGCGATCCATTTTGAGCCGCTCCAAACTCCCCTCAATCGAGCGCAGCACTGCGTCGCGCGAGAAGTCGAAATAGCTGGTCATCTCGGGCGCATCCACGAACAGATCGACGTAGGCGTCGCCGGGCTGCCGCTCCACCAGCGTATAGCCCACTTTGGAGGAAAGGACAATCTCGTCGCGGTGGTAACGCGCCAGACCCGGTCCCAAGCGCGTCTCGCTCAGGCCGTAGCCATACAGGGGCGCGGTGTCGAAGTAGCGCACCCCGGCCGCAAAAGCCGCGTCTAGCACGTCCAGCCCCTCCTGTTCGCTCAGCACCGAATACATATTGCCAAAGGTCGTGCCGCCCAGCCCCAAGCGCGTCACCTCCAAGCCGTGCGGGCCAATTTTTTCTCTGTCGCCTGCTCGCATGCTGCCTCCCTCAGTAAATGGGAATCCGATTGCCGGTCTCCCCGGTGATATAGTCGAAGAACACCCAGAATCCCGACACAAAAATGTGCCCCAAAATCAACCCCAAAAACAGCGGCCGTAGCTGCCGGTAGAGCACCACACCGCCGTATTTGAGCACCAGCGCCTTTAAGAGCCAGCCGATGAAAATGCCAAACCACGTCCAGATGATCGTCAGGGTCGCGCCGATGGGGAAGCCGAGGTAATGCACCGGCCACCAGAGGAAGTGGTGCCGGGCGTACATCAACAACCCCATGATCCCCGCGCCGATCCCCGCGAACAGGAAGCGCGGCCCAATCTCGTCGAAGTCGCCCAAGGGGTGCCTCGGGTTGGCGATCTTGTAGGCCGAGTCGCCGTGGATTATTTCGCCGAAGCGGTTGTAGAACCACCAGTCCAAATTGATGCCCCCGTACTGGTAGCCCATCCACACCACCATCCAGATCGACCCCGCCAAGCCGACCCCTATTGAGAGCATCAGCGCCCAGAACAGGGGCCGTCCCCGCACTTGGCCAATATCGGCCAACTTGAGACCGTTGATGGCCGAGGCCATCACCATGGTGCGCAGATCGCCCGCCCAGCTAAAGGTCATCCCCAAGCTCACCAGCCCCGACGGACCAATCGCCTCCGTGCCCACCGCGTCGATCACAAACGGCTGCGCCGTCATCTGCGCCCGCGCAAAGCCCAACCCGCCCTCGGCCACGATCCGCGTCAGCCCATAGAAGATGCAAAAGGCGATAAAGAGAAAAAACAGCGAAACCCACCACGGCACACCCGATAGGGTCAGCCAGCCGGTGGCATACGCGCTGGCCAGGACCAAGACCACGAGTGCCGCCCGATACGAGAGGATCTCCTGCGAATCGTCCAACCCCCCCTCGTTGTACAGGGCCTTGCGCCAGACCCGCCGCAGATAGCCGCGGCTGTTCCACAGCCCGTAGAGCACCAGCACCAGCATGGCCCCCATGCCCTCGTAAGACACTGACATCGAACCTTCCATAAACAGGTCGCGGCGGCCGGGCAGGGAATAGCCGAGGACGTTCTCAGTGGTGATCTGCACTTTGGTCAGCAAGTGGAAGAGCCAAATGCTCAGCCCCACGTCTAAGCTCAAAAAGTACGCCAACCCCAGTGCCGCGAAGTTCACATTGGTCGTCAGCCCCAGCGCATTGTTAAACAGGGAGATGCTGTGGCGCAACTGCACGGCCGGGATAAAGGGGAAATAGTGGTTTAAGGCGTTGGTGCTATGCAGCACAAAGGGCAGCGCAAACCCGATCCACAAAAGCGGCCTTTTGAGTAGCGGCCCGACGATGGAGCCGCCCTTGCTTTCTTCGGTCAGGTCAATGGGTAGCTGCAACAGCGGAAAGGTCAAGCGGTCGTAGTCAACCCACTGGCGGCGGACGATCGACGCAATGGCGATCATCATCAGGTAGATCGACAGAATGAACGAGATCCAAGCCGCCAGCGGCACGATCCAGTGTTCCCAGGGGATGGGCTGCCCCTTGGGCAGGCCCTCGAAGAAGTACTTGATCGCGTCTGGATCCTGCGGCACCATCCACTCGCGGACATAAGGGTGCAGCAGTTCCGACCAGTTGTTCTCGGGAGTAGCATAGTAGTAGATATTGGGCAACATGGCGATCAAATTGCCCGTAAAGCCCCACGTGGGAATGGCCGAACCAATGATCATCATCGCGTAGATGACGATCAGCTCGGAGCGGTTAAAGCCCCAAGCACGGCGCATCAGCTTGAGCGCGGGATTGACAAAAGCTACCAACAGGAAGAACAGGAACACCGCCCCGGCCGTGATGTAATCCGAGGACATGCCCGCAGTGGCCATCGCCAGCCGCGCATACGCGAAAAACACATTGATCGCCAGCGAGAGCAACGCACCCACGGCGAACGAGCGATAGGTAAAATTACCGGGCATTAGAAGTGGTTAGTAGATAGTGGTTAGGTCGCAACCCATCCTCGACCCTGTGGTGCGGGACACCACTAATCACTGGCCATTGGCCACTAACCAATAGTCGCCGGGGGTGTTAAGACGGCTGCTTAGAGCATCTTAGGACATTGTGTATCTCGGCGCAAATGCGCGGCCATTTGTCGCTGCGCAAGCCGCATTCTATACTTAGCGCACCCTCATTCACAAAAGGACGCTCTATGGCAGCGCTCAAAGTAGGCATCATTGGCCTCGGCGGCATCGCCCGCTCCCACTGCGATGCAATCGCCCATCTCGACCCAGTAGAAGTAGTAGCAGTCGCCGATCTATTCGAGGAGAAGCGGCGCGAGTACATGGACCAGTACCACATCCCCAAGGGCTATCCAACGCACCACGAACTCTTGGCGGATGCCGACGTCGACGCAGTCGCCATCGTGCTCGGGCACCAGTTGCACCACCAGCTCACCATCGACGCCTGCCGCGCCGGCAAGCACGTACTCGTGGAAAAGCCCATGGCCATCAGCCTAGCGCAATGCGACGCCATGGTCGCCGCGGCCGCGGAAAACAAGGTCAAGCTGATGGTCGGGCTGTCGCAGCACTTTTACAGCACCAGCCTCAAGGCCAAGGAAATTCTCGACTCCGGCCAGCTCGGCCCGGTGATTACGGCTGTCAGCTACATGGCGAAAAACTGGAATTTCGCTGGCCGCCGGCCCCAGTACCGCAGCCGCTTTCACGGCGGCGGCATGTGGTTGACCAATGGGGTCCACGTCGTCGATCGGCTCACGTGGGTGATGGCTTCGCAAGCTGCGTCGGTCTCGGCCGCCATTGGCACCCGCGCTCACTACCAAGCCGGCGACGATTCGGCCACGGCCTTTATTCGCTACAAGAACGGCCTCGCCGGCACGGCCGTGGCCGTGGGGTACGCCGACGGAGCGCCGAATTTTGAATGCCAAGTGATTTGCGCCAACGGCTCACTGCGCTTCAGCCAGCACGGCGAGAAGTACGTCAAAATAGGCCGCGGCGATGCGTGGGAAGACGTCCCGTTTGCGGACGCGCCGACCGAGATGTACCACGAGTGGAAGAGCTTTGCCGAGGCCATCGCGCTCAACATCGAGCCGCCGACCCACGGCCAATACGGGCGACACATCATGGAAATCCTCTTCGCGGCCGAAGCCTCGTCCCTCACCCGGCGCGAGGTCAAAATAGGCCGCGGCCCGCATTGGCAAACCCAGATTTCTGGCGCGCCTGTGACCGGCCAGCACGGCTGGATTTAATGTCGAGAGGTATCCACTGATGGGTATTGTTGGACACAGTTTGCGCCGAGCACAAGCCGCTTTGTCAGACTATGGGTGCTGGCATGGATATTGCAGTATGTACATGTGGTTTTTAGCACTCGGTTTATATTTGTCCCATCCTCGCCTAACTTAGGAGCCCGGCCATGAGCGAGAGCACCGATCCGCAAACCCGTGCGATCCCCATCCCCGAAGAAATGCCTTGGAGCATTAGCTATCTGCACGACGACATCTAAGCCCTGCGCATCCAATCACACAACGACATTCAAGCCCTGCGCATCCAATCACACAATGACATTCAAGCCCTGCGCACCCACGACATTCAAGCCCTACACACCGAAATAGGAGTCGTCCACAAGCGCATCGACGAGACCAACCGCTTATTCAATGACGGTCTCAAAGAGACCAACAAGCGCATTGACGAGACCAATCGCTTATTGAGCGAGCAGATCCGCGCCGTCCACAAGCGCATGGACACCTATTTCCTGTGGATGATGGGCACGTTGGTGGCCATCACCGGCGTCCTCATCGCCGTCATCAAGCTCTGAGCGCGACCGCGGCCTATTCACGCTCCAGCGGCACCATATCCCCAGCCTGCGCCACTTCCGCTAGCTCGGCCACGCTCGCCGCGCCGCTGGCCACGGTCGAGACCCGCTCGTCGGCCAAGACCCAGCGGAACGCGCTCTGCGGCAAGGTGGATTCCTCCTGCGCCAGCCGGGCGATCGTCGCCCAAGCCCGCTGTCGCTCTTCCTCGCGCTCAAATCGACGCTCCACCGCCGCGCACTGGCCCTTGCCAGCGACGTACATACCCCCAGCTAACACCGTCGCCAGCACCACGCCCATATCGCTTTGCGCGGCGGCCGGCAAGACGGCCTCCGCGGCTAACTGCACACAGGGATGGTAGTCGTGGTAGCACAGGACCGTATCAAATTCTCCAGTCGCCGCTAGCTGTGCCAACAGGGGGATGGCCCGGCCCGTCGCGCCGATAAAATCGCACAACCCCTGTTTTTGCGCGGCGCGCAAGCCCTCCAACGTCCCGCCCTTTTCCACGATCCGCTCCCAGCCCGCCATGTTCACCTCGTGGATCTGCGCCACCGCGAGCTTAGTTAGGCCCAACAAGGCCAAGCTGCGCTCCAAGCTCTGCAAGACCGAATCGCGCCGGTAGTCAAATCCTTCCGGCCTAAACCCCACCTTGGTCGCCAAGTAAAAGGGGCGGCGCTCCCCTGCCAGCGCCTTGCCCAGCAGTTCTTCGCTCACCCCGTAGAGCGGTGCTGTGTCGATGTAATTGCAGCCCAAATCCAACGCGCACTGCACAATCGCCCGAGCGTTTTCTTCGGCGCGCTCTGGATCCTTGCCCCCCAAGTAAGCCCCACCCAAGCTGACCGCGCTCACTTGCAATTCCGTGCGCCCAAATCGCCGATAGCGCATGGTGCTTCTCCTTTTATCCTACCTCTACGACTTCTTCCCTCTTGACAGTAATCCGAGTAGTCAGCCCAACTCGTGCGGCCACTAGCTTGTCAATGGTGAATTTGCTGATTCGGCCATTGACGAGTTCACTCACACGCGATCGCGTCACACCAAGCCATTTGGCCGCCTCTTCCTGAGTGAGTTTCTCTTGGTCAATGTACGACTTTATAGCATCCATTAGCAGAGAACGGAGCTTGAGGTTAGCCGCTTCTGCGGGGCTGTCAGACGGCATCGCCAATGTTCGTCACGTACATGCAGCGGTAGTTATTGCCCTCATCGAGAATACGAATCTCGCGAACACCGCGGCCCACACTCCGCATGGGCCTCCAGTCATGCGGATCAAGCCCTTGGGCGACCCATATCTTGGCGTGGAGCTTTTGGAAAGGCGCGGAGGTCGTTGAGAGGAACCAACGAACTTGACCTCCTTTATAGCGTTTACCCCGCCACCGGCTCCAGCCCGAGCAACACCAACAGCCACGTGTTGTGCCAGTAGGCACTGTTGATATAGGGATTTTGCGCCGACGGCCAGTTCTTCCAATAGGTCTGGTTGTGCGGGATGCGGTGATACCACTGCACGATGGGAATGGAAGGCAGCTCGGCCAGCCAGATTTCCATGGCCTCGCGAAAGAGCATTTTTAGCGCCGGGTCGTCGGGCGCGGTCTGCCCCATCCGATCGACTAGGGCGTCAAACGCCGGGTTCGACCAGCGCCAAAACCGCTCGGAGTGCGTACCGGTGGGCCGGACGAAGCGGCTGTGATAGAGCCGCAAGGTGAAGTACGGATCGCGTACGCTCGCGCCGTTGCCCATCAAAAAGGCCCGCGCCGTGCCCTGCGCCATCCGCGAAAACGCATCGGGCGTCATGCGGAAGTCCGCGTCAAAACCCGCCCGCTCCAACTGCGCCACCAAGACCGGCGCTAAGTCCGTAAAAATATCGAAAATGTCGATGACAATTTTGAGCCGCTCGCCCTCTTTGATCCAGAAGCCCTCGGCGTCCTTAGTCCACCCCTTGCGCTCCATAATCGCCGCAGCCTTGGCCGGGGCGTGGACGCCGACCTCGTACTTTTCCACCAAGTCTTGGATCGAGTCGGTGTATTGGCGCAGGGGCGGAAAGTCCGGCAGCGGCAGATGCGATTTGGTCCCGGCCCCCTGCCAGCCAATGGCTACCAACTGGTCGCGGTCAATGGCGTAGTTGATGGCGCGGCGGATCGCCGGGTCGTCAAACGGCGGCTCCAAGTTGTTGAACCCCAAGCACACCGGCCACCAGTCGAGATACCCGTGCGGCAGTGCGCGCCCGGTCCACGTAGAAACGTTGGGATTGGCGTCGAGAATCGATTGCATGTTCGGCGGCCGGATGTCGAGGCAGGTGTCCATGGCATTGGAGATCAAGTTCTGCACCCGCTTGGTCTCCTCCATGTGCGTCAGGTAGATGATGCGCTCCACGGCCGGGGGCTGGCGAAAGCCCGTCTTCTGCGCCCACCAGCCCGGGCGCAAATCCCACACCCGCTGCGCGGGCACGGAAATGAAAATCTCGTACGGGCCGCTGGCCACGGGCCAGCCTTTTTGCGGGTCGAAGTTGTTGAACGTCTGCGGGTCTTGGCCCTCCCAAATGTGCTTGGGTACAATGGGAATGCCGTTGTCGAAGTTGTTGGTGAAGTAGCTAAAGACAAAGCGCGGATTGGGCTTGGTCAGCGCGATTTGGGCCGTGTGGGCGTCGCTGGCCACCGCGCTCTGTACCCACGTCTGCATGTCGGTGGAAAAAGACAGATGCGGCGCGTGGTCCTTGAGCATGTTGATCGTAAAGACCAAGTCGTGCGCGGTCCACGGCTGCCCATCGCTCCACTCGACCCCCTCGCGGATGTGGATGGTGATCGCGGTATAGTCTTCGTTGTACTCGTGCCCGGTGGCGATCCAAGGAATGATGTTGTCGGCTTGCGGGCTGTAGGCGTTGTAGAAATACAGCGGCTCGTACTGGAAGTTCCAACCCGTCTTGGAAACGCCGGTCAGCAAAAACGGGTTAAACGAGTTGTAATCCTTGATCTGCCCGCTACAATCCTGCAAGCTGGAACAGTCCATGATCAAGGTGCGGCTCCGCGGCACGTTCTCGTGCCCCCGGTCTCCACAGCCGACCAACAGCACCCCCACCAAGCACAACAACAGACCCCGCATAGCATTCCTCCGAAAAATCATTTCTGCGCGTCGGCCGCAGCCGAGAACACTTCGTTTAGATCGCCGCTTTCCAACACCGGCGACTCAGCGTGCAGAAAACAAGCCACTGCCCGCTCGGCTTCTGGTCGATAAAACGGCGGCGCGGCCGCACACTGGGCCATGGCTTGAGGACAGCGCAGCACGTAGCGGCAGCCAGTAGCCATCTCTTCGGCCTCTATATCCTCTATATCAACTACTTCCTTTTCTTCCACCGCTTCGTCGATCCACTCGCGCCCCGGCTCGGGCACGGGAATTGAGTGAATTAGCTCGCGCGTATAGGGATGCTGCGGGTCCTTGATCACCTTCTCGGTGTGGCCAGCCTCGGCTACGGCCCCGTGGAACAGGATGACGATGTTCTCGCTGACTTGGTACGCGGTCGTCAGGTCGTGAGTGATGTAGATGAAGGAAATGCCAAAGTTGCGATACAGCGCGTGCAGAGTGGAGAGAATGGTAGCGCGTAGCGAGGCATCGACCATGGACACTGGCTCGTCGGCGATGATCAACTTGGGCTTGAGCAAGAGCGCACGCGCAATGGTGATGCGCTGGCGCTGCCCGCCCGAAAGCTGGTGCGGATAGCGACCCAACGTTTCCTCGGGCCGCAGCCCAACCGCGCGCAGGGCCTCGCGGATCTTGTCGTACGCATCGGCCTTGGACGCGGCCAACCCGAACTTCCGCACCGGCGTCGTCAGGATGTGATCGATCTTGTAGAAGGGATTGTACACCTCAAAGGGGTCTTGAAAAATAGCCTGTACGTCCTTGCGAAATTGCCGCCGCTCCTCCTTTTGCAGGTGGTGTACATCGCGGCCTTGGTAGAGCACCTCGCCGGCGCTGGGGGCGAGCACCCCGAGCAACATGCGGGCGATTGTGGTCTTGCCGCTGCCGGACTCGCCGGCAATCGTGGTAAAGGAGGGCCGGTCAGCGTCAATCGACAGGGAAAAATCGTCAACAGCTACAGTCTCGGTACTGGGGCCGAAGCGCTGGCCGCCGCTGCGGAAAACCTTGCGCAGATGGCGCGCCTCAAGAAGCGGGGGCATCGGCGTCCTCCTCGTGCAACAAACACGACGCTAAGTGGTCCGGGGCGACCGTTTGCAGGACGGGTGCGCGTTGGCTGCACTGGGGCATGGCTTGGGGGCAGCGCGGGTGGAAGAGGCAGCCCGATGGCGGGTCCAGCAGCGACAGCGCGACCCCGGGAATGCCCTTGAACTCGCCCTTGGTCTCAAACGAGGGAATGCTGGCAATCAAGAGCTGGGTATAGGGGTGTTGCGGGTTGTGAAAAATCTCCTCGACCCGGCCCACCTCGACCAATTTGCCGCCGTACATGATGCCCACGCGCTCGGCGAACTGCGCCATCAGGCCCATGTCGTGGCCCACCAAGAGCACGGTGGCATTGAGCTGGTGCTGTAGCTGGCGCAAGGTCTGCATGATTTGCCGCTGCACGACCACGTCGAGGGCAGAGGTCGGCTCGTCGGCCAAGATAAGCTGCGGGTTGAGCGAAATGGCCTGGGCAATGCAGGCCCGCTGCTTCATGCCGCCGCTCAATTCGTGGGGGTAGAGACGGGCCACTTCCGGCTTTAGCCCGACCTTGGCCAACAGCTCAATGGCGCGCTCCACCTGCGCGGCCTTGGGCGGCGGGGCTTGCTCAACTGCGTGCTCGCGCATCGTCAGCATCAGTTGATCCCCGATCCGCATCACCGGGTTGAGCGAGTTCATCGCGCCCTGCGGCACCATCGCGACCCGCTTGAGCCGGGCCTGCCGCACCTGCTCGCGGTTGAGTTGGATCAAGTCGGTGCCGTCGTCTAAGGTCGCGCTGCCAGCGGCGATGAGGCCCGGCGTCTTGATCATCCGCAACAGCGCCAAAATCAACGTGGTCTTGCCGCTGCCGGATTCGCCGACGAGGCCAAAACGCTCGCCTTTGTACAGAGTCAGATCAACCTCGTTGACGGCGCGGGCAATGCCGCGCCGGGTCTCGAAGTGGACCTCCAAGCCGCGAATGGCCAGCAGGACCTCTTTGTCGGCCCTGCTCATACGGCCTTGCGCTGTTTGGGGTTGGCCAGCTCGTCTAAGCCGGCCGCCGTCATCAACAAGCCGACGAAGATCACGCCGATAAAGAGAATGGGAATGGCCCACCACCACCACATGCCGCGAATGAGCGCACTGAACGTGATGGCCCAGTAAATGGTCATGCCGACCGTTGGATCGTTCTGCGGCCCCAAGCCAAGGGCCTCCAAGCCGATCGACGAGAGAATGGCCCAGTTGACAGCATTGGTGAAATTGGCCGCGAGATAGGGCAGCAGATTGGGAAAAAGTTCCTTCCAGATGATCTCGGCATTGCTCATGCCGTTGAGCTGGGCCATCTGCACGTAGGCCCGCTCGCGCATGGTCAAGACCTGCGAGCGAATCGTGCGCGTGGGCCACATCCACGCCAGCGAAGCCACCACCAAGGCCATGATGTTGACGCTGATTTCCTCGCGGATCGTCGAGGCAATGGAGACCAGCACCACGAGCCCGGGCACGGTCAGCAGCGTATCCACGAGCCCGCGGATGACCGCGTCTATTTTGCCGCCCATATAGCCGCTCGTAAAGCCGAGGAAAATGCCCAGCCCCAACCCCACCGTGCCGGCCAACAGGCCAATCCGCATGGTCAGCGGCACCCCCACCACCATCACCGCGAGGAGGTCGCGGCCGGAGTCGTCAGTGCCAAAGGGGTGGTCCAGCGAGGGCGCTTGCCGCGGCGGCGTGGCCAGCGGCTGGGCCTGCGAGGTATCGACGAAGAGCGGCCCCAAGACCCCGAAGAGCACCACCAACAGGATCATGCACAGGCCGGCCGCAAGCATCGGGCTTTCGCGCAAGTAGTAGAGAATTTGGTCGAAGCGGTGCATGGCTAGTGGTGGCGGCTGTGGGAAATCCGCGGGTCGAGCAGCGGATAGAAGAAGTCCATCAGCAGGGTCACCAAGCCGATGGATAGGATGAGAATCAGGACCACGCCGTTGATGACCGTATAGTCCGAGGCTTGGATGGCCTGAAAAAGCACTGTGCCGATCCCTGGATAGGCGAAGATCACCTCGACGATGACTTGGCCGGCGACCACGTTGGCCAGCGACAGCCCCAGCGCCGTTAGCTGCGGCAGCAGGGCATTGCGCAGGCCGAAGCGGAAGAAGATCGTGCGGTTGCGCAGGCCATTGGCCTCGGCGAGGGTGATGTAGTCCTCGCCCGAGGTCGTGACCATCATCCCCCGCATCCCCAGTGCCCAGAAGCCGACCTGCTGCAAGACAATGGCCAGCGCCGGCAGAATTGAGTGGTGCAACACGTCGAGGGCAAAGGAGAGGTTGAAGATCGCCAACATGCCGGGCGAGTACCCACCCGAAAGCGGAAAGAGGTTCAGCTTGAGGCCCAATATGTAGAGCACGATCAGCCCCAGCAGATAGGGGGGAATCGCCGACAGGGTCATCATGGGCACTGCTAGGTTGCGCGTAAGGCGCGGTGCCGTCGGCCAAGCCGACAGCGCCCCCATGAGCGTGCCCAAGGCAAACCCGAGCAGCACTGAAATGATCATCAGCCCAATGGTCCAGGGAATGGCATTGCCGATGATCTGCCCGACGCGGGCCGGATAGTTGGCCAGCGAATAGCCCAAGTCGAGCGTAAAGGTGTCGCTGAGAAAGTTGAAGTATTGGACGTGGAGCGGCTTGTCGAGGCCGAACTTGGCCTGATAGGCCCTTACCATGGCCTCAATGCCGTCTTGGCGCAATCCCCCGCTGGCCGCTAGCTGGCCGAGCTTCTCGCGGATGGGATCGCGGCCCGTACCCAGCCGCGGCACAAAGAAGTTCACGCTCGCGGCGGCCCACACTACGATCAGAAAAAGGGCGACCCTTTTGACGACAAAATTCCAAGACATGAGCATGTACAGGTGAATTTGGAGAAGCGTTAAAGCTAGGAAATAAAAATCGCCGCGTCAATCGCCCGCGGAAGGTTGGGCGGTCATTAAAAAATAGCTCTCAGGCAGCGAAAGGGATGCAGTTATGAGTTTAGTCAACGACCACCGCAAGACTTGATTGTCCTCTGGAACTCCTGATTGGATATGAATCCGTACTGCTTGCCTCGATTTCCTATGAAGTTGATCGCGTAAGGAGCAAGGGCTTGATGAGCCGCGGTCTCCTGTCTATAGAGGCGTAGCTCGTAACGGGTTTCTCCTACGCGGGAGATCGCGGCAAGATCCCCTACTCGCACCAGACCAGAATAGCGCAGCGGCCCGGTGCCCAGACGAAAGTCGAGGTTGTTCTCGGCTTCAAACGTCACTCGAACTTCCTCTTTGTGCCCAAGATCGACGAAATCCATCTCGATTCGGCAGGAGTACGTTTTCTTGTGTCCGAGCCGATTCGGGATGGTGAGAGGGGGAAAGAAGTCGTAGCAATCCCGGCTGAGCCAGAAATACTGAGTTCCCTGTGCCTGAGTAGTTCCGGGCTTCGCATTGATCCGCACGGTGTCGGCATGTCCCAAGCGCAGGATCAGCGTGACCTCATGGGTTTCGTCGAGAACGATCTGGGATGATTGCTCGTCGTATAGTAGCTGCCAAGCGGGGGCCGTCGCATCTTCAGAAAGGGCGGGCTGGTAGAAATCCCAGCGTTGTGCGAACATCGCATTGAGCATGTCGTCCCAAGAGAAGCGCAAACTGCGGGTTGTCACGCGATCGAGCAAGATGGCCATTTCGACATTTTGAGACATGCCCGGTCCAGTGAAGTTGCCGCTGGTGACGACGAGCATCTCTCCGTTGCAGGTCTTCGATCCGTAGCTCTTGACGTGCATGAGGCGCTTGCGGTTGACAAGGTGTATCTCGGCTCCACAGTTGAGCAGTTCCCGCACGACCTGCTGGCTGGTCAGCTTCTGCTGAGTGCTACCACCGAAAATCGCCACTACTCGGCCACCTTGCTCAATGTGGCGGCGAAATACGGGAAAGAAGCGGACGCCGCCATTGTAATTGGCAAAGCCGGAAACGATGTAGAGCGTTCCGTCGCCCATTTCGCGCTCGCGCATCCAGATGCGTTCGAGCAGGGAAATTAGCCCCTTGCTGCGTCCAGTCGCGTACACGTTGGGATGAACGGTCAGTTCGTTCATAGGTTGCGGAGCAGGACGAGAGTTTCGGCCTTGACGGCGTTACTCATGTGGTAGCCGTAGCGGCGGTAAGTCTGGAGAGGGATCATCTCGTCTATACTCCAGCCGACACTCGTAGCGAGGGCCGCGAGATGGGTTGGAGTGTCGATGTCTTGACGGATGCCACCGAGCGTGGTGTGGTTGCGCCCAACGATGAGCCCGCAAGGGGCCTTCTGGCGCATGACACCGCGCACGGCCCGGAAGCTCCGCTGCATCAGCGCAAAGTACCGATAAAGTAAAATGGGAACGGCCCGCCGGCGAAATCCGTCCTCCGCACCGAGAGCTGCCTGTAACTGGCAGCAGAGAGCGGCTTCGGTCTCCGGCAGCCCGGCTTCGTTGTCCTGCATGGCAGCGAGCATTTTGTTGCGAGTAGGGCCGCGCATTTCGCGACTGCCGATTAGATCGGCTTCAAGGTCGCGGACGCGGTCCGGCGTCAGGAGATCCAGCCAGACGAGGGACAGGCGCTGAGTGTCGATGTAGGGCAGTGCCATCGCATAGGGCGGGCTAGTAATCGCCGCGTGGCAGGGAGCCGGCAGATCGGCCAGCGCGAGCGTCGTCACGTCCCGATGAATGGCTCGGCCCAGTGGCATATCGGTTCCGAGCACGGTCTGCGCCGCTTCGATGCGCTCAATGGCTCGCGTACAGTTCGCCAGAAAGGCATCGCTAAAAGGGGTATCGGGCAACGGCGACTTGCGACGGCGGCAACGCAGGTCCCGGGGATCCTGAAGTGAGTATTCGCGCAGTAGATCGCTGGCAAGCACTAGGAAGACTGGCGCGACTTCTCCTGCGATCTTCCGGATCTCTGCGCCGACGAACTCGACGATCTGGAGGGTATCCGGGTCAAACCACGAGCGGAGGTACTGTCCCCTAAGATCGTCGCCGACTTGGATTGTCTGCCGCCCGGCCTGCCTTAGGCTGGTCGCTAGCTGGGCGTGCATGTCGCGCAGTTCTTCCACCGATGTGCCCAGGGCCCGTAGTTTTGCGTTAGCCAAGAATATGGCTAGCGGGTTCAGGTCAATGCCCCAGCCTGTCACTCCGAGATGGGCGCATTCGACGAGCGTGGTACCACTGCCGCAGAAGGGATCGAGGACGTGCTGGCCGGGCTCGATGGCGAAGATATTGAGCAGTGCCTTTGCCACTTGCGGGTTGAATTTTCCCTTGTACTCGTGTAGCCCGTGGACCGAGTAGCGAGTGGCCTGCCGGTTCCGGCCCAAACGCCCGCTGTCTTCGAGACGACCTTGCAGCGTTGAGTACGAATGAGGGCCACTGATGGCTCTTGCGAAGTACGTGAGACGTGAGGCCCTGAGCCTGCCGAAGGGAATGCTTTCGCTGTCTGGTTGCCCGGCCCATTCCACCCCGTCCGAGGTTAGGCGAAAGGCCGGATTCCCGAACAGGACAGCTACTTCGCGGAGGGCGAGGTCCCGCTCATAAGGATAGTAGTGATAGCCGTGCCAGATTAGGCGCATGATGTTGCCCGTCTCAACAGCAGGACCGTCTCGGTCTTGATGTTGGCGTGTGAGAGATTGAAAGACTTTCGGTTAGGCGCAAGTGCGCGTTCAGCAGCAAACACGCGCTTGAATCCGGCGGCGCGACCCGTATCCTCAATGATGCGGGCGTTGTCCACAACGCGGCCGTGGATGCGAGAGCGACCGACGACGAAACACGCATAGCCATCCGACACGAGCACCTCCTGAAGGAGGGCAAAAGTCTGCGCCATCTGGTGCGCGAAGTCCTCGGCTGTATGGTGATTCCGCTTAAAGAAATGGGCGCGAGCACCGATCTCTTGCGTTTTTACGGCTATGGGATCAAAGCCGAGCCACCACATGCGGTACTTGTGGTACAGCCAGTATTCGTACGCGTTCGGATAGGGGGGCGAGGTGATTACCAAGCCGATGCGCCCTAGGATCTGTTTCGGATCGAGGGCTAGCGTATCGGCTTGCAGCACCGTGGCAGGTACGAGCGGATAGGGCCGCTTCTGCAAAACATTGAGAATGCGGCGCGTCGCCTGCTCAAACCCCCGGAAGACATCTTCGGCGGCAACCTGTTTCTCCACGGCAGCATAGCGGGTGTCGCTGTCTTGGTTGGAGACGCGGACGATGATGCTCGACAGGGCGAGGCGGAGCGGAGCTTGGTACTCAGCGGGTACCGCAGTTAGCGCACTAGTCAACGCTGCTAGTGCTTTCTGTACTGGCCGTCGAAACCAGTGGTCGAGGTTAGGGATCGCGGGAATCGCAGGGTCCCGTTCTCTTTGAGCACGGTCGAGAACGTCCCGCGCTGTTTCTGCCAGATCGGGTGGCACGGACTCTGTCTTCACTCGCGACATCAGACAGGCGATTGGATTCACGTCGATACCCACGGAGGCGAGACCGTGCCTCTGGCTTTCCACTAGGGTAGTGCCGCTACCGCAGAAAGGGTCGAGGACGGCTGTTCCTGCGGGGATCGGGAGGATATTCAGCAAAGTGCGCGGCAGTTCGGCGACGAACTTCGCCGGATAGGGATGGAGTCCCTCAATGTCACTGTGGGTGACGCGCTTTGGAAAATCCCAATCCACATTGGCGAGTTTTCCGATTATGGTCAGGTTTCGCATGTTCCTAAATTTCTACGACGTTTATCTCACCCCTGCAAAGGGCCAAGTCGTCACGGCTGCTTCTGTACCGGGACGCGATCCAACACTTTCACCATAACCCTCCCCTCCTTGTACACGATCAGTAGTTCATCCACCGGCAAATCCTCCAACCGCGTCACTGCACCGTCCGGCCACCACACCTCGACGCGCTCGACGCGCTCGGCGCGACCCAAGCCAAAGTGGAGGCGCGCGTCGCTGTGGCCCAAATAGCTCGCCGCCCCGCCGACCGCCCGCACCTGCGTCCGCCCGCCCGCCACCAGCCGCACCCAAGTGCCGACCACTTCCGGTTCGACTTGCACCACGAGATAGCGACCACTGCGCGTCTCATTGCGCAAGAGCGTCGGGCTGTCGTCGATATTGGTCGTGAACAAATCGACATCGCCGTCTTGGTCGTAGTCGCCGCTGATGGCCGCGCGGCTCGACTTTTGCACCAGCAGCCCGGGGCCGGCCCCTTCCACCGCCGAGAACGCGCCCGATCCCTCGTTGGCGAAAAGCTGGTTGCGCTGGGCGTACGTGCCCCCGGCGCTGGCGCGATCGACTTGGGGATAGATGTGGCCGTTGGCCACGAACAGGTCCAAGTCGCCGTCGAAGTCAAAGTCGAAAAAGCGCGCACCCCAGCCGAGATAGCCCACGGTCGGGGCCGCCAAGCCGCGCTCGCTCGTGGCGTCGATAAAGGTCCCGTGGCCCGAGTTCAAATAGAGCGTGTTGGTCTCGCCGTAGAAGTTGGTCACGTAGAGATCTAGGTCGCCGTCGCCGTCGCAATCGCCCGCATCCACCCCCATGCTCGCCTCGGCCTCGCCGTCGCCGTTGTACGCCACGCCGGCCTGCAAGCCCATGTCGCCCAAGCGACCACCGTCGTTGCGGAACAGCACATTGGGGGTCTCGTCGTTGGCCACGAACAGGTCGAGGTCGCCGTCGCGGTCAAAGTCTGCGGACACCACGCCCAAGCCGTAGTAGGCATTGGCCGCGGCCGCGCCGGACGCGGCCGTGGCGTCGGCAAAAATCCCGCCGTCGTTGCGGTAGAGCCGGTCCCGCCCGCCCGCCATGCCCTGCGGGCCACAGAAGACCCGCAGCCCGCCCAAGTAGATGCAGGGATCTTCTAACTCCGGGTCTTGCAGCACCGGCTCAAGGTCGAAGACCACGTAGTTGGCCACGTAGAGGTCGAGATCGCCGTCGCCATCGTAGTCGAAAAACGCCGCGCTCGTGCTGAAGCCATCGCCAGCAACCCCAGCCGGTGCGGCGACCGCGGCAAAGGCGCCATCGCCGCGATTGCGATAGAGCGCGTTGGCACCGTAGTTGGTCACATAGAGGTCGCTGTGGCCGTCGCCGTCGTAATCCCCCACAGCCACCCCCATGCCCCAACCGCGATCCTCAACGCCGGCGACCACGGCCGCAAAAGTGCCTCGGCCCTCGTTGCGATAGAGCACATTGCCCGGCCCCGAGCGTGCCGCGTAGTGAGCGTAGGTCGAGCCGTTTACTACGTAGAGGTCGAGATCGCCGTCGCGGTCGGAGTCGAAAAAGGCCGCGCCGCTGCCGGTGGATTCGAGGATGAAGCGCTTATCCGCTCCGCCGTTGACGGTGGCATGGTCCAGACCGGCTTCCCGCGTGGCATCCACAAAGAAGGAATCGGCGTGGGCGCTGGCAGCGACGAGCAGTAAAAGGACGAAAACCATAATATCCGCAGATGGACGCCGTAGGGGGCAGCGATCGCTGCCCCTAGAAAATCAAGAAATCGCCCAAAATGGCCGAAATCAGAAAAAGTGATAAAATGTGCTGACCACCGGCCATCAGCCTTCTAGCGGGCGCAGCGGAAGCCTATGGTGTTGCCCTTGATGTACGAATGCGAATCCTTGGTGTTGGTCCGCTTGTTGCACTGGGTCAAGGTGGGGCCGTTGATCCACGAGCCCCCGCGCAGGAACTGCATTTTCTCGCCTCCTTGCGTCCACTCCCACACATTGCCGCCCATATCCAAGAGTCCAAAGGGGCTGGCGCCACTGGGGAAAGAGCCTACGGGCGCAGTTCGCCCATAGCCATCCTCGTCCCCGAATATATTGGCGCGTCCCTTCGCAAAGTCCGCTCCCCACGGGTACTTTAGCCCTTCAGCTCCCGCGCAGGCGAATTGCCATTCCTCCTGCGTGGGCAGGCGCTTGCCCGCCCATTGGCAATAGGCCAGTGCCCCGTACCACGACACCTCAATGACCGGATGCCGGGCAAACCCTTCTTTGACCTTGTACGCGCCGTCCTCCACCACCAGTGCCGTGTATCGGCCCCCCAGCTCCACCCAGTACATGCCCTCCACCTTGGCGTTTCCCTTCGCGGTCAGAAACGCTGCGTACTCCTCGTTGGTCACCTCGTACTTGTCTATGTAAAACCCGCGATTTTCCCCGGCGACTTTTACCATCTCCCCGCCCTTGAGGGAGTCGGCCACAGCTTGCCTTTGAGCCAAAGCCGAGGCCGCAACAGCAATACACAGCGCGACCCCGCAAAACACCTGCGTCATTTCTGCTCCTATCCTTTTAGCGCGTATTCCCGCACCACTGTGGCAAATCCATCCTCCGCAAAACTCGGTCCAATCCGCACCCCATCCCCGGCCACGGCCGCTTGTACCTCCGCCTTTGCATTCCCCAGCAACACCCCGATCCCGGCCGCTCGCAACATGGGCAAGTCGTTGTTCGCATCCCCTACCGCCAAGACGCGCTCCGCACACCCACCTACCTGCTCGGTTAGCGTCCGCAGGGCCACGCCCTTATTCACTCCCCGGCGCATAAATTCCACCATACCGGGATGCGCCCAAGCCACATAGATCCGATCTTTGCACAGGGCCGCAATATCGGCGATGTGCTGTTCTCGCCGCTCGGGTTCTACTTCCAGCATGAGCTTGGGCGGTGTGCCCAGTTCGCCGCTTTGGCAGCGTGCGTACAAATCGACGTCGCGCACCAGGCCCGGCTCTGCGAACGATTCGAGGTACTCCATGGGGCGGACGTACCGATATTCCTCGGCGACCCCGGCGGCCGTGCGTTCAAACAGACAGTAGATCAGGTTTAGCCCCTCTGCGCGCCCGTATTCGACTATCTGGGCAAAAGAGGCCTCGTCCAACCGCTCCTCGCGCAGCACCTCGCGCTCCGCGCCCGCGCCCGGCCCGAGCACTACCGAGCCATTGTAGCCACTCATGTAGAGTGCCCGCGCCAGTGCGGGGTAGGCCGCAAAAGGGTATTGGCCGCGGCGGATGCTGCGCCCGCTGATGCTGGCGGTGGGGATGCCGCGCCCGATCAGTTCTTCGATGGCCGCCACAGCCGAAGCCGCCAGCCGCCCCTCTGCGTCGAGCACTGTGCCGTCGAGGTCAAAAGCCACTAGGTCGATCATCATTTCTCCTGTTGCAAGGTTTGCAAACGCGCCCGGGCGCGAGCCAGCCGCTGGGCCTCGCGCCCGTCGTCTTCTGCCAAAGATGCGTACGCATGCCACTCGGCTCGCGCTTGGTCCGGGTCTACTTTTTCGTAGGTCGAGGCGAGGTGGAAGCGCCACAGCGCCCGCTCGGGTTCGAGCCGCACGGCCTCCTCGCCGGCCTGCACGGCCGCGCCGAGCAAGCCCAACTGGCGATAGGCGTCGCCTAGGGACGCGAAAAGCTCGGCGTGGTGCGGATGCGCGGCCGTGGCTTCTTTGAACACCTGCACGGCCGCGCGCAGCCGCCGCTGATGCACGTACAAACCACCCAACTTCAAGGCCGCGTCCCCTTCCGCGCCGCCCAAGGCGATCGCCGTTTTGAAAGCCTCTTCTGCCTTGGCGAGTGCGCCCATGCGGCTGTGGACAATGCCGATACTCACTTGGGCGGCCGCATGGCCGGGCTGTCGGTCGGCTAGCTCGACAAACGCGGCGAGTGCCGAGTCCAGCCGCCCCTCTGCGCTGTGGATCAAACCAAGATAGCGATAGACCGGGTGCAGGTCGGGGTCGGCCGCGCGCACCCGTTCAAACTGCGCCAGTGCCCCGGCACCATCCCCGTCCTCCCACAGCAGCCGCCCCAGCTCGTAGTGCAAGACCGCTTCCGCGCCGCCCCGGTCGCGGTCGGCCAAACCCTCGACGAGCGCGGCGCGGGCTAGCTCCCGTTGCCCCGCCTCTGTGTAGAGCGCGGCGAGGTCAGCGCGGATGCCAGCGTCTGCGGGCGCGGCCGCGAGCGCCTGCTGCATTAGCGTTTGCGCCTCCTCGTCCCGCCCCAACCGCACTTCTACCCGCGCCAATTGGTAGCGCACCTCGGCCTGTTCGGGCGCAAGCTGTAGGGATGCGCCATAGGCCGCCTGCGCTGCGTGGAGATTTTCGCGCAAGTGCCCGAGCGCCTGATAGGCGTGGCCCAGCCGCGCGTAAATCAGGGCCGACTGCTCGCCCCGGCGCACGGCGTCCTGATAGGCGCGCAGTGCGCCGCTATAGCGTCCTTGGGCGGCGAGGCTAAGCCCCAGTTCGGCATAGGCCCGCCCGTCGTCCGGGCGCGCCTCCACCAAGCTGCGGTAGAGCGCGGTCGCGTCTTCGTACGCACCGCGCACCACGTAGAGCGCGGCCAAGGCAAAGGTCGCCTCGTGCAGCTCAGGATCGAGTGCCCGCGCCTGCGCTGCTAGGCGTTCGGCCTGCGCCAATTCGGCCTGGCTCAAGGTCCGCAGCGGCCGGCCGTCAACTAGTTCCTGCGCTTGGCGGTACTGGGTCAGAGCGTCTGGCGCGGCCGCGCACCCAGCCCACAACAGCGCCATGGCGGTCAACCCCTTCACCGCGTCTCCCCTTCTCTGAGCACCAAGTACTGATCGGCTTCAATATCCCGATACACATCGACCTGCCCACTGGGCCACGCCACCTCAATGCGGTCGGCCCGCACCCGTTGCCCCAAGCCAAATTCCAACGCTAGGCTATTGCTGTTGCCGAAGCTGTATCCAGAAGCCACTTCTTGGTACTGCGCCAAATCGCCGGCCTGCACCCGCACTTTGGCGCCGATTCCGTCGCGATTGCTCTCGACTCCTTCCAATTCCAGCACCAAGTAGTGATTGCCAAAGCCCTCGCTGCGGTAGAGTGCGTTGGGCCACTGGTCGCCCGGCTGGGCACCGCCCACGGGCGCGTACAGGTCGAGGTCGCCGTCGCCATCGTAGTCGGCAAAGGTCACGCCGTGCGATTTGCCCAAATGCCCGAGTCCGGCCGCTGCGGTCGCGTCGGCAAAGGTCCCGTCGCCCTGATTGCGGAAAAGCACATCCGGCTCGCGCCGGCCCATCTGCGGCCCGCCGTTGCCGAGGTACAGGTCCACCCAGCCGTCGTTATCCACATCGCCGGGAACGCCGCTCATCGTGCCCAGCGCCCGCCCTAGCCCGGCTGTTTCCGTCACATCGACGAAAGTGCCGTCGCCTTGGTTGCGGAAAAGCACTGGTCGGTCGCGCACGCTCGTCGATTTTCCAGCGACTCGATCGGCCAGCACCACCGCGTACTGGCTCCAGTTGCCCACGAAAATGTCCAGCGCACCGTCGTTGTCGTAGTCTAGGACAAACGTTATAAAGCCGTCGATGTGCTCGGCACCTACGCCGGCCGCCGCCGTCTGATCGGCAAACGCACCGTCGCCCCGATTGCGAAAAAGCACATTCGGCTCGGTGAAATTGCATGCGTACAGATCGGGCCAGCCGTCGCCGTCAAAGTCGCCCCACGCCGCGCTCAGGGTCTGCCCCTTGTGCGCCACCCCGGCCGTTGCCGCCACATCTACAAAGGTGCCGTCGCCGTGGTTGCGATAGAGCACATTGGTCGAGTCGCCGGTCGCGCCCGTGCCGTTGGCCACGTATAGGTCGAGGTTGCCGTCGCGGTCAAAGTCGCTCCACGCGGCGCAAAAGCTCGACCCGGGATCGCCGGTGCCCGATGCTTGGGTCACATCGGCGAAGACGCCCCGGCCGTCGTTTTGGAAGAGCAGGTTCACGCCGCCGCCAAACCAGCCATTGCGCGTCGCGTACAAGTCGGCGTCTCCGTCGTTGTCGTAGTCGGCCGTCTGCACCCCGATCCCGCCCTCGGGCAACACCAGCCCGGCGGCCTGGGTCCGCTCGGCAAAACGCGCTCCGTCGTTGCGGAAGTACGCCAACGCTGGATGGCCAATGACGACCAAGTCGAGGTCGCCGTCCTCGTCGTAGTCGGCCCAAGCGCTGGCGCGGCCGCCGTCGAATTTATCGACCCCGGCCTCGGCCCCGATCTCGCTAAATCGCCCGCTGATGGGCCCCTGTGGCACAGCGTCGGCAAATGCCCCGGTCGCCGGCCGGCCCAAGGCCTGCTGCAACCACTTCCGGTGCCAGCGCAGCTCCAGCGGCTCGGGATGCAGCGCCACGGCCTGCTGCAAGATCGAATCGGCGCGGGCGTAGTCCTCCTGCCACAGCGCGGCAATCGCCGCCCAGTAGAGCGACTCATAGCCTTGGGGATCAACGGCCAGTGCCCGCTGCAAATACCGTTCCGCCTGCGCGAAGTGCCCCTCTTCGAGCGCTTCTTTTCCCCGCCCCAAAAACGTCTCCAACACCAAAGACCGCGCCGCCGTCAATTCAGGATCTAGCGCTGTGGCCTGTTCCAGCAACCCCACGCCCTCTTCTATCCGCCCCTGCACGAGCCGCACCCTCCCTAGCTGCCAGTAGCCCTCGGCCGCCTCGGGTTCCAGCCGGACGCAATGCGCAAAGGCGCGCTCGGCCGCCCGGAGCCGATAGCGCTCCAGCAAGTCCAAGCCGCGGTAGTACGATTGGAGAAACGCGTCTGAGCGGCCAGTCGGTTCTTGGCAGCCGCTTAGGGCGAGGATGGGGACGATCAGAAAAACGCTCATCAGAAACAACATCCGCTGTCTTTTGTCTGCTGTCAATTTCTAGTACGTTGTTGCGTCTCTTTTGCCATCCCCTCACTTCACAGAAGGAGTACCTATAATGAAATGGACCCTCCTCGCCGCCTTCCTCTGGACGGCCTCGCACAGCGCGGCCCAAGACCGCCCCCGCCTCGTGCTCGACAGCCAAGCAGCCGTGCTCGTCGTCGATTTAGGCGGCGGCTCCATGGCCGATTTCCACCTCAAAAGCAACCCGCTCAACCCCCTGCAATGGGACTCTTGGTCCTTCGGCGACACCCCGGACCAAGCACCGCCCATAGAGCCGCGCTCCATGGGGCACTTCCTCTGCCTCGACCGCTGGGGACCGGCCACCAAAGCCGAGCAGGCCCACGGCATGGGCTGGCACGGCGAGGCCACGCGCGTGTGGTGGAACTTGGATGAGGACGCACGCGCAGAGGACGGCTACCTCGTGGCCCAAATGTCGGCCGCACTGCCCTTGGCCGGCCTCGAGGTCGTGCGCTCGATTCGCATGGATCAGGACCAGGCCGTCTTTGCGGTCACCGAGGCCGTCACCAATACCCGCCATTTGGGCCGCGTGTACAACATCGTCCAGCACCCGACCATTGGGCCGCCCTTTTTGGACGAGAGCACCCGCGTTGATGCCAACGGCACGCGCGGCTTTATGCAGGAAACGCCCATGCCAACGCCCGAGGATCCAGAGGTGCGCTGGCCCTCAGCACTCAAAAAGGACGGCACCGAGGTGGATATTCGCCATTTGACGGATGACGCCGCCCCAGCGGTCGTGTCGTACATAATCGAGGAAGAATACGGCTGGACCACGGCTATCAACGCCGGCAAGGGGCTGTTGATTGGCTACATCTGGCCAGTGGCTGACTACCCTTGGTTCGACGCTTGGCGGCACGTGCGCGACGGCAAGCCCTTTGCCCGCGGCTTGGAGTTTGGCACTACGGGCCTGCACCAACCTAGCCCGGTGTTGTTGGAAAAGGGGCGGATTTTTGGCCGCACGCTCTTTCACTATATCGACGCCGACGAGACCCAAGTTTTCACCTACGCCAACTTTCTCATGCAGATTCCCGCCGACTTTTCCGGCGTCGCCGCTGTCGGATATGCCGACGGGCAGCTCGTGGTGCGCGAGGACGGCGGGCCGGGCCGAGCGCTGACGATGGAGGTGGGCGAGCTTTTTGCGTGGTGAAGTGGTAGCTGAATCCGCCATCCGCGAAGGACAGGTTCTGACCGGCCCGCTGTTCAGCGAGCCGATGCGCGTGGTGACCGTGCGTGCAAATGCTACTGATTACGTGGAAGCGGGCCTCGTCGGCCAACGGTCGGAGCAGTTCCGTCAGGTCGCGCTCACTTCCGCTGACATTTCCAACCTGACTATCGCCGACGCCGCTCTTTCCTACGACGGCGATGGGCGGCTTTTGCGGATCGGCCTCCAAGCTTATGCGCTCGGCATCGCCTACGAGTTCGATCCCTATTTCGGGCTTTCCATTTCGCGCGTTGATCCACTGCCGCACCAACTCGAAGCGGTGTACGAGCACCTCCTCAAGCTACCCCGCGTGCGCTTCTTGCTCGCCGACGATGCGGGGGCGGGCAAGACCATCATGGCCGGTCTCTTAACCCGCGAACTCAAGCTCCGGGGTCTCATCGAACGGGTGCTCGTCGTCTGCCCCGCGAACCTGACGTTCCAGTGGCAGCGCGAACTCAAGGAAAAGTTCGACGATAAGTTCCTAGTGATGAAGGGCGGCGACATCCGCGATCAGTTCGGGGTCAACCAGTGGCTGGAGCAAAAGCAGATCATTACCTCGCTCGACCTCGCCAAGCGCACCGAGATCTTGCCCGGATTGCAACAGGTGCATTGGGATCTGGTGATTGTCGATGAGGCGCACCGCATGTCGGCGCGCGACGAGACCCACAAGAGCCAGCGCTACCGGCTCGGAGAATTGCTGCGCGACAGCGCCGATCACGTGCTGCTACTGACCGCCACGCCCCACAAGGGCGACCCGCAGAACTTCACCCTGTTTCTGCAATTGCTCGACCGCGATGCCTACGCGGACGTGAAATCGATCCGCGAAGCTATGGAACGAAGGCGAGCGCCTTTTTACCTGCGGCGCACCAAGGAGGCGATGGTGTACTTCCCGGAGCGCCAGACGGACGGAACGTGGACTGCAAAGCCGGTCTTTACCAAGCGCATCCCGCGCACCGCGGATTTCGCTATTCAGGGCGCTGAGTTCGAGCTTTATCAAAAGGTCACGCGGTTTGTGAAACGGCAGAGCGCACGCGCTGCGGCACAGGGCGACGACCCGCGTGCTCGGGCGGTCGGTTTTCTGATGTCGCTGTACCAACGACGCCTCGCCTCCAGCACCTACGCCATGCGGCGGTCCCTCGAAAACCGCGCCCGGCGTCTAAAGGATGGCCTCAAGCGCGCCGAGGAGCTAGTGCGGACCGCACCGCCGGACCTTCCCGACCTCGAAGAGCTGGAGGAATTGGAAGACGCCGAGCGCGAGCACTTGGAGGAGCTGCTGGAGGCCATCACACTGGCGGGCAACGCCGACCAGATCCGCGCAGAGATCGGCGAACTGCTCCAGCTCGCTGAAAAGGCCAAGGTCGTCGAAGACGCGGGCCGCGAGGCAAAACTCGCACATCTTCGCAACATAATGCAGGAGGAGGGGTTCTTCGACCGGCCCGATCAGCGACTGCTCCTTTTCACCGAGTTCAAGGACACTCTCGACCACCTGATGGAACGCTTGCAAGCCTGGGGCTTCCGCGTCGGCTGCATCCACGGCGGCATGAAGCCCGGCTCACGCGACGAACCGGGCAGCCGTCTCCACACCGAACAGCAGTTTCGCAAAGGTGCCATCCAAGTCTTGGTGGCCACCGAAGCAGCCGGCGAAGGCATCAACCTTCAGTGCTGCCACATCCTCTTCAACTACGACATCCCCTGGAACCCGAACCGGCTCGAGCAGCGCATGGGCCGCATCCACCGCTACGGCCAGCGGCGCGATTGCCTGATCTTCAACTTCGTCGCCACCAACACCATTGAGGGGCGGGTGCTCCAGCGGTTGTTGGACAAGCTCCAAGAGATCCGCGACGCCCTCGACGACGACGCAGTGTTCAACGTAGTCGGCGAAGTCTTGCCGTCCGCCCACGTGGAGCGCGTGCTGCGGGACTACTACGCGGGAAAGTTGGGGCACACTGACCTCGAAGAGCGGCTTTTGCAGGACGTGGATGAAGGCCACTTCCGGTCCATCTGCCAGACGGCACTGGAAGGTTTGGCCTCCAAGAAGCTCAACCTCGACATGCTCGTCGAGCACCGAGCCAAGGCCCAAGAGCGGCGCGTCGTGCCCGAGACTATTGCGCGGTTCATGGCGGAGTGCGCCCAACATGCGGCCCTAACTCTGAAGCCGATGGGCCACTTGGCGCATACGTTCGAGCCGGGGCGGACGCCGTCCAAGTTGAAGGAATACGAGCGCGATCCAGACTGGAAACTCCCGGAACTGGCGATGCGCTATCCGCGGCTATCAACGGACCGCAACACAGCCGAGGAGCACAACCTCGAATGGGTGACTCCCGGGCATCCCCTATTCGAGGCCCTGCGCCGGCATAGCCTCCATCTCGGCCAAGATGCCTTTGCCAAGGGGGCCTGTTTCCATTCCCTAGCGCACACAGTACCGGCGCGTCTCGACTTCTACCGGGCGCGGGTCGTAGATGGCCTCGGGCAGGTGATTCACGAACGGTTGTTCACAGTGGAATTGACGGATGATGGCTCTTTCTGTCTCCGCGAGCCGGATGTCCTTGGCAATCTCAGCCCCGCCACCGCTCCAGGCGATCTGCCTCCGGTAGCCGCTCTCCCAGAAGCGACTGCGTGGCTCAACGAAAACGCCTTGGTGCCTTTTATCAACGAGGTTCGCGCCGAGCGTCTGGCCGAAGTCGAGCGCATTGCCAAACACGTCGAACTGTCCTTGACGGAGGTTATACAGCGGGCCGATGAGGAGATTGGTCGCGCCGCCGAGGAGAGGGATAACAACGCAACTGGTGCCGAGGGCCGCTTGGCGCAGGCCGAAGTCCGCCATGCCGAGGTGATGGCGCGCCGCGACCGTCGGCGCACTGAGTTCGAGCGGCAGCGGGCGCTGACCTTGCAGGGAGTCGAGCGGCTCGCCAGCGTCTTAATCCTGCCCCATCCCGAACGCGACACCCTCGATGTCCGGCACCTGCGTCCACATCCCGAAACCGAGATGACGGCGATGCAGGTGGTCATGGAGTACGAGACCGCCCAAGGTCGTCAAGTCGATGATGTTCACGAGAAGAATCTTGGGTACGATATAACTAGCCGCGATTTAGAGTCCGGCGAGTTGCGTCTGATCGAGATAAAAGGTCTCGCCGCCGCTTCCGGCAGCATTCTGCTGACGCCCAACGAGCGCCGCATCGCCGAAGATCGCCGCGACTGTTACTGGCTCTACGTGGTGACCAACTGCGCCAGCACCCCGGAGCTTCAAGAGCCGATTAAAGACCCAGCCCGTTTCCCGTGGCACGAGGTCACCAAGGTCGCCCACTACTATCTGAGCGTTGACACGCTCAAGCAGCCGATGGAAATTCGGGAAGACGAAGGGCACTACGGAGCGAAGAGCAGACCATGAAAAAGTCAATACTCAAAGCCGACAAGCTCAAACGCGATGGCACTGAACGTGGCATCGTCGAAATCACGGTGGGATGATCATGATTGCAAACGATCGCGAACTCGACGTCACCCTTGGACGAATCGCGCATTTCCAACGTCAAATAGCCCATCTGCACAATATGGAAACCCATCCTGAAAATTACCGGGGCTCGGTATCGGGATTTCTCGCCGAGATCGACCGAATGCAGTTGGAGGTCCGAGAATACCTCAGCATGCATCCGGCCGAACTGAAGCGCGGATAAGCTCTGGCCACTGGTGACGCCGGACCGAAGGCTCAGCCGTGCCAGCGCCATCCCGCCTCGGCAGGAACGGAAAGAGAAGTCATGAAAAAGAGGGTGCTGGACCAACAAACATTGGACGACATCATCGGGCGCATCGTAGAGGTTGCTCAACCGGAGAAAATCATCCTGTTCGGGTCGGCCGCCCGCGGCGAAATGGGACCCCACAGCGACGTCGATCTGCTCGTCGTCAAGGAAGGGGCGGACGCGCTTGACCTCATGGGGCAGATTTATGACAAGCTGTATGGCGTCGGCTCCGCGGTTGACGCGATCGTGGTGACTCCCAGTGACGTAGAGCGTTACAAGAACAGCCACGCGCTAGTCATCAAGCCGGCACTGCGCGAGGGGAGGGTCGTGTATGAAACTGACTGAGCGCTTCCCGCCCGACGATCCGCGGGAGTGGTTGAACCGCGCCAGAAGCAGTCTGGCAATCGCGAAGAATCGCGTCCCCAACGCCTACCTCGAAGACTTGTGTTTCGCGGCCCAGCAGGCCGCGGAGAAGGCCATCAAAGCCGCGATGATCTCGCATGACATCAAGTTTCCGTACGTGCATGATTTAGCCCATTTACTGGCAATCCTTGCAGGAAGTGAAGAGTGCATTCCGGACGCGGTTCGCCGTGCTTCGAGACTTACGCGTTACGCGATAACCACGCGCTATCCCAATCCCAGCAGGCCCGTTTCCGAACAGGAGTACGCTGAAGCGGTAGAGACCGCCGAAGCCGTCCTTCGCTGGGTCGAGGAGCACCTGTGATCCCCCGCGAATGCCAGCGTCTCGCCGCAGTCGATAAAACTGCGGGGGCGGCAGAAATCGACCGCATACCACAAACGCGGAGCAACCCTAGGAGAGAAGCCATGAAAAAGACGATGCTGGACCAACAAACGTTGGACGACATCATCCGGCGTATCGTAGAGGTCGCTCAGCCGGAAAAGATCATCCTGTTCGGCTCTGCCGCCCGCGGCGAAATGGGGCCCCACAGCGACGTCGATCTGCTCATCGTCAAGGCAGGAGAAAACGCGACCGACGTCACGAAGCGAATATACCGGAACATGCGCGGTGCCGGGGCGGCTGTGGATGCAATTGTGGTCTCCCCTGAATATGTAGAGCGTTACAAGAACAGCCACGCGCTGGTCGTCAAGCCCGCTTTGCGGGAAGGACGGGTGGTGTATGAAACTGCCTGAACGCTATCCTTTCACCGCCAGCCCGGTTTCCGAACAGGAGTACGCTGAAGCGATAGAGACCGCCGAAGCCGTCATCCGCTGGGCTGAGGAACGCATACTGTGATCCCCCGCGCCTGCAAGCGTCTCGCCGAAGTCGATTCTCCCATCGCCCAAATGTCGCGGTACGTAGCGCGGCAGAAATCGACCGCACGCGGGAGGCGCTGAGCAAGCACTAGGAGAGAAGCCGTGAAAAAGAGGATGCTGGACCAACAAACGTCGGACGACATCATCCAGCGCATCGTAGAGACCAAAACCGGATTGATCATCTGCTTACACGCGGAATCCCTGCGAGGAGTAATTAATGCCTACTCTCCTTCACATCTCTGACCTACACCGAACGTCGGGGCCTCGTTTAAGCAACGATGAGCTTCTCGCGGCAATCACCAGCGATGCAACGCGGTGGAGCGGAGAGGGGATTCCGAGTCCAGACCTAGTCGTGGTGAGCGGCGACCTAGTTCAGGGCGTAAGTATCGGCACTACCGATCCCGACTCCGAGATCGCAGCCCAATACTCTGAAGCCTGCGATTTCTTACGATATCTGGCAGCCGAGTTTGTTGATTCTGATCGATCGCGCGTCGTCATCATCCCTGGAAACCACGATGTTGACTGGGGTCGCGCCCGAAACGCGATGGAGCCTCTCGCAACCTGTCCAGAAGGGATCGCTAGCAAGGCCTTTGAGGCCAGTTCAAACGTGCGCTGGAACTGGAAGGAGCAGAAATCCTACGAGATCAGTGACAGTAATCTGTATGAATCTCGCTTCAAACACTTCCGACAGTTTCAAGCAGACTTCTATGCAGGGTTAGACCCAAGTCCATTGTCGCATAGAGATGATGACCTCGTTTTTGTCGAGTATCCGTCTCTCGGGCTCGTTATTGTCGGATTCGCCTCTTGGCACGGGAACGACTGCTTTTGCCACGTGGGAGAGATCGACTCGGTATCGCTGGCCTCATCGCGGGAACTACTTGCGGGCTCGAATGCCCCGGTTGCCGTCGCCGTGTGGCACCATAGCGTTGTCGGCGGACCACGAGCAAACGATTATATGGACCAACGTGTCATCCACAAACTTATCGATTTCGGATTCAGCGTCGGGCTACACGGACATCAGCATTATCCTGGTGCAGCGCCGTTTGAACTTCGTCTGCCGAACCTGACCTCAATGGCGGTCGTAGGTGCCGGCTCAATTGCAGTGGGCGACCATGAACTCCCCACGGGAGAGCGACGCCAATTCAACATCGTCGTCATCGATCCGAACAGTAACTCAATCACCGTTCATGTACGAGCGATGTCATCAGGGGGCGTCTTCACCGGCTCCCATCGGGACGACTTCGGCGGTAAAACCTTCATCAAGCTAAACCTCCCGCTTTCGCCTTCACGTCCTAAACCACCTACCCCCACTCAACGACTCGATAACGCGATGACGGCGGTAGCCACCGAACAATACGAGAGAGCATTGGAACTTCTCGCTGAGATTAACACGTCCCACTCACATGAAAAACGCCAGATCAAGATCCGGGCGTTGGACGGTTTGGGACGACAGGAGGAATTGATCGAACTTCTCGACCCACCCCAAAGCGTGGACGAGGTTGTTAGGGTCATCTCGCTGCTCCTAGACGGTGGTCGATTCGACGAAGCTGCGGTACGCCTTAACGCCGCGTCGGCATTCGTTAATCGCGCCCTCTTTGAGGAGTTGGCTGCCACCATCACCGTTAGAAGGATGACCTCATGAGCTCAACTGAGAAGAGAATCGCGTTCAAAGTCGAATTCTCCCGGATACTTGAATTGCTTGCCGATCAGATTTACCAGTCGCCACTCGCTCTTCTTCGAGAGAACACGCAAAACGCATTCGACGCAGTGCGCATGAGACAGGCGCTTGGCGGAAAATTTGAACCCATGATTCATGTGACCGTTGATGACGAACAGATCATCGTATCCGACAACGGTATCGGCATGACGGCCCAAGAGATCGAAACTCACTTCTGGTATGCAGGGAAAAGCGGTAAGAACACCGACTCTGCTCGGGCGGCTGGTGTGGTAGGGACGTTCGGCATAGGGGCGATGGCAAATTTCGGCGTCGCTGATGAACTTTCCGTTGAGAGTGAGTCAGCAGTCACAGGCGAACGTACGTTGTCGTCGGTACGGAAGTCGGAACTGTCGACCGAAACCGCGGGCATCTCGGTCACGCCAATTACTCAAAAAGGCAAGCCAGGAACCACGGTGCGAGCTCACCTCGCCCCTATGAGCGGGGTATCCGTTCAGGACGCACGTACGTATCTCCGTGAGTTTGTCGAGTTCGTCGACGTACCCGTCCTTTTCAACGGCGACAAGCTCAGTGGCGCGAACCACAGAGCAGTGCTTCCTTCCGAAAGACATGCTTGGTTGGAACACTGCCGAGACATATCGCTTGACGGAATTCTCTCCGGCGATATAGAACTTATTGGCATGGCGTCGGGTGAACTGCGCGTTGTTCTAGAGAACATCAAGTCCGCACCAAGGCTTGGAAAACCCGGTTCGATGGTCCTACTACAAGGCCGCAACGGCATTCGTACACTTCGTTCTGGATTCGGTCTTTCGACAGTCGCAATGCAGTCCGGGTACCAGTGGGGCGGCGTGGTTGATCTCTCCATCCTGAAGCCCACAGCAGGCCGTGAAGCCCTAGACGCTTCTTCAAATCAACTGCTGCAGCGAATTATCTGGGCACTAGACAACCTGATTTCGCCAATTGCAGCCGAGCACGACGAATCCTTCGCCAACGATGGTTTTCTCCAATGGATCACTGCAACAGGACAGTTCGCACTCTGCGGCAAGCTAGAGGTAGTACCCCGACCTTCCGGCAAACCCGAGGTACTCGCTTCGCTAGTAAAGCGCAGTGGTGTACGGTACTACAGTGGGCATAATGAATCAGTAATCCAGACATACGCCAGCGAGGATGAACCGCTTATTGTGCTTTCCCGACGGAGACCTCGGCGTGACTGCGAGTTGGGCTACTTAATCAAGCAAGGAGTCAACGAGGTTGATATTACCCCTCGGGTGAAACAAGAGCTCCCGATAACGAGTCAGAGTTTCGCTCATTCTGCTCTCGCAACTCGGGTCGCCCTAATCCTTGAAGAGGACTACTTCCTTGGAGTCGACATCCGTTTCGGGACAATCTCTGGTGGACTACCCCTCCTCGTAACTGATAAGAAAGTGCCAGTGAGGATCTACCTCGACCCGGATTCTTCTAGCGTCGCGCCGTTGCTCGCTCTTTATCGCGATAACTACAACGCGTTCGCGCCCTTCGTAAAAGACTTCGTTCGATCTACGATCTTCCCAAGAATTGCGAAGCTCGTACCTAGCAGCACACGGGAGGGAGCCGAGGCATTCTTAAGGCATCTTCGTTCAAACAGAGAATTGTTTGAATATGAGTTCGATGACAAGGCCGATCTCGATGAGATTTTCGAGGAACTGCGTACCGGACGACTAACGAATGTCGAGGCGGCACGACGACTGATCGATAGGGATCGCTCAGTCGTAGATGTGAGCGGTGCGAGCACGGAACCACTTTCCTCGGTTGTCAATGAGATCAGAGAAGAGACTACTGAAGGAGACCCTCAAGACTTCTTTGACGCTAGACCCGGAATTGACCGCCGGGAGCAGGAGACGAATGCACGTATTCTAACGAGTGAGGAACCGGTTAACGGATATACTTGTTTTCTCTCGTTAAGTGACCTAGTTCAACGCGAGAAGGGTGACTTCTTCCTACAGCCGCATTCAACAGAAGTGGTCTGGGGTGGCCGAAAGGTCATATTCATATTCCAGCATCACTCAAGGCGTTTCGGCCTTTACTACGACATCCTTTGTCCTGGACTTGTTAGTGCCGCGTCCGGAGGTGGTCCTAGGGTCACCTCGACTATTCTCGCGAAAGATCGCACATTCATTCCGATCCCGCATGAAATCGCGAACGATTTCCAGCCGGAGACGGGCGAGCGGAAGCGGTTGGAGGTCCGGTGCGACATCCTCTATTTGAAAGAACATGACCATGGCACCTCGTAGATATGCACGACACGATAAAGAAAAAGCAATCGCATTGGGGTACTGGATTCCTTGGAGTTCCAAGATCCACACTTCGGAATACGAGCAGGAATACCGGGAAGCGATCGACACCGCCAAAGCGCTCGTCCAATGGACGGAGGAGTGCCTGTGATCCCCCGCGAATGCAAGCGTCTCGCCGAAGTCGATTTCCCCATCGCCCAAGTGTCCACGCACGCGGCGCGGGAGAAGTCGATTCGGCACGGGCATCCGAGTACGCTGCACCTGTGGTGGGCGCGGCGGCCTTTGGCCTCGTCGCGGGCCGTGTTGCTGGCGTTGCTGCTGCCGGACCCGTGCGACCCGCACTGCCCGGAGGAGTTTAAGCAGCAAGCGCGCGAGATTCTGCGCGAGGTGCGTCAGCCGCCGGCGAATGACGCGGAACTGCGACAGGGGTTGCTGTCGTTCATTGCCAACTTCGCCAACTGGAAAAATGCTGCGGATCGCACCCACCTCGACGTGAGCCGGGCTTTGGTGAAGGCGGCGCATGGCGAGGAGCCGCCGCTCGTGGTGGATCCGTTTGCGGGCGGAGGCTCGATTCCGCTGGAGGCGCTACGGCTGGGCTGCGAGGCGTTCGCCAGTGATCTGAATCCGGTGGCGTGCCTGATTCTCAAGGTGATGCTGGAGGATATTCCGCGGCACGGGCCGGGGTTGGCCGAGGAACTGCGCCGGGTCGGCGGCGAGATTAAGCGGCAGGCCGAGCAGGAGTTGGCCACTCTGTATCCCAAGGACCCGGACGGGGCCACGCCAATTGCCTATTTGTGGGCGCGGACAGTGCGTTGCGAAGCGCCCAACTGCGGCGCGGAGATTCCGCTGATGCGGTCGTTTTATCTGTGCAAGAAGGCCAAGCGCAAGCGGGCGTTGCGGCATCGCGTCGAGTGCTGCGCGGGGGAGCCACCGAGCGTCGAGTTTGAGGTGTTTGAGCCGCAGGCGGATAGAGAGGTGCGCGGCGGCACGGTGGCGCGGGCGCGGGCGACTTGTTTGTGCTGCGGCGCGGTCCTGCCGCCGGAGCGGGTGCGGGCGCAGCTTGCGGCCGAGCGGGGCGGGGCGGATGTGATTTTCGACGCGGACGGGCGGCGGATGGGCGGGGCGCGAATGACGGCGGTGGTGACGTTGCGCCCTAATGAAACAGGGCGGCACTATCGGCTGCCCAACGACGCGGACTACGCAGCGGTGCGAAAGGCTCAGGAACGGGTGGCGCAGGTTCTGGAGGAATGGGAAAGGAGCGGGAAACAGGGGCTTTGCCCGGTGCCGGACGAGCTGTTGCCACCGATTGGAACGTTGGGCTTCCGTGTGCAGCGGTACGGGATGATGCAGTGGGGCGATTTGTTTACGGCGCGGCAGAAGGTGGCGATGGTGGGGTTGGGGCGATCAACGGTAACGCTTACGCCAAGCATTCAACAGACCCTAATCGCATTGCTCTTAGGCAGAATGTCGGATGGGAATAATTCACTTGCCAGATGGGAAAGCGGTGCTGAAAATCCTGTGAATCTATTTGCACGCCAAGCCATTCCTGTAGTGTGGGATTTCTGTGAATCAGCGCCAAAAAGCAATGCGCGGGGAGTTTTTCTGTCGGGGATCACCGCAGCATGTAAGGTCATAGACGCTGTACGAGTCGTGGCGGGAGGCCAAGTCCAGCCCGCCAACGCCACCGACCACCCCCTTCCCGACCAGTCCGCCGGCATCTGGTTCACCGATCCACCCTACTACGACGCAATACCCTATTCCGATCTATCCGACTTTTTCCTAGTCTGGCTCAAGCGTACGCTACCTGATAACCCGTTGCTGCGCGACCCGTTCGATCCAGACAACCCGCTCTCGCCCAAGACAGCCGAGGCCGTACAGGACGAGACCAAGCAGGTCGACGGCCGACCCAAGGACCGAGAGTGGTTCGAGGAAACAATGGCGAAAGCCTTCGCCGAGGGACGCCGGATTCTAAGCGAAGAAGGTGTCGGCTCCGTCGTCTTCGCTCACAAGACGACAGAGGGCTGGGAGGCGCTACTCTCCGGCATGATTCGCGGCGGCTGGACTATCACCGGCTCTTGGCCAATCGCCACGGAGAGCGAGACCCGCCTGCGCGCCCGCGACTCCGCCGCACTCGCCACTAGCATCCACCTCATCTGCCGCCCCCGTCCCGAGGACGCCCCCATCGGCGACTGGGCCGATGTCCTCCGCGAACTGCCGGTCCGCGTCGCCGACTGGATCGAGCGTTTGCAGGGCGAAGGCATCCGCGGTGCCGATCTGGTCTTCGCCTGCATCGGCCCGGCGCTCGAAATTTTCAGCCGTTACCGCGCTGTCGAAACCGCCGAGGGCAATATAATCGGCCTGCCCGATTATCTGGAGAAAGTCTGGGAGGTCGTCGGCCGCGCCGCCCTGCAACAGGTACTCGGCACGGCCGAGGCGCGAGCGCACAACGGCCTTTCCGGCGCGTTGGAAGAGGACGCCCGCCTGACCGCACTCTTCCTGTGGACGCTCCAGAGCACAACCCTTGTTGCAGAAAATCAGAGTCCTGCCCTTGCGAACGCAGGGGAACGAGACGACGAGGCCGACGAAGAAGCCGTCGCCAAGGTCGCGGCCACGGGATTTGCGCTCCCCTTCGACGTGGTGCGCCGCTTCGCCCAGCCCATGGGCATTGACCTCGGTACTTGGACCGACCGCATCATCGGCCAAGCAAAGGGCGTCGTGCGCCTACTACCCGTAGCCGAGCGGGCCAAAAAGCTCTTCGGCGAGGAGGGCGCTACGGCCGCTGCCACCTACATCGAAAGCGACCCGGGCACCAACGCGCAGCAGACGCTCTTCCCCGACTGGCAGGACGGCGCACCCGCTCTCGTGCGGGAGCCGCGCCCGCGATACGGCGAAACCTCCGACGAACACCTCGCCGCAACTTCCGACGGCACCACCCTCGACCGCGTCCACACCGCCATGCTGCTCCAGTCCAGCGGCCACGCCAACGCACTGCGGACGCTGATCAACGCCGAGCAAGATCGCGGCCCCGACTTCCTGCGCCTTGCCAACGCGCTATCGGCACTCTACCCTCAAGGCTGCAACGAAAAACGCCTGCTCGACGCCATGCTGTTGGCGGTGCCGAGGTGAAAGGAACGCGATGGAACCAACAATGATTGAATACGTCCGCATCCAGGGCTTCCGGTCGTTGGCCGATGTCGAGCTTTCGGGAATTCCCAAGGCGGCGGTCCTAATTGGTGCCAACGGCTCGGGCAAGTCGAATTTCATTCGATTCTTTGAAATGCTGAACTGGATGCTCGGGTCTCGCAGACTCGCAGAGTTCATCGAGAGGCACGGAGGAGCCGACGATCAATTGTATGGTGGCAACCAACGTACTCCGCGCATGGAAGCCGAGGTTAGGTTGAGAATCGGAGCGGGCCACAGCAGCTACGACTATCGGTTCATGCTTTCCCACGCTCATCCTGACCGCTTTTTCTTTAGCAAGGAAAGTTTTCGATTCAGTAGCAATTGGCAATACTTGGGAAGTGGGCATCAGGAAGCCGAGATTGTCCGGGTCACAAAGCCCAGCGAATTTTATGCTAACGACCTCATCACCGCCAAGGTGATTGTGGATCGTCTCCGCAGTTGCGTTGTCTATCAATTTCACGACACATCCGACACATCTGACTTCAAAAAAAGATGGGACGCGGAGGACAACAACTGCCTTCTTAGCCACGGGGGCAACTTGGCCGCCGTACTGCACCGGTTGGAGCGGGAAGACATCAAGCGATATGATCTGATCTGCCAGCATATCAGCCGAGTCTTGCCTGTATTCGACCGTTTTCAGCTTGAAGAGAGCTACGGAAAAGTATTGCTGAGGTGGAAAGCCAAAGGAATGGACAAGACCTTTGGCGCACATCTCACGTCCGATGGCTCGCTACGGTTCTTCGCCCTCGTCACTCTGCTCAATCTGCCGCCGGAGATGTTGCCCAACGTAATCCTGTTGGACGAACCAGAACTGGGCCTGCATCCGGCAGCCATCGCCTTGATTGGGGGTATGATAAAGTCCCTCGCCGAGGAAAGGCAGGTCATTGTGGCAACGCAATCGCCCTTGCTGGTTGATGCGTTCGGTCTCGACGAAATTTTCGTGTTAGAGCTACAGGACGGTCGTACTGAGTTTCGCAAACTGGCGCCGGATGACTATCAGGTATGGCTCGACGACAACTTCACATCGGGTGAGCTTTGGCAAAAGAATCTGCTCGGAGGACGTCCGTGATCCGACTGGCCATATCGGTAGAAGGCCCAACCGAAGAGGAATTTGTCAAACATTTTCTCGCGGCTCACTTAAGAGAAAGAGGAGTCGAACCGATACCGATTCTGTTTGGCCGCGCCCGCGGCAGATCTGACGGCGGAAATGTTTCGGTGGAGCGACTCGTGTCGGAAATGACCCATTTACTCCGTTCCTTTGATGCGGTGACATCGCTCGTTGACTTCTATGGGTTTCGTCGCAAAGAAGGCAGAACAAGCGATGAGTTGGAGGAAGACCTTCGCCAGAAACTCGGCGGTCTATGGCATCCAAAAAGAGTGTTCCCATATGTCCAACGACATGAGTTCGAGGGGCTGTTGTTTTCGGATGTAAGCGTTTTTGCGGGCCTGGTTAGCGCACCGGACGGATCGGTGGAGGCCCTGCAAAACATCCGTTCACAGTTCCAGACGCCCGAGGACATTAACGACAACAAGGACACGGCTCCGAGCAAACGGATCAAGGAGATTATACCCCGGTACGATAAGAAAGTTGACGCCCCCCTTCTAGCAGTGGAGATTGGCTTGGCCAAGATTCGCAATGAATGCCCTCGGTTCAACGGCTGGGTAACGAGCTTGGAGTCGCTGGGGAGTTGAGATTGAACCACCGCGCAGAGACCCGATCAAAGAGAGAGACAGAATGGCCCTTGACCCTTGGTACAAAACCGTAACGCTCCGCAAAGAAGTGCGCGAAGGCCGCTCGTTCAGCCCGGACGAGTTCGCCATTGCCCTTGAGCAGATCGTAGCCCAAACCGCCCCCGTGGATTACCGCGATCCAGCGCAATTTTTTTCGCGCACCTGCTTCACCCGCGCCCTAAAGGAACACGCTGGCATGGTCCTCCGGCGTCTCTCCGGCAAGACCGAGAACACAGCTCCGGTTCTCACACTCGTCACCCAATTTGGTGGCGGCAAGACGCATACGCTGGCTTCGCTGTACCATATCGCCAACGCCGGCGCGGATGCCGCCAAGTTCCCCGGCGTGGCAGACCTCCTGAACGAGGCCGGCATGGCAGAAGCTCCGCCTGCCCGAGTCGGCGTCTTCGTGGGCAATGCTTGGGACCCTGCGGAGGGCCGGGAAACGCCTTGGCTCGATCTGGCGCACCAACTAGCGGGCGATAAGGGCGTCGCGGCACTCGGTGCTGCCGCACGGACCACGCCGCCGGGAACCGAGGCACTGGCCAACGTATTCGCTGCCGCGGATGCGCCCGTGCTGCTGTTGTTCGATGAAGTCCTGAACTTTGTCAATCGCCATCGCCCCATGGCCGAGCCCTTCCACGCCTTCCTCCAAAACCTGACCGTCGCCGTCACGGGCACTACTCAGGCTGCCGCACTCATTAGCCTGCCGCGCAGCCAAGTCGAAATGACCGATTGGGATCAGCAGTGGCAGGACCGGATCACCAAGGTGGTACGTCGCGTTGCCCGCGATCTAATTGCCAATGACGAATCCGAAATCAGCGAGGTGGTGCGCCGGCGGCTGTTTGAGGACCTCGGCAACGAGCGCACTCGCAAGCGCGTCGCCAAGACCTACGCGGACTGGTGCTTTGAACGCACTGCTCGCTTGCCCGCCGAGTGGTTAGCAGTCGATACCGCGACGACGGAGGCCAAGGCAAGGGAATTTTTGCGCGGCCGATTCGAGGTGTGCTATCCCTTTCATCCGGCAACTCTTTCGGTCTTTCAGCGCAAGTGGCGTGCGCTTTCTCAGTTTCAGCAAACCCGAGGTGCGCTGGCCATGCTGGCGCAATGGATTTCCTGGGCCGTGCGCGAGCAGTTTACAAAGGCGCGAACCGAGCCGCTGATTACGCTGGGGTCGGCGCCGTTGGACGTGCCCGAGTTTCGCGCTGTGGTCTTGGGCCAGTTGGGCGAGTCGCGGCTCGATGTGGCAATTGACGCCGACCTCGCCGGGCCGATGGCACATGCCAGACCTCTCGACGCGGATGCCACGGGAGCACTGCGCGACATCCACCGCCGCGTGGGCACGGCCATCCTATTCGAGTCCTCCGGCGGACAGGTAGAAAAGGTGGCCCATCTGCCGGAATTGCGCTTTGCGCTCGGCGAGCCCGAGGTCGAGACTACGACTATTGACAGCGCAGCGACAGCTCTCGAAGGGTCGGGGTTCTTTATCCGCAAGGTCGGCACGGACGGCTATCGCATCTACCATCAAGCGACACTGCGCAAGGTCGTCAGTGACCGACGGGCTTCGCTCGACGAGACTACAGAGATCAAGCCGGCGATCCGCAAGCTGGTCGAGGAGGAATTCAAACGCGGTGCGACCCTGCCGATAACGTTCTTCCCGCAAGACAGCGCCACGGTCCAAGATTCGCCGCGCCTCACTCTGATCGTCCTCGACCCCGATGAGGAATGGATAAACGGCAACCAAGTGGTCGAGCGCATTGGCCATTGGACGCAGGAACGAGGCACTGCGCCACGGCTGTACCCGGGTTCACTGGTCTGGTGTGCGAGGAAATTAGGACGAGAACTGCGCGATAAGGTGGAGTTGTGGCTCGCTTGGAAGCGCGTGGCCCAAGAAGTAACCGAGGGCGTCCTCGGCTCAGAGTACGACCGCGCCGACCGCGCCGAAATTCAGACCCATGTTCGGGACGCGGAGGAAGCGGCTAAGGACGAAGTGTGGGCCGGCTATCGGTTCGTGGCACTTGCGGACAATCAGGAAGAGCATCGGCTCAAGGTCATTGACCTCGGGGCCGGCCACGCCAGCGCAAGCGAAACCCTCTGCGGACGGATCATTAGTGCTTTGAAGGCCGAGGCCCTGCTCAACGAGAACGTGGGGGCCGGCTACATCGACCGCCACTGGCCCGCGGCGTTCAAAGACTCCGGCGCGTGGCCGCTCACGAGTCTGCGCCAGAGCTTTCTGAACGGCGCATTGACGCGGCTGCTCAATCCCGATGCGGTCCTGCGTCAGAAGGTCGTTGAGTTCGTGGCGAAGGGAGAGTTTGGTCTAGCCTCGGGTGCCAAGGACGATGGCGGCTTTAATCGGCTGTGGTATAAAGAGTCGGTCGCAGCCGAGGAAGTGGCGTTTGAGGAGAATGTCTTCTTGGTGACCAAAGCCAAAGTTAGAGAACTCAAAGCCGCAGCTAAACATTCGCCACAGACGCCACCGGAACCCGCGCCGAGCCCAGAGTTAGCACCCCAGCCAGAGCCCACACCGAGCGAGGACAATCAAAAGACAACGCTGCGGCTTACCGGCACCGTACCTCCCGAAGTCTGGAACCGGCTGGGAACCAAGATGCTGCCCAAGCTGCGCTCCGGGGAAGAGCTTAACGTCGGTATTGAATGTACTGTGAGCGTCCGCTCGCAGTTTGCCCACAACATGGAAACTGAATTGCAGCAGATTCTCGACGATCTCGAACTGGGCGACCAGCTCCGCGTCGAACGTTCGTAGGCCCCCTCCTCCCGTGCGACCTTCCCTTTGACGATCCACTCAGCCAGTGGCGGCCGCAGGGCGTGGTACGCATCGGCCTACGGGCTTACCCCAACCTAGCCCGGTGTTGTTGGAAAAAGGCCGGATTTTCGGCCGCTCGCTCTTTCAATATATCGACGCCGACGAGACCCAGGTTTTTACCTACGCCAACTTTCTCATGCAGATTCCCTCCGATTTTTCCGGCGTCGCCGATGTCGGATACACCGACGGTCAACTCGTGGTGCGCGAGGACGGCGATCCGGGCCGAGAGTTGACGATGGAAGTGGGCGCACTTTTTGCGTGGTGAATATGACCTGAGCGTTGACACGCTCAAGCCGCCGATGGAAATTCGCGAGCCTGCGACACAGTACAACAACCGCAAAAAGATAAAGCCATGAACAAATCCGATTTGGTCGAACTGATCCGCAGCGGCGAGAACTCCGGCGTGGAGTTCAAGCGCACCGATCTCCGCCCGGAACGGCTCGCCGCGGAAATTGCGGCTCTACTCAATCTGGAGGGCGGGTACATTTTCCTCGGCGTTGAGGACAATGGCTCAGTTGCCGGTCTCACCCGCGAACCGCGCAAGGTCGAGGAGTGGGTGATGGAAATTGCACGCACCCACGTCCTGCCGGCGACGATTCCCTATTGGGAGACCGTGGACTGGGGAGAAGGGAAGACGGTCGGCGTTATATCTCTTCCGAGAGATGCGCCGGACAAGCCTTATAAGGCCAAGCGCGGGGAAAATTGGGTCACTCAGGTGCGCGTCGGGACGACTACGCGAGCCGCGGGCCGCGAGGAAGAGGAACGGCTCTACCTACAGGGAGGACCGTTTCGCTACGGCTTAAAGCCCGTCCTCGGCACTGCACTCGGCTCGCTCGACCAGCGGCATTTGCGCGATTATTTTGGCCGCGTTCTGGGCGGTAGCGTTCCGCCTGCAAGCGATGTCGATCAGTGGCAAAGGCTGCTGCAAAACCTCGAACTTGCGACGCGAGTAGCGGGCCAGCTGGTCGCCACCGTCGACGGAATGCTCCTGTTTGGCAAGAACCCCAAGCGGTTTCTTCCACAATCGGGCATTCGAGCTATTTGCTACTTAGGCCCGGAGCCGGATTATGCAACTCGTGCGGACGAGGATCTCAAAGGCCCTATGGTTCCACTCTGCGACCCCGAGGACGGGGAGCTTGTCAAGTTGGGACTTGTGGACAAGGCGTGGGATTTCGTGCGGCGCAATACGACGCCCTCCTCCCATTTGGAAGGGGCGAGGCGGATTGACCGCTGGGAATTTCCCGAAAGTGCGGTGCGCGAGGCCGTGGTCAACGCCCTAGTACACCGCGATTACAGCATCGTGGGGACCGACATTATGCTGGTCATCTTCTCGGACCGCCTCGAAGTCGTCAGTCCGGGCCGCCTGCCCAACACCGTGACGCCCGCCGGGATGCGATTGGGGCTGCGCTACGCCCGCAATCAGACCTTAGTCAACGTGATGCGCGACTACGGCTATGTGGATGCGCGTGGCATGGGCATTCGGAACAAAATCATTCCCGGCATGTTGGCCCACAACGGCACCGAGCCGGACCTGATCGCGGAGGAGTACCGTTTCACCGTGCGCTTGTGGAAGGAAGCGAAGCCATCGTGATCCCCCGCGAATGCAAGCGTCTCGCCGAAGTCGATTTCCCCATTGCCAAAATGTCGCGGTACGCGGCTCGGGAGAAGTCAATTTGGCCTCGTCGCGGGCGCTGCTGCCGGACCCGTGCGATGCACACTGCCCGGAGGACTTTAATCAGCAAGTGCGCACACTGGCCATATCGGTGGAGGGCCCAACTGAAGAAGAATTCGTCGCGCAATTTCTCGCGGGTCACTTACGGGAAAGAGGAGCCGAGCTGGCCGCTCACAAGTCTGCGCCAGAGCTTTCTCAACGGCGCATTGATCCCCGTCGGCCTACCCTTCCTCCCGCGCCACTTTCCCCTTGACGACCCACTCGGCCAGCGGCGGCCACAGGGCGTGGACCACCGCCAGCAGCCTGAGCCGTCTAGGCACGTAGAGCCGCTGCCGTCGCTTCTGCATCCCGCGCACAATCGCCTGCGCCGCCGCCTCTAAGATCACCGCCCCCGCGCGGTGTTTGCGCGATGCACTGCCCAACGCCTTCCCGTCCCTCCCCAATGCGCGTTGCCGCAGCTCCGTCCCCGCGAGCCAGTGCAACAGCACGGTCATCACCCCCACCCCGCTCTCGGCAACCTCCATCCGCAGGGCGTCGCAAAACCCCTGTAGCGCGTGTTTGGACGCCGAGTACCCCGTGTGCAGCGGCACCCCCACCTGCCCCTGAATGGACGAAATGGCCACGAATAGGCCCTTGCTTTTTTTTAGATGCGGCAGCGCCGGATGCACGCAGTACACGGCCCCTAAGTAATTTACCTCCATCAGCGTGCGAAACAGAGCCACATCCTCGATCGCGGCAAACGCGGTCCACATGCTGACGCCGGCGTTGGCGACCAAGTAATCTATGCGCCCAAAGCGCTCTATCGCGGCTTCCACCAGCCGCTTGCCATCCTCGGCTACGGCCACATCCCCGACCACGGTCAGCACCTCGCCCCCCAACGGCTCGCACGCTCGGGCGACGGCCTCCAGCCGCTTGCCATTCCGCGCCAAGATAACCAGCCGCGCTCCCTGCTGGGCACACGCCAGCGCCAGCGCCGCGCCCAAGCCGGCAGAAGCGCCGGTGATAACTACTACCTTATTGCTTAGGCTTCCGGTGCGCACTCCCAAAAATCCCATTCTGAATGCCAAAGATATTCTGGGGATCCAGCGCTTCTTTGGTCTTTCGCAGGACCTCAATGCTGTTGTCGCTCTGGATGTGCTGGACAAAGCTCTGCCGGATTTTGCCCACTCCGTGGTGGTGGGACAGGGAGCCGCCGTGGTCCAAGATCGTCTGCCGCAGCGCGTGCTCAATGTCGTGATAGACCTCAATGGGCCGCGCCAATCCCCGCCCGCAAAACCCCATCGTAAAGTAGATGCACACCCCGGTGTGATAGGTCTGCGTCACCCGGTACGACAGGTAGGGCCGCCCGGCCACGCTGCGGGCGCGGCACTGGGCGCTCAGCTCTGCTTGCACGGCCTGTGTCACGTCGTGGATGCGGCTCCAAGGCACAGAGGTCTCAAAGGTCTCGCCCAAGAAATCGAACTGGTTCAAAAAGTCGCGGATATAGGCGATCCCAAAGGTCAGCATGTACCCGCGCCGGCCGTTGGTGGCACCGGCACTTTTGCCGCCGTGGGCCTTGGCCAGCTTGAAGATCGTCCGCTTCTGATGCGCGACCTCGGCGCGCGTCCCTTCCATGGCGATCGTACATGCGGCCATTTTTAGCGGGTCAAACCCCAACAGCTTCAACAAGGCGAACTTTTGCACCTTTTCCTTGAGGTGCTGCAAGGGAGAAGGCGCGGCCTTGAGGGCCTGTCCGAAGCGGAATTCTTGGTTGTTGACCAGGCGGATACTCGCCGGCAAGGTCCCGGTCTGGCGCAGGGCCTGCAAGTACTCCATGCCTTGGGCAAAGGACTTGAACACCAGCGAACCGTATTCGCGCACTTCTGGTTGGGGATGGATTTTGAGCACGGCCTTGGTGATGATGCCGAGGTTGCCCTCCGAGCCAAAGAGCAGCCCGCGCGGCTGGATGCCGGTTGAGTTGCGCGGCGTGGCGTGCAAGGTCTCCACCGCGCCAGTCGGCGTCACGAGGGTCGCTTCGAGGACGATGTCTTCGATATTGCCGTAGCGATTTTTTTTCATGCCGCTGGCATTGGTGGCGATCCAACCGCCGAGGGTTGAAAGCTCAATGCTGTCCGGGTCGTGGCCGGCCGTATAGCCCCGGGCGGCGAGTGCCCGCTCCAGCTCCTTGCCCGAAATCCCCGCTTCGACGCAGGCTTGGAGATTTTCTTCGTCGAGCTCGACGATCCGCTTCATGCGCCGCATATCGACCGAGGCGAAGACGCGGCCGTCGTCGGTGGGCAGGGCCAGTGCGCCGCTGACGTTGGTGCCGCCGCCGTAGGGCACGAGGCAAACACTGCGCTCGGAGGCGAGGCGCACGATGGCGCGCACGTGGTCTTCGCTCTCTGGATAGAGCACTATATCGATCACTCGCTCTAGGGCGTCGCCGTAGAGCAGGCGATAGACCTCGTCGACGCTGAGCTGGCCGTGGCTGTGGATTAGGCGCTCCGCGTCGTCGAGCGACACCCGCTCTGCCCCGAGCGCGTCTTGCCAAGCGGCCACGAGGCTTGCGTCGGCCCGCGAGGGCGGCACCACGTGGATCTCTTTTTCGACGGCCATCTCGTTGGGGTCAATCGGGACTTGGAGCATCTCCTCGACAAAGGGGATGAAGTGCGGCATGGTGAAACCGGCCAGTGGATAGCGGCTGCCCGTAACCCGCACGGTTTTCGGGCCGTCGAACTCAAAGCGGGTGTCCGTGTAGCCCCACTTGTGCGGATGGCGCTCTCCGTCGGAGAGGTCGTAGCACGCATCGGCTGTAGTTTGGCGGACCATGGCCGCGACAACGGCGAGCGCGGCAACGGCGAGGACGATGGCTAATTCGATCATGGCTCCATCTCTTGATTAAAGTCCCTCCTGCACATCCTTTTTCCGCACTTTCCATATAAATGCGTCGTAGTAGTAGTGGATCAGGGCAAAGGAACTGAGCAGCGAATAGCTGAAGAGGTCGAAATTGGTGTTAAAGCCGACTAAGCCAAAGCCAAAGTCGCGCACCAAGCCCTCGCTCAGCGCGTGAAAGACGACGGCGTAGGCCGCGCACAGCAGGAGAAAGAACTTGACGCCGCCCTTGCTCGCCACGTAGCGCAACAGGGCCGAGTCGCCGCCGGTGCGCTCGACCTTGTGGCGGTTGTAGAAATACACCATGACGATGTATTGGATCCCGTGCATGATCCGGTGCGCCACCGCAAAGACGAGCAGATAGGCCGTGGTAAAACTAGTGAAGTACCACAGGAAATAGCTCGACAGCAAAAAGGCGTACTTGAGGGGGTTGAGCGCCAAGCCGCGCCGGACGCAATAGGCAATATGACCCAAGTAGATCAGGCTGTAACCAATGGCCATGGTCCACGAGACGAGGTGGACCGTCTTTACGGCCTCCGCGCCGATGGGCAAGTGCCACTCGTGCAACATGCGCACCCAGACCGCGGAAAACAGCGGCGACACCACCAGCATGTTGCCAAAGAAGATCCAATTGAAGGCCAAGTCGAACTTGGCGGTGGCCGGTGCGCCGGCCTTGGCCTTGAAGTCGTACACGCGCGCAAAGCCGTATTGCTGCATCAAGCTGTGCTGGTGATCCCACAAGGTCACGATCAACACCAAGCTCAACGGCGCCCACTGGATCAGGCCGTAGGCAAAGGCGATCAGCACCACCGGCCCGAGAATGAACCGCTCCTTGAAGCGGGCAAACTCGGCCGGCGAGCCATAGACGCGCAGCCAAGTGACGAAGTGGTGGGGAATGGTCACCCACAAGGCGATGGCCGCCAGCGCGGCCCCCGGCAGGTAGTGCCCGGACACCAGCGCAAAGCAGACCGCGGCAAAGGGCAGGCCCACAAACCAGATATAGTCCTGCCGGCGATCGACGATATAGGCCGGTTGCAGGACGATGGAACTATTCGCCATGGGAAGTGGCCAAAAGGGCTAACGCCACAGCGTCTGGGCTGAAGCGGATTTCGTGGGCGCGGCGCTGGCGCAGAGACGCGGCCAACTCTTGGACCGCCGCTTGGATCTGGGCCGCCGCCCAATCCGCCTCCACCTGCTCGCGGATTTCGCTTAGCGGCGGCAGCCGGGCCGGCCGGCGGCGCAACACCTGTAAGACAATATAACCATTATCCGTAGCAAAGGGGCCGTGCACGGTCCCTTCGTCGGCGCGCAGGGCGCGGCTGACCGGATTGTCGCCCGCTAAGGCTCCGCTGCCGTAAATCACGCTGACGAAGCGGTCCACTAGCGCGGTCGTATCGCGGCCGGCGCGCATCTGCTCGACAATGGCGCTGCCCTCGGCCTCGTCGCGGGCGAGAAGCCGGCGCACCTCCACCTCGGCCGGCGCAAGGTAGCGGTGCTTGTGCTCTTCGTAAAACAGGCTCAGGCCGTTGGAATTGGGCGGCGGCACCTGCGCTTGCAGGGCGTCCTGCAAGCGCCGCGCAAGCTGCGTCTGCCGCAGTCGCTCCAGTGCGCGCTGTAGGTCCGGGTCGGCCGCCAGCGCGAGCCGTGCGGTTTCGAGCGGAACCAACACGCGCCGCCCGAGCTCGCGCCGCAGCACCTTTTCGCCGGCACCTTGGCCCTTTAGGAGTTGGCGGGCCTGCGCGACCGTGAGCACCCCGCCGTCGTACGCAGCCACGACCGCCTCGGGCGACCGGCCCCCTGCCAGCCCATCCGGCTCGTAGCGCACATTGTAGCGCACGTGCAGGGTGTCGTAATAAGCCAAAAGCTGCCGTCCTAATTTTTCCCGCAGCACCAAGCGCTCAATGGTCTCCCGCTCCTGCTCAAAGCTGACCGGATGCGCGTCCGTGAGCTTGATGAGAAAGTACCCGTCGGCCACCTGCATCGGCTCGGAGATCGCTCCGATCTGCATGGAAAAAGCCCTTTCGGTCAGGGCAGCGTGCGAGGCCATGGTATCGCCCCAGCGGTGGTAGCCCATGTCGGCGCGGCGCTCCAGAATCCGCGAGTCCTGCGAGTGCTGCAGCGACAGCTCCTCAAAGTCCGCTCCCGCGGCCAGTGCGGCCAAAATCCCCGCTAGCTGCCCTTGGTCGCGCACCATCAGCAGGCTGAAGCGCACGCGGCGGTTGTACGGGCTGCGCTGGAAATAGGCCCGCAGTTCCTCCTCGGCGACCTCGGGCTGGACGATCCCGGCGCGCTCGTACAGGGCCTGCTGCACCAGCCGCGCCTGCGCCTGCGCCTGCCATTGCAAAAACTCCGCGCTCTCGCCCAACCCGCGCCGCTCGGCTTCCTGCACGAGCAGGGTTTGCTCGACGATGGCCTCCAAGAGCCGCTCGGCCCCGTACTCGGCCCGCAATTCCGGCGCCACCCGCGCGATGTACTGGCGGTAGTCCGCCACCCGAAGCGCCGTTTGCCCCACCTCCGCCAAGACGGCGTCTTCAGTGGGCCCGGGCGGGTCGTCCTCGGCGCAGCCGCTTAGGCCGATCAGCACCGCGAAAAGTGCCGTTGCCAGCCAACGCTCATTCACGTTGCACGACCTCCGCTAGCCCTTCTCACCCACAACGTCCAGTACCTACTCGTTTGCTTCACGTTCTTCCTTCATCTTTTTAATGGTTGTTAGCTCCTGCTTGCTCTTTTCCACGTCCCCGGCTTTTAGATAGGCGATGGCCAATTTCTGCCGCGCATCCAAAAATTCCGGTCGCCCGGCCACGGCGGTCGCCAACACCTCTGCGGCCCGCGCAAAATCGCCCTCGCGGGCATAGAGCAAGCCCAAGAAGTAGTTGACGTCCACATCTGCCGGGGTCCGCTTGTGCGCCTCGCGCAGGCTCGCCATGGCCTCGTCAAAGCGCTGCAAGCGCATATACGCCTGCCCTAAATTGTAGTGGGCCTTGGCGTATGCTGGGTCCAAGGCCAGCGCGGCGCGATACTCGGCGACGGCCTCGGCTAATTGGCCCAAGCGCAGGTAGAGGTTGCCTAGGTTGTTGCGGTAGCGCAGGCTGTCCGGCGCGAGACGCACGGCCAGCCGATACGCTTCGGCCGCTTCGGCCAAGCGGCCCTGTTCGGTGTACAACAGGCCCAACTGCGCCCGCGCCTCGTGGTCGTCGGGCGCATTGCCCAGCATCCGCAACTGGTCGTCGATTTTGTCGAGCTGATCGTCGAGAGCGCGAAACTGCTCCAGCACTTGGCTGCTCTCCTCGCGCCGGCCGAGTCGCTTGAGGGCATTGGCCAGCGCGAAGTACGCCTCTTTGGCCGAAGGGTCGAGCGCCATGGCGCGGCGGGCGGCGCGTTCAGCGGCCGCGTACGCACGCCGCTTGAGCTCCACCTGCGCCAGATCGACGTACGCGGCCGCGTACGTGCTGTCCAGCGCGATCGCGTGCGTCAGGGCGGCCCCGGCCCGCTCGAAGTCGAGTTCCTTGAGGCGCGTCCGGCCCAAGAGCCGGTAGAAGGAGGCATTGGTTGAGTCGCGGTCTAAGCCCGCTTGCAGCAGGGTTTCCACCTCCCCGTACTCGCCGCGCAAGAAGTAGATGTAGCCGAGGTCGTAGTAGGTCGTCAGATGGCCTGGGTCTAACGAGAGCACCCGGCGGTGTTCGTCAATGGCTTGGGCGTAGTTGAGCTGTTTGACGTACATGGCCGCGAGGTTGTGCCGCGCCGACACGTGCGTCGAGTCCAGCGCCAATACCCGCTGATAGGCCGCCATCGCACCGGGGTAATTGAGCTGGTGCGCGTACGCGTTGCCGAGGTTGTAGTGGATCTTGGCGGACCCGGGCGCGAGCGAAGCGGCCCGTTGGTACGCGTCAATGGCCTCGGTGTGGCGGCCCTCGGAGGCGAGCGCGGTGCCGCGCACAAAGTGCATTTCGGCGTCCATGGCCGCGCCGGGGCGCGGGCTTTCCTCGGCGCAGGCGCACAGCGCGAGGCAAATCAGCAGCACCCTCATCGCGCTGCTCCTTCGACGAGCAGATGCTCTTGGTTTATGCCTAAGTCTGCGTATTCCTCAACCCGGCCGCTCGGCCAATAGACGACTACGCGCTCAATGCGGGTGGCCGTTCCCAGCCCGAAGTGCAGCCGCAGGTCGCTCTGCGAGAGGAAGCTAGCCCCTGAGCGCACTTCGTCCGTCTGCACTTGCCCGCCGCTTGCGACGTCGACGCGAGCGCCGATGCCAGCGCGGTTGCTGTCGCGGCCCTCCAGCCGCAGGCGCACCCAATGGCCGCCCGCGCCGTCGTTGCGCATCAAGGTTGGCTGGGCCGCGACATTGGCCACCAGCACGTCGATATCGCCATCGTCGTCGTAGTCGCCAAAGGCCGCGCCGCGACTGACCCGTTTCAAGGACAGAGCACCGCCATCGGCTGCGCATTCCTCAAAGCGACCGTCGCCGGTGTTGAGAAAGAGCTGATTGCGCTGGGGGAAGGTCGCGTTCTCGTATTGCTCGACATCGCTTTCCAAGTGGCCATTGGCGATAAAAAGATCGCGGTCGCCGTCGTTGTCGGCATCGAAAAAGCGCGTACCCCACGCCAAGTAGGCAATGCTGCCCTTGCCCAACCCGGATAGGAAGGTCTCATCGACAAAGGTGCCGTCGCCGAGGTTCTTGTACAGGGTGTTGGTCTCCCATTGAAAGTTGGTGACAAAAAGGTCGGGGTCGCCGTCGTTGTCGTAGTCGCCCATGTCAACGCCCATGCCCGCTTCGACATCGCCGTCCTCGTTGTACGCGACTCCGGCCAGAAGCCCCTCTTCCGCAAAGTGGCCGCTGCCGTCGTTGAGGTACAAGAAGTTCAAGGTCTTGTCGTTGGCCAAGTACAGGTCGGGGTCGCCGTCTAGATCCACGTCGCCGAAGACCACGCCTAGCTCCTTGCCCTCGGCACTGTCTAGCCCGGCCGCGGTGGTGATGTCGGCAAAGGTGCCGTCGCCTTGGTTGCGGTAGAGCACATCGGGAACCCCGTCAAAGGCCTCCGGGCCGCAATAGAGTTGCAAGCCGCTGCCGCCCTCGGCGCAGACGCGGTGATTGGCATAGGAGAAGTTGTGGTAGTTGGCCACGTACAAATCCACGAAGCCATCGCGGTCGATGTCGGCAAACGCAGCACTCGCTCCCCAGCCTTCGTCGCCGACTTGGGCCGCGCCCGTCACATCCGCAAACGTTCCATGGCCCTCGTTCCGATACAACACATTGGCACCAAAGTTGGTCGCGTACAGATCGAGGTCGCCGTCGTTGTCCGTGTCGCCGACCGCGCAGCCCATGCCGTAGCCCGTGTCGCCAACTCCAGCGTGCGCGGTTACATCGGCGAAGGTGCCGTCGCCTCTGTTGCGGTAGAGCGCATTTTGCGGCGCAGGATCGTATTCGGTCTCAGGCACAGCGGCACCGTTGATTAGATAGATGTCGAGGCGACCGTCGCCATCGTAGTCGAAAAAGCCGCCGCCGGGACCGACCGTTTCAATGACGAACTTCTGGCCGTTGGCCCCATTGACGTGGACGAAGCCGATGCCCGCTTCTTGGGTGGCGTCGTGGAAGCGGGGGTTGGCGTAGAGAGGGACGGATGCGAGCAACAGAAGCAGAAGAAACTTGAGCATTAGGTAGGTGAAGTGGCTAGGGAAAGTGTTGGTAAAATCTCGGCGCGGCAAACATCATACGAAAGTTACGGTGCCCTCATTGAATTGAAATCCAAGCCTATAGTAGCCGATCCGCACTCGGTAATGGTTGCCGCCGCGGAGTTTTCGGACATCACTTATCTCTGTAAGATCGTTTGCTTCCTTGACTTGCTCTATCGCTGCCTTGACGCGCTCTCCAATAGATCGATTTCGGATGTGTCTGAGGTCTCTTCCAAAACTGCTTCTGAATAAGACTTTCAAAATTCAAGATATCCTTTCTAATATCTCAAATATCTGTTCTTCGGAGACAAGCTCTGTTTTTTCTCCTTCTTTGATTGCATTAACCAGAGCCATATCTTCAAGAACTTCCAAAAGCTCCTTCAAGTGTTCTGCGATTTCTTGTGCTATTTTTTTCGCGTACTCCTGCCGATCTTTATCGTTTGCAAGCAGCTTAAAATGGTCTGGGTTATTCGGAGCCGCGTTAGTGTGCCGATACCAAGGATACCACCTGTTTGTTCTAACACCACTCACTCCCTCCAGTGCTTTTTTGAGTTCGTCGTATGCCTCTTCGGAGCAATAGACTCCAAACCAGATACGACCAGATTCGGTTCTAACTTCGATCCTAGTAGCTGTGCTCAACCGATAGCATAGCTCCTTTGCAGAACGGTCCCTAGGATCCGGGCATCCGACGTCGTGCTTCTCGTAAAGCAGAGCCGCGTCTTTCAATAGCAACTGATAGCTGTGGTAATTATCGCTCATGCCTCATCCTCTTGGAGGGATCGACGATGAACTCTACGCTGTGTTGTGTTTAAGCATCGCATTCAACACGTCTCGATTGCCATTGAAGCTAACCTGTGGCCTCTTCGACGTCAAAAGATCCCAAACGGCCCAATGCCTCGGCGATAAAGCGGTAAGCCCGCTGGCGGATGGCGTCGGGAAAGTCGTGGCCGCAGTCGGGATGGACCACTTGCAGGGCCTCGCCGGCACCCGACAGTCCGGCTCGGAGACGTAGGTAATGAGGCGGCGGGTGTAAGAGCCGCAGTCTGTTTCCTCTTGGACTTGGATGTCGAGCGGATCGCGCCTTTCTGGCCCGGGCAAAGGCCCCATAATCTGCTGCATGGCCTCCAAGAGAGCAGGGCGTTGAGCTTCCCAAGCATCCCGATTGGAGGGCGGAGCGGCGAGGCGCAAGTTGGGAAAGGCGGTCATAAGCAGCCCTAGTCAGACAGCCGGAAGGGCGGGTACTGGTCGGTGACTAAAATAAAAGCGTATGCGATAACGCGCAGCCACCAGCGATTGAAACCGACGATTAGGTCGAACAAGGCGCGAGGGTAGTGCCCGGTAAAGAGGATGGCGAACCAAGCCCCGATAAGGCAAAGCAAAACCACGACTCCGAGTAAGAATAGGACGATGTAGTGGGGAATGGCCAAAAACCACTTGACTAGGGGCAACCAGCGGTTGAGATCTTGCTGGGCATCTGGATAGTCGATGTCGAGGTGGACAGCCTGTTCCTCGTCGGTGGAGGGATATTCGTCGCGCAGCAGCCCTAAGTAGGCTGAGGCTCGGGAGGAGAAGCGCAGGAGTTCAAGGTTCCAGTCGAACCACCAGCGGGGATACTTACGACGGAAGAGCAGCATGAGTAGGATCGGGACAAAGAGTAGGCCAAGGCCGCTGGAAGCTCCCCAATTCCAGCCTTTGTCTTGGTCCCATCCGAAAAAGGGATCGGAGAAGTACTGCATAATAAAACTGGCGTCAATACAGGCCAAGACAATAAAAATGGGAATGACAGTAAGCAGCCGGAAGAAGGTCGTGAGGCGATTGAGGGGCCGGTCGGGATAATCGACGGCAAAGCGAAGGGGATAGGAATCGGCGGGTGCGTTCATGGGGACGCTCCTGAAGGGGGTGGATAAATGAGAGGGATAGCAGTAAGTGATCCGAAAATCGGCTATCGTTACCGACAACAGCACTTACTTGATTCACACCATCAGTTCCAACACTTTTCCTACTTCTTGGAGGTGTATCTTACTTGATTGGAGCTTATGCTCCATTTCCTCCAAGTAACGCACGGTGCGGCGATTGTAGTATCTTTCCCCACATGTATGGCAAACTGGCGTTTGGATAGGAATGTATATGATATTCTTATCTACCTTAATCTCTTCTCGAACTTGCTTAGTCTGAATATCCTCTCCGTGACAGATTAGGCACCTCATTTTTTTCTCCTATATCGACTGGAGCGACACTAAGAATATAACGGTGCTGCGTCAATTGCTGCTACCAAGTCGGATGAGTCCGTTGATTCAAACCCCTTCCGTTCACTTGAGCATCAAAAAGCTCGCAGCGCGTCTGGCCACACCTCGGCTGCAACCGGCGGGCGCGGATGAGCAGCCGAAGGGGTTGCGCCCCAATAGCGCACACCGATAAAGCTAAAGGCCGCATACCACAGCAGCGCCACCAAGAGCAGGACACCCGCCGCCCAGCGGCCCGCGCCGGCTGGGCGGACCACCTCCGCACCCGAAGAAATTCGGCGACTGCCCAAGAAGAGCGCGCTACCCACCGCCCCATACGCGGCCGCGCCGACCGCCAACGATGCGCTCGCTCCCCACTCCATGCCCAAAGCCACGGCCCCGACCGATCCGAGCACCGAGAAGAAACCATTGACGGCCCACAGCCAAGGGACGAGTCCGGCGCGTTGTGTACCGCCCAAGCGCAGACAGGCCGGGAAGCAGGTCCCCAGCAACATTCCGAGCGGCGCGACGAGGGCCAATGTCAGCCCTACCCGCGCCGGCAGGGACCACGCCAACGCCCCAGCGAGCGCGCCGTTGAGCAAGAACCCATAGAGATAACAGACAAGGCCGACGACCGCGCCGACCAACCCCAACCCCCGCGGGTGCGCGAGCGGGCGGCACCATCCGCCGGCGAGACTCCCGGCCCCCGTGCCCAGCAACAGCCCGAAGAGCGCGACTGCCAGCGTCAGGGTCGGATAGCCTAAGAACAGGCCAAAGCGCTGCAAGAGATGGATCTCTACCATCATAAAGCCCGCGCCCAACCCGGCCGCGAACAGCGCCCACAACAGGGGCCGCGGTCCAGACGCGCTCGGCTGGCGCATATTCGCTACCCCAAGCGGGGCCAACATCACCAGCGCGCACGCCAACAACGCGCCGCCCAACAGGCGGGTTAGCTTGGAATCCAGCCCGCGAGTAGCGTCGTAAAAAAAGGGCCGATCGTCGGTCGTCGGCGAGATGTCGAGCGCGGATGCAGCGACAAAATCCGTCAAGGTAGATCCGCGCAAGGCCGCCAGCGCGGGCCGCTCGCGCCGGCCGGGCGAGAAATACGCGTCTAAACCCAGCTCCTCCATGACCGCGTGTAGACGCGCCAATTGCTCGGCCGTATAGGGCTGCTGTTGCACCAGCAGCAGCGGGCGGTGAGCCTCTTGCCGCGTTGGATCGCCGAGAGAGCCATTGACGACGACGAGGTGGTCGAGGACCGCGCTCGGGTCGTGGCCGCGCTCTTGCCACAGGGAGCCCAAGGTGGCGACCACGCGCAACATCAGCGCGTGATTGTGGACTACGAGGGCCAGCCGGCCGCCCTCGGCGAGGTGGTCGAGATAGGCGGCAAACGCCTCGCGGGTGAACAGATAGTTCTCGCAGAGCGCGTACCCCACCAAATCGGCCGCCTCGGCATACACCAAGGGCAGGGCGATTAGATCGTAGCGCGCTCGGGAACGCTCCAGATAGTTGCGGCCATCGCCGATGTGCAGGTCCACGCCTTCCAAGTCGTACAAGTGGCCGTTGTACTCTCCGTATGAGCGGACCAGCGCGGCGATCTCCGGGTTGATCTCTACGGCTTCGATCTGCCGCCAGCCAGTCATCAGCGCGTAGAGCACGTCGGCACCGCCACCCGGCCCGATGATCAGGGCGCGCTCGCGGGGCGAAAAGTAATAGGGGAAAAACGCGGCCTCGCGGCGCACGAAAAACAGCCGCCGGTAATCCCCGGGAAAGCGAAACATGTACGAGCCAGCTCCGCCATCTACGTACAAGTTCAGGCCGGTGTCGCCCGTGCGATCGACCAAGTCAGTGCGCGCGTACGCGCTCCAGCGCGTGGCCTTCACTTCCCCGCGGTTTTGCACCGCGCCCAAGGCGCGGAACATGGGCTTGTCGCCGGCCGCAGCTAGGGCACTGAGATCGATGAGTTCGCGTTGTTGGGTGCTGTAAACGGCGAGCCCGGTCGCTAAAATAATTGGGCCGCTCCATATCCGGCGCTGCAAAAAGAAAGCCGCGCCGACCATGGCAAAGACGCCCGCGCCCACTAGGGCACCGACGCCGCCCAGCCATTCGAGGGCCGGCACCACGTAGAGTATGCCCAGTGCCGCGCCGACCAAGTCCCAGAAGTAGAGCACTTGGCTCTGTTGATAACGCGCCCGGAAAGCCAAGGCGAGAAATGCGCCGGCAGCAATGAAGGGGAGGCCGGCGATGCCGACCAGCAGCGGGAGCGGCATGCCGGGGAATTGGGCTACGGCATACGCACCGCAGAGCATGCTGACGCCGCAACCGCCCGCCCAATTCCCCAAGTGCCCGTGCAGCCGCTCTTCCCGTACGCGCAGCACCGCACTCAGCGCGGCTCCCAGCCCCAAGCCGCAGACCGCCCCTGAGACCACGAGAAACGTGTAGTGATAGTGCTGCAAAAAGGAAAACAGCCGCACGAGGCCGATTTCATAGCCAATGACGGCCGCGGCCACCAGCCCCACCCCGAGCTGTAGCCGCCGCTCAGCGCCCATCTTGGGCCTCGCGCTTGCGCAGCTCGGCGAGCATCTGCTGCGCCTTGCGGTGTTCGGGGTCGGCTGCGACCGCTCGGGCAAACGCCGCCGCGGCGCGCGCCTCCTCGCCGGCCAACAGATATGCGTTGCCCAAGTTGTAGTGGGCGCGGGCGTAGTGGGGATTGCGGCGCAAGACCTCTTGGTACGCGGCCATGGCCAGCCCCAATGCGCGGCGGCGCAGGTAGATGTTGCCCAAGTTGTTGCGGGCGTCGAGATGGTCTGGCGCCACGGCCAAGGCCGCTTGGTACGCTTGGCGGGCGGCCTCGTAGCGGCCAATCCGCGCATAGACCGCACCTAATTTGTAGTACGCGTCCGCGTCGTTGGGGTTGAGCACCACGGCCGTCTTGTGGGCCAGCAACGTTTGGTGCTCCTGCTGCAAGGAGTGGAAATAGTCGAGGAGCTGGCGGCCGCGCACGGGCTCGCCGCGCCGCAACAAGGCCTGGCCCAAGTGATAGTACACTTCCGCACGGTCCGGGTCCGCGGCTAAGGCCCGCTGCAAAAGGGGTACGGCCTCGGCGTCCGCGCCCTCCTGCAAGAGCAGGATGCCCAGCCGCCCCAAGAGCGCGGCGCTGTCCGGGGCGTGTTCCAGTCCCTGCTGCAAAGCGGCGCGGGCGGCATCCGCGTCCTCGCGCGCCATCCAGATCTGGGCCGTCAGATCGCGTGCTTCAACGCGTGCGGGCTGCGCTTGCACCACGCTGGCGAGCTGGGCGAGTGCGTCTTCGTATTGCGCTTGGACAAAATAGATCCGCGCCAATTGCAGCATCAGCTCCACTTCCTCGGGCAAGGCCGCGAGGCCCCGGCGCAATACGGCGATGGCCGGGCCGTAATCGGTCTGCCGGGCGTGCAAGCCGGCCAAGTTGAAATAGGCTTGGAGATAGCGCGGCGACAGCGCGATGGCGCGCTCGTAGAGCGGCACGGCCGCGGCCAACCGCTGTTGGCGCAGGTGGATGTTGCCCAGCGCGTAGTGCGGCTCGGCCAAGGTGCTGTCGAGCGCGATCGCTTGTCTCAGGGCGGCGATTGCCTGTCCTAGCGCCCCGCGATCGGCGTAGAGTTTCCCCAAGCCCACGTAGGCTTGGGCCGCGCCCGCGTCAATTTGCAAGGCGCGGCGGTAAGCGGCTTCTGCCTCGTCGTACGCACGCTCGCGTACAAGCCCGGCAGCCAGCTCAATGTGGACGTCGACCCCCTGCGGCTGGCCGCGGGCCGCGGCGCGTAGCTCGGACAGGGGAGCCACCTCCGGCAGAGGAGCGCGCGTTTTTTCCGGCAGGACTAAGGGTGCTTGCCGCCAAAATTGCTCCAGATCCTCGGCCTCGCGGCCTTGGGGCTCAGCCTGCGCGAGGGTTGCGCCAACCGCCTCTTGCGCTGCGCTCGCCTCCGGCTCGACGACCCGCAGCACCTGCCCGGCGCGCACACCCGTTAAAACTTGGCGCAGGCCCGACGGCCACGCGATTTCCACTTGCTCGGCCTCCTCGCTGGCCCCCAACCCAAAAAACATCCGCGCGTCGTTTTGCGACAAATAGCTCGCCGCACTGCGCTTTTCCGCCACCAGCGTCCGGCCGCCCACGCGCACCATCACGCGGGCGCCGTAGCCATCGCGGTTGCTCGCTCGCCCCTCTAGCGCCAGCGCCAAGTAGTGCCCCGCTTGGGTGTCGTTGCGCCAAAGCAGGGCGCGTTGCCCGGTGTTGAGCAAGAAAATATCCAAGTCGCCGTCGTTGTCGTAATCGGCCACGGCCGAGCCGCGCCCGACCAAATCCCGCGTCGGCGCGGCCACGCCGGCCGCCGCACTCGCGTCGGCAAAGCGGCCTTGGCCATCGTTGAGGTACAACTGGTCGCTCTGGCCGTACGCGGCCTGCGGATCAAACCGCTCGATGTCTTCGTCGATGTGGCCATTGGCCACGTAGAGATCTGGGTCGCCGTCGTTGTCGGCGTCGAGGAAGCTGATGCCAAAGGCCAGCTTATCCAAGCTGGTGGCGGCTATGCCCGCGGCCAGCGATTCGTCGGCAAACATCCCGCCGCCCGCGTTGTGGTACAGGGTGTTGCTCTCCCACTGGAAATTGGTCATCGCCAAGTCGAGAAGGCCATCGCCATCGCCATCGGCCACGTCCACGCCCATCGTCCCTTCGGGCTTGCCTGCGGCATTGTACGCCACCCCGGCCACGAGTCCCACTTCGGCAAAGCGGCCGTCGTCGTTGCGCCAGAGAAAATTCGCGGTGGCGTCATTGCCCTGAAACAAATCGGGATCGCCATCGAGGTCGCAGTCGAAAAACACCGCGCCCAGCTCGCGGCCTGCGCGCGTGAGCAGCCCGGCCGCGGCCGTCGCATCCACAAAGCGGCCGCCATCGTTGCGCCAGAGCGCGTTCGGCTGCCCCGGATATTCGGTGGGCGCCAAGTGCCGCCGCGGCCAGCGCAGCGTTCCGCCCGCGCTCAGTTCGCCGCGCTCAAATTCGTAGTGCAAGTAATTCGCCACGTACAGGTCTAAGTCGCCATCGAGGTCGTAATCGACAAACGACGAGCCAGTTGACCACTGCTCGTCTGCTCCGATCCCGGCCGCGGCCGTCACATCCGCAAAGGCCCAAGTTAGGGCCGATCCTTCGTTGCGATAGAGCCGGTTGCGGCCAAAGTTGGCCGCAAAGAGGTCGGCGTCGCCGTCGTTGTCGTAGTCGCCGGCCGACGCGCCCATGCCGTAGCCGGCGTCCGCCACCCCGAGACGTGCGCCGACCTCGGCAAAGTGCCCGCCATCGTTGCGATACAGCGCGTTCTTTGGCGGCACGGCCGAGGCGTACCCGGGCAAATCCGCCCCATTGACCACGTACAAATCCATCCACCCGTCGCAATTGAAATCGAAAAACGCCGCTCCCGAACCAATGGTCTCCACCCCGTATTTGCGCCCGGAGCGACCGCTGGTATGCACAAAGTCGATCCCGGCTTCAGCCGTCGCATCGACAAAGCGCACGGCAGGCGCAGGCGGTGGATCGCTCGCAGTGCAGCCGCACACTAAGACGAAGATGCACGTTGAAAGTCTGCTTGGGATCATTTTGGTTGCTACAGAATTGCTTCCCATCCACAGTAACATAACTGCCGTTGCGCCCGGGTGAACGATCGGTATTCCCTACTTGCTAGACGCGCAAGGGTAACATCACTCACATAATTAGCACTTAGCAAATTTACACGGCACTAATATATTTATTGGAATAGATAAAAATCTCAATAGGAGGCCTTTTTGCCGCGTCTTTTTCTTTCGTTGCTCACTGCCGCACTCCCCGCCTGCACCTCCCCCGAACCCCCGCCCAACCCAGATGTACTCGCCCGCGTCGGCGACGTCAGCATCACGCGCGAGCGCGTTGAGCGCGCTGCTTTGCGGCTCTTTCCCAAGAACGCCCCGCGCGACCTCCAGCGCCAAGCGCTCGAGCGGCTCATCGACATTGAGGTTTTGCTGTTAGCGGCCCGCCAAGAAGGCCTCGAAAACGACTTCCAAGTCACAAGCAAAGTCGCGCAGCGGGAACAGGAGCTCATCCTCGCCGAAATGTACCGTCGCGGCGTAGTCGCGGTGGCCGAGGACATAGGCCGCGACGAGGCCCGCCAGTACTTTGAGCAGCACCACCTCGGCCAGCAGCGCCGCGTCAGCCGCATCCTCGCCAGCGGGCCAGCCGCCATTGACCACGTGCTCACCCGCCTGCGCGGCCCGGACAGTTTTGCCGCGGTCGCGAGCGAACTCTCGGACGACGGCAACACCGCCCAGCAGGGCGGCGACCTCGGCTACAAGAGCCGCCTCGACTTCAAAAACTACATTCTGCGCCGCCAGCTCTTTGGGGCCGACCTCGGCGAGATCGTTGGTCCCGTGCAGGAGCCAGACGGCTTCTCGGTCTTTGTGGTCACCGACGAGCGCGACGTGTCCTTCGAGAGTATGGCCCCGGCCGTGGTTGAGGCCATGCAGGAGCAAAAGCACGCCATCGCCACTTTTGAATTCCTCGAGGGGCTGGCCGAGCGCGCCGACATTGAGGAACGGCGCAAGACCTTTGAGCTGCTCTTGGCCCGGCTCAGCGAAGCCGGCCAAGAAATGCCCACGTTCAAAAAGGGGGAGACCCAGCTTGTGCTGCTCGAGCTCGACGACGAGCCGTGGACGCTGAGTAACTTTATGGCGGCCATGACCAGCGAGCGCAATCCGGCCGAGATCCGCGAATTGGACGACTTGCGCCGCTTTGCCCGTCGCCTCTATGCCCTCAAGGTCTTGTTGCCCCGCCACGCCCGCGAAATAGGCATCCACGAGGCCGAGCGCGTGGCCAAGGGCATTGAAAACACGCGCCGCCAAGCCCTAGTCGAGCGCATTCGCCAAGTCAAAGTGCTCGAAACGCTCGACCCATCCAAAGAGGCCATTCGCGCGTACTACGAGGCGCACAAGAACCTCTACGTGCGCGAGCAGCGGATCTCGATCCTCGAAATCCTCGTCGATACCCGCACCCAAGCCGACTCGCTGTTGGCCGCCATCGAACGCGGCGGCGACCTCGGCGAGCTGGCCCGCCGCTACTCCCGGCGCAGCACCCGCATCCGCCGCGCCGAAGGGCGCATCCAGCTTTTGCGCCCCGACAAGTACGGCAATTTGGGGTGGGAGGCCAGAGACGCTGAGGTCGGCCAGATCGTCGGCCCGGTCAAGACCGCGCAGGGGTTTACGGTTTTCAAGGTGCTCAACAAGATTCCCGCTCGCCAGCAGAGCTTCGACGAGGTCTGGGGCCGGGTGCGATCCCACCTGCTGCAAGACCTGACCCATGAGCGCTTTGATGCGTTGCTGGCCAAACTCAACGAGCAGTACGCCGACCAGATTCACATCTACGAGAATCGCCTGCACAACGGGGCTTGAGCGGGCGCGGTTTCAATGATAAAGATCATCCCCGCCAAACCGCATCTTTCCCTTTGAAGCCTCCGCGAAGTACTGCTCCACCTTTTCCCGCGAGCGCGGAAAGTACCGGCTCAACTCTTCCACTACCGCTTGCACTTTCTCCACATCCTCTCCCATATCCAGCAAGAGTCGTGCGTACAAAAAGAGTAGCTGCAAGTTGCGCCGGTCCACTTGCATAGCTTGCTCTAGATGCGCCCGGGCCTCGGCCAACTGCCCCTCCTCGGCTAGGGCCGTCCCCATCAGCAGATTGGCTTCGGCACCCTCTGGGTACAGCTCCAGCAACACCTGCGCCAGCTCCTGCAAGGACGTGCCCTTGAGCTGCGGCTGCCCCCGCGCATGCGTCCGTTCCAAAAGGTGCCCGTACTCGGCCGTGCGCTGCCGTTCAAAAAAGGCGAGCACCGCGCCGACGACCGCCACGACCAAGAGCAACTTGAGCGAGCGCAAGTACTGCATTTGGATTTCCTTTTCGCGCCCCTTCTAGAAGAAGCGGTCTGAAAATTCCGCGAACCGTCCCTTGTGTGCAGCAAGCAATCGAGGAGCGAGGGCGTCTCGCCCGCGACAACCACTCCCTCCGAGGGCCGCTGGACCGCTACTCAACGCGGTCCGCCGGGGGTTTGTCGCGCCTAAAGGCGCGGTGATGCAGACCGCTTCTCAGAATTTACTACGCGACCCCTTCTGTGGGTACGTAGGACGCCCTTACCACATAGCCCTCAAAATACGAAAATCATATTGCCCTCTACCCCGAATGCTCCGTCAATAAAAACCCAGAGTGCAGAAGCGGAAAACTCGCCCAGCGCTAGGCCCAAAAAGAAGGGCCTCATCGTCCGGTAGAGCCGCACCCCCCCATAGCGCAGAATCGCCGCCTTGCACAACCAAGCCAGCAGGATGGACAACCAGCCAAAGGTGATGGGTTGCTATGGGTGCCGATCAAGCGCAGGGCGAGATAGTGGTTTTCCGACGCCGTATCGTTGCGCAGCAGCACGGCGGGCTGATTGCTGTTGACTACGAAGAGATCGCCGTCGCCGTCGTTGTCGTAGTCGGCCGTAGCCGCACCGCGCCCCACCATGGTGCGCTGAAAAAAAGGACCGGCTTGCTCGGAGATTTCGGCGAAGCGCCCTTGGCCGTCGTTGAGGAAAAGCTGGTCGCGCTGGCCATGCGAAACCTCGGGATCGAAATCGGCGATGTTGTCGTCGATATGGCCGTTGGCCACGTAGAGATCCGGGTCGCCATCGCGGTCAAAATCGAAGAAATTAACCCCGAAAGCCAAGCGGTCGAAGCTAGGGCCCCCCAGCCCCGAAGCGGTGGAGCGATCGCGCCATAAGCCGCCCCCCGTGCTTTGGTAGAGGGTATTGCTCTCCCACTGAAAATTGGTCACCACAATCTCCAAGTGGCCGTCGCCGTCGGTATCGGCAATGTCGGTGCCCATGCCTCCTTCGGGCTTGCCCGCCTCGTTGTAGGCCGCGCCAGCCGCCAAGCCGATTTCCCTGAACGAGCCGTCCCCGTCGTTGCGGTAGAGGAAATTGGGCGTGGCGTCGTTGGCTTGGAACAGGTCGGGATCGCCATCGCCATCCCAGTCGAAAAAGACGACGCCCAACTCGCGCCCTTTGCGGCTTAAAAGCCCGGCTTCTGCGGTGACATCGACGAAGCGACCGTTGGCCTCATTGCGATAGAGGAAATCGCGCTGGCCGGGGTATTCAGTGGGGGCGTAGTGGCGTCTATCTTTCTTCAGGCGACCGTTTTCGTCGAGGGGATCGGTTTCAAACTGGTAATCGAGATAATTGGCGACGTAGAGGTCTAGATCGCCGTCTAAGTCGCAATCGACAAAGGCCGAGCCGGTTGACCAACTACTGTCGTTGCCTGGGATAGCTGCGGCGTCGGTGAAGCGATCGCCTTCGTTGCGATAGAGCGCGTTGGGGCCAAAATTGGCCACGAAGAGATCGGCGTCCCCGTCGTTGTCGTAATCCCCCGCGCTACAGCCCATGCCATAGCCGCTATCGGCAACCCCGGCCTCGGTTTCGACGAAGCGCCCGTCTGCTCGGTTGCGGTAGAGCGCATTGCCGGGCGGCTGGGGCGATGAATGGCCGGGCAGGTCGGCCCCGTTGACCACGTAGAGGTCCATGTGCCCGTCGCCGTTGTAATCGAAAAAGGCCGCTCCCGAGCCGAGGGCTTCCACCCCGTACTTCCGCCCGGAAAGACCGCTGGTATGCTTAAAGTGGATGCCGGCGGCCGCGGTGACATCGGCGAATCGGACCGCCGTCCGACCTTGCCGGCGCGGAGGCGGATCGGCGGGAGAATCAGGCTCGCGGCCGCATCCCCACAGCAGCAGGGCGGCGAGCGCCCCCGCGTACGCAGGGGTAAGAATCTGCCGCTGCACTTTAGCGCACGAGGGTCATCCGCGCTAGGTGGCGCTCGCCCCCCATCTGCGCCGAGACGAGATATACTCCGCTGGCGGCCGCTCGCCCGCTCTCGTCGCGTCCATCCCACGCTAGCTGATAGACGCCGGCTGGCCGGTATCCCCTAAAGAGCCGCCGCACGGTCTGCCCCAAGATATTGTACACCTCGATATCGACTTCACCGGCCGCCGGCAGTGCCACTGAGATCGAGGTTGAGGCGTTGAAGGGGTTGGGAAAATTGAACACCCGCACGGTCACAGGTCGGGCCGCCGGCGCGGGAACCGGGACCACGAGCCCGGCCGCGGCCGCCAATTCGAGGCCGGCTGGCCGCAACCCGCTGGGCACTCGTGCGGGCACGTGAACCGCTATCGTCGAATCGGTCAGGGCGTGCATGAAGGCCAGCAGGTCTTGCTTTTGCTCGGCACTCAGGCCCAGCGGCACCAGTTCGGGGTCGATGTTCTCGCGGTCAATGGTGGCTTCGTCGCCGCCGCCGCGATCGTAGAACTCGATGACATCCTCCAGCGTGGCCAACGCGCCGTCGTGCATGTAGGGGGCCGTCTGCGCGACTTGGCGCAAGCCCACCACGCGGAAAGCACCGATGTCGCTGCGGTTGCCCGAGTTGAGAAAGCGGCCCTCGTCTTTGCCGGTGGGACGCGGAGTGCCGGTATTGGTCGTAGCTGACGCCCGGCCCGGCCCAATCTGCTCAACCCCTTGGACGCGAAAGGTCGAATCCGTAAACAGCGGGCCGCTGTGGCAGTTGGCGCAGCGCGCCTCGGTGTGGAAGAGTTCAAGCCCGCGCTTTTGCGCTGACGTCAGGGCCTCGTCGTCGCCGGCCACGTAAGCGTCGTAGGGGGTGTTGACCGTATTCTGCTCGCGCTCAAACGCGGCAATGGCCCGGCCAAAGGTCGAGCGCGTAATGACCGACTGCAAGGGCGTCGGGTCGTGCACGCAGCCGAGGCGCGGCAGTTGTCGGGCCACGGAGTCGGCTTCGGCCGGAAAGGCTTGCTCGAACAGGGCCACGTACTCGGGAATCCCCCGCAGCCGCGCCAACACGCTGTCAACGGCCATCTCGCGCTCATAGGCGTCGCCGCGCAGCTCCACGCGCACGATGAGCGGCCGCAGCGCTTGGGCCTCCAAGCCGCGATCCTTGCCGTCCCACAGCATGAAGCCCTTGGGCGAGGGCAGCCCGGACTCGTCGCCATTGTAGCCGACGTTAAAGAGCGTCATGGTGTGCCGCGGCTCGGTAATGATGGTATCTCCGGTAATCGCCGAAACCCCAGGCACCCGCCCCGGCCCCAAGCCCCGGCCCCCGACGCCCACCGCGAGCGGTAGGCCATCGGCCAGGCCAAAGGTCGGCAGGTGACAGGTGCCGCAGGCCGTGTCCTTCTCGCCGCTGAGAATGGGGTCGAAGAACAGCAGGCGGCCCAGTTCGACGCGGTCGGGATTGTAGGAATTGTTCTCGGGATAGGGCACTGGCGGCAGCGGCTGGAGGCCAAAGCGCTGCCGCAAGTCGCCTTCCTGTGCCGGTGCGCTCGCGGCACTGGCGAGCAAAGCCAGCGCGACTACTACTCTCAACTTATTCATCGTCCCCTCCTTTGGGCCAGCGTAGCGAGGCACTCTTTACCACGCCCCAGGTCTCGCGGCGCAGCATGGTGCCCGCGTCTAGGTCGGCGCTGGCCGAGCAGCGAAACCCCACGTCCGGGCCTTTGAAGTCAGGTGCGTCCCGCGCTCGGTACGTGGGCCGCACGTGGCTGGCGTCAACCGCGTACGAGCCGCCGCGCACGGCCTTGACGACGCCCTCGTCCGGGCCTTGGGGATTGACGTCTGGTCCAACGGCATAGTAGTTCGGATGGTACCAGTCGTTGGTCCACTCAAAGACATTGCCCACCATGTCGTAGGCCCCAAAGGGACTAGAGCCGTCTCGCGTTTGGTAGCCGTCCCTATTGGAACCATCGAAAAAGCCGACCGGGTTGGTGCTGAGGATGGCCCCGAAGCCGCGCTCAAACGGGTCGTCGCTCTGGAAGTAATTGGCGCGAAAGGCGTCGAGTCCGTCGCCCCAAGGATACTTGCGGCCGTCGTCGCAGCGGGCGGCGCGCTCCCACTCGGCTTCCGTGGGCAGTCGCTTGCCAGCCCACCCGCAAAAGGCCGCAGCGTCGTGCCACGTCACCAGCGTAATGGGGTGGTTTTGCCGCGCAGCCGTATTCTGTAAGGTCCACTCCGGGATCAGCGCACCTGTGTCGCGTTGGTACTCTCCCCATTGCGCTACTGTGACTTCGTATTTGTCGATCAGGTACGCGTCGAGGTAAATTTTGCGCACGGGCTGCTCGTCAAAGGCTTCGCCTTCCATGCCCCGGGGAAAAGACCCGGCCGGCACTAGGACCATGGCGGTGGGCCAACCCGTGGGCAGGCTGACGATCCGCTCGACTTTCTCGTGCTGGGCACCAACCGGCAGGGCGATCAGCGCACAGAGGGCAATTCGACCGATCATAGAAAATCTCCAGAAAAGACTTGGTTTGGGTTGTTGGTAAGGTAAGATACAAACAGAGCGGGAGTTCCGCTTCAACCCGCGGCCAGCCCATTTGCCTTGTTTCGCGGCGCGGGTATTTTTAGGGAATAACGCTCGTTATTCCCTACCTGCAATACATGCGCAAAGGAAGGCTTCTATGAATTTTCGCATGGCCCTCGCCGCCTTAGTCTTGAGCAGCTATCCGCTAGCGGCCGATCAGTTGCGCTACGACTCGGCGCGCGACTGGCGGCAATGGAATCTGCCCTTGGGCGCGGTGGAATTGACGCCGTCGGGCGTGATCCAGCCAACCCGGATTGAGAAAGGAACCGACGCCGTGCGCGATTTGGACGAATTCGGCGGCGGCATCCGCAACGCCGGGTCCAATCGCGCCGCTGCCCGCTTCGTCATCGACGGCAACCCGGCGACCGGCTGGGCCCCCGACCCAGAGGACGATCCCGAAGACTGGTTTATCGAGATCGACTTGGGCCGCGCGGTCTCGGCTCACAGCGTTACTTTGGTCTTCGATGCAGAGGCACCGCCCTTTGCGCTGTTCGACCTCTTGCTCTCGACCGGCGAGCCCGAGACCGACTTTATCGCCGCACCTATTGAAGGCTCTTTGGTCTATCGCGTCAAAGAGCGCTTCAAGGAAAACAGCCACCATCGGGTGACGTACCAAATAGAAAAAATCGACGAAGAGCCGATTCAATTCATCCGCTTTGAGCCGCTGCTCCTAGTGCCCGCTGCCCGCCTCGCCGAGGTCGAGGTCGAGACCATCGGCGACAATATCGCCCTCGGGCTGTTGGAGCGCGGCGGGTCGGTCGATATCAACATCAATCTCGCCAGTAACGACCAGCAGCCTTTGGGCAAGGCGCGGGCTTTGTTCGACGGCGACTTGTACGAGCGCTGGCGTGCTGGCACGGCCTCTAGGGGCCTCACCGACATCCTCGCCCACATGATCCTCGACTTGGGCGCGGTTTACTGGGTCGATCAAACGCGGATTATCGGCGGCGTGGTGGTGCGCTCCGGGTTTGGCGGCGGCATTACTACCCGCCACTACGTCTCACCCCGGCGCTGGGACTTTCGCTTCTACGAGTTTATGACCTCGGACGGCTCGCTGTCGCCCGATGGCACCCGCCTGTGGACCAAGCACTTTTCAGGGGCCTCGCCTGGGAGTCAGACCTCCAAGGGCCTAGTCGATCATCACTTCGACCTAGTGCCGACGCGCTTCGTCCGCATCTTCTGGAAGTACTGGGACACTAGTTGCTTCTCCCTTCAGCGGCTCGGAGAGGTGGGCGGTACAAGCAAGATCCCGGGCTGCGGGGCCGGCGGCACCACGGACGAGATCCAGATTTTTGGCGAGGGTTTCCCATCGGAGGTCGGCTTCCGCTCGCCCCTAATCGACTTGGGCGCAGGCAAGAACCTCAACTCCATCGAGTGGAGCGGCGACGAACCGCCCGGTACGCGCATCGAACTCCGCACCCGCACTGGCAATGAGGTCATTGAGACGTACACGTACCGCGACAAAAACGGCAAGATCGTCACCGAGCGGAAGTACAACAGGCTCATTCCCAGTTTCAAAGGCCCCATTGACACCACCCTCGCCGCAGGCGGCGATTGGAGCGCGTGGAGCCGCATTTACAGCTTCTCGGGCGAGGCATTTCTCTCGCCCTCGCCGCGCCGCTACCTCGAATTCGACGTGCGCATGATCTCTAATTCGCCCGCGGTGGGCGCTTCCCTCGGCCACTTGGCCGTCAATTTTACCCAACCTCTCGCCGCCCGAGTACTGGGCGAGATTGCTCCGCAGCAGGCCCTGCCGGGCATGCTGACGGAATTTACTTATTACTTGCGGCCGGAAAACGCTATTGGCTTTGACCGCCTCGCCGTGGAGTCGGCCGCGCCCGTGCATTTTGTGGGCGTCTCGCGCAACGGGGCCGCGCTCGACGCGCAGATAGATACCACTGCAAGCGGTTTCCTAGTCCATCTGCCCAACCGCATCCGCACCGACCAGCTCATCGAGCTAAAATTTGAATCTTCCGTATTCCGGCAATCGACGCGCTTCGACGTCTTTTTGCAGGACAGCCGCCAAGACGAGAGTGTGCGCCAGCGGGTGGACCCGGGCGACGCCACCGACCAAATCGAGAGCAACACCAACATCGTCAGCCTGCCGGTCTCTCGGGACCTACTCGCCAATATATCCCTCTCGTCCAAGGCAATTACCCCCAACGGCGACGGGATCAACGACGAACTGACGCTGGAGGTCTCGCTAGTCAATGTGCTGGCACCGCGCCCCCTGCGCCTGCGCCTGTACGACCTCGCCGGTCGCCCGCTGTACGACCGCAGCCAAGACAGCCGCGCCGGCCCACAAGAAATCATCTGGGATGGCCGCGACAGCCGCGGCGAGCGCGTGGCCCCGGGCTTGTACGTGCTCGAAGTTCTCGTCGCGGGCGACGCGGGCGACGAGAAAGCGCAAGCGCTCATTTCCGTAGCCTACTAGGGTCTTCGCAGGCAAAAAATCAGTGGCAGGACCGCAGGACTATGAGGACCAAGAGCGGACGCAGCAGGCTATTTCTGTCTTCGCAGGCAAAAAATCAGTGGCAGGACCGCAGAGCCTCTCTGCGTGGTAACTTTGGTCCGTGCCCCTTGCCGCGTCCCTTATGGTAATCCGCGCCCGCGGGACGGCAAGGATTGTGTTGGTGGTGGTCTGTTGGGGGAGAAAAGGGGACTAAAAAAATCGGCGAGGTCGTAGGTTGACCCGTCGGCGCGAGGCCCGCGAGTTGGGGGAGCTAGTCCGGCCCGTTGCCGCGCCTTGCGTAGCTGCTCTTTGACCAGAGGGAGGCCCGCGGCGAGCCGGTCAGATCATGCGCCCCCCGATGTACGAGAAGTGGTCCCAAAACTCCGGATTCGGTTCCTTGTGTGAAGAAAAAGCGTCGGCTCAAAAGCGTCTCGCCCTATGAAAAACGCTCCATGCGAAGGCACTTGACGATCCTTGATGCGACCCGACGCTAGTTTTGAAACAGCTTCGAGTAAATCGGCGTCCACACAAAGCCGAAGAACGCGCTGACCCACCAGGGAAATTCCGGCACCAAATACCACACCAAGACCACGAAGCCGAGCGTGCTCACCGCCCAGATGCCCAAGGCGAGGGGGATGAGGAGGTCGCCGCGCCCCTCGGGTAGCCCTCCGTCGTCGCCCGCGTACTTAACCCCGCGCAAAGTCCACAGGGTCTTGCCCACCATGGCAAAACCCATCACGGCCACGACGGCCTGCTGGTCGGCCAGCAGGTGCATCAAAGAAAACCCAGCCCCATAAAAAAACATGGACGCAGAGCCATAAGCCTCTTTCGACGAGGATTAGACCAACTCACCCAGATCATACACCAAGCACGCGAGCAACCTAAATACGCCCGACAATATGAACCCATTTTACTGTCGTGTACTTAGCTGAAAATACATCTCCACCATTTCAAGGAAAGATTCGTGATCTTGCTTATCAAATTTATTAAGTGAAAATGCTTCAACTACGAACGAATAATTGACAACAAACAATATCAGGATTTTTGCGATTTTGTGTTTGGTTAAGAGCTTGATTCTGTCTGGCGCACTCGCCAGCGGTAGTGTATATATTTCGTTGTTAGAGAGATATGTTTTTCTGAACAATTGCAGTTCACGCATGGAAAATTTGGGGGGGTTGATGGCTACGAAGACAGGCTTAATCTCGATATCCGCCGCATCCACTTTCACATCATTCCAGAAGCCCAAAGTTTCCTCATACCAGGAACTACAATAGCCTGGCTCCACAATTACGATGATCGCTCCATCTTTATCGATTAAACCATCAAGTCTTATTTTTCTTTTTTGGCGATCAAATACATGGTTAACCGCGAGTTGGCCATGCTCAAACTCGCCTCTTATCGTTGCCATAGTAAGCTTTTCTTCGGCTTCGCTCAAATGGATTTTATATTCAGGGAATCTCTGATTAAGTCTCTTGCGAGTTTTTCCTTGGGCGGCCATACTATAAGGAAAAAGGAGACATATTGCGATGCCTCAACTCAGTTTTTCCGATGAAGCCTACACTTACAAGAAGAAAACCACCCGCAAAGAACGCTTTCTGTCGGAGATGAATGACCTGTTACCGTGGGAGTACCTGCTCCAACCCATTCTGAGGAAGTATCCCAAACCGGGGAAGGGCCGTCGTCCGATCCCCGCCGAGGTGATGGTACGCATCTATTTCATGCAGCAATGGTATGGCTTGAGTGATCCGGCGATGGAGGACAGTCTGTATGATGTCGAATCGATGCGCCGCTTTGCGGGTGTGACGTTGGATAGCATTCCGGATGAGACGACGATCTGCAAGTTCCGCCACTTCTTAGAAAAGCATCGTTTGACGGAAGCCCTGTTTCGATGCACCGCGCCGTATTTGTCGGAGCGGGGTATGCTACTCAGCGAAGGCACGATGGTGGACGCGACGATCCTTCACGCGCCGGCTTCGACGAAGAACCGGGACCAAGCACGAGACCCGGAGATGGCGCATACGAAGAAAGGGACGACGTGGTATTTTGGCCTCAAAGCGCATGTGGGCAGTGATCGGCAGGGGCGTGTGCATAGCGTCGTGGTGACCCCAGCCTCGGTGCATGATTCGGAAGTGATGGACGACTGTTTACACGGCGAAGAACAGGTGATCTATGGCGACAAAGCCTATGCGAGTGCCGAACGCAAAGACGCCGCCGAATCGGATGGTATTGAGTGGCGGGTGCTTCGCAAAGCCAGCCGCAGCCGGAAACTGACCTGTGCCGATCACTCGTTTAACCAAAAGAGCAACCGCGTCCGAGCCCGGGTCGAACATCCCTTTGGGGTCATCAAACACCTGTGGGGCTATCGCAAGGTGCGCTACCGAGGGTTAGCCAAAAACGCCGCCCAAGTCTTTACCTTGTTTGCCCTGGCTAATTTCTATCTGGCGCGTAGCGCCTTGGCCGCGAGGTAGGGAGCAGTCCGTCCCGATCTGTGATCGGGACGAGGAACGGGTAGAAACCATCCCTGAAAGAGTGCCCTTTTCCCATTCGTAAGTAAATATAACACTCCGATGCTTCTGTTTAGCTACAAAAGCTGACTTGATCAGAGGTTCCTTTATTTGTAATCGTCCAGATTGCATCTAAATCTTAAATACAGGAACTGTACCATGCTTATTCATAGGCTAAAGCAAGCCCTCATGCAAGGGTCCGTATCCCTCACGCGCCACCGTATTGACCTGATTAGTGGCTTGGTGTGTGCGCTGATGCAAGTGCGTTCGGTCAATCTGAGAAAACTGGCGTGTAGTCTGCCCGGCATGGCGCAAATAGATAGTCACTATCGCCGCCTCCAGCGTTTTTTCAGCAGCGCATTCTCCCCGGCGGTGTTTACCGAGTTGATCGTCTCCAAGCTCGTGGGCCCCGGCCAGCCCCAGGTATTGGTCATGGATCGAACCCATTGGCAGTTGGGTCGCACCGATCTGAATCTGTTATGTGTCGGCTTAGTCTACCAAGGGGTGTCTATTCCGTTGGCCTATCAGTCGTTACAAAAGCCGGGCAACTCCCATACCGACGCACGGAAACACCTGCTGACCCAAGTATGGACCTATCTGGATGCCAGCGTCTGTTGTTTAGTCGCCGACCGCGAGTTTATCGGTCGAGAGTGGTTTGCCTTTTTGTTGGAGCAGCCGGTCGATTTTGTCATCCGCCTGAGCGGCCATACCTCGCTTACGCTCGACGATGGTCGGCGGCGCTATGCGGCCACCTTTAATGAACGGATGCCCCGAGGCTCCACCCGATACTATCCACAGACGACCCTCTATAGCGGCCTGACGCTGAATCTGGTGTGCCACCGCCCCGCCCGCGGCGAACGCATCCTGCTGATTACCAACCGAACCGACCTCCAACAGGTACTGGCGCTCTATGGACAGCGCTGGGCGATTGAGACGACGTTTGCTTGTTTGAAATCGAGAGGATTTCATCTCGAAGATACCCACATGACCCATCCTCAACGCATACAGTTACTGCTGGGACTGCTGGCATGGACGCTGCTGTGGGCCCTGCTAGTAGGACAGCAACTCCATCAAAGAAAACCCATCCCAATAAAAAAACATGGACGAAGAGCTATAAGCCTCTTTCGACGAGGAGTAGACCAACTCACACAGATCATACACCAAGCACGAGACCAACCTAAAATCAACCGACAATATGAACCCATTTTACTGTCGTGTACTTAGGGGATCGTCTTCAAGTGTTCATTGTCAGGACTGTAAACCTGAGGTCGATCACCATGCCGGTCGAAAATACCGTAGTTGCCCTCGGGATCTATAGAGATACAAAGTGGCTTCCTATATTCTTTCGGACCACCTCCATTCCTTCCAATAGGGCCAATTCGAACCCCAGATTGGTCTGTCTTCCATACCTCCCTTCTGTTGTAATCAACGAAGACAAAATCGCCAGCTTGGTCTCGTATAGCCGAGCGAATATCGGCGATGACCCAGTCCTCCTCACCGCCTGTACTGAATCGCATCGTATCCATCGAACTGAACTCCAGCCGATATGCCGACGACCCCGGTAGAACTACATTCTCCTCGGGAGTACAACCGTTTGAGAGAACAAGTATCGACAACACAAATAACACACTTATCCAGACTGCGAAAACTCGTCCAGCAAGTAAGTACTTCCATATTAAATCCATCGCGTTTGCTCCTAGAGTTATTTAACCCATGGTTCAGCCGGCTCCTGCGCGAAAGCAGCACCAGCGACGAGCTACGCGCCTAGAGTCAAAGCTAGGACTTTGCGCGTTGTTAAATCCTCCTCGATAGTTATTATATTGATAATTATCAGAACGTTGATTGCGCTGGAGAGGGCAGCACAAAAAAGCCCCGCGAGTGTTGCCGCACCGAGAATCGCCGATAGCCTCCGAGTCAACGCTACGCTTCGGAAGGGATGCGGCAGGCGTGGCAGCTAGGGCCAACCGGTACGCCGACGCCTCCCGGCTAGCCGGCACCGTGGACGCGCTTTTCTCGAATAGCCACCACGGCCGGAGCTTTGTCTCTCGCCCCGGCCCATCCACTCAGGAGAAACGATCATGCAGCAGCCTTCCGTTGGCTCGTCGGCATTCAATTCGGCATGGTGGGCTTGTTGAGGACTATCCTGCTGAAGGTGCAAAATTAATCGCTCCACCGCCCCGGCTGGCACTGAGCTTGTCGAAGTGCTAGCCGAGGCTTTCATCTACACCACCACAGGAGAACGACTAGTGACCGCTTTAGCCCTCGCCCTCGACGCCGCGCTGGATACTTCTCCGCTAAGCTCGACGAAGACCTTACCCTCAACGCCCGCCGACCCCCGCCCGGTTCAAATTTACTTGGCGTCTCTTTCGGAAGGCCCCAGCCGAGTTGGTATGGCATCTGCCCTCGACACCGTAGCACGGCGATTAAGCGCACAGTTGGGCATGGAAGCTACCCGCGAAACGTGGCCTTGGGCCGCCATGCACTACGAACACCTTGCCGCGCTACGCTCCATGTTGGCCGCCGAGTACGCGCCCAATTCGGTCAACAAGATGTTATCAGCGGTTCGGGGTGTACTTAAGGCCGCTTGGCGTTTGGGCTTGCTTGACACTGACACTTACATCCGCGCCGCCGACGTGCCCAACGTTAAGGGCGCAAGATTGCCCGCCGGCCGCGCTCTTTTGCCGGAGGAGCTTCGCGCCTTGTTCGCCGCATGTGCCGACGGTTTGACCGGGGGTGCGCGAGACGCGGCCGCTTTTGCCCTGATGTTCGGGGCTGGCTTGCGCCGTTCCGAAGCGGTAGCCGTGACTGTAGCCGAGTACGACGCCGATTCGGGCGCGTTGCGAGTTATCGGCAAAGGCAACAAGGAGCGGAAGGTTTTTTTTACTAGCGGCGGCCAAGCCGCGCTTGCCGCATGGCTGAAGCTACGCGGCTGTATGCCAGGCCCCATCCTATGCCCGGTTACCAAGGGCGGCACGATTGCCGCTGGTTCGTCGATGACGTCACAGGCTTTGATGAACCGCCTCAAAGCCCGCTGCAAACAGGCCAACATCAAAGAGTGCAGCCCGCACGATCTACGGCGCACCTACGTTAGCGAGATGCTGGCAGCAGGGGCGGACTTGGCCGTTGTGCAGCGCAACGCAGGCCATGCTAGCCCCACGACGACCACCCGCTATGACCGCCGAGGCGAGGACGCCCAACAGCAAGCCGCCGCCTTGTTGCACGTTCCCTTTGTCCCGACCGAGATCACCCGCCCAACAAGGACGCAGTAGCCCGCCAGTTGGGAGACGACTAAGAGCTAGGGAGCTTGACCTAATGGCAAAACGCTCGAGGCACTACCGACACAGGACGCCGCGGCAGCGTACACTTGATTGCCGCGAAGGAAACGGCAGCCGGCGTGTAGAGTTCAGCGACACAACGGGCTTTTTCCAAAAAAGAAAGCCCTGCTTCTACACTATCTTCACAAGAAGGCATGGGCATTAATCCTACTGCTCTCGTGGTCGGCTGTTCCAAGGTGCCGGTGAACTTGTTGCGCGGCGCAGGGTTGGTAGCAGCCCGTTACGGCGATTACTGGCGTGTATTAAAGACCATTGCTAAAAAATCTTGACAAGCAAGCTCATATTTATTTGTTTACCCGACTATTATGAGAAAAATGACCCTAAAAATCCCCGAGGAAAGGAGGCACGAAGTACCAACCGCTACACCTTTGAGCAACCTCGCAATTCCGCCCGCTAAAGCCCTGTGGCGGACCTTTTTTTATTTATCAATATAATAACTATCGAGGAGGATTTAACAATGCGCAAAGTCCTAGCTTTGACTCTAGGCGTTTTGCTCGTCGCTGGTGCTGCTTTCGCGCAGGAGCCGGCTGAAGTACCGCTCTTTTTCGCCGTGGGTATCCCCGGCAACGCCCTGCCCACCATCGATGGCGACAACGCCGACTGGGCTTGGGTCGATCGCAGCTTTGAGGTCACCATTGAAGACATGAATCCGCTGACCGGCGGCGCCGACGACGCTGATGACCTGTTTATCGACCTCATCATTGGCTGGAGCGATGCCAACAACCGCGTTCACGCCATGATTCACGTCCACGACGACTTCCTGATCGTCGATAAGAACCCCGCCTGCACTTTCCGCGACGACAATTGCGAAGTGCATTTCGATCCCGACAATCAAGGCGGCGGCCCGTACTCGGCACCCAACGACCAAGACTTGCAGCCGGCCTACCAGATGTGCCTGAGCTTCTCCGAACAGTTTTCGCGCGTCCAGATGTACAACGGCGCATTGGCCAATTTCGAGCAGGACGCCCTGAACTTCTGGTGGACCCACACGGACTTCGTGGAGGCCGGTCACGTCAACCAAGGCCAAGAGTACTACTACGAGTTCAGCGCCGAGCTCATGGACCCGATCTCGATCAGCGGCGGCCCAGACGCCAGCACGGTGTGGACGCTCGCGGCCGAGCAGACCATTGGCATGTCGATCTCGGTTGACGACGCCGACGAAGGGCTCAACGCCAACGGCAACGATCCGCTCTCGGAGGAGTGCTGCGAGAACGGTTTCTTCTGGCAGGCCCAGTACAGCATGGCCGAGCAGTTTATGAACAGCGGCGGCATGCCCGACATTTTCCTGACGGCGATTGAAGAGGTGGACACAGACACAGCGATTGAGGGAAGCTCTTGGGGCCAAATCAAGTCGCTGGTAGGCGAAGATCTCTAAACCGACTTTCGCAGTCTTCGTCTTAAGTACGTTCACGAGGGGAGGGGGAATGGATTCCCCTCCCCTTATTTTGTCTATGGGGGCGAGAGGCGACACGCGCTATGTTCAAATGGCGATTTAAGTTGTTGATCTGCATTGCGTTGGGCGCTAGGGCGGCCGGTGCCGTAGAAGTGTGGACCGCGGGAGGCTCTGGCTTTGCCTGGGACGACGTCGGCGAGTTGACCGGACTCACCACCGCCGCTTCCGGCCTGCTCCCGGCCGTGGTGGACTCGACCACCAATGCCGTCGAAATCCTCACTCTGAAGCGGCGGGGTGGCAACATCTCCTCGCCACAGTCGCGCGAGGATCTGACCGGCCTGCTCACCGACGGCAATGCCGAGACCTTCTGGCGCGTCACCCGCGAGCGACGCCCCGACGGCACCTCCATGTTCATCGACTTGGGCGCGATCCTGCCGATCAACCGCATTCGCTTTCAGGGCAACCCCGACATCTTCCTCCGCGCCTATGAGCTTTTTGTTCACGACGGCGACCCCGCGCAACTGCGCGAGGACCGGCCGATCGCCTTCATCAACCAAGTCAGCGCAAACCTCGAACAGAGCGAATCGAATATCGACGCGCACATCCCCCTCCAGTTCGTGCGCTTCATCCGCCTAATTAGCCGCTCGGGCCAAGAGTTCATCATCGAGGAAGTCGAGGTCTTTGGCGATGGCTTCGCGCCCACCGGCAGCTATCTGTCCCAAGTCATTGACCTCGGCGAGGCGGCCAACTTCGGCCAACTTCGCTTGCAGACCCGCTTCGACCCCTTGACCAACGTGGTATTGCAGACGCGCACGGGCACGGTGCCCGACCCCAAAATTTACTATCGCAAAACCGAGGTCTTTGAGGGCGAGGACCGGCAGGAAGAGCCCATCTTGCCGATCGGCTCGCCCGAGGCGGCCGAAGAGTACGACGATCTGACCTCGTCCAACAAGGGCGCGATTATCGACAACATCGACGAGTGGAGCCCTTGGTCGGCCCCTTATGAGGATTTCTTTGGCGATCTTCTATCCCCGGGCAACCGCCGCTACGTCCAGTTCCGCCTGTTGTTCTCGTCCGAGGACGCGCGCCAGTCGGCCCTTGTCGATTCGCTCTCCTTTGACTATTCGGTCCCGACGCTGGCCGAAGAGCTGACGGCCGAAGTCACGCCGGCGACGGTCCCCCTCGGCGAGAGCAACACCTTCTCCTACTACATTCGCTCGACTTTCGGCCCGGCCAACGACGGATTCGACCGCGTGGAGATTCGCACGCCCTTTAAGGCGGTGGTCAACAGCGTCGAGCTAGACGGAGCGCCCGTGTCCTTTAGCGAAGAGGACGCGCAAGACGAGAGCAGGCTGGCCATCCAATTGACCGACGACCGCGTGACCGAGTCGGGCCAGCTTTTGCGCATCCGCTTCGAGGCCATGGTGACCGTCTATGGCACCACTTTTTTCGCTAAAGTTTTCGACAGCCAGACCGGCGAACTCGGCCAAGACGTGGTGGCCGGAGACGCCACCCCCGAGGCCGAGGCCGACCGCCTGTCCATCCAAGGCGCGTTGCGCCAAGAGCTCGTCCTCGAGTTGCAGGCTGACCCGCCGGTCTTCAGCCCCAACGGCGACGGGGTCAACGACCAGCTGCAGGTGTCCTATATCTTGCTGCGTGCCCTCTCGCAGGTGCCCGCCGATCTAATCGTGTACGACCTCGCCGGCCGCCCGCTGCGGCACTTGCAAAAAAGCGGCGCGCTCAACGGGCCGCAGCGCGTGACTTGGGACGGCTTGGACGAGAGCGGCACCATTGCGCCGCCCGGGCTCTACATCCTGCGGCTTTCCATTGATACGGATACTGGCTCTGAGGAGCGGTCGCTGCTGGTGGGGTTGGCGTACTGAGCGCGCGGCCCGCGGCCCGGGCTAAGGGAGCACGGCTATGACAATCACTCGCGCACTATGTCTCGTTATGGCGTTGGGCACTTTCGCCTTGGGCGAGCGGGTCTCGTTTGACTCCCGCTCGGCTTGGCAAGAGTGGACGCACCCAGTCGGTGCGGTGGAACTACAAGCGACCGGCCGCATCCAGCCCGTGCCCGTCCGCAAAAACATCGACGCGGTGCGCAATGCCGAGCACTTTGGCGGCGGCATCCGCAGCGTCGGCAGCAACGCCCGCGACGCTGGCCGCATCATGGATGGCGACCCGGCCACTAGCTGGTCGCCCGACCCGGCCGACGGCATTGAAAACGCCTATATCGAACTCGACTTGGGCCGCTTGGTGACGGCCTCCGAGATCGTCATTTCCTTCGACGAGGCCGCGCCGCCCTTTGAGTTTTTCAACGTCCTGCTGTCGAGCGGCGAGCAGTTCTTTACCAACGCCCTCGTGCCCGTGGAAGGCACCTTGGGCTACGGCCTCTCCAAGGGAATTGGCTTTAACGAGAGCCACGAGCTCGTGCTCGACCCCCGCCAGCGCACCTTGGGCTTGAGCGCGGCCGGCTCGGACGACATTGGCGGCGGCTTTGTCGAGGGCACCGTCCGCGAGTTCAAGGAATCTTCGGGCCTAGTCCGCATCATTCGCATTGAGCTGTCCAAATTCGTCGCGGGCGCCGGCTTGGCCGAGATTGCGGTCTCCACCATCGGCGACAACATCTCCCTCGGGATCATTGAGCGCGGCGGCAGCATCGAACTCATCACCGACTTGCAGGCCGTGCTCTCCGGCGGCGAGAACATGGTTGACGGCGACATCGTCACCAACTGGGGCATGCAGACCTACCACCAGACCCAAACCGGCTTCGACATCTTCAATCGCATCATTTTCGACCTAGGGGCCCATTACTGGATTGACCAGATCCGCATCATCGGCGAACCGGCCGGGGCCCCGTCGCGGATTCGCAGCCGCTACGCCAACTTCTTCTGGTATCAGCTCCTCGCTTCCGACGGCTCAATCGCCCCGGACGGCACCCTGAATTTTCACGAGATCGCCTTTGTCGACGACAGCCCCCTGAACGAGACGACTATCCGCAACTTCGACCACCAATTCGACTTGCAAAAAATTCGCTACATCAAGCACTATTTTCCTTCCTCCCGCCACGGCGGCGAGCGCAGCGGCACCCACGGCACCTACCGCCTCTTCGCCCTGATTAGCGAGTTCCAGATCTACGGCGCGGGCTTTCCAGCCGAGTTGCAGCTAACCTCGCCGATCCTCGACCTTGGTGCCGCCAAGGCCCTGACCTCGGTCGAGTGGGACGCCGACGTACCGCCCGGCACGCGCATCGAGCTGCGTAGCCGCACCGGCGATGAAGTAGTAGAGAACATTCACTACTTCGACAAGAAGGGTAAAGAGATCACCGAGCGGAAGTGGAACAAGACGCCCAAGAGCCTGCGCGGGCCGACCCACGTCGCGATTTCCGTCGGCCCGCACTGGAGCGTCTGGAGCGATCCGTACGTAACTTCGGGCGCGCTCTTTAGTTCGCCCTCGCCGCGCCGCTATGTCCAGCTCGACCTGCGCCTGATTTCGGACGATCCCAACGCAGTGCCGGCGCTCAATGCCCTGCACTTAAACGCGGAGAATCCCATTGCCCTCGAAACCCGCGCCGAGGTCTTCCCCAGCCAAGTTGAACCGGGCGTCAAAAAGGACTTTACGTACTTCGTCCTGCCGATATTTGGCGGGCGCTCGCAGGGCTTTAACCGCCTGACCATGACCGCGTCCGTGCCCGTTGATTTCACTGGCCTGAAGTTGGCTGACGAGCCGGTGGAGGCCGCAATCACCGCGGTCGCCGAGGGGTTTGTCGTCGATCTACCGGCCACAATCCGCCGCTCCCAGCTAATCGAGCTGTCGTTCAGCAGTACCATTTACCAAAACCAGACGCGCTTCGACCTCTTCCTCGGCAACAGCAACCTCGGCACCGACGTGCGCCAGCTCGTCGACCAAGGCGACGCCAAAGCGGATGTGCCGAGCGAATCCGTCTCGGTGCAACTGCCGGTCAATGACCTCCTGCTGGCCAACGTCGTCCTGTCGACGCACGTGCTAACGCCCAATGGCGACGGGGTCGGCGACGAGCTGGCCATTGAATTCGACGCGCTCAAGCTGGTGACGCCGCGGCCCATCCGGGTCCACATCTACGACTTGGCCGGCCGCCAAGTGCGCGTCCTCGACAGCGGCGATGGCCTCGCACGGCGCTATCGCTTCACTTGGAACGGCCGCGACGGCACCGGTGCGCTCGTGCGGCCGGGGACCTATCTAGTGCAAATCGAAATTGCCGGCGACTCCCAGACCGAGACGGTGCAGCGGATCGTGCCGGTGGCCTACTGAGGAGGCGTGCGTTGCCACCTTATAGCAAAAAGGAACAGCCATGACCCGTGCCGCACTCGCATTAGCCTTTCTAGCGATGGGATGCAGCACTCCGGCCGCGGCCGCAGAACGGCTCAAAATAGGCGGCGATGGGCTGGAGTGGGAGAGCAACTCGCTCGTGTTCAACGCACTCGAAGTCACCGACGCGGGGACGCTCTCGCCACTGGAGGCCGACCCCGAAGAAAACATTCTGCCGCGCATCAAGGAGCTCGGCGGCAGCGCGACCACCTCGGTGCTCACGGCCGCGGCGCGCTCCAACCAGATACTCAACGAACTCATCGACGGCAAGTACACCACGGGCTGGCGCGTGTACACCAATCCCAACGGCGCCGAACTCAAAGTCGATATGGGCGCGATTTTCGTCCTGCATCGCATCCGCCTGTTGCGCGGCGTCCTCAACGACGACGAGCGCTCCCTGCGCGGGTACGAGTTTTACGTCAACGACGGCGATTCGCTCAACTTTGTCGGCGGCAACCCCGTGTACGCGCTCATCGAACAAGACCGCTCGCACGGCCTGCCCGAGCTAGACCTGAGCTTCCCGCCGACGCAGGTGCGCTTTTTTAGGCTGCGCAGCACGGGCGAACGCGGCTTCCAGATGGGCGACCTCGAAGTTTTTGGCGTCGGCGTCACGCCCTTTGCCCAGTACATATCGCAAGTGATTGATCTCGGTGAAGCGGCCAACTTCGGGCCAGTCGATGTGTACAGCCGCATCGACGGCAGCGCCCAAGCCCAGTTCAGCACCAAGACCGGCTTTGTCGCCACGGACTCGCTCTACTTCCGCCAAACGGGCATTCCCGGGGAATTGGCCGAAGTGGCCCTCGCGGATTTCGACCGCACGCTCGACCCTTCATACGCCGGCGTGGTCCGCGAAAACGACCGCGACTGGAGTGCGTGGTCCCCGCCCTACGCCGAACCCCTCGCATCCCCGCTCAATTCGCCGGACAACCGGCGCTATCTCCAGTTCCAATTCAAGCTCCTGTCGAGCAGCTTGCTCGACAAAGCCGTCATCGACTCAGTGGTCTTCAACTACACGGTGCCGGCGCTGGCCGACTCGGTCATCGCCGAAATCAGTCCGGCCACGGCCATCCTCGGGCAGGAGAACGAATTTACTTATTACCTGCGCTCGGTCGTCTCGAGCGGCCACCGCGGCTTTGACACCGTGATCATCCACACTCCGTTTGCCGCCCGCACCACGGGGGTGCGCGTCGATGGCGTCGAGCTCGACAACTTCACCGCGGCGTCCGCTTTGGGCCGCCTACAGGTGAGCTTCCCGGACGAGCGCATCACCCGCAGCGGCCAAGAAGTCGCCGTGCGCTTCGCCAGCTTGGTGACCGTCTCGGGCACGGAATTTCGCGGCGAGGTCGCCGACAGCCAGTCCGATGCGTTTCCGCAGCGAGTTGCTTTTGGCGACGCGGCCGCTCAAGTCGCCGACAACACGCTCGTCGTCAGTGCCCGCATCGACGACGATCTTTTTACCGGCGTCGCGTTCTCGTCCGCGGTAATCACGCCCAATGGCGACGGCATCAACGACCAGATCACCCTCGACTACATCCTGCTCAAGGCGACCCACGAGGTCGAAGTTGAGGTCGTCGTGTACGACTTGAGCGGCCGGCCGGTGCATCGCCTCTACCAAGCCCGCGATCGCTCTGGTCCCAACCAAGTTAGCTGGGACGGCCGCGACGCCGCCGGCACCGTGCCCCCGGGTATGTACTTGCTGCGCCTCAAGGCCGCTACCGACGCCGGCATCGCCACGCAGATGCGGAGCATTGCCGTAGTGTACTGATGGATTAGTGGCCAGTCCCCGCACCGCGCTGACCACCGACCACTAAAAACGCTTTTAAGGGAGAGTTGTTATGCACAAAGTTATGTTCTGGGGGGTTGCCCTGCTGGTCCTAGCCGTTGCGGCGTCCAGCGTCCAAGCGGCGACCCCGGGGCGCGAGCGCGGCGCTACATCGCAGGTTAGGATCGAGGGCTTCGACCCCCTGATCCCAACCCTGCGCAAGTGGTACGTGCCCCAAGATCTCTACTACATCTACCACTGGGGAGGCTACAAGTACACCAACTACGCCAAGGAACCGTATCAGCGCTACGTCTCCACGCACCTAGAGGGCACGGGCCAGTACGACATTTTCGGCAACTGGGTCACCCGTGGCTGGCGCATCTACGAGTGGCGTCAGCAGCAGCCGCTCGCCTTCGGCAGCACGGTCTTCAAAGACGCCAAATTCAACGCTTATTTCCAAAACCTAGTCGTAGCCGCAGACTCCAAGGGCCAGTACTACTCCGCTCTGACCATCGGCGATCAGATCCGCACGACCCTGACCCCGCTGACCTTCAGCCGCTCGCGCTTCAACGGCGTCCAATGGGACTTTGCGTCTGACAAGTACGAGACCACGGTCCTGCTGTCGCGCGTCAATCAGCCCGTGCGGGCAGTACAGGGTTCCAACCGGGTGCAAGACACGGACTTCACCAACTTCATCGGCCTGCGCGGTGCTACCCAAATCGGCGACTTCATGAGCTTAGGGGCCACGTATGTCAATACGAACTTCGGCTCGGCGAGCAGCAATTTCTCGGAAAACTCGCGCGCCGGCTTGCTGACCAGCAGCCAGAATTCGGGCAACGTCACCGAAATCGTCATCCGCATTGCCGACGACTCGCCCGGCGATGGCTCCGGTGCCCTGTTCTTCTCGGCGCAGATGATCGTCGATGGCCAAGAGACTTCCGTTAATCCCACCATTGAGGGGGGCCGCCAGCGCGAGGGCTTTCTCGAAGCCCTCGAAGAGGCCCCGATCCTCCTCCGCTACCGAGTGCCCGACCCGCTGGTGGTGCAAAAGGTCAGCTTTGCCATGGTGCTCTCCAATGACTACCGAGTGGAGATAACCTCCAACTTGCAGACGAATATCAACGGCCAGCCCATCTTTTTGCCGATCACCCGCGCCGAAGGCAATGTGCGCGACAACACCAACCAGCGCGTCGTCCGCTTTGACTATGGGCTGCCCTCGGCCAACCAAATTGCCAGCGTAGATCTGGTCGTCGAGGATGTCTGGGGGGTGGAGGTGCGCGGCGAATTTGCGCGCAATACCCAGTTTCAGCGCTATCCCAACATCAACATCCAGAAACTGAGCAACCTCAAAAAGAGCGACCGCACGGCCGATGCTTGGTTTGTCAACGCCACGCGCCGCACGGGCCGCTACTTTGGCTACGGCGAAGTGTTCAGCATGGACTACGGGTACACCACGCGCGGGTACATCACCGACCAAAACGATGTCGTGGATTACGAAAATCAGCGGCAGAACTGGTTCGAGTACATCGACGACAACGACGATCAAGACCAGCTCGTGGATTGGCCGCGCTTTGGCGATGCAGGCGACAACGCCGTCTTCCCCGGGCTCGACGAAAACAACGACCTGCTCTCGGACTTCAACGAAAACTCCAACCTCACCCCGGACTACGAAGAGCCGTTCCTGCGCCACTACATCGACCCGCCCGACTTCCTCTTCGGCGTCGATATGAACCACAACACCGTGGTGGATCGCTTTGAAAACGACGACGAGGCCGACTATCCCTACCGCAAGGGCCATCGCGGCTGGAACGCGTACGGAGGCCTTGAGATTTATCCGGGCATCAATATCACCGTAGGTCGCAACCGCGAGTGGCTGATCGCCGGCGAAGAGCGGTCAACAGCCGCGTACGCGTTGCTCAGCGCAGTGCGCAATGTCGCTAGGACGGGCAAGTTCGAGGTCTTCCACATGCTCAAGTTCGTCGAAGACGACATCGCCGACAACCTGCTGCAATGGGTGCAGCGCCCCGGCTCCATTGGCGGCTTGCAGCCTTTTGACGACCCCCTAATCACCGAAAACACCATCGTCAATCAGAGCTTCGTCGGCTACAAGTACACCCGCGGCAACCTGACCTTTACCAACAAGTTCCGCCTCGATCACTTCAAGCAGCGCGACCAAGCGGCCGAGCGCCTCCGCGACAGCGCGTTCTTAGGCGTGATCAACAAGGCGGACTATCCGTTTTCCATTGGGCGCAACGTCACCTTGATCCCGCGCTGGAAAAACATGTGGCGCAAGCGCACCCAACCGCGCACCGTCCTGCTCGAGATCAACGAATTAAGCGAAATTTTTTCCCTGTCGGCCGTGTTCCCGGTGCTGACGCGAAGCCGCGTTGAGGTCGGGGTGGAGGCCATAATTTTCCGCAATGCCGAGGCGATCCCAGACCCGCTGCCGCCCGAGTACATCGACGACTTCATCGGCAAGGTGTTCACCGTGCAGTACACCAACCGGGTGCAGTACCTAGGGTACAGCGTCACGTCCAACGTGGGCTTTCAGGTCAACGACATCAACTTTGCCAACCTCACCGACCAAGACGTGAGCAATACCATTGCCTTCATCGAGCTCTACGTCGGGCAAGAGGAGGAGCGCTTGGGGGGTCGGCCAGCCGAAAGAAGAGGATGGAGCTTCTAATCGCCACCTTCCTCAGCCTAGGGGTCTGGTCTTGTGCGGACGCGCCGCCAGAAAGCGCGTCGGCGGTCTTGGCCCGGGTGGGTGAGGTCCAGATCCGGGAGCGGGATTTTGCCGCGGCCTTGGAAAAATTGCCCGCTGGCAGCGAGGCCCAGCCCCTCGCGGATTGGCGACGCCAATTTCAGGCCCTCATCGACAAAGAGCTCCTACTGCTCGAAGCCCGCGCCCAAGGGCTAGACCAAGCGGTCGCCGCTGCCATGGCGGCTTGGGAGCGCAAGGAGCTAGTCGAGCAATTGCTCGTGCGCGAGATGGGCGAGCAGTTGGCTTATGCGGAAACTGAGCTGGCGGAATTCTTCGCCGAGTCGGGCGCGGGCCGCGAAATTCGCCTGCGTCGCTTGCCCGTGCGCGAGCGGGCCGCGGCGCTAAAGGTGCTCAGAAAGGCTCAGGATGGGGCGGAGTTGGACGGGGAGTGGAGCGAAAGCGGGTGGCTCAACGCGCTCAACGCGGGCGACGTGCGCATGGCCGCCTTGTTCCTACGGGAAGTGGGGGCCGTTGAATTGGTGGAAACCGACGGGCACTATTGGGTGATCGCCATTGCGGCCGAGCGCACGGTCTCGTTGGCCGAGCGCCGCCCGCTCGTGGAAGCGGCCCTGAGCCGGCACAAGAAGCAACAGGCGAACTTGGCCTATCTAGAGAAATTGACCAGCCAGTACGCGGTGCAGGTGGACACCGCCGGGTTGCGGCAGCTCGCCGCGGGCGCGGCGCGGCCGGAGGTGCGGTTGATCCGCAGTGCCACAGGCGACTGGAGCGCGGCCGACTACCAGCAGGCCCTCGTCCGGCTCGGGGCAGAGGCCGAGCCGCGGCCGGCCGATGTCAGCGCCCTCGGATTTAAGGTGACGCGGGCCTTTGTCGCGGACCAGATTTTGCCGCAGGAAGCGCGCAAGTACGGCCTGTACGCCGAGTTGGAGCCGCGCCGCGCCAAGGTGCGCGAACAGAAGCTGATCCAAGCCTTGTGGGAGCGGAAAATTTTCGCGCACATCCAAAGCGACCCCGCGCAGGTGCGCGCCTTTTACGAGGCCAATGCGCAACGCTACGCCCGCTCGGGCGCATTCGGGCGCAAGTTGCAAGCGCAAGTCGGGCGCGATTTGCGCGACGCCCAAGCCGCGCCCCTGTTCGACCGCTACATCGCGCAATTGCGCGAGAAATACGCCGCGGTCGTCGCGGTGGAAGAAGGGCAGTTGGGGAAGTTTGTCTCCCGGCGGCGACAGGCCGCCAACCCAGTCGAGCTATGAGCTTGTTAGAGAGGAGTGTTCCATGTACGCGTACAAAAAAGTTTCCATCCTCGCCGCTGCGGCCCTCTTGTGGGGCTGCGGCCACTACCTAGTCCCCGGGCAGTTTCAGCCCTTTGAGGCGGCCCAGCAGCAGACCGACGTTCAAGGGTCGAGCATGAAAATCCTCGACGACGGCACGGTCACCTTCGTGCAAAACCGCCTCGAAGTGTCCGTGCGGCCCATGACCGACGAGGAGCTCAACCGCCAGTACCCGGCCGAGTCCACCAACGCCGGCGGCCCAGCCGACGAGCTGCCGTCCAACCCGTTCACCTATGGCAATTGGATCGATCCGCGCACGGGCAAGTCGCCGCAGCGCTTGTCCATTTTCAAGATCACGGTCAAAAACTACGAATACCCCAAAGTTAAGTTCGACCCGCTCATGGTGACCGTGGAGTCGGCGAATGGGCGGCACTATTATCCTTGGGGGAGTTATGACGTGGAGGAGTACTTCCGGCGCTTCCCCATAGCTTTCAATGGCTTGGGCAAATTGCGCTTCGACGAGCGCAGCGACCTTTACAACTATTCCAAGTACCCAGACGACGAGTTCTGCTTCTCCGGGCAAGTGGTCGAAGGCTACGTGGCCTTCTCCAAAATTCACGACGACGTAGCCGAGATCACCGTTGAGATTCCCGAGTTCGGGCTGCGCTACGACTTCCGCAACGAACCTGTGGAGACCATCGACCTCCACTTCCGCTTCAAGCGCGACATTCAGAAGGTCAAAAACATCGACAAACTGGCCGCTAACTAGCCAAACCAGCCCAGTCGGATAGCCTAGAGGCAGGCTGCGGCCTGCCTCTTTTGCTGTCTGGTGCCAGCCTCCGTTCAATGCTGACCAAGTTCCTCCTATTCGCCATTGCGGCCTTCTTTCTGCTATCGGTCACGGCCTTTGATCCAGCTACCATTTCGCGCTGGATTGAACGGGCCATTGGCTGGGTGCCCCTGCGCGAATCTCCGCCCACCGACCAAGCGCCCTCGCTGCGCGAAGCTGTCGCGCAAATAAACGCCGCCGATCTAGAGCGCCACCTCCGCATCCTCACCGCGGACTCGTCCCGCGTCACCGGCTATGCCGGGGCCGAGAACGCAGCCCGCTATATCGAAGGGGAATTCGGCCGCCTCGGCCTCCACGTCACCAGCGAATTTTTTTCCGTTTCGGTCCCCCTAGATCGCGGCGGTCAGCTACGCTTGGCTGGCTCAGACGAAGCCATTCCCATCTACGGCTTGTGGCCCAACCACGTGCGCTCCCCGTCCCTGCGGCCGGGCGGCATCTCCGGCCACCTCATAGACTTGGGGCGCGGCAGCTTAGCCGAAATGGATGGGAAGCGGCTAGCCGGCAGCATCGCGCTGATGGGGTTTGGCTCGGGCAAGGCCCACGTCCAAGCGCGGGCCTTGGGCGCGCAAGCCATCTTGCTGTACGACGATGGCCGGGTCACGCGCAGCGAGGCGGCCGATAAGTTCCTCCAAGTGCCCGTGGACATCCCGCGCTTTTGGGTGGAAGCAGCAGGCGCGGAAATCCTGCGGCAGCAAGCGCGCAGCGGCGACGCCCAAGTGCATCTCCAAGCGCGCATGGACTGGGAGCAGGTCCAAGCGCGCAATGTATTCGCCGTCCTTCCGGGCTTGGCCGCGGACATGCCGCCGGGTCAGCGCCGCGAAATCCAACAGTGGGGCGACCAAATCATCGTCCTGCAAGCGCACTACGACGCGATCTCGGTCGTCCCGGCACTGGCCCCGGGGGCCGAGAGCGCGACCGGCATGGCCGCGCTGCTCGAAATCGCCCGCTTGCTCGTGGCCGAAGGCACCCGCTACACCGTGCTCTTTTTGGCCACTCCCGGGCACTTTCAGGGCTTGGCCGGCGTCAACGATTTCCTCTCCCGCCACGCGCGCAAAAGCGAGCATTTCCGCCGCCAGATCCGGCCGGCCGAGCGCATTGACTTCCGCCTCTTCGTCGGCCTCGACTTGGCCAGCCACAGCTCCCGGGTCGGCAGCTTCACCATGGGCACGTTCTACAACTCGGCTTGGCGCAACGACGACTATCAGAAGAACTTGATGGCGCACTACGCTGTGCGCTTTGCCCGCTACAACCGCGAAATTTTCGCCGACTCGACTCGCTACCAAGACGCCGTGGCCCCGCAGAAGCGGGTGTGGAAAAACTTCATGCCCGTGCGGCTGGCCCTCGACAGCGAGGCCGCGGCCTTCGTGGGCAAGGAAGCGCTCTCTTTGGTCACGCCCAACCAACTGCGCCAGCGCGTGGATACGCCCCTCGACCGGCTCGAATTCGTCGCGCTCAACGAGCTCGCCGAACAGACCCGCACCATAGCCGGGCTGATGCTCAAGGCCGCTTCCGACCCGGACTTCTTCAACGACACCAAGCTGACCCTGCGCGATTGGGGGCACAGCTTAGAGGGCAACATCTACTGGTTCGACCGCGACGTGAATTTTGCCGTGCCCAAGGCCCCGGTGCCCAACGCGCTCGTCACCTATCTCCAGCCCGGCCCCAACTCCGTGGCCGGCGTACGCACCCTCATGGCCACGCACGGGGACGAAAGCGGGTACTTCAAGTTCGACATTGTGCGCAACCGCTTTGCCAACCGCATCCAAGCCTTTGAACTCGACGAATACGGCCGCATCGTCTCTGCGCCCGATCTCGGCGAGGAGGGCGACAAAACCTACCCGGGCACCCAGCCGTACGGCTGGTGGGAAAACCGCATGTTGCAGGTCCTGTTTCGCTGCCGCGCCCTCAGCTTCTTGGAGGTGGTCGATCCGCGCTACCTAGCGGCCATGGACCGCGTCAACGTCCTCGGCAGCAACGACGCGCCGCCGCGCTCCTTTTCCCTCAGCTACATCGAGAACCAGAGCGCAGTACAGGACCGGGTGGTGCAGGCCGGCGTGGTGTTCGCCGAGCCGGGCACCCGCGTCAAAATTCTCGCTGGCGAGGGTGCCTTTGGCGGCGAGAGCGCGCTCGCCGGCGTGCGCTACATGCTCACCAACGCGGACTCGGCCCTGTTCGCCGAGCTCGATCCGGCCGGCGTCGATCGGACGACCATTGAGCGGGCCCAAGGCGCGGGCTTTCCGGTTGAACAAGGCCTCATCCCCTACCCGGCATTGCAGGCGGCCCGCGACATCTGGATCATTGACGAGGCGCGGATCAAACAAATGGTGCGCCACGGCATTGTCCTCGAACAGCTACAGGCCATGCACGATCAGGCGCGGGAGGCCCTGCTCGCGGCCGGCGACAAACTCGCGGCCTTTGATTACACCGGCTATCAGCGCGCAGTGCGCCGCGCCCTCGGACTAGAGGCCCGTATCTACCCGCAAGTCAAGGCCACGGCCAACGACGCGGTCCGCGCGGTGATTTTCTACTTCGCGCTCCTGTTGCCCTTTGCCTTCTTCTGCGAGCGCTTCTTCTTCGGCTTCCCGGACGTGCGGCGGCAAATCGCCGGCTTTGTGGGGATCTTCGTCCTCGTGTTTTTGATCCTGCGCTTCGTCCATCCGGCCTTCAAGCTGAGTTCCTCGCCGTACATCATCTTCCTCGCGTTTGTCATCCTCGCCTTGGGCGTCCTCGTCATCGCGATCGTCGTCGCGCGCTTCAAGGCGCTCCTGCAGCGGCGCAAGGGCGCGGCCGCCGGCCTGCACGAGACCGATGTGGGGCGCATGGCCGCGAGTTTTGCGGCCGTGCTGTTGGGCATCTCCAACTTGGGCAAACGCCGCCTGCGCACCGCGCTGACGGCCGCGACCCTGACCTTTTTGACCTTTACCGTCAATTCCTTTACCTCGGTCAAGTCCAGCCTCGACTTCTATCGCCTGCCGCGCGACACCCCGCCTCTATACGAGGGCGGCCTCATTCGCGACCGCGCTTGGCGCGGCATGCAGGATTCCATCTTGGACTACGTGCAGAGCGCGTTTGGCGACCGCGCCTTGGTCGTGCCGCGCGCCTGGTACTTGTCGCCAGTCGAATCCGAACGGGCCTATATCGACTTTGCAGCCACGGCGACCGGCGCGGCCAGTTTCGCGCACGGCTTGGTGGGCCTACAGCCGGCCGAAGCTCAAGTAACGGGCCTCGACGCGCACATCTCGGCCGGCCGCTTCTTTGCAGCCGGCGACGACAAGGCCGTCATCTTGCCCGACAGCTTGGCCGCGCTCGTCGGCATTGGGGCCGCGGACGTGGGTGCGGCCACCATCGCGCTCTACGGCGAGGAGTACCAAGTCATTGGCCTGTTCGACAGCGCGGCCCTCAAGGAGGTCGTCGATCTCGATGGCGAGCGCCTAACGCCCGTGGACACAGTCAAAGACGCCGGCCTCATCACCCGCGAGAGCACCGAGGACCCGCGCACCTTGGCCGCCACCGCAGTCGAGACCTTCAACCACCTCGAAGTGGTCAACACCCTGTTCTTGCCCTACCAGCGCGTCCGCGCCATGGACGGCCGCCTGCGCTCCATCGCCATTGCCGCGGCCGCGGACGACCCAGCATTTATCCAGCGCGTGGAGTCCTTTATGTCGCGGGTGGCCCTGACCCTGTTCGTCGGCCAAGGCGATCGCGTCGTGGCCTACAGCTCGATCGGCTCCACCGAAATAAGCGGGGCCGGCCAGCTTTTGGTGCCGGTGATCATCGCCGCCTTGATCGTGCTCAATACCATGATGGGGGCCGTGTACGAGCGCGTGCGCGAAATTGGCATCTACAGCGTCGTCGGCTTGGCCCCCAGCCACATCGGCCTGCTGTTCTTGGCCGAATCCACAGTGTTTGCCACCTTTGGCGCGGTGGTCGGCTACGCCCTAGGCCAAATCGCCCATCTGTTCGTGCTGCACTACGGGCTGCTCGCCGGCCTGACGCTCAACTACTCGTCGCTGTCGGCCGTGTGGGCTACGGTGGTGGTCATCGGCACGGTCTATTTATCGACCTTGTATCCAGCGCGCTTGGCGGCCAACATGGCCGTCCCGGACGTGACGCGGCAGTGGCAATTCCCCCCGCCGGTCGGCGACCACTGGCGCTTTGATTTTCCCTTCACGGTTGGCGGGGCCGAAGTGCCGAGCATGTACGCGTACCTCAAGTCGGTCTTTGCCGCCTATGGCGAAGGCTCAATCGGCGACTTCATCGCCCGCGACATCGAGCTATCCATCGCCGCAGACGGGCCGGAGCCGTCCTACGCCATTGCCATGCGCACTTGGCTGGCACCCTACGATTTGGGGATTAGCCAGCAGGTGCGCCTGCAAGCGACTCCCACCGGCGAGCACCACATCTACAAAATTGAGACCCACCTCGAGCGCCTCAGCGGCGACGTGGCCTCTTGGCAGCGCATGAATCGCAAGTTCCTCAATGTGCTGCGCAAGCGATTCCTCGTGTGGCGCACCCTGTCGCCGGGGATCCGCCAAGGGTATCGGGACGAGGTGGAAAAGGCGTTTGCCGCGGCGCCGGCAGCAAAATAGACTTAGCTTAACTTAGCTATTGGAGGATTCACCATGAAGAAGGTGAACATGCACGAGGCCAAATCGCAACTTTCGCGCCTAGGCAAGTTGGCTTGGGCCGGGGAAGAAGTTGTGATCGCCAAGGCCGGCGAGCCGTATTTGCGGCTGGAACCCTATCGGGAGCGGCTGGAGGAACGTCAGCTTGGGGGGCTAGAAGGAAAGATCTGGATGTCTCCAGACTTCGACGAGCCCGATGAAGAGCTCATGGACCTGATTGAGAACGCGAAAATTTTCCCAGATAAGCGTTAGCCATGGCGCGGCTACTGTTGGATACCCACACCTTTTTATGGTGTCTATCCGATGTGCAGCAACTGGCCGAAGCTACCCGCGCCGCAATCGCCGACCCGCACAATGACGTTTTCGTCAGCGCTGTCACCGGGTGGGAAATCGCGGTCAAGCGAGCCAAGGGTCACTTGGTCGCTCCAGACAATCTGTCGATGCTAAACGTGCGCCGCGCCCCCAGTAGCTCCGGTCAGCCGACGTGACTCCACGCGCCTTTCTCATCGGCTTGGGCCTCGTGGTCCTGATCAACATCGGGGCCCCGTACAGCATGTTCATCCTCAAGTCCTCGCAGTGGGCAATCAGCTACCTGCCCTTGAGCGTGGTGTTTCTCTTTACCGGCTTGGTCTTTCTCAACGCCGCGGCCAAGTCCCTGCTAAAGGTGCGCGGCCTGAGCACCAGTGAGCTGGGCCTCATCTTCACCATGTCCTTGGTCGGGGCCTCAATTCCCACCTGGGGCACCTCCACGTACATGATCGCGGTCGTCGCCGCCCCCCAGTACTTTGCCTCGCCCGAGAATCAGTGGCAGAGCAAGGTAGTGCAGTACATTGAGGAATGGCTGGTGCCCAACGACGCGATTGCCCTCAAGTGGTTCTACAACGGCCTGCCGGCCGGCGAATCCATCCCTTGGGGCGCTTGGATCGGGCCGCTTTTTTGGTGGACCAGCTTGGTGATGGCCATCTTCTTTTTGTGTCACTGCATGGTCGCGGCCCTGCGCAAGCAGTGGGTCGAATACGAGCGCTTGCCATTCGCCCTGATGGAATTGCCCCAACAGCTCATCGCCCCGCCGCAAGGCTCTAACTGGCCCAGCTTTGTGCGCCAAAAGGCGTTTTGGTTCGGCTTTGCCCTGCCCTTCTGCATGGTTATGTGGAACGTGGTCGCGTACTTTACCCCGGCCTTTCCACCCATCCCGCGCGATCTGTCCGACCCCATCCGCATTGGCCGCGAATTTCCCGCCATCAATACCAACGTGAACTGGGCCATCGTCGGCTTCGCGTATTTCGTCAATCTCGACGTGTCGTTCAGCATGTGGTTTTTCACCGCGCTCACCATGCTGCAACAGGGCCTGTTCAACCGCTTTGGCTACACCATTGCCGGCCGCGACGTGTACACCCTCGGGCACCCTGCCATCGGCTGGCAGTCCTTCGGCGCACTGATCGCCCTCGTCGCTGGGATGCTGTGGATGGCGCGCGGGCACCTCGGGGCGATCTGGCGCAAAGCCGTGTACAACGATGCCGACATCGACGACACCGACGAGCTAATGTCCTACCGGATGATCGTCTTTGGCAGCGGGCTGGCCCTGCTCTACATCGCCTTTTGGATGTGGCGCGCGGGCATGAACCCGCCCACGGTCGCGCTCTTCATCTTGGCCACCTTGGTCCTCTACGTGGGCATCACGCGCATTATCATGGAGGGCGGCTTGCTCTTCAGCCGCGCACCGCTGGTCGGCCAGACCTTTGTCGGGTACGCGCTCGGGCCGCACGCCACTGCACAGAGCAACATCGCCCTCGGGCTGTCCTACGGCTGGCACCACGAGCTCAAGGGCTTCTTCATGGTCGCCGCGGCCAACAGCGCCAAGGTGTCCGGCCACATCCGCGGCAATCGCCGCTGGCTCAGCTTCTACATCCTCCTCTCGGCGCTGGTGGCCCTCGTGGTCTCCATGGCCTTTGCGCTCTACATGGGCTACTCCTTTGGCGCGTACAACTACGGCGGGTGGATCTTCGGCACGGGCTCGCAAGTGCCCTACGTGGAAAGCCTGCGCAAAATCGACCTCAAGGCCCCGGATTGGACGCGGCTGGGCCACCTCGTCAGTGGCGCGGGCGTCATGGGACTGTTGACCTTTATGCGCTACCGCTTCTCGTGGTGGCCCCTGCACCCGATTGGCATGCCGGTCGGCATCTGCTCCTATCCCATGACCATCATCGTCTTTTCGATCTTCGTCTCTTGGCTGGCCAAATGGGCCATCATGCGCTCGGGCGGCATCGGCCTGTACCAACGCGCCCAGCCCTTTTTTATTGGCCTCATTCTCGGGTACTTCACCGCGATTGGCCTGTCCTTTTGCGTCGATATGATTTGGTTCCCCGGGCAGGGGCACCCCTTGTACGGAAACTAGCGCATGGCAAAAGACGACCCAAAAGCGCCCGAACTGATTCCCGCGGACCTCGAATTTGAACCGGGCTTCAACCTCAAGACCTTGTGGGCCGCCCTCTTCGTCGGCTTCATCATGTTGCCCGGGGCCATCTACTTGGGGTTGGTGACCGGCCAGAGCATGGCCGGCGGGGCCGAGTGGGTGACGCTCATCCTCTTCATCGAAATCGCCAAGCGATCCTTTGCGCGCCTGCGCACCCAAGAAGTGATCATTCTCTACTGGGTGGCCGGCGGCTTGGTCGTGATGGGCGGCAAGTTGGGCACCGGGGCCGAGCTGTTCGGCGGGCCTTTTGGCGGGCTGATCTGGGACCAGTACTTGATTCAATCGCCCCAAGCCGACGGCTTGCACCAGTACATTCCCGATTGGGTGGTGCCGCCGCGCGGCTCGCCGGCCTTGGCGGGACGCTCCTTTTTGCACCCGGACTGGCTCAAGCCCATTGCCCTGCTGCTGACCGTCATCGCGATGCAAAAGGTCAACAGCCTGTCTTTGGGCTACGTGCTGTTCCGCATCACCAACGACATTGAGCGTCTGCCGTACCCGCTGGCCGCGGTGCAGGCCGGCGGCGCGACCGCCCTCGCCGAGAGCTCGGGGCCGAGCCAAGGCTGGCGGTGGGAGGTCTTTAGCGTCGGGGCCTTTATCGGCCTTGTGTGGGGGCTGTTTTACGTGGTCATCCCCACGCTCTCGGGCATTTTCTTCACCGAAACGGTGACCATCCTGCCGATTCCGTTTATCGACCTGACCGTCTCGCTCAAGGAAATGCTGCCGGCCAGCATCATGGGCCTTGGCACCGACCTCGGGCACGTCATGGTCGGCTTTGTCCTGCCCTTTTGGATCGTGGTCGGCTCCTTTGCCGCGGCCTTCCTCGTCAACGTCCTCGTCAATCCGCTGCTCTACGCCTACGACGTGCTGCACACCTGGGAGCCGGGCATGTCGGCGATCCCCACGCAGATCGCCAACTCCTTTGACTTCTGGCTCAGCTTTTCCATTGGCGGGGCGGTCGTGGTGGCCGTGATGGGTTTTGCCATGGTGGGCAAGACCCTGTGGACTTTGCGCGGGGTTAAGCGCGCGGGCAACGACGGAGGGCTACCCGAGGGGCGCGGCGACATCCCCATCCCCCTCGCCTTGGGCATCTGGGCGGTGAGCACGCTCGGCTTCGTGGTCTTGGTGTGGTATTTGGTGCCGGAATTTCCCTGGTGGATCAGCGCGTTCTTCGGCTTTGTGTGGACGCCGATTTACTCGTACATCGGGGCGCGCATGATCGGCCTGACCGGCTCGCCGCAAGGGGCGTCTTTCCCCTATTTGCGCGAAGGCTCCTTTTACCTGTCGGGCTATCAGGGCGCGGCCGTGTGGTTTGCGCCGATCCCGCTCTTCCAGTGGGGCTACGAAGCCGCGGCCTTCAAGCAACTCGAACTGACCCGCACCCACTTCGGCAGCATCGTCAAGTTAGCTGGCGTAACCTTGCTAATCATGTTCGTCTGCTCGTTTGTGTTCTGGTCTTTTATCTGGCAGCTCGGGCCGATTCCCTCGTCGGCCTATCCCTACGTGCAAAAGTTTTGGCCCTTCCACGCCACCATGCAGGCGTTCTGGGCCAAGTCAACCCTCGCCGAGGGCGGCAACGAGCTGATCGAGACCATCATTCGCTGGGAATACGTGCTCACGGGTGCGCTGGGCAGCGCCGGGATTTTGGGTGTGCTGGCGCTCGTGCGCTGGCCGATCGCCCTGTTCTACGGCTTCATCGGCGGCGTGGGCGCGTGGCCGCACTTTCTGCTGCCCAACTTCATCGGCGCATTGCTGGGCCGCTATCACTTGCAAAAGCGCTTTGGCGAAGCGCGCTGGCGGGCGTACGCGCCCATTCTGTTGGCCGGCTATTCGTGCGGAATGGGCTTGGTGGGGATGTCGTCGATTGCGCTGGCGCTGATTTCCAAGGCCGTGTCGAGCATTGTGTTTTGAGGGCGTCCATTTACGATGCTGACGCAGCGAGAATTGGGACAGCGGCTGAAACGTGCGCGTGAAGCAAGCGGATTGACCCAACAGCAGGTTGCCGATCGCGTTGCGCTTACCCGTGTGGCAATTTCTCAAATTGAGTCCGGGCAACGCACGGTCAGTTCACTCGAATTGACGCGCCTATCGCGTCTTTATGCGCGGGATATTGTCAGTTTCTTAGAAGAAAAGCCTACTGAATTTAACTACTTCAGCACGGGCGTTGAGAAAGACGCGCTTGCCGTCCTGTTTCGCACTCATCCCGAGTTGGTTCAAAACGACGCACGTAGGGAAGCATTGCAGCAGGCATTCGAGATTTTCCGAGAATATCTCAACCTAAAGGATCTTTTGGGGTTGGATAAAGAACGGAACCTACCGCCTGTATATACCTATCGCGAACCCAAAAGCATTTGGGAAGCCATTCAAGTGGGCGAACGTGCAGCAGAGGCGGAACGCGGTCGTCTCGAATTGGGGAATGATCCCATTCGCGACATGGCCGAGTTGGTGGAATCGCAGGGGATACCGGTTATCGAAATCAATTTGGATGAGCAGATCTCCGGCATCTTCATGGCCAATGCAGAAGCGCAATTGTGCATCTTCATCAACCAAGCACAGCTCGATAGGGCAAAAGCGCGTGTCGCATTTACCATAGCTCATGAATACAGTCACATATTGCTCGACCGAGATAAGGTCAGTGCCATCAGCAAAATTTCAAACGAGCGCGACTTATTTGAAGTGTGTGCAAATGCTTTTGCCACGGCGTTTCTCATGCCAAAAGAAGGCGTGAGTCAATTTCTCAAAAACATCGGCAAAGGTGAATCCAGCAGAGAAAAACTGTTAGCCTATACCGAGCAACCCGATCCGCTTGTTGGGCATCACCGTCGCTTGGCATCCTCACAAATCATCACGCTTTACGATATCGTCAAGCTCTGTGCGTACTTTGGAACTAGTTTTGAAGCCGCCTTGTACAGATTGAGAAACACAAAGTTTCTGTCCGAAGAATCATTTGATCAACTCTACCGGCAAAAAGAAAAAGCAAGGCAAATTGTGCAATTTCTGAAAATCGGAGAAGAAAGACGAGACCCCCACACCAGCAACTTTGCGCTCAACTTCACGGGTATGGCTATCGAAGCCTACCGCCGCGACAAAATTACGTACAACAAATTGATCATGCTCGCAGAGCAAGTGAAGTTTAATTCCGATGTCATAGACCAAGTACTATCCTGCATGGGACTTGAAAACAATATCGAAGAAGAGGTCTATTTCCCGGAGTGAGATCGTGGAGCAAAAAACAGAGAGCCGGCAATGTGTGATTACAGATTCAAATCAAAGGCACTTTGGCGCAGAACCGATTTGTAATGCCATTTTCCTCTTTCCGGAACGTCTTATGAGTGCTGCTAACAACCCCCACAACCGAGCCATGGACTTAGTGGAAACGGCCATTCTGGAACGAGAACGAGGCCATAAAGCAAAGGCCGTGCAGCTTTATGCCCAAGCATTGGAACTGGAACTGGCGGCCATTAGAGCACTGGATGAGCGCGACGAGCGCGCTGAGCCAACGTGGTCCGTGCTGCACCGGAGCGCCGGGTGGCTGGCGTTTAACAGCAACCAGTTTCGTCGGGCCGAGCAGTTGGTGCGCAAAGCTCTCGCCGGCGATCCGCACCCGGAGATTGCCGAGGAACTGCGCGACCTGTTGGAAGAAACCTACATGTGGATGCATCGCCAACCAACGGGCGTCGCTGGGGGCGAAACTGTCGCCGACTAATTGGAGTTTCTTTAGTTGACTTCCCAGCGTTTTCCTGTTATCTTATTTTTGGCTTACAGGCAGAAATGTTATCGCGCATCGCGATATAAGATAAGATGTTAGGATGCTATTGCTCCATCCAATCTTTGAATGCGATATATAGTTATCGCTACTATATTCTATATTCCCCGCATAGGAGTGCCTGTAAGCCATTTCCTTGATAATTGACAATTGACTAATGAACTATTTGGAGAGTATTCGGAAGGCTCAAACACTTAAGGATATCGCACATACCCTCGGTGTAAAACCTAAAACAGTTTCATATCTACTGTATATTCTACCAGAAGCAGAAAAGTACCACTCCTTTGAAATCCCAAAACGTAACGGTGGTAAGCGACTAATTAACGCGCCCGAACCTCGGCTGAAAATGCTACAGAGACGATTAGCAAACGTACTCTACGGGTGCGTCTCCGAAGTTGAGAAATGTGCCCCATCACGCCGCCCACTCGCTCACGGTTTTACACACTCCTGCTCAATTTTCACCAACGCTTCCGTACATAAAAACCGTCGCTATGTGCTGAACTTGGACCTTGAAGATTTTTTCCCTTCATTCAATTTCGGGCGTATTCGAGGCCTCTTTATAAAGGATAAGCGTTTTGAGTTAAATGAGAAAGTAGCAACAGTCATTGCGCAAATTGCGTGTCATAATAACGGGTTACCGCAGGGCAGTCCGTGTTCCCCGATCATCTCAAACTTGCTTGGACATCTGCTTGATGTGCGCCTCGCTCGATTTGCCAAAAAAAACAAATGTACCTATTCGCGCTATGCCGACGACATCACTTTTTCCACGAACCTAAAGGATTTCCCCCTAGCTTTAGCAAAACAAAACCCTGAAAAACCTCAGCATTGGGACCTCGGATCGCCTTTAGTAAGAGAGATACAAGAGGCTGGTTTCAAGGTAAATAACGACAAAACACGAATGCAGCTACGTGGGTCGAGGCAAGAGACGACCGGTCTGATAGTCAACAAAAAAGTCAACATCAGAGCCGAATACTATCGGACCGCACGTGCGCTCTGCAATCGACTGTTCTCGACCGGAAGCTATTACATATCCGATATCGAGAGTCCTGTGGAAAGCCTAGACAAAATCGAGGGCATTCTCAGCCACATACATTACATAAAAGATAGTGCTGATATAAGATCAGAAACGGATAAAAAGAAAGATTCGCTCGCGATTCGGAAATTGTATAGAAGATTTCTGTTCTACAAGTATTTTGTGGCAATAGAAAAACCATTGATCGTGACAGAAGGAAAAACCGACCCTATCTATTTACGTCCCGCGATCACGAAATTGATAGATTATTATCCACGACTAGGTAGATTTGTCAACGGCAAGTTTTCAAGTGCCGTCCGCTTCCTTAGAGATTCAGGCTCAATTAAAGAAATACTTCAGCTTGGCGGCGGCACTGGCAATCTCAACTACTTTATCTCGACCTACAATAAGACTATCAACTCGTTCAAATTTAAACCGCTTGCCCATCCAGCGGTTCTTCTGATCGACAATGATGACGGAGCAAAAAGTGTCTTCAGCACCGCAAAAAAAATTGGTGTACCTGATATCTCACTCAAAACCTCCGAACCATTCTATCATCTTCAAGCTAACCTTTACCTTGTGAAGACGCCAGAAAACGGTGCAGATTCCAAGTCCTGTATCGAAGATCTGTTTGATCCAAATTTACTTGAAACTACCATAGATGGAAAAAAGTTTGATCCTTCAAAAGAACATAATACGGACGATATGTACGGAAAGACTGTTTTTGCTAAAAAGGTAGTCATACCAAATGCTGATAAAATTGATTTTTCAAGATTTAGAGAATTGTTAGATCGAATTACAGCGGTCTTGGATGATTATGAGAGGCGAAAATCGTCTTCTGCGGATTTGTAGTTATCCCTGTCGGTTGTTCTGAAATGTTCCAGTTTTTAAGGTTAGTCTGTTCCTTTTGCTTCATTCTCGCCCCACACTCGCCCCACCGCATCCCGTATCTTCTTCTCAAATCGATCAATCAACTTACGGTTAGCGGCCACCAGCACCTGCTCACCCTCTATTTCCGCAACGATCTTTTTCTGCACCTCCAGCGGCGGTAAAGGGATGTTCATATTTGCAAAGGATTGCCAACCTATTCTTGGAAGTTGTGCGCCTTTAATGTGGCGCAGAATCGCATCATTGAAATGTTTGCTACGAAAGATATTGGCATACAACTTTGGCAGAACGCGCTTATTCAGGGAGGACCGAGAGCAGATATTCGTACGCGTCGCCTAACCGCTCGGAATGGTCGTAGGTGAACTCGTCGATGATTTTGAGGAAGGCGCGCAGGGTCTCCGGGTCGCGGTACGGCAAATAAGCGTGATTGAAAATGCTGCGGAACAGCGGCGGAATGCCGGGGTTTTCGGGCATCCGCGCAATGGCCTCCGCGTACAGGTTCAACATTTCGTAGCCGCCCAAGCCGGCCCGCATCAGCTTGGCCCAGCCATAGCCAGCGAACTCACCGGCAAAGAACGTGCGCTCGCCGCCCAACTCCTCGCTCGCAGCGTCAATGTCGTCCATGAACTTGTAGATGAGCGCAATGGTAATCTGCTCCACTTGGCTCTTGGGGTCGGGCACCTTGCCGACGAGGATGTCGCGGGCCGTGTCAATGCGGCGTTTGGTAGCGGCATCGAGCATAGATTCCCCTTTGTGGGATTATCCCCAGATCAAGCCGTGAACTGGTTCAATGATACATAATCCTTGACGTATTCAGGAATGAGAACGCGGTACTCCGCCGGCACCGCACGAAAGTCGTTCAGGGAAAAGGCCGCGTTGGTTGCCAGATCCGGAAAGTGCCGCCCGTCAATGATGTCCCGCGTCCCGCCGCTGGTGGTGTATGCCTTGAAGTACGCCTTGATCGCCGCGATGGCCTCGGCCTCAGCCGGCTCGTGATCGGCGACGAACTTGGCGAACTCCTCTTCCAACAACTCATCCTTCGACTTAAAGCGCGGAATGAGGTCAAACACCTTTTCCAAAATCTCGCGTAGGCTCAGGCGGCGGTCCACCGCAGCGGCGCGGCGCAACTTGTCCAAAGTGTAGTAATCCTCTGGCTTGTTGAACACCTCCCCGTTGACGTACTCGAAGACCCGGTCCCACTGCCCGGCCTCGACAGCCGCTGCAACAGTCTCATCCCCGCGCACTGTTTCGGCAAAGCGGTCAAAGAACATGCGGTTGATCCGCATCCCCTTTAGCCCAATGCGCTCCTCCCGAACCCCCACGAGCGCGTCCGTCCCCAAGTGCTCGTAGGCCCCAAAATAAATAGCCCGCTCATTGACGCCTTCCCCAATGCGATCATCGCCCTGTGACCGGGGCAATTTCAACACCTCGTCGTAGTTGAACTCATCCTCAAAGTATTCGCAGTTGCCAAAGAAGTCGAAGAGCTTGAACGCCGTCTTCTCCGGCTCTGCGACCCGGTCCTTGAGGCCGTCGTCCAAAAGCGCGCCGAGAAAGTTGTGCGGCCGAGTGCCGCGCCCCTTGATCTGAATGAAGTCCGTCGGCGAAAAGATGGGCCGAAACAGGCCGAGGTTGAGGATGTCCGGGCAGTCGTACCCGGTCGTCATCATGCTGACCGTTACGCAGACGCGGGCCTTGCTCGTGCGATATTCGGCGAGGAAATTGCCCGCGCCGAGCAAATGGTTATTGGCAAAATTGATGGTGAACTGATAGGCGTCCTGCACCTGCGACGTAACCTGCACGGCAAAGTCCGACTGGTACTGGCCGGGAAACAGGCGGTCCGCCATCTCGTTGAGCATTTGCGCCAACCGGGCCGCGTGCCGCTGGCTGACGGCAAACACAATGGACTTGCCGATTTCGCCGCTGATCGGGTCGCACAGAGCGTTTTCCAAAAACGTCTGGCAAAAGAGCGCGTTGGTCGCCTCGGAGAAAAACGCCCGCTCAAACTCGCGCTTCTCAAAGGCTTCTTCCTGATCCACGCCAGTCGCCTCGTCCGTGTACGAAACAATAAACCCCTCATCGGACAGAAGCTGCGTAGTAACATCGGTGCGGGCATCGACCACTGTCGGATTGATGAGCACCCCATCCCGCGCCCCATCCAACAGCGAATAGCGGAAGGTCGGTGCCCCACTCTCGCACCCAAAGGTGCGGTACGTGTCGCGCAGCAGCCGACGCTCAAAGGCTCGCGGGTCGCGGCTCCCCGTCTCAAACCCGCGCAGATAGTCGCGGGGCGTCGCCGTCAACCCGAGCTTGTACCCCACGAAATAGTCGAACACTGCGCGGGCATTGCCGCCAATGGAGCGATGCGCCTCGTCGGAAATTACCAACTGACGTTACGCAGTTGCTCTCTATCTTGTGGTTTATCGAAGACTGTTGACCCAAGATATTGGGGTGAAATTGAGAATTTTCTGGAAAACTGCGTAACGTCAGTTACCAAGTCGAAGTCCGTAGGCGAGAAAAGCGACTGGTACTTGTTGTTGAACAGCAGGGATTGCACCGTGCTGACCACGATTTCGGCGCGCCGCCAGTCGTCGCGGCTCTCCTTGTAGATGACCGTCTGAAAGTCGGACGAGAGCAGCGCAACGAAAACTTTTCTGGCTTGGTCCTCCAGTTCGAGCCGATCGACCAAAAAGAGTACGCGCCCGGCATTGCCCGAGCGGAGAAACAGCTTGATGACCGCAGCGGCCGTGAAGGTCTTGCCCGTGCCCGTGGCCATCTCGAACAAAAAGCGATCCTTGCCGTCGCGCACCGCCCGCTGAAGCGCGTGGAGTGCCTTCAACTGATAGGGACGCAAAAAGCGCAAATGGTGGGCTTGGATGTAGCCGGGGCGCTCGTCTTCGTTCTGCCAAGCGGCTTCCGCCGCATAGTTGGGCCGCTGGGTGAGCACGATATAGTCGTCGCCGACCCGCTCCTCCACGAGCCGCTGACGCTGCGGAATGACCCGCTTGTACCCCTGCACCGAATCCGGCGTCGGAAACGCCGTAATGATATGCGGATTGCCGCGCTCCAAATCCCAGAAGTAGTGCAAGTTGCCATTGGACAAGATGACAAAGCGGCAATTCTGCGAACGCGCATACCGCCGCGCCTGCTCCTTGCCGACCAGCGGCTCCTTGTCCTCCGACTTGGCCTCCAGCACAATGAGCGGAAACCCCCCCCTCGTCAATCAGCAAAAAGTCGATAAACCCCTTACTCGTCTTCTCAAAGTTATCGCCCAAAGCGTCGATCTCAGCCGTCTTGATGGGAACGCCCAACTCAAGGCAAACATTGGCCGGCTTGCCGCCTTCGACAGAAAGCCGCCACCCAGCCGCCTCAAGCAGCCGATTGATTTTGACTCGGGCACTGGCTTCGTTCATTTAACTATCAACTCTTGACTATTTCTGAAGAACCTTTCTGAAGAACCTCGTAAGTGCCACAGATCCAGAAAGTCCCGATTTGAGGCACGAAGAACGCCGAGAGCGCTGCCAATTCCTGACGTCAGTTGGCCAAGTAACGGGGCACCATCAATCGCCTCCTTAAGAGTCTCCTTTCTAGAGGATTTCGGCCTCCTCTTGCAGGCGTTTCCACATTTCCTCAACACCCAGAGCGATGGCCCATCTATTCAGATAATCCAAGTCCAAACTGCCGCATTGGACTTCAAAGATACGCAAGGCATCTGTCAACTGCTTCTCACTTCCTCCCGCCTTCACGGCCCAATGTAATTTGGCGAGAATCGTATCTTCGGGACTGGACATTTGTAGTCTCATCCCCCACACGTCTTCTACATACTTGCGCGCAAAACGCGACTGATCGAACGCTTGCTCGGTCAAAATCCAAAAGTCAACTTTATCTCCCTCTACTACATTTATCAGGTTGAACATTGACCTGTGGGATATGGCTTCTCGTATAGATTCTGCATCGAGATAGTAGATGGGAGGAAGAAAGGCGTCAATCAGCTTCTCGATGTCGGTTTCTTGCATGGCAACTACCACATCGATATCATGAGTCGATCGCGGCTCTCCTTGCAAACTCGAAACCACAGAACCCGTTAGCATATAGTCAATGCCGTTCTGGTCAAGCGTTTCGACGACCTCTTTCAGTAGTTCCTGTTGTGACATTTATCCAGACGATCCTTGAGAATTTGAGCAAACTCTACCGCCGAAACATCGGGGAATCTCTTTCTCAACCCATGAATAAAAAGTTGCTTAGCAAAAGAAGAAAGCTCAAACGCCTTTAGTAGCCTCTGTTCAGGGGTCATTTTGCGCAGAGTCTCAATATACAATCTATGGTTTGGACGCTTTTTGGGGTTCATGTCTTAGAGCTCCTTGGAATTGCAAATCGCAATTCCTCGGTGAAATGATCGGAGTCTTTCCACACCGACGAAAGCACCTCTTCTGGCCGGTCAAAGGAATGCGTCATTTGCTACTCGCCCTTTGGCCGGCCATCGCATCAAATGGGTATTACAGAAATATGAGCAGCGTTAGTGATTCTCACAACAGGGCTATGGAGGATGCACCGCCAACCAATGGGCGTCGCCGTGGACGAAACCGTCGCCGACTGACCGCCCCACAAGCGGCTCGCGAGGCTTGTAAAATGCCCCCTTTTTTATACATTGTACGTACGAAAAAGGGAGCATTTTTATTTATTATGATGTATAGATCGGCTGAACGCGCTCTGGCCCAGTGGTTTGCCGCCCCACCGCGAAAACCGCTGGTCATCCGCGGTGCGCGCCAAGTGGGCAAATCCACTCTAGTGCGGCAATTCGCCCAGTCCCATCGCCTGCACCTCAACGAAATCAACCTCGAACGCCACCCAGTCCTAGAGTCCGTCTTTCAGACCTTGGACCTGACGCGCATCCGCTGGGAACTCGAAGGGCTGCTGGGGCAACCACTGTTGGCATCGGGCAGCATACTCTTCCTCGACGAAATCCAAGCTACCCCCCACGCCTTGCCCGCCCTGCGCTATTTCTGGGAAGACCACCCCGAACTGCCGGTTATCGCCGCTGGCTCCCTGCTCGAATTCGTCCTCTCGCAACACGCTTTTACCATGCCGGTAGGGCGCATTCAATACTTCCATCTAGGCCCGATGAGCTTTGAAGAATTTCTCGCCGAACTGGACCCGCCCCTCTTGGCCTATCTGCAAAACTACACCTTTGAGCATCCCCTACCCCATACCGCCCACACCCGCTTGGCGGCCTATCAGCGGGAATACTTGCTGGTAGGTGGTATGCCCGAAGCCGTAGCCGCGTATAGCTCTACCCGCTGCTTTGCCGACGTGAGACCCGTGCATCAGTCCATCGTCGATACCTACCAAGACGATTTTGCCAAGTACGCCTCCGCTCGAGTCCGGCTGCGCTTGCAACGAGTCTTCAACTACGTTCCCCGAGCCGTGGGCCGCAAAGTCAAATACACCCAGATCCACCGCGAGGAGACCGCCCGCGAACTGCGAGCCGCCATTGACTTGCTAGCCAAGGCCCGGGTCATTGCGCCCGTCTTCCACAGTGCCTGTTCCGGGGTGCCTATCCACGCCGATGTCGATTGGAAGACCTACAAACTCCTGTTTTTGGACATCGGCTTGATGAATCGGCTGTGCGGCCTAGACTGGCTGGCTCTGAAAGACTTGGACGACCGCCGGCTGGTCAATGAAGGTGCCTTGGCCGAACAGTTCGTCGGTCAACACCTACTCTACTTGGAAGAGGGTCGGGAGACGCCCCGTCTGAACTACTGGCTGCGGGAAGGGAAAAGTGCCAACGCCGAAGTCGATTACGCGATTGCCCGGGGGGCTTGGATCGTGCCGGTCGAAGTCAAAGCGGGCACCAGCGGCACCCTGCGCTCGCTGCACCAGTTCGCCTTGGCCAAAGGGACGCGCCTCGCGGTGCGCTTCGACCTCAATCCGCCCACCGTCCAGCCCATCCGGCACCAAGTGAGCGGAACGCGGCAGACCGTGGAAATGACCTTGCTCTCGCTGCCGCTTTACTTGGTGGGACAACTGGGCCGCCTGCTGGACCCGCTCAGGCCGGAGCAATAACCCCTACCCCCACCTGCGCCGCACTCTCCACAATCTGCGCCCACGTCTCGTCCTCTACGAAGATTCCTTCCCCCTTCCGCTTCTCTGCCACCGCCCGCTCGATCTCCCCGGGCATCAAGATCGCTTCGACGCCCGGGGCAGTAGCCGCGGACTTGACAAACGCGATGTACGGGTCGGCCTCGGCGAAGTAGGCGTCTAACCCCACCAGCTTTTCCACGTCGAGCACCAACAACAAGGCCCCGTTGCGGAAGGGCCGATCTTGGCCAATGCAGCCGGCCCCAGCCAATGCGCCGGCCAACAGCTCGACCGCCACATTCAGGCCGTAGCCCTTGTGGCCGAGGCGGCCGCCCAAGGGCAAGATGGTGCCGGGCGGGTCCGCGTACAGGGCGTGGGGATCGTTGGTCGGCTGGCCTTCGGCGTCGAGCAGCCAGCCGTCGGGCACCTTGGCACCGCGATTGCGCTGCACCCGCACCTTGCCCTCGGCCACAGCCGACGTGGTCATGTCGAGGACGACCGGCGGGCCGCTGCGCGACGGAAACGCCATGGCGATTGGATTGGTGCCGTGCCGAGCTTCGCGCCCGCCCCACGGAGCCATGCGGCAGACCGGCGCACCGTTGACGAACAACAAGGCGATAGCGGTTTCCGCGGCAATGCGCTCCACGTAGCTGCCGAGGCGGCCGATGTGATTGGCTTGGCGGACGGAGATAGCGGCCATGCCCACAGCGCGCGCCTTTTCCAATCCGAGGTCCACGCCGCGACTCATCGCCACCTGCCCAAAGCCCCAATGCGCGTCGAGTACCGCGAGCGTCGGGGCCTCGTGAACGACTTCGACCGCGGCGTCTGGCACAATATCGCCGGCTTCGACTTGGCCCAAGTACTGGGGGATGCGGATGACGCCGTGCGAGTCGTGGCCGACGAGATTGGCCTCGACGAGCAATTCAGCGACCACATGGGCCTCCCCGGGGCGCATTCCAGCCGCGGCAAAAATGGAGGCGCTGGTTTCGATTAAGGACGATGGAGAAAAGACGGGCATGGTAACTCCTTGTCTGGGAGGAGAAGACGCCGTAGGGACATGCCCTGGGGGCGGTGCAGGTTGGGCGACCGGGTCGGTCGCCCCTGCGACGAGGGGTGGATTTGGTGCTACGGTACAGGTGCTCCGCTGGCGATCCACGCGCGAATTATCTCCACCTGCTCTGCGGGCAACGTCCTGCCCGGCGGCATTTGCTGGCTGACGATTTCGTCGTCGCCGCGCACCTTTATCAGCAGGTACGAGCCGTCGGGATTCCCCGGATCGACGAGCGGGAAATCGGGCCGCTGACCGCTGGCGACGCCGACGATGCGAGCGGCAAAGTCGCCCTCCAGCGACAAACCGGCCGCGGGCTCTCCGCCGCGGTGGCAGCTCGAAGTGGCGCAACTAACCGCAAAAACCTCGCTGACCTGCGCTAGAGTGGCCTCGCCGTCCGATCCGTCCGGCCCCAACGTCGCGTCATCGCCCGCACAACCAGCCCACGACAGGGCCGCGACCAACAGCATCCATTGCGTCATTTTCTGCTCCTTTCCTCCGTTTAGCCGCTCTCGCGCACCCGCCGCAGCAACTCGTCGCGGCTGGCGCATTCGACGATCCAATCGGCCACTGACACCAAATCCTCGCTCGCCATGCCTGCCAACAGCTCCCCCAAGCTCTCGGCCACCTCGTTGCCAAACCGCCGCGCCGCCAAGCGGCACAATAACGCCCGTTCGCCTTCGGCATGGCCTTGCGCCCGACCCTCGGCGCGATGCCTCCACAGCCGCGGCGTACCCTCTGGACCAGCCGTGCCCAATTGCTTGGTCAGGGCCTTGGCGACTCGCACCAACGCCGCAATCGTCGCCGCCGACCAGCCCGTCCGCTCGTTCAGGGCGGTGTGAATCTCGGCCGCGGTCCAGCCCGCAAACGCTCGGCTCGCATCCACCTCCCGATAGCCACCCCCCTCCCACACGCGAATCGTCAACCCCGGCAAACCCGCCCGTCGATACGGCGTGAACGCCTCTGGCACCTCCACCCACAACTCCGGGAACCCCCACGACGCATACGTCTGCAACTTGCCCTGCCGAATGTCCGTGGTGTGATCCACTTCCAAAACCACGTCCGGCAGGGTGTGAACGCCCAGTTTCAGCCCTTGGCGATCTGGCAACCAAGCCTCCTGCGGGCGCAGATAGATGCACTGATCGGGCCGCATGATCGCCTCGTAGCGGCCCTCGGCGTCCAGCCGCCAGATGCTGGTGGTGCCAAACGCCATAAAGTGTGCGCCGCACTCGTCGGCGAGCTGTTGAGTTAGCTGCGCCAAGTATTGGGCCGGTAGTTCGTGGTCGGCACTGACGATGTGTGCGTCGTCGTCGGCTACGATCAGGGTCTCGGTCGGGCCGTGCCAATACTCAAAGCGACCTTCATACGTTTCGATCGCGGCCGCCGACACGTGCTTGGCGTGGCAGCCGGGGAACACCAACCGCTTGCCGTCGGGCAGGTACAGCACTGGTGCATCCGCTGCCGCTTCTTCGACGTTTCTCTCAGCCATAGAACATTCTCCATCGTCGCGCCGTTCCGCAGGAGCGCACCCAAGCCTGCTATACACGCGCCTAATTAACGCCCGGTGCGGCGGCTGTCAAAAATACCGGGCAGGGTTTAACAAGCCCTGCACAAAGATTATATTAGCGCGTTTGCTCATCCGCCACACCGCATACAGGAGAACGCATGCACCTCAGCTATATCGACTACGCCATCGTCCTCGTCTATGTCGGCGCTACCATCGTCGCCGGCACGTTGGCCCGAGGTGCCATCAAGGGCATCTCGGATTTTCTCGTGGCCGGCCGCGGCCTCAAAACCCACATGGCCGTCGCCACGATGGTCTCAACCGGCTTGGGGCTAGTAACGGTCATGTACATGGCCGAGGAGGGCTTTAAGTACGGCTTCGTGCCCTTCGTCTTTGGCCTCATGGCCCTGATCACCACCCTGATCATCGGGCGCACTGGCTTTATCGTCAGCCGCCTGCGCCACTTGCAGGTGATGACCGTGCCCGAGTTCTACCAGCTCAAATACACGCGCGGCGTGCGCCTGCTCGGCGGCATCATCCTCACCCTCGCCGGCACCCTCAACATGGGGCTGTTCCCCATCCTCGGCAGCAAGTTCGTCGTCGGCTTCACCGGCCTCGACAAGGAATACGTCAACTACGTCATGATCGGCATGTTGGTCATCGTCGTCTTCTACACCTTAATGGGCGGCATGGTCTCGGTGGTGCTGACGGATTTCGCCCAGTTCGTACTGCTGGCACTGGGGTTTTTCTTTGGCACGTACATCATTCTCAATCACCCGCAACTCGGCTGGGACACCATGGTCCAAGCTGTCGAGACGCACAAAGGCGACATCGGCTTCGACCCAATCGCCAACCCCGGCTACGGCATCTCAATGATCTTGTTTTTGTTTTGCGTCGGCTTGGTCGGCGTGGTCTGGCAACCCGAAATGATGCGGCCGCTGAGTGCCGAAAGCCCCAAGGTGGCCCGCCGCGTGTTCTGGATCTCGGCGGGTACGGTCATGGGGCGGGCCATGGTGCCGATGTTTTGGGGCATTGCGGCACTGGCCTATTTTGGCGATCCCGCGCTCGACCCCCACTACGCCATGCCCGAAATGCTCGGCAAAATCCTGCCCATCGGCATAGCCGGTCTGCTCATGGCCGGGATGTTCGCGGCCTTCATGTCCACCCACGACAGCTACCTGCTGGCTTGGAGCGGCGTCATCGTCCGCGACGTGGTCTCGCCGATCAAGGCCATGCTCGCCAAGTCGAGCGGTGAGCGCGAGGCCGACGGCACTTGGGGCGGGCTGTCGAGCGAGCGCGAGATCTACTGGACCCGGGCCATCGTGGTCATCCTCGCGGCCTTCTTGGCCATTTTCGGTGCGCTCTACCAGCTTCCCGAAACGGCCTTCCGCTTTATGTACGTCACCGGCAGCATCTACTTCTCCGGCTGCGTTGGCACCGTGGCCTTGGGGCTATACTGGAAAAAGGCCAATACCCCGGGTGCGTACTGTGCGCTGATATTGGGCGCGCTGGTGCCGCTCAACTTCCTAATTATGACCGAAAATCAGGACTGGGTGCCCGAGTTTTTGCTGCCGTTGGTCGAAAACTCCAACCTCGTCGGGCTTACCAGCCTCGCCTTGGGCGGGCTCGCCATGCTGGTCGTGGCCTCAATAACCCAGCGCTCGCACCCGCCGCGCCCTCTAGACTTTAGCAACATGGAGTAGTGCAATGGAAGCACAACGCTGGAAAGATATCGGACGCAGTGCCCTAATCCTCGTCGTCATCGCGGCTTACGTCGAACTCAGACTGATGCCTTGGCAAGAAGTCTGGCAAGCGATTTTTATCGCCGCCAGCATCCTCTTTTACGGCATTGTCGCCGCCGTCGCCTACAAGGGCTTTGGCGATGTGGCCAAGATGATCCGCAACATGGTCGCCGGCCGCGGGGCCAGCGAAGCCGCCACGGACTCCGAGCGCACGTGACCCGGTGCGCCTTCTTAGGGATCGCCCTCGGGTGCCTGTGGGCCGGGCTGGGCCGCGCCGAGGTGCAGTTTGTGGAGGTGGCAGCCGAGGCCGGGATCGCCTTTCGCCATCAGAATGGGGCCAAGGGGCAAAAGTATCCAATGGAAACCATGGGCTCGGGCGCGGCCTTTTTCGACTACAATGGCGACGGGTGGCTCGACCTGTACTTCGTCAACAGCGCCGGGCCGGGCGCACTCTACCGCAACGAGGGCACCGGCCCGTTCGCCGATGCCACCGGCCCAGCCGGCGTGGCCAATGCGGGCTACGGGCTGGGCTGTGCCGCGGCCGACTACGACGCCGATGGCGACTTGGACTTGTACCTCACCGCGTACGGACCCAATATCCTCTACCGCAACGAGGGCACCGGCCAATTCGCGGATGCCACGGACCAAGCCGGCGTGGCCGGGCCAGTCCTAGTCAACCCGGCCATGAGTACGGGCGCGGCCTTTGCCGACTACGATTTAGACGGCGACTTGGACTTCTTTGTGGCCAATTACGCCAAGTTCCGCCCGCAAATACACGAGCCTTGCATCCGCTCCGGCGGGATTGCGGTGTACTGCGGCCCAGAGGCCTTTGAGGCCCAGCGCGACGTCTTTTATCGCAACGAAGGCGACGCCACCTTTGCCGATGTCACCGAGGAAGCCGGATTGCTGCCGGATGCCGCCAAAGAATTAGGGGCCTTTTTCATCGACTACGACGCCGACGGCGATCTCGACCTGTACGCGGCTGGCGACCGCACTCCCAACTTGCTCTACCGCAACGACGGCGGCCGCTTTGCCGAGATCGGCGCTTTGGCCGGGGTGGCCTATAACGACGCCGGCAAGCCGCTGGCCGGCATGGGGGTTGACGTGGGCGACTACGACGGCGACGGCCGCTTCGACTTCTTCGTCACCAACTACCAATGGGAGACCAACAGCCTGTACCGCAACCTCGGCAACGGGTTTTTCGCCGACGTGACCTTTCAGTCCGGGCTGGGCGTTCCGAGCTTGCAGTTCCTCGCGTGGGGCACCCTTTTCATCGACTACGACAACGACGGCGACCGCGACCTGTTCGTGGCCAACGGCCACCTCGACGACAACATCCACCTGTTCGACGCGGTGACGTACGCCCAGCAAAACCAACTCTTCCGCAACGAGGACCAAGGGCACTTTGCCGACGTGAGCAATCAGGTGGGGCCAGGCCTGCGGTTGCAGCAAGTGAGCCGCGGCGCGGCCATGGGCGATTACGACAGCGACGGCGACCTCGACATCGCAGTAGCCAACAACAATCAAGCCGCCGCGCTCTTGCGCAACGACGGCGGCAATGCCCGGCGCTATTTGAGCTTGCGGTTGGTCGGGGACTCAATCGGGGCCGCGGTGCGCGTGGCCGCGGGCGACTGGGTGCGGTGGGACGTGGTGCGCGCCGGATCGAGCTACATGTGCCAAAGCGCGCTGCGCCCCTTTTTCGGATTGGGCGACCGCACCCGCGTCGACGAGGTGGAAATCCGCTGGCCCAGCGGCACTGTGCAGCGCTTGCAAGACGTCGCGGCCGACCAAGTCCTGACCGTGTACGAGCCTTGAGCTCGGCATTGCACGAGCGCACCCTAGAGATTGTATTATACCCTGTCTAAAAAAAGGAGACCGCATCATGCAAGCTCTTTCCACCTTTGACGATGCACACCACGAGCAGTTTTTCGCCCAAGGCTACGTGCGGCTGGGCAACGTCCTGTGCGCGGACGAATTGGCCGCCTTGCAGCAGCGCATCGACGACATCATGCTGGGCCGCGTCCGCTACGAGCACATGCGCTTGCAGGTCGTCGAAGAAGGCGGCCAAGTGCGCCGCACCATGGGCAACGAGATGCAGACGCTCGCGTACCGGCGCATCGACGACTTGGAGCAGGACCCGCTTTTCCTCGCCTATATCCAGCATCCCCTCTTCCACCAAATTACCCGCCGCTACATCGGCGCGGAGGTCTCGGTCTTCCGCTCAATGTTTATGAACAAGCCGCCCGAACTCCGCCGCGAACTGCCCTGGCACCAAGACGTGGGCATTGGCTGGGGCATTGACACCAATCCCATCGTCACCGTGTGGACGGCACTCGACGACGCGACCGTGGCCACTGGCTGCATGCAGATCGCGCCGGGCAGCAACAAGCACGGCATCATCAACGAGCGGCACTTTCTCCCGGCCGAGCAAGAGCCCGAATACGCGCCCCCGGAGGCGGTGCTCAATTTGGAAGCCGAGGCCGGGGAGGCCATTCTGCTGCACAATTTCCTGCTGCATCGCTCGGGGACTAACTCCACTGCGTCGGCCCGCCGCGCCTTCAGCGCAACCTATATGGACGCCGCGACCCGCACCCTCGACACCGGCCAAACCTTTCCCATAGTCTTCGGGGCACAGGCCCTAGCGCCGGCGACGGTACAGGGCAAGCCGGCCGAGTTGGTTGCCAAGTTTTATGGCTGATTCTCCCGCACTACGCATAGCTAGATGCTGACAGCGCCCAAGAAAGCGGACCGAGCACCGGCTTTTACCGTCAAGTCCGTGCTGGTCGGATGCGCCGGGGCCTTCAGCGTGTCGGCCGGGGCCGCCTACGGCACCCTCTATTTACACGGCTCCTTTATGGCCTTGGGCACCAGTATGCCTGGGGCGGTGTTCATCCTCTTCCTAGTGACCCTTTTTATCAATCCCCTGCTCAAGCTCGTCCACCCGCGCTTGGGACTCAATCGCCGCGAACTGCTGGTCGTCTATGTTATGATGGTCATGGCTTCGCCGATCCCGACCCTCTTCGTCGGCAAGTTCCTCAGCGCCATTAGCTATCCCTTCTACTACGCCACGGCCGAAAACGAGTGGCGGCAACTGATCCATCCCTATATCCCGGACTGGCTGATGGTGCACGACTTGGAGACCGCCCGCAAGTTTTACGAGGGCAGTGGGCGGGGCGAACCGATTCCTTGGGCAGTCTGGCGCGGCGTGATGTGGGTGTGGACGCCCTTTATCTGCGCCCTCTTCTTGATGATGATTTCCTTCATGGCGATCCTGCGCAAACAGTGGATTGAGCACGAGCGGCTGATCTACCCGCTGATGCAGGTGCCGCTGGCCATGACCGAGGAGGGCGAAGATAGCCAAAAGCTAAGCCCCTTTTTCAAAAACCCCGTCATGTGGGCCGGTTTTGCCATCCCCGCACTCTGGGGCACGTTGCACGGGTTGTACAACTACTTTCCCGAGATCATCCCCATCGCCCAAGACGTCGATCCAATACGCATGGATGTGCCGGTTTTCCGCCGCACGGCCGACCTGTACGTCGCCCTGCGCTTCAACATCATCGGCTTCTTCTACTTTCTCAAGACCGATATCGCCTTTAGCCTGTGGTTTTTCAACCTGCTCTCTTTTGCGGTGCGCGGCATTTTTGGCATGCTGGGCGTGGTCAGTAGCGAGACCGGGGGGGCCGGCCACGCAGTACGCGATCCCTTTTTGGCTTACCAGTCAATGGGCGCGATTCTCGTGCTCTTTTTAGGCGGCATCTATACGGCGCGCAAGCATCTAAAGGGCGTGTGGCGCAAGGCGTTCAAAGGCGACCCGAGCATTGACGACAGCGACGAAATCCTCTCCTACCGTGCGGCCCTGATCGTGCTGACGGCCTCTTGTCTGACGATAGTGGGTTGGCTGTGGTTGGCCGGGCTGCCGCCTACCTTCGGGCTGGCCATTCTCTTCTTGGGCGTCGTCATCATCTTTGGCTATTCGCGGGTGGTGGCCGAGGGCGGGCTTTCCGATGGCTCGCCGCCGGTGGTACCAGCGGGGATTTTGGTGTCTGCGGTGGGTTCGTCGGTCATCAGCACCCAAGGCCTAGTCGTGCTGGCTACTACTTTCCTGTGGACCACCGGGCGCAATTTCGTCATGGTCTCCTGCGCCAACAGTCTGCGGCTGGGCGAGGAATTGGGGCGCAACCGCCGGCCGCTCTTTTGGATCATCGTGCTGGCCCTGGTCGTGGCCGTGGGCGCGGCCGTGTGGATGGTGATGCTGCTCAGCCACAAGTACGGAGCGATCAACTTGTGGATCTGGAGCGGCGGCAACTACAGCTATGTGGAGAAGGTCCTCCGCACGCCGACTGATTTCTACGGCTGGGGCTGGATCAACATGGGGATTGGCGCGGCGATTATGACCGGATTGATGGTCGCGCGCTGGCTCTACGTCTGGTGGCCCCTGCATCCGCTGGGCTACGTGATCGGGCCGATCTGGATCATGGATCACTTGTGGTTCAATATGTTCATCGCTTGGGGAATCAAGGTCCTCGTGCTCAAATACGGGGGCGTGCGGCTCTACCTGAAGACGCGGCCTTTTTTCATGGGGATGATCCTCGGCTACTTCACGCCCGGCGGCTTCTATCTGATCGTCGATCACTTCACTGGCATGACTTGGAACGTGATATTCTGGGGTTGAATTAATTTGACAGGCACCTGCTGTTTTGCGTTATATTCGCCGTGCGATGTTTCTGTTTTTAGGAGATGGCTGGTATGAAATCCAAGCTCTTTTTGGCAGCGGCGTGCATGGCCGTAGCGCAAGTCTGCACGGCTGGAGCGCAAGTGTCGCAGTTCCGCCTCGGCGGTGCCGATGGCCTCAACTGGGAAGAGCAGACGCTGGTCAACCTGATGGTCGATAACGCCACGACCCCGGGCGCGATCCAACCACTCGAACTCAAGCCCGACGTCAATGTGGTGACCCAGTTGCGCCACTGGACGCGCTATCGGCAGCCTATCGACATCAACTACCAAGAGGGGATGCCGCGCATCTGGCGGGCAATCGGCGACGTCTCCCGGCCCGGCCACGTCTCCAACCCGATGGAATTTATCGACGGAGATCTCAACACTTTTTACGAGGGGCGCGACTTTCAGGGCAGCGGCGGACTAGGGGGCATCTGGGGCGAGTTCTACACGCTCGATATGGGCATGCAAATTCCCGCCGACCGCTTCAAGTTGGTGCCGCCCGAGGGCAACGACCCCTTCTTCCAAGAGCCGTATCGACCCAACTACAAATTCGAAGCCTACGAACTGACGGCCAGCAACGACAAGGTCGCCGTCGAAACCCAACTACCCCCGCAATTCCGCTCGGGTGTCGCCGGTACGCAGGAGACGGACTACTACCTGCCGCTGGATAAACTGTTGGCCAAGGTGGAGCAAAACTTCGACGCTGTTATCGCGATCGACTTTCCGCTCCAGTACCTGCGCTTCTTCCGCATGCGGGTGCTTCCAGACGCCCCACCCAAGTTCACGCGCTATGCGCTGGCCGAGCTAGAGGTTTACGGCCGCGGTTTCGTCCCCCGGGCGCGTTGGTTATCGCAGGTGATCGACATGGGCGATCTGATCAATATCGGCGCGGTGAACTTCGGCTTGAGTACCTATCGGCGCGACCGAGAGCAATGGGTCGAAGCTCCCAACGCCAAGGCCGGAGTCAACATCGAGATCAAAACCGGGTTGGACGACAGCCCCACCGCCTACCACTCGTACAACGACTTGGCCCAGCCTGTAGAAGTAGAAAAGGATGTCTATGCCAAGCTCAAGCCGCGCGTGTGGCCGTGGGATCCGCCGGCCGTAGGCTGGCAGGGCGTCATTGCCGACGATGTAAACAACTGGAGCTTCTGGTCGCCGCCGATCCGGGTTTCCGGGCAGCGGCCCCGCGTGCCCAAGGGGCGCTATATTCAGCTACAAATCCAGCTAGAGACCGAAGCCTTGTGGGAGTTCGCCCGCCTCGATTGGCTCGCCATCGAGACCTCCCCGCTTCTGGCCGACCGGATCGTGGGCGAGGTCGCTGCGGTTGACCAATTGCGCCCCGACGGCAAAGTGCCACAAGTGCCCGCGGGCGCACGCACCGAGTTCGTCCTCGACTTGCGCGCCGAGTTTTCCGACGCCGGCCAGCAGGGCTTTGACGCGGTGCGGTTGGGCCTGCCTTCTGCGGGCCGGGTGCTGGGGCTGGAGATGGGCGACCCGCTGGCAGCCGCAGTGCCGGACAGCATCGTCGACGAAGGGAGCGACTTGGCGGTCTATTTGCCGCAGATGATCGGGCCGGCCACCAGCGACGAGCTTAGGTTGCGGTTGGAGACGACCGTGTACGGCGCGTCCGACCAGCTACGCGCCGAGGTCTTTGCGCGGCAGGGCGACTCCCTGCCCCAAGGCGTTGAAGGCGGCAATGCCAGCGACGAATTGGGCACCGACCAACTGCGGGTACTAGTCCGTTCAGGCTCTCTTGAATCCGTGCTGTCCGAAGTGGTGATCGCGCCCGCGGTCTTCACGCCCCAAGGCGATGCCATCAACGACCAAGTGGCCATTGAATACACCTTGTTCAGCGTACTCGATGCGGTCGAAGTGGATGTCGAGCTGCTGACTTTGGCCGGGCAGCGGGTAAGGAGCCTGTCGGGCGGGGTACAGGGTGCCGGGCATCACGCCCTGCAATGGGACGGCCGCGACAAAGCCAATCAGCTCGTCGCGCCAGGCGTGTATCTAGCGCGCATTGGGGCCAACACCGACCGAGGCCGGGTGGTGCGCTTCGGGGCGGTGGCCGTAGCGTACTAAGCATGGATTTCCAACCAATGGGCTTGCGCACGACAATTTCTCGCCTTGCGGGGCTGTGTATAGTCGCTGTGGTCCTCGCTCCACGACCGACGGCTGGGGAAGTCCGCCAGTGGACGGTAGGCGGGGACGAAGGGGCCGCGTGGCGGGAGCACGAGCTGCGCTCCACCGCGATGAGTTTCAACGTGCCAAGCATCATCCAGCTCGTGGCCTTTACCTCTGAGGACAACGTCATTCCGAGCCTGACTTGGGTCGATGGGTTTCCCGCTGGCTACGTGGAGGAGCGCGCCCAAGCCCTGATCTGGGACAACATAGCGGTCGTGCGTCCCCTCTTGGAGATCGTCGATGGCATTGACACGACCTCCACCCACCTCGCGTTTAAGCGCTTTGGCATCGCCCAAGACGGCACCAAGTTTTTCTTTGACTTGGGAACCCGTTTTCCCGCCAATCGGATCGCGTTTTTTCCGCGCTTGGAGGGCCTCAGCTCGGAGGGAAGGCCGTTCAGCGAAGACTACATCCGCGGCTTTGTGCTCAAGGTCAACGACGGTGCCAGCTTCAACGAGCGGGACGAGCCGATCTACGCCCCCATCAAGCGCGTTGACTTCACCCGCGAGAACACGGCGCAGATCGACTTTCCCCTGCAATTCGTCCGCTATATCGAACTAGAAGTCACTTCGGCCAGTCCGTTTGAACTGGCCGAATTCCAGCTCTTCGGCACGGGGTTTGCGCCGGCCGGCTCCTATCGTTCGGAAATCATCGACCTCGGAGAGCCGGCCAATTTCAGCCGCGTGGAATGGACGCTGGAAAAGCTGCGCCAAAGCGGCGACGAGCTAGTCGTCGAGCCAACCGCTGACGCCGATTTGACGGTGGTGATGCGCACCGGCCTAGACGACAATCCCCGGGTCTATTACGAGTACACCGACCTTTTTACCCGCGAGCGGCAGGTCGTCACCGAAAGCGAGTACAAGGCCCTCGACGAGGGCGTGCGCGGTCCCATTGACGACGATCAAGTCAACTGGAGCCTGTGGTCGGCGCCCTTCACCGAGTCCGGCCAGCCCATTGAACTACCCAGCCCAAGGCGCTACTTCCAGTTTGAGGTGCGGATCGAAAGCGGCGCGATCCTCGATGGCCTGCGGCTCACATCCCTGCGCGTCGAACACACGATCCCGCCGGTGGCCCAGCTCTTGGTGGCCGAGATTTCCCAGTTAGACGTCCCCCGTCCCCCCGGCGACGTGCCCATTGTGACCGCCGGCGACTTTACGACCTTTGCCTACGATGTCGTGGCCCAAATCGAGGAGGCGGACACGGGCTTTGACGCCCTGCGCATCCTCACCCCCCAATCGACGCCGGTGTTTCGGCAGTTCTTCACCGGAGAAGACCGGGTCGAGGTCGCGCCCGATAGCGTGCAGGCGGAGTTGGGTAGCCTGACCATTTTCTTTCCCTCGCAGCGGCCAGAGATCGGCATTCACCGAATGCGCGCCGTGTTCGATGCACAGATTTTCGTCCAAGGCACCTCGGTCGAGGCCGAGGTCTTCGACTCGCAGGCCGAGGATGGCGGCGTACCCCAGCGGGTGCAGCCCGGAGACGCCAACCCGGAAGTGCTGACCAATGCTCTGCGGGTGCTGACGACGGCCGCTTCGGCCAGCCAGTTGGTGTCCTCCTTGGCGGTGAGCAGCCCGGTCTTCACCCCCAACGGGGACGGCATCAACGACCAAGTAGAGCTAATCTACAGCCTGTTGCAGTTGGTAAAGCCGGTCGCAGTCGCCGTTGAAATTTTCGATTTGGCTGGTCGCCGAGTGCATACCGTCCTCGACGCCGAAAGCACCAGCGGTGCTTATGCCGTGGCTTGGGACGGGCGCGACAGCCAAGGGCAGATCGTCCGGCCGGGGCTGTACCTCGCCGTGGTCCAAGTCCACACTGAACGCGAGACATTCGTGCGCGCTAGCAGCATGGGTGTAGCGCATTGAGAAAGGAGCGGTAGCCGTGAACCGACTATGGCTTAGTTTGCTGACGCTGGTTTTGCCGGCGGGTTTTGCCCATTCTCAAGAGGTCTTTGCAGTAAACACCAAGGCCCAGTGGGAGACGTGGATTTTCCCGGTCGGCACCCTCGACCTGCGAGCGGACGGGTCGATCAAGCCGGTTCGGTTCGAGCAGCCCTTCAACGCCGCGCCGAGTTCCCCGCTGTTCACGCACGAACTAAAGAAGGTCAAAGAGCAGCGCGGCGGGGTGTGGAAGGCCGGGTCCAACGCGGCCGACGCCCACTTGATCATCGACGACGACATCACCACCTACTGGCAACCCAGCCAAGACGACGAACTTAGCGATTGGTGGCTCGAAATTGACTTGGGCCGGATGGTGGCCGTCAAGGAGATTCGCCTGCACTTCCCCGACGAGGAAGGGGCGCGCCCGCTGCGGGCACTCCGGGTCTTTGGCTCCGACGGCAAGTTCCAATCAATCACCGACGATGTCTTCCTCTTCAACCTCATCGGCGGCACGACCAAGCGCAACGAAGAGACCCTGTTGTCGTATCCTGTGGCCTTTGGCGAGGCCACCAAACGGGTGCTGAGCTTTGGCCAAGCCGCCGAGGGCACCGAGGCCTCCACGGCCTTTGCTCCCACCCAGTACATCCGCATCATAGCCGACGTCAAGAGCGCGGACGCGGCCCTCGCAGAGGTCGAGGTCATCTCGTTTGGACAGAACATCGCCCAAGGCACCGCAGCGCGGGGCGGGATAATTGACGATCAGGGCAAAGAGCGCGCTCCGAAGATGATCGACGGCGATGTCAATACCTTCTGGGAGGAGCTCAACTGGAGCGAGACCGGCCAGTTCATCGCCCAGTGGCGCTGGGATCTGGGCGCGGTCTTTTGGATCAACCGCGTCATCTTCGTAGCGTTTCAGGAGACCACCACTTGGGGTCGGCCGCGCATCTTGCGCCACCGGCTGCTGGGCTCGGCCGGCGAGCTCAAGCCCTCCGGCGACATTGACTTCGACGTACTCTTCGACTTCCCCGCGCCAAGCGATTGGAACAATCCCGAGCCGATCACCTATCTCATGCACCCGTACCGGCCCCTGCGCCATCTCGAAATGATCTTCGGGGGCAGCAGCAGCGGCGCCATGGCCGAAGCCGTCGTCGTGCCCACCGGCTATGTGGCCGAAGTGGAATTGCGCTCGGACTTCCTCAAGATAGAAGACCGCCCCAAGGTTTTTCGCACCCTCGAATGGGACGCCGATCTGCCCCTGGGAACGCAAATTTTGGCGCAGACGCGCTCGGGCAGCGGCCTCGACGAGGGCAATACGTACTACCACCGCAAGGGCCACGAAGTGACCGAGGACGAATACAACGCCCTAAAGAAACGGTGGAAGGGCGACATCGTGCCCTACATTCGGCCGAGCGCGGATTGGAGCGGCTGGAGCAATACGTACTTGTTTTCCGGCCAAGAGTTTCTCTCGCCCAGCCCGAGGCGCTACGTGCAGTTCAGGGTGCTGCTCAAATCGGACAGCCCAGAGGTGGCCCCCACTCTAAAGGGGCTGCGGCTCAACTACACGGACTCGTTCCTCAACGGTGCGCTCGGCCAAGTCGCCCCAAACGAGGCCCAAGTGGGCGAGCCGGAAAATTTTACGTACGCGTTGCAGCCGGACTTCAAATCCGGGGACAAGGGCTTTAACCGGCTGCGGCTCAACACGCCATCGCAGGCCGCCGCCGAGAGCGTGGCCATCCGCGTCGCCGGAACCGAGGTTGAGCCGGTCTCCCTAGTGCTATTGCCCGATTCGCTGGTAGTGGAGTTGCCGCAAGTCGTCCGGCGGCAAGAGGTCGAAATCGACCTGCAAGTCAACGTATTCGCCAATCCCTATCTCTTTTCGGCCTTCGTCGGCCACACCGACGAAATGGAATTCTGGCAGCAGGTCGATCCGGCCGGGCGGGCGGCCACCACGGTATTTCTGCCCGCCGTGCCCGCGTCCGAGAGCCTGATCGACAAAGTCGCCATTTCGCCCAAGGTCCTCACGCCCAACGGCGACGGGATCGGCGACCAAGCCTATATTCGCTTCGCATTATTAAAGGCCGACGCCCCGCTAGCGGTCGCTATCTATGCGCTCGACGGGCGGCAGGTCGGCTCGTTGGCGGGCGGCCGCAGCACCGACGGCTTCCTCGTCTATACGTGGAATGGCGAAGACGACGCAGGCCAGCGCGTACCCCCGGGGATTTACGTGTGCCGAATTGAGGTGGACGCGCAGGCGGATGTCCAGAATCTGACGCGGGTCATCAACGTAGCGTACTAACGAACCGCTAGTTCCTAGCCCATTCGGCCAAGCCTCTTGAGGGAGGGGTATTCCCATGTATTTGTCTCGATCGGCATTGTGTGCAGCACTCGCGTTGCTGGCGCTAGGCTGGGACAGCACTTCAGCCCAGTTGACTACCGGCTATCGGCCCATAGCCGAGCCAGGAATCTACGGGGTGCGAATCCACCCCGGTGCCCTAGCGCCCAATCGCCGCAAGTTCTACCTGCCGCAAAACCTCTTCTACGAATACGGCTGGCGGGGCTGGGAGTACAGCAACTACGCCCGCGACGAGTACGAGCGCTACGTCGATATACAGCTAGAGGGGAACCGCCACTACGATGCCTTCGGCAACTACATTGCCCGCGGCTGGACGATTTACGACTGGACCGAGAACAATCCCCTGCGCCAAGGCAGCGGCATCTTCAAAAGCCCGCGCTACAGCAGTTGGTTCGACCGCGTGGTGATCTCGTCTGCGCACAAGGGCCAGTTTCACACCGCGCTGACCGTAGGCGACGCCATCCGCACCACCCTGACCCCACTGACCTTCTCCAAGCCGACCTTCAACGGCATCCAGTGGGATTTCCTCTCCGACAAGTACGCATTCACGTTCCTCGGCTCGCGCATCAGCTCGCCGGCCAACCCGGCCGGCACCCAGTCCGAGGCCGCAGCCCTCGTGGAAAATTCCACCCGCCTGCTCGGCGGCCGGGGCGTGGCCCAAGTGGGCGACTTCGCCAAGGTGGGGGCGACGTGGGTCAGCGCCCACAACGCGCGGAGCACCCTCGACATGGGCGACAATTCGCTCAAGGGCGTCTTGACCACGCCGCAGAACACGGGCAGCGTCGAGACCGTGACGATCCTCATCTCGGACGATTCGCCCGAGTCGAGCGACGAGGGTGCGCTGCTGTTTTTCGACCGAGTGCTGATCGATGGCGAGATTCACCCGGAAATCACCCCGATCGTGCGCGGCGGGATCCGCACCGGCGGCAGCTTAGAGGCCAAGGGCGTGGACAACATCGAACTGATCTACGACATCCGCAACAGCTTCCGGCCCACCGAAAAGGTGCCGACCTATCAGGAGGCGCACAAAATCGAGTTCGAGCTGATTCTGGCCAACGACTACCGAGTGGACGTCACGTCCAACGTGCAGACCGACCGCTTGGGCGACCCGGTCTTCTTGCCCGTGGCGCAAGCCGAAGGCGAAATATCCGACGGGTCGAACCAGCAGTTTTTGCGCTTTGAGTACGGGCTGCCCACCGGCAGCGATGTAATCGGGGTGGATTTCGAGATTCTGAGCCTCGGCGGGCTAGACCTGCGCGCCGAGTTCGTGCGCAACCGGCGCTTCCGGCGCTTCCCCAACCAAAACTTAGAGCACCACACCCTCGCCGAAGACAAGGGAGAGGCCGGTTATATAACCGCGTCTTATACCACCTATCCGTGGTTTGCCTACGGCGAGATGTTCACAATGGACCCCGATTACAGCACGACCGCGTTCATGGCCAACTCGCTGGGCGGCATCGACTATAGCAGCGAGATTTTCCACCTCTTCGAGTTCGTCGATGACAACGACGACCAAGACCGCTTTGCCGACTGGCAGCGGGCCGGCCAATTCGGCACCGGCGTGGGCGCTTCGGGCGGGTCGGTGGGTGCCGACTTAGAAGTGTTCCCCGGGCTAGACGAAAACAACGACTTCGTCTCCGACTTCAACCAAAACCGCAACTCGCGGCCCGACTACGACGAGCCTTTTCTGCGCTACGAGGTCGATCCTCCGGCCTTTCTCTTCGGCATGGACATGAACAACAACACCCTGATCGACCGCTTTGAAGACGACCGCCAGCCCGACTATCCCTACGACCGCGACCACCGCGGCTACAACGCCTACGGCGGCCTGATGCTCAGCGAGGACGCCCAGCTAACCCTCGGCCGCTTGAGCGAGCGCCAGCTAAGCTCGGCGCGCAAGAGCAAGGCCAACTACGGTTTGTTCACCGTGCGCTGGAACTACCCGGGCCTGCGGATCGCGCTCTTTGAGCACGCCAAATTCGTGGCGGACAACATCCCAGAAGACCGCCTGCGGTGGATCGACCCAACGGGCCGGACGGATTTTACCGATCCGCTCGACAACCAAGACACTTTCGTCAACAGCGTTTATTTGCAGGCCAACTACAACCGCATCCGCAACTTCAGGGCGACCGCCAAGGTCAAACACGAGCTTTTCAACCAGCGGGGCGAGCAGGCCGCCGACAAGCGCGACCGCTCGTTTTTCGGGCTGATCACCAAAGCCGACTACACCATTCCCATCGGCGCGGACCTGACCATCTGGCCCAAGTGGAAGAGCACCTTCAGGCGCGAGGTTCCCACCGATCGGTCGCAGGCCAATATCCGCGAGCTAGAGGAAACCCTGTTCTTGATTTCGCGCTACGCGATCCTCGAACAGACTTGGATCGCGCTCGGCCTAGAGTTCAGTTGGTTTGAGAACTTGCGCGACCAGCCGGCCGAGCTACAAGTCGGTTTTGCCGAGGACTTTACCAGCCGCGTCTATTCGATTTTGTTCTCCAATACGTCGGCCTATTTGGGCTACCAACTAACCTTAAATGCGGGCCTTCAGCTAGAGGAGCAAAACTTCGCGGCCGAGGATCGCAACACCTCGCTGGGGTTCATTCGCGTCTTCGCCAGCACTGGGCAAGAGTAAGCGGGAACGGCGAAAATTGCGCTTGCTAAGCACCCGCAAAAAATGTAGTATAGGGCTTTCTATAAGATGAATCGTCGGTAGCTACATCACCAATCCCACGGAGGGAAAGCATGAAAAAGTTCCTTTTTCTTTTTGTCGTTTGCGCCTTGGCCAGCCCGGCCAATGCGCACGTCGGCGCTGAGTACTTCATCCCAGGCGTACCCAACCCCAGCGCCATGACTATCGACGGCCTCGAAGACGATTGGGGCTGGCTGGACGAGGAGTTCATCCTCACGACCGAGGGCATGTTCACCGCCGGGGGCGAGACCATCGCCAAGGAAGACTACGACGTCAGCATTCTGATGGCGTGGAGCGAACCGCCGGACAATCGCTTCTACTTCTTTATCCGCGTTCAAGACGACACTCTGCGCCTGATCGAAGAAGACCAGAAGCGCTGGTGGAACGACGACTGCATCCAAATCACCTTCGACCCGGACCATTCGGGCGGCGACTTCTTGGGCGAAAACGTCGATCAGGTCCTCAACGCCCAGCGCTATCACCTGCGCATCAAGCCGCTGCCGGGCCAGCCCGTGGCGTACAACAGCTTGCTCGAATACATCGACCTGCCGCCGATCGGCTGGAGCTCGGACATGTTTGAAGGCGAGCCTACGGGCGACATCTTTGAGATCGCTTGGACCGTCAATCCGCCGGATGCCGAGCACTTCTCGACCAACGTCTCCTACACCTTTGAGTTCCGCAACGCCTTTTGGGATATCCACGGCGTGACGCAAGACGAGGCGATTCGGCACATATTTGAAAATGACCAAGTGACCCACATCGGCGTACGTCCGCTCGACGGCGACGGCGGCGAGACCGGGGCCAAGCACCAGCTCTATCCGCTGGGCGGCTCCACAGGCCAAGACCAGAAGGGCGACCAGATGCTCGACTACATCTTGCTGGAAGCCGACGAACCCGAGGAAGACACGGCCGTCGAAGCCACGAGTTGGGGGCGAGTCAAGAGCCATTTGAACAACCAGCTCGACTAAACAAGGCTGCTACACCAGCTATCTACAAAGAGAGGAGGGGCCGCCGCCCCTCCTCGTCTTGTACAAAGAAGCGAGAGTAGCCATGAAGAAATTGGGTAGCTTGCTCCTGCTAATCGCGCTCGCCGGATGCGGCTTGAAGTTCGGGTATCGGCACTTTACCGGCCCGGTCGTGCCCGCAGAAATCGCGGACGACAACTACTTGGTCGGCGACGATCACAGCATCACTTTCGTCAAAGACCGCCTAGAGGTAGCCATGTTGCCCATGTCGTCCGCAGCCCTGAACCGGCAATTCACCGGCGTCTCAGAGGCCCCTGCGGGCTTTATCCTGCCCAACCCCTACGCAGTGGCGACCAATCCCTACACCTATGGCGACTGGACGCCGCCCGGCGAAGCGGAGGCCCCGACGCGGTTTACCGTGTTTTTAGTCAAGGTCAAAAACTACGCCTATCCCAAGGTGCGCCTAAATCCAGCCAACATCGAATTGATCGCCCCCAACGGGCGTCGCTACCAAGCGCTCACTCTCCTCGCCCTGACCGAGTACTATTGGCCCTACGCCCAAGCCTACGGCGGCAATGCGCGCAAGGGGTTCAAGGCGCGGCGCGATCTCTTGCAGCGCACCCTGTTTGCCGACGACGTGATCTTCAGCGGCCAAGAGCAAGAGGGGTATTTGGTCTTTCCCCCGCTCGACCGCGACGTCGAGGAATTCACGCTATGGGTCCGCGATATGGTGCTGAGATTCGACTTCCGCGACGCGCCTGTGGAGACCGTGGATATCCCCTATGATTTCCAGCGCGAAGTGTACTACGCCCGGACTCGGCGTGCAGACAAGAGCTAAGGCAATACGCGCAATCGGCTGTTTGTCGCTCATTGCCGCTTGCAGTTTCTCCCCAGTTGACAAAAGCGTCGTCGCCCGCGTCGGCCAAGTCGATATTACCTTTGAGGACGTACTGCGCTTTAAGGGCACTATGCCCGCCCTCTTGCTCTCCGAGAAGGAAGGCATTGAGGCGCTCGACGAATACCTCCAAGCCATGATCGACATGGAACTGCTGCTGCTGGAGGCCCAGCCGCTCGCGGCCGACTCGAGCTTTGCCGAAAAATGGGCCGAGGCGCGCGAGAACAAGCTCTTTGAAGAATTCATCCAGTTAGAAATCCAAGACAAAATTGACCTGTCGCCGGAGGAAATAAAGCGGCAGTGGAGCGAGAGTAAGTGGAATCGGCTCCTGAAGTTGGCGCGCATTCGCTCGGCCACGGCCGACGAAGCCGCGCAGGTGTTGCGCCAGCTAGAGGGCGGCACCCCCTTTGCGGAGTTGTCCGGCGCACACCTGACCCACCGCCAAGATGGGCGGCACCAAGGCGTGTTGGAATCCTACTTCGGGCGCGGTAATCTCGACGCCTTGGAGGTCCCCCTAGAGGTGGCCGAAGCCATCTTTGACTTGGCCAAAGGCGAGGTCAGCGCACCGTTTGTGGTCGGGGATTACCACGACCTATACAAGGTCTTGGACGAACGCCCGGCACCCGCTAGCTATTACCTCGTCTTTTCCCAAGGTGCGCTGCTGGCCGCCCACGGCGAGCGCCGCCGGGCCCTTGTCGCCGAATTGATGCGGGCATACGAGGTCGATCTAGACGCCCGCGCCGTGGTCAATCTCGCCGCAAACGTCGCGGCCGGCACAGTGGCCGATATGGACCCTGCCGGCGTCCTCGGCCGCTATAACGGCGGACAAATCGCGCAAGCCGACTTCAACGCGCTCTATCCAAAGGTGAGCCGAGTCGCTCGCGTACGCGCCGACAGCAGCGGCCTAGACGAATTCGTCCGGCTCTATCTCGTGCCCGAAGTGCTTTTTCCACTGGAGATCGAGCACCGCGGGCTGGCCCAAGAGCCGCAGATCGTCGATTGGCTAAAGCGCAAGAAGCGCGCCATGCTCGTGGATGAGCTGCGCGCCCGCCGCGTACAAGCGCGCGTCGATCTGAGCGAAGACGCGCTCAGGCGCTACTACGAGGCCAATTCACACCGCTTTATGGAAGACCAAACCCTAGAGGTGCGAGAAATCCTCGTCGCCACCCGCGCAGAAGCCGAGGCCCTCGCCGCACAGATCCGGGCCGGTGCCGACATGGGCGAGTTGGCGGCGCAGCACAGCATCCGCCAAGGCCACGCCGCAGGTTCCTTCCACATTCACTCCTTTGAGCGGGTGGCTTTCGGCGAGTTGCTGACCGCAGCCCTCGAGGCGGAAGTAGGGGTGCTGACCGGCCCCATCGAAATTGCAGCAACCGAGCACCGCCAAGGCGGCTTCTCCCTGTTCGAGGTGCTGCACAAAACGGCCGCCGCACCAAAGCCCTACGAAGAGGTGGAAAAACAGGTGCGCTACTGGTGGACCAAAGAGGAGGAAAACCGCCTCTACGGTGCGCTGACCAGCCACTTGCGCGAAAAGCACACCGCGAACATCTCCATCTACCGGGATCACCTCGCGGCCATGTATGATTCTCAGGTTTAGGATTTGGGTGGCCGCACTGCTCGCGGCCTGCGGCAACCCAAGCGAACCAAACGACCGCTTCGACGAAGCCCAGCGCCTGCTTGCCGCCGGCGAGTACACCGCAGCAGTCGCAGTCTGCAAGCAGGTGCTCTCAGCAGACAGCCAGCACCTCGCGGCCCGCCTGCTGCTGGCCCGCCTCGACTTGATCCAAGGGCGCTTGGGGCTGGCGTCCCAGCTAGCCGAACAGGCCGTCGCGCTGGCCCCCGACCACACCGACGCCTATGTCCTCTTGGGCGACATTTACGTGCGGCAGCGGCGCAACGCCGATGCGGCAACCACCTACCAAGAGGGCCTCGCCACCGCCCCCGACCGCATCGATCTCTACCGCAAGCTGGCCATTGCCTACGCGGACGACAGCCGCTACGCCGAAGCGGTCGCGGTCTTGCAGCAAGCGCAGGCGCGGGCCGCCGACGATGCAGCCATTCACTACAACCTCGGCGTACTATACGAGCGCCAAGCGCAATACGGCGCGGCCAGCCGTGCGTTCGCCCGCGCCGCGGAAATCGACACTGCATACGGCGACGCCTATCTCCGACTGGGGCAAATCCAGCACAAGCAGGGCCAGCTCTCAGCAGCGGCCGCCAACTTCGCGCGGGCCATGGGCCTGCACCCGGACGACGCAGCACCGTACATCGGGCTTGGCCAAGTGCGCGCCCAGCAGGGCCACGCCCACGAGGCCGAGCAGCTCTTTGCCCGCGCCATTGCCCTCGACCCCTTTGATCCCGAGGCATACCACCGACTCGGCAGCCTCTTGACGCGCCAAGGAGACGCAGAGCAGGGCGAGAAGCTATTGGCCACCTTCCAGCGCATCCAACCCGCGTATGACAACATTGAGCGGTTCCGCTACATCCTCAGCCTCTATCCCGACGACGCCAACGCGCATTACAACCTCGGCGTACTCTACGGCGGCTTGGGTCGCTACGCCGAGGCTGGCGTCGAGTACGCGGCCGCACTCCGCATCAACGACCAAGATCTAAGTGCGCGCAACAACCTCGCCAATGTATTGTTGCGGCAGGGCCGCGTCGCCGAGGCCATCGAACACTACGAGATCGCCTTGTCGCTCAACCCGCGCTACGCCAAGGGCTACACCAACCTCGGAGCGGCTTACATGCTAGGCGGCGACGTGCAACGGGCGCACCAAGCCCTCGCCAAAGCACTCCGCCTAGAGCCGGACTACGCGGACGCCCATTTCCACCTAGCGCGTCTCTACCAGAGCCAAGGGCGGGGCGCACGGGCGACCGCCGCTATGCAGCGCTACGAACAACTCGCGCAAGCCGCCAAAGAAAACAGCGAGCATGACTGAAGAACGCACAACTCACCCGGATCGGCTGCTGCTCTACGGCACCGTCACCATCTCCGGGGCCGCGGTGATGATGCTAGAGCTGTTGGGCACGCGCGTCATCGGCCCCTTTTACGGGGTCAGTCTCTACGTGTGGTCGGCACTCATATCCGTCGCTTTGATCGCCTTGGCACTGGGCTATTTTCTCGGGGGCTTGGTTGCCGACAAGCAGACGCGCTTTCGGCTTTCCCACGCCATAGCACTCGCCGGGCTGACGACGGCCGCGATTCCGCTTGTCTGCCGCCCAGTTTTGCTGTGGACCAATGATCTGGGGCTGCGCGCCGGGGCCTTTACCAGTGCCCTGCTCCTTTTCGCCCTGCCGCTGACCTGTCTCGGGATGGTGGGGCCGCAGGTGATTGAGCTGGCGGCGCGGCGGCGGGCGGGCGTGGGCATGGCGGCCGGCTCGGTCTTTGCGGTCAGCACGGTCGGCAGCGTGGCGGGCACTTTGCTGTTGGGTTTTTTCTTGCTGCCGGCCCTTGGGTCGCGGGTGATTCTCTGCGGAGTCAGCGCGGCCTTGATCCTGTTGGCACTCGTCGTGGCACTGTACGAGCGGCGGTGGGGGCACGCAGTGCTGGGGCCGGTCGCAGCCGCGGCGATTGCGACCGGCGCGGGGCTGTGGCTGCAAACCGGCGCGGGGCCGACCGGATACGGCGATTATCGCCTAGTCCATCAAGCCGAAAGCCACTACGGCTGGGTGCGGGTCGTCGATGACCGCGCCCGCCGGGTGCGGTGGATGCTGTCGGACGCTTCGGTCATCAGCGCGCTGCGGCTCGACACGCACGGGCCAGTGCTCAGCTACCAAAAAATCATCGCCGCCCTGCCCCAGTTACACCCGCAGGGGCGCAACGCACTGCTGATCGGCCTCGGCGGAGGCTACATTGCCATGGCGTTTGCGGCCCAAGGCATTGCCACGGACGCCCTAGAGCTGGACCCCGAGGTGGCCAAAGCCGCGCAGCAATACTTTCTCTACGAGCCATCGGGTACGCTGCGGGTCGGCGACGCCCGCTACGAAATCCGCCGCCTCGACCAGCAATACGACTTCATCGTCCACGACTGCTTTACCGGCGGGTCCGTGCCCAGCCACCTGCTGAGCGTCGAAATGCTCGACGACCTCAACCGGCTCCTCAAAGACGACGGGCTCTTGGCCTTGAACTTCGTCGGCTTTACCGAGGGGCCAGAGGCCGCGGCCGCGGCGGCCGTGTACCGGACGCTGGGCGAGGTCTATCCGCATCAACTGGCCCTCGTCTCGCTGCCGGGCGAAGCGTTTAACGACTTTGTGTTCTTGGCGTCGCAGCAGCCGATTTCCCTCGACGCGGCAGCCGACTGGCTCGCAGCGCACGAATATCCCATGCCCGCTGAGGGCGAACTCATCACCGACGACTTTAACTCGCTCGAACGGCTGCAAGTGGCCAAAGCCGAGCGCTACCGGGCCCTCTTGCTAGAGCGAATGGGGCCGATGCTGCTGGCCTTCTGACAAAAGGAGCGTTGCCGTGCTAAAAATTCTCAAGGTTCCCGTAGAGCCGCTGACTCCCTCGGCCTTTGCCCCTTTCGGGCAAGTCATCTCCACTTTTGACGAGGCCAAACCCGAGGTCGTGGTAGGCGAGCTAATCGAGCGTGCGTACAGCGTGCGGGCCGAGGTCAAAGACCCCACATCCGATCAGCTCGACCTATCCGAGGGCCGGCTGCGGGCGCACTTTGCCTTTCACGACGATGCCGGGCAGTCCTTCTATCCGAGCCGGCACTGCCCAACCGTCTTTTTCGTGGCTCCGGTCCAGCCCATGATCGAGCCGGAGGATCTGCGCGCCTTTTACTCGGACGGCAGCACCGGCATCTGCATGAACCTAAAGGTGTGGCACACCATGCCGGTGTGCCTGCGCGGCGAGGAGGTGTACCTAACCGCGCGCGGCAACCAGAACTATCGCGACCACTCGGTTGATGTCCACTTCGACCAAGACCGCGGCTTGGCCCTGCTGCCCGACATGAGCCGCGTCCCCAACTGGCAGGAGTAGCCAATGGACAAGGTGCGCTTGGCCCTCGTCGGCTGCGGCGGCATGGGCACCCGCCATGTACACGGCCTCAAGCAGCTAGCCGACTCCCCCTTCGACGCAGTCGAACTGAGCGCGGTCTGCGACATCCGCGCGGAAAACGCCGCAATGGCCGCGGCCGAAGCCGAAAGGCTCCTCGGGACCCGCCCCGAGGTCTGCACCGATATGGAGGAGATGGTACAGCAGGTGCCGGACTTGGAGGGCGTAGATGTGGTGACGGATCCTGCGGTGCATCACACCGTCGTCTGCGAAGCCCTCGACTTGGGATTGCACGTGCTGGTGGAAAAGCCGCTGGCCATCACAGTGCGGGCCTGCCAGCGGATCCTCGACGCAGCCGCGCGCAATCAGCGCATTGTCGCGGTGGCCGAAAATTTCCGCCGCGACCCTTCGGCCCGCATCGTGCGCCACCTAATCGACACCGGTGCCATCGGCACGCCCTACATGGGGTTGTACCATTCGCTGGGCGCGGGCAATTCCATTTTCATCTCCCCGTGGCGACACCGCCGCGAACTCGGCGGCTTTATCCTCGACATGGCCGTGCATTTTACTCACATGATCCGCTACCAGTTAGGCGAGATTGCCGAAGTCTATGCCGATGCGCGGCTGGTGGAACCGGAGCGGCAAAAATCGGCGGCCATGTCCATGGACTACGCATTCTACAAAAAGCGCTTCGCGGCCATGCCAGAGCGCATACCCGCTGCGGCCGAGGATATGACCCAAGCAATTTTCAAAATGGCCAGCGGCGCGACCCTGAACTGGCTCGTCGGGATCGCCGGCCACGCGGGGGCGCACCGCGAACTAATCATGGGCCCCGACGGCAGCATTGACGGCTTTGGTGTGCGCGGAGGGCGCATAACGCTTGAGCGGCACGGAGCCGAGGCGCTAAGCCAAGAGGCCATCCTCGCGTCTGCTGAGGGCGCGGGGCTGGCATTCGACCCGCTGACTCACTACCTCTTTCCGAGCGGAGTCTCGGCCGGCGACCCGCTCGTCGATCTAAAACTGATCGCGTACGAGCTGCACGAAATGGCCGAAGCCATTCGCGGCCAGCGCACGGTCGAAGTGGATGGTCGCTGCGGCCTTAAGGACGTGGCCGCGCTCTACGCGGTGTTTGAGTCGTGGTGCGCCGGCGGCCCGGTGTCGCTCAGCGCGGTCGAATCCTGCCAATCGTACGCCTACCAAGCGGAGATAGACGCCGCCTTGGGCCTTGAATAGTGGCCAGTTCTCTCCAACTTGGGACCGGGGCTGGCCACCGGACACGAACCACTTCCAAAGGAGATTGCCATGTGGAACCTCGTGAAAATCCCAGTCGAACGGCTCGCGCCCGAGCCGTTTGCTCCCTTCGGCCACGTCATTCGCACCTTTGAGGAACGCAAGCCGGACAAGGTCAAAGGCGGTTATGCGACCAACGCCTACCCGGTCCTCGCCACGCCCGGCCCCGAGCCCAAAGATGGCCCCGGCTGGTACGCGCCCCACCCCCAGCGCGTGCCCATCTCCGAGGGACTAGAACGCGCCCATTTTGCCTTTCACACGGACGCTGGCCAGTCGTTTTACCCCAGCTTGCACTCGCCGAGCGTGTTTATCGTCGGGGCGATCCAAGCCGACATCCAAGCCGAGGAACTGCGCGCTTTTTACTCGGCCGGCGACATGGGCGTCTGCTTGCACCTCGGGGTGTGGCACACCATGCCCATCTGCGTCGAGGGCCACGACGTGTACCAAACCACGCGCGGCGACCAAAATTACCAAGCGCACTCCGTGGAAATAGACTTCGACTTGGAGCGCGGGCAGTCCATCGCGCCGGACATGGACAGCTTCCGAGGAGCTTGAGCCAATGCGACGGGTTGATAGGTCCCCTATTCGGCGCACATATTGACAATGCGCGATTCTATGCCCCCAAAAGGAGCGCGACGATGGAAATGGTACTACGCATGGAAGCCGTGGTCGATATGGATGACGAGCACTTCTACGCCCTCTGCCAGAACAATCCAGACATGCGTCTAGAGCGCAACGCTGAGGGAGATATAGTTATCATGCCGCCTACCGGAGGAGAGACCAGTCGGCGCAATGCCGAGATTATTGTGCAATTGGGGGTATGGGCTAGGCGAGATGGGACCGGGGTTTTATTTGATTCTTCCGGCGGCTTCCGCCTGCCCAACGGCACCGTGCGCTCGCCCGATGCGGCCTGGGTGGAGAAGGGGCACTTGGAAGGGTTGAGCGCTGAGGAGCGCCGGCATTTTTTGCCGCTGTGTCCCGACTTTGTCGTCGAGCTGCGCTCGGAGAGCGACTCTCTCTATGCAGTGCAGGAGAAGATGCGCGAGTACGCGGCGTGTGGAGCGCGATTGGGCTGGTTGATCGATCCGTCGGAATACCGGGTGGAAGTGTATCGGCGCGGACAGCCAGTGGAGGTGCTGATCGGCACGAGCGCGATTTCTGGCGAGCCGGTGCTGCCTAAGTTTGCGCTGGACTTGGCCAATATATGGGCCGAGTGAGGAGCTTGAGCCCATGCGACGAGTTGGTTTTCAAATGCAGGTCAAAAAGGATCGGATCGCCGAGTACAAGGAAGCTCACCGCAACGTGTGGCCCGATGTCTGCGCGGCCCTCACGCGCCACGGCTGGCATCGCTACTCGCTCTTTATAAACGCAGACGGACTCGTCTTCGGCTACTTTGAGACCGAGGCGGATTTTGCCACGGCCCTCGATGGCTTTCTCGCGGAAGAGGCCACCCAGCGTTGGGGGGAAGCCTGCGGCGACTTGGTCGATATACCGGCAGGGGGAAGCCCGGCTGACGTGTTGATCGAGCTCGAAGAGATCTTTCACCTCGATTAGCCGGCGACAAATGGGGCAAAGGACGCCGAGATCCCCACCTTGGTAGAGCCTCTAGGCGGCGTAAATTGCGGCCTTAATGCACCCCAAAAAGGGACTTACTGATGTCGGTTTTTGGCGCGGCGTTGGCGGTTTTCATCGCCCTGCATTGGGGGTCGGCTGCTATGTGGGGATCCTGCTGCATAGTAATGCTGCGCCGATAGTGATCAATCTGTCATCGTCATCGTGCGAGCGTGGGTAATATCTTGGTCGGTTACTAGGCGGGCCTGCGACGGTAGCACCGTTGCAATGGCAATCGTATTGCCGTCAAGCGTCATGAACTCCACCACAAAGGCTTCTCCCCTTGGATGGATATGCACAATCGTGCCGACATCGCCAGCTACCAACCCCTCCTCCAAAATATCGGTTATAAGTACGATACGTTCATGTTCTTTGAACATCTTCATCCTCCGTGCGGGTGTGCTGTGATGAGCCTAGGGCTGTTGCTCCCTATGTCCACCTGCCAAACCGTTCTTACTCTCGGGTTGCGCCAAAGTTGCTGGAGCCGACGATCGCCGCGAGAGGCTGAAAGCGATCGGCGCCGCCTACGGGCAGGTCGCCGTAGAAGAGGTAGGTCTTGGCGTGAAGGAATCCGTGCTGATAGGCACGCACCTCTACTAAGTCGCGGCGCAAAAAGGCGATGAGGTCTTCAACGGCTCGGAGGGTAGCTTCGTCAAAGGGAGCGTCGTTCAGTTCATGGATCAACCGAAGCGCAGCTTGGGGACGCAGCCCCACTGACTCGCCATCCTTGGGTTCGTCGCCGAGCAGCAGGCGAAAACTACCAAGTCCTTGCAAGCCTTCTTGGAACAGCGCGAAGCCGCGGACGTTGAAATAGGCGGTGGCGATGTCCAATGATTTGCCGTCATGCCCTGCCAAAATCCCATTGAGCAGGTCGGCCGTGCGGTGCTTCTTGTTGTCTATGAGGCAGAGATATGTGCGGGTGCCTTCTTCCCGAAGCGAAAGTTGGCGCGGTCCTCTTCAGTGGCTAGGCGAGCCTGTGATGGCAAGACCGTGGCAATAGCGACCGTGCTTCCATCGGATTCCAGAAACTCCACCTCGAATGCCTCTCCGTTACCCTGTATATACACAATCGTGCCGACATCGCCGGCTTTCAGCCCTTTCCCTAGTTTGCTGTTTTCAAGCAGCAAGCTGCCGGGTGGGACATCCCAGATATGAGCGAACGGAATTTCGGTTGTAAGCACGATAGCGTCTAATTCCTTGAACATAATTACCTCCTAATCAGGCCCCTTTCCCTCACGGCGTATCGCGGTACGGCACCACCACAAACGCCCCACCCGTCGGCGAGTGTCGAGGATTTTCGTACGCGGTCAACAGCGAACCGGCCGCCACGTCGGTTGCGCGCTGGGTGCGTCCCGAAGGCCAGCGCACACGCACGGCATCCGCGCATGGGTGCGCCCCCAAGCCGACGATCAGGGTCGCGCTGTTCTGGGCCGAGAAGCCCTCGCCAGCCCGCTGCTCGCGCAGCAGCGTCCTCCCGCCGACATCCACTTCCACTTGCACTCCATAGCCATCGCGTGTACTCCATTCGTGCGAGACCTCGTCGCGGTCATTGCCCCCCACAAAGCGCAACGCGAGGATGTGGCCCGCTTGGCTGCGGTTGGCAAACAGCTCGCAGAGCGGCTCGTTGGCATTGACGACAGCCAAGTCGAGGCGACCATCGCGGTCGAAGTCCAAGGTGGCAAAGGCGCGGCCATCGGCCGGCGAATCCACGGCCGACAGGCCCGACACGTCGATGAAGTCGCGGCCTTCTACATTGAGAAAGAGGCGGTTGCGCTGGTAGCCGCTGAGCGAGGCTCCAGCGTCGAGCCGCGCACCCACGTTGTACGCTCCATCGGTCCGGCCATGGCGCACGACCGTGCGCCAAAACAGGCTTCAGGTATCCTCGGGGAGAGCGACTGCGGACGGCGGGGTGTAATACCCACTCAGAGCGTAGATGTCGAGATCGCCATCGTTGTCAAAGTCCAAAAACTGGCCGCCCCAGCCCCAGCCGCCGTCCTCCACCGGCGAATCCGCAACGAGGGTGAAGCCCGCGCGGCCGTTCCGCAAAAGGGAGTTGCCCCGGGCCAACGGGGCAAACGCCGCGCCCGCCCGCCCGGCGGCTGCCGTGATCCGGCGACCAGCACTGCTGTGCATGTTGGTCACGTACAGGTCTTGGCGGCCATCCCCGTCGTAATCGGCCCAGCTCGCACCCATGCCAAAGCCCGGGTCTGCGGCCCCGCTCTCCGCGGTGACATCGACGAGAGCACGGCCGTCATTGCGGAGCAAGCTATTGGCGGCAAAGTCGTTGGCGAGGTAGAGATCCGGGTCGCCGTCGCGGTCGTAGTCGGCCCAAGTCGCCTGTAAGGTGTTGCGCCACACGGCCGCAGTGGATGCGAAGCGGCCGTTGCCGAGGTTGCGCAGCAGCACGTTGGGCGGCCCGGGCGCGTCGTGGATGAGGTGGCCGATGCGGGCGCGGCTCAGGTCGTAGAGCGCACGGGCGCGGTCCGCAGGCAGGAAGTCGGCCAACAGCGCACCTGCGCCAGACGCGGTAGTGACCGCATCAAGCAACATCCGCGCGGCATACGTGGAAAAGTACGCGTCAAGCAGGCCATCGCGGTCGTAGTCGGCCGCCGAGATCGAGGCCACGAGGAACGGCAAGACGCCATCGCCTAAGTCGCGGGGGGCAAAGTGCCCGTCCTCGTTGACCAAGTAGAGACTGGGCGCGAGCGTACGGCCGAGGAAGACATCTGGGTCGCCATCGTTGTCAAAGTCGGCGAAGAGCGCCGCCGCAGTGTGGTGCTCCACATCGAGGCCATAGCGGGCTGCACACTCGGTGAACGCGCCATCGCCGCCATTGCGCAACAGCATGTTCCGACCTCGGCGCACGGCAATGTACAGATCGTCGTACCCATCGGCGTCGATATCCACGACGCTGATGCCGGGATGGCGGTCAAAGGCCTGGCGGGTAAAATAGCGGTGCGGCGCGACAAACGCGGAGTCGAAAAACGACTGGCGCACCAGTTCGGTGTGGCGCGAAAATCTGGCCCGGGCGCGGTCCTCGTCTCGCGGAAGCGCCTCGTCGAGGACTTCGGCAAAGAGCGCGTGCGCCCGCGTGAGCATCTCCAGCGATTCGGTCTCCCAGCGCTGGATTCGCCAACTGCCATCTTCCTGCCGCTGCCATTCGAGCGCCAGCCAAGCCCGAATTTGCGTGCGCTCCCCGTCTTTTGTCTGCGCCAAGGCGTTGAAGCGCAAGCGGGCTTGGTAGATCGCCTCCTCCGCGTCGAGGAAATGCCCAGTCTCAAGGTGGAAGGCCGCATAGTCGCAAGAATGCACCGCGGCCCAGAGCGGGCCCCACAGCTGGATATCGGAGCGGTGGAATTGCGCGGCCGGTGCAATGCTCCAGCGCTGGCGCTTAATGCCCAACGCCGGGACGATTTCGGTCGCCTCTGCGGCCTGTGCCACATCCGCGACAGCGACCATAGAATCAAAAAGCGCACGCGCCGGCGCAGCGGGCAGTTGGCCTTGGTACATCCCCAAGGCGAGGAGCGGCAGGGCTTCACCGCTCAGGTGCTGCTGCACCGCTTCGCTGCGGTCGATAGTCGCCAAAAGCCGGTTGCGTTCCCGCACCTTTTGCAGGGAGCGGGCCGTACCGTACCCCCCGAGGGCGGCAAGTGCGCCAAAGGCGAGGGCGACGAGCACAATGGGAACCAGCGGCAGCCGGGGGCATCGCCAAACGAGCCAACCGCCGCCAAAGATCAAGGCGATCTGCAGGGCGATGATACCCTCAGTGCCAAGCGGATGCCCCGGGGAAAAATGAGCGAGGGCCAGCGGATTGAAGGCCAAGCCACCGAGCAGCAGGGCTGCACCAGCGAGGCGCACGGCGCGCGGGCGAGCGATCTGCCGTTCAGTCATCTTCATTTCGGCCGCGATGCTCTTTTCAATGTCGGAGATAGACTAACCTTGTATATTCACCACTAAACGGTGATTTTACAAGAATAAATCGGGGATATCTGACCGCCTGCGAGCGTTGGGATGCCCGCAATTTACTTGCCCCACTGCCGTTAAACTTTTTATTCTTATTACACGTCTCGGCGCATTGGGACGTCGCGAAAGGTTCAAACAGTGAGCAATACCTACACGGCAATTTTTGAACGAGATGGCGAATGGCACATCGCATATTGTCCAGAAGTACCGGGGGCCAACGGCCAAGGTCGCACCAAGCAGGAGGCTCGAGAAAGTCTGGCGAGCGCGATCGAACTCATCCTTCGCGATCGTCTAGAAGATGCGTTGCGCGGTCTTCCCGATGACGCCGAACAAGATATTGTGGTTGTCCGGTGAAGAGAGGAGATGTCCTGCGGCATCTCAGACGGCACGGCTGCTATCTCAAACGAGAGGGGTCGGCGCACTCACTATGGTGCAACCCTGCTACTGGTGCCGTTGAAGCAGTGCCTCGTCACGTAGAGATCCCCAATCATCTCGCCAAGAAGATTTGCAAAGCACTCTCTATACCGCAAATCGGCAGATAATTTAGCTAAATGTGCGCCTGCTTTCCGCAAGCGGACCTTTCCAAACCCATCAGCCGGAAACAACCCCATGGACTCACGCCCCCAAATACTCATTGCCTGCAACAAGCACGTGCGCGAGCAGTACCTCGCCGCGACCGATTTCGCACGCCTCGAAGTCTTCGCCGACTGGGATTGGTTTGAATGCGAAGGCGGCGGCATCTACGACACCAACGCAGATCCCGAGATCGCCCGGGTGCTGGGCGAGCGGCTGAGTGGTTGCGACGGGCTAGTGATCTGCCACGGCTGCCCCACGGTCGACGCCGCGATCTTGGAGCAAGCCCCCGCACTAAAGATCATCGGCGAGCTAGAAGGCGACCGCTTTGCCAGCCGCATCGACGTGGAGGCCGCTTGGGCGCGGGGCGTCTGCACGGTCGATACGACCAACGGCTCGTCGTATCCAGTGGCCGAGTGGGCCTTGGCGCTCATCATCATCGCCCTGCGCAACGCCGGGGCCCAATTCCGCCGCCTCATCGCCGGCGACGTGCGCCCCCGTCCACACAGCGACTTTGGCTTTATCCACGGCGATCTGACTGGCAAGCGCGTCGGCCTGATCGGCTGCGGCCACATTGGCCGGCGGCTCATCCAGTTTTTGCGCCCCTTCCAAACCGAAGTGTGGGTGTGCGATCCCTATCTGGCGCGGGAGATGGCAGACGCGGTCGGCTTCCTCAAAACCTCGTTGGACAACGTGATGTCTCAGTGCGACGCCATCGTCTGCCTAGCTCCACACACTCCGCGCACCGAGCGCATGATTGGGCAACGAGCGCTGGACCTGATCCGGCCGGGCGCGGTGTTCGTCAATGTGTCGCGGGGTAAAGTGGTTGATTCGGATGCGCTGGTGAGGCGGCTCAAGCGAGGCGATATCGCCGCCGCTCTAGACGTGTTCGACCCGGATGTGGGCGAGGCCAATGCCTACGGCGACAAGGAGATTCTCCACTTGGAAAACGTCTTTGTCACCCCCCACATCGCCGGCGTGACCGAGCAGAGCTACCCGCGCTTTTTCGCGCTCATGGTCGATGAATTCGACCGCTTCTTCCACGGGCACGAGACCCTCTTCGACCTGACGCCGCGCTCCATGGCCAACCGCCGAGGCAGCGAATTAGCGGACTAGGGGTCGGCTCAATCAAACGGCGGGAAAAAGGTCAGATCCGTAGCGAAATTATCCATCGCCGCTCCCGCTCACAGCGGCATGTATTCCAGCTCAAAGACCCGCTCGACAAACCAGCCCAGCCCAAAAAGCCCAATGACGGCCGACACCACCCAGACGACCGTGCGCTGATAGGGCCGCCGGCCGAGCCACGCGATCAAGGGAAAGACGAGCGCGACAATAGCTACTTGGCCGATTTCCACGCCGGCGTTGAACGCAAACAGCGAGGCGACCAACCCGCGCGTGGGCAGCCCCAACTCGCGCAGCACATTGGCAAAGCCAAACCCGTGGACCAGCCCAAAGGCAAAGGTGATCACCCAGCGGTAATCCGTGCGCTTGAGCCAGAAATTCTCCACCGCCACGTACACGATGCTCAAGGCAATGCCCGCCTCAATCCACTGGCTCGGCAGACGGACGACTTCGAGGGCCGCCAAGCAGAGAGTGATGCTGTGGGCAATGGTGAAGGCCGTGACGATCTTGACCAAGCTGAGCAGCCGACCGCCCACCACGATCAGCGCCAGCAAAAACATGACGTGGTCGTAGCCGAGAAAAATGTGCTCCACCCCGAGGACCGTGAACTCGTATATGTGTTCCCACAGCGATTTCTGCCCGGCAAAGGTCTGCTGAGGCGACTCCGCCGAAAACACGGCTTGGACGAGCGGCTGCCCGGGCAACGCGATTTTGGCCAAATTTTTGTGCGCGTCCCCAAAGTGCTCTGGCCAGCCGATCCACACCTCTAACTCGCCAACCGGATCCTCCAACTCGGCGCTGAAGTACAGGTTGGCAAACATGTTCCCCTTGTTGTCCGGGGTTATGTCCCCGCTACCGCGCACGAGGGTGAGCGGCTGGCCATTGGCCTTCAGGCGCATCTGCCCTTCGACAAAGGCGAATATGTCGTCGAGGCCGGCCACCATCTCTTCGTAGAACAACTGGCCGTCCCCGTCTTGATCGATGCCAATTTTCAAAAGGTCGAAATCGTCCATGCGCACGCGCACGTTGAGCGCGGCGTCCTCGGCGATCAAATTCGCGTAACTGGTATTGAGCTTGTGGGCACGGACGGTGCTGGGAGCGGCAAAAAACAACAGGACGAGCGCGAATGTGAGTATCGAACTAAGGCGTGTCTTCATGTTCTTTCTTTAGCAAAGAGCGGATATAAGCGGCAATCTGCTCGCGTTCTTCGGCCGAGAGATGTCGATAGCCCGGCATGGAAGTACCGGGCATTCCCTTCTCAATCGTGCGGGCGATGGCGGCCTTGCTGTGGCCGTTTTTGAAGGCTGCGGGATCGCGGAAATCGCGGGGGGGCGGCTTGAGCGTCGCCGCTACTTGGCCATCGCCGCGCCCATCCGGGCCGTGGCACACCGCGCACCCATTGCGGGTAAACAGGGCCTTGCCCTGTGCCACCGCGCCCTCGTCGCCCTCGCCGGCGCAGCCAGCCACTAAGGCCGCCAACGCCCAGCACCATAGCGCGGCCTTAGCCAAAGCGGCTCGGCAATTCAAAGCTGAAGGTCGTCCCCGCCCCTAACTTGCTCTGCACCCTCACCTGCTCGCCGTGGACCTCGGCAATGTGGCGCACGATGGCCAACCCGAGTCCAGTGCCACCGAGGGCGCGCGAGCGCCCCTTGTCAACTCGGTAGAAGCGCTCGAAAATCCGGCCCAAGTCCTCGGAGGGAATGCCAATGCCGGTGTCTTCAACGTAAATCGCCAAGCGCTCGGCGCCCTCTACGGGCCGCGTACCAACGCGGACTTTCCCGCCCGCGGGCGTGTACTTGACGGCGTTGTCGAGCAGATTGATGAAGGCTTGTTCGATCAATTTGGGGTCGCAGATTACCTTGACAGACGGCGGAACGTGGCAGTGGATGGCGATTTGCTTTTGCGCGGCCGCTTGGCTGACTGAGCCAATGGACGTATCGATCAAGGGCTTTAGTGCGCAAGGGACCATGTCGGCCTCCAATTGATCGGACTCCAGCCGCGACAGGTCGAGCAAGTCGCCGAGCAAATGGGTCAGGCGATCGGCGTGATTCTCGATGATGCCGGTGAAGCGGCGCGCCGTCGCCCGGTCGTCGAGCGCACCGTCAGACAAAATTTCGGCATAGCCCTTAATGGCTGTCAACGGCGTACGCAATTCGTGCGATACGTTGGCCACAAAATCGCGACGCATCCGCTCTAGTTGGCGCAAGCGCGTAATGTCGTAGAGGACCACCACCGCGCCGATGCACTCGTTCCCTTCGAAGACCGGCGCGACCTGCACGTCCAAATGGCGCTCCGGGCTTCGACCTGAGCTCAGCCGCAGGGCACCGCTCAGCTCCACCTCCATGGCTCGGCCCCGCCCTTCGGCCAAACACCCGGTCAGCGCGTCTTGGATGGCCGCGCAACGCACGACCTCGGCGATCAACAGCCCATCTAACGGCGGATCTAAGCCGAACAGGTTGGCCAGCGCCTTGTTGGCCAGCACCACCCGGCCAGTGCAATCGACGACCAAGATGGCCTCGGTAATGCTTTCGAGGATGACCTCTAAGCGGTTATTTTCGCTCTCTAGGCGATGGATGCGCTGTTGCCTGCGATCCGCGAGGTCCTCTAGGGCTTGCGCCAGCTCGGGATGAAACACCCAAGCTGGATCGTCGAGGGCTGCTTGGTCGAGCTGGCGCAAGCGCTCGCCCTGCCGGCGGGCAGCCCGGCCCCAGAACCAGACTTGGCCCCCAGCCCAAAGCGCGGCCAGCACGAGCGCGAGCGCGATGTGAGTGCTCCACCACGCGAGCACAGCCAAGAGCGCGTTGCTCAGAAGCAACATCCACCCGAGGCGCACCCTATCCCCCCTCCCGGCGAAAGCGATAGCCCATACCGCGCACGGTTTCGACCATCTCGGCGGCCGCCCCGAGTTTTTCCCGCAGGCGACGGATGTGCGTGTCAACCGTGCGGTGGTAGCCAATGTACTCGTAGCCCCACACCACCTTGAGCAACTCCTCCCGCGACTGCACCCGCCCGCGCCGCTGTGCAAGGGTCGTCAAGAGCTTGAACTCGGTCGCGGTCAGCTCAATGGGGTCGCGGTCGAGCTGCACCTGACATCCCACCGGATCAATGGCCAAGGGGCCAGCCACGATCTGCGCGGCTTCCGCTTTGCCACAACCCTCGACGCGGCGCAAGATGGCGCGGATGCGCAAGACCAGCTCGCGCGGGGAAAAGGGCTTGACCAAGTAATCGTCCGCCCCCAATTCCAAGCCGACAATGCGGTCAATCTCTGCGGCGCGCGCTGTCAGCATCAAGACGGGTATGTCCTTCGTGCAGGGGTTTTGCTTGAGGAGGCGGCAGACTTCTAAGCCACCGATGCCCGGCAGCATCAGATCCAAGACCACGAGGCCGATCCTATTCTGCTCCAGCACGCTTAGGGCCTGCTCTTCGTCCTCGGCCGGCACGACCGCAAAACCGGATTGTTCTAGATGATACGAGACCAAGGCGAGGATGTCGGGCTCGTCTTCTACAACCAGAATTTTGTCGCTCACGAGTCGTTTTCCTCCCACCACTCTTCTTTTTGGTGCCGCACGATGCGCCCCTCCACGAGGAATACCACGTTCTCGGCGATGTTGGAGGCGTGATCGCCAATCCTTTCGAGGTGCCGCGACACTAAAATCAAGTAGATACCGCGCTCGATGGTGTCCGGCCCAATTGACGGCGCGTGCATGTAGGTGAGCAGTTCGCGAAAAATCTGGTCGCGCAACAGGTCGAGCTCTTCGTCGCGCTGACCCACGGCGCGGGCCAGCTCCACATCGCGGCGCACGAACGCATCGAGGGCGTCCTTGACCATGCCCTGCGCCAATTCGGACATCCGCGGTATGTCGATCAGCGGCTTGAGGAGCGGCAGCTTATTGAGCACCTCGGCGCGCTGGGCAATGTTGACGGCTTGGTCGTTGATTCTCTCTAGATCTTCGTTGATTTTCAGGGTGCAGGCCAACAGGCGCAAATCGCTGGCCATCGGCCCTTGGGTGGCAAATATCTTCAGGCAAGTCTCCTCAATGCCAATTTCCCAATCGTCGATCTTCTTGCCGCTGGCGATCACCTTCTGCACCAGCGCGTCGTCGCGGTCCACGAGGGCGCACACGGCCTGCTCAATGGACTCCTCAACGGCCCCGCCCATCTTTAATAAGTCCTGTTTGAGCGCGTCTAATTGGTGGTCAAGTTTTCGCTCCATGGTGCCTTTCCACCTCAGCCGAAGCGGCCGGTTACGTAGTCTTCGGTCTGTTTGCTGCGGGGATTGGTGAACATGTCTGCGGTCTGGCTGAATTCGATCAAGGCGCCTAGATAATAAAAGGCCGTATACGTGGAAATCCGCGCGGCCTGTTGCAGATTGTGCGTGACCACGATGATGGTGTAAGCGGACTTCAACTCGGTGATCGTCTCCTCGATCCGCGCGGTGGCAATCGGGTCCAGCGCCGAGCAAGGCTCGTCCATCAGCACCACCTCCGGCTCAACCGCGAGGGTGCGCGCGATGCACAGCCGCTGCTGCTGGCCGCCGGACAGGCCCATAGCCCCGTCCTTGAGCCGGTCCTTGACCTCGTCCCACAGCGCGGCCGCTCGCAAGCTCTTCTCCACGGCTTCGTCGAGTACCCAGCGGCGGTTTTCCCCGGCGATCCGCAGGCCATAGGCCACGTTCTCATAGATGGACTTGGGGAAGGGATTGGACTTTTGGAACACCATGCCCACCCGCCGCCGCAAGTCGATCACATCGCAATTGGGCGCGTAAATGTCGCGGCCGCTGACCCGCACCGAGCCTTCAATGTGCGCGGATTCGATCAGGTCGTTGAGGCGATTGAAGCAGCGCAAGAGCGTTGATTTGCCGCAGCCCGAAGGCCCGATAAACGCGGTCACCTCGCCCTCGGGAATGCGCAGGTCAATGTCGTGCAGGGCCTGAGTCGCGCCGTAGAACATGTTCAGGTTTTCCACTTCGACGATGGGGGCTGGAGGCTTGCTCATTGCATCTCCTAAAAGGCCGACATGGCGTATTTCCTACGCAGTTTGTTGCGGACGACAATCGCCGTCAAATTCAAGAGCAACACAATGGCCAACAGCAGCAGGGCCGTGGTGTACACCATGGGCCGGGCCGCCTCCACATTGGGCGACTGGAAGCCCACGTCGTAGATGTGGAAGCCCAAGTGCATAAACTTGCGCTCTAGGTGAAAAAACGGCGCGAACGCATCGAGCGGTAAATCCGGTGCCAGCTTGACGACGCCGGTGATCATCAGCGGCGCAACCTCGCCGGCCCCGCGCGCCGTGGCCAAGATGACCCCGGTGAGAATGCCCGGCAGGGCGCTGGGCAGGACCACGCTCCAAATCATCTGAAATTTGGTCGCCCCCAAAGCCAGCGCACCTTCGCGCATCTCCCGCGGCACGGCCGCCAAGCCCTCCTCGGTGGCGACGATGACGACTGGAACCGTCAGCAGGGCGAGGGTCAGCGAAGCCCAGAGAATGCCGCCGGTGCCATAGGTGGGCGTCGGCAGGGCATCCGCGTAAAAGAGCTGGTCAATGCTGCCGCCGATGCCGTACACGAAGAAGCCCAGCCCAAACATGCCAAAAACAATGGAAGGTACGCCGGCCAAGTTGTTGACCGCAATGCGCACGAGGCGCACCAAAAGGCCCTGCCGGGCGTACTCGCGCAGGTAGAGCGCCGCGAGGATCCCAAAGGGCACGGCCGCCAAGCTCATCAGCACCACCATCATCACCGTGCCAAAGAGCGCGGGGAATATGCCGCCCTCGGTGTTGGATTCACGCGGCTCGCCCGCCACGAACTCCCAGCCCTTGGACAGATAGGTCTGCACCTTGGCCCCGACGCCCATCAAATTGGGGCGATAGGCGCGGACGATGGCCCCCACGGCCACGCGGCGCGTTGCGCCTCCGGCCAGCACAACCTCCACCGCCCAGCGCTCCTGCTGCGCCCGCAGCTCGTCCAAGCGCCCGGACAGGGCCTCGTGCTCGGCCCACAGGGCCTGGCGGCGCTCCTCGTTGGCGGCGCGTTGCGCGTCGTTTTGCTCGCCTTGCAAGCGCCGCTCTTGCCGGCGCAAGTCCTCTATCTCGTGGTTGAACTCGCTGATTGCTCCGCGCTCCAAGGCGCGGATGCGCTCGCCCAATTCGCCGGCCTGATCCATCAACTCCTGCAAGGCCCCCCAGACCCCCTCCCCTTTGGCCAGCAGCCGCTCCTCCTCGTACAAGGCCGCGATAAAGCCGTGCATATCCCCCCACTCAACCCGCTCAAAGACCACGGCCTCAAGCGGCGTTTCGCGCTCGGCAATCGCGTCTTCATCCACCCAGCGAAAGTCTTGGCCATACACGTCGCGGTTGCCGACCTTTAGCTGCACTCGATAGCGTCCGGCGGCCCCGGGAATGGGCTGGCGGTCCACTAGTTTGCCCATGATCGGCGGGCCCTCTTTGAGGCGCAACAGGGTCAAATCCTGCGGCCAGAACACGCCGGTGCCGTGATAGGCAATGATCCCCACCAAGCCGGCGATCATCGCCAAGCACAGGGCCAATGCCCCGCCCGTAAGCCAGATAAAAGGGTCGCCCCGACGCCAGAAGCCCATCACAGTCGATTGTATTTGTCCCGCAAGCGCTGGCGCACGACCTCGGCCAGCGAATTGATGCAGAAGGTGGCCACAAACAGCAGCAGGCCGCTGAGGAAGAGCACTCGGTAGAGCGTACCTTGGTGCGGCGCTTCGGGCAGCTCCACCGCGATATTGGCCGAGATGGTGCGCATACCGTTGAAGATGTTCCAATCCATGATCGGGGTATTGCCCGTGGCCATCAGCACGATCATGGTTTCCCCAATGGCGCGGCCGAGCCCGATCATGGCGGCCGAGAAAATGCCCGGCAGGGCCATGGGCAACACCACCTTGATCGCCGTCTGCCAAGGCGTGGCCCCCAAGGCCAGCGAGCCGGCGCGCAAGTGCCCGGGCACGCTGGAGAGCGCGTCCTCGCATATCGTAAAGACCAGCGGAATGACCGCAAAGCCCATGGCAAACCCCACCACCAAGCAGTTGCGCTGGTCGTAGCCAACGCCGGCGTCTTGCCGCAGCCAGCGCAGGAAGTGCCCGTCAAAGGCCAGTTCCTCAAAGGCCGGGCCCAGCGCGTACGCCGCGCAAGCGACCAGCAGGGTAGCCGCGCCGAGCAAGTACATCTCCCCCACCCGCGCTACCCCGCGCACCCAAGCGGCCGGGGCGTATTGCCACAACCAAGCCGCGGCCATGACCACGACCGGCACGGTCGGCAGCAGCAGCAAGGTCCCCAACAAGTGCGATTCGAGCAGGGGGGCCAGCCACAAGCCGGCGAGAAAGCCCAAGATGACGCTCGGCAACGAGGCCATGACCTCCACGGACGGCTTGACCAAGCCCTGCACCCGCGGCGCGGCAAATTCGGCCGTGTAAATGGCCGCTAAAATCGCCAAGGGCAGCGCAAAGAGCATGGCGTAGAGGGTGCCCTTGGCCGTGCCCCAAATCAGCGGCACCAAGCTGAGCTTCGGCTCAAACTCGTCCGTGCCGCCGGTGGACTGCCACACGTATTCGCGGCCTTGGTAGCCCTCGTACCAGATGGGGCCGAAGAGCACGGCCGCGCTGATTTCGGGATGGGGGTGGTCTAGGGCAAAGCACCGCAACCACCCATCTTGGCCGAGGAGCAAAAACCCGTCGACCTTGGGCGCGAAGACCAACGCGGCCACCGGGGATTGGCCCGGCCATTGCAAGGCCGTCTGCTCGGAGGTCAGGTGGTGCAGGGCTATCGCCCCGTCGGCGTCGGCCGTGAGAAACTGCTTGTCGCGCACGGAAGCGGCAATGTGGGTAACGGCCGCCGCATGAGAGGCCAAGGCGTGGATTTTGCGATACGAGCGCTGCCCGGCTTCCTCGACCTTAAACCAAGTGCTGACGCGCCCGGCCGCGTCGCCGACGACCAGCGAAATCTCGCCCAGCGCGTAGGCCAGCGCCGAGACCGCAGCCTCTGAGACGGCCATGCACCCGGCAAACGCCGGCGCTTGCTCCACTGGACCCAGCCGCCACTCGCATACCTGCCCTTGGTCTGTGCCCACGAGCACTTGGCGAATGCGGCCGTCGAGCAGCACCTGCGTGGCCTTGCCGTCGAAGTCGGCCGTTAGCTCGTAGTGCATGGCTTTGCGCTCGCCCGGCCCCAATAGGCCCTGCTGCTGCTCGGCTATCATCACCACCAAGCGGCCACTCGCCGCAATCGCGGCCGCGGCCGAGCGGCCGTCGTCCCCTTCCCGAAAGGCCACCTGCACCAGCGGCTCGCCCGCTGGATCGACCGCCACGAGGCGCTCAGCCGCAAATTGCGGCACCACCTGCCGCTGACCGCTGCTGTAATCGAGCCGAAAGCGAACCTGCGCCACCAGCAGGTGGCCATCGTCCGTGCCCAGTGCCAAAACGTCGTTTGGCGCACGCTGTGCGGCCGTTACCTCGCGGCCCGCCAACTCGGCCGGCCGCTCGCGGCGGATGATTTGGCCATCGTCCAACCGCAACAAATCCACGCCTTGCGGGCCGACCGCATACGCGGTCTGGTAATAGGGATCGAGCCCAATGGCGAATGCGCCGGCCGCTTGGTGCGCCTTTTCTGCTTTTAGCGCCGGGGCGCTAAACAGGGGCCAAGCCTCGGCGAGGACGAAGACGAATATCCCCAAGACGGCTGCAATAATGCCGATGCCGCCCAAGGAAATGAAGCGCCCACCCAGCCAGTCAAGGGCTTGCGCCCGCCGCGTGATCCCGCGCTTATATGGCTTTTGAGTCACGTGCTCGCGCTCTTAGATATCCAATTTGGCCAATTCGGCTTGGGCCACTTCAAACGGCACGGGCATATAGCCGTCTTTGACCACAATTTCTTGACCCTCTTTGGAAAAAATGAACGCGCAGAATTCCCTCACCAGCGGGTCCATGGCTTGGCCGGGCGCCTTGTTTATATAAATGTATAGGAAGCGACCAAGGGGATAGGAGCCGTTGAGGACGTTTTCCATGGAGCCTTGCCTAAACTCCTGTCCCTCGGCCTTGGCCAACGGCACGACGCGCACGCCAGAGGTCCGATAGCCAATGCCGCTGTAGCCTATGGCAAAGCGGTCCTCGGTAATCCCCTGCACGACCGACGCCGACCCGGGCTGCTCTTTGACTTCGTCTTTATAGTCGCCTTTGAACAGGGCCTGCTTTTTGAAAAAGCCATAGGTGCCCGACGCCGAGTTGCGGCCGTAGAGGCTGATCCGGGCCTTGGCCCAATCCCCTTCTAACCCCAACGGGCCCCAAGTGGCGATATCTTGGGGAAACTCGCTGCGGCGGGTCTTGGAAAAAATCGCATCGACCTGCGGCAGGGTCAGGCCCTCGATGGGGTTGTCCTTGTTGACAAAGACCGCCAGCGCGTCAAGCGCGGCCCGCAAGGGCGTTGGCTTATAGCCGAAGGTGCGGTCGAATTTGTCCTCCTCGCTCGACTTCATGGGCCGCGACATCGGCCCGAACTGGGCCGTGCCCTCGATCAGGGCCGGCGGTGCTGTACTCGACCCCTTACCCTCAATTTGGATCTTGACGTTGGGATAGTACTTGCGAAAAGCCTCCAGCCACAGCGCCATCATGTTGTTCATGGTGTCCGAGCCAATGCTGCTGGCATTGCCGGACAGACCGCGCACCTTTTCGTAGGGGGCGATCCGCTCATCTACGGCGATGGTCTGCGCGTGGACGCCAGCGGCGAACACCCACCCCATCAGCACCATCCCGATCCATTTTTTTTTCATTTTTGCGTTCCCCATGCCATTTCAATGGCCGTTTTGCAATTTGCAGGATTTGTGTTACATCCGCGTGTCTCGCGGATGAACTCTGAGTTACAGCGCGCCTTAAAATTTGCAGAAAAAGGTCAGCCGCCCCTCGACATGGGAATCGCGGCCCTCGGGCAACTCAACGATCACATTGGGCATCAGGTGGACGGCTGGAGCGGCGGCGTAGTCAAGGCCGGCGATGAAGAGCCAATCAGTGGTATCCGCGGCGCGGTGGGCGACCCCGTCGAGCCGGCCAAAGCCCTTGAGCGCAGCCCTTAGCGGCAGCGAACCAAAGGCCGAGACCCCGGCCATGACCTCGTCTTCGCCGTTGGTGCCGGCCCGCTCGTTGGTGCGCGAGAAGACCTCCAGCCCGGCCGCGCCCTTTGCTCCCTGCCAGCCGACAAAGCCCTTGAAGGTCCGCTCGTTGCGACCCGCCGGCTTTGCATTAAAGTCGGCATAGCCTTCCAACACCAATCCGTCCGCCGCCTCAAAACTCAACGAACCATAGACCTTCTTGCCGTGGTCGTCCTCTGACTTCTGTCCGGGACCGTTGCCGACCATCAGGTGATAGCTCAGCCGGTCGGCCTTGCCCTTGAGAGCCGCGCCCAAGTCGGCCGAAGAGCCGATTCCATTCCAATCGAGCACGGTCTTGGCTACCGAGCGGTAGCCCCAGACCTTTTCGGCAACCGCCCAAGTCGGCGTCCCCGAAAGCCCCAAGTATAGCGCCTTCTTCCACTGCAAGTAGGAGTGCTTGACGAAAGGGATCATCTTCGCGCCTTGGGCAAACCCCGCGTCCTTGGCTTCGAGGCGGAAGCGAATGGCAAAGTCAGGGGCGATATCCTTCTGGTATGTGAAGTACAGACGGCGGAACTGGAAAGCATTGCGCTTGGAGTCCTCGTCAGGGGCCAATACATAGTAGTAGTCGCCAAACATAACGCCCTTGATCTTGCCCTCCCCGGCTCGAGCTGCGGAGACCAAGCAGAAAAGCAACACGGCGATCAGCGTCACTTTTTTCATGTTACAATTCTCCCTCGCACGGTGCGAAATTCTGCGGCTTTTGTGTCTTTTTGCTCCCCAAATAAATAAATGCGCTCGCAATATGACGCTATCGTTACACTATTGTTACGAAATGGTTACGGTTTTCCATGCTGGACCTACCCCCTTCAAGACCCCTTGGCACCGGATTGTAATTTTGCAGTAACCTCTTCTCAACACAGCCTCTCTATCATTTTTGCTTTTACCCTAACTACACGACACCAATAACTTGTCGTTGATGGGCGATGAGTCCGGGATCGAGGGCGTCCCGCCCTCGACGAGGGCAAGATGCCCTCGATCCGAGGGTAAGGCCCTACGGTCGTGTACTTTCCAAGGGAGGTTGTCCATCCATGAAGCGCTGCTTGTCCATTGCCGGCCTCGTCCTTTTGGCTGTTGCCCGTCCCGCTGGGGCCCAAGGCACTGTCTCCGGCGCGGTCCTCGATCGCCAGACCGGCGACCCGCTCGTGGGTGCGATCGTTTTTCTAGAAGGCACTCAGATCGGCACGACCTGCGATGTCGAGGGTCGGTTTCAGCTCTTTGACGTCCCGCTGGGGACCTATGTGCTGGCTAGTTCGATGATCGGCTATCAGAATGCGTCGATCATCGGCGTTGAGGTGCAAGATGGCGAGGTCGCCAAGTTGGTCATCACCCTCATGCCCGAAGCCCTAGAACTTGACGACGAGGTCGTCGTTGAGGCCAAGGCCCTGCGCAATACCGCTGCGGCCCTACTCAAGGAGCGCCAAAAGGCCCCGGCCCTGAGCGATGCCATCAGTGCCGAGGAAATCGCACGCGCCGGCAGCGGCGACGCGGCCGAGGCCATGTCCCACGTAACCGGGGCCTCCGTAGTAGATGGCAAATACGTCTATATTCGCGGTCTAGGCGACCGCTACAGCTCGGTCCAGCTCAACGGCTCCTCGCTTCCCAACGCCGATCCCGACAAGCGGTCCGTTCCCATGGACCTCTTTCCCACTTCTCTCTTGGACAATATCGTCACCACCAAGAGCTTCACCCCAGACAAGCCCGGCGACTTTACCGGCGGCGCCGTCAACATCGGCACCAAAGCCTTCCCGGATAACTTCACCCTTTCCGTCTCGGCCTCGACCAAGTTCAATACCCAGAGTGCGTTCAACGACCAATTCCTCACCTACGAGGGCGGAGCTCTCGATTGGATTGGGGTCGATGACGGGACGCGAGAAATTCCCGCGGCCTTGGCCGCCGGCGAGGTACAAATCCCCGATGTGGGGGCCGCGTACAACGACGAGGAAAAGGCCCTCCAACTCGACGAGTACTCCAAGTCGTTCTCCGCGGTCATGGCCCCCACCACTGCGACCACACCCCTGAACCAGAGCTATGCGGTCGCCTTGGGCAACCAAGTCTCGCTCTTGGACAAACCCTTCGGCTTTCTCGGCACCCTGATCTACAGCAACAGCACCTCCTTTTACGACAGCGGCACCTCGGCCCGCTGGCAGCTCACCAGCAAGGAGGCCAGCACCCTGACCAATAATTTTAACTTGGCCGACACCCGGGGGTCGCAGGAAATCGCCTGGGGCAGCCTCGTTACCTTGTCCCTCAAGCCGGCCCCCACGCACGAGCTGTCGGTCACCAACATGTACAACCGCAACAGCGAAGATGTCGCCCGCTACCTAGCCGGCGCATTCCCCCGCGACCTCGAGGAGGACGCCATTTACGAGACGCGCGTTTTGCAGTTCACCGAGCGTCAAATCCAATCGCTGCAACTAGCCGGCAAACACCATTTTAGCAGCTTGCACAACCTGCGGGCCGAGTGGTCGGCTTCTACTTCTGCTTCGGCGCAAGAAGAGCCTGACCTGCGATTTTTTACCAACAACTACGTCACCAAAATCCGCCCGCTGCGCCGCGAAAACGGCGAGGTGATGCGCGACGAAAACGACAAAGTCATTCGCGGCCCGGTCACGAATTATTCGATCTCGCCTTCCATCTACCCGCTGCCCACTCGCTACTTCCGCGACCTCGACGAGCGCAACCGCGAACTTCAGCTCAATCTGACGTGGCAGGGCATCAACAGCCACTGCAAAACCGGCTTCTTGGTGCTGGACAAAACGCGCACTTTCCGCGAGCGGCGCTACGAATTTGACCAAGACGACATCGGGTACGACGGCCAGCCCGACACCTTTTTTGCCGCCGAAAAGGTCGGGCTGATCAGCGACGACAGCGGTCACTACCGCTTCGGCTCCTACGTCCAAGATGCCACCCAGCTTTCGAGCAATTTCGACGGCGACCAGCAAATCTACGCCGGCTACGCCATGCTCGAATTGCCCATCAATACCGCACTGCGCCTCGTCGCCGGCACCCGACTCGAAGCCACGCGCATCAACGTGGCTAGCCAAGACTCAACCAAGGCCGTCGGCCAGCTTGCGGAAAACGACCTGCTGCCCTCGCTCAACGCCGTCTGGGAGCTCGGCCCCGGCACGAACGTGCGCGCTTCCTACGGCCGCACCCTCGCCCGCCCCACCTTCCGCGAACTGGCCCCATTTGCCTCGTTCAGCTTTGTCGGCGGCTTCACCTTTATCGGCAACGCCGCGCTAGAGCGCACCCTGATCAACAACTACGACTTGCGCTGGGAGCACTTTGGCAACCCGGGCGAGCTGTACGCGGCCAGCGCGTTCTACAAGGACTTCAAAAACCCCATTGAGCGCGTCATTCTCACCGTCAACGGCGAGGTCCAGTTCCAGAACGTCGAGGCCGCCCAAGTGGCCGGGGTTGAGTTTGAGGCGCGGCACGGCCTCGGATTCCTCCTACCCCAGCTAGAGCACTTCCACGCCGGCGGCAACCTCTCACTGGTCCGCTCCGAGGTCAGCATCGACTCCACCGAGCTAAAGCTGCGCCGGGCCCTCAACCCGCAGGCCGCCAGTAAGCGCTCGCTGCAAGGCCAATCGCCCTTCCTCTTCAACCTCGACTTCAGCTACGACAACTTCGCCACCGGCACGGCGGCCGGCATCTACTACAACGTCTTCGGCCGCCGCTTGGCCGAAGTCAGCCTCGGCGGCACTCCAGATGTATTTGAAGAAATGCGCGGCACCCTCGACTGCACCATCTCCCAGCAGTGGCACGACTACAAAATCAAGCTGAGCGCCAAAAACCTCCTCAACTCCTCCTTTGCAAGGGCCTACCGCTACCAAGGCAACGACTACATCTCCAGCCAGTACCGCAAGGGCCGTTCGTTCTCGATTTCGGTCAGTTACAACCGCTGAATAGGGATGTTACGCAGCCCCTGCCTTCGCAGGCAGAGCGCGCTCTCGTGGGGATTTGCATTTGTAGAGGCGGCCTGAACGTTGCCAGACCGCCTCTAGGGCCGTGCGTCAATGTCCGCAATGCGGCTGGCAGCTACGGCTGCCCGAATGGATGTCTAATGGCTCTGCCTCGCGCCGCTATACCCTGTCCCCTCGACCCTCCATACCGGATCGAGGGGCTGGTGCGGCGCACCAAACGGAAATGAGGGTTTACTGAGCGTGTTCATCTAGGGTGACCGCAACGCCTGCTGCTTCGAGGGCGGGGATGTGTGTGTTGATTGACGCGCTACTGAGGGTAGTGACGCCAGTCAGATCCAGTGTTTCCAACTTGGTTAGGCTGCGCAACGGATTCACATCCGCAATGGACGTGCTACTCAGATCCAGCGTTTGCAAGTTGCTCAGGCTCGACAACGAACCCACACCCGTATCCGTAATCGACGTGCTACTCAGATCCAGCGTTTGCAGGTTAGTCAGGCTCGTCAACGAACCCACCCCCGTATCCCCAATCGACGTGCTACTCAGATCCAACGTTTGCAGGTTGCTCAGGCTCGACAACGAACCCACCCCCGTATCCCCAATCGACGTGCCACTCAGATCCAACGTTTGCAGGTTAGTCAGACTCGACAACGAACCCACACCCGTATCCGTAATCGACGTGCTACCCAGATCCAACGTTTGCAGGTTAGTCAGGCTCGTCAACGAACTCAACCCCGCATCCGTAATCGACGTGCCACTCAGATCCAGCGTTTCCAACTTGCTCAGGCTCGACAACGGACTCACATCCGCAAGAGCCGCGTTTTCGGACAGGTCCAGCACAGTCAGCGCCGTAGCGTGTTCGAGGCCAGACAAGCTCTCAATGTTTAGACTGCTTGCGGTAAGCGACGTTAGGGACGCCATATCCGCGGGTGTGAGCGCGCCTGTCGGTTTACCCAGTGCCTGCCGCACCGCACCCTCTAAGTTGGCGTCGGCGAACGAGACGACTACCGGGTCCGGGGGTGGATCCGGTGGCGGGGGTGGATCCGGAGTCGAAGGTGGATCCGGAGTCGAAGGTGGATCCGGAGTCGAAGGCGGATCGGGAGCCGAAGGCGGATCCGGAGTCGAGGGCGGATCGGGAGCCGAAGGCGGATCCAGTGGCGGAGCCGGAGCCGGGGGTAGAGCCGGAGCCGGTAGTGAAGCCGAGGCCGACAGGACGACGGAGATATTGACGCCCTTTTCTATCAAGGTAGGCACCTGTTCGGCGAGGTCCCGTTGGCGAATGAGATTGCCCACCAAGCCCAGCCAGTCGAGCTGGGTCAACCCCGCCAACGGCCGCACATCCGCCACCTGATTGTGCCCCAAGTCCAGCGAGATCAGCTTCGTCAACCCCGCCAATGGACCCACATCCACAATCTGATTGTGCCCTAAGTTCAGGTAGGTCAGCTTCGTCAGGCCTGCCAACGGACTCAAATCCACAATCTGGTTGCCCCACAGACTCAGCCATTGCAAGTTGGTCAAGCCCGCCAACGGACCCACATCCACAATCTGATTATTCCCTAAGTTCAGGTGGGTCAGGCTGGTCAGGCCTGCCAACGGACTCAAATCCACAATCTGGTTGCCCCACAGATTCAGCGTGTCCAGCGCCGTAGCATGTTCAAGGCCGGCCAAGCTCTCAATGCCTGAAACATCTTGCCGTTCTACGTCAAGCCGCGTCAGGGACGCCAAATCGTCGGTGGTCAGCGGGCCTTCGAGTTTGTTCAGCGTCCGCCGCACCGCAAGCTCCAAGTTGGCATCGGCAAACGAAACGATGGCTGGCGTGGTGCTGCCGGTTGCAGCGTCCGATGGCGTACTATCGGCCTCGGCCTGCCCGAGGGCTTTGCCCGCCGGCGCCGGCGCGACCGGCGGATCCGAACAGGCCACCACGCCTAAAACGATGACCAGCAGGGCGTTTATTCGCTTCCATAAAGGCATTGTTTGCCTCCTTCTATAAAAGGTTTGAGGAATCAGGTGCAGGAACCGGCCGCCATGACAGACGAATGCCGCACGGGCAACAGGCGGCGAGGGTCGGGACGGCTTGCCAAATGGTCGCTTGGGAGCCGTCGCCAGTGCTTGAGCAGTAGGGAATTGAGCGCACGAGCAGAATTTTGAGGGGAGGGGGGTAAATTACTGTTTTTAACGATTTACATAACATTCTTAGCAGGTCGAGAATCGGTGGTGTATTCGGTGCATCACGCGCAAGACAAACACAACATCTCACGGCCTTGTATTCTATGGTCGCTGAGTGAACAAATCAAGGGATATTTGAAATTGCAGTCCCCGGATAAAGAGGCAGAACGTCCCAAAAAATTCAAAGGGACCCACTACCCTTATTCGGTAGTAGGTCCCTTTGAAAATCACACCGGCGGCGGGCGGCGCGTCGGACCAAGCCAACAGACCCCCGACCCACCGACTCGCTCAGCCGCCGCAAGAGGGGTGTCTATTGAGCCCATTCTTTTTACCGACTGATGTTACGCGCCATTCAGGCGTTGGTGCTCCTTGCGCGTCTATAACGATCGTTATGCCCTACTGTCCTGCCTACTTCACGTTTCAGCGGAGCTCAACGTCGAAGCCCGCTTGTCCGGCCAAGCGCGGCAATGACACCCGACCGGCGGCAGCAAGCAAGCCTGCCCCTGCCAAGGCAGGGGATGCGGAACATCAGTTACAGATATGAACCAATGGGGCTAGGTGTTCCATTTGTGTTCGTCGATCACCCGATGGGCTTCTTCGTCCAGCGACATGAAACACCCTACTACAAGACATTATCGGCCGACCCTAACGCCTGCTGCTTCAAGGGCGGGGATGTGTGTGTTGATTGACGCGGCACTGAGGGTAGTAACGTCCCTCAGCCACAGCGTTTTCAACTTGGTCAGGCTGAGCAACGGACTCACATCCGTAATGGACGTGGAAGTCAGCGACAGCGTTTCCAAGTTGGTCAGGCGCGACAGCGAAGCCACACCCGCATCCGTAATGTCCGTGAAAGCCAGAATCAGCGATTTCAAGTTGGTCAGGCGCGACAGCGAAGCCACACCCGCATCCGTAATGTCCGTGTCAACCAGATCCAGCGATTTCAAGTTGGTCAGGCTCACCAACGAAGCCACACCCGCATCCGTAATCTTCGTGCTACCCAGATCCAGCGTTTCCAAGTTGGTCAGGCTCACCAACGGACTCACATCCGAAATCGGGTTGACAGGCAGCTCCAGATAGCTCAGTGCCGTCGCGTATTCGAGGCCGGCCAAGCTCTGAATGTTTAGACCGACTGCTTCAAGCCGCGTTAGGGACGCCAGATCCGCGGATGTAAGCGCGCCTGTCGGTTTACCCAGTTGCCCCCGCACCGCACCCTCCAGATTGGCGTCGACGAACGAGACGACTACCGGGGCCGATGGTGGAGCCGGGGCCGATGGTGAAGCCGGGGCCTGTCGGACGACGGAGACCTTGACGGCCTGTTCTAGCAAGGTGGGAACCTGTTCGGCGAGGTCCCGTTGGCGAATGGGATTGTCCAACAAGCCCAGCCAGTCCAGCCGGGTCAGACCATCCAACGGACCCACATCCGCCACCTGATTGTGCCCCAAGTCCAGCGAGGTCAGCTTCGTCAACTCCGACAATGCACTCACGTCCGCCACCGCGTTGCCCCACAGGTTCAGGTAGGTCAGCTTCGTCGAGCCTGCCAACGGACTTAAATCCGCCACTTCGTTGCCCCACAGACTCAGCCATTGCAAGTTGGTCAACCCCGCCAACGGACCCACATCCACCACCTGATTATTCCCCAGATTCAGGTAAGTTAGCTGAGTCAACCCTGCCAACGGACTCAAATCCGCAATCTGGTTGCCCCACAGACTCAGCGTGTCCAGCGCCGTCGCGTGTTCGAGGCCGGCCAAGCTCTCAACGCCTGAGACGTCTTGCTGTTCTACGTCGAGCTTCGTCAGGGACGCCAGATCGTCGGCGGTCAGCGGGCCTTCGAGTTTGTTCAGCGTCCGCCGCACTGCAAGCTCTAAGTTGGCGTCGGCAAACGAGCCGACTTCTAGCGCAGGGCTATCGGTTGCAGCGTCCGACTGCGTACTATCGGCCTCGGCCTGCCCGAGGGCTTTACCCGCCGGTGCCACCGGCGGATCGGAACAAGCCACCATGCCTAAAACGACGACCAGCAGGGCGTTTATTCGCTTCCATAACAGCATTGTTTGTCTCCTTCTATCAAAAGGTTTGAGGAATCAGGAACAGGAACCGACCGCCTTGGCAGACGATTGAGCCCATTCTTTTTACAGAATCGTATCGCTACTACCTATTGTGTTCGTAGATCACCCGATGGGCTTCTCAGCGGGATCGTCCACAGACGTGAAACAGCCCTACCTTACTACACGACACCAGCCCTCAGCCTGCCAAGGATCGCGGGCGGGACGCCCTCGATCCCGAACCCATCGGAAACAGTAGAAAATGCGTACTCAAAAGTAAGTGGCACCCACTTTAGGTGTCGCGTACTAAGCAGCCCTACTACAAGAACTATTGCTGGACCGCAACGCCTTTTGCTTTGAGGGCGGGGATGTGTGTGTTGATTGACGCGGCACTGAGGCTAGTGCCAGTCAGCCACAGCGTTTTCAACTTGGTCAGGCTGAGCAACGGACTCACATCCGTAATGGACGTGCTATTCAGATACAGCGTTTTCAGGTTGGTCAGGCTCGTCAACGAAGCCACACCCGCATCCGTAATGGACGTTCTACCCAGACCCAGCAATTCCAACTTGGTCAGGCTCGTCAACGAAGCCACACCCGCATCCGTAGTGCCCGTGCTACTCAGCCACAGCGTTTTCAGGTTGGTCAGGCTCGTCAACGAAGCCAACCCCGCGTCCGTAAAGTACGTGCTACCCAGATCCAGCGTTTCCAACTTGGTCAGGCCCGACAACGAAGCCAACCCCGCATTCCCAATGGACGTTAAACTCAGATTCAGCGTTTTCAAGTTGGTCAGGCTCGTCAACGAAGCCACACCCGCATCCGTAATGGACCTGCTATTCAGACTAAGCCTTTTCAGGCTGGTCAGGCTCGACAACGAAGCCACACCCGCATTCCCAATGGCCGCTTCACCCAGCTCCAGCGTTTGCAAGTTGGTCAGGCTGAGCAACGGACTCACATCCGTAATCTGGTTGGCAAGCAGCTCCAGATGGCTCAGTGCCGTCGCGTGTTCGAGGCCGGCCAAGCTCTGAATGCTTAGACCGTTTGCTTTAAGCCGCGTTAGGGACGCCAGATCCGCGGATGTAAGTTCGCCTGTCGGTTTATCCAGCTCCTGCCGCACCGCACCCTCCAGATTGGCGTCGGCGAACGAGACGACTACCGGGTCCGGGGATGAAGCCGGGGCTGCTACCGAGGCCGGGGGTGAAACCGGGGCCTGTCGGACGACGGAGACCTTGACGGCCTGTTCTATCAAGGTGGGCACCTGTTCGGCGAGGTCCTGTTCGCGAATGGGATTGTCCACCAAGCCCAACCAGTCGAGTTGGGTCAGGCTATCCAACGGACTCACGTCCGCCACCTGATTGTGCCCCAAGCTCAGCGAGGTCAGCTCCGTCAACTCCGCCAACGCACTCACCGCTTCAATCTGGTTGCCCCACAGGTTCAGGTAAGTTAGCTGGGTTAAGCCTGCCAACGCACTCACGTCCGCCACTTCGTTGCCCCACAGACTCAGCCATTGCAAGTTGGTCAAGCCCGCCAACGGACCCACATCCACCACCTGATTGTCCCCTAAGTTCAGATAGGTCAGACTGGTCAACCCGGCCAACGGACTCAAATCCACAATCTGGTTGCCCCACAGGTTCAGCGTGTCCAGTGCCGTCGCGTGTTCAAGGCCGGCCAAGCTCTCAATGCCTGAGACGTCTTGCCGTTCTACGTCGAGCTTCGTCAGGGACGCCAGATCGTCGGCGGTCAGCGGGCCTTCGAGTTTGTTCAGCGTCCGCCGCACCGCAAGCTCTAAGTTGGCGTCGGCAAACGAGCCGACTTCTAGCGCGGGGCTACCGGTTGCAGCGTCCGACTGCGTGCTATCGGCCTCGGCCTGCCCGAGGGCTTTGCCCGCCGGTGCCGGCGCGACCGGCGGGTCCGAACAGGCCACCACGCCTAAAACGAGGACGACCAGCAGAGCGTTTATTCGCTTCCATAACAGCATTGTTTGTCTCCTTCTACTAAATAAAGGGTTAAATAACCAATGGTGCTAGGTGTTCCATTTGTGTTCGTATATCACCCGATGGGCTTCTCAGCGAGATCGTCCACAGACATGAAACACCCTACTACAAGAATAAGGGTTTTCATTATCAGTGAACCGTAACGCCTGCTGCTTCAAGGGCGGGGATGTGTTCGTTGATTGACTCGGCACTGAGGGTAGTGCCAGTCACCCACAGCGCTTTCAAGTTGGTCAGGCTGAGCAACGGACTCACATCCGTAATGGACGTGTTTTTCAGATACAGCGCTTTCAAGTTGGTCAGGCTCGACAACGAAGCCACACCCGCATCCGTAATGGACGTGTCACTCAGATTCAGCACTTCCAATTTGGTCAGGCTCAACAACGAAGCCACCCCCGCATCCGTAACGGACGTGCTACTCAGATACAGCGATCTCACTTTGGTCAGGCTCGTCAACGACGCCAACCCCGCATCCCCAATGGACGTGGAAGCCAGCCACAGCACGTCCAATTTGGTCAGGCTCGACAACGAGCTCATACCCGCATCCGTAACGGACGTGGAACCCAGCCTCAGATCTTTCAATCTGGTCAGGCTCGACAGCGAAGCCACACCCGCATCCGTAATGGACGTTTTATTCAGAATCAGCGTTTCCAATTTGGTCAGGCTCGACAACGAGCTCATACCCGCATCCGTAATGGACGTGGAAGCCAGCCTCAGATCTTTCAGTTTGGGCAGGCTCGACAACGAAGCCACACCCGCATCCCCAACGGCCGTGCCACTTAGATACAGCTTTCCCAATTTGGGCAGGCTCGACAACGGACTCACATCCGCAAGAGCCGAGTTCTCAGTCAGGTCCAGCCAAGTCAGTGCCGTAGCGTGTTCGAGGCCGGCCAAGCTCTGAATGGATTCACGGTCTGCGTCAAGCGTCGTTAGGGACGCCAGATCCTCGGATGTAAGCGCACCTGTCGGTTTACCCAGTTGCCCCCGCACCAAACTCTCCAGGTTGGCATCGGCGAACGAGACGACTACCGGGTCCGGTGGTGGATCCGGAGTCGGAGGTGGATCCGGAGTCGGAGGTGGATCCGGAGTCGGAGGTGGATCCGGAGTCAATGGTGGATCCGGAGTCGGAGGTGGATCCGGAGTCGGAGGTGGATCCGGAGTCGGAGGTGGATCCGGAGTCGGAGGTGGATCCGGAGTCGGGGGTGAACCCGGAGTCAATGGTGGATCCGGAGCCGAGGGGGTATCCGGAGCCGAGGGGGTATCCGGCGTCGGAGGGGTATCCGGCGTCGAGGGGGTATCCGGCGTCGGAGGTGAACCCGGAGCCGAGGGTGAACCCGGAGCCGGGGGTTGTGGGTTCGGTATTTCGGCGCGGTTCCGTTGGCCGATGGGATTGCCCTCCAAGCCCAGCCAGTCCAGCCGGGTCAGGCCGTCCAACGGACCTACATCCACCACCGCGTTGTGCCCCAAGCTCAGCGAGGTCAGCTTCGTCAACTCCGACAACGCACTCACCTCTTCAATCGCGTTGCCCCACAGGTTCAGGTAGGTCAGCTTCGTCAACCCCGACAACGCATTCACGTCCGCCACTTCGTTGCCCCACAGACTCAGCCATTGCAAGTTGGTCAACCCCGACAACGGACCCACATCCACCACCTGATTGTCCCCCAAGTTCAGGTGGGTCAACTGGGTCAACCCTGCCAACGGACTCAAATCCGCCACCGCGTTGCCCCACAGGTTCAGCGTGTCCAGTGCTGTCGCGTGTTCGAGGCCGGCCAAGCTCTCAATGCCCTGAACGTCTTGCCATTCTACGTCAAGCTTCGTCAGGGACGCCAGATCGTCGGCGGTCAGCGGGCCTTCGAGTTTGTTCAACGTCCGCCGCACCGCAAGCTCTAAGTTGGCGTCGGCAAACGAGCCGACGGCTAGCGCGGGGCTATCGGTTGCAGCGTCCGACTGTGTGCTATCGGCCTCGGCCTGCCCGAGGGCTTTGCCCGCCGGTGCCGGCGCGACCGGCGGGTCCGAACAGGCCACCACGCCTAAAACGAGGACGACCAGCAGGGCGTTTATTCGCTTCCATAACGGCATTGTTTGTCTCCTTCTATAAAAGGTCTGAGGAATCAGGAACAGGAACCGGCCGCCACGGCAGACGACGGTCACCTGTATCACATGTCGATCATACCAAGATACGGGTGTTCCGGTGCAGGAACCGGCCGCCACGGCAGACGACGGTCACGGCGTACAGACGAAGGTCGCACAGGCAGCAGGCGGCGAGGGGCGGGACAACTCGCCGAACGGCCGCTTGGGAGCCGTCGCCAGTGCTTGAGCAGTAGAGAATTGAGCGCTACGCGCTCGAGAGAAATTTTGAGGGAGGCTGTTTTTTAACAAGTCGAGAATCGATAGGATATTCGGGACACTTTTAACAAGTCGAGAATCGGTAGGATATTCGAGATACCACGCGCTTTACCATAAGCCTAAAAGACAAATACGAACTCTCACAGCCTTTAATAATTATAAGGAAGCGTAAATATAAATCAAGGGATGGTTGAAAATTTCAATTCCCGCACTTAGTACACGACCCCTAAAGTAGGCGACCCTTACTTTGAGTACGCCTTTTCTGCGGTTTCCGATGGGTCCGGGCTCGAGGGCGTCCCGCCCTCGACGAGGGCAAGATGCCCTCGATCCTTGGCAGGCTGAGGGCTGGTGTCGTGTAGTAAGGTCCCCAAATAAAAAGGCAAAACGTCCCAAAAAATTAAAAGGGACCCACGACCCCTTACTCGGTAGTGGATTACACGGGCGGCGGGGACGGACCGGCGGGGGGCGCGTCGGACCAAGCCAACAGGACCCCGACCCACCGACCCGCCCAGCCGCCGCAAGAGAACGGATATTGAGACCATTCTTTTTGCAGACTGATGTTACGCGCCATTCAGGCGTTGGTGCTCCTTGCGCATCTAGCAAAGTAGGGCATAACGATCGTTATGCCCTACCGTCCTGCCTACTTCACGTTTCAACGGCCCTCAACGCCGAAGCCCGCTTGTCCGGCCAAGCGCGGCAATGACACCCGACCGGCGGCCGCAAGCAGCAGACGCGGCATAAGAGCCTGCCCCTGCCAAGGCAGGGGATGCGGAACATCAGTTACAGATTGTGTTCGTATATCACCCGATGGGCTTCTTCGTCCAGCGACATGAAACACCTCTACTACAAGACATTATTGGGTGACCGTAACGCCTGCTGCTTTGAGGGCGGGGATGTGTGTGTTGATTGACGCGGCACTGAGGGTAGTAACGTCCCTCAGATACAGATCTGTCAACTTGGTCAGGCTGAGCAACGGACTCACATCCGTAATGTCCGTGGAAGTCAGACTCAGCGTTTCCAAGTTGGTCAGGCGCGTCAACGAAGCCACACCCGCATCCCCAATGTCCGTGAAAGCCAGAATCAGCGTTTCCAAGTTGGTCAGGCGCGACAGCGAAGCCACACCCGCATCCCCAATGTCCGTGTCAACCAGATCCAGCGATTTCAAGTTGGTCAGGCGCGTCAACGAAGCCACCCCCGCATCCGTAATGGCCGTGCTACCCAGATCCAGCGTTTCCAAGTTGGTCAGGCTGAGCAACGGACTCACATCCGAAATCCGGTTGACAGACAGCTCCAGATAGATCAGTGCCGTCGCGTGTTCGAGGCCGGCCAAGCTCTGAATGCTTAGATTGCTTGCTTCAAGCCGCGTTAGGGACGCCAGATCCGCGGAGGTAAGTTCGCCTTCCGGTTGCCCCAGCGCCTGCCGCACCGCATCCTCCAGATTGGCGTCGGCGAACGAGACGACTACCGGGGCCGGGGGTGGAGCCGGTGATTGTGGGTTCGGTAGAACGACGGAGATCTTGACGCCCTGCTCTATCAAGGTGGGCACCTGTTCGGCGAGGTCCCCTTGGCGAATGGGATTGTCCAACAAGCCCAGCCAGTCCAGCCGGGTCAGACCATCCAACGGACCCACATCCACCACCGCGTTGTGCCCCAACTCCAGCGAGGTCAGCTTCGTTAACTCCGCCAACGCACTCACCGCTTCAATCGCATTGCCCCACAGGTTCAGGTAAGTTAGCTGGGTTAAGCCTGCCAACGGACTCAGATCCGCCACTTCGTTGCCCCACAGACTCAGCCACTGCAAGTTGGTCAACCCCGCCAACGCACCCACATCCGCCACCTGATTATTCCCGAGGTTCAGATAGCTTAGCTGGGTCAAGCCTGCCAACGGACTCAAATCCGCAATCTGGTTGCCCCACAGACTCAGCGTGTCCAGTGCCGTACAGTGTTCGAGGCCGGCCAAGCTCTCAACGCCTGAGACGTCTTGCCGCTCTACGTCGAGCCGCGTCAGGGACGCCAGATCGTCGGCGGTCAGCCGGCCTTCGAGTTTGTTCAACGTCCGCCGCACCGCAAGCTCCAAGTTGGCATCGGCAAACGAGACGACGGCTGGCGCGGGGCTGTCGGTTGCAGCGTCCGACTGCGTACTATCGGCCTCGGCCTGCCCGAGGGCTTTGCCCGCCGGTGTCGGTGCCACCGGCGGGTCCGAACAGGCCACCACGCCTAAAACGACGACCAGCAGGGCGTTTATTCGCTTCCATAACAGCATTGTTTGTCTCCTTCTATAAACGGTTTGAGGAATCAGGAACAGGAACCGGCCGCCATGGCAGACGACGGTCACCTGTATCACATCTCGATCATACTAGGATACGGGTGTTCCGGTGCAGGAACCGGCCGCCATAGCAGACGACGGTCACGGCGGCCAGACGAAGGCCGCACGGGCAGCAGGCGGCGAGGGTTGGGACGGATCGCCAAACGGCTGCGTGGGAGCCATCGCCGGTGCTTGAGCAGTAGAGAATTGAGCGCTACGCGCTCGAGAGAAATTTTGCGGGCGGAGGAGGGTACGTTAATGTTTTTTAACAAGTTGAGAATCAGTAGGATATTCGGGACACCACGCGCTTTACGATGAGCGTAAAAGACAAATACGAACTCTCACGGCCTTTAATAATCATAAGTAAGCGTGAATATAAATCAAGGGATGGTTGAAAATTTCAGTCCCCGACCTTAGTACACGACACCTAAAGTAGGCGACACTTACTTTGAGTACGCATTTTCTGCTGTTTCCGAGGTGTCCGGGATCGAGGGCGTCCCGCCCTCGACGAAGGCAAGATGCCCGCGATCCTTGGCAGGCTGAGGGCTGGTGTCGTGTAGTAAGGTCCCCAAATAAAAAGGCAAAACGTCCCAAAAAATTAAAAGGGACCCACGACCCCTTACTCGGTAGTGGATTACACGGGCGGCGGGGACGGACCGGCGGGGGGCGCGTCGGACCAAGCCAACAGGACCCCGACCCACCGACCCGCCCAGCCGCCGCAAGAGGGGTGTCTATTGAGCCCATTCTTTTTGCAGATATAGCAATCCAGAATGATTTGAATGATTCGAGCGGTGGATCGTCTTAGGCATCCTATCTGCGTCCACCTGCGGATCACCTTGTGAATGAGGTAGGATTGCTATATGAACCATCCGTTTGTGTTCGTCGATCACCCGATGGGCTTCTCAGCGGAATCGTCCACAGACATGAAACACCCCTACTACAAGAATGAGGGTTTTCATTATCGCTGGACCGTAACGCCTGCTGCTTCAAGGGCGGGGATGTGTGTGTTGATTGACGCGGCACTGAGGGTGGTAACGCGCCTCAGCCACAGCCATTGCAAGTTGGTCAGACTGAGCAACGGACTCACATCCGTAATGGACGTGTTACTCAGACCCAGATCTTCCAACTTGGTCAGGCTCGACAGCGAAGCCACCCCCGCATCCCCAATGGACGTGCTATGCAGATTCAGCTCTTCCAACTTGGTCAGGCTCGTCAACTCAGCCACCCCCGCATCCCCAATGGACGTGCCACCCAGATCCAGAAATGTCAGGTTGGTCAGGCTCGACAGCGAAGCCACCCCCACATCCCCAATGGACGTGCCATTCAGATCCAGCTCTTCCAACTTGGTCAGGCTCGCCAACGGACTCACATCCGAAATCGGGTTGCCAATCAGAGCCAGATAGCTCAGTGCCGTCGCGTGTTCGAGGCCGGCCAAGCTCTCAATGTTTAGATCGTCTGCGTCAAGCCGCGTTAGGGACGCCAGATCCGCGGATGTAAGTTCGCCTTCCGGTTTACCCAGCGCCTGCCGCACCGCACCCTCTAAGTTGGCGTCGGCGAACGAGACGACTACCGGGGCCGGGGGTGGAGCCGGAGTCGGGGGTGGAGCCGGGGCCGGGGGTGGTTGCGGGTTCGGCAGGACGACGGAAATCTTGACGTCCTGCTCTATCAAGGTGGGCACCTGTTCGGCGAGGTCCGGTTGGCGAATGAGATTGTCCACCAAGCCCAGCCAGTCCAGCCGGGTCAGGCTATCCAACGGCCGCACATCCGCCACCTGATTGTGCCCCAAATCCAGCGAGGTCAGCTTCGTCAAGCCCGCCAACGCACTCACCGCTTCAATCTGGTTGCCCCACAGACTCAGGTAAGTCAGCTTTGTCAACCCCGACAACGCACTCACGTCCGCCACTTCGTTGCCCCACAGACTCAGCCATTTCAAATTGGTCAACCCCGCCAACGCACCCACATCCGCCACCTGATTGTGCCCTAAGTTCAGGTGGGTCAGGCTGGTCAAGCCTGCCAACGGACTCAAATCCGCAATCTGGTTGCCCCACAGGTTCAGCGTGTCCAGCGCTGTCGCGTGTTCGAGGCCGGCCAAGCTCTCAATGCCTGAGACGTCTTGCCATTCTACGTCGAGCTTCGTCAGGGACGCCAGATCGTCGGCGGTCAGCGGGCCTTCGGGCTTGTTCAGCGTCCGCCGCACCGCACGCTCTAAGTTGGCATCGGCAAACGAGACGACGGCTGGCGTGGGGCTGTCGGTTGCAGCGTCCGACGGCGTGCTATCGGCCTCGGCCTGCCCGAGGGCTTTGCCCGCCGGCTCCGGCGCGACCGGCGGATCGGAACAGGCCACCACGCCTAAAACGACGACTAGCAGGGCGTTTGCTCGCTTCCATAACAGCATTGTTTGCCTCCTTCTATAAAAGGTTTGAGGAACCAAGAACAGGGGTGTCAAATTGAGCCCATTCCTTTTACCGATATGAACCATCCATTTGTGTTCGTCGCTCACCCGATGGGCTTCTCAGCGGGATTGTCCAGCGACATGAAACACCCCTACTACAAGAATGAAGGTTTTCATTATCGGTAGATCGTAACGCCTGCTGTTTCAAGGGCGGGGATGTGTGTGTTGATTGACGCGGCACTGAGGGTAGTGCCTTGCAGCCACAGCTTTTGCAAGTTGGTCAGGCTGAGCAACGGACTCACATCCGTAATGGACGTGTCACTCAGATACAGCCATTTCAGGTTGGTCAGGCTCGACAACGAAACCACCCCCGCATCCCCAATGGACGTGTTATTCAGATGCAGATATGTCAGGTTGGTCAGGCTTGACAACGAAGCCAACCCCGCATCCGTAATGGACGTGCTACTCAGACGCAGCCTTTGCAACTTGGTCAGGCTCGACAACGAAGCCAACCCCGCATCCGTAATGGACGTGCTACTCAGATACAGATATGTCAAGTTGGTCAGGCTCGACAACGAAGCCAACCCCGCATCCCCAATGGACGTGCTACTCAGATACAGCGTTTGCAAGTTGGTCAGGCCCGACAACGAAACCACACCCGCATCCCCAATGGCCGTGCTACTCAGACGCAGCAATTCCAAGTTGGTCAGGCCCGACAACGAAACCACACCCGCATCCCCAATGGCCGTGGAAGCCAGATACAGCTTTTGCAAGTTGGTCAGGCCTGCCAACGGACTCAAATCCGCAAGAGCCGCGTTTTCGGACAGGTCCAGCTCAACTAGTGCCGTCGCGTGTTCGAGGCCGGCCAAGCTCTCAATGCTTAGCCTGGCTGCTCCAAGCGTCGTTAGGGACGCCAGATCCGCGGATGTAAGTGCGCCTTCCGGTTTACCCAGTTGCCCCCGCACCGCATCCTCTAAGTTGGCATCGGCGAACGAGACGACTACCGGGGCCGGGGGTGGAGCCGGGGCCGGGTCTGCTGCCGGGGCCGGGGGTGGTTGTGGGTTCGGCAGGACGACGGAGACCGTGACGTCCTGCTCTATCAAGGTGGGAATCTGTTCGGCGAGGTCCCCTTGGCGAATGGGATTGTCCACCAAGCCCAGCCAGTCCAGCCGGGTCAGATCATCCAACGGCCGCACATCCGCCACCTGATTGTGCCCCAAGTTCAGCGAGGTCAGCTTGGTCAACTCCGCCAACGCACTCACCGCTTCAATCTGGTTGCCCCACAGGTTCAGATAGGTCAGCTTCGTCAAGCCTGCCAACGGACTTAAATTCGCCACCGCGTTGCCCCACAGACTCAGCCATTTCAAGTTGGTCAAGCCCGCCAACGCACCCACATCCGCCACCTGATTGTGCCCTAAGTCGAGGTAAGTTAGCTGGGTCAACCCTGCCAACGGACTCAAATCCACAATCTGGTTGCCCCACAGGTTCAGCGTGTCCAGCGCTGTCGCGTGTTCGAGGCCGGCCAAGCTCTCAATGCCTGAGACGTCTTGCCATTCTACGTCGAGCTTCGTCAGGGACGCCAGATCGTCGGCGGTCAGCGGGCCTTCGGGCTTGTTCAGCGTCCGTCGCACCGCAAGCTCCAAGTTGGCGTCGGCAAACGAGACGATGGCTGGTGCGGGGCTGTCGGTCGCAGCGTCCGACTGCGTACTATCGGCCTCGGCCTGCCCCAAGGCTTTACCCGCCGGTGCCGGCGCGACCGGCGGATCGGAACAGGCCACTACGCCTAAAACGACGACCAGCAGGGCGTTTATCCGCTTCCATAACGGCATTGTTTGCCTCCTTTTACAAAATAAAGGTGATGTTACGCACGGTGCGCAACGTCAGTTATGTAACACACTATTAACATAGCTGACGCAGCCTTGTTACAACCTCGCTGTATTGTCTCTTGCTGACAGAGTGGTTCCCATAATCCCCCTTCATTAGGAGGCAAAAATGCTTCGCAAGACCATGTTCGCGGCAGCCATCGCGCTGCTGCCGGCCGCCGCTTGGACGGCCACCATCGACGTCACCGACGCGGATATTCCGGCCGGTGCCAATGTGGAATGGACCGCGGACAACGAGTACGTACTCAACGGCCTAGTTTTTGTCGGTGAGGGCTCCTCCCTGACGATTCAGCCGGGCACGGTCGTCAAGGGCAAGCCGGGACAAGGCGAAAACGCCAGCGCCCTCGTCGTGGCTCGCGGCGGCAAAATTTTTGCCGCTGGCACTGCGGATAAGCCGATCATTTTCACGGCTGAAGCCGACGACGTCAGCAACCCCAACGACCTGCCCCTCAACGCCCGCGGCCTGTGGGGCGGCGTCATCATCCTCGGCCGCGCCAGCCTCAACTCCCAGCCGGGCGAAACCCCCATTGAGGGCATTCCCACCACCGAGCCGCGCGGCATCTACGGCGGCGACGACGATGGCGACAACTCCGGCGTCTTCCGCTACGCGTCCATCCGCCACGGCGGCACCGACATTGGCGCGGGCAATGAGATCAACGGCCTGACCATGGGCGGCGTGGGCAGCGGCACGGTCATCGAATACGTCGAGGTGTACAACAACCAAGACGACGGCTTTGAGTGGTTTGGCGGCACGGTCAACACCAAGTACCTCGTTTCGGCTTTCAACGGCGACGACGCCTTTGACTACGACGAAGGCTTCCGCGGCAAAGGCCAGTTCTGGTTCGCAATCCAAGGCGACGAGTCCGGCAACCGTGCGGGTGAGCACGACGGCGGCACCACGCCCGAGGACGGTACGCCCTACGCCATTCCGGTCATCTACAACGCCACGTACATCGGCTCCGGGGCCTTTTCCACCAACGGCGACAACGACGTGGTGCTCAAAATTCGCGACAATGCTGGCGGCCAATACCACAACAGCATCTTTACCGACTTTGCCGGCGAAGGCGTTGACATCGAGGATTTAGAGTCCGGTGAGGACAGCCGCGCCCGCTTGGAAGCTGGCGACCTCGTCTTGGCTCACAACATCTGGTGGGGCTTTGGTGCCGGCGACGATCTAGCCGCCATTGCCCCGGATCCGTTCGCGGCCGACCACCTCGCCGCCAATGGCAACCAAATCGTCGACCCGCTGCTCAGCGGCATTTCCCGCAGCCAAAATTTGGGGCTGGACCCGCGCCCGCAAACAGGCAGCCCAGCTTGGGGCGGCGGTGGCACTATTCCCGACGACAGCTTCTACACCGAGGTTGACTATGTCGGAGCCTTTGGCAGCGAATTGTGGACCTCGGGCTGGACCTTTCTCGCAGCGGCCAGCATCTCGCCCAATGAGATAGCGACCTTCGTCGCCGAGGAGTCCGCGGTGTCGGCGGCCGTACCCAATGCTTACACCCTGAATCAAAACTACCCCAACCCCTTCAACCCCAGCACGACCATTGCCTACGCCATTCCGGCCGCTGGCCACGTCGAGCTGATCCTCTTCAATGCTCTCGGCCAACAGGTGGCGATGCTTTCAGAAGGATGGCGCATGGCCGGCACCTACTCGGTCGTCGTCGATGCGTCGGACCTCAGCGCCGGTACGTACTTCTACCGCCTCCGCGCTGGCGACCAAGTGCTGCACCGCAAGATGACCTTGCTCAAATAGGGCTTTCTCCCAGTACCTTACTACACGACACCAGCCCTCAGCCGGCCAAGGATCGAGGGCATCTTGCCCTCGGCGAGGGCGGGACGCCCGCGATCCCGCACCCAGCGGAAACCGCAGAAAAGGCGTACTCAAAGTAAGGGTCGCCTACTTTAGGGGTCGGGTACTAAGCCCAGTACAAAAGAAAGAGGGACGGGTTTTGCACCCGTCCCTCTTTTTGTACGCCCGCGCACTTCTTTACACCACAGTGCCCGACGGAATCACCGCGTCCTTGGGCACGACCACGATCCCGTCGCGGATGTAGTAGTTTGTCTCATCGGCTTCAACGCCGCGGTCCTTGTTGGTGATGCAAACACCCTCGCCGATGCGCGCATTTTTGTCGATGATCGCCCCGGTGATCGCGGAGTTCGCGCCAATTCCTATATCTGGAGTGCCTTGGGCGGCATTGCGCACTCGATCGGCGGGCGATTCTTCCGAATCAGCGCCCATGACGATGGTATTGGCAATCCGGCAATTCGCGCCAATCACCGAGCGAATTCCTATCACCGAGCGCTCGATCCGGGCCGACTGAATGGAAGAGCCTTCGCAGATGATCCCGCGCTCAATGTGACAATTCTCCAGCCGCGTACCGGCGAGGAAGCGCGCGTGCGTGTAGATCGGTGCGTCGGCCCGATAAAAGTCAAACGGCGGCGGCCGATCGGTCAGCGCCAAGTTGGCCTCGTAAAAAGAGCGAATGGTCCCGATGTCCTCCCAATAGCCTTCAAAGGTGTGGGCAAAAACCCCGACCTTGTGGATCGCGCTCGGGATGATGTGCTTGCCGAAGTCGTCTTGGTCGCTGCCCATCAGCAGGCTGACCAAGACCTGGGGTTCAAACACGTAGATGCCCATGGAGGCCAGATAGCACGCCTCCGAGTCGGCCGCCGGCAGCCGCAGAGCATCTAGCGCAGCCTCGTCTTGCGGCTTCTCGCGAAAATCCACGATCTGCCCTTGAGCATTGACCTGCACGATCCCCAGCGCCGGCGCAGCTTGCCGCGTCACCGGCTTGACCGCAATCGACACGTCCGCGCTTCGCGCTCGGTGCTCGGCGACAAAGGCGCGGTAGTCCATGCGATAGAGGTGGTCGCCCGACAGGATTAGCACTTGGTCAGCGCGGCGCGAGAGCAAGTGCCTGAGCTGTCGGCGCACGGCGTCGGCCGTTCCTTGGTACCAAGCGACGCTGTCTTGGGTCTGCTCGGCAGCCAAGATCTCGACAAAGCCATCGGAAAAGGAATCAAAGCGATACGTCGTGCTGATGTGGCGGTGGAGCGAAGCGGAATTGAATTGGGTCAGGGCGAAGATGCGGTTGACCCCGGAATGCAGACAATTGCTGATGGGAATGTCGATTAAGCGGTACTTACCGCCAATCGGCACGGCCGGCTTGGAGCGAAGCTGAGTCAGCGGGAAGAGCCGCGTACCCTGCCCGCCCCCGAGGATGACTCCAATGACGTTCCTCATAACTGAAAACTCCCCATTCCTAAGAGGCCCTAACAAAAGGATTGCTCAACGCCTTGGGCCGCGCCCTCTAACGTTCGTGGCCTTATACTTATAGATTTTTTCCAATTTAGCAAGCACGAGCCACCACCCGTGTGCATTGGGCCGCCACGCAAAATAGTATATTTTTTGACCCTTAGTACAGCGAATGGAGAAATGCACAATGACGGGGAAACTACAGCACAAGACCGCGTTGATCACCGGGGCCGGCCGGGGCATTGGGCGGGCCATCGCCGAGTGTTTTGTCCGCGCAGGTGCGCGCGTGGCCATCGCCGATATCGACCCGGACGACGCCCGCGCCACGGCTGCCGAGATCGGCGCGTTGGGATTGGCAATGGACGTGTCGTCCAAGGCCGCTGTCCGCGCCGCTACCGCCCAAGTGCTCGACGAGTTCGGCCAACTCGACATCCTTGTCAACAACGCCGGCTATTTGGTCTATACCACTTTTGAATCGTGCAGCGAAGAAGACTGGGACCGCATCGTCGATGTCAACATGAAAGGCCCCTTCCTCTGCGCTCAAGCGGTCATCCCCCATATGAAGGCGCGCCGCGAGGGGGTCATTATCAACATGACGTCCCTAGCGGCCAAAACGGGCGGCCTAGCCGCTGGCCCCCCCTATGCAGCCGCCAAAGCCGGCGTCCTCACCTTAACCATTGGCCTAGCGCGTGCCCTAGCCCCTCACCAGATTCGCGTCAACGCCATTGCTCCCGGCGTCATCGACACCGCCATGACCGCTGCCCCGGAACACGACCAGCTCAAGGCTTCTATCCCCCTCGGCTGCCCCGGCCAGCCCGAAGACGTAGCCAACTGCGCGCTCTTCTTAGCTTCGGACGACGCGCGGCACATCACCGGCGAGACCATTGACGTCAACGGGGGTTTGTACATGGACTGACTGCGGCCGTGCAAACCACCCCCCAAGCATTTCAATCGCGGCCAGCGGCCAAGTCGCGCAAGAGGGCGGCGTAGCCCGTCTCCCCTTCCCGTTCCCAAACCTCCAACAGCACCGATCCGACGATGCCGATTTCGGCCCGGCCTTGTAGCTGGCGCAAATCTTCCCGGCTGCGCAGGCCGAAGCCGACCCCCAGCGGCAGATCGGTCGCCTCGCGGCAGCGCGCGATAAACCCATAGAGTTCGTCGTCTAAGTCGGTCTGGCGGCCGGTTACGCCCTTGCGCGCCACCGCATAGACAAACCCTTGGGCTTGGGCACCAATCTGGTGCAGCCGCTGGTCGGTGTTGGTCGGGGTCATCAGCAAAATCGGCGTTTGCTCGCACTCCGCACCTGCTGCCCACAGGTCGCCGTACTCTTCGACCGGCAAGTCGGGCAGGATAAAGCCGCAGGCCCCGCTTGCTGCCAAGCGACCGCAGAACGGGCCGTGTCCCAAGCGGAACGCGGTGTTGTAGTAGGCCATCATCAAATGCGGAAAGGGAAACGCCGCGCTCGCCCGCTGCATCAGGTCGAAGTACTGGTCGAGAGTAAGGCCGCTTTCGAGGGCCTGTTGGTTCGCCCGCGCAAAAATCGGCCCGTCGGCGATTGGCTCGCTAAAGGGCATCTGCAATTCGACCAAATCAACCTCGACCTCGGCCATGATCTTTAGCATCCGCCAGTTGGCCTCCAGCGAGGGAAAGCCGGCGATCAGATGCGTCATCAGCAGAACTTTGCGCTCGGTGAGCCGCTCTGCGATATAGGCTTGCAGATTCACGCCCGGGCGGCCCTGTCCGCGAGAAAGCGCTGCCAGTTTTCGTCCGCGAGCGCGCTGGCGATGGTGAAAATGTCCTTGTCGCCGCGGCCCGACAGGCCGATTAGCACAGCTTGGTCGGGCGGCATCTCGCCCACTTCGCGCAGGGCCCCGGCCAAGGCGTGGACGCTTTCGAGCGCGCCGATGATCCCCTCGCTGCGCATCATCCGCTTGAGGGCCTCGATCACTTCCGCGTCGGTCGCGGCCTCAATGCGCACCCGGCCCATCTCGGCCAAGTGCGCGAGAATCGGACTGACGCCGATGTAGTCTAGCCCGGCTGCCACCGAATGGGTGTGCCGCATTTGGCCTTCGGCGTCTTGGAAGAAGAAGGTCTTGTAGCCTTGGGCCACCCCGGGCGTGCCGACGAGACCGGCCAAGCGGGCGGCATGGGTGCCCGTCTCCAGCCCCCGGCCCCCAGCCTCCACCCCAACTAACTCGACAGCCGCGTCGTCGAGGAACCCCAAGAATAGGCCCGTGGCATTGGACCCGCCGCCGACGCAGGCGTACACCCGGTCGGGCAAACTCCCCAGCGAATCCAGCATCTGTTGGCGGCTCTCCGCGCCGATGATGCGCTGGAAATAGGCCACGATTTGCGGGAAGGGATGCGGGCCGCAAGCCGTGCCGAGCACATAGTGGGTGTCGGCCATGGAATAGGCCCAATCGCGCAGGCTCTCGTTGATGGCGTCCTTGAGCGTGGCCGAGCCATCGGTCACCGGCACCACCTCGGCCCCTAATTGCTCCATCCAGAACACATTGGGCCGCTGACGCTCGACATCAACGGCCCCCATATAGACGGTGCATTCTAGCCCCAAGCGGGCGGCCATGGTGGCCGTGGCCACGCCGTGCTGGCCGGCCCCGGTCTCGGCAATGACCCGGCTTTTGCCCATGCGGCGCACCAACAAGCCCTGGCCCATGACGTTGTTGACCTTGTGGGCTCCGGTGTGGTTGAGATCTTCGCGCTTGAGAAAGATCCGCGCCCCGCCGACCTCGCGGGAGAGATTTTCGAGGTACGTAATCGGGGTCGGCCGGCAGGAATACGTCCGCATCACCTGCTCGAACTCGGCCCAAAAGGAGGGATCGCGGCGCGCGGCCTCAAAGACTTGGGTCAGTTCGTCGAGGGTAGTGCGCAGGATTTCGGGGATAAAGGCCCCGCCGTACTCGCCGTAGTACCCGGGGCGCTGGTGATTAAAAATGGCGTGGGCCAGCCCCATCTCAATCGGTCAGATTGGCGCGTCTGAGCGCGTCGAGCATGGTGCTGCTGCCCTGCACTGCTTCCTGCTCCTGCTCCTGCCGCTGGCGGAACTCGGCGAGATGGGCCTTGGATTCGAGGGCATCGACTTGGGCAATCGACAGGCGCAAGCGCTGGCGGCGGACATCCACTTCGAGCACCACCACCTTGACCTCTTCCCCGAGCGAGAGAACCTCGCGCGGGTGGCCGATGCGGCGGTCGGCGATCTCCGAGACGTGGACCAAGCCGCGCACACCGTCGGCCAGCTCGACAAACGCGCCAAAATCCTCCAGTCCATCGACCTTGCCGGCGACGACCGTGCCGACTGCGAACTGCTCTTTTATCTCTTGCCAAGGGTCCTTTTCGAGTGCCTTGAGCGAAAGCGAGATCCGCTCCTTGCGCCGCTTGCCCAACTCCTTGGTGCGCAAGACCTCGACTTGGACCTGCTGCCCCACCGCGAGGACCTCCTCGGGATGGCCGACGCGCCGATGGCTGATCTCCGAGACGTGGACCAAGCCCTCCACCCCGGAACCCAAATCCACGAAAGCCCCAAAAGACTCCAGCCGCTTCACCTTGCCCGCCAGTTGCGCACCCTTCTTTAGCTGACTGCGCACCAAGCCGGCGGCCTTGTCCTGCTCGGCTTCGAGCAAGGCCCGGCGCGACAGGACGATAACGCGGCCCTGGTGGCGGAACTCGATGATCTTAAAGGTCAAGGTCTGGCCGCGGTACTCTTCGGCGTTTTTCACGTACTGGGTATTGACGTGCGAAATCGGGCAAAAACCGCGCACGTCGCCCTCGATGGTCACGCCCAACCCCCCCTTGTTGACCGCGTCGACCCGGCCCTCGACCGGCAGCCCGGCCTTGTACGCCTGGTAGAGCAAGTCGGCCTCGGCGGCTTGGCGGCTCAATCCGCGGCTGAGCTGGACCTCGTCCCCGGCGGCCACGACAAACGCCGAGACCGGGTCGCCGACCTTGTAGCGCATTTCCCCATCGGGGCCTTTGAGCTCGCTGGTGCGGATTATGGCCTCTTCCCGACTGCCGTACTCGACAAAGCTGTTCTCGTCCTCGACCTTGACGATCACGCCGCTGACCTCGGTGCCAACTGCGACCGCATGAGTGGTCGGAGCCGGTGGTGCCCCTTCGGCGTCGAGCATCTGGGCAAAGTCCGCGCCTTGTGCATCGGGGCCTGCGGCCGGGGTTAGTTCGTCCTTTGAATCTGCCTCTGCCATGGCCTACCTCCTTGGCTACTTCACGGTATGAGGACGACCTTGCCGGTCGTCTTGCGCCCCTGCAAGGCGCGGTGGGCTGCCGCCGCGTCCGACAAGCCGAACTGAGCGCTGATGCGCAGGGCTAACTCGCCACTGGCGATCCATTCCAACACCGCGCCGGCGCGTTCCAATAGGTCCTCGCGGGTCTGGATGTAGTGCAGCATGGTCGGCCGCGTCAAAAACAGCGACCCCTTGGCGCTGAGGATGCCGGGGTCAAAGGGCGGGACCGGGCCACTCGACTGACCAAACAACACCAAGTAGCCCAAGGGCTTGAGCACGTTTAAGCTCTTGTCAAAGGTCGCCTGGCCCACCGAATCGTACACCACATCGACCCCGCGCCCGTCGGTGAGTGCCATCGCGTCCCGTTCAAAATCGCGCTCGGTATAGCGGATGACCTCGTCGGCCCCAGCGCCCCGCGCCAACTCTTCCTTTTCCGCGGTCGAGACCGTGCAAAACACTCGCGCTCCGCACCGCTTGGCCATCTGAATCAAGAGCAGGCCCACGCCGCCGGCCCCGGCGTGGATCAGGGCCGTGTCTTCGCGGCCCAGCCGATAGGACCCATGGGCGAGGTAATGCGCCGTCATGCCTTGCAGCAAAGCCGCGGCCCCCACCTGATAGGACGCGGCGGCCGGCAAGGGGACCAAGCGGTCGGCGGACACAGCCGCTTCTGCGGCATACGACCCCATCACCCCGGCATAGGCCACGCGGTCGCCCACTTGTACGCCCTCTACGCCCGTGCCGACGCGCGCGACGACCCCGGCCGCTTCCATGCCGGGGATGCAGGGCAGCTCAACTGGGTACAGCCCTTCGCGGTGATAGGTGTCGATATAATTTAAGCCGATGGCTTTGATTTCAACTACGGCCTCGCCCGGCCCCGGCGTGGGCGCAGGCACGTCCTCATAGGTGAGGACCTCAGGGCCTCCGCATTGGTGGAAACGCACTGCTTTCATCGTGGACCTATGTGATTTGCGGATTGCGGACTTTCAACTGCAGAAAGTTCAAAAATAGGCATAAAGCGGCCTAAAGACAATTCCGCACGGCAGATTGCAAACAAGAGTCAGCTCTGCTCACGGCAGGATCAAGTGCATGTCGCCGAATTCGTGCCACAGATATCTCGCCGCCAAGGCCTCCTGATACGCCCGCCGCAGGTGTTTGATCCCGGCCAGCGCCCGTAGCATCTGCAGATGCGAGGCTCTTGGCTCGTGAAAGCCCGTCAGCAGGCCATCTATGGCTCGCAGCCGATGCTCCTCGCCTATTACCAACCGCGTCCACCCCTCGCCTGCGCGGACCCTTCCGCGGTCGTCGGCAACGCTTTCTACGGCGCGGACTACGGTCGTGCCGACCGCCACTACCCGTCCCCCGGTGGCGCGGACGTGGTCGATCTGCTGGGCGGTCGGCTCGGGCACCTCGTAGTACTCGGCGTAGGGCGGCTCGCCTTCCTCCAAGCTGGCTACTCCAGTGTGTAGCACCAAGGGCGCGATCTGCACGCCGTTGGCCACTAGCCGGGTTATCAGCTCTGGGGTAAAGGCCCGGCCGGCCGAAGGCATCTCGGCGCTGCCGGGTTCGCTGGCGAAAGCGGTCTGGTAATAGGCCAGAGGCCAGCTTTGCTCCACGTACTCGTAGCGGATGGGAAAGCCGTGGGTGTGCAGATAGTCTGCCCACGGCAGCGGATACGTGGCCAACCGCGCCACCCACAGCCGCACCCGGTCCGCCCTTTGGGTGCGCCGATCTTCGCTGTACGGTGCGTAGAGTTTGAGCTGCCCACGGCCGGCCAGCGCGATCACTTCGCCAGCCCGGCCCCCATAGAAGACCCGGCTGGCCCCAGCGGCTGGCCGGCGCAATTCCGCGCTCCACATCCCAGCCGGCAGCCGCGTCGAAAGATGCACCTCCACCGCGCTGCCGTCCGCCCGCTGGCCCTTGAGCGCGGCCGGCAGGGTCGCGCTGGTATTGATCACCAGCAGGTCGCCCGCCCGCAAGAAATCGGGTAGCTGGCGGAAAATCGCGTGCTCGGCTTTTCCCGCACCTGATGTAACCAGCAAACGCACCTCGTCTCTGGCCAACCCGCGCGCTTCGGCCGGTTCGCGCGCCTCCAACTCGGCCGGCAGCGCGAACTCAGTGCCCCCGCTCGCCAATTCTAGGTCGATGCCATTTTCTAGTAGAGCCGTCATTGCTACACCTCCTTTACGAGTTCGTCAATTCGCGCGCCTCGTAGCGGCCGCTGGGCAAGGTCCCTTCGAGCAGGGCGATTAGACCGGGGACGCTTTCTTCGGGCAGCGGGCGATCGCTGATGTCCTCGCCCGGAAAAGCCGCCTGATGCATCGCGGTGCGCATATCCCCGGGGTCAACCCAATAGACCTTCCACTCGGGATGCTCGGCCGCTAGGACGTGGGAAAGCTGCTCCAGGGCCGCCTTGCTCGACCCGTAGCCGCCCCACCCCTCGTAGCCCTGCACGGCCGCATCGCTGGTGATATTGATTATGTGCGCCCCTCGGCCTAGCTGATGGCGCAACGCCTGCACAAGCCCCAACGGCGCAAACGCATTTGTCCGATATACCTGCTCCAAGACTTCGAGCGGATAGTCGAGGAGGCGCGGCTGCGGGCTAGGGCCCAAGGCCCCGGCGTTGTTGACCAGCGCATCTACCCCGCCGCTTTTAGCTGCGGCTCGAGCCAAAGCGCGGCCGTGGGCCGGGTCGGTTACATCCCCGGGAATGGCCACAACTTGGGTGCGGGAGGACAAGGCCGCTTTGGCCTCCTCCAGTGCTTTAGCACCCCGCGCATCGAGGATTAGATTCCAACCCGCGTCCGCCAAGGCTCGCGCCAAGGCCCGTCCCAAGCCCCGCGACGCGCCAGTTACGATGGCGGTCCGCTTATTTTCCGCGTTCATGCTATTGCTCCTTGCAAATGAGTTTGTCCTGCTCGCTACTCAAATTCGCAAAAAAAAAGGCCCTCCGAATCGCTCGGAGGACCAGTCTAAAGGCCCGCAATTAGGCTAGGATATGGCCTGTCCCAAAGGACAGGGCGGCGCTAATTCACACGGTAATAAGCCCCTGTTGCGCGGCCAGCGCCACGGCCTCGGTGCGGTTGCCAGCCCCCAACTTGCGCAGCAGGGCACTGACGTGGAACTTGGCGGTGCGCTCGCCGATGTGGAGGACTGCGGCGATTTCCTTGTTCTGCAACCCCTTGGCCAACAGTTCGAGCACTTCCCGCTCGCGCGGCGTCAATCCAGCCGGCGCATTCCCCTTGCCGCTGACGTGGCCGAGCAAGCGCACGGCCACCACCGGCTGCAACAGCGAACCGCCGGCGTGAACCGCGCGGATGGCCTGAAAAACCTCTTCCCGCGGCGCACTCTTGAGCAGATAGCCCTGCGCTCCGGCCTGCACGGCGCGCAAAATCCGCTCATCCGTGTCAAAAATGGTAAAGACGATGACCTTGTTGGGCAGGTCCTTCCGCGCCAGTTCCTCTAAGGCCGCCAAGCCGTCAGTAGCGGGCATTTCCAGATCCATCAGCACCACATCGGGATTCAGCGCCTCGACCGCGCGCACGGCCTCGGCTCCGTCGCCAGCTTCCCCGACGATCGCAAAATCCGCTTGCGTTTCCAGCATCGCGGCCAAGCCAGCTCGCACTACCGGATGATCGTCGACCAGCAAGATGCGTATCTTAGCTTCCACCATCGGCCTCCAAGGGAATGACCGCGGCAATGCGCGTCCCCTGCCCCGGTTCACTCTCTATGTCTAAGCGGCCTCCCAAGAGCCGCGCCCGCTCGCTCAAGCCGACTAGGCCGAAGCGCTCGCCCGACAACTGCTCGGGCGCAAAACCCCGGCCATCGTCTGCGATCCGCAAGGTAGCGGCCGCTGGTGTAATCTCCAGTTCGAGGCGCACCTGCCGGGCGTTGGCGTGCTGCCGGGCATTGGCGAGGGCCTCTTGGGCAATGCGGTAGAGTCCAACCTCGACCCGCGACGGCAGGGGCCGGGGCCCGACGATTTCGACCGCGACATCGGGACCAGTACCAGCAGCCGCCAGTCCCGCGAGCGCCTCCGCCAGCGAGCACCCCTCCAAAGACGCGGCCCGCATGTCCACCACCGAGCGCCGCACTTCTTCGAGATTGGCCCGCACCATCGCCATGAGCTGGCTCAAGATGCGCTGCAACTTTTCGCGCTTGGCACCGGCCTCAAAGAGGGCGTCCATGGCCTCTAGCTGCATTAGCACGGCCGCTTGGCCTTGGCCGAGGATGTCGTGGATTTCGCGGGCCAGCCGATTGCGCTCCTCGACCGCCCCCAATTCCGCGCTCCGCTCGAAAAGGCGCGCCCGCTCAATGGCAATGCCGAGCATATCCCCAACCGTCTCCAACAGGCGCAAATCCTCGCTCGCGATCTCTTGCCAATCGCTGCTGACCACATTGAGCATTCCCAGCTTCTTCTCCCGGACGCAGAGCGGTACGCTGGCGTGGTGCCGCAACCCGGCCGTCCCGGCGGTCCGGCCATCGAGCCGACTGCACGCGACCGCATTGACGTTGGCCGCCCCCTGCAAGTCGCCCTTGCGGAAGGTGCGCAGGCAATAGCAATCGCCCTCCATGCTGCGCGGATCGTCCGCGAGGGCCGGGGGCAAATTGCGCGCGGCCGCCAGATAACTTTTCCCGCTCTGCTCGTCGAGCAACCAAATCCACCCGGTCTGCAAATCGAAATGCGCGGTAATCTGCTCCAAAGCCACGGTTAGGGCTGCGGATAGATCGGCCGAGCCGTTGAGTTGACGGGCAATGGCGTTGAGAATGGTCAGTTCGCGATTGCGCTGTGCGAGTGCAGCGATAGGTTGTTCCATAGTACTCCCACGCCTGAACGGTGCGTAACATCAGTTATTCAATTCGCAAAGGAACGCCATGAAAGTAGCCAAATTCGGCGGCTCGTCCCTCGCGTCGGCCGAGCAAATAGAGAAAATCTGCGCCATTGTCACGGCCGATCCTCAGCGCCGGCTCGTCGTGGTCTCGGCCCCGGGCAAGCGCGATCTGTCGGACGCCAAAGTAACCGACCTCCTCATCGAGGTGGTCCGCGCCCAGCTAACCAACCAAGACGGCCGCACCGCACTCGCGCACGTCATCGACCGCTATGCCGCCATCGTCGGCGACCTCGGCTTGCCGGACGCCGTGCTCGCGCCCATTGTCGCCGATTTTGAGCGGCGGCTGGCCATGAGCACGAGCGACCAAGCACTCTACGCGGACGCCATGAAGGCCGGCGGCGAGGACAACTGCGCCCGCCTAGTGGCCGAATACCTGCGCCACAGCGGGGCCGAAGCCCACTACCTCGACCCGGGCGCGGCCGGCCTCATTCTCTCGGAAGAGCCGGGCAATGCCCGCGTCTTGCAGGCGTCCTACGGCAAGCTGCGCCAGCTCAAAGACCGGCCGGGCATCACCATTTTCCCGGGTTTTTTCGGCTATTCGCCCACCGGCCGGGTCGTCACGTTCTCGCGCGGCGGCTCGGACATAACCGGCGCGATTCTCGCCGCGGCCGTCGATGCGACCGTGTACGAAAACTTCACGGATGTCGATTCGGTCTTTGCGGCCAATCCCGCGCTCGTGGCCGACCCGGTCGCCGTCTCTGAGATTACCTACCGCGAGATGCGCGAGCTATCCTACGCCGGGTTTTCCGTGTTTCACGACGAGGCCCTCGAACCCGTGTTTCACGCCGGGATCCCGGTCGTCGTCAAAAACACCAACAACCCGCAGGCACCCGGCACCCGCATCGTCCCCCAGCGCACAGTCGGCGACCGCCCGGTCGTTGGCATTGCCGCCACCGACGGGTTTTGCAGCGCGTACATCAGCAAGTACCTGATGAACCGCGAAGTGGGCTTTGGCCGCCGCTTGCTGGCCATTTTTGAGGACGAGGGAATCCCCTTTGAGCACACTCCTTCGGGCATTGACAACATGTCGGTGATCGTGCGCGAGTCGTATTTCAACCGCGCGGCCGAAGAGCGGGTCCTGCGCCGGATCCGCACCGAGCTAGCGGTAGATGAGCTGTCGGTCGCCCGCGGCCTCGCCTTGGTGATGGTCGTCGGCGAGGGCATGCACCACACCATTGGCTTGGCGGCCCGCGCCGGCGTGGCCTTTGCCCGCGCCGGCGTCAACATAGAGATGATCAATCAGGGATCGAGCGAGGTCAGCATGATGTTCGGCATCAAGGCTGCGGACATTCCCGCGGCCGTGCGCTCGCTCTACGGCGAGTTTTTTGGCGATTAATTGGGCTGCGCCGCCCAAATCACCAGCCGCAACTCGCTGTCGTCAATCAGGCTGTACTCGGGGAGGCGGCCCGCAAGCTCGCGGCTCTCGTTTAGAATGATCGGCACACCGTCCCCTCTTCGGTCCATCATACGTGCCCGCCCCAGAGCCTCGCCCTCCCGCACGGGGCAACGCGCCAGCAGCGAAACGACTAACTCGTTCCGGCTGTATTGCCGCAAGTCCATACTGTTTGGTGTGAGCGTATTCGCCAGTGCTCCCGGTACATAGAGTTCGAGACGGTTCCCGAACATGTGCAGACGTACCCTCGCACCCGCCATTGAGTAATCTCTGTGGGCGACCGCGTTGACGAGCACCTCAAAAACCACACGCTGGCTGAATTGAGGGATATCCACCCGAGCCATCGTTTTCATGGCTGCCACACGTATATTCCTGCGCACGAAGTGCAACGCCTCAAAAACTTGTTCATCAAGCGGCCCTCCAAAATCGCGGGCGTCGGTCTGATAGTTGATGTCATGTCGCTCGCCTACGTAGCTCACCGCCTGAATCTGTGCATGTGGCATCCACTGTCTCGGCTCGCGAGTGCATAACAGCACACCGGCGACCGTGATCCGTGATCGCGACAGCTTGGATTTCAGCATCGTGTACGGCTTCAATCCAGCGATTCCAGTCTGGAGCGTTGCGATCCGATCGGTTCCCGAAATCATGCGACGCCGGGGAATGAGTATGGAGGTCGACGCGCCACCAGCGCGCGCCGGGCCAATTCCAAGATGTACTCATAAAGCAAACCTTCTGTAGCTGTCGCCGAATGGCGTACCTTACTTGGGTAATACTGTGGGCCGGATCAGGCCACAATCGTTGTAATGGGGGCCTCATCACCACTCGTATTCACCTTCGTGGAAGCCTAGCCTCGCCGCCCACCAGATGAAGAACCTAAGCCCCTGACGGAACATATCCTACATCTTACTTAGAAGCGGTCTGAAAATTCCGCGAACCGTCCCTTGGGTGCAGCAAACAATCTAGGAGCGAGGGCGTCTCGCCCGCGAAAAACGCCCCAGCCGAGGGCCGCTGGACCGCTACTCAACGCGGTCCGCCGAGGGTTTGTCACGCCTAAAGGCGCGGTGCAGCAGACCGCTTCTTACGCGCTTTTGATTGATGATGGCCATAGCTAGCTTCCGCTCATCGAGCTTCGGCACTTTGCAAACCAACGGCTTCTTTGGCCCGCGTCGCCTTCGTCAGCAACTCCGACTCGGTCTCCAAACGCTGGGACAACTGCGCGTTGGTGATTCGTAGTTGGTCAACCTCGCCAGCTTTTTGCCGTGCGGCTTCGGCTTATGCCTCTAAGTTCTTCAGGTCGCTCTCCAGTAGAGCGTTGACTGAGGCCAAGTCTGCCTTTTCGCGATTAGCCGTCGCATTCGATCGCAACACACTAACGGCGATCAACAACGCGATTATCGCCAAGAAAGAGACAATGACTAGCGCAATACTCACTCCATCCATCTCGGTTTACTCCCCTGCCTTGCTTTTGATGCCCACACCGCCGCGTTAATACCGAGCAGCAGAGCAACTTCAATGAATTCTTTACAAGTCATGTTCTCCTCATCCCGCCCGCCCTACACCAGCTCGCCCAAGACCGCCAAAAACCGCTCCACATCGTCGCTGTTGTTGTACAAATGCCCCGAGACCCGCACCCGCCCGTATTCCCCCCACACCAACACCCCCCGCTCGGCGAGGGCCTCGCACAATCCATGCGCGTCATCGTCGGCAAAACAGGTATTGCCCGAGCGCTGCGGCCGCACACTCGGCGAAATGACCCGCCGCCCTAGACGCGCCAGCCCGGCGCTGATTTGTGCGGATAAGTCGCGGTTGTGCTCCTCTATTCGCTCAATCCCCACGTCCAACAGCCGCCCCAAAGCGTAGTCGAGGTAGAGCACCGCCACCATGGCCGGATTGCCCGGCTCCATTTTATCGGGCATGGGCTTTTCGTCGGCGTCCGGGGCGCGCTCGGCCCCTTGGGCCGGCCACACGGCTAAGTTGCGCCAGCCAAAGGCCGTGGAGCGCACGTGCGCCTCGGCCCGTTGGCTCAGATAACACGGCGCAACTCCGTGCGTCGCCAACAGCCACTTGTAGCACGAACTGACGCACAAGTCGGCGCTCGCGGCCGGCACGGCGACCGCACCTGCGGCGTGGGTCGCATCGACCGCCAAGAGCGCGTCGCGCCCAGCGAGCCCGGCCGCAAGCTGCTCGACATCGAGGTTCTGCCCGGTGTAGAAGCTGACTTGACTCACGGCCAAGACCCGGGTGCGCTCGTCGACGGCCGCCAACAAATCTTCCTCCCGCACCAACCAATCGCAATGCGGCACCAGCCGCAGCTCAACCCCTTGCCGGCGCACGTTGCGCCAATTGTACGCCACCGAGGGAAATTCCAAGTTGGTGGTGACCACGTTGTCGCCCGGCCGCCAGTCCAAGCCCCGCGCCAACCAAGCCATGCCCTCGGCCGCCGAGGGCATAAAGGCGATCCGCTCGGCCGGCACACCCCACAGCCGCCCCATGCGCTGGCGGCAGCGCTCGCCGCGGGCGTACAGGGCGCGGCGACCGCGATCACCGCTGCTTTTGCACTGGGCGAATTCCGCGTACACCGCGCTCTGCCCTTTGAGCCAAGGACCTTCGCCCCCGGTGCAGAGATGGGTCACCGCGTTGAGCCCGACGAAATCCGCGGGCGGAATGAGGCTTTTGCTTTTCATGGCACGTCCTATTGGCTGGCTGCAATCCGCTCGGCTTCTTGGCGTGCGCTTTGCAGCAAATCTCCGTCGGCGAGCAAATCCGCCGCCTTAAAGGCCGGCATCCCGGCCTGGCGCACGCCGAAAAACTCGCCCGGGCCGCGCAGTTGCAAGTCCTTTTCCGCGATCGCAAAGCCGTCTTGGGTGCGCTCCATGGTCTGGAGCCGCTCGTGCGAATCCGCCAGCTCGGCCCCGGCGCGGGCGTAGCTGATGAGAATGCAAAACGACTGCTCGCCACCGCGCCCCACGCGGCCGCGCAACTGGTGCAATTGCGCCAAGCCAAAGCGCTCGGCGTGTTCGATGATCATCACCGTGGCGTTGGGTACATCCACCCCGACCTCCACGACCGTGGTGCAGACTAGGACTTGGATGCGGTTTTGCTTAAAATCCTCCATGACCGCGGTCTTTTCCTCGGCCGCCATGCGCCCGTGCAGCAAGGCCACGGCGAACTCGGCCAACGGGCCGTGGCCCAGCTCTTCGTAGGCTTCAACCGCGGATTTGTAATCCGCCTTTTCCGACTCTTCGATCAGGGGATAGACCACGTACACTTGCCGCCCTTGGCGCACCTGATCGCCGGCAAACTCAAAGATCGCCGCACGGCACTCGCTGCCGCGCAGGGCCGTGCGAATCGGCTTGCGCCCCGGGGGCAGCTCGTCGATGACCGACACGTCGAGTTCGCCGTACAGGGTCAGGGCCAAAGTGCGCGGAATGGGCGTGGCCGTCATCACGAGCAAATCCGGCTTCGCACCCTTCTTGTAGAGCGCGCCGCGCTGCACCACCCCAAAGCGGTGCTGCTCGTCGATGACCGCCAGCCCCAAGCGGGCAAATTGCACCTGCTCCTGAATCAGCGCGTGGGTGCCCACCGCAATGTGAGCCGCGCCGCTTTCAATGGCCGTCAACAGCTCCTGCCGCAGGGCCTTGCGCTGGCCGCCCTTGAGGAAGACCGCCGTCAGGCCGAGGGGCGCGACGAGGGCTTGGATGTTAAAAAAGTGCTGCTCGGCGAGGATCTCGGTCGGGGCCATCAGCACCGCTTGGTAGCCGTTTTCCACGGCCGTCAGCATGGCGCACAGGCCCACCAAGGTCTTGCCCGAGCCGACGTCGCCTTGGACGAGGCGATTCATAACTTGGGGACGCTGCATCTGCGCGGCGATCTCGGCGACGACCCGGCGCTGGGCGCGCGTGGGGGCAAACGGCAGGGAATCCCACAGGGCCGGCACCAGTTTTGCGCTGGGGGCGAAGGCAATGCCGTCGGCCTGCTCGCGGTTTTTTTTGCGCCGGTGCGCCAAGCGCAGTTGGAAGGCAAACAGCTCGCCAAAGGCCAAGCGCTGCCGCGCCCGCTCGGCTTCGGCGAGGCTGGCGGGAAAATGCACTTGGCGCAGACTAGCGCCCAACTCTGCGAGGCCCATGCGCTGCCGCAAGGATGCGGGCAGATCGTCTTCGATCCGCTCGGCATAGTCGTCCAGCGCCCCGCTTATCAAGCGGCGGAACCCCCGGCTGCGCAGGCCGCGCTCCTTCATATCGGCACTGGTCGTATAGAGCGGGACCACGACGCCCGTGTGGAGCCGCTCCTCCCCGAATACGAATTCGTACTCGGGATGGACCATCTGCCGCCGCCCTTGGAAGAGATCAACCTTGCCGCTTATGGCTAGCTCGTCGCCAACGGCAAAGTTGCGCTGCAAGTAGCGCCCCCCCTGAAAAAAGGTACAGGTGATATCGTCGGTCTCGTCGGCCACCACCAGCACGAAGCGGGGCCGCGGCCCGGGGATGAAGCGCGTCTGGCGCACTTGGCCGATGACCGTCACCTCTTGGCCGATGGGCACCCGGGCCATGGGCAAAACCTGCGTGCGATCGAGGTAGCGGCGCGGCAGATAGTACAACAAGTCGCCCAGCGTCAAAATCTCTACCTCTTTGAGCGCGGACGCGCGTTTGGCTCCTACGCCTTTGACTTTTTCGATGGGGATGGACAGGATTTCCATGATTGGCCATGCGTTGACGCACTTGGGCGGCAGCCTATCTTTGGCCGCATTGCCATGCCGAGGCCCATTACTTTCGCTCACTATCTAATGAGGCGCGCGCCGTCTGAACACGCGCCCTTTTTCTATGCCTATGTCGGGATGTGGCTCCACTTGGTCCTTGGCACCGGCATCTTGGCACTCTCTGCGGCCAGCGACTGGCCGTCGATCTTTGCGGCGCTGGTCGTCGGCTCGTTCTGCGTGGGGCTCGTACTCTACGGCCTGCTGACCGCGCGGTACGGCCTGCTGCTCAACACGGGCGCGTATGCTGCTAGCATGGCCCGCGCGTTCTCGACCGACGCTGTGGTCATCACCTGCTTCATCGCCGGCCTCGTCGCCGCCCTCGTTTCCGGCTATAGTCTCTTGGCGGCTGAGTACGGCCGCTATCAGCGCGAAGTCAACGGCCAGCCCGCATCGCTTCCGGCATCCGCGGCCCTCCTGCTAGGCGCTGCCATCGTCCTCCTCTGCGCCTATGGCCTCTATCTATCTCGCGCAAACTAGCGAATCTTGAGCGTTGCCAAGCCGCACAGCGCCAAGATGCCGGCCACGATCCAGAAGCGAATGACGATCTTGGTGTCGGCCAAGCCGCGCTGTTGAAAGTGGTGGTGAATGGGCGAGCGGGTAAAAAAGCGCCGCCCCAGCCAGCGGATGCCAATTTTTTCCTGAATCACCACCGACAGGGTCTCGCCGACGAAGATCCCCCCGACGATTAGGAAGAGGAACTCCTGTTTGACCAAGACGGCGACCGTGCCCAACAAGCCGCCCAGCGCCATGGACCCGGTATCGCCCATGATGACGTTGGCCGGATAGGAATTAAACCACAAAAAGCCGAGGCAGGCCCCAAAGACGATGGAGCAAATCACCGCGACTTCTCCCACGCCCGGCATAAAGGGAAAGATGAGGAACGCCGAGATCTCGGCGTGGCTGGACACATAGGCGAACACCCCAAAGACGGCCACGACAAAAGAAGTCGGCACAATGGCCAAGCCATCGATCCCGTCGGCGAGATTGACCGAGTTGGAGATGGCCGTCACTGTGAAGGCGATAAAAGGCACATAGCCCCACGAAAGGTCGAGGAGCGGATTTTTGAAAAAGGGCACATAGAGCTGGGTCGCCAAGCCGGCCGCCTCGGCTGGGAGGGCATAGGTGACGTACGCAATGCCAAACCCCGTCCCAAAGGCTATTTGCAGGGCCAACTTGGCCATCTCAGACAGCCCGCGATCGCTAGAGCGATGGCGCACCTTGAGGAAGTCGTCGATCCAGCCGAGCGCGGCAAACCAGACAATCGCCCCCACGCAGAACAGCACAAAGAAGCTGTGCAGCTTGCACCACAGACCGACGCTGAGCAAGATCGCAGCGACGATTAGGCCGCCGCCGTAGGTTTTGGCTTGACTGCTGACGGCTTCAAAATTGAGATAGTCGCGGGGCATGTCGCGGTGCCCCCGGCCGTAGAAGTAGAGGATGACCCGCCCGCCGCAGAGAATGGTGAAGATCAACGAAGTGATCGCGCCGCAGAGTGCGCGAAAGCTGATCGAATCGACCAAGCGCAAAAACGACAGGGCCTCGGCTGCATCTTGCAGGTAAATCCCGAGGTAGTAGATCATCGCTGCGAAGCCACTAGGGACCGCTCGGTGTGCACGAGATCGGCCAATTCGCGCAGGTGTGTGCCGAGGGGAAACTCCGGCTTGAAATAAGGCATCGAGATCAGGACTTGGTCGAGATCGCGCTCCAATTGCGCCGGCTCCAAGACGCCGCGCTGCAAAAATTCGATCAGCACCAGCACGACCTGCTCGCGAATCTGCCAGTTCGGGTGCCGGTAGAAGCAACGCAGCCGCGCTAGCAGGTCGGAATTGTGGCTTATTTTCCCGAGGGCACCGAGGGCTTGGACGACCACTTCTGGTGCGCTATCGTCGAGGGCCGCGCCGAGCACGCCTTCGATCTCGCCATCAACTGCAAACAACTCCCCGAGGGCCTGCGCGGCCCACGCCCGCACCTCGAAGTAGGGGTCCGCGGCCAGCGCGTTGAGCAGCGCGGCCCGGGTTTGCGCGTCGCTCGCCCCCAAGCCGCGCAGGCCGTATTCAATTGCATTGCGGCGTATAATACCCCCGTGGCGGAAGTCGCCGCCGCAAAAGCGGCGCGGCCGGCCGGCCGGGGTGCGGTCGGTGAGGATGTGCAGCAGCAAGGGCAGCCGCTCTTGGTAGTTTAAGACCGCCACGAGCTTGACGCCCACATTGCGCTGCCCCAGCGGGATTTCGCACCAACCCTCGGACGCGAGCAGGCGATCGGCTTGATAGCGCAGGTAGGCCAGTTCGCCGCGCTCCATCGCCTCCACGCCCCCCACCTCTGCGACCCGCGCCTGCACCCAGCGCAGCAAGGCGTTGGGAGCGGTCGGCAAGCCGCTTTTGGCCGGGGGCAATTCCAAGCGCAGCGCCGGTGGCCGCTGCCCGGCGATGAGGCGGTCCAGCTCGGCCGCGATGAGTTCGAGGCTGTTGGCCTTGGGCATGGTCTTGGCGGCCTTGCCCATGGCCTGCAAGCGCGCCTCGTCGGCGCACAATGCGAGCACCTGCCGCGCCATTTTTTCTCCATCTACCCGACTGTGGATGCCGGCGTTGTCCCAAAACGCCTCTTGATAGAGCACCTGAGCAGCCCCTATCCGCTCCATCTCGCGGGCGTTGAGGGCTTGGTGGTCTTCGGCCGAGGTCGGCAGTGGCACAATCAGGGTGGGCGTCCCGCTGACCGCCATCTCGGTGAGCGTACCGGCCCCGGAGCGGCAAATGACCAGATCGGCCGCTGCGACCAGATCGGCGATCTGATCCGCGTAATCGAGGCGTCGATACCAGTCGCATTCTCCCTCCATCCCCATCGCCGCCAAGGCCGCCTCGGTCTCTGCCACGGCGTCGTAATCCGGCCCCTTGTAGCGACCGGTGACGTGGATGACCACCAGCCCGGCCGCTTGCCAGAGGGGCAAGGCTTGGAGCACGGCCTCGTTGATGGCCTTGGCCCCCCCCGACCCGCCAAAGGCGAGCACGACCTTGCGGCCTTGGGCAAGGCCCAACTTTTCCCGTGCGGCCGACCGGTCGAGGTGCAAAAAAGAGCGGCGCACCGGATAGCCGACCACCGCCACCCGCTTCATGTCGAACCAGCGGCCCGCCTGCTCAAACGCCACCCCGATTCGCTGGGCCAGCCGCCCGCTAATTTGGTTCAAAAGCCCGGGGTAAGCATTCGGCTCGTAGATAAAGACGCGGGCGCGAGAAAGGCCGACCTTTGCCAACGCCCCATGCGCGAAGAGGATCGGCGCACTGACAAAGCCGCCCGTGCTGACGATGACTTGGGGCCGGTAGCGCAAGAGGATGCACACCCCTTGGACCACCCCGACCGCGAGCGCACCGGCGAACCGCAACAGGGCCACCGGAGAGCGCGTCCGGGGGAAGGGGCGGGCGCGGACAAAGCGGATGGGATACCCCTGCTCGGGCACCACCCAAGACTCTAACTTGTCTCGATGGCCCACATAGAGGAATTCGGCGTCTGCCCGCGTCTGCCGAACTTCGTTGGCCATGGCCAAGGCCGGGTACACGTGGCCGCCCGTGCCGCCGCCGGTGAATAAGTACTTCATTTCAGTAAGATCGCTTCGAGATTAGACGCGCTTCCCGACGACATTGCAGCGGGAGCGATAGGTTCATAAATGTTAGTAATCCAATATAGTTACTGTTAGTATAGGTGTCTATCACAAATTGGGGCGCAGTGCCTTCTACTGGTAGGACTCGGTGCGGTCGCCGCCATTGACGCTTAGGTGTTGTCCGGTCACGTAGCTGGCCGCCGGCGAGACCAAAAAGACCACGGCCGCGGCCACCTCTTCCGGCCCGCCGGCCCGGCCCATGGGAATGCTGCTGAGAAACTGCGCCCGCACTGCCGGTGCTCGCCGCGCCAGCGCCCCGCGCCCCATCCCGGCGTCGATGATCCCCGGCGACACCACATTGACGCGGATGCCGTGCGCGGCTTCCTCTTTGGACAGCACTTTGGTCAAGGCCACGACCCCGGCCTTGGTGGTCGCGTACGCTGCGGCCCCGCCGGGCAGGGTGTTGACCACATTCGAGGCGATATTGACGACCGCGCCACTGCCCCGCTCACGCATCAGGGGCAGGGCGGCCTTACACATATAGAGGACGCTGTTGAGGTTGACATCGAGCACTCGGTGCCAGTCCGCCAGCGCCATATCGGCCACGAACTGCCCGCCGATGGTGATGCCGGCGTTGTTGACCAAAATGTCCAACCCGCCCAGTTCCCCGGCCACGCCCTCAACCAGCGACTGCGCGGCCGCCGCCTCGGTTATATCGGCCTCAAAGGCGGCTCCGCCCAGCTCGGCCGCGAGTGCGTGGGCAGCATCCTGCTGAGTGCGGTAGTGCAGGGCGACTGTTGCGCCTTCGGCGGCCAAGGCGCGGCATATTGCTTGGCCAAGGCCGCCAGCCGCGCCCGTTACTAAGGCGATGCGATCGTGGAGGGGTGTGCTCATGGGGTCTCGATCCTGAATCCTTTCCCGTATAACGAAGCGATTTATTCCAGCGCAAAATCGTTTTGCTCAAATCTCAAAATTGCAGCGTGATGCGTCCGTAAGTTCGGGAAAGTCGCGCAAAATCTCTTCAACGGACATATCCGAGGCGAGATAGTCAAGCACATCATAGCCGGTAATCCTCATGCCGCGAATGCACGGCTTACCACTGCGCTTTCCGGGTTCAATGGTGATTATGTGTCGATACTCCATTCGTCTTTCTCCTTCCGTTAGCATTAGCACCAAGGGGGAGCCGTCCTCTAGAAATTAGCGGCGCATTTCGCTTTCGTCCACGCGCCGCCGGGGCGGATTCAGGCCCGTTCGGCGCGATGCTGGGCGACCAGCTCCGCCATGCTTTTGAAACAGAAGTCGGGTTCCACTGCCTTCTGCGGCGGTACTGTCGCGCCGCCTTTGCGCCCCGCACGCCGGTCAATCCATGCCGTCGTCAGTCCGAGCGCCTTGGCCGGCACGTGGTCGTGAAAGAGGCTCTGGGCGACGTGCAGGATGCTCCCGGGAGCATGGCCAAAGTCGGCCGCCACCCGGGCGAGCAGGAATTCAAAGTTGGCCAGCGACGGTTTGTACGAGCCGATCTCCTCGGCCGTGAGAATCGCGTCCCAAGGATCGCCGAGGCGGGCGGCACTGCCCTGGTAGCTGGCGCGGTCGCAATTGGTGAGGGTGATCAGCCGGTGGTGGCGTTGCAGGTAGGCGAGCGATTCGGCCGCGTCGGCAAAGGCCGGCCAGTCCCCGACCGACTGGCCGAAGCGGATGCTCTCGGCATCCTCGGGTTCGCGGCCCCAAGTCCGGGCCAGTGTGCGGTGGGTGGCTGCCAAGAGGTCGGCATAGAGCAGGTCCGGGGTGGCCGCTTGGCCGGCCGATTCCGCCCGTGCGAATGCTGCGAGGGCCGCCTCGCGGGTCGGCGGGTCGGCCAGACGCGAGCAGAGCGGTTGCAGCGCATCCCAGATTCCCGTCTCCCAGTCGATCAGGGTTCCATAGGTGTCGAAGGTCAGGATTGGAAAGTCGCAGAGGCGCATGGGCGGAATCGCTGGGCTGTGGCGCTGGGGTGGTTTCGATCCTCTGGAAAACGGGGCAACGCGCTAAGCAACTCGGCTCATGCTCCGCGTGCTCCCATCATGCTCCCACAGTTTCAATCCCCTAGCAATCGGGGCAACTCTTCAAATAGGAGCAAACCAAGACCGGGCCTTACCCGGCCGTTTACTATCGACAAATTCCCATTCCTCGAGCAAGGCATAGCGAGCATATACAGCCCGCCGGCGACGCTCGGAATCCTCGGCAGCCTGTTGCCGCTTGGGCGCGTGGCGAAACTCCACCCAACGCCTGTGGTCCGCCAGCCATTTTCTAGAAATCCTGTGCATCAAGCCGGGTTCGGTTTCTACCCACCTTCTCGAACATCTGGCTGATCCGGCTGATCCGTAGCGTATTGAAATATGATCCACTACGGCTTTGCAGACTACCGCCGAATAATCTTCCATCTTGTTCTCCCGGTTATTAGGTTGATTGGGCTAATTTACCGCCGCGTAGCGAAAAACAACCAACGTACCATCCTCATCCTCAGCTTCAATCCCCTAGCAATGAGTCAACACTTCACCTCTTGGATCGCGAAACCTCCTTGGAAATGGGGTTAGCAGGCGCAAATTTTTGCCCTCCGTTGCAACAATTTCGAGCCGACGGCCTGCAAGGCACTCAAATTGCGCGAGTTAGAAGCACCGGCCTTGGGGTGCTCAAAGTGCATAATTTGCACTCTCACCGTTTCAATTGGGAGCTGCAAAGCATCAAGTGCCCAAATTGCTTGCCCTATTAGGCCGTGAAACTCTCCCGGCTGCACGGCAGGGACCATCGACCTACGTATAGATAGCAAATCCAATGCCAGACTTGGTTGAGGGGCCGTTAAGGCATTGTAAATGCGTTACTTACGCAAGAGGCACTGCCGGGCGAGGAGCGGGGCGAGGGGCCGAACTGGTGCAAAAGTGCAAAAAATGCAGGTGTTACTGGGTCGTGATGTGGTATCGCTTGAGCTTGTACTGGGGGTTGCTCGTGAGGCGTTGGAGGGTCTGGCAGATGAGCAAAGAATAGTGGCAGGCATCAATAGCCTCAGTCTCATTCAGTTGTCAAGCCAGTGGCAATCGCCCTGCACAAACGGATCGCTGTCCTGCTCGTCTTGGGAACGGCGATCAATGAGAGCAAAACGTCGCACCGGGCGATCCAGCTTTCGGGCTTCTTCAACCAGCCGTTGCACAACCAAGCCCATCAGCGTCGTGCCACAACTTAGGTTGCTGTCGTGTACTGAGACAAACGGATCAAGCGAGCCAGTAACTGTCGGACGCGGTTCAGGTGAAGAATTCTGGAGGTGTGGTCGGGAGTTGCTCCGGCTCTTTTTTTATGTTTGCTTTGGCGGCTAACTGACGCAGAACGGGCAGGCAGGAATTTGTCCTGCGTCCACGAATACACCTGCTGCCAGTCCGAGTCACTCACTGGACGAAAACCGTGAGCCAGTATCGAATTGTTGCGTACCTTAAGTAAATCGAAGACCTTCCCCCCGTGGTTCTTGATGAATTCTTGAGCGGGTCCCGACAGGCGTTCATGGTGCTTCACGACTTGCCATGCCTGCCAAAGTCCGAGCTTGATTTTTTTATCGCTACTTGGAGCCGCGTCAACACCCGATGGCAGCAAATCAGATGCAAAATCCGCGGTATTGGCCTTGAGCTTCGTTTGCAGTTGCCATTGAGCTGTCCACTCCAGCAGGCGGTACCATCGCGCAATCGCATCGTCGAACCGGCCTTGGGCTGCACACCGCTGGGCATTTAACCAGAGGTCAAACAGCAGTGCGGGTTCGTTCCCCTTCTCCTTAGCGAGTAAGTCCAACCAAGGCAACATTTTCGGATAGCATTGAGCGACTTGCCCTCCATAGTGCCGCATCAACTTTAATGCGTCGGCATGATTGAAGTTATCCCAAAGAGCTAGGGCTCGGCTTAGTGAGCTTACAAAGAGGAACCCCTGCCGATCGCGGTCGTTGCTGACAATTCGGATGCTTCTCAGCCCTTCCGCGGCTTCGTAATACGCATACCGCGACCAAGCCCCAAGATAGGGTGCCATCGCCCGTTCAAGGCGCAGACGAGCCACGCTCGCTGTCATCGCCTGTTCGGTTCCATCGTCCACGATGGTGGGAGTGGAACGGGTACCCGTAACAAGTTGAAGCTCGACATCATCCCTCCCCTGTAAGGCAGCGCATACAAGTGCCGCCGTCATCGTCTTGGTGCCCCCCGTATAGTCGGCGATAAATCGGGGGCCCGAAAATCGCGCAGCCAAGTTGATGATGGCGTTACGCATGACTAAATAAGCCCCATCAAGGTCGTCCGCCGGGACTATCTGCGTTTCAAACTCGCCGTTATTAAGACGCGCTTGGGTGGGGATATTCGGCAACGTAGGCTTAGTTTCGTTGTAGTCAGCCTTGATGACATAGCCACTACCGGTCACATGACCGATAGTACCTGGCTTTTGGGTCACGGGATCTTTGTCCGTGCAGAAGAAGCAGACATAGCTAGGTGACGTTGAGTCAATTGCCTCAAGAATCGGCTGATGAGCACCGCCGACGGTGCATAACAAGATCGTGTGCGGCTCATTCGCTGGCTGGTGTGTGGCTGTTTCCATGAGTTGCTCCTTTGAGATTTTGATAAAGAGGCCAAACCGCCAGAGCCTAACATCAGTGGCTGATTTGGTCCGAATGGATGGCGCGATGACACTTTTTGCACACAATCAAGGTTTTTCGCTGGTGCGCGATCATTTCTTGCGTCCATTTGGGTTTTGGCGACCTCCCCTTTTTGATGTCGGCGAGTTTTCGGATGTGGTGAACTTCGACTCTGCCCGCTGAGCCGCAGCATTCGCATAGGTTTGCCAGCAGGCGTTGGATGAGTTCTGTCCCTTTGCTCGTGGGAGCATCATTTTGGGCTTGATCCTCAATGGTCTTACCTTGTCGTCGTCTGAGAGGAATGCCGCCAAAGCGTGCGATCTGTGGTTCTCCTTCTCGATTTACCACCTGCATCTCCAAGCACTTTTGCGGACCGTGGGGTGTTTGGATGGTCGTCTTGTACTGTTTTTCAAACTGATTGACGCTCGTTTTATGCTTTTTGGCAAGCGTCTTGAGCAAGGACTTCTCCATAACCCATCGCACTTCGTTTAAGGCGTGGACATTGTGGGCAAGCATGTAGTATTGCACATAACCGGCATATCGGCTCTGAAAGAAACTCGTGATGTCGGCGTCGCTGTCGTTGATCAGTTCGGCACGAGGCATTATTCGCCCGTATTTTATATAGAGTTCACATCGCTCTTTTATGAATCTTATTGGAACGCTGAGACTCAGCGCGTTGTTGATCGGCTTTCGGCCTTTTTTGTGTTTGGTATTTTCAGTCATTCTTTTGATTTCGTATCCGAGGAATTGTGCTTTCTCGGTGCGGGCGTACGTGAGCAAGGTTTTGTCCTCTGATAGTTCCAATTTCAGCTTTTCTTGGAGAAATCCTTTGAGGCACCTCTTGACTTCTTTTACTTCTGCCTCTAGCCCGGTAAAGCCAATCAGAAAGTCGTCGGCGTATCGGATATAGCGCAGTCGTCTAAAGATATGATTTTTGGCATTAGATAGCGGCCTTTGCCGCATTATTCTTTGCAAGTTCCTCGCGGTTTTCCAATTACCTTTTGTATAGCGAGGCATGAGTGTGTTTTCGACAAACCTATCCAGCTTGTCGAGATACACATTGGCAAAGATTGGGCTTACAGGCCCTCCTTGTGGGGTGCCGATCAGGGTGGATTTGTAGCTCCCATACTCTACATATCCGACCTTGAGAAGCTGGCCGAGTAAGACAATGAATCGATCATCGTGGACTTTCTCTTTCAATATGGACAGTAGTAGATCGTGGTCTATGCTGTCAAAACATTCTTTGATGTCGCCTTCGATAAACCAGTCTATGTCTTTCCATTTTGCAATTTCTCTTAGTGCAGAGTGACAGCCTCGGTTAGCTCGGAAGCCGTGGGACAGATCGCTAAACTGGGGTTCATAGTAGGCTTCCAGTATGGATCGCATGACTTCTTGTACCAGTTTATCGGACCAAACGGGGATGCCGAGCGGACGCCGCCCGCCGTTTTTCTTGGGAATATATATCCGCCTTACCGGAGTCCATTGGTAACGCTCACAGCGGAATTTCTCTAGGAGGGTATTGATTTTCTTCATTGACATGCCATCTGTGGTTTCTTCTGTGATGCCTTGTGTGGTCGCCCCTGTTTTTCGGTAGATGCGCCCATAAGCACGTAGGAATAGGTCGGGGTTGTAGAGGTGTCGATAAATTCTCTCAATGGGCAGTGCTCGTCGGCCTCTGTCTTGGATGCCGTTTAATACTGTTTCAGCGATTGGCACTACGCAAACCTCGATTGTATTTGGCGAGTCACAACGCCAGCAATCTTTTACGGGTCGTCTTTGGTAATTTTTATAATAGCCTGCTTCAATCCCTCGCACAAATAGCTTCTGCCGGACCTAGGCGGTCCAGCGCAGACAACCTTTTTCATTTGCCTCCTCCTTTCTGCCTTCCGGGGTTTCAATCCCCTACAAATCGGGTCCAGTGTTCTGATCTGCGGCCACAATTGAGGAGACTCAAATGTTCCAGATCGGTTTCAATCCCCTACAAATCGGGTCCAGTGTTCTGATCGCTCGAGGAACGGCTCTTCTAGGTCGCCCCACTAAGCGTTTCAATCCCCTACAAATCGGGTCCAGTGTTCTGATATATCAACCTCGAGTCCGACGAAGTGGTCTCGGAGGTGTTTCAATCCCCTACAAATCGGGTCCAGTGTTCTGATCCTTGTAAACGAGCTCGCACTCGGGACCACCGTGCAGGTGTTTCAATCCCCTACAAATCGGGTCCAGTGTTCTGATGGCAAGAACCAAGAGGGCGCTGATTGCCCTGCAGGAGCGTTTCAATCCCCTACAAATCGGGTCCAGTGTTCTGATCGTTCAAACCGAGAATGGGCTCAGTCCCGAATTCGACGAGTTTCAATCCCCTACAAATCGGGTCCAGTGTTCTGATGGGAAAATTGCCCCCGAGCACTTAAGCATCGTGATGAAGTTTCAATCCCCTACAAATCGGGTCCAGTGTTCTGATACCTGATCAAGACGCTCCGTCGCGTCAGGCAGTCATTGTTTCAATCCCCTACAAATCGGGTCCAGTGTTCTGATCTCGTCGTTTTTTTTCCACCCCCATTCCCACATAAGTTTCAATCCCCTACAAATCGGGTCCAGTGTTCTGATGAGATGGTAAATCCGCCGGACGAGGTGGGCGGCGATCGGGTTTCAATCCCCTACAAATCGGGTCCAGTGTTCTGATAGGCCAAAATGTTCCAGATCACTGTTAATGACATCAAGTTTCAATCCCCTACAAATCGGGTCCAGTGTTCTGATAAGAGGAAGCCGCAAACCACCTAACCCAACTCTCTAAAGTTTCAATCCCCTACAAATCGGGTCCAGTGTTCTGATTTTTTTGGGATTCGGGGGATTCGGGCTAGGTGGGTTGAGTTTCAATCCCCTACAAATCGGGTCCAGTGTTCTGATCCGCGCCCAACGCGAAGGAACCCCCGTATGAAAAAAAGTTTCAATCCCCTACAAATCGGGTCCAGTGTTCTGATGTGCGTCTCTGATTGGTCCCGGCGAGTTCTCGGGCAGTTTCAATCCCCTACAAATCGGGTCCAGTGTTCTGATTCTTCGAGAAACCCTATCGGGCGGGCGCTGACCCGTTTCAATCCCCTACAAATCGGGTCCAGTGTTCTGATTTCGGTTTCCAGTACGCTCTCCAGCAGAACTCCATCCAGTTTCAATCCCCTACAAATCGGGTCCAGTGTTCTGATGAGAGACTCCCCGAAGACTTCCCCCTCGACAAGTCGTGGTTTCAATCCCCTACAAATCGGGTCCAGTGTTCTGATTGGGAGGGTACAAGACCCAGGCGTTCGCCCTCTTCTTTTCGTTTCAATCCCCTACAAATCGGGTCCAGTGTTCTGATATGAGCAACTCGGCTGCGGACATGGGGCCGCCCAAGTGGTTTCAATCCCCTACAAATCGGGTCCAGTGTTCTGATCGGAGGCACAAAACCCCCACATTCGTGTGGGCAAGAAGTTTCAATCCCCTACAAATCGGGTCCAGTGTTCTGATACCGAGACTTCGGCCGAGACTGAGACCGAGACCATTAGTTTCAATCCCCTACAAATCGGGTCCAGTGTTCTGATAGGTGGTTACGGAGGTCGAGGAAGCGGTCGGTGCCGTGTTTCAATCCCCTACAAATCGGGTCCAGTGTTCTGATACCCCGATACCATCACGATCGAAGACGTCAGCCTACAGATGTTTCAATCCCCTACAAATCGGGTCCAGTGTTCTGATTTCGCCACTGTACTCGCCACCCGAAGATGACTTTCTCGGTTTCAATCCCCTACAAATCGGGTCCAGTGTTCTGATGTGTGTGTTTCACAACAACCTCGTGTCGTTTAATTACGTTTCAATCCCCTACAAATCGGGTCCAGTGTTCTGATAAGAGTTTAACGAGTGCATGGAGCGGGTCGCGGCAAAGTTTCAATCCCCTACAAATCGGGTCCAGTGTTCTGATATCCAGGAAGCTGCGCGGCAGGATGCGGAACAAGAAGTTTCAATCCCCTACAAATCGGGTCCAGTGTTCTGATCTCTCGGGTCCTGGTGCGGGTGGACACCTCTTGGGTGTGTTTCAATCCCCTACAAATCGGGTCCAGTGTTCTGATACGTACACGTGGACCGGCGGCGAGGTCGAAAACGGCATGTTTCAATCCCCTACAAATCGGGTCCAGTGTTCTGATTTATGTATTGAATTTGCCGCCACACCGGATATCGGCTCGTTTCAATCCCCTACAAATCGGGTCCAGTGTTCTGATTGCCTCCTTTCTAACTTATTGGGCCACAGTCCGTCTAGCCCCCTTATGCGACTCAGGCCATTTTGACAGGCACCCGCCTATCAAAACCATTCTGACTGTGGCAAGAGCATCTGAGCCAACTAATTCTAGGACAGGCCGTTACCCATTTGCGACCCAGAATCGGATCAAGTAACGCACCCAATTCCTTACGGCACAAAAAAATATAACCCCATTGTGCTATTTTGACAACCCTTTCTTAAACTGAGTCGCAAATTCCCCCTTTCAAACGACGATATGCCCTTTTTCCTCCTGCGGCGGCAAACCGCCGGTAAATTCGACTTTGGCCTGACAAGCCCGGCACAGCGTATAGTAGCGCACCAGATCACCTGCCCCCAGATTGATCTGACTCATGCGTTGCCGCAACTCGACAAACTGCCGCTCACCAATGCGACATTCGAACACACTCTTCTGCACCCGCGTCCCATAAGCCTCCAGCACCCGAGTCGCCTGCCGACGGGTTCGGTCCGAGCTGATATCAAAGCAAACCGTCACAAACATCTCAACGCACCAGAAAGGCCCGATAGTGGTCTTCCTCGCCCAAGATCACCCGGGCCAATCGGCGCACCTGATATTCGAGGCAACGCCGATAAGAAATCCGTTCCACTCGCTCGGCCCCTACTGGGTAGGCCACCCGGTCTTCGAGACGGCGTTGGTACGCCTCAATCAGCCGCTTGCGGCCCGCCCCCTGCAAAAATACCCCTCCGTCCCGCGCTTCAAAATCCTCGCTCTGCACCCGATGGTGGTTGACCAAATCCAAGACCAGCGCATCAACCAACACCGGCCGAAATTCCTCCATCAAATCCAGCGAGAGCGAAGGACGCCCATAGTCCACCACATGCAGAAAGCCCAAGTACGGATCGAGCCCGGCCAAATAGACCGCGCCCTCCACACTGTTGCCTAACAGAGCATACCCAAAGCTGAGCAGCGCATTGGCCGGATCCTTGGGCGGCCGTCGGTTGCGTCCCTTGAACGGGAGTTCCTCGGGAAAAAAGTCCCCAAGCACCCCAAAATAAGCCGCGCTACCGGCCCCCTCCAAACCGCGTAGCGACTCCGCGTTAGTCGCCTGCCCGACCTGCTGAATCGACCGACGCAGCAAGTGGGCCACCGCCCCCACATCCACCCTGCGCCGCCGGGCCAAGCGCATGAGCAGGGTCCGCATATTGCGTAGCTTGCCCTCAACCACGGCCCGCCCCACCCCCAGCCGAAACGGCTCGTCTTCGTAGCGCTTGAACTGCTGTTGCCGCAGCAGCACATTGCGCCGTTCGGGTCCGACCAGCCGGCCCCGGTATCGACCATGCACGCTCAGCAAGACTGTATCCACGCCCCGCTCGAGCAACGTGCCCATGGCCGCGGCCGAAAGCGCGATCCGGCCCATGAGCACCACCTGTTCCAGATCGTACAGATGCACCTCGGCCAATACTTCCTTGCGCCGCCGCACCTGCAAACGCTCGCCGCGGCAATAGACCCCCGCGCCCTGATCCGTCACATAGAGAATCACCCCAAGTCGATCTCCACCTTTAAGCGACCCTCCCCATCGCGGCGCAGAATCCACCCGCCGGCCCGCAACTCGTCTTGGCCGCTCGAGTCAAGCGCGTAGCGCAGATCGTCTTCGAGGTGGGCCAACTCGCGGCTCAGCCGCTGATAATCCCGCCGCAAATTCACGTACTTGTCCACCATCGGCCCGTGCCGATCGGCATTGTGAGACCGACCCTTGGTAAAGTCTGGCTCGAGATGCAACAGCGGCGAAGGATACCCCCCTTCGGGCAACTCGAACACACACGCGCAGTTGACCGTTGAAGTGACCTCCGGGAGGCGCTGACGAATTTTGGGACAACTGACCGGATAGGGCGGGGTGCGCTCAATTTGCTGCTGGGTGATCGCCTCAGAGTAATCGAGGCAGTGCCCGACAATACTGTGGATCAGCCGACGCCCCCTGTCGCCTAAGTGCGCCAAAACGCACTTGAGGACCAAGCGTTCGTCGTGGGTGAGGTGATGGGTGACCACGGCCTTTTCCATAAGGGCGACCAAGACCGGGCAGCCCTTGAACAGGGCCTCGTATTCGGGAAAAGCCTCGCGCAGGGCTTGAGCCGACCCGGCCGCGCCGCCTTGCTCGGGCCGGGCCACCAAGCGAGACACGGCCCGCTCGAAATCCTTGCGCTCAACCTGCTGAATGCGCTGGAGGAACCCTTCCTGATCGCTGTACTCCTGCCCTTCCAAGTCCGTGAACAAACACCGCCGCCCAGTCTTGAGATGAATGCCCAACGGCAACTTGATCAGATTGCCCAACTGGTCCTCGGCGACCTGCTCTTGCTTGGGGAATACCTCCCACTGGAGCTCGGGCGCAGGGGGGCCGACCCGCTGGACGACCGCCTCCAAAAAGCGCTTCACCTCCGCAGCCGGCACCGGCTCCGCAAGAAAGATCCACAGATGTACGCCCTTGTACCCGCTCTCCTCCACATAGACCGGCAGGTGCAACGCATCGAACTGCCGGGCGAGCCGCCGGGCATCGGCCTGCACGGTTTCCCGCAGTCGGTCGGCGAGCGGCTGCCCCGCGGTGAGGGCGTTTTTGCGCACATCAATATCGAGGGCCCCAAACAGCACCGTCTGGTCGGCCCGCACCGGGTACACGCCCAAGGTCGCGGTCCCTTGCAAATGCAGGCTTAACAGATGCTCGGCGAGCGGCTCATGGACCGGACTGTACCCAACCCGGCCATTTTCGTCTATCCACTGCCGGGCGTGGACATTTTCCCGCCCAGCGAACAATACCCGCATCCGCCGCGTGGGGCCCTCCCCGGCCGGCACCTCGCTGCTGGGCAACTCGGCCAGTTCCCGCATCCGCGCCTCCACCACTTGCAGGGCGGTGCGGGCCTCCTCATGGGACGGGTCGCGCTCCAAGCCCCGCTCGTACGCATCGGCCGCCAGCCCCCACAACTCGTCTTCGGCATAGCACTGGGCCAGCTCAAACGCGGCCGGAGCGTACTCTGGACTCGCCCGCAAGGTGCGCTGCAACAGGCCCACGGCCCGGTCCCGCTCGCCGCGTTCGAGGCACAGCAAGCCCAGCCGGTACAGGGCCACGGCGTTTTGCGGCTCCCGCTGCAGCAGCCCTTCATAGAGCTGGCCGGCGGTCTCCAAGTCTTCCATCTCCTCGGCGATCAGGCCCCACTCGACATAGTGTTCGTCGTGGGGCAACTGGTCGCGATACCCGAGGCGGTCGCGCACTTTGTCGGGTTGCTTCCGTCCCAGCCACACCCGCGCCATCAGTTGGTGTGCCGGCACACAGACCGGATCGGCCACCAAGACATCGGCACACAGGCTCTCGGCCCGGTCGAATTCACTCGCGTCAATGTGCTGTCGCGCTTGGCGCAATACTTCTTGCATGTTTACTCCTTTGCTCGTGCGAGGGATGGTCCGGGTAATCTACAGGGTGGGGATGGGTTAGCTTGTCCTCCAACGCCTTCAGTAGCCGAGCGGCCTGTGCGCGAGCAAGATGTCTCGACGCGTACATAAAAAAACACCATCTCAAAAAGAGAGAGTGCCCGCGGCATGATTCTGAATTTATTTCAGATTATCGCTTCACGACATTTGAAGCTTGGAGTCCCTTAGGCCCCTCGGTAATGTCAAATTCAACACAGTCACCCTCTGCCAAAGATTTATAGCCCTTGGCTTGAATCGCGGAATAATGGACAAAAACGTCTTCGCCACCTTCTTGCTCAATAAAACCGAATCCTCTGGCAGCGTTGAACCATTTTACAGTTCCGACTTCACGGGCTTCGCGGTCTGCTGTGATTGATATAGTGCTTTTGGTCGCATTCAAAGGCCGAGCGGGCATATCGGCTTCACGGTCTGTTATGTTGGCAGTCTGGTCTTTAAAATCGCGGAAATACCCATAACCAACCGCTGTTTTCGCTCCAATGCCTTTCATTTCTAAGGCATCTTCAAATCGCGCCTTGAGTTTATCGAGAAGTTCTTGATCCTTTGCCAAGAAAGCGAATCGAAAGGTGGTCTGCTCGACGGTCAAAAAATTGATAGGCACTGGATTTTGAGAATCTGTTGGTGGTTTGCTGCCACTGTAATAGTCGGGATAGTGCGGATTCATGATATCCGTTGCAAAACGGACTTCATCAGGATAGGCGTCAATGAATTGCACTTTCCCGCGCTGTTTTTGGCTGCCAAAGAGAGCGAGAAAACTTTTATTTTTCAGGGCTTTGTTTTCGTCATTGTCAAAATCCTCATGCAACCACCAGTGGCGCAACACGCCCTTCACAGCACTTCCGGGAATGTACGGAATGCCGTAGATGTGATGGAGCGTCATGTTTGTCTCCTGAATATGCTCGCTACCGAGACCAACAATCAGCCGCCAATCAACCGTTGCATCAACGCAGTAAAGTTCAATGCCGCGCATAGCAAACTGCTGGAGTTGCTGGCGTTGCCGTTCTCTCAGATGCTTGACACATTCTTGAGACGATTTCTCAAGCTTCTGACCGGAACACTGAAAGTTGATTTTGTATTTCAGGTCATTGCCTCTTGGGGCATCAATCCGCAAAAAATGTCGGTAGCGTAGAGCAAAGTTGTCAATCCGGTGGTTACATGAGCGAATCAGTTGCTCCGTATCGGATGGATGGTAGTTAGTCATTGTCTGCCTCCACATCTTTCATGAGTCCATCCACAAATCGGCGAATCCAATTGAGTAGCGCGAGCGTTTCGATAGTGACTTGCCGATAGACAGGCGATTGAAGTTGGATAACCTCTTCGACAAGTTCGCCCGACGGAACCAATTGCTTGGCATCCTCAGTTTGGATCCAGTTCCCAATCTGCTCGTACAGCTTGTCGTAACCATCATTCCTTTTCTTAATGAATGCTAGGGATTGCCCAAGCCCGTTGGTTTTTATTAGAACAGGAATCTTCTTCGCAGCAGTTTTATACTTCTTTTTTAAGTCATCAGATTCGATCTGGCTGACGTCATTGACAACGCAGAAAGCATACTTGGCCCGCCCCTGTTCAATTCCCTTAAGTGTTGTCTGATTTTGTGGCATCATTTTACCCCCCATGTTGATAAACGTGTGTCCGAACCAATCCCTTGCCAATGGTTGCATTGCCGCCGATTTGGATGATATTCGGCAATCCGTCCGCAAAGAATTCCATCACCTTCTTGGCTTCCTCGTGGTTTTTGTCCACCCCTTGGCCAGCATAGAAGATGCCTTTTTTTGCCTTCTCATCTTTTTGCTTTTGTGCATCATCATTCCCATCAACTTTTAAGAACAGCGGTGTCGTCAATGCAAGCGAGTAAAGAATCGAATCCGTAGGTAAGTATTCCTCGTACCACAGCGCACCCGATTGAACGGTGCCGGTTTCACTGTCGATTTTGGTTCGGGCGATGACCTCCGTTGAGAGCGTCACGAAATCGCGAAAATCATCATCGCTCAACACGACGAGGATTCGTTTCACCTTCTCATGCCAATAGTTATAGCATAGATCTGGCGGAAGGACTCTGTTGGCAATCCACTTTGCGACAGCATCACATTCTTTGTCGGAATTGACAGTGAACGTGTATTCTTCCAACACGATTTTCTTGGCATTTCCCTCGTCCTTCACAATGAGTCCGCTCTCGGTCGGCACCGTATTGCGGCTAGGGAGATCGTCAACAAACGTAATGCTCGGTTGGCAAATGGAGAGGTCATATTTGAAACGCTCCAAAACTGCTGGGCACGTCACCCATGCAAACACACCTTTGACCGACTTGACCGGGAAAAGCAAGAGACGTGCATCGGTAAACCCCAAGGCACCCGCGTGCAGATCGCCTTGCTCAGGGCCGAATGCAAGCTTGAATGCAAGCTTGATAGCTTGAGCATCCTTGTTTTGAGCATCGAAAATTTCACGGATACTCCCCTTCAACCCGGACGCTTCGATTTTCGGGTAATCCGTGTGCGTCTCGCGCTGGATGGGCAGGTCAACAATGCCGAGGTCACTACCGCTTCCGGCGTGGAGTGGGGTTTCGACGATGAGGAAGAAGGGTTTAGCTTGTTTGAACATTTGGGTTTCTCCTTTCTAAGGAATTTCAAGTGTACGTGTGACAAAGTTGATTTCAGGAAATCTTTCTTCACCGAACTTTGTTTTCCAATCGTCAATATAACTCTCATGATCGAAATCTCGACAAAGGAGGTCGAATATCTTGAGCCGAGTAATTTTTTTACTATTAACCTTGAAGGTATACAGCAATCGTATATGAACATCATTTGTTGATTTGAAAATGAAAATTTCCCGGTCCTGACTTTCCGTCGGATTGGGAATCTGCCTACCGTGATTCAAGTCATCATTGTGTCCCAAATTACGAATTTTTTCGTAACACTTATCAGGTATAAGATTTCCATCGCAGTCTTGCAGGCAAGTGTCTGACAGAACAGCGCGTAACCGTCTATAAAGCTCTTCAATGGCTCCATCAATCGACCGACGGTCAGTGGAATTATAGCCGTAATAACTTCCACCTGGCAATTCGACGACGAAGTAATTTTGATACTCCTCCCAGAAAATTGTGCCAATCGGTGACAGAAGTGCATCCTTGTCATCAACTTCAATGAATGCCTCCAAATTTTGAACAGCTTGGTAGTGTCTTTTTTTAAATTTCGGCCAATTGCCTTCTACACCCTTATCAATTTGCATAAGGATGTCGGAATACCGTTCAATCAAGCCCCAATCAATAACCAATGGTGCTTGCGGAATTTTGATGAGTGAGTCAGTGTCCTCAAAGTTGTAGTAAAGCGGAATGTGCTTGAGTTGTGCCAAAATCGTCAGATATGGCAAGGTAGCTTTGAACCCTCCAGTGATATTGATAGCAAGTTTCGGCCAGTATCCAGAAGCCTCTTGGTCAATCTTTTGAATCAGGTTGGTCATGCCTTCATTTGAAAAGGCTTTGGGATCTTCAACCTGTAAACCTTTGATTACATCTTTTTCTGAATCAAATTCGACACGTACACCACTTCCCAAAACCGGGGTCACTGTATTGTCAGCCAAAGTATTGTCAGCCAAAATCTCCGCCGCCAATCGCGACGCAATCGTACCCGAGGCAAGCAGGCGAACTTTGAGTTCCTCGTTGAGTTCGCATCGAATTTTAGCGATGCTCTGAAGTTCGGCTGAAGCCTGTACTCCAGACATGCCGATAAAGCTAAGGCTAACCCTCTTCAGATCGTTAATTTCACTCTCATAATCGCCCCACTCCGAAGCGGGGCGTTTTTTGATTGTGTCATAATAAGATTTTGAGGTCTCATCATTCGAGTTCTTATCGAGATAGTTCGTAAACAGCGATGTGCCAACGGGCGTTACAAGTGTCTTCATTATTTTCCTCCCTATGCGACGCCGAGAAGGGCAAGTCCGAACCCTTCTTCGGAACGCTCGTCGCTGATGTTTTGATAGTGGAAAGCGGCGATTAAATCATCAATTCGGTTTTTATTCATCAATTCAAAATAGTAAACACTGCCAGCGGGCACAGCACGATAGGTCGGTTTTGCCTCGCCTTTTGCCATATCCCATCCACCAATGGTAACAGGTTTACCAACCTCAGCAGTGATCAATTTGAGCGAAATTGGCGAACTACTCGCCATTGGATATTCGCCCGAAGGCGTACCTCCGTCCAACCTATCCAACCATGAAGGCAACCATCCTTTCTGAAATATGGTCGGTGTTGCGAAATATAGCTTGAACTTGCCTGTTGATTGCATAGTGCTTTTGACCGCCCCAAGATGGCTAGACAGCGACTCAACGTTAAGGTCGATGCCCCGATAGACAAAGCTTTTGCCTTCACCACCTAATTTCAAAAGTCCTTTTTGTGGTAAATTTTTGGAGCATTCGTAGTCCACGACGAAACCGTAATTTCCATCGCGGTTTTTGAATCTGGACATGTCAATACGATACAACATGTGCTCCTCGGATGACAAAGTATCTCGACTTCGGGCGATGCCGACCTTGGATTCTCGCTCAACAAGTGTTGCCCTATCTGTAAGTAGCAGGTTCCTATCGTTTCCTTGCAGGTATCGTCCGATAGCTCCCATGCGTAACAAGCCATCTGCATCCAAATCAATGGAATCGGGAGCCGACCATGCAAGTACGTTGTTGATTGTCCCATTCGATGTGAAATTTTTGGCCTCTGGTGTCAGCAAATGGAGTGCGATATTGTCATTCTGCTTTTTATCCTCCTTCTTGTATATCAGGTCACGCGGCACAGGGAAAAACATCTCCAACTGATCGCCTCGATTGTTCGCCAAAAAAACACCGCGCAGTCGAATCGCATTGCATAGTGATGCCGGCGTGCCAATCGTTTTTTGCATCCCTCCTGAATAGAAAAGCGGCAAGTTGCCAAACTCGGCGATGTATGCAGTCCTTAACGCACCGAGGACCGTCGAGGGAAGCGGTGGAAAAATTGAATGCCCTTCCGTCTGTTCGCCTTTTGTAAACGGCCTCCCATCGCGAAAAAAGAAGGTATCATTGGGTGAAAGAAAAAGTTTCATTTTTGATTCCTCACAATGAAGTTGACAACTTCCAAATACCCGAGAAAGTGAGAGAAGGGGCTGATGTAGTGGATAAGTTGAGTCAGTGAATCAATAGTTTCTTCGCTTTGTGGAGGCTGTGTTCCTTTGGTTGAATGCGCCCGTTCCATAATTCGCCTAAACTCGGTTTGAATAAGGGGCCGACCAAGTGCTCTAAAGTCCTTTCTGTCTTCAACTAGTTTGGCAAATGTTTCACGGAAGTCGTACAGGAAACGCTTGGAAATTTCGTCATCGCGCAACAGCTTGACCAATTTCTCGCTGATGTCGATCACATCCAAACCTTCATATTTCCACTTTGTTACTGCTTGACTGATATTGCCAGAGTGTTTGAACAATGCAATGCCAAGCGCATCTCGCCCACCTTCTTTTGCCGCTCGCTCCATCCGACGTGCCTGCTGAAGCACACTGCCGAGCGGAGTTTTATTGTGAGCGATGCACACACCGGCTGAAGCGGTCGTGAAACCGGGAAATTTTTTTCGCAATCCTTTCAACATGGGTAAGAGCTCTTTGAGATTTGCGAGTGCTAAGAGGTCGTCGCCGCCCGCATACGTCAACTTCCCGAGATACTCTTGTTCAATGATCTGACGCGCATCTTTTGTGTATCGAATCAGTTGCTTGCTGCGTCCTTCATGTTCTTCCTTGTTTTTAGCCTCTCTATTTTTTTCGCCCATATTATCAGCATCAAGCGCAATGGCGGCATAGTATCGGCCCGGTTCGCCGAGCAATCGGACAAGTTTCCCACGCAATCGCTTACAATTTTCAATTTGATTCTTCTCTTTTTCTGAATCAATGTTGTAGTAACGTCTGAGATAGGGCTCGCTCCAAGTCTCTTCGTACAGCCATTCGCCATCGATGTTCTTCTGCAAATTCTTGATTTTTGGCAATGGCCGAATAATTGGAATTGATGCCTTCAATTTTCTGACTTCGTCAAAGAACTGTCCGTAAACACACCAGGCTTGGATGTTGCTTTGGAATTGTTCCTTGAAGTCCGCTGTCGCCACCTCCGATGTGGATGGAAAGGTCAGAAGTTTGTCAGGTGAAAAGTTGTCCTTGAATCTCGATTGAGTCTCAAGAAAATGCCTGCCCATCCGCTTAGTTAATGAGACAGCACAGAGTGCCTCTTTTTGTCGGCAATACTTTGGTTCTCGTTTAGCAAAATCTTGCCACCATTTCATTGCGTCTTGGACAGAGGCTTTTTGATCTAAATGGAGTATCTCGCGTGTTCCATCAAGCGAACATTTTCGTCCAAACTCACTGATTGGTGCAAATGCCCGACAGTTTTTGATCGCCGCGAGACTGCCTGCGGTATGAGCGTACCAATCCCCATAATTTTGACCTGTTTCTTCGGTAATCACCCAATAGATATCAAAAAAATCCGAGATTTGTCGCTCAACTACTTTCTCAACATAAGACCTATGCCACTTGTCCCTTCCAAATGCCTTATCAATCACGCATTCTGCCATGCGCTTGAACTCAGATTTTACACTGTTTTCAGCGTCTTTTGCGCGTTGAGCCAGTTGAGAAACCTCAATGTCGTTGCCAATTGCCAAAAAAAGATTTGGAAAAGACGGGGTTGTGAAATCTTGTTGCTTCCAAAAATCAAAGGGCGATTGGCTTCCAATGGCGGGATAGATTAGCTCAACATCGCTGCCTCGAATTTTGTCCATTGCATGAGCCACAAGATAAGACAGAATGTAACTTCCCATCCACAAATCCTCCGTCTTCCGAGCCGCTTCAATGAAAGATTGCACGGGGCCAATTGTGAACATGAGCATGAGGCGTTTTGGTTGATTGTCACTCATGTGAACCTCCTACGTGATGATGGCACAAATAAAGTCCCTCTGCTTGCTGTGTCTGATATAAGTTGAGTGATGAAGTCGCGTGACAAGATGAAGTCGCGTGACAACCGGGACATATTCATTGCCGACTTTCTGAATACGAACATGAATTGGCGAAGCCAGCCGTTTTTGTCCTTTTGCATAACCCAAAGCATCACTGTTGTGATCATGAGTCGCCTGACCAATTTTCTTCAATAGACTATCAACGTTACTTGTTGGTTTACCAAAATGGATACATCGAATGACAGGGTAACCGGGAAAGTTGGTGAGTGTCGATTCAATGATTTGGCCGTTTATCCAAAACCGCGTGTCACATGCGACAGCATTGAGTGTATCCAAAATCTCCCTTTTTAGATCGCAAACGCTTGGGAAATTCCAACCTTTTTCACGAATTGACCCGAACCCGCGCCGCGAGCGATTGCCGACGCCGCCGAGCAAAAAACCGAGTTTCGCAATCTGTTCATAAGTCGAAGCATCTGAACTGTTCTTTGTATTTGTAATTAGATGCAGGTCAAATGATTGTCCCCCTTTGTAAGCATCTCTCTTAAAACCACGATTATCAGTCCGATGTGGCAACGGTTTACATTTGGTATTTGCCAGATTCGTTGTTCCTGAAATACGAATTGAGAATGGTGCTTTACCTTTTGTACTACCAAACAACTTTGCCTCGGCCTCCCTAAGCGAGTTTTCATCGCAATCCTGCTTTGCCTCGGCCTCCCTAAGCGAGTTTTCATCGCAATCCTGCACGGTTCGCCACCAATAGCGAAATAGGGCTTTGAAAGGCGGTGGCCGAAGTTCGAGTTCTGTACGATTCTCACCATGGAGAAACATCGGCGTCACGGTTTCAAGTTTCAACTTTGTCTTGGTCATTGCGATTATCCTTGAACTGGGCTTTGGTCATCGGAGCTGCTTTAGATTGTTCGGCCATGATGTTAAAGTTCCTTTCCTGTCCTGCAAAATATGGATCACAAACCTATAGGTCAAGCCAATGGTGCTCGCCTTGCACAAACGGCTCGCGGCCCTGCTCGGCTTGGGAACGGCGGTCGGGTCGATGAGCGCGAAGCGTCGTTCCTAAATTGATCAACAATATAACGAACTGTCCATTAACTACCAAACCACTCGGCGGCTTTTTCTTTAGCGCGGTTATTTAATCTCAGGCGTCACATGGATCTCCACAGTAGCGAGTGCAGCAACCAATGCAGCCAAATCGTCCCTAAAGCTTATGGCATGTCGTCATCCTTCTCCCTCACAAAATCTCATAGCGTCCCAGCCCAAAACCCGTCCCCTTGCCCACGTGCAAATCCGCCCCCAACCGCAACAGCGGCAGGAATGGCTCCCACTCGCCAGCAAACTCCACTTCGCCCACCAACCCGCCCAACTTCATCTTCTGTTCCTGCCGCTGCGAATACCGCTCCCAGTCGTGCCAGCGCACCGCAGCCGCTACCTGCCGCACCTCGGCAGCCCGCTCAATCCACTGCCGATAGTCCAAGGCCAACTCGGCCCCGCAGTGGAAGCGGGCCAAGTCCGAAGTGCGCCGCAACAAGGCCCGCACCAAGGGAGCAAAGTCGAGGCGGCGGATATAGCGCCCCTCGGCCTTGAGACGGATAGGCGTGTGCAGCCGCAGCCGCAGCCGCGTTCCAACCGCCGCGCCGCCGGGCGGACCAACGCAGACCGGATAGTCCGGCTCCAGTTGTCCAGTATCCGCCTGATACACGCATCTTTCGTCGCCGCGCTCGGGACCGAGGGCGATTACCCGCTGCAAAGCAGCTTGGCCGCGCCCGACCCCCAACCCGCGCTGCCCCATTTCCTCAAACGCGTAGATGAAGTAGGGCAGGTAGTCCAGCGCCCGCCCCACCAAAACTAGTCCGACCCGCAGCTCGGCCCCCGGCTCGTAGATTTCCCGCGTCTCCTCGGGCGGTTCAACTACAAAAGGATGCGGCGCAAAGGCATAGCCGCGGCCATCCCCCGCGCCACTGAACGGGGTCTCAAAAACGTAGTAGTACACGCACTGGTTGCAGATCAGGCAAGTAGAACAGTCCATATCCCGCTTGACGCAAACCAGCCGCTTGAAGGTATGGCCAAAGGCCCCCCTAAAGGTCGATCCCTTGTAGGGCGGGAGCTTCAACCGGCTGACCGCGGCCATGTCCAAGCGGAAGCGAGCATAGCGGATTTTGCACAGTTCGTCTAGCATATTCACCTCATTGGTTCAGCGGGTGCGTCAGGCATCCTTCGCCTGTCACGCCCGCTCCACGTCAAACGCCGCAACATTGCGCTCATCCTTGCTGAACTCCACGGCGATCAGGTAAATCGGCTGCCCCAAGGCGCGATATTTGTCCGCATACCGCCGCTCCTGCAACTGCGCCATCGCCGCACCCGCTGACGCCAGCTCGACCACCTTGAACTCGAACAGATAGACGCGGCCGTTGAACAGAACCGCCATGTCCAAGCGGCCGTGGCTGCTGCTATCCTCCACCGCAATGTCCAGCCCCAGCCCGGCGAAATAGGAGTAGAACACGCTGGCGTAGTAGCCCTCGTAATGGGCGATGTCATTGTTCGTATACCATTCGTAGGGAATGCTGGCGAAGAAAGCGTGGAACAGTGTCTCCAGCCCGGCGAAATCGTTGGCTTCGAGCAGCCGGTAGAGCCGCACGCTGTTGGCCATCTGCCGCGTCGCATCGCGCACCAAGTAGCGCAGCAGACTGCGGTTGAGGCTCTGGCGCACCTCCCGGTTGGGATAGCCCAAGCGATAGAGCCGCTCGCTGCCAAGGTCCTCGGCGTCGGTGATGGTCAGGTAGCCGGTCTGGAACAGCAGGGCCTCAGTGGCAATGTCATCGACGTCGAAGGTCGAGAGCAGCTCGTGGCTGCCGACCATCTCGTCCAGCGCCAAGGAACTGACGCGGCGTTTGAACAGCGTTTCAACCAAGAACTTAGGGGTGCCGGTCTCAAACCAGTAGGCACCGAACTCGCGGCTGTCGAACAGCAGGAGGATGTCGAAAGGGTTGTACACCTTCTCGTCGCCGAGCGTTTCGGCTGCGCTCGTCCAAGCCCAACGGTAGCCGTTGTACGAGTCGCGGATCTGGTCCCGGTCCAAGCCGGGCAGTTCCGGCGCGAACACGCTATCCAGATCCGCCTCGGTGTAGCCGCACAGGGCCGAATAACGCGGGTCTAAGGTGATGTCCTTCAGATTGTTGAGCCCAGAGAACAGGCTGACCTTGGAAAACTTGCTCACCCCGGTGATGAACGTGAAGCGGATGTGCGCGTCGGCAAACTTCACGGTCGAATACAGGCCGCGCAGAAAGTCGCGGTTGGCGCGGGCTATTTCCGGCACTTCTAGGGCATCGAGGATCGGCTTGTCGTACTCATCGACCAGCACCGCAACGCGCTGACCGCTGCGCTCGTGCAGCACCTTCATCAAGTGGCGGAAACGGGCGGGCGCTTCGCTGTCGCGCGGGACCACTTCCGCTTCGTCCTCCAAGGCGTTTAATTGCGCCGTCACTTCCTTCCGCAAGTCGTCCGGCCCTTGATAGTTGCCGCTGCTGAAGTCGAGCCGCAGCACCGGATGGCGCACCGACCAGTCCCAGCGGTCGTGGATGTAAAGGCCCTCAAACAGCGGCTCGTTGCCCTCGAACACCTCCTTGAGCGTGTCCAAGAACAGGCTTTTGCCAAAGCGCCGTGGACGCGACAGGAAGTAGTGCGTGCCCTCGTCGAGCAGCCGGCGGATGTAGGCGGTTTTATCGACGTAGTAGCAGTCGTCTTCCCTAATTTTGCAGAAGGTCTGAATGCCGATCGGCAGTCTGCGTTTGTTCATGGGTTCCCTCCTTCAGGCGTACTTCTGCGGCCCTTTCACCTCGGAGACCTCGTCCAGCAAAGCCCGCTCTTCCGCTGCCAAGGACCAGTCCAAACCGGCGAAGATCTCTTCGACGTGCACCGGCTCGTCGGCCCCCAAAATGGGGGAGCTGATCTCGGGGTGATCCAAAATCCAAGCAATGGCCACCTGCGCTGGGGTCTTGCCGTGCTGCGCCCCGATATCGATCAGCGTCTGGACGATGGTATCGACCCGCTCGGTCATGGCCGCGGCAAAGTTGTATTTACCCGGACTCATGCCGCGCAACTCGCCCGTGCTCCACGGCGTCCCCGGGGGCGGTGCTTGCCCGCGGCGGAAGCGGCCCGACAGCAGGCCAATGGCCAGTGGGCTGTAGGTCATAATGCCCAAGCCGAACTGACGGCAGATGGGCATTAGCTCGGGCTCCATTTCCCAGCGGTTGAGCAGATTGTACTGATTCTGGATACAGGCAAAGGAGGCCATGCGCTCGCGCTGGGAAATCCACAGGGCCTCGACGATCTTCCACGGCGGAAAGTTAGAGCACCCCACGTAGCGCGCCTTGCCCTGCCGCACAATGTCGTCGAGCGCACCCAAGGTCTCCTCCAGCGGCGTGACCGGATCGAAGCTGTGCAGCAAGTACAGATCCACGTAATCGGTCTGTAGCCGCTGGAGCGACGCCTCAATGCCGCGCAGCAGATTGACCCGCGACAGCCCCACGTGATTGGGGCTATGGCCCAAGGTGCCAAAAATTTTAGTGGTCAGCACCACTTCCTCGCGCCGCCCCTTGATGGCCTTGCCCACCACCTGTTCGGAGCGTCCCCCACCATACAGGGCCGTGTCGATGAAATTGCAGCCCATATCCAAGGCCCGCTGCACCACCTCAATGCAGACCCCCTCGTCCTCTTGGCCGCGAAAAGCCGTGCCCAAGCACACCTTGGACACCTTGACGCCGGCCTTGCCCAAATTGCGGTATTCCATAATGCTCCTCTCGCGTTAGTCTGTGTGCCCGATCTCGTCGAGCGTTGCCAACAAATACTCGTTGTCTTGGGGGCGCAGCGATGTCAGCCGCACAAACCCGGGCGCGTCTTGCCGCCAGCGGGCGCGAATCCGCCGCTTTTCCAAACCCGCCCGCAGCCGCTGTGGGCCGATCTCCTCGCAGCGCACCCAGAAGAAATTCGCCGCGCTCGGATAGGCCCGCAACCACGGCCGCTCGTTCAGCCCCTCGTAGAGGGCCGCGCAATCGCTGCGGATCTGGGCGACGACCTCGCACACATACCTCTGGTCGGCTAGCGCGGCCTGCGCGGCCACCAGCGACAGCGCATTGACCGCCCAAGGAACCTGCATCTGACTCAGGGCGGCGATAACGGGTTTAGGCCCAATGGCGTAACCGACCCGCAAACCAGCCATGCCGTAGGCTTTGGAAAAGGTCCGCAACACCACCAAGTTTTCCCGCGCTTGCACCCAAGGCACCCAGCTATGGCCGGCATAGTCTGCATACGCCTCATCCACGATGCACAAGCAGTCGGGCAACTCATCGAGCAACCGCGCCATTTCCGCGTCGCCGCACAGGAGATTGCCGGTGGGATTGTTGGGGCTGCTCAGCAGCAACACCCGCGCCCCAGACCGCCGGCCGGCCTCGATAAAGTGCTCGGGCACCAGCGCGAAATCCGCCTCGTGCAGGGGCACCGGGATCACTGCGGCCGCACACCGCTGTCCCAATGCGACAAAGCGCTCGTACGACGGAGACGGGATGAGCAAACGCTGCTGCTCTAGCAGCAACCGCGCTAAAAAAAGCCACACCACCGCTTCCCCAGACCCGTTGTACACTATGAAGTGCTCGGGCGAAAGCCCCCAATGGGCCGCCAAATCCCCGCGCAGCGACTCGGCACGCTCCTCGCCGTAGCGACTGAAATCGCCGGTGCGGGCAAAGGCGGCCATGGCCTCCCGAACCTTGGGCGACGGGCCATAAGGATTAGTCGCCGCGTCAAAACGCAGCCATGCATCGTTCATAAGAAATTGTCCTTCGTTGATCCCTACGCTATCCATAACGGACGCCAGCGGCAACCAACTCCCTTTTGCCTTATACTGTCTGTTGCACAGGGGCTTCTAGCGAAAAACCTTTCATGCCTACCAACGCCAAGAAACCAATCGTCGCCTGGGCCTTGTACGACTGGGCCAACTCGGCCTTTGCCACCACGGTCCTAGCCGCCTTCTTCCCGGTGTTTTTCAAGTCCTACTGGAGCACCGGCAGCGACGTCACCGAAAGCACCTTCCACCTCGGACTGGCCAACTCGCTCAGCAGCCTGATCGTCGTGCTGCTGGCCCCCTTCTTGGGGGCTATTGCCGACCAAGGCGGCACCCGGCGCAAGTTCCTGTTTGCCTTTGCCTTCTTAGGAGTCCTCGCCACCGGGTGCCTGTACTGGGTCGCCCAAGGCGCGTGGGAACTGGCGGTTGTGGTCTATGTCTTGGCCGCCATTGGCTTCTCCGGGGGCAATACCTTTTACGATGCGCTGCTCGTGGAAGTGGCCGGGCGCGACAAGTCCGACTCGGTTTCGGCGCTCGGATACAGCCTCGGCTATCTGGGCGGCGGCTTGCTGTTTGCGCTCAATGTGGCCATGGTCCTCCACCCCACGACCTTTGGCTTGGCCGATGCCAGCGCGGCCGTGCGCGTGTGCTTTTTGCTAGTCGCCGTTTGGTGGGCCGGCTTTTCCCTGCCGCTCTTTTTGTGGGTCGAGGAATCGCCGCCGGTGTGCGCTCAGCGCGGCTGGAGCACAATCTCGGCCGGCTATCGGCAGCTCATCGCGACCGGCCGCGACATTCGGCAGCTACGCACGACCTTTGTCTTCCTCATCGGCTATTGGCTATACATCGACGGCGTCGATACCATCGTCCGCATGGCCATTGACTACGGCCTGTCGCTGGGCCTTGCCACCGACGACCTGCTCCTCGCCTTGGGCATTACCCAGTTCGTGGGCTTCCCGGCGGCCATTGCCTTTGGCTGGCTCGGCGAGCGCATCGGCACCCGCAAGGGGATTTTCATCGGCCTAGCCGTCTATATTGCGGCAACCGTGTGGGGCTACTTTCTAGATGCCGTTTGGGAGTTTTACGCCTTGGCCGCGGCCATCGGCCTCGTCCAAGGTGGGGTGCAAGCCCTGAGCCGCTCGCTCTACTCGCGGCTCATTCCCCGCGACCGGGCAGCCGAGTTTTTCGGCTTTTACAACATGTTGGGCAAGTTCGCCGCGGTCATCGGCCCAGTGCTGGTGGGCTGGATTGGGGTGCTGACCGGCAGCCCGCGGGTGGGGATTTTGTCGATCGTGGTGCTCTTTGTCGCGGGCGGGGCCTGCCTCTACTTCGTCGATGAGGAGCAAGGCACGGCCGCGGCCCGCGCCATGGAGGCCGCTTAGCAAAACGCCTGCGCGGTCAGCGCATAGACCTTTGCCACCCGCACCAACTCGGCCACCGCCACCTGCTCGGCGGTCGTATGCGCCCCCGCGGCGCAAGGGCCGTGGGTTAGGGCCTCAATCCCGGCCGCCATAAAGACATTGCCGTCGTCGATGAAGGGCTTGCCGCCCAAGGGCAGCGGTGCCCCGGTCACTTGCGTGTGCGCGGACTGGAACGCGCCCACCAGCGGGCTGCTTTGATCAACTGCAAAGGCATCGCCGGGCATGTTCCAATCCACAAGCCGGATGCGGGTGCCGCTGGCCGCGGCCACATCGGCGAGCAGCTCCTCCATTTCGCGGCGTGCGGCCGGCCCCGCGCCAGCCGCCACCCAGCGGCGAGTCCCTTCGACCCGGCATTGGACCGGCACTTGATTGTAGAGCTGGCCGCCTTCGATCCGGCCGATAAACAGGGTGTCGCTGCCGACATAGGGCGCGGTTTGCGCACGCAGGTGCTCGTTCAGCGCGTTCAGCCGCAACACGACTTCGGCTCCTGCCGCTACTACGTCCGGCAGCCCGGCGGGCCGCAGCACTTCGTGTACTGGCGCACCATCGCGCTCAATGTCCACGCTAAACACGGCTAGCCCGCGACCGGCGACCGGCAGCACATCGCCCAAGTACTCCGGCAGCATGACTCCGTCGCCCACGAACCCTGCGCGGATCAGGGCCAAAAGCTGGCGGCGGTCGCCCCAAGGCGCTTCGTGGTGGTCGTGGGCCGTGAGTAAGACCGCCCCTTGGGTCACTGCGCCCGCATCCCGCAATGCCCGCAGTGCCTCGACAAAGGCGGCGATTCCCCCCTTCATGTCGGACGCCCCCGACCCGTAAAGCTGGCCATCCTCCACTTTGGGCGGCACAAAGGGCAAATGCACGGTGTCCAAGTGGCCGTCGAATTGCAACACCCGCCCGGGCCGCCCGCTGTCGAAACGAGCGACCACGGCCGGTGCTTGCGGCCAATCGGCTTGCGGCCGCTCCACGGCAAACCCCTCGGCCGCCAATATAGACGCCAACGCATCAGCCACGGCGCCGGCGTCCAGCGTCGGGCTGGGCACCGCAATCAGTTCCTCGGCCGTATCAAGGAGGCGTTGCTCATCGACGGCCTGTAGTACGTTGTCTTCCATCCTAAGACTCCTTTACCCACCCTGAGATTTGGTTGTATCCGCATCGGCCACGCCGCCCGGACAGAGCCACCCGCGCTCCCAAGGCTGGCCGCTACACTTTTCCTCAATCGCTTCCAGCCGCTGCTGCTCGGTGCGCTCCCACGGGTCCTTGGGCAGATCGGTCGGCCCTTGGGGATCGCTCAGGCCGCAACCGACCAACGCCATGCAGAGCATCCACTTTGTCGCCATAATTGCCTCCGTTGCCCGCCTCTGACAATCTCCGTACTTTGGGCCAAACCCGCAAAGGAGCAGACGCTATGGCCCATCCCGCTGATTACGGCATCATCTACAACTGGGACGGCGCACCCCACGGCTACTCGCCCGTCCCCCAGTCCATGGACGCCTTTCTCGACAAAACGTACGCCCCCCTCGCAGACACCCAAGTCGGCGCCCTGTTCTGGTGCGTGGGCGAACACGCCACCCGCTGGCCAAGCGACGCGCTCGAACTGCTCGGCGACACCCACCAGCGCCGCTACGAGAACGCCGCTAGCTACGCGCACACTGAAAACATTCGCCGCATGTTGGATCGGGGCGAAGATCCCCAACAGGCCGTCATCGACCACGGCCACCAACTCGGCCTGCACGTGTACGCCTCGCTGCGCATGAACGACAATCACTTCAACGGCGCTCAGCTAAGCGACCTCCAGACTTTGCACCACGTCGAACTGACCCAACTGCGCAAAGACCACCCCGAATGGCTCCTCGGCGCAGATACCGAGGAGTGGTTTGCCCTGTCGTGGAATATGGCCATCCCCCAAGTGCGCGAAAACCGCTTCCAGCACTTGCGCGAAGTCTGCCAGAATTACCCTTGGGACGGCGTCGAACTCGACTGGCAACGCCACCCCTTCCACTTCCCCGCCGACCATGCCTATCGCCTGCGCTACGTCCTCACCGACTTCATGCGGGCGGCCCGGCAACTGACCGACGAACTAGCCCAACAGCGCGGCCGGCCCTTCTACCTAGCGGCCCGCGTCGCCGGCTCCATTGAGGGCTGTCACCGCATTGGCTACGACGTGGAGACTTGGACAAGAGAAAACCTCGTCGATATCCTGATCCCGGCCGGCGCGGCCGGCACAGATCCAGCCATTGAAGTCAGGGCCTTTCGCGCCCTCTGCGCCGGCCGCGACATCGCCCTCTACGCAGGGTTCGACGGCGGCGTCCCCGGGCCGGCCGCTGGTCCCGAAAGCGAATCGGCCCGCCACACCATGCGCACCAAGGCCACAGCCATGCAGTATCACGGCGAGGGTGCGACCGGTATATACGCGTTCAACTGGCACGCCGACCGCGACTCCAAGCGCGAGTTGCTAACCCAAGTGGGCGCAGTGCAAACCCTGCGCCGCCAAGACAAGCTCTACAGCGCGACCCACCGCTTCCGCCAGCACAGCGGGGCTTGGCGCGGCGCGTACCAACACGACTGCCTGCGCGGCACCTTACCGGTCCCCCTCTACCCGACCTTGCGGGAATCCGGCCCGCACTTCGACCTCAATCTCGCCGACGATTTGAGCGCAGACCCGCCGGAAGCCATTACCTTGCGACTGCGGCTGCAAGAATGGGTCGCCGGCGATCAGATTCGCTGCTGCTGGGACGGCAACGTTTTGGCCGACCCAGCTATCAGCTATTGCCACGACGGCGCCCCCCACCCCATCTCCGATGTCAGCAGCGCTGCTTGGCACAGCTTCGCGCTCACGGCCGACCAAGCCGCCCGCGGCCTCCATCGCTTAGACGTCGTCCTCCTGCAACGCCACCCCCAACTTGCCTGCGACTTGCTGCTGACCGACGTCGAAGTGGTCATCCGCTACGAGGATTGACGACGCGAGTCCCTACGCAGAGACGGAACTCGCTGTCCCTTGTGAACGTTTTATCCATCTGTTGTATTACAAAAGAAGCGGAGACGAGAGTAGAAAGAGGCATTCCATGGCAAACCAAAATCATATCGAATGGCTCCTCAAAGGCGTCAATGTTTGGAACGAGAGGCGCGAGCGAGAAGATTTTAAGCCCGACTTTGAGGGAGCAGATATTTCTAGCGAGTTCAAGAAAATGGGGGCGTTGGGCAATGATGGACGAGCTTATTTACGGGGAATCAATTTCAGCGGAGCCGACCTCAGCGGAGCCGACCTCAGCGGAGCCGACCTCAGCGGAGCCGACCTCACCGAGGCCGACCTCACCGAGGCCGAGCTTGATTCCGCCAAACTGAACGGAGCCGATCTGTCTCGTGCCAAACTGTGCAAAGCCTATCTCATTGAAGCCCACCTCATTGAAGCCCACCTCATTGAAGCGGACCTTACCGAGGCTGAACTCGACCGCGCCAACCTTTACAAAGCGAATCTCACTGGGGCAACTCTAATCAACGCTAGCTTTCGCAAAGCAAATCTCTCTTGGGCCAATCTATCGTATTCGCAGGTGTGGAAAGCGAAGCTGTATGGATGAATCACAGAATGCTGGAACAGATCAAAGTAACAGCGATGAGAAAATCAAAAGCATTGAGAGCTTGCTAAAAAAATGCCGCGATCTCAAAAAACGCTACGCTGATAATGTCCAGTTCTATTTCCGCGGAGAAAGCTGCGATTCGTGGGAGCTGCGTCCCTCTGTAATGCGGCGCTCCAGCTTTCGCGAAAAGGAAAGCGAGATCGACGAAGCGGCCAAGGCAGGCACACAACGCTACTCCGCAGAATGAATTCTAGATTGAACCATGACAAGCCTTACGGATGAAGGATTCGATACCACTTCCCGAAGAATGCTTCTAACCATATTGTAGAGGAACCGCCATGCCAGTATCGCGAGCGAAGCGTCAGGTTCGCATGACCTTGCCAAATCCCCGGTCGGAAAAGGTGCGGAGGAGGGTAGCGAACTCGGTTGCCCGCTTAAACCAAGCCCGGGAAGCCGACGCGCTCCAGTGGGTCAAGGCCGTGTCTGAATTTGACGAGCGTGAGACGCGGTGACTCGTCCCTTCCCTAGCGCCCGTAGCGCATCCCAAAGAAAAATCCCGGCCATGCGAAAAGCCCGTCTCTCCACTCCTTTTCGTAGCGGCTACCCGACTCAATCAGCCGCAGATGGCCATCGGTCCACAGTTGGTTTAAGGAGACGCCGCCAAACAGCGCCAGACGGCGGTGCAAAGAGACCCCGGTCTCAAGTTTGATCCGCGCTAGGTAGTTATCCCTAGCCAAGCGATCCAAACCCAAGCCCACTCTGGGCGGCCAAAATCCAATGCCCGCTTTGTAATCGTCATCGAGGTCGCGGCTGATGCGGTAGCTATGTACATCAAGGCCGAGGAAAAACCGCCGCCCGCGCTTCTGCACCCCACCTCCTATGCCCAACGCCCAGCGCCGCTGCCCGTCCTCGTCGGCAAAGCCAGTGGTAAAAGCGGTGTAAAACGAGCGGCTGCCCGAGGCGAGGGTGAACATGGTAAAGCCGACTTCGTCGCGCCAAGTGCTGAGGTTGAAAAGCCCGCTGCGCGAGTAGTTGATCAACCCGATGGGCAGGCCGCCCTCAATGTGGCCGGAAAGGTTGACCAAGCCCACCTGCCAGCCCTTGACCTCGCTCGCCACGTTCAACAATCCGACCTGACCGCCCTTGACCTCGCCGACGAAATTGGTGACCCCAGCCACCTGCCAACCGCGGATTTTGCCGACGACATTGGTCGTTTGCGCCACCTGCCAGCCGCGCACTTGCGAGGCGATGTTGATCAAGCCCACCTGTCCACCCTGCAACGGCCCCAGCGCCCAGTTGACGCCCACGACAGCCGCCTGCCAGCCATCGACTTCTTTGAGCGCCAAGTTGCCCAACCCGCCGATCTGATTGCCGGTGCGCGCGCGCGCTTGGTTGACCAGCCAAGCGAACTGGACGCCGCGGAACGCTTCGTCCTGCGTATTGGTCAACAGCCCCAGCGACAAGGTGTAGCCTTCGCGGGTGGCGACCTCGATCTGGTGCCCCAAGGTAATCCTCCGCCCCGAGCGGCCGCGCAGTCTCGTGTCTTCTGGGGTCAGGACGCGGAAGTCGCCAGTACTCACCTCGGCGAACTCCCCTTCGCTCAGGACTAATTCGGCCAAGCGCCAGTCCGCGTCCCACGTTTGCCAAAACAGGGTATAGGCCCCCGGCCCCAATCCCAATTCGACCGCCCGCCCGGGGGATTTATTCAGCCCGGCGACTAGGCGCTGCTGGGCATTGCGGATCGAGATCCGGCCGGCGAGGGCCTCGTCCAGCAACAGGCCGGCGGCGTTGCGCCGCACCTCGGTCATCACCACGCCGCCAGTGCCGCGCATCTGGCCTTGATAGGCTGGGTGCTGAGTGCCTCCCGCAGTCCCAAGAGTCCGCGCCCGCGTCTCGTCGAATGCGAACTGGTACGCCTCGTGCAGGGTCACCCGGCCATCGCCGGTAACGTCGGCCGCACCGCGCATCCCGGAAATTAGATAGTGGGTAAAAAAGGAAGCCTCGAGCAGGTCCGATTCCTGCGCCGCCTCATCGGCCGAACTCGACGTGAGGAAGGCGTAGCCCCTCATGTCAAAGGACTCATCGACCAAAAAGGGCGGCTTGGACTTGCCTCCCTTGATGCGGGTTATGGTTCCAGAATTGCAGGCGTCGAGGACGGCGATGCGGACAGCGGCCTCGGCCGTCTGCAGCGAGTCGAGCAACTGCTGGTAGCCGAGGTGATCGCCGGCCAACAGCAGGCCCTCTTCGTCGGCGTGGCCCGAGTAGTAAAGCAACACCTCTAAGCGGTCCCCCCGCCGGCTGGCCGCCTGCACCCGCCGGCCCAACGCGGCCAGCCCCCGCTCGAAAGCGGCCAAATCCGGGTCGCGCAACAGCAATACATCGGCCGGGTCTAGGCCCCCCATCTCCTGCAACACCTCGACGAATTGCTCCGCGTCCGAGACTGCGTAGCGCAGCAGCTCGCGATCCACCCCGCCGTTGTTGGCCCCGGCCGCTAGCACCAATCGACGCACCTCGGCCTCTACCGGTTGGGGCAGGCCCGCCGCAACCACGAGCGCGATTAGCACACTCAGCCGCGACAACATTATGGTCGGCCAAAGGAGGCGATCACCAAATCTCGCTGAGATTCAAGACAAAGCCCGGCAAGGTGGGATCGGCCGATAGGGCATTGCGGTTTTTCCGCACTTCAACGGAAAGCTGCGGACGGTAGATCGCTACTGTTTTTTGCTCTGGGACGATGAGCCAGCCGAGTTGAGTGCCGTTTTCAATGTATGCTTCCATTTTTTGCTGCAACGAGGGCAGGTAATCCGTGCGAGACTTGAGCTCAATGACGAACTCTGGACAAAGGGGCAGAAAGCGATCCTTTTGCGCCTCGGTCAGGGCCGCGTACCGCCACCGCGCCACCCATGCGCCATCCGGCGAGCGGACAGAGCGGTCAGGTAGCACAAATCCGGTCGAGGAATCAAAGGCCACGCCGGTGCCATCTTGTTTGGCCCATGCGCCCAACTGCACGGTGATTTCTGCATTCCGGGCACCCGTTGCTCCTCCCGTTGGGGACGTAACTAGTACTTCTCCTTTTGCATTGCGCTCAATACGCACGTCGCGATTGAGTTGACAAAAGTCGAAAAATTGCTCTTCGGTCAGAGCGATAACGGGCTGAAAGTTCAGTACGGCTTCCATAGTTATACCTCGCGGGTTATAAGCTAAGGGGCCTCCGGTTTGCGCAGGGTGAAGGTAAAAAGGCGCACGTCATCACCCAACGCCACATCGCCAGCCGCCAGCTTGGTCTTGACTGCTGCCAAGCCAAAGCGGCGGTCGGCCGCCACCAAGTAAAACCGCTCCCACCGGGGCGCGTCATCCAGTTCGTAGGCAACGTCGAGGGTATCTTGCGTGGCCAGTGGCACGGCCTCTGCTCCAGTCGCGGGCAGGTGCTGAGTTACGGCACCGCGCCCATCAACGGACAGGATCGCCCCGTACTGCAAGCCAGCCGAGCGGTAGGCGAGCTGCACCAAGTCTCCGCTTTGGGCCAAGGCCCCGTCTTGCAGACGCTCCGCACCGCTGGCCAGCTTGCGGAAGACCAGCAAACGCGGCCCCTGCTCGCCGCCCTTGACCCGCAGCGCGGGTGCTTCCGAGGTTTCCCGCTCAAAGAGAGTGGGCACCGCCACCACCGCCAGGATCAGGGCCACGGCCGGCACGGCCCAAAGGCGATACCCACTCCACGTTTTTTGGGCGCGCCGGCCCGGTGCCTGCGTTTCGGCTGAGCTCGTCGAAGCCTTGAGTTTTAGCTCGATCTGGCCGCGCATCCATTCGGGTGGATAGCGCCGATGCAATTCCTCGTTGGAGTGCGCTAGGGCCGCTAGCCGCTGCGCGAGCACTGGATCGGCCGCCAACTGGCGCTCCACGGCCGCTAACTCGTCGGCCGTGCCCTCGCGCAGCAGGTAGCGCTCTAGTTGGTAGTCGCTTATGGGGCGCTTGTCTTGCTGGTTCATAGCTTCTCCATCTTCTGCAGCGATGCTCGCAGGCCGAGCAGCCGCTTGCGCACGCCGGACACGGACAGACCCACTTCCCTCGCCACCTCCTCCAAAGTCATGCCGTCAACGTAGTACAAGACGGCCATCGTGCGCGTTGACTCGCGCTGCTGGCCAAAGAGCTTGGCGAGCACCGAGCGCGCCTCTATCCGGCCCTCGGCGTCCTCCCAGCAGGCTATCTGCTCCAGCAGCGTTGAGTCGGCCGTGGTCTTCCGCCGCCGGGCGTCGCGGATGCGATTGAGGCAGAGATTAGTGGCCATGCGATAGAGCAGGCTGGAGGGCGCGTCGTCCCGCAGGCGGTCGCGCCGCGTCAACAGCCGCACAAAGACATCTTGGGTGGCGTCAAGCGCTTGGTCTTCGTCGCGCAAAAGCTGCCGACAGCGACGCATGACCATTGGCCCGTAGCGACGGTACAGTGCTTCTACGTCCATGTATCTCCTGGCGGTGTGCTACTTAAACACCTACGGTGGCGCGGGGTGTTACTCAGTTTACGAGATAAACGACGAGAGCCGACGGTGCATGGCCGCCGGCTCTTGCGATAATCTCCCCAAGTCAAGCGCTATTTTTCCATAGCCGCGAGCAGTTCAGTGGCTTGCTGGCGCTTGGCGGGATCTTTGTCGCGGGCGATGATGCGCTGGAGAGCCGAGGCCGCTAGTGGATCGCCTTGCTCGCCCAGCGCGAGGGCTTGGCGGTCGCGTTCCTCGTGATAGCTATCGTCGTATTCAACTACGTCCAGTTCGTACTGACGCCAGTAGTATTGCAAGGGGTCGTCGGGCCATTCGGCGTAGATAGCCTCCCAAGTATTGGGCTGGCTGTGCGGCAGCAAACTGCCCGGGGCGATGGGGTCGGCCACGCGCTGGTAGCGGGCGTCGATGGACAGGCGCAGTTGCTCCCCGGTGTTGGGGACGCCGCGATGGGGCATCATGCTGTGGAAGAAGAGCACGTCCCCTTGCGCGAAAGGGCCGCCGGTCCACGTGCCTTCAAAGGAGTCGGTGATCGCCAATCCCCCGGCCCCTAGCGCTGGCTTGAACTCATATACACCCCCCTGATGTGCACCAACGGCCACCTCCAGCCCGCCCATAGTCGGCGGCAGGTCGTGGAGCGGGAACCACGCTGTATAGGTTTCGGCCGTGCCCTGAATGGGGATGAAGTCCTGATGCGGCGGCGTGGTAAAGGACTCGCGCTTGGGAAAGATGGTGCGGCCGATGAGGCGGGGGTGGGGCAGCACCGGGCCGTTGAGCAGCTTTTCGAGCAGGCCGACGAGCGCGGGGTGGTGCTGCAAGGCGTGGAATTGCGGCAGCGCGTACATCCGGCGATAGACGCCCATGTACTCGGGCGTCGGCTCGACGCAGAAGCCGTCTTGGTCGGCGATGGCGTCCGCGAGCGGCGCGTCGGCCTGAACCCAGCCGGCGTCGCGGGCAATGGCCAAAAAGCGCAGCCTGAGCGCTTCGAGTTCGTCGGCGGGCAGCAGACCGCGGAAAAAGAGATAGCCGTCGTGATACATGCGATCGCGAAGCACGGACAGGTTGTTGATAAAGGGGGTTGAGTCGAGAAAAGTAGGCATAGCGCAGGCTCCCAAAATAGAGAAGAATGCTAAATCAATGCGTATTTCTGTAATAGTACGGAGTTTTGCCAGAGACCAAAAGATGCCATCGGCCTTTCGCTTAGGCTGGATCGCGTCGCCCATGCTTTGCCAGCACCGATCAACTCGCATTAAACACTGTGAATTACCCAAAAATAATCCCCTCCAGCACGCGAGGCACTGGAGGGGAAAGTAACCGCGATCTTGCAAAAACTAGGCGGTGAAGAACGCCACGAGGGTCCAGCACAAAGCCGCCAAGCTCGCCGCAACCGTCGCCTGCGGGATTTGCGTTTTGACGTGGTCCATCAGGTCGCAGCCCGTACACATGGAGCTAAGCACGGTGGTATCCGAAATCGGCGAGCACTGGTCGCCGTACACGCTGCCGTCCATGACCGCGGCAAAACACAGCGTCATAAAAAGCTCGGGATGCGCCAAGCCATTGGCACCGGCCACGGCCCAAGCCAGCGGCATGGCCAGCGGGAAGGCCACTGCGTACGTGCCCCAGCTCGTGCCAGTGGAAAAGGCAATGGCCATGGTGAGAAGCTGGAGCATGACCGGCAGGAGGAAATACGGAATGGTCTCGCCGAGCTGTTCGACCAAAAAGATGCTGCCGCCGGTCTCCTTGCTGATGCCGCCGATGGTGATGGCCAGCAGCAAAATCACCGAGCCGAGCACCACGCCCTTGAGGCCGTCGTGAAAACCGCCGATGAGGTCTTTGAGTCCCATGCCCTTGGCCAAAGCCATGCCCGCAGCCAACAGCAGCGCAATGCCAAAGGCCCACTGCACATTGGGCGAGCCGCTGGTGATAAAGGTGCCGACGGCAATGGCGATGAGCGTGCCCAGCGGCAAGAAGAATTCGAGCACGTGCGGCGTGTAACCTTCGGGTACGTTGCTCCCTTGCAGCTCTTTGGCGCTCAGGGGATCGGCACCCGGGGCATCGAGCTGGCCGGTCGTGCGCGCGCGCTGGATCGCCTCCCCGAGTTGCTTGCCCAAAAAGAGGGGCTTTTCAATGCTGAGGAGGAACGTGCCCAAGACGGCAAAAATGGCGTAAAAACAAAAGGGCACACTCTGAAAAAAGAAGGCAATGCGGTCGGCTTCCGTAGCCAAGAAGCTGACGCCCGAGACGAAAATGAACGCCTGCACGTAACCGGGCCAAGCGTTGAACGCAAGTTGGGAGGCAATCGGCGAGGCCGTTGAATCCACCACGTATGCCAGCTCCTCGTGGCTGATTTTCTCGTTGTCGGCAATCGGTTTGACCGTAGTGCCGACCAGCACCGTGCTGACGGTACCGCCCTGGAAGAAGACGACCCCGAGCAGCCAGGCGACCAGCTTGGCGCTTCTGGGGCCGCGCACAAAGCGCACGGTCATAAACTCGGCAAACGCTTGGGCCGCACCCGTGCGCGACCATATTCCCATCAGCCCGCCCAACAGCCACAAGTAGAGCAGCAAGACCCCGGCCGAACTCTTCGTCGCCAACGAGGGGACCAACACCTCGCCGGTAAAGTCGTATTGGCCCATGAGGAGGGCGCCGGCGACAATGCCGCCCAACAGGGAGGTTACGGGCTCTTTGGTCAGCCAACACAACAGCACGGCCACCACGGCCGGCAGCAACGACCAATAGCTCCAGTGCCGCTTGGGCAGCAGTTGGTAGTAAAAGGCTTGCCCGCCGCGCTCTTCAACGGCGAACTCCTCGGCCAGTGGGGCCTTAGCTTCCCACCCGCCTGCCTTGTCGGGACGCAACTGGGCCTCGGCCCAAGGCACGGCCTCGAAATAGGCCGGCTTGCCGCGGTAGATGTAATACGTACCCTCGGCGTCCTCGTGTACGTCCAATGTGATTTTCTCTACGGTCCAAGTAGGAGCTACTGTGACGCCGATGATGCCAGAGACGATCAAGGCGAGGGCAAAAATGGCAAAATTGCGAATACTTCTGGGCATGAGATTCCTTTCGATTTGAGGACAATTGGAGCGATTAGGCCTCGGTTTGCAGGATTTTTTTTGTATCAGCGCGTTCGTCCCAGCAAGCTCCAATATCGCGATAGGTTCGGGCCATTGAAACGGGCGTTTTACTGGCCATACTTTTCCCTTTCTTTGTTATTCATATCCCGCGCTGAAACGACGATCGCATGTCCATCGCGGGTGTAAACGAATAACGTCCTGCAATTCATAATTTCCAACAATGGCACTCACCCTCTTGTGCGCTAGATCCCCGACGATTCGCTCGGCCCCAGATCTACGTCTTGGCCGCGGTGAAAATTGCGCCCCATCAGGTATTTGATATCCAGTTCCACGTCGCGCACAAAAATCTCCGGCAGGGCCTGCGCGTCTCGCCGCACCAATTCGACAGCGAGCGCGTTGTTCCCCTTTTTCGGCCAGTGTTTGGCGTCCAGCCTAAACGCGTACCAATACCCCGATCCCGTGCGATAGCGCGGGGCCGACATCCGGTACAATTCGTTGATCTTGCGCAACAGACTGGCGGGCAACTCCCGGCCGTTGAGGTAAAATTTCAGCCGATCGCGCTCGGTGTGGCCCATCACCCGCACCCGCAGCAGCACCTCGTGGACCCGGCCAACCTTGGCCCAGCCCCGCAAATCGTCGCTGACCGCCAGCGCGATGGAAGCCTTGTGTCCCTTTTGCAAATAGGCCGGTAGCTGCATGGTCGTCCCCGGCTCGGTGGTGGGATTGGGATAGCGCCCGGTCGCGGTCGGTACGTAGTAAATTTTGTCGCGGGCGGCCATGACCTCTCGATAGGGCAATTCCCGCAGCTTCTCGTAGAAGGAGGCCTGGTACGGCCAATTGCCAAACCAGTGCGCCAAGTACAGGCCATCGACGCCTTGCGCCCAAAAGTTGCAGGCGGCCCCGCGCACCATCTCAATGGTCGCCTCCCCCAAGCGATCGGAGTCCACATGGCTTTGCAAGGCCGCGTGGACCCGACAGCCCGTGCCTTGGGCCGCCACAACCAAGGGCCGGAAATCAATGGTCGAATCCAGCAGTTCCGGGCCGGAAAACGCCTGGCCGATCAGCACATCGACCAGCCCTTCGCGCAACCACGCTGCAATGTCCATGCCGACGGCATAGCACCCCTCAATGCTGTGGGGGATGCGGATGGCCAATTCGCGTTGCTTGCCGCTTTGCTTGACGGCACCATGCACCTTGCGCACCCACTCGGTCATAATGTTGCGGCCGGCCGCGACCTCGTCTGGATGGAAGTAGAACGGCTGGTAGTTCATCTGCAGCTCAAAGCCATCGACCGGATATTTTTCTAGCGTCTCGGCAATCAGGGCAAAGCGCTCGTCGCGGACTTCTTGGTGCTTGAAGTCGAGGCAGGTGCGGCCGGGAAAATCGGCTGGCACACCGTCTTGCGCCCCGATTTCGAGATGGGCGTTGTCAAAGCGGAAATCCGAGCAGCGCACGTCCTCTTCCCGCGGCCCCCGGCCCTGCTGCACCAACAGCGTCGGATAGACCAGCTTGCCGTACTGGTGGGCGCGGTCGCAAATCAGGCGCAGGGGATCGTGCCCCTTGCGGATTAGGTCGCGGGCATTTTGGTGGGCGCGGCGAAAAATCAAATGCGGCCACCGCTTCACATTGTGGCCCCACAGCTCCCCCACCTCGGTGTCGTGCAGCACGGTGCGGCCATCGCCGAGACAGAACATGATGGCCTCGACTGGTGTGCCCAACAGCTCATCTACCCCCTGCTCGTATTCCTCCTTCTGCATCGGCGGCTCGTACATGTAGATCAGGGGGTGCCGGCCGTCGTGGTAGAACATAATTTTGGGCTTAGGCATAATCTGGCTCCTTCAGGTCCAGTTGCGCGAATCGGGCACGGCCACCCAAGCCGACCCTTGGGCGAGCGACTGTTGGCTGACGAGGCCGGGCAAGGTCATGTCCATTGCCAAGTCAATGCCAATGGCCGGTGCCTTTTCCCCGCGAATGGCTGCGACAAAGTCCTGTACCTCCCAATAGTCGCCGCCGCCGTGTCCAGCAGCAAGAGCTTCTGCCGGCGGGTGCTGCCAATAATCGGGCAAAAATTCCTCTAGGGCCTGCAAAGGCTCCCAGCGCGGCTTATCGCTGCGGCTGCGCAGCCAGATTTTGGCCGCGGCCGCAAAGCCGTCAGCCGACTCGTACGCGCCATCGGTCCCCTGCAACGCATAATGCACCATGTGGTGCGGCCGGTCCGAGAGCATATCGACCCGGATATGCGCCAACCCGCCGCCCGAGAGCCGGCACACCATGGTCACCGAATCCTCCATTTCGTACAAAGCGCCGCGCGGATCTCGGTAGTGGTGCCCGGTGCCCACCGCGCAGACGGCCACCACCCGCTGCCCGGCAAACCACGTCAGCACCGGCCCCAAGCTGTGCGTGGCATAGGTGCAACCATTGACCCCCGTCTGCCAGCGCCGCCGCCAAGGCGTGATCTCGTTGAGCTGTTTCAGTTCGTGGATATAGGCCCCTTCAGCATAGTACAACTCGCCGAAAAGGCCGCGCTCGGCCAGCGCTTTTACCAGTGTGTTGGACTTGGTGTACACGTAGTTCTCGGCCATCATATAGACGGCTCGGCTGCGCCGCGCCGCCCGCGTCAAATCGCGGCACTCCTCGACCGACACTCCGGCCGTCACCTCGCTGAGCACGTGGATGTCGCGCTCCAAAGCCGCAATGGCCTGGGGCGCGTGCCACGGCATGGGCGTACCCACGACGACCGCGTCCACGCCCCCGGCGTCGAGCATTTCATCGGCGTCCGCGAATACCTGTTCGACGCCCAATTCAGCCGCGTGGTGCTCGACCGCTTCCCGGCGGATGTCGCACAGCACGGCAATCTCCGTGGCCGGATGGGCCAGCAGGGTGGGAACAAAGCCGCTTCCGCGGCCGGCGGCCCCAATGACGCCAAAGCGTATTTTGTCCATTGCTCTCCGTTTGACAACCGGCCTGAGCGGCCGTACTGTTTAGGCCGCTTATTCAACCCATTCCCATAGGAGGAACCTCATGGCCATCATACCTAATATCAGTTCGGATATAGCCGGGCCGCTCGGCGCGATTCACTTGCCCCGTCTGTGGTCCAAGCTGCGCCTGAGCGCGGCCGGCGAGTTGGCTGCGGACTACCCGGAATGCGGCGCCGGCTTCGACCAGATGGTTCTCGACGGCCTCGGCATTGACCGCGACGCAGCCGTGGCCTACGTCAAGGACAATAAGGCCAGCTATATCGACTTTGAAAACTGGGTCAAGGCCCAGCGCGGCGGCTCCATTCCCCAGAGCGAGATCGACGCTTCCAACGCCGCCATCCGCGGGTACAACCACGACGACGAGACCCGCGCCAGCATCCTCGACGCCGCTGGCCTCAGCGACGACGGCAGCATCCTCGACGCGGTCAATCTCAACAACCTCGACGATTGGACTGAACTGCACAACGCCTTGAGCTAAAGGGCTCTGTCCCTCTCGTCTGCCGGCCCGCTTCCGCTCTTTGGAGGCGGGCCGCTTTTTTGCTTTTCGCTCGCCTATTCATACCGCCTTTTGGCTGGTCTGTCAACGCCCTTGATAGCCCTCTACTAAATTTGTACCTTGTGCCAATCACCTCCTCGGCGAAAGCGCATCTGCGATGAAATTCGACGTCGTCAACCTGACCAAGGCATTAGTCGCCTATCCCTCGGAAAGCCAAACCAGCAACGTCGAAGTCACCCAATACGTAGCCGGGGTCTTAGATCAGCTTGGTTTCCACCTAGAAGAAGTGCCCTACACAGATGAGGCGGGCGTGGCCAAGCTCTCTATCGTCGGCAAGCTGGGCACCGGCGAGGGCGGACTGGCCTTGATGAGCCACGACGACGTCGTCCCGGCCAATCCGGCCGACGGCTGGCACCGCGGTCCCTACGACCCCTACGACGCCAACGGCAAGCTCTACGGCCGCGGTGCCTGCGACATGAAAGGCCCCCTTGCCGCTTCGATTTGCGCGGCCGCCCGCTTCAAGGCCGCCGATCTCACCGCCCCGCTCTACATCGTCGTCACGGCCGACGAGGAGGTCCACGCCGTCGGCGCACAAAAGGTCACGGCCCACTCCAAGCTCTTTGCCGAGGCCAGCACTGGCTGCGGCATCATCTGCGAACCCACCAGCCTCCGCGTCGTCCACGCCCACAAAGGCTCGCTCGCCATCCAAGTCACCGCCAAGGGACGCCCCGCGCACACCAGCACCTTGAAGGGCATCAACGCCAACCTCAAGATGATTCCCTTTCTCGCGGAGATGAAGCAATTCAACGAGCGGGTGCTCAGCGCACACCGCTACCGCAACGAGGAGTTCGCGCCGCCGCACTCCGAGTGGTGCATCGGCATCAACGACCACAACCGCGCCACTAACATTTCCCCCGCCCAGAGCATCTGCACCCTCAACTACCGCCCCATGCCCGGCATCGACGTCGATGATTTGATCGACACAACCCGCAAAAGCGCACAAAAACACGGCCTCGACTTCGCGCTCAAGCATCGCGGCGAGCCGCTCTACACGGCAGTGGATGCCCCGCTGGTTCGCACGGCGCTCGAGCTAACGGGCCACCCCACACCCACCACAGTGGCCTACGGCACCGACGGCATGGCTTTTGTCGAGAAGATGAAACAAATGATCGTCCTCGGTCCGGGCGACATTGCCCAAGCCCACACCGCCAACGAATGGATCAAAACCGACCAATTGCGCGCCAGCGTCGATCTCTACGCCCGCTTCATCGAGCATATATGCGTGTAGGGACTGGCAAGAGCTAACGTTGGGATAAGAAAATTCTCATTGAAATTATATAAACTCTCTTAGGTTGATCTGCTGCATCCCTTCTCTAATGTATTCTAAACTCTCACTATTTGATAATTCCACTATAGGATGCTTAAAATCTATTTTCGCCGCCAATATATTTGCTACTTCTTTCGTCCAGTGCGTCATACTCATTTGGACAATATCTCCATTTATTGCTTGGGCCATCTCGACAATACGACTCCCTTCACCAATCCTATCCACTAGAATAATTGTTGACATATAGTGCAATTGTCTCCCTAACTCCATCTCCTTTTCAAATCTGGATACTTTATCTAAAGAAATCTCTGTATTTCCCGGCCCGATAAAGCCAATATCAAACCTTACCCCAACACCTAGTCTATATAATAGAGTAGCATCGCTTTCTCGTTTTTCTCCGCGTTCGGAGAGCCAAAAAACCCTATCAGTTTTATCAGTTCGAGGATCGACCTTTTGGAATCCTAACAGAGAAAGCAGAGAACCCAATATAAGTTTCTCGAACAATTTGCCATACATTGATTTTTCAGAGCCTCTGATTGCTAATGTTTGAGTACCAATAGCAGCAAAGAGATAGAGAATGAAGGGCCAATTTACCTTGCACTTTACGCCCTGAACTTCTAAAATGCCTTCGAGCTCTCCATAGTCGATTTTACATTTAGCCGCAGACTTTTTGAGGGATTCCTCAAGAGCATTGAGATAATTATCGAGTTCGTCATCTTTATTTCTTAGTACATTCTGTATGCTTTTTCCCGTCAACCCAATACACCATTGCAGAAATAGCTTCTTCTCACTCGAAATGTTTGAATTTAGTTCTATTTTTACAATCTCTGGTAGCTTATCGATAAAATTTTCAATATCGTGATTGGATTTAAGAAACGTCATAAATAACGCCGCATTTGAAAGTGCTAATCTTCTGCGGGTCAATCCCTCGGTTAAAGAACGGATATTTTCGCCGCACAGTACGGAAGTCACAACTTCCTTAACTATATCCTCACCAATTCTATCAATGACTTCAACGCCTCTATACTTTGCGAGAGTCTCACCGCTACGGGGGACATTGTTCGACATCTTTTCATAAAGCATTTGTCTATCCAATCCTAAAATTTAATATAGTTCTTAACAGGAGTGACCGGTTCGCAGTTTATCCAATTCACGTCTTCGACTTCCTGCTGTAACCAGTTCTCGATATTTTTCCTCATTTCGTCGATGTAGTCCTCGTTTATCTCAAATAACACGAATCGCCTATCTAGCTTGATGGCCGCTTGTCCCACGGTGCCAATGCCGGCAAAGGGATCGAGGACGACGTCGTTTTTGAACGAATAGTACTGGATCACTTTTTCGGCTAGCTCTACGGGGAATATCGCCGGATGCTTTTTGCTGTGGGCAGGATGTATGTTCCAAAGGTTGGTTACTTCATATCCGTCCTCAATCCGCGACGCCGCAACTAAGTTTTGCTGTGGATGCTTGCGGATGTGCCAATCGATCAATTTATCCGTTTTCTTGCGATAGACTAAAATGTACTCCGTTACGGGGACGGCCTTGTATTGCAGTGGATTTCTATCAGCGGCAAACCGCCGGCCACGCCCGGTTGCCCAACCGGCACCTTCCGGTTTCACCCATATTATGTCATCAATAAACTCGAATCCCTCTTCGATAAAAATGCGGTGAAAATCAAAGGGGACAGCTATTCTCTTAGATGATTCACTTCGACTTGCTCGGCGAATTAACACGGGCGATATATTTATAACAAAAAATCTTCCTTCATTTAGCACTCTGTTACATTGGTGTATTACCTTTCTCATCTTGAGCAAGTATTCATCGTATTGAATGTAATCAGAGTATTCAGGTCGCGCATTGTAGTAGGGAGGAGAGGTGAAGACGAGATCGATGGACTCAGAGGGCGTCTGCGCAAGCAGTACTTCGCTATCTCCCAAACCAATCGTGTTACGCAAATTTGAGATCTTAGGTAGGCTCGTCTCTTTTTTTTGTTTTTTGTTTGTGCGCCCTAGTAACCGCGCTTCTAAGACCTGCTTTTGCGTCGTCTTTTTTTGTTGTATCAAACTCGTATGTGCATCAATCGCAACTTCGCCCACCTTGTGTCCATCTCTACCTTTTAATGGCACTCGCCAGATGTGATAGCGGTCATCCACCTCGGGCAGCCCAAATTCAATTGCGTTGTCGAGGTCTATATCCTTTAGGTAATTTGCAGAAATCTGCTTGGCACCCTCGACGTTTTTCACGCGGTACTTTCGCCTGTCGTAAACCGATTGCTTCGTCTGCATTTCGCCAGACCCGGAAATGCCGAGTGCGCTTCCAGTCTTTCTTTTTTTGCCGCTCGCCGTCCTCATCGCCAAGGATCCACCCCGGCCAACTTCCGCCCCAAACTCGTCAACTCAGCCGTCTTCTCTTCGCGGTGCTCGCGCTCCTCGGCATAGCGCCCTAGCCCGGACAGCCGCCGCTGCCAAAAGTCCGTGCGCAACCGCCGCGCCTCTTCGCCCTCGCCGGCTGGCTTCATGGTGATGTACTGCGCCACGCGAGGCGCGTCGCCGCGATTGACGCTTGCCGTGTGCGGCAGGGCCGTGCGCCAGATGACCAAGTCGCCGGCCTCGGCCCCGATGCGCCGCGATCCCAAGACCAGCAGATCTTGCTTGCGGGGGTTGGCCCCCTCCGGCAGCTCGTCGAGCCACGCCTCTAAGCGCTGGTGGAACCCCGGCACGCAAATAAAGGCCCCCTGCGCGGCCGGCGTGTCGCTCAGATAGAGCACGCCCTGCACGCCAAAAGGCAAAGGACGCTTATCTAAGGCTGCGTCCCAGTGCAGATTGTGCTCGGGCGCATCTTTGTCTAAGACCGGCGGATTGATGCTGGCCCGATCGTGGCTGACCCACAGCTTGTCCGTGCCCCAAATCTGGCTGAAAGCCCGGTGGACCCGAGGGCTCGTGCGGTTGTCCCACATAGTCTGGTGGTGGTAAATCTCGACCATGATGCCGCGCCGATTCTTTGGATACCAAGTCCCGCGATCGTCCGGGTCCATGCCGGCAAACGCCCACACCGCCCGCCCGGTGCGCTCGGCTTGGTCGCGGTCAATTACCTGGCGAGCGACGACGTACCCCTGTGCGGCAAAGAAATCAAGTTCTTCTCTACTCAAGACATCCATGGCGTCTCTCCCTCGTTATAGCCAGATGGCACTGGCGTTGGTCATGGCGTTCTCTCAATACATTTCTGGCCCAGAAAATCTGTCGGACTCAAAATCGGAATGTTTTGAAACGGCGACATCACCTGCAGATTCATCGGCGAGGAGCACTTCCAGCCCAGCGTCCGTCAAACCACGCGCCGCAGCCTCGGCCCCCAAGCTGTCCATAGTCTCCATCAAGCGTGCCCATGCAGCACCGCGCAGTCGCTCGTACTGCTCTATCGACATCACCACACCAACCGCCCGGCCTTTCTTTGTTACGCAGACGGGTGCGCTTTGGGCACGGCCGAACCGATTCTTGGCTTCTTTAGCAGCAATTTCTTTCATCCTTTCACCGCCGATGTGCTAAAATTCTTAATTGCCAATCTCTTCACGTCCTATAACAACTTTCGCGCGATGAGCTCCTCGGCGATTTGCACCGCATTGAGGGCCGCGCCTTTGCGCAACTGATCGCCGCTGACCCACAAATCCAGCCCGGTCCCGTCGGGCCGCGAAATATCCTGGCGAATGCGCCCGACCAGCACCTCGTCGCAGCCGGAGGCTTCAATCGGCATGGGGAAATAATTCTGCGCCGGATCGTTCACGAGCCGCACACCCGCAGCCTGCGCCAAGACAGCTTCGGCCTCGGCAGCCGGAAAGGGTTCGGCAAACTCCACGTTGAGCGCCTCGGAATGCGCCCGCAGCACGGGCACGCGAATGGTCGTGGCCGAGATCTGCAGGGCGTCGTCGTGGAACATCTTGCGGGTCTCGCGCACCATTTTCAGCTCTTCTTCGCAATACCCCTCCGGCCCGACCGGCGAATCGTGCGAGAACAAATTAAAGGCAATCGGGTGTGGGAATTCGGCCGGCGCAACCTCCTGCCCGGCCAGCACCTGCTGCGTCTGCGTCTCCAGCTCCTGCATGGCCCGCGCCCCCGCGCCGCTGACGGCCTGATAGGTCGCGACCACAATGCGCTGGACCCGCCGCCGCTGATAGAGCGGCCAGACCACCACGTCCATGATGATCGTCGAACAATTTGGATTGGCAATGATGCCGCGGTGCGCTGCCAAGTCCTCGGGATTGATTTCGGGGACCACCAGCGGCACGTCTGGGTCCATGCGATAAGCCGATGTGTTATCGACGACCACTGCGCCCGCGGCCACCGCGTGCGGATTAAACCGCTTGCTCAACCCGCCTCCGGCCGAGGCCAAGACGATATCCACGCCGGCAAACGAATCCTCCCCCAGCTCCTGCACCCGAAGCGCGTCGCCGCCAAAGGAAATGGCGCGCCCAGCCGAGCGGGCCGAGGCCAACAGCCGCAACTCGCCGACGGGAAAGTCGCGCTCGGCGAGTATTTCCAACAGCACCTGCCCTACGGCACCAGTCGCGCCCATAATAGCTACGTTGTACGTGTCGGTCACCTGCATCTCCCCGTGAGATAATCCATCAATACATGTCCGTGCTCTACCTGCATACTACCCCACTCGGCTGCCCGCTCTCCATAGGTTTGCATCGCATCGGCCGCAATCCCCGTCCCCCACAGCGCAAAGGGCACTGGCTCGCGGCTGTGGGTGCGCCGCGCAATGGGCGTGCGGTGGTCTGGGGTGAGCAGCACCCGATGCGGCCCCATCGACGCTAGCCCGGCCAAGATCGGGCCGACGACGCGGGCGTCGAAGTCCTCGATGGCCTGCACCTTGGCCTGCGGGTCGCCGTTGTGCCCGGCTTCGTCCGGGGCCTCAACGTGGACATAGACAAAATCGGCGCGTTGCAAGGTTGCCAGCGCGTATGCGGCCTTGCCCTCGTAGTTGGTGTCGAGATACCCGGTAATACCGGGCACGTCAATGACCTCCAAGCCCGCGCTCTTGCCGATCCCGCGCACCAAGTCAACGGCCGAGATAACGCCGCCCTGCAACCCGTAGCGCACCGCCAAGGGCGTCAAGCGCAGCGCGCGCCCAGCTCCCCACAGCCATATTGCGTTGGCCGGCCGCTCCCCGCGCGCGGAGCGAGCGGCATTGACCGGCGAGGCCGCGAGAATGGGGCCGGCCGCGGCCATGAGGGCGCGAATTTTCTCGGCTCCTACGCCCGTAGGCCCATGCGCGGCCATGGACGCGCCCATGATGTCGTGCGGCGGATAGGTCGCCACTTCTTCCGGGCCGCAGTCCCACACCAGCAAGTGGCGATAGCCCACCCCGGGATAGAAGCGCAACGACGGCCCCCCCAGCTCGGCCGCCAAGGCCCCCACCACCTCGGCCGCTTCTGCGCTAGGGATGTGGCCGGCGCTGTAATCAACCAGCACGTCGCCTTCTCCGTAGATCAGGTTCAGGCGGAAGGCCACCCCGTCGTCGCCCAGATCGACGCCCATGCTCGCGGCTTCCAATGGCGCGCGACCCGTGTAGTGAACCCGGCTGTCGTACCCGAAAATTTCGAGGTTGCCAATGTCGCTGCCCGGATGCCGCTGCGCCGGGATCATCTGCACCAATCCCCCGGCCCCCTCGCGGGCCAAGCGATCCATACAGGGGGTAGCGGCCGCCTCCAACGGCGTCTGCCCACCCAGCTCGGCGAGCGGATAGTCGGCCGCCCCATCGGGCACCAATACGACGTAGCGCACGCTACAGATCCTCCATGCGGATGAGCTTGACCGCCCCCTGCACGGCATCGAGTGCAGCCACGGCCTGCTGCGCCCGCTGCATCGCGGCTTCGCGCGCCTCGTGGGTGACAATGACCAACGGCACCGAGCCGCCCTCGAAGTCGCGCTCCTTTTGGATGACCGAGGCAATGCTGATGCGCTCTTCGGCCAAGATGCGCGCGATCCCGGCGAGCACCCCGGGCTGATCGCGGACCAAGACGCGCATGAAGTAGCGCATCTGCACGTCCTCAATGGACACGACCGCGGCCGCGTCCTCGCCCAAGATCATGTCGCCGATGGACGTGCTGGCCCCGGCCGCCTTGCGCTCAACCAACTCGACCATATCCGCCACTACCGCGCTGGCCGTGGGCAGCCGCCCAGCGCCGCGGCCGGAAAACACTTGCGGCCCCACCGCAGACCCCTGCACCTGAATGGCGTTGAATTCGTCGTGGATGTTGGCCAACAGCGCGTCCTGTGGCACCATGGCCGGATGCACCCGGGCCTCAACGCGCCCGTCCTGCTGCTTGGCAATGGCCAGCAGCTTGATCGCATACCCCAGCTCGCGGGCGTATTCAATGTCCCGGCTCTCGATCTGCTCAATGCCCTCGCAAAATACGTCGCGGCCCGTGCCCGTGCAGTGAAAGCCAATGCGGCAGAGGATCGCCAACTTCTGCGCGGCGTCCATGCCGCTCACGTCCATGGTCGGGTCGGGCTCGGCGTAGCCTTGGTCTTGGGCTTCTTTGAGGACGGCCGCGTAGTCGCCCGCGCCGCGGCTCATGCGCGTGAGCATGTAGTTGGTGGTGCCGTTGAGAATGCCGTACAGGGACTCAACCCGATTGGCCACCAAGCCAGTGCGCAACGAGCGGATGATGGGAATGCCGGCCGCGACGCTGGCTTCAAACATCAAATCCGCCCCATTGGCCAGCGCCAGTTCAAAAAGCTCCTCGCCGCGCTCGGCGAGCAGGGCCTTGTTGGCCGTCACCACGTCCTTGCCCTGCCGCAGGGCCTCGCGGACCCACTCAAAGGCCGGGGGTGCGCCGGTCAGTTCCACCACCAGTTGCACATCCGGGTCGGCTACGACCGCGCCGGCGTCTGTGGTCAACAGCGCCGGGGCTAGGGCGGGGCTCCGCGGTTTGTCCAAGGTCCGCACGGCCACGCGCTGCAATGCGAAATCCACGTGCTTGCGCCGCCGCAGCGACGCGGGCGCATCCTGCAACAACTCGACCACGCCGCTGCCGACCGTGCCCAAACCGATCAAGCCCACTCCTACTGGCATATCTTTGCCCAATTCCTTGTTTAGTATTAAGTTAAAGGCCCTAAATATAGCGGGTTCCGCGCTTTTTTGGCAAGGCGGGCACCCCGGTGGATGGCCGCGCCGCTATACCTTATATTAAAGGCTCCACGACAACCGGAGCCTTCCGCTATGGACCTCAAAACCTTCAAACTGAGCCTCCAAGAACAAACCCCACCGGCGACCTCCCACGCCCTGCAAGCACTCTGGTACGAGGCCAAGGGCCAATGGGACAAAGCCCACGAACTCGCCCAACAAGCACCCGACCCCACCGGAGCTTGGGTTCACGCTTAATTTACACCGGGTCGAGGGCGACGAAAACAACGCCGGCTATTGGTACCGGCGGGCGAGCAAGCCCCATAGCGAGGCGTCGCTGCCCGCAGAATGGGAGGAAATCGCCAGCGCCCTGCTCAGCGCCTAACGCACACCAGTCAACGCCCGCCAAGTGTGCACTAGTTCTGCGCGGTCTTGCGGGTAGGCCCAAGTCAAGACGGCTATCAGCACCGCAAAGCACCCCCCCCCTACGAGTACCTGCAAAAAGTCGCCGCCCAAGCCCGCGCTAATCCAGCGGCTGATCGCTGCGGCCGCTGCGGCACTCGCGCCGATCCTCAGCAAGCGGCCCCACGGCAGGAGCCGATACCAATCACAGCGCAAGTGCCAGCCAATAGCCGCCAACAAGAAGGCCACCTGTAAGTACGTCACCAAGGTGGTAGCCACGGCCGGGCCGAGGAAGGCCCACTCCGGGCGCACCCCCTGCAAGTACCCAACGAGCGCCAAGCTCAAGCCGATATTGCAGCACATATCCCCCGCGCTACCCCACAGGGCCCAGCGGGCCTTGCCCATGCCCACCAGCAGCGGATTGTACGCGGCGCAGCGCAGCGGCAGCACCAATAGATAGATGCGGAAAACCCAAGCCGAGCGGTCGTATTCCGGGAAGAGCCAGCCGATTAGCGGCCCGGCAAAAGCGAGCAGGAAGGCCGCCAGCGGCAACACCAACAGGGCCAAGCGCGAGACCGCGCGCTGCCACAGCGCCAGTATCTGGCCGAGCTGTCCCGCCTGAAAGAGCCGACTGACCTCCGGGATCAACACGGATGTCACCGCCGACAGCAGCAGGCTGATCGGCACCTCAATGGCCCCGAAGTGGTATTCGGCAAACGCGCCGGCCGCGAAGAAGTGCATTACCACAAAGCGATCGACATAGCGCGAGAGGCTGCCTACTGCGTCGCTAAAACCAACCGAGCGCGTATAGCGCATCAACTCACCTAACCCTTCCCACCCCCACCAGTGCCCGCCGCCCAATGCCAAGCGCACCAGTCCGCAGATGGCGAGCAAGCGCAACACGCCCAACCCGGAAAACAGCGCCAGTACCTGCGCGGGCATCCAGCCCAGCCATAGAGCACCCCCTGCACCAGCGACTAATGCGCCGCCCATAGCCAGTTGCAGCCACGCCAAATAGTGCTCGCGGTCGGCGGCCACCAAGGCCGCTTCGGCGCCACCGGCGGCGATCACCGCAAAGAGATAGGGCAAGAACGGCAGCAGGTACGCGGCAACCTGCTCGCTATCGCTGGCCTCTTGCACCAGCACCGCGGCCAACTGCGGCCCCCACAACCACAGGATTCCGGCCAATGCCAAGCCCGACGCCGCCAAGCACCTCAGCACTTGGCCGACGAGCAAGCGCGGCTCGCGCTGCCGGGGAAAGAAGTAGAGCAAACTCGTGGGCAGCCCGAGCAAAAACACCGGGATCAGGGCGTTGCCCACCACCCAGACCGCCATAAAAAGCCCGCATTCTTCCGGGGGCCAAGTGCGGGCAATCAGCGCATAGACAGCTATGATGCTGGCGGTATTGGCCGTGCGCCCAGCGGCCACGACGCCGATCTTGCGCGTCAGCCGACCTCGTCCACCCTGTCCAGCCATGATACTCAGCTTGACAGCGGCCCCACCGCGCTGTATAACACCTTGCCCATCATTGAATCTGGTAAAAGGAGGTCGCTATGACGGTCAGAATCGGCTTTGTCGGCACGGGCGGCATCGCCAACCACCACCTACGCACCCTCGCCCAGCTCGACGAGGCCGAACTCATTGCCTTTTGCGACGTAGTTGAGGAAAAGGCCCTCGCTGCGGCCAGCGAGTACGGCGGCCGGGCCTACGGCCACTACGAGGCCCTGTACGACAGCGAGGCCCTCGACGCGGTCTATATCTGCCTGCCGCCTTTTGCCCACGCCCAGCCCGAACTAGCGGCCATTGAGCGCGGCTTGCCCATTTTCGTGGAAAAACCCGTGGCGACTTCTCTCGAACAAGCCCGCGCCGTTGCAGCGGCCATCGGCCACCAAAACCTGATCAGCGCCGTGGGCTATCACTGGCGCTACATGGACACGACCGCCCAAGCAATCGCATGCCTCGGCGACGAGCCGGTGGGCTTTGCCCTCGGCGCTTGGACCGGCGGCATGCCCGGGGTGTCTTGGTGGCGGGTGTTGGCCGAGAGCGGCGGCCAGATCGTCGAGCAAACCACGCACATTTTCGACTTGGCCCGCTACCTGATAGGAGAGGTGGAGAGCGTCCACGCGATGGCGCGCACCGGCCTGATGGAAGACGTGCCAAACTACGATGTCCACGACGCCTCGGTCACCAATCTCCGCTTCCAAAGCGGCGCAGTGGCCAGCATCACCTCGGCCTGTATGCTCTCGGCCGGCGGGCAGGTGGGCTTGGACATTTACCAGAAAAACCAAGTCCTGCGCCTCGCCTCCGGCGCGCTCACCATCGACCGCCCCAGCGGCCGGGAAGTCGTCGCGCTGGGCAACAACCCAACGCAAGCCGAGGATCGCGCCTTTCTCCAAGCCGTGCAGAGCGGCGATGCCGCCGGCATCCGTTGCTCCTACGCAGAGGCGGTCAAAACCTTAGCCGTGACGCTCGCGGCCACCCAATCCGCCATAGAAGGGCGCGTCGTCTCGCTTTAGCCTACTCGTCTTCGATCAGGTCGAAGTCGTGGATGTCCTCGCCAGCCTTGGCCGAGAGGATGTCCAGCGCGGCGCAGGCCCCGTCGCCGGCCGAGATAATGGCCTGAATCTTCTTCAGGCGGGTGCTCCAGCCAATGACGTACAGCCCTTCGACCGCGGTGCGGCCATGGCGGTCGGCCACCAACCCGTCGGCTTCTTTGGCCACGCCTAGGCGGTCGGCCAGCGGGTTGCTCGGCCCGGTAGCCAAGATCAGGTACTTGGCCTCGTGACTTTGGCCATCAGCGGTCTCGACAGCAAAGCCCCCCTCGCCCTTTTCGACGCGGCTGACTTCAGTGTCCTGAATCTCCCCGCCAAAGCCGCGCACCTGCTCGCGGCCGATCTGCTGGAACTCGGGTCCGGCGATCTTGGGAATGCCCAAATAATTGTACAGCATGGCCTTGTGCATCAGGGTCTTGTCTTGGCCGAAGACGGTGACGCTCATGTCGTTTTTGGCGAGAAAGAGCGCGGCGCTCAATCCGCCCGGCCCATCTCCTACGACGATAACATCCGGCATTTCTCAGGCTCCTTTGGCTGTTGGTTGGAGCGCAAATAAGGCCGCTCCCACACAGGCTGTCAACTTGCCCCCGCGAGTACCATGCGACGCGAATCCGCGGCGCGGGGCTAGTCGCCGGCGGATTATTCGCGCTCCGGCTCAAACACCAGCTCCGGCACCACGACCTCCCAAGCATCGCATTTCGCACGATCGCGGTACTGCGGCTCCGACGCTTCGCGGCTCCAAGCCACCACAGCGAAAACCGCGGCGGACCTGCACCGCGTTCCCGGTGGGGGTTCAAAGGCTCGGGCAAGGCGACCCACCACCATCCCCGACCGGTCTAGCAATTCCCAAGAGCCTGTTTGGGCAATCCGCGCTTCCAAGCGATCGCCGGGCGACAAAGAGGCAATCGCACGATGCAACGGATGATTGGCGTGCAGACGCCCGGCAAAGCCCAAATAGACTTCGCCCAGGCTGGGCCGCCGATATTGACGCGAGAGTTCCAAGGTTTCCGGTTGCAAGCCATCGGACGTGCGGTGCAAAATCGAGCCGTTGTTCGGAAGGGCATACGGCAGCGGGTGCAAGCGCCCCAAGTATGCCGGCGGTTCAGGCTCCTTTACAAAATCAGGCCGCCCAGTCCCTACTGCGGGGCGCGATCCTTGAAAACGCACGAGCGCAAGGGTCTGCCGGGCGCGCGTCATGGCCACGTAGTAGAGCCTACGCGACGCGTCCGGGTCCTCGCCCTTATCGACTTTGTCCCAGCCTCCGTCGAGCACGGCCACGTGGTCGAACTCCAATCCCTTGGCGCGGTGTGCGGTCAGCAGCAAGAGCCCGCGCTGGCGGCGGCGTATGTCTCGCCCCCACTCGGCCAGCCACTCAATGAAGTGGTCCACCGGCATTTCCGCGTCGCTGGTTTCTAGGGAACGCTCGTCTAGGGCTTGCCGCAGCAGGTCGTTCCATGGGCCGGGCGTTTGCGCGTCCAGCCAATCCCTCAGCTCAGCACTGCCCACGATCCGGGTCTCGCGTCCGCGCAGCCATTCGACAAGCGTTCGGGTTTCTCGCAGGTGCCAGAAGCTCGGGATTTCTTCGTTCCCCATCTGCGCCGGGATGCGGTGGAGTTCGCAGAAGGCGCGGACCGGATCCAGATACTTCCATTCGCGGGCGATCACCGCGCACTGGGACCAGTCCCAGTCCGGTGAGAGGGTGGCGAGGCGCTGCAACTCCAGCATCGCCACCTGCGCTTGCGAGATCGGGTCGTGCCGCGCCGGCAGAAGTTGTACCCGGCCTTGAGCGACCGAGTCTAACGCACACCAGTCCCCGCCCGGCGGATTTTTCGCACGGGCCCGGTTGATGCGGATGGGATGTCCGGTTTTAAGCCGTTGTCGAGCCGGCGCGATCAACGCATTGGCCGCTGCGATGATGTGGCCGGTGGAACGGTAGTTGTCGATTAAGTAGGTGGGCTTCGGCCCGTAATCCGCTTCAAAACGGCGAATGAACTCCACTGAAGCGCCATTGAAGGCGTAGATGTTCTGATCGTCGTCGCCTACTGAGAAGAGGGTGAGCTTGCGATCCTCATCCTTTAGGGTCCGGCCGGCCAAGGCCGATATCAACTCGTATTGATCCGCCCCGATGTCTTGGTATTCGTCCACGAGTATCCAGCGGAAACCCGCGAGGAGTCGTTCCCGCTGATCGTCGGCTTCCTCCGGCTCCAGCCCCTCGCCGCGCAACAGCGCCACGGCTTGGCGCAACACCTCCCGGAATGCACCATCGTCCAGTAGCTTCCTCTCCCGCTCCTCGAAGCTGACGCCGACTATGCGCATGGCCAGCGCATGACAGGTGAGCACGGTTATCCCGCGGGCGTCGTCGCCGATCAAATCCATGAGGCGTCGCCGGATCTCGACCGCTGCGTGCCGGTTGTAGGCCAAAGCTAGGATGCCGCGGGGATTCTCGCGCCTTACGCGCACCAGATAGGCGATGCGATGCACTAGCACTCGCGTCTTGCCGGAACCGGGACCAGCCAGCACCAGCACGTTTGTCTGCTCTCGATCATCCGCGACGATGCGTTGCTGGATGGGATTCTTCAGGCTTTCGACGATGGCTCGCCACGATTCGGGCGTGGTCTGCCGCTCAGTCTCCTTGTCCCGCTCTGGCATCCAACGGCCGAGGAATTCCTCCTCTGTTAGGCTGAAGTAGTCCATGGCCATACGCATGGCATCGGTTATGGCCTCGCAGCCCCGCTCGGCAAACTCCGCCATCACGTGGATCTGCAGTACCTGCCCCTTGTAGTGGAGCTTAAGCGGCTCAAAGTCGGCGTTGGCAAAGCCGCGCCTCTCTTCAGCTAGCCGGATGGTCATGGCCGGACGGAATACCGCTAGACCTTTGTGCAGGCGAATGACCTCCTGCTCGTGTAGCCATAACAGGGCGCGGTCCAGCAACTTCTCGGGATTTTTGCTCTTTAGAAACAGGTCGGACGTAATCGCTTCCAACAGCTTGCCGAGGGTGGTCTCAGCCAGCAAGTCCGTGCCCCGACTCCGAGGCGGCAGGCAAGCGAGCAAGTGATTCAGCAGGAGCTTGGCCCCATTGCGTCGGCGCGACGCGAGCTCCTCCAAATCCGCCCACGTGCGCCGCAGCGTCACCTGCACCGTTTCCGCATCCCGCTGTTGCATTCCGATGCTGCCAGTGCCGCCCCCTTCGCCGCGCCCGTCGCGGGCGATGCTGCGGAGAATGCGCCGCAGCCGTTCCGGCAGCGGATCAGCCACTCCCGCATCGCGCAGGGTTTGCGCGGCCACGCGCAAATGCAGGGGTGCGGTGTCTCCCTTGTCCATATCCGGTGCGGCCTCGCGCATCTGCGCGATCAGGGCGGTCTCCAATTCCGCCGCCTCATCAAAGCGCTTCCGCGAGTTGCGCTCCACCCCCGCGTGGACAAAGGCGGTCAGAGCCGTATCGTTGCGGGCGATACCCAGCCGCTCCAAGTCGTACAGGGCAGCGCGCACACCTTCGGCACTCAGGCCGGATACGCCCATCAGAGCGTCGGTAGAGATGCCCTCGTCGGGGTCGGCGTCAATCAGCGTCTCGGCGATTCTGAGCAGCCGTTGCCGGTAGTCATCGGTCGCGGACGCCTTTGCCAACCGACGGCGTGCTTCCTTCACCGAGTCCACCCGCAGAGACGAAGGAAACACCTGCACTTGGTTCTCTTCCCGGGTCAGCAGCACCGCCTCCTCAAGCCAAGATATGGCGGTTCGTACGCGGGTATCGTCGGTGGCGGAGTCCCGCTCAAAGACCTTTTCCTCGTCCTCGTCGAGGATCTCGCCGGTGGTAGCCACGACCTCGCCTTTCAGACGCTTCTTCCGGTCCAAGTTGCGCAGGGATCTCAGCACGCCGTGAATCTCTCGCCGAGTGAGCCGCGAACTCGCCGACAGGCCGAACTGTCTCTCCACGTCATCCGTCGCATAGAGCAGTACGCAACGAGCCATATCACGGTCGCGGCCGGCGCGGCCGGCCTCCTGCATGTAGTTCTCCAGCGACCCCGGGATGTCGGCGTGGATCACCAGTCGCACGTCTGGCTTGTCAATGCCCATGCCAAAGGCATTGGTAGCCGCGATCACGCGCAGATCGCCGCCGATGAAGCGCCGCTGCACATCCTTCTTGGTCTCCGGCGACAGCTTGGAGTGGAAGTAGTCTGCCGCGAGCTCCTTGTTCTGCAAAAACTCGGCCACCTCTTCGGTCCGCTTGCGCGTCGCACAATAGACAATGGCACCGCCGGGCGCATCCGGCGGCAGGTCGGCCATCAGAAGCTGATGGATATGCGCGAATTTCTCTCCCCCGGTCGTCGGCACCACTGTGAAGTCCAGATTGGTGCGCTGGGCACCGCCGTCCAAAACCTTCAGTCCTGTATCGAGCTCGTCCTGGAAATGCTGCTCAATGTCCGCTACTACATCGGGCTTGGCGGTTGCAGTTAGGCACAGCACCGGCGGGATCGGGTCCTGTCCCGCCTTTTCGCGGATGAAGCGCCCCACGTAGCGATAATCCGGGCGAAAGTCGTGCCCCCACTTCGAGAGACAATGGGCTTCGTCCAGCACCCAAGCCCCGATCTCGCGTTGATCGAGCGCACGGCGCAGGGAGCGGTTGCGGAGTTGCTCCGGCGAGATGACGAGAATACCTGCATCCCCCAAGCGCACCCGCTCCAGCGCATCGGCCCGCTCGGGCATGGACAGCAACCCGTTGATGGCCACGCACGAGCCGATTCCACGAGCCTCCAGCCCCGCCACCTGATCGGCCATGAGCGCTACGAGGGGCGAAATAACCACCGTGAGAGCGCCGATTTTGTCGTAGCGGGACAGGGCCGGGATCTGGTAGCAGAGCGACTTGCCGGTGCCGGTGGGCAGAATCCCCAGAACGTGCTCTCCGGCCATTGCCGCCTCGACGATGACCTGCTGCATGGGCCGGCCGGCCTCGTCGAGCGGCTCCGGGCGAAAATCGTCAAAACCGAACCAGCGTTTAAGCTCCTTGCGCGCGTCGTGTCTCTCCCGGCACCAATCGCAGTCCGCCGCGCCGCAGGACACATCCCGTAGTCGGCGAACCAGCGTACCGGCTTCTGGGAACTGATGTCGAACCCACGGCGGCATCACGGAATTGCCGCCCGCAACGGACAGCCAAGCCAGCGCGTACGCTAGCGGCCAACCGCTTTGGGCGACATGCTCGAGAACATCCCGACCGCGATTCTGACAGGCATTGCCCGCAAGCTGCTCGCCGATCGCCGCTTTTGCGGCCGCGTCGGTTGGCCGGCGCGCGTCCCGTATGTCGGTGAAAACAGCGTCGAATCCCGCGCCTGTTCCGGTCAGCCAATGCCACGCGGCGAGCAAGCCACGCGGCGCATTGCGTAACGCGGTTTGCTGATCGCCAAAGACCTCTAGCGCGAGCCGGGCATCGAGTTCCGGGTCGTTCCGTCGCCCGCGTTTGAGCTGTCCGTCCTGATAGTGTTTGACGAGGTGGTGATAGGGATTGCGGGGAAAGGCGAGGGGGTTGAGCCGCAGCGTATCCACCGCCGGCAGCTTCAACAGCCGCAGATCGGGCTTGGCTGCTTTTAGCTGGGGCCGATCGAAAGCGATTAGGTTGTGGCCGAGCAGGAAGTCCGCGCCATCAGCGAATTCGTCGAGTGCTGCCAACGCTGCCGCCAAGTCGCCGCCGTGGAAGACCAGCGGTTGCTCGACATCCAAGCGCACCGCGGCGAAGGCATGAATGCGGCGATTTTGCTTGCCGACTTCGAGGTCGAGCGAAAGGCAGCGAGGCGAAAGGCTTGGGTCCATAGCAATGTGTAAAGGCGGCGAACGTTCCCTATCTTCGCGGATTAAGACAAAATAAAGGGCATGCTCACGAGTCAGCCAAATTCGCACAATGCACTAGCCGCCGCTTTGTTTTTCGCCTAATAACCGACGCAATTGCCCCACTAGGTAGAAAGGGATCGAGACCAATTCAAAGGATTGGTCCGCCATCCCGGGCAAGGCATAGTTGGCCGTATGCCTAGTGGGAGGAGCGCTGTTCACGCGCACCCCTATTTTCTGTGCCTTGATCTTGAGAAAGACCTGCAACGACTTGAGCGTGCCGGTCTTGCCCGCCTTGACTTCGACGGGGATGATTTTAGTACCCATGCTGATCGCGTAATCGACTTCGGCATTGGAAGATGGCTTCTCCCGCATCCAGAAGAACAGCTCCGGCCTGACGAAGGAAGGCTGCCCGTAGAGCAAATGTTGTCCGACAAACTGCTCGCAGACACTCCCTTGGTTCACTTGCAGCACGTCTGCGCTGGTAAAGTCCAGCAGGTTGAGGCCGCAGGCGCTGGACATCAAGCCGACGTCGAGCAACAGCGGCTTAAACGCGGTCTCTTTGATTTCCGCCCGCAGCGGGACGCCGTTACAGGCGCTGTGATGGACGCGCCAAGCGACGAGGGCCTTGCACAACAACGACAAGGCATGGGCCAGGTTTCTCGCCTGATCGTCCCGGTCAATATGGGCGTATTTCAGCCGCCGACCAATCAGCAGCGGGAGACGGGTGAAGACCTTGCGCAGCCGGTCGGGATCGGCCCTGCGCGCGTATTTGCCAAAATCCTCGACAAAGGTCTCGAGGATCGATTGTTTCTCAGACTCGGTATCGGCAAGCGACGCGGACTGGGTGTAGGCAAACACGCTGGCCGGCATCCCGCCCACCACGAGGTACTGCCGCACGGCGTCCAGTAGCTGACGGTGCAAAGGGTCGGGTATGGTGGCGGGGAACTCAAAGGAACGAAGAAAAGAAACGAGGCGCTCTTTGCCTTGGGCCAGCAGAAATTCCTCAAAGGTCATAGGACCGAGGTACAAGTATTCAATGCGGCCAACAGGCACTGCAAAGGATGGTTCGGCCAGCGCGAATTCGAGCAGTGAACCCGCGGCGATGACGTGGATATCGGGCCGTTCCTCAAAGAAGTAGCGCAGCACCTCAAAGACCTGTGGTGCCGCTTGGATCTCGTCGAGGAACAGGAGCGTTCCCCCGGGGTTGATAGCTGCGTTGTACTGCAACTCGATCAACGGGAGGACCTCGTTGGGGTCTTTGGACGCAAATAGCTGTGCCAGCTCGGGTTGTCTCTCGAAGTTCAACTCCACCGTATTGTGGAAGCACTCGTGGCCAAATTGCCGGATCAGGTAGGTCTTCCCCACCTGCCGGGCACCCCGAACCACCAGCGGTTTGCGCTTTGGCTTGGTCTGCCAAGTCTTCAGATTGCAAATTGCGGCTCGAAACACGTCATTCCTCTACGCACCTAATATAACCGTGACAAAACTCTTACACGCATATTTTTATAGGGTTAAAATGCGTATATAACAAAACCGCGTCAAACCTTTCAAGGCATTCGGGATCGAGGTTGACCGCGAATTGCGCGCCCTTATGCTGGAAGCCATGCAGGATAATTGATGTAGATGAATTGCCCTCAGTTGGCGCAACGCCTATAGTTATCCAAATAGCAATAGACTTCAACTCAGCCGCCTCATCCTACGTCGGCGGCAGCTTCCGCAAGGTCCCTAGCTTGATCTCCCCAGACGCCGCGCTCGTCGCACAGTGGCAGGACGAAACTGCGCCCCTGTTGCCGCTCCTGCACGCCTTCCACGACCGCGACAGCTATTTGTCGGAAGAAGCGATCGAGGCCGTATCAACGGGCCTGAAAATCCCCCTCGCCGAGCTTTTTGCCACCGTCACCTTTTACCACCACTTCGCCCGCCAAGCACCCGGCCAAAGCGCCCCGCGCGTCTGCACCGGTCCGATCTGCGCGCTGCGCGGAGCCGACGCGCTCTGCGCCAGCCTCGCCAACGCCACGCCCATGCCGTGCGCCGGTCGCTGCGACGATCCCATTCCGGTCCTCCAAGGCCATCAGGTGCTGGTCGGGACCGCTGCGGACGGCCTTGCGCCCAGCCCCTCGCCCCGGCCCGTGCCCAATCCCGGCGGCTATGAGGAATGCGTCTTCGCCGACATCCGCGCTCCGGGCCGCGCCACCCTGTCCGGCTATCGCCAAAGCGGCGGCTACCAAGCACTGCAACAAGCCTTCGCCGGGAAGCCAGCCGAACTGGTAGCCCTCATTGCCGACAGTCAACTCGCCGGCCGGGGCGGCGCGGGCTTTCCCACCGGCCAGAAGTGGCAGGCCGTTGCCGAGGCCCCGGGCGCACCCAAAACCGTCGTCTGCAATGCCGACGAGGGCGAGCCGGGCTGCTTTAAGGACCGCGCCCTCCTCGAATGGGACCCACACGCGGTCATCGAGGGCATGCTCCTCGCCGCGTACGCCACCGGCGCTACCCGCGCCTTTATCTATTTGCGCTACGAATACCCAGAAATCCACGCCATTCTCGCCAACGCACTGGCCGAGGCCCGCGCCGCCAACTTAATCGGCGAGCACATCCTCGGCAGCAACTTCTCCTGTGCGCTCCACATCCGCCGCGGCGCCGGGGCTTATATCTGCGGCGAGGAAGGCTCTTTGCTCAACAGCCTCGAAGGCAAACACCCCTACCCGCGCAACCGCCCGCCCTTCCCGGTGACGCACGGCTTTGCAAACCTGCCCACGGCCGTCAACAACGTCGAAACCTTGGCCTCGGTGCCCCCGATCGTGCGGCGCGGGGCCGCGTGGTATCGCGCGCTGGGTCTCGACGGCCACCCGGGCACCAAGGTCATCAGCCTGTCGGGCGACGTGCAGCGGCCGGGCAACTACGAAGTCCCCTTGGGCCTGCCGCTTCCCACCCTACTCCACGAGTGGGCCGGCGGGCCAAGCCGCGGCCGTCCAATCCAAGCCGTTACTATGGCCGGCCTCTCCGGCGGCTTTCTCGCCAGCGACGACCTCTCCGTCACCCTCGACGAGCCGGCCATCCGCGCCCGCGGCTCTATGCTCGGCGCGGGCGGCATCATGGCCTTTGACGACCGCCGCGACATGGTGGCCATCGCCCGCCAAGCCATGGCCTTCTTCGCCGAAGAGTCCTGCGGCAAGTGCTTCCCCTGCCGCATTGGCACCCAGCGGCTGACCGAGCGGCTCAATGGCGACGGGCCAGCAGACCTAGCCGCGTGGCGCACCGAAGTAACAGACATCGGCGACACCATGAAGGCCACCAGCGCCTGCGGCCTCGGCATGGCCGCTCCCTTTATCACCGATAGCCTCCTCAAGTACTTTCCAGACCAAGTAGCCCAGCGCGTCTGCGCCTGAACGAGGGCCTTACCATGAATACCAATGGGAAACAACCCACCCTGACCTTAGATGGCAAAGAAGTCTCCTTTGCTCTTGGCGAGACCCTGTACGAGGTCGCCCAACGCCATGGCCGGCACATTCCCACCCTGTGCTACGATCCGCGCCTAGAACCTTTTGGGGCCTGTCGGCTCTGCGTGGTCGAAATCGAAGGGGCGCGCAATCCGGTCGCCTCCTGCACGGCCCAAGCCATGCCCGGCACGGTCGTCAAAACGGCGACCACGGCCCTCGAAAAGCACCGCAAGACCCTGCTCGAAATGCTCGTCTCGGAAAACCGCGCAGTCGAGGTGGATCCCCTGCGCGGATACGCTTCGCAAGAGCTAACCGACCTCGTCGAGCGCTACCAAGCCCGCTCCGGCCGCTTCCAAGGGGCCCAGTCCGGGCAGTCGCATCCCACCGACGACAACCCCTTCATCTTGCGCGACTACGACTTGTGCATCTCGTGCAACCGCTGCGTCCGCGTCTGCGCCGAGCAGGAAGGCGACCACGCCATTGCCGCCATGGGGCGCGGCTTCCACAAGCAGATCACCACCGAGTTCAATGGCCTGCTCAAGGATTCGTCCTGCACCTTCTGCGGCCAATGCGTCCAGACCTGCCCCACCGGTGCCCTCGCCGACAAAAAGGCCCTGCGCGCCGCCAACCTGCCCGGCGAGATTGAAAAGACCCGCTCAGTCTGCCCGTACTGCGGCGTTGGTTGCGCGGTGGATCTGCTGTCCAAAGGAGATAAACTCGTCGGCATCCAACCGGCGATGGACGGCCCGGCCAACGAGGGCGCACTGTGCGTCAAGGGCCAGTTCGCCTTTGATTTCGTCCAGCACCGCGACCGGCTCACAAGGCCCCTAGTCCGCAGCGAGGACGACCAGCTCCATCCCGCCGATTGGGACACTGCGCTCGACCGCGCCGCCCAAGGCTTTGCCAAGGTGCTCGCCGAGCGCGGTCGCCACGCCATCTACGGCGTCGCCTCCGGCCGCACGCCTTCGGAGGCCAACTACTGCTTGCAGAAGTTCATCCGCCGGGGCTATGGCACGCACTACATAGACAACTGTAGCCGTGCCTGACACGCGCCCACGGTTGCCGGTCTGGCAGCCACCATCGGACGCGGTGCCATGTCGAACCCCTTGGCCGACATGGAAAAACCGGACTTGATCTTCTGCATCGGCACCAACATGACCGAGTGCCACCCGGTGGCGGCGACCCGCATCAAAAAGGCCCTCAAGCGAGGGGCCAAGATGATCGTCGCCGACCCGCGCAAGATCGAGCTCGCGCACATGGCCGACCTGTACCTGCCCATCCGCGTCGGCTCGGACGTGGCCTTGCTGTTGGCTATGGCGCACGTGATCGTCCGCGACGACTTGGCCGATCGCGCCTTTATGGCGGGGCGCACGGCCGACTTTGAGCCGTTCCTAGAGCACGTCGTGGAATTCACGCCCGAATGGGCTTCGACCATCACCGAGGTGCCGGCGGCCGACATTGAACGGGCCGCCCGTTGGTACGGGGCCGCCGACAAGGCCGCCATCTACTACACCCTCGGCATCACCGAGCACATCTGCGGCGTGGACAACGTCCAGAGCCTGTGCAATCTCGCCCTGCTAACCGGCAACGTCGGCCGCGAGGGCACCGGCATCAACCCCATGCGAGGGCAGAACAACATCCAAGGTGCCGGCGACTCCGGGGCCATTCCCTCGAACTATCCCGGCTTCCAGCCGGTGGACCTGCCTGAAAGCAGGGAAAAATTCACCGCGCTCTACGGGCGGGACATGGACCCGGACAAAGGCATCACCAAGGTGCAAGCGCTCAACCGCTGCGGCAGCGAGATTTTTGCCATGATTATCGACGGCGAAAACACCGTCGTCTCCGACCCGGACCGCCAGCACTGCGAGCACGCGCTCAAGAGCTTGGATCACCTCGTGGTCATCGACATCTTCCTCACCGAGACGGCCGCGCTGGCCGACGTGGTCTTCCCGGCCAGCGCCTTTGCCGAGACCGACGGGGTCTGCACCAACACCGAGCGCCGGGTCCAGCGCCTGCGCCGCGCCGTGCCCCCGCCCGGCGAGGCCAAACCCGACTGGTGGATCATAAGCCAGCTCGCCCAGCGGCTCGGGTTTAGCGGCTTCGACTACACTTCGGCCGAGGAAGTGTTCAACGAACTGTGCGGGCTCTCGCCCATCTACGCCGGCCTCAATTGGGACCGAATCGACAAGGGCGAGTACCACTGGCCCGTGCCCGCAAAGGGCCATCCGGGGACGCCGATTTTGCACGAGGGGGCCTTCAAAAACGGCCGCGGCCTTTTCAAAATCATCCGCTACCGCGACCCAGCTGAGACCCTTTCGGCCGAGTTCCCGGTCTGGCTGACGACCGGCCGCCGCCTCCAATCGTACCACACCCGCACCCAGACCGGCCGCGCCCAAGGCATCGACTACCTGCTCGCCGAAGAACGCCTCGAAATCCACCCCGCAGACCTCGCCGCGTGGGGCCTCGAAGACGGGGGCTTGTGCCGCCTATCGAGCGCACGCGGTGCCATCGAAATCCGCCTCCGGGCCACCACCCGCTCGCCGCGCGGCACGGTCTTTGCCAGCTTCAGCTTTAACGACGTGCCGATCAACGTCCTCACCGGCTCCGGGTACGACCCGGTCACCGACACCGCCGAGCTCAAGGTCTGCCCGGTGCGCATTGAGGCGCTGGTTGAAAGTGAGGTCGCTGGGTAGCTTACAATGGAAGGCGACGTGACGGACTCTTACAACCCACTGCCGAATGGGAAATAAAAATGTTGGAAATTCACAAGCATTACGTTCTCGATGAGAACCAAAATCCAATAGCCGTGCAGATTCCGCTGCCGGAATTTGAGCGTATAGAAGAAGTCATTGAAAATTATGGTCTCGCACAACTAATAGATGAAGTACAAGACGAGGAACGTCTTACAGGAGAGAGTGCCTATCATCACTATAGAGCATTAAAAGATGGACTGGAAGGTTGATTACACAAAGACATTCTTGAAGGAACTTGCATCTCTTCCCAAAGAGACTCAACGCCGAGCAGAAGACATTGTATTTCGTCAACTTCCTTTCGCGAATCCCTTTGAGGCAGGATACGTAGGAAGTGGTCCCAAAACTCCGGATTCGGTTCCTTGTGTGAAGAAAAAGCGTCGGCTCAAAAGCGTCTCGCCCGATGAAAAACGCTCCATGCGAAGGCACTTGACGATCCTTGATGCGACCCGACGCTAGTTTTGAAACAGCTTCTAATCTCACAGACACCTATTTGTGGAGACCAGACTCTTACATCGCCTCCAACTCGTCGTTGGAATAGCGTAGCTCAACAGTACCGGCTAGATCGGCTAGTTGGCGGAGCTTTTGCCAACGCAGGTATTCATTTAATGCCATGCGCACGGCCGAGGCTTTGCTTTTTTGCTTTGTCTCCTGCTGGATGGCCTGGACCATTTTCGAGTCTAAAGTAACTGTTGTAGCCATATAAAACCTCGTTGTTGTTGCAAAAAAATAATACGCGACGCAGTAACGGCGAAAGCTCTTGGGCCGTCGGCATATAAGGGCAACTTTGACGCCCTGTTGCTCTTGGCCTACTGTTATGGCCCTTACCCGACAGGAGCCTCCCCCATGAGCACCCTATTCCGCGACCAAATCCCCGACGTCGTCGCCGAGGAAACCTCGGCCCAACGGCTGATCGTGGACGACTGGCACACCCATCTCCTCGGCCCCCAAGCCGGCCCCCAGCTCTGCCTGTACGGCATCGACCAGCAGCTCGCCTATCACTACGTGCGCCGCAAGCTCTTTGCGGCCGGCCACATCGACCCGGCTACCTTCTACTCCTATAGCCTAGAACAACAAGGCGATTTTACTTGGCAGAAGCTGTTTGCCAGCGCTGCTTCCGATCCATTCGACGAAGGCTGTCGCGGCGTGGTCGTAGCCCTAGAAGCCCTCGGCCTCGACCCCAACGCCGCCACGCTCAACCAAGCGCGCCAGTTCTACGCGGATACGGACCCAGCAGAACTACAGCGCCGCTGCATGGAGCTGGCCGGCGTGCGCCGCATCGTCGGCACCCAAGACGTGTTCAACGACCAAGAGCGCACCTACTACGAAAGCGGCGAGTGGGACGAGTGCTATTTGTCCGGTTACCGCCTCGACGAACTCGTCTTGCACTACCCGCGTGCGGCCGTGCAGCTCAACGCCTATGGCTACGCCGTTGGCAACGACCCCAGCCAGCCCGGCACAGCCCATGCGATCCGCCGCTTCCTCGCCGACTGGTATGGCAAGCTGCACAGCGTCGCATACGGCGCGTGCTCGTTCCCGCCCCACTGCCAAGTCCACGACCTCAGCACCCCCGAAGGCGCCGTCCTCCACTACGCGGTACTGCCGGCCTTGCGCGAGTTTAAGCTGCCCTTTTTTATGATGCCCGGCCCCATCCGCCAGCTCAAGCCCGAGTGGCGCGACGCCGGCGACGGCGTGGGGCTGGCCGACATGTACCCCTATCAGCAGTTGGTGCGCCGCCATCCCGACAACGCCTTTTTCATCACGCCGCTCCACAACGCCAACCAATACGACGCCAGCGTCCTCTCCTGCCACAACGACAACGTCATGGTCATTGGCCACTGGTGGTTCAACTACCATCCGGGCTTGGTCGAACAGGACCTGCGGATGCGCTTGGAGATGACCGGCGACCGCTTCATCCCCTTCAACTCGGACGCCCGCGTACTGGAAAACCTCATCCCCAAGTGGCAGCGCTTCCGCGAAATCCTCGCCAAGGTCCTAACCGAAAAATACCAAGACCTGCACCGCGCCGGCCGGCAAGTGACCCGCGCCGGCATCGCCCAAACCCTCCAGACCCTCTTTGACCCCAACCGCTTTTCCCAACTCAGCTAAGCAGGCCCCGGTGAAAATCAAGGAAATCCGCGCCGCGCAAATCGCGCTCGCGCCCCCCCAGAAGACGCCCCCGCGCCCTGCCCAACGCCCCGGCCACGCCTTGCACCGCCCGCTTGACCGCTATGCCCGCTTCCGCGCCGGCCGCACCGGCTCCCCGGACTGGCAACGCATCGCCTGCGTGGCCACGGCCGAGGACGGCACCTGGGGCCTCGGGCTGACCGTCCACTCGCCTCCAGTGCTGCCCATCATCAACGATCACTTTGCCGCGCTGCTCGCCGGCGAAAACTGCATGGCCACGGAAAAGCTGTGGGACGTCATGGTGCGCTCCACCGCACCCTACGGCGGCCAAGGGCTGGCCAGCTACGCCATCAGCGCCGTGGACACCGCGCTGTGGGACCTCAAGGGCAAGCTGCTGCAAAAACCCGTGTACGAGCTGCTCGGCGGCCCGCAAAAGGAGCAAATTTTCTGCTATGCTTCCGGGTTTGAACAGGCTTGGTACATGGAACTGGGGTTTAAGGCGACCAAGCTCTTCACCCCGTGGGGCGCGGCCGATGGCCTCGACGGGCTCGTGAAAATCGAAGAGCTCGTGGCTAGTACGCGCCAGCTCATCGGCGACGACATCGAGCTGTGCCTCGACTGCTGGCTGTCGCAGGACGTGGAGCACCTCGTCCGCCTCGCCGAGATGCTCCGTCCCTACCGCCTCAAGTGGATAGAAGATTACCTGCCTGCCGACGATTGGGCCGGCTACGCCCAAGTGCGCCAGCGGCTCCCTTGGCAGACCCTCGCCGCGGGCGAGCACTGGTACTTGCCGCGCACCTTTGCCCAAGCACTCAACGGTCGCTTCGTCGATATCCTGCAACCGGACGTGCTGTGGGCCGGGGGCATAACGGCCGGGGTCAAAATTTGCCACCTCGCCGAGGCCGCGGGCGTCTCGGTCATTGCCCACGGCGGCATGAACTACCCCTACGGCCAGCACCTTTCTTTTGCCATGCCGGCCATCGTCTGGGGCGAGCGCTCGGAAAGCGTGTCGCCGCCCGGGGTGCCGCTCGGCGAAATGACCCTGTTGCCCGGCACGCCAGCCATCCAAGATGGCTACCTCGTGCCCAGCGACGCGCCCGGCTTTGGCATTGAGGTGGATTTGCCGTGGCTCGAAGAGGTCGCGGTCTGAGAATCGCATCCGCGACGACCCGGACGCTTCGGACAACGACCTTTTCCCCCAAGTGCGCTTTTGCAATATATTCCATGTCTAAGCGCATCCAGCGGATTCTTTACCCGCGATACCCTCGCCGCTGCCAACAGCCATTGCAAGCATAGGTTGAGCACCTCCCTATTGACCACTAACTGAGGATCTCAATGAACGGCTACACCCACCGCGAACTCCTGCCCCTCGGCGAAGACCCCACCCCCTATCGCCTGCTGACCACTGATTTCGTTTCCACCAGCCAATTTGAGGGCCACCCGATCCTCAAGGTCGCGTCCGCGGGCCTAGCCCTGCTCGCCGACCAAGCCATCCGCGACTCGGCTCACCTGTTGCGCCCCGGGCACCTAGCCCAACTGCGCCGCATCCTCGACGACCCGGAAGCCTCGGACAACGACCGCTTCGTGGCGCTCGACATGCTCAAAAACGCCAACATCGCCGCTGGTTGGATCCTGCCGATGTGCCAAGACACCGGCACCGCCATCGTCATGGGCAAGAAGGGGCACCAAGTGTGGACCGAAGGCGACGACGAGGCCGCGCTCTCGGCCGGCATCGCCCAAGCCTATCGGGAGACCAACCTCCGCTACAGCCAACTGGCCCCCCTGAGTATGTTCGAGGAGCAAAACACCCGCACCAACCTCCCGGCCCAAATCGAGATTTTCGCCGAGCAGGGCATGGCCTACAAGTTCATGTTCATGGCCAAAGGCGGCGGCTCGGCCAACAAGAGCTTCCTCTTCCAAGAGACCCGGGCTTTGCTGACCCCAGAGCGGCTGCGCTCCTTTATCGACGACAAGCTGCGCATGATCGGCACGGCCGCCTGCCCGCCCTACCACCTCGCCCTAGTCATCGGCGGCACCTCGGCCGAGCACACCCTCAAGCTGGCCAAGCTCGCCAGCACCCGCTACCTCGACAGCCTACCGACCCAAGGCAACGAGTACGGCCAAGCCTTCCGCGACCTACAGATGGAGGCCGAGGTGCTCGAGATGAGTCAAGAGATCGGCATTGGGGCGCAGTTTGGCGGCAAGTACTTCTGCCACGACGTGCGGGTGGTGCGGATGCCGCGGCACGGGGCTTCCTGCCCGGTCGGGCTAGCGGTCTCCTGCTCAGCCGACCGCCAAATCCTCGCCAAGATCACGGCCGAGGGCCTCTTCCTCGAAGCCTTGGAGACCGAGCCGGTCAAGTACCTACCCGAAATTAGCGACGAACAGCTCGGCGGCGCGGTCGTCGCTATCGACCTCAACCGGCCGATGAACGAAATCCGCGCCACTCTCAGCCAGCATCCGGTCAGCACCCGGCTTTCCCTGACCGGCCCCATGATCGTGGCCCGCGATATTGCCCACGCCAAGCTCAAGGAGCGGCTCAACGCTGGCGAGGGCCTGCCCCAATACTTCAAGGACCAATGCGTGTACTACGCCGGCCCGGCCAAGACGCCCGAAGGCTATGTGTCGGGATCGTTCGGGCCGACGACGGCCGGGCGCATGGATGGGTACGTCGATGAGTTCCAAGCGGCTGGCGGCAGCATGGTCATGCTGGCCAAGGGCAACCGCTCGCGCCAAGTCGCCCAAGCCTGCAAAAAGCACGGCGGCTTCTACCTCGGCTCCATCGGCGGACCGGCCGCACGGCTGGCCCAAGACTGCATCCGCAAGGTCGAAGTCTTGCAATACCCGGAGTTGGGCATGGAGGCCATTTGGCAAATTGAGGTCGAGGACTTCCCGGCCTTTATCGTGGTCGATGACAAGGGCAACGACTTCTTCGCCCACTTTATGCGGCCCACTCAGTAGGCGCATGAAACTCGCAAACAAGGTAGCGATCGTCACTGGCGCGGCGACCGGCCTCGGCCGCGCCACTGCCATCGGCGCGGCCCGCGAGGTTGCAGTGAAGCCACCCTGCGCGAGGAAAACAGCATGAAATTCAGCGAAGCACAATTAGACCAGTATTACTCTTACGGCTACGTCATCATCGACTGTCCGTTCCCCGCGAGTCTCACCGAGGCGTGCATGGCCGCGGTCGCAAAGGCGGCCCAAGATCCAACGGAGGGGCCGGCGGACGGCAGCAAGAGGAATCACTTTCGGCTGCGACCACAGCTAGAAGACTCGTACTGGTGTTCCCTCGATCACGCCCTGCCGTTCATGCAGATCATCCTGCACCCCGAAATCATCGAGTTGGCCCGCCAACTGAACGGGGACAGGGATATCTATCTGCGCAATGGCGGCATCAACGAGCAGGCCCCGAACCGATCGGTGGGGTGGCACGTCGACGGGGGGCCGGGGTGGACGGAGTTCATGCACTACTTCTCTGGGGCTTCGCGCACAAACGGGTGTCTGCGCATCGTTCCAGGCAGTCACACTCGGCTACCCAACGCTCTCGAGGAGACGGCCGCCCGGCTGCGGGATGAACGGGGAATTCCCGGTTCGCAGGCTGATGACGGCTGGGAAGACGTCGCACTCGACGACGAGATTTCCCTAGAGGTCGAACCCCACCAGCTAATCGTGCGCCATGCCAAGCTGTTTCACTCCACGTGGCTCAACCGCACCAGTGCCTGCCGGTATCTGAGCCACTGGCTGTTCCATCCGCACGCGATCGACAACCACCGCTTTACCTGGGGGGACTACTTGACGCCTGAGCTGCTCAATGCCCTGAGCCCCGAGCAGCGGGAGGTGTTGTGGCTGGATCGCGAATTCGCCATTGATCCAGCATACGAGCGGGAGCGCTCGCGCGAGTTGGGACGAGTGACGTGGGGAATCGTCTAAACAAAGTTGCGCACGGCACTCACCGAGCCTGCGCCCCCTGCCAATCTGGTACGCGCCATACGCGCTCGATTTGCGCCCTTGGGCGGCGTAGAACTGGACATACCGCCACGCGAGCCGATGCGCGAGCCACCCCAGTTGGGTTAAGGTGCGGGGATGATCCTGCTCGATACCAACGTTGTCTCGGAATTGATGCGCCCCAAACCCGATCCCGGTGTAGCGGCTTGGCTTGCCAACCAATCCGCCACAAAACAGCACATCGCGGCATGCAGGGCCGGCGTCTGCGCTGCCTCAACTGCCCCTCCGACCATGTGCTCAGCTATCACTCTCTCTTCGCTTTCCTCAGTGCCCCTTTGAACGCCTTCTCAATCTCGCCGCGTGCGGCGATTGCGTCCTTCCACACGTCGGGAAAACAGTCGAGCGCATAGCCCGAACCCTTCGGCCCCAGCTCGACGACCGCCCATAGCTCAGTAGTGCCGCGCTGTCCTTTGACCCAGTGGTAGAGCAGGGGCTTGAGGAAGTTGTCGCGCCAAGTGATAAAATCCGCGTCCAACTCCCCGCGGCCATTGGTGACCGGCGTCTGGCAATGGCTGCCGGTAAAGGTGCGGAAGTGAATCAACTCGCTCATTTTGAGCAGGTCCGGGCGGTATTCGGCCATGCGCTCCCAGAAGTTGGCGGGCCGGAGCTGTTTGATGATCGCCGGGTGCGAGTGGTCGAAATTGGTGCGCAGCTTTTCCTTGTAGCGCTTCTCGTACTGGGCCGCCAGCGCCAGCCCCTTCTCCGGCGTCTCGGTGCAGGTGTCGCGGTGCCATTCAATCGCCGGTTTGAGCTCGAGCTCTTTTCCCGCCTTCATCACCGCCCGCGCCACGGTCACTGCCTTGCGGATCTCGGTGTCGTGGTCGCAGAGCTGGACGTTGACGTGCTCGGCCCCAGCTTCCTTAAAAGCCGCCAATTTCGGACCGGCTTCCGCTACTGTGGCCACATCAACCCCGCCGATGAGCTGTAGCCCGTGTTTGGCGCACGCCGCGGCGATCTCGGGATCGGCCCCGGCGCTAAAGCCGACAAAGCCAGCGTCCTTGGCCGCACCGACTTTGCGCTCCATCGACCACTGCTTGGCCTCGGACGGGTAATTGGTCAGGGTCCACGCCGCGGCGCAGAGTTTGAGTTGCGGTCTTTTAGCCTGCTTTTTCTCGGCCATTGTCCTCTCCTTTACATGGAAAAATTAAACGGCGATGCCCGATGCGCCCCGATTCTCGCTGACCGAGGGACGCGACGCGATTCGCTCCAACTCGCCGCGCAGGAATGCCTGCATAGATTGGCGTTGCCGGGCGGCGCGGACGGCCAACGCGGCGCGCACTTCTTCCGGGACATTTCTTATGGCATGACAGCGTTATAGCCTCGTTGGGGCGCCGATCTCGCACGGGAAGGATGAGGAGAAACCCCCCGTTCCTAAACGGCAATTCGCCCTTCCCCCGCATACACATTGAATCCCCGCCCGCGCAAAAACCCCAACAGCGTCATGCCCGATTCCCGCGCCAGATCCACCGCCAAGCTCGACGGTGCCGATACGGCAGCGACCATTGCAATCCCCGCCATCCGCGCCTTCTGCACAATCTCAAAACTGGTGCGCCCGCTGACCATCAGCACGCTTTTGGCTGGCACCGGCTCGTTGCGCAGCGCGTAGTGGCCGATGAGCTTATCGACCGCGTTGTGCCGGCCCACGTCCTCGCGCAGGACGAGCAAGCCGCCCGACTGATCAAACAGGGCCGCCGCGTGCAGGGAGCCGGTTTGCTCGAATACATCCTGGGCCTGGCGCATGCGGTCGCCGAGGCCGTAGAGCATGGCTAGCGGCACGGTAAAATCCCCCGTCAGCGCCGGGGCCTCGCAGGCGATGGCCTCAATGCTGGCCTTGCCGCAAACCCCGCAACTCGACGAGGCGTAGAAGTTGCGCTGGAGCCGCTGCCGATCAAAGGCCACGCCAGCGGCTAGCTTGACCTCGACGATATTCTCCTCGTTGGGCGGCTCCGCAGCCGTGCAGTACGAGATCGCGCCCAGCTCCTGCGGCGATTGGATCAGGCCCTCGGTACACAAGAAGCCGGCCGCTAGCTCAAAGTCGTGGCGCGGGGTGCGCATGATCACTGCTATCGGCGTCTCCGCCACGCGGATCTCCAGCGGCTCCTCAACCGTTACGCAGTCGTCTGCGGCCGCTTTGTCGGCCTCGCGGAAGCGCCAGATCGGCCGCTGCGCGACCCGCTGCTGCCGCTGCATCACATCGGCCCCACGCGCCGGGGGCCCCGGTCCATGGCCAGCATCGAAGCGTCGAAGCTCTTTTGCATCAGCTCCAATTTGAGCGGCTGCGCTTGCGGCTCGTCCCACATGTTTTCAAACTCACCCGGATCCTCTTCCAAGTCGTACAGCTCGCCCAAGTCGTGCCCGTGGTAGAGCACTAACTTGTAGCGCTCGTCGCGGTACATGGTGGCAAAGGTTCCATCGGGCGCGGCTAGCGCGTCGTAGTACTCGCAGCGGACGAAGTCGCGGTGCGGTGCCGCGCTTTCGCCGTGCAAAATCGGCAAGAGCGAGCGGCCAGTCATCCGCTCCGGCACCTCCAGCCCGGCCAGTTCCAAAAGCGTCGGTGCTTTGTCGGTCAACTCAACCAGATCGCCGCGCACCAAGCCCTGCTCAAAGTGCCCCGGCCAAGAAAAGATCAGCGGCACCCGCACCAAGCCCTCGTAAAAGCGGCATCCCTTCTGGATCAGCCCGTGATCGCCGAGCATTTCGCCGTGGTCGGACGTAAAAATCACCACGGTATGGTCGCGCTGACCCATGTCTTCGAGCGCGGCCAGCATCCTGCCCACTTGGTCGTCGATCTGCTTGATCATCGCGCAGTACGCGGCCTGCAACACGCGGGCGTCGGCCCCGGGCGTGGGGCGGTCTTGGTGCAAGGGGTCGCGAATGTCGAGCTGGTCGGGCCGCCGTCCCTTGGACTGGAAATCAATCGCCGCTAGCTTTTCCTGCTGCGCCAAATCGCTGTCGGCAAACAGCGGCCCGGGCATGGCCGCTGGGTCAAAGCGGTCGCGGTAGCTCTGCGGCGGATTGAACGGTGGATGCGGGTCGTAGATATTGACGCTGGCCAGCCAAGGGCCGTCGCGCTTTTGGCCCATGAACTCAATGGTTTTCTCGGCGCACCACGTCGTCTGGTGGAACTCGGCGGGCAGGCCGTGGGGGTATTGCTTCATCAGCTCGCCTAAGACTTCCCCCCTTTCCCGCACCCAGTCGGCATAGCCGTGCCCCTGCGGCCAGTCGTCGCGGGGCGCGTGGCTGTATTCCCAGTAGCGATACCCGTCATTGACGCGCGGCTCAATGCGGCCATAGGCGCTGGCCAAGTGCAGCTTGCCAATCAGGCCGCAGTCGTACCCGGCCTCGGCCAATATCCGCGTGACAAGCGGCGGGTGGTCGGGAAAACTATCGAGGCCATTGCCGTTGATGTGGACGGCACTGGCGTACTGGCCGGTGAGAAAGCTCGCCCGGCTCGGCGTGCAGATCGGGCTTTGACAATAGGCGTGGGTAAAGGCCACTCCCTCGGCCACCAGTCGATCGACGTGCGGCGTATCAACGTGGGAATAACCGAGTGCGCCGATGGTGTCGTAGCGCTGCTGATCCGTGCAAATCCAGAGGATGTTGGGGGGCGTCATGGCGGAAGCGTCCTTTGTCGAGCTAAGTCTCTTTTTTTTGCTAAGTTACGACTCCGTGCAACAAGGCACAAGGAGCGACTGACACTCGCCTATAGCCACTTAGGTGACGCTGACGTCCACCGGAATCATACCCTTACCTCCCCTGTTTGCAGCCCGAAGTTGATACGGTTGCCATTCAGAATCGACGCTGCACGGCCGGAGGGAACATCAACCACTGCCCCGTCCGGCTTGGTCAGTGTCCACTTCTCTGCTGTCAGGTTTCGCAGGCCGAAGAGATGCGGAACTTGGGGGTTCTGAACTACTTCCGCGATCGGGGTGTCGTCGTCTCGAGTCGAGCCGACATGGTAGCCGAACAGTTGGGTAGTGCGGTTGAGCAAAACAATGTCGTCGCCAATTTTGATGCGCGGTGGGAGAACCAGCGACTTCTTGCAGGCCCAGCAGTGCTTGCCACCGGACGTTGCCGTCGGCTCATAGAAATTTTCGGCACTGCACACGCAAAGCCAGATGCTGTTAATGGTACTGGCAAAGGCATTCCGCCACTCCGACTCGCGTACGCGCTTGGACGGGTAGTGCAACCCGTCCGTGAATGACCGCTGGAACAAGGCGGTCAGTGCCTCCGGGTACATGCCGTGAAAAGCGATGGGGTTGACGTGAATGCCGGGGACGGGACGGTTGGAATCGTCGTCCGGATCCCAGATGTAAAGCGGGGCGAAGCCGTAGAGTCGCTCGTAGGCAGGAACATCAAGACAGCGGATATTTGCCTCTCGTTGACCGTCGAGGGGGTGCCCACCGTACAAAAGAAAAAACAGTAGTACCGCCAGCGAATAGCGATCAGTATCAGCAGATGGTGGCTTCTCTCTGCGTACCACCTCGGGGGCCATAAAACGCGGGGTACCCAGCACACCGCCCGTTTCGGTACCCGTTATGTCGACGTTGTCGTTGTCGCAGATGCGGATGTCCCCGGTCTGCGGATCGAAAAATACATTGGCGAAGGAAATGTCCCGATAGCAAAGACCATGGCTATGGAGGCGGAGGAAGCCATTTGCGAGTTTCCTGCCAGCCGTGAGCAATGCACACATTGATGGGCGGATCCGCCGTGCCATGAAATCTTCGAGTGCCCGGAAGTTAGGCTCTCGGAGATCCATGATGTAACCATACGTTTTTGACCGGGTATCCTCCACCATCGCCAGCGGCCACAGGAAGTGCGGTGCAGGCGGACCTTTTTCGACCAACCGCTCAAGTACCGCCTTCTGTTCCGGGGTAGCCGTATTTCGGTGATAGACCTTCACCGCAACAGGCTTCCCGCCGTCAGTGGCTTTCCAGACCTCGCCTTGGCTTCCCTGACCAAGCAGGCTGTCGGCGGTGATGCGCGTTCCGTCAGCGGTTTTCAGTAATTCTGGCTTTTGCATTGGTGATTTCTCCATCATTTCGAGTTTTCGTTCTTATTTCGCTCGCTTGGCACTCAGAGGCCCCGTCTCTCCCGGAAGCGAGCTCGCATCCTCTTCCTTCCCAGTTAGATCTGACTGAATCTCGGCGTCCCCAATGGGCGAATCGCCATCCGACAAGACGACGGGAGAATCCGGTGGCGGCCAGTGGAGAAGCGCGAGGGCAATGTCATCACCACTCCCCTGGGTGGTGACTTTTTCGAGGAAGCCCCTCAAGTGAGGGGTTAAGCCGGAGACCCCATCCTTGCGTATGAGGTCGAGATAATCGGGGCCAATCTGCCTGAAGTCGGCGTCTGTGGGGTACGATTTGCTGTACCCATCGGTCGAAAGCAGGAGAAGCGTCTCTTGCCTCGGTGTCGGCAGGACTCGCACACGGAGTGAGTGCCATGCCTCCGGCAGACACAGGCTGGGAGTTTCGTCGGCAAACGCCGCAAGGTCGGCGGGTAGTGGGACCTCGACTGTTCCATCCTCGGCGACGAGTAGGATGTCGCCGTCACCGAGTTGTCCGATGAGCAGGAAGTCCGGCGTTGCTAGGGCGGCCAAAATTGTCGAGCCATAATCCAAGAGCGGCGTTTCGTCGTCTCCAGCCTTGGCGCGAACCTGCGCCGTCCATTCCCGGACGATCTGAACGCGGAGAGGATGTTCGGCGTACTTCTGGACCTCCACCAGATTTGAAGCACGTTCACCTAGATTCCCGGCGAACTGCACGAGCGCGGTAAGAGCCACATGGACTGCGAGCCAGGCACCGACATCGGCGTGTTTGCTCGTACCATGGCCGTCAGCGACAGCCACGGCCACGGTATCGGCGACTGCAAAGACCCCTACTTCATCTTGGCAGGGCTTGCCGTCCCGCAGGTGGTTCGCACCGATGACGCGCTCAATGGCGAATGTAGGGCCTCGGCTGATTTCGCGGCTACCAGACGTCACTGGCGTCTGCGGGATCGGGCTTTGGGGACGGAGGCAGTGGTACGTTGACCCCGGCCGGAGCATTCGATGTCTGGCTCGCTGGCGCGGAGGCAGCCTGAAGAACTGCGGTGGACGCCCAGCGGATATAATTGACCAGATCTTGAGCGTTGTTGGCTTGCAGCGGTTGGATCTCTGGGTGTCCGATGAAGCGTTGAAGGACATCGATATCCGCGTCCGAGCCAATGGCGATCGCGAGGCGCACAGCCTTCTTGCCCCAAGGTTCGTCCATCAGGGCTTGCCGCCCTCCCTCGAAGTCGTCCGTGGGCTGTCCATCACTGATGAGCACCAACACAGGAGGTAGCGCACGCTCCGGCATGGGCGGGGTCTTGAGCGCGTCAGTGACCAGAGACAGGGCCCGTCCCATTTCGGTCATGCCATAGGCCGAGAGGTCGGTCCACTCGAACTCATCGACATTCGTCGGCTGCGAAACGTGCCATTGGGCACCGGCCGAGAACTTGATCGCCCGCACCAGAACCTCGGCGTTCGGGTTGCCGTGCGCGACATCCCGCATGTGTGGGATGGCTTCTCTGATCGCGTGGTTGAGTGCTTGAATCTTGTCGCCCGACATTGAGGACGAGCAGTCTGCGAGAAAGATGAAATGGAGGGGCCTGTTCGCGATCGGCCCGCCTGGGAGTTTGTGTTCCATTGATTCTTCGTGTTCCATTGATTCTCCTCCGTGTTGAAGTTGTTTTGATCTGCTACGTATTTGAAGGGTTCGCGACAGCCACGAGTTTGGCATGAAGTCGTTTCGCAACAGGCTCCGCCGGCCTAAGCTGTTCCCATGTGCGGATGGAGAGAAAGCGCTCTCCGCGATGTTCGTAGAGCTCCCCTATCTCAGGCGGTGCCTCTGACGGAATAGGCGGGTGCGAATCCACCTCGCTCATCGACGGCCCTGAAAGCCGAGGCAGTTTCTCGAAACGAAATTCTTCCGACGCGGCGCGATTGTGTTTCTTGCTCTCCTTGGAAAGACTGTCTGCTTGAGACCGAAGGGTGGAGATCTCCTTTTCCGCCTTATTGAGAAGCACGGACGCCTCGCCAAGCTCTGATGCGGGCGGAGACCAATCCGCCATGCTCTCGCGGTCCTGCTTGTTGCGGGCGGCTGCCTGTTTCGCGTCGCTCACGTGGCGGTTCGCCTCCCTCCGTTCCGACTTGGATGACCGGCCCTTGCCGTCTTTGAGGGACTTCTGGTGTGTGCGTACTTCCTCCAACTTTGCTTCGAGATCGACCCGCTCCTTCTCCAAGAATACCTCCCGATCTTGGCGTTTGGAAGCCACAACGTTATCAAGGGCAGTCTGTGCTTCTTGCCGTCTTTCTTCCGCCTTGCCTTGGGCTTCCTCGTTCTCCGCTAGCTTCTGTCGAACTTCTTCCAGCTTGGCTTTGGCATCTTCGATGCGCTTCTCCCAGCTATCTCTTTGACTTTCTTCCTCTTTGGCATCCTCGGCGGCCTGCCGCTGGTCGTGGGTGGTACGCCGCAATCCATCCAAACGGCTGGCGATCTCAGCGAGGCGTCTCATGCGATCCTTAGCCTGATCCGCTATCTGACTTGGAGGCGACTCGCCGATTTCGTCAAGCTCGTCGCGGAGTTGTTCGCGTTCCGAGGCCAAGTTCCCATCCCGCGACGGGAGCCATTGGCGAAGCCGGCTCAACAGTCCTTCTTGACTCTCAAGCGCGTTAAGCTCGTCGCGGAGGCTTTCCACTGTCCGTGACGTCCACTCATCCACTGCTGTCCAACGGCGGACTATCTCGGCGCGGCGGGCACCCGGCGGCAAAGCAGCCGGTACTCGCCGCCACTGGATGGTCGCTTCCAAGGCGAGGGGTGGGATGTCGGGAAAGCGAGCGGGCCGGGCAGAGTCGAAGTCCAGCAGCGGCACTTCCACATCGCCAGCGTCCAGCGAGACAGACCGGACGATCTTGTCAGGCTGCGTTGCTCTGTCCAATAGCACCTTACCCTTGACGGCGTCGAGCCGCCGCGCAGGATGGAACTCCCAAGTGGGTTGCTGGGCCATGCGATTGAGACCGTGGAAGAGATTTATCGCCTCGCTGCGGGGCCATTCGAGCTGGATTGCGATCTGTGCTTCTACAAGATCCATAACTATGCGCTGACGTGTAACCGTCGTCCTCGGAAGGCCAGTGTCAACCCACAGCACTCGGTGCCCTCGGCGGCAGAGCTCCGTCGGGAGTTCGATGTCAACGGTGCCACCTGTCCCGCCGCTCGCCAAGTCGCTAGTGGGAGGAACGAACAGCACCCGCGCACGTCCAGGATCCGAAGCGTTCGGTGAAATTCGGAACTCGGCATCAGGAATTGGATCGTCAAGGTCTCCGTCAAGCCAGAGCCTACCAGCCGGGAGTGTGATGTCAGTGTCGGTATCAGGGGAGTTGAACGGTGCCTCCAGCGGGGGACGGAAAGCGACATCGCCGTTAGCGTCCGGTAGAGCCTCTTTCGTTGTGTGAAACCAAAACAGCACACAAAAAGCCTCAAACAACGACCGCGCCAAGGCGTCGCCGACGGGGATCACCCATCTTCGGTGCTCGGCGGTAGGCCCTACGACAAGGTGCCCGTCGCGTCCTTGATCAACGATGAGCCAGTCCGCAGGTGGGCGATGTCCCAAGCGGACGAGGACCCGGTCGCCCATGCCCGCGATCTTTTGAACCAATGCAGCGTCGGCCTCAAGGGCGCGGTCCCCATAGATGTAGAGTCGGCAAGGCGCAACAAGAGACTGAAAGACAGCATTGAGCAGTGCAAGAGAAGGCTTCGTCGCACCGATCGCGACGACGACACTGCGAGCATTCTTCACGAGCGATTGCACCTCATTGAGGGCGTCGGGACGGTTCAATTCGGTCCAAGGAAGGTCGATGTTCGCGCCCTTGCCATGTTCCCAAAGCGGAAGCTCCTCCGCCCTCAGGTTAATCGGTTTCTTTACCTTTTCGGGTTGGATCGGTCCGCTACGCATTATGTCCCCATCTCCAGATCAGTACCCGCGGCGAGCAGCCACCTCGTCCGGGCGGCGAGGGATCGGCCGTTTACCTCGGAGAGTGCCACCAGATCGGGGGCATCTCCGGCCCACTCTGCCAGCGGGGTATTTTCGATAACATTTGACCACTCCGCCCGCCAACCGTCGGGCACTATATAGCTATCATCGGCCTCGGATCGAGCGACGAGGATGGCGGTTGCCCAAGTGCGAGCATCATCCTTCGTTGCCGGGCTGACCGGTACATCTCGGACCACGATCTCATCGAACGGGCCAAAATTCCTGACCTGCTTATCATTGTACTGCCGAGACCGCCGGAACGACTCGCGTCCGCCCTGCCCGATCTTGCCGTCATACTCCATGGCGAGGCGACCCATTTGCATATCCCATTGCGGCTCCCAGTCCGCGAAAATATCGACCAACTTTCCCGGCTCTACCGACTCAGGCGCGGACTGGAACTTGCCTCGCCGGTTCCAGTCTCCGCTCACCTGTCCTTCTATCGTCCACTTGTTGTCGCCTGACGCGAGGTCAATATCCCACTGCAACTTTCCCGTGGTCATACCTTCGATGCGGCAGACCGGATTTTGGCCTTGTGATGCCGGGAATCTCGATATGTTGAACCGCTTCGACTGGAATATCGACGTGAACACTCGGTCACGGTTGGGCGAGAGCCATGACGGAAGTGGCTCGTGGTTGTCGAAGTCGCGGTCACGCCAATCGCCGGGGGTGCGTCTGAAGTCAAGGACATGGCTATCAAAGAGCGGATGGGATGCCACGAGCAGGCGATATACACCCTGCTCCCAAGCGGGGGCCTCGCCCGACGATGCACAACGGCGTCCGAGGGCGGTAAGTGCTCCGTTCCGAACAAGCCCAATGTAGCGCAAGTGGCGCAGCAGGTTTTCCCTTGCACGACATGACAGTCCCGGTAGGACAGTATCAACCGCGTCTCCGTTGAGAGCACCTTGAGCCTGAGCCGTAGCGCACAGAACCTGAAGGTCTGGTCTCTTCTCCCACACGGCGATCTCGGCGAACACCACGATGTCTCGGATCTCGACTTCTGTTTTGAGGCTGGCCTTCATCGCATACTCCCAAGATTGAACAACGGCGTGGCCTCTGCAAGCGCGTTGAGTTCCTCGGACGGGCAATCCTCGGCGAAGTACTTCCGGTGTCCAAAGACGACGAGCAGGAACCGGGCTCGGGTAATCCCGACATTCAGCCGATTGGGGCTGTCCATATGACCGGGCCTCGAGGTGTTTCTGAGGCTCAGCAACACGAGGTCGGCCTCTCGGCCTTGGAATCGGTCAACCGTTGCGCACACAATCGTTGTATTGGGAAGCGGGAAGCGCGTCTCAGCACGATGTCTTCCGGTGAGTCGCCGGAGCATGTCCCGCGTCCCCAATTCCTGCCGGTTGTAGAACGAGAGACAGGCCACCGTCCAGTCCTTGCCATCGTTTCTCGGGTGGGTTTTGGCGTAATCTCTCCAAGCCTCCAACCAGTCCTGCATAGCTTTGATCTCGGCGTGGTTGACGCCACGGTCCTCACGGCCGCGCACATCCGCCCACACTCGTCGCGCAGGCACCTTGGGCATGAAAGACCAACCATCTCGTTTGTCGCGCTCATCAAGGGTATTTGCGTCCTTCAGTGCCTCTCCCTCGTAGAACTGGTCTCGCGGTAGTTTTGAGATGTCCGGATGCATACGGTGCTGGTACTCGATCAGCACCGCCCGCTCTTTCCAAACATCCGGTGGAAGTGCCTCGGTGAGGGCACTCAGGCGGCGAACCCGATGGTTGCTCCTACGCACCCGGAAGGACTCAATCACGCTGCGAACTCCGACATCCCGGATTGCGTCAATGGCCGGGGGCACCCATTTAGAATAGGGATCCACAGCGGGCATAAGGCTATCAACCTCGCCTTGGCGTCGTTCACGCTGTCTATCGTCTCGAGCACTGGCAAGTTGGTGAACCCTCCCGAGTCGCCACGATATTTGCTTGGCCCAAGATTCCTCGCGCAGGAAGGACTGCTGGCGGGCAGCCAGTTCATCGGCGGTTTGGAAACGCTGCCGCCGCTCTCGAACGGGCCTGTTGAAGCGGCCTCGTTGGTTGAGCCAGTGTACGAATCGGTACGCACGGATCGAATCCGGGGCCCAGTCGCTTAGCGCGAGTCCGTCCGGCGGTAGATAGGGCTCAACGCGACTCCGCAACTCAGGTGAAAAGAGAATCCAATCGGCTGTCGACAAGTACAGCGCCACGGGTTGGCCAGCCTCAATGTCGGCGATGGACACCTCATTACCTGCGGACTGGCCCCGGACAACCCGCACGATCTCTGGCGTAGGGTCGTCGCGTACAACCCGAGCCTTAATTTCCGCACTCAGCGCGTCGAGTACATCGTCCGACTCCTCGATCAACCACCTGACCCTCCTGACCCCCGCTTCCGGGCGTTGGAGACGGAACAGGATCAGCAGTGCCGCCTGATGGGCGTCGGAGAACGTTGCGGCGTTCTCGTCGCTGACTTCGGCAATGCTCGCTTCGAGGTCTTTAGGCTCAGAGAAGGGCGGGAGTTGCCGGACGTCGCCGACTATGATCCATTTGCGGGCGAGTTGGGCAGGGACTAGAAATTCTTGGAAGGTCGTCTTGCTAGCTTCGTCAATGATCAGGACATCAAAGTAAGGCCAACGCGGCCCTGTGTCGTTCTCGCGCCTTATATAGGGGTGTGCGAGGATGCCCGTGGACGTGCCACAGGTGAGGTTCACGGATGATAGGATCGTCGTCTCGGCGACTCTCTCCAAGGCGTCATCGTCCAAGTTGGCGAAGGTTCCGGCGTCGCGCCAAGTTTTCGCCAAGGCCGAGATGCGCTCATCAATTTGCACCTTGCGGATGGTTTGGTCCACTCGGTCCGCAAGTCCAATACGCACGGCCTCAACTTGCTCGAACTTACCGACGAGCCGCTCCAGTACGTTGTCCACGGCGACATGGGTCGTGGAGCAGAGCAACACATTTAGTCCTTGATCGATGAACTGGAGCACCAACTCGCAGATGGCGTGGGTTTTGCCCGATCCGGGCGGTCCTTCGAGAAACGCGAAGTCCTCCGTGCCAAGGGCCTTTTCTACGAACTCCCGCTGCTGGATGGTGCCCGACCAACGCTCGTCGTCAAGCAAGTGCCAGTGGGAAACGGCCTTTGGTATGCACCTCGGCCAACGGACCTTGTCGGGTGCTTCGCAGAGTCTTAGAAGGGCACCATGGTGGGGCAATGGGCTGCCCATGAAACGGAACACCGTCTGCTGCTGGCGTTGTAGGCCCGAAGTGCTAGACGGAATGAACAAGGTCGATCCCTCGGGTGGGAGCCGCTCTAACTCGAGCTGGTAGTTGTCGCGGCGGAATCCCCAGACCTTGAAAGCATGCTGGGGGTTGTTGCCCTTTTTCGTCCGAACTTCGCGAACGCCCTCCTCCATGTACGCCGCCCGGATGTCCAAGGTCGCCTCGCTGTCCACCTCGTCGGGAGGCAGGAGCTGAACCCAGACCCCGCGCTGTCGCCGGCCACGACCTCCGTCGTCCGACCAACGCCACCGGACACCGTTGTCGGCGAGGAGGACGTCTTGATCTGGCGGTTTCTCCAGCGTCAGGGTTCGCTGGCCGGTCCAAAGGATCTCCTCTCTGCCGACATGGAGGCGCGTGGCATCTTCATGGGGCTCGGCCACCCGATGGGGCAACTCGGTGCCATGCTCGTCTTCGAGGACAAAAGGGGCACAGCCTTCGACGACTAGGAAGACATTTCTGTCTGCTTCCCTGCGTTGGAACAGGTGCGCGACCGTGCTGTCGAGACGCCGTGCGACCAACTCCGCCGGCCAAATCGGATCTGCGGGAGTCAATGTGCAGGACCTGCCCGCCCAAAAGACTTGATCGTCAGGGTCAACCTCGCTGTCCAGCACGAGGAGCAATCCGTCGGCAACTTGCTCAACGCGCTTGGGGGTCATCGGCCGGTACTGGTCTCCGACGAACAACGGCATGCCCGGCGCGTCGCCCGACCAGCCTTTGAGGCGGTAGCTGAAGCCCTCGGCTTCCATGATTAGGAGCGAGTCCATCGGGGTGAGCCGCAGTGGATATTCCCGCGGGACGGGCTCCCACCGGCACACCGACCGCGACTCGCGCTTCTTGGCGGCAGCGAGCGCGGACTTCAGGTACGCAGTGTAGGGTCGCAGGCTTTCGCGGCCCTGGGTCGCTAGGGCAGGAGCAACTCGCGGATGAGCGCAAGCGGTGAAATAGAGTGGCGTCATGATTGGTCCTATTTAGAATTGCCCCGAAAGGGATAGGCTCTTAAATGCTGTCTTTTCGTTCCTTGAAACACCTGTGCCGACGCAAAATGTTACCCTAAACCAACGCTTCCCAGCAAAAACGCGCCATTGACGCCTCGCGCTACTGGAGCTACTACGCCGTTGAATTGCGTGGTCATCACGCATACATCGTGAAACTGCCTTTCATCGCGTCCCAAGGAAGCTCCGGCGCAGGCGATCACACATCTGAGGATCGTCGGCGAATACAGTCATCCATACTGAGAAGAAGCCAACTGCCTTCGCCAACTGGATCATCCAGTCAATATCGGCTCCTTGTTTGACTAGCTGCTGTGCGGACTTGGCCAGCCCCCACGCCTCGCGGCGCTTGCGCCATCTCAAATCCCGCGCCCGGGACTCATTTACCGGACAACGGCCGAGTCCGACGAGATCAAACAACTTCTGCGCCTTTGTTCGGATTGGCTCGGAAAGATCGTCTCGCACTCGAACAATTCCGTCGGGCAAATAGGAGAAGACGGCCTCGGTGTCGTCTTGATCCGGCCACATGTAGCCGTTCCGGGAAAGGTTTCTATCGCCCTTGATTGCGTTGCAGTTCGCGCAGCCGAGCAAAAAATTCGTCCACTCTTGCTCTAAGTCGGGCCGATAACGCTTGGGAACGACGTGTTCGACGTGCAGGTCGCCTAGGCGCTCGCAATAGCTACAGTATTCGCCGAGTCTGCTGAGCAGATCGGCCTTTGCTTTGTTGTAAGGCTGGAAACTCTTGGGGTTGTTCGCGTCGTCCAGAGGCCACGGTCCTCGCTCAACTCTGCGCATGAGTTGGTCCAACTTTGGCCGTCCTCTGTAAGCGCAAGAATGCGACATAGGCCGGATTGTCTGCGAAGGGTTCTTCCAGTTCGTCAAGTCGCTCGCGGAGGGCTTTGACCTCCGAGTCGTTCTCAGTTGAACTACTTTCAATGAGACGATAATACTCCTCGGCCGCGGCCACCATTTTCTGAAAACGCAGGCTTTGTTGCGGCAGGTCAACGCCCATGACGTTTTCGGCGACATCCTCAATGCTCTGCAACTCCGGCGTCTCGGGGCCGTCATCGCCCTGATCGAGGTTGATTACACCGCCCTGATGTACGGACTGAATGACAAACGGAGAGTGGCTAGTCGCGATGAACTGCAGCCGGGGAAACGTCTCGAGCAAGTCTTCTATGACGCCGCGCTGCCATCGTGGGTGAAGGTGCAGATCGAGCTCGTCAATCAACACAATGCCGGGGGTCTCCATGCGCACTCGTTCGTTCAGGTGCGGGTTGAGTTGGGAGCAGCGCATGGCCATGTCGGCAGCAATGGCCGCCATACTTCGTTGGCCGTCGCTCAACAGTTGAAAGGGAATGTGGGCGTCTTTGCCAAACTCAACGACGATGTCATCTTCTTCAAAGTCGAACTCCGCGGCGATGGCATCCTCGACGCAAGCGGCAATGGCCTTGTAAACGGCGTGAAGCGTTTTTAGGCGTTCCCTCCGCTGGGCCTCAATGAGGGCGAGGCGCTTGACCCATGCGGTTAGGTACCGCGTGGACGAGATTGGGGTTAGGCAAGTCTGATAACCAATGTAGCGCGAACTACGCCCGACCGGATCGACTTTTCCTTTAGCTGTTGACCGTTGCTCAAGCCAAAACCTGTTAGTGCCGTAGTAGCCGATGTAGGGGAAAGCGATGCGATCGTTGTCAGTGCTTCGACGGACCAAGTCCCCCATTGCTTGCCTGATTGCATAAGCTCCTGCCCGGGTCGTCTGGGACTTTGCAGACTTCAACTCGCGCACCCAAACCAGTTCCCTTTCCCCAACGGTTCCGCTCGCCTCAATGCGGGCCGGATAGTGTTCCACAAAGTGTCCGGTCTCACCCGTGAATCGATAGGTGCGACGAACATCTCGATGGCCGATCCCCCTGCTCTGTACATGGGGAATCGGGATCAATGCAGCCCCCAAGGCAACGGCCAAGGCGTCGAGAATTGCCGTTTTACCGGTTCCGTTTGCGCCGATCAGCAAGGTAAATCGGGGGTCAAAGACAAACGCCTGGTCTGCAAAGCAGCGGAAATTCTGGATGTCGAGGCGGTCTATACGCATTGCGGATTCCAACACTCCCTACGGCAAAAACTGCGCTGTTGCCGCACTGCGCCACTGCATCTGCTGCGCGGTCGTCGCGTGCGGCTTGAAGGCACAGGCGACCTCGGCAATGGGCACGCCCCGCACCTCGATCCGCTCCAAGTCAGCCACGCCGTAGCCCAAGGTGTCGGCGTAGTGCAAAAGGCCCAGTTCCATCGGCTCAAAGCCCATGGCCTTGGCCACGACCGCATCCACGGCAAACACATCGGCCGATGCCGCGGCTGCACCCATAGGAACAGCATCGGTTCCCCCGGGGCCATTGCCCTGCAAGCCCACCGTGCCATCGACGATCCCAATGTCCGGCTTGAGGTACTGGGCCAAGCGAATCAAGTTCACGTTGAGCACCTCGGCTTCGCTGGGCAACACGCGCTCGGCGTGCGAGGGATAGCCGTGCATCTTGATGCGATCCTCTTTGTGCAGCGTCCCCATGATCATATTCTTCTGCGCCAACGTGACCACGCACACGTCGTGGGTTTTGGCCACGGCCACCGAAATGGTGCAGGGGCATTCGCGCACCGCGCTCGGCATCCGCACGGTCGCCTCAACGCCGCCGGCCATGTGAATTGTGGTCTCTTCCCACCGCGTCTCCTGATGCAGATCGACCAAGCGAATCGGCAGCGGGTATTCTTCGACGAGTGCGCCATAGCCGAAATTGGCAAACGCCTCGCCCGAATACTTCTCGTTGCCGCCTTCGGCAATGACGATCTCCTCGGGTGGCCGCGCCGCGCTGAGCAGGAAGTCAATCGCACCGCGCATGGCGTCGGCGTGGGTTGAGGCGAGGGGATTTTCGCTGGACAGGAAGTTCGGCTTGAGCATCACTTGGGCGGCCAGCTTAGGCTCGACGTCCTCGCGCACCCAATTTAGCGCTTGATATACGTTGGCCCGCCGCGCACCGGCGCGCGCCAAACCCACTCGGGCTAGGTCCATGTCGCATGTCTCCTTGGTTGATGATGTCTTGCTCGCTCTGTGGCCCCAATGTATCATTTCCCTTCCTCCTAATCAATCTGTGCCTATGCGTCTGACCTTTGAAGAAGGAACCTTGCTCCTGCGCGACTATCGGGGAGCGGATGCGCCCCCGGCCTTTGTCTGGGACGTGCGCGTCGATCACTGGCGCGCCCAAGCCCACTTCTACCGCGAAAGCGTCGAACACCTCAAGCGGCACGGAGTCGCATTCAAGAATACGGCCCCGCGCTACAATACCCTTTCCCTGCAACTGCGCACCGCACCTGAGCCGCACCCGCACCAAGCCGAAAGCATCGCCGCTTGGCAACAGCACGGCTGCCGCGGCGTGGTCGTCTTGCCCACGGGCACGGGCAAGTCGCAGGTCGCGCTCATGGCTATGGAAGAAGTCCAGCGCAGCACCCTCGTCGTCGCTCCGACCATTGACCTAATGAACCAGTGGTACGACCTGCTCAGCCGCTCGTTTGCTGTTGAGGTCGGCCTGCTCGGCGGCGGCTACCACGAGCTAGCCGACCTGACCGTCGCCACCTACGACAGTGCCTATATGCAGATGGACCGCTACGGCAACCGCTTCGGCCTCATAGTCTTCGACGAGGTCCACCACCTGCCCGGCGAAATGTACAGCCACGCCGCTGAAATGTGCCTAGCACCCTACCGCCTAGGGCTGACGGCCACGCCGGAACGCGCCGATGGCCGCCACGTGCTCCTCGACACCCTCGTCGGTCCGCTCGCGTACGAGCGCGGCATCCGCGCCTTGTCCGGCGAGTACTTGGCCGACTACCGCGTCGAGCGCCGCCAAGTGGATATGGTCGCCGAGGAGCGCGTCCAGTACGAGGCCGCCCGCGACGAGTACCGGGCCTTCCTCGCCGACAAGAACATCCGCCTCGGCACGGCCGATGGCTGGCGGCACTTCGTCATGCTCTCGGCCCAAAGCACCAGCGGCCGGCGCGCCATGCACGCCTACCGCCGCCACCGCCAGCTCGCCCTCGGCGCGACCGCCAAGGTCCGCGTCCTCGAAGATATCCTCAAGGCCCACCCGCGCGACCGCGTGTTGATTTTTACCAACGACAACGAGACCGTCCATCAAATTTCCCGCACCTTCCTAGTCCCGGCCATTACCCACCGCACCCGCACGCGGGAGCGCAAGGCCATTCTCGAAGCCTTCAACAAGGGGGAGTACCTCGCCCTCGTCGCCTCAAAAGTGCTCAACGAGGGCGTCAACATCCCCGAAGCCAACGTCGCGGTAGTCCTCTCTGGCTCGGGAACTATCCGCGAGCACGTCCAGCGCCTCGGGCGCATCCTGCGCCGCCGCCAAGGCAAGGAGGCCGTGCTCTACGAAGTGGTCTCCAAGGACACGGTCGAAGACCGCATCAGCGACCGCCGCCGCCGCCACGAAGCCTACGAGTAGGCACCGTGCTGACCTCGGATCTGCTGCTTACTCGCTCGCGCGGCCCCTATATTGAACCGCGCTATGTCGCCGTTGAGGACCCGGCCCTGATCGACCTAGCCCAAGCACTCATCGAGGTCCACGCCGAACACCAAGGCAAAACCCGGCGAGAGCTACAACACGCCCTCCACTTGCTCGCCGGGGACCGCACCGACTACCGCATCCAGCGCGGCCTAGCCAAGCTACTCTGCGATCACTACTGCGAATTCCACGTCGCCAGCCCCCAGCCCCCCGAAGAATTGCGCCGCGCCGTTTTTACCTTAGCCCGCGCCCACCATCCGGTCGTCCGCGAGACCAGCCTCATCTACCCAGTCAAGCGCGAGGATCTGCTCGAACAGGTCGCCCTCAAACACCAGATCAACAGCGCAGACGTACTCGCAGGGCTGTACGCCGACCTGCCCGAAAACCACCAGCTTGCGACCTTTGCCGCGCCCTCGCCCAACGAGTTGCTCCTGCGCTACAACGTGGCACTAGCCCAAGCCATGCTCTACCGCTGCGAAGTCCTGCGCCTAAGCGTGTACCGCAACCTGCCGGTGCGCTACAAGCAGCTTTTCAAGTTCATCAAGTTCTACCGGCTGATCCACACCATTGAAGGCGATGTCGATGCCGGCTATGAGATCGGGCTCGATGGCCCGGTGAGTATGTTCCGCCACTCGCAGAAATACGGCCTGCAAATGGCGATTTTCCTCCCGGCCCTATTGCTGTGTACCCGCTGGTCAATGCAAGCCGCTATCGTCCGCAAGGATGGCCGCCGTCAGCACTTCGTCCTCGACGATCAGTCGGGCCTAGTCTCCCACTACCGGGACCAGACCCTGTACGACTCCCTGCTGGAGGAAACGTTTGTCGCGCGCTTTGCCAAGGCCAAAACCCAATGGCAGCTAGAGCGGGAAAGCGAAATCGTCAACCTCAAAGAGACGGTGATGATCCCGGACTTTACCTTCCGCCATCCCGACGGCCGCACGGCGCTTTTGGAAATCATGGGCTACTGGCGGCCCGAGTACCTAAGGCGCAAGCTCGAAAAACTGCGCCAAGCTCAGCGCAAGGACTTGCTCGTGGCCGTCTCGTCCAACCTCAACGTCAGCGAGGATGATTTCACCGATGTACCTGGGGGGATCTTCTTCTTTAAAAACAAGGTTCAGCCCAAAGACGTCATCGCTTTATTAGACCAAATTGAGCCGCCGGCCTCGTAGCATTCGTCTAGCCCGCAGTTGCTGGTGCCCACTGCGACACGCGGCGGTGCGCTTGGGTTGCGGACGCTCAACTGCGTCGCAGACCGTGAAGTCGTGGATCTTGCGGGGAGGATTTTGCTATTGCGGAGAACGAGGCAGCGATGGAGGGGGCGACGATTCGCCAGTCATTAAGGGAGCGGCCCTAAAAACAATTCTTGTTCGGCAACCAGTATTTCCTGTGCAAAATTACTGACCTCCCTCCGAACAACGGCCTCCAACTCGTCGGAGGTCTCGACCGAATCGTCCGTAGCTTCGCGATTAGCAGGCAATTGCGGCTTGGTAGATCGACGCTGCTGGCGGCGTTTGCGGCTCACTGAAAATTACCGGATGATTGCGCCCGCTCCATGGCACCTTCTATATCGTATCCAGTTGCGATCCAATCCTTACGGATCGCCAAGGCATCCATCTGTTTTTCTTTTTCCCCGATAGGCAGGTCGTCGAGAGTTCCCATGAAATCCAAAGTCCGCGCCATGCCGGAGAGGAAGGAAGGCGTCGGCAACAGATACGACGTCCGAAGGTGCGGCGAGGCTACGTATGGAACGATGCTGTTCACCGCCATAGCGGGATAACGCTGATAAATGGCGGCCAGCAGTTGTCTGAGTGTCCGCGAGAGAACCCATTGGGCAGTGTCCTTCAGATAGCGAGCGACCAACTGCGGAAGCTCTGCCAACATCGCCGTACCCCGTGCGTGACCAGAGTCCGTCAGTGAGTACAGGCGATACCTGTCAGAATAGTTGATGCTCACTTCGTTTTCCATAGATAACTTATCGAGCTCTCGGTACACGGCCACATCGAATGGACCGTAGTCGTAGGGCTTAAAATCAAAGTACGGCCCCTCAAGGAACTGTGGGATCTCTGTATCGACCAAAAAGAGAAGCTTTTGCACTCGCACTGGGTCGAATTGCGCCCCTGCTCCACCGGCCGCCATGGCCATCAGCACGACTTCGGGACGTTTCATGTACATCCTCCTACAATTCGAGAACTCTAACTTTGTAGTTGGTTGATCGCGTCATGTGCTTCTCCAAGCCTGCAATCCTTCTATAGCCAGTTCCACTGGGCAAATTTCACCACCCACACCCGGCCGGTGAGAAGCTGCTGTATCATACCTTGCTTAATGGATCGCACCTCGTCAAGCCGCTGTTTGAACGCGGGGTCGCTGAGCACACTTGGGACGGAAACATAGTGGCTACCGCCGTATTTGCCATTGAAGATCGGGAACTTTACCGCGCAAGCTGCGCAATGGGAACGGTTCCAACAGCACCCGTCTGCAAACCCTACACTCAACAGATCCAACAGCCCGCCGACTAGGCAGGGCCGGTGCTGAAATTGCGCCGCACAAAACGCAGCGCCTCCTCGCGGCTGTCGATCCGCCCTTCCAACTGAGCATCCTCGACAGCGGTGAGAATTTCCCTAAAGCGCGGCCCAGGCTGCAATCCCAAAGCAATCAGGTCCCTCCCCGAAATCAGGCGCGGCGGGCGCAATTGCTCCTTTTTTAGATCGGCCAACTGCTCTTGGCAAAACTCGTACAGGTCGAGCTGGCCGTGGCTGGCCAAGCAATCGGCGCGGTGCAATTGGAGCAGTTCGGGAAAGTGCGGCTCGCGCAACAGGCGCAGGCGCGTACTCGGGCGCATCTGGCGCACGTGGCCGATCCGCATGTGGTCGGCCACGAGCCTGCTGATGCGCTCGCGTACCTCGTTGGACATCCGCAGCCGGCCGCAGATCGCGGCGGCCATTTTGGCCCCAATTGCGTCGTGGCCGTGGAAGCGGATGCGCTCGGCCTTTACCATCGTTGGCGGCTTGCCAATGTCGTGCAGCAACGCGCCCCAAGCCAGTGTGGCCGACGGCTCGTCGAGATGCTCAAAGAGGAGCTGGACGTGGGTCCACACGTCGCCTTCGGGATGGAATTCAGCCTCCTGCGGCACGCCCCGCATGGCCGCGACTTCCGGCAGCACGGCTGGCAGCAGGCCCGACTGGTCCAACAGGCATAAGCCGCGCCCGGCCCCGCCCTCGGTCAACAGCAGGGTCAGCTCGTCGCGGAGGCGCTCGGCACTGACGCCGGCAAGGCACCCGGCCCGGGCGCAGAGCGCGTCCCACGTCGCGGGTTCAATGGCGAAGCCGAGCCGGGCCGCAAAGCGCACGGCCCGCAACAGACGCAGGTCGTCTTCGGCAAAGCGTGCGGCCGGGTCGCCAATGGCGCGGATGACCTTGGCGCGGAGGTCGCGCTGCCCGCCGACGTAATCGAGGAGCGCACCGCTTTCCGGGTCGTAGAACAGGCCATTGATGGTAAAGTCGCGGCGCTGGGCGTCGGCGCGGGCATTGGCCGGCTCAATGGATGCGGGATGGCGGCCATTGCGGTACGGGCCATCGCGGCGGAAGCGCGCCACCTCGTAGTGGCCCTCGTCGAGCACTACCACCGAGATGCCAAACTGCGCGCCCACCGCCACTGTGTGCTCAAAGAGCGCAGCCACCTCTTCCGGCCCGGCATCCGTAGCCACATCCCAGTCCTTGGGTGCGCGGCCCAACGCCAAGTCGCGCACGCAACCACCGGCCAGCAGGGCTTGGAAGCCGGCCCGGCGCAAGGTCTCGACGACGCGCAGGGCCCCAAGGTCTAAATCCGCGTTCATCAGCGAGACAATAGCTGCGGGGTGGCTACGTGTCAAAAGTGCTTGCCTATTTTAGGAGGCTAATGGTACTTTTGGCAGAGAGGCGAGTACTCTATCTGGGGAGGTAGAAAAATATGAAACGCCTAACAGTTGCATGGATTGTCGTCGCTGTCGTCGGGCTGTGGCATTGCGGCGGCGATGGCGAAAAGGGCACCGCGCCGGTCGCGTCCGTCAATCCCCCGCAGGCACCGCGCGCACTGAGCGTGGAGCGCATCGGCGACGGCGAGGTGTGGCTCAACTGGCAGGCCGCCGAGGGCGAGGACGAGGTGCTCTATGTCGTCTATCGCTCAGTGGGGAACGCCGCCGCCGTGGCCATTGACTCCACGTTCCAGACCCGGTTCAAGGATCAGGGCCTACAATACGAGCTGGAGTACACGTATCGAGTAACCGCGATAACCAGCGGCGGCGAAAGTGACCCCTCAAATGCCATCAGTGGACAGCCCCTCAACAGCTTGACCCCGCAGGTGCCGACCTCGCTGCGCGCCCTAGCGCACCACCTCGAAGTTCTCGGCCAGCTCGGCATTACGCTCAACTGGAATGAAAACTCAGAGACTGATCTTATTGGTTACCGCATCTATCGCTCAACCGAGGCGGGTTTTATGCCAACCCTTGAGCATTTGCTAATGCAGGTGTCGGTGCCGGGTTTTGTCGACGAGGAGATCGAGGTTGGCACAGTGTACTACTACCGGATTACGGCACTAGATCGCGGCGGCAAGGAAAGCGCTGTCTCTGAGGCGGTAAGCGACGTCGCGCTGCCCTCGCCGGAGCTGTTGGTCCCGGTCGCTGGGGAAGAGACCTCTGCCCCTTTGACCTTTACTTGGGGTCGCTTGCCCGAAGCGCGTGCCTTCCAGGTGATCGTCACTACCTCGCTGACTAGCGGCGAAGTGTCGGACATGCCGCTGACTAGCGACACCACAGCCGTATTTACCGGTCGCATTAAGGAAGGGCGCTTGGTCGCCCTCGAACCTGGGCAGGTGTACTACTGGAAGGTCGTGGCCAGTACGCACGTCGATGGGCTTGAGAATTCGGTGAGTCGGGTTGAGAGTTTTAAGGTCGCCAAATAAATAGATGGCGTCTTTTTATTTGCGTCTCAGCCGCATCGCCCTATGTGCGTTGGTCCCTTTCGGCACGGCTTGCGCTCTCTTCTTCATCGAATACCAAACCCAATACGCGGCTCGCTTCATCGGCCAATACCTGATGCGGCAAAACCCAGAGCGCCAGCCAAGCGGTGCGCTCTGGCAGGGCATTCTCGCCAGCCGGCAGACCCGCATGGCCCTGTCCGACTCGCTGGCCGAGGCACCACTAGAGCCGAGCCAAGCCCCGCTACCCGTTCTGCAAAACCACTACCAGCTCCAGTACCACGGCGCGCACGCGGCTTTCTTTGCGGTCGCGCGGCGGGACACCGCCCTCCAATCCGATCACCTCGGCCCGGAGACCCTGCGCGAGCTGGCCTATTCCCTACAGATCTACGAGCAGGGCCGCTACCTGCTAACCCAAGCCGCCATACCCAGCGACGTCCTGCATCTCCACGCCCTCATCGGCGCACAAATAGCCCTAGAGGACGGCTCGCTCTTCCACCAGCTCCACAAGCGGCTGCGGGCAAAGGACGAGCCAGAAGCCTGGACCTTTCTGAAAATGAAAGAGGAAGACACGGCCTACTGGCGCACGCATCTAGCGCCGCTTTTGAGCGCCGACCCCGATCGCGCACAAAGCGATGCCGGGCCGATCATCTCGGCGGCCTTAGCGCAGATCGTGCAAGCGCGGGCCGACTCCCTGCGCCAGAGCGAGACCCAGCGCCTGCTCGCGGCTTGGGACGGCACCGACAGCTTTGAACTGCGCCTGACCCGCACTGGGAACCAATTTGCCGCGTACGCGCTAGTGCCGGGCCACGAGGCCACGGCGCTCGTGCTGCCGGCCCAGCTCGTGCAACAGCGCCTCGGGCTTGCACAATGAGACGCCCGCTGCTCAGCGGCGCAGTCCTGACCGCACTCCTCGTCTTGGCGACTGGGCTGGGCGTGGGGTACGCCGTCCAGCGCATGGCCCCGAGCTTGCCCAGCCTGCCCACCGACCCGCGCGAGCTGGGCATCCGCCCGGGCACGGAGATGTACGCGGCCTCTGGCGAGCGCATCTACACCTTCAATCAGAGCCGCCAATGGGTGCCCCTCGAACACATCACCCCCCACGTGCGCAACGCGCTCATCGCCACTGAGGACGCGCGCTTTTACCACCACCGCGGCATTGACCTGCTGTCCATTGTCGGCGCGATGCGCGACAACCTGCTAGCGGTCAGCCTCACTCGCGGCGGCAGCACCTTGACCCAACAGCTCGTCAAGCGCCTGTTCTTTTCGCCGAAAAAGACCTTTGAACGCAAGCTGTCGGAAGCACTGCTCGCCGTGCAGCTAGAAGTGTTTTTTGCCGCCTCGTACCCAGACACCAATGCCGCTGGCCACCCGGCGTACAAAGATCGCCTCCTAGAGCTGTACCTCAACGAGGTCTTCTACGGCACCAACGCCTATGGCATTTACGACGCCGCGGCCACCTTCTTCAACACGACCCCAGACTCGCTGAGCCTGCCTCGCGCCGCCATGCTCATCGGCCAAATCAACGCCCCAACCAAGTACAATCCCCTGCGGCATCCCCAACGGGCCACTGCCCGGCTGCAACACGTGTTCAACCGCATGGTCGCCAGCGGCTTTCTCGACCCACAGACGCGCCGGGAATACGCCGCTCTCCGCGCCGAAGACCTCATCGACCCCGGCTACCCACCCCGCAACCCGGTGCCCTATTGGGTCGAAGCCATCAACGCGGAAATCGAGCGGCAGTGGGGGCCATCGGCCCTGAACTCCGGGAGCTTGAAGGTCTATACTACCTTGGACATTGCCATGCAAGAAGCGGCCGAAGCGGCCGTGGCCAAGGGCATGGTCGAATTGGATGAGCGGCTGGGGTTTAAGCCCTATTCGGAAGCGTCGCTGGACGAGCGCCCGGCCTACGTCCAAGGCGCGTTGGTGTGCCTGTCGCCGACCGGGAAAGTGCTGGCCATGGTCGGGGGCCGGGACATTTTCGTCAGCTACTACAACCGGGCCCTCACCGCCCGCCGCCAGCCCGGCTCCGGCTTTAAGCCAATGGCCTACCTAGCGGCTTTGGAAGCAGGTACGATCAGCCCGGTTTCCCTCTTTAACGACCAGCGGCGCACCTATATCGTCAACGGGCAAAAATGGCAACCGCGCAACTACGGGAACCGCTACTTAGGGCGGACGACCGCGGCGTGGGCCTTAGTTCGCTCAGTCAACTCAACGGCCATACAAATCTCCGAACGCGTCGGCCCAGTCCGCGTCGCCGAGGTGGCTCACCGCTTGGGTTTTGCCGGGCCAATAGGAGCTTACAGGAGCATTGCCTTGGGCGTCGACGAAGTCACCGTGTTGGAAATGGCCGCGGCGTACGGGGCTTTCGCCAACTACGGCTTGCAGGTGACCCCGACCTTAATAGAGCGAATCGTCGATGCCGACGACCAGCCGATCTTTACCCACCAGCCGCAGATCCGCCAAGCCATCGCGCCCGACCTCGCCGCGCAAATGGTCCATCTCTTGCGCCAGACCGTGGACCGCGGCACCGGCCACCAAGTGCGCAAGTTGGGCTTTGCGCGGCCAGCCGCCGGCAAGACCGGCACGACCAACGACAATACCGACGCTTGGTTCACCGGCTTCACCCCGGACTTAATCGCCAGCGTCTGGGTGGGGTTTGACGACCGACGCACCCATAAGCTAGTGGATACGCGCGGGGTGCAAATCACCGGCGGCAACGGCGCCGTGCCCATCTGGGCGGATTTTATGATCGCAGTAAATGAGGGGCGGCCGGAAAAGGACTTTGACCTGCCCGCAGACGTGAAAATCTACAGCGTGGATCCCCGCACCGGCAAGGTGCGCTCAAAGCCCAACAAGGACGGGGTGCAGCCGCTGTCCGTGGCCTTGCGTCGAGGGGAGCGGCCCAACTGAGAGTGCGCTCAAACCGCGGCCAAAACCTCCCCCACCCGCCGCGCCACAATGTCTTCCTCGCCCGGCTCCATCATATAGGGATTAACGCCAAAGCCGCTCTCGTGGGCGGCGACCTCAATCCGCGGTTGGCCGGCCGCTAGTCGGCGCGCCAGCTCGTGGCCGCTGAGGGGCAGCCGACCCCGATCCCAGCGCACCGCCAAATTCGGCGCGACATTCGAGCGCCCGGGCTGCTTGACCTGGGTCGTCACTGAGGGGAACGGTGTCGCGGCCGCGGCGATCACCGCCAAGCGCTGCTCCCATTCCCGCCACTCGGCTGCGTGGTCGCGCACCACCCACTGCTCCACGGCCGCCAACAGCCCCATGATTTCTTCCTTGCCCGCCTTCATCGGCCTTCCCAGCGCGTGGTGCGGCGCCCCGTTGAGGAAAGCTGCCTGCAACAGGTCCTTGCGCCCCAAGACCAAGCCCGACGCCTGCGGCCCGCGCAGGCACTTGCCGCCCGAATACGCCACCGCATCGGCCCCCTGCTCCAGATACCAATTGGGCGCGTCCGGCCGCTCGGCGGCCGCATCGACAAAGGTCGGTACGCCGTGCCGCTGCCCGGCCGCGGCCATGTCTGCCACCGAGATCGGCCCCCGCTCGGCCGCATCGCCAAACACCAAGAGCATGGCCGTGCGGTCCGACAGAGCCGCTTCGAGCGCGGCGAGGGTCTCGACCTCGACCATTTCGACGCCGACCATGCGCACGGCGTGATCGTACCCGTGGCGGTGACTCGGCTGGACGATGACTTGGTTTTTCATGCCCGTAGTGTCGGGCAACCGCGCCATCTTCTCGGGATCGGTGCCGGCCACGCAAGCGGCCGTAACTTGGCACAAGGCCGCGGCGCAACCATTGGTAACAAGCCCCCATTCGCACTGCATCAGCTCGCCGATGCGCGCTCCGACGGCCTCCATCAGTTCGTCGAGATGGACGTATTGCTTGGAGGCTTCGACCATGGCCTGCCGCACCTGCGGCAAGATCAGCGAGCCGCTGATGATGGTATAGGTCCCTTGGCAGTTGATCAGGGGGCGGACGCCGAGGCTTTCGTAGGTTGGGTAGTCGAGTTGGCCGCTCATTGTGTTCTTCTCGTTTCTATTATGTTGCGTTCTCGCACTTGCATCAGCTATTAAGCGCGCTCAGAATCTCGTTACAATAGCCTTCGGCAATTTGCCGTTCATACTCTTGGAGGACCGCGTCGCGATTGTGGGCTAATGGGGTTCTAACTTTAGACAGAAATTGTGCCCGTTCGTCCCAGTATTGTTTAGTCTTGCCGAAAGTATTCTCAAAGGTATTCCACTCTGCGGAGATAATATCAAACAGGTCTCGGGGATAAGTATAATCTATCAGATTTTGAGAAGCGCGGTTGCCAAATACACGTTCATCTTTCTGTTGTGATTTTCGGCAACTCTCAAAAACGCCCGGGCCTCCCGTTTTTGGGTTTTCTTTGCGAAACTGTTTAGGATACCTCCTTTCAAGCTCCTCTACCCATTGCTCACCATACTTTTCAAACATGGTAGTCGCAATAAACTTTCGTAACGTTTGCTCAGTATCCCGCCATGTAGGCCATAGATCGCCACCACTGTTTTTGCGCTCAATTAGCCGCAGGAAATCGTGGAAGTGCTCGGAAAATCCTTCGTACGTTCCATCATCGGTCTCTCGGATTAAGCCGTATCCAAGAAATTCATTGACAGTTTCCTGTCTGACGTCAATAACGGGACCAAAAAGAATTTGGATTAATCCATCTAAATTTCCATCTTCTTTTAAGAGATCGACAATATGATCGTAGTGGCCGAACAAGGCTTGGGCAATTTGGGCAACAGCTTTCTCGACATTAATCTCTTGCTCCTTTTGGTACATTTCGATAATCTCACAACCGAGCATATCCAGCAGATAAGGATAGCCGCCGCAATAAGATAGTATATCGCTTTTTAACGTTTCGCAGACGTTTACGCCTGCCGACGCAAGTCGATCAAAAAATACTTGTAGCTCTTGATTGCCAAACATCGCTAAATAGTGTCTCCGAAAAGTCTCACTCAGTGTAGAAATATCGCCTGCCTGTAATTCAATCGTCTTAATGCTGCGCCGAGAAGTTGTAATCAAGGTAATGCCCAAGTCTGGAGCATAAGATAGTTCTCGCAATTTTTGAAAGTCGGAAACGCTGTTCTTAAAAAGATACCGAGCACTGTCAAACTCGTCTAACACGAGAAGTATGCGGTATCCGGTTCCTCGAACTTTTTTGAAGAAGCGTTGAATCCTGCGATACCCTTCGCTCCATGGCAACTGGCTGTCGTATGCTCGGTCTGCTGTACGCTGAATTACCGCATCGAGCTGATCTAAGTCCTCGAGTTCCTCCAAGCATACAGTGACCAAGGACTGAAAGAAGGATCTCGACTCCTCATAGATCGAAAGGTTGACCCATATTGGAATGAAATTCTCCTTTATGAGTTGATCTTTCCGCTCAATGAGTGCTTGGTAAACAAGGCTGCTTTTCCCACTACGTGGCTGGCCGATAATTGCCAAATTTGCCGGCTCTCTCGGTTGGATGAGCCGGCTCTCGATAACACTCAAGCTCTCTTGCCGTTCGATAAAACGGGCACCGTGAACAATTCCGCCGTAATCTGCAAACGGGTTTTCAAACTGTGTCATTGAGTTTCTCCTGATTTATGAACGAGAAGCCATTCTTTGAAAAGACTGACTTTGATTCGGCTGTGTTATCAGAAGACGAAACAGGCTCATCACTCTGTCCATTTTGCGAGGCATCTGTCAGGGGCTGCCAATAGCTAACCCGATCAATGGGAATCGTGACTGGAGGTTGGTTTTCTCCGGCTTCAATTTTGAGATGCTCTCGCCCGATTTCTACCAGCTTGCCCGAGATGTTGCCGCCACCTTGAAGAACAAACTTAACCTGACTTTCAAGGGGAACTTGTTCCTGAATCAATCGCGCATTCATGTTTTAGCTCCTCGTCTTTCTAGATCACGTCCCCACACCCCGCCAAATAGCTCTCCAACGCCGCCATACCCGCGCTAGTATCCACGGCTGCCCCCTCGTGTGCTAGAGCACCGCCCAAGGCGTGCAACACGCGGAACAAGTGCGGGGCACGGCACTGCTCGCCCATCTGGCCGATGCGCACGATGTCGAGGCCAAAGGCCCCGGAGATTTCGACGTTGAAGCGGCTCGACATATCGGCGCGGACGCGGGCGTTATCCACCCCGGCCGGCACTTGAATTGCCACCACCGAGTTGAGGCGAATAGCGTGCGGCGCGGCCAGCACCAACCCCATCTGCTCAATGCCGGCTTGCAGGGCCAGCGACGAGTGCCGATGCCGCGCAAAGCGGCACTCAAGCGTCTCCTCGCAGACCAGCCGCAGGGCCTCGTGCAGGGCCAACAGCCCGGAGACCGGCGCGGTGTAGTGGTACTGGTGCTGCTGCCAAAAGTGTTGCGCCCGCAACGCGTCCAAGCACCAGTGCGGCCTAGGGCCGGGATGCTGCTGCACCTGCTCCCAAGCCGCGTCAGAAAAGGCGATCAGGGCCACGCCCGGCAGCGACGACAGCCCCTTCTGGCTGCCGGTGAAAACCACGTCAAGGCCCCAAGCGTCCTTTGCCAATGGCATGGTGCTCAAGGTGCAGACTGCATCCACGACCGCCAGCACCCCGTGCTCGCGGCACAAATGGGCAATCGCCGGTAGATCGGTCGTGCAAACGCCGCTGGAGGTTTCGCCCTGCACCATCGTCACCACGTCGTACCGCTGACTCTTGAGGCGCTCGGCCACGCGCTCGGCACAGATGGCTTGCCCTTCGGGCGCGGCCAACACTTCGACCTCAGCCCCCACCCCGGTCGCCATTTCGGCAAAGCGCCCGCTGAACCAGCCGTTTTGCAGGACCAAGGCGCGGCGGCCGGGCCAGAGCAGATTGCCCATTGCCATCTCCATGGCGGCCGACGCCGGCCCTCCAATCCCCAAGATGTGCTCGTCGGCCGTCTGAAAGGCATAGCCCGCCAATTGCTTGATGTGTTCGACCAGCCGATCCATCGTCGGCCCTAAGTGATTGATAACCATGCCGCCAGCCCGCGCGACCTCGGCCGCCACCGGCACCGGCCCAGCCCCCATCAGCAACAGCGGCTCGGCCGGCAGGAACTGGTCCAGCGGTGGCAGCGCGGGGGCCTCTATGCCACAAACGCCACCCAGCGACTCTACATTTCCCATTCCTAATTCCCAATCTCTTAAGAAGCGGTCAAGCAGCCCGACAGGGGTTTGTCACGCCTAAAGGCGCGGTCAAGCAGACCGCTTCTTAATAATTAATGGCCTCGCCAAACGCCTGCCCGGCCGCTTCCATCACGGCCTCGGACAGGGTCGGATGGGCATGCACGGTAGCCAAAAGCTCCTCATACGTGGCTTCGAGCCGGAGGGCCAGCGTCAACTCGGCGATCAATTCCGTGGCCTCGGCCCCCAGAATAGCCCCACCCAACAGCTCGCCGTAGCGCACGTCAAAAATTAGCTTGACCAGCCCCTCAGTTTCCCCAGCCGCTTGCCCCTTGCCGCTGGCCGCAAACGGGAAGCGGCCGACCTTGACGTCGTACCCAGCTTGGCGCGCTTGGCTTTCGCTCAGGCCGACGCTGGCTACTTGCGGCTGGCAATAGATGCAGTTGGGCACTTGGCGCGGGTCCAAAGTGGGCCGGTTGCGGCCCGCTATGAACTCAACGGCCGCGATCCCTTCCTGCGCGGCTGCGTGCGCCAACAGCGGCGGGCCGGCCACGTCGCCAATCGCGTAGATGCCCTTGGCGCTGGTCTGCATCCGCTCGTCAACCACAATCGCGCCATCGCGGGTGCGGATGCCCAGCGCTTCCAGCCCCAGCCCTTCGATATTGCCCGCAACCCCGGTGGCGACCAGCACGTAATCTACTCTCCGCGTCTGCTCTTCCTCGCCAACTCGGTAGCGCAACGCGACCCGGCGCTTTTGTCTTTTGACCTCCTCGACCCTCACTCCGGTCACCACTTCGATCCCCTGCCGTTCCAAGCTGGCGGCCAAGCCCGCGGCGATCTCTTCGTCTTCGCGTGGCAAGACCTGGGGCAGGGCTTCTAAGAGCACGACGCGGCTGCCAAAGGCTCGATAGAAATAGGCGAATTCTACGCCGATAGCCCCGGCTCCAATGATGGCGAGGGAAGCGGGCGGCTCGGCCACGACCATGGCCTCGCGGCTGGCGATGATCCGCTCGCCGTCGAATGCTACGCCCGGAATGGATTTGGGGCGGCTGCCGGTGGCCAGCACCACGTGCGCGGCGTCCAGCTCGGCCACGACCTCGCCCTCGGCACCCTCAACCGCGACTTGGCGGCTGGGCGTCAACCGGCCCCTTCCAGCGAAGACCTCAACTTGGTTCTTCTGCATCAGATAGGCCACGCCTTTGGACAATTGCGCGGCGACTTGGCGGCTCCGGCCAATGACCGCATCCCAATCCACCTCGGGCTTGGCGACGCGCAGGCCAAACTCCTCGGCGCGCAAGAAAAGCTGGTACACTTCGGCTTGCTTGAGCAGGGCCTTGGTGGGAATGCAGCCCCAATTGAGACAGGTCCCGCCCAACTCGGCGTCTTCGATCAGGGCGGTTTTTAGCCCCAACTGCCGCGCGCGAATGGCCGCTGAATACCCGCCTGGGCCGCCGCCGATAATTGCCACATCATACGCTGCCATTGCATTTTCTTTCTAAGGTTCAAGTATGGGAAGCCCTAATGTAAAAGCAATCACTTTGGGCACAAATCGGACCGGCAGAGCACCGCCAATACCCACCTCAATTGCCCTTGCTCGCGCCATGTTTTATCGTAGCCAAACTAGCGGCTCATTCTTAAATAAAGGCAATCCCTGTGCTACAACAGCAAACCAATCCCTCGAACACGCTGACCATTTTCACCGACGGCGCCTGCGCTGGCAATCCGGGACCGGGCGGCTGGGCGGCGCGGCTGCTCTACGGCGACGGCCGCGTCTTGGAGCTGGGCGGCTCTGCCCCGCAGACGACCAACAACCGCATGGAGCTGCAAGCGGCCATTGAGGGCCTCCGCGCCGCTGCCTCACCGGACCCAATGGGCGCGACGGCCGGCTGCGCCATTGTCCTCATCACCGACAGCCAGTATCTGCGCCAAGGCATCACCGCGTGGATACGCGGCTGGAAAAAGCGGGGCTGGCGCACGGCTGCCAAAAAGCCCGTGCTCAACCAAGACCTGTGGTGCGCCTTGGACCGGCTCAACACGCCCGCCGTCCAATGGCGACACACCCAAGGCCACGCCGGCGACCCCAACAACGAGCGCTGCGACCAGCTCGCCAAGGCGTTCTCCCGCGGCGAGACCCCTTCCCTGCGCCGCGATTGACCCCATCTCCACCGAAAGGATTGACCATGCTCTACAGTCTGCTCTTCGCCCTCGCCCTCGCTGGCCCGGCCAGCACCCAAGAGACCACCCGCTTCCAAGCTCCGCCCGCTGAGCTGCCCACCTACCAAGTCCTCCGCACCAACGAGGGGATCCAAGTCGATGGCCGCCTATATGAGGCCGACTGGCAGCGCGCCGCGCCCATCGCCTTTGTCATGCCTTGGAGCGACCTCGAAAAAGAGGAACCGCAATCCACGACCGCCCGCTTGCTGTGGGACGACGACAACCTCTACATCATCTACGAGTGCGTCGATCCGTATCTCCATGCCGAAGTAACCGCGCACGATGGGCCGGTGTACCAAGAGGACGCTGTCGAGATTTTCGCCGCGCCCAACGCGGCCGTCCCCGGCAACTACTATGGCTATGAGATGAACATCAACGGCACCCTGCTCGACTACATCGCCTTCCGCGGCGGCAAGGAGCGCACCAAGGCCATTCATCCGTCTTGGCAAAGCGAGGGCGTCGTCATGGCCACGACCTACGACGGCACCCTCAACGACCACTCGGACATTGACCAAAGCTGGATCCTCGAAATCGCCATCCCCCACGACAACTTCCGCCACTTGGGTGGGCAGATCCCGCCGCAGGACGGCGACCAATGGCGCGCCGGACTCAACCGCACCAAGGGCTACCAAGGCCAATTTGGGCTGTGGTCCGATACCGGCACGCCCCAAGCCGACTTCCACCGCGCCACCCATTTCGGCATCCTCACCTTCTCGACCGCGGTCGTCGGCCGCTGAAGGCAGAGCGAGGTTTTCATGGTTGCGCGGCATGTACGACGGATGATCAGGGCCGCAAAGCTCAAAGGCTGGCGCGGTAAAAGGCAACGGCTGTGGCTGCGCCTGCTGGGCTATTACCTCGCCTTGGGGCTGATGCCCGTGTTGCTGGTCGATCTCGTCGTATTGAACGCGGCCCGCGATGCCTTAGAAGAGGCCGTGCTGGACAGCCGCCGCGAAATGGCGCACCGCACGGCCGAGGAAATCGCCCACATCTTTTCCCCAATAGTCTCTGAATTGAAATACGTGGCACGAGATGTGGGAACCGAGCCGCAGGATTTGCCCGCTTTGCTCAAAAAGGCCGCACTCGCCTCTAGCGAGCTAGAAGAGCTCTACTTAGCGGACGCCTACAACCAAATACAGGCCGCGAGCACGTCGGTTGCGCTGCCTGCTTCCTACGACTGGGACGCGACTTGGGAGCAGGCCGCAGCAGGCCGCTTATATGTTGCCCTGATCGAAACATTCAAAGAGACGCCCAAGATCTTTGTCGCCCTGCCGGTGGAACGGGATGGCCAGCCTCCTCAACAAGCCCTAATAGCTCGCCTCGACTTTCACCGAGTGTGGCAAAAGATAAATCTCATCCGCATCGGCCGGACCGGCCACGCGCTCTTGCTCCACGCCGACGATGGGCGCTATCTGGCGCGGCCCATGCGCCAGTCCTTCTACACGTGGCGAAATCACCCGCACCTAGAGGCCATGCGCGGCCCGGCGGGGGCCCTCTTGTGGCGCGATGTAGGGGGCGCGCAGTGGATCACGAGTTTTGCTCCCGTGCGCGACTGGAGCTGGATCGTCGCCATTGAACAGCGCGCAGACGAGGCCTATGCCCCGTACACGCTCGTGCTGTACTCCCTCTATGCGATCAGCGTGCTTTCTGCATTAGGGGCCCTGATTTTGGGCGGCTTGACGCGCAACGCGGTCGTCGCACCGCTCGTCTTGCTCACGCACGCGGTGCGTCGCCGCCGGGACGGCTATCCCCTCTTAGGAACGCCCGTTACGCGCCGAGACGAGATCGGAGAGCTAGCCGATGCTTTTGTCGAGATGGACCAAACGCTAGCCGAGCGCCAGCGGGACTTGGAAAGCACCTTGGACTTGCAGCGCCACCTGATCGAGGACAACCCCCTCGCCATTGCCGTGCTCAACGCCGAGTACCGCATCGTGCAGAGCAACAAAGCGTGGGCCAAATTGCTGCTGCCGGAACGGGCCGCCGCATTGGATGCGACCCACGCCGGGGCCCAAATACGCGCTTGGCTAAAAGCCCACCCGAATCTGCAAGTCGTAGATAACCTCGCAATCGAGGACGCCGAGGGCCTTATGCACTACTGGAACCTGCGCAAGGCCGAGCTGAGCGCGGGCCATCGCGGCCAAGTCTTGGTCGTGATTGAAGATCAGACCCAGCAGCACCTGCTCGAACTGCACTACATGCAGGCTGAAAAACTATCGGCACTCGGGGAGGTAGCCGCTGGCGTAGCGCACGAAATCAAAAACCCCCTCGCCATTGTGCAGAACATCTGCGACCTGCTGCCTCGGTTGGGTCCCGAAGAAGAAAAAGAGCGCGACGAGACCTTGCAGATGATGCGCGATGCCATCCGCCGCATAAACGAGCGCGTCGGCAGCCTGCTCGACTTTGCACGACCGGCCCAGCACCTAGTGGAGCGGATCGACGCGACCGAGGTACTCGAGCAGCTACTCGACTTGGAGACCAAGCACGCCGAGCACCTCGGCATCTCGATTGAGCGGCAGTTTGAGCCGGTGCCAGCCGTGCTCATAAACCGCGACATGCTCAAGGACATCTACCTCAACATCATCCGCAACGCCTTCCAAGCCATGCCCCAAGGCGGCCGCTTGCAGGTGAGCACCCGCCCGGAGCAAAAGGGCGTCGCCATAAAAATCTGCGACACTGGCACCGGCATTGATCCAACCCAACTCTCCCGCATATTTGAGCCGTTCTTTTCTACCAAAGCCCCGGGGAAGGGCACGGGCTTGGGGCTGGCCATTGCCCAGCGCCAGCTACGGGAAATCGGCGGCCACATAGAGGTTGCAAGCCGCGTTGGCAAGGGCACTTGCTTTGCGCTCTTGCTGCCTTACCATAGAAAGGAAAAGGCATAAGACATGGCCCACGACGGCAAAATACTCATGATCGACGACGAGCAGGACCTGCTCAAGCTGTCGAGCAGCATCTTGCGGCGCGAGGGCTTTGCGGTGGAAACCCGCTCAGACGCGCGCGAGGCCCTCGCGCTCCTACGCGACGAGTCCTTCGACATCATCCTGCTCGACTTGCACATGCCCGAGATGAGCGGCCTCGAATTTCTGCGGCAGCTCAACGTGCGCCAGCGGCCCGAGGAAGTGCTCATCTTAACGGCGTATGCAGATGTCCAAAGCGCGGTAGAAACCGTCAAGCTGGGCGCCTATGGGTATCTGGCAAAGCCCTTTAACGCCGAAGAAATCCTCAGCCACATCAACAACATCCGCGAGTTGCAAAAGCTGCGGGCCGAAAACGAGCGCCTGCGCCAAGCACAGGGCACCGGGTTGGGCATGGTCGGCGAGACCGAGCAGATGCGGCAAATCTACCGGCTGGTCCAAGACGTGGCTTCCACCCCCCTGCCGGTGCTAATCTGCGGCGAGAGCGGCACCGGCAAGGAGCTCGTGGCCGCGGCCATCCACCGCGCCAGCGACCGGGCGGCCGGCCCCTTTGTGCGCTGTAACTGCGCGGCCTTGAACCCGGGCGTACTAGAGAGCGAATTGTTCGGGCACGTAAAAGGCGCTTTCACCAGCGCGGTGCGCAACCGCAAGGGGCGCTTTATGGAAGCCGACGGCGGCACCCTGTTCCTCGACGAAATCGGCGACATGGAGGTGGGCTTGCAAACCCGGCTGTTGCGCGTGTTGCAGGAAGGGGAGTTCGAGATGGTGGGATCGACCGAGACTCACAAGGTGGATGTGCGCGTCCTGTCTGCGACCAACCGCAATTTGACCGAGGCCGTGGCCGCGGGCCAGTTCCGCGAGGATTTGTTCTACCGCCTCAACGCGGTCACCATTGAGGTGCCGCCGCTGCGCCAGCGCAAGGGCGACATCCCCTTGTTCTGCCACTTCTTTATCGACCGCCTCAACGACCGCTTCAACAAGCAGATACAAGGGGTCAGCAAGGAGGCCCTAGAGTGTCTCGAAGCCTACGACTGGCCGGGCAATGTGCGCGAAATGGAAAACGCGCTCATGCGCGCCCTAGCCCTTGCCAAAGGACGGGAAATCGAGGTGGAGGATCTGCCGGCGACTATCGTAGAGAACACCGGCCGTCAGGATGAGCCAGTCGCGGCAGAAGCCGAAGCGGTGGAGCGGCCCGACTCGCTCTTCCACGAGGCGCGCCAGCGCTTTGAGGAGCAGTTCATCCGCGACGCCCTAGAGAAAACCGGCGGCAACATCAGCCACGCTGCTCAGCAGATCCAGTTGGGGCGGCGCAACTTACAGCGCAAGATCAAGCAGTTCAACATCGACGTGAGCCAGTACAGCCGCTGGCCCTGAAGGCGCTCTCCTACTGTCCGCTGGCGAACACCTGCTGTCCGCTGACGCACAGTGAGTAGATCGCCCAAATGGCCGCTGAAAAGAATTTGAGAGACAAATAAAAAACCGCCTTACGTTCATAAAGTATTATTTAGCAGGCAGTTATGTAGTAATAATCAAACAAGCGGCGCGATTGGCAGCCGCTGGTCCCTCCTTTGGCACGATAGTTGCAATAGCCCTCATCGAAGCGACAACCCACACTCTTCCACAAGGAGGGCATCATGCAACGCTTAGCCATTGGCATCCTATCTCTCGCGCTGATCGCCGTCTCCAGCGCAGCGGCCGTCGAGACCAAGTACCCGCACGGCGGCTTTGATCCCCGCCTCGACAAACTCCAAGGCTTGCTGGACTATACCCACACCGTGGAGAAGATCGAGGTCAAGGCCGGTCCCAAGCTGTGGCAGGCCATTGAGGCCATCCCCATCGCCACCGGCGTCCCCATCACCCCCGCGCAAGAAGCCGACCTGCGCGACTGGCTCTACGACTTCTTAGTCGCCTTCTCCGCCTCCGGCAACGACAGCCTCGCGGCCGAATTTTACCTGCGCGAGGGCGTCAACAACCCCACGGCCTTGAAGAACATGCAGAAGACCTTGGAGAGTTGGGGCATCCCCAAAGGCGACACCCCCTTTGCCCTGTTCCAAGCCATGCACCGCGCCATACTCGACGACCAAGGCTATGACTACCGCTTTGGCAATGCCTTCTTTCGCCACAGCACGTTCAAGGTGTTCGAGATGCAGGGCCGCTACGAGCGCTATCGGTCGCATCCGAGGAACGTGGTCAAGGCGAGGTTCAAATTGCAGCAAGAGATTGAGGCGGCACTGCGGGCGGGCGAGAAGCGGATTTTCACCGACGTCGCATTTGTCACCCAAGAGCCGACCGAATCGGCTGGTTCGGCCGAGCCAGTCTGCACCCCCTTCTTTTGCCGACTAGTTTGGGATTCGGAGCGGGCGATGTGGCGCTTTGTCGAGGTCGTCTATAACGCCAAACTGCCGCATTCGTTCCTTTTCTCGGCCATATAACGGCCCCTAACCATCCACCCGAGGAGGATACCATGAAACCCGTAGCCATTTTCGCCCTAATCGCCGCTTGGTTCGCCATTGGCACGGCTGCTGCCGTCCCTAGAGGCGCACCCGATGCCGACAGGCACCCGACGATCAAGATCGAGGCCGGCGACCAATTGCAACAGGCCGTCGAGGCCATCCCCGTCGAGGCGGACCTTTCCATCACCCCCGCGCAAGAAGCCGACCTGCGCGCTTGGCTCTACGACTTCTTAGTCGCCTTCTCCGCCTCCGGCAACGACAGCCTCGCGGCCGAATTTTACCTGCGCGGAGGCGTCAATGCCGAAGGAATCGCAGAGCTAAAAAGGCAACTTGCAGCCATTAAACTGGGTGGCCCCTTAACCGCCCAGCAGCTACAGACCATGGGATACAGACAGATGCCCGAGTTACCCGTTGACGCGACGCCTTTTGACCTCTTCAAAGCCATGCACAGGTTCAGCCTCAACGTAAAGAGGGACGAATTCCACATGAACAGGCGCGATTACTGCTTTGACAAGGTCTCCTTTTTCGACAGCGCGTACCGAGTGTTCGAGCTGCAAGGCGACTATTACGAGAGCTATCGGGACTACGCTCAGACCCGCGGCCTGCTCCCCATGCGCTATACGGAGTGGTCTCCCGAACTGAGAGGCGATATTGAGGAAGGACTAAAGTTGGGCGGGCAGTGGGTAGCGGCCGAGTTCACGTTCATCGCCGAAGAGCCTGCGGAGTTCGCTGGCTTTGCAGAGCCGGTGCGCCATCCGTTTTTCGTGCGACTCGTCTGGATTCGAGGACAAGATATATGGCGTCTTGTAGAAGCCTTCGCGCCTAATGACGCGCCGGTTCTGTTTCTATTTGATGCCACGTGATTCAACTTTAATAGGCAATGCAGCAGAAACGGGCAGCTCATAGACGGGCTGCCCGTTTCCGCGGCCGACCGCATCAACGAAATTACGAAGACCAGAACCGCAAAATGATATTGAGTAGAGCTAAACCAGCAGATAGTGCAATAAGCAAAGTTCGAAAACTGCCTTTGAGGTTGGCAATTTCGGCTTTGAGCTCTCCCTCTAATCGGGCAACTTCGACTTTGACTCCGCCAACTTCGGCTTTGACTTCGCTAATATGGGCCTGCGTCGCTAGATGCTCGTAAACGCCCTTGAGCCTAGCCAGACGTTCTTCGGGAGTTAATCGTCAAACGCCGCCTCACAGGCATCAGCACCGTTCCAGTAAGCAGAGCCTGCCCACCGCACCCGTGCGATGATTAATCGCATTAGCGCGATAATTCGACGCATTTATGCGCTATATTATCGCACTTTCACAGGAGCAAGCAGTCGCAGCAAAAGGCTCGACAAAATTTTCGTTACTTTCACAATCCCTTATCTAACAGATACTTAGATCACTTTTAGCGGCCCGTTTGCACCCCGCTGGCCCACGACTGGCACGACAATTGCAAGTAATGCTAGCAGAAGCAATACCCTGCACCCCTTGGTGAAAGCAGAACGCCATGCTAGCACAATTGAACAAAAAGCTGTGGGATTGGTTGACCGTTTGGAACGCCTTTCTGGCCAAAACGGAGCGGGCGGCAGCCCTCCAGCGCAACCAGCATCGCCTCCTCGTGTTCTGTCACGGCTACAGTTTGGCCCACGTGATTCGCCCGCTCGTGGTCGCACGTGCGCTGCGCCAGCGCGGGTACGAGGTCGTCTTCGCCGGGCGGGGGCCGCAATTGCGGACGAAGGCTTCGCGCTCTACGACATCGAAACCATGCCGCAACAGCGCATGGACGAATACGTAGCCCGGGGCGAGTACGAATACTACGACGACGAGTGGATCAGGCGCTGCGTCGAGGCCGAGCGAGCCCTGGTGCGCCAAGTGCAGCCCTCCTTGCTCATCGCCGACTTGCGACCCACGCTGCGGCTCACGGCCGCCTTGGAAGGCATCGACATCGCCTTTATAGACGCGGCGTACAACCTGCCCACCTACTCCAGCCCCATTCGCCTGCCCGATTACTTCCCGAGGCAAGCCGGCCGCTTTGACGAATACCTCGCCGAACACTTCGCCCAGCAGCGGCCCCACCGCAGCGCGTTCCTGCTGGCCGATGTGCCTCCGTTCCATCCGTCGGCCGGGCCGGTGCCTAGCGTGTAGCACGGCCATGACGCTCCGCGACGACAGCGGCCACTGCATTACCCTGAGCCGCACCTACATGGCCCTGTGCCGTCTGCTGGGCATTCCGGCCCGCGAGGTGACCGGTGGCTTAGCTGTCGCGCCGCAAGGACCAGATCGCTATGGCATTAGCACGTACGACAACCCCATCTTCGGCCACACTTGGGTAGAGCTGTACGCGCACGAAACCGGCTGGTTGCCCGTGGAATTTCACGGCATCGCCTTGGGCCGCCATGCCATGACCGCGGACAACGTAACCGACCCCTTGCTGCGCCAGCGCATTGAGCAGCACAGCGAGGCGTTTCTCGATTATTACTTTGGCCATATAGACTGCCACCGGGTGATGTGTTCCAAGTCGGTCGTGGACATTCCGCAACTCATGGTCCCCAACCCCAACGCCGCCACCGAACCCAACCGCCCGCTGACCGTTCCCGAAGGGCTGCACTACGAATGCCATTTAACCCTTGAGATTATCCATCACGCCCCCCCAAGAGCTGAGTCGCCCGAGATGGTTTCCACTTTGGGCAACCATCCCTCCCCCCTCGGGGGGGAGTCGCCGCCAACGGCGGCGGTGGGGGGCATACCTCGGAGGACAACCCCATGAACCCCGATATTTCCGTCGTCATTGCCACCCACAACCAGCGGGCGCGTCTGCGCTTGGTGTTGTGCGGCCTAGCTTGCCAGCATTTTCCCAAGGAGCGTTTTGAGGTCATCGTCGTTGACGATGGCTGCACCGATGGCACGGACGCCATGCTGGCCGCTGAATATCCAGCGGTACATGTGGTGCGAATGCGGCCCAATGTGGGGCGCTGCCGGGCGCGCAACGCCGGCGTCGAACAGGCGCGGGGCGCGTTGGTGGCCTTTCTCGACGGCGACGCCCTGCCGCATCCCGATTGGTTGGAGCACCTGTGGGCAGAGTGGGAGCGCGGGGCGTGCCAGCGCTATTTGTGCGGCTTCATGTATAGCCTGCCCCTCATCGAGTATCTGCCCGACCCGCAGCAGGCCGTGTTTGACCAAGAGCGCACCCCGAGCGTCTTAGCCGATTTCCTGCTGATCAATCGAGAGCGGGTGCTGATTACCCAAGACCAGATTCGCCACGACTTTGCCGGCATCCACGCCCGCGCCCAAGAGGGCGGCTATCCCTTTGACGAGCTGAAGGCCATGCAGGATCAAGCCGCGGAGCTGTACGCGGCGCACCCCGATTCGCCGGTGGGCTTTCTCGGCTTTTATCCGCACAACAGCGCGGTGCCGCGCCAAGCCTTCTGCGAGGTGGGCGGTTTTGCGGCGGACATTCCGTTTTCCGAGGGATGGGATTTGGCCTATCGCTTGCAGCGCGCCGGCGTCGGCCCGGGCTTTGCCCGCCGCGCCCTGACGTATCACTTGTACCACTATCACGAGTTTTCCGACCCGAGCAAACTCGCCGCCGAACAGCGCACCCGGGACCAAGCCATTGACTACATGGTGCGGGAAAACCGCGACCCCAAGCTGCGGTTAATTGAGCTGTGGCGGGCGGGCATCTGGCCCGATCTGCTCATTCCCGCCGAATTGGTCTTGCGCGACCTATTGCACCTTCACGAGCGGTACAGCGAAGTCCAGCCCGACGAGCTAGCCGAGATCGAAGCCCTGCTGCTGCGGCATCCCGCTCGGGCAGCCTGAAAATCGGGGCGTCGTCTGTTTAGCAGGCGACGCCCCGCCGCAACTGACCGTCCCAGAGACCGAAATCCCCTCCTGCCATCCCCCCGCACTATCCGCCGACTTACCCGTTAGCCCGACCCGATCGCATCTGCCGCTCGTTCCGCATCAACTGCATCGTCAGACGCTGCTTAAAAAATATCAGCGGCTCCGTTCAACGGAGCAGGACTTGCGCCGCAAATGACTGGTATGTCCGTGCGATGTTTAGGCGCACTAAAAGCGATGATTCGACGCACTTGTGCGATATATCCGCGCACTTTTAGCGTATCAAGCGAGCGTCGCAAAAAGCCTGAGAGATGGACGAGGAAATTAGTTCATTTTTTATAAAGTATTGTATAAAAGTCAGTTAGGATGTATAAAATCAAAGCAATCGGCGCGATTATCGCCCGCTGGCCATTCATTGGCACGATAATTGCGATAATGCCTACAGAAGCAGCAACCCACAACAGAAAGGAGGTAACTCGCCACTACCCCAAGGCAAGCCAGCACACGGACAAGTACCAGCCAATTACTCGCCATCGCGACAACGACAAACCCAAGAACAAGGAGAACACCATGAAACCTTTAGCCATTAACACCCTGTCTTTTGCCCTAGTCGCCGCTTGGCTGGCTGTCGCCAGCACGACCGCGGCCGATCCCCAGCCTCAGTACGGCGGCTTTTCGCCTGATGCCGACGGCCACCAAGCCTATCTCGACTACATCCACAGTTTGGACATGGTCCTGGTCAAGGCCGGCGACGAATTGCAGCAGGCCGTCGAGGCTATCCCCGTCAAGGCGGACATTTCCATCACCCCCCAGCAAGAAGCCGACTTGCGCGACTGGCTCTACGACTTTCTCGTCGCCTTTTCCGCTTCCGGCAGCGATAGCCTCGCCGCTACTTTTTACTTGCGCGAAGGCGTCGATGACCCAGACGAGATACAGCAGATAAAAGAGCGATTGGAAAGCGGTCCTAGTGCCGCAGAAATCGCCGAAATAAAAAAGTTGCAGGAACAGATAAAGGCGGCGGGGCTCGCGATGAGTATCCCCATTCCCGAGCCGGTCCCCGATGCGGGCGATACGCCCCTTGCCATCTTAAAAACCCAGCACAGAAAAAACCTCGACGCGAAGGGATGCGATTACTTCTTCGGCAACATCTCCTTTTTCGACAGCGCGTATCGCGTATTCGAGCTGCAAGGAGAGTATGAGCACTATTGGGCTTACATCAAGACCCATGGCCTGCTCCCCATGGGCTATATGAGTTTGTCTCCCATGGGAAACGAGCTAGAGGAAGCTCTACAGGCCGGCGAAAAGTGGGTGGCGGCCCAACTCATGTTCATCTTCGAAGAGCCGGAAGAGGTCGCCGATTTTGAAAAGGGGCCAATGCGCTACCCGTTTTTCGTACGACTCGTCTGGAGCCCGGAGAAGGCTATGTGGCGTCTCGTAGAAATCGTCATGCCGAATAACGCGCCGGTTCGGTTTTCATTCTTGTAGGTCGCAGACCACTTCCGATATAAGCTATCAACCTGAAAAGCAAGGAGATTAGCTTAGCCCTCGTGCTGACAGTGGGGCTGATGGTGCTCAACGCCCTCGGCTTTTTTTGCATTGACGCCTAATGCACGAATGGGCATTTCGCGCTCCGGGATAGTGGCCTAATCGCCGCTACCCCGGAGCAACCCGATCGGCGGCGAGTGGTTCAGCCGACCACTCGCCGCCGAAACAACGACAAACCCAAGAACAAGGAGAATACCATGAAACCCTTAGCCATTAGCACCCTGTCTTTCGCCCTGCTGACCATCTGGTTCGCCCTCTCCAACGCAGCCGCGGCCGATCCCCAGCCCCAGTACGGCGGCTTTTCGCCCGATGCCGACGGCCACCAAGCCTATCTCGACTACATCCACAGTTTGGATATGATCCCGGTCGAGGCCGGCCCCGAGTTGCAGAGCACCGTTGAAGCTATCCCCGTCGAGGCGAACATTTCCATCACCCCCCAGCAAGAAGCCAACCTGCGCGCCTGGCTCTACGATTTCCTCGTCGCCTTTTCGGCCTCGGGCAGCGACAGCCTCGCCGCCGCCTTTTACCTCCGCGAGGGCGTCAATAACCCCGACGGAGTAGAGGAACTGAAAAAGAGGCTTGAGAGTAAGGGCCTCCTAAAAGGCGATACGCCCTTGGCCGTATTCAAAGCCGCATACAGAGAAAATCTCGACTTTAAGGGGCGCGATTATTTCCTCGGAAACGCATCCTTTTTCGACAGTGTGTACCGCGTGTTCGAGAAGCAAGGGGGGTATGAAAGCTATATGGAATACGCCAAGTCCCACGGCCTGCTTCCCTGGGGCTTGATGGGGTGGCCCCCCAAGCTGATGCGCGAGGTCGCGGCAGCCCTGCAAGCGGACGAGCAGCGGGTCTTTGCCGATGTCCTGTTCATCGTCGAAGAGCCCGAAGAGTTTGCTGACTTCGAGGGGGCAATACGCGCCCCGTTTTTCGTGCGACAGGTCTGGGATCCCGAGCGGAGTATGTGGCGTTTGGTAGAAATTTTCACGTCTAATAACGCGCCGGTTGCGTTCTCGTTCGGCGCCACGTAAACCAGTCCTGCCACAAACCACTACTTAACTGGAGGAAATACCATGAAAAAGCTGACCATTCCCGCCCTGCGTTTCGCCCTACTCGCCGTCTATTTCGGCATCTCCAGCACTACTGCGGCCGATCCCCAGCCCCAGTACGGTGGCTTTTCGTCCGACGCCGATGGCTACCAAGCCTATCTCGACTACATCCACAGTTTGGATATGATCCCGGTCGAGGCCGGCCCCGAGTTGCAGAGTGCCGTTGAAGCTATCCCCGTCGAGCCGGACATTTCCATCACCCCTCAGCAAGAAGCCGACCTGCGCGACTGGCTCTACGATTTCCTCGTGGCCTTTTCGGCCTCGGGCAGCGACAGCCTCGCCGCCGCCTTTTACCTCCGCGAGGGCGTCAATAACCCCGACGGAGTAGAGGAACTAAAAAAGAGGCTTGAGAGTAAGGGCCTCCTAAAAGGCGATACGCCTTTGGCTATCTTCCAAGCTGGGCACAGAGAAATGCTCAACAGGAATGAGCGCGACTACTACTTGGAAAAGGTGTCCTTTTTCGACAGCGCGTTCAAGGTGTCCAAGATGCAGGCGGAATACAGTTCTTATGTCATATCCCTTATGCTCCGCCGCATGTTGCCTAATACGAACATATCGAGTTCCATCCCTAAAATGAAGAGCGAGGTTGAGGAGCGCCTGCAGGCGGGCGAGCAGTGGGTCTTTGCCGAGGTCATGTTCATCATTGAAGAGCCCGAGGAGTTCGCCGGGTTTGAGGGGCCGGGGCGCAGCGCGTTCTTCTTTCGGCTGGCTTGGGACCCAGACAAGGCTATGTGGCGCCATGTAGAAGTCTATTTCATCCGCGGCGTACCGCAGAACTTTCTCTTTAACGTCATGTAATCCACCCTTACCACTAACGCAGGAGAAAGATCATGAACAAGCTAATGCCCAACAAGGCGGCGATGCCGCCCTCGCCGCCAAGATGGCCAACAACATGGGCAACCTCTACATGCAGCAGAACGATTTGGCGGAAGCCCAACAGTGGCTCCAGCGCAGCCGCGCCCTCTACGACGACGACGTGCCGGGCAACCTGCTCAACAGCTTGGGGCAACTGGCCCTGCGCCGCGGCGACTCAGCGCAAGCCCTGCACCACTTCACGGCCGGCCTCGCCGCCGCCCGGCAGCAAGGGACGCCCCTTGAAGTAGCCCTGCAACTCGGCTCCATTGCTTCGGTCTGCCGCAACTTAGGCCACATAGACCGCGCCTTGAGCAACGGCAACGAAGCCTTGAGCATCTACGTGGCGCAGGGGCATGCCCAAGGCCGCTGTGGCATGGCGACGCTGCTGGCCGACCTCTACATGACAGCGGGCGACCTCGCGATGGCACAACGGCATATACAGGCTTCTATGGACTTGTGCCGACAGCTAGGGAACGCGCGGATGCAGGCTTTCAACTACGTATCCTTGGGCAATCTGTACGCGAAACAGGATGGCAACAAGCAACGGGCGTTGGCAGAATGGGTGGCGGCGTTGCGTCTGTTTAAGCAGCTCGGTATGGAGATGCAGAGCCAAGCGGTCATTAAGGCTATGGCCGCTTGACCACTAAGTCCCTTTCCTAAGGAGATGCACCATGATCGGCATTGTGTTCAAAAAAGAGATGCTCAGCCACCTGCTCAGCCAGCGCTTCGCCGCTTGCACCGCCCTCGCCGTGGTGCTCATTATCGCCAACGGCGTGCTCTCTACTCAGACCTATGTCCACAAAAAGGCCAGCTACCTCATACAGCGGGCTGTTGAGGACAGCAAACTGCACGAAATCACCTATTATTCGGTTCTAGGCTGGGACTGGTTGGTGTCGCCTAACGGTAGTCCCAAGCCCAAGGCGGCCCCGCGTGCGCTACGGCCCCCGCGCCCCCTACAAGTGTTCGCTCAAGGTGCCGAACGACAGGCAGGGCAGGCCGTCAAGGTGATGCTCTTCAACGTGCCCTACCAAGCCGAGGAGGTCTCGCCTTTCCAATCGAGCAATCCCTACCTCGCCCTCTTTGCCTTCTTCGATATGGTGTACATCTTCCAACTCGTGCTCGGCTTGCTGGCCATCCTCATCGCCAGCGAGACCATCTCCGGCGAGAAGGAGGACGGCACCCTGCGGCTGATGCTGACCACCAACGTCAGCCGCGCCCAAGTCCTCGCCGGCAAAGTCCTCGCCGGCCTGACCACGCTGGCCATTCCAACGGCCTTGGGCTTCATCCTGCTGACGATCTTGCTGTTGGGCACCGAGAACATCGAAGTCGGGATCGGCGAGTGGGTGCGGGTGGGCTTGCTGTTGGCGCTGTCGCTGCTGTATCTGCTGGTATTCTACCTGATTGGGCTGGTGATCTCGTGCGCGACGCACCGCTCGGCGACCAGCTTGATTTACGCCCTGTTTACGTGGGCACTGCTGGCGATTGTGTTGCCCAACAGCATCTCAGCCTTACTCAACGAGCAGGCCAACATGGGCGAAAAGCACGAGCAAGCCCATCACCAAGCCGCGCAAGTGTGGAAAGAGTTCGATCAGGAGGTTCTCGACCTCGCACGGGCGCACGGCCAGACCCAGTACTTTCCCACAGATATGGTCAAGCAGCTCCCGCCGCAGGAAGGACGCGGGACTCTAACCTACTATAAGGGAACTAAATGCTACTCTACAAGAGACGGGCAAACGCCCCAACTCTATGTATCGAATGTCGCCGATTCACCCGCACTGGCGAAGTTCCAAGACATCGTCCGTGTTGGCGAGCGGCTGCGCTTGAAATACGCCCAGCGCGCTTGGAACGAGAAGGCTCCCCTGCTTGAAGGCTTCCCCCGCCGCATCCAACGCCTCAACGCCCAACTCCAACGCCTCCTGCCGGCCGGTGCTTACGCCCAAGCCGCTAGCATCCTCGCCGGCACCAGCCGACGCGAATACGACGACTTTATCGACCAAGTACGCGCCTACCGAGGGCAGATCATCACCTTTCTCGAAGACCGCGATGCGTTTGGCGCCCGCGAGTGGTTCAACGACGATCCCGGCTGGCGAGCCGACCTGCGCGACCTGCCGAGGTTTCACGAGCGCGGCTGGACCGTCGCTGAGAGCTTGAGCCACGCTTGGCCGGCTCTAATGGTCCTGTTGCTCTATGCGGCCGTGTTATTTGTCCTCGCCAACCGGCTCTTCGCCCGCTACGACGCCATGTGAGCGACCCAACAGAAGGAGATATCCCAATGCTAGCAGCTATCGTAAAACGCGAACTGATCGACCACCTCATCAGCCTGCGCTTTGGCTTGGCTCTCGTGCTGACAGTGGGGCTAATGGTGCTCAACGCCCTCGGCTTTGTCGGCGGCTCCTACGAGTTCCGACGCGACCACTATCTCCAGCAAGTCCAAGCCGAGCAAGAAATCGGCCGCAGCAACGCCCAGCGGGGCCTGTGGAAGCTGATTCTCCATGCAGGGCAGGAGTACATCTACAAAAAACCCAGTACCCTCATGTTCTGCGCCACGGGTGCCGACGACGCCCTGCCCGAGCGTCTCTGGACACAGGGCGGGGAAAACACCTACAACAGCGTCAGATTCTACGATCCCTTTGTACTCATCTATTGGGACATCATCGACATCTGGGCCCCCAAGGCCAGCCAACTGCTGGAGACCCAAGCCATCGACTGGGTCTTTATCATCGGCGGCCTGCTCAGCCTCATGGCCTTGTTGTTCACCTTTGACGCCTTCATCGGCGAAAAAGAGCGCGGCACCCTCAAGCTGGTCATGGCGCAGAGCCTGCCGCGCCACACCCTGCTGCTGGGCAAGTTCCTCGGCGCATTGCTCGTCCTCGCCCTCGTGCTCAGCCTCGCCATCGTCGTCAACTTGCTCATCATCCTCGCGCTCTCAAAGGTGAACTTGGGTCTGGTCGAGGCCGGGCGCTTGGTCGGCATGGTCGGCCTGTCGCTGCTGTATCTGGCCTGCTTTGTCGGCTTGGGGCTATGGGTGTCGATACGGAGCAGCAGTACGCGCTCCAGCTTGGTGGGCGTGCTGTTGCTGTGGACTTGTGGGGCGTTGCTCTGGCCGGCCACCGGCGGTGCATTGGCCGCCCGTGTGTTGATCAGCGAATTCGAGGAGGAGTTGGTACTGGGATGGGGCTTCGCAAACAATAATACGCCAGCCCACGATAAACTTCTTGACCTTAAACGTAAATTGCGGAATCGCGATCTGAGAAACCCCGAAAAAGTGCGCCAGTTGGCCGACGCCCAACGCGCCGTGCGCCAGTTTCACCAAGACCGCGAAAACCGCTTTTTGGCTCACAGCCTCGGCGAGGTCGAAAACGCCCGCCACATCGTGCGCCTGTCGCCAGCAGGCTGCTTTCAGTACGGCATGGAGGCGCTCGCCGGCACCGGACTGGCGCGCCACAAAAGCTTTGTTGAGCAGGCGCGTACTTACGTCCAGCAGTTTGAGCAGACCATGCTCACCCGCGACCGCGACGATCCCAAAAGCATGCACATCCCCCTCGTCGCCCAAGGGCTGTCGCGGCAGAAAATCGATCCCGACACCCTGCCGATTTTCACCGAGAACCTGTCGGCGACGACCTTGCTGCGGCACGCGGTTGTCGATGTCATCGGTCTCTTCTTCTTCGCCACGCTCACCTACATGCTCGCCTACCGAGCATGGCTGCGGACCAGTATTGTCTAAAGGTCGCCGAATGGGTGGCGGCGGCGCGCCTCGATGCAGAGCCCCGCGGTCCTGAAGGCCATGGCCGCTTGACCCAAACGCCTTCCCCATAGACCGCCACCCCCGCACCAACCTCTCTCCCCTTCCACCAACGCCGTCCGACACGGCCTCAGCAGGCGGCGGCACCGTTCCACTGAACAGGGCCTACGCCGCAATCAATAGTCCCCCGGTGCGATGATTAGACGCACTAAACGCGATGATTAGACGCACTTGTGCGATATATCCGCGCACTTTTAGGGCGTCAAGCAAGCATCGCAAAGAGCCTGAGAGACGAGCAAGGAAATTAGCTCATTTTTTATAAAGTATTGTATAACAGTCAGTTAGGATGTATAAAATCAAAGGAATCGGCGCGATTATCGCCCGCTGGCCATTCATTGGCACGATAATTGCAATAATGCCTACAGAAGCAGCAACCCACAACAGAAAGGAGGGAACGCTTATGAAGCACATCGTCTCAACTGGCTTGGGCTTGCAGCCTTAGTAGCCAGTGCTTCACCTCGGAGATCGCCTCCGAGACAACGCAGCAAACCTACGTAACGGAGTTCGTTATGAAGATGCGCATCATCCGGCTGGCCATTCGCACCCTATATCTTGCTTTGGTCGCCATCTATCTCGGCGTCTCCAGCGTTGCTGCCGAGCTCAAACGCCAGTACGGCGGCTTCTCGCCGCACCCTGACAGCCTCCAAGTCAATATCGACTATCTCCACAGCTTGGAGATGATGAAGGTCAAGGCGGGCCCCGAGCTACAGCAGGCCGTAGCAACCATCCCCGTTGAGCCGGGCGTCCCCATCACCTCCGAGCAAGAAGCTGACCTGCGCACCTGGCTCTACGACTTTCTCGTCGCCTTTTCCGTCTCCGGCAGCGACAGCCTCGCCGCCCAGTTTTACTTGCGCGAAGGCGTCAATAACCCCGATGCCCTAGAAAAAATAAAAAAAGATCTAGAGCGTCGGGGACTCCTAAAAGGCGATACGCCCTTGGCCCTCTTCCAAGCCAAGCACAGAGCCACACTCGACAACAAAGACTATGAATACCGCTTTGGAAATGTGTCCTTTCTCCATAGTGTATTCAAGGTGTTCGAGATGCAGGGCACTTACGAGAGTTATCTGGCCTACGCCCGGGCCCACGGCATGGTGGTTGCCGGGCCAGTGTATGGGAACGAGCCCAAATTGAGGGAAGATATTGAGGCCGCTCTACAGGCGGGCGAGCAGTGGGTCTTTACCGACATCATGTTCATTACCGAAGAGCCCGAAGAGTCCGCCGGGTGGTTTGCAGCACAGATACGCACCCCCCTCTTTTTCCGGCTGGCTTGGGACCCAGAGCGGGCTACGTGGCGCTTTGTAGAGGCTTTTTATAACTCTCGACTGTCGCATTTTTTTCTGATTGACTACATGTAATCGGCCTTAGCACAAACCTATGACCAACGGCGTCTAGCCATCTCGACAAGGAGAACACCATGAAACTCGTAGCCATTTTCGCCCTGATCACCGCTTGGTTCGCCGTCAGCACGGCCGCCGAGCCTAAGCCCCAGTACGGCGGCTTTTCACCCGATGCCGACGGACACCAAGCCTATCTCGACTACATCCACAGTTTGGATATGATCCCGGTTGAGGCCGGGGCTGCGTTGCAGCAGGCTGTCGAAGCCATCCCCGTCAAGCCAGACGTCCCCATCACCTCCGAGCAAGAAGCTGACCTGCACAACTGGCTCTATGACTTTCTCGTCGCCTTTTCCGTCTCCGGCAGCGACAGCCTCGCCGCCGCGTTTTACCTCCGCGAAGGCGTCAATAATCCCGACGGAATACAGAAGATCAAAGCGCAATTTGCAGCCTTTGAAAGCGGCCCCGCAGCCGCCCGGCTAAAGTCAATGGGGATGGAGATTCCCCAGCAGCCTGTTGACGATACGCCCTTTGCCCTCTTCAAAGCCATGCACAGGTTCGGCCTCAACATGAAGGGGTGCGATTACTTCTTCGGCAACGCCTCCTTTTTCGACAGCGCGTACAGAATAGTTGAACTGCAAGGGGCGTATGAGAGCTATGCAAACTACGCCACGACCCACGGCCTGCTCCCTATGGGAGGCCAGATGGGGTGGTCCCCCAAGCTGAGAAAAGAGCTTGAAGAAAGGCTAAAGGCGGGCGAGCAGTGGGTCGCGGCCGAGTTCATGTTCATTGCCGAAGCGCCTGAAGAGTTCGCCGACTTTGAAAAGGGGCCGGTGCGCCACCCGTTTTTCGTACGCCTCATCTGGAGTCCAGAGCAGGATATGTGGCGTCTTGTAGAAGCCTTCGCGCCGAATAACGCGCCGGTTCTTTTGTTATTTTCGTCCACGTAATCCAGCCTTGTAGCCAACGCGAGCGAAGCGGTCTCCACGCTAGGCTCGGAGACCGCTTCCAATCTAGGAGCCGCATCATGATCGGCATTGTGTTCAAAAAAGAGATGCTCAGCCATCTGCTCAGCCAGCGCTTCGCCGCCTGCACCGCCCTCGCGGTGGTGCTCATCATCGCCAACGGTCTGCTCACCAGCCAGGCTTATGTCCAGAAAAAGGCCAGTTACCTCACCCAGCGGGCTGTTGAAGACAACAAATTCCACGAAATCACCTATTATTCAGCCCTAGGGAATGACTTATCCCAACCGGTCACCGATGCACTCATTGACAAGGCGGCCCCGCGTGCTCTACGGCCCCCGCGCACCCTACAGGTGTTCGCCCAGGGCATCGAACAAGAGGTGGGGCAGGCCGTCAAGGTCCTGCTCTTCGAGGTGCCCTACCAAACCGAGGCGATTGCCCCCTTCCAGTCGGGTAATCCCTACCTCGCCATCTTTGCCTCCTTCGACATCGTGTACATCTTCCAACTCGTGCTCGGCTTGCTGGCCATCCTCATCGCCAGCGAGACCGTCTCCGGCGAGAAGGAGGACGGCACCCTGCGGCTGATGCTGACCACCAACGTCAGCCGCGCCCAAGTCCTCGCCGGCAAAGTCCTCGCCGGCCTGACCACACTGGCCATTCCAACGGTCTTGGGCTTTATCCTGCTGACGATCTTGCTGTTGGGCACCGAGTATATTGAAGTCGGGCTCGGCGAGTGGGTGCGGTTGGGGCTGCTGTTGGCGCTGTCGCTGCTGTATCTGTTGGTGTTCTACCTGATTGGGCTGGCCATCTCGTGCGCCACGCACCGCTCGGCGACCAGCTTGATTTACGCGCTGTTTACGTGGGCATTGCTGGCGATTGTGCTGCCCGACAGCATCACGGCCTTGCTCAACGAGCAGGCCAACATGGGCGAAAAGCACGAGCAAGCCCATCACCAAGCCGCGCAGGTGTGGAAGGAGTTCGATCAGGAGGCTACCGACCTCGCTCGGACGCACGGCCAGACCAGCTACCCACCCATAGGTATGGTCGAGCAGATGATGGATGTGCCGGGACGCGGGACTAAAAAACTTTGGGGGGGAACTGATGCTTACTTTAGAGGTGAGCAGAGGCCCGCGCTCTATCTATCCAATGTCGTCGATTCGCCCGCGCTTACGAAGTTCCAAGACATCATCCGCACCGGCGAGCGCCTGCGCCTGAAATACGCCCAGTCCGCCTGGAACGCCAAAGCCCCCCTGCTCGAAAACTTCCCCCGCCGCATCCAGCGCTGGAATGCCTATCTCCAGCGCCTCCTGCCCGCCGGAGCCTATGCCCAAGCCGCCAGTGCTTTCGCCGGTACTAGCCGACGCGAATACTACGACTTCATTGCCCAAGTCCGCACCTATCGCGGGCAAATCGTCACCTTCCTCGAAGAGCGCGATGCCTTCGGCTCCCGCGAGTGGTTCAACGACGATTCCGGCTGGCGCGCCGACCTGCGCGACCTGCCGAGGTTTCACGAGCGCGGCTGGACCGTCGCCCGGAGTCTGCGCCACGCCTTGCCGGAGCTAACCTCTCTGTTGCTGTATGCAGTCGGGCTGTTTGTCCTCGCCAACCGACTCTTTGCCCGCTACGACGCCAAGTGACCTGAAATCCCAGAAGGAAGTAGAGGGGGCAGTCCGATCTATGGGCTGCCCCTTTCGCGTCCGGCCACGCCGGCCAGCCGCCCCAATCCCCATCTACCCGTCCCGCACCATCCACCGCCTACCGTCAAAGCCAAGCGCGTCCGTGCGATGTTTAGACGCACTAACCGCGATAATTCGACGCATTTGTGCGATGTATTGTCGCACTTTTAGGCCGTCAAAAGGACTTCGCAAGGGCCTGAGAGACGGGCGATAAAAATTTCTTTATTTTTCATAAGATATTATTCAACAGTCATTTAGGATTCATACAATCATAGAACTCAGCGCGATTGACGACCACTGATCACGCATTGGCACGAAAATTGCGATAAGTCTTACTGAAGCAACAACCCACACTCTTCAACAGCAACAGAAAGGAGATAACGCTTATGCAACACGTCGTCTAAACTGGCCTCTAGCGGCCAGTGCTTCGCCTCGGAGATCGCCTCCGAGACAACGCAACAAACCAGATCAAAGGAGATTATCATGAAAAAGCGCATCATCCGGCTGGCCATTAGCCTCACGGGCTTGATCGTCAGCTTCCTGCCGCAGAAGGCCGAGGCTGTTTGGTGCAGCATCACTTGCCCTAACGGTTCATCGTGCTCCGCAATCGGTTGGATAGTTGAGTGCAAGTGCGACGCAAACGGGAGTGCGGTATGCAGCTCCTAATCACCCTTCAGGAGCGGCTACTCTAGGCCACTCGCCCTCTCCTCCAACCCTAACCCGCCCCGGGATAGTGGCTTAATCGCCGCTATTCCGGGGCAACCCAACCCAAACCCAGAAGAGGTGTACCGATGAAAACTTTGTATTTCACCCTAATCACCGCTTGGTTCGCCCAGTCGGCGTGCGTAGAACAGGAAGGCAAGTCCCACTACGGCGGCTTTTCATCCCACCCCGACAGCCTGCAAATCTTCTACGACTACATCCACGGTCAGGAGATGATGAAGGTCGAGGCCGGGGCCGCATTGCGGCAAGCGGTCGAGGCGATCCCCGTTGATCTGGGTGCTCCCATTGACCTAGCGCAAGAAGCCGCATTGCGCGATTGGCTCTACGAACTCTTGGTCGCCTTTTCGGCTTCGGGCAGCGACAGCCTCGCCGCCGCGTTTTACCTTCGCGAGGGTGTGCATAATCCCGACGGGATAGAGTTCCTGCAAGAATTTCTCGCGAGCAGAGACGCCCCCATCGGCGAGACGCCCTTTGCCATGTTTGCAGCCGGGCACAGAGCCATACTCGGCATGACGAAGCGCGATTACTTTTTCGAGAACGCGTCCTTTTTCGACAGCGCGTTCAAGGTATTCGAGATGCAGGAGGCGTACGATAGCTATAGGTTATACCTCCAGACGCACGGCATGGTCCCCAAAACCACCTTGAATTTTCACCCCAAACTACGCGACGAGGTGGAGGAAGCTCTACAGGCAGGCGAGTCGTTGACTTTTGCCGACATCATGTTCATCGTCGAAGAGCCGCCCGGGGTCTCCCCGTGGCCGTGGCAGGGGCGCACCCCGGCCTTCTTTCGGCTGGTCTGGGATCCAGAGCGGGCTATGTGGTGCCATGTAGAGGCCTATTTCAGCGGCGGCGTGCCGCAGAACTTTCTGTTCAACCTCATCTAATCCGCTGACTCCAAAGAAGGAGGCTTCCCCATGCTCGCAGCCATTGTAAAACGCGAACTGATCGATCACCTCATCAGCCTGCGCTTCAGCTTGGCCCTCGTGCTGATCGTAGGGCTGATGGTGCTCAACGCCCTCAGCTTTGTCGGCGGCTCGTATGAGTTCCGGCGCGACCTCTATCTCGAACAGGTCCAAGCCGAGCAAGAAATCGGCCGCCGCAACGCCCAAATGGGCTTGTGGAAGCTGATCGTCCATGGGGGGCAGGACTATATCTATAAAAAACCCAGCCCCCTCATGTTCTGCGCCGTTGGTGCCAACGACGCCCTGCCCGAGCGCCTGTGGACGCCGAGCTGGCGATTTCAGTACAGCGGCACTTGGTTCTACGATCCCTTTCCACTCATCTATTGGGACATTGAAGGCATCTGGGCCCCCAAGACCAGCCAACTGATGAAGACCCGAGCCATCGACTGGGTCTTTATCATCGGCGGCCTGCTCAGCCTCATGGCCTTGCTGTTCACCTTTGACGCCTTCATCGGCGAAAAAGAGCGCGGCACCCTCAAGCTGGTCATGGCGCAGAGCCTGCCGCGCCACACCCTGCTGTTGGGCAAGTTCCTCGGCGCGATGCTGGCTCTCGCCCTCGTGCTCAGCCTCGCCATTGTCGTCAACTTGCTCATCGTCCTCGCACTCTCGCAGATAAACTTGGGCCTCGTCGAGGCCGGGCGCTTGATCGGCATGGTCGGCCTAGCCCTGCTATATCTGGCCTGCTTTGTTGCATTGGGGCTGTGGGTGTCGATACGAAGCAGCACCACGCGCTCCAGCTTGGTGGGCGTGCTGTTGCTGTGGACCTGCGGGGTGTTGCTCTGGCCATCGGCTGGCGGTGCGCTGGCCTCCCGCGTGGTGGTCCGCGAATTCGGGGAGGCAGTTGTAATGGAGTGGGAGTTTAACCCTCCAGAAAAAATGGAAATTCCTCGCTATAGGAACAATGCGCGGAGGCGCGATCTGAGAAACCCCAAAAAATTGCGCCAGTTCGCCGAGGCCGACCACGCCTTTCTTCGGGTTCTCCAAAACCGCGAAGACGAATTTTTGGCCTACAGCCTCGGGGAGGTCGAAAAAGCCCGCCACATCGTGCGCCTGTCGCCGACCGGCTGCTTCCAATACGGCATGGAGGCCCTCGCCGGCACCGGACTGGCGCGCCACAAAAGCTTTGTCGAGCAGGCGCGCATCTACGTCCAGCAGTTCAAGCAGACCATGCTCACCCTCGACCGCGACGATCCCAAAAGCATGCACATCCACATCGCCCAAGGGCTATCGCGGCAGAAGATCGACCCCGACACCCTGCCGGTCTTTACCGAGGAGATGTCGGCGACCACCCTGCTACGCCACGCGGTCGTCGATGTCATCGGCCTCTTCTTCTTCGCCACGCTCACCTACATGCTGGCCTACCGAGCATGGCTGCGAGCCAGCATCGTCTAACGAACTGAGGCACTTCCACACCACTAACTCAGGAGCAAGATGATCATGAACAACCTAACGCTAAAAGTAGCGGCCCTAGTCGCCGTATTTTACACGGGCTGGGCCCATGCCGACGAACTGCCGCAGACCGCTGAGTACGGCACGACCTACGACAGCGAGGGCACGACCGGCGAGGTGCGCTTTGTCGCGCCCTACGACATGGAAATCGTCGCGGCCGAACCCGGCTGCGGCTGCACCGGCGTCGAGTTCCCCCAAGGGCCGTTGAAGGCCGGCGAGACGTACTCGATTGCCTACCAGATCGACACTTCGGGGCGCGCCGGGACTTTTACCCCCAGCATTGACTTTAGCGTGGCCGGCCAAGCCGATAAATGGCAGTTGCAGTTGGAGGGACAGGTCGTGCCCATGCTGCCCAGCAAACTGCACCTAGGGACGATCCAAGGCGACGATCTATCCTCCATCATCCGCCGCATTCCCCTCGCGCAGATCAACGGGCAGCCGCGACACATTCGCCAAGTGCAGGTCGCGGGAAAAGGCATAGAGGCGTCGGTAGTGGACGATGGCACCGCCCTAGAGCTCACCCCGGCCGCGGGCCTGACGTGGGGCGATCGCATCGTCGCCACCATTGAAGCGACGATTGCTGCCGAGGGCGAAGCGTCTCCCCGTTCCATCCAAGTGCGCGGACGGGTCAGCCCTCGCTTTAGCCTAGCGCCGCAGAGCGCGTCCTTCGGCGTGGGTGCAGCGCAGCGGCGCGAGACGCGCCAAGTACGCGTGGGCTTGCCAGCGAAATTGATCGACGCACCCGTACAGGCGTCGCCCGTGTGCGGCGAGGTGCAACTGGACATCGCATACCAGCGAGAAGCCGACAACAGCTTAGTCGTCCAGATCCGCAACACGAGCGATTTCCCCACTGGCACGCTGCACTGTGGCGTAGAGGTGCAAATCGGCGCAGAGCAGGTGCGCATACCCGTGCTGGCCCTGACGCGATAAGGAGGCTACCATGAGTTCGCCAAAGACAACCAAGGCGTGGACGCATCTCCAATTAGGCTATACCTGCCGCAAAAAGGGGCAACACGAGCAAGCGGCCACCCACTACCAAACAGCGCGCCGGCTCTTTCGCGCCGAGGGATGCCAAAAGGGGCTGTTTGAGGTTTGCACCCAGCTCGGCCACCACTGCGAGATCGCCGGCGACCTCGACGGATCGCTACAATACTTCCAAGAGGCATTGGCCGCTTGCTCGCCGAGCCGCTCCCTATGCGATGTAGCCGAGGCCGAAGGCAACGTCGGCTTCATCAAACAAAGCCAATCCCGCTTTGCCGAAGCCACCGCGTACTACCGCAAGGCCATACAGCACGCCCAACAAGGCGGCGATGCCGCCCTCGCCGCCAAGATGGCCAACAACATGGGCAACCTCTACATGCAGCAGAACGATTTGGCGGAAGCCCAACAGTGGCTCCAGCGCAGCCGCGCCCTCTACGACGACGACGTGCCGGGCAACCTGCTCAACAGCTTGGGGCAACTGGCCCTGCGCCGCGGCGACTCAGCGCAAGCCCTGCACCACTTCACGGCCGGCCTCACGGCCGCCCGGCAGCAAGGGACGCCCCTTGAAGTAGCCCTGCAACTCGGCTCCATTGCTTCGGTCTGCCGCAACTTAGGCCACATAGACCGCGCCTTGAGCAACGGCAACGAAGCCTTGAGCATCTACGTGGCGCAGGGGCATGCCCAAGGCCGCTGTGGCATGGCGACGCTGCTGGCCGACCTCTACATGACAGCCGGCGACCTCGCGATGGCGCAACGGCATATACAGGCTTCTATGGACTTGTGCCGACAGCTAGGGAACGCGCGGATGCAGGCTTTCAACTACGTATCCTTGGGCAATCTGTACGCACGACAGGATGGCAACAAGCAACGGGCGTTGGCAGAATGGGTGGCGGCGTTGCGTCTGTTTAAGCAGCTCGGTATGGAGATGCAGAGCCAAGCGGTCCTTAAGGCCATGGCCGCTTGACCACTAAGTCCCTTTCCTAAGGAGATGCGCCATGATCGGCATTGTGTTCAAAAAAGAGATGCTCAGCCATCTGCTCAGCCAGCGCTTCGCCGCTTGCACCGCCCTCGCGGTGGTGCTCATCATCGCCAACGGTCTGCTCACCAGCCAAGCCTATGTCCAGAAAAAGGCCAGCTACCTCACGCAACGCGCTGTTGAGGAGACCAAACTGCACGAAATCACCCATTATTCGGCTCTAGGCACGGACCACAGCGAGTCGGTCTCGGGGGATTCATTCGTAGATAAGGCGGCCCCGCGTGCGCTACGGCCCCCGCGCCCCCTACAAGTGTTCGCCCAAGGCGTCGAACAAGAGGTGGGGCAAGCCGTCAAAGTCTTGCTCTTCGAGGTGCCCTACCAAACCGAGGCGATTGCCCCCTTCCAGTCGGGTAATCCCTACCTCGCCATCTTTGCCTCCTTCGACATCGTGTACATCTTCCAACTCGTGCTCGGCCTGCTGGCCATCCTCATCGCCAGCGAGACCGTCTCCGGCGAGAAGGAGGACGGCACCCTGCGGCTGATGCTAACGACCAACGTCAGCCGCGCCCAAGTCCTCGCCGGCAAAGTCCTCGCCGGCCTGACCACACTGGCCATTCCAACGGCCTTGGGCTTTATCCTGCTGACGATCTTGCTGTTGGGCACCGAGTACATCGAAGTCGGAATCGGCGAGTGGGTGCGGTTGGGGCTGCTGTTGGCGCTGTCGCTACTGTATCTGCTGGTGTTCTACCTGATTGGGCTGGCCATCTCGTGCGCGACCCATCGCTCGGCGACCAGCTTGATTTACGCGCTGTTCACGTGGGCGTTGCTGGCGATTGTGCTGCCCGACAGCATCACGGCCTTGCTCAACGAGCAGGCCAACATGGGTGAAAAGCATGCCCAAGCCCATCACCAAGCCGCGCAAGTGTGGAAGGAGTTCGATCAGGAGGTCACCGACCTTGCTCGGACGCACGGCCAGACCAAGTATCCTCCCGTCCGCATGGTCGAGCAGCTCCCTCCACAGCCGGGACGCGGAACGCTATTTAACATTACGGGTGGCCCATACTCTGAACTGAAAGAGCATATTGCCGGTTTCTATCTATCCAATGTCGTCGATTCGCCCGCACTCGCCGAGTTCCAAGACATCATCCGCACCGGCGAGCGCCTGCGCCTGAAGTACGCCCAGTCCGCCTGGAACGCCAAAGCCCCCCTGCTCGAAAACTTCCCCCGCCGCATCCAGCGCTGGAATGCCTATCTCCAGCGCCTCCTGCCCGCCGGTGCGTATGCCCAAGCCGCCAGTGCCTGCGCCGGCACCAGCCGACGCGAATACGACGACTTCATGGCCCAAGTCCGCACCTATCGCGGGCAAATCGTCACCTTCCTCGAAGAGCGCGATGCCTTCGGCTCCCGCGAGTGGTTCAACGATGATTCCGGCTGGCGCGCCGACCTGCGCGACCTGCCGAGGTTTAAGGAACGCGGCTGGACCGTCGCCCAGAGTCTGCGCCACGCCTGGCCGGAGCTAACCTCTCTGTTGCTGTATGCAGTCGGGCTGTTTGTCCTCGCCAACCGGCTCTTTGCCCGCTACGACGCCAAGTAACCCGAAATCTCAGAAGGAAGTAGAGGGGGCAGTCCGATCTATGGGCTGCCCCTTTCGCGTCCGGCCACGCCGGCCAGCCGCCCCAATCCCCATCTACCCGTCCCGCACCATCCACCGCCTACCGTCAAAGCCAAGCGCGTCCGTGCGATGTTTAGACGCACTAACCGCGATAATTCGACGCATTTGTGCGATGTATTGTCGCACTTTTAGGCCGTCAAAAGGACTTCGCAAGGGCCTGAGATACAGGCGATAAAGATTTCTTTATTTTTCATAAGACATTATTTAACAGTCATTTAGGATTCATACAATCATAGAACTCAGCGCGATTGACGACCATTGTCCACGACTTGGCACGAAAATTGCGATAGGTCTTACTGAAGCAACAACCCACACTCTTCAACAGCAACAGAAAGGAGGGAACGCTTATGCAACACGTCGTCTAAACTGGCCTCTAGCGGCCAGTGCTTCACCTCGGAGATCGCCTCCGAGACAACGCAACAAACCAGATCAAAGGAGATTATCATGAAAAAGCGCATCATCCGGCTGGCCATTAGCCTCACGGGCTTGATCGTCAGCTTCCTGCCGCAGAAGGCCGAGGCTGTTTGGTGCAGCATCACTTGCCCTAACGGTTCATCGTGCTCCGCAATCGGTTGGATAGTTGAGTGCAAGTGCGACGCAAACGGGAGTGCGGTATGCAGCTCCTAACCACCCTTCAGGAGCGGCTGGTCTAGACCAACCGCCCTCACCTTCCACCTAACCCGCCCCGGGATAGTGGCTTAATCGCTATTCCGGGGCAACCTGTGGCGGGCCGGCATCTGGCCCGATCCGCTCATTCCCGCCGAATTAGTCTTGCGCGACCTGTTGCACTTTCACGAGCGTTACAGTGAGGTATCGCCCGACGAGATGACCGAGACGGCATCCCGCCCGTTCGCCTTCCACTCATAGGAGCCACCCCATGATCGGCATTGTGTTCAAAAAAGAGATGCTCAGCCATCTGCTCAGCCAGCGCTTCGCCGCTTGCACCGCCCTCGCGGTGGTGCTCATCATCGCCAACGGGCTGCTCACCAGCCAGGCTTATGTCCAGAAAAAGGCCAGTTACCTCACGCAACGCGCCGTTGAGGAAACCAAACTGCACGAAATCACCCTATATTCGGCCCTAGGCACGGACTACAACGCTTCGGTCACGGGGGATTTAGTAGCTAAGGCGGCCCCGCGTGCGCTACGGCCCCCGCGCCCCCTACAAGTGTTCGCCCAAGGCGTCGAACAAGAGGTGGGGCAAGCCGTCAAAGTCTTGCTCTTCGAGGTGCCCTACCAAACCGAGGCGATTGCCCCCTTCCAGTCGGGTAATCCCTACCTCGCCATCTTTGCCTCCTTCGACATCGTGTACATCTTCCAACTCGTGCTCGGCCTGTTGGCCATCCTCATCGCCAGCGAGACCATCTCCGGCGAGAAGGAGGACGGCACCCTGCGGCTGATGCTGACCACCAACGTCAGCCGCGCCCAAGTCCTCGCCGGCAAAGTCCTCGCCGGCCTGACCACACTGGCCATTCCAACGGCCTTGGGCTTTATCCTGCTGACGATCTTGCTGTTGGGCACCGAATATATCGAAGTCGGGCTCGGCGAATGGGTGCGGTTGGGGCTGCTGTTGGCGCTGTCGCTGCTGTATCTGCTGGTGTTCTACCTGATTGGGCTGGCCATCTCGTGCGCGACCCATCGCTCGGCGACCAGCTTGATTTACGCGCTGTTCACGTGGGCGTTGCTGGCGATTGTGCTGCCCGACAGCATCACGGCCTTGCTCAACGAGCAGGCCAACATGGGCGAAAAGCACGAGCGAGCCCATCACCAAGCCGCGCAAGTGTGGAAGAAGTTCGATCAAGAGGCTACTGACCTCGCTCGGACGCACGGCCAGACCAAGTATCCGCCCGTCCGCATGGTCGAGCAGCTCCCTCCACAGGGAAGACGCGGAACGGTATTGAACATTATGGGTGGCCCATACTCTGAACTGAAAGAGCATATTGCCGGTTTCTATCTATCCAATGTCGTCGATTCGCCCGCGCTTACGAAGTTCCAAGACATCATCCGCACCGGCGAGCGCCTGCGCCTGAAGTACGCCCAGACCGCTTGGAACGCCAAAGCCCCCCTGCTCGAAAACTTCCCCCGCCGCATCCAACGCTGGAATGCCTATCTCCAGCGCCTCCTGCCCGCCGGTGCGTATGCCCAAGCCGCCAGTGCCTGCGCCGGCACCAGCCGACGCGAATACGACGACTTCATTGCCCAAGTACGCACCTATCGCGGGCAAATCGTCACCTTCCTCGAAGAGCGCGATGCCTTCGGCTCCCGTGAGTGGTTCAACGATGATTCCGGCTGGCGCGCCGACCTGCGCGACCTGCCGCGGTTTAAGGAACGCGGCTGGACCGTCGCCCAGAGTCTGCGCCACGCCTGGCCGGAGCTAACCTCTCTGTTGCTGTATGCAGTCGGGCTGTTTGTCCTCGCCAACCGGCTCTTTGCCCGCTACGACGCCAAGTAACCTGAAATCCCATAAGGAAGTAGAGGGGGCAGTCCGATCTATGGGCTGCCCCTTTCGCGTCCGGCCACGCCGGCCAGCCGCCCCAATCCTCATCTACTCTGTCCCTTAGCACTGCGAGGGCCGCCCCAAGAGCAGCCCCTACCGGGGATGGGGTGGGTGCCCTGTGGGGACTCGAAAAACCAACTCGTTGGAATCCCGTTGATCCGCAGGGCCAGACTCGTCGATTCGCCGATTCGCCCGACTGCGCGACATCAATCAGCAGAGCCTGTGCCCAGCAATGGCGGCTGGCTAGGCGCGTCCGTGCGATGTTTAGACGCACTAAACGCGATAATTCGACGCATTTGTGCGATGTATTGTCGCACTTTTAGGCCGTCAAAAGGACTTTGCAAGGGCCTGAGACACAGGCGATAAAAATTTCTTTATTTTTCATAAGACATTATTTAACAGTCATTTAGGATTCATACAATCATAGAACTCAGCGCACTTGACGACCACTGATCACGCATTGGCACGAAAATTGCGATAAGTCTTACTGAAGCAACAACCCACACTCTTCAACAGCAACAGAAAGGAGGGAACGCTTATGAAACACGTCGTCTAAACTGGCCTCTAGCGGCCAGTGCTTCACCTCGGAGATCGCCTCCGAGACAACGCAGCACACCAGATCAAAGGAGATTATCATGAAAAAGCGCATCATCCGGCTGGCCATTAGCCTCACGGGCTTGATCGTCAGCTTCCTGCCGCAGAAGGCCGAGGCTGATATGTGCGGGGCCGACTGCGATAACGGTTGGTGCATCGTAATCGGTAGTGCGGTCAAGTGCTATTGCGACGCATACGGGAATCCGGTATGCAGCTCCTAACCACCCTTCCGGAGCGGCTACTCTAGGCCACTCGCCCCTCCACCCTAACTCGCCCCGGGATAGTGGCTTAATCGCCGCTATTCCGGGGCAACCCAACCCAAACCCAGAAGAGGTATCTAGATGAAAACTTTGTATTTCGCCCTAATCGCCGCTTGGTTCGCCGCCTCCAGTGCCGCTGCCGAGCCAAAAGCCCAGTACGGCGGCTACTCCTGGGACGAGAACTGGCAAGTCTCTCTCCAAGCCTTTCACGACTATGTCAACAGCTTGGAGATGATAAACGTCGAGGCCGGGGACGAGCTGCAGCAGGCCATCGCGGCCATCCCCGTCGAGGGGGACACTCCCATCACTCCCGAGCAAGAAGCCGATCTGCGCACCTACCTCTACGATCTCTTAGTCGCCTTTTCGGTTTCGAGTAGCGACAGCCTCGCCGCCGCGTTTTACCTCCGCGAGGGCGTCAATAACCCCGAAGCGATAGAGGAGTTGAAAAACCGGCTTGCAAGCGAGGGCCTCTTAAAAGGCGAGACGCCTTTTGACATCCTCAAAGCGGGACACCGGCAACTCCTCGACAAGAATGAATACGATTACTACTTCGGAAAGGTATCCTTTTTCGACAGCGCGTTTGAGGTGTCCGAGAGGCAGGCCGAGTACAGCCCTTATTCCGAGTCCCTCAGGGAGCGCGGCCTGCTTCCACCCACGGAAGTATCGGGCAGATTTTCCAAAATGAAGAGCGAGGTCCAAGAGCACCTCCAAGCGGGCAAACCGCAGACCTTTGTCGAGGTCATGTTCATCGTCGAAGAGCCCGAGGAGTTCGCCGCCCTCGAAATGGCGCACATCCCGTTCTTCTTCCGCATGGCTTGGGATCCAGACAAGGCTATGTGGCGCCATGTAGAGCTCGTTTACTGCATCGGGACGCCGTATTTTCTGTTCGGTTACATCTAGGCCAATCCCAACGGAGCAAAAAAAGAAACTGGTCTAGGCCACTCGCCCTCTCCTCCAACCCTAACCCGCCCCGGGATAGTGGCTTAATCGCCGCTATTCCGGGGCAACCCAACCCAAACCCAGAAGAGGTGTACCGATGAAAACTTTGTATTTCGCCCTAATCGCCGCTTGGTTCGCCCAGTCGGCGTGCGTAGACTAGGAAGGCGATAGCTATAGGTTATACCTCCAGAGCAGAACTTTCTGTTCAACCTCATCTAATCCGCTGACTCCAAAGAAGGAGGCTTCCCCATGCTCGCAGCCATTGTAAAACGCGAACTGATCGATCACCTCATCAGCCTGCGCTTCAGCTTGGCCCTCGTGCTGATCGTAGGGCTGATGGTGCTCAACGCCCTCAGCTTTGTCGGCGGCTCGTATGAGTTCCGGCGCGACCTCTATCTCGAACAGGTCCAAGCCGAGCAAGAAATCGGCCGTAGCAACGCCCAAATGGGCTTGTGGAAGCTGATCGTCCATGGGGGGCAGGACTATATCTATAAAAAACCTAGCCCCCTCATGTTCTGCGCCGTGGGTGCCAACGACGCCCTGCCCGAGCGCCTGTGGACGCCGAGCTGGCGATTTCAGTACAGCGGCACTTGGTTCTACGATCCCTTTCCACTCATCTATTGGGACATCGAAGGCATCTGGGCCCCCAAGGCCAGCCAACTGATGAAGACCCGAGCCATCGACTGGGTCTTTATCATCGGCGGCCTGCTCAGCCTCATGGCCTTGCTGTTCACCTTTGACGCCTTCATCGGCGAAAAAGAGCGCGGCACGCTCAAGCTGGTCATGGCGCAGAGCCTGCCGCGCCACACCCTGCTGCTGGGCAAGTTCCTCGGCGCGATGTTGGCTCTCGCCCTCGTCCTAAGCCTCGCCATTGTCGTCAATCTACTCATCGTCCTCGCACTCTCGCAGGTAAACTTGGGTCTGGTCGAGGCCGGGCGCTTGGTCGGCATGGTCGGCCTAGCCCTGCTGTATCTGGCCTGCTTTGTTGCATTGGGGCTGTGGGTGTCGATACGGAGCAGCAGTACGCGCTCCAGCTTGGTGGGCGTGCTGTTGCTGTGGACCTGCGGGGTGTTGCTCTGGCCATCGGCTGGCGGTGCGCTGGCCTCCCGCGTGGTGGTCCGCGAATTCGGGGAGGCCGTTGTAATGGAGTGGGAGTTTAACCCTCCAGAAAAAATGAAAATTAGTAGTCTTAGGAACCATACGCGGAGGCGCGATCTGAGAAAACCCGAAAAATTGCGCCAGTTGGCCGAGGCCGACCACGCCTTTCTTCGGGTTCTCCAAAACCGCGAAGACGAATTTTTGGCTTACAGCCTCGGGGAGGTCGAAAAAGCCCGCCACATCGTGCGCTTGTCGCCGACCGGCTGCTTCCAATACGGCATGGAGGCCCTCGCCGGCACCGGACTGGCGCGCCACAAAAGCTTTGTCGAGCAGGTGCGCATCTACGTCCAGCAGTTCAAGCAGACCATGCTCACCCTCGACCGCGACGATCCCAAAAGCCCGCACATCCACATCGCCCAAGGGCTATCGCGGCAGAAAATCGACCCCGACACCCTGCCGGTCTTTACCGAGGAGATGTCGGCGACCACCCTGCTACGCCACGCGGTCGTCGATGTCATCGGCCTCTTCTTCTTCGCCACGCTCACCTACATGCTGGCCTACCGAGCATGGCTGCGAGCCAGCATCGTCTAAAACGAATCGCCGCTATGCCGAGACGAAAAGCACAGGCCACCGGACCAAACTTGTCTAGTAGGCCACGGCAACGAGGTGAACTCAATTCCCAATTCCCAACCTCATGTCGCGCCTAGGAATTCGCTGGGTAATCCTCTACTTCCTGTCCATTCTCGTGCCAGCCGCCCTGCTGGCTTTTTTGAGCGTGCGCTCGCTGCGCGATGTCCGCGACAGTGTGCGCCGGGAATTGCGCTCCAAGGCCGTGCTAGCGCAGGACGCCTTCGACCGCTTGATCAATAGCCGTGCCCAACTCCTAGCCGCATACGTCGCAGAGGGCGGAATGGACCCACGCCAGTACGCGGGTTTTTCCGAGATTGCACAAATTTTCGCCGTCGACCCCACCGGGGCACTGCGCCATCCCTCGGTGCAACCCTTGCGCTTGGGGGAGCCTCGGGCGGCCTTTACCGCGCAGATGAAGCAGGCCGCAGCGCACGAGTTCGGCCACCAAGACTGGATGGGCGGCGTACAGCTCTACCACCAAGCCTATAAGGAGGCGGCCAGTCCCGCAGAGGAAGCCGAAGCCCTCAATGCCCTCGCCCGCTGCGCCCATAAAGGGAAGGACGCGGCAACAGTGGCGGAGGCGCACCAGAGGCTGGTGGCCCTCTACGGCCCGGTCTTCGACGCCGACGGGACCCACCCCGTTACCCTGAGCCACTTGCGCCTAGGGCACTATGCTGCGCCCGAGCAAGCCCAAGCCAGCCTAATGGCTTGGGCCGAGGCACTGCTGACCGGCCGCTATCCCCTCTACGCGGGCTGCCAGCAGGCCCTGCAAGAGGTGCGCGCGTTGGCCCAAGGTCGGCTGGCGGACATGGAGGACCGGCCCGTTCTGCTGGAGAGGTTGGCCCTGATCGAGGAGTCCCTCAATTTCGCGCGGCGCTTCGGCCCTGTGGTGGAGGACCAATGGGCGGCGGCCCGGGCGCAAGGTTATATATCGGGAGTGGGCGACGACGGGACGAGTTTCCTCGTGTACCTAGGCGCGGCTGAAGGCGGCGGCGCAGCGGGCATTCTATTCGACTGGGCCGCGCTGACGGCCCTAGTGCAGGAGCAGGTGGATGGGCTGGCCGAGCGGGGTTTTGCCTTGGCCCTGTTCGACGCCGACGCAGAGGCCGCCTTTGTGGCTGGGCATCGGGAGACCATCTACGAGACCGCGTCGGCCAGCCGCTGGATGGACCGAGTGCGGCTGGGGGTTTGGGCGGCCGATGCCTCCGCAGCTACCGGGTACTACCGCACGCGCAACTATCTGGTGGGAGGCGGCATTTTCGCCTTGGCCGTATCCGTGGTCCTCGGTGGGCTTATGATCCTGCGCGACGCCGGGCGCGAGGTGCAGGTGGCCCGCCTGCGGTCCGAATTTGTCGCCAATGTATCGCACGAGTTGCGCACTCCGCTCACGTCCATTCGCATGTACGCCGAGACCCTGCTCATGGGCCGCTACCGATCGGCCGAGCAGATGCAGGACTACCTGACCACCCTCCTGCACGAGAGCCGGCGGCTGTCGCACTTGGTGGATAATGTGCTCGATTTCGCCCGCATTGAGCGCGGCGACCGAACCTACCAGCGCCAACCCTGCGACCTAGGGGCCGCGGCTCGGGCTGGGCTGGAAACCTTTGGCGGGGTATTGGCCGCGGAGGGCTTTGCGGTGGAGGAAGCCATTGCCGAGGAGTTGCCTCTGGTACTGGCCGACCAAGAGGCGGTGGAGGGCGCGGTGGCCAATATCTTGGGCAACGCCGTCAAGTACTCGTCCGAGCGCAAGGCCATCCGCCTAGCCGTAGAACAGCGCGGGGCCGAGGTGGTGGTCGAGGTGGCCGACCGCGGCATCGGCCTACCCGCAGGCGAGGAGGAGCGCATCTTTGAGCAATTCCACCGGGGGGCCAACGCGGTCAGCACTGCCGGCACCGGATTGGGATTGTCCCTAGTCAAAAGCGTGGTCGAGGCGCATGGGGGCCGGGTGGAAGCGGCCAACCGGCCGGGTGGCGGCAGTGTATTCCGTCTGTACTTCCCGGCACTTAGCGAGGAGAAGGCCCATGCCTAGAATTTTAGTCGTAGAGGACGAGGCGGCCATCGCCCGGGTGCTGGTCGATAATTTGATCTTTGAAGGCTATGCCGCCGAGGCGGCCGCCGATGGGGCCGAGGGGCTGGCGCGGGCCTTGGCTTGGCGGCCGGACCTGATTCTGCTCGACGTGGTGCTGCCCACGATGGACGGGTACGAAGTGTGCCGTCGTCTGCGCGCTCAGGGGGCGACCACGCCCATCATCATGCTCACGGCGCGCGGCGAAGAGGTCGACAAAGTCTTGGGCCTAGAGTTGGGTGCCGACGACTACGTCACCAAACCAGTGGGCGTCCGCGAGCTCATGGCGCGGATCAAAGCGGTGTTGCGGCGCGGTGAGCTCGCACCCGCCGCGGGTGCGCTGCTGGAATTCGGGCCGGCGCAGATCGACTTCGACCGCTACGAGGCGACCGTGGATGGCCGGGCCGTGCATCTGTCCCCCAAGGCATTTGGCGTGCTGCGCCTCCTGTGGGAAAACGAGGGCCGCGCCCTGACCCGAGCGCAGATCCTCGAACAGGTGTGGGGCTACGAAGTGTACCCCACCACGCGCACGGTAGATAACCACATCGCCGAGTTGCGCAACCGCTTGGAGGCCGACCCGGCTCAGCCGCGCCACATCCTCACGGTGCATGGAGTGGGATACCGCTTTGTGGAGTAATGCCACCGACCTCTAAAGAAGTCGGCTTTACCCTCTCCCGCTCTTCCGCCGCGACTCGGTATGTAGCGAGCGCGAGGAGTATACGAGACGCATTACCACCGTACTGGCTGCTGGGTTTGGAAACCGTCGCCGTTTCCAAGCGCCTCCTCGGTATCCGGCCGCAGCACCGTCAGGCGTGCGGATACCTACCAGAACGCGAACGCCAGCAGGACCCGCGGCAACAAGGTTGCGGGGTCCTGGCCCGGAGTCGGTGGAACGCTCTGGGATCTGAAGGTTGGGTGCTCAACCTACAAAAAAGAGTAGGCCCCATTCTTCACACCGGCAATCTTTTTCACCCGACTCAGGGACGGGCAACGCCGGGTGCGTTGCCCGCCCGTCGTCCATTGAATCCTTATCCCTCTGACATTTCAAAACGTCAGTATCCCAGGAGGTTTTTATGAGCTGGGGAGCGCGAGACCATGAAGAAAGGCCAAGATCGGCGCATCGACTACCTTTACAGCCACCCGTGCCCAACGCCCCGGTCGAAGCCTGCCTTCACTGTGGCATGGTATATTGCGATGCGGCTGTGCTCAAGGAGATCGAACGGTGCTTTTTTGCCATCCAAGACAAATCAGTATATCGAGATGCCGACCAAATCATATTAAAGACTGACGTTACGCAGTGCCCTACTCGGCGGCATCTAACAGGTTCTTAAAGGCTTCGAGGCTGGGCACGTGTATAGCCGCCCGATGCAACTGCTTGAGACGCTGCACATCGTCAATGGCCCCAACGCGGTCAGCCAACGGATCCGACGCGGCCAGCGCAAAGCGAATCTCTAGCACATCAAGCAGGGCTTCAATGGCGCGTTCTCGGCCTCCTTGCTCAATGCCTTGCTCAATGCCTCGCTTAATGCCTTGCTCAAGGGCCTTTTCCGTGAAATACTGCACTACTGACGATTCGTACATGGTCTCCTCCGAGATGATGGTCATAATGGTCTCTGAGTTATACACCAATCCGCTCAAAATCGCAAGATCGGCTAGGTAATTGGCCTTGAGGGTCTCGTCCATGGGCATCGCTTGCGCCCGGCTTATACACTGGCGCAACCATGCTTCCGCATCCACATCGGCCGGTCGCTGCATCAACGGCGCGAAAGGGATCAAGCCCGGATGCTCCTCGGCGAGAATGCCTTGGCCGGCTATGTCAATCAGCCGAATCACCTTGTACTGCACCAGCACGCGGTAGCCGTGCCGCTCTTGGAGATAATACCCCGGATCGGTGCGGCCGGCGTCGGGACGCAGATAGATGACGTTGGAGTAGATGGGCAGGCCGTACTGCTCAATGTAGGGACCTTAGTACCCGACCCCTAAAGTAGGCGCCCCTTACTTTGAGTACGCCTTTTCTGCTGTTACCGATGGGTGCGGGATCGAGGGCGTCCCGCCCTCGCCGAGGGCAAGATGCCCTCGATCCTTGGCAGGCTGAGGGCTGGTGTCGTGTAGTAAGGTTAGGGACAAAGGCTGCGTAACAACGGTTAAAGAGATTGCCAACGCCGACGGGGCGAGTCCGCAAGTACAACCTTTTTGCACATCCATGACAAAACCATGACAACTCGGACAGCGCCGATGTTTAGGTTCCAAGGCGAGCGCACAACCGCGCATTCACCCACCTAAACGAGGAGGTCCATCATGGAGCGCGTTATTGCGATTTTTCTCAGTTGCGCATTGCTGAGTGCCAGCAGCCTGCTGGCCAGCAGCGTGGAGGAAACGTATCAGGCGGCCCTCATGCAGGAGAAAGGCGAGGGCAACTTGGAGGAGGCCATTCGCCTCTATAAGCAAGTGATTGCGGCGCACGAGAAGGGCAAGGGGGACGAGAAGATGGCGGCCCGGGCCCAGCTACGCATCGGGGTGTGCCAAGAGAAGATAGGGCTAGCACAGGCGCGCCAGACCTACGAAGAGGTGATCGACGAGCATCCCGGGCAGCCACAGGTGCGGGCGGAAGCAGCACAACGCTTGGCATCGACCCACCGGCGCGAGGCCACGCTAGAGAGGCCATCTCACCTCACTGCCTCTGCATTCGAGATCCAATCCCTCCTACAACAGTCCAAGCAGTGGCCCTCGTTGATCGTCGGTGCCGACTCGTTGAGGGAAGAGTGGGTGCGCAAAATGCAGGATGCGATGAATAGGCTCGACTCGGCACTTAGCCACGAGCAGATGCGCCGACAGTTAGAGGCCGCCCAACGACGGATGAAGCAGGCCGAGCGGCAGACCGCACAACGGCTAGCGCAGGTCGCACAGCAGCACTTCTTAGAGCGCGGATTGGAGCAGCAATACTACCACTACGCCTACACGCCTCCGGTGATCCCCTACGCCTATGAAGAGGTGGCCGCGGTGCCCATGCAGTGGAAATTCCGCCTCGATGAGAGCGAGCATCCGCAGCGGCACCACGCCTACGCCGCCCCAGACTTCGACGATGCGGACTGGGATACTATCGACATTGGGCGGGCTTGGGAGGATCAGGGCTATGGCGGCTACGACAAGGGGGCTTGGTATCGGACCCGGATTGAGGTGAACGCGAAGGCGGACCGGCCGGTGCTCATGGCTTTCGGCGGGGTGGATAAGGATGCCTATGTGTACGTCAACGGCCAATGGGTCGGCGGACACTACGCGTGGGACCGGCCTTTCATCCTCGATATCAGCGACCAAGTGGTGCGCGACGGCGAGAATACGGTGGCGCTGTACGTGTACGACGGGATGTTAATGGGCGGCGTGTACGGCCTGATCAATGTGCATCAACCCACGGACGAGGTGGCGACAGACAACTTTGCCGCCAACCGAGGCGGGCGCTTGGCGATCTTGGAAGGGAGTGGCTGGCCGGTTTTCAAGGCCCACTTCACCAGCGGCGAGCGTTATAGACACTATGCTCACCGGCCGCCGCACATTCCCTACGCCTATAAAAAGGTGGCCGCGGTGCCCGTGCAGTGGAAGTTCCGCCTCGATGAGAGCGAGCATCCGCAGCGGCACCGCGCCTACGCCGCCCCAGATTTCGACGATTCAAATTGGTTTGATATCGACATCGGGCGGGCTTGGGAGGATCAGGGCTACGTCGGCTACGACGAGGCCGCTTGGTACCGAACCCAGATTGAGGTGGATGCGGACGAGGGCCGCCCTGTACATCTGGCCTTCGGCGGCGTGGATAACAACGCCTCGGTGTACGTCAACGGCACCTTGGTGGGGGAACACTACGGTTGGAATACCCCTTTCATCCTCGATATCAGCGAGGCGGTCACCTACAAGGGCCAGAACGCGGTCGCCGTGTGGGTGTACGACGGGATGAACATGGGCGGCATCTACGGCACCATAGAAGTGATCCAACCCACCGGGAATGAGAACCTCGACCGCTACTTGGCCAATCGCGGCAGCTCGGCGCAGCAGAGCGGCGGCTCGGAGAAGCGGAGCTTCTGGAGCCGCTTAAACCCTTTTTAGCGCCAAGGCGGGTCGCAAGCACTGCGGCCTGACCCCTAACGCTCCGGGGCGTCGAACACCGCACCTACATCCACGCTAAGGCCATCAAGCAGCCGCGACGTGGCTGTATCGCCGCGGGCAAACACTCCGTGCTCGACATACGCCTCGCTTTCGAGCGCGAGCACCCAGACAGCGGCGCGGAGTGTTCCCGCCGCTCAGGACAGCTTAACGGCAATCAGGTGCGACTTTTCCAGCGGCAGGATGTAGGTCAGGTAATCGGCCGTCTCGTCTAAGCGGCTTCTAAAGGCGACCCACTCTATATTCTGGTCCCATTGTTCGACTTTGGACCAGCCATCGACAAAGAGAAACGCCCCGCGCACCAGACGGCTTTCCAGCATGGCGAACATGGGTGCAAATGCGGGCAGGCCAAAGTCAACCAAGACAAAATCCACCCGCTCGGGGAGAGCCGCGATAAAGGCATCCCCCTCCCCAGTGTAGCATTCCACGAGGGGGTCTAGGCCGGCTTGGCGCAAATTGGCTTGGGCCGCCGCCGTTTTTTCCGGCATCCGATCCAAACTAAAGACGCGGCCCCCGGTGCGCTGAGCCGCAGCCGCTAGGTGCAGAGTAGAATAGCCGTGCGAAGTGCCGAATTCGACCAAGGTCTGGGCCTGTTGGTGGATGGCGGTCAGACAGAGGTAATGGGCCACTTGGGGGCTGACGGCCTTGAGGCGCAACGGGTCCGTAGAGCCAGCCTGGCGCTCCTGCTGATCGCGGCTGTGCAGGTCGGCGACGAGGGCTTGTTGCGCCGGTGTGAAGAGAGCCTCAATGTGCATGGGGGATCGGGCTGGTTTCACAACCGGCCCCTACGCAAAAGGCGGCACCACCCCGTCGTCCAGCGGGAAAATGGGGCGCACACAGTGCTGGTAGGGCAAGGTTTTGAGGTTGGCACTGGTGGACCCGGGCACGTCCACCGCGACAATGCGGGCGGCTATGGCCTCGTAGTGGGTGCGGAAGCCGTTGGGCGATTTGCACACGACCAAATCGTAGTCGGCCGGATCGTGGCCCTCGCTTTGGTACACCTTGCGGCCGACGATGGGGGTGGCTGCTTGGGTCACCAGTAGCGTGAGTTTGCCGCTGGTCAAAATGGCGCTGCGGCTAGGCGGCACTACATACCCATCTTCAGTGGTGAAGGCCCCGTCGGACAGGCTTTTGACGTACAAGGGCAATTCCACCGGCGCAAAGCGCTGCGGGTCGAGGGTGCCGCCCAGCGGCCAAGTAAACCGGCCCCCGACTCCAGTCCGGTAGGCGGCTTCCACCGCGGGCGCATCCACTATGGGAATGAGGGCGCACTTGCTGTAGTTGTATTGGAGCAGGCCCTTGAGAATGGCGTTGCTGTCGCCGGTGGCACCCGAGGCCGTGGAATCCGCGGCGTCCGAGAACACCGTGAGGCCCTCGGTCTCTGCGGCTAGACGCACGGCTTGTTCGAGCGGGGTCAGTTTGGGGATCCAGTGGGGGCGGTTTTCCCACATGAAGCGGGCTAGTTCGAGCGCCAGCTCTTGGGCGCGGGCTGGGTCGTCGTCGGTGGTGACCAGTGCGTTGGACTGCAAATCGGGCACGTCGGTAAAGGGGTTGCCAATGACGACGCCGGCCGCCAGACCCCCTAAAGACGCCTCAATTTCTCGGCAGCGGCGGATGGCTTGGCCAAAGCGGCCGCGGGCGGTGATGAGTTCGTCGCCGCGAGCCAGTAACGGGATGGGGACGCGGGCGGTGGTGGGCTTGACGTGCCCGTCCAATTGGCGCAACAGCAGGCGGGCCGCGCGCTGGCCGGTGTCGCGCATATCCGTGTGCGGATAGGTGTGGAGAAAGACCAAGGCGTCGGCTGCATCAACCAGCCGTTGCGAGACGACCGCGTGCAAATCCATGGCCGCGACCATGGGCACGTCCCCGACGATTTGCCGGATGCCGGACGCGACGCGGCCTTCGGGATCGACTTCGGTTTCGCCGGCCATGGCCCCGTGCAGGGAAAGACAGACCGCGTCGGCCGGGGCGTGGGCCTCAATGGCGGCCAACAATTCGCCGATGAGGCGCTCCATGTCGCGATCGGCAACCAAGCCGCCGGTGGTAGGGCACCAAGCCCCGTACGCGGGGACCAGTTCGACGTCGGGACGGGCTTGGAGAACGTCGATATTGCCGGCCAGCGTGGAATTGGACGAGCGGGCGGCGGCTATAAGGTCTGCCCCCCGGTGGATCGCGAAGTCGTCGTAATAGGTGCGTTGGGGGTTAAAGCTGCCGACTTCGTGATTGAACTTGGCCAAGAGGATGCGTTTCATATAGAACCTTGTCTTGCCCCCGCGTCCGCAGGGGTGAATCGCAGAAACGATGTTGCGATGAGGAAGACGTAATGTTCAACGCGCTGGAACATCGCCCCGGTCGCGACGGTGCTCGTTTAGCTCTGGGGCAGACGCGGGGCGGTCGGTATCTGCGCGTCATCTACAAGCCCGATAGCTTTTTCATTATTACCGCTTTCGATATGCGCGGTAATGAATTGAGGAGTCTTCGCCGCCGCCAACGCAGGAGAGGATAAGGTGACTTCTATGAATAAAATAGATAGAAATAAATACCCCGAGGGATGGAATCAGGAGCGCGTCCAGAGGGTCATTGAACACTACGAAAACCAGAGCGAAGAAGAGGCTATCGCCGAAGATGAAGCCGCCTTTGAACAGGGCTATACTGTGATGCAGGTGCCTCTCGAACTAGCCCCGGTCGTGCGTCAACTCATCGCCTTAATGGAAGAGAAAAACAGGGCCGCTTCCTGAGCCGCGATATTCCGTCCACCAAAACCGCTGAACAGCATAGACATCACTCCCACACCCGCGCCTCCAGCACCCCTGCGCATTCCCGCCCGTCCTCAAAAACCACCCGCACCTCCACCTGTTGCCGGTCAAAGTCGGCCGGCAATTCCCACAGGTGCGTCGCCAAACCGTGCGACGATTCGGCCAGCGGATCGATTGGGACCAGCGGCCCCAAGTCCCGCACCTCAACCCGCGTGCGCGGCGAACCATCGAACACATTGACAAAGCGGCGACCCGAATCGGGCTGCCGACACAGTTCCACCGCCTCGTCTTGGTGCGGCTGAAAGGCGTGGTACTGGCTCCTGAAACCCCCTTCCGCATCGACCTCGACCACCCGATACCCTTGGGGTTCGCGTCCTTGCGGGCCGCGGCTTTCCAGCCCGCTGCGCCACCAATTGCCCGCCACGGCCGCGGTGGTCATGATCTCCATAGAGCCGACGAAGTGGCGGCAGTTTTCGTGCTCGTGGCCGTGCAAGGTGATCACCTGTGCAAACGGCTGCAATAGCGTCAGCAAGCGCTGCGCCCCGGCCATCTCGTTGGTGGGGAAAGCCATGTCCGGCACCTGACCGGTGCGCTGGGGAAAGGTCGTCGATATGGGCACGTGGCTGACCACGACCAGCGGCGTGGCCCGGTCCAGCCCCGCCAAATCCGCAGCCAGCCACTCCAACAAACCCTCGTCGGCCAAGACGTGCCAGTTGGCCGGATGATCCTCGGTCGGCTCGAAATAATGCACCACGTCCAGCAGCACAAAGTGGACGCCGCCCATATCGGCGCTGGCGTGCATTGTTCCCCCTTGGTCCCGGGGCAAGTAGCCGCTGCACATCTCGTGGTTGCCGTGGCTCAACAGCACCGGTACGGATACACTCTCCATGATTTGGGCGTACTGGGTTAGCGCTGTATCCGTGACGCCCAAATCGCCGCCGTTGACCAAGGCTGCGGGCTGATGCGCCAACATGGACTCCACGCACAGCTCAAATCCCCGGCGGGCGTCTATCCCGGTGTCGAGGTGGATGTCGGTAAAGTAGATGAATTTCATCTGTTTTTCTCCCTTTAAGGACCGCTATTTTTTGCGCCGAGCGTTGGGAACACTGAGCTACATTCGTCGCCTTCAGCGAAAAATCCCTTTGGAAACGGCTAACGCCCAGCCGCTTTTAGGCGGCCCCAGCTAGTTGGGGCGACCGCGCTGGCGACATCCATGCGCTGGAATGCCAAGGTTTCGACCCCATCCTCCGCAGTAGTGATCAACAAAGTATCCCCCTCAATGGCATAGGTGCCATTTATCTTCTCGAATTCACCGAATCCTAACCCAGCAAGGAACTCGTCCTCATCGAATTCAGCGAGGAACTCATCGACGAACGCCTGTTCATACGCCGGGTAATCCTCGTCGGAGACTCCCTCTAGATCCGCGGCTAAAGGGGCTAAACCACGGGCGAAGCCGCTGTAAAATTCCTTCACCAGCTCGACTAACTCAACGGAGTTCATCTTCTCACCGTCGATGAGATAATATAATTCGGCTATATAAACCCAGAGGCTGTCGCCCGAGACTTGATAGGTCCCGCTGAACTGAACAGAGAATATCTCTAGGGGCAATTCGACATCGCCTTCTCCTACCGCGACATCTTGGGCGAGCGCAAAGGTGCCATCCGCCTCAAAGGTCAGACGCATGGTAATCTCGCTGCTTTCCTCACCGACATAGGTCCCCTCCCAAGTGCCGAGGAGGGCCTCGTCTTGGGCGGCGAGCGGCCAGACGAGCAGGCAGAGGAACGCGATAGACGATAGTAAGGGGCGCATGACGACCTCCTTTATAGGGTAAAGAGTAAGGCTACAAGCGCGACAAAAGTATGTCGGGACAGCATTGGCAACAAGTTGACAGGGCAAAACTCAGACGCTACTATCCGTCTTTCGTTTTACTTCCCCTCAGCAACCAGAATCCCCACGTCTACCGACTTGGCAGCCCACATAGATTTTGACGAACCGCAATTTATCCTCAACCTGCCATAGAAAGCCCGCGCCATGACCGACTCCACCCCCATCAGCAAGCACATCACCCAAGGCCCGTCCCGGGCCGGTGCCCGCGCCATGTACCGGGCCGCCGGCTTCGACGCCGAGGCCCTGCGCAAACCCCTCATCGGCATCGCCAATACCTGGACCGAGCTGGGCCCCTGCAATTTTGGCCTGCGCGGCCTAGCCGAGCACGTCAAGGCCGGCGTCCGCCGGGCCGGCGGCACCCCTCTCGAATTCAATACGGTGGTGATCTCCGACGGCATCACCATGGGCACCGAAGGCATGAAGACCTCGCTCGTTTCGCGCGAAGTCATCGCCGACTCCATGGAACTAGTGGTGCGCGGGCACATGCTCGACGGCTTTGTCGCCCTCACTGGCTGCGACAAGACCACCCCAGGGGCCATTATGGCCATGTGCCGCTTGGACATCCCCTCAGTGCTGCTCTACGGCGGCTCAATTATGCCCGGCCACCACGACCAAGCTGACATCACCATCCAAGACGTGTACGAAGCCATCGGTGCCCACGCCACCGGCCGCATTGACGACGACCAATTGCGCCTCCTCGAAGAGAGTGCTTGCCCCGGAGCCGGCTCCTGCGGCGGTCAGTTCACCGCCAATACCATGGCCACCGCGGCCGAGCTCCTCGGCGTGGCCCTCATGGGCTCGGGCTCGGTGCCGGCCACGGACCCGCGCAAGGAAGCCGTCGGGGCCCAAGTCGGGGGTCTAGCCGTTGAGTTGGTGCGGCGCAATCGCAAACCCTCGCAGATCATCACCCGCCCCGCCCTCGACAACGCCATCCGCTCCATTGCCACCACCGGCGGTTCGACCAACGGCGTACTGCATTTTTTGGCCATTGCCCGGGAGGCCGGATTGGAACTGGACATAGAGGATTTCCAGACCTTGAGCAGTTCCACCCCACTCTTGGTCGATCTCAAGCCCGGCGGCCGCTTTGTCGCCCCCGACTTGGACCAAGCCGGCGGCATCGCCTTGGTGGCCCACCGCCTCAAGGAAGCCGGCCTGCTGCACGAGGACGCCCTCACGGTATCGGGCCGCACCATTGGCCAAGAGGCCGACCGCGCCGTGGAAACCCCCGGCCAGCAGGTCGTGGTCCCAGTCGATAAACCCCTCAAAAAATCAGGGGGCCTAGTCGTGCTCAAGGGCAATCTCGCCCCCGAAGGCGCGGTGGTGAAATTGGCCGGGCACGAACGCACCCAGCACCAAGGCCCGGCCCGCGTCTTCGACAGCGAGGACGCGGTCATGCCGGCCATTGAGCAGGGCCACATCCAGCCCGGCGACGTGGTGGTCATCCGCTACGAAGGCCCCCGCGGCGGACCGGGCATGCGCGAGATGCTAGCCGTCACCGGTGCCATTGTGGGGGCGGGTTTGGGGGATTCTGTGGCCTTGGTCACCGATGGCCGCTTCTCGGGCGCTACCCGCGGCCTCATGATCGGCCACGCCGCGCCCGAAGCTGCGGTGGGCGGCCCCTTGGCCGTCCTGCACGACGGCGATAGCATCACCATCGACACCACGACCGGCCGTTTGGACGCAGCACTAGACGAAGCCGAGCTCCAATCCCGCCTAGCTTCTTGGGAGGCCCCGCCGCCGCGCTACACCTCCGGCGTGATGGCCAAATACGCCCGCTCGGTGTCGTCGGCAGCCCAAGGGGCGGTGACCAGCTAATCGTTGAACGGCCCCTCCCACCGACTGACCACCTGCTTCTCCTTTTGCACCCGCTGGTACAGGCCCTGCCATTCTTGCGAGCCATCGTCCTCCCAGATTTCGGTGCGCACACCCTCCACATAGGTTCCCGGCACGCTGGGGTACTCCATGTGTATGCAGGTGCCGTCAGGGTAAACGATGGTGCTGATCAGCCGCGGTTTCGGGTGGGTGTAGAGTTGCCCCTGACGCGCATGTTCCTCGAGCGTCTCCTGCGGAACGCGGTATTGCTCAACCGCCGCTTCATCCACCTCAACGCCGAGGCCCGGCCCGTCGGGGACCCGCTGGTGCCCGTTGATCACCTGAACGGGATCGGTCAGCAGATGGTGGCTGTACATATTGATACAACTGATCGCCGGCCACCGGGCGTGCGTTAGCACCGAGCCGAGATGGGCGTCCCACGTGGTCGTCAACCCATTGCCGACGATCTGCAACCAGAACGGCATGGAAACTTCCGCGGCACATTGCCCCTGGCGCATGGTCAATGATTTGCCGCCCCCAATCACAAAGCCGTCGCAAACTTCTTCGCGCACCGCCGTGAGAAACGGCGGCGAACCAAAGTGCATGGCCACCGGCCTGTTCACGGCCCGGCGGATCTGGCGATTGCCGAGAATGTCCTCCTGCGGGATGGGCGTTTCGAACATGGCCACGTTTTCGTAGCGCTCGAGCTTTTTTATGAGCGGAATGGCGTTGGCCGCGTTCTCCCAAGAGCCGTTGGGGTCGAGATCGAGATGGAAATGGGGGGGCACCACCTTGGATACGGCATTGACCTGCGCGACAATGTCGTGCCAGGGCCTCGGTTTGTTCTTGAGATTGGTGTACCCTTGCGCCACGGCCTCGGCCGCTTCGGCCGCCCAGTTTTCTGGCGAGGAGTGACTACACCACCAAGAGATCGGCGTCCAGTCGCGCACTTTGGTGCCCAGCAGCCGATGCAGCGGGACTTCGAGGATCTTGCCGACCACGTCGAACAGCGCCATTTGCAAACCAGCACCCAAGCTGTCGTCGTGCATCAGTTCGGCCGGGCTTTGACCGATTGTGCGCGCAACCGCATCATCGGTCACCCGGCCGTAGGTGTAGTGAATGACGGTCTCTCCCCAGCCCACGTGACCCGTGTCGGTTTCTACCTTACACAACTCGAGGATGGACCAGTTGTAAACCGACTGGCGGGTTATCTCCTGCTGTCTGGGCGTGAACGGGACATCCACGATAATGCGTTCAATATGGGTGACTTTCATGGGATTTTCCTTTCAGAGTAGGGTATCTGCACAAGATCGAGTGTGTTGTTGAGACCTATATATTTTACGAACATGGAAGTGGAACCATATTTTCCCTCGTAACTGATGTTCCGCATCCCAGCCTTGGCAGGGGCAGGCTCTTATGCCGCGTCTGCTGCTTGCGGCCGCCGGTCGGGTGTCATTCGGACAGACGCGCAAGGAGCACCAACGCCTGAATGGCGCGTAACATCAGCTCGTAAGATAGTTTCGCCGTAACCAGCAATCCAGTCTTTAGAGTCCACTACACTGTCACCCCCCCGAGGAGGCTGCCTCAATGACCGACCACAGCAATAAAAGGAAAGCACCCAGCCGCCGCCCGCCCCGAATTCGCCTAAACACAGGCGCTTGGAGTCCTCTCGTCGATATGATCGACGTCTTTCCGGGACACCGTGGCACCAGTCGGCACGGTGAGCTGGAGCTCTATGACGCCCCGCTTGGCATCCGCTTTGAGATCGAGGAGGCCGCCAAGTCCGCGCCGATCCTGCAAGCGGCAATGGAGTGGGAAGGCACCCACGTCTCGCCGCTCTACATCTGGCAGCGGGACGGGCGCTATCACTTGCTCTACGACAGCGAGGGCGGCCAGTGTTACGCGGTCAGCGACGATGCGTATAGCTGGACGCGGCCCGTCCTGAACGAGGTCGAATTCAACGGCTCGTCCAACAACAACCTGATCGCCAACTCATGCAAAGGGGCTACCGGAGTCTTTGCAGACCCCAACGCACCGCCCGAGGAGCACTTCAAGGCGATGGGCGGCCGCATGTACTGGTGGGATCCGGACAGCGGTGAAGAGCTGTCTGGCGACGAGCCATCCCGGCGCATCCAAGCCGAGCAGGAGCAAGAGAATTACACCGGTCCCAGAGCCGAAATCACGGGCCAGATGTTTGCCTGGACGTCCGCCGACGGCCTCCACTGGGCTCCCGTCGCCGAGCCGCTGGCGCACCGGCCGGTCAACGGCGGCATATCGGCCCGCTACGACGAACACCGCGGCACCTACTTTGCCTACATCCAGCTAATGGGCTACCCGGCCGAACTGCTCGAAGGCATTGGTGTCAACCGGCTCGAACAGGGCATGCAGATCCGCACAATCGGCTTTTCGCGCACCTCCGACTTTGCCAGTTGGCCCGCTCCCAAGCTGGTCCATCACCCCGATACCGAGGACCCGCCCGACATCAGCTTTTACGGCGCGAACTACTTTCCCTACCCGGGCCGCGACGACCTGCACGGCATGCTCATCCCGGTGTACCACCAGATCGCCAGCACCATCGACGGGCAGATCGCCTTCAGCCGCGACGGCCTCTACTGGTCCCGTCCCGAGCGCCGGCCCATCCTGCCGCTGGGCGCCGAGGGAGATGGCGACGAGTGCATGGCCCACTTCTGGCGCAGCGGCCTCGTCGAGCTGCCCGATGGGCACTGGGCCTGTCCATACGCAGCCTTCTCGGTCATTCACGATTGCCCCGCCGACAAGGTGGCCGAGCTCTTTCCTGCGCGGCAGCCGCAGCAGATTCGCTGGGCGCGCTGGCGTCCACACCGGTTCTGCGGGGTGCGCGCCAGCGCCGAGGGCAGCTTCTCCCTGCCCTCCCTGTTCCGCGCCCACGACGAGCTGCGCCTCAACTATCGCTGCGAGCCGGGCGGCTGGATTCAGGTTGAACTGCTGGAGAAGCTGCCGTCGTTGATGCTCCCGGATGCCGACCCGCTGCCGGGGTTTAGCTTTGATGAATGCGACCGCCTGACGGGTGATTGCGAAGACCGGGTGGTGACCTGGCAAGGCCGTTCCGATATCTCCGCGGCCGGCGAGGCGGTCGGTATTCGGGTGCGCATGCTCGGTGCCAAGCTGTTTGCCTATCGCGTCTAGGGTTTTCCCATCTATAAAATCCCCCTCCGAGCGCGGGAAGCCGCCCTTAAAAAAATCCTTGACTTATCTGTATAAATAGTGTACTATTCAAATAGTAAACTATGGTAATGGAACAAAAAGTGAACCCCACGATTAGAAAGGAGAAAGAAGATGCCGCTCGATTTTGATCCCACCCGCCCCATCTATTTGCAGATCATTGAGGCGGTGAAAAAGCGCACCGTTCAAGGGATCTATCAGGCCGGAGGCTCTTTGCCGTCGGTGCGGGAAATGGCCAAGGAGATGGGCGTGAATCCCAATACCATGTCCAGATCCTACATGGAACTGGAGCGCGAAGGATTCATAACCACGCGACGCGGCGAGGGATCGTCGATAACCAAGAGCACCAAACGCATCGACCGCGAGCGCCGCGCCCTAGCCGGGGCTGCGCGCAACCGCTTTGTCGCCGAGATCCGCGACTTGGCGCTCGCACGCGACCAAATCGACGACCTGCTGCGCGAAATTTTAGAGGAGGTGACGTTATGATCGAAGTAAAGAACCTGTGGAAGCGATACCCCGGTGTGACGGCCTTGGGGGGCATCTCCCTAACCGTCGCAAGGGGTCAGGTGATGGGCATTCTCGGGGAAAATGGAAGCGGCAAGAGCACGCTCTTCAAAATCCTCGCCGGCGTCGCCCACGCCAGCGAAGGCAGCGCGAGTATCTCGGGCCAGCCAGTCGGCGTGCAAACGCGCCGCATCACTTCGTACCTGCCCGAGGTCAGTCCTTTCTACGACTGGATGGGCGTCGGCGAGCAGCTCGAATTTCTCGCCGCGTTCTTCCCGGGGTGGGACATGGGCAAATCCCACGAGTTGCTCGGCCTGATGAACGTCGATAGCCAGCGGAAAATCGGCACCCTGTCCGATGGTCAGCGGGCGCGGCTGAAGGTGGTAGCCGCCTTTTCGCGGCCGAGCGAGTTGGTGCTCATGGACGAGCCGCTGGGACGGATCGACCCGCCATCGCGCCGACGCATCCTAGAGACCTTGCTGAGCGAGTTTCGCGCCGGGGAGCAGACGATTCTGATATCGACCCATCTCGTCAGCGAGGTAGAAGAGCTGATCGAAGAGGTGGTGTTTCTGCGCCACGGCGAGATCGCGGTCAGCGGCAACATCGAAGAGTTGAGGCAAAATCGCGGCCGGTCGCTCAGCGACATTTTCGAGGAGGTGGTAGCGTGAATACTTGGAAAACCCTGTACATAAAGGAAATAAAAGACAACCGCACCCTGTTCATCTTGCTGCCGTTGCTGACGGTCTTCTTAGAGCTCGTTGCGGTGCTGTCTTTCGACGACGCGCATACTCCGTCCCCCCACTTCCTGTGGAGCTTGGTGCCCTATGCGTTCTTGCTAGTCCTGCCCTTTGTGCTCAGCCACTCGTTCGCCCAAGAAGTGAAAGGACAGACCCATTATCTGCTCCTCTCCCTGCCGGTATCGCGCACGAAAGTTTTCGCAGCCAAGGCGGCGGCGGTGGCGACGCTCGGCCTCGTCTTGTTCGCGTTGAGTAGCGCCGGTCTCATCACCGTCCTCGGCGAATTGCACACACTCGCACTCGAGACGAACAAAACAGCATCGCAGGCACTACATTTCATTCCCCCGTTTAGCGACCTCTGGGTGGACATCCTAGTTATCAGCGGGATGTTCTACCTATCGGCGATGGCGGTAATGATGGGCATTGCCGGCGGTGCTGCCGGTCTGAAACTAGTGGTGCGGCGCTTTACCGGCCTCGCTTCTACCGCCTTCGTCTTAGGCGTGTTGTACTTCTACTTTAGCACCCTGCCCGAGGTGCTCAACTTGCCTGAGGTCCTCGGTGCGTACGAAGTTACGATCTGGAGCGACTACGACGGTCCTACCAAGCCGGTAGAAGTAGATCCGGACTCCCTCGAGGTCAATTTCATGTTCGTCGCGTACTCTATCCTCGTCGGGCTGGCGTCCATGGGAATCGGGATGTGGCTGTTTGAGAAGCGGGCCGAAGCCTAAGCGGATCGCTTGCGCTCGGCCCAAGTGCGGCGTTTGCGGCGGTGCAGCGCAACATCGTCGCGGTAGGCGTCCGGGTCGCGGTCCAAGCCGGTCTCGCGCTCGAGGAAGAGCGGGAAGTCGGAGGCCGGGGGTTTGGCGTTGTGGTAAGCGTGGGTGTAGGAGCGCATGATGATGCGCTGTTCGCGATTGAGGGTCTCAAGCCAAGCGGGATCGGACTGGAGGCGGTCGGCTGGGGTGACCCAAGCCGGGCAGTAGGCGTAGAAGATATTCTTGCGCACCACGTCGCTCTCGTTGGGCTCGACGCGGTGCCAGATGCTCGAGTGCATGACGGTCATGGTGCCCTTGCGCAGGCCGATCACCTTCTCGCCGGCGATCGGCTCGTGGCTGTCGTACTCATCGACGTATTGCTCGCGGTGGCTGCCGGGCAGGACCACTAGGTTGCCCATTTTTGCCTGCGGCAGGTCGGTCAGCCAAAAGCCGATCTTGATTTGCAACGGCAAATCGGGCGAGAAGGTGCCGTACGGCACGGCGCGGGCACCGTCTGGGTGCCAGATATTGTAGCGGTCACCGCCGGGCGGACGAATAAAAAACTGGCTCTGATGCAGCTTGAGCAATTCGCCGAAGAGGTCGTAGGCGTAGCCAATGTGGCGGGGGTGGTCAATGAGCGCGGCAAAGGCGGGATCGCGCTCGACGATATTTTCGCAGCCGAAGGTTTGCCCCGCCCGGTAGTTGGGGCTGGATTGGCAAACGCGATCGACAGCGGCCGTGAGTTCGCCAATGGCCTCTTGGTCGAGGGCGTCTGCAAAGAAAAGAATCCCCTCGCGGTCGAAGGCTTCCCACTCGTCGTCAGTAAAGCCGGGCGGGGCGATGCGGTAGGTAGAATCGGCCATGGTGCAGGCTCCTGTGTGAAAGGTCAATAAGTGTGGGCTAGCAACGGTCGCCCCGGCACCAGCCCTTGCAAAAATTCGCCGCAGGGCAGGCAGCGTATTTCCTGTATCTCGACCCGTTCGTCTCCCCTATACAGCAAACACGCCTCGGCTTCGGGATAGTCTTGTTTGAAAGCGCGCAGGCTGCTGAGATCGCTCGGGCGGATGGTGCGGGTGTTTTTGACTTCTAGGGCCCAGAACCCTTCCGGCCCATAGAGGACAAAGTCGACTTCTCTCCCGGACTTGGTGCGCCAAAAGTACAGGGCGTAGTGCTCGCCGCCGTACGCGTTCCAAGCCCGCAGATGCTGGGCCACCAGTCCCTCTAGGGCGCTGCCGTGGATTTCTTCCGGGCGATCGAGCGGGCCGGACGGCCGCAGCGATCTGAAGACGCCGGCATCGAAAAAGTAGAACTTGGGATGGGCGATCAGGTGCCTTTTGGCCCGCTTGGCAAACACCGGCACCCGAAAGCACAACAACAGATCCTCCAAAATGTCGATGTACCCCTCGACAGTTTTCCGCTCAACCTGGCACTCCCTCGCGACCGCGGAAACACTCAGCACCGATCCATGCGAAAAGCTGATGGCTTCCAAAAAGCGCGAGAAATTGCCGACGTTGCGCACCAAGCCCTCCATCTGGACTTCTTCTCGCAAGTAAAGAGCGGCATACGCTCCGAGCACCTCTGCGGCAGATGCAGAATCCACGACCAAGGGCACAAGCCCAAAGCGCAGGGCGCACTCTAGGTCAAAAGCAGCTCCTAATTCAGCAGCCAGAAAGGGGTGCATGGTCTTGAGCACGGCTCGGCCAGCCAGTAGGTCAATCCCGGTGCGCTTGAGTTTTCTCGCACTGGAGCCGGTGAGGACAAACCTGAGCGACCGGTGCTGCTCAATGAGCTGGTGGACCACGTCCAGCAACGCGGGGAGCTTTTGCACCTCGTCGATGATGACGGTGTCCTTGGCGGGATGGCCGGCGATGAGCTCGCGCAGCCGTTCGGGACGGGCCGCATAGAGCCGATACGTCTCTGGCGCGAGCAGATCCACCAGCAAGGCGTCCTGCAAATGAGCATGCAGCCAAGTCGATTTACCTGTGCCGCGCGGACCGAAAAGGAAGAAGCTGGTTTCCGATGCCTCGAAAAATCGCCTCTTAATTTCCATTTTTTCTTCTTTTTTGGAATTATTAGTTCCAAACTATTACTTAACGCCTGTCTGTCAAGCGAACTGCTAGGCCGTTGGATTGAAGGATGAACACTCAGCTATAGCGGTCTGATGCGGGGAAAAATGCCCGCCGCGTCAAATGCCTTGCCGACCAGTCGGGTATGGCCCCGGCTATTTCCATGGTGCGCTGGCGAGCGGCCGGGATCAATTCTTTGACTAGGCCATAGCCTTCTTCGCGGTATTGCCGCAGGTGGTTCTCTGTCGCTGCCCTTAGTACACGACCCCTAAAGTAGGCGCCCCTTACTTTGAGTACGCCTTTTCTGCGGTTTCCGCTGGGTGCGGGATCGAGGGCGTCCCGCCCTCGCCGCGGGCAAGATGCCCTCGATCCTTGGCCGGCTGAGGGCTGGGGTCGTGTAGTACGGTCGCTGCCATAATTTCTCCTCCCGCGCTATGCGTCCAGCCCTACCCCACTTCGACATCCGAGCGGTAGGGTACGCGCCCGTGCAGCAGTGCAGCGCAGGCTGTCCCCACCGCTGGATTGCCGCCGCTCAAACGCCCCATGGCCCGCGCTTGAGCCACGGTCAAGCCGCCGGCAAACAATTGCGTAAAGGTGTTAATGTCGCAGCGCAGCGCGTCTTTGTCGGCCTTGGCCGCGACCTGCACCTGCCCCCCTTCGGCCTGCACTTTTACGGCCAGCGGCTCGTCGGCATTCACCACCCAATCGGCCACTTCAAACGCAACCGTCGCCCGCAAATTTTCAGGCGGCTTGAGATGCGCTAAGGCCTGGGCCACGTCCAAGACCCGCAGCGCCAAGTCGTGCTCAACGGAACCATCAAAGCGCTCTGGAAAAGCGTGGAGCAACAAGCTGTCAGGCGGCAACTCAAGTCTCAGGGCGGCTACCCCATCCATATCGGCCAAGGACCGCACGAATTTCAATTGGGCGGCGAAAGAAGCCCCGTGCAGCTCCCGCACAGTAATGCGTTTGCCCTCGGCGCGTCCCATATCCCCTAGTATGACTAGGGCGGAGCAGTCCACGCTCTCACCGTCCCCCTCCAGCACCCAAAGCTCGCGCTGCATCTCCTCTTTTTGCCAGAACGCTTCCGAGCGCACCGACTGCCCATTGCGCAATTGCGCCCCCTCGCTGTACAGCCGATGCACGGCGGTCGCATCGTCCGCAGTCGCCCGCCGCACTGTCCCGGCCTCGGCCGTAGCTTGGCGCACCAGATCCGGCCATACTTGCAGTTCCAACCTCGGCGCCGGACAAGCCCAACCGAATTTGCCGTACCACTTAAAGGAAAAAGGCCACAGCGGCGTGATACAGCAACCGCGTTCCCGCAGTAGGTGAATGGCCCGCACTATGAGTCCACCAGCGTGACCGCGCCGCTTGTGCTCGGGATCCGTGGCCACCGCGCCGATGGCCCCGGCCGGAATCTGCGCCGCGCCCCACCACAGGGATTCGCGCTGATAGGCCAAGGCGCACACCAAAGTCCCCGCCCGATCAAAGCCGGCCAGCGTCGTCTCATCCTCTCCGTACCAATCTTCGGTGTGTTCCATAAAGGCGCGTCCGGCCACCAAGCGAGCACGGGGTAAATCCTCCGGCCCTATCTGGCGGACGTCTAGGTCTTTATTGTAATGGGGTTGCTGCATGGCCGTTCTCCTCTGCAAGGCGTTTTCCCGACAGCCCAAGTATCGCTATTATACCCAACAATGAGAAGCGACTACCTTGGAGCGTCAAAATGAAAATTAGCGATCAAGGCATCATCAACCGCGGCCAGCCAAACACGCGACGGGCCTTTTCGACCTTTCCCGCGCTCGCCCCGCTGGCCGACGGCTCGCTGCTGGCCAGCTACCGCGTCGGCAGCAGCAAGGATTCGGTGGACGGCACCCTCGAACTCAAGCGCTCGGACGATGGCGGGCAATCGTGGACCGCCCCCGAATCCCCTTTTGCCACCACCTTGAACGGGCTGAACGGCTCGCTCCGGGTGGGCTATATCACCGACTTGGGCAGCGGCCACTTGGTGCTGGCCGCTCTGTGGGTGGACCGCCAGACCTATCCGGGCCAACCCCTTTTCAACGACGAGACCGAGGGATGCCTGCCCATGGAGATCGTCTTGGCCGATTCTCACGACCTAGGGCGCACTTGGTCCGACTGGCGCGTCGTGCCCGTCCCCCCGGACGTTGGCCCGCCCAGCCTGACCAACCCGGTACTCGTCCTGCCCAGCGGCCGGCTGGCCTTGAGCATCGAGACCAATAAAACCTATGAAGACCGGGGCCAGTGGCGGCAACGGGTGGTGTACTTGTACTCCGAAGATTAGGGCCAGACCTGGGGCGATCCCGTCACCACCTGCCAAGACCCCACCGGCCGCATCTTCAACTGGGACCAGCGCGCCGGCGTCTGCCCCGACGGCCGCGTGGTCACCTTCACTTGGACCTACGACCGGCAGACGACCCAGTACCTCAATATCCAGCGGCATCTCAGCGCGGACGAAGGCGCGGCTTGGTCTGCCCCCGATGATCTCGGTTTTGCCGACCAAGCCGCGCATCCGGCCATTTTGCCCGACGGCCGCGTGGTCTTGGCCTATGTCGATCGCTTTCAATCGCGCTCGATCCGCGCCCGCCTAGCCCCGGCCGCAGACGCCCCCTTTGCCGCGGCTACCCAAGTAGAACTGTACCGCCAAACCGCCGAATCCCCGCAAACGGCTGCCGGCCAAGGGGACACCGGCGACCTGCTGGCCGAAATGGGCCTGTGGAGTTTTGGCTTGCCCTTTTCAGCAGCCCTGCCCAACGGCGACGTCGTGGTCGTCTATTACGCCGGCGACGACGCCTGCATGGAAGTGCGCTGGGCGCGGCTGTCTCTTCAGACCATCGCTTAAGGAATGACAATTTGGCAACGCTGCCGCTAGTCGTTCTCGATACAAATGTGCTTGTCGCCGGGCTATGTCGCCGCGCAGACTCTCCTAGTTTCAAAATGCTTCAGAACATCCAACAGGCAACCATTCCCTTGGCTTTAACACAAAAACTGTATCTTGAATATGAATCGGTCTTAACAAGAAGAAGCATTCTCAAATTAATTTTTGACCCCTCAACAGTTCTGCGATCTGTATCTATAGCCGATGGAGAAAGACCATGAGCGCGATTTCTGTGCGATTGCCAGATGAGCTAAAGGACAAAGCGATGCGGCTGGCTAAAAAGAAAAACATGTCTTTTAACAGTTTGGTAAACTATTGGCTGCAAGCGGCTGTCCAACAGGATGAAACTATCGAGTGGATGAAAAGTCGTCTGAGTGAAAAAAATCCCGATCTCGCGACTGCTAAATTCGGAGCTTTTCTAAAAAAAACGCAGCCTGGGGATGAGCCAACTCTGGCTGAAATTCAGCAGGCGACGAAAGGATAGCCAAAGGACTGGAGACTCCGCCCGAACTGTCAACAGGAGAACGCCCCATGCAGCAATCGCCCGACCCGCGCCCCAACCTACTCTACATCCACTCCGACCAGCACAATCCCTACGTCCTAGGCTGCGCCGGCGATCCAATAGTCGAGACCCCGCATTTGGACCGCCTCGCCGCCGAGGGCGTACAATGCACCCAAGTGTACTGCCCGTCGCCGGTGTGCGTGGCCTCGCGCATGGCCATGCTCGCCGGGCGCTACCCCAGCGACATCGAGGTGTGGACCAACAGTCAGATCCTCGATTCCGGGGTGCCGACCATGGCCCACGCCATGGGCGCAGCCGGATACCGGCCCGTGCTGATCGGCCGCATGCACTCAATCGGCCCCGACCAATTGCACGGCTATGTCGAAAGGCCGGTGGGCGACCACGGCTCCAATTGGCCCGGCTCGGGGCTGGCCCCGGCCATTGGCCGCGGGAATCTGGAGCAGGCCGGGCCGGGACAGAGCGCATATCAAGTACACGACGAGGACGTTGCGGCAGCAGCCGTGTACTTTCTAAATCGACTCGGAGTGCAACAGCGCGCCGGTCGAGCCGCAGGCCCCTTCAGCCTCAGCATCGGCTTTATGCTGCCGCATTCTCCCTATTTGGCGCGGCGACCCCTGTACGATTACTACCGAGCGAAAATTCGACCGCCGGCCGTGCGCGAGCCTTTTGGCGAGCACCTCCATCCGGCGATCCGCTGGTGGCGGGCCCACGGCGATTTGCAGGCGGTGCCCGAGGAATGGGTGCTCAACGCCCGGGCCGCCTATTGGGCCTTGGTCGCCGCAATGGACGGCATGATCGGCCGCATTTTAACGGCCCTGCGGGAAAATGACTTGGCCGACAATACGCTGGTGGTGTACAGCTCGGATCACGGCGATTTGGTCGGCGAGCACGACTTGTGGATGAAGCGGACTTTTTACGAAGAGTCGGTCAAAGTGCCGGCCATTGTCTGCTGGCCCGGCGTCTTGCCGGCTGGGACGCAATGCGCCCGGGTCATGAGCGCCTTGGACCTCAACGCCACCATGCTCCAAGCCTTGGGGGCCCCACCCCTACCCAATTCACCGGGCCGGTCGGCGTTGGAATTGCTGCGCACGGGCCGAGGCGATTGGTCGGATACGGCCTTTTCGGAATACGCCCTGCGCGAGGGCCCAGTGCAGCGCATGGTGCGGCGCGGGCCGTGGAAGCTGATCTACCACTGGCGGGAGCGGCCCCAGTTGTTCAACCTAGCAGACGATCCCCACGAGCGAGTGGACCGGGCCGCCGCGCCAGAATGCCGGGCGTTGGTGGCCGAGTTGACCGAACTGGTCTTGGACGGCTGGGATCCGGCCCGGGTCGCAGCGCGGCTACAGGCGCAGCAAGCGGATATCGATTTGATCCGCGCCTGGGCCGAGCAGACCAACGCGCCCGACCAATGCCGCTGGGAGCCTCCGTCTAATTGATTCTCCCCCTTTAGACGCCTATATTGCCCGGCGTTAGGAGCATCCCCATGAGCACAGAACTTTTCGACTTGAGCGGCCAAGTTGCCGTGGTGATTTTGGCCTCGCCCGCGGCCGACTATATCACCGGACACAATCTGGTGGTCGATGGCGGCTTTTGCCTGTGGAAGTAGCGTCAATGAGCAAAACCCCCTTAAAAATCACCCCCGAACAACAGCGGCAGTTCGACGAAGACGGCTTTTTCCTCGTCGAAGACGCCCTGCCGCCGGACCGCATCGCCGCCCTGTTGCAACGGCTCGACGAGTTGTACGACCGCTACTGCCGAGAGCGCAATCTCGGTCCCGGCCAAGCCTTTCAAATGCGCAATATCGCGGCCGACTCCCTCTTTAAGGAATTGATCGACTATCCGCCCATTTTGCCGCTGGTCGTGGACCTAATGGGCTACAATATCCAGCTCCGCACGTCGCACCTCGATGTGCGCCCGCCGCAGGATCCAGCCGACGGGGAGCACGAGTTGGGTGCCCCGGACAGTTTTTTCCCTTGGCACGCCGACGGCCCCGACTACGGCTGGCCTGCCGTCAATGGGGTGCTGCCGTTTATGGAGATGAAAGTCGGCTATTATTTGACCGACCTGACCCAACCTTTGAGCGGGGCCATTTGCGTCGTGCGCGGCAGCCATCGCCAGTCGCCTTGGATTGACGAGCATGGTACGCGCCGCGTCGATCCCGCGCGCATGGTCGAAGTCAACGTCGTCCCCGGCACTGCGCTGGTATGGCGCACGGCCTTGTACCACTGCTTGACCCCCAATCTGTCCGACCAGCCGCGCAAATGCCTGTACTACGGCTATCAGCACCGCTGGATCCGCCCCTCGGATTACGAGCACCAAGCCCCGGAAGTTTTGCAAGGATGCGACCCAGTGCGGCGTCAGCTTTTGGGCGAGTTGGGCACCGGCAGCACGGCTTATGCGGGCGACGACCCCTTGGTGCTGCCGGTGTCGCGCTATTGGCGGCCCAAAGACGAGGACATCCCGCTCAAAGCGTGGGCGGAGAATTACTAGTGGCCGGTGGTCTGCCCCCGCACCGCCAGCCCCAAGGGACTGACCACTAATCATTGAAGGAGGAGACCGTCCCGTGACCCGGCAAAACCTGCGCCACCTCACCCCCGCCCAAGTCGAGCGCTTCCACCTCGACGGTTGCCTGACTGTCGAAGATGTGCTGACCCCGGACGAGGTCGCCGTTTTAGCGGCCCACACCGACCGCATCGCCACCGGTGCGCTAGATCACATTCCCGATACTAGCATCCAGCTCGAACCCGTCTTCCGCCGCGGCGAAAAAGCCGTCACCGACCAAGTGCTGGCCGTGCGCAAATTGTACAACGTAGCGGTGTACGACGACGTGATGTGGGCCCACGTCACCCACCCCAAAATCGCCGCCATCGCCGCCGATTTGCTCGGCACCGACGACATCAAAATGTACGGCGACCAGCTCTTTATGAAAGCTCCGCGCACCGGCACGGCGCAGGGCTGGCATCAAGATTCGGCCTCTTGGCGCGATATTTTCCCCATGGACTTGGTCACCGCCTGGACCGCCATTGACGCGGCCACCCTCGACAACGGCTGCCTCAACTTTGCCCCGGGCACCCACCGCTGGGGCATGTTGCGGGGCGAGCGCTTGGCCCCTTTTGTCGCGGATCTGGCAAGCGGCGGGTGGCCCATCCGGCCCGCTCCCCTCGGCCCCGGCAGCATCAGCTTCCACCACAGCCTGACGCTGCATCAGAGCAATGCCAATCGCACCGGCACACGGCGCAGGGGCTATGCCGTACACTACATGCGTGCGACTTCTTGGCGCGACGCAGCGGTCACTGACGCGCCCAAGATGCCGCCCTTTAAGCAGGTGCGGGGACGGTCTTTTCCCGGAAGGGTTTGAGGCGCAGCTGGGTGCAGGCGAGCCGAGCTAGTGCGGGAACGGAGAGTGAAGATATGGACGACTTAACCACACAAGACGCACTTGAACTCGAAGTGGCCAATTTCGGGCCGATCGTCAAGGCCAAGATCGATCTGCGTCCGCTGACCGTATTCGTCGGGCCGAGCAACACGGGGAAATCCTATCTAGCGATCCTGATCTATGCGCTGCATCGGTTTTTCAGGGCAGGTCCTTACCCTATAATGCAGCCGATTACAAACGGCTCACTTGATGATTTCGATCTGCCCGACAACGAATTTAACCGCCTGCCCGACAACGAATTTGAGCGCATCCTACAAGCGTTACGAGCATGGGAAGTAGAAAACCACGAGCACAATGTGGCTCTGTCGGCTCCGGTCACAGACTTGGTGCTTCCGCTGCTCCGGAACGTCGATGGTCTTTTTAAGGAAGTACTCGCTGAGGAAATCACGAGGTGTTTCGGTGTAGATGGCACAAAGGATTTGATTCGCCATCCGGGCAGCAATAATGCCGAGGTGGTCCTGCAAAGCAGCGGATTGGGAGAAGATGGCAATACGGCACCGTTCAAATACGCACTTTCGCTGACGCGGACGGGACCTCAGCTCATCACTGCGATACCCGAAGAAGCACCTTTGCGGGTCGAAAAACCGCCGAGAAGGTATGGTTACTCTTCGAGACTCCTTCGCTGGCGCGATGATATAGACAACAGAGGAGAGGGCGTGGGAGTAGTGTCGGAGCACCTTGCCAACTCCGTCCTTTCCTTCATCCTCGGCCCGATGATTCGCCCCGCTCATTATCTCCCCGCCGACCGCACGGGCGTGATGCACGCTCATCGCGTACTCGTCAGTTCCTTGCTCAACCGCGCCTCTCAACCTCGGCTTCGCAGAGATCTTTCCGGCGTTGTCATCGATTTTCTGGAGCAGCTCATCGAGTTGGGCGATCTCTCGGAACGTCGGCGCAACGGAGCGGACGCTCTAGCCAAGCACCTTGAGCAAGAGCTCCTCACAGGCTTGGTTCAAATCAAAACATCGGCAATGGGCTACCCGCAGTTTTTCTATAAACCCGCCGGATGGAAAAATTCCCTGCCCCTGATGAACGCCTCGTCCATGGTGTCGGAACTCGCGCCAGTGGTCTTGTATCTGCGCCATGTCGTTCAACCCGGCGAGACCCTGATCATCGAAGAGCCGGAAGCACACCTCCATCCGGCCATGCAGGTCGAATTCACCCGCCAAATCGCCGCACTCATTCACGCCGGTGTCAGAGTAATCGTCACGACGCACAGTGAGTGGGTGCTAGAGGAACTCGGCAACATCGTGCGGTGCTCCGAATTGCCCGAGGCTCGCCGAAAGAAGATCCCCCAAGGTGATTTCGCGCTACGTTCCAACCAAGTGGGTGCATGGCTGTTCAAGCCGAAGTGCCGCCCGAAGGGATCGGTAGTGAAGGAAATAAAGCTGGATGAGGAAACCGGCCTCTATCCCACCGACTACGATGATGTCAGTTTGGCACTGTACAACGACAGCGTGGATATTTTCAATCGCCTACAGGGCAACAATACCGAATGAGTGGTACAGTCGCGGAGATTGCCCGCATAATACCCAATAGCTGCCGTACCACTCACTGCGACAAAGACAAATGCCGGGTTGATTTGGCCGAGGCTCCGCCAGTACGGGTCATTGTCGATATGGACTGCGACGTGCTGTCAATTCCGAATAATTGGAAACGGTGCGACTATCTGTTCGTCGGCGAAGATCACAACGAGACTTGGGTTGCTCCCATTGAGCTGAAGAGCGGCAGACTCAGTGTCAGTGCGGTATTGGAGCAGCTTGCAGGAGGCACCCAAATGGCAAATAGGTGGCTCCCCCAAGGTGTTACCTTACAATTTGCTCCAGTCCTTGCTCATGGCAAAAAAATCCATCGAAACGATCTCAAAACACTTCGCGCTAAGAAGCTACAATTGCGTGGACAACGAAAGGGTATAGCGGTGATCAAATGCGGCGATCAATTGACTAAGGCGCTTGGCGCATGACATCTCCGCGCAAGAAACTCATCGAAGTCGCCCTGCCACTTGACGCTATCAACGCCGCGGCGGCGCGGGAGAAGTCGATTCGGCACGGGCATCCGAGTACCCTGCATCTGTGGCGGGCGCGGCGGGCGGTAATTTTCGCGCAGATGGTCGATGATCCGTCGGCCAGCCCGGATCTGTTCCGCACGGAGGCCGACCAAGACAGAGAGCGCGAGCGGCTGTTTCGCCTTATCGAGGAATTGGTGCAGTGGGAGAACACCACCAACGAGAAGGTGTTGCAGCAAGCCCGCGACGAGATTCGCAAGAGCTGGCGGCGGACCTGCGCCGACCATGCCGGGCACCAAATCAGGTGGAAGCGGTAGCCCTTTTCTCTGTATCATGTCGGGTACACCCATGCCGTTCGATTACTTGCGCTCGGAGGCAAAAACCGGTCGAGGCGGAAGCAATGGAGCGCGTCAAGGACGATATGTTAGGATCGAGGGCGGGACGCCCTCGATCCAAAGGCCGCCAACACAACCGGCGTCGCGCCGTCCAGCCCATACCACTACTCATCCTTTGGCCAAGCCCGGCGCAAGGCCGCCAGACCAGGCCCAAAGTCATCCAGCTCATCAAGCACGGCGACTTTGCGAGCCGCCATTTCCTCCAATAATACGGCCACGGGCAACCCGGCCCGTTCGGCCGCCCCTCGCAGATCAACCTCGGCTTCTTGGTAGGCGCGGATGGCCTCGGACACGCGGAATTGCTCCATACCAACCAGCACCCATTGACGCATGAGGGCCGCCTCTGAGTAGGCGGTATTTGCCACCAGATGCGCGAGTTCGTCGGCTTCTTCCGGCCGCAGACGAATGGATTTGGTCACCCGGTTGGGCGTTTTCTTGGTAGTACTCTGGTTCATTTTAGGGATCTCCTCGGGATTCGGCCGAGCTCCACACCGCTTGGCGGGCTGCATCCATCAAAGCCTTTCCAGTGTTGGCGGCGATTCTATCCAGTTTATCGTGGACACTGCGCCAAGACAGCACTTCTATTTCGTAGAGATATACGGTGAACTCTGGAACGGTCAGGGCCTTGAGGCCGTACTGCCGAGCAAAGCGCAAAGCACGCTGTTCATTCACCAACAGCCACAGATTCTCGTCGAGAGCCAACCCCAAAGCAGCTGCTTCCCCCGCGTGGAACTGGTCCAACGGCTGAACAGGATCGCGGATGGCCAATACTCCCTGCTGTTTCATCAGGCCAAACAGTTCTTGATACCCATATACCCGCTGTGGATAACGCGGATCGCGGGCTTGTATTTCAGTCTGGACAGCCGATGGGACAACGACCGCAAAAAAGCGAAACAGATAGGCGAGCACATCGGCTCGATGGCCCAAAACCCAAAACGAGGTATCCAAAACGGCTGTTTGCTTCTTCATGCTTCGAAAATAAACATTAGATTCTACTTATTCAAACTTGCAAATACTGACTATGATTCGCTTCTTCGTTTGCGCCCTCGGATTGAATCGCGGACGAGTGCAATCAGTCGCACACGACCAACTCGGAGCCACAAAGCCAAATTTCCAGTATATCCCAGAAGCTGCATTTGCAGGTGGACTCAATGACCAACTACTGCCCCGCTCCCCACGACTGGCAGCGCCGTAGCCCTGCCCAAGCCGGCTTCGACACCGACCAACTGGCCGCGGCCTTGGCCTTCGCTCAGACCGAGGAGATCCAAGCCTCCACCAATTTGGCCGCCATGCTGCCCAAAGGCGACCGCCATCCCAACGACCGTCCTTTAGGCCCGCTCAAAAAACGCGGTCCCACAGCCGGCCTGATCGTGCGGCAAGGGTATCTGGTCGCCACCTTCGGGCCGGTCGCTAGCGTCGCAGTCGCGTTCAGTTGCGCCAAGAGCTATATCTCGGCGCTGGCCGGGGTGGCCTTTGACCAAGGGCTGATCCGCGATCTCGACGAACCCGTCGGCCGCACGGTCGCCGACGGCGGCTTTGACGCGCCGCAAAATAAGTCCATCACCTGGCGTCATTTGCTGCAACAAACCAGCGAATGGGAAGGCGAACTCTTCGGCCTCCCCGACTGGATTGACCGCGGCCGCGAACTGGGTCAAGGAGCCGCCGAAGCCACGGTGGGCGGCACGGCCTCCAGCGCCGACCATTACCGCTCTCTCGAACCGCCCGGCACCTTTTGGGAATACAACGACGTGCGCGTCAACCGCACGGCCCTCAGCCTGTTGCGCCTTTTCCGCAGCCCCTTACCTCCAGTGCTCAAAGAAAGCATCATGGACCCCATTGGGGCCTCTTCTACTTGGGAATGGCACGGGTACGAAACCTCCTGGGTCGAAGAAAGCGGCCAAAAGGTCCAATCCGTCTCCGGCGGTACGCACTGGGGCGGCGGCCTGTGGATCACCTCCTATGACCACGCCCGCTTTGGCTTGCTCTTCGAGCGGCGAGGGCGCTGGAACGGCCGGCAAATCCTCTCCGAACAGTGGATTGACTACTCCCTCACCCCCTGCCCCATCAAGCCAGAATACGGCTTCCTGTGGTGGCTCAACCACCAGCACGCCATGTCCGATTTGGCCTGTTTCGCCAGCTTCGCGGCGCGCGGAGCTGGCGGCAACATCGTCTTTGTCGAGCCGGCGCGCGAGCTGGTCATTGTCCTGCGCTGGTGCGGCGACGCCAAGGCCGTGATCGACCGCATCCTCGCCAGTGAAGTTTGAGGCCCGAGTCTCTGTCCACAGGTCTGAACTATTGTCCTAACAAAGGGTCAGAAATAGAACAGCAGCAGGGGGATTTCTACCTCGGCCGGGGTCAGGCCCCCGTGGGCACCGTGCGATTTGATCTCGAATTTGTCCTTTTCGTACCACCAGACCGACTCGCCGGCAAAGGGCAGGACGACCAAGTTGCCCACCCGGTCGAGAAAGCGCGGAGACAGCGGCAGGGGGCCAAAGAGGCCAGCTTCGATCAGATCCGCGGTGCGGCAGACTTGGGCGCGGCCGGCGAGTGGGCCGGTCAACAGGGCGTGGGCTTCGTCGAGCCGGTCGTCCTCGACGTAGAAAAAGAAATCGCGGCACGCGCCGGCTGGCACTAGGGGATGGCCGCGGCGGTCGGTGCGCAGCATGGAAATCAAGCCGGGAAAACGAGTCTCGTCATTGAGGTACACGGTGGTTTGCGGGTTGATCGGCGCTAGACCGTGATCGGCAATGAGGGCGAACAAGGTGCGCTGCAAACGGCCAGCCAGCGGACGCCAAAAGAGCCGCTCGACCGCAGTCAGAAAGGTGTCGATTTCAGCCTCGAACTGCGGCGAGTCCGGGCCGTAGCGATGGCCGATGACGTCGATCTGGTCGAAGTAAAACAGGAAATAAGCCGGCCCTGAACGCGGTTTTTGCAGCAGAGCGGCCAGATTGGTCAGGGCCTCGGAAAGGGTGCGGAAGGGCTGGACTTGAGCCCCTTGCAAGTACGCGTCAGAACAGGTTGAGGGGGTAAAGGCGCGGCTTTGCAAAACCCAGCTCTCGACCCCTAACTGCCCCAACTCTTGGTACAATGTACCTTGGGGAAAGACGCTCCGGGCCGCTTCCCGGGGCAGCGAATCCGGCTGGTCGCTGTCGGCTCGGGCAAAGGGCAGCGGGGTGATAATGGCGTCAAGCGTCGGCTCGTAGTACTGCCATTCAAAAACGCCGCTGCGCCCGACCGGCTGGCCCGTGTGAATGCAAGTGACGTGGGCGGCGGTAGTGGATGGGAACTGCGCGGTGAGACGGGCTGCCGATCCCCGGCGACCAATATCGCCTAAGAAGGGGTAGCGGTCTTGGCAGCGCTCGAAAAAGTGCCAGCCAAAGGCATCGACAAAAAAGAGCACCACCGCGTCGCAAGGGCCTTGTAGCGCCGGGTCGAGACTGGGCGATCCTCGGCCTGTCAGGAGCCATTTGATGGTGGCCGGCAAGTCGGCAAAACAGTGACCGTTATAGCGGGGGCGGATGAAGCGGGCGTCGAGCACGATGCGGCTGGGATTCACAAGAAGCGCGTAATTCCAAAGCCCATGCGCCAGTTGTCAAGGGCCGCGTCGTAGGGGGCTCCCACCAAGTACTGGGCTGGACTCAGGCGCGTATTGTTGGTGGCGAATAGGTAGAAAGTATGCCCCCCGGTATCTATGGACAGACCCCATGCCAGCGAATTGTGCGAGCGGCCCGCTTCGCCTAAGAACAAAATGCCTTGGTATCCGGCCAAAGTCGGACTGTACTCCAACCACGCGCCCCACGTATCGTCGAAGTAATACTGGACGTAGGTTCCCAGCGTAAAGGTGTACTGCGTCTCAACGCTGAAAATGGCGCTGTTGTACAGATAGGAAGGCACCAACCCTAGGCCCAACCTTTCGTCCAGCAGCGCATTGAAGATCAATTGCCCATAGTACTGAAAATTGTCGGCCGCAGCAGCATTTCGCTCGACAGCCGCCGGCATCTCCGTATTCCAAGCTATGCCGACGTTTAGGGCCAAGACCGCCGGCCAGTGCTGGTGGGAAAATTGCAGCCAATGGTACTGCAACTGCAGATCCAAATTGTCCAGCACATTGCTCCGCCCCAAGGTCGCCATCAGCCGGTCGCTGAGGCCGTAACTGAGCGAGGTGCGGATATTGGCCGGCCCATCAAAACCGAAATTGGCCTTGTACCCCTCGTCAATCGGCGGGGAAAAGCGGTGCGAAATCTCGTAGTGGAAATCGCCTTGGAACAGGGTTTCCGCGGTGGGGTAATTGGCCGTCCTAATCGCGCTGAACAGCTCCAGCCGGGTCTCGAGCGGCACACTCGCCTGCCACGACGGCTGAGCACCGGCCCAGGCCGGCAACAGCACTCCCAACCACAAGACGCGAATGTTCACGGTCCATCCCTCCTGCTCTATTGTACGTGTTTTAAGTAGAACGAGACCTCGACGGCAATCTCTTGACTTACCTTGACAAAGGCCGCCAGCGAGGGTGCCTCAATGTCGTAGTCGGCCAGTTTAATAGTAAAAGCCGCCTCGACCTTGGAGCGATTTTCTTCCACCACTACGATCCCGGGCACTTCTACGGCGCGCTCCACCCCGTGTAGCGACAAGATCCCCTTGGTCTTGACGCGATAGGCAACCACAGTGGAATCGACGGCCGCGTGTTCGGCGATCTCCCCTTTGTACACGGCTTTGGGCCATTGGTCCGCGTCCAGCACTTGGCGCATGTCGCGGTCGCGTTTGCCAATGCCCGTATCAAAGCTGGCCAGCTCCACTTCAAAATGCAGTTGGTCCTTGGCCGCAAAAAGCGACTCGCCTTCCCAATAGATAAAGCCGTCGATTTTATCGGTCGTGCCGGTAAAAGTGAAGGCCACCACTTTGGAAGTAAACGCGACTTGGTTGCCCTCGGCCTTTTTATCGACGTGCCATTCGCCGCCTTGGACGGCCAGCGGCGAGCAGATGAGGAACGGGATGAGCCAGCGCATACACGTTGCCCGACAGTTTAGAGGCGAATTAGTCGTTGGGGGCCCCCTTTTCTATCCAAGCGCGCACCGTTTCGAGCGCGTCTGGTGTTAGGTACGGCCCGCCCGGGGGCATGCGAGCTCCATCGATATCGGCGTCTGCCAAGAGCTTGCGATACAGGTAGCTGTTGTCGGGATCGCCCGGCTCAACCAGCGCTATGCCGCGGCTGCTCTCCACACGGACGATATTGTCGTATGCTTGCCCGGCCGACAGGTTGGGCCAAGCGCTGTTGCCGTGGCAGCCGCTCAAGGCGCAGGAAACGTCGAATATCGTCGTTTGCACCTGCGCAAAGGTCGCCGGCCCTTCGGCGGCAGAGTCGAATACCATATCCGTGCTCGTAGTTGGACCGGAGCACGAGATTCCCGTCCAGACCAACGCGACGAGCACGATGAGCGCTTTCATAGCCTTTTCTCCTTGTGTACTACCATCCGCAACCTAACCACGCTGGTCTGGCCCTGCAACACGCGGGAGAATCGGCTTTTTGAATTTAGAAGCTGTCTGCTCCACCGCGCCTTGTTCACGCCTTTAGGCGCGGTGAAGCACACCTAAAGGTAGCGGTGAAGAGGCGCGACAAACCCTCGTGCCGTTCTCCACGACCCCAGAGAGCTTGAGGGCGAGGGCATCTTGCCCTCGTCGAGGGCGGGACGCCCTCGATCCCGGACTCACCGCCCATCAACGACAAGTTATTGGTGTCGTGTAGTTAGTGCTGGCCCCTAAGTACCCGACCCCGCCTGTGGGTACGTTCGTGCTTGATGTTTGCTTATTTGCGTCAGGAGCATCGCAGCAGACAGCACAGGCTTAATTGCGTTTGAACGAATCAGCCAGCCCTTTTCGACATTCAGGTTAGGCTCAGCTTGCTCACAAGCTCTTCTCGATCCTTGCGACAAGCTCGTCTGTATCCCTTACGCCAGACAGACGCTCCACGATTAATCCTTGAGAGTCCACCAAGTAATACGAAGGCAACGAGTTCACTTGGTAGGCCTTGGCCACGTCCGCACCCCAGCCATCCGCCCGCACGTGGACGCCTTCGATTCCGTGTTTATCAATCGCCTCACGCCAAGCAGCCTCGTCCGTGTCTAACGATATGTTGAGAAAGACGACCGGCTGGTCCGCCATCTCTTCCTTGATTGCGCGGAGATCGGGCAGGTCGATGATACACGGCCCACACCAACTCGCCCAGAAATCGAGCAGCACCACCTGCCCCTTGAACTGGCTCAGCGATACGGGCTGACCGTCGAGGTCGTGGAGAGCGAAAGCGGGCGCGGGTTGCCCGGCTTGCAGCTTCAGGGCCTTATATAACCAATGGTGCTAGTGTCTTTTGACAACTAAAGTTATGGATGCGATATTCATGTCGAATCTCCAGCGCGAACTGATACCTGAGGAGTCTAGATATGAAGAAATATATCGTGCGTCTCCCCGACGAAGCGCGTCAGCAGTTAGAAGCTCTGGTCAGCACAGGTCACGCCCCAGCCTACAAGATCAAACACGCGAATATACTTTTGAAAGCCGATGCAGCAGGGCCCTGCTGGACAGATAGGGCTATTGCGGAAGCATTCGCCTGCCATAGAGTCACCGTCGAAAACGTTCGGAAACGTTTTGTAGAGCACGGGATGCAGGCGGCCTTAGAACGTAAAAAGCGCGTACAGCCGCCCCGCGAGAAGATTCTGGATGGAGCCGGTGAAGCCCGTTTGATCGCGCTGGCTTGTAGCCATCCCCCCGAAGGACGCAACCGCTGGACATTGGAGTTACTGGCCGACACGTTGGTCGAACTCAACGTGGTGGACTCCATTTCGTATCGCACGGTGGGACGGACGCTAAAAAAAACGAATTGAAGCCGCATCTGCGTACCTGTTGGGTGATTCCACCTGAACAAAATGCAGCCTTTGTAGCCTGCATGGAAGATGTTCTGGATCTGTATCATCGGCCCTACGATCCGAAAAGGCCTTGGGTGTGCATGGATGAGCAGCCCATCCAGTTGATTGGAGAAACCCGTATCCCGCTGCCCGCACGGCCTGGACACCCCCAACGGTATGATTACGAATACGCGCACAATGGCACAGCGGTCAATTTTCTGTTTACAGACCCCTTGGCCGGTTGGCGCAAGGTCAATGTGCGCTCACGCAAGACCGCTGTGGACTGGGCTTTTGAAATCAAAGAGCTATTGGAGGTGGATTATCCAGATGCTGAAGTGGTCTTGGTGGTGTGTGATAATCTCAACACGCACACGATTGCCGCTTTGTATGAAGCGTTTGAACCGGCCCAAGCGCGCCGGTTAGTTAGACGACTTGAGTTGCATTACACCCCCAAACATGGCAGTTGGCTCAATATCGCTGAAATTGAGTTGCGCATTTTGTCCCAGCAATGTCTAAATGCGCGCATACCCGATGAAGAGACCTTGAAGGCGGAAACCCACGCTTGGGAACAGGCACGCAACGAAAACCAGAAAGCCGTGGACTGGCGGTTTACCACCGATGATGCGCGCATTAAACTGAAACGGCTTTACCCAAAATTTTAAGTGTCAATAGATACTAGTGGGCTACAAGCTAAATTCCGCGATGGACAACGGGACGAATCCATTTTCATCCGGTTGCAATCCATGCCACTGTGCCAGCAGGTTAAAGGCGGCCATGGCCGCGCTCAGATGCGCTCTAAAGTAGGCCCAAGCTCGATGGGTCTGTCGCTTGAACCGGCCGATGCGGGTCAGCATCGAAAAGACGGTCTCGATGACCATCCGGTCGCCCCAGGTTTTGCGGGGACACACTTTCAGATTAGCCGGATCACCTTCTTTGGCATGAAAGCCTTGGTCGCTGAGGAGGATCATCTGCTCTTCGTAGCGACCAATCATCGGGTGAAAGACCGAATCGTGGACATTGGCCGTGTTACAATCCCAATCGACGATCAAGCCCCACTGGTTGACGATCAAGCCCAGCTTGCCGCCGACGATCCAGCGGTGATTGGACAACCCTTTCTGGCCGATAGGGTGAGCGGAGCGGCCTTCGCGTACTGGATGGATCAACTCGATGCCATAGCTATCGATCACGCCTAAGGGGGTGGGGTCCGCTCGAAAGCGATCGGTCCAGTCCGCATGGGCGACAAACAGGCGGAACAAGCGGGTGCGTTCGGGCAGGCGCGGGAAAAAGGCGCGCCAATCGCGCACTACCCAGCGATAAAACGCCCGTTTGCCGTCCCCTTTGAGCGCATATAGAACCGCCAGGGTCACCGTTTCGCTGGGATATAAGGCGGCTTGGGGGTGTTTGGGCACATCGCCCATCTGGTTGTCGATCCGATAGAAGAGGGCTATTATAAACTCGGCCGTGGTCATGGGACGCTCCTTCGCTGGAAGGGGGGACACCCTCAGCGTAGGAACTACCTCGACCACGGTCAACTCACTAGCACCATTGGTTATATAGAACTGCCTTGACGGCCTCGGTGTATTCCGGGTGCGGATTGATCTCTTGGAACTCTTCCCACTTGCGTTGGGTTAACGCAAAGGCGTCGCTGCCGCGCTTGAAGCCCTTGATCAGCTCGCCAGCCAAAAACCAGTAGAGCACTCGTCCCTCCAGTTTTTCCTTGGCCAGATCGTACCTTGCCGAAGAACTACTCCACGTCCTCAGTGTATGGGTTCCAGTTCTCGTAATTATCGAATCGAGCTGGGCCTGCACCGCTTCCGATAGACCCAAGCCGGATAGATCAATCTGCTCGGACAGCCTGAGCGGCTGACGGTGTTCGTACATCGAATCAAGTTGGGCACGGGCCGGTTCTGACAGCCACGATAGGTCAAGTTTTTCGGATAGCTTAGGAGGCTCTTTGGCCAGAGAATCCTTCTTTATTGCGAGTGGCAAGTAGAACGTCAACGCTCCATCCGTCGTATTCACGCTAGCCTCCTCTACATTATTTGAAGTGAAGAAGCTATAGGATTTGGACTTTTCATATAAGGAGTCGATTCGGGCTTGATCTGCCTCCGACAGACCAAACACCGACAAATCAAAACTCTGGGACAGCTTGGGACGTCTCTTTATTTTGTACATTGAGTCGAGCCGAGCCTGAGCAGCCAACAACAAACCAACCGCCGACAAATTGACCATCTGCGACAGGTTCGGTCGTCTGTTCGCTTCGTCCATCGAGTCGAGTTGGGCCACGATCTCCTCCGACAACTTCAAATCCGCTAGATCGTATATCTCGGACAGCTTGGGCCGCCGAAAGAGGCTGCGCATCTTGTCTAACTCCCCGCGAGCATTAGGCGACCGGCCAATAACTCCACTTGGCCGCCTGAATGGTGCGGATTTTTCTCGCGGCTCCGAATCCAAGGTCCGCACCAGAAACGTGTGATAGTCCATCGTGCCGATAGCCTTCTCATCAACTAGGGGAATTTCCTGCAGGAAGTCGTAGTACTTCGGGGGGAGGTCGCTGTTATCCTCGCCGTTGGCAAAGAGATAATTCGTCGGATAGGAAATCATGAGTCTGGCCCACTCGTAGTTGAATTGGGCCGTCGCATAGTCGATGAACCCCGGCGCGGGGCAGTCGTTTTGGCATGATTGCTCTATCCTCTTTCGGCGAGCAATCAAACGCAATCTGGCGGCCGACACAAGACTCGCTGTCTGGTATATTGACGTAGCATGGATTCCATGTTACAATGCTATCTCCTTTAGGGGTAACGCAGCGCGAATTAGCTGCCGCCATTCACGTTCCTTATCAGCGGGTTAACGAATTGGTGAACGGGCGACGTGGCAGTACTCCGAGCACAGCCCTACGCCTAGCAAAATACTTCGATGTGTCGCCCGCGTTTTGGCTGAATCTCCAACTGCGCTGGGATCTGTATCGCACCACCCGGTCTGAAGCTCGGGCATTAGAGGCGATTGAGCCATGTGCCGTAGGGGTAGCCACCTAACCCAAAGGAGACGCCATGTACATCCAAGACCAACTCCCCCACGATCGCATTACCGACGACAACCTGAGCTACTACAAAGCCATTGGCGTCGATTACCTGACCATCAACTCCCTCCCCCTCAACCTGCACACCTATCCCGAGATGGCCGAGTACCTGCGAGAAGTCCGCACCCGCGCCGAAAAAAATGGCCTCCGCTTGTACAACGCCGCCCTGAGCGGCCCGGACGAAATCACCCTCGCGCAACAAAACCGCGACGCCAAAATCGAGGAGTGGTGCAACTGGCTGCGGGCCATGGGCACCGCTGGCGTACCCACCCTCGGCTACAATTTCAAACCCGTGGGCAACTTCCGCACCCCCTCGGACACCGGCCGCGGCCGTGCCCACTACAGCACCTTCACCTACGCAGAATACGAAAAAGAGAACCACGACTATCGAGAAAAGCACATCGACGAGGACGGAATGTGGGCCAATATCGCCTATTTCCACCAGCGCATCGTCCCGGTCGCCGAAGAAGCTGGCGTTACCTTGGCCCTACACCCGGACGATCCCCCGCTGCCCGAGCCAATGGGCGGCGCGGCGCGCATCGTCTCCACCCTAGACCAATACGAGCGCATCTTCGCCCTCAACCCCAGCCCCCAAAACGCCATGCTCTTTTGCCAAGGCTGCGTCACCGAAATGGGCATTGACGTGTACGAGGCCATCCGCCGCATGGGCCGCCAAGGCAAAATCGCCTACGTCCACTTCCGCAACGTGCGCGGTACGCCCAAGGATTTCAGGGAAGTTTTCATCGACGAGGGCGACGTCGATATGTACCGGGCGATGCAGACCTACAAGGAGGTGGGCTTTAACGGGCCGTTTATGATGGATCACACCCCGTCCATTCCCGGCGACCAAGGCGGGCGTCAGGGCCACGCCTACGCCACTGGTTTCATCCGCGCCATGATCCAAGCCGTCTATCGCTGAGCACGGACCGACCCCAACATGACAACAGCAGCTCGAACTCAGATCGCCGCCCATGGCGAACATTGGCTAATCAACGGCCAAATCACGTATAACGGGCGGCAGTACCGCGGTTGGGATGTTGAAGGTTTGTTGATGAATAGTCGCATGACGAATGCGGTGTTCGACGACGAAAACCCGGTGACGCGGCAACTTTGGGCGTATCCAAGCACGGGCGCATGGGACGCTGAACGAAACGCGGATGAGTTCATCGCTCAGCTACCAACGTATCGGGCGCACGGATTGTTGGCGGTGACGGTCAATCTGCAGGGCGGAAGCCCTACGGGGTATTACCGCGAGGCGGGTTTCCGAAAAGTGATGGCCGCACGACGCATGGATGCCAGCGACGATGTGGCGTGGGCCGGTCTGCCGAGTCCGGCTTCGCAACCTTGGCACAACTCGGCTTTTGCGCCCGATGGTTCGCTAAAACCTGCCTATATGAGACGGACTGCACAGATCGCATCGGCGTGTGACAAGTTGGGGATGGTGGTGATCCTCGGGTATTTCTACTTCGGGCAGGATGAGCGTTTAACGGACGAGGAGGCGGTGTGCCGTGCGGTGGATGAGGCGACGAAGTGGGTTTTGGAATCGGGTTACCACAATGTGTTGATCGAAATCAATAACGAGACGAATGTTCCTCGGTACGAGCATGAGATACTGCAACCGCATCGCGTGGCTGAATTAATCGAACGGGCGCATTCCCACAAATTGGCTGGGCGGCGGTTGGTGGTGGGCACTTCGTATAGTGGCGGCCGGGTGCCGGACGATGATGTGGTGGCGACATCGGACTACATCATGCTGCACGGCAACGGCGTTGCCGAACCATCGCGCATCGCTGAGATGGTTGCGCAAACCCGTGCTTTGCCGAGTTACACTGCAAAACCGATTCTCTTCACAGAGGACGATCACTTCGCGTTCGATAAGCCCGACAACAACTTCCTTTCTGCGTTGTCGGCCTATGCGTCGTGGGGATACTTCGATCCCGGAGATGCGGCTGGCGGTTCGTCAACCTTTGGCGATTACCGCGATGGATATCAGAACATCCCGGTCAACTGGGGCATCAACACGGATCGCAAGCGCAGTTACTTCGATTTGTTGGCCCAAGTCACTGGGGCGAAGGGATGAGCCGAGCACTATCCCTCGTCTCCGTCTATCGCTGAGCAGCGCGGTCGGGATCGGTGCTGGGGGTCTCGTTGAGCAGGGCCAGCATCCGGGAGATGAAGCGATGGACTAGCGGGCGTTCCTGTTCAATCTCGTATTCTTCCATATCGTTGTGGAAGTCTTCCGCCGCCAAAAATCCAGCGAGAATGAGAGGGTCGCCATATTCCTGCTCCAGCCGGAAAATGGCGTTTTTCATAGCGCGGTGGCTGCGGTACTGCCAATCCCGCTGTTGGGCAATGGCGGTTGCGATGTGCGTGGCAGCCCCATAGAGCTTCTCCGAAGCCTGTAAGCGCTCGCCAGCGGCAAATTCCCGATCAGAGGCCTCCAGAAAATCCAAGGCGGTCTGAGTGTGCTCTTGGGCAGTCATTTCTCTAATGGTCACAATTGCTCTCCAGCTTTCCAACTGCTCATCTGGTGTATTGAGTCAACCTAAGGCTTGGTGAATTCACTCACAAAGTTCCAAATCACCTCGTGGGTGGACCCACCGCTAATGGTGTCGGGCCATCCGTGCCCCACCCCAGTCAGCCGATAGTGCTCCACGCGCACTCCCGCATCGCAAGCGTCATGGACGATGTGCAGCACCGAGCCCGACTGCGTTTCGCTCTCATTCTGGCAGTTGTATTGCTCACTCCAAAATTGGATGAGACTGGGAATGTCCATCATCGTTCCGACGGAATCCCATGCCTTCCAATCCCATGCACTGTCGTACGAGATGATCGAGTCATCTCGACCGTGAATGTGCAGGATGGGCACGTTGTCCTCGAGCACACAGGAATTGGGTTCCACCGGCATGGTGCCAGCGAAAGAGGCGATGGCCGCGAAACGGGAGTTCAAATGACAGGCCAACTCGTAGGTGAACATCGAACCGAGTGAGTAGCCGGTTGCGTAGATGCGATTTGCATCCACGCAGTAGCGCGCGGAGAGGTCGTCGATCAACGCCTCGACGAAGTCGATGTCTTGCGTGGAACTTTCGCTGGTGTTGAGTTGCCACTCGCCCTCGTTGGCTGGCACGAGTTCGGACAATGGATAGACCGCGATCACCCCCTCCGCCTCCACCAACTCTTCAAATTCCTGCTGCTGTGGAAACGGATAGTCGCGGCCATCGCCACCGTGAAAGGCCATGAGCACTGGCAAGGCCACCCCGGCGTCGGCCTGAGGGACCGATAGCCGGTATTGCCTCCGAACCCCATCCACCGCGATTTCCGCAAGCGTCTGGCTCACAGCAACAGTCGGCGCGGCGCAAGCACCGCCGTTACCACTTCCCGAAGCGCCGCCATCGCCCGTGGTACTGCTACCGCCGCAAGCGGCCAAGAGAAACAGGATCCCATACTTGATGCAGCTGCGCTGCAGGACTCTTTTCCATAGCATGATCATCGGTCCGGTGTGAAGGCATTAGTGTATGTTACGCAGCTTACTACACGACACCAGCCCTCAGCCGGCCAAGGATCGAGGGCATCTTGCCCTCGGCGAGGGCGGGACGCCCTCGATCCCGCACCCAGCGGAAACAGCAGAAAAGGCGTACTCAAAGTAAGGGTCGCCTACTTTAGGGGTCGTGTACTAAGGTTACGCAGTTAGCCGCCTCGGCGCCTAGACGGATGGCCGCGGCCGGCCTGATCGGGGCCGACGAGGCTTGTCGCGCCTAAAGGCGCGGTGAAGCGCGGCGTTGTCGAGTGTCCTTCGCGGCACACGTTTTGCGAGGGCAAGACGCCCTCGTTCCGCCTTCGCGGTACGCGTCTTGCGAGGGCGAGACGACCTCGTTCCGAGGGGAATCGCTGGTCTCAGCCCGCGGCCGCTCGGAGTGCTTCGCCCATCTTCCGCACCTTGGCCTTGGTGTTGTTCGGGTGCATGGGCACCAAGACGGCGCGTACCAAAATGGCGAGCGAGTCCTGACACGTATTTAGCTTGTATTTGACCCGCGCCTTGCGGTTGGCCGGCAGCTTAAAGGGATTGAGCGCTGGATGGTGCGCGCCTTGGTAGCGCAAAATAGGCTCCCAGCGCGTATAGACGTGGCGGCCGGTATCCATGGGCAAAAAGGAGCGCACGTCTTTTGCGGCCAATCGGTTGCAAAAGGAACGCGCCTCGTCCTCGGTGGCAAACAAAAAGCCCAAGTGGGTGCCGCACTCGTAGTCCAAGCTGTTGTTTTTTATCGACTCCAACCCGGCCTCCAGCCCGACCTGTAGCAATTCCTGCTTGTGGGCGCGCATGGTCTTGAGCATCCCCCGGATCCGCCGCAATTGCACGTTGAGTATGGCCCCCTCAACCTCAGAGGCCCGGAAGTTAGGGCCGGCAAATTGCAGCTCTTCGCGCTCTTCGTCGGGGTTCCAGTAAAAGGAGCAGCAATCCACTGCCACCGAGCCGCGCTGATGCACGGCCTCGGCATTGGTTACAAAAGCCCCGCCCTCGCCGCAGGTCATGTTCTTGAAGAAGTTGAAACTAAACGCGCCGGCGTGGCCCCAACTGCCCAGCATCCGGCCCTCGTACCCGCCGCCCACGGCCTGACAGGCGTCTTCGAGAACGAGCAAGTTGCGTTTGTGGGCGATCTTGGCAATTCGCTTCATATCGCAGGGCAGGCCGACCATGTGGACCGGAATAATCGCCTTGGTGTGCTTGGTAATGCGGCGCCTTAAATCCTTGGGGCACAGTGTTAAAGACGTATCTACATCCGCGATTACCGGAATGGCCCCGGCCCCCAGCACCGCCAAGGCGGTCGCCATGTAGGTATAGGCGGGCACAATCACCTGATCCCCCGGCCCCACGCCCAATCCCACCAGTGCTGCGTACAGGGCCGAAGTTCCCGAGCGAGTCATCCGACAGTGCTCTACGCCCACGTAGCGCGCCCAGTTCCTCTCAAAGCGGTCGCACTCCCCCCCCGCTCCATAGCGGAAGATCGCGCCGCTGTCGAATAGCCGCTGTAGCTGCTTGATTTCTGCTTGGCCAATGCGATACATGAATGCGCTCCTTTAGACGAGTTCCAGTTTGACCCAGCGCCGCACCGAATTAATAAGGTAAAGGGCGTCGGCCCGCGCCAATTCGCCGAAGGGCAATGGGCGTTCGCGGAGTTGACCCTGCGCCAATAGCTCGGCGCGGAACGTGCCGGCCAACAGCCCGGATTCGACCGGGGGCGTGTAGCGGACGCCATCGCACTCCAGCACCAAGTTGCCAATGCAGCACTCGGTCAGCTCGCCGCGCTCGTTGTACAGCACCACGTCGTCGCAATCCGGGCGGGCCGCCAAGTGCTGGTCGTACAGGGCCCGGTGAGTCGTCTTGTGGTACAGCAAGGGGTCCGTGCTATCGACCGGCTCGGCCGCCAGAGCCACCCGCAACGGCCGCGGCCGTGCCAGCGTCTCGTGCTGCAAGCGCACCGCGCCGTTGCGCGCCAGCCGCAAGCGCACCCTACACTGGCCCTCCATAGCCTTAGCTGCGTCTTGCAACTGCGCCCGCACGCGGTCGTCCGCGTAGCAAAACCCCCAGTGCGCTGCCGACTGCGACAATCGCTCTAAATGCCGCTCTAACAGGAAGTATTCCTCCTCTTCGTACAGCAGCGTCTCCAACAATTCAAACGAGGGGTGCGGCCGGGTGCGCAAGACCTCGGCCTTGATGAGGCATTCGGCGTATTCTTCGGCCGCCGACGATGCCCAGACGATCCCGCCGCCCACGCCAAATTCGAGCCGCCCCTGCTCCCGATCGAGATGCGCCGTGCGAATCGCCACGTTGAAACACGCCTCCGGTCCGGGCGACACATAGCCCATGCAGCCGGTGTACATGCCGCGCGGGGCGCGCTCCAGCTCGGCGATGATTTCCATGGTCCGCACCTTGGGTGCGCCAGTCACCGAGCCGCAGGGAAAGAGCGCGGCAAAGATGTCGGGCAAGCTCGCGCCGGCTGTGAGTTGGCTTTCCACGGTGGAAGTTAGCTGCCACACCGTGGGATAGCGCTCGACCGACCACAGGGCCGGCACCGCCACGCTGCCGACTTGCGAGATGCGCCCCAAGTCGTTGCGCAACATATCCGCGACCATCAGGTTCTCGGCGCGGTCCTTGGCGGACTTTTGCAGCTCGTCGGCCCGCTGCTGATCCTCGGCGGCAAAGCGGCCCCGCGGCCGGGTTCCCTTCATGGGCCGCACCGTGCAACGCCCGTCGCGCAGGCGGAAGAACAGCTCGGGCGACGCCGAGATCAGCACGTGCCGGCCCAAGTCGAAATACGCGCACAACGCCGATTCCTGCACCTGCCCCATGTCGCGGTACAGGGCCTGCGGATCGCCCCGAAAGCGGCTGTGCAAGCGCAAGGTGTAGTTGACTTGGTACGTGTCGCCGGCCGCAATATAGGTGCGGATGCGCTCGATGGCGGCCTCGTATTCCGCTCGCGACACCGATGGCCGCCACTCGTCCAATTCGTAGGTGCCCAAGCCAGCGCTAGGCGCGGCTGCCAGCGTCCGCTCCGCAAAGAGGCCAAAGTAAGCCAAGGGGAGCGCACCAGCGGGGTGGGTGGCAAAGGCCGGGTCCAAACCGGCCGCGGCCTCGTAGCAGACAAAGCCCGCGGCGTGCTGCCCTTGCTCCACTGCTCGCTCCACCGCGCTGAGGGCCGGACGCACCTCGTCTGCGGCTGTAGCCACCACCTCGCCCACCGGATGGGCAAACGCAAAGGAACGCTCCTGCCCGCAGCGGGTATAAGACGACAGCAGCACTGGACTTTCTACAATCATTAGCCTGCGGCCGCGCCGGGCTGGTACTCAATGCGCCGCATGAAGCGCTCGCCCACATCGTAGTTTGGCTGGTCGGAGACAAAGCGCCACAAGCGCACGCGCTGCATCAGTTCGTAGCGATGCTCGTTGCCCTCCCAGCCGTGGTTGGTCGATAGGATGCGACCGATCTCAGGGTCGTCCAGATCCGCGGTGTCAAAGTTGCAGACCTGCGGCTGCGTCGGGTTGAGCCGCAACTTGTACATGAAGCGATCCCGAGCCGTGTAGTTGCTGCGCGCCCCGTGCCAGACGCGGGTGTTCCACACGTACATGGTCCCCGCCGGGCAGGTCGCCCAGACCTTGCCGCGCATGTGGTGGTAAATGGAGATTTCCCCGGTGCGCACATTGCGGAATTGCGTTCCCGGCACCAAGAAAGTACCGCCCATCTCGTCTGTCGTATTCGCGGGGAACAGCGATAGCTGGATGTCGAAGTAATGGTCGCGGAAGTCGATGACCGAGTCTTGGTGCATATTGGGGCCCTTGGTTTGTTCGGCCTTGGTCAAGTGCGCGGCGTGGTGGTCGTACAGGGGATCGGGGCCGACCAAGGAGTGGATGAGTCCCTGCACCTGCGGCAGGCGGAACGCATCGCCCAAAGCCGTGCCTTTGGGCCAAGTCGCCTCAAAGGGGGTCCCCACGGCGAGATAGCCCTTGTTGTGGTGCATTTCCTCAAGGCAGGCTCGGCACAAATCTTTGGGCACCATTTCTTGGAACTTCAAATACCCCGAGGCCACGAATTGCGCCATCTGCTTGGAGTTCAAAAGATGCTCTTTCACGATATGGCTCCTTCCTCTTTTTGCAGCTCGTTGAATTTTGACAGCACGATCTGGTAGGGCAGCGGCCCCAGTTCATAGCCTTCTTTGGGCGGGCGATGTTTGAGTTCCGACATCTGGATGACTTGCCAGCCGTCGCGCATGGCCGCCACGGCGTTTGGGTAGGGAGGATCGCTCTCCTCGACCAAGTCGCCTAGGCCCGTGCCCTTGGAGGCTTCGTAGCGTGCCCAAGCTACAACTTGGGCGTCGAGCGCGGGCGTGGTCTGAAAAAATACTAGAATGTCTTGCACTGCGGACATGAAAAAGCCTTCCGGTGATATTGGGTTGAAATTGCCGAGCGGTATGCCATTAAAATATAGAAATGACGGACTTGTTCCCAATCGGAAGTATGGGCGGTCCGAGAGGACAATCGCCGAGCAAGGACCACGCGCCGTCTCTGGCGTACTGCTCAAGTTGGGCGATGCGCGCAGCGCCGATTTTCCAAGCGAAGAAAAAGCAACAATTTGCACAGGAGCGAGACAAGCTATTTAATACCCCAAAACCCTTTCCATGCTGCAAGGAGGCTCACAATGAAATATCTGCTCTTATCGTCGGCGCTCTTCGCCACAATAGCCGCCCACGCCGACACCGCGCACCAGTCCTTTGACGTGGTGCCGGGCGACCGCCTAATAGTGGACACCGAATGGAGTGCCATTGAGGTCCATACTTGGGATCGCCCCGAGGTGGAGTTGGTCGTGGAACGAGCCGATAAACTCGATCTAGCATACGACCAAGAGGCGGGGACCACGACCATCCGGGGCCGCAAAAAAGATACCGGCCTGTCCGACTTCTTCGGGCTTGCGACAGGACGCGCCCCCCTGTTCCGCCTCACAGTGCCGCGCCGGCACGACTTGGAACTGAGCACCTCCGGCGGTGGCATTGAGATAGACGATCTTCAGGGCCGCGTCTCGGCCCAAACTTCGGGCGGCAATCTGAGCTTTGGCCACATCGAAGGGCCGCTCGAGGGCAAAACTTCGGGTGGGTCCATCTCGCTAAAAGGCTGCTCCGGTACGGCGTCGGTGTCCACTTCGGGGGGCTCCATCCGCATTGGAGAGGTAGAAGGGGAGGTGCGAGCTAAGACCTCGGGCGGGTCCATCCACATTAGCCGAGCCCAAGGCTCGGTGCAGGCCAAGACCTCGGGCGGCTCTATCAAAGTGGATGAAGTGCTCGGGCCTATCGAGGCTCGGACGTCGGGTGGGTCCATTCGCGCCCAACTCTCGCAGCAGCCTCACGGTCCCTGCCACCTCAAGACTTCGGGCGGCAACGTAGAGGTCTCCCTCGCTTCGGACATCGGTTTGCAGGTGGACGCCCGCACGTCGGGTGGGCGCGTCTCCACCGACTTCCCGGTAGTAGGCACGCTGGACAAAAACAGCCTCAAGGCCGCGATCAACGGCGGTGGTCCCTTGATGACCCTGCGCACCTCGGGCGGGTCCATCCGCCTGCGCAAACTGTAGCGCGGCACAGCACCGCCGTTCGACAGCTTCGGGTCGTTGAACCCCTTTTTTGCGTTTTTAGAGGTCTGCCGTGCGCGAGCTCACGGCGGACTGAGCTGGCCGCAGCAGCTAATGCGTCCGCCCCAGCGGCGTCCAGCGCGAGAGCGCATCTAGAGCCGCCAATTCCTCCTCCCCCAACTCCACCTCCAGCGCCCCAAAGACCTCCGCCACGTGCTCGGGGCGGTCTGGGCCGATGATCGGCGCAGTAACATCCTCGTTGGCCAATATCCAAGCGATGGCCACCTGTGCTGGGGTCTTGCCCTGGGCCCGACCGATCTCGATCAGCTTCTGCACGATTCGCTCGGCTTTTTCGCTCATGGCCGCGGCAAACCGCGCATCGTCCTGCCAAGGGCTGTCGGCCGGCGGCTTTTGCCCGCGCCTAAAGCGGCCGCTCAACAGGCCGACGGCCAGCGGACTATAGGTCATCATACCGAGGCCGTGCCGCCGGCACAAAGGCAACAGCTCCGGCTCCACTTCCCAGCGCTGCAATAGGTTGTACTGATTTTGCAGGGTGAACAGCGGGTCGAATCCCCCGCGATCGGCCGCCCACAGCGCCTCTACCACTTGGGCGGCGGTAAAGTTGCAGGCCCCCACATAGCGCACCTTGCCCTGCCGCACCAAGTCGTCAAACGCCCGCAGGGTCTCGTCGAGTTCGGTGTCTGCATCCCAGTTGTGCAGCAAGTAAAGGTCCACGTAATCCGTGGCCAGTCGCTTCAGCGACCGCTCGATCTCGCGCATGATGGCAAAGCGCGACAGGCCGCGGTCGTTGGGGCCGTCGCCTATTTGGCTCCAGACCTTGGTCGTGATTACCAAATCGTCGCGCTTGCCCTTGATGGCCTTGCCCAACAACTCCTCGCAGCGGCCCTGAAAGTAGTAGTTGGCGCAATCGAGGAAATTGCACCCCAAGTCGAGGGCGGTCTCGACCGTGCGCACGGCGGTCGCCGCGTCCGTGTGCCCGTGCCAATATCCCCGGAAGGCCGTGCCCAAACACAGCCGCGAAACCTTGACCCCGGCCCGTCCCAATCGCACGTAATCCATGTTTTCTCCTAATTCAATTAATGATACTCGTACAGCCGGCAATTATCGCCCGCGTCCTTACCAAGTCGCCGGCAAGTCGTATGTCGGCCCGTTCACGTGCCGCTGCAAGCCGATTTCGAGGCGGATTTCAGTCCCCGGTGGCAAGGCCACTGCAAAGTGCGCGTCATGTACGGCAACGCGCTTGCTCGCCTGCTCCACGGGCGGCGCAGCATAGCTTCCCACCGTGCCCGGGTACGCGCTTTGCAAGGTGTTGTACGCGACCTCTGCAAACCGATGCTCGGCCAAGGTGCCGGCTTGCAGCAGCACCTTGCGGGCGTCCATTGCACTCAAGTTCACCAAGTGGACCACGAGGCGATCCCGCTCTACAGTCTCGACGAGCGCGGCCACATCCGCTGGCAGGCCCGGGCGCTTGCGCTCGGCGTCAAAGTAGCGCAGCGGGGCCATTAAGATGCCGCCGTTGTACAGGAGCTGCGGCGCACCCAAGGTTAGCTGAATGAGTGCCTCGGTCGTCACCGGGTTTAGCTGCTGCCACCAGTGGATGTGGTTGTCGCGGGGGTCGGTTTTGTCGCGGCGGATAAGTTCTAGCCGGCGATAGACTTGGGCTAAGGCGGCCTGGAGGATCTGCACCGGGTAGTCGGGGTTTTCGCCCTTGAGATAGCAAAACCACGGCGGCTCGTGGTAAGCGTCCTCTTTGTTGTGGAACGGCACGACCGCGCACCAGTCGTAGCGCTCTTTGGCGCGCAGCGCTTCGAGCATCTCCCAGTCGACGGCCGCCCCGCTCGCGTTCCACAGCGCGGCCGGATACATGGCCGCTAACGGCTGGAAGTCCGACCACCCCTTGGCCCCGTAGCAATAGGGCACCACAAAGCTGACCTTGTCGTCGCCGAGCGCGGTTAGCTGGCCGATCCAGTGCTCGCCCAAGCTCATCTCGATTTGGCCCAAGTCGGCCATTTTCCCCTGCTCTAGCACCTTTCTGAGCTGGGTGCGGGGCAGTTCGAGATACTTTTCCTCGCCGGTCAGCACATAGCAATGGGTCCCGGCCAAAATGGCGGCCATGGCGATGTTGTACAACCCGTGCGGCCACGTCCAGCCATACATGCTCCCATACCAGCGTCCGTCCATGTATTCTCCGACCTGCCCGCTCAGCCCCACGTTGTCGGGCAACAGGCCCCCATTGGCCTTGGCCCGTTCGACCCACGCATCCACGTATTCGAGCAGCCAAGCGCGGTATTTGTCGTCGCCAGTTAGGTAAAATGCGTTGGCGATCAGGGAGGTGACGTGCAGGTTGGTGGCGCAATCGCCCCGAGCCATGCGCTCCTTCATGGCCTGCCCCATGCGCCGCGCCTTGGCCGGATCCTCGAGGTCGGCCGGCTCGTCAATCCCCGCTAAGTCCTCGTAGGGCAGGCCATAGCGCGCCATCCCCGGGCTGTACCCATACGACGGCTCCTCGTCCTCTGCGTACAGCCAGCGCGGCCCCTTGCTCCCGTTGTGGGCGCACTTGATGATCTTGTGCTCTGGGTCGTAGTTGCGGGCCTCTCGGTCTTCGTTGAGATAGAAACCGGCAAAGCGCCGCGCCCGCGCCGCATTCTCGGCGTGGGTTGGGTCGGCCATGCACAGCAGGTAGAAGTAGATGTAGCTCTCGCTCTGGTGGAACTGGTCATAGCCGATCTCGTATTCCTTGTACACGTGGCCGTACTCTGTCATCAACTCGGTGGTCGCCTCCCACTGCCGCTGACCCAAGGCGAGCAAATGGTCGCCGCCGCCGAGCAAGTACAGCAGCGGCCAGTTGTAGAAGCTCTCGTAGAAGTCGTCGGCCCCGTCGCGGGTGTGGCGCAGGCCGTCGCGCCAAATCAAGCGGCCATCGGGATGGGTGTACTTTTCCAAGAATGGATGGACGGCGTCCTCCATGACGTGGAAAAGCTGCCGCTCCAACGCGGCCCAAGCCGAGGGCTGTACTAGCGGCAGGGTTGCTTCAATCGCGAGCATTGCTTTTTTCCTGTGGGAATTTGGATACGATTGATTCAATAGAAACTTTGACTCTGATCGCTTTACATATAGCCACAACAGCCCAGATTATTGAGCCTCCTGTCAAAATTAAGAAAATCGCCTGCCAAGTTGCGGCGGGAATAGTGAATTGGTCTTTGAATTCAGTCGTGGTTAGTGCAAGAACGAGTGTCAGTACGGTAGCTAATGGTGTCCACCACTTCCGTTTGGTGTCGAGACGATCAATAGTATTTCGCAGACAGATCCTGAGCTTATCCTCGGTGGTAACAATAACAACCTGCTCCAGATTCCAGTGTATTGTATTTGTTTGGTAGAGTTTCTGCTGGAGTGTCTCCTCAGATATTTCGCTTTCATTCATGCGTGAACCTCTTCCATCTTTTTTCGTGCCCGGCGCTGGGCAGCGGCAACTTGAGCAGGGGGTAACATTTTGGCAACTATATCGCGTTTTCCGCGTGCTTCCTCGTTGCCTTGTGCCGCGGCGAGGTTCCACCATATATGGGCTTCCACATAGTCTTGCGGTACGCCTTGGCCATTTGCATACATGACGCCAAGATCGTGCTGGGCTTGCGCAAGTCCTCGCTCGGCGGCCTCGCGGAGCCACTTTGTCGCCTCCGCATAGTCTTGCGGCACCCCATGACCAAGGGCATACATCGCGCCAAGGTTATGCTGAGATTGAGCAAGCCCTTGCTCGGCGGCCTTGCGGAACCACTTTGCCGCCTCCACATGGTCTTGCGGCACACCATGACCAATGGAATACATCGTACCCAAGATGTTCTGGCTTTTGGCAAATCCTCGGTCGGCGGCCTCGCGGAGCCACTTCACCGCTTCTTTATTATTTTGCGTCACATCACGACCAGCGGAATACCGCCAGCCAAGTTTATACTGTGCTTCCGGATCGCCTTCATTAGCGCGCTGTCTCAAGTCTTCTATTGCATGGACCGCGTTCATAATTCTTCCTTTTTTTCCATTGCTGTTGCCTTCCACCTCACCCCTTCCCCCCCTTCACACTCCACACCGACCCCGTAGTGTACGTATTCCGCTCCGAACACAAAAATTCAATCACCTCGGCCACCTCGGCCGCGTCTGAATAGCGCCCAATCGGGTTGCCCGGATCGCGCAGGTGCGCCTCGTCAAAGCGCGGCACGACCATGTCGGTCAGTGCCCGACCCGGCTCAACGCCGTTGACGAACACGCCCTGCCGCGGCCAAGCGTCGCCCAGCGCCTGAATAAACGACCACACCGCCCCCTTGGACACCGAGTACGGCACCTGATTGGGACTGCCGTGGCGCGCACTCGAAGAAATCGTCACGCAGCGGCCCCACCCCCGCTCCAGCATGTGCGGAATCGCCGCCTGATGCGCGTAGTACACCCCGTGGACATTGATCTGCATGACCTTGGCAAACTGCGCGGCCGTCTGCTCGAAAAACGGCTTCTCCCACCCCAAGACACCGGCACTGCACACCAAGATATCCAGCCGCCCAAAAGTCGCCACCGCTTGGGCCACTGCCTCGTGGACCTGGCCCTCGTCGGTCACGTCCGCCTCGACAAAAAGCACCCGCTGCCCCATGGCCTCGATCGCCCGCACCCGCTCCCGCGCCGGCTCGGCCAGCACATCGACAAGGGCAATGTGCCGCCCGGCCTCGGCCAAGCGCAGTGCCGCCGCACCCCCTATGCCGCGCGCCCCACCCGTAATTAGGGCTACCCGCTGTTCCACAGGTGCTGCAAATCGCAAATGTGCCATACTAGCCTCCCTTGCTTGCGCAGACGCGCAGTTTTCAATAAATAAGCTACCCATTGCCCACTGATAAACAACCCTGCCCTTTACATTATATATGGAGCGCACAAAATGAAAATCGAACAGATCGACTCCCTCCTGCTCGGCAACGGCTACGTCGTCCGCATCACCACGGACACCGGCCTAACCGGCATTGGCCAAACCGCCTGCTGGGGCTACCCCACGGCCGTGCAGAGCATCGTCGAGGTCTGCAAAGACTACCTCATCGGCCAAAATCCCCTCCGCATCGAACACCACTGGCAGCACCTCTACCGCATGGCGCCCTTCAGGGGCACGGTCGTCATGGGGGCCGTCTCAGCCATTGACATCGCGCTGTGGGACATCAAGGGCAAGCACTTCGAGGTCCCGGTGTGGGAGCTGTTGGGCGGCAATGTCCGCGACAAGATCCGCCTGCACCTGCTGTCGGGTGGGGCCACGCCGGAGGCCAACTTCAAGGCCGCGCAAGCCGCTGTTGCCGAGGGCTTCACCGCCGTCAAGTTCGACCCCATTACCACGGACTGCCACGACAAGGGCCAAGCGCGGATGATCCAAACCGCTGTCGAGCTGACCGCGGCCGCACGCGAAGCCGGCGGCCCGGATTTGGACCTGATTATCGAGCTGCACCGCAAGCTGACGCCCATGGTCTCTCTCGCCCTCGCCGAGGCCCTCAAGCCCTTTCACGTCTTCTTCCTCGAAGACCCGATCCAGATCGACAGCATCTCGGCCCAAGCCCACATCGCGCAGAAATCCACCGTGCCCTTTGGCAATGGCGAGCGCTTCGTGTCTATATGGGAGTTCCGCGAGTTGTTGGAGCAGGGGGGGCCCCAGTATTTGCGGCCGGATGTGGCCTTGGCCGGCGGCATCTCGCATTGCAAAAAAATCGCCGCCATCGGCGAAGCCTATCACTGCGCGGTAGTGACTCACAACTTCTTGGGGCCGCTGACCACGGCCGCCTCCCTGCACCTTGACGCCTCAATTCCCAACTTCATCACCCAAGAATACACCAAAGGCGACGAAGCCCCGCACAACGCGGTCTATCAATGCGCGTATAAGCGCGAGGGCGGGTACCTCCCGATTCCCCAAGCCCCGGGCCTCGGCGTAGAGTTGGATGAGAACTTAATCGACAAAACGCCCTACCAGCCCATCAACAACGCCTCCACCCCGCTGCGCACCGACGGCTCGGTGTCCTATGCCGTGTAATCCCACTCATCCTTTCGGGCACGATGAAGCGGTCGGCGAGAAAACGTTTTACCCGGATTGAGCCATCCCGCCGCTTGGGAGAAGTGCAACCACGTCAAGCAGGTTTCAAAGGAGTCTCTTATGAACGTCCTAATTTTATCCGGCCCGAATCATCAGTTTGCGGCCAGTGCCTCCGTCATCCACGAGTTTTTGAGCGCGTACGACGATTTGTCCGTTGCGCTGACAGACGACAAGGACGTGTTGGCGTCGGATGGTCTGCGCGACTTCGCTGTGCTGGTCCACGGCACTGGCTTCACGCGAGTTGAGCGGCGGGAAGACGGCACCGTGCAGCACGTGCCCGAGCTGACGCCCGCGCAGGAAGAGGGGCTATTCAATTTTGTCGCCGGTGGCAAAGGGCTGGTCGGCCTCCACGGCACGGGGTGGCGGATTGGCGGCAAAGCCGTAGAGCTGCTCGGCGGGCACGCCAATTGGCATCCCCCGGGATCGACCTTTACTGTCAACATTGTCGATGGCGATCACCCGGTTACGCAAGACGTGCCCGACTTTGACGTGGAAGACGAGATTTACATGTCGGCGTGGGACCCGGCCATCCGCATTTTGGCCACCGCCGAGTGGAGCGGCCAGCAGCATCCCCTCGCGTGGGTCAAGCCGTACGGCGCAGGGCGGGTGTTTTACACGGCGTTGGGACATGGCCCGGGCACATTTGCACGTCTAGGTATGCAGCAGATGCTGGCGCAAGGAGTGCGGTGGGCCGGGGGACGGGTATAAAAACCCACCCTGCGCATCCGACCACTGCCCACAGCGGATTTCCAAGGTCCGCGCCACCGGCGTCCGCAGCGCGATGAGCACCCGCAGACGCCCCGGCAAAAGGTACTCGTACGCCCCTGTTCAAGACCCTCCTTCTGAGCGGACGCAAAAAGGTCGATGGCAACAGAGCAGTCCGGCGATGGCCGTCGGTATCGCCGATCATATCTATTCCTCACCGGAACTCATGCGGCTTTGTCCGGTAGGTACAACCGTTGACATCGGTTTATTGATATTTGATTCTTATAGCCTTAATACTGAAGACAAAGGGCTATACTCAGATGCCGCCTAAGCAAAAAGCTACTGGTTCGCATTACACGCCTCCTGAACTTGCTCGTTTCCTCGCAGAGAGACTGGTCGCCGAAACGGATTTCCGTCAACTCCCTGAACCAAGAGTTTTGGATCCAGCCTGTGGCGATGGAGAACTACTGGTCGCCTTAGCTAACTCACTGCCAGATAATACACTAAGAAATACCGTCATTACAGGGATAGAGCTTGAGGATTTATCCCTCGGGAATGCTCAAGAGCGATTAGAAGCGTTTGGCTCAAAAGCGAATTTTTTTAAGAGGATGGATTTCCTTGAACTGTACACCGACTCAGAAGCACAGATAGGGTTATTTAACAACAGACCTCCAACGAACAGGACTATTCCTCCTGTAGATATTATAATCGCCAACCCTCCTTACGTCCGAACACAGGTCCTCGGGGCCCGGAAATCACAGGAGTTAGCAAAATCCTTTCGCCTAAAAGGCAGAATCGATTTATATCAAGCATTTCTAGTAGCTATGACCCAGTGCTTAAAAGACAGGGGCATTATAGGTGTCATCACGTCCAATCGTTTTATTTCTACAAAAAGTGGAGCCTCCACCAGAGCGTTCATTGCAGAAAATTACAAGGTAATCGAATTGATTGACCTCGGCGACACAAAGCTTTTCAAGGCTGCCGTTCTGCCAGCTATCTTAATCGCTAGAAAATTACCCTCTACATCGCGTTCCTCTACGAACCAGAGGCCGTCAAATAGATTCATCAGAATTTACGAGAATAGGATAAGTAATCGCGATGATCGGGAAAAGCTAGTCCATGTTAATTCAGTGTACGACATTCTCAGACAAAATTCTGACGGTGAATATTTGGTGTCTAAAACCCGGTTCAAATTTTCGCTGGGGACTTTTTCCTTTTCTAAGTTGTCCTCTGAACCTTGGCAGATGGTAACTGCGACCGAGAAAAAGTGGATTGATAAAATAGAATCGGCGGCAAAGTATCGAATTGGAGACGTTGTAAAGGTAAGGGTTGGCATTAAGACAACGGCCGATCAAGTTTTTATTCGCTCAGACTGGAACGATATGCCTGAAGGTAGGAGACCGGAAGACTGTTTACTACGTCTCATATTCTCACACGACGATGCTAGCCGCTGGCGCTCTAGCACAAGAAATGAATCGCTAAAAAAGATACTATATACTCATGAAATCAGGAACGCGAAACGAGAAGCAATTGACATAGAACAGTACCCATGTGCGGCAGCATATCTTAGGCAATATCGAGAGAGATTAGAAAAACGGAAATACATAATTAAGGCCAATAGAAAATGGTATGAGATTTGGGTTCCTCAAGACCCTTTAGCTTTGGGGCGTCCCAAGCTCATCTTTCCCGATATCAGCCCTAGCCCGATGTTCTTTTACGACAGTGAAGGATTGATGGTTGATGGCAACTGTTACTGGATTGTATCAGAAGAAGAGAACACGGATATGCTCTTCCTAATCCAAGGGATAGCCAATTCAAATCTGATGACTCGTTATCACGAATTGGTATTTAATAACAAACTGTACGCTGGCCGCCGGCGCTATTTAACTCAATACGTAGAAAAATATCCAATGCCAGATAGGCATTCTGCACATTCTAGGAGGATAGTAGATTTGGTTAAAAAATTAGTGTCGGCTGATGTAGGCGACAACATGATCGAAAAATATGAAACTGACTTAGAGGTTGCTGTAGCGGAAGCCTTTGGTGTCGAGCCGCTACTTTCGTTTCAGGGATTGTAAAGGGCTTGGCCTTGGTACATGTCAAAAAAGGACATAGGGATTGATCTTTGGCACTTGAAGTTAGTGTCGCTTACGTATGAGAAATGCTCACCTAACTTCTCGCCGGGACATAAAATTATCCCCTGACTGATGCTCGTCCTTGCATCAGTCAAGGCTATCAAGTAGCGGACATCTAACGTCGTTACGCTAGGGCAGGACGGGATACACTCTTTAAACTGAGGACTAAATTTTCCTAGATCTACGGTTGGTGAATCCTGCACTTTGACCTCCAAGGCTTGATTGGGAATATCGGGAAAATTTCCCTCTAAAAGCTCTGCGTCCCTAATTTTGTACCCTAAAAGAAGAGCAACCAAGCGCTCTAACGCTTGCCCCCTGTTTTTTGTAGCCATTTGATCCAATGGTTCACCAATTAGCCCTTCTACTAGCATTTCTCGCAGCAATTTCAAAGAAAATAGCTGGCCCAAAACAGGTTTGTCACTCATCGAAGAGGTCGGAATAGCATATTTCTCCGTTACGTGTCGAGAAATAGCAGATGTATCCGAACAGAAAATGCCCGGCGGATTTTGAGCTAAAGCCTTATCTCTAATTCTTGGCGAAATTATGATTTGGTGTTTAATCGTCGGCTTGCCAAAGCGTCCGAATTTACTCTCGATATAATCTGGAGTTAGGACGAGGATTGAGCTTATCGTCTGATTCTGTGGGTCAACACGTAGGAAGACGAATCGGACATCCTTTGACGATAGAGTCTCGCCGGAATTGTACTCGACTTGGATAGAGTCGGATGCTGGATTTCGATTCCAAACTTGGAGATTGTACGTATTACCTGTAGTTACGATATAGGTATCCACATATTCTAAAAGTATCCTTGGCAATCCTTTTCCTTTAGGTGGAATAATAGAATGAGATGACTGGGGGCATGGTTTAGGTAATAAGAATTCTGTGAAAGCCTGTGCAACAAGCTTTCTCACATTCGAGCCATCTGTCCTAGTCTTTCCCGTCAATTTAAATGGCGTACCGATTAGGCTTTGCAAACGAGCAGCGATATTATCTGGAGACGTAAGATGGGCCTTGTGGATTGGTGGAAATCCAAATATGGGATTCATTTCTTTAGACATCCTGCTGCACTTCGCGTAATTTCCTAGGCGTAGTTGAGTACCTCAACGTAAAAACCCACCCTGCGCGTCCGACCACTGCCCACAGCGGATTTCCAAGGTCCGCGCTACCGGCGTCCGCAGGGCGATGAGCACCCGCAAACGCTCCTCGTCGATCTCGCTATTGCGCATCCGCCACATGGCGTGCTCCATGGACCCCGGGCCAATGCGGATGGCGTCGTCGCCCACCCGGTAGAGCGCGTAGCCTGCTTTGAGAAAGACTGTGTGCCCGGCGCGGCCCTCGACGAGTGCGCTATCCATCTCCAAGGTTCCGCCCGGGGCGAAGACTCCCTCAATCTGCAAGGGCACCCCATCAACCCCCCCCGAGGTGCGGATGTGGAGGTCGAAACCACCGGCCACCTCCTCGACGTGCAACTCAACTTTTAGCGGCGGCAACTCATACGTCGCCCGCCGACCCCGCACCTCTTGCCAGTTTTGGGCATTGACTTGCTCGGCAACCGGCAGCCAGTAAATCCCCCCCACGTAATCCCTTTCTGGATAGATGCGGTTGCGGCCCTTGTGCTCCATCCGCACCCCATTGCCGGCCGCGGCAAACGCTTCGCCCACAAACTGCCCGGTGGCGAAATAGGTCGATGATATCTTCACCGCCAATTCGGCCTGCCCGCAGACCACGCTAAAAGGCGCGGTCAAGCCGGCCGCGGCCGTAGCGCTCACCGCGCCTCGGCGCACCCGCCACAGGCCGGACGCCGGATAGACGCGACTATACTGCTCGGGCAAGGGCGTCCGCTTGAGACGAGCCGTTCGCCACTCGGGATGCAGGACGTAGTTCGGCAGGCAGACCAAACCGCTGCGGCCACACGCGACCAACAGGTCGGCCACGGCCGCGTACAAGCCATTGTCGTCTAAATGGGCCAAGGCGTGATAGCCATCGGCCAAACCGGTCGGCACGGCCCGCGTGTCGCGGTCCTGCCGCTTGGAAATGCTCGTCACCGCGGTGGCGTCGGCGTGGAGGAGATGGTAGGACAAATCCAAGTTGCGCCGCACAGGCGCGAGCAGGTCGGGCCGGGCGAGCACGTGCGCGGCGCGGATTAAGGCGCGGTTGACCACGGCATTGTACACGCCCGTGCTCCGCTCGCTGTACTCGCCGTCGGCGTTGACGTCAATGCTTTCGCCGAGGTACGCATCTACAGTCGCGCTCACCTCCAACTCTGGATAGAGGGCTTGGGCTTGGGCCAGTGCGGCGACCAGCACCCAGCGGTGGTTGGGCGTGTGGAAGCCGCCAGCGACCATGCCCGGGGCCGCCTTCTGTATGAGCTCGCCCAAGGCGGCCGCGATCTCGGCGGCCCCTTCGTCGTTTGTAGCCTGTTGCCGCGCCGCCCAGACGACCGGTGCGATGGCCTGCACCACAAAGCCTGTGTCCGGGGCCGAGTCGAAGTTAGTGCTCAACAGGTCGAAACAACCCGATGGATTCCGGTGTCGGCGGGCAAACTCGGCGGCGAGGCGGATCCGCCGCAAGAGGACCGCGCTGCGGTAGTGGCGCGACTCGGGCAGGAGATAGGCGTAGCCAAGCGGCGCGACCGCGCTGATGCCGCTGGAACCGGCCAGCCGGTCTCGATCGACAAAGCCACCGCAATAGGGGCTTTCCGCGTCCAGCACTTGGCGCGTCAGCACACCCGCGACCTGCTGATCGAGCTCGCCGACGAGCGGTGCGTACGCAATCATCGCCGCTTCTGCTCTAGCGACCGATACGCAGCCTCGGTGAATTTGGCTACTGCCACGGCAAAATCCGGCCGCTCATAGCCCTTGCCGCCGTTGCGAATCCAGCGCAAAAAGGCCGCGTCCGGCGTGTCCTCCCGCACCCGCTTGGGCACCTCCAATGGCTCCCCATTCAGCAACACCTCCCGCACCCGCCACTGGTGCAGGTGAAAGACCAACGTTCCCTCGTCGCCGTGGATGGTCAGCCGCTCGTCGTGCCGGCTCGCGCTGCCGATAAAGCTCAGCGACCCCAGCACACCGCCGCGAAACCGCGCATTGACCACGGCATCCATATCCACCCGCTTGCCCCGCTTGTCCATGAAGGCCGCGACCTTTACGGGCGTCAAGCCGGTAATCCACAGCACCGCAGCCACCAAGTGACTACCGGTGTCCATGAACATCCCACCTCCGGCCAGCTCGGGCACCATCCGCCATCCCTTGCCGCCCCAATTTTGCGTCACGTAGGCGACAATTCCCTTGAGCTTTCCGAGAGCCCCCTCCTGCACCAGCTCCCGCGCATACGCATACGCCGGGTAAAAATTGCGCTGATAGCTGACGACCAACACGCGCTCGCGCTCGGCGGCCAGATCGATTAGGGCTTGGGCGTGGCGCGTCTTTGTCGTCAGGGGTTTCTCGACCAAAACGTGCAGATCTCGCTCCAGCGCGTAGTGCGCCTGCGCGTAGTGGGTCGAATGCGGCGAAGAGATCAGCACCCCATCGAGCGCGTTTGCGCCAATCATCTGCCGGTAGTCGGCGTAATATGCGGCCTCAGTGCCCCACACTTCTAGCAATTGCCGCGCCGATGCCTCCTCCGGGTCGGCGACCGCCACTACCTCTACGCGGCCGTCGGCTTTTAGCCGAGGGATGTGGGCACCGCGCATGTTGCCGCCACAGCCGATCAGGCCGACGCGAATTTTCCTTTTTGCCATTGCGTTTCTCCTGCGAATTTATCAGCCCTAACCGATTCCAAGCATCTTTGCGACGAATTGGGTTCGTGCATAGAAAGCCCGGCTCGTGCTACCGTACCCGGAGCCCTTGGTTCTCGGCTGAACTAGTACCCCCATTTTGCCGGTTAGATGTTCAAACCCCTTGGTTGCAATGCAGCTTCTCACCTCTTCGTAATCTTTCTTTACTTGCTCGTAATCCGCTTTGTTATTGAGATCAAAAGCCGATACGTTCATCAGAATAGATCGGTTCTCGTCTTGAGACTCAAATAATCTGGCGCAAATCACTGCTTTTTTCAATTTTGTGAGCAAATGGCTTTGTTCAAAGAGGGTAATTTTGACGTTGACAGGGTCGATCATCGTAATAGCCATAGTTTCCTTAACCGCGATCCTGCCACTAGCAAGTCTTTTCAATGGAACGATTTTCAGCTCCCACGATCCAAAGTTAGGTGACTGCGCCGAATTGATGGGAAGCCCCAAGTACCTTTCAAGCAGATGGCCTGCCCATCCTTTGTTCTTCTTGCCTCCTTTCCAAATAGTCACTTCATATTGAGCGGCAAGTGTAACTAAATCTTTTCCCTTCAGCAATTTCAGCTTGCTGATCGCAGTTTCTCGTTCCATTGAATAGCCCCTTACGCAAAATTCAGGGACGATTGCCGGTTATTTATCGAGTCCCTCAAGCGTTCTATGGATAGATTGATAAACTCAGGTTCGAGTTCGGTTCCTACGAATCTTCGTCCGAGGTTCACAGCGGCTACACCGGTGGTTGAACTACCGGAAAAAGGATCGAGGATCAAGTCTCCCGCGCTTGTTGATGCCATAACTATCCTCTCTATAAGCGCAAGAGGCTTTTGCGTAGGATGTTTGCCAAATTTCTTTTCTTCTTTATTAGGAGGCTTAAACGACCATACTGATTTCATCTGTTTGCCGTGATTCAATTCTCGCATTTTGGCATAGTTAAAACAGTGTTTTGATTTTTCATTTTTAGCGGCCCAGATGATAGTTTCCGTTGCATGAGTAAAATAGCGACAAGACAAGTTCGGAGGAGGATTGGGCTTTTCCCATGTAATATCGTTGAGAATCTTCATGCCCATCTGTTGCATCGCATACCCCACGGAGTGAATCACATGTTGGGTCCCAGAGACCCAGAGCGTTCCGTCGGATTTCAATGCTTTTTGACACCTCGATAGCCAAGCGGTATTGAACTCGTGATTTATTTCTGGACCGTTGGACTTGTCCCACTTTCCCTTATCGACCTTCACCATTTTTCCAGCGTGGCAGGTAATCCCTCCATTTGAAAGGAAATATGGAGGGTCTGCAAATATCATATCGAATTTGCCCTCCGGGTATTTGCCGATGAGCATATCCAAAAACTCAAGACAATTAGCCCGATATAGCCAGATGCCGAATTCATTATTGCAGAATACGCATTGGTTCGGTGAGTATTCAGAACTCTCCATGACCAGCAAAGGCAGGGGATTTTCTTGCGGTTGTTCATAATTAGGCCCTTGCTTGTCGTATCTGAGTTTGGTTTGAGTAGAAGTCATCTCATAAACCCTAAATGCGTCATTTATGTAGGGGCGATTTGGACCAGCGTGGGGGCTGGTTTCTATGGGATCAGTAGCATGTGTGAGATGGCTTCTAGTGTGCCCCGAGCGCGAGCGAAAAGCGGCGGTAGCACCCGTCCTCAGTCCACTAGGGCAAAAAGCGGCGCGACCCCGCCGAACATGCCCGGAAAGCGAAAGACAGCCTCGTCTTGGTTTCCGATGCGGGCGAGGACTGCTTCGTTGAGCAAGGCTCGCTGGCGCTCGAAAAGGGCTTGTTCATCTTCAACCGCGTACGAACCCGCGCACCACGCCTGCTCTTGTGCGGCGGTGATTTCAGGGTCGCCGGCCAGTTTTTCCGCCATAGTTCCCAAGAAGCGTTCCAGCAGCGGCCGATGCCCGCCCTCAGACGCCCGTGCAGCTGCCGCGTCAAAAGCGGCATGGCACTTCACCAAGCGCTCGCACCAGTCGTCGGGCACCTCGCCATCGAGGGTGAAGGGCGCGGCGTGGCCCAACAGCGGCGTGCGATCCTCGGTCTGGAAGGCCACGAGTACGCAATGGTGCTCCAAGGGACGAGCGCGCAACCGGACGACGGTGGCCGGCTCAATATCGACGATCTCCCCGGCGGCGAGCGGCTGCGTTTTCACCCCACCTTTAGAGAGCACATCTATATACGCCTCAGCGCAGAAATAGGCGATGATATGCTCGCGCGGCCGCCCTTGTATCCCGCAGCGCCCAAAGGGCAGCGAATACACCCAGTCGCCCTCAGTCGCATCCTCGCCCTCCCCGCACAACTGGCGCAAGGCGCGGCAAAGGCGCTCAGCTTCGCCCACCGCATCCGTAGGCCGCGGCGCAACCGCCCCCGCTGCATCCACCTCCACCCGATAAGGCACCCCGTACCCAAACAGCCGCGCGCTCAACGGATCACCCATCTCGTCCATCCCATAAATCACAGTAACTCGTCGGCACACTCAGCCACCTTGCGGAAGGCCGTGGCGTATTGCTCGATGATTGGGGCGTCGTAGTGCTTAAACCACGGAATCGAATAGATGCGGCCGGTCATGCGCTCGGTCACCGGCAGACTGCCCGGCCCCTGCCGCAAGTCGCGGTTGGCGTGGGCAATGCGCGTGGGTTGGCCGTGGCCGTACACATCGGCCTCGTTGAGCACCGGGTGCAGGTGCATCAGCTCATTGGCACCCGGCACGATCTTGTACGCCCCGGTCTCGGCCGTGACCGCCGCGCAGAAGCGCTCCACCGGCAGGCCACCTAGCGCCTCGGGCGCGTATAGCCCCTTGGCCGCGTACCAGCCACCCATCGTCGAGCCACTGTCAGCCGGGGGGCGATGCGCCTCAATCCCCGGGACGCCTTCGAGCAGGTCCCAGAAGTAGTTCATCGCCCGCTGGATCTCCTGTACCCGCTCGTCGTAGTGGCGCAGTTGGGTGCGGCCTACGGCTGAAGATAGCTGATGCATCCGGTATTTGTATCCCCCCAGCGGCATCCCGGCAAACGGCTTCAGCGCGGGATCTCCTACGAAGCGGGTGCGCTCATAGTGCCCAAAGGCCGCAGCGCGCTCGTACAGGGCTTGGTCGTCGGTGACCAAAAAGCCCCCCTCACCACAAGCCAGCGACTTGCCCGACATAATCGACATGGCCCCGATGTGGCCGATGGTGCCCAGCAGCCGCCCCTTGTAGCGGCCACCCTGGGCGTGCGAGACGTCTTCAATCACCTTCAGCCCGTGCCGCTCGGCAATCTCCACGATCGGGTCCATATCGGCTGGATAGGCGCAGTAATGCACGGGCACAATGGCCTTGGTGCGCTCGGTAATGCGATGCTCAATGTCGTTGGGATCCATCGTCAGAGTCTGGGGGTCAATTTCGGAAAATACCACCGTCCCCCCCAGCGAGAACACTTGCAGCGACGTGCCCCAAAAGGTCATGCTCTGCGCGATGACCTCGTCGCCGACGCCAACGCCGCAAGCCCACAGCGCGGCGTGGATCGCGGCCGTGCCCGTGTTGTGACAGAGGGCGTGCTGCAAGCCAAAGTAAGCCTTCAGGTCCTCTTCAAAGGCCAAGGTTAGGTCCCAGCCCGACATCGCCCCGCGACGCAGCACATCCAGCACGGCTGCTTCGTCCTCGGCGGTGATAATCGGCCAGCGGAAAATATCGCCTTCGTCGGCGGTGACGGCCTTGGGACCGCCCAAGAAGGCCAACTTGCTCATCGCCATCCTATTAAGTCCGCTCCTTCCGCGTACTAAGAACCCGCAATTTTTCGCAGCCGAGCTTGTGTCGGCATGTAGTTGCTTTCCCACACCTGCTGCACCACCCCGTCGGCAATGTAGGCCAAGCGCGGATAGCCGTGGCCAAAGGTCAAACGACGAAAATCCGTCATCGATATGGTGGCAATATCAAAGCGCGGTTGCAGCCGCTTCTTGAAGTCGATCATTTGCGGTGCATCCTGCGCGAAACTCGTCAGGGCGATGAGCTGTGGCAACTGTGGGTCTTGGGCCAAGGCGTTCATCTTGGGCACTGCGTTTTGGCAGTGGACGCACGTGGGGCTGAACAATTCGAGCAGGTATTCGCCCTGCATCAAATCCGCATCCACGCCTTTAAGTGCCAAGCCGGAGAGCCGCACACCGCTTTTGAGGTCCGACTGCGCGATGCGCTCTAGCGCGGGAAAAAACCGCACCCCGCCCACCGCCAGTCCGACGACGAACGCACCTAACACCAGCCGATTCGCCAGCGGCCAGACGGGCACAGCGGCCATACCCCACCAATTGGGCCGACCAGCCACGGGCGCGGCCTTTGCACTGCGGCGCATCCCCCACCACGCAAACAGCAGCACCGCCAGCATCGCGCCATCTTCTATGGCCGCTTCCCCTGGCCCGCGCTCGACGAGAGCACCAAAGCAGCCGCAGTCTATCGAGGCCCCCATGTGCCAAGCCTTGGCCGTCAGCGCGGTAAAAGCAGCCATCAGCACCGTCGCCACCGGCAAGCACAGCCGCGGACACCAGTTGAGCAGCAGGGCCCAGCCGAGGGCGAATTCAATCGGCCCCAACGCGATGGCCGCCTTGGCGACGGCCGACGCAGGCTCCCATTCCACGATCCCAAGCAACTGCGCGTAGGGAATGGCCTCCCAATAAAAAAGCACCGGCTCCCATACCTTCATCGCTCCAGCCACGAGATACACGACTCCGATAATCATCTGGCCGACGCGCGCGGCCTTGCTTATACCGTCCATAAAAGCACTCCTCAATGGGTCAATTCGGCGAATACGGCCGAGAACGTGCGCCGCGTCTGCTGCATGCGCGCTTCCACCTCGTCTTGGAAGGCCGCTACGTCTGCGCGGCCGAGGGCGCGGCTCAATACCTCCAGCTCCCGGCCGGTCGGCAGGGCGTCGCTGGCCTTGTCGCTGGCGAGCCGCATGCCCTTTTCCACGGCCCGCAGGTACTCGTACGCGTCGAGGAGAAAGTGGCCCCGCTCCGGGTCTAAACAGCCCTGCTCGACGAGCAACTGCAGCGCGTGTCTCGTGCTACCCACTCGTAGGCGCCGATCTCGATAGCCCCACTTGAGCACCAGTACCTGCGCCACAAATTCGATATCCACGATGCCGCCCGGGCCGCGCTTGATGTCGATGCGCGTGCGGCGCTGGCCCTGCGGCTCCATCCGCTGGCGCATCTCCTGCATTTGCACAGCCAAGGCCGCGTCCGCTTCTCGGCTATATGCGAAGCGCTCAATGGCCCGCAAAACCCGCGCGCCGAATGCGGCATCGCCGGCCACTTGGCGGGCGCGACTCAGCGCCATCCGCTCCCAAGTGGCCGCCCGCTGCGCCAAGTAGCGGCGGTAGCCGACCAGCGAGATGGCCATGGGGGCACCGGCCCCTTCGGGCCGCAGCCGCGCATCCACCGAATACAGCCCCCGCTCGGCCAACAGGGCGATCAGGCGCTGGCTAAACTCGATAAAAAACACGCTATTGGGTACGCCGCGGCGCGTCTTGCCGTCGCTTTCGTACACGAAAAACAAATCCAAATCCGAGCCGAAATCCACCTCGCGGCCCCCAAACTTGCCGGCGGCCAATACGGCGAACCGCACGTCGCGGCCCCGCCGGTTGCGCGGCTTGCCCCACCGCCGCACCAACGGACGCCAAGCCAGCCGATAGACCGCTTGTAACACCTCTTCGCCCAACTCGGTCAACCGCAGGAAGGTCTCCTCCTCGGTCGCCAACCCCATCAGGTCGTCGGCCCCAATCCGCAGGAGGGCTTGGTTTTGCATCCGTGCGATGGCGTTCAAATCGCCGCGCGCCGGGCCAAGTGCCAAATCCCGGCCGGCTTGGTCCACTAGGCTGTCGAGCAGGGCGGGGTCGCGGCGCAAAAGATCGGCGAGAAAACGGCTCGAGCCACAGATGGCAATGAGCAAGGTGCGGAAGCCGGCGTACTCTTGTAACAAGGTATACAAAGCGCCCGGCGCACCATAGGCCTCAACTAGCTGGGTGAAGCGCAACAGCCCTTGGTCCGGGTCCGGGGCTGCGGCCAGCGAATTCAGCAATTCCGGCAACAGGGCCTCAAAGTGGGCGCGGCCTCCGCTCAACAACAGGCCCATGCCCGCCAACCGCTGCAAGCGGCGGTGCGCGGCCGCCCCATCGACAAAGCCCCGCACCGCCAAGTCGGCTTGCGCGGCCTCGCTGCCGCTTTCGACTTCCAAAAGCCACGTCGGCGCACGTGGGGCTGTCGCGTCGCTGTAAAACAGCGCGGCAAACAGCCGGCGCACCCGCAGCCGGTGCCCGGCCAGCGCACCGGTAAAGGCCCGCGCATCTCCATAGCCCATGCTCAAGGCCAAGGCCCGCACAGCCCGCGCATCTTCCGGGATGGCGTAGTCGGGCCGGCCCGAGGCGATTTGCAGCAGGTTTTCAACGCGGCGAAAAAACTCGTACGCGCTCTTTAGGGCCCTAGCCTCTGCCGCAGTCAAGGCCGCCTTCACCGCGCCTTGGGGCGCGACCACCGCGGCCAAGCGGTCAATGGCGGCCAGCGTGTTGTGGATGCGCACTTGGGGATGGATGCCCCCGTAGAGTAGCTGTAGGCACTGGACGATGAATTCGATGTCGCGGATCCCACCCGCTTGCAGCTTGATGTTGTTCTCGCCGCGGGGGCGCTCGCGGATGCTCGCCTCAATCCGCTCCTTGATGCGGCGGATTTCCTCGTGCGGTGGCGAGTGGAAGTGGGCCGGGTAGATAAAAGGCCGGAGCATGGCCGCGTATTGCTCCCCCAGCGTCTGCGATCCCGCCACGCGCCGGGCCTTGATGAGCATCTGCCGCTCCCACAGTTCCCCGCGCGTCTCGTAGTAAGCCCAGCTCGCACGCAATGAGTGGGTCAAGGTGCCGCTGGTGCCCTCGGGGCGCAGCCGCATATCGACTCGGTAGAAAAATCCCTCCTTGGTCGCCGCGGTCAGCACTTGGACTAGGCGCTGGCTCAAGCGGCGGAAAAACTCGCCGTTCTCCAGCCGCGTCCCCCCCTGCTCGGGTTGGGTCTCGCCCTCGCCGTCCCACGCGAAAATTAGGTCGATGTCCGAGCTGTAGTTTAATTCCTGCCCGCCGTACTTGCCCAAGCCCACGACGAGGAAGCGCGCCGGGCGGCCGCGCTCGTCCAGCGGGCGGCCGTGCTCCTGCCACAAGTCGCGCTGGCATATTTCGAGGGTCAACTCGACCACCACGTCGGCTAGGTCGGCTAGCTCTCTCCCTATTTGCGCGACCGGCTTGGTGCCGAGGAGCTCGGCCGCGCCAATGCGCAGCACCTCGCGCCGGTGCGCCCGCCGCAGCACCTCCAAACGCTCTTCAGACTCGGAGGCATGACCGAGATCGGCGCACAAAATTTGCCGTAGGACGCTCCGCTCCAGCGGCTCGACTAAGTGCGGGGTCTCGGCCAACAGCCACAGCAGAAATTCGGGGTTGCGCACCAAGATGTCGGCGAGAAAGGTGCTGTGACTCACGATCTGCACTAGGCGCTGGCACAGAATGGGATCGGCCTCCAAGTAAGAGAAAAGCCCCCGGGGACTGCCGTACACCATAGCCAAGCGCACCAACTGCCGCAGTCCCTCGTCCGGCCGGCCCGTTGCGGCCACCTCGGCCAACGCGAGGGCCGGCAGGGGCGCGGCTTGCGGCGGGCCGCCCATTCGGTCCAAGGTCTCTAGGGCTTGGACCGAATGGGCAAAACCCAATTGCTCCAGTGAATTCAGGGCTTTGGCCGCGTCGGCGGCGAGGGCGCGACGGGCCAGTTCCAACGCGGTGGGCACTGCCGGGGCTTCAGAGGGCGTTTTCGCCGGTTTCGCCGGTGCGGATGCGGATGGCCTCGACCAAGTCGGAGACGAAGATCTTGCCGTCGCCGACCTCGCCGGTGGCAGCCGACTGCATAATGGCCTCCACTGCTTCGTCGAGTAGGCCATCGCCAACGGCCAATTCAATGCGGATTTTGGGCATGAAGTCGAGCTGGTACTCGGCACCGCGGTAGATTTCGCTGTGGCCGCGCTGGCGACCGCAGCCGCGCACCTCGCTGACGGACATCCCGACGAGGCCGATCGCGGCCAACGAGCTTTTGACCTCGTCGAGTTTGAAGGGCTTGATAAAGGCCACGATGTTTTTCACGGCAGCCCTTTCAACGAGGCGAAAAGCGGGGCTTGCGGCCGTAGCTTATGCCGCTGGCCGCCGGCATCTGGGCGACGTCGAGGGCCTTTTGCTGGCTGCCGTGAATCGGGCCGATGCAACTGGCCGGGAGCTCTTCGGTCAGCACGACCGCGCCGCGGGCAAAAAAGCGGCAGCCCTCCTCGTGGGCCTTGGCCGCGAGAATTTCCACCACGCAGGGGGTGTCGCGTTGGTGGCTGTGCGACTCGGCCGCCGCGCGCGTCAGCGACAGATGCACGTAGTAGCGATCGCCCGGAGAAATGCCCTCGCGGGCAAAGCACTGGGCCGCGCTGCGGGTCGTGCCCATGTAGAGCCGCTCGGGCGGCGGGTCCATAGGCTCGCCATCCATATCCACGAAAAAACTGTGTCCGTACAGTGCGCGGATGCCGAACTCGTTCAGTTCAAAGCGATACTGCTCCGGGTCCTTGACGAGGGCCACGATTTCGGCTTCGGGCACCTCTGCGTAGCGTTCTTGTACTCCTTGTACCACCTGAGCCAACGGCGCGTAGCCGTAAGCATCGATCTCCAGTCCAAATTCGTCGGGCCGATGCCTGAGCATCAGCGAAAGCAATTTGGAAATGCGACTTGTATTGGCCACTGATCCTCGCGTCCTTTCAGCATTAGCTCGCCGGCGCGAAGGCCGGCGCGGTCTTAGGGATTCCACTGTGCGCGATAGGTTTCAATGGCCCGGGCGACGGCCTCGTCGGACAGGGCGATGATTTGGGCCGCCAGCAGGGCCGCATTGCGGGCGTTGTCAATGCCGACGGTCGCCACCGGGATTCCCGGGGGCATCTGCACGATGGAGTAGAGCGAATCAACTCCACCGAGCGCACCCGAGGCAATGGGAACCCCGATGACCGGCAGAGTCGTATGCGCCGCCACCACTCCGGGCAAGGCCGCCGCTAAGCCGGCACCGGCGATGATTACCCTGAGGCCGCGGCCGGCCGCCGCGCTGGCCCAAGTAGCGGTGCGCTCGGGGTTGCGGTGGGCCGAAGATACGACCATTTCGTAGCCGAGGCCCAGCTCTTCGAGCACCGCCGCCCCCTTGCGCATGATGTCCTCATCCGAGGTGCTGCCCATGATTACGCCAACGCGAATATCTGCCATGTGAATGCCCTCCCTGCGAATACTATCGCGCACAGGTATAAAATAAGCCAAATCGCCCGGGCGCGACAACCGCCCTAAGAAGCGTTCATCTTGCGCCGCAGGAAGGTGGGAATATCCAAGTCGCCAACCGCCGGGCGCACGGGTTCCTGCTGCTCCTGAGGCGTGCTATGGCCGTTGCGCAGATACGTGGGCACGTCCAAGGAGGTGCCCGCCTTGCCGACGAGGACCGGGCTGCCGGTAGTCATCGGATCCAACTCCACCTCCTGCACGGGCTCCTCTTGTGCGCGGGCCGGCGGCTCGGCTTCGCCATCCTTGTTCAGGCTAAAGCCCGTGGCTATGACCGTCACGCGGATGTTCTCGGCCAAGCTGTCGTCGATTACAGTGCCGAAGATGATCTCGGCATCCGAGCCGGTGGCCTCGTTGATCAGCGACATGACCTCGTTGATCT